>CAWJBX010000021.1:0-189456 GCA_963841195.1 uncultured Actinomycetes bacterium | reverse complement strand
CACTGTCGCGTCCCTCGTCGGCGAGCAGCTTGCGCAACGTCGCAATCTGGGTGGCAGCCGAGTCGAACGTGTGACCCATGCCGATCCATCCCTCGCCGAGGCGCGCGGCACGGCGCAACGCCGCTTTGGACTCGCCGCCGACAAGGATCGGTGGCCACGGTTTTTGCACGGGTTTCGGTTCGAAGACCACTTCGTCGAAACTGAAGAACTCGCCGTGATGCGTGATCGTGTCCTCGGTGAAGAGTCGTTTGCACACTTCGACCGCCTCGTCGACGCGCCGGCCGCGCGTCGCGAAATCGAGCTGGGTCGCGTCCCACTCTTGTTCCAGCCACGAGGCGCCGATGCCGAACTCGAACCGGCCGCCGCTCAACAGGTCGACCGTTTGCACGCCACGCGCGGTCGTGAACGGGTGACGGAGCCCGATGTTGTAGACGTGCGTGCCGAGCCGCACGCGTTCCGTGCGCGCCGCGAGGTAGCCGAGGTACGCGAAGGCGTCATAGATCGGCGCGTCGGGCGGCACCGGCGGGATGTCTTCGCCGGGGTGGGGCGAGTTCGTCATCGTGCGCGTGAAGATCAAATGCTCGGGCAGCCACACCGACTCGAAGCCAAGCTCCTCGGCCGCGTCGGTCGCGTCGAAGTGGAAATGCGGATTGAGCGCGCCGAGCGCAATGCCGAATTTCATACCGGCTCCCCTGCCGTGACCCACGTACCGTCGTGTGTTCTGCCCCAACCGCCCGCCGCGTTGTTGCCGCCGTCGACATGCACTGTCGTGCCGGTGACGAACCGCGAGAGGTCGCACGCGAGGAACACGACCGCCCCGGCAACGTCGTCGACCGAACCGGCGATCGGCAGCGGCGTCTTCACCGGCATCTCGACACCGATACCGGGCGTCGGGATCACGTCGGGCGCGACGCAGTTGACACGAATGTGCCGGTCGCCGAGTTCGAGCGCGAGCGACTTCGTCAGACTGAACACCGCGGCCTTCATCGCGCTGTAGACCGCGAACCCCGGCCCGGCCCGATGCGCTTCGATCGACGTGAGATTGACGATCGACGCGCGGCCGTCGTTCGGCATCTTCGGCACGACCGCGCGTACGAAGTTGGTCACGCTCGTAAAGTTCTCGCGCACGAGCGCGTCCTGGCCCTTGTCGTTGACGTCGAGGAACGCGGAACGGAAACCGCCGCCAGCGTTGTTGACCAGCACGTCGATGTTGTCGAGGGTTGCAACCCACGTGCGCACGGCGTCACCGTCGCGAACGTCGAGCAGTTCGGTGTGGGCTTGCCGGCCGGCTGCGGTGACCGCGGCGGCCGTGGCCGCGAGTCCGTCGGCATCGCGGTCGCACAGCGCGACGTCGGCACCGAACCGGGCGCACGTCTTGGCGACCTCGGCGCCGATGCCCGCGGCCGCGCCGGTGACAAGCACGAGGCGATCGGTGAGCAAGACGGCATCGGGCCCATGCGGCATAGTGCGGCGGAGGCTACCGTCCGGGCCATGAGCTACGACTTGAAGGGCAAGCACGTGTTGTTGACGGGTGGTTCGTCGGGGATCGGCGCCGCGTTGGCTGTCGGATTTGCGCAGCGCGGCGCGACAGTGGGCATCTGCGCCCGGCGCGCCGGCAAGCTCGACGACGTGCTGGAACAGTGCCGCAAGTACGCGCCCGATTCGAAAGCATGGACTGTCGACCTCGCCGATCTCGACGCACTCGAACCGTTCGCGCGGCGTGCGTCCGAAGAACTCGGCGGCATCGACGTGCTGGTGAACAACGCCGGCATCCCGAAGCGCAAGCCGATCTTCGAACTGTCGCCCGAAATCGTCGAAGAAGTCACGCGCATCAACTATTTCTCCCCGGTGCGGCTCACATTCGCGCTCCTCGACGAGATCGTGGCGCGCCAAGGCCGGTTGGTGTTCGTGTCGTCGGTCGCGGCGCGGCTGTCGCCGCCCGGTGAGTCGTCGTACGCGGCGACCAAAGCCGCGATCTCGGCGTTCGCCGAGTGCTTGCAGGTCGACTTGCGCGACACCGGCGTGCGCGTGCACGTCGTGTATCCCGGGGTGATCGACACCGAGTTGTTCCACCTGCCCGGCAACGACCCGCTGCCCGCGACCGGCGTTGAGATGCTGCCGGTCGACGCAATGGTCGAGCCCGTGCTGACGATGATCGAAAACGACAAGCTCGAAGTCGCCGTGCCCGATTGGTTCAACGGCGTGTTCGCGGGCAAGTACCAGAACGTCGAGGGCTTCCTCGAGGGCACGATCGCCTTCGTCCGCTCCCAACCGGCGTAACGAACGAGCGTCGCTCACTGTCGCGTAGCGATAGCCAGCGACGCTCCAGGGAAATTTGTTCGGGGGCGCAACTTTTGCGCGCATCGGTGCGTCTGTACGTATGAAGACCACCTCGAGTCCCCCGGGCGGTCGGAGAGAGGCCCGGACGAGTGGCGGCTCGTCCGGGCCTACTGAATTCCCTCCTTACGCGGGCAGGCCGAGCGTCTTCGTCTCGAGGTACTCCTCGAAGCCCTCGACGCCGTGCTCGCGTCCGAGGCCACTCTCCTTGTAACCACCGAACGGCGAGTCGGGACCGAACCAGCCACCGCCGTTCACGGAAACGGTGCCGGTGCGAATCCGGCGCGCCACGTTCGTCGCCCGGTCGAGCGACGCGCTCACGACGCCACCCGAAAGGCCGTAACGCGAGTTGTTCGCGATGCGCACGGCGTCGTCGTCGTCTTCGTAGGGAATGACCACGAGCACCGGACCGAAGATCTCTTCTTGCGCGATCGTCGCGTTCGGGTCGACGTCGACGAAGACCGTCGGCTGCACGAAGTAGCCCTTGTCGAACTGCGTCGCCGCTCCGCCACCGACGATGCACTTCGCACCTTCGGCCTTGCCCTTCTCGATGTACCCGAGGACGCGCGTGCGCTGCTTGGCGTTGATCAGCGGTCCGGCCATGTTGCCGGCGTCGGTCGGGTCGCCGTACGGGAAGTTCTCGAATGCTTCCTTCACGATTGCGACACCCTCGTCGTAACGCGAGCGCGGCAACAGCAAACGCGTCGTGATCGCGCAGCCCTGGCCGGAGTGGATGCACACCATGCCCGCACTTCCGAGCGCCTCGGCCAAGTTGGCGTCGTCGAGCATGATGTTCGCCGACTTCCCGCCGAGCTCGAGGAACACCCGCTTCAAGTTCGCCGCACCACGCGCCGCGATGTGCTTGCCCACCGCAGTGGAACCGGTGAACGAAATCATGTCGACTTGGTCGGAGCCCGTGAGCACGTCGCCGACCTCGGCCGGATCGCTCGCGGTGACGACGTTGAACACGCCGGCCGGAATGTCAGTCTCTTCGGCGACGATCTTGCCGATGTACGTCGCCGAAAACGGCGTGTCGGGCGCAGCCTTCAACACGGTCGTGCAACCGGCCGCGAGCGCGGGCGTGAGCTTCGACAGGTTCAACATGAACGGGAAGTTCCACGGCGTGATCAGACCCGCGACGCCCATCGGCTCGTGCACGACGAGTCGATTCGACTGCATGCCGAAGAACTCGTGCACGCCGAGCTCGCGTTCCCATTCGAAGCGGTCGATGATGTCGATGTCCCACTGCATGTCGTCGATGCAGCTGTCTTGTTGGATCGCGTACGTCAGCGCGATCGGGCATCCGACCTCGGCGACGATCTGCGGCCGCAAATCTTCGCGGTGCCGATCGAGCGCGTCCTTCAACTGGATGAGGCACGCCTTGCGGAACGCCCGGTCGGTCGACCAGTTCGTCTCGTCGAACGCGCGGCGAGCCGCCGCGATCGCTCGTTCCATGTCGGCCGGGGTCGCGTCGGCCGCGGGGCCGATGACCTCTTCGGTCGCGGGGTTGATGTTGTCGTAGGTCCGGCCGCCGGTGGCTTCCACCAGCTTGCCGTCGATCAACATGCGGGACTCGTACGCCAGATCCATTGGTGCTCCTTCTTGGCTCCGGGGCGTGAGATTACGCCGATAGCCTCGACCGCGTGACCCGCATCGCGGCGCTCGACCTCGGGTCGAACTCGTTTCACTTGCTGGTCGCCGACGTGCACGTCGACGGGTCGTTCACCGCAGTCGCCCGCGAAAAGGAAATGTTGCGCCTCGGCGACGACGTGGCGCGCCACGGCCGGATCCCGCCCCCTACCGCGGACCGGGCGGTTGCCGCGGTGCGCCGACTGCGGGCCTTGGCCGACGCGCTCGGCGCCCGCGAGGTGATCGCCAAGGCCACGAGCGCCATCCGCAGCGCCGCCAACGGCAGCGAACTCGTCGACCGCATCGAAGCAGAGACAGGCGTCGAGATCGAGGTCATCAGCGGGACCGAGGAAGCGCGTCTGATCTTCGCGGCCGTGCGGGCCAGCGTCGTACTCGATCCGCCGCCCGCTCTGTGTATCGACCTCGGCGGCGGCAGCGTCGAGGTGATGATCGGCGACGCGGCCGGACTGCGGTGGGCGACGAGTCTGCCCCTCGGCGTCGGCCGGCTCACTGCCGAATGTGTACGCGACGACCCCCCGTCGAAATCCGACCGGCGCCGCCTCGACGAGCGGATCCGGCCCGCGCTCGAACAGATCGTTCCCGATGTCCGCGCGCGGGAGCCGCGCCTTTGCGTCGGGACCAGCGGCACGTTGAACGACCTCGTCCGCATGGCGGTCGCGTTGGCGCGTAACGACGACCAACTGCCGTCGTCGACCAACGCGCTGCGCGCGTCGCGCGCCGAACTTGAAGAGCTGCACGATCTCATCATGCGGACGAAGAGTGCCGAACGGCGGCGCATGCCCGGCCTCGAAGAACAACGTCGCGCCGAGCTGTTGCCGGCCGGTTCCACGCTTCTCGTCACTGCGCTCGAGGTGTTCGGACTCGACGCGTTGACCGTGAGCGACTGGGCGCTGCGCGAAGGCATCGTGCTCGACGCGGTCCGCACGCACGACCCCGACGATTGGTCCGACGATCCGCACGCGTTGCGCCGCTCCGCAGTCGCGAACCTGGCTCGACGCTGCAACTCGGATGTCGCGCACACCCAGCAGGTCGCACGGCTCGCGGTCCGGCTCTTCGACGAGACGAAATCGCTCCACGGCCTCGGCGACGACTCGCGCGAGATGTTGGAGTTCGCGGCGCTCTTGCACGACGTCGGACAGCACGTCTCCCGCAAAGGCCATCATCGGCACGCGGCGTACCTCGTCGAGAACGGCGAGCTGCGCGGGTTCGAACCCGACGAGGTCGCGTTCCTCGCCGCCTTGGTGCGCCACCATCGTCGGGGTGAGCCAAAGTCGTCGGAAGCGCGTTATGGCGCGCTCAGCGGCGAGGACCGGGCGCGGTTGCGCAAGCTCGCCGCCCTCCTGCGGGTCGCCGACGGACTCGATCGGGGCCGGCGCGGCGCAGTCACCGACGTCCGCGCCGAGATCGGGACCGATCTCGTCGTTCTGCGCATCAGCGCGGTCGACGACGCCGAGCTCGAATGTTGGGGCGCGCGTCGGCGGCGAGACCTCTTCGAGAAAGTCTTCGAGCGCCATTTGGAGGTTGCTGTGAGTGCAACCACCGCCGTCGCCGACGTGTAGCGCGGGGCTGCGCGGACGTTTAGCGCGGGTCTGCGCGGACGTGTCGCGCGGGTCGCAACGTGTGCACCTGACGCGCCGCGGGCGCGTGATCGCGACATTCGTCCCAATGCGTGCACGGAACGCGGCCAGAACATCACGTTGCGGATGGGAAAAAGTGCCAGCCGCCGGGTACGGCATTTGAACCCGTACGCAGCGCTGCACGCGGCCGGATAGGCGGTTGGAGGAACTGCACATGAGCCCTACGCGTCGAGAGTTGGTCCGAGCGACTCGCGCGCGCATCGTCGACGCGGCCGGGCGGCTGACGCGCGAACGCGGTCCCAATGGATTTTCGATGGATGTGCTCGCCAAGGAAGCCGGCGTCGCCCGGGCGACGGTCTACGAGCATTTCCGGTCGAAACGGGCCGTCCTCGACGAGCTCGCGTCGTCGATGTCAAGCACGATCACGCTCGAAGAGCAACGCAACCCGGCGGCTGATCCGCTGCTGGCTTTGCGCGACATGCTCGGCGAGGTGTGCCGGCATTGGGCCGAGGCGGAAGAACGGATGCGCGGGCTTCGCACATTGAACGCGCTCACCGGGACCGAGCAGGCGAACGACGGTGTCGACGAGAAGCAACTGCACCGATTGGTGGAGGCGCTCGGGAACGCACACCAGCTGCGACCGCATTGGTCAGTCGAAGAAGCGACGGACGCGCTGGCCGCGCTGACGTCGTATTCGACATACGAGCGACTGCGGCGCGCGCCGCGGACGCCTGAGCAGGTAGAGAGCGTGCTGGCGAAGCTCGTCGTCTCGATCGTCAGCCCCGGTTCCGCCGGCGCCGGCAACGGCAACTAACCGAATTTCTGGAGCGTCGCTGGCTATCGCTACGCGACAGTTAGCGACGCCTCGGAGAACATTCGGCTGATTGCGCGCAGCGCGAGCGACGCACCCGCGTCGAGCTCGTCATCGGTGACCGAAACGCCTTCCCAGCCGAGGGCACGAAGTTCAAGTCGTCGGGCTGCGTCTCGCATGTACTTGTCGCGGTTGCCGTGGTACTTGTACGAGTCGAACTCCATGTAGAGCTTGATCCAGGGCCACGCGAGATCGAGGTCGACCCAGCGCGTCGGTGAAAGCCATACACGAAACTGCGGAATCGGCTCGGGGAGATCGGCTGCGCGGATGAACTGCAGGAGGCGCAACTCCGGCGTGGAATCGGTGTCGCGCTGCGGCGGAAGGAAGCGCGACAGCATTGCTTCGACGGCTTCGCCCCCGTTCCGGTGCGTGCCACCGAGACGTTGCCAATCACGCCAGACGCGTTCGACATCGACAAGCGAACGACGGACAGCGTCGTGCATCGCGAGATCGAGCGTCGCCATGGCGAGCTTGCCTGTTTCGACGAGGTAACCGAGGTCGTTGATCGTCCGCGCGGCGCGCGTGACGGGAATGTTGTCGATGTACATCACATCGAGGTCGGTGAGGAAGCGGCTCTCGTGCGCAACGATCCCGTCGTGTCGCGCCCGGCGATGACGAGGCGACGTGATCTCGACGATCTCCTCACCACCGGGCAAGTAGTTCAGGGCTGCCGCGGTTCGGAACGACGCGACGCTCAGCTTGCCGCCGGCGAAGCACGCTGCCATGACGTCCTGCCGCCACGTCTGCGGTGAGCCAGCAAGCCTGTACACGCCCTGATGCACACGCTCGAGGGATCCCTGCCGCATGCGGCGGGCGATCCGGTTGCCGTCTCCCAGCGCGAGCAGCTGCGGTCTCGAAACTACATAGTGCTGCTCACCAGCGAGAGCAATCAGCGCCGCGTCATAAGCCTCCACGACCGAGGATCATCGCGAACAGGTGAGACAACGTCTGTGGGGCGTCGCTGACTATCGCTGGGCGATAGTGAACGACGCTCCAGGTATTAGGCGGTTTCGAAATCGACGAAGGCGACGTCGTCGGAAGCGGGGCGGAACGCGGCGCGAACTCGCATGCCGACGCGCGCGTCTTCCGGTTCCACCGACGGCATCGACGCGATCATTCGCGCGCCGTCTTCGTCGAGGTCGACCGTCGCGACCACGAACGGCACGCGCTCGTTGAACGGCGGCACCCCGTTCTGCCGGATCACCGTGAACGAGTACACCGTGCCGTTCCCCGACGCGGTCACCCACTCCAACGTCGTCTCGCCGCAATGGCTGCACAGCATCCGCGCGTAGTGCTGGTACTTCCCGCACGTCGTGCAGTGCTGGATCCGCAGTTCGCCGCGCCGCGCTCCCTCCCAGTACTCGCGGTCCTCGATCGTCGGCCGCGGCACCAAGTACTTCGGCGTCTCACCTTCCCACGAACCGGCCATCACACAGCCTCCGTTCCGAGCACCACTGTCCCCTGCGTCGACAACCAGCCGCCGCTGCCGTGCGCGACGGCCACTTCCGCGTCCGGCACCTGAGAAGAACCGGCTTCACCGCGCAACTGCCGCGTCGCTTCGCACAACAAGAACAGTCCGCGCATGCCGGGGTGGGTCGCCGACAGTCCGCCGCCATCGGTGTTCGTCGGCAGCGCGCCACCGAGCCGCAAGTTCCCGCCGTTGTCGGTGACGAACCGGCCACCCTCGCCCTTCGGCGCGAACCCCAAGTCCTCCAATACGACGAGCACCGTGTAGGTGAACGAGTCGTACATGGCGAACATGTCGACATCCGCGGGTGTAATGCCGGCTTCGGCAAACGCTTTCGGTCCGCTTACTGCAGCCGCCGTGCGCGTCATGTCGGCCATCGCGTTGATCGAGTGGTGCGTGCTCCCACCGGCGGCGCCGCGCACGAACACCGGACGATGCGCGAGATCCCGCGCCCGCTCTTCGGTCGTGAGGATGATGCAGCATCCGCCGTCGGAGATCACGCAGCAGTCGAGTTTGTGCAACGGATCGGCGACGAGCCTCGACGCCATTACGTCGTCGACCGTGATCGGATCGCGGTACATCGCGTTCGGATTGCGTGCCGCGTGTTCGCGCGTCTGCACCGCGATCGACGCCAGTTGCTCGGCCGTCGTTCCGAATTGATGCATGTGCCGTTGCGCGGCCATCGCGTACGCGCCGACCAGCGTCAAACCGGTCGGAAATTCGTAGGCCATCGGACCGGGCATCGCACCACCACGCCCACCACCTCCACCGGTTCCCAACGTTCGGCCCGAAGCCGACAGTTGGTTGTTGCCGTAGATGATCGCGATCGTGTCGGCATCGCCGTTCTGGATCGCGCGGTACGCGTGCATCGTGTGGAACTCGAAGCTCGAGCCGCCCACGCTGGTCGACTCCATCCACGTCGGCTGGATTCCGAGATACTCGGCGAGCGCGACCTCGTGCATGCCGCCGTACCCCGCGCTGGCGAGCCCGTCGATCTCCGACTTCTTGAGCCCGGCGTCGCTCAGCGCCCGTGAGAACGCTTGCGCTTGGAGCATGGTTGCCGTCATGTCTGGCGTTTTCGGGCCGTCGGAGAGCGCGGCACCGACGACGCAAACGTTCCGTTGCATGAGGCGGAACCTAGAATTGCCGGACGCGCACGGGCCAGTCGCGCAACACTGTCGTCCCGTGCCGTTCACTTCCGGGATCGAATACAACCGTGGTTTCTACGCCGACGTGGTTGCGCCGATCCTCGCGCCGTGGCCGCACTCGGCGGCATTGATCGGCACCGGCTCCGACGTCCTCGGCTACGACACCGAACGCTCGACCGATCACGGGTGGGGTCCCCGGCTTACGGTGTTCGTCGCCGAGCGCGACGCCGAACCCGCGCGCGCCGCGATCGACGCGTCGCTTCCCGAAACGTACGAGGGCTGGCCCGTCGTCTACGGCTGGGACGACAAGCCGGTGCGTCACCACGTCGACGTGACGACACCAGCCGACTGGTTTTGCACACACCTCGGCTTCGACCCGAGCGCCAACGGTGCGGCTGTCTCGATCACCAACTGGCTCGTCACACCGCAACAACTGCTGCTCGAAGTGGGGCGCGGCGCGGTCTATCACGACGGCCTGGGCGACCTCACAGAAGCACGCAACGCGCTCGCGTATTTTCCCGACGATGTTTGGCGCTGGATGCTCGCGTGCCAGTGGCAACGCGTCGGGCAAGAAGAACCGTTCGTCGGCCGCACTGCTGAAGTCGACGACGACACCGGATCGCGCATCCTCGCGGCGCGTATGGCGCGCAACCTCATGCAGATGTGGTTTCTCTACGAACGCACCTACTGGCCGTACACGAAGTGGTTCGGATACGCGTTCGCGCAGCTCCCAAACGCAAATCGACTGCAACGCCATCTCGATGCCGCGCTCGCCGCACCCGACTTCGCCACCCGAGAACACGCGCTCGTCGCGGCCTACGAGCTGATCGCCGACCGGCACAACGAAGCCGGCATCACCGCGCCGATCGAAGCAACCGCCCGCGGGTTCTACAACCGGCCGTTTCGGGTCATTGGCGCCCAACGGTTCGCGGCCGCGATAAGCACCACCGTTACCGGCGAGCAACTGCGCGCCCTCCCCCCGGTGGGCAGCATCGACCAGTTCGTCGACAGCACCGACGTCCTCGCGAACCCGGCGGTCGGGCGGCGCCTCCGCGCCGTGTACGACCGCGCTTGACGGGGCCGCGCGGCTGCAGAACGCTCGGACCATGACGGAACCCGAGCCCGAGCTCGTCATCGACGCCGACGGTCACCTCTGCGAACCGCCCGACCTGTGGGAAGCGAACCTCCCCGCGAAGCTGCGCGACCGCGGCATCCGGCTGCGATGGAACGAAGCGACGGGTTACGACGAGTGTTGGGTCGAGGACGCGATGGCGACCGACCGCGGTCTCGTCGGACTCGGCAACGCGGGTGAATCGTTCGACGAGTTCGGCAAGGGGCGTCACTACGAAGACTTGAATCCCGCCGGCTTCGATCCGCACGAGCGCGTCAAAGTGCTCGACGCCGAAGGCATCGACGTGTCGGTGATGTATCCGGGCCTCGGACTGAAGCTCGGCGCGATCCAGGACGCCGACCTCGCGGTCGAGTCGTGCAAGGTCTACAACGACTGGCTCGCAGCGTGGTGCGCGCAAGCACCGGACCGACTCATCGGCGTGGGCGCGCTCCCGATGCAAGATCCCGCGCGCGCCGCCGACGAAGCGCGTCGCATTGCGGGAATGGGATTGAAGGCCGGTTTCGCGCGCCCCAACGCGTACAACAATCGTCCGTTGCATCACCGTTCGTACGCGCCGGTGTGGGAAGCGTTGAGCGAGACGCGGCTCCCGATCGCGTTCCATCCTGCCGGTCTCGCCGACATGCCGGGCGCGTCCCGCGCGCTGTCACCGCTGATGGCACCGGGCACCCATCACGCGCTGATTCTGTTGTTCGACCAAGAAATGACGCTGTCGAATCTCGTCTACGGCGGTGTGCTCGAACAGTTCCCGGAACTCCGTGTGATCGTGCTCGAGTGCGGTGGCGGTTGGATCGCGCACTGGATGGACCGGCTCGGCGAGTTCCTCGAGAGTTACGGCTGGGCCACGCCGCCGCTTTCGCTCACGCCCCAGGAATACTTCCAACGCCAATGCTGGATCAGCTTCGATCCCGGCGAACGAACGGCGCCGGTGTTGTGGCCGCTGGTCGGTGAAGACCGGCTTGTGTGGGCGTCCGATTTCCCGCACAGCGATGCGAAGTATCCAGGTGTCGTCGACGAACTGCGCGAGTACACCGAAACCATGGAGCCCGATGCTCGCCGCGCGCTTGTTCGGTCTCAACGCGAAGGAGATGTACGCGCTGTGAGCATGTTGCTTCGGGGCGGAACAGTCGTCGACGGCACGGGCGCACCCGCCCGGCAAGCCGACGTTGCCATCGCCGGCGGCCGCGTCGTCGCAGTCGGCGACGGCTTTGATCAGTTGGCCTACGACGAAACCATCGACGCCGACGGGCTGCTCGTCACGCCCGGCTTCGTCGACATCCACACGCACTACGACGCGCAACTGCACTGGGATCCCACCGCATCACCGGCATCGTGGCACGGCGTGACGTCGTTGATGGTCGGCAATTGCGGCTTCACGCTCGCGCCGAGCACACCCGACGACGTCGAATGGTTGATGCTGATGTTGTCGCGCGTCGAAGGCATGTCGGCCGACGCGCTCGCGGCGGGTGTGACCTTCCGGGGCGGGACGCTCGGCGAGTTCCTCGCCGGCTTCGACGGCAACCTCGGCGTCAACATGGGCGCCAACGTGGGCCACTGTGCCGTTCGCCGCATGGTGATGGGCGACGACGCGTCGGAACGCGCCGCGACCGACGACGAGATCGCGCGCATGCGCGCACTCGTTCGCCAAGCATTCGACGACGGCGCGATCGGCTTCACGTCGAGCCAGCTCGACATCCACGTCGCGCACGACGGCCGGGGCGTGCCGAGCAACTACGCGGCGCCCGAAGAACTGATCGCACTCGCCTCGGTGTTGGCCGACGTCAAGAAGGGTTGTATCGAGTTCATTCCCCGCACGTTCCTCAACGGTTACGACGATGCCGATCGCGAACTTGTCCGCGCGATGGCGCGCGTCTCCGGTCGGCCCGTGCACTTGAACTCGTTGCAGTTCCTCCCCCACGCGCCGAAGGGCTGGGAGAACTCGCTCGAATTCGCGCAAGCTGCCAACGAAGACGGACTCGCGGTGCACCCGACGTTCGCGTCCAACCACGCGGGTGCGCACTTCGCGCTCGGCTCGACGTTTCTCTTCGACGAAATGCCCTCGTTCCGCGACACGCTGACACTCCCGGAACCACAACGGTCCGAACGGCTTCGCGATCCCGGCGTCCGCGACCAGATGCGCAAGGAGATCGCCGACCCCACGGGTCGCGCGTTCGTGTTCGTTTGGCAGGTCGTCAGCGTCGAAACGGTCGAGCGCGCCGAACACACGGACCTCGTCGGCCGCAACGTCTTCGACATCGCGCAAGAGCAAGGCAAGGATCCGCTCGACGTCTTCCTCGACCTTTCGATCGCCGAAGGTTTGCGCATGCAGTTCGTCCTCGCGGCGCCGCCGAACCCGCGCTCGCGCGCCGTCACCGAAGCGTGCATTCGTTCGCCGTACACGATGCCCGGCAGTTCCGATGGTGGCGCGCACCTGCTGTCGTTCTGCGGCGCCGACTACAGCACGCGCCTCGTCGCCGAATGGGTTCCCGACGTGCTCACGATCGAACAAGCGATCGCGCGGCTCACGTCGATCCCGGCGCGGGCCTACGGCCTCACCGATCGCGGGACGCTGACCCCGGGCGCGGCGGCCGACGTCTTGCTGATCGACCAAGCTGCGCTCGGCGCCGGCGAATCACCTCGTTACGTTCGTGATTTCCCGGCTGCAAGCGGGCGTTACGTCGTCGACGCCACGGGTTACCAGGCGGTCATCGTCAACGGTGAAGTCCTGTTGCGCGACGGCGTCGATACGGGTGCGCGCCCGGGCGTCGTCCTACGGGGCTGAGGCGCGTACACTCCCGCGTATGCGTCTCGAGGACATGATTCTGATTTCCGTCGACGACCACATCGTCGAGCCGCCCGACGTGTTCGAAAAGCACCTCCCGGCGAAGTACCGCGACATTGCGCCCCGTATCGAGCGCAAGCCCGACGGCACCGACAAATGGCACTTCCTCGACTTCGACATCCCGAACGTCGGGTTGAACGCGGTGGCCGGCCGTCCGCCCGAGGAATACGGGATGGACCCCACGAGCTTCGAAGAGCTCCGGCCCGGCACGTACGACGTGAAGCAGCGCGTGCTCGACATGTCGGCGAATGGCGTGCTCGGTTCGTTGAACTTCCCGTCGCTCCCCGGATTCGCGGGCCGCTTGTTCGCGGCGCTCGACGACAAGGACGCCGCCCTGGCGTTCTGCCAGGCCTACAACGACTGGCACATCGAAGAGTGGTGCGGCGCCGCGCCCGATCGTTTCATTCCGCTCGCGATCCCGCCCATCTGGGACCCGGAGGCATTGGCCGCCGAAGTGCGCCGCGTCGACAAGAAGGGTTGTCACGCGATCACGTTCCCGGAGAATCCGGTTCCGCTCGGCCTGCCGAGCTTGCACACCGACCACTGGGATCCGTTCTGGAAGGCGTGCAGCGACGTCGGCACGGTCGTCAACATGCACATCGGTTCGTCGTCGAAGCTCGTCATCACCGCGATGGACGCGCCCGTCGACGTGATGATCACGTTGCAACCGATGGCCATCGTGCAAGCCGCGGCCGACATCATCTTCTCGCCGATCTTCAAGCGTTTCCCCGACACGACGATCGCGCTCTCCGAAGGCGGCATCGGTTGGATCCCGTACTTCCTCGAGCGGCTCGACCACTCCTACACGACGCACAAGTCGTGGACGTTCTCGGACTTCGGCGACAAGTTGCCGAGCCAAGTGTTCATGGAGCACGTCATCCTCTGTTACATCGAGGACGACTTCGGCGCGCGCAATGCCCGCGAGATCGGCACCGATCGCATTTGCATGGAGACCGACTACCCGCACAGCGACGCGATCTGGCCGAACGCCCCCGAGCGCATGATGCACGGCTTCGAGCAGAGTGATCTCACCGATCACGAGATCAACCAGATCACGCACGAGAACGCGATGCGGTTCTTCCGCTTCGATCCGTACTCGGTGCGGCCGCGCGAGAAGTGCACCGTCGGCGCGCTGCGTGCCGAGGCCGAAGGCCACGATGTTTCGATCGTGTCCAAGGGCCGCCGCGTAGAGCACAACGAGCCGATGACGCTGGCGGGGTTCAGCGCAACCGCGTAGTGGCGTGACCGATCACGTTCGCCACAACCGATCGTTTTGGGACGCCGACGCTGACGCGTACCAGCGCGCGCACGGCGACGCGCTGACCCGAGAACCGCTGGCGTGGGGTGCGTACCGCGTGCCGGAAGCCGAACTCAATGTGCTGGGCGATCTCACCGAGGGCCGCGTGCTCGAACTCGGTTGCGGCGCGGCCCAGTGGTCGATTGCGCTCGCCCAACGCGGGGTCGACGTCACCGCGCTCGACGTCTCCGGCGCGCAACTCCTTCACGCTCGCGACGCCGACGCCAAACTCGTACTTGTCGCAGGCGAACGGTGAGCAGTTGCCGTTTGCGTCGAACGCGTTCGACGTCGTGTTCTGCGACCACGGCGCCCTCTCGTTTTGCGCACCGGAGGTCATCGTGCCGGAGGTTGCACGCGTTATGCGCCCCGGCGGCTTGCTTGCGTTCTGCGCGACCCACCCGTTGCTGTACCTGACGTGGGACGACGACAAGCAGCAACAAACGAAGACGTTGCAGTTCGATTACGCGGGCCTCGGCCGCATGGCGCTCGGCGAGGGCACGATCGACTGGGCGTTACCGCCCGGCGAATGGATTCGCGTACTCGACAATTCCGGTTTCGACGTGCTCGACTGCATCGAGTTGTGTGCGGCGCCCGATGCGCGTACCACGTACACCGACTACGCGCCGCCCAAGTGGGCGCGTCGTTGGCCGGCGGAGTGGATCTGGAAAGCGCGGCGCCGTTAGCGCGACGGGTTACGCACCCGCCGTCGGCACGAACGACTTGTCGAGCGCGTCAAACAGCTTGTTGCTGCCAAGCCGCGCGTGCACGAACAGTTCGAAGAGCCGGTTGCCGTCGAGCATCACAAGGCCTTGGGCCGGGTAGCCGTCGCCGGCTTTGAACGTGGCCTGCAGCGCGGGGAGCGACCCGCGCGTGCGCGACGTTGTCTGCGCGCCCGTCCCGCCGACCTGCGCGATGCCGGCATGCAACGCGTCGTTGAGCAGCTGCGTCGCCAACGATCCCTCGGGCGCGTCGGGCAATGCGATGCTCGTCGTTGCGATCTCATAGTCGTCGGTCGTGACGGCTGCCACCGCGATTGTCACCGTGTACTGCTCGAGTTGTTCCGCATCGTGCGTGACGGTCGGGGCTTTCGGGAAGCGCGCGGTGTACGAACCGTCGGGTGATCTGTACTCGACGCCATGTCCCTTCGCGAACGCGCTGGTGCCCGCGGGCAGCGTGTTGCTGTTGGGACGCATCGCATGACCGGCGATACCGATGCCGAGCGCGAGCACGATGGCGAGCATCACAATGCGCGCCCGCGGCCGCATTCCGCGCTTGACCCGCACGCTCGTACCCTCAGCCTCCATTCGACCTGATCGGACGGGTCGGCGGGCTGTTGAAGGTCGAGGCCCCAGGAAGCGTCGTCAGGCCGTCGCCCGCTGGTACGTCGACTCGAGGGCCTTGAGGTCGCCGGACAGCCCCGTCGCACCCGCGGCCGCGAGGACGACGACCTCCTTGGGGTATGCGATGACCCGTGCCGCGACACTCGGTCCGGCCGCGGCCGTGCCCGTGACGTCCCACGCCGTGTTCCCGTCGATCGTGTGGGCGTGAATCGAGTAGTCGGCGCCGCCGACGTTCATCTGGGCGGCGAGCTGGGTCGCGATCAGCTGGGCGTCGTCACCGATGTGCTTGGCGGCCTTGGCGTCGATCGGCGCGGCCGCGATCGCGAGCGCGGTGACGCTGTCGGAGGCGCTCGCAACCGCGAACTGCAGCGTTGTGCCCTGCGAAACCCGCACCGCGACCGAATTCTTGTGGTAGCCGTACGGCAACATCACCGAAAAGGTCTTCGTCGTGTACTGCTGACGGCCCGCACCAGCGGCGTAGCCGCGCATGTCCTTGCTCACGGGCGTCGGCTTCTTGCTGGCCACGCCCGTCGTCACGACGACGAGCCCGACGACGCCGACGATCAGGACGAGGAACATCACCACGGCACCGGCAATCGCCCGGTTCGTGCGGAGGCGCATGTGGCGGCGGAGCGGATGCTCGAGCGCGACCGGCGCCGCGCCCGGAGGCGGCCCCACGTATCCCGGCGGAGCCCAGTTCCCTGATCCCGAGCGCGGCGGACCGGCGGCGACCGCCGGCGGCGGCGGCTCGGCCTCGATGATCGTGCCGCCGCATTCGTCGCAAGAAAACCGGTCATCGCGGCCCGCCGAGCCGCAGTGGACACACACCCGCACCTTCACGGTGCTGAATTGTACCTTTTGCCAAGTACGTTGAGAACAGACGATCTGTCGCCTCGTACTAGCGGCGCTCGAAGGTCACTCCGGCCGCTTCCCGGTCCCAGGTCGCCGGCGTCACGCCGTCGGCCCGCAGTTCGTACTTGAGCACCCGGCCGACCGGGTTGCGGGGCAGGTCGTCGCGGAACTCGACGTAGCGCGGGATCGCGAAGAACGGCACCCGTTCGGCAACCCAGCGGCACAGGTCTTCTTCGCTGACGTCGGCGTCCGGCTGCAGCACGATCGTGACCTTCACGTCGTCCTCACCGATCGGGCTCGGGACCGCGTGCACGGCTGCGTCCTTCACCGCTTCGTGGCCGTAGAGCACTTTCTCCATCTCGAAGCTCGAAATGTTTTCGCCGCGGCGGCGCAACGCGTCTTTCTTGCGGTCGACGAAGTACGCGTAGCCGTCTTCGTCGAGCCGGGCGAGGTCGCCGGTATGGAACCACAAGTTGCGCGTCGCTTCGATGGTCGCATCGGGGCGGTTCCAATAACCGGCGAACATCAAGCTCGGCCCGTTTGGGCGGCAAACGAGCTCACCCGTCTCGCCGACCGGCACTTCGTTGTCGTCGTCATCGACGAGGCGCACGTCGAACTCGTGCAGGTTGGGTTTGCCCATCGCGCCGGGCTTGTTGGGTTCGCCGGCGTCGAGCATGCAGACGAGCGACGCTTCGGTCATTCCGTAACCGCCGCTGAACGTCGCGCAACCGAATCGTTCCTGCCACGCGCGATCGGTGTCGGGCGGCATCGGTGCGGCCGCGCAGACGCGCAGACGATGACCTTGTTGATCGGGATGATCTTCGGCGTTGGCAATGAGGATCGCGAGCGACCCGAGCATGCTCACCATCGTTGCGCCCGTGCGCTTCACCTCGGGCCAGAAATTGCTGACCGAGAAACGCCGCTCGATGGCGGCGCTTCCGCCGACAACAAGCGAACCGACGACGCATACCGAGATCGCGTTGAAGTGGAACAACGGGAGCGGTGTGAGCACGATGTCGTCGGGCTGTCGCTGCCACGCGCGCGCGATCTGATCGGCCAACGCGACGATGTAGTTGTGCGGCAGCATGCAGCCCTTCGAGGGCCCGGTGGTGCCGGCCGTATAGATGAAGCACGCGAGATCGTTCGGGCGCACCGCGGACGAATCGATCGGTTCGGTGCTCCCGTTGTCGATCGCGTCGACCCACGACGTGACGGGAACCGCGTCGAGCACCGCGTCAGGCGCGTCGACGACGATGCAATGCACGAGGTCGGGCGTTTGCGTGGCGTCGACGACTTCGACCGCGCGCGACACGAAGTCGCCCTGCACGACGAACACTTTGGCGCCCGAGTCGCTGAGCTGGTGGCGCAAGAACTCGCCCTTGTAGGCCGTGTTGATCGGCACCTGGATCGCGCCCAGCTTCAACACTGCGAAGAAGCTGACGACCTGCTCGGCGCGGTTTTCGAGCAGCGTGGCAACACGGTCGCCGCGCCCGACGCCGACCTTGGCGAGCGTGTGGGCGAGCCGGGTCGACTCCTCGTCCATTTCGCGGGCCGTATACGTGTTGCCCTCGAAGTCGAGATACAGGCTGTCGGGATCGGATGCGAGCCGTCCCGCGAGTGCTTCGAGAACCGTCGTCTGCGCGCGCGCCATGGACCTGACAGTAGCGTCAGGCGCGCGTCGGACCACTTCCGACCTGCGAGCCCGTTGGGCAATCGATCGTGTCGATGTCCGACCAGCTCCAGTCGGTCATATTCGCGGTGGCGCTCGTCGGTGCCGAGTCGGCCTCTTCTTCGTCGTCGGACGTCCACGTCTCTGATTTGCCGGGATCAAGCTGGAGCTGGTTCGGGATGACGGGAAACGGCGACTGGTTCGGCACTCTGACGTTGACGATGCCGACGAGGATCGACGTCTGGTGCCGCCGGATCGCGGCTTTAGCGCATCGACGTACTTACGGCGAGCGCGTGGGCGTCACTCGAACCGAAGTGCGTGTCGAGCACCCACGCGCGCTTCAGATAGAGATGCACGTCGACTTCCCACGTGAAGCCCATGCCGCCGTGCACCTGCGTCGCCGACTTGCCGTTCGTGATCGCCGCTTCGCCGGCAAGCGCTTTGGCGCCCGCGATCGCACGGAACCAACCTTCGAGTTGCGGGTCGTCGAGGTGCGCGCCCGCGGCGTAGACCGCCGCACGCGCCACTTCGGTACGCACGAGCATGTCGGCACACAGATGTTTGATTGCTTGGAACGAACCGATCGGACGGTCGAACTGCATCCGATCGTGCGCGTACGCGACCGCCATCTCGGTGAGCCGATCCGCCATGCCGATTTGGAAGGCAGCGGTCAGCACCGCACCGGCCGCGTGCCAGTCCTGCCATTCCATTGTGATCGGTGTCGCCGCGGGCTCGCGCTCGACGCGCGCGATCGGCGTGCACGGATCGAGCGGCCAGGTCGACGGTTCGGCGTCGACGTCGGCGGGTGCGCACGTACCGCGACCGGGGATGACGACGACGTCGAGCGCGTCGAGATGCTCGACCCAGCCGCCGTCGAGCACGCCGGCAATGCGGCCGTCGCCGACGAGCAGTGAGCTCACGAGGGGGCCGGGAACGCAGGCGCGCCCGAGTTGTTCGAACACGACGACACAGTCGGCCCACGCGAAACCGTCGTTCCGAAGTGAGAAGACGCCTGCTTCGGCGAGCTCGTCGAACAGGGCGCGGTCGAAGCCGGCGCGTACGCGCTCGATCGGCACGCGCGCCGCGAGCATCGCCGCGATGCCGTCGCGCAACGCAACCTGGTCGTCGGAGAGTTCGAGGTCCATCAGCGCTCCCCTGTTTGGACGTTTCGCGCCCCTCGAGGGGCCGGTTTGGTCCAAACACTCATCGGGGCTCCCTCGGAAGACCCAACAAACGTTCGCCGATGATGTTGCGCTGGATCTGCGACGCGCCCGCCGCGATCGTCAGCGCGAGCACGCGCATGCGTTCCTCGATGAGCTCGTTGTCGTCGAGGTGCAGTCCGCCGCGACCGAGCAGCCGCAAACACAGTTCACCGAAGCGCTGGCGCGCCTCGGTGTACGCGAGCTTGATGACGGTTGCGCCCGGGCCGGTCGTGCCGCGCGCCGCCTGCGACACGTTGCGCTTCGTCAGCGCCCACAGCGCGTCGAACTCCGCCGCGCAGCGACCGAACTCGCGCCCGTCGGCGTCGTCGTGGACGAACGGCGCGAGGTCTTCGCACAGTCGCAGCGTGTCGACGAGCTCGCTCACGAACGCGGTTCCCCGCTCGTATTTCAACGTGACGTTCGTGACGCGCCAACCGTCGTTCTCAGCACCGACCCGGTTCGTCACCGGCACGCGCACCTCGTCGAGAAAGACTTCGCAGAACTCGGAGCTGCCGAGCACCGTCTTGATCGGGCGTACTTCGATCCCCGGCCGGTCCATCGGCAAGATGAGCCACGAGATGCCTTTGTGCTTCGGCGCGTCGGGATCGGTGCGCACGAGGAACTCGCCGACGTCGGCGATGTGACCGAACGAGCACCAGATCTTCTGCCCGGTCACGACGTAGTCGTCACCGTCGCGCACGGCCCGCGTCTGCAACGACGCGAGATCAGAACCGGCGTTCGGCTCCGAGAAGCCCTGGCACCACACTTCGTCGCCGCGCAGGATCTTCGGCAGGTGCGCGGCCTTCTGCTCGTCGGTGCCCTCTTCGATGAGCGTCGGGCCCGCGTGCAACGTGCCGACGAAGTTCACGCCGACGTACGGTGCGCGCGCCCGTGCCGTTTCTTCGTAGAAGATCAGCTGCTCAGTGGGTGACGCGCCCCGGCCGCCGAATTCGCGTCGGCCAGTGCAGGCCCGCGTAGCCGGCATCGAACAACCGCCGTTGCCAGTCGGTGTCCCACTTGCGGCGCTCGTCCCAGGCTTCACGCGCCGGTTGGGGCGACAACGCCGGGAGCGAGTCGGCAAGCCACGCCCGCAGTTCGGCGCGAAACGATTCGTCGGCCTCGGAATAGCGCAGCTCCATGAGCCGTCAAAGCTACCGGGACACTCCCGCCGTACACCCCTCGACGAACCACTCCCGGACCGCCCCGTCCCAGAGCCACGACTCGAGATACAGGCGATTGCCCTCGTCGTCACGGAGCTGGAGCACTCGTCCGCAGAAGAACAGCTCCCGCCACCACGACGTTCCCTCGTTGACCACGACGGCGGTCGAGAGATCGATCATCACCGGCCGCAGGCCGACGCGCTGCACAAACCGTCCTTCGAGTTCGAGCCGCTGCGCAGTCTGCAACAAGAGGGCGAAACACATGGCACCGGTAAAGAGAAACATCGGGTCGCGCAGGACGACCGCGAGCACCGCGCATCCCGCCCCGCTCGCCGCGGCCCAATGTCTCGTCTCCTCGCGCGGCACGATCGGATCCATGCCTGGATGTCGACCGCCCGCAAGACCGACTCAACCCCCTTATTAGGATCGCCGTCGATGGACAAAGAACTGCCCAAGATCATCTCTGTCGACGACCACGTCGTCGAACCGGCCCACCTCTGGCAAACGTGGCTCCCGGCCAAGTTCAAGGAGCGTGGCCCGCACGTCGAGCGGCGCGGCATCGGCACGATGCGCCACATCGGTGGCGGCACCTACGAGCAGACGTTCGACGAGGCCGGCCCGAAAGCCGACTGCTGGGTGTACGAGGATCTCGTCTACATCAACAAGCGCCACGTCGCCGCGGTTGGTTTCGACCGCGACGACATGACGATGTCGCCGATCACCTACGACGAGATGCGGCCGGGTTGTTACGACCCGAAAGCGCGCGTCGAAGACATGGAGATGAACTGGGTCGACGCGTCGCTTTCATTCCCGACGTTCCCGCGCTTTTGCGGGCAGACGTTTCTCGAAGCCAAGGACCGTGAACTCGCGCACGCGTGCGTGCTCGCGTACAACGACTGGATGGTCGAAGAGTGGTGCGGCGACAGCGACGGCCGCCTCATCCCGTTGATCATCGTGCCGCTCTGGGACGCCCAGCTCGCGGCCGACGAAGTTCGGCGGAACGCGGCGCGCGGCGTGCACGCGATGTGCTTCAGCGAAATCCCGCCCAAGCTCGGGCTGCCGTCAATTCACTCCGGCGACTGGGATCCGTTGTTCGCGGCGTGTGAAGAGACCGACACCGTCGTGTGCATGCACATCGGCTCGTCGTCGTCGATGCCGGCGACGTCGGACGATGCGCCGGTCGCCGTCGCGGCGACGCTCAGCTTCAACAACGCGATGGCATCATTGTCGGACTTCTTGTTCTCGGGATTGCTCGTGCGCTTCGACCGTTTGAAGCTCGCGTACTCGGAAGGCCAGATCGGTTGGCTGCCGTATGTGCTCGAACGCGCCGACGACGTGTGGCGCGACCATCGGGCGTGGGGCGGCGTGAAAGATCTCGTCCCCGAACCGCCGTCGACGTACTACTACGACCATGTGTACGGCTGCTTCTTCAAGGATCGCCACGGCTTGGAGTCGTTGGCGCGTGTCGGTGTCGACAACATCACGTTCGAGACCGACTACCCGCACACCGACTCCACGTGGCCCGACACGAAGAAGATTGCCGAAGACATGATGGGTGACCTTCCCGACGATGTCGTCTACAAGATCGTGCGCGGCAACGCGATCAAGATGTTGTCGCTCGATCGCGCCTAAGCGTTCAACACCGACGCGGCGACGCGCCGCACGCGTTCGGGGTCGGCAAGGATGTTGATTTCGACGCCGCGTAGGCGCGGCCGGTGCGCTTCGAACTGCTGGGTGAGCCACTGGTCGTCGTCCATATGAGCTCGACCCTCGGGAGGTGCGAAATGTGACGCGCCCGGCGCCGCAGTTGGCGTCGTAGCGGCTTAGCGGCAACGCGTGCCCGCCGAGGGCGGTGTGCCCGTGGTCAGGTAGTCGTCGACGGCGTCGTCGATGCATTGACTCCCGCGGTTGTATGCGGTGTGACCGGTCCCGTCGAACGTGAGCAACGAACCGGAATGCAGCTCGTGTGCGACGGAGACGGCCGCCGCGTACGGCGTCGCCGGGTCGTGCGTGGTCCCGACGACGAGGATCGGCGGCGCATCCGGTGCCGCGATCGGCCCCGTCTGGCCCTCGGGCGCAACCGGCCAGTCGACGCACGGCAAGTCGAGCCACGTCGTCGTCGCGCCGAAGCGGGGTGCAGCTTTTGCGGCTTGTTGCGCAACCGCCGCGAGCTCGCCGACGGTGCGGGGACCGGGCGCGTCGATGCAACCGATCGCGTAGTTCGCCGCGGTTTCGTTCGAGTACTTCCCACCCGGCGATCGTTCGGTGTACTCGTCGGCGAACGCCAGCAGGTCGTCGCCCCTGCCCTGAGCTGCTTGCGCGAGCGCCTTCGAGAGATCGGCAAAGCCGGCCTGGCCGCTGTACAGCGCGCTCGCGACGCCGATGTCGAACTCACCGGCACCGAGTGTTCGCGATTCGCCTTGCACGTTCCCCGGGATCGACTCCTCGGTGATGTCGTGTTGGAGCGAGTCGTACGCAGCCGCGGGATCACCGCCGTGCGCGAAGCCGCACGACGAGTCGTTCCGGCACCAGGCGAAGAACTGATTCAGCTCGTCGTCGAAGCCCGCCGCTTGTTGCACCG
Source organism: uncultured Actinomycetes bacterium (assembly GCA_963841195.1). Classification (GTDB taxonomy): domain Bacteria; phylum Actinomycetota; class Acidimicrobiia; order IMCC26256; family PALSA-610; genus CAWJBX01. Next base: position 166,333 of record CAWJBX010000021.1, on the reverse strand, counting down.
TGTCGGCCGCGAACGGTGTTGCCGGGTCGACGACGCCGTCGAGCACCATCGTCTGCACGTGCGTCGGGAACATCTGTGCGTACAGCTCCCCGAGATACGTGCCGTACGAGAAGCCGTAATAGCTGACGCGGTCGACGCCGATCGCGGCGCGAATCGCGTCCATGTCGCGCGTCGTCGACACGCTCGACACGAACGGCAACTCGCTGCCGCTTCGCTGTTGGCATGTCTGTACAAACGCCCGGTCGGCCGCAACGAGCGCGTCGATGTCGGCCGGCGTCGTCGGATCGCGGTTCTCGGCGTAGAAGGTGTCGAGATTGTCGGCGCATTCGATCGGCGCGCTCTTGCCGACGCCGCGTGGATCCCAGGAAATGATGTCGAAGTTGTCGAGCACTTTGCCGTCGAACACTTGGCTGGCGTCGTTCATGAACTCGAGGCCCGAACCGCCGGGCCCGCCCGGGTTGGTGAGCAGCACACCGGCGTGCGCGTGCCGGGCGGGAAGACGCGCGAGCGCGAGCGTGATGTGCGTGCCGGCGGGGTGGTTCCAGTCGAGCGGTACGGAAAGTGACGCGCACTGCACGCGGCCGCACGGCGTCCATTGGAGCGCGCCGGTTGCTTCCTTCCGTAGCGAAACGCTCGAACTCCCGCTGCACGCGCTCGTGATGGCCGTCAACGCCACGAACACGACGAAGACGGCCCGGCGATGCATGCGAGCAACCTAGGCTGTGAACCCATGTTTCGGCTGAGCGCGCGCGCCGACCCGACGTTCCTCACCGAGATGTTGTACGAAGCTGTGTATTGGCAGGACGACGGTGCCGAGGAACGGCCGCCGCTCGAAGGCTTGCTCGCGAACGACCAGAACGCGCGCTACGTCGCCGGCTGGGGCCGGCCCGGCGACGTCGCGGTGAGTGCGCTCGACCGCCGGGACGAGCCCGTCGGCGCCGCGTGGTACCGCCGTTTTCCGGCGAGCGCACCGGGCTACGGTTTCGTCGCCGACGACATCCCGGAGCTCGCGATTGCCGTGTATCCCGAGTTCCGGGGGCAGCGCGTCGGCAGCCTGTTGCTCGGCGCGTTGACGGCCCGCGCCGCCCGCGACGGCGAACGCGGGCTCTCGCTGTCGGTGCATCACGCCAATCCCGCGAAGGCGTTGTACGCCCGGCTTGGTTTCGAAGTCGTCGGCGAGCCGGGCGACGCGTTGACGATGCTGCTCGACCTGAGCTGATCTGTGAACATGCTCGGGTGGACGAACTCGAGCCGCCCCATCCCAACGGCGCGGTGCACGCGAACGGCTCGGCGCACACGAACGGCTCGCCGCCGAAACGGAACCACGCGCCGTGGGAGTTCATCATCCTCTTCTTGTTCGTGCTGCTCGTGTGCATCGGAATCATCTTGGGCTGGACGCTCGTCGGCCATCACTCGCCGGAACGGCTCTCGAAAGCCGACGCGGCAACCGCGTCGAACATCTGCAACGACGCGCAGGCCGCGCTCAAACAACTGCCGCATCCGTCACCGGTCGAAGGCGCCGACGTGGTTGCGCGTATTCGCGCCGAGAACACCGTGTTCCGGTCGATGGTGACGCGCCTCGCAACCGTGAACCCTTCGTCGACGACACCAGCCGCCGCGTTTCGCGCCTGGACCGAAGACTGGTCGCGCGTCATCGACGCGCGTGACCGGTTCGCGACTGCGCTCGAAGGAACCAAAGGCACGAACAACAGAGTCGAGTTCGTGCTCCCCGCGACAAAGGGAATCGACCCGGTCGACGACGAGATGGACAACTACGTGCGCGAAAACGACCCGAACTTGAAGGCATGCTTCACCGAAGCGCTCCAACTGACCACCGTCGAAGGCGCGCGTACGTACGCGCCGGTGAGCGGGAATCAATGAGCGAGCATCACACGGCGCGCCGCGCGCTGGAGTGTCACACCGCGCAGCAGAGGAGCGAGCGGGGCCCGAGCGGCCCGGCCCGCAGGGCCGAGAGCGGGAATCAGTGAGCGATCGTTTGCAAGGGAAGGTCGCGCTGATTACGGGCGCGGGCAGTGGGATGGGCCGCGCCGCGGCCGAGTTGTTCGCGAGCGAAGGCGCGCGTGTTGTCGTCACCGACGTAGTCGACGACGCGGGCGAAGGAACGGTGGACGCGGTTCGGCGCGCCGGCGGTGACGCGACGTATGTACGCGCCGACGTGTCGCAGTGGGACGACTGTGTCGCGATGGTGCGCGCCGCGACCGATACCTACGGCGCGCTGCACGTCCTGTACAACAACGCGGGGGTGTTCCCGGCCGACGACGGCGGTGTGCTCGAAACACCGGAGACGACGTGGGACCGCGTGATGGAAATCAACCTGAAGGGCGTGTGGCTCGGGTGCCGCGCCGCCATCCCGGCGCTCCTCGATTCGGGCGGCGGTTCGATCGTCAACGTTGCGTCGTTCGTCGCGATCGTGGGCGCCGCGACCGCGCAGATCGCGTACACGTCGAGCAAGGGCGGCGTGCTGTCGATGACGCGCGAGATCGCAGTCGAATATGCACGGCAAGGGATACGCGCGAACGCGTTGTGTCCCGGCCCCATCGAAACGCCGTTGCTGCAAGAACTGCTTTCCGATCCGGCACGCCGGGCCCGGCGCATGGTGCACATCCCGATGGGCCGGCTCGGCCGGGCCGAGGAACTGGCCAAAGCCGCGCTGTTCCTGGCGTCTGACGACGCGTCGTTCATGACCGGGGCCGCGCTCGTCGTCGACGGTGGCATCACCGCGGCGTACGTCACTCCCGAGTAGCTACCTTTATGCGCATGGCGACTGCTCGCGGGATGCTGCACGCGTCGAAGCTGGAAGAGGCGATTCGCGAGGATCGCATCGACACGGTGCTCGTCGCGTTCCCCGACTTACAAGGCCGCCTCGTCGGCAAACGCGTCACCGGGTCGTACTGGGCCGCGCAGATGGAAGGCGGCTTCGAACCGCTGCACGCGTGCAACTACCTGCTCGCGGTCGACAGCGAGATGAACGTGCTGCCGGGATACGAGTTTGCGAGCTGGGAGCAGGGCTACGGCGACATGGCCGCGGTGCCCGACCTCGCGACCATCCGCGAAATCCCCTGGCTCGAAAAGACCGCGCTCGTGTTGTGCGATCTCGTTTCGGAAGACACCAACGAACCGATCGAGGTATCGCCCCGCCGCATCTTGCAACGGCAGATCGAGCGCGCCAACGCCGCCGGGTACGCGCTGAACTTCGCGAGTGAACTCGAGTTCTTCGTCTTTCGGGAGTCGCTCGAAGAAGCGGCCGCCAAGGAATACGCGAACCTCACACCGAACTCGCTCGTCGTCGAGGACTACCACATCCTGCAAACGACGCGCGAAGAGTCGTTGATCCGCGCGATTCGCAACGGCATCGACGGGGCGGGCGTGCCGGTGGAATTCTCGAAAGGCGAAGCGGGGCGCGGGCAACACGAGATCAACCTCGTGTACGCGTCGCCGCTCGAAATGGCCGACCGTCATGTGATCTACAAGAACGGCGCCAAGGAAATCGCTGCGCAGCACGGGCGTGCGATCACGTTCATGGCGAAGTATTCGGCCGACGAGGTCGGCTCGTCCTGCCACGTGCATTCGAGCGTCTGGGGGCCCGACGGATCCTCGCTGATGTGGGACGACGGCGCGCCCGATCACTTGTCACCGACCATGCGCGGCTGGCTCGCGGGCCAGATCGCGTGCGGACGCGAACTCGCGTGGATGTTTGCCCCGACCGTGAACTCGTACAAGCGCTATCAGCCCGAGTCGTGGGCACCGACCGCGCTCGCGTGGAGCCTCGACAACCGCACGTGCGGCTTCCGGATCGTCGGCCACGGCAAGTCGTACCGCGTCGAATCACGCATTCCGGGTGCCGACGTGAATCCGTACCTCGCGTACGCGGCGACGATCGCGGCAGGGTTGCACGGGATCGAACAACGCCTCGACCCCGGTCCGCGTTTCGACGGCAATGCGTATGCCGATCCGTCGCTCGAACGCGTACCTGCGAGCTTGGCGGAGGCGATCGCAACGTTCGCGGATTCGAAGATCGCGGCCGACGCGTTCGGCGGCGCGGTTCACGACCATCTGCTGAACACGGCCCGCCAAGAACTCGCGTACTTCAACCGGGCGGTGACCGATTGGGAACGCCGCCGGAACTTCGACCAGTGGTAACCCGCGTCGCGTTCACGGGCAAGCGGTTCCGCAAGTACGACGAAGCGATCGCGCGCGCGGGCGGTGAAGCGATCGAGTTCGCACCGACAAGCGAGGCCGGCGCGGTGCTCGACTCCGTCGACCGTTTGCTGCTCGGCGGCGGACCCGACCTCGATCCGGCGCGCTACGACGAAGCCGCGGTCGCCGAGACGTACGGCGTCGACCCGCAAGCCGACGCGCTCGATATCGCACTCCTACGGGGCGCGCTCGAGCGTTCCATGCCGGTACTCGCAATTTGCCGCGGGTTTCAGACGGTGAACATCGCATTCGGCGGTTCGCTCTTCCAGCACATCGTGCGCGACCCGGGCGTCGAACCGCACGGCCGCCCGGGCGAACCAAACGGTGAGCTCGAGCACAAAGTGACGCTCGAGGCTGGTTCGCGGCTCGCCGACGTCATGGGCGCAACGACGGTGACGGCTTCGTGTCATCACCATCAAGCGGTTGCGCGGGTCGGCGCGGGACTGCGCGTCACCGCACGCGCCCACGACGAGATCGTCGAAGGCCTACAGCTCGACGGCGCCTGGCTGCTCGCGGTCCAGTGGCATCCCGAGGACCTCGCCCCCACCGACCCCGCGAACCAAGCGCTGTTCGACGCGCTGGTGGAGGCCCGATGATGCTCGAGCACAAGGTTGCAATCGTCTACGGCGCCGGGGGTCCGATCGGCAGCGCGATCGCCGGCGCGTTCGCGCACGAGGGCGCGACCGTCCACCTCGCCGGCCGCACACGCGCAACGCTCGACGCGGTCGCCGAGAAGATCCGCACCAACGGGGGCCGGGCCGAAGTTGCGGTGGTCGACGCGCTCGACGAAAGCGCCGTCGATGCCCATGCCGATGCGGTCGCCGCGAGCGCGGGACGCATCGACATCTCGTGCAACGTGATCCGCATCGAGAACAAGCAAGGCACTCCCCTGCTCGACATGACGCTCGCCGAAGTGGAAACGCCCGTGCACCAAGCCGTGCGCACGCAGTTCCTCACGATGCGCGCCGCGGCCCGCCACATGGTGCAACAAGGCAACGGTGTGATCCTGACGTTCGGCGGGCATGCGGGCCGCGATCCGTTGCGCGACTACCAGACCGGCGGCCACTTGCATCCGATGGGCGGTTACCCGATCGCGCTCGAGGCGGTGACGGTGTTGCGGTTGGCGTTCGCGAACGAGCTCGGACCGCGCGGCGTGCGCGTCGTCGGGATCGAGACGAGCGGTGTGCCCGAAACGATGCCCGACGCGGTGCGCGAGTTCATGGAGCCGGGGCTCGCAAGCCTGACGATGTTGAAACAGGCCGAGACGCTCGCCGACGTCGGCAACGCAGCCGTGTTCGCGGCGTCGGATCGCGCGCGTCACATCACGGGCTCGGTGATCAACATCACCGGCGGCAACACCGTCAGCTGACAGTTCTCCGAACCTGCGTCAGCAAGGCGTCTGTGAGACCCTTTTCTGACGCAACGTCGCGAGGGGTCAGGCGATGCGGGCGCGCAGCTCGTGCTTCGGCACCTTGCCGCTCGGGTTACGCGGCATGACGTCGATGACTTCCACGCGCTCGGGAATCTTCTGCGTCATGAGCCCGACCGACTTGCAGTAGTCGCGCACGTCGGGGACCGAGAGCGCATCACCGTCTTTCAACACGACGAACGCGACAACCATCTCGCCCCGATCCTCGTCGGGGATGCCGAGCACGGCGACGTCGGCGACACGCGGATGGCCGTAGAGCACGTCTTCGACTTCTTTCGCCGAGACGTTCTCGCCCTTGCGGATGATGATGTCCTTGATGCGGCCGGTGATGAGGATCGCGCCGTGTTCGTCGAAGCGGCCCATGTCGCCGGTGCGCAAGAAGCCGTCGTCGGTGAACGCGTCCTTGTCGAGCGAACTGTCGACGTAGCCGCGCATGACCTGCGGGCCTTTTACGACAATCTCACCGAGTCGAGGATCTTCATCGTGACGCCACGCGTCGGCGTGCCTTCCGCGAGCGCTTTCGACTCGTCGGGTGCATCGATGTCGGTCTGGCTGACGATCGGCGCTTCGGTCATGCCGTAGCCCGACGTAGTACCGACCGACGACGGAATCACCTTCTTCAACTCGTCGTGCAGCTGCGGCGGTTTCGTGGAACCACCGCTCGGGAAGTCGCGGACCGACGTGTACGCGTCGGGGTTCTGACGCGCTTCTTCGAGCAGCGCGGTGTGGATCGCGGCGGCGCCGTTGGCCAGTGTGACGCGGTGCTTCCCGATGAGTTCCGTCGACGCCTGGGGCGTCCACGCTTCCATGAGCACCGCGGCCGAGCCGGTGAGCAGCGGCGTGAACACGCCGATGATGATGCCGCCCACGTGCGTGAACGGGAACGCGACGAGCGCAATGTCGTCGGCCTCGACGTGGGTCTTCTCCGCGTAGCCGATCGCACCCGCGAGCACCGAGCGGTCGGTGTGGCGCGCGCCTTTCGGGTCGGCGGTCGTGCCCGACGTGTAGAAGATCCAGCGCACCGGGTCGTCGGCGGGATCGTCGAACACGGCCGAGGGAGGCGGCAACGTGGCGGGATCGCCGTCGGGGTTCCAGTGGTCGGCGACGAGCGTGTGCATGTCGTCGTTTTCGCCGGCGACTTGTTCGGCGAGCGACGCGTAGTCGAACTTGTTCCACGTCGACGGCGTGACGAGCAGCTTGCATCTGGTCTGCTTGCGCGATGAACGACACCTCGCGATAGCGGTAGATCGGCAACATTGGGTTCTGCACCGCGCCGAGCCGGCAGAGCGCGCCGACGAGCACCGCCGATTCCGTCCACGTCGGGAGCTGCCACGAAACGGTCGTGTTTTCGGCGACGCTCATTGCAAACAGTCCGGCCGCGGCGCGTTCGCACAGCGTCGCGGTATTGCGCGAACGTCGTCGCGCGATCGCCGTCGTAGAGCATGACGCGATCGGGCGTCGCGGCGACGCGCCGTTCGACGAGCTCCCAGACTGAACGCGTCGTCGTCGTCGATCGACTCAGACCGTGATGCCGCCGTCGATCGAGACCACCGAGCCCGTCATGTAGCGGCAGTCGTCCGACGCGACGAACGCGACGACGTTCGCGATCTCTTCCGGCTGCGAGTTCCCGAGCGGCGACATCACCTTGCGCATGTGCTTCCAGTCGACGCCTTCGGGAAACTCCATGAACGCCTCCTGCAACGGCGTTTCCATGCCCCCCGGTGCGACGCAGTTCGCGCGCACGCCTCGCTGAGGTACTCGTCGGCGATGCACCTTGGTGAGGTGGATCACGCCCGCCTTCGACGAGCGTACGCGGCCGAGTAGGGCTGCGACTTGATGCCGGCGTTCGACGCGATGTTGACGATCGAGCCGCCCCCGTCGAGCAGGTGCGGCAGCGCGGCCTGGCACACGAGGAACGTGCCGGTGAGGTTGACGCCGATGATGCGCTGCCACTCGGCGAACGGCATCTCGTGGGTGTGCGCGAACTTGCCGATGCCGGCGCTGTTCACGACCACCTGCGGGCGGCCGAGATCGCGCCGGCCGCGCCGCCATCGCGGCCTTCACCGAGTCGGGATCGGAGACGTCGACCCGGAACGCCCGGGCGACCCCGCCCGATTCGGCGATCTCGGCCGCAGTCTTCTCGGCGGCGTCGGCCGCGATGTCGAAGCAGGCGACAGGCGCCCCTTCGACGGCGAGAACCTTGGCGGTGGCCTGGCCGAGCCCCGATCCGGCACCGGTGACGACGGCAACTCGTCCATCGAATCGTCCCATGCGGTGAAGCTAACGGACGCATTCGTTCTTGCGACATTTCACGCCCAATATGGGCGCCGTTTGGCGCAAGAACGAGCAAACAAGAAAGGTCGACGGCCCGCCGGGCTACGCGCACACCGGCGGGCCGTCGCGCGCTTGCCGCCCCTGGGGGGTGGGGGCAGGGAAGCGGTTCCCGCTGGCCTCATCGGCGCCGGCGGGGCGCGGATGAGGCAATCGCGCGTTCGCGCCGCGATCCGCGATCAGGCCTCCATCACGGTGAACGCGACCCGGTCGACGACTTCCTCGTCGATCTCGACCTGCCACTCGTAGCGGCCGGGCGCGAGCGGCAAGCCCGCGATGTTCACCGCGAACGGCGCGTCGAGATCGCTGCCGGGCGCGCACGCCCGGCGGGGCGCCCGGCCTCGAAACGCCCCTGGAACTCGACCGGCGACGGCCCCGCCCCACCTTCCGGCTTCGGCAACACGGGGTCGAGGCCGTCTTCGGTGACGAGCCGACGCCGTGAACGTCGTGGGGCATGTTCGCCGCTCCCACGGCACGCCAGATCTTCACGGCCAGGCCCATGGTCACCGGCGTGCCGCGGTAGATGCTCCAGCCCCCGCCGAGGATGTAGAGCTTGCCGGCGACCTCCTGGGCGTGGTCGCACAGGAGCAGCGTGGTCTTCACGGCGACGTTAGGTCAGAGGTCGTCGGTGTAGGTGTCGGTGCCCGGGGATTGTCGCGAGGAACGGGCTCGGCGAAACCGCAACCGGAGAGCGACGGCGAACGTTGCGAACGTGGCCAGCGGATCGTCCGTGAAGGTCGAACGCGAGCTCGTGCGGCGGTGGATTCGCCTGACGAGATGATCGTGCGCTCGAGTTCCAGGCACGACGGTCGCCGCGCAACGTCGAGTCGGACGCGATCGGCTCGTCGGCGATCGACGACCACGCCGCCGACCGCGGTCGAGCGCGACGATCGCGTCGACCGCGTCGACGACCCGGTACGTAGACGGCGGTGTGCACGTGCTCGCGGTCCGGGAACAGCCGGTCCTTGCCGCGATCAGTTCCTGCATCTTGCGACAACCCACGCGTCCCACTCGGCCTGCCGGCCCGGTTCCAACGTCGCAACGCCGAGGTACGAACCGCGCGCCGGATCGCCGAACAACGTGCCGGCCGGGCGCAGCGCTTTGCACGCGCGCGTCGCGACGAAGCGCGGCCGCCGGCGAATGACCCCGGGCCCGGCCTTCACCGTCGCCGGGAAGTGATCGTCGTTCGTACCAACGGTTGAACTCGACGCGCGTGACCCGGGTGCGGTTCGATGTACGAGACGATCGCGGTCCGATCGCGACGCCGGTCATCGCGCCACCCGTTCCAACGCGCCCCAGAGCGCGCGCTTCGTGTGCGCGAGCGCGGCCGGCGATGTTGCGCGCGATCAGTCTCGCCGAGCGCCTGGGCGGCCGGCGCGCAGGTCGCTCGGGCGGGTCGACGACCTGCGAGCAGATGCCGAGCTCGTAGGCCCGCGCCGCCGAGATGCGTTCGTGCGCGCCCGACGAACGCCATCCGCAGCACCGCTTCCATCGGTGACTTCTTCGCGAGCGCGATCGTCTCGTACACGGTCGCCTGCCCGACCGACACGTGCGGATCGACGAACGTAGCGTTCGTCGCCATCGAGCACGATGTCGGCGTCGGCGACGAAGTGCAGCCCGCCGCCCGCGCACACGCCGTTCACCGCCGCGATCACCGGCTTCCACACGTCGTTGTGCCACGCAGTGAAGCGCAGCGCGAACCGCTTCGTGCGCCGCGACTGCTCGCGCAGCGCATCGCGGTCACGGGCGAGCTGCGCCACGTCGAGACCGGTCTGGAAGGCGTCGCCGTTCCCGGTGTTGACGATGACGTGTACGTCGGGGTCGTCGTCGAGCGCGCGCCACGCCCGTTCCAGCTCGCTCCATCATCCGCGCGTTCATCGCGTTGCGCGGCCGCGGGCCGGTCGAAGACGAGCCAGCCGACCGGCCCGCGGCGCTCGACCCGCAGCGTCTCGAATCGCCGGATTCGGGCTCGGGCATGCGCATAGGCCTTTCGTCGTGGCAAGTTGTCGGCATGACCGACGACCAACTGCCCGCGACGATACCGGGGCTCGTCGCCCGGGCCGCCGCTTCGTTCGCGGCGCGCGAGGCGCTCGTCGACGAAGCGGTGCGCCTCACGTTCGCCGAGCTGGGCGCGGCCGGCCGAGCGAGCCGGGCGCGCGCTGGTCGCGAGCGGGATCGAGCCCGGCGATCGGGTCGCGATCTGGGCGCCGAACTGCACGGCAGTGGGTCATCGCCGCGCTCGGCATCTTCGACGCCGGCGGCGTCCTCGTGCCGCTGAACACGCGGTTCAAGGGCGGCCGAGGCGCGCTACGTGCTCGACCGGGCCGACGTGAAGATGCTCTTCACCGTCACCGACTTCCTCGACACCAACTACGAGGCGATGCTGCGAGCCGAACCCGCGCTCGCCCGAGCTGCGCGAGATCGTCGACCTGCGCGCGACCGAGTGGGACGAGTTCCTCGCGCGCGACGACGGGCGACGCGCTTCCCGACGCGTCACCGGCGACGACCTCTGCGCGATCCTCTTCACGTCGGGCACGACGGGCCGGCCCAAGGGCGCGATGCTGACGCACGGCGCGACGGTGCGGGCGTACGACGCGTGGTCGACCGTCGTCGGGCTGCGCGAGGGCGATCGCTACCTCGTCGTCAACCCGTTCTTCCACTCGTTCGGTTTGAACGCGGGCATCGTCGCGTCGCTCGTCAAGGGCGCGACGATCATCCCCCACGCGGTGTTCGACGTCGACGCGGTGATGAAGCGCGCCGCCGAAGAGCAGGTGTCGATGCTGCCCGGGCCGCCGACCGTCTACCAGTCGATCCTCGACCATCCCCGGCTCGCCGAGTTCGACATGTCGTCGCTGCGGCTCGCGGTGACGGGCGCGGCGCGGTTCCCGTCGAGATGGTCCGGCGCATGCGCGCCGAGCTCGGCTTCGAGACGATCGTCACCGGCTACGGCCTCACCGAGGCGACCGGCATCGCGACGATGTGCCGCCACGACGACGACCCCGAGACGATCTGCGACCACGTCGGGCCGCGCCATCCCCGACGTCGAGGTGCTCGTCGTCGACGACGAAGGGCGCGAGGTGCCGCGCGGCGAACCGGGCGAGGTCGTGATCCGCGGCTACAACGTCATGCAGGGCTTCATCCACGACCCGGAAGCCACCGCGGAGGCGATCGACGCCGACGGCTGGCTGCACACCGGCGACGTCGCGGTGATGAACGACCGCGGCTACATCCGCATCACCGACCGCACCAAGGACATGTTCATCGTCGGCGGCTTCAACGCGTACCCGGCCGAGATCGAGAACATGATCAACGAGCATCCGGCGGTCGGTCAGGTCGCGGTCGTCGGCGTTCCCGACGACCGCATGGGCGAGGTCGGCTACGCGTTCGTGATCCCGCGCCTGAACGCGAGCATCACGCCCGACGAGCTGACGCGCGTGGTGCCGCGAGAAGATGGCGAACTACAAGGTGCCGCGCTACTTCGAGATCGTCGACGCGTTCCCGCTGAACGCGAGCGGCAAGGTGCTGAAGTACGAGCTGCGCGAACGGGCGCGCAACGCGTCGAGCTAACGCCTTTCGCGCGTTGTGTGCTCACAGCGAATCGAGCGGACGGCGATCCTCGACCTGGGGCTGGCGGCCGGTACGCAACGGGCCAGCGGGGCGTCGACCATCAGCGTGCGTCGCACGTCGGCGTTCAGCGCGGTGAGCCGCGCCCGCCACGCCGCGAGCTGTGAACCATCCCACGCCTGTTCGAATCTGCGCCACTGATCCCACGACGGGAGCGCCCAGAACACGATTGCCTCGGTGTCGCTCCTCATCGCGACCCGGTACGCGCCGATGCATTGGAGGCCGAGCGGTTCGACCGCGGGAACGCCGGCTTCGGCGAGCGTGTCGAGAAACGCGCGCACGCCGCCGATCGGCGCCGGCACCATCTCGTGCGCGTAGACCACGCCGCGCACGCCCGCGACCGTCAGTTCTTCGATCGTCGGGCTCCACGGTTCGGGAACGACGATGCGGTCGAAACCGCCGCGCCGCAGTTCGGCCGCGGCCGCCCACCACTCCGCGAGCGACGGATCCTGCAGCGTCGGCGCCGCGAGCTCGTGCGCGAAGTTCGCGACGAGGCCGTCCCAGCCGTCGAGCTCCCACAGGTTGACGACCTCGGGCCAGCGTCCGGTCGAACCGACGGTGCCCCACACGCCGAAGCACAACATGTTCGCGTTCGTCGCGCGCGGTTGGGCACCAGTTCGCGGTCATGTGATGCATGTAGCGGGCGCGGTTGTGCCCGATGATGTCGATGAACTCGTGGATGTAGACCTTGTCGTTCACGCCCGCACTTTCGGCGAATGCCTCGTCGGCGAACGCCTCGACCGTTCGCAGAACTCGCCGATGCTCGGGCGCGGCAGGTGGAACGCGAGCCACGTGACGCCGATGTCGGCGAGCTCGTGCGCTTCGGCGACGAACGCGGCGGGATCGACGATGTCCTTGTGCCCGGGATGCGAGAACGGCGTGAAGCACATGTCGAGCGGGTTCGGGTCGCGCCCGGCCTCGGCGGCCATCGTTCGGAAGCGCGCGATCGCGTTGGCGAGCGTCGCGATGTCGGTCATGCTGACGCGGTGTCGACGGCCGCCGCGGTGCGCGGCGATGCCGGGAACGGGCTCCACCCGTCGCCGTGCTCGATCGCGCGCCGCATCGCCGCGGTCGAGTTTCCGCCGACCCAGATCGGCGGGTGCGGTTGCTGCACGCAGCGCGGGCGCACGACGTTGTCGGCGTAGCTCGTCGGCCCACGCCGCCTTCATCGCCCACGAGCGTCTCGTCGAGGCGGCGCGCGCGCTCGGCGAACGGCACCCCCAGCGCCGTCGAACTCGGCTTCGAGGTAACCGACCGCGACGCCGAGGATCACGCGTCCGCGCGAACACGCGTCGAGGGTCGCGACCGCCTTCGCGGTGAGGTACGGATTGCGGTACGCGGGGATCAGGCAGTTCGTGTGCAGCGCGCAGCGCGCCGGGTCGTCGCGGCCGCGAACGACGAGCGCGACGAACGGGTCGAGCGGTCTTGTGACCGCCGGTCGTCGAGCCACGCGCGCGACGGGAACGGATGGTCGGTGACGAAGCACGCGTCGAAGCCAGCTGTCTTCGATCGCGAGCGCGCACGTCATCGACGTCGTCGGGCACGGCGATCGGCAGCTCGACTGAGAACTTCATGCGCATCGGACTCGGTGCTCGCGGCGGCGCCCACTCGCGGCTCGCGCTTCTCCGCGAACGCGCGCGGGCCCTCTTCCTGGTCGGGATGGCCCCACATCGAAACGAGCTCTGGCCGCGCCGGCCTTGCACGCGTCGGTGAGGCCGAGCTCGAGCGCGCCCCAGAGCGCGCGCTTCGTCGCGGCCATCGCCGCGGGCGAGTTGCGGGCGATCTTCTCGGCCAGCTCCTGGGCCGCCTCGCGCAATCGCTCGGGCGGGTCGACGATCTCGCTGATCATGCCGAGCTCGTACGCCCGCTGCGCCGACAGCCGCTCGTGGCGGCCGACGAACGCCATGCGCATCACGGCTTCGACCGGCATCTTCTTCATCAGCCCGATCGCCTCGATCGAGACGACCTGGCCGATCGAAACGTGCGGATCGAAGAACTGCGCGTCCGACGCCGCGATCACGATGTCGGCATCGGCGATCCAGTGGAACCCGCCGCCCGCGCAGATCCCGTTGACCGCGGTGATCACCGGCTTCCACACGTCGTTGTGCCACGACGTGAAGTGGAAGTCGAAGTTCTCGACCGACTCGCGGTAGCGCTGCATGCCCGCGCCGTCGGTCGCGATCTCGGTCACGTCGACGCCGGTCTGGAACGCGCGCCCTGCGCCGGTGTGCACGATCACGCGCACCTCGGGGTCGGCGTCGAGCGCACGCCACGCGAGCTCGAACTCGTCGCGCATCAGCGCGTTCATCGCGTTCAACTGCGTCGGGCCGGTTGTTGATCAGCCAGCCGACCGGGCCGTTGCGCTCGAGGATCAAGGTCTCGAGTTTCGGGTACTCCACTGCGCTCTCAGCTCCTCGGGACCTCGCGCCAGGGCGCACCCTGCCACGGATCGGGTTCCCGCGGCAGACCGAGCACGCGCTCGCCGACGATGTTCTTGTTGACCTCGGTCGTGCCGCCTTCGATCGTGTTCGCCCGGCTGCGCAGCATGCCGCGCACCTCGAGCGGCATGCTCGTCCGTGCCCACGCGAGCGCGTCCGCGCCGAGCACGTCGGTCGCGAGCAGCTGGATGCGCTGGTTCAGCTCGCCCTGGTGCACCTTGCCGACGGAGCTCTCGGGCCCGGCGCGCGCCCGGCCTTCACCTGCGCGCCGCACGCGTTGATTCGTCCAGTCGCGGATGCGTTCCTCGCTGCAGCACGCCGCATCAGCTCTTGCCGCATCACCGGGTCGTGGTCGCGACCGACGCGCGCGCGCGAGCTCGAGCAGGTGGTCGACGCCCCGGCCGCCGATGCGGTCGACGCCACCCGATCCCGCGCCCGAGACCATCTGCCGCTCGCCGGAGAGCGTCGCGTTCGCGACCTTCCAGCCCTGACCGACCTCGCCGACGCGGTATGCGTCGGGGACGAGCGACGCGGTCGAGGAACACCTCGTTGAAGTCGACCTCGCCGCCGATGTGGCGCAGCGGCCGCACCGTCGACGCCGGGCTGGTGCAGGTCGAGCAGGAAGTACGTGATGCCCTGCCGCTTCGGCGCGTCGGGATCGGTGCGCGCGAGCAGGATCGCGAAGTCGGAGAAGTGCGCCCACGTGCTCCACACCTTCTGACCGGTGACGCACCACGCTGTCGCCGTCGCGCTCGGCCCGGCGTCGCGAGCGACGCGAGATCGGAGCCCGCGCCCGGCTCGCTGAAGAGCTGGCACCACTTCTCCTCGTTGCGCACCATCGGCGGCAGGAACCGCAGCCGCTGCTCCTCGGTGCCGTACGCGATACAGCGCGGGCGCGGTGTTGTTCAGGCCGAGCGGATTCAGCCGGCCGAGGTTGAACGGGCGCAGCTCCGCGTCGATCGCGCGCGCGACATCGGCGCGTCACGTCGAGCCCGCCGTACGCGACCGGCCACGTGGGCACGACGAGCCCGGACGCCGCGAACACCGGATACCAGGCTTCGTACTCGGCACGCGTGCGCACCTCGCGGACGGCGGCCGCGCCGCCGCGCCGGCCCGCCTCGACCCACGCGCGCGGCACGTTCGCCTCGACCCAGCGCGCGTACCTCGCCGACAGCCGACGTCGACCGGCGTGACGACGATCGATGCGTTCATCGTCCCTTCGAAGCGCGGCGCGCGCTTCTCGCGGAATGGCCGCGAGGCCCTCGCGGAAGTCGTCGGTGCGCGACGACAACTCGAGCGCGAACGCCTCGTTGGCGAGCTGCGCGTCGAGCGGTCGCGGCCGCGCCTTCGTTGAGCAGCCACTTGGTGAAGCCCGAGCGCGATCGTCGGGCCGCTCGCGAGGTGCGCGACGACTTCGTCGACGGCCGCGTCGAGTTCGCCGTCGGGTACCGCGCGATGGATCGCGCCCCACTCGGCGGCTTCGGTGCCGCTGAGCGCGCGGCCGAGCAGCAGCAGCTCGCGGGCGCGGACCTCGCCGACGCGGCGCGGCAGCAACCACGTCGCGCCGCTGTCGGGCGTGAAACCGCGCTCGCCTGAACGGCTCCCAGAAGCGCGCGTCGTCGGCCGCGATCGTGAAGTCGGCGGCCAGCGCGAGCTGGAAGCCGATACCCGCGGCCCAACCGCGCACCTTGCACACGACCGGGAGCTGGACGTTCCAGCATCAACGGGATCAGCCGGTGCGCCTGGATCGGGACGCCGCCGCTGGATGCTTCCCGTGCGCGGCTTGCGGCGCGCCCGTGTCGGCGTTGCGGGCGACGATGTCGGCGCCGCCGCAGAAGTGGTCGCCCGCGCCCTCGAACACGATGACGCGCACGTCGTCGTCGGTGCCGCGCCTTCGAACGCGGCGATGAGCGCGAGCATCATCTCGTCGTCGATCGCGTTGCGCTTGTCGGGATGCGGTCGAGCGGCAGCGTCAGCACGCCGTCGTCGTTGCAGATGCGTGGCGACGCTCATCGGCGGCTGAACTCCTCGGAGATCGCGGTCGAGCGCGCCTTGCAGGTCGGTCGCGCCACCGGGCGGGTCGGGCAGCCGCACCGGTCCGTGCTCGCGGCTCGGCAGCAGGATCGTCGCGTGGCCGGGCGTCGTGATCTCGCCGCGCTGGTTCGTCGCCTCGAGCTCGAGTTCGACCGCGGGCCGGTCGCCGGCGGCGAGGATACGTGCGCGCGACGCGGCCCCGCAGCCATTGCGTGTCGCCGACGTAGTTGAACTTGCGGAACTCGCAGTCGAGCTTCCACAGCCACGCGTCGTCGCCCATCCAGTCGGTGCACAGGTGGATGAGCCACGTCTCGCGCATGCGGCCGTAGTCGAACGTCGTGGGGTTGCCCGACCGTCGCGCGAACTCCGGGTCCCAGTGCACGCGCTGCATGACGTCGGGAACGTTGAGGTCGTCGCGGTGGAAGAAGCGCGGGATGCGCGTCCGGTTCTGCGCGCCCGAGCCGCAGCGGCTTCACGCCGTACAGACCCATGCCCATGCCCGCGTGCCAGCACACCATGTCGGTGACCGTGAGCGGGCCCTTCACCATCGGGCCCGACCTCGTCGCCCTCGTTGCACGTCCTCGAACCAGCGCGGTTCGGCGCCCCGCGGGCGTTCGCGCGCGTACTGCGCGTCGATCTCGGCGATCTGTTCGTCGGTGTAGGGCTCGATCGTGATCGCGTCGTACTTCTTGCGCTCGCGCGCCTTCTCCCGCTCGGTGCGCACCATCAGCCGGTACTGCCCGAGAGCAACGTGCCCGTGTCGTCGCGGAACACCTGCGCGGTCCACTCGTGGATGCGCTCGGCCCGCGAACTCGCTCGGCTTGTCGAGCGCGGCGACGAGCGCGTTGCGACGAAACGTGCGCCGCAACGGGAACAACGGCGCCCACCACTCGCGCGCGCTCGCGCGCGTAGAACGCGTGCACGCCGCGCAACGGATCGCCCTTCATCAGCGCCGCGTGCTCGGGCGCGACCGCGGGCACCTCGTCCTCACCGATGAGCGTGTCGCCGCCGACGAGCACCGGCGGCGCGATCGGACTGCCCCAGCGCGTCGTCGGCGCCGTACTCGGGATCGCACCACAGCGGGTTGTCGTCGCCGTACGCAACGGCGACATTGCGGAACGTGTCGTGCGTCGGCAGCGTGTAGTACGGCGGCATCGGATGCGGCTCGGGAATGCCGATGCGCGCCCGCAGTCGCGCGACACCTTCGTCGGTGATGTGGCCGGTCTCGCTCATGCGTCCGAGACGATACCCGGGAACGCCGCTCGTAGGCTGCCGCCCTGAGCCATCGACCGACGCGGCCGCCACCACCGAGCGTGCCCGCCACCGGACTCCTCGCCACCGCCGCATTGGTGATCATCGCGGCCGGTGTTGCTCGGCGCGATCTGGATGCTGCACCCGTATCAGCGCAAGTGCGACCTTGAACGACCTCGCGGTCTATCGCGCCGCCGGCAAGGCGCTCGTACACGGCCACTCGGTCTACGGGTCGTACGTCGCACGACCAACTGCGCATTCCGCTCCCGTTCATCTATCCGCCGTTCGCGGCCGCGCTCGCCGCGCCCCTCAACCTCGTCAACCTGCCGACGGCCAACGTGTTGTGGACCGTGTTCACGATCGTCGTGCCTCGCCGGCGTGGTGCGTGTGTGTTTCCGCGCGGTTGTTCGATCGCATCGGCGGGTCACTCTGGCTCCCGCTCTCGATTGCGACGCTCGCGTGCGTCGCGCTTGCCCCCGTCGAGGAACATCTGCGTTTCGGGCAGGTCGGCATCCCGTTGATGGCGTGCTGCATCTTCGACTGCATGGTCGAGAAGCCGCGCTGGCCGCGCGGGGTGCTCATCGGCATCGCAACCGCGGTCAAGCTCGTCCCCGGCATCTTCATCCCCTACCTCGTGGCTGACGCGCCGCTGGCGCGCGGCCGCCGTGTCGGCAATCACGTTCGGCGTGTGTTCGCTCATCGGTCTCGCCTCCCCGCACGATTCGTGGACTTCTTCCGACTCGACAAGATGTTTCAACCGACGAGTCCGACGTTCTTCTCGAATCAGTCGCTCGAAGGAATGCTGCAGCGCGCGACCGGCGCGTGGCACCCGCTGTGGCTCGTCTTGGTCGCGGTCACGCTCGTGTTCGGTCTCTGGCGCGCGGCCGCGGTCGCGCTCGCCGGCGACGAACTGCGCGGCGTTGCGATCACCGGACTCGTCAGCGTGCTGGTGTCACCGATCTCGTGGATTCACCATCTGGTGTGGATCATCCCGGTGATCGCCGTCATCGTCGGGTTCGGCACCGACCGGCGCCGGATTGCGGCCGCGTTCGTCGTCGCGGCGGCGTTCGTCGTGCGGCTGCCGTACGTCGGCAACGACGAACTTCACGGCCACGGCTTCGGAGCCGCCCTCCTCGAAGACGCGTACGGCCTGTTGTGCGTGCTGCTGTTGCTGTGGCTGACCGACGCGGTGCCGCTTACGGTCAACGCGGTCAGAAGTCGAATCGCCGCGAGAACTCCGGCCACGACGTCGGTTGCATCCCGCTGATCTGACGCACGAGTTCGCCGAGGAACCAGATCCAGAACAGCTTGATCTCGGGCGATGGAGTGAGCGTCAACAGTTCGCCGCTCCTGCAGTATTGATCGACTTCGAGCAACACGTTCACCGTCTCCGCGGTGTCGGCCGCGATGCGTTCGGGAAGTTCGAGATCGAAATCGACGCTCGTCTCGCCGCGCGCGTGCGCGAGGTCGACGGTGTCGTGCGTTGCGCGCGTCGTGATCGCGTACCGCTCGTCGGATTCAGCCGCGATCTCGAGCAGTCGCTTCGGGACGTCGGCGCGTTCGCCGCCGCCCATCGCGAGAATTGCGAACTCGCGCAGGAGAGCCTCGCTCTGCTGCCGGGCGCGCAGCCCGAGCGGCACCGGAAAGCCGACCAGGGAGACCCTGCACGTCACCCCGCGAGCGTAACCGTCTGCGGCCCGCCGCGGAACCGCCGATAGGGTCGAACCATGAGCCCGAACCACGCGGTCGTCGTCTTGCTCGACTCGCTGAACCGGCATCATCTCGGTTGCTACGGCGGTACCGAGTTCGACACTCCGAATCTCGACCGCTTCGCACGACACGCGGTTCGTTTCACACAGCACTACAGCGGCGTCACTGCCCTGCATGCCGGCCCGGCACGACGTGCTCGTCGGTTCGCTCGACTTCTTGTGGCGGCCGTGGGGCTCGATCGAGTTATGGGAGGAACCGATCACCGCGTCGCTCCGGCGAGCGGGCGTCGTGACGAAGCTCGTGACCGACCATCCGCACCTGTTCGAGACCGGCGGCGAGAACTATCACGTCGACTTCGCGGCGTGGGACTACCAGCGCGGACACGAAGGCGACCTGTGGCGCACGCGCGCCGACCCGTCGTGGATCGGCGCGCCATCGTTCGGGCGCGGGCACATGCCGTACGACGATTCGCGCGGCTGGTTCGGCGACGAAGCCGACTTTCCCGGCCCACGCGTCATGCGCGAAGCCGTGCGCTGGCTCGACCGAGGAAGCACCCGCGCACGAACAGTCGTTGTTGTTCGTCGACGAGTTCGATCCGCACGAGCCATTCGACACGCCCGAGCCGTACGCGTCGATGTACGACCCGGACTGGAACGAGCCGCAACATCTCATCTGGCCGCCGTACACCGTCGGCGCGCAGAGCGCGGTGTCATCGACGAGCGCCAAGCGCGCCAAGTGCGGGCGCAGTACGGCGGCAAGCTCACGATGATCGACAACTGGTTCGGCCGTCTGCTCGACGTGTTGGACGACCGCGACTCGACGACACCGTCGTGATCGTCTGCACCGATCACGGCCACTTCCTCGGCGAGAAGGACATCTTCGGCAAGCCGGGCTGTCCGATCTACGAACCGCTCGGCCACACGCCGTTGTTGATCGCGTGGCCGGGTGCGCCCGGCGGAACAACGTGCGATGCGCTGACGACGAATGTCGATCTCCACGCGACGTTGTGCGACGTCTTCGGCGTTGCCCCGCCCCATCGCGCGCACGGGCGCTCGCTGGTTCCGTTGCTGACCGGCGCACAGAACTCCGTGCGCGAGTGGGCGCTCTCGGGCGTGTGGGGCCGCGAGGTGCATCTGATCGCCGATCACGCCAAGTACGTGCGCGCGCCCGCCGGCGACAACGCGCCGCTCTCGATGTGGTCGAACCGGTGGTCGACGATGCCGATTCACGCCCATCCCGATCTGCGGCTGCCGTTGCCCGACGACGCGCGCCGAACTCGACGTACATGCCGGGCTCCGAAGTGCCGGTGATCCGGCAACCGTTTACTGCGACTGACCGCTTGCCGTTCTGGGCGAACACGCAGTTCGCAGGGACGCTCGCGTTCGACCTCGGCGAAGACCCGGGCGAAGACCACAACCGCGCCGGCGACCGCCTCGGCACCGAACTTGCCGACATGCTGCACGCCGCGCTCGTCGACGTCGAAGCGCCGAGCGACCAGTTCGCGCGCCTCGGTTATTGAGTGATGCGGTACGCGCAGCGGCGGTCGCCGCTCAGCAAGTGCTGCGTCCGTTCGACGGTGACCTTCGGCCCCATCACTTCCCGGAACAGTTCGAGCTCCGAGCGGCACAAGCCCGCGCACGCCGACGCGGCGGTGCAGATCGGGCAGTGGTGCTCGACGAGCAACACACCGTTGCCGTCGGGGTCGTCGACGACTTCGGCGAGATAGCCCTCTTCGGTACGGATGCGCGCCAACGCTTCGACGCGATCGCGCAACGGCGCCCGCTTCGGGATCGCACGCTCGTAGGCGGCGCGCTGCGTTTCGGCGCGCGCGTCGATCACCTTCTGCAGTCCGTCGTCGCCGAGCGCGGTGCGCACGGCGGTGATGAGGTCGACGGTGAGGTCGTCGTGGCGATCGGGAAACAGGTCTTGGGCGAGATCGGTGAGCGTCCACACCGTCGGCGGGCGGCCCCGGCCAACGCTGGGCCGCGTCGACGAAGTGACGAGACCGTTCTCGGCGAGTGCATCGAGATGCTGGCGCACCCCTGCCTCGGTCATTTCCAGCGCATGCGCCAACTCGGTGGTGGTCGCGTCGGCGCGCTTCAACCGTTCGACGATGCGGCGTTTGCTCGCACCGAGGTTCGCGGGAAGGGACTTGACGGGCGGCATCGACCCATAGATTATCGCAAGAGAACACTTTCGGAAAGGGGCCGCCATGTCGGTCACGTCGGTCGCCGAAGTCCGCGCCGGATCGCTCGCCGATCTGCAGTCCGACGGGAAGTTGCTGACGAAAGTGGGCACGCTTCCCGTCGTCGTGTTCTGGCTCGACGACCGCGCGTATGCGATCGAAGACCGCTGCCCGCACCTCGGCTTCCCGCTGCATCAAGGCACGGTCGAGAACGGTCTCGTCACCTGCCACTGGCATCACGCCCGCTTCGACTTGGTCTCCGGTTGCACGCTCGACCTGTGGGCCGACGACGCGCGCGGGTTCGACGCCGAGATCCGCGACGACGACGTGTTCGTGCGCGCCCGCCGCGACAACGACGTTGTCGGCCACTTGCAAACCCGCTTGCGCCAAGGGCTCGAAGAAAGCATCACGCTCGTGATCGCGAAATCGGTGCTCGGCCTGTTCGAAGTGGGCGTGAGCGCGGGCGAGATCGTGCGCACCGGCGTCGACTTCGGCACGACGTACCGCTGCGACCGGTTGGGGCGCGGGCCTGACGGTGCTCGTCGCGATGGCGAATCTCTTCCCGCACCTCGACGCCGACGACCGTTCGCTCGCGCTCGTGCACGGCCTCGCGTTCGTCGCGCGCGACACGAGCAATCACGCGCCTCGCTTCCCCGTCACACCACTCGACGAAGCCGACCTTCCCGTCGACCGGCTTGCGCTCTGGTATCGCCGCTTCATCGACACTCGGTCGTCGGACGCGGCCGAGCGAACGTTGCGAAACGGCGTTGGCCGACCCGACGCGGCTCGCCGACGTCGACGCGATGATGTTCGCAGCCGTGACCGACCACGTGTTCGTCGACGGCGGTCACACGATCGATTTCACCAACAAGGCGTTCGAAGCCCTCGACCATCTCGGTACGGACGCCGCGCCCCAAGTGCTGCCGACGCTGGTGCAGCAGACGACGAGCGCGCAACGCTCGGAAGAGTTCTCCGAGTGGCGGCACCCGCACGACCTCGTCGAGCTCGGCGCGTCCGCGATCTTCGGAAATGGCGACCACCAACACCGGACCTTCCGACGTCGACGTTGGCCAAGCTCGGTTGGGACCTCCTGGCCGACGAGCCGCGCGCGGTCGTCGACGCGCTCGTCACTGCGCACGGATCGGGCGCGACCGACGAGGAGCTCGGGCGCGCGATCGCGTACGCGGCCGCGTTGCGCATCGTGCGGTTCCACGTGCAGAACGATCACGGCGACTGGGACACCGTCCACCACTCGTTCACGGCGGCGAACGCGTTGCATCAGGCGCTGCACGCGTCAATCCGACGCCGGAACTGCGGCGCGGCTGTGTGCATGCGGCCCTGCGCATCTATCTCGACCGTTTCCTCAACGTTCCCGCGGCGCGACTTCCCGACGCGCGAACGGGATCGCTCGAGATGCTCGCCCAGTGCTTCGAGGCGCAAGGTCATGGTCGACGAAGCCGGCAACGAGGCCTACGGCTTCTTGCACGCGGGCGGTTCACGCGCCGAACTCGATCGCCGCGCTCGGCCACGCGCTGCTCGTCGAGGACGCCGAGTTCCACTGGTTCCAAACCGTCGAAGCCGGTGTACGCCAAGCACTTGCGTGGCCCGAGGGGTCGGAGGAGTCGGCGCTCGTCCTCGTCGCCGTCGCCCGCTTCCTCGCCGCGCACACGCCCACGCGGCGCGAACTCCCGACCGTCGCTCGCATCGCGGCTCGCCTCCGCCGCGGCGAAGCCCTCTACGAAGACGCGTGAGTCATTCTCTCCAACGTTGCGTCCCTGCGACGTCTGGCAGACGTTTCAGGGACGCAACGTCGAGGGAGCGAACGTCAGAACGCTAGAAACCGCCGCCGATGTCGACGGCGAAGGCCTCGTAGATCAAGTCGGCGCCGCGTTGGCGGTGCCGGGCGAGCGCAACGCAGCAACGAGGTGAGCTCGGCGCGCACCTCCTCGGCCCAGCGGTCGTAGTCGTCGCCGCTTGGCGGCCATTGCCAACCGCTTCTCGGCGCGCGTGATCGTGGGCGAGGATGTCGCTGTGTTCGCGGCGCAGCCGCGACGCGGGCGTCGACAAGCGCGGCGATTCCGCGGTCGAGCTCGTCGAGGAACGCGCCGGGCGCCTCGGTCTCGACGATGTGGCGCGTCCACACCTCGTGGACCGCGTTGAGCGCATCGCTGACCCGATGCAGCCAGTCGATCGCGTTGCGCAACGGGCGTGGCAAGCGCGAGCTCGAGTCCGCTCATGACGGCCTTCAGTCCGGCGCGTCGGAGCCGCACGTCGTCGAGCTCCGACAGCGGGGCACTCGTCATGGCCGACCCGCTCGCGTGGAGTCGAAGTTGCGGTAACGAGCCATGGCGAACCTCCACGGTAGACGTCCGACGACGGTACGCCAAAAAACAGTGACGATTTGGTTTCAGGCTGACGCTGACGTCAGGCGCGGCAGCACCTTCGCCGCGAACAATTCCAGGCTCGACCACGCGAGCGCGGGCGGCAGTACCGCCGGCGAGCGGGTTGAACACTGCACCGGCGTTCTTCGGCAGCGCCTGCAGCTTGGCCAGTACCTCGTCGGGAGTACCGACCACGTACTGCGGCGAGGCCTTCAGGTCGTCGACCGACGTCGCGTGCACGCCGGGCGTCGAGTGCTGACCGGGTGTCTGGAACGACGCGTACGTCTGCGCCTCGTACAGCACGTACTTACCGATCTCGGCCCACGCCTTGTCGGGATCGTCGGCGACGTGCACGAACGTGGGGCCGACCGGCTGCGACGACGAACCCGCCGTCGAAACCGATCTTCTTCGCTTCGTCGAAGTACGCCTCGCGCACGACCGCGTCGGCGTTCATCGGGAACATCGGCAGCCGCAGGCGCGCCGCGCGCCGCGCCGCGGCCGGCACGCCGCCGCCGACGAACAACATGCGGCGCGGGATCGGTGACCGGCTTCGGCGTGACGACGCACATCGCGCCCGCGCCACTCGAACGGCTCGCCCGTGCAGCGCCTCGAGCACGGCCTGCACGTGGTCTTCGAGGATGCGTCCGCGCGCCGCGTGCTCGAGTCCGGCCATCTCGAACTCCTCGACGCGATAGCCGGCGCCGAACACGACCCACGTGCCGGCCCGGGAACGCGTTGTCGAGCACCGCGATCTGCTCGGCGACCCGGATCGGGTCGTGCAACGGCAGGATCGCACGCACTGATCATCACGCGCGGCTCGCTGCGTGCGCGCGAGCACCGCGCGCGGCCATCGTCAGCGGCGCCGGCATCCAGCCGTCGTCGACGCCGTGGTGCTCCGAGAGCACGAGCGAGTCGAAGCCGTGTTGCGTCGGCCCACGCGAACTGCTCGAGCGCCGTCGCGTAGATCTCCTGCGACGACGCGGGCGCGAACGCCGGGGCGCGGAAGTCGTGCCGCATCGAGAGGAACGCCATCGAGTTCCTCTAGGAGAGTGTCGTGCGGACGAGGTGCGGACCGACCTCGGCGCCGAACGCCGCGATCTGGTCGCACTGTTCGGCACGCGACGCGGCGAACAACCGAACCTGCAGATGCGACACGCCG
This sequence comes from uncultured Actinomycetes bacterium, assembly GCA_963841195.1. Taxonomy (GTDB): domain Bacteria; phylum Actinomycetota; class Acidimicrobiia; order IMCC26256; family PALSA-610; genus CAWJBX01. The sequence continues at coordinate 141,573 of CAWJBX010000021.1, read as the reverse complement.
ATCGCGCCGAGTCGTGTGTTCGCGAACTCGACGATGCGTCTGCGGCGAGCCGTGCATCACGCCCTTGCGGCAGTTCCCACGTCGGGCTCACCGACGTGCGCGACGAGGTGGTAGCCGATCTCCGGAACCGCGCCGGGTCGGACCTGGTCGCGCTCCCGCAGGATCGTCGTCGATGTCGTCCGGCAACTGGTCGAGCGGCGTCGCCTGCGGAATCCAGCCGTCGGCCATGGTGCGCAACGCGTCGCAGCGCCGGCTTGCCCGATCCGCCGATCCAGATCGGCGGGTGCGGTTGCTGCACCGGGCGCGGGCGCTGGCCGACCGTCGGCCGGCGGATCGTCCACTCGTTGGTCAGCGCGTCCGTGATCGTCGTCAGCGCAGCGTCGGTGATCGCGCCCCGCGCCGCGAAAACGACACGCCGAGCGCGTCGAACTCGCCTTCGACGTGACCGGCGCCGATACCGACGATCGTGCGCCCGTTCGAGAGCCGGTCGAGCGTCGCGAACGCCTTCGCGGCGGCGAGCGGCGGTTGGTACGCGGCGATGAACACGTTCGTCATCAGCCGCGTGCGCGTCGTGTGCGCCGCGAGGTACGCCGAGCGTCGCGATCGGGTCGAACCACTGCGTCGACATCATCTCCGCGGGCTCGCGGCGGGATCGCGACGTGGTGGCACACCGCGACGTAGAGGAAACCGGCGGCGTCGGCCGCCTGCGCGACGCGCACCATGTCGTCGACGCGTCGCCTCCTGCTCCCACGGCATCGAGACGCGCACCGACAACGCCTGCACCGGCAGCTGCATGCCGTACGCGAGCACGCCGTCGGGAACGACGGAGACCGTCTGCGATCGCGTGCCATCAGCCGGGCCAGACGACCGACTGCAGATCGGTGTACGCGTGCAGCCCGAACACACCGCCGTCGCGACCGACGCCGCTGAACTTCGTGCCGCCGAACGGCGTGTTGTGGTTGCGCTGCGTCGTGTTGATGCCGATGTTGCCGGCGCGCAATCGCTTGCTCGCGCGGAACGCCTTGTTCGGTGTCGGCGCTGAAGACGTAGTCGTACAGACCGAAGTCGGTGCCGTTCATCGAGCGCGATGCCCTCGTCCTCGTCGTCGAACGGCAGCACGACGACACCGGGCCGAAGATCTCCTCCTGCACGACCTTCATGTCGAGCGCGGCAGCCGGCGAGCAACGTCGGCGCGACGTAGTAGCCGGTGTCGGGCTTCTCCGGCCGCTGCCGCCGGCGACGACTTCGGCGCCTTCGGTCCGTCCGATGCTCGATGTAGCTCTCGACCCGGTCGCGGTGCGCGGCGGTGATCACCGGACCGAGCACGGTGCCCGGCTCGTACGGGTCGCCGACCTTCAACACGCCCGCCATCTTGCGTGAGGCCGTCGACCACCTGGTCGTACACGCCGCGCTGCACGATCGCGCGCGTCGGCGCGGTGCAGATCTGGCCCGAGTGGAACGTCCACGTCGAGCCGATCATGCCGATCGCGGTCTTCAGGTTCGGCGTCGTCGAACACGAGCGCGCCACCCTTGCCGCCGAGCTCGAGCAGCAGGCGCTTCATCGTGCGGCCGCCGACTTCGCCGATGCGCATGCCCGACGCCGGTCGAACCGGTGAACGACACCATGTCGATGTCGCGCGTCGCGACGAGCGCTTCGCCAGTGACCGGCGTCGAACCGGTGACGACGTTGACGACGCCGGGCGGGAAGCCGACCTCGTGCATGATCCGCACGAGCTCGATCACGGCGAGCGGGTTCTGCGACGCGGGCCGCACGACCACGGTGTTGCCCATCGCGAGCGCGGGACCGAGCTTGCCGGCCATGTTCACGACCGGGAAGTTGTACGGCGTGATGCGCGCCGACCGCGCCGACGGGTTGGCGGCGCGCGATCGCGCCCATCAAGCCGCCCGGCGCGAGCGCGGTTGCCGGCATCTCCATCGGCGGCAGCGGGATCACGTTCGACTCGTACGCGAGGCGGGCGTACGTCTCGAAGCGCACGCGCGCCTGCGGCACCTGCATCTGCTTGCCGACGGTCGCCGTGCAACCGGTCTCGGCGATGACGAGCGGCAACAGGTCGTCGAACTGGTCGCTGCATCGCGTCGGCGATCTTCTGCAGCAGTTCGGCGCGGACGTCGGGCGACGTCTGCGACCAGGCCGGGAACGCCTCCTGCGGCGGCGCGGGCGGCGTCGAGCGGCCTGCGCGCTCCGACGCCTCCGGCGCGACGCCGACGACTTCTTCGGTCGCGGGGTTGACGACTCGTAGCCGCCGTCGGCGCCGTCGACCCACTCCCCGCCGATCAGGCACTGCGGTCGCTCGCTCATGCTTCTCCGCTCTTGGCCCTGCGGGCCGGGCCGCTCGGGCCCCGCTCGCGAGGCTCGCTCATGGACGCGGAGTGTAACGCGTTCTATTTTCTCGGCTCTAGGACGAACTTGACGTGCACTCCGTCAACCCGTAGGCGTTGCCCAACTCGTCAGCGTGCGTGAACGGCTTGTAGTCGCTTCCGAGGGCCGCCGCCGGATCGGTTTTCAGCTTCTGCTCGGCATTGTCGATCCCTGTCGACACCGCGTCGAAAATCGCCGCGACCTGGGCCTTGTCGGCCGCGGGCGGAGTGAGCTTGCGCAGGTCGGCAACCTCTTGCCGGAGCAACGGGATGACCTTGTTCTGCACGATGTCGACCTGTTCCGCTTGCGGCGTGCTGTCGGTGACGCCACTGGCTGCGGCGCCGATCTTGGCGGTGTAGCCCGTACAGATGGCGTTGGCCTGCTTGACGAAGTCGGCCTTCGTCAGCGCCGGCAACGTCGTAGTGGACGACGACGAGCTCTTGCTCGACGAACTACAACCGGCCGCAATCAGGGCAAACACAAGGCAAGAAAAGAAAAGTCGCCGCACGGGCGAGATCATATGGGTTCAGGCGTCGGAGTTGAGAGTTCTCGAACGATGATCGGTACGTGAGCAGCACTCCCCTCCCCGACCCCGGCGCCCGGCTGCTCGCGCTGTACGACCGCGCGCTTCCGCAGGTCTACGGCTACGTGCGCGCACGCGTCGGCTCCAACACCGTCGCCGAAGACGTGACGAGCGAGACATTCCTCGCCGCGGTCGCCGCGATCAACCGCGGCACGGTTCCCGACCTCAGCACCGCGTGGCTCGTCACGGTCGCGCGCAACAAGCTCGTCGACCATTGGCGGCGGCAGGCGCGCGAAGAACGCGGACTCGCGCTCGTCGAACACGACGACGTCGCCGACGACAACCTGGAAGGGAAGTTCGAACGGGCGCGTGCGCACGACGTCTTGAACGAACTGGGCGCGCATCACCGCGCCGCCCTGACGCTGCGCTATCTCGACGGCCTTTCCGTTCCCGAAGTGGCCGCCCATCTCGATCGCACCGTGCACGCGACTGAAGCGCTGCTCGTGCGCGCCCGCCGGGCGTTCCGCGCGCTCTACACGGAAGGGAGTTGCGATGAGTGATCCCTTCGAGGAACTGCGCGAGCCCATGGCACCACTCGCACCCGATCCCGCGTTTGCCCGCGACCTGCGGCGGCGCATCGTCGCGTCGCTCGAACCCGATCCCGATCGTCCGGAGGAACACACCATGCCCACGCTCGAAATCCGTGAATACACACCCGCCCGCCTCCACACGCTCCAGCCGTACCTGGCGACGAGCGATCCCGCGCGCGCGATCGAGTGGTACGTCGAGGTGTTCGACGCCCGTCTGCTCGGGGATCCGATCGTGATGCCCGACGGCCGCATCGGTCACGCCGAACTGCGCGTCGGCGACAGCGTGTTCATGCTTGCCGGCGAGTTCCCCGCAGAGAACCACTTGAGCCCGGAGACGCTCGGCGGCAGCACGGTTGGATTGCAGTTGTACGTGCCCGACTGCGATCTCGTGTTCCGGCGCGCCGTCGATGCCGGCGCGACCGAACTGCGACCGGTCGCGCGACACGCCGTACGGGCACCGCGGCGGCGTGCTGCGCGATCCGTTCGGGCATCGCTGGTTCGTGAACACGCAGACGGAGATCGACGACGTGCCGATCGAAGACGCGCCCGGCCGTCGCTTCGGCGATATCGGCTACATGACGCTCGAAGTTGCCGACGGTGCGCGCGCGTCGCGGTTCTTCGGCGAACTGTTCGGTTGGGAGTTGCACGAGAGCGGGGCCGGCTACCACATCGAATCGATCACGCCGCCGTCCGGCATTCACGACCGCGGCGCGGGTGCAGGCGACCCGGAGTTCAAGATCTACTTCCGCGTCGACGACATCGCGCGCGTTGCCGAACGCGTGCGCGAACTCGGCGGCCAAGTCCTGGAAATGAACGACTACGACAGCGGCGGCAACGCCGAATGCGTCGACGACCAGGGCCTGCACTTCTCGCTGTTCCGCCCCCGCCCCGGCTACTGAACCGCCGAGGCGTCGTTCAACCCGCGTCACGCGGGCTCAGCGACGCCTCGATGGGTTAGAGGTCGAGGTGCAGCATCTTGATCGCGTTGGTGCGGCAGACCTTGTTGACCTGCTCCTGGGTGAGATCCTTCATGATCTCTTCCGCGACCTTCTTGGTGTGCGGCCACGTCGAGTCGCTGTGCGGGTAGTCGGTCTCGAAGGTGACGTTGTCTTCGCCGACGGCGTCGATGTTCTTCAACCCGTGCGGGTCGTCGAAGAAGCAACCGTAGATGTGCTCGTAGTAGTACTCCGACGGCGGGCGCATCACCTTGTCGGCGACGCCACCCCAGCCCCGGTTGTCCTCCCACACCTTGTCGGCGCGCTCGAGCACGTACGGAATCCAGCCGATCTGGCCTTCGCTGTACGCGATCGTCAGGTTCGGGAAGCGTCTCGAACATCCCCGACATCAACCAGTCGGTCAGCGACATCGCCGCGTTCATGTACGTGATCGTCGATGCCGACGGCGGCCGGCGCGTCGGCTGACGTCGACGGCATCTTCGACGACGAACCGATGTGCATGTAGATGACGGTGTCGGTCTCTTCGCACGCCTGCAGGAACGGATCCCACCAACCGTCCTTGTCGTGCATCGACGGCAAGCCGAGGAACGCCGGGATCTCCGAGAACGTCACCGCGTGGCAGCCCTTGCGCCGCGTTGCGCCGGATCTCGGCGGCGGCGAACTCCGGATCCCAGAGCTGCACGATGATCAACGGGATCAGCCGGTCGTTCGTGCCCGCGCACCACTCGTCGATCATCCAGTCGTTGTACGCCTTCACGCAGAGATCGCCGAGCTCTTTGTCCTTGCGCTCGGTGAAGGTCTGTCCGCAAAAGCGCGGGAAGCTCGGGAACGCCAGCGACGCCTCGACGTGGTTCACGTCCATGTCCTCGAGGCGCGCCTTTTGGTCCCAGCAGCCCTTGCGCATGTCGTCCATCGTGATCGGGCTGACCGTGATCTCGTCGCGCGGGTAGCCGGCGGCGGCCGACAGGCGAGTCAGCGGGTACTGGAGGTCTTCGACGAGCCACCAGTCGCACCAGATGCCGTCTTCGTTCTCGGCGGCCGATTCGTACGAAAAGACACCGCCGACGAACTTCATGTTCTTCACCTTGCGCCGCTCGAGGCGCGGCCCGACTGCCTTGTAGCTTCTCGGGCAGCCGGTCCTGCCAGACGTTCGGCGGCTCGATCACGTGATCGTCGACCGAGATGATGCGCGGAATCACTGGAGCCATGCTTGCGAGAGTACCCGCGACCTGCCGATGAAGACCTCGTGAGAAGCGAGGCGTGGGTCGACGTCGTCGAGTACCTCTGGCGCCTCGGCGCCCGCGACTACGGCGGCGCGACCGACCTGCTCGACGCCGCAATCGACCGCGACGGGGTCGGTGCGATCAACGACGCGCTGGGCGACGTGTGCCGGGCGCTCATGGACCGCGTGTTCTTCCCCGCGGGCACCATCGACGTGCACGCGGTCGTCGACCGGATCGCGTTGCGAGTCGTCGACGGCACGAGCGACAAGCGCCCCGAAGCCATCGACCGCCAGCGATCGCTGCTCGTCTTCCTCGGCAGCGAGGGCGTGCCGTGTATGGCGCGCGCCGACGTCGCGAGTTGGGACCCGCAGGATCGCTTGCACGACCTCATCGCGTGCACGCTCGGTTTGTTGGGCGTCGTCGCCGAAGACGAGCAAGCCGCCGTCGCGGAAGTCGTCGCCGGAATCACTCCGCCGGGCCCGGTCCACGCGCCCGAAGGTGAGTTCGCGCTCGCGTGGCGCGGACCGAACGGGGCCGAACCGTTTGCCGGTGTGGTGCCGCGCGGTTATACCGCGCACATCACGTTCCTCGGCTCGGAACCGTGCTCGTTGCGTTCGATTTTCGGACGCGTCGCGCTCCTGCGCGACTTGCGCGCGCCGGTGGACGAGACCGTTTCGAAACTCTGAACCGTCAGACGCGCCAGGCCGCGACGACATCGTCGGTCATCGTCACGGTTGCGAGCAACGACAGCGTGTTCTCGATGACCGCGTCCGCGTATTCGGGCGGTACGCCGGCCATTGCGTCGCGTGGCAACACGATCTGATAGCCCCGGTTGACGGCGTCGAGCGCGAGATTGGTCATACCGACGTTCACCGACACGCCGACCCCGACGATCGTCGTCACGCCCAAGTTCCGCAGGATCGAATCGAGTTGCGTCCCCGTCATCGGTCCGAGGCCGTGGTAGCGCGGCAACACGAGATCGCGCTCGTCGACGCCGATCTCGTCGGGCACTTGGACGGCAACCGATCCCGGTTCGAGTTGTACCGGCGACTTCTTGACGCCCGCGAACAGTCGCGCGTTGCGATTCGCGCCCCGGCCGTCGGCGCGGGTCTCGGCGGTGCAGTGGATGACGGGCACACCGACCCCACGCGCCGCACGCGCGAGTTGGGCGCAGTGCTCGATCAAACCGACCACTGACGCGGCTTCGGCGAGCGCGGGCAAGCACGACGGTGTGCCGACCACACCGTTCTGCACCTCCTGCAACACCAACGCGGTGTGCGCAGGTGCGACGAGTTCGGTGAGATCGACCGGCACGAGACGGAAAGTTAGTGCAGCTTCGGGATCACGACCGCGAGCAAGTCGGCGATTTCACGCGCGCAGTCGACGAACACGTCGATGTCGCCACCCGCGGGGTCGAGCACGTCTTCGCCCGGCTCGAGCTGCACTTCGTGGAGCCGCATACGCGCGACGCGCTCGAACAGCGGTCCGTCGTCCGGGAGATCGCGCGCGAGCCGTTTCAAGGTCGCGGTGCGCGGCGCGGCCGTGGGATGCGTGCGCCGCATCCACTGCACGTGCTCGCGCGCAAGCGCGATCACGAGATCGGCGTTGTCGAGTTCCTGCGCGGTCGCTTGCCGGCTGCGATGATCGGGCACCGGTAACCCGAGCGACGTGATCGCATCGCGTGTCCGCCAGCTCATCGGCATACCCTCGATCACGTGGGTACCGGATGTCGTCACGCGCAGGCCGGGTACGTGCTCGCGCAGAATCACGCCCGCCATCACGGATCGAGCCGCGTTGCCGGTGCACAACGTGACAATGTGCAGGTCGGTCATCGGCGAGGCACTGTAACTTGCGGGCATGCCGACGCTCGTGTTGCTCCGCCACGGCCAGAGCGAGTGGAACCTGAAAAACCTCTTCACCGGCTGGGTCGATGTCGACGTGACCGACCAGGGGCGCGAGGAAGCGCGGCGTGGTGGCGCCGACTTGGCCCGGGCAGGAATCGCGCCCGACATCCTGCACACGTCGGTACAGATCCGAGCGATTCACACCGCCCAACTCGCGCTCGACGAGTGCAACCGGGCCTGGCTCCCGGTGCGCCGTTCGTGGCGGCTCAACGAACGCCACTACGGCGATTTGCAGGGCAAGGACAAAAAAGAGACGTCGGCGGAGTTCGGCGCCGACCAAGTGAAGGTGTGGCGACGTTCCTACGACGTTCCGCCGCCGCCTCTCGATCCGTTCGTCGATCCGCAGCGCTGGGGATACGACGACCGTTACCGCGCGCTCGCGCGCGATGTGTTGCCGCGCGCCGAGTGCCTCAAAGACGTGCTCGAACGGATGTTGCCGTGGTGGTACGACGCGATCGTTCCCGACCTGCGCGCCGGTGCAACGGTGCTCGTCGCCGCGCACGGGAACTCGCTACGGGCATTGATCAAGCATCTCGACGGGATGTCGCCCGAAGCCGTCGTTGATCTCAACCTGCCGACCGGCGAACCCCTCGTGTACGAGCTCGACGCCGACCTGCAACCGGTTCACACCGTGGGACCGGGCGGGGTCCGTGGCCGCTATCTCGACCCGGAACGGGCGCTGGCGGCCGCCGATGCCGTCGCGAAACAGGCCGGCTAACACAACTTCTGTCACGTTCGGTACAGCGGGACCATCGGGTCGCCGACAACCGGTCATGCATTCCCGCGCGTCCGTGCGGACGCAGCGGAGCCACGGACGGCGGCGCAGCGAGGGAGCCATATGAGCAGCCGTATTTTGCTGATCCTCGGTTTCATCGCGGCGTCGCTCGCGTTCGGCGGTTGGACGCTGATGCATACCGTGCTCGATCCGGGCGCGACCACCGCGGTGGCCCGCAAGGTCATCGCGACTCCGGTGGTGCAGGACAACCTCGCCAAGCAGCTCCGCACGCAGGTGGACGAAGAGCTCCAGAACGCGCACGCGAGCGCTCGAGTGCGGCGCGCCGTCGACACCGCGATTCGCGACCCGCGCGTCGTGAACGCGTTCGCGAACGCCGTCGGCGACGTGCAACGCGCGCTCCTGTCGAACTCGGCGCGCACGGTCACGATCAACTCGCACGCGTTGACCGAAGCAGTACACGATGCCCTCGCGGATACCGATCCGCAGCTCGCAGCCCAACTCGCGCATCAACCCCCCGTCTCGGCGACGATCGACGCCGGCAAGGCCCCCCAACTCAAGAGCATTCACGACATCGCCGACCGGGTCGCGACGCTCGGCGCGCTCGCCGCCTTCTTGTTGATCGGTGCCGCGATCACGATGGACCACTCGCGCAAGGCCGTCGCGCGTCTGGGTCGCCGTGTCGCGTACCTCGCGATCGCGCCGATCGCCGCGTTCGTGGTCCTGCCGGCCGTCGTGGGGACGCACGGCGACGCTGACGTGGTGCGCGTTGCGTTGCACGAGTACGCGGGCAGCGTTGTGCCGGCCGCGTTGGCCTTCATCGTCGTCGGCATCCTCATCGTGATCGGGTCGCTGTTCATGCGGCGACCGAGTGCCGAAACCACACCGGAATCGGACGCCACGGCGTTCACGCCCGCGCCCCTGGTGCGGTCTGCACTCGATCCGCTGGCGAACGCGGCGCCGCCTCGAATCGGCGAAACCCTGCGCCTCTGATGCGTCGCTGAGTACCGTTTGGCGGTACGACACGACGCATCGGTCGGCCGAGGGGGAGCACCGGCTTGGGTGTCCAGGCCCGAACACTGACCACGCGCGTCGGCGCGTTCGACGGGCTGCGGGGCCTCGCCATCGCCGCGGTGCTCTTGTTCCACGCTCAAATCTCGTGGGCGCGGGGCGGGTTTCTCGGCGTCAGCGCGTTCTTCACGCTGTCGGGCTACCTCATCACGTCACTGCTCCTCGACGAGCGCGCGCGCACGGGCGCGGTCTCCTTGCGGACGTTCTGGTCGCGGCGCGCCCGGCGCCTGCTCCCCGCCGCGTACCTCGCAATCGCGGGCATTCTCTTGTTCGGCGCCACGGTGGCAACCGTCGACCAGCTTCGCAGCCTGCGCGGCGACGTCGTCAGCGACGCTCGCGTACGTCGCCAACTGGCACTTCTACTTCACGGGCCAGAGCTACCAGCAGTTGTTTGCGGCGCCGTCGCCGGTGCTGCACTTCTGGTCGCTCTCGATCGAAGAACAGTTCTACATCGTGTTCCCGCTCGCGCTGCTCGGCGCAGTGCGGATCACGCGGGGCCGCCGGCGTCCGCTGGCTGCGTTCTTCGTGGCGGCGATCACCGCGTCGGTCGTCGAGAGCATCGTGTTGTTCTCACTGTCGGGCGAGTCGCGCGTCTATTACGGCACCGACACGCGCGCCGCCGAACTTCTCGTCGGCGGCTTGCTCGCCGTTTTGCTGCACGGCCGGGCGCTCCCCCGCGCGACGACGCGCGTGCGTGTGACCGCGACCGTCGCCGGTTCAGTCGCGCTCGGCATCATCTTGTTCTGGTGGGCAACGGTCAACCAGACCGCGAGCTGGCTGTACCACGGCGGCTTCGCGTTGCACGCGACGCTGGTCGCGATCGTGATCACGGCCGTTCGAGTCGACGGGCCGCTTCGCGCGCTCGATCGCCGCCCGCCCGCTCGAATGGCTCGGCCGGCTGTCGTACGGCATTTACTTGTTCCACTGGCCGATCTACTTGTGGCTGACGCCGGCCCGGACGGGCCTTGCGACTGCGCCGCTGCTCGCCTTGCGGCTCGCGGTCACGTTGCCGTGTGCCATTTTCTCGTTCTATCTGTTTGAACAACCGATCCTGCGCGGCCTCCGCGTGCGCGGCCGCGCCGCCGTCGCAGCAGTCCCGATTGCAACCGGCGCGCTCGTCGTCGCGCTCATCGGTGTGACTGCATCGCCGCCCGCGGCCGCGGTGGTGTTGAAACCTCTCAGCGCGCCCCACACGGTCGCCGACGTCGCGCCGCCGAAACCGAAGGGCGCGCCGCCGCTGTATCGCGTCCCGTCGACGAAACGGCCGTTGCGCATCTTGGTCGTCGGCGACTCCGTCGGTCTCACGCTCGGACGCGGCATCGAACAATGGGCGCACAACAACGGATCGGCGACGGTCGACAACCTCGGTCACATCTACTGCCCGCTCGGGCGCAACGCGCCGTACGTCGCCGGGTACGTCGTCATCACATCGACGCGCGCGTGCGACTGGACGGCAACGTGGCAGAACGCGGTGCGCACGTTCGACCCCGACGTCACGATTTTGTTGTTCACGATCTGGGAAGCGGTACCGCGCCAAGTGCCGGGCACATCCGGTTGGTCGGAGCCGGGTTCACCGACGCTCGACAACTGGCAGCTTTCCGAATACGAAGCCGCGGCCGACACACTTTCGGCGCGCGGCGGTCAAGTCGTGTGGATGACACCGCCGTGCGGCGAGTCCGGCGCGATCACGAAACAATCCGGCATGTGGTACGTGAACGAGCGCACCATCCCGCGCCTCGCCGACGCGCGCAAAGCCGTCCACGTGCTCGACCTGAACGACAAGATCTGCCCGCAAGGAAGGTTCGAATCAACGATCGACGGTGTTCCCAACGCGCGCCCCGACGGCACGCACTTCTCCGACGCGGGCGCGTTGGCCGTTGCGAACTGGGCAATGCCGATCGTGCTCGGGCAACAGCCAGCGCCCGTGTACCCGCGCGAGAGCCCCTGATCAGTTCCCGCTCGGGAAGATGCGCACGATCGGAATCGGTTCCGCGATGCCGCGCACGAAGACGGGCCCGAGTGGTTCGTACGAGATCCCGTCGAGGTCGCCGGCCGCGTGCACGGTGTCTTCGCTACACAACAGTTCGCCGGGACCGGCCAACTCGACGATGCGTGCCGCCAGGTTCACGTCGCGGCCGACAATGTCGTCGCCGCGCCGGCGCGGGGTTCCGAAGTGCATGCCCATGCGCACCCACATCGGGACTTCCCGCTCGGTGTCGGAATCGAACGCTTGTTGCAGCCGTAAGCACGTGTCGATCGCTTCGCCGCAATGGTCGAACCACAACAACAAGCCGTCACCGAGTTCTTTGACAACACGTGAACACGGCGGAAGTTCTTTGCGGACCAGTTCTTCTTGGCGTTCGAGCAGCGCGAGCGCGAGATCGTCGCCGTGTTCGTCGGTCATCTGCGTGAAGCCGACGATGTCGGTGAAGACAATCGCTCCCGAATCGGCCATCAGGCGCACGACACCCGAATCGCGCCGCTGACGGTGGCGACCGCGATTTCGCCGTCGCTGCCGCGTTCACAGTCGCACGAGACGTTTCCACTGATCGTGCGCAAGCGCGTCGACGGCCGCACGTCGGGCGGCACAGTGATCTTGACGGTGCCCGAGATCGAGCGCACCGAGACGCGACCGGGACCTTTCGTCGAAAGCTCCACCGTTCCGCTGACGGTCTTCACCTCGGCGCGCTCGACGTCGTTGGCGGTAACCGACGCGGACACGGCGGCAATCACCGCGCTGGGCGCCGCACCGACCTTGACGTTTGCGCTCGTCACGACGAGCCGGCATTCGGCGGCAACGGTGCCGATCTCGACCGTGCCCGACTTCGATCGGACGTCGACCCGATTGGCCGCTTCGATGCGCACCTTGCCGCTGACCGACGCGACGCGAACGTCGCCGAGCTCTCCTTCGGTGACGACGCTTCCGGAAACCGTTCCGATCGTGACGTTCGACGCCGGTTCGCAGTGCACGACGATCTCGCCCGCGTTCTTGCGCCGCCGGATGTCGACGACGCCGTCGGCTTCGCTCACGACCGTGCCACCGTCGATGCTCAAGCCGTTGCCGGGCGCGGCAAACACCTTCACTTTGCCGCTCCGCGTCGTGATGTTCAGCCGAACTGGGTCCGCCATCGGCCGGAAGCCTACGACCGCAGCACCTCGGGCAGCGCGTGGCTGTGCGCCAGCGCAAGATGCTGGACCGCTCGGGTGAGCGCGACGAAAAGCAATCGGACGCCGTGCGGCTCGTCGGCCGCAATGGCCCGGTTCGACGACGATCACCGCGTCGAACTCGAGGCCCTTGGCCAGTCGCGCCGGCACGACGACCAGCGGACGGTCGGGCGTCGACCTCACCGGGTTCCGCGAGCACGACGCCGCGGTCTTCGATCGGCCGCCCGCAACTCGTCGACATGCCGTCGGCCGCGATGATCGCAACGGTCGCGAACTCCTCCGCGAGCGCGATGGCGTGCGCGGCGACCGGCATCGACGAGCTCGTCGGGCGCGCAGGCGTGCAGGTCGGGCGGATCGCCGTCGGCGCGCACCGACCGCGAGGGCGCGACACCCGGTGCCGCGATCGGCAACAGCCGATTCGCAAGCGCGAGGAACGCGCCCGGAAGCCGGTACCCCATCGTGAGCTCGGCCGGTTGCGCGTTCGGCGGCTCGGCCGAGATGGCGCAGCGTTTCCTCCCAGCTCGACGGCGACGCGGGCCCGGTCGCCTGCGCGAGGTCGCCGAGCACCGTCATCGAATGGTGGCGGGCGCGCCGCGCCAGCATGCGCAGCTGCATCGGCGAGAGGTCCTGCGCCTCGTCGACGACGACGTGGCCGAACTTGCGCGGCACCCTTTCACGAGCGCCTCGGCTTCGTCGATCAGCGGGAGGTCGTCGGCGTCCACGCTTCGGCTTGGGCGCGCGGCCGCAGGAGCAGCGCTTGCTCGTCGGGGCCGAGCACGCCGTCGGCCGCGCGCGCCAGCGCCGCCTTCTGCGTCAGCGAGCGACCGCACGAGCGCGACCGCGCTCACGCTGCGCCAGCATCCGTCGATCGCCTTGCGCGACGGTCGCGTCGGCGAGCAGCTCGGAGCCGAAGTCGGTTTCGTCGAGCTCGATCGCGACACCGCCGGTGTAGCGGTCGTACGCGTGTCGCAACAGCGCGGTGCGGAACCGCTCTCGCGCTGCGCGCGAACGAGACGTCGCGGCCGAGCGCTTCGTCGACGAGCGCGTGCACCTCGCCGGCGGTGAACGTGATCGTGCGCCGACGGAAACGCATCGAGATACCGTCGGACGGCACGTTGATCGCGTCGGCCGCCGCATTCCCGATGACCCGCTGCATGCGTGCGTCGCCCTTGATCGCGGCGACCGCGAGCGGGTCGTCGGCGACGACGCGGAACCGCAAGCCGAGCAGGCCGTCGACGGTCGTCTGCGTCGCCGACGTCTCACCGAGCGACGGCAGCACCTGCGAGATGTAGCGCAGGAACACCGGGTTCGGCCCGACGACGAGCACGCCCTCGCGCGCGAGCCGCGTGCGGTGCTCGTAGAGCAGGAACGCGGCGCGGTGCAGGCCGACCGCGGTCTTGCCCGTGCCCGGACCGCCTTGCACGACGAGGCACGTCTCGAGCGGCGCGCGGATGATCGCGTCCTGCTCGGCCTGGATCGTCGCGACGATGTCGCGCATCTGGCCGGTACGCGCCCGGCCCAGCTCGGCGAGCAGCGGATCGGGCACACCGCCCGACCCCGCAAGCGAATCGGGATCGGAGAAGTCCTCCTCGAACACGTCGGTGAGCTCGCGCGCGCTGAACACGAAGCGCCGGCGCCGGTGCCAGACCGAACGGGTCGGCCAGCGTGGCCCGGTAGAACGGCGTGGCGACGCCGGCGCGCCAGTCGACGACCACGGGCGTACCACCGTCGTCTTCGATGTGGCGGCGGCCGACGTACCACTGGTCGCCGCGTTCCTCGTCGATGCGACCGAAACACAGCACCGCGGCGTCGTCGTCGAGCGACGCGAGCCGCCGCTGGAGCTGCCACTTCACGGCCTCGGCGTCGGCCTCGTTGGCGGCGAGGATGTCGTCGGCGTCGACGCGTGCGGCGGTCTTTGCCCGCATTGCCGCCGAGACAATCCTGCGCGAATCGCAGGCGCGCGCGTTCCGAACGCGACGTCCGGGTGGGGCATTTGTTCAAGGGTAGATGTCGCCCGCCAGGGGGCGCGGTGATTTTCCGCCTGCGACCTGGGATATTGCACGCAGCGTGCACCCATACGTACATTGCGCTCGTGACCACGGCTCCGGTCGCCGACAGCAGAAGCGCTCGTAAGGCCGCGACCCGCGACGCCATTGCCGACGCGCTCCTCGACCTCCTCGCGGAAGGCAACCTTCGACCCACCGCCCGCGAGATTGCCCAACGGGCCGGAACCTCGCTGCGGTCGGTCTACGTCCACTTCGACGACCTCGAAGACCTCTACTGCGTCGCGGCCAAGCGCAACTTTGCACGCATCGCACCGATGCTCCAGCCGGTGCCCGCAACCGGCCCACTCACCGAGCGCGCCACGAAGTTCGTACACCAGCGCATCGAGTTGTTCGCGCGCATGCGCGGCGTCGGCCGCGCGACCCAACTGCAAGCACCGTTCTCACCGACGTTGGCGCGCCTCGTGCGCGACGCGCAGGTGCGATCACGGCGCGACATCGAGCGAGTGTTCGCAAACGAACTCACAGCATTTCCGGAAGACGTACGCAGGCGGCGCGCCGCGACGCTGGACGCTCTCCTTGGCGCCAACGCGTGGGACACGCTGCGCACCTCGCACGAACTCTCAATTCATGACGCCGAACGGGCGACAATTGATGCGATCATGACGATCTTGGAGCCCGGCGCGTGAACGAGATCCGGCGCAGTCCCGCCTGGCTTGCGGGCGTCGCTGCGCTCCCGTTGCTCCTCATGGCCGCGGGCGTGTTCGTCATGTCGACGGTGTTCAGCTGGCACGTGCCGCTCGAGGTGTATCTCCTCGGCACGATCGAAGGCGCGTTGCTTTCGCTGATCGCGATCGGATTGATCCTCGTCTACCGGGCGCAGCGCATCGTGAACTTCGCGGCCGCCGATCTCGGTGCCGCGCCCGCGACCCTGTCGTTCATTCTCTGGGGCTCGCTCGGCTGGAACATCTACCTGTCGACGATCATCGGGTTCGGATCCGCGATCATCCTCGGCGTCATCGTCGAGTTCGTGCTCCTGCGACCGTTCTTCAAAGCGCCGCGGCTCGTACCGACCGTCGTCACGATCGGCGTCATCGACCTGTTGATCGTCCTGAGCCTGTACATCCCGATCTGGTTGGGTTCGCCCGACAGCGCCACGACGTATCCGCCTTTCATCAACGCGACGTTCACCGTCGGCTCGACACCGTTCTCCGGCAACGACGTGCTCGTGTGGATCGTCGTGCCCGTTGTCCTCATCGGATTGGCGGGTTTCTTCCGCTTCACGAACGTCGGCACTGCACTGAAAGCCTCGGCCGAGAACGCCGACCGGGCCGCGTTGCTCGGCATCCCGGTGAGGCGCTTGCAGAGCGTCGTGTGGGCCATCGCCGGCGCGCTCGCGTTCATCGCGATCTTCCTGCGCATCGGCGTCGTCGGCGTCAGCCTCGGCCGCGTCGACCTGAGCGTGCTCCTCGTACGCGCTCGGCGCCGCCGTGATCGGTCGCATGGAACGCATGCCGACGGCCGTGTTCGCGGCGGTCGGACTCGGCATCGTCGACCAGGCCGTGCGTTCCACTACCCGTCGGAAGTGTTCGGCATCGCGATCATCGCCGCCATCATCGCGGGCTCGCTGATTTTCCAACGGGCCGAGACGACTTCGCGCCTTTCGAGTGCGGCGACGTCGACGTGGCAGGTCGCCCGCGAGGTCAAGCGCATCCCCGCCGAGCTGCGCAAGGACGGGCGCGTGCGCACGGCCTACGGCATCCTCTTCGGACTGTTGGTCATCGGGCTTTTGGCAATCCCGGCGTTCTTGCCCGAAGACAAAGTGAAGCTCGCGGGGACGATCGGCATCTTCGCGATCATCGGCCTGTCGCTCGTGCTGCTCACCGGGTGGGCCGGTCAGGTGAGCCTCGGCCAGATGGCGTTCGTCGGTGTCAGCGGCGCAGTCGCGGGCACGATTGCGGTTCGCTGGCACTGGGACACGGCGCTCATCCTGCTCGCGGCCGGTGCGGTTGGCGCGTTCGCGACCGTGATCGTCGGTTGCCGACGCTGCGCGCTCGTGGCCTTGCCTTTGCGGTCGTCACGCTCGCGTTCGCGCTCGCGCGTCGAGCAATTACTTCTTGAATACGGGCTACTCGCCGCTGAAGAGCTGGGTGCCGAAGGCGACGTCCCGCGCACGCACGTCCTCGGACTGTTCTCGGTCAACAGCGAGAAGAGCTTCTACTGGTTGATCGTCGTCGTCCTCGCGCTGTGCCTCCTCATGATGAGGAGCCTCCGCCGGAGCCGGATCGGACGAGCCCTCATCGGCGTGCGCGACAACGAGCGCGCCGCCGAGGCGCTACGCGGTCGGCCCGCGCGGTGTGCTCGTCATCGCGTTCGCGATCTCGGGCTTCCTCGCCGGCGTCGCGGGCGCGCTGTTCGTGCTGCAACAGCGTGCGCTCGACTCGAGCAACTTCGACCCGATCGCCAGCCTGCACGTGTTCGCGATGGTCGTGGTGGGCGGGCTCGGATCGATCGGCGGCGCCGTCCTCGGCGCGATCTTCGTCAAGGGCATCGAGTACTTCCTGCGTCGCCGCAGTGGGCGTTCCTGTCGACCGGGCGTCGGCTTGATCCTCGTGCTTGTTGATCCTCCCGGCGGACTCGGCGGCGCGCTCGGCGACGCTGCGCGACGGCGTGCTGCGCTGGTACGCGCGCCGCAAGCACATCCGCGTACCGAGCCTGCTCGCCGACACGCGGGTCGACCAGCCGGTGGTGTCGGATGTCGACATCGCGCAGGCGTTCACCGAAGCCGCCGAACACGCCACCGACCTCGTGGAGATACACGAATGACCGCGACGGAAGCGCGCCCGGCGTACCCGCCCCGCAAGGTGCTCTTCACGATCGGCGGCTTCCCTGCCACTTGCCCCGACCGCCGCGCCGCTTCTTCGACGAAGTGAGCGGCGGCGAAGCGCTGCTCCCGCTGATCGTGCTGGTCGGCCTCAACTGCGCCAACCAGCTCGACCAGACCGCGTTCGGCATCCTCGCGCCCGACATCCGCGACACGTTCAATCTCTCCAACGGCGGGTTCCTCACGCTCGTCGCGCTCACGCTCAGCTCGGCGGTCTGCTGCTCGCGGTTCCGCTCGCGTACTACTCCGACCGGCTCCCGCGCGTCGCGCATCGCAGTGATCGGCGCGCGCGATCTGGGCCGTGTTCGGCGTGTTCACCGGCCTCGTCGTCACGGTGCTGATGCTCGTGCTCGTGCGTTCCGGCGGCGGGCATCGGGCGCGCGGTCATCACGCCGACGCACAACTCGCTGCTCGCCGACTACTACCCGCCCGAGGTGCGCGCCGACGTGTTCGGCTTCCACGCGATCGGCCTCGCGATCGGCGCCATCATCGGGCCGCTCGTCGGCGGCCTGCTCGGCCAGTATCTGGGGCTGGCGGTGTGCCGTTCTTCGTCTTCGCGATCCCGACGCTCGTCTTCGTGTTCCTCGGGTCTGCGGCTGCACGAACCGGGACGCGGCCACTGGGAGCGGGCGGCCGCCGGCGCCGACGCCGAGCGTCGTCGGCACCGACGAGGTGCCGCCGTCGTTCGCGGAATCGATCCGCATCCTCTGGCAGGTCGGCACGCTGCGCCGCATCTGGTACTCGCTGCCGTTCCTCGCGGCGTCGTTCATCGGGCTCGTCACGCTCACGTCGCTCTACTACGAGCAGGTGTTCCACCTCGACGACTTCCAGCGCGGCATCGTCGGCCGCGCTCGCCGAACCGGCGCAGATCGTCGCGATCCTCCTCGGCATCCCGCTCGCGGCGCGGCTCATGCTGCGCGATCCCGGGCTCGGCGCTGCGCATGCTCGCGGTCGTCGGCATCGTCATCGCGGCCGCGTGGATCGTGTTCGCGCTCGCGCCCTGGCTGTGGTTCGCGATCGCGATGAACGTCATCGTCACCGGGCTCGTCGTCGCTGCTCGTGCCCGGCATCTTCGCGGTCGCTGTCGCTCGACGATCCCACCCAAGGTCCGATCGATGGGCTTCGCGATGGCGGCGCTGTTCATCGTGCCCGGCCTCTCGCGCTCTACATCGTCGGCGGCATCGCCGACACCTACGGGCATCCGCGCCGGCCTGCTCGTCGTGGCGCCGATCTTCCTCATCGGCGCGTGGATCCTCGCGTCGGGATCGCTCTACGTGCAAGCACGACATCAACCGGGTGTGGACGTCGACCGCGGCGCAGGCCGAAGTGATGTTCAAGCGGCAGCAGGGCGAAGTGAAGCTGCTGCTCGTGCGCAACGTCGACGTGCACTACGACAGCGTGCAGGTGCTGTTCGGCGTCAACTTCGAGGTCGACGAAGGCGAGATCGTCGCGCTGCTCGGCACGAACGGCGCCGGCAAGTCGACGCTGCTGAAGACGATCTCCGGCCTCGTCGAGGCGACGAACGGCGCGGTCGTGTTCGACGGGCGCGACATGACGTACGCGCCGCCGAACGAGGTCGCCGGGCGCGGCGTCGTGCATGATGCCGGGCGGGCAGGGCGTGTTCCCGTCGCTGACCGTCGCCGAGCACCTGCGGCTCGCGGGCTGGCTGCACCGCAAGGACAAGGCGCGCGTCGCCGCCGCGACGGAGCACGTGCTCGAGCTGTTCCCGGTGCTGCGCGAGCGGCTCTCGACGAGCCGGCCGGCAACCTCTCGGGCGGCCAGCAGCAGATGCTCGCGCTCGGCATGGCGTTCATCGAGCAGCCGCGGCTGCTGATGATCGACGAGCTGTCGCTCGGGCTCGCGCCCGTCGATCGTCGAACAGCTGCTGCCGATCGTGCGCGACATCGCCGCGCAGGGAACGACGATCATCCTCGTCGAGCAGTCGGTGAACCTCGCGCTCACGATCGCGGAGACCGCGTACTTCATGGAGAAGGGCGAGATCCGCTTCCACGGCCCGACCGCCGAGCTGCTCGAACGCCCCGACGTGCTGCGCTCGGTGTTCCTCGAGGGCGCGCGACACGGCATGACCGGCGCCGACGCGACGCGACGGCCGCGACCGACGGCGACGTGCCAACCGGTCGACCGTCCCGCGGTCGACGGCCGCCGGTCGACCGCGGCGACGACGACCGACGAGCATCGACGGCGCACGCGAGCGGCAACGGGCCCGACGACGCGCCGCGACCGCGATCCGGCTCGGGCTCGACGGCGTGTCGCAAGCGCTTCGGTGGCCTCGCCGCGCTCACCGACGTGTCGCTCGACGGCGCACGCGGGCGAGATCGTCGGCTTCATCGGGCCGAACGGCGCGGGCAAGACGACGCTCTTCGACGTCGATCTCCGGCTTCGTCGACGCCCGACGGGGGCACGATCATCCTCGGCGAAGGCGACCGACGCCGTCGACGTCACCCGCCTCGCCGCCCGCCGCCGCGCTCGAGGCTCGGGCTCGGCCGCTCGTTCCAGGACGGCCGCCTGTTCCCGACGCTCACCGTCGCGGAGACGATCGCGCTCGCGTTCGAGCGACATCTCGAGGTGCGCGACCCGATCGGCGCGGCGCTTGCACCTGCCGTCGGTCAGCGACGCCGAAGCACGACGTCGACGACGAACGTCGAGCGAGCTGCTCGAGCTGCTCGGCATCACCGACTTCCGCGACAAGCTCGTCCGCGAGCTCTCGACCGGCAGCCGGCGCATCGTCGACCTCGCGTGCGTGCTCGCGCACGGGCCCGTCGGTGCTGCTGCTCGACGAGCCGTCGTCGGGCATCGCGCAGCGCGAAGCCGAAGCGCTCGGCCCGCTGCTGCTGCGCATCCGCGAGCAGACGGGCGCGACGCTGCTCGTGATCGAGCACGACGTGCCGCTGCTGCTCGCGCATCGCCGACCGGCTCGTCGCGCTCGACCTCGGCGAGATCGTCGCGAGCGGCAGCCCGACGACGTCGTGCACGATCCGCGTCGTCGTGCAGCTCGTATCTCGGCACGACCGAAGCCGCGATCGCGCGCAGCGGTACGCGCTAGGCCAGAGTCGCAACGGTTCAACCGCAACGAGGGGGAACACGGATGGGCATGCAACAGACACCACGGCGACGGAAGTCGCCGCTGGGCGCGGTACGCGCCGTTCATCGTGATCGTGGTCGATCGTCGCGATCGTCGCGGTCGTGATCGGCGTCGGCCAGCAGCAGTAGCAGCAACAAGAACAGCACGCCGACGACCGACACCGCGGCTCCGGCCAAGTCGGGCACCAACGGCGTGCCGATCTTCTACAACGACGCCAAGGCGCAGGGCACGCTCGAGCAAGTACACGTGGCACCCAACTGCGACACCACGACGGGCCGCGTCGCGATCCCGATCCTCAACGCCGCCGCCGTGCGTGCCGACGGCTGACCGGGAACAACGGCGGCGCGACGTCGCCCGGCGTTACCGGCCGACACGATCAAGATCGGCGTACTACATCGCCAAGCCCGACCCGACGCTACGACGCCGATGCTGCAAAGCGGCCGGCGCGTACGACCCGCCCGACAACGACCGGCAAGGCGTACAAGGACTACGCCCAGATCTACAGCGACACGTACGAGCTGTACGGCCGCAAGGTGCAGCTCGTGCCGCATCGACGGCACCGGCTCGAGCACCGACGCAGGTCGCGGCGCAGGCCGACGCCGACCGCGCCGCGGCCGACGGCGTGTTCGCGGTCATCGGCGGCCCGGCGCAGACCAAAGCGTTCGCCGACGAGCTCGCCGCGAAGCACATCCTCTGCGTCGGCAGCTGCTCGATCGCGCAGCCCGCAGGCGATACTTCGCGGAGAACGTCGCCGTACCTCTGGCCGACCGGACCGTCGCCCGAGCAGACGTCGGCGATGATCACGACGTTCATCAAGAACGCAGCTCGTCGGCAAGCCCGCGGAGTACGGCGGCGCCGACGTCAACGGCAAGCCGCGGACGTTCGCGCTGCTCACCTACGACACGCCCGACGGCGCAGTACAAGGCGGTCGTGGGACGACCTCGAGAACAAGCTCAAGGCGACCGGTGTGAACCGTCGTGGACCACGTCGACTACTTCCTCGAACATCGCGCACGCTGCAAGCAGACGCCCGCACGATCGCGACGCGCGCTGAAGGCGACGGGCGCGACGAGCATCATCTTCACCGGTGACCCGATCTTCCCGCAGTTCCTCACCACGGAGATGACGAAGGAGAACTACTTCCCCGAATGGATCATGTCGGGAACCGTGCTCGCCGACACGAACGTGTTCGCCCGCGAGCTTCGACCAGCAGCAGTGGCAGCACGCGTTCGGCCTGCAGCTGACACCCGGCGTCGATCCCGAAGGACGAACCAGGACTCGTACACGGTGCACCAGTGGTGGTTCGGCACGCCGCCGCCCACCGAGAACGACTTCGCGATCATCAAGGGCGACGTCGAGTTGCTGTTCGACGGCCTCCAGCTCGCGGGCCCGAACCTCACGCCCGCCGTCGTTCCGCAACGGGCTGTACGCGGCGCCGCCGCGCGGCGGCGACCGAACGCGCCGACGATCCAGGCGATCGCGACGTACGGCAATCACGGCTTCTGGCCCGGCGACGACCCGGCCGGGCTCGACAACGCCGGCATCCTCTACTGGGACCCGAAGGCGACCGGTCCCGACGAGACCGGCACGGTCGGGCCGGGCATGTACCGGCTTGATGGACGGCGGCCTGCGCTACCTGCCCGAGCCAGTGGCCGACCGACGCCGATGCACGCTGTTCGACCCGGCCGAACACGGTCACGATCTACCCGGCGAGACGACGATCCCGGCCGACGCTCGCTGCCGAAGACGGAGCCGGTGCCGGCCGACGCGCCGAACCCGAACAAGTCTTCGTAGCGGTTCGTTGTCAGTCGCGGGGGACGGCTTGCCAGCCCTCCCCCGCGACGTAGCGTGCGTACGACGCGCGCGGGAACGCCCGCGACCACCGAGTTGTCGGGAACGTCGAGGCCGGCGACGACCGCGCCGGCGGCGACCACGACGTGGCGGCCGATCCGCGAGCCGGGCAGCACGATCGCGCCGTGGCCGAGCCAGCTCCCGTCGCCGATCGACACCGGCTCGTTCTTCCACATCTGCGTGCCGATCGGCAGGTCGAGGTCTTCGTAGCCGTGGTTCTGGTCGGTGACGTACACGTAGTGGCCGGTCCAGATGTCGTCGCCGATCTCGATGCGCTCGTGGCCGACGATGCCGATGCCCTTGCCGAGCGTGCAGCGGTCGCCGATCGTGATGATCGGATCGCCGCGCATGCCCGGCCTGCGACGGCATGCCCGCGCTCGATGCTCGCGAGCGGACCGATCGTGGTGCCGCGCGCCGATCGCGATGCGGCCCTCGCCGAAGATCACCGACTGGGCGGGAACGCGATCATGCTGCCGGCGCCGAAGGCGTGGAACGCGCGGGCGCGGCGATGACGCGGACCGATCGCGCCGAGCCCGTGAACGCATTCCACGCCAGCGTGGATCGCGTCGCCGGCGACGCGCTCGACGTCTCTCCTGCAGCACCGTGAAAGGATACGGACGATGGCCGAACGGTTCCGCGCTTCCGATCCGGATCGGGCTGCTCTACGACTTCCCGCAGATGCGGCGATCTCTTCGCGACAGTCGTTGCGGCTCGGCATCGACGAGGTCGCGGCGACGCGGCCGCCTCGACCGCGACATCGAGTTCGTCGAACGGCAGTCGCGCGGGCTTGCCGTCGGGCTCGCGAAGCCGACGTCGACGCGCGCGTTCGACGAGCTCGACGACGAGGGCGTCGTCGCGATCGTCGGGCCGTCGATCTCCGACAACGCGCTGATCGTCGCGCCGCTGTGCGACGCGGCCCGCATCCCCGCGATCAACTACTCGGGCGGCGAGCGCACTCGTTCGCAGTGGATGTTCCACTACCAGGTCGGTTCGCTCGAAGAGGAGCCGCCGGTGCTCGCGGCGCGCATGGTCGAGCGCGGGCTTGCGCCGCGCGGCGGTGATCTTCGACCAGTCGCCGGTCGGTCGCCGCTACGCCGAGTGCTTCGAAGCGGCGCGGGCCCGGCTCGGGCTCGAGGTCACGGGCACCGCGAGCATCTCGTCGCTCGCCGAAGACGCGACGACCGCACTCGTCGCGCCTGCGCGACGGCAATCCCGACGTGCTCGTCTACCTCGGCCTCGGTGTGTCGTCGCGCGCGGTCGCGCTCGCTCGTGACGCGCTCGGCTGGGAGGTGCCGGTGCTCGCGAACTCGGCGCTGATGTTCGGCTACGCGCGGCCCGACTGGCGCGACGGTTACGCGGGCTGGGAGTACATCGACACGATCGCCGACGACAACAAGATGCGCGCCGCGCTGCACGAACGTGTCGCCGCACGCGGCCGGCGGTCCGATCGGCTGCGCGGCCTACGACATCGGCCGCCTGCTCGGCGAAGGCATCGCGGCCGTCCGAGCACCTGACCCGGGCCGGGCATCGCCGACGGGCTGCGGCGGGTCAAGCAACTGCCCGGCAACGAGCGGCTACGAAGGCACGCTCATCGGCTTCGGCGTCTGGGATCATGCGGCGCTGAAGGGCCACTATCTCGTGCTGCGCGAGTGGCGCGACGGTCACTCGGTTCAGGTCTGAAGCCGCGTACGATGCGCGCGTGGCCCAGGATCGTGACGCGGCGCGCCTCCGCATCGCCCGCGCGGGGCTGACCCAGACCGCGGTCGAACGCGTCGTCGCGCACCTCGTTCGGGCGGATGCCGATCACGCTCGTCGACCGCGCCCGCGCCCAGCTGCGCCGCTTCTTCTCCGAGGGCCGTGGACGGTCGAAGACGACGCCGGGTTGTCGGGCCGTCGTCGGCCCGGGCGAGGGCTGGACCGAAGAGGACCTCGCGCCCGGCATCCGGTTGGGCTACGGCTGGCGCGGCGGCACCTTCAAGGTCGAGGTCGCCGCCGACGACGCACGCCGCCGCCGGCGCGGCCGACGGCGCACGACGGACGAGCCGCGCCGGTCCTGCCCGCGCACGAACGCACGCTCGGCGACACGTTCGAAGAAGTTCGTCGTCATCGAGACCGGCCGCAACCCCGCCGAGCTGCGGTTCGCGACCGGTCCCGGCGGCACGGGCGCGGTCGGGCGAGTTCACGCGCGACGAACAAGGCAACTCGGCCGCGGTCGCCGCGTTGTTTCGCGAGTTCCGCCGACATCGAACACGTCCGCATCGAGCCCGGCGTCGGTCTCGGTCGCCGTCGGCGACGCCGGACGCGCTGGCGCGACATCTTGCTGCACGGTGTTCGACACGATCACCGACCGCGTTCGTGCCGCCGCGCGTCATCCAGCCCGACCGGCAACACGAACGCGCGGTCGCCGAGATCGGCGCGCTCGACGTCGTCGAACCCGCGCGACCTCGCGCGCGTCCTCGACGCGACGCACGTCGCCCGACGCCGCGTTCCGGTGCCTCGCCGTCGGCCAAGCTCGAGCTCGCCGATCCGCTCGTCGTCGACGAAGCCGTGGACGCGCTCGCTCGAAGACTCGTCGCGCGCGGTGCGGCGCGCCGCGATCCGCGCGATGGCGCACGTCGCGCGCGCCCGACCTACGCGCTGCTGTTCGAACGCGCGCTCGCCGACAAGGACGCGTGCGTGCGCTACTACGGGCTGCGCGGCCTCGCCCAGATCGGCGTCGGCCGGGCCGACCAGAGCGTCGAAGCGCCGCAAGCGCGACGACGACCTCCGGGTGCGGCTTCGCCGCGCAGCGCCGCCCTCGACGGCCGCGTCCCCCAGTAACAGTCCGAACCCTCCGCACCCTCCGCACCCTCCGCACTTTCCGAGGTTGCGTCCGAGGGGCGTCTGTCAGACGTCTACGGGACGCAACGTCGCTCAGGGGTAGGTGTCACACCCGTCTGTCATGCTGCGCCGCATGATGATCACCGACGAAAACGACCTGGTCAGCAGCGCGTGGGAGCCGTGCTGGAACGTTCACGGCCACCGCAGGCGAACACGTCTGCGACGCGTGCGGCTGGCTCGCCGCCGAGCACACCGCGTGTCCGAAGGCCGTTCCGGCTACGCCGACTTTTTCTTCGCGGCCTTCGCCGGCGCCCGCTTCTTCGCAGGCTGCTTGACTGCCTTCTTGGCGGGCCTTGCGGCCTTCGCGGCAGCCACGCTCGGGTGGCGTTCCTTGGCGGTGCTCGCGCCTTCGCGAGCGACGCTTCGAGCGCGGCCACGAGGTCGAGCACCTTCGCCGGCGGTTCGACGACGGGCTCGGCGACGATCGATTCGCCGGCCGCCTTGCGCTCGATGAGATCGAGCACCTGCTCGCGGTACTCGTCGTGATACTTCTCGGGTTCGAACTCGTCGACCGCGAGCGACTCGACGAGCTGGCGCGCCATCGTCCTTCTCGTCGGTCGGTGAGCTTCGACGTCGTCGTCGTCGGGCACGAGGTCGGTCGCGCGGGAGCACTTCGTCGGCGTAGCGCATCGTCTCGACGCACAGCATGCCGTCGAGCGGGCGGATCGCGACGAGCCGTTCCTTGCTGCGCACGATGATGCGCCCGATCGCGACCTTGTTGAGCTCGGTCATCGCGTCGACGAGCAGCTTGTACGGCTTCACGCCGCGCTTGTCGGGGACGAGGTAGTACGGCTGCTCGAAGTAGAGCGGGTCGATCTCGTCGAGGTCGACGAACTCCTCGATCTCGATCGTGTGGCTGCCCTTCGGGCGCAGCGTGTCGAGCTCGTCGGGCTCGATCGATCACGTAGCGGCCCTTCGAGATCTCGTAGCCCGCTCTGATCTTGTCGGGCGGAACCTCTTCGCCGGTCTGCGTCCGAGACCTTCTTGTACCGGATGCGCGCGCCGGTCCCCTCTTCGAGCTGGTTGAAGCTCACGTCGTTGCTCTTGGTCGCGCCGACGAGCTTGCACGGGCACTTGTACGAGACCGAAGCTGATCGAGCCGGTCCAAATGGCACTGGGCATAGGGTCTCATTCTAGATATGGCGCGGGGGCAGGCGAACGGCAGGGTCGAGATCGACGGCCGGGAGCTCGACGCTCTCGAACCTCGACAAGGTGCTCTACCCCGCCGCCGGCTTCCGCAAAGCCGACGTCATCGACTACTACCGCCGGATTGCGCCCGTGCATGCTCCCCCACCTGGCCGGGCGGCCGCCCACGCTCGTGCGGGCGCCGGACGGCCCGGCGGCAACCGGTTCTTCGAGAAGAACTGCCCGGCGCCATCACCCGGATGGGTCGAGGTCGTCACCCGGCTCGAGGCGACCGGCGGAACGAAGGGCTGCCTGGTCGACGACGTCGCCGACGCTCGTCTGGCTCGCGAACCTCGCCGCGCTCGAGCTGCACACGCACCAGTGGACGCTGGCCGACCCGGAGCACCCGGCCGCGCTCGTGCTCGACCTCGATCCCGGCGCGCCCGCGACGATCGTCGACTGCTGTCGCGTCGCGCTCGATCTGCGCGACATGCTCGACGCAGCTCGACCTGCAGTGCGTCGTGAAGACGTCGGGCGGCAAGGGTCTGCACCTCTCGGTGCCGCTCGACGGCTCGACGGCGACCGACGACGACACCAAGCACTTCGCGCTCGCGCTCGGGCAACTGCTCGAGTCGCGCGATCCGAAGCGCGTACTCGTCGACATGGCGAAAGCCGAAACGCCAGGGCAAGGTGTTCGTCGACTGGAGTCAGAACGACCGGCACAAGACGACGGTCTGCGTGTACTCGCTGCGCCTGCGCGACCGGCCGACCGTCTCGACGCCGCTGGCGCTGGGACGAAGTCGCACGACGCGCTCGACGCGGCGACCGCGACGCGCTCGCGTTCGAGGCGGCCGACGTGCTCGAGCGCGTCGCCGAGCACGGCGACCTCTACGCCGACTCGCTCACGCTGCAGCAGGAGCTGCCCGCGATCTAGCGTCGCCGCATGGAACTCGACGGGCAAGGTCGCGATCGTCACCGGCGCGTCAGCGCGGTGTCGGGCGCCGCGACCGCGGTGCTGCTCGCGCGAGCGCGGCTGCAAGGTCGTGTGCGCGGCGCGCGCGACCGACGCGGCGCCGCTGCCGATTCCGGGCACGATCGACGACACCGTGCGCCGCATCACCGACGCCGGCGGCGACGCGATCGCGGTGCCGACGAACCTCGCCGACGACGCCGAGGTCGAGCGCATGGTCGCGCACGACGTCGAGCACTTCGGCCGCGTCGACATGCTCGTCAACAACGCCGCGATCACGTTCCCCGGCGATCTCGACCTCGACGATGAAGCGCTTCGATCTCGTGATGCAGGTCGACCTGCGGGCGCCGCTCATCGCGATCCGGGCCGTGCTGCCGTCGATGAAGGCGCGCGGCGGCGGTTCGATCGTCAACATCTCGTCGGTCGCCGGGCTCAACTACATCCCGGGCCTGATGGCGTACGGCATGGCGAAGGCCGCGCTCGAACACCTCACCGTGTCGGCCGCGCACCAGCTCGCGCCCGTTCGACATCGCGGTCAACACGTTCCGCATCGACGTGCCGGTCGCGTCGGAAGGCTTCGTGTTCAACATGCCCGACGCCGACCACTCCGACTGGGAACCGTCGGAGGTCGCGGCCGAGGGCATCGTGTGGATGCTCGAACAACCGGCCGAGCTACACCGGCCACAACGACGGGCATGGCCGCGCTGCGCGCCGAGCACGGGATCATGGCGTCGCAGTCAGAACGGCCGTTCGTGAGTCAGGGCGGACTCGTTACCGAGACGCACCTGCGGCCGCTGTCCTAGTTCGTCAACCACCGTTCTTGTGGCGTTTCTCCGCGTGTATCGCCGAGAAACGACACCAAAACCCGGATCGAACTACAGGCGCTCGATGATCATCGCCATGCCCTGGCCGCCGCCGACGCACATCGTCTCGAGGCCGTAGCGCTTGTCCTCGGTCTCGAGGCCGTTGATCAGCGTCGTCATGATGCGGGCGCCGGTCATGCCGAACGGGTGGCCGAGCGCGATCGCGCCGCCGTGGACGTTGAGCTTCTCCAACGGGATGCCGAGGTGCTTGGCCGACGGGATCACCTGCGCCGCGAACGCCTCGTTGATCTCGACGAGGTCGATGTCGTCGATCGTCATGTTCGCCCGCTTCAGCGCCTGGCGGCACGCCTCGATCGGGCCGAGACCCATGATCTCGGGGTTGAGCGCGCTCACGCCCGACGCGACGATCCGCGCGAGCGGCTTGATGCCGAGCTCCTTCGCCTTCGTGTCGCTCATCACGATCACCGCGGCCGCGCCGTCGTTCAGCGGGCACGCGTTGCCGGCGGTCACCTTGCCGTCGGGCCGGAACACGGGCTTCAGCGTCGCGAGCTTCTCGACGGTCGTGCCGGCGCGCGGGCCGTCGTCCTTCGTGACGACCGTGCCGTCGGGCGTGCGTGACCGGCGTGATCTCCCGGTCGAAGAAACCGTTCTCCTGGAACTGCACGGCGAGCTGCTGCGAGCGGGCGCCGAACTCGTCCATCTCCTCGCGGCTCGACGTTCTCGGCCTCGCGCACGTTCTCCGCGGTCTGGCCCATCGCGATGTAGACGTCGGGGAGACCGGCCGGCGGGGTCCACGTCGGCTGGCCGCCTTCCGACGCGCACTTGGTGCGGTCGCGCGCGTCGCTCGAACTTCGCGTTGGCCGGGCCGCCGTCGGCCATGCCGTTCATGAACCGGCTGACCGTCTCGACGCCACCGGAGATGAACACGTCGCCCTCGCCGGCCTTGATCGCGTGCGCGGCCATGCGGATCGTCTGCAACGACGACGAGCAGTAGCGGTTCACGGTCACGCCGGGCGCGTCGATGCCGGCGAGGAGCGCCGGCGACGCGGGCGACGTTGGTGCCCGCTTCACCGGCGGGCTGGCCGCAGCCCCAGATCACGTCTTCGACCTGCGCCGGGTCGAGGCTCGGGCACCTTGGCGAGCACCGCGTCGATGATCAGCGCCGACAGGTCGTCGGGTCGGCAGTCGACGAGCGATCCCTTGTTCGCACGGCCGATCGGCGTGCGGGCGGTGGCGACGATCACGGCTTCGGGCATGGTTCCCCTCCGGATGCGAACAGACGGCTGGACCAAGCTAGTCCTGGGAAGGTTCGCCGCGATGGCGGTAGCGTGCGACCGTGGCCGTCGCCGCGCACGTCGCCGAAGCACCACAAGAGCCACCGGGCGGGCTGGCTGCGGGCGGCCGTGCTCGGCGCGAACGACGGCATCGTTGTCGGTCGCGGGCCTCGTGATCGGCGTCGCGGCCGCCAACGCGACGCGAACCGCGGTGCTCACCGCCGGGCTCGCCGGGCTCGTCGCCGGCGCGATGTCGATGGCCGTCGGCGAGTACATCTCGGTGAGCTCGCAGCGCGACGCCGAGGAAGCCGACCTGCGCGTCGAGGCCGAGGCGATCGCCGAGAACCGACGCGCCGAGCTGCACGAGCTCGCCAAGATCTACGAGGACCGCGGCGTCGAGCCGGGCTCGCGCGCCTCGTCGCCGAACAGCTCATGGCGCACGACGCGGTCGGCGCGCACGCGCGCGACGAGCTCGGCATCACCGAGATCGCGATCGCCCGCCCGTTCCAGGCGGCGTCGACCTCGGTCGCCGCGTTCACGGTCGGCGCGCTCGTCCCGTTGCTCGCGTGTCACGTTCGGCGGCCGAGAGCGATCCGCATCGGGCTGACAGCCGTGCTCACGCTCCTCGCGCTGCTCGGACTCGGCGCGCTCGGCGCCCAACTCGGCGGCGCACCGCGTGGCCGGGCCGCGTTGCGCACGCTGGCCTTGTCGTTGATCTCGATGGCGGTGACGTTCGCGATCGGCCGCATCGTCGGCGCGACGGTCTAGACACGCGCCTCAGTCGATGCGGCGCATCTCGCGCCGGTAGCGCGCCCAGTTGCGTGCGTACTCCTCGGCCGGGTGCGTGATCTGATCGGGTCGCACCGCGCCGTCCCGCAGCTTCGCGGGCACACCGAGCGCCATCGCGCCGCTCGGCACCTCCATGCCGTTCGGCACCACCGCGCCGGCGCCGACGAGCGCGCCCGTTCGCACGATCGCGCGGTGCAACACGATCGACCCGGTGCCGATCGAGCGCACCGTCTCTCGACCGTGCACCCTTCGAGGTGCGCGAGGTGGCCGATCGTGCAGTCGTCGCCGACGACCGTCTCGAGCTCGCGGGTGCAGTGCAGCACCGCGCCGTCCTGCACCGACGTGCGCGCCCCGACCACGATCCGGCTCTGGTCGCCGCGCAGCACGGCCTGCGGCCAGATCGTCGACGCCGGGCCCGATCACGACGTTGCCGATGATCGTGCAGTCGGGATGCACGAAGGCGTCGGGGTCGATGCGGGGCGCGATGTCGCCGAGGGCGTAGAGGGTCATGCGCAGTAGTTTGGCGGGAATGGACGTCGAGCTGCACGTGAAGGAGGTCGCCGAGCAGGGCTACACGATCGTCGAGAACGCGATCGAGCCCGACGCTGGTCGACGAGCTGAACGACGCAGCTCGAGCGCCTCGAGCGGTTCCTCGAGGTGCAGCCGTCGCCGAACTCGTTCGAGGGGCACCACACGCTGCGCGTCTACAACCTGCTCGCCTTCGACGACATCTGGCAGCGCGTGCCGGTGCACGAGCACGTGCTGCCGATCGTCGAGGCGTGCTCGACCCGGGCTGCCTGATCTCGTCGCTGTCGTCGATCGACATCCTGCCCGGCGAGACCGCGCAACCGATCCACGCCGACGACCAGCTCATCCCGATGCCGAAGCCGCACCCGCCGACCGTGTGCAACTCGATGTGGGCGCTCACCGACTTCACCGAG
The DNA here is from genome assembly GCA_963841195.1 of uncultured Actinomycetes bacterium. Taxonomy (GTDB): domain Bacteria; phylum Actinomycetota; class Acidimicrobiia; order IMCC26256; family PALSA-610; genus CAWJBX01. Next base: position 110,385 of record CAWJBX010000021.1, on the reverse strand, counting down.
GCCAACGGCGCGACGCGCCTCATTCCCGGTTCGCACCTCTGCCGACCACAGCCCCGACTACGGCGCCGACGTACGACTCGATCGCGGCCGAGATGCCGAAGGGTTCGGTGCTCATCTGGCACGGCAGCCTCTGGCACGGCGGCGGCGCCAACACCACGAGCGAACGCCGCATCGGCATCGCGATGAACTACTGCGCGGGTTACATCCGCCAGCAGGAGAACCAGCAGCTCGGGTTGCCCGCGAGAAGGTGGCAGACGTTCGAACCGCGCTTGCGCGAGCTCGTCGGCTACGGCGTGTACAACATGCTGATCGGCCACATCAACAAGCAGTCCCCGGCCGAACTGCTGCTGAACAGCGAAGAAGCCAACAGCAAGATCGTCTGGGACGGGATCTGAACATGGCGATGCTCGAAGTCGCCGACGACGCGCGCGTGCGTGTGCTCACGCTCAACCGTCCCGAGGCGTTGAACGCGTTCAACGACGAGCTGTACCACGCCGCGGGCGCCGCGTTGGAGGAAGCCGAAGCGCGCGACGACATCGCGTGCGTCGTCCTCACCGGCACGGGCCGCGCGTTCTCCGCGGGTCAGGACCTCGGCGAGATGGGCCGCCTCGAGCGCGGCCGAGCACGCACGACTTCGGCGACGCCGGGCCCGGCTTCCCGCACTTCCTCGACACGCTCGCCGCGTTCGAGAAGCCGGTCATCGCCGCGGTCAACGGCATCGGCGTCGGCATCGGCATGACGATGCTGCTGCACTGTCGACATCGCGTTCATCGCGTCGACGCGCGCGGCTGCGCGCGCCGTTCGTACCGCTCGGCGTCGTGCCCGAAGCGGCCGGCAGCCTGCTGATGCCGGTCGTGATGGGCAACCAGCGCGCCGCGCTCGAAGCTCTACACCGGCGACTGGATCACCGCCGACGAGGCGGTCGAGTGCGGGCTCGGCGTTGCGCGTCGTCGAGCCCGACGCACTGATGCCCGAGACGATGGAGCTCGCCCGCCGCATCGCCAAGATGCCCGTCGCGTCGTTGCAGCGCGACGAAGCGGGTCGTGCGTCGCAGGTCGCATCGACGCGGTGCGCGCCGCCCGCGCCCGCGAAGACCTCGCCTTCACGCGGCATGATCGGCGAGCCCGCCAACATGGAAGCGATCACCGCGTTCCTGGAGAAGCGCGAGCCCGACTTTTCCGAGCTCGTAGCGAGCGGTAGCCTGCGGCGCCATGACGATCGTCGCGACGCGCAGCGGGAAGATCGAAGGTATCGAACGCGACGGAGTGCACGTGTTCCGCGGCATTCCGTTCGCGGCGCCGCCCGTCGGTGCCGCGGCGCTGGCAGGCGCCGCAGCGCGAAGACGACTGGGACGGTGTACGCGACGCGACGACGTTCTCGCGCGCAGTCGGCGCAGACCGAGTTCCCGATCGACGAAGTTGCTCGGCGAGCAACGCAGCCGGCATACAGCGAAGACAGCCTCTACCTCAACGTGTGGACGCCCGGCGTGCGACGACGCGCGCCGGCCCCGTGATGGTCTGGATCCACGGCGGCGCGTTCATCTGGGGCGTGCGCGACACGCCGTGGTACGACGGCACGATTCGCGCAGCACGGCGACGTCGTGGTCGTCACGATCAACTACCGGCTCGGTCCGTTCGGCTTCCTGCATCTCGCCGACCTCTTCGCCGGCGCGTTCGCCGGGCTCGGGCAACGTCGGCATCCTCGATCAGATCGCGGCGCTCGAATGGGTGCGCGACTGCATCGCCGCGTTCGGCGGCGATCCGCGACAGGTCACGATCTTCGGCGAGTCGGCCGGTGCCGCGAGCGTCGGCACGTTGCTCGGTACGCCCGCCGCGCGCGGCCTGTTCCGCGGCGCGATCGCGCAGAGCGGCGCCGCGTCGTGGGTCTCGACGCAGCGAACGCGCGACCGAGCATGGCCGGCCGCGTCGTCGAAGCACTGGGCGTGACGCCCGGCGACGCCGATGCACTGCTCGCGGTGACGACCGACGACATCCTCGGCGCAGTCCCCGGCTTCAACGAAGGCACCGCGTCGTCTGCCGTTCCAACCGGTCGTCGACGGTGTCGTGCTCTGCCGCAGCCGCCGCTCGACGCGATCGCGGCCGGCAACGCCGCGGGCGTGCACGTCCTCACCGGCACGAACGGCCAAGAGATGACGTTGTTCCTGGCCGGCGATCCGCAGCTCGCGACGATGACGACGCGGTGATCGTCGAACGTACGCGCGGCGTCGTCGGTGACGCCGCCGACGCGATCGTCGCCGGCTACCGCGAGCGGCGTCCGAATGCGACGCCGCAAGAGCTGTGGCTCGATCTCGCGACCGACGGCGTCTTCCGCATCCCGGCGATCCGGCTGCTCGAGGCCCAACTTCCGCACGGGCCCGTGTGGTCGTACCTCTTCACCTGGGAGACACCCGTGTTCGGCGGCATCCTGCGCTCGACACACGCGCTCGAGATCCCGTTCGTGTTCGACACGCTCGACCAGCGCGAGTCGGAGTTCTTCACCGGCACGGGGGCCGAGCGCCAGCGCGATCGCCGACGCCATGCACCAGGCGTGGATCGCGTTCGCCCGCACCGGCGATCCCAACCACCGCGGTCTCCCGGCATGGCCGGCGTACGACGCCGGCGAGCGACCCACCATGCGCTTCGACACGACGGTCGAGCTGCTCGACGACCCGGCCGGCGCCGACCGCGCCGCGTTCACCGAACTCCTGGGCTGAGCGGCGATTCCAGTCCTCAGGCGGGCCCGGCGGCCTGCCGATGAGGAGCGGATGAGTGAAGAAGTCGTCGCGCTCCTGCTCGACGACACGATGCCGCCTGAACGGCTGGGTGAGCTCTTGCGCGCCGGTCGCAAGCGCCGTGGATGGAAGCGCAAGCATGTGGCCGCAATCGCGCACGTGGATGTCGGCAAACTGCGCGCCTACGAGAACGGCGACGAGCCGGTCCCGGCCGACGTCTGCGCGCGCCTCGCCGAGGTCTACGGCGAATCGCTGACCGCGCATGTGCCGTTGCGCGTCGCGCCCGCCATCGAACCGGGCGACACCGAAGCCGTCATCGCGCAATACGTCGCGCTCGTGCGCCGATTGCGCGGCGTGCGCGAAGGTGACACGTTCCCGCTGCGCGCCAACGACCTGGCCGCGCTCAGCGCCGCGCTCGAAATCGACAGCGACATGATCGAGCAACACATCGTCGACGCGCTCGGCTGTTCGCGAGACGAGGCCCGCACGCTTCACCGCGAGCTCTTGTCGCGCAAGGTCGTGTTGCCGGTCGCCGGCCTCGCGGCAGGCTTCCTCGCACTCGCGGGCGTACACGCGGCCTCCGCATCTGCGGCTGCGACCGCGCCGGCCGCGCCGCCGGCCGCGGTTGCAGCCGCGCCAACGACTGCGATCACGGCTGCGCCGCCTGCACCCGTAACGCAGCCGGTCTTCACTCCCCCGTCGACGACGGCGCCCAAGCCGACACCCACGACGATCGCGCCCGTCGCGGGTCGCACGCCGCACATCATCAACAACGTCGTCGAGCAGCACCCGGCGTCGCCGCCGGAAACCGCCGCACCGGCGACGCCTCCGACGACGGCCGCGCCGGAAACCTCGCCGACGGTTCCCGTCGACGACACACCCGTCGGTGTGCTGCCGGGCGAAACGCCGCACCCGCCGCCCGGCCAGTAACCGTTACGGCATCGAACGCAAGTGCCAGGCTTTCTCGCGCACGAACGCGCGCACGCCTGACTCCGACATCGACACGCCGAGGCCCGAGTGCCGCCGGCCGGCCCACGGCAGCCGCACGCTCGAACGATCGGACGCGTTCCAGTACGCGTTGCCGACGTCGAGCCGGGCCAGGATCCGTTCCGCGCGCGCTCGCGGTCGCGCGTGAACACCGCCGCGCCGAGCCCGAACTCGGTGTCGTCCATGCGCGCGATCGCGTCGGCGTCGTCGCGCACGCGCTGCGACGCCGATCGACCGGACCGAAGCTCTCGTCGCGCATCACGGCCATACGATCGGGTCGACGTCGACGAGCACGGTCGGCTGCGAACCATTGGCCGGGGCGGTCGATGCGTTCGCCGCCGCACAGGACACGCGCGCCCTTGCCGACCGCGTCGGCGATCTGCGCGTCGAGCACGTCGAGTTGCTCGGCGCCGAGCGAGCGGACCGATGTCGGTCGTGTCGGCCTCGGGATCGCCGACTGCGGTACGCGCCGACGACGTCGACCAGCGCGGCGACGAAGCGGTCGAAGATCGCTTCGTGCACGTAGACGCGCTCGATCGCGCTGCACGACTGGCCGCCGTTGTAGAACGCGCCCTCGGCGACCGCGAGCGCGGCGGCCTCGACGTCGACGTCGTCGCACACGTAGGCGCGCGTCCTTGCCGCCGAGCTCGAGCTGGACGCCGCACCAGCCGGTCGGCGACCGCCGCGGCCACGCCGGCCGCCCGGTGGCGTACGAGCCGGTGAAGCACACCATGTCGACGTCGGCCGCGACGAGCGCGGCACCGGTCGGGCCCGCCACCGACGATCGCCTGCACGACGTCGACGGGAACACCGGCGCGGTGCAGAGGTCGACGAGGCGCAAACCGGTGAGCGTCGCGTGCTCGGACGGCTTGTAGAGCACCGCGTTGCCGGTGAGCAGCGCGGGAACGATCGTGTTGAGCCCGACGAAGTACGGATAGTTCCACGCGCTGACGTGCGCGACGAGACCGACGGGCTCGTAGGTGACGCGCTCCTCGAGCGTCGCCGGCCTGGCCGACGTCGACGCGGCGCGATCGACTGCGCCCGACGTGCTCGATGTTCCAGTCGATGCGCTCGAGCACCGCGCGCACTTCGTTGCGCGACTGCCGGATCGGCTTGCCCATCTCGCTCGTCGTGATGCGCGCGCACTCCTCGGTCTCGTCTTCGAGCAGTGCTCGCGAACGCGCGGAGATGACGCGCGCCCGTTCGCCGTACGGACGCGTCGGCCCATGCCGGTTGCGCGCGCCGCGCGCGTTGCGACCTTCTGCGTCGATCTCGCCGGCGTTCGGTGACCGCGACGCTGCGGATGAGCTCGCCGGTCGCCGGGTTGCGGACATCGAGCGAGCGCGCGCTGCGGCGGATCGGCGGCGGTTCGGCGACCCGCTCCGCCTCGGCGGTCGTCTCGATCGCCGAAGCCGAAGCCGACCGCCGACGCAACCGGTGCGGCCGCCGAGCGCGGCTTCGCCGTCGGGAACGAGCGAGCGTGATCCAGCGCGCTTCCTTCTGCCCGGGCCGGCGTTCGAGCTGCTGGACGAACTCGCGTCCGGCCAGGCGCTGCAACGTCTCCTCGACGTCGTCGAGCGAGCGGAACGAGTGCCATCGTTCGGTGCGCTGCTTGAGCTCACCCGGGCGTCTGCGCGCCGCGCAGCAACAACACGCCGAGCAGCGTCGAACTCGGGCACCGATGAGCTGCAGTGCTTCGTCGACGACGTGACGGTGCTTGACGACGCGTTGGCCGGTCGCGCGCACCCGGCGCGACACGCTCCTTCTCGCGCAGCGCTTCGAGCGCGCGCTCGACCGTCGACTCGTCGTACGTGACGATCGGGTCGCGGTTCGTCGTCTGGTTGCACGCGGTGATCAGCGCGTTGACCGACAACGGATAGTTGTCGGGCGTCGTGACCGCCTTCTCCATCAGGCAGCCGAGGACGCGCGCCTCCTCGGCGGTGAGTATCGGTTCGGTCATCCGAGCACCAGCTCGGCGATGTCGCGCAGCTGCGACCTCGAGCCCGACACGAGCATCGTCGTCACCGTTGATTCGCGCCACATCGCGAGGTCGTCGCGGATCTTCTCCTTGCGGACCGATCAGCGCGACGTCCTCGACGAGCTCGCGTCGGCACCGCCGCCGCCGCTTCGGCCTTCTTGCCGTCGAGGTAGAGGTCCTGGATCAGCTTCGCTTCGCCTTCGTAGCCCATGCGGCCGAACACGTTGTTGTGGAAGTTGACCTCGCGCGCGCCCATGCCGCCGATGTAGAGCGCGAGGACCGGCCGGTACATGTCGGCCGCGGTCTCGACGTCGTCGGCGATGATGATCGGGCACGAGGCACGCGACCTCGAACGTCGTCGGCGGTGCGGCGCGCGCCGGGGCGGGCGAAGCCTTCGGCGAGCGCGTCGCGGTAGAAGTCGTCGTGCGCGCGGCGCGTAGAACATCGGCAGCCAGCCGTCGGCGATCTCGGCCGCGAGCGAGACGTTCTTCGGGCCTTCGGCCGCGAGGTAGATCGGCAGATCGGCGCGCAACGGATGCGTGATCGACTTCAGCGGCTTGCCGAAGCCGGTGCCGTCCGGGCAGCGGCAGCTGGTAGCGCTCGCCCGTGGAACTCGACCGGGCGCTTCGCGCGCGAGCACCTGGCGCACGATGTCGACGTACTCGCGCGTGCGCGCGAGCGGCTTGCGGTAGTCGTCGCCGTACCAGCCCTCGGCGACCTGCGGGCCCGACGCGCCGAGCCCGAGCATGAAGCGGCCGCCCGAGAGGTGGTCGAGCGTGAGCGCGGCCATCGCCATCGCGGTCGGTGTGCGCGCCGAGATCTGGCAGATCGACGTGCCGAGCTTGATGCGCGTCGTCGCCGCGCCCCACCACGCGAGCGGCGTCAGCGCGTCGGAGCCGTACGCCTCGGCGGTCCAGCACGAGTCGAAGCCGAGCCGCTCCGCCTCGGCCAGCGCTTCGGGCACTCCCGTCGGCGGCTGCGCGCCCCAGTAGCCGATCATGTATCCAAGCTTCAGATCGTTTGCACGTCGCGCAGCCTATGAGGATCGACGCGCGCACGTCGCCGGCGACCGTGAGCCAGAGCCGCGAAACCGTCGGCGCGCTCGGCGACGCTGACCGTCACGGCCTCGCCGTACGACGAACCCGGACCGGAACTCGATCTCGGCGTGCGTCACACGCGGCCGCCCGCGCCGCGCCAACTCCTCTTCGAGCGACAGCCCAGTACGCGGCGTTGTTCACGTGATCGACGACATCGATATCGGTGGCCCGGACGTGCCACGGCGACTGCGACGTGCTTCCGGGCGGCCGCCCGTGCGTCAGACGAGCCGAGACGTGCCGTCCGTCGCCATCGCCCCACACCGACGTCGAATGTGGACGGCAGCGGCGACCGGCGCGCCGGTCTGCGGGTCGGTGTGCACCCAGATCGCGGTCGCTTCGACAAGAACACTGTCGTCGACGACAAGATCGGTTCGCCGTTCGGCCCAGCGCGCGCCGACCCCACTACACCACGTGGAGGCGCGCACCTCGGTCCGAAAGCGCGGGGTGTCGCGCGATATCCAGCGCGAGCTTCCGGAGGATCCAAATGCTGTTCTCCGGCATGTCGGCCGTGCTCAGGTCGTGGTCGGCTGCGTCCTGCACGACGCGCGCGATCGCGTCGAGCCGCATGCCGCGCGTTGGGTCCGACGTCGGCGAGGCCGACCGCGCGAGTGAGAGAGACGACGCGCGAGTTCAGAGGGAGAAACCGCGTCGCTCGAGTCGCGGGATCCAGTCGCGCTCGACTGTCGTGTCGAAGATGCTCTTGAATTCGGAGGCGGGTGCGAGGCCCCAGGCTCGATCGGCGTCGGTCACGTCCACCAGATGCGGCTCGGGCCGATCACCCGCGAACGCGTCGCGCAACGCGTCAACCCAGCTGGGAAGCGACCGCTCGATGGCGTCGCCCACTGCGTCACCCTGCGGCAGGTCGAGCAGCCAGTCGAAGGTCGTCCATCCCAGCGCGGCGTGGCGCGGTTCGTCGGCAAGGACGCGATCGATCGCGATGCAGGCGACGGGCTCGGTCGCGTTGTCGCGCAGATGGTGTTGTAGACGCAGCGCCAACGTCTCGCCCAAGCAGAGGCTCGGAACAGCCGCGACCGCGATGTTCTCGGCCGGGTCCGCGGCGCGAAAGTCGTAGAACGCGTCGGGGTCGTACACCACCGCGCCTGTCGCTTCGACTGCCGTGCAAACATCCGCCGCGAGGCGCGCGTGGGTGAGTTCGTCGATCGCGGTGACGAGCGCTCCCTCGATGAGGTCGGGAGGCGCGCCGAACATCGTCAGCCGGTGCGCGAAGTCTTGCGCGAACGCGCTCACCGAGTATTCGGCCGCGACCCGGCGCTGCCATTCGGTTCGGACCGCGTCGGACGCGGGCATCGTCACCCCGTGAGGACGGGCGCCGTCGCGATCGACGAGGGCGTCGTCGACGCGGGCGCGGTGACGACGGTCGTCGTCGGCTCGACCGTCGTTGCCGGTGCGACCGTCGTTGCCGGTGCGACCGTCGTCGTCGTCGCCGGCGCGCCGAGCACAACTGTTCCCCCGCCACTTCCGCCCGCGCCGCAGGCGGCCAGGCCGCCCGCGGCGACCACCACCAACGGAGCCGCGAGCGCGACCGCGCGCCTTCGGCTCCGGCCTCGGCGTGGGGTCCCCTGCTCTTCGTTTGCTTCGCTCATCCCGTCCTCCTCCGTCGCAACGGCTGGCCAACGCTAGCCATCCGCGGTGCCCGATAGGTTGGATTCTCGTGACGACCACTCCCCCGGAAGGCTTCCGCCAGCACCGCTTCGTCCCGCCGCCGGGCGCGACGACGGTCTTGCTCGTGCGCCATGGCGAGTCGCAACCGGCGCACCCTGACCGGCCGTTTGCCCTCCGCGACGGGCACGGTGACCCGCCCCTCGATCCCGTCGGCGTCGCGCAAGCGCGACTGCTCGGGGCCCGCCTGGCCGACGAACACATCGACGCGATCTACGTGACCTCGCTCGTGCGGACCCATGAAACCGCGGCGCCACTCGCGCAACACCTCGGCCTCACGCCGATCGAAGAACCCGACTTACGCGAAGTGTTTCTCGGCGACTGGGAAGGCGGCGAGTTCCGCGTGCGCGCCGCGGCCGGCGACCCGATCTTCGCGCGCATCTGGAGCGAAGAGCGCTGGGACGTGATCCCGAACGCCGAGAAGCAGGAGATCTTCGAGCAACGGGTGTGGAACGGATTCACGCGCATCGTTGCGGCCCATCCCGATCAGCGCGTCGTGGTCGTCTCGCACGGCGGCGTGATCGGCCAACTCTTACATCACATCACCGGCGCCCGGCGCTTCGCATTCTCGGGCGCCGACAACGCGTCGATCAGCGAAGTCGTCGCGATGCCCGAACGCGTCATCCTGCGCCGGTACAACGACGTCGCGCACTTGTTGCCACTGCTGCAAGGGTCGTGACCAGCGCGTCGTAGTCGTCGCCGGCGCGCCGCACGCGCGGCGGAAGTTCGATTTGGACGCCACCGGCCGGCGCGATGTTCACCGGATTGCGCGGATGCATGCCCCGCAAATGCGCCGGGATGACCTCCATGTCGGTGATCCAGTTGTAATGCGGCAGGGCGCGCCGGAGCGCGTCGGCAGCCTCGTCGGCGAGCGCACGGTTGGTGCCGCCGAGGAGTGACGTGATCCAGCGGTCGTCGGCCCCGCGCAGCCCGCCGAACCCGTGCACCGAAATCACGACCTCGACGCGCGCGAGAACGCGGCCAACGCGTCCGAGGCGTCGACGTCGTATTGGTGCGACGGGATGTGCCAGCGCAGGTTCTCGGGCTGGACAACTGTGTAAAAGCTGGCACCGGACGCGCGCGCAACGGCGCTCGCAATTTCGGCAGTTCCTTGTTCGAGGCCGCCGTGCAACGCGCAGACGCCGACACATGACCCGGCAACGAAGCGCTCTACAACGCCGGGCGTCGTCAACAGGTCGGCCAGCACGAAATGAGTGTACGACTGGCCGTTAGTCTCGCATCCGATGCGAATCCGTGTGGTTGTACTCCTGCTGCTCGTGCTCAGTGCGTGTTCGAGCGCGTCGAGTGCAACGACGTCGACGCCGACCACGGCCGCGGCGTCACCGCCAACGGTTCCGGCCGGTCCGCTCGACGAAGTGTTCAAGGCCAAGGCCGACATTCAATGCCAGGCCGTCGGCGCCGAGCTTCGCCAGCAAGGCGCGTTCCCGTTCCCCGATTTCGATCCCGAGCACCCGGACACGAGCCGTTTCAAACAGATCGCGGCGTACGAAGCGCAAACCGTCGCGGCCGAGAAGGAATGGCAGATGCACATGCACGACCTCGGGACGCCGAAGACCGGTGCCGAAACGTGGCTGAAGCTGTTGCACGCCATCGATCTCGCGGTTGGCTACTCCGCCGACCAACAGCAAGCCGCCGCGAACGGCGACGCCGATGCGTTTCGCACCTCGTACCACAACCTCACGAACCAAGCGAAGGCCGGAACCGACGCCGCGTTGGCCGCCGGGCTCGCGAGCTGCGACCCGAGCAACCTCGGCGCGTGAGTGACATCATGCGGGCATGACGGTCAAGCTCACGACCACCTTCGGGCCGCCCGCTGACCCCGACGCGTTCGCGCGGCATTACGTCGACGTGCATGCGCCGTTGGTGCGCGTCCTGCCGGGCGTGCGCGCGTACGAGTACGGCCGCGCGCTGACGAACTTCGACGGCTCTGCGCCCGATGCCTTCTGGGTCATGTCGTTGACGTTCGACAGCGAAGACGCGATGCGCGCCGCGTTCGCTTCGCCGGCCGGGCAGAAAACCGTCGAGGACATGCCGAACTTCATTACCGGCACGATGAAGTCGGTCGTCAGCGAAATTCTCTAGGAACGCGCCGCGCTCGCATAACTCGTCACGATTGCCGGGTACACACTGCGCATGCCCGGAAGAAAAGCGTTGACGTGGAAAGCCGTCAGTTACGCAGCAGGCGCGATCGCGGCACTCGCGACGCGGCGCGTCTTCACGCTGGCGTGGAACCAGGTTGCCGACTCGGAAGCACCCACCGAATTTGCAGACCGTCGCATCCCGTGGAGCTCCGCGCTGAGTTGGGCCGTCGCGACCGGCGTCGGCGTCAGCGTGATGAACCTGGTCGCGCAACGTTCGGCCGCGACAGTCTGGGAAGCCGCGACCCACGAGACGCCGCCGTTGCAACCGGACTGAGCGACGCGCGCAACCAGGTTTCGCTCGAGCGCCTCGAACGAGTCGCGATCGGCGCGTGAGCGTCGCAATCTTGATCTGTTTCTCGGCTTGCTCTCAGGAGAAGCACGACTCGCGCTCGTACTTTCGGGGCATGGAAGCCCTGGTTTGTATGGCGATCGCGGTGCTCATCGTCGTTTGCTTCGACGGTGCGATGCTCGCGTACGCACGCCATCACGAGTGACGATCGCAGTGCAATAGCATCGCTCGATGCCGTCACGACAGAAGAAGCGTTGGTCTGACCTTTCACCCCGGCAGCGGCAGGCGGTCGTCGTCGGCGGGTTTGCCGAACTCATCCTCACGAGCTTGGCGCTGCGCGACCTCCGTCGGCGGCCGGCCGCTCTCGTACGGGGACCGAAATTCCTTTGGCGGCTCGCGTTCTTCGTGCAGCCGTTCGGGCCGATCCTCTACTTCTTGCGTGGACGCCGCGACCGTCACTAGCTTCCAAGCCCGTGACCTCGATGGTGGGCCTGGTCATCCTCAAGGCACCATGGACGGAACGTGCCGCGTGCCGCGACGTACCCGCGGGACTCTTCTATCCCGTTGCGCACGAGACGCTCAACGCGCGTCGCACACGCGAGTCGATTGCGGTTGCGATCTGTGCGTCGTGCCCGGTGCGAGGCGAATGCCTCGACCACGCGTTACGTACGCACGAAGACCTCGGCGTCTGGGGCGGTCTCCCCGAAGGTGAACGGCGCCACTACCGCTAACGCGACGTTTCTCCGCGCGATCGCGATCGTCGATGGTGCCGGACGAACAAGTAGACGAGCAACACGCCGGTCGCGATCCCGACGAGCAGCACCGCGACATCGTGGGCGGTCTGGCTGCCGGTCACGACCTTGCCAACGCCGTACGCGCTTGCGGTAACCGAAACCGCGAACCCCAACGAGGCAACCAGATTCCAGAAGACGAAACGGCGGTGATGCATCTTCGCGGTGCCCGAAATGATCGCGGGCGTGAAGAACACCGCGAGCCCGCCCCATTTGGCGTACGCGCGTTCGCCGTCTGCGAGGAGCTTCTGGCGCCGCGCCTGATGCTTGCCCGGACGCGCGAGCAGTTCGCGGCCCCATCGGAAGCCGATGTCGTAGCCGAGTAAGCCGCCCACTTCTCCTGCGATGGTCGTGACGACGATCACTGCGGAAAGGTCGAGGAAGCCTTGGCTCGCCGCCACTCCGGCTGCACCTGCCACCGCGGCGCCGATGAACGGCACGCCCGCCCACGACGCCGCGACCGCGATGAAGAGGACGACGTAATGCCACCACGTCGCGCTGATGTCACCTGCGACGACGGGATGCACAGGCGCACATTACGCCGGTCACGCGTCGCCGACCGGCTGCGAGCGGCTCGACTGGATGAGACGATGACGCATGGCCAAGATCTTCACGCACGTGCCTCATCCCCACATCGAGCGGCGAAAGGCGACGCGCGCACCACGCGTCGCGGACCAGCTTGCCCACGACAACCCCATCAGTCGTTTCAACACGTTTCTTGCACTCAAGATCACCGCGGGTGTCGGAACGATGTGGTGTGCCTACGCCTTTGCGGCGTTGGCGCTGTTCAGCCTGCCCAGCGCGCTCCGAGGTGGGCTCGCGCCGACGATCACCTGGACCGCGCAGACGTTCCTGCAACTCGTGTTGCTGTCAATCATCATCGTCGGCCAGAACGTGCAGAGCGCGGCGGCCGACGCGCGGGCACAAGCGACCTACGAAGACGCGGACGCCGTGCTGCACACGGCTTTGGAGATCCAACAACACATGGAGGCGCAAGATCGCGAGATCGAAAAGATCCTCGACGCGATCGGCCACATGCGTCCCGCGTGACGCGGGCGCCCGCGCTACGCGTCGACGACCCGGATCCGTAGGCGCTTGTTGCCCTTGCCTTTGCTTTCCGTTTTCACGACTTCAAAATGGCCGATCTCGCCGGTCGAGTGCACGTGGGTGCCGCCGTCGGCCTGCTTGTCGAGACCGACGATGTCAACCACACGAATCTCGCGCACCGATTCGGGGATCAGATTCACCGCCGTGCGGATCAAGTCTTCGTCTTCGACGGCGGTGTCGCGCGGCAGGAACGAGACCTCGATCGGGCGGTCGGCCGCGATCTCGGCGTTGACCAACTCGGCGATGCGCGCCGCGAAGCCTTCGGGCAGCGGGTCGAAGGCGAAGTCCATCCGCGCTTCGAGAGGTTCCATGTTCCCGCCCGTCACCGCGGTGCCGTACTCGTTCCAGATCACGCCGCACAGCACGTGCATGGCCGAATGCGTGCGCATCAACTGATGGCGACGATCCCAGTCGACGACGCCGTGCACGCGCGCGCCGACCGCGGGCACCGCACCTTCGAGGGTGTGCCACACGTCGTCGCCCTCTTTGCGTACGTCGACAACGGCCGCGCCGTCCAACACACCGGTGTCGTGGGGCTGGCCGCCGCCGGTCGCGTAGAACGCGGTCTGGTCGAGCGCGACGCGCTGACCGTCGACCGCGGTCACGGTCGCGTCGAACGCACGGAGATAGGCGTCGCGCAGGTAGAGGAGTTCCGTGCGGACGAGCGTAGCCACGGACGGCGCAGCGAGGGAGCCCTCGGCGTTGTCAACGATTGATGAGCAACTCTTTGAACGGCGTGTCGCGCGCCGGGCCCGGCTCTTTCGGCAGGCCGAGCACGCGCTCGCCGATGATGTTGCGTTGCACTTGGTCGGTGCCGCCGTAGATCGACGGGCCGGGCGAGAACAACGTGAGTTCCTGAATCGAACCGCCGCCGGGCGTTTCGGTACCCATGACCATGCCGTTGGCGCCGATGATCTCGTTGCCGACTTCGCGCTGCAAGCGCAGCAGGTCGCTCATCATCAGCTTGGCGATGTTCGGTTCCGCGCCCGTGCGCTGATTCGGCGACTTCGCGCGCAACGCCGAATACCGGCCGAGTTGTTGCAACGTGTAGAGCTTGGCGAGCTTCTGGCGCACGGTCGGGTCGGTCGACTTGCCCAGTTCTTGTGCCAGCTTCACCAACCGGTTCGCGGCGGCCATTCCCCCGCCACCGGTTCCACCGGTGCGGATCTGTCCGACGTGGTCGCCGGCGCGGTCGCCGAGTTGGTTCGCGATCGGGCCGGGGAACGCGTTCCCGACCGCGCCCGAACCCCCGGTCCCGAGACCGGCCCGCTCGGCCATCAGCGTGGTGTTCGCGGCCGCCCAACCGTTGTTGACGCCGCCGATGATGTCGTCGTCGCGCACGCGCGCGTTGTCGATGAACACCTCGTTGAACATCGCGCGGCCGGTCATCTCGCGCAGCGGCCGGATCTCGACGCCCGGTTGTGTCATGTCGAACTTGAAGTACGTGATGCCCTTGTGCTTCGGAAGGTCGGGATCGGTGCGCGCCAGCAACATGCCCTTGTTGCAAAGCTGCGCGGTCGACGTCCACACCTTCTGGCCGGTGACGATCCACTCGTCACCGTCTTTGATCGCCTTCGTCGACAAGCTCGCGAGGTCGGAGCCCGCGCCCGGCTCGCTGAACAACTGGCACCACGCGTCGGTGCCGTTGAGGATGTTCAACAAGTCGGTCTGCTTCTGCTGCTCGTTGCCGTGCGCGACGATCGTGGGCGCCGCGAGCAGATAACCGAGGCCGGCAGGCGGCCCAATCGCGCCGTGTGCAGCGATCGTTTCGTTCACTGCGATCGCAAGGTCGCGCGTCCAGCCCTTGCCCCACGCGTCCTCCGGAAACGTCGGAGCCGCGTAACCGGAACGAGCGAGGATGTCCCACCACTCGCCCACTGTCAGGTCGGGATTCCAGTTCTCTTCGAGCCAGGCCTTGACCTCGGTTCGAACGTCTTCTGCACTCGGCATCGCCATGAGGGGCAGCGTACCCTCGACGCCATGGCGCACGACATGTCGAAGATCGAGTGGCAGGAGTTCGTCACCTACGGGACGCGCACGGCGAAGCTCGCCGTTGTCCGCAAGGACGGATCGCCGCATGTCGTACCGGTGTGGTTCGTGCTGGACGGCGACGACATCCTGCTGACGACGGGCCGTCACACGGTCAAAGGGAAGGCGATCTTGCGCGACCCGCGCGTCGCGATCTGCGTCGAAGACGACGAGCCGCCGTTCGCATTCGTCAGCATCCGAGGCGTCGCGGAGATCGTCGACGATCCCGACGCACTGTTGCGCTACGCGACCTTGATCGGCGGCCGTTACATGGGCCCGCGGCGCGCGAAGGAGTTCGGCGAGCGCAACGCCGTTCCCGAAGAAATGCTCGTGCGCGTGCATCCCACCAACGTCGTTGCCATCGGCGGGATGACCGACTGACGCCAGTCAGTCGAGGATTTCGAGCACCTTCTCCGACGGCCGCGCGATCACGGCGCGGTCGCCGACGAAGACGACCGGCCGTTGCATCACTTCGGGATGTTTCGACAACACGTCGATCACTTGGGCGCGCGTCGCAACGTCGGCCTTCGTGAGGCCTGCGGCTTTGAACTTGGCGTCGTCGGTGCGGACCAGCGCGCTCGGTTCGTCGTCGATGGCGTCGAGGATGCGTTCGAGCGTGGCGCGATCGGGCGGCGTGTCGAGGTAGCGGACGACGTTGGCGTCGATCCCCCGTTCCTGCAGGATTTCGAGGGCGCCGCGCGACTTCGAACACGACGGATTGTGAAAGATCTCGACGTCACTCACGACAACATTGGCTCCCTCGCTACGCCGTCCATGGCTCCGCTGCGTCCGCACGTAGCGCGGACGCTAGCAACTTCAGATATTCGGTCCGCGAGACGTCGACGGCGCCCAGTGAACACAGGTGCGGCGTCGTCCACTGCACGTCGAAGAGCGACGCGCCATCGAGCCGCAGCAAGTCGACCGTTGCCCACACGGCGATCTTCGAAGCGTTCGTCACCCGATGGAACATCGACTCGCCCGCGAAGAAGCCACCGATGCGCAGGCCGTAGAGCCCGCCCGCGAGTTCGCCGTCAAGGCACACCTCGACTGAGTGCGCCCACCCGAGGTCGTGCAGCGCGTCGTACGCGGTGACGAACGACTCGTCGATCCAACCGTGCGGTCGCGTCGGGTCGCCGCACGCGCGCATCACCGTTTCGAACGCGGTGTCGATGCGGATCTCGAACCGGCTGCGCTCGCGGCGCAGCGACCGGCTCGCGTGAAAACCGTCGAGCGGGAGGATCCCGCGCGGATCAGGCGACCACCACGCCAACCGTTTCCGGATCCGCATGGGGAACAGGCCCGCGCGGTAGGCGGCAAGGACCGTGCCGGGCTCGAGATCGGCGCCGACCGCCACGACGTCGTCCGGGCCGGCCGTTGCCGGATCGGGCAAGTCCCAGATGGTCGGCGGTGGCTCGAGCGGCACGCTCGCAGATTCGCAGATCTTGACATTCAGCCGTCCTGAGCAGATGATCCGAGCAGATGTTCTGAGCGAACGCTCAATCTGGCTCGGGACGCTGAAACGGGAAGGGCGGACATGTCACGACGACCGGAATGGCGCTGGTTTGCAGTCTGGGCGCTTGTCGGCGGCACCTACGCGATGAGCGTCCTCGGTGCCTTCACGATCGGCTTGTTCTTCTTGCCGCTCGCGCTCGGCGGCACGGCGCTGCTGGCCCGCCGACCCGGCACCGCCGCGAGTTGGCCGGGCGTGCTCGCGGGTCTCGCCCTTCCCGCGTTCCTCGTGGCGTGGTTGAACCGCGCCTACCCCGCGCCCAACACGATCGACCCGAAGCCGTGGCTCGCCGGCGGCCTCGGGCTGGTTGCGCTCGGCGGCGTGATCTTCCTCGCGCTTCGGCGCGCGTACGACAAGCGAAGGAGGTGGGCATGAACGACACCTCGGATACACGATGTTCCTCATAAAGACCAACGCGGCCGACAACGCGACGCATGCAATCGAGATCCTGATGCAGAAGCTCGGCATCCTGTTGCTCACGCTCGCCGCCGTGCACTTCGTGAACGTGGCGGTGTTCTGGCACTTGCGGCGCCGCGTACTGCTGGTCATGCGGCACACCGTGGCGCACCGCGTAGGTTGGCGGCCGTGACCCGTCTCTCATCTTCTGCGCGTGCAACGGGTGGCGAGACTCGCGCCAAGATCATCGCGGCGACGCTCGACACACTGCGCGAGGAAGGCATCGTCGGCACGACGGCCCGCGCCATCGCGCGCCGCGGCGACTTCAACCAGGCGCTGATCTTCTACCACTTCGGCAGCGTCACCGATTTGCTCGTTGCCGCCGCGGTGCACGAAGGCGAACAGCGTGCGGCCCGTTACCAACCGCGCCTTGAATCGGTGTCGACGTTGGCTGAACTGGTCGCCGTCGCGCGCGAACTCCACGACGAGGAGGTCGGCCACGGTGGCCTCAACGTGCTGACGCAACTCCTCGCGGGCGCGGCGTCGGCGCCCGAGTTGCGCGCGGGTTTGATGACGTCGTTCCAGCCGTGGATGCGCTTGGTGCAAGACGCGGTCGGCCACGTTCTTGCACCCACGCCCTACGCGAATGTCGTCCGCAGCGAAGACCTCGCGTACGTCATCACTTCGCTCTTTCTCGGTATCGAGTTGATGCACACGCTCGAACCCGACGACAACAAAGCCGTCGCGATCTTCGACACGTTTGGCGCGCTTGCCGTCGCGGTCGAAGCGTTACTTCAGTAGTTCGCGCGCGATCTGTCCGACCTGGATTTCGTCGGTCCCGGCGTAGATCTGCAACACCTTGGCGTCGCGTGCGAGCTGCTCGACTTCGTACTCGGCCATGTACCCGTTGCCACCGAACAACTGCACGGCTTCGAGCGCGACTTCAGTGGCCGCGCCCGCGGAATACAGCTTCATCGCCGATGCCGCCGACAACGTCATGGGCTTGCCGGCTTGCGACGATTCGAGCACGCGGAACACGAGGTTCTCGACGTTCAGCCGGGCGACTTCCATCTTCGCCAGCTTGAGCTGGATCAACTGGTAGTCGCCGATCGGGCGCCCGAACTGCACGCGGTCCTTCGCGTACTGCACGGAGAGTTCCAAGCAGCGTTCGATGATGCCGAGCGCCATCGCGGCAACACCCGACCGCTCCATCACGAACGTGGCCTTGCTCGCCTCACGCCCGGCGCTGCCACCGAACGCTTCCTCGCTCTCGCCGAGCAAGCGGTCGCGCCCGACGCGCACGTCGGTGAGGAACAACATTCCGGTCGGCGACGAGTGCAATCCCATCTTGCGCAACGGCTTCGACTGCTCGAAGCCCGGCATGCCGCTGTCGAGGACGAACTGAACGACCTTGCGGTCGGCAGGCGCGTTGCCTTCGTCGAGCTTGCAGATAAACACGACGGTGTCGGCGTACGGACCGTTGGTGATGAACGTCTTCGAACCGTTGAGGATGTACTCGTCGCCGTCGCGGCGCGCGGTCGACGCCATCTGCCCGAACGCGTCCGAGCCCGAGTTCGGCTCGGTAATGGCCCACGCGCCGATCTTCTCCATCGTGAGAATGTCGCGGGCCCAACGCTTCTTCTGCGCGATCGTGCCCTTGGCGTTGATCGCGGCGGCGGTGAGCCCGACCGACACGCCGAGCGCAGTGACCATGCCCGGCGAGCACTTGCAGAGCTCGATGATCGGCAGCATCGTAAAACCGCCCCCGCCACCGCCGCCTTCGCTGCGCTCGCGTGTCTCGCCGCTTTCTTCGGCGGCGATGCGGCGGTCGAACCCATCGGCCGCCATCGTGTCCATGCCGAACGTCTTGTAGAGCTTGCGGAGCAAGTCGTACGGCGGAAGCTCACCGAACTCGAGCTCATCGCGATGCGGGCGGACTTCGTTGTCGACGAACTGGCGCACGGCGTCGCGCACCATCTGGAGCTCTTCAGGCCATTCGAACATGACGGGATCGTATGGGAACTCACCGAGCGCGGTCAGCGCCGAAGCCGCCATGCGCAACAAACTCGTATGGACATTGGCTCCCGTCGTGGTCCGCCCGGCCGCGAGCGGCGGGATCGGAGGCGCCGACGTCGCCAGTCCGAGCGGGCCAGTCGGACCCCACCCTGAGCGCGCGTCTCACACCGTGTAAACGAGGGTTTTAGTCGGCAGTCGCGGCAGCCGATGCATGCTCCACAGAAATTACTGAATGTTCGGGGGACCAAGGATGGAAACCGGCGACAACTTGGTGGCACGGACGCTGCCGGTCGACGGCGCACTCGTGGGCGACATCCTCTTGCGCTTTCGCCGCGACGCGGGCGGCCAAATGGTGCGGTGGACGCTCGGCGAAAACGGCGCGGTGGAGGTGGACGTGAACTTCACGTCCGACGGGCCCGGCTTCACCACCACCGGACGGCTCTGGGACACCACCGGCATTGCGCTCCTCAACGTGACCTTCGGGCTCGCGGTCACCGCGCCCGACACCGCGCAGCTCACACTCGAACTGCCCGACGACCTGTCGGCGTGGTGGCAAGCCCGCACCGAAGCGCTCGACACGTTGTGCCACGCCGCCCTCGACGAACTGGGCGAGGAGCTGCTCTGGCACGCCGCCCGGGCCGGCGTCGCGGCCGGCGACTGAGCCACTCACGAAAGAAACCTCACACGGCGTTCACACGGGGTTCGCACTTCCGCCGCGTGCCTGAAACGCGCCTGCGTCACGATGAATGCAGCACCGCTCGGGTCGTCCGCAACGCTCCCCCCGGGGCGGACGACCCGAGGCGGGTGCCAGGACTTTCTTCACGAGTCCCGGCGCGAATGGTACTTAGCGCATCGGTACGGCGTCGGGTGTGATCGGCGCCGGAAGCAGCGTGTCACCCATCAGGAAGCGATCGACCGCCGCCGCGCACGACCGGCCTTCGGCGATCGCCCACACGATCAGGCTCTGGCCTCGGCCCATGTCACCGCACACGAACACGTTGTCGAGATTCGTGCGGAAGCTGCCGTCGCGCCCGACGTTGCCTCGCTCGTTGAGTTCTACACCGAGCTGTTCGAGCAAGCCGCCGCCGTTGCGGACCGACGAAGCCCATCGCGAGCAACACGAGCTCGCACGGGAGCTCGAAGTCGGTGTTCTCGACTTTGTGAAAGCTCACGCGCCCGTCGTCGACGCGTTGTTCGACTTCGTGGGCGCGCAACGCACGCAGGTTGCCGTCGTCGTCTCCGAGGAAGCATTCGGTGTTCACCGCGTAGACGCGTTCGCCGCCCTCTTCGTGCGCCGAGGTGACGCGGTAGAGCATCGGATACGTCGGCCACGGCATGGCGCTTGTGCGTTCGTCAGGCGGCCGCGGCAAGATCTCGAACTGGTGGATCGTCGCCGCACCTTGACGGATCGCGGTGCCAAGACAGTCGGCGCCGGTGTCGCCGCCGCCGATGATCACGACGTTCTTGTCGTGCGCGCTGATCGGCGCGTCCTCGATGTCGCCGAACTGCACGCGGTTGCCCCACGGCAGATACTCCATCGCCTGGTACACGCCCGTGAACTCGCGGCCGGGTACCGGCAGGTCGCGCCACGCGGTCGCGCCGCCCGCGAGCACCACTGCGTCGAACTGCTGCAGGTCTTCGACGGGGACGTTTTCGCCGACGTTGGCGTCGGTGCGGAACGTCGTGCCTTCGGCTTCCATCTGTTCGATGCGGCGGTCGAGATGGCGCTTCTCCATCTTGAACTCGGGAATGCCGTAACGGAGCAGGCCGCCGATGCGATCGGCGCGCTCGAACACGGTCACGTCGTGACCGGCGCGCGTGAGTTGCTGGGCCACGGCGAGGCCGGCCGGACCGCTGCCGATCACCGCCGCGGTCTTCCCCGTCTTGCGTTCGGCGATCACAGGCACGACGTTGCCGTCGTCCCATGCCTTGTCGACGATTTCGACTTCGATCTGCTTGATCGTCACCGGCGGCTCGTTGATACCGAGCACGCACGCGGCTTCGCACGGCGCCGGGCACAGGCGACCGGTGAACTCCGGGAAGTTGTTCGTCGCGTGCAGACGTTCGCTCGCCGCATGCCAACGGTCGCGGTACACGAGATCGTTCCACTCGGGAATGAGGTTCCCGAGCGGGCAGCCGGTGTGGCAGAACGGGATCCCGCAGTCCATGCAGCGCGCGCCTTGGGTGCGCACCTTGTCGAGCGGAAACTCTTCGTAGACCTCTTGCCAGTCGTTGACGCGCACCGGGATGAGCCGCCGCTTGGGCAGCTCCCGGTCGAACTTCATGAAACCTCGAGTGTCACCCACGAGCTGCCGCCATCACTGCTTCGTCGACATCGACACCGCGCTCGATCGCGTCGCGTTGCGCTTCGAGCACAGTCTTGTAGTCCTTCGGGAAGATCTTCGTGAACTTCTCGACGCTGCTCCACCACTTCGAGAGGATCTCTTCCGCAACGCTCGAACCGGTCAACTCCATGTGCATCGTGATGATCGTGCGCAACCACTCTTCGTCTTCGTCGTCCATCGGGTCGATGTCGACCATCTCGTGGTTCATGCGCAGGAACAACGTCCGATCGGGATCCCACACGAAGGCGAAGCCGCCGCTCATGCCGGCCGCGAAGTTGCGTCCGGTGGGGCCGAGGATCACGGCCCGTCCGCCGGTCATGTACTCGCAGCCGTGATCGCCGACGCCTTCGACAACTGCAGTCGCACCCGAGTTGCGCACGCAGAAGCGTTCGCCGACGACACCGCGGATGAACACGTTGCCGCCCGTCGCGCCGTACAAGATCACGTTGCCGGCGATGATGTTTTCCTCGGCGACGAACTTCGACGTGCGCGGCGGCCGCAACACCAGCGTGCCGCCCGACAATCCCTTGCCGAAGTAGTCGTTGGCGTCGCCTTCGAGCCGCAACAAAATGCCGCGCGGTACGAACGCACCGAAACTCTGACCGGCCGAGCCTTGGAACGTGACGTCGATCGTGCCGTCGGGCAAACCTTCGCCGCCGTGGCGGCGCGTCAACTCCGCACCGAGCATCGTGCCGACCGTGCGATTCACGTTGTGGATCGGGTACGCCAACTTCACCGCCCCGTTGCCCGCCAAGGCTGCCGACGCGTCGGCGATCAACTGGTTGTCGAGTGCCTTGTCGAGGCCGTGGTCCTGGCCGCGCGAACAGAAGAACGTCTGGTCGTACTTGTTCACGGGCGCCGCGAGAATCGGCGTCAGGTCGAGCCCGCGCGCCTTCCAGTGTTCGACGGCGGGATGCGTGTCGAGCACTTCGACGTGACCGATCGCTTCTTCAACCGACCGGAACCCGAGCGCCGCCAAGTGCTCGCGCACCTCTTCGGCAATGAACTCCATGAAGTTCACGACGAACTCGGGCTTGCCCGAGAACTTCTTGCGCAGTTCGGGGTTCTGGGTTGCCACCCCGACCGGGCACGTGTCGAGGTGACACACGCGCATCATGATGCAGCCGCTCACGACGAGCGGTGCGGTCGCGAACCCGAACTCTTCGGCGCCGAGCAGCGCGGCGATGACGACGTCGCGCCCGGTCTTCAGCTGTCCGTCGACCTGCACGACAATCCGGTCGCGCAAGCCGTTCAACAACAACGTCTGCTGCGTCTCCGCGAGTCCGAGCTCCCACGGCGCGCCCGCATGTTTGATCGACGTCAAGCGCGCCGCGCCCGTTCCGCCGTCGTGCCCGCTGATCAACACGACATCGGCATGCGCTTTCGACACACCCGCGGCCACCGTGCCGACGCCCACCTCGGCGACGAGCTTCACGTGCACCCGCGCCCGGTTGTTCGCGTTCTTCAGGTCGTGAATGAGTTGCTTGAGGTCTTCGATCGAATAGATGTCGTGGTGCGGCGGCGGTGAGATCAACCCGACACCCGGCGTCGAGTGCCGCGTCTTCGCAATCCACGGCCACACCTTGTATCCGGGCAGCTCGCCGCCTTCACCGGGCTTGGCACCCTGCGCCATCTTGATCTGCAAGTCGTCGGCGTTCACGAGGTACTCGCTCGTCACTCCGAAACGACCGCTCGCGACCTGCTTGATCGCACTGCGCCGCAAGTCGCCGTTCGCGTCGGGGACGAAACGATCGGGATCCTCGCCGCCTTCACCCGTGTTCGAGCGGCCCCCCAAACGGTTCATTGCGATCGCGAGGTTCTCGTGCGCTTCCTTCGAGATCGAGCCGTACGACATCGCGCCCGTCGAGAACCGCTTCACGATTTCGGAAACCGGCTCGACCTCTTCGATCGGTACCGGCTCGCGCACGCCGTTCTTCAACTCGAACAGGCCGCGCAACGTCGCGAGCCGCTTCGCCTGGTTGTCGACGAGCGACGTGTACTGCTTGAAGATGTCGTAACGACCGCTGCGCGTCGAGTGCTGCAGCTTGAACACCGTGTCGGGATTGAAGAGGTGGTACTCCCCTTCCCGGCGCCACTGGTACTCGCCACCGACGGTCAACTCGCGGTGCGCGAGTTCTTCGGGACGGGACGGGTACGCGATCCGGTGGCGCGCCGCGACTTCGGCGGCGAGCGCGCCGAGGTCGACACCTTCGATCCGCGACGCGGTACCGCTGAAGTATTCGTCGACGAGCGGCCGCTGCAGGCCGATCGCCTCGAAGATCTGCGCACCTGTATACGACGCGACCGTCGAGATGCCCATCTTCGACATGACCTTCAAGATGCCCTTGCCCGCGGCCTTCACGTAGTTCTTGATGGCCTTGCGTTCGTTCAGGCCCGTCAGCACGTTCTCCCGCAACAAATCGCGGATCGTGTCGAACGCCAGATACGGGTTGATCGCGGCGGCGCCGAACCCGAGCAGCAGGCAGAAGTGGTGAACCTCGCGCGCTTCACCGGTTTCGACGATGAGACCAACGCGCGTGCGTGTCTTCTCGCGCACGAGGTGATGGTGCACCGCAGCCGTGATCAACAGCGCGGGAATTGGCGCGTTCTCTTCATCGGCATAGCGGTCGCTGAGGATGATGACGTTGGCGCCGTCGGCGATCGCCGCGCTCACTTGTTCGCGCACGTTGTCGATCGCCATGCGCAGGCCGTCGCCGCCTTCGCCGACCGCGTAGTGGCAATAGACGGTGAACGGTGTGAAGCCGGGCTCGGCCGTCTCGCCGTCGTCGATGTAACGCAGCTTCGCCAGCTCTTCGTTCGTGAGGATCGGCGACGAGCACACGACCTGCCGGCACGTCGTCGGCACCGGCTGGAGCAAGTTGTCCTGCGGACCGAGCGTCGAGTTCAACGACGTCACGAGCGCTTCGAAGTTCGCGTCGAGCGGCGGGTTCGTCACCTGCGCGAACAGCTGCTTGAAGTAGTCGTACAACATGCGCGGCCGGTCCGAGATCACCGACGCCGGCGTGTCGGTACCCATCGAGCCGAGCGACTCGACCGCGTTGCGCGCCATCGGCGCGATGATCAGCCGCAAGTCTTCCTGCGTGTAACCGAACAAGCGCTGCTGCTGCACAGCCGAACTGTGCTGCGGCACGAGCGACAACTGCGGGGGCAAGTCGTCGAGGTGCACGAGACCGGCCTGCAAGTACTCGTCGTATGGGTGCGCGGCGGCCAGATCGGCCTTGATCTCGTCGTCGGGGATGATGCGGCCTTGCGTCGTGTCGACGAGGAAGATCTTTCCCGGCTCGAGGCGGCCCTTCTTGACGATGTGCGCGGGGTCGACGTCGAGCACGCCGACCTCGCTTGCCATGATCACGCGGTCGTCGTCGGTCACCCAGTAGCGGCTCGGGCGCAAGCCGTTGCGGTCGAGGACGGCGCCGATCACCGTGCCGTCGGTAAACGCAATCGACGCGGGACCGTCCCACGGCTCCATCAGCGTCGAGTGGTAGCGATAGAACGCCTTGCGCGGCGCGTCCATGCTTTCGTGGTTCTCCCACGCTTCCGGAATCATCATCAGGATCGCGTGGTGCAGCGGGCGGCCCGCCATGTTCAAGAGTTCGAGTGCCTCGTCGAAACGCGCCGTGTCGGACGCGCCCGGCGTGCAGATCGGGAATGCCCGTTCAAAGTCGCCGGGCAGCAACTCGCTGCTCATGACGCCTTCGCGAGCGCGCATCCAGTTCTCGTTGCCTTGCACGGTGTTGATCTCACCGTTGTGCGCGAGCATGCGATACGGGTGCGCGAGCGGCCAGCTCGGAAACGTGTTCGTGCTGAAGCGCGAGTGCACGAGCGCCAGCGCGCTCTCGAGCCGCTCGTCTTGCAGCTCGGGATAGAAGTCTCGCAGTTGGTCGGGCGTCAGCATGCCCTTGTAGACCACAACGCGCGCGCTGAACGACGGGAAGTACGCGTCGGTGTTGTGTTCGATGCGCTTCCGGGCCAAGTACACGTGACGTTCGAGCTCGTCACCCTGCAGGCCGTTCTTGGCGGCGAAGACTTGCACGAACTCGGGCATCAGCTCGCGCGCGCTCGCGCCCGGAACGTCGCGTCCCACCGCGACGTCGCGCCAGCCGAGGACGTCGAATCCTTCGTCGGCGAGCAGCTTGGCGATTTCGTCTTTCGTCTTGGCAACCGTCTCGGCCGGGATGAACGCGATACCCGTCGCGTAGCTCCCCACTTCGGGCAGCTCGAAGTCGACGGTCTCCCGGTAGAAGCGGTCGGGAATCTGCACGAGGATGCCTGCGCCGTCGCCGGTGTCGGCTTCTGCGCCGGCCGCACCGCGGTGGTTCAGGCAGCAGACCGCGGTCAGTGCCTGGTCGACGATCGTGTGACTCTTGCGCCCGCGCATGTCGACAACGAAACCGACACCGCACGCGTCGTGCTCGAAGCGAGGGTCATAGAGCGGGGGAAGATCCCGCGTGTCGCGATACACCATGTCGTCCTCGAAATCGGGGGTCAGCGTCCGAACGGTTGCCGGGGCTGGCCACCGCGGGACGACATTGGCCCGCCGGCGGAGTTCAGTCATTGTAGCGAAAGCGACCGCCATCCGGGGAAGCCTTAGGGCGGCGCGTAGGCGTGTTTTCCTTCGTGCCGAGCGACATGGCAGGGATGGCAATAACCGCGCAGGCTGCCGACGTTGGTCTCGCCACCGGCGCTCCAGTGATCCTCGTGATGCAACTCCAGATACGGGGTGTCGGCACCGCATCCGCTGCATTGCGGACCATCTCGAGCGATCACCGCCCTCCGTTGCGCCGCCGTCGGGTTGCGTTGCTTGCGGCCGACGTCGAGCACTTGCGACGGACCGTCGGTCAACACCCGCGAGATGCCTGCGTCGCACGTCAGGCGCCGCAGCGTCTCCTTCGAATACGGCCCGCGCCGAGAGCGGATTTCGGCGGCGAGATCGCTTGCGCCTCGCTCTTCCAGATCGGCGAGGTCGACACAAACGATCACTTCCGGCCGATGCGTGTGGCCCGCGCCGAGCTCGGCGTGGCTCACGCCGACCCGTACGAGGTCCATCATCGCGTCTGCGCGCCGTTGCGCACCGGTGCGGCGATCGCCGTTCGCGAACGTCTTCTCTTGCATTGCATCGAGCGCGCGCAAGAACTCTTCACCCGACTCCGGGTCGAGCAAGAAGTCGCCGCGCACCATGCCGTCGAAGGTGCGCGAGGCGTGCAGCCATCTCCGACAGAACTTTTCGTACGCGACACCCGAGCCGTCGTCGCCGTCGATCGCTCCGGCCACTCGCTGCGCGATCTCGCCCATTTGCTTGGGCGTTGCCGCTTTGGCGGCGGTCACCAAGAGCTCCTCGGCTGCGCGCAAGGCCTCGGCCCGCTCGGGCGTGTACACCTCGGCAATCGCGGCCGCGTGCCGGCACGTGATCGCGCCCGCGGCCAACGCGGCGGCGACCAGAGGCAACTCGGCCACGCGGCGCGCCAGCTTCAGCTCGAAGCTCGCGGCACCCGAGGTCATGTTGCACTGATGACGCAAGCCAGCCGTCGGCGTTTGAAACTCCGGCGACCATGCCTGAGACCGGTCGTACGCCTCAACCGCGCGTAGCCACGCGGCATCCAGCATCGAGCGCAAACGCGCGAACTCGGCGACGTCGATAGGTCCTTCGGTTACCAACAACTTCTCGATGGCGTCGCGCAGTTCTTCCAACACGAACATGTGTTCGATGCTAAGAAACCGGCGCACCACTCACCAACGAAACCAAGGGGTCTGAAGCAACAGCCTCGCTGCGTCGACAAATTCCTGCACGAAGCCGAGTTCGCCGACCGCGCCGAACGTCAGCGCAGCGAGCCGTCGAACGTTTGCCACCCCGACCAGTTGTTTCCCGGCACCCGTTGGAACCGGTGTTCGGGGGCACCGGAGCCGCTGACCGCGAAGAGTTCGACTCGCCCGTCGGTATTCGTCGCCGCGGCCACCGAGGTCACAACACCATCGAAGTTCGTCCAGCCCGACCAACTGCTGCCCGGCGAATGCTGCGATCGGTGCATCGGCACGCCATTGGCACCGACCGCGAACAGTTCGAGCCGGCCGCTCTGTTCTTGGCCCAGACTGACCTGACTCACGGGCCCGCCGAACAGCTGCCACGACGACCACGACCCGCCGGGCGTGTTCTGCCAGCGATGTTCCGGCGATCCGTTCGGTGTGACGCCGAAGAACTCGACGCGACCGTCGAGGTTCGTCGCCGCAGTCACCGACACGATCGTGCCGTCGAAGTTCTGCCAGTTCGACCAGTCACCGTTGGGCGTCAGCTGGTAGCGGTGCATCGGTGTACCGAACGCTCCGACGGCGAACAGCTCGAGCCGACCGTCCTTGTTGCGCGTCGCGGAAAGCTGCGCGACCGCGCCACCGCCAAAGGTTGCCCACGGCGACCAGTCACCGTTGGGCGTCAGCTGGTAACGGTGTTCGGGCACACCGTCGACGCCCACGGCAAAGAGTTCCAGCCGTCCATCGGCATTCTGGGCCGCGGCGACGGCGGTGACTGATCCGTCGAACGTCGACCACGCCGACCAGTTGGCGCCCGCGGCTTGCTGCCAACGATGGATCGGCGTGCCGTCGGAACGCACCGCGAACATTTCGATCCGTCCGTCCTTGTTGCGCGCGGCCGCGACGTTCTCGCCCACCACCGGGCCGCTCGCAGCAATCACGCCCGCGCCGATCGGGACCTGGATATGCAAGTGATCGCACGCGTCCGGGAACGTGATGACACCCGCCGGAAGCGGGGGCGTCGGTGCGCCCGGACAGCCCTCTTGCCCGAACGCAGACTGCGTTCCCCATTCGCCCGGCGCCGTCGGCATCTGCGGCGCCATTGTGTTGATCGCGGCGATCGATCCGGGATCGCGCCCAGTCGACGTGATGCCGTCGATTCCCGTGATGTCAACGCCCACGCCGTAGTAGTGCGCGTCGTGCGCCGGGCACTGGCTCTTCGAACGGTTGTCGCAGTGGCCGGTACCGCCACTTTCGAGCGCGGTGATGGTGTAGCGATGGTGCTGGGCGAAGACAACGAGCAGTTGTAAGAGCGCGACGTCGAGGAACGCGCCGGCGGACGACGGCTCGTTGAGTTCCGCGTCGACGAGATCCTCTTCGACGAGACGACCAGTCGCCGCGACGTTCGGGCTCGTGATGATCTCGGTTGCCAACTCGGGCACCGACGACGACAACGCAGCCGCGTGCGGCAACGAGATCGGCACGCCCGCCAACGTGACGAGCAGGACGAGCACGACACCAAAAAGCCCGAATGAACGCAGTCCCCGCATATGAAGACAGGAAGTCTTCTCGGCTCGGCCGTCCCGGGCCAATCCACGGGCCAATCCACGGGCCAATCCGGGACCTCAGTCGTCGGTCGCCACCTTCATCCCGAGCGCATGAGCCAGTGCTGGGGCCAGGATCACGAGTTGGTCGGCACCGATCGTCGCTCCCGACAAGGCGCCGACACCACGGAGGCCGTCCAGCCGAGCGCCCCGCAGGTCGACGTCGGCGCACCGGACCTGCGAGACGTCAGCGCCCGCGAGATCACTCCCACCGAACCCGACCCGTTCCAGTTGGGCACCGATGAACTCGGCACCGGCGCACAGAGATGCTTCGAAGCGAACACCTTCCAACGCCGACAACCGAAAGTTGGCGTCGTCGAGACGGCAGTTCGTGAACGTCACGTCGCGTAACCGCGTCTGCGGCATTTCGACGCTGCTCAACCGGCAATCGACAAGCTGCACTCGGTGCCAGATCGACTCCGAAAAATCGCAGCCCGAGAGATCGCAACGAACGAGCTCGACGTCGGCCAACCGCGCCTGCTCGAACGACTCACCCGGCTGGCGCGCGCCTTCCACGCGCACACTGACCACCTCGCCGTCGTCGAGCTCGAGTCGCTCCGCCGTCTCACTCACGACGCCTCACTCACGACGCCTCACTCACGACATCACATACGGGCAGGCAGCGGGATCAGCCGAAATCACCACGGGGATGCTCGCGCACCCCGGTAATCTCGAAAGGATCATGTAGCGACCGGCTTCCTCTCCACTTCCCCCATTCTCCGGGAGCAGATGCGCCGTGTCCTCATTTCTTGCCGCCGACAACATCACCAAGTCCTTCGGACCGCACCTGGTCCTCGACCGCGTTTCGTTCCGGGTCGGGCCGGGCCAGCGCGTCGGCGTGCTCGCGCCGAACGGCACCGGGAAGTCGACCTTGCTCAAGATCGTCGCCGGCGTCGACACACCCGACGCGGGCCGGGTGACGCGCACGCCGCCGTCGGCAACGGTCGGGTATCTCCCCCAAGAGCCGGAACGCCGTACCGGCGAGACCGTCCGCGCATTCCTCGGCCGCCGTACCGGTGTCACCGATGCCGAAACGCGTCTCGACGACGCCGCGCAAGCACTGGCCGACGCGACTCCGGGCGCCGACGACGAATACGCGCACGCGCTCGAAGCCTTCCTCGCGTTGGGTGCCGCCGACTTCGACGCGCGCGTTGGCGCGGTCGCCGACGACCTCGGGCTGCCCGCGCGCACGCTCGACCTCGAGACGGTGCACCTCTCGGGCGGGCAAGCTGCGCGCGCCAATCTCGCCGCGATCTTGCTCGCCCGTTTCGACGTGTTCCTCCTCGACGAACCGACCAACGACCTCGATTTCGCCGGTCTCGAACGGCTCGAAACCTTCCTGCACGACGAGTTGACCGGCGGCGCGCTCGTCGTGTCCCACGACCGCGCCTTTCTCGATCGCGTGATCACGTCGGTGTTGGAGATCGACGAACATACGCACACGGCGCTCGAGTACGCAGGCGGGTGGCAGTCGTATCTCGACGAGCGGGCAACCGCGCGTCGCCACGCCGAGGAGAACTACGCCACGTACGCCGCGCAACGAAAGGTGCTCACCGATCGTTCTCAACAGCAGCGACTCTGGTCGGTGCAAGGCAAGGCCAAGGTCAAGAAGTCGGGCGAGACCGACAAGTTCATCCGCCAGTTCCGCCGCAACAGCAGCGAGCACGTCGCCGCCAAGGCGAAGATCACCGACAAGGCGCTGGAGCGACTCGAAGCCAACGCGGTCGACAAACCGTGGGAAGGATGGGAGCTCCGCATGGAGATCGCGGGCGCGCCGCGCAGCGGCGCGGTCGTGACCCGCGCCGTCGGTGCGGTCGTCGAACGCGGCGACTTCCGGCTCGGCCCGATCGACGCCGAGATCGCGTACGGCGAACGCGTCGCCATCCTCGGCCCGAATGGCGCCGGGAAGACGACGCTGCTCGACCTTCTCCTCGGCCGGCGCGCGCCGACGGAAGGCGAGGTTTGGATCGGGCCCGGCGTCGTCGTCGGCGAGCTCGACCAAGCGCGCGCCACCTTTGCCGGCCCCGAACCGCTGCTCGACCGCTTCGAGCAGGCGAGCGGGCTCCTCGCCGTCGATACCCGCACGCTGCTCGCCAAGTTCGGGCTCGGCGCCGACCACGTGCAACGGCCGACCGCCTCGCTGTCGCCGGGCGAGCGCACGCGCGCGTCGCTCGCGCTGCTCTCGGCCCGCGGCGTCAATTGCCTCGTCCTCGACGAGCCCACGAACCATCTCGACCTGCCGGCGATCGAACAGCTCGAGTCTGCCCTCGCGAGCTTCGCGGGCACGGTCTTGCTCGTCACGCACGACCGCGCGCTGTTGTCGGAAGTACAGCTGAGCCGCACGATCGAGGTCGACGACGGCAAGATCGTCGACGATCAGCCCCTGGGCGCGTTCGACGCGTAGAACGCGATCGCGGCCGCCGTCGCGACGTTGAGCGAGTCGGCGCCATTGTGCATCGGGATACGTACACGCTCGTCGGCCGCGGCGAGCCACCTGTCCGACAACCCGGGCCCTTCGGCACCCAACAAAAGGGCGGTGCGTTCCGGCCACGAAAACGACCGGATGTCGTGCGCATCGTCCGCGGGCGTGAGCGCGATCGTCGTGAACCCCGCGGTGTGCACCCGGTCGAGGTCGTCGACGCGAGTCCAGGGAACGGTGCAGACATGCCCGATCGAGACGCGCACGCTGCGCCGATACAACGGATCGGCGCTTTCGTTGTCGAGGAGGACTGCGTCGAGACCGAGCGCGCCCGCGCTTCGGAACAGCACACCGAGATTCTCGTGATCGTTCAGTCGTTCGCATACGGCAACCCGCTGCGCGCCGGCCAACACGTCCGCGACAGAAGGCAACGGCCAACGTGCAACCGACGCGACCGCGCCCCGATGCAGGTCGAAGCCGACCACCGCGCGCAGAACGCTCATCGGCGCGAGGTAGACGGGCGCGTCGACGTCGGCGAGGTCGCCCGCCAAGGCTTCGTACGGGCCTTCGGCGACGAGCACGGCGCGCAACTGGTGTCCCGACTGGATCACGCGCCGGATGACGTGCGGCGACTCCGCGACGAAATATCCCTCGGCCGCTTCGACGCGCTCGCGGTGCGCAACCTCCCGCAAGCGGGTGAAGTCGGCGAGGCGCGGGTCGGCGGCGTCGTCGACGCGGATCGGAGACATCACGCGCGCACGTTTACACGGTGACGCGCAAAGGCCCGCACCTCCCACCTGAAGCGTGGTGCGGGCCGTTTGCCCGTTCGGCGACGTTTCCCCCTGCGAAGACCCGGTACTCCCCCACCTCTCGAACACCCCCGTGTGCGCGGTGCGCATCTACGGGCGTGCCATTGAGTACCGAATCGTCCCGTCGCCGAACCTGTCCCTTCGTGTGCGCTTTGCTTGCTTTGGAGATGAACGTATGTCCGTGAACCGGACTCTGTCCGACCGCCAGAACTGCTCGTTTCAGTCCGTCCGTGGGTCCGATTCGGGAGTTCTGCACTGCCAGAGCGAGCCAGCGACCGCCACGCTACGGAGTGGACAAGAGGCAAACAAGAGACATAGTGTCTCGTTTTGCCCACTTCGCCTGGGCGGACAGGCTGATCGGCGAGCCATGGAGACCTCGGAGCCCGTATCCATGAGGGAGTACACCGCGAAGCGCGCGCGGACCCGGGGCCAGCTGCTCGCAGCCGGGCAGGAGCTCCTCCCGGGGGCCGTGCGGCGCGGCCTCGAACACGCGCTCGGGCCCGGGCCGGTGACGCAGCGGGCCGAGGTCTCGCGCCAAACGTGGTACCGCTACTGGCGGGCCGACGACTCCGCGTACCTCGACGAGCTCCTGCGCGTCGCGCTCGACACCGTGACGTTCCTCCTCGCGCCGCGTCTCGCGGCGCTGGCCGCCGGCCTCGAACCGGGTGCCACGGCGGCGCGGGCCCTGGCACGGGCCCAGTTCACGCTCGTGACGCAGCGCCGTATCGCGATCCCGCACCTGGTTGGCGTCGTGCTCGCGCTCGAAGACCGGTTCCTCGAGGCCGAGAACGGGATCCGACCGACGTCGGCGCCGGAGATCGTGAGCGACTACCACAGGGGCGTCCACGCCGCGCTCACGGATGCCTACGGGGCGGTGCTCGATCGGTGGGGCCGGCGCCCCGGACCGACGACCGACCTCGACCAGATCGTCGAGTTGATCTCCGCCCTCGCCGACGGGTTCGCACTGCGTCACGTCGTCGACCCGGACGACGCCACCGAGGAAGCGTTCGCGCACGCTGCGGTCGGCTTGCTCGAAGCCCTCAGCGAGCCGATCGAGGTGGCCGTCCCGGCCGGGTGAACCCGGCCCAGTCGCCTCAACAACCCCGGTCGCTCCGCCGATATTGAGAGGTGAGGCGCGGCACCCGCCGCACCGATCTCATTGGGCGGGCGCACAGAGGAGGTCATGGGGCGAATGGCGCACGCGTACGCCGCGGAGGTCGCGGACGCGGGTACCCCGGTTTCGATCGAAGCCGCCCTTCGGCGCGTCCGTTACCTCGCGTGCATTCTCGTCGCGGTTCGGCTTGTCAGCGCGAGCACGCTCTCGCTTCCGATGGTCGCGTTGTTGGTCGGGCTCTTCGCGCTGATCAACGTGCTGTCGCTCGTGGCCCAGCGGCGCGGACCGAAGGCGCGCATGCTCCTCGGTGTTGCGCAACTGGTCGCCGACACGACGATCGTGCTGATCGTCGTGTGCGTGCAGCACGGAACAACCGACTCCGCCGACTGGGCGTTACTCGTGTTGCCCGTCATCGAAGGCGCGATCCGCTTCCAAATTCCCGGCGCGATCGTCAGTTGGACCGTCATCGCCGGCGCCTACGCAATCTGGAACGTCGAAGCAGCCAATCCGCTCACGGTTGCGACGCTCGCGCAGCGTCTGACCGTCGTGCTCCTCGTTGCGTTGCCGAGCGGTTTTCTCGCGGAGCACCTCGTCGCCGAAATCGCGGCGCATCGCCGTGGTCGAGACGACGCCGAGCGCCGCAGCGCTCTGCTGCGCGCCGCCGCGCTGGGCGGCCAGCGCAGTACCAGGCTGCAGGTCGACGAAATTCTGGAAGTCATCCGGCACACCGTTGCCGAAATGGGTTTTGCCGAGCCGCAGGTCTTCGAGCTCTACGGCAGCGACCCGTTGGTGCTGATGGCGCGGCCGGTCCGCCAGTCGCGCGACGTGCTTGCCATACCGCCCGGCGATCCGCGTCTCCTCGCCGCGGCCGCGGCACGCGAGTCGGGCGCGGCGACGGTGTGGCCCCCCGGTGCCGGCAACGTCGCGAACGTCCGCGGCAAGGGCAAGCACGCGTCGGTGCCGCCGCAGTTCTCGTCGTTGTTCGCACTTCCAATTACGACCGTCGACGACGCACTCGTCGTCGTCACCGCGCGCTGGCCCGCCGCGGGTGCGCCGCCGCCGTCACAGATCGAGAGCCTCGAACTCTTCGCCGACCAAGCAGGCGCGTCGTTGCGCAACGCACAGGTCCACAGTGAGCTCCAAGCACTCAAGGACCGGCTCGCGCACGAGGCATCGCACGACGCGCTCACAGAGCTGCCGAACCGCCGGCGCTTTACGGAGCAACTCGAGCGCATGTGCGGGCGTGGTCGTCCGGGCGACCTCATCGCCGTGCTGTTCCTCGACCTCGACGGGTTCAAGGACGTGAACGACCGCTACGGCCACGACAGTGGCAACGACTTGCTCGTCGCCGTGGCCGGGCGCCTGCGCAGTTGTGTCCGCCCCGGCGACGTCGTTGCCCGTATGGGCGGCGACGAATTCACGATTCTGCTGACGCGTCTGGAAAGCGTCGCGCCCGCCGTCGAGGTCGCCGAGCGGATCGGCTCGATGTTCGGTGACCCGTTCCAGGTGGGTTCGATCCCGATGCGGATTTCGACGAGCATCGGCATCTCCGTCGCCGCGGCCGACGCCGCCGACCCCGGAGACCTGCTCCGACGCGCCGACGTTGCGATGTATCGCGCCAAGTCCCAGGGCAAGGCCGGCTGGGCGATGGACCCGAGTTCGCTCGAACCGCTGAGCAACGGGTCGAGCGACACCTGAGTATCCCCGAGCCGGGAAATGAGAAAACCCCCGGAAAATCGGGCAGGATCCACACATTCGGGGGACGATCGTGCAACGATGCACCGCAGTCCGAAGCCGTCTATGGAGGTCAAGTGAATCGCAGTCAGCTGCTCAACGAGTATGCCGAACTCAATGAAGTCTCTCGCAAAGAAGCGGATGCCCTGCTGACATCGCTCACCGATCTGATCACCGCGACGGTGGCAAGCGGCGAAGACGTTGCGATCTCGGGCTTCGCGAAGTTCCGGCGAATCGATCGGCCCGCACGCATGGCGCGTAACCCCGCGACCGGTGAAATGGTGCGAGTGAAGGCCAAGCGCGTCGCTCGCATCACGCCGTTGAAGGCGTTCAAGGACGCTGTCCTTTCCGGCAAGGCTCCCAAGCCGGCCAAGAAAGTGACGAAGGCAGCGCCGAAGAAGGTTGCGGCAAAGAAAGCACCGGCCCGCAAGCCGGCCGCCAAGAAGAAGGCAACGAAGAAGGCGCCCGCCAAGAAGAAGGCAACGCGCCGCCGCTGAGTTCTGCCCCTGCGGTCATCACACTGAAAGAGCCCGGGCCGGATGCCCGGGCTCTTTCGCGTTTAACGTGCTGGCGTGGGTGACGCGCTCGTTGCCGCCGAGTTGTATCGCGTTCGACTGCCGTTGGCGACGCCGTTTCGCAACGCGTACGGCACCAGCCGCGTGAAAGAAGCGTTGTTGGTGCGAGTCGTCACGCACGACGCCGACGGTTGGGGTGAATGCTCGGCTGAAACCGAACCGTCGTACCTGGCCGACACGATCGACTCGTCGCGCTTGGCCCTGCGCGAGTACCTCTTGCCGCGTGCATTCGCGGGCGCGCCCTTCGCCGACGTTCAGGGCCACGCGCCGGCGCGCGCGGCACTCGAATGCGCCGTGCTCGACGCCCAGCTCCGGCGAGAGGGTAAGTCGTTGGCCGCGCACCTCGGGGCGACACACGCGTCGGTGCCGGCCGGCGTTGCGGTCGGTCTCTTCGACGACGAACGCGAGTTCCGCGCGCTGCTCGCGGCCTACGCCGAAGCCGGCTACCGGCGCGTGAAGTGCAAGATCGAACCGGGGCGCGACGTCGACATCGCGCGGGCGGCTCGCGCCGAGCTCGGCGAGGAGTTCGAGATCGCGGTCGACGCCAATGCCAGCTACACCCTCGCAGACGAAGCGATGCTGCGCGCCCTCGACGCGTTCGGTTTGCAGTGCATCGAACAACCGCTGGCGCGCGACGCGCTCGCCGACCACGCAACGCTGGCCACGCGTCTCGACACGCGCATCTGTCTCGACGAGAGCATCACGAGCGCTTCGGTCGCGCGCGACGCGATCGCGCTCGGCGGCGCACAGGTCGTCAGCCTGAAAGCAGCACGGCTCGGCGGACTCGACGAGACGCGGCGCGTGCACGATGTTTGCGTCGCGGCGGGTGTCCCGGCGTTGGCCGGCGGCATGCTCGAAACCGGTGTCGGGCGGGCGGCGCTGCTCGCCGTGGCCGCACTGCCGGGCTGCACGGAAACCGGCGATTGTTCGGCTTCTGCCCGCTATTTCAGCCCCGGAAGCGACATCACAGAACCGTTCGAACTCGTCGATGGAATGTTGCACGTGCCCGTCGATCCTGGGCTCGGCG
The DNA here is from genome assembly GCA_963841195.1 of uncultured Actinomycetes bacterium. Lineage (GTDB taxonomy): Bacteria > Actinomycetota > Acidimicrobiia > IMCC26256 > PALSA-610 > CAWJBX01. The sequence goes on along the minus strand of CAWJBX010000021.1, from coordinate 74,223 downwards.
TCGACGTGCAGCCCGACCGGCTCGCGGCGGTCACGATCGCGCGTGAGAGGTACGAACCATGACGCTGCGCGTCGGCATTGTCGGTTCCGGTTTTGTGGCGCGCCTCCACGCGCACGCGTGGCGCAGGGTAAGCGGCATCGACGTCGAACTTGTGACGATTGCGTCCGCGCACACTGCGCGGGCGGAAGCGTTTGCCCGCGAGTTCGCCGTGACGCGCGTCGACACCGACGCAACGGCAGTCATCAGCGCGAGTGATGTCGACGTTGTCGACCTGTGCGTGCCCAATCATTTGCACGCGTCGTTCGCGGTCGAAGCGCTCGCGAACAACAAGCACGTTGTCGTCGAGAAACCGCTCACGGGTTGTTTCGTGCCGCGCGCCGACATGTCGGCGCAGGAAATGCTCGAACATGCGGTCGCCGAAGCCGATCGCGTCGTGTTCGCCGCCGATGCCGCGCACCGTTGGTGTTGCTACGCCGAGAACTGGGTGTACGCCCCACCGGTGACGAAGGCCGCGTCGCTCCTCGCCGCGGCGGGCGGACCCGTCCTGCGCATTCAGGCGGAGGAGTCGCACAGCGGAACGCATTCGGAACCCAACAAGCATTGGATCACCGCGGGCGGCGGCGCGCTGCTCGGCAAAGGATGTCATCCGCTGGGTGCCGCGTTGATGTTGAAAGGGCGCGAGGGCGCCCGTCCTGCTTCGGTGATTGCACAAACGAACGCGCTGACCAAAACCGATGCGTTCGGTCGCGTGCCGACACCGATCCGCACCGGCTACGGCGACGTCGAGGACTTCGGGTTGCTGGTGTGCACCTTCGACGACGGAACGGTTGCCGAGATCGTCGGCGGTGACACGACACTCGGTGGCGTGCGCAACCGGCTGACCGCGTACGCAACGAATGCAGTCGTCGAAGCGAACTTGAATCCGAACGACGCGGTGCGCGCCTATGCGCCGAATGAAGATGCGTTCGCGAACGTGTATCTCAACGAGAAGCTCGAAACGCACGGGGGTTGGTCGCAACCGTCACCGGACGAAGACTGGATGCAGGGCTACCCGCAAGAGATACAAGACTTCGCCGACGCGATCGCGCACGACCGGCCGCCGGTTTCCGATGCGCGGCTTGGGCGCGATGTCGTCGCGGTGATCTACGGCGCGTACGTTGCGGCCGAGGAGAACCGGCGCGTTGATCTCAGTCCGTGGTTTCCGACTGCTTCTTGAGCCAAGGCCGGATCATCACGATCGAGTCTTCCGGGTGCTCGGGATCGAGGCGCAGCACGTAGGGATCGTTGAACGGCTCCCCGCCCGACCAGTCCTCGACGATCGCCGGCTCTTCGTCTTGCGGACCGAACATGGCGTCGCGCAGACCGATCATGCCCGCGGCGAGCATGAGCCCCGGCGTCGTCTTGTGCAGCCGTTGCATCGGACGCGGTGTCGCCTCGGGCTCGCCGGTTTCGTCGTCGATGCCGTGCTCGTCGTCGTCCAACATCGGCCTCCAAAGTACCGCCGGGAGACGACAGCGAAGCGACCGCCTCGGGCCCATACGACAGCGAAGCGACCGCCGCGGAACGCCCGCTCGAATCCGGGGTTTGGGAGCGGAGCGTGGAGTCGACCCGTAGTCAAGGGAGACGACAGCGAAGCGACCGCCGCGGAACGCCCGCTCGAATCCGGGGTTTGGGAGCGGAGCGTGGAGTCGACCCGTAATCATGGGAACTGGTGCTCTTGACCCCGCCGGTATCGTGGTCGAATGGCGAACACACGTTCGCATGTCCCGAATCTGTCGTGGCAACCGTCGCTGCTCGACGCCGCAAGCGCGCCCACGTTCGACGCGTCGTTCGCGCACGTGCGCCGCATCGCGCTCGATGCCGACGCATGGATCGACTACGTCCCGGCCTTCGTCGACGGCGCCGCGCTGCTCTTCGCCGACATCGTCGAACGCGCGCCTTGGGAGCAACGACGCGTCCACATGTACGAACGCATGGTCGACGAGCCGCGACTCACCGCGTGGTACGGCAAAGCGTTGATCGATCCCGATCTTCCGCCGGTTGTGCCCGAGATCGCGGCCGCGCTCACCGCGCGCTACGAGCGCACGTTCAACGCGGTCGGCGCTGCGCTCTACCGAGACGGTCGCGACAGCGTCGCCTGGCATGGCGATCGCATACCGCTCGACATCGTCGAGCCGATCGTCGCGATCCTCTCGCTCGGTTCGAGCCGAACGCTGCGCATGCGCGAAAAAGCCGCCCACGCCAACGCCCGGGCGTTCACGCTCGAGCCCGGCGACCTCTTCGTGATGGGCGGCAACTCGCAGCGGACGTGGGAGCACTCCGTCCCGAAAACCGCGTGGGCCGGACCGCGGATGAGCCTTCAGTTCCGCCACTCTTCGAACGACAGCGCAACATCGGGCGCGTCGACCGCGAGCGACGCCACATAGTCGTTCGGCACCGCGACCTGCTCGCTCCACCAGTGGTGCGGCACCACGACTTCGCGCAGGTCGGTTGCGATGCCGATCCCGATCGCCTTCAGATACGCCTCCTTCGCGGTCCACAGCTGCAGGAACGAGACGAGCCGGTCGTCGTCGGGCTCAGCGCGCCAGCGGTCGATCTCTTCGGTGTTCAAGGTGCGGGCCGCGAGCTTTTCCAGGCCGAACCGGCGCGGGCGTATCGCCTCGACGTCGACGCCCAAGGTGTGCCCGGATACGCCGACAGCGATCACCGCCAGCTCGCCGGAGTGACTGACGTTGAACGCGAGCGGTTCGCCGACGAGCGTGGGCTTCCCGTGCCGAGGATCGCCGCACCGAAGGCAGTCGCGCGTGAAGCGGAGCGAGGCGGGCGCGACATCGAGCGTCCGGGCGAGCACGTCCCGGGTCGCAGCCCGGCTTCGTCGCACCTGCGGCTGCGGCACGCGCTCCGGTTCCGGGAGACCTGCGGCGAGTTCGTCGAGCCGCTCGGCGTGCCGGTCGAGCGCGACGTGCACGATGCGAACGGCATACGTCACACGGCCCAGCGTAGTGATGTGCTTTCTTTCGGAGCCGGAACCGTCGATGCTTGTCCCGTGGCAATCCTTGGCCGCCGCCGCGAGTGGGTCCGATACCAGGGTCGTGCCAACGCGGCCTTGATGTTGCTCGCGCGCAAGATGGAGGCCGAATTCGTCGCGCCGATCGCCGAAACCGATTTCGCGGCCGTGCGCGGGCGTGTGCACGGTTGTTCGTTCGAATGCAGTGTCGACGACACGACCAACGAGCGCGAGCCGGTTGTGATGCTGTCGGTACGACACTTCCACACGCACGCGTCGATGCGGTTGGAAGGCCGCGGCTGTAGCGTTCCCGAACTCGACCCCGACCGCATGCGGGACGCCATTGAAGATGCGTGTCACCGTTTCGCGACCACCGACTGAAGCGTGCTGATCTTCGCGTCCGAGACCCATCGCATCCATCACCCGCGCCAACTGATCCTCGATCGTGGGCAGTGGATCGATCCGCCGGAGATACCGGCGCGCGCCGACTGCATCCTCGACGCGTTGGCCTCGGCCGGAATGCCTGAACCCGCGCCGCCGAGCGCGTTCGGTCTCGATCCGGTGCGCCGCGTGCACACCGACGAGTACCTGACATTTCTCGAACAGGCGCACGAACGCTGGCGCGCCGCGACCGGCCTCGGTGAAGACTCGGAGGCCGCCGGATACGCCCGTGCGATCCGCGACCAGCCGTCAGACGAGCCACCGCACATCATCGGGCAGCTCGGCTACTTCTCGCACGACACCGACCCGATCCTCGCGGGTACGTGGGACGCCGCCGTCGGCGCGAGCGATCTCGCGCTTTCGGCGTGGGAAGCGGTGGCCGACGGACGCGCCGTGCGCGCGTATGCGTTGACGCGTCCGCCCGGGCACCACGCCGCGACCGATTCGTTCGCCGGTTACTGCTACTTGAACAACGCGGCGATTGCGGCGCAGGCGTGGGTCGACCGCGGCGCGCGCGTCGCGATCGTCGACGTCGACTACCACCACGGCAACGGCACGCAGCAGCTCTTCTATGCGCGCGACGACGTGCTGTTCGTTTCGCTGCATGCCGATCCCGCGTTCGAATATCCCTTCTTTCTCGGGTTCGCGCAGGAACGGGGATGGGGCGCGGGGGAAGGCTGCACGTGCAACTTCCCGCTGCCTGCCGGAACCGGCTGGGATGTCTACGGTCCCGCGCTGGATGCAGCACTGACGGCCGTCCGCAAGTTTGCGCCCGACGGGATCGTGGTGTCGCTCGGCACGGATACCGCGCTCGAAGACTTCGACACGTTCGCGCTCGTCGGCGACGACTACACGCGCATGGGCGATGTCTTCGCGACGCTCGAGCTGCCGATGCTCGTCGTGCAAGAGGGTGGTTACAACCGCGAAGTGTTAGGCCGCAACGTCGCGAACTTCTTGACCGGATTGGGCGACTAAGCGGGTCGCGACGCGACGATCGTGTAGCTGAGCGGCATGCGCGGCGTTCCGGGTGGCGTCGTCCACTGATGCGGGCCGGTTTCGACGAGGAACTCGAAGCGGGGCCAAACCGTCCAGTCGTGTTCGGTGAGTTGATCGAGTCGGAGACCTTGGCCGAGCAACGCGCTCACGATCTCGCCGATTCCGTGGTTCCACTCGTATTGGCGCGTGTGCTCGATCGGGGTATCGCCGTCGGTGTACGTGCGGTCGGCGTCGTCAGCGTGCGGTTCGGTTTCCTCGAAGTAGGTGAACCCGAGCGTCCGTCCGTCGTCTTCGAGCGCCCACAGCACAGGATGACTGTCGTGAAGGTACAAGCGGCCGCCGGGTGCGAGCAGCGCGCGCACTTGCTCGGCCCAGCGTTCGACGCTCGGCAACCAACACAACGCGCCGAGGCTGACGTAGACGATGTCGAACGCGTCGTTGGGCAACACCGCGGCGGCGTCGTAGACGTTCGCGCAGACGAACCTCGCCCGGTCGGCAAGGCCGGTCTTCGTCGCGATCTCGCGCGCGGCGTCGATTGCGGGCGCGGAGAAGTCGAGGCCGGTCACGATCGCACCGGCGTTCGCCAATGCGAGCGTGTCGAGACCGAAGTGACACTGGAGGTGCACGAGCCGCAACCCGGAAACGTCGCCGAGTGCTTCCAGTTCGCGTTCGCGCGGCAGTTTCGGTGCGCGCAACCAGCCCTCGACGTCGTAGAACTGCGACGCGAGGTGTACGGTCGTGCGGTCGTTCCAGTTGTCGCGATTCGCGACGAGACGTTCGTCCACTACTCGCCCAGCGACGACGTCCGCATCGTAAAGAACGAGGCTGCGAGCAGGAGTTCGGGTCGCGCTTCGGGCGTCCACGCGTACGCTTCGATCTCTTGCACTGTTCGCCGGCCCGCCGACGCACGGAAGAGTTCGAACCGGCTGGCTTCCACGGTCGAAACGGTTTCGCCGGCGCCCGCGGTTTCGGCTTCGTATTCGGTGACGAAGCAGATCGCGGGTGACTCGTTCCGCGCGCGCAACCCGATCAGCCAGGTGTAACCGATCGCGACGGCATCGCTCTCGCGCGCACCCGGCTGCCGCAGCGCGTGGCGAATGTCGTGTTCGTGCGTCGCCACGTCGAACAGTGCTTGCCCCGAGATCTCCGCCGGCGCGGCCGCGAGCATGGCCTCGAACTGCGGACCGAACTCGTCCCACTCGGCGAACAATTCGTCGAGCGTCGCGTCGCGCCGCGGATCGACCTGCGCGTCGGTCCAGGCATCACTTGCGATGCCTTCCATGCGCCCGTTCACGACGTCATTCGTGACGCCGACCATGTGCGAGAGCACATCCCGCACGCGCCACTCCGGTGTCGCCGGAGACGGCGTATCGAGCGCATCGGGCGGCGCGGCACGCACGAGCGCGACAACGCGCTCCCGCACCTCGCGATAGGCCTCGGCGTGGTCGTCAGGCATCGGCTTCCCTCCCGCGAAATGCGCGCGCACTCGACCATACGGCAAGCAGCAACGCCCACACCACGCCGACCAGGAGGATGCCGCGCACGTAGTTGTCGGAGAACGGCCCCGCCACGAGCACGCCGAGTGGCACGACACCGCCGAAGCCCATGATCCACAGTGCGGTGACGCGCCCGCGTTGTGCGTCCTCGAGGTGCGCTTGCAACACGATCGAGAGCGATGTGATCACGATGAAGTACGCGTAGCCGAGCAGACCGACGACGAGCATCGCCACGCCGACGTGGTCGACCGCTGCAAACAGCGCGAGCAGGATCGCGAACGCGATCAAGCCGGGGCGGATCATGCGGCTCTTGTCGCGCGACGCGAACACGGTTCCGATGCTGACCGCACCCAGCGCGGCGCCGAGGCCGAAGACCGCGTAGAGCAGTCCGTAGGTGACGCTCTTCGGGTCGATCCCCAGCTCGTGGTCGGCGATCTGCGGCATGATCCCGACGAACGGCAACGCGAAGAACGAGAACGGACGCGAGTGTGAGCAGCACGCGCCGGATCAACGGGTCGCTGCCCGCAATGCGCACGCCCGAGAGCAGTCGGGCCATGCCCTGTTCGCCGACCACGCCCTCCATGCGGCGCGCGTAGCGCGCCCACAGGAGACCGATGACGGCGAAGACGTACGAGACGGCATTCAGGGCGAACACCCAGCCGGCGCGGAACTCGGCGTAGACGATCGCGCCGATCGCGGGGCCGATGACGCGCGACAGATTCATCTGCACCGACATCAATGCGACCGCGCCCGGCAAGTCTTCTCTCGGAACCAGCGTTGGAAGGATCGCGCTCAACCCGGGCGCGCCGAGCGCGTTGGCGATGCCGATCGCGAACACCAGGACCGCGATCCACGTGAGCGATGGGTGAGTTGCAAACGCAACGCCCGCGAGCCCGAACGACAGCACGCCTTGCACGACTTGCGTGGCGACGAGGAACCGGCGGCGGTCGACGACATCGGCGAGCAGGCCGCCCCACATCGACAAGAACAGGAGCGGTCCGAGCTGCCCGAAGTACAGCAGGCTCACGTACGACGCCCGAGCCCGTCAGCTTGAACGCGTACGCACCGAGGATGACGTTCTGCATCCACGTGCCGATGTTCGACGCGAACGTCGCCGAAGTACACGATGCGAAAGTTGCGATGCCGGAGCGCGGCCCGAGCGGTTCCCCGTTGGTACGGGACGTCGCCGTCGACGATCGCGTCTTCGACGTTTTCGAAGTCGGGTTCTTCGCGCCGCTGCGCCATCGGCTTACCGACCCATGTACGGAATCGTGCCGATCACGTGCTCGGCTTCGAGGCGCGCGAGCTCGTCGTCGTCGATGCCGAGCTCGGCGCGCAGCACTTCGGCGGTGTGCTGGCCGAGCATCGGCGCGGGGCCCGTCCAGTAATGCTCCGGACCGCCCGACATGCGCACGGGCCACGACGGATAGAAGTGCTCGCCGACGAGCGGGTGCGTAACGGGTTCGAAGAAGTTGCGCGCACGCAGCTGCGGATCGTCGAGCGTCGCATGACCGGGAACCATCGCGGCGGCAGGAATGCCCTCGCCGAGCGCTTCCTTCGCCGCTTGTTCAGGCGTACGCGTCGCACACCATGCCGCGCGATCTTCGGCAGACATCGGGTCGACCGCGCGATCGATCGCAACCCACTGGTCGTCGCCCGCGCATTGGTATACGCCACCTTGCCCACGCCGGCCGAGCAGCGTGCCGTCGATCGCGTAGTGAATCACTTGTTCGGCCGTGACGGCGGTCGCGACTTCGACGAGCGGTACCTCGACGACGAGCCCCTCCCCTGTCGAGTCACGCTGCGCGAGCGCGGCGACGACCGCGAGCGCAGCATGGGCACCGACCATCGGGTCGACGGGTCCGCCCGGGATGATCGGCGGCCCGCCGTCGTAGCCCGTGACCCACGCCATGCCGGTGAGCTGTTCCATCGTCTGCGCGAAGCCGCCGCGCGACCGCCACGGACCGGAAAGCCCGAACGCGGGCATGCGCAAGTAGATCGCACGCGGGTTGCACTCGTGCACGGCGTCCCAGTCGAGGCCGAAGCGGTCCATCACCTGCGGCGTGAAGTTCTCGGTGACGATGTCGGCGCGCGCGATCAACTGGCGCGCGAGTTCGAGCCCATCGGGATGACCGAGGTCGAGCGTGATGCCGCGCTTGCCGAGGTTGCACGCGTGGAACAGGGCCGACTTTTCGTAGAACTGCGGATCTTGCGACGGCCGTAACGCGGCACTGAAGCGAATGCCGTCGGGCCGTTGCACCGCTTCGACCTTGATGACGTCGGCGCCCATTGCGGCAAGCCACGCGGTTGCCGACGGGTCCGGCCCAGAACGCGGTGAAGTCGACGACCTTGATACCGGCGAGCGGCCGGTCGCCCGGCGCGTCGGCCGCCGGCGACACCGGCGCCCGTTCCGGCCACGGCTGGGCCGCTTCCGTCGGTGCTTCGAGTGCGCGGTCGGGCGAACGCCGTGAAACTGGAACGGCGCGCGCGGCCGGATCCACGACTCGCCCGGTTGTTGCACGAACACTCCCCGCGCCGCGAGCTGTTCGTTCTTCGGCAGTTCGGCGCCGTTGCCGACGATCGCAGCCGGCACGCGCGCGTCGACGCACGCGGCGACGATGTCGTCGGCGGCGTGCGCCTCTGTATACGCGTGCAGCGCACCGTTCACTGCGTCGGCCTGGAGAAAACGGCCGAGCATCGTGCCGAGTTGCTCGTCGTCGGCCATCTCCGGACGCCCGATAACCCCTGCGAGCCCTTGCCACTGTTGCACCGTGATCGTCGTGATGCCGACGTAGCGGTCGTCGGCCGACGGTTCGTTGCCGGGGATCATCACCCAGCGGAACGACGACGGCCGGCCACCGGGGAAGCGCGCCATCAACGTGGGCACCGTCACGTACGTCATCTGGATGGCTTCGAGCATCGATGCGTCGACGTGCTCGGGCACGCGCGTGCGCGACGCGCGCCGCCAGGCGGTGAGCGCGCCCAACGCCGCGTACGCACCCACGATGTACTCGCCGAGGTGACCACCGACCGTCAGCGGCGGCATGTTCGCATGGCCGTGACCGGCGAGACTGCCGCTGCGCGCTTGCAACACTTCTTCGGTGAGCGGCAAGCCGTCGTCGGGCCCGCCGTGACCGAGCGGCGTGATCGAGATCGTGACGAGTGCGCTTCCGGCGTCGGAAGGCAGTTCGTTGCCGAGCACGATGTCGGCCGTCGCGAGCCACGGCGCGATGTCGGCCGCGTGCCGCTGCGAGGTGCGCAAGTAGACGAAGAGCGGGTCGTCGGGAAGGGGCGTCGCGAACACGACGTCGGCACCGAGGTCAGTCAACAACTTTGCGCAATACGCGCCCGCGATCCCTTCGGAGACGTCGACGACGCGCAGACCGTCGTAGATCACGACGACGGGAACGAACATCGGCACCACGACTTCCTTGTCGGGCACGGTCGGGAACGACAACGGACGGAACACCACCCGCACGGGCGCGTCGGCCACGAGCGAGTCTGGTGCGGCGTCGACGATGTACGTGGGCACGCGCACGCGCGCGTCCTCTTCGAGCGCAACCAACGCGGTGACGAACGGCACCATGTCGGCGAAGGCAGGCAGGAACGCGCGCTGCACGACCGCCCACGAGAACAACGAGCCGTTGCCCGACACCGGTTCCCACGCCAGCGCGCCACCGTCGGCCGGGCACGCCGCTTCCGGATACCAGACGATCTCGCCGCAGGTCGTGCAACGCGGCATCACGAGTTCGTTGCGTGCCGCGGCCGTGTAGAACGGCGCGGTCAGTTCGTCGTCGAGATCGGGCAGCGGGAAGTCGGCGCGTTTGATCGCCATGTCATACGTCCTTTGCCAACACGAGCGTGCTCGCCATGTGGCCCGTGTAACCGCCGTAGACCGCGATCTCGCAATCGGGTACCTGCGCAGCTGCGGTGCTGCGCAACTGCTTCACGCACTCGACAACATGCGCGATGCCGAGCACGTACGCGTGCGACAGCAACCCGCCGTGCGTGTTGAACGGGAGCTTGCCCGCGTCGTGAAAGAGCGTGTCGCCTTCGACGAACGCGCCCGCTTCACCCTTCGCGCAAAACCCCATGTCTTCGATCTGCATGAGGCTGACCACCGTGAACGGGTCGTAGACCGTGAGCACGTCGACGTCGCCCGGCGTGATGCCGGCCATCGAAAATGCGCCGGGCGCCGAGAAGACCTGGGGCGTACTCGTGAACGCGCGCTGCTGCGCCCAATGCGTGCCGGTGCCGGAGTAGCCCTCGCCCACACCGAGCACGACCGCCGGCGGCTGTTTGAGATCACGCGCCCGTTCAACGCTCGTCGTCACGTACGCGGCGCCACCGTCGGAGATCAAGCACGAGTCGAGCAACCGCAGCGGATCGGCGAGGTAGGGCGCTGCGAGATAGTCGGCGATTGTCATCGGCCGTCCGTGCATGACCGCATCCGGGTGCAAGTTCGCGTGGCGCCGCGACGCAACCGCGACCGCACCGAACTGCTCGGGCGTCGTGCCGAACTCGATCATGTGCCGGCGCATGATCGTCGCGAAATAGACGGGCTGCGGGAACCATCCGAACGGCACTTCGAGGTTCTGTTTCGCCGACTGGGTCGCGTGCACTTCGCCGGGACCACCGGTCATCGACGCGCGTTGCGTTGCCCACGCGACCGGAAACACGTTCAGCACGTGGCGCGCCTTGCCCGCTGCGATCGCTTCCGCCGCGAGGTACGGAGCGGTTGCGGCCCAGGCCATGCCCCCGCCCCACGGCGACGTCCACAGCTCGTGCGACGTGCCGAAATGCTCGTGGAACGCGTCGGCGTCGAAGTCGGCAAACGTTCCCGACCACGTGAGGCCGTCGATGTCGCTGGGTTCGAGCCCGGCGTCTTCGATGGCGCGCTCGGCGGCTTCGGCGCCGATCTCACGCGCGGTCCGGCCCGACGCCTTCGTGTACGCGGTTTCGCCGATGCCCGCGATCGCGACCTGGCCCCGGATGTCGTCGAGTTCCCGCGCCTGACCCCAGTCGGTCATAGCCCGGACGGTAGTCGAGGACGAATTACACCTTCACGGCGGCGTGGGCCGAGATCACGATCGCCCACGGCGTCGCGTCCGGACGGCGCGCCATCGCGCAGTGCAGCATGACCGGCGCGGCGGTGGCCCGCGCGTCGATCTCGAACGTACGGAAATCGACTTCCGACGTCAGCAACCGTTCGAGACCGCGATAGAGCCGATCGGCATCAGCGACCAAGTTGGGCAAGAGCGCCCCGCGCACACTCGCCGGATCGCGCCCGAGCAGTTCGGCGTACGCCTTCGTGCACACGCGCTGGCGCAACTCGAGGTCGAGCACGGCAACCGCCGCTTGCGTGTCGTCGCCGACGCTCCATTCGAGGAATTTGTCGAGCGCGCACCCGAGGTCGTCGACCGACTCGTGGTCGCGTGCCGCTTCACTGAGCGACTCGACGACCCGCCGGCGCACATTCCACGCCGACTGTTGGCGCGCGGCTTGCGTCCGCGCCAAGGCGATACGCGTCGCCACGGCTTCTGCGAACACGACGTCGTCGGGGGCGTAGGGACGCCCGGCTTCGTCGCGCATGAGGAACAACGCGCCGACGGCGTCGTCGCCGAAGACCGGCACGCAGATGACGCTGAAGCAACTGCCCTTCACGAGATATTCGTGTGCTTCGGGCCCGACGCTGTCGCGTACTTGTTGTTGCGGCACCTGGGGAACGAAAACGGAGCGGCCGCTACTCGCGACCAGCTTCGCAAATTGCTTCGTACCTTGTTCCTCACGTGCCACCCAGCCCATGCGCAACTCGACGTGCGGCGCGAGGTGCGCAACGTGTGCGACTTCGAGCGTGCCGTCTTCGCCGGGCAGCGTCAGGACGGCGCCGTCGCCAACCACTGAGACCGCAAGGCGCGTCGCCCGCTCGAGGAACGGACCGGCGTTGAGCGACACCGCATCGAGCATGGTGTCGAGCGATGCAAGGGCCGCGCTCCGGCTGATCGCGCCGGGCGCAACCGCGCTCGGGCTCTCGTCCGGTATCGATTCGGCCGCTCGTTCGACGGCAGCCCGTTGGGCTTCGAATCGGGCCAGCGCCGCGTCACTGATCTCGTAGCCGGCGCCCACTTTGACGGCAACGAGTTGACCGCTTCGCACCCATCGGTACGCCGTCTGGTAATGGACGCCGAGCCGACGCGCAGCAGACTTCAAGTTCACGAGGTCCCCCCACCTGTGACCGAGCCGCCTCTCGGAAAATGCCAGCCGTTATGTGATTCCGTTCACCTTTGACGCTCCGTACGTAACGACGGGTCGACAAACGTCTCCCCCGGGGCCCGCCTCCCCACGTTGTGCTTGTGCACTCCTTAGCGCATTCCCGCTCTGCGCTCGCTTGTCGCAACATGATACGACGAGTCCGAGCAATTCGGTTCGGACATGATGCGTTACAAAAAGTGTAAAAGGACAGTCCATTGAGGACCGTGGGTGTACTACATCTGTCCTACTCATGAGTAAGAAGCGGATCTGACCGGCAGCTGGGAGGCGGCTACCTTCCCGAGCCCAAGCCGCGCAGGAGGACATACATGGCCCTGCCGACCGACGTCGGCGTCATCGATCTGATGATCGCTCCACCGTTTCGCGACGCGAAACGCACCTACACGTTCTTGCGCCAGAACCTGCGCGACAAAGAATCGCTCGAGGAGTTCGAGTTCCCGGCGCAATACATGTTCAAGAACGTGCCGCACCCCGAGCCCGACGAAGATCCGGTGGGCTTCCTGCTCGACCAGATGGACAAGTTCGGGATCGAGAAGGGCATGCTCGGCGTGTCGTTCCACGAAGAGCGCAGCGCCGACTCGTTGCGGGCCGTGCGCGAGTACCCCGACCGCTTCTTCGGGAGCTTCGAAGTCGATCCCAACCGCGGGATGGACGGCGTCCGCGATCTCGTGCGCGCATGTCGAAGAGCTGGGCGTGAAAGCGGCCACTGCGTTTCCCGCGGGCCTGCTATCCGCAGGTGCCGATCAACGACGCGAAGTTCTATCCCGATCTACGCGAAGTGCATCGAGCTCGACATCCCGATCTGCGTCGTCCGCGGGCGTGCCCGGGCCGCGGGTGCCGTTCGCACCGCAGTACGTCGCGTCTGATCGACGAGGTCTGCTGGTACTTCCCCGAGCTGAAGTTCGTGACGCGCCACGGCTGCGAACCGTGGACCGCCTCGCGGCCAAGCTCTTGTTGAAGTGGCCGAACCTCTACTACTCGACCTCCGCGTTCGCGCCGAAGTACTACCCGAAGGACGATCGTCGACTTCGCGAACACACGCGGCGCCGACAAGGTGATCTTCGCGGGCTACTTCCCGATCGGGCTGTCGCTACGAGCGCATCTTCGCCGAGACTGCCCGACGTCCCGTTCCGCGACGAGGTGTGGCCCAAGTTCCTGCGCGAGAACGCGGAACGGGTGTTCAAGCTCCCGAGAAGAAGGTGCGCAGTGAGTGCCGAGGCGTTCGAGAAGGCGCGCGCCGAAGTCGGCGTCATCGACACGATGATCGGGTTCCCCGCGCCGCGCGAGGAACAAGCGAAGCACTACGACTTCATCCGCAAGCAGACGCACGACGCCGACAGCCAGGAGTGGGAGTTCCCGGCGCAGTACATGTTCAAGGGCGTGCCGCACTACGACAGGTCGACGACCCGGTCGAGATGCTGATCGCGAAGATGGACCAGCACGGCATCACGCAAGGCGCTCACCGGGCATGGCCGTCGACGGGAACGCCAAGATCGCGCTCGAGCGTTATCCCGACCGCTTCATCGCGTCGACCGAACACCGACCCGAACCAGGGCATGGACGCGGTCCGCAAGCTCGACGAAGACGTGCGCGTGCACGGCGCCAGGCCGCGCACTGCTGGGGCACCGGGCTCATCCCGCAGGTGCCGCTGAACGACAAGAAGATGTACCCGATCTACGCGAAGTGCATCGAGCTCGACATCCCGATCTTCGTCTACGCGGGAGTGCCCGGCCCGCGCATTCGTTTCGCGCCGCAGGAAGTCGCGCTTGCTCGACGAGGTGTGCTGGTTCTTCCCCGAGCTGAAGATCATCACGCGCCACGGCGGTCGAGCCCTGGACCGAGCTGATGGTGAAGCTGCTGTTGAAGTGGCCGAACCTCTACTACTCGACCTCCGCGTTCGCACCCAAGCACTACAACAAAGACATCATCGACTTCGCGAACACGCGCGGCGCCGACAAGATCATCTACGCGGGCTACTACCCGATGGGTCTCGACATCGACCGCATCTTCGCCGAGCTCCCGAACGTCCCGTTCCGCGACCACGTGTGGCCCAAGTTCCTGTACGAGAACGCGGCCCGCGCTGGCCTCAACGATGCAGAGAGAGCGCTACGTCGCTGACATGGGTGCCGCTCGGCCGGGCATCAAAGTCGTCGAGCTGCCGAACATCGGGCCGTGCAGTTCGCGGGCATGTTGCTCTCCGACCTCGGCGCCGAGGTGTTGCGCGTCGACCGCGCCACCGACGTCGCAACCGGTCGCACCGTCGCGGGCGGCAACGCGTCGGCGTATTCGGTCATCGACCGCGGCCGGCGCAGCATCGGTGTCGACCTGAAGAACCCCGACGGCGCCGAGCGTCGTGCTCCGACTTGTGCGAGCGCGCCGACGTTCTGCTCGAAGGCTTCCGACCCGGCGTCGCCGAACGGCTCGGCGTCGGTCCCGACGCGTGCCGGGCGCGCAACCCGCGCCTCGTGTACGCGCGCATGACGGGCTGGGGCCAAGACGGCCCGCTCGCGGGCGACGTCGGTCACGACATCAACTACCTGTCGGTCGCGGGCGTGCTCTGGCACCTCGGCCCCGAAGGCCACGCGCCCGTCCCGCCGATCAACCTGCTGGCCGACTTCGGCGGCGGCGGATCGCTCGTCGTCATGGGCATTCTTGCCGCGCTGCGTCGAACGCGCGACGTCGGGTGAAGGTCAGGTCGTCGACGCGGCGATGGTCGACGGCAGCGCGCAGCTCATGAGCATCTTCTGGGGCATCGACGCGATGGGCGGCTGGGGTCCGCGCGGCACGAACCTGCTCGACGGCGGCGCCCACTTCTACAACGTGTACGAAACCGCCGACGGCGGCTACGTGTCGCTGGCGCGTACGAACCGAAGTTCTACGCGAACTTCCTGCGCCTCATCGGCCGCTCGGCTTCGACGATCTCGAGGCCGCGCACGCAGATGGACATGGCGCAATGGCCGGCGCTGGAAGGCGCGCCTCGCGCGACTTCTTCCGCACCCGCACACGCGACGAGTGGGTCGCGTTCTTCGCCGGTCACGAGGTGTGCTTCGCACCCGTGCTTTCGATGTCGGAAGCGCGCGCGCATCCGCACAACGTGGCGCGCGAGATGTTCGTCGACGTCGGCGGGCGCGCCGCAGCCCGCGCCCGCGCCGCGCTTCAGCCGCACGCCGACGGCGGTACAGGGCGCGCCGGTCAAGCCGGGCGCCGACACCGACTCCGCGCTGCAGGAATGGGGCTTCGCGCCCGACCGCGTCAGCGCGCTGCGAACGTCGGGTGCCATCGCTTAGGCCGGACTCAAGTTCGCAAGGGTCGTGTCGCACTCGGCCGCGTGGTTGCGGTCGACCACTTTCGTCGTGACGTCAACTTTGTAACCGCCGACATACGCGGTGAACACGTAGAGGTCACCGGGGTTCTGCAAGTACACCGCGAGCTGATACTCGTGCGACGAACCGTTGCTCACGTGCACGGTGACCGTGCACCACTCGGGCAAGTCCGCGATCGACGCAAACGCGGTCGCGGCAGGAAGGGTCGACGGCGTTGGCGTGGCCGCGACCGTTGTCGTCGGCGCGCGCTTGGCCGTTGTGGTCGTCGTCCGCGCGGTGGTGGGCGGTGTCGACGTCGTCGGCGCGGGCCGGGGCGGCGGTGCGGGTGCAACGGTGGTCGGGGCCGGCGGTCGGGTGGTCGTGGCGTGCACGACCTTCTTGCTCGCGGTCGTCTTGACGTGGCCCTTCTTCGAGGTGCCGACACCCCCGAACGACGACATGAGCAGTGCCACCAACACGACCGCGAACGCGACCAAGCCGGCAGCGGTCAGGGCCGCGCGGCGGTTGCGCAGGCGCGTCCGGGTGCTTCCTCCCGGCGACACCATCATGCGGCCAAATCGGCGGCCGAGCGCCGGTCCTGAACTCAGTCACTCGGTGTGACCGTGTCGACCGCTCGCCAGCAGTACCAGGCAGCAATCGAACGGTACGGCCGGAAGCGTTCACCCAGCGGGACCAGGGCCTTTGCCGTCGGCGGCGGTTCGAGGCCGTAGAGGCGGCCGTAACCGGCGCGGACTCCGAAGTCGAGCGTCGGCCACACGTCGAGCCGTCCGGCTTGGAACATCAGGAACATGTGCGCGGTCCACTCACCGATGCCGCGGACCATCACGAGCTCGCGCACGACCTTGTCGTCGGGCAGGCGCGCAACGCGATCGAGCTCGACGACTCCCGCCTCGACCTTCTCGGCGAGATCGACGATCGACATCGCCTTGGCGCGCGAAAGCCCGACGCTGCGCAATGTCTCGAACGGAAGCGCGAGCACGGCTTCGGGCGTCGGCGGACCGTCGAAGAGCGCGTCGAAATCGCCCGTAGATGGCCGCCGCGGCGCGGCCGGCGAGCTGCTGGTAGGTGATCATCCGCGTCAGCTCGGCGAAGTGCGGCGTCCGCGTTCTGCGTCCGAGGCGGTCAGGCAATCCGTAGTCACGGATCATCTGCCGCATGACCTTGTCTTTGCGCCCGAGCACGCGCGCGCCTTCTTGGACCTTCGCCGGAATGCGGGCCACGGCGTCAGTCTGCCGACGGGTAACAGAGCAGCGCGTCAGCTTGCACCGACAGCCGAACACGTTCGCCGGGCGCGGGCGCGCGTTGCTGCGCCACGCGCACGACGAGCGGCGTGCCGGTCTCGGGTTGCACCGTCACGACGACCTCGGCCCCGCCGAACGTCACGCGGCTGACGTGGCCTGCGATCACACCGTCGGACGCCAGCGAGAGCGCATCGGCGCGAAAGACGAGATCGACGGGGCCGCTCGGCACGTCGCTGGGTGCCGGGAAGCGACCCCAGGGCGTTTCGAGCACGCCCTGGTCGACCTGCACCGCGACGTCGCGGCCCGAAGCCGAGAAACTCGGCCGTCCATGCGTCGGCCGGGCGCCGCCAGACGTCAGCGGGCGCTGGCCGCCTGCACGACCGCGCCCGTCGCGCATGATCGACGACGCGTTGCGCAATCGAGAACGCCTCCTCGTGGTCGTGAGTGACGTAGAGCGCGGCGAGGTGCGCGCGGTCGAGGAGGGCGCGTATCTCGTCGACGAGACGGCGCGCGCCAAGCCCGATCGAGCGCGCCGAGTGGTTCGTCGAGCATGAGCAGACGCGGTTCGACGGCAAGCGCGCGTGCGAGTGCAACCCGCTGCTGCTCACCGCCCGAGAGCGTCGCGACCGCGCGTGAACCCGCGTCGCCGAGGCCGACGAGTTCGAGCACTTCGCGGACGCGCGCGGTTCTCGCGTCGCGATCGAGCCCGTGCATGCGCAGACCGAACTCGACGTTGCCGGCCACATCGCGGTGCGGGAACAGCGCGTACTCCTGGAACATCAGACCGAAACGCCGCTCGTGCGGTGGCACCGACGCGAGATCGTCACCGTCCCAGGTGATCCGGCCGGCGTCGAGCGGTTGCAAACCCGCGATCGCGCGCAACAGCGTGGTCTTTCCCGCAACCGCTCGGACCGAGGACGGCAACCGTCTCTTCGGGCCCCACCGAGAGGTCGACGTCGTCGAGCGCCCCGAAATCACCGAAGCGCACGACCGCGCCCTCGACCTGCAACATCAGAACTCGCCGACGTCGCCGACGCGCACGTGTTCGATCGCGAAGACCACGACGGCCGTGAGCACCATCAGGATCATCGACATCGCGAGCGCCTGGTCGACGTTGAACTCGCCGGGACGACCCAAGAAGCGCTGGATCGCGATCGGCAACGTCGGGCAGTCGGGTCGGGCGAGGAATACCGTCGCACCGAACTCCCCCAGCGACACTGCCGCGCAGAATCCGGCCGCGACCACGAACGCGCGCGTCGCGATCGGGCATGTCGACCGTCGCGCCAGACGCGACGCGGCGAGGCGCCGAGCATCGTCGGCCGCGTCGCGGAGCCGCGGATCGATGCTGCGCAGCGCGGGGACGACAGTCCGGACGACGAACGGGATCGCGACGACCGCGTGGGCGATCGGCACGATCCACCACGACGTCGACAGATCGAGCGGCGCGTTGTCGAAGGTCGAGCAGGAACCCGAATCCGACCGTGACCGCCGACGTGCCGAGCGGGAGCATCAACGCAGTGTCGAACGATCGCGTCGCCCGTCCCGGCCGGGACGCGATCGCAACCGACGCGAGCCCGCCGACGACGAGCGCGACGAGGGTCGCAATGGCAGCGAACAACAGCGAGTTGCGCAAGGCGGCCCACGGCGACACGAACAACGTGCTCGTCGACGCGCTCGATACCGAGCGCGCGGTACGACGCGAGGCTCCAGCTGCCCGCCGATGTCGAACGAGTGCCACACGAGCAACGACGAGCGGGGCGCCGAGGAACACCGTCGTCGCGCCGAGAATCGAACCGACGACGAGACGTTCGCGCCCACGCGGTTTGCGGGCGGTGACGCTGGCGGCAACCAAGCGTTGCGTGACCGCGCGTCGCTCCTGGGCGCGGCTCAGCGTGAAGAGCACGGCGAGCACCGCCGCGATCTGAACGAGCGCGAGCGCGGCTGCCGTTTGCAGGTCGAACGAACTCGACGACCTGGCGGTAGATCTCGACCTCGATCGTCGCGTGCGCAGGGTCGGAAAGCAACAGCGCGACCCCGAACGACGTGAACGTGAACAGGAACACGATCGACGCGGCGGCGATGATCGGCCGGTGCGAGCAACGGCAGCGTGACGGTGCGGAACGTTCGCCATTCGCGAAGCGCCCAGCATCCGCGCCGCTTCCTCGCGCCGCGGATCGAGGTTCGCCCAGAACCCGCCGACCGTGCGCACCACGACCGCGAGGTTGAAGAACACGTGCGCCAAAAGCATCGGTGCGACGCCGCGCTGCCAATGCAGGAACGCGAGCGGGCCGCCCGGTCGGAGCAGCGCGAGGAACGCGGTCGCGACCACGACAGTCGGCAAGCACGAACGGCACCGTCACGAACGCGCGAAACGCTCGCCGCCCCGGAAAGTCGTAACGCGCGACGACGTACGCGGCGGGCAGTCCCGACCACGAGCGTCAGCACCGTCGACACGACGGCCTGCCAGAACGTGAACCACGCGACGCGCCGCAACGACGGTCGCGTGAAGACGTCGGCGATCGCGCCGGAGCGCAGCGACTGCGACCGAAGATCGTCGACGAGCGGCCACGACGAAGAAGACGCGCGAGGAACGCCGAGCGGCATCGCGACCCGCACGACGCGAGCGACGTCGCGGCATCACCCCACCACGAGATCGGTCCACTCCTTGATCCACGTCGTTGCGCTTGGGCGCGAGATCGTCGCGGGATCGATCGAGTACGGATGCGGCGGGATCGACCGCCCACTTCGTGAACACCGCCGGTAGCGCCGCGCCGGTCACGACCGGGTTGACGTACATCTGCAGCGGCATGTCTTCCTGGAACTCGCGCGTCAGCATGAACGTCGACGAGCGCCTGCGCGCCCGGCACGTTGTGCGCGCCGTGCAACACGCCCGCGAACTCCATCTGCCGGAAACACGATCGACGCGACGACGCCGACCTTCGGCGTGTCGCGGTGCGGACTCGAGTCCACGACGTCGGCCGCGGGATCGGAACCGTACGAAACGACGATCGGCCGATCGCCGCTGCCGCCGCCGGCGGTGAAGTCGGTCTCGTAGGCCGCCGTCCAGTCGTCGTCGACGCGCACGCCGTTGTGCCTTGCAGCGCGCGTCCAGTAGTCCTGCCAGCCGTTCTCGCCCTTCGCGGCGACGGTCGCGAGCAGGAACGCGAGCCCGGGCGACGACGTCGACGCGTTCTCGACGACGGTGAGGTTCTTGTAGCGCGGGTCGATCACGATCGTCGAGCGTACGTCGGCGCCGGCGGCCGGCCGTCGTGGCCGAACCACGACGTGTCGTCGATCGACACACACGTCGCTCTCGTCGATCGGCGTCACCCGTGCTGCGGATCGACCGTAGACGCCCGCTGGCACCGTGTCGAGGCCGGGCGGCGAGTACGGGTCGAAGATGCCTGCATCGAGCGCGCGCGTGAGGAACGTGTTGTCGACGCCGAACAACGCGTCGGCCACGCGGATTGTTCTTGCGCAGGATCGCTTCGTTGACCATCGACGCCCGCGTCGCCCGGCTGCACGAGCTTGACCTTGTAGCCGGTCTGCTTGGTGAAGTCGGCGAGCACGCTCTTCGACGTTGCGAACGAGCGTGAGTGAGCAACACGACTGTCGTGATCTTGGGCTTGCCCGGAACGGTCGATCCGGCGGGTTGCGTGCTCGACGTGGTTGCCGCCGGTTTGGAACTACTGCCGCACGCGGCGAGGCCGAGCGTCGCCGCCGCGACGAGAACGAGCAGGGCGCGCTTCACGACGCACCGCCGCGGCTGGATGATGAGCAACGTGCCCGGCCGCAGATGACCGACACGTCGGTGTCGCCGGCGAGCACGTTGCTGATGCCGCGGCTCGTTCCCGCCGGAAGGTCTTCGCCGTGCAGCGGGTACTGCAGGCCCGTTGGTGGTGATACCGAGCACGTCGCCACCGGCGGGCAGCAGCGTGACGAGCGAGCCCGCGGGCGCAGTGATCACTGCGCGGGCGGACGACCGCCTGCGCCACGACCACGTACGTGATCCGCGCCGAGCAACGCGTCGACGTCGACGATCGGCGAATCGGGGCGACGCCAGTACTGCGACGTTGCGCGAGGAAATGGTCGAGCCGGCCACCCGCGCCGCCGACGACGGTGATCCGTGCGCGCCCCGGTCGCGACGCGAGATCGAACGCGAGCTCGAGATCGGTTGCGTCCTTGTCGGCCGGATGCCGTTCGACGACGCGCCCGCGCTCGACCGCGTCGTCGACAGCGGCGGTGTCGGCCGAGTCGAGATCGCCGACGATGTTGTCGACGTGCAGACCGAGAACGGTCGCGCTGGTGCACGCCCGAATCGGCGGCGACAACGAACGCGTCGTCGGGCAACGACGACCGAAGCTGCGCGCCCACGGGTCGCCACCCGCGAGCACGATCGCGACGCGTGCATGTGCTCCCTCCCTCCGCCGGCATTACCCGGAGCAGGTTCGAGGGGTCGGTGGCGGGCGCGTCGTGCGCAGCCACCCTCTCAGCCCGGTTCCCCCGAGCTCCCCGTTGGGTTGTGTCTCGCTGACCCTACCCGACGATGCGTCGTTCAGCCCGCCTGACGCGGGTTCAGCGACGCATCGGGAAGCGTCAGTTGGCGTTGACGCCCATCAGGGCGACGTCGGCGCCACCGACGGTCTGCGGGAACCGGTACTTCTTCGCGTCGCCGAACGCGATCATCGCGCCGGTGCTCGGTCCCGATCCAGTAGCCCTTGCCGTTGGGCGTCACGAGCATGCGCGTCGCCGACCCGTAGATCCCGCAGCCCGCGATGTCGCCGTAGTCCGCGGCGTCGCCGAACTTGAAGACGCGACCGTCGGCCGTCAGCATCCAGTAGCCCCTTCCGCCGGCGTGCGTTGCATCGCGACGACCGGCGACGACGGCGGATTGCTCCCGAGCGAACCGGCGAACTGCGCATCGCCGAAGCTGAAGATGCCGCCGTCGGACGCGAACAGCCAGTAACCGTTCCCACTGTTCGTTCGCTCCATGCCGATGACCGGCTGGTTCAGACGGCTTGCCGCCCATCGAACCGTGGAACTTCGCGTCACCGAAGGTGAAGATGCCGCCGTCGTCGCAACGAGCCAATAGCCCTTGTTGTCCGCACGTTCGTTCCATGCCGTTGACCGGCTTGTTCAGCGCGCATGGCGCCGGTCGAACCGCAGAAGTGCGCATGCCCGAACGAGAAGATGCCGCCGTCGCTCCCGAGTAACCAATAGCCCGTCGCGCTCGACAACGATTCACCGCCAATGATCCCGGCCGCGAGCGGCAGGTGGCTGGCATCGCCGTCGGAAACCGCCGATCCGGCTGGATGCACGACACCGTCGCCGGTCACCTCCCAGTACCCGGTTCCCGACGTCGGACCGCTGCTGACTGCGGGCGCGTACGGCACGCACGCGCCAGCCTTTCCCGTTCAAGGACAAGCGCGTCGCGATACAGTCTGCAGGACG
The DNA here is from genome assembly GCA_963841195.1 of uncultured Actinomycetes bacterium. Lineage (GTDB taxonomy): Bacteria > Actinomycetota > Acidimicrobiia > IMCC26256 > PALSA-610 > CAWJBX01. Next base: position 51,998 of record CAWJBX010000021.1, on the reverse strand, counting down.
ACCAAGCCGTAGTTGTTGGCCGACGCCCAGATCAACTTGCCGCACGGGCAGTTGTCGCCGCCGAAGTACTCCCACAGCGGCGCGGCACCGACCCGATCGGACGGTGCCGAGATCAAGCGGCCCGACATGTCCGCGGTCGACGGGTCGGCGTAGCTGCGCAACAACTGAATCTGCATCGAGCACGCCGTGTTGCGGGGTTCCCATGCACCGGCTCGGGCGAGCTGTCGCCGTTCTGGCAGTTCGGCAGGCTCTGACGGCCGTCGAACGCGTAGATCCCCGCGTAGTTGTACGCGTCGGGCGGGATCTGTGAACTCGAGAACGTACAGCCAGCCCGTCTCGAGCTCGACTGCACGAACGCGATGTCGCCGCGCACGCCTTCGATGTTGCCTTCGTCGATGAAGACCTGCGCGAGCGCGGCAACGTTGTTTCCGAGCGCCGGAATCCGCGCCTGGCCCGCGTGGTAATGGTTGTACCAAGCCGCGAGCTGGTTCGCGTTCAACAAGCTCGGGCCCATGACGGGTGTGTGCGTCGTGACGTCGGCGGACGCGACGGGCGCAGTCGCGCCGAAGAGGAACGCGCAGGCCGACAGTGCGGCACAAACGACGGCGATGCGACGGGCAGTTCGAAGGGTCATCGCGGGGTCTTCATCGGCGAAAGAGCGCGGAACTGAAGCGCCCAAACGTACGCCGGATCGCGCCCGCGATGCCGTTTTCACATGTTCACGCCGGACGCCGTGCCCAGTACCATCTGAGGGTGCACCATCACGGGCGGAAACACGACGACGGTGCGCGCGATCCGGACACGGTCGACCACCACGACCACGACCCGATCGTGGAACTCGAGTACTACCGCTGGGGCATGACCGCGGAAGTCGTCGCCGCCGAGCTCAATTCGAATGACATCCCATGTTTCACTCAGCGATCCCCAAGTGGGCTCGGGCTCGGGTACGGCGCGCGAGGCGAAACCTCCGAGTCAGTACTCGTCTTTCAATCAGACCTTGCACGCGCCCGCGTGCTCGCCCAAGAGGAATCAGCATGACGAACGACGGCGTGAACCACCACGAACACGAGAAGATCGTCGAGGTCGCTTCCCTGCCCTTTGTCGAAGCCGAGTTGGTCGTCGCCCGGCTCAAGTCGGCGGGCATCGACGCCTTCACTTCGGGCGACGACATCAACGGCTTGCGCTCCTCAATGTCATATGCCGACGGATACCGCGTGATGGTCTTCGAAAAAGACGCCGACGCGGCGCGCACGATCGTTGACGACACCGAGGAACTAGAGAAGTAGTTCGATCGCCGCCGCGAGATCTTCGTCGACGCGCTCGGCACCATCGACACCGCACACCCACCCGTTCAGCGACGACAACCACACCTGCATGAGGATGCGCGCGACGAGCAACTCGTGCGCCGTCGATGGACGCGACTCGGGCGCGTGCATCGCGTTCGTGATGGTCGCCGTCATGATCTCGGTGACGCGCCGCACGATGTCGGCGTTCTCCGGTTGTGCGGACCCGATGGCGCTCACCATCGCGGCCGTAACGTCCGGGTGCTCGCGCAGCGATCCGTTGGCGCGCTTCAACACCGCGTTCACGCGCGCCGCGGGCGTTTGTTCTGTAGGCGGGTGCACTTCGAGGTAGCGGCGCAGGTCGGCTTGTTGTTCGGCCATCGCTTCGAGCAGCAAGCGTTCTTTCGACGAGAAGTAGCGATACACCGTCCCGAGCGCGACACCCGCCGCTGCCGCGACATCGCGCATCTGCACCGCGTCGAGACCGCCGTCGCCCGCGAGCCGCAGCGTCGCGTCGAGAACCCGGCGCCGGCGCGCGGCCTGGCTGCGCGCGAGCGCGCCACTCGGCTCGTCGGCGGCGGGTTGGGAGACGACCATGCGAGAATTGGAACACGTTTCGATTTTGATGGCAACGACACTGGGTGGAACGCTCCCAGCGTGGATCTGCTGACCAAAGCCGACAAGCTCTTCACGGGCGAGCTGCCCATCGCCGCTCACCACCCATTCCAGTCCAGCGGCGAGCTGGCCGAGATCCAGCCGGACGTGGCCTTTGTCGACGCCTTCGCCAACTCGGCGGCCGTCGCCACCGAGGCGGGCCTGGTCGTCGTCGACACCAGCGGCGTCTTCCACGCCCCCGGCGTCCACCAGACCCTGCGGACCTGGAACCCGAAACGCCTCGACACTGCGATCTTCACGCACGGCCACATCGACCACTGCTTCGGCGTCGACCTCTACGAAGAAGAAGCACGCACCAACGGTTGGGCGCCGCCCCGGGTCGTCGCCCATGAGGCGATCGCGGCGCGCTTCGAGCGCTACGTGCTCACCGCCGGTTACAACGCGGTGATCAACCAGCGGCAGTTCAAAGCCCCCGGGCTCCGGTGGCCGACCGAATATCGGATGCCCGACGAGACGTACCACGAGGCGATGACGATCGGCGTCGGCGGCGAGGTGTTCGAACTGTTCCACGATCGCGGTGAAACCGACGACGCGACGTGGGTGTGGTCGCCGGAACGAAAGATCTTGTTCGCGGGCGACATGTTCATATGGGCGTCGCCGAACTGCGGCAACCCGCAGAAGGTGCAACGGTACGCACGCGACTGGGCCATCGCGTTCCGCAAGATGATCGCCCTCGAACCCGAGGTGTTGTTGCCCGGTCACGGGCTGCCGATCATCGGCGCATCGCGCGTGCGCCAAGCGCTCACCGATGGCGCCGAGATGCTCGAGTCGATCGTGGAGCAAACGCTCGCGATGATGAACGAAGGGGCGCGCCTCGACGACATCGTGCACACGGTCACCGCACCCGCGCGCCTCGTCGCGCAGCCGTATCTGCAAGCGATTTACGACGAACCCGAATTCGTCGTGCGCAACATCTGGCGGCTGTACGGCGGCTGGTACGACGGCGATCCGTCACACCTCAAGCCTGCGCCGGCCGCCGAACTGGCACGTGAACTCGCGACGCTCGCGGGCGGCGCGACGCGCCTCGCGGAACGGGCCCAAGAACTCGCGACCGCGGGCAACCCTCGCCTCGCCGGTCATCTCGCCGAACTGGCCGCCCAGGCCGCGCCCGACGACAAGGGCGTGCATGCGGTGCGCGCCGAAGTGTTCGGTGCGCGCGCCAACGAAGAAGCGTCCACGATGTCGAAAGGCATCTACTCGTGGACCGAACACGAATCACGGGAGATCGCGGGTGGCTGAATCTTGGGCGGCCGAGGAGGCAGCACGAACATGAAGCTCGCAGGGGCCAAGGTGCTCGTCACCGGCGCGTCGTCGGGAATCGGCGCCGCGCTCGCGCCGATCCTGGCGGAACGGGGCGCCACCGTCGGGATCGTCGCGCGCCGCGCCGACCGGCTCGAAGCGGTGCTCGAAGCGTGCCGCAAACACGCACCCGATTCGCAGATGTGGACCGCCGACCTCGGCGACCTCGCGCGTGCCGAACAAGTCGCGCGCGATGCCTGGGACGCGTTCGACGGCCTCGACGTGTTGGTCAACAACGCCGCGATCCCGAAGCGCACGCGCGTCACCGAGCTCACACCCGCCGACGTCGAGCACGTGATGGACGTCGACTTCATCTCCCCGGCGCGCATGGCGCTCGCGGTGCTGCCGCGCATGATCGAACGGTCGCGCGGGCAGATCATGTTCGTGTCGAGCTTGGGCGGCCGCATCCCGATTGCGAACGAGTCGGCGTACAACGCCGCGAAGTATGCAATGTGTGGTTTCGCGGAAGCGATGGTGCTCGATCTCGCAGGAACCGGCGTCGAAATCAAGCTCGTGTTGCCGGGACCGATCGCGACCGAAATCTGGGACCAGCCCGACAACGACCCCGCGCTCATTCCGCCCGGCGACAAAGTGCCGGCCGCCGACTGCGCGGCGGGCATTGCCGACGCGATCGAAGGTGACGGCTTCGAGTACTACGTCCCGCCGGTGTTCCCCGACGGCATCGACGCCAAAGCGATCGCGATCGCCAAAGCGGAGAACTGCGACGGGTTCCTGAACGGAATGGGCGCCTACGCGCAATCGCTACGGGGCGCGTAGATCCCTCGCCGATCGTCGTCGCCCGGCCAGCCAGCACGGCACGATCGCACCGACCACCGCGGCCCCGAACGCGACGGCGAACCCGACCAGCACGACCGAAAACGGCGTGAACGCGTCGGCCGCAACGCCGAGACGGTCGGCATATGCACTCCACGCAATGCGGCCCGCCGCGAGACCGAGCGGAATACCGATCAACGCTGCGAGTCCGGCGAGTGCGAACGCCTGGCTGAGCACGATCCACTGACTCTGGCGGCGCGTGAGCCCGATCGCCCGCAACGTTGCATGAAACCGGCGACTGGAACGCACCGACGTCACCAACGCGTGCACGAGCAACGCAATCGACAAGAGCGCGAGCAGCGCAGCCAACACGAACGACAGGCCGCCGCCGCGCGCCAAGTCGACGAGGTCTTCCGGCCGAGAGTCGTCACGCGAGGGAAGCGGCTGCATCACGGAGACGAGCGTGTCGATGCGAGCGTTCTGACCCGCTGCCGGTGCGTAGCGCACGTAGAAGTTGTCGCGCGGCACGCTCGGCAGCAGCCGCCGGACACCCGCAACGGTCGTCCACGCACCGGTCCCAAGTTGTCCGCTGTCACCGAACTCGGGAAACACCGCGTGGCCGACAACGGTGTACGGCGCTTGGGTCGCGCCAATATTCGCCGTCACCGTGCCGCCGACGTGCGTATGCATAGCGCGCATTGAGCGAGCGCCGAGAACAATCTCGTTCGGCGATGTCGGTGCGCGGCCGGCGAGCAGCGTCGGCACCGCGTGGCCGACGATCGGATCGAGAGCCAGCACGTCGACGCGCGTCGGACCTACGTTGAGCTGCGTAACGCCGCCGACGGAGAGATCTGTGAGGCCCGGTTGGGCGCGCAACGGCGGCACGATGGGGCCTGCAATGTCAGGAAGCGCAGGCGCACCGATCTTCACGTCCCAGTTCCAGCCGTAGCGCTGTTTCTCGGAAAGCCCGCGCTGCAGGTGCGAGGTGAACGTGAACGCAAAGCTGAGTGTCGCAATCGCAAACGCGATGCCGGCGATCGCGGTCCAGGCCGGTGCGGCTCCCCGACCCCGGCGCGCGGTGTTCCGAACCGCGAGGACGAACGGAACCGGCACGGAGGGGCTGGCGAACTGATTCGCAGCGCGCCGGCGAGCGCGGCCGCCTTCCTCGTGCGCGGCGCGAAGCGGCCGCGACGTGAGGAGCCCGGCGATCGCGCCGACGACAAGCGCAAAAGCCGCCACTGCGAGCCCACCCAACGCAAGCGCTTCCGCGTCAACCGGCAGTCCGGTTTGCAGATTGGCTTCGCGTGCGAGCGAAAGCAGGATCGACGGCGTGACGATCCACGCGACCAGACACGTCAGCGCGCCGGCGACGACCGCGATCACCACCGATCGCACCATCGCGATGGCGAAGAGCTCTCCGCGCGTCATGCCGAGCCCGCGCAGCGTCTCGTTGTCACCGGCGTCGACTTCGCCCTGGCGCACCATTGCCTGCGCGAGCGCAACTGCGGTCCCCAGGCCAACGAGCGCGGCAACCAACGCGAGCACAAAGGCTTCGGCGCGAATCGAGCGCTGGACTTTCGGCTGCTGGTTGGCGAGCGAGCTCACAATCGAGACGGGCTGGCCGTGTCCGAGCCGTTCGACATTCACCACGAACGCCGGAACCGTCGCCGGTTGGCGAAGACGCACGTAGCTCACCGGGCTGCCCACGACACTCGAGCTGTACAGGCGGTCGAATGCGGGCGTGAGATGCAGGAGCGGCGCGAGATCGTTGACGAGCGGTGGGAACTCGAGCGGCGACGCTTCAACACCGACGATGTGAATGTCGACAATCGCTCCGTCCGCCGGATCACTCACGTCTGTCTGTTGATCACGTGCAACCGCGGCGAGTCGTTGCGGCCAGGCTTGGAGCAACGCGAGCGCGGTGCTCCCGAAATGCGCCGCGTCGTAAAAGTGAAAACGCAGCGTGTCGCCGACGTGCACGTGCAGCCGGTGCACGAGCTCCAAACTGGCGACCGCTTCGTTCACGTCGTTGGGATCGGCGCGCCGTCCGGCGAGCATCTTCCAGCCTTCGACCGAGGTACCGAGTGTGTTGTCAACGGACGCCACCGGGAAGATGTCGCCGGCGCCGAACTCACGCGATCCCATCGTCGCCGAGAACGGAAAGACCGCGAACGCCCGGGCCGAATGCGCGACGCCTGGCAATGCGTCGACTTGATTGAGGTCGACCGAACCGACGAGCCCGAACGCACTCTTTCCCGCGACGACGACGTCGGCCGCGTTCTTCGCCCGCACGAACTTCGGATACGCGATCGACGTGCGGTGCGCGCCGGCGGCGAGCGCCGTCGCGATACCGCCGAGCACACCGAGCAGAACTGCCAGCGCGATCCACGCGCGCCAGCGGCGCCGCGCGAGTGCCCGCGAAACGAAGAGCGCCGGTGTCACGTCACGGTGCGATGGGTGCACACACCCTGCGCCGGTGCATCCGGCGTGACTTCCGTCCCTGCGAAGTCGGCGAGCGTACTGATCCGGAAGCGTCCGTCGCGCTGGGTTGCTTCCGCCATGACTTCGGCGCGCCGTTCGTAGTAGTGCCCGCGCGTGTAGCCGCTGCTCGCCGTCGTATAGCTCGCGACGAGCACGCGCCGTTCCGCGTCGGTGTTGTTGTCGTCGCTGTAGTGCGGCGCAAACCCGTCGATGCACACGGCATCACCGGCCGCGAGTTCCGCGGGTGACCAGTCGAGCGCGGCGCACACGTCGTCGCGGACGACGCCCCGGTCGTCGACCGGCAATACCTCGTCGACACCACCGGCAAGCCACAAGCAGCCGGAATCGAGGGTGCAATCGTCGAGCGCGAGCAGCAGCGAGACGACCCGGCCCACGCCGGGATACGCAACCGCGTCTTGGTGCGGACGAAACCCTGCGCCGCCCGGCTGCTTGTAGTTGATCTTGTCCTTGAACGCGACGGCAGGTTCGCCGAGCCGTTCCGCGGCAATCACCGCAAGCGGGCCGCGCACCAAGTCGTCGACCGCGGGCGCGCACACCGAGACGTTCTCGGTTCGGCACAACGCCGGACCGCGCGCCGTCATCTCGGCGTAGTGCCCCCACACGTGGCTCCCGACCGGCCAGGCGGCAATCGCACGCGTCGACGCTTGGAGTTCGACAAACGCGTCGCCATGTACAACCGAGCGCCGGAGGATGTCGTCGTTACGTGTACTCATGCGTAAGGGAACCACTGCGGAAGCCGGATGACTCGTACGTCACCAGATGCGAGCATGCCGGCGCCACTCGGATCACGGCCGTACAACCACGCGACGACATCGCAGCCCCAGCCGCGCGCTTCACCGTCGAACGGGCGCTCGCCATCGTCGTTCTCGACGGCGACGTGCGCACCGTCGAGCGTGACCCGCCACGCGCAGTCGTGATCCGTCGAAATGATCCTGTACACGGCGTCAATGCGCGGCCGCCGGTTCGACATTCGCATCGGGAACGTCGCAAAGATCTCGCCGAGCGCGGTATTCACGAAATGCACGGGCCAATCGGACGGCTCGTACCCGAGCGCGAGGTCAACATGATGGATCTCGACTTCGCGCAGTCGCGACCACAACGCGGCGTGCATCGTGCGATCGGTGGAGATGGCGCGGCCGATGCGGTCCCACGCGTCGGGCGGGAGCGCGGCCCACGCGTCCATCATCCGGTCGTGCGAACGGCGAACGTCGGCGAGCACGACCGCCATCCGTTCGTCGCGGCCCGCGGCGATGTCGGCCGCGCGTTGTTCGACACCACCCGGATACTGCGCCGCGACCTCGCCGCGCGTCGCGGCTTCGACCATGCGCGTCGTACCGTCGGCATTGCGCGCAAGATGCGTCAGCACTTCGGCACGATTCCAGCCGGGCAGTCGCGACGGCTCGTGGGCGCGTTCGTCGTCGAGCGATTCCGCGTCGCGGAGCAGGCGACGCGTGGCGGCTCGCAGCGCATCCAGATCGGCCGAGACCACCTGCACGGGCACAAGCGTATGCTGCGCGGTTATGCGTGCTCTCGTGTTCGGAGCCACTCCCGAGCCAGTCACCGATCCCCTTCCCGCCGATGCCGGCCTCCTCGAACGGAACCTGCGCGGCACGCCGATGGCCATCGAAGACCTCCCCGACCCGGCGCCCGTCGGCCCCGACTGGGTCGTAATGCGCACACGCCTGTGCGGCATCTGCGGCTCCGACACCAAACAAGTGTTCATGGACACCGGTGGCGACTGGGCCGACGCCGGGATGACCGCGTTCATCTCGTTCCCGCAAGTGCTCGGCCACGAAGTCGTCGGGACGATCACCGAGACCGGGCCCGCGGCCCGCGGTCTCGACGTCGGCCAGCGGGTCTTGCTCCAGTGCTGGCTCTCGTGCGCGCCACGCGGCATCTCGCCGGTTTGCCCGGCATGCGAAGCGGGCGACTACGCATTGTGTTGGAGCTTTCTCGACGGCCGGCTCGCGCCCGGCATTCACGTCGGCAACTCGTCGGATGCGACGGGCGGCTTCGGTGAGTTGGTTCCCGCCCACTCCTCGATGGCGATTCCGGTTCCCGACGACATCTCGGACGAGATTGCGGTGCTCGCCGACCCGTTCGCGGTCGCGCTGCACTCGATCACGCGCACTCCACCGCCGGCCGGCGGCAAGGTCATCGTGTGGGGCGCGGGCGCGCTCGGCTCGAGCGCGGTCGCGGTGTTGCGGGCGCTGCATCCAAGCGTCGAAGTGTGCGTCGTCGCGCGCACCAACGCGCAGCAGGAACTTGCGCGCAAGCTCGGCGCCCACGAGATCGTCCCGTCGGATCAAGAACCGCTCGCGATCGTCGAAGCACTGGCGCGGTGGTCGGGCGGGAAACTGCGCAAGCCGTGGGAGGGGCTGCCGATCGCGCACCCCGGTTTCGTCGACAACGTGTACGACACGATCGGTACTCCCGCGACACTCGAGCAAGCGCTGCGCGTGATGAAACCACGCGGGACGATTTCGGTGACCGGTGTGAACGCGCCCGGCCGGTTCGAATGGTCGCCGTGGTATTTCAACGAGGTCCGGATCGTCGGTTCGAATGCGTTCGGCATCGAAGAAGTCGACGGCGTTCGCAAGCACGCGATCGAGCACTACCTCGACATGGTGCGCGACGGCCGCGTCGACATTGCGCCAATGCTCACACACACGTTCCGGCTCGACGACTGGCGCGACGCGTTCACCACCATCGCCCGCCAAGACCAAACCGGCGCGATCAAAGTCGCGTTCGACTACCGATGAGCGACGACCGGTTCTACTTCAAGCAGTTGCTCGCCGGGCGCGACTTCGCGCGCGACGACCAGATCGCGCAGCAGATGGTCAACTTCGTCTACCTGATCGGCGACCGCGAGACGGGCGAAGCATTCGCGGTCGATCCCGCCTACGGGCCCGGTGAACTCGTCGAGATCCTCGCCGCCGACGGCCTCGAACTCACCGGCGTGCTCGTGACGCACTACCACCCCGACCACGTGGGCGGGAATCTCGGTTCGTGGTCGATCGAAGGGCTGCGCGAGTTGCTCGCCGTCGACAACGTGAAGGCGAAAGTGCACGTGCAGCGTGACGAAGCGCACGGCACCAAGCGCGTCACCGGCCTGAGCGACAGCGATCTCGTCGAACACGCGTCGGGCGACGTCGTACAGGTCGGCGACATCCCGATCACGCTGATTCACACGCCGGGCCATACGCCGGGATCCCAGTGCTTCTTCGTCGACGGCCGTCTCGTCAGCGGCGACACGTTGTTCCTCGACGGTTGCGGTCGCACCGATCTTCCCGGCGGCGATCCCGAGGCGTTGTACGAGAGCCTGACGCAGAAGCTCGCAGTCGTGCCCGACGACACGGTCCTGTATCCCGGCCACCTGTACTCGGCGGAACCGAACGCGCCGATGGGCGACGTGCGCCGCATGAACATCGTCTATCGGCCCAAAACCAAAGAACAGTGGCTGATGATGTTCGGTTATTGATCCGGATCGCGCACCGAGGCGAACTGTCCTCGAGCCGACGAAAGGATCAAACCGTGGCTGACAACATCGCAACCATCAAGTCCGTGTACGAAGCATTCGCTCGGGGCGACATCGACACGATCGTGGCGGCCGTGGCCGACGACGTCGACTGGGCGTCCGACACCAGCTCCGACGCCGCGCCGTGGTACGGCGTGCGCAAGGGTCGCGACGGCGTCGTCGCGTTCTTCACCGACTTCGGCAAAGCAATGGACGTCGAAGAGTTCACGCCGTTGACGTTCGGTTCGAACGACGACGGTGACGTGTTCGCAGTCGTCCGTTTCACCGCTCGGTCGCGCGACACCGGCAAGGCGGCGTCGATGCAGTTGCACCACTGGTTCCGGTTCCGCGCCGGCAAGATCGCGTACTACCGCGGCACCGAAGACACCGCGATCACAGTCGCCTCGCTGTCGTAGCGCAGCGAATCAGGCGGCGTCGTCGGGAAGATCTCGAACGACGGTCACATTGCGGATGCGGTCGGGGCGTGCCGTCACACGCGCGCTCCCGGCCGGGTGCGCGCGGCGCGCCGCCTCGAGGCCTTCGAGCACGGACGCATGCGCCGACCGCGCTCGTTGCCACCTACGCTCGGCGCGCTTTTGAGCTGCGGACATGCTTTCCGATCGGCGACCGGGTCTCCGACTTGAGCGCCTGCTGGGCGTAGCGCGCCGTCGTCGTGACGAACTCCTCCCAGGCCTCGGCAGAGACGAACGCACGGCGCGGCACGACGACGGGCACGAGGCCGGCGACGACGAACAGCGACCGGGCATCAGTGCCGACGTACCGCACCTTTTTCCATTCAATGCGGCGGGCTTGGGGGTTCGGCCGCAGCGTCACTTCCATGCCGAAGCGGTCGAGGTGCACGTGCACGGCGCGCCCGTGGAACGGAACCCGTTCGCGGGTGAGCGCGAACGCGTGCCAGCCCCGGAATCCGACTCCGACCAAACCGACCAACACGATCGTCAGCAACACGAACGCGAGCACCGACGCCTTGTGTTCGAACGTGATCGCAAGCGAACAGGCGACCATGCCGAGCGAAAGCAGTTCGGCGTGGGGAAAGCGCGGCGGCTGCGTGAGGTCGGGGTCACGCGAGTACGCGGCAACCACGAACGCGCCGACCAACAACACCATCGACAAAACGAACGCGAGCCCGATGTTGTGCGGGTGGCGCCAGATCACGAACCGTTCGAGGACGATCAGAACCTCGGCCCCGAAGAGGTAGACCGAACCGGGCACGACCTCTTTGCGGCGACGCGCGCACCAGCCGAGCAGCGCCTCTTCCGTGTCGTGATCGGTTATGAACTCGACGTCCATGTCGTGCCCCGCATGTCCCCGCTGCCCGGGGCGAGAGGCTAGCTCAGGAAGGGTCGAAAAGGACAGGGAGCGCCCGTGGCCCGCGGAAGGCGTAGCCCTCGATCACGGCCTCCGACGCCTGCGCCTCGTCGAGACGGAGCCCAGGCAGCCGCTCGAGAATTGTCTGCAGGCCCACGTTCAGTTCGAGCCGGGCAAGGTGCATGCCCAGGCACTGGTGCGGGCCGGTCCCGAACGCCAGGTGGTGCTGGACCGGGCGGCCGAGCTTCCACTCGTTCGCGTCGTCCCAGCGCGCCTCGTCGTGGTTCGCCGAACCGGTAATCACACCAACCGGCGAACCCGCCTGGATCGGGCAGCCCGCGACTTCGGTGTCGCGCGCGGCCACGCGGCTCACCATCGTCACCGACGTCTCCCACCGCAGCGTCTCTTCGATGACGTCGGGAATGAGCGCGGCATCGTTGCGCACGCGTTCGAGTTCGTCAGGATGCGTCAACAACGCGTACAACGCGTTCCCCATCACCCGAAAGGTTGTTTCGCCGCCGGCCGGAAGCAACAACCGGAGGAAGCCGTAGAGCTTGCCGTCGGTGAGTTGTTCGCCGTCGACCTCGGCGTGCACGAGATCGGAGAGGAAATCACCGGTCGGGTTTTCGCGCCGCGCCTCGACGAGTGGGCGCAAGTAGTCGACCATTGCCTGGCTTGCGGCGTGCCCGCGCTCGGGGGCCATCGGACCGGTGTTGATCTCTTCGGCCCACTGCGCGAACTGCGACGCGTCTTCGAGCGGCACGCCGGCAATACCGCAGATGACTTGGATCGGATATTTGGCCGTGACCGACGCAACGAGATCGGCGTGGCCGAGCGGCGCGATCTCGTCGAGCAAGCGATTGATGCAGGGCCGTACGAGCGTCTCGTCCCACTTGCCGAGCTGCGACGCGCGGAACGCCTTGGCCACGAGGTTGCGGTACGCGCGGTGCTCGTCGCCGTCCATGCCGACGATGAGCTCGCCCATGAACTGGCCGATGTGCTGCATATTGATCGTCGACGAAAACGTCTTGTCGTCGCGCAGCACGCTCTCGGCGTCTTTGTAGCGCGTGACTTGGTAGAAGGTGCCGGGGCCCATCGCGTCCATGCCGTCGATCGCGATGACCGGGCACTCCGACGTCCGGGCCTCGTCCCACATCCCGTAGGGCTGTGCCATCAACCAGTCGATGCTCGGACCCTGCTCAGCTGCCATAACTGACACGGTAGTCAGGGTCAAGGCAGGGGGCACGCGGGTCGATGCCCAGGTGTGGCGAAGAAGGACAAGGCCGCGGCGAAAGCCGTCAAGCGCACCCTCGGGCCGGCGACCGTCGTGCGGCCCGCGCTGAAAGGCGCCGCGCTCCTCTACGTCATTGCACTGCTGATGCACGTCTTCCTGAAGGCCTGACGGCAACCCCCGACGTTGCGTCCGTGAGGCGTCTGTCAGACGTCCACGGGACGCAGGGTCGCGGAGAGGTGGCAAGTACCCTGCCCGGCATGTCTGCGCATGCCCAAGGCGCCAATCCGTTCGCCGACACCGAAGACCAGGCCGCGCTCCGCCAGCTCGCACGCGACGTCGCCGAGCGGGAGCTGGCACCGATGGCGCGCCACGGCGACGAGACCGAGGAGTTCCCGCAGTGGGCCTGGGACGGCATCCGCAAGGCGGAGCTGTTCGGCATCACGATCGACGAACGCTGGGGCGGCGCCGGCCTCGGCGACATCGAAGCTGCGATCGTGCTCGAAGAGCTCGCCCGCGCCGACGTGTCGAGCGCGATCCTCGCCCAGCTGATCTTCAACGGCCCGCCCCGCGCCATCCAACATCTCGGCAACGACAAGATGCGCGACCGCTGGCTCCCGCTCGCCGCGAGCGGTGAAGCGCTCTTCTGCATCGGCATCTCCGAGACCGAAGCGGGCAGCTCGGTCGGCAACATGCGGGCACGCCTCACCCCCGACGGCGACGGTTTCCGCCTCAACGCCTACAAGAACTACGTCACGGGCGGGCACAAGGCTCGTTGCTGCCTGGTGTGGTGCCGCTTCCCCGAGAGCACGGGGACGAAGGGCATCGGCGCGGTGGTCGTCGACCTCGAAGACAGCAACGTCGAAGTTACGGGCACGCACGTGAAGATGGGCTTGCGGGCGACGAGCGAAGCCGAGCTCGCGTTCGACGGCGTGCGCATCGAGCCCGACGACGTGCTCCTGTGGGGCGACCCGAACAACTCGGAATCGTTCAAGACGCTGATCTCGCACATCAACCACGAGCGCTGCGGCAACGCGGCGATGTGCGTCGGCGCCGCGCAGGGCGCGCTCGAATATGCGGTGCAATACATGAACGAGCGCAAGCTCGGCGACAAGACCTTGGGCGACTTCCAAGGCCTGCAGTGGAAGGTCGCCGACATGACCACGCAGATCGAAGGTGCGCGGCTGTTGCTGCAGCGCGCCGTTCACATGGCCGGTCCGCACGGTACGCCGCCCGCGCTCGAAACCGCGATGGCGAAGACCGCCGCAAATCTGGCCGCCAAGTTCGTGTGCGACGAAGCGATCCAACTGCTCGGCGGCTACGGGTTCTCACGCGAGTACCCGGTCGAGCGCGTCTACCGCGACATTCGCGGCCTGTGCATCGGTGCCGGCACCGTCGAGATCCAGCGCAACTTCATCGGCACCAGCGTGTTGAAAGGCGCCAAGCCCGCGAGCGACGGGTGGCGGTAGCGCACGCGTCGCTCGACGCGGCATTACATCCGATCGAGCGCGTCGCCGAGGTTGCGGGCGGTTTGCGCGCACGCGGCGTGCACGCGGGCGACGTCGTCGCGTGGCAGTCGCCGAATCGCGTCGAAGTCAACGTGTTGTATCGCGCGTGCTGGCGGATCGGCGCGGTCGCGGCACCGTTGCATCACCAACTCGGTGCCGCCGACGTGGCCGCGATGCTCGAACGGGTGCAGCCCACGCTCGTCGTCGACGATCTCGACGCGCTCCCCGAAGGGCCCGCCGTCGACGACCGCTGGACCGACGGCGACGGGCGCGCCGCGATCCTCTTCACTTCCGGGTCGAGCGGCGCACCCAAAGGCGTCGTGCATACGCAGCACGCGCTCGCCTACAAGGCGGTGCAGATGCGCGCCGAGCACCAGTGCACGGCCGCCGACTGCGTGCTGATGCCGGCGCCGTGTGCACACATCTCCGGCTTGCTCAACGGCATCACGTTGCCGGGCGTGACGCCGTTCGCAACGGTCTACATGGCGCGCTGGGACCCGGCCACCGCGATCGATCTCATCGAAGCGCACGGCGTCACGTTCATGGTGGGGCCGCCGACGTTCTTCGTCTCGATGATGCAGTCGCCCGCGTTCGCACCCTCGCGCGTCGCGAGCATGCGTTTGATCTCGAGCGGCGGCGCCGGCGTTTCCGACGCGTTCGTCGAGCAGGCGGCCGCCGCCTTCGGGGCACAGGTGAAGAAGACGTACGGCTCTACCGAAGCGCCGACGATCATCACCGACGGCCACGCGATCGGCCCCGTCGAACTGAAAACCGACACGAACGGCGAATTGCTCGTGCGTGGGGAAGAACTCTTCGCGGGCTACCTCGACGCCGACCAGAACGCGTCGGCGTTCACGGCCGACGGCTTTTACCGGACCGGCGACCTCGCGACGATCGCCGCCGACGGCAGCGTCGCGATCACCGGTCGCCTGAAAGACATCGTCATCCGGGGCGGCGAGAACATCAGCGTCACCGAAGTGGAACACGCGCTCGAAGCGCACGCCGACGTGCGGCACGCGGTCGTCCTCGGCGAACCCGACGACCTCATGGGCGAGCGCGTCGTCGCGTTCGTCGAAACGAGCGCACCGTTCGACCTCGACGCATGCCGCGCTTGGTTCGCACAACAAGGCATCGCCAAGTTCAAGACGCCCGAACGCGTCGTCGTGCTCGAACGCATCCCGCTGCTCGCGACCGGCAAGCCCGACCGCGAAGCGCTGAAGCGGCTACTCGGTACCCCAGGGTGACGTGTCGACACCCATCATCTGAAAGCCTTTGATCACGGCCTTCGGGTTCAAGATCCCCGGCTTCCAGTCGTGGTTCCACATGCGTTCGTTCGCCACTCCGGAAACGAACATCTTCGCCTGGTCGAGGTTGACGAGCACACCGCGTGCCGAGATCTGACGTTCGTAGCGCTCGGCGTGCGCAGCGTCGATGACGTAGTTCATCGCGTCGCACATGCGCACCATCGAGACGTTGTTCCAGTCGAACGGCGACAGCGAGATGTGCAAGAAGACGCCGGGCGGCGTGACCGACTGCAGCTCGAAGTTCTTCGACACGAGCGTGACCGGTTCCATGCAGCACGCGCAATGCGATTCGAGCCGCACCGTCTTGTCCTTGAACGGCGGCATGTGCGAGAACGCAACCGCTTCGCTTGCGCAACCGACGAACGAGTGGAACTCATCGTCGATGTACGCCCGCACTTGCGACGGGTACGACGAGAACGGCGGCGCCTTGAGCAGGTTGCAGTTCTGCGTGTCTTCGTCGACCGTGATCACGATCCCGAGCTGCAGCTCTTTGTAGGCCTGGATGATCTGGCGCCGGTCGAGCCCGGTCGCCTCGTGCGCCTCGCGCAGCGTCGGCCCGCGTCCGTTCGCGCACCAGAACTCGAAGATGTGGGCGCGCACGGTCTTGGCGTTGTCGGTGAACTCGAACTCGGGGACGTTCTGCGGCATGCCGGGAGACTAGGCCCCGCCCGCGTCGGGCCTCAGCTCGACGTGATCGTTCCGGTCCCGATGTCGACCGTCTGCCCGTTCACCGGGTCGATGAGCATCACCGTGAACGACTTCGGACCGTGGAAGTGCGCGTTGTAGCGGATCGGAATCTCGATCCGTGTCGAGAACTGCCGGGAGCGGAGCTTGACCGTGTTGGTCCGGGCCGTGAAGTCGGCTTTGTGTTGCGCGGTGCCGTCGACCGTCACGAACTTGATACGGCCCGGTGCCGAGGCATCGGTGCGTGAGATCACGAAGATCATCCGGACCCCGTGATTCCGCGTCGGCTCGATCACCGACGCGTCCGAGATCGTCCACGGGTCGGGCGGCGGGCCGCCGATCGTTGTCGTCGTGAAACTCGTTGTCGTCGATGAACTCGACGTGCTCGTGCTGCTCGAACTCGTCGAGGTGCTCGTGCTGCTCGAAGTCGACGTCGAGGTGCTCGTGCTCGTCGACGTTGACGACGAGCTGGTCGTCGTGGCGTTGGGGTCGATCGTCGTCGTTGCGAGCGTGACGCCGATCGGGCACGTCGCCGGATCGCTCTCGGCCGGCCCCGGACCGTCGAAGTCGACGGTCTCGTCGTGCTCGGTCGCAACGAACGAAACGGCCGAATCCGAGTCGGCGTGTACCTGGAACGTGAACACGGGCGGAACGAACGTGCCGGCCGGTATTGGACCGTCGACGATCCCCGTCACCGAGTTCGACGCGTCGGCGTAGTGCGACGCAATCGGGAACGACTTGATGGTCGCGCCGCTCGTGGTCTGTTCACTGCCGGGAACGACGGTGGCGCCGACCACCGCGTACGTCGTCTGCAGATCTTCGTACGCGACGAGGTTCTGCGGGTTGTCGTCGCTGGTCGGGAGGACTTCGGGATGCGCGCTCACGCTGACGGTGAACGTCGAACCGGGCACGACCGCGTCGGGCGCGCCGACACCGACGGTCAACGTCGTGGCGCGCGTGACGGTGCCGGCCATCGCCGTCGGCATCGAACACGTCACCGGTACAACCGGGTCGTCGGCGTGGGCCGCGCCACCGGTTGCGACGATCACCCCCGCGGCTGCGAGCGTCGCGCTCACGAAAGCCGCGCTCACGAGTCTGCGTCCGTGCCCGCGCATCCTGATCCCCCCGCGCATTTGGTTGTTCGCAGTCCCCCACGACGGCGAATCACGCGCAGTGTACGAGACATCACACCTGGCAAACAAAAGGAACTGGCCAAAAAAACTGGGCCGTTCCACCTATTGGTAGAACGGCCCAGCCAAACGAGCAAGGTTGCGGTTATCCGGTGATCGTTCCCGCCGCGAGCCCATCCACAATCTGGCAATTCGTGGGCTTCGAGAGCTGCACGATGAACACGTTGCCGGCAGTCGCCGTCGGCCGGATCGTGATCGAGATCGTTGCCGTCGTCGCACCTGCCTTGAAGGTCACCGAACCCTTCTTGGCGTTGTAGTCAATCTTGTTGTGCGCGGTCAGGTCCTGCGTTGCGTACGAAACCTTGCACGTCATGCCGCGCGGTGCGGGCTTCGTAACCGTGAGCGTGAACTTCAACGGCGTCGAGCGCGACGGCACCGCGATCTCCGCGTCGGCAATCGAAACTCCGGCCGAGTGATTGTCGACGATCGTGCCTTCACCTTGGCCGTCGAGGATTGACGCGCCCTTCGGCAACGACAGGTTCACAAAGAAGTCCTTGTTCGGCTGCCCGATCGTTCCGCCGACGACGTTCACCGTGATCGTCTTCGACAACGTCTTCTTCGAGAAGCTGACCGAACCCTTCTTGTGCTTGTAGTCGGTCGGTGCAACCGCCGTTCCGTCGGCCGTCTCGAACTTCACGGACGCGTTGCCCGTCGGCGCCGACGAGATCGTCACCGTGAAGACCGCCTTGGCCGTGCCCTTGTCGGGGCGCGTGACCGTCGTGTCGGAGATCGAGATCGTCGGACCGGTCGGAACGGTCGACGTCGTCGTCCCACCGATGCTGCTCGACGTCGTGCTGCCGTGCGTGGTCGTTGTGGTTGTCACGCACGCACCGGCACCGACGGGCCGGCAGGTCGGTTGCGACGACGTGGTGGGGCCACCGGCACCCACCAACGTTGCCGAAAGACCGTCGGTTTGCGGGTTCGCGTGCGGTGTCTTGCACGTCACCGAAACCGGCGTGGGCAACAAGCTCGTCTGCGTCGACGTGTCGATCTCGTCGAGGTACGACGTCACCGTTGCGTCGGCCGACGGCGCGGTAACGGTCAACGTGATCGTCGGCGTCGTCAGCGTGTTGGTCGTGTTCGGGCCCAGCGTCGGCAGCGGTCCCGCGATGTTGTACTTCAACGACGTCGGTGTCGGATCCGTCACCGTGATCGGGAACTCCGTTCCGTTCCACACCGCGTTGCCACTCGCGACCGCGTTCGTGATCGAGACTGCACCCGAACTGCTGACGAACTCGTACGACGTCGCGAGGTTCTGATAACTCGAGATCTGAACGAGCGTCGGGCTCGTAATCGTGCTCGGCAACGAGGCCGTCCCACCGGGAATGGTGATCGTGTACGACTCACCTTGGTTCACCTGGTTGGGCACAATCGCCTGTGCCGCGAGATCTTCTTTCTGCGTAAGTCCGACGCTCGTGTTGCACGTCACTTGTCCGAAGGTGATCGGATCACCGTTCGTCGTGCCTTCGCCGGAGGCCGCATTGGCTCCGATCGCAACTGCGCCCATGATCAGCAGCGCGACGCTCACCCCTGCAACGGCCGCGCGCCGTTTCCCAATACCGAACATTCCCCACTTCCCCCTTTGCGCGTGCCCTCCCGACTCCGCGCCGCGCCATTCGACAGGGAGCGCGGCCTGGCGTCAAGCACGAGAGGCCGGCGCGAGAAACTATGAAAACGCGCGGTCAGGTTCGTTGGAGGTGAGTGTCGAGCACAACCTTGTTCTGTGCGTCGGTTACCCAGACACGCCGAGCTTCGTCCAACGGAAGCGCAGCCGTCATCGTGACGTTCACGGGACCGTCCGAGCCTTGAAAAGTGCCGGCCGGAATACGATCGCCGTCGTCACCG
This sequence comes from uncultured Actinomycetes bacterium, assembly GCA_963841195.1. Lineage (GTDB taxonomy): Bacteria > Actinomycetota > Acidimicrobiia > IMCC26256 > PALSA-610 > CAWJBX01. The sequence continues at coordinate 32,857 of CAWJBX010000021.1, read as the reverse complement.
GTGACCCAAAGCCAGTAGTAGTCGCCCGGATGCAAACCTTGCACATGGAACGCGACTTCCGTGCCCGCGGGCTTCGCATGCAGCGTCGCATTCGCGCTCACGCCGTTCTCGGTCGGGAACACCACCTTCGTTCCCGAACTCGAGCCGGGCACGAACATCACGACCGCGATGATTGCTGCCGCGGCAACGAGCACAGCGCCGGCTGCGGCCAGCACGCGATGCCGCCGGCGGAGCGAACGCTGGTGACGTTCGCGAGCGACGCTGTCGAGCACGCGCGCGCCGAGCGTCCCCGATGGTTGCGGCAACGCGTCGGGCAACGACTCGGGGTCGACGAGCGGCAGCGTGCGGACAACCGAGCTGAGCTCACGCAGCTCGGCCCGGCATTCGACACATCCGTCGAGGTGGGCGCGCAGCGCGATCTCCTCGGCGGGATCGATCCCACCGAGGGCAGCCGCACCGAGGGCGGCACGCCATTCGCGACACGCTTCAGACATCGTCGGACCAGCCCAACTCTTCGAGCGCGAGCCGCATGGCCTTGAGCGCGTAGTAGACGCGGCTCTTGACCGTGCCGACGGGAACGCCCAGGTCGTGCGCCACGTCCTGATACGCGCGCCCTCGATAATGCACCTGGACGAGCGCGTCGCGGTGTTCGGCACTCAGCTTCTGCAGGGCCTCTTCGACCTGCCAGGCGACCAACACCCGCTCGAGCTCGTTGTCGAGATCGGCCGGCTCGATCGCGGTCGCGTCACGAGCGAGTGCCGGACGCACCGCACGCGCGCGCGAGAGGTCGATGACGACGTTGCGGACAATCGCAAACAACCACGTGCGCAACGATCCGAGTGCGTCGTCGAAGCGGTCGGCCGCCTGCCACGCCCGCACGAACGTCTCCTGCACGGCCTCTTCGGCCAGGCCCCGGTCGCCCAGGGATCGGAGCGCGAACCGGTAGAGCTCCGGACCGTGCGCGGCATACACCGTCCGCACGCCATCGTCGCTCGCGAGGACGGGTCGCGCCTCCATGGTCAAAGAATACGGACGCCCCTTTTCCGGAGTTCATCGAACCCCACGGCCTCCACTTCCGTACTGGTCCGAGATCTGGATCCGAGGGGGATGGACCGAGGGGATGGACCGAGGGGATGGAAATGCCGCGTTTCGTTCGTTCGTGGTTTCGCGATCGCCGCAGTCGCGGCGCTGGGTCTGGCCGCATGCGGCAGCAGTAGCAAGTCGAGTTCCGCAAGCGCGGCGACCACCGTGCCGCCGACCGTCGCATCGACCGAGGCACCGACCACGACCGTCGGCGGGGGTGCCGCCGCGGGTGGCGCAACGGTCGCGCTCGCCCAGAACTCGAAGATCGGCAAGGCGATCTTGGTCGACAGCAAAGGCCTGACGCTCTACATCTCCGACAAGGACCCGAACGGTTCTTCGGCGTGCGATACCAATGCGACGTGCGCCAAGGCCTGGCCTGCGTACTACGTCACCGGCACACCGACGGCGGGCACGGGACTCAACGCCGCGATGTTCACGACGATCACCGCGCCGAACGGACAGAAGCAGCTCGCAGTCAACGGCAAGCCGCTCTACTACTGGTTCCAGGACAAAGCGGCCGGTGACGCGACGGGTCAAGACGTCAACGGCTTCTACGTCGTCGGCGCCAACGGCAACAAGGTCGACGAGAGCTAGTTCGACTTCGAGGGAGACGACAGCGAAGCGACCCACGCGAAACGCAACCGCCGAGCCCGAGCGAATGGGAGCGGAGCGTGGAGTCGACCCATCGTCAGGGTCGTTCGTCGGGCGCGGTGGGAGATCTCTCCCCAGGGCTTGCACCACCGCGCTCGGCGGGCGGGAGACGACAGCGAATGCGACCTACGCGGGGTCGGGGAAGAACAGCGACACGATCTGTTCGTCGACGACCGGTTCCCCCGCTTCGTCGCTCCAGCGGGTCTGGAACCACGTGACTTCCATCGGCCCGCGGCGCGCTTCACGCGTCAACGGTTTCGACGTGCGCATCTGACCGTGTAACACGTCGCCGACCGAGATCGGGCGGTGATACGTGAAGTGTTGTTCGCCGTGCAGGAACAACCCCTTGCGCGCATAGGCGGAGGGCGAAAGGAACGTCGGCGGCGGTCCGGCTTGGAGATCGGGAAACGCGCCCGACTGCGTCATCACGAACGAAAACGTCGGCGGCACCGGCACGTTCTCGAACCCGGCTTCGTGCGCCACTCGCTCCGACGAGTACACGGGGTTGTCGTCCTTCACGGCCCGAGCGAACAGCATGACCGGCGCGTGCTCGATGCGCACGACTTGGGTCGGCGCCCAGTCGTTCCATTCGAGATCGGCGGGCGGCTCGTTCCAGGCGACGGGCCTGTCAGACAACGGACTCTCCTGCGACGACGCGCGGCCGCAGCAACTGCGTGAGCCGGGCGCGGTGAAACGCGGCGTCACCGAACTCCAGTTGTTCGCGCTGCGCCCGCTTCAAGAAGAAATGCAGGTCGTGCTCCCACGTGAACCCGATGCCGCCGTGCACCTGCAACGCCGACGCCATCACGCGCTTCGACGCGTCGCTGCACCAGATCTTCGCGGTCGATGCCGCAACTGACGCGTCGGCATCACCGGCGGCGCTGCACCACGCGGCCCAGTATTCGGTCGAGCGCATGCCTTCGACGTCGACGAGCATGTCGGCGCAACGATGCTTGACGGCCTGGAAGGAGCCGATCGGTTTTCCGAACTGCACGCGGTCCTTGGCGTACTCGACCGCCATGTCGAGCGCGCGCTGGGCGCCGCCGAGCATGTCGGCGCTCGTGAACGTCGCGCCGCGATCGAAGAGCCGCGTGCGCGCGTCCGCGTCACCGATGCGGCGCGCGTGGTGCTCGTCGAAGGGCAGCCACCCCAACGCGGTCGTGAGGTCCATCGCCGGTTCGCGGCGCGGGCGCGCCGAAAGCTCTTGCAGATACACCGCGTCCGGACTGCACACGATCGCAATATCGGCGCAGGGCGCGTACGCGACCGGCGCGCTCAGATCCCACGCCACGCACGCGAGCGCGTCACCTGTGAGCAACCGGCCGATCCACTCTTGTTCACCCGCGACCGCAAGCGCGTCGACTGCGAGCACCGTTGACAGAAACGGTGCAGGCGCGGCGTGGCGGCCGAGTTCCTCGGCCAGCACTGCGACCTCGACGCCGCCGAGGCCGATCCCGCCGTCCGCCTCGGGAACCTCGATCGCGAGCCAGCCCTGCTCGACCATCGCGGCCCACAAATCGGCGTCGTAGGCATCGTCGGAGGCGGTATGGGTACGGACGCGCGCGGGGGATGCGAGATCATCGAGGAGGTCACGCGCGCCCTCACGCAGTGCGAGCTGATCGGGCGAGAGATCGAAGTCCATGGCGGCTGGAGTCTCGCAGCTTCGGCCCGGCGTTATGCAAGCCGGTGGTCTCAGGTTGCTTCGCCGTCGTCTCCCGCTGCCGATCAGGTCCCCGGTAGATTCGCGGCGACGAAAAAAACAAAACAGGAGTCCCTCATGGCCGATACCTCTGCCAAGCTGATTTGGGACGGGAAAGAGATCGAACTGCCGATCGTCCGGGGCACCGAGGACGAAGTGGCAATCGACATCGCCAAACTGCGCGATCAGACCGGTCTCATCACTCTCGACTACGGCTTTGTCAACACCGGCGCAACCGAATCTGCGGTCACGTTCATCGACGGCGAAGCCGGCATCTTGCGTTACCGCGGCTACGACATCGAAGCGCTGGCCGAACAAGAACATCCGTCGTTCCTCGAGACGGCGTGGCTGCTGATCTACGGCGAGCTGCCCACTGCGAGCGAACGCGACTGGTTCTCACGCCAGATCCGCATGCACACGCTGCTCCACGAAGACGTCAAGAGCTTCTACGACGGCTTCCCGAAAGACGCGCACCCGATGGCGACGCTGGCGTCGGTGGTCAACGCGCTCGCGACCTTCTACCAACACCACGAAGACCCGCACGATCCCGAGTTCTTCACGCTGTCGGTTGTCCGGCTGCTCGCGAAGCTGCCGACGGTCGCCGCCTATTCGTACAAGAAGTCGATCGGGCAACCGTTCCTGTATCCCGACAACTCGCTCGACCTCATCGAGAACTTCCTGCGGATGATGTTCGCGGTGCCGTCCGAGCCCTACTCGGTCTCCCCCACCGTCGTACATGCGTTGAAGCAGCTGTTGATCCTGCACGCCGACCACGAACAGAACTGCTCGACGTCGACCGTGCGCATCGTCGGTTCCGCCGACGCCAACATCTACGCGTCGATCGCGGCCGGTGTCGACGCGTTGTGGGGCCCGCTGCACGGCGGCGCCAACCAGGCGGCGATCGAGATGCTCGAAGACATCCGCGACAACGGCGGCGACGTGCGCGTCGCGGTGAAGCGCGCCAAGGACAAGAACGACAACTTCCGGCTTTCGGGCTTCGGGCACCGCGTGTACAAGAACTACGACCCGCGGGCGAAGATCTTGAAGGTCACGTGCGAGCGCGTGTTGAACGAGTTGCAGTCGAAAGACGTGCTGTTCGACATCGCCCTCGAACTCGAAGACGTCGCCCTCACCGACGACTACTTCATCGACCACAAGCTGTACCCGAACGTCGACTTCTATTCGGGGTTGATCTACCGGGCGATGGGCTTCCCGACGAACATGTTCCCGGTGCTGTTTGCGATCGGCCGCTTGCCGGGCTGGATCGCGCACTGGAAGGAACAAGCCGACAACCCGAAGAACAAGCTCGGCCGGCCGCGCCAGATCTACACGGGGCCGACCGAGCGGAAGTACGTCTCAATCGAGCAACGGCACGGCTAACCGCGCGCGGCGTTAACCGATCACGACGTTGTTGATCAGGTCGAGTTCGATCAGCTGCGTCGGCGCGGGAACGCCGAGGGCACCGAGCGCGGGGCCCAGTCGCGATTGCATGAACGCTTCCTGCTTCGCCTTCGACTCCCAGACCTCGTACAACCAGAACACGCCGTCGGCCGTCTTGCCGGACGCGTGCGTCACGAGTCCTGCGGGCCACGCACTCTTGGGGTCACCGCTGTCGATGCCGAGTTTCTCGTTCACCGCGTCGTACTCGCGCTTCCCGACGCTCGCCGGGAACTCGTAGATGAGGCCGTACGCCATCGCCACTGCCTTTCGTCGGGTGGTTTGTTCACTCTTCGCCCCGGTGCGCGGAATGGATCACACACTCCGTCAGATAACGTCCGCCGCGCATGGACCTGCGCGACAACGCCGCTGAAGCCGAGCTGCGCGACGAAGTGCGCGCCTGGCTGAGAGCCAATCTCCCGTGGGAGTACGGCAAGGGCTTGCCGCCCCGCTTCGACGACCTCGCCGAAGAAGTCGCGTTCGGGCGGGCATGGCAAGCGAAGCTCGCGGAAGGCCGGCTTGTCGGCGTCGCCTGGCCGGAGGAGTACGGCGGCCGCGGCGGCGGACCGGTCGAGCACTACATCGTCACCGAGGAGCTGGCGCGCGCACGCGCACCCGAACTCGTCGGCCGGATCGGTGTCAACCTCGTCGGCCCCACGCTGCTCGCACACGGCACACCCGAACAGAAGGCGCGCTGGCTGCCCAAGATCCTCAACGCGTCGGAGATTTGGTGCCAGCTGTTCAGCGAACCGGGTGCAGGGAGCGATCTCACGTCGTTGAGCACGCGGGCGGAAGCAGTCGACGGCGGGTTCGTGCTCAACGGCCAGAAGGTCTGGACGAGTTACGCGCAGTTCGCCGACTGGGGCTGGTGCCTCGCGCGCACGAATCCCGACGCTCCCAAGAACAAAGGCATCTCGGCCCTCGTCGTCGACATGCACGCGCCCGGCGTCGAAGTGCGGCCGCTGCGCCAGATCACCGACGAGTCCGAGTTCAACGAAGTGTTCTTCTCCGACGTGTTCGTGCCGAGCGACCGCCTTGTCGGCCCGCTCGACGAGGGTTGGCGTGTCGCCAACTCGACATTGACGCACGAACGCGGCGTGAACCCGCGCCAACTCGTCATCCACGCCCAGCTCGTCGACGAACTGTGGCGGCTGGCGTTGGAGCGCGGCGCGCTCGACGACCCTCGACTGGGCCCCCGGCTCGCGCAGGCCTTCGTCGAAGTTCGGATCTTTCAATTGCACAACTGGCGATCGATCTCGCGCACCGCCAAAGGCGAGGAGCCGGGCCCGGTCGGGAGCATCAACAAGTTGTGGTGGAGCGAGATGAGCAAGCGCCTCCACGACATCGCGATGGCAGTTGTCGGGCCGGCCCAGCCCCTGTGGCGCGGCGCCGACGGCAATCCCGGCGAAGGCGCCTGGCAACGGTCGTGGCTGTATTACCAAGCCAGCTCGATTTGGGCAGGTACCAACGAGATTCAACGCAATGTCGTCGGTGAGCGCACCCTCGGCTTGCCGCGCTAGCCGTTGCATTGCACCTCCACTGAACCAACCCCCCGGTCGGCTACGTATAACGGGCATGCAACGACGGATTCTCACCTTCATCGCCGTCGCGACGCTCGCGCTCGGGCTCGCCGCGTGCGGCAGTAGCAGCAAAAACTCGTCGCCGACCTCGCCGACGAACGCGCCGACAAGTGCGGGGGCGAACGCGGCGAGCGGCGCGCCCGACACGATCACGATTCAGAACTTCAAGTTCACGTCGATCACCGTGAAGCCCGGCGCGACCGTCACGGTCAAGAACATGGACACGACGACGCACACGAACACGGCCCTCAAGGGCCAGTGGGACACAGGCGACATCGATGCCGGTTCGAGCAAGACGTTCACAGCGCCGTCGACGCCCGGCACGTACGCGTTCCATTGCAGCATTCACAACTTCATGACCGGAACGCTGACGGTCGCGGCGTAGCGGCTTACGCGACGCGGGCTGTGTAACGGCAGATCGCGGCAGCTTCCTCGATCGGATCGACGGCGCGCATGCGCGCGCTTTCGGCTGCGCACCACCAACACGTGACGACCGCGCCTGCGAGCGCGACATCTTCACCGTGTTCGAGCGCGTCGTGCACGAACACCGACCGAGCGATGGCTTCGACCGGTTCCGCAATGCGCGCGACGTGCAAGCACTCGACACCGAGCTCGACGAGCTCCATGCGATGGAAGCGTTCGAGGGCGGCGTCGGGAAAATCGGCGACGATGTGCTCGGCGCCGCCGGGCGGAGGCGCGAGCCGCAGGTAGACGCGCGCGACGGCCGGCGCGGCCCGCACGACGTCGGCGACGGGAAACTCGTCGTGTGCATGGGCGAGCAGCACGCGCAACCCTTCGCGGTCACCACGCAGGCACGCGACGACGGGAGCAAGCAGCGCTCCAACGGCGCGAGCGGCGTCCAGGGGCTCGGAGTCGTTCGCCATGACGGTTGTTCGGCAGAACGTACCCACCGAGTGAGCCCCGATCGCGGCATTGCGCTCCCGATACCATCAGCGACATGGCTCCCTCGCTGCGCCGTCCGTGGCTCCGCTGCGTCCGCACGGTCCCGTGACCGCTTCCACGGTGCGCTACGAAGTCGACGGACCGATTGCGACGATCACGCTCGCACGCCCGGAAGCCGCGAACGCCCAAAACAGCCAGATGATCGGCGAGCTCGACGCCGCCTTCGATCGCGCTGACGCCGACGACGACGTCCGGGTCGTCGTGCTCGCCGCCGATGGCAAGCATTTCTCCGCCGGCCACGACTTGAAAGAGCTCCTCGCGGGCGAAGAGCACTGGGCCGCGCTGCGGGCAACGCCGGAAGGCAAGCTGCGCCACGAGCAGGTCATGTACTTCGACAAGCTCGTGAAGATCCGCGACTTCCGCAAGGTGACGATCGCAGCGGTCCAAGGCGCGTGCTCAGCGGCGGGCATGATGCTCGCTTCCATGTGCGACCTCATCGTCGCGGCCGACGACGCCCGCTTCTCGAACCCGGTGCTGCGCATGTCGGGGGTGGGTGTCGAACTGCTCGTCGAACCGTGGGAGCTCGGGCCGCGCAAAGCGAAAGAGTTCCTGTTTTGCGCGCAGACGATCTCGGCAACCGAGGCCGAGCGCTACGGACTCGTGAATCGTGTGGTCGCGCGTGACGAGCTCGCGGCGACCGCGCGCGCGATGGCCGAACAGGTCGCGCTCGTTCCACCGTTGACCGCCGAAGCCGTCAAAGCGTCGATCAACAACATGGTCGACCTCATGGGCCAGCGCGAGTCGTGGCGATACCACTTCATGCTCCACCAGTTCGTTTCGAATACACCGACCGCGTTGGATCGCGTCGAGGAACGCAAAGCGGGCGGTATGGACGCCGTGAAGAAGGAACAAGGTGCTTGAGGGTCTCCGCGTGCTCGACTTGGGCACGCGCATCGCGGCGCCGTTCTGCGCGGGCCTGCTCGGCGAACAAGGCGCCGAGGTCATCAAGATCGAGCAACCGCGCGGCGGCGACTTCATGCGCGAGATCGGCCCGTTCGTCGAAACCGACGACGGCGGGCAGTACTCGTTGTTCTGGGCGGTCGAAGGGCGCGGCCGCAAGAGCGTGACGCTCGACCTGCGCAAGCCCGAAGGCCAAGCGTTGTTTCGCAAGCTCGCGGAAACGGCCGACGTCGTCGTCGAAAACTTCCGGCCCGGCACGCTCGAGAACTGGAACATCGGTCCGTCCGCGTTGCCGGAACGACTCGTGACGGTGCGCATTTCGATGTTCGGCCAGGACGGACCGTACGCGGCACGGCCGGGGCTCGACCGCGTCGGCATCGGCTACGGCGGCTTGTTGCACCTGACGGGATATCCCGACCGCCCGCCGGTGCGCGTCGGGGTCACGATCTCCGACTACCTCACCGGGATTTTCGCGGCGCAGGCCGCGGTCGCGGCGTTGTACGCGCGCGACGCGCGCGGCGGTGAAGGTTGCGTGATCGACGCCGCGTTGTACGGGTCGGCGCTGCGCATTCTCGAATGGACGCTCGCCGGCTACGACCGCCTCGGCATCGTTCGGAACCGCGAAGGCAACCGTCTGGCCAACTCGGCGCCGCTCGACAACTACCCGACGGGCGACGGCAAATACGTCTGCATCGTCGCCGGCTCGGACGCGAACTTCTCGCGGTTGTGCAAGGCGATGGACCGGCCTGATCTCCTCGACGATCCGCGCTTTACCCGTCTCGCCGACCGCGCCGCGCACGGCGATCTCATCAACGGCATCGTCGCCGAGTGGACACAAACCCTCGACGCGACGGAGATCGAAGCGCGTTGCGTCGCGCACGACGTACCGGTCGCGACCGCGTATAGCGCGGCCGACATCTTTGCCGACCCGCACTTTGCGCACCGGCACGATCTCGTCACGGTCGACGATCCGGTCGCGGGTCCGCTGCGCCAGCAAGCGCCGTTTCCGCGCGTCGCAGGTACTTCGCCGGTCGCCCCGAGCGGCGCGCCGGAACTCGGCGCTCACACCGACGAAGTACTCGCGTCGATCGGGTGTTCCGTGGCCGAGATCGCGGCGTTGCGAGAAGAGGGGGTCGTGTGACGCCGATCGTCGAAGGCCTGTTCGAACTCGACGACACCGGCGCGATCACGTTGATCGGCGGTTTCTCGCCCACGAGCGGCCGCTACCACTTCCCGTTGCTCGACACGTGCCCGTACTCGGGCGCCACCGATGTCGAACGGGTCTTGTTGTCGCGTGACGGAACGTTGTGGGCGTGGACCGCGGTCACGGCCGCGCCGCCCGGCTATGACGGTCCGGTCCCCTACGGATTCGGTGTCGTCGAGTTGACGCGCGAAGCATTGCGCATCGTGACGCGTTTGCGCGAAAGCGATCCCGCGCAACTCACCTACGGGCAAGCGATGACGCTCGTTCCCGACGAACTTCCCGACGGAGTGGTGACGTGGGCGTTCGCGTAACGATTTCCGGCGTCGGCATTCATCCGTTCGGACGCTTCGAGGGCGTCACGAACACGGAGATGGGCGTGCACGCCGTGCGCGCCGCGCTGCGCGAAGCCGGCGATCCCGTGTTTCAAGCAGCATTCTGCGGCACCGCGTACGGCGGCGTGGCGTCGGGCCACAAAGTGCTGGGCGCGCTCGCACGCACCGGTATGCCGATCACCGACATCGAAGCCGGATGCGCGAGCGGTGCTGCCGCGTTGCAGTTGGCCGCAGGCGCGATTCGCGCCGGGCAGTACGACTGCGTGCTCGTGTTCGGTATCGAGAAGATGCCCAAGGGCATCATCCGTTCGTCGTTCTTCGAACCGTGGCGCGAACAAGCGGGGTTGGCGGCCACCCCCGCGTACTTCGCATTACGCGCGCAACGCCTGCTGCGCGAAGCGGGATTGACGAAAGAGCATCTCGCGCAGGTGGTCGTCAAGAACCGGCGCAACGGCGTCAACAATCCCAATGCGATGTTCCGCAAGGAAGTCACGACTGAAGACGTGCTCGCGTCGCGTGTTGTCAGCGAGCCCTTGCACCTCTGGATGCTGTGTTCGCCGAACGAAGGCGCAGCCGCGGTCGTGTTGCAGCGCGACACCGAGGGCGTGACGCTCGCGTCGGCGCGTCTGCGTTCGCACTTGCCCGGCAGCGTGCTCGGGGAAGCAACACCGCTCGCGGGGATCGACGACACCGCGATCACTCCCCCGTCGACGCTCGCCGCGCAGGACGCGTACGAAGAAGCAGGAGTTGGGCCGGCCGATCTCGACGTCGTCGAGTGTCAAGACACTGATGCTGCGCGCGAGCTCCTCGCGTATCAAGAGCTGTTGTTGTGCGCGCCCGGCGAACAAGCGCGTTTTCTCGCCGAGCCGTCGGTGTGTGTGAACCCGAGCGGCGGGCTGTTGTCGAAAGGCGAACCGCTGGGCGCGTCGGGACTCGGCCAGGTGGTCGAGCTCGTACACCAGCTGCGTGGTGAAGCGGGCGCCCGTCAAGTCGACGGCGCGCGCGTCGGCCTCGCGCACACCGTTGGCCGCGGCGCCAACGCGTCCTGCGTCATCGTGACGCGCTGAATTAGCGCGCGCGCAAGAACCAGCCGTTCGGGTCCCAGCGCCGCAGCGCGCCGACTTCGTCGATCGTCGGCTCGTCGAGCACCGGAAGTTCGCCGGGCGCCACGTACAGCTCCCAACCGCACAGGTCGCGAATCTGTTCGACCGTCGTGCCCGGCGCAAGCGCGGTCAGCACCAGTTCACCGTCCTGCTTCTCGAACGTTCCCAAGTCGGTGACGAGCGCCCGCACGTGCGTGCCCGGCGACGTGATGTACGAGCACTCGGGCACGGTGCGCTGCGCAGTCAACGTCGCGACCACGACGTTTTCCGCGGCCACCGACGCGACGTCGTTGCCGCCGCCGGAACCCACGAGGAACGGCCGGGGCACGATCTGCGTCGAGTTGATGTTGCCGAAGCGGTCGACCTGGGCGCCGCCCAAGCATCCGATCGTCGTCGTCCCCGCGCCACCAACCAGCGAGCCGAGCACCATCTGCGCGTCGCCGAGCATGAGCGCGGTGGGAAAGTTTCGATGGTTGAGCACGAACGGGTCAGCCGGTGTCGCGTTGTAGCCCCACAACCCGATCTCGGCGGTGAGCTGCACTTCGCTCCCCGCGTCGCGCGCGAGCTGCACACCAAGCCAGGCCGAAAGGTTCGCGACGCCCGCGCCCGCGAGCACCGCGTCGGCGCCGATCGCTTGGACGCGCGCCGCGAGGTAACGCGCGCCCCACACCGCCGCGCGCTCCCATCCGTTGAACGGCGCGTCGAGATCGGGCTGGTTGACTTCGGCTTCTGCGCGCCACGAGTCGGGCGCCGCTTTGATCCGCAGTTTCTCGACGCGCTCGGAACCGAGCTGGTCGATCCACTGTTCCTGCGATTCGACACCGAGCACCCACTGCTCGATCCACGCGTCGTACTCGTCGCTTCTCGTTGCGGCGCGCGCGTCGACCCAGAACTCGTAGTCCTCGCCGTACCCGTCGACGGGAAGCGCGCCGGTATAGAGGCCGCCGGGATGCGCGCCCATCGGACATTCGACAACCGCGAGCACACGATGCGCGGGTATCTGAACGAGGTGTGACCACGGCCGCACGTCGTCGACGATCTTTTCAACCGTGACGATTGCCCCGCGGCGCGCCGCGAGCGCACCCCACACCCCTTCGAGCAACGGCGGGTGCAACGCCACGTTTCCGGCCCGGTCGGCAATCGGCGCGTGCATCAGTGTTACGTCAGGAATGAGCGGCGCGAGCAGTCCGACATGACCGAAGGGCGTATCCACTTCGGCAAACGCATCGTTTGCAGCCATAGACGAACCCGCGATCGAACGGGTGACGATGGCCGGAAGGCCGCGTGCAGCCGCTTCGAGCCGTTGGGCAAATGCGAGAAACGACCAATGTTCGACGGCGACATCGCCCCGTTCGTAGGCCTTCGCGAACCACGGGTTCGGCGTGAAATTCGGAAACGTATCGCCGGAGTAACCAGTGATGACCTTGTTGACCAAGTTGCCCTTGAAGAACAGCGCGCCGAGGCTCGATAACGACAACATGACCAGCGTGAAGCCGGGATCGCGGCCCCACCACTGGCGGACAAGCTCGCGTGTTGCTGCAGTCCAGCGTGTGTGTCCGACGACTGGATGCACGACATCGCCGGCCCGCACATGTTGCGATACCGCGTCCGCCAACGTTGAACGTTTGTCAAGCATTGCGGGAACCTACCCGTCCACCCTCGTATAAACTGGATAAATATGGTTGCACAGGACGTTCCGCCCCGTCCCGAATCCGCCGAACCGCCCGCGTCGACGGGTCGTCGTTACCGCGGATTGTCGGCCGAAGAGCGGCGCGCGGATCAGCGCCGGCGTCTCGTGCGCGCCGCGATCAAGGAATTCGCCGCCCGCGGATATCACCGCACGTCGGTTGAAGACATCGTGCGCAGCGCGCGGACGAGCCGCACGGCGTTCTACGCGTTCTTCGACAACCGCGAAGACGCGATGTACGGCGCGTTGCAAACCTCGTTGCGGTCACTGCTCGATTCGGTGCGCGACGCACTGCTGCACGCAAAGCCCGAAGACAACATCATCGAGGTCGGGGTGCGTACGTACGTCGACTGCCTCGTCGCCGATCCCGACGCGGCGCGTGTGATCTTGCTCGAAGGCGTCGGCACGTCGCCCGAGGTCAACGCCCTGCGGAGCCGCATTCGCCGCGAACTCGCCGATCTCATCCGGGACCTGTGGGCCGACTACGACCCGGTCGCCGCGAGCGGTCCGCACGCGGGCGCGATCTCCGTCGGCGTCTTCGGCATTCTCTTCGAGTCGATGGTGCACCTGGCGGAAACCGGTCGTCTCGACGAGGCGCCTTCTCACGTCTCCGCGTTGGTCACGGCCGTCGGCCGGGTGCTCGCACCAACTCCTTCGCAATAGCCTCCCGAGCCGATGAAGCTCGGCATCGTCACGCCAATCCTCACGTTGTTGCCGCGCGCCCACGCGCGTTGGGAAGAAACGGGCACGTTCGACGACGTCGTCGCGATCGTGCAGGAAGCCGAGCGGCTCGGGTATCACCATTGCACGTGCAGCGAGCACGTCGCGGTGCCGGTCGAGATTGCGAAGGTGCGCGGCGGCCGTTACTACGACCCGCTCGCGACGTTCGGTGCGTTGGGCGCGGTTACCTCTTCGATTCGGTTCGCGGCGCACGTGGTCGTGCTCGGGTATCACCATCCGCTTGCGTTGGCGAAGCGGTACGGCACGCTCGATGTCGTCACGGGCGGGCGCGTGATTCTCGGGGTCGGCGTCGGCTCACTGCAAGAAGAATTCGAGCTGCTCGGCGCGCCGTTCGACGACCGGGGCGCGCGCGGTGACGACGCGATGCGCGCGCTGCGCGCTTCCTTGTCGCAACCCGAGCCCGAATATCACGGCGAGTTCTACGACTTCGACGGGTTCCTCGTAGATCCGTGCGCGGTTCAAGCGCGCGTTCCGCTGTGGGTCGGTGGTCGTACGTTTCGTTCGTTGCGGCGCGCGGTCGAACTCGGCGACGGCTGGGCGCCGTTCGGGCTTTCCACCGACGAGATGGCGGCGATGCTCGAGCGCGCGGGCCGGCCCGACCGGCCGTTCGACGTCGTGTTGCAAAGCGACCGTCCGTTCGATCCTCTGGCGGAGCCCGCGCAGGTCGGCGACGAACTGCACCGCTTCGCCGAGATCGGCGCGACGGCCGTCAACGCGCGCGTGATGCACCACAGCCGTGCGCATTACTGCGAACAACTCGCCGCCCTCAAGGCTGTCGCACCCTCCGAGTAGTAATTGCTCCGACTTCCCCGAGCAAAGGACCAAATGTGTCTCGGGAGGCCACTTCATGTCCGAAGCTCTGCTCGTTCAGCGCGCGCTCGAACAGGGCGGCGCGTTCCACCGACGAGATGCCAACGACGCAGGTCTCAGCAATGCGCAGATCCGCCGTCGAGTCGCTCATGGAACGTGGATCGAAGTTTTTCCGTCGGTGTATTGCAGCGCGACCACTCCTCGGCGGGCAGAAACGTTGCGCCACGCGGCGATTCTGTGGGCGGCGGCAGGAGCGGTGCTGTCACATCGCAGCGCTGGCGCGCTCTGGACGCTCGATGGCATCGCAGATGACGAACCTGAACTCACCATCCCGTCGAATCGGCGCGTGCGCGTCGCTGGCGTTCGCGTTCATCGAAGCGACCTCGAGGCATCGGACCTCACGAGAAGAGATTCTCTGCCGTGCACGTCGCTCCCGCGCACGATCGTCGATCTCGCAAGTGTTGTACCGCCACGAGCGCTGGAAATCGCGTTCGAGAGCGCGCGCCGTCAGTATTCGCTGCCGAGTCGAGCAGTCGAGAGGCAACTTTCGGGGATGGTGGTTGCCGGCCGAAAGGGAACTGGCGCGCTGCAACACATGCTTCTGCAACTCGAAGGGCAACCCGCGGCCGAATCGCCGCTCGAAGTCATCGTGGCCCAACTTCTTCGAAAGACTGATCTCCCGGAGCCGACGCGACAGTTTCGGGTTGTTGTCTTCGGCCGCACCTACCGCGTCGACTTCGCGTGGCCGGAATGGCGGGTGGCCCTGGAGTGCGATGGTCGCGCGTTCCACGACTTCCAGCGGGACAGAACGCGTTGGCGAAGGATGAGCGCAGCCGGTTGGCGTGTTCTTCCGGTCACATGGCAGGACGCGCACAACAACTGGCGAGATGTTGTCGATTCACTTGCCGATGCGCTGAGCAAAGGAGCAAATGTGCACTGAGCGAGCACATTTGGTCCGACGCTCGCTCCTAGACGCGTTCGATGACCGTGGCGTTGGCTTGGCCGCCGCCTTCGCACATCGTCTGGAAGCCGTAACGGCCGCCGGTGGCCTCGAGATGACGCAGCAACCGCGTCATCAGCGCGACGCCCGACGCGCCCAGCGGATGACCGAGCGCGATCGCACCGCCGCGCGGATTGAACCGCTCCATCGGATACCCGAATTCCTTCTGCCACATCAGCGCGATCGCCGCGAACGCTTCGTTGCACTCGACCGCGTCGAACTCGTCGATCTTCATGCCGCTCCGTTCGAGCAGCTTGTAGGTGACGGGCACCGGCGCCGACAACACGAGCACTGGATCTTCGGCGGCCACCGCGAAGTGGCGGAACCGGGCCCGGATCGGAAGGTTGTTCGCTTCGGCGAAGTCGGCCGACGCGATGATCATCGCGGCGGCGCCGTCGGTCATCTGCGACGCGTTACCTGCGGTGATATTGGGCGCGGGCTGCTCGGCGGATTCCCACGCCGGCGCCAAGGACGCCATCTTTTCCATCGTGCCGCCGCGCCGAATGCCTTCGTCAACCTTCAGGTCTCCGACGGGCACGATCTCGCCGGCAAAGAACCCGTTGTCGGTGTTGGCCGCGGCCCGCTCGTGTGACTGGAGCGCGTACGCGTCCATTTCTTCGCGCGTGATCCCCCACTTGTCGGCGAGCACCTGCGCGACCCAGAACTGGATCCCGAGTGTGTTGTTCGTTTCACGCATGAACGCGGGACTGAACGGGCCCGTACCACCGCGCGCGTTCGAAGACATCGGCGCACGCGTCATC
Source organism: uncultured Actinomycetes bacterium (assembly GCA_963841195.1). Classification (GTDB taxonomy): domain Bacteria; phylum Actinomycetota; class Acidimicrobiia; order IMCC26256; family PALSA-610; genus CAWJBX01. The sequence goes on along the minus strand of CAWJBX010000021.1, from coordinate 16,906 downwards.
GACTCGACACCGCACGCGATCCCGATGTCGTACGCGCCGGCGAGCACGCCTTGGGCCACGAAATGCGCGGCTTGTTGCGACGAGCCGCACTGGCGGTCGACCGACGTCGCCGGCACCGACCACGGCAATCCCGCTGCGACCCACGCGTTGCGGGTGACGTTGCAACCCTGCTCACCGGACTGCGTGACGCAGCCGCCCACGACGTCGTCGATGCGCGCCGGGTCGATGTCGTTGCGTTCGACGATCGTGCGCAACACCAGCGCAAGCAGATCGGTGGGATGCCATTCCGACAAGGCACCCTTCCGCTTCCCAAACGCAGAACGAGCACAGTCGACGATCACTGCCTCACGAGCCATAACCTCACCCTATGCGAATCGCCGTCTTGGTGAAGCAGGTGCCCGCCTTCGAAGAGATGGTTCTCGGCGCCGACGGCCGCCTCGTACGCGATCACATCGAACTCGAACTGAATCCGTATTGCCGCCGCGCGGTGGCGCAATCCGTCCTGCTCGCGGCCGAGCGCACCGGCACTCACGTCACGGTGATAACGCTCGGGCCACCGGCCGCGGAAGACGCGCTGCGCGAAGCGATCGCGTGGGGCCTCGACCGCGGTGTCGACGTCAACGGTGTGCTGGTCAGCGATCCCGCGTTCGCCGGTTCCGACACGATCGCGTCCGCGCGTGCGCTCGCGGCCGCGCTCGCGCATCTCGGGCCGTTCGATCTCGTGCTCACCGGTAGGAACTCCGTCGACGGTGACACCGGTCAGGTGCCTGCGCAGGTGGCCGAGTTGTGTGGGCTCCCCTTTCTCACCGGCGTGCGCTATCTGAATCTCGACGCGCAGACCGTGCACGCGCGCTGCGAACACGACGACGGCTGGATGCAAGCCGAAGTCGAACTCCCCGTGATCCTCTCGTGCGCCGAACGATTGTGCGATCCGGCCAAGGTCGACCCGCCCCAGCGCGCGCTCGTTCCGGCCGAACGCATCCGGCATCTGACCGCCACCGACCTCGGCCCGGGACCATGGGGCGACGCCGCTTCGCTCACGACCGTCGGCGAAACGCGCGTCATGGAGGTCGAGCGGGCGCGCCACATGTGGGTCGACGAACCGGTCACGATTCAGGTCGAGCACGCGCTCGACGTGCTGCGCGCGCGCGGCGCCTTCGACGAATCCGTCACACCAACGGAACGCGTGAGCGAGGCGCCGTTCAACGTCCCGTCCGCACTCGTCGTCTGCGAGCCGGGGCGCGAGACGATGACGCGCGAACTCCTCGGCGAGGCGATGCGAATCACGGGAAATGTCGTGGCCGTGACGCTCGAGGTGCCCGACGCGACGACCTTCGGCAGCTGGGGCGCGAACGCGGTCTTCTTCCTTGACGGCGAGAACGTCGAAGAAGACGTGGCCCATGCCGTCGCCGACCTCGCCCGTTCCGTTCACGCGGCCACCCTCCTCGTCGGCAGCACGGCGTGGGGACGCGAAGTCGCGTCGCGCGTCGCCGCCGCGCTCGACTGGGGACTCGTCGGTGACGCGGTCGAACTGCAGACCGACGAACCGTCGGGGCCGCTGACTGCGTGGAAGCCCGCCTTCGGAGGCCAACTCGTCGCCGCGATCGGCTATCGCTCCGACCGGAGTGCGGCGACCATTCGCCCCGGCGTCCTTCCGTTGCTCCAGCCGCGTGCGAATTTCGCGCCGGTCGACGTCGAGACGATCGCCATGGCCCACCGATCGCGAGTGCGTGTGCTCGCCCGCACGCGTGACGACGACCTCGACGTCCTCGCGCAAGCGCGCGCCGTCATCGGCGTCGGGAGGGGCGTGCCGCCGGAGCGTTACGACGACCTCGAACCGTTGCGCGCACTGCTCAACGCCGAGCTGGGCGCAACCCGCAAGGTCACCGACAACGGTTGGCTGCCGCGCTCACGCCAGATCGGCATCACCGGTCGCGCCATCGCACCGCGACTGTTCGTGAGCGTCGGCGCGAGCGGCAAGTTCAATCACACCGTCGGCGTACGCGCCGCCCAAACCGTTCTTGCGATCAACCCCGACCCATCGGCGCCGATCTTCGAACACGCCGACGCCGGCATCGTCGCACCATGGGAAGAAGCGTTGCCGTTGCTCGTCGACGCGTTGCGCGCTCAGCTCGTGGTCGACTGAACCGGCGGCCGCCAGAACACGACGAGCAGCGCCACGCAACCCCCGACGCCGATCACCATTGCGATCACGAAGTTCCACCAGCCGTGCGGGTAGAAGCCGATCGCGTTGTCGAGCGACCATTTGCCGGGCCCTAGACACGCGATCGCGACGAGCGCGGCGGCCAGGTTCATCAGGTATTCCCAACCCTCAGTCGGTCGTTTGAAGACGAAGAATCCCGCGTTGCGATGGTTCGTAATCCAGGCGACGAGCACGACACCGAGAATCGCGCCCGCGGCGAGGGGCGTCAGCAAACCAAACACGAGCGCGGCACCGGCCGCGAGTTCGGTGAGGCTCGCGAGCCATGCATGCAACTTGCCCGGCTTCATGCCGAGGCTTTCGAACCATCCGGCCGTGCCGTTGATCTTTCCCCCGCGGTAAATGTGGTTGTACCCGTGGGCGATCATCGTCGCGCCAACCGAAACACGCAGGACCAACAGGCCCAGCCATATTTGGTTGAGAGAGAAGTGCTGCATCGGCGGGACGGTAGCCGCTGGTACCGTTCCGCGCATGGTGACGGCCAACGAACCGCTTGAAGACGACTGGGACCCCTTCGAAGAGTTCAACCGCAGCGCGGGGATGGGTCTCGTGGAGAACCCGTACCCGCTCTTCGCCATGGTGCGCCCCGACAACCCGATGAAGCGCGAAGACATCGACGACAGTCAGTTCGTGCAGCACGAGATGGACGCCGAGATCGCGCCGCTCGACCCGTCGATCGGCATCTTCACCGCCTACAGCTTCGACGCGGTGCAACAGGTACTGAAAGACGGCGAGACGTTCTCGTCGGCCGGCTACGCCGAGTTCATGGGCCAAGTCCTCGGGCATTCGATCCTCGAGATGGACGAACCCGAACATCACCTGTACCGCGGGCTCGTGCAACAAGCGTTCAGCCGCAAGGCGATGGAGACCTGGGAACGCGAAGTCGTGCGCGACGTCGTCGACGAGCACATCGACGCGTTCATCGCGCGCGGAGATCGCCGGGCCGATCTCGTCCGCGAGCTCACCTTCCCGTTCCCCGTCGTCGTCATCGCGCGCTTGCTCGGCTTGCCCCGCGCCGACCTGCCGACGTTCCACCGGCGCGCCGTCACCGTCGTCAGCGCCGGCTTCGAACCCGAACGGGCGTTGCGTGCGTCGCGCGAACTCTTCGACTACTTCTGCGCGATCATCGCCGAGCGCCGCGTCCACCCGTCCGACGACGTCATCTCCCTGCTCGTCGCGGCCGAACTCGAAGGCCAGCACCTCGACGACGAAGAAATCTGCTCGTTCCTGCGGTTACTGCTGCCGGCAGGCGCGGAGACGACGTATCGCTCGTCGTCGAACCTGCTGCACGGGTTGTTGTCGAATCCCGATCAGCTCGACGCGCTGCGCAACAACCGCGAGCTCATGCCGCAAGCGATCGAAGAAGGTCTCCGCTGGGAACCACCGCTGCTCGGCATCATGCGCACGGCGACGCGCGACACGGAAGTACAGGGCGTGCCCGTTCCCGCGGGTTCGATCATCAACGTCAACATCGGTTCTGCGAACCACGACGAGAACTACTGGGAGAACTCCGAGGTCTTCGACATTCTGCGACCGCCGCGCCAACACCTTGCGTTCGCGTGGGGACCCCACATGTGTCTCGGCCTGCACCTCGCCCGGATGGAAACGCGCGTCGTGATCACGCAGTTGCTTGGACCGGCTGCCGAATCTGCGGCTCGACCCTGACGCCGAGCCCGTGCCGATCACCGGCGCCGTGTTCCGCGCGCCGATGAGCTTGCCGGTTACCTGGGACTGACGGGCTCGTCGCTCCAGAACTGGTCGAAGTTCGGTGGCTTCCACCGATTGATCAGACCTTCGGCGGGTCCCGCGCCAAACCACATGACGATCGCGATCCACGTCTGAAAGAACGCGATCGGGATCGACAGCAGGAAGAACAACACCGGAACCAAGGACGCGAGCACCGCGAAGCGGAAAACGTCGCCGGGAATCTCGCGTCGGTAGAGACGGTCGTGCTGCGCTTGCGCCATCATCGCGGTTTCGAGCGCGCTCACGATCGCCGCCGATATCGCGAACAGCGACACCGCAACAGCGTTGTCGCCGTAACGCCCGATCAACGCGGTCGGGAACGGCAGCCACGCGACGGACGCCAGGTACACCAGCAACCAGAACAAGAGCCGCGTCGATCCGGCCGCCAAACGATTCACGAAACGGTGATTCGCGACCCAGTACTGGCCGAGCACCGCGAAGCCGACGAAGAAGGCGACGAACTCCGACTCCTTGTCACCGAGCGCGTCGAGCATGTCGTGCGAGTCCGAGGAATGCGCAATCGACGGGACCGCGATCGCGACGATCAGCAGCGTCATCGCGATCGCGTAGACGGCGTCGCTGAAGAACGCAATCCGCTCGAATTCGAGCCCGTCGCCCTTTCGTTCGTAGCGCGCCACCGCCGCACAGCCTTGAGGATCCGCGCAACCAGCCGCAACGCGCCTGGTCGACGCCGCCACCGGCCCGGCGTATGCTGACGCCAACGTCAGTTTTCGCGAGAGGGAGCGCCCATGCGCCTCGACGATCTCATCCTCGTCAGTGTCGACGACCACGTCGTCGAGCCGCCCGACCTCTTCGAGGGTCGCCTCCCCCAGAAGTACGCCGACGTCGCGCCCAAGCTCGTCCGCAAGGACATGCCCGAAGGCTCGCCGCGCGCGTTCATCGACGTGTGGCAGTTCATGGGGGCGGAGCTTCCGAACATCGGGCTCAACGCGGTCGCGGGCCGTCCGCCCGAGGAATACGCGATGGACCCGCAGAGCTTCGACGACATGCGCACGGGTTGCTACGACATCCACGACCGCGTCAAAGACATGAACGCGAACGGGTTGCTGGGCTCGATGTGCTTCCCGAGCTTTCCGCAGTTCTGTGGTCAGCTGTTCGCCCGCGCCGCGCAGAAGGACGAGCCGCTCGCACGCGCGCTCGTCGAGGCGTACAACGACTGGCACATCGAATCCTGGTGCGGCGCATACCCGGGCCGTTTCATCCCGCTCGCAATCCCGATGATGTGGGACGTCGAGAAGATGGCCGCCGAAGTGCGGCGCGTTGCCGACAAAGGCTGCTTCGCCGTCACGTTCTCCGAGAACCCGGTTCACCTCGGATACCCGAGCATTCACTCCGGCCACTGGGACCCGTTCTTCGCGACGTGCGAAGAACTCGGAACGGTTGTCAATGTGCACATTGGGTCGTCGTCGAAGATGGTGATCACCGCCGACGACGCGCCGATGGACGTGTTGATCACGCTCTCGCCAATCAACATCGTCCAGGCCGCGGCGGATTTCGTCTGGTCGAAGTCCGCCCAGAAGTTCCCCAAGCTGAAGTACGCGCTCAGCGAAGGCGGCATCGGTTGGATCCCGTACTTCCGGGAGCGGATCGACTACACGTACGACCGTCACCGTTTCTGGACCGGCCAGGACATGGGCGGCCGGCTGCCCAGCAACGTGATGGACGAGCAAATGATCTGCTGCTGGATCGACGACCCGGTGGGCATCGAGATGCGCCACAAGATGAACGTCGACATGATCTGCTGGGAATGCGACTATCCGCACTCCGACTCGACGTGGCCGCAGTCGCCCGAGCAGTTCATGAAGCAGATGCAAGCCGCGAACTGCTCCGACGAAGACATCACCAAGATCAGCCACGCCAACGCGATGCGGCTCTACAAGTACGACCCGTTCTCGGTGCTCGGCGAGGAGAACTGCACGGTCAGCGCACTCCGTTCGCAGGCCGAAGGTTGGGACGTGAGCATCGTGGCGCGCGGCATCAAAGCGACCGGCACCGGTGCGCTTGATCTTGCCAAGTTCGCCAAGTCGGAAAAGTAAGCACCTCCGTTACGACACACGACGAGGCCGGTGCCGCACAGGCGGCACCAGCCCGCGTTCGCTGAGCGCGCGCAGCGCGCGTTCTTCGGCTGCATCGACCACGACCGCGTTACCGGGTTCGCGGCTCACGATGAACGACACGACGCAGTCGTCACACGCGTCGGTGCCAGCCATCACACACTCTTCGCAGTCGATCGTTCGAACACGCACGGCAAGCTCCTCTTCGGCCGGCGCGGCTGCCGGCCCCTGCTCCGCTGCCGAGAGCGTCGCACACGGGTGTGACAGTTACGTCTGCCGGGGCGGTGCCAACCCCGAAGCGCCGTCGAGCGTTGATTCCTGGTGGCCCTTGGGTCGAGGCTTGCCGGCGTGATGCTCGCCCGTCACGCCGGCGGCCCGCGTCCGGGCTCGTTTCTAGGCCCTTTGCATCATCTCGGAATTTTCCCGTAGCGCGTGTCAACGGGTGGCGGGGGCAATGCGTTGATAGCTCCGAAATGGACGTCAGTCCGCTCCGAGCGTGTCCCGCACAGCACTCGCTCGGAACGCCGCTGGTGTGAGCCTCCCCAGGGTTCACACCAGCGGCGACCCTTTTTCGGGGACCTTTTCCGGCGCTTCTTCAGCGCCCCGGGCGCAACGATTCGACGAGTGCCGCCGCGCTCACGACGACTGCACCTTCTCGTTCGGCGTGTTCACGCACCCATGCATCGGACGACGCGACGACGACCGGCACGCGCTTCGGTAAAGCAGCCACTTCCGCGATGACGAGATCGTCGGCCTCTTCGCCCGCATCGGAAAACACGACGCGCACACCGCCGCGCCGTAACGGCGGACGCGCGATTCCGGAACTGTCACCGTCGAAGACGACGACGACGTTGCAGCCAACGCGCCGATGCAGCGCAGTGATGGCGATGCCGAGCCGCTCGCGCTGATCGGCAGCGGTGGCGTCGGGCCAGGCCTTCTTCGTGACGTTGTAACCGTCGACGACGAACACGACATCGGGCGTGCGCAACATCGCTTCGATGCCGGCGCTCGACGATGCAACCATCCCACCGGGAAGCGCAGGCTGGGTGCGGCCCGTCGGTGCCGTTTTTGCGGAACGCGGCGCCGACGCACGCGGCCGCGACGCGGCACTCTGGGCCTGGCGTGCGACCGCGCGCAACGACCGGGCGATGCGTTCGGCGTCGGCCGCCGCTTCTTCGACGGCACGCACGGAACGGGTGTCGAACGGCTCGACGTCGGTGGCGGCGCGCAGGGTTTCGAGTTCGGCGCGCAAGCGTTTGACGTCTTCGTCGAGCGCATCCGCCCGCTTCGCAGCACGCGCGGTGCGGAACCGCTCTTCGTCGAGCGTGCCCTGCGAGGCGCGCAGTTCTTCTTCGAGGCGCGCGGCATCGCGTTGCGCGGCCTCGACGCCGGCTTCGGCATCGGCCTCGCGCGCCCGGCGCGACGAGCGTTCTTGGGCAAGGTCGGTCTGCAGCCGCGCCGCCTCCGTCTCGGCAACGAGCCGGGCCGCTTCCGCGCGCCGACGCGCTTCGTCGACGGCGGCGAGCTCGCGCGCGTGCGACCGTTCGAGATCGCCTTCGTCGCGCGTCGCGCGCGCCTGGGCGAAGCGCGCGGCAATCACACCGAGCGCGTATTCGGCTTGGTCCGGCCGGGCTGCCCACAACACCGACGCGAGCAAGGGAAGGTCGTGGCGACCGTCGGCGGCTTCGATCTCCGCGTCGAGATTCTGTGGAGACCACGCCGCCGCAATGGCCGCGACCTCGTCCCGCGCGCAAAATTGCTCGATCACCCTCGTACGGAAACCATCCTCGTGCTCCAGCGCTCGACGGAGCTGGCGACGCCCCGGACCGGCCAGGAGACCGCGCCGGTCAAAGCCGTGCACGGGCCGCAACGAGTTGGGAACATCGATAGCGTCGAGTGATCGCAACACGTCGGCTGCCTCCTCGATCAGCGGAAGGAGGAGGTCGTCGGGAAGCGGCAGTGGATCGGACGTGCTCACGACGCGCCTCTACACTGCGCAACGCCGACCGAAGGGACACAATGCAATCGCATCTTGAGGAGCTCACGCTCTCGACTCGAGGCGACGCCGAGGTCATCGACGTCACGGCCGATGCGCAGAAGAGCATCGACAATGCGGGGATGAGCGACGGGCTGTGCACCGTCTTCGTCGCGCACTCGACCTGCGCGGTGACCACGATCGAGTTCGAACCGGGATGCAACGCCGATCTCGCAACGGTCTTCGAGCAGATTGCGCCGGAGCAGACGGCTTGGGAACACAACGCCCGCAACGCCGACACGAACGGCCATAGTCACGTGCGCGCGGCGCTCATGGGGCCGTCGGTGACGGTGCCGTTTGCGAACGGCCAGCTGCTCGTCGGCCACTGGCAGAAGATCGTGTGCATCGACTTCGACGACCGTCCGCGCTCACGGCGCCTGGTCGTGCAGTTGCTCGGCGCCTGAGTCGCGCAACTCCACAACGCGAGCACCCGTCGCGCCACACCATCGGCACGTCACCTGTTCGACGCGCTCCTCGAGCACGTCTTCGTCTTCGATCTCGAGATCGCCGCCGATCGTGTAGTGGTGAAACGCACGCGTCCGCCGCGTCGCCACGACATCGAAGCGCGTGACGTTGCCGCAGCCTTCACACCGATAGCGCGTGGTCACGGCGCGGAGACTACGCGGTCGACGTTAACACGAACACCCTTTCGGGGGAACAGATGTTCGTATAGTGTCCGGGCCCGTGGAGACACTGGCCATCCCCGGTTTCGCTCCGGCCCCGCCCGCCATGCCGGCGCCACCGCGCCAGCAGTCGCTCGACGATCTCGGCACTCCGCTTTCTGAAGTCACGTTCGTCGTCGTCGACCTCGAAACCACGGGCGGTTCCCCGCGCACCGATGCGATCACCGAGATCGGTGCGTTGAAGCTGAAGGGTGGCGAACTCCTCGGCACGTTCGAGACGCTCGTGAATCCGGGCGTCCCCATTCCGCCGACGATCACGGTGCTCACGGGCATCACCGAGGCCATGGTGTTGCCCGCGCCGCGTGTCCACGAGGTGCTCCCCCCGTTCCTCGAGTTCGCGCGCGACGCCGTGATCGTCGGCCACAACATTCGGTTCGACATTTCGTTTCTCGACGCCGCGCTCGTCGCCCACGGGTATGCCCGATTGTCGAACCGCCGCGTCGACACCGTCGCGCTCGCGCGCCGCCTCGTGCGCGACGAGGTTCCGAACCTCCGCTTGCACACCTTGGCGCGCCGCTTCCGCACCAGCGTCGAACCGGTTCACCGTGCGTACGCCGACGCGGCCGCGACGGCCGAGGTATTGCATGCGCTGCTCGAACGCGCGGCCGCGTTCGGGGTGCTCGGTCTCGACGATCTGCTCGCGCTGCCGTCGATGCGCGCCCATCCGTCGGCCTCCAAACTCGCGTTGACCGCCAAGCTGCCCCGCACACCGGGCGTGTACCTGTTCCGCGATCGGGGCGGGCGGGTGCTCTACGTCGGCAAGGCGACGAATCTCCGCGCGCGCGTGCGTTCCTACTTCGCCGCCGACGACCGGCGGAAAGTGCCGCAGTTGTTACGGGAGGCGACGAGCATCGACCATCGCGTCTGCGCGACCGCGTTCGAAGCCGAGATTCGCGAGCTGCGACTGATTCACGAGCTGCAACCGCGCTTCAACCGCGTCGGCAAGCACGCCAAGCACGATGCGTACCTGAAGCTCACCAACGAACGGTTCCCGCGCCTCACCGTTGCGCGCGCACCGGCGGCCGGCACGCCGTGTCTCGGGCCGTTTCGCAGCAGCGCCGCCGCGCAGACCGTGCGCGAAGCGATCGAAACCGTCGTACCGCTCCGCCGCTGCAGCGAACGCGTGGGCCGGCGCGCGCCGGTAACCGAGGGGCCGCCGTGCGTTCCCGCCCAGCTCGGGGTCGCCACTTGCCCGTGCCGCGGACATGTCGACGAAGGGGCGTACGACGAGATCGTCGCGACCGCCCGCGCCGCGCTGACGAGCGATCCGGAGTGTGTGGGCGATCCGCTCGCGGCGCGCATGCATCGGCTGGCGGGCGACGAACGGTTCGAAGAAGCGGCGGCCACACGCGACCGCCTGCACACGTACACGCGCGCGGTCGAACGAGCGCGTCGGTTCGACATGCTGCACCGCGCCGAACGGATCGTGGTCGAAACCGACGCAGGCGTCGTCGAAATTCGCGACGGTCGCGTGCAGCTCGACGACGAACCCTTCGACGCGGAAGCGAGCGCCGACGAACTCGCGGCTGTCGCGCGCTGGCTGCACGCGCAGGCCCACCGCATCCGGCTCGTGCACGTCGACGGCGAGTTGTCTTCGACCTGGCCGGCCGTACCCGCCTATGCGGGCTGACGCTGACGAGGAGTCGAGCGGCCGCGCCGGCGCGACAACGCGATCACGCCGCCTTGCACGAGGACGGCCGTCAGCAACGCGACGAACGGAAGCAGGCGTGCGACCGGCCAAAAGCGATCGGTTCCCGGTGCGAGATAGATGTCGGTGAGCTGATTCGTCGTCAGTACGCCGATCGCACGCGCAAACAGGAACACGATGGCGAACGAAATCGGCAGTGCGAGCAACCACAGGATCGCGCGCATCCAGATCGGCACGGGCGCGAACGCGCTCGCCGTTACCGGCTTCGGTGCAGATGACGCGGGCGCGGCCGCGGCCGGCGGATTGTGTTCGACGACAGGCATCATCCGAGTCGCGGGCGGCGGCTGCACCGGCGGTGCGGGCTGCGGTTGCGGCTGCACGGGTTGCGCGACCGTGGGATTCGCGGCGACCGGCGGCACAACCGGCGCGGGGCCGGGCGCGCCGGCACCGGCGCCACGCGGCGCCATCTCGGGAACCTTCAGCTGGCGTCCGCATCCTTTGCACGGGAACTTCCCCGCGTCGGGCACCTCGCCGAGCGGATGCTTGGTTCCGCATTCCGGGCACTGCAAGACCGGTGCCATTACGCCTCGGCCTCTTTCACATGGCTCCCTCGCTGCGCCGTCCGTGGCTCCGCTGCGTCCGCACGGCTCGCTTCGTTGCTCACGCGCACGAGCGTGTCGAGCGCGCGTTGCGCGGCGCCCTCGTCGATCGTGTTCGCACCGAGCTCGAGGCCGGCCTTGAGGTCGTCGGCCAGACCGGCGACGACGAGCGCGGCGGCCGCGTTCAACAACACGAGGTCGCGGTGGGCGCCCTTTTCCCCGGCCATGACCGCGCGCACGGCGTCGGCGTTACGGGAGGCGTCGGCACCAAGGAGCTTGTCGGCGCGCGCTTGCGGCAGCCCGAAGTCGAGCGGATCGAGCGTGAACGTACGAACTTCACCCTTGCAGAGCTCGTGCACAGTCGAGGTCGTCGTGGTGGTGAGTTCGTCGAGGCCGTCGTCGCCGTGGAACACCATCGCGTGCTCGGCGCCGAGTGCCAGCAACACGCCGAGCATCTTGGCGGCCATCGTTTCGTCGCTCACACCGATGGCTTGGCGGGTGACACGCGCCGGGTTGGTGAGCGGGCCGAGAAAGTTGAACGTCGTCGGCACACCGAGCGCTTTGCGCGCCGGTCCCAAAAAACGCATGGCCGGGTTGTAACGCGGGGCCAGACAGAACCCGACACCTGCTTCTTCGACGCAGCGCGTCACGCCGTCGGGACCAAGCTCGATCGCGACACCGAGTGCTTCGAGCACATCGGCCGAACCACACTGCGACGACAACGAACGGTTTCCGTGCTTCACGACGCGCGCACCCGCGCCCGCCGCGACGAGCGCGGCCATTGTCGACACGTTGACCGTGCCCGATCGATCGCCGCCGGTTCCGCAGGTGTCGATGGCGCCGGGCGCGACGTCGACGGCGGTGCCGTAGGAACGCATGGTCCGCACGAGCGTGGCGAGCTCGGTGTCGGTTTCACCTTTGGTGCGCAACGCGACGATGAAACCCGCCGCTTGTACGTCTTCGACGCGCCCTTCGAGGACTTCACTCAGCGCGTCGGTGACTTCTTCGGCGGAGAGGTCGACGCCGCGTGTGAGGCGCGCCAGGATCGGGGTGAGCACTTCGTTCATGCGCGCGTCAGTCCCACCAGAGGTCGTGGTCGAGCACGCCGCGGGCGATCAACCCGAGCTGCACTTGCGACGTTCCTTCGACGATCGTCAGCTGACGCGTGTCGCGGTAGTAGAGCTCGGTCAGGTGGTCTTTCATGTAGCCGGCCGCGCCGAGCATCTGCAGCGCTTCGCCCGACACCTTCACGGCAACCTCGCTTGCCATGTACTTCGCCATCGAGAGGTACGGCACGTACTCCTTCGTGTACTTGCCCTCGTCGGCCATCATTGCAGCCCGGTACGTGAGCAAGCGCGCGGCTTCGATCTCGGTCGCGAGTTCGGCGACCTTCCATTGGATGCCTTGCATGTCGGCGATTGTGCGCCCGAATGCGGCGCGTTGTTTCACGTAGTCGACGGCATACATCAGCGCGCCCTCGGCGAGGCCAATGCCGCGTGCGGCAACGATCGGCCGCATCGAGTTCAGTCCGAGCATGGCGAGCCGGAAGCCGCCGACTTCACCCACGACGTTGCGCGCCGGAACGCGAACTTCGTCGAGAACGAGCTCGCCGGTGTCGACGCCCCGCACACCCATCTTGTCGTCGGTGCGCCCAACTGCCACACCCGGCCACGCCCGCTCGACGATGAAGCACGAAATGTCGTCGTGCTTGCGCGACTCGGCCGGTCCGGTCTTCGCGAAGACGCAGTACCAGTCGGCTTGCACGACGCCGCTCATCCAGCATTTCGTTCCGGTGAGGATCCAGTCGTCGCCGTCGCGCACGGCTTTGGTGCGCATGCCGACGACGTCGCTTCCGGCTTGCGGCTCGGAAAGCCCGAACCCGGCACGCTGCTCGCCGGTTGCGACCGCGCGCACGTAGCTGTCCTTTTGTTCTTCGCTCCCGGCGATCAAAACCGGTCCGGTCGGCAAGCGCGTGAGGAGCAGCATCAGCGCGGCCGTGTTCGAGTACTTGGCGACCTCTTCGATGGCGAGCGTGAGGCCCAGGATGCCGCCGCCGCCACCCCCGTACGCCTCAGGAACCACAAGACCGAGCAGGCCCGCGTCGCGGAAGACCTCGAACAGGTCGTCCGGATAGGCCGCGGTCGTGTCGATCTCGCGGGCGCGCGGCGCCACCTTTTCCTGCGCCAGCTTGCGGACGCTCGCCTGCAGCTCGGCGTACTCGGCCGGCAATTCGAATGACATCGGAGATCGAGCCTACCGATTGCCTGTAAACGCACCGGGCTGCGCAAACGTGAAGAATCTGTGGCCGTTACCAGCTGAAACAAGGGGCCTGCGGGCCCTGGTCGGGTGCGGCAATTCGTGACACCATGCGTAGAGGCGGTCGGGTTGTCTGGGAGGCACGGGTGGCGACCACTGAGGAGCACAAGGACGTCGTTGACCTGACGCGGCCGGGGGGCGGCGTCGAGGACAGCGACTCGGGCGGCGACGACATCATCGTCGTGCCCGGCGGCGGAGATGCGGCCGGTCGCGGCCGGGGCCGGTGGCTGTGGATTGGTGCCGTCGCGGCGATTGCGATCGCCGTGGTCGTCGTCCTCGTTGCCACGCTCGGTTCGAGCGGCTCGAACTCGAACGCGACCGTGAAGACGGCCGGATCCCCCGCAATCGCGCCGGTCGTCACGCAAGCGCCCGCCTCGCACGACGCCGCGCCGCCGGCCGCGAAGCACACGACCGACACGACGGTCGCGGCGGTGTCGCACACACCGGCAACCGCGGTGACCCACACGACGACCGCGCCGGTGCACAACAAACCGGTGTCGCCTCCGGCCAACGACACGCCGCCGGGCAACAACACCCCGCCCGCGACCGCGCCGCCGCAACCACTCGGCCCGAGCGCGTTGACGTGGACCGCGCCGACCTCGTTCTCGATCAGTAAGGACGGCAACGTGTTGACGGTGACCGTGCACAACGGCACGAACCGGCCCGCGTACACGAACACGCCGCTCAGTTGTTTGCAGTACGGCGCGAACCTCTGCACCCAAAACACGCAGACGTTGCAGCCCGGCGCAACCGTGACCGAGCACTACACGCTCGACGCGTCGCAGTTCACCAGCACGCCGACGGCGGTGTACGTCGGCGGTTACTACAAGGTGATGATCAGCGTGTAAGCGTTACGACGCCCGGCGGCGCTGACGCACCAGCCGGCGGCGCTCCCGCGCCGTGTAGCCGCCCCACACGCCGATCTTTTCGCGTGCGGTGATCGCGTGTTCGAGGCAGGTCTCGCGGACGGGGCAGACGGCGCAGATGTCCTTGGCCGCGTCGGCGGGGTCCTCGTCGTCCTCGGGATAGAACACCGTGGGATCGATCCCCTTGCAGCGTCCCTTGTCCCGCCAAGCCATCGATTTCATTGCCACACCTTCCGAACGGGGCCCCCGTACTTCGCCCGCGACTCACTCAAATCGGCCGGGCCCGGCGGGGAGTTGAGCCGTCCGGACGCTGATTCCCCCATACCATCCGTGAATGGCACACGACCGGCCCACCGGACGCGGGCCCACCTCTGCCCGGGTCGCCGTCGGCGCCGCCCTCCTCGCCGCCCTCCCGGGCGCGACGGTCCAGGTCGCGGGCCTGCACGTGAGCCCGCTCGTCGCCGCCATCATCTACGGCATCGCCATCGTGGGGGCCGCGTTCATGCTGGCGTGGGCAGCGGAGGTTGTGCAGCTCGACATCTCGGCCGGCCTCGCCCTCGCCCTTCTTGCCTTGGTCGCGGTGTTGCCCGAGTACGCCGTCGACTTCGTGTTCACCTGGCGCGCCGGGCACGACCCGCATTACGCGCCCGACGCGCTCGCGAACATGACGGGCGGCAATCAGTTGTTGATCGGGGTCGGCTGGTCGATGGTCGTGTTGCTCGCGGCCTGGCAGGTGCGACGGCGGCGGCGAGCAGGCATGCCGGCACCGGCGACCACCGACGTCGAGCTCGGTCGGACCCAGACCGTCGAGATTGCCTTCTTGGTCCTCGCGACGCTTTACGGGCTCACGTTGCCGTTGCATTCGACGCTCACGTTGTTCGACGCGGCTGTCCTCGTGTCGTTGTTCGCGTGGTATCTCGTGCGCGTCGCACGCATGCCGACCGAGACACCGCATCTCGTCGGCCCTGCGCTCGCGATCTCGGAACTTCCGGTCGCGCGCCGGCGAGCAATGGTCGGATTCTTGTTCGCCGGCGCGATCGCCGCGATCGTCGTCTGCGCGGAGCCGTTCGCGGAATCACTTGTCGACACGGGACGCGAGTTCAACATCGACGATTTCGTGTTGATCTCGCTGGTCGCGCCACTCGCTTCGGAAGCGCCCGAGCTGCTGGTTGCCGGCATGTTCGCGTGGCGACTGGAAGCCGACACGGGACTCGGTGCGCTCGTCTCGTCGAAGGTCAATCAGTGGACGCTGCTCGTCGGGTCGTTGCCGGTCGTGTATGCGATCTCGTCGTCGTCGTTGCACGGACTCCCGATTGACGCGGTGCAGCGCGAAGAACTCTTCGTGACGGCCGCGCAGTCGGCGTTCGCGGTCGCCGTACTTGCCAACCGCCGCATCTCTGTGCGCGAAGCATCGGCGTTACTCGGACTGTTCGCGGTGCAGCTCGTGACGAAGTTTCCGGCATTCTCCGCGGTGCACACGGAAGCCCGCATCGGCGTCGGGATCGTGTACCTCGCGCTCGCTCTGGCGATCATCGTGCATCAACGGCGCGCGCTCCCGCCGCTCATGCACGAAGGTTTGCGCGCGGAGTTGTCGGCTTAGCCGGCAGCGGCGTCGGCGCCGTCGCGCAGGATCGACGTCACGATCCAGCCCTTGTGCGCGAACATCCAGGCGCCGTCCGCTTCGCGGCGCGTGGCGTGGTCGCGGTCGGTCGCCGACGCGTCGATCGTCGGGTCGCGCCAAAGCGTCCAGTCCTCGTCCCACTCGGTGCCCTTCTCGACGGCCTCGGTCGGGTTCGTCGAGCCGCCCCAGAGGTGCAGGCGGGCCGTCACCGTGAGCTTGCCGTCGGTCACCTGGCCGCCGGTGATCACCGCGGTCCTGATCTCGAGGCCGGGCAAGAGGTGGTGCTGGTGCGATGCGACGTCGCCCTCGATCGCGGTCTTGACCTCTTGCGCGAGCTGCGGGCTCAACAAGCCGTCGTCGAACTGCTCGTGGTCGGTGGTGCGGGCGCGTCGGATGAGGTCGAAGCTCTCGCGCACGATGACGAGGAACTCTTGCTCGTCGAACGTCGGGTCGGCGGTTTTCACGGCCGAGATGTCGACGCCGTCGGCGAGCGCAGGCTTGCGATCGGCGTAGCTCGTGTCGATCTTGTCGAGCTGATCCGACTCGGCTTTGTTGAGATCGTCGATTTCGTCGACGATGCGATCGGCCTTGCTCTTCGCTCGACCGCTTCCGAAGACACCCACGTTTTCACGCTCCCTGCGTCGCCCACCAACCTTCGGTCCATTTTATGGCGGTTTGTTCGTTGCCCCAAGTGGTTCAATGGCTGGTGGTGGCGAGTTGGCTGGGTGGCCGCGTACGGGCTTGACCCGTCCGAGGAACGTCCGGGCTCCACAGGGCAAGGTGCTGGGTAACGCCCAGTCGAGGCGACTCGAAGGAAAGTGCAACAGAGAGCAGACCGCCGATGGCCGACGAATCTCCGGAGTCGCCGGCACAGGCAAGGGTGAAACGGTGCGGTAAGAGCGCACCAGCGCCCGGGGTAACCCGGGCGGCTTTGTAAACCCCACCCGGAGCAAGGCCGAGCAGGGAGAGGGTTGCCCGCCTGATCACTCCCGGGTTGGCTGCTAGAGCCGTCGGGTAACCGCCGGCCGAGATGGATGGTCACCGCCGCATCGCAAGGTGCGGAACAGAACCCGGCGTACAGGCCGACTCGCCACCA
>CAWJBX010000020.1:0-39465 GCA_963841195.1 uncultured Actinomycetes bacterium | reverse complement strand
GGAAGTATCCCGCTCCGCAGCCGAGATCGAGAATCCGCTTGGGAGATCCGCGATCCAATTCCAGGTCGCGTACTCGCCGCAGGTTGATCGCCATCCACGTTTCCAAGTCGAGATATTTGAGCCAGGCGCTGCCCGGCTTTTCAGTTACATAGCGCCTGCGGATCTCTTCGAATCGTTCCGCGTCGATCGCTTTGATCAAGCCGTCGGGGTCCAGTCGAATGCCTCGCCGCCAGTCGAGCAGTTTGCGACGAAGATGACGCTGTGCGCTCTCGAAAGCCTGCCCGCTCCTTAGTTTCCCGACCTTGTGTGATAATCGCATTGTTCCCTGGCTCCGCGCAATATGATGGCGGGCGAGGCGCAGGCAACCCGGCGATCGAAGGTTCAGCAGATCGTCATCCTGCCGTGAGGAGCGTGAACGCAGCCGGAGTCATCGCATCGAGCCCACGAGCGGGTTGAATTTAAGTCGCGACCACTTCGAAATCCTTCGGTCTCGCCAATGGTGAACGGTGCAGCAGTTTGCGAACAGTCTCGCGGAGACGATCGCGCAGTTGCGCAGCCTCGCACTCGACCAGCCGCCGGCGGTAGTTTTCTTGCCCAGCTTCGAAGCAGCCCATCGTGGCGCCGTAAGCCCGCGGATACGTGACCCCGAACGCGGTGCGGTCATCTGCGTCTCGAGGTTCGGAAGCGAACAGCTCAGAAAGCGGCGCGGCGAGACTGGCTGACGCGAGGAAACTCGCGCGTCCGAGCGACAGTTATGCCGCGCTCGTGGAGCGCCACGCCGAGCATCTTGGGCACCCGTTGGGCAGGAGCCCGTGCTAGTAAGGAAAGCCGTGATGGTGCTCGTGCTCGGTTACGGCGGGCGGGTGCGCGCGGTCGAACGGTGGCGGATGCGGGTTGCGCTCGACACGCTCACCCGCCACGGCGGGGGCTGCCTTGTCGTCAGTGGTCATCATGGCGAAGCGCAGCGAATGGCGAACCTCGCTCCAACGGAGGTGGCTGTCATTGTCGAGCCGACCGCGCGTAACACGTTTGAGAATGTGGAGCGGTCATTGCAATGGCTCAGAGAAGCCGACGTGATCGCGGTCGCGTCCGACGTGTTCCACTCGCGACGAGCCGAGCGTTACCTGTTAAGCCTTTGGCCTGCGGCCGAGACCAAGCTTGTTCCCGCGACGCGGCGCTGGCGAACGGGATGGTGGATGCACCTCGCGGGCGCCGCGTACTCATTGACACTCGCGCTGCGACGTTACGCCGGGCGTTGGTAGCGCGCTCGCGCACTAGGCGCAACGCGGTGTGGACCGGAGCATCGATTGGTAGACACAAGAGATGCCGAACGACGACCCCCGCACCACATTCGACGCCCGCTACAGCGACAAAGACGCCGCCGCGATCCCTTGGCCCGAAGCCGTGAACCACTTGGAGCAGGCCGGTCTGTTCTGGGTTTCGAGCGTTCGCGCCGACGGCCGTCCGCATGTGACGCCGGTCGTCGCGGTGTGGATGGATGGCGCGTTGTATTTCAGCAGCGGCCCCGACGAGCAGAAGTCGAAGAACCTCGCAAGCAATCCGCACTGCGCGGTCACCACCGGCTGCAATACGTGGAACGAAGGCTTCGACGTCGTCTTGCACGGTGACGCCGAGGTCGTACGCGACCGGCCACTACTCCAACAGGTCGCCGACACGTTCTTCGCGAAGTACGGCAGCGACTGGGCCTTCGAAGTCACCGACGACGGAATGTTCCAAGGGCCGTCGCTGGTCTATCGGTTGGTGCCGACGCAGGCATTGGGTTTCGGGAAGCGCCCGTTCAGCCACACCCGCTGGGATTTTGGTTGATCGACCGGTAAGACCATCCCTCGCCGCCCCAGCCTGATGCGGTTTGCTGGTGGCGATGACGAGCTACACGCCCGCGCACTGGTCCAACTTCGCGCTCGCGCAGGTCGGCGCATCGGCTGCGTTGCTCGGTCTCGTGTTCGTCGGTATCTCCATCAACCTGCGGCAGTTCGTCGACTCGCGTCTGCTCGTGAACCGCGCGTTCGAAGCGATCGTGATGCTGGCGAGCGTGCTCATCATCTCGACCGCGGTGTTGATCCCCGACCAGTCCCGCGCCGCGCTCGCCATCGAACTCATCGCGCTCGGTGCGATCACGGGCGCGGTCGTGCTCCGGCTCCAAGCCGGCATGCACGCCGATGTTGTCGCGCGCGGTGACCGGGGACCGACGCGCGCGTCTTCGGCGGCGCGACGCGTGCTCGCCCTCGGCAGCGCCGTCCTCACGGTGCTCGCCGGCATCTTTCTCATCACCCAAACCGCCGGTGGCATGTACTGGTGGCCGCCCGCCGTTGCCACCGCCTATCTCGCAGCGCTGTTCGACGCGTGGGTATTGCTCGTCGAAATTCTTCGGTAGCACGTCTATCCGCCCGGGAACAAGCCAGTCTGGCGAAGGCCCGCAAGGTTGTCGACGATGCCGCGTTGGTGCACGACGCGACCTTCATCGTCGAACGTGAGCACCAACATTTCTTCGAACTCGAGGCGTTTCCCGGTCGGCGGCACCGGACCCCACGCACCGTCTTGCGTGCCGGTGATCCGCATGTGCACGGCGACGCGATCACCTTCGGCGATCAGCGAGAGCAGTTCCTCGTGATAGTCGGGAAATGTCGCCCACGCCCCCTCGACCATGGTGCGCACGACATCACGGCCTTCGCGCAGCGGCGTGTAGGGCCGGTAGTCGACGACGTAGTTCGGTGCGTACAACTCGTCGACGACGTCAAGCCGGCGGCCGTTCCAGACTTCGTCGAACAACCGTCGCACGATGGCCTTGTTCCGCACTTCCTTGTCGTCGTCTATCACCGCAGCGCCCGCAATACGGGCGCGAACTCGTCGAGCGCGCGCACCGCGAAATAGGTGATCCCGAACTCGTTCGCGAGCCGGGCAATCTTTGCCGCAATGTCGTCGACCGTTCCGACGAGAAGGTACGGCGTGGCCCGCGCGTCTTCACCGTTGAGGCCGTCGATGCGTTCGCACAGCGTCGTGTAGACGGGCGCCGGGTCGTCGGTCACCGCGACGACTTGCACGAGCACGTTCAGCTCGACGGCGCGGCCGTCGCTGCGCCGCGCTTCACCACGCCGAACTTGCTCGAGCTGCTCGCGCAGCCACGACAACTGCCAGCGCACGGTGTGCGTGTGACCGTCGGGGCGCGTGCGCCCCGTTCCCGAAAGCCCGACGATGTCGGCATGTTCGCCGGCGTATTCGAGCAGGGCGGCACCGTTGCCGCCCACCAGCAAAGGAAGCCGCTCCTGCATCGCCGCCTCGATCTGCGCGCCGTCGACGTCGACGAACGCGCCGTGATATGTCACGGGCTCGCCGGTAAACAGACGTCGTAACACTTCGACGCTTTCGCAGAGTCGCCGCTTCCGGTCAGCTGCCGTTCGCCGTTCGATGCCCGTCGCGTCGTACTCCTGCGGCGTGTGTCCGGCACCGAGCCCGAGTTCGACACGACCGCCGGCGAGCCGGTCGAGCGTCGCCGTCTCCCACGCGAGCTGCACGACGTTGCGCATGTCGTTGTTCAACACGAAGGTGCCGAGGCGCATGCGTTCGGTCGCGGCCGCGATCGTCGCGAGCGTAACCATCGGCGCGTTCCCCGTGCCGACGTGATCCGACACGAGCACAGTGTCGAAGCCGAGTCGTTCGGCGCGTTGCGCAAGCCCCGCCGGGTCGTCCGCATCGGCCGCCAGGCAATAGCCGAATCGAACGCGCATACCTCGACCGTAGTCCCCTACCAAACGAACGGCACCAGCCGCCACGTATGCGCTTTGTACTCGCTGTACGCCGGTCCGAAGTGTTCCGAGAGCATGCGTTCTTCCGCATGAATCCGATAGCCGTACATGGCAAGCAGCACCACGACAGTCAGGATCGCGATGAACCAGTTGACCGCGAGCCGGCTCCCCGCCCACACGAGCACCGATCCCAGATAGCCGGGATGGCGGACCACGCGGTACGGCCCGCGATCGACGACCGATTGCTCATCGCGCGTCCGCAGTGAACGCGTGTAGTCGCGGCCGAGCACGCGCATCGACCAGCTGCGGATCGCAAGCCCGACGGCACCGATCGCGATGCCGATCCATGCCAACAGCGAGTCGACGGGCGTTGCGCCAAAGCCATTCGTACCGATGAGGAACGGCGCCGCGAATGCAACAACATAGACCGCGATGATGAGGCGCGTGCTCGAGCGATCGGCGTCGCCACCCTCCCAGCTCCGCGCTTCGTTGCCGCTCCGCAGCAGGCCTTCGAGCGCGAGCCACGCAACCAACAACAAGGCCGCGAGCAACCGGGTCACGGACGCACGCTACCGCTACGGGAAGTATTGGATCTCGACAGTGAGCGGCAACAAGTAGCGGAAGCGGAACGACCGGTAGCCGTCGGCGCCGCTCGCCAACTCCGTGAGCTCGACATCGCGCGGGTGCGCGCCGAGCTGTTCCCATGCGTCTTCGGCCGCCGCGCTCGAATCGACGACGATGCCGAAGTGTTCATAGCCCGTCGTCTGCATCACGTCGTCGCGTTCACGCAGGTTGATGTACGTGTGCCTGCCGACCGAGAGCGTCATGCGGTCGGGCAGCCGCAACGAGTCGATCTCGTCCCAGCCCAACAACTCGCCGTAGAAGCGGACGACCTCGGCGCGGTACTCGTCGGAGAGCGTTCCCCTCGGAACGCTCATCGCGATGTGGTTCAGCCCCGACGGCATCGGCACGTCTCCCACGTTAGGCGGGACCCGTGCGCCCGTTGATACTTTCACCCGCGTGAGCGGTATCTGCGAAGGAAGAATCGTCGTCGTCACCGGAGCGGGACGCGGCATCGGCCGCGCCCATGCACTGGCGTTCGCGGCCGAAGGCGCGAGCGTCGTGGTCAACGACCTCGGCGTGTCGCGCGAGGGCGCCGGCACCGACGCTGGTCCCGCGCAAGCGGTCGTCGACGAGATCATCTCGTCGGGCGGCCAGGCCGTCGCAAACACCGACGACATCGCCGACTGGAACGGCGCCGCCGCGCTCATTCAAACCGCGGTCGACACGTTCGGCCGTCTCGACGTGCTCGTCAACAACGCAGGCTTCGTGCGCGACCGCATGTTGTTCACGACGAGCGAAGAAGAGTGGGACGCCGTGATCCGCGTCCACTTGAAGGGTCACTTCGCGACGACGCGTCATGCGAGCGACTACTGGCGAGCCCAATCGAAGGCCGGCAACCAACCCGACGCGCGCGTCATCAACACGTCGTCGGGCGCGGGCTTGATGGGCAGCGTCGGCCAGGGCGCGTACTCGGCCGCCAAGGCCGGCATCGCAGCACTGACGTTGGTCGAAGCGGCCGAACTCGGGCGGTATGGCGTCACCGCCAACGCGATCGCGCCCGCGGCCCGTACGCGTATGACCGAAGAAGTGTTCGGCGACCGCATGAAGGTGCCCGATTCCGGATTCGACGCCAACGATCCTGCGAACATCTCGCCGCTCGTCGTTTGGCTCGGCAGCGCCGATGCGCGCGATGTCAGCGGCCGCGTCTTCGAGGTCGAAGGCGGGATGCTTTCGGTCGCCGACGGCTGGCAACACGGACCGCACGCCGACAAGGGTGCGCGCTGGGCGCCGTCGGAAGTCGGCTCCGTTGTCCGCACCCTGCTTGCAAAAGCTCCGCCTCCCGCGCCGGTGTACGGCGCGGAATAGCGGTATGGACGTGCGTGCGCGCTGGCGCGCTGCGGGCGTGTGGACCGACGAAACGTTGCTCGACCGGTTGGCGAGCGCGCCCGGCGACCATCTTGCGATCGTCGACGGCACGACCAGGCTGAGCGTCGACGATCTCCGTGTTCAGTCCGCCCGGCTCGCAGGCGCGTTGCGGATCCGCGGCGTGCAACCGGGCGACATCGTCGCGTGGCAGCTGCCGAACTGGTGGGAAGCCGTCGTGTTCTGCTGGGCCGTGTGGCGGTGCGGCGCGATCGCGAGCCCGATCACACCGACGTTGCGCGCGCGCGAAGTCGGCTTCATCTTGCGCCAGACCAACGCCCGGCTCGTCGCGATCCCCGACGCGTTCCGCGGCACCGATTACCGCAACGTGCTGCGCGAAGCGGGTTATGCGGGCGACACGCTCGTCGTGCGCGAGGGCGATTTGCCGCACGGCGAACCGGCCGACGACGCCCTCGTCAACGTCGACGACGTTGCAGTGATCCTGTGGACGTCGGGCACGACCTCCGATCCGAAGGGCGTCGTGCACACGCATCAGTCGTTACGCGTCGAGGCCGACACGATCGCCGCCGCGCACGACATGCGCGCCGGCGAATCGTTACTCCTGCCAATGCCGGTGACGCACGTCGCCGGGCTGACGTATGGCATTTTGCTGCCGGCGACGAACGCAATCACCGCGGTCTTGATGGACATCTGGGAGCCCGGGACCGCCTTGGAGCTGCTCGAACGCGAGCACGTGAACGTGATGATCAGCACGCCCGTATTCATGCGGACGATGATCGACCACCCGGACTTCGCGACGACCGACCGCGCGTCGGTCCGATTGTTCTCGCTCGGCGGCGCCGGGGTTGCGCCGGCGATGGTGCGCGAGGGCGCGGCCGCGTTCGACTGCTGGTGCAAGCGCACGTACGGGAGCACCGAGTATCCGACCCTGACGACGGGCAAGCTCGGCGATCCGCCCGAGCGCGACGCGACGACTGACGGCCGGCTCATCGGCGACGCCGAACTTCGCATCGTCGATCCCGAAACGCTCGTCGACGTTGCGCCCGGAACGCCGGGCGAACTGCTCGCGCGCGGGCCCGAGATGTTCCGCGGTTACCTCGATCCCGCGCTCGACGCCGACGCCTTCGTCGACGACGGTTGGTTCCGCACCGGCGACCTCGCGACATACGACGGCACGTACCTCACGATCGTCGACCGCTTGAAAGACGTGATCATTCGGGGCGGCGAGAACGTGTCGGCGTTGGAAGTCGAGTCGGTGCTCGTCACGCATCCCGACATCAGTGAAGCGGCGTGCGTTGCGATGCCCGACCGCGTGATGGGCGAGAAGATCTGCGCGTACGTGATCCCGCGCGACGGACAGCCGGTCGAGCTCGCGGCGCTGCGCGCGTTCCTCGACGAACGCGGCCTCGCAAAGTTCAAACTGCCGGAACGGCTCGAAGTGCGCACCGAACTGCCGCGCACTGCCAGCGGCAAAGTGCAGAAAGGGCCATTGCGCGACGAACAGCGAGATCGGGCGAGTGACTGACGAGTTCCGCGACCACGTGCGCGCCGAGTTGCGCCACCGGCTCGCCCCGCGGCAACCCGACGCGCCGACGAGCGTGCTCGGCGCCGGCAACGACGACCTCGAAGCCGGCCGCCGCTATCTCGAAGCGCTCGCGGGCAGCGGCCTGGCGGCGCCGATGTGGCCACGCGAATACGGCGGCCTCGGCGCGTCACCGGCCGAAGTCGCCATCGTGCGCGGTGAACTCGCAGCGTTCGCCGTTCCCGACCTCTATCCGTATCTCGTCGGACTCGAACTCGTCGGCCCGACCTTGCTCGCCCACGGCACGCCCGAACAATGCGCGCGCTGGTTGCCGAAGATTGCGACCGGTGAAGAGATCTGGTGCCAACTCTTCTCCGAGCCGGGCGTGGGCTCCGACCTCGCCGGGCTCGCGACGCGTGCGGAAGCCCGCGGCGACGAGTGGCACATGCGCGGGCAAAAGGTCTGGACGAGTCGAGGCGCGTATTCGCAGTGGGGATTGCTCCTCGCGCGCCACGACCCGGGCGTGCGCAAGCATCAAGGCATCAGCGCCTTCGGCATCGACATGCGCACGGCTGGTCTCGACGTGCGCCCGCTCCGCCAAATGAACGGCGATGCGCATTTCAGCGAGGTCTTCCTCGACGACGCGCGCGTCCCCGACGCCGACCGCATCGGCGCACCGGGCGAAGGCTGGCGCGTCGCGCTCACCTGTCTTTCGTACGAACGCGGTGCGTCGGCCGCGGGCGGCTCGAGCGGCTTGCTCGACGTCGCGCGCCTCGTCGACCTCGCGCGCCGCGTCGGCCGCAACCACGAACCCGTCGTGCGCGACGCGCTCGCCCGCCTCGCGATCGAGACACGCGTGATGGGTTACACGGCCCGGCGGGCGCGCGATACCGCGCGCGCCGGTCGTCCGGGCCCCGAAGGCTCGGGCCTGAAGCTGCGCGGCTCCAAGTTGTTCCGCGACTACACCGCGCTCGCGCTCGAACTGCTCGGTGCGGAGGGCACCCTCGATCCGCACGGCGACTTCCAGACGTTGTTTCTCACCGCGCCGTCGCTCTCGATCCGCGGCGGCACTGACGAGATTCAGCGCAACATCGTCGGCGAACGCGTGCTCGGGCTCCCCGAGGAACCACGCGTCGACCGCGAACTTCCGTTCAACGAACTGCGGACGTAATGGACGACGAGCTCGAGGCCATCGCGCTCGCTCCCCTCTCGTCTCCCCCGCCGCGCCGACGCGCGCCGTTCGTCATGGCCATCGTCGCGCTCGCGGTGTTGGTCATCGCGGGGACCGCGTTCGCAGTCGTCAGCAGCGAACACCACGTGCATCACAACACCGCACCGCCCGCGCCATCAGTGCCACCGGCCTTGGTCGCCCGCACGCTCGGGGTGACCGAGGGCCGGTTCGCGATCGTGAACAACGGGCGGCTGCAATTCGTCGACGCCAACGGCATTGCCGATGCGACGAGCGCGCTGCCCGCGGACGTTTCGATCGCGGCGGCCAATGGCCCCTCCTTGATCGCGGTGACGATGCGCCACTGGTATCTCGTCGAACCCGGTCGCGAGCCGCAGCCGCTGCCGCCCGGCAACGTCTTCGCGCGCCAAGCGGGCGGCTGGTGGGTCGCGCAGAACGACAGTGTCTCGGTGCTCGGCGACGACCACGCGCCAACCCGTTTGCCGGCCGGCACCACGGCAATCGCCGATACGCCCGCGGGCCTGGTGCTCCAGAACCCAACGACGGGCCGTGTCGTCGTTTGGAATCCATCGGCGCCGGCGGCCAAGCCCAAGTTGGTGATCGACGCCAACGCGGAGATTCTCGGCGTTGGTGGCGATGTCGTGGTCTGGCGACCGGCAGCCAACGGCACCGCGATCGTCCACGCCGTCGACGTGACACACGGTCACGACACCGAGATCGATCAGCCCGCCATCACGAGCGGCACCGACGCTTCGGTCGCGCCCGACGGCAAACACGTCGCGTTCTACGACAGCACGGGCGGCACCGTTTCGATCTTCGACACGACGAACGGTGCACCGCTGTGGGCCTTCGACACGCGCTCGCTCGGAACGTTCTCGCCGTTCACCACCGTGCCCGGCCCAACCGGATACCAGCCGTTGCCGTTCACCTGGACGTCCGACGGCCGCAAGATCATCGTGCTCGGCACGTTGTATCCGGTCCCGCGCATCAGTTCGCTCGACACGTTCACCGGCACTGCAATCACGACGTCGACGTCAGAGGGCTTGGATCAGCTCGCCGCGCTCGTGGCCTTCAGCCCTTCGTAGGCCGCGCGCACGAGCGATTCGCTGCGGGGATCGCCTTCCGGGTCGAAGCGCAGGTCGTTCATCACGTACGCGAACGCGAGCCGGTGTTCGGGATCGGCGAACGCAAGCGAACCGCCCGCACCGGCGTGCCCGATCGCGTCGGCCGGGTTCGCCGCTCCGAACGAACGCCCGAGCATGAAGCCGATGCCGAAGCACGAGTCGATCATGAGCACTTCGTCTTTTCCGCACGCGCGCTCGACCGCGGCATTGGCAAGCGTTTGCGCCTGCAGGGTGCGCACACCGTCAACATCGCCGACGCACGACGCGTAGAGACGGGCGAGGGAACGGGCGTCACCGATCCCGTTCGACGACGGCATTTCCGCGGCGTGCAACGCACGCGTGTTCCACATGTCGTCGTAGCGGAAGTTCCCGCCCGGATTCGAGAACACACGCGCGAGTAGCAGATCGTCGCCAAACGCCTTCAGCGCTTCCGCGAGATCGGTCTTCGGCGGGACGAGCCGTGCAACACGCGGCTCGAGGTCTTCGGGCAGGCCGATCCAGAAGTCGAGTCCGAGCGGCGAGGCAATCTCTTCGCGGAAGAACGTGCCGAGCGTTCGATGCTGGGGATCGGCGCGACGCGTGATCTCGCCCGCGAGCCAGCCGTACGTGCGCATGTGGTAGCCGTGCTTCGTACCCGGCGGCCAGATCGGCTTCTGGCGCGCAAGCGCGCTCGTCATCGTGTCCCACGTGAGCGCTTCGTCGAGCGAGAAGTCACCTTCGACATACGGCAATCCGGCTTGATGACTCAGCGTCTGGCCAACGGTGATCGCGTCCTTGCCGTTGGCCGCGAACTCCGGCCAGTACTGCGCAACCGGCGCTTCGGGATCGATCCAGCCGCGTTCAATCATCGCGTTCATGCAGATCGCGGTGACGCCCTTGGTCGACGAGTACACGAGCACGATCGAATCGGGTTGCCACGGCGTGTTCGTGCGGGCATCGGCGACGCCACCCCACGCATCGACCACGGGTTGTCCGTCGAGATAGACGCAGACCGCGGCACCAACCTCACCGCGTTCGTCGAAGTTGCGTGCGAATGCATCGAGCACGGGCTCGAACTCGGTAGCCGCCCAGCCATCGATCGTCATGCGCGCGTACGCTACGCCCATGCGGAGGCGCCCTGCCGACGCCGAAGAGATCGAGCCGGTCGACCTTGAGCCGATCGTGCTCGCACCGGAGCCCGCGTCGCCGCGCGCGGCGCGCGCTCGCCCGTCATTGACGTGGATCGCGATCGTCGCCGCCGTCGCCATCGGGTGGGGCGGCATCGCGTTTGCCACTCGCAAGCACGCGGCGCCGAAACCGCCCGTCGCCACCTTGCCGACGAATTTCGTCAGCAGCTTTGCGGGCGTCGGGACGGGCCGCTTCGCCGCGGTTGTGCACGGCGCGCTGTACCTGTTCGACGCGAACTCCGGTTGGAGCACGGTGGCTGATCTGGGCGCCGATGCCGAGCCCGTCACGATTGAAGACCAGAGCGGTCGCGAGTTGCTCGTCAAGACGAAGCACGACAACTTCATCGTCGACACGACCGGCCTCGGAACGTTGTCGCTTCCGATCGACCGGTCGGCAGTGTCGTCGCACGACGGGAACTGGTGGTTCATCGGATCGGACCGCGAACTGTCGCAGTACGACTCGGTGGCCGGCGTGCGGATCTCGCCCGGCATCGACGTGCTCGCGGCGTTGGGCCACGGGTTCATCGTGGCGGCGAATCATGGTTTCGCGCTTTCGGTCGCGCGGCAGCGACACGACCACGCCGATCGCGCCGCACGCAACCAAGTTGCTGACAACGAACGCGAACGCGGCGCTCTTCGAAGGAGCGTGCCCGTCGTGGTGCGACGAACTCGTCTACGCGGACGGGACGACGCGCACGTTTCCTGCACCCAACTTCGTCGGCAGTGCGTCACTCTCGCCGGATGGGCAGCGTGTGGCTTTTGGCAACGCCGTGTACGACACGACGAGCGGTGACGCCGTCGCCGGCTTCACACTGCCGATCACGAAGGCTCCCTTGCCGTACGCCTGGACCAACGATGGCACGTTGTTGATTTCGCTCGAGGGCGCGGTCGGCGTGTTGCATCCCGCCGATCGTGACGTCCATCGCATCATCGGCTTGAACGGCGTCACCCAAATCGCGGCACTCCCCTAGCGCGGCGGCGTACCCTGCATTTCATGCGCGTGGCTTTTCACAAGGGAAACGGGGCTCGCACGTGCACGTGGGAGGCGACGCTCGGCAAGGGTGGGAAGCGGACCGAGCGCCGTATGCCGGAGGCCGCTCGCGCGAGGGAGCGGGCGGGAAAGAAAGGGCTCCAGCGTGTGCCGGGCTCGGTGATGGCCGCCGGGAAGGACATTCCGCACGACCTCGCGCAGTACGTGATCGAGGCGGCAACGCGCTGCCCCAACGGCTTTTGGGGTTGCGTCGCCCACGGTGCCCGGTTCAAGAGCATGGGCCGTAAGCGCACGCGCCCCGGTCGCGCGGTGATTGCGGAACATCGCGCCGAACTCATGGCGTCGGAGCATCTTGCAGCCGAGCACATGTTCCGGTGGCGCGGCGGCCAAACAACCGATGTCACGCGCGCACTCGACCAAGCGCTGCAGCAATGGCGCGCGCTCGGCGCCGGGCAGGTGCTCGCGTTCGAGTGGCCGTCACCGGTTGGGACGATTCAATGACCTACACGCACGGCCACCACGAAAGCGTGTTGCGGTCGCACACGTGGCGTACGGTCGAGAACTCGGCCGCGTATCTCGCGCCGCGGCTGCGTACCCAACGTCAGCGTGCTCGACGTCGGCTGTGGGCCCGGCAACATCACCGCCGATATCGCGGCCCGGGTCGATCCCGGGCGCGTCGTCGGCATCGACGCGTCGGAAGAAATCATTGCGCAGGACGCCGGCAACTATCCGTCGGTCGAGTTTGCGGTCGGCGACGTGTACGCGCTCGACTTTCCCGACGCCTCGTTCGACATCGTGCACGCGCATCAAGTGCTCCAACATCTCGCGCAACCGATCGCCGCGCTGCAGGAGATGAAACGGGTGTGCAAACCGGGCGGCGTGGTCGCGGCGCGTGACGGCGATTACGGCGCGTTCCGCTGGTATCCCGACAACGCCGCGCTCGACGACTGGCTCGCGCTCTACGAACGCATCGCCCGCCACAACAGCGGCGAGCCCGACGCGGGGCGGTTCCTGCTCGCGTGGGCGCACGCGGCGGGATTCACCGACGTCACGCCGAGCGCGTCGGTCTGGTGCTTCGCAACGCCCGAAGACCGGGCGTGGTGGGGCGGCCTCTGGGCCGATCGCATGACCGACTCGGCGATCGCGCATCAAGCGGTCGAAGAACAGTTCGCGTCGCGTGCCGAACTCGAGTCGATCGCAGACGGTTGGCGCCATTGGGCCGACGATCCCGACGGCTGGTTCGCCGTCCTCCACGGCGAGATCCTGGCGACGCCGTAGCCAACCTTCGTTCTTGCGCCAATTCACGCCCGTAGCGGTCGCAATTCGCCGCAAGAACCAGTCCGGTTACGCAGGCATTGCGAGGCCGCCGTCGATCACCAGCGTCTGGCCGGTGACGAACTTGGCGTCGTCGCTCGCGAAGAACACGCACGCACCCGCGAGGTCTTCGGGTTCGAGCGTCGACTTCATCGCGGTCTGCGCGGTCATGTCGTCGATGAAGAAGTCGGGCACGATCTTCTTCGTCGCTTCGGTCATCGTCACGCCGGGTGCGATGCAGTTGACGGTGATGTTCCACTGGCCGAGCTGCGCGGCCATGAACTTCGTGAGCCCGACGATGCCCCACTTCGTGATCGAGTAGCTGAAGTTGCCGAGACCGGTGAACTCGTCGCCGAACGCCGGGAACGAATAGGCGTAGGCGGCGCCCGACGACTGGTTGATGATGCGGCCGTACGCGCTGCTTCGCCATGACCGGCGCCGCCGCCTTCGCCATCAGCCACGCGCCGAACTGGTTCACCGACGAACACCTTCTTCAGGTACTCGAAGCTCGGATCGAAGTTGTCGATGTCGTAGTAGAGCGCGGCGTTGTTGACGCAGGATGTCGACGGTGCCGAATTTCTCGACGGTCGTGTCGACGCACGCCTGCGCCGACACCTCGTTCGAGATGTCGGTCTGCACGAACGTCGCGTCGCCTTTGCCCGCGAGCGTCTTCATCGCCGCCGTCGGCGCGTTCCTCGTTGATCTCGGCGACCACGACCTTGGCGCCCTCGGCGAGAAACCGGTCGGCGTACGCGAGCCCGATGCCCTGGCCCGGCTCCAGTGATGATCGCGACCTTGTCCTGCAAGCGTCCCACGGTCACCCCCTATTTCTAAAGCGGGCAATCAGGTTGAAGCGCTCGGTCACGACGGGTGAGCCGTCGCGCGCGTCGGTCCACTGCGTCTCCATGACGACGAAGGTCATGTCGCGCGTTGTCCGTTTCCTTCTCGTAGATGTCGGTGATCGTCTGCACGCCGTCGAGCACGTCGCCGGCCATCGGCGTGCGGTGGTACTCGAACTCCTGCTCGCCGTGCAGCACGAGCGCGCCCTTGCCGAACAGCTCGCCCATGATCGTGTGCATCGGGTTCCCGCTGCCCGCTTCGTCGGGTCGGGCGGCTGGTCGTCGGTGCGATGAGCGTCGACCAGTAGGGCGCCGCGAACGTGAACGTCGGCGGGGCCGGCGCCTCGGTGCGCGCGGTACGCGTCGCTCGTATCGCCGACCGCCTGCCGCGAAGTTGGCGAGCACGGAACGGTCGAGCGCGACGCGCCATGCGCCCGTCGGGCGCCCGATCACGCTCGTATCGACGGCCATGTCCGCCTGCTCCTCTGCCTTGGCACGGGCTTCGCGCCCGCGTTACGGTGACGCCAACGTCAGTTTTCTTGTCAGCAGGGGGAACGCGCAAATGGGCATGCTCGACGGCAAGGTGGCCATCGTCACCGGTGCGGGCAACGGTGTCGGACGCGGCGAGGCGATCATGCTCGCCGATCACGGCGCCAAGGTCGTGGTGAACGACCTCGGTGGATCGGTGAGCGGTGAAGGCTCCGACAAGCGGGCCGCCGACGAGGTCGTCGACGTCATCAAGAAGCGCGGCGGCGAGGCCGTCGCCAACTACGACAGCGTCGCCGACTTCGACGGCGCGCAAGAACATCATCGGCACCGCGATCGACGCGTTCGGCCGGCTCGACATCCTCGTCAACAACGCCGGCATCCTGCGCGACAAGATGATGTTCTCGATGTCGCCGGAAGACTTCGACGCGGTCGTCAAGGTGCACCTCTACGGCGCGTTCAACACGATGCACCACGCGTCGGCGTACTGGCGCAACGAGTCGAAGGAAGGCCGCCAGCCCCGCGCCGCGATCATCAACACCGTGTCGAGCGCGGGCCTGCAGGGCCAGGCCAGCCAGATCAACTACGGCGCGGCCAAGGCCGGCGTCGCGGCGATGACGATCATCGCGCAGCCTCGAGCTGAGCCGCTACGGCGTGCGCGCCAACTGCATCGGCCCCGGCGGCGCCACCCGCATGGTCGCGCAGGCGATGAAGATCGAGGTGAAGAACCCCGAGGACTACACCGAGTTCGAGAACATGAACCCGGGCAACTCGGCGCCCGCGGTCGTGTGGCTCGCGTCCGACGAAGCGATGCACGTCACCGGGCAGGTGTTCCGTCTCGTCGGCAACAACCTCGCGCACTACCGCCCGTGGGAGATCGGCGAGCAGTTCCTCGCCAAGGACAAAGAGGGCAACCCCAAGCAGTGGGACCCGGCCGACATCGGTCGCATCGTCAACCGCTACGTGTTCCAGAGCGAGAACCCGGGAATCGACGCCCAGCGGCGCGCCTGAGCCGTGGGAGCGATTCCCGAGTTCGAAACGATCACATACGACGAGGGTGACGACGGAGTTGCCGTCGTCACGCTCAACCGGCCCGACGTGCACAACGCGTTCAACTCGTTGATGCAACGCGAGCTGCACACGCTGTGGCGCGCGCTGCGGCGGCACGACGATGTGCGCTGCATCGTGCTCACCGGCGCGGGCGAGAAGGCGTTCTGCACCGGCATCGACCGCATGGAGCAGATGGGCGGCGAGGCCGACGAGACCACCGACCCGAGCGTCGTCGGCAGCGGCTCGACGCCGTTCATGTTCAACGACCCGGGCGACAACCTCGGCCCGAAGTCGTGCGACCTCTGGAAGCCGGTGATCGCGGCGGTCAACGGGATGGCGTGCGGCGGTGCGTTCTACATGCTCGGCGAGGTCGAGTTCATCGTCGCCGCCGAGCACGCGACCTTCTTCGACCCGCACGTCACGTACGGCATGACCGCCGCGTTCGAGCCGATCCACATGGCGGGCATCACGCCGTTCACCGAGATCATGCGGCTCTCGCTGCTCGGCAACTACGAGCGCATGTCGGCGCAGCGTGCGTATCAGATCGGCATGGTCAGCGAGGTGGTGCCCGGCGCCGAGCTCGCTGGCCCGCGCCCGCGAGCTCGCGGCGATCATCGCGTCGCAGCCGAAGCTCGCGATCGAAGGCACGGTGCGCGCGATCTGGTCGACGCGCGCGATGCCGCAACGCGAAGCCGTGCGGCTCGGGCTACGCGTACGTCGCGATGGGCACGAACCAGGACTCGATCGCCGAAGGCCAGAAGCTGTTCGCGTCGGGCAAGCGCGTGGAGTGGAAACTGCGCTGATGGCGGGTACGAAGAGAGTCGCAATCGTCGGCGCCGCGCTGTCCGACATCGGCCGCGTCGACACCAAGACCCCGTTCGAGCTGCACTACCAGGCCGCGACGCGCGCCATCGCCGACGCCGGGCTGACCAAGGACGACATCGACGGCTTCGGTTCGAGCGGCATGGGCATGCTCGCCCCGATCGAGATCGCCGAGTACCTCGGCCTGCGTCCCACGTGGATCGACGGCACCGGTGTCGGCGGCTCGCACGTGGGAGTTCATGGTCGAGCACGCGACCGCCGCGATCCTCGCCGGTCACGTCGAGGTCGTCGTGCTCGTCGTACGGGTCGACGACGCGCGCCGATCTCAAGGCGCCGCCGCCGCACCGCGAACCTCGGCTTCGGCGGCCGCGGCCCGATCCAGTTCGACGTGCCGTTCGGGCACTCGCTGATCTCGAAGTACGCGATGGCGACCCGCCGGCACATGTATCGAGTTCGGCACGACGTCGAACAGCTCGCCGAGATCGCGGTGAGCACGCGCTACAACGCCGGCTTCAATCCCGAGGCCTTCTACCGCGACCCGATCACCATCGACGAGGTCAACAGCAGCCGGATGATGGCCGACCCGTTGACGAAGCTGCACTGCTGCATCCGCAGCGACGGCGGCGGCGCGGTCGTGCTCACCACCGAGGAACGCGCCCGCGATCTGCGCCAAGAAACCGGTGTGGGTGCTCGGCACGGGCGAGGCGTCGAGCCACACGACGATGAGCGAGTGGGACGACTTCACCGCTCGCCCGCCGTACGCGAGCGGCAGGCTCGCGTTCGAGCGCGCCGGCGTGACGCCCGACGACATCGACATCTGCCAGATCTACGACGCGTTCACGCACATGGTGCTGCGTCGAGCCTCGAGGCGCTCGGCTTCTGCAAGCCCGGCGAAGGCGGCCCGTTCGTCGAGGACGGCAAGCTTCGCCTCGGCGGCGCGCTCCCCACGAACACCGACGGCGGCGGCCTCTCGCACTGCCACCCGGGCATGCGCGGCATGTTCCTGCTCGTCGAGGCGACGCGTCAGCTCCGCGGCGAAGCGCACGGCCGCCAGGTCGAGAACGCGCAGCTCGCGTGCGTGAACGGCACCGGCGGCTGGTTCTCGTCGGCCAGCACCGTCATCCTCGGCGCCTGAACTCGACCGCCGGCGCGGTGCGTCAAGCGTTCGGCAACCTCTTCGGGCCCGATCTCGCTCGATGATCGAGACGAGCAGCACCGCGCCCAGCACGAACAACAAGCGCCCTTCAAGCCGTAGAGCTCGAGCCCGCCGAACGCGGCGAGCACGATCGACGAACGAGCCGACGTACACCGCTGCGCCGTTCGAGCCAGCGGTTGACCAACCAGTCGCAGATCATGATGACGACGAACGCGAGCCGCCACGACCACGGCCCGTTCGGTCGTGTGCGCGCCCGCGAACACCACGATCGGCAACGCGCCGATCAGCACGCCCGCGACGGGCAGGAAGCTCCAGAGTGCGACCCACACCGCGAGCGCGGCCGCGTCCGGGCACGCCCGCGGCCGTGCGATCGCGAACGCGAGTAACCCCTCGACGCACCGCCTCCCAGAGCTTCACGCGCGCGAAGAAGAGCGCGCGGCGTGATCCGTCGCGGAGCACGAACTCGGTCCGTCGGCGCGCCGCGTCGTCGTCGATCAGGCCGAGACCGCCGTCGATCAGGCGGTGCCCGTAGAGGACGAAGAAGATCGTGAGGATGAACCCGGCGAGGAACGCGACGCCCTGCGTCGCGGCCGACTTCGATCGCCTCCGGCGCCTCACCGCCCGCGAGCCGCTTCGGGATCGCGTTGACGAGGTTCGTGCACGCGCTCCTTCAGCTTGATCTCCCGGAAGAAGTCGGAGTTCTTCTCGAGCTCGGCGGCTCGTTGCGGTGCGGCCTGCTGCAGGCTGCTCATCGCGCTCGGAACGTCGTTCACGATCTTGTAGCCGAGAAACCGATCGCGCCGAGCAGGACGACCGCGGTGAGGATCACCGCGAGCGCGCGGGGAATGAAGCGGAAGTGCGCGAGCCACGTCGACCGCGGGATAGAGCGAGCGCGGCGATCGCCATGGCGGACAGCGCCCACGCGATGACGCGCTCGGCGTCGTGCGCGATCTCGAGGAGCAAGAACGTGAGCCCGAGCGCGAACACGAGCGCGAGCGCGGACGCGAACCGACAGCCGCACCCGGAGCGTGCGCGCCATGTCGGCCATCGGCTCGTACGATACCGACGTGGCGTCGCCTCCCTCGGACCCTCGACCGCGACGACCGACCCTCCGCCGGCGGCATCGATCTCGATCCCCGTTCAGCGATCCCGCTCGCGATCGCGGTCGCGATGCTTCGCGATCGCGGTGTGGTTCATCCGCTCGATCCCGCGCACGCTCTCGGCGCTCGCGATCGCGACGCTGTTCGCGCTCGCGCTCAATCCGTTGGTCGAAGCGCTGAAGCGACGGACGGGGTGGCATCGTCGCACCGCGGCCGGTGTCGTGCTCGTGACTGCTGTGCATCGTCGCCGCGCTCGCCATCGCGCTGATCACCGTACCGACGATCCACGAGGTCCGCGACTTCAACAAGCAGATCCCGCAGACGGTGAAGGACCTCGGCACGCTGCCCGATCGTCGGTCCGCGGCTGCGGGAGGCCAAGGCGTCGGAGAAGGTGCAGCAGTGGCTGAACGACGTGCCGAACAACCTCAGCGCGAACTCGCAAGCCGATCGAGAACGCAGCGGGCGCGATCGCCGACGGTGTCGCGGCCGCGCTGTTCACGATCCTGCTCGCGATCACGATCGTGCTCGACGGTGAGCTCCTCGTCAGCGGGATCCGCCGACTCGTTCCGGAGCGGCGCGAGCCGACGCCGACCGGATCGGACGCCTCGTCTACAAGGTCATCGGGCGTTACATCGCGGGCACGTTGCTCGTCGCCGCGCTCGCGGGTGTCGTGATGCTCACGGGCGCGCTCGTCGCTCGACGTGCCCGCTCGCGCCGTTGATCGCGGTGTGGGTCGCGATCACGAACCCGATCCCGCAGATCGGCGGGTTCCTCGGCGGCGCGGTGTTCGTGCTGCTCGCGGCTCACGCAAGGCGCGGTGGTCGGCGTCGATCGCGCTCGTGATCTTCCTCGTGTACCAACAACTCGAGAACCACGTGCTGCAACCGCTGATCATCGGCCGGGCGGTGCGGCTGTCGCCGCCCGCGACGATGGTCGCCGCGCTCGTCGGCGTCGCCGCCGGCGGGCTCGTCGGCGGCCTGTTCGCGATCCCGCTGCTCGGCGCGACGAAGGCGATCTACCTGTCGGTCGCGAGGCCGCGACCCGCTCGCCGCCGCGCCGACGTCTGCGTCTGCGCCGACGGGTTAGGCGAACGAGCGGGGCGCCGAAGAAGCCGCGGTGCACGACCAGCGTGACGGTGTCGAGGAACGCAGTCGGTGTCGAACTCGAGCTGGCGCGACACGAGGAAGTACGCGAACCGTTCGAGCATCGCCATCAGCGCGGCGACCGTCGTGCGGTCGCCTGGGGCGCCCGCTTCCGCCATCCGCCGGCCCGAGCGCGGTCGCGATGTCGGTGAACGCGACGACCCCGAGCGCGGCTCGTCTCGCGGTCTTCGACGTTGCCTTCCATCCACGCCCGCAATCACCGGCCCGAAACGGCGGTACGTCGAGAAGAACGTCTCGAGGAAGCGGCGCAGCTCGGCGCGCGCCGGCGTCGTCGGCGCGTCACCTCGCCGAGCCCGCCCGCGAGCGCGCCCATCTCCTCCGCGCACTGGATCGCGAGCGCGCGCAGCAGCTCTTCCTTGTTCGCGAAGTACAGGTAGAACGTGCCGTGCGACGTGCGCGCGGCGCGGACGATGTCGTCGACCCGCGCCGCGTGGAAGCCGCGCTCGGCGAACACGCGCATGCCCGCGTCGAGCAGCTTGCGCATCGTCTTGCGGCCCTGGGCGCGCAGCTCGCGCGCCGGCGCGGGCGTGCCGGGCAGCGGCGACGTCGCGTCGGCCGGTCGCTCGTCGGGCGACTTGTACGCTTCGGCCATGTCTCCCCGGGCTGCCCTGGACGATCGCGGAAGCGGCCCGCCGCTTCGCGGATCGTACCGCCTACGTCACGCCGACGCGGCTGGGCGCTCTCCTACGCCGACATCGACCGCATCTCCGACGAGGTCGCGGTCGGGCTCGCGGCGCCGGGGCGTCACGCGCACGGCGACGTCGTCGCACTCGTCCTGCCGCCGGGCCCCGAATACCTCCTCGTGTACGCGGCGGCGGCCAAGCTCGGTGCGATCACGGCCGGCGTGAACGACCGGTTGTCGGAACGCGAACGCGACCCGGTCCTCGACGTCGCCGAACCCCGCGTCGTGATCGACGGCGACGAGTTCCCGGCCGCCGACACCGGCGACAAGGCACTGCACGATCTCCGCGTCGCGCGGCGAGGCACCGCCGACGCTCGATCCCGATCCCGATCGTCCGGTCGCGATCATCTTCACGTCGGGCACCACCGGTTTGCCCAAGGGTGCGCTCTACTGCGAACGCCAACTCGCGTTCATCACGCAGACCGACGTCGGCGACACGTGGGACGGTGGCGGTCGTTCGTTCAGCGGCACGTCGTTC
Organism: uncultured Actinomycetes bacterium; assembly: GCA_963841195.1. GTDB lineage: Bacteria > Actinomycetota > Acidimicrobiia > IMCC26256 > PALSA-610 > CAWJBX01. The sequence continues at coordinate 18,672 of CAWJBX010000020.1, read as the reverse complement.
GCGCACCTCGGCTTCATGACGAAGCTCCCCGGCAGCCTGCGCCGCGGCGGCATGACGTTCATCATGGAACGCTGGCACGCGCGGCCCGCGCTCGAACTGCTCGCGCGCGAACACATGACGACGGTCGCGGGCGTGCCGACGCAACTCGCGCTGATGTTGCGCGATCCCGAGTTCGACAACTTCGACCTGTCGTCGGTGCAGTACATCATCGCGGGTGGTGGTCCGATCACACCGGGGCTTGCCGAAGAAGCGCGCGCCGCGTTTCGGTGCCAAGCTCGCGACCCGATACTCGTGCACCGAAGCCGGCATCGGTCTCGGCACCGCGTTCGACGATCCCGACGAGGACGCGATCGTCAGCGTCGGGCGTCCGCACGCGAGCGTCGAGCTCGTCGCTCCGCGACGGCGACGGCGAACCGTGTCGGGCGCGACATCGGCGAAGTGTGCCTGCGCTCCCCCGCCGTCATGTCCGGCTACTGGCACGACGACGAGCAGACGCGCGCCGCGTTCACCGACGACGGTTTCGTCCGCACCGGCGATCTCGGTTGGATCGACGATCGCGGCCGGCTTCGGCTCGTCGGCCGCAGCAAGGAGATGTACGTGCGCGGCGGTTACAACGTGTATCCCGTCGAGATCGAGAGCGTGCTGTCGACCCATCCCGACGTTGCGGCCGTCGCGATCGTGCCCCGGCCCGACGACGTGATGGGCGAAATCGGCGTCGCCGCGGTCGTGCGCGCGCGACCGCGAACGAGCCGCCGTCGCTGCAGTCGACCTGCGCGAGTTCGCCGGGCCGGAGCTCGCCGCCTACAAGCTGCCCGAAGCGATCGTGCGTGGTCGACGCGCTGCCCCTCACGGTCGGCGAGAAGGTCGACCGGCGAGCGCTCGCCGAAACGGTGAAGGAAGAACCCGCCAAGTAATCTCCGAGCCCGATGGAGCTCGAATTCTCGACCGACCAGGACGAGCTGCGCGATTCGATTCGCGCCGTGCTCGTGCGTGAGAGCCCGGTCTCGCTCGCCCGCCAGGTCGTCGAGGACGGCGCGCGGCCCGACGGAGTTGTGGAACACGGTCACGAGCTTGGGCTGGCCCGCGCTCACGGTCCCCGAAGCCGACGGCGGGATCGGTCTCGGGATGATCGAGGCCGGCATCCTCGCCGAGGAGACTCGGCCGGGTGATCGCGCCCGGCGCCGCTCCTGCCGACGTCACCCAGTTCGTTCCCGCAGTGCGCGAAGCCGGCACCGCCGAACAACGCGCGCGCTTCCTCGGCGCGGTCGCCGACGGCACCTGCAGCGGCACGCTCGCGATTGCCGAGCACTCGCGGTTCGTACGACCCGGCCCGCGTCGCGGTCACCGTGACGCTCGACGGCGACGGCGCGGTGTTGCACAGGCGAGAAGCGCTTCGTCGTCGAAGGCGACGCGGTCGACGAGATCGTCGTCGTGGCGCGCGAGCCGGGAACGACGGGTGACGACGGCGTGCGCGCGGTCGTGGTGCCGGTCGACGCGGCGCGTGCACGCGCCGGTGCACGCGCTCGACGGCAGCCGCCGGCTCGCGCACGTCGACCTCGACGGTGTGCGCGTCGTACGCGTGACCGCGTGCTCGGCGACGGCACCGAGCGCGGCAACCGCACTCCGGCGCGCGATCGAAGAAGCAACGGTCGCAACCGCGCTCGAGATCGTCGGCACGTCGCAGACGATCTTCGACGTCACGCTCGAATACGCAAAACAACGCGAACAGTTCGGTGTGCCGATCGGGTCGTTCCAGGCGATCAAGCACAAGTTCGCCGACATGATGGTCGCTGCTCGAACGGGCCCGGGCGACCGGCTACTTCGCGGCGCTCACGATCGCCGAAGACGACGAGCGGCGCACGACGGCAACGTCGGTGGCGAAGGTTGCGGCCGGCGACTGCCAGCGCCTGCTCGGCAAAGAGGGCATCCAGATCCACGGCGGCATCGGCTACACGTGGGAACACGACATGCACCTCTACGTGAAGCGCGTCAAGTCGCTGGAGCCGCTGTTCGGTTCGAGCAGCACCCACCGCGCCCGCATCGCCGACCTGCTCGGCGTCTGAACCGAGCGTCGCTGACGTGCGCACGCGCGCGTCTACGACGCTCCTAGCGGAGGATGATCTCGGCGAGGATGTAGAACGCGACGATCAGAACGAAGCCGCGTGATACATCGCGTTCTTGTGCGTCTCGTAGATCCACGTTGAGCCCGGTGTTCCCGCGTGCCGCTGATCTTGCCGAGCGCGTTCAGCTCGAGCACGACCAGCACGATGATCCCGATGATCCAGATACGAGCACGGTGTGGCCGCTGCTCAGGAACTTGGTGAAGACCGGACCGATCGCGTAGAAGTGCGACGCACCGACCATGAACACGAGCAACGGGATCGAGAAGATCGTGTTCTGACGAGAGGCCATCGCGCCGGCGCGGGCCGCGGCTGCGGCGGCCGGGTTGGCCTCACCGCCCGCCTTGCAGCGTTGCGCGCGTTCGCGATCACGATCTGCTGCTTCGGCCAGATCACGAGCCAGACGTTCAAGAACATCACGAGGCCGAAGAAGATGCCGATGCCGAGCGTCGGACCGGCGGCCGAGTGCAGCCAGAAGTCCTTGCGATAGAGGCCGATGGTTTCTTCGGCGCCGAACCGATGGCGAGCAGCAGCAAACCGAAGACGATCGTCGCGGCCGCGGCCCAGCGGAACCACCAGAGCGCGCGCCACGTGAGCTTGTCGAACGCGTTGTTGCGCGAGCTGGCGTCCATCTCCGCGTACGCGGGCGTCTGCACGAAGTTGAAGTACCAAAGCAGACCCATCCACATGATGGCGACGATGACGTGCCCAATGCGGAACGCTCCGAAGAGCCCACGTGTAGAGAAGATCTCGATTGCGCCGAGCATGTGGCATTCCCCCGTTTAGCGTCGGGCGGAACGTAGCAGCGTTTCGGTGAGCAAGTCAGGTATCTCGGGTTCCCTGATGCGTTACTGCTCGATATGCGTGAGCCACCACGCGAAGAGATTCGCCAAGTTGGCGTCGGGCGCGACGACATGGGCCACGATGCCGTGCTCGTCGAACCACCAGATCGTGGCCCGGCCGCCTTCGATGCGACACGCGTAGCGGCCCACTGCGATCGCGGGCGCGTTGGCGCGGGACCATGCTCGTTCGTCGGCCGCACCGCGGGCACACGCCGCGGGACCGTGACGAGGCGCGATGCGCGCGCCCGACCGCGCGCGACGTAGAGCGCGGACGCCGCCGCGGTGTCGTCGAGCTCGGCGTCGAGCTGGATCCGGCCGAGGGTGCACGAAACGGACGGAACCACCGCCACGACATCCCGGCACACTGCGCCCGGGTCGAGATACCCGCGCAGCACCGACGTGTCGATCGCGGGCGGGTCGGTCGAGGTCGGCGCCGCGAGCTGCGGATCAACGGGCAGCGGAGAGGCCGACGACTCGTGATGACGGGCCAGCACGAGCCACCCGCTCGCAAGCGCTGCGAGCAACGCGGCCGCGGCGAGGCGTTTGCGGTTCGGTTGCTTGCGGCGCCGCGCCCGGCGCGACGGACGGGACGGACGGGACGATGGCGACGCGCCCCGACCAACCCACGTGTCGAGACGCGCCGCCAACTCTCGGGCCTCCATGCCGGCGCACCGTACAACGTTCGGAACACTTCTGCAACGTTTGACACATTCTCAGATGTTTTCTAGCGTTCTGACATGCACAACCACCGCACTCAGCTCGCCTCGCTCGCGCTCGCGTCGACCGCGACCGCCGTCGCGCTCGGCACGCACGCACCGCATCTCGCGGCCCCGCTCACGACGTGGACGGGCGAACAGATCGCGCTCGCGACCGCGTGGGCCGTCGCCCTCGTCGCCGCAACGTGGGTCGGTCTGACAAGTCTCGTCGCGCTGCTCGCACTCGTGAGCCGCAACCGCATTGCGACGAACCTCACCCGAGTGTGCGCGCCGCGCCTCGTGCGTCACGTCGTCGAAGCAAGCCTGGTCGCGAGCCTGCTCGTGGTGCCCGCCCGGGCTGCCGTCGCGGCGCCCGCGGTTCAGGCACCGCTCGCGGCGCCGAACGATCAACCCGTCGTGCGCGCACCAACGCCCGCGCCCACCCCGAAACCCAAGCCGGCTCCAACTCCCTCGCCGGCACCAAGCTCCGCTCACACTCACGTCGTCGTCGCCGGTGACAATCTCTGGCGCATCGCACGCGCCGAACTCGTCGCGCGCGGGCACACCGAGCCCGATATCGAGACGACTGCGCGCTATTGGCGCACCGTCGTCGAGCGCAATCGCAACGCGCTGCGCTCCCACAACCCGAACCTGATCTATCCCGGCGAGAGCATCGCTTTGCCTGACCCCGGTTGACGCGGCCTAACTTCGTCGGCGTGGCCCTCTTCGACGGAAAAACTGCGATCGTCACCGGCGCGGGCCGCGGCATCGGCCGCGGTCATGCCCGCCTCCTCGCCGCGCACGGCGCACGGGTCGTGGTCAACGACGCCGACGCCGAAGCCGCGGCCAGCGTCGTAGGCGAAATCAACGGCACGGGCGGCGTTGCGGCCGCCGACACCAACGACGTCAGCACGTGGGCCGGCGGTGAAGCGCTCGTCGAGCACGCGATCGACGAGTACGACAAGCTCGACATTCTCGTCAACAACGCCGGCATTCTTCGCGACGCGATGAGCTTCAACATCAGCGAAGCCGACTGGGACGCGGTCCTCACCGTGCACTTGAAGGGACACATGTCGACGTGCCGCGCTGCGTCCGAACATTGGCGCACGCGCGGCAAGGCCGGTGAAGAGTTCACGGGCCGGATCGTGAACACCGCGAGCGAGTCGGGGTTGTTCGGCCAGGGCGGCCAAATCAACTACTCGACCGCCAAGGGCGGCATCCTCGCGATGACGCTTGTGCTGGCACGCGAACTGCGGAAGTACAACGTCACCGCGAACGTCGTGTGCCCGCGCGCACTCACGCGCATGACCGAGAGCATGCCGGGCGCCGCCGACTACATGCAGGGACCGGAGTGGGATCCCGACAACATCGCGCCGGTCGTGTGTTTCCTCGCGAGCGACGAAGCCGCCGACGTGAACGGTCAAGTGTTCGTCGTCTGGGGAACAAAGGTCCATCTCATGCAGGGTTGGCAGAAGGTCAACACGCTCGACCGCGGTGAGGGGCGTTGGACGCCGGCCGAACTGATCGGCCGCAAAGACGAACTGTTCCAAGGTCGCCGAAGCAAGGTGCCGCCGATGGGATTCGGCGAATGAGCGCAACCTCCGAGCCCGCGGCGGCTCCCGACGGGCCGCTGCTCGTCGACCAGTTGCGGTTCATGGCGGCGCGCTACCCCGACGAGACCGGTTACGCCGACCTGAACGTGGGCGCGTCGCTCACGTTCGCGCAGTGGAACGCGCAGTCGAACCAAGTCGCGCGTTGGCTGGTCGACCAGGGCGTCGGCAAGCAAGATCGCGTCGCGCTCTACATGGAGAGCAACCACTGCCTGCAATGGATCGTCGCGTACGCGGCGATTCACAAAGCGGGCGCGGTCATGGTCCCGGTCAACACGCGTCTCTCGCTCGACGAAGTGAAAGCGATCGTCGGCCACGCGGAACCGAGCGCGATCATCACGAACGACGCGCTCGCCGACAACGTCGATGTGATCGAGTCGATGTTGTCGATCTCGTCGACGCTCTCGGCCAACCGTTGGGATGCGATCGACGGCTACGACGATGCGAACATCCAAGTTCCGCTCGACGCCGACGACATGGCCGACATCATGTACACGTCGGGCACGACCGGACTGCCGAAGGGTGTGCTCGTCCGCCATCGCAACGTCGCGATGATGCCGAACGGCGCACCGCACTGGAGCGCGCGCGGCTGGCTCCACGGTGCGCCGCTCTTCACGTTCGCGGGCATGAGCTTCATCTACAACCCGATGAAGCTCGGCATGTTCGGTCTGTACATGCCGAAGTTCGACGTCGACCACTGGTTCGACGTCGTCGAGCGCGACCAGCCGATGATGATCTTCTTGGTTCCCGCGATGGCGGAGCTCATCACCGCGAGCCCGCGCTTCGAGGGCGCCGATCTCTCGGGACCGCTCTCGGTGTCGGTCGGCAGCGCGCCGCTCGCACCCGCGACGTTGAAGAAGCTGCAAGACGCGATGCCGCAAGCATCGGTGATCAACTCCTACGGCCTGACCGAGGCGGGGCCCGCGTTCATCACGATGCCGAAAGAAGAGGCGAGCCGGCGCATCGGTTCGGTCGGCCTTCCGATGCATCCGATGGAGGTCAGCGTCGTCGACCCCGACACCGACGAACCGCGCCCCGCGAACGAAGTCGGCGAGCTGCTCGTTCGCCTTCCCGGCAAGCGCCGCGAGTACTACAAGGACGACGCGGCAACCGCGTCGACGTGGACGGCCGACGGCTGGTTGCGCACGGGCGATCTCGCGTACCTCGACGAAGACGGCTTCGTCTACATCTCGGGCCGCATCAAAGACATGATCATCCGCGGTGGCAACAACATCTACGCGACCGACGTCGAAGCCGTGATCCTCGAACATCCGGCGGTGCAAGAAGCCGCGGTCGTCGGTGTTGCGCACCAGGTGCTCGGGGAGGATGTCGGCGCGTTCGTCGTGTGCAAGCCGGGTGCGTCGCTCGACAACGACGAACTCACTGCTTTCTGCGCGGACCGGCTCGCCGACTACAAACGGCCGCGCAAGATCTGGTTCGTCGAAGAACTTCCGCGCAACGCCACCGGCAAGGTGATGAAACACAAGCTGCGCGAGCAAGCGTCGACGTAAACGACGCGAGACCGCCGACCACTGCGTCCGGCGGAACGGGAAAAGTGTGGCGGCCGCAACTGTGTGTCTCTAGCGTCCCGATCCGACAGCCGGGTCGAGAGGGCGGGCAGCATGCGCAGAACACCGACACAGCCGCTTGGCACTTGTGTGCGTGTCGATGGTGGTCGTGCTCGCCGGTTGCGACTGGACCACCTACCTCCAAGGCAACAACCGCAGCAGCTGGAGCGGTACTGAAAACGCAATCACGCCGGCCACCGCGAAGAACCTGCATCTTTCCTGGAGGGTCTCCGACGCGGGGCCGTACCGCGGCGTGTTCTCGCAACCCATCGTCGCAAACAGCACGGTGTACTGGGGATCGTTCGACGGCTACGAGCGCGCCACCGATACCTCGGGCCACCTGATTTGGAAGACGTTCCTCGGCACCACGGTCCCGGGGTCGGGTTGTAATCCCACCGAAGCAGGAGTCACGAGCACCGCGACGATCACTTCGGATGTGCCCATCGCTTCGGCCAAAACGGTGTTGTACGTCGGTGGTGGCGACTCGAAGGTGTACGCGCTCAACGCAGCAACCGGCGCGGTGTTGTGGTCACACACAACCGGACCAAGCCCGAGCTACTTCGTTTGGTCGTCACCGCTCGTCTCAGGCAACAGCGTGTACATCGGTGTTGCGTCGTACGGCGACTGTCCGCTCGTACAGGGACAAGTGCTCCAACTCAATCGGAACACCGGTGCCGTGCAACACACCTTCAACGTGGTGCCCAATGGATGCATCGGTGGCGGCGTGTGGAGCTCACCAACGATTGACGCGACCGCGGGCACCATCTACCTCACGACGGGAACGCCCCCACCCCCATGCGGCGACGACAACCCGCTCGCGCCCGCCATGGTCGAACTGCGCGCGTCTGACTTGAGCCTCGTGGATTCGTGGACGCTGCCGCTCGATCAACAACTGACCGACGCCGACTTCGGCGCGACACCGACGTTGTTCACCGCGGGCATCGGCGGGCACACGGAAAACCTCGTCGGCGCGATCAACAAGAACGGCATCTATTACGCGTTCGAACGCGACGCGCTTTCGTCGGGGCCGATCTGGACCGACCAAATCGCGTACGGCGGCGGCTGCCCGCAATGCGCAAGCGGCGACTCCGCTTCGTCCGCGTTCGACGGCACGACGCTCTACGTCGGCGGTGACACCACCAATGGCTGCGAAGGGACCGTGAACGCACTCAATCCGGCGACCGGCGCCGTCAAGTGGCAGCACTGCTTCACCGACGGTTTCGTCCTCGGAGGTGTCACCGGCACCTCGGGAGGTGTCGTCGCGGTCGGCGAAGGCAACAACATCGCGGTCTTGTCGGCCGCGACCGGCGCGTCGCTGTTCACCTACTCCGGCGGCACCGGTCCGTTCTGGGGTCCGCCTTCCATCGCCAACGGCACGCTGTACGAAGGCGACATGGCCGGCAACCTCTACGCGCTCACAACCTCGTAGAGCTACGTATTCGTGAAATCGAACGCGGTCACACCGATGACGGGCGCGCTGTCAAAGGCCGACGACGTCGTTCAGGATCGGGAACGGCGGGAAGCTGATACCGCCACCGTTCGGCAGTGCGTAGAACGGATCGTCGGAGAAGTTGAAGACCCCGCCGTCGGCGGCCGCGAGCAGGTAACCGTCGCCGTAGCGGCTGATGCTGACGACCGGCGCGTTGAGCGGCTTGCCACCCATCGAACCGCGGAACGACCTGCGTTGGCGCCGGCACGGCGATTGGCAAGATTCGCCAGGCCGCGACCGGCTTTCGGTGAAGTCCTTCACACCCCCTCAACCTCCCGGACTGTCCGCCCGATGACTTCGGCATGGCGGAGCAGGTGCTCGCAAAACCGGGAAACTCGATGCTCCAGCGGCGTCGGCACCCGCGCGTCTCCGTCAGCGGGAAAGTGCGCGTGGTCGCCGATACCCCCGACGGGCTCGTCACGATCGCCGGCAACGTGATCGACCTCTCGGTGAGCGGTTGCGCGATTCGCGTCCACACCAGCCTCGAGCCGCAGCGCGAAGCGCGGCTCGAACTCGAGCTCGACGGCGAGCGGGTGTGGCTGCCGGGCCAAATCGTCTGGACCCGCACGCGCGACCGGGCATGGATTGTGGGCGTCGCGTTCGAGCGCCTCGTGCCCGAGAAGCAGCGCTTGTTGGTTCGGCTCGTCGCCGAACGCCGCCGCGTAATGGCCTAGCTCTCTCTCCCGCCGCTAGCCTCCCGTCGACCTGACGCGCCCGTCAGCACCGACTCTGGAGGATCGTTTTCGTGGCACTCACCGAGCTCAAAGGCAAGCCGCTCGGAACGACGAAGGTTGTGATCGAGCGCGGCCCGGTGCGCGTCTTTGCGCAAGCGTTGATGGACAACGACAACGTCTATTCGGGCGACAACGCGCCCGTCCCGCCGACGTTCCCGTTCGTCATGCCGTACTGGGGCTCGATGGGCGTTGGTGGCGCCGCGGGCCTGCCGATCGAGAACTTGCGGGGTAAGGGCCGCGCCATCCTGCACGGCGAGCAAGAGTTCGAGTTCTTTCCAGGTGACTGGCCGCACGTCGGCGACGTGCTCGTGGGTGAGGGCACGATCTCGGACGTGTACGAGAAGGAAAAGAGCGGCGGCGGCAAGCTCGAGTTCTATGTCACCGAGACCACGTGGTCGAACGAGCGCACCGGCAAGCCGGTTGTGACGACGAAGTTCACGCTCGCGATCAACTGCAAGCCCGACGCCGCCGAACCCAAGCCTTTGTCTTGAGCTATTCCGCGCAAGAGGTCGCCGATCGCATGGAGATCGGCGATGTCATCGTCCGCTACGGCTGGGCGATCGACACGAAAGACTGGGCCTTGCTCGACACGTGTTTCACGGACGACGCCCACGTCGACTACTCGTCGAATCCCGGTGGCAAAGTCGGTCCGTACCGCGAAGTGCGCGGCTGGCTCGAGAAAGTGATGTCGGCGTTCCCCGTCACACAGCACTTGATGGCGAACACGCAGATCACGCTCGACGGTGACCGCGCCCAAGTCCGCACGATGGTGACGAACCCACAAGGTGCCGCGACCCGGGAAGGGCCGCTGCACCTCTTTTACGTGGGCGCTCGCTACGACGACGACTTCGTCCGCACGTTGCACGGTTGGAGAATCGCCAACCGCGTCGAGACGACGTTGTGGTTCGAAGGCACGCTCCCGAAAGAGCTCCTCATCGAGCGGTAGGCAGGTTCGCTGTTTGGACGGTTCGCGCCCCATGAGGGCGGAAACGGTCCAAACAGGTGCTTCAGCGTCGTTCCAACAACAGCGACGCGTTCTCGCCGAACAAGCCGGGTGCGTCGGATGGACCGATCGGCGTGTGCGAATTCGTGTAGTCGTCCATCGGCGTCGACGTGCCTTCCGAATGTGGGTAGTCGGAACAGCACATGTAGAGATCGCCGGTTTGGCGGATCAATCGCGCCGGCAACTCGTAGGAGAAGGACGACACGCGCACCTGGCGCTGGAAATAATCACTCGGTTTCATTGACAGTTCGCAGACCGGCCGGCCGTTCAGCCGCTCGGTGAACGCCGAACCGCCGTCGAGCATCATCAAGAACATCGGCACCCACACCGCACTCAACTCGACGACACCCACGCGTAGGTCGGGCTGGCGGTCGAGGGTGCCGTTGAGGATCAAGTCGGTGCACGCGAGCGCGGCCGCCGTCCAGAGGAACACCGACTCGAGCGGCGGCAGCGACGATTCGTCGGGCCGCGTGTACCACGCCTCGTCGAATGGCGGCGTTTGGTTCGCAACATGGAACAACGGCGTGACGCCGTGTTCGACGAACGCTTGCCAGATGCGGTCGTGGTCAGGATGCGAAAGCCGCTGACCGTTGACAAGCGCGGGCGCGATCATCGCGAGCCGCACGTTGTCACGTTCGAGCCGCTGCAACTCGGTTTCGAGCCACGCGGGATCGCGCAAGGTGAGGTGCGCGACCGGATGCACGCGGCCCTTGCCGTCAGTTGCAACCGATCCGCACCAGCGGTTCCACGCGGTCATGTTCGCAGTCAGCGCGCGCAGGTTCGGGTCGAGGGTGTGTTCCCACAACAAACCGAAGTTCGGGAACACCACGCATTCGTCGAAGCCCATTTCCGCGATCCGCGTCGGCGCGCGCTGACGCGTCCCAGTAGTCGGCGGGCAGCTCGTCGTCGTAGCGGGTCTCGGCGGGCAGACCTTGGCGGATGCGCTCGCGCCGGTCGCCGAGCGCGGTGGTTTCGCGCGGGAATTGCACGTCGACCGGTGACAGCTTGCGCTCGCCCCACATCAACCACGGGTAGCCGAGCTCGTCGTCGGTGATGTGCAGCGCGTCGTCGCGGTACTCGGGGTCGACGTGATCGCGCCACATCGTGCGCGTCTCGTACAGGTGCTGGTCGGAGTCGATGACAGGCGCCATGCGACCCATCCTCCCCTAACCTGACGTCGATGTCACGTGTGCAACCCGACTTCGATCGAACGGCCGACGCGTACCGGCGCCGCATTGTCGTCGAGACCGTCGCGCCCGGTGTCGTCGTGAGTGATCTCGAAGACGACTTCCACCACTTCATCGTGACGCTGCGCCACGACGACGCGCGTGTGCAGTCGGTGCAATGCGTGTCGGAGCGATGGCCGTGGGCGACGTGTCCCGGTGCGGCCGCGCACCTGCATGCGCTCGAAGGGATGCAGCTAACCCGGCGTTTTACCGCCGCCGGCAGCTTCACCGACCCCAAGCAGAACTGCACACACCAGTTCGACGCCGCGTGTTACGCGGTCACGCACGCGGCCTGGCAACGCGACCGGCGCGTCTACGACGTCGAAATCCCGATCCGCTCGGCGGCACCCGAGCCGCGGCGCGTGCGGCTTTGGGTCGACGGTTCACTTCGACTCGAATGGCACGTCGACTGGGAAGGCATCGTCGACCCCGCGCCACCGTTCGACGCGGCCCGCTGGCGGGGCGGCTTCATGCGCTGGGCCGACGCGACGTTGCCCGAAGAAGACGCGGAAGACGCGATCACGTTGCGGCGCGCGTGCGACATCGGCATGGGACGCGGCATGGATCTCGACGCCGTTCCCGTCGCGAACGAACTCCCCGCGGTAATGGACGGCGTGTGTCACACGATGCAGCCCGACGTCATCACGCACGCGTTGCGCAACGTCGGATCGATACGCGACTTCGCGGCGCATCCGGAGCGCATGACGCGCTCCGGAAACGCGAACGGCGGTTAGTGAACGACAACCGTGAACGCGACGATCGAGATGATCGGCGCTGAGATGTGCTTGCCGCCCAGGCTGCCGAGGAACGCCTTGTTCGAGAAATCGAACACGCCGCCGTCGGACGCAACCAGCAGATAGCCGTTGCCGTACGCGACCATGCCGTCGACCGGTCCGTTCAAGTGTTGGCCACCTAACGAACCGCGGAACGCCGCGTCACCGAACGTGAACACGCCACCGTCCGTGCCAACCAACCAGTAACCCTTGTTGTCGGGGGTCGGCGCGATGCCCACGATCGGCGCGTTCAACGCTTTGCCACCCTCGGACCCGCGGAACTTCGCGTTGCCGAACGTGAAGATGCCACCGTCGGAGCCGACCATGTAGTAGCCGCCGCCGTCGGGTGTCGCGACCGACGCGACGATCGGCCCGTTCAACGCTTTGCCGCTCAAGTCACCGTGACTGTGCGCGTCGCCGAACGGGAACACGCGTCCGCGGTTCGTGAACAACCAATAGCCGGCGCCGGTCGGCGTAATCGAGATCGTCGTCACCAGCTCGCCCGGCTGCAATGCCGGAGATCCGCCGTGGTAGTGCGCGCGCCCACGGGTGAACACGTGCCCGGCCCCATCGGTGATGATGAGACCGGTGCCGTCGGCGAGCGTGACAAAGCCCGTCGCGTTCGGGCGCGTTCCGGTGAAGTTCGGCCCGTTCCCGAATCCGTACGACTTCCCGTCGGCGCCGAGCATGAAGTAGCCCGCTCGTTGCTGCGGCGTCGTCGCGGCCAAGCCCTGACCGTTGGGCGCGGTGTCGACCTGCGGATCGTCGTGCACGTTGCCGGGCGTGTCGTCGTACAGCATGGCGGCTTGCCACTTGAACGCCGGCAACCGGCACGCTCCGCCGAACGTGATCGAGATCGTCGTACCGTCGTAGTGCGGTGAACCGTTGCAACCACCCGGTCCGTCGACCGGGAAGATCGCAGCTTGCACGACACCTTGAATCTGTTCTTCGACGACGACCGTGTCGACGACGTTGTCGAAGTTGGTGTCGAGACCGAACAGCGCACCGGTGTTGGGTTCGCCGTTGGCGTCGACGCTTGCCCAGTTCGGATCGGTCGCCGGGTTCGTGGGCGTGGAAACGCGCAACTTGAAGATCGAACTCACGGCATCGGCGCCGGCGCCGGCCTCGACGATGTCGCCCGCCGCATCGCTGCCGCCGGTTGTGTCACCCGTCCCGTCGTTGATGTCGATCGATACGTCGGCGTCGGCATGCACGGTGCCGGGCGGCGCGAAACTCACGCTGTCGTGCCAGGCGCCTTGCATGTGACCGAGCGCCCGCTCGGCAAACGCGTGCATCTGGGCCGAGACTGATGCCGTTTCCCTCGGCGCCGCGTGCGCGGTCGCCGCGCTCGACACCGATGCAAACGAGAATGCAAGCGCGCACACGCTCGCAAGACCAACGATTCGCCGCCGCATTACCAACACTCCCGCCCGGCCCCTCCGGGACCATCGAAGTTCAACGAAAACGACGATAATCGCCGCGACTTCGTCACATCAAGGCCCGCTCAAAGCAGTGTGTCGGCGAAGCGTTTCATTCCTTCAACCGCGTCGGGCGAACGCCGCCAGGGCGACACGATCATGCGCGTCACGCCGATCTCTTCCCACCGCTGCACGTCGTCTCGAGTCGTCAGCGGACCGCCGAGCACGAACTGAAAGTTCGCATCCGGGAGACACGGTCATGATTCCGGCGCCAAGCTATCCCCTGTTCGACTTCCTGGGCGATCTGAACGACGTCAAACTCGCACCTTACTGAATTGGTGTACGACCACGGTTGGCAGTTGGACTTCGAGTCCCTCCGGATTGCGATGTCGCGGGCGCAGACCGGCAGCTCCCGTTGCCGCGCGCTGCTGGTCGTTCATCCCAACAACCCTACCGGGTCGTATGTGAAATCTCACGAAGTCGCGGAACTGAATCGTATGTGCGTAACCAACGAAATGGCCGTGGTCGCGAACATTTTCTCGATTACTCGGTCGGCGGCCAAATCCCTTTGACTTTTTCAGCGAATACCCAGGCGCTGACATTTACGTTGAGCGGACTTTCCAAGGTCGCGGCGCTCCCACAGATGAAGGTGGCGTGGATTGCCACGACGGGCTCCGATGCCATCAAACAAGAGGCACTCTCGCGCTTAGCAGTGATCGCCGATACCTACCTGTCAATGAGCGCACCGGCACAATTGGCCGTCCCAACCATGCTGGCCGAAACGCCCAAAGTATTCAAATGCAGCTCTTGCAGCGAATACGCACAAACCTCGCCAAACTCGATTCCCAACTCATCGCGCAGGGCGCACTGTCACCGCTTGACGGTCGAGGGTGGGTGGTACATTGTTCCCGTGCTTCGCGTCCCGGTGCTTGGGTCGGATGAGGAACTCGCCGTTGCCCTGTTGCGCAACACTGGAGTGCTGCTGCATCCGGGTCACTTCTACGAACTTTCCGGGTGAGGGATACCTGGTCGCTAGCCTGATTACGCCTGCCGGGGAGTTCGCCGAGGGCATCCGCCGAACATTGCGATTCATCGCCGGCCGTTGAGCGCTCGTCCGCGTTTGTGCACCAGCAACCCAGTCGGAGAATCGGGGTTTATATTGGACAGACTACGTCACGAAGCGTGGCTCAACGGGTCGCCAATTGGCAGGGTTGCGCCCAGCTTCGCCGATCTCGCGGGAACCGCGGATCCGTCACTAGAAGGGAACCGTCCGGCCCAAAATGGCCGTTTTTGGGAACGGCAGACGGTATAATCAAAAAACCGTGCTTAAGTACTCAATTGTTGTACCTTTCCACAACGAAGAACAGAACGTCACCGAGCTCTACGACCGGCTGAAAGCGGTAATGGAGATCACGCAGACCGTTCGAGTTCGTGTTTGTTGACGATGGCAGCAAAGACCACACCTTCTCTCTGCTTCAGCAGATCGCAGCCGTGGATCACCGTGTAGTCGTGGTGAAACTGCGCCGTAATTTCGGCCAGACCTCGCCCTGGCCGCGGGCTTCGATCATTGCCAGGCCGAATACGTTCTGGCGATGGACGGCGACCTGCAACACGATCCCGATGACATTCCGTTGTTCCTGGAGCAATTGCCCGGCTACGATATTGTGAGCGGATGGCGCAAGGAGCGTATCGACAACTTCGTCATGCGCAGGATTCCATCCCGGATCGCCAACTGGCTGATGGCCAAGTTGAGCAGCTACGTCGATATCCACGATTTCGGCACTACCTTCAAGGCCTACCGCCGCGAAGTCGTGCAAGAAGTTCCGTTGTACGGCGAACTGCATCGCTTCATTCCGGCGCTGGCGTCGGCCTACGGTGCGACTATCTGCGAGATACCCATCCGCAACGTGAGTCGAGAGCATGGCGAGTCACACTACGGAATCGGCCGCACCTTCCGCGTGTTCTTCGACCTGATCACCATCCGTTTCCTGCTTAAGTACATGTCACGGCCGCTGCACTTCTTTGGCGGATTTGGCGCGATAAGTTCCATCACCGGACTCTCGATTGCATTCTGGATGGTCATTGAGAAGTTCATCCGCCATGTCGACGTCATGGACCAGCACGGACCGATGATGGTGTTTGGAGCGGTTCTGATCGTGGCCGGAGTGCAGTTGGTGGCGCTTGGCCTACTGGGTGAACTACAGGTGCGGCACTTCCATGAGCCAGCCAAGCGAGCTCCTTACACAGTAGACCGCGTGCTGCGCACCTTGCCTAGCGAATCGGCATTGGCAGAATAGTATGTCTCAATCCAAAGTGATCGTGTTTACGCAACAGGACTGCCCACCCTGCGGCTGGGTAAAGAATTTCCTCAACGAACACAGCATGGAATCTGAAGAGCGCAGCATTGACTCCGGATTCGCCGTCGCACGGGAATTGACGCAAAAGTATCACAGCCAGTCCACTCCAACGGTTGTCGTCGGAGACCACGTCCTGATCGGTTACGACCCTGAACGCCTGGTCCAGACTTCTCGGCCCAGTGGTTCATCCCTTCCGCGGCTATTTGTATATCGCTGCGGCGACGTTTTTTTTGGGGACTGTCGGCCGCCATGGGCCGTGCCATTTTCACCGGGCGCATCTACTTCGGCGACCAGTACCTCGGCAAAGTCGATCCCCTCATGATTGCCCAAAGCCGCGCCACCATTTCTCTTTTGGTGCTTGCGCCGATCCTTCTGCTGAGGAAACCCTCGGCACTTCGCCTTCGAGGCACCCATCTCGTACAGTTCTTTGTGCTTGGCATCGTTGGGCTGGCCGCCTCCAACTATTTCTACTACCTCGCCATCGAGCGCACCTCCGTCGCGACTGCAATCGTGTTGCAATACGTCGCTCCGGTCTGGGTGCTCTTGTACATGTTGGCGCGTGGACTGCAGCGACCCACCCCCCAACGCATCATGGGAGTGGCCTTAGCAGTACTAGGCTGCGCTTTTGCGGTGGGGAGAAATTGCCACCCAATCCGCCTTTCCATGGCTGGGCCTTTCCGGAGTGCGTTTCAGCGCGACGGGGTGATCGCTGCAGAACTGGCCGCAATTTCCTTTCGCCTTCTACAACGTCTATGCGCAGCACTTGCTTCAGACCTACGAGCGCTGGACGGTGCTGGTGTATGCACTTTTTGGCGCAGCTGTTTTCTGGCTGGCGCTAAACCCGCCGTGGAAGATCATCGCGCAACATTACAGCGGCGGCCAGTGGGCGTTCATGGCCGTGTTTTCGATGACCTCGATGCTGGTCCCGTTTTCGTTCTACTTCGCCGGACTACAACCCCTCGATCCAACTGGGGCAGTCGTCGCCGGTTCCCTGGAACCGGTCTGGGCCATTCTGCTGACGGCAATTCTGCTGCGAGAGTTGGTCTCGCCCATTCAGGTTCTCGGAATGGTGATTGTGCTATCAGCGACCGTGCTGATTCAAAGGCCCGACCAGGCTCACCGTGAAGCGACCATCGCGGTCGAGCCCATCGAGTGATCGGCAAGTTCCCTAAAACCGCTCCAGCGAAGACTCCTAAATCGACCAGCCGCCGCTACCGCTTGGCGTGCTCAGTCTGGTGTTCGCTCCTGGCATGCCCACGCTCTTCCGCGTACAAAGCGCCGATCTGCTTGTGATAACGCTGTTCCAGGTGACGCCGCCGCAGCTTCATGCTGGGTGTCAAGGTCCCATCGGCAATGCTAAGCTCTTCCGGCAGAACCAGCACCTTCTTGAGCTTTTCGTATTGCGCGAGATTCTGATTCAGCTTCATCCAGAGCATCTGTGAGCACCTGCGCCTGGTTGAACGCACCAGTTCCTTCCGCGAGGCAGTTGCGATTCCTTTGGATGCTGCCCGTCCTCCAGGATCGGAAAATTGGGCACGATCAGCACCGCGGGGAACTTCCGCTTATCACCCACCACGGCTGCTTCACCGACAAACGGATTGGCCTTCAGCGAATTCTCGATCGGTTGCGGCGCGATGAACTTCCCGCCCGAGGTTTTGATACGGTCCTTCTTGCGGTCCGTAATAGACAAAAAGCCGTGCTCATCCAGATGGCCAATGTCCCCGGTCTTCAACCAATCCTCTTCAAAGGCCGCAGCGGTTTCCTCCGGCATATTCCAATAGCCGTTGAACACCGACGGTCCGCGGACCAGCACTTCTCCGTCGGTCGCGATCCGCACTTCCAGATTGGGCAGAACCTTGCCGACCGTAGTCAGCCGGTGCTGGCTCGGGACATTGACGGCGATCACCGGCGACGTCTCCGTCAGGCCGTAGCCTTCGTCCGATTCGAATGCCAATATCGGCATACCAAGCGGCGAGCTCACGTCCCAACGGCGCACCGCCGGACAGAAAGAGTCGGGCCCGTCCCCCACACCTTTCGGACCTTGTCGAAAACCAGGTGGTTCGCCAGTTTCCACGCCAGCGATTTAGGAATGATGTTGTCCAGTATCCGCTCCCGATGCTTTTGTCCCACCGACAGCGCCCAGTTGAAAATCTTCAGTTTTGTTCCCGTTGTGGTTTGCAGAATCTTGTTATGAATCTTTTCGTAAACCCGTGGCACACCCACAAACAATATCGCATGCCTTCGGTCAGCGTCTGCGGCAGATCGTCAAAATTGGGGCAATAGGCGATGGTGACTCCGCGCTGAAAGAGCAGGTAGTCAACATGGCGAGCGGTGATGTGCGACAACGGTAGAAACGAAACCGCCACATCTTCTTGGCCAATATCGACCAAATCCGCAGTCATGCCCAGGTTCGACGCGATGTTGCCATGATCAGGATGACCCCTTTGGGAGTGCCGGTCGTCCCCGAAGTGTAGATCAGCGTAGCGACATCGTCCGGTTGAATCGAGTTGGCGATCGTCTCGATCTCCGCGTCCTGCAGGTCAGCGGCGCCGCTCAGGATGTATTGCATCTGTGGAACATCGGCCAGTCCTCGGACCTTGCCATAACCACAATTCGCTCCAGCTTCGTTTGCGCTCTTATGGACTCCACCTTCTCGTACTGCTTGCGCGACGACACAAAAGCAATGCGCGCTTCAGAATGTTGGAAAAGGTAGAGACTCTGCTCCGCCGTCTGCGTGGCGTAGATCGGGACCACGATGCCGCCCAGCAACAATGTGGCAAAATCGGTGACCGCCCATTCCGGTCGATTCTCGCTGAGGATCACCACCCGGTCGCCTT
>CAWJBX010000019.1:0-92513 GCA_963841195.1 uncultured Actinomycetes bacterium | reverse complement strand
CCGGATCGCGCATACTCAGTCGTCGGCACCGCCATCACACGCACAGATTGCCCGCTCTGGAGCGATATTGCGAGCGGTCAGCGCCCCACGACTGTCACACGTCTGCGGTGTGCCCGGCAGCCTCAGTCGGGTCGAAGTACATCTGCACCTTCGTCGCCAGGCCGGAATCGTCGAACTGCACAGCCATCACCGAGTGCAATACGAACTGCGTTCGCGCCGCCGGGAACGTGGCAGCGGTTCCGACGAGGTCTCGCGCGACGGTTCCCCTCTGAACGACTTTGTACGCGGCCCGATTCGCGATCACATCCACGGCCCAGGTCCGTACCCGCGAGTCGTAATCCGGAACCGCAGCAAGGATGTCCTCGTAACGTCGGCGAACCGCGGGCGCGCCGATGCAGTCAAACGCCGGACTCCGCCATGCGACGTCGGGATGAAACAGCGCTTCGTAAGTCGCCATGTCGCCGTCCTGAGCTGCTGATATCAACGTCCGCGCGAACCGATCTGCCCACGGCTTTGTGATGACCACAACACCCGCCCTTTGGATAGTGCTTCCGGAAGTCACCGAGCCTAACAACGCGTGCTCTGAACGCGCGAAACACTCGCGCGCCAGCAACCAACCTGAATCGCTCGGCGTTCAATGGCTTGGTAGTTCCGGTCGAGGGTTCCGGATTCGTGCTCCCATACGCCGACGCGCTTGTACTCCCACTTCGGCGAACCTACGTAACCCTCGATGTCCACCGAAAAAGGCTAGGCGACGCTTTCGTTATCCACGCGTGCTGGCCGGAAAGTGGATGTACTCGTCGATGAGCAGCTTCCCGAGCGCGCCGTCGCGCTCGACGTCGGCCGCGCACGCGCCCCGTGCAACGAGGTCGTCAACCAGGCGGTCGAGAATGACGTCGAGCGTGAGATCGTCGGCGTGCTCGCGCCACGACGCCCGCTCCGCCTCGTCGCGAAAGCAGTACGCCTTCCACGACACCGAGAACCGCAACTCGTCCCACCGATAGCGCGCGAGCTCCGAACCGTCGCCGGCTCGCAACACCCACGCACCGGCGCCGAGCGCGTCGAGCGTGGTGCCGGGGCGGATGCGAGGCAACTCCCCCGCCGCGACGTCGGCGATGCGTTCCACACCGTGGAACACGGAGTCGGTGTCGAGCACCATCGCGGTGTTGTAGGCAACGCGATGCTTGGCGGCCGCCGCGTCGGCGCCCTCCGGCCAATACGCAAGCTCGCCGCCGTCACAGTCGTGGAACCACGCGATCGCGGTCGCGATCGGCATGCGGTACTCCTCGAACAACCCCGAGTGATGCATCACGACCAGCAACCACTGCGGAAGCAGCTTGCGATTCGCGCCGCGAAACTCGGGCACGTCGGTGTGTACTGCGAGCTCTTGCCCCGGAACCATCAGGTTCGCGTACGCGATTGCCGGCTCGATGACCGCGCGGCCATGAATCGCGCGCGCCGCCTCGACGAATGCCGGGTGCGCAACGAACGCTTCGATGCCGTCGATGCGTGACCGCGAACCGTAGGCGTACTCCTCGCGGAAGTAACTCGTGCGGACCGCGAGCGCCTCGATCGGCTCACCACCCGAGCCGGAGCGCAGGAAGTTCGTCAGCGCGTCGTGGCGTTGCGCAAGCCCGTCGCCAACCGGCGTGTCGTGCTGTTCGTGCTCGGCATACATGCGATAACTGCCGAACCGTTCGCAGAGATCCACCATCGCGGCCGCGCCCGTGGCGTCGAAACACGGGTCGAGCACGATCACGTCGGCGGCCACCCGTCGACGTTACCCATCCGCGTCGGCACGGGCACGCGCTCCGAGCCTGCGGCCGTGCCGCGGGGCGCTCGATCGGATCGGTTGTGCTCGTCGTCCTTACGTGCGTCCTGGCGTTGCTCTCCGCCGTCGCGATCTGGCTCCGCGCCCTCGTCCTCGACACGAATGCGTACGTGCGCGCGGTCGGGCCCGTCCTCGAAGACCCCACCGTGCGAGCCCGCGCTCGCCGACCAAATCGTGAACGAGCTGTACGCGCACGTCGACGTCGCCGCCGCGCTGCAAACGGCGTTGCCCGACTCGGCCGATCAGTTCGCCCCGACGCTCGCGGCGAGCATCAAGTCGACATCAGTCCAACTCGCGGCCGATGCGCTCGCCGTGTGGGAAGGCGTCGTATATGTGGTGTCGCATCCGCGGCACCCCGCGCCCGCGACGTAACCACGCGCTATTCGCCGCCGCCGAAGGTCGTCCGTTGCACGCCGAGCGCCCTGGTGTTGCTCTGCGACGGGTGCGTCAACCCGACCGGACCCTGCGAGAACACTGTCAACAGGTTCTCGGTGACCTTCTGGATCAACGGGTTCGGCGCGAACGGTTTGTCGGCCGGGCAGCCACTGAACAGTTTGCACACCCACGCGCCGGTGCCGGCGTCGAACACACCTGCGCCGCTCGGAGCCGTGTAGTACGCGGCGTCGGCATAACTCGAGTGCCCGCGACACCGCAGCGGTGAATGGAAGAGGATCTCGATGTTTGTCGGTGTTCCCGGAATCCCGGGCACGACGCGGTCGTATTCGGTGCCGATCAGCAGTTGCACGTGGTCGCCGTTGTGCAGGCCGGTGCCGGCGAACACCCACGACGACGCATCCGCGACCACGCCGTCGACACTGACCGGATTGCATTCGTAGTAGGTGCCGGTGAGCGAGTTTTGCGGGTCGGCCTGCGGTGATTCGTTCCAACTGGTCGTGGGTTGCGACGTGTCGAGCTTGTAGTCCGGGTCGTTGAGGATGCTGCGATAGTTCACCTCTTCGCGATCGGCGCCCGTAAACGGCGACGGCTGGAGGCGGATACGACGAAAGACCGCGTTGGCGCCAAGGAACATGACGTTGACGCCCTTGTCGCGCGCCGCTTCGACGCCGCGCCGCATCGCGAGTGACCAATACTCGTCGTGACCCAGCGACACGAGCACCTTGTGTTGAGTCAGCAGCTCGGGGTGTTGGTCGAGGTCGAGGTCGGTCGTGTAGGAAACCTCGAGCCCCATCCGCTCGGTCAGCGACACGAGCCCGAGTTCGTTCGCGATGAAGTCGCCCGCACCGTCGCGCGAGTACGGGCGGTCGAACGAGACCACGTCGGCCCGCGTCAGCGCCGACAAACGGGGACCGTGATACAGGCTGTAACCGCCCCAGTCGTTGTACGCCTGCCACGTCGTGACCGCGTTCATTACGAGCACCGGCGCGGTGCTGGCGTCGTCGCGCAACGTCAACGGGATGTACGACTGGCCGGCTTGGCCGACGAGCTTCAACAGATAGTCGCCCGGCGGCCATTGCGACGTGAGATGAATGGTGGTCGTCTTGATCCACGGCGCGCTCGGCATGTGCGTCACCGGCGCGACGACACCCGGCGCTTGCGGATACGCGACCATCGTCTTCGATTTCCAGACAAGGCGGCCGCCGAGGCCTTGGTACCAACCCATGCGGTACGCCTCGATATAGAAGCCTTGCGGATCCTTCTGCGAGCTGGAGACGTAGATACCGACGTCGTCGCCTTGTTGGGCGCTGACCTTGTCGGCGAAGCCCTGAATCCCGGTCGACGTTCCGGCGATGCGCCAGTTGCTCGAGCCCGCCTTCGCGTTCTCGGCGACGATCGGGTTGGCGGCAACGACTTTGGCGCGCGCACTCGTTGGCGTGGTGGGCGGCGCCGTGCTCGGCGGCTCGGTCGCGGGCGCCGACGCCGAATGGGCGGTGCCGCTCTGGTGCTGGTTCATGAAGATGCCGACCGCAATCGACGCCAGCAGAACGATCAGCACCATGCCGAGCGCGGTACGCGCTCGCACCCGTCGACGCGCCGCCAGGCGGGCGCGCCGGGCGCTCCGTTCGGGCGGAACGTCAGCGCTCACCCGCGTCCCGTCGGCGTCAGCCGGCCTGCCTGCACGCCGTGATTCTTGCGCGTCCGCGCACGCGAACGGCTGATCGGGTCAAACTGCCAGGTGTGAAGTTCTCTGCGGACCACGACTTTCCGGCCCCTCCCGAAGCGGTTGCCGCTGTCCTCTGTGATCCTGACTTCCAGCGGTCATACGATCTGCCCGACCTCGGGCGCCCCGAAGTGGTGCTGGACACGACCGACGGAACCGCGAGACACCTGCGCTTGCGTTATGAATACCTCGGACAGCTCGATCCAATCGCGCGCCGTCTGCTCGGCAGGCGCAAGCTCACGTGGCTCCAAGACCTCGAACTCGATCTTGTGACAACACGCGGGACACTCAAGTTCTCCGCCGAGGCCGAACCGAACAAGCTTTACGGAAACGCGACCGTGACGATCGAGCCGGTCGGAACCGGCGAATCTCGTCGGCACATCGAGGGCGACTTGCACGTGCGCGTGCCACTCGTCGGCAGCACCGCCGAAAAGAGGATCGTTCCCGGACTCGTCGACC
Source organism: uncultured Actinomycetes bacterium (assembly GCA_963841195.1). Lineage (GTDB taxonomy): Bacteria > Actinomycetota > Acidimicrobiia > IMCC26256 > PALSA-610 > CAWJBX01. The sequence goes on along the minus strand of CAWJBX010000019.1, from coordinate 88,104 downwards.
GCCTCGCCGTCGAAGCCGCGGCAGTGACCGCCGCGCTCAAAGCCCGGGAATGAACCGCCCCAGTTCCGGATAACCCTTGTTCGCTTCGGCGCCGTCGACCCAAATGGTCGTGCCGCTCACCCACGACGCTTCCGGGCTCGCAAGGAACACGGCGGCGTCGGCGATGTCGGACGGCGCGCCAACGCGCCCGAGCGGAATCGAATCGAGATACGCCTGCTGCACCCCGTCCATGTGACGCGCGTATTCGGTCATCGGTGTTTCGATGAAGCCGGGTCCGATGCCGACGACGCGCACGCCGTGCGGACCGAGTTCCATTGCTGCGCACCGAGTCAGCATCGCGACACCGGCCTTGGCCGCGCAGTACGCCGACATGCCCTCGGCCGGGACGATCGCGTTGATCGACGCGATGTTGATGATTGCGCCCTTGCTCTGCGAAGCCAGCATCGCGGCCGACTCGGCGCGCAGCGCGAGGAACACGCCCTTCAAACAGACGTCGACGACCGCGTCCCACTGCTCGACCGCGTGCGCGTGCACCGGTGAGTACCAACCGATACCGGCGGCGTTCAACGCGAGGTCGAGCGGTCCGAACTCGGATTCCGCGCGCTGGACCAGCCGCTGTACGTCGTCGGGATTGGTGACGTCGACCGTCTCCGACGCGCACACGTCGGTGCCGAGTTCGTCGACGATTGCGGCGCAGCCTTCGGCGTTCATGTCGCCGACGACAACGCGCGCGCCTTCGCGTACGAACTGGCGCGCACACTGTGCGCCGATCCCCGACGCGCCTCCGGTGACGACCCCGACTCGTCCTTCCAACCTCATGGTGCTCCTCGATACAGCTCGGCGGCGTTGGTGCCGCAGACGGTTGCGCTCAGCGGAGGGCCTTCAGCAATGCTTCGTTCGGCTCGTCGGGCAGTGCGTCGAGCGGGCGCGCGAGTTCGGCGACCGTCGGCCCGACCGTCTGCGGCGAGCGGGGCCAGCGCTCGAGAGATCGAAGTCGTAGAGCTCGGCGGCGTTACCGGCCAGCAGCTGTTGCAACTCGTCGGCGGTCGGTGTCGTGGAACAGCTGGCGCAGATGTTCGCGCGTGTACGGGAACGTTCCTTCGTCGTGCGGGTAGTCGCTCCCCCACATGAACTTGTCGACGCCGATGACGTCGCGCGCCCGCGCGTCGTCGGGCCCGGGTTGGCTCACGCCGACCCAGCAGTTCTGGCGGAAGTAGTCGGTCGCGAGCTGCGGCAGCTTGTGCTCGTCGGTGTAACGGAGCTCACCGGTCGCGCCGGTCGTGTTGATCTTCGTGATGAGTTGGTCGAAGCGCTTCGAGCATCGGCGGCAACCACGCGCAGCCCATCTCGGTCATCACGAACTTGAGGCGCGGGTGTCGTTCGAAGACGCCCGACAGCAAGCAGCTGCACGAACGGCCGCTGCGAATAGAACGACACCTCGGTGATGTAGAGCAAGCTCGGCGACCGGGTACTTGCCGTAGTTCGGGCAGGCCGGTACCGCCGTGGCTGTTCACCTTGACCCCGAGGTCTTCGCAGACCGTCCACAACGGTTCGTACACGCGGGTCGTACAACGGCTTCACGTAGTCGACGTCGGGCGGGATTGCGGAGATCAGCACGCCGCCGCGCAGACCGTGGTCGTTGATCCACTGCACGTCGGCGATCGCGTCGTCGACGTCGTTCAGGAAGATCTGGCCGATGCCGGCGCGGCGTTCCGGGAAACGCGCGCACCAATCGGCCAGCCACCGGTTGTGCGCGCGGATGCCGGCGAGCCGATGTTCGTACTCGTCGGGCTTCGGCGGGCGGGCGAACAGCACGAAGCTCGGGAAGAACGGCGGCACCGTGTTCGGGAACACGACCTCACCGACGATGCCGTCCGCTTCGAGTTGACGCGTTGCGCAACTCGTCGTCCCAGTTGCGCATCCGGCGGTTGCCGCGCAGATCGGAAAACGGGTTGCGGTATTTCTCGCGCCAGGCGTCGAAGTCGTCGAGATACTGCGCTTCGAGGTATTCGCGGTACGTCTCGTGGCTGCCGCCGGCGTGACAGTCGGCGGAGATGATCGTGTAGTGGTCGTCCGGTTGCATGACGCCTGCCTTCCTGCCGTTCCCCCGACCAGGCGAAATGTAGCCCCGACGTCTCCGGGGGCGCGCCGGGGCGACAAGAATGACTCCTTATGCGTGCCGCCCGCCTTCTCCCCGCGTTCGTCGTTGCTGCTGTCGTTCTGGTTGCCGCACCTGCGTTCGCCGCCAACGTTTGGCCGAACTACGGCGGTTCCAACCGCACGAGCAATGACACGAGCGCACCCAGCCTGAACCCACTGCACACCGCGTGGACGAAGGCGCTCGACCAAAAGGTGTATGGGCAGCCGCTCGTGTTCGACGGACGCGTCTACGCCGCGACCGAGAACGACACCGTGTACGCGCTCGACGCGCACGACGGTTCCATCTTGTGGTCGCGTCACGTTGGTACGCCGATGACGAACGTGTCGTCGCAAGTCGGATGCGGCAACGTCGACCCGCTCGGCATCCTGTCGACGCCGGTCATCGACACCGCGACGAACACGATCTACGTCGTCGCGACGATTGAAGACGCGCCGAACAACATTCACCATCAGCTCATCGGACTCGAACACGCTCACCGGTGCGCCCGAAGATTTCGGCCAACGCCGACCCGCGATGTCGCGCCCTGTCGCAGAACCCGCTGCAACATCCAACAACGCACCGGCCTCGGCTCGGCAACGGCCGCGTCTACATCGGTTACGGCGGCTACGCCGGCGACTGTGGCGCGTACCACGGCTGGCTGGTGTCGCTCAGCGAAGCGGGCACCGGCAAAGTGTCGTTCGACGTCACGCCCAGCGAGCACGACGGCCTCGGCGCGATCTGGGCGCCGGGCGGCGCCCGCATCGACGGCGCGGGCAACGTCTACGTCGCCACCGGAAACCCCGACCCCAGCGGCTTCGACCTCGGCGAGAGCGTGCTGAAGTTCGACAACACCGCTGCGATGACCTCACCGGGGCGTTCAAGACGTTCCCGGGCGGCGACAACGACATCTCGTCGGTGTCGCCCGCGATCCTCCCGAACAACTTGTTGTTCCAGATCGGCAAACAGCAGACCGGGTATCCTCGTCAACACGGGCAACATGACCGAGGCCACACACCTGTCGATGTGCACGGGTGTTGCCGACGGCGCGACCGCGTGGGACGGGTCGTCGCATCTCTACGTGCCGTGCCAAGAGGGCATCCAACAGGTGAACGTCAACACGGCGCGAAGACGATGTCGCTCGGGTGGAAAGGCCCGCGCGTCGGTCACGCGGGCGCGCCGATCGTCGCCGACGGGAAGATCTGGTCGATCGACTTCAACTCGGGCACGTTGTACGTGCTCAATCCCGCGAACGGGCAAACGCTCTTTACCGTGTCGCTCGGCGGCGTGCCGCACTTCGCGTCGGTCGCGTCCGCGCTCGGGCTGTTGTTGATCGGGACGAACAGCGGTGTCACCGCGCTCGCGGGACCGTCGGGTGTTCCGCCGCACGCGCCGAGTGCGTGCACCGCGCAAAGCGGTCACACGAGCTACTGGGTCGCGTCGAGCGACGGCAACGTGGTGCCGTTCGGCGACGCGCCGAGTTGCGGATCGTTAGCCGGCCAACCGCTCGCGAAGCCGATCGTCGGCATCGCCGGCACAACCGGACGCGGCTACTGGCTCGCGGCATCTGACGGCGGCGTCTTCGCCTTCGGGCCGAACGCGAAGTTCCACGGATCGATGGGTGGCAAACCGCTCGCGAAGCCCGTTGTCGGTATCGCCGGCGCGCCGACCGGGAACGGCTACTAGCTCGTCGCGTCCGACGGCGGCATCTTCTCCTTCGGCCGGAACGCACTTCCACGGCTCGACCGGCGGTCTGCCCCTCGCGAAACCGATCGTCGGCATGGCGGTCGCACCGAACGGCAACGGCTACTGCCTCGTCGCGTCCGACGGTGGTGTGTTCACGTTCGGTCCCGGCGCCAAGTTCCACGGATCGATGGGTGGCAAGCCGCTGAACAAACCGATCGTCGGCATGGCCGTCACGGTCGACGGCGGCGGCTACTGGCTCGTCGCGTCCGACGGCGGCATCTTCACGTTCGGTGACGCCGCGTACCACGGGTCCACCGGCGGCCTGAAGCTCAACAAACCGATCGTCGGCATGGCAACGACGGGCGGTGGAGGCGGCTATTGGCTCGTCGCGTCCGACGGCGGCGTGTTCTCGTTCAACGCGCCGTTCCGCGGATCAGCGACCGGCCTCACCGCGGCGTCACCCGCCGTCGGCCTGGCCCACGACTGATCTTGCAAATCATCTAGCGTTTCGCAACATATGGAGACCCGTGGCGGTGGGGGCGGGTCGGCACTGCTGCCGTATGTCCCTCGATTGGTCGCCGACTGGGCGGCTACCGCGCCCGGCGATCAATGGCGCGCGCTCGACGCCACGATGGTGTTCGCCGACCTCTCGGGCTTCACCGCGATGTCGGAACGGTTGTCGCGGCTGGGCCCGATGGGCGCCGAGGAGGTCACCGACGCCATCGGCTCGACGTTCGCCGAACTGCTCGCCGTCGCGTACGACGTGGGCGGCGGTCTGCTGAAGTTCGGCGGCGACGCGCTGTTGCTGGCGTTCTTCGGCGACGGCCACGCGTTGCGCGGCGTCACCGCGGCCGCGTCAATGCGCGCCAAACTTCGCGAGCTTGGGTCGATCAAGACCGCGGCCGGCAACGTCACACTGCGCATGTCGGTGGGCGTGCATTCCGGCACGTTCGATTGCTTCCTCGTCGGCACGCCGACGCGCGAACTGTTGCTCACTGGCGCGGCGGCCAGTCACGTCGTCGCGATGGAAGGTACTGCGAGCGCCGGGCAGATCGTGCTGAGTACCGAGACGTGCGCGCGCATTCCGGCCGAGTACGCGGGCCGTCCGTTGGGTGAAGGCGTGCTCCTGCGGCGGCCACCGGCCCGCGGTATCAACTGCACCGACGAATTCTCCGACGATTTCGACGTCGACCTCCGCGCGTTCGTGCCGACCGCCGTGCACGAGCACGTGCTGCACGGCGGGGGCGCGCCCGAACACCGTGTCGTCACCGTCGCGTTCGTCCACTTCGACGGGCTCGACGCGCGCGTGCGCGACGACGGCCCCCTCGCGACCGCGGCCGCGCTCGACGAACTCGTTACCGTCGTCGAGCGGGCGTGTACCGAACACGATGTGGCGTTGCTTGCGACCGATGTCGACGCCGACGGGGGCAAGTTCGTGCTCGTCGCAGGCGCACCGACCGTCATGGGCCACGACGAGGCGCGCATGCTCGCCGCCGTGCGCCACATCGTCGACGCGGAGACCGCGGTGCCCGTGCGCGTCGGCGTCAACCGGGGCCCCGTCTTCGCGGGCGACGTCGGCCCGCACTATCGCCGCACGTACACCGTCATGGGCGACACCGTGAACCTCGCGGCGCGTCTCATGGCCAAAGCCGCACCCGGCACGATCGTCGCGACCGCCGCGGTCGTCGACCGCTCGCCCGGATTCGCCACCACGGCCCTGCCTCCCTTCGCCGTGAAGGGCAAACGGGCGCCGGTGCACGCGTTCGAGGTCGGCGGGGCGACGCGCAGCCGCGCGCGGGCCGGCGCTTTCGCGCGGGAGCTTCCGTTCCGCGGCCGTCAGAACGAACTCTGGCATCTCCAGTCGCTGTTGACCGACGCGCGCCAGGGCGCGGTCGCCTGGTACGGCTCGTCGGCCCGGCGGGTATCGGGAAATCGCGGCTCGTCGGTGAACTGCGTGCGACCGCGCACGACTGCGTGGCGTTGACCATCACGATCGAGGCCTACGAACGCGCCACGCCCTACGCCGCGATTTATCAGCTGCTGCACGCGGTGCTCGACGTCGGTGTTGATACCGATCCCGACGAAAAGCTCGGACGCCTGCGCGCCTACGTCGAGGTTGTCGCACCGGAGCTCGAACCATGGACGCCGTTGCTCGCGCGCGTCCTCGATCTCGAGATGGCCGACACGCCGCAGACCGACGCGCTGGCGCCGCAGAACCGGCCGGCCCGCACTGCCGACGTCGTCGTCGAGTTCTTGTGCGCGTGCTGGCACGCGCCGACTCTCGTAACGCTCGACGACACCGAATGGCTCGACGACGCCTCGCGCGAAGTTCTCGAAGTCCTTGCCCGTTCGGTCGGCAACTCCTGCGCGCTCGTCGTCTACGCAACTCGTGAAGACGCCGTCACTGCGGAGACCGACGAAACCCGCATCGTGTTGGCGCCGCTCGCGATCGACGAGATCCGCAGCGCGCTCGTCGCCGCCACGACCCAAGCACCCCTCCGACCGCACGAGCTCGACGAACTCGCGGAACGTTCGGGCGGCAACCCGCTGTTTCTGTACGAGCTGTGGCGCAGCCTCGATTCCCGCAGCGAGACCGACGCCTTGCCCGACACCATCGACGCGCTCCTCACGTCGCAGATCGACCGGCTCCCGCCTGCCCAACGCACCTTGCTCGGCTACGCCGCGATCCTCGGGCGCACGTTCGACTCTGCTGACTTCGAACTGCTCGTGCGCGACGACTTTGCACTCGGGACCGACCCGTGGACCTTGTTGTCCGAGTTCGTCGAGGTCGACGCCAACGGCCGCGCCTCGTTCCGGCACGGGCTCCTGCGCGCGACGGCCTACGCGAAGTTGCCGTTCCGCCGGCGCCGCGAACTGCATGCCCGCGCGGCGCGCGTGTTGGAAGCCAATCTCGGCGACCGCCGCGACGCCGGCGCCGAAGTCCTGTCCCTGCACTACTTCAACGCCGGCGAGTACGACCACGCGTGGGAGACCGCTCATCTGGCGGGAACGCGCGCCGCCGAGCTCTACGCGAACATCGATGCCATCGCGCTGCTCGAGCGCGCGTTGGGCGCAGCCAAGCGGCTGCCCGAACTCGATCGGCTCGAACTGGCGGCGACGCGCGAACTGCTCGGCGATCTGTGTGATCGCAGCGGCGAGTACGAACGCGGCTTGCGTGAATACCGCGCCGCCCGCCGGCTCGTGCGGGCGAACGTCATTCGTGAAGCCGAGCTGCTCGAGAAGGAGGCCTGGATCCACGAACGCATCGCGCGCTACGCCGATGCGGTCCGGTCCATCCGCAAGGGCCAGAAGCTCGTCGAAGGCATGCCCGGTGCCGACGCGGGCCGCGCCCGCGCGCGCCTCGACGGCGCCTACGGCGCGATTCGCCAAGGGCAAGGGAAGCACCGCGAGGCGATCGTGTGGTGCGAACGGGCGATCGAAGAAGCGCGGGCCGTGCGCGACGCGGCCCAAGAGGCCCACGCGTGTTACATCCTCGACTGGGCGTACGCCGAGCTCGGGCGCTTCGACCTGGCGACGCACTCGCCGCGCGCGCTCGAGTTGTACGGAGAGCTCGGCGACATTCCGGGGCAGGGGCACGTCCTCAACAACCTGGGCGCGTTCGCGTACCTGCAAGGCCGCTGGAACGAAGCCGTCGAGCTCTACGAACGCGCGAGCGAGGCGTATGCGCGTGCAGGTTCGGCCGTCGACGCGGCGCGCACGCAAGCGAACATCGCGCAGATCCTTTCCGACCGGGGCTCGCTCGAAGAAGCCGAGCGCGTGTTGGCCGACGCGCTCGCGGTCGCGCTCGCGGCCGGGTACCACTACGACATCGCGCTCGTGCGCGGCTACCTCGGCCGGAACTGCACCCGCGCCGGCCGGTTCGAGGAAGGCCGCGCGCTGCTGGAAGCGTCACGTGACGAATACGAGAACGCCGGTCTCGCCGCCGACGTCGTCCGCATCGACGCGTATCGCGCCGAAGCGTTGTTGTGGTCGGGCACACCCGAAGCGGCCGACGAACTCGCCGAGCAGGCGCTCAACGATCTGCGCCACCACTGTGGCACGTCACCCGAAGAACCAATGCTGCTGCGTATCCGCGCCCAGGCCCGTCAACAGCTCGGCGAGAACGCCGCGGCCGTCGATCTGCTCGCGGCGAGCTTGGCCGCGACGGAGACCCACGACGCTGACTACGACCGCGCGCTGGCGCTCGATGTTGCGCTCACGCTGCCCGGCGCGAGCACCGACGTCGACCTCACGCGCGCAGAACGAGACGAGCTGATTGCTCGCCTCGGCCTGCACACCTTGAACTGATTCGACGAGCTAGCGGCGGCGGCTGTATCCGCCGTCGCCCGAAAGCACGGCGACGACGTCAGTCCATTCGCCGGTCTTCTTGTTGAACTTCTCTTTCACGATGCACGGGAAGTTCTGAATGATGCCCTTCAGCTTCGTGCACTTCTGCGCGAGCGTGCCGACACCGTTCTCGATGATGTAGAGGTGGCTATCGGCCGAGTACACGCCGCCGAAGAAGTTGACCGTGATGAGCGCCGGATGCTTCGGATCGTTGTAGCCCGAGAAGTCGTCGAAATTGACGATCGGGCCCATGCAGTCCTGACCGCCGCACTCACCGGTGGCGTCATCGGCCGGGATGAGTTCGATCTCCATGGGCACACCGGGACCGGCCACTGCCTTCGGTCCGGACGTGAACGGACGAACCACCGTCGGGCCCCCGCCGATGATCTCTTTCTTCGGCAGCTTGAAGGAGCTCGAGGCCGGAACATCGGCGGTCGGCACCTTCGGGCCCTGGTTGATGGTTCCACCGGCCGGCACGAATCCGCCTGAGAATGTCGGGTCGACCGGGTTGACCTCGAGGAACGCACTTTCGAAGTCGCTCGATTCGGGATCGGCGAACGTGGTCACGTCACCTTCGATCGTGCTGCCGGCGTCGGCCGCGTTCGTACTCAGCACGAGGTCGAGTTCGACGTCATCGAACGCGGGCAGTGCCCCGAGACTGCACGTGACTTCGCTCACGCTCGCGACATGCGGCCGCGCTTCACCGGTCCCGCCGGTCGACTTCTTGCAAACCTTGTTCGGGGTGACGCTCTCCGAACCCATCGAGACCGATCCGGCCGCGAGATTGATCGAACCGCCGCTCGCATCGAACACCACCGTGAGGTTGCTGAGGTCACCCTCGGTGTCGTTCTCGATGCTGTTGAACCATTCGGCGTCGTTGCCGGCGTTCACGTTCGCGATTTCCTGATCGGGCTGGAACTGCGAATTGACGAACAATCCGTCGCTCGCACTCGCGGCATGCACGCCCAACGCGAGCGGTGCCGCAACGATCCCCGCGACTACGACACCGGTCATCGCCGCGCCGCGCGACTTCCTCGACAAACCCTTGAACATCGTTCCCCCCACACGCGACCTGCGCGCTTCAGCCCCTGATGGCGCGCAGTTCAGTCGAACTGCACGTGCTGTGCAAACGACCATTTAACATCTCGAACGCATGCCTCGCTACGTCGCTCTTTTACGCAGCGTCAACGTCGGTGGCCGTTCCCTGCAAATGGCAGCGTTGCGCGAGACCCTCATTGATGCCGGATTTACCGACGTTGTGACCTACATCCAGAGCGGCAACGTCGTGTTCACCTCCCCATCACGTTCGGAAGCTGCCGTCGCGAAGCGTGCCGAAGCGGCGATCGCGGACGCGACCGGCCACGACGTTCCGGTCATCGTGCGCACGCCGAGCGCGCTGCAAGCGATCGTCGACCGGCAACCGTTCGGCCGCGGCCATGATCCGAAGTTCCTCCATGTGACGTTCCTGAGCGACAAGCCGCCGGCCGCTCGCGCCCGCGCGATCGACCGCGCGCGTTACCGGCCCGATGAGTTCGCGGTCGCTGGGCGCGAGGTGTACCTCGCCTGCCCGAACGGCTACGGGCGCACGAAGCTGACGAACACGTTTTTCGAACGCGCGTTGCAGACGGTCGCGACGACGCGTAACTGGAACACCGTGCAGAAGTTGCTCGCCCTCGCGTCCTGAGGTTTAGGCCGCGCCAACCCGAACTGAAACGTTGCGCAAGGTTCCGCTCGCGTCGAACACCGCGACGGGAACCGAGGCGCCCGGCGCGATCGGGTCGAGCGCGGCGTCGATATCGATCGGCGACGAAACCATGACTCCCCTCACCGACGCGATCACATCACCATTGGTGATGCCGGCGTTCGCGGCCGCCCCGCCCGGCTGCACCGCGGTCACGCGCGCGCCCGATGATCCGTTGAGCGGCGTCACCGTGACGGCCAACGACGCGTGTGGTCCGACGTGCACGGCTGATGTCGAATGGCCGTGGTCGACGGTGTCGATCATCGACACGATCGCGTTCCACGGCAACGCGTCGACTGTCGCCGCACCATTCGTGTGACGCGCGATCGCGACGACATCGTGATTGGCATCGACGACCGGCCCGCCGATCGCGGTATCGCGCAGTGGCGCGGAAATCGTCACGTCGTCGTTCGTCACCGATTTCACCGTGCCGCGCGTCGCTCCCGCGTTTCCGATCACGACGATCGACTGGTGGGCGCGCACGGTTTGCGAATCGTCCGTTCCGGCCGGTGTGAGTGCGGGCGCACCCGGATCGAGCCGAAGGAGCGCGACGTCGGCGGCGCGGTCGTAGCCCACAACGGTCGCGGTCGCGCTCCCCTTGTCGGTGCTGACAACGGTGTGGGCCTCCGGCGCGTCGACGAGATGCGCAGCCGTGACGACCTCGGTCGGTGAGATCGCGACTCCTGAACCTTGGTGGTTCACAGCAACGACCGACGGCCCGACCGCGGCGGCGGTCCCCTTCACATCGATCCCGTTGTGATGCCCGGACACATCGGCGACCAACAGCCCGACGAGCACCAGAAAGACGACGACGAGCACGAACGCAATCGCATGCCCGAAGCCATCCTGTGACCGCTGCCTCACCCCTCCCATTTTGCCCGTCCTCGCGCCCGGGTCGGCAGTCGGCGCCCGTCTAACCTCAACCAACGATGACCACGACGACCGAGGCGCCCGTCGTCGAGACGCCTGCGCCCCGGGCCCGAGCGAGCACCTTCAAAACCAACGCACTGCTCTACGTGCCCGCCATCGTGATCGCCATCGGCGGCTGGGCATACCGCTGGATGGACGAAGACGCGTTCATCAACCTGCGGATCGTCGACCAGATCTATGCCGGGCACGGTCCTGTGTTCAACAACGGCGAACGCATCGAAGCGGCGACGAGCCCGTTATGGCTCGGGATTCTCGTCGGCGTCCGCTTCCTGTTTTCGTGGGCGGCGAGCATGCCGTGGCTCACCGTGCTCGCGAGCCTCGCGGTCGCCATCGCCGCGTTCGTCATCGCGGGCTACGCAACGCGGCTCGCACATCCCACTACCGACGGCGTCATCGTGCCCGCCGGGCTGTTGTTTGTCGCGGCCGTCGCCGTCGTGTGGGAGTTCTCGACATCGGGCCTCGAGATGGGACTCGTCTGGTTGTGGCTCGCGGCGTCGTGGCTCGTGCTCGTATGGGCCGCGCAACGCGAAGAGATGCGCGGCGCGCGGCGCAACATTGCGTGCGTCGTGCTCGGGCTCGCGCCCGTCGTGCGGCCCGAGCTGACGCTGACGATGTTCTGCTTGCTCGGCGGGTGGTTCATGCTGGCCCGGCCGCGGCGCGTCGGACGCGACCTCCTCGCGATCTTCGCGTTGCCGGTTGCGTACGAGATTTTCCGCATGGGCTATTACGCAACGGTCGTGCCGAATACCGCGCTCGCCAAGGACGCGGGCGGTTCGCACTGGAGCCAGGGCTGGCATTACGCGACCAACTTCATCGGTCCGTATCACCTGTGGGTGCCGGCGCTGTTCGCGATCCTGATCCTTTGGTGGCGTTTTCACGTCGAGCCGAACCGGCGGCTCCTCGTTGCGACCAGCGCGATGTATATCGGTGGCTTTCTCAACGCGCTGTACATCACCGCGATCGGCGGCGACTACATGCACGGCCGCTTGTTGCTGCCCGCGTTCTTCGCGTTCGCGTTGCCCGTGTCGTTCGTCGTCCGCAAAGACGGCCGCGATCTCGCGCTGCTCGGCGTCGTGAGCGCGTGGGCGTTGTTGAGTCTCGTAGCATTCCGGCCTCCGAAGCCGCCGCCGCCGAACGGGCTCGGACCGGCGATGGTCGCCGACTGGCGCACGGTGACGGGCGCCGCGTTGCGCCCGCCTGATGTCGCACTCGGCTTGAACGGCAATCAAGCGAAAGCCGCGTACGCGCGCGGCGTACGCGGCTACTTCGGCGTTACCGACAAGACACCGCGTCCCGGCCGCGATCCGAACCAGTTCGTGCTCACGCTCGGTTCGATCGGCGTGCCCGCGTACGACGCCGGCACCGACGTCTGGGTCATCGACATCGGCGGTCTCGCCGAGCCGCTCGCGGCGCGCACGTCACCGATTCCGAACCGCCAGGCCGGTCATCGAAAACAGGTCGACACCTCGTGGTACGACGCACGGTTCGGCGCCGCGATCGGCCCACCCGACGTGCAGGCGGCCCGGCGCGCCCTCGCGTGCGAACCGATCAGCGGCCTGCTCGCCGCAATCGACAAGCCCATGACCGTCGGGCGCTTTTTCTCGAACATCTTCCACAGCCCCCAGTACACCCGGCTGCACGTGCCGGCCGATCCCGAGGCCGCGGTCGTCGCGCGGTCGTGCCCGCCCTAACCCGGCGCGACCTGGGCTGATTGCGCGATCCTGGGAGTGTGCACCAGGAGCCGCGGCAGCCGAGATCGCTCGGGCAGGTCCTCGTCACGGGCGCGTCGGGCTTCATCGGCTCGGCTGTCGTGCGGGCGCTCGCCACCAGCGGGCATTCGGTCCGGGCGCTCGTCGAACCGAACCGTGACGCCTCGCTGCTCGACGGGCTGCCAATCGAGCGGCTGACCGCCGATATCCGCGAACCGGGCGCGCTCGACGACGCGGTCGCGGGCGTCGACACGGTGTTTCACCTCGCGGCCGTCTATCGCTTCTGGGCAGCCGATCCCGCGTTGTTTTACGACGTCAACATCGGCGGCACGTTGAACCTCATCCGCGCCATGCGGGCTGCGGGTAGCGGCCGCCTCGTGTACACAAGCACGGTCGCGACGCTCGGCGTTGCGGAACACGGTCATCTCGCGTCGGAACAAACGCTCGTCCACTTCGAACATCTCTTCGGTCATTACAAGCGCTCGAAGTATCAGGCCGAGCACGAAGTGCTGCGCGCCGGCGCGGCCGGCCTCGATGTCGTGCTCGTGCATCCCACCTTTCCGGTCGGCGAAGGCGACGCGGCACCGACACCCACCGGGCGCACGATCCTCGAATTCCTCAACGGCCGCATCCCCGCGTACGTCGACACCGCGCTCAACGTCGTGCACGTCGACGACGTGGCGCGCGGTCATCTCCTCGCGGCTCAGCTCGGCCCCGGCGGCCGCAGCTACATCCTCGGCGGCGAGAACATGTCGCTGCGCGCGATGCTCGCAACGTTGGCCGAGTTGTGCGGGCTTCCCGCGCCCCGCATCCGGCTTGCGCCGCGCGCCGTGCTCCCGATCGTGCAAAGCGCGGAGTGGTTCGAAGCCAGCGTGTTGCACCGCGAACCGACGCTGACTGCGGAGCCGGTGCGCATGGCCACCACCAAGATGGAATACGACACCACACGGGCGCGCGCCGAGCTCGGCTACACGAGCATCCCGGCTCGCGAAGCATTGCGACGCGCCGCGGCGTGGTTCGTCGCGAACGGCTACGTCAAGCCCGCGCAGGTTGCGAAGATCAACCTCGCGGGACCGGCCCCGGCCGCGACGCTCGAAGGGGCGCCATCGTGACCTTCGACCTCAACGCCTTGCTGGCCGCGCGCGGCGACGAAGGGTTCGCGCTTCACGAGCGGTACATGAACCCGCAGATGCCGAAGATCCTGCGGACGATCGGCTTCGACCGCGACTACGTACGCGCCGAGGGCGCCTACCTTTTCGATCGCGATGGCAACCGTTATCTCGACTTCCTTGCCGGGTTCGGTGTCTTCGCGCTCGGTCGCTGTCATCCCGTGATCGAGCAGGCGTTGCGTGATGCGATCGCACTTTCGTATCCGAGCCTGGTCCAGTTCGAATGCCCGCCGCTTTCCGGTCTGCTCGCGGAAGCACTTGTACAGCGCATGCCGACCGACGACTACCGCGTGTTCTTCACGAACAGCGGCGCGGAGTCGGTCGAAACCGTCTTGAAGTATGTGCGGTGCACGACGAAGCGCGAACGGGTCCTCTACGCCGACCACGCCTTCCACGGCCTGACCACCGGCGCGCTCGCCCTCAACGGGGCGCGCGAGTTCCGCGAGCGCTTCGGCAAGCTGCCGGGCGCCGATCCGGTTCCCTTCGGCGATCTCGACGCGCTCGTGCGTGAACTGCGACGCGGCGATGTCGCGGCATTCGTCGTCGAACCGATTCAAGGCAAGGGTGTCTACGTCGCGCCCGACGACTATCTCCGCGCCGCGGCCGAGGCCTGCCACGAACACGGCGCGCTCTTGTGTGTCGACGAAGTGCAAACCGGCCTGGGCCGCACGGGGACGTTCTTCGCGTTCGAGCAATGGGGCGTCGAACCCGACCTCGTGACCGTCGCCAAAGCGCTTTCCGGCGGGTACGTGCCCGTCGGTGCGGTGATCGCGAAGAGCAAGATCGTCGAGACCGTGTTCGACAAGATGGACCGCGCCGTCGTGCACAGTTCGACGTTCGGTCAGAACGTGCTCGCGATGACAGCGGGCCTTGCAACGCTGCAAACCCTCGACGACGAAGAGATCATCGACAACGCGGCAAGTGTCGGCGGCGCGTTGATGTCGAACCTGAAGATCATGGCCGACAAGCACGAACTTGTGCAGGAGATTCGCGGCCGGGGCTTGATGATCGGTATCGAATTCCATCGTCCGAAGTCGCGCGGCCTGCGCGCGCAATGGTCGATGATCGAAACGATGCGCACCGGGCTCTTCACGCAGATGGTGATCGTGCCGTTGTTCCGCGACCATTCGATCCTGTCTCAGGTTGCCGGCGACCATCAGAACGTGTTGAAGATCTTGCCGCCGCTGATCACGACCGACGCGCAAGCCGATTCGTTTGTCGACGCGCTGGACGAGGTGCTGACGCGGCTGGAACGATCGGCCGGGTTGCTCGTCGGCGTGGCCCGCTCGCTGGCACTGCCCGCACTGCGCGCCCGGGGGTAGCCGTCGGCGCGCTCGAGATACATCACACCCGGCCGGCCACGGGCTAGCCCGCGCCGCGCCCGCGATTTCGTCAGTTCCTGCTCAGTTTCCGGTTGCGCGAACGGCGCATAGTCTCCTGAGGGACTAATCCAGACCGCGCGTTTGCCCTATTCAAGCGGTATGCAGCGGTTCGGTTCGTCCCGAGCCCCGCCAACTGGCACCATTTTCGGGTGACGACCGCCAACCTGTTCTCGGTACTGCGCGAGCTTCAGGACACCTCCGATGCCCCCTGGATCGCTTTCCAACCTGACTGGACCGTTTCATCGGTCAACCGCGCCTTCGAAGCACTCGTCGGTGTGAAGAACCGCCGCTTGGTCAATACGAAACCGCCGTACACATTCTGGGACGGCGCGGGACGCGACAGTCTGGTCAAATCGACGAAGGCTCAGTCCGCGACGTTCGTCGACTCGAGTGCTTCGTCGCTGCGTGTCATGTTGCGCGGCCACACAATTCGGGTGAGTGCGAAATCGCGTCCGAACGCCTATGTCGTGCGCGTCACCGCGCCGGTTGCCGGTGGCAGCGCGCTCGACGTCGACGCCCGCGAACGGCTCCGGACGTTGGAGACGACGTTGGCGCGCGTCCGCCACGAAATCGGTCTCATAACCGAAGTCGGAGCGCCGCCGGTCGACCCCGAGACGCGCGACGCGCTGCAGCTTCTCAGCGCACGCGAACGTCAGGTCGTCGACTCGTTGTTGCGCGGCGAGCGCGTGACGCAGGTCGCGGCGAATATGGGCATCGCGCCGAACACCGTTCGAAATCACGTCAAAGCGGTGTTCCGCAAACTCGGTGTGCGTTCGCAGACCGAACTCTTCGTCAAGCTGCGCTTCCTCATCGAAGACGGCTAGGCGAAATTGAACAGTCTCGGCCGGTTCCGAGGGCGGGGATCCACCGGATACTCAGCCGAGACTGCGCTGCGCAAAGCGTACGACGCCCGTTTTGGAACTGGCTGTGAAGACATTCAACGGTGTGTCAACCGTCTAGTTGCGTACGTCGTCGGAACGTAAGAAACGCTCGACGGCCTCGGTTTGTTCTCGCCGCCAACGGCCGACGATGCGCGCAACTGCGTCACCTTCGACCGGCTCTGCCATCGCGCGCACGACCGGTTCGAGCACTTCGAGTTGGCGTTCGACAAGTGTGCGCGTCGACTGCCCCGAGCGCGACAACAACGCGAGCTTCACGAGAAGTTCCGTACGGACATCGCGCACGTGCGTGACGGGCGTCGCGAGCCAACGCCGGATCTCGCGCCGTCCGGCCGCGGTGATGTGCACGATGGTGCGCTGCGGCCCGCGCAGCCCCGGCACCTCACCGGCCGCTTCGATGTACCTGCGCCCGGTCAGTGTGGTGATCGACCGGTAAACGACCGGCCGCGCCACCGTCCAGATCTGTCCGATCCCGCCGTCGGCGCGCAACTCTCGCACGATCGGCCAGCCGTGCGTCGGCCCCTCGGCGACGATCCCGAGCACGACCCAGTCCGCGAGCGAGAGGTCGGTGGAGTCGGCCACGTCGAGACAACGTAGTGCGCCCCGGTTGGCATCGAGGGCGCCGAGGTGACGAGTATGCGCGCGGATGATCGCGGCCGTGCACATCGCCGATGTCGGACCCGGCACCGCGCTGTCGACTCTGGTCCACGCGCCGCGCACCAACACGACCGCCGGACTTCGCAGCGCGGTTGTCGCGCTCGCAGCACCGCTCCGTTCCAGCGTGCTGCCCGCCCCAACGCTTACGCGCGTCGGGCTGATCTCGTTCTGGGACGACGACGCATCGCTGGACGCGTTCGAACGCGAGGCACCCGTCGCCCCGGTCTTCGCCGACGGTTTTCGAGCACGCCTCCAACCACTGCGCGCCCACGGTTCGTGGCCGGGACTCGATCCCACCATCACGCGCGCCCGCACAGTCGACGAAACCGGACCGGCGTTGGTTCTCACGTTGGGACGGTTACGCGCTTCCCAAGCGATTCGCTTTCTACGCGCGAGCGCGCAGGCCGAAGCCGCCGTGCTGCACGCCGACGGTCTCATCTGGGCGACTGGTCTCGGCCGTCCGCCGTTTGTCGCGACGTGCTCGTTGTGGCACGACTACGACGCGATCGCGAACTACGCGTTTCAGCCGGCGGATGCCGCGCACCCGCGGGCAATCGCGGCCGGCAACGCGAAGCCGTTCCACAAACAAGAGGCGTTCATTCGCTTCAAGCCGTACGCGGTTACGGGCTCCCTCACCGGGAAGAACCCGCTACCGGCCGACGCCCTCACCGTGTTCGCGCCTAGCTCTTGAGCAGCGGTCCCCCGCTCGGCGCCGGCGCCTTCGCACCCGCTTCGCCCCGGATGGCGGCCATCACCGCGTCACCGTCGACGGTTTCGTGCGCGAGCAAATCGTCGACAAGCCGATCGAGCGCGTCGCGGTGCGCTTCGAGCAACCCGTAGGCCGTCTGCTCGGCTTCGCGCAACAACTGCGAGACCTCTTCGTCGATGATGCGCTGCGTCTCGTCGGCGTACGAGCGGCTGCTGACCTCCTGGCCGCCGAGATATTGCGGGGTTCCGGATGCGAAGCCGACCGGTCCGAGCCGCTTGCTCATGCCGTAGTCGCGCACCATGCGCACCGCGAGATCGGTCGCGCTCGCCAAGTCGCTCGCCGCGCCCGACGATGCTTCGCCGAGCACCAACAACTCCGACGCCCGCCCACCGAGCCGCACCGCGAGCGAATCCTTGAGGTAGCTCTCCGGATAGAGGTGGCGCTCGTCTTCGGGGAGTTGCTCGGTGACCCCGAGCGCTTGCCCGGCAGGCAGGATCGTGACCTTCGCGACGGGATCCGCATTGGGCGACAACGCCGCGACCAACGCGTGGCCGGATTCGTGCACCGCCACCGCGTGTTTCTCGTCCGGCAACAGCGCGTTCGTAGCCTCCCGGCGACCGAGCAACACACGATCGCGCGCGTCGTCGAAGTCGGCGGCCGTGATGATCGTGCGGTTGTTCCGCACCGCGATGATCGCCGATTCGTTGACGAGGTTCGCAAGGTCGGCACCGGAGAATCCAGGCGTGCCGCGCGCAACGGCCTCGAGGTTGACGTCGGGATCGAGGTGCTTGTCTTTCGAGTGCACTTCGAGAATCGCCGCGCGCTCGCGCAGGTTCGGCAACGGAATCTCGACCTGGCGATCGAAGCGTCCTGGGCGCAACAACGCCGCGTCGAGCGTTTCGGGCCGGTTCGTTGCCGCGAGCACGACGACGCCGGATTGCGGGTCGAAGCCGTCCATTTCGGCGAGCAACTGGTTCAGCGTCTGCTCGCGTTCGTCGTTCGCGACGATCGCACCACCGCGCCGCTGCCCGATGGCGTCGATCTCGTCGATGAAGATGATCGCGGGCGCCAGTTTGCGCGCGGCCATGAAGAGATCGCGCACGCGAGCCGCGCCCACACCGACGAACAGTTCCACGAAGCTCGAGCCGGTGAGCGCCAAGAACGGCACGCCCGCCTCACCCGCGACTGCGCGCGCGAGCAACGTCTTGCCGGTTCCGGGCGGGCCGACCATCAGCACGCCCCGCGGCGTGACCGCGCCGACCGACGCGTAACGCCCCGGTTCCTTGAGGAAGTCGACGACTTCGCTGATTTCGCGTTTGGCACCGTCGTAACCGGCAACGTCGTCGAAACGCGTCGTCGGGCGTTGTTCGTCGTAGATCTTTGCCTTCGACGCGCCCACGCCCGCGATACCACCCGACACCGATCGCGACACGCGCCGGCTGATCCAGAAGAACAGGCCCACGAACAGCAGCAAGGGCAACAACCCCGCCACGACGGTCCAGAAGTTCGTTCCCGTCGCGGTCGCTTTGACGGTGACCTTGTGTTCGGAAAGATCAGCGGCGATCGTTTGATCGTCGATTGCGGTCGGGATGCGGGACGTGTACGACGACTTGTCGGTGAGCTTCCCGGAAACCTTGCCCGACTGGTCGATCGTCGCGGTCGCAACCTGATTGGCGTCGATCTTCGCTCGCCAATCGGAATAGTCGATCGCCTTCGGGCCCGACGACGACGGCGTGAACAACAACAGGAGCGTCAGCAACAGGCCGATGAGCCACACGAAGTGAAGCCAACGGGGCATCGGCTTCTTGGGCGGCGGCTTGGGAGGATCGTTGGGGGGCCCCGAACGGGCTGAACTCGACATAAGGCGGCAGCGTAGGACTACCCCTGAAGAGGGTGACAACCCACCCCCTTATTCGGCGCCGGTTTCGCTCTCGATTTCGAGCAACCCACCCGCGGCCGCGAGGGCACGCGCGAGTGACGCCGCTTTGTCGTAAGCACTGGCAAAGTACGCGCGCGCCATCAACTCGCGATTCGGAAGGGGCGGGGGCCCGAGGGAATCGACGAGCGCACTTGGATCGTCGGCGGGTCGAATCGGCGCCGGCGGGTCTTCGCCAACGGTTCGGCCCCAGAAGTCGGCCGCGACCGCTCGTGATTGTGCTTTTGAAGGCTGCTGCTTGCGGCGGCGGGTCGGGCTCATGTGGGTTCGTCTTCGTCGGTGAGGAGTTCGTCGGTGCGGATGCCGAGCGCCCGTTGCAGTTGCGCGCTGTCGAGATCGGCGAGCGAACTCGACTTCGGCAACACGACGTCGGCGATGTGCCGCTTGCCCGCCACGACTTCTTCGACGCGTTCGTCGACCGTACCCGGGCAAATCAAGCGGTGGCAGATGACGGTGCGGGTTTGGCCAATGCGCCACGAACGGTCGCGCGCTTGGTCTTCGACCGCCGGGTTCCACCAGCGGTCGTACAGGACGACGTGGTTCGCGGCCGTGAGGTTCAGGCCGGTGCCGCCGGCTTTGAGTGACAACACCAACGCGCCCGCGCCGTCGGCACTCTGGAACTCGTCGACGAGGCGGTCGCGTGCGCCGCGCGCCAAACCACCGTGGTAACACGCGACCGGTGTGCCTGTGCGTTCGGTCAAGTAGCCGGCGAGCTTGATCCCCCACTCCGCGAAGTGCGTGAAGATCAACACCTTCTCGCCCGCTGCGTATACCGAATCGACGATCTCTTCGAGCCGCGCCAGCTTGCCGGAACGACCCGCAAGCGGCTTGTCGTCGCGGTCGTAGTTCCACGGATGATTGCAGATCTGTTTGAGGCCGGTGATCGCGGCGAGCACCTGGCCTTTGCGCTGTTCTTCGCCGTCGGCGTCCGGTGACGCGACCAGCGTGTTGATGAGCGCTTGGTAGAGACCGATCTGCTCCTTCGTCATGGCGCAGTGGTCGATCTCGTCGATCTGATCCGGGAGTTCGGCCGCGATCTCGGGCTCGGACTTCGTGCGGCGGAACACGAGAATGCCGTTCAGCGCGTGCATCGCGTCTTCCGCTTGCACACGTGCGCTGCCGTGTTCTTTCGACATGCTGGCAATGAACTCCGGCCGGCTCCCGACCAGGCCGGGGTTCGTGAAGTCGAGGATCGCCCAGAGGTCGCCGAGACCGTTTTCGATCGGCGTACCGGTGAGCGCGACCTTGCTGCGCGCCTTCAGTCCGCGCAGCTGTTGCGCGGTGTCGCTCGCGGGGTTCTTGATTGCTTGCGCTTCGTCGAGCACGACCCGCGACCACTCGACCTTGCTCAACGCGTCGATGTCGCGCACGGCGGTGCCGTACGTCGTAAGAATGACGTCGGCCTTCTTGACTTGGCGTGCGATCTCTTTGGCCGACGCCCGGTTCGCGCCGTGATGCACGACGACCCGCAGCTTGGGCGAAAACCGGTCGGCCTCGGCTTTCCAGTTTCCGACGACGGCAGGCGGCGCGACCACGAGCGCGGGGCCGTCCTCGGCACCTTCGAGCAAGTGCGCCAGCATCGTCGGCGTCTTGCCGAGTCCCATGTCGAGCGCGAGGCAGCCGCCCAAACCCGCGTCGTCGAGGAACTGCAACCACGCCAGCGCTTCGGACTGGTACGAACGCAACGCGCCGACGAAGCCCTCAGGTGCGTCGGCGACTTCACTCGAGACTTGCTTGACGGCCGCGAGGAGATCGGCGGCCCAACCCGAACCCGCGATCGAGACGCCCGCGAGCGGAACGTCGCCCAAACCGAGCGAGAGCCGCAGCATCTCGGCACCGGTCATCTTGGTCTTGTTCTCGCGCTCGGCGAGTGCTTCTGCGGCAGCTTGCAGGTCGGCCCGTTCGATTGCGACCCACCGCCCGCCGGAATGGATCAGCGGCCGGGCTTCGCGCGCCAAGCGGGCAATGTCGGCGGCCGTCAGCTCGATGTCGTCGAACAGTGCCGACCAGCGCACGTCGGCGAGTTGATTCGCACCGACGCTGGTTTCCTTCGACTCCGAATACAAGCGCAGCATCGGCGTGGCGCGCTTCTTCGACATTTCGGGCACGCGCACGTCGAAGCCCGCGGCCGACAGGCGCGGCCCGAGCGTGGCCATCAGCTCCCACGCCTCGTCGCCGCCGACGATCACTTCACCGCGGCGGTGACCGCCGAGCCGCGCGAGCGCGGGAACCATGCGCTCGAGACGCGTGAGTTCGCTCTCGATCTGCGGGCCGTTTCCGCCCGCCATCACAATCGCCCGCTCGACCGGCACCGGCTTGTTGTTCGAGCCGGGAGCGAGCACCGCGAGATGCCACGCGTTCGACTCGTCGGGCGGATCGAGCTGCACAATCAAACGCGGCTGCGCGCTCGTAACCGCGCGCGCCCACTGTTCGATCTTGCCGACGATGTCGTCGGCGACGCGCGTGGGCGCTTCGAACGCGCTGCCGTCGAGCCGGCCGAGAAACGCTTCGGCAACGTCGGTGGCCGTGCGCACGTGCGGCGGTGGTGCTGCAACTTCGATTCCCGAAGCGGCCTTGCGACAGATCGCGTCGACCATGCCGGTGAGTGCGGAACGCGTGAGTGCGCGGCGGTCGACGCGGCGGTCGAGCGCAGTGACGCTGCCCGGCATCGTCTCCGACATGTGCGCGAGGCGCGCCGGATCAACGAGCGCGGGCGTCCAGCGCACCGAGTACGAACCACTTGCCGAACGGCCGCCCGACCCGCGCCGGGCGCGGCGGCGAAGCTGCGGCACCATCGCACCGCGCGCCGTCAGTTCGACGGCCCACAGCGCAACCCGGCCGAGCCAGCGCACGCTCTCACCCACGTCGTCACCCAGTTGGCCCGCACCCGCGGCGACCAACCAGCCGAGCACTTGTCCGACACGCGCTTCGTACGCCGTTGCACTCTGGGAACGAGCCATCGGCACCGGTGCGCGCTCGGCCCAGTCGGATTCGTTGGCGCCGGTCGCGCGCAGCCAAGCGCGGACTTCGTCGCCGTCGGAGATCACACCGCCGGGGCCACCGCCCCACACCACGACGCGGCCCGGTTCCCACGATGCTTGCAGGGCCGGTTCGCCGGACTCGGTGTCCTCGACGACCCGTTCCGCGCGTTCCGATCGCTCGGCGCGTTGGGAGCGTGGTTCGGGCTTCTCTTCCGGGATGTCGTCGGGGACGAGCCGGCGCCACGCGTCGGTGAGCAGGCGCTGTTCGTCTTTCAGGTCGTTGACGACCTGGGCCCGCTCGTCGCCGGGAAGCGTGCGCGCGCTCGCGAGCGACTCTTCGATCTCGTGGCGCATGCGCGCCAACGAGGCGCGCCACTCGATCGCGTTGCGTTCGAGCACCGCCAATTGCTCTGGTGTTGCTTCTCCGTAAACCTCGGCCGCAACGTACGCATCGAACTGCCACGGCGCGAGATTTTCGACCTGAGCGAACGTCGTCATTCGCCGATCACATATCTCCACGCGTATGTAAGAGGAACACTTGTGTGCCCTCGGAGAAGTCAGACCCGTCTCGCGTGATCAGGGCCCGTTCCGCCGCCGCCCACACCGTGGACGTCGGCACTCATGCTACCCCGGGTGGCCGTGGGCGCGTGTCATCCACCCTCTGTTTGGACGGTTTTCGCCCCTATAGGGGCGCGAACGGTCCAAACCCGGCGTTGTCAGCGGTGTGGTGTGCCGGCCCGGCGGTACTCCTCGGCGGCCGCTCGCACCCAGGTCAGATCATCGGCCGAGACCCGGGCGGCGAGTTCTTGCATGTCGATGCCGTAGACGCGAGCGGCGTTCTCGCTCAGGATCTTGCGCTTCATCGCCGGCGTGAGCTCGGGGTAGCCGTACGCCTCTTGCATCGCCTCCGGGATACGGAACGCACGGAAGGCGTCGATCGTCGGCTGCGCCGGTCCGTACCAGATGCCGTCGGTCCCCCAGATGACGTTGTCCTCCCCGACCGCCAACAGCAGCTTGCCGATGACGTGCGCGGCCTCGATCGGATGACGCAGCAAGCAAAACCACGTCGTGCCCAACTCGGCGAAGACGTTCCCACCCGGGCCGATCCCCGCGTCGCGCAAGGTCGTCACGAAACGGTTCACACCGACGTCGGCCGTCTCGGGGGTGTACGGACCTTCGGGCGCGCCGTCGGACTCGTAACCGGAGTGGTAGATGACGAAGTTGATGTCAGGAAACGCGCGCGCGGCCGGGCCGATGTCGCGCGGCGAACCCGTATCGACGAGCGCGCTCATGCCTTTGTGCGCGCAGACGAGCTTCACGCCGAGATCGCGCGCTTGCTGCAGGAACGGCAGCCCGATGCGTTCGTCGTCGAGCCACCATCCCGCGGTGTCGGCCGAGCCGAGCGTGTAGACCTTCCAACCAACCGGACGGATGTCGTCGCGCATCGCCTGCATCGCGTCGATCTGTCCGGCGCGGTTCGGTTCGACGACACAATGGTTGAGGAGCCGACCACTCGCACCGAGCCGATCGACCAACTCACGTGTCCCGGCAAGTTCGTCGTTCAAGAGCATGCGCCGGTCGGGATTCCCCGCGGCCGACGTGAGCACGGCCAGCGCGGTTTCGCTTTCGAGGAAGACGCAGCGCAGATATTGGGCAAGCGAGTAGTCGACGAGGTTGTCCATGCCGTTCCACCAATCCGGCATGAGGTCGCGGTACATCGGCAGCAGAAACTTGTTCCATAGCGGCAGCGTGCGATCCGAGACGTAGTGCGTCTGCACGTCGATCACGAGCTCGTCACCGTGTAACGCGGCGTCGGCCGCGTCGTCGTCTACCTCGGCTTCGGGCGGAACCGCGAAGAACTCGTCGCCCCACGCGGTGTTCAAGGCGCGCAGCGCGACCGCGGTTCCGCGGCGCCCGCTGTGGAGCACGGGGGCCAACCCCGCCGCCCGCACGATGTCAGCCGCGTGCAGCTCCTCCCGCGCCGGCTGCGGGGCCGCGTACTCGTCGGTGTGGCGCGCTTGGAAGAACACCGGCAGGTCGTTCACTCTCCCACCCGCCGCGTCGCGTGTTGACATCGATCCGCATGCTCCTATAGATCAGCGCGCCATGCACGTCTGCGTCGAAGACCGCATCGACGTCATCCCCGGGCGCGTCGACGACTTCCTCGACGCCCTCGGCGGGGCGCGCCGGCAACTCGAGCAACTCGGCGTACGGATGCTCGGTGCATTCCGGACCGCGGGTGCGACCGGCCGCCACAACGAGGTCTTCGTGTACTGGGAGTTCGACGATCCGCCGCATTACGCGCGCGTGATGCAAGAACACGACGGCCCGGGGAGCTTCAGCGATCTCGCCGACCCGCAATGGAAGCTGCGCGCGGGCGGTTCGTCGGTGACGATGTACGCGACGCAACACGCGCCCGGCCTCGCCGCGTTACAGGCGAACGGCGTGATTGGCACGGTGTTCCTGCACGAGTACATCCACCCGCTGCCGGGGAAGCGGGAAGCGTTCGTGCAGCACTACGTCGACAACTACTTGGAGGCGACGCGCAAGGCCGGGCGCGAACTCGTCGGCATCTGGAACTTGCAGCGCAGCGCAAACGACGTACTGATCCTGCTTGCGCTCGCCGACTGGCAGGCGCAAGGGCACGCCGTGCACGCCAAGCCCGACGCGTACGCGGAGCTGCCGTGGCGCGACTCGGCGCCCCTCGTTCGTTCCGACTACGACCTGCGCATGCTCGTTGCGGGGCCGGCCGCCGTGAGCCCGCTCCGGCCCGACTGATCACGGTCGTGGATTTCAATCTCGGCGACGTGTACGACGCGATCGCGTCCGCGGCGCCCGATCGAGAAGCGTTCGTGGGGCCGGATCGCCGCATGACGCACCGCACCTTGCTCGAGCGGTCACGCCGGCTTGCGCACGTTTTTTCCGAGCACGGCTTGCGCTGTCACACCGAACGCGCCGAGCTGGCGCCGTGGGAGTCGGGCCAGGACCATGTCGCGCTCTATCTCTACAACGGCAACGAATACCTCGAGGGCACGTTCGCGGCGTGGGAAGCGCGGCTCGCGTCCGTCAACGTCAACTACCGCTACGTCGAAGACGAACTCGTCTACGTCCTCGCGAACGCGCGGGCACGCGCGATCGTGTACCACAGCGCGTTCGCGCCCCGTTTGGCGGCGGTGCACGACCGGCTTCCCGACCTCACGCTGCTGCTCCAAGTTGCCGACGAGTCCGGCAACGCGCTGTTACCGGGCGCGCTCGACTACGAACGCGCGTTGGCCGACGCGCCCGCTGACCGCTTGCAGCTGACCCGCTCCCCCGACGACTGTTCGCTCGTCTACACGGGTGGCACCACCGGTCTGCCCAAAGGTGTGATGTGGCGATCGGCCGACCTCTTCGTCGCCGCGATGGGTGGCCGCCGTCAGCCCGAACGCACTGAGTTCACGTCACTCGCCGAGATCACGGAGCAGGTTCGCGCCGGCTCCGGCATGCGCGCCCTCATCGGGCCGCCGATGATGCACAGCGCCGCGCTCTGGTCGAGCGTCATCTTCATGGCACGCGGCGCGACGATCGTCGTCCCCGATGTCGTCGACCACTTCGACGCCGACGCGTTTCTCGCCGCGATTCCGCGCGAACGCATCACGCACTTCACGATCGTCGGCAACGCGTTCGCGCGTCCGTTGCTCGACCAGCTCGCGCGTGCGTCTTACGACCTCTCGTCGGTTGTGTACGTCGCGAACGGCGGCGCTCCCCTTTCGTCTGCGAACAAAGAGCAACTCCTCGACTTCTTTCCGAACGCGATCCTCGCCGACGGCATCGGCTCGTCGGAGACCGGCGGCCAAGCTGTGAACACGTCGGAGCCGGGCAAGGGCGCGGCGTCGGGCCGTTTCGTTCCGAACCCGACCGCGTGCGTGTTGTCGGCTGACCGCACGCGCGTGTTGACCCAGGATGACGACGAACTCGGTTGGCTCGCCCAGCGCGGGCGCGTCCCGCTCGGTTATCTCGGTGATCCCGACGCAACGGCCCGAACATTCCCGACGATCGCGGGCGAACGCTTCGCAGTTCCCGGCGACCGGGCTCGCTATCGCGCCGACGGCGAGATCGACGTCGCCGGACGCGATTCGGCCACGATCAATTCCGGCGGCGAGAAAATCTTTGTCGAAGAAGTTGAACAGGCACTGCTCCTGCACAGCGCGGTCGCAGATGTCGTCGTCACGGCTCGGCCCAGCGATCGCTGGGGCGAAGAGGTCGTCGCGATCGTGCAACTTCGGGGTGGCGCGGCGGCGAACGCTGACGACCTGCGCGCCGCGGCGAGCGCGCACATCGCGCGTTTCAAGCTGCCGAAGGTGATCGTGTTCGTCTCGGCGATCGAGCGCAGTCCGAGCGGCAAGGCCGACTATCGCTGGGCTCGCCGCATTGCCATCGAAAATTCCGACGACCGGACCGATTAGCTTCTCGTCCGTGCGTACAACCCGCGTTCTCGCCCTTCTCGGAGTTCTCACCATTGTCGTCGCGCTCGGCGCATGCAGCAGTTCGAGCAAGTCGAGCTCGTCGACGACGACATCGATCCAGTCGAGTGCAACCAACGCGTCGAGCGCGCCGAACGGCTCGCAAGCGCGTGCGTTGCGCGTCCTCGTGACGAACGACGACGGGGTGAGCGCGCCCGGTATCGACGCGCTCGTGCAGGCGCTGCGCGGGTTGCCGGCAACGACGGTGACGGTCGTCGCACCCGCGACGAACCAGAGCGGCTCGGGCAGCAAGACAACGGGCGGCACGCTGACCGCGACCGATGCCAAGACCGCGAGTGGTTACACCGCGAAGGCCGTGCAGGGGTATCCGGCCGACACGATCGTGTGGGCGATCGACCAGCACGGCGTTGCCGACAAGCCCGACGTCGTGTTCTCCGGCATCAACTACGGGCAAAACATTGGCAAGCTGATCGATATCTCGGGAACGGTCGGCGCGGCGCGTGCGGCCGCGCAGCGCGGCATTCCTGCCGTTGCATTCAGCTGCCGGCTTCGGCACGAGCGTCGACTACAAGGACGCCGCAAATCAGGCCGTGACGTGGCTGACACAACACCGCACCGACCTGCTTGCGGGCAGCGCGTCGCCGAGCGTGACGAACATCAACGTTCCGTCGTGTCCGACCGGCACGCCGCATCCCGTGGTGATCGTGCCGGTCGCCAACGCGAGCGAGAATCCGACGGCGACGGTCGACTGCACCACCACGTCGACATCGAAGCCGACCTCCGATGTCAACGGGTTCGTCAACGGCTACATCGTCGAAACCGACAACCTCCCCAACCCCGCCACGTCATAGGAGCGTCGCTTTGCTGGTTATATACCGGCAATACGACGCCCCGGCGTGATCAGGGCTTTTCCAACTCGGATTTCATGCGTTCGAGGGTGGTGCGCATGTCGTTGCGGTTGGTCTTGCCGCGCGACCAACCGAGCAGCGTCCAGTACAGCCGTAACCACCAGCGGTTCGCGAGCGTGAACGTTTCGGTGACGTCGGTACCGTCGCCGGCCGCCACGAGGTCGTAGCCCCAAATGCTCAACGGCTCTTTGCCTTTCGAACCCACGCCGAACTTGAACACGCGGCCCGGCTCGCAGTCGGTCACCGTCGCCGACGTCCAGTAGATCGGTCCGATCCCGTTGCGTTTCACGTGCCCGCGAAAGCGCGCGCCGACCGCGGGCCCGGTCGCGCCGTCGATCCATTCCGCCTCGAACGTCTCGGGGCTGTAGCGACCGATCTTCGTCACGTCACTGACGAGATCCCAGACGCGCGCGGGCGGCGCCGCGATGTGAACCGTGACTTCTTCGTGCATGCGGCGACCCTAGGCCGTTGAACCGATGCGCGTGCGTGTGCGTAATCACCGCGACTCCCGAAGAGAAAGGCACGAGAATGACATTCCCCCCGATCACGCACGTCGCGTTGACCGTGCGTGATTTATCAGTGAGCGTTCCGTGGTACGAGGAACTCTTCGGCGGCGAAGCAGTGCTCGACGAATACACCGACCCCGACATGCACCACACGGTGTACCTCGTGGGGAACGGAATGCTCGTCGGGTTGCATCAACACGCGCAGCCCGCGCCCGCCGAACGTTTCTCTGAATACCGCGTCGGCCTCGACCACGTGTCGTTCGGCGTCGAGAACCGCGACGACCTCGAAAAGTGGGCTCGTCGCCTCGAAGAACTCGGTATCGAACACGGCGGCATCAAGGATGCGACGTACGGCTCGGGCGTGAGCTTCCGCGACCCCGACGGCATCGCGCTCGAGTTCTTCTGCCCGCCGAGTTAACCGCGCGCGGTCGCGACGATGCTCGGCATCAACCATTGCCCGGCAATCGTCGCGGCCGTCGGCGTGAAGTGACGGCCGTCGGGGCGCATCCGCAAACCGTCGACGTCCTCGGGGCACGGCGGTCCGCTCGGACAGATGCGCCGGGCCAGGTCGGCAATGCTCACGTCGCCGGGATGTTGGGCCGCAAACGCGCGGTCGATGGCATCGA
Organism: uncultured Actinomycetes bacterium; assembly: GCA_963841195.1. Taxonomy (GTDB): domain Bacteria; phylum Actinomycetota; class Acidimicrobiia; order IMCC26256; family PALSA-610; genus CAWJBX01. The sequence goes on along the minus strand of CAWJBX010000019.1, from coordinate 59,318 downwards.
GTCCGGCGTAACTCGCGTTGTCGACGGCGTTGCTCGTGTTCGACGCGCCTTGCGCGTCGTTGGGCGCGGGCGCCGCGATTGTGACGAGCACAACCTTGGCGCCGTACTTCGTGATTTGCGCGAGCGCGTCGTTCATGCGGCGCAGCATTTCGGTGCGCCACGCGGGCGTGTTCGCGACCAAGGTCTTCCCATCCGCAACGATGTCGGACTTCTCCCACAAGCTCATCCAGATCACGACGTCGGGCCGCATCGCGCCGATCGCCGGCCCCATCGCGGCGTTGACCATCGCGGGGCAGCGCTCGCTGTGCGGCGTGATCTGTTCGCCGTTCACCGACGTGATCTGTCCGGCGGCAATACCGCAGCCGAACACCGCCGCTTGGGCGACGACCGCGCCGGTCTCGTCGCCGACTGCTTTCAAGCCGGGATAGAGGCTGCACGCGGTGGAGTCGCCGAGGATGAGCACTTTCAGCCCCTGCGCCGACTCCGCCACTGCCGGCGGGCCGAGCCGGTGCGCCTCGTTCTGCGCCTCGGTCGTTTCACTTGGGCGGGGCTGACCGCAGAACAACGGGTCGCCGTAGCCCCAAATGAAGTTGGACTTGGGTGTCGGGAACGTCACGGTCGAGTTGGCCTGTATTGCGATCGGCGCAGGCGTCTGCGAGCCGGCCAAATAACTCGGCGCCGCAGTTGCACCGGTGGCCGATGCGAGCACGATCGCGAACGTGACACCGAGTGACGGCACAACGAGCCACTGCGCGACCTTGCGCCGCGGCCGCGCCGGCACCGACCCCGCTGCGCGCGGCACAGGCTGCTTCGCTTGCCACGGCCAACGCGGCAGGCGACGCTCGCGAATCGGGAGTTCGACCAGATAGAACGAGAGCGTTGCGCAGAAGAACGTGAGCGCGAGCCGCAGCGCGTTGAGCGGCCACCCGTAGATGTGCACGCGACTCGGCACGAGCCAGACGATGATCGGCCAGTGGAAGAGATATATGCCGTACGAAAGCCGGCCGATCCACGGCAACGGCTCGAACGACAACAGCTTCCGCAGGCCACCCGGCTGTAAGGCTCCGGCGATCACGATGCAGGCGAGCACCGCGTACAACGCCGAGCCGCCGTGGTAGTAGCGCGAACTCGTGCCGGTTGCGAGATTCCACGCCGCCAGCATCACCACGAACGCGATCGATCCTGCGATCACGAGCCGCCGCTGCGCGCGGGCGCTCGGCGACCATGACACGAGCAGGATCGCGAGCAGCGCGCCGAACAAAATCGTGTGGGCGCGCGCATCGGTGCCGTAGTACGCGCGCAACGGATCGCCGGGCGTGTACACCCTCGCCATGATCGCGATCGACGCGACGATTCCCGCGCCGCACACGAGCGTGAGCACGCGCAATGTGCCGCGTCCGGCTTTCATGGCCACGAACACGACGAGCGGCCACACCAGGTAGAACTGTTCTTCGATTGCGAGGGTCCACATGTGCCGCAAGGGTGAGGCCGCGGAGAACAGTTCGAAGTAGCCCTGCTTGTCGGCGATGAAACGCCAGTTCGCGACGTAGAAGAGGCTCGCGATGCCGTCGCCGCGGATCGCCGCCCGGTTCCACGGCTCGATCTCGAGGCGCGTGAAGATCGCGACGAAGATCAACAACAGCAACAGCGCGGGCAGCAACCGCCGCGCCCGGCGGGCCCAGAACTGTTTCAGCGCGATCCGGTCGCTGCGCCGCCACTCCATGATCAGCAGCGTCGTGATCAGGAAGCCGGAGAGGATGAAGAAGAGGTCGACCGAGAGGTACGCGCCGCGCGCCCATCCGTAATTGAAGTGGTAAGCGATGATGGCGAGGACGGCCAGCGCCCGGAGACCGTCGAGCGAGCCGTAGTACGCGAATTTCGTAGATCGGGCGGGCGCGGGCTCCGGCCGGGACATTCGCGCGAGCGTATTACAGCGGAGCGCGCGCACTGCGGTCGCCACGGTGTCCGCTCGTAACCTCGCTGTATGGCGTCACCGTTCGACACGCACGAAGTCACCAACCAGCCGCCTCCGCTCACCGGCTACGACGTGTTCGGCGCCGATGCCGCGCTCGCCGATGCGGTCGCGCGCGCGGGTGCGGCGTGGGCCGCCGACGAACTCCACGAGCTCGGCCGCCGCGCCGGCTCGTTCGAGGCCCAAGAACTCGGACGCCGCGCCAACGAAAATCCGCCCGTGCTCGTGGCGTACGACCGTTACGGCAACCGGGTCGACCGCGTGCGTTATCACCCCGCGTACCACGAGTTGATGACGGCCGCGATCGAGCACGGCTTGCACGCGGCGCCGTGGGCGGATTCACGTCCGGGTGCGCACGTCGCGCGCGCCGCCAAGATCATCGTCTGGTACCAAGTCGACGGCGGCCACATCTGTCCGATCTCGATGACGTATTCCGTCGTCCCCGCGCTGCGGCACGCGCCTGCACTCGATCGCGAATGGGAACCGCGCCTCACGTCGCTCGTCTACGACGGCGCCGACGGACCCGCCGCGAACAAGCAGGGCGCGACGTGCGGCATGGCAATGACCGAGAAGCAGGGCGGTTCAGATGTGCGCGCCAACACGTCGACCGCGACACCCGACGGCGACGCGTTCGCGCTCACGGGCCACAAGTGGTTCTGTTCGGCACCCATGTCGGACGCATTCTTGATGCTCGCGCAGGCGCCGGCCGGATTGTCGTGCTTCCTCGTTCCGCGTTGGAAACCCGACGGCACGCGCAACCCGGTTCGCATTCAGCGTTTGAAGGACAAGCTCGGCGACCGCTCGAACGCGTCGAGCGAAATCGAGTTCGCGGGCGTGTGGGGCGCGCTCGTCGGCGAAGAAGGGCGCGGTGTCCGCACGATCATCGAAATGGTGAACCACACGCGGCTCGACTGCGTGCTCGGCTCCACCGCGATCATGCGCCAAGGCGTCGCCCAAGCGACGTGGCATACACACAACCGCCGCGCGTTTGGCCGCGAGCTCGACGACCAACCGTTGATGACGAATGTGCTCGCCGACCTCGCGCTCGAGTCGGAGGCCGCGACCGTTGCCGCGCTCCGCCTCGCGCAAGCATTCGAAGCCGACGACGCCGACGAACACGAACAACGCATCAAGCGACTCGTCACGCCGATCGTGAAGTACTGGACGTGCAAACGAGCGCCGCAACACGCGGCCGAGGCGTTGGAATGTCTCGGCGGGAACGGCTACGTCGAGGAGTCCGATCTGCCCCGCCTGTTCCGGCAAAGTCCCTTGAACGGTGTCTGGGAAGGTTCCGGCAACGTGATCTGTCTCGACGTGTTGCGCGCGATCGCCCGCGACCCGAGCGTCCTCGACGCGTACTTCGACGAAGTCGCGCTCGGCGGGGGCGGCGACCGTCGGCTCGACGCGAGCATCGCGACGTTGCGCACGGAACTCGCCGATCTCGGAGCGGTCGAATGGCGCGCCCGTCGACTGGTCGAGCGGCTCGCAACCGTCTGGCAGGCGGCCTTGCTCGTGCGCAACGCACCCGCGCCCGTCGCCGACGCGTTTTGCGCGAGCCGGCTCGACGAGGCGCACCCGCGCGTTCGGCACCTTGCCCGCGGGGGTGGACGCGCGCGCAGTCGTCGAACGCGCCCGTCCCGAAACGACCTGACACGAAATGGCGCGATCACGCGCCTGGCTCTAGCGTCGCCGCATGGACGGCGGGGGCGAGCAACAACACGAGCAATGTCCGATCGATCTCGGAACGCTCGAAGACACTCGACTGCGCGACGCCTATCTCGCGCAGCTCGAGGGTGAGCACGGTCTGTACCGAACGTGCTTCCCTGACAACAGCGGCGAGGCCGAAGACCCTGCGAGCTGGCGCGCCCGGCTCGTCGACGACGGTCGGCGCACGGGCCCGAAGATGCGCATCGCAGTCGTCGTCGACCCGGCAACCAAACCCGACGCGGTTCCCACGATCATTGGTTTCGTTTGCACCGAGCTGTACCGCGGCAGCCGGTGCGGCCTTGTTTCGTATCTCGGCGTCGACCGCGGTCGCCGCCAGAAAGGAACCGGTCATCGGCTCCTCGAACATGCGCTCGACATGCTGTGGAGTGACGCCAACGACGAGAACCAACTCCCCCCGCCGCAAGCCGGGAAACCGGCCCTGGGTGCCATCTTCGCTGAGGTCCATGATCCCGAAAAGCGGGATCCGAAGGGCCGGGGCGACGTCATGGAACCGATGTGGCGGTTCAGTTTCTTCGCGAAGCAGCACGCACGAAAAATTCCGATCGACTACGTGCAGCCGCCCCTTGCCAACCTGGCGGGCTCCAGCCCGAACGCAAAGGAACCGGCGATTGTCGAGACCCTGGCGCTCCTGACGCTCCCAATCGCGGGCAAGGTTTCGGAAACACTGGACGCCTCGGTCGTCAAGGGCTTTCTCGATGAGTACTTCGGCGGTCAAGACCCGAGGGGCGCGGTATACCTCAAAAAGATGAAGTCCCAACTCGACAAGTTGGGACCCACGCTCGAGCTGCTCCACCTGCACGAGAACGTCGAGCGGCCACAGCTCACGTTTCCGAGTTGGGGTATCGCGTTCCATTTCGTTTCTTCCGGCGAACGTCGATTCGACGAAGGGTTGGATCCGCCGACCGAGCCGTTCCTCTCGTACGAACGCGACGTGCTCGCGTACGCGTATCGCGACGAGACGCGCCCGTTCGCGACGACGACGTGCGACGTAGATCCGGCATTGCAGGTCGTCGACCTCTCGTTCGCGTCGGAGCTGACGTACTCAGCCGAGGGTCAGACGGTCGCGCTGTATCAAAACGGGAAACCGCCAGTCCATCGCGTCGACGTTCGCGCGTGTGTCACGAGATTCAAAGCCGGGATCGCCGTGGGTCATCTCGTGCTCAGCCCGCACGAGTCTTCCGACGACAAGGCCAGCGGAAGCACCAGTGCCCTCAACGAATACGAGGTCATCAAGCTGATCAAGGTTTGGGAAGGGGGCGAAGACATGCACGGTCCGCTGGGTGCCGACGGCGTCGAACAGCCCATCGTGCGACTGAACGCCGGCAACCGTCCGCTGACCGTCTTCGATCTCGCGGAAGAGGTCTTCGAGTCGGAGTTCAAGGCCGACCCGCCCGTGAACATCAAGCAGGCACTGAAGGCGGGAACAGTGCGACTCGAGATCGTCGACTACGACCCGCATATGTGGACCGCAGCCGAAGCGGTTTCCGACTGGGCCAAGACGAACAAGGATGAGTGGGAGAAGACGTCCGGGAACCGGCACGACGGCCCAACGCGTATGGCGGTGGAAAGTATTGCGGGCATCGTCCAGGGTCTTATCGACTTTCATCAGATCGGCGCCGACGAACTCACGCAGGTTTTCAAGGGCATACCGGTCGAGAACGGCGCGTTGGGCGGTCTCCACAAGGGCACGCTCGTCACCGTCCAGCACGAAGACCGCGACGAAGACATGGACCACCGCGCGTACCCGGTGAGCCCGTACAAGCTGGTTCCGCAGGCGGTCCTGATCCACAACGAAGCGCTGCTCGATCGCGCGAACGAAAAGTGGAAGCCAACACAGTCGAACGACAAACCGCACGAGTTGGAGGTGGCGTCGCGGACGATCCATACCGCGCTCGACGCCGACTTCTTGCCCAACGTGTTCCACTACGAGAGCGAAAAGGAGCTTTACAAGACCGGCCACGAGTCACGCGGCATCAACGAACGCGTCGAGCAGTTCCGCCGAAGGCTTGCCGATGTCGACGCCCGGTACGACCTTCTCATCAGCCAAAAACGCAACCACTTGGACGATGCCCGCACACTGTTCCTCCTCGTGATTTCGGTCGTCAGCATCAAGGCGCTCTGGGACATACCCGCATGGTCAGTCGTTGTGCTGGTGGGTCTCATGGTGGCGTTGTACTGGGGTTATCTGCGCCTCCGGGCCGAGTCCAAGCGCATGCGAATCGCGCCCGGGCTTTGGAACGCGCTGAAGTTCCTCGTTCACAAGAACAAGACGAAGCAACCTCAGTAGCTAGCTCGTCAGCAGCGCCCGCAGTTCGTCGCCACTCATCTCTTGCTTGCGGATGAGTGCATCGGTAACGCGATCGAGCAGCGATCGGTTTCCCTCGAGCCGCTCGACGATCGCGTCGTGACTCTGTGCCAACAGTTCGTCGATCTCCGCCTCTTGATCGGGCGACGGTTCGCGCGTCCACCGGAGACCGCCACTCTGGCCGAGGCCCGATTGGCACACAATGAACGTCGCGAGCTTTGTGGCCACGTGCAGATCGCTCCCTTCGGGACCACCCGCGCCTGCGCCGACGTCGTCAGGACCGAAGACGATCTCTTCCGCGGCCCGGCCCGCGAGCGTGGCTTCGAGCCGTTCGAGCAACTTCCGCCGCGTCATCACGACACCGTCCGACGGCACCGATGCGACAAAGCCGAGCTTGCCGTCGAGCCGCGGAATGATGCTCGCGAAGCCGAGGTCGGCTCCCCCGTCGGAACTGAGCAGCCGCGCGACCGTGTGGCCGGCTTCATGGGTCGCGGTGCGTCGCAGTTCGTCGGGACCGAACGGATGCTCGCCCGCTCGGCGCGGCCGCCGCGTCACTTCGGCGAGCAAGTCCGCTTGGGCGAGCGGCCGGTTTTCGCGCCGCGCCCGCCGAGCCGCGCCGCGGACGAAGAACTCGACGTCGGCGCCGGTCACCCCGAACGCGAGACCGGCAACCGTGTGCGTGTCGATGTCGGGAGCCTGCGCGACGCCCTCGTCTCGGAACCGGCCCAAGTGGTAGTCGAAGATCTTCGCGAGGCCGTCGACGTTGGGCAGCGGAATCAGCACCACTTGATCGAGACGGCCGGCGCGCCGCAGCGCGGGGTCGACGTTGTCGACATAGTTCGTCGCACCGATCACGATCACCGAATCGTTTGTGCTGATGCCTTGGATCTCTTCGAGCAGCGCGTTGATCACATCGGTTTGGTACACCGCGTTGGAACCTTCGAGTTTTTCGCGGTTACCGATGGAGTCGATCTCGTCGAGGAACAGAATCGCCGGCGCGTAGCGGCGCGCCTCCGCAAAGTCGGAACGGATCGCATGCAGATGCGCGGGGAGATCGCCGGATGACTGCCACTTCGCGGCACTCGCAACGACGAACTTGATGCCACACGCCTTCGCGATCGCGCGTGCCAGCGTCGTCTTGCCGGTGCCGGGTGCGCCGACAAGGAGGAACCCGCGGTCGACAGCCGACCACGGGATCTGCGCGCCTTGGGCCGCTCGGATGTCGGCGATGAGGTCTTCGGCGACTTGGCGCGCTTCGGCGAGCCCTTCGAGTTCCTCGAGCTTCGGGCCCACGTCGGGGCTGACCTGGCGGAGTCGAGCCTCGACCCGATCGCGCAGGAACACCAGCGCTTCGTCGGCGCCGAGTCCGAGCCGGCGCGGCGTGTGAAAGTCGGCCGGAACGAGGTACCGCGTCCAGTCGGCGCCCACGATTTCCGACTGCGCGCCGAGCGCGACACCGAAGACGCGCTCGAAGATGCGCGCAAACCGCTGCTTGTCGATCACCGGGAATGTGACGACCATGTCGGTCAGCCGTCGCAACGGTTCCGGAACCTCGCTCGCGCGGTTGCATCCGATCAGCACAGGCGCGTCGCTCAACGACAACTCATGCGCCATGCGCTCGTCGTCGAACAACGAGCGGTAGGTGTGAAACGAGAGGAGGTACATGTCGACGCCGCTCGACACCGCGATCTGGCACTTCGCATCGTCCATTGCGCTCGCCCGCATAACGGTCGCGCCGGCGCGTTCGCTCGCACCGACGAGCCCGGCCACGAAGTCTTCGACGAACAGCACGTTCGATTCGATGATGACGACGGGCTTCGAATCGTCGATGAGCCGTCGCAGCTGGTCGATCGGGCCGCTGCCGTCTCCGGTACGGGTCTCCGAGTTGAAGTGCTGCAGAAGCATGCTCGGTGCCGCACTGTTCATGGCGCGGATGGCGTCTTCGAGCAGCACCGCGACGACGGCTTCGGTGATTTCACGATCGGTCGGTAACGCGGGCGGCGTACCGAGCAATGAGTCGGGCGCGGCCGCGGGTGCGCTCCGTTCCGAAAGTCCGAGCGCGGGGGCGTCGACCACAACGAGCGATCCGAGCGCGCCGACCGGATCGTCGTCGATCATCTCGGTCAGACCGCTGGGATCGACCGCGATGGATGCCTTGAAGACCGTGGCGTCGTAGGCGACGGTGGCATCGAACACCCATCGGTCCGCGTCTTTGTGCCACGTGACCGGCGTCGCGAGCTTTTGCACCTCTTCCAGCGTCATCGTGCCCGGCTCGGCGTCGGCATCGGGATCGGCGTCGGGGCCTGGCGTCACCTCGTCGGGCGACTCGACGAGCACGAACGCGCCCTCGTCGGCCCGCAAGAAGTACATGAAGAAGTGCAGGTAGTCGGGGACGGTGTCGTCGTCGAGCACCAACTCCTCGATCTCGTTGGCCGCATGGATCGGCGCGGACGTACCGTCGAGCAGAAACGTGTGGTCGATGGCGTGCAACGCATACGCGCGCCCGCTGCCGTCGTCGCCGACGAACTCGATTTCTACGAGATGGTGCGCGTCGTAGAACGACAGTGCGGAACAGCGGGCACTCACGAACGTCGCGTCGCCGAAGATCTGCGGGCTGTCTTCGGCCAGCGCCTGCAACGCATCGGGCCCGCTTGTGCACGACTCCCAGTGCGCCCAACCGTCGACGCCTTTGACATTCATTTGCCGCACCCTCCCGCAGGCGCCCGCGCGCCGCCGTGGCGAACCTACACAAGGGCTGGGCCGAGCCGAAAGGTACGTCATAGATTCACGACGTATGGAATGGCCCGCGCTCAGTTTGTCGTCATGGGAAGACACGCGCCCCACGTTGCACATGTGGTTGCAGATCGTCGGCAAGATCCGGTTGCAGCTCGAACCGATGATCAACCACTGGTGGCAAGTCGCGCTTTATGTGTCGGCGCGCGGACTTACGACCGGTCTCATGCCGGCGGGAGTCGTCGGCCTCGAGATCGAATTCGATTTCGTCGCGAACACGTTGCGGCTCCAAACAACCGACGGGCGCGAGGAACACGTCGCGTTGGAACCGCGATCAGTTGCGAGCTTCTATGCCGACACGATGCGCGCACTCGACGCGCTCGCGATTCCCGTGGAGATCGTGGCCGTTCCGAACGAAGTCGTCGACGCGATCCCGTTCGCGCACGACGAGACACACCGGTCGTACGACGCGTCCGCCGTCCGCGCGTTCTGGTTGCAACTCGTCAACGGCCATCGCGTGATGACGCGGTTTCGCGGCGACTTCATCGGCAAGGTCAGCCCCGTGCACTTCTTCTGGGGTGGTCCTGATCTCGCGGTTACCCGGTTTTCGGGGCGGACCGCGCCGCGGCATCCCGGCGGCGTGCCGCATTGTCCCGACCAAGTGCAGGTGCTGGCGTACAGCCATGAGGTGAGCAGCTGCGGGTTCTGGCCCGGTGGCAGCGGCGAAGGCATGTTCTATTCGTACGCGTACCCGGCGCCGGCCGGCTTCGCCGAGTGGAAGGTCACGCCCGATGCCGCCTTCTTCGATCCCGACCTCGGCGAGTTCGTCCTCCCCTACGACGCGGTGCGCAAGGCCGACGACCCGGACGCGTATCTGCTGTCGTTCTTCCAGAGCACGTACGAAGCCGCGGCGGTGCTTGCGGACTGGGACCGCGCCGCGCTGGAGGTGTAGCCGCATGCCGAACTTCGATGACGTCGAGAAGATCGCGTCGGAACTTCCCGACGTAACGATCGGTGAGCGCCACGGCCGTCGCACGTGGTTCGTCGCGAGCAAGGCGTTCGTGTGGGAGCGCCCGTTTACGAAAGCCGACATCAAACGCTTCGGCGACGCGCCGATTCCCGACGGCGAGATCCTCGCGCTGTCGGTCGCCGACCTCGGCGAGAAGGAAGCGGTGTTGGCCGAAGGTCGCAAGGGCGTGTTCACCATGCAGCACTTCGACGGCTATCCCGCGGTGTTGATTCAGTTGCGGGTCGTCGGCAAGCGCGTCCTTCGCGAACTCATGGTCGACGCGTGGCTCGCGCAGGCGCCCGACGCCGTGGCCGACGCTTATATGGCGCGCCGCAAGCGCTGAGCACGTGCGCCGCCTCGGTGCCTCAACTAAAATCACGAACTCGAGAACCGCGGTGCGCCGGGAAGTCTGGTCGGCAGGCGGAGGCGCACGTGCAATCTGTCCACCGAGCCCCTTTCCGCGCTCATGTCAACGCCGGTTTTCGCGTTTCGGTCCTGAGTGTCGTGTTCTCCCTCGCCACGAGCGCGGGCGCGATCGCGATCGGGCTGGCAACCTCCACGATCGTGCTCGTTGCGTTCGGCGCGATCGACTTGCTCGACGCGATCGGATCCGTCGCACTCGCCTACCACTTCAAACACGGACTTCGGCACGACGCGCTTTCGGACGAGCTCGAACGCATCGCGCACCGCATCGTGCTGATCGGTTTGCTCGTTGTCGGCGTGAGCGCGGTCGCCGGCGGCATCATTCGGCTCGGGCTCGACCAATCGGGTTCGACGGCGAGCGCGGGCATCGTCCTTGCCGCGGTTTCGCTCGTGATCCTGGCGCTCCTCTCGTGGCGCAAGGTCGTCGTCGCGGGCCGCATCGGCAGTGCCGCGTTGCGTTCCGACGGTCACCTCTCGGCCATTGGCGCCACCCAAGCGGGGATCGCGCTCGCAGGTACCGCGACCACGGAGTGGTTTGGATGGTCGAACGCCGACGCGATCGCGACCATCGTGATCGGCATTGTCGCGGTCGCGGTCTCCGGTCGCTCGTGGTGGAACCACGCGCGCGATTGAGCGAAGGCGATCGCGAATCGGCCCGACCGTCACGTTCGCTTGTCAGCCGGTGTCTTCTTCACGGTCGGTCTGTGGAGGCCGGCGCGGAAGGAGAACGAGATGAGTGTCATGTTGTTACGACAGAACGTGAAGCCCGAGCGCGTCGACGACGCCGACGCAGCTGTGCACGAGCTGTTCGCCGCGCTCGAAAACGCGCAGCCGACGGGTGTCCGGTACGCGTCGACCCGTGTCGAGGGCAGTTCAACGTTTGTGATCATGCTCGAGCTGGCGGAGGGGTGCTGACGATCCCCGTTCGGTCATCGCCGAGTTCCCGCGGTTTCAACAACAGTCGCGGAACTCGTCGAGGGACCGCCGGTCATCGAGCAGCTCGACGTCATCGGCTCGTACAACCTCTTCGGCGCGCCACGGGGCGCGGCCGCAACCCGTTCGTTCAGCCGCTCCGGCCGGTCGCGCCCCGAGCGGCGGGGCCGGCCGGTTCGCCGGACGCACTGCGCGACGAGTGAGCGGAGCAACGTGAACGAAGCGTCGCTTCGGTGAATGGTGACCGAACCTGCATCGACTTCTCTGGCAGAACCTGGGCGCGCGGTCGCGCCACGTGACTGAATACGGCCTGCCAGCTCCTGGGCATATAGCCGACCGTTTCGAGAGGAAGAGATGCTTCGGAATTTGATTCGTTGGGGTCTGGTCGCGGGGACGATCGGTATCGTCGCGCTCGGCGTGACGAGCAACGCCTTCGCGACATCGATCACTCAACCTGCGAGCCAACCGTTCGCGGTACCAGGCAGCATTTCCGCCACGCTCGGGAGTCCGCAGGCGTTCAACGTCGTTGCGTCCGGGTTCACACCGGGACAAAACGTCTACATCGAGCAGTGCGATGGAATCGACCCGGCCACGCCGACGTGGTCGGTCAGCATCGACTGCGACTTTGGTATGTCGCCCGGGCCTGCGATTGCCGGTGGTGCCGGCAATGCAACGTTCGCCGGTACGGGGAACAACTTCCAGGCGTTCCGGGATGGGCGTGACGCGCAGAACAAGTTCAATTGCGTCAACGCCGCGGACCGTCCGATCAACCCGGCCAAGCCGTCGTACACGACCTGCCGGATCCGGGTGTCGTCGAACAACGCGTCGGCGACTGGCGACCAGGCGTTCTTGACGTTCACAATGCCCAGTATCGGGGCGCCGAGCGCACCGACGATCGGGACCGCGAGCTCGGGAGCGAAGGGCAAGGCAACCGTGACGTGGACGGCACCCTCGAACACCAACGGTTCGCCGGTCACCGGTTATCTCGTCACGCCGATCGACAGCGGCATGCCGCAGACGCCCGTCCAGTTCAACTCGACCGCGACGACCGAGACCGTGAGTGGACTGGTCGGCGGTGACAAGTACACGTTCAAGGTCGCCGCAATCAACGCGCGCGGCACCGGCGTGGACTCGGGCGCTTCGAACCAAGTGACAATCAAGTCGAAGTGACCTGACGTGCAATTCCTGTCGGCGGAGTGGTTCGAGGTCGTCTCAGCGGAACTCGAATCCATTGCGCTCGACCCACGGGCTTCGTGTCGGCTGAACTTCTCAGCCGACACTGCCCGTTGGCACCTGTGCATCGAGTCCGGACGCATCACGAGCTTCGGCACCGGACACATCGAAGCCGCCGACGCTGAACTGCAGTGGTCGCTTGCCGATGCGCAGGCGATCGTGAGCCGCGTCCTTCGCGGCAATGAGGCGCTCCGACGTACGACCGTCACTGTTCCCCTTCAGGACGGTCGTTACGTCGGAACGCCGGCCCCGTTGAACTTGCGGTCACGCCCCGAGCTCGCCGAGATGCAGCTCGTTCCGGGTGCGACACTGAACGTCCAATACCACTACCGGTCGGGCCCGTTCGGTGACGTCGACTACACGATGTCGTTCGTCGACGGCCAGTGCACCGACGAATCGCTGGGCGAGATCGATGACGCCATGGTCACGATCGACGTAACGTACCGAGCGATGGCATTGACCCGTGCCGGCGAGATCACCGTCATCGACGCGCTCGTCGGAGGCGGAATCGAAGGCCCCGAAGGCGCACTCATGCTCATTGCCGGTATCCGTGAAGATCCGCACTATCACGCCGCCGAGTTGGCAACCGGCCGGCATGCAATCGCCCTCGCCGCGCTCGGCGATCTCGACGCCGACGAGCGTTACGCCAAACTCATGGCCGAGCTCGCAGCATCCGATGCCTGAGTTGGAGTTTGCGCGCACGCTCGATCGGATCGACTACGAGCTCGAAGACGAGTTCACGCGCGGACTGCAAATGACGGTCGAGATATCGGGCGAGCGCGTGCTCGAAATTGCGCACGGCGACAACGGGACTGGCGGCGAGCTCGAGCCTGAGACCATGTTCCGCGTTTACTGCACGGCCAAGCCGTTCCTCGCGATTGCGATCGCGCGACTCGTCGAGTCCGGCGCGATCGACCTCGACGCACCGCTCGACGCACGGTGGGACTACGCGAGCGTGGCGGGCGGCGTCACGGCCCGGCACTTGCTCACGCACACCGCCGGTGTGCATCGGTACTACGGCCTCGACAGCGAACTTCTCACGCCGGAAGCGCAGCGAGCGAAAGTCGAAGGCCTCGTGCGGCCACCGGGTTGGCGCCTCGGCGCGCAGGCCGGTTACAGCGAGGCGGGTGCGTGGTACCTGCTCGGATGGCTCGTCGAAGAAGTCACGGGCGACGATCTCCGCGAACATCTCCGGGCGAACGTGCTCGAGCCCCTGGGGCTGTCGTCGACGTCGATCGGCATGACCGTCGACGAATACCACGCGATGCTTCCGCGCTTTGGTCTCAACATCGACGTTCGGCAGCGCGCGGGGTTCCCGCTTCTGTTCGAACGGTCGCCGCGCGTGTGCACAACGACGAACGCCGCGTTCGGCGGCATATCGACAACGCGCGATCTCGCGCGTTTCTACGTGTTGCTGATGCAACAACTGCAGGGCGCGTCGGTTGCCGGCCTCCCGTCGCCCGAAACGCTCGCGCAGTTCTGCTCGCCCGCGCGGCGCCGGCTTTACGACGAAGTCCTCGACCGTGAGTGCACGTTCGGCCTCGGGTTCATGACGTCACTCTCGGAGCACGCGTTCACCGCCGAGTGCAGTCCCGAGTCGTTCGGGCATTCCGGCTACGCGGGCGCGTCGTTCGCATTTGCCGACCCCGCGCACGACCTCGCGGTCGCCGTGATCTTCAACGGCATCGTTGGCCATGAGAGTTCGTTCATGCGCCGCCGCGCGCTCTTGCACGCGCTGTACGCAGACCTCGACGACGCGACCCAAGAAGAGCCGCCGCCCGTCGAAGCGCCGGCCCGGCGCCGGCGGTGGGGCAAGCGTTCCTTCGCGCCGCAGCCCTAGGCGGCGACAGACCCCGCGTCTGTCACAAATCCTCGCCGCCACGTGTCGATTCGCGAGCGTGCCGTTCGTCGCTTCAGAGGCGACGGGTACGAACATCCGCAGAAGAACTCGACAAGGAGGCTGCTCATGAAAGCTGTTCGCTTGCATGAACCGAAAGGGCTGGAAGGCATCGACGGCCTCGTCTACGAAGAGGCTCCCGATCCGCAGCCGTCGATCGGCGATGCACTGGTCGAAGTCCGAGCGGCCAGCTTTACGCCGACCGAACTCATGTGGCCGCTCGACAAAGACCGCGACGGCCACGACCGCGGTGCGCGCATTCCCGCGCATGAAGGCTCGGGCGTTGTCGTTGCCCTCGGCTACGGCACGGCCGGCGTGGCGGTTGGTGACGAGGTCTTCGGCCTCATCGACGGATACCGCGACGGCTGGGCCGCCGAATACATCAGGATCGAAGCGCGCAGTTTGGCGCCCAAGCCGAAGTCACTCGACTTCGTCGCGGCGGCCGCGCTCCCCCAAGCCGGCCTCACGTCGTGGCAGGGCCTCTTCGACCACGGCCACTTGGAGTCGGGGCAAACCGTCGTCATCCACGGCGCGGGTGGCGGCGTCGGTGCCGTCGGCGTGCAGCTCGCACATTGGGCCGGCGCGCACGTCGTCGGAACCGGTCGCGCCAACGCGCGCGATCGCGTGCTCGCCGAAGGTGCCGACGCGTTCGTCGACGTCGAGCGCGACGGTTGGCCAGACGACAGTCGGCCCGGTCGACCTGGTGTACGACTGCATCGGTGGTGACGTGCTCGCTCGTTCGGCGGCGATCGTCAAACCGGGCGGCGCGTTGGTGTCGATCATGACACCGGTGCCGATCGAGCGCGACGACATCCGCATCGTCTCTTTCGTCCGCGACCCGAGCGGTGCGCAACTGCGCGAGATCGCTTGCCTCGTCGACGACGGAGTGGTGCATGCCGACGTCAGCGCGGTCTACCCAATGGCCGCGGCCCGCGACGCGTTCATGGACAAGTCGACGAAGCACATTCCGGGGAAGGTCGTGCTGACGCCCTGACCCTTATTCGTCGAGAAAGCGGTTGACGTCGGCCGCGAACTCCGCTGCGTGCTGGAACAAGAAGCCGTGGGCCGCGTCCGGATAGATCTTGCAGCGCGCGTCCGGGAGCAAGCCTGCGAGCAGATAGGAGTAACGAGGCAAGATCATCGGGTCGCGGTCGCCGTTGGCGACGAACACGGGCATCTCGATCGCGCGCACGCGTTCGAGCTGCGCGTGATTGGGTTCGCCCCATTCGCACACCGCGTCGTATTGCGCGAGCCGCGTTTCCCACGTGGTTTGCGCATCACGGTCGACGGTGCGCGCCCCGAAGATGCGTCCGAGCGCTTGCTTGCCGGCGGCTTGACTGCTTGCCGTCGGCGCGAAGAACACCTGCAGGTAGCCGTCGGGGTTCGATTGCCGGTGACCAACCGCATCGATCACGTCGTGCGCCCACCCGTGCATGCCGGCGGCGCCGCGGGGCGCCGCCGACGCGAGCACGAGCCTGCGCACCATGTCGGGACGAGTGAGCGCAATCTCTTGCGCGACGAAGCTTCCGATCGAAAAGCCCAACACGTCGATGCGCTCGTAGCCCATCGCGTCGAGGAACGCGATCGCATCGCGCGCCATGTGCGAGATGGTGCTCGGTGTACGGCCAGTGGAACTGCCGACACCGGCATTGTCGAACGTAACGACGAGACGCGACGCGGCGAGCGCGTCGATCAGCGCCGGATCCCAGTTGTCGAGGTTGCCCCGGAAGTGCTGCAACAGCACGAGCGGAACATCACCGTCGCCGGTGATCCGGAATGCGTAGTCGACACCGTTGCCGGCGCTGACCGTTTTGGTCGACGCTTCGCTGTAGGTCGTCACGGCCCGAACCTCCCCGTTTACCGCATCGGGCCAAACGCGGCCCGCAGCTCGTCGGTGAACAGGGCGGGTTGCTCCCACGCCGCGAAGTGGCCGCCGCGGTCGACTTCGTGGAAGTACGACAACGTGGGGAACGCGCGGCGCGCCCACGTTTCCGGCGGCTTGTACACGTCGTCGGGAAACACGGTGAGCGCAACCGGCACCTTGATGTCGGTCGTCATCTGCGGTGCGGAAACGACGACGGGCTTGCCGTGGTTCTCCCAGTACAAACGGTTGGTCGAAGCCGCGCTGCTGGTCAGCCAGTAGAGGCTGAAGTCGTCGAGCACCTGGTCCTTGGTCGGCAGTTGCGTCGGGTCGGCGCCGTAGCTCCAGTTCTTGAAACCGGGATGCCACAGCATGAAGGCTGCAAGACCCGCGGGCGAATCGTTCATGCCGTAGCCGAGTGCTTGCGGCCGCGCGGTGAGCGCGTCGAAGTACACGCCGCTCCCCGACTTGCGGTACTCCACGAGTCCTTCGAACGCCGCCTTTTCCGCGTCGGACAAGTCGGCGGGTGCGACCCCGCTCGCAAGCGCACCCGCGACCGGGAGCGGCAGCGTTGCGGGCAAGTTCGAATGCAGACCGACGAGGCCGGGCACCGACTGACGGCCCATCGCCTCGACGACGACCGAACCCCAGTCGCCCCCTTGCGCGACGTAACGGTCGTAACCGAGCCGTTGCATCAGTTCGGCCCAGGCGCGCGCAATGCGGTCCGGGCCCCATCCCGCTTCCGTTGGCTTTTGCGAGAAGCCGTATCCGGGCAGTGACGGCAACACGAGGTCGAACGCGTCGGCCGCGGTGCCACCGTGAAGCGTCGGATCGGTGAGCGGCCCGATGACGTCGAGGAATTCGGCGATCGATCCGGGCCAACCGTGCGTCATGATCAACGGCATCGCGTCGTCATGCGGTGACTTCACGTGAATGAAGTGGATGTCGAGGCCATCGACGGTCGTCATGAATTGCGGCAGGGTGTTGAGCCGGGCTTCGAACCTCCGCCAGTCGTAATCGGTCGCCCAGTAACCGACGAGCGCTTGCATCTTCGCGAGCGGCGCACCCTGCGACGCGTCGCTGACGGTTTCCTGTTCCGGCCAGCGCGTCGCGGCCAGGCGCCGGCGCATGTCGACCAGCGCGTCTTCCGGGATGTTGACCGCAAACGGCCGGATCGTCACCTGAGATGCCGTGCCTTGTTCACTATGAGTGCCGGTCGTCATCGTGGGTCTCCTCGTCGCGCGTTGGGCTGCACCACGATCCTGAACGAACGGGCTGGCGTTCGAGTCCCGCACTCGCGTAGTCGTCGACGGCGGGCACCCCCGCGTACCGCGACTACCGACCAGCGTGGATCGCCAACCTGGCCGACGATGTCACGATCGAGGGCTCGGCGATGAACGGCGCCGCGATGGGTGCCGACACCGTACGGACGATCGTGACGTACATCCGCTCGCTGTTGGCCCGCTCTCGGTTCGCTTCCCCGCACGCCGAGCATTTGACCGTGCCCCCCGCCGGCAGAGGTCGTCACACTCATACGCTACGGACTTGCGGTGCCGGACCGTGACGAGATGGGAGTGACGTGGCGACGTTCGTGTTGGTGCACGGTGGCGGCCATGGAGGCTGGTGTTACGTGAGAGTGAAGCGCCTCCTCGAGGCGGCCGGGCATGAGGTGTTCGCTCCCTCGTTGACGGGACTTGCGGAGCGCTCGGGGTCGCTCGCCCCGAACATCGATCTCGACTTCCATATCAACGACGTCATCGAGCTCCTCCAGTTTTGGGACCTGCGCGACGTCGTGCTCGTCGGCCACAGTTACGGCGGCATGGTCGTCACCGGTGTCGCGGATCGCGCGGCCGATCGCGTCGCCAAGCTCGTCTACCTCGACGCTGCGAACCCGCGCAACGGGCAGTCACTCGTCGACGTTGCCGGTCCCGTCATCGAAGTCACGCGTCCGATGGGTGAGACCGTCGACGGCGTCGAGCTCGTGTTGTTACCGGCGCCGGGCGCGGCCGCGTTTTACGGCATCGAAGATCCCGTCGATCAAGCGTGGGTCGACGCACGTCTTACCGGGCATCCGTGGAAGTGTTTCGAACAGAAGTTGCAACTGACGAACGAAGACGCGTTGTGGGCGATCCCGCAGTTCCACATCGTGTGTACGTCGACGCTTGCAACGCGCGATCGTTGGCTCATCGACACCGCGCGCACCGACGGACGCTTGTGGGAGATCGACACCGGTCACGACCTGATGATCACGGAACCGAAGTTCGTCGCCGACGCGTTGCTCGAGATCGCCGCGCGTCAACAGTGAACGGTAGGTGGCGACCGTGTGAGCGTTGCATGACGCGACCACGCTGCGCGCACGTTGTGATGTGGTCGTTTTCGTCCACTGTGTAGGGGAAGCGCCCACTCAGCGAGAGCACAGTACGCGGCATCGTGCAAGGAACGAGGCAGCGAGCGCTAGTTGATGAGTACTGTGCGTGGCATCTACGGGTGCTGGGGGGCGTGCGGGGTATCACGCAAACTGGCGCAACTTATTGCGGAGGGTTGCCATGTCGCGCATCAAGCGCACGCCACGCGTGCTCGTTCTCGGTCTCGTCGTTCTGATGTTCGGTTTCACGGTCGGACTCGTGTCTTCCGGTGCAACGACGCCACCACCAGCCGCGGTGCATCTGCACCTCGGCACCGACGGGCACTACTTCTCGTTCGGCTCCACAACGCAAAACCTCACGACCGCGGCGAACAGCTGCGCGATCAACTCAGCGGAACCGGTGATGCACATGACTTCGACGCCGTCGAAGTCGGCGCCCGGGCTCGTCGGGAACTACCTCGGCGTGAAGAACTCGTCGAGTGGCTCGAACGGAACGCCGTGCAGCCAGATCGACAACAGTGAGACGCTCACGCTGACGCCGGGGACCTCCATCGCGTCGCGCACGTTCTCGAGTTTGCGGATGGACCTCCAGATGACGGGCAACGCCACCGCGAAGCTCACGCTTTCCAACGGTTCGACGAGCAAGACGTACAAGTTGCAGACGGGTACGAGCGTCACAGTGCCGCCCGTCGACAAGACCGCCCCGTATCTCGTGAACTCCGGCCCGAACGACACCCTCGTTTCGTGCGCCGCGCACAGCAGCTCGGGCCCGAATTTCTGCTTACAACGACAACTGCGAATGGACGGTCACGCCCGGTTTCAACTTCACCAAGGTCACGCTTACGGCGCTCGACTGTGGCACCGTGGCCCTCGGCGGGAGCGGTGACTTCAGCAACGACCCGAACTACGACACGGTCTTCTACGTCACGAACAACCCGCCGACCCCGCAGAACGACAACTACAGCGTCAACGAGAACGCCGTCTTGACCGGCAACGTGCTCGCCAACGACACCGACCCTGACGGCAACGCGCTTACTGCCTCAGTCGTGACGCAGCCGACGCACGGCACGTTGTCGCTCGACTCGACGGGTGCGTTCACCTACACACCGGCCCAGAACTCCTTCGGCCCCGATTCGTTCGTGTACGCGGCTTCCGACGGTCTGCTCAGCACAAACGCGACCGCGAACATCAACGTCGTGCACGTGAATCAGAAACCGGTTGCGGTCGATGACTCCGCATCGATGAACGAGAACACGAGTCTCGCCATCAACGTCGGCGCCAACGACACCGACATCGACGGCCCGACCCCGCTCGTCGCAACCAACATCGGCGCGATCAGCCCGGCCGGCAGTACCGCCGTTCCCGACAGCAGCGGCAACGTCACGTTTACGCCGCCGACCGACTACACCGGTGCGGCCTCGTTCACGTATCAGGCGGAAGACGGTGGCGGCGCGGTGTCCGACAACACGGCAACGGTGAGCATCAACGTCATTCCGGTCATCTGCACGAACCAGACCGTCGCGACGGACGACGGCTCGGTGACGGGCAGCTTCACGCGGCTCGGCGACGCCGACCCGTGCAAGCCGTATCAACTGCAAGCTTCACAAGAAGACGGCACGGTCCTCTTCGAGCCGAGCGGTGCATCGATGGTCAACTACCGCGGCTTCGTCGACTTCGGTCCCGACGCGTCGGTACCGGGCGCGTTGTCGAGCACCATCCAGTACGACCCGACCGGTGGAACGAACTTCCGGCCGATGCAGTGGTGCGTGAACCCGCAGTTCGACGGCCAAGGCAACGTTACGAGCGCCACTATCCCCGCGGGTGAGACCTGGTGCATCGCGAGCGCGTCGACGCTCGGTGGAGCAAGCGGAAGCACGTCAACGAACTGGCAGATCTACGGCTTCGACGATCCTCGGTTGCGTCACTGACGATCGAGGTTCAGCGGCGCGAGGAGCGCGCTGCTCTCGTTTCGATCGTCTGCGCCGGCGTCGGACCCCAAGTGGGTCCGAACGTCGGCGCGGAGGTCGAGTAACAACGCAAGCTTGTAGCGGTCCCCCATCGCACGGGCTGCGTCGATCCCAACTGTCGCGGCCGTCTCGGCCTCAACCATCTTGCCGATCGCGGCGAGCGCCGATCCCCTGACGAGTGCGGCCGAAGCCGCAAGGAGCGGATCGTCGCCGGCGGTCGCTTCGGCGAGATCGAGCACCTCGAGGGCCTCGCCCGCGTTGCCCTGACCGACCAACGTCTCGGCGAGGTAGAGCGATGCTTCGAGCGCGGTCGTCTGAAAACTCGCGCTTATCGCTTCGTCGGCGACCTGACGCAGCGTCGAGATCGCGGTTTCGTAGTCGCCGCGCGCGAATTGGAGCCGACCGAGTTGGATCTCGTCGAACATCACACCTTCGACGAAGCCCACGGCGCGGTGCGTGCGCGTCGCCGACGCAATCGCCGGCTCCGCATCGTCGTAGCGCCGCAACGTAATGAACAGCTCGGCAATGTTGGCCTGGCACAGCGCGCTGTTGATCACATCGCCGATGCGGTCGAACGTCGTGACCGCGGCGCGATAGCAATCGAGCGACTCCTCGAAATTCCCCGCGCAGGTACGCGGCCGCGCCTTTGGCAACGAACGCGCCGGCGACGTCTCCGGTTTGGCCGAGTGATTCGTAGAGCTCGATTGCCCGCGTGAAGTAGCCCGCTTCACGAGGCTCGCCCAGCATTACCAGCGCACCACCGACGATCTCGAGGGCGCGCGCCAACTGGGCGTCGTCTCCGAGCTTCTCGGCGGCGGCCGCCGCCTCCGTGCCGAGGGTCAACGCGGCTCGATACCGCTCCTGCTCGCTGCGTATGAGTGCACGCATGATCGTGATCGCCACGTGCTGACGCTCGGCAGCTGGGCCGTTGCTCCCGTCGAGCATCCGCTCGGCACGCGTGAGATCAGCGAGCGCGGCTCCATACGCGCCCGCGCCTTGCCGAGCGCGCGCTTGTCGCAAGAGCGCGTCCGCGCCCGCGCCGGCATCGTTCCCGAGCAGGTGCTTTGCCCGCCGATAAGCGTCGAGCGCGTCGTCGAGCATGCCGGCCTGTTCGAGCACGTCGCCGAGCGCGGTCCACGTGGCGACGAGCTCACGGCTGTCGACGTCGTCGAGCCGGCGGGCGGCGTCGAGCGCGCGCTGGTACAAGGCGGCGGCGTCGACGTTGTCGTACGCATCTTTCGCCGACGATCCGGCAACGCGCGCATAACGCCACGCTTTTTCGTAGTCGCCCCCGGCCGCGAAGTGGAACGAGAGATCGTCGGCGGCGCGCTCGGTGTCGTCGCCGAGCAGGCGTTCGAGCGTGCGGCCCGCGCGTTCGTGGAGTTCCCGGCGGCGTCGATACGGGAGGCCGGCGTACGCGGCATCCCGCGCGACGGCGTGCCGGAACTCGGCGATGTCGCCGTCTTGACCGAGGTATTCGTCGAGTGACGCAATCGTGCCCGCGTCGGCCGGAACGTCGGTGTCGACGAGAATCGCACGCAAGAGACCCAGGTGAAAACGACGGCCGAGTACCGACGCGTTGCGCAACAGCGCGCGCGGCGCCGGCGGCAGCCGATCGATCTCGGCGTTCAAGACCCCTTCGAGCGAATCGGGCACGCCTTCGAGGCTCCCCCGTTCGCTGGCAACGCCTACGAGTTCGCTCGCGAACAAGGGGCTCCCGGCCGCGCGCGCCACGATCGCGTCGATCTCGTGCGGCCGCAACGGAATCGGGAGCGCGGCAACAACCAGCGCGCGTACGTCGTCGTCGGCCAGGGGTCCGAGGTCGATACGCGTCGCGCCGTCGGGTGCGAAGCCGCGTTCGTCGCGGCGGCGAATGCCGACGATCATCCACGGACGCGACCGCGACGCATCAGCAATACGCCGGAGGAGCGCGTCCGATGCCGCGTCCGTCCACTGCGCGTCTTCCACAACGATCGCGCAGCGGGTCGCGAGACGCGCGTCGAGCAAACGGATCACGACGTCCGCGACGCGCTCGGGCCGGAACCGCGCATCGATGGCGTCGACTTCCGGAGTGCCGGCGGCGTCGATCGCGACGACGTCGGCCACGAGTGGAACGAACGGCGCCAGTTCGGCGTCGAGAGCAACCACCGCGCGCTGTAACTCCGCCGCCATGGTCTCGGGCGAGCCGCGCTCGATACCGAGCAATTCCCGGAGCGGCTCGCGGAACACGCGGTACGGGGTGGTTGTCGACGTCGGTTCGCCGCGCACCATCCAGATCGGCAAATCGGCGCGTTCGCATGCGACGCGAACGAGCCGGCTCTTGCCCGCGCCCGTGTCGCCCACGACGTCGACGGGAATCCCACCGGCCTCGATGGCGTGCTCGAGCGTCTTGAGTTCCATCTTGCGACCGATGAACGGCATTGCATCGCCCGCACCGCCGACCGGGCGCAAACCCGCTTCGGCACCGAGCGCGAACGCGTGCACCGGTTCCGACTTCCCTTTGACCATGAACGGCGGCACCGCTTCGACATCGAAGAGCGAACGGGCTCCTTCGAGCACCGGTGCGGTGGTGTACACCGCGCCGGGCGGCGCCGCGGCCATGAGGCGCGCCGCCAAGTTCACGGTGTCACCCATGATCGTGAACGTCGCGCGATACGCCGTCCCGACCGTGCCCGCGAAGACGTGCCCACGGTTGACACCGATCTTCACGGGGAGGCCGAGGTCGGCCTCGGCGATGCGACGAGCAACGCGCAACATGCGGCCTTCGTCGTCGGCCTGGTTCGTCGGGACGCCGCTGACGAGAATGAGCTTGCCGCCGTCTTCGTCGATGTCGCTGGCGAGGAACGCGACGCCTTCGTCCTCGGCCGCGCGTTGGGTTGTCGACACGAGCTCGCCGAGAATGCTCGCAAGCGCGCCCGCACCGCGCGTTGCCATGACGCCGTCGACGCCTTTGAACTTCACGAACCCGACCGTCGCGACGCGATGTTCGAACTCGCTCAATCCGGCGCGCAGGTGCGCGCGCAACACCGACGGCAGACACGACGCGATCTCTTCGTCGGTGACTCCCCGCCGTGCAATCGCACCGGTCGGCGCTACCGGTGCACGCCGCCAGCGCAGCAAACACGCGCCGTGGGTTTCTGTCGGCGCAGTTGCGTTCGGCGGCAGGCACGCGGCGGTGTCGGCGCTCACGTAGATCTGACCGGCGGAGGCGGCGCCTTCCATCTGCGTGGTTCGACTCGCCCCGGGGCCGGTGACGATGAGTTCGTGATGGCGCTCGCCGACGCGAAACAGATGCACGGGCCCGGAATGCAAGCCGACCGACATCCGCAGCGCGACCCGGCCGACCGACGTCGGAATCGTGGCCGCCGTTCGGAGCGCCGCACGCATCTCGACTGCGGCCGAGCATCCTTGGCGCGCGTGATCGTCGCCTTCGAACATGAGAAGCAGCGCGTCGCCGCCGAACTTCAACAGCGCGCCACCGCGCGCGTAGGCGAGGTCGAGCATCTCGCCGAAGACGCGGTTCAGGACTTCGGTGAGCTCCTCGGCGCCGATCCGACCCTTGCGCGCCAAGCGTTCCGAGAGCTTGGTGAAACCCGAAATGTCGACGAAGCACATCGTGGCGTCGACAACCCGAAACGGCGAGTCGGGCGCGTCGAGGCTCCACTCCGCGGAGACGCGTGGCACATAGCGCTCTAAACCCGCCCTCGCCGGGTCCGACATGGGCGCAAGGTTACGGCGACGCTCACCTGTGAATCACGAACGCGCTCACAGGTTGCGGCGCCGTGAGGAGCGAATCACACTGAACCGGCATGAAGGTTGCTGCCGACCCACCCTCGCCCGCCGATCGGGCGGCGCGCGGAAAAAGCCTCCGGAGCCGGGTGCCGCGCGGCGAACACGGCGAATGGGCGATCTCGTCAACGCGTCCTGATCCGATTGCGCTGCTCGAAGAACAAGCTACGACGCGCGTCCCCGAACTCGTGCCGATCCGCCACGGTCGCATGCTCGTCTCCCCTTTCACATATTTCCGGGGCGCCGCGCTGCCGATGGCTGCGGACCTTGCCACGACACCGGCGTCGGGCATCGACGTGCAGATCTGCGCCGACGCCCACTTCATGAACTTCGGCACGTTCGGTTCACCGGAGCGGCATCTTTTCTTCGACGTGAACGATTTCGACGAGACCGCCGTCGGGCCGTGGGAATGGGACGTGAAACGCCTGGCGACGAGTCTGGAAATCGCCGGCCGCGAGCACGACTTCCTTCCCGTCTTGCGACAAACGATCGTGGGTGCGTCGGCGCGTTCGTATCGGGAGGCGATGCGCCACTTCGCCGCGCAGCCGATGATCGAGGTCTGGTACGCGCGCCTCGACATGGACGAGTTGCTCCCCCGCTTTCGTGCACTCCTCGACCCGAAACGAACGCCGAGCATCTGGAAAACGGTGAGCCGGGCACGCGCGCACGACAGTCATCAGGCCTACGAGAAGTTGTGCGTCCTTCTCGACGGCGAACCGCGGATCAGCCCCGATCCGCCGCTCATCGTTCCGCTCGACTCGCGAGCGGCGACCGACCTCGATCGAATGTTCGGCCAACCGAGTCACGAACGGATCGTCGAGTCGTATCGACAAACGCTTCCCCCGGACCGCCAACGACTCGTCGAGCACTACCGCGTCGCCGACGTCGCCCGGAAGGTCGTCGGTGTCGGCAGCGTCGGCACAGAGTGCTGGATCATGTTGTTGCTCGACCGCGTCGACGGCGCGCCGCTGTTTCTCCAGGTGAAGCAAGCCGAAGCGTCGGTCGTCGAACGCTTCACGCAACCGAGCACGTACGAAAATCACGGCCAGCGCGTCGTCAACGGCCAGCGGCTGATGCAGGCCGCCAGCGACATCTTCCTCGGCTGGGACAGCTTTTTCTGGAATGGCCGCAACGGCGATTACTACATCCGGCAACTGCGCGACTGGAAGGGTTCCGCCGACGCCGCGGGAATGACACCGGCCGGCATGCAACTTTGGGGCGAGATGTGCGGCTGGACGTTGGCGCGCGCGCACGCTCGTTCCGGCGACCGCATCGCGATCGCGTCGTATCTCGGCCGCGCCGACACCTTCGATCGGGCGATTTGCCATTTTGCCAACGCGTACGCCGACCAGAACGAACGCGACTTCCGCGTCATGCAAGACGCCGTCCGCTCCGGCCGGGTCGCCGCGACGAGCGCATAAGAGGAGACCGCAATGCCGAAGTACCTCGCATTGTTCTCATATTCCGACACGGCCATGGCGGCCATGATCGAAAATCCCGCCGGCCGCGAGCCCGCGGTGCGGCGTGTCCTCGACAGTGTGGGCGCGCAACTCGAATCGCTGTACTGGATGTTCGGTACGCACGACGGGATCGCGATCGTCGACGCGCCGGATTCGCTCACGATGGCCGGCGTCAGCGCGGCCGTCAGCAGTACGGGCGCGATACGTTCGGAGACGCACGAGCTGTTCTCGAGCGACGACATCGGGCGCATTCTCGAGAGGGCACGCACTGCTCGCGCCAATTTCGCCCCGCCCGGTGCGTGAACAAGAGAGGCAGCGCGCATGACGCTGGCACGTGTCCATAACTTCACGATTTCGATCGACGGCTTCGCAACCGGCGAGGGCCAAACGCTCGAGGCGCCGTTCGGGCATGCCGGGCAGCGCCTGCATCAGTGGATGTTCGCGACGCGTTTCGGACGTTCCATGATGGGGCAGCCGGGCGGCACACTCGGCGTCGACAACGCATTCGCCGAACAGCACAGCGTCGGGATCGGTGCCGAGATCATGGGCCGCAACAAGTTCAGCGCCTCACGCGGCGCGTGGACCGACGTCGGCACCGAGGCCGAGTGGCGCGGATGGTGGGGGTCGAATCCGCCCTTCCACACACCGGTGTTCGTCCTCACGCACCACGCGCGCCCGCCCATCGAAATGGAGGGCGGCACCGTGTTCCACTTCGTCGACGCAACGCCCCGCGAAGCCCTCGCGCTGGCGACCGAGGCAGCCGGCGGACTCGACGTACGCATCGGCGGCGGGCCCACGAGCGTGCGCGCGTTCCTCGCCGACGGCCTCGTCGACCTCTTGCACGTCGTGCAGGTGCCGATCGTGCTCGGACGCGGGACGCGGCTCTGGGACGGCCTCGAAGGTGTCGAAGACGGTTACGACGTCGAGTCGATTGCGTCGCCGAGCGGCGTCACGCATGTCACCTTCACCCGCCAAGGCGTCTAACGAGCTCCTGGGCATCGGCCAGCTCGCGTTCCGTGCGGTCGACGGCTTGTTGCGCGTGCTCGAGCGCCCGCGCCGCCCGATCTCTTTCGACCACGGCGTCGCGGTACGCCTTGTCGGCGTCACGTACGCGTTGCTTTGCCGCGTCCAGTTCGCGCTTCACTTCGGCCGCGTCCTCATCAGACTTCTCGCGCCTGCGAGCAAACGGTTGCGTTGGTTCGGGCAGGCCCGCGAACAGATCGGCGTCGGCCTCCTCACCCGCGGGCACGGTGGCGAGTCGGCCCACCCGCAATTGCTCCGCCGATGTTGCATTCGCGACGACGGCGTTGAGCGTGTCGGCCAGTTCGCGCTCGTAGCTCGTGCTGGAACGACCCGAATCGTCGATCGTCGCGGCCGCATGCGCGAGCACGGCGTCGAATGCCGCGCGCCGCTCGCCGAGCGCGGCGCGCAACACGCTCGGTTCGGCCCCGTTCACGACGTCGGTTTGCGCCCGGCGGGCCGCCTCGTTGGTTTCGAGCGCGGCGCCGATCGCCCCCGCCTGGGTACGCGCGACCTGGTTGAGCGCCCACACCGGAACCGACGGACGCCGTAACGCTTTGACCGCGCGCGCCGCCTCCTTGTCGCCATCGCCCCGGAGCTCGCGAGCCAGTTGGTCGCGCGCCGCGACGAACGCGTTTGGATCAAGGGCGAACAAATCGTCAATTGTCATCGACGGCATGTCGCGAGTCTGCCGGAGCTCGCCGGCCGCGGGGTTTGCCCCGCGCGATCACCGAACAGCATCGTCCCCGGACGATCTTTCGCTCCGCGGTCGTTGGCGTACTCCGCGCGAGCCGTGAACCGGTCGCGATCTCCGAGCGACTCCTCGGCGACGCATGACGGACGGCGATCTCGCGACATCGTCGGGTGACGTTCGCTGGCACATCCAGACCCGCAACGCGCTCGCGCAGCTGATTCACGAAGGTGTTCGAGGTCACCTAGCCGAGGATCTGGCGTTCGATGAACGCGATGAGTTCGGGAGAACAGGTCCGCACGTTCCCGACGACGTTTGCATTCGTGTTGCCGTGCCGCGCCTCCAGGTGGCTCAGCATTTGACGCCGAAACGTCGCCGTGTCGAGTGCGAAACCGCCGGACCCACACGAACACAGCCAACGCGTGAACACGATGCGGTCGGCGACGTAAAAGGTGAAGGTCATGTCGGCATCGTTCACGTTGTGACCTGCCCACATCCCTTCGATCGGGTAAACGCACGGGTTCCGGATCGCGGTACGGCCTCGGCCTCGCCCGCGAAAAAAACGGCCGGCCGTTGATCGGCGCGTATCAAGAACGAGAACGGACGCCTCTTCACCCCGAAGTTGTGCCAAGCGGGAGCGTGCGCGGCGACGCGCACTTTTTGGAGTGACAATGAGGCGGAGAAGGCAAGAGCGAGCAGCGCTGCGCGAGCTACAACGCCGCGTATGGGGCAACCAGAGTTATGAAGCGCACGTCGTAGAACGCACGCGTGAACGACAACGCCGAGTGAGCATTGCGGCCGTTGTCGTCGGCGTCCAAATGCTCGTTGGCGCGTTTGCGCTGCTCGTGTTCGCGAATCCCGCGTCTGCGCACGACAGCCAGATCACGATTGGCTGCACGCAGGTCGAGTTCAATTACACGTCGTTCCCGGAAACTGCGGTCACAGCCCACGAGTCGATCGTCATCGACGGTTCGCAGGGACCGCAGCGAGACTTTCAGTTCACGGGCCCGGCCGCGATCGACATCATCAGCATCACGCTGAGTTCGGGCACGCACACCGTCACCGCCAGCACGAACTGGACGTTCTTCGGTGAGCCGCAGGGTTCGGGGTATTTGACGCAGCAACTGAGCGACTGCACGCCGGCCACCACCACGACGACATCGACGACTACGACATCGACGACGACGCTTCCGACGTCGACGACAACGGCGCCCAGCACATCGACGACGACTTCGACGTCTTCCACAACCGTGCCGCCCTCGACGACCACGACCGCGCCCGCGAGCACAACCACGAGTTCGATGATTTCGGGAACGACGACCTCGACCGTCGGTCCCGAGGGCTCGACGACGACCCTTCCCGCGACGACGACGTCTCAGCCGGTCGTTCCGCAGGGCTCGACGACGACGTTCACGCCCATCCCGCCGTCACCGCTGCCGTTCACCGGCTCGTCGAACCGGCCCCTCTCCTTCGGGCTGGGCGCGATCGGACTCGGCGCGATCGCCTGCGGGATCGCGCAACTCCGACGGGGCGGCCGCGTCGGCTAAGCGGAGCGGCGCAGCAGCCGAGCCGCGAGCGACGCGGCCGGTTTCCGTTCGGTCGCGACGGCGGCGCGCCGCAGCGATTCGCGCTCCCGCGGCGTTGCGGCAGCGTGCAACTCGTCCGACGCAGTGTCGAACCTCACCTCGCCACGCGCAATCGCCTGCGCGAGATACCACGCGAGACCGACGTAGTCCTCGGTCATCGAGCTGGGCTCCCGATGGATCACGTCGACCGACTCGTCGTGGCGCATTCGGGGTGCAGTCATCTTCGAACTCCAATTGCCTAGGTGATGACTCCGCGCCGCTCCCAAACAATGTCACGTTGCGCCTCACCGATTGTGGATGCTGGGCGTCGGGCCCGGCGCCGCGCCGGGCGGCCGAGCTGTTCCGCAAACGCGTGGCGCCGGTCGGGTGCCGTCATACCGCCCCACACGCCGTAATCGATCTTGTGCTCGACCGCGAATGCCAAGCACTCCGAGCGAACGAGGCACCGGCTGCAAATCGACTTGGGCTCGTCGTAGTCGATCAACAGCACGCTCGAGGGAAACCACGTGACGTCGGGATATTCACGGCAGAGCGCGTCGTGCATCCATTCCGGTCGCGGCGTGCTCGCGTACTGCGAAAGGTTCATGCACTCGCCTCCGTGCGTTGTCGTTCGGTAGCGACTCGCTGCCGCGCGGTCACGGTATAACGCTACGAACGTGGCTTCACCTGTAAGGGATACGAAGTTGTCTGCGTATGTCGCTATGTCGCATCCGCGTCGATGCTGTAGTCGCGCGTTGCGAACCGGAGCATGTGCCCGTGGGTGTCGCAGATCTCGACCCCGAAGTCGAGTTGGTCGAGCGCCGCGCCCGCGGCGACAACCGGCGCGCCGCCGAGCTGCTGCGTTTGCAGGAACTTCAGGACTGCGAGCAGATCGACCGTGCCACTCGGCTGATTCGGCATGAGCACGAGCTGCGGCAGGCTTCCGCCGAACACCTGATAGTCGAACGACAGGCCGCCGATCGACGCGTTGTGTGTCATCACATCTGAGCCACCTGTACCGCGTTCGGCGCTGGTCACAACCCACACCATGATCTCCGTGTGCGGTGAATTGCTCAGCCAGAGGTCGTACGCGACTTCCCATGTTCCCGTGCCCTGCGCCGTCGACGGCGTCTGTACGGCGTAGGTCGACGCGAGCTTGGTCAGCCGCGAGAGCGGCGTGCTCGTCCCGTTTGCACACGTGTTCCACGTGCCATCGCAGAAGTTGTTGAACAACTGCTGTACCTGCGGGTACGTCTGCACCGCGCCGCCACTGTCGTGGCGCGTCGACGTGTCGACAATCCAGTCGTTCGGCGACCGAGTGCAGAGACGGCCAACGGTTCCGGACTGGGCCGCCCACATGTTGTTCTGCACATAGGTGTTGTAGCCGTTGCTGTTGACGACCTTGTCGTATCGATACGCGGGCGACGAGAACTGCTTGTCGGTGCCGCACTGATATCCGCTCGGTGCGGCGGGCATCGCTCCCGAATCCGCTCCCGATGCGTGGTTCGTCGGAGTCTCCGCATCGGCCGTCGTCGTCGAAGTCTGTGCGCCGTCGTGCAGGGCATACGCGATACCGGCGCCCGTGACCGCCAGCACAACGACAATCGCGATCGTCGCGATCACGCCGACGCCGCCCGACTCGCTTTTGCCGGGCGTCCGCGTGCGCCGCACATCCACCTCTTCGTCGCCTCCGGGAAGGCTAGGACCACCGCGACCGCAACGCCTCGCGGGTCGTACGCGCGTTTGCGGCCTGTGCGGCGTTTCGCACATGAACAACCTTCGGTGCCTTCCGCGACCGATGGGGCGCAACATATGTTCTCGTCGCGACGACCGTGATTGCGATCAGCGCCACGTGGGCAGCGATCACGAAGACCGCGCGCCGGAATCGCGGCGATGCGGCGACGAACGGCGTAATGCCCAGGGTTGCGATGCACGCGGCTGCACCCAGAAAGGTTGACGGGCGGCCGCGCGCGTCGACGGCCGCAGCCCACGTCAGCAGCCCGACCGCGCTCGACCGCGCCGGCGCGACCAAGCCGGATCCAACGCAGCGGCCATCCCAGAATCATCAGTGCGAGCGCAACGCCGAGCAGCGTGCGGACCTCTTCGGTGTCGGGCGTGCACACGTAGACGCCCGCGGTCGTGATCGCGAGGAGTATCGGCCCGGTCGCCAGCGCGCTACTGACATCGTCGCCAACCGCGGCAAGAAGACCGACCACGCAGATCACGACGATGGCAACAACGCGCACCCAGCCCACGTGCGGAAGGCCGCCGCGCTCGGCGATGAGCCACGCGAACGGCAACACCGCAATCGCCGCGCTCCACAAGGGAAGTCGCGCCCACCCGACAATCGCCGTCGCGCCCGCGACACCCGCGAGACCGACGGCGAGCGCAGTCGGCACGCCGCGCCACCACCCCAGCGCGACAACGCCCGCGAGCGCGAACAGCAGGCCGCCGACCGCCAACGTGTGGCGCGGACGAACCACGAAGTACGCACCCGCTGCGCCACACGCGGCGACCGCGCCCGCGCCCAGCCCATCGACGAGTTCGCGACTGACGATCGAGTCCATCGACGACGCGCGCTACGCCGTCGCCGGCGACAGTTCCGTTCCGCAGTACTTGCACTTCGATGCCGCCGCCGGGAGATCGTCGGACGAGATGTTGCCCTTGTCGCCGAGTTGAATCCCGAGGCCGATTCCGCCTCCGCCTTGGAACCGGTTCAGGATCGGATTGATGAGCGTGTCGGTGAACGACTTGACCAAGGTGTTGAACGCGAGCGCGACCATCAAACCGATCGCAATGACGACGACATCGCCTTGCAGCAAGAAGTTCTTGAAACCCTTC
Organism: uncultured Actinomycetes bacterium; assembly: GCA_963841195.1. Classification (GTDB taxonomy): domain Bacteria; phylum Actinomycetota; class Acidimicrobiia; order IMCC26256; family PALSA-610; genus CAWJBX01. Next base: position 27,526 of record CAWJBX010000019.1, on the reverse strand, counting down.
ATCGACCCTCCAGATCTCGGCTCCGGGTGCGGCCCTGGCGCGTTGAGCCGGCGGCCGCATCCCGCCTACCCCGCTGCTCCACGGAACATGTCGGGCCGGCTCACGCGATCTTCACAATTCCCTGATCCATTGATCGCGCCCGGCGGCGAGTCTCGCGGGTGACCAGGGAGGATCGTCGTGCTCGGAAACCTGCGCACTCGCGCGCTCGTGGGTGTCGTTGCGCTCGTCGGCAGCGCCGCAACGACCGTGGGGATTGTGCAGACTGCGCACGCGACGGCCGCAACCATCGCGGTGCCGATCACCGTCACGACCCAGCCGAACGGCGGATTGCAGACGATAGTGAATGTCCGCGTCGGCAACTCGCCCGCGTTGCCCGTCATCCTCGACACCGGTTCGTCGGGCTTGCACATCTTCGCCGACAAGGTGCCGACCGGTACGGGAAGCGGCGTGAACGTCACGTCGACACCGGCGAACATCACGTACGCGGGCGGCCATCGCTTCGTCGGCGTGGTCGCGAATGCGAAGGTGCAACTCGGGAGCGCGCCAACGAGTCATGCGGTGCCGGTCGCGCTCGTGAAGAACGCGTCGTGCATTCCGTCGAAGCCGACGTGTCCGGCGCGCGACGGCATCGCCGGCATGGAGCGCAAAGGGATCGACGGCATTCTCGGTATCGGGCTCTCGACGTCGAAAGGGCCGGTCGCCAGCCCGATCCTCGGCCTGGCCGGATCGCTCGGCACGCGCTGGAGCATTCATCTCGGTTCGCGCAGCGGAACGCTGCTCCTGGGCGCGCCGCTCCCCGCGGCAGCAAACCGTGCTGCCACGATCCCGATGAAGCGAACAGGAACGTTCGAGGGCCACGCCCTCTGGGCCGACAGCGCGTTGCGCCTCTGCGTCCACGCCGGCAACGTCGCAACGTGCGCGCCGTCGCTCTTCGACACGGGCACCGCGGCGATGCAGCTCCAGGGCCCGAGGTTCGCCGCACTCCCGACCTCGAACGGCACCCAACTCGTCTCGGGCCTCCCCGTCACGTTCACGCTGCCGGGCGCGACGAAGAACTTCTGGTCGTTCACGACCGGTGCGACCCGATCGAAGAACCTGGTGGTGCTGCGCGCCGGAACGGGCAACTTCGTGAATCTGGGTGTCCAGGGCTACGTCGTATTCACGATGAGCTATGACGACTCGGCCGGCGCCGTGGTCGCTCAGCCGGTCCTAGACCCACAAGCCGGACGCTGCGTACGGATTCTGATCCAGAAGCCGGACGTTCCAGCACCGATTCTCCAGGGCCAACGTGACCCTCGTCACGGCTCGCACCCATTTTCACAAGGCAATTCAACCCGGCAATCGTGTGCGTCGATGCGCCTCTTGTGACGGCTGTTCGGTCGCGGTTTGCTCGCGCTCAATCGCACGCGCCTGCGGGTGAGGAACCCGCGCGTGCGCCCGGTGCCGAGCTGGACAAACGGCGGCGGCTCGCGCGTTGTCGTCGTGATCCGCGCGATCGAGGCGGGCGCGCTCGTGTTCTTCTTCGCCGCCCGCCAACTCGGCGTCATCGCGGACGCGCCGCTGTGGCTCTACGCGGCCGTGATCGTCGTGCCGATGCTGCTGAGCCGGTGGCTCGACACGCTTTCCGATGTTCGCCCCGGCACGTGGCGCCTGCACGCGCGGGTCGGGCTCCATGCCGCGACCGTGATGGCCGTGATCTATCTCACCGGCTGGGGACCGGCGCTGACCGCGTGCTTCGTATACACCGCGCTCATCGACCTGTCGCTCTGCGGCCCTGAATCTTGGAAAGCCGTGATGGGCTGGTCGCTCGGGTGTTGTGCGTTCGGCCAATTGCTCGTGCTGTTGGGATGGATACCGTCCAAGCTGGAACCCGGCGAAGCGCAAGTGCTCGGCGCGCTCGGCGCAGTCGGCATCGCCCTTGTCATTCGGATTGCCGGTGCAGTCCTCACCGACAAGCAGCGCATCGAAGAAATCCTCGCGAACCGCGAGGCCCACTTCCGGGCTGTGGTCGAGCACGCGGGCGAAGGAATCTTCACCATCGATCTCGACGGGCGCGTCCTTTCCTTCAATCGCGCCGCGGAAGCAATCTTCGGGTGGAGTGAAAGCGAGATCATCGACAGCTCGGTCACCGCGCTCATCACACCCGACTGGCAAGACGGCCTTCTGCGATTCCTCGCCGCCGTGCGCGTCGACGGCGATCCCGCGGCTCGCTATACCGACGTCGAGATGGAAGGCGCCCGCAAGAACGGCACGTCGTTTCCGATGCGCGCGTCGACAAGTCTCATCGTGGTCGACGGTTCGTCGCCGATCATCTCGTGCATCGCACGGGACCTGTCCGAGCAAAAGCGCTACGAGGCCACGCTCTCCCGCCAGGCGCTGCACGACGCGCTGACGTCCCTCCCCAACCGCGTCCTGCTGATGGACCGCCTCGGGGAAACGTTGTCCCGAACGCGGCGCCACCGGCGGATGTGCGCGGTCATGTACATCGACCTCGACCGGTTCAAGACCGTCAACGACAAGCTCGGTCACGCGGGCGGCGACCGGCTGTTGATCGCGGCGTCGGTGCGGATCAGGGAAACGATTCGCGAATCCGACACGTTGGCGCGGGTCGGCGGTGACGAGTTCGTGATTCTCTGCGACGACCTCGACGAGGTACAGGCTGCGACGAACCTGGCCGAGCGCGTGATCGCGGCGTTGCGCACGCCGTTCCGTATCGAGGATGACGACGCGTTCGTCGGCGCGAGTGTCGGCATCGCGGTGTCGTTCGACGGTACGGACACGCCTGATGCGTTGCTACGCAACGCCGACATCGCGATGTACCGCGCCAAGGACAAGGGCCGGAACCGCTACGAACTCTTCGACGAAGCCATGCAACGCTGGGTCACGAACAACGCCGCACTCGAAGGCGACTTGCGCCAGGCCATCGCGCGCAACGAATTCATTCTCTTCTATCAGCCGATCATCGCGACCGAGACCGGACGCATTCGCGGCTTCGAAGCGCTGCTCCGGTGGCAGCGACCGGGCGTCGGGCTCGTCGCACCGGATCAGTTCATTCCCATGGCGGAAGAAACGGGCCTGATCACCGAGATCGGGGCCTGGGTGATCGCGGAAGGGTGTCGGGAAGCAGCCAGCTGGGCGCGGCGGTGGCCAGATCGCTATCTCGGGCTGGCACTGAACATTTCGGGGCGGCAGTTGATGTCGTCCGACATCCAACACGTGATCTCGACCGCCCTGCACAGTTCGGGAGTCGATCCGCAGCGGGTCACACTCGAACTCACGGAAAGCACGCTCATCGACGACGCGGTCAACGCGCAAGAGCTTCTCGCCAAGCTGCGCGCGCTCGGATTGGTGCTGTCCCTCGACGACTTCGGCACCGGATATTCGTCGCTCACCTATCTCCGTGCGTTCCCGTTCAACGCGGTCAAGATCGACCGTTCGTTCATCCGGTTGCTCGGTACCGAACGGGAAGACACGGCCATCGTCTCGTCGGTGATCGGGCTCGCCAACAACCTCCGCCTCGCGGCCGTCGCCGAAGGCGTCGAACGCGCGTCACAGCTTGCGGTGCTCATCCAGCTCGGTTGCCCGTACCTGCAGGGCAATCTCTTCTCCGAACCGCGGCCGGCGGCCGACATCGAGAAGCTCCTCGAACTCACGCCCGAGGACTTCCTCTTGGCGCGCGAGATCGTTGCACCGGCCGATATCACTGAACCCGCGTGAGCTGATTCGACCGGACGACGCGTACACCCGAGCGCGACATCCGGGCACGAAAGCAGCGACGACATTCGCAGGTGTGTCTCTGTGTGGTCAGGATGACGACACAGATCGGGGAGGTGCGTGATGCACCGTGGTTTCACTTTGTGGCGTTGCGCGGCGGTTCTCGTCGCGGTCGCGATGCTCGGTGGCTGCGACTGGTCCCTCGCGCGCTACGACTCGTCGTTGTCGGGTTACAACTCGACCGAGTCGAGCATCAACGTCGCCAACGTCGGCACGCTGACTCAACACTGGCGCGGCGACTTGCATAGTCAACCGTTCGAGCGTTCGCCGGTCGTGGCATCGCGACGGGTGTACATCGCCGAGCAAGGCGCGAAGCTCGACGTCTTCTCCGCCCCCGGAACCGACGCCGGATGTTCGGGAGCGCCGAGGACGTGTCAACCGATGTGGTCGTACGTCGCGACGAGCGACCCGTCGAACACCGATTCGAACCCGTCGGTCGACAACGGGCACGTGTTCGGCACCTGGTCGACGTCAAGTGGTCCGATACTCGCCGCGTTTGACGCGGCCGGAAATACCAACTGCAACGGCGCACCGAAAGTATGCGCACCGATATGGCACAGCGCACCCATCCCCAACGCGACCGCACTGACGACACCAACGATCGCGGGCGGCGTTGTCTACGTCGGTGACTTCACAACCGGCGCGCTCTATGCCTTCGACGCCGCCGGAAACACCGGCTGTTCCGGGGCACCGAAGCTCTGCACGCCACTGTTCACCGCACAGACGAGCGGTGAAATCCTCTCGGAACCTGCGGTCGCAGGTGGCGTCGCGTATGTCACGACCCAAGGCGATACGAACAATCGCCTGAAGCTGTATGCGTTCGACGCGGCCGGGAGCACGAACTGCTCGGGAGCACCGAAGGCATGCACGCCGCTGTGGATCGCCGACGTCACCACGACCGGTCAGGGTGGACAGATCGCGGCGCCGGTCGTGTCGCAAGGCCGCGTTTTCGTGACGACATCGACGACCACGACCACGGGCGGCCTCGTCGAGGCTTTTGACGCGGCCGGCTCGACCAACTGCTCCGGTTCTCCGGTCGCGTGCACGCCCTTGTGGAGCGCCGAACTCGACGGAGACATCTTCGGAACCGCGGCCGTCGCGAATGGCGTCTTGTATACGGGAACTGAAGGTACGAACCCGGCGCTCTATGCCTTCGACGCAACCGGAGCCACCAACTGCTCCGGTTCTCCGGTCGCGTGCACGCCGTTGTGGAGCGCGGCCAGTGGCGGCGTCGACTACTCGTCACCGGCGGTCGCGAACGGAGTCGTGTACATCGGCTCGATCGACCACCATGTCTACGGTTTCGACGCGTCCGGAACGACGAACTGTTCCGGATCTCCGAAAGTGTGCGCGCCACTGTTCTCGGGCGCGACGGGCGACTTCGTGATCTCGTCGCCCGTGGTCGCCAATGGCTCTGTGTTTGTCGGGTCGAACGACGGCTATCTGCACGCCTTCTCGCGCTGAAGCCGAACACAACCTCGTTCGCTGCTACACGGGGGCGTACGGTGCGTAGCCGTGCACCAAATGCTCGGCACTCCCCGTCCGTTCGCGCAGTGGACAATGTCGCGCCCGGTCGGCGCGGATCGGGTCGAGATCAGGGTGTGGGAATCGGCGTCGGGGTGTGCGCCGACAAGCCAAGACGCGTGGGTCGTCGCCGAGGTAGGTGAAGATCGCTTGCGGTTGGCGGCACTCGACGGCATCACACCCACGCGGCCCACACCATCCGTGTACGGACTCGACGGTGCCGCGTGGTCGGCGCGCTTCACGGCCGCGGTACTCGAGAGCCCGATCCCGGTTCGTGATGCGCTCGATGAAGCGAATCGCGCGCTCGTCACACGCTTCGATGCAACGCGACTGCGCGACCGGCCGCATTCCGCCGTCGCAGTTGCGGAAATCGGCGGCGACGCGATCACCGTCACGATCGCGGGCGACTGCCAAGCATTCGTCGCGTCACGAGGAGAGTGGACCGAGGTCTTTGGTGGCCCGCTCTTCGATCCCGAGACGCGCGCTCGTTGGGGGCAATGGCGCGCCGACCACCCCGACGCGGATCCCGTGCACGACGTCGCCGACGGCTACGACGAAATCCTGGCTTCGCCGGAAGTCTGGCGTTCGACGCCGATCGGGCTGCACGCCGAACCCCACTACGAACACACGACGATCCCCCGCGCCGAGTGCGACGCCATCGTGGTCGCGTCCGACGGTGCTCGCCTCACCGCCGAACGCGTGGCCGCGCTCGCCCGCTGGCTCGACGCGCTGCGGGCGTGGGAGCACGACGCGCACGGCTCCGACCACAAGCCGCACGACGACGTGGTCGCCATCGCCGCGAACCTCACGAATGGCAGCTGACCAGGTCGGGCGTTACCGTAACGGCATGAGCGAGGAACCTCGACCCGCCGGCAAGCGGAACACGCCGGCCGGCAACGACGTCGACGCCGCCATGCGCAAAGTTCGCAAGCTGGGATACGCCCTCTTGCTCAGTGCGCTGACCATCGACGTGGTCGTGCGCGAGCGCGACCGGTTCAAGCGAGCGATGGCCCTGCGCTATTCGAAATGGGTCGACGAAGCGCTGCCGGAGGAGAACTTCTTGCTCGACTTCGCGCTCAGCCTGTTGCAGGCCAGCGACCGCAAGTAACGACGCGCGACGGACCGCGCATCCCAAAGCACGCGCAATGAAGGGTGGGATGCATGACAACGACCTATCAGGGCATGACCGAACGGATCACGGAGTGGTTCGACGCCGACGTCATGCGTCCGATGGAAGACTTCCAAGATCCCCACCAGGAATGGCGGCGGATCTTCTCCGAGGTGTTGGGCACGTTCTTCTTGGTCCTTGTCGCCGCGGGTGGCGGGATGATGGGCCAGGCCTTCCCCGGCACGATCAGTCGTACGGCGGCCGTCGTCGCGCCGGCGTTGATGGTCATGGCGATCATCTTGTTCATGGGCAAGATCTCGGGCGCGCACTTGAACCCGGCGGTGAGCGTGGCGTTCTCCTTGCGGGGTGACTTCCCATGGTGGCGCGTGCCCGGCTACGTCATCGCCCAGCTCGGTGGCGCGGCGCTGGCCGCGCTCTTCTTGCAACACATTGTCCGCGTCTCGGCCACGTTCGGTTCCAACTATCCGGCACACGGCTACTCGTCGTGGTCCGCGTTCTGGATGGAGTTCATTCTCACGGTCGGTTTGGTGAGCGTCATTCTCGGGACCGCGTCGGGCGCGCAGAACGTCGGCATCATCGGCGCGTTCGGTGTCGGTGGGTACATCGCGCTCGCCGGCTTGTGGGGAAGCCCGATCTCGGGTGCCTCGATGAACCCGGCGCGTACCTTCGGACCCGATCTCATCGGCGCCGACTTCAGCCACTACTGGGTGTACGTCGCCGGTCCGCTCGCGGGCGCCGCCGTCGCGGTGGTTATTGCCTTTGTGCTTCGAGGGCACGGCGGCGGTCGTTCCGCGTCCGGCGCGGCCCAGGGCGGGCTGTTCACCGAAGTCGCGCGCCCCGAAACCGACTGAAAGGCATGGGCGATGCCCGCGACTGACAACTCTCACGCGCTCGATCACATCGTGGTCGTGTTGTTCGAGAACCGTTCGCTCGACAACGTGCTCGGTCATCTCTACGGACCGGACGACGGCAAGATGTTCGACGGCGTGATCGGGAAGGACCTGAGTAATCCGATCCCGGCGTGGGCCGAACACGGTGCGGAACGCAAGGTGGTTCCGTACACGGTGGGCACCGATATGGACTCGCCCAATCCGGATTCCGGTGAGGAGTACTTCCACACCAACACGCAGCTCTTCAACACGCTCGACGATCACAACCGCTACCAGATCGGTGAAGCGGTGACCAAGCCGTGGAACGCGCCGGCACCGGGCGCGACGCCGACAATGGACGGCTTCGTCACCGATTACATCTCGACCTTCACGGGCGAGATGGGCCGCCAGCCCACGTACGACGAGTACGCGCAGATCATGACCGGCTACACGCCGGAGCAGCTTCCGGTGTTGAACGGCATCGCACGCGACTTCGGCGTGTTCGACCACTGGTTCTGTGAAGTCCCGTCGCAGACGTTCATGAACCGATCGTTTTGGACCGCGGCGACGTCGTCAGGCTTGGTCATCAACAGTCCGATGGCGAAATGGTTCACCGACAACCCGGCCGAGACGTTGTTCGAACGACTCGAAGCGCACGGGAAGTCGTGGAAGGTCTACGTCATGGAGCCGATGCCGATCTCGTTCACGGGGATCATCCACTTCTCCCGCTTACAAGACCGTCTCGCAACCCATTTCGTTCCGTTCAGCGAGTTCGAAAAGGACGCGGCGGCGGGAACACTCCCCGACTTCTCGCTCATCGAACCGAACATGGCGGCGAGCCACGGTGACTATCACCCCGCGATGGGTGCGTCGTTTGGTCATCTCGACATCCCGGTCGACAATCCGTCCTCGATGCTTTCCGGTGAAGCGTTCTTGGCGCGCGTCTACGACGCGTACCGCGGTGCGACCTCGGAGACGGGCGCGAACGTCTGGAACACGGCACTTCTTATTGGTTGGGACGAACCCGGCGGCACCTACGACCACGTCCCGCCCGGGCCCGTCCCGCCACCCGATCCGTCCGCACCGCCCGGGGAGTTCGGTTTCACCTTCGATCGTTCGGGCTATCGCGTCCCCGCGATCATCGTGTCGCCGTGGGTCGAAGCCGGCGCGGTGTACAACGACGAATACCGGCACACGTCGCTGATCGCGACATTGCGGAAGCAGTGGGGCCTCGGCGACGCGTTTACGCAGCGCGACGCGTCGGCCCGCACCTTCGAGCATGTCTTCTCGCTCGATACTCCCCGCGATCCCAAGCAATGGACCGCGGTGAGTTCGCACCCCGTTCCCGAGTGGACGATGAACCTCGAAATTGTCGGCCAGGGACTCAGCACACTGGGCATTGGCGCCGGGGACAGCCTCTTTACCAAAGCCAAGTCCATGGGAGTCGAGCTGCCGGCGGAGTTCAAAGATCCGAGCGGGTCAATGAAACCGAGCGAGATCATCCCCGCAATGCGACTCATCGCGAATCACTTCTTCCCACTCCTCGCATCCGACGAGGTGAAGCAGTAGCCCATTCGTCTGCGATCGCAGGTTGGCCAATCGGCATCGAAGCTGCGGTCGCTGACCGGCTCTGCAACACTCGCTCAATGCGTCCGGATGAACCCGCGTTGGGCCCGGCATCGATCACGGTTGCGTGCGTGAACTTCGAGGCGGTCCCGCGCGACAAGGCGGCGACGCTGGCGAAGTTCGCTTCGTTCATCGCGGCCGCGGCCGACCAAGGTGCCGACCTCGTCGTCTTTCCCGAACTGGCACTGAACACGTGGGGTCGGTGCGCGGCGTGCGCCGAAGACCACCGGCCCTGCGAATGGCATCGCGCCCAGGCCGAATCCGCCGACGGCCCCGCGTGCCAAGCGGTCGTCGACATGGCGGCCGCGCACGGCGTGCACGTGATCTACGGGTTCGAGGAAGCGCCAGACGCGGACGCGTCGACGATCTTCAATTCGGCGAACCTGATCGCGCCCGACGGACGCGTCGGCACGTACCGGAAGCTGCACCTCGGAATTCCGCTCGAAACGGATCGGTTCACGCCCGGCAATGAAGTTCCGGTGTTCGATACCTCATTGGGCCCGATCGGGATATCGATCTGTTACGACTTCTATCAAGGCCCGGAGCTCAGCCGGATCCTCGCGCTGAAGGGTGCGCGGGTGTTGGTGAATCCGACCGGCCGCGGATCGATGCCGCGTGCGCGCGAGCACCTCGAGCAAGTCACCTTGGTGCGCGCGCATGAGAATCTGGTGGCCGCCGCATCCGCGAACCGCGTTGGCGTAAGCCACGGATCCGAATGGGCGGGTGGCAGTGTGATTTGCGCACCCTCGTTCCCCGGCTTCCCGGTCACCTTGGCGCGCGCCGGCGGCGACGAAGGATTGATTACCGCGGTCCTCGACTTCGCGGAGATTGCCGCGTGGTACGACCTGCTGCCGTGGCGCGAGTGGCGCGCGGGCCCGCAACGGCCGGTGAGCCAACTCATCGCCGACGAACTCTCCGCCCTCGCAATGCCGGACGCGTGATCATGGACTTCTCCCGCTTGTCGATGCCGCTCGGTGAAGCGATGTCGACGCAGCGTTCCATCCGCCGGTTCCGGCCCGACCCGATTCCGATCGACGACCTCCACCTCATGTTCGAAGCTGCAGTGAAGGCACCGAACGGCGGCAACCAACAAGTCGCGCGGTTCCTCGTCGTGAACGATCGGAACGCGATCAGCGAGTTCGGCGCGCTGTACCGCGAAGCATGGTGGGCGAAGCGCCACGACGAAGGCTTCCAGCAGTTCGACGATCTGCCGCCGCGCTTTCATCCCGCTGCGGGATTAGCCGACTCGATGGGCGACGTTCCTTGCATCGTGTTCGCGTTGGCGCTCCGCAACGGTCCCGCCGACTCAGTGATCCCGGCCGTGCAGAATCTGATGCTCGCGGCACGCGCGCTCGGCATCGGTTCGGTTCCGACAACCCTTCACGAGTCCGTGATGGACCGGTTCCGCGCGCTGTTCGACATCCCCACCGACACCGGCTTCCACTTCTGCATCCCGCTCGGCTACCCACTGGGACACTTCGGACCCAACGTCCGCAAGTCGACGGCCGAGACAACGTTTCTGAACCGCTGGGGCGGCGCCGTCCCGTGGGACTGAGCGCTACACGAGGTTGCGCCGTCGGCGGATCAACGCGAACGCACCGGCCGCCACAAAGCTCAGACCGATCACGACCAGACCGAAGAACGATCCACCGGTAAACGGCAGCGAGCCCGACGGTGCAACCGCGGGAACGGTCGTCGACGGTGACAGCACCGTCGTGCCTTCGACCGCGATGCTCGTCGACGTTGTCGGGGCGTCGTTCGTGGTCGTCGTGTTCCCGGCTTCGGTGATCGTGGTCGTCGATTCGGGCGGCGGCAACGTCGACGTTTCTGACGCGATCGTCGTCGAAGTCGTCTCCGGGCCCGTGGTCGTCGACGTTGTGCTCGTCGGTGAGCACGACTCGATGAGTGCAACCGACGTTTGCACCGTGGTCGTCACACCGTCCGGCCAGGTGCCGGTGACCGTCAGCGTGACCGAACCCGTGACCCCACCGGGAACCGTCGTCGTGGCCGATGTCGTGCCGCTCGGCCCGACCGTCTTGCTGTAGCCGGTCACCGCATAGCTGTGGGTGCCGTCACTCGCGCTCGCCGCGGTGATCGTCATGACCTTGTCGGTCTCGCTGTTCCCGATCGACCAGGTGACCAGGTGATCGCTGTCGCTGCACACGGTTTGGCCCGAGACCACCGGTTCGTGCGCCCAGGCCGGCGCGCCGAGCGCCAGAACGCCGAATATCGCCAACAAACCGACGACCGCCAACGACAACCGGCGACGTGCGCCCCGAGTACGACGGCGCTCGCGCCCTGGCTCTTGCATTTCGTCCTCCCAGAAAGTCTGGGATTTATTACCAGATCATCGCTGGCGTTGCTGATTCATTCGAAGCAAGTTCATCAACGCGTTCGAAAAATGCTTCGCGCGCAAGATGCGCGGTGCGCGAACCGCGAGCGCGCGTCCGACAGGTTGCGATCTATTGGATCGCCAGCGACGCGCGTTGCTCGGCTTCCGGATCGCGATACGCCTTGCCGAGGGCTTCGACGACGACCTGGATGAGCACGCCGCGCGGCAGCGCGGCCCGGCCGTGCAGCGCGGGCGCGATCGGGGTCATGCGTTGGGCGCCGATCGCAAAGGGCTCCACGCCGTAGGTGATGGGCGTCGTCCGGGCGATGTGGCCGCGCCCCACGGGCACGTCGCCATACCAAAGCTCCAGGTCACCGGCGAAACGGGCCGTGGGCGTGAACACCGCCCGCGCCAGCACCTCACCCGCCGGAAGCTCGACTTCGGTGCCGATCGTCGTGACTTCCTTGCCGAGCAGGTTGTTGACGTAGTGGAGCCGGCGGTCGGCGATGTAGAGCGCGTAGCCGCCCGAATGACCACCGTGCGAAACGATCACGCCGTCGCAGTCGCCATCGTCAGGAACGGTGAGTGAGGCCGCGATCGAGAAGGGCCGGTTGCGGAGATTCGGAGCCATCGCTTCCGGGATCGAGCCGATGTCGGCCTGGAAGACGTAACGCTCGCGGCGGAACCGGCGGTCACCGAACCGTCCCGGTTGATTGTTGAGCGGGAGCACGTCGTTGCGTTCCGCTTCGGTCCACCACAGCGCTTGCAGTTCCTCGAGCTTGTCGGGAAACTCGGCCGCGACGTCGTGACACTCCGAGAAGTCGACGGCAACGTGGTACAGCTCCCAGATGTCGTCGTCGAACGACCTGCGCCCGGCGTCGGTTCCGTCGTACGCCGCGATCATCGGCGGATGAAACACAACTGCCTTCCAACCGTCGTGGTAGAGCGCACGCGAACCGAGCATCTCGTAGTACTGCGTGTTGCGGGGCGCCACCGCAGTTTCGTCGCGGAGCACGGACGCGAAGCTCGCGCCGTCGTACGCAGACTGTTCGACACCTTCGATGGTGGCAGGCGCTTCGATGCCGACCAGGTCGAGCAACGTCGGTGCGACGTCAATCGCGTGCACGTACTGGTGGCGGGTCGCGCCCGGACGACCGAGACGCGCGGGCCAGTGCGCGATCAGCGGGTCGCACACGCCGCCTTCGTGCGTGTCGCGCTTGAACCGCTTCAACGGCGTGTTCCCCGCCCACGCCCAACCCCACGGGTAATGGTTGTTCGCGTTCGGCCCACCGAGGTCGTCGATGCGGCGCAGGTTCTCTTCGAGGCTTTCCGGTTCGAGGTTGAAGAAGTACGCCTCGTTGTACGAACCGGTTGGCCCGCCTTCGGCCGATGCACCGTTGTCGCTCATCACGACCACGAGCGTGTTGTCGAGTTCGCCGAGGCGTTCGAGATGGTCGACGAGACGACCGACTTGCGCGTCGGTGTGGGTCAGAAACCCGGCGTACACCTCCATCATCCGGGCGTACAACCGCCGCTGCTCGTCGGAGAGCGACGACCACGGCGGCACCCAGCTCGGGCGTTCGGACAGTTCGGTGCCGCTTGGTAACAAGCCGGAAGCGACTTGCCGCGCGTACACCTCGTCGCGCCACGCGTCCCAACCGTTGTCGAACTGGCCGCGGTAACGCTCGATGAAGTCACGCGGCGCTTGGTGCGGCGCGTGGCAGGCACCCGGCGTGAACCACAAGAAAAACGGTTTCGTCGGCGAGAACGCGCGCAGGTCGTTGACCATGCCGATGGCGCGATCGGCGAGGTCTTCGGTCAGGTGGTAGCCGTCTTCCGGCGTCGCCGGTGGCCACACTTGTTCGCTGTCGGCGACGAGATCGGGATGGAACTGATCGGTCTCGCCCGCGAGAAAACCGTAGAAGCGGTCGAATCCTTTGCGCGTCGGCCAGTGGTCGCGCGGCCCGCCCGGCGCCATCTCGTGCGCGGGCGTGAGGTGCCACTTCCCCACTGCGAACGTGGCATAACCGTTCTCGCGCAGGATCTGCGAGACGAAGCCGTTCTCGGGTGGGATCGTCGCGTCGTAGCCCGGGAACCCCGACGGGAACTCCACGATGCGCGCCATGCCGTTCGCGTGGTGATTCCGGCCGGTCAGCAAACAGGCGCGCGTCGGCGAGCACAGCGCGGTCGTATGGAAGTTCGCGAAGCGCAGGCCGGACCCGGCGAGCCGGTCGAACGTGGGGGTCGCAATGTCGGATCCGTAACAACTGAACTGCGCATACCCGACGTCGTCGAGCAGCACGAGCACAATGTTCGGCGCGCCCTCGGGCGCCGCAGGCACCGGCGGCCACCAGGGCGTCGAGTCTGCAAACGTCCGGCCGATCACGCCTTCGAAGTGCTTCTTGGTCATTGGCCAAATCTAGGGTCGCGATGGGTCTCCGGGGCCGGTACCTTGGTTCCCCCATGTCTGCAGTGCTGCGGCCAGCCGATCGAGAGCTTTACCGTTGGCAGCTCGACGCGCTCGTGCACTGGTTGCGCTGCGGACGGCGCGGCGTCATCGAGGCCGTCACCGGGTCGGGAAAGACCGATGTTGCGATCGCGGCCGCCGCCGACGCGTTGCGCCGCGGGCGTTTCGTGTTGATCTTGGTTCCCTCGCGCGTGTTGATGGAACAGTGGCACGGCCGCCTGACGCGCGCCTTGCCCGACGCGCGCATCGGCCGGTTGGGCGACAGCGGGCGCGACGGACCGGAAGACTGCGACATCCTCGTCGCGACGCGTCATTCCGCTGCGGCGTACAAGCCGTTGCCGCCCACGCCCAACGGCGGATTGTTGATCGCCGACGAGTGCCACGGCCTCGGGGGCAAGACGCTGCGGCGCGCCATGCTCCCGCAGTACGAGGAACGCCTCGGGCTGACAGCAACGTTGGAACGCAGCGACGACGCGGTCACCGAGCTGCTGCTCCCCTACTTCGGCGGCATCTGTTACCGCTACGGCTTCGAGCAGGCGATCGCCGACGGGGTTTGCGCGCGTCCGCGTGTTGCGTTCGTCGGCGTGCCGCTCTCCGACGAAGAGCGCGAGGAGTACATCGCGATCGAGCAACGGTTGGTGAGCGCGCGCCAGCATCTCCGCCACATCCCCGACATGCCACTCGATCCGTTCGGAGATTTTCTGGCCGCGGTCGCGCACCTCGCCGAACGCGATGCCGGCGCCGACGGCCGCGCCGCCCGCGAATACCTCGACGCGTTTTCGAAACGGCGTCAGATCGTGGCGCAGTCGATCGGCAAGTACGAGCTCCTCGGCAACCTGGCCGACGCGATCAGAGACTCCGACGGCGCGTTGATCTTCACCGAAACGGTGCGCGCCGCGAACCACACGATCAACCGTCTCGATCCGCACGTCGCGGTCGACATGATCACAGGTTCCACGGCGCGCGGGCAGCGCCGCGAGATCCTCGACGATCTGCGCGACCGCAAGCTCGACGTCGTCGCGGCGCCGCGCGTCCTCGACGAAGGCATCGACGTTCCCGACGCAAACCTGGGCGTCGTGATGAGCGCGAGCCGCACGCGTCGCCAGATGATCCAACGCATGGGCCGCATCCTGCGCCGCAAGCGCGCCGGCGTCGCGGCTCGGTTCGTCATCATGTTCGCCAAGGACACGCTCGAAGACCCTTCGAACCGCTTCGAGGTCGACGGTTTCCTCGACGAGATCGAACAGATTTCCGAAGCGACCGGGGTGTTCGACAGCACCGACTTCGAACGCCTCGCGTCGTTCCTCTCCGCGCCCGGCCCCGCGGTCGTGCCCGAACCGCAGCGGCTCGAGAGTTACGAGACCGGTACGGAATGGCTCGACGATGCAACGCGTTACGCGCTCCTTACCTACACGGGGCGCGGCGTTCCGAGCGACGACGCGGAACTCGCGCGTCTCGAGGCCACGTTGCCTGCGCCGAGCGCCGACGTGCCGTATCTCGACATCGAACTCGCGCAGTTGCCCGACGTACGTAAACCCAAGGTCGAACCAATGCGGCATTCCACTGGCCAAGTCGCGTTGCAGATCGAACGCGTCCCCGAAGGTTGGCGCATCAGTTGCACGGGCTGCGGTGAAGCCGCGCCACTCGTGCCATTTCGTTGGCAAGCCCTCGAACAAACAGTGCCCTGCCGCTGCGAATGAATGGCGACGCGAAACTCCGCCAACTGCTGGCAGAGAAACGAGCGCCACACGCTCTTTGAGTATCGTCGGCCTGCATGAAGATTCTGCTCGTGTCGGACCTGCACTATTCGTTGCGGCAACTCGACTGGGTTGTCGGCGCGGCGTCTGACTACGACCTTGTCGTGATTGCCGGCGACTTGCTTGCGATCAACTCCGCCGTCGAGCCCGACGCTCAGATTGCGGTCATGTTGGAGTACCTCGCGCGGGTCGCCGCGCAGACGCAACTGGCCGTGTGTTCCGGCAACCACGACCTCAATGCCGAGAACGAGTTCGGCGAGCGCGCCGCCCTATGGCTCGACGCCGCGCGCGCCAACGGCGTGCACACCGACGGAACGAACATCGTCACCGACGACGTGTTCATCACCGTGTGTCCGTGGTGGGACGGACCGAAGACGCGCGAGCAGGTCGCGCAAACCTTCGCGGCCGACGCGCGCGCGGTCGGCGACCGCATGTGGATCTGGGTGTATCACGCGCCGCCGAACGGTTCGCCGACAAGCTGGACCGGTTCGCGTTCCTACGGTGACGACGATCTCAACGCCTGGATCGCACAGTACGAACCGGCGTTGGTGTGTTGCGGTCATGTGCACCAGTCGCCGTGGGTCGACGGCGGCGCCTGGAACGATCGCATCGGCAATACGTGGGTCCTCAACAGCGGCCGCGAGGGCGGACCGGTTCCGCCGCACGTCGTCATCGACATCGACGGGCGCGAAATGCGGTGGTCGGCATCCGCCGATGCCGGCGAAGTGTCGCTCACGCCGAGCTGACGAGCTGAGTTGCGCCGCTAGTACTCCGGATCGGGATCGCGTGCGGAGCGAAGTTCGGAGCGTGTCGACCCATGGTGCACGAGGCTGCCGAGCACGGTGTTGACCATGCCGAGCCCGCCTTCGTGATCGGCGTACTGGTGTTGCAGATCGACGAGGTAGCTCGTCATGCGTTGCACGCGCGTCGCGAGCATGCGCGCCAACTCGAGCGCGACGACGGGTTGCTCGGCGACAACGCGCGGCGCGTCGTCGATCACCGCGACGGTCGACGCTTCCATCGCGACGACGTCGGCCGTGGCCGGAATGCCGAGCAGCACCGCGATCTCGCCGACGCACACTCCCGGTTCAGCAATGGTCGCGACTGCGACGCCGCCTTTTTCGATCTGCAATCGCCCCGAAAGCAGAACGAACAACTCGCCGCTGACATCGCCTTCGGAGAGCACGCGCTCCCCCGCCGCGATCGTCCGCCGTGGCAGTGCATCGGTGAAGTCGAGCAGCGCGTTCATCGCCGCAGTGTCGCACGACAACGCGCGCGTGCGCGAACGTCGTCATCTACATCTCAGACACGCGACAGTTTTCGCGTCTAGGACGAGACCCACTTCATCGCTTGGTCGCGGTCTTCGAGCCGGAACGTCTTGACCTCGCCCGGTGTCATCCATCCGAAGAGGTGCGTCATGTGCGTCATCCACTCGATGTCGGTAATGAGCGCGATCTTCTTCCACTTCCGGAACGCGTCGACGCCGACCTTGAGGTCTTCCCAGACCGCGCTCGGGGTCATCCCTTTGAACTCCGGGATCTCGGCGACGAACCGGAGATCGCCCGTCTTCGCCGCGTTCTCGATCGCCGGCAGCACCACGTCGCGGTAGTCCTCGGCCGTGACCTTGTCGGTCACTTCGAATCCGATCACGCCTGCGGGTACGTCGGTCAGCTGCTTGATCATCGTGCCTCCATCGCGCGCTGAAATGCCGGCGCAAGCTTGCCACCAGGCTGGCCGGTTCCGCTCACGGCTGCTTGCGGGAGGAGCGAATCCATGTCAACGCGGCGTCGATGTTCGCAAACATTTGGTCGGAGCCGAGTGCGTCGAGGAGACCGGTCGCTTTCGCCATGCGTACTGCAGGCGCGTGCACATGCACGAGACAGAGCGCGATGTTGCGCTCCGCGAGTTCGTGCTGGAGCTTGCGAAGGTGTTCGGCGCTCGTGATGTCGAGACGATCGTTGCCGTCGAG
This sequence comes from uncultured Actinomycetes bacterium, assembly GCA_963841195.1. Lineage (GTDB taxonomy): Bacteria > Actinomycetota > Acidimicrobiia > IMCC26256 > PALSA-610 > CAWJBX01. The sequence goes on along the minus strand of CAWJBX010000019.1, from coordinate 10,079 downwards.
ATCGAGCACGACGGCTGTGACCTTGCCGTCGTCACCGAGGCCGGCATCGATCGCGTCGCGGACGGCCTGCGCATTCGCGTAGAACAGCGGTGCATCCGGACGTACGACGAGCACCCCATCAGTGGTGCGCGCGCCGGGGTGCCGGTCGACGTCGACGTACGCACCCGGTACATCTGGGCTCGCACCGAGGACGGAGACCTTCGGCCGACTCGCCCGACCGATGACGAGCACGAGCGACAGCAGCACGCCGATAACAAGACCGGGAAGAACATCGAGCACGATGACGCCGAGCAGTGTGATCATTCCCAGCCAGAACTCGTTCGGGATCAGCCGGTAGTACTCGCGCATCTCGTCGACGCGCATCAGATGCGAAACCGCATGGATGATGAGCGCGGCAAGGACGGCTTCGGGGAGGTCGTGAAACAGCGGCGTGAGCGCGAGCACTGTGACGAGGCTGAGCACGGCGGCGCACAGCGGTGACACCTGGCTGTTCGCACCCGCGCCGTCGTTGACCGCAGTTTGCGACAAGCTCCCGCCGGCTGCGAGGCCGCCGAACAGGCCGGAACCGATGTTGGCCAGCCCGAGGGCGATCATGTCTTGGTTGGGATCGATGCGATAGCCGTGCTTTTCGGCGAAGGTCGATGCTGCTCCGAGCGCCTCGCTGTAGATGACGAGCAGCATCCCGAGCGCGGACGGGATGAGCACCCACAAGTCGGACGCAGCGATATGCGGGACCGCGACGGACGGGAAACCGCTCGGGATGTGTCCGATGATCGCAACCCCGTGGTTCGAAAGGTTGAATGCGTAGCTGAGTGCGATCCCGAGCACGAGAACGACGAGACCGCCGGGAACGCGGGCGCGAATCGTTCGATGCCGAACAGCACCGCGATCGCGACGATGCCGACCACGAGCGTCACGACGCTCGTGTTGTTGAGGTTGACGATGATGTGCGCGAACTGGCGAACGGTGTCGCCCTCACCTTTTTCGAGACCGAACATCTTCGGTAGCTGACTCACAGTGACGAAGATCGCCAGCCCGAAAATGAACCCGGTCATCACCGGCCGCGACAAGAACTGCGTAATGAATCCGAGGCGCGCGAATCCCGCGAGCACGAACGCGATACCGGTGACGATGATCATCGCGGCCGCAAGCGCCGCGTACGACGACGGATCCTTGGGGTGCACGCCGCTGACGGCGGAGAACACCAGGACCGCGGACGCCGACGTGCCGGCGACAACGAGGTGGCGACTGCTCCCGAAGATCGCGTACAGACCGAGCGACGCGAGCAGCGTGTACAGCCCGGCCTGCGGCGGCAACCCGGCGAGGCTCGCGTACGCAATCATCTCGGGGACCAGCAATCCCCAGATGGTGAAACCGGCGATGACGTCGCCACCGAGCCATGAGCGGTCGTAGTGCGGCAACCAGCCGACGATCGGCACCCATCGGGCAAGCCCTCCGGCCGGGTCCGAGTTCGCGTTCGCCACGCACCCGATTCTCGCCGATCTGCCCGCTCGCCGCGTACTTCGACACAGTTAACGTCCCGGAACATGTCCTCGGAGTCGTTGTTGCAATCGTGGCGAGACACGCCGACGCGTCACGCGATCGTCGATTTCGTCGGCGCCGTGACCGACGAACGCAGCGAGAACTTCCTTCCTGCCGAAGCGCGCATCGCCGTTTTCGACAACGACGACACGTTGTTCGACGCCGATTTGACGTTTTGCGAGCTCAGCGGCGGCCGTGGTCGACTCCTGACTTGAAGATCGCCTGACCGAAGGGACCCCCCATGCCCGGTGGCAAGCCGAACATCCTCGTCATCTGGGGCGATGACATTGGCATCACCAACCTGAGCTGTTACAGCGACGGGGTGATGGGTTATCGCACGCCGAACATCGACCGCATCGCGAACGAAGGGATGCGGTTCACCGATTCGTACGGCGAGCAGAGTTGTACCGCAGGTCGCGCGTCGTTCATCACCGGCCAGAGCGTGTATCGCACCGGCATGAGCAAGGTCGGCATCCCGGGCGCCGACGTCGGATTGCAAGCCGAGGACCCGACGATCGCCGAACTCTTGAAACCGCTCGGCTACGCGACGGGCCAGTTCGGCAAAAACCACCTCGGCGACTTGAACAAGTACCTGCCGACGGTGCACGGCTTCGACGAGTTCTTCGGCAACCTGTATCACCTCAACGCCGAAGAAGAACCGGAGCTCCCCGACTATCCGAAAGAAGCTCAGTTCCCGCGGCTGTTCGCCGCGAACCATCCGCGCGGCGTCATCCGCTCGTTCGCGACCGACACCGACGACGCCACTGTCGACGAAAAGTACGGACGGGTCGGAAAACAAACCATCGAAGACACTGGGCCGCTCACGAAGAAGCGGATGGAAACGATCGACGACGACACGACCGCGGCTGCGATCGACTTCATGAAGCGCCAGCACGCCGCCGATACGCCGTTCTTCCTCTGGATGAACATGACGCACATGCACTTGCGCACGCACACCAAGCCGGAAAGTCTCGGCCAGGCCGGGCGCTGGCAGTCGCCGTATCACGACACGATGATCGACCACGACCGCAACGTCGGTCAGTTGCTCGACGCGGTCGACGAACTCGGCATCGCCGACGACACGATCGTCATCTACAGCACCGACAACGGCCCGCACGCCAACACGTGGCCCGACGGTGCGACCACCCCGTTCCGCAGCGAGAAGGACACCAACTGGGAAGGCGCGTTCCGCGTCCCCGAGATGATCCGCTGGCCCGGTCACATCGCGGCCGGTGTCGTGTCGAACGAGATCATCCAACACCACGACTGGCTGCCGACGTTCTGTGCCGCCGCAGGTGAGCCCGACATCGTCGAGAAGTTGAAGCAAGGCCACACCGCCGGCGACAAGACCTTCAAGGTGCACATCGACGGCTACAACCTGTTGCCGTATCTCACCGGCGAGGTCGAGAAGAGCCCGCGTATCGGCCTGATCTACATGTCGGACGACTGCGACGTGCTCGGCATCCGCTTCGACAACTGGAAGATCGTGTTCATGGAACAGCGTGCGCGCGGCACGCTCGGCATTTGGGCGGAGCCGTTCACGCCGTTGCGGGTTCCGAAGCTCTTCAATTTGCGGACGGATCCGTTCGAACGCGCCGACGTCACGTCGAACACGTACTACGACTGGTTCCTCGACCACGACTACCTCGCGTTCTACGGCACGCTGATCACGACCGCGTTCCTCGAGAGCTTCAAGGAGTTCCCGCCGCGCCAGGAACCGGCAACGTTCACGATCGACCAGGCGGTCGAGAAGATGCACGAGGCCATTGCCGGCCGATAACTCGGTGTGGATCGATGGCGGTTCGTTCCTCATGGGATCGGATCGCCACTATCCCGAAGAGACACCGGCGCCGCGCGCGTCGCGGTCGACGGGTTTTGGATCGACCGCGGCCCCGTCACCAATGCTGCGTTCGCGGAGTTCGTTGCCGCGACGGATTACGTCACTGTGGCGGAACGTTCCCTCGATCCGAAGGACTTTCCCGGCGCGCCGGCCGCGAATCTCGTGCCCGGTTCTTTGGTGTTCACGGGTACACCCGGGCCGGTCGATCTGCGCCACCTCTCGCAATGGTGGACGTGGACGCCGGGCGCATCGTGGCGCGCGCCTTACGGTTTCGGGAGCGACGTGCGCGACCTTGGCGATCACCCCGTTGTGCACGTTGCATATGAGGACGCGTGCGCGTTCGCGCAGTGGGCTGGTTTCGAGTTGCCAACCGAAGCAGAGTGGGAGTTCGCGGCGCGCGGCGGGCTCGAGGGCGCCGAGTTCGCGTGGGGCGACGACGCGCGTCCCGACGGTCAGATCATGGCCAACGTGTGGAACGGTGAGTTCCCGTGGCACAACTCGCTCGAAGACGGGTTTGCGCGTACATCACCCGTCGGATCGTTTCCCGCAAACGGTTACGGGCTTTACGACATGACGGGCAACGTGTGGGAATGGACGTGCGACTGGTACGCCGTCGCACGGGCCGACGACGCGGCGCCGTGCTGCGTGCCGCTCAATCCGAGCGGAGGAACCGCGAACGAGAGCCTCGATCCCGCGCAGCCGCAGTTCGCGATCCCGCGCCGAGTCATCAAAGGTGGCTCACACCTGTGCGCGGATTCGTATTGCATGCGCTACCGGCCCGCGGCGCGCCGACCACAGATGATCGACACTGGGATGAGCCACCTCGGCTTCCGTTGCGTGCGACGAAACTGACCGGGCTACGCGGCACCGTTCGCAGAATCGCGCGTGCGCGGTGCGTACACCCACCAGTCGCGCCCGAGCAATGCCGCGACAAAAAGGCCGACCGCGACGACCGGCCACGCGCGCCAGTACACGGCAATCGCGCTCACTCAATGCGCTACTCCCAAGACCCGCCGACATCCAATCCTGGTCTTCAGGAAGCCGCAGCTGCAAGGTTCCTTTGTCGACCGCTGAGCCGATCAGGAGTCGTGATCGGCTGCAATATCGCTGAGCAATGCCTTCATGCGGCCCTGAACCTCGCTGCTCGTGCAGAGCCGCGATCGACCATCACCAACACTGCGGTTTCACCCGAGTCGAGAATCGATTCGAGGTGGTCGTGTAGCGGCTGCCGTGCGAGCAGACCGGTCAACGCATCGACCGCATCCGCGCGGACGCGGACGTTACGGATCGCTTCAGGATCCTCCCGCGCGATGACGACGCGTTCGACCGACCTGGGCGGGATGACGAAGGAGAAAGTGTCGGGCGTCGGAGCGGACCTGGCTTCCGGTCACAGGACGGCAAGGAGCAGGCGTGACGCGGAGTGGATCGTGTTGAGGCTGCTGGTGCCCACGCTTGCGTGGCGGAATCCCATGATCGCCGGCACCGAGGTGTCCTGGTCGTCGCTGGCGAGCACGATCCGCAGGCGATGGCCTGCGGCGAAGCGGCGCGCATTCGTCACGAGCGGCACGCGGTACACGGTCAGCTCGCCGGGCACGACGGCTTCGCTCGTGCGACACGGAAGCACCGGGGTGCCCGGCACGCTGTGCTGGTCGTCGACGGCGCGGACGCTCGCACGGAGGTACCCGGCGGTGACGTCAACGGTGGAGTCGTCAGGGGCGACGTCCTGGAGGGTGACGAACCATGCCGTATCGATGGCGGTCGTGGTGGCATGCACCTCGAGCTCCAGATCGCCGGCGACGTCGAACGCGTCGTCGAGCGGAGCCGTTGTCCACTCGAGCTGAGAAGGCGGATCCGCTTCGCTCGGCTTCGCTCGGTTCAAACCGGTCCCGAGCACCATCAGCGACCGCGTGCCCGTGGGGCCGTCGTCGCCGCCGAGCACGCCGTCGGCGCGGAGTGAAAACGCGCGCGGCTGCGCCGCCTGCGGTGGCCACGCCGTGTCCGTCCGCCACTCGTCGGCGCCGGGCATCCAGTAGCGGATCGGGTCTCCGTCGAGGATCCCCGTGTCGCGTCCCTTGAGCCAGTGGTCGTACCAGGCGAGCGCTTCGACGTGGAGGCTCTCCCAGGGCCACGTCAGGCCGAACTCGCCGAGCATCGCCACGCGCACCTCCGGTGCGTTCACCAGCGCCCGGAACGCGGGGAACGTCGACGGCAGGTGCAAGGGGACGTTCTGCCAATCGCAGCCCAGGTAGGTCGGCACCTGGACTCGGTCGAGCAGCGGTGTCAGGTCGCGCTCGTCCCACCACTCGTCATGCAGCGGGTGTTCGACCGCGATGGCGTGCCACAGGTCGTCCCACGGATGCGGTTCGTGGTGGAGCTTGAGCGCCTCCTTCAGCACGACAACCGACGACTCGCCGTTCATGGTCGCAAACTTGTGATGCAGCGACGGTGTTCGCAACACGTGCCGCGCCGCGTCGATGAGGGCGCTGCGCCAGAACTTGTCGCTGCGCGCTCGACGTCACCCCGACCATGGCGAGGAACGGCGTGACGAAGCTTGCGCTGAACAGCCCGTGATGCATCGCCGCGTCGTACAGGTCCGTCGTCACCGCGAGCGGGAAGATCGCACGCAGATGCTCGGGCTGCTCGACGGCCGCCTCGAGCTGGGTCATCGCGAAGTAGCTGATCCCCAGCATTCCGACGTTGCCATCACACCAGGGCTGCGCCGCCGCCCACTCGACGAGATCGTGAGCGTCATGACGTTCCTGCTCGTCGAAGAACCCGAACGTCCCACCGGAACCGCCGGTGCCCCGCAGGTTCGCGATCACATGCACGTAGCCGCGCGGCACCCAGAAGTCTGTGGCACCTGCTTCGATGAAGCCCATCGGCGCGCCAAGGTCTTGGATCTGGCGCGGATACGGCGACGCCGAAACCAGGACCGGGTACCGGCCGTCATCATCGGGGCGGTGCACGTCAGCCAAGAGCACGGTGCCATCGCGCACCGTGACCGCGACGTCCTCGTCGCAGCGCGCGCTGTGCGTCGGCTCGGAGAGGTTCCGATACGTTCGACCGGTCGTCTGCGGACCGTTGAGCTGGCGCTGCCCCGGTTCCGTACCAGCAACCTTGGCCATGCGAAGACGCTACGAGGGGGACGGCGTCGAAGCCAAGCTCGACTCATGTGCGGCTGCCGGCGATCGACGTCGCCGCGTGCACGTCGTCTTCTCGCGCCGCGACCGCGACCACGAAACGCACCACGCACCCAGGAACCCGGAGGACACAATGACCCTGACCGTCGGCTACGTATGAGTGTCGACCGCACGTGTTCGAACTCCGAGCGAACGGGCTCGGTTATAGCGAAATCGAAGCCCGGTCGGGCGTTCGATACTCGACTGCTCGACGCGTCATCGAAAACCAGCGGGCGCGACTGTCGGTCGCTCCTCGCTCTCGCAAGCGTTCGATCCCGAGTGCCATCATTCAGAGCATGGTTCTCGCAATGTCGGGTACGAGCAACGTCGCCCTCACCCTGGTCATCATTGTTCTCGCCGTCGCGTTGATCCTCACCTTCGTGGTCGGCCGCATGGTTTTGCTGGTGATGCGGATCATGATCGGAGCGGCTCTCGCGCTGGCGGTCCTCATCGCGATCGTCCGCTGAAGAGCGGCCGCGAGATTCCCTCCGCTGGCTCGTCGCTCGGGCGGGTGCAAGGCTACGCCCAGGATCTGCCATGCGAGCAGATGGCGCGGGAGGTGTGGTCGTGGGTTGGTTGGCTCGTTCGCGCGTAGCGGTCGCGATTGTTGCTGTGCTTGGTGTCCTGTTCGGCGCGCCGGCCCTGGCGCATGCAACTCCAGGACCAATCTCGGTTGTCCCGAGCCCGAATCCGTCCGGCTCGACAGTCACCAATCAACTGAACGACGTTTCGTGTGTAGGCGCGTCGGATTGCTTCGCGGTCGGAACTACCGGTTCGAAAACCTTGGTCGAGCACTGGAACGGCAAGACGTGGAGAATCATGGCGAACCCGCCGGGCTCATCCGATGGCGAACTGGCCGGCGTGTCGTGTGTCCGCGCGTGGGACTGCTTCGCGGTCGGAACTGCAGGTTCAAACAGCTTGATCGAGCGCTGGAACGGGAAGAGGTGGAGGATCGTGGCGAGCCCGAACCCGCTCGGCGCAATCGGGAGCAGCGCTGGCGGGGGTGTCGTGTGTGAGCGCGCGGAACTGCTTCGCGGTTGGCAGCTACTACAACGCTTCCGGGGCGATGACGTTGGTCGAGCATTGGAACGGCAACGCGTGGGCGACGATCGCAAGTCCGAACGGCTCTGGCGATGCGGTGAACGCGAGCTGGCTGTACAGCGTGTCGTGTCCGAGCGCGTTGAGCTGCTTCGCAGTCGGCTATTACTACTTCATCCCGGACGCGATCGCGCCGCTGATCGAACACTGGAACGGGAAGGCGTGGACGATCATGGACCCGTCGGCCAGCTACCTGAATGGAGTGTCGTGTGTAAGCGCGTCGGACTGCGACGCAGTCGGCGATGCGGCGCTCCCCCCATCGCAAGGGGTAACTGCGTTGCACTGGAACGGTATTGCGTGGACGTCCGTGGCCATCCCGAAGCCGCCCGCTTCGGACCCGCGCGGTTCTTCGTTTAGTTATCTGACCGCGGTGTCGTGTGCCCGCGCGTGGAACTGCTACGCAGTCGGCTATTACAACGGCTTCTTCAGCGGGATCCAAAACAAGACTCTGGTCGAGCACTGGAACGGTTCGACGTGGGCGATCGTGGCGAGCCCGAACCCGTCCGGAGCGAGCAACAGTCAGCTCGCGAGTGTGTCCTGTGTTCACGCGTCGTGCACTGCAGTCGGTAACGCCGATGGCAAGACACTCGTCGAGACGTGGAGGGCCTAGCAAGACGACGGCCGTAGAGAATTCGCTTCGCCTTCAAACGCGACCGATTCGTAACCGCGAGGTGTGCTGCGCTGACGTGCACCTCGCGTGTCGGAGGCCCGAGAACTCCATAGCTCACTGGCAGTTATGTGCGGGCGAAGTCGGGTAGTTGCCAGGTGCCGTCGAACGCTGGTTGCTCTGGTCCGTAGATGCGGAAGTAAACGAACCAGCCCTTGCCGGGCGTGGTCTTGATCCATCGGCGGGCGTCGTCGTCGTTGGTCGGCCGATCGGGTCCGAAGTGCAACACGACGGGTTTGTCGGTGGGCACGTCGGCGAGTTCGAACATGGACCGGAGCGCGGAGTGCTTTTGGTCGGTGAGGATCTCGCTGCGCGTCTGCGCGTCGTAGACGGTGATCGACCAGAACAGCTTTGCCGGAACTGGTAATGGCACGGTCAGCGTGTAGGTGTTGCTGCCGTCGAGGTACGCGCCGGATGCGTCGCGCGTGTTGAGCCAGTAGAGCGACCCGGCTCCGGGTGACCGGCGGAACATGGCGGGCGATTCGATCTGTGCTTGGAAGAACCACTTCTGGCGTGCGTAGCCGTCGTGGTAGTTCGGCGTGTCGAATGTTCCGTTCTCGGGCACGAGGACTGCCCACTCCCACGTCGTGTCGGGCCACACAACGCGATCGGGACGACGGTCGGCGAAGGACTGCACGCGCAGTTGGCCGTTGCCGATGACGGCCGCGCGGGAGAGGATGTCTCGCATCCGTTCGTCGGGCTCGAACGATTCGCCTTTGGCGATGCCGAGGGCTGCAAGTTCGCCGTAAAAGGCGCGGTACTCGTCGAACGGTGCTTCGCGGTCGATGAGTTCGTGCAGCTCCTCCCAGAATCGGATGTTCGTTTCCCACTGGAGAGGTGTGAAGTCCGCACCGACCTTCTCGGTGAGGTTCACCCACGTCGGTTGCTGCCAGTCCTCGGTCGGCGTGAGGGGATACAGCTTTACCGTCTGCATCTCGGCGTTCGCGCCAGCCATGTCGTCGCCGTGCGGCAGAACCCGCAACAAGAGCAGCACTCGATCAGTCGTGGCGGTCGCGTGGTAGTAGCCGTCGGGGATCTCGCCGGAGAAGCCGGGACCGCAGATGACGTGCTTGCCGCCCTTACCCGCGTCAGGACCGGGCAGTCCCATGTCGATCACCCACCGCTGATTCAGATCGTTCGCGGTCGACATGAAGGGACCGGGCGGAAGCTCGACCACCATCGGCCCCGCACTCAGATCCAGGGCGAGCGCCCCGTAAGGCGTGTCCGAGTTCGGTGTGAACACCAGCTGTTCCGGTGTCCCTTCAAGCAACGGCATCGCCTTGTTCGGTATCACGCCGTTTGCGATGTTGCCCTTCCAGGTCCCGATGATCGAAACCGTCGGATAGAAGAACCGATAGCACGCCACCGCCCGATTCAAGTCCGCGTCGTCATACGCCTGCTGGACCGTCTCCGGTGTCGGATACCCGCCCTCGAACACGTACTCGAACTCGGCCACGAACTGCCTCCGTACCAGTCGGACGTCGGCGCACAGATTGCACGATCGAGAGCGATATTGCGACTCGTCAGAGTCGAACGATGCCGCAGGAGAGGCAGTCTCCCCGCCAGTCGATGCAACGATGTGGGTCGCCTTCGCGGCGTAGCTGAATGCCAGGCCCGAGTTCGGAGTCTTTTCTTGTGGCGAACCAGTAAGCAGCCTTCGCTGCGCTCATCGCAGCGGGCCAACCCTTGTCTTGTTGATCATTCCTGTCCGACTTCGTCAGCAACGAGTGACCGACCGGAACAACCGGGTCGA
>CAWJBX010000018.1:0-306567 GCA_963841195.1 uncultured Actinomycetes bacterium | reverse complement strand
TGGCCGGTGCCACCGCCGGGGTGGACGACCCTCGTGGCGGCCTACGACGGCCAGGGTGTCGTCTGCCTGGCCGGCGCCGAGACCACCTACGCCGAGTGGGGGGCAGAGGCTGCCGCGGCGCTCCGGGCCGCCGGCGCCACCCGCGTGGTCGTGGCCGGGGTCTCGACCGGCTCGACCGCCGAGCTCTTCGAGCTCACCGACGACTCGTGTGCGCTGGGCGTGGACGCGATCGACTTCCTGACCCGGACCAGAGAGGCGCTGTCATGACGGTCCCGAAGAGCTTCGCCGGGTTGTCGTTGGCCTCCGACGGGGTCTCGGCTCCGCTCGACCGGCGAGAGAACGGGGTCTCGACTCCGCTCGACCGGCGAGGGGGGCCGCTCGACCGGCGAGGGGACGGGGGGTGGCAGAGCCCGGAGGGCATCGAGATCAAGCCCCGGTACGACGCGCGCGACCTCGAGGGGCTGGACGCGCTCGACGCCTCGCCGGGGCTCATCCACCATACCTGCGCGGGCCTACCCGACCATTACCGACCCAGCCCTCGACGGTCCGGCGAGTACGCCGGGTTCTCGACCGCCGAGGAGTCCAACGCTGCTCCGGCGCGACCTCGCCGCGGGCCAGAAGGGTCTGTGCGTGGCCTTGACCTGGCCGCCCGCGCGGCTCCGACTCCGACACCCCGGGTCCGCGGTGACGTAACCCGATAGCCGCGGTGGCGATCGACTCGATCTACAACGCCCCGCACCCTCTTCGACGGCATCCCGCTCGACGAGATGTCGGCGTCGATGACCATGAACGGCGCGGTGTCCAACGCCGATCTACTTCGCGTGCGCGTGATCTCCCCGCGCCCTAATCAGAAGATGGTGTGGCGCGGCGACACGGCGGCGTACCCGCGTCGCACCCCGAAGCGCGAGCGTCTAAGAGTGGCGTGATGGCCATGCAGGCCGTCACCAGTCCGATCGACGTTCGAAATCCACGCGCGGAAGGTTCGCTCATTGGCAGCGGCGGTTGAAACACCGCCGGGCGCCCAAGAGCGTCGCCAGATGTCGTCGTCGCTCTCGTTTCTCGTCCACGGCGTCGCGTTTCGGCTCGTGATGAGTGTCGTATGCACCGACATGACCTTGCGGTCGAGGACGACAAGCGTGGGCCCTCGGAGTATCTGGCATCCGGATGTGAGAGGATGCGCCGTGGCTCGCGGGGGCGTCATCACGACGTTGTTGGATTACGCGGTCCGTTCGACCGAACTTCTGTCCGCAATCGTTCCGCACGGATTGCAAGCCCGGTGAGCGCCGAGCCGCTGACCGCGACGGTCACGTTGTTGTTCTGCGATCTCGTCGAGTCGACGGCGCTTGGCGTCCGAGTCTCGGTGACGCCGCGGCAGACGCACTGCGCCACGACGTGTTCGACGTGTTGCGAGCCGAGGTGACCGCGCATCGCGGGACCGAGGTGAAGAACCTCGGCGACGGTCTGATGGTGTCGTTCGCGAGCAACAACGACGCCGTGCGCACTGCGTGCGGTATGCAGCAGGCGATCGACGTGCTTGCCCGGAAGCGCCAACTTCCGCTCGCGCTGCGCGTCGGGATCTCGGTCGGCGAGGCCACGTTCGAGGACGACGACTGGTTCGGGACGCCCGTCGTCGAGGCGTCACGGCTGTGTTCGGCCGCGAGCAGCGGACAAGTGCTGGTCGCCGACGTCGTGCGCGTGCTGCTCGGCAGTCGCTCCGAGGTGACGATCCGACCCGTCGGCGAGCTGGAGCTGAAAGGGCTTCCCGATCCGGTCGCCGCGTGCGAGGTCGAGTGGGCGCCGCTCGTCGTGCGCAACATCGAGCTGCCGCTCCCACGCGCGTTCTCGATCGCGCCGCGGTTCTCGCTCGCCGGGCGCGACGACGAGTTCGAGCAAGTGACGCTCGCGTGGAAGGACGCGGTCGCCGGTACGCGGCGCGCGGTGCTGGTGGCGGGCGAGCCCGGCGTCGGCAAGACGCGCCTCGCGGCCGAGCTCGCACGCGCGGTCGACCTCGAAGGCGACTTCGTGCTCCTCGGCCGCTGCGACGACGGGCTCGGCGTGCCGTTCCAGCCGTTCGTGGAAGCGCTCGCGCACGTCGTCGCGCACGCGCCGGCCGACCAGCTCGCGACGTTGCTCGGCCCGGCCGCGGGTGAGCTCTGTCGGCTCGTGCCCGAGCTCGAGCAGCGCTTGCCGGGGCTGCGACCGACGACGAGCGATCCCGAAACCGAGCGCTACTTGCTGTTCGAAGCGATCGCGGGCTGGCTCGAGGCGCAATCGAACGATCGCGCCGACACTGCTCGTGCTCGACGACCTGCACTGGGCGGCCGAGCCGACGTTGCACATGCTTCGCCACGTGCTGCACAGCGAGCGGAACATGAACCTGCTCGTGATCGGCACGTACCGCGACACCGAGATCGACCGCACGCATCCGCTGGGCGCGCTGCTCGCGCACTTGCGCCGCACCGAAGGGGTCGACCGCATCGCGTTGCGCGGCCTCGACCGCGACGGTGTCGTCGACCTCGTCGAACGCGCGTCGGGAAACGAGCTCAACGAGCAGGCCCGCGAGCTCGCGGCCGCGCTCCACGAGGAGACGGGCGGCAATCCGTTCTTCGCCATCGAGGTGCTTGGTGAGTCTCGTCGAACGCGGCGCCATCTATCAGGACGCCGAAGGCGTGTGGCGATCCGACATGAGCATCGACGAAGTCGGCATCCCCGAAGGCGTGAAGGAGGTCGTCGGTCAGCGGCTCAGCGCGCTTCCCGATGCGTGCGACGCGGTGCTCCACGCGGCGGCCGTCGCCGGCCAGGACTTCGAGCTCGATGTCGTCGTCGCCGTCGTCGGCGACACCGACGAGCATGTGATCGACGCGCTCGAAGCCGCGCGCGTCGCCGGACTCCTCGACGAGCTCGGTGGCGCACCCGTGCGCTACCGGTTCTCGCACGCGCTCGTGCAGCAGACGCTGCTCGACGAGATCCCGACCGCCCGGCGTTTGCGGTACAACCGTGCGTTTGCCGAGACGATCGAGCGTTTGCGTGCCGATCGCCTCGACCGTTACCGCGCCGCGCTCGCCCGGCACTGGTACGAGGCCGGGACCGAGCCCGCGCGTGCACTCGTCGCGACGATCGCCGCCGCGGAGCGCGCGCTTGTCGCAGTTCGCCGACCGCGAGGCGCTGCAATGGCTCGCGCAGGCAGCCGATCTCTTCGACGACGCCGACGCGACGCCCGACGACGCGCATCGACGTGATGACGATGACCGGCGAAGCGCTGCGCCGCATCGGCGACCCGAGCCATCGTGAGGTGCTGCTCGAAGCGGGCCGGCTCGCGGAGCGCATCGGCGACGGTCCGCGTATGGCAACGGCCGCGCTGGCGAACGGACGCGGCTGGCAGAGTGACACGAACGGTATCGACACCGAACGCGTCGCGGCGCTGGAGGCGGCGGTCGCGATGCTCGGTGACGCCGACGCGAACACACGCGCGCTTGTTACTCGTCCGGCTCGCGGTCGAGAACTTGTACGAAGCCGACCCGGCACATCGAATGGCACTCGCCGAGGAAGCGCTGACGACTGCACGCGCACACAACGATCCGTACACCGTCGCGAACGTACTCGTTTCGCGCCACAACGTCATCCTGCATCCCGCAACGACGGACCAACGGCGAACCGACAACGTCGAGCTGAGTCGCCTGGCCGACGAGCTCGGCGATCCCGGTCTGCGATTCCGAACCCGTGCGTACGGCTTCTTCTGGCGCTACGAGTCGTGCGACCTCGAAGGTGCGCGCATCCAAGTGCGCGAAGCGACCGAGATCTCGCGCACGCTGGCGCAGCCGGAACTTGAATGGATCGCGACGTGGGAGGACGCTGCCCTCGTCCGGCTCGCCGGCGACCTCGATGCGTCGGCCGCGCTCGTCGATCGCGAGCCGCGAGATCGGCGCCGACGGCCGGCATTCCGGACGCGGAGTTCTTCTACGCAGTCATGCGCGCGGGCGCGCTCGTCGATTGGGCCGACCCCGCGGCACTGCCCGAGGCGCGGTCGCTGTGTGCGATGGTCCCGCCGCACTACCCGGGGATCAAGCTGACCGTTGCATGCTTCGAGACTCGACTGCCGGCGAAGCAGAGCGTGCCCGCAACATGGTCGCCGACCTTGGCCCGTCGCCATACGCACCGTGGAGCGAGATGGGCGGCGCGCCGGACTGCCGCGTTGTCGTACGCGGCGTGCGTTCGCGGGCGCCGAGGCGGCCCTCGGCGAGTCGTCGCGTTGGACGCGCCGCGCGTACGAGTACATGGAACCGTGGCGAGGCCACCTGTTCGGCAACATCATCTTGTCCGGACCCACCGAGGTCTTCATGGCGGGCATCGCGCCGCTCGCCGATCGTCCCGACGAACTCGACGAGCTACTCGAAAGCGGTCTCCGCCAGTGTGAAGCGATGCGGTTCGCCGATCCTTGCGATGTACGCGCGGCTGTTCGGCGCGTGCGGTCTGCGCTTGCGCAACCAAGGTGGGCGATCGCGACCACGCGTCCCGCCTGTTGGACGAATCCATCGAGCTGGGCGACCGCATGGGCGCCGGAATCGCGCGTGCGGCCGCCGAGAACTTTCCCGCGTTGACGCGATGATGAACGACGAACCGACGATCGATGCACTCAATGATCCAGAAGGTCGAGCCGCGCTCGCCCGGGCAGCCGCGATCGGACCAACCGCAGTTGATGCCGCGACCGGCGCCGTATGGGTCTTTCGCTACGAGGAGATCGACCGGCTCGCCCACGACGCGAACATGGTCGGGGTCGGTCTGACCTGGTTCGACCTCATGGGCATCGACGGCGACCTTCGATCGCTGGTACGGCTCCCTGATGTTCACCAACGAAGGCGAAACGCATTCCCGTCTGCGCCGGCTGGTGAGTCGCGCGTTCACGCCCCGTTCGGCGGAACGACTACGCGAACACGCCGCCGACGTCGTCGACGACCAGTTCGGCGCGCTCGAGGCCGCAGGCGACGGCGACCTCATGGAGGTGTTCGGTCGTGTCGCCATGCGTGTGATGTGCCGCTTGCTCGGCGTTCCCGAAGAAGACGTAGAGCGTGTTCGGCGCGTGGGCCGACGCGCTCAGTCCGGTGTTCGGCTTCATGGACGCGGAACAGATCTCCGCCGCCCGATCCGCGCTCACCGACTTGCTCGAGTACATCACCGTCGCTCGTCGAGAAGCGACGCAGCGATCCGCGCGACGATCTCATCACTGCACTCTTGCGCGCCGAGGAAGATGGCGACCGCCTACGCCGAGACGAAGTCGTCACGATGGTCGCCAACCTCTTGGTGGGTGGGCACGACACAACCACGAGTCAGATCGGCTGCACACTTCTCACGCTGATGCGTCACCCCGATGCCGTCGCGCGGCTTCGGTCCGGTGACGCCGACGTGACATCCGCGGTCAGCGAGACGATGCGGTACGAACCGAGCATCGGCATCATTCCGCGCACCGTCGCGACGCCGCTCGACATCGGCGGCGTCACGCGCCCGGCGGGAACAATGGTGTTGCTTTCCGTTCTGATGGGCAACCGCGACCCCGCAGTATGGGAACGCCCCCACGCGTTCGAGATCGACCGATTCACGCGACCGGACGCCCCGCGGCTGTTCTCGTTCGGCACCGGGGCGCACTATTGCCTCGGCGCCAGCCTTGCCCGCATGACCCTCGAGGAAACGGTCATCGGGTTTGCCGTGCGCGACGTGCGTCCGGTCAGTGATGTCGAGAACGTCGAGTGGCGCCTGGTCCTCGGCCGTAGCCCCGCGTCGTTACCGGTGCGCGTGCGCTGAGCTAGGCGAGACGAGCTTCGAATTCGTCGATGCGCGCGACCCACGGCGCGAGCGCCGGGTGCTCGCAGCGTAAGCGAGCCCGAGCGAGCAACGCTCGCGCGCGGTCGCGATCTTCGGGTGTGCCGAGGCGCGCATGCATGGTCGCCTCGTCGAAGTCGACCTGGATGATGAGAGGCCAGGCACCGCACTCTTTGAGCACCCCTCGGGCTTCCTCGAACCAGTGCGCAGCTTCCTCGACGCGCCCGTCAAGCGCGCAGAGGAGCGCGAGCGCGTTGCGTGCTTCGCACTCCGGATACCGAACATCGGGCTCGATGACTTTTCTCCGCAGGTTGTGTTCGATAACGGCAACCTCGTCGGTGCGTTCCAGGCGCCAGAGTGCGAGCGCGGCGCTGAACACGACCGCGAGGTAGTTCTGCGCCCATCCACCCGCACCCTCGATGACGGGCATGAGCTCGCGCAGCAACGCAACGGACTCGTCGACCTTTCCCTCAGCTGCAAGCAGTTGGCACCGGTACGAAGTGATCGCGATCCAGGCCCAACGCACGTCCGGCGACTCGCCGAAGGGCTCGAAGCCTGCGAGTTCGGCCGATGGCAGCAACTCCCCCCGTACGGTCCTCTGCAGTGATACCGCTCCCAAAAGTTGCAACGTCGGATTCGACGTCTCGGAGATGCGAGGGACAAGCGCGAGCCCTTCATCGAGGGCAACCTGCGCGGCATCGAACTCCCCGAGAACGTTCAGCACACGCGCTAACACTGCGAAGTCAAACACCGCACGCGCGACGACCCCGCGCGCAAGCGCGTCTTCGATGTCGGCGCGAGCGGTGTCGCAAAGCTCGCGGTGCGCGCAGAGCACCCATTGCGGACCGATCGTTTGCCAAGAATGGTCGTCGGGTCCCACGCGCTCCAGCGCGCGCTTTGCCTCAGCACGTGAGTCGATGTAGGGCACGAACAGCGTCGCGATCGAGAGGGGAGGCAGATCCCGCACAAGCTCGCGCAACTCGCGGCGAGCTGGCGTGTCGAGCGGGATGCCGGGATGGTTCGGGTCGTGGAACTCGCCTTGACTGAGTTCGAAACTCCGAACGATGGCGTATGTCTGATCGCGCCGATCGCTACGTAGCCAGCTGCCCGCGAGTGCGGCGAGGTCCCACGCGAGGTGAAGGTCGTCGAGGGTCGCGACTTCGGCGGCGAGTTCGGCGACGAAATCGCACGCGGCGTCGTCGCCCTCCAAGGTGCGCGTGAGATCGCCGGCGGCGCGTGCCGCGCGCAGCACCCGTTCGGCGCCGACATTCGCGTTCACGGCCGCCCGAGCCTGGCGTTGCAGCAATTCGAGCTCGCGCTCATCGTGTTCCACGAGCAGCTCGAGCGCGATTTCGAGCGCGTCGTACTCCTCGCGGGGCGCGTAGCGGCGCGCGGCATCGTCGGCTGCGATCAGCGCGTAGGGAACGCCCTGCTCCGCGTTCGGGAGCGCCGCGCTGCGGTGGTAGTGCCGGGCCAACGCAGCTGCTTGCGCCGGTGTCGGCAGTCCGCGGAGCTGCTTCTCCAACGCGGTCGCGATGGCACGGTGCATGCGCACCTGGCGGCTGGGATTCAGCTCCTCCACGAGCGTGTGCCGGAAGAGCGCGTGCGTAAACCCGTACTCGTCGAAGGTGTCGGCCGCGCGGACGATGCGCGCTTCGAGTGCGTCGTCGATCGCGTCGAGCGCGTCATCCTCGTCGACGCCCGCGACTTCAGCCGCGACCGGAAGCGGGAACGCCACCTCGAACAATGCTCCCGCCGCGAGCAATCGGTTCGTCGCGTCCGACAGCAGCGATAGTCGGCGGCCGATGACATCGCGAACTCCGGCCGGAAGCCCGAGTTCGTCGAGCGATCCTGCGATTGACCACGTCCCTTGCTCGAAACGCAGTTCGCCGATCTCGACGAGGTGCAGCAGCGTCTCGCGCAAGAAGAACGGATTGCCCTCGGTTTCCGTTGCCAGCATGGCAGCCAGCGCTTCGGGAACCTCGTGTTCGGCCAAGCGCTCGAGCAGCGCGTGCACATCGGATTCGTCGAGACCCGACAACGCGATGCGCGTCGGCTCGACCTCACGCTGGACGACCGCGATCGCTTGCGCGAACGGGTGGCGACGATCGACGTCGGTTTCCCGGTAGGTGCCGATCACGAGCAAGGGTCCGCGACGCGCCGCGCGACTGACGGCGCGCATCATCGAAACCGTTGCGTCGTCGGCCCAGTGCAGATCATCAAGAACAAGCAGTACCGGCGACGACGCACCGAGGCGGAGCAAGACCTGGCTCACAGCGTCGTGCAGGCGCGCAGTTTCGGCCTCGCGGGGAACCGGAAGCGGCTCGTGGGTTTGAGGCAACGTGTCGAGCACAGCGGGGACCACACGCGCGATCACGGATGCTTCCGCGCCCAATACGTCGGCAACCTTCTCCGGAGCGGTATGGCGCACCCAGTCTGTCAACGCTTCGACGAACGGCGCGTTGGCAACGACGTCGCCGTCGTGACATCCGCCCGCGAGCACGACCCCACCGGCCGGTAGCACCACGCGATCGGCGAGCTCATTTACGAGGCGCGTCTTGCCGATCCCTGGTTCGCCTGCGACGAGCACCAGCCCACCCGCGCCGGCCGCGGCGGCCATTCGCCAGCACTCGCCAAGCGTTTCGAGTTCGCGCTCGCGTCCGACGTAAGGCGTCGTCGTCCGTAATCCTCGCGGTGTCGCGACCGGTTCCCACGACACCGCCCACACGGCGAGCGGCTCGGGCAGCCCTTTCAACGTCATCGGCCCGCGCGGCGTGAGCGCGACATCGGACCGGCCGCGCGCGAGCAGCCGCACGAGATCGGCAACGAGAATCTCGCCCGGTTCGGCGAGCGAGCAGAGTCGCGTCGGCCTCGATCACCGGCGTCCCAAAACAGTCGTCACTCTCGAACGTCACGTCGCCGGCCGACACTCCCACACGCATCGCGAGGTTCATCCGTTCGCGGCGGCCGTACGCGTCGAGCGCCTGCTGCATCGCGACGGCCGCGCTTAGCGCCTCCGCGGTTCCCGCAAAGGCGACGATCACACCGTCGCCAGTGCCCTTGATGACGTTGCCGCCGTGCGCCGAGGCCTGATCGGCGAGGAGCGCGTCGTGCGCACGTCGTAGCTCCTGTGCCCGCGCGTCACCGAGCTCGACACGCATTTGCGTCGACCCGACCAGATCGGTGACGAGAATCGTCGCGGTCTGGGCCGCAACCCCCGCTTCGGCCACGGCACAGTCTGGCACACGGACCGCCGACGCCACGCCGCTGTCGGTCGTTAACGCGCGTGTTCGAGGGCACCCATTTCGAGGATTGCACTCGATGCGCGTTGCGCCATCTCGCGCACGAGCGCCGCAGCGCGCGGCTCGGTGAGAGATCGAGCGCCATTGCCTGCACAGGGTAGGCAAGGCACAACAAAAGCGTGCGGCGCACGTCGATCCAGAATTCGTCCACGGGGTAGTTCACGCCATTGGCGACCAGGGTGGCGAGATAGGTCTCGACTAAGTCGGGCGCGGGAAGAACGACGAGCTAGGTTGCGCCGGCGAAATTGGGAACCGCGTCGCCGTGTCTTCGCTGTGCCGTTCGGAGACGGCTGGTAACGCGTGGCCGAGCCGGCGTTCTGGGATGCGCACACGTCGCCCGGCGTGGGCGTGTGCTTCCACGCACGTTCGATTGTCTGTATGAATCCTCTGGGACAAGCGCGGTCGCGTCCGTACGACCTCGAACGGCGCTGCAGCTATCCCTCGCCGCCGTGCTCCTCTAGTTCGCCTTCGGCACCCCGGAGCCAGTATGGAGGCTGGCGGCGATTTGAGTGTGCGTCGCGGTATGCCTGAGCATCGTCGCGCAGACTGAGCGCCTCGCATCGTTCTCCCAACTCGCACCTGAAGTCTCCCTCAGTGTCTTCCCACAAGACGGCCGGGCACTGCATCATCACCCCAGCCTACGCAGCAGCCTTCAGCACCATTCGTCGACGCAGCCTGTAGTAACTGAACGCTCGACCTGCGCGACGAAACACCATCAGGACCACTCGCGTCGTGCGGACGCGCACGATGCTCGACCTACACGAGCGGTTGCCACCAAAAGACCGCCAAGCTGACCGAGTGCGTCCATCCGTCGACGCGTTCACGCGGGCGATGGACGCCGGTTCGGCGCGAGCGACGCCTGTCAATGCCGGTTTAGGCCGCCACCGCGGAACCCGACGTTCACCGCTCCGAATACGCGTGACGTTCCGCGGCCGCTCCTTGGGCATTTGGGTGCGCGCACGGGTTGGCCTATTGCCGGCATCGGACGCGTCTTGTTGACGTCGGTGCCGCAGTGGCCGCAGCGGTAATGGTAGGTGGGCACTACTCGCCGCCTTTCTGGACGAAGCCTGCCACGAAATTCCGGCATGTGTTCGAGCAGGTCGTCGACGCGTTCGCGGGTGGCGGACTGCTGAGCAGCTCGGCGCGACGACACGTCCGCGCCCGAGGCGCGTTGCGCTCGGGACGCGTGACGAACTTCTTCGGTGTTGCCTCGACCGTGTTGTGGTTTCTCGGCACATCTCGCGTGATCCCGCCGTTAGCACTCGATGAGGTCGCGGCGCGTCGTGGTGATGCGGTCGCGGGTGTCTCGATCGCGGGTCTTGGCACACAATCGGCGCCCGAGGGCCGCGACCGGTTGTCTCGCCGCGCCGCGGCCGGCGCGAGATAATCGTTCGAAGCCATGGCTGAGAAGACGGCAGACGGACGGGGTAGCGATGCTGAGGGTGCGGGGGCCGATGCGTCGGGCGCCCCGAACGGCATTGTGCTCGAGTACCGGCTCGAGGAGCCGGTTTCGCTGGTCGACGCGCCCGCGTTCGCTCACATTGAACGATGGTCCGTGTCCGTCCTCGTCGAGCGTCCAAACGCAAAGGACGACCGGCGCGACATCGGATATGCCCGGCTAATCGTCCTCAACCTCGACGCCGGCGTCACCGTCACCGATCTCGCCGACGCTGCCAGTGGTGATTGGGTCGAAGTCATCAGCCGGGACACGATCCCCGCCGATCTTGCGGTCGGCGTTGCACGCGACGACGATCCAGAGTTCACAGAAACGAGTGTGTTGGTCTTGGACCGGCTCTGGATCGAGCCGGACTTTCGGGGAAACGGGCTTGGGCCCATCATCGCGGCGTACGCGATCCTCCGTCTCGGCCGCGGATGTCGACTCGCGGCCTGCTACCCAGCACCGTTCGAAGACGCAGGACTCGGCGCAGATCGCGATCAATCGATCGAAGCGCTCGGCCGCGTGTGGGCCAAGGTCGGCTTCACGCCGTGGAACAACGGCGTCTGGATGCTCGATCTCCACACGACGGTCCTGCGCGACGCTCTCGAGCGCCTCGTATCACCCAGACGTTCGCAACAATGAGGCGGCGGGTGCGCGGCGCGCGCGAGCGAGCTTCTACGACTCGATCTGAATGCTTTTGAGGTGTCGATTGAGGATCTCGGCATCGACGTAGTAGTCGTTGGTTCGCTGACTCCGAGGCAAACGCTGTTCTGGCGTCGGTTGGTTGGCGAGTTCGTCGTCGGGAATGTCAATCGATATCAGGACCAGACCAAGCGTCGATTGCGTTTCGGGGTTGTCGTTCAGCCATGTGCCGCCGGTCGCCGGATGTTCGCCGTAGAGGACCTCATGACCGTGGAATCCCTCGGCCATGATGCGTTCGGCGACGGCGCGCGACGTGGCGTGATACAGCCTCACAACGCGAGTGTCGCGCGGATGGTGGCGAGCCTCCACCGCACGCTTGATAGCGCGACAAGGCACGTCGCGTTCACCCAGCCCCTCAGCACAGCGAACAACGATCGGGCGCGCTGCTTGTCGGCCCGCGGTCGGACAGCCAGACAGAACGCCGGCCGAAGGGCACCTTCGCCGGGCGCGCGAGTGAGACGCGCGAAGCCCGACCATCCGCACGGACTGGGTTGGTGATCCGAACCCGACGGTCGACGTCACCGCACCCCACGGGGCGATGACCTTTGGCTCTACCTCTCGGCGCGGTCTCGGGCCGATGATGCGGTCAGAGGAGGAGGCCGCCATGAGAGCGAGCGTTGGTGACCGGATCGTGATCCAGGGACATCGCGTCGGAGATCCGAACCGTGAGTGTGAGGTGCTCGAGGTGAGAGGCCGCGACGGCGGGTCTCCTTATCTCGTCCGCTGGGGTGACGGCGGGCACGTGACGCTGTTCTTCCCTGGCCCCGACGCCAGCGTGGAGCACTTCGACCACGCCTCGAAATGACATCTTGGATTGAGAGGAACAACGTCATGCGGACCATCGAAGCGGCGCGACGTTCAGGAGTCGGCATCGGTCCGGACCGGACAATCCGCGAGGCCGCACAGATCATGGAACAGACGGGCGTGGGCGCGCTCGCGGTCATCGACGGGGAACATCTGATTGGGATCGTGACCGACCGCGACCTTGTACGACGCGGCCTGGCCCGCGACGTTCCCACCGATGCCAGGATCGACGCGGTCATGAGCGCGCCGGTCGTCACGATCGACGCCGACGCCGATCTGCACGACACGTTCGCCGTGTTCCGAACGCACGCGGTCCGTCGACTCGCGCTCGTTCGGGCCGGCCAGTTTGTCGGCACGATCACCATCGACGATCTGCTGATCGACCTGGCCGGCGACCTGTCCGACCTCGCCCGGCCAGTGGCCGCCGAAGTGATCTTCGGCGGCCAGCGCGACAACCCGTCGCCGGTCACAATCGCCGAATAAGAGAGTTCGCCACCCACTCGGAGCAACCTGATGACCGAACCCCGCCGCTCCCTCATGGAACCTCGCCTGGAACTTCTGATGACCAAGGTCGATTCGAAGTTCACCCTCGTCACGCTCGCCGCAATGCGGGCCCGCGAAATCAACGACTACTACAACCAACTCGGCGAGGGACTGGGCCGGATCGTGCCGCCCCAGGTCACCTCGGTCTCGCGCAAACCCCTGTCGATCGCCCTCGAAGAGATCGCCGCGGGCAAGATCGTGTACGAACGGATCGAGCCCGAAAAAGACGCCGAAGAGACGGAAACGCCAGCAGCGGCCACAGTGCACGACGACGAGAACACACAGGACACGGCCTGACACGCTGCGTCATCTCGTCAACTATCCCAAACCTGCATCACTCGTCGTTCTCGGACGGTTGGGAGCAGCGCATCACCTTGTAATTGAGAGGGGTTCGTGGTGGCTCCACCGGGACGCGATTCGATGAATTCGATGCGCGTGTGCGCGCCGGAGCGGTCGTGGTGCCGTCGTCGCGTGAACGCGAAAGAAGAAATACTTCGCGACTTCGACTGCGATCAGGTAGGCGACGACAAAGCCGAGCAACATCGCGAAGAAACCGATCGGCAGCGGTGAGAATCCGAGGGTGCTGCTCAATGCGGACTCGGGGAGGAGCGCGCCGACTGCAACGACTGCGAATACTGAGATGAGGAGTGGTCTCGAAGGTCGGCTGCGCAGGAACGGGACACGGCGGGTGCGGATGACGAACACGACAAGGGTTTGAGTGGCCAGCGATTCGACGAACCAGCCCGCCCGGAACAGCGGAGGTCCGGCGTCGAACACCCACAGCATTACGGCGAAGGTCGCGAAGTCAAAGACTGAGCTTATTGGTCCGAACCGGATCATGAACTTGCGAATCGCGCTGATGTCCCAATGCGAAGGGCGCACGAGCTGTTCTTCGTCGACCCGGTCGGTTGGAATCGTCATTTGACTCGTGTCATACAGCAGGTTGTTCAGGAGGATCTGGAATGGGAGCATCGGCAGGAAGGGTAGGAACGCCGCGGCCACGGTGACGCTGAACATGTTCCCGAAATTTGATGAAGTGCCCATGAGGACGTACTTGATCGTGTTCGCGAAGATCCGCCGCCCCTCGACGACGCCGTCAGCCAAGACGTCGAGGTCACGGTCGAGCAGGATGATGTCCGCGGCATCCTTGGCGACGTCGGTCGCGGTGTCGACGGATATACCTACGTCTGCGTGATGAAGTGCGAGCGCGTCGTTCACGCCATCGCCGAGGAATGCGACCGCTGACCCCGCGGTTCGTTGTGCCCGCAGGACGCGTGCCTTCTGTTCCGGACCGATACGGGCGAAGATCGAAGCATTCGAGACGGCCCGCGGTAACTGCTCGTCGTCGAGCGCGTCGACATCGGCTCCGGTAAGCGTCTCCCCGGAAGGGATCTCGAGCGTCTTGCAGACCGTCTCGGCGACGAGGGGATTGTCGCCCGTGACAACCTTGAGCACGATTCCCAGACCGCGCAGCCGAGCGACGGACGCCGCTGCCGAAGGTTTGGGCTGATCAAGAAACACCAGGAAGCCGGCAAGTTCGAGATCGTGCTCATCGGCGGGCGTGATTGTCGTCAAGTTCGAGGCGCGGCGCGTCGCGATTGCGACGACCCTTTTCCCCGCACCGAACTCACGGTTGAGCACGGCACGGGCAGTGACGTCGACGTCAGCACATCGTGCCAGGACATCCTCAGGCGCGCCCTTGGTGACCAACATGCGGCCATCCGCGTGCTCGGCCAGGACCGAGACACAACGTCGGTCATGATCGAACGGCGCGACGTCGAGCCGTCGATACTCGGCGACGCCAGCCGATCGACTCTCCGGCTCTTGCCACAACGCGACATCCAATGCATTGCCACCGATGACGACGCCACCGGCCGTCGATGCCTCGTTGCAGACGAGCCCGAATGTGAACGCGATCTCGGACTCTGCTCCCTGTGGGTCGAGCGCCCGCTCGAAGGTGATTCGTCCCTCGGTCAACGTGCCGGTTTTGTCGGTGAACAACACGTCGATATCGCCAAGATCCTCGATGCACACGAGTCGCTTTACCAGCACCTTTTTCGCGGCCAGACGCCGAGACCCAATCGCAAGGCTCGTCGACACGACTGCGGGAAGGAGTTGCGGCGTGATCCCGACCGCGACCGCGAGCGAAAACAACAGCGCGTCGAAAAAGCCCCTTCCGACGAGCAGATTGATCACGAAGATGGTGGCACTGAGAACACCACCGACCTTCGCGAGCAGCGCCGAGAACTGGCCCAGTCCGACCTGGAACTCTGTTTGGGGCTGTCGCTCGCCGAGCCCGATCGCGATTCGCCCGAACTGGGTTGCCGGCCCGGTCGCAACGACGAGACCATCGGCGGAGCCTTGGTGCACGACGGTCCCCAAGAACACGCATGACAACAATTCGGCAAGCGGTGCACCGGCGACGACCGGCTCCGTCGACTTGGTCGCCGGGACCGATTCGCCCGTAAGAATCGACTCATCGCATTCGAGGTCATGCGCGGCCAGGAGCCGCATATCCGCTGGAACGATCGAGCCGACATCGAGATGCACAACGTCACCGGGCACGAGATGCGTCACCTCGACGCGCGCCGGTTCGCCGTCGCGCAGAACGGTGACGAAGTGACGAACCTGCGAATGCAAGGCCTCGGCCGCACGTTCAGCCCGGTACTCGTTTCCGAACCCGAGCCCGACTGACACGGCGACGATCACACCGATGATCACCGCGTCGGTTCCTTCGCCAACAACGCCCGACACCGCCGCGGCCGATACCAACAGCAACAGCAGCGGGCTGCGCACCTGTCGCATGAACACGGCCAATGCGTTGGCGTGGTGCGAACGAACTGCGTTCGGCCCCACGGCCAAGAACCGCTCCTGGGCCTCGGCAGTGTCGAGGCCGGCCGTGCTGCTGCGGAGCAACTCCGAAACGCGTTCGGCCGGCATGGCCGCGGCATCCTCAATCGAAAGCCGAAGCTCCGACGACGCCGCGGCACGATCCGTCCTCATCATTGCGAGTCTGACAGCCCGTCGGCCCCAGACCCCGACGCACCGCCCGGGCTCGGTCCTTCGGCAACCTATCCCCGCAGTGCTGTGTCCTCAACTGGTCAACGCAACGCGGGACTGATTGGCGGACAGTGATGCCGTCGATCGGGAGGTGTTGCGGTGGTGCGGTTCTCCGACGAGGAGAAGAAGACGATCTGGGAGATGCGCGAGGCGGGTGTGCCGGTCAAGCGCATCGCGAAGCATCTGGGACGGCAGAACTCGTCGCTTCGCACGTTCATCGCTGACGCGGGTGGACGGCGACCGAGTGCTCGGGAGCGTTGTGAGCTTCGGTTGTCGCTTGCCGAGCGCGAGGAGATTTCTCGGGGTTTGGCGTCGGGTCTGTCGTTGCGGGCGATCGCTCGCGGGATGAGCCGTTCAGCGTCGACGATCAGTCGGGAGGTGAACGCGAACGGAGGTCGCTCGAAGTATCGGGCGCTGCCAGCCGATCGCCAAGCGCAACGTCGGGCGCTGCGGCCGAAGCGAGCGAAACTCGCGTCGTGTCGACGTCTGCGCCGTGTGGTCGAACGCAAGCTCGCAGACTTGTGGTCTCCGCAGCAGATCGCCGGGTGGTTGGCTGAGGAGTATCCGAACGACCCGGAGATGCGTGTGTCGCACGAGACCATCTATCAGTCGCTGTTCGTGCAGAGCCGCGGCGCGCTGCGCAAGGAACTGCATGCGTGTTTGCGGACCGGTCGGGCGATGCGTCGAGCCAAGGCCTATACGAAACGCAACGTTGGTCAGGGGCAACTCCGCAACATGGTGATGATCTCGCAACGGCCGGCTGAAGTCGCCGATCGCGCCGTTCCCGGCCACTGGGAAGGCGATCTGATCTTTGGCAAGAAGATGACCTCGATCGGGACGTTGGTCGAGCGTCGTAGCCGCTATGTGATCCTGCTCAAACTTCCGAACGGTCATGGCGCGCCAGCAGTGCGCGCCGCGATGACGAAACGGATCTTGACGCTCCCTGCACAGCTACGCCGTTCAATCACCTGGGATCAAGGCAAAGAGATGGCCGAGCACGTCCAGTTCACGATCGACACCGGCGTGCAGATCTACTTCTGCGATCCGAAGAGTCCCTGGCAGCGAGGCAGTAACGAGAACACCAACGGGCTGCTTCGCCAATACCTCCCCAAGACCACCGACCTCTCGCAATGCACACAACGCGAGCTCGACGCAATCGCCCGTTCGCTCAACACATGGCCTCGACAGACCCTCGGCTGGATGACACCATCACAAGCGTTCGCCGACGCCGTTGCGATGACCGCTTGAGGACGCAGCCGTTCGGGGACATTCTCCGGCGTCTCAATGCGCGCGCTTAGCTGCTCGGGCCTGTCCGATTCTTTGTGTAACCGGACGTGATGGTCATCGGTTGTTCGTCGTGGCGATCCTGTCGCCGTAGTGGATGGTGAGCGCGTTCAGGATGCGTTTCCAGCCGTTGATCTTGCCGGTCATGTTCGCGCGGTTGGGTCGTCGTTGGGTGGCGACGAGGTAGAGGACTTTCAGCGCGGCTTGTTCGTTGGGGAAGTGCCCGCGCCGGCGCACGGATCGCCGGAACCGCGAGTTCAACGACTCGATGGCGTTGGTGGTGTAGACGATCTTGCGGAGCTCGGTCGGGAACTCCAAGAACGGCACGAACTCGTTCCAGTTTGCTTCCCAGGATCGGATCATCGCCGGGTAGGTCTCGCGCCACGCGTCGGCGAACTCGCCGAATGCTGCTTCGGCCGCTTCGACGGTCGCAGCCGTGTAGATCACACGCATCTGCCGGGTGATGATCGACCAGTGTTTCTTCGACGCGTAACGCAGACTGTTGCGCACGAGATGCACGACGCAGGTCTGCACGGTCGCGTCCGGCCACGTCGCCCGGATCGCGTCGGGCAAGCCTTTGAGACCGTCGCAGCACACGATCAACGCGTCCGCGATCCCGCGGTTGCGCAGCTCGGTGAGCATGGTCATCCACTGCTTCGCGCCCTCACCGCCGGTCGGTCCCAACCAGAGGCCGAGCACGTCGCGTTCGCCTTCCAGGTTGACGCCGACCACGACATACACGGGCCGGTTCGCGACCTGCGCGTCGCGGACCTTGATCACGATCGCGTCGATCAACAACACCGGATAGCAACGGTCGAGCGGCCGGTTCTGCCAGGCCGTCATGTCGTCGACGATCTGATCGGTGATCTTGGAGATTGTCTCTCGGCTGATCTCAGTGCCATAGATCTCCAACAGGTGCGCCTGGATGTCACCGGTCGTCATCCCCTTGGCATACAGCGAGATCACGTTCCCCGACAGGCCATCGAGGCGCCGTTGATGCTTCGGCACCGTCTGCGGTTCGAACGTGCCGTTGCGATCACGCGGCATGCGCAGCTCGACGTCACCGACGTCGGTCGTCACCGTCTTCGCATAACCGCCGTTGCGGTTGTTGCCGCTGCCGCGCCCTGCGGGATCGTGACGTTCATAGCCGAGATGCTCACGCATCTCGACCTCGAGGCCAGTCTGCAACACCTGCCGGACCATCGCGGTCAACAGTCCGTCGTCGCCGGTGAGCTCGACACCTTCAGCGCGCGCACGCGCGACGAGCTCCTCGGCCCACACGCGCACCGCCCCATCGTCGCCAGTCACCCCAGCGACGCTACGCGGGTCTCTAATCTCTTGTGCAGCCATGAGCATGATCCTCTCCGGCCCACAACACGAGGTCGCGGACCTTCAGATCACGCCCGATACACAAACTTCCTGACAGTCCCTCAACACCCAGCGCTCGCAACAGGCCACGTTCTCAAAGTGGTCGCTCGCCACTCGGTGCCCTCGCTGCTCGAAGCGACGCTGATTCCGTCCTTGCTTTTCTATCTATGTCTGATCGCACGCGGACCGAGCGTTGCGATGCTCGTCACCCTCGCATGGTCATACGGAGCCGTCGCACGCCGGCTGATCACGGGCCGGCGGGTTCCCGGCATCTTGCAACTCGCGGTCGTCGCCCTCACCGTCCGCACCATCGTCGGCGTCATCGCGGGCAGCTTCCTGTACTTCCTGCAACCGGTTGCGACCACCCTGGTGCTTGGGATCGTGTTCCTCGTGTCATTGCGAAGCGAGCGCCCCATTGTCGCCCGGCTCGCGTCCGACTTCTGTCCCCTCCGACCAGAGATCACGCGTCGCCCGGCAATCGCTCGGCTCTTTAGCGGTCTGACACTTTTGTGGGCCGGCGTGCACATCGTCAGCGCAGTTACAACATTCGCTTTACTGGTCAGCCTGTCGACACCGAGCTTCTACACGCTGAAGAGCATCGTGAGCCTCGCGGTCACAATCGCCGCGATCGCGGCAACGATCACGTGGTCGATACGCACCGCCCGCGCGGAGAACCTTGATCTACGAGTGATATCGACGCACGACCACATGACGTCCCAGCTTGTTGATGTGATGCTGACCGACGCCATGCCAACGCACGATGTCGCGGACCACCGCCAGACGGTTCCGCATCGAACTCCCGCCGCGCAGACATCCGGCATTCCTACCGAGAACGCAACCAGGGCCGATCCCAGCGCACGCTCATAGGCGCGCCGCAACGTACCGCTGAAGCGCCGATCACTCTTGGTTGTGTGTCCCGTAACGCCGGCTCGGCGACGCGTTTAGGACTGGGCGTTGGGTGCGTTGGCTTCGGGATTTACCAGTTCGGTCGAGATCGGTAGGTATTGCTCGTGCGACGCTTCTTGACGCTGAAGATGTTGTTGTGGCGCGGCCGTGCCCAACATGCAGTGAGGCCGACAAGCAGGCTAATGATCCAAAGAAGTGGCCAGCCGATGAAAGTGGAGAGAAAGAGCGTGACGAGGGCGATATACATCGAAGGATTCGCCCAGTTCACATGCCAACGCTACGACAGCGCCGTATTCCGAGCGAGGAAGCAGCCACTGAGGCAAACGTTGATCTGAGGGCGTGTCTGCGCGATCAGCAGCCAAGTCACGCCAACGCGCCGTTCGCCGCCATCGATGAATCGACGCTATGAGCGTGCGCGCGTGCGAGGAGCATGAGCGAGATGATCGCGCCGGCGGCCGAAATGGCCATGAGGAGCCCTGCGACTGTGTGCAGACCGTGGAGGCCGTCTTGGAGCAGGAACGGGCGTTTCTGCCAGGCGAGGTACGTGATGCAGTTGTAATAGCCGGTCGGGTTCTGTCCGACATGCGCGTTCACGCAGTGCGAGTCGGGACCGAAGAACGCGTTCAGGTGGTGCTCTCGAATCGCTACGACTTGCGGGAGCGCGACGATCACGATCGCAGCTGTCACAAACCAGAAGGCGCGGCCGCGCAAGATATGGCTCAACAGTTTGGTTGACCGTTCGTTGCCGATCATGCACGTGATGAGCAGCATCGCCGGGATAACCGTGAGCGTGAGGCGCGGTCCCCAGCCGATCCACCCAAACGGCGAGTACCACGTCGAGAGTCCGCCAACCAGCGCGACCAGGGTCCCGGCCACGAGCAAGGGCGTGGCGCGCGTCCACGTCCACGCCCGCTTCGGTCCGCCCGCGGCGCCAAGGACGGTGAGCCCTATGACGGCGAGCGCGACCGGCCAGAAGAACAGCAGGCCACCATTAGGCGCGAACCAGACGCCGCCTAACGCGCGAACAGCGACACCGACGTTGGGTGCGTGTTCAAAGGGTTGCGTATAGATGGTGTTGCGCACTGAGCCGAAACGAAACACATTGAAGGTGGTGTTAATGACCACCGCGCCCGCGGTGCCGATCGCTGCGGCGACACACCTATCACGCAGACGTGCACGTTCCTCGCTCCGAACATGCTCCCACTGGCTAAGGGCCACGATGAGCACCAAGACGGCGACGAAGATCGGGTTCGTCTCCTTGGTGATGCCCGCCGACGCGACCAACACGGCAATGAGCCACGGACGGCTGCGAAACAGCATCGCCGCGACGGCGGCGGCCACGACAGTTGCAGCGAGGGCTTCGCCAAACGCAACGGTCCCATACCAAAGCAGCGGACTCGCGATGATCGCAGCAACGAACACCGGCGCCCACATGGCCGCCTCAACACGTCGCAGCGTCCGCCATCCGATACCGACGAGCGCGAACAACGACAGCGCGTTCAGTGCAATCAACACACGCAAGTTCGTCTCATGCGCGAAATGCATTGTGCGCATCAACACCGCGGGCAGGTATTGCAGCAACGGCCACGGCCCGACATGCACCGCGAGCGTCGGGTTCGTACCGACCGGCTCCCACGCGTTGCAGTTCGTGAACCTCGCGTGGCGCACACAATCGACGACATGCCCAGCGCCACTCACCAAACCGTTCGAATCGCCAGTCAGCAACGGGTGAAACAGCGCCAACCACAAATCACCCAACAACACCGCGACAACGAAACCGAACGCGGCCCTCCGCACGACCTGTAATGCTACGCGGACCGTGCCCACAGAATCCGATAGAACACACACCGAATCGGGACCGTCCCTCCACAGCCACAGTTACCTGCTCGCGAGATCGGTCCCTCGGTGAACAAATAGCTGCTTCCCACGCCTGTGCCACTCGACCTGCCCCCTAACGCCGGCTAGGAGACACGCGTCTTGGCGCGGCGCGGACGATGTGGCGAGGGTCAAACGTCAGATGGGAAGGACGAGTTCGAGAATCGTCTCATTAGGTCCACGCTCGTTGTTGCGCAGCCCAGAATGGCTTGGTGACGCCGATCCGCGAAGGCTCGCGTGTCGCCTCGCTCGGGAGTCGCATCCTCGGCATGGAGTGAAGTCGAGGCGCGCGCTCCAGGCGGAGCGCTCTTTACTGCATGTAGGAGCATCGGAACGCCTCCTTTTCGGACGAGAGGCGCTCGCTTCGAGCGGTTTCTTCCGGCCGCACGTCGAACGTAAGCGCGACGACGTGGCGCACCGCCCCACAGTCAAACGTCCGACCGGTCTCGTCTATGGCGCCTTCGTGCCTTGCCTCCAAGTCGGGATGCTCGGCGCGTTGGGTTCGAGCGATCGCAGGTAGGTGATGACCTGGTTGACCTGCTCGTCGGTGAAGGTTCCGCCGTAGTCGACACTCCACGCCGGCATCGCCGTTCCTGACACACCGCCGGACACGAGTGCGTGGATCTGGTCGTCGGTCGTGTTCTTCAGGAACTGGCTCGAGTTGAGCGTCGGTGCGCTGCCGCCTCCGGTTGCGTTCTGTCCGTGACATTGCGCGCAGTTCGTAGCGAAGAGCGTGCGTCCGATGTCGGTGTAGCTAGTCGTCTGCGCGCGCGTTGCGTCCTTGCGCAAGCTCGGTTCACGTACGCGGTACACAACGAATCCCGCGAGAAGCAGCACCATGAAGACGATGCCCCACGCGAGATAGCGATTGAGGCTTCGGTCGAGTGCTTCGCTTTCGAATGCTGGTACTTGTGGTCGTTCGCGTGGCATTTCAGGCCTTCCCGATGCAGCCTGGGCCCTTTGGCGGTGTAAGGAAGTTGTTCGTTCCGCGCGGCGGCCCGGAGATGAGGACTCCGGTGTCGACAATCACGGTTTCGCCCGCGAGGGTCACCTCGTAGCGATCCATCCCACGTGGTGCGGGCCCGGAGATGTATTCGCCCGCCAGGTCGTAGATCGAGCCGTGACACGGACACTCGAAGCGGCCCGAGCTGTCGCAGTACGGGACATGGCAGCCGAGGTGTGGACACTTCTGCGACAGCGCAAAGATGTAGTCGTTCGCGTTCACGACGTACATCCGACCCGCGGCGACATAGGTGCTCGTGTTGAGGGCGAAGCTCGATGTCGTGCCGACTGTGATCTTCGCGCCCGCCGCTCCAGATCCGAGGGGCCGCAGCGCCTCGTATCCCGTGTAGGCGGCGGCGCCGATCAACAACGCGCCACCGATCTTCCAGCCGCCCACCAAGAAGTCGCGTCGGCTCTTTTCTTCCATTGTGACTCCTAGAACTCGATGTACGAGTGTGTCCAGGGTGCGATGAACTTCCAGCCCGGACCGCGGAAGAACACGCCGATGACTGTGAGCACGAAGAAGATCGCGAGCAGGATCGAGAACAACGCGATCGCGACCTTGCGGTGACCGCGCTCGCGTGTCGGGATTGCGGTCGATGTACGGCAACAGCACGAGCGACAACACGACGCCGGTTGGAATGAGGATGCCAGCCACGAGAGGATCGAACCGCGAGAGCAGCTCTTGCAATCCCGCGAAGTACCACGGCGCTTTCGCCGGCTCTGGTGTGACATTCGGATTGGCGATTCCTCGCAGCGGCGCGCTGAAGGCAACGGCCATGCCGAGCACGACTGCGGCCGTCCCGAGCGCGACGACAACGTGTCGGACAAGCAGATGCGGCCAGGTGAACACGGTGTCGTCGACTGGTCGGTCGGCTTCGGTCACAGAGTTCCGATCGACGACACCGAGAAGACGCACACGACCGCCGTACAACTCTGGTGCTGCCTGCGCCATCGGGCGCGCGGCGGGAGCAGCCTCGGTGGCGGCCGCGGATCCGTTTGGGCGTTCGGTTGCCTCCTCGGCGAACGTTCCAGACGGTAGAGCGCTGTACCGCGAAGCCGTCCTTGCGAACGCGCCAGATGTGCACGGTCAACATCAGCGCGAGCGAGCATCGGCAGCACCGCGACGTGCAAGCGCGTAGAAGCGCATGCAGCGTTGTTTGGCCGACTTGCGGGCCGCCGATCAGCAAGTCCTGCAACTTGTCGCCGACGAGCGGAACGTAGTGCACGAGGTTGGTGCCGACGGTGACCGCCCAGTACGCAAGCTGGTCCCACGGCAAGCAGGTAGCCGGTGAACGAGAACGCGAGCGTGAGAAGCAACAGCATCACGCCGATCACCCAGTTGAACTCGCGCGGCTTCTTGTACGCGCCGGCGTAGAACACCCGCACGAGGTGGAGCGCGACCACGAGCACCATGAGGTGCGCGGCCCAGCGGTGAATGTTCCGGATGAGCTGCCCGAAGCCGACCCCCGTCTTCAAGTGTTGCATGTCGCCGTACGCGGAGCCGACCGACGGCGTGTACACGAACATCAGGTACACGCCGGTGACGAGCGAGAATGCCGAACAGCACCGCTGCGATGAAGCCGAATCGGAACGAGTACCGCAGTCGCAGCACGCGATTCGGAACCTTGACCGGGTACACGTGCAAGAACACGTTGCTGAACGACTGCAGGGCACGGCCGCGCGGCGTGTCGGTCTTGCGGGTGCCGGAACGCCGATCGCCAGGCCTCACTGCGCTTGACACGCGCCGTGACGCCGTGGTCGACGGATGTATGACCGGGTTCGAGACCCTTGTCGTCGACGTCAGTCATGCGTCAACTCCTTCGCGTGCACCATCGACAACGCCCCGGGCGGACAACGATTGACGCACAAGCCGCAACGGATGCAGAGGTCCTCGTCGAGCAGCAACACCGACTGCTGTTCGCTCCCGAGCGCCGACGTGATCGGCGCGCGCGATCGTGATGCAGTTCGGCGGGCACACGTCGACGCAGAGACCGCAGAGAATGCACAGCTCGGGCGACAGCATCACGTTGTCGAAGCAACGCAGGCAGCGCAGCCCTTCGAGGCGTGCCTGCGTGCTCGTCGTAGCCGGTCTCGACCTCGCCGAAACCGACGCGACGATCGGTCGGCGTCGCGGGAACCGGCTGGCGCGGGATCGCGTCGTAGTCGCTGTCGAGCCGTCGGAAGCCCGCGACGCAGCTCGACGCGTACCTCGTGCCCCTTGGGAGCCGGGTCGGCTGCGCTCGCCCGTGAGCGCGGCGTGGATCGACGCCGCGGCGCGGCGGCCGTCGGCGATCGCGTCGATCAGGTTCCGCGGACCGTGCGCGACGTCGCCGCCGGCCCAGATCCGCGGGTTCGACGTGCGCAAGCGTCTCGGGATCGACGCTGGATACCGCCGGCCGGTGTGCGCTCGAGCTCGACGTCGCTCGAGGAAGCCACGTCGGCGGCTTGGCCGACCGCGAGGATGACCGTGTCGGCCGCGAGCACGGATTCGGTGCCGGGTTCGAACGTCGGCGAGAAGCGCCCGTTCGCGTCGAACACCGACGTCACCGCAATCGTCTCGAGGCCGGTGACGTGATCGTTGCCGACGAATCGGTGCGGCCCACGGCGGTACACGATGCGAATACCTTCGCGTTCGGCTTCGTCGATCTCCTCGGGGTCGGCCGGGATCTCGTCGGGCGACTCGAGCGCGACGATCGTGACGTCGAGCACACCCGCCCGGCGCGCGGCGCGCGCGACGTCGAGCGTGGTGGTCATCGCGCGGCGGGCGTCGTCGTCGAGTCGCGCCGAGCGACCGGGCCGGCGCTGCGTCCCGTCGACGCGCGCGCAGCGCCGTCCGGGCCGCGTCGAACGCGACGTTGCCGCCGCCGACGACGACGACCCGCTCGCCGAGCTCGACGCGGAAGCCCTGGTTGACGTTGAGCAGGTACTCGACGGCGCGCAGCACACCGTCGAGATCGTGTCCGGGCAAGCTCGAGGTCGCGTCCGATGCCGGTTCCGACCGCGAGGAACAGCGCGGCGTGGCGGTCGAGCAGCTCGGTCGATCGAGTGCGTTTCGCCGATGCGCGCGTTCGGTCTCGACGTCGATGCCGAGCTCGACGATCGCCTCGATCTCGCGCGCGATCAGCGCGCGCGGCAGCCGGTACTCGGGGATGCCGAGC
Source organism: uncultured Actinomycetes bacterium (assembly GCA_963841195.1). Classification (GTDB taxonomy): domain Bacteria; phylum Actinomycetota; class Acidimicrobiia; order IMCC26256; family PALSA-610; genus CAWJBX01. The sequence goes on along the minus strand of CAWJBX010000018.1, from coordinate 281,308 downwards.
ACCATCATCCCGCCGAGTCGATCCTGGGCCTCGTAGACCGTGACCGGATGGCCGGCGAGCCGAAGGTCGCACGCGGCGGCGAGTCCGGCCGGGCCGCCGCCGATCACGCCGACGCTCGGCAGCGAAGCGGGCGGCACCTCGCCGTGCGCCGCGTGCCAGATCGTGTTCGCGTCGAAGCTCTCGACACCGAAGCGCTCGGTCACGAACCGCTTCAGCGCCCGGATCGACACGGGCGCGTCGACCGAGCCGCGCCGGCACGCCCGCTCGCACGGCGCCGCGCACACGCGTCCGCACACCGACGGGAACGGGTTCGGCGCGCGCGCGATGAGGTAGGCGTCCTCGAATCGGCCCTCGGCGATCGCCGTGACGTACGCGCCGGCGTCGGTGTGCACCGGGCACGCGGCGCGGCACGGTTCGTTCGCCCAGAGCCAGTCGGCGTCCGGTGTCGTCGGGATGGGCATCAGATGATCTTCCGGCGTCTGGAGATGCCGCAGTCCCCACGCCAGCGCGAACAGCAACACGAAGAACATCGTCGTCGCGACCGCGACGAGGCTGCTGCGTGTCTTGCCGTGGATCTTCGTGAGCACCCCGTTCGGTCCGTACACGAGCGCAACGATGCCCACGACGGCGATGATCGCCGCGGTCACGAGCGCGCGTGGCCAGCCGATGCGCGGGAGGCTGCTCGTCTCGTTCCGTCATGGTCGAGCTCACCGTGAAGGCGGCGCGCATGCCTTTGCCGTAGTGGCCGGCGATGTTGCAGACGATCGACGTAATCCCGGCGGTCATGTTCTTGATCGTGAACGTGCGGGTTTCGCCGGGTTTGAGATTGGGGTCGCCGGTCTCGCCGATGTTGGCGTCTTCGCTGACCTTGTCGCCGCCGGTCTTGACGGGCGCGGGTGGGTCACCGCCGTAGGTGATCGGCAGCTTGTCGAACGGCACGTTGGTCTTGAGCACGACGGCTTCGTGTTCGATGGTGCCGGCGTTCTTCACGACGAACGTGACGTCACCGGCCGGCGCGGTCGCCGGTGACGCGGTCAGGCGTCATCGGGCCCGTCGCGCCGTTCGTGTCACCCAACGTCACGTGCACGGTCGTCGAGCCCGTCGGCACGACGGTGAGCGGGCGCGCATGCCTTTGCCGTAGTGGCCGGCGATGTTGCAGACGATGACGTAGTCGCCGGCGGTCATGTTCTTGATCGTGAAGGTGCGGGTGTCGCCGGGTTTGAGGTTCGGGTCGCCGGTCTCGCCGATGTTGGCGTCTTCGCTGACCTTGTCGCCGCCGGTCTTGACGGGCGCGGGTGGGTCGCCGCCGTAGGTGATCGGCAGCTTGTCGAACGGCACGTTGGTCTTGAGCACGACGGCTTCGTGATCGATCGTGCCGGTGTTCTTCACGACGAACGTGACGTCACCCGCCGGCGCCGTCGTCGGGCGACGCCGTCAACGTCATCGGAACCCGCCGCACCCTCGTGTCGCCCGAGACGTCACATTGCACGATCGGGCCGGGGACGACGGTGAAGCGGTGCGCGCATGCCTTTGCCGTAGTGGCCGGCGAGGTTGCAGACGATGACGTAACTCCCGGCGGTCATGTTCTTGATGGTGAAGGTGCGGGTCTCGCCCGGTTTCAGGTTCGGGTCGCCGGTCTCGCCGATGTTGGCGTCTTCGCTCACCTTGTCGCCGCCCGTCTTGACCGGCGCGGGTGGGTCACCGCCGTAGGTGATCGGCAGCTTGTCGAACGGCACGTTGGTCTTGAGCACGACGGCTTCGTGATCGATCGTGCCGGTGTTCTTCACGACGAATGCCGTGTTACCTGCGGGGACGACGGCCGGCGACGCGCGTGAGCGACATCGGGCCTGCCTCGCCGCTCGTGTCGGAAAGCGTGACATTCACGAGGTTCGTCGGCTGCGACAACTGTGAGCGGTGCGCGCATGCCCTTGCGCGTAGTGGCCGGCGAGGTTGCAGACGATCACGTAACTCCCGGGCGTCATGTTCTTGATCGTGAACGAACGCGTCTCACCCGGTTTGAGGTTCGGATCACCGGTCTCGCCGATGTTGGCGTCTTCGCTCACCTTGTCGCCGCCCGTCTTGACCGGCGCCGGCGGATCACCCGAATACGTCACCGGCAGCTTGTCGAACGGCACATTCGTCTTCAGCACGACCGCTTCATGATCGATCGTCCCCGTGTTCTTCACCACGAACGTCACATCACCCGCCGCCACTGCCTCAGGCGATGCCGTCAACGACATGGAACCTGCCTCTCCACTCGCGTCGGAGAGCGTCGACATTTATCGTCGACGATGTTGCGCCTCCGGGCGTCGTCGCAGCAGTGGGGATCTTCACGCCACCTTCGAGTGTGTCGGAGCCCGTCCGTGGCGCCTTGGCCAGCGCATCCCGTCAACGCGACGACGAACGCGATCGTCACCAGGATTACGAGTCGATGTGCGCGTGTCATCCGTCGCTACCCCCGAATGCGCGGACAATAATTCTCTGGAGCGCCTGAGTCGTAGGGCCGAAGGTCACACCGGCGGGTGAAGATCACCGGCCTCGCTTCTCGATGAGTGCGGTCTTCCCGTGAGCAGTAGGCGTCACGATTTGTCACATCTTCGCGTGTCGCCAAACAGCTCCACCGCGTACCCTCGTTGTGCTGCAGAGGTAGATCGTCTCGCCCCTCACGCGTGTCGGTGGAGGCGGAGGTCACTCAAGCCGCTTACGGGCCCAGGAGTCCTTGGCCGAACGGACACAAGTCGAGGGTTTGGCCGTGGATGACCTCGGGCGTGAGGTACACGATCCGGCCGCGATCATGACGATCGCATGCCGGCGCGTCGGTGGTGTGAAGGCGCGCAAGGCCTTGGACTTGCACGACCCAACCTTGGTGCGTTCCTTCATCAATGCCATCGGTCGCGAATCCGATGACTGCCCCGGTCAACGACCTGTCGGGCACGTCATAGTGTCCGAGACATAGACCTAGTTCTTCGTCAGCGACGCAGTATTCGACCGGCAAGATCGTCGGCAGCGCGTTGAGCGAGAGCGACACGCGGCCGAACCAGCCCTGGCGCAACAGCGCCCAGCATTCTCCTGCGCTGATGTCGTGTTCACGGTCGGGCATACACGGCACCCTCGTCCCTTCATGACAGCGCGGCCAGCGCCAATGCACCCGATCACGATGGGACCAACGTCCCAACAACAGCCCTATAGACGCCCCTAGGCGATGCGCCCGTGCCGACCGATGATCGGCACGTGAGCTACGCAGCGTTCGTGTTGCCCGAGGAGCTGTCGGAACGGACCTGGGAACGATTCGCGGACCAGGTCACGACTGCGCTCGCCACGACCGATGAACGCCTCATCGTTGAATGCGCCGAAGTTGTGGACTTCGATGACTACGGCATTGCCATGCTCGTCGGGCTCGCGCATTACAGCAGACGTCGCCAAGTACGCCTCGAACTCGTCAATCCGCCGCTCCCATTACGACAACGGCTCGAAATCACCGGCATGGCGTGGTTCTTCGACTGGCGACCACTCTCGGCCCAAGTGCTCCGTCCATCTCGACCGTGATGTGAGGTACACCATGCAGACGATCAAGGATGCGGCTACCACGTTCTTGGCGAGCAAGCGCATCGCCGTCACCGGTGTGTCGCGCTCCGCAAAGGATCACGGCGCGAACACCGTGTTCAGACGTTTGCGTGATCGCGGTTACGAGGTGTTTGCGATCAATCCCAACACCGCCGAGGTCGAGGGCGCACAGAGCTACGCCGATCTGAAAAGCGTTCCCGGAGGCGTCGACGCCGTCGTGATCGCAACGCGCCCGGAGATCGCCGACGAGACCATGCGTGAGTGCGCGGAGCTCGGCATCGCACAGGTGTGGATGCATCGCGGGCCCGGTGCCGGAAGCGTGTCGGCGACTGCGGCCGATTACGGGCGAAAACATGGGATCACGGTGATTGACGGCGGCTGCCCATGCATGTTCGACCCTGCCGCCGACTTCGGCCATAAGGTCATGCGCGTCTTCATGCGCAGTCACATTCCCAAATCCGTGTAGCCGCGATGGCATACCACGGTTCGGGGAGGGACTTTCGTCCCTGGCTGTGCGTGCCCGTGTGCATGAGACTCGCGTTCATGACCTTGCCGATGCGACCTGACGACTACGCGGTGCGGTTCGATATCGACACACAGGCGGATGCCCGCAATCGCCTCACGGTCGCTTTTCGTCTCTTCATCGCGGTACCTATCCTCATCGTGCTCGGCAGCGTCAGCGGCGGGGCTGTCGCGGTGAACGGCAACAACCGCGGCGTCGTCGCCGCCGGCGGCCTAGTCGTGCTCGGCCCACTCCTGATGATCGTGTTCCGACAAAAGTATCCACGATGGTGGTTCGACTGGAACGTTGCCCTGTTGCGCTTCACGAACCGCGTCGCCGCGTACATGCTCCTGTTGCGCGATGAATACCCCGCCACCGACGTCGACCAAGCCGTACACCTCGACATCGACTATCCCGACGTGCACAACGATCTCAACCGCTGGTTGCCGCTCGTGAAATGGCTGCTCGCGATTCCGCACTACATCGTGCTGTTCTTCCTTTCGATCGCCACCTTCTTTGTGGTCGTGCTCGCATGGTTCGCGATTCTGTTCGCGGGCAAGTACCCGTCCGGCCTCTACAACTTCGTCATCGGCGTCGTGCGCTGGCACAACCGCGTGCGCCGGATACGCGTTCGTTCTCGCCACCGACCAACACCCACCATTTAGCCTCAGCGTCTGACCGCCGCGAAGCACCGCCGCCCACCTCGTCTACACCAACTACCGTCGAGCACCGCCGCCCAGGCGACGAATGGGGAACGGGTTTTCGATTCAGCATGCCTGGTTGTTGGCACATTCACTTCGCCTGCACGGACACGTTCGCCGACGTGTGGCTGGACGTCTGACACTGCGCATATCTGCCGATCGGACGCTCGCAAGATCACGCCGGATCGGGCATTATGCGCTCGTCACGGTGCCGAGCTGAAGGGCGGCAAGTTTGCGGCAGCTGGTTCCTGGCTCGAAGGGAGAAGGACGCGTGGTCTTGTCGGTAGCTCCCGTGCTTGGGTGCGCAGATGTCCAAGCGATGGCGGAATGGTTCCGTGATGTCCTTGGCTTCGCGCTCGACGAGGCCCGCATCTTCTCGCTCGATCCGCACGAGGGAGCGTCCTACGCGATTGTCGAGCGAGACGGCATGGAGGTACATCTCCAGCTGCGCCGCGTACCGGGTCCACATGTCTCTGCTGACCCGAACGCCTACGAGTTCTACGCCCGCGTGCCCAGCGCCGAGGCTCAAATCGCGAGCTAGTGGAGCGCCACGCGAGAATCGTCCAGCCTCTCGAATCGCAGCCCTATGCGATGCGCGACTTCAGCGTCGAGTCGCCCGAGGGGCACCCGCTGATGTTCGGGTCGCCAGACTGACACGCACACCGAACTGCCGATCCGCGTACGCTCGAATCCGCGTGGCTAGGTCAGACGGGCATACTGAGCCGTCGATGTGCCTGCCAAGAGGAGAGCATGATGAGCGACGGACACGCCGCACCTGAGACGAAAGGTGTTACGGCGGAGTTACTTGCAACGGTTGACCTTGGCCCTGAGATCGAGGGCATGGCCGGGCGGCAACTGCGAATGCGCATGTTCACCTTCGAGCCCGGAGCCGTCTTCGGCCCGCTTCACGACCATAGAGGCAGACCCGGGATCGTCTACATACTGCAGGGAACGATCACCGACCATCGTGACGGAGTCGCTACGGACTACGGGACGGGGGTGGGCTGGCCCGAAGATAGGAACACTAGACACTGGCTTGAGAACAGAGGACCAGTTACAGCGGTAGAGATCTCGGTCGACCTCATCACGCAAGACTGATCGGTAGTTACTGATATTGCGCGCGCCATATCTGCCGTTCGGCATTCGCATAACCGCGCCAGAGCGAGCAATCTGTTCGCCATCGCGGGCTATGAGAACCCGTAGGCGGGCCCCGCTAAGTCTCAAGGGGGGATTGATGTTTGGTCGGAAAGAGCGGCGTGGCAAGAAGCGGATCGTGCTCGTCGAGGTGGTGCAATCGCCTATCAACGCCGACTGGCGCGTTGCTGCGCGCGTGTGAACACGGAGCTTGCGGCTGACCGTCGTTCAAGGCTCAGAAGAAGATTTACCTCGTATCTGAGGCCACTGCCGAATACACAGTGAAGTTCGTGGGGCAGACGCACTTTTGAAATCACCGCAAGTCCACCACAACCTGATCGCAATATCGCTCCCGATGATCGGGCAATCTGCGTGCGTTACGCCACCGCCGACTCGCTGGTCGTGGTCGGTAGATGTCCTGGCTGCTTTACTGTCGTTATGCGACGCCAGATTGAGTGGTACTCGCGTGTCGTTGCGTTGCTGCTTTTCGGTGGCGTCATCGGTTACGGCATCGGTGCGGGCAGTCTTGCCTTCGTGATCGTTCCTGTTCGCGGTCCTGTTGCTCTTGTTATTGACGGGTCAATTCCGACTGCCGAGGCCTCCGCACTCAGACTGACTTTGTCGTGCTCGCGTGGGAGGGCGAGCCCGAGACGCGCATGTCGTGGGACACCCTGCATGCGGTCCCACAACGTGCGCGAGGGTTCGCTGGCGCGAACGTGCTTGGCGTCAGGCCTTGGCGAGGTCGTCAGCGTTCATGTGCGCGAGCTGGGCGTCGAGCACCGCATATTCGGCCTCCTCGATCGCGGAGAGCGCGAAGTCGACTGCGAACTCCGCGTCTTCGTCGGCCGACTCGGCCGCCTTCTGCGCCTTGTTTGCGTCGTGTTCGGCCTTGTCCTTTTCGAAGCTTCGGCGGATGGACGCCATCTGCTCGTTCCACTCCCGCTGCATCTTGTACCACCAAGCCGAGAGCTTGTCCTTGCGGCTCTCGGCGTGCTTGCGAAGGGAGTCGGCCTGCGCTTGCGCCGAGTCGTGGGCGTCCTGCACGGCCTGTTGGAGATCCGCCTTCTGCTTGCTTTTCGCTGCGGCGGCGCGATCTTCGAGTTCTTTCGCCGCGAGCCGCAAGGTTGGTCAACTGGTCGGAAAGAGCCATGTCCTGTCCCTTCGATGGATCGGTGTTGTGAGAGCTGGATCGGATGCACGCGTTCGCGCCAACCTCCGAAGGATGCGCTTTCCACTCGGACGGCGATAGAGCACTACGTCCCGATCGGACCGAGAACCCCAGTGAGCCGCACAGATTGCCCTGATGGTTGAGTTGCTGTCACGCGCTGCGTGTTTTCGTAGCGTCGAGGGTGCCGGCGGAGTGGTCTCGAGAATGCCCTGCCGCCTGTGGGTTGGCTTCCGAGCGATGGGATCTGCTCGCTGGTATCCGTGCTGTGGCGTGGCTCGAAACAGGAACGGCATCCCCGCATCAGGAGTGCCCGCCGCGGTCTCCACTTCTGTTCGAGGAGGTTGTCGTGTTCATGATTGGGATCGATCCCCACAAGGGATCACACACAGCTGCGGTGATCGACCGCGACGAACAACTGGTTGGCGAACTGTCGTTGCAGGCTGATCGTCGTCGACGCGAACGGTTGTTGCGATGAGCGTCACCGTTCGCACCGCGCGTGTGGGCGATCGAGGGCGCGACCGGGCACGGCGCGCTGTTGGCGCAACGGCTGGTCACGTCGGGCGAGACGGTTGTCGATGTTCCGGCCGCGCTCTTCGCGGCGCGCGCGGTTGTTGGACGCGGGCCGCAAGGACAAGACCGACGCGCACGACGCGCGGTCGGCTGCGATTGTCGCGTTACGACATCGCAACTTGCGGGCGGTCGCGACCGAAGACCACCGTCAGATCTTGCGGTTGTTGGCGCGACGTCACCACCAACTCACTGCGGCGCGGACTCGTCCGATCTGTCGGTTGCATGCGGTGCTTGCGGAGATGGTCGAGGGCGGATTGTCGAAGAATCTCTCGGCGAAACGGGCCGCCAGCCGAGCTCCGCAAGATCCGTCCCGTTGACGTGATCAGCGCAGAACGCAAACAGATCGCGCGCAAGTTTCTCGACGAGGTTTGCCGCACCGACCACGCACTCGTGGCACTCCACGAACGGATCGTTGCGCGGCAGTCAAAGCTGCGAACACGAACGTGACGAACGTGTTCGGCGTTGGTCCGATCGTCGCGTGTCATCTGATCGGCTACGGCGACGTTCGGCGGTTCCCAACCGCGGGCCACTACGCCCGCTACAACGCGACCGCACCGATCGAAGCATCATCGGGACCACGCGTACGGCACCGGTTGAACCCGAACGGGAACCGACAGCTCAACCACGCGATCCACATCGCCGCGCTCGACCAGATCAGCCACGACACACCCGGCCGCGCCTACTACCTCGCCAAACAAGCCGACGGGAAGACGCGCAAAGGTCCCCCGATAGATGGCCTGATGCAGGCGCAGCACCGGCGTCACGACAAGCATTGACGGAACGCGATCCATCGAGCCTCCGAGAAGCACAACGAGGACGGGGCCAACACTACGGGCGATGCACCGATCTGCCGATCGGCTCGCGCTGGTCATGTCGATGGTGGGCGTCCGGTATATGCAAGCAACTTGTCTTGTGGTGACGCGTCTTGGTCGACCGCGATCTCGGGTTTGAAGATGCCCTTGCGTTGTTCTTCAGTGAAGCGGCCGTGAACGATGTCGTACGCGGCCGCGGCGAGGCCGTCGGGCATGGTCGTTTCCTGATGCGTCGCGCAGGCCAGATCCCAGCCGTGCAGGAGCTGGTCGCTGGATGCGATCCCAAGCGAAACGCCGGTCGCTTCGATAACGCCCGGACGGTTGAAGGCGTCGAGTACCTCGTCTTGCGCATGTTTGAAGTCGGCGAGCGGATCATCGCCCAGCAACGCCGGCGGGTTCGGCGATGGCGGCGACGCGTTCTCCCCCCGAGCCGACGCCGGCGAAATACCGCTGGGTGTCGAGCATGTGGTTGAGCAGCGCGCGCACGTCCCAGTCATCGTCGGGGGTGGGCGCGTCGAGATCGGCGACCGCGCCTGCGACCTTGTCTGTGGTCCATTCGCTCGCGCGTCGGTACATCGAGAGCAGATCCTCCATCACGACTCCTTCGCTCCAAGTTCGCCGTAAGCCATACCCATCTCGGCGCGCCAGCCATCCCGGCGTAGCCAGACGAGACTCCGATCACGCGCCATATCTGCGGCCGTTAGGTGTCCGTCGTGGCGGCGCCCGGTTCTGGTGGGGTTTGTTCGTGCGGGCGTACGCTGATGTGTGTTGCAGTGATGTCTGTCTCATGCGCTGGGGAGTGGTGTGAGAGAGGTACGAATCGTCGATTTTCCGTTACGGGAGGCGTTGCGCGCTCGCCAGCACGTCGAGTCCCTTTCTCGCGAGTTCGCGATCATCGCGTTCGGTGGTGGTGACGAGGCTGACGTGCCGAAGCGTCTGTTAGAGATCGCGCGGCTGCATGACGAGCGGTATGCGAATCTCAACCCTGACGCGGATGCGGCGGTCGACGCGGGCATCGCGCGTGGCGATGAGTTCGTCGATTTTGTTATCCGCGTGCCGGACCAGATCAAAGATGACACGATCTCGCTCGCGTCGTTATTGGTGGAAGTGGACGCGTACTGCCGTGCCGGTGATTTGTTGACGCCACCCCCGAGCGATGAGATTCGTACTTTTTGGTTCTGGTTTCTCGGGGAGATTGTCCGCCAGCTCAGCGGCGAAGAGCCGCGATCGTGGCGCGAGTTCGTTGTTCCCGACGATTTCGACGACCCCGACGCCGTCGTGCGGCGCGCGGCGCGCTTCACGATCGCTCCGAACGACGAGACTTGACCGACGCGGGCATGCCAAACTCTCAGTGCCGCACAACCAACTGCGTAGCGGTTGACGTCGGTTTGGCGGTTCGATCTCACCGCCATGTTGCCCGGCGCGTGTGTCATGCGCGCGCGTCTGACACGCAGCCGCCATGAGCTAAAGACGAAGCAGAACATAAGAGCGAGCGTCAGGGATCTTGTTCGTCGTCCCTCCCGCCGCCCGCCCCCCTCATTGATGACGAGTGCCGGCGTGTCACAAACTCCCTGCATCGCGAGGATTGGGTTTTAGGTGGGCGACGAGTAGGTCTAAGACGAAGTTCGCGTGACGCACGCGATCTTCTGTGCATTCGCCGTGCACACTGCTCGGAGCGATTACCGCGACGATGTGGCTACGCCTGTCCCTGTCGTAGCCGCCGAGGATCGGATCGAGCTCGTGCTGAGACGCCAACTCAATAAGTTGTCGAACGACACTTTCTGCCCTGAGAAGTTCCGAATCCGTCGGGCTATAACCCGACCGAGTGACGCCGTCAGCGAGCGCCATCGCGATCGCCTTGTATTTGCCTTCGTCGCCCAGCGCGAGCGGAACGCCGAACGCGTTCGCGGTGATATTCAAGAACGAATTCGCCCTTTCGTTGACCCCATTCATTTGGCGCGCCTCCATCGGGTCGCGGGATTCGGTCACCGCTCCGTGCAAGGGAGATACGAACGCGGGGTCTCGGCGAACACGTCTACCTGGCTGTTTTTTTACCGGGCGGCGCGGCCGAGGGTCAAGAGGCAACGCCTGAAAGGGAAGCTCGAGTTGTCGTGATCCGAGTCGTGAAGGAACACCCGATCGTCCGGACACTGCAGCTCCACCATCGCGACATCCACCGATGCGACATCGGTAACGCGCCCTACGACTGGGCAAACGACTCCGGCCGATAGCCAGCAACCCGGAACTACCGAGCCGCGTTCGCCCGCGTCATGCAACCGTGGGCCGCGTCGTCCGCTCCGGCGAGACCCCGGGCGGGCAGTGAGATCTCGGGCCTCAGACGGCGCGGCCCAACCCGCATTGAACACCTCCGCGTCCCGACGGTCCACGTGCCCAAACGTAAGAGATATCGGTAGTGCAGCGAAGTAAGTCGGAACGTCCGTACGCGACGCGGTCACCCAGGCCGGGCCAAGAGGACGACAGGAGGGTCGCGTAACGTCCTGACACGTGTGGAAAGTCGTGATCGTGCTGTTGCTTGTCGGGCTCGTCGCCGCCGGGTGTAGCAGCGGGTCGAACAACTCGTCGACGTCCTCGACGACTGCATCTTCGTCGACCGGTGGCATTCACAAGATCAAGCATGTCGTGGTGATCCAGCAGGAGAACCGTTCGTTCGATTCATATTTCGGGACGTTTCCGGGCGCGGACGGGATCCCGATGCAGAACGGGAAGCCGACGGTGTGTTCGCCTGATCCGGCGACGGGTCAGTGTGTCGCACCGTATGTCGATCATGCCGACGTGAACGGTGGCGGTCCGCACAGCGACGTTGCTGCGACGGCAGTGATCAACGGCGGCAAGATGAACGGCTTTGTCGCCGAAGCCCAGTCGGGCAAGCGAGGGTGCACGGATCCGACCAATCCTTCGTGCACCGGCGGGTCCGGCACGGACGTAATGGGCTACCACGTGCAAAGTGACATCCCCAACTACTGGGCGTACGCGCACGACGACGTCTTGCAGGACCACATGTTCCAGCCGAACGCGTCGATGGAGCATGCCGTCGCATCTGTTCTTGGTGTCGGGATGGTCGGCGTATTGCACACAGCGCAACAATCCGTCGACGTTGCACGAATGCGAACACGCTGAAGAGCATCCCCGACCGGCCCCAATACGTCCCGGTCGTGTGTTGCGGCCAACCGGGCCCGACCACGGGTGCGGGCAAGGTCAACAAGAACGGCAAACCGAAAGAAGGTCCAGCCCGGTCAGCCGATCTACGCCTGGACCGACCTCACCTACCTGTTGAACGCGCATCACATCAGCTGGGGGTATTACGTCGTCGCCGGCACCGAGCCCGACTGCGCCAACGACAATGCGATGAGCTGTCCGGCGGTCCCACAGTCTTCGAACACGCCCGGCATCTGGAACCCGCTGCCCTGGTTCGACACCGTGCAGAACGACCACCAGCTCGGCAACATCCAATCCGTCGACAACCTCTACAAGGCCGCGAAGAACGGCACGCTCCCCGCGGTGTCGTGGGTCACGCCCTCGAACGTCGTCAGCGAACACCCACCAAACCGCGTCAGTGCCGGACAGTCCTACGTCACCAGTGTCATCAACGCTGTCATGCAAAGCCCCGACTGGGACTCGACCGCGATCTTCTTGGCCTGGGACGACTGGGGCGGCTTTTACGACCATGTCGTCCCGCCCACCGTCGACGAAAACGGCTACGGCCTGCGCGTGCCCGGCATCACCATCAGCCCCTATGCCAAACGTGGCTACATCGATCACCAGACGCTTGAGCTTCGACGCTTATCTCAAATTCATCGAAGACGACTTCCTCAACAGCCAACGACTCGACCCCAAAACCGATGGCCGACCCGACCCGCGACCCACCGTGCGCGAGAACGTCCCCGTCCTCGGCGACCTCACCCAAGAGTTCGACTTCAACCAACCACCCCGGCCACCGACACCCCTGCCCGTCCATCCCAAGACCACACTCACGGGATGAACGTATTACGCGTCCGCAGTCGTTACGTCGCGATCGTCGTGTGCGTCGCCGCGACTGTGTTGGTGTCGTGCAGCAGTGGAACGAACAAGACGGAGTCGTCCGCGACATCGACAACGCCGGCGGCGAATGCACCCTGCGCGTGGCCGACACGCGCCGACAAGGCGACCCTCAACATCGCGTATCCCGATACCGCGTCGACCTATTGGGCCACGAGCTACCGGCTCGCACCGGGTGAGCATCTCGAGCTACAAGGCAGTTTCCCGCACGCGCGCGCTATTTCTCGTTCATCACCTACGGCACGACGGGTGGAGCAATCAGTGTGCTCAATGATCGCGACATCGAGCCGGATCCGCGCAGCACCAATCCGTATCGTGGCCAGAACCAGACGGGCGGCAGCTACACCGCCGTGATACGCGACCGTGCCGGAACGACGATCAACTCGTTGAGTGCCGAGGCTCCTTCGGTCAATCCCGCGGCAACCACGACAACGATCGCGCCGACCCCAGGGACAGTCGCACCGCTCGGCACAGATGCAGTAGGCGCTGAAGGCGTCGTCGGCGGCACGGTCATCTATCGCGTGTATCTGCCGCAACCGGCCGGCGACCCGAGCGCCGGCGCGCCGCTGCCGAACATCGTGGACGTTCACGCCGACGGCACGCGTGTCCGAGTCCCGACATGTGCGCACGCGGGCGCCAATCCCGCCGCGACGAACATCGTGAATCAGAACGGCCCCGCCACAAACACGGCTGCACCTGCCGAACCGACCTTCATCCGGCCAAAGCAGAACGCCACCAACCTCTATCCCGACCCCGACAACATCTACCTCGCGACCATCGTCCACTACACGCCCGGTCGCATGGTCGTCGTTCGTGGCAAGGCACCGACGTTCCCGAACACGGGTACCGGACAGCAAGTGCGCGGCACCGAACAGGTTCGCTACTGGTCCCTCTGCACAAACGAGTACCGCAAGCCGTACCCGGTCTCGTTCTGCGTCCCGGACCAAGAAGTCGCGCTCGACCCGCGCGGTCACTACACCTTCGTCATCGGCACGCCCGCAGAACGCCCCGCGAACGCACAACTGCCAACGCCATCACCTGGCTCGACTGGGGCAGCACCACCGTCGACAACCTCCTCCTCATGCGACAAATGCTCCCGCGCGGCAACCGACCCCCAATCCGCAGCCAACGTCAAACCGGGAGCGCTCGCAACGTCAACCATGGGCTCCTACGCGCCCCGCGGTGTCTACTGCAGTGCGGCGACCTTCACGCAACGAGGCCTCGCGGGCTGCGGTGTCGCGTAGGGTCGCCGCTGAGCGTTTCGCGGCTCGAGAACTTCGGCGTAGCGCGTGCTTACTGACGCCCCCGTCTCTTCGAAGAAATCCGCGGGTGCGTATCCCCGAAGTGCCGTTATGGGAGCGCGGTCGCTCGCCGCGGGTTCATCTGAGGCCGGGGATTCGGGCTTCGAGGCGTGGGCTTCGAGGAGTTGGTTGACGTTGCTGCGACACGGCTGTGTCGGCGGTCGAGGAGGACCCAAGACAACTAACGAAGGTTGCAAATCTTGCGTTGAAACGGGATGGCGTCCCAAGCAAGAGAACGTCGGTGGGCTTCCCGGCGTGGGCGATGCGACCGAGCTCGGTGTGCATGCCGGTTGCGAACACCAGGGTTCGGGCGTCGCCACCGGTACAGCTCGTGCCGCTGAACACGAGGTCGCGGCGCCTGGAGGAACGGGACGTCGGTGTCGACCAGCTCGGCCGAGCGGAGGACCGGAAGCGATTCCCCTGTGAGTGCGGACGCGTCGATCTCCAACGAGCCCGAAAGAAGTCGCGCGTCGGCCGAGATGCGATCACCCTCCGAGACCAAGAGGATGTCGCCGGGCACGAGGTTGCGAGCCTCGATCACGCGGTGTTGCCGATCGCGCAGCACCGTGGCGTGTTGCGGCAGGTAGCTCGCGAGCGCTTCGACTGCCCGTTCGGCTTGTTGCTCCTGGGCGAACGCGAAGCCGGCGTTGGCGACGATGACGATGACGATCGCGGCGCTGACGACCGCGGACCCTGAGACTGCGGCGAGAATCGCGGCGGCCGCGAGGAGCAGCGCGAGCGGATGAGTGAACTGGCGAACGAGCTCACGGATCCATGGGCGCCGCGCCGCTCTCCGGAGCTCGTTGGTGCCGTACGCGATGAGGCGCCGCTCGGCTTCGCGTTGCGCGAGTCCCTCCGGGCGCGCGTGGAGATCACGCAACAGGCGTTCGCTCGCCTCTCGGGGGTCGAGTTCGTTCGGTGACCTGTCACGCATAAGTCTCCGCGCGCTGGCGTGCCGCGGCAACCTTTGCCCGATTCCGCGTCGCGCTTGTTACGAAGCGTCCCCGACGGCCTACACCGCCGCACGAGGGAAGTCATGTCCCCACCGGACGATCGCGGCGTTGGCGGCGATCATCGATGGTCTGTGGGCCCCGGCCCATTACGTTGGCCGTCGCGTCGTGCATCTGGCTGATCTTCGACCACGTGCGCGTCAAGCGAGTCAGATCCGCGCGAACGGGGTCGCCGCCTTGCACGAGTGACGAAATCCGCGGGTCTTCAGGCATCTGTCGCATGACGACGACGTGGTCAACGACTTCGCCGTCGGCATCGGAGACCGCTTCGATATCCAGGTAAACGTCGGGGGCGAGGCGGCGATTCAACGCGACTTCGCGCTCGCAGTCCGCGAGGCGCAGTTCCGCTGTCGAGAGATCGATGAAGGGAAAGCGTTGCGCCTTTTTCAGCTTGTACACGCGCTCACCTTGGAACGCGAGGATCGAGATGTGGGTGGCGATCGTGGTGACGGGTACCGACGGCTCGCGGCGTGTAACCAGGCTACGAGCATGCTCCCGTTGCTCGTCGGAGTCTTGGCCGGTCATGCTTCCGGCTTCGCTGTGCTACGACCGGAACGGAACCGGTGTCGCTGCGAAGGAATCGCTCCGCGTCGCGGAGGAACTCACGGCGGCAGTTGTGCGAGCAGAACCGTACCGAGAACCGTCAGAACGAGCGGTCAAGGCCGCGTTCGGGTCGTCGATGCGCAAACCGCACACAGGATCACGAGCCTCGCCGCCGATGCCCGCTTCGCTGCTGCCCGGCGTGCTTCGGTGGTTCGCGGCCGAGCAGCGCCGCGTACAGTCGGAGTTCGTCGGCGAGCAGGCGAGGCAGCAGGAACCGTTCGCGTACAAGGTCGTGCCCGCGGCTGCCGAGCGCTTCGGCCTCGTCGGGATTCCGCAGCAGCTCGACGATCCGGGCCGCGCACTCCTCGACCGAGTCGACGAGGAAGCCGCCGGCACCGTCGCGTAACTGCAGCGGGATACCCCCTGCACGACCGGCGACGACCGGTGTGCCCTTCCAGAGCGTCTCCGACACGACCAGACCGAAGCCCTCTCGGATCGACTTTTGCACGACGACGTTCGAGAGCCGCTGGAACGCATTCACCTCGATGTTGCCGACCCCCGTGAGGTTCGTGAACAGGGAGAGATCGGGATCGTCGCGCACGACGCGTTCGAGCTCCGCGTACATGCTCCAGCCCTGCGGGTCGTCGAATGCCATCGAACCAACCAACGCAAGCTGTAGATCGCCGACCTGTTCCTTGGCGAGGCGGTACGCCGCGATCACACCGAACGGGTCCTTCCACGGATCGAAACGGCTCACCTGCGTCACGAGCGGGCGGGAGAGGTCGACGCCGATCCATCCCAGCACGCGTCGCGCCAGATGAGGACCGAGCTCGATGTTCTTCGGACTCTCCGGATCGATCGCGGGTGGAACGATCTCGACCCGCGGCAACCGGGAAGTCAGGCGGGACGAATCCGCCGAGCGTGAACACTGCGGCGTCGTAGTCCTCGAGAAACGGTGCAAGCCGTTGCCACACCGCCGGGTTCGGCTCCGACGTATCGATGTGGCATCGCCAGACCCACAACGACGTGTCCGCGGCCGGCGAGTCGGGCGATCGCAACGGGTTGCGGATCGTGCACAACGATCACGTCGTAGTCGTGATCAAGCTGTTGCGCGCTGCGAGCCGAGACCGAACGGAACGTGTCCCAGTCCGCGTCGGAGATCGTGTCGTCGGCACCCTGCAGACCGTTGTGTATCGCCTTGGTGACCGCGAAGAACGCATCGTCTCCCGGCGATCAGCTTCCAGTCCACGATCGAGTCCCAGGTCGCGCAGCAACGGGACCTGCGAGCGCAACAACTCCGCCACACCCCCGCCATACGGCGTCGCGCTCAAGTGCAGCACGCGCACCCCGCGCAGGCTCGACGCGAGCTCGTACAGCACGTCGACCGCCGCGCCGCCCGCCGACCCGCGATACGACGTCGAGATGTTGGCCACCCACACTGACCATCCTCATCAGACGACTTCTCCTCTCACAGAACCACGCGCGTCGGAACGAGGTCCGGGTTGTAGATGATCGCATCGTCGTCGATCGCGCACTCGAGGTAGGTGAGGTCTCCGCCGTCGAGCTTCCATACGGCCGAGCAGCGGGTTGGGTGCACGCGCCCCCCGGACTCGCGCCAGCCTGCGATCGGTGTCGACCACTCGGCGCGCCGCAATCCGCTCGGCAGATCAGCGTATCGATCCGTCGTGCGGAAGTCGTGCGGCCGGGCGTTTTCGTCGAGGAACACAAGCGCGCGCACCGTCCGGCCCGCGTCGGTGCACGAAACGTCGAACGTCTGCGTCGTCGACACCGGTGAAAGTGACCGCGGGCGTGAGCAGCATCGACGGGCACATGAGCACCGCGTCGTTCAACCACGTCGTGAGCTCGCCGACGTCGAATGCTTCACCAGAACGGTTCGCGACCGTCACGAGGCCGAGCAACTTGCCACGCATCGAGCTATGGCCGCCGACGCGTCGCGACCGACCGTCGGCACGAATCCGGCGGACCGGGATCACGAGCCGCTTCTCCCAGCTCATTTTGGAACGCCCGCAGATACCTCGCCACTACGCGGTCTTACCGGTCGGGGAGGGTGTGGGTTTGGATTACGTGGTCGGCGACGGTGCGGAGTTTGCGGTTGAGGGTGTTGGATGTGGTGCGGAGGACTTCGAATGCGGCGTCGCTGTCGAGGTGGCGGGTTGCCATGAGGATGCCTTTTGCTTGGCCGATGATGTCGCGGGCGTCGAGTGCGTTGCGCATCCCGTCGGCGTTGGCGAGGTCGTGTTCGTGCAGTTGCGCGCCGGCGAGCGCCAGCGCGGCGTGGGCGGCGAAGACGGTTCCGAACGCGTGCGCGGCTTCGTCGAAGGCGCCCACCTGGGTGCCGTAGAGATCGAGCACGCCGAGGGTGTCTTGGGCGGCGAACAACCGAAACGCCAGCATGCTGTGGATGCCGGCGTCGAGGGCTCGCTGCGCGAACGTCGGCCAGCGGAAGAGTTGATCGCGCATGTCGGGTGATTCGAAGGTTGGGCGTTCCGTGATCGCGTCGAGGCAGGGGCCTTCGCCGATTTGACATTCCATCTCTTCGATCTCGCGCACGAGCGGGTCGGACCAGGCGCCGGCCACGATGTCGCGGTTGTTGAGGAGCAAGATCCCGGCTCCGTCACAACCGTCGATCTCGTCGACCGCCAAATCGACGATCTGCTGCAAGGTCCGCGCCACGGTCGGCTCGCCGCACATGGTCCGTGCGATCTTGGCCAAGGTGGTGGCGGTCGAGACCGCGTGGGCACTGTCGTCGAGGGACATACGAGACTGATGATCGTTGCCGCGTGGTCCGTGCGCTAGAGCCGATAGTCACCACCTATCAGCGGCGGTGTCACGGACTGCGCGCACGGTACGCCGACAGTTCGATATTCCTGACCGAGATCGGGGGTGTTGGGCATGAGAGGGACGTGTACGCTCGGAGCGAGTTCTTCTCCGACTGCATCCCTGGCACGCCTGTCGCCGGTCCAGAACCCAAGGTCCGTCAAGCAAAGGCGACCGGAGGGATCATGTGCGGTGAGTACCGGGGATGATCGCATCGTTGCCGCGGTGCACGATCGCGTCACCAATCACATTTTCGGCGCGGGGCTGACGCTCGCGAGCATCGTGAGCAGCGAGCGGGTTGCCGACGACATCAAGCGACGTCTCCTCGACGCGATCGACGAACTCGACGCCGCGCTATGCCAAGTTCGCACCGCCACTCTGAGCCGCATGGTCGCGGACCGTGACGCATCCGAGACATTGCGGTGCGCGACGAACGCGCCATCGACGCTGACGGAATCGGATACGGGAAGAGCGACGCTCGGCGGGGAGGTCCGTCGTCGCCTGCGCCGGGTCGCTGATGATGCAGTGTTCGCGTACGCGCTGCGCGGTCATGACTTCTACCGCGCCGCCGACCACGAGTTGTGGGCGCACGAGAGCGACGATCTGTTGTTGTCGGCACGATCCGGCGCGCCGTTCGCCCGCTGCGTCAACCGCGTGTTCTACGACATCGAATCGGACCAGCCCCTCTACTACGAGGGACACCGTGCGGCATCGCCGGTTCCACCGTTCAGGGACCGCTCCAACGAAGCCGAGCGCAGCAGGCGGATCGTGATCTGCGGACCCCGAATAGATCTGTGTGACTTCGAAGACGCGTCGGTTTCCGCAATGGCGAACGTGTGTAACGCGTCGGGTGGTGTGGATGCTCCGCGTGTGCACAGCGGTCTCGTCGCGAGTTCCGGGGTCTGGCGCGATGGTTTCGGTGGTCGAAGGCTGCGAATCCGGATCCCCGCAAAATGACCGGGGTTGACGACGCCGTGTTTGATCCGGTCATCGGGGGGCTCTTGGAGGCCCTGCCCGATGGTGTCGCGGTCGTTGCCGCCACCGGCGAAATCGTTGCGGTGAATGCGGAGCTGTCCGCGATGTCGGGCTTTGCGCGCGATGCGCTGGTCGGCGGTCCAATCGAGGTGTTGATCCCGGCGCGGTTTCGTGCCGAACATGTCGCGGATCGCATGGCCTATGTCGGGGCGGGGGGTGGGCGTCGGTCCATGTCGGCGCGTGCGGACATCGTGATGTGTTGCGCGGATGGACGCGAGCTGCCGGTTGACATCGCGCTGTCATCGGCGATGGTCGACGCCGACCGGGCGGTCACGGTTGCGAGTGTGCAGCGACGCGTCGCAGCGACGAGCAGCCGAGCTGTTGCGCGACCGGGAACATCGCTTCGTGGCGGCGATGAGTGAGGTCGCGGCGCAGCTGGCCTGCGAAGGTGAGATCGACGCGACGTTGCGGGCAGTGACGCGCCGAGCGAGGATCCTGCTCGACGCGGATCTCGCCGTCCTGGCGTTACCAGATCCCGATGGCGAACATCTGCATCTGCGGATCGCAGACGGCTACGCCGCCGCCGTCTACGAAGACACCAGGATTCCAATGGACGGTTCGGCGGCGGGGATCGTCATACGAGACAGCGAACCCATTCTGATCCCCGACACCAGCAGCGACGAGCGCACATATCGCCCGACCGACTGGCCCGACGATCTCGGCCCCACGCTCATCGTGCCATTACACGCCCGCAACGAAACCCTTGCCGCACTCACGGTCGCCAACCGTCGGGGCGGGGTCATGTTCCATGCCCACGATGTTGGCCTCATGCGCGCCTTCGCAGCCCACGCCGCGGTCGCGATTCTCGATACCCGTGCCCAGGTCAGCGCGCAACGTCTCGCGGTCATCGAAGAACGCGAACGCGCCGCCGACGCGATCCACGGCAACGTCGTCAAGCGCATCACCAGCGCCGGACTCATTCTCAACGGAGCGCTCGAATTCGACCCGCCGAACACATCACGACCCGGCTATCGGAAGCGGTCGACGAACTCGACGTCGCGATCCGACTCCTGCGAGAAGCCCTCTTCCCTCGATAACGCCGACATCTTGAAATGATCGAAAACGAACCGCGCGGCAACGAAATCGGCCGTCACCCGAAACGGTGAACTGACCTCCCATCCAACCCGCGCCAAAGCCGAACACGCCAACCCTCGCTCACACAACGCCAGCCCGCGAACGGCCCCGACGAACGCGAGCTGTTGCGCCGGTGTCTACAGTCGGATACCGACGAGCAATGCCAGCACTGCGCCCGGCACGATGATGGCGAGCGCTGTCTTTTGCATCATCGCATCTGCGAACGCGTCGGCTCGCGGTCGCGTACCAAGCGGAGAAGCCGTGTGCTCGCCGTCTTCAGCTCGCAGGCGACTGCGAGGGCGCGAGGAAGCTGAACAGCGCGAAGTTCACCAGCCCATAAATCAGCATCCCGAACGCGAGCCAGTGAAGCGACCTGACCACGCCAATCACGAGGTCACCACAATGCGCCTTAGACGGTCCTGCCTCGCAAAAACATGATGGCGAGCACGATCAGAAGAATGAGGACAACTGCACCTACGCCGATATACATGACGGGTTGGCTACCCATCCGGCCCGCTGGTCAAGCCTGGCCGCAACACAACAACGGCGAGAGCGTTAAGAGCACCGGCACGAAACCGGATCGTCGTCTGCGTCCTTTGACTCAGGTGTCTAGCTACCTGGTCGTCGCTACACCGCGACGCCGCTAGGCGTCGCGCCGGTTGTGCGAGGTGCTTTCGTGCTCCTCGAGACCGACCGCAGCCCGCAGATCGGCGATGTCGCGCGACATGTCGACGTGGTCGGATGCATCGCTCGTGTGCGCCATGAGGTCGGCGATGGCGTCCGCGATCGCGTTCAACTTGTGTTGGACCGCCTGATCGCTGCGCGTCTGGCTGTTCTGTAAGAGAGCGACCATCAGGAACGTGATGATGGTCGTAACCGTGTTGATGATGAGCTGCCAGGTGTCGACGCTCTTCAGCAAGAAGATCGTGGGCGCCCACACCACCACGAGAAGAACACAGAACGTGAAGAACGTCGCTCGCGACGCGATCCTTGACGACCATACCGGCGAAACGATCGAACGGACCGACGCGCGTCGACACGTCGGTCGGCATCAGCACGGCGCGAGCGCCGTGGTCGTCGTGACGCAACGCGGTGGTCGAGAACGAACGTACACTCATATCTTCGGCGGTACCCGACAAAGTGTCCGCTCAACCGACGCTGACGTGGTGAGCTCTTGCGAACTGCGGATGTCGGCCACGTTCGGGACTACGTGTCACAAAGCGAGCGTATGGTCGCTCGCAGCGCACTGTGCCGGTGGTCTGATCCTGGACGCCGACGGCACGATCGCGGGCTGCACACCTGACGACGACGCGGTGGTTGCGCCGGCGACACACGACATTGAGGGCGGACCGCAGCGTTGCGTCGATTGGTGGGGCGAACGCAACTACTGCGGCGTGCACTAACAGGGCGTCGCAATAAGAGTCAGACGTGCGCGAGCCGCCCGCGAAACTTCGCGCACGTGTGCATCGGTGGAAACTCGGTCGACGACAAGGTTTCCGCATGCAGTCGAACACCGACGACCTAAACGGTCGGGCGAGTGTGTGACCGTCGGACGGGTCCGACGCGCGTTGGGAGTATCACTCGCGTTGCGGCGAGTTATGCGGGTGGCACTCCTGCCCGACTGCATGTCAGCGAGCATAACGGCAGATAGGCGCGGCCGCGGCACGTCTAACTCGACGCAGCACAGATGCCCGATCCGGCATGATCGTTCGAGCGCGGCGGTTGTGTGGTCGGGTCCTTCCGGCGCGTGGAACGGTTCTGCGCCAGGTCGGGTCAGCAGGTCGGTTGGGTTCCGTTGGTGAGTGCTTGGCTCCAGTTGACGAGCGTGGGCGTGGGGACTGTGGTGTATCCGCCTTGGGTGCCGGTTGCGGGCCATAGCTCGACCGACTGGGCGTGGTGCGAGACCGCGACAGCGATCGCGGCGCAGTACGTAGTGTTGTCGGGGCCGTTCATCTGGAACGCGATCGGTGTGGTCGATGGGCTTCGTCGATCCAGAACGTGTTCATCTCGGCGTAGGTCGGCGCGAGCTTCCTGTCGTCGCGGAAACGGGGCTCAGCGTGTTGTTCGCGAGCACGCACCACGGTCCGCCTGCCGCTGACGATCCGGCACAACGCTGCATGACCTCGGTCGTGATGGTCTGGTCGCCCGAGCAGTGGGTTCATCGGGTAGTAGATCGCGGTGTGATGCCACGGCTGTAGTCGTCGAACGCGCCATCGAGGCAGGTCTGTTGCACTGCGGTGCTCCACCCGTCGGCTTTCGCGAGCGGCACGACGATCCCGCCGATCACGAACGGTTCAGCGGTGAGCGACGAACACGACGACACGGCAACCTCGTGTAGCACCGGGTTGTTGTCGTAGCGCGCGGCGAGCGCCTGCTGTAACGCTGTCCACGCCGCGCGGTAGTTCGGCTTCCACCACTGGCCGAGCGTGCCACCCGTATTGTTTGCGGTCTTGGGAACAGTGATCGGGGTACCGTCGAGTGATTTCGCCCACGACGGTGCTGCGTATGCCGCAAAGACTCGCAGCCGCGCGACCGAGAGGCGCATCGGGATGTTCACTGTTATAGGTCGCGATCTCGCTGAGGGATGCGTCGAGGACGCTGAAATCGAACGTGCCCGGTGTCGGTTCGAGTTGCGCCCACGTCTGGTTCACTACGACACCAGACACCGCTGGTGCATGGGCCTGCGCCTGGGTGAGATCGACGACGGAATATGGCACGCCCTGGTGATAGGGCGCTTCTGACCCCTTGTCGACCAGACCGCCTAGAAGTGTCTTCGATCCGGACGGCACTGTGACGTTCGGCCGACACCCCGACAGCACACAAACAACCGGGATCAAAAACACGATGATTCGGCGCACACGAAACCTTCCTCAAGGTGACCGCAACGACGCTACACGCGGAACATGAGAGGACTGTTAGGGCACGCCTCGAAACGCGAGAGAACGACCGCGGCGCGCCTAGCGAGCGCAACACGCACAACGTCGTGTACAGCGCACAGATTGCCCGATCCGGCGTGTTCGTGCGAGTGCCGAACGGCAGATATGGCGTCGCGCGGAACCGGTTCGTAGCATCGATGCGTGGGTGATTCGCACGTCATGGTATTGCCCGATGGTCGAGACCTCGGTTGGCTGGAGTTGGGCGGGTCGGCGGGCAGTCCAGTCTTTGCCTTGCACGGCACGCCGGGATCGCGACTGCAAATGGCCGTAAACGACACACCTCTCCGCGACGCGGGTATACGGCTGATCTGTCCCGATCGGCCGGGCTACGGACTGAGCACGTTCCAACCCAGACGGCGCCTCATCGACTGGCCGCGTGATGTCTTCGAACTCGCCGATCATTTGGGAATCGATCGATTCGCGGTCATGGGAGTATCTGGTGGAGGACCGCACGCGGCGGTATGCGCGGCTCTGGCGGGCGAGCGAGTGACCTCAGCCGCGATCGTGAGCGGCGTGGGTCCCCTCGCCGACCCAAAGGCGGTCGAGGGCATGATGCGCTTGAATCAGATACTCGCTGCCCTGGCGCGTCGCCGGTCTCCACTCGTGCATGTCGCGGTCGCTGTGCAAGTCGCGATCGCACGGCGTTGGCCCAACCGCGCAGTCGAGTTCCTGGCGAAGCAACTCCCTGCACCAGATGTCGCGGTCCTGTCCCGTCCCGAGGTTCGAGCAGTGTTCGAGCGTGATGCCGCCCGTAGTTCACGCACGACTGCGAGGGCAGCCGCACAGGACTTCGAACTCTTCGCGACCGACTGGGGCTTTGACCTAACCGCGACCAAGATTCCGGTCCATATCTGGCAAGGAGACGCCGACCGCAACGTGCCGCCCCAACACGCGCGGATCTTGCACGACGCCATCCCTGGCTCGATCCTGCACGAACTCCCCGGCGAGGGTCACCTCATGGCGTTCGACCGCCTCCAAGAAATCGCCAACACCCTCAAACCAATCAACGCCTAACGGCAGTTCTGTCGCGTGTGACATTCGTCAGGGCCGGCAAAAGAAACCGTCGTGTGAGCCAGATCGGCTTACCGTTGTACTCGCCCATGAAACCCCCGACGCTTCACACGAAGAACCTCTTGCTCCGCCGATGGACGGGCGAGGACCGCGAGGAGTTCGCGCAAATCAACGCCGACCCAGCGGTGATGCGGTTTCGCTTCAAGGCACTGACTCGCCAGGAAAGCTACGACCTCCTCGACAACATCGAGGCCTGTTTCGATTTGCACGGCTTCGGCCAGTGGGCTGTCGAGCGGATCGAGGACCGGCGCGTCATCGGCTTCATCGGTCTGGAGGTCGAACACGACGACGCACCCTTTTCGCCGCCGGTTCACATCGGCTGGCACTTGGCTCGTGATGCGTGGGGATACGGCTACGCCACCGAAGGCGCGACCGCGGCTCTGGATTACGTCTTCGAGGTTGTTGGACTCCCTGAGGTGGTGTCGCACACGACGAACGCGAACGCGCGGTCCCAGGCGGTCATGCGCCGACTCGGCATGCGCCATAACAGCGAGGACGACTTCGATGCGCCGTGGTATCCCGTGTCGCATCCGCATCGTCGATTCGTGCTCTGCCGCCTCGCCGCCGCGGACTGGCAAGCACGACGCCTCAACGAATAGAGATGCCGAACGGCAGATCGGAGCGCTCTACGCGTCGATGAGGTCGGCGGCACGTTCGATGGCGTCGCGCAGTTCCATGTGACTGGTAGCGCTCAGCAGCGACTCGGACGCTGCGGACAGTTCCGCTGCGTCGGCGATGCCCTTCTCGTTCAACACCCACGTCTTATGCCGAGCCAATCGGCTGTGAGCCGCCTCGATGACGCCACGCGAAGCGTTTGCAAGCGCGGTCAGCACATCGCCTCGCTGCGCGATCGCCCGATGTGCGTATTGCAGACTGGCGTTCGCATCCACGGCCCATCGGCTCGCTGCCGAGTCCGCGAGCGCCTGCGGGTAGACGGGTCTTGGCAGCTCACCCGCGAGGACAATGTTGAGAGCCAACTCTCCCATCACCGTGTAGGTGGGGATCCCGGCCGCGTAGAAGAGCAGCAACTCTTTCTCGAACTGTCCAGCCTCTGCCTCAGCACACCAGAACGACACCTCGTGCAGATCGCGATAGTGCACATCCACCCGTCTCTCAGCGATCGTAAGCCACGCGCCTCCGTTCATGACGCCGCCACCCCAGCCGCCGATCTCCGAGACCGTGCCGACCCAACCTCGTTGCCGCAGGTTCTCTGGCTCGAAGCTGCCCTCGTAATAGATCGCGAAGTCCCAATCGCTGTCGGGACGGTGTTCCTCGCGTGCTCGGGATCCGCCCAGCGCCACGGCGACCACCTCCGGCAAACTTGCCAGCTCCGCGGCAAACCACCGCGCGAAGTCGCGATCATCCACCACGCAAACCTGCCACACCCACACCCCCGAGCACCGCACATTCTCCGACCCGCACAGATTGCCCGCTCTGGCGCTGATATGGAAGCACCGAACGGCGGATATGTACGCGGCGCTCGGTTCCAGAGTGCTGCGTTCGAGCAGACCGCGACGTAGCGTCGCGTTGATGGGCAGTGGAGATCGAGAACGCGTACTCGCCGAGCGTGAGCGCCGTTTGGCAGAGGTCGAGCGGAGATTGGTCGAACGCCACGACCGCGACGAGTCAAGGCAGTTCCGCGCGATGCACACACACGAGCGCGCCGCAGAAATACATAATGCCCTGGCTGCCTTGTTCCCTGACATTGCCGGGTGACGCCTCAGCCGCGGCTCGACAGTTACGGCTCGCGCACTGAGCGTGTGAGCGTCGTGGTGTACTCGACCGCAGGACGCTCGGGTTCTCGCGCCCGTCGTCCAGCTCGTGAGCGCTTGGTTTTGCACGTTGCCAGTCACGTGGAAGCCGACCTTCTCGTAGAACCGTCGGGCTCGGGCAGCATCACGCAACGTCCACAGGATCACATCGCTGAACACTTCCGCGAGTTCGCGTTTCGTTCGCGTCATAAGCGCCGCCGAAATACCAGTTCCCCACGCGTCCGGATGGCAGTAGAACCCCGCAACCTCGGCCACGTCCGGAATCTCTGTCGCTGTCCCGTGTGCGTACGCGACAACCCGCTCGGCGAGGACGCCGACCAACAAGACGTTCGGCGGAGCCAGAAAGCCGGTGACCGCCCGCGGCCATACAAGCCGACGGCTCTCAGCCGCATCAACGAGGAAGTCCGAGTCGAAGATGTGACCGTACCCGGCGAGCCAAGCTGCGGCGTGCGCCTCGCCGATGGCGTCGCCGTCCGTTCCTACCGCCTCTCGTATACGAAGCGACCCGTTCATACGGTGTCAACCACGACACCCAGATTGCCGGATCGGCGCAGTTAAGGCGAGCGCCATACCGGCATTCCTGAAGGAGCGGGGCGGTGTCAAGGTGCTTGTGCTGATGGTTGTTCGATGTGTCGGTGGTTTGGCGCCGCGGCGGCCACGCGATGACGGTCGATGGGTTGTGTTGACGCACCAAGGTTGAGCTATTTGGTGTGGGCAGCTCGGCTGCCGAGGCATTCCTTCGCCGACCCAGGTTGGCGGCGTGGTGCGTTCCGGCCACGACTCGACGGGTTCAAGCAGATAGTCGACCTCGCCGCTTGTTGCGGGGGTCACGCCGATTTCGAACGCGCGTCGAGTCGTGTCCGAGCTTCACGCGGTCTTGGCCAGGCAGCGGATCTCGCCGTCGCGCAGGCCGTAATAGACGAGCGTGAGAACCTTGCGAGCGATCGCGACGGTGGCTTTGTGTTTCCCGCGCCGCTCGGCGAGCTGTTGCCAGTCGGCTGCGAGTTTGCCGCCGCCGTGATAGCGGACGGTGCCCTCGATCACCGCCCAGCGGACGAGCCGTGAACCCTGCTTCGTGACGGCACCGCGATGCACTTTGGTGTCGGACTCGCGATGCTTAGGCGTGAGGCCGACCCACGAACACAACGCGTCCGCGGAACGGAACCGTGTCACGTCACCGATCTCGGCGACCAAGATCGCCGCCATCGTCGGTCCGATCCCGTTGATGCGTTGGATCGCCCGGTAGCCGCGATCGCCGCGGAACCGATCATGGATCATGCGCTCGAGCATCGCGACGTCACGGTCGTAGACCTCGATCAACGACCGCAACGACGTCACCCGTAACGCGAACACCTCGCTGAGCTCGAGCGCGTCGAGCTGCGCGTTGCCGCCAGGCCCGAACATGTCGTCGCGTCGGGGCAACACCCCTTCTTTGGCCAGCACCGCATGCACCTGTGCCTTCAACCCAGAACGCAACGCCACGAGCTTCGCTCGATAACGCACCAACTCACGCAAGTCTCGAACCGTGGGCGGCGCGATCCACGCCTCCGCCAGACGACCCAACCGCAACATGTCGACCAGATCGAGCGCGTCGCGTTCGTCGTTCTTCACGCGCCGCGTGCCCAGTTCAACCCCGACGGGTTCGCCAAATGCACCAGGCGAATGCGATGAAGGGCGGGAGCCCGCTGCGCTATCGAGCCGATGTCCCGCCGTGGACCGCGTTCCTGGACGCGCCGCACCGAAGTCTCACGTCGGAGCTGTCGAACTACGTATCGCCTCGCCGAGCGGCCAACGAGAAGGTCGACGAGATCGAACAGACCCTCCTGGCGTCGGAGCGCGACATCATCATCGGCTACGTCGGTGCGACCCGACGGGATCATGCACCTCTACGGTGACGAGGCCGCCGTTGAGTTCCTGCTCGAGCTCGACGTCCGCCTCAGCGCGATGTCGTGGCGCAACGAGCAGGTCACGGGCAACCCGCTGCGATTCGCGCTGTTCTCCGACCACGGGTGCGGAAGTTGCCGGATTCGTCACGCGAACGGTTTCGACGATCTCCTGCGTGCGTCGGGGTTTCGAGTGATCGAGCATCTCGAGGGCCCGACCGACGTCGTGGACCCGAACTACGGCGTGATCAACTTCGGCACGCTGTACCTGCAGGACTCCGAGCGTGCAGAGGCAGCTGCGAACGCCGTCGCTCAACAAGAGAACACCGAGATTGCGGCCTTCTCACTCGAGCCGGATTCCGTCGATGTTGTGTCGCGGTCCGGACGAGCCCGCGTCCGTTGGCGCGACTCGGACGGCGTCCGGTACGCCTACGAGGACGGAGGCGGTGATCCGCTCCGGCTCGCGGCAGTTCGCGACGAACTCGTCGCACGCAAGCTCATCGACGATTCGGGTTTCGCGGCCGACGACGAATGGCTGCGCGCCACCGCGTCCGAGTACTACCCCGATGCCCTTCATCGTCTCGCTACGGCACTGACCGGTGACCGAGTCCAGAGCAGGGCCAACGTGATCTACTCCCTCGATCCGTCGCTGGGCCCGCGGCATCTGGTCGGCGATCGCCGGCTCGTGGGTCCGCCATGGCCCGCTCAAAGGCACGCACGGCGGTCTCGACCGCGACTCGACGCATGCGTTCTACCTCGCCAGCGATCTCGCGCTCGCGATGCCGCCAGTCGTGCGCTCCGAAGATCTACTAGTTCCGTTCGCATCCGACGCGCCACCGTGACGCGACGCCGCTCGTGCGACCGAACCGCGAGAACGAAGCCCCTGCGTCACGCGACGCAGATGCCGGCGCTCTGCCTCGAACTCGTCGCTGTTGCGTACGTCCTCGTAGTCAGCGATGCGCGGCAGCGAGCTCCCGAGCGGCCGAACTCAACAGATCCGAAGTTCCTAGGTCCGCCGCGGGCGGTTGACGGGTTCCGCCACCTCCGTCGTCCGACCCAGTCGTTGCCTTCACACCAGCGTCGCGGGTGGCGCGATCGCCGTGGAGTTTCCTCAACTGGATACGCCGCGATCTCTCGCCGGATGTACCTGATCGACGTTTCGGGCACATCGGCAGCAAGCAGCCGCGCCGGCGATGCGTTGCGAACATCACTGAACGGCACTTCGCAGATGCGCGCGCTTCGATCGACTTTCATCGTGGTCGTTCGGTGATCGTTCGCAAGAACGCGGCGGGGAAGTGCTCGGGTGGTCGTCGGTCGTCTGGCCGTAGCGCCGTCATGCGTCTCTGTGTCGAGGATCCGATCGCACACGCTCGTTCGGTTCGTGGTCACCAAAGGGTGGGGATTCTGGCTTCGAGGGGCTGGTGTGCGCCGCTTCGACATGGACTCTGTCGACAGTCGAAGAGGTGGACTGCCCGTCGTGAGATGCGCGGTGTGGGGTGCCATGCGGCGGCGATGATGGGTCGTTCGTCTCTTCTCACATGGGTGTCGCTGCAGTAGATCAAGATGATGAAGAAATCGATCGAGGAGGCGGAGAGCACGTCATCCGAGCCGACGGGAGGCCGCCGGCGTCACCACCACCGTGTACGGATCGTGTTGCTGGCGGCCGCAACGATCGTGCTGCTCGCGTTCGCGTACCCGACGGTGCGGTACACGCTGCGTTCACACCCGAAGGCGAAATCGATCTCGTCGGCCATCAAACAGTTCCGCGACAAGACGTCGATCCCGCAATCCGCGAGCAACAGCTTCCTACGCCCGGCCGCCGGTGTGTATCGCGCGGTCGGCCAAGGGGGCGAGAAGATTGCCTTCCCGCCGAACTCACAAAGCGACGGCGCGGTGCTGCCGATCACGGTCCGCGACCTCGCAAATGGGTGTTGGAACTGGCGGATCGACTACAACACGGCGCACTGGCACGAGTACACGTTCTGCCCGAAGGATGCCCAACTCCTGCTCGTGTCCCAGCAGAACTTCCAGTCGTGGGATTTCGGTATGACGCACATCACCAACCTCGGTGAGTTCACGTGCACACCCGCGCGTCCGATCGTCGAGCAGCAGCCGCAGGCCGGGAAGACGTACATGCACTACTGCACCGGCAAGAACTCCGCGGTCGCGGGCGCGAGTATTACCGACGGTCCGGCCACGTTCGTCGGTGTGACGACGCTCAACATTGGCGGCACACCTGTCCGTGCGATCCACCAGGACCGCGTACAGTCGCTGTCCGGCTCGCAACGCGGCGAGATCCACGAGGACTGGTGGTTCGCCACCGATACCGGCCTGCCGTTACGCGCTGAGCGACACTACACGGTGACCTCGGACTCGCCGCTGGGCACGATCAACTACACGGAGAATGGGTCATGGCAGTTGAGCTCCATTCGACCCGAGCAATGACCACTTCCACGCACCCGGCGGAACGCCTTCAGCACAGTCCGATCCGGCCCGCGCCCAAGTATTCGCCGATCGCAGAGCTGTTCAATGCCGCAGATGCCTGCCGACGCACCTAGAACACCCGCGCGGGCCAGGGGCCGCTATTCCGTCAGTCGCATGCAAGTGCCTCGGCCAGCGTCGAACCGTCCGCGGTCGTTACATCTCCGCCGCGACCTTCATCGATTGAGACTTGACCATGGCCGATGTGAGTCTTCCGGAGCGAAGATGATTGAGAGCCACCGTGCCCGGTACTTGTTGGCCACCTCTCGCGCTAACCAACCGTTCGACTTCGGAATCGAACTGTCCACGGCGACATGATGCCAAAGTCGGCGCCGCGCGCTGGGAGCCACGACAGTGCGATCGGGAACATCGCGGCGCAACGACGACGCGATCCGCGGCGCCGTCCGAATTGGACGCGCCACGATGAGACGGGGTCGGCGTGTGCGTCGACCGATTTCCGGGCGCCGCGTCGCGCGGCTCGACAGTCTCGCGACTCACACCTAGCGTCGCGCGACGTGGCCCTCTCTGATGAAGAACTCTTCGGCTTTGACAGCTCGCACATTGGCGACTGGGACCCGGCCGATGCCGAGCGGGCACGCCGCGATCAGCCGGACCTTTATCGGAATCACCTCACGATCGCAATCATGCTCGACGCGGCGGATTCGCGCGTCTTCAACCTGCTGACGACCAGTACTTCCGGGGAATGGTTGTCGCGCAGGCAGAGATTGCGGCGTGGCTTCGCAAGGGGGAACTCCTCCCTGGCGGCCACATGCGTGACGACTTCGTCGGCGACTAAGTGTGACAACTCAGCCTCGCGAGGTAATGCTGCTAAGCCTCGCAAGCTAATGCTGCGTCGCTTCGCCGACCTGAACATACGTCGATGAGCATTTGATGGGCGACGCCGTGCGTCGGCCATACCGCGGCCGCTCACCCCGCAAGCAACTGGCCGCCACCAACACAACTCAGCAAGACTGACAACCAACCGCGCTGCCAATTCGATGATCACGCGCTCCCAGATTCGATGAGCGTTCACATCCAGAACTAGACAGCACCGAGGAGGTCGCGATGTCGGACTATCTGCCGGGCGTATATGTGCGGTTTCGTGAGCGCTATCCGGACGTCGCGCAGGCGCTTGACGGGTTGGGGAAGGCGACGGAGGACGGCGGGGGCCTCGACGCCAGGTCTCAGCGGCTGGTGAAGCTCGGGATCGCGATCGGCGCGCTCGCGGAGGGCGCGGTCCGATCCAACGTGCGAAAGGCGCGCGCGGCCGGTGTGAGTGACGGTGAGATCCGGCAGACTGCGCTGCTTGCCATCTCGACGGCGGGGTTCCCGACGGCCATCGCCGCGCTCGCATGGATCGACGAGGTCCTCGCCGCGGAGTGAAGCGCGTCCCGGGCGCGTGCGGTGTTAGCCGGGACGGCTGTTTCCGGCGACTCCGGGACGGTAGGCCCGCGTGCGCGCGCAGGACGGGCAGAGTTCACGGTCAATGGTTGCGGTCATGTGAGCGGGTAGGCGATCACGAATGAAGTCGCGGTGGGCTGGCGTTACCGTGGGTGCACCGCACTCGCTGCAGCGCAGCAGGGGTTGTTCGCGGACCACCGTTCCGGTGATGATCGTTTGCCGTGTCCCGTCGTGATCCTCGAGGTGGATTGCGCCGGTTGGGCAGACTTCTGTGCAGGCGCCGCAGCCGATGCAGAGTTCGGAGGGCCGGGTGAAGTCGAAGTAGGCGAGCCGGTCGGCGGTGGTGTCGGCCATGC
Organism: uncultured Actinomycetes bacterium; assembly: GCA_963841195.1. Lineage (GTDB taxonomy): Bacteria > Actinomycetota > Acidimicrobiia > IMCC26256 > PALSA-610 > CAWJBX01. The sequence continues at coordinate 249,100 of CAWJBX010000018.1, read as the reverse complement.
GCAGCGCGTTGATGCCCATCTCGCTGCACACTGCCATGCACAGTCCGCAGCCGATGCAGACGTCGCAGCGCAAACAGCGACGGGCCTCGTCATGGGCCATCGCGTCGGTCAGGCCTTCTTCGATCTGGACGTAGTTGCCGGTTCCCGAGGACCTCTTCGACGCTCCGTTCGGGCATTACCGCGCGCGGGCGATACGTGCGATCGCGCGCCTCGACTCGTAGCGGGATGAGGTTGGCCCGGCGGACCGGTCGACCAACGGAGGCGTGTATTGGTTTCCCGGTCAACCAGGCATCGATGGATGCTGCGGCGATCTTTCCGGAGCGGATCGCTTCGACGACGGTTCGGGGGCCGTATTCGACGTCGCCGCCGGCGAAGACGCCCGGCACCGACGTCATGAGGCTCTTGGGGTCCGCGACGATGAAGCCGTGGTTGGCTTGGACACCGTGGTCCTCGAAGCCCGTCAGGTCGGTGCCTTGCCCAACGGCGAGGATCACGTGATCGGCTTCGAGCGTCAGTAGCCGGCCGGCGTCGAAACTCGGATCGAATTCGCCTGCGTCGTTGTGGGTCCGTTCGCAGAACTGGAAGGTGAACGCACCGTCGTCGTCGATGCGCACCGGACCCCAGCCGGGGTGCAGCTCCACACCTTCGCCGACCGCGTTCTCGATCTCGTGCGGGCTCGCCGGCATCTCGCGGCGCTTCTCCAGCGAGGCCAGGTCGACGTGCTTTGCGCCTTGTCGCAACGCGGTGAGCGCGACGTCGATGGCGACGTTGCCGCCGCCGACGACGACGACCCGCGGTCCGACCCTGACGGGCTCGCCGCCATGAACGGATCGGAGGAAGCTGATCCCCCCGAGCACGAACGGCTGTTGGACGCCGTCGATTTGGATGCGGCGCGACTTCTGGGTGCCGAGGCCGAGGAAGACGGCGTCGTAGTCCTTGCGGAATGTATCGAGGTCGTCGACGCGTGTGTTGGTGCGGATCGGGATGCCAAGTACCCGGATCTGGTCGAGTTCCTGGTCGAGCAGATCTCAGGGGTAGGCGGTAGGCCGGAATGCCGTAGCGCAACATCCCGCCCGCCTTTTCCTGCGCCTCGACGATCTCGACCTCATGGCCGTACGTGCGCAGGTAGTAGGCCGCGGTAAGGCCGGCGGGGCCGGAGCCCACGATCCCGATCCGTTTGCCGGTGTCCGGCGCGAGCTCGGGCTTCGGGTATCCGCCGTTCGCAAGGCAATGTTCGGCAGCCTTGGCTTTTAGCGGACGGATGAAGACGGCACCGTTGCTGCCGCCGCGCACGCATGCCGATTCGCACGGCGCGGGACAGACGAGGCCGCACGTCAGCGGCAACGGGTTGTCTTTGCGGATGACCTCAATGGTGGAGCGATAGTCGCCGTTGCCGAGATGCGCGACGAAACTAGGGATGTCGATATTGGCCGGACATGTGCCGTGACAAGGCGCGGGCTTGTGTTCCAAACACAGTCCCTCGGGACAGGACTCACGCCGGGCGTGCTGTTCCCACTGCTCGCGGTAGTAACGCAGCGCGCTCCCCAGTGGCCACGCACCCCCGAGTCCTTGCGTGGCGAGTTCCAGGGTGATCGCATCGAGTGCGACGAGATGATCGAGATCGCCGCGCCCGATGGTGAGCTCGGTGACCAGCCGAGCAGCTCGCGCGAGCAATCCGTGCACCGGCGTCGCCTCGCCTTCGGCGAGCTGCCAGTGCCGGTAGAGCGCACGACCGGCACGCTTGACGACGCATACACCTTCCGCGACCACCATGAGCGTCGACGGCACTGGGATGATGCCCGCCGACGCGAACGACAGCGGCTCGCATGACAGGTCAGCCTGAGACAATGGCAGGAAACCACCGAGCCCGTCGTCGAAGACGAGTATCGCGTCCGGGCCGTCGACCTCGATGCCGCCGCCCCAGTCCTCGATCTGGGCCCGAAGGTGCGCGGACCGCGCGAGCTCGACAAGGCCGCGCTGATTCATGCCGCGCCGGAGCGTGAGCAACGACACATCGAGGTCCGCTGCGCCGGCGAAGAGCATCGCGATGCGACACCAGGTCTCCGGCGTGTGGACCAAGTGTGCGCGGTCGCTGGGCTGTCCCTCGTCCCAGCAGCCCGGCGTACACTTTCGTTGCACCTCGATCTGGCGGCTGGGCGTGGCGATCCGCGCGAGCGAGCGGATCGCGTCGACCGCGTTGAGAAGCGCCGCCTCGTGTCCTTGGAGTTCGGCGGGCAAGCGCAGTTCGATCTTGTGGCTGTCGCGCAGTCCGGCCGCGATCAATACGCCTTCGGCGAGGAGCCAGGGCGCGTTGTCGAGCACGGCGCCGGCACCTTGTGCGCGTGCATCGAGTTGGGTCGCGTCGATCACCAGCGCCGATAGACCGTGGCCGCGCAGGAACTCGCGCCAGGCGAGATGGATCGGTTCGCCGGCGGGCCCGCATTCGGCAAGACCCGACTCTTGCAGACGTGCAGCCGTTCGAGGGGCGCCAGCGACTGCGCACGGTGCAAGCCCGGCATCGCCCGCTCGAGCGTCGCCGCCGGCGGCGGCGGACCCTGCCATCGTGGCACCGTCGAGCCACGTCGGACGTCGCGGAAGGTCACTCACGACAGCTTCCCACCAGTACTTCGTTCAGGGTCGGCCATCAACTGACGGGCGTACCGTTCGCGGCGCGGATCCGGCACCTCGTTGGCTTCACCGAACGACAGACAGCCGGTCACGCACTTCGTGACGCACGCGGGCTGCAACCCGACATCGATGCGGTCCTTGCAATAGTCGCACTTGACCACCTTGCGGGTGACCGGGTCCCACTGCGGCGTGCCCCACGGGCACGCGGTGATGCAGCTCTTGCAGCCGACGCACACGCTGGGCTCGACGAAGACGATGCCGTCTTTCTCGCGTTGGCGCATGGCGCCGGTCGGGCAGGCCTTCACACACCACGGATCCTCGCAATGGAAGCAGGGCATGAACTCGAAGCGCATGCGCGGCAGTCCGTCGACGTCGACGGGACCGGACGTGATGATCTTGCACGGATCCGGTCCGGGGCCGAGATCCTTGTTCGTCTTGCAGTGCACTTCGCACGCGAGGCACCCGATGCAGTTCGACTCGTCGTGGAGCAGGATGTACTTGCTCACCGGTTCCCTCCGCTCGTCGGCGCGGGCGTGACTCGCACGAGTGTTTCGGTCAGTGCACAGCCGCCGCCGACGGGGTCGAAGTCGTCGAGCTTGCCGTGCTGGAGACGCTGGTCCGCCACACCGAGCCCCAACGCACGCGTGGCGACCGGGACAGTGGCGCCGTAACCGTGCAGCATGAACACCGCCTCGGGATGAATCCACGGCGTGACCTTGGCCTTCATGCGGCCCGAGTACCGGCCGCCCCCGTTGATCTCGACCTCGTCGCCGTCGGCGATACCGAGCGGCATTGCGCGGTCGGGGTGGATCCAGAGCACCTGTTCCGGCGCGATCTCGTTCAGGAGAGGGTTGTTGAGGGACTGGCCGTGCGCGAGCGTCGCGGTCTTCGCAAACAACAGGTTGAAGCGATCGCCGCTCGGCGCGCGCCTTGGGCTTATAGGGCGGGAGGCTCGGTAGCCCGGCGTGTTCGAGGACGTTGCTTTCGATCTCGATCTTGCCGGACGGGGTCGGGAAGCTGAGCTCGTCGCGGGGTGTCAGTTCGGGCGCGGCGGCCAGCGCGAGCGATCCCGCGTGTCGCGGATGTCGGCGATGGTGACGCCGGTGCCATCGAGTTGGTAGTTCCACAACTCCTCGATGGTGTCGAAGTCGAGCGCCTCCTTGATGTCCATGCGGCGCAGGATCTCGCGAAAGATCCACCACGCCGGGCGGCTGTCGAAGCGCGGCGCGATCACCTGATCGCGCATCGCGAAGACCGGCACCGGGCCGTTCATCTGACACAGGATGTTGGCGCGCTCGAGGTAGGACGCTTCGGGGAGGATGACGTCGGAGAACCAGCCCGTCTCCGAATAGCGCACGTCGATCGAGACGAGCAGCTTCAGCTTGTCCAGCGCGCGCTTGTGTCGCATCGGGATCGGGCATGCCGGTCAGCGGATCATGGCGGTAGGCGAAGTAGGCGCCGATGCCATACGGCTGCGCCGTCTCCATCGCCGCGAACAGCCGGTGCACCATGCCGATGGCCGGATCCCACTGGGGCTGTGTGGTGCCGGCGCCGTCGACGCGTGGCTCGTCGACCGCGGCCACACGGTCGGTCAGATGCTTCAAGCCCTGCCGGCCGTAGTACTCGGGCGGCTTGCCCGAGCACGCAACCACCCGGGATCTCGATGTTGCCCATCAACGCATTGAGGATCAGTGCGGTGCGGCTGACGTAGAACGACTGCTTGTGACGCGCCGTCATCCAGCCTGGATGGAAGATCACGTGCGGCACATCGCCGGCGATCTCGTCGACAAAGGCGCGCAGCTGTTCGGCGGACACGCCGGTGTGGCTCTCCTGCCATTCCGGGGTCGTGTCCTTGACCGCCTCACGCAGGTAGTCCATGCCGGACACGAAGCGAGCGACGAAGTCCTGGTCGTACGCCTCCTGCTTCAGGACTTCGTGGATGATGGCGAGGTTCAGCGCGTAGTCGCTGTTCGGGCGCACCTGCCAGTAGCGGGTGGCCTTGCAGGCCGTGAAGCTCGCGCGCGGATCGATGTAGGTGCACGCATCCCGCCCGCCAGCGCGCGCCATGAAAGCCTTCGCCTCCCTGACCATGAGCGATTCGACGATGTTGCGGCCGTAGAGCACGAGGTGCTTCGTGTGCTTCAGGTCGAACATCAGCTCCTCGTGGCTGAAGCCGTAGATCGAGCGCGCCGCGTTGTGAACGTTGCCGCCACAGGCGGCGTCGTGGTTGAAATAGTTCGGGGAGCCAAGCGCCTGCACGAACGCCCGGGTCAAGTCGTTGAACGGCCCACCGCGATCCGACAGCGCGATGCCACGCGCACCAAACTCATCAATCGTCTCGTGCAACTTGTCGGCGATGTAATCGAGCGCTTCGTCCCACGATGCGCGCCGCCACTGGCCGCCGCCACGCGGGCCCGTGCGGATCATCGGCATCTGCGGCCGCTCGTCATCGAACTCGAACGCCAGGCCGGCCGAACCCTTCGCGCACAGGCTGGTCCCGAGCGTTGTGTCGTGCGGATTGCCCTGAAGCCACGTCACACGATGATCCTCGACCGTCACCTCGATCGGGCAACGCACCGCGCACATACCGCACATGCTGTAAACCGTGCGGCGGCCCGGCGCGTTCACACCGGCGACGTTCGGTGCCATGGGAGAACTCATGCTTGCTCCTCCAATATCTCCAGCGAGCCCGCGCCCACGATCGTTGCGCTCGTGACCCGTCCGCCGAAAGGTCCGAAGGTCCCGACCCGGAACACGAACGGCCCGGCGAGGGGGTTCGGCTCGATGCTGATTACATGGGTGAGTAGCATCGCTAGCCTCGGCGTGGGTTAGGTGAACCTGGAGCTTTCGCGGCTTGCGGGGCCCGCCGTCACTGGCTGACTTCTCGCCACCAGGCCGGGTCCGGGCGGAACTGCGCGGCTGGTCGACCGGTCGCATCCGTGTCCAGCCGGTAGACCAGGCCGGCGGCCAGGTCGGCTTGGCGCTGCTCGTCCGTCCAGCCTTCTGTCGCTGTGGTGACGAAGAGCCGGTGCAGGCCGGGGCCGCCGAACGCACAGCACGTGCACTCCCGGGCCGGGATCGGGTATGCCTCGCGCAGCGAGCCGTCGGGTGCGTAGCGGTTGACCCGCCCGCCGCCGTAGATCGCTACCCAGAGATCGCCGGCTGCGTCCACTGTCATACCGTCCGGTGCGCCGACGTCTTCGGGCACAGTCGCGAGGACACGTCGCTGTGAGATCGTGCCTCTGTCACTGTCGAAGTCGAACGCGTAAACGACGCGTGGGCCGCTGTCCACTAGGTACATCGTGTGGCCATCGGGACTCCACCCGATTCCGTTGGAGATCGTGAGGCTGTCGAGCACGAGCTCGGTTCGTCCGGTGTGGTCCAACCGGTAGAGCGCGCCACCTCCGGCGTGGTGGTCATCGGCGAGGGTCCCGCCCCAGAAGCGGCCCTGGGGATCGCAGGCGCCGTCGTTCATCCGGGTCCCGGCGGGTGCCACCTCGGCGATGGTGTGCTGGGTGCCGTCGAACGCGAGGTGCACGAAGCCAAGCCCGGCACCGAGGAGCCAGCCGTCGTCCCCCTGGACCGGGGCGATCATGCCGACCGTTCCAGGCAGCTGGTAGACACCGACGCGCTCGATCAAGTCGTCGTCGCGGACCCGGCCTCGGGCGACCCGCCCCGCCAGAATGTCGACTGCCAGGAGCTCGTTGCGGCGGGCGTCCCACCGAATTCCCTCCCCGAGTTGGGTCTGCTCCGTAGAGCAGGCGACGGCACGAACCGGTCGCTGGGTTGCCTTTGCCATGTCAGCCTCCGAAGTCGATGACGACTTTGATGTCGTCTGGTCCGCGCTGTACGGCATCGCTGATGTGCTCGGGCGGCACCCGCCGCGAGATCAGCCGCGCTAGCCAGTCCCGGTCGGCGGCGGCGAGAGCCTGTGCCGCCCGATAGAAATGACGGCGGTTCGCGTTGACGGAGCCGAGGACGACGTTGTTCTGAAGCACCACCTCTTTGGCGACGTCGGCTGTCGCGAGCCCGCTCTGCCGTCCTCCGCTGCCCACGCCCGTGAGGCAGACCACCCCACCCGAGCCGACGTTGTGGATGGAGTCGACGATCACTGGGCCTACTCCTGTGCACTCGATGACGACATCGGGTTGGAACCCGACGTCGGCGACGGCCCCGGAGTGGTAGGTGGCACCGAGGTCGTGGACGAGCTGGGGCTTGGCACCCTCGGTGACTTGGTCGAGGACGTGGACGTCGAGCCCGTGCTGGATGCCGATGAGTGCTGCGAGCATGCCGATCGGGCCTGCACCGGTGACCAGTACTTGGTGAGGTTCCCAGAAGGCTCGCGCCCGCATGGCCGCGACCAGCTCCCAGGCCTTGGCCACAACGGTGGTCGGCTCGAGGAGCACACCGAGGATGCCGAGCGAGGGGTCGAGCTTGGTGAAATACCCAGGCTCGATCCGCCACCGTTCTGACATGAAGCCGTCGATTGCCTTGATGCCTCGCTCGGTGTACTGCCCGTTGCGGCACATGTCCCATTCACCCACGGCGCAATTGGGGCACGGCACCGGGTCGGGACGCCGGACGATCCCGACGATTAGGTCGCCAGCCTCCAAACCGCTGCCCGGCCCGGGATCTACCACCCGACCCAGCGACTCGTGTCCGAGAATCAGCCGCTTGCGGCCCGGAGGCGACCAGCCGTACGCGCCCGAGGTGATCTCAATGTCCGTGCCGCAGATGCCGACGCCCACCGCATCGACGAGGATCGACCCGGTGCGCTCGTCCGGTTCGGGGACCTCCTCGTAGCGCATCGACCCCGCGATGCCCGGTTCGACCGTGACTGCCTTCATGACCCCTCCTTAAGGACCGAGCGCAACAACATGCCTCCGATATGGGAAGACCGTTCGCAGACTCGCGACGATCCCTTAGAGCATCGTGCGCGTGTCCGAGCGCAGCGACACGGTCGTCGGTCCTTCTATGCGGATGCAGCTGTCAGCGAGGCGGTCGGGCCGTTCACGACCATGCCAGCAGCGGCGCCGTGTCCGAGGTGGCGCGTCGCGGAAGAAGCTGTCCGCGTATCACGCTCTCCGGAGCCCTTTGCTCAGGACCGGACCGACGTATCCCGACCCGTGGTCGAGTTGGTAGTCGAGGTTCACTGCGGCATTGATGAGAGCGAGGTGGCTGAATGCTTGGGGGAAGTTGCCGAGCTGTTCGCCGGTGAGCCCGATTTCTTCGGCATAGAGCCCGAGGTGATTCGCGTACGTCATCATCTTCTCGAAGGTGAGGCGAGCGTCGTCGAGTCGGCCGGAACGTGCGAGCGCGTCGACGTACCAGAAGGTGCAGAGCGAAAATGTTCCTTCCTTGCCTCGCAGCCCGTCGGGTGATGCGCTCGGGTCGTAGCGGTATACGAGACTGTCGGACACGAGTTTGCCGTCCATGGCGGTGAGTGTCGACAACCACATCGGATCGCGGGGCGCGACGAAACCCATCAACGGCATGAGGAGCAGAGACGCGTCGAGAACGTCGGTGTCGTAGTGCTGCACGAACGCCGCTTGATCCTTGTGCCATCCCTTTTTCATGATCTGCTCGTAAATCAGGTCACGTTGTTCGGTCCAGCGCGCGGCCGACGCCGGGCGGCCGTGCGACTGCGCCAGCTGTATGGCCCGGTCAAACGCGACCCAGCACATGAACCGACCGTAGGTGAACTTCTGCCTGCCACCGCGCGTCTCCCAGATTCCTTCCTCGGGCTGGTCCCAGTTGTCGCAGACCCAGTCGAACATGTTTCGGACCTCGGTCCACCCGGCGTGCGGAAGCTGTATCCCGTGCGTGTCGGCGAGATGGATCGAATCCATTGCCTCGCCGTAGATGTCGAGCTGGAGCTGGTCGGCGGCGCCGTTGCCGACGCGCACTGGCCGCGACCCGCGGTAGCCCTCGAAGTGGTCGAGGGTTTCCTCAACAAGGTCGGACGAACCGTCGACGCGGTACATGATCTTCAGCGGGCCCGACGCTTGACCGGCACTTTCGGCAATGCGGTCCATGAGCCACGACACGAAGGCTTCGGCTTCGTCCGTGTAGCCGAGGCCGAGCAGCGCGTAGACCGAGAACGACGCGTCGCGTATCCAGGTGTAGCGGTAATCCCAATTGCGTTCACCGCCAACCTGCTCCGGCAACCCGCAGGTCGGGGCAGCGACGAGCGCGCCGCTCGGCGCGTACGTCATCAGCTTGAGCGTCATCGCCGAGCGGGTGACTTCCTCGCGCCAACGTCCCGTGTAGGTCGAGCGCTCGAGCCACTCGCGCCAGTAGCGCCGCGTGTCGAGGAACATCCCGATCAACTCGTCCCGAGAGATCTCGCGGGGCCGCGCACCGCCCGACTCGAGCATCATGCCCGTGACCTCACCGGCATTGAGCGTCGACGTCATACGCACGCCGTCACCGGTCTGCTCGACAGTGGCGGCACGCTGTTTGCCGCGCACGATCGGATCGCCCACACGATGCAGCGTGAGTTCGAGATCGTCGGCAGCGAAGACGGCGCCGTCGCTCGTGGCCTCGACCTTGTGCGGTTTACGCGCGTAGTCGAAGCGCGGCTGGATCTCGGCCACGAACCGCATCGTGCCGCGCACGACCCGGACGAGTCGCACGATCCGATGGCGATCAGTCGCGGACCCCTCGGCGACGGGCATGAAGTCGACGACCTCGCCCACGCCGGCCTCGGTCATGAAGCGGGTGACCAAGATGGCCGTGCCCGGTAGGTAGAGCTGGCGCGTCACGTAACCGTCCACATCGGGACAGATCCGGAAGAAGCCACCGCGATTGGCGTCGAGGAGCGACGCGAACACGCTCGGCGAGTCGAAGCGGGGACAGCAGAACCAATCGATCGTTCCCTTGGTGTCGATCAGTGCCGCAGTTTGCAGGTCACCGATGAGTCCGTGGTCGCTGATGCTGGGATAGTCGGCCATGACCGCAATCTTTCGAAATGTGTTACATCTCTCGTACAGCATCGTCCGCGGTTCCCACGCGAGCTATCCGAAAACGGCACAGCTGGAATCGGATAGCCACCATGGCACTCTCGCAGGATCATTGAGCCCGGGGAGGAGTGTCATGGCAACGAGCTCTGTTGCCACAAGCGGGCAAGAGACCGGCGACGTTCTGGTGGTGTTCGGGATCACGGGCGACCTGGCCCGGTCATGACCTTCGGGTCGCTGCAGGGGCTCGAGGAGCAGGGGCTGCGCCCAGTGTCCGATCGTCTGGGATCGCGATCATGACTGGTCCCTCAAGCAGCTCGACACCAAGGTGTTCGACCGCTTCGCGGCGCGCGCCGGCGTGACAAGTCGTGAACGCGAGTCCCTGGTGAACGCCGCCCGGTTCCGTTGGGTGTTTCCCGGTCCGTGCGTGTTTATGTTTGTTGCTTCCGGTGCGGTTGTGCGCGGTTGTTGGGCGTTTCCGCGCCCATCCCCTTCTTCCCCACAAGTGGGTGGTCCACCTTTCGTGAGGGTCCGACGTCCAGCATGCTGGGCAGGAGGACATCACGATGAAGCGGAAGCGACACACGCCCGAGCAGATCGTGCGCAAGCTGCGCGAAGGCGATCGGATGCTGAACGAGGGCATGGAGCTGACCGAGGTGTTGCGTCATCTCGAGGTCTCGGAGTCGAGTTGGGCGCGTTGGCGTGCGCAGTACGGCGGCATGAAGGCCGACGAGGCGAAGCGCCTCAAGGAACTCGAGCGTGAGAACGCCCGGTTGAAGAAGCTGCTCGCGGAGGCCGAGCTCGAAAAGGCGATGCTCAAGGAGTTGGCTGAGGGAAACTTCTGACCCCGGAGCGTCGCCGGCGTGCGGTGTGCCGCTTGCAGGAAGGCTTCGGGGTCTCCGAACGGTTCGCGTGTCGGGTCGCGGGTCAACATCGTTCGACACAACGCAAAGCGCGTCGGCCGCCCGCGCTCGACGACGGCGAGTTACGCGCTGAGCTGCGCGCGATCGCCAAGGCGCATCCGCGCTGGGGTTACAAGATGGCCACGCGGGTCGTGCGCCGGGAGGGCTGGATCGTGAACCGCAAGCGGGTGCAGCGCCTGTGGCGCGACGAGGGTTTGAAACGACCGCCGCAACGGCGCCGCAAACGTCGTCGTGTCCGGCCCGAATCGATCGAGCGGCTGTCGGCGGAGCGGCCGAACCATGTGTGGGCGATCGACTTCTGCTTCGACGAGACCACCGACTTGCGCCGGTTGAAGCTCGCGAACTTCGTCGACGAGTACACCCGCGAAGCGCTGGCTATGCGCGTCGGTCGCACCTGCACCGCCGAAGACCTCATCACGGAGCTTGATCGTCTCGTCGTCGAGCATGGCGCACCCCATGCATTGCGTTGCGACAACGGACCCGAACTGATCGCCTGGACGCTGCGCGACTGGTGTCGGCTGCGGCGTGTCGCGATCGGCTACATCGAACCGGGATCGCCGTGGGAGAACCCCTATGTCGAGAGCTTCAACGGTCGCGTTCGCGACGAGCTGTTGAACATCGAAGAGTTCGGTTCGCTGCTCGAAGCCGAAGTAATTGTCGAGGCCTGGCGGATCGAGTACAACACCTACCGACCCCACGGCGCGCTCGGCGGCCTCACCCCATCAGAAGTCCGCGCCGCATGGATCACCGAACACCAACCAGCCGTAACACCAAGAGGGGAGGGGCGGCCTACCGGCAACGGGGATGCGAAACGGGCGAGGCGCGAGGCAGGCAGCGAAGAAACGGCGGCGAAGACACAAAGGAACGGGCGGGTCAGACGGACGCGCACGCGCACAACAACAGGCGGACCAAACGGCGTGGAACCTGGCACGGCACCCGCGAAGCTGGCGTTGGCCGTATCCGCGAGCACGCGCATCCGCGGATGCTCGCTGATACCGCCAGAGCGGCGCCGAAATTGATCGGCGCCGAGCGACTAGGTCGACAGTGCGCCGCTCTTGATTGCGTCATCGAGGGCAACCGCGATGCCCAGCGCGGCGAAGATCGCGCTTGCGGCGGACATGACCCTGGGCGTACCGATGATCGGCGCAACCGCGATCAAGGCACTGCGAACATCTTCCGCAGTCAGACTTTCGGTGGCCGCGGCAAAGTTCAACAGATATGAACTCGGCGGAGCGTTCTCTGCCGCCAGCACCCCAAGCCGCACCATCATGAGCGTGTGCTCATCAAGATCGGCACGCGCGACAGATGCCGACGTCATCTCTAACAAGGTGTCAACGAGGGGACGATCTTCGTTAGCCATGCATACTCCTTCGTAGGGACCGGGAAATGCGCTCTTGCGCAACCCTCCAAAGGATGCGCTCATCGCACCAGGCATCGCCAGGGCCGTAGGTCCCCTCGTCCGTACCATCAGCCGGCGCGAGCGACGCTAATGAACCGCCCCGGGTTTGGTGGAGGGGGTGCCCGCCGCGGCGTTCACTCTGATCGAGGAGGGACGTTGTGTTCATCATTGGGATCGACCCGCACAAGGGATCACACATGGCGACGGTGATCGACAGCGAGGAGGCTGTGATCGCGAGTGTTTCGTCTACGGGCGGACTGGCGGCAACGCGACCGACCGTTGCAGTTTGCGGAACCGTTCACGCCGCGGGTGTGGGCTGTTGACGGCGCGACGGGTGTCGGCGCGCGTTGGCGCAACAACTCGTCGGCGCGGGCGAGGAGGTGCGTGGCGTGCCGCCGGCTCTGTCAGCTCGTGCACGAGTGTTGGGCGCTTGCCGCAATGACAAGACGGATGTTCACGACGCCCGATCGGCCGCGATCGTCGCGCTGTGTCACCGCGATTTACGCGTCGTGGCCTGTGAGGATCATCGACACATCTTGCGCCTGTTGGCGCGCCGACACCACCAGCTCATCGCCGGTCGGACCCGAGCAATCTGCCGCTTGAATGGCGTGTTGTGCGAGCTGATCGAGGGCGGCCGTTGTAGGAATTTGTCCGCGAAACGAGCCCCTTTAGAGCTCCGCACGGTTCGACCGACAGATGCGATCGCGATCGAACTCAAACACCTTGCGAGCGAGGTCCTCGACGCGGTTCGCCGTCACGGCAGTTCGTAGCCGTGTGGGGAGCAGCGTTTCGACCGGCTGGCCGATGAGCAGTCGCTCGCCGCGTGGCCGAACAGTGCCTCGATTTGTTTGTTGGCCCTGATGATTCTTCCATCGGCGTCGCTGACCAGAATCCCGTCGGGGGCGAGTTCGATGATTACCCACGCGAATCCGATCGTGCGTACGTCGGACGTGACGGAAGCTTGGAACAGCACGGTCGATCCGTCTTCAGACTTGCCGACGACTTTCATGCCGTCTCCTCTCGGCCGCCCTCGAAGGCGGGCACGAGTCCTGATCCGGCGACGAGTTACACTGGAAAATAACTTCTAGAAACATACGTCATTCGAATGACAGGGTCCTTAGGCCCTGGATGGGGCGGCGGATTCGGACGACTGTCGGGTGTAGTCGGGATGCGATGCGGCCGGCCGCAAGTCCCCGGCTTTGCGGGCGGTTGCGTCGCGTCGGCGGTCTCGATGAGTGTCCGCCGACTGTGCGAGGAGCGTGAAGATGACCGATCACGAAAAGCTCCTGGTCGCGTGCAACTTCAGCGGGGACTCCAAGCCCCACCACGGCGACGTCACCACGGTACAAGAGGTCATCAGCATGCTGTACCAGTTCCGCGAAACACCGCCCGCATCCGCACGACCCGCTGGTCATCTCGACAACGCTGACTGACGGCACGCAAGCCGCGGCGCATAACTGATGCGACGAAGGAGCGGACAATGACCATGGCATCGAAATGCACCATCGGACCTTCGCTCCCGGCAGGAGCAGCGTTCGGCCGCGAGTGCGGCGCACCTTTCGACGAACGAGCGGGGCGCAGTTGTCCCAACGGCCACTCGATCCGGTCAGGTGACACCTATTGCTGGTCGTGCGGTGCGGCGATTCCAGTCGACGCCTGGGTGGATGCGACCGCGTGGTTCCAGTGTCAGTCCCGACGATTGGATGCCGAACTCGTCGGGCCGATACGAACTCCGGGACGGGCAAACAGCCGCGTGGAGGAATCACGCCAGCACTGATAAACAGGACGGCCGAGCGGGCCCGTTGGTCGATGTCGATCGCATCAAGTGCCGCGTGATGAATCAGCATCCTGTCGGACACCCCACGCACCACCGACGCAAGACTGCGAGGTGTGACACCCGCCAAGGTTCCGCATGGATGGCGCTCGCCCACTGTGGTGGCCTCAATCCCAGCGAATTCTCCCTTCCAACAGTCTCGGCGCCGAACTCGCACAACAGATCTGCCACGACTGCCCCGTGCGTGGCGAATGTCTCGACTACGCGCTTAGCAACCACATTGAATATGGCATCTGGGGCGGCACCTCCGAAGGCGAACGCCGCGGAATTTCAAAAGCGTCGTCACGCCCGCAGCGAGGCCCGATGACGCGGTCCAAGAAGCGACTCCCGAGAGGCGCGGCTCGCCACGCTTAAGGTCTTGCCCGCAAACCGAGCGCGTATCATCAAGACGGTTGAGAAGTTCGAGGGTTTCCTCGCTTGCGCGTGAAGTTCGCTCCAGCGTCGCGGGTCGGTTCGCTCGTTATTCGTCACGATGATGCGGCTGATTGCCGCCATCAACCGGCTTCAGCTCAACGCTTCCGCCAGTGATGAGTTGACCTTCGACCACGCGAAGGAGGTCAATCCATTCGTCGGACCGAATGAACTGCGCCACCTCGTCGAGCGTGCCAGTCGCGACGCCGAAACGCTTAAGTCCATTGGGATAGCGACGCTCGCTCGCGCTTCGGGGCGTGCCGTGTGGTCGCACCGCGCCACGCCATCTTCCGAGCCATCTTTCGATTAGGGCGAGGGAAGAATTACGCGGACGCGAAGTAGATCGGCGTCGGAGCTTCGAACCAGCGCAAACGTGGGACGCAGGTTCGGTTCATGGGTTGTGTTCGTATGACATCGGGCCGCTTCTGCGCTTGCGCGCTGACTTCAGCTACCAAGGCCGTGAGAGCGAACTGTCGGATCTCAGCGATCGCGGCGTCGAGTTGCCCGATGACGCTGTGCACCCGTTCGGCAGCCTCGGCATCGAGTCGCGGCAAACTCAACACAGCTGCGAGCGTCAGTCCCGATCCGAAGAGGTGATTGATCACCTGCGTGTGGGCGTCAGCGGTAGTACTCATCGCGACGAACCTCCTGCAGCGCATGGCTGCGAGTGGAATGGTCCGGTCGTCGGGGTCTCGGGCGCTGCCGGGCTGCTGCCTGTCAGAGAACGCTCCGGAACTGTGATTCCGGGGCTCTGAACTGGCGACAGGCTCGCTGGGGATGCGGCCAGTGGAGAACTGTTGCGATCGTATACCGACGACGCCCTGCTCTTCGTCTGGTGCGCGATATTCTGTCTCGAAGACGGTCGCGGTACAGGGGACGCCCGTGCGTGTGTCCGGCGGGAGGCCGCGGCGGCGTCGACCGCGCCGGAAGCGACGACGCCGAACCTCCCGCAGAGTCGAGGCTCGAACTGCACCGCTGAAACGCGGTAAGACGGTGCAGTTCTCGGACGCGTCCCCACGCGCAAGACCGTATGCGGCCGGGTGCGCCACCTCGGACCGGTCGGCGGCGCGAAAGGTCTAACGTCCCTGTTCCAAACCATCGGGACCGGTGGAGGATGGCGCGATGAACACCCGCCGCTGATTCGCAGATCTGCGAACTATGTGGCGCCCCACTCGATGTCCCGATCACGTTTGGCGTCGACATCACGATCGTCTCCGCTGCCGGTAAGCCAACCGAACGCGTGCTGCGCGTGCAGGGCCGAGAGGTTCACCGCTGTCAGACCCGACCCGCCAAGCGACCACAAGGCTAAGGGACTATGGGCTCGGCGTCGGCTCGTCGTCGCCCGCCTCGATATGGCAACGGTGCACCTCTTCGCCGCGTACGAAGACAACCCGGTAGTCAGGCCGTTCGGGCGAGTCCTTGAACACGACGTGCGGAAGCGCGTCTTCGGGCACGTCGATCGGCGCACCGCAATACGCGCACTCCCATTTCCCGTCCCGCAACCGCACGACACTCGGTCTAATCGCACAGTGCGCAGATCGCAACGCGAGCAGCACCCCGAGCCAAAAGCTGCGAGCGCTCGGCTCGGGGTGCTGATCGGTTGGGGGTTGCTGCTCCCCGTTTTGGCGTACCCGTTGCGGAGATCTTCATTCGTGGGCCGCGCAACGTGTCTGCGCTGCTGCCGCGTGATGCCGATGACCGCCAATCCACACACCTGTCTGCCGCCGGGTGCGTTACACGCTCGCGGTGAACACAAATTCTGCCCAGACGACCTTCCGATCCCCGAGTCGGTCGATGCCCCAGATCGCTGCAAACGCGGCGACGATCTTGAGGCCCCATCCACCAGGGTCGTCCGAGTCGCGGTCGCGTTCTTCTTCGTACGTCGGGTTCATGTCGGTGACCTCGACGCGGAGCCGCGGTGCCTGCCACGACGCGTCGACTGCGAACGGGCTGCGAGCGTGCAAGACGGCGTTCGAAGCGAGCTCGCTCACGACTACAGCCGCCGGTTCCGCGACGCAACGCGCCCTCACCGGCCTCGGCCCACGCGCTGAAGGCACGTCGCGCGCCCTGCGCTGCCATCAGCGTTGGCTCGAACGTGGCTCGAAAATCCGCGTCGAACGCGACCGGAATCAGTGTCTCCGCCCGCTGAATGCTCCACGCGGATGCCCCGGCTCCCGGTCGTCGTTACCGTTGATCACGCCACCGGGGTCTCGGGCGAACAAAACAGGAGTACCCAATACCGCACACAGCCAAGCCGCAAGACTCTTCGGAGCTCGCCATCACCGCTCCCGAACGTTCAGCCAGCGGTCCGCGGGTCACGACCAGATCGACAGTTATCCCGCTCGTTGAGCCAGAACAGTGGGAAGAAAATGGCGATGATGAACATGACCCGCGAGACAGGACGTAGTTGCTGCAGCGGCGTACCGGTTGGGCGAACGGTGCACGGGATGCCGTACGCCGCCCGTGAACGGCGAAGTTCTCCAAGCGCGGCAGGGCTGTTCGCTTGGCGGGCGATGACATTGGTCCCTATCACGCACGCGCTGGTGTCATTAGGAATTGTAACGATGGCGCGACACAGCGCCGAAGAACGCCGAAGGAATGTCGTGGACGTCGAACGCGACCATGCGCGTCAACGGACTGAGATACGGGATCGGATTTGGCATTGGCAATATGCCATGGATCAACAGGCTGACCGCGCGACGCAGGCCCCGTTACGGCTGCAGCATGAATTCGACGGGTTCTTTTTCGTTGTTGCGCTGGAGAACCTCCGCGCGTCAGTTGCTTGGGGCTGCAGTTGCTGCGCAGAACTGGGGGACAGGGAACGGCGACTGCAACTCGGTGGCGCGGCTCGACGAC
This sequence comes from uncultured Actinomycetes bacterium, assembly GCA_963841195.1. Classification (GTDB taxonomy): domain Bacteria; phylum Actinomycetota; class Acidimicrobiia; order IMCC26256; family PALSA-610; genus CAWJBX01. Next base: position 232,090 of record CAWJBX010000018.1, on the reverse strand, counting down.
TTCGATACCGCGGTTCCACACCTCGAGAGCTTCCTTGGTTGCATTCGGGAACCAAATCCACGAGCCGACCAGCCGACACCCGCTCCCCGCTGGTCCCACTCGCCCGACCATCACACCATCATTGAGGTCAACGCGTTTCATGTCGATGTCGAGCAGGTAATAAGCGCCGGCCATGCGCTCGCTGAACTCGCACTGAAAATCCTCCAGTGACGCGCTGTGGGGTGTGCACACTCGTTCGGTTGGTCGTCGACGCGTTCAATCGGCGCGCCTGTCGGCCGACCGTGATCTCTTCTTGGAGGGGACATGAGCGATCAAACGTGGTTGGAGACCCTCGCATATGAAGAGTGCCTCGATCGGCTCCGCGCCGGGTCGGTGGGGAGGGTCGGGGTGATCGAACACGGCTTTCCGGTCGTGTTACCGGTGAACTATCGCCTCGTCGAAACGACGGGACCGCCGTGGGTTGCGATACGCACCCGACCCGGCAACGTGTTGGATCAACGCAGCGCACCGGTCGCGTTCGAGATCGACAACATCGATCTGATACGCCGCCGCGGATGGTCGGTGCTGGTGCGTGGAACCCTGCACCACGTCAACCCCGACAGCGCGGACTTTCGTGAAAGGTTCGATCCTCAGCCCTGGCTCGCGGAGGATCGTGATGCATGGCTCATCATCGAGCCGTTTGCGATCAGCGGTCGTCGACTTCATGACGCAGAAGTCGAATGGGCTTTCCACCTCCGCGCGTACCTGTAACGAACGAACTGCGCGGGGTTGCTCGAGAGCTGCTGCATGTTGCGAGGCTGCTTAGCAAAGTGCTTCGAAGAGCTGGCCCGAAGAAGGGATCGGCAACTGCAAATCCGCGGCGCGCTCAACGACTTCGATGCCGCAGTTCCACACCTCGAAAGCTTCTTCGGCTGCATTCGGGCAAATCCACGGGCTGACGCGCCGACACCCGCTCCCCGCTGGTCGCAGACGCCAGAACACCACGCGATCATTGCGATCGACGCGTTTCAGGTCGATGTCGACCAGGCGGCAACGGCCGGACACGCTCTCGCTGAGCTCGCGTTGAAGGTTCTTCATAGATGCTGTCTCATTGACACAAGGCTGGCGATCGATGCCAATGAGGGCCGCCGGACGTCCGCTCGGGCGTTCACGGCACGAGGAAGTTGGTGATGAAGATCTAATCTTCGGCGCGGTGTGGGAGCTAACACGTGATGGGACGGCGAACGAGGGCGTTCCGGACGCCTTGTTCGCGTTGTCGAGTGGCGACATTGGATTGGCCGGTGGGAGTCGTTTCTCGTCGGGTCCGTCTTCGGGCTGGGTCGTCGCGAACGGCGTGTACACAGGCCAAGGTCCGGAAACTCGTCTGCTTGGCGCGCCGGTGTTGAGCACTGGACCCGCGCGTGTGGGTGACTTCGATGACCAGTCGGTGGTCTCGAGGACTGTCGATATGCGGGTCGGTTTGGTGCGGGAGCAGCTTCGTAACGGCGATGGCTCGCGAGCAAACACGATTCATCTCGATCGTTCGGCCTGGGATCATCGCGATCCGGACCTCGGGTCGCGAGAGTAACTGTGACCGTGGGTTGGTGGAGTCGACCGATCCTGCGTTCGATACGGGCACGGCCGACGATATGAGCTGGATGCGTGTCGCAAGTAGCGATCGCGGCGGGATTGTCGCGGCGATGGGTCTCGACGAGCCGGCGGCTGACGCTGAGGGTGTATGCGACGACTTCGTGGCCTATGCGTGGAAATCTGAGGAGCTTCCGGCACCCAGCGCAGCAACCGATCGTTTGAGGCAGGCGCGTGCCCTGGGTTTCGATGGCCTGCTTGCCGAGCACGCAGCTGCGATGGACGAGCGTTGGCGCGACGCTGACATTGTGATTACCGGCGACGGAGAGCTACAGCAAGCTGCGCGCTTCGCGTTGTTTCATTTGATAACGGCGGTCGGCACCGAGCCGGAAGTCGCGGTTGGAGCTCGCGGCCTGACCGGTCCGAACTATCGCGGGCATGTTTTTTGGGATGCCGATGTCTTCGTAGCGTCTGCACTCGCGGCAACGGCACCGCGCGCGGCTCGGGCAATGCTCGAGTACCGGATCCACCGCTTGCCCGCGGCACGGGCGGCGGCTCGTGAGATGGGCCGCCTTGGTGCGCGATTTCCCTGGGAGTCAGCACGCACGGGCGTCGATGTCACTCCGCAGTCGGCTCTCGACCGCGCGGGAGTGCCGGTCGCGATCCGCACCGGGGAGTTCGAGGAACACGTCGTTGCCGATGTCGCGTGGAGTGCGTGCTGGTATGCCGATTGGACCGGTGATCGGGCGTTCGCGTGGGGCCCGGGTTTGATGCTGCTCATCGAGACGGCTCGGTATTGGGCGTCGCGGGCGCGTTTCGACGACGACAAGGCTGCGCACATCAATGGTGTGATCGGGCCGGACGAGTATCACGAAGGCGTCGACGATAACGCGTACACCAATGTGATGGCTCGCTGGAACCTGCGCCGCGTGGCCGGCGCAGTAGCTGCGCTACCGGCAGGGGAGCGGCCAGTAAGCGCGCAAGAGATGAATGCCTGGCTTGACCTGGCGTCGGCGCTTGTCGATGGATTCGATCCATCGACGCGGGTGTACGAGCAGTTCACTGGATTTCACGCGCTCGAACCGTTGTTGATTCGTGATGTGGCGCCGCGTCGTCCGATCGCGGCCGATGCGTTGCTAGGCGCGGAACGTGTTCGGGGCGCACAGGTGATCAAGCAGGCCGATGTCTTGATGCTTCACCATTTGGTTCCCGAGGAGGTAGAGCCGAACAGCCTTGTAGCGAATTTGCGCTACTACGAACCACGCACGGCGCATGGAAGTTCGCTTTCGCCAGCAGTGCACGCGTCACTTTTCGCGGTGGGCGGGCGAGATGCCTTCTGCGCTCGATGCGTTGGCCATCGCGAGTCGAATCGATCTCGATGATCTGACCGGTTCGACGTCAGGTGGGTTGCACCTGGCAACGATGGGTGGGTTGTGGCAGGCGTTCGCATTGGGCTTTATGGGGTTGCGTCCTCGCGCCGGACGGCTCGTGGTCGACCCGCGCGTGCCGGCGTCGTGGCGCGAGTTCTCCATCCGTGTGCGGTTCCGGGGCACGAGGGTCGAGGTCACGGCCGAAGTCGATGGCTTCGGCGTCAGTGCTGCCGCACCGGTCGAGATCGAGGTGGACGGGAAGTTCCACAAGGTCCGCGATCGAGTCGAGTTCGCGAAGCGTTCGTCAGGCTGGGAGGTGACGACATGAGCGGCGTCGTCGCATGCATCGATGACATGCGCGCGCTGGCCGACCATTGCGGCGTTGTAGTTGCGTCGGAAGCGCCAGACATTCTTGCGGTTGGCCGGCCGCTCAGCGACGCGCTCGGCCGCGGCACGGTCGTGCGCGATCTTGTGGTGCGGCGTCCAGTGCCGGTCTCGCTCGTCGCGGTGGCGTAGTGCTCGAATTGCGCGCCGCCCGCTATGACGCGGTTGTGTTTGACATGGACGGCGTGATTACCGACACCGCTCGAGTCCATGCCGCCGCATGGAAGACGATATTCGACGAATTCCTGCAGAGTGGTGCCGCGACGGGTGCGTCGGACCGACGTCCATTCGACGAGGACGACTACGTCCGCTACGTAGACGGCCGCCCGCGCGACGACGGCGTTCGGCTCTTTCTCGCGTCGCGGGCCATTCATTTGCAAGACGGTGCACCCAGCGACGGACCCGACGTCATGTCTGCGTGGGGTCTTGCGAACCGTAAGAACCACGCGTTTCTGCGAAGTGTGGAAGCCGAGGGTGTCGTCGCGTTCTCGTCGTCCGTAGCGCTCGTACGCGACCTCCAAGCACACGGCATCGGTACGGCCGTCATCTCGGCGAGTCGCAACGCCGCGCGGATCCTCGACGCCGCTCGTATCGGGTCCCTGTTCCCGGTGTGCGTCGACGGCATCGAACTCGAGCGCCTCCATCTGCCGGGGAAACCTCACCCCGCCGTATTCATCGAAGCAGCCCGGCGCCTAGCAACTATGCCCGCACGGACCGTCGTGATCGAGGACGCGCTCGCCGGCGTCGAAGCCGGCCACGACGGCGGCTTCGCGCTCGTCATCGGCATAGACCGCAACGGCGAGGGTGACGAACTCCGGGCGCACGGCGCCGACGAAGTTGTCCATGATCTTTCCGAAGTAACCGTTGTGTCGACGCCGACCAGCGTCACGGGTCCTCCACGTGGACAACACGACGGCCCGTGATCGCAACATCGTCGAGAACGACCCATCGCCCCTTATCACCCGGCGCCCAGGGACGAAGCGGCAAGCGGTCAAGCTCACGAATCTCCATCGCATCCCGCACCTCGCGCGCCATACCGCGCGACGATGACACTCCAACCTTGCTGGTGCGGCGCATCAACTCCGTCGACCTCGAACGCGACAACGCGATCGGACGCCGCCACAAGCTTCGTGCCCGGATCGGTACGGAACACTACGCGCTCATGGTGGAGCGCGTAGTTGACGGGAAAGATAAGCGGCTCATTCTCGAACACAACCGCGAGCCGACCCAGCTGCCGCGTCGCGAGCAGTTCCAAGCAAGCGGCCCGAGAAAGCTCCTCAAGCCGCGCGTACAAGATTCGCGTCACAGTCCACCTTATCGCCGTGCCGCTGTACCCAACTCTGCGGTCGATCAAGGAACCAACCTATGGACCGAAACTCGCCGGTCACGCACCCACGTCCGCGGCGATCTCACCTTTAAGGACTACCGACGCAGAGCAACGATTGACGCAAGTCCTGTGCACGTGCGCTGCGACACGCTCTCGCTGCGATTCACCCAGGTATGCAATAACGGGAGTAGTAGCCGGCTTTGTCCCGAACATCGATGCGCTGAGTGCGCATATCTCGGTCAATCGTTTCGTATGACGGGTATCGGGCCGGTGTCGCTGCGTACGAAGCGGGCGGGATCGGTGAGGAACTCGTATCGGCAGTTGCGGGAGCAGAACCCGTAGGTCTTGCCGTCTGACACGGCAGTTAGTGCGACGCGCCGGTCGTCGATCCGCATTCCGCACACGGGGTCGCGGGTTTCGTCGCCGATGCCGGCTTCACTCGTGCTGGCGTGCCTCGGCGCTTGACGGCCGAGCAGGGCTGTATACAGTCGGAGCTCGTCGGCGAGCAGGCGAGGGAGCAAGAACCGTTCGCGGACGAGGTCGTGTCCGCGGTTGCCGAGGGCTTCGGCTTGGTCAGGGTTACGAAGCAACTCAACGACACGGGCGGCGCATTCCTCGGTCGAATCGACGAGGAAGCCTCCCGCGCCGTCCCGTAACTGCAACGGAATGCCCCCGGCGCGACCCGCCACGACCGGGGTGCCTTTCCAAAGAGTTTCCGATACGACGAGTCCGAAGCCCTCTCGGATGGATTTCTGTATGACAACGTTTGAGAGCCGCTGAAACGCGTTCACCTCGATGTTGCCGACACCCGTCAGGTTCGTGAACAGATGCAGATCGGGGTCGTCGCGCACCGCGCGTTCGACCTCCGCGTACATGCTCCAGCCCTGTGGATCGTCAAGAGCCATTGAGCCGACGAGCGCGAGCTGCAGGTCGCGGATCTGTTCCTTCGCAAGACGGTACGCCGCGATCACACCGAGCGGATCCTTCCAGGGATCAAAGCGACTCACCTGCGTGACGAGCGGACGGTCGAGATCGACACCGATCCAGCCGAGCACGCGCCGCGCCAGATGCGTACCGAGTTCGAAGTTCTTCGGACTCTCGGGATCGATCGCGGGCGGGACGATCTCGATGCGAGCGACCGGGAAGTCGGGCGGCACGAACCCGCCCAGAGTGAAAACTGCGGCGTCGTACTCCTCGACGAACGGCGAGAGCCGCTCCCAGACCGCTGGGTTCGGTTCCGAGGTGTCGATATGGCACCGCCAGACCCACAACGCGCTGGCCGCGGCCGGCGAGCCTCGCCGTCGCAAGGGGCTGCGGGTCATGCACGACGATCACGTCGTAGATGTGATCGAGTTGCTGCGCGCTATGCGCCGAACTCGAGACGTAGGTGTCCCACTGGGCGTCGGTGATCGTGTCGCCGGCGCCTTGCAGGCCGTTGTGGATCGCCTTGGTGACAGCGAAGAACGCATCGTCTCCGGCGATCAGCTTCCAATCCACCGCAAGACCCAAATCGCGGAGTAACGGCACCTGCGACCGCAACAACTCCGCGACGCCCCCACCGTATGGCGTCGCGCTCAGGTGCAGTACACGTACACCCTGCAGGCTCGACGCGAGCTCGTGCAACACCTCGATCGCCGCGTCGCCGGCTGACGACCGATATGAATCGAGCCGCTGATCGCCCACACTGACCATGCGCATCGGAAGACCCTCCTCGCGTGGCCGTTGTCGATCACCACAACCCTACCGGCGGAAACCGTTTCGGTCCCGGGCGGGCTCCGGCGCCGGTCGCGACGCGCGCCGTGTCGTGGTCTTGGTGTAGACCTCGGGTTGTGCGGCGCATCGTGAGTGATGGGTTGTCTTCAGAGGAGATGACGCGGCTCGACGGGTATTGGCGTGCTGCGAACTATCTGACGGTCGGTCAGATTTACCTGCTGGACAACGCGCTGCTGCAGCGTCCGCTGGTGCCGTTAGACGTGAAGCCGCGATTGCTCGGCCATTGGGGGACGAGCCCGGGCTTGAGCCTCCTACACACTCATCTCAATCGCGTGATCGCGCGCGACGACCTCGACATGATCTATGTGATCGGTCCGGGACACGGCGGACCGGCGATCCTCGCGAACGCGTGGCTCGAAGGCAGCTACAGCGAAACGTACCCAGCGATCACGCGCGACGGCGAAGGGATGCAGCGACTCTTTCGCCAGTTCTCGTTTCCCGGGGGCGTGCCAAGCCATGTCGCGCCCGAGACACCGGGTTCGATTCATGAAGGCGGCGAGCTCGGCTACTCGATCACACACGCGTTTGGCGCGGCGTTCGACAATCCCGACCTGATCGTCGCGTGCATCATCGGTGACGGCGAAGCAGAGACCGGGCCGTTGGCGACGAGCTGGCACTCGAACAAGTTTCTCGATCCCGTCGGCGACGGTGCGGTGCTGCCAATCCTCCATCTCAACGGCTACAAGATCGCGAACCCGACCGTGCTCGCGCGCATCTCCGAAGCCGAGCTCGCCGGCCTTCTCAGTGGATACGGATGGAAGCCGTACCTCGTCGAGGGGAACGATCCCGCACTCGTGCACCAACACCTCGCGGCAACCATCGATCACGTGCTCGGCGAGATCCGGTCGATCCAGTCGCGTGCTCGCAGCGGCGACGATCGCGCCCGGCCGCGCTGGCCGATGATCGTGCTCCGGACACCGAAGGGTTGGACCGGACCGAAAGAGGTCGACGGTGTCCCGGTCGAAGGCACGTGGCGCGCGCATCAAGTGCCGCTCTCGGAGGTACGCAACCGGCCCGAGCATCTCGCAATGCTCGAGACATGGATGCGGTCGTACCGACCCGAGGAACTCTTCGACGAAGACGGTGCGCCGCGGCACGAGCTCATCGAGTGGTTGCCACGCGGCGACCGCCGGATGGGCGCGAACCCGCACGCCAACGGAGGCCTGTTGGTACGGGATCTCCGCCTTCCCGACGTGCACGACTATGCCGTAAAAGTCTCGACGCCGGGCGACGCCTTCTCGGAGCCCACACGTGTGCTCGGTACGTATCTGCGCGACGTGTTCCGCGACAACGCTGACACGCGCAACTTCCGGCTGTTCGGACCGGACGAGACCGCATCGAATCGTCTCGAGGCGGTATACGAAGCGACCGCCAAGACCTGGGAAGCGGACGTGCTGCCGCTTGACGAATCGCTCGCGCCTGATGGCCGAGTGATGGAGATCCTTTCCGAGACGACGTGCGAAGGCTGGCTCGAGGGCTACCTGCTCACCGGTCGCCACGGCGTGTTCTCCTGCTACGAGGCCTTCACGCATGTCATCGACTCGATGTTCAACCAGCACGCGAAGTGGTTGAAAGTCGCGCGGACATTGCCGTGGCGTCAACCCATTGCGTCGCTCAATTACTTGTTGACGTCGCACGTCTGGCGTCAGGACCACAATGGCTTCACGCACCAAGACCCGGGCTTTATCGACGTGGTAGTCAACAAGCGGGCCGAAGTGGTCCGCGTATATCTCCCGCCCGATACAAACACCCTGCTCTCAACCGTCGATCACTGCCTCCGCACCCGCAACCTCGTCAATGTCATCGTCGCCGGCAAAAACGCGGCACCCGCCTGGCTGACGATCGATGACGCCGAACTCCACTGCACGCGCGGTATCGGCATCTGGGACTGGGCCAGCAACGACGAACAAGGCGAACCCGACGTCGTCATGGCCTGCGCCGGCGACGTTCCCACACTCGAGACCCTCGCTGCGGTCACGCTCCTACACGCGCATCTCCCCGAACTTGTCGTACGCGTCGTAAACGTCGTCGACCTCATGCGCCTCCAGCCGCCCAGCGAACATCCCCACGGACTCTCCGACCGCGACTACGACACCCTCTTCACCGTCGACAAGCCCGTGATCTTCGCGTACCACGGTTACCCCTGGTTGATCCACCGCCTGACCTACCGACGAAACGGACACGACAACCTCCACGTACGCGGATACAAAGAAGAAGGCACAGTCACAACACCCTTCGACATGGTCGTCCGCAACGACATGGACCGCTTCCACCTCGTCATGGACGTCATCGACCGCGTCCCCAAACTCGGCGCCACCGCCGCGCACATCCGTCAACAGATGGTCGACGAACGTACACGCCACACCGAATACATCCGCACCCACGGCGAAGACCTCCCCGAAATACAGAACTGGAAATGGACCGCGTAGGCGAGAGGAATGCCACGAGCCCACCTCGTGTCGCGTCGGCAATCGCGAACGATCAGCACAAGCGGGTGACTTGTTGGAAGTGCAGTGCTGCTTTTGCGGGAAGGAACTTTTCGAGGACGAACCGGGTCTTGTCACGCTCGTCGTTGATGCAGTTCCTCGTTCGGGCACAACTCAACCGCACGTGCAGCAGATGTGGTGTCATGCCCGCTGCCTCGGCGAGAGACTTCACCATCGTGCGGTCTTCGATGCTGACAGTTTCGAAGTAGCAGACGCCACACTTGGCGACGACGAGGATCGGCGCGAGGAGACGGCTCTGGCTCGTGCGGCGGACGACGGCTGGCCGACCCGCGACGACGAGCAGTACGGCGCACGGTGAATGGACAGAAAAGTCGGCGGCCTCCTCAACCAAGAGCGCGAGTTGTGCGCGAGTTCTGGGTTGTTGACTCGCGCTGGCGCCGGCGAAGGATGCCGGCGCGTGCGCGTCCCGAGATGCCGCCCCAGATCCCGTGGGTGATGTGGTTCGTGAGCGCGTATTCGAGGCACTCGTTGCGGACAGGGCAGTCCCGACAGATCTGTCGGGCGTATTCGACGCCGACGCTGTCGGTGGGGAAGAAGCCGGCGGGGTGTGCGCCGCGACAACCGCGCGGCATTCATCCAGGCGTACGCCTCGGGTGGTTCGGGTGGGGCCGCGTTGCGACGACGGTGATCACCCTTCTCAGCGATCGGGGCCATCGCGTTCCTTTTTCGCTGGTCTTGCGTTGCTCCGTGAACGTTGTTGCCATGACGGGCCGTACGCGACACGCGATGTCGCGACAGGTACACGCGTCCGTGTACGGCCATTTGAGGCGACGGCAGGCCGGGGGGTCCCTGTCGGTCGCCTCGATCTTCTGATTTACGCGACGTTGATGGTCGGTTGCTTTGTCCGTCGGTGCGCGGCGCCGGGCGGCGTCGAAGTGGATCATTCGACCATGCCGGTGTTGTCAGGCGCGATTGGGTTGAGGGCCGGCAGCATCCCGAAGGGTTGGTTGCGCCAGGGCTGAGCGGCACCCGCCGCGGCGTCGTGTATCTCGTAGTAGAGGGGCGCGCCGGTTGCGTCGTAGAACACGTCGCCGACTCGGCGGGCGAGCTGGGTTCCCCAACCGGCGGAGAAGAGTATGCCGTCGCTTTCATGGGCCCAGAGTTCGTGGTCGCGAACACGGTAGAAGTCGTGACCGCGCAACGTGTAGGCGAACACTTCGTCGTCGATAACGCGACGCAATCGGCGACGTGCGTGTTGTTTCTCGGGGGTCTCTGTTTGAGGACGGGTCGTCGCGGGCGCGGGAAGACTCGGCGCGCCGACCCGTGCGTCGTCGCACGCGGCTGTGAGCGCGGCGACGCGAAGCTCGGTGATCGCGCTGTCGAGTTCGTCGATGACACACAACAGCCGGGCGCGGATTCCGTCGTTGACGGTTGGCTGGCTCAAGATGCTCGCGATGTCTAATCCCGAGCTGAACAGGTGCTTGACGACACGGTCGTACAGTTCTGTCGCCCCGTCAGTCGTAACGTCGACGGCCGCGACCGTCGGTGTCACCGATGCGCGCGAACGATCAGCGGCTTGAGACACGGTTTTCGTCCCGTTTCGTAGGGCGCATCGAGCCACCTCGTCGGAGTGGGGCTCGGTCGCCGGGGTCCGGGACGCCGAATCACTGTCAGCCGGATCGCCTGACGAGTCGACTGTACGGGCCGCGCACAAGAGTCGCAAGAACAATCCCAGACCGCGTCGATGTGAACGCTCCAAGCCCCAACTTCGACAGGCGGAGTAGTGTCAACGAAGGAGGCTGGCGACACTTTTCGGACCGCCACGCCGGAACGCACTCGTTCCTGTTCTTCTGTTCGAAGTCGCGACGGCGCGCCGTTCCACGGGGTCGGCGGCAAAGACGGCACCTACTACTCACTCGATCCGACCACCGGCAAACCCCGCTGGGGCACCAACGTCGTTTTCGGCGGCTTCATCGGAACCGCCGCCTTCGACGGCAAACACGTCTTTGGCTCGACCGCCATCGGCGACTTCGGCCGATTCGAAAGGGACTGCTGCACGGTGAGGTGACATCTGACGTGGCTGGTCTTTCGGGGCCGGCTGGAAGGATGTTCACATGCCCAAGCCGTATCCGCGAGAGTTCCGTGACGATGTCGTGCGGGTTGCCCGCAACCGCGATCAGGACGTGTTGGAGAATCTTCAATCGTGGTTCGGCGGGGCGGCGATAGCTTTCCTCGTAGGCGTGCTCGCACTGGGAGTTGCCCTATGGAACGTACTGACGTGATCCGAGCCGAGCGGCGTCGCGGGTTGCAGCCGGAGCAACCTTCGCCGCCGCAGCAACCCCCAAAGCCGTCGACGCCACGTCCGAGTCCGATGGTGCCGGAGAAGCGCGACCGACCGCTGCCGGAACCTAGGCCGACGACGCCCCGGCCGTAGAACTCACCTCGCGGGCTTCCCGGCGCGCAGCACGGGGAACTGGCGCGCCGGATTGTTCGCTGGCACGCGACCGCGCGGCGGTCCCTTCGCAGGATCGCCTTGCAGGATCATCGAGCCCGCGTGCGAGTACTGCAGGATGTATGCCTTGCGCGTCGCGTCGGTCGTGTTCGGTCCCGGTCAGATGCGGCGTCAGCGACGAAAACACGACGGCGCCCACCGGCGCGCACCGGTGCCGCGATCTCCGACGGTGCGTGATCGAAGCACTCGTAGCCGAGCGGATCGACGTAGCGATGCGCGAGCGTCCCGAGTTTGTGCACGCCGGGCGCAACCCATGGGCAACCGTTCGCCTCGGTCGCGTCGGTGAGCGCAACCCAGATCGTCAAGTACTGCTGCGGCTCGATGAACGTGTAGCCGTTGTCTTGATGCCACGGGAACCGACGCGGTTTCTCCGGCTTCTTGTACACGGCCTGGTCCCAGTACATGTCGACGTCGGGCCCGAGCAGATCGGCGCAGATGTCGAGGAACACGGGCGCGGTCGCGAACCGGCGTGCGATTTCCGACTGGGCGACGAGATGCGTGGTGAACGTGATCGCGCCCGCTTCGGCGATCGTGAAGCGTTGGTCTGCTTGCGTCCGAAGAAAGTCTTCGACGCCGGCCTCGAAGTGATCGAGCTCAGCGGTGATCTCGCGGACGGCAGCCGCGTCGACGAGATCGTCGAGCACGACGAAGCCGTATTCGTCAAAGTGTGCGGCTTGCTCGTCGGTGACACGCCGGAACGGACCGCGCGGCGTCGACCACGAGAATTCTGAGTTCCAGGGGTGCAATTGCACGTCGGTCATACGCGGCGCAGCCTCATGTCGAGAAACAACGGGACGCGGTACCACTTGTCGCTCGGATCGGGTACGCCGACTTCACGCAGCGCTTCGAGGACGAAACCCGCGTCTTCGAACGCGCGGGCGTACATCTCGAACGGGCGGTGCATGCTCTCGAAGCGCATCGGCAGATTCTCGGACACGACGTCGTCGGCGTAACGGCGCGGCGACAGATACGAACCGTCGATCACGAATGGGCGTTCGCTTTCGTCCGGTCCGGGTGCGAACACGCCGGCCGAGTTGATCGGGTGCACGATCGCCAACGCGAAGCAGCCTCCCGGTTCGATGACGCGGGCCGCTTCGTGCACCGCGCCATCGAGGTCGTCGACGTCGTGGAACACCATGAACGCAATCGCGAGATCGGCGCACGCGGTCGCGAACGGCAGATGCGCGGCGTCACCCACGACGACAGTCCCCGGCGCGAGATCGCCGTTGGCGTTCGCCATACGGGGCGAGCCTTCGAGGCTCAACACCGAATGGCCCCGCTCGCGCAGCGCTCGCCCCACGCGGCCTTCACCCGCACCGATGTCGAGCGTGCATCGACCGGGCGCGGGCAACAGCGAGAAGAACGCCTCGCCGTGGAAATGCTCGAAGGAATCGTGACCAGGTGTGCGCGTCCACGCGATCCAGTTGTCGGCCTGGTTGTCCCACGCGTCCCGCAGCGACACGCGCCGAACGTTAGGCGCGGACCCACCTCGGCATCGTGACGTCGTCGATCTGATGGAAGACGACGCGCACCGGCTCACCGATCTGCAGCGAGTGCGGATCGATCTCGTTGATCTGACCGTCGGCGCTCGCCACGAGATTGCCGGCGAAGCGCACGCTCGGATCTTCTTCGAGTTCGACGATCATCGCGTTGTACGGCGCGACCTCGGAGTACGCGGGCAGCAAGGGCGGGTGGGGGATGATGAACGACCAGATCTTCCCCCGGCCCGACGTTTCAACCCACGTCACGTCGACCGACCGGCAAGAGGGGCACATCGGCCGCGGCGGCATGCGCCACTTGCCGCACGAACCACACGCCTGCACGAGCAGCACGCCGCGCGCACAGCCTTCCCAAAACGGCCCCGTGGTCGGTTCGCGCAAGTCGGGAAGCACCCAGCCTGACTCCATCAGCCCTCGCCCCCGCCCTCGCCCTCGCCCTCGCCCGAAACGTTGCGTCCCAAAGACGTCTCGCAGACGTCTTTGGGACGCAACGTCGGTGTTCTGTTCTCCATCACGCACCCCGATCCGGTGTGAAGATGACGGCCGACGTCGGTACGCCTTCGCCCGACGTCACCAACGACACGTCGGCGCCCTCGACTTGCGACGTCGACGTGCCGCGAATCTGGCGCACGCCTTCGAGCACCAGGTTGAAGCCGTGCACGTACGCCTCGCTCATACCGCCGCCGCTCGTGTTGACCGGCAGCCGGCCGTTGGGCCATTCGAGCGCGCCATCGTCGGTGAACGGACCACCCTCACCGCGCTCGCAAAACCCGTAACCCTCGAGCGACAACGGGATCAGCGGACTGAACGCGTCGTACAACTGGGCGACCTTCACGTCGGCCGGCTTCACGTCGGCCTTCTCCCACAACAAGCTCGCGGTGGTCCACGCCGGGCCGCGGAGCGGGTCGTCGGTGAAGTAGTTCGTCATCGTTTGGTGCTGCTGCGGAATGCCTTGCGCGAATGCATGGATCAGCGCAGGTGGGTGTTTCAGATCGCGCGCCCGCTCGACCGAGGTGATGACAGCCGCGAGGGCACCGTCGGTCTCCAAACAGTTGTCGAACAAGCACAACGGCTCGGAGATCCAGCGCGCGTTCATGTAGTCGTCGCGGGTCAACGGCTTGTGGCCCATCGTCGACGCGGGGTTACGCGCCGCGTGCTTGCGGAACGCGATCGCGACGTTCGCGAGATGATCACGCGTGCCGCCGTATTCGTGCATGTAACGACGCGTCAACATTGCGATCTCGTCGACGGGACGCAGGATGCCGAACGGCCGCGTCCACTGCCCGGCGTCAGCGATACGGGCTTGCGTCTGCGACCACGGCCGGCTGGTGGGATCGGCCCGCTTCCGCGCGCGCCACACCACCGCGGTCGTGCACTGGCCGGTCGCAACCGCCATCGCGGCCTGGCCGACAACACCGCAACCGGCACCGCCACCGAATCCGACTTGCGAGAACCACGTGATGTCGCCGAGACCGACATTGCGGGCGACGTCGACCTCGCGGTTCGGTTCCATCGTGTAGGAGCCCATGCCGTCGACTTCCGACGGGTCGATACCCGCGTCGTCGAGGGCAAGCGAAACGGCTTGGCACGCGAGCGACAATTCGGTGTCGGGGAGTCCCTTGCCGAACGTGGTCTGGCCGATCCCGACGACCGCGGTGCGGTCCTTGATGGGAGTCGCGCTCACCACCAGATGGCTCCCTCGCTGCGCCGTCCGTGGCTTCGCTGCGTCCGCACGCTCACCAGCCCTTCCATTCCGGCTGCCGCCGCTCACGGAACGACGCGACGCCTTCGCCACTGTCGACCGTCGAGCTGTTGAGCTCCACCATCATCGCTTCTTCTTCGAGCAGTTCGTGGCGCGACATTTCCGTCGCGTCGTGCAGCAACTTCTTCGACCAGCCGAGCGCTTTCGTCGGGCCCGACGCCAACCGCTCCGCCCATTCCTTCGCCGCCGCTTGCAGTTCGGCCGCGGGCACGACCTTGTTGACGATGCCGAGGCGTTCGGCATCGGCCGCCGACAAGTCGTCGCCGAAGAAGACGAGTTCCTTCGCCTTGTGCATGCCGACGACGCGCGGCAACAAGTACGCAACGCCCGCGTCGGGAATGAGGCCGCGCCGTACGAAGACTTGAATGATCTTGGCGTTGTCGGCCGCGATCACGAGGTCGGAGGCGAGCACCAACATGGCGCCGCCGCCGGCGGCCGTTCCGTTCAGCGCCACGATGACGGGCTTCTCGCAGTCTTGGATTGCTTGCATCAACTGCTGCATGCCGCCGCGCATCATCGTGATTGCGCTACCGACGACACGGTCGGGCGCGCCTTCCGGCTTGGCGGGCCCTCGGACCGGCTGCGGCACCGACAAGTCGGCGCCGGTGCAGAAATGCCGCTCGCCGGTCGCCGTGAGGACGACCGCGCGGATGCCGAGATCGATGTTCGCGTCGCGGAACGCTTGGATCAACCCGTCGCGCACGAAG
This sequence comes from uncultured Actinomycetes bacterium, assembly GCA_963841195.1. Taxonomy (GTDB): domain Bacteria; phylum Actinomycetota; class Acidimicrobiia; order IMCC26256; family PALSA-610; genus CAWJBX01. Next base: position 216,743 of record CAWJBX010000018.1, on the reverse strand, counting down.
TAGGGCATGGCATTGCCCTTGTCGGCCCGGTCGATCGTCAACCACAGCACGTTGTTCTCAACGCGTTGTTGCAGCCCTTCGACTTCTTCACTCACATTTCCTCCGCTCTAACGCCTTCGGCGTGGGCCGCTCGGGCCCCGTTCACTGCTCGGCATCGGGCTCGGCGAACCCGATGAGTTTGCCCTTCGTTCGGCTCGACACCGGCCTCGCGACGTTCACTCAGGCTTTCACCACCAAGGCATCGAGCGCGACCACGCCGCGCGGCTTCACGATCAACGGGTTGATGTCGAGTTCACGCACATCGGCGGCAAGATCCATCGCCAGCCGTTGCACCTTCATGATTGTGTCGACGAGCGCGTCGACATCGGCGGGCTTCGCGCCCCGCGCCCCGCGCAGCAGCGCCATGCCCTTCAACTCTTCGAGGGCGCGCCGGGTTTCGTCCTCGGAGAACGGAGGCACTCGCGCGACGAAGTCGCCGAAGACTTCGGTGAGAATCCCCCCGAGGCCGAACGCCAGCACCGGACCGAAGAGTTCGTCGGTCGACACGCCGAGCAGCATCTCGACGCCGCCTTCGACCATTTCGCTCACAAGCACGCCTTCGACGCGCGCGGTGCGATCGGCGCGCTTCGCCTTCCGCAACAGCGTGTCGTAGGTCGCGCGCACTTCGGCCGCGGTTTCTACGCCCACCTCGACGAGACCGGCATCGCTCTTGTGCAAGAGGTCGGGCGACGAGATCTTCATGACCACGGGAAAGCCGATGTCCTTCGCGGCGCGTACCGCGGCGGCTGCCGATTCGCACAGCACGTCCTTGCTCGACTTGATGCCGTACATCTTCAACAGCTGCTTCGAGTGCCACTCGGAGAGCGCTTCGCCGGGCGCGAGATCGGCGAGCAGTTTCCGTGCTCGCTTGGCCGCGGGGAGCGGCTCGGTCGGCGCGTCCTTGAACGGCGAGCGGTACCGCGCGACGAACGTCCAGTAGTCGGCGTACGCCTTCACGGCCTTCACGCAGTTGTTGAACGTGCGGAACACCGGGAGGCCGCCGTCGAGCAAGTACTTGTAGTACGTGTCGTCGGTGCCGGAGGGCGCGCCCCAGATCACGTAGATCGGCTTCGTCGTCGTCTTCGCGACCTCGACGATGTCGCGCGTGAACGGCTTCGAGAAAATCTCGACCGCGCCCGTGATCGGGATCACCAAGATGTCGACGTTCTTGTCGGCCAAGATTGCGTCGAGGATCTCGCGGCCGCGGCGGTCGGCAACGGGCGGGCCGCCGCAGTCGACCGGGTTCGACACACGCAAGTACGTCGGGATCAACCCGTCGTGCAGCTTCGCTTGCGTCTCTTTGGTGAGGTCGGGCAACGCCAATCCGGCGTCGGCGAGCACGTCGGCCATGTGTGCACCAGTGCCACCGGAGATCGCGTACACGCACACGCCCGGTGCGCGCTTTGCCTTCGCCCACGCTGGGATCGTGTCGGGCTGTGTGCGCGCGAACGAAGCGGCGACGTCGAGCAACTCGTCGAGACCGTCGACGCGCGTGACGCCGAACTGCTCGAACACCGCGGAAGTCACGAGATCGGATCCGGTCATGTGGCCGGTGTGCGACTGCGCCATCGACTGGCCCGCCGCGGTCTTGCCGACCTTTACCATCACCATCGGCTTGCGTAGTTGCGCGCAATGGTCGGCCGCGAGCATGAGTGTGCGGCCGTCCTTGAAGCCTTCGATGTAACACGCGATGACGCCGACCTCGGGCTGATCGGCGAAGTAGCGCGCGAAGTCGGCGAACTCGAGATCGACTTCGTTGCCGGTCGGCGCCCAGTGCGTGAGGCGAATACCGATCTCTTGGCCTTGGAACACGGGCCGGCCCTGGTGGCCCGACTGCGTGATCAACGCGATCGCGGGACCTTCGAGGTCGTCGCGGAAGTCTTCGAACGCGTTGAGGTTCGTGTTCGGTCCAAGGAGATGGACGTCGCCGTTGTGCACCAACTCGGCGAGGTGCGCTTCGCGGGCGCGTCCTTCGGGTCCCGTTTCGGAGAACCCGGCCGCGAAGATCACGGCGAACTTCGCTTTGCGTTGGAGGACTTCCTCGAACGTGGCTTCGGCCCGGCCCGTGAGAATGATCGCGAGGTCGAGATCGCCCGGCACGTCGAAGATCGACTTGTAACACTGGTGGCCGAGCACCGTCTCGTACTCGGGATGCACCGGGTAGAAGGCGGCGCCGTTCTTACGCGACCACTGGTCGAACTTGCGCGTCATCGCGGTGTTCGGTTTCGCCGACTGTTCCGATGCGCCGATGATCGCGATCGATTTCGGGTGCAAGAACGCGTCGATGTCGACGTCGCGCAGTTGAAGCGGGCGGCCGGAGACGTCGGTCGGGAGGCTGGATGGCATACGTACGAGCTCCAAATCGAGGGGGCGCGCCAGTATGACGGCCGCGTCAGGTTTCCGGCCAGTTCGCTAGCGTCCGGTCCGTGGCCCTCCGAACCGTTGCGATCGTCGGTATGTCGCTCGCGGGCTTGCGCGCCGCCGAGACCTTGCGGCGCGAAGGCTTCGACGGCCGCATTGTCGCGATCGGCGAGGAAGACCACCTGCCCTACGACCGGCCGCCGCTCTCGAAGGAGTTGTTACGCGGCGACGCCGAACCCGACGAGATCGCGCTCCGCAAGCAGGGGGTCGACGATCTGGAGTTGGACTGGCGCCGCGGCGCCCGCGCGACCGCGCTCGACGTCGGTGCGCGTGAAGTCGTGTTGCACGACGGTGAACGCGTCGAGTTCGACGGCATGGTCATCGCGACGGGGGCGACGCCGCGCCGGCTGCCGAACCAACCCGCGATCGCGGGCGTGTTCACGTTGCGCACGGTCGACGATGCGATCGCGCTGCGCGAAACGTTCGGTTCGCGCCCGAAGGTCGTCGTGATCGGCGCCGGCTTCATCGGCGCGGAAGTCGCGGCGACGTGCCGCACGCACGGACTCGATGTGACGGTGCTCGAAGCACTGCCGCATCCGATGGTGCGCGGCCTCGGCCCCGAGCTCGGCGAAGTCATCGCAGCCGTGCATCGTGATCATGGTGTCGACCTGCGCACCAATGTTGCCGTCGAAGGTTTTGTCGACGACGGCGAGGGATCAGTGCGCGGCGTGCGCATCGGCGACGGCAGCGTCGTCGACGCCGACGTGGTTGTGGTGGGTGTCGGTGTCGTGCCCGTCACCGACTGGCTCGCGGGCTCGGGCCTGACGGTCGACAACGGTGTGGTGTGCGACGCGACGTGTTTGGCCGCGCCCGGCATCGTCGCCGCGGGTGACGTCGCGCGTTGGCCGAACGCGCTGTTCGACGGCGCTTCGATGCGTCTCGAACACTGGACGAACGCGACCGAACAGGGCGTGCACGTGGCGCGCCGGTTGCTCGGCGACGAGACGCCGTTCGCGCCGGTGCCGTTCGTATGGTCCGACCAATACGACCGCAAGATCCAAACGGTCGGCGTGGTCAGTGCCGATGCCGACGTGTTCGTTGCGCACGGCTCGTTGGCCGAGCGCCAGTTCGTCGCGCTGTTCGGACGCAACGGGCGGCTCACCGGCGCGCTCGGCTTCAATCGAGCGCGCTTCGTCATGCAATACCGCAAGCTGATCGCGGAACGGGCGTCGTGGGAAGACGCGCTGGCGCACGCCAACGCGTAACGCCATGCCGTCGTTGCTCGTCACCAACGACTTTCCGCCGAAGATCGGTGGGATCCAGTCGATGCTCTACGAGTTGTGGCGTCGGTTGCCGGCGGCGGAAACGACCGTGCTCACGACGCCGTACGACGGCGCCCGCGCGTGGGACGCGGAGCAATCGTTCCGCGTGGAGCGCACGCGACAAAAGGTGTTGCTGCCGAGCCGCGCCCTCGCCCGTGACATCGACGCGCTCGCGCGCGAAGTCGACGCCGACGTCGTCTTCTTGGATCCGATGTTGCCGCTCGGATTGGTCGGACCCTGGCTGACGGCCTCGCCGTACGTGATCGTCGCGCACGGCGCTGAAATCACCGTGCCCGCGCACCTGCCGGGAACCGCGCACGCTCGGGCGACGCGTGCTGCGGGGCGCGGCTGCGGTTGTCGCCGCCGGGGGATATCCCGCCGCGCAATCAGAACGCCTCGCGGGTCGTAGTTTGCGCGGCGTCGTGATTCCGCCCGGTGTCGACGTCGAGCGCTTCCACCCGGAAGCCGACGACGACGCGCGTGCGCTCACCCGCAAGCGCTTCGGTCTCGATCCCGACGTGCCGCTCGTGCTCGGCGTGTCCCGGCTCGTGCCGCGCAAAGGTTTCGACGTCGTGATCGACGCGGTTTCCGGAATGGGCGACCGCGTGCAGTTCGCGATTGCCGGCGGTGGACGCGACCGGGCCCGGCTGGAGAAACGCGCGACCAACGCGAACGGCAACGTGTCGTTCCTTGGGCGCGTGAGTGACGACGATCTTCCCGCGCTCTATGCCTGCGCCGACGTGTTCGCGATGTCGTGCCGCGAGCGGTGGCTCGGGCTCGAGGTCGAAGGCTTCGGCATCGTGTTCGTCGAGGCGGCCGCGTGTGGTGTTCCCGCCGTCGCCGGGCGCAGCGGCGGTTCGCATGAAGCCGTCGTCGACGGCGAGACCGGTTTCGTCGTCGAACCGCGTGACGTCGCGGCGGTGCGGGCCGCCCTTGATCGTCTCGTGCGCGACCGGGACCTGCGCCGCCGCATGGGCGCGGCGGCGCGGGCGCGGGTCGTGCGGGAACTCACCTACGACCGTCTCGCCGAACAGCTCCTGCCCGTTGCCCGGGGCGACTTCTCGGCCCTTCCGATGCTGTCCCGGTAGATTGCGAGCGTGGCCGGCCGCCGGATTGTGATCGCCGCGTGGGCAACGCTCGGGCTGTTCGCGCTCGTCGCCGTTCCGAACGCGCTGGGCCTGCACGTGCTCTGGTCGACCGTCACCATCGTCAGTCTCACGCTGTTCTTGGCGTCGTTGCCGATCTGGATTTACGCATTCGGGCTCGCAATCGTGCGTTCTTCGCGCGGCGACGACATCGTCGTGTCGTCGTGGGTGTTCCTCACCGGGTCGGCGCCGCGCGACGTGCGCGTGCAGTTCTTCCGCGCCATGGCGGTTTCGATCGTGCTCGGACTCGGCACCGTGTGGGCCAATCCCTTCGGCGTGCTCGTGCCGATGCTGACGTTCGGGCTCTCGGCGCTGTGGGGCGCGCGCCACGGCGTCTTCCCGCAACGGGCGGCCGCCAAGCCGGTGCGGGCAACGCGGGGAGGGCGGGCGTGACCGAAACCGCCAGCGAACGCATCCGCGTCGACGCGCCCGCCGACCGCTGTTGGGACGTCGCCATCGATTTCGAGTCGTATCCGGAGTGGGTGCGCGACGTGAAAGAGGCGAAGATTCTCGAGCGCGATGACGAGGGGCGGGGCAAGCGGGTTGAATACCGAGCCGCGGCGCTGGGCAAGAGCGTCCGCTACGTCCTCGAATACGACTACAGCGATGCGCCGAACTCGTTCTCGTGGACGTTCGTCGAGGGCGACATGCTGCGGAAGCTCGACGGGTCGTACCGCTTCGAGGCCGAGGACGCCTCGACCCGCGTGCACTACGACCTTGCGGTCGACCTCGCGGTGCCGCTGCCGGGCTTGCTGAAGCGGCGCGCGGCCGGGCTGATCATGGGCAGCGCCCTGAAAGAGCTGAAGAAGCAGGTCGAGGCCGTCGCTTAGGGAGGCCCAGCGCCGCGACCCGCTCTGACGAAAACGCTCACCGGACGCCGGGGAGCGGAAGCGCCGAAGCCGACTCGTGAACATCGCCGGCGCGTATTGGCCATGTGGCCAATACGCGCTCTGTCTGCAGACAGAGGGCACGGTCTCCCGCGGGACGTACGCGTTCCGTTCTTCACGGTGCGCGCGAAAGGGCCGACCGTCCGATGTTTTCCAAGCAAATCTTGGTTTGAATACTCATCAGCGGACGCCGACCGGTCCTGGAGGGCGCCCCGGCGAACCCTCGGGCGGGGGATTCGACGGAGGTCTAGACCGGGCGGAGGATACGCCGGCAGTGTGGGTGTTGCCGGCGTTTCCGTTGTGAGTGGCGAGCCCGGCATCGGTCAATCCCCCCCGATCGAGCCGGGCAACGCCCCGCGTCTGGGGCCAATCGCCGGTTGCCAGTTTGGGCCTCACAGCTAGCCTCGCGGCCCGATGCGCATCCTCTTGTTCACTGGCAAAGGCGGCGTCGGCAAGACGACCGTCGCGGCGGCAACCGCCGTCCGCTGCGCCGAGGCCGGGCTGCGCACGATCGTCTGCTCGACCGATCCCGCCCACTCGCTCGCGGACGCATTCGACTCGGCGCTGGGCGACCAACCGACGCCCATCACCGACCGGCTCTGGGGCCAGCAACTGAACGCACGCCTTCGCTTCGAAGAGGCATGGAACGACGTGCGCGAGTACGTCGTCGATCTTCTCGACTGGGCGGGGGCCGACGGCGTCGAAGCCGAGGAACTCGCCGTGGTTCCGGGGCTCGACGAGGTCTTCGCGCTCGCCGACATCAAGTCGTTTGCGACGAGCGGCGATTACGACGTCGTCGTCGTCGACTGCGCGCCCACGGCCGAAACCATTCGTCTCTTGTCGTTGCCGGACGTGCTCGGCTGGTACATGGAGCGCATGTTCGAGACGCAGCGACGCGTTACCAAGTTGGCCCGGCCGATTGTCGCCCGCATCTCGAACGTCCCGGTTGCCGGCGACAACGTCTTCAACGCCGTGCGGCGCTTCTACGACCGGCTGGAAGGCGTGCGCGAGCTCCTGACCGACGGCGACATCGCGAGCGCGCGCCTGGTCGTGAACGCGGAGCGCTTGGTCGTCGCCGAAGCGCGCCGCACGTACACCTACCTTTCGATGTTCGGGTATCACGTCGACGCAGTGATCGCGAACAGGATCCTTCCGGCCGACGTCGAACACCCGTGGGTGTCGCAGTGGCGCGCGACACAGTCGGCGCACCTCGAGTCGATCGCGGAAGCGTTCGCGCCGTTGCCGATCTACACGGCCGAGCTCGCGAACGAAGAGATCATCGGGACCGCGGGGCTTTCGATGTTCGCCAAGGCCTGTTACGGCGACGACGAACCGGCGGCGCGGCTTTCGTTCGCAGAACCGATGCGTGTCGAAGCCGACGCGAATGGCATGCGCCTCTCGATGCACCTCCCGTTCGTGACGACCGACGAGGTGCAACTCGGGCGCACAGAATTCGAGCTTGTGGTGACGGTCGGGCAGTACCGTCGAGCGGTGATGTTGCCCGACAGCCTGTTGCGGCGCCAGGTCGCGGGGGCCCGATTCGTCGACGACCGACTGGTGGTGGAGTTTTCGTGATGAACGCTGATGACGCCGACACGCCGGCCGGTGGTGAGGCCGTCGACCATTTGTGGAGCGCGGCGCACGAGTTCCTGACCGTGATGCGCAAGCTCGTCGACGCCGCCGACGAATTCGTCGGTCGAACAGCTGCACGGCCGACGCGCAGGAATCGGAACGCGGACCGCACTTGCAGCGGATCGATATCGACGTCGACAACGACACGCAGTAACGCGTTCGACATGTCGCAAACAATCGGGCTCGACATCGGCGGTACCAAGGTGCTCGGCGTGCTGCTTGCCGCCGACGGCACGATCGTGCGCGAAGAACGGCAAGCGTCGCCGCACACCGGTGCCGACGCGCTCGTTGCCACCGGCGCGTCGATCGTCGCCGCGTTGCGCACCGAAAACGAGCCGGTTGGCGTCGGTGTCGCCGGTCTCGTCGACACCAAGGGTTGGGTGCAGTACTCGCCCAACTTGCCGAACGTGCGCGATGCGCCGCTCCGCGACCTGCTGGCGCGGGCGACCGGCCACCCGGTGATCGTCGACAACGACGCGAGCGTGGCCACGATCGGGGAAGTCACGTACGGCGCCGCGCGGCAACGCAGCACGCGTTGCTCGTCACGCTCGGTACCGGAATCGGTGGAGGTATGTGGCTCGGCGGCCGCATGTACCGCGGCGCGCACAACTTCGGCGGCGAGTTCGGCCACGTCACGGTCGACGCTCACGGTCCGATGTGTGCGTGCGGCGAACGCGGGCACTGGGAAGCGATCGCGTCGGGAACTGCGCTGGGCCGGATGGCGCGCGAGTTGATCGCGCAAGGCGGCGGCGGTGCGATCAAGGACGCCGCCGGGGGAGAGCATGAGGTCACCGGTATCGACGTCGGTCGCGCGGCTGCCCAGGGCGACGGCGACGCGCTGCTGCTGCTCGCGCAATACGCCGACAACGTCGCGATCGGTCTCGCCGGGCTCGCGAACATTCTCGACCCCGAAGTGATCGTGATCGCGGGCGGGCTCGTCGAACTCGGCAACTTGCTTTTCGGTCCCTTGCAAGACGCGTTCCGGCGTCACGTCGAGGGTTCCGAGTTCCGGCCGCCGATTGCGATCGTGCCCGCGCATCTCGGTGAGCGCGCGGGCGCCGTCGGCGCCGCGGTGCTCGCCCGTCAGTTGTTGCCGGCATGAGCGACGTGCCCGCGGTCGGGTTGACGCTGCCGTCGTTCGTCGACGATCCCGAGATCCCGATACACATCGCGCGTCTCGCCGAAGACGCCGGGCTCGATGCCGTGTTCGTGTACGACCATCTGTGGCGGGGCACACCGCCGAACCGGCGGCCCGCGATCGAGCCGTTCACGTTGCTCGGCGCGATCGCGGCCGAAACGCAGCGCATCGCAATCGGCACGTTGGTTGCGCGCGCGACGTTGCGGCCGGCGGCGACGCTGGCGAACTCCTTCGCGACCGTGCAGCGGGTCAGTGGCGGCCGGCTCATCGCGGGCATCGGCTCCGGCGACAGCGAGAGCAGGCCCGAGAACGAGGCGTTCGGCCTCGACTTCGGCACGATGGCCGATCGGGTCGGCGCGTTGCACGACGCCGTGCGCGCGGTCGCGCGAACAAGGCTTTCCGGTGTGGGTCGGGGGCAAGACGGCCCAGGTGCGTGAAGTCGTGACGATTGCCGACGGCTGGAACGGCTGGGGCTTGGAACCCGACGCGTTCTCGTCGGAAGTCGCGCTCGATCCGCGAAGTGCATCCCACGGCGACGATCACGTGGGGCGGGCTCGCGCGACCCGGCGAAGAAGGTGCCGCCGGTCTCGCCGACCGTTTGCAGGAGTACGTCGAACGGGGCGCCGCGATGACGATCGTCGGTCCCGTCGATTCGTCGAATCCCGCCAATGTCGACATCGTCGCCGACGTGCGCGCCCGGCTCAGGTCGTAACGAGTTCGACGAACGGCGCGAGATCGCACAAGTCGGCGAAGGTCGCGTCGGCGCCGAGCGTTGACAGTTCCGCATATTCGGTCTTGCCGGTCGCGACGAGCGCGCAGCGCACGCCCGCCGCAGCCGCGCACGTGTAGTCGTTGGGCGTATCGCCGATCACCCACACTTCGTGCGGCGCGTACCGTTCGCCGCGCAGGCGCTCGACGCGTTCGAGCGCAATGGGAACGAGTTCGCGCCGGTCAGCGTGATCGGTGCCGTACGCGCCGACCTCGACGTCGAAGAAACCGCTGAGGTCGAACGCGTCGAGCTTGAGCATCGCGTTGGCGACGAGGTTTCCGGTCAACAGTGTCTGGCGCACATCGGGGAACGCGCTCAACGCATGCAGCGCGTCGACGGCTCCGTCGATGACGTAACCGCGCGCTCGCAGGTCGGCTTCCGCGGCCGCGTAGAGCCGTTCGTACTCGGCGATCGTGTCCGGAAGCAGCGCCGGAATGTCGGCGTGGGCGATCTCCGACGCCACGAAGATCTCGGTGAGGATTTGGGGGTCGGTCTTGCCGCCCATTGAGACGTCCTGCGCGGCGGGCGACTTGCCGCAGACGGTCGCGGCGGCTTGGTACATCGCGGTGGTGCCGACACCGTCGCCGCGAATCAACGTGCCGTCGATGTCCCAGAGCAAGAGGCGGCGCATCGTCATGCCGTTAGGTCGGCAACAACAACGCGGCGGCGCACGCGAGGTTGTCGCCCATCGACGGCCGGTGTGTTCAAGCCGTTGCTCCAGTACGTGAGCTCCGCGAACCACACCGAGCCGAGGACGCGGACGATGTCGTCGAGGTTGGCGAGCTGTTCGCAGTGCGCCGTCGCCGTCGACGACGTCGGCGATGATCGCGCGCAACGTCGAGTCGATCTCGTGCTTCACGGGAATGGCGTCGGGCTCGACGACGACATCGCGCGCGAGCATCGCCTTCGTCACGTGCGGTGCGCGTTCGAGCGCGCGCGACGCCCGCTCGCAACACGTCGGCGACACGCGCCGCCGGGCGTGTCGCCGCGTCGGCGGTCGTTGCACGAGCCGCTCGCGCAGCGTCGCGGCCTGGTGCGCCATCGCCGCGAGCAGCAGCTGGTCCTTCGACGCGTAGTGCCGGTACAGCGTTCCGAGCGCGACCTCGGCACGGGCGGCGACGTCGCGCATCTGCACCGCGTCGTAACCGCCTTCAGCCGCCAGTGCGATCGCGGCCGCGATGAGCCGCTCCTTGCGGGCAGCGGTCTCGGCGGCGCGGGTTCCCGGTCATGGCCCGCATCCCCGGCGGACCGTAGCGCGAACCTAGAACGTGTTGCAGGTGTGACGAAGCGGCTTCCTACCATCGGCGTCATGCGCACTCAGCTCGCCCGGGACCTGGGCCTCGAATTTCCGATCTTCGCGTTCAGCCACTGCCGCGACGTCGTCGCCGCCGTCAGCCGGGCCGGCGGCATGGGCGTGCTCGGCGCGCTCTACTTCACGCCCGAGGAGCTCGAGATCGAGCTGAAGTGGATCGACGAGCACGTCGACGGCAAGCCGTACGGCGTCGACCTCGTGATGCCGGCCAAGGTGCAGCTGCCCGAAGGTGTGAACGCCGACGAGCTCGAAGGCCAGCTCGAGGAGATGATCACCCAGGAGCACCGCGACTGGGTCGAGAAGGTGCTGGCCGAGCACAACGTGCCGCCGCTGCCCGCCGATCGCGACGGCGGCGCATCACCTGCTCGGCTGGACCGACGCGACCGCCCGCCCGCAGATCGACATCGCGTTCCAGCACTCGCCCGTCGTTGCTCGTGAACGCGCTCGGGTCCGCCGCCGAAGGACATCGTCGACGCCGCGCACGAGCGCGGGATCAAGGTCGCCGCGCTCGCGAGCAGCCCGCGCCACGCGCAGAAGCACGTCGACATCGGTGTCGACATCGTCGTCGCGCAGGGCACCGAGGCCGGCGGGCACACCGGCGAGATCAGCTCGGTCGTGTTGTGGCCGCAGGTGATCGAAGCGATCGCGCCCGACGCCGGTGCTCGCCGCGGGCGGCATCGCGCACGGTTCGCAGATCGCGGCCGCGCTCGCGATGGGCGCGCAGGGCGTGTGGACGGGTTCGATCTGGCTGACCGTCGCCGAGAGCGACATGACGCCGCTGGTGATCGAGAAGCTGCTCGCGGCCGACTCCACGCAGACCGTTCGTTCGCGTGCGTTGTCGGGCAAGCCCGCCCGCCAGCTGCGCACCGAGTGGACCGACGCCTGGGACCGGCCCGACTGCCCGGGCTATCTCCCGATGCCGCTGCAGTACATGCTCGTCGCCGACGTGATGGCACGTGTCGGCCGTGCGCCAACAACCGTGAGCTCACCGGCATGCCCGTCGGGCAGGTCGTCGGCATGATGGACCACGTGCGGCCCGTCGCGCGACGTCATCCAGCGACTCGTCGAGGAGTACGTCGAAGCCGTCGACCGCCTCGACGCCCTCAACGCGTAGTCCCGATGCGTCGCTGAGCCCGCTTCACGCGGCATCAGCGACGCATCGGACTATTCGGCGAGGTGTTGCGATTACCGCGTCGGCGAAGCGGCGCGGTGACTCGATCATCGGGTAGTGGCCGACGTTGTCGAGAACGGTGACGGGCGTGCCGGGGCGCGCCTTTACGAACTCGTCGGTCATCGGCGAGGATCGCGATCGGGTCGTCGGCGCCCCAGACCACACCGACCGGCGACGGGTGTGTCTCGATCGCACCCGTGTACCGGCGTTCTTCTGTGCGCCGGTCTTCGATGTAACGAATCGTGCGCGGCGAGCAAACGATTGCCGCCGTTGCGAGCGAGCATCAACCACTGCGCTTCGAGTTCTTCGGGATCGACCTTGGAGTGCTCGGAAAACGTTCGCTCGATGCTCGGGATGAACGTCTCCGCGGTGACGATCTCGATCGGCGCGTCGTCGGCTGCGAGCAAGAGTTGCTGACCCGTCGACAGATGCGCCATGTCGATGTAGATACTTCCGTTCGTGAGCACGCGGCGGCTGACCGCGAACGCGAGGTTGCCGTCGAGGCTGCGCGCGAGCAGCTCGCCGCCGACAGTGTCGCCCATGTCGTGCGTGAACATCGCGACTCGTTGCAAGCCCAACGTGCGTGCGACCGCTTCGACGTGGTCGGCGTGCAGGCGAATGTGTAGCGGATGTTCGGCTTGTCAGAGAGGCCGAAGCCGACGAAGTCGATCATGACAACGCGGCGCTCGGCGCGCAGGTCGTCGAGGACAGGCGCCGTCGTACGAACACGTGGGATAGCCGTGCAGCACGAGCAACGGATCGAGACCGCGGTCGTTGATCGCGGGCACGTCGAGCACCCAGAGGTCGTAGTCGCCCGCACAGATCTGCTGGCCGCGTGCTTCCCACGCTTTGACGTCGGCTTCGGCGCTCATGCTCACTCCATCGTTGCGTAGTTGGTGCTGCGATCGTTCGTTTGGGTCGTGCCGACCTCCGCCGCGCACGCGCGCAGGTCGGCGATGAATTCGTCGACGACGGGAGCGTTTCCTGCACTGACCGTCGCGTGCAAGGAGTCGGGCGGCCCTTGGCGGTCGAGGTGCCAGCCGCCGCGCGCATGGAGCGCGTCGCCGAGCGCGAACACGTCGAGGCGCGGCGCCCGACGATCGCGAACATGTGCGCGTCGGGTTCACCGACGATCGTGAGCCCCTTCGTTTCGCGCACGGCGCTGACGAGTTGGCGCGTGGTGTCGATGACGACGCGCGTGAGCCGCCGGTAACCGTCGATGCCGAGCTTGTGCATCACCGCCCAGGCGGTGGCCATCGGGAGCCCGGGCCGCGAACCCTGCATGTTTGGTGACGCGTACATGCCGCCGAGCCAGCCGTCGAACACGAACGTCTGGTAGCGGCGCAGTTCCTTCGTCCGGTGCACGATCACCGACGCGCCCTTCGGCGCGTAGCCGAGCTTGTGGATGTCGGCGGAGATCGTCGTGACGCCGTCGACGCGGAAATCCCACGGTGGAACCGCTTCACCGTTCATCTCCATGAACGGCAACACGAAGCCGCCCATGCAGGCATCGACATGCATCGACGCGCCAACGGTCGCGGCAACGTCGGCGAGCGCGGGGATGTCGTCGACGACGCCTTGCGGATATTGCGGCGCCGAACCGACGACGAGCGCGGTGTTGTCGTTGACGTGTGCGGCCATCGCGTCGACGTCGGCGCGGTAGTCGGTGCCGACCGGCACGGTGTGGATGCGCAGGCCGAAGTCGTGCGCGGCTTTGTGGAACGCGGCGTGGGCGCTGTTCGCAACGACGATCTCGGGATCGGTGATGCCGCGTTCATGCCGCGCTCGTTCGCGCGCGGCTTTCACTGCCATCAGGATGCTTTCGGTCCCGCCCGAAGTCATGAAGCCGGCCGCACCCGGCGGTGCGTGGAACAGCGCCGCGCACGCGCCGACGACCTCCGACTGGATTTCGCCGAGGCTCGGGAACGCGGTGGTGTTCAACGCGTTCTCGTGCAGGAACATGAGCGCGACGCGCTCGGCGATTGCTTGCACTTCCGGTCCGCCGTCGAACACGAGGCCGAAGGTGCGACCTTCCTGCCAGCGCGCGTCGCCGGCGCGTTTGGCTTCGAGCGCGGTCACAATCTCGTCGTCGCTCCAGCCGCGTTCGGGAAGCACGGTGGGATCGTACGAGATCAGCTGCCGGGGTCGTCCGGGAGGTCTTGGTTGGAGCCGCCGGGCTGCGTGCTCCAGCCGCTGTCGGGCGCGTCGACCGCCGCGCACACCCGTTGGTACTCGACGTCGACGTACGTCGGACCGGCGTTCGGTGACCACCGTCCGAACGCGCAGACCTGCTTGTTCGCCGCAGTTACCGCAATCGTGATGCCGTTGGTGTCTTGGCCGACCGAGACCATCGTTTGTTCTGTCGACGGCGACGTGCCGGCGACCCAGTGGAAGTTGGGTTGGAGCTGTTGCAACTCCGACGGGACCGAACTACTCGCTTGCTCGACGGCTTGCAACGCAGTGTGCCGATACGACTCGGCTTCCTCGCGCGTGACGTCGTTCAGACTCGTCGGAATGGCGGTTGCAGTCGCGCTCGGCGGCAAGATCTTGGGCGGCGGCATCGCCTTCTTCCCGGCGTGCGACACGAACAGCGTTGCCGCACCGCCGAGCCCGAGCACCGCGATCACCACGATCAGCAGCGTCTTCGATCGCTTCTCGGGCGGCGCGGGAGTGAATGTCGGCGGCCGCGCCTCGACGCGAGTGAAGTATTCGTCGCCCGTGGGTTGTTGCGCGTGCGGCTGCGCGCCCGGCATCGTCGGCGCGTTCGGCGGCGGCAGCGGGGGCGGTGGTGTCGCGGGAAAGCGGTCAAGAAACCTCGAGCGTTCGGTCATCCCGGACCCCATCCGTCAGCCGGCGCCAATCCCGCGCGGCACGGCCGGCCGACGGTGATCGCGAACGTGACCGCACCGGGACCGTTCTGCGCGAAAACGCACGTCGTTTTCGATGCAGGCGTTGCCATGATCAACTTCGACGTGCTCGCATTCTTCAGTGAGATTTCCCCGCGCGCGTGGTCGTGTTCGCACTCACAACCGTGTGTCCCGAGAGGGGCGTGAGCAACGACGGGGTTATCGTTGCGAACGAACTGTGCTGCGCGTACGTAGGCGCCGCCGCGGCCGCGGCTTGACGCAGGATGGTTTCGGCCTGCAACCGCGGGTCGGCACTTGTCGTGTCGCGGCGATGCACCACGCCGACAACCGCGCACGCGATGACCGCGACCGCGCCGAGCGCGAGGCACGCGACGACGACGCCGGTGCGGCGCTTCGTACGTGGACGCGTGCGCGCTTTTGCGGAAACCAAGGTGTCGACGTTGTCGCCGGGCAAGATCGTGTCGCGCATCGGCGCGACCGGCCGGGCGGATCCGTTCGGGGGCGCCGCCGACGGAAGCGGCGGGAGTGGCGGCGGGGGCGCGGCTGCGGGACGCGCGAGGGTTGCCGTCGACGTCGCACCCGGCAGGGCCGAGCGACGCGGGAGCGCGCTGCCGCCGTTCGCCGCGACCGGGCGGCCGACGTTGAGCGCGGCGCCGCAGCGCCGGCACGCGATCCAGCCGGCGGGCACCAGATTGCGACAACTCGGGCAACGATTCACGGCCGCTCCGCGGACTTCCCCGCCGCGATCATCGGCAGGTCCGCCCCGGGGGCTGTAGGACTCAGTCCGATGCGCCGTCCGCGCGGTCCGGCCTCGGTCCGAAGTACTGCTCTGCCAGCTCCGGGCGAGGCTGCACGAAAATGCCGTCGGCTTCGGCAGTCACCGTGTCGCCGTCCCAGATCACGGCGCGCGACATGATGCGGCGCCCTTCGAGGCGGTCGACCCAGGCCCGGATGCGCAGTTCGCGAAACAGCGGCGTCGGCCGGCGATAGTGCACGGTAAGGCGAGCAGTCATGCCGGGATGCTCGGCTGCGATGTTCGCGATGCCAAGCATCTCGTCGAACGCGCAGGCGATCCAACCGCCGTGTACGAAGCCCGGCGGGCCTTCGTACGGCGCGCCGAACGTGCCGCGGCCAACGACTGCGATCTTGCCTTCGTGTTCGACGACTTCCCAGTCGAGGCGGGGCGACAACGGCGACGCTTCACCGACGATCGGCGAGCGCGGGAGATAGTCGCCGTGATTGCGGGGCATGTAGCCCGCGCCTTCCTCGCGACCTTCGCCGAGCCGCGCGCGCAATGCATTCACTTCTTGCGCGACCGCGCGCAAGGTTTCCGCGTCGACGTCTTCACTCGACATCGCGACGTCGATCAGCGAGCGAATCGCAGCGGCGAGTTCGGCGCGTTCAACCGTTGCAAACGCGGGGGAGTCGGGAATCCCCGGCCCAGCTTCGGCCACGCGCTACTTGCCTTTGAAGACGGGCTTGCGCTTTTCGACGAACGCCTTCGGGCCCTCCTGCGCGTCTTCGCTCGCGAACACTTCCCACCCGATCTTGTCCTGGTACTGCATCGCGTCGTAGTCGCTCATGTGCTCGGTCTCGCGCCACGCCCGCAAGATCGCCTTCGTCGACAACGGCCCCATCTGCGCGACTTCCTGCGCGAGTTCGACTGCCTTCGTGAGCGCTTGACCGTCGGGCACGACGTGACCGATCAGGCCGATCTCTTTCGCCTCCGGCGCGGGAACGGGCGGGCAACGCAACAAGATGTCCATCGCGATCGTGTACGGGATCTGGCGAGGCAAGCGGCACGCGGAACCGCCGAGCGGAAACAGTCCACGCTTGGCTTCCCACACCCCGAAGATCGCACCTTCGCCGGCGACGCGAATGTCGGTGCCTTGCAAGATCTCCGTGCCGCCCGCGACGGCGAATCCTTCAACCGCGGCGATCAACGGCTTCGACAACTTGTAGTCGCGCAGTAACGCCTTCCAATGCGGGTTGTTGCCGCGCGCCATCACCTCTTGCACTTTCGGGTCTTCCGACTGCTGGCCGGCCATCGACAGGTCCATGCCCGAACAGAAGTTGCCGCCCGCGCCGGTGAGCACCGCGCACATCACGTCGTCGTGCTCGTCGACGTATTCGTACGCGAGCACGAGTCCGGCAAGCATGTCCGAGGAGAGCGCATTCTTCTTCTCGGGCCGGTTCATCGTCATGATGACGACGCCGCCGTCGCGTTCGATCGTGCAGTGCTGAGTGGTGATGTCGAGCGTTTCCATTACATGGCTCCCTCGCGTCGCCGTCCGTGGCTCGCTCGTCCGCACGGCTGCCACGGCCGCGACACTAGAACAGGTTTCACCTTCGGTGCCGGGCCGGTGTCGGCTAGACCGACGCCGATGGACGCGCCCCGCTACACGGCTCCGGTGCAACGACGAAGCGGCATCGTCGTGGGTTGTGTTGTGATCGCGATAGCGAGCGCCGTCGGGTTCTTCTTCACGAAGAAGGCGACGTTCGGGGGCGCGCTCCTCGCTGCGACGCTCGTCACGCTCACGATCATGTTCATCGGTTTGGCCGTGGTGTTGCGCCTCTTCGTCCCGACGCATATCGAGGTGGGGGAGACCGAGATCCGGCTGGTCGCGCCGCGCACCGAATCGACCTACGACCCCACGACCGTCGTGCTGCGGCCCGAACCGACCGGCGCCTACGCGTTCGTGCGCGAGAAGACGGGCCGCGTGCTCGCCCGCTTCGTGCCGGCCGACCCCGACGCCGCCGTCGCCGCGTTCTCCGCCGCCGGCGTACGAGTGGTGATCCAGTAAGGGTCCGCGATTAGGTACAATTTGGTCATGGCGACGACCTCGACCCCGCTCTACTCGCGTGATTTCGGCTCGCGCCCCTACGTGGTGTTCGGCGGCTGGTGCGTGCTCGCGATCTTGATCGGCGGCATCGCAGCGAAGACCGGGATCTTGTTGATCCTGATCGGTTCGGTCGCGGCGGTCGCCGCGGGAGTCGTCGGCCTGCTCGGCGCGACCACACGCCTCGACGTCATGCCCGGGCGCGTGACGCGCAAGACCCGGCTCGGCACCAAGGACTACGACGCGGGGACGCTCTCGTTGACGCGGCAAGGCACGAACGTCTTCGTGCTCGCGCCGACCGCGAATCCCACGCAGGTGATTTGCGCGTTCGGCGACGAGGAAACCGAGTCCGTGACGAACGCGTTCGTTGAGGCCGGTGTTGCGGTTGTTGCCCCTGTGAGCGAACAAGCCTGACGAAATTGGCGTGAATCGGACAGGACGACTACCGTCCTGGCCGGCGCGGAAGGGGGCCGTGGGTCGTCTCTTTCGCAACGCCCGCGTCGCCCTGTGACGCGCCATGGATGGGAAGTCACAGTCGGGGGTGTGACGCGATGACAACGATCGCAGTACGGCCGGTTGAAACCGGCACGATGGAAGTGCAGTACCGACGCGAACTGTCGTCGGGAACGATTGCAATCGCCGGCGTCGCGGCGGTGATGCTCGTATGGACCGTCCTCGCATTTGCCGAGTTGTCGGCGCGGATCGGGCTGATCGGGCTGCTCGTCGGCGCGTTGGTGGTGTTGCTCGATGCCCGTTACGCGACCGCGACGAGCTTGACCGTGCGCGACCGCGAGATCGAGCTCGGCTACCGCGGCCGGTCGCGTGTGTTCGAGGGCAACGAGATTGTCGCTCGCCACGACGTGCGCAGCGGCCGCCTCGTGCTCGCGCGTGCGAAGCGCAACGGCAAGGGCCGCGTGCTCGCCCGTCTGGGTGCGAAGAGCGCTGACGAAACCGTCGCCGCGTTCGTCCGCGCCGGCATCGAAGTCCAGTCCCGCTGACGGCGAAGTCCTGGGGCGTCGCTTTGCTGGTCTCAGACCAGCAATACGACGCCCCGGCCGGGCGGGGCGCCTTGCGACGCAAAGGTGGAACGTGTTCTACTCCTGAGTCGGCGCGCCGCGCCGGTGGAGAGGAGCACGTCGATGGGCTTCTGGAAGTACGCGCAAGAGGACCCGGGCTGGATCGCGGTCGTCGACCCTGACGGCACCGAGCACGCCGGTGGCGATGTGCTCGCGCGCGCCAACCAGGTCGTGCATGCGTTGCGCGCGCTCGGCATGGAACACGGCGACACCGTCGCGGCCGTGCTGCCCAATGGCGTCAACCCGTTCTACCTGTACCTCGCGGCGCTGCAAGCCGGCTTCTACTACGTGCCGATCAACTACCGGTTGAGCGCGCCCGAGGTTGCGTACATCCTCACCGACTCCGAAGCGAAGGTCTTCGTCAGTCACGAGCGCTACGCCGACCTCGCCGCCGCCGCGGCCGACGAAGCCGGCATTCCCGCCGACGCCCGTCTCGCGATCGGCACCATTCCCGGCTTCCGTTCGTTCTTCGATCTGCTCGACGCTCAGCCGTCGTCGACGCCGGAAAACCGCGCGACCGGCGCGTCGATGCACTACACGTCGGGCACCACCGGTAAGCCGAAGGGTGTGAAGCGGCCGCTCGCCGAGATCGATCCCGACACGAGCGCCGAACTCTTCACGTTCCTGCTCGGCTTGTTCGGCATCACGGCCGGCGACAACAACGTGCACCTGTCGACCTCGCCGAACTACCACACCGCGGTCACGACCTTCGCGGGGAACTCGCTGCACATGAAGCACACCGTCGTGACGATGGACAAGTGGGACGCCGAAGAAACGCTGCGCCTCATCGAGACCTACAAGTGCACGCATACGCACATGGTTCCGACGCAGTTCGTCCGCATGCTGCACCTGCCCGACGACGTGCGCGCCAAGTACGACGTGTCGGCAATGAAGTGGGCGATTCACGCGGCGGCGCCGTGCCCCGTCGAAGTGAAGCGCAAGATGCTCGAGTGGTGGGGCCCGGTGATATGGGAGTACTACGCCGCGACCGAAGGTGGCGGCACGATCGCGCCGCCCGACGAATGGCTGAAGTACCCCGGCACCGTCGGGCGTAAGTGGCCGACCAGTGAACTGAAGATCACCGACGACGACGGCAACGTGATGCCGACGGGCGAGCCCGGCACCGTGTGGATGCGCATGGGAGCGGGCCGCGCGTTCGAGTACAAGGGCGACGAGGAAAAGACGCGCAAGTCGCACGACGCCGAGGGCTATTTCACCGTCGGCGACATCGGTTACTTGAACGAAGACGGCTACTTGTTCCTCTGCGACCGCAAGGCCGACATGATCATCGCCGGTGGCGTGAACATCTACCCGGCCGAGATCGAGGGTTGCATCCACGAGCACCCGCAGGTCGCCGACGTCGCGGTGTTCGGCATCCCCGACGAAGACATGGGCGAGCAGATCAAAGCGGTCGTGCAACCGTTGCCGGGCGTTGCTGCCGACGACGAGTTGCGCGCGTCGATCATGGAGCACGTGCGCGGCCGGCTCGGAAAATACAAGTGGCCGCGTTCGATCGACTTCATGGACGAGTTGCCGCGCGAACCGACCGGCAAGTTGTTGAAGCGCACGTTGCGCGACCCGTACTGGGAAGGCCGCGACCGCGCCATCTAGCGAGGCGTCGCTGAACCTGTCTGACGCGGGTTGAACGACGCATCGGAGGAGACGAAATGACAGAGGTGTTTACGGCCGAGCGCGTGCTCGAGTACCCGGGCGGTTACACCCGCTCGGTCGGGCCCGTCATCGGCAAGTTCCTCACAGGACTGCGCGACGGCGAGATTCGTGCCGTGCGGCTCGCCGACGGCCGCGTGCTCGTGCCGCCGACTGAGTACGACCCGTCGACCAGCGCCGAGATCGCGCCCGAAGGTGACCACTGGGTGACCGTCGGCCCGCGCGGCATCGTGCAAGCGTTCACGTGGGTTGCCGAACCGCGACCGGGCAAGCACACGCTGACCAAGCCGTTCGCGTTCGCGCTGATCCGGCCCGACGGCGCCGACACGGCGATGTTGCACATGGTCGACGTGAGTTCGCCCGACGCGATCAGGGTCGGCATGCGCGTTGCGCCGCGCTGGCGCGCCGAACGCATCGGCTACATGACCGACATCGAAGCGTGGGAACCGCTCGGCGACGGCGAAGAGCCGACACCGGCGCCCGTGCTCGCGCCGGCCGAAGACGAACAGCCGGTCACCGGCATGACCGTGCCGATCTCACTCAACTTCACGAACACCGCGGGCGAATCGACCACTCGGTATCTCGTCGGCATGGGCCAGGGCAAGATCATCGGCGCGCGCGCACCGCACTCCACCGAGGTCTACGCCGGATCGCGCGGCACTGACCCGAAGACG
This sequence comes from uncultured Actinomycetes bacterium, assembly GCA_963841195.1. GTDB lineage: Bacteria > Actinomycetota > Acidimicrobiia > IMCC26256 > PALSA-610 > CAWJBX01. The sequence goes on along the minus strand of CAWJBX010000018.1, from coordinate 195,842 downwards.
GGTGAACCGACATCGATCGAAGTGGAAGTCAAGGACACGGGTGTGATCACGACGTTCTGCGTCGTGAACGTGCCGGGTCTTTCCGAGTTGGCGCCCGAGATCCCGTACGTGTCGGCGCAGATCTTGCTCGACGGCGCCGACAACACGTTCTTCGGTTTGATCCGCGGTTGCGAAGTTGACGACGTGCACATGGGCATGCGCGTGAAAGCCAAGTGGGCCGACGAGTTGAAGCCCGACCACACGTCGATCTTGTGGTTCGAACCGACCGGCGAACCCGACGCGCCCTACGAGCACTACAAGGACAATCTGTGAGAGATGTAGCAGTCGTTTCTTTCGCGCAGTCGGCGGTACCGCGCGACGACGCGCACAACGAAACCGAAATGCTCGTCCCGGTCGTGCGCGAGGCGATCGCGTCGTCCGGTCTCAAGCACGACGAGATCGATTTCGTGTGCTCGGGCAGCCTCGACTACCTGCAGGGTGGGCCGTTCGCCTTCGTTGCCGGACTCGACGCCGTCGGCGCGTGGCCGCCCATGCGCGAGAGCCACGTCGAAATGGACGCGGCCTGGGCGCTGTACGAGGCGTGGGTCGCGATCCAAACCGGCGAAGTCGACACGGCGCTCGTCTACGGCTTCGGCAAGTCGTCGCCCGGCGACCTGCACGAGATCATGACGCTGCAAACCGACCCGTATTACATCCTGCCGTTGTGGCCGTCGATGGTCGACATGGCCGCGCTGCAGGCGAGCGCGTACCTCGAAGCGAGCGGACGCACCGAGGAAGACCTCGCGGAGGTTGCAGCCCGTTCGCAACGCAACGCGCAGAAGAACCCGATCGCGTTGCGCAAGGCCGACGTCGACGCAAAGAAACTGCTCGGCGCGCCGGTGACGCACCATCCGCTGCGCGACAGCGACATCCCGCCGATCACCGACGGTGCCGCCGCCGTGATGCTCGCGGCAGATGACACCGCGCGGCGCCTGTCGAAGCGGCCGGCCTGGATTCGTCGCATCGAGCATCGCATCGAACCGCACTCGCTCGGCGTGCGCGACCTCACGACTTCCGAGTCGACGAAAGCCGCGGCCGCGGCCGCCAATATCGGCACCGTCGACATCGCCGAACTCCACGCTCAGTTCTCGCACGAGGAGTTGATCCTCGCCGAGGCACTCGGTTTGAACGGCAACACGACGATCAACCCGTCGGGTGGTCCGCTCGCCGCGAACCCGGTGATGAGCGCGGGCTTGATCCGCATCGGTGAAGTGGCGACGCGCATCACCAACGGCGAAGCGAACCGCGGCCTCGCGCATGCGGCAAGCGGACCGTGCTTGCAACAGAACATGGTCGTCGTGCTCGAAGGAGACAAGTAAATGGCCGGCAAGAAAGTCGCCGTCGTCGGCATCGGCCAGACCAAGCACCGCACGGCGCGTAAAGACGTGTCGATGGCCGGGCTCGTACGCGAAGCGGCGCAAGAAGCGCTCGACGATGCCGGCATGACGTACAAGGACATCGACGCGGTCGTCGTCGGCAAGGCGCCCGACATGTTCGAGGGCGTCGCGATGCCCGAGCTGTACCTCGCCGACGCGCTCGGCGCGGTCGGCAAGCCGATGATGCGCGTGCACACCGCGGGCAGCGTCGGCGGCTCGACGAGCATCGTCGCGGCCAAGCTCGTCGCGGCCGGCATTCACGAACGCGTGCTTACCGTCGCGTACGAAAAGCAGAGCGAGTCGAACGCGACGTGGGGCTTGTCGGTGCCGATGCCGTTCGCGGCGCCGCTCGTCGCGGGCGCCGGTGGTTTCTTCGCGCCGCTCATCCGCGCGTACATGTATCGCTCGGGCGCGCCGCGCCACATCGGGCACCTCGTGGCAGTGAAAGATCGCCGCGCCGCGCTGCGCAATCCGAAAGCGCACCTGCACATCCCCGACATCGACTTGAAGATGGTCGAAGAGTCGTTCCTGTTGTGGGACCCGCTGCGCTACCTCGACGTGTGCCCGAGCTCCGACGGTGCGATGGCGATGGTGCTCGGCAGCGAACAGGTTGCCGACGCGGCGCCGAACCCGCCCGCGTGGATTCACGGCATGGCGATGCGTAGCGAGCCGACGATGTTTGCGAAGCGCGATCAGGTCAGCCCGCAGGCCGGGAAAGACTGCGCGAAGGACGTCTACGAACAGGCCGGTATCACCAACCCGCGCGACGACTTCGACTGCGCCGAGGTGTACGTGCCGTTCTCGTGGTACGAGCCGATGTGGCTCGAAAACCTCGGGTTCTGCGCGGAAGGCGAGGGCTGGAAGCTCACCGAGGCCGGCGCGACCGCGCCCGAAGGCGACATTCCGTGGAACCCGTCGGGCGGCGTGTTGTCGTCGAACCCGATCGGCGCGAGCGGGATGGTGCGCTTCGGCGAGGCTGCGCAACAAGTGCGCGGCAAGGCCGGCGACTACCAGGTCGAGTTGAAGACCGGTCGCGCGCTCGGTCAGGCGTACGGCGGCGGTTCGCAGTTCTTCTCGATGTGGGTCGTGGGGCGCGACAAGCCCTAGTTCGCCTGCGGAGAGTTTCCGACCTCGGTGTCAGCCGAGTGCGGCGATCGCTTTGAGGATGACGTCGGTGACGGCGTCGGGCTTCGAGATCATGATGACGTGGGAACCCTCGGCTTCGGTGATCTCGGCGCCGGCCCGCGCGGCCATCGAACGGACGACGTCGGCGCCGGCCGCGGTGTCGCCCGTCGCGACAACGGCCCATGACGGCAACTGCTTCCACGCGGGCGGTCCCGACGGTTCGGCGAATGCGGCTTCGGCGACGGGCCGTTGCGTCGCCGCCATCAGCGCGGCCTGCTTTTCGGGAAGGTCAGCCGCGAACGCGGAATGGAACTGCTCTGGTTTGATCAAGAACTCGGTTGCGGTCTTCCCGCCCTCCCCGGCGGGATACTGGACCGGCATGAGCGCGGGGTTCAGGACGCTGTCCTTGGAACCGGCCTCGACCTGACCGAGGACTTCGCCTTCATCCGGTGCGAACGCAGCGACATATACGAGGCCGACGACATTGCCGACGTTGGTCGCGGCGTTCGTTATGACCGCGCCGCCGTAGGAGTGTCCGACCGCGAGGACGCGCCCAGGTATCTGTTCGAACACGCTTCTCGTATACGCGGTGTCGATGTTGATGCCGCGCAACGGGTTCGCGGGCGCGACAACGGTTACGCCGTCAGCCTGTAAGCGTTCGACGACGGCGTTCCAGCTCGAAGCGTCGGCAAACGCGCCGTGCACGAGAACGACTGTGAGGGGGGAATCGGGCATAAGAGCGTCTCCTTGGAGCGAGAACTATTCGGCGCCGGGCGGCGCGTCGACGAATGTCGCGAGCGGTTCACCGATCTCGACGATGTAGGTGGAAAGCATCTCGCCGGTGCCGGGACCAATGTCGAGCGCGTTGTGGGGCGTGCGCGGGTTGATGAGGAAACCATCGCCCGCGTTGAGCGTCAACGTCGGCTCATCGAGAATCATCATTTTCACCGTGCCCGCGACGATGTAGCCGACTTCTTCGCCGGGATGGATGTGCCAGCCCGACTCGACGCCACACGGGATCTCGGTGCGCACTTGCACGATCTCCCGGCCAGGAATCGACGACGAGCGATGTTGGATCTCCGTGCGCGCAAGCCGGTTCGCCAGTTCATCGTTGGCTGTCATCGAGGAACCTCCGTATCGCTCGCGTCCGGTTGATCATTGTGCGCACGCGGCGAGCACGCAAAACCGAGCGCGCGTTCGCCCGACCACGAAGACGGACACACGCCGTCGCGCCTCAGCTCACCCGTTGATCTTTCGGATCTCGTCATGCAGGCCGACGTTGAGCGGCGGATCGAACGGGAAGCTGTCGCTCCGCTCGCTGGTGAACGCAATCTGTTTGCCCAGCTCGTAGATGGGTGAACTCGACGAAACCACGACAACGATCGCCGCGCTTTCGAGGACGAGCTGGAAGACATCGCGCGCGACGAAGGCCGGCAGTCGGATGTCATGCAACCGCGCCTGTCCCACGATCTTTTCGACGAACGGCCCGAGTCGATCGCCGACGACTGCGGGTGCGATCTCGGGCGTCACCACGAGCCCGACAAAAATGCCGAGACACGCACCGCGCATCGTCACCGGGTCGCGTTCGGGGACGGTTGTCGCGACGACTTCGATTCCTTCGAGTGGACCTTGCCGGCCCATGAAACCCTCCAACGCGTTCGGCGATCGTTGGGGGCCGGTGTTGATCAGCGCCGCGTCGTAACCGTCCTCACCGGTGAGGCGGCCGATGTGATCCCTGATCTCGGCGTAGCCCGCGCGTGCGGCGTCGACGCCGGCGTAGGAAACAACGAGGCTCGTGAAAAGCGGTGGCTGCACGCCCGCATCTTGCTCCCTTACGGCGCGTAACGCAGAAGCGCGGCCGCGGCACCGCCGCTGCGCATCAACGTACTGATCGCGGGCGCGGTTGTCTCGCCCCAAAAGGGTTTGATAGACGACGCGTCGTGGAGAACGTGGACCGGGTTGCCGAGCTGCTCCGACTCGCGGGCGCGATGGATGTCGACGGCCTGCTCGCGCGCTTTGCCGCGGACGCGGTGATCGAGGTGCCGTTCGCGCCCGGGCGGATGCCGAAGGCCTATGAAGGGCGCGCCGCCGTGCGCGACTTTCTCGAACTTGCGCGCGATTCGTTTTCGCCGTTTTCGATCACGGTCGACGCGATTCACGCGCTCGATGATCGAGCGCGTTGTCGTCGCCGAGTTCCGGAGTGACGGCGTCGTGCAGGCGAACGGGCGTCCGTATTGCAATCGCTACGTCGTGTTCTACACGTTCGACGACGACGGACTCGTCACGAACTGGCGCGAGTATTACGACGCGGGCGTCGTCGTGCGCGCCTTCCGCCCGTGAAGCGGCTCGCATGGGCGCTGGTCGTGCTCCTCGCCGCGTGTGGTTCTTCGGCGCGGCACGCAGCGGCGCCCGCCACGACGTCCACCACCACGACACCGTGTGTCGATCACGAAGCCGCGGGAACGCACACGCTTGGCACACGAACGTATTCGCTCGCGCTCCCACCCGCCGACGGTCGCCGTCACCCGGTGGTGTTCTTGTTCCACGGCTTCGCGTCGAGCGCGGTCGCCATCGACGCCGATACCGGTCTCGACAAGCTCGGCACGGCGCGCGGCGACATCGTCGTCACGCCCGACGGATCGTCGAATCCGAAGACGTGGAATTTCATCAGCGGCGCGAGTGGTTCGGCAGCCGACGACTTCGGTTTCATCGCCGCGCTCGTCGCGCACCTCGAACAGTCGCTCTGCGTCGACACAACGCACGTGTATGCGACCGGCCACTCGGCCGGTTCGGCGTTCGTCGGGTTCCTCGCATGTCACAAGCCGTATCCGTTTGCTGCAATCGCGATGGTGTCGGCGACGATTCCGTCGACGTGTCCGGCGTCAGTGATGCAAGCGGTGTTGTCGGTCCACGGCACTGCCGACACGACCGTGCTGTACAACGGCGGGCTCGGTATCGGTCAGACCGTTCCGATCCCGCCGGTCAAGCAGACCGTGGCGAATCTCGCGAAGCGCAACGGATGCGGTGCGACTCCCGCCGCCGATCAACCGGCACCCGGCGTCGAACGCCTGCGCTACACGGGGTGTCGCGAGAACAAAGACGTTGCGTTGCTCACGATCGTCAACGGTCAACACCCGTGGCCTGGGGGCGTACAGGCGAAAGCGATAGAGCGAAGTGTTCCGGGCGCGCAGTTCAGCGCATCGACCGCGATTCTCGACTTCTTCGCCTCGCACTAGCCGCCGTCACCCGACCCCCCAAGCGAAAATAGGGGGAGCACCCACTGCCGGGAACGGCCCGCGACCTCGACGATACGGGGCATGCAGCAACACATGGCGGGCCTGCCGACGCTCGCAACGGCGGCGCTTTTCACTTCCGTCGTTCTGATGATCGCCGTCGAGTTCGTGGTGCAAGCGAGGCGCCACCGCCAGATCGACGTGCGCGACTCCGTCAACTCGATGTCGGTCGGTCTCGGCTATCTCGGCGTGAAGGTGATCGCGGGCAAGGCGCTGGCGTTCGCGGGCTTTCTCTACCTCTACGACCATTACCGCATCTTCACGTTCGACATTCACAACCCGTTGCACTGGATTGCGGCGTGGTTGGTCGGCGACTTCTTCTACTACTGGATTCACCGCGCCGAGCACCGCGTCCGCGCGTTGTGGTGTACCCATCTCGTGCACCACTCGTCGGAAGAGTTTTCGTTCACGACGGCGGTGCGAATGCCGTGGACCGAAGTGCTGTACAAGCCCTTGACGGGATTGTGGGCACCGTTGCTCGGTGTGCATCCCGTGATGGGCGCGGTGATGGGTGCGATCGCGTTGATGATCGGCCAACTGCAACACACCGAGTTGATCGGCAAACTCGGGCCGCTCGACCGCATCCTCACGACGCCGTCGAACCATCGCGTACATCACGGCAGCAACCCTGAGTACGTCGACCGCAACTTCGGCGGCTCGACGATGATCTGGGATCACCTCTTCGGCACCTACACCCCCGAGACGGTGGCACCGGTGTACGGACTCACGAAAGAATTCCCGGCGCGCAATCCGCTGACGATCGTCGCAGGCGGGTATCCCGAACTCGTGCGCGACATGCGCGGGGCGGACTGCGCCCGGACGCGTGTCGCGATGTGCTTGGGCCGTCCGTAGTGCGTTCGCCTCAGCCCGGGCTCTCGACGGGAACGAAGCCGGGGATGAGCTGTTCGCGCGCGCAGACGTCTTGGGCGTCGAAGACTTTGCCGCTCCATTCGCGCGCGCGAGCGCCTTGGGCGAGCCAGGCAACGGCCGCGCCGATCGCGTCCGGCGGCGCGCCGTCGGATGCGTCGTATCCGAAGCGCGCCATGTCTTCCGCGATGCGCTCGGTCGCGACGTAGCCGGGCTCGACGTTCACGCACGAGACCCCCTGCCGCGAACACCTCGGCGTGCAAGACGCCGGCGACGCGATGCAGCGCGCCTTTCGAGATCGCGTACCCGAGGCCCCACCCGCCTTCACCGGCCGCCGCTTTGGGTTCCATCCACGCCACGCCTGAAGTGACGTTCGCGATCAAGCCGTCGCCGCGATCGATCATTTGCGGCAATACCGCGCGCGCCAACACCAAGGGCGCCATCACGTTGGCGTCGAGATGTTTGTCGAGCAGATCGAGCGGCGTGTCGAGAAAGCGATCCATGTGACCGGGGCCGATGTAACACGCGTTGTTCACGAGCACGTCGACGCGGCCCATGCGTTCGAGCACCGTTGCGGCCGCGGCACCGAGCGACGCCCGATCGAGGAGATCGCCCGGCACGACGAGCACGCGTCGCGGCCTGCGGCGCGGATCGCAGCAGCCGTCGTCTCGAGGCTGCCGGGCAACGGCGACGTGTCGGAGCGCGTCACCGTCGACGAGTGCTCCCGCGCCTCGCCTTCGTTCACCGTGCGGGCGAGAATCGCGACGTCGTAACCGGCGCGTGAAAGATGAATCGCAATCGCCTTGCCGATCCCGCGGCTGGCGCCCGTCACGAATGCAACTGCCATCTACATGGCTCCCTCGCTCCGCCGTCCGTGGCTCCGCTCCGTCCGCACGGCCACGTGCGTACTATCAGCCGCCGTGGACGCCAGTCGACCGCTCGCCGCCGGCTCGGTGTCGCTGCGTCTGTATCCGCACCTCGAGCTGGGCGCGCCCGAGATCGTCGACGAGATCCGCGCCCAAGCGCGCCTTGCCGCCGAGCACGGGTTCGACGGCGTGATGACGAGCGAGCATCACGGCGGTTTCGCGGGTTATCTCCCGAACCCGCTGCAACTCGCGGGCTTCTTGCTCGACGCGATGCCGCGCGGCTGGGCGGCCGCGTGCCCGATTCTCGCCACGTTGCGCCCGCCCACGCTGATCGCCGAAGAGACGGCGTGGCTCGCGGCGCGTCACCCCTTTCGCGTCGGTCTCGGTGTCGCGGCGGGCGCGCTTCCTTCCGACTTCGAAGTCATGGACGTCGGGATGGAAGACCTCGCGGCGCGCTTCGACGACGCGTTGACGCGCATCGGTGCGCTGTTACGCGGCGAGACCGACGGCGTGCTCGCGAACGATCCCGCCATCGCCCGGTGTCGCGAACATCCCGTACCGATCGTGAGTGCAGCCGCGAGCTCGCGCCGCGGCACGGCGAGCGGCGGCGCGTGGCGCCGGCATGCTGCTCGACTCGTTGTCGGCCACGACCCGGTGTCGGGAGCTTGCGGACGCGTACCGTGCCGCGGGCGGCGCGCAGGCCGTACATGTCGTTCGGCGCGCGTGGCTCGGCGCGCCGCCGGGCCGTGAGTTCGACGCGCAGGAGTCGGTGTACCGGTCGTATGCGCCGGACGCGGCACAGGTCCACTGGGGTGGGAGCGAGCTGATGCACGACGACGACCCGGCCGTGCTCGCGGCGCGCCTCACGCACACGCTCGTCGAGGCCGGGGCCGATGCGTGCAACGTTCGGGTCCACGTGCCGGGTGTCGATCCGGCGTCGGCACGGGAGCAGATTGTGCGCTTGGGAGAAGAGGTCGTCCCGCTCGTCCGGGCCGCACTCGCCGCGGACTAGCTTGAGCCACATGGAATTGAGCGACATCAACCTGCTCGACCGTGATGCCTTCACGAACGGCGTCCCGCACGACTGGTTCACGTACCTGCGGAACAACCACCCCGTCTACAAGCACGCGGAGCCCGACGGCCCCGGCTTCTGGGTCGTCACCAAGTACGACGACGTGGTCGCCGTCGGGCGCGACGGCGCGACGTACTCGTCCGACCAGCAGCCGCGGCGGCGTCGTCGTGCCTCGAAGAGACGCGAGCATGAACGACTTCGAGCAGGGCGGCAACCTCATGCTCACGATGGACGCGCCCGAGCACACGCGCTACCGCAAGCTCGTCAACCGCGGCTTCACGCCGCGCCAGATGCGCATGCTCGAACCGCACATCCGCGAGCTCACCGCGCAGATCATCGACGAGGTGATCGAACAGGGTGGCTGCGACTACGTGGTCGACGTCGCGGCCGAAGTCCCGTTGCAGGTGATCGCGGAGATGCTCGGCGTGCCGCAGGAAGACCGGCACAAGTTGTTCGAGTGGAGCAACCGGATGATCGGCTCCGAAGACCCCGAGTACATCGTCTCCGCAAGAAGAGGTGCATGAACGCGCAGGTCGAGATGTTCATGTACGCCAACGAGCTCGCGGCGCAAGCGCCGCGCCGAGCCGCGCGACGACATCATCACCGCGCTGCTCGACGCCGAGGTCGACGGCGACACAGCTCACCGAGATGGACTTCAACCTCTTCTTCTTGCTGATCGCGGTCGCGGGCAACGAGACGACGCGCAACTCGATCTCGCACGGCATCAAGGCGTTCTGCGACTTCCCCGACCAGTACCAGTTGCTCGTCGACGACCCGACGCGTTCGCGCAGTCGGCGACCGACGAGATCGTGCGGTGGGCGTCGCCGGTCATGTACTTCCGGCGCAACGTCACGCGCGACACCGAGCTGCGCGGCCAGCAGATCAAAGAAGGCGACAAGATCAGCATCTGGTACATCTCCGCGAACCGCGACGAAGAGATGTTCGACCGTCCGTTCGAGTTCGACATCCTGCGCAACCCGAACGAACACGTCGGCTTCGGCGGCGGCGGCCCGCACCACTGTCTCGGTATGAACCTCGCCCGCATGGAGATCTACGTGCTGCTCGAAGAGATGGCGAAGCGCATGCCGACGATCGAACGCACGGGCGAAGCCGAGCCGCTGCGGTCGAACTTCATCGCCGGCATCAAGCACATGCCGGTGAAGTACCCGCCCGGCGAGCGCGTCTGCCCGGTCGCGCACTGATGGCGACACACGTTCCGCTTCGGCGTCGAGGTGCACGGTCCCGTTCGACGGGACGCACGTGGGCCGACACCGTCCGCGAGCTCGAGGCGCTCGGCTACTCGACGCTGTTCGTGCCCGACCACTTCGACGAGGGGCTCGGCCCGATCACGGCGATGGCGACGGCCGCGGTGCTCACCACGACGTTGAACGTCGGTGCGCTCGTGTTCGACTGCGACTACCGCCATCCGGCGGTCCTCGCCCGCGAGCTCGCGTCGATCGACGTGTTGTCGGAGGGCCGGCTCGAGGTCGGGCTCGGCGCGGGCTGGAAGAAGCTCGACTACGACCGGTCCGGCATCCCGATGGACGCGCCCAAGGTGCGCGTCGACCGGATGATCGAGCACACGAAGATCCTGAAGGCGTTGTTCACCGACGAACCGGTCACGTTCGCAGGGCGAGCACTACCGCATCACCGACCTGCCGGGCACGCCGCGTCCGTACCGTCCGGGCGGTCCGCCGTTCGTCATCGGTGGCGGTCAACCGCGGGTGTTGCGGTTCGCCGGCGCGAGTCGCCGACATCGTCGGCGTGAACGCGTCGATCCACTCGGGTGAGGTCGACACCGACGGCCGCGCACGACGCGATGCCGGAACGCATCGACGAGAAGGTCGAATGGTTGCGCGAAGGCGCGGGCGCGCGCTTCGACGACATCGAGATCAACGCGTGGCTTGCGGCCGCGGAGGTCACCGACGACACGCCGGGTGTCGCCGAACTGATGGGCCAGCTCTTCAGCGCCGACCCGAAAGACGTGCTCGAGTCGCCGCTCACGCTGATCGGCTCGGTCGTCGGAGTGCGCCGACCGGCTGCGCGAGCGGCGTGAGCGGTGGGGCTACTCGCTACACGTCGATCCCCGGCGAGAAGGCGCGCGACTTCGCGCCGCTCGTCGCCGAGCTCACCGGCACGTAGGAGCGCGTCATGCAGATCTCGTGCGCGTTCCCGCCCGGTCCGCATGTGGTCGACCACATCGTCGAGGCCGAACGACTCGGCTACGAGCGGGCGTGGCTCTTCGACTCGCCCGCGCTCTACGGCGACATCTGGGTGATCGCGGCGCTGGCCGCGGAACGAACGTCGCGCATCGGCCTCGGACCCGCCGTCCTCGTGCCGAACCTGCGGCATCCGTTGACGCAGGCGAGCGCGATCGCGACGCTCGAACAGCTTGCGCCCGGGCGCGGGTCGCGGTCGCGATCGGCACCGGCTTCACCGGTCGCATGGCGATGGGCCAGAAGCCGCTGACGTGGGCGTGGACGCGCCGCTACATCGAGCAGGTACGTGCGCTGCTCCGCGGCGAGAAGGTCGAGATCGACGGCGCGCGTCACGCAGATGCTGCACGGTCCCGACTTCGCGCCGGCGTTCCCGATCGCGCACGCCGATCGTCGTTGCCGCCAACGGGCCGAAGGGTTTGGAGGTCGCGCACGAACTCGGCGACGGTGTGATGACGATTGGCGCCGGCGACCCGTCGTTCGCGTGGTGTTCGGTGCTCGCGTTCGGCACGGTGCTCGACGAGCGGCGAGAGCCGCCGACGTCGACGCGCGCGCTCGACGCGGCCGGTCCGGCGATGACGGTCGTCTACCACGCGATGTACGAAGGCGATCCCGCGTCGGTCGACGCACTGCCCGGCGGCGTCGAGTGGCGCAAAGCAGTTGGAAGAGTTCCCGGAGACCGAGCGGCATCTCGCGGTCCACAAGGACCATCTCGTGCAAGTGACCGAGCGCGACCGGCCGCTGCTCGACGGCGACCTGATGGCGGCGTTCACCTGGACTGGCGACGCCGCCGACGTGCGTGCCGCGCATCGACGCGCTCGCAGGCGCAGGGCGGCACGGAGATTCTGTACGCGCCGATGGGCTCCGACGTCCCGCGCGAACTCCGCACGTTCATGCAAATGGCGACGATGCGTCCCTGAGACGTCTGACAGACGCCTATGGGACGCAACGTTGCGGGGGGAGTGGGGGTGTGGGGGTGGGGGGCTGTTACGCCGGCGCGGGGTCGTGGGGGAGGCCGAGTAAGCGCTCGGCGATGATGTTGCGCAGCACTTCGCTGGTGCCGCCGCCGATCGTGAGCGCGGGGGAGAAGAGGAAGCCGCGGTCCCACTCCTCGCCGAGCACGCCGTTGGTTTCCAGCATGCCGTGCGCGCCCATGAGGTCCTTGGCGAGCGTGAACACGCGCTTGCCGTGCGGGTCGGCGAGCGCCTTGCGCAACGACGCGTCGGGCCCCGGCTTCTTGTTGACCGCGGCGGAGATCATCCGCATGCGGTGGTACCGCAGGATCTCGCCTTCGATGTACGCGTCGATGACGGCCTGGCGTTGCGATCTTTTCGGCGAGTCCGCCGCTGCTCGCGGTACTGCGCCACCAAGTCGCGCGCGCTGGGGCCGTAGCCCCACTGCAATCCGCCGCCGGTCGAGAGCGACACGCGCTCGTTCGCGAGCGTGGTCTTGGCCATGCCCCAACCGAGGTTCTCCTCGCCGATGAGATTCTCGGCGGGGACGCGCACGTCGGTGAAGAACACTTCGTTGAACCCGAAGCCACCCTCGCCCGTCATGCTGCGGATCGGCCGAACCTCGATGCCGGGGTCGTCCATCGAGATGATGAAGTACGAGATGCCGCGTGTGCTTCGTGCCGTCGGTGCGCGTGCGCGCGATCAGGATCCCGAACTTGGCGAACTGGGCGAGCGACGTCCAGATCTTCGAGCCGTTGACGATGTAGACGTCGCCGTCGCGTACGGCGCGGGTCGACAGGATCGCGAGGTCGGAACCCGCGCCGGGTTCGCTGAACAACTGGCACCACAGCTCTTCGGCGGTCGAGCATCGGCCACAGGTACCGCTGCTTCTGTTCGTCGCTGGCGAGCGCGACGAGGATCGGCCCGCAGTGGCCGATGCCGATCGGGTTCACTGGCTTCGTCACGCCGGCGCGTCGCATCTCGTCTTCGATGATGAGTTGCAGCGCGGGATCGGCGTCGAGCCCGTAGGGCTTCGGCCAATGGGGGACGACGAAGCCGGCGTCGACGAGTTCTTGCGCCGACGGTGCGGGATGCTCGGTGAACCACGCGCCGCACTTCGACGCGGCGCGGATCGTCTTCGGCCGGGAGGTCGACGTCCATTACGCGGGCTCTTCGCGGCGGCCGTCGGGGTGGACCGCGAACCGACCCGCTTCGCGACCATGCACCGGATCGTCAGTCGGCCACGGCCAACCGCCGAAACCCGTGGCGCGGTAGTCGGCGAACGCCTGCTCGATGCCGGCCTTGTCGTTCATGACGAACGGCCCGTATTGCGCGACCGGTTCGCCGATCGGACGCCCCTGCAGCACCAACACTTCGGCACCGTGCGGGCCCGCGGTGCAGTGTCACCGGCATGTCGGCGTGCAGCACGACACCGGTCGCGGCTTCGAACGTGTCGTCACCAATCCCGACCGCGCCTTCGAACACGTACGCGACGCGTGCGATCTCGTCGCTCGACGCGCCCGGCATCTCCCACGTCGCGCCCGCCTCTTGCACGATGTGCCAGATCGCGACTTCGGCTTCGGGACGCGCCGCCGACGAATCCGGCGGCGGCGCGGGCGGTTGCAAACCGGCCAACGTGCCCGCGATCACGGTCACTTCGGTCGCACGGCCGTCGGCGTCCTTCGCGACGTGACGGGGCAGATCCTCGCCCCAGAACATCGTGAAGTACGGCTCGACCATCTTGTCGTTGGCGGGGAGGTTGCACCAGATCTGGAACAGCTCGCACGTATTCGGTCCGTTGCGGTCGAGCAACGGGAACATCTCGCAGTGCACGATGCCTTTGCCCGCGGTGAGCCACTGCACATCGCCCCGCCCGAAGCGCGCGGTCGCGCCCAACGAGTCCGAGTGGTCGATGTAGCCGCGCCGGACGAACGTGATCGTCTCGAAGCCGCGGTGCGGGTGCTGCGGGAAGCCGGGCACCGTGCTGCCGTGGTACATGCGCCAGCCGTCGGTGCCGGCGAAGTCCATGCCGATGTCGCGCGCCTCGAGCGACGCGTTGGGCCCGAGATATTCGTTGCCTTCGGGATACAGATCGAGATGGTGGACACAGAACAGGAATGGATCGACGGTCGCCCACTGGAAGCCGAGCGCAACCGACTGCACAACAGGATTCGTCACGCCGCCAGACTACGGCGCGGGAACGAACTCGGCCGGTGCGTCGAACGATGCGCGCCGTCCCGCCCTTCGGAGCGCCGCGAGCACCGACGATCCCGCGATCAAGATCAACACGCCGTTGGTGATGGCGCGTCCGGTGTCCCAGCCGAGGCTCGTTGTCGCGTCGAACAACAGGTAGCGATGCAGGTTCTCGGCAAACGACGCGCCCGCGACGAAGGAAATGTTCGTGCCATCGCTCAACGCGAACGGCCAAAACGAGAGGTTGAGGAGCAATCCGTAGAGGAAGGCCGACGCCGCGCCGTACGCAACGAGCATCCAGATCTCGGGCCGCCCCCGAACGTTCGGCGGCAGGAGTCCGGCCCCGAGGCCGACGATGGCGCAACCGAACATTTGATACGGCATCCAGGGCCCGACACCCGCGGTGATGATCGCCGACGCGAACAACGTCGTGCAGCCGAGCACGAACCCGAACGCCGGACCGAGCGCGCGCCCGGCCAACACGAGCAAGAAGAAGACGAGTTCGACGCCGGCGGTGCCCGCGCCGAGCGGACGCAGCGCGGCGCCGAGCGCGGAAAGCACACCGAGCAGCGCGAGCGTCTTGGCGTCGAGTCCGCCGTCGGCAACGTCGGCGAGGACGACGACGAGCACGAGTAAGAGCGCGGCCGCGAACAACAACGGGGCGACGGTGCTTGCGTCCATCGTCGACGACGGTTGGACGAGGAACGGCCAGCCGAACGCAATGATTGCGAACACCGACGCGACGGCGAGCGCGATCTTGGTCCGGCGGCGAAGCACGATCGCGTTCACGAGGCCACTTCCTCGGTTCCGAACACGTGCGCGGCGCGCAACTGGTCGACGGTCAGCCATGGCGACGGGGCGAGGATCTTCGCGACTTGCGGCGCGAACGACGGCGACGCGACGACGATGTCGGCGGTCGGCCCGTCCGCCACGAGCTCGCCCTCGGCCATGAGCAACACGCGGTGCGTATTGGCGGCGACGAACTCCACGTCGTGCGTCGACACGACGATGGCGCGGCCGTCGCGCGTGAGCTCGGTGAGGACGCGCCCGAGGTTGCGTTTCGCTTCGTAGTCGAGGCCGCGGGTGGGTTCGTCGAGGAGCATGACCTTCGGCGCCGCCGCGAGCTGGATCGCAAGGACCAGCGCCAAGCGTTGTCCTTCCGAACAATCGCGCGGATGGGTTGCATCGTCGATACCCGGGACGATCCGATCCAGCAATGCGCGCGCCGTTCCCGCCGGCGCGTTCGACTCGGTGTCGGCTTGGGTGAGCTCGGCGGCGACGGTGTCGAGATACAACAGGTCTGAGGGCGTTTGGGGAACGAGACCGACGAGCGTGCGGGCCCGGGCGGGCGCCACGCTTTGCGGATCCACACCGTCGACGTCGACGCGCCCGTGCGCGACGTGTGCCGCTTCCCTGCAACGCCCACAGCAGCGACGACTTGCCCGATCCATTGCGGCCCATCAACGCGGTCACTTCGCCGGCTCGGAGATCGACGTCGAGATCGCGTACGGCCACCAGATCGTCGTAGGTCACGACGATCTTGCGCGCCGCGAGCGCGACGGGTCGCGCATCGGCCGTCGCGGGCGCGGCCCGCGGCGGCACAACCCTTGCTGCGCGCGCCCGCAACGCATCGGCGACGCGGCGTGCATCACGAATCGACAGCGGCAGCGGATCCCATCCCGCGGCGCGCCCGAGCTCGACGATCGGCGGCGCGATGCTCGTGCGGGTGAACAGATCGGTTGGCGGTCCGTACGCAACCGAGCCGTCGCCCGGCACGTACGCGATCGCGTCGGCGTATTGGACGACGCGTTCGAGCCGGTGCTCAGCCATCACAACCGTGACGCCGAGATCGTGCACGAGGCGCGTAATCGCCGCGAGCACTTCTTCCGCTCCCGTCGGGTCGAGCGCCGACGTCGGCTCGTCGAGCACCAGCACGCTCGGGTGCGCAGTCAACGCAGCACCGATCGCCGCGCGCTGGAGTTGACCTCCCGAGAGCTGGCTCAGGGCGCGGCCGCGCAAGTCGGCGATGCCGAGCACGTCGAGGATTTCTTCGACGCGCTTTCGCATCACGGCAGGCTCGACCGCGAGTTGTTCCATCACGTATGCGAGTTCTTCTTCGACAGTGTCGGTGACACAACCCGCGATCGGGTCTTGGCTGACGAAACCGACGACGTCGGCGAAATCGCGCGGATGATGGTGCTCAGTGTCGCGACCGTCGACTGAGACGCGGCCCTGGAGCACGCCCCCCGTGAAGTGGGGGACGAGACCGTTGATTGCGCCGAGCAACGTCGACTTGCCGGCGCCCGTCGGGCCAACGACCACACACAGTTCGCCCGCGGGAATCGTGAGCGAGACGTCGCGCAACACCGGACGCGTTGCTTCGGGGTAGGTGATCGTCACGTGCTCGAACGAAATCATGCCGGGACTCGCTCGCGTTGGTCGCTCGCGACGTCGATCGAGCGCGGACCGGGCGGCGCGATCTTCGAAACCGGGGGAGTGGGCGTGACGAACGCGGGCAACAACGCGATCGCCAGACCGATCACCGGGACGATCGGCAGCTGCCGGCCATGCCGGGGGCGACACCGACGGATTCAGTGCCGACAGGTTGAAGTGGCTCGTTGCGATCATCGCGGCGGCGGCCGCGACGCCCGAGAGCACTGTGCACCATTCAGGGAACGACCACGGATCGGGCCGATACTTCGTGCGGTGCACGCGCCGCCCGCCGATCACGAAGCCGGCCGTCGCGGCCGCCGCCGCGAACGCGAGCATCGGAAGTCCGAGATAACTCGGTGTCGTTGGGTCGAGCACCGCGTAACCCCCGACGCACAAGCCGGCCAGTCCGAGCAGCATCAGCGTGCCGGTGATCCGGCGCGCGCCGGCCGATGTGGTGGTGTTCCGGCCGTAGCCGCGCGCGTCCATCGCAGCCGCAAGTTGAAACGAGCGGTCGAGTGCGTCGTGCAACACCGGCATTGCGATGCCGCGTACGGCGCGCCGGCCTTTGTCGGTCGCGCCGCGGAGTTTGCGGGCGCGTCGCACGCGCTGCACGCTCTCGACGAGTTGCGGCGCGATCACGATGGCCACCGTGATGGTGACGCCGATCTCGTAGAGCGCCGAGGGGAGCGATCGCAGGGCGCGTTTCGGGTTGGCGAGGGTGTTGGCGGCACCGACGCAACAGAGAATGGTCGCGAGCCGCATGCCGTCGTACAGCGCACCGAGGATGCTGCCGGTGCTGACTGGTCCGCCGAGCGTCACGCCCGCCATGAACGACGGCAACGGGATTTGCGGCAACGTGAACAAGATGCCGTCGCCGCCCGTCGTACCGCCGAACACGATACGGAACACGACGCGCATGCCGACGACGATCAGCCCGAGGATGAGATAGGCGCGAAATGCGCGCGCCCACGGCGCGTCCGATCGGCGGGCGGTCGTGGTAATGCCGGCGACGACCAAAACCAAAGCCAGCAACAACGGATTCGTCGTGAAGCTTGCCGCGGTCGCGAGACCCAGTGCCCAGATCCACCACGCGACCGGGTGAACAGACCGCGGCAGGCGCACGCTATACAGCTCGCTGCCGGCGTCTGGTTCGCGCAACGAAGGTTCCACCAATGGCTACCGCGATGATCACCACGATTGCCAACACGACGACAAACGGCGAGCCGCCGCCACCGCCGCCGGAGGACTTTGGAAGTGCAGCCGCGGACACGTTCTCGATAATGGGCGCGTCGGCGGTTGTGGTCGTCGAGCGCGCGGAACGGTCTGCCGCCGCACCGGCGATCGTCGTCGTCACCTTGTTGTTGCCCGCTGTCGACGAAGACGCTCCCGCACCGGACGTCGTCGGAACGGTCGTCCCGCTCCTGTTCGGCGAGGGCGTACCCTGCGCGACCGGCGGCGCTGCGTGCGGGCTCGTCGGCGGTGTCGGCGGGGGATCAGCCGGATTCGCTTGCGCGGGCGAGATGCGGGGCAACGCGTCCGCACCGAAGGCCCACGCTTCGATCATGCCTGCGCTCGGATGGGTCGCCGTGGCGCCCAGGTCGCTGTACGTCCACTTGGCGTCGCCCGGGTGGGCTTCGTAGTACGCCCAGTACGCGTTCGCAGGCGGCGTGTTCACGCACGGCTGCGCGGCGGCCGAGGGCTTGTCGTCGATACGGCACACGAACGTGTCGCCCCAACGCGTCGTGCCGGCAGTGCTGAAGCCGGCTTCGTGCAACGCGTCGAGCCCCGTCGACGGGTTCGGCGCGCAACCGCGTTCCACCGCGCCACCCCATGCCGTCGTGTCGACGATGACGGTCACGCCGTCACAGTGCGCCGCGTACGCCGCGGCGGTCGAAGCCGGGGATCGCGATCACGCAACACGCGATCACGATTCCGGCAACGACCGCGCTGACGCGTCGCATTACTTCGGACGCACCTGCGCCGGCGTCACGCTCGGCAACGCGCTTGCGCCGAACGCCCATGCGTCAATCGTTCCTTGCGCCGGGTGGTATGACGAGGCACCAACCGAGCTGAACGTCCACGTCTTGTCGCCGGCGTTTCCGTGGTAATAGGCCCAGTACGCGTTGGTGGGTGGCGTCGACGTGCATGCTTGCTGCGCGGGCGAGGGTTCGTCGTTGATACGGCAGACGAACGCGTCGCCGTATTTCGTCGTACCGGTTGTGGTGAAACCGGCGGCCTGTATCGCGGCGAGACCGGTGGCGGGCGCGCCCGCTGCACATCCGACGTGGACGCCTTGCCCGAAGGCGCTGAAGTCGACGACAACCGTGACGCCCGTCGAACCGGAACACGGTTTCCCGGTGAAGCCCGACGCCGTGACAGTTGCGTGCCCGACGCCGGTTGGGCACACCGGCGAAACCGGTGCGCCCAAGTTCTTCGACTTCGCGACCGGGAATGCCTTCAGCGCCGCCGCGGGAACCGATTGCACCGTGGCGAACGTGTTCGCGTCGCGGCTCCCCGGGAAGAAGAACGCGCCCCTGTCGGCGGCCGGATCCGAGCAGCCCAACTGGTAGCTCGCGAGCGCCGTCAGTGGCGTGCCGCCGGCCACTGCCCACGACTTGCTCTTGGGGCTGCTACCGAGCGCGACGAGCATTTGCGTGACCAGCGCGGTCGAGTCGGGATCGGAAGCCTGGCCGCTCGTGGCCACGAACGGGAAGCCACCGTCGCTCGACTGCACGGTGTGCAGCGTCGCGATTGCAGTCTTCTTCAACGGCTTCTTGCCCCACGCCGCAAGACCTTGCGCGGCCATGCCCGAGCTGTTCGTGTCGGGGCCGGTGAACAACACGGGATCGGCCGGGTCGCACGGCGTGCCGGTGTTGGTTCGGTACGCCTGCCACAAGCCGTCGCTGCACTGTTGCGCCGTGAGCCATCCGATACCCGCGAGAACGTGCGCATCAGACTTCTTCACCTTCGCCGCCTTCAAGGCTTGCAACGAGAGCCCCTGGCGGTACGAGCCGTCGAACGTCGGGTCTTGCACACCGAACAATCCGGCGTCGGTTCCGGTTGTGCGTTGCGTTGCGAGCAAGCGCGCAACCAAGTCGTTCTGGGGTGCGGTACCGCCGAAGTGGTGCGGGTCAATGCCCGCGCTGACTGCGGCCAGGATGTATTGAGCCAGGGCGCCCGGTGCGTCGGCACCGCTGCTTTGCACCGCGTCGGTGAGTTGCCCTTCGAGATACGTGATCGCTTGGTTCGACGCGGCCCGACCGGTCTTGGCGGCGTGCAACCCGACCACTGCGTACGCGGTGTTCGTCGGGTCCGGTGCGCCGAACGATTCGACGAAGCCACCGTTGGCCGTGATCTGGTTCGCGAGATAGCTCGCGCCCAGTTGGGCGACTGACGGTGCCTTGGCCTTGGCCTTGGTCGGCGCGGCTGCACCGGCCGGTTGCGCGACGACGCCGAGCGCGACGGCCGCGGCAAAGGGAAGAACGAGTGCGCGCAATCCTCGACGCGCCCCGTGATGCTTGAACATTGGAGTCCTTTCGGTGGGGCCACGTCGATGGCCCGCGCGAAAAGCCCGGGCTCCACCCCGTGACCTCGACGGATGCATGGGAGCCCGTCACATAGAGGCATTCCGGCTCGTCCGCATGCCTTTCGGGCCTGCGAACCTACGGTTGCGGGTCAGCGCCGGGATTCGACCGGCTTCCCCTCTTCGGTGACGTGATCGGGAGCATAACCCCCGCCCGCGTTGCCGTGCACGATTGAACTTTGTTTCACTAAGTACCTATGGCCTGGAACATCGCAGATCTCACCGAACACGTCGTCGACACGCGTGCCCGATCGGGTCGCGCTGATCGTCGCCGACGAGCCCCGCACGTACGCACAGCTCGAGGAGCGGGCCAACCGACTCGCGCACCACCTCGCCGGCGCAGGGCGTCGGCCCGGGCGACCACGTCGGCATCTACGGCTTCAACAGCCACGCGTTCGTCGAGACGATCTTCGCGGCCTACAAGCTGCGCGCGGTTCCGGTCAACGTGAACTACCGCTACGTCGAGGCCGAGCTGCGGTACCTGTTCGACAACGCCGATCTCGTCGCGCTCGTGCACGACGCGCAGTTCGCGCCGCGTATCGCCGCGGTGCGCGACTCGCTGCCGATGTTGCGGCACCTGATCGCGATCGACGACGGCTCGCGGCACCGACATGTCCGGCATCGGTTCGATCGACTACGAGGACGCGCTGGCCGGGCAGTCGCCCGAGCGCGACTTCGGCCCGCGTTCCGACGACGACATCTACATCCTCTACACCGGCGGCACCACGGGCATGCCGAAGGGCGTCGTGTGGCGCCAAGAAGACGTGCTGTGCGTGCTCGGCGGTCTCGTCAACTTCGACACCGGCGTGCGCGTGCACGACGAGTGGGAGTTCGCGAAGGCCGCGGCCGAGGCGCCGACGACGTCGGCTTCGGCATCGTCATCGCGCCGCTGATGCACGGCGCCGCGCAGTGGGGGACGATCAACGGCTTGATCAACGGCCGCACGACGGTGCTGACGCCGAAGTTCGACGCCGCACGACGTGTGGCGCAGCGGTCGAGAAGTACAAGATCCCGACGCTGGCATCACCGGCGACGCGATGGGCCGGCCGCTGATCGAGGCGCTCGACGAAGGCGGCTACGACGCGTCGTCGCTCGTCGCCGTCGCGTCGACCGCGGCGGTGTTCAGCGCGACGGTGAAGGAGCAGTTCCACGAACGGTTCCCGAATCTCGTCATCGCCGACGCGGTCGGTTCGACCGAGACCGGTTACAACGGCGTGCGCGTGATCATGAAGGGCGGCGAGGAGAAGCCGGGTCTGCCGACCGTCAAGCATGGGTCCCGACACCGTCGTGCTCGACGACGACATGAACATCGTGCAACCGGGTTCCGGTGTCGTCGGGCGCATGGCGCGTGGCGGGCAACGTGCCGCTGCGCTACCACAAGGATCCCGAGAAGTCGGCGGCGACGTTCGTGACGGTCGAACGGCCGGCGCTACTCGATGTCGGGCGACTCCGCGGTCGTCGAAGCCGACGGCACGATGACGCTTGCTCGGGCCGCGGTTCGGTGTGCATCAACTCCGGCGGCGAGAAGATCTATCCCGAAGAAGTCGAGGCCGCGTTGAAGGCGCACGCCGCGGTGTTCGACGTGGTGGTCGTCGGCGTGCCCGACGAACGGTGGGGCGAGCGCGTCGCGGCGGTCGTCGAGATGCGGCCCGATCACGACGGTCACGCTCGAAGAGCTCGACGTGCACACGCGCGCACGCACGTCGCCGGCTACAAGGTGCCGCGCGAGCTGCACGTCGTCGACAAGATCGAACGCTCGCCGAGCGGCAAGCCCGACTACCCGTGGGCCAAGAAGATCGCCACCGGCGCGCAGTAACGACCTATGTTTGGACGGTTCGCGCCCCATGGGGGCGGGTTCGGTCCAAACAGTTATTGCTTCAGTTCGACGATGACCTCGTAGTACGGCTCGGCGCCGGTATTGACCGCGGTCTCGATCCCGCCCTTGGGCACGAAGGTCACCATGCCGGGGATCACGTCGGCCTCGAAGAAGCTCGCGGTACGGGCTCTTCGTGTCGGGCTCGGGTTCGACGGCGATCCGGTCGCCTCGCACCTGGATCAGCAGGTGGTCGACGTCGTGTCGGTGGATCGCACTGCGCTCGCCCGGCGCCAGCTTCAAGCACCCAGACCCGCACCCGGTGGTCTTCGAACACGACCTTCGTGCCGACGCCGCCGAGCTCTCGCTCGCTCACGTCGCAAACGGTAGCGTTCAAACCCGTGCGCACCTTGCGAACTGTCGACGTCGACTTCTTCGACGACGCGCTCGTCCGCTTCGACTTCACCGAACCCGTTGGCGCGCCCGTCGAAGCAGTGTTTGCGGCCATCAGTGCTGACCCGTCGACGTGGTCGTGGTTCGAAGGCGTCAACGACGCCCGCTACGAAAGCGCGCCGCCGCACGGCGTCGGTACGAAGCGCGCCATCCGCATGGACGACGACGTCTACCGGGAGACCATCATCGCCTGGGATGCGCCGCGTCGCTGGGCCTACCGGGTCGACGAAACCACGATGCCGGTGTTCGACGCGTTGGCCGAAGACTGGCGCATCGAACCCGACGGAGAGACCTCGCTCGTCACGTGGACGTTCGCGATCGACCCGTCGGCCGAGGGCGCCCCGATCGTCGACGTGCTCCCTGATCTGCTCGGGAAGGTGTTCCGAGCCGCGATGCAGGGCCTCAGCGCCCACCTCGCCGCGAACTGAAACATGTTCTAAAATCGGGGTATGGCGGCCGCTTTCCGTTCCCGATCCCGTTCGGCTGGTACCAGGTCGCGTTCCCCGACGACCTCGCGCCCGGCGAGGTCACCGCCGTTGAATACTGGAACCGCGAGCTCGTCTTGTGGCGCGACGAGGGCGGCGCCTTCCATCTGCAGGATGCGTTCTGCCCGCACCTCGGCGCGCACCTCGCGTACGGCGGCACGGTCGACGGCAACGAACTGCACGTGCCCGTTCCACGGCTGGAAGTTCGACGGCGAGGGCGCGTGCACGAACATTCCGTACAGCCAGCGCACGAACCGCAAGGCGAAACTGCGCACGTATCCCGTCGTCGAGCGCAACGGCTTCGTCCTCGCGTGGTACCACCCGTACGAGGCCGAGCCCCAGTGGGAGATCCCGGTCATCGACGAGATCGGTGACGCGGCGTGGAGCGACTTCTATTCGTCGTCGTACGTGATCCGCACGATCCCGCAGGAGATGTCGGAGAACGGCGCCGACCCCGCGCACTTCCAGTTCGTGCACGGCACCGAGTCAGTCGCCGAGGTGGAGAAGTACGACACCGACGGCCCGTGCTCGGTGATGCTGTCGAAGCAGACGTACGTGACGCCGCGCGGCGTCACCGAAGGTCGCATCGACGTCTACAACTACGGGCCCGGGTTCTCGAAGGTGTGGTTCAGCGGGATCGTCGACGCGATCAACATCGCGACGACCACACCGATCGACGAAGACACCACGCAAGTGCGCTTCAACTTCGTCGTGCGCAAGTTCGACGACGAGAAGCTGACGTCGACCGTCGCCGACGCGTTCGTCAAAGAGATCAACAAGCAGATCCAAGAAGACCGGCCGATCTGGGAGCACAAGACGTTCCTGCCGACGCCGGCGCTCGCCGACACCGACGGCCCGATCCTCAAGTTCCGCAAGTGGTACAGCCAGTTCTACGCGGAACCGTACGAGGTGCACTCCTGACCTGGTATTTTGCGGCCACGCGCGCCGCCGTGGTCACGGATTGGTCACTAACCGAGAAACAAAGCGGCGACGCGCGCCGTCGCTTCGGCCTGCATTCCCGGCACTACGTGGCTGTAGAGGTCGAGCGTGATGCCGACGTTGGCGTGGCCCAGGATCTCCTGCACCACCTTCGGGTGGACGTTCGCGGCAAGCGCGAGCGTTGCGAAACTGTGGCGTAGGCCGTGAAAGCCGCCGATGCGAGACAACCCGCACTCGCTTGCCACATCGTCGATGCGGTGGAGAAGCCAGTCGGGGCGTAGCGGCGATCCGTCTTCGGTGGTGAACACGTACCCGGTGTCCTGCCAGCTCTCACCGAACGCGAGCCGTTCCTCGACCTGTGCTTTGCGGTGCTTTCGGAGTGCGGCGACCGTCGTGGGCGCGAGTGTGATGACTCGCGTCTTGCCTGACTTCGGCGTTGACTCGACGACCTTTCCGCTGATCGGTACGCGTGATCGAGCGACCGCGAGCTGGCCGGCGTCGAGGTTCACGTCGGACCACATCAGCCCGCAGACCTCGCCGCGTCGCATACCCGTTGTCGCCGTGAGTATCCAGAGCGCCCGGAGTCGGTCATCGGCCACGTGCTCGACGAACCTACGCATCTGTTCTGCGTCCCATACCTGCATCGCACGCGGTGCTGTCGACTTCGGTGGTTCGACGATCGTGGCGGGGTTCGCGCGAATGAGTCCTCGGCGTGCTGCGTTGGAGAGAGCGCGATGCAGGATGCGGTGCACGACGGCCACCGTTTGTTCGGACAAGGGCATCGGCTCGCCGGACTTGTCGGAGCGTCCGCCGCTCGCGCGGAGTTCGGCGTACAACGCTTCGAGGGTCGGTGCGTCGACTTGTCGAAGTGGCATTCCGCCAATACGTGGGATGACGTAGCGCCGCATCTTGTGGGCGTACATGCCTGCGGTCGAGGGCTTGCGGGTCGCCTCAACAGACGTCAACCAGTTCTCTAGGTAGACCCGCAGCGGCTGCTTCGACGGTTCGAAGTAGTCACCGTCGCGCATGTCGCCGAGCAAGTTCTTGAGCGCGTCCTCAGCGGCTTTCTTCGTCTTGAATCCGCGCCGCCGTACCTGGCGACGTTTTCCGGTCGCGGGATCGACGCCGTTGTCGATGACGAAGTACCACGTCTTGCGCGTGGTGTCCTGCTTGACGGTTCCCCTCATTTCCCGCTCTTTTTCTGTTGGCGTTGCCGCTTCTCGCGATAACGACGCTGCTTCACGATGTTGTTGCACTCAACGCTGCAGAACTTGACGCCGACCGTGCGATATTGGCCGTAGTCGGCTCGACCTCTCTGTCTGACAAATGGCCGACGACAACTCGGGTTCGCGCACTCGCGCACGTCGAGATCGTCAACCAGTAGTTGATGCAGCTGCAAACACAGAGCCTCATACAAGTCTGGCTTCGGATCGCCGATCACGTACGGGTCGCCGTCGTCGTCCGTGGCATGCACTTCGACGCGTGCGTGGTACGCGAGTTGCAGTGCCAAGTTCAGCATCGCGGCGAACTTTTCCCAAGCGTCACGCTCGTCGACGACAAGAGGAACGTGCCCGCCGGCAAAGGAGTTCCACACCTCGGTGAGATCATCGCCCCATGCCGCGCGGCCACGTAGTGTTTCGCTAAGAGCGTCGCACGTGACAGCCAACCACGGACATCGGCGACACCGACTCGCTCGTTCTCGAATATCCACGTCGGAATGTCGAACGTGTCGGGGCTATACGGCCGGTTGATCACCCCGAACGCTTCAACGAACGCCACGATCGCGTCAGCGTCGTCGAGGTCGAGGTCGAGGAGTTCTCGAATGACGACCTCGTCGGGTAGCGCGCGGTAGCCGTAGTCGCCCTCGTCGTCATCGTCTGGAATGAAGTCGTAAACGATTTCGTCGCCTTCGATCGACGCGACCGCGACCAAGATTTCCGTTGCCTCCAATGGCGTATCCGGCCAGACCGTAACCCGAAAATCTGACGAATCTGGTAACGCGCGGCCCAGTACAAACCCGTTACCGTGAGACCCGGTGTCACGTGACATCGAGTAACACGATACAAGGAGGGTCAAGTACATATGTCGACTAAGTCCTTGCCGCCGCTGCCAAACCCTGTCGAGCAGCCCACCATGGCGGTCGAAGTAGCGGCTGGCTACCTGGGTATCTCGCGTCCAGCGGCGTATGCAGCAGCGCGGTCGGGTGAGTTGCCGACTGTCCGTATCGGTCGTCGGCTGCTTGTACCCACCGCAGCGTTGAGGCGCCTGCTCGAGATCGACGAGTAATGCCCCTGCCCAGGCGTCTGCCGGCGCCTCCAGCGACGTCGGCCTCGGATCACGCTGGTCAAAGGCACAGCTGGGGTTGCATTCAGTTCCGTACCGCCGCACATTCGGAAGCCGCGACGCGCAGGCTTAAGCACACGAAGTGATGGCGGTCTACGACTTCCACGATCCCGCGATTCCCGATATCAGCGAACGGCGGATCAGCGAACCGTTGCGGCGGCGATCGCACACTGTTTCTAACGGGTGGGAGGCGCCGGTACCGCTGAACGCGATCACCGCGTCGCTTCCGCGATTTCCAGTCGACGCGTTGCCGGATTGGCTTGCATGTTTTGTCAGTTGTGTCGCGGAGGAAACACAGGTGCCGGTTGATCTTCCTGGTGCGCTCGTGCTCGCGGCGTTGGCGGCGGCGGCCGGCGGCCGTGCTGTTGTACAGCCTCGCCCGGGTTGGCGGGAACCGACGAACTTGTTCATCGCGCCGGCGCTTGATCCTGGGAACCGTAAGTCCGCGGTATTCCGCCGCGTCACCGGAGCCCTTGCGAGTTGCGGAGCGAGCGGAAGTAGAGAATTCGAAAAGCGCAATCGTCGAAGCTCGCACTCAACGCGAGATCGCTGAACAACGTGCCGACGCCGCTAAGCGCGCTGCCGCACGGGCAGCCCTTGACGAAGCTCCCGACGCGAGCAGAAGAGCTGAGGAGGCAAGGCAGGCCGCGTTGATGGTGGAGGCGATCACCGTGCCAGCGACGCCGCGTCTCCTCGTCGACGACAGCACACCGGAGGCGCTCGTGTCCTTGATGGCGGCTCAGGGTGGCCGTGTCGCGGTGCTGTCGGCCGAGGGTGGGATTTTCGACATCATCTCCGGGAAGTACAGCAGGTTCCCGAGCTTTGACGTGTACCTGAAAGGTCATGCCGGCGACGAGCTCCGCATCGATCGCAAAGGCCGCGATGCCGAGTTCATCGACCGACCCCGCGTTAACGGTTGGGCTCGCGATTCAACCGGCGGTGTTGCGGGCCATCGCCGAACGCGAAGGGTTCCGGGGCCGCGGCTTGCTCGCTCGTTTCCTGTTCTGCCTGCCGACGTCTTTCGTCGGACATCGCAAGATCGGGACACCAGCGACGCCACAGGAAGTGATCGAGCGATACGACGCGGACATGACGGAATTAGTGCTGTCACTTGCCCAGTGGACGGATCCAGCCTTGCTCACTCTCACTCCCGAAGCCGCGGCACTCTTGATCGAGTTCGAACGCGAACTTGAACCGCACCTCGGTCCCGGCGGCGATCTGCACCATCTCGCGGACTGGGGCTCCAAACTCGCCGGGGCGGTCGTCCGCATCGCCGGATTACTTCACCTCGCGACGCACCTTCGGACCGGATGGCGCGAACCCATCGACGCGACGACCTTCGCCAACGCCGTCCGCATCGGGACCTACTTCCGAGCGCACGCAGTCGCTGTCTTCGCGCACATGGGCGGCGACCCGGTCATCGGCAACGCCCAAGCGATCTTGCGCTGGATTGCCGACAGCCCAGACCGCACAACCTTCACCCGACGCGATGCACACCGCGCCCTGGCAGCACGGTTTGTGAGGGCTGCCGACCTCGACGCGCCGCTCGCGCTCCTCGAGGACTACGGATGGATCAGACCACAAGCGGCGCCGCCACCACGCCCCGAAGGCGGACGTCCACCTTCACCCCGATATGAGGTTCATCCCGATGCACACCGATGACAGAACTGCCACAACCGACGAAACCGTTGTTCTGTCAGTTGTGTCAGTTGTGCCGGTAGAGGTTCAAACGCGAAGCGGTCCGGCGCACGCCCGTTGCAAAAGTCACACGAGGAAAAGCATGAACGGCAGCATCGAGCAAGAACCCGATGTGCATCTGGCCACGCGCTTGCGTTGCGTCATCGGCGTTCGCTCTCGAGATGGTGCGCTTCGCAACCGTGACTACGCACAGGGAGCGATGGTTGATGCGTGATCCGCGTTATGGGACGTACCGGTGGAGAACGTTGAGCCGCGCTATCCGCCGCCGAGACATGAATTTGTGTCAAGTGAGGCTGCCGAACTGCAAGGTGACAGCCTCCGCAGTGGATCACATCGTCGAGCCGGGACCGCCGTCACTTCGTCGTGACGACTTGTTCTTCAGCCCGAGCAACCTTCGAGCGACTTGCGCGAGTTGCAATACGGCGAAGCGGAACCGCCGGCGCAACGAACTCGCGCGCCAAGCCGAATCTGGCATAGTGCCGACCCGGTGGTAGTGGTTCGTCAGCGATTCTGGTTGCGCGACTCGTTGGGTCAAGGATTGTCCGAATTGCGACGGACGGCAGGGGGAACTCGCTCGTGGCCGTTCCGTCCGGTCGCCTTGCATTGCATGCGACATCTCGGTAGATGGAGGGCTTACAGTGAATGCAAGCGCAACACCAGACAAGCGGGAGGGGAGCGTGTGACGGAGTCAAGGACGCGGTACGCGCCCAGGTGTGTCGTCGGACGATTTGCTAGAACACATGCGCATTGTCGTGGAAGTAGCTAAGAAGATGCTTCTTCAAGTTGAAGAGTTGGCGGTCACACAGCTTCGGCGAGCGACGAGCACAGCGGTAAACAGCAGATCGCATCGTGTTGTTGAGGCGAGGCGAGGCGTCGATTCGGAGGACATGCAACAGTCGAGGCTTTGGGCGCGCAATGCGATAGAGCGCGTGGAGCTCGGCAAGGTCGTGGACTCTACGGCCTTCTTGCAACACCAGCTGGACGAGCTCAACAAGCCGTAAGGTTGGTGGGTGCTGTGGACGCTCGACGCCGAGGAGGCATACCTCGAGCTTGCGCGCCGACTTGACTCTCAGGAATTCAAGGACATCTTGCGTGCTGTCGTTGAGTGCGTTCTCGAATGGGCTTCTTCTGGTCCGCCATCAGAAGCTGAATATGACGAAACGGCGCAACTGTTCGTATGCGACATTCCGGGAACACCGGTAGTCGCCGAGTACATGACGACGTCGTACACGAGCCCTCCCACCATTCAAGTTCGCCGGTTCCGCTGGGTTCCCTGAGACCGTGCCGTTGGATCGAGCAGCGATCGTAAATCAATGTGGCGTCTTGTTCCGACTAGTGACGGTCAGACTCGAACCACACCAGTACTCACGAACCGTTTTTTAATGGGGGATTCGCTCACGACCGGCCCTCAAACGTTCCCCCCGACAAGGAAGGATTCGTGGTTGGCGCCTTCTTTTCAGCATCAGAGCTGGCCGCGTGACGCCGCGAGCCGTTTTTTCTCACGGCGATTTTTGTGACGGATCCGCTTCATCTGTGCCTCTCCCAGCACGCAGGGGTTCTGACCTGGGCTGGTCTATGGCGCCGGCGCAAAAATGTTCCGGGGGGAAATGCGACTGCTGGGGTCTGGGCGATGGGTCCGTGCAGGAAAAAAAAACGGGGCTCTCGAGGGGCGGAGCGCGTCGCCGTGCCGACCTCCTCGACGGCGAATTTTTCTAGGCGGCAACGAGCTCACCAACGGCCAAGTGGCGCATTTTTTGGCGGGGCCAATATCAAGACCCGGGGTGGCATCCGTGACGGATTCGGATGACCCGACGGGCACGAGCACGCCACGATTCTCGCAATATCTACGAGTCTGGGGGTTTCGTTTCTCGCCCAGAACCGCGCGAAATGCGCAGGTCAGAGCGGTGCGAGGTGCCGCGTTGCGGGTTTGGACTTGCGCGTGAGCACGCGAATCTCTGCGCAACCGTCGCGAAGGTTTTCGGCGACTTCCGAGGTTCCCAGACTTACACACGACCGCAGGGCCGTGGCGTGCTCGAGGGTGCTCGCCTCTAGGCGATGTTGCCGAGGGGCACCCACGTGTAATGACCGAGCCGATGACGAATCTTGATCTGATGACGCGGCAAACGCGGCATGAGGTCAACACACGCGCGATGGACCTAGGTGTGCCCCCGATCGGCACTTCGGGGATACGCGTTCTGTTCTCTGCCGGTCTATTGGGTTCCGGGTTCGAGTCGGGCGGACTTGCTCTCTTCAGCACGAGGGAGCGGAGTCGAAGCGAGGCACCGCCGCGGACACGGCACGGAGACTGGGCCAACAGGCCGCGCCGCGGAACGGCACCTGCGCAACGAACGTGACGGAACGAGGCACAGCTGCGAAGGCGGGCCGCGCCGGGAGATTGCGCCAGCTTCGAGCCGCTCCCACTTGTGGTTTCTAGTTCGCGATGGTGACGGTGATGGGTGGGCTGGTGCCGGTGTTGCCGGCGCCGTCGTGGGCGATGCTTGTCAGCGTGTATGTGCCGTTTGCGATGGTGGTTGTGTCCCAGGTGTAGGTCCAGCCGTCCATGGTGAGGGTTGCTGATCCGATGAGCGTGTCGTTCGCGCCGGCGTCGGTCGCATGGAATTCAAGTGCAGTGACGCCTCCGACATCCGATGCTGTGGCCTCGAGCACGGCACTTGTTCCTGAGAGCGTCGCACCGTCCGACGGCGTGACGGTCGTCGTCGTTGGTGGTGTCACATCCACGACCGTCGCCGAGATCGGCGCGCTTGTGGTCGAGTTTCCTGCGGCGTCGTGCGCCACGCTTGTGAGTGTGTAGGTGCCGGGCTTCACTGTTGTCGCATCCCAGACGTAGACCCAGCCGTAGATCGTCCGCGAGCCGAGCCGATCAATGTGTTGTTCATCGATGCGTCCATTGCGTGAAATTCGAGCGCGGTCACACCAACATCGTCGGACGCTGAGGCGTCGAGCGTCACGCTGCTGCCGGAGACTGACGCCCCGTCCGCGGGGATTCGCATTGCGGTTACCGGCGGCGAGTTATCGGGACTGGGCGTCACGGCGTTCGACGGGGCCGATTGCGCGCTGGCGCCGCGTGCATTGCGCGCGGCGACGGTAAATGTGTAGCTGCTGCCGGCCTGGAGACCTTTCACGGTCTCGGTCGTTACAGTGCTTGCGAAGGTTTGCGCGGGCTGGGCCGCGACACCAAGGAACGGTGTCACCGAATAGCCCGTGATCGCCGAACCGTTGTTGACCGTCGGTGCGGTCCAGTGCACGGTCGCCTGTGTCGTGCCAGCCGTGGCTGTGAGGGCCGTTGGGCTGAGTGGTGAGCCGACAGTGACGGCGCGGGCGAGGTTTGAGTTCGGACTCGTGCCGTTCGCATTGGTCGCCGTTACGTTGAATCCGTAGGCCGTGCCGTTTGTCAGCCCGTTAACCGTGACCGATGTGGGGCTCGGACCGACGGTGCGAACAGCGACCGGGAATAAGCCTTGGAAGGCGTGCACGGTGTAGCTGGTGATCGCATGGCCGTTGGTGTTCGCGGGTGCGTGCCACGAAATGGTGGCGCCGCCGTTGAGCGGGACCGCGAGCACTGACGTGGGTGGTCCGGGCGTTCCGATGACGATCGGCGTCGTGGGCAGTGATTGGATACCGACGCCGTGGGTGTTGATGCCGGCGACGGTGAACGTGTATTGGCGTCCGTTGGTCAGGCTGCTGACCGAGGCCGATGTGGCCGCACCCGACGTGATCGTGACGACGTGGGCATTGTCCAGGACACCGGCTTTGAATGGGAAGATGCGATAGGCGGTGATCGGCGCGCCACCATCACTGAACGGTGCTTGCCAACTGACCCGGGCGGCACCGTTGCCGGGTGAGGCCGCGGGCGTGCGCGGGCCCAACGGCGCTATTGACGTGAGCGTTGTCGTCGGATGGACAGGCAGGACGACGGGCGCCCTGGGTGCTTGGGTGAAATCGAAGTCGAGGCTGAGGTCGCCGAGGACGGATGCGTGTTCGCGTACGTCGGGACGCGGATCGGGACGGCCGTCGCTTGTCGGGTCGAGTCGTTGCCCGTTGAGGAAGTCGTCTTCGATGAACTTCAGGTAGGCGTCGAAGCTGAGCGTCTGGCTGTCGACATAGCCCTGCCGGGCATACGGACTGATGACGATGCCTGGGACGCGCAGGCCGTAGCCGTTTTGGTCGACTGCCGGTGGCGCGACGTGGTCGAAATAGCCGCCCCAATCGTCCCACGACAAGAAGATCGCAGTCGAGTTCCAATCCGGACCGCTCATCACCGCATTGACCAGGCTCGTCACATAGGACTGGCCGGCGCTCACCGCGAACGGCGGATGCTCACTCTCGTCACCCGACGGCACCACCCACGACACCGCCGGCAACGTGCCGTTCTTCGCCGCCGAATAGAAGTTCGACACCGACTGGATGTTGCCGACCTGATGGTCGTTCACAACGGTGTCGAAATACGGCAACGGATTCCAGATACCCCCCGTCGACGGTTCTTGCTTCACCGGCGTACAGCTCAACGCCGCGTCGTTCTCACAATCGGGCTCAGTCCCCGCCGTCACGTAATAGCCCCACGACACGTTGTTCTTGTGCAACAAGTACGTGAGATCAGTCCACGCGTAGATCGGCGTGTTCTGCGAACCCGATGGAAACGACTGCCAATTGTTCGGCGGCTGAGCGCCCGATTGGTTGAGATCGTTGTGACAACTGCTCGGATCGTTGTGCGTCGTGCACGTCGCGGACCATCCCGACACCTCAAACAAATGCTCCGGCAGACTCCACGACGCATTCGGTTCGAACATGTGGTCTTGCAACACGAAGTTCTGGGCGTAACTCCAATAGTTCGGGATGTCGCTTTGGGTGTGATAACCCATCTCATCCAACGGCCCCGGCGCACAACCCGTGTTTGTTGGATCCGCGCAGCCTTTCTGCGCAGACTCCGCCGCCGACACGAAACCATCCATCGCACCGCCATCGACATCCTGCGTGGCAGAGCTCGCGGCGTGCGGGCCGCCACCGCCCACATCAGCATGATTCACATACGGACGCCGACAACCGCCCGTATTCGGATCAGGAACACACGCCGTCGGCACACCATTCGACATCGGAATGCCATCCGCACCGGGATAGGTCCCGAAATACTCGTCGAACGAACGGTTCTCCTGCATCACCACAATCACATGCTGAATCTTGTGGATCCCCGTGGGGTCCGCACTCGCGCGCAAGCCGACACCAACAAGCGAACTCGAAAGCAGCACAAGACAAGAAGCAACACCGAAAACTCGAATGCCTGTGCGCCCGCGCCGCGGCCTTGCAGCCGCCCCGGCGTCGCGCTGGTCTCTCGACGCAGCGATGGCCCAGCATCGTCGGCCGCGCCAGCACACGTCAACGGTGACGCAGCCGCAAACGCCACAGTTCGGCGCGATCAGGCCTCCGACACTGCAACGCAAAGCTATCCAATCACCACGTGCCAGGCCATTTCCCTTCGACGCGACGCGTCGTAACCGACCTCGGAAAACGTCGGTTGTGAGCGCCGAGATCTACTCCACGAAAGGTGCCGCGCTCACAAGATCGGGACGAGTCCGATTCGCGTTTCCATTCACTCCACCTCACTCGATTTGAGGCAGGCGCGGCGAAAGACCCCGACGTCAATACGTGCGACACGGTGTCGCACAACAACGGACCCCGAGGCAGGGACGTACCTCGTTTCGACCCTTAAGCGATCGCACTGTGCTTACCGGCAACAGCTCGATGGCCTAAGCACAATCGTGGCATACCTCGTCGTCGCGTTCCACGCCGGGCTCGGTTAGTTCGGCGGCCGCTTTATCGGTGTCGACGTGTTCTACGTCCCCTATCGCCGGCTGGCGACGCGTGGCGTTGCGGCGGACTGACGCGATGTTGCCACGTGTGACCGAGCGGTGGCGCGACAATCCCACGGCCGTGGGCTACTGCGGCGCTTATTTGTTGTAGATGCCGACGTCGAAGGTTGATGTGACGGTTTTGGCTTCGCCGAGGTGTGGCAGCCCGAAGAGGTCTTCGATCGACGCCAATGTCGAGTAGTGATTGAACGGTGTTGTGACCGTTGTTCCCGGCGTGATGAACGGCGAGACGAGAACGGCTCCAACGACTCCGCCGCCCGGTCCGGTGATCCCGTTGTTCCCGCTGTTCGCGGCGGGTCCAGCGGTTTCTCCGCAACAGGCAGTGCTGTCGAGGTTCGGGTTTTCGGCCTCGTCGCTCGTCACGATCAGCAAGCCGTTGTCCTTGAACGCGGGTGATGCTTCGATCAGCGTTACCCACGTGCCGAGGAAGCTGTCGATGTCGGCATTCGCCGACGTTCCGCTGGCCTGGTTTGTGCACGGGTAAGTCATGTCCGTCGTTGCAGAGGTTGGGTGTGATGAAGCTGAAGTTCGGGGTTGTGTTTTCGGATTGCAGGTCGGTCGCAAGTCCGGTGACGCCGGCCGGCGTCCCTGCCGGCAGGGCTCCGGTCGTGGTGCCGAGCGGAACGACGCGCTGATTACACGCCGTCGTGTTGTCGATGATCGAATGGAAGTAGGCGAACGGGTTGTGACGTGTCGCATAACCATCGCCCGAGACCGCGATCTGTGTCCCGTCCTTGGTTCCGATCGCGGGGTGCGCGCACGTCGTTGATTCGCGGGTCGACACGTTGCCCATGTCTTCCATGTATCCCTTCCACGTGAAGCCGTTCGCGTGAGCTGTCCCGCAAGCGTGTTCACCGCGGACGGATACACGCAGCCCGTGCCTTGCTGGATCCCGTTCGCGTCCTGTCCCGCGGAGAAGTTCGTGAACGTCTGGCAGTCGGTTTGGTTGGACGAGTTCGGCGGCTGTCCGGAGATCAGGGCGGTGTAGTTGTCGTTCGAGAAGTGACCGATGCCGTAATAGTTCTGGAGCAGCGCGCCCTGATTCGGCAATGTCGTCCCGAGATAGGGGTCGGACGATCCGAAAGTCGACGCGTAGTCCTCGTTCTCCAGCATGATCACAAAGACGTGACGGATCGCAGGCAACGCCAATGCGAACGTGTACACCTTGGTGTCATTCGATCCGACGTACACCGCCCGTTCTCAATCGCGGGCGACGACGCGACAGCATCGCCGGTGACCGCGCTGAACAGCACGGTGCCGTCCGTCGCGTTGAACGCGTACAGCTTGGTGTCGTTGGAACCGACGTACACCACTCCGTTCGCAACCGCGGGTGAGGAAGTCACCGCACCGCCCGTTGTTGCAGTCCAGTTGACGGCGCCCGTGCTCGCGCTCAACGCATACACCTTCGCGTCTGCCGAACCGACATACACCGTGCCGTTCGCGACCGTGGGCGACGAAGTCACCGCACCGCCCGTTGCCTGCGACCAATTGACCGCGCCCGTACTCGCGTTGAGGGAGTAGACGCTGTCGTCGGTCGAACCAACGTACACGGCGCCATTCACAACCGTCGGCGATGAACTCACGGCGGCGCCGGTTGTTGCAGTCCAGTTGACGGCGCCCGTGCTCGCGTTCAACGCATACACCTTCGCGTCTGCCGAACCGACATACACCGTGCCGTTCGCGACCGTGGGCGACGAAGTCACCGCACCGCCCGTTGCCTGCGACCAATTGACCGCGCCCGTACTCGCGTTCGAGGGAGTAGACGCTGTCGTCGGTCGAACCAACGTACACGGCGCCATTCACAACCGTCGGCGATGAACTCACGGCGGCGCCGGTTGTTGCAGTCCAGTTGACGGCGCCCGTGCTCGCGTTCAACGCATACACCTTCGCGTCTGCCGAACCGACATACACCGTGCCGTTCGCGACCGTGGGCGACGAAGTCACCGCACCGCCCGTTGCCTGCGACCAATTGACCGCGCCCGTACTCGCGTTGAGCGCGTACACCTTGTTGTCGTTGGAGCCGACGTACACCGTGTTATTCGTCACTGCCGGCGACGAACCCACGGCATCACCCGTCGTCGTCGACCACTTCACACCCAACGCGCCCGTGTTCCCCGCGCTGAGGAAACGCTCGCTCGAACTCGAACCCGAGTGCGCGGTATCCGCACGAAACTGTGGCCAGTCGAAACACGCCGTCGTGAGGAACATCACCGCGCCGACAACAACAATCAGCCCAACACGTCCGCGCAACACAGTGACCCCCGAGCGTCGTTTGCAGTTACCTGGCAACAGCGCCAGAGCAACAAATGCAGTTCACCGAGTGCCATCCGCGCCGTCAAGAGACGCAATCGACATAGGACCTATGCCACCTCGACATACATCACAGCGATCCCCGGCGCGGTCACGCATCAAGATGGCGTGACGGGACGGCAACTCAGTTGGCACTTTTCACAAACTGTCGTCTCGGGAGGCAGTGCGACCATTCCACAAAGAGGCCCGTGATCACTCAGGCGCCCGAAGAACGCGACACAGTCGAGAACACGACTGTCATTTCCTCGCCGCGAGTTCAGGCACGCGCAAAACGGCACAGACAGAACCGTCCCCTAACGCCGGCTCGGCAACGCGCTTCTGAGCGCGAAACGCCAGATCGGCAGCTCTGTATTGCGGGAATGAAGGGTGCAAACGAATCTCGTACGTCGGTCGTCCGCGTTCCGGATCGACACAACGGATGCTGCGGCGCAACCCGTTATTGCATGGCGTGAACGGGAGCGTCGTTCGCGCTCGTGGGTGTGTATGTTCCGTCGGGGTCGCTGCGGAACCAGATCACGCCGACAACGATGAGCGTCCACACGCCGATGGCAGGTAGCGCGAAGAAATCGCCGACCGGGAGTACCGCAAGGATGCCGAGCACAAGGCTGAGCCAACCGAGCCACGTCGGCAACAGGTCGCTTTTGATGATGGCGACGCTGGCTGCGATCGCCATCACGCCGAACGCCATCGAAGCCAGCATTGATGGCATGTCGGATTGGAGGAAGTTCAAGGTCTGCGCGCTGGAGTCAGTCAGATGCGTGGGCGCGTCGCTGAGCGCAATCAATACCCCACCGGCAATGCCGCCCGTCACCGCGAACAACACACCTCCGGCGAAGGTGACGATCCCCCATCGCGGGTCAACGTCGCGGCGTTGGAGCCAGGTGCGCAGGTAGCTGAACCAGATGAGACCGAATACCACTGCGGGAGGAATCAACAGCGCCGCGATCGCGGTCTGGTTTTTGTGCGTCCGGTAGAAGTGCAGGATCGAAGCGGTCGAGGCGTTCGACGCCGGAGCGTTCCCAGACACAATCACGCTGGCCGCGACGAACACGACGAACAAGACCCCGAACATGGGTGCGATCTTCGACCACCGGCCAGGTGCCTGCCGCGAGACCATCCGTACCGAGCGCCATTCGGGACTCCTTTACAACAGGCCCCATCCGAAGGCGGACGCGACCACTTGGAACCGTAGATCTACGAGCGCTTTGCATCACGCATGCTCCGCGCGAGTCGCGTAATCGCGCCGCTCTCGGCGCCCAGATCGAGTGTTGTTCACTGACATGCACCGCGGCAATGATGCACACCTCCTACCGAGCACGGATGCTGGCCTCCCCTTGACCGATGGTCGCTGCTATTCGGCGCAGACGATGGCGGCGAAGGGCGTCCTAACGCCGGCTCGGCGACGCGTTTTCTGAGCCGCGTTATGTGCGTGATGACGCGTCGATCGAAGCTTCAGATCGGCAGTTCTGTGCGGTTCTAGATCGGGGTGCAGATGACGTAGTGCTGAATGTGGGGCGGAATCGCAGCGTTGAGCGATTCGACTGCCCATCCAGTTCCCTGTACGAGTTCGAGCGCGTAGTCACGGTCGTAGGTCGCACGCAGGAGCGGTCGATCTGGGAGGGCGTCGATGAACCTTGACGCGCGTTGCTGTTGTGTGGCTCCGATCGCGGCTCGCGTCTGTGCGACTCGTTCGGGATCGTCGCTCGCGAGACCGGCTTCGAGCGCTCGTTCGAGTGCCCGCGTGTCGCGCAGGTACACGGAGAACAAGAGCTTCGAGTCCGGAGAGGCGTACCGCGCTAAGAGCCGCAGCATGGCGACGTAGTCGCCGGGATCGAGGTGCGTGAAGACGGAGAAGAGCGTGATGAGATCGAAAGTGCGGTCGGAAAACGGGAGGTGCTCGATCTCAGACAGCGGAATCCCGTCGGGGTTGTAAAGAGAGTTGCGAGCGGTGAGCTTGTGAAACTCGAAACGTTGGCCGTTAACGTGTTCGTGGAGCCAGTCGATGACCTCGCTCGCCACGTCGACACCGACATATCGACCGATGGGGCGGTGTTCATCCGAGAGAATCTTGACAAGCTTGGTGCCACACCCGATATCCAAAACGTCGACGTCGCGAAGGTCCGCACGCGCGATGGTTTGTGCCATGAGGTCGAGAGTGAAACGCGCGGACGCTAGCCACTCGTCGCGATCCTTATATCCGTCTCGCTGAAGTCCAGCCGGAACTGGAAGGCCGTGCGTGCTCATGGCCTCTCCTTTCATTGACATCTCTACACGCGCCCAGATTGCCCGCTCAGGAGTGACATGGCGAGCCCGATCGGCAGATATGGCGCTCTCCGACCGTCGGAAACACGTGTGTCGACACCCGCCCGCCGCGACGCCGAGTCATTTGTGATGATCGACGCGGTCGCGAAGCTGGGATTACTCGGCGATGACGGGTATTCGGCGCAAGTGAGCGGCGGGTTGGACGCGTGCGGGTACGTCGGTTTCGCTTAGCCAAGCAATGTGATCGACAAGGAAGGCTGAGTTGTTGCCGATTTCCGTAATGGTTTCGGCTACCTCGCGAGTCAGGTGTTGCGGATATGAGGCTTGTCGGCGCAGCACATCGGCCAGCCGATTGGTTGGGTCCAGGCTGCAGGACTTGCACACGGGTTCGCGACTACGCACGCGTGCAAGTTTCGGCAACAGGGTGTCCGCGAACGAGACGTCGAACACACTTCCCAGGGGCACTTCCTTTTTCCAGTCGGACGAGTCGAGGTAGTACTGACCGTCGTACCCGATGAAGAGAAACATGAAGGGCGCGGGACAGATGGGTTCGACCCCTGCTTCCTCGAGGAGTGCCTTCGCCTGCCGGACCTCCTCGTATTGCTCGAACTGCATGTGATCGACGACGAGGGCACCGCCGCGATTGATGAGGTCGAAGGTGTTGAAGCTTCGGACACCTCGGTCGTACCAGTACTGTCTGATCGCATTCAGGTGGGAAGCATCGTCCCGATGGTCAACCAAGATCACGATGACTTCACAATCGTCACCCGCGAGCTCCTTGAATCGCAAAATGTTGTCGCGAGTGCGGGCGAACGGCAGCTTGTAGACCTCCTCATAATCATCGTCCAGTTCGGTGACGTTAATCTTGATCCGCTGCAGGCCCGCGTCGAGGAGCGCGTGTGAGGTCGACTCGTCGAGCAGCGCGCCATTGCTCGACAGCGCACAGGTGAACCCCTCCTCACGCACTCGACGGACAAACGCGGGCGTCTGACGATTGACCAACGCCTCGCCCAACCCACAAAAGCCGATTCCCCAATCGGCGGGACGACCGAGTGAACGAATGCGTGACCGCAGTTCGATACACCGAACCAGCGCCTGCTCGAACGTGTCCCGACTCATCAATCCTTGGTGCGGCATGTCATCGCGCGGGCAAAAGGAGCAAGAAGCGTTGCACCTGTTCGTCGCCTCGATATCTACGTTGAACGTCATCGTGAACCTCCCCGTCCCCCGTGCGAACTGACGCCCGACGCCGTCGGTTAGGAGAGCATCGTGTTGCCGCGACGCACCGTCAAACGCAGCGTCAGCCGTCGGCTTGCCAGGCGCGTCCGCGCGCACCGATTGCCTGCTCTGGCGCTGTTATTCGAGCGCCGCACCAGGTACTCAATCAGGCAGTTCTGAGCTATGTGGACGCGACCGCGACGCCCGTTTCGGTGCGTGATGACCGCGCTAGTAAGGCGATGGATGCGATCAGAACCCACAGGGGGAACAGGACGAACGGCAAGAACAGAGCGGCGGCGAGCTGGAGCACGCCGACGACAAAGCCCGCGATCGTCAACCAACCAGGAAGCACTTGATCTCGACGAGCCAAGTACGACGCCGTCGCGAGGAATGCGCCCGCCGTCAGGGCTCCGGCGACGAGCAACACTCCGAACCCGATTTGGTCGAACTGGCGGGCGAAATCGCCCGATGGAACCGGCACGCTCCCGAACTGCTTCGCGCCCGGGATCGAGGCCCGCACCAACGCCGAGATCATGGCAAAGGCGACGAACAACGAACCGAAAGTGATCATCATCCCGCCCCGGTCCTGGAGTCGGTGATTCAGGCTCCACATGAACCAGACGAAGGCAAGCAAGCCCAGCACCATGAGATACGCACCGATGATCGCACCGGCGCGATGTCCGCTGTCGGTCCACCACTGCTGCCATTTGAGCGTGTCTTTGTTGTCGCTCGGTGTCGGGAAGGCGATGAACCCCGCCACAAAGAGCACCACGAAGACGATGCCCATCCACGCGCCGACCCTGTTCTCTGAATCCATATTGCGCCCTCCTCCAGCGATCGCGATGCACGCCACACGCCGAAGCTCTGCGCGCGCAGAGAGGAACGCATAATGCCCGATCCGGCGTGATCTTGCGAGTGCCGAACGTCAGTTATGTGCGCGGGTCAGGAGAGAGCGAGGGGCTAGCGGGCTCGTGATTGGAGCGCTTTGGGATTCAAGCGCGACACAGCATCGGCGATGCTCCGCGATCGTGCGTGAACGCGAGCTGTGACGGGGCCGCCCTGTACGACGGCGGCCGAGTTGCGTGGGAAGGTGCGAGGTGCTGACAGTGTGCCGTTGGGGAGTGGCGTATGCACGGCTACGGAGAAATCACGAAAAACGTATATGTCGCCGGTGGCGGCCGTCACGATGATCGGTTTGGTCAGCGTCTTGCACGCGCGGGTATGGCTGGGTGCTTTGATCGAATCGAGAACGAGTGTGAGCGTCGCGGTTGCAGCGAGCTGGGGCGTGTTTTTCGAGGGTTTGGGGATGTGCCCGGATTTCACGCCGTTGACCAGCCAGCCCACCGTTACTGACTCGGCGGGCCATGCCGCGTCAATGACGACGAGCGAGGCCGGGACGCGACGTGCGTACGGCGAGTGCGCGAGCGCTTGGACGGCCTCCGCGTTGCCGGTTGTGAGTCGGTCGCTTCCGTGGGGGCTGATCGCAGCGATGTTGCCGGGGATACCGATCAGCAGGAGCAAGAGAGCGAGCGGGTAAAGGACGCGCCAGCGGCGAGCCATCTCATCCAGCGCGAAGGCAACCGCCGGCAAGATCATCGCGACGATGAGGTAGACGTAGCGCGACGCCTTCGCATCGCTTCCGAACACGGAGTCAGAGCGGCCGTAGCCCGTGATCAATGCGAAGATCAGCGCACCGGCAAGCAGCGCGACCGGCGCAGCGGCGCGAGCGCGCAACTCCTTATGCGGCTGCGATATCCACGCCAATGCGAGACCCACGACGACGACAATCGCGAATATCGCGCCGACGCCCCAGAGTTGCCCCATGCGCGAGAACGCATTCGAGATTGCGGTCTGCACGAAGGCACGGAGCTCACCTCTCGTCGGATGGTGGCTGGTGTAACCCTCGTGGCCGATCACGGCGAACCAGATGCTGTAGATCGCGGCGAGCGGCAGCGTGTGTAGCAAGGCGGGCCGCAAGCCCCGGCGGATGAGCACAGCTAGCCCAACGATGAACGTCATCGTCACCGCGACGCCCGAACACAGCAATCCGAGCACCCCGAATGCGAGTCCGATGGCATCGCGGCGATCAGATGCCCCGTCGTGGTCGGCGAAGATGAGGTGAGCGAGACCGCAAACGAGCGAGCCCACAAAGCCGATCTGGAACGCCGAAACGATGTCATCGCGTCCGGAGCCGAGGAACACGAACAGCACGGCCGCGACAGTGGCGATCCACACATCGATACCGCTACGCAGCATGATCTTGCGCAACAGAAACGCTGCGCTGAGGTGCAACGCGATCAGAACGAGCTGGTAGGGCCAGTAGCGCAGCCCGACGAGTGACCACAGCACGCGGTAGACGATGATGGGCAACGTCGACCAGTGTTCGTTGTGCGGCAAGAACAGGTCGTGCGCGCTTGTCAAACTGCGATGCGCGAGAAAGTCCCAGTCGTCCAAGAAGAACGAGTGCTTTCCGCGAACGAAAATCAGCGGCACCGCGACCACAATCGCGGACACAAAGATCGCGTCGCTCACAGAACGCGCGGACGGCGTATGACGTTCGGCCCGAGTCCCAGAGCGCTCAGCGCCGTGTGACAGAAGGTCGGTCACAGCATCAACATTCGCCTAACGTCCATTCGGCCTGTCCCAAGCAACGCGAAGAACCCAGGCGAGACGCACGAAGCTGGGGGACGCTGGACCCAGGACTCATATCGACCTCTCACGGACGCATAATGCCCGCTCTCGAGGGATATAGCGAGCGCTCGGATCGCCTTAAGCGTCGCTCGAAGAGGCGAGTTCAGCTCCTCGCGGAGGTCGGCCGACCAACGCTTGACTACCGAGCGCACCACCAGCACCCAGAACCAGCCGGTGATCCCGCGCGTTCGAAAGCGCGATTCCCACACGATTCGAGTACCACCGTTCGGCAGAGTGGTGAGCCACACATCGGCGCGGTAGCCATCCAGCGGGAGCCCAGAGAGCAGCACGTACGCGAGGTGCGTTGGCGCGTCGAACGCGACGACCTCCTCGCGGTTTGCCTTTTCCGGCTTGGAGAGATTTACGCCGAGCACCCGGATAGCGCCCACCCCGTCAGCAGTCGGGCTTCCTTCGCGTTCGAGGCGCGCGAGCTGGTGGCGAGACCACTTCGGCCAAGTGCTGACGGTGCTCAACAGTCGCCACACGGTCTCGACCGCGGCCGAACTCTGCGCTTCGGCTCGAACGTGGTGACTCACGACCACAGATTGCCCGGTCGGCATCGCGTGTGCGAGTTCCGATCGGCAGTTATGGCGCACCTCGTAGCGCTTCTATAACGGCCGCAACGTCGCGCGAATCAAGACGGAGGTAGTCGCACGCGGCAGTGAGATCGGTGAACGTCGCTGCGTTCATTGTGCCCATTGACGTGTCGTACCGGGTATCGACAGTACTCACGAAATCAGGACGCACAATGACTGCGATCCTGATGTCGGCCGCGAGCGTGGTTCCCTCGAACAGCAGATCGACGAGCTCGGGGTCGGGGATTGACACCGTCGCGACGGTCGTGAGGTCAGCGAGATGTAGGGAACCCGGTGGCCAATTGCCATCCTCCGCAAGGCGAAACACATGTTGCAGCGCGTCCTCGCCTGTGATGTCGCCATTCCATACGGCGATCGTGCAACCGAGTGCGCGGTCAGCGCGGTATCGAATGGGCATCGCAACCGAACCGATGACCGCCAGAGATGAGATTCCTTCGTCCGCTCACGTACCGTCGCCCGATTGGTGGCCGAACGTCGCCTTCATGGGTGACACGCGCTCATATTGCCCGCTCTGGAGCATTATTGCGAGCGCATGCTGCGCACATAACAACGCAGGGCTGGGTGTCTCCTAACGCCGGCTCGGCGACGCCTCATCGAAACGTCGCTGAATGGATCTTCACGGATGTGCCGAGTGCGAATGTGTCGTGGATCGCAAAGCGATGTCTCCGGTTGACGAGCGGCCTCGTCCTTATGGCTCCGGAAACGCGCGATTTCGAGGAGCGATGTATCCGATCGCGCCGACAACGCAAGCGGTGTTCTCGCCGCCTGCGCAGACGCAACTCAAAGACGATTTCGGCACGAGCATCGTCACGATCGGTGCGCTGCAACGGCTGTGCCTGCCAGCGACAAAGACGCGGCTCGACACCGGCCAATCGTTCCCGCCGCAGAACCCCGACGCTCACCTCATCTGTTGGGGGATCACCGACCCGAACTTCACGCCGAAGAAAGTTCACACAACGAACCAGTTCGGTGACGCAATGCTCGACGTCCTCGCCGCGCACTCCGAAGCGGCGCCCGTCGCAGCGGCGGAGCCAACGCCGACGAACGTCACCCAACCCGCGGCGACTCTCGCTCGCCTATCGGAACTCCCACTACACGATTCGCGCAAGTGCGCGAAGGTGCGAGAGACGTTTGTCGTCGGGATCGAGCTCGGTGACCAAGACATCGATCTCTTCCCACGAACAAAGGCGGATCGTTTTATGCATCAGGTGGAGCGCGGGGGGCTCCGGAATGACGCCGAGCTGTCCCCTAACGCCGGCTCGGGGATTCGTTCCATGTCGTGATTGCTGATTGCGCTGGGTATTGGCGCGTTGTTATGACGTGGGGCGGCAGTCGGCAAGCGCGCCGCTTTGGTGGCACGGCATTGGTGGTTGGCCGCGCCGGTAGAGCGTGACTGAGCTGTGCACGGTGTCGATGCAGAGGATCGGCGCGTTGAGGATCGTCGCGGGAGTTGCCTTCCCTGCCTGCAGGGTGCCGTCGTTCACCAGCGTGCACAACAGCGGATGTCCCGGCAGGTCCCCGGGATTCTGCGTGGTGGGTGTGCGGTCCTTGAAGACGCGGCAGGCGACG
Source organism: uncultured Actinomycetes bacterium (assembly GCA_963841195.1). Lineage (GTDB taxonomy): Bacteria > Actinomycetota > Acidimicrobiia > IMCC26256 > PALSA-610 > CAWJBX01. The sequence continues at coordinate 151,564 of CAWJBX010000018.1, read as the reverse complement.
TCGTAGTTGGCGGCGGGAAGTTGTTTGGTCGCGGCGGTCGCATCAACGCAGTTGACAACGGTTCGCGAGTCGAGCGTCGTCAGCGTTTCGATCGATCCGTCTCCGTTCACGACGGCGCACATCTGCCAGTTGGCAGGGAGTGTGACGCATTGCGTCGTTACGTTGCCGTGCGCGTCGATGGACGTTGGCACGGGGATTTGTGCTGCCGCGCGTTGGATCGGAGCAGCGGTTGACGGTGGTGCGGTCGTCGAGACTCGGCTCGACCCGTTTCGTGCGGCGTGGTGACTGGCCGCGCAACCGGCGAGCGAGAGCACCGCGACGACCGCGATCTGCGGCGCGGCGATCCGTCGCGGCATCCCAACGCTTCTTGTTGGTCGGATCATTCGGCGCACCGTAACCGGAGGCGAGCGATGTTTAGCCGCGCTCACGCGGGAAGCAACCGTGCAGCCGCACAAACGCGAGCGGCTCGGCGAAGGCACCAATGGAGGCTGGTAACGGCGTCTCGCTCATGCGCAAGGTCATCGCCGATATCGAGCCCGAACACGTCCGGGCACTTCGGGCTCTTTGACGGCTCCGAGCTCTAACTCTGAGTCTCGCGGGAAATCGCTTTCCGCAAACTGGATACGGCCCGGTTCTGAAGATCGCCCCGCGCTACCGCCGAGACCAACCGGTATCGGTTCAACGGAGCGTTCGTATGTCTCCTAGCCGGCGTTAGGGGACACGCGCCCGCAGTCGTCAGGTGCGCGATCCGCGCTCGCGATATTGCGCCGGAACGAGCAATCTGTGCACTCGAACGCGACTATCGCCTGTCCGCGCCGTGGTTCGATGCTGTATCGGGGCGATTCGTCGGTGCTCTATGGAGTGGAGGTTGGGTCCGGCGATGTCTCTGGGGTCGCGCGTTTTGGCGCGAGGGAGGGAATACAGCATGCGTTCGCGTCCGCGCGTCCGAGGCGTTGTGGTGTTTGCGACGGTTGTGATGGTCGTGGGGTTGTCGGCGTGCGATTGGACGGGGTACCTGGGTGGCAACGGCCGCACCGGTTGGAACGCCGGCGAGAACAAGTTCACGCCGGCAGCTGCCGCGACGTTGCATCAAGCGTGGAAAGTTGCTGATAGCGGAGTGCCGGAAAGCGGGGTGTTCTCGCAGCCCATCGTGTCGAAAGGCGTCGTGTACTGGGGTTCGTTCGACGGCTACGAGCGTGCGACGAACACCTCCGGGCACCTTGTATGGAAGACGTTCTTGGGACATACAGACGCGACCGCGAAAGGCTGCGTCGACCCCTCGACACTCGGAATTGCGAGCACGGCGACCGTCACGACGGACGTGAAGGTCGGCACCGCGCAATCGGTGCTGTATGTCGGCGGCGGGAATTCGAAGGTCTACGCGTTGAACGCGCTGACGGGAGCCGTGCTGTGGTCGCATTCGGTCGGATCGAACCCCGATCACTTTCTGTACTCGTCGCCGGCCGTATACGGCAACAGCGTCTACATCGGTGTCGCCTCCTTCGGCGACTGTCCACTTGTCGTGGGCCAGCTTCTGCAGCTCAATCGAACCACCGGTGCCCTTCAACATGCGATCAATCTCGTTCCCAACGGCTGCGTCGGTGCAGGTGTGTGGGGATCGCCGACAATCGACACACACGCCAAGACCATCTACTTCACGACCGGCAACTCAGACCCGTCGTGCGCGAGCCCCGAACCACTCGGAGAGGCGATCGTCGAGGTCAACGTGTCCAACCTTGGCCTGCTCGGCTCGTGGAAAGTTCCGCCGCAACAGCAACAAGACGACCCCGATTTCGGATCGACGCCAACGTTGTTCACCCGCGTCGTTTCCAGCAAAGCGCAGTCACTGGTTGGTGCCATCAATAAGAACGGCATCTTTTACGCCCTCATGCGCGGTGCACTTGCGTCGGGTCCCGTGTGGGAATCGCGCATCGCCGCCGGCGGTGGGAACCCGACGACCGGATCCGGCGACGCGGCCTCCGCGGCCTACGACGGCACAAGGTTGTACGTCGGCGGTGACGCCACCACGATCGGGACAACGAGCTGCGCCGGATCAGTGAACGCCCTGAACCCCTCGACCGGCGCGTTCATCTGGCGCCACTGCTTCACCACCGGCTTCGTGCTCGGTGGCGTCACCGGCGCATCCGGCGGCGTCGTCGCGGTAGGAGAAGGCAACCGCATCGCCATCCTCTCCGCGGCAAACGGAACGACCGCGCACACCTTCACCGGTGCCGGCACCTTCTGGGGTCCACCCTCGATCGCCAACGGCGCGCTCTACGAAGGCGACCTGTCCGGCAACCTCTACGCCCTCACCACCTCATGAGCCGTGCTCGACGCGGAGAACATCGACGAAATCACACGAACGCGCTGACCGTGCGGGACTAAGGCGCGTTTCCGTACTCGCACCAGGCGGACCAGCCCCCCCCTCGGCAGAGGCGCGCACCCGGCACGCAGCACAACAGCGGTCGTCGGAATGTACGACGAGGCTTGGCGAGGCTTCAACGCATCGACCGCGACAGGCGGCGGAAGAACTGGATGCGGAGGCCGGGACCGTTCGCTGGTCGCCAGAATTAGGTCACGCCGAGTTAAAAGCGTGCGGGGAACGAGCAACAGTCGGCGCTAGCGGTCAACCCTTTGCGCGTCCGTTACGGTAACCGTGTGACCGACGATCCCGAAAGCCTCAGCGTCACATTCACGCTCTCCGACGTCGTTGCGGCACGGCGTCTCATCGAGAACTACAACGGCGTATCCGTCTCCGTGCCCGCAGAAGATCCGGTGCGGCTCCTCGTCGCCGTGACTGCGCTTGCGAGCTTCGCCCTGCGCGCCGCGGTAGCAGGGACGAACGAATATCTGGGCTATGAGGCGATGACAGAGGTTGCGCCTCTTGATGCCGCAGTCGACTTCATCCGCAACCAGACCGTTTCAGTTGTGCGGACACAAGCCACCAATTGACGAGCACGCCCAGACTGGGCCGCGCTCATCGTTATCGCCGGCCAGGCAGTTACAAACTGCCAATATGTAAGCCGACCGCGATCGTGGTAACGATGTCGGTTGGGCCGACCGCGAACTGCAAGAAGCCGAGTGCGAACACGACCCTCGGCTGTTCGGGTTGAAGCGAACTCATCCACTTCGGAGGGTCGCTCTGCGTGCGCGTCACGAAGGTGTGCACAATCGCAATGGCCAACAACGCGAGAATCAGCCAATCGAGGGCGGTGTGCGTTATGTGCCGCTACTACGGGTTCAGCACGTCGTCGGACAGAAACGATCGCAGAAGCATGCATAGGCGCTCGATCGATTGCTGGTCGCTGCCGCCGAGGTTTCGGTCATCGGCCGGTCGTTCCGCTCCGAACGCCTCATCGAGAACGAGTGCAGTCCAGAGGATGTTCGGCTTGTTGGGATGACGTGACCTCATCCACTCCTGAAAGCCATCGAGCACTCTCGACTCTCACCCGATGTTGAAGCCGACAATGAGCGAGCACGCACGGTCGTAGTAGGGCCGACAACTGAACATGCCCAAAGCGGTGTTCGACGTGATCCAGAAGCTGATCCCAAGACATCGGCGCGCACGCATATTGCCCGATCGGGAGCGATATGGCGAGCACCGAAGAGTCTCGGCGCTTGCCCGTGTGCGGTATTGGGTACTTCTCTTGTGTTCGCCCGAGACCCCGGTGGCGTGACCAACGTAAGCGCCGACCGGGAGCCGGAGCATGCGCGTGGAGCGTTCAGCGGGCGCGGAGACTGATCCCGTCGCGTTCGACGCGGATTTTCGAGCCACGTTCGAGCCAACGCTGATAGCAGCGCAGGGCGCGCGACGGGCCTTCAGCGTGTGGGCCGAGGCCGGTGAGGCGCGTTGCGTCGCGGAACCGGCGGCTGTAGTCGTGAGCGAGCTCGCTTCGAACGCCGTCTTGCACGCTCGCAGCCCGTTCGCAGTCGACGCGTCGTGGCAGGCACCGCGACTCCGCATCGCGGTCACCGACATGAACCCGACCTACGAAGAAGAACGCGACCGCGACTCGGACGACCCTGGTGGACGGGGCCTCAAGATCGTCGCCGCGTTCGCAGCGATCTGGGGCATCGACCGACTCGCGGATCGCAAGGTCGTCTGGGCAGAGTTTCAGTTCACCCCGAACGCGTAACGCACGCCGCCAGACATGTGTGTGGCTCTGCGGTCGTTCACGCGGCACGCGCGCAAGGCAGCGCAGACGCGCTGCGCGGCCCGCGAATGAAGATCGCCGCAACGGGTACACGAAAACGGGGAGCAGCAACCCCCAACCGACCAGCACCCCGAGCCGAGCGCCCCGCAGCTTTGGCTCGGGGTGCTGTCGCGTTGCGATCTGCGCACTATGCGATTAGACCGAGTGTCGTGCGGTTGCGGGACGGGAAATGGGAGTGCGCCTATTGCGGTGCGCCGATCGACGTGCCCGAAGACGCGCTTCCGCACGTCGTGTTCAAGGACTCGCCCGAACAGCCCGACTACCGGGTTGTCTTCGTACGCGGCGAAGAGGTGCACCGTTGCCACATCGAGCCGGGCGACGACGCGACGACGCCGATCCCATAGTCCCCTTAGCGTGGTCGCTTGGCGGGTCGGATCTGACAGCGGTGAACCTCTCGCCCCTGCACGCTCAGCACGCGTTCGGTTGGCGTGCCGTTCCCGGAGACGAACGCGATGTCGACGCCAAACGTGATCGGGACATCGAGTGGGGCGCCACACAGTTCGCAGATCTGCGAATCAGCGCGGGTTTTCATCGCGCCATCCTCCACCGGTCCCGATGGTTTGGAACAGGGGCGTTAGACCTTTCGCGCTGCAGTCCGGTCCGAGGTGGCGCAGCCCGGCCGCTACGGTCTTGCGCGTGGGGACGCGTTTGAGAACTGCACCGTCTTACCGCTTTCAGCAGTGCAGTTCGAGCTCGACGTAGCGGGGGGTCGTGTCGTCGCTTCCGGCGCGCTCGACGCCCGGCGCGGCCTCCCGCCGCCGTGTACTCGGCCTGGTTATCGGGTCTCGACATGTTGTGGTCATCGGCCTAGGGTCGCCTTGAGTTGCCTTTCTTGAGGCGCGAAGGGGCTGATATGAGGTGGATGTTTCGCATCGCTGTCGTTGGGCTCGTGAGCAGTACGTTCGCTTTGACGGGGCCGCCGACCGCGCAGAGTTCGGCGCAGTCGCCGACATTGAGCGTCACACCGGGCACCGGGCTCGTCGGAGGCGATGCCGTCACCATCAAGGGAACCGGTTTCCCGGCGTCGGTCGAGGTCAGTTACTGCGAAGGGGTCATCACGCCAAACCCCAGCATCTCTGATTGCGGCACGACATTTGAATCTGTCAGCACCGACGCAACTGGCGCGTTTTCGGTGCCGTTCAGCGTGTTTCGCTTCATCACGCCAGCGAATACCGCAAACCCATCACCGATCGACTGTGCTCAACCGACGGCGCAGTGTGCCATCGGCGCGATGGAAACCTCACCGATCTTTGGTCCCATCGTCCACGCGCCGATCACTTTCACGTCGCAGACTCCGTCGACGTTCGCGATCAAAGGCGCGGTGACCGGGCCGGACGGGCACCCCGTGGCAAACGCCGACGTGTGGGCGTACACCCCCGCGGACACGTGGATCGGATCTTTGACCACCGTTACGGACGGGACGGGCGCGTTTGAGCTCGACGGCACGATCACGCCGCAGTTCGATTACCGAATTCGATTCGGGCCACCAGCTGGGACGGACCTTGTGGCGCAGTGGTTCAACGATCAGACACACCGAAGTAACGCTCAACGAATCACGCTTCCGAAAGCGTTCAACGACCCGCCCGTCATCACCGCCGACGCACAACTCGCGGCAGGCGGCGCGATCGCCGGCGTTGTCACTGACAGTGCAGGAGCGGGCGTATCGGGCGTGACGGTCTGGTCGTACGGACCCGGAGACACGTGGGTCGGCTCGTTCGGCACGACAACAGCGGCCGACGGTTCGTATCGCATCAGCGGTGTGCGAGCAGCCGACTACAAGGTTCGCTTCATGCCCACAACGAGTTCGGGTCTCGCGATCGAATGGTTCCACAACGCGACCACAGCCGCCTCGGCAACCAAAGTCACCGTCACCGCAGGCACAACTGCCGGCGGCATTGACGACCAGCTCAGCCCCAGTCCCTGAAACCGCGGCTGCGGGTCCATCGACCGACCGACGTGATCCGGCGATCTGACTCCGTCATGTAGCCGCACGGTCGCGGTTGCACACTCGACGACGACACCGATGCGTTCGCCGGGCCGCGAGCTACGACACGAAGGCCCGCACCGTTGCATCGACTGGTGGGGTAGCTACCTCTATTGCGGCATCGTGAGACTCTGAACGCGCTCGCCATATCGCTCCCGAGCGGGCATTATGCGCCCATGACAGGACCGGGTCGATCAGCTCGGGACGCGCCGCGTCCCGAGAGCTTCGTGGCGCGGCGCTCCTTTGGGCGTCAAAAGCGTGCTCGGCACGCACGGAGTGGCTCGCGCGAAACGTGTCGTCGCTCCGATACTGCGCCGCGAACTCACGCGTCTGGGACAGTTCTACGGGACAAACAAGGCACGCGCTGACTTCATGTACACGCCGCACTACGAGCGGCACCTGCGGTCACGCAGAAGAGAACCGTTACGTATTCTCGAACTCGGTATCGGCGGATACTCCGAAGGTACGGGTGGACGTCCTTGCGCATGTGGCGCTCGTACTTCCGCAGAGCCCGTGTCTTCGGAATCGACATCGAGCCGCGAGATCTTCGTGAGCCACGCATTGCCAACGTTCTGTGGAAGCCAGTCAGACCGAGCGTTCCTTACCAGCGTCGTTGCCGAGATGGGCGCACCCGACGTGGTGATCGACGACGGAAGTCACCAAAGCGCGGACATCATCAGCAGCTTCGAGACCTTGTTCCCAACCCTGGCGGAGGGCGGGTTGTATGTCATCGAAGACCTGCACTGCTCGTACAACCCTGATTACGGCGGCGGACCAGCGGGAACGGCGCGCACGAGTGTCGAGCACCTCAAGGTGCTCGTTGATCGAGTCGCCCAGACGCGACCCGGGGTCGACCAAATCGCCTCGATCCACGTGTGCCCGCGCATCGTGTTCATCGCGAAGCGGTAGGCGCACCGCACCACGGCGACCGAAGCTCGCGCCTCAATCCATAAAAACCCGGGCTCGGGACCCGATCGCCGACGTGGTCCCGATCACGCTTCGACCCCCGCGGTCGGTGTCGTAACGGGGCGTAGTGCCCGGCGCTCGGGAACCGGCGCACGTCGCCGCTGTAGCCGATCACATAGCACGCGACGATCGGACCGACCCCGCAGACAGCGGTCACGTTCGTCTCTGCTGCTTTGACGGCCGCCTTCGACCCATTCGTGTTCGAGGCCGAACGCTTGGAGCTTCGTCCAACGGACGAGCATCACGACGTTGGGGTCCTTTGGGTCGACTTCATCGCGACACACTTCGCAGATGACAACCGTTCCATCGCGCACAACGCAAGCCTACGTAGCCCGTGCCGGTTGACGATTCGTTCAGAACCTCAGAATATGAACCGCCTGCGCCTATGAGAAGAAGCCGATGGGCTTTGGATGCAGCGGGCAACGGTGAACGGCCTCGCCCGTCCTGCGACGGCGCGCACTTCGCCGCGCTTCAGCGCATACCCGAGGTAAAGCACGACGCGCACCGGCAACTCGGGCCGAATGTTCAGCATCGCACCGCACTGAAAGCATCGGTATTTGACCAGTAACGCGCCTCCGTTCCGTACGCGTTCCCTTGCGCGATCGCCACCACAGCCGAGAGCTCTGTACCCGACTCGCGTGGAGCCTCAGTCGCTTCGGCGAACCGTGGACCGCTACTACCCGAGCCGGGTGTCGTCGCGTTCTCGCGACGGACAAGCCGGGTTCGAACGCGTCAATGCCACGTGAACCCATGGCGCGTCAGGGCCGTTGAGGAAGTGCGACGCGTGGTCTACCACTCGTAAGCAGAGCCGAGTAACGCAACGAGCAGTGGCACCACCCGGCCGTCTGTCGCCCGCCGTTCCGCAAAGCTCGGCTCTCAGACGATGCCCGGCAGCCCCTGCGTCCCACTTCAGCTAGCCGCGCCGGGCGTCGTCGCGTTTCGCCACGACGGACACACCGGATTCGAACACGTCGACTCGACTTCGCACCCACGGCGCGTCAGCCTCGTTCAGGTCACGCTCTTCGGCCACGCCACAAACCGCGCCGCAGTAAGGACACGTCGCTTTACGCAGTCGTCTCTCGACGCCCGATGGCACACGGCCACATCGGCATCGCTAACGGTCGCGTGAGTTCGCATGCGCGGACCTTCCGGTCGGGAGCCGTTTCGCGTAACGGACGCGCCACCCAGCACACGACGCGAGCGTGCCCAGAGCGATCGGCACTTTACGCAGCCTTTACACGGCTGTTGCGCCGAGTGAGTGCAGTCGTGTTCACTGACCCGTGGGCGGACTCCTTTGCTGGGGGGAGACCATGCTTGGTTCGGTTGTCGCGACGAGCGACTACTTCGGTGTGCAATGCGTTGAGGACGACGGCCGTGTCAGGATCGTCATGTGGGGAGAGCCCGATCGCTTTTCCGCGCCGGTCTCGACCGCCACCTTGACGCGGTCAACGCGACACAGCCGTCATGGGTGGTGATCGACGCGACGGGTCTGTCGTTCTGCGGCACGGCCGACGTCCGGGCCATCGTGCGCGCGCACTACACGTGCATTCAGCGTGGCACGAAGATGCGACTGGTCGGGCTCCAACGTGCCGTTGAACGCGTCTTTGAACTCACCAGGCTTCGCGCCCACACCGCAACGGATTGACGACGAGACCAACCTGACGACTGGGGACACCTGATGGACACTCAGAACGACGACGCACTGGCTCACGCCTTCGGAAGTCGCCGCAATGTTTCGCGTCAATCCCGAAGACGGTCACGCGCTGGGGGCGTGAGCCGGAAAGCTGTCGGCGATTCGCACGCTGGGCGGACACCGTCGCTTCCGCGCCAGCGAGGTTCGAGCGTCTCGCAAAGGGCGAGTTCGTCGAAGAGCACTAACCAAACTGACTGACACTCAACCTTGTGCCGCTGCATAGCAGCGCCAGAGCGGGCACTATGCACTGCCGATGAGCGCGAGATCGTGTGCGGCGTAGTAGTGGTGTGCCCACTCCTCGAAGATCACGTTCTGGAATGCGCCGAGCACGGTGAACTGACCGCCGACGGTGTGCAGACTCGGTCGAGGTCATCGTCTGAGGTCTGCGCGATCGTGTCGTGTGCGTGGGCCATCCGATCTCTCCGCACGGCGAGGACACGCGTGAGGGAAGGGTGTGCGGCGAGGTCGAGGCCGAGTTCGGGTCCGGTGTGAAGAAATCGGGTGGGAGACCGATCGGGTCATACGGTGACGGCATCTCGAGTACGACTTCGCCGATCCATGCGTCGGTCACGTTGATGCATGCCGAAGCGTCTCGATGAATGACCACTCGCCGTTCACGCGGTCGTCGAGCTGATCTGCAGATAGACGGCGCGCTGTCGGCGACGGTGTCGGCCCAGAACACCTCCACCTTGTTCCATGCGGCGAGCAAGCCATCAGGCTCGTCAGCGAGAAGGCCATGCGCTGCGATCCGAGCTGCTTGGCGCTCGGTCAACGGCGCCGCGATCTTCGGCATCTGATGATCGTAAGCTGATCTACGCACGCGGCGGATATCCGACGATCGGCGTCGAGGATGAGTTCCATGACGGAGCTTCACGCGCGGCTGGTCGATCCGCGCGACGCTCGCTGGGAATCGGACGACCCGCGTTCCGAGTGCTGTTCTGGACTCCCCTCGGGAACGGATGGGCATCGTGCGAGTTCGACATCGAGAACGCCGATGTCGCCGAGGTACTTGATTGGGTCGAGAACAACCGCGGCGACGCTACGGCACTGACCTTGTATGTCGTCGTAGATCGCGGCGGCGACCGCGGCCTCATTTGGGTCGCAGGTACCGATCCGACGAACGCATAACTGCCCGGTCGGCGTCTCGGTTGACGGGTCACCGCGCACATAACGCGCTCCCAAGGGCGGTGCCGAGCCGGCGTTAGGGGACGCCGTTGCGCCGTTGTTAGCACCTCGAGCACGCGGACGAATCAAGCGACCTCGCTCATGATCACCCGGCGGTGGTCGGTGATGCCGTAGCTCGCGAGCTTCTTCATGGTCGGAGTCAATGATGAGGTGCGCGCAGGGCGCGGGCGGTCTCGAGCCGGACGCGAAAGTCAGGGTCGCCGCTGAGGGCAGTGAGACGGGCGCGGCTCGGCTCGAGGCCGAGGTCGACGAGCCCGCGGAGCGCCTTCCAGCGCGTCCACGCGTCGGTGTCGTCCAGCGCAAGCTCGAGCAGTGGTCGTAGCGTGGGCCGCTGCGAGTCGACTATTGCGTCGACGGTCGCGCGTCGAACGACGCGGCTCGGGTCGTCGAGGAGACGGCCCCATGCAGTTTCGGCGGTGTGGGCGTCAGCGCGGATCATGACGCGTGCCGCGACTTGGCGTTCGGCGGGTTCGGTCGCGGAGACCGCGGCAACGAGACGTTCGAGATCGTGCGGTCGGTCGGGTTGCAGCGCGCTGAGCTCGCGCCACGCTCGGTCGAGTGTGTGCGGGCGCGCTTCGGACGACGAAGGCGCATTCGAGGGTCGGTCACGCGCTGCGACGTCGGCCGCGTTTGGCGCGCGGCGTGCACGGTGGTCGGCACGAACTCGGCGGTTACGACGCGCAGCATTGGATCGAGCAACTGCTCCCATGCGTCCGGGCGCCGCAGTCCGATCGCGACAAAGTCCGGACCGACGAGCACGTTGGCGATCTCGGCGAACGCGACGAACAGTCGCGCCACGCTTGGATCGTCGACGTCGGTCGCCGACGCGTACCAACGGCTCGGCCCATCATGGATCGGCGGCGTGACGAAGCGGATCGTGCGGGGATTGGGCGTGGCCTCAGGAACGACGGGACCGTCGAAGGTCGCCGCGAGGTCCGGAGGACCTTCAGAGCGCGGCGTGGTCGGAGTGTCGTGCTGCGGGGCGGCCCCCATCCTCGAAAGCGCGAGACAGAACGTGCCGGCGCGCCATCCGTACTCGAACACGAATCGATCATCGAGTTCCCGCTGCCACCAGCCCTCACCTGGACCGACGGCCGCGGCGAGGGCGTCATTGTCGTCGACCGTCCATCGCTCCGCAGAGAAGAACCGCTTCAGCAGCGTCTTGACCGTGGCGAGGTTGGCGAAGTCGATGGTCCCGAGCGCGTCGCGCGTCAGATGCGTCACCGCGGTCGGTGTAAGTCCGTCCGCCGCGATCTCGAATCGACACTCGTCCCGGACCACATCGCGCATCACAGCAACATCACAACGATAACGTTCGCCGGCTCGACCACGTCCCGAACGCGACACGAAGTTCCAGTGACGGGCGCACTGACATGAATTCTCATATCAAGGAGTATGGCGCGAGCGCGCCGCACCCGCGACCCGGGTGGTGCAGTGCTGTGGGCGCGACTGGCCGGTAGTAGCTCACTTTGTTGCCGGTTAGGGGTCCGTGTGCGCGAGCTTGTGGCTGAATTGATGGACGGAGGGGTGATCGGTGACGACAGTTGGTGTTCGGAAGCGGCCGTTTCGGTTCGGCGCGATCGTGAACCGGGCTCCGACCGGTGCGCAGTGGACGGACCTGTGTCGACGAGTTGAAGACAGCGGTTGCAGCACCGTGTATGTCTCGGATCATTTCGGTGACCAGTTCGCGCTCATCCCCGCCCTCGCCGCGGCGTTGACGGCATCGAAGACCTTACGGGCGGGGGCGCTGGTCGCATGTAATGACTACCGCCATCCCGTGATGTACGCCAAGGAACTCGCAACGCTCGATGTGTTGTCGGACCGTCGCGTCGACTGGGGCATCGGAGCGGGCTGGCTTGACCGCGAGTACGACCGGGTCGGAATTGGCTTCGAACACCGCTCAGTACGGACTGCGCGCATGTGCGAGGCCGTCACGGTGATGAAGCGATTGTTCGCGGACGGCGCCGCGAGCTTCGCGGGCGCGTTCTACACGGTGCGCGACCTCGACGGACAACCGAAACCACTCCAGCGACCGCACCCTCCGCTCACCATCGGTGGGCAAGGCCGACGGATGTTGTCGTTCGCGGCGCGCGAAGCCGACGTCATCAGCATCGCGCCCAGCCTGAGCTGCCGTCAGCTCGGAGCGATACCGCCACGACAATCGGTAGAAGCGGCGGTCGACGAACAACTTCGCTGGATCCGCCACGCGGCCGACGGCCGGCTCGCCTCGATCGAGCTCAGCATGGTCGCCTCCCCGCTCGTAGTCACCTCCGATCGGCAAGCCGCCGCAGAACGCGTGGCCGCACATACCGGGCTGACACCCGCCGAGACGTTGCGTGCGCCGCATGTCTGGATCGATGAGACCGAGCAACTGTGCGACAAACTCGAACAGCACCGCGACCGCTGGGGCGTCTCATCATGGGCGATCGACATCAACGCAATCGCTGCCATCGAACCAGTCATCGAACGGCTCGCGGGAACTTAACCGTCGCACCGCGGCATTGACGATCACACCATCCATAGTGCGCCATCCGTTGCATTCCGGGTGCTTGCGACAGCGAACCTCGTCGGCTCCGAAATGCCGCCCAGCGAGAATCCACTACGCGTCTCCGAGCCGGCGTTAGGGGACAGGTCGAGTGGCACGGGCGGGGGAGGCAGCTGTTCATTTGCCACCGAGGGACCGATTGCGTGAGCAGGTAACTGTGGCTGTGGGAGGGATGGTCCGATTGGGTGTGTTCTATCGGATTCTGTGGGCACGGTCCGCGTAGCATCGGCGGTCGTGCGGAGGGCCGCGTTCGGCTTCGTTGTCGCGGTGTTGTTGGGTGATTTGTGGTTGGCGCTGTTTCACCCGTTGCTGACCGGCGATTCGAACGGTTTGGTGAGTGGCGCTGGGCATGTCGTCGATTGTGTGCGCCACGCAAGGTTCTCGAACTGCAACGTGTGGGAGCCGGTCGGTACGAACACGACGCTCGCGGTGCATGTCGGGCCGTGGCCGTTGCTGCAATACCTGCCCGCGGTGTTGATGCGCACAATGCATTTCGCGGATGAGACGAACTTGCGTGTGTTGATTGCACTGAACGCGCTGTCGTTGTTCGCGCTGGTCGGTATCGGATGGCGGACGCTGCGACGTGTCGAGACGGCCATGTGGGCACCGGTGTTCGTTGCGGCGATCGTCGCGAGTCCGCTGCTTTGGTATGGGACCGTTGCGTTTGGCGAAGCCCTCGCTGCAACTGTCGTGGCCGCCGCCGTCGCGGCGATGCTGTTTCGCAGCCGTCCATGGCTCATTGCCGTGTTGGTCGCGTCGGCGGGCATCACCAAGGAGACGAACCCGATCTTCGTCGCCGTCTTGGTGCTCATCGTGGCCCTTAGCCAGTGGGAGCACGTTCGGAGCGAGGAACGTGCACGTCTGCGTGATAGGTGTGTCGCCGCAGCGATCGGCACCGTGGGCGCGGTGGTCATTAACACCACCTTCAATGTGTTTCGTTTCGGCTCAGTGCGCAACACCATCTATACGCAACCCTTTGAACACGCACCCAACGTCGGTGTCGCTGTTCGCGCGTTCGGCGGCGTCTGGTTCGCGCCTAATGGTGGCCTGCTGTTCTTCTGGCCGGTCGCGCTCGCCGTCATAGGGCTCACCGTCCTTGGCGCCGCGGGCGGACCGAAGCGGGCGTGGACGTGGACGCGCGCCACGCCCTTGCTCGTGGCCGGAACGCTGGTCGCGCTCGTTGGGGGACTGTCGACGTGGTACTCGCCGTTTGGGTGGATCGGCTGGGGACCGCGCCTCACGCTCACGGTTATCCCGGCGATGCTGCTCATCACCTGCGTGATCGGCAGCGAACGGTCAACCAAACTGTTGAGCCGTATCTTGCCGCGGCCGCGCCTTCTGGTTTGTGACAGCTGCGATCGTGATCGTCGGCTCCCGCAAGTCGCAGCGATACGAGAGCATCACCTGAACGCGTTCTTCGGTCCCGACCCGCACTGTGTAAACGCGCATGTCGGACAGCACCCGACCGGCTATTACAACTGCATCACGTACCTCGCCTGGCAAAAACGCCCGTTCCTGCTCCAAGACGGCCTCCACGGTCTGCACACAGTCGCAGGGCTCCTCATGGCCATATCGGCCGCCGGCGCGATCATCTCGCTCATGCTCCTCGCACGCGCGCACGCTCATACCGTCGACTCATCGATGGCGGCGAACGGCGCGTTGGTCTGACTCGACTGCCGATCGCGCAGACACGCCCTCAGATCAACGTTGCCTCAGTGGCTGCTTCCTCGCTCGGAATACGGCGCTGTCGTAGCGTTGGCATATGAACTGGGCGAATCCTTCGATGTATATCGCCGTCGTCACGCTCTTTCTCTCTACTTTCATCGGCTGGCCACTTCTTTGGATCATTAGTCTGCTAGTCGGCCTCGCTGCATGTTGGGCACGGCCACGCCACAACAACATCTTCAGCGTCAAGAAGCGTCGCACGAGCAATACCTATCGATCTCGACGGAACTGGTAATCCCTGCGCCAACGCACGCAACGCCCTCCTAAACGCGTCACCGAGCCGGCGTTAGGGGATACCAAGGTTCGCAGCAGCCGTTCGCGATTGTGTTTGGAGCGGCTCAATTTTGTGTGCGCGGTTTTGTTGACTGGGGCAGTTACTTGCGTCGTTGTGTTTGTGCGCGAGCGATCCGCCAGACGGACCAGGTGAGTGTGATTGCGACGGCGACCGGCATCAGGGGCCAGGGGTTGTGACCGTGGTGCGCGAGGTACGTCGTGAGGGTCATTCCGGTCACGATGGCGAGAGCGACGGTCCAGTCGTCGCCGACGATGAAGTCGTACCAGAAGTGCCCGAACCGTGCGAGGTATTTCACGACGCTGCGAGTTCTTCGGGTGCGGTCGTGCGCAGCCATGCGACGAGACCGAACGAAAGCGCGACGACGAACGCGATCACGGCCAGGAGTGCCGCATCCGCGCCTGGCCACGCCACGCCGGCGCCTTCGGAGCCCCAGAAGATGCCGAACGACGTGAGCATGACGCCGACCGCGAACTTCAGGGTGTTCTCGGGGGCGCGCGAGAGCGGGGCGTGCACCTTGATGCCGGCGATGAGCACGACGATGAGCGCGAGGAACGCCCCGAGCGCCGCGAGTCCGACGCTGTGCTGCGCGCCGCCGATCGTGACGATGATGAACGCGACCTCGAGTCCTTCGAGGAAGACGCCTTTGAACGCGACAGTGAACGCGTACCAGTCGTCCGCGGGGCGGCTGCCGTGAGCGCGCAGGAGCGCGATTTCCTCTGCGTAAATCGCGTCTTCGTCGTGTTTGGCCTTGAGGCCGGTCGCACGCAAGACCGCCTTGCGTAACCACTGCAGACCAAAGATCAGCAACGCGGTGCCGACGACGAGCCGCAACGCGTCGAGCGGGATCTGCGACAGTGCGGGACCGAGGATCACGACGATCACCGTGAGGGCGGCGAGCGCGGCGGTGACGCCCCATCCGGCGGAGCGCCAGCCGCGCGTCACCCCGACGGCAAGGACGATGGTGAGGGCTTCGACCATCTCGACGGCAGAGGCCGCGAACGCCGCCGCCACGACCAGCAACTCGTGCATCCATCACCTCGACTGCTGTAGTGTACACTACGAACTGTGACAACGACTGTAGCACATACAACGGTGACTGGGCCTGAACGCGTGCAGGAGCGTCTGGAGCGGCTTTACGACACCCTCGCTCCCGCGGAACGACGCGTTGCAGACCAGCTCCTCGAGCTCGGCCCTGACGAGGTGTTGGCGTCTGCCGTCACGCTGGGTCAACGCCTTGGAACGAGCGACGCGACCATCGTCCGGACTGCGAAGGCGCTTGGATTCGCATCGCTCGCCGAACTGCGTCGCGCCGTCGTCGCCGAAGCGGCAACGGCGCCCCCGGATACTCGCCTTCGACGAACGCTCAGCCGTGCCGACCCCAACGCCGTACTCGCAAACTTCGTAACCCAACAAATCGCGGCACTCGAAACACTCGTCGACAGCGTCGAGCCTGAACCCTTCAACCAAGCCTCAGAACTGCTCGCCGACGCCGAACGCATCGTGTGGCGCGGCGTCGGGCCGTCCGCCGAGCTCGCTCGCTATGGAGAACTTTTGACGAGCCGTGTCGGCAAACCAAGCGCGAGCTTCGTCAACTCAGGAACGTCGTTCGCCGACGAACTCCTCACCCTCACCTCTGGAGACGCCGTCGTGGTCCTCGCCTACGGCGCGCTACAAGACCACGTCAACGTCATGCTTCGACGAGCTGCCGAACTCGCCGCGCCCGTCGTACTTATCACCGACACACTCGGCCGAAAACTCGCGACACGCGTCAACGTGACGCTGCGCTCCGGGAGAGGCAAACCGGGCGAGTTCGCCAGCCACGCCACAACCCTCGTGCTCATCGAAGCGCTCACACTCGCGCTCGCCAGTCGCGACGAAACAACCGCGACGACAACACTCAAGAACCTCAACCAACTCCGCGCCGCGCTCGCGGGACGACGACTCGTCCTCGACACACCCACATAACCCCGAACCCAAGTTCATCTCCGCAGCGCGCGAACGATGCCGTTCACAATCTTGGCTCGGCGATGACAACGCCATCCGCCGGAAGGCACCGAGCCCCCAGATTGCCCGCTCGGCACCGATATTCGAGACGAACTGAGAGAGGGGCGTGTGGGACGATGCTGTTGATGATTCGGGCCGAGGGAAGCAATCCGTCCGGGGGCGGCGAGGGTGAGCGCTCACTGCTGCGATGATGTGGGTGGACGTCGCGATTGTTGTCGTGTTTCTTGCCGTGGTCCTTCGTACGGTGCTGAGGTCAGAAGAGTTCCGTGACTGGCGCGCGAAACGCCGAGCGTCGCGAAAGCGTGGCGATGAGCACTAGCCGCATCCGAGCGCGCCGGCACCGTAGGTGGCGAACGCGCGTCGGAGGCGTTGTGCGGTGCTGAAGGCCGCGCTGCCGCCGTCGCGACACACCTTGTTGGTCGCGACAGGGCTCGTCTCGGCGAGCGTGGCGGTCTTTGTACTCATCGCCGAAGACCTTCTCGACGCGGGCACCCTGGTCTCACACGATCAAGCAGTTTTGAACTGGTTCGTCGATCACCGCACCGACGCGTGGATTCGGGCAGCAAAGCTTGTGAGCACGGTCGGCGGCTTCGTCTCGCTTCTCCTCATGGGCGTCGTGGTCGGCGTGTGGTTGTGGCGACGCAACTGGTATCTCGCGGTCGCGCCGGTCGTGTCGTTATTGCTCGCGGGATTTGCCTCGGTGGTTGCCAAGGCCGCCTTCGGGCGGGCGCGCCCGCCGATCGTCTTCCCCGAAACACATGTGAGCAGTCCCGCGTTTCCGTCCGGTCATGCGACCGATGCGGCTGGGTTCTTTCTCGCGGCAGCATTTGTTCTCGCGCTTACCGTCGCACGACACGTCCGCACCCAAATTGTGCTCGTTTGTTTGGCGGTGTTGTGCACCGGGCTTGTGGGTCTCAGCCGACTTGTACTCGCGGTGCACTGGCTCTCTGATGTGGCTGCCGGTTGGGCGCTCGGCACCGCAATCGCGATCACCGTCGTCGTAGCGCTCTGGTACGTAGCCGTCAGGCAAAGTACGCGAAACCAGCGCGTCGGAGCATCGTCCGCGAAGGACTCGTAAACGATCTGTAGCGCGGATCAACGCGGGGCTGCGTTAGCTGCCCGTTTGGACGTCGGACTTCGTCACCGTGAGATAGGTCACGAAGACCACGATGAGCGTACCGAAGAGCACCATGACGGGTCCGTTGCCGAGGCCGAGGCCGCTTGTGCTTTTCGGTTTTGCGAGGCCGTCGGCGATCGATGCGCCCAACGGTCGGGTGAGGACATACGCGAACCAGAAACACGCGATCGCGTTCCAGCGCAGCCAACGGTAGCCGATCGCCGGGATCGTGATGAGCGCTGCGAACAGGATGGCGGAAGGAAAATAGCCGAGGTGCAGCGTATAGGCGGTGAAGTCGCCGAGTGCGGTGCCCATCGCGAAGGTGGCGGCGACGGTCGCCCAGTAGAAGCTTTCGCGGCGCACCGTGTCGATGCTGTGGATCGAAAGTGTGTGTTCGGTCCGTTGCCACAGCACGAAGACTGCGCTGAGCACCACGGCGTACAGGATGGTCGACGCGGTGTAGGGCACATGGAATCCGACGTGTAAGACGTCGGCGGCC
The DNA here is from genome assembly GCA_963841195.1 of uncultured Actinomycetes bacterium. Taxonomy (GTDB): domain Bacteria; phylum Actinomycetota; class Acidimicrobiia; order IMCC26256; family PALSA-610; genus CAWJBX01. The sequence goes on along the minus strand of CAWJBX010000018.1, from coordinate 133,337 downwards.
ATCGTGCCGAAGATGCCGACCATGACGACCGCAAGCCAGTACGCCCAGGCGACATAGCGGCGTTGGTGGAATTGCAACGCGAGGGCCAGCACGAAGCCGACGAATCCCAAGACAACCGCGAGTTCTGGAGCCATGGCGTGGACCAAGAAGTCTGACGTCGACTCGCCCATCGCCGTCGATAGGCCCTTGATGATCCAGAACAAGGCCGTGATCTCCGGGACACGCAACAGCCCCTTCTTCGTCAACCACGACGAGGACGTGTGAGTGTCGCGCTTCATGGCGGTGACGCTAGGACGACGGATGAGTTGCCTCCACGATCGAGGCGAATCTCGGGAGCGTCCAACGGCCGCAGCGCAAAGACCGCGTACGGTCAGGGTCAATGACGTGTAAGGCCGTAGGCGTTCACGGCCGCGTGAACACGCGGTGGCCTGTGACACGTTATGCACGCGCGTTCGTGCGTTGGGTTGGTCGTACCCTGATGTGGGTCGAGTCGCCAGGGCTGAGTGCGGGTTGTTCCGGATTGAACGGGCGGTTCTCTGAGTCGACGATGGTGTCAATGGCTATGCAGGTCTCTCGTGCGAGAAATGTTGAATGGCTGTTGAAGTTCGCGATGGCGTTGGGGAGTGTGCGATGAGTGCCACGGCCGTGGATGCGGCGGGGGACAACGCCGGCGCGAGTGCGTGGGCGGTGGAGACGCACGGGTTGACGAAGCGTTTCGGGGACAACGTTGCGGTGAGCGGCGTCGAGTTGTTGGTGCCGCGAGCGTCCGCGTTCGGTTATCTGGGTCCGAACGGTGCCGGCAAGACGACGCTGATTCGGGTGTTGTTGGGGCTGACGCACGCGGATGCGGGAACGATGTCGCTGCTTGGCTATCAGGTGCCGAGGCATCGCGATGTGGCGCTCGCGCGTGTGGGTGCGATCGTGGACGAGCCGAGGTTTCATGGGCATCTGACCGGTCGCGAGAATTTACAGATTCTCGCCGCGGCTCGTGAGCGGGCGGCGCGCGACCGCATCGGACCCGCGCTCGAACGGGTCGGGATGAGTGGTCGGGCCGACGATCGGGTGTCGAAGTATTCGATGGGGATGCGCCAGCGTCTGGGCGTCGCCGCGTGTCTGTTGGGTGATCCGCAGTTGCTGATCCTGGACGAGCCGATGAACGGTCTCGATCCGGCTGGTATGCGTGAGATGCGCGCCATGATCCTGTCGCTGGTCGCCGAGGGCCGCACGGTCGTGTTGTCGTCGCACCTCTTGGATGAGGTCGAACGCACATGCGACGCCGTCGCGATCGTCGATCACGGAAGGATCATCCGACAAGGCCCGATTGCAGAATTGCTCGCGGGCACGTCGCTCGAACTCCAAGTCGAGTGCTCGCACCCGGACCAAGCGCGCGACCTTCTTCAACGCACCGGAATCGCGAGCGGCATCGAAATGTCTTCGACCGGGTTGGAGCTCACGCTTGCCGCCGGGACTCAACGCGACGTCGTCGCCGAGATCAATCGCGTGCTGGTCGAAGGCGGGATATCTGTCTACCGCCTGCAGCCCGTGCACGCCTCGCTCGAATCGTGGTTCTTGCAAGTCACGAGCCGGCTTGGAGACGCGCAATGACGCTCACACCCGACACCAACGCGCCGGCTCCTGCCACGATCTCGGTAACGGCGCCGGGTGACCGGCGCGGATCGTGGATACCGACGAGCGCAATGGTCGGCACGCGTTTCATGGAGTTGCGCAAACGACGCGGACTTATGCTCACCCTCGTCGGTGTGACCATCGGCCTCCCGACGCTCTTCCTCGCCATCCGACTGATACTCCACGCCGCCGCCCCAAATTCGTATGGTCCGGCCGGCGGCTACGACATCTTCAATCACCTCGTCGTCGTCGTCCTATACGTGTTCGGGTTCATCGTTGCCGCCACACTGGGATGCACCGCGGGGTCGGTCGATCTCACCGAGGGCATGTTCCGCCATCTCGTCGTGACCGGTCGTTCCCGGTTCGCGCTCTACTTCGCCCGCATTCCCGCGGGGTTCGCAATCATCGGACCGCTCGTCGCGATCGGCTTCGCGATCGTCTGCATCGTGTGCACCTTCGCCGCGCCGACCGCGATCGACTACCAAGGTGTCAGCGTTCCTGCTGGTTTGTCGCGGCCCGCGCTCGAAAGTTGGGCCGCGAACCACGCCGACGAAGTCGTGTGCGGATTTCCCTACAACGCGCCGCCCACGGTCGTGCTTCCGTGCATCAACGGACCCCAGAACGGCCCCGGGGCGAGCATCGCCAATTCGGCATCCGGCAACCCCGTGCAACCGTCAGCCGCTGCGGTCAAAGCGCAAGCAGTCCGCATCGCCGATCAGGACTACTCCGACTACTCGCGATTCTTTCTCAAGCCTTCCACGTCTTTGATGGTCACGACCGGCTTGTGGCTCGAGCTCGAAGCACTCATCGGCTTCATCGTGGGGCTCGGGCTCGGATCGCTCATCGGTCAACGAACCGTCGCGGTCATTCTCATGATCGTCCTCGAAGTGATCCTCACACCAATTTTCTCCCGAGCGAACATCCCACACTTCATCAACCTGCAACGCGCCGTTGTCGGACTCGCCACCGCCCACCTCGAACCCGCAGGACTCTCCGTCAGAATCTTCGGAGGGGACGGGCCGGCAAACGGCAACGCAGCAGCGAGCCTCGTGCCCGAAGCGAAGATCGTCGCCGTGTTGGTCATCCTTGCTTGGCTGATCGGCTGGACGATCATCGGCGCGTGGCGCATGAACACGCGCGACGCTTAGACAACGACGCCCCCTCGTTGTTCGTGCGGTCTGGCGGTCGAAGTCGTGACCGCGTTAGGAGTTCTGCGACGCGTAGGCGCGTGTGATCCACCGCCGGTCGGCGGTCGTTGCCGTGGCGGCGCGGCCGGCGGCGCTGGCGGTGGCCGCGATCGTCCGGGCGGCGCTGGGTGGCGCGCCGTCGAGAAGGTCGTTCCACGCGATCGCCCATCCGCCCGCGATCGCGTGCCCGATTCCCGGCGCGGTCAGTGCACGCGTGAGGTACGCGACGAGCCTTGGTCGCGAGAGAAGAAAACGGTGCAGTGGTGCGGTCGTTGCGAGATACGGCGCGTAGCGGTGGGCGAGTGATGCTCGATAGGGGTCGTGCGCGCGCCCCGGGCCGGCGAGGATCGCGGCGGGCGGCGGCCGCGCCGCTTCCCATGGCCTGCGCGATGCCTTCACCTTGAAACGGATTCACGAGTCCGGCGGCGTCGCCAACGAGAAGAACGCGTTCGCGCGCGGCACGGTGCCGACCATCCCGAGTTTGAGCCACGCGCCGAGTGGCGTGCGCGAAGAGCCGCGATGTTGTCCGAGAACGCCAAGGCCGGTCGCGTACGAACGGAAGGATTCGAAGGCCTGAATCGCGTGGCGGCCGGCCGCGCGGTCGCCGAGCACTGCGACACCCAGGCCGAGGTTTGCGCCGCCGTTCGCGCCCGGAAATACCCACCCGTAGCCGGGAAACGCGGTTGCGTGTTCCGGTGCCCACACCATGATGTATGGGTCAGACACTTCCTCGTCGATGTAGGTACGTGCCGCGAAGCCCCAGAGCACGCGGCGGCTGTCGACGAGACCAGCGGCAGTAGCGACGCGGCTCGTCGCGCCGTCGGCTCCGACGATCACGTCGGCTTGGATGCGCGTCGACGACGACAATGCGAAACCGCTCACCCGGCCGTTCTCGGTGATCGGCGTATCAGCGCGACCTTCGATGAACTCCGCTCCAGCCTCCGTCGCGGCGCGTTGCAGGCCCGCGTCGAAGTCGGAACGTGCGACGCACACTCCATATCCGGGATAGGTACGGCCGGACCGAGCGGGCAGTCGCACGCGACGGCAGGTTGGGCCGACAACGAACATGTCGGTCACGCGAGTGCCCCGAGGTACGAACAGATCCAAATCGTGCAACAACTGCACGCCCCGCGGCCCGATGAGATCGCCGCAGGCCTTGTCGCGCGGAAACGACGCCTTGTCGACAAGAGCGACGCGCGCTCCGCCCCGAGCAAGAACGAGGGCGGTGATGCTTCCGGCAGGGCCGGCGCCTACCACCATCACGTCGAACCGCTTCGTGGTCAAGACCGTTTCCTCCTTGGGGAAGGAACTGTACGGTCAACCTAAGGAGTCGAGGATGCAGGCAGCCGTACGCGACCCGAACCGTTTGGCGCAGGACCTCTTTCGACCGCTACCGCGCCGATACGACGCCCTCGAGGAGCTGTTGTCGCTCGGGCAGAACGGTCGATGGCGGCGGGAAATGATCTCGCACATCGACGGCAGTCCGAAGCAGATTCTCGATGTCGCGACCGGAACTGCCGGCGTCGCGCTTGCGTTACACGAACGCACTGCCGCGCAGATCACAGGTCTCGACATCACCGAAGCAATGCTTCGTCGTGGTCGACAACGTCTGAAGGCCGCCGGTGTCGTCGATCAGATCAATCTCGTCGCGGCACAGGCTGAACGCCTGCCGTTCGCGGATGACACGTTCGACGCGCTCACGTTTACGTATCTGTTGCGCTATGTGTCCGATCCGCAAGCAACACTGCGCGAGCTCGCGCGCGTCGTCAAGCCAGGCGCGCCGATCGCGAGCCTGGAGTTCTCGGTCCCGGCCCAACCCTTCTGGCGATTCTGGTGGGCGGGCTACACGCGCTTGGTTCTTCCGATCGCCGGCTACGTGACGGGTGGCCGCGACTGGTATCGCGTCGCGCAGTTTCTCGGACCGAGCATTTCTGCGCACGATCGCGAATACGGCACCGAGTGGATGCGTCGTGCGTGGCAGCGAGCGGGGTTGGTGGATGTCGACGTCCGTTCGATGAGTCTGGGTGGCGGACTCGTGATGTGGGGGCGCAAGTCGGAAGCAGGAAAATGAAACCGCGCCCTGCGTTCTATGCCGCTCGGCCGGGCGGATGGCGCGATTGGTGGACGCTGCTCCATCCGCCCTACACCGCCTGGCATCTTTCGTATGTCGTAATCGGCGCGACGTTGGCGCCCCGTGTCGATGGTGGACGCCTCGCGGTCACGTTGCTGGCGTTCTTCCTCGCGGTTGGCGTCGCCGCGCACGCACTCGACGAGCTGCACGGACGACCACTGCGCACGCAGATACCGGGTCCCGTCCTCGTCATTGTCAGTGTCGCGGCGCTTCTCGGGGCGTTGCTCTGCGGATTCGTCGGTGTCGTCACTATCGGGTGGGGACTGCTTGCGTTCATCGCGCTGGGTCCGCTCTTCGTGCTCGGCTACAACCTGGAACTCTTTAACGGGTGGATGCACTCCGACATCGGCTTTGCGGCCGTGTGGGGTTCGTTCCCCGTGTTGGTCGCGTACTACGCGCAGGCCGAAAGTGTGGGGATCGCCGCGGTGATCGCGGCGATCGCAGCGTTCGGGTTGTCGCTCGCTCAGCGGTCGTTAAGCACGTCGGCGCGAGGATTGCGCCGACAAGTCGCGACGGTGTCGGGAACGGCCACTCGGCACGACGGCACAGTCGTCGCATTGAACGAACGCGTCCTCCTGGCGCCGCTCGAACACGCGCTCAGCTCGATGTCGTGGTCGATCGTCGCGCTGGCACTCGCGCTCGCCTACGCGCGTCTGCGTTAGCGGCTGAGCCCGAGCGCACTACGCCGAAATCCGTCGACGGTCGCCTCGACGACGCGGTCGTGACCCCAGCGAAGTAGTGGATGCCCAAACCGGGCCGCGACCCGCATCGGCTGCTGCATCATTTCTATGGTCCAAGTCGCGTGCGCACTCGTAGACCGCTCGTTGCCAGAGAACATCAAATGCGCGGCACCCTCGAGATCGCCATGGATCTTGGCCGCGATCGAATGCTTCGGAACACATTCTCCGAGCACGACGTCGAGCGTCATGCGATACGGCAGGGGCGGCGCGACCACGCCGTGCAACACGGTTCCGGCCTCGAGAGTTTCGCCTTCGACGGAGTAATCGTGCAGCCAACTCCACCACGAAGAGAACTGATCCAGACGTGCAACGGTCTGCCATAAGCGCTCGATCGAAACTGGAAACGAGAACATTCCGTCGTACTCGATCAGGTTTGGCGAACGCGCCACACGCGCCACCGTAATCGGCGTCCGCGCCGGCCACCACGCGGGAATTTTCAACCCCGTGTCTCCCGAGCATTGAACCCGGCACCGACCTTGTCCGTACTCCTGAACGCGACGCGCGCTCCTCGCAAAGCGGAGTCCTCAACATTTGAGGAGGTGATGTGCGGGCCACCAAGTTCTTGCGCGGGGAGCGCGCACCGAACAACACCGCCACGTGCCCCCGAAATGCTGTGTCCTCAACTGATCAATGCAACGCGGGCCTGATTGGCGGGCAGTGATGCCGTCGATCGGGAGGTTGCGGTGATTCGGTTTTCCGAGGAGGACAAGCAGACGATCTGGGACATGCGCGAGGCTGGCGTTCCGGTCAAGCGCATCGCGAAGCATTTGGGGCGGCAGAATTCGTCGCTTCGTAAGTTCATCGCTGACGCGGGTGGGAGGCGGCCGAGTGCTCGAGAGCGTTGCGCGCTTCGGTTGTCGTTGGCTGAGCGTGAGGAGATTTCTCGGGGCCTGGCTGGTGGTCGATCGTTTCGGTTGATCGCTCGCGGAATGAGCCGCTCGGCGTCGACGATCTGTCGGGAGGTGAACGCGAACGGAGGTCGCTCGAAGTATCGGGCGTTGGTCGCCGATCGGGCGGCGCAACATCGTGCGTTGCGTCCGAAACAAGCAAAGCTGGCGCGGTGCCGGCGGCTGCGCCGTGTGGTCGAACGCAAGCTCGCGGACTTGTGGTCTCCGGCGCAGATTGCGGGTTGGTTGGCTGAGGAGTATCCGAACGATCCGGAGATGCGCGTGTCGCACGAGACCATTTATCAGTCGCTGTTCGTGCAAAGCCGCGGCGCGCTGAAGAAAGAGCTGCATGCGTGTTTGCGGACCGGTCGGGCGATGCGCCGAGCCAAGGCCTATACGAAACGTGGTGTCGGTCAGGGACAGATCCGCAACATGGTCATGATCTCGGACCGGCCCGCCGAAGTCGCCGATCGCGCCGTGCCGGGACATTGGGAAGGCGACTTGATCTTCGGCAAGAAGATGACCTCGATCGGGACGTTGGTCGAGCGTCACAGCCGTTACGTGATCCTGCTCAAACTCCCGAACGGTCACGGCGCGCCCGCGGTGCGCCGAGCGATGACGAAACGGATCATGACGTTGCCGGCCCAGCTGCGCCGCTCCATCACCTGGGATCAAGGCAAAGAGATGGCCGAACACGTCCAGTTCACGATCGACACCGGCATGCAGATCTACTTCTGCGACCCGAAGAGTCCCTGGCAACGCGGCAGCAACGAGAACACCAACGGGCTGCTGCGCCAATACCTCCCCAGATCCAGCGATCTCTCGCAATGCACACAACGCGAACTCGATGCGATCGCACGCTCGCTCAACACACGACCTCGACAGACCCTCGGCTGGATGACACCATCACAAGCGTTCGCCAACGCCGTTGCGATGACCGCCTGAGCACACAGCCGATCGGGGACGCGTGATAACGCGTCACGCGAATAGCTCAGTACATTCCGCCGTGGTCACGGACTGGTCACGAACTTCGAGCGCACCTCGCCTCATCGTGTTGCACGGTGTTTCACGGTGAAGCTCCGTTCGTGCAGGTCACTCGATACTCGCCGCAACTGCCTTCGAATCGCTTGTACGCGATGGCATGGCGTTCGTGGTACAGCCAGTTCTATGCGGAACCGTACGAGGTCGCGCGCTGACGCACAGTGACGCCCGTTGACACAACTTGCTCAGCGGACAATCGTCGCGTTCATGACCGACTTGGATGGCATCAAGCTGCGCGAGGGTGTGGCCGATCTCGGCGACGTGAAGCTGCACTACGTCGAGGCCGGCGAAGGGCCGCTCGTCCTTCTCCTGCACGGTTTTCCGGAGTTCTGGTTCGGCTGGCGGCTGCAGATCAAGCCGCTTACCGACGCAGGTTTTCGCGTCGTCGCACCCGACATGCGCGGCTACAACCTGTCGTCGTGCCCGTCGGCCGTGAAGGACTACGACACTGAGCACCTGACCGCGGATATCGCCGCGCTCGTCAAGGAACGTGGTGAGAAGTCCGCGATGATCGCCGGTCACGACTGGGGCGGAAGTGTTGCGTGGGCCACCGCGATGAGCCACCCCGAGGTCGTCGACCGCATGGCCATTTTGAACGCGGCCCATCCGCGCAAGCTTTCGCAGGGACTGCACCACCCGGGCCAGCTGCGGAAGTCGTGGTACTTCTTCTTCTTCGATCTCCCGAAGCTGCCGGAAAGCGTCGTGCACGCCGACAACTGGCACTTCTTCCGGCACTTTCTTTCCGACGCAACGCCGGAATACACGAAAGACGAACTCGATCGCTACATCGAGGCGTGGTCGCAAAAGGGTGCCGCGACCGGGATGATCAACTATTACCGATCGTCGGTGCGCACGTCGCCGAAGAAAGCGGAAGCAGCGATCAAACCGATCGAGGCGCCGACGCTCGTCATCTGGGGCGAGAAAGACAAGTACCTCGGCCCCGAACTCGCGGAGCCCGAACACGACGACGTTCCGAAGCTCGACCACGTCGAACGCATCGCGGACGCGTCGCACTGGGTGCATCACGACGCGGCGGAAAAGGTCAACCAACTGCTCGTCGGCTTCTTCCGCTAGCCAGACCTATTCGACGATTCGGAAACCGCGCTCGACGAATGCCGATCGCAGTGCCTCTTCCTGGCCGGGCCGATACAACACGCCGTCGAAGAGCAAGTAGCGCAAGAGGTGGCCGCGCACTTTGAGGACGGCGCCGACGAGGTCGACGCGCACACTCACGGAATCGCGCGGGAGCAACATCTTGCGGCCGAACGGGAAGATCAACAAGACGCCGTCGTCGCCGACGACGAAACGCCACGCCAACCAGCGCGCGTGCACGTACGCGAGCAACAGCGACAGGCCCGCCCACTCGCCCGATCGGGGCCAGTGAATCGCCAGCACAGCGATGGCGATCACGATCAACACCTTGGGCGCCCAACGCATGTAGCCGCTCCGCCCTTCGAACGCGCTGTTCGCGACCACGGCAACAGCCTACGGTCCTTGCGGGGGGCTCCGATCCACCGTCACGCGGCCGTCACGAACGCGTCAGCCGTAGACGTCGGGGTGGTCGAGCGGAAACTGAAGCCAGGAGAGCAGTCCGCGGAGTTCCGCGTAGGCGGCGAGGCGCGCGTCGTCGGTCCCGACCGCTTCGGCGTCGTCGCACAATGCCGCGAGCCGGCGCGTCATCCGTGGCCCGAGCTCGAGCAGACTGCCGCTGCCCTCGGTCGCCCATTTCGCGAGCACGTAATGACACAAGGCTCCGACCGGCACATCAATCGCGTTCGACAAATTCGTGATCGTCGTCAACGGATCGACCAATGCGTACAACGCGACATCGGTTTTGAAGTTCGCGTCCGGATCGTCGGCATCCCACGGACCTGACCATCCGCTCAGCGTGATCGTGCGCTCGGTGTCGCTCACACGCGCAGTCTTACCGGAGGCACCCGTCCGACGTTGTGTTAGCGTCGGCGGCGCACGCTCCAAGCAGGGGAAGCCGGTCGAATGCCGGCGCTGACCCGCAGCCGTAGGTTCGCATGCTCGTAAGAGGATCGTGAACGAGCCGGAATGCCTGATTGGTGCGGGCTCCGCAGAACGCCGTGGACTGCGCGTCGGAGCCTGGGCGAACCCCCGTTGCGACGAGGGGACCGCGCGGGTGTCTCGCTCGCCGTTCCCACTGCAGAGGGGATCTGGTGTTGCTCAAAAGAACGGCAACGGCCTTGACCGCAATCGTTGTGGTCCTCGGAGTCGCGAACGGCGCGGCGATGGCGGCGCCGACCAAGCCGGATCTGACGAAGGCGACCGAGTATCTCGCGACGGCGACCACCGCGAACGGCAACGTGAACGGAGCGAGTTTGACGAACGACGGGTACTACCTCGCGTTCGGGCAGTCCGCCGACTTCGGTCTCACGATCGACGGCGCCTTCGCCCTCGCCGCTACCGGTTCCGACAATGCGACGCTCAAGAAGGTCGCCGAGTTCGTCAACAACCGCAGCACGGACGGTGCGGGGCAATCGATCGACGACTGGACCGGCATCGGTACCGCGTTCGTGAACGGTGGCGCGATCGGCAAAGAAGCCTTGCTCGCCGAGGTCGTGGGAGCCGATCCGCACAACTTCGGTGGCCACGACTTGCTCGCGGCAATGGACGCGACGATCTGCACCAAAACCGACGTCGCGAACGGCTGCGCGGCGCCGGGCAACTACCTGTTCGCAACCTCGACATTTTCGCAAACGCTCGGCGTTCTCGCCGCGTTGCGTGCCGGCGACACGACCGGTGCCGCAGCACCAACCGCGTACCTCGAAAGCCTGCAGAACTCGAATGGTGCGTGGCCGAGCGTGATTCCGTCGACCGGAAACAGTGATGTCGACAGCACTTCGTTCGCGGCGATGGCTCTCGCGTTGCTCCCCGGGGATGCGAACGCGACCGCGGCGGTTTCCAAAGCACTCACATGGCTGGCAAGCAAGCAAGCCGGGAACGGTTCGTTCCCGGGGGTTGCGACCGGTTCGACGAACTCGACAGGCCTGGCGATACAAGGACTGACGCTCGGGGGCGCGACCTACGCGAACAACATCGCAGCCGCGGAAGCCTTTCTTGCGCAACAGCAGAATCCCGACGGCGGCTTCAACGTGAGTTCGAGCGATCCACCGGGCTCCGACGTGCGCGCCTCGACGCAAGCGCTCAGTGGTGCGGTTGGTACCTCGTTCGGCACGCTTTCCGATCCCATCACGATCGACGAAGGCGGTTCGACGACGACAACAATCGGAACCGTGTCGACGACGTCGTCGACAGTCGCTTCGACTTCGACGACGAAACCGGTGAACGCTTCAACGTCAACGGTCGCGGTGGCCGCGAACTCTTCGTCGACAACGTCGCTGCAAGTGTCCGATACGTCGACAAGCGGAGAGCTGCCGTTTACGGGTTCGAATACCGGCCGCGCGCTCGACGTTGTCGCGGGATGCTTGGTGCTCGGCGCAGCCGCCGTCTTGGCCGGTCGTCCGCGGCGATCGCACCACTCATCCTGAAGAATTCCTGACCCGCGCGGGTCAGGGCCCATACCGGGCGATTACCGTCCGGGTCATAGTTACCTCCGCTGAGCACGACGTCTTGGCCGACGACGATAGCCAAGACGCAGCCGATGCCCGCTCGGACGAAGCGCTTGCGCGCCGGGGCTCACACTGGAGCACTGTCCTCGTCCTGATTATCGGGTTCGTGCTGACGATCGTGCTGGTCTTCGGAACAGCACAATTGCACAACAGCAACGAGAAGCGATTGCTGCGCCAACGCGCCCGTGAAGCGGGCACCGTCGTCATGGCTGCGACGGCAAACGTGCAGACTCCGTTGAGTTCCGCGGCCGTCCTCGCTGAAGCGACGAACGGAAGTGCAAGCGACTTCCGGAATTTCTGGTCACCGATCATTGCACAAGGGACGCCGTTCGTTTCCGTGTCGTTGTGGCCGGTGCATCCGAGCGGAATGCAACCGATCGTCGTCGTGGGCGCGCAACCAGAACTCGCGTCGCAGCCGGCGACTGAGATCACGCAGTACATCGCCGCGACAATCGGTAGGCCGACGTTCGTCGTCGAAAATCTTTTCGATGAGCCTGACCGGCGGCTCGGCTACGCGCTCGCCGCGCCCACACCTCATGCAAGGTATGTCGTATACGGAGAGGCCACGCTTCCGAAAGACCGCAAAGCGCGTATCGCGTCCAACTCGGCCTTCTCCGATGTCGGGTACGCGCTCTACCTCGGTGACAAGGTCGACTCGAATCAACTGTTGGCGTCGAGCACCGGCGGCGCGCTGCTGCACGGCCGGCGCGCGACCGCGACGGTGCCGTACGGCAACACGCAGCTGCTGTTGGTACTGACGCCGCACGCCGAGCTGGGCGGCTCGCTGTTGGCGCGCTTGCCGTGGATTCTCGGGATCTTCGGGGTCGTGCTGACGCTGATCGCGGCGCTGCTCGTCGAAGTGCTCACACGCCGGCGCAACGAGGCGGCCCAACTCGCGTCCGATAACGCCAAGCTGTACGCCGATCAGCGCTCGGTCGCCAAGACGTTGCAGCACAGTCTGCTGGCCGATATCCCCGATGTGCCCGGACTCGAAGTCGGGTCGCGCTACATCGCGGGCGTGGAAGGTATCGATGTGGGCGGTGATTGGTACGACCTCATGGTGCTCGACGCCGACCACTGCTTCCTCGCGGTCGGCGACGTGTCGGGTCGCGGCCTGGAAGCCGCGACGCTGATGGCGTCGCTGCGTTACGCGATTCGCGCCTATGCCATGCAAGGTGATCCGCCGGCGCGCGTGCTCGCCAAGCTCGCGAATTTCTTGCAGATTCCGCGCGACGGCCACTTCGCAACTGTGTTGTGTTGCTCGGTCGACATTCCGGCACGGTGCGCGACGTTCGCGAATGCGGGGCACCCGCCGCCGTTGTTGTTGCACGACGGTGATGCGACGTTCATCGACGTGCCGCCCGGGTCGCCAGTCGGTGCGTCCGACGCGCCGGCGTACAACGACACGACGACGATGCTGCCCGCGGGTGCAACGCTCGTCATGTACACCGATGGGCTCGTCGAGCGGCGGGGCGAAGTGCTCGACGCCGGGCTCGACCGGCTGCGGACTGCGGCCGCAAGCGGCGGCCCGTTACCGTTGCAGCCGCTCCTCACGAAGATCGTCGACGAAACGATCCCGAACGGGTCGACTGACGACACGGCACTGTTGGGGGTCCGGTGGCAATAGACGATGGCGGCGCGCAAGCCAAAGCAACCGCGTCGACTGACGCGGACGGCGTGGTCGTGATTGCGATTGCCGGCGAGCTCGACATTTCGAACGTCGACGACATCGAACGCGACTGCACGGATGCGGTTGCGCCGTCGTCGGGGTCGATCGTCTTCGACCTCGCCGACCTCAGCTTCATGGACAGTTCCGGACTCGCGATGCTGCTCCGCATCGCGGCGCGCGTCGAAAGCACTTCGATTCGACGGCCGTCGCGCGCCGTGCAACGAATCCTGGAAGCCACCGGACTCACGGGACGGTTCCGGATCGAACCGTGATGGCCGCGCAGTCGTTTCCCAACACAGCCGACGCGGTCGCCGCGGCACGCCGCTTCACGCTCGACCACGTTTCCGGTCTGACGGCTGACGTCGCCGACGAACTCGCGGTCATGGTCTCGGAACTCACGACGAATTCCATACGACACACGGGCACGCCGTTCACGGTCGAGGTCGACCAGGCGGTTCACACGATCTACGTCGCCGTGACTGACAGTGGGCCCGGCGAGCCCGCGGTTCGGAGCCCCGATCCGAGCGAGACGTCCGGCCGTGGGCTGCAGATCGTGCGCGCCCTCGCCCACGAGTGGGGGATCAAGCGCCGGGCCAAGGAACGGGGCAAGACCGTCTGGTTCACGCTGCGCTACTAGCCGCGCGATTCCTGCTCGACACAACGACGTCTCCTGGTACGGGCATGTACACGCTCGGTTACCCGCCGGTCACCGTTTCCTCGGCCACGCGTCATTTCCCGGACACAACCGGCGCAAGTTTTCTTCTTCGCCCAGTTGTGTTCGCAGCGCTCAATGTGATCATGTACCTACCAATTGGTGGCAGGGGGGTCACATGGAGGGCGAGGTGGAAGGCGTAGGCGCTGCGGCGCTGACCGAGAAGATGCTCGTCGAGGTCGTGTCGGCGATTCGCGCGCTCACGACCGCGTTGCCGTCCGACTCGTTCGAAGAAGTCGTTGCGCGCATCATCGTCGACGCGGTCCAAACTGTCGACGCCGACCGCGCCGCGATCTGGTTACAACGCGACGACGCGATCGAAGTGGTGGCGACGACGGGTATGCGCGCCACCACGGTCGATCGGTTCCAGCACGTCGAAGTCGCGCCTGACACTCCTGGTGAAAAGCTCTTGATGCGACGCACGCCGGTGACGTGGTCAACGCACGAACAGGCAAAGCGGTTGTTCCCGGTGGTGACGGTCGCGAACCTCGGATCGGGATACGTGTCACCGCTCCACGCCGACGACCGGTTCTCAGGTGTGTTGTTCGTCGGTTGGACCCAGCAACACCGCGCGATCGAACCGGCCGAGCGCGCGTTCCTCGAAGGCATCGCGCATTGCTGCGCGCTGGCCGTGGAGCGTTGGAGCGGTGGCCTCGAGCGCGATGCCGGCAACGACGACGACAGGGATGAGATTGTTGCGGCCGGCGAGACGTTTTCCGTCCGGCTCACAACGTCCGGCGGAGAACCGACTGCATGGATCGCGGGCGAGATCGACTGTTCGAATGAGGAAGACCTCGAACGGGCGGTGACCGAAGTGTTGCGCGCCCACCCGCACGGCCGCCTTGGTTTCGACCTCGCCGATGTCGCATTCCTCAGCGTCGCGGGCGCGCGCATCGTGCTCGGCGCGTGTCAGGAGTCATCCGACCAGTCGCCGCGATACGTCTTGAACTCGTCGGCGCCGGCGCGACGCGTCATCAACTTGCTCGCCGGCGACTTCGACGTGTAACGGATTTTCCCGGCTCGCCGGCCGCGCGCCATCATGGCCCCGTGGCTGCAGCAACGGTGGTACTCGTGCACGGCGCGTGGCACGGCGCGTGGTGCTGGGACAAAGTCGTTGCCCGTCTCGACGCGGCGGGCATTGCCAGCGTCGCGGTCGAGAACCCTTCGGTTGCGGAAGCGCCGTCGACGCTGACCGACGACGTCGCCAACGTGCAGCGCGTGTTGGATGCAATCGAGGGTCCGGTCGTCTTGGTGGGGCACTCCTATGGCGGCGCGGTCGTCACAGGCGCGGGCGGGCACGACGCCGTCGCGCATGTCGTCTATCTCACTGCGTTCGCGCTCGACGATGGCGAAAGCGTCATGCAGAACGCCCTCACGGGTGGCGAAGGCGTGAAACTCACCGAGGCGATGGAGTTCGACGGCGACCTCGTCAGTTGCAATCCGTTACGCGCGACCGAGTTCTTCTACCACGACTGCACTCCCGACGACGCGAGCGCCGCAGTCGCGCGCCTCAAGCCCATGGCGATCGCGGCGATGGCCGAACCGGTGGCGGCGGTTGCGTGGCGCGTCAAGCCGGCGAGCTATGTCCTCTGCACCGACGACCGCGCGGTGCCGGTCGCGTTGCAACGCTCGAACGCGGCCCGCGTCGGCAACGTGAGTGAGATGCCGACGAGCCATTCACCGTTCGTATCGCAACCGGCGTTGGTCAGCGAACTCTTGGTCGAACTCGCGCGCGACGCGGGTTAGTGCGGGGCGGCGGGAACCGGGATCTTCAGGAGTTCGGGCCCGACGACGTCGAAGACAAGGGTCGCGCCCGGCCGCAAGTAATGCACGCCGTCCCAGCGGTAGCGCGTGCCGGTGCCGATCTGCGGGTTCGTGCAGAAGTCGGCCGGTCCCGGTAGGAAGAACACGTTGTTCGGGTCGTCGTGCGCGGCTGACTGCAACAACGCGTCGAGATGCCGCGTGCGCGCGTCGTCGCCGCGTTCAGGGAGCCGAATCAGGCCGCCGGCGTCGATTGGCCGGTAACACGGCACCTCCATGAGCGCGACCTTCGTGCCGGCGCGCTCGAGCTGTGCGATCCCGCGTTTCAGTTGCGAAGTGAGGTACGCATCGTGCGCGGCGCTGTCAAACGGCACGACGCCGTTGCCGAAGTTGAGGTCGAACACGTCCCACGCGCCGATGACGACGAGCGCGATCTGCGCGTTGCTGGCGCGCGCCGCGTTGCCCCACTTGGTGTCCCAGCCTTGGCACTCGGTGAACGAACGGCGATAGTGCGCGGTCGTCAGCATTGTGCCGGTGTCTTCGAGACTGCACCCTTCGACACCGCCGTCGGACAGCACAATGCCTGCAGTTTCCGGCCGGTTCGCGTACAAGGCCTTCGCTTGCGAATCCCCGACGATCACGACGCGTCGCGGCAGGGGCGCCTGTTCGCTCGTAATGAGCTGGCTCGGTGCCGTCGTCGACGGGGCGCCGGCGGCAACGGGAGTTGTGTCGGGCGTGGTGTCGGGCGTGGCGACCGGCACCGGCGCGGCGTCGCCGCCGACGGGAACGGCGGCCGACGTGTCGTTGATGCGCGCCATCTGAAACCCGAGGGCGAAGATCGTCGCGACCGCGAGACCGATCGCAGCCCACGCCCGTTCGCGCGGCGCCGATTCGCGCGTCTTCGCAGTCGAACGATGACGAAAACGCGATTCGACGAAGCGGAAGGAGATCTCCGTCATCGCGAGCGTCACCGCCATGCGCGCGACGAACAACGGGAAGCCGTTGAGACCGCCGAGATCTTCGGGGCGCATCAGCTGGAAGATCGGCCAGTGCCACAGATAGAGGCCGTAGGAGCGGGTACCGATGTAGACGAGCAGCGGCACCGCGAAGGCCTTGCGCACCGGACCGGTGCCGGGTTGCGCGAACGCGGCGACGACAACGGCCGCGAGCACCGACACGAGCAGGAAGCCGCCCTGATAGAGACGCGTCGTGTACGCGTCCCACGACCACATGATGACGCCGAGCGCGACGAGGCTGCACGCAGCCGCAACGTCGAGCGCAACTGCAGCTTGGCGGGGGAGCGGGCGCTTCCACGGTGTCCAACAACACGCGAGGGCCGCGCCGATCAGCAACCCCATCGCGTGCGTGTCGGTGCCGTAGTAGACGCGCGTCGGGTCGGTGTTCGGGACGTACTTGATCCACATCAAGGCCGTCGACGCCACCGCACCGGCGACGATGAACGGCGTGAGACGAACGACGCGTCCTTTGACGAGCCGCATACCGCCGAGCAACACGATCGGCCACACGAGATAGAACTGCTCTTCGATCGCGAGCGACCAAAGGTGTTGCAACAGCGGCGGCCGGCCGAGGTTCGCGAAGTAGCTCGTGTGGCGGAAGATCCCGACCCAGTTGGTGACGTAGAACGTGGCCGCGGGGACGTCGACCCTGAGCCGTCCGACCGCGTCGTGCGCGCGCGAACAGCGAATAGGCGGTAACGACGAGCAACATGAAGAACAACGCGGGAAGCAGTCGGCGCGCTCGTCGTTCCCAGAACGACGGAAGCCGGATGCCACCCGAATCGCCGAACTCCTGCACGAGGAGCGACGTGATCAAGAAGCCGGAGATCACGAAGAACACGTCGACGCCGAGGAAACCGCCGGGCAACAAGTTCACCGATTGGTGGAACAAGATGACGGCAACGACCGCAAACGCGCGCAAGCCGTCGAGCGCCGGCGAGTACGCCATCTTTCGTGTGCTGTGGGCTTCGCCCACCCCGGTTACCGCCGCCATGCTCGGCGGAAAGGCTACTCGCCCGGCCCGGCCGAAATGCGTTCCGAGAGTTCTCTCAGCGAACCGACACGTTCGTAGTCGGCGTCGAGATGCAGACTCGAACGGATCCATGACGATCGGGCGCAGTCCGGCGCGGCGCGCGCCGACGACGTCGATGCCGGGCATGTCGCCGACGTACCACGTGTCGTCGCGCGTCGAGACCCATCGCGTCGAGCGCGAGCTGGAAGATGCGCGGGTCGGGTTTCATCACGCCGACCGCGCCCGAATCGATGACGCATTTCGACTTCGGCGCCGATGCCCGGGCCGACCTGCAGGATGCCCGCGCTCGGTGAGGCGTTGGCCGATCAAGCCGTCGGCGTTGGAGACGATGCCGAGCCGTACGCCCGTGTCGGCCAGCGCGCGCAAGCCGTCGCGCGCGCCCGGGAGCTCGCGCAGCCACAGCGCGGCGTCGGCGAACTCGCTGTCGAGATGCTCGTGGACGTCGTCGCGAAGCTCGTCGGGCGTGCCGCACGCGGTGATGTACGCCGTCGAGGTACTCGCGCCAGCGCGCCGGCCAGTCGAGTTCGTCGTCGACAGGGAAGCGCGCGCGCACCTGCGTAGTGCGCGCGGTCGAGGTCTGTCGACGTCGGCGGTGAAACCGGCCCGCGCGAACGCGCCGATCGATACGGTCGTGCGACGGGACGAAGAAGACGCCGCCGACGTCGAGCAAGCACGGCTTTCGGCGGCAGGAAACGGCTACGGCACGAGCAAAACCTACCGGGACGCCCGCGACCGGCTGGTACCGTTGAGACAGATGGAATTCCGCCGGATCAACGCTCTGCCGCCGTACGCGTTCGCGCAGATCGACGCGCTGAAGATGGCAGCTGCGGCGAGCCGGCGAGGACGTCATCGACCTCGCGTTCGGCAACCCCGACATGCCGTCGCCCGACGTCGCGGTCGAGAAGCTCATCGAAGCGGTGCGCAACCCGCGCAACCATCGGTACTCGACGAGCAAGGGCATTCCCGAAGCTGCGCGATGCGGTCGCCGACCTCTACGAGCGCAAGTTCGGTGTCACGCTCGACTTCGAGACCGAGGTGTGCTCCACCATCGGTGCGAAGGAAGGCTTCTCGCACCTGATGCTCGCGCTCGTCGGTCCCGGCGACACCGCGCTCGTGCCGTCGCCGTCGTACCCGATTCACATCTGGGGCCCGATCCTCGCGGGCGCGGGCGTGCACTACGTGCGCATGGGCCCGGATCAGAACTTCTTCGAGAACCTGCACAGCGCGTACGAACAGGCGTGGCCGCGGCCGCGCGTGATCGTCACGTCGTTCCCGCACAACCCCACGACCGCGTGCGTCGACCTCGACTTCATGACGCAGCTCGTCGAGTTCGCGCGTGAGCGCGACATCGTCGTCGTGCACGACTTCGCGTACGCCGACCTCGGCTTCGACGGTTACGAACCGCCGTCGATCCTGCAGGTGCCGGGCGCGAAGGATGTTGCGGTCGAGCTGTACACGATGACGAAGTCGTTCTCGATGGCCGGCTGGCGCATGGGCTTCCTCGTGGGCAACGCCGAGATCGTCGCCGCGCTGGCGAAGCTCAAGTCGTACCTCGACTACGGGACGTTCCAACCGATCCAGATCGCGGCGACCGTCGCGATGAACGAGGCGCCCGACTTCCCGAAGGAGATCAACGAGATCTACCGCGGCCGGCGCGACACGTTGATCGACGGGCTCGACCGCATCGGCTGGCACATCGAAAAGCCCAAGGGGACGATGTTCGTGTGGGCGCGGATCCCGGAGCCCTACGCGGAGATGACGAGCATCGAGTTCGCGACGATGTGCGTGCAAGAAGGCCAAGGTTGCGGTCTCGCCCGGGTCGCGGGTTCGGGCCCGGCGGTGAAGGCTTCGTGCGGTTCGCGCTCGTCGAGAACGAGACAGCGCATCACAGCAGGCCATCCGCCAGCTCCGCAAAGGCCTCACCAAACTCGGCTAACCCGTCGCCCTTCCGCGCCCCGCCCTTCCGACGTTGCGTCCCAGAAGCGTCTGGGAGACGTCTGAGGAACGCAGCGTCGAAGCTGGCGCACCTGTTTGCCATCATCCCGACGCATGACGGACGGCGACAAAGAGCTCGCACGGCGAGCAGCTCTCCAGTACGGGATTGTGACACTGGGAGACGCGCGAGCGAGCGGGCTCTCACGTACACAGATCCGCGATCGAGTGACGCACTCGTGGACCGTGTTGTTCGAGGGCGTATACCGCCTCCCAGGCGTCCCGAAGTCATGGCGCGGGGACCTTTTCGCGGCCTGTTGCGCGGCGCCGGCAATCGCAGCCGTGTCTCATCGATCCGCTGCTCATCTGTACGGCGTTCCCGGCGGTCGGGATGACCTGCTCGAGATTGTTTGCCTTCGTTGGCGACGTACTCGCAAACCTGGGCTGCTCGTACATGAGAGCACGCGCTTGGACGAGCGCGACATTACGTTCGTCGACGGTTTCCGTGTCGTTACTCCCGAGAGGATGGTCATCGAACTCGCGTCTCTGTGGCCAGGGGAGCGTTTCGTCGAAACGGTCATTCACGCAGCGCGCCGCAAGCGACTCATCACATATGAATCCATGAGTGAGACGTTCGATCGCCTCGCGAGACCCGGTGTGCGGGGAATTTCGTCAGTGCGCGGCGCGCTCGGGCTTTGGAATCCGACGCATCGTGCGACCGAGAGCGACATGGAGACCTTGCTCGTGCAGGTCCTGCGTGAACACGATTTGCCGGAACTCGTCACGCAGTTCGAAGTTCGAGACGAGCAGGGTCGGTTCGTGGCGAGAACCGATGCGGCTTTGGCCGACTGGAACATCACTTTCGAGTACCAGTCGAAACAAGAACACTCGAACGAGTTTCAGCTGCTACAAGACGATCGCCGGCGGAACGCGATCATCGCTGCGGGCTACTATCCGCTTGCGGCGCGGTACGAAGACCTGCGAAACGGCGGCGCCGTGCTCGTCGCCGAGATCCGCCGGCTGATGCGCCGACTTGCTTCGTAGCGAGAGGTTGCGTCGAGCGAGAGGTTGCGTCCCTCGAGCGTCTGCGAGACGCCTCAGGGACGCAACGTTGGTGTTGTTAGGGCTGGAGGCCTTCCAGGCAGAAGGCGACGCAGAGGTCGGCGACCTCGTCGGGCGGGAGGTTGCCTTCGACGAGCGCGTGGCGGGTGAGCTCGGCGACCACGCCGTGGATCGCGTGGGCGAGGAGTTCGGGATCGCGATCCGCGATGCGGCCGTCGACGATGCCGTCCTTGAGATGGCGGATCGTGTCGGCGATCGAGATCTCGCGGTTGCGGGCGAGCACCGGCGCGAACGTCTCGTCGGTCGCGGCGAACTGGATGATCGCGAAGTACTCGCGGTGCTCGGCGAACCATGCGAGCGTCGCCCGGATGCCGAGCTCGATGCGCCGCACCGGATCGGCCTCGTCGCCGATCGCCGCTTGCTGGCGCTTGCGCAGCGTCGTGGTTCGACGCCTTGCAGCAGCTCGGTGAGCAGCTCTTCCTTCGAAGCGAAGTACCAGTAGAAGACGCCCTTGCCGACGCCGAGCGTGGCGACGATGTCGGCGACGGAGGTCGGGTGGTAGCCCCGCTCCGCGAACAGGCGGGCCGCCGTACGTCCATCAGCTGGTCGCGCCGTTCCTGGCCCCGGGGCGTCAGCTTGCGGCGCATCGAGCGAGCGTAGCGCCGAACTTGACCGACCGGTCAACAACGACGTCAGGCGAGCGTCAACCGCTGTTCGCCCGCCGGTGACACGCCCGGAACCGTCCCGCCACGTCATACGGCGGACAGTGGTGACACCGAAGGAGGCACGATGTTGAAGTCTCATCCGTTCTCGTTCTTGACCAGCTCGGCCACTTGAGCTCGGCACCGGGCGAGCACTCGACAACGCCCGGCGCGACCGCGACGAGGTCGCCCGACGATGGCGATCGTCGACGCGCTGGCCGGCCGGCTCGCGGCTGCCTCGAAGCCCGGTGTCATCGAGACGAAGGCGGCCCAAGCGGCGTAACGCTCGACGGTCTCTTGTACTGGATCCTGAAGGCCGTCCTCACTCCGATCATCCGCATCTGTCGTCCGCGTGCAGGTCGAGGGTCGCGAGAACGTGCCGCGGCGCGGTCCGGTCATCCTCGCCGCGAACCACCGTTCGTTCCTCGACTCGATCTTCATTCCGCTCGTGCGTGCGCGCGGCGCGTCACGTTCGTCGCCAAGGCCGAGTACTTCGACGACGCGAAGACGGCGTGGTTCTTCCGGGGCTGCGGCCAGATCCCGATCCGGCGCGAGGGCGGCAGCGCGAGCGAGCGCGCGCTCGCGTCGCGCGACCGAGGTGCTGCGAGCGGGCGGCGTGTTCGGCATCTATCCCGAAGGCACGCGCACGCGCGACGGCTATCTGCACCGCGGGCACACCGGCGTCGCCCGGCTCGCGCTGCGCAGCAACGTGCCGATCGTGCCCGATCGGGCTGATCGGCACCGACGACGTGCAGCCGATCGACTCGCGCATGCCGAAGCTGTTCCGCCGAGTGACCGATCCGCTTCGGCGAGCCGATCGATCCCGGCGCGCTACGCAGGTCGGCGCGCAACGACCGGCTGGCGCTGCGCGAGCTCACCGACGAGGTGATGTACGAGATCGCGCAGCTCTCGGGCTACGAGTACGTCGACACGTACGCGACCAAGCAGGCCGAGGACATCCCGACCGAGATCGCGCACGCGTCGCGACGTTCGAAGACGTCCGCAGCCCGAGGCCGCGGCCTCGTAGCCTAGCGCTCGCGCGCCCAGTCGCGCGACCGTTCGACCGCGCGGTGCCAGGTCCGCCAGTCGCCGCGCCGCGTTCGTCGGCGTCCATCGCGGGCGTGAACGACGCGTCGGCGCTCCAGCGCGCGTTCACCTCGGCGGGCGACGCCCACACGCCCTCGGCGACGCCGGCGAGGAAGGCCGCGCCGAGCGCGGTCGTCTCCTGGATCGCGGCCCGGCGCACGGGCACGCCGAGCAGGTCGGCCTGGAACTGGCACAGCAGGTCCATGACCGACGCGCCGCCGTCGACGCGCATCTCCGACGAGCGGCGTGCCGCTCGCGCGCGGTGATCGCGTCGACGACGTCGGCGGTCTGGAACGCCATCGCCTCGACGACCGCGCGCGCGAGTGTGCGCCGCGTCGTGCCGCGGGTGATGCCGACGATCGTGCCGCGCGCGTACGGGTCCCACCACGGTGAGCCGAGCCCGGTGAACGCGGGCACGACGTAGACGCCGCCGGTGTCGGGGACCGATGCGGCGAGCGGGCCGGTCTCGGCGGCGTCGGCGATGATGCCGAGTCCGTCGCGCAGCCACTGGACCGCGGCGCCGGTGACGAAGATCGCGCCTTCCATCGCGTACGTGACCTGCGCCGGGCGCGAGCGACCACGCGATCGTGGTCAGCAGCCCGTCGACCGGCTCGGGCAGCGTCGGCCCGACGTTCGTCAGCACGAACGAACCGGTGCCGTACGTGTTCTTCGTCATGCCCGGCTCGACGCACGCCTGCCCGAACAGCGCGGCCTGCTGGTCGCCGGCGATGCCGCTCACCGGCACCGCGCAGCCCGGCCGCGCGCTCGGGCACGGTCACGCCGAACCGACCGCTCGACGGCGCGACCGCGGGCAGGCACGCGCGCGGCACGTCGAACAGCGCGGCACAGCTCGTCCGACCACGCGCCGCGCGCCGATGTCGTAGAGCATCGTGCGGCTCGCGTTCGACGGATCGGTCGCGTGCACGCCGCCGTCCGGGCCGCCGGTGAGATTCCAGAGCATCCACGTGTCGACGGTGCCGAACACGAGGTCGTCGTCGGCCGGCGACGCCGCCGTCGTGCAGCAGCCACGACAGCTTCGACGCGGAGAAGTACGGGATCGAGCACGAGCCCGGTGCGCGCGGCGGATCATCGGCTCGTGGCCGTCGGCGCGCAGCGCGTCGCAGCGCTCGGCGGTGCGGCGGTCCTGCCACACGATCGCGCGGTGCCGCGGCCGGCCCGGTGCGGCGGTCCCAGACCACGACCGTCTCGCGCTGGTTCGTGATGCCGATCGCGGCGATCGGTCTCGCCCGCGGCGTGCGAGCGCGGCAGCGACCTCGGCGAGCGTCTCGACGGTGACGCGCCAGATGTCGTCGGCGTCGTGCTCGACCCAGCCCGGCTGCGGGAAGTGCTGCGGGAACTCGCGGTACGCGAACGTGATCGGCGCGCCGTCGGTCGCCGACCGCGAACGACCGGACACCGGTGGTGCCGGCGTCGATCGCGATGACCGCGGTCACGGCGCGGGAACGTCGGAGTCGGCGGCGTGAGCCGTGAGCGCGTCGACAAGCGGCCGCACTTCGTTCCGTATTGCGCATCTGGAACACGAGCGGCCGGTGGTCGAGTGACGAGACGACGAGTTCGTGTCCGCGTTTCGCTTGGCGCACGCTCACTCGCAGCCGATCAAAGCTCGACGCGAACACGCGCCGGCGAGGACGGCGGGTGAAGAAACCCGTCGAGAACAGCACGAGGTCGTGGTCGGTGCAGACGGCGAAGTCGAGGGTGCGGGCCGCGAACACCTTGTTGAGCCGGCCGGCGCGCGAGACCCATGCTCGACCCCACGCGACGATGGGCGTGTCGCCATCGAGCTTGGCCGCCAGAAGCCGATCCGTTTTCGACGGACGAGCGGGCGGTGGGGAAGATGAAGCGGAAGATGAAGACGAAGTGTCCATGAGCTCCATGAACTGTGTGGAGGCCGGGCGCGCGGCAGGATAGGCGCGTGCTCCGCGACCGGGGAGGTTCGCATGCGCATCGGAATGCTGACCGGCGGTGGTGACTGTCCGGGGCTGAACGCCGTCATCCGGGCCGTCGTGCGCAAGGGCGAGGGCGAGTACGGCCACACGATCGTCGGCTACCGGCACGGTTGGCGCGGCGTCGTCGAGGGCGAGTCGATGGACCTGTCGGCTGCGAGCGGTGCGCGGGCTGCTGCCGCGCGGCGGCACGATCCTCGGGACGTCGCGCACGAATCCGTACAAGACCGACGACGGCCCGCGCCGCGTGCTGGCGACGCTTGACGCGCGACCGCGTCGACGCGCTGATCGCGATCGGCGGCGAGGACACGCTCGGCGTCGCGCAGCAAGCTCGGCGGCGACGGCGTGCAGCGTCGTCGGCGTGCCGAAGACGATCGACAACGATCTCTCGGCGACCGACTTCACGTTCGGCTTCCACACCGCGGTGCAGATCGCGACCGACGCGATCGACCGGCTGCACACGACGGCCGAGAGTCACGACCGCGTGATGGTCGTCGAGGTGATGGGCCGGCACGCGGGCTGGATCGCGACGTACTCCGGGCTGGCCGGCGGCGCCGACATCATCCTCGATTCCCGAGGAGCCGTTCGACATCGACGAGATCTGCGACCGGCTCACGCATCGCCATCAGCGCGGCGCGAACTTCTCGATCGTCGTCGCGGCCGAAGGCGCGACGCCGAAGGAGGGCACGATGGAGCTGCAGACGGGCGAGATCGACGACTTCGGCCACGTGCGGCTCGGCGGCATCGGTCAGCGCCTCGCCGACGAGATCGAGCAGCGCACCGGGTTCGAAGCGCGCATGACCGCGCTCGGTCACGTGCTGCGCGGCGGCACGCCGACCGCGTACGACCGGGTGATCGCGACCCGCTTCGGCGTCGAGGCGATCGACGCCGTGCACGAAGGCGACTTCGGCGATGATGGTCGCGCTGCGCGGCACCGACGTCGTGCGCGTCCCGATCGAAGCGGGGGTGTCGCAGCTCAAGACCGTCGACGGGCGCCTCTTCGAGACGGCGGCGGTGTTCTTCGGATAGGAACACCGAGCGCTCGGGTAGCATCGCGCCGATGGGTGCGGCGCTCGACGATCTGATCGACCTGCTCGAGCTCGAACAGCTCGAGGTCAACCT
Source organism: uncultured Actinomycetes bacterium (assembly GCA_963841195.1). Lineage (GTDB taxonomy): Bacteria > Actinomycetota > Acidimicrobiia > IMCC26256 > PALSA-610 > CAWJBX01. The sequence goes on along the minus strand of CAWJBX010000018.1, from coordinate 108,071 downwards.
GTTCCGCGGGCGTGAGCCCCGACGAGGACCGCCAGCGCGTGTTCGGCGGCCAGGTCGCGGGCCAGGCGCTCGATCGCCGCGGGCCGCACCGTCGACTCCGATCGTCCGGTGCACTCGCTGCACGCGTACTTCCTGCGGCCCGGCGATCCCGCGCATCCCGATCATCTACGACGTCGACCGCATCCGCGACGGTCACAGCTTCACGACGCGCCGGGTCGTCGCGATCCAGCACGGCCGCGCGATCTTCAACCTCTCGGCGTCGTTCCACGATCGACGAGCCCGGGCCCGAGCATCAGTACCCGATGCCCGACGCGCCCGATCCCGAGTCGCTGCCGACGATGCGCGAGCGGCTCGAGCCGTACGCCGACCGCTTCCCGCCCGACTTCGTCGACTGGATCCGGCGCGACCGGCCGATCGACACGCGTTCGTCGCGGCTGCCGCGCTGGCTCGATCCCGATCCGAGCCCGCGCGAGCCCGAACAGCTCGTGTGGTTCCGCGCCGACGGCAAGCTGCCCGACGACCCGCTGCTGCACGCGTGCGTCGTGGCGTACGCGTCCGACCTCACGCTGCTCGACACCGCGGTCATGGCGCACGCACGTCGTGGGACGACGATCGGTTCATGATCGCGAGCCTCGACCACGCGATGTGGTTCCACCGCGCCGTTCCGCGCCGACGAATGGCTGCTGTACCACCAGAAGAGCCCGTCGGCGCACGGCGCGCGCGGGCTCGCCGAAGGCTTCATCTTCCGCCACGACGGCGCGCTCGCGGTCACGGTGATCCAAGAAGGACTCATCCGGCCGGTGAAGCCGGGCTGGCAGGAGCCGTGAGCCCGATCGATCTCCGCTCCGACACGGTCACGCACGCCGACGCCGGAGATGCGGCGCGCGATGGCCGACGCCGAGGTCGGCGACGACGTGTACGGCGAGGATCCCACGGTCAACCGGCTGCAGTCGCTCGCGGCCGGCGCTGCTCGGCAAGGAGGCCGCGCTCTACGTCCCGTCGGGAACGATGGCGAACCAGCTCGCGATCCGCGTGCTCGCGCGCGCCGGGCACCGAGGTGCTGTGCCCGGACCGCGCGCACGTCTACCGCTACGAAGCGCGCGGCCGCGCCGGTGAACAGCGGCGTGCAGATGCATCCGTTGTGGGACGTGCCCGACGGCATCGCGCGCCGCGATCGAAGGGCGTCGCGCATCACCTGCCGCGATCCGTCGTTGCTCGTGATCGAGAACACGTACATGGCGGTGTCGGGTGCGCCGATCGACGCCGACGAGATGCGGACGCTCGTGCGAGATCGCGCACGACGGCGACGTGCGCGTGCACGTCGACGGCGCGCGCATCTGGAACGCGGCGATCGCGCTCGGCGACGCCGCCGAAGGAGCTCGTCGCGCGGCGCCGACACCGTCATGTTCTGCCTGTCGAAGGGGCTCAGCGCGCCGGTCGGATCGCTGCTTGTGCGGCCCGGCCGACGTGATCGCCGAGGCGCGCGCGCAACGCGCCGCGCTGGGGCGGCGGCGATGCGCCAGGCCGGGCGTCATCGCGGCGGCCGGCATCGTCGCGCTCGAGACGATGGTCGAACGGCTCGCCGACGATCACGCGCGCGCGCGCCGACCTCGCCGACGCGCTCGCCGAGCGCTGGCCGGGCAGCGTCGATCCGCCGACCGTGCGCACGAACATCGTGTGCGCGCGATGCGGCGCGGCTGCCGGAGCAGCTTCGTCGACCGGCTCGGCGCAGCGCGGCGTGCGGAGCCGGAACGATCGACCCGCGCACGGTTCGCCTCGTCACGCACAAGACGTCGACGACGACGGTATCGCCGCGACGATCGCGGCGTTCGACGAGCTCGCGAAGCCGGCTGACGTGGTCGACGACGAGATCCCGGAGCGGGTGCTCGCGATCTACGCGCATCCCGACGATCCCGAGATCTCCGCGGGCGGCACGCTCGCGCGCTGGGCCGACGCCGGCGCCGAGGTGCACGTCGTCGTGACGACCCGCGGCGACAAGGGCACGGACGATCCCGACGCCGACCTCGACGCGCTGGCCCGGCTGCGCATCGAGGAGACCGACGGCCGCGGCGCGGGTCCTCGGGATCGCCGCGTCACCATCATCTCGAACATCCCGACGGCGAGCTCGTCGACGACCGCGAGCTGCGGCGCGAGCTCGTGCGCCTCGATCCGCGCGGTTGCGGCCCGACGTCGTGTGCTGCCCCGATCCGACCGCGGTCTTCTTCGGCGACGGTTACATCAACCATCGCGATCACCGCGTCACGGGCTGGGCCACGCTCGACGCGGTGCTGCCCGCGGCCGGCAACCCGCACTACTTCCCCGAGCTGCGCGACGGAAGGGCTCGACGTGTACAGCCCGGCGGCGCTGTATCTGTCGGGCACGTTCGAACCGAACGTGTGGGTCGACATCGGCGCGACGCTCGAACGCAAGATCGAAGCGCTTGTTCTGCCACGCGAGCCAGCTCGTCGAGACCGGCGACTGGTTCCGCGACTTCCTGCGCGAGACGGCGCGATCGACGCCGGGCGTGCCGCGGGCGTGCAGTACGCGGAGGCGTTCCGCCGGATCGCGCTCGGTTAGCGCTGACGCGGTCCGCGCGGCGGTGACCGCTGCCACTCCGACTGCGCCCGCAGCATGAGCATCGCGATCATTGCCGGCACCGATGGCCGCGAAGATGGTACCGACGAACGCGGCGCAGAGCTTCGGGAAGCGTGCACGACGGGACCGTGCGCGTGGAAGCTCGGGATCTACCGCGAGCAGCTGTTCGGCGCGGGTCGGCGTGCCGGGCACGTCGTCGCGACCAGGCTGTAGCCGATGAGGCCGCCGAGCATGCCCGACAGCGCGATGGCCGACGAACATCAGCCCGAGGGCGCCGCGGCGGGGCAGATTGGGGTGCTCCGGCGTGATCTCGGTCGGCCACCGGGCGATCGTACCGGCGCGGGTCGCGCGGCCCCGCAACGAAGCGCGAGACTGGCGCGGTGACGTGCGGACGCAGCGGAGCCATGGACGGCGCAGCGAGGGAGTCATAGTTGTGGCCCAGCGAGATGCGCGAATGGACGGTTGCCGGAGGGCTCCTCGAGACGCCCGACGGTGTGCTGCTCGTGCGCAACATCCGGCGGGGCGGCTTCGAAGACTGGAGCACGCCGGGTGGCGTGATCGACGCCGAGGACGCCGATCTCCTCGCCGGGCTCACCCGCGAGGTCGAAGAGGAGACCGGGTCTGCGCGTGCGCGAGTGGAGCGGACCGCTCTACGAGGTGCGCGCGCACGCGCCCGACATGGGCTGGCGCATGCGCTGCGAAGTGCACCTCGCGGTCGCGTTCGACGGCGACGTGTGCGTCGACGACCCCGACGGCATCGTCGTCGAGGCCGCGTTCGTTCCGCCGAGCCGAATGCGCGGCGCTGCTCGCGTCGTGCGCGCCGTGGGTCGGAGAGCCGCTGTCAGCGTGGTTGCGCGAACGCTGGGAGCCCGGCAGCGGCATCGACTTCCGCTACGACGTGTTCGGCACGACGCGCGACGACATGCGCGTCGTGCGCGCGCTGAGTCCGCAGTGACGGCGCGTGCCGACGCGACGATCCTGCACGTCGATCTCGACGCGTTCTTCGCCGCGGTCGAACAACTCGACGATCCGAGCCTGCGCGGCAAGCCGGTCATCGTCGGCGGGCTCGGCAACCGCGGCGTGGTCAGCACCGCGAGCTACGAAGCGCGCGCGTTCGGTGTGCATTCGGCGATGCCGATGGCCGCGCGCGCCGCCAGGCGTGCCCGCAGGCGATCGTTCCTCTCGCCGCGCATGGCGCCGCTACGTCGAGAAGAGCCGCGAGGTCATGGCGATCCTCGCGTCGGTCTCGCCGCTCGTCGAGCAGCTGTCGATCGACGAGGCGTTCGTCGACGTCGCCGGGCGCGCGCCGGATGCTCGGCGACCGCGCCGAGATCGCGGCCACTCATCCGCCGCCGGGTGCTCGACGAAGCCGGGCTGTGCCTCGTCGGTCGGGGTGGCGTCGACGAAGTTCCTCGCCAAGCTGGCGAGCGATCTGGCCAAGCCCGACGGCGTGCTCGTCGTCGAGCCGGGCACCGAGCGGGCGTTCCTCGCGCCGCTGCCGCGTGTCGCGGCTCTGGGGCGTCGGTCCCGCGACGCTTGCCAAGCTCGAACGGATGGGCCTGCGCACGATCGGCGACGTCGCCGCGACGCCCGACGAACGGTCGCTCGATCGGCGCGCTGGGTTCGATCGCTCGGTCGCGCATCTGCACGCGCTCGCCAGCAACGACGACGACCGCGACGTGGTCCCGGATCGCGACGCGAAGTCGATCGGTGCCGAGGAGACGTTCGGTACCGACCTGCACATCGCTGCGCGGCTGCGAGCGCGAACTGGTGCGTCTCGTCGATCGCGTCGTGCGCGTCGTCTGCGTTCGGCCGAGCTGACCGCCCGCACGATCACGTTGAAGATCCGTTTCGGCGACTTCGAGACCCGCACGCGAGCGCGCACGCTGCCGGAGGCGACCGACGTGAGCACGGTCGTGCTCGACGTCGGCGCGCGAGCTGCTCGACGAGTTCGACGTCGGCCGGGGCGTGCGGCTGCTCGGCGTGTCGCTGCTCGCAGCTCGACGAACCCGGCGGTGTCGTGCAGAGCGCAATCGCTCGACTTCTGATCGGTGACGACGACACCTCGCTCGACCCGAGCGGGTCGAGCGCACCGAGCGCCGGGCCGCGGTCGAGCGCGCCGTCGACGAGGTGCGCGACCGTTTCGGGACGGCTGCGGTGCGGCCGGCCACCCTGCGTCGGACCGGCGACGAAGCGGGAGAGCGATGATCCGGATCGGACTCGTCGGCTGCGGCCACATCGGAACCGTGCACGCGGTCGCGCTGCAGCAGCTCGCCGACGCCGACCTGATCGACGCCGAGCTCACCGCGACGTTCGACGACGACGCCGACCGCGCCGCCAAGGTGGCGCGTCATCACGGCGGTGAGCCGGTCGCAACGCTCGACGCGCGTTGCTCGACGCCGTCGACGTGGTGTGGGTCTGCACGTGGACGGCCGGCTCACCTGGCCGCCGTCGAGGCCGCGGCCGATCGCGGCGTCGCGATCTTCTGCGAGAAGCCGCTCGCGCCCGACCTCGCCGACTGCGACGCGTGTCGGCCGACGCGCTCGAACGCGTGCCCGCATCAGGTCGGTCTCGTGTTGCGATGGGCGCCGGTCTTCGCCGAATCGCGGCGCGCGATCGCGTCCGGTGACTACGGCCGCGTGCTCGCGACCGTCATGCGCGACGACCAGTACTTCCCGATCCAGGGCCTCTACGGCTCGACGTGGCGCGGCGACGTCGCGGCAAGCGGGTGGCGGCACGCTGATCGAGCATTCGATCCACGACATCGACGTGCTGCGTTGGATGCTCGGCGACCCGGTCGAGGTCTCGGCCCGCACCGCGACCCGTTTCGGCTACGACGGCATCGAAGACACGGCCGCGGTCCGCCTCGCGTACGCCGACGGCTCGGTTGCCGCAGCTCGACGAGCGTCTGGCATCAGGTGCTCACTCGCGAGTCGAGCCGCCGGCTCGAGGTGTTCTGCGAGAAGGCGCTGCTCTGGACCGAGGACGACTACCTCGGGCCGCTGCTCGTCCAGACCGACGACGGGGTCGCCACGATCGAGGCGAGCGCGCCCGAATGGGCAGGTGAGCTGCACCTTCCCGAGGTGTACGCCAAGGCGCTGGCCCAGTACGCGCGACGCCTTCGAAGTCCTTCCTCGATGCGCTGGTCACGGGGCGACGACGCCGGCGGGCTATCCCCGCCGCGGGTGAGGCGCTCGCGGCGCACCGGATCGTCGACCTCGTCTACCGATCCGCGGCCGACGGCGGGCGCCCAAACGGCGGCATGATCTCGGTCGACGGTCCGGCTCGAGCCCTCGCGTTGTTGGCCCCTCGCGGCTGCGCGAGAATGGTTGCTATGCCGCTCTCCGACGAAGAGCAGAAGATCCTCCGCGAGATCGAAGCGAATCTCAACGCGACCGATCCCGCGCTTGTCGAGCACGTCTCGAAGACGACGTTGTATCGCCATTCGGCGCGGATCATCCGCTGGGCGGCGCTCGGTCTGCTCGGCGGTCTCGTGCTGCTCGTCTTCACGTTCGCGTCGAGCGTGTGGGTCGGTGCGATCGGTTTCGCGGTCATGCTCGGGTGCTCGCTCGTGATCGAGCGTCACGTTCGCAAGCTCGGGCGAGGCCGGTCTCGAAACGCTGACCGGCGGGTCTGCGCGCGCAAGGTGGACTGCGCGGGATGTTCGGCGACGCGGTCGCGTCAGTGGCGCGACCGCTTCCGCCGCGACGATTCCTGAACGCCGCGTGACGTACACGACCGCGCAAGCGGCGCGGCTCGCACGCTGCTCGACTTCGCAGCTTCGCCACTGGGCGCGCAACGGCTTGGTCGTTCCGGCGACACCCGGCGAGTACACGTTCCCCGATCTCGTCGCGTTGCGCGTCGTGCGCTCGTTGCTTGACGCCGGTTTGCCGTCGGCGCGCGTGCGGTCGGCCGTCGAGGCGTTGCGCGCGGTCGGCGACCACGACCTGGCGCAGCTGCGAATCGTCACCGACGGGCGGACGGTGTGGTCGTGTCACGACGACGGCCAGATCCTCGACGCGCTCGCGCCGGACAGCTCGCGTTGTTCGTTGCCGTCGATCGCGTGACGGCCGAGGTCGACGCCGACGTGCGCGAGTTCGAGAACGAGCGCGACGCCTTCGTCTCCGCCCTCGTCTCCCGCTGAATCACTGGAGCGTCGCTTACTGTCGCGTAGCGATAGTGAACGACGCTCCAGCGGTTCTTAGGGTTCGGCGCTGACGAGGTCGTCGTCGTCGGTGACGACGGGTTCGTGTTCGCGCTCGGGTCGTTCCGACCGCGGACGTAGCCGTGTGCGCCACATCGTCGTACGCCCGACCGACGCGCGCAGCGCGGCATCGATCTGGTCGACGAGTCGCCACGCTTCCTCGGCATCTTCGTCGCTCGGCGGTTCCGCCGCGAACATCGCCGCGGTGTGCAAACGCGCCAAGTCCATGAGCGGCGGCCCGGCATCGCCCGCGCCGTGCGCCGGCGCGTGCCGCAACGCGAACTCGACCGACGTGGCCGACGGTTTCGGCTCGACACCCGCCGCGCTGAGGAGTTCGAGTGCCTCGGCCCACGCGCCGAGCACGCGTTTTCGGTTGTCGTGCGCGTGCCGTCGCCTTCGTGTGCGTTCGACTGCACGGAAAAGCAACCATCCGACGACGACAATTGCGCCGAGCAACGCGAGGCCGATGAGGCCCAACAGCACCGCCAGCGCGCTGCTCCAGCCGTTGCTGTGCGCGTGCTTCGCCGCGGGCGGCGGCGTGACTTGGATCGAATTCGGCAGCGTGGCCGGCGTGCTCTGCGCGGTCTTCGGCGCCGTCGTCGGTGTCGAGTTGCCCGTCGAGTTCGGCGTCGAGTTGGACGGTGTTGTCGCCGGAGTGGTCGCGGGCGCGCCCTGACCGGTCGCGGGATCGCTCTTCCCCTTCGTCGGTTCGAACGCGTACCAACCGATGTTGGGACCCAGCCACACCTCGGGCCAGGCGTGAGCGTCGGCGCCCTTCACAACCCACGCGCCGCTGCCCTGCGGTGTGCCCGTCAGGTAGCCGACCGCGATGCGCGTCGGCAGACCGAGGTAACGCGCCATCTCGGCGAACGCGGCAGCGAACTGCTCGCAGAACCCGCGCCGTTCCTGCAACACGAACGCGGCGAGCGCGTCGGGCGAACTCGAATAGTTGACGGTGGTGTCGTACGTGAACGCGTCGCTCTGGAAGAAGCTCTGCAGCGCGAGCGCCTTGTCGTACGGCTTGGCGACGCCATCCGTGAGTTGGTGCGCGAGCAACGCGACTTTGTCGGAGACCAAGTTGCGCGGGAGTTGCAGGTCGTCGTTCATCGCGGAGAGGTCCGACATCTGCACGCTCTCGAGCTCGTCGGTCGTCGGTTTCCGCACCTCGGAGTCGACCTGATAGTCGACGCCGGCGACCGCGCCGCCCGGCAAGAAGATCGTTGCCGACGACGGGAGCGTTTCGACACCCGACAGGCCCGAGACCTTCGTCGGCGCGTACACCGCCGGAAGCCAATACTTCTCGGCCGTCACGAAAACGTGGAACGACTGGGTGACGTCTTCGGTCCCGGCGCTGTGCGACGCCTTCGGCAGCTGCGAAGTGGTGCCGCGTTTCGCACTCAAGATCCAGTCGTAACTGCCCTTGGTGTCGATCGAGTCGAGCGCGATCGTCCGCCAGCGGTATGCCTTCTTGTTGCTCGTCGAGACGCTGAGGATCTTCTCGGTCGGATCGTTGTTCAGCTTGTCGCCGATGCTCAGGAACGGTGACCGGGCTTCGAGCTCACTCGATCCCTTGCCGACACCGAGCTTCTTGTAGTTGATCCACGCGGCTGACCGGGCGCCGGGGAACGCGGGCCCGGCTGCGATCGCGAACGCGACGATCAACGCACCCGCGATCACGCCGCCCGTGACCGCTTGCGAACGGCGCGCGCGCCCGACTGGAACCACGTGCGCCGCGCCGCGACTTCAACCTCTTGGAGCGACACGAGGTACGCGATCGCGACCAGGCCGTAGACCGCGGTTGTGGGCGCCCAGCGTCCGGATCCGAGCGCGGCGACCGCGACGAACAACGCCACGCTCGGGCCGATCGCACCGATCGGCGCGTCGAGGCGGCGCGCGACGATCTCGGTGGTCATCGCGCACACAAACGTCGCGACAACTGCGAGCAGTAACGCGGCACCGTGCGGGGGCACCGGAACGATCGCTGATCGCAGCACGTGGGGTGCGTTGGAGAGATCGGAACGCAACGCCGAAATCGCGGTGCCGGTCGGCAGACCCGCGGCGAGATCGGAGGGATCGTCGACGGCGAGCGCGAGCCAGACGCCCGCGACGCCGCACAGCACGAACGCCAGCGCCGGGTTCCAGCGGCGCATTTGGACGAGCGCGAACAACAACGGCGGCACGAACGCGGCGACTGCGATCGCGCCGAGCCAGGAGCCGCCCGCGAACACGCGGGTGAGGCTCAGGGCCGCCGCGAACGTCAGGAGCGCGCGGCTGACGTTGACGAAGAGCTGCCGCTGCGCTGCCATCGCAGCATCGCCTCGTTCCAGGATTGCGGGAAGGGTCGTTCGTCGTTCGCGGAAACGAGCACCATGCGGAAGCGTCGCGACCGCGGCACCGCGGGCGACGGCTGTTCGCTCACCGCGACGTCGACGAGGGAACCGCCGTTGCGAACCACGATGCCGAGCGCAGTCGCGTCGTGCGCTTCGAGCCATCCGGTCACCGCGATCAACGCGTTGGTTCGGTGGCCCGTGGTGGCGATCGTGAGCCGGTCGGCGCCGTGGGGCTGCACGACCGCAAGCTCGTCCATGATCGAACGCGAGATGGCGGCGGCCGGGCGTGCCGACGGCGACGCCGGTGCTCCACACGACTTCGAACGGGCGGCCGCTCCGGTCGAGTGCAGTCGCGATCGACGCGCACGCCTCCACCGCGCGTTCGAACGACGCACGATCGTGGGTCGCGGGGCGTACGTCGAGCATCGAGCAAGCACGGGTGCGCGGTGGCGCGTCTCGTTCTGACGCGCATCATGAGGTGCCCGCGGCGCGCGGTCGAGCGCCAATGCACATGGCGCAAGTCGTCGCCCGGGATGTAGTCGCGCAACGTCATGAAGTCGCCGCTCGACTCCACGCGTGCGCGCACCGCGGGGTGGTCGCGGTCGAGGTCGAGACCGCCGATGTCGGGCGGCGCGACGATCGTCGTAGCACGCGCGGATAGACGATGACCTCTTCGGTGCCGAGCACGCGGCGCGCTCAGCGAGACGAGCCCGAAGGGATCGGTCGAGCGTCGCGCGCAGCGGCCCGATCTCGAAGCGCCCGCGGCGATCGGTGGGGAAGCGGTACGCGGCGCGAGCTTCGTCGCCCGGACTGAGCGGTGCGAGCAAGAACCGCGCGGCCCGCCGGCCTTGATCGAACGAGTCGGCGACGGCAAGCGTCGACGTGCGCCGGCGCGTGCCTGTGACCGCGACGTCGACTCGTCCGTCGACACCGACCTGCAAGCGCTCCTTCAGCGTGCGGCGCGCGACGAGTGCGGGCGGCTTGATGCGGACCCACACGTAGGCGGCGGCGACCAGGATCGCGGCACCGACACCGAGCACCGCGAGCTGGACGAGCCCGAGCAAGCGCGCGCCGAGGTACAGACCGACGGCCGCGCCGACGAACGGACCAGCCGCGGCGGGTCAGCATCGGGTCATCCGGCGCGGTTGGCGGGCACGGGCACGGCGTCGAGGATCGCCGTGAGCACGTCGGCCGGGTTCGACCCCGCGCATCATCGCTTCCGACGAAAGCACCAGTCGGTGTTCGAGCACTGCCGGCGCGAGCACCTTGACGTCGTCGGCGCACGACGTACGAGCGGCCGACGCTCGCCGCCAGCGCGCGCGACGCCCGCTGCAACGCCAGCGCGCCGCGCGGACTCACGCCGAGCATCAGATCGCGGTGGTGGCGGGTCGCTTCGGCGAGATCGACGATGTAGCCCTGCAGCTCGGTCGCGACGTGGATGCGCCCGAGCTCGTGAATCCACGCCCCGACGGTTTCCGGATTCGTGACGGGCTCGAGCTCGTCGGCGTTGATCGGATCGCCGCCTTGCGCGTCGAGAATCGCGATCTCCGCGTCGCGGTCGGGATAGCCGATGCGCAATCGCAACAAGAACCGGTCGAGCTGCGCTTCCGGCAACGGATACGTGCCTTCGAGCTCGACCGGGTTCTGCGTCGCGATCACGAGGAAGGGCCGCGGCAGCTGTACGTCTGCGCGTCGACGCTGACTTGGCGTTCTTCCATCGATTCGAGCAGCGCCGACTGCGTCTTGGGCGACGCGCGGTTGATCTCGTCGGCGAGCACGACGTTTCGCGAACACACCGCCGGGACGGAACTCGAAGTCGCCGCGCGCCCGGTCCCAGACCGACACGCCGGTGACATCGGACGGCAACAGGTCGGGGGTGAATTGCACGCGTCGCCACGATCCGCCCGTCGAGCGGGCGATCGCCTTGGCGAGCGACGTCTTGCCGACGCCGGGGACATCTTCGATGAGGAGGTGCCCTTCGGAGAACAAGCACACGAGCGACGAGGTGGATCGCGCGTCGCTTGCCGCGCAGGACGCGCTCGAGCTGGTTGGCGAGCGTGTCGAAAAGATCTTTGAATGACTGCTCTGGGCGGGGCGCGGCTTGCACCGAGTCGACCTCCGTTGCCAGATGTCTGCGGGGGCGCGGCCCAAAGGCCCAGCCGCCGTCCGCCCCCGGGACGACAACCGCCTGTCTAACGCTACCCTGCCTCTGGATGGGCTCTACGCGGCAATCCCACCAACGACGCAGGCAAGGACGCACGAGCCGGCGTCGTGGTTCCCGATTGTCGGTGCCGTTTTCGCCCATCCCGGGCTTTGGCCGACCGCGCTGCGTCAGGCTCGGCGATCGGTACCGCCGCAGTGGTGGCGACGCCCGCCGTTCCTGCCCCGACCCGACGCCGCATACGTGCGGTTTCGCATGGAGACTGCGTTCGGTGTCGACGGGCATCCGCAGCCCGACGACGTCGTCCGGTGGTTGCGCTGGTGCCGGGACGAACAACGTTCGGTGAATGCCGCCCGTTCGCGAACGTCACCCCAGGTACACTGCGGCCACCGGAGGTGATCACGCGTGGCCCGGGCGCTTTTGCTTAACGCCAGTTTCGAGCCGTTGTGCGTCGTACCGGCCCGCCGCGCGGTCGTCCTTGTCCTGAAGGAAAAGGCCGAGATCGTCCACCGTAACGGTGCCGAGTTCCGCTCGGAGCGCCGGGCGGTACCGGTGCCGACCGTGATTCGCCTCGTGCATTTCGTGCGTGTTCCATTCCGCGCGACGGCGCCCCTTTCGCGCCGCGCGGTGTTCGCGCGTGACAACCATCGCTGCCAGTACTGCGGTCGCACCGCCGAGAATCTCGACCACGTCGTGCCGCGTTCGCGCGGCGGTCCGCACACGTGGGAGAACGTCGTGGCCTCGTGCCGGGCGTGCAACGCGCGCAAGGAAGACCGGCTTCCGGCCGAGTGCGGCATGTCGCCTCGACGCACGCCGATCGCGCCTCATGCAACGACGTCGTTGATCGTTTCGGCCGGTCCGGTCGATCCGGTCTGGCACCAGTACCTCGGCGACGACGAAGCCGTCCCGGCGTAACCCGGGCCGACGCGCCGTCAGTCTTGGTCGTCGCGGTCTTGGTCGGCGGCGATGCGGTTGAGCAAGACCGCGAGCTCGTCGCGCGCCTTCTGACGTTCGCGTCGGGCCGCGTTGCGCACTTGGTCGCTCTCGCGCTCGGCCTTGGCTTGGATTTCGAGGGCCGCGCGTTCCGACTTGGCGAGCAGGTCCTGCGCGGCGCGTTCGGCCTCGGTGCGCGTCTGCGTCGCGTAGGCGTCGGCCGCCTCGCGGTGTTTGGCCGCGTACGTGTCGGCACCTTCGCGCTGACGGGCGGCGTACTGCTCGGCTGACTCGCGCTGGTGTTCGACTTCGGCGCGTTGCGCGGCGAGCTCGCGTTCGACGGTCTGCTTGTGTTTTTCGATCTCGCGCGCCGCAATCTCGCGCGCCTTCATCGAGTCTTCCTCGGCGCCCGCGAGCACCTTGTGGGCCTTCTTCTCGGCGCGGGCGAGAATCTCGTTCGCCTCCATGCCTGCGTATTCGGCGTTCTCGGCGCGCTCGATGCGGTCGGCCGCCTTTTCGAGGCGCTTGCGCTGCTTGGCGAGGCGCTTCTCGAGTCCCTCGACGCGATCCAGTAACTCACCGACGACTTCTGCCCGGTTCGTGTCGGCGAGCGCGGCTTCTTCGGCACTGGCGCGCAGCACGCGTGCGTCTTCGTGGGCGAGTTCGCGGATGCCTTCCGCGGTAGTGAGCGCGTCGCGGCGGATGTCTTCGGCTTCACGGTGCGCACCGCGGCGCACATCGTCGGCCTCGGCCCGGGCGTGGGCAATGATCGAGGACGCCTCGACGCGCGCGTCCTTGGTCGGGATCGCCGCAACCGCGCGGTCGAGCTCGAGTTCGAGTTCCTCGGCGTGCGCGGCCAGCGAGTCGAGCGTGGCCTGGGCGCCCGCGAGCCGTTCGGTTGCGTGCTCGGCGGTCGCGAGGGCGTCGCCCGCGGCGATCCGCAGCGCGTCGCGCTCCGACTGGTTCGTCGCGAGGAGCGCTTCGAGCTGGGCGATGCTTTCGCGCGCCTGCGCGAGCTCTGCGGTCGCGGTTGCGCCGGCCCGGGTGCTCTGTTCGAGTGCGGTTTGGATGCGGGCAAGCTCGGCGCGGGTGCTGGTGAGGTCGCGGCGGGCCTTTTCGTGGTCGGCGATCTCGGTCGCGAAAGCCGCTTCGACGCCGGCGAGCTCGGAGCGGGCGTCTTCGAGTTGCGTCATCGCGTCGTCGAGGTCGCCTTCGCGCTCGGCGATCTGGGACGCGAGCGCGGTTTCCAGCCGAGCGGTCTCGGTACGGGCGAGCTCGAGCGCACTCACCGCTTCGTCGCGTTCGCGGGTGCGCTCGCCGACGATGACTTCGAGGCGGCTCGCTTCGTGGCGCAGCGCTTCGAGTTCCGTGATGACCCGGTCGCGCTCGGTTGTGCGTTCGGCGATCGCGGCTTCGATCCGGTCGACGCGGGTGGCCGCGGTTTCGAGTTCCACGCGCATCGTGGCCAGCGCGTCTTCGCGCGCGGCGAGCTGTTCGGAGAGTTCGACGACCTCGGCCGCCGCCCGTTCGAGGTCGATGGTGACGTCGTCACGTTCGGTCGTGCGGCGGCTGAGGGCCTGCCGGGCCTCGTCGCGTTCCGCGGTGCGGTCGGCGATCGTGGCGCGAGCTTCGTCGCGTGAGACGGCCGTTTCCTCGAGTTCGCGGTCGCGTGCGGCGATTTCGGTTTCGAGTTCGCTGACGCGACCTTGCGCGTGCGCGAGCGCACGTTCGATCTCGCTGCGCGCCGACGAGACGTCGCGTACTTCGTCCGCCAGCGCGCTGACCCGCGCGTCGAGCTCGGCGCGCGCCTGCTCGACCTCGGCGATCTCTTCGCGCCGGGCGTCGGCCGCGTGGTGTTGCTGCGCAAGCTCGCGTTCGAGATCGGCGAGCCGATCCTGGGCGTCGGCCAGCGCACGCGACACCGCGTCGTGGTCGACGCCCAGCTCGTGCTGTTGCTGTTCGTTGTGCTGCAGCACGTTCTGGAGTTCGGCGACGCGCGTGTTCGCCTGGTCGAGCTGTTCGGAAAGGGAGTCGTGCTGCGCAGCCCGTTCGGCGATGCTCGCTTCGAGCGCCTCGCGGTGTTGCGCGGCGGCCGCGAGTTCGGCGTCGCGTGCGGCGACGGCCGCCGCGAGCTCGGCCCGCGTGGCTTCGAGCGTCTCCGCCTTGACGGTCAGCTCGTCGGCGCGTGCCCGCGTGTCTGCGAGGGTCGCCGTCCGTTCTTCCAAGAGTTGTTCGAGTTCGCTGACGCGGCTTGTGAGCCCGGCGCGCACCTCGTCGCGTTCGGCGGCGTGCTCGTGTGCGGCGCGCAATTCGGCATCGAGTTGTTCGCGCGTGGTCGCCGATTCCGAGACTGCGGCTTCGAGTTCGCGCACACGAGCCTGGGCGGTCGCGAGTTCGCCGTCGATGTCGTTGTGTTCGGCGGTGAAGGAGTCGAGCTGCGCCTGCAACGCCGCGGCCTGTTCCTGTGCCGCTTGGAGCTGTGCGCTGAGCTCGCCCGTCGACGCGTTGGCGGCGGCTTCGAGTTCGGTGACGCGCGCTTGGGCGGTTGCGAGCGCAGCTGCGGCGCGGTCGTGTTCGGAACGGCTGCGGTCGAGCTCGGCCTGCAACGCTTGGACGCGTTGGTCCGCGTCTTGGAGTTGCGCGCTCACCTCATTCGTGGACGCGGCCGCGGCGGCTTCGAGCTCGGTGACGCGCGCTTGGGCGGTTGCGAGCGCAGCTGCGGCGCGGTCGTGTTCGGAACGGCTTCCGTCCAGCTGGCTTTGCAGGATTTCCAGCTGCGCACGTGCGTCCTGCAGCTCGGCGTCGAGTTGTTCTTCGCGGGCATGAGTTGCGTCGCGTTCACTCGTGGACGCGAGCGCGGCGGCTTCGAGTTCGGTGACGCGCGCTTGGGC
Source organism: uncultured Actinomycetes bacterium (assembly GCA_963841195.1). Classification (GTDB taxonomy): domain Bacteria; phylum Actinomycetota; class Acidimicrobiia; order IMCC26256; family PALSA-610; genus CAWJBX01. The sequence continues at coordinate 92,957 of CAWJBX010000018.1, read as the reverse complement.
GGTTGCGAGCGCAGCTGCGGCGCGGTCGTGTTCAGATCGGCTTCCGTCGAGCTGGGCTTGGAGCGCGGCGAGCTGTTCGCGTGCTTCTTCGCGCTGGGCGTTGAGCTCTTCTTCGCGTGCGACGGCGGCATCCCGTTCGGCGGTACGGGCGTCGAGATCGGTCGCGGCTTTCGTGGCATCGGCGCGCGCTCGGTCGAGTTCCTCGTGCACGTGCGTGAGTTGGTCGCGCGCGTCGACGGCTTCGTCGACGGCCTTGGCTTTCGCTTCGCTGACCGACGTCAACTCGTTGCGCACCTGTTCCAACTCGGCGAACCAGCGTTCGGCGCGTGCATCGGCGAGGTCGCGAACGCGTTCGTCGTCGTCGCTCGCGGCAACGGACGGCGACGGTGTCGGGGCGGGGGGAGCCGGCGGGGTGTCGATGTTGGCGATTGTTGCAGGCGGTACCGGCGGTTCGCCGAGCTGCGGGAACGCGGCTTCGGGGACCGTCGGCAGCGCGGGCAGTTCGGGAAGAACTGGCACTTCGGGAACAACGGGAGGCGAAGGGGGCGGCGGCGCGCTCGCAGCCGCCGGGTTGATGCCGAGCGTCGGCAGTTCGATGCGAGGTCCGTCATCCGGTTCGTTCGCCGCGGGGGCCGTCGCCGCCGTGGGCGTAGAAGGAGCCGCGGACGCGGCCTCTGGCGCGGACGCGTTCACAACCGCGTCCACGTCGCGCGGCCTCTGGCGCGGACGCGTTCGCAACCGCGTCCGCGATCGCTTCCGTCGGGAGGTCTTCGTCTTCGACGTTGGAAAGGAATTGCTTCGCAGTGTTCAGCGGATCGTCGCCCGGTTCGACGCCGAGATGTCCGAGGAGCACGCGAATTCGGTCGACCGCTTCGCTCGCGCTCGACGTCGGCACCGACGGCGCAGCCGGACGGGGTGGCGCGGCCGGCGTGGCTGGTGCGTTGGTCGCGGCCGCGAACTGGTCGTAGGTCTGATAACCGAGTTTGTTCAGCGCATCGGCTTCGGCGACCAGCGCGTCGTGGTGTTCGCGCCGCGCGTTTCCCCGTGAGAAGACGCGGTTCGCCCGGCGCTCGGCGTCGAGCACGCGCTCGTGCAATTCCACGATCTCGGCGGCCGCGTCGCTGTTCGTATTTGCAGCTGTAGCAGAAGTGGCCCAGGCCGCGCTCGTCGCGTCGCGGAGCGCGTCGAGGGCATCGGGCGACGTCGGAGCGCCGGGGCGCGCTGGAGATGAACCGTCGGGCACCTTCTCATCATCGGTAGATGACGGCTCCTCCTGAGATCGGGTCCATCCGAAGCGGATCGACATGCATTCCTCCGTCTCACGTAGCTCGGCGCGCCTCGGGGAGTCTCCGGGGCAGAGAATGTTGACGTAGTGGGGGATTGTGGCATAAGGTGGCGCCTGGTGGAGGGAAGGGGAGCAAGACCTTCCCCGGATGCGAGATAGGTGGCCGGAAGCGATGTTCCTGGGGGAGTTCCAGCACTCCCTCGATGCCAAGGGTCGGGTAATCCTCCCGGTCCGGTTTCGTGAGCAGCTCGAGGGGGGTGCGGTCATGGCGAGAGCACTGGACGGATGCCTGGTCGTGTATCCGCTCGCCGAGTTCGACCGGGTCGCCCGCAAGCTGCAAGAAGTACGAGAGCGCGGCGCGCGTGAGCGCCAGGCCGCCCGGGCGTTCTTCGCCGGCGCCGTCGAGTTCACGCCCGACAAGCAGGGCCGGGTCGCGGTCCCGCAGAACCTGCGCGACGTACGCGCACCTCGAGCGCGAGGTCGTCGTGGCCGGCAGCTTCGACCACATCGAGATCTGGGATGCGCAGATGGTTCGCCGAGCGCGACGCGGCCGGCATCGCATCGATCGTCGAAGGCGAAGGCATCAACGAGTTCCTCTGATCGTAAGTCCATCCGGCGCAAGTCGGTCGTCTTTGACAACACGACGGGACCGGACGTTCCGGGCTCGTCTTCAGCTCCCCGGCCGGCGCGGTTGTTGGCCCCTACTCCGCCCGCTTTCAGCCGTAGCCGACTCGGGGAGACATCCCGGGCGGTGCCTGTCGACCGGGGAGCTGAAGACGGGATCGGCAGCGATCACGGCCAAGGCGAAAGGCGAGGAATGGACGAGGAGGAGGAGTTCTCGCATCTCCCGGTGATGGCACGGGAGGTGGTGGAGCTTCTCCTGCCGGTACCCGCCGGGTTGATCGTCGACTGCACGGTCGGTGGCGGAGGCCACTCGACGTTGCTGTTGGATGCGAGGCCCGACGTGCACCTGCTCGGGCTCGACCGTGACGCCGACGCCGTGGAAGCCGCTCGTTCTCGACTCGCTCGCTTCGGCGATCGGGCGCAAGGTGGTGCACGGCGGATTCGAACGGCTCGCGGAGCTGGTCGAGCCGCACGGTGAGGGAGAACAGGTAATGGGCATCCTGATGGATCTCGGAGTGAGCAGTGCACAGCTCGACCGTCCCGAGCGTGGCTTCTCGTACCGCTTCGACGCGCCGCTCGACATGCGGATGGACGCCAAGCAGACGATGACCGCGACCGACGTCGTGAACGGTTACGAAGAAGTCGCAGCTCGCGGCCGTCATCTCGCAGTACGGCGAAGAACGCTTCGCGCGCCGCATCGCCCACGCGATCGTCGAACGCGCGGCCCGTTCAATCGACGCGGGAGTTGGCCGACGTCGTACGCGACGCGATCCCTGCGGCAACGCGCCGGCGCGGCCCGCATCCCGCCCGGCGCACGTTCCAGGCGATTCGCATGGAGGTGAACCGCGAGCTGCCGAACCTCGCCGACGGGCTCGACGACTCCGTGCACGTGATCGGCCCGCACGGCCGGGTGCTCGTCCTGGCGTACCACTCGCTCGAAGACCGCATGGTGAAAGAGACGTTTGCATCGTGGTCAGGCGCTGACGCCGACCGCGACGTTCCCCCCAAGCTTCCGGTCGCGCCGTCCCGGCCGCGCCCTCTGACTCGAGTGCTCACTCGGAGACCGTTGCGTCCGTCGTGCCGACGAGGTGGCCGCGAATCCGCGGGCCGAGAGCGCCCGTCTGCGCGTGGTCGAACGGCTCGGCCGACGTTCCCGACATCGTCGCGTGAGCGCGCCGCCGAGTGCGGGTGCTGCATCGGCACCCGCGCGTTCCCGAACTGATTCGGCCCGTACCCAGCCGGCGCGCAAGACCGAGGAGTCGCCGCGCCATCTGCGCGTCGCGCCCGACGTTCGGCGCCGGCGCCGCCGCGCCCGGCTGGTTGTGTGTGTCTCGGTCGTTGTCACGGTTGCGTCGCTGTTCACGCTCGTCGCGTTTCACGTGTTCGCCGCGCAATCGGCGTTCACGCTCGACCGGGTGTCGAAAGAACGGAACGAACGAGCAACTTCGCTACCAACGCCTGCGCGACGAGGTCGCGCGCGTCGTCGAGCCCCGCGCAGGTCATTTCCGAAGCGCAACAAGCTCGGCATGGTTCCTGCTGCCCAAGTGCACGACATCTTGGCGCCGGCCGCGGCGCCGGTCGGTACGACGCCCGACGCGGTCCCCCAATCGTTAGCGCCCGGTACCTACGGCCAAGCAAAGAAGGCTCTTGACACAAACCCGTGACACCGCGCCGGCGCGCACGCGTACGCCCCGGCCCCGTCCGTCCGCAACGACGCGGACGCGCGGGGCCGTTGCGCGCGCCCCGGGCTCCGCACCGGCTCCGCGCCGAACGCAGCCGATGCCGCAACCCGCGGCGCCGCGTCCGTCGTCGGCAAACGTCGGTCGTCGCATCGGCTTGTGTAGCGCAATCGTCATCATTGCTTTCGGGTTGCTGGCGGCGCGGCTTGCACAGCTGCAAGTGATGAGCGGCGACCGCTACAAGCAAACTCGCCGTCGCCCTAGCTCTCCACAGCGTGCCGATCAGTGCCGAGCGCGGCAGCATCTTCGACCGCAACGGTCACGACCTCGCGATCTCGATCGAACGCCCGACGGTGTACGCCGACCCGACGCTCGTGAACGACCCGGTCGGGTGAAGCCGCCGAGCTCGCGCCGGTCCTGCGGCGCCGACCAGACCTATCTGCTGAAGCAGTTGTCGGCGAAACCTTCGCCACTTCGTGTACCTCGCGCACACCGTTTCCGACGCGACCGCCGCGAGCGTGAAGGCTCTGAAGCTGCCCGGCATCGGGTTCACGACCGAGTCGGCGCGCAGCTACCCGGCCGACGCGGTCGGCGGATCGGTCGTCGGCAACGTTGGGAGCGACGGCAACGGCCTCGACGGCATCGAATACCAGTACAACTCGATGCTGCAGGGCCGGCCCGGCGTGCTCGCGGTCGACGAAGACCCGCGCGGCCACGACATTCCCGACACCGCGAAGACGAAGGTTGCCGCGCAGCGCGGGACCGACGTCGTGCTGACGCTCGACGAAGACCTGCAGTGGCAGGCCGAGTACTCGCTGCTCGACCAGGTCAAGGCCACCGGCGCGAAGAGCGGCATGGCGGTGGTGATCGACGTCACGAACGGCGACGTCCTCGCGATGGCGACGATCGACGGCGCAACGGCGACCACGCCGGCACGCATCGCGACGCCGAATGACCACAACGCGCCGCTCACCGATCTGTTCGAACCCGGCTCGACGAACAAGCTCATCACGCTGTCGTGGGCGCTCGAGCACGGCGCATATCACGCCGACGACGATGTTCAGGTGCCGTACTCGATCAAGGTCGATGCGCAGGTCGCGCCGTACTACGACGCCGAGCCGCACTCGGCGTACCGGAACGGCATCGAGCACTGGACGACGGCCGACATCCTGCAGCGAGTCGTCGAACGTCGGCACGATCGAGATCGCGCGAAGCATGAAGAACCAGGAGGTCGCCGACGGCGTGCGCGCGTTCGGGCTCGGGAACCAGACGTCGGTCGCCTGGCCGGGCCAACCGGCGGCCTGCTGATCCCGCCGTCGCAGTACTACTCGACCGGCAAGTACTCGACCGCGATCGGCTACGGCGTCGCGGTCACCGGGCATGCAGATGCTCGACGCGTTCACGACGATCGCGAACGGCGGCGTGTCGCGCCCGCCGCATCTGCTCGACGCGACGATCGACGCGAAGGGCGTGCGCCACCCTGCCGGCCGCCCCGGGAACGCGTGTCGTGTCCGCGAACACCGCGTCGGTGATGACGAAATGCTGGAAGGTGTTGTCGCGGACGGCACCGGTGCGTGCGCGGCGATTCCCGGCTACCCGTCGCGGGCAAGACCGGAACGGCGAAGAAGGCGCTCGAGAACGGCGGCGTACTCACAGTCGCGACGACGATGGCGTCGTTCATCGGATTCGCGCCGGCTGATCACCCGCGCTTCGCCGACGCTCGTCGTGCTCGACGAGAACAACCTGAGCTACGGCGGCGAGGTCGGCGGCGCCGGTGTTCTCCGAGATCATGCAGTTCGCACTGCAGCAGTACGGCGTGGCGCCGACCGATCTCGCGAACACGCAGTACAACGCCGCACGGGCTGCCGCGCAGTACAACTGCGCGGTTCCGCACGGTTCGCAAGTCGCGCAACACGCGCCGAACAACGCCAACAGTGGTGCGGCGGGCACCGGCGGCCACGCGGGCGCGGGTCGGGAGCGCAGGCGCGGGCACCGGCGGCAACAGTGGTTCGACGGCGTCGGAACCGGCAAACGGCGCCGGCACCACTAATCTGCCTCCGCAACCTCTCCAAGTACACCTAGGAGGACCGTGCGCTGCACGACCTCCTCGACGTCCTCGATTGCGGACCACCTCCTCGAGGTCCGAGGTGACGCCGCCGTCGAAATTCGTTCCGATCGTGCACGACAGCCGTGTCGTGCAGCCGGGCGCGTTGTTCTGCTGCATCCCCGGCGCAGCAGGCCGACGGACATGACTTCGCCGCTGACGCGGTTGCAGCCGGCGCGGTCGCGTGCCTCGTCGAACGCTGGCTCGACGTCGCGGTTCCGCAAGTGCGCGTGGCGATCGGTGCGGACTGCGATCGGCCCGATCTGTTCGCGCTTTTCACGGGTATCCGTCCGCACAGCTGCGCGTCCTTGGCGTCACGGGGACGAACGGCAAGACCAGCACGACGTATCTGCTCGAGGCGATCGCACGCGCCGCACGGAACGCGCGCGGGCATTGATCGGCACGATCGAGGCGCGCGTCGACGGCGCGGACGTGCCGGTTGCGCACACGACGCCCGAAGCGACCGATCTGCAGGCGCTGCTCGCGCAGATGCGCGACGACGGTGTCGAGACGGTTGCGATGGAGGTCTCGTCGCACGCGCTCGACCAGCATCGCGTCGACGGCACGCGCTTCGCCGCCGTCGACGTTCACGAACCTCACGCATGAGCACCTCGACTATCACCCGATCGTTCGACGCGTACCTCGAGGCCAAGGCGCGACTCTTCGACCGGATCGTTCAGTACGCATGCGGCGGTCGGTGTCGACGACGAGGCGGGCAACGTGATTGCCGGCCGGGCGCGCGCCGCGGGTGTCGACGTCGCGACGTACGCGATCGACGACCGGCCGCCGATGTCTACGCGCATCTCGTCGAACTCGAGCCGCGACGGTCGCGTGTTCGACCTCGTCGATCGACGCGACGCGAGCAGCACGGCGTCGTACGCAGCCCTCTCGTCGGTCGCTTCAACGTCGCGAACGCGCTCGCTGCGGCCGCGACGGCGCTGGCGGTCGGGTTCTCGGTCGAGGCGGTGCTCGCCGGGCTTGGAGCGCCGGTGCGTGGTTCCCGGTCGCTTCGAGCGCGATCGACGCGGCCAACCGTTTCGCCGTCCTCGTCGACTACGCCCACACGCCCGACGCGCTCGCGTCGGTGCTCGCGGCGGGCCGCGGTCTGGTCGCGCCCGGAGGGAAGCCTGCTCGTGGTGTTCGGCTGCGGCGGCGACCGTGACCGCGCGAAGCGACCGCTGATGGGGGAGGTCGCCGCCGCGGCTGCCGATCGTCGCCATCCTCACCTCCGACAATCCGCGCTCCGAGGATCCCGCCGCGATCGCGCGTGACGTGCTCGCGGGGATTCCGCGCGAACGTCACGCAGCCGACTGTCGAGCTCGACCGGCGCGCCGCGATCCGAGCCGCGCTGCGACGACGCGGCGTCCGGGCGACGTCGTCGTGATCGCGGGCAAGGGTCACGAGACGGGTCAGACCGCGGCGGGGTACGACGATCCCGTTCGACGACCGCGTCGTGGCGCGTCGAAGAGCTCGAGGCGCGCGTCGTGAGCGCCCTGACCGCAGGAGAGATCGCGCGCGCGCGGCCGGCCGGTCGTAGGCGATGCCGACGCGATCGGTCGACGTCCTGGGCGTTCGATTCGCGTGCCGCTCGATCCGGGTGCGTGCTTCGTTGCGCTGCGCGGCGCAACGCGACGGACACGACTTCGTCCCCGCCGCGTTCGACGCGGGCGCGCGCGTCGCGCTCGTCGACCGCGTCCTCGCCCCGTCGTTTCGGCTTCCCGGGCCGCGCCCTCGTGCACGTTGGCGACACGCTCGTCGCGCTGCAAAGCGTTGCCGCGCGTCGCTGCGGCGCGACCGGTCCGATCTGCACGTCGTCGCGGTGGCGGGCTCGACCGGCAAGACGTCGACCAAGGATCTGCTCGCCGCCGTGCTGGCACCGCTCGGTTGTTACGCCAATGCGGAGTCGTACAACAACGAGTTCGGCTTGCCGATCACGATCTGCAACACACCCGCGGCGGCCACGGTGCGTCGTGACCGAGATGGGGGAGCGCCTCCCCGGCGACCTCGAGCTGTTGGCTTCGATCGCGCAGCCGCGACACCGGGGTCATCACCAACGTCGGTCTCGCCCACGCCGAATACCTCGGTGGCCCGCAGGGGGTCGTGCACGTCCTCGGCGAACTGCTGGAGGCGCTGCCCGCCGACGGAGTCGCGATCTGCAATGCCGACGATCCCGCGACGGCCGCGCTCGCGAACACGACCGCCGCGTCGGTCGTGACCGTCGGTGTCGCCGAGGACGCGACTACCGCGTCGACAGACGTCGAGGTCGACGAGCGGCTGCGGGCGTCGTTCACGCTCGGCGGCGAACGCTTTCGCGTGCCGCTCCACGGCGCGCACCACGCGATGAACGCGGCCATGGCAGTCGCGACGGCGTACCACGTGTTCGACATGCCCTTCGTCGAAGTCGCGACCGAACTCGGCAATGCGACGGCGAGCCACTGGCGGATGGAGCTGCTCGAGACCGACGACGGCGTGACGATCCTGAACGACGCGTACAACGCCAACCCGACCTCGATGGACGCGGCGTTGCTCGCCCTCGCCCACTTGCCGGTGCAAGGCCGCCGGATCGCGGTGCTCGGCGAAATGCGCGAGCTCGGCGTGCACACGGCGACGCGCACCGGTCGGTCGGCGAGCGCGCCGAAGAGCTCGGCATCGACCTCCTCATCGCGGTCGGTGACGCGGGTGCGCTGATTGCCGACGCGGCACCGGCGCTTGCCTCCCAGCGGGTTGCCGATGCCGACGCCGCGCTCGCCGCGCTGGAGCACGACGTGCGTGCGGGCGACGCGGTGCTCTGCAAGGCGAGTCGCGCCGTCGGCCTCGAAGTGGTGGCCGACGGATTGCTCGCACGCCACCGCACAACCGTCCCCGGAGCCGCCTCGTGATCGCGATGCTGATGGCGGCCGGCGCCGCGTTCGTTGTCACGATTTTCGGCACGCCCGTGTCTGATTCGCTGGTTGCGGGCGCACGGCGTCGGCCAGCAGATTCGCGACGACGGGCCGATCGAACACCCGCACGCGGCCAAGGCCGGGACGCCGACGATGGGTGGTATCGCCATCGTCGGTGCGATCGTCGTCGGCTATCTGGTCGCGCACGTCCGGCGCAGCAGTGTCGCGTTCACCACCTCGGGCTGGGCGTGTGTCGCGCTGATCGTCGGTCTCGGCGCGATCGGCTTCATCGACGACTACCTCGGCGTGCGCGCCCGCCGGAACATGGGCTTGCGCAAGCGCGGCAAGACGCTTCGGCATCGTCGTGATCGCGGCCGCGTTCGCATGGCTCGCAATCACGTTCGTGCACACGTCGACGCACTTGTCGTTCACGCGGCCGTCGGGCTTCGATTTGGGCAAGGTCGGCTTTTTCGTGTTTGCCATCGTGTTGATCTACGCGACCGCGAACGCCGTGAACCTCACCGACGGTCTCGACGGTCTCGCCGCGGGCTCGTCGGCATTCACCTTCGGCGCGTTCATGATCATCGGCTTCACCGAGTTCCGGCATCCGCAGATCTACGGTGAACTGCACGCCGGCCAGGCCCTCGACCAGGCGATCATCGCGGCGGCCGCTCTCGGCGCCTGCGCCGGGTTCCTTTGGTGGAACGCCGCGCCCGCGAAGATCTTCATGGGCGATACCGGCTCGTTGCCGCTCGGTGGCGCGATGGCCGGCCTCGCGCTGCTCAACCACACCGCGTTGTTGTTGCCGCTGCTCGCGGGGCTGCCGCTGATCGAGACGCTTTCGGTCATCGCGCAGGTCATTTCGTACCGCGGGTTCCACAAGCGCGTGCTGCGCATGGCGCCGATTCACCATCATTTCGAGGTCGGCGGTTGGTCGGAGTTCACGGTGATCGTGCGGTTCTGGCTGTTCGCCGCGATCTGCGTCGCGCTCGCCGTCGGCATCTTCTATGCCGACTTCCTCAGGTTCGTGCCGGTCGAATGATCTTGGTCCTGGGCCTCGCGGAAACCGGCGTCGCCGTCGCCCGGCGGTTGCGCGCCGAGGGTTCCGACGTCGTGATCGTCGAGGACACGCCCGCCGCGACGGATCGGTACCGCGAACGGGTCGGCGATCGTCGACGCGTTGGGTGCCGAGCTGGTCGAAGGGCCCGACGACGCGCGGGTCGCGGCTTGGCGGCCGCGGCCGAACTCGTCGTGCCGAGCCCGCTCGTGCGCGCGTCGCATCCGGCGATCGTCGGGGCGCGCGCGGCTGGTGTGCCGGTGCGCAGTGAGATCGACATCGCGGCCGAACGCGCGGCCATGCCGATCGTCGCGGTCACCGGTACGAACGGCAAGACGACGGTGACGAGCTTGTGCGCAGCGATGCTCGACGCGTCGGGCGTGCCCACGCTCGCGGCGGGCAACATCGGCCGACCGCTCATCGACGCGATTACCGACGACGTTGCCGTTGTCGTGGCCGAGGTGTCGTCGTTCCAGCTCGCGTTCGCCGAGACGTTCCGGCCGGCGGTCGCGGTCTTGCTCGCGATCACACCCGATCACCTCGACTGGCACGGGACCTCGACGACTACGCGGCCGCCAAGGCGCGCATCACCGAACACCAGCGCCCCAACGACCTGTTCGTGTTCGACGCCGACGATCGCCGCGCGTCGCGAGTCGCGTCGATATCGCGCGCACGGACGATCGGAGTGTCACTCGATCCCGACGCCGAAAGTTGCTATCGGGTGCTTGACAACGCGCTCGGTCTTCCCGGACGGCACCGAACTCGCGCCGCTCTCGACGATGAAGCGCGCGCTTCTTGCACGATCGCACGAACGCGCTGGCAGCCGCCGCGGCCGCGTTCGAAGTCGGCGCGACACCGGACGGTGCGCGTCGACGCGCTCGGCGTCGTACGCGACCATGCCCCACCGAGTCGCGCTGGTGGGCGAAGCTATTGGGGTGCGGTGGTACGACGACTCGAAGGCGACGAACCCCGACGCGACCTTGCGCGCGCTGGCGTCGTTCGATTCGGTCGTGCTGCTCGCGGGTGGTCGCAACAAAGGTCTCGACCTCTCGGTGCTGCGCACGGCCGCGCCGCGCCTCCGGGCCGTCGTCGCATTCGGTGAGGCCGCGCCCGAAATCGAGGCAGCTTTTCAGGGCCTGGCCGCACCGGCCGTCGTACGCGCGTCGTCGATGCACGACGCGGTCGCGGCCGCACACCGGCTCGCCCAGGCCGGTGACGTCGTCTTGCTTTCGCCCGCGTGCGCGTCGTTCGACGCGTACGCCGACTACGGCGCAGCGCGGCGACGACGTTCGCGGCCGAAGTGAAAGCGCAAGTGTTGGAAACGGCGACGTCATGACCGCGTCTGTCGCCGCGTCCGCTCCCGGCTCGCGCGGCATTCGGAATCCGTTCGAACGGCTCGCGCAACGCTTCGCGGCTCGCGCCGCGCGCGAGTTGGCGCGGCCGCCCGCGTTCATCGTCTTGTGCGCGACCGTCACGGTTCTCAACATCGTCGGTCTCGTCATGATCCTGTCGGCGTCGTCGGTCGCGGCGCTCAGTCCAACTACGGCTCGTCGTGGTACTTCTTCGACCGGCAGTTGTTGTGGGCGTTGATCGGCGTCATCGCGTTCGTCGTCGCGGCGCGCGTCGACTACCACCTGTGGCGCAAGGCCGGCCCGTGGTTGCTCGGCCTCGCAGTCGTTGCGTGCACGGTGGTACTCGTTCCCGGGATCGGCATGCTACGTCGACGGTTCGCGCCGCTGGCTCGGCGCTCGGGTTCCTGCGAATGCAGCCGAGCGAGATCGCGAAGCTCGCACTGCTCGTGTGCGCGGCCGAGATCCTGGCGCGCCGGGCCGACCAGCTCGACGACTACCGCTCGTGGACGCCGGTGCTCGTGATCCTCGGCGTCTTCGGCTTGCTCGTGATGAAGGAGCCCGACCTCGACTCCACAATCGTGATCGCGCGTGATCGCGGTTGCGATGTTGATCGTCGCCGGAGTGCGCGGGACCCATCTGTTCAGCTGTTTGCGGCCGGCGCGGCCGCGGCCGCCGTCCTCGCGTACGCGGCGCCGTACCGGCGCGCGCGCATGTTCGCGTTCTTGCATCCGTGGAAGGACACGACGAACACCGGCTACCAGATCTCGCAGTCGTTGATCGCGCTCGGCAGCGGCGGGGTGAACGGCGTCGGCCTCGGGAACGGCCATGCCAAGTGGCTGTTCCTCCCGAACGCACACACCGACTTCATCTTCGCGATCATCGGCGAGGAGCTCGGCTTCGTCGGATGCCTGCTGGTGCTCGGGTTGTTCGTCGGGCTTCGGCCTCGTCGGCTTCCACATTGCTCGCCGCGCGCCCGATCGGTTCGGCGCTGCTCCTCGCGACCGGCATCACCGCGTGGATCGTCGGACAAGCCGTCATCAACCTCGGCGCGGTGGTCGGCGGTGCTTGCCGGTGTCGGGTATCACGCTGCCGTTCTTGTCCGTCGGAGGCTCTTCACTCGTCATCGCCATGTTCGCGGCGGGCATGCTCGCGAACATCGCCCGCCAGGCGCCGGCGCTTGCGAAGAAACCCGCCCGCCGGCGCGCGTCCGACGCCGCAGCCATGAGCGAGCGCGTGTTCGCGCTGCTGGCGGGGGGCGGCACCGGAGGACATACCTATCCGGCGATTGCGGTTGCCCAGGAACTGCGAGCGCGCGGCCACGAGGTGCGTTTCGTCGGCGGCAAGCGCGGTATCGAAGGCCGTGTGGTTCCCGAAGCCGGGTTCCCGATCGACCTGTTGCCCGGGCGCGGTCTGCAGCGCCGGTTGACGTTTGCGAACATCGAGGCGATCGCGGGTGCGGTCGCGGCCGTGTTCCAAGCGCTGGTGCTCGTGCGCCGGTACCGGCCGCGCGTCGTGGTGGGCTTCGGTGGTTACGCGTCGTTTGCCGTGCGTCGCTCGCGGCATGGTGCTGGCGCGTTCCGCTGATCGTGCACGAGCAAGACGTTGCGCCCGGCCTCGCCAATCGCATCGGCGTTCGGCTCGGTGCGCGGCCCGCGGTGTCGTTGCCCGGCACGCCGCTGCCGAAGGCAACGCTCACCGGCAATCCCGTGCGCGCAAGCGTCGCGGCTGTGGCGCGGGCGCCAGAACATGATCCCGCATTGCTTGCAGTGTTCGGCGGTGCCCAGGGTGCGCGCTCGATCAACCGGGGCGCGCTCGGCTGCTACGACCGCTGGCGTGGGCGCGACGACATGGTCGTGCATCACGTCTGCGGGCCGCGCAACTTCGACGAGAGCCGGGCTGCGCTCGATGCCGCACACCGGCCCGACGACGTCCTCCGCTACGACCTCGTGCCGTACGAAGAGCACATGGAAGCGTTGTACGCGCGCGCGACGTTGGCCGTATGCCGCGCCGGCGCCGGCACCATCGCCGAGTTGACCGCGGCGGGCGTTCCGGCCGTGCTCGTGCCGTTGCCGGGCGCGCCGAGCGACCACCAGACGCGCAACGCGCAGACGCTCGAACGCGCGGGTGCCGCCGTCATGCTGCGCGACGAGGATTGCAATCCGGCACCGGCTCGACGAAGTCGTCTCGGAACTGCTCGGCGCGCCGGCGCCGGCTCGTGGCGATGGGCGACGCCGCCCGCGCCCTCGGCCGCCCCGATGCCGCGGCCCGGCTTGCCGACCTCGCCGAGGAGGTGGCGCGTGCTGCTTGACGACGACACCCCCGCCCTCGATCTCTCGCGCCCGCGGCGGATCCACATCGTCGGTGTGGCGTGGCGCGGGCATGAGTGCGATCGCGCTGTTGCTCGTGCGTATGGGCCACACGGTGAGCGGCTCCGACATCAAGGGCACGACGGTTCTCGAACGCTTGGCCGCGGCGGGCATCGAGGTGCACGTGGGCAATCGCGCCGAGAACGTGCCGGCCGATGCCGACGCGGTCGTGTACTCCACCGCGGTGCCGCGCACGAACGTCGAACTGCGGGCCGCCGACGGTGCCGGCATTGCCGTGTTGCATCGCGTCGGCCGCGCTTGCCGCGCTCGCGGCCATCCGGCGGACAGTTGCGATCGCCGGTTCGCACGGCAAGACCACGACCGCGTCGATGCTCGCGCTGGTGTTGCGCAGTGGCCGGTCTGGATCGCCGAGCTTTGTCATCGGCGCCGATGTCAACGAAGTCGGCGCCAACGCCGCGTATCGGCGACGGGCGAGTGGTTCGTCGTCGAAGCCGACGAGAGCGACGGCTCGTTCCTGCGCATCCATCCCTACGCGGCGGTCGTCACGAACGTCGAACCCGATCACCTCATCACTACGGCGGGTTCGCCGGTCTGGTGCGCGCGTTCGAGGAGTTCGCCGACGATGTTGCAGGCCCGCTCGTTCTCGGCGCCGACGATCCGGTCGCGTCGCGACTGGCCGCGGCGCGTCCGCGCGTCCGTACGTTTGGCGCTTCACCCGGCGCGACTACCGCATTGTCGACGAGCAGATCGACGAGAAGGGCTGCCGCTTCACGTTGATCGCCGGCGACACGTCGCTCGGCTCGATCGCCGTTCCCGTTGGTGTTCGGGCTGCGTCGAACGGCGCGGCCGCGGCGGCGATCGCGCTCGAACTCGGCGTGCCGTTCGAAGCGATCGTGAGCGCGCTCGCCGGATTCGGCGGCGTCGCCCGCCGTTTCCAGTACCGCGGCGAACGCGACGGCGTGACGTTCATCGACGACTACGCGCACCTGCCGACGGAAGTCGCGGCCGCGATCGAGACCGCACGCCAGCGGACCGTGGCGCCGGATCATCGTCGGTGTTCCAGCCGCACCGCTACTCGCGTACCGCGACGATCGGGCCCGAGTTCGGCGACGCGTTCACCGCCGCCGACGCCTCGTGCTCACCGACGTGTACCCCGCGGGTGAAACTCCGGTCCCGGGCGTGACCGGACACGTCGTGCTCAACGCCGTGCTCGACCACCATCCGGCGGCGCCCGTGACCTACCTCCCGCGCCGCACCGACCTCGCGACGTGCCGCACCGCATGGCCCGCGCCGGCGACGTCGTCCTGACCCTCGGCGCCGGCGATCTCACGACGATGCCCGACGTCTGGTTGGGCAACACGGAAAGCGAAACGAGTGAGCCGTGAGCGCACTCGCTGACGTCACCGGCGCGCTCGAAGCCCGCTTGGGCGCCAACGTCGTTCGCAACGCTGCTTCGGCCGAGCTCACGACATACCGATGTGGCGGGCCGCTGGCGGTGCTCGTGCACGCTGACTCGGATCGCGACCTCGCCGTCGTCGCCGAAGTGCTGCACGACCGCGCGGTCGACGTGCTCGTGCTCGGCAGGGGATCGAACCTGCTCGTCGCCGACGCCGGGTTCGAGGGCGTCGCGATCGTGCTCGGCGGCGCGTTCGAAGCATTGACGATCGACGAGGGACGCGATCGGGTCGACGCGGGCGGCGCCGTCGCGCTTCCGGTGCTCGCCCGGCGCACGGCTGCCGCGGGAGGGGCCGGGCTCGAGTTCTTCGTCGGCATCCCCGGCAGCGTGGGCGGCGCCGTGCGGATGAATGCCGGCGGGCACGGATCCGACACCGACGAGGTCATCGTCGACGCGACCGTCTTCGATCTCGACGCCGGCGTTGCGCGGACGCTCGAGCGGCCCGCACTCGGTCTCGGGTACCGGCAATCGGCGCTCGGCAACCGTTCGGTCGTCACGGGTGCTCGCTTCCACATCCAGCCCGACGATCCCGACGCGGCGGGCGCCCGCATCGACGAGATCGTGCGCTGGCGACGCGAACACCAGCCCGGCGGTCAGAACGCGGGATCCGTGTTCACCAACCCACCCGGCGATTCGGCGGGCCGTCTCATCGAGGCGTGCGGATGCAAGGGCCTGCGCCTCGGCGGGGCGGTTGTGTCGGAGAAGCACGCGAACTTCTTCGTCGCCGATCCGGGCGCGCGCGCGGCCGACGTACACGCGCTCGTGCGGGAAGTGCGTCGGCGCGTCGAAGACCAAACGGGCGTGCGCTTGCACCCCGAACTCCGGTTCGTGGGCTTCGAATGCGAGGAGACCCGATGACGGCAACACCGACTCGCATCGATCCCGCGGTTGCGGCAACGACGCATCGAGGTGCAACGCGAACTCGGTCGCCGCCGGTTGCGCGTGTTGATTGCCGTCACCGCGTTGGTCGGTTCGGTCGGCATCGTCTTCCTCGCGGTTCATTCACCCTTCCTCGACGTCGACACGGTGCGCGTCGACAGGCGCGAACCACGTGACGACGGCGCAAGTCGACGCGGCCGCGCGCGTGCATCGTCATGATCCGCTGCTGCTCGTCAGTACCGGCGCGGTCGCGCGGCGCGTCGAGACGCTGCCTTGGGTCGAACACGCAACAGTCACGCGGGAGCTGCCGGGGACGTTGCGGATCGCGATCACCGAATACCAACCGTCCGCGTACGTGCACACGGGGAATCAATTCGTGTTGCTCGCCCCCGATGGTCGCGCGGTCGCGCTTGCGAACAGCGCGCCCGCGGGTGTCGTCGAAGTACGCGGTCTGCGGCGCGCGCCGGCCGTTGGCGAGATGTTGTCGCCGCCGGAAGCTGCGGGCCTCGTGAAGCAGTTGCCGCCGGCGCTCGCGTCGCAAGTGAAAGCGATCGATGTCGGCAGCGACGGCATCTCGCTCGACCTCGCGCGCGGCGGTGCGATTCGTCTCGGCCCGCCGACCGATCTCGCCGCGAAAGCGGCTGCGACGTTGAGTGTGCTCGCGTCATACGGCACCGGATGCTTCACGTACATCGACGTCGGCGCGCCGTCGACACCGGTCTTGCACAAGTGTTGAACGGCGCTCGCTGATTGATTCGAGGCAGGCGCTCCACTAATCTCTCGACGCGAAGCACAGGTTGAGCCGATTGTCAACCTCAAGTTGAGCTTCACACTTTGGGGGATTCGGCCTGGCAGGGATGCCGGCAATGAGGGCGGGACCGGTCGAAGATCGCCCGACCTCGCAACACACAGGAAGAAGGTCGCGCAATGCTCGGCGCTCCGCAGCACTACCTCGCAGTCATCAAGGTCGTCGGTGTCGGCGGCGGTGGGTGCAACGCCGTCAACCGGATGATCGACGCCGGACTCAAAGGCGTCGAGTTCATCGCGGTGAACACCGACGCCCAGTCACTGTTGCTCTCGGACGCCGACGTGAAACTCGACATCGGCCGCCAACTCACGCGCGGGTTGGGTGCCGGCTCCGATCCGGAGATCGGGCGGCAGGCAGCCGAAGAACACCGCGACGAAATCGAAGAGGTGCTGAAGGGCGCCGACATGGTGTTCATCACCGCCGGCAAAGGCGGTGGCACCGGCACGGGTGGCGCACCCGTCGTCGCCGAGATCGCGAAGGAGTTGGGCGCGCTCACGATCGGTGTCGTCACGCGTCCGTTCACGTTCGAAGGTCGCCGCCGTTCGGTGCAAGCCGACACCGGTATCCAAAAGCTGAAAGAAAAAGTCGACACGATCATCATCATCCCGAACGAGCGCTTGTTGCAGGTGAGCGACGAGCGCACGTCGATGCTGAACGCGTTCAAGATGGCCGACGAAGTCTTGCTGCAAGGTGTGCAGGGCATCACCGACCTCATCACGACACCGGGTTTGATCAACACCGACTTCGCCGACGTGAAGATGATCCTCACGAACGCGGGCTCGGCGTTGATGGGGGTCGGGTACGCGTCGGGCGACGGCCGTGCGGTGACCGCGGCACGTTCGGCGATCTCGAGCCCGTTGCTCGAAGCGAGCATCGAAGGCGCGCGTGGGCTCTTGCTGAACGTCAGTGGTCCTTCCGACCTCGGCCTCTTCGAACTCAACGAGGCGGCCGAGATCATCGGTCAGGCCGCGCACCCCGACGCCAACATCATCTTCGGCGCCGTCATCGACGACGCGCTCGGCGACGAAGTGCGCATCACCGTGATCGCAGCCGGCTTCGACCGCTTCGAAGGTGAAAGCGGTGGCGGCGCCGGCGGCAAACGTACGGTCTCGACGCTTGGTCTCGGACCCGACGACGAAGACTCGCTTGCCGGCGACGACGCGCTCGACCTCGGCGACGACGACTTCGACGTGCCCGAGTTCTTGCGGTGAGTTCGGGGCCCGCGCTGGTGCGGGCCGCCGTCGGTTGTGCCACCGTCTGGTGCAGCGGGCGCGACACGGGCAACGTCGGTGATCACGTCGGCGACGATCCTGCCGCCGTCGCGCGCCACCGGCGGGCGCTTGCCGACGAGGCCGGCCTCCCCGCGCCCGACGCGTGGGCGTGGGTCCGGCAGGTGCACGGCAACGACGTGTACGAAGCGAGCGCGCCGACGCCGGTCGAGGATCCGCCCGTTGCCGACGCGGTGGTGACGACACGCGCCGGATTACCGATCGCGATTGTCACTGCCGACTGCGCGCCGGTCGTGCTCGCGAACGACGACGCGGTCGCCGTCGTTCACGCCGGTCATCCCGGGCTCGCCAACGGTGTGATCGACGCCGCGATCGCGCGGGTGCGCGCCCTCGGTGGAGGCTCGCTTCACGCGTTCCTCGGACCGTGCATTCACCCCGCGCGCTATGAGTTCGGCGAGCGCGAAATCGACGCGTTCGTCGACCGCTTGGGCGCGTCGGTGCGATCGACAACGCGGGACGGCCGTCCCGCGCTCGACGTTCCCGAGGCGGTCCGTGTCGTGCTCGACCGGGCAGGTGTAGATCTCAACGACTGCGGGATCTGCACCTCTGACGACGACGGCTATTTCTCGTATCGGCGCGACGGTCAGACCGGGCGGCAGGCAACGGTCGCGGTGAAAGCGTGACGATCGCGGAGAATCTCGCGGCCGTGCGGGAACGCATCGCCGTCGCCGCAACGAAGGCCGACCGCGATCCCGATGCCGTGACGCTGGTCGTCGTGACGAAGACCGTCGCCGTCGACGCGATCCGGGCCGCGCTGGCAGCCGGCGCGCACGACCTCGGCGAGAACCGCGCCCAAGATCTCGTTCCCAAGGCGCGCGAGTTGGGCGACGGCCCGCAGTGGCATTTCATCGGGCAGTTGCAACGCAACAAAGTGCGCGCCCTCGCCCCGTACGTCGCGCTCTGGCAGTCGGTCGATCGCGCCGAGTTGGCGGAGGCGATCGCGCTCCATGCCCCCGGCGCCTCGGTGCTCGTGCAAGTCAATGTTGCTGGTGAGGTGCAAAAAGGCGGCTGCTCACCCGTGACTGTTGGTGCGTTGGTCGAACGGTGCCGGGAGCTCGGACTCGCCGTCGAAGGCTGCATGACGGTTCCACCCATCGCGGGGGACCCAACGCCGTACTTCCTCACACTTCGGGACATCGTCGACGACCTGGGACTGCGTACCTGCTCGATGGGGATGAGCGGCGACTTCGAAGCGGCGGTGGCGGCGGGTGCAACGATGGTGCGCGTCGGTACGGCTGTCTTCGGACCGCGTCCGCCCGAATCGGCTCCGCGACGGTAATCTTTCGGTTTACGGCCCGCTCGACTGACCCGGTGCAGAAGGGACTCGGCATGTCGGTGTTTCACAAGACGATGGTCTGGTTGGGCCTCGTCGACGACGACGAGTACTACGGCGACGACGAGTACTACGTCGACGAGTACGGCGAACCCGTTTCGCCCGCGCCCGCCCGCCCGCCTGCGCGCGCGGCTGCAACCGCGACGGTGGCACCACCCGCGCCGGCCGAGTCGAGCCCGCTGACCGTGATTCGCAGCCCGCGTGCTCGGGAAGAACCGCGTGCACCGGAGCCCGCACCTGCACCCGCGGCGCCGCCGCGGTCGGCTTCGGTAAAGCCGATTCCGATGCCTGCAACGCGCGTCCACGTCATGGAGCCGAAGGGTTTCAACGACGCGCAAGAGGTCGGTGACCGCTTGAAGGCGGGGCAGCCCGTGATCTTGAACTTGCAAGGCGTCGATCGTGATCTGCAGCGCCGGCTCATCGACTTTTCGAGCGGCCTCGCGTACGCGCTGAACGGCACCATGTCGAAGGCGGCCGACCAAGTGTTCTTGCTCACCCCGTCGAACGTCGAAGTCTCGGAAGAGGAAAAAGAGCGGCTGCAGGCACGGGGCCTGTATCGCGCCGCGCGCTCGTGAAGACAGTTCTCTGTCCGCTGATAACCATTTACATGGTCATCTTGATCGCGCGCGCGATCCTTTCGTGGTTTCCGGTCCACTCGGGTTCACCGCTCGCATCGATCAACCGGGTCTTGCTCGACATCACCGAACCGGTTATCGCACCCGTGCGGCGCGTGATTCCGCCCGCCGGATTCCTCGACGTTTCGTTCCTCGTCGTGTTCTTCGGCTTGGCGATCATCCGCACAATTATCTGCGGCGGCGCCTTGTTCATCTGAGTTCTCTCGGATCACGCGCAGGCGTCCGAAAAGTCCGGAGAGGTGTCCCCATCGGGGGAGACCGGGGTCTACGATGGCGCGCATGGAGATCACCCCTCGAGAGCTCCGCGACACCGAGATCAAAGACGGTATGCGTGGCTACAACAAAGATGAGGTCAACGACCTCCTCGAGCGCGCCGCCGCCACGATCGAAGAGCGCGACGCGCGCCTCAGCCAGCTGACCGATCGCTTGCAGTCCGCGCAGACCGAAGCTGGTCGTACGCGCGAGACCGAAGACGTGTTGCACCGCACGCTGTTGCTCGCGCAACGGGCCGCCGACGAAGCCGTCGCCGAGGCGACTGCGAAGTCGCGGCAGATGCTCGACGACGCCGACATCCAAGCGCGGCGCCTGGTCGCGGACGCCGAAGCCGACGCGCGTCGGAAGGGCGAGTCCGAGCGGCGCCATCACGAAGAAGAGATCATCGATCTCGCGAGCCGACGCGACGCGTTGCTCGCCGACGTCGAAGCATTGACCCGTTTCGAGGCGGAATACCGCGAGCGCATGGTGCGCGCGCTCGAAGCCGACCTCTCCGCGTTGCGTTCGCGGCCGACGACCGCGCCCGGCACCCGACCCGAGCCGAGCGACGTCGAGATTCCGAGCGCGAGCGATCTCGACTCGGACGCGGAACCCGAGCCGGCTGCGCGACCAAGCGCGCCCGTTGCCGCGGCGCCGACCGCGCCGGCTCCGGTACCAACACCTCCGCCTGCGCCCGCGCCGGCACCGCCGGTCGCGCAGACCGCGCCCGCACCCGCACCCGCGCCGGCTCCGCCGAAAGAAGCTGCGGCCGGTGGTCCGCCGACGCACGAAGTCGACGTGCGGACGTTGTTCGAGCAAGCGAGGCCCGCGATCGTCACTGACGACGAGACGATGGCGACGCGCGCCGCGGCTGCCGCGGTGCGTCCGCCCGAGCCCGCGCCGACGCGCTCGACGCCGCCGCAGCCGATCGACCTGTTGAGCAACGACGGTGCCGACGCCGACGTCCTCGACGACGACGCGTTCTTCGCGACGTTGCGCGACGCCGTGCACGACGAAGCGCCGCTCGGTCCGCGTGACGACGAAAACGCCGCCGGCGATCAGAACTTTTTCGATCAGGACGCCGATCGCGGCAGCTTCCGCGACGTCTTCCGCCGCCGCCGCTAATCCGCCGATGCGTCGCTGAACCCGCCTCACGCGGGTTGAACGACGCATCGGGAGTTAGGCGAGGGTGAGCGTCAGGCCGACTTCGTGCTCGCCGATTTTGACGCGCTTGCCCGTAGCGGGCGGACCTTCGACGATCTCGAACGTCGTCGCCAACACTTCGGCTGCGATCCATTCGCGGTGGGTCTTCGCCGCCGAAAGGATCGGCTCCTCCGCTTCGAGGCGAACCGTGATCCGGTCGGTGAGCTGGTAACCGTCGGCTCTTCGCATGTCGTTGATCGCGCGCACGAGTTCGCGCGCGACGCCTTCGGCGCGGAGCGTCGTCGTCGAGCGTGAGGTCGAGTGCGACCGCGTACCCGCCGTCTTGGGCGAGCGTGAGGTCTTCGTGCTGTTCCGCTCGGATTTCGACGTCGTCGGGGGACAGCGTCACCGCGTTCCCGTCGACGTCGAGCGTGAAGCTTCCCGTCTCGTCGAACGCGCGCCGCACGTCGGAACCGTCGACCGTCTCGAGCAGAGCTTTCACGCGCTGCACCGACTTGCCGAGACGAGGACCGAGCTTCGCGAACACCGGTGTGACGCGGTAGGAGAGCAAGCCTTCGAGCGAGTCCACGACTTCGAAGCGCTTCACGTTCAGCTCTTCGCGCATCTCGGCGACGATCTCTTCGCGCAGCGGCGACGCGCCCGTGGGCAGTAACGCGATCGCGCGCGACAACGGCTGGCGCACGCCCGTCTTGGCATCGGTGCGCGCGGCGCGGCCCAGGGAAACGAGCGTGCGGGCGCGCGCCATTTCGTCTTCGAGCGCGTCGTCGATTGCTGCGGTGTCGACGTCGGGCCAGTCCGTGAGGTGTACCGAGTCGTCGGTCTGCGCAAGGTTGCGGTACATCTCGTCGCTCACGAACGGGCAGAACGGCGCGAGCAGCTGCGTCAGCACGAGCAGCGTTTCGTGCAGGGTCGCGTGGGCGCTGGGATCAGAGGATTTCCAAAACCGGGACCGCGACCGGCGTACGTACCAGTTGGACAAATCGTCGACGAGTTCGCTCAATGCATTGGCCGCAGTCAGTGCGTCGAAGTTTTCGAGCGAGTCGGTGACGGTGCCTACGGTTCGGTGCAACCGCGATCGCATCCAGCGGTCGAGCACGTGCGTAACGGGAGCCGCCTTACCCGACGCAGGTGCCCAGCCGTCGATCGTCGCGTAGGTCACGAAGAAGGAGTACGTGTTCCAGAGCGTCAAGAGAAACTGACGCGTGGCCTCGTCGATGCCTTCGACCGACACGCGTTTTGGCGTCCACGGCGAGCCGCTCGAGAACATGTACCAGCGCAGCGCATCGGCACCGCGCTCGGCGAGCACGGGAACCGGGTCGATGACGTTGCCCCGCGACTTCGACATCTTGGCGCCGTTCTTGTCGACCAGCAGCGCCAGGCATACGACGTTGCGGTAGGGCGCCTGGTCGAACACGAGGGTGTTCACGGCCAGCAACGAATAGAACCAGCCGCGCGTTTGGTCGATCGCTTCGCAGATGAAGTCGGCCGGAAAGCGCGACGAGAACAACGCTTCGTTCTCGAACGGATAGTGAAGTTGGGCGGCCGGCATCGAACCCGAGTCGAACCACGCGTCGAGAACCGGCTCGACGCGAGAGGCCGTTCCGTTCTTGCACTCGGGGCACGCGATCGTGACGTCGTCGACGAACGGCCGGTGCAAGTCCATTCCCGTGAGTTCGCGGCCGGAGAGTTCCGATAGTTCGGCGACCGATCCGATGCACGTGTCGTGCTTGCAGTCGTGGCAGCGCCACACCGGAATGGGCGTGCCCCAGAAGCGATCGCGCGACAACGCCCAGTCGATGTTGTTCTCGAGCCAGTCTCCGAAACGGCCGTGCTTGATGTGCTCCGGGTACCAGTTGATGGTCTCGTTCTCGCGGAGCATGTCTTGCTTGTGCGCAGACGTGCGGGCGAACCACGTTGGTTTCGCCCAGTAGATCAGCGGCGTGTCGCAGCGCCAACAATGCGGGTACGAGTGCGTGTAGTCGACGACGCGCACGAGCTTGCCGGCGGCGGACAGCGCGTCGATGAGTTCGGGATCGGCCGCCTTCACGAACTTGCCCGCGTACGGTTTGCCGACCTCGATCTTGAAACGGGCCGCATCGTTGACCGGATTGACGAACGCGAGGCCTTCTCGCTCGCCGACCTCGCGGTCGATCTCACCGAACGCGGGCGCAAGGTGGACGATGCCGGAGCCGTCTTCGACGGTGACGAAGTCGTCGGCAACGATCGTGAACGCCCGCTCGCCGAGCACTTCCACGAGTGCGAACGGCGGTTCGTAACGCTTGCCGACGAGATCGGAAACCGCGACGCCTCCGAGCACTTCGGCGTCGTCCCCCAGCACGGCCTGCACGCGATCGCGCGCCATCACCAGATCGCGACCGCCTTCGGGTGCGCGCACGCGCACGTACGCGACATGCGGGCCGACCGCGGCGCCCGTGTTCGACGGCAGGGTCCAGGGAGTCGTCGTCCAGACCAGGAGATCGAAGTCGGCGCCGACAACGGGGAAACGCACGTACACCGACGGTTCGGTGACGTCGCGGTAGGCGCCGGGCTGGCCGAGTTCGTGTGACGACAACGCGGTACCGCAGCGACCGCAGTACGGAACGACCTTGAAGCCTTCGTAGATCGCGTCCTTGTCCCACATCTGGTTGAACAACCACCAGACGCTCTCGATGTAGTCGTTCGAAAGCGTCCAGTACGCGCCTGCGGTGTCGAGCCACATGCCGATGCGCGACGTGAGCGACTGCCAGTCCTCGACGTAGCGCTGGACGGACGCGCGGCACTTCGCGTTGAAGCGCTCGATGCCGTAGTCCTCGATCTCGTGCTTGCCCGAGAACCCGAGCTCCTTTTCGACCTCGACCTCGACCGGCAGCCCGTGACAGTCCCATCCCCCTTTTCGGGCGACGTGACGGCCGCGCATGGTGTGAAACCGCGGGTAGATGTCCTTGAACAGACGCGCCCACACGTGGTGAATGCCGGGCCGGCCGTTGGCCGTGGGCGGGCCTTCGTAAAACACCCATTCGGGTGCACCCGCGCGCCTGCGCAGCGAGGCACCGAAGACGTCGTCTTCTCGCCAACGTGCGAGCACGGTCTCTTCGAGCGCGGGGAGATCGAGCGCGGCATCGACGGGCGAGAACATGGCGATCACGATATCGGTGCCCGAATGCCGCCCTGCGGCCCATTCGGACTAGCCTCCGGCGCCATGCTGTCGAAGTCGAAGACTCGCGCGCGCGGCGCGCGGTGGTGCTGGCGTTCGCCATCCTCGCGGGCGCATTCGCTGTGATTCCCGCGGCCGCACCGGCGGGCGCCGCGACGCCGCCGATCGGTCACGACAACACCGTGTTCGCGTTCGGCAACGCCTCATTCCAGGGCTCGACGCAGAACTTCAACCTCGCGCAACCGATTGTCGGCATGGCGGCGACGGCCGGCGGCGGCGGCTACTGGCTGGTTGCCAAAGACGGCGGCGTGTTCTCGTTCCACGCGAACTTCTACGGCGGCACCGCGGGCTTCCCGCTCAATGCGCCGATCACCGGCATGGCGGCGACGGCCGACAGCCACGGCTATTGGCTCGTCGGTGCCGACGGGCGCGTCTACACGTTCGGTGACGCGCACCAGTACGGCGGTATGAACGGCACGCCGCTCAACTCGCCGATCATTTCGATCATTCCGGGGCCCGGCGGCAACGGTTACTGGCTCTACGCGGCCGACGGCGGTGTGTTCTCGTTCGGCTCGGCGAAGTTCCACGGTTCGACCGGCGGCATGCGCCTGAACGCGCCGGTCGTCGGCATGGCGCCGACCGCGACGGGCAACGGCTATTGGCTCGTCGCCAAGGACGGTGGCGTCTTCACCTTTGGTGACGCGAAGTTCCACGGTTCGACCGGCAGCCTCCGCCTGAACGCGCCGGTCGTCGGCATGGCCCGCGACGGCAGCGGCAACGGCTACTGGCTCGGCGCCGAAGACGGTGGTGTCTTCACGTTCGGCGACGCCCACTTCGAAGGCAGCGCGGTGGGCATCCTGCCCAACGATCGCCACATCATGCAGGTCGTCGGCATGCCCGTCGGCGACGGCTACCGCATGCTTTCGGCGCCGAACACTCCCGACGTCGCGTTGTTGAACGTCGGGGCGCAAGGCAACGACGTCTCGTACCTGCAGTCACGTCTCCTCGGCCAGGGCTACTGGATTCCGGGCATCAACGGCGTCTACGACTCGCTCACGCAACAAGCGGTGTGGGCGTTCCAGAAGGCCAACGGCTTGCCGCGTACCGGCAACGTCGACGCGACGACACAAGCCGCGTTCCGCACGGCGCCCCGGCCGCACCCGCGCTCGACGAGCGGCTACATCTTCGAGGTCGACAAAACGCGTCAGATCTTGATGATCACCAACAACGGCTACGCGCAGTGGACGTTCAACGTCTCGACCGGCTCCGACATCCCGTATAACGACAACGGCAATGCGGGGAACGCGCACACACCGGAAGGCGTGTTCACGATCGTGAGCCAGATCGACGGCGCCGACAACGCGCCGCTCGGATTGTTGTGGCGGCCGAAGTTCTTCACGTTCCAGGGCCACGCCATTCACGGAGCCGGCAACGTGCCGCCGTATCCCGCATCGCACGGTTGCGTACGCGTGACCG
Source organism: uncultured Actinomycetes bacterium (assembly GCA_963841195.1). GTDB lineage: Bacteria > Actinomycetota > Acidimicrobiia > IMCC26256 > PALSA-610 > CAWJBX01. Next base: position 67,201 of record CAWJBX010000018.1, on the reverse strand, counting down.
ACGACGCGATGAACTGGATCTGGGCCACGAACGTGCTGCCGCTCGGAACCACGGTGTGGGTGTACACCTAGACGACATCGTTCGCGAATCTGCGGAAGGTGTGATCGTCGCGGTCCGCGTCGTGCCGCGTGCCGGACGAACTGAAGTCGCGGGTGTGCATGGCGACGCGCTGAAGCTGCGCGTCGCGGCGCCACCGGTCGACGGCCGCGCCAACGAGGCGGCGCGGACGGCCCTCGCGGCGGCACTGGGCGTCGCGCCCGCCTCGGTTGTGCTGGTCAGCGGCGAGCACTCCCGCGCCAAGCAGTTCGCGGTACGCGGTCTGTCCCTCACGGAAGCCCGGGCGCGGGTCGCTGCGCTGCTCGGCCCGGGGTAACCGAAACTGCCGCGCGCCCGGCGCTATTATCCGGCGCCTCCGGGCCCGGAAGGATCACATGCCCAGCGCCAAGAAGCCGGCCAAGAAGTCGCCGCCGAAGCAGGTGGCTGCTGCAAAGAAGGGGTCGGCCAAGAAGGTCGCCGCGAAAAAGCCGGTTGCCAAGAAACCGGCCAAAAAGGCCGCGCCGGCGAAGAAACCTGTGGTTAAGAAGGCAGCCAAAGCACCCGTCAAGAAGGTGGTGAAAAAGGCTGCCCCTGCGAAGAAGCCCGCGCCCGTCAAGAAGGCCGCGCCGCCGAAGAAGGCCGCGCCCGCGAAAGCCGTGAAGGCGGCGCCCGCGAAGGCCGCACCGGTCAAGGCCGCGCCGGCCAAGGTCGTGAAGCCGCCGCCCGTGCCGAAGCCGCCGCCGCCCAAGAAGCTGCCGCCGCCGCTGGCGCCGAGCACGCTCGAGAAGTTGCGCGAGCGTCTCGAGGAAGAACGCGACCGGCACTTGCGCCAGGCCGAAGAGTTGCAGGCCGAGGCCGAGCAGCTCGCGTCGGAGCGCGAACAGGGCGACACGCAGTTCGACGAAGAATCGGGCGAGGGTGACACCGTAAGTGTCGAGCGCGAACGCGACCTCGCGTTGTCGGCGACGCGCGCGCCAAACGGTCGACGACATCGAACGGGCGCTCGCAGCGCATGCCGACGGGCATGTACGGCCTGTGTGTGACGTGCGGCGATCGCATCCCCGTTGCGCGGCTCGAAGTCATTCCCTGGGCCGAGCAGTGTGTGAAGTGCAAGGCCCGTGGCGAACGGCGCCGCTAGCGATACAACGGCTCGCAACCGGACGCGCGCCCGTTTGGGTCGTCGCGGCGCGATCGTGTTCATCGTCGCCGTCGACCAGCTGACGAAAGCGTGGGCCGTCTCTGCGCTTGCCGACGGACCGAAGCAAGTGATCGGTTCGAATGCCGAGTTCGAGCTCGCCGCGTAACAGCGGGAGCGCGTTCAGCCGGTTCCAGGGCTACACGCCGATCCTCGCCGTGCTCGCGATGCGTCGATCACCGTGCTCATCGCGCGCGCCGTGAAGCAAGCGACCGATCGCTGGATGGTGATCGGTCTCATCCTCGTGCTCGGGGGTGCGCTCGGCAACCTGGCCGACCGCTTCTTTCGTTCGCCCGGCGTCTTGCGCGGTCACGTCGTCGACTTCGTGGAGGTCGGGCTCGTGGCCGTTGTTCAACGTCGCCGACTCGTGCATCACGATCGGCGCCATCATCCTCATCGTGCGCACACTGTTCGCGCCACGAAGCAGATGGATGACGAACCGATCGTCGTCCCGAACGCGCTCGACGGTGAGCGTGTCGACCGGGCCGTTGCGTTTCTGACGGGCTGGCCGCGCAACGCGGTCCAGCAGTTGCTCGACGACGGCGCCGTGCTCGTCGACGGCAAGAAGGTCGCCAAGAGCTATCGGTTGCAGACCGGCGCGTCGATCGAAATTCTCGGCGAGCCGGCCGATGCCGCGCCCCCGACGGCCGACGCCGCGGTCGCGGTCGACGTGCGTTACGCCGACGACGACGTCGTGGTCGTCGCGAAACCGGCCGACCTCGTCGTGCATCCGGGCGCAGGGAATGCCGACGGGACTCTCGTCAACGGTTTGCTCGCACGCTTCCCCGAGATCGCGGGAGTCGGTGACCCGATGCGGCCCGGGATCGTGCACCGCCTCGACCGCGACACGAGTGGCTTGCTGGTCGTCGCCCGCTCGCCGCAGGCGTATGAGTCGCTCGTTGCGCAACTGGCCGCCCGTACCGTCGACCGGCGCTACGTCGCGCTCGTGTGGGGTCATCTGGCGTCACCGCGCGGTTTGATCGACGCGCCGATCGGGCGTTCGGCGGCGCGCCGCACGCGCATGGCCGTGCGCGACGAAGGCAAGCCCGCGCGCACCGAATACGAAGTGCGCGAGGCCTTCGACGAACCCGTCTGTTCGTTGCTCGACTGCAAGCTCGAGACCGGGCGCACACACCAAATCCGGGTGCACCTCGCGGCGATCGGCCATCCCGTCGTCGGTGACGCGACGTACGGCGGCGCGCGCGATCAGACTCAAGCTTTCCCGCCCGTTCCTGCACGCGACGTCACTCGCGTTCGATCATCCGGCAACCGGAGAACGCATCGAGTTCGACGATCCGTTGCCGCCGGAACTCGCCGAGGTGCTCGAGCGACTGCGCGCCCGGTCTTAGACGCCGAGCCTTGGACCGAATGTTGCCGCTGAGAGCACATTTGCTCCTACGCTCTTCGGTCTCTGAACGAAATCCGGGTTCACGTCCCTTGCGTAGCGTTACGACTTGCCGTGACCGACGATCGTGCGCTCGACGAGTTCCTGCAGCGTGACGCGTTCGAGGACGAAGCGTGTCTCTTGGTCGACACCGATCCACACCTCTTGCAACACGCAGTGCCCTTCGCAGTGATCGGGATGTTCGGCGAGGAGGAGTTGCGGTCCTTCGACGGCGGCAACGATGTCGGCGAGCGTGATTTCGACGGGGGGCCGCGCCAGCACGTAGCCGCCACCGACGCCGCGCTTCGAACGAACGAGGCCGGCGCCCTTCACCGACAACAAGATCTGTTCGAGGTACGGCTGGGGGAGATGCGTGCGTTCGGCGATTTCCTTCACCGACGTCGGCCGGTCGCTGCCGTGCAACGCGAGCGACAGGAGTGCGCGTGCCGCGTAGTCGCCCCGCGTCGATACCTTCATACCTTCATCGTCGCGCAGGTCGCTCGGTGGCGGGCGCGCTCTGGCCTACGCTCGGACGCATGAGCCCCCGGACCGAGGGTGCGGTGTTGCCCGCCCTGGGCGGCGCATCAGTGGCCGGCCTGGTCCCGGCGTTGCTCGGCGGGAGCGATCGTTCGTGGTTGCCGGAGCCGGCCCGCACCGCGGAACAGGTGGTCTTGCTCGTCCTCGACGGGCTCGGCTGGCGCGCGGTCGAGGAACACGCCGCGATCATGCCCACGGCTGCGAGCTTCGACGGCGGTCCGATCACGACGGTCGTCCCGTCGACCACTGCGTCGGCCTTGACGTCAATTGCAACCGGTCTCGCGCCCGCGCAGCACGGGATCGTCGGTTACCGCATGCTCGTCGGCGGCGAGGTGCTCAACGTGTTGCGCTGGACGATCGCGGGTGGCGGCCGGGCGCCCGATCCCTTCGATGTGCAGCGGCACACCGCGTTCCTCGGACGCGAGGTTCCGGTGATCACGCGCGCCGAGTTCCGAACGACCGGTTTCACGCAGGCGCACTTGCGCGGCGGCGCGTTTCGTCGGATGGCACACGACCGCGGCGCTGATCGAGCAGTGCGTGCGTTGTTGCGTCGGCGGCGCGCCGCTCGTCTACGCGTATTACCCAGGCGTCGACACGGTGGCCCACGAGTTCGGCCTCCACGACCGCACGTATCGGCGCGAGCTCACCGACACCGACCGGATGGTCGGCGAACTGGCCGACGCGTTGCCGCCGTCGGTCGCGCTGCTTGTCACGTCGGATCACGGGCAGATGCATCTCGAGCACGAGTCGTGGATCGAACTTCCGGAGGTTGCGAAGCGCACCGTCGCGATGGCCGGCGACGGACGTTTCCGCTACTGCTACGCGCCGCGCGGTGGCGCCCGCGAGCTGCTCGACGTCGCGCGCGAAGCGGTCGGCGACCGCGGATGGGTGTGGTCGCGTGCGGAGCTGCTCGACGAAGGGCTGCTCGGCACCGGTGCGACCGGTTCGATTCCGGGCCGCATCGGCGACGTCGTGCTGGCCGCGCGCGACGCGGTTGCCTTCGTCGACCCCACGCTCGGCCACGAGGCGAAGCTTCGGTCGGGGCACGGATCGCTCACGCCCGACGAGATGCTCGTACCGTTGCTTGCGACGCGCGGACGCGGAAACATTGCGCCGTGAGTGACGACGATTCCCTCGGATCGCGCGGCGACGAGCGCAGCATGCTCGAAGGCTTCCTCGACTACTACCGCGACGTCGTCGTCAACAAGGTCGACGGGCTTTCGCAGGCGGATGCTTCGCGGGTGATGACACCGTCGGGTCTGAGTCCGCTCGGCACGATCGCGCATCTCACCGAAGTCGAATACAACTGGTTCGACGAAAAGTTCGCCGGTCATCCCGAGCGGCCCGACCCGGTGAAACACGGCGACTTCCAGCTGGCGTCCGACGACACGGTCGCGTCGATCGTCGACGAATACCGCGCGGCCTGCGCGGTGTCGCGCGTGATCGCGTCGAAGGCAACGCTCGACGATCTCAGCATGCACGACCATCAATACTTTGGTCGTGCCAGTTTGCGTTGGATTTACATCCACATGATCGAAGAGACCGCGCGTCACGCCGGTCATCTCGATCTCATGCGAGAACAGATCGACGGAAGAGTCGGCGATGAGCCGCCGCCCGTCGTAGCCCGGGCCGTGTGGCGGGGCCCGTGACGAGGTCGTTTGTGAGGCCGCGGCCGGGGGCGTAATCTCGAATCACAGGCGTGTAATTTTCCACAAGTCTCTCCACAGGGCTTGTGGACAGCGGAGACCCAGAGACATTCGCGTGCCCGATTCTTTCGTCCATCTGCATCTGCACACCGAGTACTCGATGCTCGATGGTGCCTCGCGTATCGGCGACGTCGTCGCCGCGGTCGCGGCCGACGGGCAGCCCGCGGTCGGGATCACCGACCACGGAAACATGTACGGCGCGCTCCCGATGTACGCGGCCGCTCGCGACGCGGGCGTGAAGCCGATCATCGGCATGGAGGGCTACTTCACGAACACGTCGCGCTTCGATCGCCCGAAGCGCAGCGAGCACGAGATCTACCACCTCACGATGCTCGCCGAGACCGACACCGGTTACCGCAACCTGATGAAGATCACGAGCGCGGCATACCTCGACGGCTACTACTACAAGCCCCGCTCCGACTGGGAGCTGCTCGAGCAGTACCACGAAGGCATCACCGCGACGACGGGGTGTCTCGGTGGGCTCGTGTCGCAACTGATTCTGCAGGGCGAAGAACAAGCCGCACTCGAAGCAACCGCCCGTTTCCAAGACATCTTCGGGCGCGCGCACTTCTTCGTCGAACTGCAAGACCACGGCATCGACGACGACGCCAAGGTCATTCGCCCGTTGCTCGAGATCGCGCGCAAGCTCCAGGCGCCGCTGCTCGCGACGAACGACAGCCACTACACGCACAAGCACGACGCGGAATCACACGACGCGTTGCTCTGCGTGCAAACCGGCGCGTTGCAGACCGACCCGAACCGCTTCAAGTTCGACGGCAACGACTTCTACATCAAGACCGCGTCGGAGATGCGCCACTTGTTCCGCGAGGCGCCCGAAGCCTGCGACAACACGCTGCTGATCGCCGAGCGCGCCGACGTCACGATCGAGTTCGGCCAAGACGTGTTGCCCGCGGTCGACGTGCCCGAGGGTTACACCGAAGACACGTATCTCCGCGAAGTGACGATGTGGGGTGCGAAGGAGCGCTACGGCGGAACGCCGCCCCAGAAGGTGCTCGAACGCATCGAATACGAGCTCGACGTCATCAAGTCGATGGGGTTCTCGGCGTACTTCTTGGTCGTCTGGGATCTCGTCACCTACGCCAAGTCGCACGGCATCCGGGTTGGTCCGGGGCGGGGGAGTGCGGCCGGCTCGTGTGTGGCGTACTGCCTACGCGTCACCGACGTCGATCCCATCCACTACGACTTGCTGTTCGAACGCATGTTGAACCCGGGCCGCAAGCAGATGCCCGACATCGACATGGACTTCGACTCGCGTTACCGCGGCGAGATGATTCGGTACGCGGCCCAGAAGTACGGCCACGACCACGTCGCGCAGGTCATCACGTTCTCGACGATCAAAGCGCGTGCCGCCGTGCGCGACGCCGCGCGTGTGCTCGGGTACCCGTACGCGGTGGGCGACAAGATCGCCAAGCTGATGCCGCCGTTGATCATGGGCCGCGACACGCCGCTGTACGCGTGCATCGATCCGCACGAGAAGTACGCCGACGGCTACAAGATGGCCGCCGAGTTGCGCGACCTCTACGAGGTCGATCCCGACGCGCGGCGCGTCATCGACGTCGCCCGCGGCCTCGAGGGGCTGCGCCGCCAGGACGGCATCCACGCGGCGGCAGTCGTCATCACGCGCGAACCACTCACCGAATACCTCCCGATTCAGCGCAAGCCCGAACCGGGCACGCCCATCGAAGAGGCGCCGATCGTCACGCAGTACGAGATGCACGGCGTCGAGGATCTCGGTCTGCTGAAGATGGACTTCCTCGGCCTGCGCAACCTCGACGCGATGGAGATCACACTCGATCTCATCGAACGGTCGACGGGCGAGCGCGTCGACATCGACAACGTGCCGCTTGACGACCCGAAGACCTTCGAACTCCTGCGGCGCGGCGACACGATCGGTGTGTTCCAGCTCGAAGGCGGTCCGATGCGCGCCCTGTTGCGCTCGATGGCGCCGACCTCGTTCGAAGACGTGTCGGCCGTTATCGCGCTCTACCGGCCGGGCCCGATGGCGCAGAACTGGCACAACGAATACGCCGACCGCAAGAACGGTCGGAAGCCGATCACCTACGACCACGAAGATCTCGTCGAGCTGCTCGAACCCACCTACGGCTTGGTCGTCTACCAAGAACAGCTCATGCGTGTGTCGCAGAAGCTCGCGGGCTACTCGCTCGAAGAGGCCGACAACCTCCGTAAGGCGACCGGCAAGAAGATCCGTGAGCTGATCGCCAAAGAGCGCGTGAAGTTCGTCGCCGGATGCGAACGCCAAGGCCACAGCACCGAGTTCGCCAACGCGTACTTCGACAAGATCGAACCGTTCGCCGATTACTCGTTCAACCGTTCGCACACCGTCGGGTACGGCAAGATCACGTACCAAACCGCGTGGTTGAAGGCGAACTACCCGGTGCAGTACTTCGCGGCGCTGCTGACGAGCGTGAAGACGAACCTCGACAAGGCCGCGGTGTACCTGAACGAATGCCGGGCGCTCGAGATCCCGGTACTCGTGCCCGACGTCAACGCGTCGCAGTCGGACTTTTCGTGCGAAGACGGGAGTGCGGACGCAGCGGAGCCACGGACGGCGGAGCGAGGGAGCCACGTCGACTTCCGGTTCGGGCTCTCGGCGGTGCGCAACGTCGGTGAAGGCGTTGCCGGGTTGTTGATCGAAGAACGCGAGGCCAACGGGCCGTTCGCCGACTTCCACGATTTCTGCGACCGCGTCGACCCGGCGGTGCTCAACAAGCGCACCGTTGAGTCGTTGGTCAACGGTGGCGGCTTCGATTCGCTCGGCCATCCCCGCAAGGGCCTGTTGATGTCGTTCGAGCCGATCGTCGATTCCGCGCTGCGGCGCCGGCGCGAACGGGAAGCCGGCACGATGAGCCTGTTCGACATGGGTGGCGACGCGGGCGACGCGTCACCGGTGTTCGACGACCGGCTCCCGATTCCGGAACTCGAGTTCAACAAGAGCGAGTTGTTGCGCGCCGAGAAAGAGATGCTCGGGCTCTATGTGAGCGACCATCCGCTGATGGGCGCGGAACGATCGCTGCGGCGGCTCGTCGAGTGCTCGATCGCCGAGTTGGCCGAACTCGAAGACGGGACGACGCGCACTGTCGCCGGCGTCGTGACCGCGTTGCAACGGAAGTACACCAAGCGCGGCGATCTCATGGCGACGTTCGTGCTCGAAGACCTGGCGGCGTCGATGGAAGTGATGGTCTTCCCGAAGACGATGCTGAACTACGGCGAGCTGCTCGCGCCCGACGCGATCGTCACCGTGAAGGGCCGCGTCGACGGGCGGGAAGACACGCCGAAGTTGATCGCGGTCGAGATCACGCGGCCCGAGGTGCATCTCGACACCGGGCCGCCCGTGCATCTGCGAGTGAAGGCGGCCGTGCTCACCGACGACCGAGTCGAGAAGCTGAAGTCGATCCTGTCCGCGCACCCGGGCGACAGTCCAGTGCTCGTGCACATCAACGGGCAGGAAAAAGAAACGGTGTTGCGTCTGGGCGACGAGTTCCGCTGCGACGCGCGCAACGGCCTCTTCGCCGAACTGCGCATCGTCTTCGGCGCCGAGTGCATCGGCTGACGCACTGACGCACCGACGCCCCGACCAAAAAAACCCGCCCATCTGATGGCGCAGAAATTCCCGCTATGCGGAACTTTCGGTGCCAACCTGCCATCAGGCTTTGGCGATGACGTTCTCCGAGAACGCGCCGAGGTTCTTGCGCAGCGTTTCGAGATCCCAACCGAGCGGCGGGATGAGACAACGCGAGATCCCGAGATCGGCTGCCCGCTTGACGCCGTCGAGATCGAAGGCGCTGCCGCCGGTGATCTCGATCGTGTCGGGATCGCGCCCGGCGGCGGTTGCGGCGCGGCGCATCTCGTCGATCAATGCCACCAACTCGTCGCCGCCGCGGCCCGGGAAGAAGCCGTCACCAATGCGCCCGGCGCGCCGCGCCGCCGCGCGCGTGTGACCGCCGATGTGAATACGCGGGCCGCCCGCCGCGACCGGCTTCGGGAACGACTTGAGCGGCGCGAATCGCGTGAACGCGCCGTCGAACTCGCTCTCGTCTTCACGCCACAACTTGCGCAGCACTTCGACGTACTCGTCGGTGCGGGCGCCGCGCGCTTCGAACGGAATGCCGAGCGCGTCGAACTCTTCTTCGAGCCAACCCACGCCGACGCCGAGCTCGAGCCGGCCGCCGGTCAACCGGTCGAGCGTCGCGACTTCTTTGGCGAGCACGATCGGGTTGCGTTGCGGCAAAATCAAGATGCCGGTTGCGAGTCGCAACGTTTTGGTCGCGGCGCCGACGTACGTGAGCCAGATGAGCGGGTCGGGGATCGGCACGCTCTCACCGCCCGGCATCTTGCCGTCGTCGGAATACGGGTACGGCGACTGATATCCCGACGGCACGACAACGTGCTCAACAGTCCAAAGCGACTCGAAACCCAACTCTTCGAGGAGACGCGCGAGACCCACGGCGTTCTCGGGTTCCGAGAACGGTCCCGCGTTTGCGTACCCGATCGCAAATTTCATGCGCGGGTATTCTTCCACGGATGCGGATCGGAATTCTCGGTGCGACCGGCCCCGCGGGGCGCGGTTTGGCGGCTCGGCTTGCGAGCGTCGGCCATGAAGTGCTCTTCGGGTCGCGCGCGGTCGACAAGGCGCGTGCGGCTGTCGACGAACTCGAAAAAGAATGGGGCGACCTCGTTGCCGGCCGCTTGATTGCGTGCGACAACGCGTGGGCGTGCGACGCACCCGTCGTCATCCTCGCGGTGCACGCCGACTCGGCGATCCCGACGATTCAGGAACACGCCGAGCGCCTGCCCGGCAAGATCGTCGTGTCGATGGCGAACAATCTCGTCAAGCACGGCAGCGAGTTCAACGCCGTGTTGCCGCCGCACGGAAGCGTCGCCGCCGAGATTCAGTCGCTGCTGTGGCGCTCGCGAGTCACAACCGCGTTCCATCTCGTTCCTGCGGCCGAGTTCGCGGCGATCGACCACGAGATGGAGAGCGACGTCGTGGTGCTCGGCGACGACGACGAAGCCAAGGACACGGTGATGGAAATCACCGCGAGCATCCCGAACCTGCGGCCGCTCGACGGCGGCTCGTTGCGCAACGCGGTCGGCATGGAGACGTTCGCGGCGGTGCTGCTGACCGTCAACATCCGCCACAAGATGCGCGCCAGCCTCCGGTTGACATCGGTATGAGCGCGCACGACGGTCGCGTCATCATCGTTACCGGCGCGTCGCGCGGTATCGGCAAAGGGCTCGCCCTCGGTCTGGCCGCGCAAGGTGCGAAGGTCGTGTGCGCGGCGCGCAGTCTCGACAAAGCCAAAACCAACTTCCCCGGCACCGTGACCGCGACGGCGAACGAAATCACCCAGAACGGTGGTACTGCAGTCGCCATGCAGTGCGACATCGGCAATGCCGACGACATCACGCGGCTCGTCGACGACACCGTCGCCGAGTTCGGCCGCCTCGACTCGCTCGTCAACAACGCGATGGCGGAGACGCAAGCATTGTTCGCCGACGCGACCGTCGACGACTGGGACACGTCGATGCGCGTCAACCTGCGCAGCCTGTTCCTGTTCACGAAAGCCGTCGTCCCGTACATGGAGAAGACCGGCGGCGGCAGCATCATCAACATCTCGTCGGGTGGTGCGGCGCACGAAACGCAACAGTTCATGCCGCCCGGCTATTTGATCTATGTGGTTGCGAAGGCCGGGCTCGAACGCTTCACCAGCGCGGTTGCGCCCGAGCTCGCGCCGCTCGGCATCACCGTCAACGCGTTGCGGCCCGGTGCGGTGAGAACCGAACACACCGAAGAAGAGTTCGGCCCCGATCACGACTGGACCGGATGGAAGCTGCCCGACTCGGTAGTGCCTGCCGTGTCGTTCCTTGCCGCGCAGATCGGAACCGATTTCACCGGGCGCGTGCTCGACGTGTCGGGCTTCGGCACCCTCTGGCCCGAGTAGGGTGCGGGCGTGGTCATGCGCCTCTACGACACTGCGCGCCAGGCCGTGGTGCCGTTCGAGCCGCCGAAAACCGTGCGCATGTACGTGTGCGGGATCACGCCCTACGACTCGACGCATCTCGGCCACGCCGCGACGTACCTGACGTACGACCTGCTGATTCGCCGGCTGGAAGAGCTCGGCCACGACGTGCGCTACGTGCGCAACATCACCGACGTCGACGATTCGATTCTCCCGAAGGCACGCGAGCTCGGCGTGCCGTTCCTCGAACTCGCCGCGTCGGAGATCGCGCGTTTCGACAGCGACATGACTGCGCTCGAAATGCGCGCGCCGGTCGCCGAGCCCCGGGCGACCGAATCGATCGGTGAGATCGCCGATCTCATCGCGCGCCTGATCGACAGTGGTCACGCGTACATCGCAAACGACACCGTCTACTTCGACGTCGCGACGTTTCCGGAGTTCGGCAAGCTCTCGCATTACACGCCCGAGCAGATGCTCGAGTTCGCGCGCGAACGCGGAGGCAACCCCGACGATCCGCATCGCCGCCAGCCGCTCGACTTCGTGTTGTGGCAACCATCGCTTCCCGACGAACCGGCCTGGGACACGCCGTTCGGTCGTGGTCGTCCCGGTTGGCACATCGAATGCTCCGCGATGGCGATGAAAGAGCACGGGCCGACGCTCGATCTGCACGGCGGCGGCACCGACCTCATCTTCCCGCATCACGAGTCGGAGATCGCGCAGAGCGAATCGCTCACGGGCGTTCCGTTCTCGAAGCATTGGATGCACTCGGCGATGGTCGAGTACGAGGGCGAGAAGATGTCGAAGTCGCTCGGCAATCTCGTGTTCGTCAGTGACCTGTTGAAGGTCGCCGACCCGCGTGCGATCCGCCTGGCGTTGATGCGTCATCACTACCGCTCGGGCTTCGAATGGTTCGACACCGACATCGAAGAGGGACGGGCGTTGTTGCGGCGATTGTTGGCCGCGGCCGAACGCCCGACCGGTCCCGATCCCACGGAGTACGCGCAGCGCGTACGCGACGCGATCGACGACGACCTGAACACGCCCGCCGCGCTCGACGCGCTCGACGATCTCGCGAGCGCGATTCTTTCGGGCGGCGACGATCCCCGCGCGCACGCCGCGTTGTGCGAGCTCGGTCAGCTGCTCGGCATCGACCTCGAACGCCCGGTCACCGTCGGCGCGTAGCGACCCCAAATGCGTCGGGGGCACTGCGCACCCGTTGGTAGCCTCGATCGGATGAGCGACCAGATCACCGTGACCCTTCCCGACGGCTCCTCCAAGGACGTCGCGACGGGCGCGACGGCCGGCGATGTTGCCGCCGAGATCGGTCGGGGCCTGGCGAAGGCGGCGCTGGCGGCCAAAGCCGATGGCGAGTGGATCGACCTCTCCCAGCCGCTCACGCACGACACGCTTTTGCAGATCATCGTGCCCGACTCGAACGACGGCCGCGAGGTGCTGCGGCACTCGACCGCCCACGTGCTCGCGGAAGCAGTAACCCGTCTGTTCCCCGGGGCGAAGTATGCGATCGGTCCCGCGATCGCCGACGGCTTCTACTACGACTTCGACCTGCCCGAAGGGAAGACCTTCACCGAAGAAGACCTCGGCAAGATCGACGCCGAGATGCGCAAGATCATCAAGGCCAACCAGAAATTCGTGCGTAGTGACCTCAGCTACGACGACGCGTTGCAGGTCTTCAAGGATCAGCCGTACAAGCAGGAGATCATCGAGAAGGTCCGCACCGGCGACGCGTCCGCCGAAGACGCGGGCGAAGCGGGCGGTGAGGCCGGCGTGTCGGTGTATCGCAACACTGCGGGCGACGAAGTCGCGTTCACCGATTTGTGTCGCGGGCCGCACGTTCCGGCCACGGGCAAGCTCGGCGCGTTCAAACTCACGCGCGTCGCCGGCGCGTACTGGCGCGGGAACGAAAAAGGCCCGCAGCTGCAACGCATCTACGGCACCGCGTGGGAATCAAAGGCCGCGCTCGACGAGCACCTGCATCGCCTCGAAGAGGCCGAGAAGCGCGACCACCGCAAGCTCGGCGTCGAACTCGACCTGTTCTCGTTCCCCGACGAGATCGGTTCGGGCTTGCCGGTGTTCCATCCGAAGGGCGCGCTCGTGCGGCGCATCATGGAGGAGTACTCGCGCCAGCGTCACGAACAAGCCGGGTATTCGTTCGTGAACTCACCGCACATCTCGAAAGAGCAGCTCTTCCAGATTTCCGGCCACCTCGAATGGTTCGCCGACGGCATGTTCCCGCCTATGCATCTCGACGAAGGCGGCCAGCACGGCGAGGGCGTGAACTACTACCTCAAGCCGATGAACTGCCCGTTCCACATCTTGATCTACCGGCACCGTACCCGTTCGTACCGCGAGCTGCCGTTGCGTTTCTTCGAGTTCGGCTCGGTGTACCGCTACGAGAAGTCCGGAGTCGTGCACGGTCTCACTCGCGTACGGGGCATGACGCAAGACGACTCGCACATCTTCTGCACGCGCGAACAAATGTCGGGCGAGCTCGCGTCGATTCTCGACTTCGTGCTCTCGTTGCTCTCCGACTATGGCCTTGACGACTTCTATCTCGAGATTTCGACGAAGCCGCCGGGCAAGGCTGTCGGCAGCGACGACGAGTGGGAAGAAGCGACGCGCACCCTCATCGAAGTCGCGCAGGGCAAAGACCTCGAGCTCGTGCTCGACGAGGGTGGCGGCGCGTTCTACGGCCCCAAGATCAGCGTTCAGGCGAAGGACGCGATCGGCCGCACGTGGCAGATGTCGACGATCCAACTCGACTTCCAAGAGCCGCAACGCTTCGGCTTGGAATACGTCGGTGCCGACAACGAGCGCCACACGCCGATCATGATCCACCGGGCGTTGTTCGGGTCGATCGAACGGTTCTTCGGCGTGCTCGTCGAGCACTACGCGGGCGCGTTCCCGGCGTGGCTCGCGCCCGTACAGGCAACCGTCTTACCGGTGAGCGACCGCCACGACGCGTACGCGTTCCGCATCGTCGATCGTTTGAAGGCCGAAGGTTTCCGGGCCGAGTTGGTCGACGGTTCGAGCGGATCACTCGGAAACCGCATCCGACGCGCGAAGACCGAGAAGGTGCCGTACATCCTCGTGGTCGGCGACGAAGACGTCGATGCGGGCACGGTCGGCGTGAACAAGCGGGGGAGCGACGCGCCGGAGAAGGGCGTTGCCGTCGACGCGTTCGTCGAACAACTTGCCGCCGACGTCATCGCGCACCGATAAGCACGCATGAGTCTCGATCGTCTCTGGGCCGACTGGCGCTCCGACTACGTCTCGCATCCCGACACCGGCCGCACCGACCGCGGCTGTGTGCTCTGCAATCTCGTCGCCGCGACCGACGACGCCGAAGCGCTCGTGTTGGAACGCGCCGAGCACACGATCACGGTGATGAATCTCTATCCGTACGGCTCGGGCCATTTGATGGTCGCACCGATCCGGCACGTCGCGAGCTTCCTCGACCTGACCGATGACGAAACCGTCGCACTCGCGCGCGCCCAGCAGCGCGCGCTCAGTGCGATTCAACGGGCGTACAACCCCGACGGTGCGAACGTGGGTGCGAACCTCGGCCGGGCTGCGGGCGCCGGCGTTCCCGGCCACCTGCACGTCCACGTGTTGCCCCGCTGGAACGGTGACACCAACTTCATGACGACGGTCGGCGAGACTCGCGTGCTGCCTGAGAGCTTGCGCACCGGCTACGACAAGCTGAAAGCCGCCTGGCCCCGATAACTTGCTCGGCGTGAGTGAAGCCCACGACGGTGACGAGCTTCCCGACGATCTCGACGTCACCGCCTACGTCGGTCCCTACGTTTTTCCCGACATCAAGCGGCGCCGCATCGCGGGCACGCTCTACGCGATCGTCGCCGCGTTCGCGCTCTGGGGTGCAATAGCAACCGGCAACGTCGGCTTCTGGTTCGGGGCCGTGTTGCTCGGCGCGATCGCGCTGTATCACTTCCTCGCCGGCTGGCCGCTCAAGATCAACCAGACCGAAGCGCTCGCGGTCGCCAGTCGCACGGTAGGTTTTCCCGTCGGTCATGCGTCCGCGCAGCTTGCGTGGCGCGGGCTGCGTTCGCGTCCGACGTGGCGCATCCTCTTGTACAGCGCCGACGAACCGCCGAGCATGCGCGGCCTCGTCGAACTCGATGCCGTCGACGGAGAGGTCCTGGGTGAATACACCGAACGAAACCCCGAAGACTGGTCCCAGTACGACCGATAGCGCGGGCGTCGCCGGCGAGGCCCGGCGCGCGGGGCAGAGCGTGAAGAGCCTCGCCTCCGATTTCAAGAGTTTCATCTTGCGCGGCAACGTGATCGACCTTGCGGTCGCGGTCATCGTCGGTGCCGCGTTCAACACGGTCGTGCAGTCGCTCGTGAAGAACATCTTTACGCCGTTCATCGGTTGGATCTTCGGCAAGCCGAACTTCAGCGACCTCACCGTGAGTCTCGGCGGTTGCGATGCGAAGGGTGCCTGCAAAGGCACGATCATGTACGGCGCGTTCCTCACCGACGTCGTGAACTTCGTCATCATCGGTTTCTCGGTCTTCGTGATCGTGAAGACGTTCGAGAAGCTGCAACACCTGCGGCATCGCGGAGCCATCGAAGAAGAGGTCGATCCGCTGACGATCGATCAGGAACTGCTGACCGAAATCCGCGATCTGTTGCGCGCCCAGGCGCAGCCGGAACCGCAGTCGGCGGAGCAGTAACGCGGCTCACCGGTGCGACGTCTTGCGCGCCGCACCGGTGAACCCAGGCTTTCGGGGTTACTTGAGCAGTTGCCCGATGAAGCCCTTGATCAGTGCGGTGCCGTGGTCGGGACCTGAGTTCCAGATCGCCTTCGTCAGCAGGAACAGGTTCGCCTGCGGTGCGCAGAGCGGCGGGGTCTTCGCCGTGCACAACACGTCGGTGCCCGCCGGCTTGCCGGCCAGTGCGTCGAAGAGGTTGCGCATGGCGCCGTTGACCGACTCCGAGACGGCCGCGTCGCTGCTCCCGTCGAACGCCGTCTTGGCATCGACGTTCAAGAGGCAGCCAGTCGCCGTCATCGTCGTCAGGTACTGCCACGTCAACTGCGTCTTGCCGCCGATGTTGAGCTGGATGCCACCGATGATGGTCCCCGTGACGTCATTGGCGTACTTGTTCAGGTCGAGGATCGTGTTGCCGTCGCGACCCGTCGTCGTGAACGCCCAGTTCGTGGCGCCGAACGTGCCGACGAACGTGTAGCCGATGGTGTTCCACGTGCTCATCATGATCACGACGCTCGTCGGGTCGATCACGCGCTGTTGGTTGACGCCGGCGTCGACCGTGATCGCGTCGATCGTCACCTTCAGCGTGCCGATCGGCGAGCTCTGCTTGCCGACGTTGACGTTCAAGCCCGGCCAGGAAAAGCGTTCTTCACTGCGACCGCCGTCGGGCGTGGCGCAGGTGAACTGTCCACTCGGCACCGTGACGAGACGGTACGAGCTGAGCATCGTCGAGTACAACGCCGTCGGGCCGTTCCCCGCGAAGAGTTGCGAGTCCGGAAGGTTGCAGAAGCCCGCGAGCGGCGACTTCCACGCGGAAGCAATGCTGGGGCTGCACGCGATCGTCCGGAACACGTGGTACTGGTCTTGACCGACGAACGATGCAACCTGCGAGCAATTGATCTGCGTGCCGAAGAACTTCGGCCACAGGTATGCCGCTTCCGCCGCGCCCACGTCGTACGTGGCGTCGGTGTTGATGTGGATGTGGACTTGCTTCGCGGCAACTTTCGTCAACACCTGGAACTTGCTGATGGTGTTGACCGCACGGTGGCCGGCCGCACCGTTGCTGCCATCCGTCGAAGCGTTGTTGGTGCAGCCGCCGGTCGGAGCGTGGTTCACGTTGTACCAGCCCGTCGCGATCGTCTGACCGACTTGGATCGTGAGCGCGTGGGCGGGGAGTGCGCTGACTCCGACCGCCATCGCCAACGCGACCGTTGACCCCACCATGAATTTCCGCGCGTGGGCACACGATTTCGAGAAAAGCGCCATGCTCTGGCCTCCGCCCCTCGACCGGCCCCAGCCCGGTGGCTTGTCCCTCCATCACCGACCGCACCCGGTCGCGACGTTGGCGCCGCTGTGCAACCTTCGCGCGGGCCGACCCGCGCCGAAATCGGTCTCTGCGCCAGTTCTTCGGTAGCCCGCCGGCCGATACCGACTCTGTCGTGCGACAGAGCTCAGGCCTTGGCGACTTCCTTGGTCGCGGCCACGATCTTGTCGGTGAGATGCGACGGCACCGGGTCGTAGTGCGACTGCGATGCCGTGAAGCGGCCGCGTCCGCCGGTCATCGAGCGCAGGTCGATCGCATACCGCAACACCTCTGAGGTCGGCACGTGCGCGGTGATCTCGACTTCGCCACCGCCCACCGAACCCGAGCCTTGGATGCGGCCGCGGCGCCCGTTCAAGTCGCCCATCACGTCGCCTTGATAGGCCTCGGGAACAGTGACGACGAGTTCGCTCACCGGTTCGAGCAAGACCGGGCCCGCCTTGGTCAGGGCCTCGCGTAATCCCAATGCCGACGCGGTCTTGAACGCCATTTCCGAACTGTCGACGGGGTGGTGCTTCCCGTCGAAGCACGTGACCTTCACGTCGACGACCGGGAAGCCGAGCGCACCGCCGTGCTCCTCGGCCTCGGCAATGCCCTTTTCGACGGCAGGAATGAAGTTGCGAGGGATGACGCCGCCGACGATCGCGTCGACGAACTCGTTCCCGGCGCCGCGGTCCTGCGCTTCGACGCGCAACCACGCGACTGCGAACTGGCCGTGGCCACCGGTCTGCTTCTTGATCTTGCCTTCCGCTTCGGCTTGACCGTTGATCGTTTCGCGATACGCAACACGCACGTCTTCGGTTTCGACTTCGACGCCGAACTTGCGGGCCAGCTTCTCGAGCGCGATCGACAAATGCGTCTCGCCCATGCCGCGCAGCACGGTCTGGTGCGTCTCGGCGTTGCGTTCGATGCGCAACACCGGATCTTCTTCTTGCAACCGGTGCAACGCGTTGGCGAGCTTGTCTTCGTCGGCTTTGCTCTTGGCGTGGATCGCGACTGCGAGCAGCGGCTCGGGCGCGGCCATCACGTCGACCTCGACGGTGGTGCCTTTGGTCGCGAGGATGTCGCCGGTTCCGGTGTCGGGAAGTTTCGCGACGGCGGCGATATCGCCCGCCGCAACTTCGCTGACAGTGTCCTGCTCCTTGCCGCGCATCGTGAAGATCTGATGCATGCGCTCGTCGGCGCGCGTGCGCGTGTTCGCGAGAACCTCGTCGTGTTTCACGGTTCCCTGCAGCACCTTGAACAGGTTCACGTGTCCGACGTACGGGTCGACGATCGTCTTGAACACGAGGGCCGCTTCGGGTGCCGGCGGCGGCGGCGGGCGGGGGCGCCTCGTCGACGATGAACTTCGCGAGGCGGTCGACGCCGATGAGCTTCGTCGCACTTCCGCACAGCACCGGAAACACCGTGGCCGACGCGATGCCGGCCGCGAGTGCTTTGCCGAGTTCGCTGATGTCGATCTTCTCGTCGCCGAGGTAGCGCTCCATCAAGTCGTCGTCGGCGACGACGATGCCTTCGATCAGTGCGTCGTGCACCGCGTGCTCTTCGGTCGCCATGTCGTCGGGCACCGCGCCTTCTTTGCCGGCGGGCGCGTCACCGGAATACGTGATCGCGACGTCGTTCAGCAGTTCGATGACACCCGAGAGTTCGGCTTCTTGACCGATCGGAAGCTGCAACGGCGCGACGCCCGCGCCGAACTTCTCCTTCAAGTCGTCGAGCGTGCGTTCGAACGACGCGCGTTCGCGATCGAGTTTGTTCATGAAGATCGCGCGCGGGATGCCGCGCTGTTCGGCGAGCCGCCAAGCGATTTCGGTCTGTACCTCGACGCCTTCGACGGCGGAGACGACAAACAACGCAAGGTCGGCGGCTTGCAACGCGGCGACCACGTCGCCGACGAAGTCGGCGTAGCCCGGCGTGTCGATCACGTTGATCTTGTGACCCTCGACCTCGATCGGCGCGAGCGCGAGCGACACCGAAATCTTGCGGCGTTGTTCTTCGGGATCGAAGTCCGAGACGGTGGACCCGTCGTCGACCTTGCCCATCCGGGGGATGGCCCCGGCGCAGAAGAGCAGCGCCTCGGTCAGTGAGGTCTTTCCGGCACCACCGTGGCCCACCAGCGCGACGTTGCGAATCTTCTCCGACGGGTACGTCTTCACGTGATCCCCCTGGTTGGCCGGTTTGTGGTGTGAGGGCCGAGTCTAGAAACGGGGGTCGCAAGACCACCAGGAGGGGACCTCCCCTTTGGTACCCTCGGCGGAGTGCTCGCGAACGCGAGCGCGCCCCTGAAGTCACCCCTACGAATCTGGAGCACGCATGCTCGACCGGCGCTGGCGCAAAGGCGTCGAGCAGGGTCTCGGGCCCATCGGCGATGCCCTGCGCCGCATCGGGGTCACGGCCGACGCGCTGACCGTCTTCGGGTTGCTCAGTTCGATCGCGACCGCGGTACTGATCGCCACGGGCCATTTCGCCTGGGCCGTGCTCGGGGTCATCGTGTCCGGGGTCAGCGATTTGCTCGACGGTGCCATCGCCCGCGGCAGTGGGCAGGCGAGCCCGCGCGGCGCCTTCTTCGACTCGGTCACCGACCGGGCCTCCGACGCGCTGCTCTTCGGCGGCGTCGCGTGGTACCTCGCCGGGCAAGGGAAGTACCTCCCGATCCTCGCGTTCGCAGTCGCCGCGTGCTCGATGTTGATCTCGTACGAACGGGCGCGTGCCGAATCGCTCGGAATCGACGCGCGCGGCGGGCTGATGGAACGCGCCGAGCGTTTCGTGTTCCTCGGCATCGCGTTGGCGTTCAACATCATCGTGCCGGTGTTGTGGATCATGCTCGTGCTGACCGCGTTCACCGCGGTGCAGCGCTTCGTTCGCGTGTATCGCGCCGCGGGAAAACCGCCGGCACCGGCGGTCGCGCCGAAACGTGAGCGTGCGCCCGAACGCCCCGCTACTCCGCTGCGCACGTGGTGGACATCGCGGCGCGTCGAAAGTCAGCGCAACCGGCGAAGTCACCGTGCCGAACGGCGCCGCGCTCGCCCGTGACGTGCGCGATCGGCTACGAGATCGGCTGATCTTCGACGCCTATCGCGCGGGCGCGAGCGTCACTCAGCACTTGCCCGAAGCATCGTTGCCGACAGTTGGCCGGGTCGGCGGCCGCATCGGCGGCTGGTTCCAACCTGGGAACCGGGCGATGGCCACGCGTCACCAGCGCCGGGTGGCGCGGTTCGCGGGGAAACCGGCGCGATCCGCCGACGACGTGTTCGAGCAATACGGGCGCTACTGGCTGGAGATCTTGCGTCTCCCCGCCGACATTCGTCACGACGTGATCGACCGCTACTGGACGATCGACGGCTACGAGAACATCGAAAAGTCCGTCGCGCGCGGACACGGCACCATCCTTGCGTTGCCGCATCTCGGCGGATGGGAGTGGGCGGCCGCGTGGATGGCGGGCCAAGGCCATCACATGCTCGCCGTCGTCGAAGCACTCAATCCGCCCGCGCTGCTCGAGTGGTTCCAGAGCCAACGCGAAGCAATGGGGCTCGAAGTCGTGGCGCTCGGTCCCGACGTCGCGAGCAAGGTGCTGCAAGCGCTGCGCGAGAACCGCATCGTGTGTTTGTTGTCCGACCGCGACATCGCGGGCGACGGTGTCGAAGTCGATTTTTTCGGCGAGCGCACGACGTTGCCCGCAGGTCCGGCGACGCTCGCGCTGCGGACGGGCGCGGCGATCCTGCCCGTCGCTGTCTATTTTGAGCCGGGCCGTCGGCACCGCGGGTTCGTGCGGCCCGCGCTGAACGCCGATCGCGAGGGCAGGTTGCGCGAGGACGTTGCCCGTATCACGCAGGATTTGGCCCGCGAATTCGAGTCGCTGATCAGCGCTCATCCCGAACAGTGGCATTTGCTCCAGCCCAACTGGCCGAGCGACCGCGATTCGGGAAACCTTGGGCCATGAGGGTGGGCACGGTGCCGAAAGGCGACACGCGATGAGAGTCGTCATGGTGTGCCCGTACTCGATGTCGCGACCGGGCGGCGTGCAGGGGCAGGTGCTCGGGCTGGCGCGCGAGTTGCGCAAACTCGGCGTCGACGTGCGCATCGTTGCGCCGTGCGACGGGCCGCCGCCCGATCCGTCGGTGGTGAGCATCGGCCCGACGGTGGAATGGGAGTCGAACGGTTCGATCGCGCCGATCGCGTCGGGCCGGGCCAGTGCCCGGCGCACGGCCGAAGCGTTGCGCAGTCTCGAGCCCGACCTCGTACACGTACACGAACCGGCGGTCCCGGGGCCGTGCCTGACGACGATGATCGGTTTTCGCGGTCCGATCGTCGCGACCTTCCACGCGGCCGGCGAGCTGTTGCACATGTGGACCCGGCCGGTGCTGCGTTCGATGATGCAACGCATCACGGTGCGCGTCGTCGTGTCCGAGATGGCGCGCGAGACCGCCGAGAAGAACTGGAACGGCGACGACTACATCGTCTTGTGGAACGGTGTCGAGGCGGAACCGATCGAAAGCGCGACGCCGACACCCACCACCCGGCCCGCGGTGTTGTTCATCGGGCGCCACGAGCCGCGCAAAGGCCTCGCGGTGCTGGTCGACGCGTGGGAGCACATCGACCGCGACGCCGAGTTGTGGGTCGCGGGCGCCGGCCCGCAGACCGACGACTTGCGCGCCCGCAACGTGCCGAACATCGGGTGGCTTGGTCCGGTCACCGACGCCGAGCGCAACGCGCGCTTGCGGGGCGCAACCGTGTTTTGTGCGCCTTCGCTGCACGGCGAGTCGTTTGGCATCGTGTTGCTCGAAGCGATGGCGGCGAGCACGCCGATCGTCGCATCGGCAATCGAGGGCTACGAGAATGTCGCCCGGCCCAACAAGGACGCGCTGTTCGTGAAGCCCGGCGACGCGGCTGCGTTGCGCGGCGCGATCCAACGCCTCCTCGACGACGAACCCTTGCGCGACCGTCTTGTCGCGTCGGGCCACGAACGGGCCGACCAGTTTTCGATGGCGCATCTGGCCGAGCGGTACCTCGAGCTCTACGAACGCTCGCTCGTCCGCGCGTGACCCCCGTACTTTCCGATGCGTCGTATAGCCCCGTTTGGCAATGCTCAGCGACGCATCGGCGTGAGCAGGCATGACGTTCGCGATTGATTCGGCGGTCGACCGCCTCGCAATCGATCTCGCGGCGGCGGTGCGCGACGCGGTCGCCCCCTCGCTCGGACGCCCCGACGCGCGGGCCGGGGTGGGCGTCGCACCCGGCGGTGACGTGACGATGGCGATCGACGAGATCGCGGAAGACGTCGTCGCGCAGTTGTGCGCGGCCGCGGGCGACATCGCGTACTACTCCGAGGACCGCGGCTACGTCGAGTACGGCCGTCCGCGCGCGGTGTTCGTCGTCGATCCGATCGACGGCACGCGCCCGGCCGCGGCCGGTCTCGAATCGTGTTGCGTCTCGGTGGCAGTCGTCCCACCGACCCAAGACGCGACGCTCGGCGACGTCGACCTCGGCATCGTGCACGAGATCAAGTCGGGCCGGCGGTTCGTCGCCCGGCGCGGCAAAGGTGTCGACGCCGACGATCCGGTGCGTTTGTCCGACAACGTCGACCTGGGCGCGCTCTTTTGGACGGCCGGACTGCGTGGCCGGCCCGCGCTCCCGACAACCGTCACGCTCGAAGCGCTGATCGACGGATCGTCGATGCGGGGCGGCTACTTCGACCTCGGATCGGCGACGTTCAACATGACGCGCATCGTCACCGGTCAGCTCGACGCTTATGTCGACGTGGGCCACTACATCGTCGACGTGCTTCCAGAGCTCGAAGGGCGTTTCCGCGCCGCCGGCGACGGCGCGGTGTGCACGAACTTCCCGTATGACGTCGCGGCCGCGACGCTCATCGTGGAGGAGGCGGGCGGTGTCGTGACCCGGCCCGACGGTTCGAGCATCGCCGGCCACCCTGCGATCGGTTCGGGCGACGGCTTCGGGCTCGCCGTCCTCGCGAGCGCTTCGGCTCCTTTGCACGCACAACTTCTCGCCGCGGTGGCCGACGGGCTGACTCGCCTCCGTGCCTGGGTTGCCGACCAGCCCTGATCAGCGTGACCCCATGAACCGAAACGGCCGCTCCGCTCCATAAACTGCGGACGTACCCCTCTGGGAGGTCCTCCGTTGGTAGCCGTGATCATCATTCTCGTGATCATCGTTCTGATCGTTGCGTTCTTCATCTTCGCGTTCAACGGCGCGGTGCGCCTGCGCAACCGAGTCGACTCCGCGTGGTCGCAGATCGGTGTGCAGCTCGAGCGCCGGCACGACTTGATCCCGAACCTGGTCGAGACGGTGAAGGGTTACGCGGCGCACGAAGCGTCGACGTTCGAAGCCGTTACCCAAGCCCGTACGAACGCAGTGTCTGCGCAACAACAAGCCGGTCCCGAGCAGCAAGCGCAAGCCGAGAACGTGCTGACCGGAGCGCTGCGCCAACTCCTCGCAGTGTCGGAGCGTTATCCCGACCTGAAGGCGAACCAGAACTTCTTGAACTTGCAGGAAGAGCTGACCTCGACCGAGGACCGCATCTCCTACGCGCGGCAGTTCTATAACGACAGTGTTCAGAAGTACAACTCAAAGATTCAGACGTTCCCGACGGTGATCATCGCGGGCATGGCCGGATTCCAAAAGCGAGAGTTCTTCCAGGCACCGACCGAATCCGAAGAGGTTCCGAAGGTCCAGTTCTGATCTCGCATCGCAGCGCCTGAACCCCGCCTGAACAGCTGACGTCTTCGTGTACGAACAGATCGCCGCGAACAAGCGTAAGACCGCGTTCTTAATTTTCTTGTTCGTGGCGCTGCTGTTCGCGATCGGCTTCGTCATCAACTTCTTGTTCAAGGGCGGTGTCGTCGGGCTTGTGATTGTCGCGATCATTGTGATCGTCGCGTCGGTCGCGTCGTACTACAACAGCGACAAAGTCGCGCTGTCGATGTCGCACGCGGTGCCGGCCGATCCGGTGCAGTACGCGCGGCTGCACAATCTCGTCGAGGGGTTGTGCATCGCCAGTGGGCTGCCGAAGCCGCGTCTCTACATCGTCGACGACCCGGCCCCGAACGCGTTCTCGACCGGGCGTAATCCCAAGCACGCCGCGATTGCGGTGACAACCGGTCTGCTCGACACGATGAACCGCGTCGAGCTCGAAGGCGTGCTCGCCCACGAGCTCAGCCATATCAAGAATTACGACGTGTTGATCATGACGATCGCAGTGACGATGGTCGGGATCATCGCCGTGATCTCGGACTTTTTCCTGCGGCTCACGTTCTGGACCGCAGGCGGCGACGAACGCAACGACAACAATCCGCTCGGCATCGTGTTCGCCGTGCTCGGCTTCGCGCTGCTGATCTTTGCGCCGATCATCGCCAAGCTCATGCAGTTCACGATCAGCCGGCGCCGTGAATACCAAGCCGACGCGTCGGGCGTGCAGATGACGCGCTATCCGCCCGGTCTGATCTCGGCGTTGAAGAAACTCGAAGACGATCCCCGGTCGGTGAAGACGGCGTCGAAAGCGACCGCGCACTTGTGGATCGAAGAGCCGCTCGACACCGACTCGAACCGCGGCCACAACAAACTGAACCACCTTTTCGACACTCACCCGCCACTCGAGGACAGGATCCGCGTCCTCGAGGCGATGTAGCAGCAAGCTGTGCCCATGCGTCGCACGGCTCCGTTGTTTCTCGCGCTTGTTCTCGTGCTGACCGCGTGCGGCGGTTCGAAACACAAAGCGGCCGTCACCGTTCCGTCGTCGACGACGACAACCACCAAGCCGGCGCCGCCCATCGCGCCGCTCACCGGGTTGCCCGATCCGTCGGGCGCGTCGCTCAAGCGGTGCGCGATCACGGTCAAGATCGACAACACGAAGAGCGGTCATCCGAAGTACGGCGTCGAACAGGCCGACGTCGTCTACGAGGAAGTCGTCGAAGCCGGCATCACTCGTTTGGCCGCAGTCTTCAACTCGCAGGCCCCGGATCGCGTCGGGCCGGTGCGCTCGGTGCGCAAGACCGACCAGAGCATCGTGCGCCCGTATCGCGGCGTGTTCGTCTATTCGGGCGGCGCGCCGTACGCGATCGCGTCGATCAACACTGCGCCGGTCGTGCAACTCGACGAGACGCGTGCCGGTTCGATGATGTTCCGCGACCACTCGCGCTACGCGCCGTGGAATCTGTACGCGCACGTCGACCAGATGTATTCGAAGTGCGGCCCGATCGTTCCGCCGCCCCATCTCTTCGTCTACCGCACCGCGTCGTCGCCGGCCGAGACGGGGACGACGGTGTCGAGCGCGCGCGTCGGCTTCCAGAACGGTTTCGCGGTGACCTGGACGTGGGACGCGGCGAGCGGCACGTGGAAGCGTTCGATTTTCGGCTCGCCCGAGATCACCGCCGCCGGCACGCAGTTCGCACCGAAGAACGTCGTTGTGATGTTCGCGCAGTACACCGGCGGTGATCCGAACCACGACAACGAAGGCGCCGAAGCGAACCTCACGGGCACCGGCAAGCTCATGGTGTTCACGAACGGCCAGGAGATCACGGGTACGTGGTCGCGCCCGGACGAGACGCAACCGGCCCAGCTCCTCGACGCCGCCGGTTCGCAGATCGAGCTGATGCCCGGTCAGACGTGGGTCGAGATCCCCGATGCCAGTTATCAGGTGACCACGACTCCGTAACTCTCGTGTTTGGACCGAATCGGCCCCTATAAGGGCGGAAACCGTCCAAACACTGTCGGTACAATGAGCCCCCATGGAACGCACCACTGGGACTGCACGCGTCAAGCGCGGGCTCGCGGAAATGTTGCGCGGCGGCGTGATCATGGACGTCGTAACGCCCGAGCAAGCGAAGATCGCCGAAGACTCGGGTGCGGTCGCGGTGATGGCGCTCGAGCGCGTGCCGGCCGACATTCGCCGCGACGGTGGCGTGGCGCGCATGAGCGACCCGACGATGATCGAAGGCATCCAGAAGGTCGTCACGATTCCCGTGATGGCCAAGTGCCGGATCGGTCATTTCGCGGAAGCGCAAGTGTTGCAAGCGCTCGGCGTCGACTACGTCGACGAGTCGGAAGTGCTGACACCGGCCGACGAAGCAAACCACGTCGACAAGTGGGCGTTCACGGTGCCGTTCGTGTGCGGTGCGACGAACCTCGGCGAAGCGCTCCGCCGCATCAGCGAGGGCGCGTGCATGATCCGTTCGAAGGGCGAAGCCGGCACGGGCAACATCGTCGAGGCGGTGCGCCATCTTCGTTCGATTCTCGGTGATATCGAGCAGCTGCGCGTCGCCCGCCCCGAAGCGCGCTACGCGATGGCCAAGGAGCTGCGGGCGCCCATCGACCTTGTCGACGAGGTCGCGGAGCTCGGAGAGTTACCCGTGCCGTTGTTCTGCGCGGGTGGTATCGCAACGCCGGCCGACGCCGCGCTCGTGATGCAACTCGGCGCGCAAGCGACCTTTGTCGGCAGCGGCATTTTCAAGTCGTCCGATCCGGCCAAGCGCGCCCGTGCCATCGTCGAAGCGACCACGCACTTCAGCGACGCCGACATCATCGCCAAGGTGTCGCGCGGGCTCGGCGACGCGATGCGCGGCGAAGAGATCGGCACGCTCGACACGAAGCTCGCCGATCGAGGTTGGTGACGCGTGGTAGGTGACGCGTAGTGAGGCCGCCAGGCCATGAAGATCGGCATCCTCGCGCTCCAAGGCGCGTTCCGCGAACACGCGGAAGCATTCGACGCCCTCGGCGCTGACGTTACGCTCGTCAAACGCCCCGAGCACCTCGCCGGTCTCGATGCGATCGCGATCCCGGGCGGCGAGTCGACGACCATCGACAAGCTGCTCGACAGCTCGGAGTTGCGCGAACCGCTCCAGGCGCGGCTGCGCGACGGCTTGCCGGCGTTCCTGACGTGTGCGGGTGTGATCGTGTGCGCGCGCGACATCGTCGACGGCCGTCCCGATCAGCAAACACTGGGCATCCTCGACGTGAGCGTGCGCCGCAACGGCTACGGCCGCCAGCGCGAGTCGTTCGAAGCGGCGCTGGCCGTGCGCGATCTCGAAGGCGGCCCCTTCGACGGCGTGTTCATCCGGGCGCCGGTCATCGAACGCGTCGGTCCGGATGTCGACGTGCGCGCCGAGTACGACGGCCATGCCGTGTTCGGCCGGGCCGGCACCAGTTGGTTCGCAACGTTCCATCCCGAACTTGCAGGCGACCTCCGCCTGCATCAGTGTTTCCTGTCAGAGGTGGTCTGATGTCCGGGCATTCCAAGTGGCACTCGATCAAGCACAAGAAGGGCGCGGCCGACAAGGCGCGCGGCAAGCTCTTCGCGGTCTTGATTCGCCAAATCGAAGTTGCGGCGCGTGCCGGCGGCGGCGACCTCGAGTCGAACGCGACGTTGCGCACGATGGTGCAGAAAGCGCGCGACAACTCGGTGCCGATGGACACGATCCAACGGGCCATCAAGCGTGGTACCGGTGAAGAAGAAGGCGTCGTCTACGAACAGGTGACGTACGAGGGCTACGCGCCCGGTGGTGTCGCGGTGATCGTGCAGGCGCTGACCGACAACCGCAACCGGACGTCGGCCGAGATCAAGAACCTCTTCAGTCGCAACGGTGGTTCGTTCGCGGAGCCGGGTGCCGTGTCGTGGCAGTTCGAACGCAAGGGCGTGGTGAACGTCGACAAGGCCGCCGACGAAGACGAGTTGATGCTCACAGCCGCCGATGCCGGCGCCGACGACGTCGAAGACGGCGGCGACGCGTGGCAGGTCACCACCCCGCCGACCGAACTCCACGCGGTCCGTACCGCGATCGAAGACGCGGGCTACAGCGTGAAGTCGGCCGACCTCACGATGATCCCGACCACAACGGTCGAGCTCACGGAAGAGAGCCAGGCGAAGACGGTCCTCCGCCTCGCAGACGCGCTCGAAGATCACGACGATGTCGAAGCGGTGTACGCCAACTTCGACAT
Organism: uncultured Actinomycetes bacterium; assembly: GCA_963841195.1. Classification (GTDB taxonomy): domain Bacteria; phylum Actinomycetota; class Acidimicrobiia; order IMCC26256; family PALSA-610; genus CAWJBX01. The sequence goes on along the minus strand of CAWJBX010000018.1, from coordinate 39,319 downwards.
TCCCGACGCGGTCCTCGAAGCCGTCACGGCCTGAACCGAACGGGCCGCGCGTCCGTATCCGGAGCCAAACGGGGGAGCGATCATGATCGAAGTAGGTCAAGCGGCGCCGGATTTCACGCTGCCGGGCATTTGCGACGGCGAGAAGCGCGACTACACGCTTTCGGAGTACCGCGGGAAGAAGGTAGTGCTCGCCTTTTATCCCGGTGACTTCACACCGGGTTGCACGCGCCAGATGTGCTCGTACCGCGACAACTACGAGGACTTCGCGCCGACGGGCGCGGTGTTGCTCGGCATCTCACCCCAGAGTGTCGAAAAGCACGACGAGTGGATCCAAGCGAAGGGCTTCAAGTTCCCGTTGCTTGCCGACACCGACAAGAAGGTGATCGAGGCGTACGGCGTGGGCGCGCCGTTGATCAACGTGCGCCGTTCGGTGTTTGCGATCGACACACAGGGCGTCGTGCGGTTCGCGGACCGTAAGTTGATCGGTGCAACGTTCGTGCCGTTCGACAAGCTGATCCCCGTACTGGCGGAGATGTCGTAGCCGGTCGTGAACACTTGGGGCTGTCTGTGTGATTTCCGCAGACAGGGGGTACGCGCGTAGCACTTCACCGGGCTGACGTGGGAGTGCTGCCATGCATCGCATGCCCCGAAGGGTCTTCCGCCGCTGTGTCGTGAGCGCCGTACTCGTCTCCGCGCCGCTGGTTGCGGTCGCCGCGAATGTGCACGACGCGACCGCGGCTGCGCCGATCGTCGTGACGAACAACAGCGATCACGATGCCGGTTCATTGCGCGCTGCGCTCACTGCTGCCGAAGCGGCGGGCGACGACACGATCACCGTGAACCCAGGGGTCGGCACGATCAAGTTGTCGACACCGATCACGTTCACGATGAACGGCGCGCTCACGATCTCCGGCAACGGCGTTGAGGTCGACGCCAACGGTCAGGAATCGGCGTTGGACGAAACGGGTGGAACCGGCGCGTTGTCGATCGACGATGTCACCGTGTCGGGCGCGCACAGCACGTCGACGAAGTCGGGCGCGATCGTGACCGAGGCGACCGGCAACGTGACGCTGTCGAATTGCACGATCGCAAGCAACACCGCCAACGCGCCTGCGCAATCTGACATCGCGGCGATGACGGTGCTCGGCAAAGGGACACTGACCGTCAATCGGTGTTCGTTCACGAACAACACGATGACAGGCGCCGACCACGTCGACGTTGGCGGCGCACTCGACGTGGAGGGTGGCGCGGCAGTCATTACCGACTCGGCGTTCACGAAGAACAAGGCGACGGCCGGAGCCAACAGCGTCGCGGGCGGCGCCATCGACACCGAAGGCGGAACGCTCTCCGTCACGAACACGTCGATCGCCGAGAACACCGTGACCGCGGGTGCCAGCAGCGACGCGGCCGGCGGGGTCGTGAGCGAAGGCGGCGACATGACCGTCACGAACTCGACGATCAGTGGCAACCAAGGCGCGGGCACCGGCAAAGCCGACAACGCCGGCGGCGGCATCGTGCAAGAGGGCGGCGCGCTGACGCTCGTCTACGCGACGATTTCCGGCAACGTCTCGCCGCTCACCGACGGCAAGCCCGCAACGCAGATCAAGAACGACGGCGGCGCGCTGAACACGTTCGGATCGGTGATCGGACCGCGGCATGCCGGCATCGACGATTGCGTGCAAGACGGCGGCCCGACGAACTCGCACGGCTTCAACTTCACCGACGACACTTCGTGCGGCATCAAGACCTCGACCGACATCACGAACAAGACCGATCCCGGACTCGGCGCGCTCGGCCTGCACGACAGCGGCGTGCGGCCGGTACAACTGCCGGCGACGGGAAGCCCGTTGCTCGATGCGATTCCGCAAGCAAACTGCAAAGACGACGGCGCCGCGAAGATCACGACCGACGAACGCGGCGTGGCGCGGCCGCAAGGAACCGCGTGCGACATCGGCGCAGTGGAGTTGTCGGCGAGCGATACCGCGACAGCATCGACTGGTACCGGCGCGACCGAAACCGCCGCGGCCGCGACTGCGGTCGACGCGCAGCCTGCGCTGACCGGTTGAGAAAAACCGTTCCATCTGATGGCGCAGAAAGTCGCGCTATACGGGAAAAACCGTTCCATCTGATGGCGCAGAAAGTCGCGCTATACGGGAAAAACCGTTCCATCTGATGGCGCAGAAAGTCGCGCTACTGCTCGACGTCGACCGGCGTGCCGAGCGGAAGAATCGCGGCCAGCTTCGTGATCTCGGTGTTGTCCATGCGAATGCAACCGTGGCTCGCGTCGTGGCCGAGCACCGACGCGTTGTCGTTGCCGTGGATGCCGATCTCGGCGTCGCCACCTTCGAAACTCGAATACACGTTGGAGTGACTCGACAGGCCGTACGCGTACGGGCCGTAGACGGTGTTCGGGTTGATCGCCTTGATCAGTACGCGCAAGTAGTAGTGACCGGTCGGGGTGGGCGTCGCCGGCAGTCCGGTGGCGACCGGGCCTTGATAGATCGGGCTGTTGCCGTTCGTGACGCTGATGGTGTGCGCACCGAGACTGACCTTGATGCGATACGGGTCGGTTGCCAGCGTCACGTCGTTGGCGTGTACCCAGCCCTTCGTGCCGTTGGGGCGAATCGGCAGCAAGACTTGCACCCAGCCGTCACCACCATTGGTCTTCGTTTGCGTGACGAGAAAGATCTGCTGCACGGCAGTCGCGGCGTTGTTCGGTTCGACGCGCCAAGGATTCGCGAGCGTCTGCGTTGGTTTCCCGTTGGGCGCGTCGTACACGACGAGACTTTCGACGCGCGCGGTTGCAACGAGCGCGCCCGTTGGCGGGGCGGTGGTGGTCGGGGCGGGCGCCTTGGTGGTCGGTGTCGTCGACGGTGGCGGTAGCGGAGCCGACGCTTGCGGCGAGGAACTCGAACTGCATGACACGCACAACGCGCACACAGTGATCACCACGAGCAGCAATACGATCGGCCGGGCGTGGCTCACCCGGGCACCCTAATGCCGCGCCGATTGCAGTTCGCGGGCACCAACGCAAGACTGCGCCTCGTGGATATCGACGCGGCGCTTCGCTTCATCTCGGAAAACCATCGGGCGGTGCTCGCGGCCCGCCGCAAGGACGGCAGCCCGCAGTTGTCGCCGGTTGCTGCCGCGGTCGACGACCAAGGCCGTGTCGTCGTGAGTAGTCGCGAAACGGCGGTCAAAACGAAAAATCTGCGGCGCGATCCGCGTGTCAGTTTGTGTGTGATGAACGACGGCTTCTACGGGCCGTGGGTGCAGGTCGACGGCGTTGCGGAGGTTGTGTCGTTGCCCGACGCGATGGACGGGCTCGTCGCGTACTACCGGCAGATCTCGGGCGAGCATCCCGACTGGGACGAGTACCGCGCCGCCATGCAGCGCGAAAAGCGTGTCGTGCTGCGGATCACGGTCGACCGCGCCGGCCCCAACGTCTCGGGCTAAGCCGCGGCTGGCTAGTCTCCCCGCCATGCAGGTCTCCATGACGGTGAACGGGGCGGCGCAGTCCCACGATGTCGAGCCGCGCACGCTGCTCGTGCAGTTTCTGCGCGAATCGTGCGGGCTGACGGGCACGAAGATCGGCTGCGACACGTCGAGTTGCGGTGCGTGCACGGTCCTGCTCGACAACGAGTCGGTGAAGTCGTGCACGATGCTCGCGGTACAAGCCGACGGCGCGAGCGTCACGACGATCGAAGGCCTCGCCAACGGCGACGAATGGCATCCCGTGCAGACCGCGTTCCACGAGAACCATGGTTTGCAGTGCGGGTACTGCACCGCGGGCATGGTGATGGCGGCGGTGTCGCTGCTCGACGAAATCCCGAATCCGACCGAGCGCGACGTTCGGCTCGGTCTCGAAGGCAACCTGTGCCGTTGCACCGGTTACCACAACATCGTGAAATCGGTGTTGGCCGCGGCCGAGAAGATGGGATCGTCCAAGTGATCCCCGCCGCATTCGACTACGTGCGCGCCGAGTCGGCCGACCAGGCGGTCGCGCTGCTCGCGGAGCACGGCGAAGACGCCAAGTTTCTCGCGGGCGGCATGTCGCTGTTGCCGTTGATGAAGTTGCGCTTGGCAACGCCGACGGTGCTGGTCGACGTGGGCCGGCTGCGCGACCTTTCGTACGTGCGCGACGCGGGCGACCACGTCGCGATCGGCGCGCTCACGCGGCACCGCGACCTCGAAACGAGCGACCTGCTCGCCAAGGAATGCGGCGTCGTGCGCGCGGTCGCCGGGCAGGTGGGCGACAACCAAGTTCGCCACCGCGGAACGATCGGCGGGTCGATCGCGCACGGCGATCCCGCCTCTGACTTGCCGGCTGCGGTGCTCGCCCTCGACGCAACGTTCGTCGTCCGCGGTCCGAACGGTGAGCGGATGATTCCGGCGCGCGACTTTTTCCGAGGCTTTCTCGAAACGGCGCTCGAACCCGACGAACTTCTCACCGAGATTCGCGTACCCAAGACGGGTGCCAACGGTTTCGGCTTCGAGAAGTTCAACCGGCGTGCTCAGGACTACGCGATCGTCGGCGCGGTTGCGACGAAGGTCAACGGCGCGACGCACGTCGCGCTGGTGAACATGGGCTCGACGCCGTTGCGCGCCCACGCAACCGAGACCGCACTCTCGCAAGGTGCAACACCGGAAGTTGCCGCGCGCGAAGCCGCGATCGGCACCGAGCCGGTCGGTGACCTCAACGCGTCACCCGAATACCGGAACCATCTGGCGCAAGTGCTCGTGCGGCGCGCGCTCGAGGCGTGCTGAAGGAGACGACAGCGAAGCGACCCGGAGACGCGAAGCTTGGAGTCCCTTGGATGGGAGCGGAGCGTGGAGTCGATCCATAAAGATCGCGAGAACGACGCAACGGCAGCTGTCGTTCTCGCCGCAGGTCGCGGCGTTCGCTTCGGCGGCGACATCCCGAAACCGTTGTTACCCTTCGCGGGGGAGACGTTGTTGACGCGCTCGTTGTCAACCGCGCTCGCGAGCCGGCTCGCGCCGGTGTTCTGCGTCGTCTCCGACGTGCGAGTCGAAGACGAAGTCCTCGAAGGTGTCGAGGTCGTGCACAACACGGACCCGACGCGCGGCATCGCGTCGAGCCTGCAAGCCGCGCTCGACGCGCTCGCCGGTAACGAAGCGATCGGTGCCGTTGTCGTCGGGCTCGCCGACCAGCCGCTGGTGTCGGCGGAGGCGTACCGGCGCCTCGCGACCGCGCGCGACGACGCCACACCGCTTGCCGTTGCCACGTACGGCGGCGTACGCGGCAATCCGGTGATGATTGCCCGCGCCCTCTGGCCCGAGGCCATGGCGCTCAGCGGCGACGAGGGCGCGCGGGTCCTCATCCGGCGTTTCGGCGCGCGCGAGGTACCGTGCGACGACACCGGGGAACCGACCGATATCGACACCCCTGACGACCTTGCAGCCTTGGAGCAACGATGGAGATCGCAGACAGCTTCCGAGTGAGCACCGGCATCGACGACACGTGGAAAGTGTTGCTCGATATCGAAGGGCTCGCACCGTGCCTCCCGGGCGCGCAGTTGCAAGAGATCGACGGCGACGAATATCGCGGCATCGTCAAGGTGAAAGTCGGCCCGATCACCGCGCAGTACAAGGGCACCGCGAAGCTCGCAGAGGTCGACGAGACGAACCGCCGCATCGTGATCGACGCGTCGGGCCACGACACGCGCGGCCAAGGCAACGCCAAGGCGTCGATCGTCGTGACGATGGAACCGGAAGGCGCGGGCACCAAAGTCGACGTCGTCACCGATCTCTCGATTACCGGCAAAGTCGCGCAGTTCGGACGCGGTGTGCTGGCCGACGTGTCGTCGAAGCTGATGGGCCAGTTCGTCGAAAACCTCGAACGCGACGTGCTGACGACCGCGGGTGGCGGCGACACGTCACACGCGGGCGGTCCCTACGAACAAGCGTTGGAAAGCGCGCTCGCACCGTCGGGTCCGCACGTGGAGCCGTCGGGCCCGCGGCGCATCGAACAGCCCGAACCCGAGCCCGTCGACCTGTTCGAGATGGCCGGGAATTCGGTGGGGAAGCGCCTGGTGCCGATCGGCATCGCGGCGCTCGTGCTCTTCGTCCTCTGGCGCATCCTCCGCCGCTAACGATGCGTCGTTCAGCCTGGCTGAGGCGGCTTCAGCGACGCATCATCCCGGGGCGGTAGGCGAATGGCATCTAGGATCGAACCGGTGTTCGATTCCTCCGGACCAGTGTTGGGCATCGACCCGGGCGTTTCGCGCTGCGGGTACGGAGTCGTTGCGCGCAACGGCGGCGCGATGGTCGCCCTGGCGTGCGGCGTGATCCGCACGTCGCCGCGCGACGAACTGCCCAGCCGGTTGCGTGAACTCGACGACGAACTCACCGCGCTCGTCGCGCAGGTCCGGCCGTCGGTCCTTTCGGTCGAGCGGGTGTTGTTCCAGAACAACGCCCGCACGGCGATGTCGGTCGGGCAAGCGAGCGGGCTCGCACTCGTCGCCGCCGCGCGCGCCGGTATTCCGGTCGTGCAGTACAGCCCGAACGAAGTGAAACTCGCGGTGACGGGCGACGGCCGCGCCGACAAGACCGCAGTCCAAACGATGGTGACTCGTCTGTTGCGCTTGGCCGAAGTGCCGCAACCGGCCGACGCGGCCGACGCGCTCGCGCTCGCGTGCTGCCACATCGGGCGGGCGCGCATGTTCGAGCAGGTGCGCGCGTGATCGGCAGTGTGCGCGGCGCCGTCATCGAACGCACCGCGAGTGGCGAAGTCGTCGTCGAGGTCGGCGGTGTCGGTTACCGCGTGAACATCCCGATCTCGGCCGTGCCGTCGCTCGAGCCGGGCGCACAGACGTTCTTGTTCACGCACCTGCACGTGCGCGACGACGCCATGATCCTGTACGGCTTCCCGACGCGCGACGAACGCGACACGTTCGAGGTGTTGATCGGTGCGACTGGGGTCGGACCGAAGCTCGCGCTCGCGATCCTCTCGGTGCATTCACCGACCGCGCTGCGTAAGGCGCTCGCCGACGACGATCTCGACTCGCTGATGCTCGTGCCCGGTGTCGGCAAACGCACCGCGCAGCGGTTACTCGTCGAGTTGAAGGCCCGCCTCGAAGTGCCCGACCTCGACCTCGGCGGCGTCCCGGGCGCGCCCAGTTCCAGCGCGCGTGCCGAGGTGCGCGACGCGCTGACGAACCTCGGGTACTCGACCGAAGAAGTACGAGAAACCCTCAATCAGCTGTCCGACGAGGGAACAGTGGAAGAACTGTTGCGCGACGCGCTCCGGCTCCTCGCGGGGAGAGCATGAGGCGCGCATGAGAGAAGAGCTGCTCAGTCCGACGGCCGATCCGGTCGAGTCCGCGGAAGAAACGACGCTGCGGCCGCGGCACCTCGACGACTTCGTCGGCCAGCCCAAGTTGCGCGAACACCTCGACATCATGTTGTCGGCGGCGAAGCAACGCGGCCAAGCCGTCGACCACGTGTTGCTCGCGGGCCCACCCGGGCTCGGCAAGACGAGTCTCGCCGGCATCATTGCCACGGAGATGGATGCGCGTCTCACTGCCACGAGTGGTCCCGCGCTCGAACGCGTCGGTGATCTCGCCGCGATCCTCACGAACCTCGACGACGGCGACGTGTTGTTCATCGACGAAGTACACCGCTTGTCGCGCGTCGTCGAGGAAGGCCTGTATCCCGCGATGGAGGACTACCGATTCGACGTCGTCATCGGCAAAGGTCCGAGCGCGCGCACGATCCGTCTCGACCTGCCGCGCTTCACGCTCGTCGGTGCGACCACGCGTACCGGTTCGATCACCGGGCCGTTGCGCGATCGTTTCGGATTCGTCGCCCGGCTCGACTACTACGAAGACGACGATCTCGCCGCGATTTTGCGCCGCTCCGCCCACATTCTCGGCGTCGACATCGAGGACGCGGGCGCCGACGAGATCGCGCGGCGTTCGCGCGGCACCCCGCGAATCGCCAACCGCTTGCTGAAGCGCGTGCGCGACTACGCCGAAGTACGAGCCGACGGCCGGGCGAGCGCGGAGACGGCGCGGGCGGCGCTCTCGGTGTTCGAAGTCGACGAACTCGGCCTCGACAAGGTCGACCGGGCCGTCCTCGACACACTGTGCCGGACCTTTGCCGGGCGTCCCGTTGGCCTCGGCACGCTGGCCGTTTCGGTCGGCGAAGCGCCCGAAACCGTGGAAGACGTCTACGAGCCGTTCCTTATGCAGCGCGGACTGCTCGAGCGCACGCCGCGCGGCCGGGTTGCGACGCCGGCGGGCTTCGCGCACCTCGGTTTGCAACCGCCCGCTGACTCGCCCAACCTTTTCTGACGGGAGACGACAGCGAAGCGACCGCAGGGAAAGCGAAGCGTCGAGTCGCCGAGAGAAGTACAACCCGTCAGCGGAGCGAACGGATGGGAGCGGAGCATGGAGTCGACCCAGGAGACATGACTGAGGAACTCGTCTCTTACGAAGTGCGCGACGGGATCGCGCACGTCACCATCGACAACGGCAAAGCCAACGCGCTGTCGCACGATGTCATCGACGGCCTCGGCGACGCGCTGACGCGCGCGGAAGACGCGGGCGCCGACGTCGGCGCGCTGCTCGTCACCGCGACGCCGGGCATGTTCTCAGGCGGTTTTGATCTCGCGGTGATGCGTTCGACGCCGGAAGCCGCGGGCACGCTCGTGACCGACGGCGGCGAACTCATCGCGCGGATGTACGGATCAGAGATGCCGGTGATCGTGGCGTGTACCGGTCATGCGATTGCGGCCGGCGCGTTGCTGTTGCTCGGTGCCGACGCGCGGCTCGGCGCGCGCGGCGAGTTTCGCATCGGCTTGATCGAGACCCAGCTCGGCATGGTGTTGCCGCGATGGGCGGTTGAGTTGTCGGAGGAACGCCTGTCCCGCCGGCATTTCCAAGCCGCCACGGTGGGCGCGCGCATCTACGATCCCGACGGCGCCGCCGCGGCCGGCTTCCTCGACGACGTCGTGCCTCCGGAAGCGCTGGCCGACGCCGCAGTGGCCGAAGCGAAGCGGTGGGCCGAACTGCCTCGTGCCGCGTACCGCGGTCAGGTGCGGATGGCGCGTGGAGAGCGGCTCGGACGGCTCGCCGACGCCATCGCGGCCGACCGCGGCCGGAAGTTCGACGTTCCGGGAGGGGCGGGGGGCTGATCCGTCGGCGCGATCGTCCGATGGTAGGTTTGCGCGCTGTTTCCGCAGCACGAAGACGAAGAAGGCAGTAGGCACTGACCGTGGGTGTGTTCGCAGTCGTTTGGCTGATCGCGCTCCCGGCGGCGGCGTTCTATTTCCTGCTTTGGCGGCCACGGCAACGTCAGTGGGCCGGTGTGCGGGCACTGCAATCTTCGCTTCACGAGAACGACGAAGTCATGACCACGAGCGGAATCTACGGGCGGATCAAGAGCATTCGCGACGACGACGACCTCGAACTCGAGATCGCGCCGGGCACCGTTATTCGCGTCGCACGCGGAGCGATCGGTCAGAAGATCGAAGCCGAAGCCGAGGCTGACTGACCGATGCGCCGTCACGTCATCTTCTTGGTCCTGACGATCGGCATCATCGTCGGCACCTTCGCCTACACGTTGGCCGGCGACAACCGTCCGCAGCTCGGTCTCGACTTGCAGGGCGGCATTTCGATCACGCTGTTCCCGGTCCAGGGCTCCGACCTTTCGACGCTCTCGACCGCGACGGAGATCATCCGTAATCGCATCGACGCGCTGGGCGTCGCGGAACCCGATGTGAGCCAGCAGGGCGGCACGATCGTCGTCGACCTGCCGGGCCTGAAGAACCCGCAGGACGCGCTCTGCCTCGTGGGCGAGACGGCGGAACTGCGATTCCGCGAAGTGCTCGGCACACTGCCGTATTCGAGCACCCCCGCGGCGACGTCGCCGACGACCGCGCCCGCGAGCAAGGTGAACGGTTCGACCACGACGTCACCGAAGAGCGCGACGACCGCGCCCGCGCCGAGCACGACGAAGAAGTCGTTGGGCCTGGGCCCGCCGCCGACCAACGCGGTCGAAACCGCGGTGCATCGGCCCGCGGCCGGCGACAGCACGACAACCGGCCCGACCACCACCGGTCCACCCGCGGCCGGCTCGACGACCACCACGACGGTCCCGGCGAAGGCGGCCGCGTCGTGTATCAGTTCGTCGGCATCAACAGGCGCGTCATCGACAACCACGACGGTCCCGGCACCGAGCACAACGAAGAAGTCGTTGGGTCAGGGACCGGCACCAACCGACGCGGTGGAAACCGCGGTGCATCGGCCCGCGGCCGGCGACGCGACGACGGTTCCGTCGTCGCCCACGACTGCTGCCGGAAAGACCACGCCGACCACCGCGCCCGCGCCGACCGGACCCACGTCGTGTGAAGACGGCGCGCTCGTGACGCCGCCCGAACAGAACACGGCATCCGCGCAAGAAGTGATCTTGCCGGAGCGGCCTGCGAAACCCGGTCAGACGCCGACGATCTGTTACGTGCTCGGTCCCACGCTGATGACCGGTAAGGACGTCGGTACTGCCAACGTGTCCGTCGACCCGAGCACCGCTTCGTGGATCGTGCAAGTGCACTTCAAGAACAACGACTTCGTCACGAAGGTCGCGCAGCCGTACGTCGGCAAGAACGTCGCGATCACGCTCGACCAAGAAGTCGTGTCGGCACCGACGATCAACCAAGGCATCACCGGCCAGGACGTCCAGATCACCGGAAACTTCAGCGACCACGACGCGCACCAACTCGCGCTGGCGCTGCGGTACGGCTCGTTGCCGATCCAGTTCGACTCGCACCAGCAGACCGTCGAAACGGTTTCGCCAACACTCGGCCGCGACCAGCTCCACGCCGGTCTCGTTGCGGGCATCATCGGCCTGCTCCTCGTCGCGCTCTACATGATCCTCTTCTACCGTTTGCTCGGTCTCGTCGTGTGGGTCGGTATCGGGTTAACCGGTATGACCTTCTTCACGCTGATCACGTGGCTATCGACGCATAGAGGGCTCACGCTGACCCTTGCCGGCGTCACCGGCATCATCGTGTCCGTCGGTGTCACGGTCGACTCATATGTCGTGTACTTCGAGAGACTCAAAGACGAGGTGCGTACCGGGAAGACCGTGCGCTCGTCGCTCGATTCCGGTTTCCGGCGCGCGTTCCGCACGATCATCGCCGCCGACCTCGTGTCGATCATCGTGGCCTTGGTGCTCTACTTCTTCGCGACGGGTTCGGTGCGCGGCTTCGCGTACTTCCTCGCGTTGTCGACGTTCCTCGACCTGATCCTCGCGTACTTCTTCATGTATCCGGCCGTCTCGATCTTGGCGCGCAATCCGAAACTGGTGCAGTTGCCCGGTGTCGGCATCGCGGCCGGGCTCGACGTTCCGGGAGTGCGCGCGTGACGACCACGAGCACGCCGCCGCCGGTCGAGCAGGAAGACATTCCGGGCGTTACCCGGCGTCACAAGTTCTCCGACCTCTACCACGAGCGCACGAACTTCCAGTTCATCAAGCACTCGCGGCGGTGGGCGATCCTCTCCGGTTCGTTCATGGTCATCAGCATCTTGTTGGTGCTCACCCGCGGCTTGACCTTCGGTATCGAGTTCAAGGGCGGTACCGAGTGGCAAGTGAAGATGGCCAATGGCCGCGGCGCCAAGGTGACCGAGATCCGCGACGTCTTGAAGCCGCTCGGCTTCAACGACGCGACCGTCAGCGTGTTGAAGGACGCGCAAGGCGATTCGACTGCGCGCGTTGAAGCGCGCGTGTTGCAAGACCCGACGGAGACGATCCAGAACGCGCTTGCCGCGTATGCGCACACCACTGCGGCCGGCGTGCAGTTCCAGAGCCAAGGCGCGGGTGGAACCTGGACGCTCACCGCGCCCGACACGTTCAAGCCGACCAAAGAGGGCGTCGAAGCGGCGCTGAAAACGACACCGATCACCAATCCCACGGTGACCGTCAACGGTCAGACGGTAACGGTGTCGACGCCGGCCATCCCTCCAAGTCCGGTGCAAAGAGTCGCGGCCGCGCTCGCGAAATATGCGGGCGTTCCGGTCACGGAAGTCAACATCAACACGGTTGGCCCCACGTGGGGACACGACGTCAGTCGCAATGCCCTCAAGGGCATGATCATCGTGTTCTTCATCCTCGCGCTGTATCTGACGATCCGGTTCGAGTTCAAGATGGCCATCACCGCGATCGTCGCGGTGATCCACGACATCATCTTCACGATCGGTGTGTACGCACTGTTCCGGTTCACGGTGTCACCGGCGACGGTCACGGCCTTTTTAACAATTCTGGGATTCTCTCTCTATGACACCGTCGTGGTGTTCGACAAGATCTCGGAGTATCAACGTTCGCTGACCGCCACCGGCCGCATGACGTACGGCGAGATGGTCAACAAGTCGTTGAACGCGGTGCTGATGCGTTCGCTGTCGACGTCGTTCGTCGCCATCGTGCCGGTCTTGTCGTTGTTGATCGTCGGTTCACTGATTCTCGGCGCGACCGCGCTGCAAGACTTCGCGCTCGCCCTCGCGGCCGGTCTGTTCACCGGTTCGTACTCCTCGATCTTCGTCGCGGCGCCGCTCTTGGCGTGGTGGAAGGAGAAGGAGCCGCAGTACAAGGCGCTGGCCGAGCGGCGGAAGCGGACCGAACTGGCGGCGGCATCGGCGTCGGTCGGTGTGCCGGTCGTCGCGCCCGACGATTCGTCGGTCCCCGACAACGGTCTCGACACGCGCCCGATCGGCGTCGCCGGTCCTCCGGCCGTTACCCGGGCGCCGATCCAGCCGCGCGCCCGCCAACAGCGCGGTCGGAAACGCCACTAGCGCGCCAACTCGACAAGAACGGTCGTGGCGCACCCAGCCGATACCCTGGGTGTAGTGGATCCCCAGTGGTTGAAAGAGCACGTCCGCGAGATTCCCGACTGGCCGCAGGCCGGCGTCAGCTTCAAGGACATCACGCCGTTGCTCGCCGCGCCCGATGCTTTCGCGGCGACGGTCGACGCAGTGGCCGCCCCGTACGCGGGCGAGCGGATCGACAAGGTGATCGGTATCGAGGCGCGCGGATTCGTGTTCGCGGCGCCCGTGGCCTACCGGCACGCAGCGGGCTTCGTACCCGTGCGCAAGCCGGGAAAGCTGCCGTGGGAAATCGAGCGGGAAGAGTACGAGCTCGAGTACGGCACCAACCTCTTGGAAGTGCACCGCGACGCGGTCGAGCCGGGTGAGCGGGTGCTGATCGTCGACGACGTGATCGCGACCGGCGGCACCGCCGCCGCGAGCGCCACGCTGGTCGAACGACTGGGCGGTGAAGTCGCGGGTTTCTCGTTCGTGCTCGAACTCGGGTTCCTGCACGGCCGCGAGAAGCTGAACGGTTATCGCATCGAAGCCGTGGCGGCGTATGACTGACACGGCTGCGCCCCGGACGCGTACGCGGGCCCGAACCCGGTCGCGCCGTCCGGATCGAGGCTCGGTCGACAGTGCCGTCGCGCCGCTCGTCGCTTCGATGCACGAGCACAACCCGAAGGCCGACGCGACGCTCGTCGAGCGCGCGTACGAAGTCGCACGCGACGCACACCGCGATCAAGTGCGGCGCTCGGGCGATCCGTACATCGCGCACCCGCTTGGTGTCGCGATGATTCTCTCCGACCTGGGCCTCGACGAAGTCACGCTCGCGGCCGCGTTGCTCCACGACGCGGTCGAAGACACGTCGGTGACGCTCGCGGATCTCGAGACCCAGTTCGGTGCCGACGTTGCGGCCATCGTCGACGGTGTCACCAAACTCGATCGCCTGCAGTTCGACTCCAAGGAGGCGCAGCAGGCCGCGACGATGCGCAAGATGCTCGTCGCGATGGCGAAGGACGTTCGCGTCCTGCTCATCAAGCTCGCCGATCGCCTGCACAACATGCGAACGATCGCGTCCTTGCCGGAAGCCAAGCAAAAGCGCATCGCGCAAGAGACACTCGACATCTACGCGCCGCTCGCGCACCGCCTCGGCATCCAAGACGTCAAATGGCAGCTCGAAGACCTTGCATTCGCGGTGCTGCACCCCAAGCGCTACGCCGAAATCGAAGCGATGGTGCAGCAACACGCAGGGGAGCGCGAGGCGTATCTCGACGACGTGATCGACAACGTGCGTTCTCGCCTCGATCAGCTGCACATCACGGCTGAAGTTACGGGCCGGCCGAAGCACTACTGGTCGATCTACGAGAAGATGGTCGTGCGCGGCAAGGAGTTCGCCGAGATCAACGACCTCGTCGGCGTGCGCGTGATCGTCGACTCGGTGAAGGACTGTTACGGCGCGCTCGGTTCGATCCACGCGTTGTGGCGCCCGGTCCAAGGCCGGTTCAAGGACTACATCGCGATGCCGAAGTTCAACCTCTACCAGTCGTTGCACACGACGGTGGTGGGTCCGCAAGGGCGCGCGGTCGAGTTCCAGATACGCACGTTGGAGATGCACCGGCGCGCGGAGTTCGGCGTCGCCGCCCACTGGGGTTACAAGGAACACGCCAACCCCACCGAGGATCTCGTCTGGTTGCAGCGGATCGTCGACTGGCAACAGGAGACGACCGACCCCGCCGACTTCATGCAGAGCTTGAAGATCGACCTCGAGCAAGACGAGGTCTTTGTCTTCACGCCCAAGGGCAAGGTCATCACCCTTCCCACCGGTGCGACGCCGGTCGACTTTGCGTACGCGATTCACACCGACGTCGGGCACCGGTGTATCGGCGCGCGCGTGAACGGCCGTTTGATCCCGCTCGACGCTGCGCTCCAGTCGGGTGACACGTGCGAGATCTTCACGAGCAAGGTCGAGGGCGCCGGCCCGAGCCGTGACTGGCTCCAGTTCGTGCAAACGCCGCGCGCCCGTTCGAAGATCCGGCAATGGTTCTCGCGTGAGCGGCGGGTCGACGCGATCGACGCCGGTCGCGACGAACTGATCAAGGCGATGCGGCGCGAAGCGTTGCCGGTACAGAAGCTGTCGGGCTCACCGGTGTTGACGAGCGTGGCCGAGCAGCTGAACTACGCCGACCTCGACGCGCTTTACGCGGGCATCGGTGAAGGCCACGTTTCCGGGAAGGCCGTCGTCCAGCGCATCCAACGGGAGCTGCGCGGCGGCGAAGAACAACTGCCCACGACGGTTGCCCGTCCACCCCGTGCCCGGAGCCGCCGCAACGTCGGCGCCGGGGTGCACGTCGAAGGCCTCGACGACGTGATGGTCCGCCTGTCGCGCTGCTGCACGCCAGTCCCGGGCGACGAAATCATGGGCTTCGTCACGCGCGGCCGCGGTGTTTCCGTCCACCGCACCGACTGCGCCAACGCCGTGAGCTTGCGCGACCAGGCCGACCGCGTGATCGAAGTCGAATGGGACAACGACGCGCCCGGCAACTACACGGTCGCGGTAGAACTCGAAGCTCTCGACCGGTCGAAGCTGCTGCGCGACGTTGCCGAAGTGCTCTCCGAGCATCACGTGAACATCCTGTCGTGTACATCACAAACACAAGCCGACCGGATCGCCCGTCTGCGGTTCGAGTTCGAGCTCGCCGATCCGAGCCACCTCGACTCGATTCTCGCGGCCGTCAAGCGGGTCGACTCTGTGTACGACGCGGCGCGCGTCTTGCCCGGCAGTCACAACTGACGGCCCGTTTCCGTACCTGATTCCTTGAGCCTTGCTCAAGGGATGTGACCGATGTTCCGAAACTCATCGGGAAGGCGCACTCGGCTGGGGCGCCGTGGCATGACGTGAGGGGGTCTTCGGCGTGGAGACGAGCAGTTCTCGGCCCGCCGATGCCGGCTTCACTGTCGTTGAAGTCCTCGTCGCGTTGACGATCCTCATCATCGCGTTGGTGGGATCGGCATTGCTTTTCGAGAACGGCATCATCGTCTCGGGCAACACGCGTGCCCGCGTTGTCGCCGCGCAGCTGGCAACGCAGCAACTCGAGGAGCTGCGCGGCACCGCCGCTGACCCGACGAAATGGCCCACGATTCCCCAAGGCCAAACACTCTTCAATCAAAACGTGAACGGCTCACAGTACGTCGTCACACAAGACGTCCAGTTCGTGTCGCAACGGTCGGCGCAGAGTTCGTGCGACAGCCCCGGAAGCGGTTCGGGCGACATCATGCAGGTCACTGAAACCGTGACGTGGATCGGCATGGCGGGAACGAAGCCGGTGCAGCAGACCACGACGCTGGCGCCGCCGGTCGGCGCCTATTCGGCGGCCAGCGGTTCGATCGCGGTCAAGGTGTTCAACGCGAGTGGTCAGACGTCTCAGAACATCAACGTGCAAGTCACGGGTAGCACGACGCAAACGCAGCAAACCACGGCCGAAGGTTGTGCGTTCTTCTATGCCTTGACGCCGGGCACATACACGGTGACCATCATCGAAGGTACTGGCGTCGGCGACCAAGAGGTCGTTGCACCCGCGCAGAGCACGTCGGTGTCGGTGGGACAAACCGCGTCGCTGCAGTTCAACTATGACTCGGCGGCGACGATCAATGTCACCGGGTATACCAACTCGACCGCAACCGCAGCTTCCGGCCTGACGTATTCCGTGGCGGATACCGGCCTCCAGCCCTACGGGCAGTTCTCGTTCCCGGCGAACTCGACGTCACTCACGCCGCTGTTCCCGTATGCGGCCGGCTACACGGTATTCGCGGGAAGTTGCACTGACAGCAACCCAATTGGCAAAGACGGCCGGGGCAACTTGTTCTATCCCACCCTTAACCCGACGCCGCTCGATGTCCCACCGGCGGCAAGCGCGACGACGACGGTTCCGCTCTACACGTTGCAGCTGCTCGTGAAGAACTCGAGTGGCACGCTGCAAAATGGTGCGACGTCGACGATGACCGCGACAACGGGCTATGCGAAGCCGTACGTGTCGGTGTGCACGAGTGGTACGGCCAACGCCACCGGGCCGACGCTCGGGCTCGTCAACACGAACGCGGCGGGAACGAGCACAACCGCGGTTCCGCTGGGCCACTGGACGATCACCACTCGCTCGGGCACCAAGTCGGCCAGCACGAACGTGTGGGTGAAACCCGATGCGGTCTACACCGTTGATGCCAATGGGAACGCCGTCTCGGCAGTCTCGGGCGCCTTGAACGTGACGGTGAACTGATGGGGTTGCTACGCGCGCTCGTACGCCGACCCCGCCGCGACGAGCGCGGGTTCACGCTCATGGAAATGATGGTTGCGACCGCACTGCTGTCGTTGGTCACTGCGGGCGCCTTTGGCACGTTGATCGAAATGCAGCATCAAGCGCTGCTGACGACCGATCGCTTCACCGCCGAGGGCGAGGCTCAGACGATCTCGGACCGCATTACCAAAGACCTCCGCACCGCGGTCGCACCGTCGAGCACGCAAGCCGCGTTCGCGTCGGCGACCACGAATGACGTCACGTTCTACGCCAGCCTGTCCGATCCCAACGGTCCGACGAAGCTGCACGCGTACGTATCCGCCGCGTCCGGCAATGTGAGCGTCTTCCACGAGGACTCGACGGCACCCGACCCGGGCGGATCGCCCGGGAACTACACCTACACGCAGAACCCAACGGTGACGCGCATCGACGGTCGTTACCTCGATTCGACGGCACCCGTCGTGTTCACGTACTACGACTCGAATTTCAACGTCATCAATCCTGCGAATCTCACCACCCTCGCGGGCCTACGCAGCATCGACGCGGTCGGCATCAACCTGCGCGTGCGAGTTCGCCCTGGCGCGCCGGTGGTGGTCATCAACACCGTCATCCACGCTCGCAACGTCGACTACAACCCGAATACGTGACGCCATGATTCAGTTCTTTCTGCGACGCCTGCGCGGCCGCAACGGCCGACCCGACGAAGCCGGGCTGGCGATGATCATCGCGATTTGCGTCGTGATGCTCATGACACTGATTCCGCTCGCGATCTACTCGCAAGCCGTCCAGCAGTTGCCGCTCGCGCGCCACGACCAAGATCACGAATCGGCACTGTCCGCGGCGGAAGCGGGCGTCGACGACTATCTCAACCACCTGGCGCAGAATCAGAACTACTGGACGTACAACTCGTCGAACCTTCCTACGGACGGCAACCAGGCGTTCAATGCCTGGGTCGCGGTGCCCGGACCGAACAACAACAACGAATACTTCCGCTACAACGTCAACAGCTCACAGACCGCGTCGACCGGCCTTGTCTACGTCACGTCCTCGGGCTGTGTCGCAGTGAGTGGTGCGTGTACGTCGACGTCACCTGTGCGGACAGTACGCGTCGGACTGCGCCGACAAGGCTTCCTCGACTACCTCTGGCTCACCGACTACGAGATCACCGATCCGGTGTTGTCGGGCGCGCCCGCGTCGAACTGCAAGTTCCACGCGTGGGAGTGGAACACGGTGACGCGGAACAACTACGGGCCCGATCCGAGCCAGAACTGCAGCATCGTGCAGTGGACGTCGACGGCGGTTCTCAACGGCCCGGTGCACTCGAACGATGGCTTGTACACGTGCGGCAATCCGACGATCAACGGCGCGCTCGACACGTATTACAACTCGTCGACCGCAAACAACGTCACCCACAGCACGCAGTTCGGGGGGCCGGGCGTCTTGCTCAACCCTTCGAATTGCACGAACAATCCCGTGCTCAGTCGTTCCGGTGACCCCGCGAGTGGCTCGCTGCTTGCCTTTCCACCTGCGAACACGTCAATCCGGAATCAGGCCGACGGCACACTCGGCGGAACGGGTTGTCTCTACACCGGCCCGACCACGATCACGCTGCATGTCTCGAGCGGCGTTGGCCAGATGGACGTCAGCAGTCCGGCGACGAAGTCGACGAATACGGGGTGCGGCCCCGGCAACAATTTGTCACTTCCAGCGAACGGCGTCGCCTACGTGCAGAACGTCCCCACATCGACGAGCGATCCCAACCATTCCAACTGTTCGGGGACCGCGTGCAACGGCGACGTGAACCTGAGCGGCACGCTGAAGGGCCAGATGACGATCGCATCGCAAGACAACATCACGATCGTCGGTAACACCGTGTACAACACTGCGCCGCCGGGCGGCAGCGACGTGCTGGGCTTGGTCGCCGACAACAACGTGGCCGTCTATCACCCGGTCGACAGCAACGGGAACAACGCGACCGGCACGATGACGAATGTGACGGTCGACGCGGCCATCTTGTCGTTGAACCACTCGTTCTACGTGCAGAACTGGAATCAGGGCGCACTGCTCGGGACACTTACGGTCAACGGTGTCATCACCCAGGAGTACCGCGGACCCGTCGGCACGTTCTGTAACTCCTGCACCCCCGTCTCGCCCCAGACCGGCTATGCCAAGAACTACAACTACGACACGCGGCTCAAGTATTTGAGCCCGCCGTACTTCCTTTCCCCGACGCAATCGGCGTGGGGCCGCATTTCGTATACCGAGCTGAAACCGACGTCGTCGCCGTAATCAATCGCTGATCGAGGTCAGTCGCTCGATAGATTGGCCGGTCATGATGCGAACCCACCGCGCCGGTGACGTCGGCGAGCGCGACATCGGTGAATCGGTGATCGTCTGCGGATGGGTTGCCAATCGCCGCGACCACGGGGGCAAGGTTTTCCTCGACATCCGCGACGTGGCGGGCGTTGTGCAGGCGGTCGTCGACCCCGGCGCGCCCGGGCTCGAGATCGCGCACCGGGTCCGCAACGAATGGGTGCTGCGCGTGGTCGGCACGGTCGCGGCCCGGCCGCCGGAGAGCGTGAATCCCGACCTTGCGACCGGCGCGGTCGAGATCATCACGAGCGAGATCGAGGTGCTGAACGAAGCGGAGCCGCCGCCGTTCCCGCTCGACGACCGCGTCGACATCGACGAGAACCTGCGGTTGAAGTATCGCTATCTCGACCTGCGGCGCGCGCCGATGCAACGCAACCTGCGTTTGCGCGCGGCGGTGAACCACGCCATGCGCGGCGCAATGCAGGAGCAAGGTTTCGTCGAAGTCGAGACGCCGATGCTCATCGCGTCGACGCCTGAAGGCGCGCGCGACTTCGTCGTGCCGTCGCGGCTGCGTCCCGGGTCGTTCTACGCGCTGCCGCAAAGTCCGCAGTTGCTGAAACAGTTGTTGATGGTCGGCGGTACCGACCGCTACTACCAGATCGCGCGTTGCCTGCGCGACGAAGACCTGCGCGCCGATCGGCAGTTCGAGTTCATGCAGCTCGACCTCGAAATGAGTTTCGCCGACCAAGAAGACGTGCTCGACGCAACGTCGGCCGCGGTGCTGGCCGCGGCCGAAGCGGTGCGGCCCGGGGAAGCCAAGGCCACGATCCCGCGCATGACCTGGCAAGAAGGAATGGACCGTTACGGCTCCGACAAGCCCGACATTCGTTTCGGCATGGAGTTGGCCGACCTCGGCGAAGTGTTCGGCGCGACGGAGTTCCGCGCGTTTGCCGGCGCGGAGGCCGTGAAAGGAATTTGTGTCCCGGGTGGGGGCGAGTTCGCGCGGTCGCGCCTCGACGCGTTGACCGAGCGCGCCAAGTCGCTGGGCGCGGCCGGCTTGGTCTGGATGCGCGTGCGCGACGGCGGCGTGCTTGATTCGCCGGTCGCAAAGTTCTTGTCGGAGACCGAACAGCTCGGTGTCGTCGACACGCTGGGCGCCTCGCCGGGCGACGTGTTGCTGCTCGTCGCCGGCGGCCTGCAGATGGTGCGAACCGTGCTCGGGCAGCTGCGTCTCGACCTGGGGCGCCCGCCGCTGTCGGAAGGGCTGCGGTTCTTGTGGGTTGTCGACTTCCCGCTGTTCGAGCCGGAACTCGGTGAAGACGGCCGGCCTTCGCCCGCGCACCACCCGTTCACGATGCCGCACCCCGACGATTTGCCGCGGCTGGAAAGCGATCCGCTTTCGGTGCGCTCGCAGTCGTACGACTTGGTGTTGAACGGTTGGGAACTCGGCTCGGGCTCGGTCCGTATCCATCGGCCCGACATTCAGCAGCGCGTGTTCTCGTTGCTCGGTATCGATCCCGAGGAAGCGCAAGCGCGGTTCGGGTTCTTGCTCGACGCCTTCCGTTTCGGCGCGCCGCCGCACGCCGGTTTCGCGGTCGGTATCGATCGCCTCGCCGCGATCCTCGCGGGTGAGGAGAACATCCGCGAGATCATCGCTTACCCGAAGACGCAGTCCGGTGGCGACCCGATGACGAACGCGCCCCTCCCAATCGACCCCAAGCAACTCCGCGACCTCGGCCTCCGCGCCATCGACAAAATGTGACCCATCACATGGCGCAGATTTTCCCGCATAGCGGGAAAAAGCGTTCCAACCCCACTTGTCACACCTGACTCGTAGTGTGCCGCGGCATGGAATCAATTCCGCGTGACATGGAGTCGATCGTCGCCTCGCAGCTTGGCTTGGTGACCGGTACGCAACTATGCGAGGGAGGTGTTTCGAAGTCGCGTCTCTACCGATTGGTTGAGAGCGGCATACTGCGACGGGAACGAACTGGTGTCTTCGGAGTCGTCGGTGCGCCGCGTTCGTGGGAACGAGGATTGCTCGCGGCGATCCTTTCGATTGGCGACGCCCGAGCATCGCACTCGTCCGGCGCACGCCTCTGGAACTTCGTCTACCGAGTAGACGATTACTACGAAGTCACGGTCCCGCGTCCGCATCGAGCCAAAGTGCGCGGCGTAAAGGTGCACCGGTCGACGCTCTTCGAGGAAGACGAAATTCTCATTGGAGGAGTGCCGTGTACTTCTTTCGAGCGGACCTTGTGCGATTGCACATCGGCGTTGAGCACGTTCCAGCTTTCTCGTGTGCTCGATGACGGATTGCGTCGACGCGTCGCGTCTCTGCCGCGGCTCGCGCTCTGCGCCGAGGAACTCGACTCCGGCCCCGGGCGCCGCATGTCCGTGGTTCGTTCGTTGCTCCGAGATCGCGGCTACGCCTACGACCCTGGCGGAAGCGGATCGGAACGCCGACTGCTCGAGCTATATCGAAGAGCCCGCTTGCCCCTTCCCGTACAGCAGTATCGAGTGCGCGTGGACAACCGTACCTACGTCCTGGACTATGCGTGGCCGGCGCTCAAGGTGTTCGGCGAGTGGTACGGGCTTCCGTGGCACAGTGGCTCGAGCGCCGTCGCATACGACAACGAGCGACTAACCGCGCTTGTCGCAGACGGTTGGCTGCCGCTCGTCTTCACCGACTCGAGTTCGGATCGCATGATTGTCGAACAGACGATCGCGGTCCTGCGACAGCGCCAGGTTGGAACCGAAAGTTCCGCATAGCGGGAAAAACTGCGCCATCAGATGGGAGAGTTTCGGTCGCTCTACTCTGGCAGGCGATGGCGAAGGGGCCGGATCTGTTTGCCGCGGCGGTCGAGGACCGGCTCGCGCAGAAGGCGCCGCTTGCGGCGCGCCTGCGTCCGCAGTCGCTCGACGACGTCGTCGGCCAGCAGCATCTGCTCGGCAAGGGCAAGCCGCTGCGCGTGCTCATCGAGTCGGACCGGTTGTCGTCGCTCGTGCTCTGGGGTCCGCCCGGCACCGGCAAGACGACGATCGCTCGCCTCATCGCGGGTGTGACCGAGAAGGCGTTCGACACCCTGAGCGCGGTCAGCGCGGGAGTGAAAGACGTCCGCGAGAGCGCCGAACGTGCTCGCGCCCGGCTCGGTGA
The DNA here is from genome assembly GCA_963841195.1 of uncultured Actinomycetes bacterium. Lineage (GTDB taxonomy): Bacteria > Actinomycetota > Acidimicrobiia > IMCC26256 > PALSA-610 > CAWJBX01. The sequence goes on along the minus strand of CAWJBX010000018.1, from coordinate 16,739 downwards.
ACGCGGGCAGGGCACGATCCTCTTCCTCGACGAGGTCCATCGTTTCAGTCGCGCCCAACAAGATGTCTTGCTGCCGTTTGTCGAAGAGGGTCTGCTCGTGCTCGTCGGCGCGACGACCGAGAATCCGTTCTTCTCGCTGACCGGCCCGCTGCTCAGCCGGTCCACCCTCTTCCGGCTTGAACCGCTCGACGACGCCGCGCTGGAACAACTTGCGCGCCGCGCCCTCGAAGACCGCGACAAAGGGCTCGGCCGCGAGCCGACGAACATTGACGACGACGCGCTCGTGCATCTCGTGCAACGCAGCGAGGGTGATGCCCGCCATCTCCTTACGGTGCTCGAAGTCGCGCACGCACTCACGGTCGAGTCGGAACGCACGACGATCGCACTCGACGATGCGGAAGCCGCGATCGCGATGCGCAGCGTCAAGTACGGCGACGACGAGCACTACGACATCATCTCGGCGTTCATCAAGTCGATTCGCGGTTCTGATCCTGACGCCGGGTTGTACTGGCTGGCGCGCATGCTCGAAGCCGGTGAGGACGCGCGCTTCGTCGCCCGCCGCCTCACGATTCTCGCGAGTGAAGATGTTGGCCTCGCCGATCCGAACGCGTTGCTCGTCGCCGACGCGGCCGCACGCGCGGTCGAATACGTCGGACTCCCCGAAGCCGCAATCAACCTCGCGCACGCGGTGCTCTACCTGTGCCTGGCGCCGAAGAGCAACACCGTCATTTCGAGTCTCGGTCGCGCGACGGAGGCCGTCCGCAACCGCCGGCTCGGCCCGGTGCCGATGCATCTGCGAGATGCGCACTACCGCGGCGCGCAGAAACTGGGGCACGGCGAGGGCTACGTATATCCTCACGACGAACCGGCGGGCTGGGCCGCGCAAGAGCATTTGCCGGCCGAGGTCGCAGGCGTTCGGTTCTACCGACCGGGCCGGCACGGCGCCGAGCCCGGGATGTACGAGCAACTGCGACAGCGCCGCGGAGAACGAGGAGAATCGCCTGATGTCGACGAGTGACGTGCTGGCCGTTGTTGCCGCAACTGTCGTCACGATTCTCGTCGCGGTGCTCGCCGTCGTGCTCGTGATGTTGGTGCGCGTGTTGCGCGACCTCCGCGCGACCGCCGACATCATGCGCGAGGAATCGCTCGCGCTGCTCGACGAGACGAGCGACGCGGTGAACGACGCCGCGCGCGAGATCGATCGGGTCGAACGGCTTGTGTCTTCGGCCGAACGCCTCGACGAAGCGAAGCGCGCGATCGCCACGCCGGTCGTCAAAGCGATGGCGCTCGGTACCGGCGTGTCGCGCGCGGCCCAGCGATTGCGAGCCGGCGAACCTCAACCGCAACGCGGCCGCGCCCGGCGTCGGCGCCGAGCCTCCTAAGAGCGCGGGGGACACAGCAAATGTTCAAGCTTTTCCGCAGATTCACCTGGCTCATTCTCGGGTTTGCTCTCGGCTGGGCTTCCTCCTTTGCCGTCACGCGGCGCATGCGTCGTGCGGTCGAGCGCTATGTGCCCAGCGAGGTGCGCGACCGTTGGGGCGGAAACATGCGAGCCGCCGTCGACGAAGGTCGCGCCGCGATGCGTGCTCGTGAGGCCGAGCTCAAAGGACCCAGAGCGGTCAACACCGGGAAGTAATCTGGCGTGATGCCGGGCCGACCGAAGACTGCCGACGAGCTGAGACGCGCCTTCGTCGAATTCTTCGTCGACCGCGACCACGTGCATGTGCCGTCGGCGAACCTGATCCCGGTCGACAAAACGGTCTTGTTCACGGTGGCCGGCATGGTGCCGTTCAAGTCGTTTTTCACCGGCGAGGAGACGCCGCCCTACAAGCGGGCGACCTCGATCCAGAAGTGCGTCCGCGCCGGCGGCAAGCACAACGACCTCGACGACATCGGCCGCACGAATCGCCACTTCTCGTTCTTCGAGATGCTCGGCAACTTCAGCTTCGGCGACTACTTCAAAGAAGAAGCCATTCCGTGGGCGTGGGAGTTCGCAGTCGGCGTGCTCGGACTCGACCCCGACCGGATCTGGGTCACGGTCCATCACACCGACGACGAAGCCGCGCAGATCTGGCGCGACACGACCCCGCTGCCCGAGGAACGCATACAACGGCTCGGCGACGAGACGAATCTCTGGAAGATGGCCGACACCGGCCCGTGTGGTTACAACTCCGAAATGTTCTACGACCTCACGCCCGAGCTCGGTGCGGGCGGCGGGCCGGAGGCCGACGAAGATCGTTACGTCGAGTTCTGGAACCTCGTGTTCATGCAGTTCGACCAGCACGACGACGGTACCAAGTCGCCGTTGCCGGCGCCGTGTGTCGACACGGGGGCCGGGCTGGAACGCATCCTCGCGTTGTTGCAAGACAAGCCGTCGGTCTGGGACATCGACGTGTTCCGTCCGCTGATTTCGGCTGCGGAAGACGCGACGGGCGCGACCTACACCGGTGGCGCGGAAAACAACCCAACCGATGTGTCACTGCGCATCATTGCCGAGCACGCGCGTGCGATGACGTTCATGATCGCCGACGGTGTGCGGCCGACGAACCAAGAGCGCGGCTACGTCTTGCGGCGCATCATCCGGCGCGCGGTACGCCACGCGTATTTGCTCGGCGCGCGCGACGTCGTGATGCCGATGCTCGTCGACCACGTCGTGGAGTTGATGGGCGCGGCCTATCCGGAGATCGTCAATGCGCGCGACCTCGTGCACGCGCAAGTCGAGCGGGAAGAGCGAGCGTTTCGCGACACCCTGCAGCGCGGCGTCGAGATGCTCGATTCGATCGTTGCCGACGGCGACGTCAGCGGCGAAGACGCGTTCTTCCTGCACGACACGCTGGGTTTCCCGATCGACCTCACGCGTGAGATCGCCGAAGAGCGCGGGCACGCCGTCGATCTCGCCGGTTTCGAGACGCGTATGGCCGAGCAGCGGGCGCGCGCCCAGGCCGACACCAGAGCGAAGGTCAAAGCCGCGAGCGATGCGATCGACATCGACGTCGACGAGACGACCGAGTTCACCGGCCGCCAGGAGTACACGTCGGTTGCGCACGTGATCGGTCTGACGGCGAACGGCGACGACGTCAACGTGATCCTCGACCGCACGCCGTTCTACGCGGAGTCGGGCGGCCAGGTCGGCGACATCGGCACGATCACTTCGGCCGCCGGTGCGATCATCGACGTGCTCGACACCCAGTACGGCAAGCCCGGCGTGACGGTGCACAAAGGCAAGGTCCGGGTCGGCGAGATCGCAGTCGGCGACGAAGTCGAAGCGGCGATCGACGGGGTGCGCCGCGATCGCATCCGCCGCAACCACACCGCAACGCACATCCTGCATTGGGCGTTGCGCGAGGTCCTCGGCACGCACGTGCAACAGGCTGGTTCGTACGTCGGCCCCGACCGTTTGCGTTTCGACTTCTCGCATCACGAACCGGTCACGGCCGATCAGCTCACCGAAATCGAGCGGCTCGCCAACGGGCAAATCATCGCCGACTTGCCGGTGCGCCACTACGAGACGACGAAGGCCGAAGCCGAACGCATCGGTGCGATCGCGTTCTTCGGTGAGAAGTACGGCGACATCGTGCGCGTGCTGGAAGCCGGCCCGTCGACGGAACTCTGCGGCGGCACGCATGTGCACGCGCTCGGATTCATCGGGCCGGTCAAGATCGTCAGCGAAGGCTCGATCGGCTCGAACCTGCGCCGCATCGAAGCGATGACCGGCGACGGCGCGTTCGAATACATCGAGTTCGAAGAGCAGCTCTTGCGGCGCGCCGGCGACTTGTTGCGCGCGACGCCGAAAGAGGTTCCCGATCGCATCGAGCGCCTTTCGGAACAGGTGAAGTCGCTGCAAGAAGAGCTCAACCGGTTGAAGGCGAAAGAAGCGGCGGGCGCCGCAGTCGACCTCGCCGCGCAGGCCGAACACGGAATTGTGGTCGCGCGCCACGACGGCCTCGACAACAACGGGCTCCGGCAGCTCGCGCAAGAAACCGTGCGCGCGGTCGGCGACGGCATTGTCGTGCTGGCGGGCGCGGCGGGCGGGAAGGCTGCGATCGCAGTCGCGGTCAGCAAAGCTGCGGTCGAACGGGGTGCGAGCGCCGACGCGATCGCGCGTCCGGCCGCGCAGCAACTCGGCGGCGGCGTCGGCAAGGGCAAAGAGCTTGTTGCCGGTGGCGGTCCGAACATCGACGCGATCGACGCCGCCCTCTCGACCGCGCGCGACCTGGCGGCGCAATGGCGGTCGTGACCGCATCGCGCGTGCTCGGCGTCGATCTCGGGAGCCGGCGGATTGGCCTCGCGCTTTCCGATCCGACGCGCACGGTCGCGTCGCCGGATTCGGTGTTGACGCGCAGCGGCGACACCACGCGCGACCACGACGCGATTGTCACAGCCGCGCGCGCGGCCGAGGCGACCACGATCGTCGTCGGCTTGCCGCTTTCGCTGTCGGGGAAGGCCGGGCCCGCGGCCAAAGCGGCGCGCGCCGAGATCGCCGAAATCACCAAAGCCGCGGAACCGCACGGCATCACCGTCGTCGCGCACGACGAGCGCCTGACGACGGTGAGCGCCGAACGTTCCCTCAACGAGGCGCGCGTGAAACGCGCCGACCGCAAACATGTCGTCGACAAGGTCGCGGCCGCAATCATGTTGCAGTCGTGGCTCGACGGAGCCGAACGTGGCCGTGAGTCGTAGCCAGCGGACGGCGATCGTCGTCATCGTCTTGGTCGTCGTCCCGATGGTGTTCCTCGCGAGCGGCGCCGTGTGGTTCTGGACCGAACTGCACCCGATCGGCGGCGCGGGCACGAAGACCGAAGTGCAGATCGCGCCCGGGTTGAGCATTTCGAGCATCGGCGACGAACTCGCGCACGACGGGATCATCGATTCGTCGCTCGTGTTCAGCGTGTACGCCCGGCTGAACGGCGACACGAGATTCCTGGCCGGCACCTACGAACTGCGCAAACACATGGGTGTGAGCTCGGCGGTCAAGACGCTGAAAGCCGGGCCCAAGATCAACTACTCGATCCTCACGATCCCGCCCGGGCTGTGGCTCACGGAGATCGCGCAACGCGTCGCCAAGATCCCGGGCATGAGCGCGGAGACGTTCTTGCAGTCGGCGCACAACAACGCGGTTCGCTCGATACCGAATTTCGAACCCGCAAACGTGAACAATCTCGAAGGCCTCTTGTGGGCCGACACGTACAAGATCTCAGCCGACGAGGACGAGATCCAGGTGCTCAAGACCATGGCCGACACGTTCACGGTCAAGGCGACCGCGCTCGGCTTGCAGAACGCGAACGTCGACGGTCACGGCGCGTACGACATCGTGACGATCGCGTCGATGATCGAGGCCGAAGCCAAGACCGACGCCGACCGGCCGCTCATCGCGTCGGTGATCTACAACCGCCTGGCGCGCGGGATGCCGTTGCAGATCGACGCGACCTTGATCTACGCGCGCGGCAATCCGAAGAACCGTTCGCTCTCCGACGCCGACAAACAGATCAACTCGCCGTACAACACGTACGCCCACACCGGGCTGCCGCCGTCGCCGATCGCGGCGGTGAGCCAGGCGTCGCTCCAGGCGGCCATGAACCCGGCGAGCACGAACTATCTCTATTACGTCGTGATCGACAAGCAGGGCGACCACGCGTTCGCGTCAACGCTTGCCGAGCAAAACGCCAACATCCAAAAGGCGAAGGACAACGGGGTCCTGCCGTGACGACCACGGGCGCGACCAAGGTCGCGGCCGTCATCGGGCATCCCGTCGCACATTCCCTTTCACCGGCGTTGCACAACGCCGCGTACACCGCGCTCGGCCTCGACTGGGCGTACGTTGCGTTCGACGTTGCGCCCGGCGCCGCGCCCGAAGCCCTGGCCGCGATGCGCGCCCTCGGGATCGCAGGGCTGTCGGTCACGATGCCGCACAAAACGGCGGTCGCCGACGCGTGCGACGAATATGGCGACGACGCCGCCGCGTTGCGGAGCGTCAACACGGTCACGCGGCTCGGTGACGGTCGACTCCGCGGCGACTCGACCGACGGCGACGGTTTTCTGCGCGCCCTCACCGACGCTGACGTCGGCGTGAAGAACGAAGCAGTGCTCGTGCTCGGCGCGGGCGCAGCTGCCCGCGCGATCGTGCTCGCCCTCGCGCGCGCCGGTGCTGACGTCGTGGTGAGTGCGCGCCGGCCCGACGCCGCCGAAGCAGCGGCCACGCTCGCCAACGTCAAAACGGCTGCGTGGAGCGACCGGGCCGCGATCGCGTCCGAGGCCGGGGTCTGCGTGAACGCGACGCCGATCGGCATGGGTGACGATCCGGAGTTGCCGTTGCCCGCCGACGCGTTGCGCGCCGGGCACGTCGTCGCCGATCTCGTCTACCACCCGCTCGAAACACCGTTGCTGCGCGCTGCTCGCGCCGCCGGCGCTCGTCCCGTCGACGGTCTCGGCATGCTCGTCCACCAAGCTGCGCTCCAAATCGTGTGCTGGACCGGGCTCGAGCCGCCGATCGCCGTCATGCGGGCGGCCGCGCTCGCCGAGTTGGCCAAGCGAAGCTGACGGCGAAATTCAAGACGCGACCCCGAAACCGTCGATGCATTCACGGGATCACAAGGGGGATCGCAGTTGTTGCAGGGAACGTTCGACACGCTGGCTCTTCAAGAGTTGCTCGGTCTGCTCGCGCAGTCGCGCAAGACCGGAGCGATCTGGCTCGACGCGGGGCCGGCTTCCGCAGTTATCTACGTGGTCGACGGCCGCTGCTGCGCTGCTCTGTCCAACGAAGCTGCCGATCCGATCGACAACGCGCCCGCACTCGTCGTGCGCCTCGTCGACTTGTGCTTCGCGGTCGCGCGGGCTGAAGACGGTGCGTTCAAGTTCGGTCTCGAAGAACCGCCGTGGGTTTGCTCGGAAACAGTCGACCTGTACGTCGCCAACGACGAACTGTCACGCTTGCTCGAAGAGTGGCGAGGGATCCAAGCGGTCATCCCGTCGCTCGAATGCCGCTTGCGTCTGAGCGAAGACCTCGGCATCGACGAGCTCGTTGTCGATCGCGAGCGCTGGCGTCTCCTGACCGCGATCGACGGCCGGCGCAGCGTGCGCGAGCTCGTCCGCAAGACGACGCGGCCCGTGCTCGACGTCTGCCACGCGGTCGTCGCGCTCGTCGAAGCCGGCGCGATCGTCGTCGCGCAGCCGCCGGCCGCGGCGCAGCCGAGCTCGTCTCGGTCGTCGGGCGGCAAAGCGAGCCGGCCCGTGATGCCGGTCGTCGACCCCGACTCGCCCTACGGGCCCGGTGTCGACTCGCCCCAGGGCGGCCCCGGCTCGCATGCGGAGGACGAGGAGCAGGCGGCCGGTAAGGGCCAGTACCTGCGGGTCTTCTCGGCGTTGCACAACACCTGAGCCGGGCATTCCGACCGCCAGAGTTGTCATCACAGGCCGCCCTCGGCAACACTTATGGGCGAATTGTGCAGCCAGGCCGGCCGTGGCTCGCGGCCGGGTCTCGCGGCGGAGCGAGTCGGCGCACCGACGCCTCAGGGCGGACGACCAGTCCGTCGATAGGTAAGGACGTGCGCCGACAAGGGGGGACCATGACCGGACACGGACGTCGTTTGGCCGTCGCGATCGCGATCGGAACGATTGTGGGCGCGGCACTCCTCGCCACGGTCGTACCCAGCGCGTCGGCCGCTTCGCCGACCCCGACGGTGACGCTGTCGATGACCAAGCGCGGATGGGTCAACGTGCAGTGGCGGTTCACGTCGTCGGTGTCGCGCACCGACCTCACGATGTTCGTGCAGCGCGGTGACAGCACCACCGACATCGGCACGCTGATGACCGTGCACAGTCCGCGCCAGCGCTCGTCGCGTTACGACCGGTCGCCGATGCACGGCATGGGTTACTACCGAGTCGTTCTCTTGAACAAGGGCCAGTTGTACGCAACGAGCAGCGTTTCCGCGATCGACGACACGACGGGCGTGACCACGTCGCCGACAACGGCGAAGCCGACAACGACGACGACCGTGAAAGTCACGACGACAACGGCGAAGCCGACAACGACGACGACAACCAAAGCAACGACGACCACAACCGTGAAGAGCGGGAGCGGGTGCTCCTCGACAACGGGGTCGCCGGCCCAAATCTGTGCGGCTGCCGTCTCCGAGGTCGAGTGTCTCGTCAACCGGGATCGAAAGAGCCAGGGCCTGCCGCCCCTCGCCGACAATGCGAAGCTCGATCGAGCGGCGCAGTCGCACACCGACTGGATGGCGAACTCCCAGACGTTCTCTCACGACGGTTGGGACAAGGAGATCTCAAAGGCCGGCTACACCGGTTGGTCGATCATCGGCCAGAACATCGCCGCCGGTCAGACGACCGCGGCCAGCGTGGAGTCGGCGTGGTTCAACGAGAAGCCGCCGAACGACGGTCACCGCCTGAACATCTTGGGCGCCTCGTACACGAACATGGGCGTCGGTTGTTCCTACGTGAGCAAGGGCTACGGCTTCTACTGGGCCGAAGACTTCGGCAACGGCAGCTGATCGGACTCCCGTCCGAACTCCGGGCGGAAGTATCTCACTCTGAGTGAGATTCCATACAGCGGAGCGCGCGAGCCGCCGATACAACCCCACCGGCCAGAGGAGGGGTAGGTGTCGGAAGGGACGCCGCTGGGCGCACTGCTCATCGAGGAAGGTCTGCTGACCGACGCGCAGCTTGACGCCGCGCTTTCGGAGCAGACCAAAACTGGCAAGCCGCTCGGGCGTTTGCTGATCGAGCAGGGCACGATCTCGGAAGCAGAGCTGGTGCGCACGCTCGCGCGCCAAGTCGGTCTCGAGTTCGTCGACCTTGCCGACTTCACGATCGACGGGTCGGTTGCCGCGCTGGTCAACGAGTCGCTCGCGCGCCGTTACCAAGCGATCCCGATCGCTTGGGAAGAAGGCAAGCTCGTCGTCGCGATGGCCGACCCGTCAAACGTCTTCGCGGTCGACGACATTCGCGCGCTTGCCGGCGCCGACGTTCGCACCGTTGTTGCGACCGCCAGTCAGATCATCGAAACGATCGAACAGTTGTATCGCGTCGACGGCGAAGTCGACGAGATCATGCAAGCCGCGACCGACGAAGCGGACGAAGAAGTCGACCTCTCGTCGATCTCCGAAGTCCTCGAAGACGCGCCGATCGTCAAGTTCGTCAATCTGCTCGTCAACCAAGCGGTGAACGATCGCGCGTCCGACATTCACGTCGAACCGACCGAGACCGATCTGCGGATCCGGTTCCGCATCGACGGCGTGTTGCACGAAGTCATGCATTCACCCCGCTCGATTCAAGCCGGTGTGATCAGCCGCTTGAAGGTCATGGCCGACATCAACATCGCCGAGCGCCGAGTGCCGCAGGATGGCCGCATCACGATGAAGGTGAGCGGACGCGGTATCGACCTTCGCGTCGCGACGTTGCCGACCGTGTACGGCGAAAAAGTCGTGATGCGTATTCTCGACAAGAGCCAAGCGGTGTTGAAACTCGAAGACCTCGGTTTCTTGCCCGAATCGCTGGCCCGTTTCGAGATGTCGTACCGCAAGCCGTACGGCACGATCCTGGTGACCGGGCCAACCGGTTCGGGGAAGTCGACGACGCTGTACGCGACGCTCAACCTGCTCAACAACCCGGACCGCAACATCATCACGGTGGAAGACCCGGTCGAGTATCGGCTGCCCGGGATCAACCAAGTCCAGATCAACCAGAAGGCGGGCCTCACGTTTGCGGGCGCGCTGCGGTCGATTCTACGTGCCGACCCCGACATCGTCCTCGTCGGTGAGATCCGCGACAGAGAGACCGCCATCATTGGTATCGAAGCCGCGCTCACCGGTCACCTCGTGTTGTCGACGTTGCACACGAACGATGCGGCGTCGACACCGATGCGGCTCGTCGAAATGGGTGTCGAACCGTTCCTCGTGACGAGCGCGCTCGACGCCGTTGTCGCTCAACGGCTTGCCCGCCGGCTCTGCGACAAATGCAAGGAGCCGTACCAGCCCACCGAGGCCGAACTCGTCGAGGCGGGCTGGATGATGGAGGACATCGGCGACGAGTGGCCGACGCTGCAGCGCGCCGTCGGCTGTTCGTCGTGCGGTCGCACCGGCTACCGCGGCCGCTTCGGTGTGCACGAAGTGATGCTGCTCACCGAGGAAATCGAGCGCCTGATCATCGAGCGCCGGTCGACGGAAGACATCCAAAAGGTTGCGATCATGCAAGGGATGATCCCGTTGCGCGACGACGGGCTGCGCAAGTGCGCGCTCGGCCAGACGTCGATCGAAGAAATCTTCCGCGTCGTCGTCTGAGCGACGCGCCAGACTCTTGCCGTGCGGACGTAGCGAAGCCACGGGCGGCGGAGCGAGGGAGCCATTTCGAACTGTGAGCTACAACGCGACGGACGTTGCTCGAGTCGCAGCCGATCTGCTCGATGACCTCCGGGTCACAGGCCCCGCAGTCCGCATCGAACGGGGATTTGGCAACGAGAACTGGCGCGTCTCGACGTCGGACGGCGAGGTCGTGGTGAAGGTCGGGCTCGCCAACACGGACGCAGCCAAGTGGACGGCCGCGACGCGGGCGCAGTCGCTCGCGGCCGAGGCCGGTGTTCCGGTTCCGGCGATGCTTGCCTTCACGCCGGCGTGCGACTTGGTCGACGGTCGCGTCGTTCGCATCATCGAGTGGGTCGAAGGCATCCACCCGCCGTCGGTGTTGACCGACACCGCGGCGGAGCGGAGGTTCTTCGGCGATTTCGGCGCGGCACTCGCGCGACTGCACACGGTTCAGTGGCATGCGTTTTCGTCGCGCCTCGACGGTTCGGCGCCCGAGTTCGCGACGTGGACGGAGTACGTCGAATACCGCCTGCCGCAGATCGAACGGCGCGGCGCGGACGTGTTCGCGCCGGGCGAGTTCGCCTACATCGCCGGCATCGTGGCCGAGACCGCGGCGGCGGTGTCATCTGTCGTGGTTCCCACGCTGACCCACCGCGACCTCTTCTTCGACAACCTGCTCGTGCGATCCGACGGCCACCTCGTCGCCGTCCTCGACTGGGACGCGGCCGAAGCGTGGGATCCGGCGATCGATCTCGTGAAACCGCGGTACCAGATGTTTCCGATCGCTCACGCACAAGCCGTCGAAGCGTTTTGGGCGGCCTACCCGCCGCTCGACCGGCTCGAAGCGCGCCTCCTCGTCGTCGATCTCCTGGAACAGGCGAATGCCGTCGCGAACGCACGACTCTTGGGAGACGGTGAGTACGAGCAGCGATGCCGTCGTTGGCTGGCTGCAGCGCTGCGCTCGGCCTGAACCACAACAGCGCGCAGTCGCAACTACAGGGTGACAAGCGTCACGCCGATACCCCAGGGCAGCCCGGGACGCCGCAGAGGGGGATCCGCTTCGATGTTGGCCAATCAGGCCCGCCGGTTCGGCGAAACGCTCGTCGATCGACACGTGTTGTCACGCGACGACTTGGAAACCGCGATCGAAGAAGCCGAGCGGAACGGTCAGCCGTTGCCGTCGGTGCTCCTGTCGCTTGGGCTCGTCGGTACGAAAGACCTGACGGCTGCCCTCGCCGAACAGATGGGGCTTCGCTTCATCGACTTTCTCGAGACGCCGATCCACCAAGACGCGCCCGGCCTCCTGACGGCCGAGGTCGCGCGGAAGTACACGGCGGTGCCGGTCGACTTCGAAGACCACAAGATCGTGGTTGCGTTTGCGGAACCGGCCGACGACGAAGCCATCGCGGCGATCGGACACGCGACGACGTATGAGGTCATTCCCGCGGTCGCCGATCGCGCCGAACTCACGCGTGCGATCGACATGATCTTCGGGCCGGCAACCGGTCCGGGCCAAGACAACGCGACCGCTTCGACGCCGGTTGTCGTCGGCGAGGGCGACGACGCCGACGAGCTGCACATCAACGACTTGTTGGAGCTCGTCATCCAGTGGGGCGGCTCCGACTTGCACCTCACTTCCGGCTCGCCGCCTGTTATCCGCGTCAACGGCGACCTGCGGCCGATCACCGAGATCCCGATGTTGAACGGTTCGCAGATTCGCCAGATGGTGTTCTCGATCCTGACGCAGAAGCAGCGCGAGAAGTTCGAAGACGACTTCGAGCTCGACACGTCGTACGCGTTGCCGGGCCGGGGCCGTTTCCGCGTCAACGTCTTCTTGCAGCGCGATTCTGTCGGTTGCGTCATGCGTGCGATCCCGTACGAGATCGTCGACTTCGACCGCCTCGGCATTCCGCCGGCCGTGAAACCGTGGGCGTATATGCCGCGCGGATTGGTGCTCGTGACCGGCCCGACCGGTTCGGGGAAGTCGACGACGCTCGCGTCGCTGATCGACATCGTGAACCGCGAGCGTTCGGTGCACATCATGACGGTCGAAGACCCGATCGAGTTCTTGCACATGCACAAGCGGTCGCTGATCAACCAGCGCGAGGTGGGGGAGGACACCCACTCGTTCGCCAACGCGTTGAAGCACGTCCTGCGCCAAGACCCTGATGTGATTCTCGTCGGTGAAATGCGTGACCTCGAAACGATTTCGACCGCGCTGACCGCAGCCGAAACCGGCCACCTCGTTTTCGCCACGCTGCACACGCAAGACGCGCCCCAGTCGGTCGACCGCATCATCGACGTCTTTCCCGCGCACCAACAACAACAGATCCGGGTGCAGCTCGCGGCCGCGTTGCAGGGCATCTGCACGCAGCAGCTCGTCCCGACGATGGACGGCGCGGGCCGCGCCGTGTGTTGCGAAGTGATGGTCGCAACGCCCGCGATCCGCAACCTCATTCGTGAGGGCAAGGTTCACCAGATCTATTCAATGCTCCAAGCGGGCGGGAAGTACGGCATGGTCACAATGGACATGTCGTTGGCGCAGCTTGTGCGCAGCCATCGCATCACGCTCGATGCCGCGCTCGAGCGATGCGCGAATGAAGACGATCTGCGGCGATTGCTGAACGGCGGCGGCTGAGGAGCCTTGTCATGCCCGAAACATTCCAGTACAAGGTCAAAGACAAGGGCGGCAAGCTCGTCGAAGGCTCGATCGAAGCCGAGACGGCGGATCTCGTCGTCAGCAAGCTGCGTTCGATGGGCTACACGCCGATCAACATCACGCAGCAGTCCGGCGTCAATGTCAACAAGGAGCTGAAGCTCCCGGGCTTCTCGGATCGCATCAAGCTCAAGGACGTCGCCGTCTTTTCGCGGCAGTTCGCGACGATGATCAACTCCGGTCTCTCGCTGTTGCGGTCGTTGAACATTCTCGCCGAGCAGACCGAGAGCAAGCCGCTCGCCGAAGTCGTGAACCAGGTGCGGCTCGATGTCGAGCGGGGCGCTTCGCTCTCGCAAGCACTCGCCAAGCATCCGAAGGCGTTCCCGCGGTTGTACGTCTCGATGGTGAAGGCTGGTGAAGTCGGCGGTGCGCTCGACAGCGTGCTGTTGCGACTCGCGGAGACGATCGAGAAGCAAGTCGAACTGCGCCGCAAAGTGAAGTCGGCGATGACGTATCCGTGCGTCGTTGCCGCGCTGGTCTTGATCATCGTCAGCGCGATGCTCTTGTTCGTCATTCCGATGTTCCAAAACATCTACAAAGAACTCGGCGGCACCCTGCCGGCGCCGACCCAGATCTTGATCGACATCTCGAAAGTGTTGCGCCAGTTCTGGTACATCATCTTCGCCATCGAGATCGGCGCCGCGTTCGCCTTCCGGCGCTGGATCAACTCCGAGGAAGGCCGTAAGCAATGGGACGCGGTCAAGCTCAAGGTCCCGGTCTTCGGCAAGCTCGTCCGCAAAACGGCACTGGCGCGGTTCTCCCGCACGATGTCGGCGCTCGTGCGTTCGGGTGTACCGATCCTCGAGTCGCTCGACATCGTCGCCGACACCTCCGGGAACAACGTGGTTGCCGAAGCCGTACGCGACACGCAAGCGGGTGTGAAGCAAGGTGAACCGTTGTCGCGGCGTCTGGAAGACCACCCCGTGTTTCCGCCGATGGTCGTGCAGATGATGGCGGTCGGCGAAGAGACTGGTGCGCTCGACGAGATGCTCGACAAGATCGCCGACTTCTACGACTCCGAGGTCGAAGCGACCGTCGACGCGTTGACGTCGTTGATCGAGCCGCTGTTGATCGTCGTGATGGGTGTCTGCGTCGGCGGCATGATCATCTCCCTGTACCTGCCGATGTTCAACATCATCAAGCTGATTAAGTGAGATGAGCCGCTAACAACGCTGCGCGCATAGTTCTACCAGCGGCAACGCGCGCGGAATCAATGACCCGGCAGCGTTTGGCGCGTCGTAGTTGATGAGGTTTAGCGAAGCGCTCGCCGCTAAGGCTTCCAGACGTGAGCAACGGAACCGTTGTCGTCTGCGAAACGTGCGGCGTCGAGGTCGACCCGAGCGACGCCGACGTCGTCATGCTCGTCCAGTGGATGCGGCTCGATGCGTTCGGCGATAACGGCCCCGATACGCAATGGGTCGAAGGCGTGGGCGCCTGACTTCCATAAGCTCCACGCCCCGAAGCTCGGGCTCGAGTGGCGCACGCCGACTACGAGCTAGCGGAAAACGAAGGCTTCGAGTTCGTGCTCCGCGACATAACCCCGACCTTCGAGCCGTACCGCTCGAATCTCCTTACGAACTTGGTGGGCCCAACGACGATATTCCGTTGTTCTCCGGAACGTTCTGTGTCACGGAGGACGAGACAGAGCGCACGGTTGAGGGTGACGGAACGCTCAAGCTCAAGTGGCAGCCGACGCCACGCGTTCGCACTCGAGTTGAGTACCGACGAACCGGGTTGGGAAAGCCCTCGACGGTCTCGAATCCTTAACAGTCACGACGCCGGACGGGACTCTGACTGTGGACGAACCCTTTCTTATGTCGGCTCAGTTCGGCTCGAACGGAAAGCGGTACGACCTCGTCAGCGGAAACGTGACGCTCGGCGAGTGGAACGACGTTCGGAACATCATCTTCCACGTCGCCAATCTTCCCACCGCGCGAGAACGGCGACATGCTCGCCCCGCAGCCGATAGACGGTCGTTGGCCCTACGCATGGCCGGGCCGCACCGAGTTCGTACTCGACGACGAATGGGTGCTTACACTCGACAGTCGCCATGAGGCTGTGACGTGGTTCAGTGCGACGCATCGTTATGGCGGTTAAGCGGTCACGCACATCGGTTCGCTGCGCAAGCTATCGGGAGAACGAATAACGCCGTCCGAGCGTGACCGGATGTTTCGAGCGCTCGACTACTCGTGGTGCTTGTTGCGCGGTGACTGGTGTTACTCGCTGCTGTGGTGCGGTTTCGACTCTAAGGGCGCCCGGTGTTGGCAGCGCTGGCACGCACCAAAGCTGAGCGCTTCTACATCTACGTTTTCGCCCATCCCGTCAATGTCATCGAACGTAAAGTCGCTAGCTCCGAGACTTGTTGATTTGTTTCGCACTCCAGACACGACCCTTGAATGGATTCTGTCGTTCCACCTGGACCGAATGGGGCGGGAGCCGAGAACGGAGTGATTCTCGGCCAAGTAGGGCTGGAGCTACTTGCGTGGCGCGTATTCGTGGAGCAGGAAGCCGTCTTAACTCCTGACGCATTTGAGAACCGGCTCAGAGCGGCCGACGTCATAAGGCTCTTGTTAGCGTGGGCGGGAATCGCGCGGCCGATTCCGTCGACGCTTCCTGAGCTTCTTACCGCGCGAGAAATCGTTTGGCGCTAAGGATACGGCTGACGTCATAGCCAATGTTCGCAACGCGTTTGTGCATCCGCAGGACAAGGGGGCTCGGAAGTGGTTCGTCAAGAACCACAAGGCACGAATCGAAGCTAGTTGGCTTGCCGTTGGGCCCTTGAAACATGCATATTGCGTCTCATTGGCTATGACGACGAATACGTCGACCGAACGGGCACGACGCTTCGAACCGAGCGCGTCCCTTGGCACACCGAATAGCAAGCCGCCTGAATCGGCCGCCTAGCTCGTACCCAGGTCGCCGCGGCACGCCTTGCGGGAAACTCGGCGATGGCCCGCGACATAGGCGAGTCGTCGGCTATGTCTTCGTTAGCGAACGCTTCGAGGCAGATTGCAACGTCGCTGGCCGCGTCTATGACGCGCCGACTGCCGATCGAGAATGATGCGACCGTAGGAGTCGATGGCTTCACGATACAGAGCGTGCGTCTCGTCGTTGCCGAGCACACCGCGGGCTTTCGGGGTGTGCCTGCTGCATGTATGCAACGTGAAGACCGTAACGCTGTACCGCCGACGAGAAGTCGCCATAAACGTTAAGCCTCTGCTCTCGCGCCCAGCGTCTCCGCTCGCTCCACGTGTCTAGAAACCGACCGAGCACAACGCCTGCGAGTGCGGCTGCCGCTGCGATTATCGCTGTCGTCATATCGGCGGAGCCTAAAGGCCTAAGGCTTGCTGCGGCCGGTTATGCAACTCCAGCAGTAACGGGCGCCGACGTGTTCGACATCGCGACCGCAGCTAGCACAAGGCTCGGGCTCAGGCTCGACAACTGGCGTCGCCTCATCTTCGCTTGCACGTTTCGGGAAGCGACCGCGGTACAGCGTTGCTCTGCCGCTGTGCCCGCGCCCGCACTTTGATGAGGTAGTCGTGCTCGATGAGTTCACGAAGCCCACGATTCACGCCGCGTTCGCTAAGCCCGGTATCCCGTGCGAGATTCGGCGTGCCGGGCCGGATGTTTTCGAGCGTGTCGTAATCGGCGTAAAGCAGAGCGCAGACCGTGCCGACCGCTTTCGCTTTCGACGACAACGCCGGGTCAAG
>CAWJBX010000017.1:0-422622 GCA_963841195.1 uncultured Actinomycetes bacterium | reverse complement strand
ACGTGGCGACGATGTAGGTTGGCGTGACGATCGAGCGACACACGGGCGCGGTCGTAGCGCATAGTTGTCCGCGGGTCGGCATGACTGGCGGCTTCTTGCACATCGCGTAACGCGACACCGGCATCGAGCGCGGCCGTGATCAACGCGTGCCGCAACGTATGGGGAACGACGAGTTTGGCGATCCCTGCCTGACGTGCGATGCGCCGCACGACCCTGGCGGCGGCGTGCCGTAGAGGTGTGCCCCACTGCCATCGCAGAAGATCGGGCCGTCGACACGTTCCCCAACCGCGAGGTCGATCGCCCGTGCCGTGCGGGGTGCCAACGGGATCGTCACGATCTTGCCGCCCTTACGCACGATCCTGAGCGTGCGGTGCCCGCGTTCGAGGCCCGGGCGCTGTTGGTCGACGGCAAGGAGATTCGTGTGTGGTCGGTGAGGAACACGCATCCGAGCCAGGGCGCGCCATCGCAGGCTTAGCGCTTCCCATCGTCACAGCCACCGGGCGACTCACCGGCCTGGCGGTGGTGATGACGCTGAAGGGTTCTCGTAGCTCTCATTCGGAGCGGACCGCGGACCCACGGCTCGTCAACCCAGTTCAAACGAGGCGGCGCATCGTCGCGGCATCACCCGCCGCCGGGAGGACCATGTCCGAGCGAACCAGCAACCCCCGGCATCCAAGCTCGGTCCGCGTACTCCATTCGCGCACTGCTCCCAGACATCTCGCAACGACTTCGCCGTTGCTCCGCCCCCACGAAACGCGTCCGACACGAGGCCATGCGACCTTACGAGGCGACTCGTCCCGCAACCAGGAGTTGCAGGAAAGCAAAACACAACCAGGCGCGCCCCACCGCGCTCCAATGGCACCGCGTGGCAGATTGCGTGGCAACGACGGCTCGAAGTTCTCCGACACCTGCGAACGACCCATCGCCATTAGACCAGCGGCCCGCAGCGTGACTCGGCACGCCGCGCCAGAACCGATCCGTGCTCGCTTTGACGAACGAGATCGTGCCAGCAGTGTCTTGCTGCCGTGACTTCGCTTCCTTCTCCAAGTTCCGCGACAGCAAAGGAAGGAACGGGCATGGCCGCCGAACTCGCATTGCGCCTTGAACGGGTTCTATCCGCGCCACCGCCAGATCGTGTTCAGAAAGCACGTCGAACCCGATCTGTTCGCTCAATGGTTTGGTCCGAAGGGGTTTTCTGCAACGAGTGTCGACTTCGATGTCCGCGTCGGCGGTCGCTATCGCATAACGATGCGGCCGCCCGACGCTGACGCCTTCGTTGTCTCCGGTGAGTTTCGCGAGATCGACTCTGGTGCGCGCTTGGTGTACACCTTTCGATATCAGACACCCGACCCCGACGGATCGCGACACGGTCGTTGCGTTGTCGTATGCAGATCTGGGCGAGGCGACTGCGGTGACGGTCGAGCAAGGCACCTTTGCGACCGAGGGCCGCAGGGCGCTGCACGAACAGGGCTGGACCGAGTCGCTCGACCGTCTCGAAGCGCTGCTCAAGAGCCGCGACCCGGGCTACATCGCGCAACGGGATGAAGTGAACGCCAGAACTTGCCGATCGGCGCTCGCTATATCGCTCCCGATCGGGCAATATGCGGGGCTCGATTCAGCGGCCGGTCTTGCCGTCGATCTGCTCGCGAATGATGTCAGCGTGGCCCGCATGGCGCGCCGTTTCCTGGATCACCGCGAAGCATCGCTCCACGAAGATTGCGTACAGCACTCTTGCGTTTCATGGGTGCATCTGCGTCGCCGATCATCGTGATGATCTCGTCACTCGTCGCGCAAGCCGCGCGGTACTCGGACCGCAGGCTCTGTAACGACACGGCGGGATCGACCTGCATGGACCGCTTGCCCTTGGCCTTGCCGCCCGCGACGTTTTCCTCGAACCACTTCGATTCGACGAACGTGAGATGCTGCAAGATGCCCGCCAAGTTGGTGCCCGAATCGACGGTACTGCGCCGCGCATCGGCGTCACTGATCCCGGCGAGCTTGTTGAGGAAGCCGCCGCGAAGAGCATCCAGCGCCGAGTGCAGTTCATCAACTCCGCGAGTCACGTCGGGAGCGTAACTCCGGACGTCGAGGGGCATCGCAGAAGCGCCAGAACTGCCGATCGGCGCTGGCTTCATCGCGCGCCATTGGGCATTGTGCGGGCTCGGTTTCGAGAATCCGCGTCATTGTTGGCGAGACTGGCGCGGTGCGGCTGAACGTGGAGCTGACGTTACGGGCCAACCGCGCAGACGTATGGGCTGCGATGTCAACCGTCGGCGGCATCAACCGCGAGGTCGCGCCGTTCCTCCGAAACACCGACCCAACTCACGGTGCACGCTTCGATGCGAAACCGTGGCGGGTCGGCACTCCCGTGCTTTGGCAACTTGGGCTGGGCTTCATCCCACTCGACCGACACCGCGTTGAGATGGTCGCTCTGCCAGACGCGGGTGGCTTTCCGCGAATCCTCATCGAGTTGGTGGCACCGCGTCTGGTGGCACGAACGCACTTTGCGGGACGCTCCCGATGGCTGCATCGTCCGCGACGACGTACAGATCGAACCGCGGCTCGCAGTAGCTGATCCGATCATGGGGTGGTCGGTCCGCTGGATGTTCCGACGCAGACATCAGCATCTGCGTCGCCAGTTTGGCTGACCAACCACAGACTGAACGCGCGCACAGAACTGCGGCGGTCTCAGGGGATCAACGCATCACGGCTTTCGATCGAGTTGGATCGATCGGGAGGTGCGGTGATGTCAGAGCGGTTGTCGGAGTTGGAGCGGTGGCGGATCGCGGAGTTGGCGGCGCAGGGTTCGACGGACCGCGTTTGATCGCGAAGGAGATCGGGCAGCGCGGCAGTTATGTGGCTCGCGAAGCGTTTGCGGTTGATGCGACGGCCGCCGGCGCGCGAGCCGGTGCGATCGGCGTTGCGGTTGTCGTTGGGTGAGCGGGAGGAGATCTCGCGGGTTGGTCGGTGGCGAGTCGTTGCGTGCGATTGCCCGGCGGTTGGGGCGGGCGCCATCGACGATCTCGCGTGAAGTCGGGGGCAATGGTGGGCGGAGTCGTTATCGGGCGTGTCGTGCGGAGACCGCGGCGGTCCGCCGGTTGCGCCGCCCGAAATCGTCGAAGCTCGCTACCTGTCCGCGGTTGCGGGCGGTCGTGGAAGCGAAACTCGAGTTGCGGTGGTCTCCGCAGCAGATCTCGGGTTGGCTGGTGGAGACCTTCCCTTTCGATCCGGAGATGCCGCGTGTCGCACGAGACGATCTATCTGTCGTTGTTCGTGCAGTTCGGCGGCGCGTTACGCGAAGAACTCACGCGTTATCTGCGGTCTGGGCACAGCACGCGTCGACCACACGCGGCTATTCGGTGATGAACGGCCAAGGGCAGCTACCGCGCGACGTTGAACATTCGGCAGCGACCTGCCGAGGCCAACGATCACGCGGTGCCCGGCCACTGGGAAGGCGACCTGTTGATGGGCAAAGGGATGCGGGCAATCGCGACGCTCGTGGAACGCAAAACGCGTTTCGTGATGCTTATCGCTCTTCCGAACGGTCACGCAGCAGACGTCGTCGCCGACGCATTGGCTGCGAAGATCGTTGAGCTTCCCGACCAGCTGCGACGATCGTTGACCTGGGACCAAGGAAAAGAGATGGCGGCTCACGCGAAGTTCAGTGTGAACACTGGCGTGCCGGTCTACTTCTGTGACCCACGCAGTCCCTGGCAACGCGGCAGCAACGAGAACACCAACGGCCTGTTACGTCAATACTTCCCCAAACGGACCGAGATCGCGCACTACACCCAAGGCCAACTCGACGACGTCGCCGCCGAACTTAACGGCAGGCCTCGACAAACGCTCGGCTGGAAGACACCATCAGCAGCACTCGACGAAGCGTTGCGATGACCAGCTGAACCCGCAGCCGTTCGGCGCTCGCAAGATCACGGCGGATCGGGCAATCTGTGCGGGTTGGCGAACGGCATGATGCGGATGGTCGGATCGAAGGTGCCGCGCGTCAGATGGCATCAGGGGCATCCAAAACGCACAACATCGGTCGGTTCCGCGACCTGGCAGCGCAGGAACGATTCGACGCGGCATACGATCGTGCGATCGGGGCGTGGCCGAGCCCTCCATCACCGCGAGAAGTCGGTACCCCGTTCGGGGTCACGAACATTTTGTCGTGTGGCGCATCGGACGGCGTTCCCATCGTGTTGTTACCGGCGATCGCGGTTTCAGCGGCATCGTGGTTCGCGAACGCAGGAGCGTTGGGCGCGCATCATCCGGTGTTCGCGGTGGACACAATCGGCGATGTCGGCCGGTCGACGCAGACGGAGCCACTGCGAGATGCCGCGGCGATGTCGCGCTGGCTCGACTCGGTCATTGCCGCGCTCGGCGTCGATCGCGTCCATCTGGTCGGCCTTTCCTATGGTGGTTGGATCGCGCTGAATCAAGCGTGTCGATCGTCGGATCACCTTGCGAGCGTCGCCGCGGTCGACCCTCCAGGTGCGATTGTGAGGACCCGCGCTCGACTGATGTTCGAGTTCCTGCCGGACGCGATGCTCGCGAAGTTCGCGAAGTCGGAGCCTGCGCTGCATCGGCTCTTGCGGAGGCTGAACAACGGCGTGCTGCCGGACCAACCGTTGCTTGACCTCTCAGTGTGCGGGCTCCGCACCTTCGTGGGGAAGTTGCCACGACCTCGCCGGCTGTCCGACGACGAGTTGGCCGCGATCGCGATTCCGACGTATTTCCTCATCGGCGACCGGAGTCCGCTCACCGACGCCGAGCATGCGGTCGATCGAGCCGACTATCTCATCGACGGCGTCGACACCGAAATCATCCCGGACGCCGGTCACATGCTCCCGGTCGAAAACCCTGCGGTGTTCAACGAGCGGGTACTGCGCTTCATCGACCACAACGATCCGACCCCGCACGCGTAAGACCGCGACATATATATCTGCCGATCGGCGCTCGCAATAACGCTCCCGATCGGGCGATCTGGCGGGTCGCGACACCGGACGCTTGGCTACGGCCGGAGGTACCATCTGCGCCGATGGTCGAGGAGCGCGATAGCGGGAAGCGTTTGGCGGGCGTTGGTTCACTGATTCTCGCCTGGACGTTTTTTGACGGCCTGATCTTGGGGTTACCAATCCTGTTTGTTGAAGTGTTTCTCGGGCTGCCGCTCATTGTGTTTGCGATCGGGGCAGCTATCTGGGCTCTGTTGAACATCGGTGCGGGCACTTGGATCGAACGCGAGTGGGACGCGTGGATCGTCGGTACCCGCTTTGAAAGCAAGCTGGAACGGATGCGCAACGGCAAGAAGGCAACCCGCGCCATCGGTTGGATTACCCGTGGCTCACCGATCTTCTATGCCCTCGCTGGAGTCGCGACCAGCGCGTGCCAAACGATCGCGTTCCATCGCCTCGTTGCTGGCCATCCGGCAGAGCGCAGTCGCTTCCTTGCCGCTGCGCTCGGACCCGCCATCTTCTGGACGGCATTGTTTACAGCGGTCGGGTACGCGGCACACCAGGCGATCTAACACACCCATCCGATCTGCTTTCCGAGTCGTGCCGAGCGTTGCGCACGGGATGCGCGCCTCTGTTGGCGGGGCGGTAGCGCCGGCTCTACGCTCCGCGGGATGCCGATGTTTCTCGATCGTCACGACCTGCCCGGCGTCTCTGCCGAGGAGTTGGCGGAAGCACATCGGCAAGACCTTGCGGTCCAGGAGACTCATGACGTCCGCTTCCACACCTACTGGTTCGATCCAGAGAGCGGCTCGGTTTTCTGTCTCGCAGAGGGCCCAACCAAGGAAGCCGTCGACGCGGTGCATCGAGATGCTCACGGTCAACTGGCGAATATCGTGCTGGAACTCGACCCCAACGCTCCGCTCAACGCGTTCCTCGGGACAATGCCGCAGTTTCCGGCAGGTACCGCGTATACAGAATCGGCCGTTCGAGCGATCGTGTTCACCGACATCTGTGGATCGGTGGAGATGACACAGCAACTCGGAGATGACGGGCACATGCTGGTGCTCCGACAACACAACCACATTGTTCGTCGCGAGTTGGCGTCCACCGGCGGCCGTGAGGTCAAACACACCGGCGACGGCATCATGGCGGCTTATACCTCCGTAGCCGCGGCAGTTCGGTTCGCGGCTGCCGTTCAGCAGGCTCTGCTCGCCCGTAACCAAAGCGAGAGCGTTCGACTCGACGTGAGCATTGGGATCAGCGCCGGAGAACCCGTTACCGACGAAAGCGACGACCTGTTCGGCGCCGCGGTGCAGCTCGCGGCTCGGCTCTGCGCCGCGGCGGGACCAGGAGAGGTCGCAGTGTCGGTTGCGGTGCGAGAACTCTGCATCGGCAAGCCGTTTCGGTTCGAAGATCGAGGGCACGTCGCCTTGAAGGGGATGTCCGAACCAACGCAGGCCTACGCGCTGACCTGGTACGAGTAAGAGCAACATCTGCGAGCCCGCGCCATCACTGCCGATCTGGCCTTTTCGATTGACCCGTCACAGCGGACATGGGTCAGCGCTCAGAAGCGCGTTGCCCAGCCGGCGTTAGGGGTCGTTTCTCAACGCGGTGTTGCTACTCGCTGCGTAGGCAGCGGGGAGCGACGAGCCCTGCATCGGACCATGCCGAGCGGTGAAGGTCGTCGATGACGCCGAGTTCGGTCAGGAACGCGGTGAGTTTGGCGAGTCCCGTGTGGATTGTGGCTTGGTGATACGGGTTCGCTCTTGCGAGTTCGGCACCGTTGTCGATGCCCATGTGTTCGTACACCGCGGGGTCGACGCTCAGGTCGGCGACGACCGCGACCGAGGCGGGCGCGATGTCGGCAACCTCGCGACGTTCAGCTTCGCTGAGCGTTGGTAGGGCTTCGGTGAGATAAGTCTTGGCGAAGTTGACGTGGCGCGCTTCTTCCGACACGTGCAGCTTGGCGATGGCGCGCGATACGGCGTGCACGCGTTCGTCGCGCATAGTCGCGCGGTTCATGTAGTCGAGCAGTTCCTCGACCGCGAGGATCAGCAGGTACGACACGACGCGACGACCCGGCGTGTCGGTGTCGTCGGAGGAGAGTGAGTGCGCGTGGAGCGCCGGGCGGTACGCGGGTGTGCCGGCGCGGCGGATGTATTCGCCGAACATCATCGAGTGGCGGCATTCGTCGGCGACCTCGGCGAGCAGGTAGCGGTGTGCGGGGTCGGTGACCGGGAGTTCGCGCCAGGTGGCGCAGCACCACCTGCATGAGCACGTTCTCGAACCAGATGCCGGCGCCGCACAGCGCGGCGGTCTCGTGGCGGCTGTAGGCGATCCGCTCGGCCTCGTGTCATCGCGTCCCACGCGGTCGTGCCGTAGAGGGGGAGCAGCTCGGGCGGGAGGTGGAAGGCGGAGTCGTCGATCGGCACCGACCAGTCGACCTCGCGGAAAGGGGTCGAGGGTTGTGCGCTCCGAGGCCGCGACGAGCTGGACGCGAGCGGGCGGCCGTGCGGGGCATAGGGGTGGCGGGCGGCGGGGGTGCCGTCGTGGTCGTCATGCCGCTCACCCAAACACTTGCAGTTTCTACTGTCAAGATATTCTTGCAGTTGTTACTGCAAGGATCTGGCGATCTGTGATTCACTGGGCGGAATGGCAGCCGAACCGCCCGCCGCCGAGTCCGACGAGTCGACCTATGGACTCGAGGAGCTCGCCGACGCGCAGCGGCCTCCCGATCCGCACGATCCGCTGGTACCAATCGGAGGGGCTACTTCCGAAGCCTGCGAAGAACGGCCGCGACGCGGTGTACCGCGCCGAGCACCTCGAGCGGCTGCGAGCTCATCGTCGAGCTGCGCGACCGCGGCCTCACGCTCGACGCGATTCGCGACCTCGCTGCAAGCACGACCGGCCCGGCGCGCACGGTCGCCGAATGGCTGGGCATCGACGCGACGCTGACCGCGCCGTGGTCGGACGACCGGCCGCGTGTCGTCGACCGCGACGAGCTGGCGGTGCTGACGCGCGGATCGCCGCGCCGGGCTTGCTCGCGGAGCTGCAGGACGCGCGACTACGTCACGCCGACCGACGGCGGCGCGTGGCTCGTGCCGAGCCCGGCGCTGCTCGACCTCGCGTTGCAACTGCACGACGCGGGCATCGACACTGGAACTCAGTGCCAAGCTGCGCGACCTGCTGCGACGGCGTCTCGCGAAAGCCGTCGACGACGCAGTGAAGCTGCTCGTCGAACGGACCGGTGCCGGCTTCGCGGGCAACGCCTCCCCGGCTGAGCTCGCCACCGCGCTGGGTGCCCTGCGTCCGATCGCGCGGGAGACGACAAGCCTCATCCTCGCCCAAGAAGTCGAACGCGCGCTGCGACAACTTGCCGAACGCGGGCCCAACGCGCTCGATCCGCGCCCAGAAACACTGAACCGCCTCGCGCTCTCCCGCATCTCGACTCGCCCCATCCGATCACCAACGTTCGCCACTCGGAACCGGCGTTATGGGACGCGGTGTGGCGGTGCTCCTCAGGTGTTCCGCGGCCGCGATCGGCTGGCGTGGTCACGCTTTTGTCTCGATCAGGTGAGTTGCCGGCCGGGGAAGTAGTCGGCCGTAGGATCGAGCATGACGTTGACAATTGACGGTGTGCCGCACGCGAAGGCGGCGTCGAGGGCGGGAGCGATTTCGTCTGGCTGTTCGACGAAGAAGCCTTCGCCGTCGAACGCGTCGGCCATACGCTCGTAGTGTCGTACTCCGAGCGGGACCCATGCGCCGCTCCAGCCGCCGTTGTTCATGATCACGGTGACGATCGGGACGCCGTGGCGCGCCGCCGTATCCAGTTCCATCGCGTTGAATCCGAATGAGCCGTCGCCGACCATCCACACGGCCTTGCGATGCCGGGGTCGTGCGAGTCCCGCCGCGAGCGCGTAGCACACGCCGTGGCCGATCGTGCCGAGATTTCCCATGCTCGGGATGCATCCTGGTTCGCGAGCGCCGAACGATCGCGTCGACCCACATCAGCATGTTGGACGCGTCACCGACGAGGGGGGTGTTCGAGTCGATGCGTTGCGCGACTTCGGCGCAAAGTCGCAGCGGATGGATGGGCATCGCATCGGATGTGGCGAGCGCGACCTTTTCGTTTTGCACTGCGTCGGCTTGTACTTGCAGTTGCGCGATCCACCCGCCGGTGTCGAGCGTGGGAACCGCGTCGGCGAGCGCGGCGAGTGCCGGTTTGGCGTCGGCGACGATACCGACGGTCACCGGCACTTGGTTGCGGCCGATCTCGCTCGGTTCGATGTCGATCTGTATGAGATGGTCCAGATGCGGAAAGCGGCCGTAGCCGAAGAAGTAGTCGAGTTGTTTGCCGACGACGAGGAGCACGTCGGCCTGCGAACATCACGTTCTGCCAATCGCGACCGAAGCAGAGCGGATGATCGTCGGGAGATGCCACCGCGCCGCCTGGCGTGTGACGATCGGGATGCCGCGTTCGACGAGCGCGCGGAGCTCGTCAGCGGCATGCGCCCACCACACGCCGCTTCCGGCGACGATTGCCGGGCGCTCGTGCCTCGCGCAGGACCTGCAGCGGCACGTTCGACGACCTCGGCCGCGGGTGCGGGCGGCGGCTTCCGCACGCTCGAACGGTGGCGGTGTTCGACGGTGTCGTCGTCGATCGATCGTGGATCAGATCGATCGCGATCTCGAGGTAGACCGGACCAGGAGTGCCGGTTGTCGCTTCCGTGAACGCGCGTGTGACGTACTCAGGAATGCGATCGAGGTGATGCACGCGGCGCGCCCACTTGCACACGGGCTTGACTACCTCGAGCTGATCAAGTGTTTCGACCTCGCCGCGGTCGGCGCCTCGCAACGTCGCAGCGCCCGCGAGGACGACCATCGGCGATCGCTGCGCACATGCGGTCGCGATGCCCGTGAGCGCGTTTGTGAGACCTGGGCCCGCGGTGACAACGGCGACGCCCGGCTGACCGGTGGCCAACGCCCAACCTTCGGCGCAATGTGTTGCCGCGGCTTCGTGACGCACATCGACGAGTCGAATGTCGTGGCGCGGAGCGGCCCACCACGTCGGATTGATGTGACCGCCGCCCAAACCAAAGAGATGCGTGACGCCGTGTCGTTTCAGCGTGCGCGCGACCAGGTCGCCACCGTCGACGACGCTCACAACAGGCCGTCGAGGTAGTCGCGCACTGCGGCGACTCGCGATTCGGCTGGCGCGGCGTCGTTGCAGCGGGCGAGTGCAATGACGGTCTTGCGCGGCAAGTCGTACTCGCGTGCGACGACGTCGATCGCCGGACCGCCCCGCTCCGGATCCACGACCACGAGTGTGTTCGCGTACATCGTGATCGGGTGGTAACCGAGCACGAACAGCGACCAGCCCAGGATGCAGAAGCCACCGTCACCCATGAGAATGCCGGCGTTGAGGCGCGATGGCAAGCGAATCGCGCAGGTGCGTAACGCGCGGTCAGCGTCCATCGCTCAGATTGGGAGCGGCACCTTGGGGCCGCCGCCCATATAGATCGTCTCGCCCGACAGAAAACTCGCGGCGTCGGAGACAAGGAACAAGACGCCGTACGCGATCTCTTCGGGCCGTCCCGCCGCGTCCGACGGCGTTCGACGCCCCCGCAACCTTGTCAGGATCGAGGTTCGCCCGCTCCATCGCACGCAGGAAACCCTCCGACGCGACCGCACCGACCGCGATGCAGTTCACACGCACGCCTTGCGGCGTCCACGCGCCCGCGAATGTCTTCGTGAGGTTGTTGACGCCCGCCTTGGCGGCACCGTATGGCGCGACGAATGGCAGTCCCATCTCTGACGCGCCCGACGAAATGTTGACGATCGCACCTGCGCCTTGCTCGATCATGTGCTTCGACGCCGCGATTGAAAGGACGAACACGCTGCGAAGATTGAGATCGATCATGTTCTGCCATTTCTCGAGCGTCCATTGCTCGAATGGCAGCGACCAGCTTCCGCCCGCGTTGTTCACAAGGATGTCAAGACGGCCGTACTCGCTCACAGTCCGCGCGATCAGCGCTTCACACTGTTCAGCGTCGCGGACGTCCGTTGTAACCGCCAAGCACTCGCCGCCTTTTGCCCGAACCTCGGCGGCAACGTTGTCGAGGTTCGCAGTCTTGCGACTCGCGATCACAACGCGGGCGCCGCGATCGGCGAGCACCACCGCGGTCGCGCGACCGATGCCGGTGCCGCCGCCTGTGACGACCGCAACCCGGTCTGAAAGGTCGAACACATCGGCCACGGCCACACGTTCTACCGCGCTCACCAGCGACGCGTCAGGTTCCGTTCGGATCAGCGCAGCACATGGAACGAGCTGCCGACCACGTCCACCCGGCGCGGCCCCCGCAGCCGAACGGAACACCCAAGCGGACACCTATGTCCGAGCCGGCGTTAGCGGGCAGCCGGCAAGGCCCCATCAACCGATACAACAACCAACGCGATCGCTGCGCTGCGCCGCCGTCCGCAACTACCGGCGCGAACAACGAGCGAAGCGTCTTGTGGGCGTTTAGGGATGCCGATACGGTCAGCCTTCGAGATCGGTTCTTCCGGGGGGAAGTATGCGAACGCCGATGGTCGCGCGCATCCTGTTGGTGGGGACGGCGCTCGTTGTCGCCCTGGCGGCGTGCGGAAACTCCTCGTCGTCGAAGTCGCCTTCGACCGGTGGCACGACGGCGACCACCGCGTCGCAACAGTCCTTGACGGAGAACGTCCCTGTGCATGCACCGGGCGTTACGGGCACGTCAATTCAAGTCGCGACTGTCACGTCGAAGACGAACATCTTCGGAGGCACTGAGGGCGACTTCGCGCTCGGCGTTCAGGCGTACTTCGACTACATGAACTCAACGGGCGGCATTTACGGCCGACGCTTGAAGATCGCCAACAATCGCGACGATCAGATGAGTCAGAACCAACAGCAAATTGCTGCGAGCCTCGCAAATGACAACGCGTTCGCGACGTTTATCGCGACACCGACGCTTTCGGCGCCGGGTGTCGAACAGCTCGACCGACACAACCAGCCAACGTTCGTCTGGAACATCAACCCCGAGATCATCGGCCACGACAACGTCTTCGGCACCGTTGGCGCGCTGTGCTTCAGCTGTTATGGCACGGCCACTCCGTTCCTCGCTCAGCAACTCCACTTCACGAAGGTCGCGGTTCTCGGCTACGGCGTCACTGCGTCGTCAAAGGAGTGCGCCGAGGCGGTGAAGTTGAGCTTCGAGAAGTACCCATCCGCGAAGGTCGTGTTCTTCGACAACGAACTCCAGTTCGCACAAGCTGACCTCAGCTCAGACGTCTCGCAGCTCAAGGCCAACGGTGCGCAACTCATCTTCACGTGCATCGACCAGAAGGAATCGGTGGTCCTTGGCAAGGAACTGGCGAAACAGCAATCAACCGCCGTTCAGCTCCTGCCTAACTCCTACGACCAGAGCTTTGTGGCTGCCAACGCCCAGTACCTCGAAGGCGACATCGACGAAGTGCAGTTCGCGGCGTTCCAGTACACGCCCCTCGTGCCAGAAGAACAAACAATGATGACCTGGCTCCACAACAGCAAGTACCCGCTCAACGAACTGAGCAGCGAAGGCTGGGTCGCCGCCAACGAGTTCGTCACCGGCCTCAAACTCGCCGGGCCGCACTTCACCCAACAGACCGTGATCAGCTCACTGAACAGCGAGACGAACTACGACGCCAACGGCATGATCGTGCCCATCGACTGGACCCGACAGCACAACGACCCAGCCGCTCCCCACGGCACCATCAACCCCGCGAACCAGGGCCACTACAACTGCGCGTCCGATGTGCAGGTACACAACGGCACGTTCGTGCCGTTCCCGAGCGTCCCGTCAGGCAAGCAGTGGATATGCCTCCCTCCCGGCCAGCCACCGACACTGCCAACGACCGCCACGTACATGACCTTCGTCCCCGCCGCCGGATAACACCGAAGGCGCACCGCCCTTATACGCTCCGTTCTCCACCCAGACCGGCCGAGAACATGCGTCCCCGAAGTGCCGTTCGGCGACGATCGATAACGCGTCGCCGAGCCGGCGGTAGACGTCATCGAGCTGCGTTGCCTCGGCCGAGTCGGACGAACATGCAGCCACCGGCGAGCGCGATGAACAACATCGCGGTCATCAATCGTTCGCCCTCGGCGAATCGGCCACGCATGACTTCGCGCATTGCGGCGCGCATCTCCGAGATCCATTGCCAGAGCGGTTCGCGAAGCTCGTCGGCCAGTCGAGCGCCAAGAGCAAGCTCGCGTTCCATCGCCGGCATGTCGCCAAGCTCACCGTAGTCGTACGCGAGAAAGTGGTGACCGAGGATCGCCAGCTCTCGATCGTTGGGTTGTTCGCCAAGCGCGCAGAGTTCGTTGCACACCGCGACGCGTTGCTGCGCATTGGTCGGCGTCCATCCAACAATGTGCCAGACGTAGAGCGCGCTGGCGAGCGCAGTCTGGTCGCCCGTGCGCCGCGCCAGTTCGACCGCGGCCGTCGCGAGCTCCCGCCGACGGTCGACCGCGGGCGTAAACAGCAAAGCGTGGGCCAGACGCGCCATCACCCTCGCCCGGATCGGTTCGTCATCGTCGCCGGTCGCGGCGAGCGCTTCCTCGAGGAGGTCGATCAGCGCGGCACTGGCGCGGCCGGTCTCCATGTGGCCGCCGAGGCCGAGTGCGGCGCGTGCTAGCGAACGCGAGTCGTCGTCGATGCGGGCGGCCGCGGCCAGCGAACACTTCGGCCGCATCGGCTCGGTTACCGGCACGTGACACCGTCGCGTTCTCAGCGAGGAGTGAACGGCGGCAACGAGCGCGGTGCCGAGGCGTTCGTGCAAGACGCGCATGTCGGCGTAGTCGTCGGCGTCGGGTTCGTAGCCGGTGTGCGCGTACATGGTGAACTCGGCGGTGCAACACGGCACCGGCCGGCTGTTGATCGTTCCGGTCGCGCCAAACGCGTCGACGGTGTAGGCAATGCCGCCGAAGACTTCGCGGCCGTCGTCGTTGCGGCGCGTCGTCGAGCGGTCGAAGATATGCACGTCGACGCGGCGATCGTGCGCGTCGGTGAGGACGTAGCAGTACGGGCCGTCGGCGCGGAACAACGTGAATCCGGCCGCTTCCATCGACGTGCGATAGGTCGCGGCGTGCTCGATCGGCACCGCGATGTCGAGATCGTCGTGCGCGCGTGTTTGCTCGCCGACCAACGCGTCGACACACCAGCCGCCGTCGAGCCACACTTCGACGCCGGCTTCGTTCATGCGGTCGACGAACGCGAGCACGTCGTCGGCGCGCATCATTGCTCGGGGACCAGCAGCGTGATGGCTTCGGTGAGCCGGTCGTTGACTTCGGAGATTGGCATACGCCCCGCGACCCACGAACGGAGCCCGGATGCAAGCACCGCGTCGACGACGCGCACGATTGCGACCGCGCGCTCGGGATCGACGTGCTGCATCGCGCTCGACGTAGATGTCAGTGGTCGTGCCGCCGAGCCGGTCGAGGATCTTGGGCAGCTGATGGGTCCGACGAAGTCTCGAGGGTCGCGATGAGCCGGGCGAGCGACGGTTGGCGCTGGAAGGCGCGCACCGAGCGGTTGATGACCTGCGTCAGCGCGCTGCGCGTCGGTTCGGCCCCGCAGCGGGTTGCGCGAGATGTTCGGCGCGCAGGGTGCTTGCCCACGCGCACCAGCACCTCGGCGAACAGGTGCTCCTTCGACGAGAAGTAGTGGTACAGCGTGCCGAGCGCGACGTTCGGCGGCTTCGGCCACGTCCTTCACCTGGATCTTGTCGTAGTCGCGCTCGCGCGAGCAGCGCGAGGCCGGCGTCGAGCGATCCGGTCGCGCCGGGCCTGCTGCGCGCGGGAGTTGTCGCACGTGGCGCGGCATCGCTGCACTATACTAGAACCTGCTTCTAGTTTCGCGTAACACCTGCAGGAGGACCGTGTCGATCGCGACCGATCAGCGCGTACACGATCATCTCGTCCGACACGCACGCGGGCGGCAGCCACGCGCAGTACCGCGAGTTCCTCGAGACGAAGTACCTCGACGACTTCGACGCGTGGCGCGCGCAAGTACAAGAACCCGTTCAAGGACCTCGGTGACGACCGCCGGTTGCGCAACTGGGACAACGAGATGCGCAACGGCCAGCAGGACGCCGACGGCGTCGTCGGCGAAGTCATCTTCCCGAACACCGTGCCGCCGTTCTTTCCCGAGCTTCGTGTTGTTCGCGCGCGCCGCCGAAGCCCGAGGAGTACGAGCACCGGCTGGCGGGCGTCCGCGCGCACAACCGTTGGCTCGAAGACTTCTGCGGTCAGTTATCCCGAGCGGCGCGCCGGCATCGGTCAGATCTTCGTCAACGACATCGACGACGCGATCGAAGACATCAAGTGGATCAAGGAGCACAACCTGCGCGGCGGCGTGTTGCTGCCGACGGTGCCGCCCGACGCGACGTGGCTGAAGCCGCTACAACCACCCCGACTACGACCGCCTCTGGGCCGTGTGCGAAGACCTCGAGCGTCCCGGTGAACTGCCACGGCGGCATCGGCGGGCCCGTCGTACCTCCGCCACCCGTCGCTCGGCGCTGATCCAGATCGCCGAGCTCGGCAACTACTCGCGCCGGCCGTTGATCTTCATGCTTGCTGTCGGGTGTGTTCGAGCGCTTCCCGAAGCTCAAGTTCGTGATGACCGAGCAGGGATGCGCGTGGATCCCGACGTTCCTCGCAGCAGCTCGACGACATGCTTGCCGCGGTGCGCAACGCACGGCGCGATCGGTGAGCTGCGCTTCAAGCCCGAACACATCCTGCCGAAGTCGGCGACCGAGTACTTCCAGCAGAACGTGTGGCTCGGCGTGTGCTTCCCGGGTCCGGCCGACGCCGCGCGCCGCCAAGGAAACCGTCGGGCATCGACAAGTTCATGTGGGGCTCCGACTACCCGCACGACGAAGGCACGTACCCGTTCTCGCGGGAGGCGCTTGCGCCAGGTCTTCTCCGACTGGAGCCCGAGCCGACATGCAGACAGATCCTCACCGACAACGTCGCCAAGCTCTACGACTTCGACGTCGACGCGCTCCAGCCGCTGGCCGACGAGTTCGGCCCGACGCAGGAAGAGCTCGCGCGAGCCGTTGCGCGAACTGCCGCCGAACGCGAACGAAGCGTTGCGACGCGCGGGCGCGTCGGCCGTGGCGTCGTAACAGCTACGGCGCCGCGTTTTCGCGTACGAACAATGGTTGCGCGAGGCGCGCAACCACGTAGATCGCGAAGCTGAAGCTCGTTACGAACACGCTCGGCTTCACGGTCGTGCTCGCGAGGCTTGCGAGGATCCCGCCGTCGGCGGCGAGCACTGCGAACGCGATCGACAAGAAGACGACCGCGATCGGACGGGCCGTGACGCGCACCGCCGCGGCGGCCGGCGTGATCGCGAGGCTCAACACGAGCAGCGTGCCGACGACCTGGGCTGCTTCCGTGACGGTGAACGCCAGCACGATGAGGAAGACGAGGCCGAGGGTGCGCACGCGGACACCGCGCGCGGACGCGACCTCGGGGTCGACCGATGCGAACAGCAGCGGACGCGCGAGCGGAATCATGACGACGATCACGCCGATGCCGATCGCGACGAGCGCGTACAACTGGTCGTTGCTGACGCCGAAGATGTTGCCGAACAAGATGTTCGTCGCGGCCGTCGCAAAGCCGTGGTAGTGGCTGAGGAACAACACGCCGAGGCCGAGCCCGAACGCGAGGATCACGCCGATGGCGGAGTCGCGTTCTCGTTCCCGCACGCCCAAGAACCCGATCGCAACCGCGAAGATGAGTGAGCCGATGAGCGCCCCCGCAATCGCGTTGTTCGCGGCGACGAGCCCGGCCGCGGCGCCGGTGAACGCGAGTTCGCTCGTGCCGTGTACCGCGAATGCCATGCCGCGCGTCACGACGAACGGGCTGATGAGTCCGCACGTGATCGCGACGAACGTTGCCGCGAGCAGCGCGTGCTGCGCGAAGGGCTGCGAGAGATACAGGTAGGCGGTCAATTGTGATGTGTTTCGTCGTGATGGTGCGCGTGACCGTGCGTGTGCGGTTCGGTGAGGTGCACGTCGTCGTCGCCGCCGACAACGAGGATGCGGCCGCGCACCTCGACGACGTCGATGCTCGTGCCGTAGAGGTCGCTCAACCGTTCGCTCGTCAGGACTTCGTCGGGCGCGCCGATCGCCCAGCGACCGCCGACGAGATAGAGCACGCGGTCGACGTACGGCAGGATCGGATTGATCTCGTGCGTCACGAACAACACAGCCGTGTCAGCTTCCTCGCGTCGCGAGTTGATCAGTTCGCTGACGCTGCGCTGGTGCGCGAGATCGAGCGAGAGCAACGGTTCGTCGCAGAGCAGCAGATCCGGGTCGGCGATGAGGGCCTGCGCGACGCGCAACCGTTGTTGTTCGCCGCCGGAACAGCGGCCGATGGGCCGGTTCGCGAACGATTCCGCACCGACGGCGTCGAGCGCGTCGTCGAGGCGGGCGCGGGTTTGGCGCGTCGACAACGGCAGACCGAAGCGGTGGCCGTCGAGCCCGAGCGCGACGAGATCGCGTCCGCGGATCGGCAGGTCGCGATCGAAGCCGTGTTGTTGCGGGATGTAGCCGAGGCGTCCGTGCACCTCGACGGTTCCTTCCGTGAGCGTCTGCAGCCCGAGCAGCACCTTGAGCAGCGTCGTCTTGCCGCTGCCGTTCGGGCCGAGGACGGCGATGAATTCCCCGGGCGCAATGTCGAGGTCGAGGTCCTCGTACAACGTGCGCGCGCCGAAGCGCATCGTCGCGTCGTGCAGGCTCGCGATCGGTTGCGTCATGTCATCCACATGTCATCCACCGAGGGCGGCGAGCACCGCCCGGTCCTGGTCGAGCTGCCACTGCTGGTAGGTCGGTTCGTTCTTGGGCATGGTCTCGGTTACCGCGACAACCGGGATGTTGTTCTTTTGCGCGAGTTGGCGCGCATGCGTCGACGCTGCGCTGCTCGCCTGTGCGTTGTAGAGCAACACCTTGATTGCGTGCGACGCGATCACGTTGTCCATCGCCTGAGCGTCGGCGGCGTTCGGTTCGCTACCGTCCTCGTTGGCTTGCGCGAAGCCGGAAGGCGTCTTCACGGTGAGTCCCGCATCGGCGAGCATGTAACCGGGTACGCGTTCGGTGTACGCGACCGGCGCGCCGTTGTAGCGAGCTTTGATCTGGTCGACGACGGCGCGCACTTGCGCGACGGAAGTCTCGAAGGTCTTGAGGTTCGCCACGAACGTCGGCGCGTCGGCCGGGTCCGCGTTCTTCAGCGCGGCGGTGATCGCTTGCGCGACCGCGTCG
Organism: uncultured Actinomycetes bacterium; assembly: GCA_963841195.1. Lineage (GTDB taxonomy): Bacteria > Actinomycetota > Acidimicrobiia > IMCC26256 > PALSA-610 > CAWJBX01. The sequence goes on along the minus strand of CAWJBX010000017.1, from coordinate 404,347 downwards.
GCGTCTTCGGTGCTGTACCAGAGGTGCGGGTTCGCATCGTTGCCGTGCACGCCGGCAACGTCGGCCGCGACGACCACGCTCCGCCCGCGGTGCTTGGTCGCGCCGAGCAGCTGACGCATGAAATCGTCGTAACCGAGGCCGTTCTCGACGACGATCCGGGCGTCGGCGATCGAGGCGGCGTCGTGCGCGTCCGACTCGTACTGGTGGGGATCGGCGCTGGGGTCGCTGATGATCGAGGTCACCGAGACGTGCGGCCCGCCGACCTGGCTCACGACGCTGCCCCAGAAGTTCTCGGCCGCGACGACCCTGATCGTCCCGGGCGCGGCCGTGTTCCCGCCGGACGAGCCGCAGCCGGCGAGCAGGATCAGGGCGGCCACCAGGGCGATTGCGAACCGCATCCCTCATATTGAAAACGATTCTCATTCCCAACGCAAGCCAGAACCCGGTTTGGACCGAATCTGCCCCTATGGGGGCGGGAATGGTCCAAACAAGGGGGTCAGCAGGTGCCGGTGGGGGTCTCGCCGAGGAGTTGATCGAGCCGGACGGGCGTGAGGTGCTTGGCGCGCAGGCCTTCGAGGATCAGCGGCAGGGCGCGCACGAGCACTTGGCGATTCGCGGTGGGGTTCCCGTCGAGCCCGTCGTGCAACAAGATGATCGAACCGGGCTGCACCTTTGCGAGCACTCGAGTCGCGACGAGTTGCGCGTCGTTCGTCGCCCAGTCGCCGGCTGACACGCTCCACAACACCATGTGCATGTGATCGTCGTTGACCGCGTGCGCGATGAACGGCGTTCGGTATCCGTGCGGCGGCCGGTAGAAGCCCGGACAAATGCCGGTCGCTTGCTTGATCGCGTTTTGCGTGCGCTTCAGTTCGGGATACGTCGGCTCGAGCCACGTCCACGAGTCGTGGTGGTACGAGTGATTTCCGACGAGCTGACCGTCGGCCACGAGCGCGCGCGAGATCTGCGGTTCCTTGACGACGGCTTTCCCGACTTCGAAGAACGCACCTTTCGTTCCGTACTGATCGAGGATGTGCATGATCGGCAGGGTCGCGCCGATGTTCGGCCCGTCGTCGAACGTGAGCGCGACCTCGTTGTTCGTCGTCGGACCGTGAATCGTTCCGCCGCCGAACCACGTCGCGTGCGGGCTCACCGCGCCGACGTACAGCGCGTAGAAAACGAACACGATCGTCAACAGCGTGGCGATGGTTCGATCGCCGCGTTTCGGTGGTGGCCGTAAGTCGGCCGCTGCGGTGGTGATTGCAAGCGCGACCACACAGGCGACGGCAACCGCGAGCAGTAGTACGTGCGAGTCGAACACGCGTAACACGATCGCCGCGAGTGCACCGACGGCGATCGCGATGTACGCGCCGGGCGCGACCGGACGCCGCCATTGCGGAAGGACGAGCATCATCGCGGCTGCGAAGAACGCCGCCGCGATCGCCGCGGCGCCGATGTCGTCGCGTTGGGGCAACAACCAGGCCGCACCGGCGGCGATGAGCACCGCGAGCGGGCGGAACGCGGGCGGCGCAAACAGCCACCGAACGCCGAGCGCCGCGATCACGACCGCGGCGGCCGCAATCAGGACGTCGGCGATCGACGATGTCGACGGGTTCGTTTGGATCGCAAGCACGAATGCCAGCGTCCCGGCGGTTCCGAGCGCCGGTGCGAACCACGGCGGCAGCTGGAGACGGGCGCGCCCACGAATTCCGGTCGGAGCTGCCACGCCGGAAGCGTAGGGGTTCAGCGCAACGAATGCCCGACGCGCAGCAGATTGCCGACGGGATCGATGAGCCCGAACTCGCGCATGCGCCATGGTTTGTCTTCGATGGCGCCGACGCGCGATACGTCGTGCTCAGTGTCGCCAGCGTTCGTGATGATCGGCCGACGCGTCGGCGTCGACGACGCCTGCCGCGAGGACTTCGTTCCGGTACGCGTCGGCATCGTCGACGTAGAGGTAGGCCATGCCCGCCGTCGAGAACGGATCGACGTCGGGTGCGAGGAAGAAGTGGAGTGTGAGCAGCCCGCGCTCGACCATCAAGTAGTCGTCGTCGCTGCCGCGTCCAACAGTGAAACCGGCGCGTTCGTAAAACGCGCGCGAGGTGGCCGCGTCGTGCATGGGCAGAATGGGCGCCGCGTGTTCGGCCGTCACGGTTGCCGTCCGAGCAAACCGAGCAAGCGGTCGAGCGCGGGCGCGTTGCCGTCGACTGCGACTTCGGGCCCGAACGCCTTGTATTCGCGGCTCACGTCGAGCGGCGCGGTACGCCAGCGGTCGTAGACGTACGCAACCGCGTCGGGATCGAAGCGCGGCTCGGCGCCGATCGCCTGCGCGAGATCCCACGTGTGCACGACCGCGTCGCACAAGTTGAGGTCGATGAGACGCATGCCGGGAAGCAATGTGGTCTCGTGTTGGGCGGCGCCCGGCGCGCGCCAGGCCGCGAGGTTCGTACGTACCGCGCCGTCGAACGCGGTGGCAGTGTCGCCGGAAAGACCGCTCACGATGTCGGGCTTCTCGCCGGCCAGTATCGCCGGAAACATCGCGATCGCGTTGATGAAGTGCGTCAGCAGCGCCTCGACGTTCCACTCGGGGCACGGTGTCGGTTTCGCGAGATCGGCCGGCGTCACCGCGCCGACAACCGGACGGGCGGTGTCGTACGAAGCTTGCAATGCGTCGATCGGTTCCACTTCACCCTCCAACTTCGGCAAGACGCCGGGCGAGGTAACGGCGCTCCGCTTCCATCGTCGCCTGCTCCAGCGCAGCACGGTACGCGACCGCCGCTTCTCCGTCGCGTCGCAGGCGGCGAAGAAGATCGGCGCGGGTCGCGAGCAAGAGGTGGTAGTCGCGCAGCACTTCTTCTTCGGACAACGCGTCGACGAGTTGCAACCCGACTTCGGGTCCGTCGGCCATAGCGACAGCCACGGCCCGATTGAGCGCGACCACAGGTGTTGGCGTCATGCGCATGAGTTCCGCGTACAACGCTGCAATCTCGGCCCAGTCGGTGTCGGCCGCCCTCGCTGCCGTCGCGTGACACGCCGCGATCGCGGCTTGCACTTGGTAGGGGCCGGGTTCGCCGCGGCGGAGCGCGGTGTCGAGCAGCGCGACCGCTTCCGTGATCGTTTGCTGGTTCCAGTGCGTGCGATCTTGCTCTTCGAGCGGAATCAAATCGCCGCGTTCGTCAACGCGGGACGCGCGGCGCGCGTCATGCAAGAGCATGAGTGCAAGCAGACCGGCGGCTTCGGGCTCGTCGGGCATCAACGACGCCAAGACCCGCGCGAGCCGGATCGCTTCTGCCGAAAGCTGTTCGCGCACGAGATCGGTTCCCGAGGTTGCCGCGTAACCTTCGTTGAACAGTAAATAGAGCACCGCGAGCACAGCGTTCGTGCGGTCGGGGAGCGCGTGCGCGGGCGGGACGACGTACGGGATACCGGCGTGGCGAATCTTGCGCTTGGCGCGCACGAGCCGCTGCGCCATCGTCGCTTCGGGCACGAGGAACGCGTGTGCGATCTCGGCAGTCGTCAGCCCGGCCAGCGTGCGCAACGTCAGCGCGACCTGCGCGTCGGTCGCGAGCGCGGGGTGGCAACACGTGAACATGAGGCGCAGACGATCGTCCGGCACGGCGCGATCGGTGAGCTCGCCGTCGTCGTCGTCAGCGTCGTCACCGATCGATTGCATGGCCGCCTCCTGCATCTTGGTGGCGCCGACTGCGGCTCGTCGTAAGCGGTCGACCGCGCGGTGCCGCGTGGTCGTCGTGAGCCACGCGCCGGGATTGCGCGGGATGCCGTCGACCGGCCAGCGTTCGAGCGCGCGCGTGAACGCGTCTTGTGCGCACTCTTCGGCGAGGTCCCAGTTCCCCGTGACGCGAATGAGGGTCGCGACGACGCGACCCCATTCGTCCCGAGCCGCGGCCGCGACCGCGTCGCTTACATCTCCCAGATCGGCCTCACTTCGATCGTGCCGTCCTTCGCGCCGGGCAGCTGCGACGCCACTTCGATGGCTTCGTCGAGGTCTTTGCAGTCGACGAGGAAGTATCCGCCGATCTGTTCCTTGGTCTCGGCGAACGGGCCGTCCGATGTGAGCAGCTCGCCGTTGCGCATCTGCACGGTGGTTGCGTCAGTCGTCGGCCGCAGGCGCTCGCCGCCCTGCAACTTGCCGCGCTTGCCCATGTCTTCGGCCCACTTGCCGTACGCGGCCAGGGTGGTGTCGGCCTCTTGCTGGCTCCGAGCCAGGTAGGCATCTTCGTCGTTCGCGATCAGCAGGATGTAGCGCATGGTTGCTCCTTGGTTGGCGGTCATGCGTACGACGAACGGCCGGCCCGCAGATCGACAGCCTAGGAGCAGAATTCTTTCGGGATTACGAGGTCTCGTCCAGGATGTCGAGGTTTCGGAAGACGACCTCGCCCTCGGCGAGCTTGGCCATGCGCTCGGCGATCTGTTGGGTGGCGGGGAGGTCGTTGTTCTTCATCGCGTCCTCGTAGGAATCGAACTCGGCGATGATCACGTACGTGTCGGGCCGCTCGCGATCGCGGCCGTGGGTTTCGCGCACGAGCGTACGGGCACCTTCGGTCGCGGCGAGCCACTCCCGCTCGAGCGCAACCATCTCGTCCCAACGTGACGTCTTGATTTCCATCGTCTGCACGAATCGCATGGCCCCTCCCAGGACAGGCCGTCATTCAGGCGATTCACGTTCGCGCTCCGCCTGCGCGGAGTCAATGGTCGGCTAAAGCGTGAAACGCGCGTTGTGCGCGCGGGCGATGAACTCGTCGCGGCACACCACCGGGAGCTCGCCGCCGGTCGTCAGCGTGCAGGTCGCGTCAGCGACGAGTTCGCCGTCGTCGTTCCCGCGTATGCGTGCATGCATCACGAACGCTTCCGGGAAGATCTCGACGACGCCCGTCGCGATCACCACGCCGCGCGGCGTGACGTGCCCGTCGGCGCGTCGAACTTCGGTGCGCAGCGCCTCGAGGTTCTCGCCGCGCAGCGTTTCGCAGTCGTCGAGGTAGACGCGGCGTGCATCGGAGAAGACGCGTTCGAGCGCGGCGTCCGTCGCGTGACCGTCGGCGTCGATCTCGTCGAGCGACAGTTCGAGGGTCAGCAGCACGGGCCAGCGGGTTGCGATCGACATCGCGCCATCGTGACGGATTGCCGGCGCGCATGCGTTCAAATTTCGCGCTTGACCGATCCGTATTCAACTATTAGGTTGATCAACTAAGGAGGTGAATACGAGTGCCGACGAGCAGCCCCACCGACGAGTTGAGCAGGACCTTTGCCGCGTTGGCCGACCCGACGCGGCGCGAGATCCTTGCCCGGCTCACCCGCGGGGAAGCGAGCGTCAACGAACTCGCCGAACCGTTCGCGCTGAGCCTTCAGGCGGTTTCGAAGCACATCAAAGTGCTGGAGACGGCCGGCCTGATCACGCGCGGCAAGAACGCGCAGTGGCGCCCGGCGCGCTTGAACGGCGCACCGCTCGGACAAGCGTGGCAGTGGCTGCAGGCGTACAAGCCGTTCTGGGAAGACAGCTTCGACGCACTCGACGATCACCTGCGTGCAATGCAAAAAGCATCGAAGACCAACAAGGGAAAGAAGAAGTCATGAGCGGTTACACGATCACGCGCGTTTTCGCGGCGCCGAGAAGTCTTGTGTGGGAAGCGTTCACGAAGCCCGAGCACTTCGCGGTGTGGTGGGGCGGCCGGCTCGCAAAAGTTGAAGAGACGAAGATGGACGTGCGCGTCGGCGGCACGTGGAGCGCGTTGATGCTCCTCCCCGAAGGCAACATCGACTGGAGCGGCGAGTACCTCGAGGTCGTTCCGCCCGAACGTTTGGTGATGACGTTGACCGATCGTGCGAAGGAAAGTGACGCGCGCGAAAAGTTCACGATCACGCTCGCCGATCTCGGCGACAAGACCGAGTTGGTGCTGACGCAAGACGGCGGCAACCTCACCGACGAGCAGTACGAACATGCCAAGCAAGGCACGAGCTCGTTCCTCGACACGATGGCCGAACTCCTCGCCGAACTGCAATGAACGAAATCCCAGCAACTGTTGGCACGGAAAAGAGCGTCAGGCGCTCAATTCTGTGCCAACAGTTGGTGGGGAAATGCGCAATGTCAGCGGGAGGCGGGTTCGTGCTCGAGGGAAGCGGCGAGCGCTTCGATCAGTCCGCGGGTGCCTTCCTCGCGCAACCCGACGGGTTCCAGGCCGTCGAGGAACGCGTCGTGTTCGGTGAACACCATGTGCGTACCTGACCCGGCCGGTTCGAGTTCCACCGTCATCATCGAAACCGACAGCTTGGCGTCGTCGACGAACAGGTCGTACACGAAGACGAAGCGTTCGTTCTCGACGATGTCGAAGTAGCGCCCTTCCATGCGGTGCAACGGTCCGTTCGGTTCCGCGCCTTCGCTGATCTCGGTGCCGCCCACGCGGAAATCGAGCTCGAAGCGTTTCTGCGTCCAGTCGTCGGGACCGCTGAACCAACGCGACTTGGCGTCCTTGTTCGCGAACGCGCGGAACACTTTCGCGGGCGGCGCGGCGAACGTGCGGTCGATGACGAATGTGTCGTGGATGACCGTGCGGTCACTCATTGCTTCCTCCGTTTGTTGTTCGCGTTCTCTTCAACATGGCTCCCTCGCTGCGCCGTCCGTGGCTCCGTTGCGTCCGCACTCCCTTGCAAAAACTTGTCGAGACGGTCGAAGCGGCGCTCCCACGTCGTCCGTCGTTCGTTGATCCAGTGCTCGGCGTTGCGTAGCGCGCCGCTTTCGATGCGACACGTGCGCACGCGCCCGACCTTTTCCGAGCGCACCAACCCGCTCGCCTCGAGCACCTGGAGGTGCTGGACGACTGCCGGCAACGACATCGCGAGGGGCTGGGCGAGTTCGCTCACCGACGCGGGTCCGAGCGTCAACCGGTCGACCATTTGCCGCCGGCTGGGGTCGGCGAGGGCGTGAAACACCTGATCCAGGCCCGGTTCGAGGACTGCCGATTGGTTAACCATCTACTTAAGTATTAGGCCTGGCGACGGTCACGTCAAGGTGCGAACATATGTTCGTGTTCCCTGGCCGCGCGGAAGCCACGATCCTGCACGCCGACCTCGATTCGTTTTACGCGTCGGTCGAACAACGCGACGATCCGCGTTTGCGCGGCAAGCCCATCGTCGTCGGTGGTGGTGTTGTGCTCGCCGCGAGCTACGAGGCGAAGGCGTACGGCGTTCGCACTGCGATGAACGGTCGGCGCGTGCGCGAACTGTGCCCGCACGCCATCGTGGTCGAACCGCACATGTCGGCGTACGCCGACGCAAGCAAGGCGGTGTTCGAGATCTTCGACGACACGACGCCGTTGGTCGAAGGCATCTCGATCGACGAAGCATTTCTCGATGTCGCGGGTTTGCAGCGCGTCGCCGGCGCGCCAGTCGACATCGCGCGCCGGCTGCGCGCTCGTGTACGCGACCAAGTCGGGCTTCCGATCACCGTCGGCGTGGCGCGCACCAAGCACCTCGCGAAGGTTGCCAGCGCGGCAGCCAAACCGGACGGGCTCTTGGTCGTGCCGCCCGACGAAGAGGACGCGTTCTTACACCCACTTCCGGTCGAACGGCTCTGGGGGGTCGGGCCGATCACGACCGCCAAGCTGCACGCACGCGGCATCACAACGGTCGGCGACCTGGCCGCGGCCGGCGAGCATGGGCTCACGTTGATGCTCGGCCCGGCGTCGGCGCGCCACGTGCACGCGTTGGCACACAACCTCGATCCGCGCACGGTCGTCACGGGTCAACGCCGCCATTCGATCGGTTCGCAACACGCCCTCGGTCGGCCGAAGCGCGACCGGCGCGAGCTCGAAGTCGTCCTGGTCGGCATCGTCGACCGCGTGATGCGGCGCATGCGGAAAGCCGATCGCGTCGGCCGCACTGTGACGCTTCGCTTCCGCTTTGACGACTTCACCCGCGCGACCCGTTCGCACACGATGGGCCGCGCCACTGCGGAGACGAAACCGGTGCTTGCGACGGCGACGCAACTGCTCGAGATCGCGTTGCCGGCCATATGGAAGCGAGGCGGTCTGACGTTGCTCGGCTGCTCCGTCGGAAATCTCGACGACGACGCGGCGGTGCAGCTTGCGCTGCCCTTTGACCGTCTCACAGGTGGCGCACTCGACGCGGCTGTCGACGATGTCCGCGAGCGCTTCGGCACACTGTCGGTCACCCGTGGCGGTCAGCTCGGACGCGAATCGGGACTCTCAGTCCCTATGCTGCCCGACTGAGCTAAACTGCACACGCTGTAAAGGTTCAAGTTCGGGCGCTCTTCGTGCGGGAGAGGACGTTGACAGACACCACGCGGCCGTATTTGCCGACCAGCGACCGCCGCCGTCAGCTGCTCGATGCTGCCGCGGTCGTGTTCGCGCGCGAGGGCTACGCGGGCATGACGATGGCGTCGCTCGCCGACGAAGCTCATGTCAGCCGACGGCTCGTCTACAACCACTTCCCCAACCTCGCCACGTTGTACGAAGAGTTCTTCGTCGATCGCGCGTCCCGCTACCTCGAAGACATCATGCAAGTGAACGACGGCGTCGGCGATGTCGCGAGCGTGTTCGTGCAGACGTTCCGTTTCTTGCTCGACATGCCGCCGGGCGATTTCCGCGCACTGCGGCTCGTGTTCACCGATACGGGGCTTTCGGCACTCGACAACGCGCGCGAAACGTTGCGCAGTCACATCGAATCGCGCTGGTTGCCGATGGTGATGGCGGTGGGTTTCGACGAAGAAATGGCCCGGGCCCGCATCTGGTCGATGGTCGGCGCCCTCTTCGCACTCAGTGAACTCGTCACCAGAGGCGAAGCGTCGGTCGAAGCGGCCGCCGAGTGCGCTACTGGCCTCGTGGTCGGCATGCGCGCGAACCTGCCGCCTCAATGAGCCGTGTCGACGAGGTTCCGGTCGCACACACACCCGACGGCGGTTACGGCAACGAGATGCCATCCGCGATTCTCGACGCGTGTGACGAGCCGTTGACGGCTGAGGCGCCCGACTTACGGGGCATGTGGCGCGTCGTCGACGTGCACATCGGTGAGGAAGCGGCCGACGCCGCCCATCCGATTTGGCAACACGTCGAGCGCATCGAGCAAGCCGGTTCGCGCGTCGTCGTGACCGCGGGCGGGCTGGTGCACGACATGGTGGCCGACGGCTCCTACGAACGCGGCGTCAACGACGTGACGACCGATTTCACGACGCCGATCGTCGTCGCCGCGACCTTCGAAGACGGGGTGCTCGTGCTCCGGCCGCGTGGTCTGCCCGGCGTCGAAGTTCGGCGCTGGCGCGACGGCGAGGATCTGATGTGGATGTACCACACGATGTTCACCGCTCGTCTCGAACGGGCGTAGCAGACCAGCCGTCCGGACCAACCCCGCGCGTCGACGCGTGGTGGGTACCGACACTGCATGCTCAAGATTCGTGATTTCGCTCTGCTCGCGGGCCGCACTGTTCTCGGCGGCTATCTCGCGGTGCACGGCTCGCAAAAGTTGTTCGGCGCGTTCGAAGGCCCGGGTCTCGAGGCCGCCGGGCAGGGTTTCGAAAAGCGCGGTTTGTTCCCCGGCAAAGAGTCGGCGACGTTGGCGGGTGTCACCGAGCTTGGTGGCGGTGTGCTGACGATGCTCGGCGTCGCCGATCCGATTCCGCAGTTCGCCATTGCCGGAACGATGGCGGTCGCCGCGTTGTCGCAACGCGAAAAGGGACCACACAACAAGAACGGCGGCTTCGAACTTCCGCTCACGAACGGCGCGTTCGCGATCGTGTTGGCGGCGGTCGGCCCGGGCAGATTGCGCTTGGCGCCGCGTTTCCCGCGGGTTCTCACGCTGGCAGCGCTCGGGGTCGGGGGTGCGCTCCTCAGTCGCGAGATTCGTCAGCTGCTCGAACAGTCACGCGCATCCGAAGCCGCCGAAGCCCAGGAACAGCTGCCGCCGCCGCCTGAGCGGCGGCGCCCGCTGCGGATCGGGACGGTGCGGATCGGGCGAGTTCGGGCCGCCGGCGCCGTCTGACGCCCCGAAATTCACCGGTGAGTTCCGGTCGTGGGGACTGTCATCGGTGTCGTGAAGCGGATCGTGGTCGACGTCGGCGCGCTCACGCACGTCGACGAGGGGGTGCTCGACGCGCTCTTGCGACTGCATCTCGCGGCGCGCCGCAACGGACTCACGCTCGAACTGCGCGACGCGTGCCCACGGCTCCTCGACGCGCTGGAGTTGTGTGGTGTGCGCGACGAGCTAGGCGTCGAGGTGAACGGGGTAGCCGAAAAGGGGGAACAACGTGGGATCGATGAAGAAGTCGATCCCCGCGATCCGGCCGTCTGAGATGTTCACCACGTGGATCGCCCACGCGTCGTAGCCGCCCTCGGGGTTTGCCTTCCACTGTGCGAAGCCGGGCGCGCCGTTTGCGTCCAACGGCGCGAGCCGAGAGTCCTCGCATGCGCGGCCGTCGTTTCGCATGAAGGTCGCGTATTCGCTCGCGCCGCGCATCCACATCGGAAAGGGCGGCATCATGAACGTCGCGTCCTTGTGCAACAAGTCAACGATGGCGTCGACGTCGAAACGTTCGAACGCGTCGACGTAACGCGCGAGCAGCTCCTGCTCTTTCGGGTCGTGCGGCTCGCGGGTGGTCGACATGTTGCGGTCGGCGAGCGTCGCGCGGGCCCGCTGCAACGCACTGTTGACCGATTGCACGCTTGTGTCGAGCAGCTCGGCGACCTCGCTCGCTTTCCAGCGCAAGACCTCGCGCAAAATGAGCACGGCCCGCTGGCGCGCCGGCAGGTGTTGTAACGCGGCGACGAATGCGAGCCGCACTGACTCGCGTGCGATTGCCTGTTCGGCCGGGTCGGCGCTTGTCGTCAGGATGCTCGAGTCGGGAATGGGCCCGAGCCACGGCTGGTCGTTGTCGATGTGATCGAAGCGACTGTTGCCGGCGACGGGCCCGTTGAGGTCAGCGGGGACGGCGCGGCGCTGGCGACCTTTCAGCATGTCGAAACACACGTTGCTCGCGATGCGATAGATCCATGAGCGGACCGCCGAGCGGCCTTCGAAGTTGTCGTAGCCGCGCCACGTGCGCACGAGGGTTTCCTGCACGGCATCTTCGGCTTCGAACGCGGAGCCGAGCATCCGGTAGCAGTAACCGGTGAGCTCGGGACGGAATTGCTCGAACTGGAGCTCGACCTCGGGGTCGAGTTTCGTGGTGCCGGCCATGGTGTCGATCCTTCCGGGCCCGGAACGCCAACGGTACCGAAAGGGAGAGACTGAGTGCCGCCCGCGAACTCATCGCGAGGGATCCCGATTTCGCGCGATGAGTTCCGCGGCGGGAAGTCGTCGTATACGCAACGACCACGCACAAGGAGCGTCCCATGCCGAAGCGAGACGAAGCGCCCACGGGGGCGCCCTGCTGGATCGAACTCTTCACCTCCGACGTCGAGCGCAGCCGGGCGTTCTACGGCGAACTGTTCGGCTGGACGTCCGAAGACCCGAAGCCCGAGTTCGGCGGTTATTACAACTCGTTCGTCGACGGCGCGATGGTGGCGGGCGGGATGCACAACGACGGAACGACCGGCCCTGACCGTTGGAACGTGTACCTCGCGTCCAACGACGTGAAGCAGGTCGTCGAAGCGGCGGGCGCGCAGGGTGCGATGGTGGTACTGCCCGCAACCGACGTGATGGACCTGGGCACGATGGCGTTCATGCTCGATCCGGGCGGCGCGGGGATCGGTGCGTGGAAGGGCGGCACGCACAAGGGCTTCGCGGTGATCGACGAGCCGGGCGCGCCTTCGTGGTTCGAGCTGCACACGCGCGCGTACGACGACAGCGTCGACTTCTACCGCAAGGTGTTCGGCTGGGACGCGCACGAGATGAGCAACACACCCGAGTTCCGGTACACGACGCTCGGGAGTGGCGAGAACGGGCTCGCGGGAATCATGGACGCGACCGCCGGACTCGGCGACGCCGAACCTGCGAGCTGGCAGGTGTACTTCCGCGTCGATGACGCCGACGCGTCGAACAAGAAGATCGCGTCTCTCGGTGGTTCGGTGCTCATGGAAGGCCACGACACGCCCTACGGACGTCTCGCAGTCGCCGCCGACCCGACGGGCGCGGTGTTCCGTTTGCGGCAGCACACGTAACGACATGGCGACGTTTGCGTTGATTCACGGCGCGGGCTCGGACTCGTGGTACTGGCACCGCGTGGTTCCCGAGCTGCGCGCCCGTGGACACGATGTGTTCGCGCCCGATCTCCCCGCCGACGACGACAGCTGCGACTTTTCGGATTACGCGGCGGTCGTCGTCGAGACGCTCGACGCGTGCGACAGCCGTGACGATCTGATTGTCGTGGGGCAGTCGATGGGCGGCTTCACCGCGCCGATCGTGTGCACGAAGGTTGCCGTCCGTCTGCTCGTCCTCGTTGCCGCGATGGTTCCGGTACCGGGTGAGATCGCGGGAGAGTGGTGGGACAACACGGGCTGGAGCAAGCAACGCGGCGACAAGCCGATCGACGTGATGGACGATTTCTTTCACGACGTTCCCGCCGACGTGACCGCGGAAGCCATGGCGCGCGGTGAACGCGCGCAGTCGGGCACGCCGTTTATGACGCGCTGGCCTTTGGCTTCATGGCCCGACGTACCGACGCGCTTTCTTCTGTGTCGCGACGATCGCTTCTTTCCGGCCGATTTCCAACGGCGCGTCGTGCGCGAGCGCTTGGGCATCACTCCCGACGAGATGCCCGGTGGTCACTTGCCCGCACTCGCGCACCCCGACGAGTTGGTCGCCCGCCTCGAGCGCTACCGCACGGAGTTCGGCTCGTCCGAGTCCGCTTGACATGCAGCTATAAGGCTGCATATATTCATGCAGCCGGAAGGGTGCATGATGGCTGACCGTGACCAGCACGACGAGGTGTTCAAAGCGCTTGCCGACGCAAGTCGCCGCGAACTGCTCGACCGACTGAACGCCCGCAACGGGCAAACGTTGCAGGAGTTGTGCGCGGGCCTCGACATGGCGCGCCAGTCGGTGAGCAAACACCTCGCCGTTCTGGAGGACGCGGGACTCGTGATCACGGTCTGGCGCGGACGCGAAAAGCTGCACTACTTGAACCCTGCGCCCATCAACGACATCGCCGAACGGTGGATCAAGCAATACGACCGAACACGGGTTCGCGCCTTGGCGGACCTGAAGCAAGCGTTGGAGGAAACGTCGTGGGAGCAACCGAGTTCATCTATCGCACACACATCGAAACCACGCCGGAGCAATGCTGGCAGGCGTTGACCCAACCGGTGTTCCAGCGTCGTTACTGGGACGGGTGGGAACTGGAATCCGATTGGAAGAAGGGTTCGCCCGTCGTGTGGAAGCGCGGTGACCTCGTTGTCGCCGATGCCGAACAGGTCGTGCTCGAATCAGATGCGCCGCGCCGCTTGTCGTACACGTGGCACTCGTTCACCGACGCCTGGGCGCGCGCGGTGAATCTCGACGCCGCCACGCTGGCGCAGCTTCGCTCGGAGCCGCGATCGAAAGCGACGTTCGACATCGAAGCCGACGCTTCCGGCGTGCAACTCACGGTTACGCACGACACCTTGGTCGAAGGAACACGCATCTTGCAGATGGTCAGCGGCGGTTGGCCCGCCGTGATCGACTCGATGAAGACCTTGCTGGAAGGCAGCGGGTATTCGTCGCACGTCGTCATCGACGCGCCGCGTGCCGATGTGCTCCGCTCGTTGACGACGCTCGACGGCCTCGCGGGTTGGTGGAGCGTCGACGTCACCGGCTCACCCGAGGTCGGTGGCGAGCTCCGCTTCGGTTTCGACAACCACGCGATCTTCATGCAGGTCGTGCGCGCCGACGAAGACATGGTCGAGTGGCAGTGCCGGTTGCACGAGAACCTTCCGGAATGGGCCGGTACCACCGTGCGATTCGAGCTCTTCGACCGCCCCGGGCCGTCGACGCGGTTGTACTTCCGCCACGACGGGCTGGTGCCGTCGTGCGACTGTTACGAGCAGTGCGCGCAGGGCTGGGACTTCTTCATGCCGAGCATCGCCGCCGCGGCCGAGCGGGGCGACGGCGCGCCGTGGGGGAGCGAGACGTTCAAGGCGCGCTACCAGCCGAAGTGAAACACTCGCGGCGTGCGCGCCGATGTCGTGATCGTGGGTGGGGGACTGCTCGGGCTCGCGACTGCGTACGCGCTGCGTGACCAACGCGATGTTGTCGTCCTCGAACGAGACACGGTTGGGAACGGTCGCGCGGGCTCGCACGGGCCCACGCGGATCTTCCGGCTCGGCTATCCCGACCCGTCGTTCGTGACGATGGCGATGCGCGCGCTGGAGTGTTGGCACGCGCTCGAAGTCGATGCCGGCGTCGAGCTGTTGCATCCGACGCCGCAGTTGACGTTCGGACCCGGCGCCGACGACGTGTACGCGGCGCTCGTCGCCGCCGGCGCTTCGGTTGAACGTCTGCCGGCCGCGACCGTGGCCGAACACTTTCCCCGCTTCGCCGGTATCGGCGACGCGGTGTTCGAACCCGCGTCGGCCGTGATTGCCGCCGATCGCACGCTTGACGTGTTGCGCGAACGGAGTGGTGCGGACGTTCGTGAACACGCCCGTGTGGTCGCGGTTGACGGGCACACCGTCGAAACCGAGCGCGAACGTTACGAAGCAAACGACGTCGTCGTGTGCGCGGGACCCTGGACGCGCGCGCTCGTGCCGCAATTGCCCACGTTCGCAACGCTCGAGCACGTTGCGTACGTGCGCGCCGGCGCGGGCCTCCCGATCTTCATCGACTTCACCGAGCCCGCGGTTTACGGACTCCCGACACCCGGCACCGACCTCTACAAGATCGCCGTGCACCACGGCGGTGAGGCGATCGACCCCGAATCGCGGTTTGCGGTGCAGCCCGAAGCCCGGACCGCGCTCGAAGCCGCGATCGACCGCCTGCTTCCAGGCGCCGACGTTGTCGACTTCGACGTGTGTCCCTACGACAACACCGCCGACGAACAGTTCCTCGTCGAGCGAGTCGACGGCGTGATCGTGGGCGCCGGTACCTCGGGGCACGGGTTCAAGTTCGGACCACTTCTCGGCGAACAGATCGCGGCTCTAGTCTGCGCGTCATGAGCGACACGATTTCCGCCGACGCGTGGGTTGCGACGACGCTGGGCGCGCCCGGCAAGGCCCTCGAACGGCAAACCGTCGGGGTCGCGGCACCGGCCGCCAACGAGATTCGCATCGCGGTCGAAGCGTTTTGTTTGAACTTCAACGACATCGATCTCATTCGCGGCCGCTACGCGACGCTGCCGCTCGAAGCACCGTTCGTGCCGGGCATGGAGTCGGTCGGTGTCGTCGAAGCGGCTGGGCCGGGCGCCGAACATTTGCTCGGTCTGCGCGTCGTTGCGATCCCGGTGATGGCGCACGGCGGGTACGCGCAGTACGCGGTGTGCGACGCCGCGACCGCGCTCGTCATCCCGAACTGGATGCGGAGCGCGGAGGGCGCGGCGCTGCACTATCCGTTCCACCTGGGTTGGTTCGCGTTGAACGAGCGCGCCAACCTGGCGCCGGGCGAAACGCTGCTCGTACACGCGGCCGCGGGTGGCATCGGCTCGGGAACGCTGCAGATCGGGAAGGCGCTCGGCGCGATCGTGATCGCGACGGCAGGATCACCCGAGAAGCTCGAGTTGTGTCGCGACCTCGGTGCTGATCACGCGATCGATTACCGCAACGACGACTGGGTCGCGGAAGTCGAAGAAATCACGTACGGCCGGGGCGTCGACGTTGCGTTCGACACCGTCGGCGGTACGGTCACCGAGCAGACGTTCAAGTGCATGGGCTTCAACGGCCGGCACCTGATCGCCGGCTTCAGCCAGGACATTCGCCTCGAAGACGCCGGGTTCACGCCCCGCGCCATGGCGTACGGCAACTTCTCGATGTGTGGTGTCTGCCTCGTTTACGTGAACGACCCGCTCGGCACGCGCCGAACGTTGGGTTTCAACTGGCCGTCACGCGCCGAAGGCCAGGCCGCGCATGCAGAGATCTTGGAGATGTTGCGCACCGGTGTGATCCGCACCGTGATCGGTCGGGAAGTCGGGTTCGACGAGATTCCCGACGCGCTCGAAGCAATGGAGCGGCGCGAGACGACCGGACGGCTTGTCGTCACGCTCTGACGCGCGACGCAGGCTGATAGTTCGGTCCCGCGGTGATGTCGACGCGCACCAAAAGCTCAACGCAGGGCGGCTCGAAGTCGACCGCAAACTGACGGGCGCGCGTTTCGCCGAGGAGTTCCCACGGCAATGTCGTGAGCCGGTCGGTTTCGTCTTCGAGTTGTTGCCGCAACGCGATGCCGGCGGGCGCCACCTGGTCGCCTCGCACCAAGCCCTTGTTTTCGAGTGATCGCCACGCGCGCTCGAGATCGTCGGGTGCGGTACCGCGCGAGTTGGGCAGCCAGTCGCGTTCGTAGCCCAGCCACGCGTTGTGCAGGATCGACGCCTCGATTCCGTCGAGACCGGCGGCGGCGACCAGTGCCCAGTGCGTGTCGCCGCGCCACTCGCGCAGGCAGTTGACTGCGTGCCACCCCGACAACACGGCGTCATCAGGACGGGCCATCCGCAGGTGCGCCCCGAAGAGCACGCGCCCGACGGTTGGCAGTTGTTCGACAACGGGCCAGAGTTGTGGGCCGAGTTCTCGTAACGGTTCCAGGATCGCGGGTGCGTACGCGCGGAGCCCTTCGAGAACCGCGGCGCTGCGCGCGTCCCACACTTCGTCGAACGTCGTGTGCTGGGCGACGAGATCGAACGCGAGCCGGATACCGAGCGGGCTGATCGAACCGAAGGCGGCGATCGTCGCGTCGGGGCCGGCCGGCGCGAGGGGCGCGGCGCGGGCCGCGATGTAGCCCAACGGACCGGGCAGTCCGAGCTTGTCGTAGCGCGCAACCGCACCCGGATCCCAGAAGATCCAGCCGATTGTCGTCTGCACCGAACGCGCGTTGCGGCGCGTGATCTCGACCCAGTCGGTCACGACTCGGCCTTGCGTGCGCGTTTTCGCCGCTTGCCTTCGTGCATCGCTTGCACGCGCGGGATCGGGATCGTGTGACCGTCGTCGACGATCTCTTGCGGCAGCTGCTGCGGCGGCGGCATGTGTTCGGCCCACGGGTCGCGCGTGCCGAGCCGATCGAGTGCAGTCTTGATCGTGAAATCGGCGGGCGTGATCGAACCGAGATCGTCCCAGGAGATCGGGAACGACACGGTCGCGCCGGGACGAATCCGCGGGCTGTAGGCCGCGATCACTGTGGCGCCGGCGCCGACGCGCGTCGGGTCGACGAACACTCGGTCGCCTCGGTCTTCCTTCATGAACTCGGTCGTTGCGATCTCCGGGTCGAGCGCGGCGGCGCGGTGTGAAATCGCGCGCGTCGCGGCGGCCGCGTCGTGCGGTTCGATGTCGTCGGTGATCGGCACGAAGATGTGTAAGCCCTTGGCGCCGCTCGTCTTCACCGCACCTTCGAGGTTCAGTTCGGCGAGCGCGCGCCGCACGAGTGCCGCGACTTCTACTGCTTGGCCAAACGCGTCGGCATTCGGAGGGTCGAGGTCGAAGATGAGATGCGTGAGCCGATCGGGTTGCTCGATCCGCACCAATGACGGGTGGTACTCGACGGCACGTTGGTTCGCGAACCACAACAACGTCGGGAGGTCGTTGCAGAGCGCGTAGGAGACGTCGCGCTTCGACGACTCCGCCCACAACGTGACGGTACGCACGAACTCCGGCGCATACTTGGGCACGTTCTTCTGCATGAACGGCGGCTGCCCCGGCCGTACCCGCATGACCGACAGCGGGCGGTCGCGCAGCACCGGCAAGATGCGGTCGCTGACCGCTTCGAGGTAGTCGACGAGGTCGCGTTTGGTCGCGTCGGCACCATCGAAGATCGGCTGGTCGAGGTGCGTGAACCCGACGCCGTGGCGCGTCTCGTCGCTCATTTCTTCTTCGCCGGAAGCGAGCGCGCGTACGCCACACCCCGTTTGACCCACGGTTCGAGCTGGCGCTTCGTTCTGACGCCTTCGGGCTCGACGCGCAGCCAGCCGTCGAGTGCTTTGCCGCGCATCACGAAGGGTTCAGTGTGCGGCTTCTTGAGCAGGGCGGTGGTCTCGTCGGGATCGACGTGTACGAGCAGACCCCCGAGCCGGCTGGCGCTGACCGACATGTGACCCTTCACGAGGAACGCGAGCCCACCGAACATCTTCTTCTCGGTGACACCGCGTTCGTGGCCGAGCAGTTCGCGAATGCGGTCGGCGAGGTCTTCGTCGAAGGCCACGATCAGCTGCCGAACAAGTCGAGATCGGCTTCGGTCGCCTGATCGGTGAACTGGGGCGGCCGCTTTTCGAGGAACGACGTCACGCCTTCGCGCGCGTCGTTCGAACGGGCGCGTCGCGCGAGCCCACGCGACTCGGCGAGGTGCGCGTCCATCGGGTCGGTCGCGCCGAGCATTTCCCGCAACAGCCGGCGCGTCATCGCGACTGATGCCGGTGCGCCGTTTTCGGCGATGTCGCGTGCGATCGCTTGCGCGGCGGGCACGAGATCGTCGGGTTCGTGGAGCACGCTCACCAGGCCGGTTGTGAGCGCTTCATCGGCGGGAATCATGCGGCCGGTGAGCATCCATTCGCTCGCGGCGCTGATGCCGACAACGCGCGGCAGGAACCAACTACTACAGCCTTCGGGAATGATGCCGCGCCGGACGAAGGGGAACGCGAAGCGCGCCGTGCGGGCCGCGAGGCGAACGTCCATCGGCAACGTCATCGTCGCACCCATCCCGACCGCAGCACCGTTGACTGCTGCGATCATCGGCTTGGTCATCGCGTTGATGCGTAACGCGAGAATGCCGCCGCCGTCGCGCGGTGCTTCCCGTTCCGCATCGTCGTTGCGAACCGGCGTGAACGCCTTTTCGGCTCCACCCGAAACGTCGGCCCCCGCGCAGAACGCTTTTCCTTCGCCGGTGACGACGACTGAGCGAATGTCGGCGTTGGTGTCGAGTTCGTCGAGGACCGACAAGAACTCGCGCATCGTGCCGGCGCGGAACGCGTTGAGCTTCTCGGGCCGGGCGAATGTGACCGTGGCGACGTGATCTGCGATGTCGCAGCGAATGTCGGTCATGCCACGTCCACCAGCGTGGGCGCGAGTTCGCGCCAGTCGTCGCGCGGGACTTCGTCGTCGGCGCGGATGACTTGAATACAAACGTGGTTGGCGCCGGCGGTGTGCATGGCTTCGACGCGGGCCGCGATCGTGTCGATCGTTCCCCACGCGACGATCGCGTCGACGAGCCGGTCGCTGCCGCGATCAGCGAAGTCGTCGTCGCCGAAGCCGAAGTTGCGCAGGTTGTTCGTGTAGTTCGGCAACGTCACGTACACCTGCGTGTGGCGCCGCGCCGTCTCACGGGCCGACGACGGATTCGTATCGAGTACCACCGCGAGTTCGGCGGCAATGATCGAATCGGGCCCGAGGATCTCGCGCGCCTGCGCGATGTGATCGACGGGCACGAAGTAAGGGTGCGCGCCGGCGGCCCGATCGCGCGCGAGGCCGAGCATCTTGGGGCGTAGCGCGGCCAGCAAGCGGGCGTCGGGCGGGAAGCCGGCTGCGTCGAGTCCGTCGAGGTACTCGACCATCTTCGAGTATGGCTTGGCGTAGCGGCCCGGTTCGTTCATGTCGATCAGCACCGCATGGCTCACGCCGATGCCCATTGCGAATCGCCGCTGCCAGTCGTCGTTCCACGCCGCGCGCCGGCTCGCGACCTCGGCCGGCTCGTGCATCCAAATGTTCAAGATGCCAGTCGCGACACTCGCGTAATTCGTCGCGCCCAGCAGATGTTCGACCGACGCGAGCACGTCGCCGCCGACATCGGGTATCCACAACGCCGAGTACCCGAGGGCGTCGAGTTCGGCCGCGTCGTGCGCGACCGTTGCCGGGTCGCCGTAGCGCAGGTGCGGCGACCAAACGCCGGTTCCAGTGAGCTGCATGCCCGGAACCTAATCGGTCACCAGAAGTCGTAGAGCCGGCGCGCGTTCAGCTCGCCGATCTGGCGTGCTTCGTCGTCGGGGATGTCGTGCGACCGCGTCGGCGAGCACCTTGCGGCTGTCGGGCCAGTTCGAGTCGTTGTGCGGGAAGTCGCACTCCCACATGAGCTTGTCGAGCCCGATGAGATGCGCGGTTGATCACCGCGTAGCGGTCGGCGACCATGCACACCCAGAAGTGCTGCGCGAACACCTCCGACGGCAGCCGGCTGCAGTTGACGCCGTCGTAACGGCTGCGCTGCCACGTGTAGTCGAGCCGTTCGAGCACGTACGGCACCCAGCCCGCGCCGCCTTCCGACAGCGCGATCTTGCAGTTCGGGATGCGTCTCGAGCGCGCCCGAGAAGATGAGGTCGCCGAGCGCGCTCATCGAGTTCACGCCACACAGCGCGATGCCGACCGACGGCGTCGTGTCGGGCGACGGGCGACAACAACCCCGACGACGTTCCGATGTGCATCGACAACGGCAGGCCGGTGTCGGCCGCGGCCGCGAACACCGGGTCCCAGTGGCCGCTCGGGAACGACGGCAACCCGATCGGATACGGGTTCTCGACGAAGATGATCGCCCTTCGAACCCTTCGCCGCGCACCGTTCGATCTCGCGCACCGCGAGCTGCGGTGTCCCACAGCGGGATCAACGTCTGCGGGATGAAGCGATCGGGGTACGCGGCGCACCACTCGTCGAGCATCCAGTCGTTCCACGCCTGCAGGCACGCGAGCGCGAGGTCTTTGTCGTCGGCTTCGAGGAACCGGTTGCCGCCGAAGCGCGGGAACGTCGGGAACAACAGCTCGGCCCACACGCCGTCCTCGTCCATCGAACGCACGCGCTCGTGCACGTCGTACGCGGCCGGGATCATGTCGTCGTAGCGGCGCGCGAACAGATCCTCGCCCTTGCCCTGCTTCGCCGGCGCGGAACCGGCGCGTGTGCGCGTTGCCCTGGAACTGCAGCGGGTAGAAGCGGCCCTCCCACTCCCAACCCTGCACCCCGGGTTCCGGTTCGACGATCCGCGGCGCCTGCGTCGCGGTAGCGCGGCGCGATGTGGTCGACGAACACGTGCGGCGGTTCGATGACGTGGTCGTCGACGGAGATGAGCTTCGTGTCAGTCGTGAGCACGCTTGGAGTCTACGGACTGCGCCATGTCATGGGCCCGCCGTGAAAGCCCGTTGTCGCGAGGAGGTTCTCTTCACCACTGTGGGAGCCGCCATCCCACAACGTGAGGCGCAATTCGGCCGGAACGTACGTGTCGGCGTTGGGCTCGAGGCGAAGCCACGCCAGCGGCGCGTCGGCGGTCGCGGCCCGCCCCGTGTCCGCGAATGCGGCGCGCAACGTCTGTTGGGCGTCGGCGTCGAGGTACTGCCAGAACACCGAGTGGAACACCACCAGCGCGGTTCCCTCCCGGCGGTCGGCGAGTTGTTCGGTGGCCCAGACGACGGCGTCGGACTGATCGAGCCGGACGGGCACGCGTGCCGCAATGTCGATCGCGGCGTGGGCACGCGCGAACCGTTCACGCGGCTCCGGCCAAACGTACGAAAGCAAGCGGTTCGCATCGTCGGGGTTCGTGACATCGATCGGATTGCGATCGCAACCGCACCGGTCGACGATCTCGACGTGCGTTTCGAACGGTGGCGTTCCGTCTTGCCACCAATCGGCGAACTGCACAGCTGACGTTGTGTCCCCCCACGTTCGCGAACCTTGTCGATAGCCGAAGGCGTCGAGGCGCAGATTGAGACCGGCGCTTGTTCCGATTTCTCGCAAGCGCAACGGCAGGCGCACGCGGTCCGCGATGACGAGTAAGCCCGATGCCAACGCGGCGGCGCGGCCGACCTCGTTCGTTTGCGGAACGCGCGCCATCATTGCGGCGATCTCGGGTGGCTCGCTCGCGAGTACATCGGCGATTGCAGGCATCGCCGCGTGCGCGTCGCCGTCGCCGCCGGTCGACGGATAGTGCGCGGCCAGCGCCGGTGATTTTCCGGTCAACGCGAGCAAGTGCAGCGCGGCGAGAAACCGCAACACGTACGCATCTTCGACGGGCGCGTTGGCGTACGGCGCGAGCGCGTGCGCAACGGGACCGTCGGCTTCAGCGTCGCCGATCATTTCCTCGGCGAGCGCGGCGTAGAAGGGCGTTTCCGCGCCGGGACTGATCCGGAATCCGGCCTGTTGCCATCGGAGGGTCTCGATCAACGTGGTCATCGCGCGTCGTCAGTCAGCTGTCTGCGAGGTACTCACGAACGAGCATCGCGGCCGTAGATCCTTCACCGACGGCCGCCGCGACTCGTTTCACTGATCCGAAACGGATGTCGCCGGCCGCGAAGACGCCGGGCATGCTGGTCTCCAGCCAGGCCGGTGGCCGATCTTGGGACCATTCGTCTGCGATGTCGCGGCCGGTCAGCACGAAGCCGCGGTCATCGAGTGCGATCACGCCCTTCAGCCAGTCGGTATGCGGGCGGGCACCGATGAAGACGAACAGTGCCTGGGCCGCGAGTTCGGTCGTCGCGCCGCTCTTCGCATCGCGCACGACGAGGTGATCAAGGCGTCCGCCGGTTCCGGCGTCGACGACTTCGGTCGTGAGACGCACCTCGATGTTCGGTGCCGCTTCGATCTCACGTACGAGATAGTCGGACATACTCGTTGCCAAGTTCGCACCGCGCACGAGCATCGTCACGCGCGCGCCGGCGGCGGCGAGGTGCGCGGCCGCTTGGGCAGCTGAGTTGCCGGCACCAAGCACACACACGTCGAGTCCGTGCATACCCGCGGCTTCTGACGGCGCGGCACCGTAGAAGACGCCGGCACCGACGAGCCCGTCCACGGCCGCGACGCCGAGACGCCGGTATGTCACGCCACCCGTGAGCACGATCGTGCGGGCCGTTATCTCGTCGCCGCTCGACAAGGTCAACAGCCGCCCGTCGCCTTCGGCGCGGATCGATTCGGCCCGACGCGCGAGAACAAATTCGGCACCGAGCTGTTCGGCCTGGCGCGCGGCGCGTGCGGCGAGTTCGCCGCCACTCAGTCCCCACGGGAACCCGAGGTAGTTACGAATCTTGGCGCTGGTGCCGGCTTGGCCGCCGACCGAATCACCTTCGACGATCAGCGCGCGCACGCCCTCCGAGCCCGCGTAGAGCGCGGTCGCGAGTCCGGCGGGCCCGGCGCCCACAATCGCGAGGTCGTAGACGCCACCGATCGGGCGCGTACGCGCGCCGAGCGCCTCGACCAAATCTGGCTCCGAAGGATCCACGAGCACGCGCCCGTCGTAGAGGATCGCGATCGGAAGCTGCGTCGCAGCAACGCCGGCGTCGGCCAGCAGCGTGCGCGCCGAATCATCGGCGGGCGATACGAGGTTTGTGGCAACCCAGTTGCGTTCGAGCCAGCCGCGGAGCTGGTGGCCGCGAGTACCACCGGGCGCGTCGACGATCGTTAGCTTTTCGTACCGCGGTTGATGCGCAAGGGCCCAAACCCGTAGCTCGTCCGCAAGTAATGGGTGCAGCTCTTCCTCGGGACTGGCCCACGGTTGTCCGAAGTACGCGTCAACCTGGTTCAGGGTGAGGGCCCGGCTGAGGGCACCCGCGGCCGTCGTGTCGCCGACGTCGATGACGACGATGCGACGGGCCTCGGGATGGATGTCGTGCGCATCGACGAGGAACGCAATGCCGTCGAGGCCTGGCATGCGCCACGCGGCGAGCATGAGCGCGACCGGCACCGATTGCTCGTTGAGTTCGCGAAGCGTGTCGATTGCACGCGCGGGATCATTCGCGACCCGGATGTCGTAGTCGGTTCCGTACCGCCTCGTCAGCACGTCTTCGAGCGCGGCGCAGAGCGCGACGTCGCTTGCAACTGCGACAACTGCCGGGCGCATCTCGACAGCGTCTCACGCACGGGTGCGCGAGGCGAACCGAAGCTTGGGTTCGTCGCGGATTGGCGTGTTCTGGGCGGCGGCGAGCCACCACGTGCCGGCGCGGCGCACGAGAACGTACATCGCCATCTCCGAGAACGCGTCGTCACCGTCGGCGAGGGCATTGCGCCGGATCTGCGCGACGACGACGTCGTTCGTCGGCGCGACCGCCTCGACGACTTCAAATCGCGATCGTGGACCGCCGCTGGCACGCGTTTTCAACCGCGCGTGAATCGGATGCAGCGAGTCGTAGCCGCGGATGCTCGCGCCGAAGGGACTGCCCCAGACGATGTCGGCCGCGTGATGACGATCGGTGATGTCGGCATCGTGCTCGTCCCAACCCAGCTGCAAGTCGTTGAGCAAGACGGCGAGTGCTTCCCGCGTGTCCCGGGATCGCGCTTCGGCTCCGAACGTCGGACGCATACACGCTTCGCGTACCCCGCTGCGGGCGCGAAAATGCCCCCGTGCCGCCGGCTCAGGATTTATGGCGACTCTTCGAGCCGTACCACGCCGTCACGTATTTCGCGCCCGAGGCGCGCGAGGAGTACGAACGAGCCGGGCTGCGCGGGTTCTGGCGCGGCTACTTCGCGGGCCGGTTCGCGCCCCTTGGTACGCCCGACGCCGCGACGGTGACCGACGTCGCGTTCGTGTTCGCCCCCGCGATGGTGGCGCGCGCCGTGCCGAACGTGTGGGAACTGTGCCCGCCGGCTTGCGCACTGAGTGCGCGGCTGCGGGGCGTCGAGCGCGCGCTCGGAGCGATCGACGTGCCAACCGAAGTCGTGGCGCGTGCCCGAGAAGTTGCCGAGCGGTGTGCGGATGTTGACCGCCCGCTGGCGCGGGCCAACCTCACGCTCGCGTGGCCTGGTGACTCGCGACTCGCGCTCTGGCACGCGACGACCGTTCTCCGCGAACACCGCGGTGATGGGCACGTGCTCGCGTTACGTGAAGCCGGGCTCGACGCGTGCGAAGCATTGGTGTTGCACGCGGCGACGGGCGTTCCCGAGCCCGTGCACCTGCGCGACAACCGTGGGTGGACCGCGGACGATTGGCGGGCGGCTCAGGAACGACTCGCGGCGCGCGGCTGGCTCGATGCCGCGGGCGCCATCACCAGTGCCGGCGCGGATGCGCGCACCGCGATCGAATTCCGCACCGACGCGCTCGCGGCCGCGCCCTACGCGCGCGTCGACGTCGACGCGTTCGCAACCGCGTTGCGCCCGATCACGCAAGCAGTGGTCGACCGCGGTCTGATCCCGTACCCCAATCCGATGGGCGTTCCCCGTCCCGTGTGACCGTCAGTCGTCGGCGACCCGGTAGGCCACGCCCGCACGAACGACGACAACATCACCGACGTGGGCGTCGATGTTCGCGACGCTCACCTCGTTCAGCTCGCCGTCGATCTGCACGAGCGCGCGTTCGTCGGCGTAGATCAAAACCACACGTGCTGCGACGGCGCCGTCGGCGCTCTCATACGAGCTCAACTGCCACTCCCGGAAACTTCGTCCCTCACACCCTGTCCGAGCCACGCCTGTCGTAAACGTCCGAGATGGGCCGGTGTCGGCAGTTCCTAGACGTGGTGCGTGCGGCGTTCGGCTTCCTCGTATTGCGCGAACGCCATGAAGCCGTACCAGCATGCCCAGAAGAGGCCGGCCAACACGCCGATCCCGACGGCCATTGCGAGCGGCGCCGCGAAGCCTGCGGTCGTGAACGACACCGCGAGGGCGACGAGGCCGACCCAAAGGCCGACCATGATCGGGATCGCGATGATCGCGACGAGGATCGATCGCTTCACGATGTCGTGTTCTTCGTCGACGAAGGTGGGGTGAGTGGGCACGGGGTGTGTGGTCGCCATGTTCGGCGCCTCCTGCCCGCCCATGTGGGCAGATCTCGTGTTCACTGTTCCCGCGTTCGGTGCCCCGTACACGGGCCGCGGTGTTATTCCTCGGCGTCGAGGCGTGCGATCGCTTGGTAGTACGCGCGTTCCATCGCCGACGCGCGCGGCCAACCCGAGTAGTACGCGAAATGCAGCACGAACTCTTGGAACTCCTCGCGCGTGAGGTCGCCGCTCGCCAACGCCGCGTACACGTGTTGGTCGATCGGCGTGTCGATGGCGGCCGCGCCGACGCACGCGAGCGTGATGAACCGGCGTTCGCGCCGCCCGAGTCCCGGCCGGCTCCACAGTTCACCGAACACCGAGTCGACGACCCCTTGCGAGAGATACGGCGTGGCCGGCGGCGGCGCGTCCGACACCATGACCTCGCGATAAAACCGGCGCCCGGTTTCGGTTCGCGCTTGGGCCACCTCGTGCTCGTCCACTCGGTCTCCAGTCAGTTCGTTGGGAGCTGATGTTGCATGGCCGCGATCAGTCCGCCGTCGACGCGGATATCGCAGCCGGAAATGAACGCGGCGCGTTCAGAACACAAAAAGGCAACCGTGTCGGCGATGTCGGTCGTGAGTCCCGGCAAGATTGTGTCGGCGCTTGTGCGGTCACCGCCGACGGGTGTCATCGCCGCCATCGTCTTCTTGATCTCGTTGTGTTCGAGTTCGAGGCGTCCCATGCCAGTGTCGATGAGGCCCGGCGAGAGCGAAACGACGCGGCCGCCGCGCGCGCCCCACGTTGCAGCCGCGCGCTCGCACGCGCGAATCACCGCGCGTTTCGCCAGCCGGTACGTCGCACCCGAGTCGGGCGCGTCGCCGGCGAGTTCGCAGAAGCGCGCTTCGAAGTCGGGCGTGAGCGGGTCGTTGCAGACCGTGTCCATCGCAGGATCGAACGGTCCCATGAGACCCGAGATCGACGCGAGGCAAACGGCGACGCTGCCGCGCTCCGCCAATGGCAAGAACGCGTCGAGCAGCCTCGCGCTAGCCACGAGGTCGACGCGCAGGATCTCGTGCCATTCGGCCATCGCCGGCGAGAGTCCCGCGGTGTGGACGAGGGCGCGAAAGTCGCCGAGGGCGCGTGTGCGCGCCGCCAACTCGTCGACGAACGAAGGATCGCCGATGTCGCCGGTGAGCGCGCACGTCTTGGTGGTCGTCCCGAGCGCGTCCACGATCGCGCCGAGTCGAACGTCGTCGAGATCGGTCAACAAGAGCGCGTCGACCGTCGGCGCGAGTGCGTGCGCGCACGCGCTTCCCATCGCACCACCCGCGCCCGTGACGACGCCGACTGTTGTCATCGTTCGATCTCAGAAGCGAGACGCGGACGCGAGGTTGGGTCGCCAATCGCAGCGCGCTCGCGACGCAAGCGGGGCTGGGCCGCTTCTTCGTGCGCGTCCCCGGCGCGCGGGGGGAGCGCAAAACCCGTGTACGCGACGCGCCGTTCGAGCGTCGTCGGATGGGTCGAGCGGTGCAGCGTGCACGACATGTGCACCGTGACGTCGCCGCGTTCGGCCTGCAACGTCACGGCCGGCAGATCGAGCGTGCGATCGATCTGGGTGCGCGCGATGTTGGCCCGGTGCGAACCGGCCATCACGTCGAGGCCACCGTGCTCGCGATTTACCGGCGTGAGGCAGATCCCGACCGTGATGCCCGAACAGAACATCGAGTGGCCGCCGCGATCACAGTCTTTGTGCCACGGCAGGCACGCGAGCCCTTCAGTTGAGTCGACGCGCTTGAGCAGTCCTTCGGCCGTGACGTCGGCGAAGTGTTCGCCGAACGGATCGCCGGGGCGGTGACCGTCGCCGAGCAGATCGCCGATCGCTTGGTAGCGCGGATCGGCGATGAGTGCGCGCAATGCGGGCGACTGCTGCGCGAAGTCGAGAATGCGGCACGGGTAGCGGTCGCCGGAACGTGTGGCCGCCCACCACGAGGCACCGTCGTCGGGGGTTGCGTTCTCGACCGCGCGCGCGAAGATCGGCGTCGACCGCGTCCATCTCGTCTTGCGTGAACACGTCTTGCACGAGCAGGAATCCGGCTTCGTTGAGAAAGTGGGCGGCGTCGTCGGCGCGTTCGTCGAGCCGGAATTGCTGGTCGAGCGCGAGTGGTGCGCCGTCGCGCCCGCGCAGTTCGACGTCGCCACTGCGGTAGACCGCGCGACCGTCGAGCGCGGAACGGAAGACGGGGTCCCACGCGCAGAACGCGTCATTCGAAGCCGGATCAGCGTCGACGCGCGCGCCGATCACGAGGCCGAGGGCGGTGCGTCGTTCGCAGAACAGGTCGGCAAACGCCTCGGGCGAGAGCGTCACGCCGAAATCGGCGCGCCCGTCGTGCACCACTTCGATCGTGTCGCCGTCGGGCTGGAGCGTCCACGTCTCGTCGCCGACGGTGATCGCGATTGGCGCGAGTCCGAGGCGCGCCGCGTCGTCGGCTGCTCGTTCCCCGTTGCGCGCGAGCGTGTCGGGCCACGTGTTGGCGAAGAAGCCGGCCGGATCGGACGGTCCGGCCACGTTGATGGATCGCGTGCGGGTGTCGACGCTCATCGCGGGTGTCCCAACAGTTCGAGGTAACGGTCGGCGGGTTCCAAGAGCACGTCGCGTTCGGGCACGCCATCGGTTTCGCTCGCGAACAACCCGACGTCTTTCGCCATGATCGGGCCGACGTGATCGGCAAACGCGCCCGCGAACGAACGCATCATGGCGAACACTTCGAGCGAGAAGCTGCGGCCGCTTCCGCTGGTGAGCGCGGCTGCGAGTGCATCGGGATCAAGGCCTTCGGCCGCGCCGATTGCGAACGCGTCATGCGCGAGCGCGAAGTGCGCGGCGTGCAAGGCGTTGTTCAGCAGTTTCGTGCGCAACCCGCTGCCGAGCGCCCCCATGTGCAACACCGGGTCGCCGTACGTTTCGAACACGGGCCGGGCCCTCGCGACTGCGTCGTCGCTGCCGCCGACGTACACGGTGAGCTTTCCGGCGGCGGCGGCCGCGCCGCCACCGCTGACGGGCGCGTCGACGACGAGGACGTCGCGTGCGGCCGCCGCGGTTGCGATCGCCTCACATTCTTCTGTCCCAATCGTCGAATGGATCGCGAGCACGCTGCCGGCCCGCATGCCCGCGAGCACGCCCGTCGGTTCGAGCGTGACCTCGCGCACTGCGGCACCGTCGGTGACGCAGACGCCGACGACATCGCTCTTTTGTCCGAGTTCGACGGGATCGGCCGTGAGCGTCGCGTTGCCGGCGAACGGTTCGAGCGTCACCGGCGCGCCGCGCCCACAACACGGTCGGGACGCCCTGTTCGATGATGCGTTGCGCCATCCCGGCGCCTTGACTGCCGAGCCCGATGAATCCGGCGGTGACCATCGGGCCCAGCTTGCCACGTTGACGAATCGGCGTGCTCAGGTGAGTTGCGCTACCCGCTCCTCGGTCTCGTCGGTCGTCTCACCCGTTGCCTGGGCGGTGCGAGCACGGCGCGGCAACATCGTCAGCGCGACACCGAGCGAAACGATCATGACGGCGATGCTGACGGTGAAGCCGCGCGTGATCGCATGCACGTACGCGTGGTTCGCGGCGTTGAGCAGCGTCGTCGCCGTGTTCGCCGGCAACGCGCGGGCCGCTTCGGTCGCGACGCCGATGCTCTTCTCCGACGCGTTGATCGCCGACGCGGGAACACCGGCCGGCTCGTGGGCCCGCAGGTTCGCTCGGTACGCGCTGCTCACCACGCTACCGATCACCGCGACGCCGAGCGCACCCCCGAGCTGACGGCTGACGTCGTTTACGGCCGAGCCAATCCCGGCTTCTCGCTCGGGAACCGCGGCCATCACGGTGTCGGTGAGCGCGGGCAGTCCGAGGCCGGCACCGAGGCCGAACAACAGGAGCGCGCCGTCGATCTGAAGCGCACCCGTCGTCACCGTCGTGCGAGTGAGCACGGTCAGGCCGACGATCATGCCGATCGCCATCAGTGCAACGAGGGAGCGCGGCCCGATGCTCGGCATCAGACGTCCGGCGAGACCCGAGCCGACGACGATGCCGACCGACGCGGGAACGATCAACACGCCGGCTGCGAACGCACTGCGGTGCTGCACGAGTTGGAACAACTGCGTCAGGAAGAAGAACGACACGAACATCGCAAACAATGCGAGCCCGATCACCAACACGGCACCCGTGAAGTCACGTTCCCGGAAGAAACGCATCGGCAACATGGGTGCACGCGAGCGGCGCTCGACGACGACGAACGCGGTCAAGAGGATCGCAGCGGCGGCGATCGCCGCGAGCGCGGCATGGTCGGTGAAGTTCTTTTCGCCGAAGCGGATGATGCCGTAGACGAGCGCGGTGAGACCAAGCGTGCCGAGAACGGCGCCCGGAAGATCGAGCCCGACGTGACGCTCGTCGCGCGACTCCGGAACGATGATCATGCCGATGAGCCCGGCGACCGCGACCGGGACTTGCAACCAGAACACCGAAGCCCAGCCGAACGTGTCGATCAGTGCGCCACCGACGACGGGCCCGAGCCCAACGGCAACGCCGCCGACGGCGGTCCATACCGCGATCGCCCGTGCGCGTTCTTCGCGCGAGAACACGTTGGTGATGATCGAAAGCGTCGCGGGCAGGACGAGCGCGGCGCCGAGCCCTTGGAGGCAACGCATTGCGATGAGCGTGCCAAGCGTGTTCGACGACGCCGCGCCCGCCGACGTGCCCGCGAACACGACGAGCCCGATGGTCATCATGCGTTTGCGGCCGTAACGGTCGCCGAGCGAACCGCACAACAACAACAATCCTGCGAGCACTAAGACGTACGCGTCGACGACCCATTGCAAGCCGCCGGTTGACGCACCGAGATCGATAGAGATGCGCGGCAGCGCGGTGTTCACGATCGTGTCGTCGAGGAACACGATCATCGTGCCGACCGACATCACCGCGAGCACCCACCAGCGGCGCGTTGAAGCTGCTACCTGGTCCATGTGAACTCCCCCGGAGTTGGACGTGTGTTCAGACGGGGGTGGACAACTGTTGGACGTCCGTCTAGATTCCTGTTTCGACAGAAAATCAGAAAGGAGTGTTACGAGCACTAGCGTGAAGGGGGTGAAAGTCCCGCCGCCTGAACTGGCTGAGCGGCTCTGGGCCGTCAGCGACCAGGTGCTTCAGCCGGGAACCGAGATGAAGATCGACGATCTCGCCGCGCTCGCGGGGATTCCGCGCGCGACGCTCTACTACTACTTCGCGGGCAAAGACGATCTGTTCGACTACCTGCTCGCGCAGAAGCTCCAGCGCGGGACGGCCGCGATCTCGAAGGCGGCGGCGGGGCGCGGCAGTGCCGTCGACCGGCTCGCGGCGGTGTTGAAGGCGATGCTCGAAACGAACTGCGAGCATCCGGAACTCTGCACCCGGCTCTTGCGATCGATGACCGAAGGCGGAGACAGCGGGCAACTGATGTCAGAGATCGAGCGCACGCTGATGGCCCCGGTGCGAACGCTGCTCGTCGAAGGGCGTGATGCCGGCGAACTCGAAGTTGACGATCCCGAGAATGCGACGTTGGCGCTCATGGGCGCGGTCGCGATCGTGAGCCTTGTACACACGTCGCGCGGCGAACTCGATCCCGATGCGATCGCGAAGTGGTTGATACCGCAGACGCTCGACGGTCTACGGCCGCGTTAGCGCGGCTCGTTCTTCTTCACAGCGAGCGCGGGCGGAGCAACGCGCAAGGTGATCGTCGACGATGCCGCACGCTTGCATCGTCGAGTACACAGTTGTCGGGCCGACGAAGCGGAAGCCGCGGCGGAGGAGTTCCTTCGACAGCGCCTTCGATTCGGGCGTCGAAGATTGAAGATCTGCGAAGTGCTTGGGTGCGGCGCGCCGGCGCGTGGGTTCGAACGACCAGACGAGCGCGGCGAGAGAGCCAAGATCGTCTTGCGTGGCGAGCGTAGCGCGCGCGTTCGCGATCGCGGCTTCGATCTTGCCGCGGTGGCGCACGATCGATGCGTCCTTGAGTAACCGTTCGACATCGCGCTTCGTGAAGCGGGCGACCTTCGTGGGATCGAAACCGGCGAACGCTTTTCGGAAACCGGCGCGCTTGCGCAGGATCGTGAGCCACGACAAGCCGGATTGGAAACCTTCGAGGCAGAGCAGTTCGTAGAGGGTCGCGTCGTCGACGACCGGCCGGCCCCATTCGTCGTCGTGGTACTCGATGTACTCGGGCGCGCTGGCGCCCCACGCACAACGACGCTTTCCGTCTTCGCCCACGACGAGATCCGGCACAGGGTGGAACTTATCCGTGGCGGTCGGTGCGGTGCGCTGGGATAGCTTGACCTGCGGTGCAGTTCACACTCGCGTGGGTCGGCGACGGCGCGCCGCGCATGGAAGTCGCGCACGTGGAATTGCGCGGGAACGACCTCATTGCTGCGGGAACGCAGCTCGGAGCGAGCTATGAACTTCGATATCACCTCGAATCGAAGGCGCTCTCGTTGGAGCTCGTTGGTGAGCGCTCGCTGCAGTTGAGTCTTGGCGACGCCGACTTCTTCGATCTCGGCTGGTCGCCGCTCTTCAACTCGTTGCCGGTTCTTCGGGATCACCTGCTCGAGCCGGGAACCGCGTGCGACTACGTGATGCAGTGGGTTGAAGTTCCGTCGCTGGTCGTGCACCGATCGGAGCAGCGTTATGAGCCGATCGGCGACAGAATCGTGCGCTTCCGGTCCGACGACTTTGTCGCCGACATCCGGTTCGACGACGACGGTTTCGTTGTCGGATACCCGGGAATCGCGATGAGGGTGTAAGGCGCGATCAGCCCGTCGTCAGTCCATTGGCAGCACGACGTCGGGGAGCGGGTGCCGGTACAGCTTCGCCGCGTTCTCGCAGCACAACGCGCGCAGTTCGTCCGCAGGAATGTGACCCCACACCGACTCGATCACGCGTTGGGTGTCGGGCCAGGTGGTATCGCCGTGCGGGTAGTCGACTTCCAACATGATGTGGTCGACGCCGATCCGATGACGGGTGTCGATCGTCGAGCGATCCTCGAGTGTGCAGAACCAGAAGTTTCGCCGCAGCACGTCGGCCGGTCGTTCGGGCCAACCGGCGCCGTAACTCGAATGGTCGACGATGTAGTCGAGGCGGTCGAGCAGCATCGCGACCCAACCGATGCCACCTTCGCTCAATGCGATTTTCAGCGTTGGGTGCTGCAGCGGGTACTCCGACCACAGCCATTCCGCGCACGCGCCGAGCGAAAGCTGTCCGAACAACGTCGACGCGAGCTGACTGCTCGGCGCGCCCGGCGGCATCTCGTGGAGACCCGCGCTCCCGACGTGCAGCGACATCACGGTGTCGGTTTCCACGCACGCGGCGATGATCGGGTCCCAGTGTCCACGGTCCCAGAGCGACGGCAGTCCGATCGCATGGGGTCGTTCCGGCAGCGTGACAGAGGTAAAGCCGCGTTCGGCGTTGCGCCGTATTTCGTCCGCCGCAAGCACCGGATCGGCGAGGTACGTGATGCCGAGCGGCACGATGCGCGTCGGGTGCGCTGCGTACCACTCGTCGAAGAGCCAGTCGTTCCACGCGCGCACGCACGCGAGCCCGAGCTCGCGGTCGGCGACGTTGAAGAACACGCTGCCGCAGAAGCCGGTGATCTGCGACGGGAAGTTCACCGATGCCCACACGCCGTTGAGATCCATGTCGTGCACGCGCGCGTCGGCGTCGTAACAGCCCGGCCGCATTTGCTCGAAGCGGAATGGTTCGAGCACAACCGACTCGGGCCGCCGGCCGGCGACCGCGTTCATACCGACTTGCGTGTAGCGCGCGCCCTCGAACTCCCACACCTCGTGACCGCGACGCGTCTCGACAATGCGCGGCGCACGCGCCTGCAACGAAGCGGGAAGCCGCCCCTCGAACGTGTGCCGCGGTTCGACGACGTGATCGTCGACCGAGATGATCGTGTACTTCACTTCCCGCGGTTCGGGTTCGGGCAGGAAGAGGTCGTCTCGCAGCGCCGGCATCGAGGAGCACTATCGCACGTTCACGGCGCGTTCCTGACGTCGGCGCGGTAGTGGCAGTGCGCTTGCACGACGAGTCCGGTGTCGTCGAACACAAGCGTCTCGACGGCCAGCAGGTTGTTGACGCTCCAATAGACCATCGTGATGCTCCGCGTCCCGAACCGCGACGGTCACCATCGGTCCGAGATGCAGATCGGGGAAGCGCTCGAGCCCGGCGACGATGTACGCCCGCAGCTCCCACGAGCCGTACAACGACGGCTGGCCTTGGAGCTGCTCGACGAAGGGCGAGAAGTATTCGACGTCGTCCCGATAGTGGCGAAGGATGGCGTCGACGTCGTGTGTGTTCCACGCGTCAATCCACGAACGGGCGAACGCGTCGGCGTCGGTTTCTGTGCGCGTGAGTGTCATGCGTCGACCTTGACAAAATTGGACTTGCCATGCGCAGTCCAATCCGGGAGAATTGGCCTGTGGTCGAAGTGGCATCGCTCGGAGCCGCCCAGCTCGCCTCGTTGCTCGACGACTGGTCAGCGTCGGGCAACGGTTCGCTCGCGCGGCGACTCGCACACGTCATGCGCGCCCGTATCGCAAGCGGTTTGTTACCGGCCGGTGCCGGACTGCCGCCCGAACGTTCGATCGCGCAGGCGATAGGTGTGAGCCGATCGACGGTCGTCGCGGCGCTCGATGAACTGCGCGCCGAAGGGTTCCTCGCGTCGCGCCAGGGGAGCGGCACGTGGGTCGCTGTCGACGACGCGTCGGACGCAGTCGGCGGGAGCGCGGCGGAACGATTGTTGGTCGGCGCGCGCAACATCAATCTCGCGGCGTCGGTTCCGGCCAGCGCGGCGCATCTTCCCGAGCTTGCCGTCGACGTTGCCGATCTCGCGTCGGTCACGCCTGCGCACGGGTACGCGCCGGCCGGGCTTCCCGTCTTGCGCGATGCGATCGCGGCGCGCCATCGCACGCAAGGTCTCGAAACGGTTCCGGAAGCGGTACACGTGACGAACGGCGCCCAACACGCGTTGGACCTTGCGCTCGGAGCCGTGACGCGGCCGGGCGACGTCGTTGCCGTCGAAGATCCAACCTACGTCGGTGTGTTCGACGTGTTCGCGGCCCGGCGTTTACGTCCGTTGCCGTTGCCGCTTGATGCGGTCGACCATGATCCCGGTGCCGTCGTGAAGTTGTGCCGCGCCGGGCGCGCCAAGGCGGTGTTCCTCGTTCCGGCGGTGCACAGCCCAACCGGTCGCGTCCGCAGCGCGCGGCACGCTCGACGATCTGGCAACCGCGCTCGACGAACTTGGCCTGCCCGTCGTCGAGGACAACACGCTCGCCGACTTGTCGTTCGCAGGCGCCCGCAAACTGTCGCTCGCCAGTCGCTGCGAGCGGGCACCGGTCATCACCATCGAAACGACGAGCAAGGTCGCGTGGGGTGGCCTCCGCGTCGGCTGGTTGCGGGGCCCGCGGGCAACCGTCGAGCAGACAGTCGTTGCGCGCGGCCGGAGCGACTTCGGAACGAGCGTGCCCGCGCAGCTGCTCGCGGTTCAGTTGCTCGACTGTTACGACGACGTTCTTGGCGACCGACGACCCGCGCTTGCCGACGCGGCGAGGTTCTTCGCGCAGTTGTTGCGCCGCTCGTTTCCTGAGTGGCAATTCGAACGGCCGCGGGGCGGGTTGTCGATGTGGGTGGACATCGGAGGTGACGCCGAACAACTTGCTGCGGCCGCGTTGCGGCACGGCGTCTCGCTCGCGCCGGGAACGACTGCGACGCGTGCGAGCAGCGGCCGGTCGCACCTGCGGTTGTGCTTCGATCGCGAACCCATCGAACTCGAAAGCGCGCTGACGCGATTGCGCCGTGCCGCGGAAGACGTGCGCGGGTACCGCTGACGCGAGCTTTGGACCAAATCTGCACGCACGCAGCGTTTTTGGTCCTTTGCTCATCTCAGACGTGGTCGAGTTCCCAGAGTTTGATGCCGCCGAGGATGCCCGCCGCGTTGTCGACGAGTTCGACGCGGTGTCCGAGGTCGACAGTGAGCTTCTTCGCGTTGCCGCCACCGACATAGAGCCGATCGATTTGCAACAGCGCGTCGAACCGTTCGACCGCTTTGAGGACACGCTTACTCCAGCGACGATTGCCGATGCGCCGCCGCGTCGCGTTCCCGAGTTCGTCCTGAAACGTGCCGCGGTTGTTGAACGGCATCAGTGCGAGTTCGAGATGCGGTGTCGGTACGCCGTCGAGAAACACGGCTGTGCCGAGCCCGGTTCCCAACGTGAGCACCAGTTCGAGGCCGTCGCCTTTGATCACCGCGAGCCCGTGCATGTCGGCGTCGTTGGCGATTCGCGTCGGTTTCCCGAGGCGTCCTTCAAGTTCGGTCGCCAAGGGGAACCCGGCCCAGGCGTCGACGAGTTTGCGCGTCATCGGCGTGCCCGGGCCGGCCTTCGTCGACAGGTTCGGGGCGGTGAGCACGCGACCATCGCGCACGAAGCCGGGAAAGCCGACCGAGACGCGGTCCCAGCTCGGGAGTTCGTGTGTCAGTTTGTCGAGTTCACGGATGAGGACGCGCGGCGGGCACGGATAGGGCGTCCGAATGCGCACGCGGTCGACGACCTTTTGGCCGTGCGCGTCGAGCACCGACGCCTTGAGGCCGGTACCACCGATGTCGATCGCGAGTGTGGTCGGACGCTCGATTGTCACGGTCCAGGATCTTACGAAGCCGGCCCGCGCCCGCCAATCGGCTCGAGTTCAGCGCGCGACCACGGGCGTACCGAAAGCGAACGCGGCGAGCGCTCCGCAGACAATGCCGACGCCCCAGCCGCCGACCACGTCGAGCGGAAAGTGCGCGCCGAAATACACGCGCGCAAACCCGACGATCACGACGAGTACTGCCGCGACGATCACGA
The DNA here is from genome assembly GCA_963841195.1 of uncultured Actinomycetes bacterium. GTDB lineage: Bacteria > Actinomycetota > Acidimicrobiia > IMCC26256 > PALSA-610 > CAWJBX01. The sequence continues at coordinate 367,707 of CAWJBX010000017.1, read as the reverse complement.
GCTGACGGGGCATCCACCACGCGAGCGCAGTCGCGAGCGCGGCCGCCACCGCCGCGTGCCCCGACACATAACCGTTGCCGTGGATGCCGGCCTGGCGGATCACGGCGTCGGTGAGCAGCGCGCCGGGTCGCCCGCGGTTGACCAGCGCCTTCATCGGTTTCGCGAGCAGCCACGCGCTGAACCCGGCGGCCGCGACAGTGAACGCCGGTGCCGGCCGGCGATAGATGATGCCGACAACCGCGGCCGCGACCGGCCACGCGTAGAAGTTCCCGAGCTGCATGAACGGCCACAACGGCGCACGCAACGCGTCGGGGAGGCCGTTGATCCCGTGGAACAACGATGCTTCCCACGAGGGCACGCGGTCGGACACCGCCGCGATCACGGCCCACGACACGACCACGAGCGCGACACCGACGCCCAGCACGACAAACATCGAACGGGCGTCCCGGTGAAGTGGCGCGGTGCGCAGTACGTCGAGCGACGGCGTCACAGTGCGAGATCCTACGGTCAGTCGGTAACGTGCGAGCCGCGTGCGGCACGAGGTTGGACTAGAGCGGCATCCCTCGGACGTCATCCACCTCGTCGTGGCGCTCTTCCTGGCGGCTTTGGGTGCCGTGCTCGCGACGTGGGGCGCGTCCAACCTGCGCAGTCTTGACGAGCACGCGGTCACGTTCGTCACAACTTGGCCCAACGGCTTCACGCGGTGGCTCGTCGAGCTCGTGCAGCTGCTTGCGGTGCTCGTCCCCCTCGTCGCGATCGCGGTGTTGTTGTACATGCGGCGCTTCCGCGCGCTCCTGTACGGGCTCGGTGTGGCGGTGGTGGCCGCGTTCGTCGCGCACCTGATCATCCACGCACTCGACTTCGACGCGCCGGCGAACTACACGCAGTTGCTGCACCGAGACGCGCTCATCGGCGACTACGCGTTCCCGGACACGAGATATCTCGCCGCGGCCGTGGCCGTCGCGACCGCGGTTGGGCCGTTCATTTCCCGTTCGTGGCGGCACGTGGTGTGGACGGCGCTCAGCATTGCTGTTTTCGTGCGCATCCTGACCGGCACCGCGCTCGGGTCGGGGCTGGTATTGGCGCTCGCGCTGGGCTGGGCGATCGGATCCGCGGCGTTGCTGATCTTCGGCGCGCCCGCGTGGCAGCCGGGCGTCGGCGAGATCGAAGACGCGATGAAGCGCGCCGGGCTCCCGATGCGCGAGCTCAAACGCGCGTCGGTGGACGCGCGTGGATCCGTTCCGTGGTTCGGAACCACGACCGACGGTCAACCCGTGTTCGTGAAAGTGCTCGGGCGCGATCAACGCAGCGGCGATCTGTTGTTCCGCGCGTACCGCTTCTTGCGATCGAAAAACCTCGACGACCAGCGCCCCTTCGCGTCGTTGCGCCGCACGGTCGAGCACGAAGCGTTCGTCTCCCTCGACGCCCAACGTTGGGGCGTGAAGACGCCGCCGTTCCTTACGATGGCGACCGTCGGCGAACGCGGCGACGCCTTCCTGCTCGCGTACGAACGTATTGCCGGACGTTCACTCGACGAGGTCGACGCCGATGCGATCGACGACGACATGCTGCGTGCGATTTGGAAGCTCGTCGCGCAACTGCGCGAGCACCGGATCGCGCATCGCGATCTCCGGTTCGCCAATGTGTTCCTCGGTGACGACAACGCACCGTGGATCATCGACTTCGGTTTCAGTGAGGTCGCGGCGTCCGACCAGTTGCTTGCTATCGACGTCGCCGTGCTGTTGGCTGCGAGCTCGGTGCGCGTCGGCGCCAAGCGTGCGGTCGCCGCGGCCCGCGACGTGCTCGGTTCGGACGCGCTGGTCAGTGCGTTGCCGGTGCTGCAACCGGCGGCGTTGCCGTCGGCGACGCGGCACGCGTTGAAGACCGACAAACATCTCGTCGACGAACTCCGCGCCGAGGTTCTGAAGGTCACAGGCGCCGAAGAGGCACCGCTCGAAAACCTCGATCGGATTCGCCCGCGGACGTTCTTGCTCGTGGTGGCGGCCGGCATTGCGATGTACGTGCTGTATCCGCAACTTGCCGACTTGGGCTCCGCGGTCGAACACGTCGGTTCCGCGAACAAAGCCTGGTTCGCAGTCGCAATTCTCTGTTCGGCGTTTACGTACGTCGGCGCGACGATCAGCTTTCTCGGCAGCGTTCCCGAAGATCTTCCGCCGGCGTCGACATTCCTCTCGCAACTCGCGAGCTCGGCCGCGAACCGCATCACGCCCGCGTCGGCGGGCGGTTACGCCGTGAACGTGCGATACATGCAGCGCGAGGGCGTCGACACGACCACCGCCGTTACCGCGGTCGGCATCAACACGGTCGGCGGTGTGCTCGTGCATGTGCCGCTGTTGATCATCTTCCTCGTGTGGGCCGGTCAGAAGGGAACCGGTCCGTTTCACGTCCCGTCGGCGCGCACGTTCACGTTGATCGCGATCGGTTTCGCGCTGGTCAGCGTCGTCATCCTCGCGATCCCGAAGCTGCGACGATTCGTGTTCGGCCACGGCATCGCCGCGCTGTCGAAGGCGCGTACCGGCCTCGCCGAGATTGCCCGAACGCCGTCGAAGTTGCTGATGCTGCTCGGCGGTTCCTTCCTCGTGACGTTCACGTATATCTGCGCGCTCGCGGCGTCGGTGCAGGCGTATGGCGGCGGCGTGAGCTTTGTCACCATCGCGGCGGCGTACCTCGCGGGCTCCGTGATCGGGCAGGCGGCGCCGACACCCGGCGGACTCGGCGCGGTCGAGGCCGCATTGTTCGCGGCGTTGAGCGTGTCAGGCCTCAACAAGACCGTCGCGTTGTCGAGCGTCTTCACGTTCCGCTTCGCGACGTTCTGGTTGCCGATCATCCCCGGCTGGATCTCGTTACGCGCCATGCGTGCGCGCGGCGAACTCTGACGCGCTCTGGCATGCGGCGGCGCATCCCCGGCCCGGTCTCGTAGGCGTCGTAGCGTTCTTGGCACTACTTGGTGGCAAGGAGACAGCGAATGATCAAGTCCCTTCTCATTGCGATCGTGATCTTCTTGGTCGCGACGTTCCCGGCAACGTGGCTCCTGATGTTGTTCCTCGGCAACCTGCACACGGGCCTGTCGTACTGGGGCGTCTTGCCCTTGGGCATCCTGGTATCGGTTGTTCTCGGCGGCGCGTCGTCGCGTTACGCGACGTAGCCGAAAAACGTTTGCGACAAGGCGCGACCGTTGCAAACATCACAGCCGTGGCCTCATCGGATCTCTCCGGCTGCGTGATCGTCTCGGGCATGCCCGGAGCGGGGAAGTCGACGGTGAGCGGGCTCGCGGCGTGCCTCATGCCGCGCGCTGCGCAAGTCAAGGGCGACGACGTCAACCTCATGATCAAGAGCGGCGCAGTGTGGTTCATGGGAGAGCCACGCGACGAGGCGCGCCGACAGTACGAGTTGTGCAAGCGCAACATGTGCATGCTCGCGAACAACTTCGTCGACTACGGCTTCACCGTCTTCATCGACACCGTCGTGCAAGACACGGCAATGCTCGATTTCATGTGCGCACTCATGTCGCCGCGCCCGGTTCGCCTCGTCGTGCTGGCGCCCGGGATCGCAGCGTGCAAGGTACGCAACGCGGCTCGCCCTGCGTACGAACAGTTCGAATTCGACGGGTACGAGCGACTGGAAGCCGACATGAAGCGCGACCTCAGCGATGTCGCGTGGTGGTTCGACACGTCAGCGTTGACGCCGCAAGCAACGGCCGAGCAACTCGTGCGCGACGCCCCGAACGTCGGAAAACTGCGGGGTTAGAACACTCAGTCACGGAAGCGAGTTGCGAATGCGCGCGTCGAGCAGCGAGATCAGCGCGTAGACGGCACGCGTCGAGGGCATCGGCGTTTCGGTGAGCTCGCCAAGTTCGAGGAACGCGCCGATGAGCGGTTCGATTTCCAGTGCCCTCCCGGCTTGCGCGTCTTGCAACATCGACGTTTTGTGCTCGCCAACCTGCGCGGCGCCTTCGATGCGCTGCTCAATCGACACGCGCAGCCTCAGGCCCAGCTTCTCGGCCACAACCGACGACTCGCTCATCATTTCCACTGCGAGCGCGCGTGTTTCGGCCGTGCGGCAGATCTCGGCGAGCGTCGCTCCGGTCAGCGCGCTGATTGGATTCAGCGCGAGATTGCCCCATGCCTTCACCCAAAGCTGGGCGCGGATGTCGGTGAGGACGCGCGCGGTGAAACCCGCGTCGGTAAACAGCTGCGCGAGGCGCTTCACCCGTTCGGAGCGAGTGCCGTCGAGTTCGCCGACCGGCAAACGGTCGCCTTCGACCAGACGGATGACGCCGGGCGCATCGCGCTCGGCCGCGGGATACGCGATACACGCGACGATCCGCTCCGGGGGCACGGCTTGCTCGATCTTGCCGTCGGGATCGAGCGCGCGTACGCGCCGGCCTTCGTACGGGCCGGGGAACTTCTGAAAGAACCACCACGGCAAGCCGTTCTGCAACGGCACGACGACCGTGTCGTCGCCGTAGAGTTCCGGCAACCGCGGCGCGATCTCGGCAATCTGATGCGCCTTCAACGCGAGCACGACGACATCGGGCTTCCCGAGTGCGCCGAAATCGTCGGAAGCCTCGACGCTCGCCACGATCTCTTCACCATCGTCGGCAACGAGCCGCAACCCGTTGCGCTGGATCGCCGCGAGGCTCTCGCCCCGGGCCAGCACGCTCACCGGCGTGCCCGCGGCCGCGAGCCGCGCACCTACCAGCCCTCCGATTGCTCCGGCGCCGACGATGCACACGCGCATGCGCGCAAGTTACAAGCCGGTCGGATGCAGTCCGTCGATCGCGTGTGCGCGAGCATGCGGCGAGCACCCGGAGGGACGATGGCCGGCATCGACACGGTGGCAGGACTGCTGGATTCCGACGCAACGGGTCCGGCGCTGCTGACAATCGACGGCGCCGCGCTCGATCACCCCGGCCTGCGCGCCGAAGTGGAGCGACTGGCGGGCCAGTTGCGGGGCGCGGGCCTCGGCCCGAACGACCGCATCGCGATCGTGCTCCCGAACGGTCCGGAGATGGCGCTGGTGTTGCTCGCGGCCATGGCGGTGGGGTGCGCGGCGCCGCTCAACCCCAATTCTCGCGAAGACGAGTTCCGGTTCTCTCTCGAAGACCTCCACGCCGCCGCCCTCGTGACGTTCGTCGGCGAAGCGCCGGCCGCGCACGCGGCGGCACCCGCGGGCACGCGCGCGCTGCCCGTACGCGGCTCCGGCCTCGCGATCGACATCGGCACGGTGGGCGAACGCGTCGCCCAAGACACGCCGCGACCCGGCCCCGATGATCAAGCGCTCGTGTTGCACACGTCGGGAACGACGTCGCGCCCGAAGATCGTGCCGTTGCGCCAGCGCAACCTCGCAATGTCGGCGCGCAACATTGCGGCGTCACTGCACCTCACCGCTTCCGACCGCTCGCTCGAAGTCATGCCGCTCTTTCACATCCACGGCATCATGGCCGGACTCCTCGCGCCGCTCTCCGCCGGCGGTTCGGTCATCTGCACGCCCGGTTTCGACGCGTTCAAATTTCATCGCTGGATCGACGAACATCAGCCCACCTACTACAGCGCGGTGCCGACGATGCATCAGATGGTGCTGGCGCGCGCCAAAGAACGAGTGCCGACGACGCTGCGTTTCGTTCGTTCGTCGTCGGCGTCGCTTCCGGGCGCGGTGCTCGAACAACTGCGCGAACAGTTCGATGTCCCGGTGATCGAGGCGTACGGCATGACGGAAGCGTCGCACCAAATGACGAGCAATCCGTTGCCGCCCGGCGCCGCCAAACAGGGCTCGGTCGGGCTCCCGGCCGGCATCGAGGTTGCGATCCTCGACGCCGCGAACCGGCCACTCGGTCCGGGAGAGCGCGGCGAAGTTTCGATCAAGGGCGCGACCGTCGTCGCCGGTTATGAGAACAACGCAGACGCGAACCGCGCCGCGTTCACCGACGGTTGGTTTCGCACCGGTGACGAAGGCATGCTCGACGACGACGGCTACCTGTTCCTCACCGGACGCTTGAAAGAACAGATCAATCGGGGCGGCGAGAAGATTTCCCCGCTCGAAGTCGACGAGGTGTTGCTGCGGCATCCGGCGGTCGCCGAGGCCGTCACCTTCGCGATTCCCCACGAGGCGCTGGGCGAAGAGGTTGGCGCGGTCGTGGTGCTCGCCGACGGGAACGACGTCAGCGAGCGCGAGCTCCGCGCCTTTCTGGCCGAGCACCTCGCGGCCTTCAAGGTTCCGAAACGGATCGTCTTCGTGGATGCGATCCCGAAAGGCGCGACCGGAAAAGTGCAACGCATCGGGCTGGCCGAAAAGCTCCAGCTGTAGCCGGAACCGCGGCCCGGAGCGCGGCGCGACGCCGCGCTCCGGAAGCGGCTACGAAGCGTTGAAGACGTGCGTTGCGACGTTCACGAAGTGGTTCGTGTTCAGGCCCGTCGCGTTGATCGTCGCCGGTGTGAGCCAGACGCCGATCGCGTTGTTGAAGATGAAGTTGTTCGTGACCGTGAAGTGATACGTGTCGACCGCCGACCAAATCAGGATGCCGGTGGTCTCGGTGTCCTTCGGCGGTCCGTCAGCGCCGTCTTCCTTGGTCACGTTGTTCGTGCCGATGGCGTTCATGGTGAACACGTTGCCGTCGACGTAGGCGCCGGGTGCGTGGCTGTGCACCGAAATGCCGGCCAGGCCGTTGCCCTGCGCGAAGTTGAACGCGACGTAGTTGTCGTACGACGCCGAACCGGGGAACGGCGCGAACACGCCGATGCCGGCGCCGAAGCCCTTGGTGCCGTTGCCGGTCACAGTGTTGGCGATCACCGAGTTGCGGTAGACGCCACCGAAGTTCGGCAGCAACTGACCGGTCGTCGGGTTGCGGCCGAGGTTGTGGCTCGGAATGGTGATGCCACAGTCGTTCACGTTGTTGGCGACGACGTTGCGCGCAATCAGGTTGTCGTGCGTCGGTCCGAACTCGTCAGTGAGCAAGATGCCACCCGAGTTGCCGACCGACTTGTTGTTCACGATCGACGAGTGGGCAACGCTCAAGAAATGAATGCCCTCGCCGCAGTCACCGCCACCGTTCGGTGTGCAGAACACGTAGGGCGAGTTCGGGTTCTCATTGCCGAGGTCGTTGCCGGTGACGTTGTTGTCGCGGATCGTCACATCGGTGAGCGGATTGCCGGTGAAGAGTTGCATGCCACCGATGTTCTGCGCCGTGAAGTTCGGGTTGACCGCGAGGATGCCTTCACCTTCGGCGCCCTTTACCGTGAAGCCCTGCACGCTGACGTGCGATGCTTCGATCGAGATGCCGTTGTACAGCGCTTGACCGTTGATCGATCCGGTCGGGGCGCCCGGCAGGCCGGTGGCGTCAATCGTGGCGCGCTGACCGATGAGCGTCAGCGGCTTCAGGATGACGACATCTTCTTTGTACGTGCCCGGGCACGCAACAACGGTTCCGCCCGGCGCCACGTGCGCGATCGCTGCGTTGATCGTCGCGTACTGCGCGTTGTAACAGGAGTTTCCGAAGTCGCGCGATGTGACCTTCGGTTTGGCGTTCGGCGACGCGAACACGATGTTGTGCGACGGCGGTGGGCTGTGACCCCACGATGGCGAGGTCGCGCCCGCGGGCGCAGCGGTGGCCACGAACGCGGCACCGAAAACAAGAGCTCCCATTGCGCCGACAACACCTACGCGGCGCGCGGCAAGACGACTCCAAGCTGACATGTATCCCCCAGTAGGTTCGGTACGTTTCCCCCGTCCCGATTCCACTTGCGATCCTACGAAGCGCGTCGGCGCGCGTCACCGTCGACAAAACGGTGCATTGGGTCGAACGCGGTTGTTCGGTGCGAACCTCTTAGAGCTCTTCGAGCCGGGCCGCGAGATCGCCGCCGAGACGCGCGGTATACGCAACCGGATCACCGTTTGGCACAAAGATCACCTTGTCGATACCGAGTTTGGCGAGCGGGCGCATCTCATCCACGACCGCGTCGACATCCGCGGGGTTGCTGCGCGACAACATCGTTTTCGTGATCGCGTCGTAGTCGCGTCCCTCGGTGTCGCAGTGGCGGCGTAACACGTCGAGTTTGTGACCAACTTCGTCAGGCCCCGACGAGAAGAGATTGCACGCATCGGCGTACTTGGCGACGAGTCGCAGCGTCTTGCGTTCGCCACTGCCTCCGATCATCACCGGCGGTCGCGGTGTGCTGATCGGGTGCGGATTGCAGATCGTTTCCGTGAGCGTGAAGTGTTTCGTCGCGAACGGCCCGTCGTCGTCGCTCCACATTTGGAAGCAGATCAGCAGCGCCTCTTCGAGAATCTCGAACCGCTCTGCGGTCGGCGGGAACGGCACGCCCAGACCGTCGTGTTCGCGCCCGTACCAGGCCGCGCCGATACCGAGCTGGCCGCGTCCGCCGGACAGGACGTCGAGTGTCGCGACGATCTTGGCGAGGAGTGCGGGATAGCGATACGTCACGCCGGTGACGAGCGCGCCGAGGCGGATGGTTTCGGTGTTCGCGGCGAGGAACCCGAGCGTGGTGTACGCCTCCATCATCGGTTCGGTCGCGGGCGCAAGCGCGTCCATTTGGAACCAGTGATCCATGACACTGATGTCGGTGAGGCCGGCCGTTTCCGCGGCGTCGCCGATCGCAGCGAGCGTGGGGCCGATGGTGGTGGGACCACCCGGAAAGTCCCACGTGACGATGTGAAGTCCGATGTTCATGCGCGCAAGCTATGCCCTCGCCCAACACCTTCGGTCCCCACGTTGCTCACTCTTCAGTTCTCGTCCATCAGCGCGCGCGTTGAGATGACGAACAGGGGCATCAGCGTGGGGAGAAACGGCCGCACGTCGGCGGAAAGCGCAGCGCTTCGACTCGCGAGCTGGCGAAGGCGGTCGAACTGACCGGCATCAACCGTCGGCGATCCGGCGGCTGAAATCACCGCGAGGAGTTCGAGTTGGTCGGATTCGTCGAGGTCGCAGTTGAAACGGACGCGGCTCGTCAGCCACCAGACGACTTGTTCCGACGTCGCCCACACATACGGACGCTCGCATGCCTGACAGAACCAGTCCGCGTACAACTCGTGCCGGCGCGTTGTGCTGTTGTCGCGTTCCAGGTAGCCGTTGATGGGCGCGTTGCACCCGTCGTTCGTGCAACGCCCGAAGACCGGCGCGCTGCACGTGCGGCAACGCTTCGGAATCCTTGCCGCCGCGCCGTTCCCGTTTCCTTCGCCGCCCGGCGTGACCGGCGTTTCCAACGTGTCCGACTGAATGTGGCCGTTCCCACACACGGCCGCGTACCACTGACGCGCCTTCATCGTCGGTCGTCGCGAGCACGCCGGGGGCGAGCCTGCGCGATCGCGCCGCCCATTACGACGCTCCCGGCTGCAAGCGCGAGCAGTCCCGGCAGGATGCGGAACTGCTCCGAGTCTCCGTCATAGCCGGGAAAGAGTCGGGGCAGGTCGTTCGCAGCGCGCGTGAGGTAGATCACGGCGACGGCCAAACATAGAGCCGCGACCACGAAGACCGCGAGATGCCGCGGGCCGTGGATGTCGTAGTCGATCTCGAAGACGATTACCGCGAACGCGCCCAGCACGACCAGTCCGGCGCTCAGGAGCAGGAACGACCAACCTGCGGGTTCACCGGTCGCGAGCATCAATGGCGCGGTCAAGACCGCGAGCGCGCCTCCGAACACCTGGAACGCGTCAATGTGCGCGCGTTGCATCTCACTCCGATCGCGACGGGTCTCTCTATGCCCATCCGATCGGTACCTCTACTCGCGCTGTTCGTAAAGCGGGAGCAAAGGAAATGTCAGTGCGGGCGCGCCATCCCTAACTGTCGCCGCTCAGCGTGCGGTTGATCGCCGCGATTTGGTCCGGGGTCAAGCTGCCTTCGATCGCTTCGCCCCCGAAGTCTTCGAGTTCGGCGAACACCGCGTCGCGATCCGCGTCGTGGTATTCGACACCGAGCACCGAACGGCCCTTGCGCAACGCGGCTTCGAGATGATCACGCAACGGGTTGTCGTCGGGGTGGTGTACGTGCGCGCCCGCGGCCGTGCCGGCGATCGCGCCGGCGGCCGCGACGAACACGCCGCCGGGCAACAGCACGCCGACTGCGAGGCCCAGTGCTCCGCCAACCCCGGCGCCGACGCCCAAGCCGGGGCCGCTGGTGTCGCGGACGTGATGATTCCCGTCCTCGTCCGCGCTGATCACGACCGCGTGATCGATATGGATCTTGTTGATCGTCTCCAACTCGAGCAGGTGCTCGAGCGCCTCCCCGGCCTGCCACTCAAGATCGAACGCAATCACCAGCCATGAGCTCACGACGCAAACCTAGACGGTTGATGACCGGTGCCGTGATCTCAGTCAGGTTGCCGTGGCCGCGATGTGGTAGTCGCTTGTCGAGAAGTGCAAGGAGTGACCGTGCGTGTCGCAGATCTCGATGCCGAAGTCGAGTTGTGTGAGCGTCGCGCCCGCCGCTACCACCGGCGCGCCGCCGAGCTGCTGCCCTTGCAAGAACCTCAACACGGCGAGCAGATCAATCGTGGCGTTCGCCTGATTCGTGGTGAGCACGAGCTGCGGCAAGCTGTTGCCGTACACCTGGTAGTTGTACGTCTGGTTGCCGATCGCAACGTTCCGCTTCACGACGGTCGCGCCACCGGTTCCGCGTTCGGCGCTCGTGACGACCCACACCATGATTTCGGTGTGCGGCGTGTTGTCGAGCCAGATGTCGTACGCGACTTCCCACGTGCCCGTGCCGTTCGCGGTTGACGGTGTCTGTTCCGCGTAGCTCGACGTAAGTTTCGTCAAGCGCGAGAGCGGCGTGCTGTCGGCTCCGTTGGAACACGTGTTCCACGTGCCGTTGCAGAAACCGCCGAAGAGTTGCTGAATCTGCGGGTAGGTCTGCACCGCGCCGCCGTCGTCGCGCTGCGTCGACGTGTCCAGGTACCAGTTGCCCGGCGAGTGCGCACAGATACGGCCGACGGTGCCGGGTTGTGCGCCCCACATGTTGTTCTGCACGTACGTGTTGAAGCCGTTGCTGTTGACGATCTTGTTGTCTCGATACGCCGGCGACGAGAACTGCGGGTCCGAGCCGCATTGATAGTTGACGGACGAAACCGGCCCGGTCGGCGGGGGAGCACCGGGACCGCCGGATACCGGACTTCCGGCTTCGCTTGATGGATGAGATGCGGCACTCCTCGGTCGCGTCGCCTTGTTCCCCGATGCATGTGGCGCGCTTGTCGTGCTCGTTGTCGTCGACGATTTCTCGCCGGCGCGCGTGCGTCCCTTGCAATGCGCGCCTTTGCACTCAGTCGTCGACGTCGTCGAACCGGGCACCAGGCCTGGCGCGACATCACCTTCGCTGACTTGCACCTTGTCCGCTCCACCATGACCGGTCGAAAGCGCGATCACGGTGGCCGAGACCGCCAACACAACAACAACGACGATCACCGCGACAACGCGAGCCGAGCCCGCGTTCTCGTTGTCGCGCCGTAGGTAGAGCCGCACACCCACCCCTTACCGACGTTGCGCACCGCACAGCGGCGCAAGCAACGTCGTTCGCTTGGGGCGAAACTCTACGACGGTTGTCGCGGCGACCGCGCGTCTCAGACGAAGCGCGGCGTACGAGCGTTTCGCGCGAGAAGTCCGTTCGGCGCCGTTCCTTAGAGTTGCATCGCCTTGAGTTCGAGGAACTCTTCGAAGCCGTGCGGGCCGTATTCGCGGCCGTATCCCGACTGCTTGTAGCCGCCAAACGGTGCGTTCGGATTGAAGGCGCCGCCGTTGACCTCGATCTGTCCGGTCCTTATGCGGCGGGCAACCTTCTTCGCACGGTCGGCATCGGCGCTCCACACACCGCCCGACAAGCCGTAGTTGCTGTCGTTCGCGATCTGCACCGCGTCTTCTTCGTCGGTGTACGGAAGGATCGACAACACGGGCCCGAAGATCTCTTCTTGGGCGATCGTCATGTTGTTCTTCACGCCCGAGAACACCGTCGGTCGAACGAAGTAACCCTGCTGCAGGCCTTCGGGCTTGCCCAAGCCGCCGGTGACGAGCTTGGCGCCTTCGTCGATGCCCTTTTGGATGTATCCCTGCACGCGGTCGACTTGTGCTTGCGACGAGAGCGGGCCGAGGGTTGCACCTTCCGCGAAGGGATCACCGGGCTGATACTTCGTCTCCACTTCCTCGGCCGCGATGCGCTCCGCGTCGGCGAGCCGGCCTTGCGGCACCAGCATGCGCGTGAGCGCGGAACAGGTCTGGCCCGAGTTGATGTAGCACTTCTGAATTCCGTCGCGCACCGCCCGCTCGAACGTCGCGTCGTCGAGGTCGTCGAGGAGAATGTTGGCCGACTTGCCGCCGAGCTCCAGCGCAACGCGCTTCAACGTTTGTGAGGCAAGTTCGGCGACGCGCCGGCCCGCGCGCGTCGAACCGGTGAACGACACCATGTCGATGTGCGGCGAAGACGCGATCGCCTCGCCAACGGTCGCACCGCGGCCCGTCACCATGTTGAACACGCCGGCCGGCAGGCCAACATCGTTGATGACTTCCGCGAGGACGAACGCGTCGAGCGGCGCAATTTCGCTCGGCTTCAACACGACCGTGCAGCCCGCGGCCATCGCGTACGCGACCTTCGCCGCGATCTGATGCAGCGGGTAGTTCCACGGCGTGATGCAGCCAACGACGCCGACCGGCTCGCGCACGATGAGGCTGTTGCCGTTCTCTTCTTCGTACTTGTACGTGCTCGCGAGCTGGCCCGCCATCGTGAACGAGTTGATCGGAAGCCCGGCCTGCACGATGAGGCTCAACCACTTCGGCATGCCGGCTTCACGCGTGACGATCGTCGCGATCTCGTCCATGCGCGCGCCGAGGCCTTCGCCGATGCGCGTCATGAACTTGCCGCGCTCCTCGGGATCGAGCGCGGCCCAGTCGGCAAACGCGGCGCGCGCAGCCTGCGCGGCCTTTTCGACGTCGTCGGCGGAGCCGTCGGGGATCTGACCGATGACCGACCCGTCGGTCGAGTCGAACACGTCGATGGTGCCGGTGCCAGTGGGCGCGACCCACGCGCCGCCGATGTAGCACTTGTCGGTCGTCGTCATTGCCGTCCTCCTCGCAAACGGTCTGTTGAGGCAGACCGTACCTCGTCTGCTCATATGCGTCGTCTTCACGCCTGCGTGGTGCGAACCGGTCCGTTGACGCCTCGGCGCGACGGGATCGAAAACCGGTGAATCCCGTCAGAACCGCGGGTATCGGTTGCTTGTCTTGGTGGTTGCGAAACGGGATCTGCAATGACAAGCGTCGCCGTGGTGCGCTTCGGTCAGCCCGTCGAGACCGCGCAACGCGTTGCGGAAGCCCGATCGCCAGAGGAACCCGCCCGAGCGCCGTGAACAACTCCCGCTTGGGCGTAATGGGCGGTTGCGTACGGTCGCACGCGCCCGTTCGCGTTTGTAGCGTTGCGCGCGGGGGTGGAGCATGCCTGGAACACGAACGTTTGCGATCGCGCTCCTCGCGCTGACAACGTCGGTCTTCGGACTGGTACCGGCCGCGCAAGCAGCCCCGTCCGGTCCGGCGCTCTTCAAGGCCGGCGCGGCGGTCGCGAGTATCTCGCCGCCCGCGCACGGTGCGATTGCGAATGATCCTGCGAACTGTTCGGCGCCGGGTAACGACGGACCGCGGCATTTCGCGTTCGAAGAGCCGTACGTCGACGTCGGGCATCTCGGGCACTACACGCCCGGCGATCCGTTCCAAGACTGCAATCACAACAAGCGATGGGACGGCATCTTGCTCGGCGGCGGTTCCGACACGCCGCGCTTCGCGACAACGGTTGCCGACGACATCAGCGCGCGGGCGCTCGTCGTGTCGAACCACAAGCAGACCATCGCGGTCGAAGTGCTCGACCAAGAAGGTCTGTTCAACGTCTATCAGGCGCGCATTCGAGCGAAGGTTGCAGCCGACGGTTACCACCTCGACAACATCTTCATCTCGGCAACCCACGACGAATCCGCTCCCGACACGCTTGGCATTTCCGGTGTGGACCAAGTCACGTCCGGCGTCGACGCGTATTACGCCGACTATCTCGTCACGCAATCGGCGCGCGCGATCGAACAGGCGTACCGCGCGTTGCGACCGGCGCGCATCAAGTTCTCGGAAGCAATCGAGCCGGCCAACCTGCGCCAATGCTGGTCGTCGTATCCGTTCGTCGACGATCAGCTGATGCCGACGATGCAGGCCGTCGCGACGAACGGGCGTGTGATCGCGACGTTGGGCGACGTCAGCCAGCACGCGGAGACCCTTGGCTTCAATCCCGATGCCGCCCAACGAAACTGGATCAGCGCCGACTGGCCGCATTTCTTCCGTACCACGCTCGAGCATCGATACGGCGGCGTCGGGATCGAGATGGCCGGTTCCGTTGGAAGCGTGGAGACACCACAGGTGTTCCCAACGCCGATCTCCCGTACTCCGCAACAATTCGTCGACGCGTCGCACCCCGCAGGTTGTCGCACACTCTTCAACGCGAGCGGCACGCCGGTACCAACGGGCTACAACGCCGAGACAACGGTGCTCGGGCAGGAACTTGCGACGGCCGTTGGCAACGCGCTCGATTTCACCGGCACCTGGTCGCGCACGAGCACGATCTGGGGCGCGCGAACGACGGCATGCGTCACGCTGACCAACCAACTCTTCATCTTCGGTGCTGCGCTCGGCGTCTTCGCGGAACGACCCGGTTACGACGACAACTGCACGGTGGAGCACCCGCCCGCCGCGGACGGCGCAACATCGGGGAGCGAACTGTTGACCGATGTCGCCGCGTTCCAGATTGGTGACGGCGAGTTCGCGTCGGTGCCCGGCGAGGCATTCCCGTTCACGTACTTGCGCAGCTTCCTCGGTCCGCAAGACATGCCGAACCCGCAGTATCCGTTGACGCCGTGGCTCATGCCGCACATGCACACGCCGTATCGCTTCATCGACGGCCTCGCCGAAGACATGCTCGGATACATCTTTCCGCGCGGCAACGGCGTCGGCGTGATTGGCGAACCGGGCGCAAACGACGGCACCGATCGATTCGGGTGTGGTCATTCCGACGACAGCGAGTCGACGAGTTCACAGACCGGTGACGTCGTCGGCAACGCGCTCGTCGGCGTGCTCGATGCGCGCGGCGGCGCGGCCGAGGATGTACGCGTCGGTCGCTATGTGCTGCCGGGCGGCGTGTTGTCGCGCGATCCGTTGGGCCAGCCCGCGTCGATCAAGTGCAACGTCGACATGACGTTCCACCCGGCGGGCCCGGCAACCGGTGTTTGGATCGCGGGCACGCCGAAGTCTCATGTGATTTGGCCCGCGGCGTGGATGACGCTTTCGGGACGCCGGCAACGCACGCCCGATCGCAACACGCGCGGTTGGATCGACGCCGCCGGCAACCGTCATTGGCTCGACGTCTTTCCCGATGTCGCGACGTAGACGTCACAGGGAATTCGGCGAAGAGCTTCGCCATCCGGTCGCCGATCGTTTGGGCTTCCCAGACCTTCTTGCCGTTGTGGGCACAAAGGTCAGCTATTGGCGGAGCTGGCGGCTGATCCAGTGCTCGACGTCGCGACGGCTGCGGCGCGCGATCTCGCTGTCGTACGCCAACTGGTAGCCGTGGCATGCCCCCGGGTACACGTGAAGTTCGGCGTCGACGCCCGCGTGATTGAGCCGCAGCGCGTAGTCGACGTCTTCGTCGAGGAACCCGTCGACGCTGCCGACCGAAACGAATGCGGGCGGCAAGCCGTCGAGATCATGTACGCGTGCCGGCGCGGCGGTGTACGGAATGTCGTCGCGGCCGTAGAGATCGCCGAGGTACGCGCGCCAACCGAACGTGTTCGACTCGCGACTCCACACCGGTAGCCCGTCGATCTGGCTCGAGCGCGTGACCTGACGGTCGTCGAGCATCGGGCAGTCGAGGAGTTGGAACGCGACGGGAAGCTCGGCACGATCGCGTGCGAGGAGCGCGAGTGCCGCGGCGAGACCGCCACCCGCGCTCACACCGTGAATGCCGATGCGCGTGCGATCGATGCCGAGCTCGTCGGCGTGTTCGTGCGTCCAACGCAGGCCCGCGTAACAGTCGTCGAGGGGTGCCGGGTACGGCCACTCGGGCGCGAGCCGGTATTCGACCGACACACCGACGATGCCGAGGTTCGGGCACAGCGCTTCGAACAACGCGTCGTCCATCGCGTAGCTACCCATGACGTAGCCGCCGCCGTGGATGGAGTAGAGGCAGGGGAGCGAACCGTCGACGCCCTTCGGGCGGTGCACGCGTACCGGAACGGGATGATCGCCGGGCACGACATGGTCCCTGCGCTCGACCGCATCGGACGAAGGTGCGGTCGGAAACTCGAATCCGCGAATCAGCGCGAGCGTGTCGGTATCCAACGTGTTCAGGGCGACGTTCCCGACCGCGGCTGCGATCTCGGGGTGAAGTCGTTCCAACGGTGTGTCAGTCATCGAACGAGAGTTTTGCAGCCCGACGATGCTCGTGCCGCGGGCGCGAGCGCAACCGAAATTGCCCTTTGTTTTCGGGCACTTTTCGGGTATCATCGAACGTATGTTCCCCCTCGAAGTGCTGAAGAAGAAGCGTCAAGAGATCGACGCACTCGAGGCGGAATGGCTCACGATGGTACGCGCGTACGACCGATCGGGCGCATGGCGCGCCGACGGCTACCTGAGCGCTGCCGCCGCCTTGCGCGCCGCATGCAACATGAATCGCGGCACCGCCGCCGGCCACGTTTCCCTCGCCGCGAAACTCGAACAGCTCCCCGACGTCGCGGAAGCATTCGCGCAAGGCGAACTCTCCCGCCAGCACGCGCTCGCGATCGCACACGCGTACACACCCGAACGCGCACCGGCATTGCAGTCAATCACTGACGCGCTCGTCGCCGCCGCGCACCACGTCAACCCCACCGATCTGCGATCGCTCGTCAAGCACGCCACCGACGCGATCGACGGCGACGGCGGCGCCGCCGACGACAACCACAAGCACGACCGCCGCCAGTTCTACGTGTCGAAAACGCTCGACGGGATGGTCGACCTCGCCGGCCAAGTCGACGCGCTCGGCGGCGAATGGATCGAGACCGCCCTCACCACCGAAATGCGGCGCGACCACCGCGCCGGCGACACGCGCAGCAAACCGCAACGCCGTGCCGATGCCTTCGTCAACATCTGTCGCCGTGATCTCGACCGCGGAGAACATCACACGCCCGGCGTGCTCCCGCACGTGATGGTCATCGCCGATATCGAAGCGCTGAGCGACGACCCCGAACTCGTCAAGACGGTCCGCAACGAGGCCGCCCACACCGGCGCCCTGTCCCGGGCAACGCTCGAGCAACTCATGTGCGACTGTTCACTCTCGCGCGTGCTGATGGCAGGCCAATCAGAGGTGCTCGACGTCGGCCGCGCCACACGCGTCATCTCGCCCGCGTTACGCAAAGCCGTCATCGCCCGTGACAAGACCTGCACCGAACCCGGCTGCGACGTTCCCGCCCAAGATTGCGAAATCCACCACGAAGAACCGTGGTCGCAGGGCGGACCGACGAACCTCGCAAACCTGAAAGCCAAGTGCAGCGCCGACCACTGGAAAACGCACCACCCCGAACGACCACCCCCGTAACGCAGAGCGTCGCCCGCGCAATGAAACGCTCTGTCCGGCGTTAGTTCGGTCCGGGGACCCAAAGGACGATGGAAGGGTGTGAACACACCTTCGGATGCGGGCAAGCGGATCTTTCTCGGATCTGTCCTGGCCCAGACTGAGCGCGGCGACGCCCGACTCGGACGCATGCTGATCGATCGCGGTCTCATCACCGAAGCGGATCTCGAGGGTGCGCTGAACGTGCAGCGGGACTCGAACGCGCGGCTCGGCGAGATCTTGATCGAGTTTGGTGCGGTTTCGAGTGGCGACCTGGCGCGAGTGCTCGCCGACAACCTGCGCGTGCCGTTCGTCGACGTCGAGTCAGAACCCGACCCGACACTCACTACGCTGCTTCCCGCTCATGTTTCCCGCCGGCTCACGGCATTGCCAGTGGCCAAGTGGGCGCAGCAACTCGTCGTCGCGATGGCCGACCCCAACGACGAGAAGGCGTGCGAGGAAATCGAGAAGACGCTGGGCCGATCGGTGATCACAGCAGTCGCGGATCCCGTCGCCTTGCGCGCGGTCATTGCACGCGTGCATGAAGAAGTACCCGGAGAAATCGCGCCGGTCATCGCGCAAGTCGAGTTCGATTGCCCGGGCTGCGGTTACCACTTCCTCTTCACGAACAGCCCGTGGGTGTTGCGCGAAGTCGAGAACGGTCAGGATCCCGGTCGATTGTGGCTGTGGGAACACGATCCCTGCTACGTCGACGCCCGTGCATACCTGCTCGATACTGAGCGCGCGCCAAGACAGCCAATCGCACTCGACCCGCGTCTGAACGCGTCAGCCGTCGCCGTTGACATTCCAAGCGGAGCATGCTGCGCGAGCCGTCCTTCTTCTCGCCAAACGCCGGACTCCGTGTAAAGGCTCTGTCACTACTGGTATCCAGTGAGGCCCATTGAGACTCCTGAGAGTGTTCGCGCTCTCTGCGTCCAAAGCGCGATCGCCTGATCAGGGACGTGCTGGTAGGTGGTCTTCGATAGATGCCGGGCGACGAAGGTTCGAACGTGCCCGGGTTCTCGGCGTCGAAGTACGACTACGAGCGCGCGAGTCGCTATGCGGGTGACGCGGAGCAACCGCCCGCCGACGGGTATCGGGTCGAATACCGTCGGCTGCCGCGCTGGCGTCCGGTGCGGTCGTTCGCGCTCGCGCTTTGCCTGCCGCTCCTTGCCGGCGGGTTTCTCGTGTGGCTGCTCCTTCCGAGCCATTGGCCGCACGACCTGCATTCGCCGTTTCTGACGGTTGTCTCATACTCGATGCTGGTTTCGATCGCGATGCTCGAGGTCATTCGCATCGTCAATGTTGCGACGTTGTGTCGCGCGACCGTCCTCGCGCGGGATCCGATACCCGTGGTACCCGAGCCTGGGACGCGTGTTGCCTTCGTGACGACGATCGTGCCGGCGCGAGAACCGCTCTCGCTCGTCGAACGCACGTTGCGCGGCGCGCTTGCGCTGCGCCACGAAGGCGAACTCGACGTGTGGTTGCTCGACGAAGGGCGCGACCCACAGGTGCAGAGGCTCTGTCGCGAGCTGGGTGTGCATCACTTCTCGCGCAAGGGTGTTCCCGAGTGGAACTGTGAGTCCGGTCTGCACCGTGCCCGCACGAAGCACGGAAATCTGAACGCGTGGTTGGACGCGCATGGCGCCGACTACGACTTTGTCGTCGGTGTCGATCCCGACCATGTGCCGATGCCGGTCATGTGCGAACGACTGCTCGGCTACTTCAGAGACCCGGATGTGGCGTTCGTGGTCGGCCCGCAGGTGTACGGCAACTACGACAACTTCGTGACAAGGTCGGCCGAGAGTCAGCAGTACCTCTTTCACTCGCTGCTCCAGCGCGCCGCGAATCACTCCCGGTCAGCAATGCTCGTTGGCACGAACTACGCCGTTCGAACCGAGACCCTGCGCGCGATCGGCGGCTTTCAGGACTCCATCACCGAAGACATGGTGACGAGTCTTGCTATCCACTCCACCGAGAACCCGCGCACCGGCGAGCGCTGGCGCTCGGTCTACACGCCGGACGTGCTCGCGGTCGGAGAGGGTCCGGCATCGTGGACCGACTACTTCACGCAACAGTCACGGTGGAGCCGCGGCACTGACGACGCGTTCTTTCACCGTTTCTGGAGCGCTGCTCGTCGGCTCTCGTCGCAAGAGTTTCGCCACTACTTCTTGCTGCTCAGCTTCTACCCCTTGACCGCATTCGCGTGGATGCTCGGCATCTTCAACCTTGCGATCTATTTCCTCATCGGCGCCGGTGGTGTCGTGGTGCCCGCGTCGATCTGGCTCATGTTCTATTTCGACGTCGCGATATGTCAGGTGGGCGTCTACATCTGGAATCGGCGCCACAACGTGAGTCCGCACGAGGTCGAGGGTTCGTCGGGCGTCAGCGGCATGTTGATGTCAGTGCTCGCGTTGCCCATCTACTGCTCGTCGTTGATCGCAACAATTCGACGTAAGCAGCAGGGTTTCAGCGTGACGCCGAAGGGCGACACGACGAGCCCCGACACCCTTCGCACGTTTCAACATCACTTGCGATGGGCCGGATCGCTCGTTCTCCTGTTGGCCGTTTCGGTATTGCTCGATCACGACCACGTCGCAATGCGGTTTTGGGCAATCACCTCGCTGGCGTTCTGCCTCATCCCAGTCGCGATTTGGCGAGTCACGGCATCGAAACGCCACGAGCACGTCGGGGTGCGCAGCGAAGGCGAATCCGTGAGCGAGGCGGCATGACGCCGCGCGCACTCTTCGCGCGCTACCGCTACCGCGCGCTGAGGTTTGTCGTGGTCGTCGCGGTGTTGGGGGTCACTGTGATGCTGAACGTCCCGCATGGCGTGGCATACGCGCGTGACCAATTGGCGACGTGGAAGCTCGACAGTCAGAGCTACAAGTCGCGCGCGGGTCACTGGACCACGCTTGTCCTGCCGTCGAAATACCGCGTGAACGCGGTCCACGCCGTCCTGCTGCGGACCGGCAAGGTGCTGATCATCGCCGGCTCCGGAAACGATCAAGGCAATTTCGACGCGGGGAAATTCCAGTCACTGCTCTGGGACCCGGCGACCGATCAATACAAGCTGATACCGACGCCATCGGACATGTTCTGCGGCGGACACGCAGTGCTGCCGGACGGAAAGGTGTTGGTCGCCGGCGGCACGCAACGCTACGAAGTGCTCGCCTCCAACGTGACGCGTGCCGCGGGCGTTGTGACGGTCAAGAACGAGAACCCCAATCTCGGTCCGATCGTGCTGCCGGCGGGAACGCGCTTTGTTTCACCGAGCGGGATCGAGTTCCGTTCCACCGCGTCGACGCTCGTCAATCCGGCGACGACAACCGTGTCGGCGAGCGGCACCACGATTGTTCCGTCGTCAACCGAGACATGGGTCGAGGCAACAAACACGGGGAAGGGGTCGGTCATCGCGACCGAAACGCACCTCACAATCGACGCGGTCGCCTCCGTCGCACAACACAACGTGTATGGCATCACCCAGTCGCTCACGCTCGCGAAGCAGGAGTTTCAGGGGACCAACACGTCGTACGTCTTTGATCCCGTGCTCGAGCGCTACGAGCGCGTCAGCAACCTCACGCTCAAGCGCTGGTATCCGACGCTCGTCGGGCTCTCTGATGGCAAGGTGCTCGCAGTGTCGGGCCTCGATGGGTTCGGTCAGCTCATCCCGGGAACGAACGAGGTCTACGACCCCGCGACCCAGCAGTGGAACGTCGATCCTGCGTTGCAGCGGACGTTCCCGACCTACCCTGCGCTCTTCCTCTTGGCCGACGGGCAACTCTTCTATTCGGGTTCAAATGCCGGCTACGGCTCTACCGACGTCGGCCGCACCCCCGGGATCTGGAACCTCTCGAACAACTCCTTCAGCCCCGTGCCCGGGCTGCGCGACCCGACCGAAACGGAAACGAGCGGAAGCGTGCTCTTGCCGCCGGCGCAAAGCCAGAAGGTTCTCGTCGTTGGTGGCGGTGGCGTCGGCGAGTCGAACGAATCCACGAGTCGTTCCGATGTCGTCGACCTCACCCAACCCAATCCACACTTCGTGCCCGGTCCGGTCCTCGAAGCGGGAACGCGTTATCCCGGTTTGGTCATCACTCCCGACGACACCGTGCTCGTCACCGGCGGCTCGCAGGGATACCGCGGCGAGGGCACACCCACGCGACCCGGAAACTCTGATCTCCCGTACTCGTATCTCTACGACCCGCGCACGAACGCGCTCACCCGCGTTGCCGACGCGCAGATCGGCCGCGATTACCACTCGGAGGCGTTGCTGCTGCCCGACGGTCGCATCGCAACGTTGGGTGGGAATCCGCTCTACGACGCGAGCGGTAAGGGCCCCGGCGTGTTCGAACAGCGAATCGAGATCTATTCGCCGCCGTACCTGTACCACGGACGCCGTCCAACGATTTCGAACGCGCCCACCGAACTTCAGCGCGGCGCGTCGGCGTCACTCGACATGAACGACACGACGCCGATCGCCAACATGCGACTGATCAGACCCAGTGCCGTAACGCACGTCACCGACGTGGAACAGCGTTCGATCGCCGTCAGCTTCACGCAGAACGGCAGCAAGCTTCAGTTTTCCCTTCCGTCCGAGCCCGGGCTCTTGCCGTCCGGCTGGTACATGCTCTTTGTGACGAACCAGCGCGGCACACCGTCGATTGCGCGGTGGGTGCACGTGGCCTAGGTGCGCACCAGATCGAGCGCGTAATCCGACCACCACTGCCCGGCCGGCGGCGCACCCGGTCGGCATGCACCGTCAGAGTCGCCGGGTTGCTTGACCCACAAGTACGCGTCGACAAGTTGCTGACCGGTGAGAAGCGTCGGCGTTGTGCCCAGCGCGCGTCCCGGAGGATCGCACCAGTGCTGCGGGTCGTTCTCGGCGACCGGCCCGTTTCCGTTCCGGCTCGTATCGATCACGAAGTGCTGCCCGCCGAGCTCCAAGGAGATCACATCGCCGTACTGCTCCGATTCTTCGGTCGTGAAGAAGTTCGAGACGTTCAGCGAGAATCCGCGTGCATCGGCAACACCCGCCTGACGAAGAGGCTGCACCATGGACCGCGGATCTTCGACCCATCCCGCGTTCCCGGCATCGAGATACACGCGCACGTTGGAATAGGCGCCGAGTGTGTCAACGGCGCTCCGAAGCAGCGCGTAGCGCTCCTGCGCTGCATCGCGACCAATGCAGCCCGTAACGATCTGGGCCAGCGCGTCGGGCTCGACGATGACGATCGAAGTCTGATTCGCGAGCGCGACGGAGATCTGGCCGATCCAGTCCCGATACGCCTGCGCGGACGAAGCACCACCCGAAGAGAAACCGCCGCAGTCACGATCGGGTAAGTCGTAGACGACGAACACCGGAATCGCGCCTGACTTCGTCGTTTGACTCGTGATCGATTGAACGACGGAGGCTGCATCTTGGGGCGGTCCGGTGAGCCAAACTGCAGTGGGCTGAACCGCGATCTTCTCGAGCGCGTTGGCGTCGCTCTGCCGACCGTCGGCGTTCCATTGCCGAACCTGTTCCGCGGCATGACTGTCGGGATTGACGTACAGCCCCGGCGCCGGGCGCGGTTGGGCAGCCACGGTCGTCGGCGGCGCGACAGCTTTTCGTGCCGGTGGAATCGCCTCCTGGTTCGCCCACAACACGAGCGCGAGGAACCCGAGAATGCCGGCGCCGATCAAAACCGCGAGCACACCGCTCGGGATGACGCGCTGGTCCGCAGAAGCTTCTTCCGTCATAACGACGTCGACGCGTGACCACTCATTCGCCAGCAGTCTGCATCATCGTGGTCTGGCGGGTTCGTCGGGTCGTTCTAATACGTACAGGCGATCGCCACGAGCTCCGCATATAGGACGTCTACCTCGAATTCGGCGTCGTGACGGGCGAACCAACTTCCGATGTTGGTGAGGTCGCGGTGTAGGTAGTCGAACGCGTGAGGGTTTGTGGTGATGTCGACGGTTTGCGGGAAGTCGATCAACCAAATGTCGTCCTCCCACCAGAGGAGGTTGTAGGCCGAGAGGTCGGCGTGCACGAGTCCCGCACCGACCAACAGCCGCAAGTTTTCGAAGAGCTGCCCGCGGGCGTAGACGATCTCCGGCGCACGAAGGCGCGCGTCGACGAGCCGAGGTGCCGCCCGTTCGGCGTCACCGAGAAACTGCATGAGCAGTCCTTCGTCGCGCGGGCCGACCGGATAGGGAACATTCACGCCGGCGTGCCAGGCCTGTTGCATCATCTCGACCTCGTGACCGGTCCACCGGCCCGTCAACAACTTCTTGCCGTACTTCGTCATCCGCTCGGCCGCGCGTCGGTCGCGCGACTTCGCGAACCTCCGGCCGTCGCGGTACGCCAAGTCATTCATGAAGCTGTTGGCGCGTTGGAAACCGAGCTCCTGTAACTCTCCCTTGTGGCTCACGGTGCGCGGGCGGTATCGCTTGTGCGCGAGCAGGCACGAACGCTCGCGAGAGCTCCGCTCCACGAGGAAGACCTCGGCTTCCTTGCCAGACTTCAAGCTGCCGAGCTCGCGCTCGACGTAGTCAACGTCGTCGGAAATGAGCCACTCGGGCACAGGGCGCATGCGCGCCTTCCTTTCGGGCAGTCGGAGACAATGACGCGAAGTGCGTCCTCCGTAGGCCCGAGCTCAGAAGGCGTGAGGCGCGCGACGGAGGACGATCGTGGGCAGCGTGTTCATCTGGGCACGTCCTCCTCTCCGTCGGGCGACGGGGAAAGTGTCGCCGTCGCGATCGCGCGCGTCAATCGAATAAGCGTTGGTGAGCGAACAGTGGTGTCTTCCGGCGTGCGAGAAGCACCAGCGCCGCGCCGATGGCGATGAGCACCGCGCCGGCTTCGGTGAGCGTCCGGTTACGCGGCCCGGTGAAGGCGAGCGTGCTCGACCTCACCGTCAACGTGCCCGACGCCGCGAGACCGCCGCCGCAGCGAAGGCTCACCGTGTACATCCCGGGCTTGATCGACGGGTCAATCGTCAGACCGATCCCGAACGTACCGGTGCTGCTGGTCGTGATCGCGATCGCGGGCAGCCCCGCAAAGTCGCCGACCGATGGCTGATTCGCGAACGCTTCGGAGATGACGAAGCCACTCGTGTTCGCTTCACACGAGCCGTTAATGAACAACTTGCCGCCGCCCGCCACGACGGTAGAAGGATCGAACGTAATGCTGCCGGGTTGCGCGCCGGCGGCGGGCGCAAACACAACAGTGACGAGACCTGCGAACAACATCGCGACTACGAACATCCGACGACGCATGAGTGCCCTCCCGGTTTCGGGGTCACGCGGAACGTAACACCGCGAGCTGTTGTTGTGAATGTTCTTTGCAACTGTCGCAGAGAGTGAACGCGGGGGAGCCTGCGCCCGACGGTCTGCTTGAGTGCGAGACTCTGTGCGATGCAGGGATTCGCTTCACGTGTGCGTTCCTACGGAAATCGCCGGGCGATCATCGACCCCGCGGGGGCGTGGAGCTATCAGCAGCTCGAGCGTGATGCCGCGCGACTCGCGGGCGCTCTCCTCGGCGACAACGACGATCTTCACGATCAACGAGTCGCTGTGCTTTGCACGCCTGGTCACGACTACGTCACTGCGTTACTGGCGTGTTGGGTGGCCGGCGCCGTCGCGGTCCCGATCCACCCGGAGCACCCGGAACCCGAGCAGAGCTACGTCGCTCGGAACAGCGACGTGTCGCGCGTCATCGCGTCGCCCAAGTACGACGACCGCGCCCGCCGGCTCGCGGCGAGTGTCGACGCGCGCCACTTCGCGGTCGCGTCAGCTGGAGAAGCGATCGTCGAGTTCGTGACTGACATCGAGCGCCCGGCGCTGATCCTGTACACGAGCGGCACAACCGGGACGCCCAAAGGCGTCGTACACACGCATCACAGCTTGCTCGCACAGGTGACCGGGCTCATCGACGCGTGGGCGTGGTCGTCCGACGATCGCATTGTGCTCGTTCTGCCACTGCATCACGTGCATGGGATCGTGAACGTCACGTTGTGCGCGCTGTACTCAGGAGCCACATGCGAAGCGCCCGGTAGCTTCGACGCCGTCGCGACTTGGGAGCGACTGGCGTCGGGCGAAGTGACCGTGTTCATGGCAGTGCCGACGATTTACGCGCGACTGATCTCGGCGTGGACCGACGCTTCCGGCGCAGATCAAGTGCGTTGGTCCGAAGGCGCAGGACGGCTTCGATTGATGGTGTCGGGATCTGCGGCACTTCCCGTGTCGACGTTGGAACGTTGGCACGACATCAGCGGTCAGGTGCTCCTCGAGCGATACGGCATGACGGAAATCGGAATGGCGCTTTCGAACACACTCGCGAGTCGTGTACCCGGCAAGGTGGGTTTCCCGCTTCCCGGCGTTGAGGTACGGATCGTCGACGAGACTCATCAGGACGTCGATGACGGCACACCGGGCGAGTTGCTCGTCCGCGGTCAGAACGTGTTCACCGAGTACTGGCGCAACCCGGAAGCGACGACGGCTGCTTTCGTCGATAGCTGGTTCCTGACTGGCGACGTTGCCGTACACGAGCCGGACGGCTATCGACTGCTGGGCCGCGCATCGGTCGACATCATCAAGACCGGCGGCGAGAAAGTCTCGGCGCTCGAAGTCGAAGAAGTGTTCCGGACCCATCCTGATATCGAGGACCTCGCCGTGGTCGGTGTCGCGGACGACGAGTGGGGTGAGCGCGTGTGCGCGGCCATCGTCGCGAAGTCCGGCGCCTCCCTCGATGCCGACTCCTTGCGATTGTGGGGCAAGGCAAGGGTCGCGCCGGCGAAAGTGCCGACTCGCTTTCTCTTCGTCGACACGCTGCCCCGCAACGCGATGGGCAAAGTTACGAAACCCGACGTCGCTCGTTTGTTTGCCCCGAGCTGATTGGCGGCGTTTCGACGACAGCAATCGTTGTCACTCGAAACGCCAGATCGCCAGTTCGGTTTCGCTACCAAACCCAAGGGATGAGTCGCCACGTCCGTCGACGGTAGGCGGCGTACTCCGCGCCCGTGGCGTTGAGCATCGCTGCTTCTTCGACGCGAATGCGCACCGAGAAGCCGTAGATCGGCAAGGCCACGCAAGCGACGACGCTCAACCAGTTCGACATCGCCAAGCCGAGGCCGACCAACGCCAGAACCCGACCCGCGTAGATCGGATGACGAATCACACGGTAGGGGCCGCTCGTAACGACGACGTGGTCGTCGTCAATGATGACGACAGGATGGTAATGACGGCCCAGAGAGCGTCGTGCCCACTCGCTCACCGCCAGACCCGCCCACGTCATCGTCAGTCCCACCCAGAACACGAACCCGTTCTCAAGTGCTGCCCGGGGAACGAGGTACGCCGCCGCGAACGCGAGGAGTAACGCTCCGGCTGTGCAGACAAGAAGGAGTCGGCTGGTCCGGTCGTCTTCCTGCCCCGACTGCTCCCGCTGCAAGAGCGCCACCACATAAATGAACCACGCGAGAAACGTGGCCCAGAACGCGATCGCTCGGAATGCCGTCTGATCGAAGTACACGCTCGCCGCCACCGCGCACAGATTGCCTGATCCGGCGTGATCTTGCGAGTGCCGAACGGCGGCTATGGCGCGGCCTTACGTCGACAGGAATCTGGGTGGAGGCTCATGGCACCGCGGCGAACAGCTTCCATTGTCCGGGGACGCCTTTGAGTCGATGGTCACCTCGGTCGGCGAATCTGATTTCGGAGCCGACGACGAGATCTTTCACGGTGCGGGAGACAACAACTTCGTTCGCCTCGGCAAGAGCTGCGACGCGAGCAGCGATATGAACCGCCAGGCCGCCGAGATCGTTCTTGCGGACTTCGCATTCGCCGGTGTGTAGACCCACACGCACTTCGATTCCGAGCTCGCGTGCCGCGTTGACCAGTGACTGTCCGCAGCGGATCGCGCGGGCGGGTCCGTCGAATGCAGCGAGGAATCCGTCGCCGGTCGTATTGATCTCCCGGCCGCGGTTGCGCCGGAGTTGTTCCCGGACGGTCCGATCGTGCGCGTCGAGGAGCGCGCGCCATCGTCGGTCACCCAGTGACGCCGCCCGCTCGGTCGACGCGACAATGTCGGTGAACATCACCGTGGTCAGGACCCGATCGACTTCGGCCGCTGGCCGTTCACCGGTCAAGAACTCGGCGATCTCGTCGGTAATCCTGACGTCGTCGGGACTGATGCCGGTGACGTCGCCCGGAAGCGCGACGAACTTTGATCCCGGGGTGTGCTCGGCGAGGAAGCGCCCATGCTCGATCGGTACCAGGGTGCTCTGGCTCGCGTGAAGCACCAGCGTAGGAGCTTGGATCAGCGGGAGCGCCTCGCGAACGTCGATAGTGCGCAGGATGTAATCGAACTGTGCCGCGGCGGTCCGCGGTGTTGCCGAGGCACGCAACATTTTGGCGACGTGTGCGAGGTACTCAGGGTTCTCGCTCATGTTCGGCAGCATGAGCTGCGCGAACTCCGGTGTCCCCCAGGTCTGCTCGATCAGCGCAACGATGCCGTCGACCATGTCATCGGTTGCGCCAGCCGGGTAGTCATCGGCCACGAGGTAACGCGCAGCCGTGGTCAACAAGATGAGCGCGCTCACGTGCTCAGGATGCAATGACGCAAACAGAATCGCTATCGGTCCCGCATCGAGGGTCGCGAACACGGCTGCGCGTTCAGACTCCGCAGCGTCGAGGACCGCCAGCATGTCCTCGGTCCATTCCTCCCACGTCGGCATCGCGCCGCGAGGAACACCATCCGACGCACCGGTCCCGCGGCGATCGAAGGTGATCACCCTCCTAAACGACGCCAGTCGATCCAAGAACGCCGACGACGATGGCGAATCCCATAGGACGTCGACATGAGCGCCCAACCCATACGAGCAAAGAATGTCGCTTCGCCCATCACCAAGAACCTGATAGGCGACGTCACTCGCCTCAACCGAAACGTATCGAGTACTTGGAGCAGCCATGCCGCGACGAGTAGTCCTTCCCGCACCGAGACTGCACGCATAATGCCCGATTGTCAGCGGTATAGCGAGCGCCGATCGACTGTTATGGCGTCTCGATATTGGCAAGGGAGCCGATCTCGGCGACCGTGTGATCGCCGAATCGGCACCGCCAAACCGGCGAGCCATTGAGCACCTCAGAATGAAGGCCGTAGCCGTGGCTCGGGCAAAGCGGCCAAGCTTCGTCGTCGAGTTGGTCTTGCATGTAGCTCGCAACTTCGACAGTGGCTTCGGCCGAATCGTGTGCGGAGATCGATGGAGTCGAGACGCCGCCGTTCACGAAGATCGCCACGGTGTGACCGTCCCAATCGCTGACCACCACGTCCGGACGCGCTTTCCCGATCGCGTCGACATCGGCGAGAACGAGATCGACCGCCCTCTTCGCGAGAGCAATCTGAACGGCAAGCCATTGCGATTCAGCGTTCGTCATGACGCGCACAAGGTTGCCCGATGAGGCGCGGCGACGGAAGCGCCGAACGGCATCTGTACGCGTGAATCGCCGACGGCGCTCGGGTTCACGACCCCTTCCGGTCAGACGCACATAGCATGACCGCGAAGACGCACTCCTGGAGGCTGCTGTGGACCGTGTTCCCTCAGCTCTCGTCGAAACGCCGATTCTGCGGCTGCATCAAGGGATCTATCGCGGTACTCACGGCTGGATCGGGAAATGGTTGATCGGCAGGCCGACGCTGCTGTTGACAACACTCGGGCGTCGGACAGGTCGCCAACGTACGAACGCACTCATCTACTACAAGGACGGTGCGTCGTTGGTCGTCGTCGCGTCCAACGGTGGCAGCGACCACAGTCCCGGTTGGGTGGCGAATCTTCGGTCCGAGCCGCGCGTTGAGGTTCAAGTCGGGGGGCGGAAATGGTCGGCGACAGCGCGCGTCGCTACGCCCGAGGAGCGAGCGCGGCTTTGGCCTCTCGTCAACCGTCACAACCGCGGGTTGGCGCCGCTCTTTCACTTCGGAGCGCATGGCCGTTATGACGTGTACCAGCGGCATACGTCCCGCGAGATCCCGATCGTCATTCTCGAACCGACCGACGAGACACCGGCCTCGATCGGATAACTCGATACCAGCGACCCTCAGTCCCAAGTAAGCACAGATTGCCCGATCGGGAGCGATATTCGAGTGGCCAGTCATGGACGAGCCACGAACCAAGCGTGGTGTGCACCGGTGCATGCACGGACGCGCGCACGTGCGCATGCACCCGTGAACACCACGGTGAACGGCACGCACTGCCACGGCTACGTGGGTCGCTGAAGGAGCGTCAGATCGGCCGTTCTGTCTTCCTACGAGCGCCCGCGTATCGCTTTCGGGTTTCCGATCCGTCGCCACCCGTGGGTCACAGTCCGCGCTGACCGTAATCCTTCGCACACATCTGGCGACTTGCTTGACGTTGTCTGCAACCGAGTGCACTCTGCCAATGGGCACATAGTCGCAAGAGGTAAGCCGCATGGATTACCAAGACGAAATCTCTCGAGTCGTCGTCCCCAACCTCGACCAGCTCCGTGTCGATCTCGACCGCGCTCGGCAAAGCCTCCAAGGAGCGCGGCAAACAGTCGCCGAAAGAGCGCGCGAGGTTGCGCGACTCGAAGCCCTGATCGATCTCGCGGGCGAGCGCAGTCTCGGGACCTAACCGCCCGGTCTCACGCGGCTGCGTTTCCGCCGGCACGAGTGAACAAAGAGCATTCGCGAGAGTGACATGGCGCACGCACGGAACGCGTCCATGTCGCGTGCGTTGAGCGCGGTTCGTAACCGTGCGGGCATCGTGTCCATGGGTGCCGCGGTCGTGAGATGTTTTGGTGTGCGTGAGATCAGCGGCGACCGTTTTGGTGTTGCTGAGTGATCCATTCGAGCAACGAGCGTCCGTGGGAGTCGGCCGTCACGATTGCCTGTGGTTCGATCGCGGCGCGATGGACGTGTTGCACGCGGATGGCTTCTGTTTGTGCGGTGCCGGGCAGGAGCGCTCCGAAACAGAACCCGGTCTGGGTAAGAAACGCGATGAGGTCAATGCTGCGGGGGTCTGCAAGTGGAACGTCTGCGTAGGTGACGGTTTGGCACTGCGCGATCGCGCGCTCGACAAGTTCGATCGCGGGAACGGTCGCGGCGGCGGCCAGCGTGCCGAACCGTAGCGACGAGATACCGCGCCTGGGGTCGTGGTCGGCGCTGCCGTACCACGTTTGGAGCGAGCCGGGCGCTTCGGCACGGATGAGCACGCGCCGATCGAGGGCGAGTCGTTCGTAAAGGTCGGCAAGAGTCTCGGCGAAGTCCTCGGGCACGTAGACATCGAGCGGGTCAAAGCGGCCAAACGTCTGAACGTAGACGACCACACCAATGCGCTTGCCTACGAAGCCGTGTTCGATACCCCGATACTCGGTGCCGGCCGCGACATGACCGAGAAGCACACCGGTCGCTACGGCGCCGGACGCAACGATTGGGCGCTGGGTGAGGTCATGTGCGCCGGTCGCGAAATGCATCGTTGCGGCGATGCCCAGTTCGCCGTACCGAGCCGTCATGCGACCCCCGACCCGAGCGATGAGACCGCGGCCGCGATACTCCGGATCAACGACACCACACACCGTCTCGGCCACGACATCGCCACGTTCGCGAACGCGCGTCCCGACGTGTCCGACGACGCGCGTCCCGTCCAGCGCGGCCGCCGAAATCAGCCGGCCCGCGCGTAACTCTCCGCGCAGGTAGTACGCGTCGTAGAACTCGTGCTCCGGGTACGACTCGCCATAGCAACGACGAATACACGCAATCAACGACGGAACATCATCCTCGCCCAGCGCACGGATCACGAGCCCATCGAGCGCCTCCGATGACATCGACGCGAACGCTACCGGCACCAACGTGCCCAGATATGCACGAGCATCATGGGGCAACTGCCGATGGGCGCTACGGCTCGAAACCGATCTGGCGGAGCGCGTCCATGACGTCGAAGTAAGAACGCAGTTCGACCACATGGCCGTCGTTGTCGAACGTGACAACCATGACGCCGTGAATCTCGAAGGGTTTGCCGGTCGCTTTGATCTTTCCGAACGGCGTATCGAGATCGCCAGTGTGGGTGCCCGTTTGGACGTTCTCGAATACTGCGCGGTTCTCCCACGGCTCTACGGTGCGTGTCGTGAACTTCACCGTAAAGTCGGGTGCGGCGTCGGCGAGCTCTCGATGGCGTTGACACACCGCCTCAACGCCGATCGCGTCGGTGACGGGACTGACGTATCGCACGCGTGGGTCATGTAGGCGCTCGAACGCTGCCCAGTCGCGATTGTTCACCGCCGCCATCACATCTCGCATATATGCCGCCGCCCACGCGCCGGTGATCACCCCCTATTCATATTCTCAGCGACGTCGGAAGTCACGGGGGGCGTGACGGGCGAGGGCCCCACAGGCTTCCCCTCGCCTGCCCGTTGACCGTCGATTCTTGATCGGGGGGATGGTGTCGCGGCTCCAGTTGTGCGCATGATGAGTCGGGCTGGTGGCGGGCGATACGCCCCCGTGGAGGAGGTGGAATTTTGGATGAGGCGGCTGGTCGGGAGGCCTTGGCGGGTTTGATGTCGTGGGTCGAACAGACCGACGATGTTGTGGGTGTATGCGACGGGTGGGGTCGGCTGCTTTATCTGAATCCGGCTGCTTGCAAGCTTCTCGGTGTCGGCGGTGCCGACGGCTTGACGATTTCGGATGTGTTCCCGAATGAGTCCTTCGGCTTGTTCTATGAGGTTGCGCGGCCGGAACTGGCGCGCCGTGGAAGTTGGAGCGGAGAGGTCGTCGCGAAGGCCGGCGCCTCGGGCTTGGTGCGGTTGCAGGTTTCAGCCACGATGGAGCTCGGTTCTGACGGCGCGAGTCAGCGCTTTGTGCTGATCGGTCGAGTGCTCGCGGACACCGTTGCTGTCGACGTTTCCGACCGACCGCAGGGCACGCTCGCGAGAGACAGCTTTGAGGAACGTGTTGCGTTGGTTCTTCGTGCTGCGCGGGACGGAGGTGAGTGCGCCGTAGTCGTGTATGACTTTTCCGATGTCGCTGAGGCCGCGAGCACCCATGGGAGTGACATCGTTGACCAAGTCATGCACTCGCTGGCGATGCGTTTGCAACGCATCGCGTTTACGACTGACTCCGTGGGTGCGGTGTCCGAGCATCAGCTCGCCGTCTTGTTACGGGGCATCGGCAAGCGACAAGACGCACTGCGAGCCGCTGAGGTCATCGGGAACGACCTGCGCGAGGCGCCTGTCGAAACGACAATCGGTCCGATGCCGATTGCGATCAATTATGGAGTCGCGTTCAGTCAGGGTCACGCCGATCCGGTTGCGTTTCTCGACGCCGCGGCGCCACTGCAGCGCGACGCGGACACGTCCCGTGGATCAGGAACTCAGGACCCCGAGCTCGAGACAAAACCCGGCGTAGGGCTGCCCACGGTCGCTGAGTTGCAGCCCGCATTCAGCCTGGGGGAAGTCGCGGCGTACGCGCAGGCGGTCATCGATCTTGGTTCCGGCGAGCTCGTTGGATACCGAGGCTTTGCCCAGTGGCATCATCCGCAACGAGGCGTCTTAGGTGCGTCGATCGTCGAGGAAATTGCTGGTGATACGGCAGTTGCTCCCGTGATCGATCTCTATGTGGCGCGCGAAACAGCAGCGCTGTTGGTTGTCGCGGCGAGCGGAAGGCCGTTGGCGCAATACACCACTGCATCAACGCGAACGCTTCTCGACATCTACACCGAGCAACGGCTTGATGAGATCGCGAGGGCCTATTTCTTGGCGCCGCACCAAATCCACCTCCTCATCGATGCAACCGTCGTGAGAAACGCGACCACGCGACTGCGCGACGCGCTCAGAGCACTCGCTGACACCGATCTCGCCCTGATGCTCGCGAACGTGTCCGACCCGAAGGTCGACCTCGAAGACTTGCTGCAACTCGGCTTCCGCGCGCTCGAACTGTCAACTGAACTCGTAAACGAAGCGGTCATCAACCCCACCGTGCGAAACGTCGTCGTCGACCTCAGTGACCGAGCCCATCGCGCCGGCCTGCTCGTCAGCGCGAACGGCATCAGTACGGACCAACAACACGACACCATTCTGCAAGTCGGCTGCGACCAGGCGACCGGCGACTTCTACGGCCCCAAGCAGCTCACTGAGAATCTCATCGCCGAATAGCCCCTCGGGTATTCGATTGCAGACGCGATCGAGTGGGCTCGGATGATTCTCAATCGCTACGAGGGTGCTGGCGCACCTCCAACAATGCTCACCGCGCATAACGCTGAGCACTCTTGGAGGTGGCGGGAGTCGAACCCGCGTCTCCCGAGCTCTTAGTGGGGCTTCTCCGAGCGCAGCCGTTGGGAAGTTTCACTCAGCGACGGGTCAACGGCACCCTGTCGATGAGCCAGCCTCGTTTTGATGTCCCGCTCGGCCCCGAGGCCTTG
Organism: uncultured Actinomycetes bacterium; assembly: GCA_963841195.1. GTDB lineage: Bacteria > Actinomycetota > Acidimicrobiia > IMCC26256 > PALSA-610 > CAWJBX01. The sequence continues at coordinate 333,669 of CAWJBX010000017.1, read as the reverse complement.
CCGAGCGGTGAGTCATCCTGGATGAGGTCTCGCACGAACGAATGGCGAATCCGTTGCGGACCGGCTACCGACTAGGTCAAGCAGCCATTGCCAAGTGGTTGTCATTGGCGTGTATTGGTTTTGCCGACTCTTTTGCGACGATCCGGCGACGTCGGCTCGCTTCCCCCACCTCAATCCTCGAGATCGAAGCCACGCACCCCCTTGTCAATCTCGGCCGCCGGGCGATGCGTGTCGGTACCCGACGGCCGAGCCATCCATTGTAACGGTGCGCGAGGCGTTGCATTCCCGCTCCCGCCCGCGAGATCACGCCAGGCCGAGGCGCACGCTCGACTTGGCGAACTCTTCGGGCGTGAGCACCGAACGAGCGAGGCCCAGCACGCCTTCCAAGACTTCGGGCGGCGCGTCTTGCATTCCCTGGAACGCCTCGACCCGGTCTTCGACGTTCATCGCCGGCAACATCAACGACAGGCCGTACGCCATCTCGGCGGGCGGGATGCTGTTGACGATCGCGGTGTGCACTTCGACGAGTTCCGGCACGCTCATCGCCTGCGCCAACCCAGGCATGATCTCGACTTCTTCGAACGCGATGTGCTCGAGGTAGTGCGCGACGAATGTCGACAAGCCGAGGTACGCGCGGTGAACGGCAACCCGGCGTTCGTTCGCAGGCGCTCCGGCCGCGACATCCACGAGCAATTCGAGACTCGCCATCTGGTGTTCGAGCACCTCGTGCTCCTCGCCGACGCGCTCGGCGATCATCGGCAAGTAGCGGTCGATCGACGGCTGGACGTGTGCGTCCTCGTGTTCGGCGTGCGTGACGAGGAAGCGCACGCATTCGTGGAGCTGCGTGGTCGCGACGTCGACCGCTTGGCCGTCACCCGGGTCGACGGACCCGAACGTCGAGGTCACGTCGAACAGGAGCCGGCGGATCCCTTTGTGGATGTTTCGGTAGACGTCGAAGGTCACCGCGCTCAGGGCCGCAGTCTCGACGGCCAGCAGGTCTGTGTCGGCGTTCGTCGCAGTCATGTCGTCTTCTCCAATCAGTGGAACGTCTCCTACGATCTTGGGGAATCCGGGTTTTTCCCGCTCCTAAATGGCGCGTGAGACAACGCGAAGTGCTTCGTAACGGTTCTTAAGGACTTGCTAAACAGGCTGCGGGGAGAGCTTTGTGATCGACGACGAGTCGGCAGCGCTGCTGGAATCGGAGGTGTCGCTCTACGTCGGCACCGTCGACGCGTCCGGCGCGCCCAACGCCGACCGGGCGTTCGCGTTGCAAGTGCTCGACGGCGGGACACGCGTCCGCGTGTCGGTCCCGGCCGACTCGCTCACGCTGCAGGAGAACCTGGCCGCAACGGGCGTGATCGCGATCACCGGGAACGAGATCGTCAACAACACGGCCGTGCAGCTGAAGGGACGTATCTCCGGATCGCCGGAGCCGGAGACTGCCGACGATCGTGCGCGCCGCCAACTTCACATCACCGCGTTCACGCGCGTCGTTCACGAGTACCTGGGCACGGGCTACGACATCATCGACCGCCGGATGCCGCGCGAGTTCGTCGTGATCGAGGTCGCGGTCGACGAGGTATACGACCAAACGCCGGGCCCGTCGGCGGGGAAGCGACTGTCGCCGGCATGATTCAGCTCTCCGAGATTTCGGACTGCTTCGAGGGCGCGATCCCGGCCGTGATCGCGACGGCCGCACTCGACGGCACACCGAACGTCACACCGCTTTCGCGTGTCCATTACGTCGACGACGAGCACGTTGCCCTCTCGAATCAGTTCTTCTCCAAGACCACCCGCAACCTCGCCGAGAACCCGCGCGCGTCCGTCCTGCTGATCGATCCGTTTACCTACGCGCAGTACCGGCTGTTCTTGCGCTACGAACGCACCGAACGGCGCGGGCCGGTCTTCGATCGCTTGCAAAAAGACATCGAGCTCGTCGCCGCGATCACCGGAATGCAAGGGGTGTTCAAGCTCCGCAGCGCCGACATCTACCGGGTCGAACGGTTGGAGCAGGACGCGACGTACGGCGAAGAAGCATGAGCGACGCGACGACGCTCGAGCGGCTTGCCGAGCTGAGCGCTCGTTTTGCGCGTTGCCCGGACCTCAACAACGTCGTCGAACATGCGCTCGCCGGTATTGCCGAACTCTTCGACTACGAAAACTCGATTCTGCTGTTGCTCGACGAGAGCGGCTCGCGTCTCTTCACGATCGCGAGCCACGGATACGACGCCGAAGGAGTCGGTTCCGAGGTGAAGCTTGGCGAGGGCGTGATCGGCATGGCCGCCACGCGCGTCGAACCGATGCGCATCGGCAATCTCGGTCAGATGCTTGCGTACGCGCGCACAGTCCGTCGTTCCTACGAGGCGAGCGGATTGGAAGCGCCCGGTCAAGAGGTGCCGCTGCCCGGCCTCGCCGATGCCGAGAGCCAGCTTGCCGTGCCCGCGATGGTGCACGGTCAACTCGTCGGCGTGCTCGGCGTGGAAAGCCGAAACAAGCTCGCGTTCACCGTCACCGACGAAGCCGTGCTCGCAATCGTCGCGACGCTCGTCGCCAACGCAGTGGAGATCGACATCGCGTACGAACAGGCTGACCGGCCGGCGCCGGCGGCGCGTGCGCCCGAACCGGTCGGCGTCGCGACGCGCGTGCGCTTCTTTGCCGTCGACGGAAGTGTGTTCGTCGACGGCGACTACTTGATCAAGGGCGTGGCGGGCCGGATCCTCTGGCACCTCGTCGACCTCTACAACCGCGAGGGCCGCACCGACTTCACGAACAAAGAGGTGCGCCTCGACCCGTCGCTCGAACTTCCCGAATTTCGCGACAACCTCGAAAGCCGGCTCGTGTTGCTCAAACGGCGGCTCGACGAGCGGGGTGCGCCGGTGCGAATCGAAAAAACCGGCCGCGGTCGTTTTCGCATCGATGTGGGTACACCCCTGACACTCGAATTCGTGGGACGCGAGGAGGAATAGCGGCATGCCTCCGCTTCCGAAAGTCGTAGTGATCGGCGGCGGCTTCGGCGGGTTGCAGTGCGCGAAGACGTTGCGCGACGAGCCCGTCGACGTCGAGCTCATCGATTCGCGCAACTATCACCTGTTCACGCCGTTGCTCTACCAAGTCGCAAGCTGCTTGCTGAACCCGTCGGAGATCGCGGCGCCACTGCGCAAAGTGTTCCGGGGTGCGAGCAACGTCCGCTACCGCGATGCCGAAGTCGCGCATGTCGACTACCAGAACAAGCGCGTGCACACCTCCGACGGCGACGTCATCGACTACGACTACGTCGTCGTCGCGACCGGCAGCACCACGAACTACTACGGCAACCAGTCGGTCGAGCGGCACGCGCTCGGTTTGAAAGACCTCGGCCAAGCGTTGCGGTTACGTAACCACGTCCTCGAATGCCTCGAACGAGCGACGGCCGAACGCGACCCGAAAGAACGCCGACGCTTGTTGACGTTCTGCATCGTCGGCGGCGGGCCGACCGGCGTCGAGTACGCGGGCGCGCTGGCCGAACTCGTTCGCCTCGTGCTGCCCGACGAATACCCGGAGATTCCGCCGTCCGACCTTCGCATCGTCTTGCTCGAAGGCACCGACCGGTTGTTGTCGGTGTTCGTGCCGAGCTTGTCGAAGTACGCGCGCCGCGAGCTCGAACTGCGCGGCATCGAAGTGCGCTGCGAAACGCTCGTCGACTCGGCCGACGACAAAGGCGTCGTGCTGCACGACGGCTCCGAGATCCCGACCGCGACAATGGTGTGGACCGCGGGCGTGAAGCCGAACAGCGAAGAGCATCGCCGCATCGAGGTCGACGACCACCTGCGCATCATGGGTGCCGAGGGCGTGTTCGCGGTCGGTGATGTCGCCGGCGCGAAAGACAAGCACGGCAACGTGCTGCCGATGGTGTCACCGCCGGCGATGCAGGCCGGTCGGTACGTCGCCCGCCAGATCGTGAACGGGGCGCGCGGCGCCCGTTCCGTTACCGCGACAAGGGGACGCTCGCCACGATCGGCCGCCGCTCGGCGGTCGGCCAGATCGGGCCACTGCGGTTCCGGGGCTTCGTCGGGTGGGTCGTCTGGCTCCTCGTGCACATCTATTACTTGATCGGCTTCGAGAACCGCATCGCCGTGATGGCCCGCTGGGCCTGGTACTACTTCCGTCTCGACCGGCCGGTCCGGTCGATCCTCAATGCCGACCTGCCCCCCGGGAATCTTCCGGGCGGCTGAGCCGTTCAAACGCGTCTATGGCAACGCTCACCCTGACCAAGGACAACTTCGAAGACGTCGTCACGGGCAACGACATCGTGCTCGTCGACTTCTGGGCCTCGTGGTGCGGCCCGTGCCGGCAGTTCGCACCGGTGTTCGAAGAGTCGTCCGAGAAGCACAGCGACATCGTGTTCGGCAAGATCGACACCGAGGACCAGCAAGAGCTGGCCGGCGCGTTCGGAATCCAGTCGATCCCGACGCTGATGATCTTCCGCGACCAGATCGCGGTCTTCGGTCAGCCCGGTGCGCTGCCCTCGCAGGCGCTCGAGTCGCTGATCTCACAAGTGCGCGAGCTCGACATGGACGAGGTCCGCCAGCAGGTCGAAGAGCACCAACACTCGCACGACCACGACGGTCACGATCACGACCACGCGCACGACCACTGACGCATCCGGGCTGAGGGCTGCGGCCGTAATTCGAGTCTCGGCAATGCCCGCCACCCCGCACTGACCTCGCGTTTGGACGGTTTTCGTCGCCAGGCGACGAAAACCGTCCAAACGCGGGTGATCCGGGGGAGTCGGCATGGCGAACAAACCCCGACCGCAACCGTGGAGGGGATCATGCCGTCACCGGCCGAACAGCTGCAGTACCAGACGTCGACGCTGCGAACACTTGTCGGAGGCGTGAAGGCCGACCAGTGGGGCAACGCGACGCCGTGCGAAGAATGGACCGTGCGTGACGTCGTGAACCACGTGGTCGGTGGCGGGCACATGTTCGCAGCCACGTTCGCGGGCCAGACGCTCGACGTTCCCGACGGTCCGATGCCCGACCTTCTCGGCGACGATCCGGCCGCCGCGCTCGACGGCGCGTTGCGTGCGTTCGAGGACGCAGCCGACACACCCGGCGCGATGGACAACATGGTCGCGTTGCCGTTCGCGACATTGCCCGCGCAAGTTGCACTCGACATCGGAAAGTTCGACTTGCTCGTGCATTGCTACGACATCGCGTCGGGAACGGGGCAAACGTTCGATCCGCCCACAGCGGTTGTGACCGAAGGCCTGCAGATCGCGCAGGTCATCATCCAACCCGAGATCCGGGCATCTGGCGCATTCGGTCCCGAGGTTGCCGCACCGGCGGACGCATCACCGCTCGAACAGATGCTCGCGTTCTCCGGTCGAAGCGTCTAACTGTCACACCTTGTGCATAGCCTGAGGCACATGCTCCCCGGGCTCGCTCATTGGTGTTACCGCCATCGCCGTTTCGTTGTCGTCGCGTGGATCGTCGCGCTTGTCGCGATCAGCATCCTCGGCAAGACCGCCGGCGGCACGTTGGAGAAGACGTTCTCGCTGCCGGGAACGGAATCGCAGCGCACGTTCGACGTGCTCGGCCAAGACTTTCAACGCAAGGGTGACACGGGCGATCTCGTGTTCCAGGTCAACGGCGGTGGCACGGTCAACGATCCCGCGGTTCGTACCGCGGTGTCGAACACTGTCAACCAGCTGAAGCAGATGCACCCGCAGCACGTCGTGTCGGTCACCACGCCGTACGACCCGGGCGGCGCAGCGCTTCATCTCGCAGGACGGCAAGATCGGCTACGCCGAGATCCTGTTCGACGTGCAGGCGAACGACGTGCCCGTCGATCTCGCGACGCACATGCGCGGCGTTGGTGAAGAAGGCGAACACGCCCGACCTGCAGGTCGAGCTGGGCGGCTCGATGTTCACCGATCAGACGCAACCCAAGAGTGAGTTCGATCGGCATCGCTGGCCGCGATCATCATCCTGCTGATCGCGTTCGGTTCGGTGCTCGCGATGGGCCTGCCGATCATGACCGCGCTGTTCGGCATCGGGATCGGGCTCGCGATCGTCACGCTGCTTGCGCGCGTGCTCGACGTTCCGTCGTTCGCGCCGCAGGTCACCGCGATGATCGGGATCGGTGTCGGTATCGACTACGCGCTGTTCATCAGCACCCGCTATCGAGAGGCGCTTGCACGAGGGTGTCGAGCCGGAAGCCGCGGTCGTGCACGCGATCGACACGAGCGGTCGCGCCGTGCTGTTCGCGGGCGGCACCGTCGTCATCTCGCTGCTCGGTCTGTTCGTGATCGGCGTGTCGTTCATCCGTGGGCTCGTCGATCGGCGCCGTCGCTCGCGGTGCTGTTCGTGATGGCGCGCCGCCGTCACGCTGCTGCCCGCGGTGCTCGGCTTCGTCGGCCACACGATCGACAAGTGGTCGCTGCCCGACGGCGAAGAAGCGAAGCCCGCCGGAGCAGACCATCTGGGCGCGCTGGAGCCGCACGTTGCAAGCGGCACCCGTGGCCGGTCGCGATCGGCGGCTTCGTGCTCCTGGTCGTGCTCGCGCTCCCGGCGTTCGGGCTGCGGCTCGGCGTCGCCGACGCGGGCAACGACCCGACCAAGCTCACGACCCGCCGCGCCTACGACCTGTTGAGCGAGGGCTTCGGGCCCGGGCTTCAACGGTCCGTTGCTCGTCGCGAGCGAGGTGCGGTCGCCCGGCGACGTGGCCGCGATGCAGAAGGTCGCAGCAGCGATCGAGCAGACGCCGGACGTCGCGCAGGTGAGCCCCGTCATCCCGAGCCCGAACGGCAAGGCCGTGCTCGTGCAGGTCGTGCCGAAGGGCTCGCCGCAGGACGAGAGCACGACCCAGCTCGTGCACCGCCTGCGCGACCGACGTCGATCCCGGCGAGCGCAGGCCGGGTAGCACGCTCGCAAGTGCACGTCGGCGGTGCAGACCGCGGTCGGCGTCGACCTCGCCGACACGCTTGGTTCGCGCCTGCCCTACATGTTCCTCGCGATCCTGCTGTTGAGCTTCATCCTGCTGATGCTCGTGTTCCGATCGCTGCTCGTGCCGCTGAAGGCCGTGATCATGAACCTGCTGTCGATCGGCGCCGCGTACGGCGTGATCGTCGCGATCTTCCAGATACGGCTGGTTGAAGAATCTCGTCGGCATCGGCAAGGAAGGGCCCGATCGAGGCGTGGGTGCCGATGATGCTGTTCGCGATCGTGTTCGGTCTCTCGATGGACTACGAGGTGTTCCTGCTGAGTCGCATCAAGGAGGAGTACGACCGGACCACGACAACGCCACGGCGGTCTCGCACGGTCTCGCGAAGACGGCGCGGCTGATCACGGCCGCGGCCGCGATCATGATCTGCGTGTTCGGCGAGCTTCGTGCTCTCCGACCTGCGAGTGCTGAAGCTCGATCGGCTTCGGGCTCGCGTTCGCGGTGTTCATCGACGCAACGGTCGTCCGCCTCGTGCTCGTGCCGGCGACGATGGAACTGCTCGGGCGATCGCAACTGGTGGTTCCCGAAGTGGCTCGAATGGCTGCCGCGTGTCAACGTCGAGGGCCGGCGCCGGCCCGAACGTGGTCGCGCCGGGGCGCGAGCCCGAGCCGGCGCTCGGCGACTGAGAACGTTTAGCGGCCGAGCTCTTTCAGGGTCCGCTCGGTTTCGCGGTTCGGCGTCGCGTGTCGGCGATCGCCTGGCGCTTGTCGTAGCGCGCCTTGCCGCGGGCGGTCGCGAGCTCGACCTTGCAGCGGCCGTCCTTGAAGTAGACGCGCAACGGAACGAGGGTGACGCCCTTCTCCTCGGTCGCGCGCGATGATCTCGGCGATCTCTCGTGGTGCAGGAGCAGCTTGCGGTGGCGCACCGGGTCGAGCTCGCCGCGCGAGAACTCGTACGGCGAGACGTGCATGCCGAAGAGCCACACCTCGCCGTCGTCGATGCGGGCGTACGCGTCCTGCAGGTTGGCGCGGCCGTTGCGGATCGACTTCACCTCGGGGCCCTTGAGCACATGCCCGCCTCGTAGCGTCTCGAGCACGAAATAGTCGTGCCGGGCCTTGCGATTGGTGATGACGACCTGGTCGCCGCGTCGGGACATCGGTCCGCGACGGTAGTGCAGACTGTCGGCGTGACGGTCCCGAAATGATGGCGACGATCGCGGAACTGCTTTCCCCCGCGACCGCGGGCGACGTCGTCACGCTGCCGGCCGGGCGATACGACCGCGACGCGTTTCCTGTGTCGGTTCCCGCCGGGGTGACGTTGCAAGGAGAGTCGGCGCGGTCGACGGTTATCGAGGCCGGAGGCCGGCACGCCATCGTGCTCGGCCCGGGCGCGACGCTCGCGCACGCGACCGTTACCGGCAGCGCGCCCGGTTACATGATGATCCCGCCGACCTGCGTGACGAGCGCAGGCGGCGACAACATCACGGTGACCGACTGCGTCGTCGACTCGATCAAGCTCAGCGGCGGTGCCGATCACGTCGTGGCGAACAACGTCGTGGCGGGCGGCACGGTGTGGTGCGCGGCAACCAACCGCGTCACGATTCGGGCCAACTACCAGCACGGACGGCAGTGGGGTGCGGGCATCGAATGCAACGGCGGCACCGGTCACGTCATCGTCGAGAACGAACTACGCGACAACCTGTGCGCCATTCGGTGCACCGAAACGACTGACACGCGCATCGAACGAAACCGCTACGAAACACGCGAGTCTGGTATCCACGTTCGCAACGCGCGTGCGACGGAGATCGTGCGCAACCAAGCCAGGCAAACGGTGCGCGCCGTCGACGTCGAAGGCGGTTCCGGCAATCACGTCGACCGGCAGCTCGCCGAATCGTGCGAGATCGGTGTTGTCGTTGCAGGCGGTGCCGATGCGACGCGCATCGAACGGTCGTGGTTGCACGACTGTCGGGTCGGCGTGCTGGTGTGGGGATCCGTCGACGTCGTGCTCGACGACGTCGCCGTCAGTGAACCGCGTGAATACGCGGTCGTGACGGACATCACGCTCGATCTCGCCTCGTGCCGGCTCGACGGCGACGTCTGGCGTTTCGGGGTCAGTTGACGCTGCCGCTGATCGCGACGACTCGCCCGAGTGAACTGACTTGCGCCCAGATCCGCCGGAAGGCCCAAGGTTTCGGGCCACGGTGCCAGCATGAGCACAACGGTGTCGGCGTCGGCCCGGGTATCGGCAAAGCGGACGCGCACGCCTTCGCAGACGCGAAAGTAGGTCGGGATCGGCGATGCCGTCGGGTCGCTGACAGCGCGGTTCTCCTGCGGTGGTTATGAACGCTTCGGATCGGGTGTACCCGATTGAAGTTCGGCGATCTCGGCGCGCGCGGCGTCGACGAGTTCCGCGTTTGTGTTGGCGTGACCAGAAAGTCCCCAGCCACCGTCGATGGCCTCGGTCAGCAGAACCCAAGTACGACGCGAGAACGACTCGTCGCCGGCTGCCCGTGCGATCAGTGCCGTGAATTGCTCGACGACCGCGAGTTGTTTGTCGCGGTTGAGCGCGCCCGCGTTGGTCAGCACCTGGACACGGACGTAGTCGCTCTCGCCGTTCACATTGGCGATGGCTTCTGCGGGAAGATCGTGGATAAACGCAGCGGTGTTCTGCCGGAACATTGGAATATCCGGGACCTGCTCGATCGTCATCAACGTCTGCGCGAGCTGCGACGCGAGTGCGTGCCGGTCGGCGAACGTACCCTCAGACGCGTACACGTCGATCATCGGCATGATATGGCCCAGGACTCGATTATGTATGTCATCATACATACGATAACACGACTATGTCGTGCTGCATAGGCTTGTTGTGTGAACCCTCAAGTCGACGTACGCGCCAACATGGTGGAAAGCGCGCTGCGTTTGCTTGCCACTGAAGGGGTGGAGGGCACCTCGTTCAGTGCCGTACTCGAGAAGTCGAACGCACCGCGCGGCTCCGTGTACCACCATTTCCCCGGCGGGAAATCGGAACTCCTCCACGCCGCGCTGGACCGAGTGAGCCAAGGCGCGCTGGCGATGATGGAGAGTGTTCGCGGTGAACCCGTCGAAGTTGTGCTCGATCGCTTTCTCGATCTTTGGCGACAGCTGCTCGACTATTCGCACAATCGCGCGGGGTGCGCGGTCGTTGCGGTTACCGTCTCAGCCGGCTCCGGCGATCTCCTCGATCACGCCGGCGAGATCTTCCGTGCATGGACTTCGCAACTGACGAGCCTGTTCATCGCGAGCGGTTTGCGACGCGACGCCGCGAAGCGATTCGCGATCTTCGTCGTCGCCGCGAGCGAAGGAGCCGTGCTCCTCGCGCGCGCGGAAGACGATCGGGCGCCGTTCGACACCGTCGCCAAGATGCTCCGCGACGTCGCGAAACAGTGGCATTAAGCCTCGTTTTTCGCAGCGTCGGTGGAACCGACGCGTATCGAGACGGGCACCACGCCGCGGGCGCGCCGGAACGGTCGCTAGTTCGCGATCTGTGAACGAGCGGCCGCGTTCACGAGTTCGAACGCGTCCGGGAGAAGCAGGTACCCGTGCGCGAAGTCCTTCAAGGTCGCAAACGCGTATCGCAGTACGAACTCGAAGTGGTTGTGGTACATCGCCTTGATCTGCGCGGGAGAGTACGGCGTTGTGGAGCCGAACAGGAAGCAGAACGTCGAGATGATGTTGCTGTTCGCCGCGCTGTTTTCGGTGCCCGAGAGCACTGCGATCGGCACGTCGACCTGTGGCGTGCGTACGCCACCAAGTGTGTTGCCGTTCGCGTCCTTCGCGTATGCGAACGGCGAGGTCGATGCAATCTGTAGCGGCCTCCCGATCGGTGGTGGGGTGCCCTTCGTGACCCACCGGTTCAGCCAGTAGATCGTCGAGTCAAGCAACCAGTGCGCGCCCCCGGTGTTGATCGGTTTCGCGCACAGGCCACCCGGGCTGGGAACGTTCGTCGGGTTCTGCATGGCCGCGAGGTTCGCGACCGCGCCCTGCCCGTTCCCCGTGTCGCTCGGTCCGATCAACAGTCCGTAGGTGTCGAAGTGCGAGGTTCCGGCGGCTTCCCACTGGCGGAACTTGTTCGTGTCGGGTTGGCGCGCGGTGAAGGCGCCCGAGACATCGAACTCCGTTTGAAACGTGAACACGGGCACGCCGAGGTCGGTACGAATGAGCGTCGGGCTGGGCGGCACCACACTCGCAAGCGGCGACTGCGAGAGCGGAGCCCCGGCGGCGCCACGGCTGTGCACCAAGAACCCGTCATAAACATGCGCGAGCGGCTGGACTGCGTCGATGTACGTCACCATGCGCGCGGCCGACTGTGACTCACCGGCCGCCAGGAGTTTCTTCGGCGTGAGTCCGCCGAGGATTTGCGCCGACTGGGAGCGGATCGCTTGCCCGGCCTGCGAGAACATGTCGTACGAAAAACTGTCACCCGGGTGCGAGAGCGACCCGTAGCGCGCCGGATCGCCAGGGGCGAGACACGCTCCCGTGCACTTGAGCGCGTTCAGTCCCACTGCCTGAGCCGAAACACCAACCCAGGCAAAGCCATCGCGGATGAGTTCGTTGTGCGTCTGTGTCCAGTCCGGATCAGCATCGACTTGGCCCGAAACGTTGAGCCATTCAACGACAACTGTTCCGTTGAACCGCTTCGGATCGATCGGGCGGTAGACGACGACGCGCGTCTTGTACGCGGCCTTGCTGCTACTGGGCGCGACGCTCCACTTGCCGTTCGAAGTGAGCGGTGCAGTTGGTGTGAACGCGGTCGCAGTCCCCGCGAGGAAATGCTCCGATTGCTCGTAGCCGACTTGCGCGAGATCGAAACCGTTCAGGTTGGCCGGCAGGATCGCGCCCCCGCCGGTAGGCGGCGGCGATACGACGGGGCTCGCTTCGGCAAGGCCGGCAAACATCCCGATCACCACCACCGCGATCGTCACGAAGACGAACCAACGAGATTTGCGTGACCGGACACGTCGTGAACGTTGCATCAGGCGTACCCCCAAAAGGTTTCGCACCCGGAACTATTCCGATTCCGAAACTATCGAGGTGCCGGGGGGCGAGCAACCGAGGTTCCACCAGCCCTGCGACCAGCGGAAACCGGACATCGTCGGGCTACGCTCCGTCGGTGGCGTCAACAAAGACGGATGGTCAGCGCGCTCGACGGACCGAGAACATCGAGGAGCCGTCTCTCGGCGACGCACTTGCCGGATTCGCGCGCCTCACGGAACTCGCGCTCGAACAAGCCGGTATGTCGCTGACGCAGTATCGAATCCTGCAACACCTTCGGCACGGCCACACGATCCAGTCCGATCTTGCGTTTCGCCTTGCCGTCTCGAAACAGAGCGTCACCCGACTCGTCGACACGCTTGTCGCGAAGCGCTACATCACGCGCCGAGTCGATTCCGTTGATCGACGACGCGTTCTGCACGCCATCACGCCAAAGGGCAAGCAAGCGATGAATCGTGCGGACGCGGTCATCGAGCGCTACCTCATGGCCGTCGTACAAGATCTCGACGACGACGAGGAGATTGAAGCCGTTCGGCACGGGATTCAACTCTTCGGAGTGGCGAGCCGCGCGAGCTACGAGCGCGTGCGGCCCGACGGCATCCTTCCCGGGCCTCGGAACGCGAAGCTCCGCGACTCGTAGCGCGCAAGTGACGGACCGAAGTCCCTTATGCCGTCGGGCAACCCCAGGCCTACCATCGAGAGCGTGGAGCACGTCCTCATCGCGCTCTGGCGCGCGCCGAACGCCGATCCGAGTGATCTCGTCGAAGCATGGGCGCCGATCGCGCTGAAGCACGATGCCGTGCAGCAGTGCACGATGAGCTTCGCGCTAGAGGACCAGGGCCGATTCGCGGGCGGCGATCCCGTCGACGTGCTCATCGCGCTCGGACTCGAGACCGCGCACGACCTCGACGACGTTCCCGAGCGCGACGCGCTGTATCACGTCGCCCGCGAAGTGAAGGTGTGGCGCGTCGAGCCGGTCCGGGCGATCACGTGGGACCGCACCTGGCCCGACGGCGAATACGCGCCGGGCGTGAAGATGGTGTCGTTCTTGCAACGCGCCGAAGGCCTGACGCACGTCGAGTTTGCGCGGCACTGGACGGAAAAGCACGCGCCGCTCGCCCGTCAACATCACGTCGGGCTTTGGAACTACACGCAGAACCTCGTGCGGCGCGCGTACACGCCGGGCGGTGCGGGCGACGACGGCATCGCCGAGTTGAGCTTCCGCTCGCGCGAGTCGTTCGAGAACGAATTCTACGAGTCGGATGAGGGCCGCGCCGCGATCGCGGCCGACGTGAAGCGGTTCATGGCCAAGCCCCGCCGCGACGCCGCCCTCATGCGTGAACTCCCACTCAAAACCCCACCAACTGCTGGCAGGAAAACGAGCGGCTAGCGCAACTTTCCCTGCCAACTGTTGGAGGCTTTAGCCGATCGTCAGGCCCGAGGCACCGAGCGTTGTCGGATCGATCGACCCCGTCGCCGCCGAGTCTTGCGACTGCGACTTGTGATGATGATGTCCGTGCGTGTGATTCGCGATCCGGTTGGCGATGTTCGTGAGTTGCGACGACGACAACGTTTGCCCGTTCGCTGACGCCGTTTGCTGCAGCCCTTGTTGAATCGCGTTCAACAGATCCGACTGCGAAACGCCTTTCGACTGCGCAAGCGAACTCAAACTCGTGCCCTGCGTCTGCAGGTCGCTTTCCAGCTGACTCGTCGACTCACCGAACAGCTGTGCCACCGGTCCGAGCGTGCTCGCAATCTGTGATTGGAACGTGTTCGGGTCGACGCCCATGTTCTGCTGCCCGCCGCCTACTCCACTGACCATGCTCATGTCGTGCTCCCTTCGCTGATGCTTCGAGATCGGAGGAAGCGCGCGCGTGCCCAAGCGACATCGCGAAGCCTTGACTTTGTTCGTATGCGTTTCTCAGGCAGGCAAACCGAGCACACGTGCCGCGTCGGGCACTGTCGCAACCTCTCGTCCAACCTCGTTGCAGAGCTGTGTTGCGGCTGTGACTTGCTCTGCGTTGGCGGGTCCGCGGTCGAAGTCTTCGAGGCCGACGCGCAGGTGGCCGCCCCGCTCGAGTGCGGCGCGCGCGATCGGTGTCGCGCAGAGGTCACCGCCGAGCACGGCCACCGCCCACGTGATCGGGGCGTCACCGATCATCGCCAGATACATGTCGAGCGATTCGATGATCGGCGGCGCGCCCCACAGTGGCTTTCCACCGCCCAGATAACCGCTCGCCGAGAAATAGAGCTTCACGAACGTTCCTGGCGGGAGCGCACCGGCCTCTTGGTAGGCAAGCACGACGCGCAAGAACCCCGGTTCGAACACCGCGACGTTCGGACCAAGTCCGCGTTCACGGCAGATCTTCATCTTGTGCGCGACGTCGGCGAAGTTGTGGCTGTAGACGTAGCCGGGTTCGACCGGCAGGCCGTCGGCTCCGGTGCCGCCGAGGTTGACCGAGCCGGTGTCGACGTAGCCGGCGCGAATCAGTCCGAGATCGTCGAGCAGTTCGACGTGTTTGTAACGCACGTCGATTGTCGGCCCGAGACCCGCGGTGGGGTAGCAGACGACGCCGGGATGCGCGTCGACAACGGGGCGATACGCGTTCGCGTACTCCTCGACCGTCTCCTCGGGTGGCGCGCCGACGTTCGGTGCATGCGTGTGAATGACCGACGCGCCGGCGTCGACGCACTGCAACGCGTCCTTCGCCTGTTCTCCGGGCGTCACCGGCACGTTCGAGTTGTGTGCCTTCGTGGTCACACCGTTGAGCGCCGCTTCGATAATGACCGGATCGTTGGCGCTCATGCGTCACCTCGTAACTGCTTCGCGATGCGTTCGAACTCCCACGTGCCACCCCATTGCTCGACAATCTTGCCGTCTTCGATCCGCCAGATCTCGACGTGGTCGATCGTCACCCGCTGACCCGTCGGCGGGACGCCGAAGAGCATTCCGGTGTGCGTGCCCGTGCTCCGCGAGTGGTGTACGACGCGGTCGCCGTCGGCGACGAGCGCAATGCGTTCGCTCGTGAAGTCGGAAAACGCGGGATTCCGATGGCGGGCCTTCATCTGCTCCCAGGTGTCGGCGAGGTTCGCTTGGTGCGCGTTCGAGTAGTAGCGCTCCGGATCAAAGCATTCGGCCGCAGTCGCGACGTCGCCGCGCCCCAGCGCGTCGAGGAACTTCTGCGCCACCGCCTTGTTTTCCTCTGGTGTGCCCATGCCATCTAGCTTCCCATGTATGCGCACCCGAATCACAGAGCTGCTCGGCATCGAATATCCGATCGTGCAGGCGCCGATGGGCTACATCGCCCGGGCACAGCTCGCGTCGGCCGTCTCGAACGCGGGCGGTCTCGGCATCATCGAGACGTCGTCGGGTCGGCTCGAAGAGGTGCGCGACGAGATCGCCAAGATGCGCGACCTCACCGACAAGCCGTTCGGCGTCAACATCGCGCAGCTCTTCGTGCGCGATCCGGGCATCGTCGACTTCGTTGCCGAGAACGGCGTGACGTTCGTGACGACGTCGGCCGGCGATCCGACGAAGTTCACGAGCGCATTGAAGGACGCGGGCATCACCGTCTTCCACGTCGTGCCGTCGTTGCGGGGCGCGTTGAAGGCGGTCGACGCCGGTGTCGACGGCCTCGTCGTCGAAGGCAACGAAGGCGGCGGCTTCAAGGCCCCGACCGGCGCGTCGACGATGGTGCTGCTGCCGCTCATCGCGTCGAACACGTCGACGTGCCGATCATCGCGGCGGGCGGGGTCTGCGACGGACGTTCGATGGCCGCCGCGCTGGTGCTCGGCGCGCGAAGGCGTGCAGATGGGGACGCGCATGGTCAGCGCGGCCGAGTCGCCGGTGCACGACAACTGGAAGCAGCTCATCTGCTACTCGAACGAGGGCGACACGTTGCTGCTCAACCGCCACAGCGCCGCCCGCGTTCCGGGTGCTGCGCACCGACTTCAGCGAGGGCGCCGAACGAGAAGACCGCGCCGTCATCCCGAGTCTCGAAGCGGTGCACGACCTCTACTTCGGCGGCAACATGGAAGCGTCGTTCGCGTTCAGCGGTCAGGTCGCCGGACGGATCGACGAAGTGCTGCCGGTCGCCGAGATCCTGCGCGAGACGGTCGACGAGTGCGAGCGCGTGTTGCGCGGCGCCGCGCAGCTCGCGTAACTACGACTTCTGCGACGAGAGAATCTTCTCGACCAACGAACCGGTGCCCCACGGCGAGTTCGCGATCGCCTGCGCGACGGCCATCGCGTTGTTCCCCGCTTTCAACGCCGCGAGGATGTTGCCGTAGCGTCCGTTCGTGGATGCCGGAAGCATTGGCGTTGATGCCGTCCTGGTAGGTCGCGTAGTTCTTGACGCCGACGCTGTTGAAGTTCGTCTCGCCCGAGTAGCCACCCTGGCACGTTGCCAGCGGATTGAACGGGCCGAGGTGCCTTCCGCCTGTTCCCACGCGGTGATGGCGCTGCACGTTCTCCGACGTGATCGGCATGTTGATCTTCGTGAGGAAGTCGCGCGCCCAACCAACGGGATCGACGCCGGCGCGGTTGGTTGATCCCGAACTTGTCGGCACACTGCTGTCGGTCGCGGCCGACGCGGTTGTGCCCTGCGCTTGGCTCAACGCGTCGGCGAAGCTCGTCGATCCGCTGGATGTCGGCGCGGTCGTCCCGAGCGTTCCACCGGAGGCGCCGGCGCCGAGCGCGCCGAGCATGCCCTGGATCTGCTGGATGCGCGCTTGGATCGTTGCGATCCCGTCCATCGAGATCTGATCGGCGGCGCCACCCACGGCATGAGCGCTACGGGTGGAGGACGACCTTGATGGCCCCGCTCGGCCCGATCGGCGGCCACCGGAAGGCCTCGGGAGCCTCGTCGAGGCCGTAGCGGTGGGTGATCAGCGCGTCCGGGATGTCGGGACGGGTGGCGAGGATCGAAACCGCCGTGTCGAATTCCCGTTCGTCGTGGGCTTCGCCGTACACGAACGCGGGGACGAGCGTGACCTCGCGCATCTGCGCGTTGAGAAACGAGACGCTGATCGGTTCCCACGTTGTCGACACCAGCACGACCGTGCCCGAGCCGCGGCGCGCCCGCTTGACGGCGTCGTCGAACCCGGTGGGCGTTCCGGCCGCTTCGAAGACGACGTCGCAATTGCGCGGCGCGTCGACCGCGAGACCGAGCTGTTCGGCCGCCGCGGCCTGCGTGTCGTGGCGGGCGGCGATGCGCGACATCGGCGCCGAGTTGACGAGCGACAGCCCGCTCAACAACCCGATCGTTCCCGCGCCGACGACGCCGACGCGCATCCCGGATTGCGATACCGGCGCGATTGCACGCGTGCAACGCAACCGCGAGCGGTTCGACGAGCGACGCGTTGTCGATCGCGATGGCCGGCGGGCAACGGTACGAGACACGACTCGGCGACCACGATCTCGTCGGCCATGCCACCGTCGGTGAAGACGCCGAGCATCGAGGCCGCGATCTCGCGACAACATTGCGGCCGGCCGGCGCGGCAATGCGTCGCAGCGCCCGCACGGCACGAAGGGATGCACCGCAACCGCCGTCCGTCGTCGAGCACGCCCGCGATCTCGTGCCCGAGCGTCGCGGCCGCAAAGCCGGTGCGCACCATCTCGAGGTCGGAGCCGCAGATCCCCGGCGCTGCGGACCTGCACGCGCGTCCCCGGACCGTCGGGCGCGGCGACGTCGACAACGCGGATCCCATCTTCGGTGTTGCGAACGGCTCGCACGGCCGCATTCTCGCACCGCTAGTCTGCGGCCGGTTCTCGCATGCGCAGGAGGAACGCAATGCCGACGTCGGGCTCGATTCTGGGCAACCCGGTTCTGCGCAAGGAGGACCCGGGCATCCTCGAGGGCACGACGCAGTACTACGACGACCTCGCGGTCGCCGGCCTGCTCCACGTCGCGTTCGTCCGCTCGACGGTCGCGCACGCGAACATCGCGGCGATCGACACGAGCGACGCGGCGTCGATGCCGGGCGTCGTCGCGGTGTACACCGCCGACGACCTCGACCTGCCCGACCGTGCACGGCTTCATGATGTTGCCGCCGACGATGAACCGGCCGCCGCTCGCCACGCGACAAGGTGCGCTTCGTCGGCGACATCGTCGCGATGGTCGTCGCCGAGACGAAGGCGCAGGCGCGTCGACGCGGCCGAGGCGGTCATCGTCGACTACGACCAGCTGCCCGCGGTCGTCGACCATCGAAGCCGCGCTCGGCCGACGGCGCGCCGTCGTGTTCCGAGGCGCAGGGTTCGAACGTCGCGAACGGCATGGGCACCGGGCCGGTCGAAGGCGTGCTCGACGACGCCGACGTCGTGGTGCGCGAGCGCATCGTCAACCAGCGCGTCGCGCCGGTGCCGATGGAGCCGGCCGGCATCGTCGTCGTGCCCGGCGAGCCCGACGGGCGGCTTCTCGTTCTGGGTCGCGACGCAGGGTCCGCACGGCGTGCGCGACGAGATCGCGGTGTTGCTCGGTCTCGATCCCGCAGCTGTCCGCGGCGCGAACGCCGCGGTCGGTGGCGGCTTCGGCGCCAAGGCAGGGCATGACGTCGTCGAGCACCTGCTCGTCGCGAAGGCCGCGCTCGCTGCTCGGCCGGCCGGTGAAGTGGACCGAGACGCGCTCGGAGAACATGGTCGCGATGTGGCACGGCCGTGGGCACGTGCACGACGTCGAGCTCGGGCTGAAGCGCGACGGCACGATCACCGGCCTGCGGTGTGCACGATCGCCGACGCCGGCGCGTACGCCGGCATCGGCGCGTTCCTGCCGTTCTTCACGCAGATGATGGCGGCGAACGTGTACGTCGATCCCGAAGGTCGAGTTCAACTGGCAGGCGGTCGATCACCAACACCACGCCGGTCGCCGCGTACCGCGGCGCCGGCCGGCCCGAGGCGATCCACTTGATGGAACGCATCCTCGACATCGCGGCCGACGAGCTCGGCATCGATCCGGTCGAGATCCGGCGCAAGAACTTCATCCCGCCCGACGCGTTCCCGTACATGCCGAACACCGGGCTCGGCGCGACCTACGACACGCGGTGAGTACGACAAGGCGCTCGACGCCGTGCTCGAGTACGCCGGCTACGACGCGCTGCGCGCCGAGCAGAAGGCGCGGCGCGAGCGCGGCGACACGCAGCTGCTGGGCATCGGCGTGGCGTCGTACCTCGAGATCAGCGCGCCGATGGTGCTCACGCCAGGAGTTCGGCGCGGTCGAGATCGAAGACGACGGCACGGTGACCGCGCGCGTCGGCACGAGCGCGCACGGCCAGGGTCACGAGACCGCGTTCGCCAGATCGTCGCGACACGCTCGGCGTGCCGTTCGAGAACGTGCGCGTGTTGCACTCCGACACCGACGAGGTGCCGCGCGGTGGCGGCACCGGTGGCTCGCGTTCGGGCCAGATCGGCGGCAGCGCGTTGTTCGTCGCGAGCCAGGAAGTGCTCGCGCAGGCGAAGCGGCTCGCCGCGCACCTGCTCGAAGCGAACCCCGACGACATCGTCGTCGGCGACGGCGGCCTCGAGGTCGCCGGTGTGCCCGCGAGCAGCTGGCGTGGGCCGAGCTCGCGGCGGCGGTCAAGGATCCGGCCAAGCGGCCGGAAGGCTGTGGCCGAGCGCTTGCAGCACGAGCTCGACTTCACAGTCCGACGGTTCGTCGTTCCCGTTCGGTTCGCACGTCGCGGTCGTCGAGATCGATTCCGAGACCGGTCGCGTCGAGCTCGTTGCGCCACGTCGCGGTCGACGACTGCGGCACGATCATCAACCCGTTGATCGTCGCCGGCCAGCAGCACGGTGGGATCGCGCAGGGCGTCGCGCAGGCGCTGTGCGAAGAGGTGCAGTACGACGACGACGGCAACCCGATCACCGCGAACCTCATGGACTACGCGATGCCGTCGGCGGCCGAGCTGCCGTCGTACGAGACGTACAACACCGTGACGCCGACGCCGTTGAACCCGCTCGGTGCCAAGGGCATCGGCGAGTCGGCGACGCTCGGCTCGACGCCCGCGGTGCACAACGCGATCATCGACGCGGTCTCGCACCTCGGCGTCCGCCACATCGACATGCCGTGCACGGCGGAGCGGGTGTGGCGGGCGCTGCACGGATGACGTTCGACAGTTCGCGCAGCCGACGCTTGCGGCTCACCGAGTCGCAGTACGCGACGATCGTCGGCAACTGCTACGACGGGCTTGCCCGACGAGGCGTGCGGGCTGCTCATCGGTCCGCTCGGAGCCGGACGGCGAGCCGACGGGCCGGGTGTCACGACGCGCGGCCGTGCCGCAACGCCGACGCGTCGGCGGTGACGTACACGGTCGACTCCGCGCGACATGCTCGCGCGCGATGCGGGCGGCCGAGGCGCGGGGCGACGAGATCGTCGGCGTGTGGCACTCGCACACGCACACCGACGCGCTACCCGTCGCCGACCGACGTGCGCCAGGCCGTCGATCCGGCGTGGATGTACGTGATCGTCTCGCTGCGCGACCAGCGCGCCGATGCTGCGGGCGTACCGCATCCGCGACGGCGAGATCGCCGAAGTCCCGGTCGAGCTCGACCGCTGAACCCCGTGTTTGGACCAAATCCGCCCCCAGGAGGGCGCGATCGGTCCAGACAGGGTTCGGTAACCTGCCGGTATGGCCGTCGAGATCAAACTTCCCACCGTGCTGCGGGCCCAGGCCGACGGCCAGGCGACCGTCGCGGTCGACGGTGCGACCGTCGGCGAGGTGTTCAACACGCTCGTCGAGCGCTACCCGGGCCTGCGGGGCAACCTGCTCGACGACGACGGCGGGCTCCACAAGTTCGTCAACGTCTACAAGGACGACGACGACATCCGCTACCTCGACGGCCTCGACACCAAGCTCGCCGACGGCGACGTGCTCTCGATCCTGCCTGCGGTCGCCGGCGGCGCGTGTGAAGCACGACGACATCCTCGGGCTGATCGGCAACACGCCGCTCGTCGGCGTGCATCAGCTGTCGCCCGAACCCCGACGTCCGCATCTGGGCCAAGCTCGAAGGTCAGAACCCGGGCGGTTCGTCGAAGGACCGCATCGCGCTCGAAGATGATCGAGCTCGCCGAGCGCGACGGCGTGCTCCAGCCCGGCGCGACGATCCTCGAACCGTCGTCGGGCAACACCGGCATCGGCCTCGCGCTCGTCGCGAAGCTGCGCGGCTACAAGCTGCGCGTCGTCATGCCCGAGAACGTCTCGGTCGAACGCCGCCAGCTGCTCGAGATCTTCGGCGCCGAGATCACGCTCTCGCCCGGCGAAGAGGGCAGCAACGGCGCGATCCGCATGGCGGAGAAGATCCACGCCGACGAGCCCGATCGCTACATGTTCCTGTTCCAGTACGGCAATCCCGCGAACCCGCTCGCGCACTACGAAGGCACCGGGCCGGAGATCCTGCGCGACTGCCCGGAGATCGACGTGTTCGTCGCCGGGCTCGGCACGAGCGGCACGTTGATGGGCGCCGGTCGCTACCTGAAGGAGCACAAGCCCGACGTGAAGGTCATCGCGGTCGAGCCGCCGGCGGGCGAGCTCGTGCAGGGCCTGCGCAATCTCGACGACGGCTTCGTGCCGCCGATCTTCGATCCCGCCGTGCTCGACCGGAAGCTGATCGTGCGCCCGCGCGACTCGATCGAGGGCACGCGGCGCCTGCTCAACGAGTGCGGCGTGTTCGCGGGCATCTCGTCGGGCGCGGCGATCGCGGGCGCGGTGAAGGCCGCGCAGCAAATGGAACCGGGAACGATCGTCACCCTGCTGCCCGACGGCGGTTGGAAGTACCTCTCGTCCGGGGCGTGGACCGACCCGATCGACGAGGTCGTCGAGCGGGCCACGCGCATCAACTACTGGTGATCGACGCGCCGAGGTCGACGCGCGGTCGAGGTGCTGCGCGCCGGTGGCCTCGTCGCGTTCCCGACCGAGACCGTCTACGGTCTCGGCGCCGACGCCGCGAACCCGACGCGCTGCGCGCGCCTCTTCGCGGTGAAGGGCCGCCCGAACGATCATCCGGTCATCGTGCACTCGCGCGCGCCGCGCAACTCGACGACGTTGCGATCGACGTTCCCGACGTCGCGCGCACGCTCGCCGCCACGTTCTGGCCCGGCCCGCTCACGCTGGTCGTCCGCCGCAACGAACGACGCGGTCGCGCCCGAAGCGACGGGTGGGCGCGACACCGTCGGCGTGCGTGTGCCCGATCATCCGCTCGCGCTCGCGTTGCTCGGCGCGTTCGGCGGACGGGTCGCCGCGCCGTCGGCGAACCGTTTCGGCCGAGTCAGCCCGACGACCGCGGCCCACGTGCGCGACGATCTCGGCGCCGACGTCGACGTCGTCCTCGACGGTGGTCCGAGCACGGTCGGCGTCGAGTCGACGATCGTCGACGTGACGCAAACGCCGCCGCTGATCGTCCGTGTCGGCGGCATCGGTGAGCACGAACTTGCTTTCGCGCGCGCGCAACTGAACGGCGCGACGCCCGCGCCCGGAACGCTCCCGTCGCACTACGCGCCCAACGCGCGCGTTGAAGTCGTCGGCAAAGCTGATCTCGATGCGTGCGTCGAACGCCTCGAATCCAACGGCCACACGGTTGGCGAGCTCGACGCGCCCGACGATCCGACCGAATACGCGCGCGTGCTCTACGCGCGCGCTGCGCGCGGCCGACGCACCTGGCGTCGACGTCATCGTTGCGGTCGCGCCTGTTGCCGACGGTGGCATCGGGAGCGCCGTGCCGATCGCTTGCGGCGCGCCGCAGCCGGGTAGCGTTGTCATAGATGGCAAGCGACGACCGCCCGATCGGCGTCTTCGACAGCGGACTGGGCGGGCTGACCGTTGTCCGAGCGCTGCTCGACCTGCTTCCCGACGACGACGTCGTCTACTTCGGCGACACCGGTCGCTTCCCCTACGGCCCGCAAGCCCGGCCGACGAAGTCTTGAAGTACGCGCTCGAGATCGTCGATCTCCTCGCTCGACCACGACGTGAAGATGGTCGTCGTCGCGTGCAACAGCGCGTCGGCGGCGGCCCTCGATCATCTGCACGAACGGCTCGACGTTCCCGTCGTCGGCGTGATCGAACCGGGCTTGCGCGCCGCGACGACGAGTCACGTTGAACCGGCCAGGTCGGTGTGATCGGGACCGTCGGCACGGTCGCGTCGGGTGCCTATCAACGCGCCGCCGCCGCGATCGCGCCCGACCTCGAGCTTGTGTGTGCGGCGTGTCCGGGATTCGTCGAGTTCGTCGAGCCCGGCGACGTCGACTCCGATCAGGTGCACGTGCTTGCCGAACGGCTACTGGCGCCGGTGCAGACGGCCGATGTCGACACGCTCGTGCTCGGCTGCACGCACTACCCGTTGCTGGCGCGCACGATCGCCGACGTGATGGGTCCCGATGTCGTGCTCGTGTCGAGTGCCGACGAAACTGCATTCGAAGTGCGGCGAGTGCTCGGCGAACCGGTGCCCGACGCTCACCGCCGCGAAAGGACTGTGAACTTCGTGACCAGTGGGGACGTTTCAATCTTTCCGCGGCTCGGCGCGCGCTTCCTCGGACCCGAAGTCGAGCACGTGGAGGCGTGGTCGTGGAGCTGACCGTGCTCGGGTGCTCCGGGAGCTACGGCGCGCCCGCGGGCGGCGCGTGCAGTGGTTATCTCGTTCGCGCCGGCGACGCGAACATCTGGATGGACTGTGGCAACGGCTCGTTCGCGAACCTGCAACAACACATCGAACCCGGCCGATCTCACCGCGGTCGTCATCACGCACGCGCACGCCGATCACTGCGTCGACATCTACGGTCTGCACGTCATGTACAAGTACGGACTCGAGATGCAACGGCCTGCCGGTGTACGCGCCCGAAGGAGTCGAGCGCGACCTCGAGCGGCTCGTCGGGGAGTGGACCGACACGTTCGACTGGAAGCTCGTCGGCGACGGCGACCGACGTCGACGATCGCGCGACACGCAGCTGCGTTTCTCGCGCACCGATCATCCGCTGCCGACGGTCGCGGTCGAGATCGAACAGGGCGGCAAGCGGCTCGTGTACACCGCCGACACGGGCCCGAGTGGAGCGTCGAGCACGTTCCGCCCCGGCGCCGATCTCGTGCTGTCGGAAGCGACGTACCAGCACGACGACATCCGCGTCGCCGATCCATCTCTCGGCGCGCCAGGCCGGCGAAGCTGCCCGCGCGGCGCAGTGCCCGGCGAGCTGATGCTCACCCATTTGTGGCCGACGCTCGACCCGGTAGCCTCCGTCGAAGAGGGCTCGGAGGCGTTCGGGCAGCGAGGTGACGCTCGCCGCACCGCACCTCGTCACCCACATCTAGCACCGACCGGCGACGCAGCCGAGTACGGAAGGATCGCTTTGACCACACGTGCGTCCGGCCGCGCAGCCCGACGAGCTGCGCGACGGTCGTGTTCGTGCGCGACTTCACCGAGATGGCCGACGGTTCGGTGCTCGTCGAGTTCGGCCGCACGCGTGTGCTGTGCACCGCGTCGCTCGAAGAGCGTGTCCCGCCGTGGCTGAAGGGCTCCGGCAAGGGCTGGGTCACGGCCGAGTACTCGATGCTGCCGGGCTCGTCGCCCGAGCGCGTCGACCGCGAGGCCGCGCGGGGCAAGCAGAGCGGGCGCACGCAGGAGATCCAACGCCTCATCGGCCGGTCGCTGCGCGCCGTCACCGACCTCGCGGCTGATGCCCGACGTGCAGATCACCGTCGACTGCGACGTGCTCCAGGCCGACGGCGGCACGCGCACCGCGTCGATCTGCGGCGGCTGGATCGCGCTGCACGACGCGTGCAGCCGTCTCGTCGCGACGCGGCGCGCTCGCGAAGCATCCCGTGCTGCAGCCGTGCGCCGCGATCTCGGTCGGCGTGATCGACGGCACGCCGATGCTCGATCTCGAGTACTCCGAAGACGTGCGCGCCGAGGTCGACATGAACGTCGTGATGACCGGCGACGGTCGCTTCGTCGAAGTGCAGGGAACCGCCGAAGGGCGTCGCGTTCACGCGCGCCGAGCTCGACGCGCTTGCTCGGCCTCGCCGAGACGCGGCATCGCGGAGATCATCGCCGCGCAACGGGAGATGGTCGAGCGAGCCGCCGGCGCCGCGCGTCGGTGACGCCTGCCGTTTCCGTTCGTTCTCGCGACCCAGAACGCCGACAAGGCGCGCGAGATCGTCGAGATCTTCGTCGCGCTCGACGGGCGAACCGCTCGTCGCGTACTCGATCGACGGCATCGGCGTTCCTGCTCGACTCGCCCGACACGATCGCGGCGTCCGTCGCCGCGCTGCCGGCCATCGACGAGCCACCCGACGTCGAAGAGACGGGCGCCACGCTCGAGGAGAACGCGCGCATCAAGGCGCGTGCGCTGGCCGACGCGCTCGGCATGCCGGCCGTCGCCGACGACACCGGCCTCGAGGTCGACGCGTTGCACGGCGCGCCCGGCGTGTACGCGGCGCGCGTACGCGGGCGAGCACGCGACCGTACGCCGACAACGTGCGCCAAGCTGCTGCGGAGCTCGAAGGCGTGTACCCGGCGCTGCGAACCGCACGGTTCGCGACCGTTGCGATGGCGCGGTGGCCCGACGGCCGACGAGGTCGTCGGCGCGCGGCGAGGTCGAAGGGCGTCATCGCCGCCGCGGCCCGCGGCGAGAGCGGCTTCGGCTACGACCCGGTCTTCGTTCCGATCGAGGGCGACGGTCGCTCGTTTGCGGAGATGGCGCCGGACGAGAAACATGCGGTCTCGCACCGCGGGCGGGCGTTCCGCGCGCTCGCAGTTGCACTGTCCGAGTCAGAAGAAGGGTGACGCGATGCCGCTCCATCCGACCGCCGAGCTGATGATCCAAGTCACCACCGACATGGGTCTGACCTTCACGCCCGAGACGACACCCGAAGCTCGGCGCGCGGCGATGATCGCGATGGCGACGAACCCCGCTGCTCCCGAAGCCGCCCGTGCACGACGTTGCCGATCGCACGATTCCCGGGCCCGGCGGGCGACGATCCCGGTGCGCGTCTTCCGGCCGAGCGACGAGACCGGCTTGCCGATGCTGCTGTGGTTCCACGGCGGGGGTTGGGTGACGGGCAATCTCGACACGCACGACCAACTCTGCCGGCGGCTGGCGACGGCGATCGGTGCGGTCGTGGTGTCGGTCGACTACCGCCTCGCGCCCGAGGCCAAGTTCCCGGCCGCGGCCGACGACTGCCTGGCCGCGTACGAATGGGCGCTTGCAGCACGCCGACGAGGTCGGCGCCGACGCCGCGCGTGTCGCGATCGGCGGCGACAGCGCGGGCGGCAACCTCGCCGCCGTGGTCGAGCTTGGTTGCGAAAGAACGCGGTTGGCCGCAGCCGAAGCTGCAGCTGCTCGTGTACCCGGTCACCGACTACGAGTTCGACAGCGCGTCGATGATCGACAACGCCAAGGGCTACTTCCTCGAAGCCGACAGCATGCGCTGGTTCTACGAGCACTACGCGCGCACGACGCCGACTTCGCCGACTGGCGTTTCTCGCCGCTGCGCGCGGCCGATCTCTCCGGGCTCGCGCCGCGCGGTCGTGATCACCGCCGAGTACGACCCGCTGCGCGACCAGGGTGAGGCGTACGGACGCGCGCTTGCAGCGACGCGGGGGTGCCCGACGAGATCGTGCGCGCCGACGGCCTGATCCACGGCTTCTTCGGCATGCACGAGTTCATGCCGCCCGCGCAAGAGTCGTGGGACGTCGCGGTCGCGGCGTTGCGCGACGCGTTGGGAACCGCCTGATGCCGCTGCATCCGCAAGCGCAGGCGATCTGCGACGCCACGAACGCCGTCGAATACCCGTTCAACATGGAAACGCTCGAAGTTCAGCGCGACGGGTTTCGGTGCCTTGTTGTTGCTCGCCGGCGAACCCGAGCCGGTGTTCGCGGTCGAAGACCGTGACGCCGACGGCGTGCCGGTGCGCGTCTATCGACCCGCGCCCGAACCGGATCTTCCCGTGGTCGTGTACATCCACGGTGGGGGATGGGTGATCGGCAGCGTCGAGCAGTTCGACGCGGTCGCTGCGCCAGGTCGCGAACGCGACGGGCGCGATCGTCGTGTCGGTCGACTACCGCCTCGCGCCCGAGCATCCGTTTCCGGCCGCCGCTCGACGACTGCTGGCACGCGCTCAACTGGACCGCCGAGCACGCGGCAGTCGTTCGGCGGCGACGCGAGCCGGCTCGCGGTGATGGGCGACAGTGCGGGTGGCAACCTCGCCGCGGTCTGCGCGTTGCTTGCCCGCGACGTCGGGCGGTCCCGACCTTGCGATGCAAGTGCTCGTGTATCCAGTCGCCGATTGCGATCTGCGGACCGAGTCGTACCGTGAGAACGGGAAGGGGTATCTCCTCAGCGAGGAACAGATGCGCTGGTTCTTCTCGTGTTATGTCGCGCGGCGACAGCGACCCGACCGACTGGCACGTGTCGCCCGCTCCGCGTCCGCGACCTGCGCGGCGTCGCGCCGGCGGTCGTGCTCACCGCCGAGTACGACCCGCTGCGCGACGAAGGCGAGGCGTACGCCCGCCGCCTGCTCGACGCGGGCGTACCGGTGCACAAGCATCGCTACGACGGCATGATCCACGGTTTCTTCGGGCTGTCTGCCGCGTTCGACGCGAGTCGCGACGCGATGGCGCGCGTCGGAACCGAGCTGCGCCGCGCGTTCGGTACGCTCGGCGACTGACATGGCTGTTCTCGACGTCGCCGGCTTCGTTGCCGATCTCAAAGACCACGCGGTCGAGCACGGATTTCACGTGCACGACGAACGTCATTTCGTCGAGAGCTACTCGCTGCGCCAGACGTGGGAAGTCGACCTCCATCCCGAAGAAGGCTGCGAGGGCCCGGTCGACCTCTACCTCTCGCTCGAGATCGATCCGCGCGTGTTGCTCGGCTTCGAGGACGCGGTCATCGAACTGGCCGACGACGAGGAACCCAACGACGAATTCCATTTCCCGTTGAGCTTCACCTGGGCGTTGCCGCCGCTTGCCGCACGGCCCCGACCTGCTGGTGCTCGCGACCGAGCTCGCCGGGCGTCGGTGGTCCGCGATCTGCCGCTCGAAGTGTCGGCCACCGACTCGTTCCCGTCGGCGACCGACGCGCCCGAACGGTCGCTGCGGATCGTTGCGCACCAGCGCGTCTCGCTGCTCGGCATCCGGCGCGGCGAAGAGGTTCCGTGCGACACGCTCGAGGCCTGTCTCGGCGTCAGCCGCTACCTGCTCGACCACGCCTCCCGCTGGCTCGACTGAACAGAACTGCACCATCACATGGCGCAAAATTTCCCGCTATGCGGGAAAAACTGCGCCATCAGATGGGTCACTTGGCGTCGATTTCGACGAAGTCGCGGGTGCCGGTTTCGAGATAGCGGTCGGGGTTGCGCACCATCGAGTCGAGCAACTTCGCCGGCACGACGCCGCCGTGACCGTCCGAAGTGAACGTCATCAAGCTGACCCACCAGCTGTTGATGTCGAGTTCCATCGCGCGCCAGCAGCCCGCGCGCTGCATCAGCGCGGCAAGCGTCGCGACGTCGAGTCCGGGCCCGGCCGCGTAGATCACATCGCCGTGCGCGTCGACACACACTGCTGATCGCCATACGAAAACCTGGTTGCCGACGGTGCCACCCCACATCCACGTGGTGCCGGCGTCGGGCGAAACCTGGCCGTTGTCGACGAGCAGCGTGAGGTTCTGGCGCACCGCAGTCACGTTTGGGTTCATCGTCGCGTCCCGCCCCCAGAGCGCGACATCGGCATGACCGTCGGCATACGTCACGAACGACGCGCGCCCGTCGACGAGCGGCGCGACGGTTCGACCCTCCGCGTAATAACCGCCGTGACTCGCCTTGATCGTGAACGCGCTGTTGAACGCGCCCACGACGTTGCCGTACTGCGACGGGTCGATGCGCGGCCCGTTCTGCCAGCCGCTCCCACCGGGAATGTCGGTGCCCGCGTGCAGCGTCGCCCGCAGATGTTTCATGTCGAAATGCACGACACCGACGAGCGTGCTGGTGTGCACGGGATCGGGTCGCAGGAACGTCGCCCACGCCACCGGACCGCACCCGACGTTGCGACCGACTGCCTGCCATGCACCCTCGCGCGGCAACGGGTTCGCAACGAACGGTGTCATCGCCGTGGGCGGGTGTGCCGCACAATGCGGCGTCGCCTTCGACTTCGGCTTCGTCGCGTGCGCGACGATCGGGATGCCGCCGCGCGGTGTGCCGCCCTTCTTCGGCTGGTGATGCATGTACCAGTCGTGCTCGATCGCGTTGACGATCCCGCTCATGTGATGGCTCTTCGCCCACTCGACGACCCGCACGCTCAACGGGTCGGAGTTGTCGGCCAGCAGGACCCGGCCGAGCGACCAGGCCGGGATCGCCAGCACCGCGACGGTCCCACCCGCGATCCACCAGCGCAGGCGCCGCCGACGACGACCGCGCGGGAGGCGGCGGTGCCGGCACATCCGTGTCAATGGCATGTTCCTCGATGGTTTGCACGGGCGCCCTCTCCCGGCAGCTCGTCCCCCCGCGGGACATGCTGACCGTAGCGGTCACAGCTACCCGGACCTGGTAAGAGCTGCTTCGGAAACGCCGAAAATTCCTGTCAGCCCCGCTGCGGGCGGCATCCGGGCCCTCGTCGGCCTCAACCCGGCCCTACCTCGTTCCGATGGGATGGAGAGCTGGAGAGGCGGATTGCCCGATGCGGACGACCGACGTCCTCGAACAATTACGACGCTTGCCGATGCGACGCTCCGCGGTGTCGCACGTCCTCGTCGTGCTCGACAATCCCAAGGCGAGTGCGCACGAAATCGCGTCGTCGCTTCAGTCGGATCCGTCGTTGTGCGCCCGCATCCTGCATCTCGCGAACTCGCCGTACTTCGGACTGTCGGGCAAGGTCGGCAGCGTCGAACGCGCGGTTGTGGCGTTGGGCGCGTCGGTGCTCCGTTCGCTCGCGGTGAGCACCGCGGCCGGCATGTTCGCGGAACGGCCGGAAGACATGCCGCCGGGCTTTTGGCAGCACTCGGTTTCGGTTGCAGCGGGCGCGTCGATCGCGGCTCGTATGTGTTCGGTCGGCGCGGGTGACGCGATGTGCGGTGGTCTGTTACACGACCTCGGTGCCGCGCTCGATCTACCGGTTCGACCGCGAGGGGTACGGGCCGCGTTTGGAAGAAGGTGATCCGGCAACGTTGTGTGCCGAAGAGGCGGAGGCATACGGCGGTGATCACGCGATGATCGGCGCCTACGCACTCGACGCGTGGAAGTTGCCGGTGTCGATCGTCGACGCGCTCCGCTTGCACCACACCGACCCGCTCGACGTCGGCGAAAAGCTTGGGCGGGTTGTCATCGCGGGCGAAGCGCTGGCCCGCGCCGCGTTCGAGGATCCGCCGTTCGCGCACGAGCCCGCGCTCGACCCGGCCGAGGCGTTCGCGGCGCTCGGCTTGCGGGGCGTTTCCGTCGAAACGCTCGTCCAGCGCACCGCCGAGGAGACCGAGCTGCTGAACGGCCTGCTGAGCGGCGTCGCCACGAAGTAAGGCACCTCGAGTACGGCTCCCTCGCTGCGCCGTCCGTATCGATTGGTCGACTCCGGCTGCGCCGTCCGTGGCTTCGCCTTCGTCTCGCGGCTTCGCTGCGTCCGCACATTCAGCGGGCGCACAGCGAAACCGGGCAGAATGGCTGCGTGGGAATGCGCACCGACTGCAAGCACTACGAGAGCCGGACGTATGGGACCGGTGAAGTGGTGCGCCGTTGCGCGCTCGATCTCGCGCCCGAGGCACCGTGGGCGTGCCCGGCCGATTGCCCCCGCTACTCCCGCCGCATGATCGACGCCGGCTGGCAGTACGGCGACCTCACGAAGGGGATGGAGCCGGCGCCACCCGAGCCCGAAGTCGAGATGAACGCCGACATCGCGGCGCTGCTCGACGAGGCCGAAGACATCGTGAACATGGCCGGCCTCGAACTGATGGACAAGCAATCGCGCAAGGCGGCGCGCAAAGGAATGTTCCGTAAGCGCAAGAAGCGCTGAAGTTTCGCGCGCGTGGCAGCACCGCCCGTCCGCTTCACCGTCTGGTCCGACTTCTTGTGCCCGTGGTGTTACGTGTGCGCGCTGCGGCTCGACGCGTTGCAACAAGAGGTCGGCGACGTGCTCGCGGTCGAGTGGCGTTCGTTTCTCCTGCGCCCGCGCGCCGACGAGCGCACGGTCGAAGCGTTCACGCGTTACACCGAACACTGGGCCCGTCCCGGCGCGGCCGAGCCGCTCGCAGCGTTTCACACATGGTCGGGCGAGCACGCGCCGCCCTCGCACTCGATGCCGAGCGCGATTGCGGGCAAGGCAGTGCTGCACGCGTTCGGCACCGACGCATTCCACCGGTTTCATCTCGCGTTGATGTATGCGTACTTCACCGACAACCGCACGATCTCCGATCGCGACGTGATCCTCGACGTCGCCGAGCGGGTTGACCTCGACGCCGCCCTGCTCGGGGCGCGCATCGACGCCGACGCCGATGCCCTCGAAGCCGAGGTCGTGGCCGACCACAAGGACGCGCTCGCCCACGGCATTGCGGCGGTGCCAACCGTCGTGATCGGCGACGAATACATGTTGCAAGGCGCGCTCGGTCTCGAGCAGTACCGCAAGGTCGTCAGCCGGCTCGGCGGATGAAGCTCGCACCCAGGAGCTTGCGACCGCGGTCGCAAACACAGGTCGCGATGTTGGCGATGGTGCTTGCCGTCGTCGGGTGGTCGGCGTCGTCGTTGTTCGTGCGCGCCGCCAAATCCGATGCGCTCGTGTTTACGACCTGGCGGCTCTGGTTCGCAGTGCCGCCACTCGCGATCATCGTCGCGGTGCGAGCACGCGGTGACAAGCCGGCGCCGCTCGTTCCACCAGATGTGTCGGCAGGCCGCTGGGCCCTCGTCATGTTCGGCGCGGGCGCGTCGTTCATCGCCGCGGCTGCGACCTCATTTGCCGCGCTCGGTCTCACCCGTCTGCTCGACGTCACGCTGATCGTCGCGCTCGAGCCGGTGCTGATCATCGGGTTCGCGGTTGCGTTTCTCGACGAACATGTCGACCGGCGGCAATGCGTGTTGGCCGGAGTCGCGGTCGCGGCGACGATGCTCGTCGCCATATCGGGATCGCGTGGCGGATCGTGGAGCCTCGCCGGCGACATCCTCGCGGTCGTCAGCCTCGTGATGAACGCGGTCTGGTTTTTGTACTCCCGCGTGTTGCGCATGCGCTACGTCGTCGACCCAGTCGTGTTCATGTTCTGGACGCTGCTGTGCGCGTCGATCATCAACGTGCCGTTGACATTGCTCGTACACGGGTCGCTCGCGATCAGCGGGCGGGGCATGTTCTTCGCGGCGTGCACTGCGGTGTCGGGCACGACCGGGCACGCGCTCATGGTGTACGCGCACAAATATCTGCCGACCGCGACGTCGTCGCCGTTCGTCTTGGCCGAGCCGCCACTTGTCGCGATCGGCGGCTGGGTGTTCTTCGGCGAGTCGTTGAACGCGGTGGAGATCATCGGCTCGGCGGTTGTCGTCGGTTCGCTGTGGGGTGTCGTGCGCAGTC
The DNA here is from genome assembly GCA_963841195.1 of uncultured Actinomycetes bacterium. Classification (GTDB taxonomy): domain Bacteria; phylum Actinomycetota; class Acidimicrobiia; order IMCC26256; family PALSA-610; genus CAWJBX01. The sequence continues at coordinate 301,203 of CAWJBX010000017.1, read as the reverse complement.
CCGCGCTCGAACACACCGAAGGGCCGGAAGGAGATCCCGCCGGCCAGACGTAAATCGCTTGACCCTCGGGCGCCCGACCCTTATGTTAGTCACATGACTAAGTCGTCCGACTAAGTCACGTGTAGGGGACAAGTGCCAGAGGACAGGTGATGGCCGTACAACACTCGCGCGCCGAGGTCTGCGACGCGTTCCTTGATGCCGCCGAGCGACTGCTGATCGAGTCGAGCTGGGCCGACGTGACGGTGCGCAAGCTCGCCGCCGAGGCCGGCTTCAACCACGGCCTCGTCCACTACTACTTCGGCTCGATGGAAGAGTTGTTCGCGCAGGTCCTCGACCGGTTTACGGCGCGTCTCCTCGAACGCCAGCGGGCGATGTACGCCGGTCAGGCACCGTTCGTCGACAAATGGCGCACCGCGATCGGCTTCCTCGACGCCGATCGCGAGTCGGGGTACCAGAAGGTCTGGTACGAGCTGCAGTCGATGGCGTGGAACCGGCCCGACTTGCGCGATCGCATCGCCCACGTCAACGACGAATGGCGCGCCGTACTCACCGAGGCGTTCACGGCCGGGATGCGCGAGCTCGGCATCGACCAACGACGTTTTCCGGTCGAAGCGATCGTCGCATTGGTGATGACGTTCAACGAAGGCATCATGCTCGAGCGGCTCTCGGGTATCACCGCCGGCCACAAGGAGTTGCTGGACGCGATCGACGCGTGGATGCAGTCCGCGGCGCGCGGCACAACGAAGAAGGGGCGATCACGATGACCCGTGCCCGCCAGCCCGACCAAGAGGGCTACGTCGAACGCGATGGCGTCAAGCTGTATTACGAAGTCCACGGCGACGGCCCGACGACGATCGTGCTCCTGCCGACCTGGTCGATCATTCACTCGCGGCATTGGAAGATGCAGATCCCGTATCTCGCGCGCACCTCCCGCGTGGTGACGTTCGACGGGCGCGGGAATGGTCGTTCGGATCGGCCCGCTGGTGCCGAGGCCTACAAGCCGGGCGAGTTTCTCTACGACACCCTCGCGGTGCTCGACCACGTCGGCGTCGAGCAAGCAGTGTTCGTGTCGCTTTCGATGGGCGCAATCTGGCACTTGTTGCTCGCGGCGACGCGGCCGGATCGAGTGCAAGGATCGGTGTACATCGGTCCGGCGCTGATGTTCGGCCCTTCACATCTGGAGCGCGCCGTCTACTCGTTCGAAGACGAACTCGACACGACCGAGGGCTGGGCGAAATACAACCGCCACTACTGGCTGACGAATCACCGCGAGTTCCTCGAGTTCTTCTTCGCGCAGATGTTCAACGAGCCCCACTCGACGAAGCAGCGTGAAGACTGCTTCAACTGGGGACTCGAGACGACGCCGGAAGTGTTGGTCGACACGCTGCTCGGCCCGCGACTGGATCTGGGCGAGAGCGAGCCGAGCGAGGTCTTCCGCGCGTTGTGTGCGATGTGCGCCGAACCCGTCGTCGTGATTCACGGGACCGAAGACGCGATCACGCCGCATGCGTGGGGCGAAGCACTCGCGGAAGCAACCGCCGGAACATTGGTGACACTCGAAGGCTCGGGTCATGGTCCACACGCGCGGGATCCGGTGCGCGTGAACACGATCATTCGCGACTTCGTCGAGACGATCGAACCGGCGCGCTCGCCGCAACAGCGGTGGACGCGCGGCAAATCTCGGCGCAAGCGCGCACTGTTCGTTTCGTCTCCGATCGGGCTCGGTCACGCGCAACGCGACGTCGCGGTCGCGCGCGAGTTGCGGCAACTGCACCCCGATCTGGAGGTCGAGTGGCTGGCGCAACACCCGGTGACGAAGGTGCTCGAAGCCAACGACGAATTCATTCATCCCGCGAGTGCGTTTTTGGCCAACGAGTCGCATCACATCGAATGCGAGTCGGCCGAACACGACCTGCACTGTTTCCAAGCATGGCGCCGCATGGACGAGATTCTGCTGAACAACTTCATGGTGTTCCGCGACCTTGTTGCCGACGGCGACTACGACCTCTGGATCGGCGACGAAGCCTGGGAGCTCGACTACTACCTGCACGAGAATCCGGAAGAAAAACGTGCCGCCTACTGCTGGATGACGGATTTCGTCGGCTGGCTGCCAATGGCCGACGGGGGTGACCACGAGGCGTACCTCACCGCCGACTACAACGCCGAGATGATCGAGCACATCGCGCGGTTCCCGCGCTTGCGCGACCGCGCGGTGTTCGTCGGTGATGCCGACGACATCGTCTCCGACTGCTTCGGGCCCGAGCTGCCGGCGATTCGTCAGTGGACGGAAGAGCACTTCGACTTCGCGGGCTACATCACTGGGTTCGATCCGGCTGCGCTCGGCGCGCGTGAGCAGTTGCGCGACGAACTCGGCTTCACGCCCGACGAGCAGGTGTGCATCGTCGCGGTCGGCGGTTCCGGCGTCGGCGGACACCTGCTGCGCCGGGTAATGGCTGCGTATCCCGAAGCAAAGGCGCGCGTTCCCGCGCTGCGCATGATCGTGGTCGCCGGGCCGCGCATTGATCCGTTGTCGCTGCCGAGCACCGACGGTCTCGAAGTGCGCTCGTTCGTACCGAATCTCTATCGCCATCTCGCGGCGTGCGATCTCGCGGTCGTACAAGGCGGACTCACAACCGCGATGGAACTCACCGCGAACCGCCGTCCGTTCCTGTACTTCCCGCTCCAACATCACTTCGAACAGAACTTGCACGTTCGGCACCGGCTCGATCGTTACCGCGCCGGACGATGCATGGAGTTCGCGACCGCAACACCGAGCATCATTGCGGACGCGGTCGCCGGCGAAATCGATCGCAAGGTTGATTACCGGCCCGTTGCGGTCGATGGGGCCCGTCGCGCGGCGGCCCGCATCGCCGAGATGCTCTGAATCCCCAAACAATCAAGCAAACCCCCGCATAAGGAGAGCTGATCATGACCATCTCGGTCGACTATGACTACGCGCGCGCCCTCGATGGCTCGATACACCGTTCCTGGACGGTCGACGACGTCTTCCAGGGCCGCACGTTCGACTTCACGCGCCGGTTCCTGCCCGAACGCATTGCTGGCGTCGACAGCATCACGTGCCTCGACGCCGACGAGAAACGCGCGCTCAACCAGATCCGCGGGAACAGCTACTGCCACCTCTTTGCGTTCGTCGAGGAGTACATCGTTCCGATGGTGCTCACCAACGCGTCACGCGATGTGTACGGCGACGAGACGCGCTTGTGGTCGCTGCTCCGTTTCGCCGAAGAAGAGGTGAAGCATCAGGAGATGATGCGGCGTGCGTGCGACAACTTCGCCGCCGGCTTCGGTACGCCGTGTGAACTCGTCGGCGGGAGGGAAGCGGTCGCGCAGACAGTCCTCGGCATGTCGGCCCTGACGCCGCTCTTGCTCACGAGCCTGATCGAGTGGTTCGTGCAGTTGCACTACGTCGAGCACGTGCGCGACAACGACGATCTCGACCCGTTGTTCCGTGACTTGTTGAAGTTCCACTGGATCGACGAATCCCGGCACGCCAAGCTCGACTCGCTGATGATTCAAGAGGTCGCGTGGGAAGCAACGACTGCCGAGCGCGAACGGGCGATCGACGAACTGCTCGAGCTAGGCGGCGCGATCGACGGCTTGCTCGCGCAGCAGATGGAGTGCGACATCGACGCGCTCGAGAAAACGACGGAACGTTCGTTCACCGACGACGAGCGGGAAGAGATCCGTGTCGCGCAGCGTCGCTCGTACCGGTGGACGTTCCTCGTTTCCGGTCTCGAGCACCCGAAGTTCCTCGAGGTTGTCGAGGCGTTGACGCCCACTGGTCGCGCCAAGATGGAAGCGACCGCGAGTGCGTTATCGGCCTAGTCAGACGGGCTTGCCGTTCGAACACCACGCGTTCGCGGGCACACCGTCGCACGGATTCGGCATCGACGGCAGGTTCGTCGGTAGCGGTTGCATCACGACCTTGGTGGGCTTGGGATAGCTCGCGCCGGCCGGACACGTTCCGAAACCGGTGTCGCATAGCACTTGATCGAGCAGCGCGCCGCCGGTGTTTGCGGTCTTCGTGAGAGGACCGCACACTGGCTGCGCCTGCTCAAGGTTCGCAGGCGTGCTCCCGTTGGGCGCAGTGTTGCCCCGGAAGCAGTTCTGTGGCTTGCCGGCGTTCACGATGATCTGCCCGAAGTCGCCGTTCGACTGATTCCCGAAGTAGCCGTTGTGCGTGAACGTATTTTCGAGCAGTGCATCGCCGGATGCTTCGAAAACGCACCCGAAGCCGCTCGTCTCGACGCCGCCTTTGCCCGCGCATGTCTCTCCGGGATCAGGCTTGCCGCTGTCGGGATACGGCACGAACAGCACGCCCCAGGCGCCGTTGTCCGAGAACGTGTTGTCCATGACGGTGTCGTTGCGGCCGCCGGAAATGGTCATGCCGGTGCCCGTCGGGCCCGCGCTCGCACTGCCGGCCTGCGGAACGTTCGCGTTGTTGTTGTCATGGACATTGTTGTGCACGAACACCCAGCACGAGTTCGTCTTCGTAATTGCGTTTGACACTCCCGGCGGGCACGCACCGTCTTGGGGTGCGGGTGGGTCCCCGGCGATTTGTGTGTTCGTGTCGAGGCCGTCTTGGTTGTGGTCGAACTCTGAGTCGCGGATGATGATGCGGCCGCCAGAGTTCGTGCCCGAGTACCCGAGCGCGTTGTACTGCATATGTGCGTTGCTGATCGTGACGTCGCACACCTGCAAACAGGCGCCGACGTACATGCCCGAGTCGTTGAAGTTGCTGGCGTAGAGCTGGTCCCACACCGCGTTGTTGCCTTGAGCGTTCGACGAGAAGATGCCGTACGCAGCCGCGGTGTCTTCGTTGGCGTAGTACGTCGACGTCGCAGTGAGATAACGACCGGTGTAACCGTGAAGTCCGATCCGACCTGAGTCGTCGCCGCCGTTCCACCAGATTTCGTTTCCGTCGCCGTTGCTGCCGCTGAGGAAGTTGCACGCAGTGAGGTTCTCGATGCTCACGTGGTCGGCTTTCCAGACGACGATGCCGTTCCGGCCCGCCGGCTTACCGCTCGTTCCGGTCGCGCCGAGGTTCTGATCGCCAGGTTGCGCGCTGCACGACGAAGCACCGGCCTTGGTTCCGTCGACGACGACAGACCCGCGATCCATGCCGCGCACGGTGATGCCGGGCGTACTGATGAGCACACCCGCATCCTCGCTCTCGGCACCCGGGTGCGAGGTGTCGTTGGACTCGTGATAGTCGCCGGGCGCCACGAGGATCCAGTCGCCGGGGTGACCGGCGTCGACCGCGCTTTGGATCGTTGCGTACTGGCCTTGGTGTCCGTGAAACGTGCCGACCAGTAAGACGCGCGCAGTACTGGTTGATTTCGCCGGCTTTGAAGTCGAACTGCACGCGCTCAGCGCGAGCAGTGCGCCGACAACTGCAGCCGCTCGCTTCAACTGTTGTCGGGGTCCGCGTCGGCGGCGGCGATGGCGTCGCCGCCGGCGATGTACTTGATGAGATCGTGCGAGTGGGTGACCGGGATCCGGTTGCCCTCGAGTTCGATTTTCGAGCCGGTGTTCGCGTCGACCAGTTCGAGCACGCGCACGTTGACGCGTGCGTGCACCTTCACCTCGAGCCCGGCACGCGGAACTTGGAACACGAGATCCTCGGGCTCCGTGCGACGCGTGCGCATCTTGAACCCGTAGATCGTCGTCTCCGACGCGGCGACGAACATTTCCTTGGGCATACCGCGCGACTCGGCATTGGCTTCGCGACCCGCGAGGAATCCGGTTGCCGTGCCGACTGCGTCGCCGGCTTGCCCGAACGCGCCGCCGACTTCGCCGCCGATCAAGCCGCCCGCGAAGACTGCGCCCATCATTCCGCGTGGCTCGAATTGCCCGACTTCGACAATCGTGTCGGCGATGCCGCGGTCGTCGAGTGCGGCTTGGACGGCTTTGACCATGGCGGCTTCGCTCATGGTCGGACCGTATCTGCGTTCACGCTTCGAGGTCGAGTGCTGAGAGCCGCCACTCGCCGGGGATCCCGCGCAGTTGCCGGACACCGATGGCGGTGGTCGGCATCCCCGCACCGATTGCGGCGTGGGCGGCGGCTTCGCTCACGACCACATCGCCCGGGTTCGCATGATCGAGCAGTCGCGACGTGATGTGCACGGAGAGGCCGGCGATGTCGTCGCCGAGCGGTTCGACGTCACCGACATGGACGCTGGTGCGACTCTCGATCCCGAGCTCGCGTGCAGCCCGGGCGAGCGCGATCGCGCAGCGAAGCGCGGCGGCCGCGCTTGCGAACGTTGCAAGACATCCGTCGCCGGTTGTGTTGATCCGCCGTCCGCTGAATCGTTGTACGGCCTCGGCGCTGCGATCGTGGTAGTCGCCGAGCAGTGCGGCCCACGCGCTTCCGCGATCTTCTCGTCGACGGTGGGCACGCGTCCGGCCGGAAGCGAGTCGGAATGGCCGGAGCCCAGCATGTCGTAGGAGACAAGCCGCGCGAACTCTTGCACCCGCTCGGGCCAGGCGCGGGTCAGCGGATGATCACTCCAGATCAGACCGGCGCCGTTCGGCACTTCGATGACATCGGGGCCCAGTCCGCGGACGTTGAACGCGACGCTCGCATCGCTGACCAACGCCCACCGCGTGCTCGTCATCACCTCGCATGCGAAGCGGCGGTTGCTCGCACGGATGGCGAGTGTCTCGGTGAGGACGTCGTGGTCGACCTTGATGTGCAAGGATCAGCGGCACTGTGAGACAAGCAATAGGTCAAGTTCTCCCGTTAGCGATCGCGGCTGCGATCAGCCCCATTCCGATCATCGGTGTCGTGCTGATGCTGGTCACGCCCCGCGCTCGCACCAACAGCCTGGCGTTCATCGTTGGTTGGATCGCCGGCCTCGCGATCGTCGGCGCGATTGGCCTCACGGTCGCGGGCGCGGCCGGCGCGAGCGACAACGGCTCGCCGTCGACGGGGGCGAACACCACTCAGATCATCATCGGCGCGTTGTTCTTGCTCCTTGCGGTTCGCCAATGGCGCAAGCGTCCGAAGCCCGGCCAAGAAGAGACGATGCCAAAGTGGATGAGCGCGGTCGACCACTTCACGCCGGTGAAAGCGGCGGGGCTGGGCGTGGCGCTCTCGGCGGTGAACCCGAAGAACCTCCTGCTCACGCTGGCGGCGGCGACATCGATCGCAGCGACGAACCTTTCGGGCGCTGACCAAGTCATCGCGTTCGCCGTCTACACGCTGATCGCGACGATCGGCGTCGCGGCCCCTGTTGTCGTCTACTTCACGATGGGCAAGCGCGCCGCGCCGATCCTCGACAACCTGAAGACGTGGCTCGCGCACAACAACGCCGCAATCATGGCTGTCATCCTCGCGATCATCGGTGCGAAGGTGCTCGGCCAAGGCATCGCCGGCTAAGCGCTACGCGCGCAGGCGGTAAAGATCACGCAGCACGCAGATCTGCGTGCCGTGGTGGCTGACCTCGTTGAGGATCGACGCGACGACCTGCGCGCCTGTGCCCAGCGGTCCCGGTTCGCCGTAGCCCCAGAAGCGCGTCGGGTGTTCGAGCTGCTCGTCGCGCGCTGATCGCAGCGCGTTGTCGAGCGCGCGCCAACCGGTCTGCATCGACGCGACGGCAGCGTCAGCGGTCGTGAACATCGGATGTGCGACGAGGTAGGGCGACGTCCAGCCGCTCGCCGCCGTGTGAGAACCGCCCAAGAAATCGAGTTCGGCGGCGCGTCCCGGTTGCGAGCCGGCGTGCCAGAACAACCAGGCGATCGTGGTGAGCGGTTCGACCGCCACGAACTCGAAGTCGGCGGCCAACTCACCGTTGACGAACGGCTGGGCGGTGCGGTGCTCGGCGGCGGGGTGAACGGTCCACGCGCCTTCGGTTGGCTCCCACAGCAACTCGTCGTCGGTGAGGTCGGTCCACGCGCGCTGCAAGGTGTACATCTCGATGAAGAGCATCATCTCGAGGAGCGTTTCGGCGCGTTTGCCGGCCATCAGTTCGGCGCACGGGCGGCGGCTTGCGCGGCTCGTTCGACGTCGGCGTAGTGGTTGTCCCAGAACGCGCGGTCGGGTCCGAGCAACGCCGCGGTCGTTTCCACCGCACCGTCGAGTTGCTCGCGCAGGATGTCGGCATGGCCGGCGTGACGATTGGTCTCGGTCAGCACGTGCACCATGATGTTGAAGAGCGTGACGTGGGGTCGGGGCCACCATGCCACGTGACCGGGCGCGTCGATATCGAGCGCGGCGATCGTCGCGTCGGCGTGCGCGCACATGCGCCCGTAGCGATCGACGATCTCGCGGCGTGACTCGTGTTCCGTCGCCCACATGTCCGCGAGCCGCAACTTGTATTCGAACAGGGCCGCGAGCTTTGCATCGTCGTTGCGTTCGTCGGTTTCGTCGTCACGCCACGGCAACGACTCGGGGAACGGCCGCCCGAAGACCTCGCCGAAGTACCACGCCTCGGTGATCGTCAAGTGTTTGACCAAGCCGAGCAGATTGGTTCCCGTTGGCGTCAACGGACGGCGAACGTCGTACTCGCTGAGCCCGTCGAGCTTCGCGACGATCGTTGCGCGCGCGTCGCGAAGGTCGCTGTGCAGATAGTCCTTGGCGAACTCGTCGATCACGCGTCTCGATCTCAGCACACGCGCACGGGTCCGGGAAACTGATCCCGCGACGTTGATCTGAGCCTCGTTGTCGCTGGTCCGGGCGTCGGATCGCGATGGCGATCAAGATGGCGATGATCGACGCGGCCTGCGAATTCGCATCATGCGCACGCGAAGGCGATTGTGGGGCGACCAGCCAACGCAGGTCTTGGCGAGAACGAGCGGTCGCCCCACAATCACGGAACCGTCACGGCGGATACAGGTCGCCGCCCGGCTCGCAGAACAACGCATCGGGACGCGAACGAATTTTCTTAACGGTCGCAACGTGTGACGGGCGCGAAGTCTTTCGCGACTCCGCGTTTTCCGGCACTTTCACCTGTTGGCGCGTGCCGTGTGCACGCGCATCGATGCATCGACCATGGATTGTGTGCCGGCGACTTCGAGTCCGACCGTCAGAACGCCGAATCAGCAGCCGTTCGTAAACGTCGCAGAACAGCACTTCGGGGACGGCAGCCTTCAGGAGACATATCCCGAGAGGGTTGATACTTCGGTCGGGTCCAATCTGCAGGTGGCTTGACAGCTGAAGGGCGTTCCGCCGAGAACGTTCCGCATAGAAGCGACTGAGCGGTGACGAAGACGTCGTCGCCTCCCGGAGGTCGTTCCGCTCCGTCGCGGTCGCGGAAGGCGATTCGGCCGCGGTTACCTCAGTTTGAGGGTCAGGCTTGTCAACCGCGTGATGAAGGCGATCGACGCGCGGTTGGCGTTGCGCCGGCGTGCTCGTCGCCGTGGGGATCAGCGGGGAACGTGAGGCGCTTTTCTTTTTGCGCGTCGTGATGCACAACGCAACGCGATCAAGGTCCGGTTGACGCGGTAAGGCGATGCGTAACGCAACGATGCGATGACGCGTTCGGGTTGCCATCGGATCTGGTCCTCATTACGTTCAGAATTTCAGGGAACGGCAGCTTCCGGGGGTGTTCGCGATGGGCAGGGCCTTGCGAGTGTTAGCGGCGGGTGCGGTGATGGTGGTGCTGTTCGCGGCGTGTACGCCCTTGGATCCGTTCACCTGGACGCAACCGGTCCCGGCTGTGCAGACGGCGCCGTTCCAGCATTCGATCGCGCTCAAGGGTGTCGGCTGCCTCTCGACGAGTTTGTGTCTCGCGTGGGATTCACGCGGCGGGGTACTGACATCAACGAGTCCGAGTGGCGGGACGTGGGAGCGAACGCAGCTCGCCAGCTCGGCGGCGCTCAACGCGATGTCGTGCACAAGCTCGTCGTTGTGTGTGGCTGTCGACGCGCTCGGAGGCCTTTACGTTTCGACGAATCCGGCGGGTGGTGTCTGGTCGGCCCGCGTGCTCGTCGACGGGACGACATCGATCAATGGGATCTCGTGCACCGCGAACCCGTCGGTGCTATGCGTCGCCGTCGACAACTCCGGGAACGCGATCACGTCGACGAACCCGACCGCGAACGCGAGTCAATGGAGCGTGCACTACGTCGGCGAGTTCAACGACGCGCTCGACGCCGTGTCGTGCGCGTCGACGACGATGTGCGTCGCGGTCGGCGAGTACGGATACATCCTCAGTTCGTCGAATCCGACCGGCAGCTCGATATGGACACCCGAGACCACGCAAAACCAGGACATCATCATCGCCTCGGTGTCGTGTCCGCAGACGAACCTCTGCGTAGCCGTCGGCGACGGTGTGGTGTGGTCGTCGGGATCCCCGCTCAGCACCTCATGGGCGGTGAAATCGGTCGGGGCCACCAACGCGGTCGTGTGCACCGGAAACCCATCGACCTTGTGCTTAGCGGTCGACGGCACCGGCAACCTCTACTGGAGCACAAACCCGCTCGCTCAGACATGGTCCCCGGGCGCTCAGATCGATCCTGGACGCTCGCTCACCGGAGTTCGCTGCATGTCGACCACCTTCTGTTTCGCCGTGGACAACGCGGGGAACGTCCTGCGTTCCACCAACCCCACGAACGGCACGAGTGCATGGACGAGCCCGACGCAGATCGATGGCTACAACCAGCTCAACGCGGTTTCTTGCACCGCAACCCCAACCGCGTTGTGCGTAGCCGTCGACCAAACCGGTAGCGCCAGCATCTCGGGGACGTCGACACCGACCGTGATCGATAGCGGCCACTGGCTCTCCGGGATCTCCTGCCCGAAAACATCGCTCTGTGTCGCCGTCGACACCGCGGGCTACGTCGTGTGGTCCACGAACCCCACCGGAGGATCGAGCGCGTGGTCCCGCGCGTCCATCGACGGCGGAAAGGAGCTCTCGGCCGTGTCCTGCACGGTGACACCCACAACGCTGTGTCTCGCAACCGACACGAGCGCCGGCAAGATCTGGCACTCGACAAACCCGAGCGGCGGTGGCTCAAGCTGGTCCAGCACCGCGTCCATGACGTCAGCGCTGTACGGAGTCTCGTGTCCAACCGCGACCCTGTGCGCGGTCGTCGGTCAGATCGGAGACGCCTGGGCGACAAGCAAACCTACGGGCCCGATGTCGGCTTGGAACGGAACGAACATCGAAGGCGGCAGCCGTCCGATCTACAGCGTCTCATGTGTCGTGTCGGCATCAACCTTATGTGTCGCCGTCGACGCCGATGGCGGGATCCTGCACTCGACCAACCCGCTCAGCGCCATCTGGACCGGCTTCACCGCCGGTCTCGAGAACGTCGCGCTCGAAAGCGTGTCATGCCCGAGCTTGAGCCGGTGCGTGGCAGTCGACGCCGGTGGCGACACCCTCGTCTCGAGCACGCCCACCGGACCCCAGTCCGACTGGGTCATCGCCGAACACACACCGTGCACCAACGCCGAACACTGCGGCAGCACAGGCGACGGCTCAGCCTTCAGCGGAGTGTCGTGCTCCACGCAGAAGTACTGCGCCGCCGTCGACATACTGGGCGAGCAGATAACCGGCACCTCCTCCTCCTGATCGAAAGAAGGCCCGCGCCAGGCAGTGCCGCGCCGAGTGCGGACGTGATGTGACGGACGCGAAGCACGATCGCATTCTCGTTTGGGGTGCTTCGAACGATCGAGCATCGTCGATGGGCTGCGGTCTCGTACTCATCGGCTTGGCGTCGTCAAGTTCACGTATACCGATGTGACCGTCGTTCGTTCGAGGGTCGGGCCAGATGGATTCGATGGTTGCGAAATCCGATCGCGCGACGTCGACCAGTCAGTCAGATCCGAGTGCGCCCCAACTTACGAGCTCAGCGTGCAATGCGTTTTGCACCGCGACAAACGCGGCCTCCGCCGCGAGTGTCTCGTCGCCTCGGAAAGTATCGCGCCGCTGTTGCGCGAGGTTTCGGCTCAGCTCCGTGTAACCCGGTTCGTATTCGTAATGCCACCACCGCAGATCGGGCATGACGCAGCACTTGACAGTACCCAGGAACAGATCGATCCACCTCTCACCGAACTTACGAAGATGGATCGACGGCCTGGTAAGGAACCAGTCGGCGCCGCGCATGACGTCATCTCCGATCGTCTCGCAAACCGCGCGATCATGAACCGCGACGACGCGATCACTGAGCTCGTGGCAACCATTGAGTGTCGCGAAGACGAAACTGATCCGATTCTCGGTCGGGTAGAGCGGATTGCAGAGCGGGAAATCGATTCCTCGCAGAAACACGCTCGCGTCGACAAGCTCGTAGAGTTCGGGGACCGGTAGTGGCGGTCGACTCCCTGACAAGCGGATCGCAATCTCCGCGGCCGAAGTCGGCGAGTTGCCGAGCGGTACAAGGTGCTGGCTGTCGGGTGGAGCATCGAAGAGCCTGGCGTCGACAAGGACGCGGCCGCTGATCGCCCGTTCGAATTCGAGGATCGGTGATGGCTCCGCGAAACAGGGTTGCGACACGTGCGGCGACGCGTTCCAAGTGATGATGCAGCTCGAGCTGGCGCGCACGGACCGGACACGCCCCACCCCACGTCACTACGACCGAACCCAAATCAACACTCCAGTCTCATGTAATGGCGGGTGTCCCAACCGAAACTGTCACTACTTGAGCTCATCACGCGTTCTTCGCGCGATGCTGCCGGCACACGTCATCGAGCCGACGTCGTGCGAGCGCCATCAGTCCTTCTAGACATTGAGGCCGCCTCAGCCTACGTTCGCGCTCCCGGTGGTCTTCCTCGTGCTGTTTCTGTTTTGTGTTGCACTGACTGCTTACGGCGTGATGCTTTTCGTCGTCGAGCTGCGCCGCTATCGCGCAGATCCGACGCCGGCGCCCCCGCCTCGTCTGGAACGGGCGGCTCTCGAGCCGTGGCATCGGGCTGTTGTTGTGTTGATCGCCGGTTTCGCGATCCGCGAGTGCCTTGCTTGCCTGGAGTTCGTCGACTTCGTTCGGAACTGCATCCGGACTCGATGGCCAAGCTTTGCGAGATGCCGCGGTGTACCAAGGTAAGTACATCGTCGCAGACGGAAGCATCGCCTTCGGCCAGCAGGTCGCAGTGTTGCAGCAGGAACACACCTTCGCCGAGACGCAGCTCATTGACCTCGCGAACCAACAGCGAAGTGCCGGCAATACCGCAGGCGCGAACGATCTCGAGGCGCAAGCGCAAGTCGAAGGCGCGCAGGCGCGTGTCTTCGCGAATAGTTACCTCCACTACGCCGGCGCATTGAACTCTGACGGGACCGTCACGTTTGACCGCGGCGCCCAAGAGGCAGTGGCCGTCGGCGAGAGTGCGACTTTGCAGACGCTGGGCGACCAACACTCACGGGAGCTGGATGGTCGTGCGTCTGCGGCTCGAACGAAGGCGCAACAGACGGCGCTGGCAACCGCGTTATTCGTTGGCGCGATGTTCTTCTTGACTGTGGCAAACCTGGGATGGCGCCATCGACGGCTGCACGCGTTGATCCCGAGCCTGTTGCTCGCGTTGGCGGGCGTCGTCGTACTTGCGATTGCCGGCATCACATGAAAAGCACGGTCGATGACTGATCACATCGACGCCGCCGGCCCCCCGGTCGAACCGCCGCAGCATCGCGGTCGCGACGATGCCCGCAAAACGTCGCTTCTTTCTGACGGTCCGACTGGATCGAATTCGCCGCCCGATGAGACCGAAAGCGCCGCGTTGCCGGACCCGCGACCGTCCGCGCGGTTGCTGACCATCATCATCGTGTTCACGACGCTGTCCGTCGCGACTGTCGGCTATCTGGCGAACCGCGCTTCTACGAACGCTGGCCGGACCTCCGGCCAGGCGGGTCAGCTCGGCCTGGCCGCGAGTCGCGACCTCGAAAGTGAACACCAGCAGGCACGGTCCGATTACTTCGCGTACGTTCAGAGCGAGGCCGACCTGCATCGCGTGACCCAGGCCTTCTGGCAGAGTGGTGGAACCTCCAACTACGACTGGAACGACCTCCGGATTGCATGGCAGGCGCTCGCCGATCAAACAACGCGTGCGGTCCCGGAGGATCTCGGTGCGAACAGTCCGACCGGCCCAATCCTTGACCCGTCGTTTCCCAATCGCTTCTTCACGGTCCGAACGCTGCAATCCACGGCGGAACGCGCTCGAATCTGACGCACAGACGCAGGCGAGCTCGTCCTGGTCGAAGAAGGTTGGGTCCTACACGGTGGTGCTCACGGTCTTTGCAATCGTGTTGTTCCTCTTCGGGTATGCGCTCAGCCTGTCCGGCGCGAGCCGCATCGGATTTGCTGCGCTCGGCGTCGTCTTGTTGCTCATAGGTCTGACATCAGCATCATGGCTCGCGGCTCATGCGCCGCGGGCGGCTTCACCACAGGCCATAGATGATTTCGTTCAAGGTGAACACGCCGACGCGATAGCGGTGCAACCTGCCGACTATGTGCCCGCGATCGATCTGTACACGAAGGCAATCGCGCTCGAGCCCCAACTTCGGCCAGGCGTATTGGCTACGCGGAGACGCCGAGTTCTCCGCCGGCTCCCTGGAACCGGGAAACGGCTTGGCGAGCAACACAGCGCCCGAGATGCTCGACCGTGCCATTCGCGACGAGCGCAAAGCGTACGCATTGGGTGTGCGCGATCCAGCGCTGGCCACTTCCCTCGGCTTTGATATCTATCGGCAATGGCTCAACAAACCCTCGGGTTCGGTGCCGAGCGACGCGTTGCATTTTGACCGCCTCGCAGTGTCAGCCGACCCCGCCGACCCGATCCCGCGGATGAACGTCGGGCTCGCGCTTCTTGCCGACGGCGACGAGACGAAGGCAATCGAGGCGTACCAGACGGCGGTGCAACAGATCCTCTCGCTCGGAGGCGACCACGGACAGCAAACCGCGTGGTTTGCAAGCGGCATGACTGACCTTGACAACCTCGCGGGCTCGGCCTTTGCGAGCTCCCGCCCGAGCCTTGTCGGTCAAGTAATCCAAATGAAAGAGCGGGTCGCGGGCTCGCTCGCAGACGGAAAGAATGTTGAGCCGAGTGATACCGGAGCAACGCTCTCGATCGATCCGTCCCGCGCCGGCTTGTACGTCACTCCGACGGCCTTGGACGTCAACGTGCCGGAAACAGGTTGGGACCCCGTGACGAACGACCTGCGAAGAGAGCCGATCTCGCTTGTTTGGTACACGCGTTCGGCGCCAGGTCAGGGTTCCTCGTCTGGCGCCTGGAACGCGATCGCGGAGGCGACCGATTTCGGCGCTTCCACGAAGAGTCCGTTCGGGTTCGACGCGAGCAACGACGTATACGTCCACAACAGCAACCTCCTTTCGTCGATCCCGGCGCAATGTGTGCCCAACGGCCAATACCGCGTCGAGATCTACATCGGCGGTCATCTTGCGTACGCGTCGCCCGTACAGACACTCACGGGCATCCCCAACCTGATCGGACGGACCGAACCTGACATGGAGATCGGGGTATGCGTGCCGAACAACTGGGTGCTCAAAGCAGCGCCGACTGTGCAATGGACCGGAGGCCGCAACCAGGGAGCTCGGGCGACGCTCGCCGGCATCATGTTTGGCTATTCGGCCAAAGACGGCAGCGAGGGCGCTTACCTCTTCCGACTGTCTCCCCTGAACGGAGCACTTCACGACCCAACGCAGACGACGCAGACCGTCGTCAACAACTTGCTTGACTACGCGGTCAGACACCTCGGCGGCGTCTTGCCGAGTGACATCGCGCCGGACGGTAGTCCGACAGCCGGCGCGGGCGCATTCATGAATGGCAGCCCCTCTAGCTTCGCCTGGTACAAGAGTCCGAGCGCCGGCGTCACAGTGCGTGTCGGCGCTGGAAAAACGTCGGACAACGCCGTTGTAGTCGGATTGGTGTACGGACCAAGCGCAGATTTCGTGTCGAGCTCATCGCTCGGAGTCAGCGTGTTCGGCTCCTTCGCTGGCCTTTGATGCGGGTACACGACTCTGATTCCTTCTTCTCCGATTTGCACGCGATCGCCTCGACCGAAGCACTATTCCGCGCGTACGTAGCACACAGAACACGGATACGAGCGTCCCCTAACGCCGGCTCGGTGACGCGTTGTCGATCGTCGTTGAACGGCACTTCGGTGACGCGTTCTCAAGCTGGTGAATAACTGGTGACATCGAGTTCGCTCGCTCATGCGGGTCAGAGCGACAGCTCGGGCGCGCATTGTTGATGGTTTAGGGATCGACAGCGAAGAGTTGCCATCGGTCTGGGACGCCTTTGAGTCGGTACTCGCCGCGGTCGACGAAATGCAGCTCAGATCCGGCAAGTAGGTCGCGGACTGTCCGCGAGATCAGTACCTCGCCAGGACCGGCGTGGCTGGCAACACGGGCGGCGATGTGGACGGTTATGCCAGCGAGATCGTCGCCGCGGCGTTCGCACTCGCCGCTGTGTACGCCGACCCGCACTGAGACCTTCGCGTACGCCGCAGCGCTGACGATCTCGTGTCCGGCACGGACCGCCTCTGTTGGACTGGCGAACGTTGCGAGGAAGCCATCGCCCGTGGTACTCACCTCTGTTCCGCCGAAGCGGTTGATCACGCCGCGCACGGCTGTGTCGTGATTGTCGAGCAACGCGCGCCACGCGCGATCACCGACCGAGGCGGCAGTGTCTGTCGACGCGACGATATCGGTGAACAACAAGGTCGTTAACACTCGATCGCCGCCCGATCCGCGTCGCCCGGTGAGGAACTCTTCGATGTGATCGCCGAGCGCGTCGACGTCACCGGCAAAGGGTGCATAGTCACTACCCGGCACCTCGACGAAAAGGGCGTCGCGTATGTTTTCAGCGAGGTATCGCCCGTGCGCGGCACTGAGGAACGCGTCGTTGGCCCGTGCCAGCACGAGTGTCGGGACACGAATCTCCGGCAGGAGCGAACGCACATCGGCATATGCCAGCAGCCGGTCAAACTCACCGATTACGGCGGGGGTTGCGCACCGACGGACTGCCAGCTCAGCCCATGTGCGGAACAACGCGTCGTCCTTCAGGCTTGGGTTCATCAAGGCAAAGCCGTCCGCAGATCGCACCGACCAATCAATTCCTGGCGCGCTTCTGTCATCCACGAACCGATCCGCCATGCTGCGCGGAACACCAATCGGGTAGTCGTCAGCCTCGATCACCCGCGCTGCGGTATTGACGAGAACAAGTGACCTCACGCGATCGGTGGCTGTCGCCGCGAGCACCACGGCATACGCGCCCGCCCCGTTCGCCGCGATCACCGACGCGCGTTCGATCCCAACTGCATCGAGCACCGCGCACGTAGCTTCTGCGATTCGCTCGAGTGTGAGTTCGCCGACGACCGCGTCGGAGAGGCCCAAGCCCGGAGGGTCGAACTCGATCAACCGACCCATCGAAGCCAGACGTCGATGCCATCGCGCGACGTGCGGCTCGTCATCTATCGCATCGATCGACGCGACCATTCCCGCCAGGTAAACCAAGTCGGGCGGACCCGCTCCTCGAAGTCGATACGCCACGAACCTGCCGTGATGCTGAACGTATTCGATCACGACCGCCTCCGACTCCGTCCTCACGGCTTCCGAGCAACGGGTATCAACCTCAAGAGCCGCACGCCGCACAGATTGCCCTGAATGATGATGTCGGTGCGAGCGCGATTGTGTGTGCTCGTACGGTTTCGGGTGCCGGTGGGTGGTCTCGAGAATGCCCTGCCGCCTGCTTTTTGGGTTGGCTTTTGAACGAACTGACAGCCTGGCGGTGCTCGGCTGCGGTGTGGCTCGCAACAGGATCGGGCATTCGACGCTCTTCAGGTTTGCCCGCCGCGGCGTCACCTATCGGTTGTTGTCAGGAGGTCGGTGGTGTTCACGATCGGAATCGATCCGCACAAGGGCTCGCACCTCGCCGCGGTGGTCAGCGACGATGAGGAACTGCTCGAGGAGTTGCGCGTCCGCGCAGATCGTCATCAACGCGATCGGCTGTTGAAGTTCGCGGCGCCCTATGTTTCGAGGGTGTGGGCGATCGAAGGTGCACGCGGGCTCGGCAGTGGACGTGAGCAGCGCCGATGCTGTGCGAGCGGGGAGACTCGAACTCCCACCTCTTTCGAGACCGGGACCTAAACCCGGCGCGTCTGCCAATTCCGCCACGCTCGCGCCCGACCATCCTCGCGCACCGGGGTCACGCGCCGGTGAGCCGAATCGGTAACACGCTGCTGACGTCTTCGTTCGCAGTTGCGCTTTTCCCGTCGGGAAACACGTAGTGGTGCCACCCGACGCACGGCGTCAGCAGCTCGACGGTTCCGTTCGCGAGCACCCGGCCCGCGAACCGGCACTCGTACCACGACTGCGGTCCGAGGCTCACGCCGACCGTGAGCTCGATCGGTCCGGGCGGCCGGTTCTTCACCGGCACGCGCCACGATCCGCTGATGGTGCCGGTGCGATCGGCGGTCTCGAACACTCGTGTGCCCGTGTCGACCTGCACGTACGCGCTCCCGGCGCGGCCCTGGGGTATCGGTGCGGTGAGCGAGACGACGAATGCCGACGACGTCGAGGCACGCGTCATCGGTGTGCGCGTCAAGTGCAAGGTGTCGAACGGCTGGTTCCACGCGTGCACGAGACGCGCCGCGTACGCCGGTCGCGACGGAAAACGGTCGAGCACGTCGAGGTCGCGTTCGCCGAGATCAAGGGCGACGACGCGCGGGCCCCGTAACGCGCCCGGGTTGGCGTACGACACATACGGGTCGAGCGGGAAGCTCGGCGACTCGAACACCACTGCCGGCGTCGGCGCCGAGAGCACGCTCAGTTCTTTCGTCCGCAGCCGGCCGTCGCCGATCGTCTTGTGCAAGACGAGAATCGGCGCGAGCAACAACCAAACAAGCGATGCCGCAACGAGGACGCCAATGAACGGGCGCGACGACACGCGACAGAGTCCCCATGCACCGAGGATTGTGAGTGGGGCCAGCAGTCCGAATTGGTAGAACGGGCCGAGTGCGATGTCGAGGCGAAAGAACTCGGCGTTGGCGACACCCCACCAGAAGAAATAGCCGACGATCAACGTGAGCGCGGTCGCGACCAAGAGCCAGACGCGGGCATCGCGCCGGCCCAGCCAGACCGCGATCCCGATGCCGATCGCGACGACGGGCGCCGCGCCCACGAAGCGAGGAAGCAACGCGAGTACGTGGCCGGTCGTGGAGAACGCTTTCGCGAGGTTGTAATTCACGCCCTGGAAGGGCTGCCCGTTGTCGACGACGAAGCTGGCGCGATGCCCGAACCCGAAGCGGTCGAGTTGGCCCGTCGCCGAATAGGTCATTGCCGTGAACGAGCCCATGAGCGCGCGGTTGTACGCGAAGAACACGAGCGCGAACGGCGCGCCGCCGGCCGCGACCGCCGCGGCCAAACGAGACAGCCCGTGCTCGCGGGCCGCATTCCACGCAACATACGCGCCGACCGCAATCGAAGCGATCAACGCATCGAACGGCCGGTGCAACACGCCGAGCCCGAGGAACGCGCCCGCGCCAATGCCGGTGAGAACCGAGCGCGTTCGCAGCGCGCGCAGCAATGCCGCGTTCGCCGACATGGCAAGGATGAACGACAACGCGTAGCCGAGCACAGTTGCGGATTGCACCCAGAGGAACGGTGAGCACGCGACCAACACCGCCGCGACAAATGCGACACGCGCCGCGTGGAACAGCTCCCACGCGAACCACGCGACGCTCAACACAACACCGATCGCAATCAGAATGCGTAGCGCCAAGCTCGAACCGAAGATTGCGTCGGAAGTGGCGAGCAGCGCCGGCCACACCGGCTGGTACTTGAAGACGACGTGCGATCCGTGCACACCCGACAAGAAGGGCCGGAACGTGGGATCGAACGTTGCGCGCGCCAGGCTGAAGTGCCCGGTGCGAATCGTGTTGGCCTGCGTCTGGTACGCGACTTCGTCGAGATCCGTGCTGCCGTGCGGCAACGTGTGATGACTGACGTATACCGTGCTCAACGCGACCGCGACGACGACGACCGCGTACGCGAGAACGATGCGGCCGCGCTTGCGACGCGGCGGGTCTAGATCGCGGTCCAGCCGCCGTCGACGCATAACACTTGTCCGGTCACGAACGAGCTGGCCTCGCTCGCAAGGAAAAGCAGTGCGCCGTCGAGTTCGTCCTCGTTGCCGCCCCGCCCCATCGGTGTGCGCTGACGGAGCCAGCGCTCCGCCCGTTCGTCGCCGAACATGCGCCCTTCGGTCATCTCGCTGAAGAACCATCCGGGTGCGAGCGCGTTGACCCGCACGCCGCGGCGCGCCCATTGCGCGGCCAACTCGCGCGTGAGGTTGACGAGTCCGCCCTTCGATGCTGCGTAGCCGGCTTCGGGAATCTGACCCACACCGACGAGTCCCCACAACGACGCGATGTTGACGATCGCGCCGCCGTCGGTTGCGATCATGGCGCGCGCACACTCACGTGCGAGTTCGAACGGCGCGACGAGGTTGATGCGCAGTGTTCCCGCGAAATGCTCGTTCGTCTCGTCGAGTGCCGGGACCGGTTCGCTGCGGCCCGCGTTGTTGACGAGGATGTCGACGCGCTCGTAGTGCGCCAGCGTCGCCGCGACGAGCGCTTCGGGCGCGCCGTCTTCGGCGAGGTCGATGCCGACGACATGCGCGTCGCGCAGTTGCGCGGCCAACGCTTCAAGTCGTTCGACCCGGCGCGCCGCGAGCACAACGCGCGCGCCGGCGGCATCGAGTACGCGAGCAAAGCGTGCGCCGAGCCCGGCGCTCGCTCCGGTGACGACGGCGACCTTGCCGTCGAGACGGAACGGCGCGATCGGGTCGAGGTCCACGTGCTGGGAATCTAGCGACCGACGTGCAAGAATCCGCCCCGTGGGATTCGCGATCTTCGTGCTTTTCGGTTTGGCAGTGCTCGGGCTCGGCATCTACGTGATCGTCGACATCGCGCGCTTGCCCGATTGGGCGTTCGAACGCGCCGGAACGAGCAAGGCGTTGTGGCTCGTCATGGCGATCGTCTTCTTGTTGGTCTGCGGTATTGCCGCGCTGATCGTCGACATCATCTGGTTGGCGTCGAAGAAGCAGCAAGTCGCCGCGGCCGCGGCCTCGGGGGGCGGGCCGGGCTATGTGAGCGGACCGCCGCCGGCGTGGGGAACGCCTCCGGGCGCGGCGCCGGGCATGATGCCTCCGCCTCCTCCGCCTCCTCCGGCGCAGGCCGCACCGCCGCCGCCTCCTCCGCCCCCTCCGCCGCCGACCCAGGCTGCGCCGCCGCCGCCTCCGCCCTCGGAGCCACCGCCACCCGCGCAGTAGCTTCGCCGCATGGCGGACAGCGACATCACACCGTTTCGCGTCGAGGTTCCCGACGCGGTGCTCGACGACTTGCGCGACCGTCTGGCGCGTACGCGCTGGCCCGACCAGATCCCGAACAGCGGCTGGGACTACGGCACCGATCTCGCGTACCTCCAAGACTTGTGCGAGTACTGGGGCACGAAGTTCGACTGGCGCGCGCAAGAAGACCGGTTCAATCGTTGGCCGCACTTCTTGACGACGATCGACGGCCAGCAGATCCACTTCATTCACGCGCGCTCCGACAATCCTGACGCGTTGCCGTTGGTGATCACGCACGGGTGGCCCGGTTCGGTCGCGGAGTTCCTCGACGTCATCGAACCGCTGCGCGCCGACTTCCACGTCGTCGCGCCGTCGCTTCCCGGTTACGGCTGGTCGGGTCCGACAGTCGCGCCGGGCTGGGACGCGGCGCGCGTCGCCGAAGCATGGAAAACGCTCATGGCGCGCCTCGGCTACGACCGGTACGGCGCGCAGGGCGGCGACTGGGGCGCGATGATCAGCGCTCGTCTTGCCGCGATCGACGCGGACCACATGGTCGGCCTGCATACGAACATGCTGCTGGCGTTCCCGAGCGACCCTTCCACAGTCGAGCTGACCGACGCTGAGGTTGCGGATCTCGCGGCCGCGGGCGAGTTCATGGCGAAAGGCGCCGCGTACCAAGAGGTCCAGGGCAAAAACCCGCAGACGCTCGGTTACGGCCTGACTGATTCGCCGGCCGGGCTCGCGGGTTGGATCATCGAGAAGTTCATGGTCTGGACCGACAACGACGGCAACCCCGAAGACGCGGTTCCGCGCGACGCGCTACTGACGAACCTGACTGTCTATTGGGTGACGAAGACGATCAACTCGTCGATTCGGCTGTACTGCGAGTCGCAGCGCGGCCAGAACTTCGGGCCCAGCGACGAGTACGTGACCGTCCCGACCGCGGCCGCCGTGTTTCCGAAGGAGATCTTCCGGATACCCGAGGCGTACGCGGCCTCGCGGTACAACCTCGTTCGCTACACCCGCTTCGATCGGGGCGGACATTTCGCCGCGCTCGAAGAGCCCGATCTCTTGGTGCAAGATATCCAGGAGTTCTTCCAATCCCTGG
Source organism: uncultured Actinomycetes bacterium (assembly GCA_963841195.1). GTDB lineage: Bacteria > Actinomycetota > Acidimicrobiia > IMCC26256 > PALSA-610 > CAWJBX01. The sequence goes on along the minus strand of CAWJBX010000017.1, from coordinate 278,833 downwards.
CCTGATGCGTCGTTGAACCGGCCTGAGGCGGGCTCAACGACGCATGGACAAAAGGTGCGCGGTATGCACGATCTCGTGATCAAAGGTGGCACGGTCGCCGACGGAACGGGAGCGCCTGTGCGCACCGCCGACGTTGCGATCACCGACGGTGTCGTCACCGAAGTCGGAAACGTCGACGGCGCGGCGCGCCGCACGATTGATGCCGACGGCGCGGTCGTCACACCCGGCTTTGTCGACGTGCACACGCACTTCGACGGGCAGGTCACCTGGGATCCGATGCTCACGCCGACGTGTTGGCACGGCGTGACCAGCATCGTGATGGGCAACTGCGGTGTTGGTTTCGCACCCGCCAAGCCCGAGAAGCACGACTGGCTCATTGGCTTGATGGAAGGCGTCGAAGACATTCCCGGCGCTGCCCTCTCCGAAGGCATCGTGTGGAGTTGGGAGCACTTCCCCGAGTATCTCGACGCGGTCGAGCGCGCACCGAAGATGCTCGATGTCGGCGCGCAGGTTCCGCACGGTGCTGTGCGCGGGTACGTGATGGGGGAGCGGGGCGCGAAGAACGAACCGGCGACACCCGACGACATCGAAGCGATGGCGCGGATCGTGAAGGAAGGCATCCAAGCGGGCGCGCTCGGCTTTTCGACGAGCCGGACGATCGCGCACATGGCGATCGACGGTGAGCCGGTGCCCGGCACGTTCGCAGCCGAGGACGAGTTGTTCGGCATCGGTCGCGCGCTCGGCGAACTCGGCGCCGGTGTGTTCGAACTCGCGCCGGCGGGCGCGCTCGGCGAAGACCTCGCGGCGCCCGAACGCGAGATGGCGTGGATGCGCAAGCTCTCGGCTGCCATCAAACGTCCGGTTTCGTTCGCGCTGACGCAGAACGACCACGACCCCGAGTCGTGGCGTTTGATGCTTGCCATGTGCGCGGAAAGTGCCGCGAAAGAAGGTGCGCAAGTGCGTCCGCAGGTTGCGGGCCGTCCCGTCAGCTTGTTGCTCGGCCTGCAGACGTTCCACCCGTTCGCGTACTGCCCGTCATGGGCGGCCGTGCACGGCACGACGCCCGCCGAGAAGTCACGGGCGATGCGCGATCCGGCGTTGCGCGAGAAGTTGCTCGCCGAAGTCGACGCCGCGATCGCGCCGATGCAGCAGTTCCTCGATCCCGAGCGCGCGTTCCCGATGGGCGCAACGCCCGACTACGAACCCAAGCGCACCGCCAGCGTCGCGGCGTTGGCCCGCGCCGCCGGCACGACGCCGATGGACTTGTACTACGACGTGCTGATGGAAGACGAGGGCCTCGCGCTCGTCTTGCGTCCGCTGTTGAACTTCACCGACTTCAACCTCGACTGCGTGCGCGAGATGTTGCTGCACCCGTCGAGCGCGTGGGGGCTCGGCGACGGCGGCGCGCACTGCGGTACGACGTGCGACGCGAGTACGCCCACGTTCATGCTCACGCACTGGACGCGTGACCGTGACCACGAGCGGCTGCCGCTCGAATGGGTTGTGCGCAAGATGACGTCGGAAACCGCGTCGATGTACGGACTCGGTGACCGCGGTGTGCTCGCGCCCGGCATGGTTGGCGACGTCAACGTGATCGACTACGAGAACTTGCAACTCGAACGGCCGGTCATGGTCTTCGACCTTCCCGGGAACGGCCGCCGATTCGTGCAAGGGTCGCGCGGTTATCTCGCGACCGTGAAGTCCGGCGACGTGATCATCCAGAACGGCGAAGACCAGGGCGCCCGCCCCGGCCAACTTCTGCGCGGCGCCCGCTAACGAACCCCGTTCTTGCGCCAATCCACGCCCGTCTTGGTCGCCGTTTGGCGCAAGAACGAAGCAGCAAACAGTTAGAGGCCGGGTTTCGTGATCATCAGGACGACGATCACGACGAGCAACAAGTCGAGGATCATCCCCGTCGGCGCGAGTTTGGCGCCGATCGACTGCAGTTCACTGACCTGCACGGGCGGGCCGCCGGCCGTCGCCGGACTTTGCTCCATTTCCTTTTGCAGTTCGATGATCCGCTTCACGCCCGGGATCATGATCGCGTGCGACAACCCGATCGCGACGATGAACAGCAGCAGCGACAACCACACCCACGTCTGCGAGAACTTGATCGCGTCGTGACTCGAGACCACCAGGATGATGCCCCACACGGGGATCGTGTAGATGATGTACTCCGCGATGGTCGACACGAAGAAGTTCGCTTCGGTAATCGCGCGACCGGGTGGACCCTGACGTTTCTGCGCTTGCGCGGCGTAGACGCCGTTGAGCGACACGGTGCCCAAACCGAAGATCACGCTCAAGATGTGCAGCACCAAGATGAACTGGTACCAACCGCTGATTGGCTCAAACTGTCCCAACATGAACGGAGATTCCAGCACAGCCGGCGACACAAACCGCGGAATGCCGTACCCGGCGTACTAAGAGTCGCTGAGCAGGCCGCCGATCGCGCCGCCGATGTTGAAGCTGCTGCCGCTCGACGAACTCTGCGACGTTCCTTCCTTCTCGAAGTACGGCGCGAGCGTGGCGGCGAGGATCGGAAGCGGCATCGTCTGTAGGTAGACGGTGCCGGGACCGGTGAGCTTGGCGAGGAAAAACGTGTCCGCGCCGAACATGAAGTTCTTGATGCCCTTCACGCGTTCGATCTCGAACGAGACGGTCCCCTCGAACATCGCGACGTGACCAGGGTTGATCTTCATGACTTCGCCCGCGGGCAAGTCGTATTGCACGGTCTCGCCGCTGAGCGCGAGCCACGCGTCGCCGGTACCGGTGAGCCGTTGCAACATGAAGCCCGCGCCACCCCAGTAGCCGGCCGAGAACTTCTGCTGGAACCCGACTTCGAGATTGATCGACGGAACACCGGCCATGAACCCGTGCTTCTGCACCATGTACTCGCGCGAGCCGTCGAGTTGCAGCGGCATGATGTGCCCCGGCACCTTCGTCGCGAAGGCAACCATGCCGCGCGTGCCGGTCGCGGTGTATTCGGTCATGAAGATCGTGCCGCCCGCGACCTTGCGCTTGAGGTTGTTCCACACGCCACCGCCGCCGGCCTTGTTCGCGCTCGTGTGCATGTCGATCGTGTTCGTCATCCACGAGAGCTCGCCGCCCTCGGCCACAACCGACTCACCCGGATCGAGCCCGATCTCGAGCACTGGCATCGTCGTTCCAATGATCTTGGCGTCCATACGTGCATGCTCGTCGTGTCGGGCCCGCGTCTGAGGGTTCCGCCCGACGACGGGACCGCGCCGCGTGAGATGAGGCAACATGACGGGATGAACGACTCGCCCACGCCGTCCCGCCCCGCGCTTGTCGGCTTGCTGGCCCCGATGCCGTCGGAGATGAATCCCCTCGCGAAGGCGCTCGCCCTCAAGAAGACGGACGCGCAGCCGCCGTACGAGGGCGCGATCGGCACGACGAAACTTGTCGCCGCGCGTACCGGCATCGGAACACAACGAGCCGCCGACGCGACCGCGCAGTTGCTCGAGACCGCCGGCGTCGAACACGTGATCGTCGTCGGTATCGCGGGCGGGATGGGCGCGAGCCAAGTTGGCGATGTGTTGTATCCCGAGGTCGTCGTCGACAAGGACACCGGAACGGAGTTCCACGCGCACGCGCTTCCCGGTGTGCACTTGCACGGTCGTTTGGTCACGCACGACGACTTCGACATACAGCCCGACGAAACTGCGGAACTCATCGACAAGGGATTCATCGCGATCGACATGGAGACCGCCGCGATCGCGCGCGTGTGCGAGACGCGCGGCGTGCCGTGGACGGCCATCCGCGCGATCAGTGATCTTGTCGGTGTGACACCCGGCGACGTCATCGGTCTCGCCAATCCCGACGGTTCGCCGAACATCGGTGCGTCGCTGAAGTACCTCGTCACGAAGCCGCAGCGGATTCCACAGCTTGTGAAGCTCGCGCGCGATTCGTTCAAAGCGGCCAATGCTGCGGCTCACGGTGCGCGCGACACCCTCCGAAACCTCGGTTGACGGCGCGTGAAGAGAACGTAAGGGCTTCATAACCGGAGCAAGACCGCCTTCAGAAGGCCCGGCGCGGCGCCGATTTGACCCCTCGTGCTCGCGCCCCGATTTCGATCCTTCTTTCGACGCGCCCTATGCGCGGCTGTCGTCGGCGCGCTCGCGAGCATGATCCTCAGCACCCCGAGTGCGAACGGTGGAACGACCGGCCCGCATGCGGCCGCCGCACCCGCCGCGCCGGCACTGCCGGTCACGAACGATTGGTCACCGATGGTCGGCTTGGCCGCATCGGCCGACGGACTCGGATATTGGATCGCCGCTTCCGACGGCCGCGTATGGGCGTACGGCGATGCGATGCATCTTCCCGATGTTCGATTGCCACTCAATCGTCCGATCGTCGGGATGGCCGCGACGCCCGACGGGCGTGGCTACTGGTTGGTCGCGTCGGACGGTGGCATCTTTTCGTTCGGTGACGCGCGGTTCTACGGCTCGACCGGTGCGATGCGTCTCAACAAGCCCATTGTCGGGATGACGACGACACCCGACGGGCGCGGTTACTGGTTGGTCGCGTCGGACGGTGGCATCTTTTCGTTCGGCGACGCGCGCTTTCACGGTTCGACGGGCGCAATGCCAATCAACCAACCGATCGTCGCGATGGCGCGCACCGGCACCGGGCACGGCTACTGGCTTGTTGCGCGCGACGGCGGCATGTTCACATTCGGCGACGCGCGCTTTCACGGTTCGCTCGGAGCCGCGCCACCCGCCGCGCCGATCAGCACCATGGCGCCGACGCGGCGACGGCCTGGGCTACTGGATGGTGTCCGCGTCGGGTGGCGTGTACGCGTTTGGCACCGCAGTGCACGAGGGCGAGCTCGCCCGCGACACCGGAAAACGCGGATTCGAGACCCTCGTCCCGACGCCCGACGAACACGGCTACTGGTTGCTGACCAGTCGCGGCGCGGTGCTCCCGTTTGGCGACGCCGACTGGTACGGCAGCATCGTGCGGCCGCGCCGGGCAGCTGCGAGCCGGAAGAACTTGCGCCTCTACGGCGACTCGCTTGTAACGCAAGCCGATCCCGACTTTCACTTCCAAACTGAAAACGCGCACTACGTCGTCAACGACCTGAACTTCATCGGCGCCGCGCTGTGCGACGCACTGCTCGACATGTACGACCAAACGCGCCCGATTCCCGATGACGTCGTGCTCGCATTCTCCGGGAACACGCGACCGTGCTTGCCGGCCGGCGCGGCGAACGATCCCACGATCTTCGTCGACGGATACCGGCAAGCCGCGCAGCAAGCCATCGCGGCGTTCGCGGCCGAGGGCGCAATGGTTGTGTTCGCGCTCCCGCCGCCGCGGCTCGACAACCCGGCGACCGCGTACCTGCCCGACACGTATCGCGATCTCGCCGCCCAATGGCCGGCGCAGGCTCGTTCGTATGACGCGGGTGCGCTCGTCGCCGGTCCGCATCGCGAATGGGTTGCGACGTTGCCGTGCCTGCCGTTCGAGTCGGGCTCGATGGGCTGCGTCGGCGGACAGATTGCTGTGCGCGCGCCCGACAAACTCCACTTCTGTCCGGGCGCGCTCAACGACCCGAACAACATCTGGAGCGGATGCGCCGTGTGGAGCTCAGGCTCGTGGCGTTACGCCAGCGGCCTGCTCAACGCGGCGAACCTCGGCCGTTCCTGACCGAGGCTCGCCGCATCGCGTATCCCGCATTGCGTTAGACCGCCGACGCCGTGCAGCGAGATGCTGTCGAGTTCGCACGCCAAACCGGGTGTGCATTCTCGCACGGTGATTTTGGTGTCGTAGACGCCGATGCTCGTCGGCGTGAAGAACATCGTTGCCTTGCACTTCGTGCTTGTCGGGGTGCAGTTCCCGAGGTTCTGTGAGAACGCGCCGCCGCCGCCGAGGATCGCGTTCAGGCTGTAGCCGTGGTCGAGATCGATACTGATGGTCTTCGTCTTCGTTTTGTTGAGCGCCACCGTTCCAAAGTTGACCGTGGCGGGTTTGACGGTGATCGCGTGCGCCGCGGGGGCAATCGCGGTCACGCTGGCGAACGCAACCGCAAGCGCCGCCGCGTACTTGATGATTCGCATGATGAACTCCGTTCTCGGATTCGGGACCGTGTGTGTGCCCCGACAGAATCCGCGCGATCACCACGCAAGTGGCCCACGCCGGTCGCTCGTTTCCGACAACGGATTGCTCATCCGCTCGGACAGATTGCTCACGTCGGCCGCGACGCTGGAACGAAGTGCCAAATTTTAGGAGGCGCGGTAGCGTCCGCGCATCAGAGACGCATGGGAGAGGAAGCGATGACCACCGACGTGATCCTGGTCGACGAGCCCGCACCGAAAGTTCGGCGCATCACGATGAACCGGCCCGAAAAGCGCAACAGCCTGATTCATACGTTGCGGGGCGCGATTCTCGACACGTTGCGCGAGCACGATCAGGACCCGACCGTCGCGGTGACGATCATTCGCGGCGCGGGACCGTCGTTCTCGGCGGGCTACGACCTCGGTGGTGGCAACGAAGGTTTGGACATGCCGTTCTACACACCAGGCGGTGAAGGCGCGTGGCCGCGTCATGTCACCGAAGGATGGATGAGCATTTGGGATCTCGCGAAGCCGGTGATTGCGCAGATCCACGGCTTCTGCCTCGCGGGAGGCAGCGAACTCGCGACCGGATGCGATCTCGTCTACATGGCCGAGGACGCGCAGATGGGTTATCCGGCGGTGCGTTTCGGTGTTCCCGACATGCACTTCCATCCGTGGTTCCTCGGGATGCGCAAAGCGATGGAGATGATGTTGACCGGCGATTCGATTTCTGGCGTCGAAGCCGTCGAACTCGGCTGGGCGAACGCGGCGTACCCCGCCGCAGAGCTCGACGAACGGGTGATCGAAGTCGCGAGCCGCATCGCCCGCATCCATCCCGAGTTGTTGCAACTCAACAAGCGCATCGTCCACCGGCAGATGGACGTCATGGGCCTGCGTACCGGCATCCGCGCCGGCACGGAACTGTGCGCGCTGGGCACGCACACCAATGCGATGCGCGAGTTCATCGGCGCGGCGCAGGAGAAAGGTCTCACCAACGCATTGCAGGAGCGGGACGCTCCCTTCGGCGACTACCGCACCGGCGACAAACCGTCGTCGTAGTTGGTCGTAATTGCAGGCAGCCGCGAACCGTGCGCCCGGTGCGGCGAAGAAGTGACGATGGACTCCGATGCGGCCGTGATCTCGGCGTCGACGGCCGACCCGCGCCGCTTCGGAGAACTCTTCGACCGCCACGCCACGATCTTGTTTCGCTACCTCGTGCGGCGCGTCGGTGTCGACGAGGCGGAAGCGATGTTGGGCGAGACGTTCCGCATTGCGTTTGAAAAGCGAGCGACGTACGACTGCACGCGACCGTCGGCGCGGCCGTGGCTCTACGGCATTGCTACCAATCTTGTTGCCCGGCATCGCCGCAGCGAGGCGCGCCGCATGCGCGCGACGGCACGGGCGCTCGCGGCGCGCACCGACGCTTTCGACGAGATCGACGAACTGGTAGCGACGCTCGACGCCGGTGAACTGTGGCCACGGATTGCCGCCGCCGTTGCGGCACTGCCCGACGAGGAGCGCGACGCTTTGACCCTGTACGTGTGGGAAGAGCTGAGTTACGACGAGATCGCAGACGCGCTGGGCGTGCCGATCGGCACCGTGCGGTCCCGGTTGAACCGGGCGCGCCGAGTTTTGCGCGAACTGCGACCCGCGAGCGGGAGAGAGATGTGAGCGACGACTTCGAACCGCTACGCGAACTTCAGCCGGACCGGGTCGAGCATCTCGAACCGGCCGAGCCGACGGTCTTCGCGCGGCAAAAGGAGCAACTGATGTCGACGATCTCCGACACCGCCAGCCAGGACCAAGCGTGGGCCACGCTGCCCGACATCTACCCGCGGCTCGCGTACGAGAACGAGCGGGCGGCGGTGGAGTATCTCGAACGCGTGTTTCAGTTGCGCGAGATGCGCGAAGCGCGCATGGAGAACGACGACCACATCCTCGCGTGGCTGCGGATGGGCAGCGGCGTCGTGATGGTCGGGCACGCCAACGTCGACGTGCATCGCATTCACAGCCCGCAGACCATCGGAAACACGACGGTGCACATGATGGTTTACGTGCACGACGTCGACGCGCACTACGCGCACGCGCTTGAACAAGGTGCCGACGTGACGATGGAGCTGCGCGACGCGTTTTACGGCGAGCGCGTGTACGAAGCGACTGACCCCGAAGGGCACCGGTGGCACTTCGGTGAACGCTTCGACGACATCAAAGCGCGCGGCGGTTCCGTGCCCGCCGATGTTCCGAGCGACGATTGCGACTGACCGTTACGGCTGCGCGAAACGCTTGACGAAGTCGAGCGCGGTCTGCGCGACTTCGCGCCAACCGTGGTCGATCGTCAGCGCATGGCCGCGGCCGGCCATGACCGCGAACTCGGTCACCGCGACGTTGCGCTTCTGCTTCTTGTACGAGGCTTTGGCGATCGCCATCGGCACCGTGTGGTCTTTGTCGCCTTCGATGACCAGCAGCGGGCCGCGTGCCGGGTTCTTCGAGTTCACTTTCACTTCGGTCCACGGGTTGAGATTGGCCGTGGCCGCTTGGAAGAGCGGGAGCCCGGCGGCGGGAACCGCGTATGTGTTGTACAGCTCGTGCGCTTCGTCTTCGCTGACCGCGTTCGCGAAGCCGTAGCGGAACTGCTCGTATGTGAGCGGTACGGCGCGGCCGTGATTCGCCGGATTGCGCAGCACCGGTGACGCCGACTTGAGCGACGAGATCGGCAACGGCAGCACCCCGCGGAACGGCGCGGGATCGATCGCAACCGACGCGTCGGAGACGCCGCGACCCGCGAGGATCTGCGTCATCAGCCCGCCGAACGAGTGTCCGATCACGGCCGGCCGTTTCGACAGCTTGGTGATCACATCTTCGAAGTGGTCGGCGACGTCGCCGACACTCTTGTGGGCAAACACTTCGGGATGCGCGTTCGCCTCGTCGACCGAATTCGGATCGTCGGGCCAGCCGGGCGCGAGCGTCGCGTAGCCCGCGTCTTCAAAAAGGGTGCGCCACCGGTCCCAGCTGCTCGGCAGGAGCCAGAGGCCGTGGACGAAGACGACCGGTGTGTGCCCGGTCGCGTTGGCCGCGTCGATTTGTTGCTGTTCGTAGTCAGTGATGGGGGCCATCCGCAGATGGTCCCACGTCGTGATCCGCGCCGTCGAGTGACACGTTTTCATCAGGGGTGGGGAACCGGTCGACGTTTCGTAGCGCAGGGAAGAGCCGGAACCAACTCCCGGCGACCGCAAGCGTTGCGGCGCCGCCGAGCACGATTGCGCCGGCCGCACCGAGCCACTGACCCGCGACTCCGGACTCGAACGCGCCGAGCTCGTTCGACGCACCGATGAAAACGTTCTCGACCGCGAGGACGCGACCGCGTTTCTCGGTGGGGGTGACGAGCGGCACGAGCGTTGCTCGAATGAACACGCTGACGGAATCGGCGCCCGACAAGATGAACATGGCGATGAACGCGACCGCGAACGAACGTGTCGCGCCGAGCACGATCGTCGCGATCCCGAAGAGCGCGACCGCGCTCAGCAAGTTGCGGCCGACACGGCGTTGGATCGGCTTGACCGCGAGGCACGCAGTGACGGTCGCGGCGCCCATTCCCCCGGCCGCGCGCAACCAGCCGACGCCGACCGCTCCGACATGCAATCGCGTCGCTGCGAGCGTGGGCAGCAATGCGACCGCCCCACCGAAGAGCACGGCGAATAAGTCCAACGAGATCGCGCCCAAGACGATCGGCTGGCTCTTGACGAACCGCAAGCCTTCGACGGCGTCGGAGAACGACGCGCGGGCCGGTGTTCGTTCCGGTTCGAGCGCGGGAACAGTCGACGCCAGCTCGGTTTCGGCGATCGGGTGGGGATGTGGGTGCCGGACCGCAAACATGAACGCCGCGCCACCCGCCGACATCGCGACGATCGCCGGGTAAGGGAGCCGGTCACCGGCCGCGAAGAGGAAGCCGCCGAGGACCGGTCCGAGAATGGTCGCGATCTGCCACGTGATCGACGTACGCGCGACCACCCACGGCACCCGCTCCTTCTCGACGATGTCGGCCGGCAGTGCCCGCGTCGCCGGTCCGGTGAATGCACGCGCGATGCCGAACAAGAACGCGAAACCGAGGATGGGCGGAACGGCCGGGTTCTCGGTGCCGAGGTAGACGAAGATGGCGGCCGCGACGATCGCTTCACCGGCGAGCCCGCACGCCGCGACGTAGCGGCGGTCGAAGCGGTCGGCGACCGATCCCGTGACGAGCACGAGCAACGCGGACGGTGCGAACGACGCGAGGCCGAGCAAGCCCAGATCGAGCGGCTTGTGGCTGATCGCGTAGACCTCGAGCCCGAGCACCGTGTCGAGCGTCGCGTTGGCCATCGCGCTGCAGAGCAAGCTCGCAAGCAACGCACCGACCGACCAGTCACGTCGGTGGGCCGGCCGCATTTCGCTCACGGCCGAGATTCAAACACGCCCCGGGGCGCGGCCCGGGAGTGGGCAGGTCAGCGCGTCGGGTTTTGCCCGCCCACGCGGTATGCCGCGAGCTGGCCTTCGAGGAACTCCACCCGGTCGCGCATCATGGCCGTGATCGCTTCCGCGATCGACGCGCGTTCGAGCGCCTCCTGCAGCAACTCGCCCTCGGTGCGCCGTTCGCGCACGAGTTCGAGTGCACGCTCGAACAATTCGCGTGGTACCAAGACTTGCTCGGGTGCCGGTTCCTCGATGACACACGACGTGGCGGCCACGGTCTCGAGAACCGGCGGCACGTCACTGTGTCGCGGCTTCGTGGGACCGTGGTGCCGTGCAGGACTTGTCGTTCCTGCCCGCTCGCGGAAGATGCGCCTCGTCGACGTTCCGCCCGCCATGCCGTGTGTTCCCCTCTGTTGCCCGAACCCCTTGAGCAACGTACGGGTTGCGGCGGCTGAAGTCACGCGCGCTTGTGGCGACACTTGTCACAGTCGTGTGCGAGGACTCAAGCGACATGTACGTGGGGTCTTTGGTCCCTAGCGGGCCGGCCCGCGACTTGTTGTCATACAGGCATGGTCACTCTTGATGTTGCATCCGCGGACAAGGCGTGCGCCCGGGCCGAAGTCAACCTCGTCCGTTGCGTCGCGATCGGCATGGGGATCGGGGCGTTGGTCGGGGCCGCGCTGTGGACGCTGATCGTTGTTGTTGCGCTCGCCGGATCGGGAGCACCCCTCGGCCCGATGCTCGCGGTCGGTGCCGCATGCGGCGTCTTGGCCGGCGTCTTCCTCGGCGGTTGGGCGGGCACGCTCGTCGGAAGCGGGATGCTCGAAGACGCCGAGCATGCAACGCTGCGTCACGAATCAGTGAGCGATCGAAGCGCGACGAGCGTGAACGCGATGAGCTCGTCGTAACTCATGGCCGCGCCGCGTGCCCACGCCGCTTGATACGCGGCATCGCCGAGTTCAGCCCGAGCGCGCGCAAGGGCGTCAGGCGGAACGTCTTCGCTGGGCCGAACGATTTTCGACATTGGCGCCCACCAGCCGTCGCGGATACGACCTGCGGCACGCCGCCGACGTTAACCGGCTGACGGCTCGCGAACCTCGGCAACCGCGCGGATGCGCTCGAGCGTCTGCTGCATGCCGTTGCGAAGGTCGGTGCGCCGATCCTTGCGGGCGAAGAGCGTTCCGATGATGAACCAACCAACGGGCGACATCGCGCGCGTCACGTCATACGACTCCGTCACGAGCGTGCCGTCGCCATCGGGCTGGAACTCGTAGGTCCATTCGACCGTGCCGGCGAAGGCTTCAGTCCGGGCGAACGCGAATTTCTTGCCCGGCTCCACGACCGTGACGACCGGCTTGTTCCGCCAGCGCGGCCGGTTCGGCACCTTGTTCCATGCCGTAAAGCGAGCACCGACCTTGGCTTCCGTCGCGCCACCAACCCACGTGCACTTCAAGATCTCCGGACTGAACTCCGGCGTGCGCGTGACGTCGGACACGATCGCGTAGAGCTCGTCCGGGGTCGCATCCATGCGCATGCTCACCGCGTCGTGGTCGAGTTCTTGTGTCATTGCCGAGCCTCCTCGAACAGTGCCGAGTAACCCTCGGCTAAACCGATCAGTGCTTTGTTGCAGTCGCCCGTGAACGTCGGGCCGTGCATCAACGCAAGTGCGTTGACGTCGAGCGCGGCCATCTCGCGCAACATCGGCGCGGTGCGGGCCGTCAACGCGGTCGGGCTGCCGAACTGCTCACTCGCGAGCGCGCCCTCGACGATGTCGCTCGTCGTCGTGGCCGGTGCTTCGCCGAACGCGGTGAAGAGGTCGCCGCACAACAACGTGCCGGTTGTCTCTTCGTACATCACGTGCGCGTCCCAGCCGTGGGGGATGTGCGGCGTGTCGATGTTGCGCACGCGGTGACGGCCGAGCTCGATCACTTCACCGTCGGCGAGCGGGCGCGGCGCCCGATCGGCGAGGTCGTTGACCTGGACCATGCACGCAATCGCGCCGTGCGCCACCGACGCGTTCGGCGCCGCCGCGAGGAAGTTGTTCATCGCGCCACACTCGTCGGCTTCGACATGGCCGAACGTAACCCAGCGCAGTTGCTCGAGCGGAACGACCCGGTTGACAGCTTCCGACACGAGCGGGAAGAGCACGCGCAGCCCGGTATGGAAGAGCAACGGTTCGTCGTCGCGTACGAGGAACTGGTTGAACATGATGTTGGCGTCGGGCACGAACGTCGAGAAACGGAAGATGCCGTCGGCGATTTCGTCAGTGCGCGTTTCCATCAGCGCGTTCCTTTCTTCTTCATGGTCGAGAGGTACATGTCGACGACGCGGTCGATCAGGCGGCGGTACCGATTGCCGCCGGGGTCGTTTGCGTTTTGGGCGGCGACCAGACCCCCGATGAGCGCGGCCCAGAGATCGACTGCGTCGGGATCGGTGATGCCGTGCTCTTCGAAGACTGCTCGCAGGTGTGCGATGAGTTCTTCGGCCGGGGCATACGCCTCCGGCGTCGGCACGAAATCGGGGAGCGGGCGTTCGAAGAGCAGTTGGGCGCGTGCCGGGTCGCTCGTCGCAAAGTCGAAGAATCGGTGGGCCGATTCGCGCAGCGCCGGGCGCGTCGCCTTGGGCAGCGGCGCCGAAACGATCTCGAGGGCTTGTTCCGCGCCCTGCTTGAACATGGCGTCGTAGATGGCGTTCTTGGACGCGAAGTATTGGTAGAGCGACGGCGCCCGCATGCCGACCCGGTCGGCCAGATCGCGCAGCGAGATGCCCGCCAGTCCCTGCACGCGGGCCAGTTCCCAAGCCGCGTCGAGGATCTCGGAGCGGGTCGCGTCCCGACGGGCCTGGCGCCGGTCGGGCCGGTCCGAAGTCCTAACGTCCTTCTGTTCTCCTAACATTGTTAGGAGAATCGCACACTGTTCGATGAGTGTCAAGGGCTGCTCGCAGCCGGGTCCTTCGCCGGGTTCACAGCGCCCCGACAGCTCGTGGGCCGAAAACGCTCGGCACAATGGTGCGATGCACGTTTGGCGGCGATACCCCTCGCGTGTCGCGGCCGGGTTGTGTGCCGTCGTCGTGGCGACGAGCCTGCTCGTGGTCTGGTCGGCCACGGCCCATCCGACCGCCGCGACACCACCGACGCATGCGTTGTTTGCGTTCGGCGATTCGATCTCCGCGGGCGACGGTGTCGGAACCGCATCCGGTTTTCCCGACAACGCGAACGCGTATCCCGCGTTGGTTGCCGCCCACCTCGGGCTCCAGCCGTTCAACTTTTCCGTGAGTGGTGCGACGAGCTCGACGGTGCTGGCCGGGCAACTCTCCCAAGCCGAGCAATACGTTGCGCACCACCGCGCGATTCAACCGCGCTTGATCACGCTCACGATCGGCGCCAACGACATCGACTTCGTCGACTGCTTGCAGTCGATGGGGCTCGGGATTCTCGGGGCCGACAAAGCCGATCCGTGCAGCGGATCGACGTTCGACGCCCACATCGCCACGTTGCGGACCAACATCGCGGCGATCGTCGCGCGCGTGCAGCGCGACTTTCCCGGCGTACCGATCGCGGTCACGCAGTACTTCGACATGTTCCCCGCCGCGCCCACGGCTCAGAAGTCGTCAGTGTGTTCGTTGATGCCGTATCTCTGGGCGCTGCATGAAGCCGAGCAAGGGCACCTCGTGTCGCTGGGTTGGTCGATCGTCAACCACAGCTTTGACGACAAGGTCGCCGCGTTCCAAGGTCAGCTCCACGATCACGCGCTCGCGGTTTTGCACACGTTGAACGACACGATCGCGTCGAGCGTCGGTTCCGCGGCGACGGTTGTCCCGCTCGACTTCACCGGTCACGACTTCTGTGCCGACTATCCCGGCGCGGGAACGGGCTGGGTGTTCGCACCGGCCGCGGGCGGCCACATCGAAGTGCACTGGGCGGGCTTGTCCCGGACGCGCGATTTCGCGTTCGTGCCGACTGACACATGCGCACCGCAACAGCCAGGGCCCGGTTGCAATGTCGTCGCGCCGATCCACACTTCGGGCACCAAGTCGTTCCGCGAGGCGCTCCAGAAGGTGAGCGTCGACTATCGCTTCGACATCGCGCTCAACGCCTTCCCGCACCTCACACCCGCGGGCAATGCGCACGTCGCGAGCGTCATTACGAGCGCGGTGCCGGCCGCGTAGTCGCGCACATTCCGCGCCGCGAACCCGGTGGCCGCGTAGCGTCACAACCCGATGGAGAGTTCCAGCCTCGTGGTGGTTGCGGGCATCTTCCTTGCGTACGCTGCGTTTTCGCGGCGACTCGACGGCACGTCGGTGACTGCGGCGATTGTGTTCGTCGGTCTCGGCTTCGCCTTCGGCACCAAGGGTCTTGACTGGTTGCACGGGAGCTACAACGAGCATTCCGTGAGTGTCCTCGCCGAAGCGACGCTCGTCGTCGTGCTGTTCACCGACGCGGCGCGCATCGATTTGCCGTCGCTCCGGCACGAATATTCGGTTCCTGCTCGGCTGCTGGGGATCGGACTGCCGCTGACCATTGGCGCCGGAACGATCGCGGCCGTGCTCGTCTTCCACGACATTCGCTGGGCCGAAGCGGCGGTCTTGGCGATCGTGCTCGCGCCGACCGACGCCGCGCTCGGCCAAGCGGTCGTGACCGACCCGTCGTTGCCGTCGCGCATTCGTCAAGGCTTGAACGTCGAGAGCGGACTCAACGACGGCCTCTGCGTCCCACTGCTCGCCGTCGCGCTCGCGATCGCGCAAACCGAGACCGGGTCGACGAGCGCCGCCCATGCCGCCCAACTCGTGTTCGAAGCGATCGGCTGGGGCGTCGCGGGCGGGCTGGTCGCGGGAGTCGTCGCCGCCTATGTATTACGCGTCGCGCGTGCGCACGACTCCATCGAGTCGCACTGGCTGCAGGTCGTGCCCGTCATCGCGGCCGTCGGCGCGTACGGCATGGCCGACGCGTACGGCGGCAGCGGGTTCATCGCTGCGTTCGTCGCCGGCGTCGCCTTCGGCCGCCTCGCCCGTCAAGACGAATCGACGGCGGCGTTCTCCGAAGAACTCGGCGGCGTGCTCAACGGCGTGACGCTGATCGTGTTCGGTGCCGCAGTGCTCGGCGTGGAGTGGTCGCACATCGACATCACCGAGGTGGTGTACGCGGTGCTGAGCCTGACGATCGTGCGCATGATCCCGGTAGCGGTCGCCATGCTCGGTTCGGGTGCGAAGACCCCTACGGTGCTCTTTCTCGGTTGGTTCGGACCGCGCGGTCTCGCGTCGATCGTCTTCGCGGTTGTCGTCATCGAGGCCGGTGGTTTGCCCCATACGCAGACGCTCGTGAGTGCAGTCACGGTTACTGTCGCGCTGAGTGTCGTTGCCCACGGTGTCAGCGCCGCACCGCTCGCGCGTCGTTATGCCGCGTGGTACGCGTCAGCGTCGACACCGATGGAGAGCAAGCCCGCGCCGCACCAACGTTGGCGGCACGCGCGCTCGATGCTTACGCGTTGACCGGTACTGCGTCGGGCTCTTGCGGCGGCGTGCCCGGCTCCTCGGGAGGCAGCGGGCGCTCGGAGGCCGGTCCTTCGACATCGAGATGCGGAAGGATGCGATCCAGCCACTTGGGCAGCCACCAGTTCGCGTCGCCGAGGAGTTCCATCGTCGAAGGAACGATCAACAAACGGATGAGCGTGGCGTCGATGAAGATCGCGCTCGCGAACCCGATGCCGAACAATTTGATGACGATGTTGTCGCCGAGCACGAACGACAAGAAGAACGTGCACATGATCGCGGCGGCCGCGGTGATGACGCGCGCCGTTGCCGACAAGCCGTCGGCCACGGCTTGCGCGTTGTTGTGCGTGCGGAGGTACTCCTCCCGAATGCGCGAGAGCAGGAACACCTCGTAGTCCATCGAGAGGCCGAAGAGGATTGCGAACATCATCATCGGTAAGAAGGCTTGAATCGGGCCTTCTTTCCCGATGCCGACGAGATCCTTGCCCCAGCCCCACTGGAAGATCGCGACGATCACGCCATACGCGGCGCCGATCGAAAGCAAGTTCATGATCGCGGCCTTCAACGGCACGAGAATCGAGCGGAAGACCGCCATCAGCAGCAAGAAGCTCAAGAAGATGACGACGGCGATGAACAACGGCAGGCGTTGGCCGAGCAGGTTCGAGAAGTCGTCGGTCAACGCGGCAAAGCCACCGACGTACACCTTCAGGCCGCTGCCCTCGATTGCCTGCGGAATCACATGATTGCGCAAGTCGTGCAGCAAGGAACTCGTCGCTTTGTCTTGCGGCGCGGTGGTTGGGTACACGCGCATCACCGCAGTCGTGCCGGAAGGGTTCGTCAGCGCGGGCGACGCGGCCGCAACCCCATGCGTTGCGGCGACGGCCTGCTGCAACTTGGCGAGATCCGCGCTGTGGTCGGTGCCCGGCGGCATGCTCACGGCGAGCAGGAACGGACCGTTGAAGCCCGGCCCAAAGCCCTTGGCGAGCAGGTCGTACGCCTGACGCGTTTGCGTACCCGCGGGATCGTTGCCCGCGTCGGTGAAGCCGAGCCGCAGCGACAAGACCGGCGCCGCGAGCAACAACACGACGAGCACGCCCACGATCGTGAGCGGCCATGCGTGACGTTGCACGAAGCGGCTCCAGCGATGCCAAATCGTTTCGCGGGTGCCGTCGCCTTCGTTGTGCACCCACGGGAGGCGCCACTTGTCGATGTTGCGGCCGGCGAAGCCGAGGATGGCGGGAAGCAACGTGATCGCGGCGAGCACGGTGACCGCGACGACCGCAGCCGATCCGATTCCGAGACCGCTGATGAACGACAAGTGGATCACGAGCATGCCGAGCAACGCGATGATCACGGTCGTGCCGGCGAAGAGCACCGCGCGCCCCGAGGTGTCGATCGCGGTGACGACTGCGTCTTCGGGATCAAACCCGGCCTGCAAGTTCTGGCGGAAGCGCGTGACGACGAACAGCGCGTAGTCGATACCGACGCCGATACCGATCATGGTTGCGAGCGTCGTCGCGAAACTCTGCAGCGGATACACGTGCGTGAGCAGACCGATGATCGGCAACCCGACCGCGATACCGGCGAGCGCGACCGCGATCGGCACGGCCATCGCCAGCACGGAACCGAATGCGATCAACAAGATGATGATGGCGGCGAGAATGCCGATGCCCTCACCGGAGATCGACGGCCGCTCCGACTGTTCGATGAGCTGACCGCCGACGTGCACCGTGAGTTGTGGTGTCGAGTGCGTTTCCGCGAGCTTGATGATCTCGGAACCGATCGAGTTCGGGATGTCTTGCGATTTTCCGTCGAGTTGCGCGTTCGCCAACGCAATCGTGCCCGACTTCGAGATCGCGTCCGGCGACGTGTACGGGTTGGTGACGCTGACGATGTGCGGCACCTTCGCGAGTTCGGCGTTGAACGCCAGGACCTGCTGCTGCACGGCCGGGTCGTGCATCGACGGCGTGCCTTCGTAGACAACCTGCACGCTGTCGCCCGACTGCGCCTTGAAGTTCGCGCTGAGCAGGTTCGCGGCGCGCGTCGATTCGGTGTTCGGCGCGCTGAAGTTCGTCGTGAAGTTGGTGCCGAGCGCATGCGAGAACACGTTGATACCGATGAGGGCGGCGAGCCAGAAGCCGACCACGAGCCGGCGGCGCCGGTAACAGAAGCGGGCGAGCGCGCGCAGCGACATGCGCAACAACCTCCGGGGGGCGAGGTGAGGACTGGGGGGAATTCAGAAACGCGACTGGTAAGGGAGCCTGACTATAGTCGGAGGATGACCGACGCGCCGGACGACCTCGTCGTCTTAATTGTTCGGACGGCTAAGGCGCTGGTCGAGCGGGTCCGGGCCGAGGGTATGCACGAGGGTCACGAGCAGTTCACCCTCGTGCACGGGCTGGCGGCCCGTTATCTCGCCGACCACGACGATGTCACCACCGTGGAGCTCGCGCGCCACCTCCGCGTGACGAAGCAGTCGGCGTCGGAGGTCGTGGCCCAGCTCGAAAACGCCGGCATCGTGCGCCGGGCACCGCATCCGCGCGACGGCCGGGCGCGCATCTTGTTGCTGACCGACGAAGGAAGCGCCCGCCTCGCCGAAGGACGCGGCCGCTTCGCTGAAATCGAAGACGAATGGGCCGCGCTCGTTGGTCGCGACGCGTTGAGCGTGATCCGCGACGCGCTCGCCGCGTACCTCGACAACGATCGCGAAGCCGCCCGGAATTGATCGTCGACATGATTTCGGTTTGCGACCGAGATCGACAACGAGAACGCGTCACCGCGGGTCCGAGCGCGCCCGTCGTTCCGCGAGATACTCCTGCAACCGTGAGGTTTCGATGCGCGCTTGTGAAGCATCACCCGTCCCCCGCCGCTGGTAGATCTCCCGTTCGTGCATTGTTTCGTCGTGTTGCGATGCGGCCCGTTGCAGCGCGTCGCGCAGAGCCGCGATTTCCGCGTCCATTCTTTCGACCTTGACGCCGAGCGCGCGAACGTAGGCAACGAATTCGTCGTCATTTGACTGCTGCCGAAGCGATTCAGGTGACCAGGCTCGACGCAGTTCGAACGCGAGCCAAGCCGCGGCGAATCCCGCGACGGCGGCCGCGCAGAGGAGCCAGACGGAGGTGGACACTCATCCCTGGATCGGCGCGACGCGGCCGCGGGAAAGGCGCAGCACCCGTCGACTACGAAGCGTGCGGCTGGGTGGGCCCGATTACCACTGAAGGCGTCAAGATCAGGCTGGCTGCGTTGCGCGATACCGGTAGACCGCCGAGTCGGTGAGGACGGCGTATTCGTCTCTTCTGGCGTTCCGAGCGTGCAGGATGAGCTGATCGTGCTGCTGGGCGAGGCGGGCCAGCATTCTCATGCTCTCGACGGTTACGACGGACCGATCCTGCCCGCCGGGGATGTCGTCGGCCGTGACGAGCAGGGGCCCGTAGCGCGCGTCGATAGCGGCGGTCTCGCCCAGTGCAACCCGGCGGGCGTGAGCACGCAACGCGAGTGCTGCTCCTGCGAGAAATGCGGCGATACCGAGGATCGAAAGAACGCGCGCGGCGGTGAACGGCACCTCGGCGGGACCAACTTTGAGTGCGGTCGCGTGTCGGCCGGCGATCGCGACCGCGCCGGACTTCGTGCCGATCGCAGCGGCCGAGTTCGACGGAGTCGACGCGTCGCCGTGTGCGGGCAGAAACGCGACGTCCGAAAAGGAGAAGTTCATCGTCGCCGCGTTGTCGAGGGTGACGGCTGTTCCGTCGGCAGACCCTGCCGCGTGCACGTGCGATGTCACGGCGACGTTGGTGCCGGCCGGGTCGAGTCCCGTCTCGCGCGCGAATTCGCGTTGCAGTTGACTGATCTCGTTGAGATCGAGGACGGCCGAGCCGGTCGCGTGATCGCCGGAGAAGCTTCGGGCTGACATCAGCGTGAGATGGTGGCTCCAACCGCTTGTGCTCGTCACGTCGGCGCTGACGTCGTACGTTCCGGCGATCTGGCTCGATCCGGCGTACGCAAAATCGAGCGCGACATCGAAGTCGACCTGATGCACGAGGTGAGTGAACAGTGGGTCGCCCGTCTTCACAACGCCGTCGGGATATGTCGCCCCTTTCGGTGCCGACGCGGAATAGCCAAGCGTGACCGTCTCGGTATAGGCGCGCGTGCCGCGCGTCTCGGGCTGACGTTGGTGCGTTCCAGACCGCGGTTGCTGCTATCAGACAGCCGAGCACGCCGAGGGCAGCAGCCGCGGGTACGACGACACGAACGCGGTCGCGGTGCTGCGGCTCGACGCGACCAGACGACCCGCGACCGCGCCGGCTTCCGTTGGCGCCGCTTCTTCAGGAACAAGCCGGATACCAGCCCGACGAGGGCGACCGTGATCAATGGAATG
The DNA here is from genome assembly GCA_963841195.1 of uncultured Actinomycetes bacterium. Taxonomy (GTDB): domain Bacteria; phylum Actinomycetota; class Acidimicrobiia; order IMCC26256; family PALSA-610; genus CAWJBX01. Next base: position 258,451 of record CAWJBX010000017.1, on the reverse strand, counting down.
AGAACGAACGGCGTAATGAAGAACGTACGGATCTGGCCACCGTGGGGAATCCGCATCTTGAGTTTGCCGACGAGTCGGTCGGCCGTCGGGTGATCGACGTCGATGAAGTTGTTGTTGTCGCCCTTGAAGGTGAAGTGACCGCCCTCAATCGCGATGATGCGGTGCAGAACGACCGCACCGTGGAGTGTGTCGCTGTGGTACGCCGCGATGTCTCCGACTCGATACTTCGATGTCGGCTTTACGACCGCGATGTCGCCCGCATGGAACCGAGGGATCATGCTGGTTCCGTGCGTCGCAACATACGTCGCGCTGCCCCCGAGATTCGTCGGCAGAAACGGCAAACAAGTCATCGCGACGATCGCGATGACCAGCAGCGAAACCAGCGTCTTGGCCTTCATCGTGAACAGCCCCGACGAGTCGATGCGGACACGAAGGCGCGTCTGTGAGCCTTCGTGTCCGCTCGATCTCTCGTCTTAGTTGGCGATTGCGATGTCCGTGCCGGTGACGGCCGCGACAGTTTGATTCAAGCTCGAGACGTTGCATGTGAACGTCGTCGAGGTCGTGTTGGTGTCGTAGGTGCCGGTTCCGCAGTCAATCTTGTTGCCGACCCCACCTGAGGTCGTGAAGCTGACGTACCCGTGCTCCTGCGGCACGCCTTGCGTCAAGTCGCCGGCTGCAATGAACGTCACTGTCGCGACCGACGTCGCGTCTGCGCTCAGCGTGTAGTGCATCGACGTAACATTCGCGCCCGAAACGGTTTGTACGCCGTAACCGAGTTGGTTACCGGCGTGAGCGGCGAATGTGTTCGCTTCGGTGAAGGCAGTACCAACACCGACAGCGATCGCGACGAGCAGCAAGAGCCACAGGAGGTTCTTCTTCCGCCTGTAAAACATGGTGGGCCTTCCCTGGTGCAAGTGCCCGGCCTCCCTGCCTGGCAATTGCTGGAAATAATCGTCCCTCAGTCCGGGCCACTTGAGGAGGACGCGATCTCGCCGACGGCGCTCCCGTGTCCAGACGCTTCACCAGGACGGGGCGACCGATGTGTCCGCGAAGGCCGACCGAGTGTCTGCTCACTGAGCAAGAACTCGTGTGCACGATCAAGCCGGTTGCGTTCAGCACCGACGAGCAAGGACGTGAACGAACTGTCTCGTTCTTTGTCGCGTCGAACCGCGGAGCCGCCGGCAGCAGGTGCGTCGCTCTCGCTACGCCTGGAGTGCTGCACGACAGATCTGCCGACGCGCGTCATGGAGGTACAAGGAACTCGTGTCTCCGTCACCGCGCCCGTGCACCTTTGCAAGCGTGCAGAGACCGGCATGCGCGTCACTGCAGTGTGGGATTGCAAGACCGGTGCAGCCCGAGCGGGAGGAACTGTCGAGTCCCAACAGCGACGGCCCAACGTTTGGATCTTGAAGCTGGATTCGTCGATCGAACCGCTCGACATCGAAGAGCGATTGCCAGACGACAGCGCCGGCATACTCGAGGTGGGCAATGCGACACTGCCGGCCCGGATCATCGACCGCAGCTTCCACGGCGTCGGATGCCTGGTGCCCGCACTCCACGCATTGCAACCGGGGCAGCGGGCGCGGGTCATCGTCGGCGAACACAAGCGCACCGGAACGATCGCACGCGTACGACGCATCGGGAATCAGCTTCGCGTCGGCGTTCAACTCGACGAAATCTGATCGCACGCGTGGTCACCAACAAGTCGACTGAAGAACCCGCGTCGAGAACGTCGTCACACCCACACGTTGTGCAGTTTTCGATGCCGATGACACTGCCGTGAACTCGTTCCGACCCGGCTCGATCGTGCGCGTCGAGTCCCGCGCGGGCGCGGTCTGGACTGCCAACATCACGTATGTCAACGGACGCATTGTCGGCTTGCGGGGTTGGACAACCCTCGGCCGGGAGTTCCCGGAGCGGGCTGCGATCGCGCTCCTCGTCGGAACCACCGAACGCCTCGTTGGAGTTCACGCGCAAGTTCTGTCTGCAAGCGGGACATTGATGCGCATCGTGCGACGTGACGACTCAATCGGAAATGAGCGACGTCGCACGCCGCGACTCCGAATGGCGATGACGGCTGGACTCTCGATCGGCAACGGTCCGCAGATGCAAGCGCGGCTCATCGACCTTTCAAACACCGGCTGCGCGTTGATGGCGCCCCACGCACTCGCGGTCGGTAACGAGGCCGTTATCTTCCTGTTTCTCGCCGATGCCGAGATCACGATGCAGGGAACCGTCGTGCGGACGTGGCTCGACGACGAACGCGCCACACTCGCGGGCATCCAGTTCACTTCGATCGACCGCATCACTGAACGGCGCATCAATCAGCTACTCGTCGAGCAGCTCAGCACCTCGAGCGACACCATCGCGGTGCCGTAACGGGGCCGCGTTCGTACGCGATCGACCGACCTGGTTCGGTCGTTCCTGTCCACCGAGATGGATCTTCAGCCCTGGTTGTCAGAGTCGATGTTCATGAAATGGACCGTCGAGTTGAGGCCGGCCGCCTTGCAGCGGTGGTGGGTTGCGGCCGCGAGCGGTAGCTGACGTGGACGCGCGATCTCTCCTGTCAGGCACTCGGCAGGCCGCCGGTGAGGCGCTGGGAATTGACCAAGACACGGCGGACTGGATGCGCGCGTCGCTCGACGCGTCCGGCGACGGCTACATGGTGTGGCGCGCTGTTCGTGAGGCGGGCGACATCGTTGATTGGGTAGTGGTTGACGCGAACGCCCCGGCTCGCTTGCGATGGCGTGAGATCGTCGGCGACGTCGTCGGAGTGCTGGCGTCTCGACTGAACGCAGTGGTCGATAACTCCGTATTTCTCGACGTGTGCGAGCAGGCTCTGACGAGCAGCGAGCGCGTGGAAATCGAGCTTCAGCTCGCCTTGCCGGCCGGAAAGGGCGGCTGGAGACGTGTTGTTGCGACACCGCTTGATGCGGACACAGTTTCGATACTGACGCATGACATCACTCGCGAGCATTACCTCGCGTCTGAGCTCGCCCGCGACCGTGACCACCACCGCTCGCAGACGCAGGTCGCGTCGAAGAGCAGTCATTCGGTGAAGGAGGCCGCCGAGGCGCGTTTCGCCGGCCGCACGGTCTCCGCCATGTTCTTGGTCTCGGGTCTCGCAGCGATCACCAACAGTTTCGTGTCGCGACTCGACGGAGTCGATGTTCCGGCACTCCGCCTCACGGGCACACTGTCGATACTCGTCGCTGCGGCCGTGCTCGTGCTGCCCTGGCGGAAGCACTTCTTCTGGGTCGCGAACGTCATCATCGGCGGCGCACTCGCGATACTTGTCGTGAGTGATCACTTCGATCACTACTCGCGGTCGGAGGCCTCGGTCGCGGTCTATCCGATCTTCTTCATTTGCGTGATCGCATGGACCGGACTGAACCGTCGCCGCGGATCAGCCGCGCTCACCGCCTGTATCGCTACGCCCGCGCTGTACCTCATCTTGTCCGCAGGTGCACACCCCGCGATCGGATTGCAGTGCGTCATCGTCACGATGCCGGTCGCCGTCGTTCTCGGCGAAGTGTTGTCGTGGACTTCGCACAGGGCGCGCACGCTCACCAATGCTGAAGTGCAACGGCGCTTGCATGACCCTCTTACTGGCCTCGCGAACCGAACGCTGCTTTTCATTCGGCTCGATCACGCGCTCGCCCGTGTTCGCCGCACACCCGATGCGCTCGCGGTCTTGTTCCTCGACCTCGATCACTTCAAACACGTCAACGATACGTACGGGCACAACGCCGGTGACGATGTCCTCACGGAGTTCGCACAACGACTCAAAACAATCGCGCGACCCAGCGACACCATCGCGCGAATTGGCGGCGACGAGTTCGTGCTGCTCTTCGAAGACGTGCCGGGAGCCGACGCTGCCGCCGACATTGCACAACGATTGTTGGACATCTTCGACGCGCCGTTTTCGATCAACGCCGACACGGCTGTGACCGTCAAGCCGAGCATCGGAATCGCGTTTTCGATCGACGGCGCGGAAACTGCCGAAACGCTGCTTCAGAACGCCGACCTGGCCCTCTATCGCGCCAAAGAGCACGGGAGAGCGCGCTACGAAGTCTTCGGCGAGTCAATCCGCGAACACTTCGCAACTCGCCGCGAGCTCGAACTTGCCTTGCGCGAGGCGATCCCTCGCGGGGAACTGCGAGTGCACTACCAACCGATCGTTCGAACCGATTCTGCCGGCATCGCTGGATTTGAAGCACTCTTACGTTGGCAACGGTCGGGTTATGGCCTCATCCCGCCCGCTCAGTTCATCCCTATCGCCGAAGAAACTGGTCTGATCAACGAGCTCGGCGCCTGGGTCCTTCGACAGGCTTGCCGCGATGCCGCATCTTGGGCGCTTCGCTGGCCCGATCGCACGTTAGGCGTGTCAGTCAATGTTTCGGGCGTGCAACTCGCCAAGAGCGACGTCGTCCGCACAGTGCGCGACTCGCTTCTCAATAGTGGTCTTTCGCCGGCTCGGCTCACGCTCGAACTCACTGAGTCGACGCTTATCGATACAACCGCCGACATGGAACCGACCCTCCATGCGCTGCGTACCCTCGGGATCAACCTCGCGATCGACGACTTCGGCATCGGGTACTCGTCGCTCACGTACCTCCGACGGCTCCCCGTGAACTTCATCAAGATCGACCAATCTTTTGTTCGTTCGCTCGGGACCGAACGTCAAGACACGGCCATCGTTGCTGCAGTGATCAACCTTGCCCGCAACCTCGACCTCCACGTTGTCGCCGAGGGCGTCGAAACCCCTGAGCAACTCGCCGCCCTCGTCCAGCTGAACTGTGAATACGTCCAGGGCTACCTGTTCGCTACGCCACAACCCGTTGAGGCTCTCGCCAGCCACATCGAACGTGCGGCTTGCTGGATCCCAGCTGTTTCGACAGCATTCGAGACCGGTCGACCGGCGGACTAACAGCCGCCTCAAGAACCAGACGGTTGACGGCCGACGATTGAGGGATGCGTTGGATCTTCGGCACCGGTGTTCTGCTCCTCGGCGGCAGCTTCGTTGTCTGTCGTGCTCGTTGGACGCGCTATTTCGCCGCGACGTCGCCCCCTGCCGCCGCCACGTGGATTCCGCGGCTCTTTCCGTACATCTTCTTCTCCGCCAACGTGATCTGCGCCGTTGCCATTTACAGCGGGTGTCTCGGAGAGAAGTAGATCGCATCGAGCGGTGTGACATCTGGCATGTTGCTCATGGTGTGATCGGCATCGGCCGATTCCCTGGGACAACCTTCTCCGCGCATTCAGGGAGTATCGGCAGTGTTCATGATTCTGGGTCTCATTGTTGTCGCCGCACTCATCGGGGTGCTCGTCATGCAGCGCAAGAAGGAACGCGCGCAATAGCACCACCTCACGCGGCGAGCGTCGTTGCGATCTCGTCGAGAAGTTCGTGGGGTTGTTGCGTGACCTTCTGCCAGGTCGCGAACACAATGCGATAGCCGCGGCGGGCGGGAATGCTCCACTTTTCGTTGTCTTTTTCGTAATCCCGCGGGTCGTCGTGCCACCGCTTGCCGTTCGTCTCGAGGATCAGCCGCCGCCGTTCGAAACAGAAGTCGAAGAAGTACGTGCGGCCGTTCCAAACGAGTGGGAACTCGCGCACGAAATCAGTGAAGCCGTTCGCAACGAGCAAACGACGGGTCTTCACCTCGAGCGTTGATCGCGATGGATGTACCGGATCGAGCTCGTCCAAGAGTTTGCGCATCGCGCGCGCACCAACTCGCCCGGGGAAGCGCTCGAGATATCTCCGGAGCGCAGGCACTGATGTAAGGCTCCGGCGCCGAGCGTCTTCGCACGCAACTTCGAAGGCTTCGGCCTCGAGGGCCTTTCCCAAAGCTACGAGCGTCGCCTCAACGCCGCTCACGCGTATGCCGCGCACCGTGCGCCACATCAAGGCAGGAATGTCGTCCGTGCGATGCACGATGATGCGGTCAGAACGCAATCGCACCTGGCGAGGGACGATGATTTCTGGCTTCGCTGTTCGGACTCCTTCAAACTTGTGCAGCTCGCCCGCCGAACGGCCGCCGGCGCCCGCGCCGGGTCCGGCCCAGGCCAATGCGGCACGCAGCCGTTGCTCACCCGATGGTGAGAGTGCCGTCAGGCGATAGGTATCGGGGTGGTCGCGCGCGATGACGCCCGCGCCCAACAGCGCCGTGAGCTGATTGCGCGAGATGCCGAGAGCGATCGCGTCGCGTCCTCGGAAGACGCCGAGCGAGTCTCGGCTGAGCCTGGAAAGTTGAGCCACGACTGACGCGTGGGACATTGGCTCCCGCCTCCGCGTAGTGGTTGTCCCATCTGTTGCGGGGAAGCACGGAAGAGCCGAAACCGAGTACGCCCCCCGGGACTCGAACCCGGAACCTGCGGATTAAGAGTCCGACGCTCTGACCAATTGAGCTAGGGGCGCTTGTGAATCGCTCAATGTACCCGACGACGTCGTACATTTCCGGCGTGGACGTCGCCATCTCCGGAGCGAGTGGCCTGATCGGCTCGGCCCTGACCGATTCTTTGCTGCACGACGGCCACCGGGTCCTGCGGCTCGAACGGGGCGGCATCACCGACGACGAGGTCATCGGCTGGGACCCGGAGGCGGGCCGCATCGACGCCCCCGCGCTCGAAGGTGTCGACGCGGTCGTGCACCTCGCCGGCGAGGGTATCGGCGAAAAAAAATGGACGCCCGAACAGAAGCGACGGATCCGCGACAGCCGCGTGCGCGGCACCTCGGTGCTGGCCGCGGCCGTTGCCAGCCGCGAAGACAAACCGAAAGTGTTCGTGTCGGCGTCGGCGATTGGTTACTACGGCAACCGGGGCGACGAACTTCTCACCGAAGCGAGCAAACCCGGCGACGACTTCCTCTCCGAGATCTGCGAAGCGTGGGAAGCCGAAACCCATCCCGCGCGCGACGCCGGTGTTCGCACCGTCAACATCCGCACCGGCATTGTGCTCGCACCGCACGGTGGCGTCCTGCAACGCATGCTGTTGCCGTTTCGCCTCGGGCTCGGCGGCAAGCAAGGCTCGGGCAAACAGTGGATGAGTTGGATCACGCTCACCGACCACATTGCTGCGATCCGCGCCGTCATCGACAACGCGCAATACAACGGTCCGGTCAATCTGACCGCGCCCAACCCGGTCAACAACGCCGAGTTCGCCCAGACGCTCGCGCGCGTCCTGCATCGCCCGTCGTTCTTGCCGACGCCGCTCCCCGTGCTGAAGGTTCGCTACGGCTCTGAACTCGTCGACACGTTGTTGCTCGTGAGTCAGCGCGTGTTGCCGTCGGAGCTCGAGGCGCACGGCTTCTCGTTCTCGCAGCCGACGCTCGAACCTGCGCTCGCGTCGTTGCTGCACTGAGGGTGACTGACGGGATTCGAACCCGCGGCCTTCGGGACCACAACCCGACGCTCTAACCAACTGAGCTACAGCCACCATGCGCCAGCTCGCGCTGGGCAGGAGTTACATCTTAGAGGTCGAACGCCGGCCCTTTTCGGTGAGTTCATCAGGCCGGTGCCCGCCGCCACCTGCCATTCCGATAACTTGTCGCCCTCCGGACGCGGATGGAAAAGGCAGGTGAGGTGGACGGAGCTGGTCTCGGACGTCACGCAATCTGCGAGTTCTGGGGCGCATCGAACCTGAACTCGGTTGAGATCGCCGAACGGGCGCTTCGAGATGCGGCAGAAGCCGGCCACGTCACCCTCATCGACGTCTTCGTCCACCAGTTCTCGCCCCACGGGGTGTCGGGCATCGCCGTGATCGCCGAGAGCCACCTCGCTATCCACACCTGGCCCGAGCACGACTACATGGCCGCCGACTTCTTCACCTGCGGCGACCACGCCGACATGGATGCGATCATCGGCGTGTTGCGCGACGCGTTCGAAGCCGAGCGCGTCGACGTGCGGTATCTCACGCGCGGTGCGCCGCCCGAAGTCGCGGGGCGCCGCTTCGAGGAATCCGAGCCCGGCGCCGCCTCGCACGCGGCCTACGACGTGCTGGAAGTGCTCGAGCAACGCCGCACCGAGTTCCAGGACATCATGCTGTTCGAAGCGCCGCGCCTCGGCCGGGTGCTTGCGCTCGACGGCATCGTGCAGATGACCGACCTCGACACGTACGTCTACCACGAGATGCTTGCGCATCCGGCCCTGTTCGTGCACCCGAATCCGCGCGACGTGGCAGTCGTCGGGGGTGGCGACGTGCACCTCGTTGCCGAAGTGTTGAAACACCCGGGCATCGAGCGTGTGTTCCTACTCGAACTCGACGAGGAAGTTGTGCAGGTTTCGCGCAAGCACTACGAACTCGCGCGCGAAACCCTTGCCGATCCGCGCGTCGAGGTCCGGCCGCGTGACGCGTTCGAATCGATCGCCGAACTGCAAGGCGAGCTCGACATCATCATGGTCGACCTCACCGACCCGATCGGGCCGGCGGCGCGCCTTTTCGAAGACGAGTTCTACGCGCTCTGCGAACGGTCGCTGCGCGACGACGGCATGCTCACCGCGCAGACGGAGTCGATTCACTTCCATCCCGAGGTCGTGAAGGCGTGCTTCGAGGCGCTGGGCCGCCAGTTCGCCCGCACCGACTTGCTCTGGACCGCGATCGCGACGTACCCGGGCGCATTCTGGACGTTCGGCTTCGCGTCGAAGCAGCTCGACCCCCGTGTGGTGCGGCGTTCACCGGAGATCGAGACCCGCCTCTACGATTCTTCGGCGCACGAGTGGTTCTTCCTGCCGGAGCCGGTCCGGCGCAAGCTCATCCGCGTGTGACCGAGGTCACAGCCGCAAACTAAACGCCCGGCCTTCCTGCGGTGAGAAGGGGGCATGTTGGCGGGCGTGATCGAACCGGCAGATGTCAGCCGAGATTTCGACGCATTCTTTGCGGCCGAATACCGTCCGCTGGTGGCGCTCGCCACGGCGTTGTGCGGCAACCGCGTGCTCGCGGAAGACGTCGTGCAAGAGGCGATGTTCTCGGCGTCACGCCAGTGGAACAAGTTGTCGACGTACGACGACCCCGCACAGTGGGCACGGGGCGTTGTCGTCCGCCGGTCGTCGAACGTGCGGCGCGGACGCTTTCGCGAAGCACGGGCGGTGCGCCGGCTCGCAGGCCGGCGCGAGACCGACAGCGTCTCGGCGTTACCTGTGCTCGAGGGCGACGAGTTCTGGAAGGCCGTGCGCGCACTCCCGCGCCGCCAACGCGAATGCGTGACGCTCCACTATCTCGACGATCGTGACACGAGCGAGATCGCCTCGCTCCTCGGGATCGCCGAACCGACCGTGCGGGTGCATTTGCACGCGGCGCGCACAGCCCTGGCCGCGTCTCTCGAAAGGCAAGGCAATGAGTGATTTTGAAGCGCGCGCCCGGGCGGCCGCGCAACGGGCGCAGGGAGAAATAGCAATGGTTGAAGTTCCGGAGTCAGACACCGTGGTGACGACGCGGCGCAAGCAACACCGCACGCGCACTGCATTTGCGGGCGCGGCAGTCGCGCTCGTCCTCTTGGGTGGAACGGCGGCGGCCGTCGGCGCCACGCACACGAGGAGCGGTACGCATGCTCCGGTCGCGGTGCAGCCGCAGCCGGTTCACAAGGCGGTGCTGCAGTTTCGTGAGGTCCTGGGTGAGCAGCCATGCTCGCGTGTGACGCAGACGCCGGATGGGAATGCGACCGTCGACGCCCAGCAGGTTGTGCTCGCCGACAAGGCGAAGCAGAGCTGTTACATCCTTGGCCCGACCTTGCTCACGGGCGCCGACGTCGGTTCCGCGCAAGCGGTGCCCGATCCGTCGACGAACGGGTGGATCGTCAACGTGCACTTCAAGAACGACGATTTCGTCACGAAGGTCGCGCGCCCGTACCTCGGTAAGCAGCTTGCGATCGTCTTCGACGGTGAGGTCGTCTCGGCGTCGACGATCAATCCCGGTATCACCACCGACGACGTGGCGATCAGCGGCAACTTCACGCAAGCGGAAGCGGAACAGATCGCGGCCGCGTTGGGCGGCCCCGCCCCATCGACCACCGTCGAACCGTCGACGACCGTGCCGATTGTGTCACCACCGGTCACCCGGCCGTCGACTTCCGGCACCCAACCCCGTCTGCAAATCGACGTGACGGTCCCGAACCTCGTGCTCATGTACCCGCCCGACGCGCTCAACGCCTTGCAGAGCTCGGGCTGCACGGCTCGCTCGTCGACAAGTGTGTCGTGCGTTACCAAACGACGTGCAGGGCACCGATCCGCCGGCCGGTTCGCTGGTCGCGCCGGGCTCGAACGTCGTCGTGTACGTGGGAATCGTCTGCGACCCGAACAGCACTGCCGATGCCGACGCCGACGACGATCGGGTCTACGACGCCTGGAACGTGAGCGACAGTTCGAGCGCGCCGTGGTCGTCGACCTTCACGACACCCGTGTCGGGCGGCACGATCTTGTAGTCGGCGAGCTTGATGGGCGCGGTTCCGACAACTTGAATCGTCGAACCCGTCCAGCGCGCGTCGAGCGGCACGGTGATCGTTTGCGTCACCCCGTGCAGCTGGAGCTTGCCGGTTGCCGACACGTGCACCGGCGTGCCTTTCGTCAACGGACTCGGCAGCGTGACCGGCGATGTCAGGGTGAACGTCGTCGTCGGGAACTTGTCGCTCTCGATGCCGTGCGTGTGGATGTAGTTGTCGCGCGGCGTGCGGTCACTCTTCAGCTCGCGCAGGTCGCCGCTCACCGTTGCGGCAGTGACGGTGTTGTTGGCGATCGTCATCGTCCCGGTAACGGCCGGCGTGCGACCGACGGCCGTCTTGTGCACGACATCGCCCGCAAACACTTCGGTCATGCGATAACCGAGATAGACGTCGGAACCGGGCGCGACCTTCCACGTGCCGTCGGGAGTCGCCGGACCACCGGTCGAGACCGGATCGCTCGCAAGTTTCGGTTTCGCGGGCGACGAACCACCGAAGACGTAAAACCCGCCGATGACGAGCGCCGCGACAACGACGACGGCGATGCCGCCCAGGATCCAGCGGAGCGGATGTTTCACGAGTTCTTGGCCACAACCCGGAACGCACCGCGCATGAACGGGTGGATCCGGCAGTAATACGTGTACGTGCCGGGCGGCAAGTTGGTCGGCGTCGACCACGTGACCTTTCCGCTCGACGGCGGACCGAACTGGCCGAGCTCGCCCGAATCGAATTGCGGCTGGCCGTTCGCGAGCGGGAACGCAATACCGGTACTGCCGTCGCACGGCTGCTTGCACGCCGTCACCGTGTGCGGGATGCCCTTCGACGAATCGTCGTTGCGGAACACGAGGTAACCGCCTTGCACAACGGTGGGGATCGTCGCGGCTTCGCTCATGTCACCCTCGTACGCGAAGTCGGAGATCGGCAACACGCTGCCCGACGGCAACACGTGTGACGGCAAGTTCATGACGTCTTCGAAATCGCTCGTGTCGGGCTTGCCGCCGTGGTTGTCGTTCTCGGCAAGGTGGCCGTGCGTGAGCACACCCTTGACGTCGACCGGCGTTGTGAACGGGTTTTGTCCAGTGGTATCACCGACCGCCATCCACACGACCATGATGCCCATCGACTCGTACCACGACGCGTCCCTGGTGTCGTAGGTCGTCGTGATGGAAAGCGTGTCGCCCTTGTGCACGGCGACCTTCCAATCGGCCGGCGTGCCCGACATCGCGACATCCCACGACACGTCACCGGCGGGCTCGAAATACGTACCGACCGACGAGAACAAATGCGCGGTGTCGGGCGAACCTTGCTTCGTGTGACCGCTCAAGCCGGTTGCGCCCGGACGCGTGTCCCACAAGTCGTCGTGCAACCCGCCGGGATGCACGTGGCCGGCCGTCGCGAGCAGCGTGCCGTCGTACGGCACCTTCCATTCGTTCCTGACGACACACCTCGACTTGGTCTTGCAGCCGTACGGATCGGCGGCGTCGTCGGGGAACGTGTATTCACCGTTCTTGCCGGTTCCTTGAATGGCGTCGAACACGGGGTATGTCTTGCCGTTCTCGACATCCATCCACACCGGGATCGCGGGCTTGATTGACTTCGCCGCGGCCGACGACGACGGGATGATGTCGATGTCGTAGGTGACCCACACCTGGCTGGGCTTCGACAACTGGTTGTGCAGCATGTAGTTGAGGAACCAGTGGTCGGTCGTCTTGTACGTATAGCCGTAACCCTCGGGAAGCATCATGCGCGTCTTCTCTTCGCCGGCTGCGAAGAAACGCTCGGGCAGGCCGGGTGACGTTGCGTCGTGCCCCGCAAGGTTGAGCCACACGCCGTGATGCAAGTGGATGACGTCGACCGGCGGAATGCTGCCGTCGGCGAGCCGCAGGTTCGTGGAGATACCGACGATCCAACCGTCGACCTTCGGCTGGGGGATGGCGCGCGAGAAACCGATGTTGTTCTGCCCGGGCGTGATCGGGAACGGCCCGGTCTCGAGATGAACGCGCGTCGCGCCCACCGGCACGGTGTTGGCGATGATCTGCGTCGCCGGCGTCACTTCGGGGATCGTCGTGCTCGCGGCGGGCTTGTCGGCCGCGCCTTTCGAGCTGCCGCCACTGCCACACCCGGTGAGGAGCAGGAGCAGGGCGGCGGTGAGGGCGAAGACCGAGACGGGGGCGGAGCGGCGCATGGCTGCGGAGCGTAACGGACGCTCGCGCATTGGTGCACGCGGCCGTACCGGATCATCGCGTCCTCTTCGTGCGCAATGTGATGTTCGCGCCCGGACGAGATGCGGACTGAAGAAGACCCCGTCAGCGACCGAAGAGAACCTATGTCGTCTGCCCCCGCAGTGTTTTTCGCGATCGTCGCGGCCGCTGCGATCGCAGCTGTCTTCAAGATCTACCGGGCCTACCTCTCCGAACACCGCAAGACCGAAGGGTTGCAGTTTCTCTACCGCGCCTCGGAGATGTTGAGCGGCGCGCACGACCTCGAGGGTGGGCTCATCGCGCTGCTCGACTTCGCGCGGGAAATCTTCCACGCCGAACTTGCGGAAGTCGTGCTCTTCGGCGAGCGCGAGGAACCGATCGGCTACCGGACCTCGTCCGGCCCGGGGGAGCGCGGGCTTCGGCTTGCGCCGTGTACGGCTCAGCACGTGAGCGCCGTCGTGAATCTCGCGCACGGTTCGCGCGATGTCGTCGTCTACAAGCCGGAACCGGATTCGCCGTTCGCCGAGCTTGAAGGCATCGAGGTCGAGTCGATGATGCTCGGCATCTTCGCCGACGAGTCGGGCGTGCGCGGCGCCGCTTACGTGGCCCGCCCGCGTGGCACGGTCGGTGCGTTCGACAAAAACGAGCGTCACCTCTTCGAGACGTTCGTGAACCACCTCGGTACGACGCTGGAAAAGAGCCGGCTCAGCAGCTCCCTCGCGCAGCTGCGCGCGCTCAAGCAGGAACTCGCGTACCAGGCGTACCACGACTCGCTGACCGGCCTTGCGAACCGGCTGATGTTCCGTGACCTTGTTGATGACGCGCTCGCCGCGGCGGCGCGTGAAGGCGGCAAGGTCGCCGTGATGTTCATCGACCTCGACGACTTCAAGACAGTCAACGACACGATGGGTCACGCGGCCGGCGACGCGCTGCTCGGCGAAGTTGCGTGCCGCATCCAGTCGAGTATCGACGGCTTGGGTACGGCGGCGCGCCTCGGTGGCGACGAGTTCGCGGTGCTCATTCCGCGCGTCAGCAACGACGCGGAAGTGCGCGCCGCGGCCGACCGCATTCTCGTCGCCCTCGGTGATCCGGTTCCGATCGACGGGCAGTCGGTGATCGCGCAGGCGAGCATCGGTATCGCGACACACGTGGGTGCGGCCGATGCCGACGAGCTGATGCAGCACGCCGACGTCGCCATGTACACGGCGAAGCGCAACGGCAAGGGCCGCTTCGACGAGTTCGAGCCCGACATGAGTCTCACGGTGGCTCGCCGTCACCAGCTCAAGGTTGGTCTGGAACGTGCGATCGCAAATCAAGAGTTCGTGCTGCACTACCAGCCGGTGGTCGACGTCGCGACGGGCGGCATCGGCGGCACCGAGGCGTTGCTGCGATGGAAGGACCCGACCCGCGGGCTCATGCCGCCGGCGGAGTTCGTCGGTGTTGCCGAAGAAACGGGTCTGATTGTGCCGATCGGCCGCCACGTGCTCCAGACCGCGTGCCGCCAAGCGGCCGCGTGGTCGAGCGTCGCGCCCGACCTGAAGGTGTTCGTCAACCTGTCGACGCGTCAGCTGTGTGATCCCGACATCGTCGGCGACGTGCGCCGCGCAATGCGCGACACGGGCTTGCGGCCGACACAACTCGTCCTCGAAGTCACCGAGACCGCGATGATGCGCGACATCGACGAAGCGCGCGCCACGCTGATCGCGTTGAAGGATCTCGGCGTTGGCATCGCGATCGACGACTTCGGCACCGGCTTTTCGTCGCTGTCGTACTTGCGGCAGCTTCCGATCGACGTCCTGAAGATCGCCAAGCCGATCATCGACGCGATCTGCGACTCGCAGCAGGATGCGGCGTTCGTGAAGGGCATCATCGAACTCGGCCACGTCGTCGGGTTGAAGGTTGTCGCCGAAGGCGTCGAGCGGGTCGAGCAGTACGCCCACCTCATCGACATGGGCTGCGACTACGTGCAGGGCTACTACTACGCACCGTCGATGGAGCCGAGCGAGGTCCTCGACATCTTGCGGGCCGCGAGCGCCCCCAACGCGCCGGCGCCCTCGTCGCTGCGCGCAACCGCCTCGTGAGCTGAGCGGCCACGTGGACGGGCGCGGCGTCCCAGCAGGTGCCCGGCTCGTGATGCTCGCCGCCATCATGATGTCGGCCGCCGCGCTGCTGTTTGCGTTCGCCGTGCACGACGTTCCGGCCGCGTCCGCGTTGTTGCTCGTGCCCGTGCTCGTCGTGTTCGTCGTGTACCGCGCGTACCGCTCGGAACGGGTCAAGGGCCGAGGCCTCGAGTTCCTCTACGCGGCTTCCGAGGTGCTCAACCGGGCCGACGACCTCGACGACGGCTTACTCGCGCTGCTCGATTTTGCGCGCGACACCTTCCGCGCCGATATCGCCGAGATACGACTCCGCGAAGACATCGACGACGGGAACGGATATCGGTTGGTCGCCGGTCCGGGCGCGACGGCGGCGCGCACGGAGTCCCTCGCACCGGGTGCGGTTGGGAGCCTCGTCGCGCTTGCACTCGCCACCCGAGGCGCGCGGGCGCCGACGGATCCGGAATCGCCGTTGCATGTCATCGACGGCACCGAGATCGAAAGCGCAGTGGTCGCGCTGCTCACCGACGAGTCGGGTGTGCGCGGCACGCTGGTGTTCGCACGGGCGCGCGGCACTGACGAAGGATTTCGGCGCGACGACGTCCGGTTGTTCGAGACGTTCGCGCACCATCTCGCGGCGACGCTCGAAGCGCGTCATCTCACGGCTTCGCTTGACCGGTTACGCAAGGCTGAACAAGAGCTGGCGCACCAGGCCTACCACGACTCGCTCACCGGTCTCGCGAACCGCACGCTGTTCCAGGACCGGGTCTCGGCCGCGATCGACGACGCGGCCGCCGACGGCGGTGCGCTTGCCGTGCTCTTCGTCGACCTCGACGACTTCAAAACGGTGAACGACTCGCTGGGCCACGCGGCGGGCGACCTGCTGCTCGTCGAGGCGGCCCAGCGCTTGGCGCGTTGCGTCGGGAACCGCGACACCGTCGGCCGATTGGGCGGCGACGAGTTCGCGCTGGTCTTGCGAAGCATCGCGCATCCGTCGCAGGTGCACCTTGTCGCCAACAGCATCTTGCAAGCGCTCTCCCAACCCATCGACATCGGTGGGGTCGACGTCGTCGCGCCGGCGAGCGTCGGAATCGCGTTCCACGAGACGGGCGTGGGCGCCGCGGAACTCATGCAGCGAGCCGACGTCGCGATGTACACGGCCAAGCGCGACGGTAAGAACCGCTTCCAGCAGTTCGAACCGAGCATGAGCTTCACGGTCGCACAGCGGCTCGAGCTCAAGGTCGGTTTGCAACGCGCGGTCGGTGCACGCGAATTCGATGTCGAGTACCAACCTGTTGCTGACGTCGCCACTGGGCGGATTGTCGGCGCCGAGGCGCTCTTGCGGTGGCGGCACCCCGACGGCGAAACGATCACCCCGAGCGAGTTCGTCGACGTCGCCGAGGACACGGGTTTGATCCTTCCGATCGGCCGCCAAGTGTTGCGCGACGCGTGCCGGTGCGCGGTCGAGTGGTCAGCCGTCGATCCGACGCTGGGCGTGTCGGTAAATCTGTCCGGGCGGCAGCTCTCACATCCCGACATCGTCCACGACGTCACGAGCGCGTTGCACGGCGCGCGCCTGGCACCCGAGCGGCTCACCATCGAGGTGACGGAGACTGCGTTGATCCGCGACGTCGACGAGACCAAGACCACCCTGTTCGCCTTGCATCAGCTCGGCGTGAAGGTCGCGATCGACGACTTCGGCACGGGGTTCTCGTCGCTCTCACACCTGCGGCAGCTGCCGATCGACGTCGTGAAGATCGCGAAGCCGATCATCGACGTCATCTGCAACTCGGACAGGGACGCCGCGTTCGTGCGGGGGATCATCGAGCTCGGCCACATCGTGGGAATGATCGTCGTGGCAGAGGGCGTGGAGCGTCCCGAGCAACACGCCCGCCTGGCCGAGCTTGGTTGCGACCAGCTGCAAGGGTTTGCGTTCGGCGCGTCGATGCCCGCGCCGTTGTTCAAAGCGCGGGTGCAGACACAACCGCCGTTCGTCCGTCAGAAATAGTCCGCGTCAGAGCGCAGCGTCGACGAACTCGAGCGCGGCATCGATGCACGCGAACTCGCTCGGGGCGCGGAAATGGTCGACGCCGTGCAACACGCGCAGTGTCGCGTTCGGCAGCGCGGCGACGAGGGGATCGGCGGGTCCGGCGAAGTCCTTGTCGCCGATGACGACAAGCGTGGGGCACGTGACCCGGCTCATTTCTTCGGCGGTGTAAGGCTCGAGCGGACGGCGAAGCACGGCGGCCATCGCAAGCGGATCGTTCCCCGCGCTGCGCGCGAGTTGCACGAAGAGCCGCGCCGTCAGATCGTCGGGATCGTGGCCCTGTTCGAACGCGTCCGCGAGCACGGGGCTTTCGGCGGTGCTGAACAAGTTGGCGCCAACACCGATGACGACGAGACGCCCGAATCGCTCGGGTGTGCGCGCCGCGATGCGCAACAAGAGCTGGGCGCCGAGTGAGAAGCCGATGGCATCGAAGGTTTCGTCGGGGAGCGCGGCTTCCACGGCGCGATCGAGTTGCGCGTAGGCCGCGGGGTCGTGCGGTGCCTCGGCCGTGCCGTGACCGAGTATGTCGACGGGAACCGTGCGCCGGCCCGCGTCCTCGAGGAGATCGAGCCAACCGGGCGCGCGCCAACCGTGTTCCGACGACGATCCGAGTCCGTGTACGAGAACAACCGGCTCCGTGCGCATCGGCGCATCGTAAGTCGAGCAGCGCCGAACGTGTACGGGTTGGCGATCACGTGAATGTCGGAGATTTTTCCGGCACGAGTCCGTAACGACACGATTCCTGCGAGCTCGCCGTCGCGGAAGGCAAGCGCACCTGCGTGACCATCGATCGGGTACGCAACCATCGTGACGTTCGGGCCCAGAAATCGCAGAAGGTTGTTCGAAACGTCGTCGCGTCCGCGGCGCACGGGTGCGTCGAAGAGCGCGGGCCGGAGATCGGCGTGGCCAGCCACATTGGGATCGAGGAGTTCCAAGAGCTTTGCGACCTCGCCACTCGCGCACGCGGCGACGAACTGCTCGACGATCTCCCGTTCGGCGACAGGCTCGACGACAAAGCGGGTCGCGCCGCCGGCGTCGACGTGACGGCGCGCCCGGCTCGCGAGCTGACGGCACGCGGTCGGAGAACGTCCGACGATGGCTGCAATGCTCTCGAACGGATATTGAAAGACTTCGTGCAGCACGAACACCGTGCGTTCAGCCGGGCTCAACTTGGCGAGCACGACGAGGAGCGCAACGCGAACGTTGTCGTCGAGCGTCACCCGGTCTGCGGGGTCGGCACCAGGAGCGTCGCGAACGAATGCCGGGTGCTCGTTCGGTTGTTGTGACTCTCGCCGCGCGCGCGCCGTGCCGAGGAAGTCGAGGCAGAGGCGGCTGACGACGACCACGAGCCAGCCCCGAATGTCGTTGATCTGGCTGCGATCAAAACGAAGCACGCGCGTGAACGCATCCTGCACGACGTCTTCGGCATCCGCGATGTTGCCGAGCATTCGGAACGCGACGCTCAAAACGTACGTGCGGTGTTCCCGCCAGATCTCGTCGATCTCGGCTTCGCTTGGTGAGGTGACAGCGAGCTCGTCCACGGCGCTCCGTTCTCGCGTGATGGTACGGGAGACGAAATCGACGACGCGAATGTGACACCGAGAACCGTGTCACGAACCGGAGCCGGATTTCGTCCTGATGCCGATCTCGCGAAAGGGAGAGAGCATGAGCGAACCGGCGATCACTGTGCGCGGACTGCGCAAGACCTACCCCGGCGGCGTCGAAGCGGTGAAAGGCATCGACTTCGACGTCGCATCCGGCGAAGTATTTGGACTTCTTGGGCCGAACGGCGCCGGCAAATCGACGACGATCGGCATGCTGACGACCACGATCACGCCGACCGACGGGCAGGCGTCGCTCGCTGGTCACGATGTCGGGCGCGCTCCGATCGCAGCCCGCCGCGTGAGCGCCGTGGTCTTCCAGGACGCGGTCGTCGACCGATCCTTGACCGGCCGGGCGAACCTCATGCTGCACGCACGGCTCTGGGGTGTTGCCCCGAGCGATGCCCAACGCCGCATCGAACAGACGATGACCGCGTTCGGCATCGAAGCACTCCTCGACCGCCCGGTCGGCAGTTACAGCGGCGGTCAGCGGCGCCGGCTCGAGATCGCGCGTGCACTCGTCAGTGAGCCTCGGGTCTTGTTCCTCGACGAACCGACCGTGGGCCTCGACCCCCGCATCCGTTACGAGCTCCTCGACCTCATCGCCGGACTGCGCGTGACGACTGGTGTCACGATCCTCCTCACCACCCACTACCTCGACGAGGCCGAACGACTGTGTGATCGTGTCGCGATCGTGCACGACGGCCGTATCGTCGCGCTCGGTACGCCCGCGGCGCTGCTCGACCGGTTGGGCCGCGAGATCATCGAATTGCGCGTCGAAGACGACGCCGCGACAACACTTTCTGCGCTCCGTCAGCACGCATCTATCAGCGACGATGCGTTCGTGGTCGGTGCGACGATCACCATCCCGGTTCGAGATCGGGCTGCGCGCGAAGTCATCGACGCGATCGACGCAGTACCGCAAGCACGCGCTGCGATCTCCGCCGTCGCGACGCGTCCCCCGACGCTCGACGATGTCTATCTCCAACTCACCGGCGCGCGTCTCGCCGCGTGACACCGGACCGAAAGGACTTCTCATGACGACCACGACCGGCCCCACGGTTCGCTCGATCCCATCGCGCGCCGAAGCCAAAGAATCGGCACGCGTTCCGAACCGCACCGCATTCGCGACGCTCGCGAAACGCCGGATTGCTTTGAGCGCGCACACACCGCGCGAGATCCTCGTGCCGCTCACGACTCCGATCTTGTTTGCGTGCGTGATCGCGCCGGCGCTCGCCAAGTCGATCGGCGTGTTCGGTGGGATCGACTACACGAGTTATGTGGCCATCGGAACCATCGGGCTCTTGGTCCCGCTGAGCTGCATGTTCGCAGGTATCGGCGTGATCTCTGATCGCGAACACGGTGCGCGCCAGGATCTGCTCGCTGCGCCGATTCCACGCTCACTGATGGTGTTCGGGAACCTCGCGGTTGCGTTGCTGGTAAGCGGGCTACAGGTCGTGGCCCTGTTCGGTGCTGCGCTACTCCGCGGTTCGCACTTCCACGTGCATGCCACGGGACTGGCGTGGTTCGTCGGCGCCGTCTTCGGTCTCGGCGTGTTGATGTATGGCATGGCCGAGGTGTTGGCCAACAAAATGCCGAGTCAGGAGGAGTACATCGGCGCGGCCCCGGCGATCGCCCTCGTGCCTTGGTTCTTCGCGGGCGCGTTCTTCCGGATCAACTCGATGCCGTCGGCGTTGACGGTGTTCGCCAAGGTCTTGCCGCTGACGCACGCCCTCGCCGTTATGCGGTATGGACTCCTCGACAAGCACGGTTCGGGCCTGCACGACATCTGGGGCATGCAGAACACGACCGTTATGGCCGCGCTGAGCCTCGCAGTTGTCGCGGCCTACGCGCTGTTGCTGACGTTGGTCTCGATTCGCGTCTTTACTCGGGCGGCAGTGAAATGACGCTCGCACTCGTGCAGACGCGTTTCGTGACCGATGATGTTGCCGGCATGACGGCGTTCTACGCGCAACTCGCGGAAACCGGCGCACCGCTGAACGACTACTACACCGAAGTGTCGACCTCGCTCGCCGGTGTCGCGTTCTCGCGTCGGCGGTTCGTAGAGTCAGATGCCTGCTCCGATGGTTGCGGCGTCGCCGTTCCGGGCCGCGTCATCCTCGACTTCGCGGCGAACGACGTCGAGCGCGAACGCCGACGGGTGTCGGCGCTCGACGTCGAGTGGGTCATGCCTCCGACGGATCAACCGTGGGGAAAGCGCTCGATGATGTTCCGCGATCCGGACGGAAACCTGGTGAACGTCTTCGGGCCGATCCCGAGTACCGTGCGCCCATGACTGATCTCGCCGATTTCGGACGGCTTGCTGCAGCCGACGGCGGCTTAGCGGTCGTTGTGACGACGCGCGCCGACGGCACCGCGCAAGCGTCGCTTGTCAGTGCCGGCGTGGCCGACAACCCGCTGACCGGCCGGCCCGCGGCGGCAATCGTCGTGCACGGTGCCGCCCACAAGCTTGCGAACATGCGTCGGCGCCCGCACACGACGATCGTCGCGAAAAGCGGGTACCAGTGGGTGACGGTCGAGGGCCCGGCGACGATCATCGGTCTCGACGATCCGCAGCCCGGGTTCGACGAGGAAGCGATCCGCGTCCTGTTGCGCACGGTGTTCACCGCCGCGGGCGGCACGCACGACAACTGGGACGAGTACGACCGCGTGATGCGCGCCGATCGGCGCGCGGCCGTGTTCGTCGATCCCGCGCGCGTTTACTCCAACGGCTGATTGTCACGCATGGCCGCGGATCGCGGCCGCGCAGTCGGTGTCGAGCGTGTCGCGAATCTGCGTTGCCAGGACGCGCGAGCCCTCGTCGGACGGATGGATGCGATCGGGAATGAGGAGTGCGACGCCGTTCGGACCGTGCACGAGCTGATTCCAGTCGACAATGTGCACGTTCGAATGCTGCGCCGCGGTCGTCACAATCGCATCGTTGAGAGCGGGGGCGACTTGCGGTTCTAACGCGTCGTCGGGCGTCGGGGTCGTCGCCGCGAGCGTGCTGATCGTCGTGAGTACGACGCACGGAACGTGCTCGACCATCGCGATCATCGTGTTGAAGCTGGTCTGCCAGTCGGGGTGCAGGCGCGCTTGCAAGACGTCGTTCGTGCCGAGGTTCAACACGACGGCACGCGGGTGCTTCTTCAGGTCGCGCTGGAGCGCGGGCAGCATCTCGTCGATGCGCTGGCCGCTGACCGCGCTCGTCGTCACCGAGTAGTGGCCGTCCAGCGCGCGATTGATCTCAGGATGGGCAAAGACGGTGATCGAGTCGCCTACGACGACCACGCGCGGTTGCGACGGCCGCGACCACAGCCACACGCCGACCGCGACAACGAGAACGAGCGCGAGAACCGCGGCCGCGACCGTGCGATCCCGCCATCGCGTCTCCATAGCCGGGACTCTTCCCGCAAAAGGGGCGCGTTGAACGCCGGCTCAGGCTCGTTTGCGCGCCGCGACGAGGCGCGCCAGCTCCTGCGTCAACCACTCGAGCGTCGGTTCGTAGGTGATACCGAGTTCGGCGAGGACGTCGACCGCAGGATCGTCGTCGACTTGCAACACGCCGAGCAGGATGTGTTCCGTCCCGATGTAGTTGTGCCCGAACTGCAGTGCGGTTCGCAGCGCGAGTTGCAGCGTCTTCTTCGCGGGCCCGCTGAAACGCACGGGCTCGGCCGCGCGTTTGCGCGCCGGCAACTCTTCGAGAATCGCGTTGCGGGCGTCGTCGATCGTCACACCCTGCGCAACGATTGCTTTGGCCGCGAGCCCTTCGACTTCGGCGAGCAAGCCGAGGACGATGTGTTCATTCGTGACGCGTCCGCGCCCGAGGTCTTGGGCTTTTTCTTGCGCCACTTTCACCACGCTGCGGGCGCGCAGGGTGAAGTTGTCCATCGCCGAGTTGTTCACGACCTCGCCGAGGTCGGCGTCCTTGGGCACGAACCGCTTCTGCGCGGCTTGCTTGGTGACGCCCATGTGGGCGCCGATGTCGGTCCAGGACGCGCCTGACCTTCGCGCCTGGTCGACGAAGTGGCCGATGAGGTGGTCGGCCACGTCGCCCAAGCGCGCGGCGGTCGTCACCGCATCTTCGAGGTGATCGAGGGGGTCGCCATGGGGGTTGATGGCGATGACGACGTCGATCAGTTCGCTGAGGCGGACGGGTTCGGCAGCCATACGTCAACCGTACGTTGACGCACCGCTGTTGTCAACCTCGGGTTGACGCAGGACGCCGGCTCGCCGCGAAGAGGCCGAGGCCGATCAGTACCACTCCGACCAGCGCAAGCGGCACGCTGCTCGAACCGGTGTAGGGCAGCGTCGGCGGGTCGGTTGCGGCACCCGCTCCGTTCGACGACTTGACGGTGGTCGTGGTCGTCGTGGTTGCTGGCGCGGTGCAACCCGTTGGCGCACCGGCGCCGGTCAGGTCCCAACCGCCGTTTGCGGTGCGTGCCGCGAGCGTGACGTTGCTGCCGTTCACGGCTGTGACGGTGTTTGCTTGAAAGAGCACACCGCAGGTTGTCGGCTGCGACGCCAGCAACGGAAGGAGTGGTGTCGACCCGGCGGGCGGCGTTTCGTTGTCCGTGAACGTGACCGCAGACGACGTCCACGGGACGGTGAGTTTGCTCCAGGCCCCGTTTCGCCAAAACCATGCGTCTCGTTCGAGTCGGTGCGTGCCGCTGCCGAAGAGGTCGCCGCCGCCGGCCATGACCGCGCCGGCGCGCGCCGATTCCGGATTGGTCAACGTCGTGAAAGCCGCCAACGCGCGTGCGTGCGGTCCGCACGGCTTGCCGATCGACGTGCCGCACGCCCGGTTCCACGTCGTGCCGTTGAACACCCACGTGTCGTCGTCCGGCGGACCGAAGTCGCCGCCACCACCGTTTTGAATTTGGGAACCGCCGAAGAGGATGAAGTGTGTCCCGTCCCACGCCAGCGATGCCGCGGCGGTGGGCACCGGGCCGCACGGTTTCGAGATTGTGGCGCCGCACGTCTGCGTCCAGTGGAAGCCGTCGAAGATCCAGGTGTCGGCGTCGTTGGGTCCGATGCCACCGAACATAACTACCTTCTGGCCATTTCCGGCTATAGCTGGCTCGAGGCGGAGCGGCGGTCCGCAGGCGCCGCTGGCACAGACCTCATGCCACGTCCCGCCGTTGAACACCCACGTGTCGTTCGTGGCGTTGCCGCCGTTCTCGCTGCCGCCTCCGAACAACACGGCGCCGGTCGGTCCGGCGGCGAGGCCGCCGAACAGCGAGCGCGCGCCGGGACCGCAGGCGGTGGTAGCGCCGGCGACCGTCGTGCCGCATGTTGCGACCCATCCGTGGGCCGGCGTGTACACCCACGTGTCGCCCAATGAATCGCCGGATGACGGCGTGGAGCCCCCGTACAAGATCGAGGTGCCGTTGGCGAGCGTCGTCATTCCACCGAAGATGCGTCCCGCCGGTCCGGCGCTCACCGCGACATTGCGAAACGACCATTGCGCCGACGAAGTTGCGCTCACCGAAACCGCGTTCGCTATGAGTGCGACACTGCCTGCAGCGAGCATCAATGTGGCGACGGCGCGCGCGCGCCGCCGGGTGCGGACATGCCTCATCTGACTCCCCAAACGCACGAAGTTCGTGCTGTTTCGCAACGCCTCGGTCGAGTCATCGGTGGAGTGACGACCGTGCTGTAACGGCTCGGCGGAAACTCGTACGTCGCGGTCGACGAGTTCCGCGCGTCGGGCCAATCCACGCATTGCGCGTCTGCCTGCGCGTCCGTCCGTGCGGGCCCGCGGCGGTCAGGGAATCAGAAATTTTGGATCTGGAGCTTTGGCGCCCCCGGCAGGATTCGAACCTGCGACCTCGTCATTAGAAGTGACTTGCTCTCTCCAGGCTGAGCTACGGAGGCGGGCGAACCAATTGTAGGGCGAGATGTTGTAAACGACGGTGAGAACTGGGCTGGCGCAACCTGGCGTATCCATCCATCGTGCGGCTGATCTACTGTCCCGTGCCCGTGGACGCCACCACGCTTTCCGCCTTCACGCGTCGCGAGCCGTCGGCCGTGCGCGTGTTCTACGCGGAGTACGGCCGGCTCGTGTACGTGGTCGCGTTTCGAGTGCTGCGCGATCACACGCTGGCTGAAGAGGCGACGCAGCAAACGTTCGTGCGGGCGTGGCAAGCGGCGGATCAACTCGACGAAGACCGCGATCCGGTTCCGTGGCTTTCGACGATCGCCAAGCGCGTCGCGATCGACGTGCACCGGCGCGAAGCGCGGCGCTACGCGAACTCGCTCGAGAACGTGCTCTCGGACGACCCGGCCGTCATCGAACTGCCACCCGATCTCGAAGTACTCGATCGCGTCTGGCACGTGCGCCGCGCGATCGATGCGCTGCCCGTCGAAGAAGCCACGATCATGCGTTTGCAACATCTCGACGGTCTGACGCACGTCGAGATCTCCGAGAAGCTCGGCATCGCGCTCGGCACCGTCAAGTCGCGATCGCATCGCGCCCACGCCAAGTTGGCCACGGCGCTGCGTCACCTGCGGGAGCAGTCATGAGCGATCAACCGACGAACGAAGAGCTCCAGGTGCTCGACGAACTGCTCGGTGACACCGCGATGTGGGCCGAGCCGCGTGCGGGTCTCGAAGACGACGTGGTGCGCGCCGTCTCGGACGCGCCGGCGCCGCCTCGTCGCCGGCACTCGCGTACTCGTCGAGTGGTTGCGGCCGGTCTCGCGGTCGCGGCGGCGATTGCAGTTGTCGTGGCCATCGTCGGTACGACGGGACGCACAAGTGACGCCTACGACGCCCAGCTCACTGCGACGAACATTGCACCGGCCGCGCACGCATCAGCCGGCGTCACGCGCGCACGGACCGGCTTCCATGTCACGCTCGACGCGGCCGGACTCCCGTCGCTGACGCCCGGTGAGTACTTCGAGGCCTGGCTCAAGAACCAGGCCGGCGCCGGCGTGCCGATCGGGACGTTCAGCTCGGGCGCCGACCGTGTGACGCTGTGGTCGGGCGTGTCACCGACGTCGTTCCCGATCATCTCGGTTTCCATCGAAACAGTCGGTGTCGCGGCCGCTGGGACCACGTCGGGGCGCGTCGTGTTGGTCGGCGAACTCCACGCTCACTGACACGCGAGTTCTGTCACCCGGCCCGACGCGATCGTCACCGCACGCGCGGGCTCACCGGCCACCGGGAGCAACGTGTACTCGCCTTCGACAACGGCGGGGAACACACCCGCGTATACGGAGCCATTGGGCAGCTGACGCTCGCGTACTTCGGTGTGGACAAACGCATGCGATTCATGCGGGCGGGCCAACTCGATCTCGAGACCGCACCACTCCGCGGGCGCGTGAACCACGAGCGCGCCCACACCGTCGCCGATGTCGAGCATGACCGTCGCGTTCCCGCTCGGCGCGAGCCGGGGTTCGGGCGCGTGCGTGTGCGTGTGGGTTTGGGTGTCGCTCATGCCGCGGGAACGTTGAAGCCGCTCAGCGGAACGCCGAGATACGGGAACGTCGAGAGGTAAGGGGTCTCCAACGACGCGGGCGTCAGGCCTTGATCGACCGCGCCCACAGCCGCGTCGGGCGTGAACGTCGGATCGACCAGCGGGAGCGTCGCGCCGGCAATCGCTTTGAGTTCGATCGAAACGACGTCGTCGAAGACGCGCCGGCCGTTCGGGAACCCGGCGAGGTCACCACCGACGACGCCGAGAATGTTGGGCGAAGACGCGGGCGGAATCGCCATGTTGAGCCGCAACAAGTCCGCTTGCGTCGTACCCGTGAAGTTCTGGAAACCGCCGATGACGCCGGTCGGAATGCCGGTCAGCAGGATCGCGGCGAGGTCAGCGCGGTCCTTCGTGTACGCCGCGAGCTTCGGGAACGCGCCCGGATACAAGATGGGTAGCAACGTCGCGAGTTCGGGATGCAACACGCCGCTCGCGTATTCGCTGTCGTTCAGCGGATTGTCGTGGTTCCAGTCGTCCTTGCGTTCCATCGGCACGAGCACTTCGTTGAACAAGGGGTTGCCGAGCCGCGATACCTGCGTCCACGGCCCGAAGTTCGCGGGATTGCTCTGCCAGTCCCGACCGGGGTGTTCGAAGTGCACGCGCTGGCGCGAAGCCGTTGTCCATACACCGATGACGGAGTGGCCGTTTGCGACATCGGTCGGGTTACTGCCGTCGCGCGTCAACAGCGTTTTCGGCACTTGTAATGCGATCGTGTGGACGTTGAGTTCCTTCGTCGCATTGACCGCGGCCGCGCTCCCGGGGATCGGAATGAGGTGGAGGCTTTCGATCGGGCGGAGCGCGGCCAGATCGAAGATCGAGCCGAGGTCGACGTAGAAGCCTTCGGCGCGCTGGCCGCAGAACACCTTTGTTCCGTCGTGCAAGGTCTGGATCGCCGAGTTCGCGAGGTTGGCGTAGTTCGGTGTCGAACGCGGGCCGACGTTGCACGGCGGGCACGGCAAGTTCGAGCCCAACACCGTGACCCTGTGCCGGTTGGGATTGTCGTCCCGGTCGTGGAGCCGGCCAAACGGACGGTCGTAGTCGATGCGCGTGACTGTGTAGAACTGCCGGCGGTTCCACTTGTTCGAGTCGAGTGACGCGATCGGTCCGGTGTTGTAGAGGAACGTGCCGCCGATTTCGATCACCGTCGTGAAATCGAACTGGTATGTGATGTCGACGCGCGCGTCGTTGTTGTTGTCGATGTGGATCTC
Organism: uncultured Actinomycetes bacterium; assembly: GCA_963841195.1. Lineage (GTDB taxonomy): Bacteria > Actinomycetota > Acidimicrobiia > IMCC26256 > PALSA-610 > CAWJBX01. The sequence goes on along the minus strand of CAWJBX010000017.1, from coordinate 231,389 downwards.
GTAGCGCACGTCGTCGCCGAACTCGTAGAAGTTCGGGCCGCCCGCCGGGCCTTGGAGCGGCACGTAGTTGGCGAGCAACGTGACGGTGTTCGATGCGTCCGGGCTGACGAACGCGTACAGGTCGGTGCTGTCGGCGACCGGATCTTTCGAGATCTCGGGGGCCTCGCGATGGCTTGACATTGTTCGGCTCCTCAGTGCGTCGCGCGGTAGAGGGCGGCCGCCAGGCGGCGGTCCTTGATGGTGATCTCGCTCTCGCCCGTGTACAGCGTGACGAGACCCTTGCGAACGTTGGTGACGTGGGCCACGACCGGGACGTCGACCGACGGATCGTCGGCGGGCAGGTGTTTTTCCGGCTCGTTGTCCGCTTTGGTGAGCGCGCGTGCCGCGCCCGCGGGAACCGCGGCGGCGACGCCCGCGGCGGCGGCGACGGCCGAACCGGTCTTCAGGAATTGGCGCCGGCTGCTTCGTTCCATGTGCTTCCTCCTCGCGCAACGTTGCTCGCATTGAAAAACATGGCCATGGGGAAATCCAGCGATCCCGCCAGATGCGAACACAGTGCAAGTGCACGACGCGTGCGACCAGAGAGGGGGCGAAGACGTGTCGGATCAGCGAGCGTTACGCGCATTACACGTGCTGCGCGCCGAAGGACACCGGGTCACGACTGCACGCCGCATGGTCATCGACCTGCTCGCGCACACGCGTGAACACCTCGGGGCCGACGATCTTGCGAACCGTTTGCACGACGCGCATCCAGAAATTCATCTTTCGACGGTGTACCGGACGCTCGACTCACTGCGCGAATGGGGCCTCGTCGAGAAAGTGCACCAGCCGCACGGCCAGTCGTTCTTTCACCTCGTCGGTGGCCACCGCCATTTGGTGTGCGAACAATGCGGCGTCGTTCGTGACGTTCCCGCCCACGAATTCGACGCGCTCGTCGAACGCATGCGCCAGCAGTACGACTTCGACTTGTCGGTCGGGCGAACCGCACTCGTCGGGCGCTGCCGCGCCCACGTTCAGGACTGAGCGCGGCGGGTGAGCACTCGTTCCAAGTCGTGCGCGACGCGGTGCGCTCGGCGTCCGAGAGGTACGCGCCGAAGTACTCGTGCACCGCGGCGTTGTAGACCGCGTTGGCGCGCTCGTAACACGAGCGCCCGCGGCGCGTCATGCGCAGGGTCGTGGCGCGTCCGTCCTCGGCCGACACGCTGCGGGTGACGAATTCGCTCCGTTCCATGCGCTGCACGAGCCGGCTGAAGCCCGGCTGGCTGTACCGAGGATGCATGAGCTGTTGCAGTTCGGCGAGCGGGAGCGAGCCGGGGGAGTCGGCGCGGGCGAGATACGCGAGCACCGAAAACACGCCGGAGTCGATGCCGGCCTCGTCGTCGAGCGCGCGCACGACGTCGTGCAACACCGATTGGTAGACGGCGACCAGCGCGCTCCACGTTTCGAGATCGTCGGCGGTCACGAACGGCGCGGGTCGTCGAGGACGAGCTCGAACTCGCCCGGCACGCGGCGCTGACAGCGACTGCTGCATCGTGTCGCGCAAGTCGTCGGGCGGGAGGACGCAGTCCGCGCACGTGACGTCGTCGAGTACGAGCGCAACGTGATCCGGTCGGTCTTCGGGTTCGCGTTCACGAGCACGAGGTCGGCGCCGTCGGCGCGCAGGAAGCCGGCGAGCTCGTCGACCGCGGTTGCAACGGCGGTGGGGTCCATCACGACGAGCGGTAGACGACGGGCTTGCTCTGCATCGTGCTCTCGCCGAAGCTCGGAAGCGCGATCGCGTGCAGGCTGCCGAGGCCGCCGCACACGATCGGGACGATCTGGTCGGGGCGCTCGACGAGATGCACGCGACCGTGGCTCGTCGACGCGGCCGCTGGCGCGCAAGCATCTTCGCGTTCGGCTTCGGGCCAGAGATCGATCGGCTGCCACGCGTTCTCGCGCAGGTACTGCGGAGGTCGTCGACGTCGGGGAACGCGGCGCCGAAACGTTCGGCCCACATCGGGTTGAACGCCACGACGACCTCGCCGTTCTCGACGTTGCCGAGGAACATGTTCGCGAGCGGGTACGCGATGCTCTTGGCGATGAGGTAGAGCAGGTCGCGCGCGTCGTCGTTGTGGATGTCGGCCATCGGGAACGTGCCCTTGCCGCCGTGCACGGTCACGACGTCGTCGTCGGCGCGTGAAGCCGCGCCGTTGCGCGAGCGACGGCCACGGCGACCGCTCCTCCCACTCGCCGATGCAGAAGCCGAAGCGGGCGGGCTGGCCGAACACCGACTTCGTCGTCTCGCCGGCGCGCTGGCCGCCGATGTTGCGCAGGCACAGCGCGACCGCGCGCCCGATCGTCATCGATGCCGCGGCCGGCGGCGCCGCCCATGCAGCTGGCGCGGTAGTCGATGCCGAGATCGTCGCGGCTCGGACCGTTCACGATGCAGCATCGGGAACACGCTCGACGTGGTGGTCGTGAGCCCGAACGCGTTCCACTCCGGTTCGGAGAGCGCTTCGAGCGCGGCGAGCACGAACGCCGAACGCGGCCGGTTCGACGCCGGCCAGCGCGGCGTTGATCGCGACGAGCTCGACCGTCGCGACGCCGTTGCACGGGCGGGAGCACGCACACGACGTGGTCGGCCGGGTACGGCGACGCCGCGAGCAGCGCCTCGACCGCGTCGTCGGTCGCGGGCAGCTGCGGGCACGCCGTCGCCCCAGTGCTCGTCGAGCGACAGCTCGTACAGCGCGCGTGGGTCGGCCGGCGACCTCGATGCGTTCGCTGGTGAGCGTCACGCGGTCACACCCAGCAGCTCGAGCACCTGCGGGTAGTACTCGTCGGCGATCTGCTCGCAGCTCATCGGCTCGGGCCGCGCTTCGAGCGGGTACGGGAGCACGAGCACTTCAGGTCGCCGTGACCGACGTGGCGCGCGACGTTGTGCGCGTGCACGGTGAACTCCTCGCACACGATCGCGACGACCGGCTTCTCGTGCTCCTCGACCGCGACCGAGTCCTTGATCGTGAACGTCGTGCACGATCCGCAGGTGCCGAGGCCGACGATCGCGGCGTCGACGTGCGTCGGCGAGCTCGTCGATCTCCTTGCGGTCGCTCGACGCCGGGCTGGCCGATCTGCGCGCCGGTCTCGACCTCGATGACGTCTGCGCGCCGTCGCGTCGCAGGTACTCGTCCCAGATGCTCGCGATCAGCTGCCACGAACGCCAGGCGCGGTCGGTGCGCATGCCGATCGTGAGGCCGGTAAGCGGCCGGTCGAGACGGAACGTCGGCGCGCTCACGTCGCCCGCGGGCGCTGCGGTGGGGCGCCGAACCCAGATGTGTTGCGGTCATGCGGCGACCGTAACATTATATGCGCCCGCATACAATCCACGACGACCCGGTTCTTGCGCCAAATGGCGACCGTCTTGGGCGCGAAATGCCGCAAGAACGAGACCGACGAGGGGTTAGAACTCGACGAAGTGGTCGAAGGGACGGGTGTCGGGCTCGGTCGACGTCCGGAGCGCCACCCAGTGGTGGTCGGGCTCGGCGTCCGATTGCGCTTCGAGCGTCCAGCCCCGGTTGGCGAGGAAGAACGAGACGGCGCGCCGGACCGAGGGCAGTTGATAGTCGTCGACGAACACGACGCTCCCGTCGCGCAGGAGCGCACCCAGGTTGACGAGGTCGACGAAGACGCCGTCGAAACGGTGGTTGGCGTCGACGAACGCGAACTCGAAGACGCGACCGTCGGCGCGCAACCGCGGCAGCGCGATCTGCGACGGCTCTTCCATCAGCTCGACCATCGCGCCGACGCCGGCGTCGTCGAGCACTTGCAGCCCGCGGTTCTGAAACGCGACGGCTTGGTTCGGGTCGATCACGGTAAGCCGGGCGCGGCCGTCATCGAGCATGCACAACCCCTCACAGATGTGCAGCGTCGAGAATCCGTATGCGAGCCCGACCTCGATCAGCCGGGTCGGCTGTTCGCGTACGACACAGTCGCGCAACGCGATCGCCTCGCCCGGCGCGATCGCGACGGGAAACACGCTGCCGTCGGCGGCGATCCTTTCGATGACGGCGCGCACGCGCGCCGCCCGGCCGCTCACGAAGTGACGACGCGGTAGTAGCGCGCACCCTCGGCTCCGGCGCGCACCGCGTACTCAGTGTCGCGCGGGATGAACACGATGCTGCCCGGGCCGTTGCTCTGGCCTTCAAGCGAGATTTCACCTTCGACGATCACGAAGATCTCGTCGGTGTCGTGACTGTGCATTGGGTCTTCGTGGTTCGGCGCGTATTCGACGAATTGCACGGGCGGTACACCGGTCTGATTGCGGGTCAACGGTTTCACGCGCACCGGCGGCGGACCGTCGGTGCCGGGATCCTCCCGGTATTCGAACCACGGGACGTCGTTGTGGTCGATCCGGTAGATCGCTGGCATTACTCGACGCCGAGCATCACGTCGGAAGCCTTCACGACGACCGTGACTCGCGAACCGACGGCAAGCCCGAGCTCGTCGGCCGCCTCTTTCGTGATCGACGACGTCATCAGCGCGCCGCCTTGGATTTCGACTTTGACCGTCGTGGTGACCGCGCCGGCGTGCACTTCCGTGACGGTGCCGGCCAGTTGGTTCCTCGCGCTGAGCCTCATGCCTGGTTCCTAGCACCCAAGGGGCCGGGTACGCTCGGCGCCAACGGAGGTGCCTGATGCAAAAGCACGACAAATTGTTCATTGGTGGCGAGTGGGTGAAGCCCGCGACCGACGCGGTCATCGAAGTGATCTCGCCCCACACCGAAGAAGTGATCGCGACCGTCCCGGATTCGTCTACCGAGGACGTCGACCGGGCCGTCGACGCCGCCCGGACTGCGTTCGACGAGGGTGAGTGGCCGCAGCGATCGCCGGAAGAGCGGATCGCGGCGGTTCAGAAGTTTGCCGAGCTGTATGCAACCCGGCTGGGCGACATGGCGCAGGTCATCACCGACGAGATGGGCTCGCCGATCTCGTTCTCGAACCTCGGCCAGGCACCCGCCGCATGGATGATGCTGAACACGTTCATCGGGCTCGCCGCGGAATACCCGTGGGAAGAGACGCGCACCGGCATGCTCGGCACCGACATCATCGTGCGCAGCGAGCCGGTAGGGGTCGTCGCCGGTGTCGTGCCGTGGAACGTGCCGCAGTTCGTGACGATGTCGAAGCTCGCGCCCGCGCTGCTCACGGGCTGCACGATTGTGATGAAGCCGGCGCCGGAGACGCCGCTCGACGCGATCCTCATGGCCGAACTGCTCGAAGAGGCCGGCATCCCGAAGGGTGTCGTCTCGATCGTTCCGGCCGGCCGTGAAGTCGGCGAACATTTGGTGCGCCACCCCGGCGTCGACAAGGTCGCGTTCACCGGTTCGACGGCCGCCGGCCGTCGCATCGCCGCGATCTGCGGCGAACAGCTGAAGCGCGTGAGCCTCGAGCTCGGTGGCAAGTCAGCCGCCATCATCCTCGACGACGCCGATCTCGAACAGACGATGAACGGCCTGCGCTTCGCGTCGCTGATGAACAACGGCCAGGCGTGTGTCGCGCAGACGCGTGTCCTCGCAAGCCGCGCTCGCTACGACGAAGTGGTCGACGCGCTGTCGGGCATGGTGTCGTCGATGACGGTCGGTGATCCCAACGACCCGACCACGGAGATCGGCCCGCTCGTCGCCAAGCGTCAGCAAGAGCGCGTCGAGAAGTACATCGCACTCGGCCAGGAAGAAGGCGCGCGTGTGGTGGTCGGCGGTAGCGGTCGTCCGAGCGGGATCGACACGGGTTGGTACGTCCAGCCGACGGTGTTCGCCAACGCGACGAACGACATGCGCATCGCGCGCGAAGAGATCTTCGGTCCGGTGCTCACCGTCATTCCGTACGACGACGTAAAGGACGCGGTTCGAATCGCGAACGACAGCGAGTACGGACTCGCCGGTTCGGTGTGGACGGCCGACGGACAGCTGGGCTTGGACATTGCCCGGCGCGTGCGGGCCGGAACCTACGGGGTGAACCAGTACACGATGGACTTCGTCGCACCGTTCGGTGGTTTCAAGTCGTCGGGGCTCGGCCGTGAGTTCGGCAAGGAAGGCATCGAGCACTACACCGAGCTGAAGTCGATCGTGCCGCCGGGCGCGGGAGTCGTCGGCGCCGCGTAATCGCCCAGAGAGAAACATTGCATCTGTACGCCGTCTATCTCGGCGGCGAGCTCGGCCCGGGTCGCATGGGAGAAGACCACGAGGTTGTGCTCGTCGTCGGGACCGACGTCAAAGACGCGCGCAAACGGGCGCGTGCAAAATGGTCGGGCCACGGGAAGGCGCACATCGACGCGGTACAGCGCATCGACCGCGTCGACGGGTTCGACGTCTCGTTGAACGAGGTCGGGGGCGGCGACGCCACCCTCCTCGACACTTCCTACGAGCCTTAATTCGCCGGGGCGTCGCTGACTGTCGTGTAGCGACAGTGAACGACGCTCCTTCGGGTTAGGTGATGAGTTCGACGTCGTGGAAACGCATCACGCCGAACCAGTCGCTGTTCTCGTCGCGGATCAACCGTTCGACGTCGGACGCGACATGCTGGACCTCTGCTTTGTCGGTCGTCGCGCACATCCGCGCGTGCAGGTCGTGGAGCAGCTTGGCCATTCGGTCGTAGCGCTGGGCGTGCCGTTTGAATTCGTGTTGCGAGCTGATGCCGTGGAGCGCGGCTCCGAGAACCGGCACGACGATCGACAGCTGGATCAACACCCAAGCGATTGTCTCCTCTTTCCCGATGTCTTCGCCGTGCCGGGACGCGTGCCAAACGGCCGCCCCGAGTGCGATGACGAACAGGATCAGAATCGCGTTCCGGAATCGGCGTTCGCCGCGCGCGTGCCGCGCGCTCGCGTTGTGGTGGTACTTCTCTTGATCGTGAATCCAGTTTTCCGCGAGATAGTCGCGGGCTTGGATGACATAGGTCGGAGTCAGCTCGACGTGGGGACGACGGCGATTGACCTCGGCGATCAGCAGACGGATCCATTCGTCGGACGGGTCGTCGAGGTACGCGACTTCCGTGCGATCGCGGCGCTGATCCGAGCTGGCGATGACGGCGAGGAAGTACGACGATCGCAGCCGCTCTGCGAGAAAGCGGTACGAGATCCACCGATTGTGCACGCGGTTCCGGTGGCTCACCAACACGAAGCCGACCAGAAGCAGCAGTGTCGCAACTTCGATGAGCGCGTAAATCGGATACTTCGAGAAGAAGAAGGCTTGGATCGTCACGACGACGACCGCAACGACCGGGAGGCAGAACAGCAGTGCGCCAACCCGCGTATGAGCGTGCTGGTAACGCTCGGCGAGGATGTCGGCGCGCACGAAGTCGGGAAGGATCCAGTCCATCAACTCGTCGAGCGGCAGCTCTGAGGTCTCGGCCGGACCAGCCGGTGCCCAGTAGCCGCGTTGCGTTTCTGTGTGGTTTCGAACGGCCTCTTCCGAGAGTTTGTGACTGAGGTAGGCATTGAAATCGGTCGTGTCGGCCGAATCCGCCGGACCATTTTCGTCCTTCACGAGGTGAGGAGCCTGCGCACCGATCCACACAACTTCCTTGCCGCGCTTCGCGCGCGTACTCCACGATCTCGGCGGTCCCGCCGCGTCCGCGCGATTCCTTGCCGTCCCAGATCGCGATCAGCACGTCGCACGCGTCGACGATTGCCCAGCCGGCGTTTTCGTATCCCTCTTCACGGGTGTCGCCCGCGGGAAGTTCGCGCACGCCGGCGGCGCGCTGCAAGAACGACGCGAACTCTGCCTTCGACGCCGGGCTCTCGAAGTCGGTCTCGTAGTCGGCGCGGGCAAACGGCAAGATCACCTGGAGCGAGCTGTTTGGCATCTTCAACACTTCGTCGGCGACGAGCCGGTCGGCGCCCTCGGCGATGGCCGAATAAACGGTGATCGCGTCCGGATGCCGTGCTGATCCTCCTTCTCGTTGCGTCAACATCAGCAGCGCGAATCGCACACGCGCCCGCAGCGTGTTTTCGTCGTCGAGCTTTCGATGGCCGGTGACACCCACGACAACGCAGTCATCAGTCACGCGGCACACCCAATCGCGGGTTCAAGGAACTGGCGGCGAGATCGCCGGGCTTCGTGCCGGGCAGCCACACCGCAAGGTCGAACTGTTGGTAGACCGAATCGGGTTCGCTCACGCGGGCCCCGTCGGCGAAGTAGATGATCGTCATCACGGGCCGCGCCGTGTTCGTGGGGTTCGGACCGGCGCGGTGCAGCGTCCAGCCCGCGTGAAAGGTCGCGTCACCGGCTCGCAGCGCGCCGTACGTGTGCTCCGTGAGTTGTTCGTCGCGCACCATCGTCTCGAACGCAGCTTCACTCGCGTCGGAGATGGCGTGCCCGCGCAGGTTCCCGGCCCGATGACTACCGGTGACAAACGTCATCGATCCGACTGTGTTCGTCGACGTCGACAAGCGGCATCCACATCGTGATCGTCGACTCGGTGTCGAGCGGCCAGTAGAACTGATCTTGGTGCCAAGGCGTGTGCCCGCCCCCGGCTTCTTTGATCAGTGCTTGGTCGTGATACAGCCGGACGGCTTCGGTGCCGAGCAGATCAGCGGCCGCCTGCGCGAATCGCGGCGCCTGCACAAATCGCGCGACCGCGTCGTCGTGCTGCCAGAGGTTGCAGCATTGCAAGAACGCGGCGCCGTACGTGTCGCGCGCGTCAATCGGACGCGTTTCTCGATTGACGCGCGCCGCGGTTGCTTCGAGGTACGACCGGTACGCGGTAACTTCGTCGGGCGTCGCGAGTCCGCGCACGACCGCGTGTCCGTCGCGCGCAAACGCCGTCGCCTGCTCTGAGGTGATGGGGTAGCGCGACGCCAGGTCGGGGAGCAGCGCTCGGTCCATTGGCGCGCAACGCTACTGGTCGACCGCGTGGAGCCAGCGGTGCGCGGGATCTTCGTGCATCGCGAGCTGACGTTGATCACCAACCAGGGCCCAGAGGTAATAGAGGCGGTAGCCGGGCGCGGCGCATACGGGGTGGTATCCGCGCGGGATGCCGACAACCGCGCCGTGGCGCAAGAACTCGGCGCGCTCGGTGCCGTCGGCTTCGTAGAGCCCTTGGAATCCGAAACCGTCGGGACGGTCGAAGCGGTAGTAGTACACCTCTTCCAACGCAGGTTCGCCGTCGGAGCCGTCGTGTTTGTGGGGCGGGAACGACGACCATTGACCCGGCTCGTTGAACGTCTCCCCGACCAGCAATCGCTGCGCAGGAACGCTCGCCGCGACGACGTCGTGGACGTCGCGCTTCCAGCCGGGCTTGCCGCGCGCTTGGGCGACGACGTCGTCGGGCCCGATGCAAACCGGTTGGGCGCCGTCGGCGGCATCGAGCGCGCAGTCGACCGTTGTCGCGAGTGCGAGCTCCGTCGGTGCGTGCGCGGCAACTTCAACGCGCGAACCGGGCGGGAGATAGATCGCCGACGCGAGCGCGTCGAACACGTCGGTGCGCACCGCGTGCGTGCCGTTCCATTCGACGTCGCCTTGCAGCAGCACGAGCGCGGCTTCCTCGCCGGCCGGCGCTTCGAATGTCGCGCGCGCACCGGTCGCCAACGTCGGAAGATCGAGTTGAACGTGCGCGCCCCGGTACGCGGGTTCGGTCACGAAGCGCTCTGCAGGTACCACTGCAGCGGCGAGAGCGAGATGTCGCTGCGACCGGCGCATTCAAGCGACGCGAACGTCGCGATCGCCTGTTCGTGCGCGACCAAGGTGGCAAGGGCGGGATGCATGGGATCGGGCGCGAGCTCGCGACAGCGGACGAACGACGCAAGGAAGTCGGGGAGCGCGTCGTTCAAGCCTTTGGCGAACGCATCCCAGCCCGCCGCCGCGGCACCGGCGCCGAGTTCTTCGCCGGTGCGGCGCGACTCGGCGCTGTCGCCGATCGGAACACCCGACTCGCGTGCGAACGGCTCGAGCGTACGGGCCGTGCGCCCTTCGATCTCTTGCAGCACGAGGAGTTTGGCTTTGCGGTCGGGGTCGGATTCGGCGGCAGCCATTGTCGAGAAGAACGCTTCACCGAAGACTTCGCCTTCGTACGCGGCCAAGAGCAGGTCTTGATACTCACTCATTTGTTGCGCACTCCGATCGCATGTGGACTCCCCGCCGGCGGCAACGGATGACGGAACAATGCCGCCGCGTTTTCGTGACTGATCTTCGCGATTTCGTCGGCCGGCAAGCCGCCAAAGACTTCGGCAAACACGGCTTGCGTGTCGGGCCACGTGCCGTCGCCGTGCGGATAATCCGACTCGAACGTGATGTGGTCGATACCAACCGTGTCGCGTGTGCTCAACGTCGACGGATCGTCGATCGTCGAGAACCAGAAGTTGCGGTGCAGCACTTCCGCGGGCCGGAGCTCACCCTTGAAGTACTGGCCGTAGCCCGATCTGTCGACGATGTTCTCGAGGCGGTCGTGCAGCATCGCGACCCAACCGATCCCGCCCTCGCTCATGATGATCTTCAGGTCGGGGTAGCGCACCGGGTACATCGACCAGAGCCACTCCGCGCACGCGCTCAACGAAAGTTGGCCGAAGAGCGTGGCGCCGAGCGGCACCATCGGTGCGCCGGGTGGCATGTCGGCTACGCCCGTCGAACCCACGTGCAAGCAGACGACCGTGTCGGTTTCTGCGCACGCACGGATCACCGGGTCCCACCATTTTGAGAAGATCGGTTCCATGCCGATTCGGTGCGGCATCTCGGGCAACGTGACGGCCGTAAAACCGCGGTCGGCGTTGCGACGGATTTCGTTGGCGGCTTCTTCGGCGTCACCGAGAAACGTGATCCCCATCGGCACGATGCGTTCCGGATACGCCGAGTACCACACGTCGTAGAACCAGTCGTTCCACGCGCGCGTCACGGCCAGTCCGAGTTCCGGATCCTGACAACGGGAGAAGACCGCGCCGCAAAACCCGGTGATCTGTGACGGAAAGTTCACGGACGCCCACATGCCGTTGATGTCCATGTCGCGGATACGCGCGTCGATGTCGTAACAACCGGGCCGCATCTCGTCGAAGCGAGTCGGCTCGACCTTCCAGTCTTCGCGTTTGCGGCCGACGACTGCGTTCAAGCCGACTTGGAAGAACACGCGGCCGTCGAAGTGCCAGACCTCGTGCCCCTCTTCCGATTCGACGACGCGCGGCGCCTCGGCTTGAAACTTCGCCGGTAGGCGGCCTTCGAACATGTCCGGCGGCTCGACGAGGTGGTCGTCGGTCGAGAACAGCGTGTGCGCGATCGGCCGCGGCTCGGGATCGTCTTCGAGCCCGTGCGTCTCGCTCTTGCCCCAGTTGAGCCGGATGGTGTCGGCCATGGCGCCAGGCTACGCCTCGGCCCGGCTGGGCTGCCGGTCGTTGGGCTGGATCTCGCGCTCGGGCCCCTCGAGCCCGATCGTCGTGCGCAAGTTGCTCGCGAACAACGTGATGTCGCCGGGCTCGATCACCAGGCGCATGACTTCGTCGTAATACGCGAACGCAGTCGGGTCGACGGTGAAACGGATCGTCCGGGTCGCGCCGGGCTCGAGTTCGACCCTCGTAAACGCGATGAGCTGCCGTTCGGGTCGGGCAACGCGCGCCACGTCGTCGCGCGCGTACAGCTGTACGACTTCCACTCCGGAACGAGTACCGCTGTTCGTTACGTTGACGCGCACGTCGAAGGGCGCGTCGGTGCGCGCTTCGTCGACGACGAGTTCGTCGTACTCAAACGTCGTGTACGACAAACCGAACCCGAACGGAAACAGCGGCGCGGCCGGACCGTTGACGTAGTCGCCGTAGATGGCGCTGCGTCCGCCGCCCGCGCGTACGTCGTGATGCACGGGTACTTGGCCGACCGTGTCGGGCAGCGACACGGGTAACCGCCCGGCCGGCGCGGCGAGCCCGAAGAGCACGTCGGCCAGTGCGGAGCCGCCTTGCTCACCGGGCACCCACGCGTACAACACGGCGGCGGACAATGCCGACGGACGCGTCAGCGCGTGCGGCCGCCCGCTGACCACGACGACGACTGTCGGGGTTCCCGTCGCGGCGATCGCCTCGACGAGTTGCTCTTGCACGCCGGGCAGCGCGAGATCGGAGACGTCGCGGAACTCACCGCTCGTGCAGTCGGGCATGAGGCCCGAGCGGCCGCCCACGAAACAGAGCGCGACGTCGGCGGCGCGCGCGATTTCGACTGCTTCGTCGAAACCGTCGGTGCGTGTGCCACGGACGCCGCAGCCTTTGGCATACGAAACCGTGCCCGTCGACGCGGCGCGGATGCCGGCGAGCGGTGTGACGGAATCGGGGTAATACGGGCCCGCCGCGAACTCGCCCTTGTTTTCGATGAGCCTTCCTTCGGCGTCGCGCGGCTGCACGATTTCCGTGTGCGCCGGATACGAGTAGTCGCCTTGCAGCAACCGTTCGTCGTCGGCCGCGGGACCGATCACGGCAACGTGCATGTCAGGCCGCAGCGGGAGTACGCCATCGTTCTGTAACAGCACGAACGACTCGACAGCGGCGCGCCGTGCGAGATCGCGATCGGCGGCGCGCATGTACACGTGCGTCGCCGCGTCTTCGTCGACGAACGGATCGTCGAACAGGCCGAGCGCCTCCTTGAGCGCGAGAACTCGCCGCACCGACCGGTCGACGAGCGCGACATCGACCGCGCCTTGTTCGACGAGCGTTTTGAGCGGTGCGCCGTAGCAGTCGAGCTGCGGCAATTCCATGTCGAGGCCGGCTTCGAGTGCTCGTTGTGCGGCCTCGGCCTTGTCGGCCGCGACGCGGTGATGCGAGATGAGCAGTTCGGTGGTCGAGTAGTCGGCGACGACGGTGCCGGTGAAGCCCAGTTCGCCGCGCAGCAAATCGTCGAGGATGGCGCGTGACCCGCCGCACGCGAGACCGTCGACCGACGAATACGAGTTCATCACGGTCGCGAGACCGGCTTCGGCAATGACCGCCCGGAATGGCTCGGCGTACACCTCGCGCAACTCGCGCGCACCGAAGTGCACCGGCGCATGGTTCAGGCCACCTTCCGACATGGCGTAGCCGAGAAAATGCTTGCCCGTCGCGGCGACGCCCTGCCCGAGTTCTCCCTGCACGCCCCGCACGTACGCCACGCCTAACCGGCTCACGAGGTAAGGCGATTCGCCGTAGGTTTCTTCGACGCGACCCCAGCGCGCATCGCGCGCGACATCGAGCACAGGTGCCAGCGTGTGCCGGGCGCCCGTGGCAAGCATTTGCTCGCGGATCACGACCCCGATCTGTTCGATCAGTTCCGGATCCCACGTCGACGCGAGCCCGATCGCTTGCGGGAATTGCGTGGCATCGCGTGCGCAGAGTCCGGCGGTGCTCTCTTCGTGCACGATCGCGGGGATGCCGAGCCGGGTGTTGTCGGCGAGAAAGCGTTGGATCGCGTTTGCGAGTTGGGCGCGCGCACGCGGTCGCAAGCCCGTGGTCGCGCCAATCCGCGTGATCTCGCCCATCCCGCGCGACAGCCACCGTTCGGCGCGCGCAGGGGAGAAGCCGTCTTCGTTGACGAGGGCGCTGCACCACACGCACCCAAGCTGCGCGAGCTTCTCGTCCAGGTTCATATTCGAGAGAAGCGAGTCAATGTCCACTCGTCGACCTCGAACGTTGTGTGCTTGCCGGGTCGGCTCCGCGCTCCGCTCCCTCTTGGTCGCTTCGCTGTCGCCTCCCGCGCGAAAGCAGCGCGTCAACATCCACGATGGGATATTGACGCGCTGCTGGAAGTACGCGCTACTTCGTTACTGCGCGATCCACTCGGCGTCGATCGCGAGCTTGATCTTGTCGCTCACCACCACGCCACCGGTCTCGAGCGCAACGTTGAAGTTGATGCCCCAGTCGCTGCGGCTGATCTCGGTCTCGGCGCTGAAGCCGATGCGGGTGTCGCCCCACGGGGACGGCTGCGAACCGAGATACTCGCCCTTGAGCGATACCGGCCGCGTCACGCCGTGCAAGGTGAGGTCGCCGTCGAGGGTGAACTCACCGTCGCCGTGGTTCTCGACCTTCGTCGAGCGGAACGACGCCTCGCCGAACTGGTCGACGTCGAAGAAGTCGGCCGAGCGCAGGTGCTCGTCCCGCTTGGGGTCGCCGGTCTCCACCGCGGTCACGTCGATCGTCGCTTCGACCGACGACGCCTCCGGGTCCTCGGAGATGACGAGGTTGCCGGCGGTCACCGGGAAGCGGCCCCGGACCTTCGTCACCATGAGGTGCCGGGCCGTGAACGAGACGTACGAGTGCGTCGGGTCGAGGGCGTACGTGCCGGGGGCGGGGACGACGCTTTGGGTGGTCTCTGTGGCTGCCATGGGGATTCCTCCGGGTTACAGTTCTTTGCGTTCGCAATGTTTGTATTCGCAAGTGTAGTAGTCAATGCTTGCGGACGCAAGAAGTATTCCCGCCCGCGGTACCATTCCCAACATGGAGACGGCGACGAGCGGGCTATGGCTGAACGAACAGGAGCTCGCCGCCTGGCAGGCCCTGATCCGGACGACGACCGGACTGCTCGCGACCCTCGACAACGAGCTCCAGGCCGCGCACGGTCTGACGCTGGGCGACTACGAAGTGTTGGTGCACCTGTCGGAGGCGCCCGAGCGGGCGCTCCGGATGACCGATCTCGCGGGATCGCTCCACCTGTCGCCGAGTGGCATCACCCGCCGGATCGACGGGCTGGTGCGCGACGGGCTCGTCGAGCGCCAACGGTGCCCGAACGATCGCCGCGGCTCCTACGCGGTGCTGACCGACGCCGGGTTCGCCCGGCTCGAGGAGGCGGCGCCCACCCACGTGCGGGGCGTTCGCGTGCACCTCGTCGACCGGCTTTCGGAACGGCAGCTGACGAACCTCGCGGCGGCCCTGGCGCAAGTGCAGATCGACGCCGACGCCGCGGCCGGCGGCTGCGACCGCGCCTGAGCGCGTCTACAAGCCGGCCCGTCGCCGCCAGTGCGCGTCGCGAGCGGCGCGCGCAAGCATCTCGTGATGGTTGTGCCATTCGTCGGGCCCGACGTCGTCGATGTCGCGCCACGCGAGCTCTTTGACCTCGTGCGGCTGCGCTCGGAGTTCGCCGCCGAGGATTGAACACTCGTACACGATCGAGACGATGCCGTGCGGATGCTCGTCGGTGCGGGCGGCGCGGAAGAACACGCCGACGAGTTGATCGACCTGCCCGACGAGACCGGCCTCTTCTTGGAGCTCGCGCAAGACCGCGACTTCGGGCGCCTCGTTCGGATCGATCCAGCCGGCAACGAGTCCCCACTTGTCGTTGTCGACGCGATGCACCATCAAGATGCGATCGGATGCGTCGAACACCGCGGCGTCGGCGCCGACCTTCGCGGTTTGGTATCCGACTTCGGCGAGGAACCGCGTCCGCAGGGCCGGCGCGTCCCCACCAGTGCGTTCGGCGTACTCCTGCGCAGCAATATCGAGGAGCTGCTCGTAACGCTCGCGGTCGAACGGATTCTCGGCGTAGTGCAAGCCGGTTGTGGCGATCGCGCGTATCTCGTCGAGTAATGCGAAAACGTCGATGCGCCGAACCTAGCTGTTGGTGATCCAGTCGACGACGACATCGGCGAGCGCTTCCCCACGGTCTTCCTGCAGGAAGTGCCCGCCGCCTTCGATGGTCGTGTGCGGCTGACCGGCACAGCCCGGCACGTCGCGCTGGAAAACATGATCGCCGCCCCGCGTAATCGGATCGCTGTCCGAGAACGCAGTGAGGAACGGCTTGGTCCATTTGCGCAACGTCTCCCACGCGGCGCGGTTCGCGACTGTCGCGGGATCGTCGGGCGTCGAAGGAACGAGCATCGGGAACTGGCGCGCGCCGGCCTTGTACGAATCGTCGGGGAACGGGGCGCGGTACGCGTCTTGCACTTCGGGCGAAAGCTTGTCGTGGCAGCCGGCGCCGACGATGAAACCGACGTCGAACTCTTCGACGTCTTGCGAGAACCGCTGCCAGTTCCGGAATGCTTCGCCGGGGTCGGTGTCACCCGTGGGCAAGAACGTGTTGGCGGTGACAACGCGCGCGAACCGGTCGGGATGTTCGCCGACGAGGCGCAGGCCGATGAGACCGCCCCAGTCTTGGCACACGAGCGTGACGTCGCGCAGGTCGAGATCGTCGAAGAGCGCGGCGCGCATCCAGGCGACGTGCCGTTCGTAGGTGTAGTCCGTGCGCTTCGTCGGCTTGTCGGAGCGGCCGAAGCCGACGAGGTCGGGCGCGATGCAGCGCAGCCCGGCGGCGGTCAGCACCGGAATCATCTTGCGATACAGAAAGCACCACGACGGCTCACCGTGCATGAGCAAGACGACGGCGCCATCGCGCGGGCCTTCGTCGAGGTAGTGGACGCGGAGGCGGCCGCCTTCGGTGTCGTCGACGTCGACGTAGTGCGGGGCGAACGGAAAGCCGGGCAGCGACGAGAAGGCGCCGTCGGGCGTGCGAAGAGCTTCCATGGCGGGCTCCAAAACTAGTTGCACTCCAAGTGCGACTTTCTTAGCATGACGGCGTGGCCGGTGCAACCGCTGATGGCCGCGTCCAGCGCGGCGAGCGCACGCGCGCCGCGATCGTCGATGCACTGCTCTCCCTGCTCGAACGGGGAGAGGGGCAGCCGACGGCGCGGGAGGTGGCCGAGACCGCGGGCGTGTCGCTCCGTTCCGTTTTCCAACACTTCGCCGACATGGAGTCGCTGTACGCCTCGTGTGTCGAGCGGCAGTTTGCCCGGCTGGCGGGATTGCGCGCGCCCGTCGATCCCGAAGGACCCTTCGTCCGTCGCGCTCAAGATTTCGTTGCACAACGTGCGCATCTTTACGAGCGCATCGCGCCGGTGCGAAGAGCAGCGCTCACACTGGCGCCGAACTCGCCGGTGATACGCAACGGACTTGCATCGGCGACAACAGAGCATCGCAACGCGGTCGCGGTTACGTTTGCCCGCGAGCTCGACCACGGTGACCGGCGCGAACGGCTTGCCGCGGTCGAGATGTCGACGTGTTTCGATTCGTGGGACCATTTGCGCCGCGTGCAGCGGCTCTCGGTGGCGGCGAGCGAACGGGTCGTCGTTCGGCTTGTGCGGGGCGTGCTCGAAGGAGATGGTTGATGAACATCGTGTTGATCACGACCGATCAACAACGCGCCGACACACTCGGTGTCGAGGGCAGCCCCCTCGGCGCAACACCTCATCTGGACGCGCTGGCCGCGCAGGGCACGCGTTACGCGGCGGCGCGCACGCAAAACCCGCTGTGTCAACCGTCGCGCGCGTCGATCCTCACCGGCACCTACCCGTCGACCCACGGCGTGACGTGCAACGGTGTCGACCTCCCGTTCGATGCAGAAGAGCGTTCGGTCGCGACGCTTCTCGAGCAACGCGGGCTTCCGCACCGCGTTCATCGGCAAGGCGCACTTTGCGACGACGTTCCCGTTCCTTCCGACGGGACGCGTCGAATCCGTCGAGGGATCGGCGCGCGTCGACCCCGAGTGGAACGGGCCGTACTTCGGCTTCGAGCACGTCGAGCTCACGCTCTTCGGTCACAACCTGCGCATCGCCGACCTGATGGGTCGCTGGAACTGGATCTACGGGCCACCGCCGTTCGGCTTGCACTACGCGCGCTATCTGTTCCGCGACGGTTTCGAGCGCGGCGTGCGAACGCATTGCAGCGATGCAGCCCGAAGCCGCGGGCGCCAAGTGGGATCACACCCAGACGTGGCGCAACCGTTGCCCGAAGAGGATCACCTGACGACGTGGGTGGCCGACCGCGCGTGTCGAGTGGCTGCGCAACACGTCGACGGGCCGTTCTTCGGCTGGATCAGCTTCACCGACCCGCACCATCCGATGGATGCCCCCGTCGCCGTGGTGCGATCGGTACGCGCCCGCCGACGTGCTCGAGGTCTTGCCGAAGATCCACGCGGACGAGTTCGAGAACAAGCCGCCGTTGCACAAGATCCTGTCGCAGGGAATGCGCGATCCGGCGATGTCGTGGGCGAACCCGGGCGGTGCCACGTTGACGCGCGAAGAGCTCGCGACGATGACGGCGGGCTACTACGGCATGGTCGCGCAGCTCGATCACGCGATCGGCCGCGTCCTCGACGACGCTCGACGAACGCGGACTCGCCGACGACACGCTCGTCATCATCACGAGCGACCACGGCGAGTTTCTCGGCGAACACCAAATGATCTTCAAAGGACCGTTCGGTTACGACTCGTTGCTGCGCGTCCCGCTGCTCGTGCGCGGGCCGGGTGTCGAAGCAGGCAGCGTCGTCGACGATCCAGTCGGCACGATCGACCTGGCGCCGACGATGCTTGCAGGCGGCCGGTGCTCGAGTGCCCGAAGTGGATGGAGGGCCGCCCGCTCGTCGGATCTTCCGCGCGAGTACGTGCTCACCGAGAACGATTTCAACATCGTCGCGTCGATTCCGATGCGCACGATCACGACGAAGCGCTACAAGGTTGCATCGCTATCTCGAAGCGCCGCTCGGTGAGCTGTACGACCTCGCCGACGATCCGGGCGAGGTCGTGAATCGTTACGACGATCCCGGAATACGCGGGTGTGAAGTCCGACTTGCTCGCGCTGCTCGACGACGTGATGAACCACGACGTGCGGCGGGAGCCGATCGTCGGGCTCGTGGCCTAAGTCGCGCGCGTCGCCCGCGAGGTAACCCGGAACGTCGGCGTCGACACCCGCCGCCGGCTCGGGCGTGTCGAACGTGACCCGACACGGCACGACGCCGGCCCACACGTCGAGTGCGAGGTCTTCCTCGTCGTCGACTGGACCGCCCGTGCGCACCTTGGCTGATGCTTCCTCGATCGGCAGCCGCACGACAAGGGTCTTGCGCATCTCCGATTCGGTCGGCGGGCGGGCGTCGGCGCCCCGCCCGGGCACCACATGTTCGACGAGCGCGTGCGAGCGCCTGGCGTTCTTCTCGGCGAGGTCGTCGACACGTTGCGCGGTCCCGAAGATCATCGACCGAGCGGTAGTTCATCGAGTGGTGGAACGCGGAGCGGGCGAGGACGAGCCCGTCGACGATGGTCATCGTCACGCAGACGTCGACGCCGGCGGCCAAGGACTTCAGCATGTGGTTGGCAACGGCGCCGTGCAGGTAGAGCTGGTCGTCGACGCGCGCGTGGATCGTCGGGATGACCACGGCCCGGCCGTCGACGCGTAAAGCCCACGTGACAGAACATTGCTTCGTCGATGATCGAGTTGATCAGGTCGACGTTCGAAAGAGCCCCGATCCGCGAGCCGGCGATGTTGCGTGCGGGGGGTCGGCGTGAGTTGCACGCACGTAACGGTAGAGCGGTACGTGCATGTCGGCGACTGATTTTCACAACCAACACGAGCGCGTGCCAGTCTTAGCGCCATGGACCGCGTACGCATCGGAATCGTCGGAACCGGAAACATCGCAACGCTGAATGTTCCAGGCTATCTGCAGCACGAGCACTGTGACGTTGTCGCACTTTGCGATCCTCGCCCCGACGTGCTGGAACGGCGACAGCTCGAGTGGAACGTGGCGCGCGGCTACACCGACCTGGACGCGCTGCTTGCCGACGACGAAATCGACGCGGTCGAGATTCTCGGGCCGACACCGTTGCACGCCGAGCACAGCATCGCCGCGCTCGAAGCCGGCAAACACGTCTCGGTGCAGAAACCGATCGCGAACACGGTGTCGGACGCGCGCCGGATGCTCGACGCCGCCCGCGCCACCGGCAAGATTCTTCGGGTCGCCGAGCACGCCTGCTTTTACCCGCCGCTCGTGAAAGCGCGCGAGCTGATTCGCGCCGGCGCGATCGGGACGCCGACCGTGATCCGCATCAAGACCGTCGTCGGTCGTACGGAATCGGAGTTTCAGGCGAACCTCGATCCCGCGGGCTATTCGTGGCGCTTCAACGACCAGAGCCCCGGTGGGCACCTCTTCGACGACGTGATGCACAAGTACGCGATGGCGTTGTGGTTGGTCGACGCCGACATCAACGCCGTGCAAGCCGTCGTGCGGCAAGGTCCGTTGTTCTTCGAAGCGCCGACCGTCGCGCTCTTCGAGTACGACCGGCCCAATCTTCTCGGCATGATGGAAGTGTCGTACGCGCCCGACATGTTCATCCGTAGCGACTACTACGGCGCCGACGAGTTCTTCGAAGTGCAGGGCACGCAGGGTTTCCTCTGGGTGACGCGCCTCTGCGGCAACCTCCATCTCAACTTGGCGCCACTCGAGCTCTACGAAGAAGACGGCCGCCGCTCGACGTTCGCCGAGCTCGACGCCTCCTACGACGGTTCGTTCCGGCGCTCGGCGGCCGCGTTCGTCGACGGCATCCTTGCGGGAATGGTTCCCGATCTCGATCCGGCGGTCGCAACCCGCGCGCTCCAACTCTGTTTCGCCGTTTACCAGGCGTCGAACGAGCAACGGCGGGTCGCGCTCGACGAAATCGACGAATCGGTCACCCCGAACGGCTGGCCTCCCACTGAGGAAAAGATGCGCACCGACGTCGAAGAGCTCTTCCGGCGAGAAGCCGCGCGCGCGAGCGCATGGCGACGCGATAATTCATTCATCGCTGCCGACCATCGCCGCCGGGCTCTGCTGATTGCACTTGGTGCCAACGCGGCCTTTCTCGGGGTCGAGCTGGTCGGTGGGGTCGTCTTCGGTTCGCTGGCGCTCCTCGCCGACGGCGTGCACATGGTCTCCGATGTCGTCGCGCTGTCGATCTCCTACGCGGCGCTCGTCATCGCGCAACGGCCACCGACGGCCCGTCACACGTTCGGTCTCGGCCGGGCCGAAGTGCTCGTTGCCGAAGCGAACGGCGTGTTGCTGATCGCGGGTGCGATCGTCATCACCGTCGAAGCAATCCATCGGTTGTCGTCGCCACCGTCGATCGATGCCGCAGGTGTGATCGTCGTTGGCGGCCTCGGAATCGTCGTGAACTTCGGGAGCGCGTGGGTGGTCGGCCGGCACGCGCACGGCAATCTGAATATGCGCGGCGCGACGCTCCACCTCGCAGCCGATGCGCTCGGCTCGATCGCGGTCGTCGTCGCCGGTATCGGGGCGGCGCTGTTCAGCGCGTACTGGCTCGATCCGATCGCGTCACTGCTGATCTCGGCATTGGTCGTCATCGCGGCGTGGCAGTTGCTGCGCGACGCGACGCGCGTGCTCTTGGAATCGGTTCCGGCCGACCTCGACGCCGACGAGGTAACAGAAGCGTTGTGCGCGGAAGACGGTGTCGAAGCCGTGCACCACTTGCACCTGTGGACCAGCGGGAGCGAGCGGCCCGCGCTCTCCGCGCATGTGGTGTTGGGGAACGCCGTGAGCTTGCACGACGCCCAGCTGCGCGCCGCCGAGCTCAAAGAGATGTTGACCGAGCGATTCGGAATTGATCACACGACGCTCGAAGTCGAGTGCCACGCGTGTGTCGATGACGAGACGCATCGGCACGAGCCTGCTCGTCCTGAGACGCATTCGCACCGTCACTAACCGGCCCGAACGACGCGTCAGTGAACCGGCGTTCCGCGGCGCGCGTTGATGTCGGCGAGTTGGCGCTGCAACCATTTCTGCACGTCGTTGGCCCGCACGATCTCGGCGCCGACTTCGCGGCGTGCGCGTCGCTCGGTGCGCGGCATCACGAGGCACTCGTACAACGCGTTGGCTTGCTGCTCGATGTCGAACGGATGCAAGCCGACTGCGATGCCGCCGAGTTCGGCGTGGGCGCCTGCGTTTTCCGAAAGCGCGACGACGCCGTCGCTTTCGTTGACGAGCAGTGCCTCTTTGGCGACGAGGTTCATGCCGTCGAAGACCGGGTTCACCATCAAGACGTCGAAGATCTCGTAGGCCGCGATCGCGGCGAAGATGTCGTCGGCGAGGCGCAAGTCGATCGGTTTCCACGTCGCGGTACCGAAGCGCATGTTGACCTCGGCGACGGACGAATTGATTGCGCGGAGATACCGCGCGTATTGGGGAACGTCCTGGCGGCTGGGTTGTAACAACGCGAGGAACTGCACGCGGCCGTGCAACTCGGGGTGGTCTTCGAGCATGCGTTCGTACGCACGAAAGCCGCGCACGATGTTCTTCGACGGGTCGGTACGGTCGACCCGCAGAACGAGCTTTTCGGATCGCGTGCTTTCGAGCGAGGCGCGCGCGGCGCGGACCTCGGCGCGCGCTTGCAGTGCTTCGAGCGACCCCGGGTCGACGCTGATCGGATAGTGACGGACCGCGACCGTGCGGCCGTCGTGGCGAACAGTGCTCGTTGCGTAGTCGACCTCGGCGCCGAGGAGCTCTTCGCAACCCAGCAGGAAGTTGCGTACGTAACGCGTCGTGTGGAAGCCGACGATGTCGGATCCGAGCAGGCCGCGGAAGATTGCTTCGCGCATCTCGGGGGGCAACACGCGCCACGCATCGGGCTGGGGCCAGGGGATGTGCGTGAAGTGATGCACGAAGAGATCGGGACGGACGCTGCGCACCATCTCGGGCACGAGATAGAAGTGATAGTCGTGCACCATGACGACGCTGCCGACCGGCACGTTGTCGAGCTTGGCGATCTCGCTTGCAAAGCGACGATTGACCGCGACGTAGCCGTTGCTCCACGCGTCGATTTCGCGGCGTTCGATGTTCGGCGCGATCCCGTGGTCCCAGAGATTGTGCTGGATGAACCACAAGAGCGGATTGGCGACGACCGCGTAGAAGTCGTGGTGGACCGGTTCGTCGATCGCGAGCATGTTGACGAGGCACGACACGTCGTCGCCGAAGCGAACGCGCCTCCATGTTCCGCGTTCCGCGACGATGCGGTCTTCCGGCGTTGCGGCCGCGCAAATCCAACGCATGCTGCGCGTGTTTCGTGCGACGTCGCGCAACGCGGTGACCAAGCCGCCGCCGCTTCGGCGTTCGACGAGATGATCGCCGCGCAGTCCGTATCGAACCGGTCCGCGGTGCGCGACAACGACAAGCGCTTCGCGCAATCCGGCTGAACCGTCGGCCCCCCGCGGCGGTTCTGTGAGCAGACCTGCCACGTATCTCTGTTTACCCGATTCTTACGACGACGTACACGGCTCGCCGGTCAGGCGTCCAGCGTGTGGAGCCGTTCCCGGAGATCGAGCAATGTGCGGGTGATCAGGCGCGATACGTGCATCTGGCTGATGCCGACTTGCGTTGCAATCTCTGTCTGCGTCAGATCGTGAAAGAAACGCAGTTCGATGATCGTGCGTTCGCGTTCGGGAAGTTCCGCGAGAACGTGTTCCAGAAGCACTTGGTGTTCGGTGAGATCGAATCCGTGGTCGACCGAACCGAGGCGGCGTTCGAGCGTAGTTGCGTCGCTACTGTCGGTAGGACGCGAATCGAGCGACGTCGAGCGGTACGCGCTCCCGACTTCCATCGCTTCGAGCACTTCTTCTTCGCTGACACCGAGTTCGGCCGCGACCTCGGGCACGCGTGGCGGGCGCGAGAGCCGCTGCGTCATCTCGCCGATGACCGCGTTGAGTCGCAGGTGCAGTTCTTGCGGACGGCGCGGTACGCGGATCGCCCACGTCTTGTCGCGGAAGTGGCGCTTCAGTTCACCGTCGACTGTTGCGGTCGCGAACGTGGAGAATTCGAGACCGCGTTCGGGATCGAATCGTTCGACGGCCTTCAACATGCCGAGGTTCGCGACCTGCAAGAGATCGTCGATCGGTTCGCCGCGGTTCGCGAAGCGGCGCGCGAGATGAGACGCGAGCGGTCGATGCGCTTCGATCAACTCGTTGCGCAGCTTGCGATCGTGCGTCGACTTGTACTCGACGAACTTCGCGCGCAGCTGTTCGCGCTCAGCGGCGGAGATACTCATGGATCAGAACTGGGGCAGCCGGACGACACACGAGAAGCGGGCGGTGTCCGCGTCGATGCGCAGCTCGTACTTGTCGCAGACGGAGTTCAGGATTTGCGCGGTGAGATCGTCGATGCCGAGCGCCTCGCCGCCGTTGACGGGCGCGTGGCCTTCGATGCGCAACTCACCGTCGCCATCGCTGAAGGTCACCTCCAGTTCACCGGGCGCGCTCGCGTCGACGACCGCCCCCGCAAGCTCGTCGACCGCGATGCGCAAGTTGTCGATCTCTTCGACGTCGAAGCCGAGCCGGCTGGCGAGCCCGGACGCAGTGAGGCGCACGATCCGAACGAATTCGAGCGAGGCCGGGATCGCGATCCTGACCTCGTTCCCGTTCTCGAGACCGGTTCCGTTCGCCTGTCCTGTAGTCACAACACCCACCTTGTGTGCCCGGCCGGTGTGCTCGTCTCTACGCGCGTGGGCCCGGAGCGCGTCGATGAACGGTACCGCCAAAAGGTGCCCTGCAAACCGGTCTCTTCAGGATTCGTTCAGCACAATGCGGGGTAAACGACGCCGCTGAGACTCCAACGTTGCGCAGGGTGTGGCCCCGGTGGGTCGGGCCCTGCGCCGCGTCGAGTTCGCGTACCCGCACTTTCGAGCAGAGGTTCCCGAAAGGTGATGATGAACGACGTCACCGGACCCGTACGCGTGAGCGAACGTCGGAGGGCCCGGTTTCGATATGTGAGATCGCGGGAGAGCTCGACGCCTCGAACGTCGACGGCGTGCTCGCGCATGTCGTCGACGCGGTCGGCTTCGACGCATCCGGACTTGCGCTGGACCTCACGCAGACCAGCTACCTCGACAGCGCAGGCGTCCGCATCCTCTTCGAGCTCGCGCGCCGGCTGCGCGACCGTCATCAACTGATCCGGATTGCCGTCCCGAACACCGGCATCGTGCGCCGCGTGCTGGTGCTGACCGCGCTCGCCGACGTCGTCCCCGTCGACGACGACATCGACGACTCCATCCAAGCGCTCAGCAGCTAAAACCCCAACAACTGTTGGCAGGAAAACGAGCGTGTCACGCTGAATTTCCTGCCGACACTTGGTGGCTTTTTGCGCTCGGTGGACGAGCCCAGCCGGTCAGCTGAGGGCGAAGTGGTCGGTGAGGCCGGTGATCTCGAGCAACCGGGCGACCGGCTCGCTCGGGGCGTGCAGCGACAAGCGTCCGCCGCGGTCCTGCAAGCGACGCTGGACTGTGAGCATCGCTCGTAGCCCCGACGAGTCGAGGAAGCCCGTGGGCGAAAGGTCGAGCACGATGTTGACGACGCCTTCTTCACCGAGGCGCGCGACCTGGTCTTCGAGGCCCGGCGCCGAGTAAGCGTCGAGTTCTCCCCGCACGGCGACGGTCGCGGTGTCGCCGTCGCGTGATGTCGAGAGAACGAGTTCGGGGCCTACGGCTTGATCATCCACGGGCGCGCGTCCTCCGACAGTCGATCAGACAAACATACCGCGATCGGCACTCGCAGAAACCTACGCAGGGACCTCGCGGCGGACCTCGCGTGCGGGCTTGTCGGGTCTGATCCCGAGCAAGGTTGGCTGGCGGACGTTGCCGACCGACGTCCACTCGGTGAAGCGGACCTCCACGACGACCAGTGGGTCGACGTACTTCGCACCCTTGGGCATTCGGCCGGTGTCGAACGGGGTCTCGTCGCGGCTGTGCCCGTCGAACAACGCGTCGAACTCGGCGATCAGCGCGCCGGACAGTCCGCTGCCGACTTTGCCCGCGTAGTGAAGCCGGCCGTCGTCGTCGTAATAGCCGATGAGCAACGAACCGATGCTGCCGGCGCGCCCGCCTTCGCCCGGCTGCCAACCACCGACCACGAACTCTTGGCGTAGCGAGTTCTTGATCTTCAACCACGCGCTCGAACGCTTGCCGGGTTCGTAGCGAGAATCGACGCGTTTCGCGACGACGCCTTCGAGACCGAACCGTTTGCTCACGTCGATCGTCGCCGCGCCGTCGCCGACTTCGTTGGGCGGTGACTGCCACGACGGGCCCGTGAGTTGCAGCTCGGCGAGTTGCGCGCGCCGTTCGATGTACGGCGTGTCGAGCAACGAACGGCCGTCGTACCACAACAGGTCGAACACGACGTAGGTCACCGGTACTTCGGTTCGCAATCGCCGGATCGCCGATTCGCTTTCGACGTGCATGCGCCCCTGCAGCCGTTCGAAGCTCGGCCGGCCGTCGTCGTCGAACGCGACGATCTCGCCGTCGAGCAGCGCGTCGCTCGTTCCGAACACTTCACCGAGTTTCCGGAGTTCGGGATAGCGGTGCGTGACGTCGTTGCCGGTGCGCGTGACGAGACGGATGCGACCACCGTCGACGTAACCGAGCGCGCGGATGCCGTCCCACTTGAGTTCGAATGCCCAGCCGTCGTCGCGCGGTGCTTCCTTGGTGAGCGTCGCGAGCATCGGGCGCAGGTTGCTCGGCGGCGACGCGCGTTCGGGATCTTCGGGCGGATCCATGCGGTGGATCATCCATTGATTGCCTTTGGTGCGGAACAACACGTACCGGCCGTGCACGCGCCGGCCCGAGAACGTCACCATCACCTCGCGCTCTGACCACTTGTGCGTCTCGTAGGTTCCCGTGTCCCAGACCGACATGTTGCCGCCGCCGTACTCGCCCTGCGGGATGTCGCCTTGGAAGTCGAGGTACTCCATCGGATGGTCCTCGGTCTGAACCGCGAGATGGTTCTTCTTCGGATCGGCCGGGATGCCCTTCGGAACTGCCCACGACGCGAGGACACCGTCGTGTTCGAGACGAAGGTCCCAGTGGAGGGCCCGGGCGTGGTGTTCCTGGACGACGAATCGCGGCGCGGCGTCGGCCTCCTCACGCGCGCGCGGCTTGCGACCGCGCGGGCTCGGGCGTCGCGGTGAAGTCGCGTTTGGCGTCGTATTCCGCGAGATCGCGTTCTGCGCGCCACAAGTCCACGGTACCCGGAGGCTGCGTCGTATCCTCGGGCCCGTGCCGGACGCTGCAGCCGAGGCGGTGGTCATCGGAGCCGGGCCCAACGGTCTGGTCGCCGCCAACCTGCTTGCCGACCGCGGCTGGGACGTGCTCGTGTGCGAAGCGGCGTCGACGCCTGGCGGCGCGGTGCGCTCGGAGGCGCTCATCGAACCCGGCTTCGTGAACGACGTTTTCAGCGCGTTCTATCCGTTGGGTGCTGCGTCCCCCGTCATTCGTTCGTTGCAACTCGAGCGGTTCGGATTGCGCTGGCGCCGCGCGCCGTACGCGCTCGCGCACCCGACGCTCGACGGAACGTGCCCAGTTCTGTCAACCGACATGGAAGAGACCGCGGCCTCGCTCGACGCGTTTGCGCCGGGCGACGGCGACGCGTGGCGTGCGTTGTTCGCGCGCTGGCAGCGGCTGCGGGGTGGTCTGATCGACGGACTCTTCACACCGATTCCGCCGCTACGCGCGACCGCGCGGCTCGCGCTTGCGTCGCGTCACGACGGCCCGTTGCGGTTGGCCCGGTTCGCGTTGTTGCCGGCGCGCCGGCTCGTGACCGAAGAGTTCACGTCGCCGCAAGCGCGCCGATTGTTCACGGGCTCGGCGATGCACGCCGATCTTTCACCCGACCAGACGTTGAGCGGCTTCTTCGGATTCGTCCTGAATTGCCTGGGCCAAGAGATCGGGTGGCCGGTCCCCGAGGGTGGTGCCGGCCGCCTGACCGACGCGCTGGTCGCGCGTTTGCAAGCGAAAGGTGGGCGCGTGCGCTGCAACGCGCCGGTCGACCGCGTGCTGATCAGCGACGGCCGCGCGTCGGGCGTGCGCGCGGGCGGCGAAGAGATTGCAGCAACGCGTGCGGTGTTGGCCGACGTCGACGCGCCCCGCTTGTATCGAGAACTTGTCGGGCTCGAATATCTGTCGCCGCGCGTGCGCGACGACCTGAAGCGCTTCGAGTTCGACCACGGCGTCTTCAAGATCGACTGGACGCTTGATGCGCCCGTGCCGTGGACGGCCGAAGCCGCGCGCCGTGCCGGCGTCGTGCACATCACGGAAAGCCTGGACGCGATGACGGAGACGCGCGCACAAATCGCGCGCGGCCTGCTGCCGTCGGAGCCGCTGTTGCTGGTCGGGCAGCAATCGATGACCGACCCGACGCGCATGCCCGAAGGCAAAGAAACACTGTGGGCGTACGCGCACGTGCCGCGCACCATTCGGGGTGATGCTGCAGACGAGATCACGATCGACGGTGCGTTCGACGCGTCGACGCGCGAGCGCTTCGCCGACCGCATGCAGGCGCGCATCGAAGCACTGGCGCCCGGCTTTTGTTCGTCGATCCGTGGGCGCCACGTGATGGCGCCGGCCGATCTGCAAGCGCGCAACGGCAACCTCGTCGGCGGCGCGATCAACGGTGGAACCGGCCAGCTCTATCAGCAGCTTGTGTTCCGCCCTTTGCCCGGCCTTGGCCGACCGGAGACGCCGGTGCGCGGCCTCTATCTCGCGTCGGCGAGCGCCCATCCGGGCGGCGGCGTACACGGCGCGTGCGGTTCGAACGCGGCGCGGGCCGTGTTGTGGCACGACCGGCTGCGGTCAACCCGATCGGGTCGTTGACCCGGCGCGAAGCGAGCGAAGAAAAAAAGCACCGGGGGGAACGCCAGAGCCGGGCGGCGATCTCTGGCGTTCCCGAACCGGTGCTGCAGGGGACCCAGTTGCGCCGTGCGGGGGGCGGCGCTCCGGGTCCGATCGTGGATTACCCGTGGGGGAACGGCCCAAACCTTCGCAGCGAGAAAAGTTCTCCGAGCCAATTCGGGTCAGTACGAAATGTACGAATCGCCAGCTTTCGGCACATCGTCTCAAGCGAACTGCGTTCGCTTCCGAGACTCCCAATCGTGGCGGTGCAAAAGCCGGACGAGGATGTCGCGCGCGACGACGCGGTTGCCGAGGCCGTCAGCGTGTACGCCATGCGCACGGTTCGGGTTGGCATCCGGCTCACTGTCCTGACGCTGGTTGCGATGCTCGGGTTCGTGGCCCTGCCCGGACACGGGGTCGTCAATCCGTGGGCGTTCTGGGGCCTGCTTGCGACCGCCGCGGTCGGCGCGGTCGTGATCGACCGGTTGCCGTGGAAGCGGATGTTCGAGACCGAGCTCGGTCGCTGGGCGCTGACCGCTTGGTGTTTCAGCGACATCTTGATCATCAGTGGCGCGATCGCCGCGACCGGCGGCGCCCGTTCGGATCTCTGGGCGCTCTACGCGCTCACGACGATCTTCTTCACGGCCTCGTACCTGCCGCGCGGTCGCGGCGCGCTGCTCGCGATGACGGCCGGCGCATACCTCCTCGCGCTCGCGCTGACCGGCTGGCACATCACGACCGCCACGTTGTTCGTGCGCCTTGCGATCGGTGCGCTCGTGTTCTTGATCACGCGCTTTCTCACGCACGAACTGCGCGCTGGGAGCGAACTCCGGGCCGGTGCGACGTTGCGCGCCGAAGTCGCGGAAGCCGAAGCGGCGCGTACGCATTGGTTCAGCACGCTGGTGCACGACTCGTCCGACATCGTCACGAGTTTCGACGAAGGCGGAACGATCATCTTCATCAGCCCGTCGATTCGTTCCTTCGGATACGAGCCCGACGAGTTGATCGGCACCCCGGTGTGGGAGCTCGTGCATCCCGACGACCTCGAACGCGCGACCGAACAGGTGACCGAGCAGTTCGTCGAAGACCGCGTCGCACGACCCGTCGAATACCGTGCCAAGACCAAGAGCGGATCGTGGCGCCACATCGAAGGCATCGCGACCAACCTGCTCGACGAGCCGGGCGTGAACGCGATCGTCGTCGACGCGCGCGACGTGACGGAACGCAAGATCGCCGAGTTGCTGGCCGCGAGCCAAAGCCGCGTGCTCGAACAGATCGCGGCCGGACAACCGCTCGCGGACGTGCTGCGTCAGATCGCCGCCCTGGTCGAAGAACAGGTCGACGCGCAATGCACGATCGCGGTCACGAACGCGGGCGCCCAACTGTTCGTCAACGCGTTCGGCGCGTACGAGCGTGATGCCGCGGTCGACGTCGCGAGTTGGTCGCGGCAGGTCATGTCGTCCGACGGGCTCTCGCAGTTCGGCGAAGTGCGGCTGCGGTTCTCGTCCTCACGGTTTGCGACCGAGCGCGAGCACCACGTCGCCGACGTTGCTGCGAGCTTGGTGACGATCGCGGTCGAGCGTGACTTCGCCAAGGCGCGCCTCGCGCACCAAGCGCAGCACGACACGCTGACCGGACTCGCGAACCGCCAAGTGTTTCTCGAGACGCTCGAATCGGCGCTGACGAGCGCGCGTGAACGCGAGACGATCGCAGTGTTGTTCGTCGACCTCGACGGTTTCAAAGAGGTGAACGACGGCCTCGGTCATCATGTGGGCGACCAAGTGCTCGTTGCCCTCGGGCACCGGCTCGCAGGCGCGCTCCGCAAGCACGACGTGATCGCGCGCTTCGGCGGCGACGAATTCGTCGCGCTGTGCCGCGTCGACGGTGTCGACCACGCGTTGCATCTCGCTGATCGCGTGCTCGGCCGCGTGCGCGATCCGATTTCGATCGGCGCGCATCGCATCCGTCTCGACGCGAGCATCGGCATCACGCTCGCGCCGGTCATGGCCGACGACGGGCCGCACTGGGCGCACCATTCGGCGTGGGTGCAGGCGGCCGCCGACGAGCTGCTCAAGGAAGCCGACGTCGCGATGTACCGCGCCAAGCAAGCGGGGGGCGGGTGCGCGGTCGTGCATGCCAACGACGCGCCGTCGTCGTCTCCGCACCTCCGCGCCGCCGGCGACGACGAATAACTGCATCATCTGATGGCGCAGTTTTTCCCGCTATACGGGAAAAACTGCGCCATGTGATGGAACGGTTTTTACGCGGTGCGTTCGCGTTCGATGTCGTCGTTGACGAGCGGGGGTACGCCGCCGAGCCCGAGTTCGGCCTCTTGTTCCAGGGCTTCGACCGCGGTCGGCATTTCGCCGACGAGCGACGACGGCAGATAGCGGAACACGATGAACGCGGCGATGATCGCGAGGAACGCGCCGACGAGCACCGCGAGATGGATACCGCTCACGAACGCGTTGTTCGCCGCTGCCGAAAGCAGCTTGCCGGCGCTGCCGCCGATCGACGCCGCAACTGACGACGCACCCGCGATCGACGACCGCGCCTGCGACTGTTGGTCGGCCGTGAGCGGGTGCAGGAAGGGGGCGATCTTGGTCGAGTACCGCGACGCCGCGATGCTGCCGAGCACCGCGATGCCGAGCGCGGCGCCCAACTCGCGGCTCGCGTCGTTCATCGCCGAACCCGCGCCCGATCGCCGCGCCGGTACGGCCGACATGATCGACGCCGTCATCGGCGACATTGCGAGCGCGATACCGGTCGTGAGCGGGATGACGCACAGGACGACGTACGCGTACGGCGTGTGCGGGGTGAGCCCGAGGAAGAGGAAGAAACCAACCGCGATCGCGAGCATGCCGAACGACACGACGCGCTGCGCGCCAAAACGCGCCGCCAAGCGCGGCGTCGTCGGTGCCACGATCATCATGATCATCGCGATCGGCAACAGCCGGGCCGCGGCCGAGAGCGGCGAGTAGCCGAGTACGAGCTGGAAGTACTGCGTGATGAGGAACATCACGCCGTACATGGCGACGAACACGAGGATCATGCCGCTCGTACCCGTGCTGAACGCCGGGTTCTTGAAGTAGTGCATGTCGAGCATGGGCTCCTCGGTGTGGAGTTCCCACGCGACGAACAGGCCGAGGAAGATGATTGCGATGACGAACGACACCATCGTCGTGGGGCTGACCCAACCGACGTCGGGCGCTTCGATGAGGCCGTACACGAGCGACACGATGCCGATGATCGAAAGCACCGCGCCGATGGGATCGAGGCTGGCGTCTTCGGGGTCGCGCGACTTGGGCACGAGGAACTTGCCCGCGACCAACGCAACGATGATCACCGGCACGTTGATCAAGAACACCGAGCCGAACCAGAAGTGGCCGAGCAGCCAGCCGCTGACCAGCGGACCGAACGCACCGGACGCGCCGGTGACGCTCGCCCAGATGGCGATCGCTTTCGGTCGTTCCTGCGGCGGAAAGATGTTGACGATGATCGAAAGCGTCGACGGCATGATCAACGCCGCGGCCGCGCCCATCAGCGCGCGGCAACCGATCAGCTGCCACATCTCGTGTGACGCAGCGGCGAGCCCGGCGCCGACGAGGAACAGCAGCAACCCGAGTTGCAGCGCGCCCTTCCGGCCGTACTTGTCGCCGAGCGCGCCGGTCGAGAACAACAGTCCGGCGAACACGAGCGAGTAGGACGCGACGACCCACTGCAGTTGCGATTCCGTCGCGTGCAGTTCGCGCGACAGCGTCGGGATCGTGACGTTGAGGCTCGAGTTGCCGACGAAAACGATCAGCAAGCTGAGGCAGAGGACCGCGAGGCTCCACCAGCGGCGTTCGAACTCGCGGTCGGTGAGCCCGGCGGGCTTTTCCATCGTTTGCATGGTGGCGGGGGTCTGGTCCTGGTGCTGGGGGATTTCCGAAGCGAAGAAGCGGAAGCATGCTTCCGGATTTAGGAGTATAATCGGAATCGTGATTCCGGTTGACCGTCCTCTGGAAAAAGACCCGGAGAAGAGTGGTGAGACAGCCGGCCCCCGCCGGGCCGATGCCCGCCGCAACCGCGAGCGCGTACTGGCCGCCGCCGAAGCGGTCTTCTCCGAGGAAGGCCTGAAAGCCCAGATCGAAGAGGTCGCGCGCCGGGCCGGGGTCGGTGTCGGCACGGTGTGCCGCAACTTCCCGACGAAGCAGGCCCTCGTCGAGGCCGTCCTCGAAAGCCGCTACGAATCGCTCCTCGCCGCCGCCACCGACGCGCTCGACAACGACGACGCGGCGTCGGCCTTTCAGACGTTCTTCGTCGCGCTCGCCGACTTCCAGAGCGGGCACCGGGCACTCGCCGAGCAGATGGCAACCGAACTTCAGGTCACGGCCGACGACCGCAAGCGCGACGAGTTGTTGCGCGCGGTCTCGCAACTCGTGACGCGGGCCCAAGCCGCGGGCGCGGTCCGCGACGACATCGGTGCCGGCGACGTCGCAATGTTGTTCTCGGGGATCGGTCACGCAACTGCTGTTGCCGGCGATCTTCGTCCCGTCTTGCACGAGCGCTACGTGCGCTTGATCCTCGACGGCTTGCGTCCGTTGGACGCAACACCGTTGCCCGGACGTCCCGTCGACCTCGCCCAACTTCGGCGCTTGAAGCGCAAGAGCAAGTGACGACCACGGTCGCGCCGCCCGAGCCGACGCAAGAACAGCTCGATCCCGGTCGGTGGGTCACGCTCGCGATTGTGATCGTCGCGGCGTTCATCGTCGTGCTCGACAACACGGTGCTGAACGTCGCGATCCCGACGATCCTGCGCGAGTTCAACACGACCCTTCCCAGCCTCGAATGGGTCGTGACCGGTTACGCGCTCACGTTTGCGACGTTGCTCATCATCGGCGGACGGCTCGGCGACATCTACGGCCATCGGCGCATCTTCATCATCGGTGCCGCGCTGTTCGGTGTGGGTTCGCTGATCGCGTCGGTGTCAACCGGTGTTCCCGAGCTGATTCTCGGCGAGGCCGTGATCGAAGGCATCGGCGCGTCGCTGATGCTGCCGGCGACGCTTGCAATCCTGTCCGGCACGTTCAAGGGGCGCGAGCGCGCCACCGCGTTCGCAGCGTGGGGCGCGACCGCGGGGGTTGCCGTCGCGGCCGGCCCGGTCGTCGGCGGCTTCCTCACCGAGGAGTATTCGTGGCGGTGGGCGTTCCGCATCAACGTGATCGTGGCGCCGCTGGCGATGCTTGGTGCGATCATCTTCATGAAGCACGCGGGTGGTGGCGCCGACGACAACGGCACGCGCATGCGCATCGACCTGCGCGGGGCCGCGCTTGTCGCGTCCGGCATGTTCCTGCTCGTCTTCGCGTTGAGCGAAGGCAGCATGTACGGCTGGTTCACGCCGGTCAGTGACTTCTCGGTGATGGGGCACGACGTGTGGCCGGCAAGCCGCGCCGTTTCGGTGATCCCGATCATCTTCGTGATCGCCACGATCCTGCTCACGGCGTTCTATTTCTGGGAACGGCACCTCGAACGCCGGGGCGGCGACCCGTTGTTCATGTTCGAGCATCTGCGGTTCAAGACGTATCGCTACGGACTGATCACCGGTCTCGTTCTGTCGATGGGCCAGCTCGGCTTGAGCTTCGTGTTGCCGATCTTCCTGCAGGACGGCAAGCACTTGAATCCGTTGCAAAACGGTTGGTGGCAACTTCCGACGGGCATCTTCGTCATCCTCGGCGCGCAGGCGGGCGGCCGCTTGATCAACAAGTTCGGCGTGACGATGGTGGTGCGTTTCGGTTTGATCTCCTACGCGTTGGGTGTCGCGTGGATCTTGCACGCGGTCTCGTTGCAGATCACAGAGTGGAACTTGCTGCCGGGCCTGGCGCTGTACGGCGTCGGCGTCGGTCTTGCCCTCGCGCAACTGACGAACGTGGTGCTCACCGAGATCCCGAAAGACAGCTCGGGCGTCGCGAGCGGCGCCAACACGACAACGCGCCAGGTCGGCGCCGCGCTTGGTGTCGCAGTGATCGGGTCGATGCTCACCGTTCGTACGTTGAGCGAGACGGTGTCGCGACTGAAGGCGGCTTCGCTCCCGCCGACCGTGAAACAGCAAGCGCTCCAGGGCGTCCACGCGTTCGGCGCCGGCTATCAACTTCCGCCGTCGGCGGGCGCGCAAAACGTCGCGACCGTGCAGCACGCGCTCGCAACGGGCGTCGCCGCGGGCACGAGATTCGCGCTGGTGTTCGCGCTGGTCGTCATCATCATCGGGGCCGGGCTGTCGTGGCTGATCCCGAAGATTCCGCCGGCATCCGAGGAGTCCGAGGAGCATCCGCTCGTCGAAGTCGAGGGCTTCGAGCCGGCCGTGACGCTCGATGCGTAACGAGAACGCTGGCTGAAGAGCGTATTACCCCCCGTTCTCAGGCCGTTTTTCGTGTGACCCGTGTCACCAATGTGCCCTGAGCCTCTGGACTTTCCTGGACGTGATCGGCAAGATCGTGCGATACCACGCGCGATGCGGGCGCGCCGGAAAAACTGGGGCAACAGTTGCAACAAGGGTCGGATATCGATCTGACCGAGCCGACCGTCGAGGAGACGGTCTCTCGGAGCACGCCCGATCTTCGACGCGCCCTTGTGATCGGTCTGTACGAGGCCGAACACGAGTCGTTGTTGCGGTGGGCCCGTTTGCTCGCGACGTCGGAGGCGGCGGCCGAGCAACTCGAGCGCGAGGCCTTCGTCAAGTTCTACGGCTCGTTGCACGCGCCGGTCATGCCCGACGACGCGGCGCGCCAAGTCCGGCGGGAGATGTTCGAAGTCGCCCGTTCGGGTGTCCGGCGGAACACGCCGCAACGCTGGCAGAACGACGTCATTGCGCCGGCCGAAAACGCGACGCCGATCGACATCGGCGTGCTGCTCGTTCACGGCGTGCACCAGCTTGCGGCGCGTCAGCGCGAATGCATCGTGCTTCGCCATTACGGCCGGCTGAGCGATTCCCACGTTGCCCGCGAACTCGG
Organism: uncultured Actinomycetes bacterium; assembly: GCA_963841195.1. Taxonomy (GTDB): domain Bacteria; phylum Actinomycetota; class Acidimicrobiia; order IMCC26256; family PALSA-610; genus CAWJBX01. Next base: position 196,036 of record CAWJBX010000017.1, on the reverse strand, counting down.
CGCGACTCTCGGTTCGACCCGGACGCACTTGCGGCGCGCCACCGCTCGTCTCGACGGGTTGGTCGCGACCCTTGCGGGCGAAGATGCCGAACTGCGCCATGCGCTGCCGCTCGCATTCGATGGGTACGTGGCGCGTCCGGCCGGTGAGCCCGACGTTTCGAAGCTCAACGCGATGTTCGACCGGCACGACCGCCTCAAAGCGGCGCGGCGGGTCGTCGTCGCCGGTGGCGCGTTGCTGCTCGCGTTGTTCTTCGCCATGCGCGCCGGTGTCGCGCACAACGTGGGTCTGCGCCCGAACCCGAAGCAAGCACATCAACCCAATACGACGCTTCCGATTCCTGTGACGCCGAAACAGGCCGCGAACAACTCGAACGGCGGTCAAGCGCAAACCGGTTCGAACGCGAACGGCAGTTCGTCGGCCGTCGGTTCGGCGCCGAACTCCGGTTCCAACCCGGCCGCCGCGGGGACGTCGACCGCGAACGGACCGGGCGCGCAGAACAGCGGAGGCACGGGAACTCAGGTTGGCGGCAACGGCTCCACGACGGTCGGGCCGGTCGCCGCCGACCAAGACTTCTGGGCCGCGGCCTCGGAAAACGCCGGACCGTCCGGGCGCCAGCGTTGGGAGGTCTTCGGTCAAGCACCCGCGGGCGCGACGATCACCATGCAGGGGGAGTGGGGACACGCGCAGACGACCGCGACGTCCGAGGGCTTCTCGGCGATTGTCGAAGTTCGCAGCGCGCCGAAGGGTCAGAACTTCCCGTTGACGGTGACGTGCGGCGGGTGTGGTGAGGTCACGCTGCAGATCTACAAGTACGCGAACCCCGCGCAACCGCTCGACGAAACCACGTTGAGCGAAACCGAACCGGTCGTGTTGAAGACGTCGGGCGCAACGGGCTTCACCGTCGGCGGCTTCGTGCCGCAGGGTGCTTCGCTCGTGACGCTCACGTCGTCGTACGGCGTACGGACGTTCCGTGTCAGCGGCGACATCTGGGGTGGATTCATCGACTTCCCGGACGTGGCGCACGGCGCGACCTTCAACGCGTCGATCACGTCGGATGTGAGCAGCTCTCCGCTCGCGGTCACACTGACGCGTCCGTAGCGCTACACGCTCGCGACAAGCGTGACGCGTGCGTCGCCGGCCTCGTGCGCCAGGCGTAGGCGCGCGCATGCCGTGACGAGTTCGACCAGGCCCGACAATGCGGCGACGATTCCGATGGTCACCGCAGTTGCGCGCGTGCCTTCTGAGTGCACCAGCAGGACGACACCCAGCGCGATCTCGATCAACGCGGAAGCGAGCTCGACTTTCCAATGCCGATGCGTGTTGCGGGTCGCAACCGAGATTGCCACGGCGAGGACACCGCGCACGACGACGAGCAGACCGACGGTGACCGCGATGACTTCGAGCGTCGCGTCGGGCCACACGAGCAGCACGATGCCGACCGCGGCCTCGACGATGCCGATCGAACCCGAGACGGCACCGTCGACACCTTCGAAGCTCGTTGTGACGATGTGCAGCGCGCCGCGGGCGATCAAGAGCATGGCAACGAACTTGGCGAGCTCGGGCGCGTTCCAGTCGACGAGAATTAACGCCACACCGGCGAGGATCGCGACGAGGCCGATGACCGCCAGCTTCCACGGTGGGCCGTAGCGCAACATCCCCTTCAGCATGCGCCGCCGCGGGGTCTTTGTCATCACGCGTGTACGTAACGGCGGACGTTCGGCATACGTAACCGCGGGATGTTTCGCCTCCCTCGCGCAGTCATTGTGAGGGACACATAGCCCAAGGGGGAGCCATGCTCGTCACCAACCCGTTCAGCCGCGGTTCTTGGACCCGTGACCAAATTGATCGAGTCAGCAGCGGCTGGTGGGTGCTGCTCGTCACCGGACTCATCAGCGTTGTGGCCGGCGCGATCATCCTCGCCGCGAAATGGACGGTCGACGACCTCGCGACGTTCATCGGCGCGGTGCTCGTGTTTCGCGGCATCTTCACGATGTTCAGCATCCCGCTCGACGGTGCGGGACGCGGTTGGGCGATCGCGCTCGGCTTGCTCGAAGTGATCGTCGGTATCGCCGTATGGGTGTGGCCCGGGCCGACGCTGCTCGTCGTCGCGTTCACCATCGGTTTTTACGTGTTGTTTGCCGGCATCATGACGACGGCGGGCTCAATTGCCGGCCGCAGCGTGTTCCCGTACTGGGGTTTGACGTTGGCGTTCGGCCTCCTCGAGATCGTGTTCTCGTTCTGGCTGTTGTCTCGCCCCGGGATCACCTTGGTCGCGACCGTGTTCGCCCTCGGCCTGTGGTGCCTGATCTACGGGATCTTGCTCATTGCGCTCTCGATCGACCTGAAGCATGCGCCGGCGCGCGCCGACAAGGCCGCCAACGACATCGACACGACGCGCAACCGCGTGCTCGACCGGGTGGCGAGCTGACGTGTACGGCACCTGCGTTGTTCCCCTTGATGGTTCCGAGTTCGCGCAGTCCGCGCTGCCGATAGCGGAGGACTTCGCGAACTCGACCGGAGCCGGCCTGCGCGTGGTCGGTATCGGCCGCAACGGCGGCGAGTTGGCGTGGATGTTCGATCACGTGCACTCGGCGGTTGCCGATATCGACCGCCCGCTTCCGCAGGTCGACGTGATCATCAACCCCGATCCGGTCGTGACGCTGCTCTCGATCGCAGCTGATCCACGAAACGTATTGTGCTTCGCAACGCACGATCACGGCCTCGTGGAGTCTCGCTTCATGCACGCGGTCGGAAGTGAGGTGATGCGGCGGGCCGAGTATCCGGTCTTGGTGACCGGGCCGCGCACCACCCTTGGGTACGGCCGCGATGTTGTCGTCGCGATCGACGGTGTGAACGATCCGCACCTCTTGTTGGAGACCGCGTCGCGATGGAGCGAGTGGCTCGGCGCGCGCATGGAAATCGTGACGGTCTACGAGCCGGTCCTGTCCGATCTCGATCATCCGGACCGGTTCACGCGCACGATCGGCCCGTCGATCGACCCCGACGAATATCTGACGCGCATTCGCGACGACTTCGAATCGCGCGCGCCGGCGATCGTGACAACCGCCGCGCTTCCCGATGCGGTCAGCGCGGCCACCGGGATTCTCGCGCATCTGAAGCGGCATCCGGCCCGGCTGCTCGTCGTCGGCCATGAACAACATCGCGCGGGACTCAGCACGGTTCGAGAGTTGCTGCACGATTGCGAGACGCCGCTCCTGGTAGTCAACCGTCCCGGTTGACGCGGCTTTCGGTCAGAGCGACGCCGCTGAGAACGTGTCGCAGTCGTTCGGGTCGCCGTTCGTATAGCCGCGCGTAAACCAGCGGTCGCGTTGTTCCGACGTTCCGTGGGTAAACGTGTCGGGCTTGACGGTGCCGCCTTGTGACGCCTCGATGCGGTCGTCGCCAACCGCGGCGGCCGCGTTCAGCGCGTCGGAGATGTCGGCGTTCGTGACGTCTTCGATAATGCCGGAATCTTGAGCGTGGTGCGCCCACACGCCCGCGTAGCAGTCGGCCTGGAGTTCGAGGCGAACGCTCGTGCCGGTCGCGCCGTCCGTCGGCGTCCCGATCTTGTCGAACACGCCGAGGATGTCTTGCACGTGATGCCCGTACTCGTGCGCGATCACATACGCCTGCGCGAACTCGCCGCCTTGCGCGCCCAACTGCGTGTGCAGGTCGTCGAAGAACGACAAATCGAGATACACCTTCTTGTCGTCCGGACAATAGAACGGGCCCTGTTCGCGCTGCGCGAGTCCGCAGCCCGTCTGCAGCGCGTCGGTGTAGAGCACCGTCGGCGCATCGGTGTAGGTGACGTTGCGTTGCGCGAGTTCCGTCGTCCAGAAGCTCTGCACACTGTTGACGACCGCGACGACGCGGCAATCGGTGTTCTGTTGCGCAGCGGTTCCGGTCGTGCAGCGCGACGAGAGGTCGCTGCCGCTCGCCGAGTTGCTGCCGCTGCAGTTTCCACCGAGTACGGCGAGGAGAATGAGCAACCCGATGAAGCCCAGGATCCCGCCGCCCCCGCCGAACCACAGTCCGACGGGAAGGCCGAGAAGGCCGCCGCCGGCGCCACGCTCGTCGATCACTTCACCGGGATTGAGGGAGGCGCCCCCTCGAATGCGCATACCTCACAGGTAACGGCGCCGGCCGCGGGAGTGCATCACGCGTGCGCGTGTCGGCGCGCCCTGCCGGCACACCCACGTAGTCGCGTGATGTGCAGGATTGCAACGCGGCCGAAGATCGGGTCACAACGTCCCGAACGAAAGGACCACATTCTCATGTTGCACAAGCCAAACAATCTCTTGCAGATCGACGTCGAAGACGAGTTCGACTACGACCCGCAACTCGATGCGTCGCGCATCGTCGTCAAGGCGGACGACGGCAAGGTCACGCTGACCGGATCGGTGAAGTCGCTGTACGAAGTCGACCGGGCGTCGCAAGACACGTCACGCGTCGGCGGGGTCAAGGACATCGACAATCAACTGCTGGTCGGCCCGGTCGGCGCAGCGATCACCGACGACCAGATCGCGGCCGCTGCGCAGGCTGCACTCGACAGCGACGGGATCGTTCCCAACGACGCGGTGACGGTCAGCGTTACCGACGGCGACCTCACGATGACCGGGAAAGTGCGGCACCACTACCAGCGGCAAGCGGCCGAGCAAGTGGTCCGGCGCGTCGACGGTGTGCTGAGCGTATTCGACAACGTCTCGATCACGAGCGACCCGCTGCCCGGCGACGTTGCCGAACGCATCAACAAGGCGTTCGAACGCAGCGCGACCATCGACGCCGGCCCCATCACCGTGTCGAACAGCGGCCCGACCGTGTACCTCGACGGCACCGTCGACACGTGGGTGGCGCGTGAGGAAGCGGCCGACACGGCATGGCTGGCGCCGGGTGTCGAAAAGGTGGTCAACCGGCTTTCAGTCGTTTAACCGGGCGACTACTCGTTGTCCTCGATCTTCGCCCAACGCCGGCGATCTTCAGCTTCGAGTTGGTCGGCGTTGGGCAGATGCCCGGTCGCGTTCGCGACGACTGAGCCGATGATCAAGAGACCGAAGAACGCGGCGAAGAAGACGATCGGCAACATGACGCCAACCTACGCCTTCGTGAGATCGTCGGCTTGCATGTGCGCGATGTCGGCGTCGAGCACGAGGTATTCGGCTTCGTCGATCGCTGCGAGCGCGTACTGAATTGCGAATGACGCGTCTTCGTCGGCCTCGTCGGCCGCCTTTTGTGCCGACTTCAGGTCACGTGCCGCTTTCTTGTCTTCCACGTGCTTGCGCACGGTTTTCACGTGGTCGTTCCACGCCTTCTCCATCTTCTTCCACCAGTCGGACGCCTGGCCCTTGCCGGCCGCGATCTGCGACCGCAGCTTCTCGGACTGCGCCTGCGCGGACTCGCGGGCCTTGTCGCGCTCTTGCTCGAGGTCGGCCTTGGCTTTGCTCTTCGCGGCGGCGGCGTTGTCTTCGAGTTTCTTGGCGCGGGCGGCGAGATCAGTGAGCTGGTCTGACAGTGCCATGTCGGTGCCTTTCGGTGCGATGCGTCGTCATTCGCGGTCACACAGAGCATCGCCCACGCGGCCCGTTGTTCAAACGGCGGCGCGCTCAGTGGGCGCGCCAGGCGTCCTTCGTGCGCGTGCGCTGCGTGACCACGGTCGGCAGCCGGCCGCGGGCGATCTCACTGACCGACACGTGCTCGAGCACATCGCGCAGCGCGGTTCGTAGTGCAATCCAAACGTCGGGCAGACGGGCTGCCGCGCCGTTGTATTCCAGGTCGCTCGGGCGAACACCTTGCACTGCGGCAAGGGGTCCCTCGACGGCGCGCAACACGTCGGCGACACTGATGTCGCTGGCTGCGCGCGCGAGCTGATAGCCGCCATCTGCACCGCGGCGCGTTTGCACGAGACCGGCGCGCCGCAGTTCGCCGAGGATGTTCTCCAAGAAGTTCTGCGGAATCGCTTGCCGATGCGCGAGTTCTTCCGCTTTCACGGGGTGGTCGCCTGCGGCCTTCTGCGCAGCTGCTAGTTCGACGACCGCCCGCACCGCGTAATCCGCCTTGGCCGAAATGCGCACGAACGCAGTTTCGCGTACTGAATCGCCGATTCTTCCGTCGCTCGGCGCGCGGCGCCGCAAGCTGGCCTTTCTCTATTGCAATGCTGCGTTGAGCGCTTCTCTACCGCTCGTTATCGTGCGCTCGGTAACTCAACAAAGTCGATTGGATTTGTTGGGTTCGTGATGCGGACGCAGAAAAGGGACTCGAAGATGAAGCGCGCAACTGGAACCGCGAAAATCGCAAGTGTCGGCGCGGCGCTCGCGCTTATGGCCGCGCTCTACGCGACACCGGCCGGCGCGACGACACTCCCCGGAACCGCAACCATCACGAACCCTTCGACCAACAGCGCGCTGGCTTCGGGGGGGTCGAAGACAACGTTCACCGTCGCATTGCCGAGCGGTGCCGCGTGTCCCGGTGACACGGCAACCGGCGGGTATCACGTCTACAGCTATCTCATCCAGGCCGGCACCGACATCAACGGTGTGACGTTCGTGAACGCACCCTCGACCGGCTATGGCTTCGTCGACAACACCGGCACGTATTACGGGCCCGCGAACACCGCGATCAACACCGGCCAGATCATCTCGATCCCGACCAACTTCCAATGGGCGCCGATCGTGACCGTTCTCGGGTCTGCCGTTGTCGACCTTGCTTTACAGCGGATCGAGTGGCGCATGGGACGGTGGACTCGTGTGCACCAACACGACTGGGCACGTCGTGAGCGCGTGGAACACGCGTATCAAGTTCGTTTCGAGCGGCTCGGACCCGAACGGCTTCACATGGACAGACGTGCCGGGAGTCAGCTTGCCGGGTGTGCCGACGCAAGTGAAAGCCAGCGCCGGGACGGGCAGCGCGACCGTGACGTGGGCGGCACCGGCGAACGACAGCGGCTTGCCCATCACCGGATATGTGATCACCCCGTTCTTGAACGGCGTCGCCGAGCCGCCCAAGACGTTCAACTCGGCCGCGCTCAAGGAAGTCGTCAGCGGATTGCAAAAGGGCAAGAGCTACACGTTCGAAGTCGCAGCCGTGAACGGGCTGGGGACCGGTTCCAAGTCCGCCAAGTCGAACTCGGTGTCTCCGAAGTAGCGGAGTCAGTCGGCGTCTGGCGCACGTATGCTCTCGCGCTTGACCGGCCGTGCAGTGCAACCCGGACGCGAACTCGACGTCGAACTGATCGGGGGCACCACGGGCACGTCGGTGCGCGGGATCGATCCACGTTCCGTCGACGCCGAGACGTCGCCGCGATTCGCACCGTGCTCGTCGACCGCAAAGTCGTCGTTGTTCCCGCGGCGTTTCTCGATCCCGCCGAGTTGGTCGCGTTCGCTCGCAACTTCGGCGAGCTCACGGTCGCGCATCCGGTCATGCCCGGGCTCGATGAGTACCCAGAAGTGCTGGAGATCGACGCGACGAAATCACGTGAGGATCCGCGCTATCGCGACGAATACGAAAACGACACATGGCACGCCGACGTCACGTTCATGGAGCGGCCGCCGTTGGGCTCGATGCTCAGCGCGGTCGTGATCCCGCCGGCGGGCGGTGACACCGTGTTCGCGGACATGGAGGCTGCCTACGCATCGTTGAGTCCGTCGTTTCGCGCCTTCGTCGACGGGCTGAACGCAGTACACGACGGTCGCACAGAGTTCGCGTCGTTCCTGCGGACGAATCCCGACGGTGGAACGTGGGAAGGCAAGCGTTTCACCACGCTCGAGCCCGTTGTACATCCCTTGGTGCGCACGCACCCCGAATCCGGTCGCCGCAGCCTCTTCGTCAACCCCACGTTCACGTCACATGTGGCAGGGCTGACGCGCCACGAAAGCGACGCCCTGCTCGCGTTCTTGTACCAACAGGCAACCGCACAAGAACACCTCGTACGTTTGCGTTGGCACGAGGGCGACCTCGTGTTCTGGGACAACCGCTCGACGATGCATTACGCCGTGCGCGACTACGGCGATGCGCCGCGCGTCATGCAGCGTGTGACGTTGCGCGGCGACCGACCGTCGTGATCAGGCCGGGCGGCTGCGGCTCCAGATGTCGTTACATTCTTCGCACACGCTCGGGGGGATGACACCGACGCGCATGAGGAGCGCGAACGCCTTGCACCCCAGGCAATAACCGAAAACGGATTCCAACGTCGCAGCGACAATGATGGCAAAGACGAAGGCATACGCCAACGCGCGCAGACCGAATCCGTAGTACGCGACAACGGCCGCGAGCGAGAGGGTGGCGCCGACGCCTTGTGCGAAGCGCTTCGGCGGACCGGGAACGAAGCGGGGCGCCACGTGCACTCGCGGCGTCACGACCCGCGTGACGAACTGGCCCAGCGGGCTCAGCGTCGGCCCGCTCAGGACGCGCGCGACAAATCCGTAGGCCAAGACGAGCAACAGCCACGGTTGATTCAGCACGATCGTGACAACGCTGATGACAACCACGCCCGCCGCGACGAGCCGAGCCGAAGTCTCGTTGACGGGGTTCGGAAACGTGAACAATCCGAATCGTTTCACGCCGGCCTTTCTCGGCTCCCGACTTCGTTCAGAAGATCAGCCAAGCTCATGCCCGCGAGGTGCATCTGGAGTCCCGCGTCGAGTGAGCGCCAGAACTCGTCGACGACGCTACGAGGAGCGAAGTCGGTCGGCGTTTCCGTTGACGCCGGGCCATCCTCACGGGTTGTTTTCGAACCACTTGGCGAAACCGCAGCGATGATGCTTGCGACGGAAATGTCCTGCGCGGGCGCGCGTAGTGCGTAGCCACCGTGCCATCCGCGTTTCGCCTCGACCAGCCCGGCGTTGGCCAACGAACCGAGAATCGACGCGAGCATCTTCGAGCTCATTTGAAATGACGCGGCGATGAACGCGCCGGAAACGTGTACGCCTTCGTGCTGGGCCAGCACCGTCATGGCTTTGAGCGCGTAGTCGACCCGTGCGGTCGCTCGCAGCGGTGGCGCCACGCGTTGAACGCCCACCCCTGAGCCTCCCTGCTTTCTCTATCGCAATGCTGCGTTGAGCGCAGCGTGGCATCCGGTTACGGTGCGCAGCGTAACCCAACAAAGTCGATTGAGCTAGTTGGGATTCGGTTTGAACAACGGAGGCTGGATCGTGCGGAATCTGTGGCGTCGTCGAGTGCGGTGGGGCGCGCTCACGGTCGTAGTCGCGTTAGTAGCAGTGTTCGTGCCGGCGTTGTCGGCGCGGCGGGCGGGTGCCGATCCGGTGTCGGCGACCGCGCTGGCCGGCGTCGGTGGTGACGGTCTGCAGGACGTCTTCGATGCGTACGCGGGCGCGGCACCCACGCCGCCGTCGGCGAACACGCTGTTCTACACGCCGTTGCACAGCAGCAGCGCGACGAACAACGTGACGATCCAGTCGTTCGACGCGTACCCGCCCGGTGGCTCGGCCGCCGCGCCCGGTTGCATCACGACCAAGATTGGCGGCCCGGCGTTTGACCGTCCGCAGGGATCGTCGAACGGCATCACCGCGCTGGCCGACGCGACGAACGGCACCACGTGGGAGGCGTCGACGGCGTCGTGCACGAACACGCCGGTCAACGTCACCGGTCAGATCGACTGGGTGCGCTCGGCTCGCGGTCCCAAGACATCGGGCAGCACGCTCACGTTCATTCCGTTTGCACGTGACGCGACGATCTTCGTGTACTTCGATCACGGCACGAACAAGATTGCGTCGCTGACGAAGGCGCAACTTACGTCGCTGTACTCGTCGAGCACCGGAAAGATCACCATCAACGGCGACACCGTCGAGGCGTGCCTCCCGCTCGCGGGATCGGCGGTGCGATCGAACTTCGAGACCGCGATCGGCGTGAGTGACGGCACTGCTGACATCGCGGCGCAGGCCGTGAACTGTGACGGGCTCGAACAAAACGGTGGCAACACGTTCTACAACACCGTGTCGTCGTTGCCGTCGGGCACGGATGCGGTGTTCCCGTTCACCGCGGCGAGTTGGATCGCTCAAGCGAATGGCGTTGCCGAAGACCGCAGCGCCAACGGTCGCAGCAATGGTGTTGATGCCGGAAATGCTGACGGGTTGGGCAAGCCCTACACGGGCACCGCTCCCAACCTCGCGGCCAACACCGCCTACTACACGAGCACGACGTGGGGGAACAACGTCTACGTCGTCACGGCCACGAACAAGATCAGTGGCTTTACGCGGAATACCGCGCTCGTCAGCCTCTTCACCGGGGCTACCGCCTCGATCTGCGCAAACGCAGCGCAGACCACGGCGCAGAAGTTCGGCTTCGACTTGCTCACCGCCGCCGAAGGGACCTGCGGCGCAACCACGTTGACCGGAAACTCTTGAGCTGGGAAACGCCGGAAAAGGACTTCACAATGAACCGCGCAGGTAAGACAACGATGCGAGCGAAGATCTTCAGCCTCGGTGCCGTGCTGGCGATCTTCCTCGCGGTCAACGTGACGGCGGCCGGTGCCAACGGCACGATCGGCGGCACGGCAACCATCACGAATCCGTCGAACAACACCGCGTTGGGCTCAGGCGGCTCGACCACGACGTTCACGGTCGCGGTCCCGAGCGGTGCGGCGTGCCCCGGTGACACGGCGAACGGTGGCTACCACGTCTACAGCTATCTGATCCAGGCTGGCAGCGACATCACCGGCGTCACGTTTGTCAACGCGCCATCGAGCGGTTACGGCTTCGTCGACAACACGGGCTCGTACTACGGGCCTGCGAATACGGCGATCAACACGGGCCAGATCATCTCGATCCCGACCAACTTCCAGTGGGCGCCGGTCGTCACCACCCTCGGCCTTCCGCTCTCGACTCTGCTCTACAGCGGGTCGAGCGGCGCGTGGGACGGCGGGTTGGTGTGCACCGACACCTCCGGACACGTGGTGAGTTCGTGGAACACGCGCATCACGTTTACTGCGAGCGGATCGGACCCGAACGGATTCACATGGGCAGCCGTTCCCGGAGTGCCTTCGCTTTCGCCCGAGGTCCCGTACGCGGCCGCCTTGCCGGTCGTCGGTGCGGCCGCGATCGCGGTCGTCGTGACCACGAACCGTCGGAGGTCACGCCGCGCGGGCGGTCCTCTGAGTTGGCGCTTCCGAGCGGGAGCTGAATGGGAGGCGCGCGTCCCTGGGGATTCTTCGTAGCGTTGGCTGGCGCAGCAGTGGTCGCTTTGACCATCGCTGCGCCAGTCGGCGCGATCGACGCGCCTGCGGGCGTGATGCAACTCGTCGCGCCTAATGGGACGTCGCTTGCCTCGGGATCGGCCGCGACTTCGTTCGCGGTGCAGTTGCCGGCGGGTGCCCGCTGCCCCGGTGACACCGCGGACGATTTCTTTCTCGTCGACAGCTATCTCGTTCCGCAAGGAACCTCACCGGCCGCAGTGAGTTTTCGCGGCGGCGTGCCCAGCCGCGGCTTCGGGTTCATCAACGACGGCGCGTACTTCGGCGCGGTCAACACTGCTCGCAACACGGGCGAGATCGTGACGCTGCCGACCGACGCCAACTGGACGCGCCTCACGCCCGCGAACCTTTTTCCCAACGGGCAGCCGAGCGCGGTCTGGGAAGCCGGGATCGTGTGCGCCGACCGCAACGGCCAGGTCGCGGCGTACTGGAACCGCGAGGTGACGTTTCATCGTGCGGCGGGGAACAGCGGATTTACGTTCGACATCGCGGGTGCGAAGCCAACTTCGACCTCGCACTCCACTCGGAACTTCGTTCTCGGTGTCGCCATTGGCGCAGTGGTGCTCGCAATCGCGTTTGCGTTCTCGCGTGCGCGCCGGAAGGTGCACCGATGATGTCCGAACACGCGGTCGCGTTGTCTGACGCTCGAGCGTCGGAATGGTCGGCGCTCTCACCGCGTGCGCAGGCCGCGGCGAAGGTCGCGGTTCTGCTCGCGGTGACGGTCGCCGCGTACCACTACTCGCTCGCGTCGCTCGCCCAAACGCTGACGTCCGACACCCCGCTGGCCTACCTCGCGTTGGTGCCGGTGTTCGCGCTCGCGATCGTGTGGTACAAACGCATCCCGGCAACACCCGAGCCCGCGATCTTCGACCGGCAGCTCGACTACTTGCTCGGCATTCCGTTGCTTGCGGCTTCGCTCTTTGCCGCGTTCGTGCTTCCGGCGCGCTTTGGCGCCATGGCGTGGGTCAATCGGGTCGACCTTCTGTTCCTGCCGGTGTTCGTCACGGGCGCGACGATCTTGCTCTTCGGAACGCGCGTCGCGTGGCGACAGAAGGCCGCACTCGCATACCTGTTTCTCGCGTGGCCGTGGCTCTACACGACCCTGCTCGGAAGTGCGCTGGGTGGGCTCCGGAACCTGACGCTCCGGGCGCTCGAGGTGCTTGTCCGCGTGGTGCCCGTCGCGCGCCCCGTCGGTTCGTCGACGAGCGGCGGTTTGTTCGAAGTCGTCCATCACGGCGTTGCGTTTCCGATCAGCTTCGTTACCGCGTGCTCCGGTGTCGACGGCATGGTCGGCTTCTTGCTCCTCGGTGTCGCGCTGCTCACCGTCGTCGAAGGACGCCCGACGCGGAAACTTGCCTGGCTGGCCGTCGGCTTGGTGCTTGCGTGGATCGCCAACCTCGTTCGGCTCGTGCTCATCTTCGGCGTCGGCGCGCTCGAAGGCCCGCACGTCGCGATGGACGTGTTGCATCCGGTCGCCGGCTTTGTGTTCTTTGCCCTCGCCCTGGCGGCCATGACTGCACTCATGCGGCCGTTTGGTTTGCACTTCTCCGCGCGTCCGAAAGCGCCCGGCCGCGCCGCCGGCCCAGCCGGAACGGCCGGGCGCGCGGTCGTCGCCGCGACGTTGATGTTGCTCGTCGCGGCGGTCAGTGTTGCGAGTGGGGTCGGGGAGTTGCGGCAGTTCAATCCCGTCGCCGACGCGGCCGGTGAGCCGCGCTTGAGTTCCTTCCTTGTCAGCCCGGCCGCGCCGTCGGGTTGGAGCGCGGTGTTCGAAACCGAATACCAGTCGAGCAAAACGCTCTTCGGCCCGACCTCGCGTTGGTTCCGGTATCTGTTCGCACCGACCTCGTCGAAGCGCGCGCATGCCGTCGACGCGTTGCCGGTGACGGCAGATGTGATCGACGAGAGCGGGCTCGGCGGCTTCAACGTGTACGGCATCACCGCGTGCTACTCGTTCCACGGGTACCACCTGCGCGATGTCGCGGCGGTTGATCTCGGGAACGGAATTCGCGGGCAGGCGCTTTCCTACGCGGGCGGGCGTTCGCAGCAGGACTGGTCTCTGGTTTGGTGGGTGTGGCCCGTTCGCACAGGTGACGGCACGCGCTACGAGCGCGTCGTGCTGTACCTCCAGAACACGAAGGGTGCCGACCTCGACCAGCGACTCGCCCGCAACCGCGCGTTCCTCGTTTCGTTCGGAAGCGAAATCGTCGCGGCGCAACGCGCGCATCACGACTTCGACGTCGCGGTCACGACCATGGCCGCCCCTAACCTCACCGGTCGGACGCTGTTGGAGCAAGCCAAACACAAGGTTTCGCGTCCGCTGTCACCGACCGCCCAACACGATGCTTTCTGGAAGGCGTATTTCGCGCGCCGACACGACGCCGCGAAGGGAACGACCGGTGGTTGACCAAACGCTGACGCGCGACGTTCGCGCGTGGAAGAGTTTCGGCGATCGGGTGTTCGTCGTCATGACCCGCGTCGGCGGCATCGCGGTGCTGGGCGTGATCGCGGCCATTGGCGTTTTCCTTTCGAGCCGGGCCGCGCAAGCGATCGGCGAGGCCAAGTTCAGTTTCATCACGACGCAAGCCTGGCAACCGGACACGCACCGGTTCGGTATCGCAGGCGTGCTGACCGACACAGTGCTGATCGCGGTCGTCGCCGTCGTGATCGCGACGCCGGTCGCGCTCGGGACCGCGCTGTTCATTACCGAGATCGCGCCACCGCGACTACGCCGCATCATGATCACGGTCGTCGACGTCATGGCGGCCGTGCCGAGTGTGGTGTTCGGCTTGTGGGCGAAAGCCAAGCTGCAGGGCTATCTGATTCCGATTGCGCGGTGGCAGTCGACGTGGTTCGGTTGGATTCCGTTCTTCCACGTTGCGGGTGTCGATCGGAACAACCCGTTGAGCACGAGCAGCGTCTACACCGCGTCGACGTTCATCGTCGGCGTCGCGGTCGCGTTCATGGTGCTCCCAATTCAGTGCGCGGTCATGCGCGAGACGTTTTCGCAAGCACCGCACGGCGAACGCGAAGCCGCGTTCGCGCTCGGCGGAACGCGTTGGGGAATGATTCGTTCGGTTGTACTGCCGTTCGGCCGGGGCGGCATCGTCGGCGGGACGATGTTGGGGCTCGGACGCGCACTCGGCGAAACGATCGTGGTGTACCTGATCATCTCGCCAGTGTTCAACATCAACTGGCACGTTTTACAGGCCGGCGGCAATTCGGTGTCGTCGCTCATCGCGCTGCAGTACGGCGACGCTTCTTCGTTCGGAACGTCGGCGCTGATGGCAGCGGGCCTGGCGTTGTTCGCGTTGACACTCGTCATCAACTTGACTGCATCGGCGATCGTCTCGCGATCGCGCTCGGGCGTTGTGAGCGAGGTCTGACGTGGCCGTCGTTGCGCCCCCGAACCGACGCCGCATCCGAGGCGTGTCACGCGACGCGCTCCAGGATCTGCTCGGCGCCGCCGCGGCCGGCGTGTGCTGCGCCTATCTACTTTTCGGTCGCTTCGCAGGATTCTCCGGCCCGATCGGCTTCGCGATCGTTGCGTATGTCGTGTTCCTCATCGTGTGGGCGACGCTCGTCAGCTTCCGCGCCGACCGCATTGCGGTCGTCAACGCGGTCTTCACCGGGCTGATCTCTACAGCCGCGCTGATCACGGTCACGGGCCTCTTCGTCGTCGTGTTTTCGACATTCGCGCAGGGCTGGCGCGCGCTCGTCCACGTGAACTTCTTCACGCAAGACATGTCGAAGGCGGGCCCACTCGACCCGCTCACCCGTGGGGGAGTGGCGCACGCGCTCGTCGGCACCTTGTGGACGATCGGCATCGCGGTCGTGCTGACCGCGCCGCTCGGTTTGCTCTGCGCGGTGTACCTCTATCAGTCGCAATCGCAAAGCCGGTTCTCGCGCTTCTTGCGCACCGTGGTGAACGCGATGACTGCACTCCCGACGATCCTTGCCGGTCTTTACATCTACGCGGCGTGGATCCTGACGTTCGGCTTCGAGAAGTCGGGTCTCGCCGCCGCACTGGCGCTCAGCGTCATGATGCTTCCGTACATCGTGCGCGGTGCCGATCTCGTCCTCCGGTTGGTTCCCGGAAATCTCGTCGAGGCAAGTGAGGCACTCGGTGCGCCGCGCTGGCGGACGATGACGCGTGTCGTCTTGCCGACCGCGCGGCCCGGGCTCGCGACTGCAGTCATCCTTGGTGTTGCGCGCGGCATCGGCGAAGCCTCGCCCGTGCTGCTGACGGCCGGTTTCACCACGTATATGAACACGAACCCGGTGCACGGACCGATGGTGTCGCTGCCGCTCCTTGCGCTCAAACTGGCGCAGTCGCCGGAGCAGACGTTCGTGGCGCGCGGGTTTGCGTGCGCGTCGTTCCTGCTTCTCGTCGTGCTCGGGTTGTTCGTCATCGCCCGGATGATCGGCGGCCATGCGGGCGAGGTCTCGCGCCGCAAGCAACGACGCCTCGACCGTGGATCGAAACGGGACGCGGCGCGTTTCGAACGCCGCTTTCACACGCAGGAGAACGCCGCATGAAACGCGTGCGGATCATCGGCGCGTTGCTCATCGTCGGCGCGTTCCTTGCCACCTCCGCGACGAGCGCGAGCGCCGACAGCTACGTGCCGATCTCGGGCGCAGGGTCGACCTGGTCGGAGAACGCGCTCAGCCAATGGATTCGCGACGTGTCGCAGTACGGCATGCGGATCAACTTCGCGGGCACGGGTTCGTCCGACGGCCGGCGCCAGTTCCTCAACGGAACCGTCGACTTCGCCGCGTCGGACATTCCTTTTCAGTCGCACCCGACCGACGGGTCGGCGCCGGAGAATCCCGTCGCCGGCAGCTACGCGTACATGCCGATCACGGCCGGCGGAACCGTGTTCATGTACAACCTCACGATCAACGGGCAGCGCGTGACGAACTTGCGCCTGTCGGGCGAGAACATCACCAAGATCTTCACGCACGCGATCACAAACTGGAACGATCCCGCGATCGCGGCCGACAACCCGGGGTTGCGGCTTCCGAACCGCGCCATCGTCCCCGTCGTGCGCTCTGACGGCGCGGCCGCGTCGTTCAACCTCAGTGAGTGGATGATCAGCCAGTACGGCCCGTTGTGGACCGACTTCTGCAATCGTTCCGGACGCGCACCGGCGTGCGGACCGACGTCGTTGTATCCCACGGTTCCCGGCGTCATCGCGCAAGCGGGCGACCTCGGCATCGCGGGATACATCGCGCAGAACTACGCCGACGGCGCCATCGGCTACGTGAACTATTCCTACGCGCTGAACGCGCACTTTCCAGTCGTCAAGATGCTCAACGCGGCCGGTTATTACACCGAACCGACCGCGCAGAACGTTGCGGTGTCGCTGCTGGCCGCGCAGATCGACACGACATCGACCGACCCGTCCGAATATCTCACGCAGAAGCTCGACAAGGTTTGGACGGATCCCGATCCGCGCACGTACCCCTTGTCGTCGTACGGCTATTTGATTCTTCCCATCAAAGTGCAAGGGCAATTCACCACTGCGAAGGGCAAGACGCTCGGCGCGTTTGCGTACTACGCGATGTGCCAGGGCCAGCAAGAGTCGGCATCGCTCGGTTATTCGCCGATGCCGATCAACCTCGTCCAGGCGAGCTTCACGCAAATCGCGCGGATCCCGGGCGCGGTCGTGCAGAACATCAATATCCGGAGCTGCAACAACCCGACGTTCTCGCCCGACGGCACCAATGTGCTCGTGAGCACTGCGCCGTACCCGCCGGCCTGCGACAAGAAAGGCAATACCGAATGCACAACGGGAACGGGTGGTGCCGCCGCGTCGACACCGACGGCAGCCGGTTCGCGCGCAGCCGCGAACAGCGCGCGCATCGGCGTCGGCGCGGGTGGAACGAAGACCGCGAGTTCGTCGGGGAGTGGAGGGGCAGCGTCGGGTGGTACTGCCGCCGCAGGAGCAGCCAACTGCGATCCCACTTCGGGCTCGTGCAGTGGGAGCGCGAACGCGAATCAAACTGACGCCGCGCTGGCGGCCTCGCCGACCGTCGTGGGCGCCGGCAGCGGATGGGGTTCGACGCAGGCATTGATGCTGCTCGCGCTTGCACTGCTCGTCGCGCTCATCGTGGTTCCGGGGGTCCTGGCGCGACGGTGGCGCCGGGAGGCGCCGTCGTGACCGCGCGCCGTCGATCGGGTTCGCGCGCGGCTTGGGTGTTGCTCGCCCTCGCCGCGATCGTCGCGCTTGCACTTCCCGACCTCGCATCGACTGGGCGCGGGCGCGGGCACGCTCGCGGGATCGCAGGGGACGAACACTGCACTTCCGAAGACCGCGTCCGCGGTGACGGTGCACGGCCGAGGCTCGTTTGCGTCGTTGGCCATCACGGTCAACCAGACCAAGTCGTTGGTGAACCAGGCGATCTCGGTTTCGTGGACCGGTGCGGCGCCGACGTTCTCGGATCCGACGACGCAACAGTTCGACACGACCTTCGCCGGCAACTACCTCCAGATCTTCGAATGTTGGGGCGACCCGAGCGCGACCGATCCGTTGAATGCCGTGAATCCCGGACCCGCGCCGACGCAATGCCAGTTCGGCGGCGAATCGCCTTCGCCGCTCTCCTCGTATCCCGTCCAAGAAACGGGTTTCGAGTTCTCGCGTGTGTTGAGCCAACAGTCGTGGTCGACCTACGACAGTTCGAGCGGGTGGGTTGACCAGTCGACCGGTTTCAAGATCGAGCCGTTCGACGCCGTCGACGGCACACGCGTGAACCAAGAGGCCGACTACAACGCGAGCGCCGACCCGCTGCATCCGAAAGCCTTCTGGCTGAATCCGTACTTCAGTTTCAACACGTCGAACGAAGTTCCGTTTACGAGAACGTACGGCGACGCGTCGGGCGGTCATGGTGAGCAGAACTTCCAAGTGCAGACGGGCCTCGAAGCCCCCGGGCTCGGCTGCGGCCAGAAGCTCCAACATGTCAGCGGCGGCACGAAGGTTCCGCAGTGTTGGCTCGTTGTCGTCCCGCGCGGAACGCCGACGACGGAGAATCCTCCGAACCTCAGCGGGGTGAAAGGTGTTGTCACCTCGCCGCTCGCACCCGCCGCCTGGGCGAACCGAATTGCAATACCGCTCGACTTCCAGCCGGTTGATTCTCCGTGCACCCTGAAGAACAGCGAACGCCGGATCGTCGGAAGCGAGCTCGCCACCGCGGCCGTCACCAGCTGGCAACCGGCACTGTGCACGACGCCAACGTCGCCTCCGTTCAACTACACCTACGTCAGCGACGACCGCGCGCGCGACAACCTGACTCAACAAGGGTTCGGCGGCGCGGGGATGTCCGTGTTCTCAACGCCGGTTGCGGCCTCGAGTCTGAGCGGCGTTGCACCCGTCACCTACGCGCCGCTCACGCTCTCCGGCGTGGTCGTCAGCTTCGACATCGAACGGACGCCGCAGCTCCAACCCGACGGCCAACTGCAACCCGACGAACTCCCGCTTTCAGGCCTTCGCATTGAACACCTGCAACTCACGCCCCGCCTCGTCGCCAAGCTGTTGACCGAGTCGTACCAGGCTCAACTCGTCGACGTGCTGGCGTCGAAACCGGCCGCGTACAACTGGGTGCTGAACAACCCGACGAGCATCGTGCACGACCCCGATTTCTTGCAGTTCAATCCCGAGTTCTCGTTGCTCACGACGCAACAAGAGATCGACGCGGGCACGCTTGTTGTCGAAGAGTCGTCGTCGGATGCCGCCGCGGCCTTGTGGAGTTGGGTGCTCGCCGATCCCGAAGCGCGGCAGTGGCTCGACGGCACTCCCGACCACTGGGGTATGCGCGTGAACCCCATCTTCAGCACGCGCGCCGCGAACAACAGCACGGGAACCGCGTTCGGCACGCCGACGCCCAACCAATATCCGAAGGCGGATCCCTACTGTCACGATACTGGCGAGGTCGTGGGAAGTCCGCCGCAAAAAGCGCGACCCATCTGCATGCTCGATTGGTCGCCGTACGTGCTCACGATGCAAGACGCCGCGCAAGCGACCGGTGCCGCGAACAGCGGCGCGCACACGAGCCTGAACCCGATCGCAACGCCCGACAGCGCCTGGGGTGCGAACGGTCCGCAGAAGGCCGGCACGCATTTCATTTTGTCGATCACCGATTCCGCATCGGCGGCGCGCTTCGGCGTACAGACGGCGGCGCTCAGTCGCGCGGGTGACGACGGCAGCGGACGAGCGTTTGTGGCTGCGGACGCGTCGGGAATGCTGGCCGGCGTTGCCGCAATGCACGGAAGCCCAGTGCTCGTCGGCGACCCGACTACACACGCGCCCGGCGCGTATCCGCTCACGATGTTGACGTATGCGGCGACGACACCGACGACACTCGATGCCGCGGCGCGCACCGACTACGCGTCGTTTCTTTCGTACGCGACGGGAACCGGTCAAACGACGGGCGTGAGCGCGGGCAACCTCCCGCCCGGCTATGTGCCGCTGCCGGAGGCACTACGCGCTCAGGACGCGGCTGCGATCAACGCGATCCTGCACCCGCCCGCGGTCGCATCGGGCACCGATGGAACGTTCAGCGGTGCGAACGGATCCACGTCGTCGGGTTCCGGTGGTGCAGCTGCCGGCGGATCGGCGTCGAACAATGCGACGGAAGCCGGCGCAACGAACGGCGTGTCGTCGTCGGCGACGAAGCCCGGTGGACCGCAAAGCGCCCAGTTCATTGGTGTCACGCGCGGCTTTGCCTCGGGTCCGACGCGCCTCGTCGTCCCGATCGTTGCCGCAATCGGTCTGGCCGCGCTGGTCGCGGCGCTGACCAGACGCCGCCGACCGAAAGTGCAGAACGGAACTGAGCAGTCGAAGCCTGAATCGCGTGCGCCGCGTCGGCCGTCGGCGTTCGAACCTTGGATCATGGACGTAACGGAGTGACCACGATGCAGTACCAGAGCCACCACCGCCGGTTGTTTCGAGTCGCGCGGATCGTGCGCCGTGCAGTGGGCGTGGCGTTGATCGTCTTCGGTGCGTTTGCGCTGCGGGGGCTGCCCGCACATGCGGCAACGCAGGGTGGCGTTGCGACGATCACGTCACCCGCGACCGCAATGCCGCTCGCGAGCGGCGGATCGGCAACGGTGTTCACCGTCGCGTTGCCGACGGCGGCCGCCTGTTCCGGCGACACGGCCAACAAGGGCTACCACGTCTACAGCTATCTCGAGCCGGCTGGAACCAACATCACGAGCATCACGTTCATCAACTTCCCGTCGGCGGGCTACGGCTTCGTCGACTCGGGCGGCACGTACTACGGCGCCGCGAACACGGCGATCAACACCGGTCAGATCGTGAACATCCCGACGAATTTCGAATGGGACAAGCTCGTGACGAGCGGGGGTGGCGTGGTACCGCTCAGCACGCTGCTCAACGGTGGCACATAGCGCGACGTGGGCAGCCGGCATCGCGTGCGCGAACTCAAGTGGTGCCGTTTCCGACTGGTGGACTACGAACATCACGTTCACCGCGAGCAATTCCGATCCCGGCGGCTTTACATGGGCTACCGGCTCGGGGACATCGTCTTCGACGACGACGACCACGGCGAGCTCCGCAACAACGACAACAACATCGGGAACCTCGGACTCGACGACCACGACGACGCTCGGAACCGCGACGACCACGACCGTCGGCGGATCGGAAACGACAACGACCCTTGCGGCGGCCGGTTCGACGTCGACGACGTTCGCAGTGCTCAGCGGAAACGGAGGCACGTCGGGCTCGGTCGACCCGTCTTCGGGAACCGGTGGGTCGACCCTTCCGTTCACGGGCTCGCCCGTGCGGCGCGACTTTGCGCTCGGGCTGTTGGCGCTCGGGCTCGGCATGATGCTGCTGGGCATCGACCTGCGATGGAAGGCGCGCACGGTACTCGCGTCATGAGCCCAAGCACGGTCGTCACCGCACCGCCCGTCGCGAGCGCGCCGAGCGTCGACGTTCCGAGCGAACCGGTTCGCTCGTCGGCGTCGGCGCGCGGCGTGGTGCCGCTGCGAGCGACGATCGTGGCCTTGGGAATTGTTGCGATCGCGTTCGTTGCGTTCATCGTGATCGGCAGTTCGCTGCGCTACCACGCGGCCCAGCGGGCGCGCTTCGCTCGCTTGCGTAGTGAACTCGCACAAGGCACCGCGCCGGTCTCGCCCGTCGACGCGCATGGTCACCTGCTGGCGTTGGGCACACCGATCGCGTTGCTGAAGATCCCGTCACTCGGTATGAACGTCGTTGTCGGCGAGGGAACCACGCCCGGCGCACTCGCGCTCGGCCCGGGCCATCTCCGGTCGACGATATTTCCGGGTGGCGCGGGAACGAGTGTGGTGCTCGGTCGCCAAGCTGCATACGGCGGACCGTTTCACGCGATTGCGACGCTAAAACCCGGAGCGACGATCACCGTGACGACCGGCGAAGGAATCGTCACGTTCCGGGTGCGCGGCGTTCGCAAGCCCGGTGACCCGATTCCCGCGCTCAGCAACGGTGCGGCGCGGCTCACGCTGGTGACGGCGACGGGCCACGCGTACATGCCGACCGGAACCGTCGACGTCGACGCCGACAGCGTCGGGAACTCGCTCAGCGCCGCGTCGCCTCCGTTGCAAACCGTGCCGGCCAGTGAGCGCCCACTGGGGACCGACACGAGTTCGTTGTTCAAGCTCGTGCTCTGGCTCGAACTGCTGCTTGCGCTCGCGGTCGGCGCGGTCTGGACGTGGCACCGACGGAGTGCCGCGCACGCGTGGGTGATCTTCACCGCTCCGGTGTTGCTCGTCGCGACGGAAGTCGTCGGCGAAGTTTCTCGACTGCTCCCGAACCTTCTCTGAATACGAGGTTCTCATGTCCGTTCCCGAACACCAGATTGCGACCGCACCGATACCGGTTGCGGGCTGGGACGCGGTGCCTTCTGCCGAAGACAGAGAAGCGCTCCTCGAACCGGATGTCGTGCAACCGGCCGCACTGGAAGCGCGTGACGTGTCGGCGTGGTTCGGCGATCTGCATGTGCTCGACCGAGTCTCTCTGTTGATGGAAGCGGCCGAGGTCACCGCGCTGATCGGCCCTTCCGGGTGCGGGAAGTCGACCTTCCTCCGCATCCTCAACCGCATGCACGAGTTGACCCCGTCGGCGGCGCTCGGCGGTGAAGTGCTGCTTGCCGGCGACGACATCTACGACACGAAGCGCCGCCTCACCGAAGTACGCCGCAACATCGGCATGGTCTTCCAAAAGCCGAATCCGTTTCCGGCGATGTCGATCTACGACAACGTGCTTTCCGGTTTGAAGCTCAGCGGTATTCGTTCCGACCAGGACTCGAAGGACGCGCTCGTACACGATTGCCTCGTCAAAGCCGGACTGTGGACCGAAGTCCGCGACCGATTGCGGCAGCCCGGCGGCGCACTCTCCGGCGGTCAACAGCAGCGGCTCTGCATCGCCCGCGCGCTCGCGATCCACCCACGCGTGTTGCTGATGGACGAACCCTGTTCCGCGCTCGATCCGACGTCGACGCGGCGCATCGAGCTCACCATCGAAGAACTCAGATCACAGGTCACGATCGTGATTGTCACCCACAACATGCAACAGGCCGCGCGCGTCTCCGACTACTGCGCGTTCTTCCTCGCCGAGCAGGGCACGCCCGGTTACATCGTCGAGCACGGCCCCACCGATGCGATGTTCGGCGCACCGCAGGATCCGCGGACGTTCGATTACGTCAACGGCCGGTTCGGTTAGGAGTCAATGTTGACAAACTCAATAGAGTTAGTGGACAATGTGTCGCCGCTACCGGCTGGGCGGGTGAGACCAGGGACGAACATGAGCGGTGAGGAACGTCACGACGCATTGGCCGCCGAAAGTGCGGGCCTCGTGTACACGCGTGCCGCGGTCGACGAGTACCGCGCCGCGGTAGAGGCGCGCCGGCAGGCACTCGAGTCGGAGATCACAGCGGCGCGCGCGCGAGCGTTGACTGCCGCGCAGATCGAACACCGGCTCTCGCGCATGGAGCAGCATGTCGGCGCGTGGGTGCTCGCGGCGTACGCCCGAACGTGGCCAGCACCGGATGGGGTTTCGGGTGACGCCCAGGTTCTCGATCTGACTCGCGAGCACCGCGACGAAGATCCGACTGAGTTGGGCCGCGCGATCAGTGCCGGCGACGAACGTCACGACCGGTTCTTCGGGGGTACGTCGTGAGCGGGGACATCGCGCCGAAGAATCCGCACCCGCTGGCTGTCGACACGGTCCCGCATGAGCACGTGCTCGCGCTCGTCGAACAGAACGACCGCATGTTCGCAGCCCTCGAAGCAGAACTCGCGGCGGCACTCGCCGAAGCCGACGCGACAGAAGCGCGCTTACGAAGCCATCCGGCCGCGGCGGTAATGGGTGACGAGTTCGAGTCGTATGTCGTCGCGATGATGGCGCAATACGTCGACGAGCTCCGCCGCGCCGCGCCGGCGGCACCACCTAGACCCGCACCGCCTACACGTCCGCAGGCAATTCCGAGCGTGGCGAGCGTGCCGGACCCTGAACCCGTACCCCACGACGTAGGTTCGCACGCGAACGCCGAACTGGCGAGCGCCGACGTTCCCGTGGTGCAGACGCCGCCCACGCGACCCTCTCGCCGCAGTGGTGGAACGACCGTTGTCGTACGGCGCGACGTCGTGCGCAACGACCAAACCGAACCGGCTCCCGCGGTGATCGTCGAACCCGAAGCACCCGTTCCGAACATCCTCCTGTCGACCAGGAGACAGCGGCACCGACTCCGACGGCGCAACCGCAAGCACCACCGCAAGCGCAAGCGCAGGAATTCTGGCCCGACCCGTCCCCCAAACGATCACGGTTGATGGCGAGCTCGCTGTTGTTGCAGGCCGGGTTCGTCGTGGTCGTCGTCGCGCTGATCATCCTCAAGCTCGGCTAGAAGGCGCGCCTCGTGTCGCCGTTGGTGATCCTCCTGTTCGGAGGACTCGCGCTGGTCGTGGCCGGCGACGTGCTCGAATTTCGGGCGGTCGATTCGACCGGTGTTCGCCCGAGCGCGCTTCGACTGCGAACGCCGCGCCTTCGCACGGCGCGCCGAACCAACAAACCGGCGCGTCAAACCCTGCTCGTGTTCGCGTCGTGCGCGGCGCTGTACCTCGTGGTCGCGGCGTACGTCGTGCTCCACCGTGGCGGCGTGATGGGCGATGCCGGATCGCGAGTCGCGCAAGCCTGGTACGTCGTCGGCAGTCGCGATCCGCACATCGGCGGGATCGGTTTCGTGTGGAACCCGTTGCCGTCGATCGCAGCGATCCCGTTCGTGCTGCTGCATCGCGGGTGGCCTGCACTCACGGAAGACGCGTTCGCGGGATGCATCGTGTCGGCGTTGTGTATGGCGGGCGCGGTGGTGCAATTGCGCGCCACGCTTACCGAACTCGGCGCGAGTCCGGCGGTTTCCATCGCGGGCACCGCGGCCTTCGCGCTCAATCCGATGGTCATCGCCTACGGCGCCAACGGAATGTCGGAGGCGATGTACCTCCTGTTTCTCATCGGCGCGACCCGATACCTCCTGCAATGGACGGTGCAAGGACGGCTCCGACCACTCGTCTTGACCGGGCTGAACCTCGCCGCCGCGTTTCTCACGAGATACGAAGCGCTCGCCGCCGCGTTTGGTGCCATCGTCGTCGTGCTCATCGTCGGTACCGTTGCGCGCGATCCCGCGCGATCGCGGCGTGAGCGATTGGCGGGAGCGAGCGCCGACGCTTTGGTGGTCGGGTTGCCGGTCGCCGTCGCGTTCGGGGCTTGGGCCGCGGTGAGCTGGATCATCACCGGCGAAGCCTTCGCGCAGTTCACGTCGCGCTACGGCAACTCCTCGCTCGTCGCGGCGGCGGGGGTGCAGAACTCCAACGGAACGGGTTGGCCGAAGCTCGGGCTCGTCGCGGCCCAGATCGGCGCGTACGCGCCCCTGCTCGTTCTGGTGGGCGCATGTCTCGTGCTCGTTGCATTCCTCCGCCGCGACCGGCGGGCGTTGGCGCTCGTCGTGCTGATCGCGCCGGTCGCCTTCAGCGTTTTGTCCTTTGCCAACGGAACGACGTTCGGGTTTCTCCGGTACTACATCCCGGTGGTGCCCCTCGTGATTCTCGCGACGGTGCTTCTGCTCGAGCCGTTGCGGAGCATGACGCCGGGACTGCCGCGCTGGTTGCGTGCCGGGGGAGTGGGTGCCGTCGCACTCGTCCTCGTGGTGGGCGCGTCGAGTGCCGCAGGCACGGCCGCCGCAATGGCGAACGTGCACCTGGCGCCCGAGGAAGTCGCGGCGTACGCGTGGCTATTTCACAAGCCGACATCGCCCAGCGAGCAACAAGGTGCGACATTGCTGTCGAGCGCCCACAGCATCGCGCGTGAGCTCGACGCGTTGAATCTCGGAAATTCGGCCGTTGCCGTCGACACCTTCGACTGCGGGTCGTTCATCGTCCTCGCGTCGCAACACCCGCACGCGTTTGTCATCACGAGCGACCGCGATTTCGAACGGATAACCGCCGACCCGGTCGCGTTCCACGTGCCGTACGTGCTGGTGCCGAACGGAGAGAACGGCATCGAGGCGATCTCGCTGGCGCACCCCGGCATTTACGGTGGTGGCCAAGTCGGCTCGCTCAGTACGCACGTCGTGAAGGAGTTCGATACCCCCGGCTGTCCCGCCTACCGGCTGGTACGCGTCGACGCAGACGGGAGCTGAGATGCCGCTCGTTTCCGTCGATCCGAACGACCAGCAAACGCGCGCCGACCACGCAACCGAATGGCTGTCGACGAGCGCTCCCGCGCTTTCGGCGCGCGCGCTCACGTCGAAGCGACAACGCGTGGTCGCGATCGTTGCGCTCGGGCTGGTGGCGGTGAGCCTTCTCGTCGCGCCGATAGCAACCGGTGTCGTCGTGATTGCCTTGATCACGGCCGTATACGTGCTCTCGCTCGCCTACCGCGTCACGCTGATCGCACGTGCGCTCAACCACCCGAACGTCATTTCAGTGTCCGACGAGGTCGCCCGGGCGATCGACGACGCGAAGCTTCCCGTCTATACCGTGCTCGTTCCGCTGTACGACGAAGCGAACGTCGTCCCCCGCCTCGTCGAGCATCTGCGCGCGCTCGAGTATCCGCGCGACAAGCTCGACGTGAAGTTGCTCGTCGAGGAAGACGACCACGACACGCGCGCGGCGGCGCTGCGCGAAGCCGGCGACCGGTTCGACATCGTCGTTGTTCCGGCGGGTGGTCCGCGCACGAAACCGAAAGCACTGAACTTTGGTCTCACGCTCGCGCATGGCGAGTTCGTCACCATCTACGACGCCGAGGACCGCCCCGAACCGTTGCAGCTGCGCCGCGCGGTCGTGGCATTCCGCGACGCACCGCCGAACGTCGGGTGCTTACAAGCGCGGTTGGCGTATTGGAACGCCGAACAGAACCTCTTGACCCGCTGGTTCACGATCGAATACGTCCAGTGGTTCCGGCTCTGGCTCCCTGGCCTCGCCGCGAGCGAGGCGCCCGTGCCGCTCGGCGGTACGTCGAATCACATCCGGCGTGCACTTCTCGACGAGATCGGCGGCTGGGACCCGTACAACGTCACCGAAGACGCCGATCTCGGCATGCGCCTTCACCGTGCCGACCACAGGTGCGCGCTCCTCGATTCGAACACGTTGGAAGAAGCGAACTCCGACTACATCAACTGGAACAAGCAGCGGTCGCGTTGGTACAAAGGTTATTTCCAAACCTGGCTCGTACACATGCGCCATCCGTCGCGACTGGTCGACGAGCTCGGGTGGCGAGGCTTCGCGGAGTTCAACGCATTCGTCGGTGGAACGCCGTTGCTCGCGCTCTTGAATCTCGTGTTCTGGGCGTTGACGCTCGCCTGGTTCGTTGGTCGCTTTCCACTGATCCAGTCCCTGTTCCCAACTCCGGTGTACTACCCGGCGCTCGTGTGCTTCGTGCTCGGCAACGTGTTGGTGGCATATCAATATGTACTCGCCGCGGTTTTGACGAAGCGCCCGTCACTGGCGTGGGCCGCCTGTCTCGTTCCCGTGTATTGGCTGTTGATGGGGATCGCGGCGATGAAGGCGCTGTGGCAAGTCGTCACCGCGCGCTCGTTCTGGGAGAAGACTGCCCACGGGCTCGACGCCGACCCCGATCTCGTTTCCGACGCGCAACCTTTGGTCGCGTCTGAGACATCGTTTGCTGCCGCGCCCGAGTTCCGCGCGCCCGAGTCGCCCGCACTTGCACTCGCGCTCAGTGACCCGGCGCGTACGCGTGCGACGTGGCCGGTGCGCATCGCGCCCGCGGCGCGCGTTGCCGGCTACATCACGCTGGCGTTCGTGTTGTACGCGGTCGTGTTCAGTGACACCGCGCTCGGCGGTGGGGCGCCGGCGCGCACGCTTCCGGACCGGGTGCCGACCGCAGCGAGCGCGGGCGCAGTTCTTGCCGAGGTCTCGATCCCGCGCCTCGGCCTCAACGAGTACATCCGCGCGGGAACGCAACCCGGTGATCTGCGCCACGGCATCGGCTACGTGCGCGGATCCGCACTACCGGGTGCACCCGGCAACACCATCTTGGTCGGTCATCGCGTTACGAACGGCGCCGCGCTGCATAACCTCGCGCACGTTCACGTTGGTGACTCGGTCGTTCTCCGCACCGCGACCGACGCGGCGACGTATCGCGTGACTTCGACGGAGACGATGTCGCCGGCAGGCATCGATCGCGTGCCCGTGCAGGGTTCGCGGCTGGTCTTCGTCACGGCTTCGTCGCTTTTCGCAGCGAGTCGCGTCCGCGTGGTCGTCGCCGACCTCGTTGGCGCGAGCACGATCCGTTTCGACGGCGTGCCGCCGCAGGCGAATGGATCGCCCGCGATTCCAGGCACCGACTTTGGGCGTCTCGGCATCGTGCTGCTGTGTGCGCTGTTGGTGTTCGGCATCGTGATCGCGCGGCGCCGGTTGCGGGCCCGGTCGAAGGTCGCGTTTTGGCTCGCAACCGCGCTGGTTCTCGCGTTTGGTTTCGTCGCGTTCTTCGCGGCCGCGCAGGCGTTCCCGGCGACGTATTAATGCGACCCTGCGACGTTCACTCGTCGCGGACGTTGTGCCGCAAGTCCGCTTCGCGGACGCGTCGGGCGAGTGATGCGAGCAGCTGAGGTGCCACACCCGGCACGGCGTCGAGAACGAGCAGGAACGCGGCGCGCGAAAGAACCGCGACCGTCGTTTCCTCGGTCGCCATCACGATTAACGACCGCGGCGCGGGGTCGAGGATTGCGAGCTCTCCGAAATAGCTCCCGGACCCGAGCAAGCGCGCGGAGCGCGCCGCATCGCCGCGAACGACGGCACCGGCGAGGACGATGAACATCTCGTCGCCGTTATCGCCGGCGTGAATCAGCGTCGTTCCAGCAGGCACCGTGCGGACATCACAGTGGCGCGCGACGACACGCAGGTCGGAAGGATGACAGCGCTCGAACAGCGGCACGCCTTCGAGGAGTGTGGTCAAGGCTTGCTCGGAATCACGCACGGTCGTACTCGCCGCGCGTGAGGAGCGAGCCCAACGAACAGTTCTGCAAGACGCGGTGGGTTGCGTCGGCGACCTCGCACCACAGCGTTCCAACGGGTTCACGCCCGCTTGGCGAACGCGCCGGTTCGACGAGCGGGCTTTCGACCGCGGCGAGCACCGTCGCGATCTCGATCTCTTCAGGCGCGCGCGTCAGCACGTAGCCGCCGAGCGGGCCGCGGCGGCTCTGCACCAGGCCTGCGCGGCGAAGATCGCCGAGGATCTGTTGAACGAACCGCCACGGCAGCCCCTCGCTCGAGGCGATCGCGTCCGCGGAGAGACGGCCCGGCCACACTCGGGCCAGCGCCAATCCAGTCCTGACCGCGTCATCCGACTTGGCTGGGATTTTCATTTGCCCGCACCTCGATGCGCCGCCATCCGGCTATCTAAACTTTGTCGATAAGCTTAGTGGAGATTGTTGACGAGACCCAGTGGAATCTAGACAAAACTGATTGACAAGGTCGGATTTACCTGCGATGGTGGCGAGATGCCGTTCACGACGTCGGACCAAGCGCGCGCTGGCCTCGAGGGCCTTCTCGGAGAACGTACGAACCTCTTGTGTCGGGCGCAGCGACTTACGCCGGCGCCGGCGGCGCGCGCGTGGGAGCTCGTTGCCGACGCTTCCGACTACAACGCCTGGTTGATCGCGTGGGGTGCAGACAGCGTGCTCGGCGCGCACGATCACGGAGCGTCTCACGCGGCGATTCATGTGCTGGGCGGTTCACTCATCGAGTGGTACCGCGACGCGGGAAGCACCGAAGCATGGACTGTTCGAGAAGTTCCCACCGGGCGCTCTATCAGAGTCCCCGCGTCGCGCGTCCATGAGGTTCACAACGCGACGAGCGAGATAGTGGTGAGCCTCCACGTGTACTCGCCGCCGCTGCAGACGACGCAGCCGCACGAACCCGTTCGCGCGATCGGGCGCGCGAGGATCCTCGTGTGACTCGACCATCGGAAACCGACGCGTCAGCCGTCGACAAGCTCCTCTCGCGGGCGCGTGCGAACGTGCGGCGCGTCACGCCCGAAGCGGCCGCGCGGGCAGCCGCGCGCGGTGCGCTCCTTGTCGACATTCGCCCGGTCTTCGATCGCGCGACGAACGGCGATATCCCTGGGGCATTGGTCATCGAGCGCAACGTCCTCGAATGGCGTCTCGATCCGTCGAGCCCACATCACATCGCCGAGCTCAACGACGACTCGCAGACGGTCATCATTGTCTGCAACGAGGGCTACGCGTCGAGCCTGGCCGCCGCGACGTTGCAACAACTCGGACTGCGCAACGCGACCGATGTCATCGGTGGCTTTGCCGCGTGGAAAGCGGCGGATTTACCGGTCGAATCATCGCAGTAAGGAACTCGTGTGCGTTCACGAGAGCGCGCCGGCGATGATGTCGCCGATCGCTTCGTGCTCGGTGAGGAAGCCGTCGTGACCCGCGATCGAGTGCACGACCTCAACGCCCTTGTTGCGCGGAATGAGATCGGCCAGCTCGTACTGCAAGCGCAACGGGTAGAGGCGATCGGTCGAGATACCGGCGATGGTGACTTCGGCTTCGATGCGTGCGAGGGCGTCGGCCACGCCACCGCGTCCCCGCCCAACATCGTGATGGTTCATCGCTCGCGACAGCGTGATGTACGTATTGGCGTCGAACCGACGAGCCAGTTTTTCGCCGTGGTACTCCAAGTACGACTCGATCGTGTACGAACCACCTTCAAACGGGTGCTCGTCGTTTTGATGGCCGCGGTCGAAACGCTTGGCAAGCTCGGGCTCGGAGCGATACGTGACTTGTCCGATCCCGCGTGCGAGTGAGATCCCGCGCCCCGGACCCTCGGCGTTGTCGTAGTAGTCGCCGCCGGCGAAATGCGGGTCCGACTCGATCGCGCGGATCTGCAACGAGCACCACGCGATCTGCTCGGCGGTCGCGGCCGCACCGCACGCGATGAGCACCGCGCGCGCGACGCGCGCGGGATAGCGGATGCCCCACTCCATCGCCCGTTGTCCGCCGGCCGAACCGCCGATGACGCACGCCCACGTGTCGATGCCAAGTTCGTCGGCGAGTGCGGCTTCGACGTCGACTTGGTCGCGGATGGTGACGACCGGCCAACGTGAGCCGAACGGTCGGCCCGTTGCCGGTTCGATCGACGACGGTCCGGTCGTTCCTTGGCACCCGCCGAGCACATTCGGGCAAACGACGAAGAAGCGATCGGTGTCGATGGCGCGCGCCGCACCGATGAGTGCGTCCCACCAGCCGAGTTGGGTGTGACCGGGCTCGACCTGACCGGCCGCATGGCTGTCGCCGGTGAGCGCGTGACACAGGAGAACGGCATTGTCTCGTGCGGCGTTGAGCGTGCCCCACGTTTCGTACGCAACCGTGACGTCTGCGAGCGCCCCGCCCGCGCGCAACGCGTGCGGGCGCTCGTCGAACACTGTCGCGAACACTCGGCGACCCGGCGGATCGCCCGGACGCCACGCGCCGGTAACGGGAATGTCGTCGTCGGCCACGACAGCGCGGTTACGACGACTTGGCGGCGCGCATTCCCGCGTCGAGATCGGCGAGGATGTCGTCGAGCGTCTCGATACCAACCGAGAGCCGAACGAGACCGGGCGTTACGCCCGTTGCCGCTTGCTCTTCGGGCGACAGTTGGCTGTGTGTTGTGGTTGCCGGGTGAATCGCGAGGCTGCGCACGTCACCGACGTTGGCGAGGTGGCTGAACAACTCCAGGCTGTCGATGAAGTTCCGGCCCGCGTCGACGCCGCCCTTCAACTCGAAGGCGATGATCGCGCCGGTACCGTTCGGAAGGTATTTCTGCGCGCGCGCGTTCCACGGACTCGACTTCAAGCCGGGGTACGCAACCCATTCCACTTCGTCGCGCGCTTCGAGCCATTCCGCGACTGCAAGCGCGTTCTTCGAATGACGCTCCATGCGCAAGCTGAGGGTTTGCAACCCTTGGAGGAACAAGAACGCGTTGAACGGCGAGATCGCAGCGCCGATATCGCGCTGGTACTGCAACCGGCATTTCAACACAAACATCGCGGGCCGGAGTTCGGGTGGCAGTTGGTCGAACACCAAGCCGTGATAGCTCGGATCGGGCTCCGTAAACCCGGGAAAACGGCCGCTTCCGGGGTAGTCGAAGCTTCCGCTGTCGACGATGACGCCACCGATCGACGTGCCGTGGCCACCGATGAACTTCGTCGCGCTGTGCACGACGACATCCGCGCCGTACTGCATCGGCTGCAGGAGCGCGGGCGACGCGAGCGTGTTGTCGATGACGAGCGGGATGTTCTCGTCGTGCGCGACTTTCGAAACGCCCTCGAGGTCGAAGATGTCGCCCTTCGGGTTGCCGATGCTTTCGCCGTAGAACGCTTTGGTGTTCGGGCGGATGGCTTTGCGCCACGCGTCGAGATCGTCGGGGTCGTCGACGAAGCTCACCTCGACGCCGAGCTTCGGGAAGGTGTAGTGCAACTGGTTGTACGTGCCGCCGTACAGCGACGCGCTCGAAACGATGTGCCCGCCGTTCTCGGCAAGGTTGAGCAGCGCGATCGTTTGCGCGGCCTGCCCGCTCGACGTCGCAAGCGCGCCAACGCCACCTTCGAGCGCGGCCATGCGACTTTCGAACGCGTCCTGCGTCGGATTCATGATGCGCGTGTAGATCATCCCGAGCTCTTCCAGGCCGAAGAGCGCGGCGGCGTGTTCGGTGTCGCGGAACACGAACGACGTCGTCTGGTAGATCGGCGTGACGCGTGCGCCGGTTGTGGGATCCGGTTCGGTGCCGGCGTGAACGAGACGGGTTTCGAGTCCCCAAGCGCTGTTCGACATATGACGCTCCCTGACAGCTGCGGTTGCGACGACGGTACCCCGTAAACCCGACCTTTCCAATAGGGTTTGTTGTAAAAGCGATGTCCGCCCGACGAGGCCCCGGCGTGGGCCCTGAGCGATACTGCTCAGCGCCCGAGGAGTCGAGGAGGCACGACATGCGTGACGTCTGGAAGCGAAGTGCGGCCGCGGTTTCCACCGCGGTTGTCGTTGTGGTGCTCGCGGCCGGTTGTAGTTCGAGCGCGAAGTCGACGACTCCGACGACGACGGTCGCACCCTCGACAACGGCGGCGAGCGCCGTTTGTCAGTCGGTGACCGCGCTCAAGTCTTCGCTGTCGACGCTCACGAATCCCTCCACCTACACCGCCGGCAAGGCCAGCGCCCAAGCCGCGCTCGACGACGTGAAGAAGAACCTCGACAACGTGAAGACGACGTTGTCATCAGGCGACAAGCCGAAGGTCGACGCGCTCAATTCGTCAATCAGCGACTTGCAGACCGCGATCAACAACATGAGCGGGCTGAGCGGCGCCAGCGCGGTTCTCTCGGCGGCCGCGAACGTCGCGTCGTCGGCGCAAGGCGTGCTCGACGCGGCGAAGGCGGGCTGCCCGTCCGCGTAAGCGGGAATTCTCGACCGTTTGGTCGGTTCTTGGTCTCGGGGACGAAAGCTGTCCAACGCGGTGGACGCGCCAGCGCTTGGGCTTTTGGTCTCTTCGCATCACGATCGACGCACCCAGTACCGGCAGATGTTTCACGAACTTCCGCGAGACGAATGTCTCAGCGGACTACAGCGCGGCGCGCCAAGGCGCATGTTCCCTTGCCGGGCGTGTCATTTGAAAGTGATCGGCACACTCGCAGGCGTGCCGATGAATTGACTCGAGCCGTAGCCGACGGTTATCGAGCATTGATGCGAGCAGACCAGCGTGCCGGTCTTCGGGGCAATGGTCTTGTGCACTTTGACCTGGCCTTGCAAAGCGATGTTGCCGTCGGCTGCCTCGTAAACGGTCAACGAACCGAGAGAAACGCATTGCGGCGGCAAACTCGTCCAGACCGCTTCGCCAACCGGGCTGCTGCATTCAAGGGCAACGCCCTGGACCCCCGTCTGCCACGCCGTGGGGCTTTCGAAGGACACAGACACCGATGTGGCGTCGTACAAACCGCTGGCGGGAGTCACCGTCACCGGCTGAGTTGCCCCCGCCGGCACGGCCGCGACTCCGACGACGGCGCCTGCGGCTCCGACCACGGCCGATGCTTGTAGCAGCCGTACGCGTGTGCTCGCCATCGTGTGCCCTCCCGAGGCCGTCTCGCCGACCGTCGAAGTACACCACTGCGTCTCACATTGTGTCAAAACCTGGAAACTGAGCGCGAACTGACCGTCGAAGCATCGAACGTCGCGCGTGACCGCGGTCCGGGCGAGGCGGATCGCTGAGCGGGTTCGGAAGGTGGAGAGCGGGTGACCGGGATCGAACCGGCATGACCAGCTTGGAAGGCTGGGGCTCTGCCATTGAGCTACACCCGCGACGGGCCCCACGGTAGCCGCCGCGTGCTTTCAGACGATCGGTCCGGCCATTGTGGCGTGAGGCACAGAACGCCCAAATCGCTGTAGTCGCGAAGCACTTCGGGCCGAACATCACCCGGCTGAAACCACTCGGCTGGGAGTTCACGTGCGCAAGCTCAACATGACTCGCATCGCAGCACGATCGGTCCTCGTCTCGATGACCGCGTTCCTCGCGGTCGCGACGGTGACACCTGCACCTGCGGCGCATGCTGACACGCCGCCGCAGATGGATTACCTCTACCTCCAGTGCAAGACGCCGTGCATCCACGCCGGCGTCGCGGGCCGCAACGTCTTCAACTACATCGGTGACTTCGGCGGTCAGATCGCGTACTTGCTCGGCGACTCGTCCGCCTTCGTGTACGTGCCCGACTCGGCAGTGGCCGCGCTGACGCATCTCACCCGGCGTTGCGACGCTCACGCAAACACCGCCGATGCCCGCACGCGGTGCGTCGCGCACCCCTGGCCCCGCCTACAACCCGAGCGCCGACACCGGTTCCCTCTACAACGTCGCGACCCAAATCGGCGCGACGAGCTACTGGAACGCCGGCTACACCGGCCAAGGCGTCGACGTTGCCGTCATCGACTCGGGCGTCGCGCCCTCGAAGTACTTCGGCAAGCGTCTCGTCAACGGCCGCGACCTGTCGTTCGACGCGAGTGACAACGGCGATACGAACGACCCGAGCACGCCGGCCCAAGACGGCATCGACGCCTTCGGTCACGGGACACATATCGCCGGCATCATCGGCGGCGTCGACCCCTCGATTGCGATGCCGGCCGCGCTCGGAAAGTCGGGCGCGGCGTTGGTGAAGGCGTCCAAGACCAAGTTCGTCGGCATCGCGCCCGGCTCGCGCATCGTCAACGTGCGCGCCGGTGCGACGAACGGCGCCGTCGACGTGTCGCAGATGGTTGCCGCGATCGACTGGGTCGTGTTGCACCAGAACGACAAGACGCTCGGCGTGCACATCAAGGTGCTCAACCTTTCGTTCGGCACCGACGGCAACAAGAACATGAGCAGCGACCCGCTCGCGGCGGCGGTCGAAAACGCTTGGGTGCACGGCATCACCGTCGTGGTCTCCGCCGGCAACAGTGGCTACACGGCTGGGACGACGACGCCGCTCGACAACCCCGCCTACGACCCGAATGTGATTGCGGTGGGCGCGACGGACCTCGTCGGCAAGTCGAAGTCGGATTTCGAGCTGGCGCCGTTTACGAGCAAGGGTGTGACGAGCCAGACCAGCGGCCGTCGTGACGACCTGCTTGCGCCGGGCGGCTCGATCACAAGTCTCGCCGATCCCGGTTCGATGATCGACAGCCTCTACCCGGGTGGTCGCATCGGCACCGACTTCTTCAAGGGCACCGGAACGTCGCAATCCGCAGCGGTTGTGTCGGGCGCGGTCGCGCTGCTCCTCTCGCGCTACCCGAACCTCACACCCGATGCCGTCAAGCAGTTGCTGACACACGCGGGCACGCCGGTCGTCGGTGCCGGGCACAAGACCAACGGTTCCTATTCGAACGTGTTCCAACTCGATCTCAGCAAAGACGTGTTGAGCAAGACCGCGGCGCCGAAGTACACCGCCCCGGCACAGATCGCATGGAACGACGACCTACTCCACACGGCGTCGAACGGCTTCCACCTCGACAGCGCTCGTGGTGACATGAAGTTGAGCTACACCCCCGCTGGTGCGTCGGAGCCGACAACCTTGTCGGGAGACTTCGACGTCACCGGCAACGCCTGGGACGGCACCGCCTGGCAGCAGTCGTGGGTGAACTACCTCGCCGATCCGCTCAACAACCCGTCACCCTGGCTCGACGAGACTCCTTCGGCCAACATCTCGAACTGCGCCCTCGGTGGCGGGAGTTGGAACGGCCGGGTTTGGCGCTCGCTCGGCTGGTCGAACGGCGTCAGCCTCGACGGTGACTGGCAGGGCCGGGTCTGGCGGAGCGACGGCTGGCAGTCGGTCAGCTGACTTTCGAGTCAATTGACCCGGCTGACGCGTCGACATCCCATCGACGACGAGGTGCGGAGCCGCAATGAGTCACGACCAGCCTGAGGCGCCGCGGCCGATCGCGTTCGCCGGCGCGCGCCTGCCGCTGCTCGTCGCGGTCATCGTCGCCGCAACTGCGGCCACGCTCGCGGTGTTGCGCGATGCGCAGCCGGTCTCGAACGCGGTCTCGCTCCCGCTGTGGTTCGCGGTCGCGCTGTTCGCGTGTTCGTCGTTGTTATACGTCGACATTCCGACGCGCACCGACGCGCACACAGTGACGCTGTCCGATCTGCCAATTGTCGTTGCGCTGTTTTTCTTGTCACCGGTCGGCGCGGTCGCGGCGCACCTCGTCGGGTCGTTCCTCGTCTTCGTTGCCGTGTTCCGCCAACGGGGCGTGAAGCTGGCGTTCAATGTCGCGCAGACCGGTTTGCAGACTCTTGTTGCGGTTGTCGTTTTCCGCGCCGTGCTCATGCATGCAAATCCCGACGGCGTACGCGCGTGGCTCGCGGCGTTGGTTGCAATGCTCGCGGCCGACATGCTGTCGGCTGTGCTCGTGACGCTCGCGGTGTGGCTGCACAGCCACTCCTTCAACCGAGACCTCACGATCTGGGCGCTGTTCACCGGCGGCACCGCCGTGTTGGCCAAGACGGCATTGGCGCTCCTCGCGGTGGTCGTTCTGCAGCACGACACACCGAGTGCGCTTGGTTTGCTCGCGATCGTCACGGCCCTGATGTACGCGGCGTACCGAACCTATTCGCACCTGTACCTGCGGCATCAACGTGTCGAGAAGTTGTATCGATTTACGAACGCGGTTGCGGGTTCGGTCGAACTCTCGGATGTTGCCGAACTGGCGGTAAGGGAAGCGCGCGAACTGCTCGACGCCCACGCCGCCGAACTCGTGTTGCTCGGGAGCACGAACCTCGTGGTCGGACACGACGAGGACGGTCCGCTGGTCCGCACGTCGGTCGAGAACGTCGACGCGTCGGTGCTCGCGTACTTCAACGACCAAGTTCGCATCATCGAAATCGAACGGGGCGCGGCGCTCGACGGCTGGCTCGACGCGCGTGAGTGGGAGTACGCGCTTGCCGCTTCGCTCGGCGGCGACAATGGCGACGGCTGGATTGCCGTCGCGCGTGGCGCCAGCGACGAACCGTTCGGTGCCGCCGACCTTCAACTGTTCGAAGCCATCGCGACGCAGGCAAGTGTTGCGCTCGAAAACGGACGGTTGCTCGACGCGCTCAGCCACGCCGCTCGCTTGCGTGAGCACCGGGCGTTGCACGACCCGCTGACCGAACTTCCGAACCGCGTGCAGCTCACCGACACGTTGACATCGGCGATTGAAGCGGCCGGCGACGACATGCGCTTCGCGTTGCTCGTCGTCGGGCTCGACGACTTCCGCGACATCAACGAAACGCTCGGGCACGACCACGGCGACGTCGTATTGCGCGGTGTTGCCGATCGTCTCCTCGAACTCGCCGACGGCGGCTGGACCACGGCGCGCCTCGGTGGTGACGAGTTCGCGATCCTCGTGCCCGATTCCCGCGGCATCGGTGCGGCCGTACGCACGGCCGAAGGCATCGCACGCGCGTTCGAAGAACAACCGTTTCACGCGGCCGGTCTCGTGATCGAAGTCGGGGTGAGCGTCGGTGTTGCCATGCATCCGGATCACGGCACCTCGGCCCAGCAGCTGCTGCGCCGCGCCGAGATCGCGATGCGCGCCGCCAAAGGTCGCCACGCACGCGTCAACTCGTTCATTCCGTCCGACGACCCGCACAGCCCGCGCCAGCTCGGCCTCGCCCACGAGCTGCGCCAAGCCCTCGAACGCGACGAGCTCGCGATCTTCGTGCAACCGCAGCTCGATCTCACGAGCAACATCGTCTCCGGTGTCGAGGTGCTCGTGCGCTGGCGGCGCGACGACGGTTCCTATCTGCCGCCCGACGAGTTCATTCCGGTGGCCGAACGCACGGGCCTCATTCGACCGTTGACGCAATACGTGCTCGAGCGTTCGCTCGAACATCGCCGGCAATGGGTCGCGGCCGGTTACGACGTCGACATCGCGGTCAACGTCTCGGTGCGCGATCTCGTCGACCCCGCGTTCCCCGAACAGGTCGCAGTCGCGCTGACCCGCTCGGTGTGTCCGGCGCACGCGCTCACGTTGGAGATCACCGAAACACAGATCATGGCGGAGCCCGACCGCGTCGCGGCCGCGCTGCGCCGGCTCGCGGTGCTCGGCGTGAAGATCGCGATCGACGACTTCGGCACCGGGTATTCGTCGTTGTCGTCAGTGCGCGCGCTTGCGGTTGACGAAATCAAGATCGACAAGTCGTTCGTGCAGAACGCGGCGGACGACGAGCAAGACGGCACGTTGTGCCGTTCGATCACGTCCCTCGGACACGGTTTGGGATTGAAGGTGGTGGCCGAAGGCTCCGAAGACCAGCGCACGATCGAACTGCTGCGCCAGATCGGTGTCGATTCGGCCCAGGGTTTCAGCATCGCCCGGCCCATGCCGGCGATCGAGCTCCCGGGGTGGCTCGCCTCGATGGACGAGCGCGTGCTCCGGGATCGCTCCCGGCGTTAGCGGCCGGTCCGGCCGTCGAGCAGTTCGCGCGTGAGGTCCATGTGACCGGCGTGACGCGCCGTCTCTTCGATCAGATGGAACACTGCCCACCGCAACGTCGTCGGTCGCTGCGCGCTACGGCCCGGGAGATCGAGCGAGGCGGCTTCGTCGAGCACCTTGTCGACCGCGGCGGTTTCGGCGCGGTAGAACGCGATCACGTCGTCGCGGTTCCAGCCGTCGGGGAGTTCGAACATGTGCGAACGCCACGACATGTCCATGTCCTCACCCGCGAAGAACGCCCGCACCCACAACCGCTCCGCGTAACCGAGATGCACCGCGATGACACCGAGCGAGTTGGCGGTCGGTGCCGGTTTCCAACGCAGCTGTTCGTCGTCGAGGTCCTCGAGTTTGAAGATGACGCTCTCGCGCAGGTGGACGAGCCACGCGCGCGCCATCGTCATCTCGTCGTACGTGTCGGCTTCCGGCGGCCGCGCCACGCGCAGTTCGGGTGGCTTCTCGGCCGGCGCGCTCACGCCAGCCCGTAGCAGTCGATCGCGTTGCCGGCGAGGACGCGTTGTTGTTCGGCAGGGGACAGCGGCGCGATGTGCTCGCGGAGCTCGTCGACGATGCCGGGGTGATACTCGGGATGCGGATAGTCGCTCGCCCACAACACTCGATCGATGCCGAGTCGCTGGGCCGCAGCGGCCAGGTTCCACTCTTCGGGCTCGAAACTCACGTAACACTGGCGTGCGAAGTATTCGCTCGGCAGCAACGAGAGCCACCGCTTCTCCAGTGGGAACGCCTGCACTTGCTCGTCCATGCGTTCGAGCAGCGACGGCACCCAGCCGCCGCTCGATTCGAGGAAGATCAACCGCAGGTTCGGGAAGCGTTCGCAGACGCCGCCCATCAGCAGCCGCCCCATGGTCACGATCATGTCGACCGCGTTGCCGACGGCTTGACCGAGCGCGGAACCGCCGTGGACCTCGTCCATCGCCATGTTCGTGACGGTCGTGTTGTCGCTGATCTTGACGAGGCCGAACTTCCGGCACGCGCCGGGCGTGTCGACGTGCACACCGGGATGGAACGCGACCGGCATGCGGAGCCGTTCGCACGTCGACCAGAAGTCGTCGTAGACGTGGTGGTTGAACGGCAAATCGTCGACGTACGCCGACGGACGCACGAACACCGCGCGCAAGCCGCGCGACTTCGCGTACTCGACCTCTTCGCATGCCCGGGCGACGTCTTGCAGCGGCACCGCGGCAACACCGAACAGCCGCGCCGGATCTTCCGCGCAGAAGTCGGCCAGCCAATCGTTGTACGCGCGTTCACACGCGGCGACGAACGCGTTGTCGTGCAGTGCCGCGATCTCGTCCTCGGGCCCGAAGAACATCGCCAGGCTCGGATACAGCACGACTGCGTCGATGCCTTCGGCGTCCATGTCGGCGAGCCGCGCTTTCGGTTCGTGACCACCGGGGCGTCGCAGCGTTTCCATCATGTCGTAGAACTCACGCGGCGTCATGCCCGCAGCCGCGGCCATTTGGTCGTGCAGTTCGCGGCCGCCACCGCGCACTGCACCCCCGACGTGAATCACGTCGTAGATCTCGTCGTGGGTCTCCTTGTGCGGGACCCATGCACCCCAGCGGTCGTGGTCGATTCGTTCCGGCGTCCAGATGTCGTTGGGTTCTTCCATGACGTGGCCGTCGCCATCGACGACCTGCAGGCGCGTCATGCGCAGAGTCTGCCGCCGACTGTCGCTCGACGCACGTCAATACGTCCCCGCCGTCAAACGCTTCGATACTGCGGCCTCGGCGGGGGAGCGCGCAGCGCGTATCCGGCGCGGTGCACGGTGTGGATGATTTCCGAATCCCCGACTTGCAACTTGCGGCGGAGCGCGCTGACAACAGCCTCGACCGCGTTCGTCGACGCGGTGCGCCCCGGCCACACCGCGTCGAGGAGCTCCTGCTTTGACGTCACGCGATC
The DNA here is from genome assembly GCA_963841195.1 of uncultured Actinomycetes bacterium. Taxonomy (GTDB): domain Bacteria; phylum Actinomycetota; class Acidimicrobiia; order IMCC26256; family PALSA-610; genus CAWJBX01. The sequence continues at coordinate 155,431 of CAWJBX010000017.1, read as the reverse complement.
CCTGTTGCGCATCAGCACCAGCAAGACCGCGAGCTCGCGCGGCGTCAGGTCGATGGGTTTTCCGTTTTGCACCGCGACCCGCTGATCGGGATCGACCACTATTCCGGCGAACCCCAGCTCGTCACCGCGGGCATCGTGGAGGATCGCCTCGACGCGTGCGATCGCTTCGCGCGTCGCGAACGGCGCGACGATGTGATCGGCCACGCGTAATTCCAGTGCCCGCAAACGTCCGCGCACATCCGTGTAATCCGTGATCGTCAACACCGGACGCGCCGTCGCCGCGTGACACCACTCGATGACGTTGAACGCGGCGCCGCCGATTCGTAAGTCGACAACGAAGCACCGGGCTGACAAATCGACGATGCGCGGCTCCATTTCCTCGGTCATGTCGAGGTGGACGCACGCAATCCCGCTCTGTCGCAGCCGCTCGCTTACTGCGAGGAGCGCGGGATCGGATGGCCGACACACGATCACTACGTCGACAAACGCTTCTGGCGGTTGTGTCGTCCCCGGACCCGACACCATGACGCCATAGTCGCCCCGGGAAGGACGCAGCGTCTACCTTTCGTCGTCCTCAATTTTGTCAGGTCTTCATCAGCCTTGCTGCGTCGGCGGTTTTCCGCCGTCGTATCTTCATCTCCGCGCTGGTGCCCGCGCCGCGCGTAGGGGGTAACACGTGGTTATGTTCGCCGGCCTCGACGCGTACTGGCGTGCCGCGAACTATCTGACGGTCGGCCAGATCTACCTTCAAGACAACCCGCTGTTGCGCGAACCGTTGCGCGCGGAGCACATCAAGCCGCGGTTGTTGGGCCACTGGGGGACGTCACCGGGCTTGAACCTGATGTACGCGCACCTCAACCGCCTCATCAACGAGACGTCCGCGCAGATGCTCTTTATCGCCGGACCCGGACACGGTGGCCCCGCGGTGCTCGCCAACGTCTATCTCGAAGGTACCTACACCGAGATCTATCCGAACGTGACGACCGACGAGAAGGGCATGCGGAAGTTGTTCCGCCAGTTCTCGACGCCCGGTGGTGTTCCGAGCCACGTGAGCGTGCCGACGCCGGGATCGATTCACGAAGGCGGAGAGCTCGGCTACGCGCTCGTGCATGCCTTCGGTGCGGCGTTCGACAACCCGGATCTGATCGTCGCGTGCCGCGATCGGCGACGGCGAAGCCGAAACGGGCCCGCTCGAAGGCTCGTGGAAGGGCGTGCACTTCCTCAATCCCGCGCGCGACGGCGCGGTGCTGCCGATCTTGCATCTCAACGGCTACAAGATCGGGAACCCGACGGTATTGGGCCGCACACCCGACGACGACATCGCCCGTTTGCTCCACGGGCACGGTTACGAAGCTGCGTTCGTGGAAGGCGACGAACCCTTCGCGGTGCACGAAGCGTTCGCGGCGACGCTCGACACCTGCTACGCGCGCATTCGTGAGATCCAGGCCGATGCGCGTGCGCGCGGCGCCGCCCACGCGACGCGGCCGCGGTGGCCCGTCATCGTGTTGCGCACCCCCAAAGGATGGACCGGCCCGAAGGTCGTCGACGGTCAACAAGTCGAAGGCACGTTCCGGGCACACCAAGTGCCGATCGCCAACGTCCGCGACAATCCCGAGCACCTTGCGATGCTCGAGGCTTGGATGCGCAGCTACGAGCCCGAGAAGTTGTTCGATGGGGCGGGCACGTTCGTGTCAGAGCTGGCCGGGCTCGCGCCGAAGGGCGAGTTGCGCATGAGCGCGTCGCCGCACGCGAACGGTGGTGTCGTGTGCGTGCCCCTCGAGCTGCCTGATCCGCGTGCATACGCGGTCAAGGTCGAGGCGCACGGCGCCGATCGCGCCGAATCCACGCGGACGTTTGCAACGATGCTCCGTGACGTGTTCGTGCAGAACGCCGCCGCGGCGAACTTCCGCATCACGTGTCCCGACGAAGCCCGCTCGAACCGGCTCGACCCCGTGTTCGAGGTCGAAAACCGCGTGTTCCTCGACCCCGTGTTGGCGACGGACGATTGCGAAGCCCCCGATGGTCGGGTGATGGAGGTGCTGAGCGAACACAATTGTCAGGGCTGGCTCGAGGGCTACGTGCTCACGGGGCGCCACGGCCTCTTCGTTACCTACGAAGCGTTCGCGATGGTGTCGGCTTCGATGCTCGTGCAGCACGCGAAGTGGCTGGAAGCGGCCGGGGAACTGGAATGGCGCGCGCCGGTGCCGTCGCTGAACTTGTTGCTGACGTCGACGGCGTGGCGCAACGACCACAACGGCTTCAGTCATCAAGGACCCGGGCTGATCGACGTGATGCTCTCGCAGCGGGGAACCGTGGGCAACGTGTACGTGCCGCCTGATGCGAATTGCCTCTTGGTGATCGGCGAGGAGTGTCTGCGCTCACGCGACCACGTCAACCTGATCGTGATCGACAAGCAGCCCGAACTGCAATGGCTCTCGTACGACGACGCAGTCGAACACTGCAAACAAGGCGCGAGCGTGTGGTGGTGGGCGGGCACCGAAGAACCCAGCCCCGAGCACGAACCCGACATCGTGCTCGCGTGCGCGGGCGACGTGCCGACCCTCGAAACGATGGCAGCCGCTGCATTGCTGCGCGCATACGTCCCTGATCTCGTGGTGCGCGTGGTCAACGTCGTCGATCTCGCGTCGTTGTTCCCGCGCTACGCGCATCCCGACGGCCTGACCGACGACGCGTTCGTCGCGACGTTCCGCGCCGACACCGATGTGGTCTTCGCGTTCCACGGGTTCCCGCGCGAAGTACACCAGCTGCTGCACGGCCGGCCGTCGCCCGGGCGCTTCCACGTGCGCGGGTACAACGAATACGGCACCACCACAACGCCGTTCGACATGGTGGTGCTGAATCAAATGAGCCGGTACCACCTCGCGCTGGAGGCCGTACACCGCGCCCGCCAAACGCCTTCGGGCGTTCCCGAACTCATGGAATACTGCCGCGCGATGCTCGAGCGTCATCACGACTACATCCGCGAGCACCTGGAAGACATGCCCGAGGTGAGGGACTGGACGTGGACGAACCGCTGAGACTGCCACGCGGTCGTGCGGTTGCGCTCAATGCCGGATCGTCCAGCCTGAAGGCCGCGCTCTTCGCCGACCGCCAAGAGCTCGCACGCCGCGAACAACCGTTGCAGGCGAGCGAGCCCGAAAGCGTGACGCGCGCGGTGCGCGAGATCCTCGACGAGTTCGGCGACGAAGAGCCGAACGTCGTTGTGTATCGCGTCGTACACGGCGGCGCGCAACTCCACGCGCCGACTGAGATCACCGACGCGGTCCTCGCCGAACTCGAAGCCGCCACAGTCCTGGCGCCGTTGCATCAGCCGATTGGTCTCGCGGTCATCGCGGCGGCGCGCGCCCAGCTTCCGAAGGTGCATCACGTCGCGTGCTTCGACACCGACTTTTGTTGGTCGTTGCCGGCGGTCGCGGCGCGGCTGCCGATTCCCGATCAGTACGCACGGCAGGGTCTCCGCCGCTATGGCTTCCACGGCCTGTCGTACGAATACATCACGCGTTCCTACGCCAGCGCGCTTGGTGCGCGGGCCGTCGTTGCCCACTTGGGCAGCGGCAGCAGCTTGGTCGCGTTGCGCGACGGCGTTCCCGTCGACACGACGATGGCGACGACGCCGCTCGGCGGGGTCGTGATGAGCACGCGCAGCGGCGACCTCGATCCGGGTGCGGTGTGCGCGCTTGCGCGCATGATCGGCGACGTCGACCGCACGGAGCACGCGCTCGCGTTCGACAGTGGCTTGCTTGCATTGTCGGGGAGCAGCGGCGACCTCCGGCAACTTGTCGAGCACATCGAGACCGACGAGAACGCTCGGCTCGCGGTCGACGCGTTCGTGATCTCGGTGGCCAAGACGGTCGCGGGCTTCGCGACGCTCTTGGCCGGACTCGACACGCTCGTGTTCACGGGTGGCGTCGGCGTGAACAACGCGTTCGTCCGGACCGCCGTCGTCGAACGGCTGAGTGCGATCGGCTTGCATTTCAATGCGCGATTCGTTGCCACCAACGAGGAGCGCATGATGGCGTGGCACGCGCTACACACACTGTCGTTCTGAGCGCGCGCAACGCGGTGTTGTTTGTCCGGGCGCGCCGGCGGGGACGATGAGTCTTGAGGGAGTGTTGCCGTGACCGATCGTGGAAGTTCCCAACATTCGCCCCGCGTCGACGACGAGCTCGCGCACGAAACCGAAGACATCGTTCGTAGTACGCATGAAAGCCGTGTCGAAGAGTGGCGCATGACCGAGCCTCCGGCCGACGGTGAGCCGATGCCCGACACGATGCCGTACGAGGACGAGATCGAGTTCCGCTCGCTGCTCGCGACCTCACTGCGACCCAGTGCGTTTCCTTGCCGGCGGGCGCGGCTCTTGGGCGTCGCCGAAGAGGAATATGCGCCGGCGCGAGTTGTCGTCGCGCTGCGCGCGCTGCCGGCCGAGCAGGAGTTTCACAACGTCGAAGAGGTGTGGGAAGCGCTCGGCGGTCACCGCGAGGAACGCCAGCACGAGGAACACCAGCACGACGAACACCAGCACGACGAAATCAACACGAGGTGCGCGTGGAAACACCGCCGCCTCCGCCGGCCGAGGCACCGCAACCCTCTCTCACCGAACAGGCCGGCATGATCGCCGGCACGGTGGCGCGCGTCGCGTGCGACTTCGTGTCCGACGCTGTTCGCCGCGTTCGCTCGCTTATCTGATCCAGACGCGCAACGGACCGATGTCTGCGAAGCCGTTGGCCGTCGCGAGCGCGAGTTCTTCGTCGTCCCCGTAACCGACGATGCGCGCGTCGCCGAAGAGCACGCCCGCGAACCCGACCGCGCCCGACCATGCGTCTTCCTTGCTGCATCCCGATGTAAAGACGTTCGAAATCCCGATGGCGTCGTCGCCGCGGTTGAACAGCGCGCCTGCGAGCACATCGCCGTGGGGTTGGTACGTGGCGAAGACCAGCGACGGCTCGCCGAGCACGCCCGGGTTCCACACGTCGTCCGGTCCGTCGACGCCGCGCCAGCCCGCGACCCAGTCGGCGAAGAGGTCGGCGGCTTCGACGACCGACCATCCGTCGGCGTTACGCGCGTTGGCGCCCGCGACGCCTTCGTACCACGTCGCCTCGAACAAGACGTCGTAGCCGTGCGGCGCGAAGTCGAGCGTGGCGAAGCTGTCTTTGATCGATGCGCCGGTGCTGTTGTCGATGCGCGCGAGGACGGTGTCGGCGGGAGCTTCGGGATCGAGCGTGACCGCGTCGGGATAGAACGTCGGGGTTCGAACGAGGCAGGTCCACATGCCGGCGCCGAAGGTCGCGACGAGGCCGTGCGCGGCGACAGACCGCGTCACACAACAAGGCGTTGTTTCTCGCTGCGACCACGCGCTGATCGATCATCGAGTCGGGGAGGGGGGATTTGAACCCCCGACCGCCAGCTCCCAAAGCTGGTGCGCTACCACTGCGCCACTCCCCGGCAATTCGCGCCGCTCCATTTGGGACCATTTTGGGAACGCGCAGTTTGAGCGTACTGGCCCGATTGGCCTCGCTCCGCTGAGCGCCGGCGAGTTGCCTGCGACGTCTCACGTCAGAGCGGGCGAAGCTGAAGCCGGGTAACGCTAAGGAGTAGTGCCAGAGCGGACGATCATCCGGCCGTAGGAGTTAGCGGAATCTCGTCCGCCCCGGCAATCTCGATTCTGAATGAGATGCCGGTGTAGCCGGTTGACCGCGGAACAGGGCCGGGGGCAGCTCTCGACTTTTGCACTGCGGGAGCTCGCCCAATCGGCCCTGACCCGGATCAACGAATGTAGTTGCGGTTCTCACGACTGTGCCAAGGCCGCCGGACATCACGTCGGGCTTACACCGCGGCGTAGAGCTCCCACCGGTCAGGGAGTCCTTTGAGTTCGTAGGCGCCGCGGTCGTCGAACAGCAAGTCCGATCCGACGACCAAGTCGCGCACCGTGCGCGAAACGAGAACTTCGCCTTCGCCCGCCAGCGCGACCACGCGCGCGGCGATGTGTACTGCAATGCCGCCGACATCCGACGCACGCCGCTCGATCTCGCCCGTATGTAGCCCGGCGCGAATCGGGAGCCCAACGTTGGCCATCGCGCTCCGAAGGTCTTGCGCGCATTGCACCGCGCGGCGCAGGTCCGTCAAACGTGGCGAGCGCGCCGTCGCCGGTCTGCTTGACGAGATGTCCACCGAAGCGTGAAATCAGCTCCGAAGTGCGCACATCGTGCTGGTCCAACAAGACGCGCCAGCGGCGGTCGCCGATATTTGCGGCTCGACGCGTCGAATCGACGATGTCGGTGAACAGCACGGTCGCGAGTACCCGTTCGTCGCGCCGTACTGGGCGTGCGCCGGCCACAAACTCGAGCACCGCGTCGAGCAGAGGCTCGTAGTCGTCCGTGTGCCAGCTCGTGTGCATCGCCAACGGAAGCTCGACGTACCGAGCGCCCTCGATGTTCGCAGCGAGGTAGCGGCCGTTCGCGACGTTGACCATTGGATCGCCCGCTGCGTGCACGACAAGCGTGGGGACGTGCAGAGTGCCCAACAGCGCTCGAACGTCGATCTCGAAGTTGCGGCGCATGATCTCCACGATCATGTGGGGCGTACACGCGTTGCGTTCGAAGTGCGCGGCGAGGTCTTCGGGCATCTCCTCACCGTGCGCGACAAGGCCCGATGCTCGCACGGCTTGTCCGGTACCCCACACCTCGGGCAACAGCTCGAGCACCGCCTCGCGATCCGCGTCAAGGGTCGTACCGGAGGTCCAATCCGGCGCAGTGCCCGCGACCCCGAACGTCCCGTAGAGCGAAAGACTTTCGACGCGCTCCGGATATGTCGCGGCGAGCAACATCGCCATCGGACCGCCCTCCGACATTCCGAAGAGGTGCGCGCGTCCCCATCCCGCGGCATCAAGGACCGCGCGCACATCATCCGCGCGCTCAGCGAGACTTCCGAATCCCAAATCGCGGCTCGAAAGTCCCGTACCTCGCTTGTCGAACGTGATCACGCGGCAAACGCTGCCGAGTCCACGCAGCAGGTTCCCGATCGGCGGCGCGTCCCAGTTGAGCTCCAGGTGCGAAATGAAACCCGGGATGAAGACGATCGGTGGGCCGTCTACGCAGCCGAACTCCTCCCAGGCGATATCCGTCCCGCCGGTACCGGTCGCGTAATGGATTCGCGGTGCGTCCACTTTCGCAATGCTTCCACGAAACCCGAGCGAACGGAATGGCTGCGAAGGCATCGTGTGACACCATCAAACCACGTCGACACGCGACAAGGCGCGAAACGTTTCGTTGTCCGACACCCCTCGTGGAGATTCTGGCCAATCGCGGCGGCCGTGGACATTCAACGGGGCGTCGTGCGAACACCGTCAAGCCGAAGTGACACGACTCCGGCGCAGCGCGTAACTGTTTACGGTGCCGTCACACCCGGGTTCTGCGTCGACAGTTCGCGCTGCTCATCACGCGGACCGGCTGCCGTGAAATGATGACCGTCGCATGGCGAACGGAAAGCAACGAGTGACGCAAGGCGCGGCCCGGCTCGTCGTTCCCGGGCCGGCATGCGTCGAAGGGCTCACTGTGCTGGCCGCGAACAACAACCTCGACGTATGCGAGCACGAAGGTCGCCGCTATCTCGCGTGGCGAACCGCACCGAATCATTTCGCGAGCGCCGACGCGCGGCTCAACGTGGTGTCGAGTGGCGACGGTGGCACGACTTGGGAGTATGAAACGAGCATCTCGTTGCATCGAGACGTGCGTGAGCCGCGCTTCTTGTCGTGGAACGGTCAGCTGTTCTTGTACTTCTTCACGCTGGGCACCGTCTGGTATCGCTTCCAACCCGATCGCGTGCACGTCACCGAACTGACGGCGTCGGGGTGGACGACACCGGAAGCCATCTCGGAACCGGGCGTTGTCGAATGGCGTCCGCGTCTGTTGGGTGGGCGACCAGTGATGAGCGTGTACCTCGGCGCCGACACGACGTACTCCACGCATCCCGAACCGACGCGCGTCGAACTCTGGACGACTGCCGACGGCCGCGCATGGCATCCGCTCGATCCCGAACAACCGGTCGCGCACGTCGGTGGTACCGAGACCGACATCGTCGAAGCGCCGGGCGGGGGCTGGGTCGCGGTGACGCGCATGGAAGGCCCGCACGGTTGGGGTTCCGATGTGTGCCGCGCGGCGGAGCCGGGCACGCGCAACTGGCGCACGCGTCGCTACCCGAACAAGCTCGACTCGCCGTACATGTTTCGCGACCGTGACAACGTTCTTCTCGTTGCGCGCCGGCAAGTTCCGTTCGGCGGTCGCTACGACTTGGGTTGGCGTTACCCGTCGCCGCCGCAGCGCACGCGCCTGTACCAGTTGATCTACTGGGCCACGCCGAAGCGCACCGCGTTGTGGCACGTCGATCCGGAGTCGCTCGAGCTCACGTGGCTCGCCGATCTTCCCGGTCGGGGCGACTGCTGTTTCCCGGCCGTCGTGCCCGACCGAACCGGCTCGTTCACGGTGTACGACTACAGCTCACCACTCGATCGTCCCAACCGCCCGTGGTTCTTCGGGCAACGCGGCCGCACGGTGATCTACGAGACGAACGTCCGCGTGGAGAACGTGTAAGAAGCGGGCTCATGCATATTGAGGGGCCGATCACCGCGACGACGAGTCTTGACGAGTTGCGGCCGTTGTGGCTGGCACTGCACAGCCATCATCTCGAGGTTGCCGAGTACCGAGGACCTCGTGCGTGATCACGAGCGGTCGTGGGAACGACGTCGCGAGCGTGGTACCGCGAACTCCTCGCGCACGGCGGCGCGTACTTCGTCGCACGTAACGACGACACTCCCGTCGGCTATGCGATGACGCAGACCGTGCTGGGGGCTGACGACACGTTCGATGTTCGGGGCGGCATCGTCGAGATCATCACGTTGATTGTCGCCGAGTCGCTTCGCGCGCATGGTGTTGGTACCGCCCTCATGGGAGCAGTTCGGGAGTACGCACGTGACCTCGGGATCGACACCGTCAAGGTCGCGGTGATGGTCGGAAACGCCGGCGCACGGTCGTTCTATGCGAATGCAGGTTTCCAGGCTGCCGAAGAAGTGCTGTACCTCAAAATCTGACCCGAGGCCGCAACTTTTCAGCTGATGCGCTGCAGCGGGGGCAGGCGGTAGTGGCCCTCGAGGATGGGCGCGTCGGGGAGGTACATGCGCAGCGACAGTTGGAACGGTCCCGCCGGCGCGGGCAGCCAGTTGCTTTCGTGCCCGGGGGGTGCATTATGCGCGACGTAAAGGTCGAGTGAGCCGTCGGCGTTGCGAACGATGCCGGGCGTGCGGTCGCTGATTGCGTAGCGCTGGATGTCGTTGGCGACGAGGAAGCGATCCGGTCCGTAGAGCGTGAGCGACCAGAACGTGTGCACCGGCGGAGTTGAGCCGGAGGTGAAGTGCATGACGTACAGATGCGTGCCGTCGTATGCCTGACCGCTGCCGTCAAGGGCCGAGGACGCGTAGACCGCTTCCTGGGGAATGTTCGCGCCCCATCCATAGCGCGCGACGACTGCACGCGTGAGTGGATCGGTGTAGGTGCCGATGTCGAGCCGGGTTGTCCATCCGTCGACGGCATGGCTCTGTGAAGCCGAGGCCGCGGCAACAGCCGCTTCGCCGCGCTTCACACCCTCGGTAAGAGTTGCGCGTACAGCCGCCGTTCCGTTCGTGTACGGGTGTTGTCCTGGTGTGATCCCGAGCGAGGTGTAGTGCGCGAGCGTGGCGCGATCGGCATCGCTGGCGGGCCCATTGATCGCGAGTGCGTCGCTGAGTTCGTCGTAGAACGACGCGTCTTGTCCGCCGACTGCGGCCGGCTGCCCCCTCGGTGCACCGATCGACACCGGGCGAGGTGTGCCGACGGGTTCCAGCGACACGCTCGCGTGAAGCCGGTCGACGTTTTCGATGTCTGCCGTATCACGGACAAGGAAGCGACCGAGCAGGAACACCTGATTCGTTGGTGCCGCAATTTGTGTGCTGCCGGGCGGCAGGACACCGTGCCATCCGGGGGGCGTGACGACCCACGTCCCCGAGCGACCGTTTGTCGCGCGTGTACCCACGTACGCGAACGAGTCGGTCCACGCGTCGATGAACTGATACGTGTAGTAGCGATCCGTGATGCTCGGAAGCGTGAGTGCCATCGGGCCGGCCCGCAGATCGAGCACCGCGATGGAGTACAACGTGTCGACGTTGGGTCCGACAACGATGCGCGACGACGGATCCGACAGCTTCGTCTGCCACGTGAGCCGGTTCACACCCACGAGCCGCGCGAATGTCTGCAGCGTTCGCTCGGTGATGACGAGGGGCGAGCCCCAGACGTACGCGTCGGCGGCGAGCGCAGCAGGATTGCTTGTCGAGATCGTGGTTGTCGTCGTGCTCGTCGACCCGGGTGCCGCGTGCCGTGACGGCGAACTCGAACACGCCGCCAGCGCAAGCATGCCGCACACTGCGATCGCCGAAATTCGGGCGCGCCTCGTCACGGACCAGACCGTATTCGGCCGAGCGGACATGCGCGCGTCGTGTGCCGCGGCCTCCACCAGTGAAAAGAACGACAATCGGCCCGCGCCGCGCGGGACCTTCGTCCCTCGTCGCGGGCACCTCGGCGTCTTACGGTCGGGTCATGGGCCACTACAGCGATGTCATTGATGATCTGAAGGAACCGACGCGAGCGCTGCGGCACTGTGACCACGACGCTTGGAACGGTTTCGCGGAGTTGCACCGCGCGGCCGTCGCCGATGGGGTGGTGCCGTCCCGGATCAAGGAACTGGTCGCGCTCGCGATCGCTGTCGCAAAGGAATGCGACGGCTGTATCGCGTATCACGCGAGTGCCGCGGCGCGACTCGGTGCCACCGAAGAAGAAGTCGCGGAGGTGCTAGGTGTCGCGCTGTTGATGGGTGGCGGTCCGGCGAGCGTGTGGGCGCCGCGCGCGTTCGACGCGTACCGAGAATTCGCGGCGAAGTTTGCGGTCGCAAGCTGAGCCTCGTGTACCGGCGACGATCGGTATGTTCCACCTCACGAAGGACGATTTCATCGAGCAGGTGAGCGACATCATCACCGTCGGCGAGTTCTACGAGAAAGCGGCCGGAGGTTAGATCGCCTTCACCTGATCGGTGCCCTCTGAGGAGACACCGATGAGTAACGACACCGTGCACCTGCCGCTTTCACTCGTTGGTGATGAGTACGAAGTGCCGTGCGTCGACGGGGCAAGTCGCCGTTACGTGAACCTCGACGCGGCGGCGTCGACGAGCGCCTTTCCGGCAGTTGCCGAACGGGTGAGTGCGTTCCTGCCGTGGTATGCGAGCGTGCATCGCGGCGCGGGCTACAAGTCGCGCGAAGCGACGAACGCCTACGAACGAGCGCGCGCCGCGATGTTGCGTTTTGCAGGCCGATCGGTCGACGGCGGCGACGTGGCCATCATCTGCCGCAACACGACGGAAGCAATCAACCACCTGGCTTTTCGGCTTCGGCTCGAGCCAGACGATGTTGTCGTGTCGACCGTGGTCGAGCACCACGCAAATCTCTTGCCGTGGATGCGTTTCGTCCGGCCGCGATTCGTCGAGTGCGGTTCTGACGGCACGTTCGATGCCGACGACGTCGTCAGTGCGCTCGACGTCGCGCCCCGACCGAAGTTGCTTGCCATCACGGCTGCATCGAACGTCACCGGGTGGATGCCTGCGCACTCCGACATCATCGCCGCGGCGCGCGAGCGTGGCATTCCGGTGTTCGTCGACGCGGCCCAACTCGCTGCGCACGCGCCGCTTCCGCCCGACGCCGATTTCGTCGCGTGGAGCGGGCACAAGATGTACGCACCGTTCGGTTCGGGAGCACTCGTAGGGCCGCGCGAATCATTTCGTGACGGTGATCCGTTTCTCGCCGGCGGCGGCGCCGTCGACCTCGTCGATCTCGACGAGGTGATCTGGACCGACCCGCCCGAGCGAGAAGAAGCGGGTTCGCCCAACGTGATGGGAGCGGTCGCGCTGCACGCCTCAATCGACGAGTTCGATCGAATTGGGTGGAGTGCGATCACGAAACACGACCGCGATATCGCGCAGCAGTTGCGCGGTGGGCTGGCCGCGATCGACAACGTTCGGCTCCTCGGTCCGTCGCTCGCGACGCCGACGTTGCCGGTCGCGACCTTCGTCGTCGACGGCATTTCCCATGCGCTGGTTGCTGCGCGACTCAGCGCCGAGTATGGGATCGGTGTCCGGCATGGTTGCTTCTGCGCACATCCCTATCTGCTGCGGTTACTGGCGCTTTCCGACGACGAGGTGCGCGCATACCGCGAGGCGGTACTACGGGGCGACCGTCGCACAATTCCTGGCGCCGTTCGCGCGAGCGGATCGGTTTCGACGAGCGCGGACGACATCGACCGGTTGCTCGCAGCCGTAGAGGAGATCGCGAACGGCAAACCGTCGCGCGTCGCCTATCGGCAGGATCCCCGCACAGGTGACTACTGGCCCGAAGGCGAGACGCCGGGATGGACCGCCGACGACCGAAGCCTCGGCGCATCCTGTGCCCGAGGGTGATGCGCCCTCGCGCGAGCATGGTGAAGGCCTCACGCGATCTTCATGATCGGCGCGTTCCATGGATGAAAGCGAAGAAGGTGGCGCAATGAGCTGGCAACCGGAAAGCGATCAACGCAACCAGTTCGAGACGAAGATGCGCTCGATGCGGCGGTGGCGGATGGCGATCGCCGTCGGCGGGCTCGTCCTCGGTGTCGTCCTGGTGGCGATGGGCAACGTGCTGATCGGCGTGATCGTCGGCGGTCTCGCCGTCGCCCGTTTGGTGATGTTCAGCCGCCTCCCGGTGGGTGGCCGCGGCGGTCGCGGCGGTCGCGCGCCCGGTAACCCTTCGGATCGTCAGTGGTTGCGCGCCCAGGCTCGGGACGAGTTTCTCGTCGCGGCCCAAGTGATCGGCTGCAGTCCGCAAGAGCTGCGGAACGCTTTCCAACAGGGAAGGTCGGTTGCCGAGTTCGCAAGCGAGCGGTCGGTGTCGGTTGAAAACGTCACAACCGCGGTTGCCGCTGATCTCGACCTGAAGGCGCGCAATGCCGCGGCGGCGGGGACGATGTCGCAGAGCGACGCGCAACGGATCCACGAACGGGCGCCGCAATTCGCGCAGCGGATGGTCTACGGCCACCGCGGCGACTTCGGTCGATCGCGTCGAACGATGTAAGACGTTCTAACGTTCGGTGATGCGATCGACGACTCGCCGGGCAGTCGAAGGCACGGCGATCGTGCTCCGGCACGGGGTCGGTGCATTCGTCGACTCGCTCGACCTCGCAGTGCTGTTCCCGCATCTTCATCGTCCTTCACCGCCGCGGCCCAGCCCCGCGGCGGTTCGTTTGCGCCGATGCTTGGAAGATCTCGGGCCGACGTTCATGAAGCTCGGGCAGGTGTTGTCGACGCGTCCCGACTTGATGCCGCCGGGATACGAAGCCCAGCTTGCACTCTTGCAAGACGCGGCGCCGGTGCTGCCTGCTTCCGTCGTCACCGCGGCGATCGAGCAGACGTTCGGCCGGCCGATCGTCGAACTCTTCGACCAGTTCAATGCTGCGCCACTCGCCGCCGCGTCAATCGGTCAGGTGCATGCCGCAACGTTGCGCGATGGTCGCGATGTCGTCGTGAAGGTGCAGCGTCCGGGCGTCGTCGATCGCGTCGCGGTCGATCTCGAGCTGATTGCCGGCATCGCGCGTGTGCTCGGACGCTTTGACGTCGTGGCGCGCTATGACCCGGTTGGGTTAGCGGGCGAGTTTGCAGTGACGATGGGCGGCGAACTCGACTACGAACGCGAGGCTCAGAACGCGACGCGCATCGCCGAGAACTTTGCCACCGTTTCGTCGGTTCGGATACCGGACATCGTTTCGGACCTCACGTGCGACGTCGTCATCACCGAGGAGCGGATCCGAGGCATCAAGGTCGACGACGTCGAGGCGCTCAACGCGGCCGGTGTCGACCAAGTGAAGCTGGCGCGGTGCTTCGTCGATGCCTACCTCTCAATGGTCTTCCAACATCGCTTCTTCCATGCCGACCCGCATCCCGGAAACATCTTCGTCGACGCCGACGGGCGGGTTGCGTTCGTCGATTTCGGCATGGTCGGAACCATCGACGACACCACCGGCGCACAGCTCGGCACAATCCTTCTTGCCCTCGTTGCCAAGGACGCGGGCGCGATGGCGGATGGTTTGCTCAGCATGGGCGTCGCGAGCGAACACGTCGAGCGAACGACCTTCGAACGCGACCTCGCGCACCTCCTCGAGCGCTATGGCCACGTGCCGCTCGAGCAGTTGCATCTGCGCGTGCTGCTCGTCGACCTCATGAGTGTTGTGCGCGCCCATCGCCTTCGGCTTCCGAGCGCGATCGCGTTGCTGCTGAAAACTGTGATGATGTGCGAAGGCGTCGCCGCGCAGCTCGACCCGGCGTTCGAACTTGTGCCGCTGCTCATTCCCTACGCGGCGGCGTTGGTCCCCGGCGGAGCGACGGCCTGACTACGCGTTCGCCGGGTTCGGCGGAGGCGGCGATGGCGGTATTGAACCGCTGAGCTGTGCGGCACGCGCCGCAAACTCGTCGGCATCGATCTCACCGCGGGCGAATCGAGCTCGCAGAATTTCCATCGCTGGGTCTGCCGGCGGACTCACGAATGGTTGCGTATGCGTTCGGCTGGAGCGAACGAGAAGCCACACCGTGAGACCGATCGCGGCCGCGACCAGCAGCCAGAACACGATGCCGATCCAAGGATGAGCCCAGCCGTGACGAACACGGCCGCCGAAGACCTGCGCAAGATATGCAGCACGCAACATGGCTCGATAGTGCCACGCAGCCAGACTGTGAAAGTCCTGGGCCCGCACGCGCGCGAGCCGGGTGAGCACGAAGAGTCCGGACTTTTGACTCTGTTCGCGCCCTCGATACGGGAGCAGGATGTTCGGGAGAACGTGTTTTGCCCGGAGGTGTGCGATGAACGAAGCAGCACTTACGAATGCGTTGTCGAGACTTGATGCCGTCAAAGACGTCATGACCGTGCAGCGGGTGTTCGGCGAGCCGACGCAGATCGACGGAGTAACGGTTGTGCCGGTCGCCGTCGTGCGAGGCGGCGCCGGCGGTGGGGGCGGCGGCGGAACAACGCCGGAGAAGAACGAGCAAGGCGAGGGGGCCGGCGTCGGTTTCGGTGTCAATACCCGCGCGCTGGGCGTCTTCGCCGTCAGCGACGGAAGCGTGACGTGGCAACCCGCTGTCGACGTCACGCGCATCGTGCTCGGCTCGCAACTCGTAGCATTCGCGGCGATCGTTGTCGTCGGGTCGGTGCTCCGACACCGTCACCGGCACTGACTCCCCGCCGCGCGCGTCGTCTCGCCTGCATGCTTCGCCTGTTTCACAGGCGTGGTGAGCAACGGGCATGATGCGATTGAGTTGCACGCCCCACGGGAGGAGATGCGATGAGTAGCCGCGGCATCGACATCCTGGACGAGAGTGAGTGCCGGGGATTGTTAGGTGCGCATTCGCTTGGCCGCGTTGGCATGAAATACGCCGACCACGTCGTTGTGCTTCCCGTGTTCTACGGCATCTTCGAAGGCGACGTCGTGTTCCGAACCGACCCGGGCACGAAGCTCATGGCCGGGCTGCTCGGCGACCGTGTTGCCTTCGAAGTCGACAATGCGGACCCGGCGTGGAGCGTGCTGGTTGTCGGACACGCTCGAGAGGTGCGAAGCGTCGAGGAGCAGAAAGCCATACTGGCGAACCTGCCTTCAACGTGGCCGGCCGGCGAACGCGACCATCCCGTTCGTATCCATCCGGAGCGCGTTACCGGCCGCCGTCTGCGTCAGACATGAGGAACTCGCCGTCTGTTTCCAATTTCCGCGAGTACGGCAGTGGATGCTGCACACCCGTACCTCGCTCGGAGGAAGCCGAACGAGCCGTTGCGTGGCTCGCCGACTCGGACCCCCTGAGAGCGTGACATGAGTGTTTTGGTCTGCGCATGACCCCCGCCACCATCGTTGTGCCGCTCGACGGATCGGCATTCGCGGAGCGCGCCATACCTATCGCACAGTCACTGGCGAAGGCCTCGGGCGCCGCCATGTTGCTCGTCGCGTCACCGACGCATGGTCCCGACGATCCGAGCAGCTATCTCGAACACCTTGCGACCGGTCTGGGCGAGCTTGCATCCGACACGACGGTCGTGTGGGATCGGCCCGCTGCTGAAGCTATCGAAGCGATCGCGCGTGAAGGCGCCGACCGCGTCGTCTGTATGACGACACACGGCCGCGGGCGGCTCCGTTGGGCGATGCTCGGCAGTGTCGCCGAGACCGTCGTCGCCTCGTCGACGCGGCCGGTGGTGCTGGTCGGTCCACACTGCGCACACGACTGGGCTCCCCACGGGCCTGTTCTCGCCGGCCTGGACGGCACCGCGAAATCGGAAGCAATCGTGCCGACCGCAGCGGAGTGGGCTCGGACTTTGGGAACCGAGTTGCACGCCGCAAGCGTCATTCATCCACGCGATGTGCCCTACGCGGAACACCCTGAGGAACTGCTCGGGCCCATCGAGCAACGGCTCGCCGAGCGTGGCATCTCGGCCGTGCTCGAAATCCTGCGTGCGGTGTATGTCGCAGGCGCGCTCGTCGACCATGCCAACGACATCAACGCGTCGATGTTGGCAATGACGACGCACGCGCGCACGGATCTTCTTCGCTTCGCGCTTGGGAGCGTGACGATGGGTGTCGTCAATCTCGCGCGGTGTCCGGTCATCGTCACGCACGCGGAGTGATGTCGCCCGCACAGCCGCCGAAGAGCTTCTGTTCCTCACGTGATGCCACGACGAAGGCTCGCGCGCACCGATGCATTGGCCCCACGTTCGGCGGGAGAAGAAAGGGCTTCGGGCCCTAACGGTTCCTGGGCCGTGGTATCAGCATCTCGTCATGCTGTTCGAAAATCGCTTGGATGCCGGTCGCCGGCTCGCCGAGCATGTCACGAAGGTTGTCGGTGACGAACCTGTCGTCGTGCTCGGACTGCCGCGCGGCGGAGTTCCAGTCGCGTTCGAAGTCGCGCGCGCGCTGCGCAGACCGCTGGATGTGCTCGTGGTCCGCAAGCTCGGTGTGCCGACTCAGCCGGAGCTTGCCATGGGCGCGATCGGCGAAGGCAGCGTTCGCGTCGTCAACGAAGACGTTGTTCGCATGTGCAAGGTGAGCGCGGCCGACTTCGACGCGGCTGAGGCGTGCGAACGCAAAGTCCTCGAGGGGCGAGTTGCTCGTTACCGGCCCGCGTGCCCACGTGTCGAACTTGCGGGGCGAGTCGCCCTGATCGTTGACGACGGCATTGCGACCGGAGCGACCGCGCGAGCCGCGTGCCAGGTCGCGCGCGCACAAGGCGCGGCGCGGGTCGTGGTCGCCACGCCCGTTGCACCGCCGCACACCGTCGAGTTGCTTCGGCGTGACGCCGATGAGGTGATTGCGCTCTCGACGCCTGCGCAATTCTTCGGGATCGGTCAGTTCTACGCCGATTTCACCCAGACCTCCGACGACGAAGTGATTCGCCTGCTCGAGGATGCTCGGACCGGACGCGACGAAGAGGTCGAAGTCTCGGCCGGGAGCGCGCGCCTCGGCGGTCATCTCACAGTGCCCGATGGAGCGAAAGGAATTGTGGTGTTCGCTCACGGCAGCGGAAGCAGCCGTCACAGCCCCCGCAACCTTTTTGTCGCGTCGGTACTCAACCAAGCTGGGCTCGGAACATTGTTGTTCGATCTGTTGACGCGAGCGGAAGAACTCGACCGGACAAATGTGTTCGATATCGAGTTGCTTGCGCGCCGTCTGGTGGAGGTCACGCGTTGGCTACGCACGCAAACCGAGGGGCGCGGCGTCGCGATCGGGTATTTCGGCGCGAGCACCGGAGCGGCGGCGGCCTTGTGGGCCGCAGCTGAGGCAGAAACCGACATCGCAGCGGTGGTGTCGCGAGGCGGTCGACCGGATCTCGCGGGTTCGCGGCTCGCCGAGGTGCGTGCACCGACGCTGTTGATCGTCGGCGGTGCCGACACGCTGGTGCTGAAGCTGAATCGGGAGGCGCAGATCCAGTTGCGCTGCGAGAGCGAACTGCAGGTCGTGCCGGGCGCGACGCATCTGTTCGAAGAGCCGGGGACCCTCGCCGCCGCGGCCGTACTCGCCCGCGACTGGTTCATCAATCATTTGAACGTTGTCGGCGAGCCAACCGGGTGAACGAAAGGCATCTCCTCTTCCTCAGAAGGGGCCGACCGCTGCGAACGCAATCGCGAGAACTTGTTCCTCGGTGAGCGTCGCGTCGAGAACCGTTGCCTCGGGCCAAGCTGAGAAACGTTCCGTGAGTTGGGCGGTGAGTGATGCGTCGGCATCCGACTCTGTGAGACCCCGCGCAGACCGCCTCATCGCGCGCCCGACGGCGACGTCGATGGGAACTTGGCAACGAAGAGCGATTACGTCGCTTGAAGTTTCACGCGCCATGCGACTTGCCTCCTCGCGCCAAGCCGGGTCACTCCATGTTGCATCGAGAACGACCGAGGTGCCGCGCTCGACAAGCTTGCGAGCTTGGCGCGTCAACTCCTCGTACGTTCGTGCCGTAGACGCCGACGAGTAGACGCCTTGGTCGAGTGGCCTGCGCGCGTTGCTCGTCGGTGCGAGGCCCGCGCGCGCTTTGCGGATCGCGTCGCTCTGGAGCAACGAATAACCGGTCCTGTCGGCGATCGCTCGCGCGAGCGTCGACTTGCCGGTGGCCGGCGGCCCACCGACGAGAACGACCCGCACCCGGCCGGCGCGGAGATGATCGAGCGCCAGCCCGAGGAGCGATTGGGCGCGTTCTTCGTCGTCAGCGATGGCGGCGATCTTGGCGCGCACATGAGCGCGGTACGCGATGTAGAAGTCTTCGAGCGAGCGCCGCCAATCCTCCCTTGCGAGTGCGCGATAGGTGTCGAGGAAGTGACGCGCAATCTCCCGATGCCCGAGGCGCTCGAGGTCCATCGCGAGAAACGCCACGTCGGCCAGCACATCCGAATACCGGAGGCGTTCGTCGAACTCGAGACAGTCGAGGACTCGTGGGCCGTCAGGAAGACAGAAGATGTCGTCAGCGAGCAGATCGCCATGTCCGTCCCTCGCTCGCCCGGCGTCGATGCGTTCGGCGAAGAGCTTTTCGCGTCCCGCCAAGTACTTCTGGACGAGCGTGACGACCTGTCCCGCAGTCTTTTCGGACAACACCGTCCCTACAAAAGGTGTGCATTCTTCGAACGCTCGGTTCCAGAGTCGCGCGACGGCGTCACGAGTCGCGGCGTGATCGACGGCTCCACCAGTGGGCGCCCCCGCGTGAAACTGAGCGAGCTGCGCGGCGAGCGCTTCGACGCACCCGGTGACGTCGTTTCCATTCGCAAGGAGTGACGCGAGACGCGATGTATCGGAGAGCCGTCGCATGACAACCACATGGTCGATCACCGCGCCGTCCGCAGTAAGCGGTTCGACGCCGAGGTAGATGTCGGGCGCGAGGCGTTGGTTCAACGCGACTTCTTGTTCGCAATTCTTGAGCCGCCGCGCTTCCGTCGACAGGTCGATGAACGGGAACCGCACTGGCTTCTTGAGCTTGTACACCCGATCGCCTTGGAACGCGAGAATCGATGTGTTGGTCTCGACGGTGCGTATTGGTTCCCGGGGATCGCGATGGCGTAACCATGCGACGAGTTGGTCGCGCGGAAGCGACATCGGCTCACTCCAAGTCGACGGAACGGCGACCATTCTGCATAGCTCCATGTTGCTGCGCCGCTCGCTGGAGCTTTGCGAGGCTGTCCTTCAGCACGCGCCCGATCTGCACCGGTGTGACGCCGATCTCGCTCGCGATCGCGGTCTGGGTGCGGTCACGCAGGTATCGAAGCTCGATGACATGACGCTCATTCGGCTCGAGTTCTTGGAGAAGCTGATCAAGCATCATGCGCTTCTCGACCGCGTCGTTCCCGTCGGCATCATGCGCCGTCAGTCCTCGGACCGCCGGGTCGTCGAGGGGTGTGCCGTCGCTTTGGCGCAAGGCCGCGAAGGCCACCATGGCTTCGTCGACTTGCTGCCGACTCCAGCCTCCTACGCGCGCGATCTCTTCGATACGCGGTGTCCGCTTCAGTGCGGAGGTCATGGTTTCCCTGATCTCGGCCACGCGCAGGCCACGTTCAGTGACCGAGCGTGGAGGGCGCACGAGCCACGTGCGGTCGCGCAGGTGACGCTTGAGTGCTCCGAAGATCGTTGCCAGCGCGAAGGTTGAGAACCGCGCACCGACGCTCGGATCAAAGCGATCGACCGCATCCGCGAGTGCGATCAACGCAACTTGTTGCAGGTCCTCGAGTTCCTCGCCGCGACCGTAGAACTTGCGGGCGGCCGAGAACGCGAGCGGAGCGTGGCTCTCGACGAGCTGATCGCGCAACCGCGAGTCGCGCGTGCACCGGTATTCGGCAAAGGTCTTGCCCATCTCGTCGCGGTGCGCCTTCGGGTCATCGCGGTATGCACCACGATGCGAGCGAAGCATTGACGCCCCCTTGGTGGATCGTCCGAGCTCCCGCAGCGTCGCAAGTTGGGCAATCAGTCGCTAGGGGCGAACGTCCCGACAGGGCCGGGCGGTCGCCTGGCGGCGGCAGCGCGCTCGGCCGACAACACGCCTATCTGCAGCACCCGCACTTACGCCTCATCGGCACTTGGCTGCAGCGAGGTGTGTAGTCGAACGACGATTCCATCCGGGTCGCAAACCTCGACGTACCAGCCAAGGTGACCTTCCTCAGGATCGGAGCGGTCGATTCCTCGATTATCGAGATGACGACACCAGCGGTCGAGGTTTTCGCGGTCACCAATGTTCAGCGCGAGGCAACAAAAGCCACGCATTGCTGCAGCAATATGCGGCGCCTCGTGAAGCCCGAGCGTCGGTCCGCGACCGTGACCCACGACGACGCCGACAACGTGCGTTTCTTCCTCGAAACACAAGAGTGGTTCGAACCCGAAGAGGCTGGCGTACCAGTCCCGACTGCGCAACACGTCCGACACCGGGAGCCTTACGTGGTGTAGGCCGTCGAAGACGGGCGATTCATCGTTCGTAGCGGTCTCCTTCGTTCGATCCGTCATCGCCTGCTCCGATCCGGTCGTTCGACCGTCGCTGGTCTCTTGATTGGTCCCCAGCGTTCTGACGAGCAACCTCGCTTCTCGTCCTGGTCGTCAGTCCATTCAGCGCCCTCGGCGACCATCGTCACCAGTGCCGAACGTCCCTGCACAGTCGGGCGGAAGCGACGAGTGGCGCTGAGTTCGGGTCTTTCGGCCCGGGCGCCGCAAGCGTGGTCGGGCCAAGCTGCGCGCATGCTGAAAAGTCGAGTGCGAGACGAGACCGAGATCGAGAACGTGCTGCAAGCTCCGATCACCTTTTCGGTGATCGCCGAGATCGACACGATCGTTGCGGAAATGGCCGGCCGCGAGCTGGTGACAGGCGCCGAGATCGTCGACCGGCTCCTCGACCTTCGGCTGCTTGCGGTCGCCGACGAAGTGCTCGCTCACGCCCGCTGACGTGTAAGGAGGAACACGATGAAAGCGAATGTTGGAGACGAAATCGTGGTTGACGCGAATGTCACCGGCGGCCCTCGCCGCGAGGGCGAGGTCGTGGAGATTTGCGACGACGGTGACGTCGTTCGCTACATCGTCCGTTGGGACGACGGCCACGAAACCATCTTCTATCCCGGCTCCGACGCGCACGTGGTGCGGCCGGGACGTTCGCGCCGGTGACGGCGCACGAACTCGGAGGAATTCGAATGGCCGCGATCGTCTGGTTCGATCAACTCGGCGCGCGCGACGTCGATATCGCGGGCGGCAAGGGTGCGAACCTGGGTGAGCTCACACGCGCGGGTTTCCCGGTGCCCAACGGCTTCGTCGTAACGGCGCCGGCGTATCTCGACGCGATGGAACGCGCTGGTGTGCGCGCCGAGTTGGTCGAGATCGCAGGAGCGATCGACGTGAACGACGAGACTTCGCTGGCTGACGGTTCCCACCGGATGCGGGAGCTCGTGCACAAGGCCGGTCTTCCCGACGAGCTCCGTGCGCAGCTGCTCGAGGCGTACGACACGCTCGGTCGAGGCCGCGTCGCGGTGCGGTCGTCGGCGACGAGCGAGGATACGAGCGCTGCGTCCTTTGCCGGTATGAACGAAACGTTTACAAACGTGCGCGACGCCGACGAGCTGTGTACACGCGTCGTCGACTGTTGGGCATCGTTGTTCGGCCCGCGGGTCGTGTCCTACCGCCGCACGCGTGGCTTCGTCGACGAACCCGCGATCGCAGTGATCGTGCAGCGGATGGTCACATCCGAGCGCAGCGGCGTGATGTTCACGGTGGATCCGTCGACCAACGACAAGAGTCGCATCGTGATCGAAGCTGCATTCGGGCTCGGCGAGGTCGTCGTCGGTGGCCAAGTCGAGCCGGACACGTACATCGTCGCAAAGGAAGGCCCACTCGTCGTCGACGTACGCGTCGGCGTGCAGACCCACCTGGTAACGACGGGACCCGACGGCACCGACCACCGGATCGAACTTCCCCCCGCCGAGGGGAGTCGGCGAGTCCTGAACGAGAACGAGATCCTCGCGCTCGCCCGCCTTGGCGGACGCGTTGAGGAACACTACGGGTGTCCGCAAGACGTCGAGTGGGCGATGGCCGAGGGCGACACCTTCCTCGTGCAATCGCGTCCTATTACGACGCTCGCACCGCATGCGCCGGCGCCCGTCAGCGAAGGTGGCACGGAAGTCCTGCGCGGCCTTGGCGCGTCGCCCGGCCTCGTCTCCGGACCGGTCCGCGTCATCGCGTCGACGGAGAAAGGCGACGCGTTGCGTCCCGGCGAAGTGTTGGTGGCGACGATGACCCATCCGGACTGGGTGCCGGTCATGCGCCGGGCTGCGGCCCTCGTGACTGACGGCGGCGGCATGACGTGTCACGCTGCGATTGTGAGCCGCGAGCTCGGTGTGCCGTGCGTCGTAGGGACGCGCCGCGCAACAACAGTGCTGCACGACAGTCAGGTCGTGACGGTCGACGGCGCGCGAGGCGTCGTGCTCCAAGGGGGCCGCGCGGAGCACTCGGGTGTCGTCACGTCCACCACGACAGTCGCGAACGCGCAGCCCGCAGTCGCGGTCGAGCCGCTCGCGACCCGCGTGTATGTCAACCTTGCCTTGCCGGATCAGGCCGAGCGGGTCGCGGCGCTGCCCGTCGACGGCGTGGGGCTTCTGCGCGCCGAGTTCATGCTCACGGCCGCGCTCGATGGTCGGCACCCGCGAGCCGTGCTGGCGTCGAACCGCCAGGAGTTCGTGGACAAGATGACGGCTTCGTTGTCGCGCATCACCAAGGCATTCGCGCCGCGCCCGGTGATCTACCGCACAATCGACTTTCGCTCGAACGAGTTTCGCGATCTTGAAGGCGGCGCGGAGTACGAGCCGGTTGAAGCGAACCCGATGATCGGCTACCGCGGTTGTTACCGGTACATCCGTGAACCCGACCTGTTCGCACTCGAACTCGAAGTTCTGGCGCGGGTACGCGAGGAGACGCCAAATCTGCATCTCATGCTGCCCTTCGTGCGCACTCGTTGGGAGCTCGAAGCGTGTCTCGAGCTCGTCGACGCGAGCGCACTCGGCCGCCAGCGCGGCATGCATCGCTGGGTGATGGCCGAGGTTCCCTCCGTCGTGTATCGCATCCCCGAGTATGCGGCGCTCGGTATCGACGGCGTATCCATCGGGTCCAACGATCTCACGCAGTTGATGCTGGGCGTCGACCGTGATTCGGAGATCTGCGCCGAGTTGTTCGATGAATCCGATTCGGCCGTGCTCGACGCGATCCGCCGCATCATCGAAGGCGCCCGCGCCGCGGGCATGACTTCTTCGCTGTGCGGCCAAGCACCGTCGAACAAGCCGGAGTTCGCCGAACATTTGGTTTCGTACGGGATCACGTCGGTGTCAGTGAACCCGGATGCCGTCGACCAGGCGCGCGCCGTCATTGGGGCGGCGGAGCGCCGTCTGCTGCTCGACGCCGCGCGCGGTGGGCGCAAGCAGACATCGCGCTCGAGGCATTGACCCCAGAAAGTGAGCCGCCGTATGGCAAGAATCGTCTTCAGCGAGCTTGAGACGTTGGAACGCGCGGAATGTCTCGAGCTCTTGCGGGCTGGCCGCCTCGGACGGCTGGCAGTGGTTGACGACGAACAACCACTCATATTTCCAGTGAACTATGTGATGCACGATGTTCATGTCGTTTTCCGGACCGACCCCGGCACGAAGCTGGCGGCTGCTGTCGATCACCGAGTCGCTTTCGAGATCGACGGTGCCGACGCGCCCTTCGAAGAAGGTTGGAGCGTCCTGGTCATCGGTATCGCGCGCGAAGAGCACGAGACTTCGAAGGTTCACGAACTTGACCGTCTCGGACTGCGCCCCTGGGCTCCTGGCGGCAAGGACTGTTGGGTTCGGATCGAGGAGTCTGTCGTGACGGGGCGCCGGGTCGCGCATGTCGAACGAAGCTGAGGGACAGACCGTCATCGCGACTCTCTGGCGGCGTACCGACGATGGTGTGACAGTGACGATCGACTACGCCGCTCACGCGAAGTCGCGGTCGCACCTCTTCACCCGACGTAAACGCCACTCGCGCCGTCGTCGATGTCGGGACCTTGTCCTCTTTCGCGCTTGACCGAGTTAGCAGATTCTGGCGGGAGTTGCTTCGGGCGAGCGAAGCCGAAGGGGCCGTTGTGAAGAGATGGACGTCGCTTGTGGCGTTGCTCGGCGCGTTCGTGTTGCTGACCGCCGGTTGTGATTGGACGATGTATCGGTACAACGCCGCGCACACGGGCTACAACAACACGGAGAACAAGATCTCCGTCAACAACGTTGCCAATCTGACAACCAAGTTTGTTGCACCCGACGGCGGCCTGGACGAAGACTCGTCGGCGACAGTCGTGAACGGCGTGGTCTACGCGGGGACTGACAACGGCTTGTACGTCTTCGACGCGAACGGCGTGACGAACTGTTCGGGCACACCTCATACGTGTGCGCCGCTCTGGCAGAGCGCCCCGGGCCAGCTTGGTCCCGGCGCGGCGCCCGCGGTTGCGAACGGGATGGTCTATTTCTCTTCGGAGAACGACACCCTCGCGGCATACGACGCGAACGGCGTGGCGAACTGTTCGGGCACGCCCAAGATGTGCAGCCCGTTGTGGAGCGCCAACATGGGCATCGGTACCTCGAACTCGTCGCCGACCGTTGTGAACGGGATCCTCTTCATCGGCATCTATGCCTTTGACGCCAACGGCGTAACGAACTGTTCGGGCACGCCGACGATCTGCAATCCGCTGTGGACGATAAGCGACGGCGGAGGCCCCGGCTCCTCGCCGGCGGTTGCCAACGGCATCGTGTATTTCGGCGGCGGAGACGCGTTAGATGCATACGACGCGAACGGAGTGACGAACTGTTCCGGAACGCCGAAGTTCTGTAGCCCGCTCTGGAGTGCCGGTTCCGACCCGTTCGGGTCGCCGGCGGTTGCGAACGGGATCGTCTACACCGACACGCTCAACGGCTTGACTGCATTCAACGCGGCGACTGGCGCGCAGTTGTGGCAGGTCGGCGTTCATTGTGTGTACTGCACCTCGTCGCCGGCAGTCGCGAAAGGTGTCGTTTATATCGCCGGTGGCAGCACCGAGCGACTGTACGCATACAACGCGACGACCGGCGCGTTGCAATGGACCTTCCGCGCGAAGGACTACATAGAGTCGTCGCCCTCGGTCGCAAACGGTGTCGTTTATATCGGTTCGTTCGACTCGCATATCTACGCGTTCGACGCAGCCGGCTCCGTCGGTTGCTCGGGAACGCCGAAGACGTGTACTCCGCTGTGGAATTTCGACACCGGCAGCACCGTCTTCTCGGCGCCAACTCTTGCAAACGGCGTGGTCTACATCGGTTCCTCTTCGGGTCTTTACGCGTTCGGACTGCCATAACAGGGTGAAACGTGGATCGCGGACGCGAACGCTCTTGATGCGCACGGAGGACCGGCCGGTGGCCGCTTGCACCGGCCGGCCGTCTCCGTCAACTGCTCAACCGCTTCGCGCGGCATCACTGTTGCTCATCCAAGCAGTCCGCCGACCAGTTGACCCTGGCCGAGGAGCTGACTCGTGCCGTTCGAGTTCGCGGCCGCCGAGTTCGTGTACGCGGAGTTGCCCTGCTGGACACTGCCGTCGTTCGAACCGACGCTGAACAACGAGATCGGCACGTTGATGTTCTTCTGGTTGGTCTCGGCACGCGACGACGCCGACTGGTCGGTCGAGTTGCTGTTGCGACCCGACTGCGACACGTCACCGTCGTTGCGACCGTCCTTACCGTCGTTGCGGGAAACGGACTGACCCTGACCCGCGTTCTGCGACGTACCGTTCTGGTTGTACGAGAACGACTCGGTCTCAGCCTGGTTGCCCTGCTTCACGTTGCCGTCGTTCGAACCGACGCTGAACGCGGAGATCGGGGCGTTGACGTTCACCTGGTTGGTCTCGGCCGACGACGAAGCGTGCTGCTTCGTGGAGTTGTCGTTCGAGCCGCGCTGGGAGACGTCTCCGGACTGTGACTTCGGGTCGCCTTGCCGGCCGTAGCTGCTCGGCGAGCCGTTGTCGCTTCCCTTGCTGTTCTCGTAGCCGTCCTCGTGCTTGCGGTTGCGCTTGTGGTGCTTTTCACCCTTGTCGCAACCACGGTCCGACGGCTTGCTCGGCGGCGAGGTCACTCGCTGGCCTTGACCGAGATTTTGGCTCGTCCCGTTGTGGTTGTACGCGGCGGACTCTGTCTCCGCTTGGTTCCACTGCTGGACGCCACCGTCGTTCGACCCGACCGTGAAGAGCGAGAACGGGATGTTCACGTTCTTCTGGTTGGTCTCGGCCTTCGAACGCGCCTTCTGGTACGTGTCGTTGAAGTTCGATCCCGTCTGGCTGATGCCGTGAGCGGGGTTCGTGGGGTGCGGTGTGGGCATCTGGCCCGCGCCCGTGACTCCCGCGCCCATACCGAGCGCGAGGAATCCGGCCGCGACGACGCCCAACAACTTGGGCATGACTCGCATTTGGTTCTCCTCAAAAAGAGTTGTTCTGGTTAACGGGCTGCGTTTGCGGGCGCGGCGTTAGCCAGGGCACTCGAGGAGTGATGCGTACAGAAGCGATGGCCGGACGGTCCTCAACAGTTGGAGGCGCCGGACCATCAGGGAGACCACAGCGGCGGCAGCGAGGAACGCTGCGAGGCCTCCCGCGAACGAGAGCGACAGCGACGGCGCCGACGACGAGTCGGTGGTCGTTGTCGACGGGGGTGTGCGGGCCGGAGCCGGCGCGGGCGCGTTGGGCGCGGGTGCGGCCGGCGCGGTCGTTGTTGCAAGCGAGGCGGCGTTCAACGCGTGCGACACGAACTTCGGCGTCGGTGTCGACGGCGTCGGCGCGCTGGTGGGTGTCGTCGACGCCGCGCCGTTGGCAACGTTGATTGTCGGAACGAGCGTCTGCGTTTGCGACGGGAACGTCGTCGAGATGCTCGGTCGGGTTCCGTGCGGGACCGATCTCTCCGGCAGAACGATCGGCTGCCGGTCGTCACGGCGGGCGTGACGATCGGTGCGATACCGTCTTGGTGATGGCGCGACGTCTCGTCTTGGTCGTACGGGTGCGGTCACTTGTTGCACGGTCTTCGTGACAGGCGCGGCGACGTGCGTGACGGTCTTCGTCACGGGCCGTCGCGTGTTGCACTGTCTTCGTGATGGCGGACGACGTTCGTGACCGGTGGGGTGACCTTCTGCACGGCGCTGTTCACCGGTGCATCGAGGCACGGTGTCTGTACTGCACCACACCGTCGTCACCGGTGCGGTGACGTGCTGCACCGCACCGGTTACGGGCGCAAGACCGAGTGCATCAGCGCGGCGCGCGTGGTGCGCCGACAGCAAAATCGCCAACGCGAAAGCACCAGCAACGACGACGATGCATCGAAGGATGATCGATCGAGGCAGGTGGATCACGTGCAATCTCCGGAGGCGATCTGGGGGCCCACCCGATCACGCTCCGGAGTACCCACCACTGCTCGCGCGTAACAGGACGTCACGTACAAGAACACGAACACCGTCTGCAACGCTGCCGGTCGTTCGGTTCAGGGGTGGGTCAACCCGCCGGTAGCCTTGTCCGAGTGTCCCAGGAAGCACGACCCGTAACACCCCGAAAAGCACGCTCGCGCCGTCGGCGCACGCGCGCGTTCGGCAAGTTCAACATGTGGGTGTACCGCAAGACGAACGGTCGGGTCGGCGCCACGTGGCTCGGCAAAGAAGCGCCGATTTGCCTGCTCACGACTACTGGGCGCCGGAGTGGCATGGCTCATACGGTGCCCGCCATCTTCCTGGTCGACGGCCACAGGCTGGTGTTGGTCGCGTCGCAGGGCGGCACCACGACTCACCCCGACTGGTACCTGAATGTCGTCGCGAACCCTCGAGTAACGATCGACATCGAAGGCGACGCGCAAGCGATGGTGGCGCGTACCGCGTCACCGGACGAGAAGGCCGAACTGTGGCCGCGGCTCGTCGCGATGTACCCCAAGTACGACGCGTTGCAGGAGAAGACGGAACGCGAATTCCCCGTCGTCATCTGCACGCTCGGCAGCTGACACGCGCCCGTCCGAGCGCGGCTACTCCTTCGGGAACCTGAAGATCATCATCTGCGTCGCGTAGGCGACGAGGCGCGGCGCAGCACCGTCCATGTCCCATGCTTCGATGTCGCACGAGGCGTAGCCGTCGCCCGCGTGGCGGGCCCGATTCACGAACAGCACCCATTCGCTGCGCGCGGTGCCGAACATGTGCACGGTGAAGTCGGCGCTCGGCGGCATCCAGCGCGGTTGATCGCCTTCGGGCCCCAACTTCTCGCCCACGGCACCGGGCATCGTGTCGCACAACGCAAGCACCGCGAGCGGATCCCAAGTGCCCGAATCGTCGCGGGGCGGATCGTCGAAGCGCGAGTACCACGCGCGATCAACGCTTCGTCCGGTGTGTAGTCCTCCCAGGGCGGGTGTCCGATCACCGGCTTGCCTTCGACCTGTTTCCAGAACTTGAACGGCTCGTCGTTGTCCTCCCAATCGATGTCGTCGGGGAGGGGATCGCGAAACGAGCGGCATTCGTCCGGTGTCGGGAGATCGGCCGGGGGCGCGATGTCGGTGAACGTGAAGCCGCGCCGCTCCGCGCCGAAGACCGCGACGGCCGTGAGTCCGGCCGGCGCGCCCGGATTGCGCATCGTCGCGGTGCACTGCGAGATCGACCGGCCCGCGCGCAACACCGTCACGTCGATCTCGACCGGGCCGGCTTGCACGGGCGCCGCGAACACAGCGTTGATGCTGCGCAGCGCTTGCTCGTCGTGACCGAGTTCGGTGGTCATCGCCCGCGCCACGGTGGCCGTGCTGATGCCGCCCTGGGGCACGATCGGACAGTTCCACTCCGCGCCGAGATCGCGCGGAGTACAAGCCGGGCCGGATCAACTCGACTGCGGTTGTTCGGGAGAAAAGTGACGTCCCCACGGCCGGTCATTATCGTCGGTCGCCATGAGCGACCCGATTGATTTGATTCAGCAGTTCTGCGACGAGTGGGGCAAGGCCGACTGGTCAGACCCCAAGCCGTCGACGAGATCGTCGACTACTTCACCGACGACGCCATGTACCACAACATCCCGGTCGACCCGGTGGTCGGCCGCGATGCGATCGCGGCGACGTTCGCGATGTTCACCACTGGCGTCGAACGCATCGAGTTCCGCGTGCTGCAACATCGCTGCCGCGGCAACACCGTGTTGACGGAACGGGTCGACGTGTTCGTGCTGCCGAACATGACGATCGAACTGCCGGTCATGGGTACGTTCGAGCTGCGCGACGGCAAGATCGCGGAGTGGCGCGACTACTTCGACCTCAACCAGTACATGACGCAACTCGCGGGTCAGCGCGCCGCGGGAAGCAAGGCCCGCACCGCCTCGATGGTGTCGGCATCGGCGGGCGACTTGTCCGGCCGGTAGCCGCGCACGCGCGCGAAGCGCAGCGCGACGCCGCCCGCGTAGCGCGTCGACACCTGCACGCCGTCGAGCGCGATCTCGACGACGAGCTCCGGCCGCACGATTACGACGTGACTCGTCGGTCGAACCGATCGCGATCTCCTGCAGCTCGTCGGTCTGCCAGGTCAGCAGTTCGTCGGTGATTCCTTTGAAGGTCTTGCCGACCATGACGAACTCGCCGTTCGCGTTCGCGCGCGCGCCGAGATGCAGGTTCGAAAGCCAACCGTGCCGGCGACCGTGGCCCCACTCCGCCGCGAGCACGACGAGATCGAGCGTCCGCACCGGCTTCACCTTGCGCCACGACGCGCCCCGCCGGCCGGCGTCGTAGCGCGAGTCGAGCGCCTTCACCATCACGCCTTCGTGACCGGTTGCGAGCGCGTCGGCGAGGAACGCGTCGGCGGCCGCGGCGTCGTCGGTCGCGAATGCCGGGAACCCGGCACTCGGCCGACGAGTCGACTCGAGTGACCGCGATCGCGCTCGAACAACGGCGCGTCGAGCAGGTCGTCGCCGTCGAGATGCAGCGACGTCGAAGAAGAACGCGCGAGAGTCTGATTTCGTGCGAGCGCGCGTCGTCGCGCCCGAAGCGGCTCATCGTGTCCTGGAACGCGTGCGGGGAGCGTTCGTCGTCGGCCGAAACGCCGATCGCTTCGCCGTCGAGCACGAACGACGTCGCCGGGAACGCGCGCGCGAGCGTCGACGACCTCGGGCAGCCGGGCCGTCACGTCGTTCAGGTTGCGCGTGAAGATCGCGAACGTCGTCGCCGTTGCGATGCACCTGGATGCGCGCACCGTCGAGCTTCCACTCGACCGACGCGGCGCCCGTTGCGGCGAGCGCGCTCGCCACGTCGGCGACGATGGCGGCGAGCATCGGTTGCACCGGACGCAGCACTTGCAGGTGAACTTCGCGCGAGCGCGTCGGCGCCGCCCGTCACCGCGAGCGCCGCGGTCTCGGCGAGGTCGCCGCCGAGCATCGCGGCGCGGCGTACCGTCGCCGCGGGTACCCCGGCGGCCTGCGCGATCGCGTCGGCCATGAGTCCCGCGAGCGCGCCCTGATGGAGCTCGCCGGCGAGCAGGCGGACGACGAAGTCGGCTTCGTCGTCGCTCGCGCGTGCGAACACGTCGGCCAGGGCGCGGCGCCGGGCGCCCGCGACCCGGGACCCGTCGTCGCGCCGATGGCCGTGAGCACGTCGTCGAGGTCGGCAACGGTGAGGGACCCGCCGATCGTCGGTTGCATGAGCGCCGACGAGCGGGCGTCGACGAGCGTCGACCAGCCGACACCGATGCGACCCTGGCGCGGCTCGCCGGTCAGGAAACCGACGACGGTCGCGACTTCCGTAGGCGAACAGCGGGTCAACAAACCGGCGAGCGCGTCGATCTTCGCCTTGCGCGAACGGGTCGCCGCCGACTGACGCGCGAGGTCTCGACGACGACGGCAAGCAGCACGGCGGTCAGGGTACGGTCGGTGCCATGGAATATCGACGCCTCGGCCGCAGCGGCCTGCAAGTCAGCGTGTTGTCGTTCGGTTCGTGGGTGTCGTTCGGCGACCAGCTCGGTCGTCGACACCGCAATGGAGTGCCTCGACGCCGCCCACCAGGCCGGCGTCAACTTCTTCGACAACGCCGAGTCGTACGCGGGCGGCAAGTCGGAACGCATCATGGGCGAGGCGATCACCAAGCTCGGCTGGGCGCGTCACAGCTACGTCGATCTCGACCAAGGTGTTCTGGGGCTCTGCACGAACGCCCAACATGAAGAACACGTTGAACCGCAAGTACCTGATGCAGGCGATCGACGGCTCGCTCGAACGGCTGGGCCTCGACTTCGTCGACCTGTTGTTCTGTCACCGCGCCGACCCGAACACGCCGATCGAAGAGACGGTGTGGGCGATGAGCGACATCGTGTCGAGCGGCAAGGCGCTCTACTGGGGCACGTCGGAATGGACGCCCGACGAGATCCGCGCCGCGTGGGAGATCGCCGACACGACATCACCTGCACAAGCCGGTGATGGAACAGCCGCAGTACAACCTGATGCACCGCATGCGCGTCGAGTTCGAATACCTGCGGCTCTACGACGACATTGGGCTGGGGCACGACGATCTACAGCCCGCTCGCGTCGGGCGTGCTCAGCGGGAAGTACCTCGACGGCATGCCTCGACGACTCGCGGGCGCGCTCGCCGGGCTACGAGTGGTTGTCGGGCATGCTCACCGACCCGAAGCACGAAGGACAAGGTGCGCGGGCTTGAAGGTCGTCGCCGACGACCTCGGTTGCACGCCGCGCAGCTCGCGCTCGCGTGGTGCACGAAGAACCGCCATGTGTCGACGGTCATCACCGGCGCGAGTCGGCCCGAGCAGGTGCACGAGAACATGGTGGCGCTCGACGTGGCCAAGCGGCTCGACCGCGACGTCATGGCGCGCATCGAAGCCGCCGTCCCGTTCACCGGCTAAATCTCCGATGCGTCGTATAGCCCCCCTGGACCGGGCTCAGCGACGCATGTACAAAACGGACACCCGAACGCGAACGAGCCGGGTCACGCGCCCGCGACCCGGCCCGATGCGCGGCATCGCTGCCGCTTCGAAGGCGTCTCCACTAGCGCTCGGTGAGATTGCCTCCTGCGCAATCCTCCGAACGAAGCATGCCCGCATCCGTGCTCGGCTGCCCCGACCTCCCTGTCCCCCAGAGGAGATCGCCCCGGTGCGCAGTTTACGAAAGCGGCGCTCAGTGTCCCTGAGGCGTTCGGCTCATTTCGCGCGCTCTGCGGCCACTCGGATGGTCCTCGCGGCCTATGGACGGGCCGAGGGCGGCTCAATCGCGCGCATCGCGCTCGCGGCTCCAGACCATCTCACGGCCGGTCTCGGCCGGCGCTTCGGGAGCGCGAGTTGCCACGCGGCTGAGGCTGAACCCCAGCCGGCGGGGGACCGCGGCGCTGCGGTCGTTCGCCTCGTCGCAATAGATGAGGACGCGCTCGACGCCGTCGGTGCGCAGCGCGATCTCGGTCAGCGCCGCGACCGCGCGAGTGGTGTGCCCGCGGTTCGTATGTCCGGCGTGCAGCCAGTAGCCGATCTCGAGCGTGTTCGGGCCGCGCCGGGTCATGAGCCCGAACGTCCCGAGCAGCGTGGTCTCGCCGTTGGCGAAGAGCCCGAAGTCCCACTCCTCGCCGCGCTGTTGCATCTCCGCCAGCCTCCGCAAACGCGCCCGTTGGAACGCCGGATCCATCGACTCTTCGGTGGCCCACGGCATCCACGGCCGCAGATGGTCGATGCTCTCGGCGACCGCGTCGGCGATCGCTTGGGCATCGTCGACCGTGAGGAGCCGGAGGTACGTCTCGTCGTCGAGTTCCACTCGCGACGGCGGATCGCGTCTCATGCGGGCCGCTCGAAGCCGTACGCCCGCTCGACCCGCGCCACGCGCACCTCGAAGTGGTCGTACCAGCGTGCCCGCCCTTGCGCCCGGGCCTCGGCGTGCTCGGCGTCGCGTTTCCACGCCGCGATGGCTTCTTCGTCGCGCCAGTACGAGACGGTGATGCCCGGCGCGGTTTCCACGCCGAGATAGCCGGGTTGCGCGGCGGCCAGCTCGAACATCCGGGCGGCGGTCTCGTCGTAGCCGTCGTCGTTTCCGTGAACGGAGGTGAAGATCACGGCGTAGTAGGGCGGGTCAGGCGTGGCCGCGGGACGCATCCGGACATTGTGGCGCGCCCGACTGGACGAACTTATCTCGGACATTTACTATCCGAGATAACAACTTCGCCCGGGGAGGTCGAGATGCGAGTGTTCGTCGCCGGAGCAACGGGTGTCGCGGGGAAGCGCGGCAGTGGCGCGGCTGGTGGCGGCGGGGCACGAGGTCACGGGCATCGCCCGCACGCCCGAGAGGGCGGAGCGGCTCCGCACGCTCGGCGCCACGCCCGTGTCGGTGAGCCTGTTCGACGTCGACGCATTGCGCGCCGCCGTGAACGGGCATGACGCGGTCGTCAACCTCGCGACGAAGATCCCGCCCGTGCGGAGCATGGCGCGCGCAAGTGCGTGGGACGAGAACGACGCGCATTCGGGAGCAAGGTTCGAAGAACCTCGTCGATGCCGCGATCGCGGCCGGCGCGCCAGGTGTTCGTGCAGGAATCGCTCGCGTTCCTGTACGACGATCACGGCGACGGAATGGATCGACGCCGAGTCGACGCCAATGTCGGACTCGCCGTTCACCGCACCGGTACGAGCGGCGGAGGCGAACGCGGCGCGTGTGACCGCGGCGGGAGGCCGCGGCGTGGTGCTGCGCTTCGGTTTCTTCTACGCAGCCGACAGCGAGCAGACGCGCACCAGCGTCAACATGGCGCGGCGCGGGATTTCTACCGAGTTCGGCAGCCCCGACAGCTACGCGCCGGTCATCGACGCCGACGACGTTGCGACGGCCGTCGTCGCCGCACTTGGTGCGCCCGCGGGCACGTACGACATTGTCGACGACGAGCCAATGACGGGCCGCGATCGAGAAAGTTCGCTCGCCCATGCGGTTCGGCGCCATCGGCTGCGCCAAGCACCGAGTTGGATGACACCGAAGCGAGCCAGCGAACTCGGCTTGTCGCGGCGCGTTTCCAACAACCGGTTCCGCGACGCGACGGGCTGGGCACCACTGTCGCCGAACCGCGCGGTCGGCATGCGCAAGGTCGTCGCCGAGATGGGCGTCGAACGCGCGCTGAGGAGTCGGACGCGTGTGAGCCTCTGGTTGCTCGCGCTCAGTGCCTTGACCCTTGGTCTCTACGCCGAGTTCACGCCGCGCGCGTTCTACGACAACTTCCCATTCGGTCGGGGTTGGGTCGCGATGGACGGTCCTTACAACGAACATCTCATCCGCGATTTCGGTGCGCTCAACCTCGCGTTGTTCGTCGTCACCGTCGGGCGCGTTGTTCATCGGTTTGCGTTCGGTCGCGAAGCTCGCGGCGCTGGCATGGATCGTCTACAGCGTCCCGCATTTCGTGTACCACCTGCGTCATCTCACGATGGCGATGTCGGGCGCCGACAAAGTGGGAACGATGGTCTCGCTCGCGCTGCCGATTCTTCTCGGCATTGTGATCTTGTGGCCGGAACCGCACAGGTCTGACGGCGCAGGCGTGGGCGAGTTATCGTCGCCGCGTGAAGCCGGCGCCGTTCACGTATCACGCACCTGAGTCGGTCGACGACGCGTGCGGGCTGCTGGCCGAACACGGCGACGAGGCGAAGGTGCTCGCGGGCGGGCAGAGTCTCGTGCCGATGCTCGCGTTGCGGTTGACGCGCTTCGAGCACCTGATCGACGTGAACCGCATTGCAGCGCTGCAGCGGGTCGAGCGCGGCGAACGGAATGCTGGTTGTCGGCGCGGCGACGCGCCAGCGCGTCATGGAGCGCGACCGGGCGGTTGCCGACGCGGTTCCGCTCCTGGCGCGGGCGACGCCCCTCATCGGTCACTTCCAAATCCGCAACCGCGGAACGGTCGGTGGCTCGCTCGCACACGCCGATCCCGCGTCGGAGTACCCGGCGGTCGCGCTGGCGCTCGACGCCGAGCTGGAGATCGCGGGCAATGGCGGCACGCGGTGTGTGCCCGCGGACGAGTTCTTCGCGGGCACGTGGACGACCGCGATTGCCGACGACGAAATGCTGGTGTCGGCGCGCTTTCCGGTGTCGCCTGGTCCGGCGGGCTTCGCCATCGAGGAAGTTGCGCGTCGCCACGGTGACTTCGCGCTCGCGGGTGCCGCGTGCGCGGTGGGAAGAGGTGGGAACGGCGCGCTGGCGCTCTTCGGTGTCGGTTCGACTCCGGTTCGCATTGCCGAGGCCGACGAAGCGTTGCGTGCGGATGCAGCCGCGGCCGACGTGGCGCGCGTCGCTGCGGACGCGACTCGATCCGCCGGGCGACGTCCACGCGACGGCGCGATACGCGCCGCCGGATCGCGCGTCACTCGTCGAGCGCGTCGTCACCCGGGCGCGGGAGGAACTGCGATGCACCGGTTGAGACTCACTGTGAACGGCGAACGGCGCCGCGCACCGGTTGACGCGCGCGTCACCCTCGCCGACTTCTTGCGCGAGCAGTGCGCGCTCACGGGAACGCACCTCGGGTGTGAACACGGCGTGTGCGGCGCGTGCACGGTGCTGCGTCGACGGCGAGGCCGTGCGTTCGTGCCTGCTGTTCGCGGTACAGGTCGACGGCGCTGATGTCACGACCGATCGAAGGCCTCGGTGGCGCCGACGGAGCGCTCTCGCCCGTACAAGAAGCGTTCCGCGCCGAGCACGGGTTGCAGTGCGGTTTCTGCACGCCGGGCTTCGTCGTGTCGGTGACCGCGCTTGCTGCGCGAGAACCCGGCGCCGACGGAAGACGAGATCCGCGACGCGCTTTCCGGCAACCTGTGCCGCTGCACCGGCTACCAGGGCATCGTCCGCGCCGTGCAGCAAGCGGCGGGGTCATGAGCACGTCAGACCGCCGGCCGGTTCGTCGGCCAATCGGTGAAGCGGCGCGAAGACCCGCGTCTGCTGACGGGCCACGGGCGTTACGTCGACGACGTGATCGCTGCCGGGCATGCTGCACTGCACGTTCGTGCGCAGCGACGTCGCGCGCGGCCGCATCGTTTCGCTCGACGTCGAAGAAGCGCGCGCACTCGCCGGGTGTCGTCGCCGTGCTCACGGCCGCGCGATCTGAACCCGCATGCGGGCGCGATGCAGCCGACGATGTTGA
Source organism: uncultured Actinomycetes bacterium (assembly GCA_963841195.1). Lineage (GTDB taxonomy): Bacteria > Actinomycetota > Acidimicrobiia > IMCC26256 > PALSA-610 > CAWJBX01. The sequence continues at coordinate 118,680 of CAWJBX010000017.1, read as the reverse complement.
TGGACGATGCCGCGGCGCGCCCTTGCGTCCGCTTGCCGACGGCGACGTGCGCTTCGTCGGCGAGCCGATCGTGCTGATCGTCGCCGAGAGTCGCTACGTCGCCGAAGACGCGGCCGAGCTCGTCGAGGTCGAGATCGAGCGCCGAGCCCGCGGTCGTCGACGTCGAGCGCGTCGTTGGCGAGGGCGCCCCGCTCGTGCATCCCGAGCTCGATACCAACCTCGGCGCCGAGATGGCGTTGCCGGTCTCGCCCGAGCTGCAAGGGCTGCTCGACGGCGATGCTGCCGGCGGCGTGACGGTCGTTCGGCGCACGTTCCGCCAGCAGCGGCAGACGAACGTCCCGATGGAGACGCGCGGCATCGTCGCCGAATACGAACCCTGCGAGCGGGGCGATGCACGTGGATGAGCACGCAGAATCCGCACGAGGCGAAGCATGCGATCGCGCGCGTCGCCGGCGTCCCGCCGCACCTGGTGCGAGTCACGGCGCCACGATGTCGGTGGCGGCTTCGGCCAGAAGTTCTTCACGCCGCGCGAGGAGCTCGACGGTTGCGCTTGCGGCGCGCCGCCTCGGCCGCACGTTGAAGTGGATCGAAGACCGGCGCGAGAACCTGATCGCGTCGAACCACGCGCGCACCGACGTCGCCGACTGCACGTTCGTCGCTCGACGCCGACGGAACGATCCTCGGTTCGTACATCGACCACATCGAAGACTCCGGTGCCGTTCCCGGTTGGCGCGACGGGTGGTGCCGGCGCGCTCGTCGGCATGCTGTTCACCGGTCCGTACAAGGTGCCCGCTGGGCGTCGTTCCGCACCCGTTCGGTCTGGACGAACACGTGCGGGCGCGGCGCGTACCGCGGGCCGTGGATGTTCGAGACGGTCGCGCGCGAACAGATGGTCGACGCGGCCGCGCGCGCGATCGACATGGATCCGCTCGAGTGGCGGCGTCGCAACGTCGTTCCGACCGCCGAGCTGCCGTACACGCTGCCGACCGGGTTGCCGCTCGACATGGTGAGCCCGGCGGAGACGCTCGAACAGGCCGCCGAGATCATCGGCTACGACGCGTTTCGCGCCGAACAGCAGCGCGCGTTCGCCGAGGACGGCCGGCTGCTCGGCATCGGGCTCGGGCTCTACGTCGAGCCGAGCACCGGGATGATGGACCCGATGGGCACCGAGACCGCGGTCGTGCGCGTCGATCCCGACGGGCAGGTCACCGTTTCGCTCGGCACCGGCGCGCACGGCCAGGGCATCGAGACGACGATGGCGCAGGTCGTCGCCGAGGAGCTCGGCATCGACATCGACGACGTCATCGTCGTGCAGGGCGACAGCGCGGTGACCGCGTACGGGCGCGGCACCGGCGGGAGTGGCACCGCGGTGATCGCCGGCAACTCGTGCCGCCACGCGTGCGCCGAGGTCCGCGCCAAGGCGATCGAGATCGCTGCGCATCTGATGGAAGCCGCGCCCGACGACCTCGAAATCGTCGACGGTGCAGATTGCCGTGAGGGGAACGCCGACCCGGTCGGTCGCGTGGCGCGAAATCGCGCGCATTGCGCATCTCGAGACGGCCCGGTTGCCCGAAGGGCATGGAGGTCGGCCTCGAAGCGACTGGCACGTTCAAGGCGCCACCCTTCTCGTGGTCGAACGCGTGCCACGCGTGCACCGTCGAGATCGACCGCGCCATCGGGATCGTTCGCATCTTGCGCTACGTCGTCAGCGAAGACTGCGGCGTGATGATCAACCCGATGATCGTCGAAGGCCAGATCGCGGGCGGCGTCGTGCAGGGCATCGGCGGCACGCTGTACGAGCACTTCGTCTACGACGACGACGGCAACCCGCTGACCACGACGTTCATGGACTACCTGCTGCCGACCACGGCCGAGGTGCCCGACGATCGAATACGGCCACGTCGAGACGCCGTCGCCGACCCCGGGCGGTCACAAGGGCATGGGCGAGGGCGGCGCGATCGGTTCACCGCCCGCGATCTTCAACGCCGTCGCCGACGCGCTCGCGCTCGTCGGCGCGACGCATCGAGCGCACGCCGCTTTCGCCCGACGTGATTCTGGAAGCGCTCGGTGAGTGACGCGCTGGTCGAGCGCATGCGACCGTTCGGTACGACGATCTTCGCCGAGATGTCGGCGCTCGCAGTAGCGACCGGTTCGATCAATCTCGGCCAAGGGTTTCCCGACACCGACGGGCCCGACGACGTGAAGCAAGCCGCCGTCGACGCGATCAACGCCGGCCACAACCAGTACCCGCCCGGCATCGGCGTACCGGAGTTACGCCACGCAATCGCTACGCACCAGCCCGCTTCTACGACCTTCGATTACGACGCCGACGCCGAAGTCCTCGTCACGGCCGGCGCGACCGAAGCGATCGCGGCGGCGCTGCTCGCGCTGTGCGAACCGGGCGACGAGGTCGTGACGTTCGAGCCGTACTACGACTCCTACGCGGCGTGTATTGCGATCGCGGGTGCGGACGCGGCGCGTCGTGACCCTGCGTCCGCCCGACTAGTCGTTCGATCTCGCCGAGTTGCGAGCGCGCGATCACCGCCCGCACGAAGCTCATCCTGCTCAACTCGCCCCACAACCCAACCGGCAAAGTGTTCACGCGCGCCGAGCTCGAGAGCATCGCCGAACTGGCGCAGGAGCACGACCTGCTCGTCGTCACCGACGAGGTCTACGAGCATCTGGTGTTCGAAGGCGAACACATTCCGATCGCAACCTTGCCCGGCATGCGCGAACGTACGGTCACGATTTCGTCGGGCGGCAAGACGTTCTCGTTCACCGGGTGGAAGGTCGGCTGGATCTGCGCGCCGGCTGAACTCGTGTCGGCGGTCAAGACCGTCAAAGCAGTTCCTGACGTACGTGAGCGCGGGCCGTTCCAGTTCGCGATCGCCGTCGGGCTCGAGCTCGACGACGCGTACTTCGCCGGCATTCCGCCGAATGCCTCGAACACAAGCGCGACCGGCTGTGCGCGGGCTTGGTCGAAGCCGGGTTCGACGTGCTGCGGCCGCAAGGCACGTACTTCGTCACCATCGACATTCGTCCGTTCGGCGAACGCGACGGCCTCGCGTTCTGTCGTTCGCTGCCGGAACGGTGTGGTGTGGTCGCGGTTCCGAGCGTCGTGTTCTACGACGACGTTGCGGCCGGCGCGCCGCTCGTTCGCTGGGCGTGTTGCAAACGGACGGAAGTGCTCGACGACGCGTGCACGCGGTTGAAGAGCGTTGCGGTCGTGATCGTCGCCGGTATCCAGCACGACATCGTGTGGGAAGACCCGGAGAGAACTTCGCGCACCTCGCGCCGATGATCGCCGACGCGGCTCGGAGCGGTGCTCGGCTGGTCGTGCTCACGGAGATGTTCTCGACCGGCTTCTCGATGAAGACCGAGCGCACCGCCGAGACGCCCGACGGCGCAGAGCGTCGCAGTTCCTCGTCGAGCAGGCACGCGACCACGGCGTCTGGGTGTGCGCGTCCATTCCGGAGCGCGTTGGCGCCGATCCGCGGCCGTTCAACCAGCTCGTCCTCGCCGCGCCCGACGGCACGACGCATCGCTACGCCAAGATCCACCCGTTCACGTTTCGGCCGAGAGCACGAGCACTACTCGCGCCGGGCGACGCATTCCTCACCGTCGACGATCGAAGGCGTGCGCTGTTCGTTCTTCGTGTGTTACGACCTGCGTTTCGCCGACGAGTTCTGGGCGCTCGCACCGACGACCGACTGCTACGTGATACCGGCGAACTGGCCCGCGGCGCGCCGGGAGCATTGGATGACGCTGCTGCGGGCGCGCGCGATCGAGAACCAGGCGTATGTCGTCGGTGTCAATCGGGTTGGCGACGGCGGCAAGCTCGCACTACGCGGGCGACTCGATGATCATCGACCGTTCGGCGAGATCGTCGCGCATGGCCGGGAGCGACGAGACGATCATCACCGCCGATGTCGACCCCGACGCGCGTCGCGCAGGTCCGGCGCGGAATACCCCTTCCTGCAGGACCGGCGCTAGATTCGTGCTCCCATGAAATTCGCGCTCTTCTACGAGATCCCCGTCGCCCGTCCGTGGGTCGCCCGACAGCGAACACCTCGCCTACAAGAACACGCTCGAACAGGCGATCGCGGGCGAAGCAGGCCGGCTTCCACGCGTTCTGGACGGTCGAGCACCACTTCCTCGAGGAGTACTCGCACTGCTCGAACCCCGAGGTGCTCTACGGCGCGATCGCGAGCCGCACGACGAAGATGCGGCTCGGCTACGGCGTGCGTCTGATGCCGAAGCCGTACAACCATCCGGTGCGGACGGCGGAGTCGGTCGCGGTGCTCGACCTGTTGAGCGACGGCCGCGTCGACATGGGCACCGGCCGCTCGGCGACGCGCATCGAGCTCGAAGGATTCGGCGTCGACCCGAAGGACACGCGCGAGATGTGGCGCGAAGCGATCGAGCACGTCGTCGGTGCGTGGACCAACGAGCGCTATTCGTTCGACAGCAAGTACTGGTCGATGCGCCGAACGGCGCGTGCAGCCGAAGCCGTTGCAGCAACCGCATCCGCCGATCTGGGGCGCGACGACGAGCGACGACGGCCACGCCCAGGTCGGCGAGCTCGGCCTCGGCTTGTGTTCGTTCGCGGTCGGTGTTTCACCGGAGGACGTGAAGAAGAAGATCGACATCTACCGCGACGCGGTCGCGAAGTGTGCGACGCCGATCGGGAAGTTCGTCAACAACCAGGCGGCAACGTTCACGATGGCGCTGTGCGCGCCGATCGCAGGACGAAGCGTGGAACGCGGCGCGGGAATCGTTCGAGTGGTACCCGAAGGTCGGTGCGCGCCAGATCGCGCAGGTCGCGGAGTGGATGGCGGAGCGCAAGCAGGCGCTCGGCAACTACGACTACGCGGCCGACATGAAGGCGCACTCCGACGACGGCTCGCTCGACCTGCTGTCGCTCGAGTATCTCGTCGACTCCGGTGCGTGCGTGCTCGGTACGCCGGAGCAGTGCCTCGACGCGTGCAAGCGCTACGAGGCCGCGGGCGTCGACCTGCTGTTGTGCCTCGTCAACCCGTACAAGATCGAGCACGACAAAGTCATGCAGACGATCGATCTCATGGGGAAGCACGTCATCCCCAACTTCGCCTGAACTGTGTTTGGACCGAATCCGCCCCCATAGGGGCGCGATCCGTCCAAACAGGGGCTAGAGGTCGGCGGGGATCGGCACGGTGTAGGTGTCGCGGCCGGAGCGCAGCACCTTGCCGGGGCAGCGCGCCGGTCTGCTACGCCGTCGTTCACGATCGTCGTGCCGTTGACGAGCACACGTTGCACGCCGATCGCGTCGGCGAACAAACGCGCCGTGCCGCCGGGCAGGTCGTCGACGAGCTTGACCTCGTCGGTCGCAACCGTCTCGGGATCGAAGAGCACGACGTCGGCGTTGAAACCCTCGCGAAGCTCGCCGCGGTCGCGCAGACCGAACAGCTGCGCGGGCGCCTGCGTCATCAACTGCACGCACCGTTCGAGCGAGACGAGCTGACGGCCGCGCAACGTGTCGGCGAGGAACGACGTGGTGTACGGCGCGCCGCACATGCGGTCGAGGTGCGCGCCGGCATCGCTGCCGCCGATCATCACGAGCGGGTGGTCCCACGCCTCGGCGCGCATCTGCCACGACTTCAAGTCGCTGTCGGACGGCAGCGGCCACAGGATCGTGCGTAGGTCGTCGTTGATGACGATGTCGAGCAGCGTGTCGAACGTGCCGCGGTTCTGCGCGCTCGGCGAGCTCGGACACGATCCGGCCCTTCAAGCCCGTGTTCGCCTCGGAATACGTGTCGCCGATCTGGTAGCGGCCCCACGACGCGAGCCGCGAGAACACGCCCGCGTCGGGTGAATGGGCCCGCTCGTTCATCCACTGTCGAACCGCGGGATCGCGCAGCTTCGCGATGCGCTCCGGGACCGGCAGGTTCATCACGTCGGACCAGTCGGGCAGCATGAACAGCGCGCAGTAGTTCCGGAACGACATGTTCATCTCGACGAGCGTCGGCATCGTGAGCGCGATCGCGGTGCCGCCCTGCGCCGCGCGCGTGCTCGCACGCGCCGACCTGGTCGTGGTAGCGCTGCGGCTCGCGCGAGTCGATCGTGAGCACGTTCCAGTTCAACGGGCGGCGGCCGGCGAGCGTCATCGCCGCCATCTGTTCGACTTCTTCGTCGGTGAAGCCGCGCAGGGAGCCGCTCGTGACGTATTCGAGCGTCGTTCCTTCGTGCGCGCCGACCGCGCGGCAGAGCGTCGAGCACTTCGTCGTTGGTCGCCCAGCGCGACGCAGACGGGCTGGCCGTCGCCGTCGGAGTGCGTGAACGAAAGCGTCGTCGAAAAGCCGAGACCGCCCGCCGCGATCGACTCGTCGAGGAGGGCGATCATCGCCGCGAGCTGTTCGGGCGTTGCTTCGTTTCCGACCGCATCGGCGCCCATGACGTTGCGGCGGAGCGCGCAGTGCCCGACGAGGAAGCCGACGTTCAAGCCGACGTGCCGTCGACCGCGTCGAGATAGTCGCCGAACGACTTCCACGACCACGGCACGCCCGCTTCGAGCGCGGGCAGCGGCATGCCTTCGACCTTCGCCATCATCTGGCGGAGGTAGTCGGCGTCTTCGGCGTGCAACGGCGCGAGCGTGAAGCCGCAGTTGCCGCCGATCATGCTCGTGACGCCGTGCAAGTTCGACGGTGTCGACGCCGGATCCCAGAAGAGCTGCGCGTCGTAGTGCATGTGCGGGTCGACGAAACCGGGCGCGACGACGAGATCGTCCGCGTCGATCGTCTTCGCGCGCCTCCTCGTCGATCTTGCCGATCGCGACGATGCGACCGTCGCGGATGCCGATGTCGGCTTGCCGCGCGGGCGCGCCCGTGCCGTCGACCACGTTGCCGCCGCGAATCAGGCAATCGAGCATCGCGACCTCCTACTTGTGCTTTGCGCCTCGATGCGTGCACAGCGGCGCGGCGCTTGTCTTGGGCCTCGCGGCGCGCGTTGTTGGCTTTCTGCTCCGCCTCGCGCTTCGCTTCCTTCGTGGCGCGCCGCTGCTCGCGCTTGGCTTCGAGCGCTTTCTCGTCGACGACGACCGGTTCGCTGACGGCCGCGCTCGCGAGTTCGTCGAGCGCGATCTCGGGCCCGACCGCGAAGCGCTCGTCGGTTTCGAGGAGCTCGCGCATCACAGGCCGGCACGGCGCGTCGCTCGCCGCGTATCCGGCGAGCATCGCGGTGACGATCGGAGCGCCGTGCTTCTCGATGATGTTCGGGAGCACTTCGACCATGTCGTCGTGGGACGGATCTTGCGACCGGTCGCCGAGTGCTTCGATCGTTTCGTCGTTCGCGTGCTCGGCGATGGCGAACGTCGCCTGGAGTTGCTGGTCGGGTGACGCCGACCGCAGCTTGCGGCGGACGAGCGGCACCAGCGCGTCGCCGAGATACATGGTGGCGCGCGGCATGTTCAGCTGGGCAGCGAGTTCGCCTCGCGACTTCTCCGACATGCCCGCGAGACCGGCGCGCAGCGCGTCGTCGTCGAGTGCGGCCAGCGCCTGGCTCATGCGCTCGACGTCGCGTTCGGCGAGCTCGCGTTCCTCTTCGCTGATCTCGTCGTGCTCGTGGTCGTGGTGGTCATGGTCGTGATCGTGGTCGTGATCGTGATCGTGCGCTTCCGGCTCGGGCGCCGGCGCCGCTTTCTTGGCGGGGGCCTTCTTCGCTGGTGCCTTCTTCGCAGCCGGTGCCTTCTTGGCGGGCGTTGCCTTCTTGGCCGGCTCCGACACTTCAGCCTCAGACGCGGGCTTGGCCGCGGCCTTCTTGGCCGTGCTCTTTTTGGCAGCCGGCGGCGAGGCGGCGGCTTTCTTCGCGGTCTTCTTGGCGGGCGGCATTGGGACAGCTTCGCGCATCTGGCCCGGCGTCAGCCGAAAAGCGTCGCTCCGATGAAGCCGCCGCTGCCCGTACCCGGCGGAACTGCGAATACCGCGCTGGCATCGTGGCGGATGTATTCGTTCAGCGCGTCGTTGGCCGCGAGCCGCTGCTGCAACGGCACGAACTGGCTCCGGGGATCACGCTGGTATGCGATGAAGAACAATCCCGCGTCGAGTTCGCCGGTCGTCGGGTCGACGCCGTCGGTGAAGCTGTACCCGCGGCGCAAGATGCGAACGCCGCTGTTCTCGCCGGGTGCGGCCACACGAATGTGCGCGTCGACCGGGAGCTTGGCGAGGTCGACGGTGTCGTGCTCGTGCACGAGCCCGAGGGGCGCGCCCTCGAGCTTGGTGCGCCCGATCGTCTGTTGCTGATCCGAGATCGCCGATCGGTCCCATGCCTCGATGCGCATGCGGATGCGGCGGACGACGACGAAACTGCCGCCGCGCATCCAGGCCGGTTCGTCGGTGTCGCTCACCCACACGTAGTCGTCGAGTGCGGTCGTTTGTTCGGCGGTGATGTTGTTGGTGCCGTCTTTGAAGCCCATCAGATTGCGCGGCGTGTCTTCCTGCGCACTCGTGGTCGCCGTGCGCCCGAAACCAAGTTGTGTCCAACGGATCAACGTCTTGCCGCGCGCGAGACGCGCGAGGTTGCGGAAGGCGTGAAACGCGACCTGCGGATCGTCGGCGCAGCACTGGATGGAAAGATCGCCGCCGCTGCGCGTCGCGTCGAGCGTTTCGCCGGCGAAGTGCGGGAGCGGGCTCAACTGTTTCGGAACCCGGTCACCGATGCCGAAGCGAGCATCGCCGTCGTCGGTGTAGAAGAGGCTGCGCCCGAAGCCGATCGTCACCGTGAGGTTGGAAGGCGGAAGCCCTTGCGCTTCGCCGGTGTCGACCGGCGCGGATTGCGCGTTGGCGGGCTGTACCGGGCCGAGCGGCTCGCCGCGTGTCATCGACGCGATGGCCTCGGTCCACGATTGCAGCAGATCCCTCATGTCGGTTCGGCGGTCGGTGATGACGTCGAGCGCGCCGTAGACCAAACGCCCCGGCGCGGGCGTGACGATGCCGGCCTGGTGCGCGCCGCGATAGTCGACGATGCCGGTCGCCTTGGGTGTGCTCGCGCTTTCGCACGCGCTCAACAGCGTGGACGAACTCAACGCGACGGCGCCTCCGACCGCGCCGAGCTTGAGCGCACCACCGAGCACTTGGCGGCGCGAGACGTCCATCACGCCACCACGAGCGGCGGGGTTTTCGACAACTCGTCGGCGAGCGCGTCGACCAACGCCGCGATCGTGCGGGTCTGGTCTTTGGTGAGTGTCGTGTACGACACGAACACGGTGCCGTTTTTCGTCGAATCGATCGCGGCCTGGGCGCCCGCAAAGTCGGCGTCGAGATCTTCGGCGAGGTTGGCGTCCTTGGCGGCAACGAGCGGACGCATTGCCGTGTACGCGGCTTGCGATCCGTCGACGTTGGCCTTCAAGTCGTAGAGATCGGTGTGCGAGTAGCGGTCTTCTTCACCGGTGATCTTGCTCTTGCCGACCTCGTTCAACAGTTCGACCGAACCGTTCGCGATCTGCGCCGGTTCGAGCTTGAGCGTCGCGATCTTGCCGTTGAGCGTCTTCACGTCGGCTGCCAGTTTGTCAGCAACCGGGCTCATCCCGTCGGTGTTGCCGTCGACCCACAGTTGCTTTTCGATGCGGTGAAAGCCGCCCCATTGATCCGCGGGGACGTCGCCGTCGCGCGCGTCGATTTGCGGATCGAGATCACCGAACGACTCCGCGACCGGTTCGATGCGCTCGTAGTGAACGCGCGCGGGCGCGAACAGCGACTTCGCTTGTTCGACGTTGCCGGCCTTGACGGCGGCGACGAACGCGTTCGTCGACGTGACGAGCTGCTCGGTCTCTTTTTGCACGTACGAACGGTACGTGGTCGACGCGAGGTCGCTCGCCGCGGATGCCTGCGCCACCGCGTTCCCGCCGCTGACGGTGAGCGTGCCCGTGTCGCCCCCGGGGCAGTAGAGCTCGTACGCGCCGGGTTTCAACGTGACCGTGAAGTTGCCGGAGAGTCCGGGCGTGAGGTTCTCGCTCTCGCCGACGATCTTGTCGCCCTGGCGCAGTTCGAACTCGGTGATGTCGTCGGCACCTTGATTCACGACGTGAAAAGTGGCCGGGCCGGCTGGTACGTCGAGCTTGGCCGGCGTGCACCCCGACTTCGTGATCTGCACGTCGATCGTGCGCACGTCGCTCGTCTTCGCGCTGTTCTTCGACGAACTCGATCCGCATCCCGCGGCCAGTGCCGCCACCGCGACCGCGGACGCGACAACCAGCAACCGTGAACCTCGCATCATGCTTCGCTCCTGATTATGCAGCCGCGACCGCGCGGGTTTCCCGCGGCTTCGACGTCTGCGGCCACAACACGATCAATCCCATCGGAATCGCATACGCGAGCCAGACGAACACCTCGCCGATCGTCGGCTCCGGTTGGATGCCGAACATGCCGGTGAGCAACGCGGCGCGCACACTGCCGGGCGCAACGAGCCAGCGCAGGTTCGCGGCTTGCGTTTGCGCGGCGTTGAACCACCCGGCTTCGTGCGCGGTGTGCAACGCGCTCGCAAGCAGACCGGCCGCGACGAGCACGAGCACGAACCCCGTGACTTTGAAAAGGCGCGCCAGGTTGAGCTTCACGCCGCCCTTGTAGATCCCGTAGCCGATGGCGCACGCGACGACGATGCCGAGCGCGGCGCCGAAACCTGCGCTTACCGGCGTCTCGGATGCCTGGAAGATGGCGAGCAAGAACACTGCGGTTTCGAAGCCTTCGCGCAATACTGCGAGAAACGCCATGCCGACCAGGGTCCACGCCGAACCGGTTGCGAGTGCGGCCGCAGCCTGCGACTCGAGATCACCTTTGAGGTCGCGCGCGTGCTTGCGCATCCAGAGGATCATCCACGTGACGAAGCCGACGGCGAGCAGCCCGATCACCGTTTCGAGACCTTCTTGTTGGCGTTGCGGAAGGCTCTGCTCCGCGACGTGCAATCCGATCGCGACAGCCGTGCACAGCGCGATTGCGATCGCAACGCCGGCACCGAGCGCCCACATTTCGCGATCGCGCCCGTTGCGGCGCAAGAAGGCCGCGATGATCCCGACGATCAACGCGGCTTCGAGGCCCTCGCGCAGACCGATCACGAAGGTCGGAAGCATGAGCCTAAGGTAAGGCTGCCCTTAGTAGAAATCAAGTCGGGAACGTTGGCTATCGTCGCTGGGACATAGCCGTCGACCTCTGGCGGGAGAGTTCCGGTTCGGGCGCCATCCGAGCCGGGCGCCGAAGGAGCAACCCTCCCCGGAACCTCTCAGGCACCCGAACCGTCGGAGCGAGGCACCTCTGGAGAGCAGGCTGAACCGGTCCGCCGGCGACGCCTCACCGACGGGGAAAGCGCCGGTCACTCGCAGGTCCGGTTGCGAATCTCTCAGGTTCGTGGACAGAGGGGGAGACGGATCGCTTTGCGATCCACGACCCGCCCGCGCGACCAGAGGTACAGCACATGACCGACGTTTTTGCGCAACGTCACATCGGCCCCAGCTCCAATGAGCAGGCCGACATGCTCGCCGAACTCGGCTACGCGTCACTCGACGCGCTCGTCGCCGCGGCCGTGCCGTCGGCGATTCGCGACGACGTGCCGCTCGCGGTCGGTGCCGCGCAATCGGAGTATGAAGCGCTCGCGTCGTTGCGCGCGGTCGCCGATCGCAACGAGGTCTACACGTCGCTCATCGGGCTCGGTTACTACGACACGATCACGCCGCCTGTGATCTTGCGCAACGTGCTCGAGAACCCGGCGTGGTACACGGCGTACACGCCGTATCAACCTGAGATCAGCCAGGGCCGGCTCGAAGCCCTCGTCAACTTTCAGACGATGGTGACGGATCTCACCGCGATGGAAATCGCGAACGCGTCACTGCTCGACGAAGCGACCGCGGCGGCCGAAGCGATGGCGATGTTGCACCGTGTGAATGGCTCCGGCGGACGCGACACGTTTCTCGTCGACGTCGACTGCCATCCGCAGACGATCGACGTCGTGCGGACGCGCGCCGAACCGCTCGGCATCGAGATCGTCGTCGCCGATCCGTATGCCGCCAACACCGTCCCGAACTGTTTCGGTGTGCTCGTGCAATATCCGGGCTCGAGCGGCCGGGTGCGCGACTTGCGGCCGTTGATCACGGCCGCGCACGAACGGGGTGAACTCGTCGCGGTCGCCGCCGATCTTCTCGCGTGCGTGCTGCTTATGCCGCCCGGCGATGCCGGTGCCGATGTGGTCGTCGGCACGACGCAACGCTTCGGCGTCCCGCTCGGTTTCGGCGGCCCGCACGCCGGTTACATCGCGACGCGCGCGCAGTATCAGCGCACGTTGCCGGGCCGCTTGGTCGGCGTGTCAGTCGACGCGCACGGCCGGCGCGCGTACCGGTTGACGTTGCAGACGCGCGAACAACACATCCGGCGTGAGAAGGCGACGAGCAACATCTGCACCGCCCAAGTGCTGCTCGCGGTGATCGCGGGCTTGTACGCGACGTATCACGGCGCCGAGGGCTTGCGCGCGATTGCCCGACAGGTACACACGCGTGCGCAGACGCTGGCGCGTTCGTTGCGCGCCGCGGGTGTCGACGTCGTGCACGACGCGTTCTTCGACACGTTGACCGTCCGCGTGCCCGGTCGCGCCGAGGAGCTCGCGGCCGCGGCCCGGGCCCGGCGCATCAACTTGCGCGCAGTCGACGCCGACACGCTCGGCATCGCGCTCGACGAGACCACGACCGACGCGATCGTCGCCGACGTGTGCGCAGTGTTCGGCGTTGCGCTCGTTGCGGGGGGCGCAGCCGAAGAAGGCGTGCTCCCCGACGAACTCCACCGCACGTCTGAATTCCTCACGCACCCGGTGTTCTCGTCGTACCGGTCCGAGCACCAAATGCTGCGTTACTTGCGCCGGCTCGCCGACCGCGACCTCGCGCTCGACCGCACGATGATCCCCCTCGGTTCGTGCACGATGAAGCTCAACGCCACGGCCGAAATGGAACCGGTCACCTGGCCCGAGTTCGGTCGCATCCATCCGTTCGCGCCGTTGGAGCAAGCGCGCGGCTACGTGCAGTTGTTCGACGATCTCGAGCGCTGGCTCGCGGACATCACTGGGTACGACGCGGTGTCGTTGCAACCCAATGCCGGTTCGCAGGGCGAGTACGCGGGCCTGCTGGCAATCCGCGCGTACCACCGGTCGCTCGGCCAGGACGGCCGCAACATCTGTTTGATTCCCGCTTCGGCGCACGGCACGAACGCGGCGTCGGCGGCGATGGCCGGGATGACGGTGGTGGTCGTTGCGTGCGACGAGCACGGCAACGTCGATCTCGACGATTTGAAGCGCAAGGCCGTCGAGCACGCCGACGAACTCAGTGCGTTGATGGTGACGTATCCGTCGACACACGGCGTGTACGAGGAGCAGATCCGCGAGATCTGCGCGGTCGTGCACGACCACGGCGGCCAGGTCTATCTCGACGGCGCCAACTTGAACGCGTTGGTGGGCGTGGCGCGGCCCGGTCATTTCGGCGCCGACGTTTCGCACCTGAACCTGCACAAGACGTTCTGCATCCCGCACGGCGGGGGTGGTCCGGGGGTCGGGCCGATCGGTGTGCGCGCCCACCTTGCGCCGTTCTTGCCGAACCATCCGTTGCGTCCCGAGGCCGGTCCGGCAACGGGTGTCGGCGCGATCAGCGCGGCGCCGTGGGGATCGGCCGGCATTCTCCCGATCTCGTGGATGTACATCACGATGATGGGCGACGACGGTCTTCGGCGCGCGACCGACGTTGCGATCTTGAATGCGAACTATCTCGCGGCGCGGCTCGGCGCGCATTATCCGGTTCTGTACACCGGGCACAACGGACTCGTTGCGCACGAATGCATCATCGACGTGCGCGGGATCACGCGCGACACGGGCGTTTCAGTCGACGACGTTGCGAAGCGGTTGATCGACTACGGCTTCCACGCGCCGACGATGTCGTTCCCGGTGGCGGGAACGTTGATGATCGAGCCGACGGAGTCGGAGGACCGCGCCGAACTCGACCGGTTCGTCGACGCAATGGTCGCGATCCGCGCCGAGATCGATCGCGTCGGTGCAGGGGAGTGGCCCGCCGACGACAATCCGCTCGCGCGTGCGCCGCACCCGGCCGACGATGTCGTGTCCGACGCGTGGGCGCACGCGTACACGCGTGAACAGGCTGCGTTCCCGGTGCCGGGGTTGCGGACGACGAAGTACTGGCCGCCCGTCTCGCGCATCGACGGTGCCTACGGCGACCGCAACGTCTTCTGCACCTGCCCACCCCTCGACGAGTGACGAAAACCGTTCCATCACATGGCGCAGAAATTCCCGCTATGCGGGAAAATTTGCGCCATCAGATGGGTCACTTTCGTCGGCTGTCGGCCCAGCCGCCAGGGGTGACGCCGTCGGTGCGGACCGTCCGGAGTTTGAACAGCCAGCGGCCGTCGTGCGGAACGAACTCGTCGCGATAGGTGCCCCAGTGGTCGACGCCCGCGCCCGTCATCACCGTGAAGTACGACGACGCGCGCGCCTCGTGATCCGACGCGACCTCGATCCAGGTCGATGCCACGTGATGCTGCATCCGACCGGGCGGCTGTGACGTTTCCACGTCGGTGTGCACACCCGAAAAGAACGCGAGCACTGCAGCCCGGCCGGTCGACGTCGCGCCACCGATGCCTTCGACGCGCAACGTGCCGTCGGGGTGGAAGCACTCGGTGACTTCCTCGAACCGACCACGGTCCGCGAAGTAGGTGTACGACGCGATCGTCTGGCGAATCGATTCCCGCGCTTGCACTTCCCAGGGCTCCACGTTACGGACCCTATCGAGAGCGTTCGCACAGCCGTAAAGAGCGAGTCGATCGGTTGTAACACCTGGTGGGCACACTGAAACGCATGCAGCACCTGCGCCCCTCCTTCGTCTTGCAACGCCGCATCAACGTCCCCTTGGCCACCGTCGAACAAGCGCTCGGGTTCGCGTGCACGAATCGTGACGCGGATCTGTTGGACGCATCGACGCTTACCTTCGACGAGCCTTTCGGCTTCGTGTCGTCGTGGCCCCGGCACTGCTGGCGGGCGCGCGGCCGTCTTTCGAACCCGCGCGGTGGCAAGGTCGCGCGCGTCGAAGTCGAGTTCGGTATGTGGTCGGAAAACGCATCCGAACTGTCACTCCGCCCGGTCGCGTCGCGTCCGTACCAGTGGACCGGACGCCGTCAGCGTGCCTATTTCGTCGCCGCGCACCAAGCGTCGGACGAGTTGCTCCAGGCGACGGCGTTGTTCGCGCGCTTCGAACGTCCGTATCTAGTTGATGCGCGCTGAGGCGGCGCGCAAGACGTCGGCGAAGTCACGCCGGGGTGCCGGGCGGGCCGAGTCGTAGACGTCGACGCGCGGCGCGGGCCGGCCGAACAACGGCAACGCGCCGAAACGCCGCTTCGGCTCGGCGTCACGCAACAACGCGAACGCGGTGCGCACCTCGGCGAACGACTCCGCGCTGCCGCCGTGATCCGGATGCGTGGCGTGCAGCCGCGCTCGATAGGCGCGCCGAACATCGTCGGCGGTCGCATCCGATGCAACACCCAAAACGCGTCGCGCGTGACGGCCGTCCATGGCCACCTCATCCTTGAGCGAAGTCTCGACCCGAATCCTTCCGGGTCGATCGGATCCTGATCGGCGCCGGCTACGCGGGCCTGAACCAAATGAGCCCGACGGTGTCGGAAACCGGTTCGATATCGACGACCACCGGCATGCCCAAGGCCAGTTCGTCCGGTTCGATCCCCTTCGGGTTGCCGACGAGGCGAGGCCCTTCTTCGAGCTCGACGATCACGATCGCGTAGGGCGGCTCGAACGCGGGGTCGACGGCCCGGTGCGTGATCGTCCATGAGAACACCTCGCCCCGCCCGCTCGCAGGCTCGAACGACCACGCATCCGAACCACAAGCCGCGCACCGGTAACGCGGCGGGTGCTGCCACGCAGCGCACGAAGAACAGCGCTGTAGCCGCAACTCGCCGCGTGCCAGCCACTCATAGAACTCCGCGCTCGGACCGACGGGCGCCGGCACCATGCGCGCGCTCATCGGTCCCGCCCCAGAATCGTGATCGAACCGTCGCCGAAGTCGCCCCAGCCGGTCACGCACCCGATCTCGGCGCCCGCAACCTGCGCGGCCCCGGCGTCACCGCGCACTTGGCGGACGGCTTCGACGACGTGATTCATGCCCCACATGTGACCTTGCGACAGCAACCCGCCGTGCGTGTTCGTCGGCAGAGTGCCGCCGTCGAGCCGCAGCGCGCCGTCGCGCACGAACGCGCCGCCTTCGCCCCGTTCGCACAACCCGAGTGCTTCGAGCTGCAACAGCACGACATACGTGAAGCAGTCGTAGATCTCCATGAAATCCATGTCGCCCGGACCGACACCAGCTGACGCAAACGCGCGCGGGGCAGCATCGGTCAGACCGATGCGGAAGATGTCGGGGCGGTTGGCGATGTCGTCGGCGGGATAGGGATGGCCTTCCGCGCCCGCCAAAACGACAACGGGCGGATGCGCGAGGTCGCGCGCCCGTTCAACACTGCTGACGATGACCGCGCACGCGCAGTCGGTCTCCAAACAGCAGTCGTACAAGCGGAACGGCTCCGACACCCAGCGCGCGGTCAGGTATTCGTCCATCGTCAGCGTCGTGCCGCGCATCAACGCTCGGTCGTTCAACTGCGCGTGCGCTCGAAACGCGAGCGCGATTTCGCCGGTGTCGGTGTCGAGCGTGCCGTACAACTGCTTGTGGCGCGTTGCGATCCATCCGTAGAACTGCGCGGCCGAACGGGCGCCGTACGGCAAGTAGTAGTCGAGCAACACGTCGGCGAGCGCGGAACCGTCGAGTCCGCGCCGCGGCCGCGGCACGCCCTCACGCGGGCGAAACGCGGAGTACCCGTTCCAACCGACGACGACGAGCACATGGCGCGCCACCCCCGACGCGACAGCCATCGCCGCGTGCTGTAACGACGCGACCGACGACGCGCCACCCATGTGCACGGTCGTCGCGAGGTTCAGGTTTTCGATGCCGAGGTTCGCGGCGAGTTCTTCGCTCGACGTGAAGCCGGGCGGCGGGATGATGCCGTCGATGTCGGCGATGGTCAGACCCGCGTCGGCAATCGCCGTCGATGCCGCCTGCAACATGAGTTCGACCGGTGTAAACGGCGCGCCGCGCACATAATCGGTCTCGCCGATACCGACGATCGCGGCGTGTCCTCCGAAGCCATCCACGGGGCGGGGACGCTAGCAATCGCCGGGTCGAGCGGGTTGTGGCGCCCTGCTGATACAGTCAGCGTTACTGACCGGTAACTTCCGGGTACGGTTGCAAGAAGAGAAACGAAAGGTTCGTGCGATGGCCGACTTCTCGCTCGATCTGAACGAAGACCAGCTGCAACTTCAGCAGTGGGTCCACGACTTCGCGAGGGATGTGATCCGCCCGGCCGGTCCGGAGTGGGACGAACGGGAAGAGACGCCGTGGCCGATCATCGAAGAGGCCGCCAAGATCGGGCTGTACTCCTGGGACTTCATCGCCAACGCGTTCGGTGACAAGACCGGCCTCACGTTCCCGATCATCTCCGAAGAGCTCTGTTGGGGCGACGCGGGCATCACGCTCGCGATCCTCGGGACGACGCTCGGCGTTTCCGGCATCGTCGGCAACGGCACGCCGGAACAGATTGCCGAGTGGGTGCCGCAGTGTTTCGGGACCGCCGACGACATTCACATGGCTGCATTCGCGGTGAGCGAACCCGATGCCGGCTCCGACGTTTCTTCGTTGCGCACGCGCGCGGTCTACGACGAAGCCAAAGACGAATGGGTGTTGAACGGCACCAAGACGTGGATCACCAACGGTGGCATCACGAAGGTGCCGACGATTCACGTTGTCGTTGCGTCGGTCGACCCCGACCTCAAGGGCCGCGGGCAAGCGTCGTTCATCGTTCCGCCCGGTACGCCTGGTCTCAGCATGGGCCAAAAGTTCAAGAAGATGGGCATCCGCGCGTCGCACACTGCCGAAGTCGTGCTGGAGGACGTGCGCGTTCCGGGCCACTGCCTCCTCGGCGGCAAGGAAAAGCTGGACGCCCGTTTGGCCCGCGCACGCGAAGGCCAGAGCTCGCGTTCGCAGGCCGCGCTGAGCACGTTCGAAGCATCGCGTCCGCTTGTCGGCGCGCAGGCGCTCGGTATCGCGCGCGCCGCGTACGAATACGCGTTGCAGTACGCGAAGGAACGCGAAGCGTTCGGTAAGCCGATCATCATGAACCAGGCGATCGCGTTCATGCTCGCCGACATGAAAATGAAGATCGACGCCGCTCGTTTGCTCGTGTGGCGCGCGTGCTGGATGGCTTCGAGCGGCAAGCAGTTCACGGCCGGCGAAGGCTCGATGTCGAAGCTGTACGCGGGCGAAGTCGCGGTGAAGGCGACCGAAGACGCGATCCAGGTGCTCGGCGGTGCGGGCTACGTGCGTGAGCACCCCGTCGAGCAGTGGCACCGCGACTCGAAGATCTACACGATCTTCGAAGGCACGTCTGAGATCCAGCGGCTGGTTGTTGCCCGCGCGATCAGCGGTTTGCACATCCCGTAGAGGCAGACTCTCGGGATGAGCAATCCGATCAGATGGTGGGCGCCGCGCAAGCCGCTGTGGTGGATCGGGATGCTCTTCATCGTCGGCTCGGCGTGTTTCGCCCTCGGCGCGTTCCCGCCGTACGCGTCGTGGGTCGGTGGGACGCCTACGAACCTGACGTTCTTCATCGGTTCGCTGTTCTTCACGTCGGCCGCCGGCTTTCAGTTTCAGCAATCGAAGACACGGTTCGACTGGTGGGCCGGCTTCGTGCAGTTCATCGGAACGCTCTTCTTCAACAAGTCCACGTTCCAAGCGCTGCACTCCGGCTACACGGCCGCGCAGGCCAACCAACATGTGTGGCGGCCCGACGCGTGGGGATCGACCGCGTTCCTCATCTCGAGTGTGATCGCGTGTGTTGCGGTTCGCCGAGCGTCACGAAGCGTGCCTCGTGACGCTGATTGGTGGGCGGCGTGGCTCAACATGGTCGGCTCGATCGCGTTCGGCATCTCCGCGATCGCCAGTTACACCATCGTCGACTCCGACACGTTGGTGAACGCCCAGAAGGCCGACCTCGGAACGCTCCTCGGTGCGCTCTGCTTCCTCGCCGGCGCGGTGTTGATCTTGCCGCGCCGAAAGGCGCTCATACCCGTTCCCAACTGAATCCAGAAGTACGGGAACGCGTGATTCCAACGCGTTTCGCCCTCCGCATGATCAGCGATGCAGATCGAGCATGAGGAGAGCAGGACCATGACCATGACCACAGCGCAGCCCGACGCCCCAGTCACGGAATTCCACATCGAGATTCCCGACGACGCCATCGCCGACATGCAACGTCGGATCACGCAGACCCGTTGGGCGCAGAAAGAGCTCGTCAACGACTACGCCCAAGGGGTGCAGCTCGCGACGCTCCAAGCCCTGGCGAAGTACTGGGTCGAAGAGCACGACTGGCGCCAGGCCGAGAAAGAACTCAACGCGCTGCCGCAGTACAAGACCACGATCGACGGACTCGGCATCCACTTCATTCACGTGAAGTCGAAGCACGAGAACGCGTTGCCGCTGATCATCACGCACGGTTGGCCCGGCTCCGTCATCGAAATGCTCGGCATCATCGAACCCTTGACCGACCCGACCGCGCACGGCGGCAAGGCCGAAGACGCGTTCCACCTCGTCATTCCGTCGATCCCCGGCTTCGGGTTCTCCGACATCCCAACCGAGTTGGGCTGGGACCCGGCGCGCACCGGCCGGGCGTGGGCAGTGCTGATGAAGCGGCTCGGTTACGACAAATACGTCGCGCAAGGCGGCGACGCGGGCGCCGGCATCACCGACGCGATGGCACACCAAGGCGTCGACGGCCTCGTCGGTTTCCACACGAACTTCCTGGCGTCGCTCCCGCCCGAAGTGCTCGCGGGCGTCTTCGGCGGCGAGATCCCGTCGTTGGGTCTCGTGAAGAAGGTTGGTGTCGCGCTGCTCGGCGAACACGCCGAGAAGCAAGAGCCGACCGCGCTCAATGCGTTCCGCGCGCTGACGAAGCGGGGCTACATCGTCGAGATGCCCGAACACCCGCAGACGATCGGCCAAGCGTTGACCGACACGCCGATCGGCCTCGCGGCTTGGATGCTCGACCACGACACCGACAGCTACGAGAAGATCTCGAAGGCGTTGCTCGGTGGCGCAGCGTCGGGCGGCCTGACGCGCGACCACGTCGTCGACAACATGTCGCTGTATTGGCTCACCGACACCGCGACATCGTCGGCGCGTGCGTATTGGGAGAACGGACGCGCGATCGCCGCGCAAGCAACGTCGGGCAAGAAGCCGCCGAAGCTCAAGCTGCCGGCTGCGTTCACCGTCTTCCCGGGCGAGATCTTCCAAGCGCCGAAGAAGTGGGTCAAAGAGGTGTACCCGAACCTCGTGTACTTCAACGAGGCGCCGCGCGGCGGTCACTTCGCAGCGTGGGAAGAGCCGGAACTCTTCGCGCAAGAGATGCGCTCGGCGTTCGCGCCAATGCGATAACTGCGAATACTGCGAACACGCGAGGGAGGCGGCGCGTCCGGGCGCCGTCTCCCTCATCCGGTTTATGCGTCGCTGTCGCGCATCGCCGGTGTGTACGACAAACCAATCAACAAGTTTTCCGGCGACAGCACGTGCACGATGCGTTGGCCCCACGGCGTGGTCATCGGTTCGTGGAGCAACGTGTAGCCCGCGGCTTTGAGTTCGGCGGCCGCTTCGTCGACGTTGTCGACGTCGAACTCCAAGGTTCCTTGCGGCTCGGGAATGTCGGCCGGCCACTCCTTCGTGCCGAAGCAGAGTTCGGCGGCTTCCGAGAGCGGCCACACGCCGAAGTGCTTCAGGCCTTCGAGGTTTCCCGTCGACACGTAGTCGTATTCGTCATCGCGTTCGAGCGGGAGACCCAGTGCCTTCTCGTAAAACCGCAGACTCGCGTCGCGGTCGCGGACGATGGGCGCGAAACCGGATGCGAACAAAACCTTCACGACGTACCTCCTGATGCGGGCGGGTCGTGCTCAGCTTGCTCGCTCGACCGGACCGTCGTCTTGAACAGATCGGACACGCCGGCTCACGAGCAGCTCGCTCGGGGTGAGACCGGCCAGCCGGCGGCAGTCGCGCACGAGGTGGGACTGGTCGGCGTACCCGGCCGCGGCCGCGAGCATGCCGAGCGTTGCGGCCCGGTCGCGCTCGGCCTCGGCAAGAAAGCGGCGGAAGCGCAGCACCTGTTGCAGCGTCTTGGCGCCGTAACCGAAGTCGTGCACGCACCGGCGATGCAACGTCCGCGTCGTGACGCCGAGTTCGTCGGCGAGCGCGTTGACGTCGCTGTGTTCAGCCAACGCCATGACGCCGACGCTGAGGCGCGTCTCGTCGTTCGTCGGCGCGGCCGCGGCGACGCGCTGTTCCAACACGCGTCGAACTTCGGCCTGTGCGCGGCCGGCGACGTCGTTCCGCAAGCGCGCGGCCGTGCGTTCGCCCCAAAGACTCGCGACATCGACCCGCTGATCGAGGATGTCGTTCGCGGGCACGCCGAGGAAGTCGGGGCCGCGGCCGGGCCGGAACCGCAAGCCGACCATGACGGTGCCCGCTGCGGACCGGCTGACGACCGGACCGGTGTCGGGGCCGGCGACGAAGAGGCGCGCGCCGTCCCAGATCACGTCGATGCACGCATCCGGCAAAACGCGATCGGTATAGCCGCCGTCGTCGCCGGTTTCGCCCACCCATGTGCACGCGAGGTGCCGCGTGGCCGGGCCGGCAGTGGGCGCGTACTCGACGTACCGAGAGTTCACTCCCACCAAGCTATGACCGTTGGGTCAGAATCGCGACTATGCGCACCGACATCTGGGCCTGGTGGCCCGACGGGAAGACGATCCGGATCTCGCCGGGCGATGGCGCGTACATGCAGGCGTGCATTCATCCGCGGGGCGAGAACGTCGTGTTCTGGGGTGGGATACCCGACGCGCGGCCTCGGCTGTGGCTGTCGCCGACGGACCGGTCCGCGCCGGTTCCGATCACGACGGCCGATTCCGGCGCACGTCACGGCACGTTCGGTCTCGGCGGAGATCGCATCGCGTTCGCGTCGAGTTCCGACGCGCGCGGAACGATGCGCGACGAAGCGACGTCGGGGACGCCGCCCGCCGGTCATTGGAACATCTTCACGATGGCACCCGACGGTTCCGACATGCAGCAGGTCACCGACGGGCAGTGGGTCGATCAACGTCCGGCGCTGAGCCCTGATGGTTCGACGATTGCGTTCGTGTCTGACCGTGGGCGCGGGCTGTGGTTGGTGGCGGCCAACGGCAACGAGGCGCCGCGCTTGCTGAGCGACGGAACAACAACGTTGTACCGACCGGCGTGGTCCCGCGACGGCACGGTGCTCTACACGTTCCGCATTACACGCGAACGGCGCCAGGCGGGCACGGTTTCTCTTGCCACGGGCGCATTCACGCCGTTCGAAAACGACGACCGCGGCAACACGCACGGACCGTGGCCCGATCCAAGCGGCGATCGGCTCATCGTGCACTCCGATCGCGACGGAGCGTGGCGCTTGTGGGAGTTGCCGTTCGACGGTTCGCCGATGCAGAAACTCAGCCCACCCGGTCACGAAGACGAAATCTGCGCGCACGGGACGCGCGCCGAGAACGGTGTGCTCACGTTCGATCGAGCGGCCATGACCGAGCTCACCAAGTAGTGGACGAACAACTGCGCGCCGCGATCGAACGCGATCTCGGCTCCGCGATCACGCGCGCCGCGCGCGTGCATGGCGGTGACGTCGCGCAGTCGTTTGCCGTCGATCTCGATGATGGGCGTCGCGTGTTTGCCAAGACGCATCCCCAGGCGCCTCCGCATTTCTTTTCGACCGAGGCAGCCGGCCTGACGTGGTTGCGCGACGCGCGCGCAGTCGCGGTACCCGAAGTGCTCGCAGTGTCGGACGACGCGCCGAACCGGCTCGTGCTCGAATGGGTCGACGAAGGAAACGCGACGCGTTCGACCGAAGCCGACTTGGGACACGCGCTCGCGGCATTGCATCGTGCCGGCGCGCCCAGCTTCGGCCGCGAGGATCGACGCACAACCGGGAGTCGGGGCCTCCCGAACGAGCCGTTCGCGACCTGGCCCGAGTTCTACGCGCAGGATCGCCTGCTGCCGCTCGCGAAGCTTGCGCACGACGCACGCGCGCTGCCGGACGACGTGATCGCCACGATGGAACAATTGGCCGGCCGGCTCGACGAATTCGTGATCGCGGGCGACCCGCCCGCACGACTGCACGGTGACTTGTGGGCCGGCAACCGCCTGGTCGGTGCACGCGGCGAGAGCTGGCTGATCGACCCGGCCGCGCACGGCGGCCACCGCGAGTTCGATCTCGCGATGATGCGTTTGTTCGGCGGATTCGGCGACGCGTGCTTCGCCGCCTACGCCGACGCGTTCCCGCTGACCGACGGTTGGCGCCAACGGGTGCCGTTGCACCAAATCGCGCCGCTCGTCGTGCATGCGATCAAGTTCGGCGGCGGCTACGTCGGCGCCGCGAGGCGCGCGATCCAAGAAACCTTGTCACAACGGTGATGCCGCCTCGTTGAAGGGGCATGAACACCACACCGAACACCCACATTTACGTGCTGCTCGACCGTTCGGGATCGATGGAAGCAATCCGGCCCGACGTGATCGGCGGCTTCAATGCCTTCCTCGCCGCCCAACAAGCTGACGGCGACGACGCCCGGCTCACGCTCATGCAGTTCGACACCGTCGACGCGGCCGAAATCGTCTATGCCGACGTGCCGATCGCCGCAGCTCGCCCGCTCACCGAGCAGTCGTTCGTTCCGCGCGGCGGCACGCCCTTGCTCGACGCGACGGGGCGCCTGATCGCGAAGGCCGATCAGCACGCCGCGTTGTCTGGCGCCGAAGGGCGCGCGCCCGAGCAGATCATCTTCGTGACGATCACCGACGGCGAAGAGAACTCGTCGCGCGAGTTTTCCCGCTCGACGATCAAACGCATGGTCGAGGAGCGCGAAGCGCGCGGCTGGACGTTCGTGTTTCTCTCGGCCGGACTCGACGCGTACTCGGAAGCGGGTGGCATCGGGTACGACCACCGTTCGGTACAAGCGTGGGCGCCGACCCCCGCGGGCGCGCGCGTGGCATTCACATCGTTGAGCGACGCAGCCGTGATGCGACGGGCGAAGGTCCGGCTCGGCGAGCCGTACGCGGCGGCCGATTTCTTCGAAGGGCACAAGCCCGCGGAAGAGCAGCGGGACTGAGCCCTACGCTCACCACCGTGCAGCAGAGTGAAACGGAGCAGCTCGCGGCGTTGGCCGCATGGACCACGTCGGCCGACGCGCGCGCTGCAGCGGCTTCCGAGTTGCGCGCCCGCGGTCTGCCCGATTTGGTCGACGACGTGTGCCAGGACACGTACCTCGCGGTCGCGCGTGTGATCGCGCGCAAGGGACCGATCCCGCTCGAAGAAGGAAAGACCATGGCCGCCTATGCGCGCCGCGCGCTGCACAACATCGTGATCGACCTGTTGCGCGGTTCGCGCCGAACCGACGCCGTCGACGCGGAACCGATCGACCCCGCGGATCCCGAGACGATTGTTGTCGCCGATGCCGCGATCGATGCCACGCGCCGCCGGGTGTTTGCCCGGCTTGACCCCGCCGCACCGTGGAGCGCATCGGCCGCGCTCACCGTTGCGACGCTCGCGAGCGACGGCGGCCCGCGCCGTCCGATCGGACCGCAGCCGAAAGCCGGCGCCGCCGAACACGGTTGGTATTGGTGCGCGTTGTGGCTTGCCGGTCAACGCCAATGTTTTGCAACCGACGGCGACGACACCGACGCGATCCGCAAACGGCGTGCACGCGCGATCGCCGAGGTTGCCGGCCGGCTGCGCGCGGCGGTCGCGCCGTGAACGAGTCGCCCAACGGCCAGCAGCTGGTCGGTCGGTACGACCCGGATCTCGGCTCGTACGCAGTGGTCGGCTTTCTGTCCGGCCCCGCCGGAACTGCCTCGTTGGCGTTGGCGGGCGGGCGCGTGACTGTCGACTTCGATACTGCGAACCCGAGCGTGGTGTCGCACATCGAGGTCGAGGCGCCCGAACGCGACGATGTTGCGGTCGCGCTTGCCGGGGTCACTGGCGTACCCGATCTTGCGGCGCGTTTGCGAGTGACCGACCCGGAACCGCGCATCATCTGGACCGGCGACGAACTCTCGACGTATCGAAATCGTGCCGGGTCGGGGTCGAGTCTGTATGCGCAACTCGCCCTCGCGCTCGCCGAACACACGATGCCGCGGCGAAGCGAACGGGTGCGGGGGATCGCGGCGTTGGAGGCGGCGAACGAACTCTTCGTCGCCGATCCCACGCTCGGAATCCCGTTGCGGCCGCTCGCGTTCTGGCGGCAAGCCGCCGACGCGCTCGACGGCAACAGCCCGCTTTCGCCAAAACTGGCCGACGCGGTGCGACGAGCGTCCGAGTACACGCGTGACCTCGACGACGACGTGAGCCGTCGTTTTGCCGAAGTGCTGAGGCGTGATGAGTCGTTCGCCGGTTTCTCCCCCGGCGACGCCGACGCCGCGCCCGCAATGGCGGCATCAGCGCCCGCGCCGGCCGCCGCGGCTGCACCGCGCGCCGCGGGTGCGCGCCGGACCCAGCGCGAACCCGCAGGCCCGCGCTTCGACGTCGTGGTTGCCATCGATCCCGAAGCGGATCTCGTGCCGCTTCACGCGCATCTCGCGGACGGTGTCCTCGAAGTTGGCGCGGGTGGTCTGCGGGGCCGCACTGTCTATCTGCGCGCCTTTCGCGCCGACCGCACGCCGCTTGCGGTGGTGCCGTTTCAGAGCACGCAGTTCGACAGCGGCGTTGCAACGGCAGTTGTCCCGCGCCAACCCGATGCGATCATCGCAGACATCGTGCTCGCACCCGACACTCCATACGCGTCAGCGCGAGTCCGGGAAGTGATGCGAGCAACGCGCCTTGGCCAAGACGCGGCACGCACCCAACGCGTGCGCGGCCGGGCCGAGCGCGAGTGGCTTGCCTGTGAATCCGCCTGGACGAACGCCGGTGACGAACGGCGGGCCAACATCGCGCACTCGTACGCCACCGGGGATCGGCGGCAACTCCCGCCGTCGATTGCGCTGCTTTCCGACAGGTCTTGAACGACGGGCGGCCCGGGGTCAGTCGGTCGCGAACGTCGACATCTGCGTGGGTCGCACGCGTTGCGCAATGCCGCTACCGATGTAGGCGACGAACGCCGCGATCAGCGGCGCGATCAGCAACAACTCGATGACCGTCGCCGTCGGGAACGCGAGGTGCGCCGAGTCGCCCGTGCGCACGGACGCGTGAAACGCAACCGCCACCGGAATGAAGCCCGTTGGTACCGCGAGTGCGGCCGCGGTGAACGACAACGTTGCCGCTTTCCATGCAGCCACGCCCCGCATGGTGCGCGGTGGCGCGCCCAGCGAAACGAGCACGTCGCGTTCGTCACGGGTTTCGGCCGCCGACAGCGCAAGCGACATCGCGAGGATGAGCAACGCGATCACCACGACGATTGCCAGAATGATCTGCTCCACCGTGTCAGCCGAAATCGCAGTCGAGCGCGGACCCGACCAGACGAGGTCGGTGATGTCGCTCGGCGGCGCGCTGGGATCAGTGGAGCCGCCGAAAATGATCGACGGTTGGAGCGCGTCGATCGACGCTCGTTGCGACTCGTTGAAGGCGGTCGGGTTCGTCACGATCTGGCCGGCCGTGACGATTGGCGCGTTCAGTTCTTGCGCTTTCGCCGGCGTGATCAGTGCCGAGATACCCGCGTTTGCACGGAGGTTGTGAGCCGGCCGCGCCGCGGGAATCGTCTTGGCCGTGGTTCCCTCGCCGACGATGATCGACGCAGGCGAGTGGTCGTTGGAACCGGATTGCTGGAACACCATCGCACCAACACGATTCAGCGTGGCGAGATCGGAACTCGAGAGCCCCATGATCGAGAGGAGGGCCGGGTCGGCGACGACGATGCTGTCGGGTTCGGGGCCGGTTGCGATGAATACGCGCTTGCCGCCACCGTCGAGTCCTCCGCCGTCGGGTCCGTTGCCCGGTGCGTTCGCGGCGACTTTCTCCGCAACCGTTCCGATGACCGCGCGCCGATCCGTCCACGTGGCGTTCGGGAGGATCGTCTTGATCGAGTGTTCAACCGACGCGTCGATCGGCAAGAAGGTGGGCGTGGGCGCGGTTTGGGAGCCGTCACCCAAGAAGTCGGTGGTGTGCCGCACGAGGATCAACGCGTTGTCGGGCATCAGCGCGGCGGTCACGCCGATCGGCTTCGAGCGACTCGCAAACGCGGTGCCGATCGCGATCGCGCCGCCATTGATCGCGGCAAGCGCCATTACGACGGCAGCGCTGCGAGCGCGACTGCGCACGATGCTGCGTACTGCGACCCGTCCCGCGCCGCGGAGGTGCCGGCCCAAGTGTGCGAGCGACGCGACCGCAACGGGGCTCACACAACACGTGCCCGCGAGCACGAGCAATGCGCCCAATACCGCGGCGGCGGCCAACGAGTTGCCGCCGCCATTGCGCGACGCGGCCGCGACCAGCGCCAGGATCACGACACCGCCGCCGAACAACGCGATGCCGATCGGAACGATCGAGCGGGGGAGTGAACCGAGCGGCCGCCGTCCGTTGAGCGCGCTCAAGACCGGTACGCGTGCCGCGGTGCGGGCAGGGAAGTACGCAGCGAGGGTTGCGGCGACGACGCCGATCACCGCGATCGCAACGAGGTCACGTCCCGACCACACGTACGGCCCGATGTCGCGATGGATCCAGTCGTCGAACTGGCCGTGCATCAGCGAGAGCGTGATGACGCCCGCCAAGATGCCGACACCGGTGCCGAACACGCCACAAAAAGCGCCTTGCAACGACAGCATCCGTTTCAGCAGGCCTTCGCTGGCGCCGTTCGCGGAGAGTTGTCCGAGGGTGACGAGTTGTCGGCGCGCACCAACCGCGAAGGCGCCCGAAATCACGACGCCCGAGATCGCCAGCGCAATCATGCCGGCCACCAACGTCCAGTTGACTGTCTTCGTGATGTTGTTGCCCGACTCGTAGTCGGAGCTGAAGTAGGTGGGGCTGTACTGCTGCAAACTTTCCTGCGACGGGTTCCCCGGAATTTGCACGAGCGTGATGTTCTGCACTTGGTCGAGGCCCGACCGGAACCGCGACGAGTCGAGTTCGTTCCCGCGTACCGCAAGCAGTCCGTCGTTCCAGTTCGTCGCCAGTTGACCGATGCCGACGATGTGTTCGCTCCATGCGGGTTCTGCGAGCTTCAACGTGTCACCGACACCAACGCCAAATGCCTGCGCGATCTTCGGCGAAATCAGCGCTTCGCCGGCGGCCGTCGGGTATCGGCCTTGCCGCAATAACACCGCGCCCTTGGTGACGGGATTGTTGAGATCGAAATCAGTGACGTTTGCGAGGCGTGCGACACCGTTCGCGGCGACAAGTCCGATGTCGGCGACCTGCTTGCCCTGTACGACCTGCGTGCCCGCGGGCCATCCGCCCGCCGGTGGCGGCGCACTCCCGACGGCAACGAGGTTCGCGCTCCCGAACTCGTTGGCGAAGACGCGCGCGGGACTGTCGTGCGCGGTGCGGACGAGCGTGGTGATGACCGTCATGCCGAAGACGGGTACCAGCACGAGCACCATCACGAGCAAGGTGCGACCCCAACGCCGTCGCACTTCGCGACGCGCGAGCCGCGTCGAAACGCGCCAGCCGCGTGGGGTCGCGAGCGGCCGGCGTGATCGCGGGCCGCGCGGTTTCCGGAGGAAGTGTCGTGGTAGTCATCGTGCTGCCGCCGCGATCTCGGGCGTCTCGTCGACGATGCGGCCGTCGCGCAGGAAGATGACGCGGTCGGCCCACGATGCGAAGCGCGGTTCGTGCGTGACGAGCACGACGGCCGTGCCGCGCTGCGCGGGCAGGCCGGCGATGAGTTCGATCACCTCATCCCCGCTCGCGGTATCGAGTGAACCCGTCGGTTCGTCGGCGAGGAGGAGTTGGCGGTCACCGACGACCGCACGCGCAATCGCGATGCGTTGCTGCTGGCCGCCCGAGAAGTCGTCGGGGTAACGGTCGAGCTGTTCGCGCAAGCCCATCGCCTCGAGCGCTTCAACCGCGCGCGGGCGCGCGCTGCGCGCCGGCTCGCCCGCGAGTTCAAGCGGCAGCATCACGTTTTCGATCGCCGTCAGCGCCGGAATGAGGTTGAGCCGTTGGAACACGAAGCCGACGTCTCGGCGGCGGAGTTCGCCGCGCCCGGCCACGTCGAGCGTGGCGAGCTTGCGGCCCCCGACGGTCACGGTGCCGGCGCTCGGCGTTTCGAGCGCGCCCGCAAGGTGCAGCAACGTGCTCTTGCCGCACCCGCTCGGGCCCATCACGGCGACGAACTCAGCGGGCGCGACCGACAACGTGATTCCACGGAGCGCGCGTACTTCAGTGGCGCCGCTTCCATAGCTCTTCACGACGTCGTCGAATTCCAGCATCGCAGTCGTCATGACTGTCCTTTCTTCGGCGCG
Organism: uncultured Actinomycetes bacterium; assembly: GCA_963841195.1. Taxonomy (GTDB): domain Bacteria; phylum Actinomycetota; class Acidimicrobiia; order IMCC26256; family PALSA-610; genus CAWJBX01. The sequence continues at coordinate 89,108 of CAWJBX010000017.1, read as the reverse complement.
CTGAGCCGCGCTTCACAGAGATCGAGCCAGCGCAGGTCGGCTTCACCGCGCACGATCAACGCGTCACGAACCATCGCGGAAGCGATGTCGTCGCGCGGGTCGTTACGGGATGCGCGTCGATGCGCTTGTAACAGCGTCAGCAGCGCGGTGCGCTGCTCGGTGATGACGGCCAGCGCATGCGATCCGCCGAGTGTCATCGCGAACAAGACCTTCAACATCAACTCGTCGCGCGGCGGGGGATCGGCCGACGGCACGAGCCGCCACCAGCCCGCCAGCTCCTCCCGCCCGGCGGCGGTGAGTTCGTAGCGTTTGCCGTTGGTTTCGCCGTCGCCGTTGGCCGGCGCGCGGGCGACGAGGCCGTCGCGCGCCAGCCGATCGAGGGTCGTGTACACCTGGCCGACGTTCAACGGCCACACGCCGCCCGTCGTGGCTTCGAACTCGAGTTTCAGCTGGTGGCCGTTGCGCGGACCCTCCGCCAGCAGGGCCAACAGTCCTTCGCGCACCGACATATACGCAGTATACCTATACCCGGTAAACCGTCAAGGGGCAGGTTGTCGTTCGGCGCGCGCACGCACCGACGCCGGCGCGGAACGCGCGCCGTCGGCGCGTCGGACCGACACGCGTCGATCGATGCGCGAACGACGCGCGAGCCGACCCCGATGTAGTGCGAGCGCGCACTCACAGGCTTCGTCGCGCTTCAACGCGTGCACGCCGACGCGCCCAGCGTCTCCGAGCGCGCCGTAGAGCGTTCGCGCGCAGGCTCTTTGTTGAACGCGTTGTCTACGAACAGTTGTTTCAACTCCTGATCGGTACTTAAGTGTGCGCAGGCGGAGCGGGTCCGGGTAGGTGGGCGTGTCCGCAACGCCATCGGTGCAGCAGTTTCGGCAATCCCTCATTCCAACGCGCGCAGATCGTGGCGCCGACCGGTGCGACCCGTTCGACGGGCAGAGGGCACAGGCCCCGTGACCACGCGGCCGGGCCGGCGCGAAACCTCTCCGACGCGAGTCCTCATCGTCGAGGATCACGTGCTGCTGGCCGAGAGCATCGCGGCCCGGCTCGCCGAAGACGGTTACGACATCGCGATGCCGGCAACGTTTTCATCCGACGCGATCATCAGCTCGGCGCGGGAGCACGACTGCGACGTCGTCTTGCTCGACCTGCTCCTCGACGGACGGGACGGAGCGACGACGCCGCTCATCGGGCCGCTGCGCGAACAGGGAATCGATGTCGTCGTGCTCACCGGCGCCGACGACCCGCACCTCTTGCGCCAAAGCATCGAGGCGGGAGCGACCGCGCTGTTGCGAAAGTCGTGCCGATTTGAAGACATTCTCGAGGTTCTCGATCTCGTCGTCGCCGAGGACGTTGATGCGTTGGCGCGGGCGCGTGAAGACCTGCGTGCGGAACTCTCGCTACAGACCGCCCACGACGCACCGTTGCTCGCGCTGTTTGCGCGCTTGACCCGGCGAGAAGAGGACGTGCTGGCCGCACTCGTCGCCGGGCAGTCTCCCGACGACATCGCGTCGAACTCTTCGATCAGCATTGCGACCGTGCGCAGCCACATTCATTCGATCCTCGAGAAGCTTCACGTGCATTCGCAAGTTGCCGCCGTCAGCCTCGCGGTTCGTTCCGGCTGGACCGTGCGGCGTCACTGATCCATCTCGGGTCAGGAACCAACCGGTTCGCCTGACCAGTCGCGGTTCATTTCGCGCGGACACTCATTGTCGCGGAGGGCGCGCGTTCTTACGTTCGATCTGTCACAGGTGGAACGTCAGCGGTTGCGTTCGTGGCGACCAGCATCGAACCGTGCACGTCAGGAGGGCAACGTGAGAGGAACAGTTCATGCCGAACGCCGCCTGAGGACCAAGCTCCTTGCGGCGGGCGCGATCGCAACAGCGCTCGCACTCTGTACAACCGGCGTCGCAACGGCAGTCGTCGACAACGGCACCAGCACGCAACAAGTAGGGACGGGCGCGACCGTCAGCGGGAGTGGTACGACGGGCAACATCGAGTGCTCGTGGGCACTGCCTGATCTCAACCCGAACGGGGGGTCGGAGACGAACAACACGGGCACCCCGAACCCCACGCCGCCGCTCACGTTCTGGTACGGCCAGGATGACGACCCGGTGAAGACGCCCGGCGGACCGTGCGACCTCGGCCCCGGCGGTACGAAGCCGCAGATGGCCAACAACGTTCACCACATGATCCAGGTGCTTCCCAACACGCAGGACAAGCCGGCGCAACGTCGCATCGAGTTGTGGGCGGCCGTCGACCATCCGGCCGGGATCAACGCGATCACCGACGTCTACTGGAAGGTGTTCCACCCCGACGGAAACCTCAAGGTGCAGGTTCACGGCGTTCGCATCGACGCGAACAGCAGCAAACCCGATTGCAACGGTCCGGTGACAGCGAAGCCGGGCGACAACACGACGATGTTCCAGGAAGCAATTGCAACCGGTCAGCTCACGAGCGCGGCGGTGAACGATTCGACGAACGGAATGGTCGCGTTGTGCCAGGAGGGCGTGAAGGCCCTGTACCACAACACGTTCCTCGTCTCGAAGGATCAGCCAAACGGCGAGTACAAGATCGAAACCCACGAAGTTTCAACCGGTGGGCTCGAGACCGTGCAGACCTACTTCATCGACATCATCCCCTTCTACAACATGGCGCTCGACTTCTCGAGCGTGAACTTCGGTCAGATCATTCCGGGTGCTCCGAAGACGGTGAACGGTGACACGACGTTCAACCCGCCCAACAGCCCCTCGCCGACGGTGCTCAACGAAGGCAACTCGGCGATGGGTATTGGTCTGCTCTTCGGCAACCTCGTGCAGCTCACTGACCAGAACGGTCACGCGGTGCAAGGAGGCAAGATCATCACGACGTTCGATGGGTCGTTCGGCATTTCGGCGGCAACGATCCAACACATCGCGGTGATCAACGCAGGGACGCTGGCGAAGTTCGACGACGCCGGACCGCGACAGCTGTGTCCGAACGACGACGGCAAGCTCGACCTTTCGGTGGATCCACCGCCGACGTTGCCGGCCGGAGGATACGCCGGCACCGTTCAGGTCATCGCGCACGCACCGACCGTCAGCCTCTGTCCAACCGACCACGGTCACGTGTACGTGCCGAACAGTGGAGTACGTGGCGCGAGCTGATTCCTCATCGCGAGCGTCGCAGACGCACCGAAGGGCGAGAAATGGGAGCCGGGCATCGAACCCGGCTCCCATCGCGCGGTAGCCAAAAGAACTCGCAAATTCATCAATTTTGGCGATGCGGTTAGTGGCGCGGTTGCCTAAAACACCACCAGTGGTTTACGCACGGTTGTCACGTTGTTTGTTTGTTCGTTCGCTCTTCGTTGCCGTTGTGTACGCGCTCGCCGTCGCGGCCACTCCGGCGGTCGCGGCGACCACAAGACGTGCACAACCCGCGGCGGCGCCGAACGTCGGCATCTATCCGACCGTGCTCACGTTCGACAACGCGCTGCGCGGCGGGCAATACGAGCAAACCCTCGGCGTTCTCACCAGTGGGAGTACACCCCTCGTCTTCACGGTGGCCGCGATGGGCGGCGTTGGGGCGTGGCTCGGCTTCTTCGATCCGAATGCTCCGACCGTCGCGCGCCAGCTCGTCACCGCCGATCCCCGCGGTCAGCTGGTCGTGCGACTGAATGTCCCGCGGCGGACTGCGAACGGCACGTACACGGGCAAAGTCCGGGTGGTCTCGCAGACAGTCGCGCCGACGAGCGGGAATCGATCGGGCGTACAGGTCGGTGCCGACATCGTCGTCACCGTGCACGTGACCGGCACCCAGATCGTGAAGGGCCAACTCGACGACTCCCGAGCACTGAGCAAGATCGAGCCCAGTTATCCGCTGCGGATCACCAACATCGTCGAGAACACCGGGAACGTCGTCATGACGCCAAATCTCGACGTCACCATCGAGCACGACGGTCAGAACGTCGCGAGCCTCAACTTCCACGACCGAACCGTCGCTGCCGGCGGGCGCTCGTCAATCGAAACCGACTGGCCCACACGCAGCTCGACCGATCTCGGAAAGTACGTCGCGCACGTCGCGGCCTCCTTCGACGGCGTGGTGCTGGGCGCGCGCGACGTCCCCTTCGAGATCGTCCCGTACGGAAGTTTGCGACGCGCCGGTCGATTCGAGAGTCTCGTTCTGGCCAACAAGGTCGCATCGCACGGTGCTGCGGACGTACAAGCGGTGTTCCGCAACACGGGCCAGATCGAGGTCAAAGCGGTCTTCGTCGGCGTTCTGGAACGCAACGGCCGAGCGGTTCGGTCGGTCACGTCGACGCCGATTCTCACACTCCCTGGGCAGCAACAAACAATTGATGCGTTCGTGAACGTCGACGCCGGCGGTCACTACGACGTGAAAGGCCGGATCAACTTCGAAGGCCGTCAGACCACCGAGCGAACGGTTGCGTTCCGCGTCGGCGCGGCCTCGCACCGCCTTCTTCTCTACCTGTTGGTTGCAGTGCTCCTCGTCCTGGTCGCGTACGTCGTGTGGCGAGCGCGGCGGCGGAAGTCGACGCGCAAGCAGAAGCGCATACGCGCGGGAATCGACAAGCCCGTCGACCTCAGTTCACGCGCGACTCGCGGGCGCCGTGACGCGACTACGAGCCGCGGTTCACGCGTGAAGGAGCGACTATGACAGTCGGGCCGATCGCGTTTGGTCGCGCGGCCACCGGCGCGCCTCAGACGATCAGCGTCGCAACGATGCAACTCCTACGTGCGTTGTTCGACGACTCGAGCGAGGCCGTTCTCACCATTGACGGCAGCGGATGCCGCGCGTATTCGAACCGGGCACTCGACGTGCTGCTCGACACCGATGCTCGAAGACCGATTGGAAGCGCGGCACCGCCGCCGTACGTACCGATTGACCAGCACCGCGAGTACTGGCACATCCTTGGCGAAACGATGCACGCGCTGAGTGGACACGAGCCATTCGTCGCGCACATCGAACTCGTGAGCCGTCTCCATCGTCGATGGCGGGTTCGCGTCAGCGTGACGCCGTTTCCGAGCGACGATGGCACTGCCCTCGGAGTGTGGGTGATCCGACCGATCCCGGACGCCGCGACCGTTGCCGTCGACGGCGACCCAACACCATGGCGGTCCGAGCTCGCGCCACTGACGCCCCGCGAACGAGAGGTGCTCGACCTTTTGCTCGAGGGCCGCCGCGTGGCCTCGATTTCGAGGGAACTCTGCGTGAGCGAGCACACAATCCGGAACCATTTGAAATCGATCTTCCGAAAGCTCGACGCTCATTCTCAAACCGAGCTGATCGACCGCTACTGCGATCGGTCCGGTCGCCGCGGCTGACCTGGTCGAGCGGCGTCGCTCGGGCGTGCGCCTCGGCGACAAGGGGTACCTTCCGTTCGTGGCCGACGACGCGAACGCTTTCCCCGAACTCGACGCCGACGAGGTCGCGGTCTTCGAGGCGCTCGGTACGCGGCGCGCGGTAGCGGCCGGCGACTTCCTCTATCGCCAGGGCGACCCGAACTACGACTTCTTCGTCGTGTTGACGGGCGAGGTCGAGATCGTGGTCGACGACGACGATGGCAGCGAGCGCCTCATCGCGTCGCACACTGCGAATCGCTTCCTCGGTGAGCTCAACCTCCTGACCGGTCAACGGGTGTACGTCACCGCCCGCGTGACGGAGCCGGGCGAGGTCATCGCGGTGCCGCGCGACGCGCTTTTGCGCGTGATCGCGACGAACCCCAAGTTGAGCGACAAGATCCTCGCCTCGTTCATCGCGCGCCGTGTGCTGCTGCTCAGCGGTGCCGCGTCGGCGATACGCGTGATCGGTTCACGCTTCTCGGGCGAGACGACGCAGTTGCGTGAGTTTCTTGCGCGGAGCCGAATTCCGCACGAGTGGCTCGACCCCGACAGCGATCCCACGGTCGACACGCTGTTGCGTACCTTCGACGTCGTCACCGACGACCTTCCCGTCGTCATCGCGAGCGGCACGGTGCTGCGGCACGCGACGTCGGGAAGTGTCGCCGAGCATCTCGGCCTCACTGTCGGCAGCTTGCCCGATCGTTGCTTCGACTTGATCGTCGTGGGTGGCGGACCAGCTGGGCTCGCGGCCGCCGTGTACGGCGCGTCGGAAGGCTTGCGCACCTTGATCATGGAGCGCGTTGTCGTGGGCGGGCAGGCCGGCACGAGTTCGCGCATCGAGAACTATCTCGGTTTTCCGATGGGCATTTCCGGTGGCGACTTAACGGCACGAGCGATGTTGCAAGCGGAGAAGTTCGGCGCGTCGTTGACGAGTCCGTGCACCGCGATCTCGTTGCAAGAACAGAACGGCCACCTCGTCGTCGGCCTCAGCGACGGCACTGAGGTTGCAGGACGCGCGGTCATCGTCGCGACCGGTGCGCACTACCGGCGCCTTGATGCGGCGCGGCTCGAGGAGTTCGAAGCGTCGAGCGTTTACTACGCCGCGACCGAACTCGAAGCGCGGGCCAGTGCGGGTGGACAAGTGATCGTCGTCGGCGGCGGCAACTCAGCCGGGCAAGCGGCGATGTTTCTTTCCGAGTCGGCCGCGCACGTCTCCGTTGTCATCCGGAGTGATGATCTCGGCAAGAGCATGTCGCGCTATCTCGTCGACCGCATCGAAGCGAGCGAGCGAATCACCGTGCGCAGCAGCACCACGATTTCCGCGTTGGAAGGCGACGAATCGCTGACTGCGATTCGCGTGAGCAGTCCGAAGGGCGAAGAGCTCGTAGCCGCGGACGCGCTGTTTTCGTTCATCGGCGCCGAGCCCGCGACCGAATGGTTGTCGGGCTGTGCCGCGCTCGATGATGCCGGGTTCATCCTCACGGATCGGGCGCTCCGTCGTGAGCAGCTCGACGAGAGCTGGACCCGCCTCGGCCGCGTGCCGTTGCCGTTCGAATCGAGCCGACCGGGCTTGTTCGCCGTCGGCGACGTCCGTTCCGGGTCGATCAAGCGGGTCGCCGGCGCCGTCGGCGAAGGCTCGTCAGCGGTTCGATCCGTGCACGAATATCTCGCGTTCAACCGCTAAGACGCGAGACTTCGGCGCGATGTGTCGCAAGACACTGAGTCCGATCTCAAGCGCCGGTCCCAGAATCCCGACGCTATGAGTTGTGGAGCCAGGATCGGGGCCGGACGTGGTCGAGGCCGCCTTGCAGGCGTTGCTCGCCGAAGAACCGGGCGCGCTCGTGGCCGCGGTCGACGAACGGGCTCAGCTCGTCGCCGTGCCCAAGCCCTACGCCCGCACCGAAGAGCCGCCGTCCGACGACTCGACGATCAACGACGCGCGCTCCGCGCTCGAACTCATCGCTTCGCAAGAGCGGGTGAAGGTCATTCAAGCGTGGGGCCGCGCGCGAGGCCGGTACGTCGTCGGCCGAAGTTCGCACGGCTGACGCATCGGGCGGTACGGCCGCGCTGCACTTCTTCGACCTCCGCACCCAATACGACACGATGATCGCGGTGCTCGTGCCGCACGGAAAGATCGGCGAGCTGCTGACGTCGGTCGCGACGACGGCCTACACGCCGAAGGTGGCGCGCCACACGAAGTCGGAAAGCGGCATCGTGCTCGAGATCGACGACGCGACGACGCAGATGCTCGGCTGGACGTCGGAGCAGATGGTCGGGCAGTCGTCGCTTGTCCTCGTACATCCCGACGACCACGACCGCGCCCTTGGCAGCTGGCTCGAGATGATGGCGCACCCGGGATCGACGGTACGTTCGCGTGTGCGTTACCAGCACGCCGACGGCCGTTGGATCTGGCTCGAACTCACGAACACCAACCTCGTCGACGACGTCGCGTTCGGCGCGGTGGTGTGCGAGTGTCTCGACCTGACCGACGAGATGGCTGCGCACGAAGCCTTGCGCGCCCGTGAGGAACTGCTCGACCGCATCGCGGAAACGATTCCGCTCGGCTTGCTGCAGTACGACCACGAACGACGGATCGTGTACGCGAACGAACGCACGACGCAGATCTGCACCGGCGGGACCGGCAACCCGAGCGGCGATCCGTTCGCGCGGATGCTGCCCGGAGACCGCGAGCTGCTCGACGAACTGCTCAGCGCGACGATGCGCGACGGCCACGGCCGCGACCTCGAAGTTCGCATCGAATACGTGCCGGGCGCGTTGCGTCGCTGCAGCATCAACCTGCGCGCGCTCTCCGATGAAGACGGCGCGGTCAACGGTGCAATCCTCTGCATCGACGACATCACCGAAAGCGCCCGCATGCGCGCTGAGCTCGAAGACCGGGCGACGTTCGACGCGCTGACGCAGTGCATGAACCGGGCGTCGATCATGGAAGAGCTGGGCACGTTGCTCGCACGCGGTGTCGAGCTCGGCGTGGTGTTCGTCGACCTGGACGAGTTCAAAAACGTCAACGACAAGTTCGGCCATGTGGTGGGCGACGGCGTGTTGGTCGAAGCCGCGTCGCGGCTGCGATCGGCTTTACGCCGTGGTGACCTCATCGGACGCGTCGGCGGCGACGAGTTTCTCGTCGTATGCCCCGGATTGCACGACCTCACGGCCGTCGTCTCGGTCGCCACTCGAATTTCGCAGACCCTGCTGCGTGACATCGAAGTGCACGACACGCGCGTCCGGCTGAAGGCGAGCACCGGTGTTGCGATGGCATATCCCGGCGTCGACATCGACGCGCTGGTCGCGAGCGCGGACCGAGCGATGTACGCGTCGAAGCGACAGGGGAGCGGGAAACCGGTTGCCGCAGAAACGGTGCCGCCGAGCCTGCCGCAGAACGTGCAGGTGCGCACAACGCGTTGAGCAGCGCGAAGCTGCCCCCATGACGGGAACTGTGCTCTACGAACTCGACGGCCACGTCGCGACGATCACGTACAACCGGCCCGACGCGCTGAACGCGATCAACGGCGAGATGCGGCGCGATTTGAACGACGCGTTCGCGCGCTTTCGCGACGAAGAGGACGCGTGGATCGCGATCGTGACCGGTGCGGGGCGAGCGTTCTGCGCGGGCGCGGATCTGCGCGGCGAGGGCAACTCGGCCGGCGATTTCCCGGGAACGTTCTGGGAGAAGCCGACGCAGAACTCGTTCGAGAGTGGCTGGGAGATCTTCAAGCCGGTGATCGCGGCCGTGAACGGATATTGCATTGGGTACGGCTTCACGCTCGTGACGTGGTGCGACTTCGTGATCGCGAGCGAAGACGCCCAGTTCGGCTTTCCCGAAGCGCGTATCGGCGTGCCGACGATCGTCGGCGCGATCCGGCTGCCGCAGCGCCTCAATTGGCAGTACGCGATGGAGATCCTGCTGACGGGGGAGCGCATTGACGCGACGCGTGCGCACGAAATCGGGTTGGCGGGTTGGGTGGTGCCCGCGGACGCGTTGATGGACGAAGCCCGCGCCCTCGCCCAGCGACTGCTCGCCGGTGCGCCCCTGGCGCAGCGCGTGATCAAGGAGATGGCCGTGCGCTCACAGCAGATGCCGATGATCGAAGCGATCCGGTTCGGCGAGACGATGCGCAAGGTCGCGGCCGCGACCGACGACGCACGCGAAGGTATGCAGGCCGCCGCCGAGCGCCGTCCACCCGTTTGGCGCGGCCGTTAGTCACCCATCTGATGGCGCAGTTTTTCCCGTATAGCGGAACTTTTGCGCCCATCTGATGGCGCAGTTTTTCCCGTATAGCGGAACTTTTGCGCCCATCTGATGGTGCAGTTTTAGCGGGCGAGGAGCAGAAGGCCGCTGGCGAGGGTTGTGAGGCCGGCGCCGAACGCGAGCGTCAGCGAGCGGGCCCGCATCTTCAAACCGACCGACGCGCCCATGCGCGCGAACGGCACCGACGCAAGGCCGAAAACGATCGTGATCGACCAGTCGATGTGCCCCAGCGCGGCGTGCACGATCGTGCCCGGAACCGCGAGCACGGCTGCCAACGCGAGCGACGTGCCGATCGCGCGGTGTACGGGCATACCAAGCGCGCTCACGAACAACGGTGCGAGCAAGAAGCCGCCGCTGTTGCCGAGCAGTCCGGAGACGATCCCGACCGCGCCCGCAACGAGGACGACGCGCACGGCCGCTGGTGTTGCAACTTCGACCGCGTCGTCGGCGTGGGCGGCACCGAGCAGGACGCGCAACCCGAGGCCGAGCACGAGGAGATCAGTCGCGAGGATGAGCGTCCCGCCGCCGATCCAGCGTGTGCAGACCGCGCCGATGATCGTTGCGGGTACGCCGATCCAGATGCCGATGCGCAGCACGCGCCGGTCGATGTGACCGGCCTTGGCGTAGCCGTGGCTCGCAAGGAGCGTCGACGGGATCGTGGCGGGCAGCGGCGATGCGACGGCAACCAGCGCCGGAACGCCGATCGCGTGCAGCAACGGCGTCGAGATCGCGGCGCCGCCCTTGCCGAACGCGCCGGAACAGAAGCCGACACCGGCTCCGATCAACAGCGTTCCGAGCAAGATCGACAACGTCACGCCTCAATTGCACGGCGCGAACCCACTATCGAGCAAGCCGAAGCGACCTATCAAAACTATAGAATCTTCCTATGGATCTGCGACAGGTCGAATACGCCCTGGCTGTGCTCGACGAGGGCAGCTTCACGGCCGGTGCCCGCGCGCTCGAGATCAGCCAGCCGACGCTCTCAGAGGGGGTTCGCCGTCTGGAAGACGAGCTGGGCGTTCGCCTGTTCGACCGCATCGGCCGGCGGGTAGTCCCGACGCCTGCCGGCGAGGCGTTCGCGGGCCCGGCCCGGACGTTGCTGCGCGATCGCGAGCTCGCACTCGAAGCCGTCGGTGCGGTGCGCACGCTCGCGGCTGGGAACCTCGACGTCGTCGCGCTGCCCACGCTGGCGGTCGATCCGCTCGCTTCCCTCGTCGGCCGGTTCCGGGTCGCGCACCCGGGCGTCGTCGTGCGGATTACCGAACCGGAATCGGCGGCGACCGTCGAAGACATGGTGCTCGACGGCCGCAGCGAACTCGGCCTCACCGAGCTCCCGCCGAAGCACGAAAACCTCGTCGCGATCACGCTCGCGCGCCAAGAGATCGTTGCGGTCTGCCCGCCCGGCACCAAGCTGCCGGTACCGGGCCGGCTCCCGATCGCGCATCTCGGCGAGCAGCCCCTCGTGGCAACCCCGGCCGGAACCTCGATGCGCGATCTCGTCGACCGCGCGCTTGCAACCGCTGCCGTACAGCCGAGGATCGCAGTCGAAACGTCGCAGCGCGAGGCGATCGCGCCCCTCGTCCTCGGCGGTGCGGGGACGTCGTTCCTGCCGCGCGGCCTGGCGGAGAACCTGACCGCACAGGGCGCAGTCGTCGCCCGGCTCGTTCCGACCCTGGTTCGCACGATCGGGCTGCTGCATCGGGCCAGCCCGCTCACACCCGCGGCGCGGGCGTTCGTCGAGATGGCACGGGCGGATGGAAAACGGCGTCCACGGGAACGCTCTGAGACGAACAAGCGTTAGCTTCTGCACAACCAAAAATGAGGGAGTCCAATGAGCGAGCGCACCGAGAAGGCGATCCTGGCCGGCGGTTGCTTTTGGGGCATGCAGGACCTGATCCGCAAGCGCCCCGGAGTCATTTCGACACGCGTGGGATACACCGGCGGCGACGTACCGAACGCGACGTACCGCAACCACGAAGGCCACGCCGAGGCGATCGAGATCATTTTCGACCCTGACAAGATCTCGTATCGCGACTTGCTCGAGTTCTTCTTCCAGGTCCACGACCCGACGACGAAGAACCGGCAGGGCAACGACCGCGGCACGAGCTACCGGTCGGCGATCTTCTACGTCGACGACGAGCAGAAGCGCGTCGCGGAAGACACCATCGCGGATGTCGACGCGTCCGGTCTGTGGCCGGGCAAGGTCGTCACCGAGGTCACCCCGGCCGGTCCCTTCTGGGAAGCGGAACCGGAGCACCAGGACTACCTGGAGCGGTACCCCGGCGGCTACACGTGCCACTACCCGCGTCCCGGCTGGGTGCTTCCGCACCGCGGCGACGCCGTCGCAAGCTGACGAATTCGATATCGTCGCCGGTTCGTGGAGGACGGCCGCGACATCGAATTCGATCCGTACGTCGATTTCACTCGGGAAGAGTGGAGTCGGCTGCGGGCATCGACACCGCTGACGCTCACTGAAGACGACCTCGCCGCGTTGCGAGGTCTCAATGAGCCGATGCCGATTCGGGAGGTAGAAGACGTCTACCTCCCGCTTTCGCGTCTGCTGAATCTGCGCATCGCGGCAACGCGTGAACTGCATTCGGTGACCGAGACGTTCCTCGGGCATCTCCACCTTGGTGCGCCGTACGTGATCGGGATCGCGGGCAGCGTCGCGGTCGGCAAGAGCACGATCGCGCGCATGCTGCAAGCGCTGCTGGGTCGTTGGCCCGACCACCCGCGGGTCGACCTCGTCACGACCGACGGCTTCTTGTTCAACAACGACACGCTCGAAGCGCGCGGGCTGATGTCGCGCAAAGGCTTCCCCGAGAGTTACGACGTGAAGTCTTTGATGGGCTTTCTCTCGGAGCTCAAAGCGGGCGCGCCCGAAGTGCACGCGCCCCGCTATTCGCACCTGACGTACGACATCGAGAAGGGTGAGGAGATCATCCTGCGTTCGCCCGACATCGTGATCGTCGAAGGCGTGAACGTGTTGCAAACGCCGGCACGCCGCGGCCGGGCCGAAGCGACTGTCGTCGTTTCCGACTTCTTCGACTTCTCGATTTATGTCGACGCCGACGTCGACGATTTACAACGCTGGTACGTCGACCGGCTGCTCGTCCTGCGCGAGACGTCGCTGCACGATCCGCGGTCGTATTTCAACTTCCTCACCGAGTACACCGAAGAGGCGACGCGCAACTTCGCGAGGACCGTGTGGGAACAGGTCAATCTCGTGAACCTGCGCGAGAACATCGAGCCGACGCGTGGTCGCGCCAACTTGATCCTCGAAAAGACCGGCGAGCACGCGGTGCAACGCGTGCGCTTGCGCAAGCTCTAGTCGGCTCGGAGTTCGGTTCCGACTTCGGTTCGCGCGTCGGTGCGGCGGTCGGCGCGCACGCCGCGCAACCCGAACCATGCGAGCTCGGAGATCCAGCGGGCGAGCTCGTCGGGGTCGAGCGCGACGTTGGGTTCGATGATCGTGCGGCGGCTGACTCCTTCGGCCATGCCGACCAGCGCGGTCGCGAGCACGAGGCGCTGCTCATCGGAAGCCGGGATCTCGATCAGCGTCGAAATCGTTTCGGCGACGGCCGCGAGGATTTCCTCGACAACGCTCGCAAACTCGGCGTCGGATCGCAGCGAGGTTCCGAGCAGCAAGCGAAACGCGGCGCGATTCGAAACTGCGAAGTTGAAATAGGCGCGGAAGCCTTCTTCGACTCGTTCGCGTCCGGTCATGGCCCGGTTCGTTGCCTCGGCCAGCTTGGCGAGCAGCTCCCGGCCGGTGTCGTCGAGCAGCTCGACGTACAGCGCGCGCTTCGACGGGAAGTGCTGGTACAGCACGGGCTTGGTGACACCGGCGGCTTCCGCGATCTCGTCCATCGACGTCGCATGGAAGCCCTGCTCGGCGAACTTGTTCGCGCGCGACCTCGAGCAGCTGCAGTCGACGTTGGTCGGCGGGAAGACGCATCGACACGACGTTACGACGTTACGACGCCGGCAGGCTCGACTTCATCGGCATGACGTACCGGTCGTCATGATCGAAGTTGCGGTCCCAGCGGGTGCGGAGCTCGCGGCTCTCGTCGGCGGTAAGCGGGAACTCCGATGCCGCGGCGTACTCGCGGACGTCGTCGACGGAAAGCACCGTCGGGAGCACCGACGCGAACGCCGGATTGGCGAGGATGCCGGCGATCGCGGCCTGGCCGATCGTGCGCCCGGTTTCCGGCGCCCACAAGAACGTGAGCGTGTCGGCCTTCTCGAAGTTGTCGAGCATGTTGTCGCGGTTGCGGTGTGCGCGATGGTCCGGCGGCTGAAACACGGTGTCGGGCGTGACCTTGCCCGAAAGGGTGTCGGACGCATGCGGCACTCGCGCCAGCAACGAAACGTCGCCCCGTTGTACGCGGGGCCGGGCTGCGAACGTCAGACCGGGCTCTTGCTCCAGCACGTTGAACACCGTTTGAAGTGTCGCGATCGGTCGTTCGTCGATGGCCCGGTTGCCTTCGTCGACCCATCCGATGGCCGGCCCGAGCGCCACGCCGAGCTCGCGCACCTTCCCTTGTGTCCGCAGCGCGACCAGCGTCGTCCCAGACCTCGTCGTCGACGATGGGCTCGATGCGCGGGTTGTGCAGCTGCAAGAGGTCGATGCGATCAGTGCCGAGGCGTTGCAGCGAAGCTTCGACCTGCGCCCGAATCGACTCGGGCCGCCAGTCGTGCGGTCGCTCCGACTGGCCCGGGAACTTCCGTTCGGCGGCAATGTCGTAGCCGACCTTCGTCGTGATCACGAGATCGTCGCGGGCCGAGAGGTAGTCGCGCAGGATCGTTTCGCCGGCACCGTCGTTGCCGTAGACGGGCGCGGTGTCGATGAAATTGATCCCCGCGTCGAGCGCGGTCTTGATCATCTCGTGCGGATCGTCGGTGCGTCCCCACCAATCGGAGACGAGGGTCCACGTCCCGAAGCCCACCTCGGAGACGGAAAGATCAGTGTTTCCCAGCCGGCGTTGACGCATGGCCCGAGCGTAGTGACGCGACACGTCGCCGCCCCGGTTGGCCAGCGGGGCCCGTCCAGTTGGCCACTGCGACGCAGGCGAAATCGGCCGAGTGGCCAATGGTGCCGATCTGCGTCGGGGAGCAGGATGCTGACAGCCAGGGCGCAAGTGCTGTACCGGGCGGGTCGAACTCCTTCGGATGGGGGAGGACGAACAGCGCGTTCCACCGCTCTTCGCGATGCTGACGGGCTGAAACGCAAGTACCCTTCCCATAACTGCCCATCTGTCCGATAATTGACTCGGACAGTGTCGGGTGGATGTGGCGTAAAGGGCGGTCGGGTTGCCTTCGTCGGTTCGAGCGGCGCACGTACTCATCACGCGCGAGTTGCGCCGGTTGCTGCATGACCCGGCTGCGCTCATCGCGATCATCGCCGCGCCGTTCTTCCTGACGGTCATCACGAGTGTTTCGCTCGGTGCGCCTCCGAAGATCCAGACGGGGATCGGACTCGCTGGTGTTCCGGTTCCGGCCGACGCTCCCGACAGCTTGGCGATCCGTTCGGTCAGCGCCGCCGACGCGCCCGGCCTGGAACACGTGATCTTGCATCTCACCGGCCGGGAGCTGCGCGACTGATGCGAATCGACGACGAGTCCGAAGAAACGCGGCCACCGAGTGGCCCGATCCGAGTGCTGATCGTCGACGATCAGCGTCTCGTGCGTGACGGCGTGCGTCTGATCCTCGAACGCGGCGACACGTTCGACGTTGCGGGCGAATGCGACGACGGCGACGAAGTGCTCGACGCGCTTGCGCTCGTCGACGTCGACGTGGTGCTGATGGACATGCGGATGAAGCACATTGGTGGCGCCGAAGCGATTACGCAGCTTCGCCGTTTGCCCGACGCGCCCCCCGTGCTCGTGCTTACGACGTTCGGCGACGACGAAACCCTTGCGCAGGCGTTGCGCGCCGGTGCTGCCGGTTTCGTACTGAAAGAAGCGCCCGCCGAACAGTTGCGTTCGGCCGTGAGCGCGGTGGCCAACGGTGCGGCCTGGTTCGACCCGGTTGTGGCGCCGCGCGTGCTCGAGGCATACCGCGCCTCGACCGACGCGCCCGCGACCACTGATCTCAGCGACCTCGGCTTGTCGCCGCGTGAGCTCGAAGTATTGCGCCTCGTCGCGGCGGGGAAGACGAATCCCGAAATCGCGGAAGCGCTGTTCATCTCTCGGCGGACCGCGCGTGCTCACGTCTCGAACTTGTTGTTGAAGCTTGGCGTGCATCACCGCGGGGAAGCAGCCGCGCTCGCGCACTCGGCCGGCGTCGTCTAGTTCTGGTTGCCGCGCTCGCGGTCCTCGCGGGCGGCGGCACGCACGCCGTAGCCGATCACGATCGGCACCGGGAGCACGACGCAGGCCGCGACGAGACCGACGATCGTGACGGTCACCGCCCAGGTCGGGAAACCGGCCGCGATGCTGACGAAGAACGCAACGATCGCGATGCCGAGCGCGGTGTAGCCGATGCGCTTGCCCGTCTTGGCGACGCTCGCATAACGGGCGCGCCGGGCGTCGATCGGATCTACCACGAAAGCCAACCGTGTTTCGCGAAGGCTTCGTCGATCGCCGACGGAAGTTCGTCGATCGAAAACGACACGCGGGCGCGTTGCAGGTTCACGTCGAAAGCACGTTCGCGCACGTCGGGCGGTTCGGCCAAGAACCTGACGACCGGCTCGACGCGTTCGGTCGAGAACGTCCGCACGCCGGTCGCGAGAATCTCGTTGAGCACCGGATAGGGATGGGTCGCGCACGCCCGGCGCGCGGCGATCGATTCGATGACGGGATTTCCGAACCCTTCCCAAGTCGACGGAAACACGACGAGGTCGCTCGCGGCGTAGGCGTCGGCGGCTGTTGCCGCCCGTCCGAGGGTGACGGGGAGGGTGGCGCGTTCGAGGAGGCGTTCGAGCGTGGACTCGTACCCGTCCTCGGCCGGCCCCGACAGCCAGTAGCGCAATGGCACGTCGGGCATCAACACTTGCAATCGCTGCGCGAACCGTAAACCACCGGGAACGTTCTTGCGTTCGATCGCGCGCGGGCTGAAACACGACGAACTCGTCGTCGGCGAAGTCGAATACGTCGCGCGTCACGTCGCGATCGCCCGGCGCGGGATCGAGGTCGAAGTAATTGTGAACCGTCGTCGCGCCTTCGTAGCCGCGCGCTTCGAGTTCGCGTCGGCTGCGCAAGTTGATCGTCGCGTGCAGCGCGCCGGGCGTGCGCGGTGGCCATTCCCGTTCGAGGTGCGCGAGGCGGCGGCGTTGCCACGGCAGATCGTGGTGGCGGTAGACGACGCGTGTGTTCAGCTGTTCGACGGTCTCACTTACTGCCTCGGCCGCCGCGACGTTGAGCGGAAGCGAGCAGAGGTTTTCGACGATGACGAGGTCGGCGTCGGCAAGCGCGGCGCGCAGCGTGCCAACGTCGATCGCGTCCTCGGCTCCGATCGCCAGAGCCGGGAGCACGACATCGTCGGCACGGCGCGCGTCTTCGATCTCGCCCGCGACTCGACGCGTCGTAAATCCAAGCTCGCGGAGCGCGGCTTCCCACTTGCGCGCCTCGACGGAGACACCGTCGTCGCCGCCAAGCCGGAACGAAACTGTCGCTACGTTGCGCGCCATTCGGCGGCGACGCTAACCGAGGGTGACGTAGGCGAGCCGACGGTTCGTGGCGTCGAGCACCGCACGGGCGACCGCGTCGGCCTCTTGTTGCGGACGCACGATCGCCGATCCTGCAATCAGCTGCTCGGCGGGCGGAACGACGAAGACCACCGTCACGATCGCGATGTCGTGCGCGCCGACACGCACGATTTGGGCGTGGTCGATATCGATGCATTCGGCTGCGGGCTCGAGTTGGCGGAGCGCGTCGACAGTCGCGGTTGCAACGAGGCGATGGCGCGCCGTCGTGGCGATCGACCCTTCCGCGAACCCGACCGCTTCTTCTTCGTCACGGGCGAGCGTGACCCGCACGAGCGAGCGCAAACCGTTCGACTCGGCCGTGATCGCGACGATCGACGGACGCGGATCAGGCGTGAAGTTCTCGTCGAGTTGATTCCCGCCGAGTTGCACGACGCTGATGACGCGGCGATCGAGGTCGAGGCCGAACGACGCGAGCGCGATCGACTGGACGTCGCGCACGATCTGCTTCGGGTGTTTGCCGGCGTGCGCAACGATGTGCACTTCCGAAACGCGACCGTCGGGTTCGGAGACCAGGCGCGCGATTGACACGTCGGGCAGACGACAGATCTCGCGTTCAACTTCGGTTAGATCAAGGTCGTCCACGCCCGTGCTTTTCTCGTTGTGGTTTTGCCGCGCCGAGGAGTCGGTGGAGGATATCGCCGTCGGTCATTGTCCCAAGATGCCCAGAGATTGGCAACGCCGCGCGTTCGCATTAAAACGCGCGCCCGTGTTCGTCGTTTTGGGTCTTGCAGCGATGCACTTCGACACCGCGCAACATCAAGATCCGGTACGTGGGCTTTCCGCTCGCCGCGGTGAAGATGACCTCGGGGACTGCGTCGAGCGGAATATCGACGGCGGTTCCGCACCACACACACATCCAGCGCGCGTCCTCCAAGCCCATCAGACGTCGGGTCTATTTGGACGGCATGGCCAAGACCATCCGTCAACTGGCCAGTTCGCGCTGTGTGGAGTGTTCGCCTTACTCCGTGGGCAGCAAGTCGCCGAGACCGGCTGAGCCGACGCCCATAACGGGCGCATCGGCGAACTCGACGTGTTCTTCGTAACCGGCGCCGTGCACTTCGCCGCGCTTTTCGATCGCGTGGATCAGCGCCTCGACGCATCCGGGATGAAACTGGATGCCCGCTTTGGCGCGGAGCTCTTCGAACGCCTCGGTCTGCGTGAGGGCTTTGCGATACGAACGGGTCGAGGTCATCGCGTCGTACGCGTCGGCGATCATGATGATGTACGGCTCGATCGGGTGGTCTTGGTCTTCGGCATCGAAACGCATCTGATCGCTGTGGCCGCTGTGCGCAATCGGGCGCAAGAAGTCGACGTGGCTGAGCATCTGCACCGCGACCTTTTCGTGCACGCGGATGGCCGCGAACTCGCTCTCGGTCAGCTTCCCCGGCTTGTTGAGAATGTGGTTCGGCACCACGAGCTTGCCGATGTCGTGCATGAGCGCGCCGTAGTGGAGGCGCTCCATGCGACGCGGGCCGAGGCCGATCTCCTCGCCGATGTAGCCGGCATAGGTGGCGACGCGCTCCGCGTGTCCGGCCGTATAGCGATCCTTGGTCTCGAGCGCGCGGATCAACACCTGCACGGTTTCGTCCTGGGCCTCGGCGACCGTCGTGTACGAGCGGAGGATCTCACGCCCGACGAGGATCGGCACGACGACGAGCACGAGGATTCCGGGACCGAGCGCGAGGTACAAACGACCGACAAGGAAACCGAGCAACGCGAGCGGAATGAAGTCCGCGCTACTCGAGATGGCCTCCGCGATCACCTCGCGCGGACGACGCGTGCCCTCGCAGAGGTACGACACCACGATGAGCGACCACGCAGCGACGAGGTACGCAAGGGCGGCCGGAAGCATTGCCAGCGCGGCGAGCGGCGTGGAGGTGAGAAGCGAGGCCTGCGATGCTGCGAGCACTCCCGCGGCGGCGAGAAACGCGAGCCCCGAGATCCCGAGGTTGAAGGGGATCCAACCCCAACGACCCCACCGAACGTCGGAAACGCTGCAACCCACCAGCGAGCACACGACCATGGCGCCGAGGAGCGAACCGTCAGCAACGAAGACGACGATCGCCGTCATGCAGACCAGAAGCCCGGGAGAGACCGTCACGCCGCCGCGCAGTTGGACCGGAAGATGAGCGGTGAGCGTGACGAGCAGGCCGAAGACGATGACCGGAAGGAGCGGCGGCGCGCCTTCCGAGAACAGCAAAATCAGCGCCGCGGCGACCGCGGCGCTGAAGATGCAGCCCGTAAACCAGGCCAGCTCTCGGGGGAAGGGCGACATGGCCCTCTTGTTGTCGGCGTCCGAGCCTGCGGGCTGGAGACCGTCACAAAAGGGCCCGGACGACCTGCCTTGTCAGTGGCGAGTAATTGCGGCGCCGCCGACAACGAGGATGCCGAGCATTCCGCCGCCGATCGATGCGATGCGAATAGCGATCTTCTTCATGGTTCCCTCCCCTCGCCTGCTAGCCGCCCAGGTAATGACCTTGGGTTCAGCCTGCTCTTCGCGGGAGGGACGATGAATTGGTCAGGTGAACGATTCGCAGAGGGCGCTGATGTACTCACTCAGAGTGAGGCGACCCTCGGACCCATGGCGAATGCCACCCCTGCTCCCTCACAATGGGTGAATCGCGGGAGTTCGGCAACGCACACCTCATCTCATCGGTCGCGAGTCGGCGCTCCGCGACCTCTTTAGCGCGCTTGCGCCTGTCCGGGACGCCAACGCCGGCTCCGTCGTGCTGGTCACCGGCGAGATGGGGATCGGCAAGACCCGCCTCCTCGCCGAGTTCGCGGCCCGATCCGAAGGATCGCTGGTCGCACGCGGCGGATGCGTCGAGGACGTGCCCTACGCGCCCTGGGTCGAGTCGCTCTGGTGGCTCGTCGACGCGGCCGGCCCCGAGGTTGTCGACGAGCTGCCGCGCCGCATTCGCGCGCAACTCGGTCGTCTGATCCCGCAGCTCGCCACCGAATCCGAAGAAGCCGAAGACGACGGCCAGCATCTGCTGTTCGAAGCGGTCGTCGAGGTTCTCCGCCGGGTCGCGCGGCAAACATCGCTCGTCCTCGTGGTCGACGACGTCCACTGGATCGATCCCGCGAGCGCGGAGTTGCTGCGTTACGTCGCGGCGAACCTGCGTCGCATTCCGATGTTGTTGGTCGCGGCGTTCCGCGCCGAGGACGCAATCACGACGCGTGAGCTCGTTGGGCAGCTTGCGCGGCTGGCCGAGCGTCGGGTTTCGCTCGAGCGTCTTGCCGACGATGTCAGCGCGGAAATCGCGTCGTATCTCCTCGGTCCCGACGCCGACGCGACCGACGTCGAACGGATTGCGCGAGACGCGGGCGGCGTTCCGTTGTTCGTGGAAGAGCTCGTTGCCGCGGTCGACGCGACCACGATGACACCGACCCTCCGCGATCTGATGCTCGTGCGCTTCTCGTCGCTCGGGAGCGATGCTCAGCAACTTGTTCGCGTTGCCGCGCTGATTGGGCTGCGCGCGCCGCGGGCGTGGCTAGTTGCTGCTTCGAACCTCGGCGACGAACGAGCACGCGTTGCGGCGCGTGAAGCTGTCGACCGCGGCGCGCTCATCGCCAGCGACGACGGCCGTTTCTACGAGTTTCGGCACGCGCTCTCACGACAAGCAGTGCTCGACGCCCTGTTGCCCGACGAACGCGTCGAGCTTCACCGCGAAATCGCCGGGGCGCTCACGCAGCATCCCGAATTCGCGGTCGGGATCGATCGGATTGCCGAACTCGCCCGACACTGGGACGCCGCCGAGCAAGCATCGCCCGCGTTGGTTTGGCAACTGGCGTTGGCGCGTGCGGCGTACGAGGCCTATGCATTCGAGGCTGCGGCGAGCGCATACGAGCGCACGTTGTTTTGGTGGAACGGCGTCGACGACGCGGCCGACGTCGTAGGTGTCGATCACGCCGCGTTGCTGCTCGATGCGGCTGACGCTGCCGGTGCTGCTGGGCGCGTCGAGCAGGCCGCCGATCTTGCGTGGGCGGGTGTTTTGGAAGCGTTCGCGAACGAACCCGGTCGTGGCGTCGAGGCGGCCGGGCGCGCCAACCCGTTGATGTGGGCCGCGAATCGGGCCGAGGAACTGTTACGACTTCGGGACGACTGAACTCTTGCCGGTGCTCGATCGTGTCGATCCTCGGTCGCGAGCGCGCTTTCTCACGAGTCGTGTCGAACAGCTAGTCATTTCTTCGAGCGCTTCTGAAACTCGCGAACCGGCGGCGCTCATGATGGATGCGCTGACGGATTTAGATGACCCCGAAGCCGAAGCACGCGCCGCACATGGTGAACGCATTCTGTTACGAACTGTTCGGAGATTTCGACCGGGTCGAAGTCGAATACGAGCGGGCCGCCGAGATCGCCCGGCAGGCAAACGCGCACTCGATCCTCGCGCTGGTCTTGTACAACCACGCCGCGTTTCAGACGTCGATTCCCGACCTCGCCGCGTGCCTGACGATCACCGACGAAGTTGACCAGCTGATCGAGCGCTTTTCGTTGCGGCGCTACCTCGCGCCGACGCGATGTTTGCGCGCTGTCGCGTTGTGCCTTACGCGGCGATGTGCTCGAAGCTGAAGAGGTTCTCGCTTCGCTCGACGATGAGTTTCTCGAGGGTTATGACGCGTGGGTGCGCGCGACCGCACGCGCGATCGTGGCTCTCTTTTCTGGTGACTACGCAGCGACTCTGTCGGCAATCGACGGCGAGATCGCCGGTGGCCGCATCGCCTACTGACGCTGAACGCGTCATCGAAATCGCGATGCTCCGCGCCAACGCACTCGCGTGGCAGGGCGATGTCGACGCGGCCCGCCGAGCGGTGGATGCCGGCGAAGTCGAAGTCGAACGACATCGGGAGACGTACTGGCACGGACGGCTGGCAATGGTCGGGCTGCGCGTCGAGGCCGACGCCGCGACCGCGGCAACCGCGAGCCGGTCGCTTCCGGATCTCGAACGCTCGCACGCCCGTGCCGATGCGATCCGAGCCGAGTGGATTCGCGCACGTGACGAGCTCGAGCACACGAGCCCGCTCGTAGATGCCTATTCGCTTGCGATCGACGCCGAGATGGCGCGGGTCGCGGGCGAGAATGTCCGCGAGACGGCGACGCGCGGCCGCGAACGCCTTCAAGGTGCTTTCGATGCCCTACGACGCTACGTACTTCGAATGGCGCGCCGCGCAGGCGATGCTCGACGAGGGCGCCCGTCCCGTCGCGACCGAGCTCTTGAAGCGCGCGCGATCAGTCGCGTACACGCACGGCTTCGTTGGTCTCGAGAGCGAGATCACGTCGCTCGCGCGCGCACACCACCTGCGACTCGGCCCGGCACGTACCACCGTCGACGGTGACGAGGCGCTTGTCGGTGCGGGAAGTCGAGGTGCTGCGACTGATGGCCGACGGAAAGAGCAACCCGGATATTGCCGAGGAGCTCTTCATCAGCCGGCGAACGGCCGCCGCGCACGTGTCGAACATCCTTCGGAAGATCCACGTCAAGTCACGAGTCGAAGCTGTCTCCGAAGCACATCGACGCGGCTACGTCTGACGATTTCGGGCGGTGACCGGTTCGGTCAATGCCACTTCGTTCCGGCGCCGGTTACTGCGACCATCGTGGCGATGGTCCCCACCGCTGTGGCAATTCTGACGATACGAAGTTTCATTTGGCGCGCGTCCTTTCGCGTCGAAGACCTTGCATAAGAGGTTTCGGACGCGGACCACGTTGCGCTGTAGGGCTCTGGACAAATGTCACAACAGCGAAGGCCCTGAGCAGCCGATATCGGCAGAACCACGCCGGCGAACCGCCGACGCATCGTCCGAGGTTGTTGTCCCGTGCTGTTACTCGCCGCCATCTTTGTGGGCGTTGTGACCGTCCCGCTCACCGGCGGGCGGCTCTCACGGCTGGCCGGCGTTCGGCTGCGGGTCGTGCCTGCGATCTTCGCGGCGCTGGTGATTCAGGTCCTGATCACGTCGGTGATGTCGGGCGCGGGCTGGATCGACCCCGTCCTCTATGTCGTGTCGTACGGGTTCGCAGGCTGGTTCCTCGTTGCCAACCGCAAGATCCCCGGCGTCTGGGTGGTCGCGGCCGGGACGAGTCTGAACGCGCTCGCGATCGTGGCCAACAACGGTGTGATGCCGGCGTCGGTGAGCGCGCTTCGGTCTGCGGGGATCGCGGCGAAGGCTCATGGCTTCGTGAACTCAACGGCGGTGCAGCATCCACGGCTGCTCCCGTTGGGCGACGTGCTCGCGGTTCCATCGTCGTGGCCCTTGCACAACGTGTACAGCGTCGGCGATGTGTGTATCGCGATCGGTGCCGTGATTGCGATTCACTCGTTGTGCCGGGTCAGGGTTGGAGCACACTCCGAACTTCGTTCACCGGATATGTCAACGTCGCAGTAACGGTCGCGTCTCCGATGCCGACCGTGATCGGATGCACGAGATCAGGACCGTCGAAGGTTGCGACGCCGTGCCACACGACACCGACGTTGACCTTGTGGTCACCCTTCGTTTCGAACATGTGGTGCGCGATCGGATCCTCGGGGCCGCCGGCAGTGTCGGTCTTCGTTGGCGCGTCGTCGTCGACTTGAACGACGTAACCGACGACCGTCGCGGTGCCCGTGACGGAATAGCCATCGAGACTGACCGCGATGCTCACGGTGTTGCCGGTCTCGGTCCAGATGCGTGTGTCGAGGCCGGTAATGCCGCGCTTCGCGGGATCGATGCCGATCGCAGGCGTCGGTAGTTGTGCGCTGCGCCACACTTCCTCGAGCGTCGGAAGTGCGGGTGGCGGAGGCGGCGGAGGAGCGTGCCCGTCGACGAGCGGAATGCAAAGCGTGCGCTCGCCGAGCAACTTTCCGTCCGTGTCGTAGGCCACTTGCAAGAAGGTTTCGCCGAAGACGGGTTGCGTTGAGTTCGGATCAGCGTTGCAAAGACGCGAGATATCGCCGGGACCAGCGACGCCCGTATCGATCGTTGTCCAATAGATCGGCGGCTGCGTGTGACCGCCACCGTTGATGTCAACGGGAGTATCCGAGCCGGGCAGCTCGTACTGGTGTGCCGACGGTCAGACCGCCATCGCCGCCGAGGTTGCCGATCCCGCCACCTGTCGAGCCGTCTGCGAATATGCGGGTGCGTCGTCAAAGCGAGCATGCAAAACAAGCGAGGAACGACGATTCGGCTGCATCTGCACAGCCGCCGCGGGCTCGACGTCTGCGAGTCAGCCATCTTCCGTCCGACATCGTGAGCGAGCACGATGATGTAGGTCGTCGTCGGCGCGGTGAACTTGTGCTCGCTCGTGACGGCGTCCGCGTTGGATCGACGACGTCTGTTGACACGAGTCGCTGTCGTATCTCGGACGAGTGACGGCATCCGCAGGTTGTCGGTCGACGATCGCGATCTCGGTGGACCGCTCTCAACCTCGTAATAGCGTCGGTCGAGTCGTTGAAGAACGCCGAGGTCATGTCGCGACGACTCGCTCGAAGGTCGAGCCGGGCGCTGCGACTTCGCGAATCAGCTGATGGATCTCCGATCGTTCGCGCTCCAGCCACGAGTCGTAGCCGCAGAGCGATCGCAGCAATTCGACGTAGTTCGTGCCCGTGTTTTCGAGAGCCGGGCTGCGGAACGGAGTGGCTCGAAGCCGTACGGCGCGCTCGTACGTCGTAGTCGACGAGTATCTCCAGAGGACCGGTCGAGACGCTCGACGCACCGGGTGTTTCTCGCGGTATTCGATCCGGTCGCAGGCGGCTCGCACACGCAGCAGAGCTGGACGGCGAGGGACACCGCAACGCGCTAGTCGGAGCGTACGCATCGTCCGGCACCCTAAGCGGGCGTAGCTGCCTGACGACAATGGCTAAGACTGTCTGAATCTAGCGTAAGACTGTGTTTTAGCAAGGAATCCTTGCGTGAGGTCCCTTTGGCGGCAAAGATTGCGGAGCGGCCCTCACCTGGCCTTTCGGGTCGCATTCGTGTCACGCTTGTGACCCGGGCGGGGAGAGGAGGGCACTCTTCGGCGAACCGACGGGAGATCGACGGCAAGGCCTCGGGCTGGGCGTCTACTTCACCAACCTGAAAGACCCTGAGCGAAGCGGATGAGCCCCGTCGCCCCTAGCGGCTGCGGCGGAGGGCGTGACGCAAGGGGGAATTCGTGTGAAGAAGATTGCTGTTCGCGTCATGCGCGCTCGGCGGCGGAGTGGTTGCAGTTGCTGCTCGCCGGCGGTGCCGACTAGTTCGACTGCAAGTAACGGCTCGCCCGCGGCCTTGCCGCCTCTCTCCCCACCCAGAAACAGCCGAAGAAGCGAAGGCGATGTCGGAGTCAATCGACTCCCCGAGACTGCGCAGCTACTG
Organism: uncultured Actinomycetes bacterium; assembly: GCA_963841195.1. Taxonomy (GTDB): domain Bacteria; phylum Actinomycetota; class Acidimicrobiia; order IMCC26256; family PALSA-610; genus CAWJBX01. Next base: position 63,456 of record CAWJBX010000017.1, on the reverse strand, counting down.
CGCCCTGTTGTTCGGTGCCGCGGCAATTGCCACGGCTGCTTTTGGTCGCGGCCGAGGGCAGCCCGGACGTCGCTGCTTTGGCCGTGCTTGGTGTGCTGGTGATTTTGACGAGCACCGCGTCACGTTTCCGAGCGGAGTCGCCGTTACTCCTGGCTTCATGATCTCGATGGCAGCTGTCGTGATCTTTGTCGAGCACGGGTCGATAGCGGGAGTAGCGATCGTTGGCCTGCTGTAACTGCGCAGTTCATCCGACCTGGGTCTCGTTAGCGGCTGGTGATCGCCAGCGGAATGGCGATCGCCGGCTGGATGATCGGTATCGCCGCTGTTGCGTGCCACGCAGTTCGCTGCCGCTGCTGATCGCACTCGCGGCCTGGTCTGCGGCGCGCGGCTACCTCCCTGCGATCGTCGACTTAGCCGCTGTCGCTCGCGACTCCTGATCGTCGCTGATCGCTTACGCACATCGTGCGTCGACCGGCACGTCCTCACGACGCGGCATGCTGTTCGGCACCTTCGTGCGCGCCTGCATTTCTGCGACAGCTCATGTTCCCTTCTGCGGTGCTCGGGTTCTCTCCTCGGGCGGCTGTACTTGTCTCTCGGGCCCGCGGTCATGCTCCTCGTCATCGTGCCCATTCTCATTGCGCGCGAGATGTTCGCGTCGTACATGCGCGTCAAGGAGACGCACGAAGAAACCGTCGGCATGCTCATTCGCGCGCTCGAAGCGAAAGACCGTTACACGGCGGGTCACGCCGAACGCGTTGCCAACTACGCGCGCTACATGGGCGAGGAACTGAACTTCATGCCCGCCCGCCTCGAGCGCCTTCGGTTCGCGGCGCTCATGCACGACATCGGCAAACTCGTCGTTCCGAACCAGCTGCTCAACAAGCCGGGCCGTCTGACGCCCGAAGAGTTCGCCCGCGTCCGCATCCACGAAAAAGTGTCCGTGCAGATGCTGAGCCACATCGACTTCCTGCGGCCGATCGCCGGCGCCGCCCACAGCGACAACACGAAGTTCGATCCCGACGACGAAGACCATCCGATCGAGCCCTACATCGTGATGATCGCCGACGCGTACGACGCCATGACGTCGACGCGCAGCTACCGCAAAGCCCTGCCGCAGGAGACCGCCTTCCAGGAGCTTCGTGACAAAGCGGGCATTCAGTTCCATCCGGAATGTGTCGAGGCCCTGATCCGCTCGATCCAGACACGGGGCGAGAAGCATGGCGCCGGCTTCGAAGAACAAGACGAGTTCGCCAACGCGCCCGATGCGGGGCTCGGCTCGGCCGGACTGGGTGACCTGCTGCCCAGCGAGTCGCACGGCGCATAGTCACGTAGAGAGCAAAGACGCAGGAATCGCGCTGCGCCGGGTGGCAAACGCTTACGATCGTTGCTATCAGCCACTATGCCCGGCTGGGTGGAATGCCGAGTAGAAGCGGATGAACCGACGTCGTCGGGTCGCTCTCGTATGTGTTGCCGGCCTCATCGCCGGCACGGTCGCGCACTTCATCGATAGTGCGGGCAATGCCGACGCGCTCTGTTTCCTGGCGGCCGGCCTGGTGCTCGGCGAACTCCTCGTGCTGCGCCTCGAGGACGGCAGCGCCGTCCCGCTGTCGTTCGCAGTGTTGATCGTGCTGGCGTCGTCGTTCCCGTTCCCCCAATACGCCCTCGCAGTGGTCGGCGCCGAGCTGATCTCACTGATCCTTCGGATCACCGACCGAAGTAACGGCTGGCGCATCTCGATTTTCATCGAACGCATCGCGGTCGCGGCCGCGACCTTCGGTGCCTACGCGTTGGTGACGCATTTGCTCGACCATCGCGAAACCGTCGCGGCTGTGTTGACCGCGCTCGCGGCCGCCGCGGCGGCGCAAGTGATCGTCGACGTCGCGACGCGCCGGATCCTTCGTCTCGGCGCCACGTTTTCGCCGCGCGGACGACTGGCGTGGCTCGCAGTCGCATCGTCGGGCATGTTGATGGCGATCGGTTACCGGGGCGTCAACGGCGAAGGACGCGTTGGGATTTGGGGCCCGTTGCTGTTCGCGACGCCGCTGCTGGCCGCGTGGTACGCGTTCGAACGTCTCGACTCCGCGACGCGTTCCTACAAGCAGACGATCGAGGCGCTCGCGATGGCGCCCGAACTCGGCGGGCTCGTGCCACCGGGCCATGCGGAGCGCGTTGCAGTGCTCGCGACGGCGATGGGTGAGCACCTCGGCTTGTCGGCGCAGGACGTGCGAGACCTCGAGATGGCGTCGTGGTTGCATCACCTGGGCCAAGTCACACTCGACGTCTCCGAAGAGGCCGGTTACCGCGCGAACCAACAAGAAGTCGCGCGTGTAACGAGCGCGATGATGCACGAGATCCGTCCGCTTGCTGCGGCGGGCGACATCGTCGGTGGCGATGTCATCGAAGCCAAGCGCCGCCTGGCGGTGCAGGTGTTACGCATCGCGAGCGAGTACGACGACCTGACGGTGCGCGACGCGACGAGCGGCGAACTGGCACTCGAGTCGCTGCGTTCCGCGCCCGCGTTTGTGTACGACGATCGTGTCGTCAACGCGTTGGAGCGTGTGCTGCGGGATCGTCTGAGTAACGCGTCGTAACTGCTGCGCTCTCGGGGCCGCGAAGATCCAGCACCCGACGCTTCTTCGGCTTCCGACTGGCCCAGTACGCGACATCGACGAGCCCGAGAGCGAGAATGATGTCGCCGATGCTGAACGCGGTGTCCCACGGATCCTTCAGCACGATCTGATCGCTCAGGAACACGAGCTTGTCGCTTGGCACCTGCGGGTGGTGTTTCACCGTCGGCTGCACCCAACTTTCGTGCGCCCACGCCGCCGGCACCTTGAACGGCATCCCTTGATTGGCGGCGATCACCACAACGTTGCACAGCACGCCGATGATCACGATCCCAATGCCTTTGTGCACCAGGTTCCGGAACAGGAACCCGAGAATGAGCACGTACGACGCGATCAACAGCCCGAAGCCCCAGTCGTGCCAGTGCTCCCTCGGGATCGTGACGACTTCGAGCGCGACCTGGATGCCCAAGCCGGCGAACAACAGCCAGCCCAGCTTCCATTCGGTGTTCACGAGCCGCCGGTACGAACCCTTCGTCAGCAGCGGGATCGCGAGCGCCGCGCCCAAGGCGATCACGTACACCAACACGCCCGGAATGGTATGCGAATACCATCACCTCGCGTGAGTGCCGACGAGGTTTTGTACGAGGTTGTTGACGGTGTTGCTCGCGTGACGATCAACCGTCCCGAGCGGCGTAATGCGATGTCGTTCGGCGTCATGCAGGGACTGCGCGAGACGATGGCGCAGGCGAAGGCGAGTGAGGACGTACGCGTCGTCGTCTTGACCGGCGCGGGCGACAAAGCGTTCTGCGCGGGCGCAGACCTCGGCGGTGGCGGCATCGCCAGCAGCGGCGCCGAAGCGCACGAAGGCCGCGGCTTGCTCGCCGACCTGTTCCGCGACATGTGGTCGCTCGGTAAGCCCGTGATCGCCCGCGTCCGGGGCTACGCGCTCGCGGGCGGATTCGGGCTCGCCTGCGCGTGCGACATGATCGTCGCATCCGACGATTCGCAGTTCGGTACGCCCGAAATCAACGTCGGTTTGTGGCCGTACATGATCACGGTGCCGTTGTTGCGTTCGATGCCGCCGAAGACCGCGCTCGACTTGATGATGACCGGCCGCCGCGTGAGCGCGGAAGAAGGGCAGCGGATCGGCTTCGTGCAGCGCGTCGTCGCGGTTGCGGATCTCGACGCGGCCGTCGACGAACTCGCGAACGGACTCGCGGCCAAGAGCCCGCTGATCATGCGCTGGGGCCGCGACTCTTTCTACAAGGTGCTCGAACTCGACGCCGACGCCGCGCTCTCGTACCTACAGACGATGCTGACGATCACGAGCCAGACGAACGACGCCGCCGAAGGGGTCGCTGCGTTCGCGGAGAAGCGCGAACCGAAGTGGACGGGCACATGACTGACGAACGGCACGACTGGGGGCCGCTCGTCGGCGATCTCGCCGCGCGCAAAGCACGCGCGCTCGAGATGGGCGGCGAACAACTCGTCGAACGGCAACATTCGCTCGGCAAGCTCACGGTGCGCGAACGGCTCGAGTTGTTGCTCGACGCGGGCACGTGGGTCGAGTACGGCTTGCTCGCCGACCACATGGACGCGGGCCTCGGCGATCGTTACCTCGCCTCCGACGGCGCGGTCACCGGTATCGGCGAGATCGACGGCCGCCCGGTCGCAGTCGCGGCATACGACTTCACGGTGATGGCCGGGTCGATGGGCGCGGTCGGCGAAGACAAGATCGCGCGGATGCGCGCCCACGCCGTGCGCCAGCGCATCCCGTTTGTCTGGCTGCTCGACAGTGCCGGCGCGCGCATTCAGTCGACGAGCGGTTCGACCTTCGCGGGCGCGGGCGCGTTGTTCCGCGAACAAGTCGCGATGAGCGGTGTGGTGCCGATGGTCGCGGCCATGCTCGGCCACTGCGCGGCCGGTACCGCGTACATTCCCGCGCTCGCCGACTTCGTGCCGATGGTGAAAGGCACGTCGTCGATGGCGCTCGGCGGCCGCCACCTCGTGAAGGCGGCGGTCGGCGAGGACGTCACCGAAGAAGAGATGGGTGGCTCGGCCGTGCACACGAAGGTGAGCGGTGTCGCCGATCTCGAAGTCGCCGACGACAAGGAGTGTCTGGCGACCGTGCGCCGCTACTTGTCGTTCTTCCCGCAGCACAATCGCGAACAGCCGCCCGTCAATGCGACGACCGATCCGGTCGAGCGGCGCGTCGAGGAGTTGTACGAGATCGTGCCGACGGCACCGCGCCGCGCGGTACGACGTGCGCAAGGTGATCAGCGCGATCGTCGACGACGGCGACGTGCTCTGGATGAAGCCCGAATGGGCAAAGAACATCGTCACCGGCCTCGCGCGTGTCGGCGGTCAGCCGGTTGGCATCGTTGCGAACCAGCCGATGGTGCTGGGCGGTGCGCTCGACGTCAACGCGCGCCGACAAAGCGGCCCGGTTCGTGTGGTTGTGCGACGCGTTCAACATCCCGCTGGTGTTCCTGCACGATGTGCCCGGCTTCATCGTCGGCAGCGCGGTCGAAAAGCAAGGCATCATTCGCCACGGCGCCAAGATGCTCTTTGCCGTGAGTGAAGCGACCGTGCCGAAGATTTCGGTCATCCTGCGCAAGAGTTACGGCGCCGGCTACTTCGTCATGAACGGCCTCGCGTACGAAGCCGACTACATCGTCGCCTGGCCGACGGCCGAGATTGCGGTGATGGGCCCGGACGGTGCCGTGAACATCATCCACCGCAAGACGCTGGAAGCAATCGAAGACGAAGACGAGCGCTCCGCGAAGCGCTTGGAACTCGCCGAGGAGATCCGCGCCAACATCGACCCGTACATCGCCGCCGGTCATGCGCAGCTCGACGACGTCATCGACCCCGCCGACACGCGTGCCGCGATCGCGCGCGGACTCAAGATCACGGCCGACAAGCGCGTCGACCGCCCGTGGCGCAAGCACGGCGTGCTCCCGGTGTGATTCGGCGCGCCACGATCGACGACGCGCCGGCGTTGCTTGCGTTGTGGCAGCGGGCCGAGTCGACGCCGAGTCACACCGACAACGTGGCCGCGCTCACACGCGTCATCGAAGCACCGCATGCGCGCGTCTTTCTTGCTGATGACGACGGATTGGTCGTCGGGTCGTTGATCGCCACCTTCGACGGTTGGCGCGGCAACGTGTATCGCATGGCAGTCGATCCCGAGTACCGAAGGCAGGGGATCGCGCGAGAACTTGCTACCCATGCCTGCGAATGGTTCGAAGCAGTCGATGCCCGCCGCGTCACCGCCCTTGTCGAAGGCGACCGGCCGGTTGCGCAAGCGTTCTGGACGTCTGCCGGCTTCTCTTGGCAACAGGAAATGCGGCGCTACGTGATGACGCTGCCTAACATCTCCTGATGGCCGAGATTCGCGCAGAGATCACCGCCAACGTGTGGCAGGTCGTCGTCGAAGAAGGACAGCTCGTTGGCGAAGGCGACGAGATCTGCATCCTCGAATCCATGAAGATGGAAATCCCGGTCGTCACCGAAGTGCCGGGCGTCGTGCGCGAGCTGTACGTCGAAGCCGGCGCGACCGTTCAGGAAGGTGACCCGATCGCACTCATCGACGAGAACTGACCCGGCGTGTCGCTGCAGTTCGAACGGCGCGGTCTCGTCGGGCTCGCCACGATCGATCGTCAGGAACGCCGCAACGCGCTGAACGCCGATTTGTGCGACCAACTGCGCGGATACCTGGAGACGACGCGCGACCTGCGCGCAATCGTCATTACCGGTGCCGGTTCCGCGTTCTGCTCGGGCGCCGATCTCGTCACCCGTTTCGCGCCGTCCGGCGACTCTCAGACCGACACGTTCCGGCCCGCGTTCGAAGAAGTGCTCGACGCGATCGTCGACTATCCCGCGCCGGTGATTGCGGCGATCAACGGCCCCGCGATCGGTGCCGGCATGCAACTCGCGGTCGCGTGTGATCTCCGCGTTGCGGCGCTCGGTGCGCGTCTCGCGATCCCGGGCGGCCGGCTCGGTATTCATCTGAGCGCGCGCAACATCTGGCGGCTCGCACAGTTGGTCGGTCAGGGTACGGCCCGCGACTTTCTGATCGCGGGTCGCATGGTCGACGGCGAAGAGGCGTTGCATCTCGGTCTCGTGCAATACATCGAGCTCGATGCGCTCGCCGCCGCACTTGCGATCGCCGGCGAAATCGCGTCGGCGGCGCCGCTTACCGTGCAAGGCCACAAGCGCGCGCTGAACCTCATCGAAGAACAGCAGTGGCTCTCGGAAGCGGCGCGCACCGAGATCGGACTGTTGGAAGCGCGCGCGTTTGCGAGCGAAGACCTCAAAGAAGGCATGGCCGCATTCGCCGAGAAACGCACCCCCGACTTCAAGGGTGAGTGACACACCCCTCGGGTACCGATTTCGAGCGAGAGTTTGTGCATCACCGCGAGGTGATCGACGCGCGCTTTGACGCGAACGAGCACAAGCTCATGGCCGCGTTCGACGCCGAACTCGGCCGCAACGCCCGAGCCATCGTGTTCTCGCAAATCGGCGTTGTTCTGAGCACTGCGACGGCAGTGATCGCGGCTGCCAAGCTGCTTTAGGACTGCGAGACGTTTCCGCCCGAACAGATGATGCCGATGCGGGCACCGTCGAGGTTGTACGCGCGTGCGGCCGCAAACGCGACCGCCGCACTCGGCTCGATCGTTTCGCCGAGCGTTTCTTGAACGGCCTGCATTGCGTCGACGATCGCATCCTCGGGCACCGCGATGATGTCGACGCCGTGTGCGTCGAGGATCGACTGCGTGACCGAAGACGTTCCGGTGCGCAGACCGTCGGCGATCGTCGCGCCGCGATCAACCGGCGAGCCGGCCAGTACCCGCATCGGCGCAATCGCGAGACATGTCCCCGAGCACAAGCCGCCGCCGCCGACCGGCGTCACCACGACGTCGAGATCAGGCACCTCGGCCAGGAGTTCGAGCGCCGCAGTTCCCTGGCCCGCGATCACGTTCGGGTTCTCGAACGGATGGATTTCGACCGCACCGGTTTCCGCGAGCACCTCGGCGAGCACGGCGCGGCGCGCATCGAGCGAGTTCTCGCAGAACGTGATGTGGCCGCCGTACGACTCCACGGCCGCGATCTTGAACGGTGAACTGTTGCGAGGCATGACGACGTAGGCCGGAATGCCCCGCGCCCGCGCCGCACACGCCAACGCCGCCGCGTGATTCCCTGACGAATGCGCGGCGACACCGCGCGCCGAAGCCGATTCCGCCAACGACTGCACCGCGTTCGTCGCGCCCCGAAACTTGAACGCACCGGTGTGCTGGCGATGCTCCGCCTTCACGTAGACCGTTGCACGCATCCAGACGTCGAGTTGTAACGACGTCAGCACCGGCGTGCTGAACGACGAACGGTGCGATGCGAACGGCCGCCGCTTCGACGTCGGCGCGGCCGAGCATTAGTACCCGGCGGGCAGCGCGCGCTCGAGATACACGTAGAACGGGAACAACACGACGAGGAACGGGATGACGCCGAGCAGCCAGGTGGCCGGGTGCCGCCAGCGCCGGAACGCCCACCACCATGCGAGCCCCACGAGCGCGGCGAAGATGCCCCACATGATCGCCGGTGTCGTGCTCAACGACTGGCCGGACAACCCTTCGGCCAGAGATGCATCGGCCGGGATGGTCTTGTTCGGCGAGATCTTCGGCGGATTCGGTTTCGCGACCGGCGCGCTCTCGTTCGGAACGAGCATCGCCTTGATCACGATGCGTTGCGCAGCCGAAACCTTGCGGGTTGCACGTCGTCAGCGTCAGCTCGGCGTCGGGCGTGTTCGCGGCGACACCAACATCGGTCGGCGCAACGATCAGTTGTTGCGTCATCTTGTACGTGAACTTGCCGGCGAGCGTCGTGATGATGATCGGGTCGCCGATCTGCAGCTTGTCGACGTCGCAGAACGGATGCAGATAGGTGGTGCGGTGACCGGCGATCGCGGCGTTGCCGATCGTGCCCGGCAGCGGCGTCTCCGGATAGTGGCCGGGCCCCTTCTTCAGGTCGTCGCGCGACGTGCCCTCGACGAAGGCCATGTTGATCGCCGATGCGCGGGATGGTGATCGTGCCCTCGACGTCGCCCTCGGTCGGGCGTCGGTGGGGCGGCCCGGACCAGCTTCGTCGTGCGGAACCGAGCTGGTCGTGGTGCTCTGGCCCGGCTGAGCGGTGGTCGACGACGTCGGCGGGTCGGCAGTGACCGGGGTGGCGTTGGCCGCCGCATAGGCCGCCTGCTGCTTCTTGAAGTCGGATCTTCAGGAGGTCCTGGGCGCGGGCGGTGAAGATGCCCGTGCCCCACAGCTGGTAGACGACGAAGAGCAGGATCAGCAGGCCGAGGGTCACCAGCGTCCGGCCGATGCCGGCAATCGCCGTCGCACGCAGCGACGGTACCGGCCGTGCTCAGGCGGTTGCGCGACGGTGGTCGAGTCCGGTTCGCCGCGTGTCCGGCCTCGTTCGTAAGCTCGGCGCGTACCGCACCCCCGGTCCCCGGAGCTCTGGTTGCGCTGCGTACGCCTTCGGTCGGCCGTTTGCATGCTCGGACGATTTCCCGCGCTCGCGGGCGCCGATCTCGAGGTGGAAACCGGCGAGATCGTGCTGTCTCGCGGCCCGAACGGCGCCGGCAAGACGACGTTGTTGCGTCTGTGCGCCGGACTGTTGCCGCTGCGCGCGGGTGAGGCTGAAGTGCTCGGTGTCGATCTCACGGTCGAACCGACGCGCGCGTGCGGCGTGCGGTCGCGCTCGTCGGCCACGAGACCTTCTGTTACGACGACCTCACCGTCGCCGAGAACGTGCGCTTCGTGGCGCGCGTCGACGGGCACGCCGCGGCCGACGACGGCGAAGCCGCGCTCGAGCGGCGTCGGCCTGCGAACGGAGTCGCGAACGTCGCGCACGGCCGGTTGTCGCAGGGGCAGCGACGGCGGCTTTCGCTCGCGAACGCGCTCGCCCGCAAGCCGCGCTTGCTGCTGCTCGACGAACCGCACGCCGGACTCGACGAGCACGGCCGTGACGTGCTGGAAGATGTCGTGCGCGCCGCGCCCGCGCGCGGTGTGCACCGTGCTGCTCGCGTCGCACGAGCTCGACCTCGCGCGCCGGCTCGCGACCCGCGAGGTGCGCATCGTCGCCGGCCAGGTGCACCCGTGCCGACGCCGTACACCGACCCGACGCCGCCCGGCCGAGACCGAGTGCGCGCGCATGAGCTTCCTGCGCGACGCGCTGCTTGTCGCGGGCAAGGATCTGCGCATCGAGCGGCGTTCGCGCGTCGCGCTGCAACAGATCGTCCCGTTCGGTGGCATCGTCGTCATGTTGTTCGCGTTCGCGCTCGACTCCGACCGCACGCTGTTGCACGCAGGCCGCGCCCGGCCTGTTCTGGGCGGCGGTGCTGCTCGCCGTCGCTGCTCGCCGTCGGGCGGTCGTTCTCGATCGAGGAGGCGAACCGGGCCCGCGACGGGTTGCGCCTGTCGGGTCTCGACGGCGGCTCGATCTTCCTGGGCAAGGCGGCCGCGGTCGCGGTCGAACTGTTCCTGCTCGAGGTGGTCGTTGGGCGTTGCGGTCGTCGTGCTCTACGACGTTGCGTTGCGCGGCGCGTTGTCCTGCTGTGTGCGGCCGTGGCCGCGACCATCGGCCTGGCGGCCACCGGTACGGTCTACGGCGTGCTGGCCGGAGGATTGCGCGCCCGCGAGACGCTCGTTCCACTGCTCGTGCTCCCGGCGGTCACGCCGGTGATGCTCGGCGCGACCCGGTCGTTCCAGGCCGCGCTCGACGGCACGCCGGGCGACGCGTGGCCGTGGGTGCAGCTGCTCGGCGCGTTCGCAGTGCTCGTCGTCGCGGCGGGCACCGTCGCGTTCGGCCCGCTGCTGGAGGAAGCGTGAAGCGAGCTCTTCCTCGCGCGTCACGCTCGTCGTCGCTCGGCCGTCACGGTCGTGTTCGCGCTGTGGGTCACACCCGCCGCGCAGAACCAGGGCTTCGACGCGGTACGCCTCCTCTACCTGCACGTTCCGACGGCGTGGATCGCGTACCTCGCGTTCGGTGTCACCGCGCTCGCATCCGCTGCTGTGGCTGTTCCCGCGCACGCGTCGACACGCGCCTGGGACCTGCTCGCGGGCGCGTCGGCCGAAGTCGGCGTCGTGTTCACCGGGCTCGACGCTCGTCCTCGGTTCGATTTGGGGCAAGCCCACGTGGGGAACGTGGTGGGAGTGGGACGCCCGGCTCACGACGCACCGCCATCCTCTTCTTCTTCTACCTCGGCTACCTCGCGCTGCGCCGCACGGGTGCCACGTCCGACGAGCGCGGGCAAGCGTTGTGCGATCGCGGCGTTGATCGCGTTCGCCGACGTGCCGATCGAGCTACCTCTCGGTCACCTGGTGGCAGACGCTGCACCAGCAGGGCACCGTCTTCAACCCGAAGCTCAACGTGCAGATCGACGGCTCGATGGCGTTCACGCTCGTCGCTGGCGGTCGTCGCGTTCACGATGCTTGTACGGCTACCTCGTGCTCGACCGCTTCGAGCTCGCGCAGCTCGAAGAAGGTCGCGAAGAGCGTGAGCTGCAACGGGCGATCGCCGAGCGGGTGCGCGCCGAACCGGGAGGTGGTGCCGGCATGAGCCACAACTGGAGCTTCGTGATCGTGGGCTACTCGATCACCCGGCTCGCGCTCGAGCGGGCTACATCAGCCTGGATCGAGGTAACGTCGCGGCGGCAACTCCTGACGGACGTCGTGCGCGACGAGAACTTCGTCGATTCGTGCCGACCCGCCGCCTACGTCGCAGCCTCGACGACCGTGACTGAGCTCGCGCCGCTCCGACCGCGCGCAAGCGCAACCGGTTGCGATACGTCGTCGTCGCTCGTGTTGTGCCTCGGCGCGATCGGCTGGATGCTCGTGTTGATGCAGAAGAACGTCGTGTTCTTCAAGACGGTGTCGCAAGCCGTGCACGACGAAGCGCACGACGGGACGCGCACGATGCGCATCGGCGGTGGCGTGGTGCCCGGCAGCATTCATCAACTCTCCGACGGTGCCGACTTCGAACTCACCGAAGGCGGCGTCGACCGTGCACGTGCACCACACCGGCGACTGAACCTGAGCTGTTCAAGGACTGCGCGCCCGTCGTCGCCGAAGGGCACTGGGACGCGACCGGCGCCAACACGTTCGACTCCGACCCGATCCTCATCAAGCACGGCAACGACTACAAGGCGCCCACCACGACCGGCGCCACCACTGCCCGCAAGATCCGTTCGGCCGATGAGAGGCCCAGCTCGGTTACGGGTTGCTTGGCGATCGGCCTCGCCGCGTCGGCGCTCGGTCTGGTCACGATGGCGTTCGGTCTCGCCCGCCAGCGGCCGAAGCTGCTCGAACGCGGCCGCCGGTACGTCGGTGTGGTGATGCTCGTCGCGCGATCGGTGCGTTCGTCGTGATGGAGACGGCGCTGTTCGGCGCACGACTTCTCGCTGCAAGTACGTCGCCGACAACGTCGCGCGCGCCACGCCCGGCCTCTACACGTTCACCGCGGCGTGGTCCGCGCTCGAAGGCTCGATCCTGTTGTGGGTGCTCGCTGCTTGTCGATATACGTCGCAGTCACGGCGTGGGCGCTTCCGCGACCGGGCTCCGACGATCCGCTCGTCGCGTGGGCGACGCTGGTGCAGTTCGGCGTCCTGCTGTTCTTCTTCGCGCTGATGCTTGTTCGCCGCGAACCCGTTCAAGCAGGTGACGGGGGCCATCCCGCTCGACGGCGCGGGCCCGAACCCGCTGCTGCAGAACCATCCGCTCGTCGCCATCCATCCGCCGATCCTCTACGCGGGTTACGTCGGCTTCGCGATCCCGTTCTCGTTCGCGGTCGCCGCGCTCGTCACCGGTCGCTTCGGCGAAGGCTGGCTGGCCGACGTTCGGCGCACGACGCTCGTCTCGTGGGGTTTCCTCACGGTCGGCATCGTGCTCGGCGCGTGGTGGAGCTACTCGGTGCTCGGATGGGGCGGCTTCTGGGGCTGGGACCCGGTCGAGAACGCGTCGCTGCTGCCGTGGCTGACCGCAACCGCATTCATTCACTCGGTGATGGTGCAGGAACGCCGCGGGATGCTGCGCGTCTGGAACCTCTCGCTCGTCCTTGCGACGTTCTGTCTGACGATCCTCGGCACCTTCCTCACGCGTTCGGGTGTCATCAACTCGGTGCACGCGTTTTCGCAGTCGAGCATCGGGCCCTGGCTGTTGACGTTCCTCGGGCGTGTGCGCCTTCGGCAGCGTCGGCGTTGATCTTCTGGCGCGGCGACCAACTGCGATCGCCGGGCCGCATCGACTCCGCCGATTTCGCGTGAAGCCGCGTTCTTGGTGAACAACCTGTTGTTCGCGGGCTTCGCGCTCGTCGTGCTCACGGGCACGGTGTTCCCGCTGCTCGTCGCAAGCGGTGCAGAACAAGCAGATCACGATCGGGGAGCCGTACTTCGACGCGGCTCGGTGTTCCGATCGGAATCGCGTTGCTGTTCCTGATGGCGGTCGGGCCCGTGTTGCCGTGGCGCGCGGCGAGCTGGGCAGCTGTTCGCGACCGGCTGCTCGTTCCCGCGTGGGTTGGCGCGATCACGCTCGTCGTCGCGCTGATCGCGCGGCGCGCACGGAATCGCGAACGTGCGTCGCGTTCGCGCTCGGCGCTTTCACGCTCACCAGTGTCGCCCGCTCGATGTACGTCGGCGTCCGCGCGCGCACGGCGCGCCCATCGCAGTGAAGGCCGGGTGATCGTCGGCCGTGCGCACGGTGCGCGGTAACCCGCGGCTCTACGGCGGGCTGACTCGTGCACGTCGGCGTCGTTGTGATCGCGGTCGCACTGGCCACGACATCGGGCTGGACGACGAAGACGGAACTCAACCTCGCGCCCGGCCAGTCGGCCATGGTGCGCGGTCACAAGGTGACGTTCATCCGCAACGACTTCGAATCGTCGGCGCAGAAGAACACGATCAAGGCCCATGTGCAGATCGAGCGGCGTCGGTTCGTTCGCGCCGGCAATCTCGACGTATCCGAATTTCGCCGACGGCATTGGCACGCCGTCGATTCACACGAATCCGCTGCACGACTGGTACCTGACGCTCGTGTCGGCCCCGACGTCGGGCAGGGTCACGATCGTCGTGCAGGTCGGCACGATGGTCATGTTGCTTTGGATCGGCGGCCTGATCATGGCGTTGGGGACGGCGTTGGCGCTCGTTCCCGCTCGCAAACGGCGCGTGGTGCCGCGTGAACCCGTCACGGTGCTGCACGACGACGACCAGCCCGGCGACGTTCTCGTCGACGCGGCGACCTGATGCACGGTCGCGCGCGTTGGATCGCGCTGGGCGTTGCCGTCGTGCTCGTCGCGTTCGGCGTTGTGCTTGCGGTCCAGCACCGCAGTGAACCGTCCGTACCGCGGCTCGTGCAGGAACACCGCCCGATGCCGTCGTTCACGGTGACGACGCTCGACGGCAAGAAGATCGACGCCGCGTCGCTGAAGGACAAGACGGTCGTCGTCAACTTCTTCAACAGTTGGTGCATTCCGTGCCAGCAAGAAGCGCCCGCGCTCACCTCGTTCTACAACGAACACAAGAACGACCCTGACTTCGCGATGCTGGGCGTCGTCCGCGACGACGATCCGGGCGCGGTTCGTTCCTATGTCGCGTCGAACAAGATCGGGTGGCCGGTTGCGCTCGGTGGCGCCGACCAGACCGCGCTCGACTTCGGCACAACCGGGCAACCGGAGACGTACATCATCGCACCCGACGGCACCGCCGTGTGCGGCACGCTGGGGCCGTCGACGCAAGCCGAGCTCAACACGTGGGTGGCGGCCGCGCGCGCCGGCCAAGAGTGCACGTGAAATCGCGCCAAGGTTGGTTGTGGGGCGCGCTTGCGGTTGTCGTGATCGCCGCCGTCGTCGTGCTCGTCGTTCGCTCCCGTCCGAACAACTCGGTCGCGGCGCGTACCGACCGCCTCGAACATCAGCTCGCCTGCCCGGTGTGCCAAGGCGAGTCGGTCGCCGACAGCGACGCACCCGAGTCGCGCGCGATCCGCGCCGACATTCCTGTACGCATCCAGCAGGGCCAAACCGACGCCCAGATTCGCGCTGCCTACGTCAATACCTACGGGCAGAAGATCCTGCTGAGCCCGACGAACAGCGGGATCGATCTCGTCGCGTGGATCGTCCCCGCGATCGCGATCCTGCTCGGCGCGTTCGGCATCGCGATCGCGTTGCGGCGATGGAGCCGGGCGCCGCGGTTGCAAGCAACCGCGGAAGACGAGCGGATCGTCGAGGAGGCGCGCGGTGACGCCTGAAACCGCGACGAGCTCGAACGCGAACGCGACTTCCTGTTGCGTTCGCTCGACGACCTCGACAACGAACGCAGCGCCGGCAACATTGACGACGGAACGTACGAGACGCTCCACGCCGACTACACGGCCCGCGCGTCGGTCGCGATTCAGGAACTGCAAGGCGCCGACGTCGCGTTGCCCGACGACACACCGCGCATTTCACCAACCCGCCGCGTGCTCACGATCGGCGGCATCGTCGCCTTTTGCGCGATCGTCGCGGTGTTGCTCGCCCACGCGGTGGGCCAGCGCGCGCCCGGCCAGACGATCACCGGCAACAACCAGGTCAACCGAGCCGCGAACGGTGCCGTCACGACGTTCGACCAGGGCGCGGCCGTGAAAGCGGCGGCCGATGCCGCGCCGCACGACTACAACGCCCAGATCACGTACGCGCGTTACTTGCTCAGCGCCCAGGCCTATCCGCAAGCGATCGAGCAGTACACGACGGCGGCCGGAGTTGATCCGAAGCAGGCCGAGCCCTACGCGTACCGCGGTTGGCTGACCTCGCTTGTTGCCGGTCAGGTCACCGACGCCAACACGCAACGAGAACTTTTGCAGCGGGCATCGTCCGATTTGGATCATGCGATCTCGCTCGACAAGACATACCCTGACTCGTACGTGTTCGAGGGCCTGATGCTCATGAACATCGAGCACGAGCCCGCCCAAGCGATCCCGTACTTCAGACAGTTCCTCGCGTACGCGCCGGCCGACCATCCGATGCGTGCGCAAGTCGACACGGCGCTTCAACAGGCGCTGCTCGCCAGTCCGACCACCAAGCCCTGAGGAGAACCCGTGGCCAAGCCGCCCGCCGCGCAAACCGACGAGTCGAAGATCTACCGCGTCACGATTACCACCGACCGCGGAACGATCGTGATGGATCTCGACCCGCAACTCGCGCCGAACACCGTGAACAACTTCATCGGGCTCGCGCGTGACGGTTACTACGACGGTCTCACGTTCCACCGCGTCGTGCCCGAGTTCGTCATCCAGGGCGGATGCCCCGAAGGTTCGGGCCGAGGCGGGCCGGGCTACAAGTTCGAAGACGAACCGGTCAAGGGCGAATACACGCTCGGCGCGGTCGCGATGGCGAATTCGGGCCCGAACACGAACGGTTCCCAGTTCTTCATCTGCATCGACGACTGCCAGAAGAAGCTCACGCCGAACTACAACCTGTTCGGTTACGTCGTCGACGGTATGGACGTTGCGACGTCGACGCAGGTCGGCGACGTGATGCGCAAAGTCGAGATCGAAGAACGCGACCGGTAACGCGGGTTATACGGTCGCGGCGTCGACGAGACCGTAACGGCGGCGAATCGCACGCTCGATCGTTCCGAAGAACAGGACGTCGATCGACACACCGATGATGAAGATGACGATCATCGCTTCGTACACACCGGTGTAGTCGATGTTCTGTTGCGCTTGGTTGAGGACCTGGCCGATCCCGATGTGACCGGGGAACGTCGTGATGAGCTCGGCCGCCATCAGGCTGCGCCACGCGAACGCCCACCCCTGTTTCAAGCCGCTCACGACCGACGGCAGCGCGGCCGGGATCACGACATGCTGAAGCGAGCCGAAACCGCGCGCACCGAGCACTCGGCCGGCTCGCAACAGCACGGGGGGAACCTGGTCGATCCCGTCGATGATGCCGTTCGCGATCGACGGCGCCGCGCCGAGGACGATGACGAACGTGATCGTTGCTTCGCTCAGCTTGAAGAGCACGATCGCAAGCGGCACCCACGCGACCGACGGCATCGTCTGCAAACCGGTGATCATCGAACCGACGCCGGCGCGCAAGATCTTCGAACGGGCGACGGCGATCCCGACGAAGCCGCCGATGACGATCGCGATCGCGAAACCGATCGCGCCGCGCTTCAGCGTCACCATCGCGGAATCCCACAAGAAACGCAGGTTGTGGAGCATCGCGTCGAACACGGTGAACGGCGACGGGATGATGTACTCCGGCTTCCAACCGCTCCACACGACGATCTGCCACGCCCCGACGAACAACCCGACGGCGACGAGTTTCGGCCAAACCGCGCGCCACACCTTCGCGAGTCGTCGCGGCCGGCGGGCCGCGACGATTGCAGGCGCTTCGAGAGGCGGAGCGAGTTCAGCTGTTGCCATTGGCTCGCAATCGGTCGGTGATGGTGGCCGCGAGCGTCGCGACCTCGGGTGAGTCGATGCGTCGGGGCCGCGGGATCGTCACGTCGAACGTGGCGGCGACGCGTCCGGGTCGGCTCGCGAGCAATACGACACGGTCACCGAGGCGCACGGCCTCCCGCACGTTGTGCGTCACGAAGACGACCGTCTTGCCGGTGTTGCGCCATACACCTTCGAGTTCGTCGTGCAGCCGGTCGCGGGTCATGGCGTCGAGCGCGCCGAACGGCTCGTCCATCAACAAGACGTCGGCGTCCTGCGCGAGCGCGCGTGCGAGGGCGACTCGCTGACGCATACCGCCCGACAATTCGTGCGGACGTCGTTTCGCGAAATCGCCCAGGTGCACCATGTCGAGCAGCTGCGCGGTGCGGGCGCGGCGGTCGTCGCGTCTCATTCCGGTGAGCTTCAACGCGAGGTCGACGTTGCCCCGCACCGTCAGCCACGGGAACAGCGCAGCCTCCTGGAACATCAGGCCGGTGCGCTCCCCTTCGACGCGCACCGTTCCCGACGTCGGCCGGTCGAGGTCGGCGATCAGGTTGAGCAACGTGCTCTTGCCGCACCCCGACGCGCCGAGCAGACACACGAACTCGCCCGGTGCCACGTCCAGGCTGATGTGGTCGAGCGCAAGAACCGCGTCGCGCCCGTGTCCGAACACCTTGCTGACGTCGACGACCGACACCGCGGCGGGCGAAGCAACGTCGGGCTTGGGCGCGTCGGTGATGACGGTCATGATTGCACGGCCGGTTTTCCTTCGGCGGCAAGCACCTTGTTCACCAGCGGTGAGATCGAAGATGCCGGTGATGTCAGCTCGAGTTCAGCAAGCCGAGCGCCTTCGCGTGTTCGGCCGCGGTCTGCATCGATGATGCGATCGGATCGAGCGTGAACGTGATGTGTTGGAACGATGCAGTGAGCACAGCGGGCTTGAGTGCCTTGCCGCTCACCTTCTCCAACTGTTGGTTCGCGAGCTGCTGGGCCTGCGCCGGGTTGGATGTGATGAGGTTGATCGAATCGGACAGCGCCGAGATCAGGTTCTGAACGACGTCGGCGTGCGCGTCGAGGTAGCTCTTGTTGACGAGCAAGCACCGTCGTCGTGAACTTGCCCGCCGGCCACAGTGTCGCCTCGTTCACAAGAACTTTGCCGCCGCCCTCGCTGACCATGCGCGATGCGTACGGCTCGGGAACCCACGCCCCGTCGATCGTTCCTTGTTCGAACGCGGTGAGGGTCACCGAGTTGTCTTCGGGTACGACCGTGACGTCGCCGCCCGACTTCGTTTCGTGCAGGCCGTTGTTGTTGAGCCAAGTACGCAAGGCGACGTCCTGCGTGTTTCCGAGTTGCGGCGTCGCGACCTTCTTGCCTTTGAGGTCGGCCGCCGAGTTGATGCTCGGCTTCACCACCAAGAATGCGCCACCGGAGGCGGTGCCGGCGACGATCCGCACCGCGCCGTGCGACTTCTGGAACGCGTTGATGGCCGGGTTAGGGCCGACAAACGACGCGTCGATCGCGCCGGCGAGCAACGCAGTGCTCGCTTCGGTTCCCGAGTTGAACGTGCTGAGCTTCAGGTTCACGTTCGGGCCGAGCTTCGAAGCGAACGAGCCGTTGGCCACGCCGATCAGTGCCGGCGCGTGCGTGATGTTCGGGAAGTAGCCCAAGCGCAAGGTGGTCGAGCCGCCGCCCGAGCTGGTGCCGCCGCTGCCCGTGCTGGCGGCGGGCTTCGAACTGCTGCCACATGCCGCGAGGCCGAGAGCGGCGACGACGGCGATGGCGAGCGGGGCGACGACACGGCGCCGGATCGGGGAGTGCACGCGGGTTCCTCCTAAAAGTCAAGTAAGCAAGTGGACAAAGTAGGGTATCGAGCTAGCGCTGTGCAACCCCCCTCGCGGTGCGAGAATCCCGGGATGCGGATCACCGCCAAGGCCGACTACGCAGTGCGCGCCGCCGTCGAGCTGGCTGCGGCCGCGGCCCGGGGCGACGAGCGACCGGTCAAAGGGGAACAACTCGCCCGGCTCCAGCAGATCCCGCAGAACTTCTTGGAGAACATCCTCACCGAGCTCCGGCGCGCCGGCATCGTGCGCACCCGCCGGGGCGTCGAAGGCGGCTACCAGCTGGCCCGGCCCGCCTCGACGATCACGGTGGCCGAGGTATTGCGGGCGGTCGAGGGTCCGCTGGCAGCCGTGCAGGGCGTGCGCCCCGACGAACTCGAGTACCCGCACGCGGCGGCCTCGCTCCCCGAGGTGTGGGTCGCGCTCGCGGCGAGCTTGCGGGACGTGCTCGAACACGTCTCCCTCGCCGACATCGCGAGTGGTTCATTGCCGAAAAAGGTGACCGATCGAACACGAGTGGACGACGCCTGGCAGCCGCACTGACCGATGGTGATCATTCTCTTCTTCGTCGTGCTCGTGGGTGTGTTTCTCGCGGTCGGCTACGTCGGGTACCGACAACAGCAGAAGCGCTTGGCGACGCTCGCGAACATCGCGGCCAGCGTCGGCTTCGTGTTCACGCGCGGCGACGCCGACCGGCTCGTCGACATGCCGTTCGATCTCTTCAACCGCGGGTCGCGCAAGACCGTCGAATGCGAGATGGGCGGCGTGCACGACGGCGTCAACATGCGCATCTTCGACTACAAGTACTACGTCCAAGGTGACAAGAACGGACAGTGGTACAAGTTCACCTGCGGGCTCGCAACGTTTCCTGCGCAGTGTCCTCGCTTCCGACTCGCGCATCACCGATTTTTCGACTCGATGGGCAGCCTGTTCGGCGGACGCGACATCGAGTTCGAGTCCGACGACTTCAACAAGCGATTCCGCGTGCGGTGCGACGACCAACGGTTTGCGTTCTCGCTCGTCGACGGGCAGATGATGGAGTGGCTCTCGGGCGCGCAGTCGTTTAGCAATATCGAGATTGTCGGCCCGTGGGTGCTGTACACCGGCCCGCGCTTGAAACCGAACGACTGGCTCGGCATCGGAGCGTGGCTCGAACAGTTCCATGCCCACATTCCCAACGTCGTGTACTCGCAGTATCCGGGTCCGCAGCCCGGCGGGCAGGTGAAGAGCTAATGGGTGTGCTGCTTCTCGTCGGCGTCGTCGTGATCATCTTCTTGGCATTTCCGCTCGGTCTGTACAACCGCCTTGTGCGATTGAGGAACACCGTGCACGAGTCGTGGCGTGACATCGACACCGAACTGCAGCGTCGCTACGACCTCATTCCCAACCTCGTGAACACGGTGAAGGGTTACGCCGCGCACGAAAGCGCGGTGTTCGAACAGGTGACGTCGCTGCGGACGAGCGCGATGGAGACGGCGCGCGTGCCGGAGTCGCAGGCACCCGTGCAACAGGCGCTGGGGCAGGGGATGGGACAGCTCATGGCGGTCGCCGAGCAGTATCCCGACCTGAAGGCCAACCAACAGTTCCTCGCGTTGCAACACGAGCTGGTCGACACCGAAGATCGCATCCAGGTGTCTCGGCGCATCTACAACGCGAACGTGCGCACCTACGACTCGCTCGTGCAGACGTTCCCGTCGATGATCGTGGCGCGCCTCGGTGGGTTCACGACCGAGCCCTTCTTCCAGATCGATCCGGTCGTCCGCAACGCCGGTCCGCCCTCCGTAGACTTGTCAGCCGAGCTGTAGACAAGTACAATACAACTCGTGCGGTACCTCGACCTCGCCGACGCTCTTCGGGCCCGGATCGCGGCCGGCGACGTCGGCGCCGGGCGGGGCGCTGGCCGGCGAGCTGGAGCTGGCCCGCGAGTACGGCACGAGCCGGGTCACGGTCCGCCGGGCCCTCGACCTGCTGCGCCAAGAGGGCTTGGTCACTAGCCGCCGGGGCGCCGGTTGGTTCGCCGCGGTCGACCCGGTGCGCCAGCCCCTCGGGCGCGTCACCACGGTCGAGGCCGCGGTCGAGGCCGCGGGTGCGCGGCCGGGTCGGCGAGATCGTCGCCTTCGGATTTCGTCGACGCGCCCGCGCCGGTGGCCGACGCGCTGTCGGTTCGAGCCGGCGCCGAAGTGTTGCGCGTCGAGCGAGTGAACCTCGCCGACGACGAGCCGTTCGCGCTCGTCACCGTGTGGGTGCGCGCCGATCGTCGGTGCCGATCGTGTCACGCGCCGACGTCGAACGTTCGCCGTTCTACGACCTCTTGCCGGTGCGGGGTGTCGAGCTCGACCCAGTGCACCAGACGATCACCGCCGAGTTGGCCGATGCCCGGGTCGCACGCGCTGCTCGAGTGCGCGACCGGCGCACCGTTGCTGTTCGTTCGGCGCGTCACGCTACGACACGACGGGTGCTCCCACGTTGTATTCGGAACACCGCTATCCCGCCGACCGCACGACGTTCGAGATCGAGTTCTCCTCTGAGAGCAGGAGCTCTGCAACATGCCTGAAGCGATTGGCCCGAACACGCCGGAGTCGCTGGTCGAAGCGGTGTACGAGACGTTTCCCGAGCGCGTCGACGATCGCGCGCGAACAGCTCGGCCGTCCGCTGACGTTCGCCGAGAAGATTCTGGTCGCCCACGCCGACGATCCGAACGTCATCGTCGGTTGCACACGCGGCGTCGACTACGCCGACTACCGGCCCGATCGCGTTGCGCTGCAGGACGCGACCGCGCAGATGGTGCTGTTGCAGTTCATGCTCGCCCAGTCTGCCGTCGGTCGCGATGCCGACCACCGTGCACTGCGACCATCTCATCCAGGCGCACGTCGGCGCCGACGCCGACATGGCCGTCGCGCTCGACAACAACCGCGAGGTCTACGACTTTCTGCGATCGGTCGCCGCCAAGTACGGCATCGGCTTCTGGAAGCCGGGCAGCGGCATCATCCACCAGGTCGTGCTCGAGAACTACGCGTTCCCGGGCGGGATGATGATCGGCGCCGACTCGCACACGCCGAACGCGGGCGGGCTTGGCATGATCGCGATCGGCGTCGGCGGTGCCGACACCGTCGACGTCATGGCGGGCTGGCCGTACAACACGCGGGTTCCGAAGCTGATCGGTGTGCGGCTGACCGGCTCGTTGTCGGGTTGGACCGCGCCCAAGGACATCATCCTGAAGGTCGCCGGCATCCTCACCGTGAAGGGCGGCACCGGCGCGATCGTGCAGTACTTCGGGCCCGGGTGCGCAGTCGATCTCGGCGACCGGCAAGGCGACGGTGTGCAACATGGGCGCCGAGATCGGCGCGACGTGCTCGCTGTTCGCATACGACGACAACACGGCCAGGTACCTGAAGGCGACGGGCCGCGAAGCGATCGCCGATCTCGCCGATCGATACGCCGAGTACCTCGCGACGACCCGGAGGTCGACGCCGACCCGGAGCGCTTCTTCGACCGCGTCATCGAGATCGACCTGTCGACGTTGGAGCCGCACCTCGTCGGCCCGCACACGCCGGATCTCGACCGTCCCGTCTCGGAGGTCGCCGCGGAGGCGGCGCGCGAGGGTTAGCCGGAGCGCGTGTCGGCCGCGCTCGTCGGCTCGTGCACCAACTCGTCGTACGAAGACATCGGGCGTGCCGCGCACCTCGCGCGCCAGGCCGCGGCGCGTGGCTTGCGAGTGCAGACGCCGTTGATGATCACGCCGGGGTCGGAGCAGGTGCGAGCGACGATCGAGCGCGACGGTCTGCTCGCCGATCTCGAAGCGATCGGCGCGACCGTTCTGGCGAACGCGTGCGGCCCGTGCATCGGTCAGTGGCAACGCGATGGCGTCGCGGCGGGGGAGACGAACGTCATCGTGACGTCGTTCAACCGCAACTTCCCGGCGCGCAACGACGGCAACAAGAACACGCTCGCGTTCATCGGTTCGCCGGAAACGGTTGTCGGCATGGCGCTGAGCGGACGGCTCGACGGGTCGTTCTTGACGACGTTCGAACCGCCGACCGCCGACGACCTTCCGTCCGCGGGTTTCGACGCGGGGAGCGTCGGGATTTCTCGCGCCGGCGAGCGATGCGGAAGCCGACGCGGTGCAAGTCGTCGTGCGGCCCGATTCCGAGCGGCTTGCAGTTGTTGGAGCCGTTCCCCGCGTGGGACGGGAAGGACTTCGTCGGATTGCGCGTGCTGCTCAAGGCGAAGGGCAAGTGCACGACCGATCACGTGTCGCCCGCAGGGAAGTGGCTGCGATACCGCGGCCATCTCGACGAACATCTCGCAGAACCTGTATCTCGGGCGCGGTCAACGCGTTCGCGCCCGATCAGCCGGGGATGGGCGTCGACATGCCGCTGCCCGATCAGGCGCGAGCGTGGACAAGAGGCCGGCATTCGAATGGTTGGTCGTTGGTGACGACAACTACGGCGAGGGCTCGTCGCGCGAGCACGCGGCGATGGAGCCGCGGTTCATGGGCGGGCGCGTCGTGTTAGCACGTTCGTTCGCGCGCATCGCGGAAGCGAACCTGAAGAAGCAAGGCGTGCTGCCGCTGACGTTCGCGGACCCCGCCGACTACGACAAGATCCGCGTCGACGACGTTGTCGACGTGTGTGGCTTGGATTCACTCGCGCCCGGCTCGCAGTTGCGCGTGGTGCTGCACCACGCTGACGGATCGAGCGACGAGTTCGCGGCGAATCACACGATGTCGGAGGAACACATCGACTGGTTCAAAGCCGGCTCCGCGCTCAACCTGTTAGCAGCGCGCGGCCGCGCCTGAGCAAACCTCTCGTTCTTGCGCCAATTGGCGCCCGTATTGGGCGTGATGTGGCGCAAGAACGAGGAGAACTACGAGCGCTTCGCGACTTCGTCGGCGAGATCGAGGGGGCGCACGAAGCCGGCGGCCATGTCGGCGCGTTCTTCGTACGGCACCGCCCACATCACTTCGAACTCGTTGCCGTCGATGTCCTTTGCGTACAGCGACTTACTGACGCCGTGGTCGCTCTCGCCGACGAGCGCGCCCATGTCGCGCAGACGCGCCTGCGATCGCGATCAAGATCGTCGAGCGATTCGACCTCCCATGCCAGGTGGTACAACCCGACGCGCCCGGGCTGCGGCGGGGGTGCCGACGGGCCGATCGAGAACAAGCCGAGATCGTGGTCGTTCGTCGGTTTCGGCGGCGCGCATGAAGACGGCCGCGCCGTCGCCCATCTCGGCGACCGCCTCGAAGCCGAGCGCCTCCGAGTAGAACGCGGCCGATGCACGTGCATCGCGCACGTACAACACCGCGTGGTTGAGTCGGCGTACGAATCCCTTGGCAGTCATGCGGTGCGTAACCCCCTGAGTCGTTCGACGATTCCCGGGAAGACTTCCACGAAGCGTTCGACGTCGGCACGCGTCGACGACCATCCGACCGAAACGCGCAATGAATGGTCGGCGTCGACGCCCATCGCCGCCAAAACGGGCGACGGTTCGAGTGTCTCCGACGAACACGACGATCCCGAGTGCACAGCCACGCCGTGTTGGTCGAGCGCCAGCAGCATCGGCTCCGCCTCGACCCCGTCGACGCCGATGCACAAGATGTTGGGGAGCGAGCCGTCGCCGTAGCGAACGACGCCCGGGACCTGTGCGCACGCGGCCGCGGCCGACGAAATCAACTCCGCGGCCACCGCCGCCTCGGCGTCGATGTCGACGGCTGAGCACGCCGCGCCGAACCCGACCCACGCCGGGACGTTCTCGATGCCGCCGCGGCGCGCCCGTTCCTGAGCACCACCGACGAGGAACGGCGGGAACGCGCAAGCCGCGCCGGACGAACAACGCGCCGGCGCCCAACGGCCCACCGAACTTGTGCGCGGTCACCGACAGCAAGTCGGCGTCCGAGCGTGGCGAAGTCGAAACCGGAAGATGACCGGCGGCCGCGCACGCGTCGACGTGCACGAGCACGTCGCGATCGCGGAGTGCCGCGCACACTTCACCGGCCGCTTGCACCGTTCCGACTTCGTGATTGGCGAGCTGGACGCTGACGAACGTCGTGTCGGTGCGCACCGCGTCGACGACCTCGGCAACGGAAGAGCGGCCAACGCCGTCGACGCCAACCACTGAAACCTCGTCGGCCGCGCGTGCCAACGTGTCGCGCACGCACGAATGCTCGACCGCGGTCGTGACGACGTGCCCGCGACGCGCCGAACAACGCCGCGTTGACCGATTCGGTGCCCGACGAGGTGAACACGACCTCGCGCGGGCGCGCCCCGAAGAACGAAGCAACCTGACGCACGCGCGTTCTCCAGCGCGACGCGCGTTCCTCGCCCTTCGGCGTGCAATCGACCCGGATCGCCGAACGACGTCTCGAGGAACGGCAGCATCGCGTCGCGCGCTGCCGGCCGTAAAGGGGAAGTGGATGCGTGGTCGAGATACGCGCGGGTGACGCTCACGCGCTCAGCTCACACGCGCGTGACGCAGTGTTCGTCGCCGTCAGGGCGACTCTCGGTGAGCGTCGGCGCGTCTCGCCGTAGAGACCTTCGAGCATTCCGCGGACCATGCCGGTGTCGACCGCGCACAGCACGTGCGGATACTGACGCGCCGCCTCGCCGAACGGGCAGTGCTCGGACGACCAGGGTCAGCAGCGTTGCCGCGCGACTCGGCGTGGGCGGCGAAGCCGTGTGCGGTCAGCGCGTCGGCGACCGACGCGACCGCGGCCTTGACCGAACGGTGCCCTTCGGTCGGTTCCATGCGCGCCGCGATCGAGCGGCCGTAGTCGTAGCCGACCTCCTCGGCCAGCGTGCGGGCCTCGTCGACCGGCAGCCGTTCGAGCGCGCGGGCCAGCAGCGTGGCCAACAGATCGTCGCGCTTGGGCGGGAACGAAAGGTGCGTGTCGCTCGGCGGCGGCGCGGTAGCGCTTCGACGGCCGGCCCGCCGACGACGTGCCGGGCTCGAGCTCGACGTCGAGGTAGCTGCCCGCCGCGAGCTTCTCGAGGTGGTGGCGGGCGACGTTCGGGTGCAGCGCGAAGTGCTCGGCGACCTCGGCGGCCTTCGCGCCGTCGGTCGAAGCGCCCCGCACGAACAGGTAGATGTCGCGCCGGGTCGGGTCGCCGAAGGCGCTGGTGACGGCCGCGACCGCGGCGCCGAACTCGTCCGCGGTGAGATCTTCCGTTGGCCACGCTGGGTATTCTACCTACGTCCGTAGTGGAAATCCTTCGAGGCTGGCGAGGTCGTCATGCCCACCGAGGCCCAGGTGCTCGGACGCCCTGCGCCCGGTCGAGGACCCCGAAATCCACCGCTCGATCGTCGAGCTGAACATGGTGCGGGGCATCGAGATCGACGGCGGCAACGTCAAGGTCACGGTCGCCCTGACGGTCGCCGGCTGCCCGATGCGGGCCGAGATCATCCGACTGGTCACCGACGCGGTGCGCGCCCCTCGCGGGTGTCGACGACGTCGACGTCGACCTCAGCGTGATGACCGACGCAGGAGCGCGCCGCGCTGGCGCAGCAGCTTGCAGGGCGGCCACGCGCACGGCGCCGACGGCCAGGAGCACCGCACCAACCCGTTCACCGACTCGAACACCCGCGTGCTCGCGATCGCGTCGGGCAAGGGCGGCGTCGGGAAGTCGTCGGTCACGACGAACCTCGCGGTCGCGCTCGCGCAGCGGGGCAACAAGGTCGCCGCGATCGACGCCGACGTGTGGGGTTTCTCGATGCCGCGCATGCTCGGCATCGACCGCCCGCCGACGGTGATCGACGACGTCATCGTCCCGCCCGACGCCAACGGCGTCACGCTGATCTCGATGGGCTTCTTCGCCCGCGAAGACCAGCCCGTCGTGTGGCGCGGCCCGATGCTGCACAAGGCGCTCGAACAGTTCCTCACCGACGTGCACTGGGGTGAGCCCGACTACCTCATCGTCGACATGCCGCCCGGCACCGGCGACATCGCGCTGTCGATGGCGCAGTTCCTGCCGCGCGCCGAGGTGATCGTGGTCACGACGCCGCAGCCGGCCGCGCAGAAGGTCGCGCAGCGCGCCGCGTACATGGCGCGCAAGGTCAACCTCTCGGTCGTCGGCGTCATCGAGAACATGTCGTGGTTCGCGTGCGATCACGGCACCGAGTACCGCCTCTTCGGCGAAGGCGGCGGCCAGGAGCTCGCCGACCAGCTCGAGGTGCCGCTGCTCGGGCAGGTCCCGCTCGTTCCCGAGCTGCGCGCCGGTGCCGACAACGGCGAGCCGATCGTCGTCAGCCATCCCGACGACCCGGCGTCGCAGGTGTTCACCGCGATGGCCGAGCGCCTCGACGTCGAGATGGCGCCCAAGCGCATCTACCGAACCGAGCTCAAGATCGTCTGACGGCTAGGGTCCGACGCATGGAAGTACGCATTGGCGTCGTCTACACGGCCCGCGAGCTCACCGTCGAGACCGACGATTCGGTCGACACCGTGACCGCGAGCGATCGAGCGCGCGATCGGCAGGGCGACGGCGTCTTGTGGCTCACCGACACGAAGGGCCGTCGCATCGGCGTGCCGGTCGACAAGATCGCGTACGTCGAGATCGCGGCCGACGCCGGTGGCCGCAAGGTCGGCTTCGGCGCGAGCTAGCGCGCACGCCGTCGTGAACGGGCCCGCGCCCGAGCTGCTCGACCGGCGGCTCCTCTTCTTCACGGGCAAGGGTGGGGTCGGCAAGAGCACGATGGCCGCGGCCACCGCGTTGCTCGCGGCGAGCATCGGCAAGCGCGTCCTGCTCGTCGAGGTCGACGCCAAGGGCGACATCCCCGCGCAGTTCGAGCACGCGCCGGTCGGGTTCACGCCGCAGGAGATCTATCCGGGTGTGCTCGCGCTGGCGATGGACACCGAGGCGTCGCTGCAGGAGTACCTGCGGCTCAACCTGCGCGTGCCGGTGATCGGTCGGATCGGTCCGCTCGCCCGCGTGCTCGACTTCGTCGCGACCGCGGCGCCGGGCGTCAAGGAGATCCTCACGATCGGCAAGATCGCGTGGGAGGTGCGCGAGTCGATCGAGGGGCGCGCCGACTTCGACCTCGTCATCGTCGACGCGGCGGCGACCGGCCACATCGTCGCCCAGCTCGGCGCGGCCGACGCGATCCGCGAGCTCGTCGACGTCGGTCCGTTGCGCAGCCAGACGCAGTGGATCTCCGAGCTGCTTGGCCGATCCCGCGATCACCGCGGTCAACGTCGTCACGACGCCCGAGGAGATGCCGGTCGCGGAGACGATCGAGCTCGTCGGCCGGCTCCGACGCAGAGGTCAACGTCCCGCTCGGCAGCGTCATCGTCAACCGCGTGCTGCCCGAGCTGTTCACGCGCGCCGACGAGGAGACGTTCGAAGCGCTGCGCGCGCCGGCGGCGCGCGCGAACTGTTGACCGCGCGCGTCGGCGGCGGTGCGACCGAGGTGCTCGACGCGGCCCGGCTCGCGGTGTCGTTGCGGCGAACCGGGGCGCACGCATCTCGAAGCACCTGCAGCAGTCGGTCGATCTGCCGCTGCTGTACGTGCCGTACCTGTTCGTGCGCGCGCACGGGCTGCGCGTGACGCGCATGGTCGCGGACGCGCTCGGCGCGGAGCTCGGGCTGTGAGCGCGGCGCCGCGTCGGCGCGCGTCCGATCGCTGCCGCGTCGACGCTCGAGCAGCTGCTCGCGGCGAAGGAGATCGTCGTCTTCTGCGGTTCGGGCGGCGTCGGCAAGACGTCGGTCGCGGCGGCGGCCGCGCTCGGCGCGACGCGTGCACCTCGGCGGCAAGGTGCTCGTGCTCACGATCGACCCGGCGCGCCGGCTCGCGACCGCGCTCGGGCTCGAGGGCATCGGCAACCGCGCGAAGCGCGTCCCGCCCGAGGTGCTGAAGGCGGCCGGCATCGAGCCGCGCGGCGAGCTGTGGGCCGCGATGCTCGACACGAAGCAGTCGTGGGACGACCTCGTGCTGCGCCACGCGCCCGACGAGGAGACCGCGTACCGCATCCTCGAGAACCGGCTGTACACGAACCTCACCGGCGCGCTTCGTGCAGAGCCACGACTACATCGCGATGGAGCGCCTGTTCGAGATCCACGCGAGCGGCGAGTACGACCTCATCGTCATCGACACGCCGCCGACCCGCAACGCGATCGACTTCCTCGACGCGCCGGCGCGCATGGCCGACTTCTTCGGGGGCCGGTTGCTGCGCTGGTTGACGCTGCCGTACCGCGTCGGCGGCAAGCGGGGCACGCGCGTGATCAACGTCGCGAGCCGGCCCTTCTACCAAATGGCCGACCGCATCCTCGGCAGCAAGTTCCTGCAGGACATCGCCGAGTTCTTCCTGAACTTCCAGTCGATGTACGACGGGTTCGTCGACGCGGGCGCAGGCGGTCGAACGGCTGCTGCACGACAAGCGCACGACGTTCGCGGTCGTCACCACGCTCGAAGCCGCGCCGTTGCACGAGGCCGAGCGCTTCTGTCAGCGAGCTCGTCGCCCGCAACTTCCACCTCGGCGCGCTGGTGCTCGAACAAGACGCTGCCCGATTCGCTGCGCGATCCCGGCCGGCGCGGCGGCGGCGACCGCGTGCATCGACGACGCCGGCGCCGCTCGCCGACGCGCTCGCTCGAGACGCGGCCACGACCCGGCGCTCGCCGATCGCGACGCGCACCGCGCGCGTGCTGCGAACGATCGGCGAGTCGTACCAGAACTTCTCCGTCGTCGCGATGCGCGAAGCCGAGCTGCGGGCCGAGCTCGCGCGCGTGCCCGAGGTCGTCGTGCGAGTCCCGACGTTCGACGACGACATCAGCGACGTCGACGGCCTCGACGCGATCAGCGGCGCTATCTGTTCACGGGCGCCGCATCGCACCGTGAGCACGCTCGAAGATCTCGCGCTCGGCCGCACGACGCTGGCCGGCGCCGACCTCGTGCACATGGAGCGGCTCGTCGTCGGCGTGGCGGCCGCTCGCCGACCTCTCGTTCGCCGACCTGTTGCTGCTCGCGCCGATCACGGGCGAGGAAGGGCACCGGTTCGTCGTGCTCGCCCAGGTCCGGCCCGGTCACCGGCCAGACGAACTACCCGCAGGACCTCGTCGGCACCGTCGTCGACGAGGTCGAGCGGCCGTTGTACGCCCGGTGCTGGCGCTCGGGCGACATCGTGCGAGGCGACACCGCCGCGCTCGGTTCGAAGGAGCGCGTGCGGGTGCAGGTGCATCCCGGTGCGGCGCGACGACCGGCTCATCGGGCTCGTCACGCGCGAGGAGTCGATGACGCTCGCCCGCCGCTCGGGCGAGCTCGAGCGCACCTACTTCGACGTGTTCGACCGCGTTCGCCCGCATGATCGCCGACGGCACGTTCCCGTTCGACGTCGACGAGGTCGAGATGGAGAGCGCGCCGCGCGTCGGCGACGGTGTGATCGTCATCGACGCCGAGACGCGCGTGAAGTTCGCGAGCCCGAACGCGGTGAGCTCGCTGCACCGCATGGGCATCCACGCCTACGCGCAGTCGCAGCGTCTGCATCGACGTCGGGTTCGACGACACCGCGGCGCGCAGCGCGATGCTGCTGCACCTTCCGGTCGCGGAGGAGATCGAGCGCGACGACGTGTCGGTGCTCGTGCGCGTGCTGCCGCTGTCGACCAGGCGGCAACCCGCCGGGCGCGCTGGTGCTGCTCCGCGACGTCAGCGACCTCCGCCGCCGCGACCGCATGCTGCTGTCGAAGGACGCGACGATCCGCGAGATCCATCACCGGGTGAAGAACAACCTGCAGACGATCGCGTCGCTGCTGCGGCTCCAGGGCCGGCGGCTGCAGTCGCCCGAGGCGCCGCGCCGCGCTGGCCGAGTCGGAGCGGCGTATCCGTTCGATCGCGATCGTGCACGAGACGCTGTCGCGCGAAGCGGGCGACGTCGTCGTCGCTCAACGAGATCGTGCGGCCGCTGGCGCGCCTCGTCGAGGAGACGGCGTCGTCGCCCGAGCACACGCATCCGGTTCAAGGTCGAAGGCGACGCCGGCGAGCTGCCGGGCGAGGTCGCGACGCCGCTCGCGGTCGTGCTGAACGAGCTGATGCAGAACGCGGTCGACCATGCCTTCCCGGAAGGCGCGACCGACGCGCGCGTCGAGGTGACGCTCGCCCGCACCGACGGTCACGTCGAGATCGAAGTGCGCGACAACGGCGCCGGCCTGCCCGAGCAGTTCACGCTCGACAGGTCGCGCGGTCTCGGGCTGTCGATCGTGCAGGCGCTCGTCACGAGCGAGCTCCAGGGTTCGATCGAGATGCACGACGACGGCGGCACGTCCGTACGCGTGCGCGTGCCGGTGGCAGATGCCGCGAGTCGAGCTCTAGGCTCGCTCGGTCAGCGAGTCGCGAGGCGGGCGCGGCGGGCGGCGACGTCGAGGCCCTTGCGGAGCCGGCGCCGCTCGTCCTCGGTGCGTGCCACCCCAGACGCCGGCTTCCTGGTTCGTCGCGAGCGCGAACTCGAGGCACTGGCCGGCGCAACCGGGCACTCGTCGCAGACCTGCTTGGCGGCGTCGATCTGGTCGAGCGCGAGACCGGTCGTGCCGATCGGGAAGAACAGCTCGGGGCTCGTGTCGCGACAAGACGCCTTGTCCCGCCAGTCCTCGGCGTCCCAGTCGTGGGTTCGGATCCAGGTCAACGCCACGTTCGATTCCCCCTCGCTGGGTCGCGCAGTCGGCAATCCCCACTGCCGGTCTTGTGCGCCCTCAGATTTCGAACGGTTTGCCGCCGGGTCGCTCAAGGGCCAATGAACGGTGAACTGCGGCGCGAACTCAAACGTATCGGCGCCCTGCGGACCTCGCAAGGGGTCTGAGCAGGATGTTTCGCGACGGATGGTGGAACATGTTCCGGTCGTAGGCTGCGGGACCGTAGGCTGACGCTGACGAATCGATCGTCCGCTCGTTTTCGGCCATCGGGGCGCGTCGCACGCCGAGCCCGAGAACACGCTTGCCGCGTTCGCGGCAGGCGCGCGCGATGGGCGCCGACGGCGTCGAGCTCGACGCGCGGCGCACGCGCGACGACGTGCTCGTCGTGCACCACGACGCGGAGGTCGACGGGCTTCGGACTCATCGCGCGAGCACGACTCGGGCCGCGGTGCGCGACGCGGCAACCGCGAGATCCCGACGCTCGTCGAGGCGCTCGACGCGTGCGCGGGGATGCTCGTCAACGTCGAGATCAAGTGCCTGCCGTGGGATCCCGATCCCGACACGCGCCGACCACGAAGTCGTGCGCGCGGTCGTCGAAGCTCGTGCAAGCGAACGTGACCGGCATCATCGTGTCGTCGTTCGACTCGATGCCGTCGACGCGGTGCGTTCGTTCGCGGCCGAGCTCACGACCGCGTGGCTGACGAGCGGGCAGACGGTCGTCGACGCGGCAACGACTCGCGGCGCGAGCACGGTCATGCGTGGCTGCAACCCTGATCGCGAATCCGCGTTGCGCGCGTCGGCCGCTGACATCGCGGCCGCACACGACGCCGGCGTGCGGGTCAACGTGTGGACCGTCGACGACCCGGACGAGATCCGCCGGCTCGCGGCGGTGGGTGTCGACGCGATCATCACCAACGTACCCGACGTCGCCCTCGCCGCGTTGGCCGAATAACTACGGGACGACGATGGTGAGCGCGTCGGGTTCGAACTCGAGGTCGAGCTGATCGGTGTTGCCGACGTCGTCGCCGTCGACCTGATACGCGAACGGCTCGGCGCTGCGCACGATCATGTGCTGCACGTCGCCCCGATGGTCGACGCCCGAGCGGTGGGCCAGGAACTCGCCGTGCCGCATGGCCGAGACCGCGCTCCCCGAGCAGTGTGACGGCGTCGAGCGTGCGGAATGCCGTGAGCGCGAGCGGGCGATCGAGCCCGGCCTCGGGCGCGATCCGGAGCGGCAGCCGCCCGAGAAGGTGTACGGATCGGTCTTCGAGACGATCGCGAACCGCACGCCTTCGATGACCTCGCCGGTGTCGAGCTCGATCTCGACGTTGATGCGCTGACCTTCCTTCGCCGAAGCACGCTTCGAACGCGGCCGCGACGTGCAGTGGGTGCGAGAAGTAACGCTTCAGCTCGCCGTAGCGCTCGACCCGGCGGATCACGGCCGCGTCGAAGCCGATGCCCGTGTTGAACAGGAACGGTCGCCGGTTCGCGAACCCGACGCCGATGCGCTTGGTCGCATCGCGCGCGAGCGACGCCATCAGGATCTCGCGCGGCGTCGATCGCGTCGTTCGGATAGCCGAGCGTGCGCGCGTAGACGTTCGTCGACCCGCCGGGCAGCGGCGCGAGCGCGGTGTCGGTGCGCAACAGTCCGTCGGCGGCTTCGTTCAGCGTGCCGTCGCCCGCGAGCACCGCGACGACGTCGAAGCCGTCGTTCGCGGCCGCGCGCGCGAGACGCGTCGCGTGACCGCGGCGGGACGTTTCCGCCACCTCGACGTCGTGTTGCGCGGCGAGCAGCTTGCGGATCATCACGCGCTTGCGTGCCGTCACCGACGACGCGGTCGCGTTGACGAGGAGCAGCACGCGCACCGCGGAGGGTTAGCTGTGCGCCGGCCGTAGGCTCGCATGCTGTGCCCGCCCGCGATCTGCGCCGCGCTGACCGCCGAGATCGTCGCGTGCCGACGCTGCCCGCGCCTCGTCGCGTGGCGGGAGCAAGTGGCGCACGAGACAGCGCGCCGCGTTCCGGGACGAGGACGTACTGGGGCCGGCCGGTGCCCGGTTTCGGTGATCCCGACGCGCGCGATGCTGCTCGTCGGGCTCGCGCCCGGCCGCCCACGGCGGCAACCGCACCGGTCGGGTCTTCACCGGCGACCGCTCGGGCGACTTCCTGTTCGCGTCGCTGCACCGCACCGGCTTCGCCAACCAAGCCGAATCGGTCCGTGTCGGCGACGGTCTGGAGCTCAACGACGCGTACATCGCGGCCGCGGTTCGCTGTGCGCCGCCGGCCAACAAGCCCACACCGCTCGAAGCGCGACACGTGCTTGCCGTACCTCGTGCGCGAACTCGAGCTGCTCGCGAAGGTGCGCGTGATCGTCGTGCTCGGCGCGTTCGGGTACGAAGCGACGTGGTCGACGTTGCGCGCGGCCGCGCTCCCAGGTGTCGAACTTCCGGCGCGCCGCCCGCGCTTCGCGCACGGCGCTCGAAGTCGAGCCGGCCGCATCACGATCGTCGTGTACGTTTCACCCGAGCCAACAGAACACGTTCACCGGGCGTTTGACGCCGACGATGCTCGACGACGTGTTCGGCGAGCGCGTCACTAGACCAACGCGAGTACCTCGCCGATCGCCGTAGATCAGCGCGATGACGCCGAGCGCGGCGCCGACGGTGAGGCGCAGCATCCGGTCGCCGGCGTTGATCGTGAAGTGCGCGCCGATGCGCGCGCCGGGAATCGCACCGATCGCGAGCGGCGATCGCGAACGTCCAGTCGATGTGCCCGAGATACCGTGCGTGATCGTGCCCGGGATCGCGAAGATGCCGACGCACGCGAGCGAAGTGGCGATCGTCTCGCTGCAGCGGCAAGCCGACCCAGGCCGAGAACGCGGGAACCATGAGGATGCCGCCGCCGACGCCGAGCAGCCCGGAAAGCGCGCCGGCCGCGATCCCGATGAGCGCGATGACGCCACCACTCGTTGTTGAGTTCGTGGTTCGAGCGTTCGAGGGTGCGTGCGGTCGGGAACGCGGTGCGATACGCCGTGTACGCGACGAGCGCCGGCGGTGAGCACCATCAGCAGCATGACCGTCGCCAGGGACGACGCCTGACAGTGCGGAACCGCCGACCGATGCGGGCACGCCGAACACAGCGATCCACAACACGACGCCGCCACCAGATCAAGTTCTCGCGCTGATAGCGCAGCGAACCCGACGATCGACGACGGGAGGATCGACGGCAGCGTCGAGCCGATGGCCTGGAGCGCGGTGGCGCCCAGCGCGCGGATCGCGGGCGTCGAGATGACAGCGCCGCCGATGCCGAACATCCCCGACAAGATGCCTGTGAGCACGCCGACGAGCAGCGAAAGCGTGAACTGCAGCGCCGGCGACATCTCCCGGCGAACGTAGTCCGGACCCCGGGTATCGCCTCGGAATCAGCGGCCACGGCGGGTTACCCTGGCCTCATGACGAGCGACCTCGATCTGCGGGGCGTCTGGGTTCCGCTCATCACGCCGTTCGACGCCACCGGCGCCGTCGATGTCGGTGCGATCGAGCGCCTCACCGCCGAATATCTCGCGGCGGGTGCCGCCGGCATCGTCGCCCTCGGCACGACCGGTGAAGCGTCGGCGCTCGAAAACGACGAGAAGGCTGCCGTTGTCGGCGCCATCGCCAAGGTGTGCAACGACGCGGGCAGTCGCGTGATCGTCGGCACCGGCACGAACAACACGAAGCACACGATCGAGGCCACGAAGGCGCTCGGCGGGCACGCGCCGCGTCGTCGGCGCGCTCGTTGTGGTGCCGTACTACGTGCGGCCGTCGGAAGCCGGGATCGTCGCGCACATGAAGGCGGTCGCGAAAGAAAGCCCCGTGCCGATCGTCGCTCTACAACATTCCGTCGCGCACGGGCCGCGGCTTGGGCGCGGCGTCGTTGTTGGAGTTGGCCCACACGCGGAACATCGCGGGTGTGAAACAAGCCGTCGCCACACTCGACGCCGACACGCTCGAACTGCTTGCCGGCGCACCCGAAGGGTTCGCAGTGCTCGGTGGCGAAGACACGTTGCTGTTCCCGATGATGTGCATGGGTGCAGCGGGAACGATCTCGCGCGTCGGCGCATCTGTGCACCGATCGGTTCGTCGCGATGATCGAGTGCGGGCTCGCGGGCAAGATCGACGACGGCCGCGCCCACGCCGAGGCGTTGCTGCCGGTCGTTCGGTCCGCGTTCGTCGAGCCCAATCCCGCGGTCTTCAAAGGGGTGCTGCACGCGCAGGGCAAGATCGCCACGCCCGACGTCCGCCTGCCGCTCTTGAACGCGAGCGACGCGTCGATCGCCGCGAGCCTTGCGGCCGTGGCCCGGGCCACCAAATGAAGCTCACCCGCCGGAACGGCTGGTTCCTGATTGCACTGTGTGCCTGGACGCTCTACGTGTGGGTCACCCGGCTCTGGATCATGGCGCACCAGCACAATTCGGCCGGCTTCGTCGTGGTGCACGTCACGCTGGCCCTCATCTCGATCGCGTTTGGCCTGGTCGCGGGCCGTTTGGGGTGGAAGGCGCTCCAGGCGACGCCCTCCGAAAAGAAATCGGTTGACGCCTCGGCCTGAGAAACGATACCGTCTCGTTTCGAAATAAGACCGCCCCCCGAGACGTTGGGAGGCCTCATGGCCACCACATCGACCGGGGCTGGGACGACCGCCCCCGCTCCGCACCTCACCGATTTCGACCGGACGAGCCGCTCCTACCAACAGCGTTGGTGGATCCTCGCAGTCCTCTGCCTGAGCCTGCTCGTCATCGTCGTCGACAACTCGATCCTCAACGTCGCGTTGCCGTCGCTCCAAGACAGCCTCAAGGCGAGCAACTCGCAACTGCAATGGATGGTCGACTCCTACACGCTCGTGTTCGCGAGCTTGCTGTTGACCGCCGGAACCCTCGGCGACAAGTTCGGCCGCCGCGGCGCGTTGCAGTTCGGCATGATCGTCTTCGGTATCGGCTCGATCATGTCGGCGATGGCCGGCTCGCCGGAACACCTCATCCTGACCCGCGGGATCATGGGTATCGGCGGCGCGTTCATCATGCCGGCGACGCTGTCGATCATCACGAACACGTTCCCGCCCGAAGAGCGGGGTCGTGCGATTTCCTTCTGGGCCGCGATCGCGGGCGTTGGTTTCGCGCTCGGGCCGATCAGCGGCGGCTTGCTGCTCGCGCACTTCTACTGGGGTTCGATCTTCCTCGTGAACATCCCGATCGTGATCTTCGCGTTGATCAGTGGCTTCTTCTTGATCCCGACGTCGAAGGACCCGTCGAACGCGCAGCTCGACTTCGTCGGCGCGGTGTTGTCGATCGTCGGTTTGATCTCGCTCGTGTACGCGATCATCGAAGGTCCGTCGCTCGGCTGGGGCTCGCGGCAACGTCGCCGGCGCGTTCATCCTCGCGGTCGTCGT
Organism: uncultured Actinomycetes bacterium; assembly: GCA_963841195.1. GTDB lineage: Bacteria > Actinomycetota > Acidimicrobiia > IMCC26256 > PALSA-610 > CAWJBX01. The sequence goes on along the minus strand of CAWJBX010000017.1, from coordinate 26,548 downwards.
GCTCGGCGCGTTCGCCTTCTGGGAAGGCCGTACCGACCACCCGATGCTCGACGTGAAGTTCTTCAAGAACCCGCGGTTCACCGCCGCGAGCTCGGGCATCATGCTGTTGTTCTTCGCGATGTTCGGTTCGATGTTCCTGTTGACGCAGTACTTCCAGTTCGTCATGGGGTACACCGCGTTGCAGACCGGCATCCGCTTGCTGCCGATGGCGATCACGATGCTGATCGTGGCGCCGGCCAGCGCACGCATCGTCGAAAAGATCGGGACGAAGATCGTCGTCGGTGGTGGTTTGCTCATCACGTCGATCTCGCTCGCGACGTTCGCGTGGCTGCCGTCGCAGAACATCAGCTATCCGGGATCGGTGCTGTGGCGTGAGATCGCACTCGCCCTCGGCATGGGTCTCGTGATGGCGCCGGCAACCGAATCGATCATGGGTTCGCTGCCCCGGGCCAAGGCCGGCGTCGGTTCGGCCGTCAACGACACCACCCGGCAAGTCGGTGGTGCGCTCGGCGTTGCCGTACTCGGCAGCGTGATGACGTCGACGTACGCGCCCGCAGTTGCGTCTTCGATCAAGAGTTCGGGCGCCAACGTGACACCCGCGCAGGTCAGTTCGGCGAAGGAAGGCCTCGGGTTCGCGCTGGAGCTCGCAGGAGGTCCGAACGGTCTCGGGCACAGCGTCGTTGTTGCCGCCCAGACCGCGTTCGTCACCGGCATGCACCACGCGGTGCTCGTCGGTGCCCTCGCACCGTTGATCGGCGCGTTGGTTGCCTTCAAGTGGCTCCCGGCCCGCGCGGCCCAGGTCGACGCGTTCGAAGAGCAGGACGAAGTCGAGGCGGCGGCCGAAGCGGTGGCGGAGCACGCACCGGAACCCAATCAACCGACACCGGTACCGCAGCCGGCGTTCGTCGCGGAGACGTGACGATGGTCGGCCGTCCTCGCAGCACGGAAGTCGACGATGCGATCCTCGACGCCGCCGTCGTGGAGTACGCGGCGGGCGGCCTCGAGGGTATGAGCGTCGACGCGGTCGCGGCGCGGGCGGGCGTCAGCAAAGCGACGATCTACCGGCGTTATCCGTCGAAGGTCGACCTTGTAATCGCAGCCGCAACGTACCTGTGTGTCGAGCACTCGGTGCCCGTCGACACGGGAACGTTGCGGGGCGATCTCGTGCAGACGTTGGAGAACTTGCGAGGTCTGCTCGTTGACCCCGTGTTCGGCGTCGCCAAGCGCCGGCTCGTCTCGGACGCGATGCAGAACGACGATCTTGCCCGTGCCCATCGCGGTCTCGTGTTGCAACGACGAGAGGCAACGCTCGAGATGCTGCGGCGTGCGGTGGCGCGCGGCGAAATGCGTGTCGATGCCGACCTCGAGTTCGCAACCGACGAACTCGGCGCGCCGCTGTTCTACCGGCACATGCTCATGCACGAAGTCGTCGACGATGCGTACATCGCGCAGGTCGTCGACAGCTTCGTCTCCCGCTACGGCGCGGAAGCGGCGGTTACGGCGAGGTAATCGCCGCGGCGAGCAAGGCCTGTTGCTCGGCTTCGTGCACGGTTGAGCTTCCCGTCGCCGGGCTCGGGCTCGCGACACGCGCGATCTCACCGACGGTACGCCCGCCCGCGAGATCTTCGATGCGGCGCCGCGCGAAGTAACGGGCGCCCATGTTGCCGGGCTCTTCTTGCGCCCACACGACCGTGGCATCGGGCGTGCGGTCGAGGATCGCGCGCAGATCCGCTTCCGGCCACGGATACAGCTGCTCGAGCCGAACGATTTCGACGTTGGCGTTGGTCTCGTTGCGGCGCGCGATCAACTCGTGGCCGAACTTGCCGCTGCACACGACGATGCGGCTCGGGTGTGCGGGCGGGTTCGGGTCGTCGAGCACCGGCTGGAATCCGCCGCTCGTGAAGTCGTCGACGGGTGAAACCGTGGCGGGCACACGCAGGTAGCGCTTCGGTGTCATCACGATCAACGGCTTGCGGTTCGGGTCGTGCATCTGGCGGCGCAACACGTGGAAGTACTGCGCGGCCGTGGTCGGATACACGACGCGGATGTTGTCCTGCGCCGCGAGCACGAGGAATCGTTCGAGGCGCGCCGAACTGTGTTCGGGTCCTTGACCTTCGTAGCCGTGAGGGAGCAGCAGTGCGAGCCCGCTGCGCTGGCCCCATTTGTCTTCGGCGGCGACGAGGAACTGGTCGATGATGATCTGGCCGCCGTTCGCGAAGTCGCCGAACTGCGCTTCCCAGCAACGAACGCGTCCGTGTCGGCAACGGAGTAGCCGTACTCGAAACCGAGCGCCGCGAACTCCGAAAGCACGGAGTCGTAGATCATGAACGCGGCCGCGTCGGGGCCGAGATGGTCGAGCGGCGTGTACTCCTGCTCGGTGTTGTGGTCGACGACAACCGCGTGCCGCTGACTGAACGTGCCGCGCCGCGTGTCCTGGCCCGCGACGCGCACCGGTGTGCCTTCGAGCAGGAGCGAACCGAACGCGAGCGCTTCGGCGAGCGCCCAGTCGATCTTGTCGGTGTCGAACTCGGTGCGGCGGTTCGCGAGGATGCGCGCGAGCTTCGGGTGCGGTTCGAACCCTTCCGGGAACGTCGTCAGCGCGGTGACGATGCGGTCGAGGCGTCTCGCGCGGCACGCCGGTTTCGACGTGCGGTTGCGACCGGCTCGGCCGCGGGGTGCGCCGTCGGCGGGCGGGCGTTCGCTCGCCTTCGTTTCGTCGAACGCTTCTTCCATCCGGGAACGAAAGTCGTCGAGCGCGTGCTCGGCCTCTTCGAGCGTGAGGTCGCCACGGTTCACGAGCAACTCGGTGTAGAGCTTGCGGACCGAACGGTGGTTCGCGATGACGCCGTACATGCGCGGCTGCGTGAACGCGGGTTCGTCGCTCTCGTTGTGCCCGTAGCGCCGGTAGCACACCATGTCGACGACGACGTCCTTCTTGAACGACGTTGCGGAACTCGAACGCGAGGCGGATCGTGCGGATCGCGGCTTCGGGATCGTCGCCGTTCACGTGGAAAATCGGCGCCTGCACCGCCTTCGCGATGTCGGTCGCGTACACGGTCGAGCGGGCGAAGCCGGGCGTGGTCGTGAAACCGACCTGGTTGTTGACGACGATGTGCACCGTGCCGCCGACGTCGTAGCCCGGAAGCTCGGAAAGGTTGAGCGTCTCGGCGACGACACCTTGGCCCGCGAACGCGGCGTCGCCGTGCATGAGCACGGACAGCACGCGGTCGTGGTCGACGTCGCCGAGCCGATCCTGCTTGGCGCGCGCCATGCCCTCGGCGACCGGGTCGACCGCTTCGAGGTGACTCGGGTTCGCGGCGAGCGTGATCGCCGATCGACGCGCCCGATGTCGGAGGTGAACTTGCCGGTTGCGCCGACGTGGTACTTCACGTCGCCCGAACCCTGCGGCACGTTCGGGTCGAGCTCGCCTTCGAACTCGCGGAAGATCTGTTCGTACGACTTGCCGACGCACGTTCGCGAGCACGTTGAGCCGGCCGCGGTGCGACATGCCCATCACGACCTCTTCGACACCGGCGTTGGCGGCCGCGTCGAGCAGGAAGTCGAGCATCGGGATCAGCGTCTCGCCGCCTTCGAGGCTGAATCGCTTCTGGCCGAGGAACTTGGTGTGCAGGAAGCGCTCGAACGCTTCGGCGCCGTTGAGGTCGCCGAGAGGATGCGGCGCTTGTCGTCGGGCGTGATCGCACGTGCACGCCTTCGACTTGTGCTGGATCCACGCCTTCTGATCGGGCTCTTGGATGTGCATGTACTCGACGCCGATGGTGCGCGCGTACGCGTCGCGCAACACGCCGAGAATGTCGCGCAGCTTCATCACCGGCGTGACCGGCGAGGCCGCCGGTCGGGAACTCGCGGTCGAGATCCCAGATCGTGAGGCCCCAGTGGTTCGGATCGAGCTCTTCGTGCGTCTTCGGTTCTTGCAAACCGAGCGGGTCGAGGTTCGCGATCAGGTGGCCGCGCACGCGGTACATGTTGATGAGCTGCTGCACCGCGATGACTTTGTTCTGCGCGTCGACGACGTCTTCGAGCGGGCTGCGGTTGTCGGTCGACCAGCGCGCCGGCTCGTAGGGGACGTCGAAGACTGGCGAAGATGTCGTCGTAGAAATCGTCGCCGCCGAGCAGCAGGTCGTGCATGCGCGCCAGGAACTCACCGCTCTCGGCGCCTTGGATGATGCGGTGGTCGTACGTGCTCGTGAGCGTGACGATCTTGCTCACGCCGATCTCGGCGAGCGTCTGCGGATCGGCGCCTTCGTACTCGGGCGGATACGTGATCGCGCCCACGCCGACGATGACACCTTGCCCGGGCATGAGCCGCGGCACCGAGTGCAGCGTGCCGATCGTTCCCGGGTTCGTGAGCGAGACCGTCGTGTTCGCGAAGTCGTCGAGTGTCAGCTTGTTGGCGCGCGCCCGGCGAATGAGGTCTTCGTACGACGGCGTGGAACGCGGCGAAGTCGAGCGTGTCGGCCGCTTTGATGTTCGGGACGAGCAGCGTGCGCGATGCCGTCGGCTTTCTGCTGGTCGATAGCGAGGCCGAGGTTCACGTGCGCGTGGCGCACGACGCTCGGCGTACCGTCGACGACGCCGTAGCTCGCATTCATTTGCGGGTGCGACTGCAATGCGCGCACGACCGCGTAACCGATGAGGTGCGTGAAGCTGACCTTCCCGCCCCGGTCGCGCGCGAGCTGGTTGTTCAGGATCTGACGGTTGATCTCGAGCAGCTTGCGCCGGCAGCGTGCGCACCGATGTGGCCGTCGGTACGCCGAGGCTCGCCTCCATGTTCTCGACGATGCGTGCCGACGACGCCGCGCAACGGTTGCGCAGTTTCACCGTCGAGGGTCGGGGGCGCCGCGGGCTTGGGCGTCGCCGCCGGGGCAGCAACGGGTGCGGGCGCCGGAGCGGGCGGCGGACGTGGCCGCCGGGGCGGGAGGCGCGGGCGCGGCCGGAACCTCGCCGCGCGGCTGGTAGTCGGCGAAGAACTCGCGCCACCCTTCGGAGACCGCGTTCGGGTTCTCCCGGTACAGGCGATACATCTCGTCGATCAGGCCCGGCGTTCGGGCCGAGCTCACCGGTAGGCGCCATATCGCTCATGCCTCGTCCTTTATCGCCCCACGCCACTCCATTCTTGCGGCTCGAGACGACGTATAGCGCTTCTGAGGCCGCAAAAACGTCGTAGAGAACGCGTTCAGCGCGAGCGTTGCACGAGCTCGCCGAGGCGGAACGCGAGATCGAGCGACTGGCGGGCGTTGAGACGCGGGTCGCAGCGCGTCTCGTACTGTCGTTCGAGCTGCTCGCCCCGCCACGTCGTCGCCGCCGCCGAGGCATTCGGTGACGTCGTCGCCGGTGAGCTCGACGTGGACCGCGCCCGGCCAGACATCGGCCGGCGCGGCACGCAGCGAAGAACTGCTCGACTTCGTGCATGACCGCGTCGAAGTGCCGGGTCTTGTAACCGCTCTCGTGCGTGTAAGTGTTGCCGTGCATCGGGTCGCACGCCCACACGACCGGGTGCCCGGCCCGCTTCACGGCCCGCAACAGCGGCGGGCAGCGTCTCGGCCACGTTGTCGGCGCCCATGCGGCTGACCAGCACGAGCCGCCCCGGCTCGCGGGCCGGGTCGAGACGGCGGCACAGCGCGACGACGTTCGTCGGGCTGGACGTCGGGACCGAGCTTCACGCCGATCGGGTTCTGCACGCCCGACAGGAACTCGACGTGCGCGCCGTCGACCTGGCGCGTGCGGTCGCCGATCCACAACAGGTGGGCCGAGCAGTCGTACCAGTCGCCGGTGAGGCTGTCGCGGCGGGTCAGCGCTTCTTCGTAGCCGAGGATCAGCGCTTCGTGCGACGTGTAGAAGTCGACTTCGTGCAGCTGCACCTCGTGTTCCGAGGTCGATGCCGCACGCGGCCATGAAGTGCAGGGCCCGCTCGATGCCGTCGGCGACCTCTTCGTAGCGACGGCCTTCCCGGCCGCGACGCGATGAACTCGAGGTTCCACTGGTGCACGCGGTTCAGGTCGGCGAAGCCGCCCTTCGTGAACGCGCGCAACAGGTTCAGCGTCGCCGCGGCCTGGTTGTAACCGCGCAACATGCGCTGCGGATCGGGCCGGCGCGCGACTGCGTCGAACGCGAAGTCGTTGACGATGTCGCCGAAGTACGACGGCAGCTCCGACGCCGTCGCGCTTTTCGACCGGCGACGAGCGCGGCTTGGCGAACTGCCCGGCGATGCGGCCGACCTTCACCGTCGGGACGCCGGTGCTGTAGGTCAGCACCACCGACATCTGCAGGATGACTTTGAGCTTGTCGCGGATGTTGTCGGCCGTGAACTCGGCGAACGACTCCGCGCAGTCGCCCGCGTGCAACAAGAAGCCGTCGCCTGGCTGCACCGCGGCGAGCGATTCGCGCAACGAACGCGCTTCGCCCGCGAAGACGAGCGGCGGCATGTGCCGGAGTTCGTCGACAACGGCTTCGAGCGCGGCCGGGTCGGGCCACGCCGGCTGCTGCGCGGCCGCGCGTCGACGCCAGCTCGCCGGTTCCCAATCGAAGTTCCCCAACGGGACCGGAGCGGTCACGTTTCGCCCTCTAGAGGATACGCGCCGGGTTGGCGCGGTTGATCCCCGCCGCCGCCGCCGAGCTCGAGCCCGCGCCGCTGGCGCATCTCCTCGAACTGGCGCTGCGCCTGCATCTGTTGCGTGAACAGCGTGGCCTGGATGCCGTGGAAGAGTCCTTCGAGCCAGCCGACGAGCTGCGCCTGCGCGATGCGCAGCTCCGACTCGCTCGGTGTGTCGCTCGAGAACGGCAAGCGTCACGTCGGCGAGCTCGCTGGCGCAGGTCGGGGGAGAGGATCTCCTGCGAGCTCGTGGATCGAACGCTCGTGGATCTCCTTGAGCGAACGCCGGCCCGCGTCGTCGAGCGGCGCCCGGCGCGCTTCGTCGAGCAGCGCGCGCACCATCGCCGCGATGCGAATCAGCTTGGTCGGCCGCGCGACCTGCTCGGCGTCGCCGTCGGCGTGCCGCTCGGGAAGGAGCATCGGGTCGACGACTTCGGGCGTGACCGGCCTCGGTCGGGAGCCATCGGAGCCGGGTTGCATCTGGTCACGGGGCGAATGGTACCGGCCGGACCGGCCGCGACTCCAGAGCTTCGACGATGGCGGCTTGCGCCGGGGCGCCGGACCGTCGAGCGTTCACCAGGTCGGCGAGGCGCGGATCGTTCGAGAAGACCTCGATGATCGGCTCCCGCATGCCGAGGCGGCGTTGCAGCCGCTCGACCTCGAGCTCTTGGTTCCACAGCACGAACGTCACGACCATGCCCTCGTTCCCGGCCCGGGCCGTGCGGCCCGAGCGGTGCACGTACGACTTGTGCTCTTCGGGCGGGTCGTAGTGCACGACCACGTCGACGTCGTCGACGTGGATGCCGCGGGCGGCGACGTCGGTGGCGACGAGCACGCCGTGCTCGTCGTCCTGGAAGTCCTTCAGCGCCTTCTCTCGCGCCGACTGGCGCAGGTCGCCGTGGATCGCGGCGGCGTGCACGCCTTCGCGCTTCAGCTGCGAGACGAGCTTGTCGGCGCCGCGCTTCGTGCGTACGAACACCATCGTGCGGGACACGCCGGCCGCAGATCGCGGCGAGCACCTTGACGCGGTCGAGCTCGTGCACCTTCAAGAACCGGTGCAGCATCTCGTCGACGGTCTGCGTCTTCCGACACGACTTCGTGCAGCACCGGGTCGTGCATGTAACGGCGCACGAGCACGTCGACCTCGCGGTCGAGGGTGGCCGAGAACAACAGCGTCTGGCGGTCGTTCGGCGACCTTGCGCATGATCCATTCGACCTGCGGCAAGAAGCCCATGTCGGCCATGCGGTCGGCCTCGTCGATGATGAGGATGCCGACCTGCGTCGAGATCGAGCTCGCCCCGCTCGAGGAGGTCGATCAAACGGCCGGGCGTGGCGACGGCGATTTCGATGCGCCGCGCGCAAGTTGCGGATCTGACGTTCCATCGACGTGCCGCCGTAGAACGCGGCGACGCGCACGCTCGATCTCTTGCCGATCGGGCTGCAAGCACGTCGACGACCTGCTCGGCGAGCTCACGCGTCGGCACGAGCACGAGCGCGGTCGGATGGCCGGGCAGCGGCCGGCTTCACGGTCTGCAGCATGGGCAGGCCGAATGCGAGCGTCTTGCCGGAACCGGTCTTGGCCTTGCCGCACACGTCGCGGCCGGCGAGGGCGTCTTCGATGGTTGCGGCCTGGACAGCGAATGGTTCGTCGATGCCTTGGGCCGCGAGGGCGTCGACGATCTCGGCCTTGAGGCCGAGCTCGCGGAATGTCGTCACGTTTCTCCTCAACCTGTTCGTCGTCTCGGGAGGCCGATCCTCGGCATCTCCGAACGGAAACAGGTGAGGGACGGCCGCGGGCCCGCCGGTATGAGGTGTGGCGCTGGACCCGAACCTCAAGGATACCTTCTGTCTGATGACCGCTGGACCACCCGGGTAGCCCAACTCCAGTGCCCGACGTTCAGCGCCTCATCCGACGCATCGACGCATTCCAGCGTCGGCACCGGTTCCTCGCGTTCCCGTATGCGGTCCAGAAGAAGTTCGGTGACGACTCGGGCGGGAGCGTTTCCGCGGTCCTCACCTATTACGGGTTTCTCAGCTTGTTCCCATTGCTGCTCGTGCTCGTCACGATTCTCAGCTTCGTGCTGCACGGCAACCCGAGGCTGCAGGACGACATCTTGAACTCGGCGCTCGCCAACTTTCCGATCATCGGGACCGACATCAGAAAGAACCTCGGGCGCGTGCACGGCTCCGGCATCGGTTTGATCATCGGCATCCTCGTGACGTTCTACGGCGGGCTCGGGATCGCGAACGCCGCGCAGGACGTGATGAACCGCGTGTGGGAAGTCCCGCAGGTCGTTCGCCCCGGTTTCTTTCCGCGGTTGCTCCGCAGCCTCGGTCTGATCGCGACGTTGGGTCTCGGGATCGTCATCACGACGATCATCACAACGTTGGGCGGCGCCGCACACGGTTTACCGATGGTTGTGCGCGTCGCCACGATTCTCGCCGGCTTCCTCTTGAACATCGCGTTGTTCTCTTTCGCGTTCCATGTGTTGACCGCGGCGAAACTCTCGTGGGGTGACGTGTTGCCCGGTGCGGTGGTTGCTGCGTTCGGTTTCGTCGTATTGCAGACGCTCGGCGGTGCGCTCGTTTCGCACCAGCTGCAGAACTCGAGTCAGACGTACGGCGTATTCGCGTTGGTCATCGGTCTGCTCGCGTGGATCTATCTCCAAGCGCGCATCGTCGTGTATGCAGCCGAAGTGAACGTCGTGCGCGCGCGTCGCCTGTGGCCGCGTGGCATCACCGATCCGCTGACCGACGCCGACCATCGCGCGCTCGACGCCTATACGCGCCGCGAAGTGCGGCACAAAGAACAAGCGCTCCACGCGACGGCTTCGCCGCAACCCGACGGGGGCTCCACCCAAGACGATCGCTCCGAACGCGACGACGAAGCCACCGCTCGTTGACGCACGGGATACGTTTATGTCGTGCCGTACGCCACGCGTTTCATGCACGACGCCGACTCGCACATCATGGAGCCGGCCGACTGGTTGCACCCGTACCTCGACGCTCCGACGCGTGAGCGCTTCCCGTACGTCGACACGATGCGGGCTGACACGCTCGCGCAGGTCGCGCAGAAGCACGCCGACCCCGCATACCGCGCCGACGACGAGTCGCAGATCACGCTGCGGAAAAATCATTTGGCGACGGGATCGTTCTTGCCCGAAGACCGCGGGCTGGCGCTCGACCTGCTCGGGTTCGCGAGCCAGTTCGTGTTCGACACGTATACGTCGCCGCACGTGTTGCGTTTCGATCGCGACGGCGATCACGCGCTTGCCGTCGCGTTGGCGCGCGCGCAACACCGCGCGGTCCTCGACTGGTGTTCGTCCGATCCGCGCCTGTTGCCGGTCACGGTTGTGCCCGTGGGCGATATGGATGCTGCGAACGTGTTGACGCGCGAAGCGATCGACGCCGGCAGCGCCGCGATCTGGATCGGGCAGTACCCGGCCGGTCATTCACCGAGTCACGTCGGCCTCGAACCGATGTGGGCGATGTGCGCCGACGCGGGCGTGCCGGTGGTGCTGCACGTTGCGGGCGCGGGCGGCAACGTGATGTCGACCGACTATTTCGACAACGGCTTGCCGCCGGTGCCCGACTTCCACGGCGGCGACACCAACTTCAAGTCGATCGACTACCTATCGATTCCGTTGCCGGTCATGCAGGCGTTGAACGCGCTGATCATCGACGGCGTGTTGATGCGCCAGCCCGCGTTGCGCATCGGCGTGATCGAACTCGGCGCGTCGTGGGTGCCCGGCTGGATGCGGATGATGGATTCTGCGCACGAAGCGTTCCGCAAGAACGAAGAACGATTGCAGGCGATGGACCTGCGACCGAGCGAGTACGTGCAACGGCAGGTGCGCGCGACGCCGTACCCGCACGAAGACACAGGCTGGACGATCGCGAACGCGGGGCCCGAGGTGTGCTTGTTCTCCTCGGACTTCCCGCACGTCGAGGGTGGCCGCAACCCGATCGCGCGTTTCGAACGGTCGATGGACGCGGCGGATATCGACGCCGCCGGGCGCGAACGGTTCTACGTCGAGAATTTCGTCGACTTGTGCGGACCAGTCTTGGAACGGCGGGGGATCGCGCTCACACGTTGAGTTCGCTCTTGGTGCGGCCTTTGCTCGCCCAGTAGCCGTCGGTGCGGCCCAGCCGGAACCATTCCGGCTTCTCGTCGTTGCGCAACAAGTCGGTCTCGAGCCACAACCGCTTCAAATGCCGGATCTGCCCGTTGGTGCGGTCGTCGGCGTAGGCGTCGCGGCCGTGCAGCACGTGGTAGTTGTTGATGAACTGCATGTCGCCCGGCTGCAGTTCCATTCCAACGTGGTACTGCGGGTCGGCGCACATCGCGTCGATGCGTTCCATTGCGGCACGAGCGGAGTCGGAAATGCGCGGCGCATCGTCGTGGCGGCGCGACGCTTCGATGTACGGGCGGATGTACCGCGCGAACAGCCGGTCGCCGCGGCGCGAGAAGATCGGCATCGTGTACCAGCCCTTCGTTCCGGGCTTCTGCTCACCGCGCAGGTCGTAGGGGAACGGCGCGTACAACTCGGCGACGAGTTCGGGATCGGTGCGCGCCAACTCGTTGTGAATCGTGACGACGTTGGCAACGAGGCTTGCGCCGCCGCCCGCGCCCGCGTCGAGGCAGAACAAGCCGACGAGATCGGAGCCGTCGGAGTGGTACGGGAACGCGATCCCGCCGATCTCGTTGCCGCGTGACGTGGGATCGCCGGCGGCCTTGCCCTGATCGGTGACGTCGCCGAGAAGGTGGCCCTTGGCGTTCTGCGGCCACGGTTCGCCCAAGTACGTTCCGACGCCCCAATAGATCGTCGATGCGCGCGCCTTGTCGTAGTTCGCGACCGGCAAGCCGCGGATCAACACGACACCGCGGCCGTTGATCAAGTCGTCGGTGATGCGCGCGAGTTCGGGGCCGAGCGTCGGGAGCGGGAAGTCGGCGCGGCTGACGTCGAGCACGTCGTCGGTCTTCGCTTCCGCATGCACGAGCGCGCGGTCGAGCTCTTCGATGTGCGCGTCGGTGAGGTGGAACACGTACGAGTTGCCGAGATCATCTCGGTGCCATTCGCAGTTCGGTTCGAGTGGCTGTACGTCAGAGGCGTTCATCGTCAGGCTCCCGTCGGTGCGGATTGGGGTCCGCGGATCAAGCGGCCGGGCAACGCGTCGGTTGCGATCCCGTTTTCGTAGGTCACCTCGCCACGCGCGATCGTCGCAACGTAGCCGTCGGCCGCTTGCACGAGACGGCGGCCACCGGCCGGGAGATCGTGCACGATCTCAGGCCGGCGCGCGGTGAGGTGTTCGTAGTCGATGACGTTCACGTCGGCGCGGTAACCGGGCGCGAGCACGCCGCGATCGAGCAGACCGACGGCCCGCGCAGTCGCGCGCGTGTGGCGTTCGATCGCGAAGGGCAGATCGAGGCGGCCGTGGTCGCGATCGCGTGTCCAGAGTGCGAGCAACGTTGTGGGGAAGCTCGCGTCGCAGATCGTGCCGACGTGGGCACCGCCGTCGGCAAGGCCGACGACCGTGTGGGGCGCGGCGAGCATCTCGCCGACCGCGTCGAGGTTGCCGTCGGCCCAGTTGAGCGACGGGAGATACAAGAACGCGTGGCCGTTGCCTTCCAACAGGAGGTCGTACGCGAGGTCGAGCGGGTCGCGACCGGAACGCTGCGCTTGGGCCGCGATGCTCGTCGACGCGTCGGGCTCGTAGTCGGGCGGATCGCCGAGTGGGTACATCCGGCTGAACGCCGTGATCAAGCCGCCGCCGATGCGGCCGTCGTCGCGCTCGCCTTGCTGCTCGGCGAGGACGCGCGCTTTGAACTGCGGGTCGCGCATCGTCGCGACTTTTTCGGCCAGCGGCAGCCCCGCGATTTCGCGGTACACGCGATTGCGCAGCAAGGGATGGAGCGTGCATTGGAGGCCGAGAATCAATCCGACCGCGCGCGGCGCAACCTGCGCACGCATTGCCACGCCGTCGGCGTTGGCGCGCGCGAGTAACTCGAGCTGATGTTTGTACGTGTCGCCGCGCACTTGCACGAGCGAGAACGACAACGGGCGGCCCGATTCCGCGGCCATGCGCCGGAAGATCCCGAACTCACCGTCGACGTCGACGAAGTCGGAAACGACTTGCAGCACGCCCTTGCCGGTGGCGCCGATCGCGTTCGCAATCCCGACGAGCTCGTCGGCTTCCGCGTTGAGCGTCGGTGTGAACTCGCCGGTGCTCGCGCGGTGGTTCATCGTGCGCGACGTGGTGAAGCCGAGCGCGCCTGCTTCGATGCCGGCGCGTGCGAGCTTCGCCATCGCGTCGATGTCGTCGGGTGTTGCCGGTTCGCGCCGGGCGCCGCGTTCGCCCATCACGTGCAGACGCAGCGCGCCGTGCGGAACCTGCACTGCGACGTCGACGTCGAACGGCCGCGACGCGAGCGCGTCGACGAACTCGCCGAACGATTCCCACTGCCACGTGAGGCCTTCGTGCAGAACCGTGCCGGGAATGTCCTCGACGCCTTCCATCAACTGAATCAAGCGTTCGTGATCAGCCGGGTGGACGGGCGCGAAGCCGACCCCGCAGTTGCCGGCGACCACAGTCGTGACGCCGTGCCACGACGAGGGGATCATGCGCTCGCCCCACGACGCTTGGCCGTCGTAGTGCGCGTGAATGTCGACGAAGCCGGGCGTGACGAGCAGGCCGTCGGCGTCGATCGTTCGGCGCGCGCTCGCGTCGGAGATCCGGCCGACTTCGGTGACGACTCCGTCGGTGATCGCGACGTCGGCCGTACGCGCGGGCGCGCCAGTGCCGTCGACCACGGTGCCGCCGCGAATCAGAACATCAGCCATCGTTACCTCGCAGCATGGGAACCAACTCTCGTGTCATCAACTCGTCGGCCTCACGCGCGTGTTCGCGATTCGACCGGAAACTTGCGCCGGTGATCACGAAGCGCTCGACGCCGAGCGCGGCCAGCTCCTGCAACCGTTCCGCGCAACGCGCGGGCGGGCCCACGACCGCGAACCGGTCGACGAACTCCGGCGTGAGCGCGCCGGTGTGTTCGGCCGCGTTGCTCAAGTGTTCGTTGCTGTTGTAGCGGCGGCCGACTTCGGCCGCGACCTGCTTGTCGGCGTCGGAAAGGCCGGCGCCCGTCGAACCCGGCATCGCGGAGAAGTGCGTGAACGCAGCGACCGCGCCGCTGATGAGCCCGCGCGCCGCGTCAATGTCCGGATGGCAGCCGACGTTGACGTACGCGCCGATCGAGAGGTCGGCGGGCGCGCGACCCGCGTCGGCCGCGGCTTTGCGCGCGAGGTCGATCGCCCACGCGATCCGTTCGTTGTCGGCGCCGACCGCGAGCGTGATGCGTTCCGCGATGCGGCCCGCGAACTCGATCATCTTCGGGCCCGACGCCGCGATGTCGAGCGGCACCTTGCCGAACCGCGCTCGGTCGAGCCAGCGCAACTGGCTCGGGCGGCCGTTGCAATCGATGGTTTCGTTGGCGAGATAGTGCTGGAGATCGGTAACGGCCGCGATGAACTGCGCGACCGGCATCGGCGGCAACCCGAGATGGAACAACGCGGTGTCGCCGCGACCGATGCCGAGCACGAAACGTCCGCCGCTCACTTCGTTCACGGTTGCGGCGACAGTTGCGAGTGCGGCCGGATGACGCGTGTACACGTTGGTGACACCGGTCGCGAATTTCAGACGCTCCGTCGCCTGCGCGGCAAGGGCAAACGCCACGAACGGGTCGCCGACGAGGTTCTGCGAGTCGACGAAGGTGATGCCGTCCCAACCTTGCGACTCCGCCAGCTGGGCCTGGAACTCGACGGTCCCGATTTCGGGTATCCGCATCGTCCACAGCTCCATACGGGGAATGGTACGACTGCGATCAGTTTTCGTGCTGCGGAGAGTCGGAATCGGCAACTCCAGGAGGTCGCCATGCCGCACATCACCCCGAGTCTCTGGTTCGACACCGAGGCGGAAGACGCCGCCAAGTTCTATTGCTCGGTGTTCCCGAACTCGAAGATCAACGCGGTCACGCATTACACCGAAGCGAGCGGAGACCGGGCGGGCCGCGTGCTCACGGTCGACTTCGAGCTCGACGGCGAGCCCTTCAACGCCATCAACGGCGGGCCCGACTTCAAGTTCACCGAAGCGGTCTCGATGGTCATCCCGTGCGAGGACCAGGCCGAGGTCGACGCGTATTGGTCGAAGTTGACCGAGGGCGGTGAAGAAGGTCCGTGCGGCTGGCTGAAGGACAAGTACGGGTTGTCGTGGCAGATCGTGCCGACGCCGTGGATCGACTTGCTCAGCAGTCCTGACCGCGAAGCCGTGAACCGCGGGATGCAAGCGATGATGGGCATGAAGAAGCTCGATCTCGCCGCCCTGCGCGCCGCGTTCGAAGGCAAGGCGCCCGCCAAGCGGTAGCCCGGCGCGAACCCCGCGCAAAACCCCACCAACTGTCGGCAGGAAAACGAGCGTGGGGCGCTCGTTTTCCTGCCAACCCAGACAGACGTACCGTTACGCCATGACGACCGCTGAGCTCGCCGCGACCGACCGGTACACGATCATCAGCGTCGACGGTCATGCCGGCGCCGACATGCGCGCGTACAAGCCGTATCTTGCGTCGCGTTGGCACGACGAGTTCGACGCGTGGGCCGACGCGTACGTCAATCCGTTTGCGGACTTGCTGAGCAAGACCGCGTATCGCAACTGGGACAGCGGGCGGCGTCTCGAAGAGACCGAGTCGCAGGGCGTCGTCGCCGAAGTGCTCTTCCCCAACACGATTCCACCGTTCTTCGCGCAGAGCAATCTGACCGCGCTCGAACCAACGGCCGACGACTACGAACACCGATGGGCCGGCCTGCAAGCGCACAACCGTTGGCTCGCCGACTTTTGCGCGGAAGCGCCCGGCCGGCGCGCCGGTTGCGCGCAAGTGTTCCTCAACAACCTCGACGACACGCTGGCCGAGGTTCGCTGGGCCAAAGAGAACATGCACGTGCTCGGCGGCGTGCTGATCCCGAACGTGCCGCCCAACTCGTCGCTCGCGCCGTTGTGGGATCCCGCCTACGACCCCTTGTGGGAGCTGTGCGAAGAGCTCGACGTCCCGGTCAACATTCATTCCGGAAGCGGGTTGCCCGACTTCGGCCAGCTCGAAGCGGCGCGCGCCATCATGCTCATCGAGCTGTCGTGGTTCGCGCACCGTGCGGTTTGGCATCTGACGTTCGGCGGCGTGCTCGAACGCCACCCGACATTGCGCGTTGTGCTGACGGAACAGGGAACGAGTTGGATCCCGCGCGGGCTCGACACGCTCGACTGGTTCCACCGGCGCATGACCCACGGTGGCGCGGCCGAAGCCGTGTTTTTCGGCGCGGTTGCGAAACAGATGTCGCTCACGCCGAGCGAATACTTCCAACGAAACTTTTGGGTCGGTGCGAGCTTCTTGCGCCCGTCGGAGAGCCCGCTGCGCTACGAGGTCGGCGTCGACAAGATCATGTGGGGCGCCGACTACCCCCATTCCGAAGGCAGTTATCCGTACACGACTGAAGCGTTGCGCGCCGCGTTCGCCGACGTGCCGCCCTCCGAGACGAAGAAGATGCTCGAGACCAACGCGGCAACCGTGTACCGCTTCGATCTTCCGGCGCTGCGTGCGATCGGCGACCGCATCGGCCCGACCGTCGCTGACGTCGCGGTGCCGCTCGACCCGAGCGACTATCCGAGTGACTCGACGTGCAATGCGTTCGACGCCGAACAAGTGATCAAGGCTTGGTGAGGAAACGATGACGATTCGTTACGGTGCCCGTGCGCCCGAACAGCAACGCAACCGCGAGGTCGAGGCCACGCAGGCAAAGATCTGGTCGACGGCCGTCACCGTCGTTTGGGAGGTCGATCCCGACGACATCAAAGCCGTACTTCCACCCCCGCTCGAACCGTCGGAGCCGTTCGCGCGCCTGCGCTTCGCGACGGTGAACATGGGCACCGGCATTCCGGTGTTCGGCGCGGGCTGGTTCGGCGTGCGGGCGCGCCACGGGAGTGTCGAAGGCGAGTATCCGTTGTTCATGCCGATGACGACCGAGCAGGCCACGATTGGCGGTCGGGAAACCTTCGGCGAGCCCAAGAAGATGGGTGAGGTGAGCATCGACGTCAGCGGCGACCAGCTTCGTGCACGCATCGCACGCATGGGCTTCCCGCTCGCCGAACTCGAAGGGACGTTGCGCGAACCCATCGACATTCCACCCAAGGACAAGGTCGACTTCTACTTCAAGTGCAGCCCGTCACCCGACGGCAAGGGGTTCGACACCGAACCGGCGCTCGTGCACACGCACCGGCACGAAGAAGCGCGCAACGGTCGCTTCATCGAGGGCACGCTCGCGTTGCACGAATCGCCGCTCGATCCGATCATCGACCTCACGCCGGCCGGAACGATCCGCTCGATGGAGTTCGCCGAGATCACCACGGCCCAGCACGGCGAGGTGGTCGAGCGCGTGCCCGCCGACTGGCTGTTGCCGTTCATGCATCAGCGGTACGACGACCTCTCGGTGCTGGGGAAGAGGTCATGACGGCCGCGTCCGAGCGCTACACGATTATCAGCGCCGATGCGCATGCGGGCCTGCCGTGTGAGCAGTACCGCCCGTATCTCGACGCGCAGTACCACGCCGCCTTCGATGAATTTCTCACCGAGAAGAACGCCGATCGCGAACTCGCGATGAAGCTGAACTACGAATACATCACCAACTGGGAACAGACCCACGAAGAAGGTCTGCGCGGCGCGTGGGACGCCGAACAGCGCGACAAGGAAATGGACGCCGACGGTGTTGCGGCCGAGGTGATCTTTCCCGACGCCGACGCGATCACCGGCATGGAATCGCCGCCGTTCGGCGCGGGCTTGTCGGCCGGCATGATCGAAGATCCCGATCTCGCGTTCGCGGGCGCACGCGCCCACAACCGTTTTCTCGTCGAACTGTGCGCGACGAGTCCCGAGCGGCGCGCCGGTGTCGGCCTCGTGCCGATAACCCACAGCGTCGAGCGTGCGGTCGCCGAAGTCGAATGGCTCGCCGACAAGCCCGGTATCCGCGGCATCATGATCCCGACGATGTGGCGCGATCACACGCCGTACAACGATCCGTCGTACGACCCGGTGTGGGCAGCGTGCCAAGCCGCGAACTTTCCCGTGCACGTGCACTCGGGCGAAGCGCCGCGCGAAGAGATGAACGAGTTCCTCGGCATCTATCTCGCCGAAGTCGTCTTCTGGACCTACCGGCCGATCGCGCACCTCTTGTTCAGTGGTGCGTTCGAACGCTTCCCGAACTTGAAGTTCGTGGTGACCGAAGGCGCGTCGTACTGGGTCGCCGACATGAAGTGGAAATGGGACCAGTATCTCGGCGGAGGACACACGACGAAGAAGATGGCCGCGCTGATGACGGGCATCTTGTCGAAGCTGCCGTCGGAATACTTCGGGCAGAACATTTTCGTCGGCGCGTCGACGATGTCGAAGGAAGAGATCCGGCGCCGCCACGCAATCGGCTGCGATGTTGCGATGTGGGGAACCGATTATCCGCATCCCGAGGGCACGTGGCCGAACACGGTCGAGCGGCTGCGCAAGGACTTCGGCGACGTTCCCGTGGGCGACACGAAGCTGATGTTGGGGGAGACGGCGGCGCGTCTGCTACGGCTTCGACCTGGCATCGCTGGCGCCGATCGCGGCGCGTGTCGGCCCGACGCCCGCTGACCTCGGCCAGGACGTCACGCTCGTGACGACGCCCGAAGAGATTCGTGCGGCGGAGTGGTGGAAGGACGAATACCAGGTGCGTTGGAATGGATGACTTTCGCGGCAAGGTCGCGGTTGTCACGGGCGGCGCCCACGGCATCGGGCGCGGCATCGTCGAAGCGTTGCTCGACGAAGGTGCGCGCGTCGTCATCGCCGACATCGAAGCTCCGGTGCTCGAACAGACGGTCTCCGAGCTGAGCGATCGCGGCGAGGTCGTCGGCATCCAGACCGACGTCAGTGATTACGACTCGGTCGACGCGCTCGCTACGGACGTCTTCGACCGCTTCGGCGTGTGCCACCTGTTGTTCAACAACGCGGGTGTGACAAGTGGTGGCGGTGGCCTGCCGTGGGAGCAAGAACCGAACGACTGGAAGTGGTGTTTCAGCGTCAACGTGTTCGGCGTCGCGAACGGCATGCTCGCGTTCGTGCCGCGGATGATCGAGCGCGGCGAAGAAGGCGTCGTCGTCAATACGTCGTCAGGCGACGGTGGCATCGCGCCGGTGCCGTACGCGTCGGTGTACGCGGCGAGCAAAGCCGCGATCTCATGTCTGACCGAGTCGCTGGCACACCAACTGATCGACAACAACACGCGCCTGCGTGCCGCGGTCTTCTATCCGTCGGGTGGCTTGCTCGACACGGGACTCTGGACCGCGCAGCGCAACCGTCCGACGGAGCTC
Source organism: uncultured Actinomycetes bacterium (assembly GCA_963841195.1). Lineage (GTDB taxonomy): Bacteria > Actinomycetota > Acidimicrobiia > IMCC26256 > PALSA-610 > CAWJBX01. The sequence goes on along the minus strand of CAWJBX010000017.1, from coordinate 7,500 downwards.
GCTCGCACGCGCGAGCGTGCGCCCGGGCCGGTTCCGACGTTCGCCGACTTCCGCGAGCGCCTGAAATCGATGGGCATGAACGCCGAGCTCGCCGACATCGGTGAGCTCGGTCGCTTCGTACTCGCGGAGATCAAGAACGGCAGCTACGTCATTGGCCGCAACCTCGACGAGGCCGGCTCGTTGCTCCATGCGCGTGCCGACGCCATCGGAAAAGGTTCGCTGCCCCCGCATCACAATCTGTAGCCGTGCTCGCCATCGACGGAACGTACGACGCCGCCTTTCAGGCCGTGCGCGATGCCTTCGTCGCGAACTTCGACATTGGTGAGATCGGCGCCGCCTGCTGCGTGATCGTCGACAATCGCGTTGTCGTCGACCTTTGGGGTGGTTGGGCCGACGAGGCGCGTACTCGACGGTGGGCGCGCGCCACGTTGGTGAATGCGTATTCGGTCGGCAAGCCAATCGTTGCGCTGGCGGTGTTGCAGCTCGTTGCGTCGGGCGCGATCGACCTCGACGAGCGGGCGTCGCGCTATTGGCCCGAGCTGCGAGCCGGACACTCGGGCGCGACGGTGCGCCACGTCTTGTGCCACCGGGCCGGTGTGCCTGCGATTCGCGAACCGCTGACGAACGACGCGCTGTGGGAATGGGACACGATGGGCGCAGCGATCGCGGCGACGGACCCGTGGTGGGTGCCGGGCACGCGCCATGCGTATCACTCGAATACGTACGGACATCTCGTCGGTGAGTTCGCGCGGCGCGTCGACGGGCGCATGCCGGCGGAGTGGTTACGCGAAGAAATCGCGGCCCCGTTGGGCGCCGACCTCGCGTGGGGCTTGCCGGTGCGCGACCACGCCCGGTGCGCCGACGTTGTGTGGGAGGGCCCGCAACACGCGATCGACGCGTTTCATCTCGAAGGCGCGACCGACGAACAGCGCATGATCGCGCTCGGATATTTCAATCCACCGGGCTACGCGAGCCTCGGTGTCGTGAACACGCCCGAGTGGCGCGCCGCCCAGGTGCCGTCCGTGAATCTGCACGCGACCGTGCGCGGCATCGCACGCGTCTACGAGGCGCTCGCGGCCGGTGGCACGCTCGACGGTGTCACTGTCCTCGACGGTGACGTCCTCGCGGAAGCGACGCGTACGCAGTCCGAAGGTTGGTGTCCGGTGCTCGAACGCGAGGCGAGCTTCGGCCTCGGGTTCCAGCCGACGCGGCCCGACCGTCCCTTCGGGCCCAACGCCGGCAGCTTCGGCCACTTCGGCTCAGGGGGCGCGCTGGGCTTTGCGGACCCGAAAGCGCGGGTCGCGTTCGGTTACGTGATGAACGCGGTCAAGCCGCGCTGGCAGAATCCCCGCAATCGGGCATTGATCGACGCGCTCTACGGTTGTCTCTGACCGTGCGCATCCTCGCGATCTCGGGCAGCTTGCAGGAGGCATCGTCGAACGCGGAGGTGTTGCGCGTCGCGTCAGAGGTTGCGAGCGTCGGCATCGTCGTCGAGCCGGCGCCGTCGATCGCAACCCTTCCGCACTTCAACCCCGACGTGGAAACCACTGCGCCGCCGCCTGAGGTGGTCGCGTTCCGCGCTGCCGTTTCGCAGTCCGACGGCGTTCTCATCGCGTCACCTGAATACGCGTTCGGCGTGCCCGGTTCGCTGAAGAACGCGCTCGACTGGCTGGTCGGCTCGGGCGACATGTACGGGAAGCCGGTCGTGATCTTGAGCGCGGCGCCGAGCGCCGATCGGGGCGCGAACGTGCGCGCCGACATCGAGCGAACTCTGCGTGGTCAGGGCGCCGACATACGGCTCTCGCAGACGATCGCGGTGCCCAAGCGCGACCGCGACGACGCGGCCATACGCGAATCCGTCGCGAAGACGCTGCTGACGTTCGCATGAACGACCTCTTCGCGCCGATCGCGACGCCGCGCTGTTCACTCGAAGTCCTGCCCGAAGCGCAGCTCGTTTCGATGGCCGAGTTCATCGAACCCGAGCATCTGCATTTGTGGATCGAACGGGCGCGCGCGGACGCAAGAAATGTCGCGTGGGGACCACGTGCCATTCTCGAAGCCCATCGGGAGATGGTCGGGCACGCCGGATTCCACCTCCCGCCGCAAACCCTGCAACGCGCGCTTCGAGATCCCACGTTCACCGGGAGGCGTGATCCCGTCACGGGAGGCGTCGTCGAGATCGGCTACACGGTGTTTGCCGAGCATCGCGGCCAGGGTTATGCGACCGAAACCGTCGCCGCGTTGGTCGACTGGGCGGCACGAACCGGGGAGGTCGGCGCCGTCATCGCGTCGATCGACGTCGAAAACGAGGCGTCGCAGCGCGTGCTCGCCCGCGTCGGCGGGTTCGCCGAGATCGGCACGTGCCGAGGGGACGGCGCAACCGAGGAGATTGTCCTCCGCCGCGATCTCGCGTAAGCATCGGGGCGTGGAACTGCACCCGCCCTTTTCCAGTGACGACCACGTACGCGGTCTGCGGGGCGCGCCGAACATGGTCGTCGTCTACGGCGACTACGAGTGCCCGCTGTCGGCGCGCTTGTGGCGCGTGCTGCACGAGATGCGCGGACAAAACGCAGCCCTGTGCGAGGTCTTTCGACATTTTCCATTGACCGGTGTGCATCCGCACGCGCTCAACGCTGCAAACGCGGCCGAGGCGGCCGCCGACCAGAAGATGTTCTGGCAGATGCACGACATGCTCTTCGAGCATCAGGACGCGTTGGAACTCGCCGACCTCAGCGACTACGCCAAGACCCTCGGTCTCGACGTCGAGCGCTTCGACGAAGACGTGGCCTACGGCGATTTCGCCGAGAACGTGAAAGCCGATCAGCGCAGCGGTATCAGCAGCGGCGTGGTGTCGACGCCGGGCGTGTTCTTGAACGGCAAGAAGATCGACCTGCCCGAGCCCGAGAAGCTGCCCGACGTCATCGCGACGGAGGGCGCGTGAGCGACGTTTCCGCGACGGCTTCGGCGGGCGAACTCGTCGACGCGCTGAAAACGAAACAGATCTCTTCCCGTGAACTGCTCGATTGCTATCTCGATCGAATCGACCGTCTCGACCGCGATGCGGTCAATGCGGTCGTGACGCTCGACGTCGATCGGGCGCGCGCCGCCGCGGACGCGGCCGACGCGTGTGACGTGCCGATCGGTCCGCTGCACGGACTCCCGATCACGATCAAGGACGCGATCGCAACCGAAGGCATTCGTTCGACAGCGGGCGCGGTCGAGCTCTCTGACTTCGTGCCGATCACCGATGCGCCCGCCGTCGCTCGTTTGCGCAGCGCGGGTGCCATCGTGTTCGGCAAGACGAACCTGCCCCGCTGGTGCGGCGACGCCCAGTCGTCGAACGAAATCTTCGGCACGACGAACAACCCGTGGTCGGGCGTGCACACGTGCGGTGGCTCATCGGGTGGCTCGGCCGCCGCGCTCGCGGCGGGATTCACCAGCGCCGAACTCGGCACCGATATCGGCGGCTCGGTGCGCGCGCCCGCGCACTGCTGCGGTGTGTACGCGTTGAAGCCGAGCTACGGCGTCATTCCCAATCTCGGCTATCTCGACCACGTCGGCGGCGGGACGACGCGCACCGATCTCAACACGTTCGGACCGATGGCGCGCGCAGCTCGCGATCTCGAGTTGTTGTTGTCGGTGCTCGCGGGCCCGGTTCCGCAAGACGCGCCCGCATGGCGCGTCGAATTACCCGGGAGCACGCTGACCTCGTTCAAAGGTCTGCGCGTCGCGACCTGGTTCGACGACGACGCGTGCCCGGTCGACGCCGAGTACGTCGGTATGTTGCGAGTGGCGGCTGATCGCGTTGCCGATGCCGGCGCGCGTGTCGAAGACGCGCATCCGAACATCAGGTTCAGCGAACACGTCGACCTGTACACGCGCATGGTCGCATCGGCTGTGTCGCCGAACATGCCCGAAGAAATGGGCGATCCGGTCTCCGGCTCACACCGCGCGTGGCTGCGCAACGAAGAGACGCGCGAACGGCTGCGCGCGGTATGGGCCGAATGGTTCGAGAACTACGACGTGTTGCTCATGCCCGCGTGGTGCATGCCGCCGTTCGAGCACCAACCCGAACTCGGCATGATCCAGCCCGGCCTCGTCGTCAACGGCAAGCCGCGTAGCGCCTTCGACATCTCGCACTGGTTGACGATGATCAACGTCGCGCTCCTGCCGGCGGTGATGGCACCGATCGGGCGTACGGCAGCGGGCCTGCCGGTGGGCATGCAGATTGCGGCGCCATACCTCCAAGATCGCCGGGCGATCCGCGTGGCCGAACTTCTCGGTGAGATCGTCGGCGGCTACGAAGTTCCGCCGGGGTTTTCCTAGCCCGCGAGTTGCTGCAACTCCAACACGTCGCGCGTGTGGTTGTCGTGGTGCGATGCTGCGAACAACAACCATTGCACGCCGTCGAGCAGACCGAAGACCGGGTGCGAAAACGTCAGTGCGCGCAGATCAAGGTCGGTGGTTTCGTACCAACCCGCAAGTGCCGCGCTCGTTTCCTTGAACTGATCGATCGCGGCGGCGCGGTCGATCCACGTGCCGGTCGGCTCCTGCCCGTCGGGCGGCGGCGGTAAGCCATCGCTGTCGAAGATGGTCGCGATCGCCGCGTCACTGAGGGCGGGCCGTTCGCCGGCTGCGAACGGTCGCAATGCGCGCGATGCGAGTCCGCGAATGCCGCGATCGGTCATCGTGACGTGTTCGATCACCTCGGCGATCGACCAGACCGACGAAGACGGCTTGAACACCCACGTCGGATCGGACGTGCCGCCCAGTGCGTCAGTCAAGCGATCCGCCGAACTGCGAAACACGGTCAGCGCGTCGAAGGTCGAAAGCGGAGCGGTGTCCATCGCGCGGCATGCTACTGACCACAGTGAGTAACCGCGCTGTTTGTCCCTGGCAACCATTGCTCGCCGGTCTTACGATCGCGACGAGAAGCCTCGACGCTTGGCGGCGCACATGGACGCAAAGCGCGTACGAGAACTGTGTGAGATCGACGACACGATCGTCTCGCTCTTGCCGGCCGAAGCGCACACGAGTACCGCGCAGGACCGCTACTCCGGTTGGAAGCGCGACCTTGGACCGCTTGGCACGGAGTATCTCGTTCCGCGCATCCACCGTCGCATCGAGGGTCGATGGCCGCCGCCGTTTACGTCGCGTCGATCAGCGGTCGCGCGTGCTTCGCGCGAAGACCTGCGAGCGACCGTCGACAAGCTGAGCCCGTGGATGATTCCACTGCCGATCGAAGACGGCATCAACACGATGCCCGACAGTTCCGGCAGCCGAGCGGCGCGCCATCGGATGCGTTTCCGTCGCGATCTCATTTGCAGAACCGTTGCCGACTTGCTCGGTGCGGACGCGGCGACGACGCACGCTCTCGACATCGGCTGCAACAACGGATTCTTCAGCCTCGACCTTGCCGACCGCGGTGTTGGTCACGTGTACGGAGTTGACTTGCGTTCCAGCAACATCGCGCAAGCATCGTTTCTGCGCGATCACTACGGCATAGGCAACGCGGAGTTCGCGGTGAGTGACGCCGACGACCTTCCCGCAGGCGAGTGGGACGTCGTGTTGAACCTCGGCGTGCTGTACCACGTCGTCAATCCGCTGCAGTTCGTGCGCCAGACGTACGAGTTGTGCCGGAACTTCGCGATTCTCGACACGGTCGTGCACCACGAACCGGTATCGGCGTATTTCCTGTTCGGTGACAAGGACACGTCGCTGCCCGAAGAAGGGCGCGAAACCTACGAGTTCCACCCCACATACCGAGCGACGATCGACACGCTCCACTACGCCGGGTTTCGGGAAGTGTTCGAGATCGTCGGCGATACATCGACACCGCATCAGTTGTACGCAACCGGGACTCGCCGCTGCTTCCTGGCCATCAAATAGTCGGCTGCGCGCACGCGCACGCTTCGGGGCCGCGGCGACCGGGTACGAACCTTCGACCGCAACGGTAAAGAGGGTTCGACGATGAGTGACGACACAAACGCGTGGCCGCCGACGACGACCGACGCCGGGATCCCGGTGGCGAGTCAGGAGCACTCACTGACCGTCGGTCCCGACGGCCCGATCTTGCTCCAGGACTTCTACCTGATCGAGCAGATGGCGAACTTCAACCGGGAGCGCATACCGGAACGGCAACCGCACGCGAAGGGCGGCGGCGCCTTCGGCCGTTTCGTCGTGACCCACGATGTCAGCCGATATACCAAAGCCGCGGTGTTCCAGCCGGGGACGGAAACCGAAATGCTCGCACGCTTCTCGACGGTTGCCGGCGAGCGGGGCAGTCCGGACACCTGGCGCGACCCGCGCGGGCTTCGCGCTCAAGTTCTACACGAGCGAGGGCAACCTCGACATCGTCGGCAACAACACGCCGGTGTTCTTCATCAAAGACCCGTTGAAGTTCCAGAACTTCATCCGCTCGCAGAAACGGTTGGCATCCAACAACTTGCGCGACGCCGACATGCAGTGGGATTTCTGGACGCTCTCGCCCGAATCCGCGCATCAAGTCACGTGGCTGATGGGTGACCGAGGCATCCCGAAGTCGTGGCGTCACATGAACGGCTATTCATCGCACACCTACATGTGGGTCAACGCCGACGGCGAACGGTTCTGGGTCAAGTACCACTTCAAGACCGACCAGGGCATTGAGTTCCTCACGCAAAGCGAAGCCGACGAACTCGCCGGCAAAGACGGGGACTATCACCAGCGCGATCTCTATACGGCCATCAAGCGCGGCGACCACCCGAGCTGGTCGCTCAAGATGCAGGTCATGCCGTTCGACGAGGCGAAGACCTACCGCTTCAATCCGTTCGACTTGACGAAAGTGTGGCCGCACGGCGACTACCCGCTCATCGACGTCGGCACGATGACGCTCGACCGCAACGTCACCGACTACCACACCGAAATGGAACAGGCGGCGTTCCAGCCGAACAACGTGGTTCCGGGCACTGGTCTGTCGCCAGACAAGATGCTGTTGGCGCGCGGGTTCGCGTACGCCGACGCGCACCGCGCCCGCCTCGGCGTGAACTACGGGCAAATCCCGGTCAACCGTCCGCACTCGCCGGTGCACGCCTACTCGAAGGACGGTGCGATGCGCGTCGAGAACGCGACGGACCCGGTGTACTACCCGAACTCAGTCGCGGGCGCGCCCGCTGCCGACACTGACGCGTTTGCCGAGCAGGCCGTGTGGGCCGCGGACGGCGAGATGGTGCGCGCCGCGTACACGCTCCACGCCGAAGACGACGACTACGGCCAACCGAACACGCTCGTCAACCACGTGCTCGACGACGCGGCTCGCCAACGCCTCGTCGACAACGTGGCGGGACATGCTGCCGCGGTCAACCGCACTGACATCCTCGAGCGCGTCTTCGAGTATTGGCGCAACATCGACAAGGCCATCGGCGATCGCATCGAGGCCGCCACGCTCGAAGTCCGCGAGCACGGCGACCAGAACGCCCTGTTGGACTCACCGAGTTGATCCATCAACCGATTTCGGCTTGT
>CAWJBX010000016.1:0-283806 GCA_963841195.1 uncultured Actinomycetes bacterium | reverse complement strand
GCTCCCGAAGGCCGCTGCGCACCAGGTGGGCTAGTCGGTTTCCCTACTGCGCGCCGTCAGCGTTGATCAGTGGTGTGATCTTGAGATCGTCGGGCGGCGCGATGCCAGAGGCTTTCATGCCTTCGGCGAGCGCGCCGTTCGAGAAGGAATTCCACGCGTCTTCGCTCGGCCAAACGTCGACGATGCCGACTTGGCCGCCGACTTCGTGGCTCGTGTGAAACAGCATGCCGGCCGGCAATGCCATCGAAAGCATCTGCCCGTGGAGGGCTTCGTATGTCGCCGGGTCGGTCTTGAGGGTGAAACTCACCATGACGGCCATTTGTGTCTCCTGTCCCCGCGTGTGCGTTGCGGACAATAATCCCCGCCTATGTCCGACGCAGATCTTGAGTGGCTCGGCCTGCAATCGCATGGCGACGGCCGTTTCTCGTTCGAACTCACGCCGCTGTTGACGCGCCACGACGCCAAGCTCTTCGGCGGCACCGGCATCGCGGCGATGGTTGCGGCGATGGAGGCAACGACTCAGCGCGACGCCGTTGTGGGTGACGGTGCAGTACGCGGCGAGTGCCGATCTGGGCGCGCTCATCAACTGTGTTGTCGAAGTGTTGGCCAACGGCAAGCGCACGGCGCAGGTGCGGATGACCGCGTCGGTGAGCGGTGAAGTGGTGTTGGCGGCCTTGGGTGCGTGCGCGGTGCCGCGCGAAGGCCCGATCGAGGCGCAGATTCCGGCGTTTCCCGTTGTGCCGCCGCCCGACGAGTGCGAGCCGTGGGAACGGATGCACCGCATTCCCGATGTCGAGAGTTGGGCACGGCTTGTCGAGATGCGTCACGTCGTCGACGGCAGCGCGATATGGGCGCGCATGCGTTCGGGACTCTCGACGTGCGCGACGGTCGCGTTTCTCGCCGACATGGTGCCTTCGAGCGTGGCGCGTGCGGCCGGCAAGATGGGCGGTGGCACGAGTCTTGATAATTCGTTGCGCTTCAGCCGGTTCGTCGAATCCGATTGGATCCTGCTCGACATGGATCCGTGGTTCGGCAGCGGCGGCTATCTCGCGGGCGCGGCGCGCGTGTGGGCGGACGACGGAACACTGTTAGGTGTCGCGTCGCAGACGTCGTCGGCGATTGTGTGGGAAGGCGAGATCCCGCCGTGGTTGGAGGCGAACCGCTGACGAGTTTTAGCGGGTATGCGCGCAACTCTTCGCGCGTGCAGATCGTCCGGATTCGATGCGAGGCGCGCGCATAAAGACGTCCGCCTCCGTCAAAGCCGCCTGGTGAACCGTCACCTCTCGCCACGAACACCGTGACTCACGAAGCAGCCTCTCGCCGAGTCTGATGTGCGGCCCTCTGCTCCCTCGCTGATCTGCCACAACAAGGGTTCGGACTACGTCACCGGCACCGCGCGCACATAGTTGTCCGACCGGGTGTCATACGGCCGAGAGCCCTTGGGTTTGAAGCCACTCGTCGCTACCGGGTTACGCTTTCGCACACTTGCTAACGGACTGGGGAAACCAAATGCGGGGACGAAAACTGTTCCGTCGCGCAACGACGGTTGCCGTCGGGCTGCTCTTGCTTGCCGGCTGCGGGTCGTCATCGAAAACGACACCCTCAGTGTCGGTTTCGACACCGACCACACGGTCGAGAGTCGCAACGACGACTACAACAAAGGCGACCCCGACAACTCGCGTCACGGTCCCACCGGCGACGCACGCACCGGCCACGTCTCCGCCTGCGCCCCCAGTAACTTCTCCACCGCCACCGCCACCGCCACCGCCACCGCCGCCCACGCACCCGCCCGCTCCGACCGGCCCCCCAACGGGTGCGACCGCACAATGCAACGACGGAACCTATTCATACGCGGCGCATCATCAGGGCGCGTGCTCGCATCATGGCGGCGTAGCGGTGTTCTATAACTGAACGCTGAGCTTTCGGAGCAACGATGTTCGAGAAACATCGCGAAAAGAAGGAACAAGCGGCGCGCGAGAAAGCTGACGCGGACTGGGCTGCCGAACGAGCCGCGGCCGCGGAGACTCTCGACTACGTGCAGACCTACCGCGGCGAGCCGACGTCGGAACTCGTGCTGAAGAGAGGCGAGTCGCTGTTCGCGAAGATCGATCAGGTCAGTCTGATCGAAGATCGCCGCGGGCCGGGCCAATGGCAAGGACGGAGCCAAGGCGTCTCCATCCCGGTTGGTTCACTCGGTGGTCGCAGCATTCGTTACCACGTCGGCGGAAGCCACGGCCACTACGTCTCAGGAACACCAATACCGACCGCAATCGATACCGGAACCTTGTTTGTCACGAACCGGCGAGCGGTATTCCGCGGACAGAAACAAACGCGCGAGTGTCTGTTCGACAAGCTCATCAGTTGCGAGCATCAGGACGGCGAGACGATCTTTTCGGTTTCGAATCGTCAAAAGAACACGGTTATTCACTACGGCTCGCAGTTGAACGACTGGTTCGAAGTTCGCTACGCACTGGCGTTCGCTGACTATCGAGGCACGACTGACGAACTCGTCGCGGACCTGAAAAAGCACCTCGCCGAAGTCGATGCGCGGCGACCCGCACCAGCGATCCAAGAATCCACATCGACCCCGATGCAGGCTGCGCCGACAACCGAGCCTGCTGCGCCCGCGCCCGCTGCCTGGCTTGCCGATCCCTTGAAGCGACATGGACTTCGGTACTGGGACGGCAGCCAATGGACCGAACACGTCTCGGACTCGGGGATCACCTCAATCGATCCGCCCTGAGACGGTCGGCGCTGCCGCGTCGCTCGTCGACGGCGGTGTCGGCGCCGGTGCCGGTCTGAGCACGCCCGTATCTGGATTGCGCGCTTACGTCGCTAACGGAGCTCCGTGCGCCCAGTCATACTTTGTTCGGCTCCGCTTAGGCTGGTCGTAGTCATTTCCGCCCTCGTAGCTCAGGGGATAGAGCATCGGTTTCCTAAACCGTGTGCGCAGGTTCGAATCCTGCCGGGGGCGCTTTCGCTGGTTGCCACGTCGGCTCAGAAACGAATCGGTGATGCGGCGGGGCCGCGCACGGTATTCGTCGCTACGAACTCGACGTGGTCGCGGTCGACAGTCCACTCCGGGAACCGGGCGAGCGTCTCGGCCAGCGCGACTCGGCCCTCCAGCCGCGCAAGTGCGGCACCCAAGCAGAAGTGCGCACCGTAACCGAACGAGAGATGCCGTTCGTTCTTGCGATGCGCGTCGAAGCGATCGGCATCGGCATACTGCCGCTCGTCGCGGCCGGCCGATCCCGTGAGCAACGCGACCGTGCTCCCCTCCGGGATCGTGACGCCGTGCAGTTCGACGTCGCGCGTCGTGCAGCGTCCCTGAATCGGTGACGGCGCCTCGAAACGCAGCAGCTCCTCGACCGCACCGGGAAGCAGTGACGGATCGTCGACAAGCTTCGCGCGCTCACCCGCGAACTCGTCGAGCACGAGCGAAGCCCACCCGAGCATACGCGCCACCGTCTCATTGCCGGCGTTCGAGATCAGCCCGACCATGCCGACGATCTCCATGTCGGTGAGTGTGCGCACGGTGCCGTCGACGTCTTCGAAGTCGACCTGCGTGAGCACCGAAATCATGTCGTCGAGCGGCTCGACCTTGCGCTGCTCGACAATCGACATGTAGTAGCCGTGCTGTTCAATAAGTATGTCGAGCGCTGCTTGCGTCGGCTTCTCGTGATCCTCGTCGCGGTGCAGCATGAGGTCGCTCCACTCGCGCAGCTGGTCGTGATCTTCTTCGGGGAAGCCGAGCAACGTGGAGATCACCATGACCGGAAGGCGCATGCCGAAGTCGCGCACATAGTCCATACCCGGCGCGCCGACGAACGGGTCGAGATAGTCGGCGCACAACTCGCGTATGCGGTCCTCGAGCGCGTTGACGCGCTCGCGGCGTGTAGGCCCGGCTCACGACCTTGCGCAGCACGTCGTGGTGCGGCGGGTCCATCATGATCATCATCGGGATCGGCGGCGGCGACGGGATCGTGTCGATCGTGATGCCGTACGCCGAGCTGAACGTTTCGGTGTCGAGCGAGGCCGACAGCACGTCGTCGAAGCGGCTCAGCGCGTAGAAGCCGTATTTCTCACTGTGGTACACGGGTGCCTCGTCGCGCAGACGCCGCCAAGTTTCGTACGGCGACACCTGCTGCGCATGGGCGTAGGGATCCCACGACACCGGTTCGCTCGATACCGATTGCGCCACGCCCCTCACAATACGAGCAATGCGTCGGACTCGCATTCGCGCTGATTTTCGGGGGCTGGACCAATCTTCCGACGGTCCCGACTGTCTAGCCTCGCATCGTGACTGCCGGCCCGAGCGAACGAGTGCGATGGCGCGCTGATCCGACCGCGCTGCTCGACGCGGTCGTCGCGGGCATGGGCGGCGAACGTCGCGACGGGCAACACCAGCTCACGGAAGCGGTCGCCGAGGCGATCACGAACGGCCACCATCTTGTCGCCGAAGCGCCGACCGGCTCCGGCAAATCACTCGCCTACCTCGCGCCCGCGATCGCGTCCGGATTGAAAGTCGTCGTCGCAACTTCAACGATCGCGCTGCAAGCCCAACTCGCAAACAAAGACCTTCCGAGCTTGCACGAGTTCGGCGACGTGAAGTTCACGCACGCCGTGCTCAAGGGTCGCTCCAACTATCTCTGCCGAGCAAAACTGAAGGCCGCGGGCGCGCCCGACGCGCTCTTCGAACTCCCCGTCGGCCGCGATTTCCCGCGCCAACTCGAGAAGCTCAAAGCGTTCGCGCAGAACTCCGACACCGGCGATCGCTCGGAGCTCTCCGACGACATCAACAACGCGGCGTGGGCAACCGCAAGTTGCAGCGGTGCGGAATGCCCAGGCCGGAAAGATTGCGCCGACGGCGACGAATGCTTCGCCGAACTCGCACGCGACCGCGCCCGCGACGCCCAAATCCTCGTCGTCAACCACGCCCTGTACTGCGCGCACCTCGCGTCGGAAGGCCAGGTGCTTCCCGAACACGACATCGTCATCCTCGACGAGGCGCATTCGTTTCCCGACAACGCGACCAACGCGTTCGCGGCCGAGATCAGTCCCGAGGCGCTCATTCGCCTGGGACCGATGCTGGCGAAGTCGGGCGTGAAGGCGGAAGTCGCCGATGCCGTCAGCGAAGCCGGCCGCGCGCTCGACAAAGCCCTCGACAAGCGCGAAGGCACGATCAACATCGGGAACGACAAACAGATCGACCAAGCGCTGCTCGAGCGCGGCCGAACGGCTCGCGAAGGCGAGCGCGCAACTCAAAACCGGCGGCGACGAATACGCGAAGCGAACGGCGCGCCTCGCGACCGGCCGGCTCGAAGTCCTCCGCGAACTGAGCGCGCCCGGTCCCGGCGACGTCGTGTGGATCGAAGAAGTTCGCAGCAATCGCCGCCTGCACATCGCGCCGATCGCGGCAGGTGACACGATCGGCAACCGGCTGCTGATCCACAAGCCGGTGATCGCGGTGTCGGCGACGCTCGGCGGCAAGCCTCCGTTCGCACCGCTCGCGATCAGCATGGGCTTCCAAACCGACAAGTTGCCGGGCTCGTGGGGCGAACCCGACGACGAAGGCGAGTGGACGTCGAACGCGGGCCGGGGCTACCGCGCGTTGCAGACACCGTCGTCGTTCGACTGGCGCGCCCAAGGCATGTTGTACGTCGGCAAAGACCTGCCCGAGCCCCGCGCCCCGCACACCGAGAAGTGGATCAAACTCGCGGGCGAACGCATCTGCGCGCTCGTCGACGCCGCGGGCGGACGTTCGCTCGTGCTGTGCACGTCGCGCGCCAACGTCGAACGGTTCGGCGAAGTGCTGCGCAAGCAGACCGACCATCGCATCCTGGCGCAAGGCGATCGCGACACGGGCGTGCTCACCAAAGAGTTCGTCGAGGACGAAACTTCCGTCCTCGTCGGCACCCGCTCGTTCTGGGCCGGCATCGACGCCGCCGGTGCGTCGTGCGTGCTCGTCGTCATCGACAAGATCCCGTTTCCGGTTCCTGACGAACCGTTGCACGCGGCGCGCCGCAAACGGGCCGAGGAACGCGAACTGAACGCGTTCGTCACCGTCGACCTGCCGGCCGCGGCGCTGATCCTGGCCCAAGGCGCGGGCCGACTCATCCGGCGCAAAAGCGATCGTGGTGTTGTCGCGGTGCTCGACTCGCGGCTCGCGACGAAGGACTATCGCGTGCAACTGCTCGACGCGGTGCCCCCGCTCCGCAGGAGCATCGACCTCGCGGAGACGTGCGCGTTTCTCGAAGAAGCGGCGAAGGCGCTGCCGCCAACGAAGAAGCCAGCCGCGACCACCTCCACCGCCACAGCCGATCCCCGGACATTGCGCACCGATCTCACCACTGCCGAGTCGACGGGCATCCGCAATTCCGTCGCATGCAGCGTCTGCGACGCCGAAATCACCGAGCGCTGCCGCAACGAACAGGGCACCTCGGCATACCTCCACGAGGCGAGAGTGAGCGCGGCCCGTCTGGCCGAATCCGCGCCTTAGTATTGGGCCCTGAGTCATCCCGACCTGGGCGGTCATGTTGCGTAGAACTCTCAGCATCGTCGTCGCTGCGGTGCTGGCGATCGCCGTCATCGTCACGGTCGTCGTCTCGGTGAGCGGCGGCAAGAAGAAGAAACCGCTCCAAGTCGTGCACGGCGTCATCGGTTCCGAGAAGCAACCCTTCTTCGCCGACCCCGCCGTCAAAGCCGCGTTCGCGAAGCACGGCTACGACGTCGAGGTCGACACCGCCGGCAGCCGCCAGATCGCCACCACCGTCAACCTCGCGAAGTACGACTTCGCGTTCCCCGCCGGCACACCCGCCGCGCAAAAGATCCTGCGCACGACGCGGCACGACGACGAGTTACGTCCCCTTCTTCACGCCGATGGCGATCGCCACGTTCACGCCGATCGCGCAGCTGTTGGAGAAAGCCGGCGTCGCGACACCGCACAACGGCTACTGGACGCTCGACATGGCGAAGTTCCTCGCGCTCGCCGACAAGAAGACGCGTTGGAGCGACCTCCCCGGTAACTCGGGTGCGAACGCGCCCTACCCGAACAACAACTACGTGCTCACCACGACCACCGACATCGCAACGTCGAACTCCAGTGCGATGTACGCGTCGATCTTGAGTTACGTCGCCAACCAGAACGCGATTCTCGACTCGCCCGCAACGGCCGACGGCGTGGTCGACAAGATCAGCCCGCTCTACCTCGAGCAGGGCTACACCGAGCAGTCGAGCGAAGCGCCGTTCGACGACTACCTCTCGATCGGCATTGGCAAGACGCCGATGGTCTGGATCTACGAGGCCCAGTTCGTTGCGCAGGCGGCACTGCACGACGGCTCCATCCAGCCGAACATGGTGTTGATGTATCCGAATCCCGACATCGAGTCGAAGCACACGGTCGTGCCGCTCAACCCGACCGGCGACGCGATCGGTCAACTGCTCACCAACGACCCCGAACTGCAACACCTCGCGGTCGTGCACGGTTTCCGCACGGCCAATCCCGGTGCGTTCAACGACTTCGTCACGCAGAACAAGGTGACGGTCAACTCGCAACTGTTCAACATCGTCGAACCGCCGACGTACGAAACGCTCGAAGAGCTCATCAACAAACTCGACGACGCGTTGCACCGAACCTTCGGCGCCAACGTTCCGACCAACTCGGTGCCGAATACCGATCCCAACGAATCGTCCGTCCGAAAAACGGGGAGTCCATGACCACCACTCCGCCCCCTCCCGACCCGCAAGCCGCGCCGCCGGCCACACCCGCGCCCGCCGCGGCCGCTGAGCAACTCGCGCCGCCGGCTGCGTCGACCGAACTCCAACTGCAGGCGCCGCAGCCGGTCGCGGCCGTCGACCCGAACAGCGCCGAAGGCATGGTGCCGCTCGACAAGGCGGCGTTGCCCGGTCTCGACAAGATGGTGAGCGACTACGTCGACAGCATCGTCACGCTCGACGAGCACTCCCCCGAGTTCGCGCAAAAGGCCGACAGCATCCGCACGATGGGCGACGACGACATTCGCGCCGCCGCCAGCGTCAGCAACCGCATGCTCGACGCGCCCGTGAAGGCGATGAGCAAAGGCGGTTTCGACGCGGGCGCGCAGGTGTCGGACACGCTGCTGGAACTGCGCCGCCAGATCGAAGACCTCGACCCGGCCAAGGCGTCGGGCGTGCGCAAGCTGCTCGGCATCATCCCCTTCGGCGACAAGCTGCGCGACTACTTCCACCGTTACGAGAGCGCGCAGACGCACATCAACGCGATCCTCAACGCGCTGTACCAAGGCCAGGACGAGCTGCGCAAGGACAACGCCGTCGCTCGAACAGGAGAAGGTGCATCTCTGGGACACGATGCAGCGGCTGACGCAGTACGTCTACGTCGCCGACCACCTCGACAGCGCGCTCACCGCCAAGATCGCCGCGCTGGACGCGACCGACCCTGAGAAGGCGAAGTCGCTGCGCGAAGACGTGCTGTTCTACGTGCGCCAGAAGCACCAAGACCTGCTGACGCAGCTCGCGGTCTCGATCCAGGGCTACCTCGCGATCGACCTCGTGCGGAAGAACAACATCGAGCTCATCAAGGGTGTCGACCGCGCCACCACGACCACGATCTCGGCGTTGCGCACCGCGGTCATCGTCGCCCAGGCGCTCGCCAACCAGAAGCTCGTGCTCGACCAGATCACCGCGCTGAACACGACGACCTCGAACCTGATCGAGTCGACGTCGAAGCTGCTCGCGACGCAGACGGTTGCGATCAACGAGCAGGCGGCGTCGTCGACGATCGGGATCGACAAGCTGCAGGCCGCGTTCACGAACATCTACCAGACGATGGACGCCATCGACACGTTCAAGGCGCAGGCCCTCAACTCGATGCAGACCACGATCAACACCCTCGACACCGAGATCCAAAAGGCGCAGACGTACCTCGCGCGCGTCAAGCAGGCCGACGCCTCGTCTCCCACGACCGACAGCGGCGACCTCAAGCTCCCCGGCGGGAGTTGACGTGCGTGCCGGGCGGCGGCCACTCGGACTTCTTGCCGCGATCGTCGCGAGCCTCGCGCTCGCGACCGGACTCGCCGCGTGCGGCGGGTCGAAGTCGCAACCGAACGCGTCGAACACGCTGAGCGTGATCGGCGGCAGCGAACTGAAAGACATGGTGCCGATCCTGCAAGACGCGCAGAACAAGATCGGCGTCAAGGTGAATCTCACCTACACCGGTTCGCTCGACGGTGCCGACAAGATCGCGAGCAACAGCGCCGACGCCGACGCCGCCTGGTTCGCAAGCGACCGTTACATCGCGCTCGCCGGTGCGAGCACGAAAGTGCTCGAAGCCAAGCGCATCATGCAGAGCCCGGTGATCATCGGCGTGAAGAAGAGCGTCGCCGATCGCCTCGGCTGGCAACCGCACACCGTCACGTGGCAGGACATCGCGTCGGCGGCGGCGGCCGGCAAGTTCAAGTACGCGATGACGAGCCCGACCGCGTCGAACTCGGGCTTCTCGGCGCTCGTCGGTGTGGCCGACGCGCTCGCCAAAGGCCAGCCCCTGACCGAGAACAACATCGACGCGGCCGGTCTCAAGGGTTTCTTCACCGGCCAGACGCTGACCTCGGGATCGAGCGGGTTCCTCGTCGACTCCTACGAAAAGAGCCAAGACTCGCTCGACGGCATCGTGAACTACGAGAGCGTGCTCGTCACGATGAACGCGTCGGGCGCGCTGCACGAACCGCTCACGTTGTTGTATCCGAAGGACGGCATCGTCACCGCCGACTATCCGCTGATGTTGCTGAACTCTGCGAAGCGCGATGCGTTCGACAAGCTCACTGCATACCTCACCCAGCCCGACGTGCAAGCGAAGATCCAACAAGTCACCGCGCGCCGCGCCGCGACGCCGGGTGTCGCGCCCGACCCGCGCCTCAACACCGGCGTGCTGATCGAAGCGACGTTCCCCGCCAACCTCGAAGTTGTGCAGCACCTGCTCGACGACTACCAGAACGAGCTGCGCCGTCCCGCCGACACCGTCTACGTGCTCGACACGTCGGGTTCGATGGCGAGCGACACACCGTCGCGCATCGACCAGTTGAAGACCGCGCTCGACGGCCTCGCGGGCGCCGACACCTCGTTCAGCGGACACTTCACGCGCTTCAATCCGCGTGAAACCGTCACGCTGATTCCGTTCAGCGACCAGGTCGCCGACACGAAGTCGTTCACGATCGACTCCACCGATCCGTCGTCGCCCACGCTGACGTCGTTGCGCGCGTACGTCGACGGTCTCCAAGCCGACGGCGGCACCGCGATCTACTCGGCGTTGCAGCAGGCGTACCAGGCCGCGTCCACCGACCAGGCCGCCAACCCGAACGCCTACACCAGCGTTGTCCTCATGACCGACGGTGAGAACAACGAGGGCATCAGCGCCCAAGATTTCCTGGATTATTTGAACGGGCTCCCGCCCAACGTACGATCGACGCGCGTGTTCGCAGTGTTGTTCGGAGAAGGCAGCTCGGACGAGCTGACGCAGATCGCCAACGCAACCGGCGGTCAGGTCTTCGACGCGCGGAACACGCCCCTTTCCGAGGTCTTCAAGGACATTCGTGGCTACCAG
This sequence comes from uncultured Actinomycetes bacterium, assembly GCA_963841195.1. Lineage (GTDB taxonomy): Bacteria > Actinomycetota > Acidimicrobiia > IMCC26256 > PALSA-610 > CAWJBX01. The sequence continues at coordinate 273,212 of CAWJBX010000016.1, read as the reverse complement.
TAAGCCAAAGGGTGGCTTCGAACGGTACGCAACCTCGACGAAGAACATCACGGGCCTGGCGCTCGCGGTCGGCGGACCGATCCTCGCGCGCGGTCGGCGTCGTTGCGCCGCCCGTCGGGCTCGCGCTCGTGCCCGCGCTGTACGCAATCGGCGCGCTGGTCGCACCGCATCGCAAACCGGTGAACCTCGTCGCGGGATTGACGCCGGGCGACGTGAAGAAGAGCCTCGACGACATTCAGCGGGAGATTTCGGGGCGCGTGCCGCCCGAGATCGGCCAGAAGGTCGCGCACATCGCGAGCACGATCACCGATTCGTTGCCGCGCGCCGACGCGCTCGGCGCCGGTTCGCCCGGTCAATATGTGTTGGTGCAAGCGGCGACGAGCTATCTGCCGTCGACCTTGCAGGGATATTTGAACCTGCCCCGCACCTACGCGGACCATCACATCGTCGCGAACAATCAAACCGCGCGCGACATGCTCTCTGATCAACTCGACGTGTTGTCGAAGCAAATCGACGAGATTGCCGACGCGGTGAACGCGGCCGACACCGACAAGCTCGCCGCGAACGGTCGCTTCCTCGCCGAACGATTCGGCGACGGGCCGCTCGACATCGACACAAAAGCGGCTCCGTCCCCAAGCCCGCCGATGAACTCGCCGGCTCCCCCGCCGCCCACCAATATCCCGCCGCCGGTGATCATTCCGCCGCCACCCACGATTCCGCCGCCGCCTCCGACCGATAGATCCTCATGACCGGTCCCGACATCGCATCCTCGCTGGCCGAACTGCGCACCGCCGGTGCCGCGGCCGGGTTCCAGCCCGACGAGATCGATCGCGAAGCAGCCGCGTTCGCCGCGGGCATCGGTGCCGGCACGGGCGCGAGCGACGCGTGGGCGCAAGCGTTCGGCCGGCCCGCGAGCGAGTTCGCGGCCGCAGCCCGCGCGGGCAGGCGTGGGCGAACGGCCCCACCGACTTGTTGACGCGCGCGCTGCACGACGGCACGCATCCCGATGCCGCGCGCGCGTATGCGAACGCGCTCGTCGATCTCGCGTCGGCCGCCGCTTCGTTGGGCATGCCCGACTTGAAACGCATCAACAACGCGGGGTTCGCGGCGTCGGCGCAACTGCGCGCGGTTTCACCGAAGACCGCGACCGTGTTGCCGAACGCGGCCGATCTGTTGCAACCACTGATGAACACGATTCAACAGGCGGCGCAACCGATCACCGACCCCACGACCACGGCCCAACCGGTCGGCGAACAGCCGGTGCAGGCCACGCCCGTGCAACAAGCCGCCGCCGCGACAGCCGCCGAGCCTGCGAAACCGCTGCCGACGCTCGAAGAACTCGAAAAGCAACTCGACGAGTTGGTCGGGCTCAGCGCCGTCAAAGACGAAGTGAAGCACGAGACCGAGTTGTTGCGCATCGACAAGCTGCGCACCGCGCAAAACCTCAAGTCGCCCGAGATCAGCAAGCATCTCGTGTTCAGCGGCAATCCCGGCACGGGCAAAACGACCGTCGCCCGGCTCGTCGCCGGCATCTACCGCGCGGTGGGCGTGCTGCCGAAGGGCCAGCTGATCGAAACCGATCGTTCGGGCTTGGTCGCCGGTTACGTCGGCCAGACCGCGTTGAAAACCGCTGACGTGATCAAGTCGGCGCTCGGCGGCGTGATGTTCGTCGACGAGGCGTACGCGCTCGCGACCGACGACTTCGGCCAAGAAGCGATCGACACGATCGTCAAGGCGATGGAAGACCACCGCGACGAACTCGTCGTGATCGTCGCCGGTTACACCGACGAGATGGCGATCTTCATCTCATCGAATCCCGGTCTGGAAAGCCGCTTCCGCACGACGATCGAGTTCCCCGACTACAGCGACGACGAACTCGTTGCGATTTTCAAGCAAATGTGCTCCGACGCCGACTTCACGCCCACCGACGACTGCACCGGGCGTCTGCGCCTCCTGCTCAAAGGGGTGCTGCGCGACCGCCGGTTCGGCAACGCCCGTTGGGTCCGCAATCAATTCGACGCCGCGGTCGTGCGGCAAGCGTGGCGGTTGCGCGACGTTTCAGCACCCACGGTCGATCAGCTCCGCACGCTGGAAGCCGACGATCTCGAAGCCCTCACACCGCCGGCCGGCGCAGCCCCGACCAACGTCGCTTCGCCTCCACAACCCGGGTAAGCGGCCGCTACCGAAACTGTCGCACCCGTGCGACATGATGCAACGGTGATTTCAGCCGCGTCGCCGCAGGATGTTCTCGCGCAGCTCGTCGGCCCGGGCGCGACGTTTCGCCCGGATCAGCTGGAAGCCATCACTGCGCTCGTCGAACAACGCAACCGAGTGCTGGTCGTGCAGCGGACCGGTTGGGGCAAGAGCGCGGTGTACTTCGTCGCGACCCGGCTCCTGCGCGATCGCGGCGCCGGCCCCACGCTGCTCGTCTCGCCCCTCCTTGCGTTGATGCGAAACCAGATCGAAGCCGCCGAGCGGGCCGGCGTGCGCGCCGACCGGATTGCGAGCGACAACAAAGACGAGTGGTCCCGGATCGAAGAACGACTCGCGAACGACGAGATCGATCTCTTGCTCGTTTCGCCGGAACGATTCGCGAACGAAGCCTTCCGCACCGAGGTGCTCCCCGGGATCGCGCAGCGCGTCGGCCTCTTCGTGATCGACGAAGCGCATTGCATCAGCGATTGGGGCCACGACTTCCGTCCCGACTATCGCCGTCTCGCCCGCACGCTCGATCTCCTTCCGGCTGGCGTACCGGTGCTCTGCACCACCGCGACCGCGAACGACCGGGTCATCGCCGATGTCGTTGCGCAACTCGGGAGCGAGCTCGTCGTACTTCGCGGCACGCTCGACCGCGAGAGCTTGGCGCTCGACGTCCTCGAACTGCCCTCCCAACCACAGCGGCTTGCCTGGCTCGCACGCGTCATCCCGGAGTTGCCGGGTACTGGGATCGTGTACACGCTGACGGTCGCCGACGCGCGACGCGCCGCGGCCTGGTTACGACGGTGCGGGATCGATGCGCGCGCGTACACCGGCGAAGACCCCGTCGCCGACCGGCTCGAAGCCGAAGAGCTTCTTCTCGCGAACAAGATCAAGTGCGTCGTCGCGACTTCCGCGCTCGGCATGGGTTACGACAAGCCCGACCTTGCCTTTGTCATCCACTATCAGGTTCCGGGCTCGGCGATCGCGTACTACCAACAAGTCGGGCGCGCCGGGCGCGCGCTCGATCAGGCCTACGCAATCGCGCTCGTGGGAAACGAGTCGAGCCAGATCCAGGACTACTTCATCAACACCGCGTTCCCGCCGCAGCAACAGGCGGAAGCGGTTGTCGAGTACCTCGACGAGCAGTCCGACTGGGTGAAGATCGTCGAGCTCGAACCCGTCGTGAACCTTCGTCGCAATCGGCTCACCAACATGCTCAAGATCCTCGAGGTCGAGGGCGTCGTAGAGCGGGACGGGATGAAGTACCGCCGCACGCTCAGACCGTGGTCATACCCGGTCGCCCGGGTAGCGGCGATCACCGAGCAACGGCGCATCGAACAAGAACGCATGCGGCAATACCTTGCGTCGGAATCGTGCCTGCTGCAGTTCCTGCGCCGAGAACTCGACGATGCCGACGCGCAGCCATGTGGGCGGTGTAGCCGTTGCCGCGGCACCGCGCTGTTGTCGCCCGAGTACGACACCGAGCTCGCGCGCGAGGCAATCACCTTTCTTCGTTCGCAGAGTCTCGAACTCGAACCGCGCAAGAAGTGGCCGAACAACACGAATATCGCAGGAGCCGAGCGCGCCGAGCCCGGGCGCATCCTGGCCATGTACGGCGACGGCGGTTGGGGCACGATGGTGAAGGAACAGAAGGTTGCGGGCGCGTTCGGCGAAGAGCTTGTCAACGCGCTCGTCGATCTCGTCCGCAAATGGGAGTTCGATCCCGCGCCGACATGGGTCACGTGCGTGCCGTCGCTGCGCCACCCCGAGCTCGTTCCATCGCTCGCAGCCCGAGTGGCAACCCGGCTCGGGCTCCCGTTCCGCGTGGTCGTGACAAAGGCGCGTGAGACCGCTCCCCAAAAGGAGATGGAGAACAGCGCGCAGCAACACGCAAACATCGCCGACACGTTCGCCATTCACGGCGCCGTTCCGCCCGATCCGGTCATCCTGATCGACGACATCGTCGATTCCCGCTGGACGCTGACGGTGCTCGCCGCGCTCCTGCGCCAGAATGGGGGTGGTCCGGTTTACCCTCTCGTCCTCGCCCGGGCGCTCAGCGATTGAACCATGACACGCCGCTCTGATTCCGCACTCGCAACCTTGGCACTCGTTTCGCGCGTCGCGCCGAGCGATGCGAAACCCCTCGGCGCGGCGGAGTTTTGGAACGTGCTCGCCGCAGTCGACGATCCGGCGCGACTCCTCGGACGGGACGAACAGCAGTTGCGCGAAATGGTCGGCGAGAAGATTGGCGCGCGCGCGGTGATCCTCCTCGATCGCGCCACCTCGCTTGCGTTCGCGCTCGAGCAACTCGAACAGTCGGGCATTCGCTCTCTGACGCCGTTCGACGACGAATATCCGAGCCGGTTACGGGACCGGCTCGGAAATGCCGCGCCCGCGGTGTTACACGTCGCCGGTGATCCGGCGCTTCTGCACAACGGGGGCGTCGCGATTGTCGGATCGCGCGCCGTCAGCCCCATGGCGGCCGAGGCCGCGAAGGCGATTGCGCGCGGCGCAGTTGCCGATGGCCGAGTCGTGATTTCGGGCGGCGCACGCGGCACCGATCGGCTCGCAATGGGTGCCGCGCTCGACGCCGGCGGCACCGTGACGGGCGTGTTGGCCGACGCATTGACCAGAACCGCGAACGATCCCGAAGTGCGCCGTGCGATCAGCGACGCGCGGTTGTGCCTGACCACGCCGTACGCGCCCGCCGCGCCGTTCTCGGTCGGCAACGCAATGAGTCGCAACAAGATCATCTACGCACTTGCCGACGTCACAGTCGTCGTCGAATGCGAGGAGGAGGCCGGCGGCACCTGGGCGGGCGCCGTCGAAGCACTGAAACACTCCTACGGTCGGGTTGCGGTCTGGACGGGTGAAGGCGCGGCCGCCGCGAATCGCTTGCTCGTCGCAAAAGGCGCCGAAGAGTTCACCGACGACATCGCGATCGTCGACGCCGCTGCAACTGGCGCGGCGAAAGAGCAGCTCCACCTCAATCTCTAGCGATCAGGCAGTCGCCGCGGCCCCGTTGAGCACTCGCGGTGTGGCCGTTGAGCAACGGCGCCGCAACCGTTTCCAGCGGAATTGCCGTTCGATGGTCCTCAGACAACGACGTCTCAAGAGAGGACCACTCCCATGTCTGCCCGCCGCCGATTCATCACAACTCTGGCCTTCGCCACCGCCGCGTTTGCGGTTGTCGCCCCGGCCGCCCACGCGGCCCCCGCCGTGCCACCCGGCGCGACCGTCAGCGACAAGCTCATCTGCCTCGAAGGCCACTCGAACCCGGACTGGCTCGTTTCGATGGCAAATGGTGGACCGAATCCGCTGATCGACTTCACGCTGCACTCGGACAACTTCGCGACCGTCGACTACGAGGTCGGTCCGGGACCGCTGATCCAGCGTTACATGCCGGCCCACAACGGCAGCTCGCATCTGACCGTGCTCGCCGACGGCGCCCCGTTCGCCGACTCGACGGAATCGCTCACGTGCGGCAGCTCGAAGCCGGATCCGACAACGACGACAACCGTGAAACCGACGACGACAACGACTGCCGCGCCCGCGACGACGACAACCGTCGCGTCGCACGCCAACGGCGATCCGTCACCGACGACGGTCAAAGCCGTCGTGCACACTGCGGCCGCGCAAGACCCGCCCGCGAACCAGTTGCCGTTCACGGGCAGCTCGTCGTTGCCGCTCGGCTTGGCCGGTTCGACGCTGGTACTCGCCGGTGTCGGTGCCGTCTACGGAAGCCGGCGCAAGGCGCAATGACGCATTCGACGTCGTGGCCGTGCGCCCGTAAGGTCGAAGACCGATGCTGGGAAATGTTTTCGAGCAGGCCTTCATCTACGCGGCGCACGTACACGGCGGCGATGTGCGCAAAGCAACCGAGGTCCCGTACCTCTCGCATCTCATGGCCGTGAGCGCGCTCGTGCTCGAAGCCGGCGGCAGCGAAAACCAAGCGGCCGCTGCGTTGTTGCACGACACCGCCGAAGACTTCGGCGGTGCCGGCCGCCTCGCCGACGTGCGTTACCGCTTCGGCAAGGAAGTCGCCGACATCGTCGAAGCGTGCTCCGACAGCCTCGCCGCCGATCCGACGAAGAAAGAAGAATGGCGCCCGCGCAAGGAGAAGTACATCGCGCGCATGCGCACGGAGCCGGCGGACGCGTTGCTCGTCTCGCTCGCCGACAAGCTGCACAACGCCCGTTCGATTGCGCGCGACCAACAGCAGCTCGGTGATGCACTGTTCTCGCGCTTCACGCCCGGCAAGCACGACGCCGCGGCCGGACGCGCCGCGACCGAGTGGTATTACGCGTCGCTGCTCGCCGTCTTCGAGGCACGCGTCGACGAACTCCCCGACGGTGCTCGACCACTGGTGCGGGAACTCCGCGAAGTTGTCGACGCGATCACGGCGCACCCGACCGCGCCGACGATCTAACGCGAGTTAGACCGAGCCCCAGAGTTCTTCGAGCGCGGCCGCGGTCTGTTGGGCCTTCGTGATCGGCCACCAATGCCCGCTGTCGGGATACATCACGAGGCGCGCGTTCGTGCGCTTCGCGAGGCGCTCACCGAACTCGGGTGTCACGTACGGATCGTCGGCACCCCACAACACCAAGCCCGGCCGCCGAATCATGTCGACCGCGTCGTGCCAGTCGTCGAACCCGTCCTTCGCCGAGCGGTACAGCGCGAGGATGCATTCCTTCATCGTGTCGTCCATATGACTCGCCATTTCGACGGCGCGGTCGCGACCGACTTGTCCCGCGAGGCCGTCGACCAGCGCGTCGCCGGTCATGCCTTCCATCACTTGTTCACCGACATCGGGTGTTTGCCACATCTGGGCGAGGTCGTGCCACACGTAGTCGCGGTCGATCGAACCTGCGCCCGCCGCCCACGTGCGAATCAACTCCGGCCGCAGCGAAACGACCCGCTGCACGAGGATCGAACCCCAGTCGTGACCCACGATGTCGACGGGCATCCCGATCGCGACGATCTCGTCGGTGAGCCAGTCGACGTATTCGTCGGCGGTGGCGGTGAAACCGGGTGGAACCGGCGCATCGAAACCAGGAAGGTTGGGCGCCACGATGTCGGCGCGCGAGCAATAACTGCGCACCGCATCCCATTCGCTGCCCGTGTCGGGCACACCGTGTACGAAGACTGCGGGCATGTCGCCTCCCGGCCTACGATCGCGAACCCACAAGCTACGTCTTTCGGGGGACCAATGGCCGGGCCGTATCCCGCGATCGAGCCGTATGCGTCGGGAATGCTCGATGTCGGCGACGGAAACCTCGTCTCCTGGGAATGCTGCGGCAACCCTGATGGCAAACCCGCGGTTGTGTTGCACGGCGGACCGGGTTCCGGATGCACGCCCGCCCAACGCCGGCTGTTCGACCCGAGCGCGTACCGCATCGTGTTGTTCGACCAGCGCGGGTGCGGGCGCAGCACCCCCGACGCCGGCGCGATCACAACCGATCTGACGACCAACGACACCGCGCATCTGTTGCGTGACATCGAGCAGTTGCGCAGTGAGCTCGGCATCGAACGCTGGCTCGTGTTCGGCGGATCGTGGGGATCGACGCTCGCGCTCGCGTACGCGGAACAACATCCTGATCGCGTCAGCGAGATGGTGCTGATGGCGATCGCGTTGACGCGGCGCGCCGACGTGGAATGGGCGACCCGCGGTGTCGGTCGTTTCTTTCCCGCCGCGTGGAGGAAGTTCCGCGACAGCGTTCCGCCCCACTTGCGCGAAGGCCCGCTCGTCGATGCGTACGCAAATCTGTTGGCCGACGCCGATCCGGTCGTGCGCGAAGAAGCGGCGCGGAATTGGTGCGAGTGGGAAGACGAGCTCGTTCGCCTCCACGCCGATGATCCGCACAATCCGCGTTACGACGACCCGCGTTTCCGGATGACATTCGCCCGGCTCGTCACCCACTACTGGCGCAACGACGCGTTTCTCGACGAGGACACGCTGTTGGAAAACGCGGGCCGGCTGCGCGACATCCCGGGCGTGCTGGTGCACGGCCGCCTCGATCTCGGTGCGCCGCTGGCCGCACCCTTCGCGCTGGCGGAAGCGTGGCCGGGCAGCGAGCTCATCGTGGTCGACGACGAAGGCCACCGCGCCGTCGAACCGAAGATGATCGGCCACGTCCTCGCCGCCCTCGACCGCTTCGCGCGTATCCAACGCCGGGGCTAGGGGATCTTCGAGAGGAGCCAGCGCGACGCCCAGACCGCGGCGGCCGGCGAATAGTGGCGACCGTCGGGCCGCGCCTGCATCCCGTCGACAACCGCCGGGCAGGGCGGCCCGCTCGGACACACCAGCGACGCGAGGTCGACGAGCAACACGTCGTTGCGATGCCGGGCCGCGAATCGCCGCAGCAACGCGTTGAGCCGCAGATAGCTGGCGTTGTCGTTCTGCACATTGAACGCGGGTGCGTTGTTCGGCGCAGTCGGCGCCGGTGCCGGTTCGGTCGCGATCACGACCTTCGCACCGCCGTACGTCAAGCGCGCCAGCGCGGCGTCCATGCGCGACTGGATGATCTGTTCCCACTCGGGTGTGCCCGCGACGACCGTGCGACCGTCGACCACGAGATCGGATTTCTCCCAAATGCTCATCCAGATCACGAGTGTCGGCTGGGCGCGCGCCAACGCAGTCGGAATGTCCCAGTCGACCATGCCCGGACACCGGCTGCTGTGCGGTGTGATGGCTTCGGCGCGCGTCGTCGTGATCTCCCCGCTCGCAATCCCGCAGCCGAACACCACGCCTTGGTCGGCGGTGAAACCGTTCGCGGGCGCGACCGCGGCGAGACCGGTGAACATGCTGCACGCGCTCGAATCACCGACGATCAACACGCGTTGCCCCCGCAACACCGCCGCGTTCGCGAGTGGCGGATCAGCCTTCTCCGCCTGCGCAGCTTCCTGCGTTTCGCTCGGGCGCGGCGGCCCGCAGAACAACGGGTCGCCGTAGCCCCAGATGAATTGCGGCGGACCGGTTGTGGGCGCGGGCGGATACGAACGTGCGAGCGCGTGCACAACACCGAACGTCGGCGTCGGCGTCGTCGCGGGCGCGGCCGTCGTCGGCGCCGCGCCGACCGTCGTCGTCGTCGTCGAACTCACGACCGGCGCACTCGCCCGCGCCGACGACGCGCACCCCGCCAACACCAACAACGCGCCGAGCGCGAGCCAACGTCTCACGGCTGGGCCTGCGTCGCGTCGCGCTCGATCCGAACTTTCGCGCTCGGAAGCTGGCGCAACGTCGCGTTGAGGAAGTCGACGGTCGCGGTTTCGACGACGGTCTCCGCGCTCGGAGTGTCGAACGGCACATGCCCGATGCCGGGCAGGATGAGGAGATACTTGGGGCCAGTCGAGCGCGCGTACGTCATCCGGCTCTGATTGACCGAAAACGTGCGATCGGCGTCGCCGTGGATCAACAGCACCGGAACGCCCCGCTCCTCGACCGCACCATTCGGGAAGTGCAGCGTCGAACCGTCGACTTCGACCGCGGCCTTCACCCGCGCGTCGACGCAACAGCGATTCGAAACCAGCGCCATCGTCGTCGCCGCGCCCAACGAGTGACCGCCGACTGCAATCAACGCGGGATCAACCGACCGCGGGTATGTCGCGAGCATCTGCGTGATCACGTACGACACGTCGGCGGGCTGGTTGACGTAGTCGTTGTAGACCGAACCGCCGGGCGCGCCTTTCTGCGTCAACGGAAACGCGGGCGCGACGACGACAAACCCGTGCGTCGCGATGAACCGCAACAACGGGTCGAAGTATTGAACGGTTGCCTCGTAGCCGTGCGCCCACACGAACATCGGGAACCGACCGGACGCGTTCGGCCGATACACGCGCGTCGCGAGTACACGCGTGCCGCGCTGCCATTGATGCTCGTCGACGACAACCGGGTACGACTTCGCGGTGGCGACGGGCATCGTCGTCGTTGTGGTGGTCGTTGGCCGCGGCAGCGATGTTGTCGATGTGCTCGTCGTGCTCGAAGAACTCGTGGTCGTGAGCGGCGAAACGACCGCACGCGCGGTCGGATGAGACGACGAACACGCCGCCGTGCACAGCGTCAAGAGCAGTACGCACGCCGCCCACTTGGTCATCCCATCCATTACAGCCGAACGACAGCCCTGGTCAGGACCGTTTGGGGACAACAGGCCATGTTTTCAACACAGAATCCACATGGTTATCCCTCTTCCTGTCCACAGGCCGCGAGGCGCAGACTCCTCAGCGATGCGAGCACAACTCAACCCGGGCATGGCGATCGAGTCCATCCATTCCGCGGAATGGTGGAACGAGGCGGAGTGCATTCACTACGTCGGCCAAGTCGATTTCTTTCCGGCGCGCGGCGAGTCGGCGCGTGAAGCGAAAGCCGTGTGCACGCGTTGCTCTGTGCGCGAACAGTGTCTCGAGTACGCGTTGCGGTGCGATCCGTTGTGCGGGGTGTGGGGTGGCCTCAGCGAGCGGGAGCGGCGGCAGATGAAGCGCGACCGCCGCAACGCCGCATCAGCCACCGCGTAACGACCCGTACGCGCCTCACGGTTCAGGTGCGGCGCACGGCGCGTTGTCGCACTCGTTGACGAACGCGCCGTGCGGCTGCAGGAATTGTGACGCCTGGTCTTGGACCGCGGGAACGAAGCGCGCGAAGCCGTGCGGGTCGTTGCCGTAGGCCGGCGGTTCCGGCGGCAAACTCGGGATCGGCGGCGCGGGCGTGCCGAAGTCCCAGAGTTCGAGCACCGACCCGTTGAACGGTGAGCTCGGCACCGCCGGGATGCCCCAGAACGGCGTGACGTCGTTCGAGCGTCCGGGCGCAACCGCGGGCTGGTGGACGAACGCGCCGATCGTGCGCGCTTCGGTCTCCGTCCCGATGTTCGCAACTTGGTGATCGCCGAACGCTTCGATCATCAAGACGGTGTGGTTGGGCGTGTTCTCGTAGGGATGGCTCGTCAGATGCTCGGCATACCCGTCGGCATCGCCGCGGTCCCACAACATCTGGATGAGCGCGACTTCGAGCGTGTTCTCACGCGCGTCGGGATACGTCTGTTGCAACTCACTGAAGAACGGATCGAAGTCGACGCTGCGCGGCAGCAGCTCGCTGTAGTTCATGCCCGGAACGCCGAGCACGGCCCGCGTCCATTCCTTCGAGATGGCGGTTGCCGCGCCGCCGAGGATGCCGCCCTGGCTGTTGCCGTTGTAGAAAACCTCGTTGGGCGTGAACAACGACTGGAGGCTCTTCGCATTCGGTCCGGTCAAAAACGCATAGTTGCTTCCGAAGCCGCGCGGGTCTTTGATCAACCGGGCGAGGAACTGGAAGTCGAGCAACGACTGTTGCAACCGGTCGGGGATCGACCCGAACGTCGACAAGTCGCCGAGGACGTTGATGACGTTGCCGACGTCGTCGGAGGCCATACCGATGAACGGCGTCGCACAGAACACGACGTTCTCTTGATCGGCGAACGTGCCGAAGCTTTCGATCTCGGAGACATCGCCGAGCAAGCCGTGGCCGTACACAATGCCGCGCGCCGGATGCACGTGGCCCTGCGCGTCCATCACCGACCGCGGGATGATGCATTCGAACTGCGCTTGGTACGTGCCGTTGCGTTGCGGCAGCCCGCCCGGTCCGAGCACGAGCCGGGAACCAGGCTGGCCGGTTCCAGTGAGGTATTGCGGAACTGCGAACGTACCCTGAATGCGGCGCAGGATGGTGCTGCTGTATTGCGGGTCGACGTGCGTGACCGTAAACGCAGGGACGCCGGAGCCAAGCGCGCTGTACGCGTTGTCACGCATGTAGAGCATGCCGCCCGCGAGACCGCGCGCGCTGCCGACCGTGAAGTCCCATGCGAGATACAAGCTCTGCTTCTTCACGCCGTTCGCTTTCAGCGCGCCGACGACTTGGTCGATGTCGGGCTTGCGGGCCGCGAGCGCGGGATCAGCCGGGTGCTTGCGGTCGCGCACGGTCACGAACGCGGCCGGTGCCGTCAACGGTCCGCCTTGCGCGTTCTTGAGATTGCGCAGCCCAACCGCGATGCGGTGACCTTCCGCGAAGTTACGCGCGGGCCGAACGACGAGCGCCTTCGTCGCCGGGTCGGGATTCCACGTGTCGAGTTCGGCCCAATACGGCACCCGCTGGCCGGTGTTCATGTCGAGCAGCACGATCGGCGCGTTCGCCTTCAGCGACTGGCCGATGTTCGTGATCGGCGCCGCGCCCGTCTTGCCGAGATCGATGCCCGGCACGGGCACGATGATCTCGGAACCGGGGCTGAAGCCGTCGAGACGGTTCCAGTCGGTGGGGTTGATCGGCGTGCCGCTCGTGTTGACCGGCATGACGTCGACGGGGAAGTTCACGCGCCGCCCGGTCCCCGTGGTCTTGTCGGCCACGGTGAAGAAGTTGTCGGGGAACGGCAACAAGCACTGCGCAGTGTCGATCGGGTCGCAGTGCGCGGGGTTCGGTGCGGGCGTGGGCGCGGCCGCAATCGCGCCGTGGGCCGCGGCCGTCGGCACGAGCAGCGCCGTCATCACGATCACAACGATCAAAGCCAGAACGAGTCGGCGCATTGCGGTCCTCCCAAAGCACGAAACGCCCGCCCGGCGGCGAGCCTATGAAAGGATCCTGACGATGACCAATGCACTCGGGATCGGCATGATCGGCGCGGGGATGATCGGCCAAGGGCACGCGTACGCGTTGCGCTTGCTCGCAGAAGACGGCGAGGTTCGTCCCGTTGCTGTCACCGACTTTTCGGACGACGCGGTCGCATCTGCGCGCAACATCTGCCCGTTCGAGCGCGTCGCGCCCGACGCGCAAGCCGTTATCGACGACCCCGACGTCGAAGCGGTCGTGATCGTCACGCCGACGACGACACACCGCGATCTCGTCGCGGCTGCGCTCGCAGCGGGCAAGCCGTTCTTGTGCGAGAAGCCGCTCGCCACGAACTTCGACGTCGTCGCGGAGATGTGCGCGATGGTCGCGGCGTCGTCGATTACGACGCAGGTCGGTTTCCACTCACGCTTTCACCCGTTGATCCGCGAACTCGTGCGGCTCACCCGCGACTGCGAACTCGGCGCACCGATGGGATACACGTTGCGCGACGACCAGTACTGGCCGACCGGCGCGGTCGTGCCCGGCCACAGTTCCTGGCGGTCGGAACGCAAGTATGCGGGTGGCGGTGCGTTGCTCGAACACTCGATTCACAGCGCCGACATCCTCACGTGGTTGTTCGGTCCGGCCGAGCGCGTCTACGCACGGGCGCGCAACGTGTTCGGCTACGACGTCGAAGACACGGCCGTGTGCACGATCGAGCACGCGTCGGGAGTCGTCGGCACATTGATCTCGATCTTCAACGGCGTGCGCGGTCGTGAAGAGCGCCGGCTCGAAGTGTTCTACGAGCGGGGCGCGGTCGAGGTGACGACCGACTTCCTCGTCGGCGCGCGAAGACAGCTTCTTGATCCAGCGACCTGACCAAGAACCGGAGCGGCTCGACGTCGAGGCGCTGCGCAACGCCGACTTCGACCGTGACGGCATCGCACGCCGCGACTTCTTCGTCTACCTCTATCCCGCGGCCCGGGCGTTCGCACGCGCCGCGCGCACGGGCGCGGTCGCGTCACCTGGTTTTGGTGATGCCCTCGCCGCGCACGCGTTCGTCGACGCTGCGTACCGATCGGTGCATCTCGGGCAGGCCGAAGACGTTCGCTTTTAGTCGTCGCAGGGCAGCACGCGACGCAGCAGGTCGACAACCGTGGAGTTGATCCGCGTTTGCGCGCCGCCGAGGTGCGCGGCGCACCTCGATCGTGCGAGCAGTTGCCGCTTGCCGGAGGCGCACGAGCGCGCTCACACCTGCCGAGTCGACGAACGAAACGTCGCGAAGATCTATGAGCAACTCGCGGGTCTGGTCGGGAATGCCGGCCAGCGCGCGCTTCGCGAGCGTCGCACTCGAAAAGACATCGAGCACACCGTGCACCGTCGCCTGCCGCCCTGTCTTTTCTTCATCTACAAGGTCGATCTGAACAGGCTGATGATGCGTTATCACGAAACCTGTCTACCCGATGACCTGTGGAATCACCTAGAGCCGATTTCGGAAATCACCCGGTTCGGTGGAGGGCGCGCAACGTGTACGGCAGGATCCCGCCCTGCCGGAACACGTCATGTTCGAAGGGAGTGTCGATGCGCGCGCGCATTGCGAAGCTCTGACCGTCGGCCGTGACCAGAACTTGGCGGGGCAGGGGGCCCTCGTCCATGAGCTCGGCGAGCGGAATGTTGAAGACCTCGTGTCCGGTCAGGCCCAACGACGCGACGGTCGCGCCGTCGACGAACTCGAGCGGCACCACACCCATGCCGACGAGATTCGAACGGTGAATGCGTTCGAAGCTTTCCGCAAGCACGGCGCGAACGCCGAGCAACTGCGAACCTTTCGCGGCCCAGTCGCGCGACGAACCCGAGCCGTATTCCTTCCCCGCCAGCACGACGAGCGGTACACCGTCTTTCGCGTACTGCATCGCGGCGTCGTAGATCGTCGTCTGCGTTTCGTCGGGCAAGTGCAGCGTGATGCCGCCTTCGGTGCCCGGCGCGAGCCGGTTGCGCAAGCGAATGTTCGCGAACGTGCCGCGGATCATGACTTCGTGGTTGCCGCGCCGCGAGCCGTAGGAGTTGAAATCTTTGAACTCGACGTCGTGATCGAGCAGCCACTGCCCCGCCGGGCTGTCGCGGCGGATCGAACCCGCCGGTGAAATGTGGTCGGTCGTCACACTGTCGCCGAGCAGCGCGAGCACGCGCGCATCCTTCACGTCGCGCAGCGGCGCCGGATCGTTCGAGACGCCTTCGAGGAACGGCGGCTTGCGGATGTACGTCGACTCGGCATCCCACGCGTACCGATCACCCGTCGGCGCCTCGAGCGCGCGCCAACGCTCGTCGCCTTCGAAGATCGTTTCGTAACTATCGAGGAACATCTGCGTGTCGAGCACCGCACCAACGGTGCGCGCCACAGATTCTTCGCTCGGCCAGATGTCGGCGAGCATCACGGGCTTGCCCGAGCGGTCGTGGCCGAGCGGCTCGGTCAACAGGTCGACGTCCATCGAACCGGCAAGCGCGTAAGCGACGACGAGCGGCGGCGACGCCAAGTAGTTCATTCGGCAGTCGGGATGGATGCGGCCTTCGAAGTTGCGGTTGCCGGAAAGCACCGACGCGACGGCAAGGTCGCCGTTGTTGATCGCGTCGGAGATCTCGGGCGCGAGCGGACCGGAGTTGCCGATGCACGTCGTGCAGCCGTAACCCACGACGTCGAAGCCGAGTTTCTCGAGGGGGTCCATCAAGTCGGCGCGTTCGTAGTAATCGGTGACGACGAGCGAACCGGGCGCGAGCGACGTCTTCACCCACGGCGGAACCGTGAGACCGAGTGCAACCGCGTTTTGCGCGAGCAGACCGGCCGCGATCATCACCGACGGATTGGACGTGTTCGTGCACGACGTGATCGCGGCAATCACGACCGCACCGTCGAACAACTCGAACGACGTTCCGTCGGCGAGTTTCACCGGGCAGTGCTTGCGGTCGACGAGCACGGGACGAGTCCCCGCACCCGGGCGCGGCAACTCGTTGTCGTCACCGTTCGCGGAGGGCGCGGGCGGATCGCTCGCGGGGAACGATTCGAGGCTCGATTCGTCAGTGCTCGCAGGCGAAACGCCGAGCGGGCCGTGGCCGGCCTCTTCGCCGCGGACCGCAAGCAACGCCTTTTCGAATTCGACCGACGCGCGCGACAGCGACACGCGGTCTTGCGGGCGCGCCGGACCGGCCAGCGACGGTTCGACTTGCGACAAGTCGAGCACGAGCGTTTCGTCGTAGACCGGACGCGCCGCCGGGTCGTGCCACATGCCTTGTTCTTTGGCGTAGGCCTCGACGAGCGCGACCGTGTCGTCGGGCCGGCCGGTGGCGCGCAGATAACGCAGCGTTTCGTCGTCGATCGGAAAGATCGTGCACGTCGAGCCGTACTCCGGCGACATGTTGCCGATCGTCGCCCGGTTTTCGAGCGGCACGCGCCCAACACCGTCGCCGTAGAACTCGACGAACTTGCCGACGACACCGTGCTTGCGCAGCATCTCGGCAACGGTGAGGACGAGATCGGTTGCGGTCGAACCGGCCGGCAGCGAGCCGACGAGTTCGATACCGACGACGCGCGGCAACAACAACGACAGCGGTTGGCCGAGCATCGCGGCTTCCGCCTCGATACCGCCCACTCCCCAACCGAGCACGCCGAGACCGTTCACCATCGGCGTGTGCGAGTCGGTGCCGACGAGCGTGTCGGGATACGCGTTGCCGTGCTCGTCGCGGAAGATCACCTGCGCGAGGTATTCGAGGTTGACTTGGTGGCAGATGCCGCGGTTCGGCGGGAACACGCGCAAGGTCTGAAACGCCGACTGCGCCCACCGCAAGAACGTGTAGCGCTCGCGGTTGCGCGCGAACTCCAACTCCGCATTGCGGATGAACGCGTCGGGAACGCCCGCAACGTCGGCGATGATCGAGTGGTCGATCACAAGGTCGACCGGAATGCCGGGTTCGACCGCAGTGGGATCGCCACCGATCGCAACCATCGCATCGCGCATCGCCGCCAGGTCGACGATCGCGGGCACACCCGTGAAGTCCTGCATGAGGACGCGCGCCGGCATGAACTGAAGCTCGCGGCTGCCCGCCTCGGTCGCGGCGCGCGAGCGGTCGCCCAGCGCGCTGATGTCGTCGGCGGTGACGTTGCTGCCGTCTTCTCGTCGCAGCAAGTTCTCCAGGAGAATGCGCAGCGAGTACGGGAGTGTTCGAGGATCGTCGACGACCGCATTGAGGCGGAAAATCTCGTACGTATTCGATCCAACGGTGAGCTGCGATGCGGCTCGGAAGCTGTCGACGGCCATGGAAAAAACCTACCCGGGCCGCCACCAAGTCAGCCCATTGCCGGGCGGGGTAATCTCCCGTCCCGTGCCAGACGAAGCCGCGACCGAACCGGCGATAGCGCTCGCAGTCGAACACGACGACCGAGGCGCGATCGTGCGAGTCGGCGGCGATCTCGAATTCGGCACCGCCGCGTCGCTGCGCACCGCGCTGATCGACCTCGCGCAACAGGGCTGCGACCCGTTGATCGTCGACATCGAAGCGCTCGACTTCATCGACTCGACTGGGCTCAGCCTGCTCGTGCAAGCCAAGCAACGCATCGAGGCGCAAGGTCAGCATTTCATCCTGCGGCACCCGAGCGACCGGGTGCGCCGGGTGCTCGAGATCTCCGGCCTGGCCGACCTGTTCGCAATCGACGACGGCGAGTAGCTCCCGCGACTACCCGAGAAGGGTTACCCGGTGTAGTCGCACCACGCGATGGGCGCCCGGCCTTCGACCTGGCCGATGATCTCGCCCAGATACCAGTCGCGAAACCGCCGCAAGTCAGGCGGGGCGGCCAGCGTCAGCAAGTCGCCGGCCGCGCAATACGCGTCAACTTGATCGAGCAGCGACGCGAACTCACGCGTGCTCGACGCGATCGACGCCGGGATCACGAACTCGAAGTTGCCCGTCTCGTCGCCCCGCGCCAGGGCGTTCTCGACCATCGCCAAGGCGCCGGCATTGAGACCGGCCGCCCGCGCCCGCACTCGTTCGACGACCTCGAGGAGCTGGCGGGGCAACTCGGTGTTGTCGCCGCCGCCGTCGACGATGAACGCGAACTCGCGGAGCAAGGCTTCGTTGTGCTGGCGACCGCGAGCAAAGAGATCAAGGGGAAAGCCGACGAAGGCAATCGTGCGCAGATCGGCCTTCGCATCGGCTGCCATTGATCATCCCTGCGCTCGGGCGGCGGGCGAACCGCGCCCGTCGACTTCGAACCACACACACTTGCCACTGCCACTCACGTCGACGCCCCAACGTTGCGCGATGCGGTCGACAAGCAACATGCCGCGCCCCGTTACAGATTCTGGCCCGTAGTCGCGCACACGCGGCGGAGCCGGACTCGCATCACATACCGCCACGCGCAACACTCCGTGCCCGTCGCGTTCCACCGTGACGGTTGCCTGTGACCGCGCGTGCAGCACGGCATTTGTCACGAGCTCCGAAACGAGGAGCTCGGCATCGACGACCGCGCTCTCGCAGCCCCACTCTTTTAGGGTGGCTGCAACGAAATGCCGAGCGCGAGCTGCCGCCGTGTGATCCGGCGGGAGCTCGAGCGAGGCCACGGGCGACAATGCTACCCAGAGCAGCGCCGCGACTGCGTCAGGCAAGTCGCCCGTATCGCCGAGTCCCGAACACAAGTAGCGTTCCGTACATGGAGTCGGACGCCGGGCGGCGCGGTGTACCTGCGCGCACATGGATTGCTGCCGGAGCGGTGGTGGCGGGCGCGATCGGGCTCGTGTTCCGGCGCCGCACGAACGAGACGACGCGGGCCCAGCGCGAACTCCACGACCTCCGCCGTCTCCACCTCGCGGTGGAGGCGGGCGGGCTCGGTACCTGGCATTGGAATCTCGCCGACGAGCGCGTGCAGTGGGACCGGCGCCTTGAAGAGTTGTACGGACTTCTGCCGGGCACCTTCGACGGCACGATGGCGACGTACCGCGAACTGCTGCATCCCGACGACCGTGCCCACGTTGCCGAAGCGATCAGCGAAGGAATGCGGACGGCGCGTCCGTGGCGATTCGATCATCGGGTCGTGTGGCCGGACGGCACGGTGCACTGGCTCGAAGGACGCGGCGAACCGTTGTACGGGGACGACGGAAAGGTTGTCGGCGCGATCGGCGTGACGAGCAACGTCGACGCGCGCCACGCGCGGCTCGCCGTCGAAACGCGCAAGCGCGAGTACGCGGAAGAGTCGTCGGTCGCGGTGCACCGGCTCGCCGACATTGCGACCGCGCTCGCGGGCGCGATGACCGTCGACGAGGTCGGGATGGTGATCGTCGAACGCGTCGTCGACGCGTTGCAAGCACGTTCGGGTTACTTCGGCATCGTCGACGAATACACGAGCGAACTCGTGATGCGCGCGCAGTCGGGCTATCCGGAAGACATCGCGCGCGAATGGCAGCGCACCGCGATGCAAGAACCGATGCTCGGGCCCGAAGCGATTCGCCGCGGCGAGCCCATCTTCATCGAGACCAACGAACAGCGACGCGCCCGCTTTCCGGAGTTCCCCAAAGACGGCATGCACGAAGCTTTTGGCGTCTTTCCGCTGCGCGCGATCGACGAAACCCGCGGCGTTCTCGCGTTCGGCTTCGGCCACGCGCGTCGCTTCGATGCCGCCGACCGGGCGTACATGACCGCCGCCGTCGAGCTGTGCACGCAAGGCCTGCAGCGGGCGCTCGCCTTCGAAGCCGAACAGGCCGCGCGCAGCCAGCTGCGCACGTTGCTCGAAAGTTCGGAACAGCTGATCTCGCTCGACGATCCCGAGCGGGTCGCGGAAACGGTCACGAACATCGCCGCGAGGCGCATCGGGACGTGGGCAGCGTTGGTGCGGGTCAAGCCCGAAGGCGGATTCGAGCGCAGCGTCGTGGCGCACCGCGACCCGACACTCGCGCCGATGCTCGGCCCATTGCTCGAACGACTCGCGCGCACCGACGGGTCGATGGTGAACGTCATTCGCAGCGGCGACGCCCAACTCTTCAACGGGCTCACCGACGGCGCCGCCAAACTCGTCGCCGACGACGACGAACTCGCGGACCAAGTCGAACAGATCGGCATCGGTTCGTGTCTGCTCGTACCGATCACGATCGGGGGACGGCGCCTCGCCATCCTCGCGATCGGCGACAAGCGACCGGCCGGGTTACGGGTCGCCGACGTCGAACTCGCGGCCGACTTGGGTCGCCGCGCCGCAAGCGCGCTCGAACGCGCGCAGCTGTGGCAACGCAGCCGGCGCCAGCTCGCGGCCGAACATCGCACGGTCGAGATCCTGCAACGCACGCTCGTTCCCGAACGACTCCCCGCGCTGCGCAACATCCGGCTCGCGGCTGCGTACAAACCGGCCGACGTCGACATCGACGTCGGAGGCGACTGGTACGACGCGTTCATGTGCCCCGACGGTTCGTTGTTCATCGTCGTCGCCGACGTCGCCGGTCACGGTATTCAGGCCGCCAGCTTCATGGGCCGCGTGCGAAACGCACTGCGCGCCTACGCGGTCGTGAATTCGGATCCCGGCACAGTGCTCGAGCGGCTGCACACGTTGGTGTGCATGCAGGACGCGTCGGAGATGGTGACGGCGTTCGTCGCCCGCATCGACCCGGAAACGTACGAAATGGTGTGGTCGCGCGCCGGCCATCCCCCGCCCGTGCTGTTGGCGCCCAACGGCGAAACGACGTTCCTCGACGACGTCAACGGTCCCCCGCTCGGCACCGTCGACGTGCGGTATCCGGAGGCGCGGGCGACACTCGACCCGCGGTCGTTGCTGGTGCTCTACACCGACGGGCTGATCGAACGGCGCGATCGCGTCCTCGACGAAGGTTTCGCGTGGCTCGCCGAGCGTGTGCGTGAGCAGGCCCGGGCCGAGCTCGACACGCTGTGCACGACGCTGGTCGACCATCCGTTCGTGCCGTTTCCCGCGCCCGACGACGTATGCGTGCTCGCGTTGCGGACTCGATGACGCGCGTTCTCGCAGTCGACATCGGCGGAACCAAACTTGCAGTCGGGATCGTCGACGGTGACGGGGTTGTCGTTGCGTCGCAACGGTGCCCGACGCCCGTGACCCGCGACGCAGACGAATTGTTCGCGGCGCTGCTTGCGTTGCTCGACCGGCTGGATCGCGACGGCTGCACGATGGTCGGCGTCGGATGCGGTGGCCCGATGCGCGACGGCTGCGAGTTCGTGTCGCCGTTGAACATCCCGGCGTGGCGCGACTTTCCGTTGCGGGCGCAGTTGGCTGACGAGTTGGGGCTCCCAGTCGCGGTCGACAATGACGCCAAGGCTCTGGCGTTGGGCGAAGGCTGGACGGGCGCGGCGCGCGGCGAGCAGAACTACATCGGCATGGTCGTGTCGACGGGCATTGGTGGCGGCATCGTCTTGAACGGCCGGTTGCTCGACGGCGCCGACGGCAATGCCGGCCACATCGGTCACGTGATCGTCGAGCCGCGCGGACATCTGTGCGAGTGCGGCGCGCACGGCTGCGTCGAAGCCGAAGCGTCGGGAACCGCGATCGCGAAGTTCACGGGCCGGCCCGCACGCGAAGCCACGCCCGACGTCGTGTACCGCACCGGCATGCTCGTCGGCCGCGCCGTCGCCGACGTCGCGAGCCTGCTGGACCTGCAGCTTGCGGTCGTCAGCGGTTCGGTTGCGCTTGGTTTTGGCGAACCGTTCTTCGCGGCCGCGCAAGAAGAACTCGAGGCGCGCGCCTGCCTGGACTTCTCACGCGGCGCTCGGATCGTCCCGGGCGCGCTCGGCCCCAACGGCCCCCTCGTCGGTGCCGCCGCCGTCGCCTTCTCAACGTTGCGTCCCTGAGGCGTCTGTCAGACGCTTTTGGGACGCAACGTCAGCTGTGTTGGAAGCGGCCGCCGTCGATCACGACCACACCGTCTTGGTTGACGGTCTGGAAGATCGCGCCGTTGCCGTCGTCCCACATCTTCACGGTGAGCGTGTCGCCCGGCATGACCGGCTTCGAGAACCGCACGTCCATCGAGCCGAACTTTGCAACGTCGGAGCCGCACAACTCGTGCAGCAACGCCCGGCCCGTGAAGCCGTACGTGCACAACCCGTGCAGGATCGGCTTGTCGAAGCCCGCGAACTTGGCGATCGTCGGGTCGGAGTGCAACGGGTTGCGGTCGCCGTTCAAGCGATAGAGCAGCGCTTGGTCGTCACGCGTCGCGTACGTCACTTCGTGATCGGGCGCGCGGTCGGGCATCTTCGGCGGGTCGGGGATCTCCGGTCCGCGTGATTCACCGAAGCCACCCTCGCCGCGAATGAACGCCGCGAAGCGCGTCGGTGAACGCGGGCTTGCCGCTGTCGACGTACGTCGCGTTGTTCTCGAGGCGCACGACCGCGGCTTTGCCCTTGTCGTAGATACCGACGATCTTGGCGACGGTTTCGACTTCACCGTCGGGCGGGATCGGGCCGTGCACGGTCACGCCTTGCTCGCCGTGCAACAACATGCGGAAGTCGAAGTCACCCCAACTCGGCAGGCCGGGGCCGCCACCCATCGAGATGACGACCGGCATCGTCGGCAGCACGCGCTGTTCGACGCCCTGGCTGTTCTCGGTCGTGAATTCGAGTTCGAAACCGGTCGGGTCGGTCTGGCCCGCGCCGACACCGAGTGCGTACAGCAACGCGTCTTTCGACGTCCACGACTGCTTGCCCGGCTGCGAAACCCCGCCGACTGCATCCAAATTCATGGGCATGTGCGAGTCTCCTTACGAGAACATGTTCGAGGGCTCGGTGGCCTTCGAAACGAGATCGGGCACGACTTTCGTGAGCTGCGCCGGTTCCCAGCGCATGCCGTCGTTGCGCGCAGTCGGGCCGCGCCGCCAACCTTCGGCGACCGAAACGCGGTCGCCGTCGACGAGGAACACACGACCGCTCACGTCTTCGTTGTCGTTCGAGCCGAGCCACACGACGAGCGGCGAGATGTTCGCGGGGTCGAGCGCGTCGAACGTGCCTTCGGGCGCGGGGCCCATGCCGAGGTTCTCGGTCATGCGCGTGCGCGCAACCGGCGCGATCGCGTTCGTGCACACGCCGTAACGGCCGAGCTCGAGACCGCAGATGATCGTGAACGCGGCGATGCCGGCTTTGGCCGCGCCGTAGTTCGTCTGGCCCGCGTTGCCGAAGATGCCCGACGGCGACGACGTGTTCACCACGCGCGCCTTCACCGGGGTTCCGGCCTTCGCCTGGTCGCGCCAGTACGCCGCTGCGTGCCGCGTGGGACCGAACGCGCCCTTCAAGTGGACCGCGATCACCGCGTCCCACTCGCTCTCTTCCATGTTGACGAGCATGCGGTCGCGCAAGATGCCGGCGTTGTTGACCAGCGTGTCGAGGTGGCCAAACGTGTCGATCGCGCGCTGGACCATGCGACCGGCGCCCGCGAAGTCGGCGACGTTCTCGCCGTCGGCAACCGCTTCGCCGCCCATGCCCTTGATCTCTTCGACGACTTCCATCGCCGGACTCAGCGACCCGCCGTCGCCGTGCATGTCGCCACCCAAGTCGTTGACGACAACCTTGGCGCCTTCACGCGCGTACGCGAGTGCGTGCTCGCGGCCGATGCCGCGACCGGAACCGGTCACGATCACGACGCGCCCGTCACAGATACCCATCTATACGTCCTGTGTTCGAAGCTGCTCGCGCAGCTGGTGCTTGTACAACTTGCCGTTGTCGTGCCGGGGCAGCGCCTCGACGAAGACAACGCGACGAGGACACTTGTAGTGCGCGATGCGGTCCCGGCACCACTCGGCGAGCTCCTCCGCGAGGGCGTCGGTGGGTTCGACCCCCGGCTGCGGCTCGATCGCCGCGACCACGATCTCGCCCCATTCCTCGTCGGGCTGGCCCACCACGCCCACGTCGCCGACGGCGGGATGCGTGATCAAGACCGCCTCGACTTCGGCGGGATAAATGTTCACGCCCCCCGAAATAATGAGGTGCGCGCTGCGATCGGTGAGGAAGAGATAGCCGTCGTCGTCGACGTAGCCGACGTCGCCGAGCGTGAAATGCGTATCGCGGTAGGCCCCTTGCGTCTTGTCGGGCGCCTTGAAGTATTCGAACCGGCCTTCCGGCGCCTTCAGGTACACCGTGCCGATCTCACCGGCCGGAAGCTCGTTGCCGTCCTCGTCGAGGATGCGGACGTGATCTTCCGGCGTCACCTTGCCGACGGTCCCGGGCTTGCGCAGCCACTCCTCTGAACCGACCAACGTGCCCGAACCTTCGGTGGCCGCGTAGTACTCCCACACGATCGGACCGAGCCATTCGATGAGCGCTTGCTTCACCGGCACCGGACACGGCGCGGCACCGTGAATGACAAACGCCAACGACGAGATGTCGTATTGCTGCTTCACGTCGTCGGGCAGGGAAAGCAAACGGTGGAACATCGTCGGGACCATGTGCGTGTGCGTGACGCCGTGCGCTTCAGTCAACGCGAGCGTCCGTTCCGCCGACCAACCTTCCATCAACACGATCGGCACGCCCATCGCGGCCGGCGCCGACAGCGAGAACGCAAGCGGCGCGGCGTGATACAGCGGCCCGGTGCAGAGGTGTACGTGTTGGTCGGAGCGATACGCGGTCAACCGCGCGACCGCGAGCGAACCGCGCGGATCGGCGGGACGATGCACGCCCTTGGGCCGACCGGTCGTGCCCGACGTGTAGAGCATCGTCGTGCCGACACTCGGATCGTCGATCAGCGCACCGTCTTCGTTGTCGACGACGTCATCCCAGTTCTCGAAGCCTTCGATGTCTCCCCCGACCGCGATGCACGCGCGCAAGCCGGGCGCGAGATCGGCGGCTTCTCGTGCAACTGCGGCAAAGCGCGCGTCGGCGATGAACGCGGTCGCTTCGCAATCGTCGACGATGTAGCCCGCTTCCTCGCCGGTGAGATGCCAGTTGATCGTCGTCAGGCGGAGGCCGGCGCGATGCGTGGCCGCATACGTCTCGACGAACTCGGGCCGGTTCGCGGACATGATCGCGACGCCGTCGCCGCTCTTCACGCCACGCGCCCGCAACGCGCGCACCAACCGGTTGGCGTTGGCGTCGAGCTCGTTGAAGGTGCGGTCGCCTGCCTCGGAAATGATGCAGGCCGCGTCGCCCCGCTGTTCGGCCCAGAAGTGCGGCAGCAGTCCCTGCTCGGCGGCGGCGGTTAGCGCTTCGACATCAAGGCTCACGAACCAACAGCTTCGCGATCCTTTGCGACTTCGTCCAGCTCCGCGTATTCCTCGCCGGTGTCGGCCCAGTCCTCGAAGTGGATCACACCGATTTCCGTGAAGCGTTCACGCAGCCAGCCGTCGGAGCCGTCGAGCAGACCGAGCTTCTTGCAGTTCGGCACGATCTTGGAGAACAGCAGCTGTTGGAACTGCTGCTGCGCGGGCGGATTCACCCGCTCCATCGTCTTGTAGACGGCCTGCGGGTCGACGCCCATCCGCTCCCACATCTCAGTGTGCGCGAACCGGCGCTGCAGACGCCTCGCAACGTCGAACGCGAACTCTTGGCGCTCGCGCAACTCGGCGGCACTCAGTTCCTTGTAGAACTCCTGCAACGACAACACACCGAACGCAACGTGGCGCGCTTCGTCGCTCATGACGTAGCGCAGCAACTTCTTCAGCAACGGTTCGGTCGTCACCATGTGCATCATGCCGAAGGCCGCGAGCGCGAGGCCTTCCACCATGATCTGCATCCCGAGGTACGCGATGTCCCAGCGCGGGTCCGAGAGGATGTCGTCGAGAATGCCCTTGAGGTTTTCGTTGATCCCGTACTGGAAGCCGAGCTTCTCGTCGAGATAACGGGCGAACACTTCGACGTGACGGGCTTCGTCCATCACCTGCGTCGCCGCGTAGTACTTGGCGTCGATCCACGGCACGGTCTCGACGATGCGCGCCGTGCAGAGCAGCGCACCTTGCTCGCCGTGCATGAACTGCGAAAGCAGCGAGTTCTGCAGTTCGACGCCGACGCGCGCCCATTCCTTCTCGCCGAAATGCTTCACCGGCGAGCCTTCGGCCTCCTGGAGCGCTTGGAAGCGCATCGTGCCGCCGCCCCCGAGCTCGTTCGCGACCTTCTCCGGGTCGACGTCGGTCGACCAGTCGAGATCAGTCGACGCGTTCCACTGCGACGTCTTGGCCTTCTCGTAGAGCTTCACGAGCGCGGGCCGGCTGCGCGCGTAGTCCCACGTGAAGATGGCGTCGAAGTTGGCTTGGACCGCGTGAAGGGTCTCGCGCTGTTCCTGATCGATCATTGTTTCGTTCCTCCGATCGCGTCGAGAAGACGCGCAATTACGTCGTGCCATGCGTCGCCCGCGGGCGGCTCGACCTCCATCGTTCGCATCACGACCGCGCCCATTGCGAGCATGACGCAGAAGCGCGCGAACGCGGCGGTGTCGACGTCGTCGTCGATCGCACCTTCGGACTTCGCGCGCTCCACCAGCTCGACAATGACGTGCTCCCGCGCGTCGAGCCGGTGGCGCAGCGCGCCTGCAAGGTCGGGGTCGCGCCGCCCGGCGGCAACCGCGTCGAGCAACAACGGAACTTGTTCGCGCGGCTTGACCAACTGGTCGCCGAGCAGGCCGAGGAGTTCGCGCATGTCGCGGCCTTGCGAGGCGCGTGTCAGCAGCGTGTCCATCTCGGCGTCGGCCCGCGTACCCATGGCCTCGAAGAGCAGCTCGTCCTTGCCGCGGAAGTTGGCGTAGATCGCACCCGTCGTGAGGCCGGCGCCCCGGGCGATGTCCTGCACCCGGGCCTGCTCGAAGCCCTGCTCGATGAAGACGTCGATCGCGGCGGCCAAGAGCCGGTCCCGCGTGCTCAACACCTCCGGCATGGCTTCTGTCGTAGCGACCACCTCCCGATGATAACGGTCATTATCAGGCGCGGCAAACCTGGTCAGGCCCCCGTCCGGCGGGCGCGAGACTGTCCGGATGCCCGAATCGGCTGTCGAGCTCGCCGACATCGAAGCGGCCGCCCTCCGGATCGCCGGGACGGTGGTCGAGACCCCGGCCAGCCGCTCGCGCACACTCTCGGAGATCACCGGCGCCGAGGTCTTCGGCAAGTTCGAGAACCTCCAGTTCACGGGCTCGTTCAAGGAGCGGGGCGCGTCGAACTTCCTCGAGCAGCTCGACCCCGGGGCCCGGGACCGGGGCGTGGTCGCGGCTTCGGCCGGCAATCACGCCCAGGGCGTCGCCTACCACGCCCGCCGGCTCGGGATCGCCGCGACGATCGTCATGCCGGTCGGCACCCCGTTCAGCAAGGTCGCGAACACCGCGCACCACGACGCGCGCATCGTGCTGCACGGCGACGACTTCGCGGGCGCGCACGCCGAGGCGTGTCGCTTGGTCGCGGAAACGGGCGCGACGCTCGTTCCCGCGTTCGACGATGCCCATGTGATCGCGGGCCAAGGCACCGTCGGTCTCGAACTGCTCGGCCAAGTCCCCGACCTCGACGCCGTGCTCGTTCCCGTCGGCGGCGGCGGCCTGATCGCGGGCGTCGCGACCGCCGCGAAGGCGTTGCGGCCCGGCATCGAAGTGGTCGGCGTGCAGTCGGAGGGTTATCCGGGCCTGGCGCACGCGCTTGGGCGCGCGCCCGCGCCGGTCGGCGGCACGACCGTCGCCGAAGGCATCGCCGTGGCCGAACCGGGCGCGTTGCCGCTCGCGATCGCGCGCACGCTCGTCGACGACGTCGTCATCGTTTCCGAACAACGCATCGAGGAAGCAATCGCGCTCGGCGTAGAAATCGAAAAGACCGTCCTCGAAGGCGCGGGCGCGGCCGCACTCGCGGCGTTGCTCGACGAGCCTGCGCGCTTTTCCGGTCGCCGCGTCGGTCTGATCTTCTCGGGCGGCAACATCGACGCACGCGTGTTGTCGTCGGTGTTGTTGCGTGCGCTGGCGCGCTCAGGCCGCGTGGTGCGACTGCACATCGAAGTCCCAGATCGACCCGGCACACTCGCCCGGGTTGCCCAGATCGTCGGCGCACAACGTGGCAACATCGTCGACGTGGCGCACCATCGTGATCTTCCGGGCGTTGCCGTCACGCGCACGCTGCTCGTTCTGTCGATCGAGACACGCGACCGCGCGCACGCCGACGCGATTGTCGCCGCGCTGCGCGCCGACGGATTGGCAGTTGAAATCGTATGAAGCGGTTGACAGTCATCGTTACGGCGGGCGCGTTGTTGCTCGGCGCCTGCAGCAGCAGCAGCTCGTCGTCTTCGAACCCGCCCGACACCAGTGCGGGCGTGACGACCACGCTGCACCCGGGCGAATGCAACGTGCCCGACGATGCGTACACGAAGACGGCCGTCGACGCGAGCTCGTTCAAACCGTCCACGCCGGGCACGCTCGTGGTGGCGACGAGCCTCCCCGCACCCGGCTACTGGAACGGCAACGGCGTCGACGGGTCGAGCGTGAAGTCGGGCTTCGAATACGACCTCGCCAAGCAGATGCAAGCGAGCTTCGGGTTGGACAAGCTCGTGATCCAGAACGTTTCGATCGAGGACATCTTGCAGGGTTCGCTCGGCACTGCCGACGTTGCGATCTCACAAATCGCTGCCTCGTGTCGGCTCGTTGCCGGCTCGAACATGTCGATGCCGTATCTGTCGACGGCGCAGGGCGTGCTCGTCACCAAGAAGTTCGACAAGCCGGTGACGACCGCGGAAGACGTGAAGGCGTTGCGTTGGGGCGTCGAGAAAGACACCGCGGCAGTCGACGTGTTGTTGCGCTTCAGCGTGCAACCGCACCAATACGACTCGCTCGACGACGCGTACGCGGCCTTGAAGGGTGGCAAGATCGACGCGGTGCTGACCGACACGGGCGTTGCGCTCGGCGAGGCGTCGACATCGCACGGGGCGCTCCGCGTGATTTCGCAGATCGGTCAGATCAGCGGGCCGACGCTGTACACGGTGGTGTTGCCGAAACCGGCGAAGACGAACACCGAAGCGGTGAACGGCGTCTTGCAGACGCTCGAGCACTCGGGCGAGCTGTCGACGCTGACGAAGAAAAACCTCACCGTCGACCCGGCCACGCTTCCGCTGATCGCCCTCCCCACGAGCTGAAATCGCTTCGTTGTTCGCGCGACCACCAAATCGGTGGTTCAGATTCCGGCGAACCGACTCGTGGTCATTCTGCCTACGAAATATGTAGGGACATTGACCAGAAGCGTCAGTGGTCGGGTTGGTTGAGCTCGATCTGGTTGCCGCTCGGGTCGTGCAAGAACGCTTGGTAGCCGGCGCCCTCCATGTGGGGCACGGTGTCGACCTTCCAGCCCGCGGCGCGAATGTCGGCAACGCACTGCTCGAGATCGTCGACGCGCATTGCAAAGTGTCCGCCGCCGGCTTGCTGTTCGCGCGTCTGCATCAAGTGCACTTGCTGGCCCGCGGCGTTGAGCCACGCGCCGCCGAAGCCGAAATCCGGACGATCTTCGCGGACCGTCAGCCCGAGTACATCGGTGTAGAAGTTCTGCGCGGTTTCGATGTCGGTGACGCAGATCGCAACATGGTGGATGCCAGCCGGTTTCATCACGAGGAAGGCTACGTTCCCGGACCGTGATGTGGCCAGATCCCTCCCGCCTTGATCTCACGCTCGACAGCCGCTCGGTGTCGTTCGAGAACCCCACGGGCGAACGCGGCTCCGGCGGCGCGACGCACGGCGGCCGCAAGGGCGCGCCGTCGCGCCTCGTCCGGCCGGGCGAGCGCGTCGTACTCGCTGATCTCGACGGTCCGGGCACGATCCGGCACGTGTGGTGCACCGTGCCGCCCGCACCACCGGAAGTGATGCGCGCACTCGTGCTCGAAGTGTTTTACGACGACAACTCGGAGCCCAGCATCTCGGTGCCGTTGTTGGATTTCTTCGGCGCGCCGCTCGGCCGCCCGGTGCCGTACGCGTCGTTGATGACGGTGGTGGCCGAAGGCCGCGGATTCAACGCGTACTTCCCGATGCCGTTTCGCGAACATGTGCGCGTCGAGCTCACGAACCATTCGCCGCGCATCACGATCCTCTACTACCAAATCGACTACACGCTCGAAGCTGTCGACGACGCCGCGCTCTTGCACGTGAGTTTCCGGCGCGAGAACCCGACGACGATGCAACGCGACTTCGTCATCGAAGACGCGTTGCACGGCCCGGGCCGCTTTCTCGGTTGCGCGGTCGGTATCCGTTGCATCGACGGCGGCAACTGGTACGGAGAAGGCGAAGTGAAGGTCTTTCGCGACGGCGATCACGAGTTGCCAACGATCTGCGGGACCGGTCTCGAGGACTACGTCGGCAGCGCGTGGGGCATGGGCGCGCACTTCGGCCCGTATGCGGGCGCGCCCCTCGACCGGCGCGCACCCGGCGTCGACCCCCAAGCGATTCCCGATTTCGTCGGGTTCTACCGCTGGCATCTGCCCGACCCGATCGTGTTTCACACCGACCTGCGCGTCACGATCCAACAGATCGGGATGGCGAGCTTCCCCGCCGGCCATGAGTCCGAAGCCGAGGCGTACTTCGCGAGCAACCCGCCCGCGGGCGCCGGCCCGATGCGGAACATCCCGGGCGTGGCCGCGATGTCGATCTGTGAGCGCGTCGACGACTACAGCGCCGCGTCCTTCACGTATTGCCGCGATGCGCAGCCGGTTCCGCGCGTCGACCCGGCCCACGCCGCGGCAAATCTTGAACGCCGATCCTACGAACGGCCCGACGCTATGGAATCCTTCTTCGGTTCTTGAATCACGGAGGCTCAGGTGAGTGCACTCGAAGGCAAGGTGATCGCGGTCACGGGATCGGGACGCGGGATCGGTCGGGCAGTCGCGCTGGCGGCCGCCGCCGAAGGCGCCGCAGTCATCGTGAACGACTACGGCGTCGCGGTTGACGGTCAAGAACCGCAGAGCGAGGTCGCGGAATCGGTCGTCAAGGAGATCACCGACGCGGGCGGACGCGCCGCCGCGAACGCGAACTCGGTCACGACGATGGACGGCGGCGCGTCGATCGTGCAGCAAGCGGTCGACACGTTCGGACGCATCGACGGTGTCGTGTGCGTTGCCGGCATCTTGCGCGAGCGCATGCTGTTCAACATGTCGGAAGACGAGTGGGACCCGGTCATCGAAACGCACCTCAAGGGGACGTTCACGGTCTTCCGTGCCGCGGCCCCGATCTTCCGCCAGCAGAAGAGCGGCACGATGATCGGTTTCACGTCGGGCGCGTTCGCGGCCAGCGTCGCGCAGGCAAACTACGCAGCCGCAAAGGGCGGCATCGTGTCGCTCGTGCGCAGCGCGGCGGCCGGCATGAACAAGTACGGCGTGACAGCGAACTGCATCGCGCCCGTCGCGAAGTCGCGCATGTCGGGCCAGGTGCCCTTCGGTTTGGAGATGGGTGAACCGGAAGACGTCGCGCCGATGGTGTGCTTCTTGCTTTCCGACAAGGCGCGCGAAGTGACCGGCCAGATCTACACCGTGAACGCGGGCCGCATTGCGGTGTGGAACCAGCCCCAAGAAGTGCGCGAGATGCGCAAGGACGGCCGCTGGACCGTCGACGAGATCGCCGCACGTTTCCCGGAGGTCGGCCAAGAAGAGATGCCGATCCTCGAACGCCTCAAGGCGATGGAAGCGGCGGCGAAGAGCGGCGACAAGCCGAACAGCTAGCGAAAGCGTTCGCGGCGTGCGACGAGCGCGTCACGCATCACCGATGGTTCACCGGGTCGGTACGGCGGCTTGCCTTCGCCGGCGATGCGCCGCCGCGCCATTTCGTCGGCGGCGCGCGCCGGAGTGAGCCCTTCGGCCTGCGCGAGTTGGAGAACACGGCGCGTCGTGTCTCCGATCGTCGCAACGTCGACCGCTTCGTTCCACTCACGCGCGATGTTGATGATGCCGCCCACGTTCACGACGTAGTCGGGCGCGTAGACGATGTCGTGCGCCGCCAGCGCGTCACCCGCGGCGTCGTCGGCGAGTTGGTTGTTGGCCGCGCCGCACACCGCCGCGCACCGCAACTGCGACACCGAGGCCGTGGAGATCGTGCCCCCGAGTGCGCACGGCGCGAGCACATCACATTCGGTCGCGACGATTCGATCCGGCGCAACGACACGCGCGCCCGCCGCGCACGCCTTCTCGTTGTCGACGTCGGAAACGACGACGTGGGCACCGTCGTCGACGAGCAGCCGAACCAGTGCCGTGCCGACATGCCCAGCACCTTGCACCGCGACGCGCGTTCCCGCCATCGTCGACGTGTCGAGCACGGCGCGCATCGCGTAGAACACACCCAACGCCGTCACCGGTGACGGATCACCCGACCCGCCGCGCGCGGGATCGACGCCGGTGACCCACGCGGTCTCGCACGCAATGCCGTCCATGTCCGCCGGCGTCGCGCCGACGTCTTCGGCCGCGAGGTAACGGCCGCCGAGCGCGTCGATGCACCGGCCGAGCGAACGCAGGAACGCGTCCGAGCGCGCCGCGTGCGGGTCGTCCCAGCACACAACCGTCTTGCCGCCGCCCTGATGAAGACCGGCAACCGCGGCCTTCATCGTCATCGCCTCCGAGAGCCGCAACACGTCGGCAAGCGCGTCGGCCTCTGTCGGGTAATGCCAGAACCGCACGCCGCCGAGCGCGGGCCCGAGCGCCGTCGAATGAATCGCAACGAACGCGGTGAGCCCGACCTCGGGATCGCAGAAACGCGTGACTTGTTCGTGCTGCGTCTGCACACCTATACGCTACGGCGCGATGGCTGCTGTCACGTTACGAGCGGGACGCTACGAAGCGACGTTCCGGCCCGATACCGCAATGTTGTGTACGTCGCTGCGGTTCCGGGGCGACGAATACGTCGCCTGGCCCCGGCCGATCTCGCAGTTCCGAGCCGGAAGCGCAACCGCCATCCCCCCGCTGCACCCGTGGTCGAATCGGCTCGGGCGTTGGAGCTACACCGCGGCGGGTCGGCGCGTGAGCCTGCGTTCGCTCGACGTTCCCACCGACACGAATGGGTTGCCCATCCACGGCAACTTGTTCGGGGTGCCGTTCGAGGTCGTGCGCGCGGAAACAACGCGCGTTGTCGGGCGTCTCGACTACGGGGCCTACCCCGAGAAGCTGCGGGCGTTCCCGTTCCCGCACCTTCTCACCATCGAAGCGCGTCTGCACGCGGAACGAGGACTCACGATCACGACCGAGGTGCGGCCGACGAGCGACTCCCCCGTTCCGGTGTCGTTCGGTTGGCATCCGTACGTGAAGCTGCCGCGCGGTCCGCGCAAGGAATGGGAGTTGCGCTGGCCCGCGTGCGAACACGTCGAAGTCGACAAGCACACGATCCCCACGGGCGTCCGCACACCGCAGCCTGCGCAGCGTGAACCGATCGCCGACCGCACGTTCGACGATCACTACGCGCTCGGGCGCGACCGCCGCTTCTCGATCGCGGCCGAACGCCGGACGCTCACCTTCTCGTTCGACGCGAACTATCCGTTCGGTCAGTTGTTCGTGCCGCCGCGCCGCCAGCACGTCGCGATCGAGCCCATGACGGCGACGATCGACGCGCTCGGCCGCGGAACAACGCCGCTGGTCGAGCCGGGCGACCGGTTCCGGGCCGGTTTCCGGATCTCCGTCACTGCGAGCTGACACGAGCGTCAGCTAAGTTCACGCGCATGGCCGGATCTCTCGACGGTGTGCGCATCCTCGATCTTTCGTGGGGCATTGCCGGCCCGCTCGGCGTGCTGCTGCTCGCCGAACAGGGCGCCGATGTCATCAAGGTCGAACCGCCGGGCGGTGATCCGTTCCGCGCGTACGACGGCTCTCGCGTGTGGAACCGCAGCCGCCGTTCGTTGACCGTCGACTTGAAGAGCGATCGCGGCAAAGAAATCTTCGACAAGTTGTTGGGCACCGCCGATGTGGTCGTCGAGTCTTTCCGGCCCGGCGTGATGGAGCGGCTCGGCTTCGGCTTCGACGCCGTGCACGAGCGGCATCCGCGCGTCGTGTTTTTGTCGTGTCCCGCCTATCCCGACGGGCATCGCTTCGCGCAACGCCCCGGCTACGACGCGCTGGTGCAGGCGAGCAGCGGCCAGATGTGGGAACAGCCCGGTTGGCGCATGGGCCCGATCTTCTTGCACATGCCGATGCCGTCAATGGGCGCGTTCTATCTCATCTCGACGGGCGTGCTCACCGCGCTCGTCGCGCGGGAACGAACCGGCCGCGGCCAACACGTCACGACGAGCTTGTACCAGGGTGCGATGTTGTACACGACGCAGATCTGGCAACACGTCGAAAAGGCGAACGCGCAGTATCACGAGCTGATGGGCAAGTCGTACCCGCCGGGCGTGCACCAGCAGTTCATCTACGAATGCGCGGATGGCTGGGTGCACACTTCGGTGATGAGTGGTCTGACACCGACGAAGTCGCAAGACGAGATCTTGGGCTTGGACGACGCGCCCGACCCGTTTACCTTCATGGCGATGGCGCCCGAGGAACGCGAGAAGTTCAACGCGCGCCGACGGGAGAAGTACAAGGAGTGGAAGCGCGACGAGATCGTCGCCGCGTTCCAGGCGAACAACCACGCGATCGAAGCGATCATCTCGCCCGACGAGCAGTTTTCGCACCCGCAGCTCATCGCGAACGACATGGTGAAGACGGTGGTCGATCCCGACGTCGGCGAGACGACGCAGATTGGCACCCCGTTGCACATGTTCGGCACGCCGACCGGTATTCAGGGCCCGCAGCCCAAGCCCGGTGAACACAACGAAGAAATCTTGAAGGAGCTCGGGCTGTGACGCATGCGCTGGAAGGCATCCGCGTGCTCGACTTCGGCCAGTACCTTGCGGGTCCGTTCGGCCCGATGGTGCTTTCCGATCTCGGCGCCGACGTCATCAAAGTCGAACCCGTCACGGGCGATGGCATGCGCATGGCCGGCAAGCCGTTCTTCGGTTGCCAGCGCGGCAAGCGCGACATCGCGCTCAACATCAAAGATCCGCGCGGCAAGGACATCGCGCTCGAGCTCGTCAAGACGGCCGACATCGTGCACCACAACATGACCGCGGGTGTCGCGACGAAGCTCGGCATCGACTATCCCGCGTGCAAGGCCGTGAAACCCGACATCATCTACTGCAACACGTGGGCGTACGGTCTGGAAGGACCGCTCGCCCGTTTCGGTGGCCTCGACCCGCTCTACCAGGCGTCGGCGGGTCTCGAGTACGAATCGGGTGCGGTGTTCGAAGGCAACACGCCGCTCTACTACCGCTTCGGCATGTGCGACGCGTCGAACGCCATGTTGTCGGTCGTCGCTGTGCTCGGCGCGCTCTACCACCGCGAGCGCACGGGCGAAGGCCAAGAAGTGTGGACATCGTTGTTCGACGGCGGCGCGATCTTCACCTCCGATGCACACCTCGTGAACGGCACGCCCGCGCCGCGCCCGCACCTCGACAAAGAACTCCAGGGCGTCTCCGCGACCTACCGCCTCTACCGCACACAAGACGACGACTGGATCTGCGTCGCGGCGATCACCGACGAGGAGTTCAACGCGCTGTGTACTGCGGTCGGCGTTCCCGAGATCGCGGACGACGAGCGCTTCGCAACGAGCGCGAGCCGTCTCGAACATCGGCGCCAACTCGAGTCCATCCTCGAGCCGCGGTTTCTCGCCAAGACCGCAACGTTCTGGACGCGTACGCTCGACGACGCGCGCGTGCCCAACGAGGTGCCGCTCGACACGCACGGCGGCGAGGTTCCGTTGTTCGACTCCGACAACGCCGACCTCGGGCTCGTCGCGCACTACGAGCATCCCGTTATGGGCGACATGCGACAGTTCGGTGAACTGATCGGGTTCTCGGAAACGCCGGCCGTCATCAACGGGCCGCCGCCTCGTGTCGGCGAGAACACGCGTGCGATCCTGCGCGAGATCGGCAAGCGCGACGACGAGATCGACGCGTTGATCGCCGAGAACGTCTGCTACGAACCCGACGACAACTACGCCGAACGCTTCACCAGTTGACGTTCAAATTATTGACGCCGGGGACCGACACCGGCACATGGATCGGCGAGTTGTGCATCCCCGACGATTTCTATTGGATTGCACGCGCGCCGGTCGCGCTCGCGGGCATGGCCTATCCCGGCCGCGCCGACTGGAAGCTCGTGCAGGATGCGGGGATTGGCCACGTGGTCTGCCTCACGGCCGACGCGCCGCCGTTCGAGTACGCGCCGTGCACCGTTACTGCAATTCGTTTGCAGGATCTCGTGAGCGGCGGAACACCTGCCGACCCGGAGGCCGAGCGGGCGCGCGTCGAGCGCGCCGCAGCCGACGTGGTCGCGCACCTCGAACGCAGCGTTGGCGTCGCCGTGCACTGCATGGGTGGGCGCGGTCGTACGGGAACGGTGATCGGTGTTGCGCTCGTGCGCCTCGGCCATGACGCCGACGACGTTGTCGACTACTTGCACCGCTCGGCGGTCGGCCGCGGTCGCCGCGGCTGGCCCGAAAGCCCGTGGCAAGCGGAAGTCGTTCGGGGTTCCCGGGCATCTGCATGAGGTCGACGGCCGCCGCGTTTGGGCGCGGACAAGCCGGCGTCGCGCGCGCGTCATTGCGCGTTCGACGCCGACTTGTCAGGGCGTTTGCATCAGGTCGACGGCCCACGTACCGGGTGCCGACCCGTACCACTTCGCTTGGCCAAACGCGAACACGGTTCCGTCTTGGCCGAGCATGTAGTAACCGTCGCTGCTGGGCAGCGCACGCATGCGAACGTTCGCGGCGCTCACGAGACTCGAGATGCCGCGCACTCCGGGCAAGCTGCCTTCGAACGGCGCGTTGAACGCAAAGATGCCGCCGTCAGCCGCGACCATCCAATAACCGCTGCCATTCGCGGCCGCCGTCATCGAACGCACCGGCGAGTTGAGGCGCATGCTTCCCGTCGAGCCGTGGAACTTGGCGTCGCCGAAGGTGAACACACCGCCGTCGGCCGCAACGAACCAGTAACCGCGACCAGTTGTCGTGATGCTCATGTCGAGCACCGGTGCGTTCAAGTGCCAGCCACCGGTCGAGCCGTAGAAGTGTGAGCTCCCGAAGTTGAAGATGCCGCCGTCGCTGCCGAGCAGGATGTAACCGTGGCCGTCGGGCATCGCGGCCATGCCGACAATCGAACCGTTGAGGTGCTGGCCCGCCATCCCGCCGTAGTAGCGGGCGTCACCGAACGAGTACACGGCGCCGTCTTTGGCGGCGAGCCAGTAGCCCTTGCCGTCGGGCGTACGCGCACCCGCAATGATCTGGGCGTGCGGCTTGCCCGACTCCGACCCGTAGAAGCCGGCGTTGCCGAACGTGTGCACGCCGCCGTCAGCGGTCACGATCCAGTAACCGTTGCCCTTCGTGCCGTTGTTCAACGACGGTGACGCGGCGATCACTGCGGCGCGCGGGTTGACGAGTCCATAGCCGTACCAATCGTCGCGACCGGGTGCACCCAAGTCGGTCGCGGTCGTTTCGAGGATCTGGGCAACGCGTCCCGCGCTCAACGACGAGTTCTCGGCGATGAGCAACGCGGCCGCGGCCGCAACGAACGGCGTCGCCATCGACGTGCCGTCCATCCATTCGTAGTCGTTCGGCTTCGATCCGCCGTACGTCGACAACACGTCGACGCCCGGTGCCGCAAGGTCGATGTACGAGCCGGTGTTCGAGAACACCGCCCGGTTCAAGTTCTCGTCGACTGCGGCGACCGCGATCGCTTCCGGATACGCGGCCGGGTACGTCGGCTGGTTGCCTTGCTGGTACGAGTTGCCGCCGGCGGCGACAACGACGGCGCCTTTCGAGTTCGCGTATTGAATCGCTTCTTCCATGCCGTCACTCGGACCGCCCCCGAGGCTCAGGTTCATCACACGCGCGCCGTGGTCGGCGGCCCAGATGATCCCGTCGGCGACGTTCGACGCGACGCCCGTCCCGTTGGCGTCGAGCACACGCACCGGCATGATGCGGGCGAGCGGCGCCGCGCCCGTCACGCCGATGCCGTTGTTCGCGTGCGCCGCGATCACACCGGCAACGTGCGTGCCGTGCCCATCGGGGTCGACCATGCCCGTACTGGCGGGGTCGACACTCGCTTGGTCGTCGGCGAGGTCTTCGCCGGCAACGACCGACCCGACGAGGTCTTGGTGCGACCCCTCCACCCCGGTGTCGATCACTGCAACGGTCACGCCTGCTCCCCGCGTGACGGGCCATGCTGCTTCAAAGGGAACCGCATTCAATGCCCACTGCTGTGGCCGCATGGGATCGTTGCTCATCGTCGCGTGGACGGTCTCGTCCTCCTCGGTGCTGAGCACTTGATCCCCGGGCCGCCCCAACCGAGCGTTCATCGCCGCAATCGCCGCCTGCCGGCCCCGCACCACGTGCAGGTGGCCGTCGGCGCTGCGGGTTATCGACCACAGATGCGCCGTACTCGGGTCTTCGGCTTGTGCCGTCGTCCCGACCGCGATGAGCGCGATCGTGGCCACCAACACTGGCACCACCGAGCGCGCGATCTTCGGGCAAAAGCCCCGATATTGCCTGCCTCCCAAACGCATAG
The DNA here is from genome assembly GCA_963841195.1 of uncultured Actinomycetes bacterium. Classification (GTDB taxonomy): domain Bacteria; phylum Actinomycetota; class Acidimicrobiia; order IMCC26256; family PALSA-610; genus CAWJBX01. The sequence continues at coordinate 234,959 of CAWJBX010000016.1, read as the reverse complement.
CGTGGCAATCGGCACGTTCACAAGATCACTCAAGGCCGAATTCCCTGTCGGATGCCACAATTAGTGGTCAACAATGCGTCTGTCGACTCGGCTCGGAGCCGGCAAAACCCTGCTCAGTGGAGTAACGACAGCACCAGGGCGGCCTGGCCCAGGTGGTACGTCACCATGATCGCCACCCCCGCGGCCCGGAACTCCGCGACGAAGCGGTCCCAGGCGATCATCGAGTCGGAAGCGACGAAGAGGGCAGCACCAACGGCCGCCACCACGTTCCCGGAGGCAAAGGCGCTCGCGAGCATCGCCGCGATCACGACGATGTAGACGGCCACCGGCACCCGGAGCTCGGCCTCGGTGACCGAGCGCAAGATCCGCAGCGCCAGCGGGGCTAGGACCGCGACCACGACGACCGCGGCGACGACGAACGCGACTGCGGTCGGGCCGTCGGACCAAAAGCCCGCGATGTAACAGAGGTGGGCGACAAGGAAGGCGCCGAGCCCGAAGACGAAGAGGTCGGTCGGCAGCATCAACAACACATCGCCCGCAAGCGATGCAACCAACGCAGCCACGAACCACACGCGCCGCGTATGGGCGTCGGTCGCGGGATCGAGCGCGGTTGCCGCAAAGATCAGCGCCACCATCGTCGCCGGCTTGCACACGTATTCGAGCACGCGATTGACGCGCGCCTTGGCGATCCAGTCGCCCACCGCGAACACTGCTGCGATCGCGAATGCGACCGCGGTTGCCGCGTTCACGGCGCCAGTTGCTCACGCAGGTATTGCGTTCCACTGCGCCGGTAACGCACGCGCTCGTGCAAGCGATCGGGACGGCCCTGCCACAGCTCGAGTTCGTCGATCCCGACCACGTAGCCGCCCCAGAACGGCGGCAACGGCGGTTCCTCATCGGCGAAGCGGGCCTCGACGGCTTCGACGCCGGCACGCAGTGCGCTCGCGTCGACCACGTGACTCTGCGGCGACGCCCACGCGCTCACGCGGTGGCCGCGCGGGCGGCTCGCCCAGTACCGCTCGGCCTCCTCGTCCGAAAGCCGCGTGACCGGACCGACAATGCGCACCTGGCGTTCTCGCTCGCGCCAGTGGAACACCAGCGCGGCCCGGGGACGGGCCGCAAGATCAGTCGCCTTCGCACTCTCCAGGTTCGTGTAGAAGGCAAACCCCCGCTCGTCGAGCCCGCGCATCAGCACCGTGCGGGCGCTGACGTTGCCAAGTGCATCGGCCGTCGCCAGCGTCATCGCCTCCGGTTGGCGGACGCCGGCGCGCGTCGCGTCGTCGAACCACAGGCGGAACTGGACGATCGGGTCGGCGTCGACGGTGTCGGGTGTCAGATCCATGAGATCTCGTTACGATTGCGGCATGGCATTCCACCACGTCGCAATCGCCGCCCGCGATCTCGAAGCCACGCACCGCTTCTACAGCGAGGCGATGGGCTTCCAACTCGCACACGTCGACACCATCCCGTACCTCGAAACGGGCTGGGCCCGTCACCTCTTCTACGACACGGGGAACGGCGAGATGCTCGCAATCTGGGACCTGCATCACGACGACATGCCCGACTTCAATCCCGCCCTTTCGACCGGCCTCGGATTGCCGAACTTCGTCAACCACATCGCGTTCGCGGCGGATTCGCTCGAAGAACTCGACGCCAAACGCGACAACTGGCTGGCGAACGGGCACGACGTCGTCAAGATCGACCACGGCTGGTGCACCTCGATCTACACCGACGACCCGAGCGGCACGATGGTCGAGTTCTGCTGCACGACGCGCGTGTTCACGGCCGACGACCACCGCCAGGCGCAAGAACGGCTCGCGGCGTTGAAGCCCGAGATCGACAAGACCGAACCGCCGATCGAATTCTTCGAAGCGTCAGCGCACCACGCCGGCGTTTCGTAACTGCTCGATCTCGTCGTCGGTACAACGCGCGAGCTCGCGCAACACGTCGTTCGTGTGCGCGCCGAGCTCCGGCCCGACGTGACGCACCGCGCCCGGCGTACGTGAGAACTTCGGCACCACCCCCGGCATCGCAACGTCGCGATCGAAGCCGGCGGCCAGGCGGAGAATCATTTCGCGAGCAGCAATGTGCGGATCAGTGGCGAGATCGGGCGCGGCGTTGATATGCCCGGCGGGCACGTCGTGCGTGCGCAACACGTCGAGCAGCGCGTCGGCGGTGAAACCACCCGTCCACGCCGCGATCTCTTCGTCGAGCGGATCTTGGCGCGCGGCTCGGGCCTCATGGGTTGCACATGACTCCGCGAGATCAGGGCGCGCCATCGCATCGCACAGGCGGGCGAACACCGCGTCGGCGTTGGCCGCGATCACGACGTCGTGCCCGTCGGCCGTCGGATACGCGTTCGAAGGTGCAACGTCGCGCAAGACGCCGCCGTGCCGGGAACGAACGACCCCGCCCACTTCGTAGTCGGCGACGGTCGACTCCATCAACGCGAATACCGCTTCGTAAATCGCCACATCGACCTCTTGGCCTTCGCCGCTGCGATGCCGTTCTTGCAGCGCGGCCAGCGCGCCGACAACGGCGAACAACGCCGCGAGCGAGTCGCCAACAGAGATGCCGGCGCGCGCCGGCGGCCGGTCGGGTTCGCCGGTCGTAAAGCGGATGCCGCCCATCGCTTCGCCGATCGAACCGAAGCCTGGTTCCGAGGCCCGCGGGCCCGTCTGACCGAACCCCGACACGTGTACCAAGACGACGCCCGCGTTGTCGGCGCGCAACGCGTCGTACGAAAGGCCCCAACGCGTCAACGTTCCGGGCTTGAAGTTCTCGAGCACGACGTCGCACTCGGCGGCAATCCGGCGCACGAGGGCACGGCCCGATTCGTCGCGCATGTCGACCGCGACCGAACGCTTGTTGCGCGCGATCGCCGGCCACCACAAGCTCCGGCCGTCGACGCGCACGCCGTAGCGGCGCATGATGTCACCGGTTTCGGGCGGTTCGATCTTGATGACGTCGGCTCCGAGATCGCCCAGCAGTTGCCCGGCGAACGGCCCGGCGATGAACGCGCCCAGTTCGAGCACACGGATACCGGCCAGCGGGGTGTCGGTCACGGGCCGGAGAGTAGATTCCGCGCTGAAGGAGGTTCCGATGGACTTCGCACCGAGCGCCCGATCCGCCGAACTCAAGGCCAAGCTGACCGACTTCGATTCCGAGGTCGTGCGGCCGGCGGAACCGATCTATCAGGCGCAGCGCGAGGAATCAGGTGATCCTCATTTCCCGCCGCCCGTGATGGAGGAACTGAAGACGGAGGCCCGCAAGCGCGACCTCTGGAACCTGTTCCTGCCCGACGACGAATACGGCGCCGGGCTCTCGAATCTCGACTACGCGCCGCTGTGCGAAGTCATGGGCATGTCGCCGCTGCTGTCGGAGGCGACGAACTGTTCGGCGCCCGACACCGGCAACATGGAGATCCTCGCCCAGTTCGGTACCGCGCTGCAGAAGGAACAGTGGTTGCAGCCTCTGCTGAACGGCGAGATCCGTTCGTGCTTCGCGATGACCGAGCCGTGGGTGGCGTCGTCGGACGCAACGAACATCTCGTCGCGCATCGAACGCGACGGCGACCACTACGTGATCAACGGCCACAAATGGTTCACGAGCGGTGCGCTCGATCCGCGCTGCAAAGTCGCGGTGTTCATGGGCGTCACCGATCCCGACACCGACACGTACCACCGGCAATCGATGATCCTCGTTCCGCTCGACGCGCCCGGTGTCACCGTGCGGCGCGGCCTGCCGGTGTTCGGCCACGACGCGGGCGGCGGCCACGGCGAGACGCTGTGGGAGAACGTGCGCGTGCCCAAGGAAAACTTGCTCGGCGAGGAAGGCGCGGGGTTTGCGATCGCACAAGCGCGCCTCGGCCCCGGGCGTATCCACCATTGCATGCGTGCGATCGGCATGGCCGAACGTGCGCTCGACCTGATGTGCCTGCGCGCGCAGACGCGCGTCGCGTTCAAGAAGCCGCTCGCCGACCAAGGCGTTGTGCAGGAACGCATCGCCGAGTCGCGCATGGAGATCGATCAAGCGCGGCTGCTCACGCTCAACGCGGCCTGGATGATGGACACGGTGGGCAAGAAACACGCGCAGGTCGAGATCGCGTCGATCAAGGTCATCGCGGCGCGTGTTGCCACCACCGTGATCGACCGAGCGATTCAATTGTTCGGCGGCGCCGGTGTGACCGACGACTGGCCCCTCGCGTCGATGTATGCGCACGCCCGCACACTGCACCTCGTCGACGGACCCGACGAAGTCCACATCCGCGCGATCGCGCGGGCCGAGCTGGGCAAGTACGCCGCCTTCCGCCCGGCGGGATTCTGAGATGCCTGTTTGGACCGATCGCGCCCCCATGGGGGCGGAAAGTGTCCAAACATGAAAACGCGCGTCGGCTTCGGGCTCGGCAATCTGCGGCCGTTGTCGGGCGACGCGCTCGGTTCACTTGCGGAAGCGATGGAGCGCACCGGGTTCGACTCGCTCTGGCTGTCGGAACGCATCAGCGGGCCTGCGCCCGATCCGGTGCTCGCGCTCACGTACGCGGCGGCGCGCACGAAGAAGATCAAGCTCGGCACGAGCGTGTCGGTGCTGCCGGGCCGGTCGCCCGCGTTGGTGGCGAAAGAGTGGGCAACGCTCGACGTGCTTTCCGGCGGGCGCGCCCTGCCCGCGTTCGGGCTCGGGATCGCGCACCCGATCGAGCAGCAAGCGTTCGGCGTCGAGCGCCGCGACCCGCGCGTCGATCTTCGACGAAGCACTCCCGTTGCTGCGCCGGTTGTGGGCCGAAGACTCGGTCGATCACGACGGCAAGTGGTTCCACTACGAGGGCATGTCGGTATTGCCGAAGCCGGCGCATCACCTCGATGTGTGGCTCGGCGGGCGCGCGCCCGCGGAGCTACGCCGCGTCGGTCGTCTCGGCGACGGCTGGCTCGCAAGCTTCTCGACACCGGACCAGTGCAAAGAAGGCCGGGTCGTGATCGACGACACCGCCGATGCCGAAGGACGTTCGATCGACGCCGACCACTTCGGCGCGATGGTGCTGTACACGCACGATGCGGTGCCCGATGCATTCGCGAATGCGATCCGCACGCGCAATCCTGATGTCGACGTCGACGATCTGGTGGCGCGGGGCTGGACTGGCGTACGCGAACTGTGCGAGCGCTACGTCGCAGTCGGGTTCACGAAACTCGTGCTCGTGCCGCTCGCCGAGCCGAAGAGCTGGGACGACGAGCTCGCGGCCGGCGCCGAAGCCGTCCTCCCCATCCAGAATGAGGACGCTCCTACTTCTCGAAAACGGTGATGCTGTTCGTGGCGCCGTCGGCGGTAAACGGCGTGCGCCGCCAGCTTCCCCACCGTTCGATCATGCGCAGGCCCGCGATCCGCGCCATCAACACCAGTTCTGATGGCCACACGTAGCGGTACTGGCCGGTGCTGTAGACGAATCGGCCGTCGACGTTCATCCAGTGGTGCGACGACATCAGCTGCCCGACGACATCGTCGATCGTGTCGATGCACACGTGCTCGGGCTCTCTCGCTGCCGCGAACGGATGCAACAGCTTCGGAACCCCGACTTCGACGATGAACCGGCCGCCGGGCGCGAGATGGGCGGCCGCGTTTTCGAACACCGCGACCTGCTCGTCTTGGGTCGGGACGTTGTTGATCGCGTTCCAGACGAGATACACGAGCGAGAACTCACCCTCGACCCGCGTCGTCGCCATGTCGCCGATCGTCACGCCGATCGCGTCGGCTCCCGGCTTGCGCGCGAGCTGTTCCGCCATTCCCGGCGACAGTTCGATCCCCGAGACGCGAAGGCCGCGCGCGGCCAACGGCAACGCGACCCGCCCGGTTCCGATCGCGAACTCGAGCGCCCGTCCACCGCGCGCCTGGTCGAACAGGAAATCGACGCACGGATCGAGCGTCGCGGGCGCGAACATCTCGGGCGCCGTCTCGTCGTAGTACTCGGCTTCTTGTTTGGTCCACACCCTCGAAGGCACGGGCGGTAAGCCTCGCGGCCGCGCCCAACCCGCGCCAACGATTTATTCCTCGAGGAAGCGGTACAAGCCGAAGACCGAGCCGACGAGCCCGATCAACGCACCGAGCGTCATGATCACGATGCCGATGCCGATCGCGTCGAAGTTCGTCACGTAGAACGACTGCAACAAGTCGTGCCGGTGCGAGATCAAGTTCGAGATGATGATCTTGAGGAGATAGATGAGGCCGAACGCAAGGCCGGCGCCAATTGCGCCTTCCACCATCCCTTCGGCCAAGAACGGAATGCGCACGAACCAGTTCGACGCGCCAACGAGCTTCATCACTTCGATCTCACGTCTTCGCGCGAACGTCGCGAGCCGGATCGTGTTCACGATCAGGAACAACGACGACAACAGCAACGCGGCCGAGATGATGTTGAAGCCCAAGTTGATGCCGGCCGTCGCGTTCAGTAATCGCTTCACCTGTTCTTGCGCGGTGACCACCGTGTCGACTCCGGGAACGGTCTGATACTCCCCCGCGACTTTCTGCGTCAGTTGCGCGCTCGTCGGCGTGACCCGGAACGACTCGGGCAGGACGTCGGGAGTGGTGCTCTCGATCAGCGCGGGCTGGTCGGAGAAGATCTTCTTGAACTCGGCCATTGCCGCGTTGTGGTCAAGGAACGTGCTGCTCTTGATCTCAGCCGTGTTCGCGTTCAGCTGCTGCTGGAGCGCCTGAACCTCGGACGGCGACGCGTCGACCCGCATGAAGATCTCGAGCTCGACGCCGTGCTTCCACTTGTTCGTTCCGTGGTCGACGACCGTGCGCACGAGCCACATGCCGCCGAACAAGAACAATGACACCGCGACGGTGATGATTCCGGCGATCGTCATCATCAAGTTGCGGCGCAGCGAAATGAACGTCTCGCGCGTGAAGTAAGCCAGGCGTGACATAAGGCTCCTGTGGGGTCAGGTTCCGACGCCGTACACGCCGCGCGCTTGGTCGCGCACGACAGAACCGTGATCGAGTTCGAGCACGCGCCGGCGCATGGCGTCGACGATGCGCTGGTCGTGGGTCGCCATCACGACCGTCGTGCCGGTGCGGTTGATGCGATCGAGCAGTCGCATGATGCCAACGGTCGTCGCCGGGTCGAGGTTTCCCGTGGGCTCGTCGGCCAGCAGGATCAGCGGCCGGTTGACGAACGCGCGCGCAATCGAAACGCGCTGCTGTTCACCACCGGAGAGTTCGCTCGGGAAGCTTTCGGCCTTCTTGCTCAAACCCACGAGGTCGAGAATCTGCGGCACCTGCGTGGAAACGAGGTGGCGAGGCCGGCCGATCACCTCGAGCGCGAACGCCACGTTTTCGTAAACCGTCTTCGTCGGGAGGAGTTTGAAGTCTTGGAAGACGCACCCGATGTTGCGCCGCAGCGACGGCACCTTCCACGAACCCAGACGACCGATGTCGCGCCCCGCGACGAGGACGCGGCCCGACGTCGCCACCTCGTCGCGCAGCAACAGCTTCAAGAACGTCGACTTGCCGGAGCCTGAAGGGCCGACGAGGAAAACGAACTCGCCCTTGGCGACTTCGATGCTGATGTCTTTCAAGGCGACAACGTCGCCCTTGTAGACCTTGGTGACGGTTTCGAAGCGAATCATGCTCGAAGGAAAGCTCGGCGGGCTTGAGTGGGAGGGCCATCGGGACCGATCTCGATCCCCGCGGGGCGCACCGAACGAACCAATCGCGACGGTACCAGCCGCCACGCGTTCGCCCGGGAATCGCCCGTCAGATTATGGCATATCCGCTGGTCGGAAAGCACGTCGCCCATTACATGGCTCCTTCGCTGCGCCGTCCGTGGCTTCGCTGCATTCGCACGATTGTTACGCGCCCGACCGCCGCCACTGGAGATAGGCCTCGATGAACCCGTCGAGGTCACCGTCAATGACCGCTTGCACGTTGCCGGTCTCGTAGCGCGTTCGTTCGTCCTTCACGAGTTGATACGGCGCCAGCGTGTAGGTCCGAATCTGGCTTCCAAAGCCGACCTCACGCTTCTCGCCGGACAGCTTTTCAAGTTCTTTACGCCGCTCTTCGCGTTGACGTTCGGCGAGCCGCGCCGCGAGGATCTGCATCGCTTTGGCGCGGTTCTGAATCTGTGACCGCTCGTTCTGGCACGAAACGACGATGCCGGTCGGCAAGTGCGTGATGCGCACCGCAGAGTCGGTGACGTTCACGTGCTGACCACCCGCGCCCGACGACCGGTACGTGTCGATGCGCAGGTCGTTTTCGTCGATGTCGGGCTCTTCGGCTTCTTCGATCGCGGGCACCGCGTCGAACGACGCGAACGCGGTCTGGCGCCGAGCGTTGGCATCGAACGGCGAGATGCGAATCAAACGATGGACGCCGCGTTCACCCTGCAACATGCCGAACGCGTAGCGACCCTTCACGATGAAGGTCGCCGACGTGATGCCCGCTTCTTGTCCCTCTTGCACTTCGTCGATCTCGACCGCGAAGCCTTTTGTCTGCGCCCAACGCGTGTACATACGCAGCAACATCTGCGTCCAGTCCTGGGCGTCGGTACCGCCCGCGCCGGAGTGAACTTCGCAGATCGCGTCGCGCTCGTCGTGTTCGCCGCTGAAGAGGGCGCGCAGTTCGAGCTTGTCGAGCTCAGCGCGCAAGCCGTTCAGGCCTTCGTCGATCTCGCCTTCGAAAGACTCGTCGCCTTCTTCGCGCGCGAGTTCGGCGAGCGTCTCCAAATCGTCGACGCGCTGCTGGAGACCGTCGACGAGCTCGACGTCGTCGCGCACCGCCGAAAGCTCCGACGTCACCTTGCGCGCGTGATCGGTGTCGTTCCACAGATCGGGCGCGCTCGCCTGTTCTTCGAGCTCGACGAGCCGAGCGCGCGCGTCCTCGATCTTCAGATATGTGCGCGCGTCGCTCACACGGCGCGCGACTTCAGCAAGGTCTTCCGAGAAGTCGCGCACGCCGAGTCAACGCCCGTTTTTACGGGTCGATTCCACGCTCCGCTCCCAGTGACGGCTGGCCGCGCCGAGCTTCAGCATCGGGCGCGCATCCGTGAAGGTCGCTGCGCTGTCATCTCCGTTTTTATGGGTCGATTCCACGCTCCGCTCCCAATGACGGCTGGCCGCGCCGAGCTTCAGCATCGGGCGCGCATCCGTGAAGGTCGCTGCGCTGTCATCTCCCATGACAAACTTTGTACTTCTTTCCGCTGCCGCAGAAGCACGGCTCGTTGCGGCCCGGCGTCTTCTCCACCTTCACCGGCTGTTGCTGCACCGGCTCGGTTTGCACGGGCATCGCCTGCTCCATCGGCATGCCACCGTCGTCGGCCCACATCTCGGGCGGCGGCGCCGGCAGTTCGGGGTTGGCAGCCATCGCGGCCGCAATTCCGCCCTGGGTCTCCGACGGATCAACGGGCGCGCTGTACGAAACGTTCCGCAAGTCCTGGCGCGGCTCTTCGTCGACAACCACTTGCAAGTGGAACACGTAACGCACGAAGTCGTCTTCGATCTGGCCCATCATCGCTTCGAACATGTCGAAGCCCTCGCGCTGCCATTCGGCGAGCGGGTCCTGCTGGCCCATGGCCCGCAGGTTGATGCCCTCTTGGAGGTAGTCCATCTCGTAGAGGTGCTCACGCCAGTGCTGGTCGATCACCGAAAGCAGCACCCGCCGTTCGATGTCGCGCAACGACTCGCTACCGATGGCTTCTTCCTTGGCGTCGTAGATCGCCATCGCGTCGTCGACCATGATCTGCTCGAGCATCTCGCGCCCGACTGCCTCTTCGATGTTCTCTTTGGTGAGCTCGGTCGGGTAATAGCTCTTCGCGTTTTCGAGCAGACCGGGGATGTCCCACTCTTCGGCGTAGGCACCGGTCGCGTACTGGTCGATGAGGCGGCTGATCGCCGACGTGATCGCCTCGTTGGCCTCTTCGCGGAGGTCTTCGCCGTCGAGGATCTGCTGGCGGCGCTTGTAGATGACCTTGCGCTGCTCGTTCATCACCTCGTCGTACTTGAGCACGTCCTTGCGGATTTCGAAGTTGCGGTCTTCGACCGTGCCCTGCGCGCGCTCGACGGCTTTCGAGACCATCTTCGACTCGAGCGGCATGTCGTCGGGGAACGACGCGTTCATCACGCGCGACATCATCCCCGTCGCGAACAAGCGCATCAGTTCGTCTTCGAGCGACAAGTAGAAGCGGCTCTCACCCGGGTCGCCCTGGCGACCGGAACGGCCGCGCAGCTGGTTGTCGATGCGGCGTGACTCGTGGCGTTCGGTGCCGAGCACGTAAAGACCGCCTACTTCACGGACTTTTTCGCCTTCGGACTTGCACTCCTCGGTAAAGCTCGGCAGGAGCTCTTCATAGCGCGCTTTGTACTCGTCGGAGTCGACGACGAGGCCTTCCTTCATGCACTCGCGCTTCGCGAGGCCTTCGGGATTGCCTCCCAACAAGATGTCGACGCCGCGGCCGGCCATGTTCGTGGCGACCGTGACCGAACCGAGCTTGCCGGCCTGGGTGATGATCTCGGCTTCGCGCTCGTGTTGCTTGGCGTTCAGCACTTCGTGCGCGATGCCGTGCTTTTGGAGCTCGCGCGACACGTGCTCGGACTTCTCGACTGAGATTGTGCCGACCAAGACCGGCTGGCCGTTCTCGTTGCGTTCGACGATGTCTTTGACCGCGGCCGCGTACTTCGCGTCTTCGGTCTTGTAGATGTAGTCGGAGTTGTCGGCGCGAACCATCGGCCGGTTCGTCGGGATCGACACGACCTGCAAGTCGTAGGTGTGCGCGAACTCGCCGGCTTCGGTCGATGCCGTACCGGTCATGCCCGAAAGCTTCTCGTACATCCGGAAGTAGTTCTGCAGCGTGACCGTGGCGAGGGTCTGGTTCTCTTCCTTGATCCGCACGCCCTCTTTGGCCTCGACCGCTTGGTGCAGGCCTTCACTCCAACGGCGGCCTTCGAGAATGCGGCCGGTGAACTCGTCGACGATCTTCACTTCGCCGCTGGCGACGAGGTAGTCGACGTCGCGCTTGAAGAGTTCCTTGGCGCGCAGCGCTTGTTGGAGTTGGTGAACGAAGTTCTGGTGCACGTTCTCGTAGAGGTTCTCGACACCGAGGGCCTCTTCGACGCGCGCGATGCCCTCTTCGGTGGGCACAACGGTCTTCTTGACCTCGTCGACCTCGTAGTCGCGCTCGGCCTGCAAGCCACGCACGACGCGCGCGAACTGGTAGTAGAGCTCGGCCGCGTCGGCGGCGCGACCCGAGATGATCAGCGGGGTACGAGCTTCGTCGATGAGGATCGAGTCGACCTCGTCGACGATGGCGAAGTAGTGCGGCGCCATCCCGACGTGACGCATACCGCGCTGCACTTGGTCTTCGATCGAGACGACCATGTTGTCGCGCAGGTAGTCGAAGCCGAACTCGTTGTTGGTGCCGTAGATGATGTCGGACGCGTACTGGGCGCGCTTCTGGTCGGGCGTCGAGTCGTCGGGAATGATCAACCCGGTCGACATGCCGAGGAAGCCGTACAGCCGACCCATCCACTGGGCGTGAAACCGGGCGAGATAGTCGTTGACGGTGATCACGTGCACGCCGCGGCCGGCGAGCGCGTTCAGATACGACGGCAACGTGGCGACGAGCGTCTTGCCTTCACCGGTCTTCATCTCGGCGACCCAGCCGAGGTGGAGGGCGGCGCCGCCCATGACCTGCACGTCGAAGTGGCGCTGGCCGAGCACACGCTTGCCGGCTTCCCGCACGACCGAGAACGCCTCGGGCAGGAGGTCGTCGAGCGCGTCGGCGACGAGCTCCTTCTCGTGATCGGCGTCCTTGGCGTCGGCCTTGGCGCGGTCGATCTGCTCCTTGAACTCGACGGTCTTGTGGGCCAGCTGATCGTCGCTGAGGGCCTCGAACTCGGGTTCGAGCGCGTTGACCTCAGGCACGATCGCCTGGACCGATTTCAGCCGTTTGCCCTCACCTGCGTGGAGGATCTTGTTGAACAAGCCCATGAATGTCGTCTCCCGTGCAGCTGATGAGTGTACCGGCGGCCCGTCGGGGCTCCCGCCGCGGCCCTGACCTGATCCCGGGCGGGAAGTTGAGCAACGGCGACCGCGAATTGAGCAGCAGTTGCTCAGGCCCTTCCGCCGAGAAGGCCGCATATTCATCACGTCGAGTCGCACGAAGAAGGAGACGATCGAAATGGGCCTGTTCAAGGACCTGAAGAACATGAAAGACACGGTGCACGCCGCGCCGGAGATGATCCGTCAGGGCCAAGCACTCGGTGCCCAAGCCCAACAGCTCGCCGCCGTCCAGGCCGCCAACCCGATGGTGGGTGCCCCGGGCGTGGTCACCGCCGCCGAGTTGGAGCCGATCGCCGGCGTCTCGCTCGAGACCTACGCGCAGTGGGCGAAGACCGTCGGCGCCAAGCAGCTCGACCAGGCGGGCATCGAGGCCTTCGTGCAGTCGCAGGGCTTCCCGGCAACGGCGTGGCAAGAGGCCTACGACGGCTGGAACGTCCGCATGAAGAACAACATGGCGCTGTCGGTGCAGTACGGGAACCTGTACCAGCAGGCAGTGAGTCTCTAATGGGTGGGCAGCGCACCGGAGGCGAGGCGGAAACGCCTCACAAGAGACGCGGGGCCGCCCGGCCGAGCCGCAGGGAGCGGGAGGGGAAGTAATGGGCTTCTTCAAGGACGTCAACGAGCTGCGCAAGATGGGCAAGGAGGCGTCGAACAACTTCGACGCCAAGGCCACGATGGCCGACGGCATGGCCCGTATGCAGGAAGCACAAGCGATGATGGCGCAGCAGACCGCGGCGACCACCCTCGCAACGACGGGAGAAGCTGCAACGGCGCAGGTGCTCGCGTCCCGTGACACCGGTTCGCAGATCAACATGCAACCGATCGTCGAGGTGGACCTGTTGGTGACTCGTTCGACTGGTGGCGCGCCGTACCCCGTGACGGTTCGTCAGATGATCCCGAACGCACAGTTGGGACTCGTCGCACCCGGCTCGACGATCTCGGTCAAGGTCGACCCCGCGAATCCGTCCACGGTGTTGATCTAGGCGGTAAAACTCGTCGGCGCGGCAGTCCAACCCCCTTTTACGTCGCGTCGACGAGTTTTTCCCGCACCGCGTACATCGCCGCTTCCATCCGCGAGCGCATCTGCAACTTCTCCAAGATGTTGCGGACGTGGTTCTTGACCGTGTTCTCGGCGATCACGAGCTCAGTCGCGATCTCTTTGTTCGACATGCCTTTCGCAACGAGCCGCAGCACTTCGACTTCGCGATCGGTGAGGCGCGGTGCAGTGCCGTGCTGGGCGTCGACCCGGCGTGACAACACGTTGAACTCGCTGAACAGCTTGGTCGCCATCGACGGCGTCACCAGTGCCTGCCCTCGTACGACGGCACGGATCGCGTTTGCGACCTCGTCGATCGAGACTTCCTTCAGCAGGTAGCCGCTCGCACCGGCGCGAATGGCGCCGAAGAGATCCTCTTCGTCGTCGGAGACGGTCAGCATCACGACCTTCGTCGCGGGCTGCGCATTGCGAATCCGCCGGGTGGCTTCGATGCCGCTGATGCCAGGAAGCCGGACGTCCATCATCACGACGTCGGGCTGAAGTTCGGCGGCTCGTTCGATGGCCGCGAGACCGTCAGCCGCCTCGCCGACGATCTCGAGGTCGGTTTCGTCACGCAACACGAGGTCGAGACCGCGGCGAAAAAGCTCGTGGTCGTCGACGAGCATGACTCTGATCGGCGCGTCGTCGCCGGGCGCGAGGTTGACCACGAGCTAGCCGGTGACCTCGATCAGGCCGAGCGCGCCGTCGCGCCGCTTGTAAAGCACCGCAGCGCGGCCGTTGGCCGTGCTGCGGAAAACGAAGAAGTCGTGGCCGAGCAGCTGCATCTGGAGCGCGGCTTCCTCGGTCGCCATCGGTTTGACTTCAAACTGCTTGGTCTTGACGACGAGCACTTCGGTTTCTTCGTCGGCGTCGAGATCCGGGAGGTCGGACACACTGCCGTTCTGTTCGGCACGCGCGCCGTTCCGAGCGCGGCTGCCGTTGCGACGGCGGACGCGGCGCTCGTGCAGCTTGCGCATCTGGTGCTCGACTTTGTCGAGCGCGATGTCGAGCGCCGACGGATGGTCGACCGCTGCTGCGGTGCCCTTCACGAGATGGTGATTGACGTGCACGAGGATCTCGCAGGTATGCGAATCGCCGGCCTTGCGCGTGGGATGTTCGCCGTAGTCGACGTCGACGCGCCGAACGTCGGACGCGAACTTTGCAAGACGATCGAGCTTTTCGCTCGTGAGTGTTCGTAACGCGGCATCAACATCGGTGTGTATGCCGACCACGAAAACGTCCATGCATACTCCGCTCGTTGTGTGTCAACGCACGTTGGACCCCGAAGTATAGGCGCCGATGGGATGAGTTCCACCCGGCCGCGGTGTGCGGGCGATCGTTGCTGCGAACACGTTGCGCGCGCCGTTCGCCAGCAGCACCCGCGCTCCGGCCGCCAACGTGCCACCGGTCGTGGCCACGTCGTCGACGAGCAGGATTGACAGGCCGGGAACGCGAGCGCTCGCATACAGGCGAGGCCCGTGCCGACGCTGCGCGGCGTCGCGCCCGGTTTGCTCGCCATCGCCGGGCCGGCGCGCGAGCAACGGGCGCAACGGCACACCGAGCGCACGCGCGGTAATGCGCGCGATGAATGCACCGTGGTCGACACCAAAGCGCGCGTAACGCGCCCGGCTCGCGGGCGCGAAGGTCACGAGGTCGATCGCATCCGGCGCGCGTGCCAAAGCCGCGGGAAGTCCGCGTGCGAGCACGCGTAACGCGGCTCGTTCGTTGCGATACTTCGCGCGTGCGACGATCTCGCGCGCGACGCCCTCGTACGCAACGCACGCTGCCCACCATGCGATCGGAGGCGGCGGCGGTGCCAGTGGTGGCGGCCGCAGGCGAGCCGCGCACTCGTCGCACAGGGCGCAGCCTCGTGTGCGGCAACCCGCACAACGGCTGGGAACGAGCGCACCAACGATCGCGTCGAGCAGAGCGCCGGACATAAGCCGACATTACGAAACGGGTGCGACAACTACGCCGCTATGCCGCGGATTGGAGACGGTTCCCCAACTGTCACGTTCCGGCGCGATCAACGCGCAAAGCCCGTTGCACAGAACTGCCTCGTGCGGGTTAGCTCTCGCAGCGGCCGGGTGGTGGAAGGAGAACGTGACTTCCTTAGAGGCGCAAGCGCGCGCAACGGAGACAGAGCCGCAGCCGCGCGCGCCACAGGACCACCTTCGGTACCGGCCCCATCTCGACGGCTTGCGCACGATCGCGGTGTTCCTCGTGGTCGCGTTCCACTCGGGACTCGGCATCTTCCGCGGCGGCTTCATCGGCGTCGACTTGTTCTTCGTGTTGTCGGGATTCCTCGTCACGAGCGTCTTGGTACGCGATCTCAAGCAGCGCGGAAGCGTCGACAAGAAGCGGTTCTACGCGCGCCGAGTCCGGCGCATCTTGCCCGCGGCCGCCGTCACGCTGTTGGTCACCGCGCTCGTGTACCGAGCGATCGCGACGCCGAGCCAAGTCCAGGATGCGCTCGGAGGTTTTCGCGCCGCGTTCCTGTACGTCGCGAACTGGTATTTCATCCGGCAGTCGACCGACTACTTCGCCGCGAACGTCAACAGCAGTCCGGTACTGCATTTCTGGTCGCTCGCGGTCGAAGAGCAGTTCTACATCGTCTGGCCGCTGGTCATGGGCGGGCTCTTCGCCCTCACGCGCAACAGCCGTTGGCGGTGGTGGATTCTGCGCGGGACCGTCGTGGTGCTCGGCATTGCGTCCGCAGTTCTCGCGCTTCATGTCGCGTCGACGAACCTCGATCTCGCGTACTACGGCACCGAAATGCGGGCGTACCAGCTGCTCGCCGGCGCCGCGATTGCACTGACCCCGCAGTTGCTTCATCTCTCGAAGCGCGTCACCCGCTACGCAGCCGCGATCGCCGCGCTCGCGTTTGCGCTCGTCGTGCTCGTCGCGACCAAGTGGATCAGCGTCGGGCCGATCACCCGTGGGGTGTACGTCGCGGTGCTCGTGTGCGTTCTGATCGTCGCGCTCGAAAACGCAACCGGAGGCCGGTTGAAGCGCGCGCTCTCGAGCGGCCCGATGACCTATCTCGGGAAGATCTCGTACGGCATATACCTGTGGCATTGGCCGCTCATCATCTTCATCACCTACAACCACAGCCTCTCGCCGGTGCGGCTGTTCGTCATCGACGCGATCGCGGCGACTGCGCTCGCGGCATTGAGCTTCAAGATTCTCGAGACCCCGA
This sequence comes from uncultured Actinomycetes bacterium, assembly GCA_963841195.1. GTDB lineage: Bacteria > Actinomycetota > Acidimicrobiia > IMCC26256 > PALSA-610 > CAWJBX01. Next base: position 218,679 of record CAWJBX010000016.1, on the reverse strand, counting down.
TTCGCGTCACACCGAAGCTCGATCGCTTCCGCGGGCCCGTCGTCGTCATCGGATTCACGACGAGCATCCTGTTGGGCCTCTTCGTCATGCCCGCGATCCTCAACACCGGCAGCGGATCAGTCGCGGTCGCGAATGCATCCACTTCGGGCGCGACGACGTTGTTGAACTGGCGCGTCGCGAAGAACGACATCCCGAATATCCCCGACTGCATGGGGAAGTCGGTCACCAAGTGCACGATCGTCCACGGTTCGGGTCCGAGCATTGTTCTCATGGGCGACAGCGTGGCGCGCATGTGGATACCAGCCTTCACCGCGATCGCCCAGCGCGACAACCTGACGTTCTCAGTCGCGGCGCTGCAAGGCTGTCCGTGGCAGCACGGACTGAACTTCGCGACGTCGAACAAGATCGCGACCGACTGTTCGCGCCACCAGGACGACTTCTACAAGCGCGTCGTTCCCGAACTGCATCCCGACATCATCTTCCTCGCCCAACATGGCTACGACGACCCGACCAGCCCGAACCAGCTCGAGATCCCCGGCCGGGACGGCGCCATCGGCATCGACGATTCCGACTTCGAATCAAGCCTCATCGACATCACTTCGTCGAGCCTTCGTGAGTTGCAAGCACCGCATCGACAGATCGTGTTCGTCGAACCGGTCCCCAGCCCGCCGACCGGTGTCGATCCGCTCAACTGCCTGTCGAACGGCGAGGCGGCGAGCAAGTGCGGATTCAGTGCAAGCACAGCGCCTTCTCCGCTCGAACAATTCTTCCGACGCACCGCTGCGACCGACCCGTCGGTGAAATCGGTTGATCTCGACGCACTGGTGTGCCCGAACCGTTCGAACTGCGCGGAAATCATCGACGACATCATCGTCTGGCGCGACACCGACCACATCACTGCGACCTACGCCCGAGTGTTGTCACCGCGCGTCGAAGCGATTCTCCGCCAACAAGGCATCATCACCGCGAAATAGTCGCGTGACCGCGCCGTACGGCCGCGGGCAACGAACGCCGATACGGAGGCCGGACGACGCCCGTCTCAGTGATGATCGCCGTCACCAGGCGAGCAGGTGTGACGTCGAAGGCAGGATTACGGACGCGCGCGCCGGGCGGCGCAACGGCAACACCGCCGAAGTGTGTGACTTCGTCGGCGGCGCGCTCTTCGATCGGGATCAGTGCGCCGCTCGCGGTCGAAAGATCGATCGTCGTCGTCGGCAAGGCGACGTAGAACGGGATCTGATGGTGACGCGCCGCCAGCGCGACCGAATACGTGCCGACCTTGTTCGCGACGTCGCCGTTCGCGGCGACGCGGTCGGCACCGACGATGACGACGTCGACCTCACCGCGCGCCATCAAGGACGCGGCCGCACCGTCGGGGATCAACGTGGCGGGAATCCGGAGCCGCTCGAGCTCCCACATGGTGAGCCGCGCGCCTTGGAGCAGCGGTCGGGTCTCGCCCGCCAGCACATGCGGTTTGCGACGCTGTTCGGCCGCGGCACGGATCACGCCGAGCGCGGTGCCGTAACCGACGGCCGCGAGCGAACCGGTGTTGCAGTGTGTGAGCACGCGCCCGTTCACCGGAATGAGCGCCGCACCGAACGATCCGATGGCGCGATTGCGAACAAGGTCGTCGGCTGCAATCTCGAGTGCGCACGCCCGCGCAGCCTCGGCACCACCTTCCTCGAAAGCCGCGAGCGCGCGTTCGACGCCCCATGCGAGATTCACTGCGGTCGGGCGCGACTTCGCGATCTTGCGGGCCGCCGCGCGCACCTGCGGCTTGCGCGGCATCGTCGCGGCCGCGAGCGCGACTCCGTATGCACCGGCGGCGCCGAGCGCGGGCGCGCCGCGTACCGCGAGCGTGCGGATTGCATCGCAAAGCTGGTCGACCGTTCGGCAATTGAGAAACCGCAGGCGTTGCGGCAGCGCGCGCTGGTCGATCACACGCACCGCGCCCCGCCGCCATTCGATGGTCGGCGGGATCGGTTCAGCCGAGACCAAGACGCGGGTTCTCGCGAGATTCGATCGAACGGAGCCGGCGGTTCACGGCCTCGACCCAGTAATCCTCGGCCTGGTCGTGCGTCAGGATCCAGAACTTGTCGTGCTGGACGGCGTCGAGCACCTGGGCCGCGACATCGTCGGGTTCCATACCGTTCTCGAGGAACCCGCGCAGGATGCCGCCGGCCGCGGCGTCTACCGCGTTGTCGGTCTGCAAGTGCGCCGGGCGATTGCGCGAACTGTCGGCGATGTTCGTCTTGACCCAACCGGGGCAGAGCACCGACACGTGCACACCGGGCGCGCTCATCGCGAGCTCGTGGTACAGCGTTTCGGAGATCGCGACGACTGCGTGCTTGCTCGCGTTGTACGGGCCCATGAAGGGCGACGCGACGAGCCCCGCGAGCGACGCGGTATTCACGACGTGCCCTTCACCCTGCTCGATGAGCAACGGCACGAACGCACGGATGCCGTGAATGACGCCCCACATGTTGACGCCGATCACCCACTCCCACGTCGAAAGCGGCGCCTCCCACGAGAGACCACCGCCGCCCACACCGGCGTTCAAGCACACGACGTGGACACCACCGAACCGGGCGACGACGGCCTTGGCGAACGACTCCATCTGTCCGGGGTCGGTCACGTCGACGACCGTTCCCTCGACTTCGCCACCATCGGCTTTGAGCTCGGCAACGGCGCGTTCGAGCGCGTCGACTTCGACGTCGCCGATCATCACCTTCATCCCGGCGCCGAGAAACTGACGCGCCATGCTCAAACCGATGCCGCTCGCGCCGCCGGTCACCACTGCGACTTTGCCGTTCAGGTCCTGCACGGGCCGCAGCCTACGTTCCCCCACCCCAACGTTGCGTCCCTCAGACGTCTGTCAGACGCCTCTGGGACGCAACGTCGAGAGATTGTCGAGAGATTGTCGAGAGATTTTTAGTAGCGGTAGTGGTCGGGTTTGTACGGACCCTCGACCGGCACGCCGATGTACTCGGCCTGCTGCGTCGTGAGCTCGGTGAGCTTCACACCCAGCTTGTCGAGGTGCAGGCGCGCCACCTTCTCGTCGAGGTGCTTGGGCAGCACGTAGACGCGCCGCTCGTAGAAGTCGGTGTGCGTAAACAACTCGACCTGCGCGATGACCTGGTTCGTGAAGCTGTTCGACATCACGAAGCTCGGGTGACCGGTCGCGCAACCGAGGTTCAGCAGCCGGCCTTCGGCGAGCACGATGATCGCGTGGCCATCGGCGAAGACCCACTCGTCGACTTGCGGCTTCACGTTGCGCCGCGTCACGCCCGGCAGCTTGGCGAGGCCGGCCATGTCGATCTCGCTGTCGAAGTGCCCGATATTGCCGACAATCGCGTTGTGCTTCATGCGTGCCATCTGCGCGGCCGAGATCACACCGGCGTTGCCCGTGCACGTGACGAAGACGTCGGCGGTTTCGACGACGTCGTCGAGCGTGGTGACTTGGTAGCCCTCCATCGCCGCCTGCAACGCGCAGATCGGGTCGATCTCGGTGACGACGACGCGCGCGCCCTGGCCGCGCAGTGACTGCGCGCAGCCCTTGCCGACGTCGCCGTAACCACAGATCACGGCGACCTTGCCCGCGATCATCACGTCGGTCGCGCGGTTGATGCCGTCGATCAGCGAGTGGCGGCAGCCGTAGATGTTGTCGAACTTCGACTTCGTCACCGAGTCGTTGACGTTGATCGCGGGGAACAGCAACGTTCCGTCGTTCGTCATCTGGTAGAGACGGTGCACACCCGTGGTCGTTTCTTCGGTCACGCCTTTGATTGCGGCCGCGAGGTTGTGCCAGCGCTGCGGGTCTTCTTCGAGCACGCGCGTGAGCAGGCCGAGGATGACAGCGAACTCTTCGTTGTCGGCGGTCGACGGGTCGGGAACCTTGCCGTCGTTTTCGTACTCGACGCCCTTGTGCACGAGCAGGGTCGCGTCACCACCATCGTCGAGAATCATGTTCGGGCCCTTACCGTCGGGCCACTTCAGCGCTTGCTCGGTGCACCACCAGTACTCCTCGAGCGTTTCGCCTTTCCACGCGAACACCGGAATGCCCGCGGCCGCGATCGCGGCAGCCGCGTGATCCTGCGTCGAGAAGATGTTGCAGCTCGCCCAGCGCACTTCGGCGCCGAGCGCGACCAGCGTCTCGATCAGCACCGCGGTCTGGATCGTCATGTGCAACGAACCCATGATCCGCGCGCCCTTGAGCGGCTGGTTCGGGCCGTACTCGGTGCGGCACGCCATCAAGCCCGGCATCTCGACTTCGGCGAGCTCGATCTCTTTGCGGCCCCAGTCGGCCAACGAGAGATCGGCAACTTTGAAATCGCTCGTGCCGGATTGAGGTGTTGCAGTCGTCGTCATGTTGTGACCTCCGGATGAGACGCTCGCGAGACGCGCGCGCCAAACGCTATCGACGGAGGTCGGCCCGGATCACCGGGTAACAGGCGGAACCCCGACCAGCTCTTGATGTTAGCGGGACCGGGCGCGATCGTCTGCGCCATGACGAAAATCGCGGCGGTGCAGGCTGCGCCCGTGTTCCTCGATCGCGACGCGACCATCGAGAAGGTCGGGCGGCTCACGAAAGAAGCTGCAGGCGAAGGCGCGCAACTTGTCGCGTTTCCCGAGGGATTCGTTCCGACCTATCCCGATTGGGTCTGGCGGACGAAACCGTGGGACGACCGCGAATGGTACGACCGCTGGTTCGACAACTGCGTCGACGTGCCCGGGCCCGCATGCGACGCGCTGGCCGCGATCGCTCGCGAACACAACACGTACCTCGCGATTCCAGTCAACGAGCGCGACGGCGGGACCATCTACAACACCATTCTCTACTTCGCACCCGACGGCGCATTCATCGGCAAGCACCGCAAGCTCGTCGCGACGGGCGGCGAGCGCCTCGTGTGGGGCATGGGCGACGGCTCGACACTGCTGTCCTTCGACACGCCGTTCGGACGCGTCGGCGGTCTGTTGTGCTGGGAGAACTACATGCCGCTCGCGCGGGTGGCGATGTACGAGCAGCACGTCGACATTCTGATCTCACCCACGTGGGACAACTCCGAGGTGTGGCCAATCTCGATGCAGCACATCGCGAAAGAAGGCGGGTGCTATGTCGTCGGCGTCACGCCGTGCCTACGCGGCAGCGACGTGCCCGCGGGACTTCCCGGTCGAGACGAGATCTACGGCGGCGACGACGACTGGATGTCGCGCGGCAACACGATCATCGTCGCACCGTACGGCAAGGTGCTGGCCGGTCCGGTGAGCGAGCAGGAAACGATCCTCTACGCCGAGGTCGACGGCGACACCGCGCGCAAAGCGCGCCGTCAGTTCGACCCGGTCGGCCACTACTCCCGCCCCGACGTCTTCAACTTCTCGGTGCGTCGCTGACTCTCGCCAGGCGATAGCTAGCGACGCTCCTGCGAGAAGCAGCGGACGATCGCGTCGACGGAGCGGTCGACGTCGAGGGTCGTGGTTGACCAGTTCGACACCGAGATGCGCATAGCGGCGCGACCGTGCCACACCGTCCCGCTCATCCAACACGTGCCGTCGCGTTGCACGGCGTCGATCACGCGCCGCGTCACGTCGTCGTCGTCACCGAACCGCACGAGCACTTGGTTCAACACGACGTCGTTCAACACTTCGACGCCGTCGACCTCGTCGAGCTGGGTCGCAAACCGGCGGGCGTGCGCACAACAGCGTTCGACCAAATCCGCAACGCCTTCCCGGCCCAACGCCCGGATCGCGGCATAGGCCGTAACGCCACGCGCCCGCCGCGAGAACTCCGGAACCAGCTCGAAGGGATCGAGCGGTGCGCCCGCGCCCCCTTGCATGAGGTAGCTGGCTTCCGCCGAAAGCGCGCCGCGGTGCGCGCCGGGATCGGCAACGAGCACGACGCCGCAGTCGTAGGGAACGTTCAACCACTTGTGCGCGTCGGTGGCCCACGAGTCGGCGCGCGCCAAACCGCGCACCAATGGCCGCAACGACGGCGCGACCGCGGCCCACATGCCGAACGCACCGTCGACGTGCACCCACGCGTCGTGCGCGGCCGCCGCGTCACAGATCGCATCGAAGTCGTCGAACGCGCCCGTGTTCACGTTGCCGGCTTGGGCACAGATGATCGTCGGCGCCGCCGAACCCGCCGCGAGGACGTCGGGCAGGCATTCGGCGCGCATGCGACCCTGCGCGTCGGCCGGAACGATCTCGACCGATGCCGCGCCGAAACCCAGATAACGCAGTGCGATGTCGATCGTGGCGTGGCGTTCCGCGCCGACGATGATGCGCACGAGGGGCGCGCCCTGCAAACCCTTGGCTTCGACGTCCCAGCCCGCCCGGGCCAACACGCGGTGGCGGGCGGCGGCCAACCCACTGAAGTTCGCCATCATGCCGCCGGTCGGGAACCCGACGGTCGTGGCCGCGGGCAAGCCGAACAGCTCGACGAGCCAGCGTCCGGCGGTCTCTTCTGCGACCGACGCGACCGGCGAGCACGCATACAGCCCGCCGTTGTTGTCCCAGCCGCTCACGAGCCAGTCGGCCGCGAGCGCAGCCGGCATCGAACCGCCGATCACAAAACCGAAGTAACGCGGCCCCGGGCTGGCCACCAGCGCTTGGCGGGCCGCCGCGACGAACTCGTCGATGACGATCTCGTCGTCGCTCCCCGATTCGGGAAGCGGTCCGTCGAGCAGTCCGCGCACTTGTTCGACCGTGACGTCGGGCGCGACGCGTGCGTCTTCGAAGTCGGCGCGGTCTTCGCCGATGATTTCGGCGACGCGCGCAAGCAGCTTCCCGAGGTCTTCGCTCACTGGACCTGGGCGAGTCGGGACTTCAACGCGAAGATCGCGTCGATCGGCCCGGGGTCGACGTCGTTTTGCAGCGCGAGATAGCAGCTCACCCAATCGCCCATGTACATGAGGTCGAGCAATTGCGCGAGCCGGCTCTCACCTTCGGCCTCGACGGAGAGCACTTGGTAGACGCACTCGTCGACGATCTCGCGGGTGATGTCGAACAGCGGCGACAAGCGCTTGTGTTCGAAGCCGTGCCGCAACTCGATGAGGGTCATCAACTGGCGCGTGACATCACCGTGCTGGCCCCATCCGCAGATCTCGTTGTGGTCGAGCTCGGGATACTGAGCCCAGTACGCGGGGGCCTTGGCGTTCTCGTTGACGTCGCACTTCCAGCGGTACGCGGCAACCCCGCCGAGCGCGCCGCCGCCGTAGACGATCGGGATCGTGCGGCCAATCTTGCGCGCCAACTCGCGAGCGGGGTTGGCATCGCCTTCAACCGATGATTGGCACTTGTCGCGACGGCGCGCGAGCTGCGCTTGCGCTTGCATCAAGCTCGCGTGCGCGCCCGGTGCAAGATCGCAGCGGTACAGCGCGACGAGCAACGGTGCGACCAATGCGCCGATCGCAGCCCGCGGCAAGAAGCCCTCGGGACACGGAATATGCAACGCGCCCGAGTCATTCGCGAGCTTCTGCAACGCCCCACCGCGCGAGATCGCGACCAAGCGCGCGCCCTTCTCGACGGCGCTCGTCGCCATCGAGACCGTCTCTTCAGTGTCGCCCGAATACGAGACCGCGAACGCGAGCGTCTGCGGCCCGACGTACGCGGGCGTGCGGATCTGCTTCAACACGTTGATGGGAACCGGCAACTCGTCGTTGAACGCAGCCGCGACCACGTCGCCCGAAATCCCCGAGCCCCCCATGCCCATCACGACGATGTTCATGACGTCGTCGCCGCGCGGGAATCGATCCTTGTGGATCTCTCCTGCCGCCTCGTGCGCAGCCGCGAGCTGTTCGGGCAACCCCCGGACCGCGTCCAGGAAGTTGAGCGAGTCCGTCAACTGTCGAACGTGGGCTTCACGCCCTCGGTCTCGGCCTTCTTCGTCAGACGCGCGTCTTCCGAAGCGTCGACGGTTTCGGCATCGTCGATCAACAGATCCGGGATATCGCCGTCGAGAACCCGGTAGCGGCGCTTCAGGCGCGGGTTGTAGAGCGTCTGCTCGTCGGCGAAATACAGCAGCGGTCCCTTGTCTTCGGGGCACGCAAGAATTTCGAGCAGCTTCGGGTCGAGCGCCATAACGCGAGAGGCTACCTGGTCACCCTTAGCCGCGGACCAGTCCGAGCACTTCGGCCGTGTGCGTCTCGCACGAGGCGGCGTCGGGCGCCTCGAGGTTGAGTCGCAGCAACGGTTCGGTGTTGCTCGGCCGCAAGTTGAACCACCAATCGCCACACTCGACGGTCAGGCCGTCGAGGCGATCTTGCGTGCACGACGCGTACTCGGCGGCGACACGCTCGATCACCGCGGCCGGATCAGGGACGGGCGAGTTGATCTCACCGCTTGCCACGTAACGGTCGAACGGCTTGCGCAGTTCGGACAGCGGGACATCGGCCCGGCACAACTGCTCGAGGACTGACAGTGCTGCGATCGAACCGGAGTCGGCGCGCCAGTTGTCGCGGAAGTAGTAGTGCGCGGAGTGTTCGCCGCCGAAGATCGCGTTGGTCTCGGCCATCACTTGCTTGATGAACGAATGGCCGACGCGCGTGCGCACCGGCGTGCCACCGTGTTCACGAATGATCTCGGGAACGGCGTGCGAACAAATGAGGTTGTAGACGATGGTCTCACCGGGGTGGCGGTCGAGAATGCCGGCGGCGACGATCGCGGTCGTGGTCGAGCCGCTGATCGGCACGCCCTTGTCGTCGACGAGGAACACGCGGTCGGCGTCGCCGTCGAACGCGAGACCAACGTCGGCGCCCGCGTCGACGACCGCGCGCTGCAAGTCCTTCAAGTTCTCGGTCTGGATCGGATCGGCCGGGTGGTTCGGGAACGTCCCGTCGAGCTCTCCGAAGAGGACGCTCAGCGAGAACGGCAACCCGTCGAACACCTTCGGCACGACGAGACCGCCCATACCGTTGGCCGTGTCGGCGACGACCTTTTTCGGCGTCAGCACCGACGGGTCGATGAACGACCGCACGTGCGCACCGAACTCGTCGAGCATGTCGCGGGTTTCGACCTTGCCGGGCGACTCGCCCCGCGACGTGACCCCCGACGACGACGAGCTCCTTGATTTGTTTCAGGCCCGTGGACTCGCCAACGGGTGCCGCACCCGAACGGCACAGCTTGATGCCGTTGTATTGCGCGGGATTGTGGCTCGCCGTGAACATCGCGCCCGGCGCGTCGAGCCGACCCGACGCGTAGTACACGACGTCGGTCGAGCACAGGCCGATGTCGGTGACGTCGGCGCCGGCCACGGTCGCGCCTTCGATGAACGCGGTCGCGAGCGGCTCGGACGACGGACGCATGTCGCGCCCGACGACAACCTGCTGCGCGCCCGTGTAGTGGGCGAACGCGTTGCCGATGCGGCGCGCGAGGGTCTCGTCGATCTCGGCGGGATAGACGCCGCGTATGTCGTAAGCCTTGAAGATGGCGTCGAGCGCGTCGGAAGGCACGGGCACCGCTCCTGCGAGGGGCTTCCGGAGAAACTCAGAAACCGGGGGGACCGGTCATGGTAGCGCCGGCTCCGGCTCGCGCTCCTGTGGGGGTGGTTCGTCCTCGGCGTCGTCGTCGGCCGCGCCATCGTGGCCGTCGCCGTCGGTGTACCCGTTGGGAACGAGGCCGCCGGTGTCGTCGTCGTTCGAGTCGTCGTCCTTCGGCTTCGGCGAGCCCGCCGCGAACCGCTTCCCGCCGGCCCACAAACCGAGGAGTACCAGACCCACGAGGCCGAGCACCGTGAGGATGCGACCCAGCCAGTCGGTTGTCGTGAGTCCGTAGGTCAACTCGACGTGGTTCGACGTCGGAACGACGACCATCATGTTCGGTGCGAGCCGGTACGGACCCTTGGCCCCCTTCACTTGCCAATTGGGGAAGTACGACTCTTTGATCTCGACCGGCTTGCCGACCTCGGACACGTCGAACGAGATCTTGTCGACGGTCGTCTTCACGTTGCTGACGACGGGCGGGTCGGCGATCGGCTGCGCCTTCGCGGTCGTGAGGTCGGATGCCTTCACACGCGGCCAGTCCTTCGGGCCGGTCTGCGCGTACGGCGTGTTGAGCGCCTGCCGATTCGTCCACCACGGTGCTGCGGTGCACTCCCATCCGCCGAGCTTCGGTTCCGGCGTCGACGGGTCAGGGTTGGGCTGCCCCCAGCATTGCGAGTACGTGCCGCCCTTCGTGTTCGTCACGACGAACGGCTGCGCGTTCATGCCGACGACGAGATCGCTGTTCGCGACTTGGTACACCTTCCATCCGTTGAGCGACGTTCCCGGCACTGCACCCGGGATCGTCTTCACCAACGTGAGGTCGGGACTCTTGTCGGCCTTGGCTTCCGCCTCTGGCGTCCACAACATCAGGTAACGCACGCCGAGCATCTGCAAGTGCTTCGTGCACAAGTCGAAGTCGTTCTCGGGTGTTCCGTAAACGAGGCCGCGCACCGGGTTCGACGGGTGTTCGGCGCATTCGCTGACGGTGATGAAGTGATACGAGGTCGTGGCCGACGACTCGAAGTAGATGCCTTCCATCGAGTCGATCTTGCCGTGTGTGAACATCGGCAAGAGTTCGAGCGCGAGGCTCGTGCCGTAGCTGTTGATCGCGTCGGGGTTGCCCGACGACGGTTCCCACAGCGCCCGGCCGTCGCCGTTCGTGTCGGCGAGCTGACCCATGCCGGTCATGATCGCGTCGTACTGCGGCCACACCGGCTTCTTCTCGTAGCCGGAGTAGTTCCATGCGGCCCAGCCCGTGATCGCGATCGCGGGGTTGCCGTTCGCGCGCGTCCCACGCGCGGTTCAACGCGAAGATGCCGCGCGACGATCACGAAAAACGCCATCACGTAGGTGCCGAAACGGCGGGCGCGCTTCTTGATCGCGTCGGGCGAGAGATGTTCGGGCGGTTCCCAACCCTCCGGGTTTTGGTCGAAGCGCCGTTCGGCCAGCGCCCACGCCGCGTCCTTCTTGACGTCGGCGTCGAACGTGTCGGCTTCCGAGGTCGCGATTTCCGCCCACGCGCGGGCGCGCGCGTCTTGCAGATCACCGTCTCTGATCCACGAATACGCCCATCGCACGAGCGTGGTCGCGAGCCGGATGATCTCGGTCGCGCCCATCGCCGCGAGCAAGCCCCACGTGAACAACCAGAACGGCAGGAACCGCGTGTTCCAGACCGCGGAGTCTTGCGGCCACACGATGAACAGCGCACCCATCACGAGTGCGACGACGAGCAACACCAACGTCGAACGCCGGCGATACCAACCGGCCGCGACGATCGCGACTCCCGCCAGCGCCCAGATCCACCACGGCAGCCACAAGGGGTTCATGACGTGCTTGTGCGTGCTCGGGTCGATCGGGCGACCGAGCGCACTCACGAAGTTGTTGACGAACCGGCGCAGGAAACCCGGCGCGGGAATCCACGACCAGAGCTTCCAACCCGGCCTCGGAACCGCCTTCGTGTAACGCATGCTCTGCGTGTACGCGGAGTTCGCTTCGAGCGGCAGCAGCCAAACGGCCGTCAGCGCGAGCGCAGTGCCACCGATCGCGAACGCGAGCGGATACGTGCGCTGCGGGCGCCGGGTCAACCAGAGCAGCGTCGCCGCGATCGCGATGAAGATCGCCACGACGATGTGCGACATGATCGCCGCCGCGATCAAAACGGCCGGCAGCCATCTTCGTTTCCCGGTATCGAGGGTTTGCGCGAGCGCGCCGAGGCCGAACAGCGCGAATGCGAGCGCGATCGTGAACGAGAACTCGCCGGCCAGCGTCGAGGCGATGTTGCCGCCGTAGATCTGCCAGTCGGTGCGCGTCTGCATCAACATCCCGAGGGCGGCGAGCGCGAACGCGGGCGGCGCCGGCCACGGCGCTTTGATGCCGCGGGCGAAGTAGTAGGCCGCGGCCGGCAGCATGATCGGCCCGCTGATCGTCACGAGCTTGAAGGCGACGTTGTACGGAACGAAGGGGATGTGGTCGATGAGGGCAACGGCGACGGCCGGCAGCGGGAAGTAGTACTCGCCGACTGGGAAGCCGGCGTACCAGTCGGGCGCCCATCCCGAGAGCCGCAGCTTCGGGAACCAGTTGTGCTCGAGGAACCACGGCCACCAGACGTGCGCGCCCATGTCGCCGCCGTTGGTGGTGGTGTTCGCAAAGATGTCGCCGAAGCGGAAATGCGAGAAGTGGATGCCCGTGGGGATGAAGCCGTGCGCGAGCTTCACGTGCAGGCCCCAGTCGTGGTTCGCGTCGAGGACGCAGAACACGAGCCACGTGGCGAGGGCAACGATCGCCCAGCCGATGGCGCGCTCCCAAAGGGCGCGCGGCTGGTCGTCCTCGTCGAGCGGGTTGCGCGCGACTTCGGTCTCCGGCGGCGCGGGAGCGGTCTTCATCTCTTCCGGACCCGCCTCAGAGGCGGTCGTCGTCGTCGCAGCCACCGTCTACCAGGATGCCAGACGGGCGAGCCCATCCGGATTCGCCCTGTTTCGAACGGGTTGGCCGCGGCGAAGCGGGTTCAGCGCCCGGCCCGGGCCAACTCGAGGACCTCTCCCAAGGAGAGGACGCCCGCGTCGTCCTGCCAGGTGTTCGCTTCACACTTGGAACAGCGGCGGAACGTGATTTCGCGCCCCGCAACCCGCATGTGAATGGTGATGAGCATGGCCTTCGCACATCCTGTGCAAGCAAGCATTCCGTGCCTCCCTGACACTCACGCCAATGGTGTACCTCGGCACTCCGACGGCCGTCCTGAAGGCACCCGCCCGTGACTTCGGCCACTCCGTCAGGGCGTGGAGCGTCGCTCGTGCGCGCAGAGCGCACATCTACGACGCCCCGCTAATGGTGGAGGGAAGCGTTGAGGGCGAGGGTGACGAGATTGAAGCCCATATGGATTGGGATCGAGAGCGAGAGATCGCCCGTGTAGACCGCCGCGATCCCGTTGATCACGCCGAGCACCGCCAACGCCGGAAAGATCGCGACGACGCCCAGGCTCGCGTCGCCGAGCAAGTGCGCGCCCGCGAACACGAGCGCGGAAACGACGATCGCGACCTCGACCGAATAGCGACGCCGCAACGCTCGCAACAACAAGCCTCGGAACAACGTTTCTTCGGCGACCGGCGCCGACGAAGCCGGCGACGATCACCAGAATGACCAGCTTGGCGCCCGACGCGTTCTTCAAGTCGTTCACGACCTGCTGCGACTCGCCGTTCACGAGATTGACGAGCGGCAGGACGAATGCACTCAGCACGAACTGCAGGATCACGCCGACGACAAGCCCCCACGCCCTCGACGCCTTTGCAGTGAGACCGAAATCCGCGTACAGCGAACCCAGGCCCTTGCGGCGACTGATGTAGATCAGACCGCCGAACCAGCCTGCGTAGAGCCCGATCGCGCTGAGCGCGAGCGTCAGTGCAGTGGTTTCGTTCGTGCCGCTGTTGCCCGAACTGGACAGGCCCACGCCGATGCTGCCCAGCACGATGGACGCGGCCAGGCCCGCGATGTAGATCCAGATGAAATCGCCGATCCCCCACGTGACCCGCGTCGGCACGGGCAGTGGTGTCGGATCGGTCCCGCTGTTCACCGGGTAACCCTACCGAGCAGGGGTTCGCGGTCGATCGACGGGTGGAGCGGATCTCGGGCGCGGACCCGGAACCGGAAACGGCAGGCCGTCGCCGTAGCATGCACGACCAGAGCCAATCCGCCGGAACGATCCGGCGCTGGGAGACGACGCACATGAGTCCAGGCCCGGAAGATCAGTGGCGCCCGCCGGAACCGCCCGGCCGTCCGCCGCGCCCGGGTTCGCCACCGCGTTCGTCGTCGTCCCGCCCGCGCTGGATCGCGTGGGTGATCATCGGGCTGATCCTCGCGATCGTGCTGTTCTGGCAAGCAACGCCGAGCACGTCTCCCGCGCAGGACAGCGTCGACTACGGGACGTTCCTGAACTACGTGAAGGACAACAACGTCCAGAGCGTCACCATCGACTCGACGACCGGCAAGATCACCGGCGTCTACGTCAAACCGTTCACGACGAACGGCAAAGCGCAGTTCTCGACGCAAGGCCCCGTCAACAGCCAAGGCTTCCCGACTCCGACTTGGCGCTGCTCGACGCGCATCACGTCCAACGCAAATACAAGGGCCATAGCACCGACTGGCTCGCGGCGTTACTCCCATGGGTCATCTTGTTCGTGTTCATCGGCGCGCTCTGGTTCTTCATCGCGCGCCGCGCCCAAGGACAGATGGGCGCGGTCATGAACATCGGAAGATCGCGCGCCAAGGTTTACAACACCGATAAACCGAAGACGACGTTCGGCGACGTCGCCGGTTACGGCGCGGTGAAAGAAGAGATCACCGAAGTCGTCGACTTCTTGCAGTATGCCGGCCAAGTTCAAGGACATCGGCGCGCGCATTCCCAAGGGAGTGTTGCTCGTCGGTCCGCCCGGCACCGGCAAGACGTTGATCGCGCGTGCAGTCGCCGGCGAAGCGGGCGTGCCGTTCATCTCGATCACCGGTTCCGACTTCATGGAGATGTTCGTCGGGGTCGGTGCGGCCCGGGTCCGCGACCTGTTCAAGACCGCCCGCAAGCAGGCGCCCGCGATCATCTTCGTCGACGAGATCGACTCCATCGGCCGCAAGCGCGGCGCCGGTCTCGGTGGCGGTCACGACGAGCGGGAGCAGACGCTCAACCAGATGCTCGCCGAGATGGACGGCTTCGAGGCCACCGAAGGCATCGTGATGATGGCCGCGACGAACCGGCCCGACATCCTCGACCCCGCCCTGTTGCGTCCGGGTCGTTTCGACCGGCAGATCCTCGTGCCGTTGCCGACGCTCGACGAGCGCGTCGAGATCCTCAAGGTCCACATGCGCGACAAGAAGATCGCCGACGACGTCGACGTCAACGTCGTCGCCGCGGCACACCCGGCATGAGCGGTGCCGATCTCGCCAACCTCGTGAACGAAGCGGCGCTGTTCGCCGTGCGCCGCGGCGCGCACGAAGTTCATCGCGAAGACTTCGACGCCGCACGCGACCGCGTGCTGATGGGTTTGAAGCGCGAGTCGCTCGCGCTCTCCGACGAAGAAAAAGAGATCATCGCGTACCACGAGGGCGGTCACGCGGTCTGCGCGTACGTGCTCGAGCACGCCGACCCGCTCCACAAGGTCACGATCCTGCCGACGGGCATGGCGCTCGGTGTCACGCACCAGCTGCCGGTCGAAGAGCGGCACATCTACAAGCGTGAGTACATCGCCGACTCGTTGGTGGTGCGTCTCGGCGGCCGCGTCGCCGAAGAGCTCATCTTCGGCCACCAGTCGACCGGCGCCCAGAACGACCTCGTCGGCAACACCGAGCTGGCGCGCAAGATGGTGCGCGAGTGGGGCATGTCCGACCGCATCGGGCCGATGGCGTGGGGCTCGCAGGGTGCGGTATTCCTCGGCGAAGACCTCATGCACTCCCGCGACTACTCCGACGAGACCGCGCGTGTGATCGACGAAGAGGTCGAGCGCATCCTGCGCGACGAAGAAGATCGCTGCCGCAAGGTGCTGACCGAGTACCGGCCCGGTCTCGACGCCGTCGCCAAGGCGTTACTCGAAGAAGAAACCGTGGAAGGCGCCCGGGTCGGCGAACTCGTCGACACGGCGATGGGCCGCAACGTCGGCGGACCGCGGATGATTCAACACGCCGACGGCAGCGAGGAACCGGCAGATCTGCCGCTTCCCCCGCCGGCCGCGCCGGGCGACGCAACCGACAACAACGCGCCGCAGTCGATCGCCCCCAAGGTCGGCTACGGCCCGGAAACCCCAACCGAATAGCCGATGCGTCGCTGAGCCCGCGTCAGGCGGGTTGAACGACGCATCGTCAGCCGGCGCGGAGTTCGGCGACGGTATTCCAGAGGTCGGTGGCGCTGAACGCGCCGACGAACGACGACCGCACGACGCCGTCGCGCGTCGGCGACGAGCGTGAGGGGCGCGGCGTTGATGTGGTAGCGCTCGTGCAGCGCACGTTGGGCGAAGTATTCGACTTCCTCGACCGCAACATCGTCGGACGCGAGCGGCGCGGCCTTTTCCATCAACCCCGCGCACGAGTCACACGTCTTCGACGTGAACACGACGACGAGCCAGGGTGCATCGGGTCGTTCGAAGTCATGTCGGTCGAGTTGTTCGGGCGTGTTGACCGTCGACTGCGTCGGCACGTCGGCGCGCCGGCGCCGTTCGAGCCAGAACGCGACGCCGAGCAGCACGACGAACACCGCGGCCGCGATCGCGATCCGTGCGCCCATCGCGAGTTCGCCGGCTATCCCGCCGGTACGCCGAGCGCCGAACTGGCGTCGGTACCGCCGAGGATCGATCGTTCCGCGACGACCGGCGAGGTCGACGTCACGACAATCGCGGCGTCGCCGGAAGGGAGACGGCGGGACGGCGCGATCACAACGAGCGTCACACGCGCGCCGGGCGCAACCGTGACGTTTTGCATTGCGGCCGGCTGGTCGGTGTGGCCGTCGTGGACAAGGCTGACGTTGACGGTCGCGCTCTGCGCAAGCGGGTTGAACAGTGCCAGCGTCGTCGTACGTTCGGCGTCGACGACGCTGCGCGCAAACAGCCACGTAGAAGCCGGCTGCGGCGTGCCGATGACCGAGGTGGCGCCGAGTTCAACCGTCCGTTGCGTGTAGCGCGTCAACGTCTGCGCAACGATGTCGACGCCTTGTTCGGAATGCACGTCGAGCGCGAACGCTTGGTCGGGCGGTACCGCGACGCACGCGCTGCCGCTCGCGCACCCGCCGAGCTGCACCCACACGACGTCGTCTTGCGCGACCATCAGCTGCGTCGGCGCGATCGGCGGCTGCCCCGCCGCCGGAACCGCCTGCACGTCGACCTGCGCGTTGCTATTGCCCACGTTGGCGATCGCGACGACACCGCTTGATCCCGAGACCGTGCTCCCGCCCGCGAACAACCAATGGTCGGACGCCGACGGCGCGCCGAGGGTCATCGCGATGCCGGTCTGGCCCGCATCGGCGGTGAACACGAGCGTTTGTTCGGCGACGACGCGCCCCAAGCTCACGTCGACCTCGATCGACACTCGGTCCTCGCGGATGACGAGTGTGTGCACGGGAACGACGATGCGAGACCGGCGCGGAACGTCGAGCGCTTGCAGTTCTTGCGGTTCGTGCACGCCGTCGCTCGTCCGCAGTTTGACGTTGACGCGCGCGTCGGACGCGTAGGGGTTGTCGAGCACGAGCCACTGCTGGATCCCGCGCGGCGTCGAGCCCGCGGCGAAGAACCATTGTGTCGATGCCTGAGTCGCGCACGGCGACGACTCGACACCTGCGGTGCCGTCGATGTCTTCTTCGACGACAACCCGACCGCCAAAGGTCTCGACGGTGAGCGCGCCGGGCGCGCCGATCAGCGGACGGGGCTTGACCACCACCGTGTCAGCCGGCACCGAGAACGACGAATGCGTCGGCTGCCCCTTGTCGGGGAGCACCGTCACGTCGACCTGCGCCGGTGCCCCGGCCGTGTTGGAGAAGATCACGTGGCCGTCGCCGGGCGTGATCGACGGCGGCGTGCCCGGACAGAACCACACCGTGCTGGCGGCGTGCGCCGGATCGATGGCGGCGGCGAGCGCCGGCGTCGGCGGTGTGCTCGGTGCCGACGCGGTTGCGTTGCCGGCCGCGATCGCGCCGATGACGATCAAGACCAACGCGAGCACGAACAACACGCGACGCGGTTTCACGCGTCGACCTTGATGGCGGGCTCGAGCTCGGGCTCGGGTTCATCGGCGCGCGCGCGTTCCTTGCGCGTCATGACGCGCGCGCGACGCGTCATGAACCACGCGGCCAACGCCACGATCCAGAGCAAGATCTCGAGATCGCGTAACAGCGGCGCGAAGCCACCGTCGTAGTGCACGTGCACCGGCGCGTTCCCGGTGAGCTGGAACGCGTTCGTCCAGTTGAACGCGTTCGATCGTTGTGGATCCGGACCCGGCACGCTTGCATGCCAGTTCGAGTTCGCAGCCTCGGACCACAACAACGTGCCCGGTCCGGTCGGAGCAGTCTTGCCATTCGACGACGGAACGCCTTGCACTCCGGTTGCATCTGTCTGCGAGGCGCCGGTGAGCGGATCGGTTGCATTGGTCGCAACTGTCTTTGTGCCCGGCGGAACGAGCGAGTGCATCGCGAACCACGCGTCGTTCTGGTACACGACACCGGACGGGTCGATGCGTGCGAGCGTGAGATCGAGTTGGCGCGCGAGCGCGTCGCCCAGTCCGGGTTGCGGCGCGCCGGTCGCGCCACCGTCGGGCGCCGCGCGCGTGATGAACACGACGTAACGGATGCCGGCCGGCGCGAGCAGGTGGCCGAGGCGCGACGTCGCGCCGGTCGTCGCTTCGTTGATCGCAGTCGCGAGCACGCGGTCGGCCGAAGATTCGGGCGCGGCCCACAACGCGCGCGCGTCGCCGGGCCCGTCGCGCGTCACCGCGAAACCGGTGTTGCCGCTGCGCTTGGCGTCCGCCGGAAGAATGTTCGGGTCGCCGACCCACATCACGCGGAAGTTGCCCGGCGGCGCGTTGTCACTCATCCACGACGTCGCGCCGGCCCAGTCGGTGGAACCGAGGCCGAAGCGCCCCGACGTCGTGTCGACGGCAAAGCCGACGGTCGCCCACGCGAGTCCGACGACCGCGACAAGCGTCATGATCTGCCGCCAGCCGAAGTGGAACCGGCGCAAGTCGTCGAGAATGGCGGCGACACCGAGTCCGGCCGCGAATGCGAGGCCGAGGGCAGCGCCGACGAGCAGACCTTCGGGCGCCGGAACCGCGCCGTTCGGCGAGATGCGGCCCGGCAACCACGTCGCCGCGAACGAGGCGAGCGCCAGCACCCACGCGCGCGTCGCCCACGCGAGTCGGGGACCGGTGGCGATCGCGAGCGGGACCGCGGCCGCGGCGAGGATGCCGTACGGGGCGAGACCGGCCCCGTAGCGCGAAGTGTGGAACGCGAGAACCGACGCGAGCGAGAGCGGCGTGTGCGGCTGGAAACCGAGGGTGGCGCTGTCGGCGCCGATGAACGAGAGCACCCACGGCAGGCACACCACAGCGGCGATGATCGTCGCGCCCACGCCCACGTACGTCGCACGCGTGCTCACGAGCGCGGCGCGCGTGAACGGTGTGGCGATCGCGAAGGCGGCGACGATGAGGAGCCCGAGCAAGAACGCAGGAGGCCACACCGATCCCGAGATTGCGATCAGCAGTCCGGCGCTCAGCATCGAATGGACGCGCGTCGGGCGCGCACGCGATTCGTCGCACGCGCGCACAACCGCGTTCAGCACGAACGGCGCGAGCGCGAAACACACGAGCGGACCGATCGCACCCACGAAGACTGCGTTGCGCGCAACCGGGTTGACGGCATACGCGGCCGCGGCGGCAACGGCCGGCAGCGCGGACGCCGCCATCGGACGCACCAACCGGTACGCACCCCACATGCCGAGCGGCAACGCCCCGCCGACGACGAGCGAACGCGCAAGTCCGCCGTGGCCGAGGAGCACGGTTTGTACGCCCGCCATCACCGCGAACGTGGGCGTGGCGGCCTTTCCGGCGCCCATGAACGTCGTGCGCCACGACGCCGTGAACGTCGACCACGACGACCCGATCCCGGCCCACGCTTGGAAGCCACTGACCTCGGGCACGTAGTGCAAGAGCAAGTTGCGCACGCCGAACAGCACGAGCACCGTCAACAAAACGCCGATGGCAGCCGGCGCAGCGGCGCACGCTCTGCGACGCTTCTCCGACCCGCGCCCGAGTTCGCGACGACACCGTCTCGAGCCGCTCCGACGAATGCATGCGGCGCGTGAAAAAGGCCCGAACGCTTGCGCTGCCCCGGATCATCAGATCGCGGACATCGCCGTCGTCGACTTGGCGCAGCTTCTGCGTGCGCGAGCGGGCGCGCCGCAGTTCCATCGGATGCCGGAACGCCGAGAACCATCCGGACAACAGCGCGCCGGCGCGGCGCACGTGACCACTCAACAGCGAACCAATCGCCTCGCCGAGCAAGAGGATGAACGCGACCGGCAAGACCCACACGAGTGCCAACACCGAGTACGACTTGCACAGCACGCGCACTCGACTGCGCGTCTCGTCTTTGACTTCCTTGGCCGCGCGCTGACGCGGCTGGCGCGCTTCGGCGATCGTCGCGCGCTGGTGCCGTACGCGCGCCGCCGGTGCAACGATGACGCGCGCACCCGCAAGTCGTGCACGCCAACACAGGTCGACGTCGTCAGCGCCCGGGAACGTCGACGGATCGAAGCCGGCGAGCGTGTGGAAGAGATCGGTACGCACGAGCATCATCGCGTGCGACACGTAGAACACGTCGCGGACACCGTCGTGCTGTTCTTGGTCGACTTCCTCGGGCTCGATGCTCGAGAACGGCACGCCGTAGTGGTCGACGGCCATGCCGACCTCGAGCAGGATTTCGGGGTGCTCGCGGTCGACGAGTTTGGGGCCGACGATGCCGGCGTTCGAGCGGTACGCCTCTTCGACGAGGAGCCGGACCGCGTCGGGATCGGGGGTCACGTCGTCGTGGCAGAAGAGCAGGAAGGTCGCACCTTCGACCGCTCGGAGCGCGTCGTTGGCCGCGGCCGAGAATCCGAGGCCCCCGCGCGCCGACTTGGCGCGCCGCCGAACGAATGCACCGGGCATGGCGGCCGCGATCCGCGCCGTCGGATCGTCGGTCGAACCGTTGTCGACGACGAGGACGGACAGGGCCGGATAGTCCTGGGCCGCGAGCGCGTTGAGCGTCTCTTCCAACCAGGGTCCGGGATCGTTGGTGACGACCACGGCGACCACCGGCGGAACGACCTGGACCGGCTCGGTCCCGTCGTCGCGTACCAGGAGATCAGCGCTGATCGAGGCGGGATCGATGGTCTCCATGAGGCCGGACGAGGTTAGCCCGCGGCCTTTGTGGATCTTGTGCGGGGGATCACGAGCGCTTGCAAAAGTAAGCAAAGACGCCTACGATCGCGAGCACCCAAGCCTGGTAAGGAGTTCTGTATGCCCACCACCGATCTGAAAAAGACCCTGACCGACGCCGGTTACATCGCCATCGGTCTGGGCGTCATGGGCTTCCAGCAGGCCCAGAGCCGCGCCCGTGAGGCCCGCCAGCACGCTGAGAACGCCGGATCCTGCCTCCGGCGGACTGCGAACGACACGCAGACGCGCGTGCAGACCACGGTGCAGACGACCTCGCGCACGGCTCGGGATCACGCCGAGACCCAGGTGCGCGGCACGGTCACCCGTATCCGCATCATTCGCGGCAAGGTGACCGACCGGGTCGAGCCCACCGTCGGCCGCGTCCAAGCCCAGCTGGGCGACCTCCCCGAGCGCGTCGTGCAGGCAATGGAGCCCGTCGCCGCGCGTGTGCGGGAAATGAAGGGCTCGGCGGCCTGATCCGCCTCATCCGCCTGATCCCGGGGGCCTGCAGCGCGGCGGGCCCCCACTAACTTTCGGGCCGTGCTCGCTGCATTGGCCGGCGGCGTTGGTGCCGCCCGCTTCTTGTCCGGTCTCGTCGACGTCGTTCCCGCGGGTGACGTCACGGCCATCGTCAACACCGGCGACGACGACACGTTTCACGGGCTCTACGTGTCGCCCGATCTCGATTCGGTGACGTACACACTCGCCGGCGCGTCGAACGTCGCGCAGGGTTGGGGGCTCGAAGGCGAGACGTTCGCGACGCTCGACGCGCTCGAGCGTTACGGCGTTCCCACGTGGTTCCGTCTCGGCGACAAAGACATCGCGACGCATCTGTTCCGCAGTGAACGTCTGCGCGAGGGCGCGCCGCTTTCCGTCGTCACCGCCGAGATCACGCGCGCGTGGGGCCTCGAGCTCACCTTGCTGCCGATGACCGACGACGCGGTGCGCACGCGCATCACGGTCGAGCGCGCCGGCGGAAACACCGAAGAGCTCGCGATGCAAAAGTGGTTCGTTGGTGAGCGGGCCTCGTCGCCCGTTGTCGCGGTGCGCTTCGACGGCGCCGAACAAGCACAGCCCGCGCCGGGCGTCCTCGACGCGCTCGAACGAGCCGACACGATCATCATCTGCCCGTCGAACCCCGTGATCTCGATCGGGCCGATCCTCGCGATACCCGGCGTGCGCGACGTACTCGTCGAGCGGCGGGCGCGCGTCGTCGCGGTGAGCCCGATCGTGGGCGGCGCGCCGGTCAAGGGCCCCGCCGACAAGCTCATGGGACCGCTCGGCATCGACGTGTCGTGCGTTGGTGTGGCTCGCACCTACGCCGAGATCTGTTCCTCCCTCGTCATCGACGCGGTCGACGAAGCATTGGCCGCCGCCGTCGAAGCCGAAGGCATGCGCGCGGTCGTGACCGACACGATGATGCGCAGCCCGGAGATCGCCGCCGCGCTCGCGCAACGCACGCTCGCCGCGGTCGCGTGACGCTCTCGATCATTCCGATCGACGGCATCGGCGAGATCCGTCCCGGCGACGAACTCGCGGTGCTGATCGCCGACGCCGCGCGCGCCCAAGGAACGCCGCTCGCCAACCGCGACTGCGTCGTCGTTACGCAGAAGGTCGTGTCGAAGGCCGAGAACCGGCTCGTCGAACTCGATCCCGAAGACCTCGCCGCCCGCCACGCGCTCGTGGAATCCGAATCCGTGCGCATCGTTCGCCGGCGCGGCGACCTCATCATCAGCGAAACCAAACACGGGTTCGTGTGCGCGAACGCGGGCATCGACCTCTCGAACGTCGACGAAGGCTGGGCCGCGCTCTTGCCGATCGACAGCGACCGTTCGGCGCGTCATATCCGCGACGCGCTCCGCGCCCGCGCCAACGTCGACGTCGCGATCGTCATCTCCGACACGTTCGGCCGGGCGTGGCGCCGCGGTCTCACCGACGTCGCGATCGGCGTTGCCGGCGTCGCCGCGGTGCTCGACCTGCGCGACACGCCCGACGCGCTCGGACGCGTCCTGAAAGTCACCGAAGTCGCCGTTGCCGACGAGATCGCATCGGCCGCTGAACTCGTCATGGGCAAGGCCAGCGGCGTGCCGGCCGCGATCGTGCGGGGCCTCGAACCCGCATGGTTCAGAGACTCGAGCGTGCGCGAGCTGATCCGGCCGCCCGCCGAGGACCTGTTCCGGTGAGCGTGCCCGCATTCCTCGAGGCGCGCCGTTCGATTCGCGCGTTCACCGGTGCATCGGTGCCGCGTTCCACGCTCGACGCGTTGGTCGAAGCCGCGTGCCTCGCGCCCGCGCCGCACCACTCGCGGCCCTGGCGGTTCGTCGTCGTCGACACTGACGATGCCAAGACCTCGCTCGCGCTCGGCATGGGCGCGCGCTGGCGGCGCGACCTCGAAGCCGACGCTGTGACGCCCGCGCGCGTCGACGAACTCGTCGACGCGTCGCACGCAAAGATCATGGGCGCGCCTGCGCTCGTCCTCGGTTGCCTCACCTGGGACGGTCTCGACCGTTATCCCGACGAGGCGCGCCAGCGTGCCGAGTTCGGCATGGCGTTGTTGTCGCTCGGGGCTGCGGTGGAGAACTTGATGCTGGCCGCGGCCGACGCCGGACTGGCGTCGTGCTGGATCGCCGCGCCGATCTTCTGTCCCGAGGAAGCACGCGACTCGCTCGCGCTCCCGCGCGAGTGGCTGCCGCACGCGATGGTGATGGTCGGCGTTCCCGATCCCGCGTACGTCGGCCGGGCGCGGCCACCCGTACCCCTCGACGACCTCCGCGCCTTTCGCTAAGCCGGCGTACCTCAGCGTCGCTACACGCTGTTCAGGTACGCAGGTTCGGTATGAGCGGGCGGCTACCGCGGCGCGCTGGCCCTTGAAGTGTTCGAGCGTGCGCGCGAGCCCCTCTTCGAGCGCGGTGAACGGCTTCCAGCCGAGATGAATCGCGGCGCGGCCGGGATCCAGCGCGCTGCGCAGGACGTCGCCCGTGCGGGGCGGCATGTACTGGGCCGGTTCTTTGTAGCCCGTGAGCTTGGCCATGGCGTCGTAAAGCTGCTGCACCGTCGTTTCGATGCCGGTGCCGATGTTCAGGAGCAGTCCCGCCGCCCTTTTCCGACGCCCGCACGAACGCGTCGACGACGTCGTCGACGTAGACGAAGTCGCGCGTCTGCAAGCCGTCGCCGAAAATGACCGGCCGTTCGCGCGTGAGCAGCTTCCCGGCGTAGATCGCGATCACGCCCGCATCGCCGTGCGCGTCTTGGCGCGGCCCGTACACGTTGGCGAGCGCCAACACTGTGTAGTCGAGTCCGCGAACCATGCGGTAGTACGCGAGGTAGTCGCCGACCGCTTTCTTGGCGACACCGTACGGCGATTCCGGATGTTGCGGCGCGCCTTCTCGCGTGGGGATCTCGTCGGGCGAGCCGTACAACGTGCCACCCGAACCGGCGAACACCACCTTGCGGGTTCCCGCCGCGACCGCGCCTTCGCAGATGTTGAGCGATCCGAGAATGTTGATCGTCGCGTCGAAGGCGGGCCGCGCGACTGAGACGCGCACGTCGAGTTGGGCGGCCATGTGGAAGATCACTTCCGGGCGCCGATGCGTGATGATGTCGACCACGGCGGGCGACGACACGTCGATCCGGTGGAACGAGAAGCGCCGGTCGCCCAACGCACGCGCGTTGGCAAGATTGCCGAGCGACCCCGACGACAAATCGTCGACGACGTCGACCTTCCAATCTTCCGCGAGCAAACGGTCGACGATCGTCGATCCGATGAACCCGGCTCCGCCCGTTACGAGCGCCTGCTGCGGCACGATCGGCGAACTTACTCGCGTTCGGCCGGCACCCGCCCGCCCGAGATCCGCGTTCCCGATCCGACAACCATGCCCGCGCCAATCAAGGTGTCGTCGGAGACAGCAACATCGGGCTTCAGCACCGCGTCGCGACCGACAACTGAGTGCCGCACGCTGCTGCCGTGCGAGACGCGCGCGCCGTCGTGCAGTACCGCGTTGTCGACAACGGCGTCGCGCTCGACGACCGCGCCGGCGCCTACCACCGACGCGCCGGATCGAGGCACCCGCTTCGACCCGCGCGCCGACACCGAGAAGGGCCGGGGCCTCGACGCGCGCATCGGCGTCGATGTAACTGTCGGCTTGCACCCACACGCCGGGCGAGATCTCGCGGGCGCCCGCGTGCGGGCGGCCGCACGACCCGGCCGTCGAGCACGTCGTTGTGCGCCTGGCGATATTTCTCAGGTGTACCGATGTCGAGCCAATATGCATCGGTCGGGTAGCCGAACAACAAACCCGGCTGTTGCAAGCATCCTCGGGAACGTCTCGCGTTCGACCGAAACGTTGAGGCGCGGCGGAATCCGTTCGAAGAACGTCGGTTCGACGACGTACGTGCCCGCGTTGATCCAGTTACTCGGCGCCTTCCCCGGCGGCGGCTTCTCGACGAACGCGATCACTCCCCCGTCGTCCTGCGGTGGGAACGACACCGAACGCGCTCGGGTCCTCGACCTCGGTCAGCGAGATCGTGACCTCGGCTCCGTGCTCGTCGTGGAAGCGAACCATCGCACCGAGGTCGAGCTCGGTCAGGATGTCGCCGTTGCAGACGATGACGCGCTCGTCGATACCGTCGGCGGCGAAGCGGATCGCACCGGCAGTGCCGAGCGGTTCGTCTTCGACCGCGTAGCGGAGCAGCACGTCGCCGTAGACGTCGTGACCGAAACGGTCGTGGCGGAAATGCTCGTGGAACGCGTCGGGCAGGTACCCGATCGACAGCACGACTTCGTCGACGCCGTGCGACGCCAGCCACGCCAACTGCCGTTCGAAGATACGGCTCGTTGGCGATCGGCAGGAGCGGTTTGGGCGTCGTAAACGTCAACGGCCGAAGGCGCGTTCCTTCACCACCGACGAGGACGACGGCTTTCACTTCGTGGTTGTTGGAGGTGTCGAGCCCGCCGGTGCAGTTGACGCCGGCGCGTTCGTGGGTGCCTCGAGCGGCAACGTCGTTGCCGGCCCGCTGGTAGGCCCGCTCTCTGCAACACCAAGCGCGCCCGGCAAGTTCGGCAGTGACGGCGGGTTCTGCTTGTTGGCGATGGTCGCCGCGTCTTGGCCCGCGGGCAGGAACGCGATCACGATGATGTCGCCTTGGTACAGCTTGTAGTCGGCCGGGTTGCCGGTCTGCACCGTGTACTTCTGCTGCGGCGGCGGGTCCTGCGGACCGGTGCCTTTGCCGTCCCACTTGCCGAGCGCCCACGTGAGTGTCGCCCGGCTGCCCGTTCGCGCACTTGTCGCCGTTCTTCGCCGTCGTGCCGAGGAAGTTGAAGCTCGTCGAGGTGAGCTTCCAACCGCCGAACTCGAAGTACAGGCCGACGGTCGCGTTGCGGCCCGCTTCGTCGGAGCACTGCGGCTCCATGTGGATGACGCCGTCGTCGTGGCTGTGCAGACCGGCGTACACGTTCGTGTTGCCGGCGCGGCCGGGACGGTTTGCCCGTTGATGTCGCGGTCGCCGGCCATTGCCAAACACCCGAGCCCGGCGCTGTCGCCCATCCAGTGGTCGCAGTCGTAAACGCCGAGCGCCGCGTGCCAGTGCGGTCGTCCTGTCTTGGTCGGTTGGTTGCTCGGTCGAGGAGGAACGGGCCGACCGGTGCC
Source organism: uncultured Actinomycetes bacterium (assembly GCA_963841195.1). Classification (GTDB taxonomy): domain Bacteria; phylum Actinomycetota; class Acidimicrobiia; order IMCC26256; family PALSA-610; genus CAWJBX01. The sequence continues at coordinate 192,125 of CAWJBX010000016.1, read as the reverse complement.
GGGCGCTCGTGGCCTGCGTGTAGACGATCAGCGCGATGCCGACGATGACGACGATCGCGGTCAGGCCGTACCACCAACTGTTCTGGCGGGAGCGCTTCGCGGAGCGGACGGCGGCGCGCTTGCGCTTCGCTGCGAGAGGCGTTGCGTCACGACAGAGCAGGCTAGCCGCGGGCCGGGCCGGCCCGGACGCATGCCAGGCGTGCTCGGCCATCGCCAACACGGCGCGAAACGTCAGGTAAACAGCCGCGAACGGCAAGAGCACAGCACGAACACCGGTATATCCGGCGCGGGCGAACCGCCACGCCGAGCGATGGTGCTGCGACGAGCATGCGGTACGGGTGCTTCGACGTGCTGCGCCCTGCACGTGGACGATTTCGGCGGCCGGTTCGTAGACAATCCGCCATCCCGCGCGTCGCAAGCGCCAGCACAGGTCGAGGTCCTCCATGTACATGAAGTAGCGCTCGTCCCAGCCGCCGATCGCGTCGAGCGCGTCGCGGCGTAGCCAGATCGCCGCGCCCGACACCCAGTCGACGATCGCGACTGACGCTCGGGTCGGCGTTGAGCTGGCGGTAACGGGCGGTGAACGGATTCGTCGGCCACCACAATCCGAGGAGTCCGTGCGCTGTCGCGAGCGAACGTCGACGGAATCCGGCGCGCCGACGGATAGTCGGAGCCGTCGAGATTGCGGATCTGCGGTCCGCATCGCGCCGATGTCCGAGCTCGCGTTCGAAGCGTGCGAGCATCGCCTTCGCGGTTCCCGGCGTCGATCGTGAGATCGGGATTGAAGACGGCGACGATCGGCGCGCGCGTCGCCGCGATTCCGAGGTTCGCACCGCCCGCGTAGCCGACGTTTTCGGGCGACGTCGATGATGCGGATGTCCGGGAACGCCTTGCGGAGCTGCGTCGACCGAATCGTCGTCGCGAACCGTTGTCGACGACGACGAGCTCGACCTCACCCGCGCTCGTGTCGGCGAGCACCGATTCGACGGCACCGATGAGTGAGGTCGGCCGAGTTGTAGTTGACGACGACGGCGGCCCAGGCGCGGCTCACGCGCGTTAGTCCCGGAAGCGGTACTTGACGAGCGTCCACAGCGCCGAGAAGCCGTCGCGCCATGTGATCTTCTTGCCTTCGTCGAACTCGCGCCCGGAGTAGGAAATCGGCACCTCGTAGATGCGGATCCCGCGCTTCAGGATCTTGGCGGTGATCTCGGGTTCGATGTCGAAGCGCGTTCGGCGTGCAGCGTTCATGTCTTCGAGGAGACGGCGGTCGACGAGCTTGTAACACGTCTCCATGTCGGAGAGCGTCGTGTTGTAGAGCACGTTCGTCGTCATCGACAAGAAGCGGTTGCCGATCCAGTGCAGGAAGAGCATGTTGCGACGCTCACCGGTGAAGCGCGACCCGTAGACCACGCGCGCCCGGCCCCGCAGCACCGGCTGCGAGCAGCTTCGGCCAGTCTTCGGGGTCGTATTCGAGGTCGGCGTCCTGCACGAGCACGTATTCGCCCGTGGCGTGGCGCAAGCCGGTGCGTACGGCCGCGCCCTTCCCCTGGTTCACGTCGTGCATGACGACGCGCACGGTGCTGTCGCCGAGCTGCTTGAGAACGTCGCGGGTGCCGTCGTTGCTGCCGTCGTCGACGACGATGATCTCTTTCTCGATGCCGTCGGGCAGCTCGACCGCGCGCATCCGCCGGAGGATCTCGACGAGCGTGTTGCGCTCGTTGAACACGGGCACGACAACCGACAGCTTCTGCAGCGAAGGCGGTGTGGTGTTGTCACGCGCGGCCATGCGCACGCTCCTCCAGGTACCAGTCGCGCATACGCGCGAGCCCTTCGCGTAACTCGATCGTCGGTTCCCACCCGAGCAGCGCACGCGCCCGCGAGATGTCGGGCGGCGGCGCGTCGGATCGCCGACCGGCAGGGGTTCGAAGACGATGTCGGAGCTCGAGCCCGTGACTTCGCGCATGAGGTCGGCGAGTTCGAGCATCGTGATCTCGTTCGGATTGCCGATGTTCACCGGATCGGCGACACCGGAGTCGAAGAGCGCGATGATGCCGCGCACTTCGTCTTCGACGTAACAGAACGAACGGGTCTGCTTACCGGTGCCGTACATCGTGAGCGGCTTGCCGTCGATCGCCTGCACAAGGAAGTTCGAGACCACGCGGCCGTCGGCCGGGCGCAGCCGGGGCCCGTACGTGTTGAAGATGCGCACGATCGACGTCGGCAGATCGTAGAGCCGGTGGTACGTCATCGTCAGCGTCTCGCGAAGCGCTTCGCCTCGTCGTAGACCGAACGCGGGCCGACCGGGTCGACGTTGCCGTTGTAGCTCTCGGCCTGCGGATGAACGTCCGGGTCGCCGTAGATCTCGCTCGTCGACGCGATGAGGAAGCGGGCGTCGTGTCGCGCGCGCGAGATCGAGCGCGCGCCGCGTGCCGAGCGACCCGACGTCGAGCGTCTCGAGCGGCAGCGCCGAGATACTCGGGCGGGCTCGCCGGACTGGCGAAATGCAAGACACCGTCGACGCGCCCCGCGACCGGAAGCTCGTCGGAGACGTCGGCACGCACGAACGTGAACGCGGAATTGCTCGCGAGATGGGCGACGTTCTGCGGCCGCCCGGTGCACAGGTTGTCGACCGCGACGACTTCGTCGCCGCGCCCAAGGAACGCCTCGCAGAGGTGCGAACCGACGAACCCGGAGCCGCCGGTAATGACGATTCGCGAGATCTACCGCCGCCCGACTGCCGTCGTATGCGAAGCCGCGTCGCCGCATCGCGGCCGGGTCGAGGAGGTTGCGGGCGTCGACGATCGCGCGGCCGCGCATCGCTTCGCGCGACGCGGTCGAAGTCGAGCCAGCGGAACTCGTCCCACTCGGTCAGCACGGCGACGACGTCGGCGCCGAGCGCGGCGTCGTAGACGTCGGCCTGCAAATCGAGTCCGGGCAGCAACGTGGCCGCCCGCTCCCCCGCCGCCGGGTCGTAGGCGCGCACGGTCGCGCCTTCGTCGAGCAGCCGGCGGCAGACACGAGCGCCGGGCGAGTCGCGCAGATCGTCGGTGTCGGCCTTGAAGGTGAGGCCCCACGCGCCGATCGTCTTGCCGGCGAGCGAACCTCCCGACGGCGGCGCGGACCTTGTCGATCATCCGCTCGTGCTGGGTCTCGTTCACCTCGACGACGCCGCGCGAGCAATTCGAAGTCGTAGCCGGCCGCGCTCGAGATGTGCAGCAGCGCTGCACGTCCTTCGGGAAGCACGAACCGCCGTAGCCCGGACCGGGGTGGAGGAACTGGAACCCGATGCGCGTGTCGTAGCCCATGCCGATCGCGACTTCGCGGACGTCGGCGTCGACGGCTTCGCACAGGTTCGCGATCGCGTTGATGAACGACACCTTCGTCGCGAGGAAGGCGTTCGACGCGTACTTGATCATCTCGGCCGACGCGGGATCGGTGACGAGCACCGGCGCGTGCACACCCTTGTACAGATCGCTCACCCGTACCGCGGCTTCGGGATGCTCACAACCGATCACGATGCGATCGGGTTCGAGGAAATCACGCACGGCCTGGCCTTCGCGGAAGAACTCGGGGTTCGACGCAACCTTCACGCCGTCGCTGCGCACACCGGCCTCGGAAAGCACGCGCTGGACGAACCGGGTCGAGCCGACCGGAACCGTCGACTTGTTGACGACGACGGTGTTGGGCGCCAGCACCGGCGCAATCTCGCGGGCGACGGACTCGACGAACGAAAGGTCGGCGGCGCCGTCAGCTTCCCTGCGGCGTCTGCACGCACAAGAAAACGATTTCGGCGTTCGGCACGGCTGTGGCGGCACCCACCACGAACTCGCAGGCGCTTCGAAGCGAGGCCGGCCTTGATCAGCTCGGGCAGGCGCGCCTCGAGGATCGGCACCTCGCCCTTCTGCAAGCGTGCGACTCGCTCGGCGTCGATATCGGCACAGACGACGTCGTGACCGAGGTGGGCGAAGCACGCGGCGGTCGTCAGGCCGACGTACCCGGCGCCGAGAACGGCAATCTTCACCGCGCAACAGCCTGGTTGGGAGTCGTCGGCACGGGGGTGATGATAGGTGGATCAGCAGCCCGCGGGTGGAAGCGTGCCGCCATTCACGCTGGTCGACGCGGCCGTGGCGGGCGTCGTGCCGCTGCTTGCGTTGCTCGTCTTGCTCGTCGAGTGGTTTGCAGGAGCCGAGACCGCCGAGAAATCACGGCCAAGGACAAGTACCACGTCGCTCCCCGGCGACGACGAAAGCGCGACGGTCTTCCCCGCGCCGCCGAGGTACGAGAGCACGAGCTGCGCTTGCGTTTCCTTGCCCGGCGCGTAGCGCACCTCGGTCACGGCGTAGTCGCTGCGGTCGGCGTTGACCGCGGCGCCCGACATCGAAAAGCCGCTGCGCTGCAATGCAGCAAACGTCGTCGCGCCCAGGCCGCCGCGCCCGCTGCCATTTTCGACACTGACCCGCACGCTGCTCGGCGTCACGCCGGCCGGCGTCGGCGCGGTGTGCTGCGACTGACCGCCGCGCAACTGCGCGAGCAACGGCGCGGCTTGCGCGTCGTCGAGCACCAACGCCGCTTGCCCGTCGATCGTCTGCGGGTTTGTCGGCAGCGTCTGCGACGGAATCTGCGTTCCCCCCGGATGGAACGCGTACGCGAGCGCGCGCAGCGACGAGAAGTTCAACTTCGGGTCGCGCTGGAAGTTCGCGAGCATCGTGTTCATCAGCGCCGGCGCCTTCCACGGCTTGCGTTCCGCGGTGTGGAGCACCTGTTGCGCGAGCGTGCGCAAGAAGTACTGCTGGCGCTTGATGCGATCGAGGTCGGAGAGCGGGTCGGTGACGTACTTGCCGTTCACGAGCGACTCGTAATAGCGCGACCGCACGTACGCGAGCGCTTGATCACCGTTCAGGTGCTGACAACCGGCCTGATTGATGTACAAGCCGCTCTTGGAGTCGCGCGCCGGGGTCGGGAAGTAGATCGGGATCGACCCGAGCGTGTTGACGATGTTGCGAAAGCCTTCGAAATCGACCTCGAGGTAGTGACTGATCGGGACGTTGAAATCCTGCTCGATTGTTTCGATGACGCGCTGCGGCCCGTAGTTGAAGGCAGCGTTGATCTTGGCGTGCCCCAAGCCGGGGATCGCGACCCAGAGATCGCGCGGGAACGAAACCAACACTCCGGTGCCGTCGTTGTTGACGTGCGCGACCATGATCGTGTCGGAGCGCTGGCCCGTCTGCGTGCTGGCGCTGCCGAACGCTTGTTGGTCGCCGGGCGTGTCGACGAACGCACGCGAGTCCGAGCCGATCAGCAGATAGTTGCCGCCGCCCTGCAACACCGATGTGTCGAGCTTGACCGTCGCCACCTGCGACACCTTGTGCGCGGCATAGGCGTACGAGCCGGCGATCATGACGATCGTTGCGACGACGACGATGGCAAGCGCCGTCCAGAACCGGTGGAAGAACGCCCCCGCCCCGACTTCCTTCACTTACTTGGGACAGCCCACGAGGGGGCCACCCGTCTTGGGGTCGACAGGAACCATGCGCGTATCGACGGTCGTCGACTGGTGCACGGTCGTTGTCGTCGTACTGGCCGGCGCGGTCGACGTGGTGCTCCCGCCGCTCGAGCCGGGTGTCGTTGTTCCCGGGAACTGATGCGGGAGCGTGTCGTAGTCCTTGCCGACGATCACGAGCACGTCGGCGCCGAGCGTGTTCGCCCGCGAGATCGCCGCGACCAAGTTGAGCGTGCCGGCCGCGCGCAGCACGGCGTAACCCTCTTGGTACTTGTCGGGTGCGTAGCGCAATTGCGTGCGGGCGTAGTCGCTGCGGTCGGCATCGGCGGGCGGACCGACGACGTCAAAACCGGCAGCGGCGAACTCGGCGGAGACGCGCTGCGCAATACCGGGGACGCCGGCGCCGTTCACGACGCGCACCTTCACCTTGTTGGGCGGCAAGAGCGCCGGGATCGGGGGCGACTTCGTGAACTCCTGGAGCTGGCTGATCACGAACGGCGCCGCGTCGGCGGGAATCACGCGGTTCGGATCGCGCGGATCCTGTTCGACCGGCAACGTCTGCATAGTGATGCGCGCGGGGTCGATGTGGTCGTACGTGCGCACGAGCGCTTGCAGTTCGCTCAGCTTGAGCGACGTGTCGTGCGTCAAGTTCGGGAACACCGCGTTGAGCAGTCCGTTCAGCTTCAACGGGTTCGACGACGTCTTGTCGATCGCGGCCTGGCTGATCGTGCGCAAGAAGTACTGCTGGCGCGGAATGCGATCGAGGTCGCTTCCGGTGTGTACCCAGCCGCTGCCGCCGCGGTACGCGTTGTCGCCGAGTTGCGGGCTGTAGTTCCACTGCCAGGGAACCGGGTTCGCGGGATTCTTGGGCACGTAGTACTCGCGCGAACGGGCATACGCGAGTGCCGTGGCGCCGTTGACCGAGACACAACCCGCGGTGTCGACGTTCAAACCGCTGTCAGGGTCGTGCGCGGGCGTCGGGAAGTAGAGCTTGATGTTGCCGATCGCGTCGACGATCTTCTGGAACGCGACGAAGTCGACCTGGATGTAGTGGTTGATCTTCAGCGGCGGGAAGTCGTCCTGCAGGGTCTGCACGACGAGGTCGGGGCCGCCGATGGAAAACGCGGAGTTCAGCATCTGGCTGCCGTGCCCCGGAATGTTCACGATCAGGTCGCGCGGGAACGAGACGAGCATGCCCGTCTGCGACGCGGGATCGACGTGCAACACCATCATCACGTCGGAGCGCTGGCCCGGCGCAAAGCCGAACCCGGAGTCCTGACCGGCGCGCGTGTCCGAGCCGATCAGCAAGTAGTTCGCGGCGTGCCCCGGGTCGGCCTTGACCAGACTCGGTACCGCGATCGCCTTCGCTTCGTTGAACTTGCGCTTCTGGTACGCGTCGCCCGCGACCACGCTGCCGGCGAAAACGGCAGCAAGAATCACGCACGCGATCGCGAAACGAAGAACGAAAGAACGCAGGGGGTGGGGAGCCACGCGACGTGGCAGTGTAATGGCGCGGTCGCAGCGATCCCGGTCGCCTCGACACTCCCTTGACCGCATCTTCACACACAGGGCTTCCCAAGCGTCGGCGTGAGAACGCCGCTACCGTCTGCCGACGTGGCGACCATGGTGTGGCTGAACGGGCAGGTCCTGCCGATCGAAGAAGCGCGCATCTCGCCGCTCGATCACGGGCCGCTCGTGGGCGACGGCGTGTTCGAAACGCTGCGGGTCTACGACAACGTTCCGTTCGCGTGGACGCGCCACCTCGCGCGTTTGCGCGCGTCGGCCGACGGGCTCGGCTTGCGCGTACCTGACGGCGACACGCTGCGCGCCGCAGCCGACGCGGTAATCGCGGCGAACGGTCACGCGCAGGCGCGCTTGCGCATCACGGTGACGGGTGGGCCCGCGCCCCCGGGTTCGAGCCGTTACGGCAACGTCGAACCGACCGTGTTCTTGTTGTCGTTTCCGATGAGCGCGAGCGCCGACACAACCGACGTTGTGATCGTGCCGTGGACGCGCAACGAGGGTGGCGCGGTCGCCGGGTTGAAAACGATCTCGTATGCGGAGAACGTGCGCGCGCTCGCGTACGCGGAAGAACGCAACGCGGGTGAGGCTGTGTTCGCGAACACGCGCGGCGAGTTGTGTGAAGCGACCGGTTCGAACGTGTTCGTCGTTCGCGATGGGGTGGTCGCGACGCCGACCGCGGAATCGGGATGTCTGCTGGGCGTGACGCGCGCGCTGGTCTTGGAGCTGTGCGCATCGTTGAAGATCACCGCGCACGAAAAGCCGCTCGCGTTGAAAGACTTGGGCGCAGCCGACGAAGCGTTCTTGTCGTCGACGACGCGCGAGGTACAGCCGATCGAGCGCGTCGACGGCGCGGTGCTCCCGAAAGCGCCGGGCCCGGTGACCGAACGTCTCGCGATCGCGTTCCGCGACCTCGTCGCCCACAACCTCGACCCCTAATTCTCCGAGGCGTCGTATAGCCCGGCTCAGCCGGGCTATACGACGCCTCGGACGTGGATGACGTCGCCGGCCATGACCACCCGGTCGTCGACGACGAGGTAACCCTCGTCGGTCAAGGCGTGCGCCACCCCCGTGAACGTCTCGCCCGAGAGCTCGACTCGCACCCGGCGACCGATCGTCGCCGACCGGGCCTCGGCCTCCTGCACTACCCCGTCGAGCGCATCGAGGCGGGCGTCGTACGCGCCCAGCCACGCGACCAGCAGCTCCCGCCGGTCGATCGGAAACGCGGCCGCGATGTCGCGCAGCTCTTCGGGAAACCAGTCGTCGCGCACGTTGCAACCCATGCCGACGACCACCGCGCCCCCGCTGTCGGCTTCGGCGAGAATCCCCGCGAGCTTGCGGTCGTCGACGACGACGTCGTTCGGCCACTTGATCCGGGCACCGGCATCCGGCAGCGCGTCGACCAGCGCCAACGCGGCCGCGAGCGTGACGAGATGGACCCGGTCGGCGGGAAGCCGGGGCCGCAGCAGCACCGACACGAGCAGCGCGGCCCCGGGCGGCGCGATCCACGTTCGCCCAAGCCGGCCCCGCCCCGCGGTCTGTTCGTCGGCAACCGCGACAACCCCTTCGGGATCGCCGGCGGCCGCGCGCCGAGCAGAAAACGATTGGTCGAATCGACGACGTCGAACCACCGCACGTCGGTGAAGCGAGTCGCCGCCAGGCGCGCATCGCTCCAGGTGGCGGGGCCGGGCGGCACGGTACGTAGGATACGCAGCCGTGCTCTCGAAGATTCTCATTGCCAACCGCGGAGAAATCGCGATCCGCGTCATGCGCACGTGCCGTGAACTCGGCATTGCGACCGTCGCGGTGTATTCGGAACTCGATCGCGATGCCGCGCACGTGCGCTACGCCGACGAGGCGTACGCGCTGGGCGGCCAAACCGCGGCCGAGAGCTACCTGAACACCGAGGCCATCCTCGACGCGATCCGCAAGAGCGGCGCCGATGGCGTGCACCCGGGGTACGGGTTCTTCTCGGAGAACGCCGACTTCGCCCGCGCGGTCACCGACGCCGGCGTCACGTGGATCGGGCCGCCGCCCGAAGCGATCGAGGTGATGGGCGACAAGATCTCGTCGCGTCTCGCGGCCGCGCGCGCCGGCGTCGAGAGCGTGCCCGGCACGACGACGCCGATCACGAATGCCACCGAGATCGTCGCGTTCGGTCAAGAGTTCGGCTTCCCGATCGCGATCAAAGCCGCATTCGGCGGTGGTGGCCGGGGCATGAAGGTCGTCGACGCGCGCCGAAGACGCCGAGAGCGCATTCGACTCGGCGCAGCGCGAAGCGCAGGCGTACTTCGGGCGGCCCGAGTGCTACATGGAGCGCTACCTCACGCGCCCGCGCCACGTCGAGCTCCAGATCTTCCTGCGACACCAAGGGCAACGGCGTCTACATCTCCGACCGAGACTGCTCGACCCAGCGCCGGCACCAGAAGCTGATCGAAGAAGCGCCCGGCGCCGGAAATCCCCGCCGAGACGCGCAAGGCAATGGGCGAAGCGGCGGTGAAGGTCGCGCTCGGGTGCGGCTACGTGAACGCGGGCACGGTCGAGATGTTGTTCCAGGACGGCGAGTTCTTCTTCCTCGAAATGAACACGCGCCTGCAGGTCGAGCACTGCGTCACCGAGGAGATCACCGGCCTCGACTTCGTGTCCGAACAGCTGCACGTTGCGGCGGGCGGCAAGCTGCGCTTCACGCAGAAGTCGATCAGGCACAACGGCCACTCGATCGAGTGCCGCATCAACGCCGAAGATCCGACGAAGAACTTCCTGCCGTCACCTGGGCACGATCACGCGGCTGCGCGTGCCGTCGGGGCCGGGCGTGCGTTGGGACGGCGGCTACGAAGAAGGCGACTCGATCTCGCAGTACTACGACAACCTCGTCGGCAAGCTCGTCGTGTGGGCACCCGATCGTGACACGCGCGATCGAGCGCATGGTGCGCGCGCTGAGCGAGTTCGAGATCAGCGGCATCAAGACGACGATCCCTGCGCACATCGCACTGCTGCAAACCGAAGATTTCAAGAACGTGACCCACTCGACGAAGTGGGTCGAAGACGAAGTCGACCAGCGCCAGTTCGCCGCGCACGTTCGCGGCGTCGCTCGCGGTACCACCGCCCGACGACGCAACGGAACCGCTCGTCGAACGCACGGTTCCCGTCGAAGTCGACGGCCGGCGCTTCAGCGTGAAGGTCTGGTTGCCCGACGCGCCGGTCGTCGCGACCCGGTCGAGTGCGGCGCGCGGCGCGCAGCCGCCCGAAGATCGCGACCGGATCGTCGGGTGCCGGCAGCGGCAGTGGAACGGTGAGCCGCGCCGATGCAGGGCACGATCGTGAAGGTGCTCGTCGACGTCGGCGCCGACAGTCACGACGGGCGACGCGCTTGCTGGTCCTCGAGGCGATGAAGATGGAGAACCACATCAACGCCGAGAAGTCGGGCACCGTGCAAGGAGATCCGTGTCGCAGCGGGTGACGCCGTCGGCACCGGCGACGTGCTGGCGATCATCGAGTGACCCGCGAACCCGTGCTGGCAGATCGGCCGGACGTCTGCCAACTGTTGGGGAATCGGCGGGGGCCGTCCTGCAACATCGGGGATGAGCTGCCGATCTTTCTCGTCGACGCGTTCACATCTGAGCCGTTCCGCGGCAACTCGGCCGGGGTTGTGCTCGGTCACGGCGACGACGCGTGGATGCAGCGCGTCGCGGCCGAGATGAAGCACTCGGAAACTGCGTTCGTTCGCCCGCGGCGCCGACGGCAGTTACGATCTGCGCTGGTTCACTCCCGAGGTCGAAGTCGACCTGTGCGGCCACGCGACGCTCGCGACCGCGCACGTGCTCGTGCGAGACCGACGGTCTCGACACCGATCACGTCTTCCACACGCGCGGCGGCACGCTGCAGGCGACCCGCAACGACGACGGTTCGATCACGCTCGACTTTCCGGTCGCGGTCCCCGAACCGGCCGCGCCGATCCCGGCACTGTTCGACCGCGCTGGGCATCGACACCGGTCGAGTTCCTGCGCACCGACGGCGACTTCTACTGCTGCGTCGTCGCCGATGCCGCAACGGTCCGCACGTGCGCACCCGACTTCGCAGCGCTCCGCGCCCTCACAGCCGTGCGCGGCGTCTACGTGACCGCAGCCGGGCGACGCGGGATACGACATCGTCTCGCGCTGCTTCGCCCCGCGCGTCGGTATCGACGAAGACCCCGTCACCGGCTCGATGCATTGCGTGCTCGTCGCGTACTGGGCGCCGAGACTCGGCAAGCGCGAGTTGCGCGCGTTTCAAGCGTCGGCGCGCGGCGGCGAGTTGACCGTGCGCCAGGAAGGCGACCGGGCGCTCTTCACCGGCCGCGCGACGACCGTGTTACGAGGCGAACTCGATGCGTGAACGGTTCCACGCGAGCTGAGCCGCCACTCCGTCGCGCAGTGATGTCGTCGGTTCCCAGCCGAGCAGCGCGCCGCGCCCGATCGATTGCGCCGCCGTTGCGCACGGCGTCGCCGGCTTGGGCGTCCTGCGACTCGATCGTGACGGGCGTGCCCGCCAGTTCGCCGACCAGTTCGATCAGGTCGTTGAGGGTGATCTCACCGCCGCCCGCGACGTTCATGTACGAACCGGGTGCGACGTCGGCCTCCGCGGCCAACAGGTTGGCGCGCACGATGTCGTCGACGTACGTGAACTCGCGCACCTGGGTGCCGTCGCCGTAGCGAGGAAACGATTCACCGCGAATGACCGACTCACACAAACGTTGAATCGACATGTCGGGGCGCTGACGCGGTCCGAACACGGTGAAGTAGCGCAGGGAAACCGCTTGCACACCCCAGTTCTCCGCGTAGAGCCCGCACAAATGCTCGGCCGCAAGTTTGGTGACGCCGTAGGGCGAATACGGCCGGGGCAGATCGGTCTCCGTGGTCGGATAGCGCGGTTGATTCCCGTACACCGACGACGACGACGCGTACACAACACGCAGCGGTCGCGATGTCGCGGCCACACCTTCGAGCAGCCGCTGGGTCGCGAGCACGTTGTGGCCGACGTAGTCGGCGAAGCCATCGGACCACGACAGCCGCACGCCGGCTTGTGCGGCCTGATGGAACACGACGTCGGCGTCGTCGACGAGGGGGGCGATCACCGTCGTGCGGAGATCCTCCTCGACGAAGGAGAACTGCTCCGACTCGAACAACGGCTTGAGGTTCGCTTCCTTGTCGGCGCGGCCGTAGTACGGGGTGAAACAGTCGACGCCGACGACAGTGTCGCCGCGTGCGATCAGCGCTTCCGCAAGATGACTTCCGACAAAGCCGGCAACACCGGTGACGACCGCACGCATCGCGCGCAGTCTCGCGCGCGTACCGGCGCAGACCCCAATGCCGAGTTGGGCGCTGGGCGAGCTAGGAAGCGGCTTCGGCGAGCGACTCGGCGAGCGCGGGGTGCACGAGGAGCGAGTCGACGATGTCGACGACCTTCAAGTGATTCGTCACCGCGACCGCAATCACGGAAATCAACTCCGCGGCGTTGCGACCCACGATCGCGCCGCCGAGCACAACACCCGTTGCGGGGTCGCTCAAGATCTTCACGAACCCGCGCGTGTCGCCGTTGATCAACGATTTCGGGTTCGACGAGAACGGCACTTTGGTGACGCGCAGCTTGCGCCCCGCCGCGAACGCTTCGGCTTCGGCGACACCCACTTCTGCGATCTCGGGATCGGTGAAAATCGCTTGGGCGGCTTTGTCGTAGTCGAGGTGGCGGTGGGCGCGGGCGGTCAGACCCATCACGTGCTCGGCGATCTTGCGGCCTTGCATCGCGGCAACCGACGACAGCGGCAAGCGGCCCGAAACGTCGCCGGCCGCGTAGATGTGCGAGATGTTCGTCTGGCAGTGGCGGTTGCCGGGGATGTGACCGCTCTCGGTCATCTCGACACCGGCGACATCAGCGCCGAGCCCTTCGGTGTTCGGCACCGAGCCGATGCAGAGCAACGCATGCGAGCCGTCGACGGCGCGGCCGTCGTCGCACGCGACGAACACCTTGTCGTCTTCGCGACCGATCGCAATCGCGCGCGCGCCCTTCAACAACTTCACGCCCCGCCGCAAGAACTCGGCTTCCAACACCGCCGCGACTTCGGGATCCTTGCTCGGCAGCACCTGTTGGCGCGAGACGATCAGCGTGACGTCGGCGCCGAGCGCGCTGAACATGTGCGTGAACTCGACGCCGGTCACACCGGAACCGATCACACAGAGATGTTCGGGAATCTCGGGCGGCGGATAGGCCTGACGCGTCGTGAGAATCCGTTCGCCGTCGATCGCGGCGAAGTCGGGGACGCGCGGTCGCGAACCCGTCGACAACAAGATCGCGTCGGCCTCGAACTCTTCGGTGCCATCAGCGGTGTCGGCCGCGACCGTGTACGCACTCGTGAGCCGGCCCGTCCCGCGCACGAGCCGCACGCCCTGCGACTCGAGGAGGCCGGTGACGCCTTCGCAGAGGGTGCGCTCCATGTTGGTGATGCGATCGCGCAGAGCCGCGACGTCGAGCTTGCCTGACGCGTCGAGGCCCATGCGTTGCGCCGACGCGAGCGACGTGAGCTCGTTGCCGGTCGCGACCATCGCCTTGCTGGGGATGCAGTCGAGCAGGTGCGCGGCGCCACCGACGATGTCGCGCTCGATCATCGTCACCTCGGCGCCGAGCGACGCCGCGACCGTGGCCGCGGTGTTTCCCGCGGGCCCGCCACCGATGATCACAAACCGAACCGGCACAGATTCAAGGCTACGGCCCCGCAACGCCCTAGCTTGACCGCAATGCAGGAGCTGCTCGTCGACGAGCTGACCGGCGACCAGGTGATCCTGGCGCCCGGGCGAGCGCTTCGGCCCGACACGTTCCGCGCGAGCGCGCCGCCACTCCCGGCGACGGTTCCGAGCTGCCCGTTCTGCGCCGAGAACGAATCGGAGACGCCCCCCGAAGTCGCACGCATCGGCCCGGGCGCGCCCGACACGCCGGGCTGGCACGTGCGCGTGGTCCCCAACAAGTACCCGATTGTCGGCGACGGAGTGGGCGGCGCGCACGAAGTGATCGTCCTCTCCCCCGCGCACGACGGCGACTTCTGTCGATTACCGGTGCGCGCCGCGACCGAGGCGCTCACCGCGATGCGCGACCGCGCCCAGTTCCATCTTGCGCGCGGCGCCGCCCACGCGCAGCTGTTCGTCAACCAAGGCAAGGCGTCGGGCGCGTCGATCGAGCATCCGCACGCGCAGCTCGTCGCGCTCGACGTGATACCACCACGCGTGCAACGCCGTATCGACCGGTTCACGCATGCCGCGTTCATCGCGGACCGCGAACAAGCCGTGCGCGCCGACGACGTGTTGGTGTGGTGCCCGCGCGCCTCGACCACGCCGTACTCGGCGCGCATCTCGTTACCGGACGCCGGAACTCGATTCGACCAAGCATCCGACGAACATCTCGAGCGCCTCGCCGGCGCGGTACACGACATGCTCGGTCGCCTGCACAACGTGCTCGGTGATGTCGCATACAACCTCGTGTTCGAAACCGCGCCGCCCGCGCACGCCGGCGCGTTCCAATGGTGGATCGACCTGGTGCCGCGCATGTCGGTGTACGGCGGGTTCGAGATGGGCACAGGTGTCTGGGTGAACATCGTCGCCCCGCAGGCCGCGGCCGCTTCGTTCCGCGCAGTGAAGAAGTGAACATACGCGTCGGAATCACGATCGCGGCCGCACCCGCGGCCGTGTGGGACGTGATCGAACCGATCGAACGGCACGTCGACTGGATGCACGACGCGCGCTCGATCGCGTTCGTCGGCGCTTCGACACGGGGCGTCGGGACCACGTTCGATTGCCGTACGCAGGTCGGGCCGTTTCGTCTCACCGACCGGATGACGGTGACCGAATGGGAGCCGGGCCGGACGATGGGCATCGAGCACAAAGGACTCGTGACCGGGCGCGGGCGGTTCACGTTGCAGGGCCAGCCCGGCGGCGGCACGCGCTTCACGTGGACCGAACGCCTCGAATTCCCGTGGTGGCTCGGCGGAGAGGTGGCCGCGCTCGCGGCCAAGCCTGTGCTGGGCCGCATCTGGCACCGTAACCTCCGCACGCTCGCAGCACTCGTGGAGGGAACATGACGCACCGCGCGGTGAGCGTGGCGGGATTGCAAACACTCGGCGCGCCGTTGTCGGTCGACGTCGCACGCGAAGCCGACGAGCTCGGCTTCGCGTCGGTGTGGGTTGCCGAAGCGAACGCGGCCGAATCGATGGCCCTGCTCGGCGCGATCACGCAAGCGGCACCGCACGTCGGCGTCGGGACCGGTGTCGTCGCGCTGCAGCTGCGTACGCCGCCGCTGCATGCGATGGCCGCGGCCACGTTGCAGCAACTGGCCGGCGACCGCGACGTGTTCCTCGGGGTCGGGATTTCCTCGCCAGCGGTCGCGGGCCAGTGGCACGGCGCCGGTTACGGCGACCGCCCGATTGCGCAGACGCGCGAGTTCCTGACGCTCTTGCGCGAGTGCTTGTCGGGCGAGACGGTGACGTTCGACGGCGACTTCTATTCGGTAAAGCGCTTCCGGCTCGGCGTGCGCCTCGGCGATCGCACACCGAAGATCGCGTTGGCCGCGCTCAACGACCAAATGTTGAAGCTCGGCGGCGCGCTCGCCGACGTCGTGTTGCTGAACTACTTGCCCGCCTCGCTGGTGCCGCGGGCTGCTGCGCAAGTGCGCGCAGGCGGCGACGCCGCGATTTACGCGTACGTGCACTGCGCGGTGACCGATCGCGATCGCTATGCCGACCTCGCCCGCAAGGACCTCTTGAACTACGCGGTCGTCGACGCGTACGCCAACCAGTTCGCGCGTGCCGGCTTCGCCGACGACGTCGAGCAGTTCCGTGCGCGCTGGGCTGCGCGCGACCGCGATGGCGCGCTGGCCGCAATCGGCGACCGCTGGGTTGACGAAATTCAGATCATGGGCGACGACGCCCACGTCCGCGCCGCGGTGCAGGCATACAGCGACGCCGGCGTCGACGTTCCGATCGTGTTCGCGCTGCCGTGGGGCGAAGATCGCCGCACGACCGTGCGCGACACGCTACGCGCGCTCGCGTAAGGCTCGTTCGAAGTCCGCGCCCGTCACGACCGACGCGGTCTCGCCGCGTTCGCGGGCGGCGACGAGCGCGCCGACGATCGCTTGCTGTTTGAGATCGCCGCCGTCGCGTCGCTGGGCAACGGTGTCGAACTCGTCGAAGAACAACAGCGCGGGCCGGTGCGCTCGAACGCGAAGAGGCGTCGACGTGTGCGCGCCTTCGCCCGCGTCGCCCGACGAGATCCGACGCGCTGACCGGCACCAACGTGAGACCGAACTCTCCCGCCGTTGCGCGCGCCAGACACGTCTTGCCGACGCCGGGCGGACCGTGCAGCAGGATGCCGTTCCACGAGAGGTGGTACTTCTCGGCTTCTTCGGGATGGCGAAGGATCACGTCGAACGCGTCGCGCAGTTCGGCCCTGACGTCGTCGAGGCCACCGACGGCCGCGAAGTTCGGGAGCGCGCTCGGCGCGATCGCACTGAACGCCGGTTCAGACGACCGCGACGATCACGACGACTGCGACCACTCAGCGGCCTGCGAACTTCGCTTTCCCCGGCCCGTTGGCGAGGAAGGATCCGACACCGGTGCGCGCGTCTTCGGTCGCGAACACCTCGATGAACGCGTCACGCTCGATATCGAGGCCGTCGGCGAGCGGCCGCCCGAGCCCGTCGTCGATCGCGCGCTTCGCCAATCCCATCGCGACGACCGCGCCGGCGCCGAGCTCGGCCGCCCAGCGCAATGCGACCGGTTCTTCTTCACCGGGTGCCACCACACGATCGACGAGACCGACCGCAAGCGCTTCGTCGGCGTGCATCGAGCGGCCGCTCCACACCAGCTCCTTGGCGCGGGCCGGACCGATCAATCGGGCGAGCCGTTGCGTGCCGCCGGCGCCCGGAATGATGCCGAGCAAGATTTCGGGTTGCCCGACGCGTGCGCGCTCGCCCGCGACGCGTACGTCGCACGCGCACGCGAGTTCGAGGCCGCCGCCCAGCGCGTAGCCACCGACGGCCGCGATCACCGGACGAGGAATCGCAGCGATCGCGTCGAACGCTTCCCGAAACGACTGCGCGATCGCGCGCGCCGCGTCTTGGTCACCGAACTCCGAGATGTCGGCGCCGGCCGCGAACGCCTTCTCCCCGCCCGCGACCACAACGGCTTTCACCTCTGCATTGGCGGTGATCGCGTGCGCCGCATCGCGCAGTTCGCCCAGCAGCGCGCGCGAAAGCGCGTTCATCGGCGGGTTTGCGAGGCGCAGCAGCGTCACGCCGCCGTCGTGCTGTTCGACGTTCACGAGTCCGGTCATGCGGTGACGTTAGATGACCGCGGGAACAGAACCTCGGCTGCGACCGGCACGAAGCCGGCTGCCATCGTCGAGCGCATCGACGCCGCGTTGGCCGGTGCGACCTGTGCCCACAACGGCTCACTCGCCGGCACGAGCCCACGCACGCCCGCAACAATCCGGCGCCCGAGGCCGGCGTTGCGCGCACCCGGCGCGACCTCGTAGCCCACCTCCCACCGGTCGCAGACACCCCGGCCGAGCAGCGCAATGCCGACGCCGTCGACCTCGAAGACGCGTTCGACAACTCTGAACCTCTGCGCCGCTTGCACGCGCGGGTGGCCGAGGTCGTCGGTCGCACGCCACCCCGCCGGTACGCCGTCGCCGGTCCCGGGCGCCACGAGCAACGCGTCGAGTGTGCCCGGTCGCGTCGCAAGCTGGTCGCCCAGCCACGTGAGAAAGCGCGCGCTCAACGGTTGCGAGAGGTTGCCCGGTTCAATCTGCGCGCGTACGAGCGCGGGATCGATATCGGCGGCAACAACGCTGTGGCCGGTAAAACCGATCACGATGTCGTTGAGACCACCCGGCGATCGGAAGACGTCGACGGCGGCGTCGAACGGTGGATAGTCGCCGCGCGCGAGCGCATCGAGATACGCCGCGAGCGGATGGCTCACGACGTAAGCAGCGCGTCGACTGCGGCGTACGGGTCACGCGTGCGCGTCGCAACCTCGTCGACAACCGCGTCGAAATGCGGGCCCTCGCACAACGCGTCGACCCGCTCGGCGATCCGCGCCGCAACGAGGCCGCGCAACTCGTCGCGCAGGCGGGCGCGCCGGCGCGCTTCCGCCTCGCCGTTGGCCACAAGGTGGGCGCGGTGGGTCGCGACCGCGTCGAACAGCTCTTCGACCCCTTCGCCGGTTGTCGCGGTCGTCTGCAGGATCGGCGGCCGCCACGCCAGCGCGCCTGAGAGTTCGAGCATCCCTTCGAGATCGCGGACCGTGTCCGCCGCGCCGGGCCGGTCGGCCTTGTTGACGACGAAGATGTCGGCGATCTCCATCAGCCCGGCCTTCGCGGTTTGCACCGAGTCGCCCCAACCGGGATTCACGACGACGATCGTGGTGTCGGCATGACCGGCGATCTCGACTTCGACCTGACCCACACCAACCGTTTCGACGACGATCCACTCGTATCCGACCGCGTCGAGCACGCGAACCGCCTGCGGTGTCGACGAGCGCGAGCCCGCCGAGATGCCCGCGCGTCGCCATTGAACGGATGAACACGCCCTCGTCGGTAGTGTGCGACTGCATGCGCACGCGGTCGCCGAGGATCGCGCCACCGCTGAACGGGCTCGTCGGGTCGACCGCGAGCACACCGACCTTCGAGCCGTCGGCGCGCATCTGCACCACGAGCTGGTCGGTCAGCGTGGATTTCCCGGCACCGGGCGCGCCGGTGATGCCGACCGACCAGGCCTTGCCGGTCCGGGGATAGAGCGACGCGAGCACGGTGCGCGCACCGTCGCCGCCCTGCTCGACGAGCGAAAGCACCTTCGCGACAGCACGGCGGTCGCCGGTGAGCGCGCGTTCGACGAGCGCGGCGGGAGCTTCGGGCATCAGCTCGGAATGTAGCCGTCGAGGTGCGTCGCGTCGTTGTAACGCACGAGCAGCGGGCGCGCACCGGGCGCGTCGATCGAGATCGTGGTGAGCGACGTGTTCATGGGCGGTCGCCAGTTCGGAACGAGCTCGGCAATTCCCGGCGCGCCCAGCAGCAACATCGTCGTGCCGTATACGAAGCCGCCGTGCGTAAACAGCACCACGGTCTTCCCTGCGTACCGCTCCAGCAACGCAGATGTCGCGCGTTCGATGCGGCGATCGAACATGCGGCGACTTTCTCCGCCCGGCGAAATGAGCTTGTCGGGATCGGCGTCGTCGATGTCGCCGTACATGCGCGCGTAGTCGTCCATCGTCATGCCGTCGCACTCACCGGGATGCTGCTCGCAGTAATCGCGGTCAGTCGCAAACGGCACCGACGCGTCGAACGCGGCGCGCACGATGTCGGCCGTCTCGATCGCGCGCGGCAGCGTCGACGCGAGAACAACGTCGGGGGTGAGCTCCCCCGTGCGCTCGAGCCGCGCGCGCAGACGCGCCGACTGTTCGCGTCCCCGTTCCGTCAGGCCCGTGCAACCCGTGTCGCCACCGACGAAGCGTTCGACACCCGCGCGCGCTTCACCGTGACGAACGAGGACAAGGGTGGTCGCCAACGACGACTACTCGTCGGCGACGACCTCGGTGACGCCGGGCACCCGGTCCATGATGATCCGTTCGACGCCGGCCTTCAGCGTCATCATCGACACCGGGCACGTGCCGCACGCGCCCACGAGCGAGACGTGCACGACACCGTCGTCGTCGAGGCCCATGTAGACGATGTCGCCGCCGTCGCTCTGGAGCGCGGGGCGAATTGCCTCGATGGCCTCGAGGATTCCTTCTTCCATGCTGGCGGTGTCGAGCGACATACAACTCTCCGAGAAAGGCGGGCGACGCCCGCTACAACACCTCCAGTATCGCACCTCTTCCCGGAGTGGTTCGTTTCGGACCCAATTCTCCTGCTGACGGGACGCCGCAGTCGTCGTACGTTGAACAGGTGCCCGCACCGAAGGTCAAGGTCCGGCCGCTGACGATCCTCTTGGTGGTCGTCGCGATCCTGCTGATCGCGGGCGGGATCTACTACTTCGTCACACCTGCTCACGACCTCGCGTCGTTCGTTCCGGGGCACGAGACGCACGGCACCAACCACCACATAAAGCACGGGCTCTTGCTGATCGGCCTCGCGATCGTCGCGCTGGTCGGCGCGTGGTTCACGACGGCACCCGAGCGCCACCCGGACACGGCGTAGCCCGCCGAAAGTCGTCAGTCGTCAGTCGAGGCGTTCGACGTCGGCGCCCAGTGCCCGGAGGTGACCGGCGAGGTCGGAGTAGCCGCGTTCGACGTGTTCGCCGTCGTGCACGATCGTCTCGCCGTCGGCCACCAGGCCGGCGAGTACGAGGGCCGCGCCCGCCCGCACGTCGGAGGCGCGGACCGGGGCCCCCGAAAGCCGGTCGACCCCTCGCACGATCGCGTGCCGGCCTTCGGTGCGAACGTCGGCACCCATGCGCGCGAGCTCGTCGACGAATTGGAACCGGCCGTCGTACACGTTCTCGGTGACGATGCCGCTGCCTTCTGCGACCGTCATGAGCGCAACCGCGAGCGGCATGAAGTCGGTTGCGAATCCCGGGTGCGGCAGCGTCGCAATGTCGACAGCCCGCAACCGCTTCGGCGCTTGCGCCCACAAGCCGGTGCTCGTCGGCGAGACGCGCATGCCCATCTCGCACAACTTCATCACGACGATTTCGAGATGGGCCGGCTCGATGCCGACGAGTTCGATCTCGCCGCCCGCGATGCCGCAGGCCATCAACAGCGTTCCCGCTTCGACGCGATCGCACATGATTTCGTCGTCGGCACCCGTAAGGTTCTCGACGCCTTCGATCTCGATCGTCGACGTTCCCGCGCCGAGCACGTGCGCGCCCATGCGGTCGAAGAACGCGGCGAGGTCGGTGATCTCCGGCTCGCGCGCCGCGTTCTCGATGACGGTCGTCCCCTTGGCAAGCACCGCGGCCGACATCAAGTTCTCGGTCGCACCCACGCTGGGAAACTCGAGCACCACGCGCGCGCCGTGCAGCATCTCGGTCTGCACGTTGACGTAGCCGTGCGACACCTCGACCTCGGCGCCCATCGCTTCGAGCCCGCGCAGGTGCATGTCGACTTTGCGGCTACCGATGTTGTCGCCTCCGGGCAGCGCGACGCGCGCCCAACCGCAACGCGCGACCAGCGGACCGAGCACGTTGAACGACGCGCGCATGCGGGTGACAAGTTCGTACGGCGCCTCGGGCACGAGGTCGGCCGTGGCGTCGATGCGGACGACGTCGGGCTCGGGTTGTTCGACGTGCGCGCCCGTCGCGCGCAAGAGATCGATCATCACGTCGAGATCACGCACAGGCGGCATGTTGCGCAGTGTCGTGACACCGGGCGCGAGCAGCGACGCCGCCATCAATTTCAGCCCGGAGTTCTTGGTCGCGCCCGACGACGCGAACGACGCCTTCCAACGGCCCATTCGCCCGCACTCTGAACTTCGTCATGGGGCGAAAGCCTATGAGCCGCTGTACTTGGGAGCGCGCTTCTCGACGAACGCGCCGATCGCTTCGCGCATGTCGTCCGATCGGAGGCACACGGCTTGATTCTCGGCTTCGACAACAAGCCCTTCGGCAACCGACACGCGTCCGGCCGCTTCGACCGCGCGTTTGGCGCCTTGCACGGCGAGCGGGGGCTGGCTCGCGATCTTCTCGGCGAGCGTCGTGACAGTTGTTTCGAGTTCGCCGTCGTCGACGAGTTCTTCGCACAGCCCGATGCGGTACGCCTCGTCGGCGTCGATCTTGGCCGCGGTCCAGATCAGCTCCATCGCCTTGCCCGCACCGACGAGACGCGGCAAACGCTGCGTGCCGCCGAGGTCGGGCAGGATGCCGTACGTGTGCTCCAGCAAGCCGACCTTGGAGCCGCGCGCGAACACGCGAATGTCGCACGCGAGCGCGAGCTGCAATCCGGCACCGAGGGCGTAGCCGCGCACAGCCGCGATCGTCGGGTAGCGCGCCTCCGCGAGCCAGGAGTACGCCTCTTGGGTGCGCAAGATGCTGCGCACCGTCGGGTCGTGATGCACGCTCACATCGTCGGCCTCGTCGAGTGCGTCACCGCCCGCGGTGAACACGGTGGTGTCGATGCCCGACGAGAACGCGCGGCCGTTGCCGATCACCACAAGGGCGCGGAGATCGGGATCGTCGCGAAGTTCGATCCCGAGTTCGCGCATTTCGCGCCACATCTTGATCGAGAAGGCGTTCAGCTTGTCGGGCCGGTTGAGGTGCAACCAGCCGACGTACTCGGAGCGCTCGAACGTGATCGTTTCGTACGTGGTCACGCTGTGACGGTATCGCCCGCTGCCGCGCAGCCGAAACGGATCACCTCGACGGGATCGTGCAAGCCCTGCAGCGAGATCATTCCCGCCGGCTCAATCGCCGTGCCGTCGGGCACGAACTCGGCCAGATCGACCGGCGCAAGAATTTCGTGGGGACCGGCAACCGTCGAGAGCCGGGCCGCCATGTTCACCTCGCGACCGGTGTAGTCGTCGCCCTCGAGCAGGATCACCGCGCCGCCCGCGCAGCCCGCGTGCAGCGAGAGCGGAAGGTCGAGCTTCGTGTACGAGGCTCTCGAGCGTGCACACCGACGCGATGAGCTGGCGCGGATCGACCGAGACGAGCATGCAGCCGTCACCGAGCCACTTCGCGATGCGCACACCGAAATCGGTCGCGACCTGCCGCACCGACGCCGCGGAACACGGTGAGCACGCGCACGGAGTCGTCGTCGCCGAACTCGTCACCGAAGGACGTGAAGCCCGAGAGATCGACGAAGGAGAACCAGCGGTCGACTCGCATGGCGTCGATTCTCTCACGCGGGGCCGGGAAGACTCCGAACGAAGTCGACAACCGTGCCACTCATATCGTCGAGGGCTGACGCCACCGTCAGCCCACTCGATTTGAGTGGCTTGAATCCGTGATCGCCGGTTTCGATCCATGAGTACGTCACGCGGTCCGTCGAATTTTCTTTGCACTGCGTTTCAGCTCTTCGGGAGTCGCGAAGCTGTCGCGCGTTCCGCTGACGAAGAGCACCGGCATCTTCAACTTCGGAAAGTGCTCGACACGCAACTGCTCGGGCTTGCCGGGCGGATGAAGCGGATAGCCGAGCAACGCGAGACCAGCGCGCCGTCGGTCGCCGCGACCATCGAACAGATACGACCGCCCATCGAGCGGCCGCCGAGCACGAGCGTTCGGGCGGCACTTTCGACGTCTTCGACAAGCTCGGCGATCGCGTCGCGCACGGCCGCTTCGAGCACGGGCGGGCGGTCGGGACGCACCGCGGCCCTTGCCGCGTTGTACGGAAAGTTGAACCGCAGCGACGGGATCTTCGCTGTCGCCAGCGCGTCGGCGACCGTCGTCAGCGCCGCCGCGTTCATGTCGGCGCCCGCGCCGTGCGCGAGCAGCACGGCGCGATCGGCGCCGCGTTTCGGTCCTTGGTACGCGTAGGTCGGTCAGCCGACGCGCCGCGGCGAGGAACGCGTCGACGCGTTCGAGTTCGTCGGCCACGCGTGCTCGCCTTGCGCCAGCCGTGACCTTCGCCTTCGTACACGATGACGATCGACCGGCGTGCCGGCGCGCCGCAGCGTGGCTTCCAGTGCGGCCGACTGCGAGGGCGGCACGATGTTGTCGGCGGTGCCGTGCAGCAAGCAGGACCGGTGCCGTGATCGCGGCGGCGCGCGTCATCGCCGAGCTGGCGACGTACGGCGGCGCGTGCTTCCGGCAGCGGTCCGACCAAACGCGTGGTGTCGCCCGACTCGAAACGGTGCGTCGTTGCGTCGAGATCGAGGAGGTCGGTGACCGGATACAACGCAATCACCGCCGCACGAGGTCGGGATCGGTGCGCGGCGATGTTCAACACGGTGAACCCGCCCGCGCTGCCGCCGTCAACACCACGATGCCGTTGGGCGCCCAGCCTTCCTTGAGAGCGTGCTTGATGCCCGGCCGCGACGTCGGCGACGTCGCGAACGCCCCAGCGACCGTCGAGCGCGTTGCGGTAGTCGATGCCGTAGCCGGACGAGCCTCGGTGGTTCGCCTGCAACACGTTCGTAGCCCTGCTGCACGAGCCACTGCACGCGCGGGTTCCAATCGGCGAGCGCCTGCGCCGGTCGGCCCGCCGTGCACCTGCACGATCAACGGCCCCGTGCCGGCACCGGCGCGCGCGCCACAACAAGCCGTGCACCGTCGCGTTGCTCGACTTCCACATGACGGGCCTTGGGTTCGACGAGCCCGGTCGACTCGAACCCGCCGACCGGGCCGCGCGCGACGACCGCGGCGCGCCGATCCGTTCGGGGCGAGCACGACGATCTGCCCGGCGCGTGACCGCACCGGAACGCATGCACACGATGCCGTCCTCGCCCCAATCGAGATCGCGGTGCCAGCCCCGCGAGAGCTCACGCGCCGACTTCCGCGCCCGGCGCGCCGACACGAGCCGGCCGAAGCCCGATTCGTTGCGGCACCACGCGAGTTCTTCGCCGTCGGGCGACCACGCGAACGAACGTTGGCCGGAGTACCACGTCGGTTCTGCGTGCTTCTGTGCGGTTCGCGGCAGCACCGGCTCGCCGTCGACCACAACGCGGTCGTCGCGGATCCACGCGAGCCGGGCGCGCCCGTCGGCGAGAAGCGCGGCTGGCTGCACGCGCGGCGCGTCGGCAACGATCTTGCGGCGTGCCGTGCTCGTCGCGGCGCGATGATGCGCGACGCGTCCCACGGCATGTTCGGGCAAGTCCCACTCCTGCCACACGAGCGTCGCGACCGTCGGGCGACCACGCCGGATCCCAGGCGTAGTCGGCGTGCGAGACGCGTTGCGGCCAGTGCGAACCGTCGAGCGGAACGGTCGCGATGTCGCACGTGTCGTCGCGCTCGATCGCGCACGCGACCTCGCCGCGCGCCGACAACGCGGGTCGCACGCCATGCCGTCGCGGGTCAGCGTGCGCTCGATCCCGCCCGTGGCCGACACCACGACCAGACGGCCGTCGGTCGCCGGCCACGAGCAGTTCGTCGTCGACGCCCAGGCGTAGCCGCCGCTGACGCCGCAGTCGGCCGTCACGACAGACGGCGGTCCGCCCGGTCGGACGGCGCGACGACCACGTCGGCCCGGCCGTCGAAGGCCTCGACCCAGGCGAGCCGGGTGCCGGACGGCGACCAGCGCGGGTCACTCACGCTCCGTGACCGGACTGAGCATGGAGGGTACGATCGAGGGCGGCACCGGCGGCCGACGCTAGTCCGCAGCTTGCCGTTGCTTTCAGGGTCGCCCGGCCTCCATCCTGGTCACTTCATGTCGACCCCTGGATCTGCCTTTCGCGCCCGCGCACGCCCCGCTGGCGACCCCTGCGGTCGCCTTCCTCATCTACCGGGGCAACCCGCACTGCGGTGGCCAGGGCGTCTACAGCCGCCACCTCACCCGCGAGCTGACCGAGCTCGGCCACACCGTGACGATGCTCGCGGGCCGCCGTGGCC
This sequence comes from uncultured Actinomycetes bacterium, assembly GCA_963841195.1. GTDB lineage: Bacteria > Actinomycetota > Acidimicrobiia > IMCC26256 > PALSA-610 > CAWJBX01. The sequence goes on along the minus strand of CAWJBX010000016.1, from coordinate 166,609 downwards.
GGTCGCCGACGCGCCCGTAACGCTCGAGCAGATCCAGAGCCTCGACCTCTACAAGCGCGAGAACCCGTTCCGGGTGCCGTGGCCGCACGAGTTCCGCACGATCGACCGACGTCGAGGAGTTCGGCATCATGGCCGGCGCCGGTTTCCCCGAGCCGTACGCGTTCAGTCGCCGCGTCTACACGCACCTGCGCGACCGGCGCGACGAGTTCGACCTCGTGCACGACAACCAGTGCCTCGGCCGCGGGCTGCTCGGCTTCGTCCGCGACGGCTGGCCGTTCGTGAACACGCTGCACCACCCGATCACCGTCGACCGCGACCTCGACCTTGCGCCGCGACGTCGCCGCTGCGCCGGCTCACGTTGCGCCGTTGGTACGGGTTCCTCGGCATGCAGATGCAGGTCGCGCGCCAACTGCCGCGACACATCACCGTGTCGCAGAACTCGAAGAAGGACATCGTCGCGCAGATGCGCGTCGATCCCGACACGTTGCACATCGTGCCGGTCGGTGTCGACCAGAAGCAGTTCCGGCCGCTGCCGCACGTCAAGCGCGTGCCCGGTCGTTTGATGACGACCGCGAGCGCCGACGTTCCGCTGAAGGGCCTCACGTATCTCATCGAAGCGCTCGCCAAGAGTGCGCACCGAACGCGAAGACGCGCACCTCGTCGTGATCGGCCAGCCGCGCCACAAGTCGGCGGTGCCGGCGCAGATCGAACGACTCGGGCCTGCAGGGCGCGATCGAGTTCGTCAGCGGTGTGAGCGACGAGCGCATCGTCGAGCTCTACGCCGAGGCCGAAATCGCGGTCGTCCCTTCGCTGTACGAAGGGTTTTCGCTGCCGGCCATCGAAGCGATGGCGTGCGGCGTGCCGCTCGTCACGACGACCGGCGGCGCGCTGCCCGAGGTCGTCGGAACGCCCGGCGACGTCGGCGATGACGGTGCCGCCCGCGCGATCCGGGCGCGCTCGCGCAGCAGATCATCGACGTGTTGAACGACGACGAGCTGCGCGCCCGGCTCGGCGAGCGCGGTCGGCGACCGTGTGCTCGACCGCTTCACGTGGCGCAAGACCGCGGAAGGCACCGCCGAGCAGTACTACCTCGAGCTCGAAGCGCACGCGAAGCGTCGCACGACGCGGGACTCGCGCCTGATGCTGACGGTCGACTTCGAGCGCCTCGGGCTCGTCCGCGGCGAGCGCCTGCTCGACCTGGGCGCGGGCGGCGGTCGCCACGCGTTCGAAGCGATGCGGCGCGGCGCGCGCGTCGACCGCGCTCGACTACTCCGCCGCCGACCTGAAAGACGTCGTCGGCCGTCGCCGGCGCGATGATCGACGAGCGGCGAGATCTCGTACGAACAGTGGGCCGGCGTCGTCAACGCCGACGCGCTCGACCTGCCCGTTCCCCGACGAACGCGTTCGACCGCGTCATCGTCTCCGAAGTGCTCGAACACGTCTGGGACGACGAGCGCGCGCTCGTCGAGATCGCGCGCGTGCTGCGTCCGGGCGGCCGCATCGCGGCGACGGTGCCCACGCGCTGGCCCGAGCGCGTGTCGTGGGCGCTCAACTGGCACTACCACGACACGCCCGGCGGTCACGTCCGCATCTACCGCCAGCACGAGCTCGAACTGAAGATCGAGCGGGCCGGCTTCTTCCTGCGCGGTTCGCATCACGCGCACGCGTTCCACTCGCCGTACTGGTGGTTGAAGTGCGCGTACGGCCTCGAGAACACCGAAGCCGCGCCGGTCCGCCGCTACCACGACTTTCTTTGCATGCTCATCGAGCACAACCCGCGCTGGGCGCGCGTCACCGAGCGGGCGTTGAACCCGGTCCTCGGCAAGAGCGTCGTGCTGTACGGCGAAAAGGTCGCGCCGACGATGGCGAAATGGGGGAAGCGAAGCGCTCTGCGCTGAGCCCACGCCACGAGCTCCCCCGAGCAGTCTGAGCCGGCACTCGCTTCGACTGCCGGCGTCCGACGAGGTCGACGCGCAGACGATCGACGCCATCGCGTCGGTGCAATTCGCCGACGGCAACATCCCGTGGGTTCCGGGCAGCCACACCGACCCGTGGAACCTCGTCGAGGCGGCGATGGCGCTCGACGTCGGCACCCGCTTCACGGAAGCGGAACGCGCCTACGAGTGGCTCGTCGCCAGCAACACGAGGCGGGCTGTTGGTACGCCTACTACGTCGGCAACGACGTGAAAGAGCGCACGCTCGACACGAACGTCGCGTGCTACGTCGCCAACGGCGTTTGGCATCACTACCTGTCGCACCCGCGACTTCGGCTTCCTCGAAGCGATGTTCCCGACTCGTCGAGCGCGCGATCGACTTCGCGCTCGACCATCAACACCCGACCGGCGAGATCGAATGGGACGCTGATCACGAACGCGTCGACGGCAAGGGCGCGCTGCTCACCGGATCGTCGAGCATCTATTCGTCGTTGCGGTGTGCGATCGCGGCCGCCGAACGGCTGGGACGCGAACGCCCCGACTGGGAAATGTCACTCGGCTCGCTCGCGATCGCGATCGCGCACCGGCCCGAGCGCTTTCTCGACAAAGAACGCTGGGCGATGGACTGGTACTACCCGATCCTCGTCGGGTGTGCTCCGCGGCCACGCGGCCGAAGCGCGCCTTGCGGCGAAGTGGGACACGTTCGTCGCGTACCGAGCGCGGCGTGCGTTGCGTTTCCGATCAGCCATGGGTCACGGCAGCCGAAACGTGCGAGCTCGTGATGGCACTCGACGCGATCGGTCTGCACGATCGTGCGCACGCACGTTGTTCGAGTGGGTGCAGTTCCTCCGCCACGACGACGGTTCGTACTGGACCGGCATGAACTTCGCCGGCGACCGTTACGACGAGCTCGGGCGAATACTTCACCGCCGAGCAGCCGACGTGGAACAGCGCCGCGGTCGTGCTCGCCGCGAACGCGCTCGGCGGCAACGGCGCCGACAGCGGGTTGTTCCGCGGTGAAGGTCTGCCCGGCCGGTCTTACGGCCGACGAACTCATCGACGCCGGTGCCGCGATCGAAGCCGAGCGCGCGCGCCGCGACTAGCGACACACCGACAATCCGCGTTTTTTCGCGCAAGTCGTCGTACGATCCCCGCCGATGGGTCTCTGGCGGAGGCACGCTCGCGATCAACACGAGGCCGAGGCGCAAGCCGCGCTCGCCAACGTCGCGCAACACGCGCAGGCCGGTCAGCGTGCGCTCATAGAGAACACGCCGTGGTGGTCGCCGCCCCAGATGTGGTCGCAGATGAACAATGGCTGGGCGCCGCCGCCCATGGAGACCACGCCCGACCTGTCGTCAGTCTCACCAGTCGCAACGCTTCCCGGACCCGTGCCTGCCGTTCCGCCCGTGCCCGCTCCGCCGACCGTCGACGTGTCGTCGGAGTTGGTGCGGGTGCTCGACGTCGTGACGACGATGTGCGATCACGTCATCGAGTACATCGAGGCCGACCGGGCCGAGCGGCGAATGATGATCGAAGCGCTCGCACGCGTTTGGCCCGTTCGCTGCGGCGACGCGGTCGCGGCACCGTCGGCTTCCAACGGTGAACGTGTCATCGGCGGCTCGATGCCGGCCGGGCCGGACGTGCTCGACATCCGCGAAGACGCCCGCCGCCGGTCGAGCTCGGCGATCAAGCCGTCGAAGTTCGGTGCCGGTTCGGCGACCGCTGGGTCGACGGTTTCGAGATCTGCGACATCATGACGACGCCGAGCGGCGTGCGCTACCGCTTGCGGCGCCGTATCGACGGTGTCGTGTTACCGGAGCTCTTCGACGCGGCCGACATCCGCCACGTCGAAACGTTCCAAGAGCTCACGTCGACGCCGAACCAACAGCGTTCCTGGACGCCGCTCTAACCGCGTTGTAGCCGCGCCGCAAAACTCCTCCAACTGCCGACACTTGGTGGGATTCAGCGCTTCAAGACGCGTAGCGAGCCGGTCGTCGACACGGGCGCGAAGCCGTCGGCAATCGCGCGTTGCCACACGTGGAACGGCGCTTGCCCACCCTCGGCCGGATCATCGAAGACGTCGTGGATCGCGAGCGTGCCACCGTGTATCACGTAGGGCGACCATTGCGCGTAGTCGGCCATCGCAACGTCTTCGGCGTGGCCGCCGTCGATGAACAAGAACGCGAGCGGCGTGCGCCACGCGCGCGCCACCGTCGTCGATGTCCCGATCACGCGCGATCACCGACGTCTTCGAGTTCGCGCGTCTTCGATCGTGCGGCGGAAAAATGGCAGCGTGTCCATGCGACCGGTGCGCGGATCGACGACTTCAGTGTCGTGATGTTCCCATCCGGCCTGGTTCTCTTCGGAGCCGCGGTGATGGTCGACGGTGAAGAGCACCGTGCCGGCGGCGCGGGCCGCCGCGCCCAGGTAAACCGCAGACTTGCCGCAATACGTGCCGATCTCGAGCAACGGACCGAGCGGCACCGGCCGTCCGGCCCGCGTCGTAGAGCGCGAGGCCTTCGTCGTCGGGCATGAAGCCCTTGGCGGCGCGCGCCACTGCCAGCACGTGTTCGTCCATCTCGACCGGGCAGACTAGGGGGCGTGCAGCTGCCCGGAGCGACGCTCCGCCGCCCCCGCCGCGGGCTTCTCATCCTCGCCCTCGTGGTTGCCACGGTCGGGCTCGTCTCCGCGGTGACACGCGTCCTCGCACACGACAAGTACGGCATCGACTTCGACGTCTACCGCGCCGCCGGCAAAGCGGTGCTGCACGGCAAGTCGTTGTTCAGCCCCTGGCTCGAGCAGCAGATGAACAAACCGCTGCCGTACACCTACCCGCCCGCGGCCGCACTCGTCGCGGTGCCGTTCATGGCCGTGAGCGGCACCAGCGGCTATCTCCTCTGGAACGCGTTCTCGCTGCTGTTGTTGTTCTTCGTCGTCCGCCGCGCCGCCCGGCCGTTGTTGCAGCGCGCGCAACACCCGGGCCTCGTGTTGCTCTTGGTCGTCGCGATCGCGTTCTCGCTGTCGCCCGTGCAAGACGAGATCGGCTTCGGCCAGGTCGGCATCGTATTGATGGCGATGTGCTTCTTCGACTGCGTGCCCGAGAAGCCGCATTGGCCGCGCGGGTTGATGGTCGGGATCGCAACCGCGGTGAAGCTGATCCCCGGTTTGTTCATTCCCTACTTGTGGTTCAGCGGACGGCGCCGCGCCGCGGTCGTCGCGACTGGCACCGCGATTGCGTGTTCGCTCATCGGCTTCGGATTCCTGCCGAGCGACTCCCACGCGTTCTGGACCTCAGGCGTGTTCAACAACAGCCGGGTCGGCGACAACTCGTACTTCAGCAACCAGTCGCTCAACGGCATGCTGCGACGGATGTTGGGCGGCAACCCGAACGCGTTGCTACCTCGTACTCGCGGTCTTGATCGCGATCTACGGGTTGCGCCAGGCCGTGATCGCGGCGCGCAACGGCGACCACCTGCTCGGCATCTCCATGACCGCGCTCACCGGCATCCTCGTGTCGCCCGTTTCGTGGATCCACCACCTGGTATGGCTCGCGGTCGTGCTGCTGGTGCTGGCCGGCGACGGCTCGAACCGCCGACGCGTGTACCTCGCACTGGGACTGGCGCTCTTCTTTTCGCTGCGCGTGCCCTACATCGGCGACCCGATGCCGGCGGGCTGGGGTTACGCGTGGTTCGCGGGCCCGCTCAAAGACTCCTATGGGCTCGCGTGTCTCGCGCTGCTGTTCACGCTGCCGCGAATTACGGCTTCAACGCGCGCCGCACCGCAGCCACGAGCGCCTGCTGCTCCCGCTTCGTCGTAACGCGGACGCGGTCGAACTCGTCACTGGTGAGCTTGGCGTCGGCGTAGACGTCGTCGCCGTCGATGTGGAAATGCAGAAAGCCTTTCGACTTCCGGTAGAAGCTGCCCGGCGTGCGTTCGACAAGCCCGTCGATGCCGCGCAACTGGGTGAGCATCGGTTCGAGCTGCGCGAGGTCGTCGGCGCGCGCGTGGCGCATTACAACCGTGGGTCTTCGACCCAGCGGCCGAACTCACCAGCGAGCGTCTCGACGATCTCGCCGAGCGTTGCGTACGTGCGTACGGCGTCGACCAAAGCGGGCATGAGGTTGGTGTCGGGCTCGGCCGCTTCGTCGCGCACGCGCGCGAGCGCCCGCTCGACCGCGTCGTTGTTGCGGTCGTGCTTGACCTTTTCGAGCCGGCGCCGTTGCTCTTCTTCGACTTCGGGCCCGATGCGCAACGTCGGGGGCGGCGGTTCGTCGTTGCCCTCGATGTTGGCGTTCACACCGACGACGATGTGCTGCCCGCGGTTCAGCTTGCGTTCGAGCTCGTAGGCCGAATCAGCGATCTCGCCTTGGTACCAGCCTTCTTCGACACCGCGAACGGCGCCGTCGAGCAGTGAGCCGTCGCCCATCGCTTCGATCTGGGCGAAGATCTCCTCCGCCCGGCGCTCCATCTCGTTCGTGAGTGCTTCGACGTACCACGAGCCGCCGAGCGGGTCGGCGACGTTGGCGACGCGTGTCTCGTGCGCGATCACCTGTTGCGTACGGAGCGCGATGCGCGCCGCTCGCTCGGTCGGCAGCGCCAGCGTCTCGTCCATCGAGTTGGTGTGCAGGCTCTGCGTACCGCCGAGCACGCCCGCGAGCGCTTCGATCGCGGTCCGCACGATGTTGACCTCGGGTTGTTGCGCGGTGAGCGACACACCGGCGGTCTGGGTGTGGAAGCGCATCTGCAACGACTGTTCGCGCTCGGCGCCGTAGCGGTCGCGCATCCAGCGCGCCCAGATCCGGCGCGCGGCGCGGTACTTCGCGATCTCTTCGAAGAAGTCGATATGCGCGTTGAAGAAGAACGAAAGCCGCGGTGCGAACGCGTCGACGTCGAGGCCGGCGCGCAGCGCGAGCTCGACGTACGCGAAGCCGTTGGCGACGGTGAACGCCAGCTCTTGTGCCGCGGTCGAGCCCGCTTCGCGGATGTGGTAGCCAGTGATCGAGATCGGATGCCAAGCGCGGCATCTCCGCTGCGCAGAACGCGATCGTGTCGCGCGACGAGTCGCAACGACGGCCGCGGCGGGAAGATGAACTCCTTCTGCGCCTGGTACTCCTTCAAGATGTCGTTCTGGAGCGTGCCGCCGAGCCGCGCGCGCTCGACGCCGTTCGCTTCCGCGTTGGCGACGAACATCGCGAAGATCACCGCGGCCGGGCCGTTGATCGTCATCGACGTCGTGACCGCGCCGAGATCGATGCCGCGGTAGAGGTCTTCGCACGTCGGCGAGCGTGTCGACGGCGACACCACACTTGCCGACCTCGCCGAGCGCGAGCGCGTCGTCGGAGTCGCGACCCATGAGCGTCGGCAGGTCGAACGCGGTCGAGAGACCGTCGCCGCCGGCGTCGAGCAGTTCGTGGAATCGGCGGTTTGTGTCGATCGCGGTGCCGAAGCCCGCGAACATGCGCATCGTCCAGAGCTTCGAGCGGTACATCGACGCGTACGGCCCGCGCGTGTACGGGTATTCGCCCGGCCGTTCGGCATCATCCGGGCCGTATACGGGCTCGACGGGAATGCCCGACATCGTCGAGAAATCGGCGTCGCGATGCTCCATCAGTGCAAGGGTACCGCCGCGGCCGCAAGCGGGCTTTGGCGCACTCCGTCGAGTGTGAGCGCCACGATGTCTTGGACGGTTCGTTCGGTGATCGGCTCACCGGTCACGAGCATGCGGTGATAGAGCGGCGCCAGCAACGCGTCGATCACGACATCGGGGTCGATCTCCGGCGCGACCTCGCCCCGATCCACAGCCCGGTGCACGATCTCGGCCGCCGCGGCGCGGCGCGGCGCGAGCAGCCGGTCGTGAAGCGCGCGTCCGAGCGCGGGATCGTGCGCGGCCTCGTTGATGAGCGTGGTGACGACGACACGCGTACCCGGTCGCGTCAGCGACGACGCGACGTCGCTCACATATCCACGACAGTCTTCCGCAAACGAACCCGTGTCGGGAACGGGGTGCTGGGCAAAGACCTGTTCGATCGCACCGATCACGACGTCGACCTTCGACGTCCACTCACGCTCGAGTGTCGCCGTGCTCAAGCCGGCGCGAGTCGCGACACCGTGGAAGCTCAAGCTCGAAAAGCCGGCTTCGGAGAGCAATCGCAGCGTGGCCGGCGCCACCGCCGGACGGGACGGGTCGAGCGGCACCGGAACATCGGCCGGAAGGGTCCGTGCACTCTCTTCGAGCGCGTTGCCGAGTTCGCCGACACCCGCGTCGTCGAGACGAGCCGAACGGGCGGGAAGGAAGACCAATGCGACGAGCGCGCCGAAGAGTGCGATCACACCACCGACGATCACCGTGTGGTCGAGCGCGGCAACGAACGCGTTGTTCGCGATCGTGTTGATCGTGTGCGCGGTGGCCGCCGGCAACGACGCGGTGACCATCGACGCGCCACCGATCGAACTCCGAACCGCGGCCGCCGCGGTCGCGCCCTGTGGCCCGGCGTTGGCAAGCGTGGTGAGTTGTTGCGAGTGGGCCAGGTGCGACGCGTAGGTCGCCGACGTCAGGCTGCCCAGCACCGCAACGCCGAGTGCACCACCCAATTCGCGCGTGGTGTCGTTGACGGCCGAGCCGACACCGGCTTTCGCCGGCGGCAACGAACCCATGATCGAGTCGGTCGCGGGCGCCATCGCGATGCCCATCCCCAACCCGAGGATGACGAGCACGACCGCCACGAGTGCGTAACCACTCGAAAGCGTCGTGCGGGACATGAGGAAGAGCGCAGCCGCGACCGCGACGAGACCGATGCTGACGATCATCTTGGTGCCGAAGCGAGCGACGAGCATCGTGCTCAACGGCGCCGCGATCATCAGCACGACCGCGACCGGCACCAGCCCGACGCCGGCTTTGAGCGGTGAGTAGCCGAGCACGAACTGCAGGTATTGCGTGAGGAAGAACATCGAACCGAACATGGCGAAGAACACGAGCGTGACGGCAACGGATGCCGCGGAGAAGCGTGGGTTGGCGAAGAAGCCGACGTCGAGCATCGGGTGCTCGGTATGCCGCTCCCACATGACGAACGCGCCGAGCAACAGCGTGCCCCCCACGAACGCCCCGAGAATCGCCGGTGACGTCCAACCGAGGCTCGAGCCTTGGATGATCCCGTACAACAACGACACGAGCATCGCGATCGAAAGCACCGTACCGACCACGTCGATGTTGGCTCCGGCGGGATCTTTCGAGGACGGCACGAGCGTGATGGCACCCACGATCGCGAGCACGACGATCGGCAGGTTGACCATGAAGATCGATCCCCACCAGAAGTGATCGAGCAGCCAGCCACCGGTGATCGGGCCCACCGCAACACCGAGGCCCGACATTCCGGCCCAGATGCCGATCGCTCGCCCGCGTTCGCGCGCGTCGAACACGTTGGTGAGGATCGAAAGCGTGGCCGGCATGATGAACGCGCCGCCGATGCCTTGCAGCGCACGTGTCGCGATCAACACGTTCGCGGAGCCGGCCATGCTCGATGCGAGCGAACCGAGGCCGAAGACGGAAAGGCCGAGGAGCAACGAGCCTTTCCGTCCGAAGCGGTCGCCGAGGGTGCCGGCGGTCAGCAGCAAACTCGCGAATGCGAGCGTATACGCGTCGCTGATCCACTGCAGCTGACTCGTCGACGCACCGAGCTCGCGTACGAAGCTCGGCAGCGCGACGTTGACGATCGTTCCGTCGATCCCGACGATCAACAACGACAAGCACAGCACCGCAAGGATCCACCAACGGCGTTCGTGCACCTTGGTGTCGGCTGACGGTGTTTGTCCGTCGCCCGGTGATGCGTCGGCAGTTGCGAGAGTCGCCGAGTTGTTCACCGGTGCGTACGGACGAGTGGCGGTGCGGGTTGCGTTCATTGTCGATACCTCGGCAGCGTTGGGTCAGACGGATGCGTCAAGCGGTGACGGGCTGGCCGCCGGCTTGCTTCTGCGTGTACATCAAGGCGAGCGTCAGCGCACCGAACGGGATGCCGACCCGGAAGAGGAACGGACGAGCGTCGAGCACACCGGCGACGATCAACGAGATGGTGCCGACGAGAAACGCGCTGCCCCAGATGAGCGAGAGCTTGCGGTTGACGGCGTGGAACTCGGCGGTTCCTTGGAACGCGGCGGGAACGAGCTCGCGTGCGTACGACTCGGTGAAGGGGTGACCGATGAGGACCGAACCGAAGATGATCAACGTGAGGAATCCGTGGGCGCCGCCTTGGGCGTACCGCGACCACGTGGTCATGTCGTCGGGCCGCACCGCGACGAGCGCAATGGCGAGGACGACGAAATAGGTGACGTTCGCGATGTCGAGCATGTGCAAGTGGTGACGGCGAGCGGCACGCACGAGTGCGACAACTGCGGCGGCACCGGCGATGGCCAACGCGATGGGAAACGAAACGAAGCGGTCGGCGACCAAGAACAAAATCCACGGTGCAAAGCTGAAAATGAGATCGGTCATGACGAGCTCCTCTCGGAAGAACCCGCGGCAGCGGGTCGCGCATTGGGCTGCGTCAGATCCTCGAGACACGCCAACAGTTCGAGGCTGCCGGAAAACGGCCGGGCCAACTCCGCGGCGGGAGTCGCGCCGTCCGCGGCCACGACGGTCGCGGTGCCGCTCAGCCGTCCTTCGGGCGAGCTGTTGACGACGAGGAGGATCTGCACCTCTCGATCGTCTGCCAATCCGGGCCGAGGGTCCCTAGGGCGCAACCCGAGTCGCGGCCCTAAGCCCTGGGGTGAGGGTCGTCAGACGAGGGCGAGGGAGGCGGCAAGCTCGCGGCGTGAGCTGATCCCGAGCTTCCCGTAGATGTTGCGGAGGTGGTATTCGACAGCCTTGGTACTGATGTACAGGTCGGCCGCGACCTGCTTGTTCGTGAGTCCGGTGATCACCAGCGCCGCAACGTCACGCTCGCGATCGGTGAGCGCGAGCGGCGACGGCGCAGCCTCGCCCACGGCCGCTCGCAGCCCGGCGGCCTCGAGGTCGGCGTCGACCCGTTGCCGGTAGGGCTCGGCGCCGAGACCCGCGAACAGGTCGTGTGCGGTCCGCAACTCGTCGATCGCCTCCCGACGATTTCCGCGGCCGCGGAGCAACACCCGGCCGAGATCGTGGTGCACGAAGGCCCGTTCCAGCACCGGCTCGTCGGCATGCCAGTCGTTCAGTGCTTGGCGAAAGCCCGCTTCGGCGCCCTCGGCTTCGCCCCGTGCGAACGCGAGGCGGGACCGAAGCGCGCCCTGCCGTCCCACCATCGGAAGGCCGCGCCGTGCCGCGGCCTGGTCGAGCAGTTGGAGCTGCCGGGCGGCGACGTCGAGCTGTCCGTCGTCGACGAGCGCGCCAATCAACGGAACCCACCAGCTGAGCGGGCTGAGCATCGGAAGTGCGTCGGCCGATTCGGTCAGCGTTCCGACCGCGGCGATGATGCCGCGCGCGTCTCCTCGGGCGCGCGCCCGGTAAATGTGGGCGACGCGCATGCTGACGAATGTTTCGACCGAACCTTGCTGGGCGGCCGCGCGTTCCGCCCGATCGAGTTCCTCGTCGGATCCGTCCCACTCGCCGCGCGCCGCGAGCAGATACGAGAGTACGGAATGAGCTTGCGCGCGCGTCCACGGCTGTAAGTCTTCGGCCAACGAGCACGCGACGTGCGCCTGCACGAGCGCGTCACTCCACGCGCCCGACCAGATGAATGATTGGGCGAGATGCAGATGTGCACGCGGAAGATCGATGTGTACGCTCCCGCGCTGGTTGAGGCGGAGCGCGGCCGCGAGGTCTTCGATTGCCGCACGCGTGCGCCCGGCGAAGTAGGCGAGCATGCCGCGCGTCGCGAGCAACCGCGCGTCCGCGACGTCAACCGACTCCGCGTCGGCGGGCAGGCGATCGCGAAGCCGCTCGATCCCGGCCACGGCACCGTTCGTGTGCGCGTGACCGATCGCGACCGCGACCCATGCCGCCTCGGCCTGCGCGGGCCGAACATCGGCGCGCGCAAGGAGCGTGGCCGCGGTGGCCTCGGCTTCCTCGCCGCGCCCGAAGTATTCGTAGATCTCGGCCAGACCGACCAACGCTGCAGTCGCGATGTCGTCGTCGTCGCTTTGCGCGGCGTCGAGCAACGCGGCCTCAGCCGAATTCGCGTCGCGTTCGTGCCAAGCCACGAGTCCGATGACCAAACTTCGATACGCGCTCGCGGGACGATCACGCAACGCGTCACGTACCGCAACGGCGCGCGTCTGTTCTCCCGCACTCAAACTCGCGAGCGCGGCGCGGGCACGGTACCGGTCGGCGATGCGGTCGTCCGGCGCGAGTGACGCCGCCCACAACCAGTTGCGCGCCGCGGCCAACCGATCGCCCGCGGCCAACCTGTCGGCGGCCGCGGTATCCAGTTCCTCGGCCAACGCTTGGTCATGGCTTCCCGCGGCCGCCACACGATGCGCGAGCGCGGCGTCGCCGTCGAGCGCGGTGGCCGCGCGGAGATGCAGTTGCTCACGACGCGACGGCGGCAAATCGTCGTAAATGGCGACGCGATACAGCGGATGACTGAACGCAATCGGTGTACCGACCTCTGACGGCGCCCACGTCACCAAGCCCGTCGCAACGAGACTGTCGAGCGCCGTCGTGGCGTTGTCGATGTCGGCGACCCGCGCCGCGATGTCGAGGGCACCGCGTTGGTTGAGCACCGCAAGCGCGGCGACGAGTTCACGACTAGCAGGGGGGAGATCGGCCGTGCGCGCCAAGATCGTCGTCGCGAGCGAACGCGGCGCCGGCAACTCGCCACTCGGTGATCGAAGCTGTTCGGGCGTGAGTTCGGTGAGCAGCGTGCGTACGTGCAACGGATGACCCGCGGTGTGGCGGGTGAGGCGTTCGGCTTCGGACGCGCTGAGTTCGACCCCGAATCGCGCCGCCAACTCGGCCACCTCGTCGACGTCGAGCGGACTCAGGCGCAGCGCGAGCGACCGGCGCTCGTCGACGGTGATGCGCTCCCACCCGTCGACGCGACCCTCGGGCCGGCTCGTGACCAACAGCAGCACGCGGTCGGCCGCCAGCCGGCGTGCCGCGGTGACGAGCGCTTGGCGGGAAGTGACGTCAGCCCAGTGCAAGTCCTCGATCACGACCGCAACCGGGCCGTCGTCTTGCCAACGCGCGAACACGTCGAGCAATTCGAGGCCGGCGCCAAAACCGTCAGTTGCGGTGACCGGTGCAAGCTGATGCACGACGTCGAGCGTGTGGTCGGCCGCGAGTTCGTCGGCCGCCGACCGGTACACCGCGTATTCGTCGGACAAGCGGTCGAGCGCGGCCTCGACGAGCGCGCTCTTGCCCGCGCCGGCATCGGCCTCGATCCACACGACCCCGGCGCGCCCGGCCGCAGCTTCCTCGGCGCGCGCCAAGATGGCATCGAGTTCGGCTTCTCGTCCGACGAAGGTGGGGGTCGTTGGTGTTGTCGCCGAGGACATCGCGCGTTGCTTACCGTCAAAACCCGAACATCTCGGTAACGCGGTGGTCGCGGCCCGCGGTGTACGCGCCGTCGACTGCGATCGCCTGGCCCGAAACGAACGATGCGTCGGACGAACACAGGAACAGCGGCCACCGATGCGATCTCCTCCGGCCTTCCGAGCCGCCGCAGTTTGTGTTCCTCGACGATGCTTTCCATGACGTGTTCCATGCCCGGTTGTTTGAACACACCGTCGAGCAACGGCGTGTCGATGAAGCCCGGACAGATTGCGTTCGCACGAATGCCGGCGCGCCCGTAGTCGATCGCGAGGTTCTTCGTGAAGATCACCACCGCGCCTTTCGATGCGTTGTACGCGCTCCCACCCGCGGTGCCTTCGAGTCCTTCGACGCTCGCGATCGTGACGACGCTGCCGCGCTCACCGTCGATCGGATCGTGCTGCAACATGTGCTCGATCGCGTGTTTCGCGCAGAGGAACGTTCCGGTGAGGTTGATGTCGAGCACGCGTTGCCATTCGGCGCGGTCGACGAGGTGCGCCGGGCCTCCCCCGGCAACACCGGCCGCGGTCACGACCGCGTCGAGCCGGCCGAAATCTCGAACCGTTGCCGCGAACGCGTCGGCGACCGCGTCTTCGTCGCGCACGTCGACCTGCAGGAAGCCGACCTCACTCGCACCGGCCGGCAGCTTCAGCTCGCCCTGGGGCTCGTTGATGTCGACGCCCACGACATGTGCTCCTTCGACCGCAAAACGGGCGACGCACGCCAATCCGATACCCGACGTTGCGCCCGTGACGAGCGCGACCTTGCCATCCAGACTGCCCATAGTCCTTGTTGTAGTCGGTCGACTAAGTTCGCTCCACCCTTGGGACAGGAGCAGCAATGCAGACGGAGCAACCGCCCGACCGCAACCTGGCAATGGAACTCATGCGAGCCACCGAAGCGGCCGCACTCGCCGGAGGCCGCTGGATGGGCCGGGGCGACAAGAACGGCGCCGACGGCGCTGCGGTCGAAGCCATGCGTCTGGTGCTCTCAACGGTCGCGATGGACGGCGTCGTCGTCATCGGCGAGGGCGAAAAAGACGACGCGCCAATGCTCTTCAACGGCGAGCAGATCGGCGACGGCACGCCGCCGCATATGGACATTGCCGTCGACCCGATCGACGGCACGACCCTCACCTCGCTCGGGCGCGGCGGTGCAATCGCCGTGATCGCGATGAGCGAGCGGGGCACGATGTTCGACCCGGGTCCCACGTTCTACATGGAGAAGATCTGCGCCGGTCCGGCCGCCGCCGACGTCATCGACTTGAACGCACCGGTGAAGGCGAATCTCGAAGCAGTCGCCAAAGCTTTGGGTGAGCGCGTGAGCGACGTCACGGCCGTCATCCTCGAACGCGACCGCAACGCCGACATCATCAAGGAATGTCGCGAAGCGGGCGCGCGCATCCGATTGATTCCCGACGGCGACATCGCAGGCGCCATCTCGGTCGCGTGGCGCAACTCGGGCAACGACATTCTGTTCGGCATCGGCGGCACCCCCGAAGGCGTGACCGCGGCGTGCGCGTTGAAAGCGCTCGGCGGCACGATTCAAGGCCGTTTGTGGCCGCGGAACGAGGAAGACCGTCGCAACATTCTCGACGCCGGTTACGACATCGACAAAGTGTTGATGCTCGACGATCTCGTGTCGGGCGACGACGTCTTCTTCGCGGCAACGGGTGTGACCGACGGCGAACTGCTGCGCGGCGTCCGCTACTTCGGCGACGGTGCGAGCACGCAAAGCCTCGTCATGCGCTCGAAGTCGGGAACGATCCGCATGATCGATGCGCAGCACCGCTGGACCAAGCTGAGCCAGTACAGCGCGATCAAATACGGCTAACGCTCTGCGTTTGGACGGTTACCGTCGCCTCGCGACGAAAACCGTCCAAACGGTGGGGTTTTCGCGCTACTTGCTGGCGCCGGAAGTGGCGACTTCGATGCGCGCTTGGGCCCGCATCAAGCACTGTTGCGCGTCGTAGTCGTCGGGTTCGGTGCGCAAGACGTCGAGCGCACGCGCCTCGGCGGCACGCGCCCGATCGAGATCGATCTGCTGCGGCAGTTCGGCGACGTCGCTCAAGATGATCACGTGGTTGTCGCTCACCTCGACGAAGCCGCCGTGCACGGCGAACCACATTTGCGAACCGTCTTCGAACTTCACGCGCGCCGGCCACGGTGCAAGCGCGCCGAGGAAGGGCGCATGGTTGTCTTCGAAGGCGATGTCGCCGCCGCCGAGCGTGCGCACGACGACCATCTTGCCTTCACCCTCGTAGAGCACCTGCTCCGGCGAAACGAGCTGAACCTTCACGTCGCCTATGACTCCTCGAGCATGGGTCGTCTCCGACTCCGGCACTCGATCTCACAAAGAAGTTCGGTCATTCCCCGTGCCTCCGCCTACGACTCTTCGAGCGACTTCGCCTTGGCGATCGCCGACTCGGCGCCACCGACGTTGAAGAACGCTTGCTCGGGCAGGTGGTCGAGGTCGCCGTTGACGAGCTGTTCGAAGCTCTCGACGGTCTCGTCGACCGGCACGAAGATGCCCTTCAAACCGGTGAACACCTCGCCGACGAAGAACGGCTGGCTCAAGAACCGCTGAATCTTGCGGGCCCGGGCCACCGTCACCTTGTCTTCTTCGGAAAGTTCGTCGAGACCGAGGATGGCAATGATGTCTTGCAGTTCCTTGTAACGCTGCAATGTTTCCTGCGTGCGGCGCGCCACGTCGTAGTGACGTTGGCCAACGATTTCCGGCGCCAAGATGTTGCTGGTCGACGCCAGCGGGTCGACCGCCGGGTAAATGCCGAGGGCGGCGATTTCACGCGCGAGTTCAGTCGTCGCGTCGAGGTGCGTGAACGTGGTGAACGGTGCCGGGTCGGTGTAGTCGTCGGCGGGCACGTACACGGCTTGCAACGACGTAATCGAACGGCCCTTCGTCGACGTAATGCGCTCCTGCAACTCGCCCATCTCGTCGGCGAGCGTCGGCTGGTAACCCACGGCCGAAGGCATCCGGCCGAGCAGTGTCGACACTTCCGAACCCGCCTGCACGAACCGGAAGATGTTGTCGACGAACAACAACACGTCCTGGTTCTGCACGTCGCGGAAGTATTCGGCCATCGTCAGCGCCGACAGCGCGACGCGAAGCCGTACACCCGGCGGTTCGTCCATCTGGCCGTACACGAGCGCGGCCTTTTCGATAACGCCCGACTCCTGCATTTCGAGCCAGAGGTCGGTGCCTTCACGCGTGCGCTCGCCGACACCGGCGAACACCGACACACCACCGTGCTGGGTGGCGACCCGGTTGATCATTTCCTGAATCAACACGGTCTTGCCGACGCCGGCACCACCGAACAAACCGATCTTGCCGCCCTGCACGTACGGCTCGAGCAAGTCGATGACCTTGATGCCGGTCTCGAACATCTGCGCCTTCGGCTCGAGCTGGTCGAACGGCGGCGCGTCGCGGTGGATCTCCCACCGCTCCTTGACCGTGACCGTGCCCTTCACGTCGGCGTCGAGTTGCTGGCCGATCACGTTCCACACGTGGCCGAGCGTCTCGTCACCAACCGGCACTTCGATGCCGTGACCGGTGTTGCGCACGACGGTGCCGCGCTGCAAACCGTCGGTCGGCTTCAGGCACACGGCCCGCACCCGGCCTTCACCGATCTGCTGCGCGACTTCGGCCGTCACTGTGATCAACGTGCCTTCGAGATCGATGTCCATCTCGAGCGCATTGTTGATCTCGGGCAGGGCGTCGGGCGGGAACTCGGCGTCGACCACCGGTCCGGCGATCGCGACGACGCGGCCGTCCTTCCTCTTCGTGTCCGGTTCGGCGGTTGCAGTCAATGCAATCAGCTCCCCTGCGTTACGCAGACTTGTCGTAGTACTCGGCATCCCGCTCGTTCAGCTGCTCGCCTTGGCTCAAGGCCTCGGCGCCACCGACGATCTCCATGATCTCGGTGGTGATCGCGTCCTGGCGGGCGCGGTTCATGCGACGGCGGTACGTGTTGATCAGATCTTCCGCGTTGTCGGTCGCGGCTTTCATCGCGCGTTGGCGAGCCGCGTGCTCCGACGCGGCCGCATTCAGCAGCGCGGCGTAGACACGCGATTCCACGTAGCGCGGCAACAACGTTTCAAGGATGGTTTCCGGGCTCGGTTCGAACTCGTAGTCGGCCGACGGCTCGCCCGTGTGCTCGTTGTCGAGTTCGAGCATGTCGTCCTGCAACGGCAACAAGGGCTCGACGACGACTTCTTGGCGGCCGGCCGAGACGAACTTCGTGTAGACGATGTTCACGCGGTCGATTTCGCCTGCTTCGAAGCGGCCGACGACCGCGGCGGCAACCTTGCGGGCGTCTTCGTACGTCGGGTTGTCGGAGAAACCGCTGAACGATCCTTCGATCGGATAGTTGCGGAATCGGAAGTACGACTCGGCTTTGCGGCCCGTCGTAACCAGCACGTTGCCGTAACCGGCCGCGGTGCTCGCCCGCATGTCTTGTTCGCCGGCGCGGATGACGGTCGAGTTGTACGCACCGCTCAGGCCGCGGTCGGCGGAGATCACGATGTCGGCGACGGCGTGAATCTCGGGCCGCTCCGCGAGCAGGGGGCTGTCCGAGACGCCGCCCGCCTTTTGCAGGTTGCGCACGACCGCCGTAATGCCGTCGGCGTACGGCTGCGCCGCTTGCACGCGCGCTTGGGCCTTCACGATTCGGCTGGCTGCGATGAGTTCCATGGCGCGCGTGATCTTCTTGGTCGACTCAATCGACCGAATGCGCCTCCGAAGAATTCGTTCCTGGCCGCCAGCCATCGTTTACGCCGTCGCGTGCGCGTCCGCCGGTGCGAACGTCGTCTTGTAGTCGGTGACCGCTTGCTTCAACGCGTCGCCGTCGGGCAGCGCGCCTGTCGTGCGGATCGTGTTCATGATGTCGGTGTGGCGGGTCCGCATGTAGTCGAGCAAGCCGTTCTCGAACTCTTTCACTTGCGACGCTTCGATGTCGTCGAGGAAGCCGTTCGTGCCCGCGTAAATCGACACGACCTGTTCTTCGACGGCCATCGGTGCATGCAAGCCCTGCTTCAACAGTTCGACGAGACGCGCACCCCGCTCGAGCTGCGCCTTCGACACCGCGTCGAGCTCGGAACCGAAGGTTGCGAACGCTTCGAGTTCACGGAACTGCGCGAGGTCGAGCTTCAACGTTCCCGACACGTTCTTCATGGCCTTGATCTGGGCGGCACCGCCCACGCGCGACACGGAAATGCCCACGTCGACTGCGGGCCGCACGCCCGACTTGAACAAGTCGTCCTGCAAGTAGATCTGGCCGTCGGTAATCGAGATGACGTTGGTCGGGATGTAGGCCGACACGTCACCGGCCTTGGTTTCGATGACCGGCAGTGCGGTCAACGAACCGGCGCCCAGCTCGTCGTTCAGCTTCGCCGCGCGCTCCAACAACCGCGAGTGCAAGTAGAAGACGTCGCCGGGGTATGCCTCGCGGCCCGGCGGGCGGCGCAGCAACAACGACAGCTGGCGGTACGCCTCGGCCTGCTTCGACAGGTCGTCGTACACGACCAACGCGTGCTGGCCGTTCTCCATCCAGTGCTGGCCCATCGCGCAACCGGAGTAGGGCGCCAAGTACTTGAACACCGCTTCTTCGGCCGCCGGCGCGTTGACGACAACCGTGTATTCGAGCGCGCCGTGCTCGCGCAGGGTTTCGACGGTCTGCGCGACCGTCGAACCCTTCTGCCCAATCGCGACGTAGATGCACTTCACGCCCTGACCCTTTTGGTTCAGGATCGTGTCGATCGCGATCGTCGTCTTGCCGGTCTTGCGGTCACCGATGATCAGCTCGCGTTGGCCGCGGCCGATCGGCGTCATCGCGTCGATGGCCTTGATGCCGGTCTGCAACGGCTCGTGCACCGGCTGGCGACCGGTAATACCAGGCGCCTGAATCTCCAAACGACGGATGTTGTCCTGCGGAATCGCGCCCGCACCGTCGACCGCGACACCGAGTGGGTTGACGACGCGCCCGAGCAACGCGTCACCCACCGGAATCGAAAGAATGCGGCCCGTCGCGGTGACGAGCTGGCCCTCTTCCACTTCGTCGGCCCGACCGAGGATGACCGCACCGATCGTGTCTTCTTCGAGGTTCAACGCGAGGCCGAGGGCGCCGCCTTCGAACTCGAGCAGTTCGTTCACCGCGGCGTTCGGCAAGCCGGCAACGCGCGCAATGCCGTCACCAACTTCGAGCACGCGTCCGACCTGCGCCCGCTCGACCGAAGGCTGGAAGCCTTCGACGTTCTTGCGGAGAACCGCGGCGATGTCGGCCGCGTCGATCGTGAGCTCTGCCATTAGAGCGTCTCCTTCAACTGGTCGAGGCGGTGCTTGACCGTGCCGTCGATCACGGTGTCGCCGATGGTCGCAACCAGACCACCCATCACCGTGGGATCGAGGATGACCTTCACTTCAACGCGTTTGCCCGTGGCGTGACTCAACGCTTCGGCGAGACGCTTGGTCTGCGCGTCGTCGAGCGCGATCGCGGAACGCACTTCGGCCACCGCTTGCTGACGCGACTGCGCCGCCAACTCGACGAAGCGCTGCACGATTGCCGGGAAGTCGTGACCCCGACCCGCACCGACAATGAACGACGCCATCGAACGGGACAGCGCGAGCGCGCGTCCCTCGAGCAGCTCGTCGACGATCGCGGCCCGCCGGTCGACCGGCAAGCCCGGGTTGGCGAGCGCCATCCGCAAGTCGTCGTTGCCTTCGACAACGCGCGCGAAGCGGAACAGCTCGTCTTCGACCTCAGGCAAGTGCCCTTCGGCCTGCGCGATCTCGAGCAAGCCCTTCGCGTACGCGTCGATGCGGTCTTCCGACATGCCTAATTGCTCCTACCGACTTGGTCGATGAAGTTGTCGACGAGCTGGCGGTTGGTCGCGTCGTCGAGGTTCTTCTCGACCACTCGACCCGCCAAATCGATCGACAAGGACGCCACGTCGGAACGCAGTTGCGTCATCGCCTGCTGGCGCTGGTTCGCGATGTCGGTCTGCGCACGGGTGCGAATCTCGTTCGCGTCCTCTTCGGCGCGAGCAACAATGTCGGCGCGCACCGATTCGGCCGACTGACGAGCCTCGTCGATGATGCGACCCGCTTCATTGCGCGCGTCGGCAAGCGACGCCATGTATTGGGCCTTCTCCTGCTCGGCCTCGTTACGCGACTTCTCCGCGCTTTCGAGGTCGTTGCGGATCCGGTCCTCACGGGCCTTCTCCATGTTCTTGACCGCGGGCACGCCCCACTTCCACAGCGCGATCAGAAGCACGACGAACGCCGCCATACCCCAGATGATTTCGTTGTTCGCGGGCTTCAGCGGTGATGGCGCCTGCTGGCAGTCGTCGATCGTTCCGCCGTTGGCCAACTTCTCGGCGCACTGTTTCGCCGCCTCGTTGGTGTACTTCGGCGTTGTCGAATCGGCGGCGTAGGCCGGCGCGGCAAACAGCATCGCGACGAGCGCGATACCGATTGCAGCGAAAACGCGAGTTCGTGTACGCACGATGTGCTCCTCAGCCGGAGATGATGAACGCCAACACGAATCCGAAGAGCGCGAGCGCTTCGGTGAACGCGATACCGAGGAACATCGTGGTTCGCACGGTGCCGGCCGATTCAGGCTGACGCGCCATAGCGGTGATGGCGTTGCCGACGACGAGACCGATGCCGATGCCCGGACCGATTGCCGCGCCGCCGTAGACGATGCCGCGACCAATAGCCGTGAGGCCCTTGGTGTTGTCGGTCACCGTCTGCGCCTGAGCGAGGAGGAGATGGAGCAGAACCACGAACGTTCTCCTTGTTGGATTATTAGTGCTCGGGATGCATTGCGCCGCCGATGTACACGGCGGTGAGGATCGTGAAGATGAATGCCTGCAGGAAACTGACGAGAACTTCGAAGCCCGTCATCGCGACGAGCAACGCGAACGAGAACGGGGCGATGATCGCCGTGATCTTCAGCGCCCACAGCGCGGCGGTGAGCGTCGCGAACGTCACGAGGATCAAGTGGCCGGCGAGCATGTTGGCGAAAAGCCGGACGGCCAATGAGAACGGCCGCACGATGAACGTCGAGATGAACTCGATCGGGATGACGAGCACCAACAGGAACGCGGGCACCCCCGGCGGGATGAGCGAGTTCTTGATGTAGTGACCGAAGCCCTGCCGCGCGACGCCGACGACGTTGAAGATCACCCACGTGATCAACGCCAAGACGATCGGGATGCCGAAGCGCGCGTTCGCGGGGAACTGCACCGCGGGGATGATCTCGGTGATGTTGCTGAAGAAGATGAAGAAGAACAGCGTCGTCAGGTACGGCAGGTAGCCGAGGCCGTCCGAGCCCATCGTCGGCATGATGACCTGCGTGCGCACGAACCCGACGCCCGACTCGGCGGTGTTCTGCCAGATCCCCGACGGCACCAGCGAGTCTTTCTTCCGCGTGCCGAGGAAGAAGACGAGAATCGTCATCAACGTCGCGAAGCCGTAGATGACGGCCGTCTTGTTGATGCCCAGCGGCCCGCTTCCCCAAATGGTGACGTGGCTGATCGGCGGGACGTCGACAGCGAGCAAACTCATTTATCGCTCTCCGGCAGGTCCGGGCCCCGCCGGGCGCAAACCCGGCGCGGCGAGAGTGAGACTGACGTACTTCGCCTCCCAGAACAGGAGGCCGAGATAGGTACCAACCAACACGAAGCCGAGCACCGGCAGGTTGATCCACGATTCGTGGCGCAAGAGCGCGAGTGCGATCACGATCACGACGAGGCGCACGACGTAACTGCCGAGCGCAGCACCGCCGATCGCGCCGGGTCCGTGCTTGGCCGCACGCGTCATTACCGCGGCGGCGATGAGAAAGTTGACGAGCACGATCGCGACTGCGAGCGCGGCGCTCGCGGCTCCGGCCCAACCGCCGACGAGTCCGCCGATCAAAATCACGACGGGCGCAACCGGCAGACCGTGCTTGACGAGATCGAGCGCGATCTCGCGCTCGACGTTCGGGGTCACCGCGGGTTCTGTTTCCACGGCTTCCCTTCCTCTTCGGCGGCGATGTCGGCCTTGTAGCGGTAGTAGGCGCTCACCGACAGGCCGATGATTGCGAGCACCCCGAACAGAATGAAAAAGAGGGGGCGCGTGCCGAGCTTCGAGTCGATGAAGAGCCCGATCAGCGCACAAATGATCGTCGTTCCGGCGAACTCGACGGCGCGAGCCAGCGCGTCTGAGAACCCTGACCACGCTTTTTGGTCTCGACGCTCCCCTGCCGGAACCACCCGGATTGCTCCCCTCGAAACGGCCCTCGCTCCGTTGCGAGGCCGCTTGTGAACGTATTCGCAATGTATGCGGGCCGCAGGCGGGCTCGCAAACCGAGGCAGGCTTTCACCCCGAGGCTTCTGGCGTCCAAATGGCACGACTGTCGTGCCTTTTGGACGCCGAAAGACCGCGCTACGCGCGTTTGGCCCGGCGTTCGGCGAGGTCGACGACCGCGTCGTCGTCCGAAGGATGCGATGACGGGTGCCGGAGCCGTTCCGAGCGCTGGCGCCGGAGCCGGAATCCGGGGTGGAACCACGCGAACAAAAGCAGTGCCATCGCGGCGACGACAAAGGGCACGAGCGCGTTGCCGGCGTGCGTGTACGTGGGGACGAGCGCGACGCCCGACAGCACCGCGGTCCACGCCCAAAGAATGACGACGGTGCGCCGCGGTCCGTGCCCTAAACGAATGAGCCGGTGATGCAGGTGGTCGGCGTCGGCTTGTGACCAACGCTGGCGATGCAAAAGACGTCGGACGAACGAGAACACCGTGTCGAGGATCGGAACGCCGAGAATCAAGATCGGGATGAGCAGCGGTCCGAAGAAGAAGAACGTGTTGCCCGAGAAGCCGGTATCGGTGCGCCCGCCGATCGTGATCGTCGGGACCGCGAGCAACAAACCGAGAAACAACGCGCCGGCATCACCCATCATGATGCGCGCCGGATTCCAGTTGAACGGCAAGAACCCGACGCAAATGCCGGCGACGATGATCGCGATCAGCGGGCCGATGTTCGGCAACGCGAGCGCGTTCGCCTTCGAGAGTTGCTCGGCGAACAGGAACAGTGCGAAACCGGCGATGGCAACGACGCCCGCGGCCAACCCGTCGAGCCCGTCGATCAGGTTGATGGCGTTCGTCATCAACACCACCCACCCGACCGTGACAAGCGGCGCAATGTCGGAGCTCAACACGACGGTGTCGGTGTGGAAGAGGTTGAACGGCATTCGGAAGTAGAACATCGTGACGCCGTTGAGCGCGAGAAAGCTGGCGGCGAGCACTTGGCCCGCGACTTTTGCCGGCGGCGACACGTCGATGAGGTCGTCGAGCGCGCCGACCGCGAAGATCACTCCGGCGGCGAGGATGATGCCGAACGGTTCAGAGTTCGACTGAAACATGCTGTGGAACTGCTTCAGCTGCGACGCCACCGCGATCGCGACGAGGAAGCCGATGAACATCGCGGCGCCGCCGAGTGTCGTCATCGGCCGCGTGTGTACGCGCCGCGGATCGTTGGACGGCTGCACCACCGCGCCGAAGCGCGTCGCCAGCTTGTACACCACCGGGGTGACAAGCAGCGTGGTGCCGACCGCGACCGCCAGGACGATCGCGTAGCTGGAATTCATGAGCGGCGGCTCATGCCCCTTCAGGATACGGCGTGAACTTCGAGCAAAGCCGGTTCGCTTGCTCGCGGATGTCGGCGGCAACGGCTTCGTCGTCGACTGCGCGCAACACGAGCCCGATCATCGACGCGACTTCGCGCATCTGGTCGGGGCCCATGCCCGCCGTCGTGCACGACGCGGTGCCGAGGCGCAAACCGCTTGTCACAAAGGGCTTTTCCGGGTCGTTCGGGATCGCGTTCTTGTTGCAGGTGATGCCGGCGCGGTCGAGCGCTTCTTGGGCGACCTTGCCCGTGACGCCGAACGGCCGCAAGTCGACGAGCATCAAGTGGTTGTCGGTGCCGCCGGAGACGATGCGGAAACCTTCCTCGGCGAGCCCGGCCGCCAGCGCGCGCGCATTCGTCACGACGTCGGCGGCGTACTGCGCGAACGCGGGCTGGCTGGCCTCGTGGAATGCGACCGCCTTCGCCGCGATCACGTGCATCAACGGGCCACCTTGCAGCCCGGGGAACACGGCTTTGTCGATCACGGCCGCGTTCTCCTGCCGGCACAAGATCGCACCGGCGCGCGGACCACGCAGCGTCTTGTGCGTGGTGAACGTGACGATGTCGGCATAGGGAACCGGCGACGGGTGCGCGCCCCCGGCAACGAGACCGGCGATGTGCGCGGCGTCGACGAGCAAGATCGCACCGATCTCGTCGGCGATCGCGCGAAACGCGGCGAAGTCGATCGTCCGCGGGTAAGCCGTGGCGCCCGCGATGATCATGCGCGGCGTCTCGCGCACGGCCAGGTCGCGGATCTCGTCGTAGTCGAGCGTTTCGCTCTCGTCGTCGACGCCGTACGCGACGAAGTCGTACAGGCGACCGCTGAAGTTGACAGGCGAACCGTGCGTGAGGTGGCCGCCCTGGTCGAGCCGCATGCCCATGACTTTGTCGCCCGGTTCGAGCAACGCCATGTACGCAGCCTGGTTCGCGTTCGCGCCCGAGTGCGGCTGCACGTTCGCGTGCTGCGCACCGAACAACGCGCAGGCACGGTCGCGCGCGAGATCCTCGACGTCGTCGACGACGTAGTTCCCGCCGTAGTACCGCTTGCCGGGGTAACCCTCGGAGTACTTGTTGGTAAGCACCGAGCCTTGCGCTTCGAGCACGGAACGCGAAGTGAAGTTCTCGGACGCGATCAACTGAATCGTCGTGTTCTGACGTTCGAGCTCGCGCGCGATGATGCGCGCGACGTCGGGATCGCTGCGTTCAAGCGGCGTCGTCATTGCGCACACTCCTCTTGTTCGATCTCGGCAATCTCGGCGAGACGCTTCACGTGGCGGCCGCCCTGGAACTCGGTCGTCAGGAACAACTCCGTGATCTCGTTGGCGAGTTCGTAGGCGACGACACGCGCGCCCATCGAAAGCACATTGGCGTCGTTGTGCATGCGGCACAGGCGCGCGGTGTAGAGGTCGTTGCAGAGCGCGGCGCGGATCCCGTGCACCTTGTTGGCCGAGATCTGTTCGCCGTTGCCACTGCCGCCGAGCACGATGCCCCGGTCGGCGTCGCCCCGGACGACGGCTCGGGCCACGGCCGCGCAATAGATCGGGTAGTCGACCGGGTCCTCGGAAGAGGTGCCCAGGTCCTGGACGTCGTGGCCCCACCCCGCGATCACGGGGATCAGATACTGCTTGAGCGGGTAGCCCGCGTGGTCGCCACCAATCGCGATGCGCACCGCGTCATCGTACCGAGCAGCCTGCTTCAGACCCCGCTCACTGTCCGACCTGCGGGTTAGGTTCGGCGGCGTGGACGAAGAGCCCGCAACTCGGCTCACCCCTGCGCACCTGCGCCGGGGCGAGGGCATGTGCCGCCGGCGCCTCGCGCACGAGCTCCGGGGCGGGAAGAAGAAGGCCAACAAGGTCGCCGACATGCGGTTCGCGGTCTCGAATCGCATCGAGGCCGACGCCCGTTTGGCCCAACGCGAGCCCGGCCCGGTGCGCGTGGAGGCATTCGTCGATCCCACCGAGCTCGAACCGGAGCAGGTCGCGCTGTATCAGGCCGCCCGCCGCGGTTATCTCGAATGCTTCGGCGCATGCGAAGGCACCACGGTCGAGTTGGCATGGGGGCGCACGTTCGCCGACCTCGACGCCGAACTGGTTACCAATCCCGGCATCGGTTTCGTGCACGACGACGGCACGCACGAAACGCGGCGCCTCCGCATCGGCAGCGGCGCGCCCCTCGACGCGGTTGACATCGCGGCGATCGCGCTCGTCACCGAAGAATGGGCGCCCGCGGATCTCACAGTCGCGTGGGCCGACGTCTTGACGCTCGACGAACAACGCATTGCCCTCGACGTCGAGCGCGAGCGCGCCGACGTGCTGGAGTTCGTCGCGTCACGCGTCGAACGGCTGCGCGAACTCGCCGACGACGGGCGACCGCGCGCCGGTCGCGACTGTTTGGGCTGCCCGTTCATTGCCGGCTGCCCCGCACACACATAGCCATGCCCGCCAAGCGCCTGCTCGCCGACATCGTTTCGGTCACACCGAGCTCCTACGAGGACTTCTCGCGCTGCAACCGCCTCTTCTACAACAGTGCGCTGCTGGGAGTGCCCGCAAGCGATGCCGCGCCGTCGAGCGCGCAGGGCTTGCTCGTGCACGACATGTTGTGGCGCATCCACGACACTGGTTCGTGCCACGACGATGCCCACGTCGACGAAGTACTGCAACTGCACGGCGCGGGCACGTCGGTTGTGCGCGAGATGATCGAGCGTCACGCGCGCCGCTGCCCGTCGGAGGGCA
Source organism: uncultured Actinomycetes bacterium (assembly GCA_963841195.1). Lineage (GTDB taxonomy): Bacteria > Actinomycetota > Acidimicrobiia > IMCC26256 > PALSA-610 > CAWJBX01. Next base: position 139,761 of record CAWJBX010000016.1, on the reverse strand, counting down.
GCGAGCGCGGTGCGCACGAACAAGAACTTGCGCGCTTTCATCGCTTCGAGGTGCCGATGTTCATGGCGACGGCGCGCATCGACGCGATTTGGGTCCACGACGGCATGCTCGACGCGCGCGACTACAAGACGGGCGCGCGCTACACCGACCGAGTGTCCGACATCCCGGCCGCGCACGTCCAGGCCTTCGTCCTCGGCGCGGCCGCGCAACAGCGCAATCTGCGCTTGCGGCTGCGTTACGAATACCTGCAGCCGGAGATCGACGACGATCCCGATCCGTGGGAACTCGACGACGACGATCTCGGCGCGGTCGAAGAAGAACTGCGCGCGGCCGTCGAACGCATGTGGAACGAAGAGGAATGGCGCGGGGTCGGCAAGAGCGACGTATGCGCGTCGTGCCGTTATCGCTCGATCTGTCGCGATAGCGCGGCCCGCAACGTGCCGTCGTGGCCGGTGCTGAGCGCGGCCGACGACCAGTAACGTGCGGCTGATGACCGTGCGGACGCAGCGGAGCCACGGACGGCGCAGCGAGGGAGCCATATGACAGATCCGCGCGCACCCGTCGTCGTCGGCGTCGGGCAGGTCAATCAACACGCAGCGGTCGACGAAGCGCGACCGCCGATCGAATTGCTCGCCGACGCGGCGCGCCTCGCCGGCGACGATTCCGGCGCGCCGATGCTCGGACGCGTCGACGCCGTCGCCGTGGTTGCGATCGGCTCGTGGCAATACGCCAATCCAGGTGCGTTCCTCGCCCGTTTGCTCGGGATCGAACCGCGCATCACAGCCGTCTCCACCGTCGGCGGCAACAGTCCGCAACTGTTGGTCGACGAGTTCGCGACGCGCATTCAACAAGGCGAACTCGACGTCGTGCTGATCGGCGGCGCCGAGTCGATGCACACTCGGTGGCGCGCCCGGCGCGAACCAAAGTTCGAACTCACCTGGGACCATGGCGACGACGCACCGTGCGAGTGGGTCATCGGCGACGATCGTCCCGGCGCGAGCCCGATCGAAATGGCGCACCTCGCCGTCGCACCGACGATGGTGTATCCGCTGTTCGAAACCGCGCTGCGCGCCGATCTCGGGCGCAGTGTCGACGAGCATCAACGCGCGGTGAGCGAAGTGTGGTCGCGGTTCTCGCAGGTGGCGTCGGAGAATCCGCACGCGTGGTCGCACAACGCGTACTCGTCCGAGCAGATCCGTACGGTCACGCCCGACAATCGCATGGTGTGCTTCCCGTATCCGAAGCGCATGTGCTCCAACATCGACGTCGACCAGGGCGCCGCGATCATCTTGTGTTCGTACGAAGCCGCGCGCGCGGCCGGCGTTTCCGACGAACGCATCGTGTTTCTGCACTCGGCGGCCGAAGCACACGACCACTGGTTCGTCACCGAGCGGTTGTCGCTCGCGGCATCACCCGCAATCGGGGCGACAACGCGGGCCGCGTTGCAACACGCCGGCGCCACTCTCGACGACATCGCGCACATCGACCTCTATTCGTGCTTCCCGGCCGCGGTGCAGATTGCCCAACGCGCCCTCGGCCTCGCGGCTGACGACGCACGGCCGGGCACCGTGACCGGCGGCCTCGGCTTCGCGGGCGGGCCCGTGAACAACTACCCGACCCACGCGATCGCGGCGACGGTCGAGCGATGCCGCGCCGAACCCGAGTCCCTCGGACTCACGACCGCGCTCGGCTGGTACCTCACGAAGCACGCGGCCGCGGTGTGGTCGGCCCGGCCCCCGGGAGAACCGTTCACCTGCGAGCACGTGCAGGACGAGGTCGACGCGCTGCCCCGCCGCGAGGCGGCCGGCCTGGTCGACGCGGCCGGAATACTGGAAGCCTCGTCGGTGTCATACGAGCGTGACGGCACACGATCACTTGCGATCGTCACCGCGATCCTCGACGACGGTAGCCGGGCCATCGCAAACTCGCGCGACGCCGACACGTTGCAAGCACTCGTCGAGCGCGGGCTGGCGGGCGAACGCGTGAAGATCACCAACGACGGCACGACGAACACACTCCGATGACGACATCTGCCCCCTCACGAAGCCGCATGATGATGCGAGGCCTCACACGCCGCTGCGCGCGCTGTGGTTCGGGCCACCTGTTCCAGAGGTGGTTCAAGATGGTGCCCGACTGCCCGCGCTGCGGCATGCACTTCGAACGCGAAGAGGGCTATTTCACGGGCGCGATCGCGATCAACACGATCATCGTCGGTGGCCTCTTCGCGATCGTGTTCGTCATCGCGCTGATCTTGACGGTGCCCGATGTCCCGTGGGCGCCGATCCTGGCGGTGGTGGTCCCGGTCATGTTGATCGGACCGTTGGTCGCGTACCCGTTCTCGAAGACGATCTGGGTCGCAGTCGACCTCGCCTACCTGCAGCCGCTCGGCATCAGTCTGGGCGGAGGTTGATCGTCAGCGTCAGGACGCCGTCGGCGAACGTCCATTCCGCGTCGCCGACGATCGCGAAGTCTTGGAAGTCGAACTGCGCCTGCTCGAGGAATCGCTGACGCTCGGCGCCCGCAACCGGCGGCAGCGGCCGCTCGCGCACTGCCTTCGCGCGCTCACGAAATCGAGCAAGCATTCCGTCGACATCGAGTTGGTCGTCGCTCACGAGCGCGCAACCTACCCGGTACGCGCCACGAGCACTCGCGTGCGGCCCGCGAGATCGGTGCGCACGATCGTTTCGGTGTAGCCGAGCGCCTGCGCCCGCTCGCTCATTTCGGTCGCTTGATGCGGCGCGAGTTCGAGCACGGTGCTCCCGCCTTCGGACAGCCAGCTGCGCGCGCCGGCCAGCACGATCTCGAGCGCTTCGGTACCCAGCTCGCCCGCCACCAGCGCGCCGCGTGGCTCGTACTGCGCGACTTCTTCGGGCAAGGACGCGACTTCGTGCGCCGCGATGTACGGCGGGTTCGACACGATCATGCGGACCGCGCCGCGCAACCCCGACGGGAGCGCATCGAACCACGAGTCCGCGGGCGCGATGCGAACCCGCGCCGCCGCACACCCGGCGACGTTGGCGCGGGCAACCGCCAGCGCGCCGTCGCTTACATCGGTAGCCCACACCTCGACGTCGGGCAACTCGGCTTCGAGCGCGATTGCGATCGCGCCCGATCCGGTACCGAGGTCGACGACGACGTCGGTGCGTTGCGGCTCGACAACCGTGAGCCGCCGGCGCGGCCCGCGCTTCAGGCCGAGATGTTCAGCTTCTTCGAGCGCGACCTCGACGACCATTTCGGTCTCGGGCCGCGGGATCAACACCCGTTTGTCGACGAGCAAGTCGAGATTGCGGAACGACCACGCGCCGATCACGTATTGCAACGGTTCACCGGTGACGCGCCGGTCGACCATGTCGTCGAGACGCGCCGCCGCCCGCGCGACTGGAACCTTGTCGGAAATTTCGAGCCACTCGTCGGCGTCGTAACCCGACGCGGCTTCGACCAGAAAGCGCGCTTCTGATTCGGCGGGAATGATGCCGGCATCCGAAAGCCGCGCCGCGACTTCCACGCGCCGCGCTCGCCACGTTGCCGAGCCACCCGTCGCGCTCAGGTCGCGTCTCCTCCGAGCTGGCGCGCCCGTTCGTCGGCCCCGAGCGCATTGACGACGTCGTCGAGTTCGCCGTCGAGTACCCGGTCGAGGTTGTGTTGCGTGAAACCGATGCGGTGGTCGGTCACGCGATTCTCTTTGTAGTTATACGTGCGGATCTTCTCGGACCGGCCGCCACCCTTGACTTGTTCCTTGCGGGCCGCGCTCAACTCGGCGTCTTGACGTTCCTGTTCGGCTTGCAAGAGCCGGGCGCGCAGGATGCGCATCGCCTTCTCACGGTTTTGGAGCTGGCTTTTTTCGTCCTGGCACGTGACGACCACACCGGTCGGTTTGTGCGTCAGGCGTACGGCCGAGTCGGTGGTGTTCACCGACTGCCCGCCCGGACCGGTCGAGCGATACACGTCGACCTCGAGGTCGTTGGGATCGATCTCGATGTCGACCTCGTCGGCTTCCGGCAACACCGCGACTGTTGCCGCGCTCGTATGCACGCGGCCCTGGCTTTCTGTCGCGGGCACGCGCTGGACACGGTGCGGCCCGCCTTCGTATTTGAAGCGGCTCCACGCTTCGTCGCCCTTCACGAGGAACGTGATGTCGCGGTAACCACCTTGCTCCGACGGTTGGCTCGAAAGCACTTCGATGCGGAAGCCGTGACGCTCGGCGAATCGTTGGTACATGCGATAGAGATCGCCGGCCCAAAGGTTTGCTTCTTCTCCACCTTCGGCACCCTGGATTTCGACGATCACATTGCGGCCCTCGTTCGGATCGCGAGGTTGCAACAGTTCCTTCAGTCGCGCTTCGAGCACAGACAATTCGGCTTCCTTGCCCGCGATCTCGGCCCGCGCGTAGTCGCGCATGTCGGCATCGGTCTCGCTGTCGAACAAGTCTTGGGCGTCGGCGAGCTCTTGTGACGTATGTCGCAGTTCGCGGTACGTCTCGACGACGGGCCGCAGCTCGGCGTGGCGACGGCCGGCATCGCGGGCCACGCGCCGGTCGCCCGAGGCGTAAATCCGGGGAAGATCCGCCTCGAGCTTGTCGAATTCGTCCTCGAGAGGGGCCAAGTGCTCGAACATCGCCGCTCGAGGGTACCGGCCGAGAACCCAGCACCGGTGCGGGTTCGCGTCATCGCGCTCAAGTTGTTCGGCGATCGTGACGAACTTCCCGGCAGGGTACGGGCTGGGAAGCTCTTCGCCAGGGATGGCCGAGAGATGAACGTACCGAACATCAGCCAAGGGATCGGCAGCGTGGCGACGCTGCCGACGCAGACGAGCGGCAGCGCCGCCGTTCAGTCGCGCCCGGCCGATGTTCGCCCGCGCGCCCAGGAAGAGTCCTTCTCTTTCACCCGCCTGGCCTGGTTCGACATCAACGGCGACGGCCACATCGACCCGCGCGCCGCCGGTGCCGGGGGCGATGCCACCTTGCTCGTCGGGTCGCGCGAAGCCGACCTGCCCACGTACTCGCGCACCGTCCACACGGTCGGCGACATCCGTGCGTTCAAGAGCCGGGATCCGAAAGCCGCTGACCCCTCGAGTGCGCCCGTGCCGACCGCAGCCCAGACGCGCCAAGCCATCGACGCGTATCAGCGTTACGGCCAGGCGTCGTCGTCCGCCCGGACGTCGCCCGTGTCGGTGCCGGCGCCGGTCTCGGCAGCGACGCCGTCGGTGGTTGCGTTGCCGACAGCTGCCGTTGCGACTGACACCCCCGCCGCGCCGACTCCCGCGCCGGCGCCTACTGCGGCACCGGTGCGCGCCGTCGCCTGATCAACGAAAGATCGGCAACGGCTGCGGGCGGAAGCCCGTGAACACCGCGTCGAGGTCGGCGCGCGCGTCGAGCCACGACAACAGCGCGGCGTCGTAGTTGCGGTAGTCGACGGTCGCGACGAGGTTCCCGTTCGCGTCGAGCTTCGTCAGCGACGGTGGTTCACCGGCCCGGCCGCCTTTCACCGCCGGGCCCAACACGAGATGCGCGGCGGCCGCACCATGATCGGTACCAGAGCCGTTTTCGTGCGCGCGCCGACCGAACTCCGACATCGTCGCCAACACGACGTCGTCGCGCGCGTGCAGTTCGTCGAGCTTGGCGAGGAACGCCTTCACGCCGTCGTCGAGGTCGGCCATCAACGCGGGATGGCGATCAGCCTCGCCCTCGTGCGTGTCGAAGTCGCCTTCGACATGCACGTGAATCACGCGGGGATGATCGGGCGACGCCGCGAGCTGCGCTGCGAGCGCAAGCGCGTCGGCGAGACTCGGGCTGCCGGTGTCGTCGGTGGCGGACGCAGCGCCAGTGAGATCGCGGGCGAGGCGCGTCGCGCGCGTCGAGCGTGTCGGCAATCGCACGCTGCACGCTGCCGACGAGATCGTCGCCGGGTTGCGCGGGCACCATCGACTGCCAGGCTCGCAACAGCGCATCGCGGACGTCGTCGTCGAGCCGCGCCGGTTGCAGCCCGTCGGCGCTTGTGATCGCGGTCGAGAACGACACTTCGCCGGCGAGCACGGGCGACGGTCCGGGACCAATTCCGATACCCGCCATCGGATCGCCGCGACCGACCGCACGATCGAGGTAGCGGCCGACCCAACCCGTCGTCGCGTGCAGGTCGGGATCGGCCGTCCACCATCGCTGCAGCGACGCGAAGTGCGAGAGGTTCGGCTGGGGCACGCCGACGCCTTCGACGATCGTGAGGCGGCCCGCTTTGTATTCGTTCGCGAGCGTCGTGAGCTTCGGCGACAGCCCGATGTGACCGTCGAGGTCGATCGGATTCGTCACGCCGAGCGTGGGTCGGAGCGCGGCGTACGCGGCATCGCCGTGCGGCACGACCATGTTCAACGCGTCGTTGCCACCCGCGAGTTCGAGCAGCACGAGCGTGCGCGGGCCGTTCGGCGTCGTGCCGTGGGCCGTCTTCGCGCCCGCACCCGCGCTCGGGAACGGGTTTCCGCCCGTCCACGTCGAGACGGCATACCCACCGGCGGCGACGACCGATGCGGCGCCGAGTCCGGCGAGAAATTCCCGACGCGAGAGTTTGCGGCTCATCGGACCGCGAACTCCGGTGAACCGAGCGCGAGCAACGTGCGCATGCGCGCGTCGGACGCGCTTGTGATTGCGCTTGTCGTTTGCGGCGTCGCGTCGAAGATGCCGAAGCGGGCCAGCACGTCGGATGCCGAACCGCGCACGGGTTCCGGGGCCGCTTCCGCGAGGTCGAAGGTGTGTACGAGTTGTTGCGGGCCGAGCAGCGACTGGTTCTTCGGATAGCCCGCCGGGTTCGGCGCGAAGAACGGGATATACGCGAGCGTTTTCAGCCCATTCAACGCGGGCCGGATCTCGAGCGTCGAGTTGGTTGCCTGCGCGACGCCGACCAACTTCTCGACGGGCGACCGGGGAATCGTGCGGACCGAAAGGTCGGCGAGAAACGCCGGATGCTGTGTGATCGCGACGACGAGATTCATGATCGACCAGTCGTGCGCGAACGTGGGCGCGAGCTTGTCGAGCGTTGCAGGCGAAGGCGGTGCACCGACGAGCGCGGTGTAGAGCTTGCCGGCGACAAAGCGCGCGGTGGCCGGCTGCGACAGCACGACGTCGAGCGCACTGTCCAGATCAAAGTTGCCCGTTGCGCCGAGCAACGTCTTCGTTCCGTTGTCGTGCCGGCGCCGGATGAGATACGAACCGAACTCGGGAGTGCCGGGCGGCGCGGCGCGTTCCGTTCCCTGGAATCGCGGCAGCTTGACGACCCATCCGGTGCACGAGCGCGCCATCGCGACGACATCGTCTTGCGTGTACTGGTCGCGACCCAGCGTGTGCAGTTCCATCACTTCGCGCGCGAAGTTCTCGTTGCGTTGATTCACGGTGTTCTGCAGGCCGTCGAGGTACAGCAACATCGCGCCGTGTTTGGCCACCGCGTGCAACAAGTCGGCGAACGATCCCAGCGCGTGGGCGCGAATCGTGTCGTGGAACTGCCACACGAGATCGGCCGAGCGCACCTTGATCAAACTGATCGCGAAGTGGTCGATCCAGAACCACGTCAGCCGCTCCTCGATCATGCGGTCGGGAGACGCCATGCGCGCGAACCACCACGAGTACGAGTCGAAGAGGCGCACAACCTCGTCGCGCACGTTCGGTTTCGTATCGGTCGACGGGGGCAACGCAGGCGCGGCCGGCAACGCCGCGCTCGAGATCGAGGGCGCGTGCGATGGCCGCGTGCGGATCAGACAGCGTCGACGCGAGGTCGGGCTGCGGCCCCATCGAGAGGCGCCGCAACACATGCGCAGTCTGCTCGCGCGCCGACGTGGTCACCCTTCCACTGTCGTCCCCGAGTGTGAGGGAGTTGTAAAGCGCGCGCTACCGGTTGTTGATCAGGTTCTCGAGCCCGCCCGGACCCATGGCCGTTTGTTCGGCGAAATCGTCGAGCATCTTCTGGAACTGGTCGTTGCCGGCCCGGTCGGCCATCGCGCGCGGCATCGCCGGGAACTCGTAGTCGGGCGACGGCAACGGAGGGTGGTCTTCGGCCGGTTTGCGCGCCATCACTTTGTCGACGACCGGCGCCAAACGGACATCCTTGTCGCGCTGCGCCTTGGCTTCGCGCTCTTGGAACTCGGGCAGGATGTCGCGTCCGAACAATTCGAGCGCTTCCATGATGTGTTCGTGGCGGTTCTTGCCTGCCTGGAAGCAGAAGATCACTTGGTCGACGCCACATTCTTCGTAGCGGCGCAGGAAGTCGCGCACTTGGTCGGGGCTGCCGACCGCACCGCGCAAACCACCGATCCCCTGCTCGACGACCTTGGCGCCGAGCCGATCCTGGTTGTGCGCGGCGGCGACAACCGCTTCGGGGTCGTAGCCGTGCTCCGCCCGGCGTTGCTGGAACTCGTCCCACACGCTCGTGACCGCCGGTTGATGACGGCCGAACACGTAGTAGTGCGCGAGCGAGTAGCCGAAGAAGTTCGCGCCTTCGAGGCCACGGCGAATCGCTTCGTCTTCGTCGGGGTGCGTCATGAACGTCGTGACACACGCGACGTTGGCGTTGACCGCGTCGCCGATCGGCACGCCTTCGCTTTCGAGCGTGTTGTAGTAGTCGTCGACCCAGTACTTCGCTTCTTCCGGGTCGACGAACGCAAACGCCAGCGCGCCAATCGCCTTCTGCGCCGCGAGGTGAATCGTGTCGCGGCGCGAGCACGCGACCCACACGGGCGGGTGCGGCTTCTGCCGCGGCTTCGGAACGACGTTACGGGGCGGCATCGTGACGAACTCGCCCGCGTGACCGGTGAACGGTTCCTCGGTCATGCAACGAAGCGCAACGCGCAAACCTTCTTCCCACATCTCGCGCTTGCGGGACGGGTCGACCATGAACCCGCCAAGTTCGGCTTCTGACGACGATTCGCCGGTGCCGAAGTCGGCGCGGCCACCACTCACGAGGTCGAGCATCGCGATGCGTTCGGCGATACGCGCCGGATGGTTGAACGGCGGCGGCGTCTGCACGATGCCGTGCCCGAGCCGAATGTTCTTCGTGCGTTGCGACGCGGCCGCGAGGAACACCTCGGGCGCGCTGGAATGCGAATACTCCTCGAGGAAGTGATGCTCGACTTCCCACGCGTGCTCGATGCCGATGCTGTCGGCGTATTCGATCTGTTCGAGCGCGTTCTGAATCAGTTGGTATTCGGAGTCGTCGTTCCAGGGACGCGGGAGCTGGTGTTCGTAGAAGACGCCGAACTTCATGCGGCTTGCTCGTGGCTCGAGAGCGCCTCGAAGCCTTCCAGGATCGTCGCCCGGCGCGGGTTGCCTTCGAGCGCGTGGTCGATCTCGCCGCGCGCTTGCTTGACGAAGTTCTGCCGGTTCTCGCCCAGCGAGAGGCTCAGCGAGTGGTCCCACAACGTGCCGATCACTTCGGTGCCGGCGATCTTCTTGCCGTTCGCGCCGACGAACGTGCGGTCGCGCATTTCGGTGAGCGTCGTGCGCAGGTAGTCGACGTGCGGCGTTTCGTCGGCGCGCACGCAACGCACGAGCTCGGCGGCGGCGCCGTCGCCCGCGACGAGATCGGCGTCGGAGAGCACGGCTTCGGCCCACGCGAACGTGTGGAACGCCGACACTTCGATGAACAAAAGACCGACCATGCGGCGAATCATGAACTCGAGCGAGAGGTCGAGATCGGGAAACTTGCGCAGCGATTCTTGATCGGCGCGGATCTGTTCCGGCGTCCGCGGCCTGACCGTTCGCCGGAACAATGCCCATGCGAACGAGCATCTGCTGCGTCATGTCGTCGGTGACCGGCGCATCAAATGCAACGTCGCGCGCCGCGAACCACATTTGCTTGTGGCCGCCTTCGTCTTCGTAGCCCGCTTCGTCGCGCGCGTGCGCTTCGAACAAACCGCTCTGCAAGTGGTCGATCGCGGTGCCCTTGATGCTCTCGTCGAAGTACGACTGCAAGTTCGGCACGTTCACTTGGCGAATCAGGCCGCCGAAGCCTTCGACCGTGCCGATGCGCGTCAGCGACGAGATCGTCGGCGCGGGTACGCCCTCGCGCAACAAGTACTTGGTCTGCGCGACGTTCGGGAACACCTCGGGCCACAGTTCGAGCGGCGCGTCGAGAATCTCCGTTCCGAACTGCTCGCGATGCGATTGCTGCCACGCTTCGATTGCCGGCACGCGAAACCGAGTGCGCGGCGACACGTATTCACCGGTCGCGCGGTAACCCCCGTGGCAACGCACTCCGCCCGCGATCAACGGTTCCGCGACGTGGTCGGTGGCGAGGAGTTCGGCCTCCGACCACACGAGCTGCAGGTTCGACATGTCGCCAAGTGTAAACTCCAGAGTTACATGGCCGCAACCGCCCCCACTCCTGCGCCGCGCCGGGATCCGGCCCGGCGCCACGCCGTCCTCCAAGCCGCAGCCGAGGCGTTCGCGCACGGCGGCTACGCGGCGACGTCGATGGACGAAATCGCCGGCGTCGCGGGCGTCACCAAACTGATCGTCTACCGGCACTTCGGTTCCAAGGAAGTGCTCTATCGCTCCGTGCTCGAGCAGGTCTTCGAACGCCAGGTCGAACTGTTCGTCGCCAACCTCGAACAGGGGCTGCAAGCCGCGGGTTCGACCCAGGCGCTGCTCGAAGTCGCGCGCGAATGGCCCGACGGCTTTCAACTCTTGTGGCGCCACGCAGTGCGTGAGCCGCAGTTCGCGCGAGTACGCGCACCACTTGCGCGACGTCGCGGTGAACGCGGCGCGCAACGTCGTCACGCCGCGGGTCGCGCCCGCGATGCAGGAGTGGGCGGCCCAAACGTTGTTCGACCACCTCGTCGACGCCGTCCTCGACTGGCTCGACCACGGCTCCCCCGCGCACGACGACGACTTCGTCGCGATGGAGACGGCCGCGCTCCAAGCAACCGTCGCCGCCTGGGCCTCCCCTTCCTAGCTCGAACCTGCGTACCTCACCTGCGCGTCGCGAGGTTCAAGTGCGCAGGTTGGGGAGTTCTTAGACGGCGGGGGCGATGGCCGGCGTGACGACGCCGACGCGCGCCTCGACCTCTTGCAGCTGCTCGGCTGTCATCACCGCACGGAGCGACGCGATCGCGACTTCCAGCTGGTCGAGCCCGGGCTCGCGAGTCGTGAGCTTCTGCAGCCACAAGCCCGGCCGCATCAGCGCGCGCACCCAGGCCCGGTGAATGTTCCTCGCCGAGAGGCGGATGATCTCGTAGCTGACGCCCGCGATCACCGGAATCAGCACGATCCGCGACCCCACGACGAACGCCAAGTTCGGCCTCGGAATCACCGAGTAGATCGCGATCGCGACGACCATCACCGTCAGCAAGAAGTTGGTGCCGCACCGGACGTGGGCGGTGGAGAACTGTTGCGCGGTCTCAGGCGTGAGTTCGACACCGTTTTCGTACGCGGCGATCGCCTTGTGTTCGGCGCCGTGGTATTGGAACACGCGCTTGATGTCGCGCAGGTTGCCGACCACGCCGAGATACAGGATGAACAACGCGAGCCGGGCCAGCGCTTCGAACAGCGGGAACGAACCGCTGAACAAGTGCTTCAACGAGTTGCCGGCGACCGCGGGCAGGATGATGAAGATCGCGCTGAAGACGACCGCGGCAACGATCACCGCGATGCTCATCGCCGTTTCGGAGACCTGCTCTTCTTCCGGCACCTGCTGGTTTGCCGACCAGGTGAGCGCCTTGTAGCCCAAACCGAGCGATTCACCGAGGCCCATCACGCCCCGCACGATCGGAATGTTGCGCCACCGTTCCGACCAACCTGGAACGGGGCGCACGTCGACTTTGATGCCAGCCGTCGGGCTCGCGCACCGCGATCGCGTAGGTCGTGGTGCCGCGCATCATCACGCCTTCGAGCACCGCCTGGCCACCCATGTAGCGGGGCTCGTCGGCCATTACTTCCGCTCTCGGCTTGCGGCCGGGCCGCTCGGGCCCCGCTGGCTGCTCGGCGATGGCCTCAGTACGTGCGTCGCAAAGCTTCGCCGCTCGACGCGCCCGGCATCAGCCTCGCGACGCTCGCTCACGAGTCGGCCTTACGCCTTCTTGGTCTTGGCCTTCGCCGCGCGGCGCTGGAAGCGCTCGACGCGCCCACCGGTGTCAACGAGCTTCTGCTTGCCCGTGTAGAAGGGGTGGCATTCCGAGCAAAGCTCGACCCGCAACGTCGGCGACGTCGAACGGGTCGTGAACTCGTTGCCGCAGGAGCAGTGCACTTGGCACTCGACGTATTCGGGGTGGATGTCAGTCTTCATGAGGATGTCCAGTCTACGGGTGGGCGGACCCATGTAAAACAGCGGGGTCTACGTGCCCATTCCCGAGGGGGCCTTGGCGATCTCGTTGAGGAACTCGGTGTTGGTCTTTGTGCTGCGCAGCTTGTCGATCAGCAGCTCCAGGCCGGAGCCACCTTCGAGGGCGCCGAGCACGCGCCGCAGCTTCCAGACTTGCTGCAGGTCACGGCGGTCGAACAGCAGCTCCTCGTGCCGGGTGCTCGACTGCTCGACGTCGATCGCGGGATAGATGCGCCGGTCGGCCGTGCGCCGGTCGAGGCGGAGTTCCATGTTTCCCGTGCCCTTGAACTCCTCGAAGATGTGTTCGTCCATCTTCGAGTTCGTCTCGACGAGCGCGGTGGCGAGGATCGTGAGCGAGCCGCCCTCTTCGACGTTGCGGGCGGCACCGAAGAACTTCTTCGGCGGGTAGAGCGCGCCGGCGTCGATGCCGCCCGACATGATGCGACCCGATGCGGGCGCGGCGAGGTTGTACGCCCGGGCGAGGCGGGTGATGCCGTCGAGGATGATGACGACATCGGTGCCGCCTTCGACGAGACGCTTGGCGCGCTCGATCGTCAGCTCGGCAATGTGCGGTGCTCGTCGGACGGGCGGTCGAACGTCGACGCGACGACCTCGGCCCGCAACACGTGACGGCGCATGTCGGTGACTTCTTCGGGCCGCTCGTCGACAAGCAACACGATCACATGGCACTCGGGGTTGTTGCGCTCGATCGAATACACGATCTGCTTGATGATCGTCGTCTTGCCGGCCTTCGGCGGCGACACGATCATCCCGCGCTGGCCTTTGCCGATCGGTGCAATCAGGTCGATGATGCGTCCGGTGATCTCGCTGCGGCTCGCCGTCGAGCTCGAGGCGCAGCCGCGAGTCGGGGAAGAGCGGCGTGAGGTCTTCGAAACGCACGCGGGCGCGCGCCTCGTCGGGCGTCAGCCCGTTGATGAGGTCGACGCGGACGAGCGCGGGGTACTTCTCGCTGCTCGCGGGCGGGCGCGTCGCGCCCTTGACGTAGTCGCCCTTGCGCAACCCGAAGCGACGCACCTGCGACGCCGACACGTAGGCGTCGCTGCGACCGGCGACATAGCCCGAGGTCCGCAAGAAGCCGTAGCCCTCGTCGCGGAGGTCGAGGAGACCTTCGACGTCGATCAAGTCGCCCGAGTAATCGTCGTTGCGATCGGGGCGTTCGGGCGCGCGTCGTCGCCGCCGCGGTCGCGGTCACGACCGCGCCGCCGGCGGCGGCGCCGGTTCCCGCCGTCGTCGTCGCGCCACTGCTGGCCGTGCTCGCGGCCGTCCTGCGAATCGGTCGCGTCGTCGGTCGACGAGTCGGGGCCCGCGTCTTCAGAGGTGTGCGTTTCTGCAGGAGCAGGTGCACTCGTCGCGGCGGGTGCGGGGTCGTCGGTGCCGTTCGAGCTGCTCGCGCCGTTCGTCGGCGCGGCCGGCGCCGGGGGCGCATCATCGCCATCGAGTCGGCCGGATCGTCGGTCGTCGCGAGCTTGTTCTCTTCGTCGGCGAGCGACGCGAGGTCGTCGACACCGGCCGCGGCCGTCGAACGCACCTTCCGGCGCGCCGGCGCGTCGCGCTTCTTCTCGCTCGCGCCGTTGGCACCGGCCGTCGCGGCGACGATGGCGTCAACGAGATCGGCTTTGCGCATGCGACTGATTGACTTGACGCCCAGCGCCGACGCGATCTCGGAGAGCTGCTCTCGGTCCTTCCCGTCCAACTGGGAACGGTCGAAGGTATCGCTCATCGTTGTTGCTCCTCCCGGCCGGGCACAGAGATGCTGACGCAGCCGGAGTGTGGATTTCGAAACGATCCTCGGAAGATGTCACACCCGAAACAACTTGCAAGGTGGAGAGATCCGGTCCCCGTGCCGAAGATTCGGAAGGGGTCTCGAGGGATCGCCCTGCACACTACACCCCGAGTGCGCGACCGCGCATCTCCACCAACACTCGGCGGATTGCTTCGATTCCTGAACCTCTATGCAGAAAGCAGTCGGCCCATGAGGGTGTGAGCGGCGACCGGCGCGCATTTGGCCGTCGCCGGTTCCGTGTACGCGCCGCCCGACGCGTCCTGGGCGGCGTCGAACAGCAGGTAGGGCACCGGATCGGCACTGTGCGTCATGGTGTTACACGGCGTCGCGTGATCGGGAAGTCAACAAAATGCGATACGGCTCGGCCGCGGCGTCGAGCGCGTCGACGACCGGGCCGATGATGTCGGTGTCCCATCGTTCGAGCGCGTCGACCTTGATGTCGGCGCGACCCTGATGGCCGGCTTCGTCGGTCGCCTCGACGTGCAAGACGAACAGATCGCGATCGTTCAGTGAACGCAAACATGCATCGCGTTGCGCAACGTAATCGTTGTCGAATCCCGCGGTTGCGCCCGGAACGTCGACGACTTCGATTCCTGTGAGCACGCCGAGGCCTTGCACGAGGTCGACGGCCGACGACATGCGGCCGGCTACGCCGTACGTCGCTTCGAACGAAGGCAGCGCGGGCTTCACACCTTGGCCCCACAACCAGATCTGTGTCGCCGTCGATCCCACGCGCTCGGCCGTTACGCGCACAGTTCTCCGCGAGGCGTTCATCAGCCCGCGCAGTTCGTCGCCCGCCGGACCCGTCGGGAGTTGCGCGATTTGCCCGGTGAGGTCGTGCGGCGGAACGCACTCCGCGTCGGTCCAGCGTGCGCGGCACCACGCACAGATGGCGGTACTCGACGCCGGGATGGAAGCGAATGCCGTTGCGGCCGTCGCCGAGCGCGGCGTCGAGCGCCGCAACGATCGCGTGACTCTGCTCGTTCGTCGGGTGGCCGGCTGCGAAGTCGACCATGACGCGGCGGCTGATCGTCGGAGAGCGTCACCAAGTTGCAGCGGTACGCGACCTCGTCGGGCCCGAGCTCGACGCCCATCGCGGCGGCCTCGATCGGCGCACGTCCCGTGTGGTAGCGCGCGGGATCGAAGCCGAGGATCGCCATGTTCCCGACGTCGCTTCCGGGCGGAAGACCGGCGGGGATCACCGCGGCCCGGCCGACCTCGGACCGATTGCGCGAGCGCGGCCAGGCGCGGCATCCGCGCGGCTTCGAGCGGCGTTCGCCCGTCGAGCTCGGTCGAGCGGCACATCGGCACAACCGTCGGGGACGAAGACGACGTACTTCACGGCGCGCATTGTACGGGGTGAACAACCCGTAGCCTCCCTCGATGCGCGTCCGCACCGGGGTCGTCATCGTCGCCGTTCTTGTCGTCGCGACGGCGTGTAGCGGCAAGAGCAAGTCGAGCGCACAACCGCCGGCGCCGACCGTCACGAGCCCGGCACCGACGACCACAACGGTAAAACCGGTGCACACGTCGACGACAACGGCGGGCACGCCGAACCTCGACGCGGTGCATGTGACCTTGCAACCCGTCGCACGCGGTCTCGACAGCCCGGTCGCACTCGCGTGGCGCGCACACGACACGCGTATGTTCGTCGCCGAACAACCGGGGAACATCCGCATCGTCGACACCAACGGCACGGTCGTCGCGGCGCCCGTGCTCACGTTGACATCGCTCTCACACAGCAACGAGGAAGGGCTCCTCGGCATCGCGTTCTCACCCGACGGCAAGAAGCTGTACGTCGACTACACCGATCCCGGGAACAACACGCACGTCGACGAGTACACGATGAAGGGCGATGTCGCCGATCCGGCAACGCGCCGGCAAATCCTCGTTCGTCAGCCAGCCCGCGAACAATCACAAGGGTGGCGAACTCCTCATCGGTCCCGACGGATTGCTGTACATCGGGCTCGGCGACGGCGGCTTCGAAGGCGATCCCGCACACAACGGTCAGAAGCTGAGCACGCTCCTCTCGAAGATCCTGCGCATCGACCCGAACGCGAGCGGCAGCGCGCCGTACACGATTCCCGCCGACAACCCGTTCGTCGGACGCGCCGGCGCGCGTCCGGAGACGTGGATGTGGGGCCTGCGCAACCCGTGGCGTTTCTCGTTCGACCGCGCAACCGGCGACATGTGGATCGGCGACGTCGGCCAGAACAAATACGAAGAGATCGACTTACGCGCCCGCCGGCCAGAAGGGCATCAACTGGGGCTGGAGTGTGCGCGAAGGTTTCCACCCGTACAGCGGCGGTTCGGCGCCCGGCGCACGCGACCCGTTGTTCGAGCTCGCGCATTCCGACGGGTACTGCGCGATCGTCGGCGGCTACGTGTACCGCGGGCCCGCGATCCCCGCGCTCGACGGTGTGTACGTCTACGGCGACGACTGCAGCACCCAGATCGGCGCCGTGGTGCAAAAGGACGGCAAGGTCGTCGCGCAGCGCAACCTCGGCGTGCAGGTGAACCAGACGACAACGTTCGGCGAAGACCCGAACGGCGAGCTCTACGTCGCGTCGCGCACCGGCACCGTCTACCGATTCGCCCCCGCCTAACCCCGACGTTGCGTCCCAAAAGCGTCTGGCAGACGCCTCAGGGACGCATCGTCAGCGCCTTTTAGTTCTGGGCGCGCTTGAGGACCATCGCGCTGGCGCGCCGCGTGATGGCATGCGGCGTCATCGACGCGAGCTCCGCCGAGCACCTTGTTGATCGCGCCCGGGATGACGATCGCCTTGTTCTTGGCGACACCGTCGAGCCCCACCTGCGCGACCTCGGGCGCTTCCTGCCACATGAACTTGGGCACATCGCTCGCGGGCGCGTTGGCGCGTTCTTGGAACTCGGTGTGTGTAAACCCGGGGCACAACGCGGTGACCGCAACGCCGGTGCCCTTCATCTCCTCGTGCACCGCTTCGGTGAACGACGTGACGAACGCCTTCGTCGCGCCGTACGTCGCGTTCAACGGCCCGGGTTGGTTGCCCGCGAGCGACGACACATTGAGAATGCCGCCGCGCCCGCGTTCCGCCATCGCGTCCGGCGGCCGCGTGCGTGAGCCGCATCAGCGCGATCACGTTGAGTTGCACCTCGCGCACTTCGTTGTCGACGTCGAGCGTCGGCGAACTTGCCGAACGAGCCGTAGCCCGCGTTGTTGACCAACAGGTCGACCGACTGCGCGCGCGCTTCGACACGTCGCGAGTTCGTCGGCCTTCGTGAGATCGGCTGCGAGCACTTCGCTCTGCGCGCCGTAATCGGCCTCGAGCCGTTTGGCGAGCGCTTCGAGCCGTTCCTTGTCGCGCGCGACGAGCACGAGATCGTGGCCGCGCGCCGCAAGCTGCTTCGCGAACTGCTTCACCGATACCGGCAGACGCGCCGGTGACGAGTGCTACTGGCTTTGTCATGTCGTGGGCCTCGGGATGTCGGCGATCAATGTGCCTTTGACCACGATGCGTTCCGCCGCGCTGTGCTTGGGATGGCACGCGATCAGCGTCACGGTAGCGGTCGAGGTCGGATTAGTCACCCAGACATCCGTTGGGCGCACGATTTGGGTTCCGGTGACCTTGTAGACGCAGTCGTGACCGGGCATGTGGAAGATGATCTGGTCGCCGGGATTCAACAGGTCGAGATTCAAGAACGGGTGCGTGTGGGTGACGCGGTGCCCCGGGAACACCGAGTTCCCCACCTGGCAGGGCATGGCGCTGACCCGGGCCAGTGCCCCGGCCCGTGATCGATGACGGTCAACGTGATGCCTTCGTAGACCGGCGAGAGCTCGATGACCTTCGGGATGTAGATCGTGCCGAGCTGGACGAGCTTCGTCGGCGCGTAGGGATCGCTCGGCGCCGGTTCGGGTTGCGGCAACTTGACGGTCGATGTGGTCGTGGTCGCCTTGTGCGTCGTCGTCGTGACTTGCGTAGTCGGCGGCGTCGTCGGCGTCGCGAGCAGCGGCGAGTCGTCTTCGGTCGAACGGTGGTTGAACGAAACGGCCGCGGTCGTGACCGCCGCCGCGATCGACGATGCCAATGTGCGCTGAGGAGCGCGATCCATCGCTTCCGCGTCATGCGTTAAATCCCGACCCCGTTCAGAGCCGAGCTCCTCCACACCGCGTCGACGTTCGCGTCGACCGCGGGCCGCGCCTCGATCTCGGCGATCGCGCGGTTCGGATCCTTCAACCCGTGACCCGGTAACGGTGCACACGATTGTCTCACCTCGCTCGACGAGTCCGTTCGCGGCGCGCCTGCAGCAGGCCGGCAACCGACGCCGCCGACGCGGGCTCGACGAACACGCCTTCGTGCGACGCCAGCATGCGATACGCCTCGAGGATCTGCGCGTCGGTGACGGCGCCGATGTGGCCACCCGACTCGTCGCGCGCCGCGATCGCGCTGTCCCAGCTCGCCGGATTGCCGATCCGGATCGCAGTGGCGATCGTCTCGGGGTGGGGCACGGGCTCGCCGTGGACGAGCGGCGCCGAACCCGCCGCCTGCCAGCCGAGCATCCGCGGCGCCGACGTCGTGATGCCGTCGCCCTCGTACTCGCCGTAACCCCTCCAGTACGCGGTGATGTTGCCGGCGTTGCCGACCGGGATGCAGTGGACGTCGGGCGCCTCGCCGAACACGTCGCAGATCTCGAACGCCGCGGTCTTCTGGCCCTCGATGCGGTACGGGTTGATCGAGTTGACGACGGTGACGCCGCCGCGTTCGCCCAGCTCGCGCACAACGTGCAGCGCGTCGTCGAAGCTGCCGCGGATCGACACGACCTTGGCACCGTGGATCAGCGCCTGCGCGAGCTTGCCGAGCGCAACGTGACCGTCGGGGATGATGACGGCTGCGAGCATTCCCGCCCGCGCCGCGTACGCGGCCGCGCTCGCCGACGTGTTCCCGGTCGACGCGCACACCACGACCTTGGCGCCGTCTTCGGCCGCCTTCGAGATCGCCATCGTCATGCCGCGGTCCTTGAACGAACCCGTGGGGTTCGCGCCTTCGACCTTCAGCATCACGCGCGCGCCGACCGTCGTCGGAAAGGCGCGGCGCGTCGACGAGCGGCGTGTTGCCTTCGCACAACGTGACGACCGGCGTCTTGTCGGTGACCGGCAACCGGTCGCGGTACGCCTCGATGATTCCCCGCCACGCAACAGTGCCCACGACGACTATTCCTCTCCCCCGACGACCCGCAACACGGATCCGATCCGGCCCACGACGTCGAGTTCGCGTACGTCGTGGATCGTCGCCGTCAACGCAGCTTCGCGCGCCAGGTGCGTCACGAAGATCAGGCGTGCGCCCTCGCCCTGACCCTTCTGTTGCATCGACTGGATCGATACCTCGTGTTCACCGAAAACACCCGCGATCGTGGCGAGGACACCGGGCTGGTCGACGACGTCGAGCGACACATAGAACTGCGACGCGGTCTCGTCGATCGGACGGATCGGCTTGCGCACGAGCGTCGCCGATCGTCGCGCCGCGGGCCCCGGCGTGCACGTTCTTGGCCGCGTCGATCAGGTCGCCGAGCACCGCGCTCGCGGTCGGGCCGCCGCCGGCGCCGCGGCCGAGCAGCATCAGCTGGCCGACGGCTTCGGCCTTCGATGAACACCGCGTTGTACGAACCGCGCACCGACGCGAACGGATGATCGAGCGGGACCATCGCCGGGTGCACGCGCGCGCCGACGCGCGCCGTCGTGCTCTTCGGCGACCGCGAGCAGCTTCACGACGTAGCCGAGCTCCTTGCGCCGCCGCGATGTCGTCGGCCGTGATCTTGGTGATGCCTTCGCGGTAGACGTCGCCCGCGACGATGCGCGCACCGAACGCGATGCTCGCGATGATCGCGGCCTTGGCCGCGGCGTCGAAACCTTCGACATCGGCCGTGGGATCGCGTTCGGCGTAACCGAGCTCCTGCGCCTCGGCGACTGCTTCCGAGAAGCTCGAGCCTTCTTCGGTCATCTGCGTGAGCACGTAGTTCGTCGTGCCGTTCACGATGCCCATCACGCGCGTGATGCGCTCGCCCGCGAGCGATTCGCGCAGCGGTCGCATGAGCGGGATGCCGCCCGCGACCGACGCTTCGAACAACAAGTCGACGCCGGCGGTCTCGGCCGCGTCGAACAGCTCCTCGCCGAAGTTGGCGAGCAGTTCCTTGTTCGCGGTGATCACCGGCTTGCCCGACTTCAGCGCGGTCAGGATGAGGCGGCGGGCCGGTTCGACGCCACCGATGACCTCGACGACGACGTCGATCTCGGGATCGCTAACGACGCGTCGGCGTCGTTCGTCAGCACGCCGGGCGCAAGCTCGACGTCGCGTTCCTTGGCGACGTTGTGCACCGCGACCCGCGCGACCTCGAGGCGGACCCCCGAGCGTTGCGTGATGAGGTCGGCATTGGAGTCGAGCAGGCGGACGAGCGCCGCGCCGACGTTGCCGCAACCGAGCACGTCCCACTCGCACGAGGTCGTCGTTCGCCTCCCGATTCGTCGATCCCAACAGTCTCGACGGCTCGCCAGCACCTCCCCGAGCCGGGAGGCGCCGGGACGCCCGGCCCGGCCCAACTCGTCGAGCCGGCGCATCACCGAGGCCGCAGTTGCCGACGCGGCGCGCGGAGGCCGAGCGCACCGCAGCTTCCAGGGCCGCGTCGTCGAGCACGGCCGCGAGATCGATCGATGGTGCGGACCGGCGAGGTCACCGGCAGGCGCGCGACCGTACGGACGTCGCGGTCGTCGAGCTTGGTCGCGCGGTGCACGACGATGCCGCTCGCGCTGGGCGCGCGTTGGGCCGGCACGATCAGCTCCGGTTCCGCGGGCGCGGCGACGCCGTCGAGTCGCCACACCAACGCGGCAGTGCAGTGCGAGAGCGCGCACCCGGGTCCGGCCCACAACACGCTCGCCCACAACCGCGCGAGCGGCGTCGAACGGCGCGGCCGTGTTGCGGAACACGCGCGGGAATGCGCGCAACCAGATGCCGGCGCGCACGCGTCGGTCGATCTGCGCGCGCGCTGAGTCCGGCGTCGATTGCCTGCGCGCGACGTGAAGACGCCGTGTTGCGCGCACGCGACCTCCGCGAGGCGCGCGTCACCGGCCACCAAGAACGACATCATTCCTCCCCCGAACCGTTCTGCTTCGGGGGAAGAGCAGGAGGACGAGATGCCGAAATTTGGTTGGCTCGCGCGCAAGCCGGTGGGCGAGACGAGATGTTATGCGTCGACGTCGAGTCTGACCAGATCCAATTCGGTCTCGCGGCGTACCACGACGCGCGCGGCGCCATCGCGCACAAACACGACTGCCGGTCGCGTCACCTTGTTGTAGTTGGATGACATTGCCTGGCCGTACGCGCCAGTAACCGGCGTTGCAACGATGTCGCCGATCGCGAGGTCGGCGGGCAACGTTGCGTCGCGTACGACGACGTCGCCCTGCTCACAGTGCTTCCCGGCGATCGTCGCGATCAGCAGATCGCTCAGCGGTCGCGCGCGCGGGCAGGAACGCTTCGTAACGCGCGCCATAGGTAACCGGTCGCAAGTTGTCGCTCATGCCGCCGTCGACGGCGACGTACGTGCGGACGCCGGCGATCGCCTTGATCGTTCCGACCGTGTAGAGCGTGATGCCCGCGGGCGCGACGATCGAACGCCCGGGCTCGACCAACAGTTGCGGCTCGGAACGAACGCCGTGTCGGCGAGCGCTGGCCGCACCGCCTTTTGCAGGGTTGTCGCGTACTCGCTCGATCGTCGGCGGCGCGTCTTCGGGCAGATAGCGCACTCCGAGACCGCCGCCGAGGTTCAACTCGTCGACGGTCGTACCGGTCTCGGCCTCGATGGCGTGGACGAGCCCGACCATCTTCTCGACCGCGCGCTCGAACGAATCGAGCCGGAACACCTGCGAACCGATGTGGCAGTGGATGCCGGCGAACTGGAGCGCGCCGCCCTCGACGACGCGGCGCACCGCGGCCAGCGCCTCGCCGTTGTCGAGCCCGAAGCCGAACTTGGAATCTTCGGTGCCGGTCTCGATGTATTCGTGCGTGTGTGCTTCGACCCCGGGGCGTGACGCGGACGTGCACGCGCGGCGCGGGCGCGCCTGCGGCAACCAACGACTCGAGGCGATCGAGCTCGTCGGTGGAGTCGACCGCGATACGACCGACACCTTCCTCGAGCGCGGTGCGGAGCTCGCGCCGTCGGACTTGTTGTTGCCGTGGAACACAATGCGGTCGGCGGGAAAACCGGCGTTGCGCGTAACGAACAGCTCGCCGCCGGTCGCAACGTCGAGGTGCAATCCCTCGTCGTGCACGAGCTGCGCCATCGCGACGCACAAGAACGCCTTGCTCGCGTAGGCAACGCCGTCGCCGAAATGGGCGCGGTAGGCACGAGCAGCGCGCACGAATCTCGTCTTCGTCGTAGACGTACAGCGGCGTGCCGAACTCGCGCGCCAGCTCGACGAGGTCGACGCCGCGCGATCGACGCGCGCCCGTTGGCATCGACCGTGGCCGACGCGGGAAGCAGCGAAAGATCAAACGCTCCGTCATCGTCGTCGCGAGCCGCGTCATCTCGTCGGGCGCGTTCACACCGAGAACCGCGAGCGCGTTCGCCAAACCGATGCGGCACGCCTCGATGAGCCACAAGCGCGCCTGGGTGAGCGCGTCGTCGTCGGTCAGCACGTTGCAGTCGCGATAGAAACCGTGGAACGCGCGGGCGAAATCGCGCACCCACGTGGTGACCTTCTGCGGGGCGCGGACTCGGCAGCGTCGTGGATCACGTCGGGATAGGTGACGAGCGCGCGCATCAATTCGTCTTCCCGCTCGTGCGTGAGCGGCGAGAGATCGACGTCGGCGAGCGGCCGGCGCGTCACGCCTTCTGCCGCCGCCTTGCGTCCGATCGACGCGATCCGGGCGTGCGCGTACTGCACGTAATACACGGGGTTCTCGCACGACTGCTCGGTCACGACGTCGAGATCGAAGGTCTGCGCGATGTCGATGCCTTGCAGCAGGAACGTCATACGCGCGACGTCGGGATCGACCTCGTCGAGGATGTCGGCGAGCGTCACGATGTTGCCGGTCCGCTTCGACATGCGCACCTCGCGTCCGTCCTTCATCACCTTCACGAACTGACCGAGGATGATCTCGGGCTCGCCGGCCGCGAAGCCGAGCGCTTCCATGCCCGACTGCAACGACTTCACCTGACCGTGGTGGTCGGCGCCCCAGATGTCGATGAGATGGGTGAAGCCGCGAGCGGAACTTGTCGCGGTGGTACGCGAGGTCGTTGCAGAGATACGTCGTGGTGCCGTCGGTGCGCACGAGCACGCGATCGCGCTGGATCGCCGAAATCGGTCGACCGCAGCCAGCACGCGTTCGTCGTGCTCGTACGAGTAGCCCCGCGCGGTGAGTTGCGCGAGCACGTCGTCGACGTCGCCGCGTTCGTGCAGCGTGCGTCTCGGAGAACCAGGTGTCGAAGTGCACGCCGACGCGCGCGAGATCGTCCTTCAGGCCCTGCGATCACGCGCGCGATAGCCCCACTCGCAGGCGTCGTCGGGCGCGACGTCGTCGCCCCGCTCGGCGTGCAGCTGCGCGGCCATGTCGACGAGGTACTGGCCCTGATAGCCGTCCTCGGGCGGCGACTCGCCCCGGTAGCGCGCGTAGAAGCGAGTCGCGGAACATGTCGAGCTGCGCGCCCGTGTCGTTGAGGTAGTACTCGCGGTGGACCTCGGCGCCCTGCGCGGCGAGCAGATTTGCGATCGCGTCGCCGACCGCAACCCAGCGTCCACCGCCGGCGTGCAACGGCCCGGTCGGGTTGGCCGAGACGAACTCGAGGTTGATGCGCTGGCCCGCGAGCGCGTCGGACGGCCGTAGTCGTTGCCTCTTGCCACGACATCACGTACGACATCGTGGAGCCACGTGCGGCGCCAGGAAGAGGTTGACGAACCCCGGTGCCGCGATCTCGACCCGCTCGACGATCGCCAGATCGAGGCCGACGAGGCCTTGCGCGATCCGCGTTTGCGAGCTCGAGGGGCTTGGCGCCGATGACCTTTGGCGAGCTGGAGCGCCACGTTCGACGCCCAGTCACCGTGATCGCGACGCTGCGGGCAGGTTCGAGCGTGATGCCGCCGGATGGCTCGGGCAGCCGGCCCCGAGCGCGACCCAGCGCGTGCGAGGTCGTCTCGGATCATGGTGACGAGATCACGGAGTGCTGGCACGACATCGCTCGGAGTTGGGCGATCGTACTTGGCAAAACAAGACGACCTTGGCTCCATTTCACGCGAGGCGTGCACCGATCACTATGCTGAGTGCCCAGGGGTTGGGGAGTTCGAAGGGTGTCGCACACTTCGATCTCCGTGGAGCAGCGAGCCAAGTGGGGGGGCCGTTGCGATGTGCCAAGGAGGGCGTTGCGTGTCGCAACAGTCGGGTCTCGCTCGTGGACTCGGGGCACTCTTTCCCGGAGCCTTTGAGGATTCAACGCTTGGGTCGGCGCAATCCGTTGACGACGAGAACGAGCTCCGCGACACACTCAGCGGGGTGGTCGGATGAACGCGCTCGGCGAAGACTTCGCCGCGAGCGGTCGCCACGAGCGAGTCCGGCATCGCGCTCGATTTACAAGGCGCTCGACGCGCTCGTCGAGCAGTTCGAGCTCGACGACGCCGCAGTCGTGATCGAAGAGCCGAGCCTCGGCCAGCAGGTGTTCTGCGCGGGTCGGCGCCCGCTCGGCACCGACGACGAAGAGCTGCTCGATCTCGCCGCCGGGCCTCTACACGCAGCCCGCGCTCGACGAACACAGCTTCGACCGTTCGCTGATGCTGACGCTGTGCGTCCTCGCGCTGCGCCTCGACGTGCTGCGCTACGACGCGTGGCACGACGCGCTCACCGGTTTGTACGACCGTCGCAGCTTCGACCGTCTGCTCGAGATGGCGATCGCGCGCAGCACACGTTACGGCTGGCCGTTCACGCTGGTGCTGCTCGACCTCGACCACTTCAAGATCGTCAACGACGAGCAAGGTCACCAGGCCGGCGACGCCGCGCTGCGCGATCTCGGCGAACGATTCCGCCGGGCGTTGCGTTTCGGCGACAACGCGGGCCGTATCGGCGGCGACGAGTTCGCGATGATCCTGCCGAACACCGAGGCCGACCTCGTGCCCGCGTTGCTCGATCGCGTCCGCAGCGCCGAGGGCGTCGAGCGCGCGTGCCCGGCGTTCTCGTTCGGCGTCGCGGAGTGCCCGAGGAGGCGACGGAGTTCGACAAGCTCGTGCAGCTCGCCGACACGCGGCTCTACGAGGCGAAGGAGGCCAAGCGATGACGTCGCCCCGGTCGCTCGATGCGGGTAAGGAGACGAGCTGAGCCCGCGTCGACCGAGATTGGTCGATCGACGACCTCGAGCTCGAGCTGCGCAAGCTGCCCGGCGTGCGCGCCGCCGGCTTCGAAGAACGCGACGACATGCTGCTCGTGCAGCTGCACGTCGCCGACCGCCCGAACGATCGCACCGAGCCGACCGCAACGATCAACCGGTCCCGGTGTCGGCCTCGCGCATCGCGGCCCGCCACTCCGATCGTCCGGTCGCGGTCGAGGTCGTGCGCTGGCGTACATCGGCCAGCGCGCCGGCGGCGGTCGAACCGGCACCGGCGCCCGCGCCCGTGTCGTCGGAACGCGAAGGTGAAGAGGAAGGCGAGTCGCGGCGAGCCCGTTTGCTCGCAGTGCTCGCGTTTCCCGACACCGACGAACTCGAAGTGCATCTGATTCTCGAAGGCAAGCGCACGATCGGACGCGCGACGGCGAGCGCCGGTCTCGTAGGCGCGGTCGAAGCAACGATCGATGCCGTCCGCGGACTCGGCGCACCGTTCGACCCGCATGCGAAGTGGGCACGCGCCCTCGACGACACTGCCGACGACGACCGCGTCGTCGTCGCGGTTGCGCTGCAAGAAGGCGACGACGAAATGCCGTTGCAGTACGGACTGGCCGCGGGTGCGAGTCCGATCGACGCCGCCGCCCGTTCCACGCTCGACGCGCTCAACCGCCGGCTCGCGCAGGTCCTGTAGTTCAACCCGGAGCGTCGTTTTGCGTACTTGGGATACGCAGAACGACGCTCCGGTAGGAACTTCAGCAGAGTTCGGTGAGAGCGCCGCGCTCGGCACGCGCCGCAATGGCACGGGATCGTGGCCTTCGCCCGGCCTGGTGGTGCATGATGCCGGGAGCGCCGGCGCGAACCGGCCGCGAGTCCGGGGGGACGCCGTGCAGACACTCGACCGCGATTCCGAGATCAAAGTCGTGGAATCATCGCCCACGACACCGCGTCGCAAGCGACACTGGTTTGCACTTGCGGCAGTTGCAGTTGTGCTCGTCGTCATCTCGGCGGCGATCGCGTACGCGGTTGGCTCGTCGAACTCGTCGACGAAGACGATCGTTCGCGTCGGGCCGCAAACTCCGACGCCCGCGAACGATGCGCCGACCGTCGACGACCGCGGGTTCCATTTGCTCGACAACGGTCATCAAGCGGAAGCGCCACCGTTCTTCCAGCCGATGGACGCGGCCACCTTCGCCACGCTCCAGAACCAGCTGAAGCTCGCGCAGGCCGCGGCGATGCAATACCCGACGGTCGCGTCGGCCGAAGCCGCGGGCTTCCACCAAGCCGGACCGTTCGCACCCGGACTCGGCGCACACTTCATCAACTTCGGCGCATACGCAACCGACACGGTGCCCGAAGGCCCGATGACCGACTTCAACGCGTTGCACCCGCAGTCGTTGATCTACGACGGCACGCACCCCGACTCGAAGATCGCGGGCTTGATGTATTACGGCTCGAACAACCGGATCCCGCAGGGCTTCGCCGGCATCAACGACGTGTGGCATTACCACACCGATGTTTGCTTCACCTACAAGAACGGGATCAACACGCCGTTCGGCGCCGACACGACCGTGACGAAGGCGATGTGCGACGGCGTCGGCGGCAGTTTGCTGCCGCGCACGGCGTACATGCTGCACGTGTGGGTCGTGCCCGGTTACGAAAGCCCGCAGGGCGTGTTCAGCCACTTGAACGAAGCGATCACGTGCCGCGACGGCAGCTACCACACGATCGACTTGAAGGACATCGGGAATCGCACTTCGGTGTGCGTCGACGGCGGCGAGTAACGCACTCGCTCTCGGTCAGCGAGCGGCCGGAGCCGGCGTCGGTCTCGAAGCGTCGTTGATCGCGGCCGGAAAATGCATCGTCAGCGTGGTTCCGGCGCCAGGCGCGGTGTGCAACTCGATGTCGCCCCGATGCGCTTCGACAACCGACCGCACAATCGCGAGCCCGAGACCGCTGCCGCCGGAGTCGCGACTGCGCGACGCGTCAGCGCGCGCGAACCGGTCGAAGGCGCGGTCGGCGTCGGCCGCGTCCATTCCCGGGCCGCGGTCGTCGACGGTCACCGTCACGACGTCGGCCGAGCGCTGCACCGTGATGCAACAGGCGGCGTCGGTGCCCGTATGGGTTCGCACGTTGCCGACGAGATTCGTGAACACGCGGCGCAGTTCGATCTCGTCGCCGAGCACGAGCACCGGTTCGCGCGGGAACCGCGCATTCGAACGGCCGATCGGGCTCGAGCATCTTCGCTTCTTCGGCAACCTCGCGCGCGAGCGCGGCGATGTCGACGAGCTCGCGCGACTGCGGGCGTCCCTGATCGAGACGGGCGAGCAGCAACAAGTCGTCGACGAGCACCGACATGCGCTTGGCTTCGTTGTCGATTCGCACGATGGCGTTCTCGGCGTCGTCGCCCGCCGCACCCATGCGGCACAACTGGGCGTACCCGCGGATGCTGGTGAGCGGCGTCCGCAACTCGTGGCTCGCGTCGGCAACAAATCGGCGCAGCCGCGCTTCCGACGCCGAGGTCTCGGCGAATGCGGCTTCGATGCGCGCGACCATTTGATTGAGCGCGGCCGCGAGACGCGCCGCGTCGCCTTGTACGTCGTCGGCTTCGACGCGCGCGCTGAAGTCGCCGTCGCCGATGCGCGTCGCAACGTCGATCATCGAGTCGATGGGACGCGCGGCCGCCGCGAGCAACCGCCACATGAGCAGCGCGAGTAACGCGACCGCGATGCCACCGACAATGAGCGCGACGTGCGTGAGGTCGTTGACCGTGCCGTTGACGTCGGTCAGCGGCGTTGCGAAGACGATGGTTCGCCCACCACCGAGGTCGCCTGCGATCGCGCGGAACCGGTGGACTCCATTCGAACCCGTCACCGTGAATGGGCGGCCCAATTCGGCGCGGAGCGTTGCAACGGGCGGCAGATTCGGCACCGCGGCCGGGCCACTCGGAAGTTGCGAAATCACGCGCCCGTTGGCGTCGACCACGATCGTGGCGGAGCCGCCGGTGAGCGGTGCTTGGACCCGGTTCGAGCGCGGCGAGCGCGTCGGGATGCAGGACACTCACCGCAATGGTCGCGGCCCGAAGTTGCGAACGCAGCGACGCGTCGGTGCGGCTCGTCAACTGATGCCGGACAGCGCCGACGGTCACGATTTCGACGATTGCGATCGTCACGACCGTCAACGCCAAGACTGCGGCCAGCACCTTGCGGCGGTCGGAAACCGTGCGCCGAAAATGCGATGCGATGGTCATCGAGGTCACTCCCCTCGGAGCGAATAGCCAATGCCGCGCACGGTCTGCACCAGGCGCGCGCCGCCCGGTCCGAGTTTGCGGCGAAGGTAGAACACATAGGTTTCGACGACCCCGGGGTCGCCTTCGTATTCGTAACCCCACACGTGGGCGAGGATCTGCGCTTTGGAAACGACGCGCTCGGCGTTGACGATCAAATAACGCAGTAAGCGGAACTCTGTCGGCGAGAGCGGAACGAGCTTCGACGACACCCACACGCGGTGCGCGTCTTCGTCGAGCGTGAGCACGTCGTATTCGTGGCGACGCGGCGCGCCCTCGCGCGTCGAGTTCAGCGTGCGTTTCAGAACGGCGTCGATACGCGCGACAAGTTCGTCGAGATCGAACGGCTTCGTGACATAGTCGTCGCCCCCGCCGGTGAGGCCGGCAACCTTGTCTTCGGCGAGATCGCGTGCGGTCAAGAAGATCACGGGCGTCTCGACGCCGGCATCGCGCAACCGCCGGCACACTTCGAAACCGTCGAGCCGCGGCATCATGACGTCGAGCAGCACGAGATCGGGATCGAACTGCTCGACCCGATCGAGCGCGACGCGCCCGTCGGCGCAGCTGTCGATCACGAATCCGGCGAACCGCAACACGCTCGCCAGCAGCTGGCGAATGTCGTCGTCGTCGTCGACGACGAGAACGCGCTGACCTCGCTCGACCGGCCTCGTTTGCAAGGGGGCCAGTCCAGCACGCGCTTGCTTCGCGGTACTTTCGAGAATCATCACAGTTTCCTTTGAATCAACAGAACATCGCGAGCGGCCACTCGGCGAGCTCGAAGGTCGGCTTCACGGCGATGTGTGGCTCGGTTGCTTTCATCCAGGCATCCCCGACGCCTCCCCCGCGACGAACACGGCGTTCCGCTACCGACCGGGCCTCGACGGCGTCCGGGCCTTCGCGGTCGCGGCCGTCATGCTGTATCACGGCCAGGTGTCGTGGGCACAAGGGGGATTCCTCGGCGTCGACGTGTTCTTCGTGCTGAGCGGCTTTCTCATCACGTCGTTGTTGCTGAAAGAGATCACGACAACGGGCCGCCTTGAGTTGCTCGCGTTCTGGAAACGGCGCGCCCGCCGGCTCCTGCCCGCACTCTTCGTCCTGCTCGGGGCGGTTGCGGTGTACGCGTGGGTCGCGGCGCCGCCGACGCAGCTGGCGAGCCTGCGGTCGGACGCGCTCGCGAGCCTGGCCTACGTCTCAAACTGGAAGTTCATCCTCGACGGGACGTCGTACTTCCACGCGTTCCAAGCACCCTCGCCGCTCGCGCACACGTGGTCGCTCGCGATCGAAGAACAGTGGTACCTCATCTGGCCGATCGCGCTGCTCGGGCTCGTGCGCGTCTGCCGCGGCCGCCGGGGTCTGCTCGCAGCCGCGATCGCCGCGCTCGCGCTCGCATCGGCTGCGTTGGCCGCCGTTCTCTACCACCCGGGAACCGATCCGTCGCGCGTGTACTACGGCACCGATACGCGCGCCCAAACGTTGTTGGTCGGGGCGCTGCTCGCGGTGTGCGTCATGGGTCCGCGACCCTGGCTTGCGCTCGATTCGCGTCGGCATCGCAACGTGATGGCCGCAGTCGGATGCGGCGGCGCGCTCGTGCTCGCATTCATGTGCACGCACGTCGGCTCGTCGGGCGCGTTCTTGTATCGCGGCGGCTTTCTCGTCGTCGCGATCGCGGCGGCCGCGGTCGTTGCCGCCGCGGCCAGTCGGAACGCGTTTGCGCGTGTGTGCGGAATGCGGCCGCTGCGCGCGATCGGTCTGATCTCGTACGGCCTGTACCTCTGGCATTGGCCCGTCGATGTCGTGGCCAACTCGGCGCGCACCGGGCTCCACGGCGCGCTGTTGTTCTTCACTCAAACCGCGATCACCGCGGTGATCGCAACCGCGTCGTACGTGTTCGTCGAGCTTCCGATTCGGCGGAACGGACTGGCCGGGCTGCGGCTCCCCCGTTTGCGTGGCGCGCGACTCTTGACCGCGCCGATCGCGCTCGCCTCGGTGGTCGGGCTGATCTTCGTAACGACAACGGGTGCCGTGGCTTCGCCCAGCGTCTCCGGACTCATCCGGGCGCAGTCGCGCTTGCAGCCGAAGGCGGTGCCGAGCCGCAACGCGGCGCGGATTCTCATGCTCGGCGACTCGCAGATGCTGACCCTCGGCTTCTTCACCGGCGACACCTTCGCGCCGACGGCGACGACGAGTTACCGGTGGGATCCGATCATCGGCTGCGGTGCGCTCGGCCCGCACATGCAGACGCCCGATGATTGCGAGTC
The DNA here is from genome assembly GCA_963841195.1 of uncultured Actinomycetes bacterium. Taxonomy (GTDB): domain Bacteria; phylum Actinomycetota; class Acidimicrobiia; order IMCC26256; family PALSA-610; genus CAWJBX01. The sequence goes on along the minus strand of CAWJBX010000016.1, from coordinate 108,789 downwards.
ACGCGTCGACAAGTGGACGGCCGACGTCGCGCAATTCGATCCCGATCTGTCTGTCGTCATGATCGGCGCGTGGGAAACGCTCGACTTCACGGTTGGCGCCCATCTCTACGTCCACGGCACCGTCGAGCACGAGCAAGAACTCGTTTCGGTCGTCAGCGACTCGCTACGCGTGTTGACGGCACGCGGCGGGCACGTCGCGTTGCTCGAGGTTCCTTGCTATGGAGAACCGCAGAGCACCGACATCGCGCAGCAAGATGTGCGTACGAAGCCGGCCGCGGTAACAAACGTCAACGCGGCATTGATGGAAGTGGCGCGGCACGATCCCGCGCACGTGACGTTCCTGCGGTGGGCCGACGCCATCTGCCCCGGCGGCCAGTTCACGCCGACGATCAACGGCATTCGTGTACGGCCGGACGGCGTCCACTTCGCAAACCCGGCCGGCGTCAAGCTCGTGACCGATCGGCTTGCGCCCAAGATCCACGCGCTTGCGGCATCCGCCGAAGCCGACCGCGCCCGCTAACCTGCGACGCCCGCCCCCGTCGGGCCTGGAGAAAACCCGCTGGACCTAGGTCGCGAGTCTCCGTCGGAACGGATTTCCCGAGATTCGGAACGTAGCCGACGCGCCCCGAGTCATTTTTCGCAGGCAGTAGTGGCCGCCAAAGTTGCCTCTACGCGCCCGAAAAGAAGGTGAAAACATCTCTTATCGGGCGCGCGTCCGCCCCAAATCTTGTCGCACGGCCGAACGAGAGTGGGGGCACTCTTGGCGCGGGGCCACCAAAGAGTGGGGCATGTGCACCGACGGACTCACGATTCGGGAAGAAATGTCCTGTTCGGTAGTGGGGCTTCGTGGGGCGGCTCGCGCGTCGACACTGCACTGCAGGCTTGCAATGGCGGACGATTTTGGAACCAAACGAGACCCACGCCGGCCGTATCCTGACCTGGGTGAACGTCGATCACACGAAGCGACGAGGCCGACCAACTGTTTTGGACGCCGTCATCGATCGCGCGCCTGACGGAACGCCGATCAGGGTCCTTGACGCGATCGTTGCTTCACTCATCGCCGGGAACTACTTCGAGACGGCATGCGCGCTCGTGGGCGTAAGGGCCGAACAGGCTTACGCGTGGCTCCGTACCGCCGGAAAACTCCGGATCCGCGCTTCTGGGCGCGAACTTGAAGACCTCGACCTCACGCACCTCGACCGGCTCTGTCTTGAGTTCTCAGACGCCGTTCGCCAAGCCAATGCCACCTGGGAAGCCGTGGGGCTGGCAACGCTCGACCGACTCGCCGCTGGCGAGATCTCTGTCACGACCACCAAGACTCGAGAAGTCTTCGACGTCAAGACCGGCGAAGTCCGCCAACGGATCGTGACCACGACGGTGCGCGAAATCCCACCCTCAGCAATGGTGCTCATGTGGAGACTCTCCCGCCGGTTCCCCCAGCGCTATGGCAGCAACCCCGAACCCGAACCAGAGGTGATGTTGTCTGACGAGGAAAAGGCAGAGGCACTCGTCGATTCAGTTGAGGCCTTCCTCTCCAAATACGACGACGACGAACCACCCGACTGACGCGCCAACCCATCGGACCGCGGGCCGCTTTCCCGACGCGCCAGCTTCTTGACGCTCAACCACGCCGATCGCGGCTCAGTTCATCGACACCGGTACGCTCGTTCCCCGTTTGGTTCCCCGTTTGTTCGTATGGCCTAGTCACCGCGAGGTATCGCAGTACATGCCCTGTATCCCCTAACGGCACTTAGGGGATACCGCTTCCGCAGTCACGCGAGGGTTCCGGTTCGAGTTCCGCATGGCCCGCCACCATCGAGCGACGCGAGCCCCCTCTTCGTGACGGGCTCGGCGCGTTGCGATTCCGCCGTCACGTGATGCTTGCGCGAGCAGCGCCGAAGACTCCCAGCGCGCGTCCCTCACGGGTGGCGGCTTCGTCTTCGTCGTTCCTCAGGTGTTCGAGCTGTTCGATCGCGCGTACCCACACCGCATGCGGCGGCGCTGTGAGTTGAGGTCGATCCCAGCCGGTTGCGGCGAGCAACAGGCGCGCCCGCTCGTTGTTACCGTGACGCGACTCCACCACCGCGAGCATCACGAGTGAAATGCGTAATCCCTGCTGGTGCTCTATCTCTAGCCCGAGGCGGAGCGCACGACGCACGTAGTCTTCGGCAGCAGCAACCCGACCGGCCTGAAGTTCGAACCACGCCGCCTCGGAGAGAGCACGTTGCAGGTTGAAGCGCTCGTCGTTCGCTTGCATCATTTCGATCGCTTCTTGCATTTCGCGGCTTGCGGCATCCGCGTCGCCTCGAGCTGCAGTGTTGCGAGCGCGGAGCGCGAGCGCGACGCCATGGAGCGACGATTGGTCGGAGTGCTCGGCGAGGGCGACCATTCGTTCGAGGTGATCGGTCGCTTCGTCGATTCGTCCGTGATTCTGCGCCAGAACGGTGAGATCCAACAGCGCCCACATTTCACCCGTCGCCACACCAAGGTCGTGGAATCGCTCGACGGATTCGAGGTAGAGCCGCTGGGTCTCGTCGGGGCGACGTTCGGTGTAGGCGCCCGCGAGAAAGAACGTGCTCCATGCGACGCCGAGTTGTTCGTCGTTGCGGCGGTAGAGGTCGCGGGCTTGGTCCAGCCAGACGCTGCTGCCGAAAAGGTCGTGTTGTATCTCGACGATGCCACGCGTGAGAAGTACGCCTGCACGCAAGCGCTCCGATACGTCAGTGGCCATGGTCACGGCGACTTCTGCAACGGCGCGGCCCCGCCGCCAATCGATGAAACACCAGCTGTAGCCGAGAAGTGATACGAAACGAAGAAACTGCTTGGCATCGTGGCTCTGGAGCCAATCGAGCGCGGCGTGAATGTTGTCGAGCTCGACTTCGAATCGGCGTTGCATGCCTGAACTAGCGCCTGCGTTCATGGAGTATCGGAACGCCCAGCGCGTGTGTTGATCGGCGATGAGCGGTAGCTCGCCCGATACTTCGAGCAGCTCTCGTGCGAACTGACGGATTGGTTCAAGCAACCGGTAACGGCCGGTTTGCCGGTCGAAGACGACGACCGACTTGGCGACGAGTTCTGCGAGGTTGAGATATACCGTGGCAGTCGCCGCAACAGCGTCGTCGGCGCACACTTCTTCGGCGGCGTCGAGCGTGAAGCCACCCGCGAAGATGCCGAGTCGCAGGAGCAACGTTTGCTCAGCGGGTTCGAGGAGTTCAAAGCTCCAGCCGATCGCGCCTCGCAACGTTCGACGGCGCACGTCGCCGTGTCGATTGGCGAGGAGGTCGAGTTGGTGTGGGAGCCGGGCGCACAGGTCGGCGAGCGAGGTCGATACGAGCCGCGCCGCCGCGAGTTCGAGAGCCAGCGGGATGCCGTCGAGTTGGCGGCAGATGCTTGCGATGTCGTCGGCAGTCTCCGAAGTGATCGCGAGTTCCGCACCGCGTTCGCGAGCCCGCGTCGTGAGGAGTTCGACGGATTCGACATGCAGCAGTTGTGAAGGCTCGATGAGCGGGACGGTGGGCGGCACTCCGAGCGGCGCAACGGGAAGCACGATCTCGCCCTGAAACGCCAGCGGTTCCCGGCTCGTGGCGAGGACTGTGAGCTGTGCGGTGCGTGCGAGCAGCGCTTCGATCATGTCAGGGAGAACATCGATCAACTGTTCACAGTTGTCGAGCGCCACGAGTACGCGACGGCCTCTAAACGTCGAAGCGATCTCGCTGAGGAGATCGGCTTGTGGACCATCGTCTCGCGATCGGTTCATCGGATCCCGTGGCGGCAACAGGCCGACGTCAAGCAGATGCTCGACTCCGGTACGGTCGCGGGCGGTCGCGAGGTCGATACGCCAAACGCGCTCAAATCGATCGCCGAAACGCGCGCATGCCTCTTCGAGCAGTCTCGTCTTACCGACGCCGCCGGCGCCCACAAGTGTGAGACATCGGGATCCATCGAGCGCGTCACTCATCCTCGCGATGACATCGGTCCGGCCAATCAATGATGACAGCGGTTGCGCGTCGACGCCGCTCCCGCGTTGTTGCGCCAGTAAATCGTTGGCCGCGCGCCTACCAAGCGACGAGGGACGCTCGGTGTCTGCGGTGGCGCGCTCGAGCCCCGCGCCGCGGATTTCGTACAGGCTCTCGCGCCGCTGGAGCCCTTTCATCTGTTTGTCGCCAATACCAACAATTTCGAGGTCGGTCGGCAGCACGTCGATTACGAGATCGTGCACTGCGCGCGAAACGAACACTTGCCCACCTGCAGCAAGACCGCGAATACGCGCCGCGCGGTTGATCGTGCCGCCGTAGTAGTCGCCGTTTCGCAACTGTGCCTCGCCCGTATGCAGCGCGATGCGGGTAGGCAGATCGATTCGCCCGGGCCACGCCTCATTTCCAAGTCGGCGTTGGAGCGCGACCGCCGCGGTAACGGCGTCGGTGGCCTTCGCGAAAACCGACAGCGTTGCGTCGCCTTCTCCACGTGATTTCAGCAGTCGTCCGCCATGTTCGTGTGCGACGTCGGCAACGACGTCTTCGTGGCGTGCGAGCGCCTTGGCCATCTCTTCCGGATGCGCTTCCCACAGCGCGGTCGAGTCCACGATGTCGGTCAACAAGAACGTAACTACTCCATCCGGTAACGGCTCGACCACCGTCATCACGGGGATATTCGCGGGCGCAGTAATGCGCGTTTGCCAGGCGAGCGACTCATCATGCGCGAGCACCTTGCGTTCAAGCTCGATGAGTTCGGGTCCGGGTTCGATTCCGAGTTCGATCGCGAGGACCTTGCGCGCTTCACCAGCGGCCGCGAGGGCATCGGCTGGTTGTCCACAGCGGTATCGAGCGAGTACGAGTTGTGACCAAAACGGCTCGTGCAGCGGATGGGTCGCGACAAGACGTTCGAGCTCTGCGAGCGCATCACGGTGGTGTCCCGTATCGAGCAATGCCGCGGTTCGTAGTTGGTGCGCGAGGACGTGCAGGCGGGTCCATTGTCGGGCCCGGTCGTCGGCCCACGACTGGCCTTTGAACTCGGCCAATGGTTCACCCCGCCACAAGCTAAGTGCACCTTCGAGTAATGCGAGCCGTCGATCGCGATCATCAAGCGCCGATGCCGCTGCGACCGCGGTCTCGAAGCGGGTCGCATCCAGCGTGTCGGCGTTGAGGTCGAGCACATATCCGCCTGCGCGGTACTCGATGGGCGGACCATTCACACCGAAGAGTTTTCGCAGCTGCGACACGTATGTCTGCACCGTCGCTTCGGAACCGGTCGACGCCGCGGTTCCCCACACCGCATCCACGATGCGATCTGGCGGCTGCGGCTCACTCGCATGCGCGAGCAGATAGGCGAGCAGCCCGCGCCGTTTCGGTCCCCGAATGGGGACCGTCTCGCCGTCGGACCACACCTCCAACGGACCCAACACCCCGAACCGTACGGTCATCCTGCACATCTCCTGCCAGGAACCGTCTGATCGTAGATCGTTTCGCCCGAAATCGAGGCGGGATTGAGCGACCGTCGAGCCGGCGTCGAGCGCGGCAGGTGCAGCCTCGAAGCAGCCTTCCGCCCGTTTCGAGGAGCCGCAATGCCGTCAACTAACGGTCCCGCCCAGATCAACAGACTCGACGACATTGACCTGTTCGCAGCGTGTACCCCCCGCGAACTGCGTCGTATAGAAGCTCTTACGACTACTGGCCACATCGCCGCGGGGCGTGTCGTGTTTCGCCGCGGCGATGTGGGCCGCGAATGCTTCGTCATCCTCGACGGTCAAGCCGACATCGACGTCGATGGCCGCCACCACATCGCGGGCCGCGGGACGCTCATCGGTGAGATCGCACTGTTGGTCCAGGGCGCACACCGCACCGCAACCGTCGTCGCTGTCACCGATCTCACCGTGCTCGTGTTCACACGCACCGAGTTCAGCCAACTCATGAACGGACTGCCCGCGGTCGCGCACAAAGTCATGCGCGAAGCCACGAAAAGACTCCTCGAAGACTTCGACCCGCAGACCAAGGACGCAACACGCGCCCGTGCAACAAGAGCGCGCTGCCCGAACCAGTCTGCCGCTCATCGCTGCACCGCTTGAAAACGAGGTGACGATATGTTGTCGAGTCTCTTCCGCGTCGTAACCGGGCGCACACGCTCGCAACGAGCGCGACGTCCCGAGGAAGTCCGACGCCCACACACCACACGCATGGTCGCAGCCGGACTCGCCGCGGTGACGACGGCACTTGTCGTTACGAGCTGCAGCGGCGCGCGCGGATCCGCTGCCGGTGAGGGGTATGCACAGGCAACCTCGACACTCACAACGATCGGCCCCACGACCTTTTCTCGCGAAGTCTGCCTCGAGCGGCTCAAGCCAACAATCGCGGCGTTGCGACCCCAAACGCCACCCCGTACCGATCCGAGCGTCATACGACACGAACAAACGATCAACGCTGCACAACTCGACCTCGCCTATGCGTCGGCGAGACTGAACACGGCGCTCAACGCGTCTCTCTTTGACGCGTGTACGAACGCTCTGACCGCCGGACGCGTCACACGATGCCTCTCCGACTTGTCGGTCGCGCTCGGTTCACTGACCGACCAAGCAGCCCTCGCGCTTGGCTACGCGTCTTTCGCACTAGAAGTCGCGCCCACAACGAAACAGAACCAGACACACGAAATGGATCTCGCCGTTCTGCGGGCGAGGAAGGGAATTGAGTCGTCACTTCGCGACCAGCTACTCGCATGCCCCGCCATGCAGTCCCGCTCGCGACAACCGTCATAAAGGAGTTCGAAATGCATCTGCGCAGTTCGCATGGTTGTCGTCCCGCCATTGTGGTGGTGCTCATCGCGGTTGGGACACTCGTGTTGGGTTCGTGTGACTGGGCAGAGTTCCGCTACGGGCCCGAAGGCACGGGGTTCAATCCGTGTGAATCGACGATCAGCCGGGCGAACGTGACCGGGCTCTGGCGACGCAGCTGCGTGTTCGCGTCCGTTCGTCGCCCTGGCGCGCAAGAAGCTCCTGGGGCCTCGCCAGGTCGGCCGTTGTCTCTCTCCCTCTTGCTCGTGTCCCCTAACGCCGGCTCTGAGACGTGTACCCACTGTCGCCGAACGAATCCTCTTTGTGTCAAGTGCGGGTCGCCGGGCTGTTTCGGGGCGCGCGGAGTCGACCCGTTGTTCGGGTTCTCACATCGACGTAGCGTTGTGATGGGTCCGGGAGTGACTTCGCCGAAGAGCCGGTCGTGAGGGATGTAGAGCCGGTCACGCAGGTTTCGAGTCGTTCCCGTTTGTCCTCCCGGACCCTGTCATTGCGTGCAGCGTTCGGCGTCGATCCTGAGTTGTCGGTAGACCGCGTTGCTGATGTGTCGTTTCAGCGAACGGATCGCTTCTTTCTTGGTCTTGACCTTCGGCGACTTTGCGTTCGACGTAGGCGTGCCCGTCGGAGTGCGGTTGACGCAGCTGGCTGATCGCGGCCATGTGCATCGCGTGGTTGAGTTGACGGTTGCCGCGTTGCGAGAGCCGGTGAACGACGCGGCCGGCGGAGGAGAACTCGACCGGTGCGGTGCCGTTGTAGCTGGCGTAGTGGTCGCGGCTGGCGAAGCGCGTGATGTCGCCGCTGTAGCCGATGAGCATGCCGGCGATGATCGGACCGACACCGAACAACTCAGTCAGCGACGTCTCCGACGCGCGCACGGCAGTGCGGATACGTTCGTGTGAGAGCTTGAGTTGGGTGTCGAGGCGCCGGACGTCGTCGAGCAACTCGACCACCAGGTCGTAGCGGACCTGCTCCACCGGCGTCACGGGTGTCGTCGTCTCGAGGAACCGATCGACGTCCGAAGCGTTGATTTCCTTGGCGATTCCGCCGCCTGCGAGCTCCGCGACCAAGCGCGTGCAGTCGACAGACCACCCGGGTGCGTTGGTTGCCGATGTCGGTGTTGCGTTTGGCGAGCAGCCGCAGCACCTCGACGTGACCAGCCGGTTCCACCCGCCGTAAGCCTTGTGCTCGCAACGCCGCCACCGCGACCGACAAGGCGTCGTTGCCGTCGTTCTTGTTCGACCGGCCCGCTCGCCAACAGGCGTGCTCGCGACGCCAAGCGTTGCCGGGACATCCACCACCGTCTCGCCCGCAGTCACCAGCTGTTGCGCCAACAGATATCCCAAGCCGTTCGCGGACTCGATCGCCCAACTCCGCGACCCGAACGGCTCCGCCCACGACAACAACTGACGAACCTGCGCGACTCCCGACCGCACCTTCTTCTGCGCGAGCTCAACTTCGCCCGCACTGATCGCAACCGCTGTGTGCGACGCCTTGTGCGGATCAACACCAATCACGACACTCATCAATACCTCCGAAGTCTCATCCAATGGGACCGCGGAGGGCACTCCTGCTTCAACCGTTCGTGCGCGTTCCTCTTTCGAGCCACCCCGCGGCGAGATCCCCGCCGGGCACACTTCGTTCGAAAGCCAGACCCAACACCGCAAGCCGGCAGGCACTTCGAGAGCAACCCTGCAAGGACCTCTCGACGCTACGAATCAACCGCAACGCCTGCCCAAAGTCTCAAGCAGGCACTTCGGGGACGGTTCAACCCCGTGCTTGCGTAGCAGGGATGGCGGCTGGTTCTTGCGTGAACGTCGCAACCTCGCGTCGTCGCATTACAAGCGGGAAGGCGGATGTGTCAACAATCGCGGCCGCGACCATGGTGCAGAGATCACATCACGGTGACGGGGTTGTGCGTCCCCGCGTTCAGTCGGATGCGTCGACGGAAGCAAGCTCCGCCGCACGGTACGCCGCACAAGGGCAGCTAGCGATGGAACACCGGACGGAGCATTCCGGGATACGCACGGCGTGATTGCTGCGATTGTCGTGGACCCGGAAATGGAAGATGCGACGGTGGCCGCAATCCTCACAACGCGGCGCTTCGCGGCCGTGGGATTGCGCCTCTTGTGCGGTTGCTGCGCTCACGTCTTGCATCCCTCGCTCCCTGCGATCACACGGGTGCCGTGTGGTCAAACCGAGGACGAGCCACGCAGGAACTTCCCCCGAATGGTCCCCTGACGCTCGCTCCAGCCCTGCCGTCCCCAGACGCTCCAGTCAACCTGGTTTCACCGGTTGTAGCAATACGTCATGTGGCACAGTGCGCGTCGAACGCAGATGCTCGGCTTCGCAACGCTCCGCAAACGTCACGCGAACGTGAAGTCCGTCACTTCGCGCGAGATCGCCTTGATCGTGAACCGCTGACCATCGGCCGCAGCTACTGAGCGAGGGCGAAGACCCGTAGTGAATCACCCTTGCGTGAAACAAAGGAAAGCGCTCCCGCGCTTCGCTCGGCGGGGAACAGCCCGGGAAGGGACAGGACTCAATCGGTAACAGCGGAAATGCCGATACCGAATCGTCGAAGCAGGCACCGCATGCACGAATCGGCCCAGCCGGACGGGAAAGAGGACAGATGCGGGGACAGCAACGAACACGAATCGGGACCGCGGTCCTCGCGCTGGCGTGCGCACTTCTCACCGCGGGCTGCGTGCCGCTCCCGCCCGGCTCAGGTGGTCCGCCCGCCGCCAGCCTGCAGGTCACACCATCGCGGGCGAAGTTTCCCTCGACACCGCCGCCGTACTGGCCGATGCCGATCGTGCACGTCACGGTCACCAACTCGGGTCACGACACGATCCACTCCATTGTGGTCCATCCGGTCAGCGTCTACAGCGTGCCGTCAAGCACATGCACTACGCTTTCAGCCGGACAGAGCTGCACTGCGAACATCCAGTTCTGCCCATCGTCGCCGAATCATTACGTCGACACGCTCTTGGTCACCGGCCAAGACGCCACCAACGGAACCGCCGTCCAAGCCACCACGACCCTCGACGGCACCGCGACCTAGACAACGCCGAGCGACTCAGCGTCGCGACTTTTCCGCTGAAGCGCGTTGCGAAGCGCGGCGGTGTGCGGCCGTGCGATGGAATCGCGACATCGAGGACACGTTCGCGCAAAAGGGTTCGCCCCGAGTTCGGATCACGTGCAGCCTCGGCCGCGACGTGACGCCCATGATCCGCTGAGAGAAGCGGATGATGACGAGCGGGCTCGATCCCTCCGAAACCATAACGAAGGCTCGCGCGAATGCTTCCGACCGGGCTTTCGCAGTCCCAAGGGTCGAAAGCTCGGAGAACTCCGGCGACCTGCGCGATTCACGAAGTACGCGCGATTTCGCGATGGCAAAACGCGTGCTCGCTGTGTGGGTACCGCTCAACACCCCGGAGCGATGCTTCCGAAGCTCGTCTTAGAGACCGCGACCGGAGAGTCGATCGCTCGCGCGGTTGTCGTGAACGAAGCATCGCGGTCGCGGGCGCTGTGAGACGACTCAGTTACCGAACTCGGTCCGTTTCTCGTCTCGCTTGGCCTGCTTGTCCCAGCGTTTCTCCTTCAACGACTTCGCAGGTTTCTTCGCGTTTTCTTTCTTCGGGGACTTGTCACCCATTGGAACTCCTTGGCGTCAACCTCGACGTGCCGTCGCGTCGGTCGCGCGAGTAATTGCTCGCGCAGTGCACCCCACACGCCGCGTCGTTGCTTCACAGATGCGCGTGTTTCTTCGACGACTCGTGAAGAACGCGTCGAGATCACCCGACCCGCATCCCACCTCGTCCGAGACGCTCACTAGCTTCGCCCTTGAGAGGCACCGACCGCTGACGTTCCGTCGTCTCCCGCCGACGATGCCTCCCCGACAGCCCCGCCCGTCTGGGAGGCGTCGTCGCGTTTGCCCCCACGCCCAAACCAGAGCGCTAGACGCGTCATGAGAAGTGAGGTAATGCGGCGCGCGCTTTACCGGCCACACGCTGTCGCTCGACTCTGCATTCTCAGGCGCGCGAACACGACACTCATCGACCATCGCGAAGAGTTCCCAGCACCCGGCCGACGCTGAGCGCGCAACGCGTTAGTGGCGTTACGGAATCGAGGACTGGTTCGTCGGCGGCGACGGAAACAGGGGTTGTTTCGATGAACTCGAACACGCGCCCAGCGTCACCGCCGCGCTCACAACAACGGCCATCATAAGCATCCGAACGAACCAGCTGCGGTTCACACGCCGAACACTACGCTGGCGGCAGTGACGGACGCGCGCAGACATCCGAGAGCGCACCCTGGCGAGGCGCATCCCGCCGCCGGGGGCCGTCTTTTGGCGGGGGCCACACCGCGCTGATCTGCACAGCACGGTCGAGTTGACGATGCAAACCGCCATTCTCCCTCTTCTGCGCAGCCGAGGCCGAACGAGGACTACGTGTGAGCCACGACGCCTCAGTCGACTAGCAACCGGTATTCGAGCGCGATCTCGCGCTCCGGTTCCGCGGTTGTGATCGTGTAGTGCACGACCGGTCCGAGCGTGTACAACTCGGTGAACGCGATGCCGTCGCGGACGCCGGTGATCCGGTCGAGGTTTGCGCCCGTTCGAGCGGGTATGGCGTCGATGGCTTTGATGGACGCGGCGCGCGCCATCAGAAAAAGGCCGTGCGCTGTCGAGAAGTTCTCGATCACGATGAGGCCGATCGTCCGGTAGCTCCCGGCGGTGTCCGGCTGGTTTTCATGCAACACCTTGCCGAGCGACGCGCGTGGTTGCGAAGCCTGGTTCACGTTCACTGACTGCGCAATGCTCCCGCCCCGCTGATTGAACGAGACCACAACCGGCTGGTCTGCCATCGGACAAAATCGTATTCACCGAACAACGACACGACGCGGACCAACCGTCGAGGTCGAGCGCGACGCAAACGCTCCCGCCTGTTGCGAACAGACCGATGCAAGAGCCAAGGAACGCGTAGCTTCTCGCGAAGTGGAACACGCCATGGACCTCAACGCGTATCGCAAGTAACCAACCACGCACTCCGCGGGTCGCGCACCGCGAGCCAAACCACGCACAGCACCAAGACCACCGGTCGATGTTCATGTTCAACAGCAGGTGAAGACCGGCGTTAGAACAACGGTGTCCCCTAACGCTGGTTCCGCAGCGCGCTGCTGGAGGTCGCGTTATGTGCGCTGTCACGCGTCGGTCGAAAACGGCAGATCGGCAGATATGGCGTTCGAGCGTCTCAGATGACCAGGAAGAGGTGGCGAGCTTCGGGTATGCCTTTGAGGTCGTGGTAGCCGTGGTCGGCGAAGATGATGTCCGATCCGGAGACAAGATCTTGGACGGTGCTGGTGGTGAGCACCTGTCCCGGCCCGGCAAGCGCCGCGACGCGTGCACCGATGTGTACCGCGATTCCTCCGTAGTCGCGCCCACGGACCTCGCATTCGCCGGTGTGGACACCTGCGCGCACGTCGAGCCCGAGCGCGCCTGCGCCTTCGACGATCGCTTGCGCGCAGCGCAGCGCGCGCGCCGGAGCGTCGAAGACGGCGAAGAAGCTGTCGCCCGCCGTACTGACCTCACGTCCATTGAAGCGTGTCAGTTGTGCGCGTACGAGCGCGTCGTGGCGATCCAAGACGACCCGCCAGTCCCGATCGCCTGAGGCGACAAGCTTCTCGGTCGACTGCACGACATCGGTGAAGAGCACGGTTGCGAGTACGCGTTCGGACGCGGCGCCGCTGCGCACGCCGGTCAAGGCCTCTTCGATCTCATCTAATGACGCGTCGGCGTCGTCGCCGAAGAAGAGGTAGTCCTGGCCCGGCACTTCGACGTAGACCGCATTCGGAATTCGGCGAGTGAGGAACTTGGCGTGCTCCGCCACAATCACCAGATTGGCCGGGCGATGCATGACCAACGTTGGGGCGCTGATCTTCGAGAGGACGGGTCGGACGTCGGTACCGACAACCAGTTGCAGCTGCGCCCGAGCGACCGCGGGGCTCGCGCCGCGTTGACCCGCCCGACTCCAATGTGCCCGAAATCGAGGGTCACCCGCCAGACTCGGTGCCAAAACCGCAACGTCGTCGGGTCCGTCGTCGGCGGCGTGCGTCGGGTCAGGGACGTTCGTCGCCCACGCTTCGAGACGTGCCGGTGCCAGTCCCCATGGGTAGTCGGTGTCGTGGGCCAAGCGCGCAAACGCGTTGAGCAACAACAGGCGTGTGACGCGGTCGGGATACATCGCGGCCAACGCGATCGCTGTCTGCTCACCGAATACCGCCGCCCGCTGCGATCCCACCGCATCCAAGACGGCGAGCGCGTCTCGCGCCCCTTGTTCGATGGTCAGGGGAGCAAGTTGCGAGTGGCCGTCCGATAGTCCCACTCCGCGTTTATCGAAACGAATGACGCGAGCGAACGACGCCAGGCGCCGATCAAAGCGTTCGCGATGCGGCTCTTCTGCGATCGAGTCGATCGAAGTCATCGTGACCTCGTCGAAACGCAACAGATCTATGGCTCCGCTACCGAGGACCTGATACGCGAGAAATCCATCCGCGGATCGGGCGTACTGAATCGGCGGCTCACTCAACGCGCTGCGCCCAAGCGAGGCATCACTTCCCGCACGGAGCGCATAATGCCCGCTCCGGCAAACTATTGCGAACGGCGATCGCGCACACAACGACAGCACCGAACTGTCCCCTAACGCCGGCTAGGAGCGCAGTTACGAGTGCAGTTGTGTGCGCGAGTGGGTGTTCATTGCGGCGCTTCGGCGGTCGATTTGATGTTTTGGAGTGTCGTGCGTGCGCCTTCGATCAGAATGTCGCAGCGTTCGGGGTAGTTCCCGACCGAGCCTTCGACGTTGATGATCGGTGCATCGAACGATTCGGTGAGGCGGATACCGGTGTCGGTTGGCAAGAGGTCGAAGCGCCAGAGCGTCGCGTCGCGTGAGTGAGGTGGAACGGAGAACGCGAAGCGCCGGAGCCTCTCGCATTCGGTGATGATGCAGCGCATGTCCCATTCGACGGTTCCGAGGCGGTTATAGCCGTGGAACTCAGCTCCGACTTTGGGTGCGCTCGCGCCGTCGACCCACTCGGCGCGAATACATTCCGGGCTCCACTCCGCCATGCGGATGACATCGGTGATGAGGTTCCAGACGACTTCCGGTGTCGCGTGGATGTCCACCGATGCGGAACCGCTTTGGGGATACGAAGTCATGGACGCAACCTCCTTGCGACTGCTGGTGGCATCTCGTTGATCGGCGTTAAACGACTCGGTATAGCTCCCAGGTTCCGGGGATGCCTTTGAGCGTGTGTTTGCCGGCGGCTTCGAACTCGTGGTCGGTCCCGGTCGCCGCGATTGGAACCGACGCGGTGGCGAGCACTTCACCGGCACTCGCCAACGCCATGACCCGCGCGGCGATGTGTACGCCGATGCCTGCGAGGTCATCGGCGCGTCGTTCGACGTCGCCAACGTGTATGCCGACACGAACGTCGAGGTCGTCGGTGCTGAGCTGCGCGCGAATGCGTTTGACGGCACGCAGGGCACGGCCGGTCGACGGGAACGTCGCCAGCACACCGTCGCCAGTGGTCTTGATGACGCGGCCTCCGTTTTGGGTGACGGTGCGTGCGATCTCGGCGTCGTGACGTTCGATGGTGGCCTTCCACAACGCGTCGCCGAGCGCGGTCGCGTGTTCGGTCGATCCGACGAGATCTGTGAACACCACCGCGCACAGTTCGCGCTCGGGCGAAGGCAGCTGACTCTCCCCGGTAACGAAACGTGAGATCTCGGCAAGAAGCGAATCGACATCGTTGCCGAGCCAGTGGTAGTCGGTGCCCGCAAGATCGACCCGTTCTGCACCCGGAATCTGTGACGCGACAGGATCGGGCCGCGACGCTGATCCTGCGAGATTTTCCGGACGCCGCAGCACCAAGGTGCGGACGGAGATCCGCGCGTGCGACGCAGCGAGTTGCGCGACGCAGGTATCGGGCGGCCGTTCGTAGATACGCGTCGCAACGCCCGGGCTCGCGCCCGTCCGTCCAGCGGCGTCAAACCAATCGCGAAACGCTTTGTCGTCGGCTCGGCTGGGACAGACGTGTGCCAGCCAGTCGTCGCTCACCATGCGCGAAAGATCAACCGGAGCGAGCGGTCCGGCCGGCTCGTACAGCACCAACGCGGCGAGCGCATCCGGGTGAGCAGCGGCGAACAAGCGAGCGGGTCCCCAATAATCACCGAGGCTGACAACAACCGGGGCGACGGTACAGACATGCTTGACCACCGCCGCGAGATCGTCTGCCCACTGCACTACCAACGGGCACGACCAATCAGTAATCGGATCCGATAGTCCGATACCACGACGATCGAACAACACCAGCCGCCCAATCGCCGTGAGACCCTCCAACAGTCGTGATCCAACGCGATCCCGTTCGAAAAACTCCATAGGAATCGTGCCCCCAGGCGTGAAAAGCACAACCTCACGCGCCGGCGCACCGTCTAACACCCGAAACGCCAAGTGATGACCGTCAGAGTTCACATACCTGACGGCAACCATGAGATTCCCAATCTCGCAGCGGCATCAAGCACGAACGCATGATGCCCGCTCGATCTCGTTATTGCGAGCGCCCGAGCGCAGAAGAACCACAGCAAGCCCGGAAGTTTCCCCCGACGACGCCGGGTCGCCCGCGTGTTACCAGTCGAGATCGAGAAACGCTTTCATGGTCGCGAGGAACTGTTCGTAGGGCATTGAGTCTCGGGTCCCGATGATCATGTCTGCGTCAGTGCCGACCGGATGACGCAGCGGCGGATCCTTCGCTTCGAGTGCCTCGGCGATCGCAACCGCGACGAGTTCGGGCCCTTGCGATACGCCGTCACCCGACAAACGGGACTGAGCGTTCTCCCAGAGTCGGGCCAGCTCGTCGTATGGCGGCGTGTCGTGACCGAAGTCGATGGCGTTCTCGCCGATCGAGGTCTCGATGTAACCGGGTTCGATCGCAATCACCCGGATGCCCCAATGATTGAGCTCGATCGCGAGCCCTTCGGTGAGTGCTTCGAGCGCGAACTTGCTCGCCGAGTAGATGCCGTTAAGCGGCCCGACGACGCGGCCGGCGACCGAGGTCACGTTGACGATCGCGCCTCGGTTCCGTTCGCGCATCGACGGTGCGATCGCTTGAATCAAGCGCAGCGCGCCCCACACGTTCGTGTCGAACAGCGCCTGGGCGCGATCGAGCGGGACCTTCTCGATCGGGCCACCCACCGAGATGCCCGCGTTGTTGATCAGCACATCGATCTCACCCGCCGCCGCGACCGCGGCGGCCACGCTCGCGTCGGAAGTCACGTCGAGCGCGAGCCGCTGTGCGACGTCGAGATCGTCGAGCGTTTCGGGCTTGCGTGCGGTCGCGATCACGTCGTAGCCGCGCTTGGTCAATTCGACTGCGGTGGCGCGGCCGATGCCGGTCGAACATCCGGTGATCAGTACACGAGTCATGAACCCGGACCGTACTGCGCACTCCACAATGCGCGAAACGCTGCCCAGAACCGAAGGTGTCACCTAACGCCGGCTGGTGGGCGAGGTGTTCGCTGGGATTCTTCGAATCCGAGGAGGACCAGCATGACTTCGCTCACTCGAACATCATCGTCTGCACTGGAAGCCGAGGTCGCCGCTGCCGCTTTCTTGTCGCGATACCGCAGTCGCACTCTCGAGGCATACCGATACGATCTACGAACGTTCTTTCAATGGGCGCACGACACCGGTTTCGACTTGCTCGATGCCACACGCGCCCACATCGAGCTTTACCGCTCGTCGCTTGAGAACCGATCTCTTGCTGCGTCAACGATCGACCGTCGCCTCTCAACTGTTTGCGGCTTCTTCCGGTTCGCACACATCGATGGACGCATCCCGACAAACCCGGCCCAATACGTGCGCCGCCCGACCGTGTATCCGAACGACTCCGCCGGCATGGACCGCGCCGCGCTCGGCACGTTCTTGTTCACGGCCGAACGCTTCGACGACGCACACGCCGCGCTCGCCGTCCTTCTCGGACTCAATGGCCTGCGCGTCTCGGAAGCGTGCGCGACCAACGTCGAAGAGCTCGCGTTCGAACGAGGCCACCGAACACTTCGCATCATCGGTAAAGGCAACAAGCCCGCGCTGATCCCGCTCGTCCCGCGGACGGCAAGAACGATCGACTTGGCGATCGGCGAACGCCACGCAGGACCGATCCTTCGGCGGCGCGACGGACAACGACTCGATCGACGCACCGCACATCGATGGGTCCGTTCCATCGGACGACGCGCTGGGCTCGGCACTGTGCACCCGCACATGCTGCGCGCCGCGTTCATCATGGCAGCGCTCGACGCCGGCGTTCCGCTGCGCGATGTCCAGATCGCTGCCCGACACGCCGACCCCCGCACGACAACTATCTACGACCGACGGCGCGAGAACTTCGACCGCCACGCCGCATACGTCGTCGTCGCATTCGTCACCGGCGGATAACACCGCGACATCTCGGCACGGCACTTCAGGGGGCGCCCCGAGACGGATGGCAAGGAGCTTTCTTTAACGCCCAGCCACAAATCGGACGGCTTGGCACTCGCGATCGTTTTCAGTTGCCTGGGTGTTGTGCCGACACTCGCAGGAACTCCTTGTCCTTGTTCTTACGCCTCAAGACTTGGACGTCACCACGGGGGTCTTGGTGAACGACTCCCGGCTTTCCATGCTTACCGGGAGTCGTTTCCAATTCCTGCCAGTTCGTTTCAGCCCTCGCGCCGTGGTGCCGATGAGCACCCAACAACTATGCCCGGCTCTACCTCTCGGTGGTTCCACTCCGGGCCGACCCGGAACGGCCCTCGGCCCCCGCTTTACTCCGGGGGCCGTTCTCTTTTTCTGCGATCTCAGGTTCAGACGACATGGGTTGTTGTCGATCTGGATCGGACAATCGGGCCCCGCACTTTTCTTCCCAGAGCAGTGCAGTCACCGGGGCCGCATGGTGAACGGCCCTCGGCAGCACGCACCGGGGGCCGTTTCCATTTCTCGCCTGGTACTTCCGTCACATTCTCTTGCTCGCGCGGCGAGAATCGTGTTGACTACCGATCCCGCAATTGCAGCGCAATTGCTTCCTTGTACGCCCCGGGAGGTGTTCGCTCGCAGAGAAGGCCTTCGGTTCTGACGCCCGCATGTCGCGCCGAAGGCTTTCTCGAATTTCGTTGCCGGCGGAGCTTGGCCGCTCGAATTGATCTGCGATGCGGTATCGGGGGATGGAGTCAGCGTGGGCGAAGGCTGTTGACCGTAAAGATCACGATCGCGGCCCCGGTGCTCATACCCATCCCGACCACCAGCAGGTCTACGAACGCGAATCCATGAGGCGTCCGCGTCGCTTTCACTCGCGCGTCGCTTTCACTCGCGCTGTCGCTTTGACTCGTGCGTCGTGTCGGAGGTCGAGCACCTTCGCAGCGCCCAGCATGACCAGAAGCAGTACGGCAAAGATCGCCATCTCGATCTGATCGACAGCCGGCGTCTTTGTCGCATAGGCCTCTCGGGCAAATCTGCCAAGGACTATTCAGGCAGCGGTCCACTCGGTCGATCCTGAACAGCGGACCGCATTCTCTTTCACCCGAATGGGAGTAGGGACCGGTGAACGGCTCTCGGCCTGTCCAGCGAGATACGGGAGCCGTTTACCAATTCCGACAGTTCCCGTTCAGCGGTCGCGGCCAGCGCCGATGAGCACCAGACAATCAGGCTGGCGTTTTGAGGGAGCTGCAGGGTGAGTCCCACGCGTCGAGAGATGGTGAGCAGAACGCGGGCGTGCGTCATCGACGCGGCCGCGCGGTTGACGCGCGAGCGTGGTCCGAACGGCTTTTCGATGGACGTGCTCGCCGAGGAAGCTGGCGTGGCGCGAGCGACCGTCTACGAACACTTCGGTTCGAAACGAGCCGTGCTCGACGAGCTCGCGTTGTCGATGGCGACGACGGTCGTGCTCGACGAGCAACGCAACGTCGTGGGCGATCCGCTGCGGGCATTACGCGACATGCTCGGAGCAGTCTGCCGTCACTCGGCCGAGGTCGAAGAACGTATGCGCGAACTGCGAACACTCAACGCGCTCACGGGCACCGAACAAGCGAACGACGGCATCGACGACGACCAACTCCGTCGGCTCGTCGAAGCACTCGACCGCGAGCATCAGTTGCGGCCACACTGGTCGATCGAACAAGCGACCGAGGCGCTCGCCGCGCTGACGTCGTATGCAACGTACGAACGGTTGCGGCGTGCACTCGCGACACCTGAAGAAGTCGAAAGCATCCTCGCCAAGCTGGTCGTCGCGATCGTGAACCCAGGCGCACTCGCCGGCACGACGTCAACTCCATACCGACCCTAGAGCGCGAAGCGCGGTGCGCGACGTACCTCGTTTGCGCGTGGTGTGGGCGCTGACGAACCGTCATCGACAACAGGACAGGGTCGTTGCGAGTGGAACGAACGTGTACGCGGCTTGCGTCGTCGTGTGCCCGACGATTCAATGCGGGCGTCTACCCCGGACGGGGAGGCAATCCGCAGTGACAGACCCTCAGAAGTTCATTGCGGTGTGAACGGCCTCCGGTCTTTCGGCTCCACCGAACCGGAGGCCGTTTCGTGCTCGCGGCATCGAGTGAGCAGACGCGTCTTGCGTTTCGGAACAACCAAATCTGTGTGGGAGGACTGAATGTTCGAGGATTTCACTCAGTGGTACGCCGCGGAGTGTCTTCGCCGACGCGGTGCCGCGCCAGCGGTATCGACACAGCGCGGTACAGAGATGCGACTTCGCGGACTGCTCAACACAAGCCCCGCTGGAACTGTAGAAGACCTCGGAGCACTCGTCAGTGACCGCAACGCAATCACTCAGCTCCTCGACAAGCTCTACGCGGTGTAAGGCTCCCGGCACCGTCAAGGGCGACCTTGTGGCGTTGCGTCAGTTCGGCGAATACGCCGTCGCTTCCTGTTGGGCGACCTGCGTCGCGATCGAACCAGACGACGCGCCGAAATCGCTCCCTCTTCGGCCAATCGTCGTGTATCAGCGCGCCGAGATAGAGCGCTTGTTGGTGTGTGCTCAAGCTCGACGAAGCGTTCGCGATTGGGTGTTCCTCGCCACGGTCATCGACTCGGGCCGCCGAGTCGGCGAAATCCTCGGACTGCGTTGGGAAACCTAAAGCTCGAGGCCACGCCGCCGCACCTCGACCTACCGATAACCAAAAGCAAACGCCAAGCGTATGTACCCCTCACGCGGCGGCTCCGCGACGACGTCTGGACGGCCGCGAACATTCGTAGCCTCAAAGGCACGGCCGACCCTCGCATACGCGACCGCATCGCCACGCAACCGTTCCCCTGGCGCTACCGGACCGTGCAAGACAAGCTGCGTCGACTGTGCCAGACCGCCAGTGTCCCCTACCACGGCTATCACGCATTCCGGCATACAAGAGCCACCGAACTATTGGCGAAAGGCGTGCCAATCCAAGCAGTCTCGGCGCTCCTCGGGCACGCGACGATCAGCACAACTGACCGCGTCTACAACCACACCACCGCGCTCTCATTCGTCAGCTACATCGATTAACACCACACCGGTCCTGACGCATGTAGAGGCTAGCCGAGACCACCAGTTGCATCTCTCATGGCGCGAATGATTGCCGATCTGCGCCGGAGCAGCACAGGCGGCGAGGAGCCAGCGTGTGCGAGCAGACTGCACTGATCATGCTGTGACGCAAGGCACAGGGTCACGTATCGCGCTTAGGTCCTCCCCGGGTCATGACGACGCTTATGACGTGGCCGTGGAATCCGATCTGTCGCCCGGGCTTCATTTTGCGGGCGTGAACACGTGGCTTCTGTTGCGGTACCTACGTGATCACGAAGGCGCCGATGGCGTGGCCCGGGTCTTGCGCGAGTCGGCGGAACGTCGCACGGCCGACGAGTTGTCTGACCTCGCGACGTGGAGTTCGTATGAACAGTTCCGTCGTCTGCTCGAGGTAACGGCCTCGTTCTTCGGCGGTGCTGCGGTAGAGCGCGTGGCCGGCGGCGGCTTGACTGATCCGTCGATGCCTGAGATGACGGCGATGCTGCAATCGCTCGGTTCCCCCGAGTCGCTGCTGGCGATGATCACGGAGTCCGGTGGCGCAGGGCTCGCGCCTGTCATCGAACTCGCTGGACATCAAGCCGACACCAACGAATGGGTCGTGCACGAGTCATTCGTGCCGGGCTTCGAACCCTTTCCGGAGTATTGCGCGTGGGCAGCCGGGCTGTATTCGAACATCCCGGCGCTGTTTGGCTTGCGCGCCGACGTGGTCAAGACCGCGTGCGCGTGTGAGGGTGCCGAAGCGTGCGAGTACCGAATCCGCTGGTTCCCTGACGACGAAACGGTGGATGCCTTGAACTTCGAGGCCCGGATTCAGGTTTTGACGGCAAGGCTCGAGGCGTTGCAAGAGACCGTGAACGATCTCGTCTCCGATGATGATCTTGAGCGTGTGCTCGCGGAATCGTTGTGTCGGCGGCGCGTACAATTTCGGCGCCTGGGTTCGTACTCGCGTTGGAAGCGTTGCCCGCTGCGCACAAGCATGTGTACGCGACGGGTATCAGCGACGACGAGGCCTCGCGCCTCGCACGTGAGGTCCTGGAAAACGACGGCGCTCTCGACGAATGCAGGCTCGTTGTTGAAGTGCAATCAACTCGCCGTCGCTATGGTCGACTCGCCGCGCTTACGCCCGCGGGTCGGTATTTCCCGCAGGAGCGGGTCGTACTTCAGGCCTACGCCCGGTTGGTCGCCGCCGCGCTCGATTCGGCCGCCGCGCTCGAGGATGCCCGTCGTCAAGCCCAGACGGCCGGCGCGCTTCTCGAGCTCGCGAACTCGCTCGCCGAGATCGCGACCACCGACGACATGGCTGCGCAGATCGCGCGAGCGGTGCCGGCAGTCCTGGGCTGCGACCGATCTGCTGTCATCTTGTTCGAACCGAACGCGTCAACGGGCCGCGTCGTAGCAACGCACGGGTTCGCGACTGCGGCCGAGCTCCGATTGCGGACCATGGATGTTCCCGTCGCACAGATCGGAACCGAAGACGTGATGGTTCGCGTGTGGGACCGGTGCAGCGCGGCCGAGCGTGTCACGTTGTCGCAGCTGATGGACGAGCTCGGGAGCGAGGCCGTCGCGACCGTCCCGATCGTCATCGAGACTGAACCGGTTGGTCTCGTTGTCGCGGACGTTCTCGAGCGTCCCGAGCGATTGACCGCCGCGCCTGATCTCGCTGATCGGCTGCGCGGCCTCGCGAGCCAAGCCACGATCGCAATACGCAACGCCCGCCTTCTCGAGAATATCCGCCACCAAGCTCTGCATGATTCGCTGACGGGGCTACCGAATCGCACACTCATCATCGATCGCGTCGATCAGATGCTCGCACGGGCACGCCGGCGACACGCCAACTGCGCCGCCCTGTTCATCGATCTCGATGGTTTTAAGCATGTGAACGACACGCTCGGACACGAAGCCGGTGATCAGCTCCTGCGCTCGGTGGCAGCACGGCTCTCGGCGACGCTTCGAGAGGCCGACACCGTCGCTCGCCTCGGCGGTGACGAGTTCGTCGTTCTCGTCGAAGGCACCACGCCGACCGGCAGTCCCGACTTCGTCGCCGAACGTCTCCTCGAGGTGCTGCGCGAACCGTTCGAGATCGAAGACACTTCTCGAAGCAGCCTGCGAATCACCGCAAGTATTGGAATCGCATTCGGAAATCAGTCGTCCGCGGCCGACCTGCTCCGCGACGCCGACATTGCCTTGTACGAGGCGAAGACCGCTGGCAAGAACCGCTTCGTCACCTTCCGACGAGAGATGCAAGCTGCCGTCGAAGACCGGCTCACACTCGAGCTCGACCTTCGTGCCGCGATTGAACGCAACGAGTTCTTCCTCTTGTATCAGCCCATCTTCGACCTCGAGAATGGTCGTGTTCTCGGCGTCGAAGCGCTCGTACGGTGGAACCACCCGCGGCGACGGGATCGTGCAACCCGACACCTTCATCCCAGTCCTCGAAGAAACCCAACAAATTGTGGATGTTGGTCGGTGGATCCTCAACGAGGCCTGCCGACAAGCCGCCGAGTGGCGTCTGCCCGAACGAGGCATGTACGTCTCCGTCAACGTCTCCGCGCGCCAGCTCGACGGCGAACACCTCGTAGACGATCTCCAAGCCGCCCTCGCCTCCGCCGCGCTCGATCCAACGGCGCTCGTGATCGAAATCACCGAGACCGCCATCATGCGCGATGCAAACGCGACCGCCCGTCAACTGCGCGCCGTCAAAGCGCTCGGCGTCAACGTCGCGATCGATGACTTCGGTACCGGATACTCGTCGCTCGCATACCTCCGACAATTTCCCGTCGACATCCTCAAGATCGATCGCTCGTTCATCACACCCATCAGCGAATCGACCGAATCCAAAGCGCTCCTACACACGCTCGTCCAACTCGGCAAGCAACTCGGGCTCAAGACCCTCGCCGAAGGAATCGAAGAACACGACCAGTTCTGCCAACTCCAACAAGAACAATGCGACAGCGGACAAGGCTTCATGTTCGCGAGGCCACTCGCCGCCACAGCCGTCGAAGACTTTCTCACATCGCTCCCGAGCGCTCCTCTAATCCAGCAATCTGAACGAGACTCGGAATACGCGGCCCCTCAGAAACGCAACTCCGCGCCGGACCGCGCCCTGAGCTGAGCGCTGGAACGGGCCCAAGAGTTCCTCCCGCGGTATCCCCTAACGCCGGCTCTGAGACGCGTTATGGATCGTCGCTAAACGGCACTTCGGGGGCACGTGGCGGTGTTGTTCGGTGCGCGCTCCCCGCGCAAGAACTTGGTGGCCCGCACATCACCTCCTCAAATGTTGAGGACTCCGCTTTGCGAGGAGCGCGCGTCGCGTTCAGGAGTAGGACAAGGTCGGTGCCGGGTTCAATGCTCGGGAGACACGGGGTTGAAAATTCCCGCGTGGTGGCCGGCGCGGACGCCGATTACGGTGGCGCGTGTGGCGCGTTCGCCAAACCTGATCGAGTACGACGGAATGTTCTCGTTTCCAGTTTCGATCGAGCGCTTATGGCAGACCGTTGCACGTCTGGATCAGTTCTCTTCGTGGTGGAGTTGGCTGCACGATTACTCCGTCGAAGGCGAAACTCTCGAGGCCGGAACCGTGTTGCACGGCGTGGTCGCGCCGCCCCTGCCGTATCGCATGACGCTCGACGTCGTGCTCGGAGAATGTGTTCCGAAGCATTCGATCGCGGCCAAGATCCATGGCGATCTCGAGGGTGCCGCGCATTTGATGTTCTCTGGCAACGAGCGGTCTACGAGTGCGCACGCGACTTGGACCATAGAAATGATGCAGCAGCCGATGCGGGTCGCGGCCCGGTTTGGGCATCCACTACTTCGCTGGGGTCACGACCGCGTCGTCGAGGCGACCGTCGACGGATTTCGGCGTAGTGCGCTCGGGCTCAGCCGCTAACGCAGACGCGCGTAGGCGAGCGCGAGTGCCAGCGCGACGATCGACCACGACATCGAGCTGACCGCGTGTTCGAGCGGCGCCAGGAGGACGCGTTCGTTCAATGCGACGACTGTGCCGTCGTGCCGAGTGGCCGTTCCCGACACCGTCGCGACTTGTCGGCGCAATCCTCGCGCCGACGTGCTTAACGACCGCTGAGCGAGCGACAACCCGAACGCTGCGATCGCCGCGATCACCGCGGCGATCCCCACACTTTCGGCCTGCGCGTAGTACGCGACCAACACGGGGAACGAACCCCACGCGGCCGCAAAGCCGATGTCGGAGTGCATCCACCCGTTAAAGAGTTCCAGGTTGTAGCCGAGCACGAGGAGCGGACCCAGCGCGATGAACGCAAGCAGTCCCCACCCGATAGTGACGACACCGACGAATCCGCAGAGCAACGCCCCGAGAAGCGCCGCGACACTGACAATGACGAGGACGGGACCCGGTATCTGCGTGCGCAGTGGTCGTCCGTGCAGCTCGTCGAGTGCGTGCGCGGCGACGCCAACCGCGAGGAAGAACGCCAGCAACGTGACCGCGAGGCGTCCACCATCGACACGGGGCGCCAACGTCGCGCCGATTACTACATACGAAAGATGCCAGGCGGTGTAGGGCGGATGTAGCAGCGTCCACCAATCGCGCCATCCGCCCGGCCCAGCGGCATAGAACGCAGGGCGCGGTTTCATTTTCCTGCTTCCGACTTGCGCCCCCACATCACGAGTCCGCCACCCAGACTCATCGAACGGACGTCGACATCCACCAACCCCGCTCGCTGCCACGCACGACGCATCCACTCGGTGCCGTATTCGCGATCGTGCGCAGAAATGCTCGGTCCGAGAAACTGCGCGACGCGATACCAGTCGCGGCCACCCGTCACGTAGCCGGCGATCGGAAGAACCAAGCGCGTGTAGCCCGCCCACCAGAATCGCCAGAAGGGTTGGGCCGGGACCGAGAACTCCAGGCTCGCGATCGGCGCGCCGGGCTTGACGACACGCGCGAGCTCGCGCAGTGTTGCTTGCGGATCGGACACATAGCGCAACAGATACGTAAACGTGAGCGCGTCGAACGTGTCATCCGCGAACGGCAGGCGTTCAGCCTGTGCCGCGACGAGATTGATCTGATCGACGACACCGGCGGCCTTCAGACGTTGTCGACCACGACGAAGCATTGCTTCGGTGATGTCGAGACCTGTGATCTCCGCGGCAGTGCGTTCGTGTAACGCAAGCGCGACGCCGGCAGTTCCGGTCGCGACATCGAGAATCTGCTTCGGACTGCCGTCGATGTGCGAGATCATTTCCCGCCGCCATCGACCGTTCTGCCCGAGCGACAACAGCTCCTCGAGGGCGTCGTATCGGCGCGGTAGCGGTCGAAAGAGATCCTGCGCCAAACGGTTCGGGTCGCGTACGGCTGCCTGCATCCTCGACTCCTTAGGTTGACCGTACAGTTCCTTCCCCAAGGAGGAAACGGCCTTGACCACGAAGCGGTTCGACGTGATGGTGGTAGGCGCCGGCCCTGCCGGAAGCATCACCGCCCTCGTTCTTGCTCGGGGCGGAGCGCGCGTCGCTCTTGTCGACAAGGCGTCGTTTCCGCGACAAGGCCTGCGGCGATCTCATCGGGCCGCGGGGCGTGCAGTTGTTGCACGATTTGGATCTGTTCGTACCTCGGGGCACTCGCGTGACCGACATGTTCGTTGTGGGCCCAACCTGCCGTCGCGTGCGACTGCCCGCTCGGTCCGGCCGTACCTATCCCGGATATGGAGTGTGCGTCGCACGTTCCGACTTCGACGCGGGCCTGCAACGCGCCGCGACGGAGGCTGGAGCGGAGTTCATCGAAGGTCGCGCTGATACGCCGATCACCGAGAACGGCCGGGTGAGCGGTTTCGCATTGTCGTCGTCGACGCGCATCCAAGCCGACGTGATCGTCGGAGCCGACGGCGCGACGAGCCGCGTCGCTACTGCCGCTGGTCTCGTCGACAGCCGCCGCGTGCTCTGGGGCTTCGCGGCACGTACCTACATCGACGAGGAAGTGTCTGACCCATACATCATGGTGTGGGCACCGGAACACGCAACCGCGTTTCCCGGCTACGGGTGGGTATTTCCGGGCGCGAACGGCGGCGCAAACCTCGGCCTGGGTGTCGCAGTGCTCGGCGACCACGCGGCCGGCCGCCGTGCGATTCAGGCCTTCGAATCCTTCCGTTCGTACGCGACCGGCCTTGGCGTTCTCGGACAACATCGCGGCTCTTCGCGCACGCCACTCGGCACGTGGCTCAAACTCGGCATGGTCGGCACCGTGCCGGCACGGCGAACGCGTTCTTCTCGTTGGCGACGCCGCCGGACTCGTGAATCCGTTTCAAGGTGAAGGCATCGCGCAGGCCATGGGAAGCGGCGCGGCCGCCGCCCACGCGATCCTCGCCGGCCCGGGGCGCGCGCACGACCCCTATCGAGCATCACTCGCCCACCGCTACGCGCCGTATCTCGCAACGACCGCACCACTGCACCGTTTTCTTCTCTCGCGACCAAGGCTCGTCGCGTACCTCACGCGTGCACTGACCGCGCCGGGAATCGGGCACACGATCGCGGGCGGATGGGCGATCGCGTGGAACGACCTTCTCGACGGCGCGCCACCCAGCGCCGCCCGGACGATCGCGGCCACCGCCAGCGCCGCCGGCCGCGCCGCCACGGCAACGACCGCCGACCGGCGGTGGATCACACGCGCCTACACGTCGCAGAACTCCTAACGCGGTCACGACTTCGACCGCCAGACCGCACGAACAACGAGGGGGCGTCGTTGTCTAAGCGTCTCGCGTGTTCATGCGCCAGGCGCCGAGGATGGTCCAGCCGATGAGCCAGGCGAGGATGACGCACACGGCGACGAACGTCGTTTCGGGCACGAGGATCGATGCTGCGTTGCCGTTTGCCGGTCCGTCCCCTCCGAAGATTCTGACGGAGAGTCCTGCGGGTTCGAGGTGGGCGGTGGCGAGTCCGACGACGGCGCGTTGCAGGTTGATGAAGTGCGGGATGTTCGCTCGGGAGAAGATCGGTGTGAGGATGATTTCGAGGACGATCATCATGATCACGGCGACGGTTCGTTGACCGATGAGCGATCCGAGTCCGAGCCCGACGATGAAGCCGATGAGTGCTTCGAGCTCGAGCCACAAGCCGGTCTTGATCATCAGAGACGTCGACGGAGTGAGAAAGAATCGCGAGTAGTCGGTGTAGTCCTGATCGGCGATCTGGATGGCGTGCGCCTTGACCGCGGCGGCTGACGGTTGCGCGGGGTTGCCGGATGCCGGAGATTGGCGATGCTCGCCCCGGGGCCGTTCTGGGGTCCGTTGACGCACGGGAGCACGACCGTGGGCGGCCCGTTGTAGGGAAAGCCGCACACGACCTCGTCGGCGTGGTTGGCGGCCCAGCTCTCGAGCGCGGGGAGCGACAGACCGGCGGGGACGTTGACGCCTTGGTAGTTGAGTCGTCGTCGGCGCCGCGAACGTGCACACGACGCAGACGATCGCGAAGCCGATCGCGACGAGCGGCCCGATGATCGCGAACCCGGCGGGAATGCGGGCGAAGTAGAGCGCCAATCGGGAACGACCGGTCACGACGAGGTGGCGGAACATGCCCTCGGTGAGATCGACCGATCCCGCGGTGCAACCCAACGTGGCGGCAACGATGAACCCGAAGACGTAGAGAACGACGACGACGAGATGGTTGAAGATGTCGTAGCCGCCGGCCGGTCCGTACGAATTGCGGGTCGAAGGCGTGGAGCAGCAGTCGGATGACGAGAAAGAGCGTCGGGATGCCGATCGTCACACCGACGAGTGTGAGCATGAGTCCGCGTCGTTTGCGCAACTCCATGAACCGGGTCGCGATCATCCCGCCCGTCGGTATCCACGATCCGCGCCGGTCACCCGGCGCCGTTACCGAGATCGTGGCAGGGCGCCGGCGCGTTGGTGTCGGGTGTGAGCGTCATTGCGTGTCTCCGAGTCGGCTCGTGACTTGCAAGAACCACGATTCGAGCGACGCGTGGACCGGCTGCAGGCGGTACACGGAGATCCCGCCTTCGACCAGCACGCGGTTGATCTCGGCGATGACGTCGCGTTGAGTTCCGGCCGGAAGCGTGAGCTCCAACCCGGTCGGAGACATTTCGATGCCGCTCGCGATCGCGGTGCGTTGAAGAAGGTCGCGCGCTTGGTCCGGCTCGCGAGCACTCGACCTGCAGCTCGAGCGACGTGCCCGCGAGCAGTTCCGCGATCGGACCTTGGCGGATGATCCGTCCGTGATCGACGATCGCGACGGCGTCGCAGGTCCGTTCGACCTCGTCCAGGAGGTGCGACGACAACACGACCGTGCGGCCCTCGGCGACCAACGACAGGATCATGTCGCGCATCTCGCGCATACCGGCCGGATCGAGACCGTTCATCGGCTCGTCCAGGATCAACAACTGCGGATCACCGAGCAGACACGCGGCGACACCGAGACGCTGGCGCATCCCCATCGAGTACTTCGACACCCGATCATCGGCGCGACCGGCCATTCCGACCCGCTCGAGCGCCGGTCCGATGCGGTCCCGCGCCGCCCGTTCGCGAGCCGCGGCAAGAATCTGCAGGTTCTGGCGGCCCGTCAGATGGCCGTGAAACCGGGGCTCGTCGACGATCGCACCGACACGCGCCAGCGCCACATCGCGATGCTTCGGCACCTCGATAGCCGAGCAGCGACATCGTCCCCGCGTCGGCGTGCGTCAGTCCCAACAGCACCCGGATCAGCGTCGTCTTGCCGGCGCCGTTCGGACCCAGATAGCCGAACGCGCACGCTCGCGGCACCAACAACTCGACGTCGCTCACCGCAACGTTGTCCCCGAACCGCTTCGTCAACCCGTGCGTCTCCACCGCCCACGCACTCGCGCCGGCGTTGTCAACCGCCGCATCCACGGCCGTGGCACTCATCGCACACTCCCCAACGCCATCGCGAACTTCAACAGCCATTCAACATTTCTCGCACGAGACACCTGCATAGCCATTGACACCATCGTCGACTCAGAGAACCGCCCGTTCAATCCGGGACAACCCGCACTCAGCCCTGGCGACTCGACCCACATCAGGGTACGACCAACCCAACGCACGAACGCGCGTGCATAACGTGTCACAGGCCACCGCGTGTTCACGCGGCCGTGAACGCCTACGGCCTTACACGTCATTGACCCTGACCGTACGCGGTCTTTGCGCTGCGGCCGTTGGACGCTCCCGAGATTCGCCTCGATCGTGGAGGCGACTCATCCGTCGTCCTAGCGTCACCGCCATGAAGCGCGACACTCACACGTCCTCGTCGTGGTTGACGAAGAAGGGGCTGTTGCGTGTCCCGGAGATCACGGCCGTGTTCTGGATCATCAAGGGCCTGTCGACGGCGATGGGCGAGTCGACGTCAGACTTCTTGGTCCACGCCATGGCTCCGGAACTCGCGGTTGTCTTGGGATTCGTCGGATTCGTGCTGGCCCTCGCGTTGCAATTCCACCAACGCCGCTATGTCGCCTGGGCGTACTGGCTCGCGGTCGTCATGGTCGGCATCTTCGGCACGATGGCCGCCGACGTCTTACACGTCGGATTCCATGTGCCCTACACCGCGTCGACCATCCTGTACGCCGTGGTGCTCACCGCAGTCTTCGTGCTGTGGCAACGGACCGAACACACACTTTCGATCCACAGCATCGACACGGTTCGCCGCGAAAGCTTCTACTGGGCGACCGTCGCCGCCACCTTCGCGATGGGCACCGCACTCGGCGACTTCACCGCCTATACGCTGCACCTCGGCTATTTTCCTTCCGCCATCTTGTTCGCAGCGCTCATCACGATCCCGGCGATCGGATACCGGTGGCTGCGCTGGAACGCGATCGCGTGTTTCTGGTTCGCGTATGTCCTCACCCGACCGTTGGGCGCATCGATCGCCGACGGACTCGCAAAACCGAAAA
This sequence comes from uncultured Actinomycetes bacterium, assembly GCA_963841195.1. GTDB lineage: Bacteria > Actinomycetota > Acidimicrobiia > IMCC26256 > PALSA-610 > CAWJBX01. The sequence goes on along the minus strand of CAWJBX010000016.1, from coordinate 78,538 downwards.
GCACAAGCGGCCTCGGCCTCGGCAACGGACCCGTCATGGTGCTCTTCGGTACGCTCATCGTGGTCTTCGTGACCTATCTCACGGTGACGAAGTCCGACGTCCAAACGGGCAGCTAACGCAGCCCCGCGTTGACCGCGCTACAAATCGTTTACGAGTCCTTCGCGGACGATGCTCCGACGCGCTGGTTCCGCGTACTTTGCCTGACGGCTACGTACCAGAGCGCTACGACGACGGTGATCGCGATTGCGGTGCCGAGCGCCCAACCGGCAGCCACATCAGAGAGCCAGTGCACCGCGAGTACAAGTCGGCTGAGACCCACAAGCCCGGTGCACAACACCGCCAAACAAACGAGCACAATTTGGGTGCGGACGTGTCGTGCGACGGTAAGCGCGAGAACAAATGCTGCCGCGAGAAAGAACCCAGCCGCATCGGTCGCATGACCGGACGGAAACGCGGGACTGCTCACATGTGTTTCGTGGAAGACGATCGGCGGCCGCGCCCGCCCGAAGGCGGCCTTGGCAACCACCGAGGCAAATCCCGCGAGCAATAACGACACGACCGGCGCGACCGCGAGATACCAGTTGCGTCGCCACAACCACACGCCGACCACGACGCCCATGAGGAGAAGCGAGACGAAGCCGCCGACCGTGCTCACAAGCTTTGCTGCCCGAATCCACGCGTCGGTGCGGTGATCGACGAACCAGTTCAAAACTGCTTGATCGTGTGAGACCAGGGTGCCCGCGTCGAGAAGGTCTTCGGCGATGAGTACAAAGACCGCCACGCTCGCCGAGACGAGCCCTGTCGCGACCAACAAGGTGTGTCGCGACGGCGGCACCGCGGCGTTCAGCACCGCACAACGCCTCCGACGCGCGTTCGCCACCTACGGTGCCGGCGCGCTCGGATGCGGCTAGTGCTCATCGCCACGCTTTCGCGACGCTCGGCGTTTCGCGCGCCAGTCACGGAACTCTTCTGACCTCAGCACCGTACGAAGGACCACGGCAAGAAACACGACAACAATCGCGACGTCCACCCACATCATCGCAGCAGTGAGCGCTCACCCTGGCCGCCCCCGGACGGATTGCTTCCCTCGGCCCGAATCATCAACAGCATCGTCCCACACGACCCTCTCTCATGTTCGTCTCGAATATCGGTGCCGAGCGGGCAATCTGGGGCTCGGTGCCTTCCGGCGGATGGCGTTGTCATCGCCGAGCCAAGAGTGTGAACGGCATCGTTCGCGCTGCGAAGATGAACTTGGGTTCGGGGTTATGTGGGTGTGTCGAGGTCGAGTCGTCGTCCCGCGAGCGCGGCGCGGAGTTGGTTGAGGTTCTTGAGTGTTGTGGTCGCGGTTGTTTCGTCGCGACTGGCGAGCGCGAGTGTGAGCGCTTCGATGAGCACGAGGGTTGTGGCGTGGCTGGCGAACTCGCCCGGTTTGCCTCTTCCGGAGCGCAGCGTCACGTTGACGCGTGTCGCAAGTTTTCTGCCGAGTGTGTCGGTGACAAGTACGACGGGCGCGGCGAGTTCGGCAGCTCGTCGAAGCATGACGTTGACGTGGTCTTGTAGCGCGCCGTAGGCGAGGACCACGACGGCGTCTCCAGAGGTGAGGGTGAGGAGTTCGTCGGCGAACGACGTACCTGAGTTGACGAAGCTCGCGCTTGGTTTGCCGACACGGCTCGTCAAAAGGTCTCCATAGCGAGCGAGCTCGGCGGACGGCCCGACGCCGCGCCACACGATGCGTTCGGCGTCGGCGAGCAGTTCTGAGGCTTGGTTGAAGCGTTCAGGCTCGACGCTGTCGACGAGTGTTTCGAGTGCCGCGATTTGTTGGGTTACGAAGTTTGCGAGTACGGCGTTGGGGTCGGCATGGCTGAGCGTTCGTCGAAGGCGAGTATCCGGGGGCGCCGTTGCCGCTTCGGCGACGACGGCGCGACGCAGTTCGGCGAGCGATGCGAATCCAAGCGCCTTCGCAGTGCGGACGATGGTCGCGTCGCTCGTTCCAAGGCGTTGACCCAGCGTGACGGCAGACGCCAACACCTCGTCAGGGCCGAGCTCGAGGAGCTGGTCTGCAACGCGTCGTTCCGCGGGAGCGAGGGTGTCGTGAAGCCGCTCCAGACGCTCCTGCACACGTTCAGGCCCAGTCACCGTTGTATGTGCTACAGTCTTTCTCACCGTTCGTAGTGTACACTACAGCACGTCGAGGTGATGGATGCACGATTTGCTGGTCGTGGCGGCGGCGTTCGTGGCCTCTGCCGTCGAGATGGTCGAAGCCCTCACCATCGTCCTTGCCGTCGGGGTGACCCGCGGCTGGCGCTCCGCCGGATGGGGCGTCACCGCCGCGCTCGCCGCCCTCGCGGTGATCGTCGTGGTCCTCGGTCCCGCACTGTCGCAGATCCCGCTCGACGCGTTGCGGCTCGTCGTCGGCACCGCGTTGCTGATCTTTGGTCTGCAGTGGTTACGCAAGGCGGTCTTGCGTGCGACCGGCCTCAAGGCCAAACACGACGAAGACGCGATTTACGCAGAGGAAATCGCGCTCCTGCGCGCTCACGGCAGCCGCCCCGCGCACGACTGGTACGCGTTCACTGTCGCGTTCAAAGGCGTCTTCCTCGAAGGACTCGAGGTCGCGTTCATCGTCGTCACGATCGGCGGCGCGCAGCACAGCGTCGGGCTCGCGGCGCTCGGGGCGTTCCTCGCGCTCATCGTCGTGCTGATCGCCGGCATCAAGGTGCACGCCCCGCTGTCCGCGCGTCCCCGAGAACACCCTGAAGTTCGCGGTCGGCGTCATGCTCACGTCGTTCGGCATCTTCTGGGGCTCCGAAGGCGCCGGCGTGGCGTGGCCGGGCGCGGATGCGGCACTCCTGGCCGTGATCGCGTTCGTCGTCGCGCTTTCGTTCGGTCTCGTCGCCTGGCTGCGCACGGCCGCACCCGAAGAACTCGCAGCGTCGTGAAATACCTCGCGCGGTTCGGGCACTTCTGGTACGACTTCATCGTCGGCGACGACTGGACCGTCGCTCTCGCCATCGTGACCGGAATGACCCTCACGACGTACCTCGCGCACCACGGTCACAACCCCTGGCCCCTGATGCCGGTCGCCGTCGCAATCACACTCACCTGGTCCGTCTGGCGGATCGCTCGCGCACAAACACAACGACGCAAGTAACTGCCCCAGTCAACAAAACCGCGCACACAAAATTGAGTCGCTCCAAGCACAATCGCGAACGGCTGCTGCGAACCTTGGTATCCCCTAACGCCGGCTCGGCGTCGCTTTACTGAAGGTCGCTGAACGGGCACTTCGGTGGCGGGCTCTCGCATGGTCCGCATCGCGAACCTAAAGCGGGGAACGGTTGCTATGCGCTTTGGCACATCTCGCTTTGTAGGTTGGGGATCGCCTTGTCGAGGTTGCGTGCGTAGATCGCACCGAAGACTCTCCCGAGCGTCCCTTCACCGAAACCATCTGCGCTGACCGTCCAAACCAGCCGTGTGTGGCTCTGGTCGAGTTGTTCAAAGCGGTGGTCGTAGTAGACGTTGGCGGTCAGAAAGCGTCCGACCCATTCCCACCGCATTGGCGGCTCGTAGATCCGCATTCGAAACGTCGACCGAGCGCCGCCCGCAAGTCGAAACGAGCCCGCTGACTTCTCCGTGAGCGGACCCGGCGGGTCGAGCGACACCTGGTTGATGTGCTTGGCCCATGATGGCCATGCCGCAACTTTCGCGAGATGAGACCACGCCTTTTCAAGCGGTGTGTCAACGGTGAACTCACGTCGAACCAGTTCGCGCATGGATCCACCTCCTTGCTCACGGCACAGGTTGGCTGCTGTGGGGTCTTCTTGCGAGCGTTGCCGCGGTCGCACGCGGCGTTGCTATGTGGTGATGTAGTTCTCGAGTGGGCCGACGGTGAGGTGCGCGGCTGCGATGCGCAGGGCGAGGACTTGGAGGTCTGAGTACAACGTGGGCGTGAAGTGCAACAAGATGATGTCGCCCCGGTGCAGTTGCCGTTTGGTGGCTTCTTGGAATATGCCGTGTTGCATGGTGGCGTTCCATTCAACGAGCGTCTTGAATCCGCATGCCGCGGCGGCGCGGCGTGTGGCGTCGTCGTAGTCACCGTAGGGCGGACGGAACAGCTGGGGCTTTTGGCCGAACAGCCGCGGGAAGTCTTGTGTTCGCGGCAGATCTGGGCCTGCTGGTCGCGATAGTTCAGCGTCGGGAGGTTGGGGTGCGTGTAGGTATGGTCGTTGAGCGTGGCGCCCGCGGCGAGAAGCAGGCGGAAGTATGCGGGTGCGGTATTCGCGAGTCGGTCGATGACGAACGCCGAGATCGGCCAGCGATGCGCACGAATGAACTCGATGACGCGTGGGTCGCGGGTAAAGCCGTCGTCGATCGTCACGAAGACGACCGGGTCGCCGGTCACAACCGAGTACTGGACAGCGTGCGCACGGCCCCGCGGGAACTTCCTCGGCGGTTGCGTGTTGTCGTGGCGCGATGAGTGGTTCGCCGCCCGCCACTCGCGGTGCGGTCGTCGACGATGCGCCGGCCGCCCCCGACCCGTGGGTTGCGCGAGTACTACAGGCTGCGCCTACAAGCGCGAGCACTACGACCGCGATGGTTTTCAGCCTGCGGGCGTTGTGCCGTCGCATCAACGAACACATCTATCACCGCGCCCGCGAGTCGTTCTTCCACACACAGACGTACGTCGACGTGTGGGATCTCTCACGTCGATTTTGTTTGAGTCGAGGTGTCGATCAGTTTTGGGACGACGGCGATAGTGGGACGATCGGCCGCGGTGCGGTATCGACGCGGACGCCTCGCACGACTTCGGCGAGAGCGCGAGTTTGCCGCAAAGTCGTGCTCGATGAGTCGCACGTGCTCGATTGGCTCGACCGGGTGACAAGCCGGAACCGTCGGATGGGGCGCGTCAGTGATGCGGCCGAGCGCGGCGAGTGCGCGAGAGCGGCGGGTCACCGGGTCAATGTATCGGCGCCGCAGCGCCCACGCGAATACGCATACCGCAACGACCATCAGCCCGCCAACCGCGATCAGTCGAAGCATTCGCGCCTCCGTTCCTCATGGCAAACGTCTCACGTTCATGTCCAATACACAAGGGCCATAACTTGGGCGCCACGCTCAACAATCCGTTTGCGCGGCGACGAGGCTGACGCAACCGTTCTGGTCTGACCGTCCACGTTGGCAAACGCGCGACGGGAAACAGTGCTGAGTCGCGCGCCCGAACCGCGCGGCAACGGTGGGGCCGGCCGGGTCACGTAGTTGGATACCGGCGCTATCATCGCCGTTTTCGGCGAGTGTGCACGCGGCGATGGTGCAGTCAGCGTCCGCGATGAGACTTCCCGAACAGGTCCCCACAGCGTGCGACGCTACCCGGCAGGTGCGACAGTCGCGCCGCGGGCGCTACAAGGCCCGAAAGGGGCGAGCAGCACTTTCATCAGGAGTGCCCGTCGTGGTGTGTAGGTGTCTTCGTTGCCGCGTCGAGGTGTGGTGAAGATCGTTGACGATCGCTGCACGGTTCCGTCACGCTCCTTGACGTGCGTGATCTCGTTCGCCAACTGTTGGGTCGAGCCGTCGTCCTCGGTTCTGTCGGGCTCGTCGCGGTTGGTATCAGCGGCGTCATCGCCGCGGCAGCCGGAAGCGTCTTCGGCGCGTCATGGGTCGCCGGTGACCCACCAGGAGTGCACTACAGCTCGACCGCGATGCACCGACTTCAAGGAATACGTGCCGCATGCGCGCTCGTGTGAGCAAGCGGCAACCGTGCACCACCTCGGAGAGGTCGTCGATTACCGCATCGCGGCCGGACTGCTCGGCGTAATCATCCTGAGCGCTTGTGTTTATCTAACGCGTCGTGGCTCGCGTTGGCTTCGAACCGAGCGCCTGCCGCTTGCGTTCGACGCGACTATCGCCACGGTTTGCTTCGGTACGGCAGCGCTGTGGCTCGTCGGCTTTGGGATCGACCAGTCAGTGCTCGGCTATCACGGCGCAGGGTTTTACCTCACGGGCGGCATCGTCGCGGCCGTCGCGACCGCGCTTGCCGCAACTCGCTTTACTCGCACTGTTCTCATGACGACGCGAGCATGAACATTTACGTGCGAGACGCCGCGTTCAAGTTCGTCGCGGCGTCAATGGTTGGTGGTGGTCGTTGTGGGCCGTTTCAGGGTTGTCGTCGAAACCGGTGGGGTAGTCGTCGTCGTGGTCGATGACGGGATCAGACCGACGTAGCGGTTCCCCGCCTTCATTGCGGTGCCAACGACGTAGACGGATTCGCCGACGCTGACGAGTGTTGGAAAGTAACTGGCGATGTCCATTGGGATGCGCGCGCAGCCGTGTGACGCTGGGTACGCCGGCACAGACTCCAGGCCGTGAACCGCGATTCCACCGTTGAAGTAGTAGGGGTTCCACATACGCCCGAGCTTGCCCGTATCCCAGCCCTTGTGCAGATATTGGAAGTGGAAATGACCCGCAGGTGTGATCGCATACTGGCAACCATCGTTGCCGCCACAGAAATAGTCGCCGCTGCCAGTCGAGGTCGTCGTCAGCAGGATCGGCTGCCACTGCTTGAAGACAGTTAGAACTTGCGTGTCGAGATTGATCTCGACGCGGTTTGCATCGCCGTTGGGAAGTGAGGGCTGATAATTTGAAGTGCTCAAGGCCCTCCCCGACCGCGGGGCCGATGACGCCATCGCGAGTGATGCCGAGCAACTTCTCGACCGCGACCACCGCATACGCCGTGTCCTGTGAGTACGTACCCTCAACGGCGCCTGGGTCGAATTGCAGTTCTCGGAGACGACGCTGGTACGCGAGCACGACTGCACCGTGGTCTCCGACCGTGAGTCCTCCCGGCGGCGGCAACGGGAGCGATACGGCGCGCGGCTGACGCACGACCCACATCGGCAGCACGACCGCGGTCCGGACGGACTTGTGGTTGCTCGGGCTCGTATGCCGCGCCGTCGAACAGCCAGCCAACACAGCGATCACCGCAACTGCACAGACTCTGCGAGCCATCAGAATCAGTGTTACCGAAGAGACACTCATGTGAGGAACACGCGGTCTGGCCGTCGTCGGATCATGAGTCCACGACGCGGCTGCCCCGAATGATCGCAATTTCGGCAATCAGCGATGTGAGGCATTCGCACTGTGGCGCACCATCGCCATCACCGCGCCGGGGACCAAAGACTGTGCGACATGTTGTTACAACTGCGCGTGTAAAGAGGACATCAGTTCTTGGTAGCAAGTTCGGAGAACTACCAGGCGATTAGGGGAAATCGGCCGATCGTCGTCAGGCGTCGCGGCACTCTCGATCCGCGAGACTGCCGCCACACCGAGCGCTGCGACGTTACGGGCCAACCGCGCAGACGTATGGGCTGCGATGTCAACCGTCGCCGGCATCAACCGAGAGGTCGCGCCGTTCCTCCGAAACAGCGACCCAACGCACGGCGCACGCTTCGATGCGAAACCGGTCGGCACTCCCGTGCTTTGGCAACTGGGGCTCGGCTTCATCCCAGTAACGCCAACGCCGCGCTCTGGACCATCGTCATGGTCCGCATCCGAAGCAACCACGCGCCCACCATCAACTACATCGAACGACGCACCACCGACGGGCTCACCAAACGCGAGATCATCCGCTGCCTCAAACGCTACGTCGCCCGCGAGATCTACAACGACATCCGCGCAACCATCACCACGACCAAAACCCAATCGCCGCTTGACCCCAAGAGGCGCATCAGTTCTGGCGTGGCACGACACGGCACGTTCGTGTGTCGTCATGCCTCTCCGATGACCTCGCACACGTCGACGCTGACGAATGTTGCGGGAGCGTCGGGCATCTCGCGAAGCGCGCTGAATGTCGCCTCGGCCGCTCGCGCGTTCTCCGCGGTGTCGAAGAGCCAGAACGAGTGCTGAATGAGGTCACCGTCGTCGCTGCTTCGCGACCAGTAGCCGCCGGAGGACCCTGCCAGGCCTTGAACCATCGCGATGCCATGTTGGGCGATCATCCCCCGCGTTTCGTCCTCATGACCCGGCTTGATCTTCACCCGTCCGATCACTACATACATGGGGTCTCCTTCAACTGTGCGCCGACTGGCGAACCGCTACAGACTGCCCGCCGCGAGCCGTCCCGGCGAGTGCATCGGCGTGTATGGACGGGGTTCGCATTGCCGCAACTGGGATGCCGGGCGCGGTCGGGGGTGAGCCGCAGAGGTTTCGTGCTCTGTACGCGTCAGCGCTGGAGGGCGAAGAGTTGCCACGCATCGGGGATGCCCTTGAGGTCGTGGGCCCCGCGGTCGGCGAAATGAAGACTCGAACCTCCCACGAGGTCGCGGACGGTACGCGATACGAGCACCTCGTTCGGAGCCGCGATAGCGCTGACACGGGCGGCGATGTGCACTGCGAGACCAGCGAGATCATCGCCGCGCCGTTCGCACTCTCCGGTGTGGATGCCCACGCGGACCGGTATTCGTGCCTCCTCCGCCGCGTCGACGACGGCCTGTCCGCACGCGACGGCTTGGGTGGGACTGTCGAACGCGGCAATGAAACCGTCGCCGGTCGTGTTGATCTCTCGGCCTCCGTATCGCGTCAACTCGGCGCGGACGAGCGAGTCGTGAGCGTCGAGCAGCGCGCGCCAGGCACGGTCGCCGAGCGCGACCGCGTGTCCAGTCGATTCGACGATGTCACTGAACAGGACGGTCGTGAGCACCCGCTCCGCGCTCGACGTGCGGTGCCCGGTGACGAACTCCTCGATATGGTCCACGTACGCGTCGGCAGCCAAACCCCACATCGCACAATCGGCGGTCGCAACCTCTGCATACGTGGCGCCGCCGATGTGTTGGGAGAGGTAGCGCCCCAGCTCGACGGGCACGAATACGCTTTCGGCGGCGTGGAGGACGAGCGTTGGAGACTCGACGTGCGCGAGGCGATCTCGCAGATCGACCCGCACGTTGCATGCCAGGATCGCTCGCGCCGTGGCCGGACTCGCGCCTCGGTGACTGGCGCGCGTCCACCAGTCCCGGAATCGCACGTCGTCGGCGAGGCTCGGCACGATGAGGCCTAGGTCATCGACATCGTCGAGCGACCACTGCTCGTCAGGGTCGAAGTTCTGCGCGAGAAACGCCTCGATAAGTGCTGATTCGTGCCCGTAGGGATAGTCATCGCCGCGCTCATAGCGCGCCGCGCCGTTCAGTAGCACCAGAGAGTGGATCCGATCAGGGTGCCGCACCGCGAACTCGATTGCAGAGCCGCACGCGCCGGAGTCGCCAAGCACACAGACCCGTGAGGCCCCGGCCGCCTCTACCACAGCCAACAGGTCAGCAACCATGCCTTCGATCGTCTGCGGATGGGAGGCATCGATCGGATCCGAAAGTCCGATACCCCTCAGGTCGAACCGGATCAGCCTCGAGAACGAAGCAAGCCGCCGCCAAACGTGGGCGACGTGAGGCTCTTCATCGTGCGAGTCGATCGAGATCGTGTACCCGCCCGTGTAGACCAGATCGATCGGCCCATCTCCCACAACCGAAAACGCGATGTGCGCGCCGTCGAAAGTCTTCGCGTAACGGATGCTCGCCATCACGGCCCCAGATCGCAGGTACCGGCGCCCACCCACCTCGCGGACACCGAGCGCACAGATTGCCCGCTCTGGCGCATTATTGCGAGCGCCGAACGGCAGTTATGGCGCGCGCTCCAGGCCCGTTGTGTTGCCTGCGTCGTCGGTGACATATCGACCCTTCGAGAGATCGATCAGAACAAGGACGTTGCCGAACGGGTCAGCGACAACGGCGACCCGACCGACCGGTATATCGAACGGCGCGACCAGAAGAGATCCGCCGCCACCCGTGAACGATGCGATTGCATCCTCGACGGACTCGACCAACCAGTTCGGTTCGTAGCGGTGCGCAGTTGTGAGCACCAGCTCGGTGTCGCCGTGCGCCAAGCCCAAGCCAGCTGCGCCGATCGCGTTGTTTCGCCAGCGTAGGTCGTGGCCGAGCACGTCGCGATAGAAGGCAAGACCAACATCGAGATCCGGGACCGGGACCGTCACCGCATCGACGGCCTGAAATAACGGTGGGTGTGTCACCCGCTCAGGTTGCCCGCTGTGGCGTTCTTATGCGAGCGCCGAACGGCAGATCTGGCGCGGTGTGGTTGACGTGCGAATGTGGGGCGGTCAGTCTCGTCGTCCATGACCGTGAGGTACCGATCACTGATTCAAGATAACGCTCGGTGGGACGGCTTCCGACTCCGACCATCGGACGTGGTGATCAGCACCCCTCCGAAATGTGGCACGACCTGGACGCAAATGTTGTGCGCGCTCTTGATCTTCGACGGTCCGGAGTTCCCTGCGCCGTTGAGTCAACTGTCGCCCTGGCTGGACCAGACTGTCCGCTCGCTCGACGAGGTGTACGCGCTCTACGACGCGCAACAACACCGTCGGTTCATCAAGACGCACACCCCATTGGACGGCCTTCCCTTGCGCGGCGACGCCGCCTACGTGGTAGTCGGCCGTGACCCACGCGACGTGATGATCTCAATGGAACATCACTTCGCAAACATGGATGTCGAACGAGTCCTGGCCCTGCGGGACCGAGCGGTCGGCAACGACGACCTCGACACGCTGCCACCAAGACCACCGGACAGCGACGATCCCGCCGAACGGTTCCGTACGTTCGTCAGGCAATCCGAATACAACGGCGTCGTGAACCTGACCCAAGTGCTGCACCATCTCGACACCGCCTGGCAACGCCGCCGCGATGCCAACGTGGTCATGTGCCACTACGCGGACTACAGCACTGACCTTCCCGGCGAGATCGTCCGCCTCGCAGACGCGCTTGGCATCGACATCACAAACCACCGCGCCCGCGAGCTCGCCGAAGAAGCGACTCTCGACCGCATGCGTGACCGCGCTGTCGAAGTCATCCCGAACGCAGGCAAGATTTGGAAAGACGATCGCGCCTTCCTGCGGTCCGGCGCGTTCGGCGAATGGCGTGCGCAGCGTGAAAAACGATGACCTCATCGAATACGAAGCCACCGTCGCCGCGACGGCCTCACCCGACCTCGCCCAATGGGCACATGAGGGCCGACTCGCGACCGGCCTCGATCCAGCCGTCTGCTGACCGACCCGCAGCGTCCACGACGCCGATCGGCAGATATGTACTTGACGCTGCGCGTCGGCCACACTGCAATGCTGTAGACGAGATCTAGAGAGGCTGCCATCGTCCATGAACGGATCGGTTGATGCCGAGACGGATGGCCCTCCACCGACTGTCGTTTGTGATGCATTCGGAGTTGACGGCGCGCCGGTGCTGCTCCCTGGTGGTGAAGGCCGGAGTTGGCGTTGCGGCAGCGCGGTTTTGAAGCGCGTTGATGACGTGGAACAGTGCTCGTGGACCGCCGCCGTGCTCTCGGAACTGACGACGCCCGCCTCGATCATCGTGCCGCGCCCCATAGCCACCGGAGCCGGGGCATGGGTCGTCGATGGTTGGAGTTGCGCCGAGTATGTCGACGCCGAGCCGCGCGCACATCGGTGGCTTGACATCATTCGTGCTGGTCGGGTCTTTCACGCGTCGCTGCGGGTCTCGACGCGGCCAGCGTGGATGGATCGCGCCGACGACTGGTGGCGCCACGGCGACGCGGTTGCATGGCAAGACCGCACGCCGGTTGGCCCCGCGCCGTACCTGAGGCTCCTCGAGCGGCTGTTTGCACTGCGGCGACCGCTCGACTGTGCGTCACAACTTGTCCATGGCGATCTCTGCGGCAATGTGCTGTTCGACCGTGCCGGACGTGCAGTTGTTCTCGACTTCAGCCCCTACTGGCGACCCGTCGAATGGGCGAGCGCAGTGGTCGCAATCGATGCTTTCGAGTGGGAACAGGCGGGACCCGACGCACTCACCTGGCTTGACAAGGTCGACCCATCACGCCAGTTGCTGGTTCGAGCGGCGATCTTCCGCATCGCGACATCTGCCGAAGTCGCCCTCGTCCGCGGGTACAGCGATCAGAAATACCAAGTCCACGCCGCGACCGTCGACGCACTCAACGACTTGATCGGCTAAAGCGCCCGACACGCGCACAGATTGCCCGATCCGGCGTGATCTTGCGAGTGCCGAACGGCAGTTATGGCGCGGCGAGCGGGTGGTGTGGCGCGAGGATCAGTGCGTGAGGCTCAGCAACATCACAATGGACTGCGCCGACGTGCTGCTCCTGGCGCGTTTCTGGTCGGCCGTGCTTGAACGCCCACTCGATGAGCGGAGCACTGAATACTTCGCATCCATCGGAGGTACCGACGCGGAGCGCACTGAACCGGCGTGGTACTTCGCGAGGGTGCCCGAAGCCAAGCAGGCGAAAAACCGAGTACACGTCGACGTGACCAGTCCCGATCCCGACGCCGTGCAGCGGCTCGTTGCGCTTGGTGCGACGGTCGTCGGACAGCACGAGGTGCCGGGCGGAAGGCACCGCTGGACCGTGATGCGAGACCCCGAGGGCAACGAGTTCTGCATTGCGGCGAAGAGTTTCACCGTCTGGACGTAGCGCGGATCGGCAGTTATGGCGCGGCGCGGGGTGCGGTCTGCCTAGTCGGTTCGGTGTGTGTAGTACTGGAAGATGCGGGGACCGACGATCAGAGTGTTGGGGTCATCCGTGTAGTGCTGTAGCTCGCGGAGGGCGGCCTCGAGTTGTTGTCGCGTTGCAATGCCGTCGGTGACGATCGCGTCCACGAGTCGCGTTGAGGGTCGACCAGGCAAGTGTCTTGGTTTCGTCGGTTCGGGTTGATTGCACGACGGCGTGTGCGGGTGTGGGGATGCCCGCTTCGGCGAAACGCTGGTAGAGCTTGCGGCCGCTGGTGTGATCACCGCCACGGTGGTCGAGGGTCTGGCTGTAGGTCCGAACGAAGAAGTCGAACGCTGCGCAGGGCGGGTAGCAGCACCACCCGTCGAAGTCGGCGTCCTCGACGATCAGGGTCCCGGCGGGTCGCACTGCAGCCCACATGGTCCGCAACATCGCGACGGGTTCGGCGAGGTGTTGCAGCAAGAACCGGCAGTACACGACGTCATAGCTTGCGGGTTCGTTCCACTCGGTCACGTCAGCGACCTGGAACTCGACGTTGCTGACGCCACGCTCGGCGGCAGCCTGTCGCGCGTACTCGAGTTTGACCGCGTCCATGTCGAGACCGACCACAATCGCGGGATCGACCAGCGCGGCGAGATCGAAGGTCACTTCGCCGCCTCCGCAGCCGACATCGACACCGCGTTGACCGGCATGCACTTCGGCCCGACGCAGCCACGCAAGCGTGTCATCGCGGCGATCACGCGCCAACAACAACAGCCGCTGGTAACCCTCATCGCCGCCCCGGATCACGTAATCGGCCACGCCGCGACCGTACCCGGCACACACGCACCCCGCACCGGATAAAGCCGAGCCTCAACGCTCACACAACGCGAAAGGACCGCCCCGAACGGCAGATATGGCGCGTCGGCTCAGTTACTTCCAGGGAGCGCCGCGACCGAGAAACACCGTCGACTCATCGACAAAGCAAAGCTTGTTCCCGTCGCGATCCAGGCAATAGAACGACCGCTCGCCCCAAGGACGCACCTCGATCGGTGAGGTGATTCGGGCACCGAGACGTTTGGCGCGTGCGTATACAGAATCGAGTTCCGCCGTAGAGAAGTAGACGTTGTCGGGCGTCGGTCGAAGGTCGCTTCGTCCTTCGACGGTCCAGTCAATGAGTGCCACAATCACGTTGCCGCAATGGAAATACAGACGGGACGGCACCGTGTCGTCAACTTCGGAATCTAGAAGTGTCTCGTAGAAAGCGCGCGACTCGTCGATCTGAGAGGCCGGAATCGCGATCCGAAACACCTGCGGCGGCACGCACACAGCCTGCCCGATCCGGCGTCATCTTGCGAGTGCCGATCGGCCGATATGTGTTAGCGGGTGATGGGCATTTGGAGTTCAGTGATGTTGCGTTTCCAGTCGTCTTCATGGAACTCGCGGTACAGCTCGCGGCTGCGTCCGGTGATGCGATAACCGCTGTCTTCGATCCATTGGACAAGCGCTTCGTAGTCGGAAACGACATCATCCATGGGACCGTGATGTACGAGGGACGCCACCTCGATGACGGGAAGCGCCCGAACCGTCACGCCGTCGCCGGAGGCCACATCAGGAGTCTCGACCTCGAAGCCGATGTGCGCGACCACGGAGCCGTCGTCATGCGGTTCTTCGTACCAGGCGACCATCATGCCCGGCTTCTCGTTGAGTCGATCAAGGTGCGCGAGGACCCGCGGGACGACCTCTTGAAAGGTCTTGTTCAACGCGGGACCGAAACCCGGCGCGACGCCAATCGCCTCCGCGACGGTCAACGGATCGGTCGTCTTCACGACGACATCGGGCACAGACATGGTGGTGCTCCTTTCGAGGAATCGGAGTCTCGCTTCCACGCGCCGCAACCGCGCCTGTTCCTCCGCAAGCGACGCCTCGATCTGCGCTCGCCGCAGCAGCAGCATCCCGCGCAACTCCTCGACGCTGAGCTGATCGCTCAAGACAACGCCGATCTGGTCCAAACCGAAACCCAGGTCGCGCAACGCCAGAATCCGATGCAGTCGAGCGAGTTGCCCAACCTCATACGATCGGTAGCCGGTCGCCGAGTCAACACGGGCCGGAACCAACACGCCGAGGTCGGCGTAATGCCGAAGCGTTCGAGGCGAGACCTGGCCGAGCTGTGCGAACTCTCCGATACTCAACATGACGACACGAGCAAACACCTTCTCGTCGCGTCAGAGTCAATACATCAGCCCTACAACTCGCTGCACGCCAAGCTGACCGACGCGCACAGAATGCCCGATCGGGGGCGATATTGCGAGCGCTCGGATCGCCCTAAGCGTCGCTCGAAGAGGCGAGTTCAGCTCCTCGCGCGAGGTCGGCCGACCAACGCTTCACTACCGAGCGCACCACCGGCACCCAGAACCAGCCGGTGATCCCGTGCGTTCGAAAGGCGATTCCCACACGATTCGAGTGCCACCGTTCGGCAGAGTGGTGAGCCACACATCGGCGCGGTAGCCATCCAGCGGGAGCCCAGAGAGCAGCACGTACGCGAGGTGCGTTCGCAGCGTCGAACGCGACGACCTCCTCGCGGTTTGCCTTTTCCGGCTTGGCGGGATTTACGCCGAGCGCCCGGATAGCGCCCACCCCGTCAGCAGTCGGGCTTCCTTCGCGTTCGAGGCGCGCGAGCTGGTGGCGAGACCACTGCGGCCAACTGCTGACGGTGCTCAATAGTCGCCACACGGTCTCGACCGCGGCCGAACTCTGCGCTTCGGCTCGAACGTGGTGACTCACGACCACAGATTGCCCGGTCGGCATCGCGCGTGCGAGTTCCGATCGGCAATTCTGTGCGCTCTGTCAGTTTGGGAATGCTGGCGCGCCCGGCCGCTCCGCCGGGTAGCGCACCTGCTTGGCACTTTGAAACGAAGCGATGTAGTCGGCTTCCGGATGCGATGAGCGGCGTAGCCGTTCGATCACGGCATCGTGGTCGTACGGTACGCGTCGGTGCGCGATCCGGTGTCCGTGTCGATCGTCGTTCACGATCACGTACGTGGCACTCAGGTTCGATGTGATCGGGCTGCTCACGCTTCCAAGATTGATCGCTCGGTGATCGCCGACACGCCGGTCCGCTGGTTGATGTGTGTGACCCGCGAGAACGACATCGGCATCGACGTTTGTGAGCATCGCTCGGAGGTCTTCATCTGTGGTCACGGGCGTGATCCCGTGGTCGTCGTCAGCTTGCGGCGACGCGTGAACGCCGAGCACACGTGTACCGTCGCTGAGCACGGTCGACTGATTCGTTGGCAGTTCGGCGAGCCATGTGAGCCACCCGTCTGCTTCGACAGCGTCGCGTGTCCAAGAGAAGGACGATTCGACGGCTTCGAACAGCGTTCGCAACGGCGGATCGCGCATTACATCGTCGGCGTAGGGCGGTGGCCGCTCGCCGCTCACGACGTACCGATCGGTGTTGCCGCGCACGAATCGCACGCCGGGAAGATCGGTGAGACGAGCCAGCGTCGAAGCCGGATCGGCACCAATAGCAGCGAGGTCGCCGAGCGCCCACCAAGCCTGCACGCCCTGAGCGATCCCGTCTGCGATTACCGCATCAAGGGCCACCCGATTGCCGTGCACATCCGAGATCATGCCAAGCAACACGCGCACAGATTGCCCGCTCGGGAGCGATATTGCGAGCGTCGAAGAGTCTTGCCGCTTGGCTGTGTGCGGTATTGGGTACTCCGAGTTTTGTTCGCCCGAGACCCCGGTGGCGTGATCAACGAAGACGACGACCGGGAGCCGGAGCATGCGCGTGGAGCGTTCAGCGGGCGGAGACACTGATCCGGTCGCGTTCGACGCGGATTTTCGAGCCACGTTCGAGCCAACGCTGATGGCAGCGCAGGGCGCGCGACGTGCCTTCAGCGCGTGGGCCGAGGCCGGTGAGGCGCGTTGCGTCGCGGAACCGGCGGCTGTAGTCGTGAGCGAGCTCGCTTCGAACGCCGTCTTGCACGCTCGCAGCCCGTTCGCAGTCGACGCGTCGTGGCAGGCACCGCGACTCCGCGTCGCGGTCACCGACATGAACCCGACGTACGAAGAAGAACGCGACCGCGACTCGGACGACCCTGGTGGATGGGGCCTCAAGATCGTCGCCGCGTTTGCGGCGATCTGGGGCATCGACCGTCTCGGGGATCGGAAGGTCGTCTGGGCAGAGTTTCAGTTCACCCCGAGCGTGTAACGCACGCCGCCAGACATGTGTGTGGCTCTGCGGTCGTTCGTGCGGCACGCGCGCAGGGCAGCGCAGACGCGTTGCGCGGCCCGCGAATGAAGATCTCCGCAACGGGTACGCCAAAACGGGGAGCAGCAACCCCCAACCGATCAGCACCCCGAGCCGAGCGCCCCGCAGCTTTTGGCTCGGGGTGCTGTCGCGTTGCGATGTTCGCACTCTGCGATTAGACCGAGTGTCGTGCGGTTGCGGGACGGGAAATGGGAGTGCGCCTATTGCGGTGCGCCGATCGACGTGCCCGAAGACGCGCTTCCGCACGTCGTGTTCAAGGACTTGCCCGAACAGCCTGACTATCGGGTTGTGTTCGTACGCGGCGAAGAGGTGCATCGGTGTCGGATCGAGCCGGGCGACGACGAGCCGACACCGATCCCATAGGTTCGCTCGACGGGGCTAGAGCTTGGCGGGTCGGGTCTGACAGCGGTGCAACTCTCGACCCTCCACGCGCATGACGCGTTCGGTTGGCTTCCCGGCCGCGGAGACGATCGTGATGTCGACGCGAAAGGTGAGCGGGACATCGAGCGGCGCGCCGCACAGTTCGCAGACTTGCGGACCCGAACCGGAAGCCATCGCTACATCTTGCGGCGGCACCGATCGTGCCAAGAGGGCCCCTTAGACCTTTTCGCGGTTCGGCCGGCCGCGATGTACGACACGAAGGCGACCCGCACCGCTGCATCGAATGGTGGGGCGACTGCCTCTACTGCGGCATCGTCCGACTGTCACACGTCTGCGGTGTGCCCGGCAGCCTCGGTCGGGTCGAAGTACATATGCACCTTCGTCGCCAGGCCGGAATCGTCGAACTGCACAGCCATCACCGAGTGCAATACGAACTGCGTTCGCGCCGGGAACGTGGCAGCCGTTCCGACGAGGTCTCGCGCGACGATTCCCCTCTGAACGACTTTGTACGCGGCCCGATTCGCGATCACATCCACGGCCCAGGTCCGTACCCGCGAGTCGTAATCCGGAACCGCAGCAAGGATGTCCTCGTAACGTCGGCGAACCGCGGGCGCGCCAATACGGTCAAACGCCGGACTCCGCCATGCGACGTCGGGATGAAACAGCGCTTCGTAAGACGCCATGTCTCCGTCCTGAGCTACTGACATCAACGTCCGCGCGAACCGATCTGCCCACGGCTTTGTGATGACCACAACACCCGCCCTTCGAATAGTGCTTCCAGACAGTCACCGAGGCTAACTACGCATGCTCTGAACGCGCGAAACACTCGCGCGCTAGCAACCAACCGAATCCCTCGGCAAGCCGCGCTCGACTTCGACCGCTGGCGGGGAGGCGCGTCCATGACCACGCCAGATCGGCAGTTATGCCGCTCTCCTGTTGTTTCCGTGGGTCAGTTGCGGCCGGGGAGGCGGGGTGGGTGTGATCCGAGGGCGAGCATCGCGAGCGCGATGAGTGGTTCGTGTCCGTGGAACCCGAACGCGACGCGGGTGAGGAGTCGGATCTTGGTGTTCGTGGATTCGATGAGTCCTTGGGAGAGGCCGGTGTCGAGCGCGACGTCGATCGCTTCGCGGTGCGCGGCGATCCGGCGTTGGAGTTGCACGAACGCGGGGATCCGCGATCGGCGCGCCCAGCTCGCCCATCGGTCGAGCGCGTGTTTGCCTTCTTCGCCTTTGACCGCGAACACGTAACGCAGTCCTTCTTTGAGGAGGTACGCGCGCCACAGCCGCGGGTCGGTCTTGGCGATCCAGTCGAGCTGGTGACGTTGACGGCCGGTGAGATCACCGGGGTTCTTCCACAGCGCGTAACGCGATTTGGAGATGTGTTGCGCGTCGCCGGTCGAGCGTCCTTGGCGGGCGAGACCGACGGTCGGAGCGACGGCCTTTGGCTTGGTTCCAGGCGCGGCGACGTTCGATATCGAGCGCGTCGATCGCCCACGCGACGACATGGAACGGATCGGCGCTGCGCACCGCGTTCGGGGCCCGGCGCGCGACGACGCGGGCGATCCAGTCGGCCATATCGGCCGAAACGTGGGTGAGCAGCGCGGCGCGTTCGGGGCCGAGCTCGTCGAAGAACACGTTCAGGGCGGTGTCGTTGCGGCCCGGTCCGGCCCACACGAGCCGGCCGCGTGTCGTGATCGACGACCACGATCAGATAGCGGTGGCCGCGCTTGTAGGAGATCTCGTCGATCCCGATCCGACGCAACCCGTCGAGACGATCGACGGTCGCGTCGATGTCCGCGTTCACGCGGGTCACGATCGACCCGACCGTGCGCCACGCGACGCGTAACAGTTCCATCACCGCGCTCTTCGAGGTCCGGACCGCGAGCCAGGCCGCGAGATCGTCGAAGTCGCGGGTGTGGCCGGCACCGTGACGCGCCCACGGCACCGCCGCGACCGTCACCCCATGCGTCGCGACACCGAACCCGCGGCGCGTTCGCCTCGAGGAACACTTTCGTCGTGCCGAGATCCAACGCCCGCCACCGCCGACGACCGTCACCGAGGTCGTAACCCGGCGAACGACGACCGCACCGACCGCACCGATGCCGCGCCTCGCGCGACGGGCCGCACCGACACCACGATCGCGCTGCGCGTCGTCGTCGAAATCGACACCCTCAACGACCGTTCGCGTCAGCCCACACGCGCGTTCCCATACGCTCTTGTTCCGCACCCCGCCTTACCTCCTGGATCGAAGTCGTCAAGCAACTCCGAACCTAGGAATCAGGCGGGGTGCACTCGCGGACCAACCCTGCACACCACCCACGGATGCAGCAGAAGAGCGAGTTATGCGTGCTCCTTTGAGTGGCGGTCCCACCAGGCGTCAGCCTCCGCCTCGGAGTCATGCACAGTGATGCGTTTGCACTTTAGGCATTCCACGAACCACTTCGTAGGCCTGTTCCCAGGGGGTTCCTTCCAACGATGGGGCTCGTCGCCGTGGACCTATCGCGGTTCCCATCTCACGGAGAACCCGTAGTCAACGTTCGACGTGATTGCGTCGGCGAGGCCGTCGAGCAGCACGTCATCCAAATCCAAGTCGCGCATTGCGCTCTGCGCCTGTAACTCGGCTCTGACGTTGTCTCGCAGCCGTTCTAAGTCAGTCGGATACGGGATGTCCGTCACGCGCACAGATTGCCCGATCCGGCGTGATCTTGCGAGCGCCGAACGGCAGTTATGGCGTCGCGAGACCTTGGCGGTCCTGACGGGATTTGAACCCGCGGCCTCCGCCTTGACAGGGCGGCGCGCTAACCAGACTGCGCTACAGAACCAAACAACGCGACCGTAGTTGTGATCGGTGGAGTTCGCCTCGCATTTTCAGCGCCGATCGGCAGTTCTGTACGCGCCGCGGCAGGACGATGCCTCGCGTGGGCGGGCAATACTTTGGCGGTTTCGGACACCTGGTAGAGGTCGGGAGCTAATCGGTCGCGTGCTGCGAGGCTGTGAGTGTGTAGCGGCTGCCGACCGCGCTCGGGGCGAATCGTCCGGGGGAGAATCGCTCGGCCAGTGCGTGCGCGGCGCGCCAGCCAGTGCAATCCGCGGGCGCGACGACTCGCGGGCTGATCAACCGGTCGAGATCGTCGACGGTGACTGCGATACGCCGCTCCATTGCCGCGCCCGCAAGGTGGTAGCCGCCGACCACGACGTCGATCGGCACGCCGGGAAACTGGCATTGCGCGGCGAGACAGACATTGACGATGCCCGCGTGCGAACACGCAGACAGCACGCTCACACCTCGTCCACGTACCTGGGCTGCAACGAATCGCTCGTCGAGAATGAGCGGATCAGGACGGCCGCGGTCGCCCCGGAAGGTCACGTGACTTTCAAGGCCGGTCTCGTAGCTGGTGACGCGATTGATCGATCCGCTCACCGCGAAGTATCCGTTGTTGACGAGGTGCGGGGCGTCGTGAAGCTCGACTCGGCCGCCGGCGTCGTTCATCTCGGTCGGTGTCGGTTCTTCGGGGAACATCACGATGGCGCCCGACGCCATGGCGATGCCGCGCTGGTCGGGGCGATCGGGATGAAGATCAACGGCGACGGGATCGGGTTTACCGGCGCGGCGTCGGGCCGCAGCAATCGCCGCGATCACCGTCGGAAGTCCGCCGCTATGGTCCCAGTGCCAGTGTGAAAGAACGATCGTTTCGATGCTGGCCAGATCGATGTCGAGCCGCTTCGCGTTGTCGATCCACACGTCGCCGTACGGCCCGACGTCGAACAACATCGTGTGTGCTTCGCCACCGCGTCGGCCTTGAACGAGTACCGACAATCCATGGCACGCGACGCACAGCTGGTCGAATACGACGATCGCGTCATGGCCTTCGTGGTCTCGGGTCGCCGGGATCCGACCGAGCAGCGACACGACCTCAGGAAGCTGCGGGATTCCCGAGTCGACACTCGAAAGGCTGTCCGTCGCATTGTCGACGACCACCGTGAGGACCAGTTCGTCGAGAACGACCGGCAGGATTTCGAGAGTCATGATGATCGACCACATCCGCTCACGACGTCGACGCCACCGTCACCCCAGCGGCCTCGCTCACCGCACAGATTGCCCGATCGCGCGTCTACCAGCAACATGATGAGCGCAGAACGTCGCGAGCGCCGAGCGGCATATATGCGCACCCGCTCTTGTATCAGTACGCTTTTTCGGTCGTACCGGTGATTGGATCAGGCGTTGAACGAGCGCGAACGGGCGGCAGGTCTCGCCGTAACGCCCGGCTACCGCTATGCGGAGCAGGTTGGCAAGCAACTTTTTCTTGCCGGACAAGTTCCTCATGATGGCGAGGGGCGCCTTCTCGCTCCGAACGACACGCGTCGCCAAGCTGAGACGTGTTTGGCGAATCTGGTGACGAT
This sequence comes from uncultured Actinomycetes bacterium, assembly GCA_963841195.1. Classification (GTDB taxonomy): domain Bacteria; phylum Actinomycetota; class Acidimicrobiia; order IMCC26256; family PALSA-610; genus CAWJBX01. The sequence goes on along the minus strand of CAWJBX010000016.1, from coordinate 56,956 downwards.
CCTCGGTGTGTACGGCTTCGAACTGCGCGACGTTCGCCACTTGCGAATCTACGTGGCGGGCGACGAGGCGATGTTGCTCGACGCCTGGACTGGCGTGCGCTCCTTCTTCGATGAGAATGCGCCACCGGCGACATTGCTTGGCGTGAATGGGCTCGGTTACGACGGGCAGGTCGTCGAGATCGAAGCCTCAGTAGTCCGCGACTGAACCGAGATACGGCACATCGGCGCTATGTCCGCGCTGAGGCGATCACAAGAAAGAGCTGCCAGGCCGTCTCGAAACCCTTAAGACTGTGTGCACCTGCATCGGCGAAGTTGAGTCCCGATCCGGCGACAAGATCCTTGACGATGCCCGACACGAGCACCTCGTTCGCGCTAGCGAGTGACACGATACGCGCGGCGGCATGGACAGTGATTCCGGCGAGATCTCCATCGTCACGTGTTTCGACTTCTCCGGTGTGCACGCCTACGCGGACCGCCATGCCAAGCGGTCGTACCGCTGATGTGATCGCTTGCGCACACCGGACCGCATGTGTGGGGACGTCGAAGATCGCGAGGAAGCCATCACCGGTGTGTTTGATTTCGCGACCGTCGTAACGCCGGATCTGCCGACGCACGGCATCGTCATGCGCGGAGAGAAGGCGTCGCCAGCGTTCGTCGCCTTTCGCGGCGACGGTTTCGGTGGACTGCACGATGTCGGTAAAGAGAACCGACGCCAACATGCGGCCAGAACGGCGCTGTGACCGGATCTCACCGGTGACCGTCCGCTCGATCGTGTCGAGTACGTCGTCGACGTCTCCTAACCACCAGAGATGATCCGCACCGTCGAGTTCGCGGAATGAACGCGGGGGATGTGATCCGCGACATACCGGCCGTGTTGGATACCGACGAACCGGTCGTGTCTTCGGTGGAGGACACTCGTCGGTACATGCACGCTGCCGAGAGCCGCGCGAACGTCGGTCTCGTAGTCGAGTTTCGTCAGGGCGATCGCCGCGGCACGGCTGACAGACTGGCGTGTTGCCCACGCGAACCATTTTTGGAAGCCGACGTCACCAATGGTGCTGGGTGCGACGGTACCGAACGGATGCTCGGTACCCCAACGCTCTTCGACGTCGCGTAGCACCGCACGCTGTACGTCGATCGGGACCCCGTCGCGATAGTCGGGCGCCCACGACAACCGTGCGAACCCATTGAACAGCACAAGCGCGTCGACCCGTTCCGGGTGTGCCGCGGCCATCAGCAACGCGGGCGGTGCCGCGTCACCAGCTGCGACGACCGTGGCGCGTTCGACACCGGCCTCGTCCATGACCGCCAACATGTCGCACATGGTTTCCTCGACCGTTGGTGGCGCGACCGTCGGAAGTGGATCTGACAAGCCAAACCCACGCCGATCGAAAACGACGAGGCGACCGAACGACGCGAGTCGTTCCAAGAACCGGGCGACAGCCGGATCGTCCCACTGAGCGTCAAGATGCAACCACCACTCCGACGCGAACACGATCGCACCAGGGCCATCACCAAGGACCTGATAGGCGATGTGCACGCCCCCAGTACGCACGAATCGCGTTTCGGGATACTCATCCCACATCGCCACTACCTTCGCCGCGCACCCGCCCGACCACTACGGACCCAGCGCATAATGCCCGATCCGGCGTGATCTTGCGAGTGCCGAACGGCAGTTCTGTGCGCGCGTTCAGTCTGTGGTTGGTCAGCCAAACTGGCGACGCAGATGCTGATGTCTGCGTCGGAACATCCAGCGGACCGACCACCCCATGATCGGATCAGCTACTGCGAGCCGCGGTTCGATCTGTACGTCGTCGCGGACGATGCAGCCATCGGGAGCGTCCCGCAAAGTGCGTTCGTGCCACCAGACGCGGTGCCACCAACTCGATGAGGATTCGCGAAAGCCACCCGCGTCTGGCAGAACGACCATCTCAACGCGGTGTCAGTCGACTGGGATGAAGCCGAGCCCCAGTTGCCAAAGCACGGGAGTGCCGACCCGCCACGGTTTCGCATCGAAGCGTGCGCCGTGCGTTGGGTCGCTGTTTCGGAGGAACGGCGCGACCTCTCGGTTGATGCCGGCGACGGTTGACATCGCAGCCCATACGTCTGCCGCGGTTGGCCCGTAACGTCAGCTCCACGGTCAGCCGCACCGCGCCAGTCTCGCCAACAACGACGCGGATTCTCGAACCGAGTCCACACGATGCCCAATCGCGCGCGATGAAGCCAGCGCCGATCGGAAGTTCTGTGCGAACTACCCGCAGGCGGCAGCGTCGGCAACAACGAGGTCAACGAACGCTGCGCCACCGGGCGTTGTGATGTGGTTGCCGGGAACTCGTTTCGCTTGCGCGTGAGCGAGTCGGGCAACAACTTGGGCGGGGTCGGCGGCGCTGGTGTCATCGAGTCCGGCAACCACGGTTACTGGCATCGTGACGGCATTCCAGTTCGAGACCGTTGGGTGGTGGTCGTCCATCAGCGCAGCAAGGTCAGGTAGGGAGGCGTCGATCAACTCGAAGAACTGAACGACGCCCTGCATGGCGGGATCGGCGTCTGGCGATTTGCGGAGCACCGAGCGCGAGCGACTGACACTGCGCCGCGTCCGCTGGAGTCCACTCAAGCACTGCCGTCGGAAGCCCGCCGACCACCAATCGCGCCGCCTGAAGTCCACTGGCGCAGGCAAGCAGCGCCAGCGAGCCGCCGAGCGAATAACCGACAACGAGTGTGCGGTCGTGGCCATAGGTTCTCGCGACTTCGCACACGTCCGCGACGAGTCGGTCTTGGCGCATGTCCAAGTCGGGACTGCGATCAGAGTGCCCGTGGCCGCGAAGATCGAAGCTGACGACGCGTAACCCGGCCGACAACGAGCGCGTCGATCACGCCGTTCGAGCGCCAGCTGATTTCGGTTGAGCCAGCGAGTCCGTGCACAAGCACAACGGATTGACCAGTCGGCGGACCCGTTTCGAAAATCGCGAGGGATGCACCGTCTGAAGTGGCGAACCGCATACCAACTTTAAGCTAGCGACAGGAAGCATCGAAGAGGGCGCAAATTTTCCGGCCCGCACCGATGCCGATTTTCGGCAGGTCACCTAGCGGGGGAGGTAACCCGCGCTCTCGACGTTGCAACGCCGAGGGCAACAAGCCACACGAACAGAAGGCTCGCGCCGAGTTGGAAGTTCATATCTCCGCCCGGCGCGATGAAGCCACTCTTGCCGAAGATCGTGATCGTTTCGATCGCCTGTTCGAGCGCGAAGACCGCGCTGAAGTATGCGAGCCATCGTGGGAGGCCACCGTCACCGCGCCAGGCGGCGAGGCCGATCGCGCCAGCGAGAAGCACGTCCGCGATCGTCAGCGTCGGACCGAAGTAGAGGCTGATGTCGACAAGCGTGCGAGTGACGTGGGCGTCGAGTGTTGCAGCGTGCAGCGCAAGACCCGCGTTGAACCATGTCCACACTGTTCCGATCGTCACGAACATCGCGACGCTGATAAGCATGACGTCGCGGCACAAACCCGAGAGGAACGAGCGAGCATGCGCCATGAGAATGACGAACGGAACGAGTGACCACGTGAGCAGCCATGTTGCTGTACGCAAAGCACCGGCATGGTCGCGGTAGTAACGCACGAGCGTCTCGCCCGACGCGTTGACGTCCGGAGCTTTCGGCAGTGCAGACACGGCCGCCGACCGTCGCTAAGACGTACACGATGGCTGCAAGTAAGGGCCACCAACGCTTCATTTCCCGCTCCTAACCCGCCGGAGCTGATCCCCCGCGCGCACGCATAATGCCCGCTCTGGCACTGATCTTGCGAACGCCGATCGGGCAGATATGGCGCTCAGTGGAACTGGCGGGTGCGTGCAAGCTCTGACCCGCTCGCCGGAAGGCCCGGCGGCGCAGTTGCAAGGTTTGCGACAACGGCGTCGTTCACCAGTGCGAGGGCACGAGCGCGGTCCCTTTGCGAGCGCGTGCGCACGCGTATCCAATCCGAAGTGCCCCGCCTCAACTCGACGCGGTCGTCGTTTCTCAACTCTGACCGTCGATCACGGATCGCGCCCCTCGTAAGGCGCACGTCGAGTAGGTCGGGACCATCGAAATGAGCGACTTCCCGCTTCCCGACCCAGACTGCCGGGCCAGGCGAGAACGCTCCTTCGCCAAGCGCAGCACCCTCGATGGCGGCGCACCGCTTGATAAAGCTCAGATGCGCCTCAACCACACGTCCACAATGCCCCGACGCGGTGCAGTCGGTCGAGCGCCGATCGGCAGATGTGGCGCGGCCGCCGCTGCGGCGATGGGGTCGACGAGCCGGGCCGGGATTCGTACGATCGCCTCCGTGACCTCGGTGACACACGTTATCCCCGTCGTGGTGTGTGAGGACATTGCCGCGACACACGATTTCCTCGTTGCGGCGTTCGGGTTCGAGCCGGGTGGTGTGCAGCGAGACGGTGACGGGCGGGCCGTCCACGCGGAGGTTCGAGGTGGCGATGCTGTCATCTGGTTACATGCGGTCTCGCCCGAGCACGAACTCGCGTCGCCCCGCACATTGCCGCAGACGAGCGGCGGACTCGTCGTGCATGTCGTCGATGTGGATGCACACTTCGAGCACGCAAGGAACGCGGGTGCGACGATCGACTCTGAACCCGTCGATCAAGAGTACGGCCAACGCGAATACGGAGCACGTAGCCCCGAGGGTCACCGCTTTTGGTTCGCGACGCCGATCCAGACTGCCTAGCTGAGACGCCCGATCGGCAGACATGGCGCGGTTGGTCCGACCGCCGTACGTTGCTCCACGTGGGCTTGGGACTCGCGGATGTGCGACACGCGCGCTGGACACAGTCCTTGCGTGTGTGCCAGACGCCGAGTTCCGACTCGTTGGCACCGCGGCGTGCGTCCTGCGTGGAATCGAGATGTCAGCGAGCGATGTGGATGTGCTCTTTCGGTCGCGTGACGCGATCAACGCGTGGACCGCCTCGTTGGTTGACGAACATGACGTTACGGACGGCCCGTTGTGGCTCGATGAGACGAGCCAGTATTTCGCCCGTCTCGACATACGTGGCGTGACGGTCGAGCTGAGCACGGTTGAGGTCGAGTCTGAGACTGACGTCGGCGAGTGCGTTGGTTCGGGTCCATGGGTCCACTTCGATCTGGTGGCTTGCGGTCGGTTCAGTGTTCCGACGGTCGCGCTTGAACTCCGCTTCGTAACCGAGGTTGCTCGGCGGCGAGCGGATCGTTGGGAGCCTCTTGTTGCCTACTTCCGCTCACATCCGTGCGATCTCGAGCTTGTAGACCGCGGCTTGATTGCGAACTCGATGCCGCCCGAAAAGATCGCCGCGTTCGTCAGATCACTGACGAGCACCTAACACTCACGAGCTGCACACGTTGGCATCACGGTCCGAGCGCCGATACCGCGGCTCTGTGCTTGCAGGACGCGAACGGCTGCGGTTCAGTGACCGTCGAGGAAAGGCGTGATCAACGCGAACACTTCGCTGGGGCGTCGGGTCACGCCGTGCCATGGTCTTGCGGAAGAAGACGGTCGAGGGCGACCGAGCTCGCTTGCCAATTCGATGAAGGTCGGCGTCTGGCAGCGAGTCGCTCGACTCACACTCGCCACAGTGGGTCACCATCTCCAACGATCCGCACGGCGCCGTCTGATGCGCGATCGGGTGCGGTGTGGCGAGTGTCCCGCGGCGGTTGTGGCGCTTCTTATTGCGGGACGTAACCGGCAGAGAGCAAGTACTCACACATGTAGCGAAGCGTCCCGGCCGCGTCCGCGTGGTGAACCCGTCGGCTCCACTCGCGAGCCGCGTCTTCGGACACCCGCACTGCCTGTGCGGCGAGGAGACCCCATCCTGGGAGTCCCATGACTCCGTCGGCGCGGTCAAGTGAGGTGAGTTCGAGGATATGCCGTTCGACATGAACGGCCACGAAGCCGACGTCGTTGAGTATCTGTTCGATGGCGTATACGTCGTTGGCACCGGCGCGTGTGTCTCGTCGCCATGCGAGCACCGCCGCCGCAAGGTCGCGATCGACGCCGTCCACCCACGCGGTGTTCACATCAGGGTCGAACGAAATCGCGACCCCCACCAGGTCGTAGCACGCGACGAAACTCGGTCACCGCAACGCGTGCTCCGCGGACATGTTGCAGGAGCCGATCGGCGACGACGACATCGACCGACTTGGTCGCGATGGGAAGGTCTCGCGCGTCCGCAGCGATCAATGCGAGCGTCGCATGTCGACGGCACGCGTGCTCGAGCATGCGGACGGACCGCTCAACCCCGACCGTGAATCGACCTTGCTGGTGGAACGATGTGGCGTCTTCGCCGGTGCTACAGCCCACGTCGACGATCCGCGACGCTTCATTGAGCGGAACGAGTGCCTCGATACGCGTCTTGCTCTCAACGAAGAACTGCTCAGCACGCGCAACCGATCCAAACCCACGACCAACCGCTCGGCGTTCCGAGCGAGATCTACTTGCGCCCACTCGGTCTCGGACGAAATCGTCACGCATTCCGTTTCAGGTGAGTCGCATTGAGAGAAGTGCTGCGGTCCTCATCCGATGTGGCCGTGTCCGGGGAAGCGGACGGGTTCGAACGAGCAGGAGCCGTCGATGTTGGTGAGTTTTTCGATACTGGTGCTTTGTGTCGCGTATAGGCATCGGTCGGGTCCGACGATCATGCCGTCGGTGCGTGTGCCGCCAGCGAAGACAACGGTGATCGTCGGCGGCGTGGTTGTTTGGTCGATCTCGTCGATTGTGCCGTCGGGGCCCGCGACGAACAGTGTTGGCGAGTGCCGGGGTATTGCGGACACGGCGATGGTGTCGATGCCGGCGAAGATCCCGAAGTTCGGGAAGCACGCGAGTGTCGTCACAGTGGGCGGAGTCGGAGATCGGGTACCGCTGATCCGCGCTGCGCAGGCGATCGACGGGCCTTGTTCGACGGCATAAAGCGTTCCGTCCGGCAGCGAACGCGACGTCAATCGTGTAGGTGCCTGGCGGAGCCACATAGGTCACGAACGTCGGATGCGCAGACGTCGGGTTCTCCACGCGTGTGAGCGCCGGAGCTCCAGGACACGCGCCGCCGCTGTTGGGTTGACCGAAGAACAAGTCGCCGCTGATGGGATCGGTCGCGAGGCCCGTCACACACGGGTAGGTTCCCGGCGCGACGAGCTCTCGCACCACCGACCCTGACCGCGGATCGACTTGAACGATGTCGCCTTCTTGGAACCGCGCCACGAAGAGCTCGCCATGCTTCCCCCAGGTGAGGCCGGTCTGGACGTTTCCGGTCGACAGCGGCGTTGGTGAGCGGGCCCCGCTGCGCGAACGGCATAGAAGCCGAGATTCGCCGCATCTGTGAACAACAAGCGTCGATGTTTGTCGAAGACGAGGCCGAAGGGTCCGACACCTGAGAACACTGACCCGGGCTGCACGTCGGGGAGGCCCGTCACGACGTTGTCCGCGATCAATCCGCGCACAGGACCGATCGGCAACGCAATAACCGCGATGCCTTCGGGATTCGCACCGGTCGTCGCGACGGTTGGTGGCGTCTTGAGCGACAATGCGCCGGTCACCGAGTTGACGTTGTACTGCGAAACGCCGCCACCGAGGTAGTTGGTGGCGTAGACGCTCGTCCCGTCCGGAGATACGACATCATCAATCGAACCGAATGCCGGGACGGTGGCCGGGGACTTGGGTGTGAGCGCGCCCGTCCGCCGGTTGATGTCGTATTGCGAGATCGTGCTGTCACCGATGTTGCAGACGTAGGCGCTTGTTCCGTCAGGACCGATCGTTATCCCTTCTGGTTGGGCACCAGCAGCGACCGCTGCGGGTGCCTTCGCCGACAACACGCCGCTCGACGGGTTGATGTCGTATTGCGACACCGAGTTGTTGCCTTGATTGGAGTTCGTCACAAACGCGGACATGCCGTTGGGCGTGATGGCGATCGAACAGCGGGCCGCCATTCCCGGCAACGGTCGCAGGAGTCTTGGGCGACAGGACGCCGGTCACCGGATCGACGTTAAACATCGAGACGCTGTTGTCGCTCGCGTTGCTCACGTACGCGCTCCGGCCGTTCGGTGTCAACGCGACGCTGCTCGGTTCCCTACCCGCAGTGACGGTTGCCGGGTTTTTCGGCGACAGCGCGCCAGTGAGCGGATCAACGTTGTACATCGACACGTCGTTGTCTTGGTCGTTGCCGACATAGACACTCTTGCCGTCCGGCGAGACCGCGACGCCGGTCGGGATCCGGCCCGTCGGCACAGTTGCGGGCGTCTTCGGGGAAAGCGCGCCCGTCAGTGAGTTGATGTCGTATTGGGATACGGAGTTATCGAAATTGGTGACGTACACGCTCCTGGCTCGGACGTCCACTGCTACTGACACGGGTACCAAGCCCGAGCCGACGCTCGCAGGCGCCAGCGGGGTCAGCAAACCCTGACGGTCGAACCCGAACTGCGAGACAGTCGCCGGAACCCCAGTCGTATTCGTCACGTAAACCGCGCCAACTTCAGCGACAGACGCCGACCGGACTGCGGTATGACGAGGCAACGCAGCCGCCTCAACGACAGTGCCAGAACTGATGGACGAGAGTGCAGCCGTGACGAGCGCACACGCCCCCACGAGGATACGCGACTCGAGACACCGCGGGCGTCGAGTTCTGAGCCAGCATGCCAAACCTCCGGACCGACTGCTCGGCCGGCCGTCGTCGGATGACGCGCTGTAACCGATCAGGCCGCCCGGCGACCGTAAGTCCTCCCGTATCGAGCAGCAAGCCAACAGGACGCCATGTACACGCAGCATGCCCCGGAGGTGGTGCCAATCCACGCTCTTCGCCGAGCACACAACCGATAAACCGCACCAACGCGACGTACACCGTTGCGGTCGTGCCGATGAGCATGTCGCACCCCAACTCCCCGCGCTCGCATGAAATACGAACCCGGCAAGCACGACCCGCATCCCCAAACGACGCTCGCGACCAACGAGTCCGAACTCGACCCACGCCGAAATCAGCACACCTTTCAAACGTCGCAACGCCCCATCGGCACCGGTATAACGAGAGGTCGGAGGCGCCACGAGTCAGCGTGTCTCATAACGCCGGTTGGGTGGCGCACTTTGAGTCCGCGTTCGATTCACTCTGACGCGTCAATCGAGATGCCAGATCTGCAGTTGTCGCGCGGACAGGATTGCATCATGAAGACTTGATCCGTGCCGCGAGTGGATCCGAGTGACGATTCGATTCGACGGTATGTCGTCCACCTCTACACGTATGTTCGCCGAACGGCGAGAGCGGACGCACGTCGTCGTTGGTTGCTTTGACAGCGAAGCCGAGGGAATGCGGTGCCTCGGCGACACCCACCTTGAGCTGGCGTCGCGCAGTTCGCGTGGACACGCGGATCGTCGCGACCGTCTGTCGATGGTCATCAAGGAACCCGGCATCGACGGACACAACAGACGGCGACGCATCGAGGAACGACGCTGGCGGGAACACACCTAGCGGCGGATATGGCGCGCTCGTCGGCTCGGCACTAAGAACATCCTTGTGGCGTCAGCGATCCGGCTGTTGCAGAACCAGTGGGCGCGTTCGTGTGACCGGTTACTGGTGCGACTCGATGGTTTGACCGACGATGAATACCGCTGGGAACCCGTCGGCGGGTGTTGGAGTGTGCGGCCGAGTGCTCAGAGTCCGAGCGGCTGGACGGTCGATTATCCCGAGGTGCATCCCGATGCACCGCCGGTCACGACGATCGCGTGGCGGATGCTTCACGTCTCTGACGGCAACACGGTCTATTGGGAGCATGCGTTCGGCCCCGGCCTCCGTAATTTCTGGGACCTCGTTCCGCATGGCGAAGCGGTCGGTGCGATCGAGTACCTGAGGGACAGTCAGCGTCCGATCACCGCGACGCTCGCAGAACTGGATGATGATGCTCTCGATGCGATGTGTCCGACGCAGTTCGGCGTCGAGTGGCCCACGCGGCACGTTTTGAGCGTGTTAATCGACGAGCAGATACATCATGGAGCAGAGATTGGTTTGCTCCGTGACCTTTACCGTGCACGCGCTCATTGACGGCACCGATCGGCAGACACAGAGCGCGACAGGCTTCGCGTTACGGCGACGATGCGAACGGTGTCGCGATGTACCAGTCGGGGCCCTCGGGATCGCGAACGCCGTATTTCGCGTTGGCCGTAGTCCTCGTCGGTAGGCGGCCGGAAAATCGTCGCGCCGGCCGCGCTCACCCGCTCGTAGTGTGCGTCCACGTCGGCGACGTGTAACACGATGCCGCTGGTACGGACCCCGGCCTGTGCTGGTGAAGTTAGAGCGCCTGCCGATTCGTGGAGCCAGAACCTCTGAGTTCCCGCTCGGACCTCGCCGTGTATGACCCGTCCTTCGTGCTCGATGAGGCCAGCGGATTCGAAGCCGATCACGTCGACGAGAAAGTCATGTGCGGCGCGAATATCCGTGTACGGGAACACGGGTATGGCATCAAACGCGTCGAGCGGCATGGCCCTACGATGGGACCCACGACGCGTCATGCTCCCGCGGAGCAGAGCTGAGCGCGGATCTGCGCAGTTATCGCGCGTCGTCCTGCCGCGACGTGACCGGTAGCGAGCACGTACACGCACTTGTAGCGAAGGCTCCCGGCCTCGTTCGCTTGGTGCGCCTCTCTGGTCCACTCGCGCGCTTCATCGTTGGACAGACGCCCCGCGTTCGCCGCGAGCTGACCCCATCCGGCAAGTCCCATGATTCCGTCGGCGCGATCAAGCGACGCGAGGTCGAGGGTGTGCCGTTCGAGGTGAATGGTTCCGAAGCCGACGGTGGTGAGGATCCGGTCGATCGCCGAGACGTCGTCAGCGCCGGCGCGTGTGTCCCGCCGCCAGGCAAGCACAGCTCTCGCGAGGTCTCGATCGACGCCCCCGACTCGCGCCGTGCCCACATCAGGGTCGAATGAAATCGTGACCCCGCCAGGTCGCAATACCCGACGAAACTCCGCTCAGCGCGGCCTGCGCCCCGCGAAGATGTTGAAGAACGCGATCGGCGATGACGGCATCGACAGACGCGGTGGCGATCGGTAGGTTTCGTCCGTCCGCAGCCACCAAAGCAAGCGTTGCATGTCAGCGGCGTGCGTGGTTGAGCATGCCGATCGACCGCTCAACCCCGAGCGCGAATGCACCCCGTCTGCGCACCGACGCGGCATCTTCGCCGGTGCCGCACCCCACATCGATGACATGTCTCACGCGATCAAGCGGAAGAAGCGCTTCGATGCGAGATTTGCACTCCGCGAAGAACGGCTCGTCACGCAACCGATCCAAACCCGAGACCAATCGCGCGACGTTCCGCGCTTGATCGACGGCTGCCCACTCGCTCTCCGACGCGTCCGCCACATATGCACATTGCCGGATCGGGAGCCTCATAGCGAACGCCGACCGGAAGTTCTGCTGCGGCGTCGGGTCGTCGGCGCGAGGATCGCAGTGTGAAGATCGGCAACATCACCTTCGACTGCGCCGACGTGCTGTTGGTGGCGCGCTTTTGGTCAGCTGTGCTCGAACGGCCGCTCGATGCGCGGCAGCAGCGAGCGCTTCGCGTCCATTGGCGGTACGGATCCGGATCGGGTCGAACCGGCGTGGTACTTCGCGAAAGTGCCCGAGGCGAAGCAGGCAAAGAACCGAGTTCATCTCGACCTGACTACTCCCGATCCCGACGTCGTGCGGCGCCTCGTTGCGCTTGGCGCGACCTTGGTTGAGGAGCATGCGGTGCCGGGCGGAAGTCACCGTTGGACCGTCATGCAAGATCCCGAAGGCAACGAGTTCTGCATTGCCGCGAAGAGCTTCACGGGCTGGACCTAGCCACCGGTTCGCCGTCCAACTGCGGTCGCGTTGTGCTCAACGATCGAGGTCGTACGCAACCGTGTGCCGGGGCTCATACAGCAGCATCGAGCCGGCGCCAGGAACGTTGATCGACACGACAAGTCCGAAGCCCTGATCCTCGACCGCGTCGTAGATCTCCACGCCCTTGGCGCGCAGTTCATCGATCGTGGCGTGCAGATCGTCGCACATGAGTGTGAGCTGATGGTGCGGCGGTGTTGCCCAATGCTCACCGTCGTCACTCTCGGACGGGTGCACACCCACTTCGGCCGGAGGTGTCTTGAAGATCAGCCATCCACCATGCGCGTCAACGTAGGGCCAGCCAAGCACATCGCGGAGGAAAGCGCGCGTCGCGGTGGGATCATCCGAATAGATGAGCGCATGGAAGCCGTTGATCACGACGCGAAACGGTAGTCGTTGGTCGCCGTACTCGTACACCCGTGGTTGACCGAGGCGAAACGCGAACGGAGATCGGCAGTTACGGTGCACTGAAGTAGGACCGATACCAATCGGATTCGTGATGGTCGCGAGCGTCACCTGGCGGCGGACGCTCGTGATCGAGCCTGTAAACGATTTCAGCGAGTGTCTTGAAGTCGCGTTGGCTCACGATCGGGACGCCGTGCCGCGAGGAGCGCGGCGCATACACCCTGGCCTCGTTGGTAGACGCCGCTGCGACGATCACCGAGGTAAATGACCTGAGATCCGCACGCCGCGCTGATGTCCATCAGCAACGCGAGCCGCACGTGCTCACGTTGCGCAACAGCAAGCATGGCCTCTGCGGCCGCAACAATTTCTTGTGTGCAATCGCGGCCTGTCGATGTGAACACCGCGCGCTTTGCCGTCGAGAACATCGAAGCCATTGCCGCGATCAATATCGGGAATTTCGCCGCGGTGTCCCGAGCGCGAAGTCCTCGGGACAGAACGGGACCGCGACAACGTTGGGAAGTTCCAACAGCTGCGCGGTATGCGGAAACGGCGCGCCGTATGCACTGCCGTCCGCGCCACATGAAGCGCCCGTGATACATGCGCTCACGAGAACCCTGAGGGGCGAATCGGCGCTGAACGTCGGCCACTGATCAAGGTCGCGCTTCGTCGGCATGTGCGAGGGAGGCGCAACGTCTGGCGCTCCCACAGCATGGCCGATCACGACGGTGTAACGAGCATGAGCGCGTCTCGCCACACATCGAGAGGAATCTCGTAATCCAGGCCACTCCGCGCCCGCACCTCGACTGCCGGAATGTCGCACCAAGGCTGCGCGGGTACCTGCCGATCACCTTGTGCATGCCAAGCCACAACGCGATGCGAGAAAGCAATCTGGCTCGGATCGACTCCCCAGGGCCGTGCGGACCCGAGGCACATCATCGATCGTCCCCTGAGGCACCTGACGCCCCAGGAACAGGACGCGAAGCACCGCACACGCTACACGCGCGCCGACAAGCATCGAAGGCCCGCATCGGGAGAATCCATCGGAGCCACGATGCACAAAGCCCCCCCGGACGAACGTTGGTGCTTCAGCCGCGCAAGCCAACGCGTACTTTCCGCCCCCGACCAACCCAGGGCCCAGAAATCATCGACGCCCAGCGCGTCTAAGTCTCCAAGCACGACACGTGCCACGCCTGCAACGAAGCATCCGGCATCCGCGGCGGCGATCCTCCCGGCCGGGGAAGCCATCAGCACCCGAACACCAAAACTTGTGTGATATCGGGAAAACGGAATCTCGAGCCCACGCGCCTGAGTCCCGCGGAAATACACAACAGTCGGACTAGTAGCCACCATCGCCTCCAGCCAACAAAGAACCGTCATGTCTCCGAAGCCACCATCGCGCGCAAAGATCGCCTGCTGTGGCGCATTGATGCGCGTGTACACCGCGCACATAACGGGTCCCCGTGCCCTGTCCCCGAACGCCGGCTCTGTGTCACCTATTCGTCTTCAGCGATCGGCACTTCGGAACAGTCACTGCCGACCCGGGTCACAATGCTACGACCCAACAGGCGACACGCCACGGGCTCACAAGCACGCGCCCGAAGCCCGCCATGACACAAACAGGCTGAGCAGCGAGGTCGACGAGCACCGAACGGCAGATTTTTGGCCTCCGCGACTTGCGTTGAATCGTTCGTCGAGCTGGGCGACTCGCTGGTTTCGCGGCGTACTTTGCGTTGAGTGCTGCACGCGGTGTTGCCAGCGAGCCGCCTTGCTCTCGTTCGCGTCAGGTTGCTTTCGCGACGACGTTCCTGCATTCTCCTTCGGCTTTGCCGTGGACGATGTTGGGCGTGCCGTGGGAGTCACCGAACTGGACTGGCGGCGAGTTGTCGAAACAGATCATGTTCCGGCCGACCGTGTTGGTGGTCAGTTCGCTCGCGTCCGGGTCGGCGAAAACGTTGTTCTCGTATTTGACGTCAACGCCGACTGTGTTGCGGATGTAACCCGCCCAGCAGGACCGCACACCCTTGATGATCGAGAACCCTTGGATGATGTTGTCTTCGAAGTCGATGTAGGCCGGGCCGACCGCCGGCAGGTTCGGGATCGAGCTGCCGCATGTCACTCCGCCTCCACCGCCGTACACCCTGGAGTCGTCTTCGATGTGCGTGGCGTGCACGATCACCGCGAGCGCGTCTTGGGTCCAGAGCGTTTCGCTGATGCTGTCGTGCGTGCGCAGCGTGCCGACTTTTTGATCAGGATCGTTGAAGCAGATGAAGGCTTGGGGTTCGCAACCGAGTATCAGCACACCGTTCGTTGCGACCGTCACTTTGCCAACAATGTGGATGTCGTTACCGCCGTAGGCGGCGACCAACTCGCCGCCCGGCGCGACGGTCACGTTCCCGGCCACGTTGACGGCTCCCGCGTCGACCTTGCAAAACCCGGTGATCGTCAGCGACGAATACGCGCCGCCGGCGACCGATCCACCGGTACACGTTTTCCCGCTCGCCGCGTAACTCACCGCCGGAGTGAGCACCAACACCGCGCCCACCGCAACCACCAGCGCCGCGAAGCGCGCTCGACCCGTCTCTTGAACCAGTGAACTTTCCCAGCCATCGCATTTCCTCCCCGTGGGTCGCTTGGACGCCGAGGACCCTACGACCACGAAGCGCGCGTTCCAATAGGTACTCGCACCCGCGTCGCATCGTCGGCTTCGCACGCACCGGTCGCGTCACTTCGCACGCTGCACCACGCACTTTCAACAGCACTCTCGCTCCCTCACACGAACAGGCTGCTCCAACCACGCCGGCGCCAGGGCATGTCATGAATGCTGATTTCCAGTCTGATCCGAGCTGCTGGCCCCTCAATCGCATGTTTGCACTAGGCCGCGCGCTTACGAAGGACAAGCGCAGCGATGCGTGAACGTGGGGCGCGTGCTCGTACTTGGGCGTCCGCGAGGCGCGCGCCCAGATCGAGAGTTGTGGTTTCGCCCGTCGGCAGCACCGCCTCGTCCAAGTTCTTCACACGCTCGGTGGATCGGATAACTCGTAGGTGACGACGGATCCGACCGGCACGTCGACAAGTGCGACGTCTCGAAGCACCAACGCCCATGAGTAGCCGACGACGTTTCCGCCTTTTCGCTGTTGGGAGCGCATCAAGAAATCGACGGTGGCGCGAACGACGTGATCGCCGGCACGAATGAGCACGAGTTGGCCGGTCTCCGGCAGGGCACCGACGTGTTCGCCGGTGACGACGACGCGTGGTCCTTGCTTGGGCATCATCGAAAACCGTGACGCGACGGTCCAACTCCACGGGCCCGACTCCTTAACCACAATGCGCAGAGCTTGGTGCTCGGGTGTGAGTTTCGCCAGGGCAAGCGAGGCAGCCTCCGATGATCGCAGATCAACGACAAGCGTGGTGTCGAAGCGTTCGTGCTGCTCGCGTAAAGGCTGTGTCACTTCTCGGACGCGATAACGGCGTGCACGAGGCGAGCAACGCATCATCCGTTCATGGCCGGTCGGCCGCAACGAATCGCAGTGCGCGGGCTCGCGTTGTTCGCGGCCTTGTTCGTTCTTGCCGCGTGTTCGAGCTCGCCTTCGAATGCGCCGTCACCAGAAACGACACCACCGGTTCCAACCGCGACGACGGAGCCGCCACCGTTTCCGACCTTCGCGACGTTGCCGCCGGTGCCAGTGCCACACCGTTGACGGTCACGTCCTCAGGCTGCACGAACGATCGAGACATCGACGGCCGGTGGGTGCGCCGGCCGCGACGCGGGGAACATCGGCGAACCACACGGTGTGTCGACGTGTGCGGCGCGTGCGACTATTGCGGCGTGCACTAGGTCGCGCGCCGCGCTGACGTCAGATCATCCGGCGTCGCCCGGACCCGAGCAGGCCGAAGACCACATCACGCGCGGGCGAGCTTCAGCGGGACCTCGCCGTACGCATCGAGCCGGTACACCAGCGACACGCGGTGATAGCCGTCTGCGATTCTGGACTGTTCTCCGGTCGCAATGACAAGCACCGGGCTGAGCAACCCGAAGCCGGCGGCGACTTCGGTTCGTGGTGCACGCCAACCGGGCACAAGCGATGCGCGCTCGGTCCCGGTTCGCGCTCAACACTGGGCTAGGAGCCAGCAACCGGCGCGCGCACACCGACGGTGCCATCCCGGTTCCGCTCGCTGAACCGAGGCAACACATCGACGCCGCTGGCAACCTTTGGTTTCTGATCAAACCGTGCAAACCGCGCATGCCCAACGCGAGCGTCGTCGTCAGGAATCGTCGTCAGGAATGGTCGTCAAGCCAAAACGACTCGGCACGGACCCAAGGCCGCGAGGAGGCTCGAACAACGGTTCCCTAGGTATCTTGCGGGCCGCGACCGCGCCCGTGGTGCTAGGCAACGTCGGGCCTTCGGCCCTAATTAGGTCCTCGCGTTCCGAGTCGGGCTCTCGAATTACTTTCGCAGCAGCGCGCGACTTGGCTCTGCAAGGACATAACAGGGGTGCCGGCGTGGCGCGTGACATTTCGAACACGATGATTGCAATACCGATCGCGTCGAGTGCGATCCACCAAGAACCGATGCGCCGAATCCCGCACACGCAGCAACGCGGCACTCAAAATCATGAGGATGAGTAGAACCCAAATCACAGCCCATGATTCTTCGCCTTCTTTGCCGACCTGCTCAGCGTGCGTTTGTCCGGAGGCGCGGTGTAGAGGCTGTCGTCACGACGTCACTCTGGCAACAAACCAAGGGCGCAGGTATTTGCGCCGGCGTGTTGCAGTGCGGTGCCGATCGCTGTGGTCAGGCACTGAGGCTGAACGGTGGGTATTGGTCGGTGGCGAGAACGAACGCATATCCGACAACGTGGTTGTGCCAGCGCACGACGCCGATGACGAAGTTGTAGAGGCCGGACGGGTACTTCCCCGCGAACAGAATCGCGAACCATGCGAACACGACCACAAAGAAGGTGGCGATCGAAAGGAAGAACAGCACGATGTAGTGCGGAATCGCGAGCAGCCATTTCACGAGCGGCAACCAGCGGTTGAGATCGTTGTGCACGTCGGGATAGTCGATGTCGAGGTGTACGGCTTGGTCGACGTCGGTGGCGGGGTATTCATCGCGGAACAGGAGCATGTACGCAGCGACGCGGTTGGTGAAGCGCAACAGGGCAACGTTCCAGTCGAACCACCATCGTGGATACTTTTGCCGGAACACGATCATCAGGAGTGGACCGAGCACGACGACGCCTCCGGCGGCGACGACGCCGCGGTTGTTGCCGTTCACCGCGACAGACCCCCCGCTGACGGTGCCGAGCACGATGAGGATCGGTACCGCGATGAAGAGACGAAAAGCGGCCGTGAGGCGATTGCGGGCCTCCGCCTGCGTGTCGATATTGAACCGCACCGCGTAGTCGTCAGGTCGCATCGGCAAGGTCATGAACGCGAGTCTCATGCACACGGGCACGCACAGCCAGGGACGAAAGTCCCTCCCCGAAATCGTGGTATGCCATCGCGGCTACACGGATTTGGGAATGTGACTGCGCATGAAGACGCGCATGACCTTGTGGCCGAAGTCGGCGGTCGGGTCGAACATGCACGGGCAGCCACCGTCGATCACGGTGATCCCGTGTTTGCGGCCATATTCCGTCGCGGTCGCGGACACGCTTCCTGCGCCGGGCCCGCGATGCATCCACACGAGCACGATGCCGAGCTCTGCGCATTCGCGCATCGTTTCGTCGGCGATCTCGGGCCGCGTTGCGATCACGACGGCGTCGACGCCACCAGGAACGCTCTTCAGGTCTCGATAACTCTGCACACCCTCGACCTCTGTGGCGTTGGGATTGATCGCGAACACTTCGTAGCCGCGGTCGCGCAGACGCCTAAAGACGGTATCCGCGCCGTGATCCTTTGGCGATCGCGACACGCCCGTGACAGCGATGCGCTTGCACGCCAAGAACGTCGTTGCCGCTTCCTTGATCGTCTGCATGGCACTCCTCACACTTCGTGGAGATCGACGAAGAAAGCGTGTCGATAGAACGGGTGTCGCGTGGAAACCGTCAAGCAGCGGGCGGGGGTCACGGGCCCGCCTCCGATGGGACAGAGACGCAGGTATTGGCCGTTGATGGTCTGCGGTCTCAGATACGCGACCTGACCATGGTCATGCTGCGCGCAGGTCGACGTTGAAGACCGTTCAGTCCTGCGACTACGGCCTTGGACTTGGACACTCCAACCCTCGCGCGTTGCGGGGTCGAGCGTTTCGGTCGCGAACCCGACGACCGCGTCCAGGGCGCCAGAAGGCAGCGCGCACTGGCCGAGACAGCTCGCGATTTCGTCACCACGAACGCAGTATTCGACGGGCACGACAAGAGGTAGTGCATTTACGGACACGCTCAGGTGTCCGAACCAGCCTTGGTGCAACAACGACCAGCACTGCGCCACAGAGATCGCTTCGCCTGGGTCGACAACCATGGAGACGATCCTGGTGGTCAGCGTGGCGGTGCGACCAGGGCCGAACGGCACAAACCGCAGTACATCATCGGGTCACCTCGGGACCTTGGGCCCTATCTCGTGATCGCACTGCACGCAATTCTTCGTTCACGCAACGGCGCGGCCACCGCAGGGGAGATTCACCATGACCGACGTCTGGCTTGAAACGCTCAGCGTCGAAGAATGCACGCAGCGCCTGCGCGCTGCGAACGTCGGGCGCATCGCCGTCATCCATGATGGTGGTCCCATTGTGTTACCCGTTAACTACAAACTCGTAGAAGCCAGCGGCGGCGCACTGTCTGGTATCGACGTGCACAAGATCGCCGGGATGACGTCGGCAATACCGATTCGGTGGTTCCAATGGCCCCAACCGCCACCGACGATTCAGACCTAGCCGATCAAGCACTGCGCACACGGTGCAGGTCGCCATACCGAGCTCTGCCGCGATTCGTGAGCTCGTCCAACGCAGCCGCCGCAGCCGCTCGATCACTTTCACCCGCCGAACAGGCGGCCGATTCGCGACGCGATGAGGAGCCGAAGATCGGTCTTCCATCGACTCGCCCGCGTCCCAACGGGCCAACCAACGAAACACCGTCCGTTCCCACACACCGAACGCCTCCGCCGCCTCGGGGATCGACCATCCCTCGCGTCGAACGTGCTCACACATCACGAACCGCTGGCGCGGCAAGAGACGAGCGTTCCCGTGAACCTTCATCGGGTCTCCTTGGGGTGCCGTGGTCAGCACCCCAAGCCTCAAGGAGGCCCGACTGACAAACGTGGATGGGATCTACAACTAGGCGCGCCTACCCCAGGTTTGCACCATTCGCGGGGAGGCGACGAGGGTGTTGGGATCGTCAGTGAATGTCCGCAAGTTCGGCGTGCGCACGGTCATAGTCGTCGGCGACTCGCAAGTCCTGCAGCGAGGACGGCATTGCGGATCTTCTCCATCGAGAGCTGTTGGAGCTGTTTCGCCGGATCGTCGAGGAACGCGGGTTGTGCGATGCGTACTCCCACGTCGTCCAGGCCCGCGCCGCGCAAGAGTTCTGGGAGCCGAGCGCCGATGTTGAGATCGCCGCCGGTGCGGCGAACGGCTTCCGTGAACCAGCCGACCCAACGGTCGTACGCAGCGCACGCGGGTTCGGTGAAACAGCCGGCGAAGTGGACGTCCTCGACAATGACATAGCCGCCGGGCTTCACCGCCGCGGCCATGCGGGCGAGCATCCGAGGTGGATCTGTCAGGTGCGACAGGAGCATCCGCGCGTACGCGAGGTCGAGGTTCGTTTCTGCGAATTGTTCGACGGGACCGAATCGAAACGTCACGTTGCCAAGTCGCTGTGTCGGAAGCCTCACCGCGCGCAAGTTCGAGGAGTTCGTCATCGAGGTCGATACCAAGGACCGACCCAGATGGTCCGACGCGCCACGCGAGTTCCATCGCGACGTGACCGCCGCCGCAGCCGAGATCGACGCAGCGCCCGCCGGCCGGAACACCGACCAAGTCCAACAGGAGCAGAGTTGCTGGGGCGTGAGCACTCGCAAGCAAATCCATTCGCTCCCGCACCGCGCGCCCTCGATCGATGGTGTATTCGGACACGACGACCTCCCCGAACTCACCAGACCCACACAGATTGCACCATCGACAGCGATATTGCGAGGGACCAATCGAGCACAGAAATGCGCGAAGGGACGTCCTCTAACGCCGGGGTCGGCGACGCGTGATCGAAACGTCGCTGAGCGGATCTTCACGGATCTGCCGAGTGCGACTGTGTCGTGGATCGCAAAGCGATGTCTCCGGTTGACGCGCGGCCTCGTCCTTATGGCTCCGGAAACGCGCGATTTCGAGGAGCGATGACGATCGCGCGTGCACGGCCGTTGGGCGACGCTGCTGGTCTGTCTCGGACGAGCTTGTCTGTGTCGTCGTGGTCGGTCAGCGAACGAACTGCGCGAGCAAGATGATCGGGTTGGCGGGGGTTGCGGTCATGTCGAAGCAACGGATGTCGGCGACCTCGTCGGCTCCGACAGCGCTCCAGGATGCGACGGTGCAGTTGCCGGGTGCGGCTGTTCCCGAGATGCCGAACAGGAGCTGGGCTTGCACGTTGCCACCCGCGCCGGCCAGGCCGCCGAACGTGACCGTGAACTTCCCGGCGCCGTTCTCGACGACACTGTTGGTCCCGCCGGTCGAGTTGTACGTCGACGCCACACCACCGGCGGTGAAATACGCGACATGCGCGGACGATCGCGTGACACCGAGCAGGTTCTGAGTCGTCCACGTCAACGTGAACGCGGCGTTGACTGCGGTCCCGGCCGCGTTGACGCACAACACGTGGATATCCATGGCGCCGTTGCCGTCGGGACCCAGCGACGTTGGATTGCACACCACTGCCGTTGACGCGTTTGCCGTCACTTTCACGTTCCCGGTGCTGCCCGAACCCAAGCCGGGGAGCGTGACGCCGTAACTGCCAACGTCGACGTGCGAAACCGTGTTCACCGCGCCGGTCGAGTTGAAGGAGTGCGCGGCGTCAGGGTGGTAGGCCATGCCGATCCCAATGGTCGCCTGCTGTGCCCACAGCTGCGCGTGCAGCGAACGACGACGGCTGCGGCGCAGCGAACGTCGCGTCGAAGGCCGTATCAGCTGCTAGACCGTCGGCGTTGAAGCACTTCACTGCGGCGTCGACACCACCCGACACGGCACCCCAACTCGTGACGGTGCAGATCGCATCCGACGACGAACGCGCTGTGACATGCACCACGCCACCGGTCGAGGACAGACCGGTGAACTGCACGGTGTAGGTGCCGGCCGCGGTGCGCGTGATCGTCGTCGGCGCGCCTGACGACTTCGCCGAGTTATTTGCGTTCGGTGTGTAACTGGCCGTCGAAGGCTGATCCGCCAACACGAAACCCCACTGCGAACACGCACTCAAGCCCAACAACGCGACGAGAACCAACACAACCGACGCGAGCCGACGCGTGCTCGTCGTTCGTTGTCTGAGAACTGTTGAAGGCCTGGTCATACGACAACCCCTTCTGCGAGTACGGCGGGACCCTACTTGCTACCGATCTCCCCACGTTCGGGGAGGCGCCGACGACGAAGGTCGGCGCGCAGCTGACTGGCGAATCGCCCACGGTGGACTCCGTAGCCGCCGGACCGGTGGCCGCAGCCACCAACGATGCTGTTCCCGAGGCCGCCGCTGTCGGACGTCCAGCTCGCGCGATCTGCCGGAACAAGAACTCCCTAGCTCACCCGCGCAAACTTGGGGAAACGGAGTATTGAACTGCACAACACTTGGCACAGACACTGTCATCGTCCGTATCAGCGACGGGAAGCGGCGCTGCGCGCGATGCGGAGCGGGCTGTACCGCACGTCGCTCGAGAACCGATCTCTTGCAGCGTCAACGATCGACCGTCGCCTCTCAACCGTGTGCGGCTACTTCCGATTCGCACACATCGATGGACGCATCCCTGCAAACCCGGCCCAATACGTTCGCCGCCCGACCGTGTATCCGAACGATTCCGCCGGCATGGACCGAGCCGCGCTCGTCACGTTCCTGTTCACAGCCGAACGCTTCGACCACACGCACGCCGCGCTCGCCGTCCTCCCCGGACTCAACGGCCTTCGCGTCTCCGAACCTTGCGCAACCAACATCCAAGACTGGGCGTTCGAACACGGACACCGAACACTCCGCATTCTCGGCAAAGGCAACAAGCCCGCCGTCATTCCGCTCGTTCCGCGAACGGCACGAACGATCGACTTGGCCATCAGCGAACAACGCGAGCGTAGCTACCCGTTGCCGCTCGCCGAGTTAGAGCCACCAGCTCGCGCAACGGTGCCGGTCGCCGAGCGATTCAGTCGGTTGCGCCGGCGGAGCTGTTCTCGCGCGTTCAGAGCATGCGTTGTTAGCCTCGGTGACTGTCCGGAAGCACTATCTAGAGGGCGGGTGTCGTGGTCATCACAAAGCCGTGGGCAGATCGGTTCGCGGCGGATGTTGATGTCAGTAGCGCAGGACGGCGACATGGCGACGTACGAAGCGCTGTTTCATCCCGACGTGCATGGCGCAGTCCGGCGTTTGACTGCATCGGCGCGCCCGCGGTTCGCCGACGTTACGAGGACATCCTTGCTGCGGTTCCGGATTACGACTCGCGGGTGCGGACCTGGGCCGTGGATGTCATCGCGAATCGGGCGGCGTACAAAGTCGTTCAGAGGGGAACCGTCGCGCGAGATCTCGTCGGAACGGCTGCCACGTTTCCGGCGGCGCGAACGCAGTTCGTATTGCATTCGGTGATGGCTGTGCAGTTCGACGATTCCGGCCAGGCGACGAAGGTGCAGATGTACTTCGACCCGACGGAGGCTGCCGGGCACACCGCAGCCGTGTGACAGTCGAACGATGCCGCGGTAGAGGCAGTCGCCCCACCAGTCGACACAACGCTGCGGGTCGCCGTCGTGACGTAGCTCGATGTCAGCGGAGCCTGCCATGATGCCGTCGCCGGTGTGTTTGACCTCACGGCCGCCGGTGGACGCCAACTCGCGACGAACAATGTGGTTGTGTTGTCGGAGCACCAGCATGTGCCCGTCATCTCCGAGTTGCTGTGTCATCTCCACCGATCCACAGATGTCGGTGAACACGATCGCTCGAACGGCCGATTCTGTATACGCGGTACCTGCCGGAAACTGCGGCATTGTCCCGAGGAACGCGTTGAGCGGAGCGTTGGGGTCGAGTTCCAGCACGATGTTCGCCAGTTGACCGTGAGCATCTCGATGCACCGCGTCGACGGCTTCCTTGGTTGGGCCCTCTGCGAGACAGAAAACCGAGCCGCTCTCTGGATCGAACCAGTAGGTGTGGAAGCGGACGTCATGAGTCTCCTGGACCGCAAGGTCTTGCCGATGCGCTTCCGCCAACTCCTCGGCAGAGACGCCGGGCAGGTCGTGACGATCGAGAAACATCGGCATCCCGCGGAGCGTAGAACGGGCGCTACCGCCCCGCCAACACACGCGCGCATCCCGTGCGCAACGCTCGGCACGACTCGGAAAGCAGGTCGGCAGATATCGCGCGGAGCCTGTCGCGAGTTTCCCTATAACGGTGAGCCGTCGCGAGCGACGTACAGGTCGCGTAGCAGCGCGATCTCCGCACCGTGATGAATCACTTCGTCCGCGACATGCAGAAGTAGATCGGCTCGGTTGCTCGACCGCGAACGGGCCGAATGCCGGACCGAGTTCTCGACCGATCGCTTCGTCATCCAAGCCGCGGTAACAGTCGCTGAACGACGCCCACGCTTTGTGGGTCGCCGTGAGCGCAACCGATGCGGATGGGTACCACTCCCGTTCGCCAAGGTCGAGCGCCTTCGTCTGGAATGCGAGTTGGGCGAATCCGTCGACGCATTCGGACGCGATGTGCCACATACGCCAGGCGATCGTTGTTACTGGCGAGGGATCAGGCGGAGCAGCGTCGCGTTCGATCTCCCAGCTGTCGCCACGGCGACGAACTGACCAACAACCCGGCACTGCTTCCCAGAGGTACTCGGCATCGTTGAGTCCGTCGAGCCGCCCGCGTTCACGCGGCCACACGGAATCGAGCAGTGAAACCGTTGAGTAAGCCAACCCCATGGCGCACAGATTGCCCGTTCTCGCGCTGTTATGGAAGTTCGCGATGGTCAGGGTCGTCGAGTTTCACGCCGAGCCGGTTCGCGATTTCGTCGCACACCGATGTGATCGACCGTCCCGTGTGTTGTGCGGCGACGCCGGATCAGCACGACGGCTGTCTCGAAGGCGTGAAAGGTGAAGTCCTGCACCCGCCACCAACCGGCGATCTCGTCATAGTTGACGACCACGCCGGCGTGCGCACTGATCGCGGCGTTCATTGCCGACCGCGATGCTTTTGACGACCGGTCTTGCCCCGCACCGGCCACTCGGGAAGGTATCGCTCGGTCGCATCCTCGAGCGATACCGGTGTCGTCGGTGTCGCGCCCGCCACGGCGAGGGCACTCGCAGCAACCTCGATGAGAACGTCGCCGGGAAACGGGAACGGGCGGTCGTCGTAGCGGCGGAGTTTCCGACCGACCTCAACGACCGGATCATCGGCCGCGAGCCGAGAGAGCACAGTCCGCACGACCTCGACCGCGCTCCGATCGCATCGCCGCACCGTCGCTCGACACGAGCAGCAACGGTAGAACACGCTCCGAGCGCGTCGTCGACACCTCTTACTCTCTCGAAATATCGATCCCGATCGGGCAATCTGTGCGCGTGTTATAGGGGCGGCACCGCGAGAGTTGGCGCTAACGCGGTTCATGCCCACCACGGCCACGGCAGGCGGTAATAACGCAACGCCCACAGCCACGGTCGCACCGCGCCAGAACTACAACGCGTCGGTTTATCGAGGACGCGAGACACGGCGCGCGCGAGATCACCCAAGGTGATCCGCTCGCCCACCAGACGCCGTGGTCCTCGCGCCCAACCTCGGTGACGCCCGGCACGCTTGATCGCAGCGCATCAGGCACGGCAGCCTCGTTAAGAGTCGAATGCCTCTAGTGGTAGCCGACGGAGCCTCGGACAATGAAGCTGATCTTCGGAGGACATCAGGACGCGGAGTCACGCAATGAACAATCCCGAAACCACTCTTCAAGCACCAGCCGCGGGTTCCCCAACTCCAAGCAGAACAGGCCGACGCACCGTATGGCTCTGGGTCGTGATCGCTGCCATGGCCGTTGCCTTCGTCGGCTTCGGCTCTTTCGCGGGGACATTCGGGCTGGTCTTCGACGTCATCGGATTTGTGCTGCTCCTCGTCTTCGTCGCCGTGAGCACACTGCGGCGAAGTGGCGCGCATTCGAACGCCCCAATCCAACCAAGCGACTGACCGCCTCGCGGGCAGCACCCCAACGCTGCGAATCACACCGCAGAGCGTGCATCCAATCCGCCACCAGGGCAATATGCGCTGAGTGATCAGCGGAGGTCACCTGTGGACGTGTTCGAGTTGAACGCCTCAGCTGTTGCGAAGATGATCCGAATCGACCTTGCGCATGCAACTGAGGAACCGCCGAGTCCGATCGGCCATTTCGACTTTCATGGTTGTACGTGTGGCGTCGCGAGCTTCGTCGGTCGTCCGCCATGGGAGCACCATGTCGACGACGAGCTACTCCATATCCTCGACGGCGAAACCGAACTCACCATTCGCCGTCCTTCCGGTGAGGACAAGCGAACGTTGCATGCCGGTGATGTCGCGATCGTGCCGCGCAACTGCTGGCACAACAACAACGCGCCGTCGGGCGTCACGATGCTCTTTATGACGCCCGCACAAGGCAGCAGTCACTCCTGGGACGACCCCGACAAGAGCTGAGGGCCGCGATTATGTGGTTGGACGGCGTCATTGTTGTCGCGTTTCTCGCCGTGGTTCTACGCACGGTCGTGAGGTCGCAGGAGTACCGCGACTGGCGAGCCAAACATCGCGCTGTCGCGAAGACACACCGACGAGCACTGAGACGCCATATCTGCCGTTCTGCGCTGCTCCCTGCGCGACGATTGCTTCCTAATGGGAACCAAACACAAACAGCCCGAAGTCCTCGACGAGATGATCGAGCACATTCGCTACGAGTTGCTTAAGGTCGTCGACTTCATCAAGTTCAGCAATGGGTGGTGCTGGCTCCTCACACCCG
Source organism: uncultured Actinomycetes bacterium (assembly GCA_963841195.1). Lineage (GTDB taxonomy): Bacteria > Actinomycetota > Acidimicrobiia > IMCC26256 > PALSA-610 > CAWJBX01. The sequence continues at coordinate 30,576 of CAWJBX010000016.1, read as the reverse complement.
AGCTACAGAAGCTCACGGCAGAGAGCATCCTTGAGGCCGCGCTCCTTCACGTCCGGTGCCTTATCGAGTTCCTTGCCGAGGAGCCGAAAAGCGATCAGGTAATGGCCCGCGATTACGTGAACGGCTGGGATTGGAAGATCAGCAATCAACTAGTTCAGGTTGGCGACCTTCATGGACGGATCGCGCATCTCGGCGTTGTGCGACAGTCCGTCGCGACTAAAGGCGATTTCAGTTGGTCGGACTGGCTCAACACGCAAGCACCGAGCGTTCTCAACGCATTTCGCGATTTTCTAACCCGACTTCGTGAGGAGTCGCCGAAGCGCTACGACCTTTTTCGTCAACCGCGTCCGGGGTTGCAAGTAGTCGAACTGCTTCCGCTACTCGATTCGCTACTTGATATTCCGGGCGCGCCTGCAAACCGGCCGAACAACCGCGGTGGAACGACCGAATCGTAGGGTCCTCACACAGATTCTGCGATCTGCACGCGGCTCCAGAGTGGGCCGGCGCAGCCCGGGACCACGGTCCACCTTGCGACGTCGCGGTCCATACTCTCGGCCTTTGCGTGCGCGCTGGCGTGTAACGAACAGACAAGGCGTGCCCTTCGACAACGCCGCTCGGGTTGGTGTTCCCGTGGGCTGGGTGTTGTGCGGTCCGTTCGGGTTGCGGTTGCCGTTCCGGTTTGGCCGCCCGGTCCGTGTCCGCGGTGTCCCGGCGCCTCCCGGTTCTGGTTCTCCCCTGGTGTCACAAGCAACGGTGCCCAGGGAGGATGGGGCGCTCGGACCTTGGCGCGTTTCATGACAGGTTCCGGTTCGAGTCCCTCACGGCCCTCTATCCCTGTTGACACCAAGAGGGAGCAAGAGCAAGAAGAGGGGCGAAGGCGCGGACAGGGCGCGACGGCATGGGCCAACGGGCCAACCGCAGAGGGCGGGACCGGGCGCGACGCCACAACCGCGCCGATAGTCAGATGCTGTGCCCGTTGTGAGGGCTACGCGAGCGCGACGCAGTCGACCTCGATATCGAATCGTCCGGTCCACTCGGGAACAACTACGAAGATGCGCGGGGGGAGCTCCCTCGGGAAGTAGCGGCGGTACACCTCGTTGGAGGCTCGGAACATGTCGGCGCTTGAGCAGAAGACGTTGACTTTCAAGATGTGATCCATCGAGCTGCCCGCGGTCTCTAGGCAGGTCTTCATCTGCTCCAGTACGAGCTCTGTCTGCTGCTCGATTGGACCATCGACGATCTCGCCAGTCTCAGGGTCAAACGGCGGCATTCCGGAAACGAATACGAGTCCCGCGCCGCGTGCAACCGCAGAGGCCGGCGCGTTCCATCGCTCCAGGTATGTCGAGTACGGCTCGACTCGGATGATTTCGCGGCTCATGAGCTTGTCGTCCGCGGTCGGGCGTTCCACTGGGTTGCGGGTGTTCATCTCGATCCTCCAGTTCCGGGCCGGTGAGCCGAGTTGTGATCTCTTCTCACCGTGATCTCAATTGGTGGGTGTTGGTTGGGCACAGGAGGCCAACGCTGGATCAGTCGACGATGGGATCGGTGTGCGGCGCGCTGAAATAGGGGAACTCATCGAGCAGGTTGGTCCGAGGGACGGTCGCGCCCTGGTTAATCGGAGTGTTGGCCTGCAGCGAGAGCATCACGTTCTCCACGTTGTCGGTCAGGGCGCGTCCGTTGAAGCCTGCGAAACCGAACGAGGCCGGCGAATCGAGCACGTAAGGCAACGTGGTCGGGAACAGCCGATCGACTACACGCTGCGCGTACGCGGGCGGGTCGTCTGTTGAGCCCGCCAACTGGGTGAAAGGCGGGAGGGCGTCGGCGACGATCTGCGAGAAACGCGGCACGTCCACCGAAGGATGGGACCGGTTGTATTCGTCCTTCGCTGTCTCGTCCGTGATGAAGATGTGTGTCATCAGCGGCAGGCCCCAGCGGGACACCTGCACCTCGGGCGCGTGGCCGCACAGCGACACCGTGACCCACGCGCGCACGGTCGCGCCCGGGTCGCCGATCGACTGGGTGGGCACCTCAAGCACAATGGCCGTCACGTTGCGGTTTTGGAAGTAGTTCGCGTTGTCGTGAAACACCTCCGGTGCGAATTTCCCCGCCGCGACGGCGGCGCGGTACGCAACTTGAGCTTTCGGGTTCGCCGCGAACAGATCCGGGGCCAGACCAGAAAAGATCCGCACACCCGCGTCGCCTGCGATGATCCGGCCGGTGGTGCCCGAAGCGATGTCCTCGCCTTCCGTGCCCTTTGCGGCGTCGTTCCCGGTGCCCCGACGCACTTCGAGAGTCTGTATGTGCCGGCCTTCGCTCCGATCGCCGTCGGCGTGCCCTACATCACCGAAGCGAACCTTGAACGTGATCTCCTCGTGAGCGTCATCGTTCAGATCGAAACGGAACGCGTACAGACCCTCCTCGTGGAAGGTATCCGGCGCCTTCGTTCCTGCGTTCGGGTTTACCGTCATCGCCATGACTGTGGTTCCCGACTCGCCGCGGAAAAGATAGAAGTCACCTATGTTGAGGCGCGGGTCTTCCCTGGCGATCGCGGTGTCGAAATGATGCGACATGGTTGAGGATGACCTCTCACTGATCTTGGCTCGGGCGTGCTGCGCCCCGTGGCACGTCACCCAATGTTCGTGTCGACTCTTTTACGCCGCAGGCCCTGCGCGGGGACTCTCGGCCGGCTGTGACGCTTGGGCCGCCCCGCCTTAGACGCCGGAGCTCTCGGCGCCTGCCTGTTCAACGGGCCATCAACCGCTCGTACACCTCGAAGGCGTTGCGCTCGACCCGAGCGGACACCAGCATTCCGTCGCGCACGGCCGCGATTGTGGAGCCGGTCATCTCTATCGGACTGCCGTCAGGCTTTGTGCCGAAGGCTCCGTTGTTTGTGCCGGTGACCCGCCAGCTCGAGGCGACCTGGGATCCATCGCACTTTTCGAATGAGTCGACGACCTCAAACTTCCAGTTCCCGATGGCTGCGATGAAGTGCTCGGCCCACGCCTTGAATGTCTCGAGACCTTCGATCGTGCTGCCGCCAGAAATGAAGACGAAGTCCTCGACGACAAGGTCGTCAATGTTGTCCCAGACCGGGGGGGACTGCCACACCTGCTCGAAAAAGTTGTGAACCGCGTCGAGGCTTGAGTACTTCTCCACCGTCACTCCTTAGTTGTGGCCGGTCCTGGGATGGGCTGCGAGGCTCCGGCGCTGGCTACCTCGCAGTTGCGTTAGGCAAGACCCCGATCCGTCTTCGTGTCGTGATGCCTGACGGCGCCGCGACCTCCGTCACGTTGGGCGACCGGCGAACCGTCCTAAACGGCGCCGGGCATCGATCCTTCGCCGTTGCGCTGGAGGACTAGGCGACGGGGATTCGATGGATCAAGCGCGCGGCGTCGTCGATCGACGAGATTGCGTCGTCGAGGGCGTTGCGGGTGTGTTCCTCGTGTTCTCGTTGCAATAGGTCGTCTCGGTTACGGGTCAGCCATGTCTCGACCGTGTCGAGGTATGAGCGAAGGCGCTCAAGGCTTTCGCGTGGCGAAACCCAGCCTTTACGTAGATAGCGGTTAGTTACGGCGTGAGCGATGGTTTCGGGGCGCGCGTCGGGAGGCACCTCAAGGACGCGCAGTGCTTCGGCGACTGCTTCACTGCCTTCGCGGGCGCAAATCGCGACACGCTTAAGGCCTGCTTGAACCGCCTCATCGCCCGCGCCGCGCACCCTCCAACGGGTGTGATCGGCGGCAAGCGCTACAAACGAGAGTTGCTCGAGCACGCGCTGCAACATGGCCGGTTCGGATTCGTACGCGTCTTGAACTCGATCGGTCACCGTGGGTTCCATGCCCCTCTCGGAGCGAAAGGCAGCACGATGCTGTCGCCTCGTCGGCGTCGATGAGTACCCCTGTAGACACTGCATCATGCAGAGCGACGCGTAAGGATTTCCGTTACGCGGTTGCGCGAATGTCGGCGCGTCGTTATCGCGGAACCACCTTGCGGGTCGCTTATGCCTCCGTGGGCTTATGCCTCAGGAGGAGGTTCGTCCACAACTGACGCAGGTGCTCCACGCCGCCCCAAGTGGAGGTGAACAGAGTGGCGTCGCTTACGAGCAGAACTCCCGCGAAGACCTCCGGCCGCGATTGGAGCAGCGCGTCGAACGTCAGCCCTCCTCCGGCAGTGAAGGGGTGCGCAGGCGCGTCGGGTTGAATGCGCTGACGCGCCAGCACGTCGAGTTTGTCGACCGCTTCGTCCCCGCGTTGCAGATGGGGCAGGTGCGGGTGACGGTTGAAGGTCGCGACGCCCTCGAGCAGGCCGAGCCGATCAATGGCGCGCTCCGCGTCGATCGCGATCGGTTGCCCATCGGAACCGACGGCGGCGCGAAGCCCGAATCGGTTCTCTACCGGCACGCCGAGTCCGGAGAGGACTGACCGCGCGTAACCCCCGAAACGTTGCTCCGGCGGGATGGTGCGATCGCCGTGGTGGCGGAACTCCGCCTCAGGCTCATCGCCGATGTTGTGATGCGGAGCGACCACCAACAGATTCCCGGGCACCTCCAGGAACTCGCGGAGCGCGGCTGTCTCGTCTTCGCTCGCCTGTTGCTCGGTGCGGAGGGAGTCGAGGCTGACCACGACGAGCGTGTCTACGCCGGCCTCAAGTACGGCGAGTAATCGGAGTGACGGTCCCGTCGCTGTCGGCCCGTTCGACCTCGACGACTCGCGCCTGGGTGAGCCTTGCCGCGAGTTCGGCGAAAGCGACGAAGCTCTGGCGCTGAATGTGATCTAGGTGTCCGCCGATGCCCTGGTCATAGCGAGCAGGATCGCTGAGGTCCGAGAAGCGCGGGTAAAGAATCCGCCGCATTTCAAAAAGCGCCGGGAAGCGATTCTCGATAACGCCGAGCGGGGCGCTCGTCTCGGCCTGCCGGCTCCAGGCGTAATAGACAGCCACTCGGCGACCGTCGCCCATGAGTTGTGAGCCTACGTAATCGCCATTCTGCATCGTGGCGCGGCGCCCGCAGCAACATCTGTGCTGTCCGACGCGGTTGGCGTTTGCGCGGCGATGAACGTGTCACGAAACCCGCCAACATCCGAGCGCCCCATACTCCCAGAGCACGAAGGCGAGTGGGCGGAGAGGGACTCGAACCTGGAACCCTCGCGCCTCGTGGGAGAACAGGTATCCCCGAAGTGCCGTTCAGGGACGATCAATGACGCGTCGCCGAACCAGCGTTAGGGGACGCCGGGTGGCCCGTTCAATACGTCTGCGTGTGTCGCCATCGTCAAACTCGCACAACTACCCGACACGAGGGGTTTCAAAGGACGTCCTCGTGTCACACGATGGGCAGGCTTCGAAATCAGGAGGCCGCACCGTGTCTGACGACAGCATCCGCCCGTTTCGCGTGAACGTTCCCGACGAGGATCTCGCCGAGCTGCGCCGCCGCATTGCCGCCACGCGCTGGCCTCACCGGGAGCTGGTCGACGACCGTTCGCAGGGTGTGCAGCTCGCGACGGTGCAAGAACTCGCCCGATATTGGGAGCACGACTACGACTGGTCTCGCTGCGAAGCCAAGCTAAACGCGCTGCCGCAGTTCCTGACCGAGATCGACGGCGTCGACGTCCACTTCATTCACGTGCAGTCGCCACACGACAACGCACTCCCGTTGATCATGACGCACGGGTGGCCCGGCTCCGTGATCGAGTTGTTGGAAACGATTGGTCCACTCACCGACCCGACCAAGCACGGCGGACGAACCGAGGACGCGTTCCACCTCGTGCTGCCGTCGATCCCCGGCTACGGGTTCTCGGGAGAGCCGACCGAGCTCGGTTGGTGGGCCGGGCGCGCCGCCGCCGCGTGGCCCGTGCTCATGCAACGGCTCGGCTACACGCGTTACGTCGCCCAGGGCGGCGACGTCGGCGCGGCCATCACCGACGCGATGGGTCGCCTGGCCCCGCCCGGGCTGCTTGCCATCCACACCAACCTCCTCGCGCCCGGGCTGGGTCCCGCCCCACGCCCGACGAACACCGACGAGGAAAAGGCGGCCGCGGCGCGAGGGCGCCGCGTTCAGGGCAACCGGGTTCGGCTACTTCCTCGAGCAGGCCACGCGCCCGCAGACGATCGGTTACGCGTTGCTCGATTCACCGGTCGCGCTCGCCGCCTGGATGCTCGACCACGACACCGACAGCTACGAGAAGATCACGCACGCGTTCGTCGACAAGGAACCTTCCGGCAACCTCACCCGCGATCACATCCTCGACAACATCACGCTGTATTGGCTGACGGGCACCGGCACATCGGCAGCCCGGTCGTATTGGGAGAGCGCCCAGGCCCAAGGCCAAGGCAGCTGCGTCCGGTCAGACGCCGCCGCCGGTCACGATCCCGGTCGGCTTCACGCAGTTCCCCGGCGAAATCGTTCGTGCACCGCGCACCTGGGTCGAGACCTTCTACCCGAACGTCGTCTACTTCAACAAGGCGCCGAAGGGCGGACACTTCGCCGCCTGGGAAGAACCACAACTCTTCACCGAAGAAGTGCGAGCCGCGTTCGCGTCAGTGCGCTAGTACGTAAGCCCGGCCCGCACATTCGAGTGACCGCCAGACTGAGTTGCGTTGTTGCGGCAGCGTTCGCGGATCCCGTCGTGGGCGTCGTCGTTGCAACGTGCCGTCTGTCGTCGTCGGTTGAGTGCGCCGGGCTTCGTTCGTAGAGTGCGCGCATGTCGGACCTCGCTGGACAAGCAGCGAGTGGTCGGGGAGACGCGGGAGCGGCTCGCGACCTCGACCGGGTCGTGTTCTTCAGCGACGCGGTTTTTGCGATCGCGATGACCGTCTTGGTGCTGACGCTGCGCCTGCCCGCGAACACGAGCGACGCCACGGTGGCGCACGCGCTCCGGAGTGAGGTTCCGTCGATCTACAGCTACGCGTTGAGCTTTGCCGTCATCGCGCTCTATTGGCTCGCGCATCATCGGATGTTCCGTTACATCCGGCGCCTGGATTCGACGCTGCTCGCGTTGAATCTTGCAGCGCTCGCAGTCGTTGCGTTCGTGCCATTTCCTACATCTGTACTTGGCGACTTTGGCGGGACGACCGCGGCGGTCGTGTTCTATGCCGCGACAGTGGGAATCCTCGGCGCTCTGATCTCGTGCCTGTGGGCCTACGCAACACACAAGCACCGACTTATCGCACAAGAAACTCCCACCATCTTCATTCGCCACCAACTCTGGCGCGGCCTCGCCCCACCGATCGTGTTCGTCGCATCGATCCCGATCGCATTCGCTCAGCCCCACGCGGCCGAACTGTTCTGGCTGACGCTCGTAATCTGGCGCGTCGTTCTTCGCCGCCATTACGGCACGCTCGAGACGGGCGCCGTGCAATCTCTCGGGGAGACGTGACCAGCCGCCTATTGCTCAGGGGGTAACGGCCGCGGTGCTGATCGCTTCGATTGGCTCGAAGCGCGTCTTGCATTGCTTCGGAGAGATGATGGCGTTCGCCGAGAAACGACGGCGAGTTGAAGCTCACGTATACGGATCCCGCGTTGTCTTCGAACACGAGGAGCTTGAGCGGCAGGTCAAGCGCCGCGAGCGGTCTCGCGACCATGACGGGTGTCCCGGCCGCCGGACTTCCGAAAATGACGAGCTTCGTGTCCGGCATGGTGAGCCCGACCCGCTCCGCGGCACCGCTGTGATCGATGACCGCAAACAGCGTGAGTCCCTTGTCCTCGATGATTCGCTCGATGCGGGCGACCGTTGCTTCGACCGAACGGGAGCTTGGTTTCGTCACGACACCCTCGGAGTCGTAGGGCTGCGGCGACGCGGTCGTCACGAGCTCGGGCTCTCGACGGGAGGGGGAAACTGCCGTGATGCGTTGGCTTCGGTCGTGCGCGTGAAGTTCCGCTGACGTTCCGTCGGCAACGATCCGCCGGTAGCTCTCCCGCCAGCCTGGCAGGGTTGCGCTCGTTTGCTCCCAGTCCACGAAGCTTGCCTCGCTGCACCAATCGTCGAGGCGCGACATGGTGCTCTTGTGCGGATCTGTGTTGACGAACGAACCCATCGAGTCGTAGCTGTCCCACGCGGTGCAAGACCACCACGTGTTGTTTGCCTCGGCGAGCGCGTCGGTGCCCAGGATGCCGCTCGAACCCTTGGCTTGTTCGACGAGCGCGACAGCGGCCGCGAAGAACGGGTCGAGGTCTGACGGATCTTGCAATCGGAGGCGGGTCACGACGACTACTGGCATTCCTGCTCCTCACGATCTCTTTCGACTGCGTCTTCTGTTACGGCTCGCACATCCCGGGAGGTTGCGCGGCATACGCACGGTGTCATGCCCGCAACATCTGTGGTGAGGCGACAACAATGCAACCCATCAAGAGGGTCCACAGGCTCATCGGGTAATCAGACACCCGCTCCATGCCGCCCACGCCGAGTCCCAGATAGAGCGAGTCGCTACCGAACTGCCCGGCCGATGACAGGATCGTTCCGATCAGGCCGATCACTGCGAGCGCCATGCTCACCGCCGCGAGGGTCGCGGTGGCTCGGCCAGAGCGCCACGCTGAGAAAGATGACGGCGACACACACGATCGGGATGTTCAGCGCGCCGACCAGGTGCAGGCCGATCCGCGTGTTCTCGGGAACCAATCCGACGATGACCTTGCCGACCCCGGCAATGATGAACAAGACGACGGCCACTCGGGAGTGGCCCACCGGAGGCCACGCGAACCGCAACAACACTGCACCGACGAGGAAGAGCAAACCGTTCACGACGAATCCGATGTTCATCTGCGTATGACGTGGCGAACAGACAAAAGCCTTCGGACCGTGCGGCACTGCGAACAAGGCACACTTCGTGTTGCCGAGATCACTGATGTAGTTCCCCGTCCAGCTATACGTAGGGTGATGCCACGCCGCGGCGGCGAACAGCTGCGCGCCGAAAAACACCACCGTGGACAAGATCCACGCGACGCCACCGGTCACGATCTTGGTGCGGTGCCCGGGGGGCGTCTCGACTTGCACGTCACTCGAGGTGCGACTCATAACGCCCTCCCCAAAGGGAATGCCCCACCCTTGAGGCATTCCCGCCGCATATTGCTCCCGCAAAGGCCGACAATGCACGCGCCGCCCCAGCAGCGACCGACGGAGAGTCACGGCTCGGCAAAACCCAACAACCTGAAGACCGGCTCGGCCCGTCGGCGCAATCAGCCCTTCCCGGCAGCTGGTTCGGGCGGAGCCGGGAACGCCCTCGTTTCGTTTGCTGGTGTCGGGTGCGTGAGGGTTGCTGATCGACCGTCGGCTACCAAACGGCGCCAACACGTCTGCCAGTCGGGGAGTTCCCCACTGTCTTGTTCCCAGTCCACGAAACTCGCCTCAGAACACAGGTGGTCGACGAGTTGGATCGTGCTGAGGTGCGGCTCGGTGTTCATGAAGGATTCGATCTGTGCTCGCCCCTGCCACGCGGTCTTGTCCCACCACACCTCCTCTCCTTCGGCCAAGGCATCGACACCCAAGTTGCCATCCATCTTCTGCGCCAGCTCGATCACCCCGCTCGCACGAGTGAAGAAATCATCCAGCAACGACGGATCCCTGAGTCGCAAACGAGCAACCACGATGATGGGCATGCGTTCCTCCTGCCGATTCGACCAACATCGGAGCGTATCGACGCTCACGCCCGCGAGCGCCGTAACCAGGGCTCTCTCGTGATACTTCGCGCGCGCCATGCCGGGTGCGTCCGTGTTCCGGTCTGTTCCCGCGGTTGCATCTTGGTGCAGTCTCCGCTCGGTGTCCGTCGTGTCTCCGCGCTTTCCGGCGCCGCGCTCTCTTAGTGTCCCGACCGCGATTCGGCACCCTCGCTGACGACGAAGCGTCAGGACGACCGACCGGTCTCGTTGGCCGCGTCACGTCAGCGCCGGAGGCTTGTTTCTGCTTGCCCGGTCGCGAGATCGTGTTCGCGGAGTGTGAACCGTCGACCCCCCCATTGACTCCCGGTTCCCGCCGCGACCGAGGCATATCGGTGCTCTGTCGCGCCCCGATCGGGCGAGGCCGCCGTGTCCCCGAAGTGCCGTTCGGGGGTAGGCGCGAAGCTCGCGCGCAGGCGGCACGTCCGAGCGGCGCCGGCGCGTTGTCGCTCCTCGGTGCCCCGGTCCAACGGCTCACCGAGTTTCGAGGGGCACGCGAAGACTCTCAACCCGCTGCGGATCGCGACTACTGCATCTCGCATGGTGTGCTTGTTGGAGATGTGTTCGCCCGAATACAACTGACGAAAGTTTCAGAACTTTCTTTGCGATGTGGTGGCGTCCCACGGAACAGAAATACAACCGACGAAAAGTTGCACAGCTTTACTTGCAACGGGATGGCGTCCCAGGCAAGAGAACGTCGGTGAGAGAACGTCGGTGGGCTTCACGGCGTGACAACCACCAAAGTGATCGGCCAGAACGGCGGACTGGCGCGACTCCGCCGCGAAAGGGAAACGTTGCCGAAGGGTGAAGATGCCCCCGCTGCGGATCGCGACTACTGCATCTCGCATGGTGTGCTTGTTGGAGATGTGTTCGCCCGAATACAACTGACGAAAGTTTCAGAACTTTCTTTGCGATGTGGTGGCGTCCCACGGAACAGAAATACAACCGACGAAAAGTTGCACAGCTTCGGCGTGACAACTACCGAGGTGATCGGCCAGAACGGCGGACTCGCGCGAGCTGCCGCCGCAGGGAACGCGGCCGAAAGCGAAGATGCCGCCGTCAGATGACTCTGTCATCATCATCGTACCGCTACCGTTAGATCCCTTGTAGTATTTGTCCGATTTCCTTCGCGAGTTATTGATTCAGAATCAACAAATTTCTTTACTTCACTAATGTCGCTTCCGGCGTTCTCTGTCCCATGGATTGCGTGTGCGACTCCCGCATTGACATGTACAGAAGCCAACCTGGCGGCGTGAGAGAAATACAGGCATTCATCGCTGTTACGGTTCTGTCAGCCATGAACACCTCATCGTTCAGGCTCCGCTTTTTGGGGTTGTAGCTTCGCCCCTGTTACCAGCTACTTCACCGGTATTGGCCTCTCGGCCCTTTGCGTGCAGGCCCACCTACCTGATTCCAACGTGTGTAATCAACGAGCTGCCAGACGCAATTTCGTATCTTTTTCCTCGCGATAGGACCTGAGATGTTGCGCACACGATAAAAGCAGAATCTTTCTGCTTTATATCGTCGTCATCATCTTGTTTGCCGTCATCGCTTGTGGCGCTGGTCAGCCGGCGGGTAGTCGACGGTCACGTCCGTGGTGGCGATGATGTTGCCGTCCAGCTCGTGTGTGAGCAGAGCCGGCTGCTCCATCCCGTGGTAAGTGCTGAGCGTGCGGAACCTTGTGTGAGACCCGACATTCCCGACGAGGCGGGAGTCCCTCGCTTGCTTTTGGCTACATCCACCGCAATTCGTCGCGGTCACTGTGACTGTCGTCGGGTTCGTCGGGTTCTGGCACAGAAATGAGCGTTGAGGTGCGGAGGTGAAGCACGTTGCGTTCTTTCGCTCCGGCAAGCGTGCGCCTCGCCACGATCACCGGTTGCATCTGGCCGCCCGCGGTGGCGGTCACCGTCACGCCTGTCGTTTTGCCGTGCGAACGAACTGCTGTACGTCCTTGCGGCACATCACAAGTCGATCCCAAGGTCGTCGCACGGCTGGTCGTCCAGGGCGTCACCGGCCGTCACCTCGTCACAATCGCTGGTCACCGGGGTGGGCGTGGTGACGGTGGTGACGGCTGGGATGTCACCAGCGTCACTGCCGTCGGGGCTCCGACCTGCATGTGTGACATGGTGACGTGTGGTGACGGGACGTAGGTATCGAGCGAAGGTCTCTTCCAGATCGGCGCGGGCGTAGCCGCGAACTTGCCGACGGCCGTCGGGACGGACCTGCTTCGGCCCCACCCCATACGGCCGGAGCCGAAACGCCAGATCAGCCGCTGACAGTTCGAACTTCCCCCAGGGTGCTTCGTCGATGCGACGAAGGGCTGCCAGCACGTCGTCGGTCGAGAGCACCGATTTCTGCGCCGCGTCGAAGACGTCGCGAAAGTCTGCAAGCAGCTGGTTCTGGCGCGCGGCGTCGTCCGCGTCGTCCGTCAACGCGACCGCGGCCTGCCGAGCACGGGTCGACCATTCTCCGCCCGCGGCGTCCGCGACCGCGAGCAACGGTTCCCAAAGATCCGCGGCCCGGTCCTCGATACCGATCGGCATGACCGGCTCGGCGTATTCGAGGTCGGCGAGAGCGACGCGGACCGCGGCATGCAACTCGCGGCCGATGCCACGCACGACGAGGCCATCGCGACGGTGCCGGAACGGGCTGATCTGCTCGTGCGGCAGTCGCCGCCGCAACGAAATCGTCGCGGCCCGGTCGGTGATGGTGTCAGGCACGACGTCACCGATCGCGGCGAACGCGACCATCGCGAACGTCGGGAACTCGGTCGGTGTTTGTTGTGGGCCAACGCAGCGCAAGGCGGGACGGTTCCGTTGGAACCCAGCGTTGAACAGGCCGCGCAGCTCTTCGACGCTCTCGTCGCCGCGCCGCTTCCAGATCGCGTCGGCCTCGTCGACGATCAGCGTCGGCGGTTCCTCGTCTCGGATCGAACGGAAGATCGCGCTGACGCTCGCGTTCACCGTGATCAATGATGCATACGAGAGCGCCTCGACCAGGTCGAGCAGCCGAGACTTCCCGCAGCGTTTCTCGGGCGACTTGATCACCAGGCGCGTCGCGTGCTGCCAGACCGGCTGTGCATGCGTGGCCGCCACCCACAATGCGACCGTGTCGAGTGCCTCGTCGCACGGGAACACCACGTAACGACGAAGCGCGGCAGCGACATCGTCGAGCGCGTCGGCCAGTGGTTCCACATTCGGATCCGTCCACATGCGATCGACAACGGGTGCGAGTTCGTTGTCGGCGTTTGTCGGCTCAGGTTGCTGTTCGTCGACGCCGTGCTCGTCGGGGCTCATCGCTCGGCCCTCGCCGGTTCGGCGTGACGCGGCCGGTCGTACCGGTCGAGCACCGCTTCGATCTCGTCGCACAACTCCGCACGGCCGGTCCGGATCGCGCGGAAGCGTTGTTCCCGGCTGTTGGGCATCGTCGGCCGGACGCGCCTCCTCTTGTTCGCGCGCCCAGGCGACCATGTCGTCAAACTCCATTGGCGCTTCGTCCGGCGGGATGCGGTCGCCGGTTGTCACGAACAACGTCGCATACTTGCACTCGTAAGCGGTCAAGCGCATCACCAGCGCCGGGCCGGTGCCGAGCCTCGTGATAGACGAGCGCGGCCACTGCGCTCTGCGCGGCCTCGTGTCGTGACCCGCGGTTCGGATCTTCGAACGTGTCGAGCGCAGCGATGTACGCACGCGCCACGGCGGGATGCCACTCGTTGAGCTGCGTCCGGCGTTGCTGGTATCCCGACTGCGCGTGCTCGTGCTCGTGTCCCGAGACCGGTGGCAACGCGTCGAGCATCTCGTTGACGCTGTAGCGCTGCTCCCACACCGCGTCTTGCAGCGTGACTGGTACCGGATGACCGTTGATCTTGTGGTTGACAGTGCCCGGCGCCCGCAACATGCGCGGCACGTCACCGACGTTGTCGAGCGTGTATCCGTGCTCTTTGGCGATCGCGATGGCGCAGCTTGTTCCATCGGTCCGACAACGTCTTCACGTCTTTGGTCGTCGGCTCAACGTGTTCGAACAGCCAGCCGACGACATAGCCGTGGCCGCTCCGTAATACGAAGGTCGGCGCCAACGGCATGGCCTTGACGATCTTGAGTGCGGCATCCTCGTCGGGCGGATACTTCGACCCCTTGTGTGCTGGCCCGGCAATGTCGACGTCGAGAAACACGCCCGGCATCGCGACCACATCTTTCTCGTCGCCGCGCTTGCCGCACCGCCCGAGATCGCGACGGAGACCCACATTCAGCCATGTGTCGGACCGGCGTGCTTTGTCAACGAGTTTGGCGGCAGCGCCGTCAAGGTCATCGGAGCGGAACTGATACGACCACGGCTCCTTTCGTTCTGGCGTCTTCCACGACACCGTCACGAACGATTTGTCGGGGCAACCGGCGCTGTAGAGGTGTTCGAGATATGTGCGGCATGCAGCCTCGTCTACCGGCGCGTCGATCGGTTCTTGCGCGGTCATACCGCGTCCTCGGCGTGCGCCGCCGCCCGCATATACAGAACACGGCCGTCGAGGCAATACACGCGCCAGGTGTGCACTCCTGAGACGGGCCGGACAGCGCGGATCCACGTCGACGCGGTCACGCTCTGGTACGGCCGCTCGTACTTCGTCGATGCTCACGTACCCGCGCTCGCGCGCGACCTCGGGCGAGATCGCCGATGCGCGCAGCAGTTCCGCGTGCCGCTCGAACAGACCGACGCCGTACATCGGCGATGGCCGCCACGCCACGAGCGGTTCGTCGAGCAGCGCGTTCATGCTGGTTCCTCGGCCGTCTTGCCCGACGCTTCGAGCTTGGCTGCGAACTCTTCAAGCGCGCTCGCGGAGATCAGGCGCGAGCCGTTCCGCTTGAAGCTGCGCAGCTCTCCGGTTTGGATGGCTTCGTATACGCGACGTGCGGCCGATTGACAGCAGGCGCGCCGCCTCGGCGGGTTTATAGAACAACCGTTCCACTGGACACCTCCATTCTCGTGTGCATACCTTGCGATGATGAAGAGCGGCATTTAGAGGGTGCGATGAATTGTCCAGCGGAGCCGACGGAACTCGACCGGGAAAAATTCAAACGCGAGCTGCAACGCCTGCTGCATGAGTTGACCGGCAGCGGTCGGCTTGGAGCGTTCTGGCCTCGACTCGTCAGGTCAGGGAGAGTCGACGACCACATCACCAGCGGCTGGCCGCCGATCGAGGACTTCGTTGGCGACGTCAAGGCGTGGCGCCTGATTGCTCAGCGCGGAGCGCGCGACCCCTCTACGCGGGCATGGTCGCGATCAAAGACGCGGCCACCGACTCCATCGAGGCTCGCGACCTCGCTCTCACGGTCTTAGCCGCCAAGACGTCGGATCGGATCGCCCGCCCGTCCGGCTCGTGTCAGTGTCGTCGGTGTACGCTGGCGGCGTGTCGCACCGCCACGAGTCGGAGGGCGTGAGCATGACGATCAACGACATCGCGTTCGACTTCCGGACAGACGCTCGCGGCAAAGACCCCGATACGAACAGCCCGACGTTGCGCCGATACCACAAGCTTTTATGGAGCAAGCAACTCCCGAGCGGAGCGACTCTTGACCTGTCGGATATGACCCCCGGCGTGTACCTGCATCACAACTCCGAGATAGGCCAGTTCTTCCTGTCGAGCGATGCGGTGATGCAGACATTCACTAGGTGGCGCGCGCTGAAGCCGATTACGGAACAGGTGTCCGAGCGCGACAACAACGCATTCATGACACTCAGTTACACGATCGGCGGCATGATGATCTTCCCGGCGAACAAGGTCGACGGAAAGATGACCATCAACGGTGCGCGTGGCTGTACGCGATCCATTGCCGACAGGTTCGATCTCACACTTGAGTCCATTCGACGCCACTACCTCGGCCAGGCAAGTCCGCTCGCTGCGACGCTCTCTCGCTACGGCGACTTCTTCACCTTGTTCGGGGACTTTCGCGGCTACGTGGAGTTCTTCATGCTTGAGGACCTCGTCAATGACGACGCTGTGCGGTTCTTCATGCCGTTCGACGACTTCCGGCCACCGTCTGTGCCGCAGACCGTCGACACGTACCGAGAGTATCGACGGCTTTCAATGGAGTTCATCGAGGCGAGGAACCAGCGGATCGAACGCCTCGGCATGTAAGCCTTGCCGAGGCGTCCTCGACTGTTATTTCACAACGTAGCGGACTCTCTGAGTTCACCAACGGACGCGCTCGAAGGCAGCTCGCGGCGTCCACGTGTTCGCTCTTATCAGTCCGTGTTGTGGTCTCTTCGTCGCACAGCGATCACCGCTTTGACGATCAACTCCGCCAGCGAGCGTCGTTCGTCGGTGGTCGCGCTGGGCGGCACGCTCCATGGCCCGACGAACTTTGCACGGGAGCCGTCCCAGACGTAGCCGCATTCGCACTGGAACGTCGGGTGGAGCGCGATGCGGTTGACCTTCGCGCCGTCGCTGTTGCGGCACTCGGGGCACACGCGCGTCCAGCCGTGAACCATGGTTGTCTCCTCATCGTTCCTCGCATTCCCACCGTGCTCGTTGAGTCGGTTGGGAGACCGTCGTCGGCCGAGGTGCCTCGGGTCATCTGGATGAGCGGTTGAGTGTAGGCGCCAGCCGGACGCGTCGGACGTGTGCGCTCATGTTTGCACCCCACATCGTGTTCGGCCTCGGTGAGGATTCGAAACAGTCAGAGGCAACGCGTCCGGCACGTTCCGACTTGCGGAGGTCGTCATTCACCTGCCGGTGTTTCAGGGAGTCTCGCCTACTTGCGTCCGGGCACCGTCGGTCGGATCAAGAACCGGACCCCGACCGTTTCTCATCTCGCTTGGCATGCTTGTCGGAGCGTTTCTCCTTCAACGACTTCGCAGGCTTCTTAGCGTTGTCTTTCTTTGGGACTTGTCACCCATCACGAACTCCCTCGCGTCAACCGTGACGCACAGTTACGTCACCGGCTTCGAGAGTGTCGCGGAACGCACGACACTCAGTACGTGGTCGCTCGACAGATGCGGGCGTTTGTCCGAACGATTCGTGAAGAACCCGTTGAGATCACCTGCCCTGCACGCCATTTCGTTCGAGGCGCTCATTAGCTTCACTCATGGGACGCACCGACCGCCGAAGTTCGGTGTCTCTCGCTGACGACGCCTCCCGACACCCCTGCCCGTGTGGGAGGCGTCGTCGCGTTTTCTACGTTCCCGGGAGGCTGGCACACTCGCTGAGGACGGGATGGAACGCGCTCCGGGCTTCGTTTTGGACGCGCGAAACGTGCGGGTGCAACGCTTCGCTCCGTGGGTATCGCGTATCGCCTTGATGACACGCTCGGATGCGCGTTCGTGGTGTGGGATGGTGACGTGAAGCCCGAGGAGTGGCACGCGCAGTACGACCGGATGTTCTCCGACCCGGCGTTTCCGCCCGGTGGGTTGATGCTCGCTGATCTGCGTACCGCCGGCGGTGCGCCCAGTATCGACGATGACGTGATCGAAGACATGGGTCTTCGCTGGAACCGTCAAGCGGAACGACTTGCCGACATGCGTTTGGCGATCGTCCCGAACGGCGCGTGGAACAAAGCGCGCCGCTTCATAGAGCGTGAGGTCTCGGTGCGAGGGATGCGCTCGATGGTGTTCGCCGAACCAGCAGACGCGTGCGCCTGGTTAGGGCTCGATCTCGTTGTCGTCGAACCGGTCCTTGCAGCGTTACGCGACAATCTTCGAGCCAATCGCGCATAGCTGCAATATGCCGATGACACGGCGTGGGGATGCGACCTTCGGTCACGAGACAGTTCTACGGTTACCGTCGAGCATTCTGTTGCGGGGAGCGAAACGGCGATGGCCGAAGTACACGTAGAGGGCGATGCGGTTGTCATCAAGCTCGGCGCGTGGGAGAAACTCGGCACGTTCCGTGGCGACGTACGCGTGCCACGAGCTGCGCTCACCGGCGCTCGCGTTGTTGACGATCCCTGGAGCGAACTGCGGGGGATACGCGCGCCAGGGACTGGTTGGCCCGGCGTCATCGCCTTGGGTGTACGGCGCGGTCAGTTCGGTCGCGACTTCGCCGCCGTCTACGGGCACCGGCCCGGGGTGGTGATCGAGTGCCGCAACGCTGAGTTCGCTCGGCTGGTCTTCACTGTCGACGACCCGGAGTCGGTCGCGGCCGCGTTGACAATCGGGACGCGGCCCTAGCGCGAGCGTTGAACTTGCTGCTCTATTCGGTGAGGCGCGCGTGCGGACGTGCGTTGTTGACCTGGTGCGTTCGCTCAGTTCGTTTCGGTGAATGTTGCGTCAACGTCGAACTCACACAAGGGCCGGTTCGTAGTCCCGCCGGTTGTTCCGGCGAACCAGCGTCTCTTGAACGACACGCGCAGACTGATCCGTTGTTCTTTGCCGGTGGGCGCGTGCGCACGTGCGCCTCGAAACGTCTGTGGTTCGCGTCTTTGTGGAGGAAGCCATGTCGATGACGATGATGCACCCGAACGCCGTGCGTGCCCCTCGCGCGCGACCGTTGCCGTGGGGGCTGGACGTTCTTCGGGTTGCGTTCGGTGTGATCTGGGCGATCGACGCCACGTTGAAGTGGATGCCAGGCTTTCGTGCCGGGTATCTCGACGCCGTGAAGAGTGCCGGGGACGGCCAACCGGGTTGGTTACATCCGTGGTTTCATTTCTGGTACCACTTGCAATCGGTGCACCCGACAGGATGGGCGTACCTGATCGCAATGACCGAAACCACGCTTGCGGTGGCGCTGATCGCCGGGTTCGCCCGCAAACTCACCTATCTCGTAGGTGCCGCGTTCAGTTTGTTGATCTGGTCGGTAGCGGAAGGTTTCGGCGGTCCCTACCATTCCGGTTCCACCGACATCGGCACCGCAATCATCTATGCAGTGGCCTTCGCGATGCTTATTGCGGTCACCGCATGTTTCGGTCCGAGCCGAAACAGCCTGGATTATTACCTCGAAGCCCGTTGGCCGTGGTGGTCGAAACTCGCCGAGTTCGCGGACCCGCACTGACAAGGACGCCTGCGCGCACCGACATATATCAAGCGACAGTTGACCGTCGTCGGACGCCCGCAACCGACGTTGTCTCTAGGTTCGGTAAAGCCTGCCGCGCTCGTCGAACCCGCGCTTGGTGGCCCACGTATGCACGCCTCGTTGTTCGTTGACGCGCCGTGACACGTTGGCCGGTTTGGCGTTCGCCTCGCGCGCGCGTGATCGCGGTGCTTGTTCAGGAAGGGTGACCAAAGTGAATCTCAACGCAGACGGAACGATCCGCGCCCAAGCGATGCGGCACTCCAGACCTACCGACCGACACTCAACGAGACAGTTCTCGCGTGCCGCCCCGGCGGCGGGCCTGTTGATCTTGTCGCTGCTCACCATCGCGATCTTCGGCGGCCCGGCGTCAGCCACGACCACGTTCCTTGGCGGTACGACGACCGTTCGTACGGTCGCGTCGACCGTGCCCGGCAATGGCGATGTAAATCCCTACGGCGTCGCGGTTGTTCCGCGAACGGTGAATCGGCTGGTTGCCGGTGACGTGTTGGTGAGCAACTTCAACAACAGCAAGAACCAACAAGGGACCGGCACCACCGTCGTGGAAGTCGCACCGAACGGCACCCAAACGGTCTTCGCGCACATCGACGCGAAGGGACGAGCCGCGCGTGCCTGCGGCGGTGTCGGCTTGACGACCGCGCTGAGCGTGTTGCGGCAGGGCTGGGTCGTCGTGGGCAGTCTCCCCACCACGAACGGCATGTCGGCGACCGCAACCGCAGGCTGCCTACTCGTGCTCGACAGTCACGGCAACGTCGCTCGGCGTCATCCGGGGCGGCGACATCAACGGCCCGTGGGACATGACCGCCCTCGATCAACGCAACGGGGCCGTCCTGTTCGTAACCAACGTCCTCAACGGCACCGTCGCCGGGAACGGCGCAGTCGTGAATCACGGCACCGTCGTGCGCATCGAACTGTCCCTGCATGGCGATGACGCCCCCCGTGTGCGCAGCGAACGCATCATCGGTTCCGGCTTCGCGGAACGCACCGACCCGAACGCGTTGGTCCTCGGCCCCACCGGCGTCGTGCTCGCACGCAACGGCACCCTGTATGTCGCGGACACACTAAGCAATCGCATCGCTGAAATCCCCGACGCGCTCCACCGCAACCACAGTGCCTTCGCCGGAACCGACGTGACCAGCAACGGCGCTTTGAACGGTCCGCTCGGCATGGCCATCGCCCCCAACGGCGACGTCCTCACCGTCAACGGCGTCGACGGCAACGCCGTCGAAACCACCCCCGCAGGAGCGCAAGTCGCGACCAAGCTCCTCGACAACACCGGCACACCGCCCGGCAACGGCGCGCTCTTCGGACTCGCGGTCGCGCCCAACCGCACAAGCCTGTACTTCGTCGATGACGCAACCAACACGTTGAACCTGCTCCACTAACAGCTCGACCCAGAACCTGCGGCCACCGGCTGGGTGGCCGCAGGTCGACATACGCGCCGAAACAGTCACTCGCCTCACGAGAGCGCACCAACACCGGAGTTGCGTCGCGTGGTATCACCGTCGACGACCCCGGAACGCGTTGCGGCCGCGCAGACGTTCGGAACCTGTCCCTCGCCCGCTCTTGCGCTGCGTCGTGGGTCTTCGTTCATTCCACGCCGTTGGCCGCTCGCGCCGCGACGACGATGTCGCGGTCAGGTTCGAATACGCGTTGCAGCCAGGTGCCGTTGCGTTCCCAATGCACCGCGCAGGCGGCGCACGCAAGCAACGTCGAACCACTGGAAGCCGGCTCGATGTCGATGCGAGTGCCGTCGTAAGGACACTGGTCGAGCGTCATCCACGTGTCCTCGACCTCGGGGTATCAAGGCTCAACACGGCGGTGCCCAGCTCAGCGCGCGGTCGCGATCTGGTGTTGGTGTACGAGGCCACGTACGACTGCACGCTTTTCGGCTGTGAGCCGATCGAAGTCGACGCTCAGCGCCCAACCGTGTCCGGTGGGTTGCGCCCAGCGTGTGATGACCGGTAACCAGCATGCGTTGCCGCCCATGTTTATTTCGAGGCGCCCCGGGACGCCGACATCGGGCTCGGCGTACACGCGCAGCAAGGCACGGGTTTCGGTGAGCCCCATGAGGTCGCCGAGCAGCGTGCGCAGCCCTGAAGATGAATCGCAGACGAGCCGTACCGACCCTGCGAGCACGAGCCGCTGATAATGCTCACGACCCCGGACCGGATCGAGTCCCGTTGGTGTCGAGCCGACGTCGACGCGGCGCATACTGCGACATCGGACGCGACAGCGCCGCCGGTAAGCGCGCCGACGCCGATGTGCCAACAGTCACGCGAGCACACGCGACGCGCTGGCGATTCTGCGTCGTCGTCGCCGTTCGTGAGACGGCTTAGGTGATGGGCGCGCCGTCAGGCGAGAGCACGTACCAGACGCTGCCGAGTCCTTGACCCTTGGCGTCACCGGGCTTCGTGTCGGCACTGAACGTGTAGAGCAAGTGACCGTTGTACGCGAGTTGGTTGGCACCGTTGGCGCTGAGTTTTGCTGCGGACAATCCAGGACCGACGCCGTGGTCGCCTGACGCGGCGGTCACTGCTGGCCACGCTGCCTTCAAAGCGGCGGGCACCTTGCTTGTCGTGCTTGTGCCGTCTGGCTTGTAGACGTAGACGGTCTTGCCCTTCCCATCAACGATGATCGGCACATGAAGGCTCGGGTTCGTCGCGGTCTTCAACACCACCGAACTCGCCGTGGCCGCCGACGTCGGCGTTGTCGAGGCACCGCCGTACGAATACGCCGTAGTGGGCGATGCCACCCTCGTTACCGAAGAACCATTCGATGACTTCGACGAACTCCCGCACGCCCCGGCGAAAACGACTGCAAGAACAACGAGCGGGAAACTCAATCTACGTGTCATTGCGATCCTCCAAGGAGCCGATCTCGCAGGTCTACTCGCAGACTCGCCATCGCGCGACGAACTGGCGTGTCAAGAGTCGGTATCCGTCGAGTGGTGGGAGTTCTGCAGACGTATTCTCGATCCGACACGGAGGCGTTTCGTGGCCGAGCAACACACCATCCCGAGCAGCGTCATCGCCGTCCTGCTTGTCATCGGACTCTTGGGCTTCATAGCGCTCTTGCTCTGGGCCAACCAAGCGGGCTGACATCTGCCGTCGCTGGCCAGGGTCGTGCGGCGGGCACTGCTGCGCCGGGTCCCGTGGCGACCGGTGTCGGGACGCCTGGCGGTGGCGTCCGTGCGGCGGCCGGTGTGACGAACTCGATCGCGTTCGTGTCGAGCGCGAGGACTTCGATGTCGTCGGTACTTTGTGCGTTGCTTCCAGCGTGGAAGCGGTACGTGGGAACGAGAACAACGCTCGGGCGGCCGCTGCTGTAACCGCTCCATGTCGCGATGCCCAACGACACTCCACGGATGTGCTCGCGAAATGCCGGCGTACCTGCGATCGTTGGCCTCGCGACCGTCGGTCCCGTGTTCGGACCGGAACCGGCCGCGAGCATCATTGGTTGCGGCGCCACGAATCGGGCGCGGCCGTGTTGAAGATCGTCGAAAACCGCGCGGGTCGAACGAAGCGGGTAGCTGCCGACGACGGTGACGGATGCCCATTGTCCGTTCAGCGCGTCGATGCGACCGTGCGCGCCGATCGTGACCGACCAGCCGAAGTCGCGTACGACAGTGTTGTCGAGCACGAGCGAGAACGTGACCGTGCGCTCGGTCACTTGCGCTGCGGGCGGAACGCACATCGCGCCAACAGGACAGGCGTAGGCCACACCGCCCGCATCAAAGACTCGCGTCGCCCATTGTTCGCCGCCCAACACGCCCAGGCGATCCAACAGATCACGCGCGAGCACTTGTGCGTGCGACAGGTCGGGAACATCTGTTGCACCAACTGACGGCGCGGGAGCAACCGAGGTCGGCGTGTCCGTGCGCGTAGGTGGCACGACTCCATGAACGAAAGTCCCGGTGATCCCGGTAGCCCCGCCGCTCCCGCCGACTGCGAACACGCCGCGCGTAAACGAGACCAACGTCGTTCCCGCCTCTTGAACGAGTGTGAGATCGCTGGTGGGATTCCGCAGCGCGTAACCATCCGACACCTGTTTGGCAGTTCCGGTGAGGTCAAGTGCGCGTGCGCGAACCGTCGCGAGTCTGTGGCCGTCACCCGATGGGGAACAAGACCTCGAACGAGCGCGCTGGTGCCCAAATCGACGAGCGGTCTATCGAGCACATACGACATCGGCCGCACCGGCAACATCATCGGAGTGCCGCTCGTCCCGGCGCCCGGCGTCTCGTTGGCGAGCACGAGTCGCGTCGGCGCAAGCGGCATCGTTCGCACTGTTCTGTTCTTCGGCGTGCCCGCTGCGCCGCACCCCGTCAGGATGACCAGCGCCATTAGCACCAATCCTCGTGCCGCGACCGTATGGCATCGACGCATGAGCATCCTCCTCGTTGCGCGCTGCGCAGGCTCAGACGTATCGGAAGGCTCGCCAGTTCCCGCCCATTGTTTTGCGGCGTCGAGCAACACCGATCGGCAGAGACGTACACACACCACAGCGCCGTGAAGCGAGGGCGCCGCCTGCCCGCTCAGCACTCAACCGGCGGACGCCGAAATGCCGATACCGAAGGTGGCAAACGTCATCGCGCGCAGGAAGCGCCCTGCGGTACGGGAACACAGGACATATGCGGGGACAGCATCAAACGCGAATGTGGATCGCAGTAGTTTGCGTTGCATTCGGACTTCTTACGGCAGGGTGCGTGCCGATTCCTCCGGGCGGAGGAGCTGGTCCGCCCGCCGCCAGCCTTCGCGTCACGCCTTCTCCGGCTGCCTTTCCTTCGACACCGCCGCCGTACTGGCCGATGCCGATCGTACGCGTCACTATCACGAACACCGGCAAGGACACCGTGCATGCGATCGTTGTGCATCCCGTCAGTGTGTACAGCGTGCCGTCAACCACATGCACGATGCTCTCGGCGGGACAGAGCTGCACCGCGAACGTCCAGTTCTGCCCGTCTTCACCGAGTCACTACGTCGACACGCTCGTCGTCACAGGCCAAGACGCCAGCAACGGCACAGGCGTCCAAGCAACGACGACCCTCGACGGCACCGCGACTTAGACACGGGCGAGCAGCTCACCCAAGCCAGCGCGATTGAAAGCTGTTCGGGTTCCTGGCGCTGCCCGGATTTGATGCTGGCCTCGGGACTGGTCCGCTCCGATGCAAAGTGTCCGCTCTGTTTACTCACACCCAGTTCGATACCAACTCCACGCTTTCCGCGCGTCACCCCGGCACGCTGGAGCTCATGGTCGCCGTTCTGCCTACGGAACGCTCGAAGCTTGATCCGTACCGGGACCTCATCGGGCACGAGCTTCTGGCGGCGAAGTAGGCGGCGCGCCAATCCGCGCGATGTTGCGGCAAGTCGCTTCGGCGCGGAAGGCTGGTCACGGCGGCTTCGTATCCCGAGTGAGACGGGAGCGGGTGCAGTGGCAGGCATACGAGAGCAGCGAGGTGACACGCGCGGCGCGTCGACGGCCGTCGTGGCGATCCTCGTCGCCGGAGCGGTCGCGATTGCAGCCATCGGGGCGACCACCGTGATCATCGTGAATCGAGGCAACAGCACGGCGCATGTCGCATCGAACGCTCACGTCTCTACCACGACCGTCAGTGCTTCGACGTCGACGACGATGCCAGGCACGCTCGCGCAAGTGTTCTCCCAAGACAGCTCTGGTGTGCTCCGTATCGACGCGACCGGCTGCGAGGAGACGGATGTCGGCACCGGATTCCTGATCGCCCCCAACCTGGTTGCGACAGCAGCGCATGTCGTTGCGGGCTCGGCCGACGTCACGTTGCGAGGTGCGAAGACGACCAGCACTGGTCAAGTTGTTGGGATCGACACCGTCGCCGATGTCGCGCTGATCCGTACTGCCACACCGTTCACGGGTCATGTCTTCTCGATTGCGACGAGCACGCCTCTGGTGGGAACGCCGGTACAATCGGCTTCCCTGAGGCATTGCCGATCACGTTGACGCAGGGGACGATCAGCGGCCTTGACCGGTCCGGGCAGTTCAACGACGGCGTCACGCGCACCGGTCTGATTCAGACCGACACGCCCGTCAACCCCGGCAACAGCGGCGGTCCACTGTTCACGACCGACGGCACTGTCATCGGGATGGTCGAAGGTGGCCTCACGAACGCGAACGGCATCGGCTACGCGACCAGTCCCGAAACGATTCGGCAATTGCTATTCGGCTGGAAGCATTCGCCGCAGCCGGTGACGCTTTCGTCATGCGGCATCCCCGCCGGCAACGGTACGGACGTGCAGAGCGCGCTGAGCTTGATCCAAACGTGGGCGACGGCGCTGGCCACCGGCGATTGGGCCACCGCCCGACAGATCGAACCGGCGCTGAACGGGTCGAGCGATGCTGCTCTCCAACAGGGGTACGGCGGACTCGAGGAATCGACCATCGCGTATGTGCGTGGCGACAGCCAACAGCTCGACGTCGCCTCCGTCGCATGGGAAGACGTCGGTGCCGGGCCGCGCACCAACGTCTATTGCTTCAAGTTCGCCGTCGACACGAGCAGCGACACGATCAACGAGCTTTCCTCGAACCAGGCGACCCAAACACCGATCAGCGGCTGGGCTGACCCCACCACCGTCTCGTCATACATCGCGAGCTGCTGACTCGGGGAAGAAGGGGTGCATGCCGCCCAGCGATTGCGATGGACTCAGCACAACACCAACGGGATGTTTGCGCACACAGCCCTGTTTGCTCACACCCAGTTCGATACCAACTCCACACCTCTCCGCCAGGCGGACGCGGCATCTTGACCTCATGGTCGCGGTTCTCCATCCATCGCCCCCCAGCCCGGTCCGTCGGCTCGTGGGAAGACGCCCTCCGGCGTCAGATGCTCGTGCGCGAAGTCGGCCGTCTCGTCGTCAAAGAACGCCTGAGCGAACGCGCCATCGCCTACCGCCTCGGGATCGCCCGTTCTACGGTGCGCCGGTTGCACGCCGAGGTTCGGAGCCTGTGCACGCTCGGCCGGGAGCTGAAGCCGATGATCCCACCGCGCGCCGAGGGCTGCGAGATTCGAAGGTCGTGGGTTAGTCGGCTTGGAGGAGTGCCGCGGCGGGTGTGCGTGCGGCGAGCCGTGCTGGGATCAGCGAGACGAGAATCGCGAGGCCGAGTCCGCCCGCGATGACGGTAAGGAGTGCCGGTATGGCGATGGTCGGTGCTGGTACGGCATGGATTTGGCGGGCGAAGAGGTTCCAGAGTTCGCGTCCGAGCCACACACCGGTTGGGACGCCGATGGCGAGGCCGATCGCGACTGCGATTGTCGATTGCCAGATGACTGTTGAACGCAGTTGGCGGCGGGTAAAGCCGAGGGTTTTGAGCAGGGCGAGGTCGCGCCGTCGTCGTCGGATGGACGCGAGGAGGGTGAGCAGCAGCGCGACGATCGCGCCGAGTGCGAGCGCGGCGCCGAGCAGTAATGGCGTGGTTCCCATCGTGCGGTAGTTGACGATTTCGGCCGGTCGCTGTACGGGCGCGGCGGTCACCCCGAAGTTCGCGTTGTTGGAAAGCTGCTGCGCGATGTGTTCGAGTCGCTGCAACGCCGTCGCGTCGTTGGTTCCCGCCTTCCAGCGCACGAGGATCGCGTTCGGTCCGGTGATGGGGTCATCGAACTCGTTTCGTTGCGCGGGTGGGATCAACTGGTATGACACGACCGCTCCGGTGCCCATTTCGAGGTGTGGGAGGCCGCCGATCCCGATGGCGGGGAGTGTCGCGGTACCGATGATCCGCAACGTCGTTGCCTGCGCTCCCGATGGTGTCACCGTGATGGTGTCGCCGACGTGTTTGTGCAGCGCGGCGAGCGTGGATGCTCCGAGAACGATCTCATCATTGCTCTGGAGACCTGCGCCGGACAGGAGCGGCGGCTGTACCGATGCGCCGGGCGTTTCGCCCAGCACTGGTGTCGTCTGACCGGCCACGTTCATTGTGGCGAAGTACGCGGCGGACGACGCGGCAATGTCGTGGTCATCGGAAATGAGTCGAGAGCCGGACTGCTGGGGGATGTCACCGACCCCGCTCCCGGCAACCAACGCATAGTTCCAGTTCCAGCCGTAAAGCTCGGGTCGCGACACCAACGAACGGAAACTGGCACCGAAGGTCAAGGTCGTCACGACGACCAACACGGCCAACGTCGCGCCGACGATCGCGGCGCGGACTGGGACTGCAGTTTGGCCCGCGCCCGGATCGAGCGCGAACTGCACGCCAACGGCAGTCGACGGCGGGAGCGCTGCCGTCGTGCGGGCAACGGCGGCACTCGTCGATGACGATCGACGTCGCGCCACGCGATGGGGTGCCGCGCGAGACGAGATCGCCACGGCGATGCCGCTGAGGACGACGACCAAGGTGAGGACTCCGAATCCCAGCGCGAACCAATCGAACGCGAGACTGTGAGGCAACACGCGTCGCATCGGCCCGATCGGCGCGAGCGGTGACAGCGCGAACGCGACCAGCCCGGCGCCAATCGAGCCGATCATGATCGCGCTGAGCAGACCAAGGAGGCTGTCAGTAGTTGTGAGGATCGGTTCTGCGCCGAGTGCGCGCATCACTGCGCGTTCTTCTCCGCTCGCGTGTACATGCCGACCGATCATCAACCCGGCGATAAGGATCGTCGCGATCCGCAGTGATCGCACCGAAGACGTCGAGCGCGATCGCGTCGGGACGAATCGTGCGGGCCGCCTGCGCCTTTATCGCCGTCGGGTCAACAAACGGCGGAGCGTCCTTGGGCACGATCGCGTCAGCCGCAGCAACGACCGCCGCCGCCCGCGTTCCTCTGGCGACCTGCACAAACGTCGCCGTGTAGTTCGCACAGCAGTTCACCAACGGATCAGTCAACGCCGGAGTGAAAAAACCAGCAGTCAGCGTCGCGCCCGCATCGACATCGTCTTGAATGATCCCGCGGTTCTGCAGGCCGATACCGACAAGTGTTTCTTGCACGCGCTTAGTTGGTTGCACCTTCGGTGTGCCAAAGTCCGCGAGGTTCGTCTGCGCGTTCGTGTAGATGCCGAAGCTCACCACGCTGCCGACATGCAGATGCAACAAGCGCGCGCCAGCTGGATCAGTGAAGAACTCGTCGGCGCGTCCGGCGCGGGGCAGACGCCCCTGCAAGGGGATAAGACGATCCATCGTGATTCCCACACCGTCGACGCTGCCCGTACCGTTGCCTGCCGACGCGGAACCGGGCAGCGGCGCACCATCATCGCCGAGCGGCGCGATGTCGAGGCCAACCTCGTTGCCGACATCCTTCACACCGCGGATTCGGGCGATCCGGGCGATCAACACCGGGTCGTAACCCACAACGTCTCCGTGCGTCGGATTGAGGACCGCGGTCTCACCGCCCGTATCGGCCGCGTTCGTCTCACGCAACACCGCCGCGAACGACGATTGGGTCCGGCGCGCCCCCGCAATCGAAGCGAGCGCGATACCACCCACCCACGCGAGCATGAGCGCGAGCGCGAGCAGGGACCCCACACGGTGGCGCAACGTGCATCGGAACCGATACCAGTCGGCGCGCCAAACCCGGCCGATCACAGCCCTCCTCCCGCAACCGTCTTCGTAGTGTGACGATCACCGGCCTTGCTCGGCAAGGGAGACAGCCCCGCCCCGAGGGGGTGCTACCACCCCGCCGCCAACGGCACGATCACTGCCGAGCGGTGTGGGGATCGGGCCGACCCTCGGTACTCGGCGAGCGAGTGCGTCGGGTTCAGCGCCACCCGTTAGGCGTGCTTCGCCTCACGCGCCACGATGACTGCGTAGCGGTCCCCCTCGCATACACGCCGGACCGAAGCGCCACATCGTTCCCACTGCGCACCGCAGGCACGGCAGCCGAGCAACATCCAGCAACTCGAAAGCTGCTCCACGTCGATCGGCGTGCCGTCGTATGGGCACTCGGACAGCGTCATGTACATCGCCGCGCCCGTGGCGTGACAAGACTCACCACGACGGTGCCGTGCTCAGCAGCGCGGTCCCGACGCGATGTTGATGTATGAGCGCGCGGATCACAGCGCGCTTTTCTGCCGTGAGGCGATTGAACTCTACGGCGAGCGCCCAGCCGTGCTGATCGGCCAGAGCGATGCGTTGCCGTCACTCTCGGTTTTGCGGGACGTGCGTGTCCTTCGTCTGCGCGACGATGGTTGGGTGGAGTTGACGGAGCTGGTTGAGGGCCGACCGCACCTCGCCGAATGGATGACTGGTTGTGTCGCGGATCATCCCCTGCTGAACCCCGGACTTGTCGCGTTGCCACAGGGATTGCTCGACACTCTAGAACGCATTGTCGCGGTGCTCGACGATGTCGTGCCGCTCCGGGTCGGCCGCAAGCAGCAGGCGTTCCGTCGGTTGCGATCGGAACCCGCATTCTTCGAGCTTCGCTCTGAACTTCTCGTTGCCGCCAAGGTCGCGGCCGCTGGTGTTCCGTTCGAGTTCCCAGCACATGCGCCCGATCTTGTCCTCGACGGCAAGCTCGGAGTCGAGATCGGCTGTCGAACTCTCGACGCGCCGTGGTGGTTGAACCAAGAGCTGACGCGTCTTCTGCCTGCCGAGCGACTCGGAATCGAGCTGGTTTTCGATGGTCAGCCGCTGCACCTTGCGCGCGCCCGATTGATCGAGATCGCGTTGTCGATCGTCGACTCATGCGAATCGGCCACGGTGCGAACAACCCTGCGATACGAGGACGTGGGTCTTACCGTTCGGTTGTTCCCCGTGCCGGACGGATGCGGACCGTCGCTCACGTTCGGCTTGTCACATCCTCTTAGTTCCGACATGTCGGCCCACTTCGCGGAAGTCGAACGAGAGATCGAGAACAAGCTTGTTGAGAAGGCGCGCCAGGCGTCGGCGATTCCCACGGCCTTGCTGCTCGACTTCGCGCGTGTCGGAAAGTCTTGGCTGCGGCCCGACGCCGTCTGGGAACCGCGTCTTCAAGCCCTGGTCGAACCCAGCGCGTTCTCGCGTCGGGGCTCATCTCGAACTCGCTCATCGACGAAGAGCAAATGATCAACTGCCCCGTCGTGACCCGAAGCGATGCCGCCCCCGAGGTGGTCGACCTTGTCCCGTCGTCTACGGCACGCATTGCCGCTGTCCCTCACTTCAAGTCCGTGACGCTCAAGGTGTTGTTTGCTCACACCGAGTTCGATACCAACTCCACGCTTTCCACGCGCCACTCCGACACGATGGAGCCCATGGCCGCTGTCTTCCCGCCCGAACGCTCCAAGCCCGGCCCCGCCGGCTCCTACGAGGACCTCGTCGCCCGCCAGCTGCTCGTGCGCGAGGTCGGCCGCCTCGTCATTCAAGAGCAGCTGAGCGAACGCGCCATCGCAGCGCAGGGCTCGGCATCGCACGATCGACGGTGAGAAGGCTGCTGGTCGAGGTGCGCGGAATGGCGGTGTCGAGCGCCAACCTGACGCGATTCGAGGTGGACTCCGTCACCGGCTCGCTGGGGCGTGCCTTCGACTCGGGCAGCGCCATTGCTCGCGACTGATCGTTCGGTGATTCTCCAGGCGTTCGGACCGAAGGAAACCACGACAAGTTGGGACGAGAAGATCACAGAGTTCCCGAGTCGCGACACGTCAGCGAGCGAACGAGAAGCAGGCCGCTCAGGCCGTCGCCAGGCCGTGAGAGATCGAGAAACGATGCGAACCAACGGCAACCGATGATGGGCCGATAAGCGCAGCAGCCTGTCTATTTCGCGATCGTGCTGGTCCCCGTCTTGCTCGGATCGACTTCCTAAACCGTGTGCGCAGGTTCCGCCCAGGTGGCCTCATTCAACGCCCCGATCCCATGGCCGACGCGCCCGACCATTCATCGCGCGTTCATCGCGCGCACGCCCACGTTCGCGGGCGTTCGCCGACATGCGGGCCCGACCGCTGACGTGCCGTATTCGTCCGCGAGCGTTCGGTCAGATTCGCCCGCCTCT
>CAWJBX010000015.1:0-318608 GCA_963841195.1 uncultured Actinomycetes bacterium | reverse complement strand
CGGCGTCGGCTCCGAGTTCGGACACCGACGCCGCGTACGACCACCAGTAAGCGCGTTCAGTCCAAGACCCAGACTGCTCCGCCGAACACCGCGATCACCAACAAGAACGCGGTAATGCAAAAGATGATGTAGTTGCGGCGCGCGAGGGTTCGCTCGCGCGCGTCGAGAGGACGGCGATGCTCCATTGCTGCTCCTTGCACGTCAGGTTCGCCGCGCGCAGGCCGCGGCGGCGTTACTCAGACAGCAAGAAGCGGCGGGGCGCGGAGCCTTCGGAACGGGTGCGCGCAGCGAGCGACGTGAAGAACGAGAACGCGCCGTTTGGTGCGCGTGGACGCAGCCACGGCTCCGAAGGCGAGGGCGCAAAACGCACCGAGTGCGGTCGCAACGTTGCGACCGGCCGTTCCCGACGGCGCCGACTCGATCTGCACCGTCCGCGACACGGTCGCGGCTGATCGGTTGTCGCGCGCGCCGTGCGCGTCTGCTGCGCGAACGACGACGACCGCCGCGCACATCGCGGCGATCGCCAGATACGTCAGCGGCGCGCGCCGGCGGCCCAATCGCACGAAGAGATAGTAGGTGACATTCATCGCGGCGGAACCATCACGCGTAACGTGCAGCCATGGCGCGGTGGCTGCTGAAGTCCGAACCCGACGTGTTCTCGTACGACGATCTCGTGCGGGCCAAGCGCGAAGGATGGGACGGGATCCGCAGTTACCAATCGCGCAACTTCATGCGCGAGATGCAAAAGGGCGACCAGGCGATCTTCTATCACTCGAACGCGAAGCCGGCCGGCGTCGCGGGCATCTGCAAGATCGTGAAGACTGCAGAACCCGATCCGACGCAGTTCGATCCGACGAGCAAGTACTACGACCCCGCGAGCAAACCCGAGGATCCGCGCTGGGATTGGGTCACCGTCGCGCCCGTGAAGAAACTGCGGTTCGTTTCACTCGACGAACTCCGGTTGCTTCCCGAGCTCGCACACTCCCGGCTCCTCGCCAAGGGCAACCGTCTCTCGGTGTTTCCGCTGACCGACGACGAGTTCGACGCGATCGTCAACTACGCGGGCAGCCGGCCGGCGTAATGGCGTACGTTGTCCGCGACCGACGCGGCCTGTGCGCTAACGAAATCGGCGGGGATATCGCATGATCAAACGGCTCTGGAAGCTCATTCGCCTTCCACCGCCGTACAACGGCCCGATCCTTTCGGGGCGTATCGACGGCATCGCCTACTTGCTCGGCTGGCTCGCAACGCTCGCGCACATCACGCTCTGGGTTGTCGTACTCGCGGCCGGACTGCACAGTCCGTGGAAGATAGTGTCGACGATTGCATCGGTGCTCGCGACGCTGTTCCTGTTGTCGATCGTGATCGCGATTCACCGGCGCATGGGCCACGGCGACAAGCTGACGAAGAGCGTCGTATGGCAGTGGTGGCTCGGGCCCTGGGATCCGGTCGGTGTCGGCCGTCTCGTATGGCTTCCGGTTCGTATACCCGAAGCGTTCCGGGCCGCCGTGGGCGCACCGAGTTCAGCGACTCGTTGACTCTCCCATTACGGGAACGTTCATACTTGCGGTGTGGGTGGAACTCTCACCATCGGTGATTTCTCGAAGGCGACGCAACTCAGCGTCAAGACGCTTCGGCACTATCACGATCTCGGTCTGCTGATTCCGACGCAGATCGATGCGTCGTCCAAATACCGCCGTTACAGCACCGATCAGATTCAGCAAGCGCAAGTCATTCGGCGCTTGCGCGATCTCGACATGCCGCTTGCGCAGATCGGCGCGGTGTTGAACGCGCCCGACCAGCCGACGAGATCCGAACTCATCGCCGCGCACCTCGAACAACTCGAACGCCAACTCGCAGAAACGCAACATGCGGTTTCCTCGCTCCGCAGCCTGCTGCAAGGACCCGTAGCGACTCCGACGATTACCCATCGCAGCGAACCGTCGCTCCTGACCGCGAGCGTCACCGCGCGTATCGATCGTCCGGAGTTGGGCGCGTGGTTCCAAGATGCACTTGACGAGGTTTGGGCGGCCCTCGACGCGCAACACATCGCGGCGGCGGGACCGGCCGGCGCAATCGTCTCCGACGCGTTCTTCGCCGACGAGGCCGGCGAGATCACGGTGTTCGTTCCCTCGTCCGCACCGCTGCACGCGACGGGCCACGTCGAACCTCACACCATCCCGCCGACGGAAGTCGCGGTCATCGTCCACGAAGGGCCGCACACTGGCATCGACCGCACGTACGGCGCGCTCGCCGCGCACGTCGCGAACCATGCCGTCGGCGTCGACGGACCGATACGCGAGCGCTACCTCGTACATGGCCGCGATACCGACGACGAATCGCAATGGCGTACCGAGATCGCGTGGCCGATCTTCCGCACTTCGCCTACGTAAACACCTGCGTCACAACGCACGATCACACTTGGAGAATCCATGAACGCTCCCGAGCTCCCGCGCGTCATCGAGTCGTACCAACTCGCGCACGACGATCGCGATACCGAAAAGTCGATCATCTGTTTCCATCCGGACGCGACCGTCATCGACGAAGGGACGACATACACCGGTACCGAGCGCATTCGCTGGTGGCTCGACAACGCCGCGAGTGAATACACCTTCACCCGCACGCCGACGGGGACCGAGCAACAGAGCGACGACGTGTTCATCGTCAGCAACCATCTGTCCGGAAACTTCCCCGGCGGTGAAGCCGATTTGCAGCACCGCTACGAACTGCGCGACGGGCTCATCGTCCACCTCGAGATCGCGCCGTAGTTCACAATCTGTAAACGTGCGTCACTCGTCCTCTTCGAGTTCCGCCTCGAGTTCCGCTTCCAGGAGCGCGATCGCGAAACCGAGTGCTTTTGCGATGTTCGTAGACGCGTTCACGATGCGCGGTGTCCCGACGATCGGCGCCACTGCGACCAGTACGCCCTGCACGTCTTCGAGCGTGATCCCGACCTCTTCGGCCGCACCGATGTGCAACAGGTACGACGCGGCGGGCGCGTCGACGGCAACGAGCGCAGCCAAGCGCGCCATCAGATGGTCGCGTGCCTCGAGGCTGCTGCGATCGAGCGATGCGGCAGTCATATCGGCAAGCGTGTCGAGAACGGGGGTGTCTTCTTCGGGCATTTGGTGGTCTCCAACGTCGTGTTCTTCGGCCAAGCCGCGGATCGCCATCGTGCATCGGCTCATCCGCCGCGACTACACCCGGTTCGGGGTAACCACGCACGCAACCGCCGCGGGTGCTCGCATAACACGTTGCGAGCGTGCATGGTGTGCACATGAGCATCACGCGTCTCCGGGCGTTCGTCGGTGTTGCAGCAATGGCCGTGCTGTTGGGCCTTGTTCTCGTCGGCACGGCGTACGCCGACGAGCCCACCCCGACGCTTACCAGCGCGACGGTAAACGCCGGTCAAACAGACAGCGTTTCGGGCGGCGGATGTGCGGCGCGTGTTTCGGTGCAGGTCAGCTTCGACAATGCCGTGCTCGTGACCGTCCAGAGCGGCGCGACCGGGCAGTACAGCGCGCACCTCATCGTGCCTCGGAGTGCGATCTCGGGCGTCCACCGCGTCACGGTCGTCTGTCGTGGCGCGAGCGGCACCCCGGTGACCGAGACCGCTGCCGTCAACGTCGAACTGCCGTTCACTGGAAGCGACACGGTGCCGCTGGCCGCGGCGGGATTTTCGCTGCTGTGCGTCGGCGGACTGCTCGCGACGCAACACCGTCGTCGCCTCGTTCCGGCGCCCGGCGGCACATCGTGCTCATGTGACTAGCTTCGCGGTGTGAGGCTGCAGGTCGTCGCCCGCGAAATCGATTGCCGGCTCGACGCCGAGTCGGTCTTCGACGCGATCTACGGCGCGAGCGAGAACGCGTTCTGGCTCGACACCAGCACGGACGACGGCTTCTCGTATCTGGGCGACGCCTCGGGCCCATTGGCACGAATCGTGCGTTACGACGCGGGTCACGGTGCGAACTTCCTCGACTGGTTGCGCGCCGACCTGCAAAGGCTCGACGTTCAGGTTCCCGATCTCCCGTTCGACTTCGCGCTCGGGTGGGTCGGCGCGCTCGGTTACGAATGCAAGGCCGAAACCGACGGGCAACGCGCGCATCGTGCTGCCACGCCCGATGCCTGGATGCTCTTCGTCGATCGCGCCCTCGCGTTCGACCACGAGCGACGCACGTGGTGTGCACTCGCACTCGCACCGATCGACGACGACCGCGCCGCGCACGTCTGGATCGACGATGTCACGACGCGCTTGCACAACGCACGCGGCCTCTTGCCCCCCGAACGCCCCGACACGACAAGCGTCGGTCCGTTGCGCTTGCGGCACGACCGCCGCGCTTACACAGATCGCATACGCGCCAGCCTCGACGAGATTCACGCGGGCGAGTCGTACGAGATCTGCCTGACGAACATGCTCGAAGCCGACGGCTCGCTCGATCCGTGGCCGGCCTACCGGTTTCTGCGCCATGCGAATCCGGTGCCGTTCGCCGCCTATCTCCGGTGCGGTGACTTCTCGGTCTTGAGCTGTTCGCCGGAGCGAATGCTGCGCATCGACCGTGACGGCTGGGCCGAATCGAAACCGATCAAGGGCACGCGCCGGCGCGGCCGCACGGAGGTCGAAGACGTTGCGCTCCGTTGCGAACTCGCGGCCGACGCCAAGGAACGCGCCGAGAACCTCATGATCGTCGACCTCGTGCGCAACGACCTCGGCCGCTGCGCCGAAGTCGGCACTGTGCGCGTCGAGCGCCCGTTCGACGTCGAGACGTACAGCTCCGTGCACCAACTTGTCACGACCGTGCGAGCGCGTCTGCGCGCCGACGCGGACGTGACCGATTGCGTGCGCGCGGTCTTCCCCGCCGGATCGATGACCGGCGCGCCCAAGGTCCGCACGATGGAGATCATCGACGAGTTCGAAGCCGGCGCGCGCGGCATCTATTCCGGCAGCATCGGCTACTTCTCGCTGTCGGGAACGGTCGACCTGAACGTCGTCATCCGTACGCTCGTGGTGTTTCCCGATCGGCTGACGTACGGCGTCGGAGGCGCGATTACCGCACTCTCCGACGCCGACGCCGAGTTCGAAGAGACCGCAGTGAAAGCAACGCCGCTGCTTTCACTCCTCGGTCAACGTTTTCCCGAACGCGACTACGTGCAGTCGCCCAGGCCTTCCATGACGCCTTCGTAATAACGCTTCGTCAACCCCGACGTTGCGTTGATCGTCTGTTGGATGTTGCGCTGTATCGCCTCGACATCCTGGTGCGCGAGCGCCGAGTTGCCGGACGAAACGTGGTTGACGAGGTCGCTCACGTTGTTGCGAATGCCTTGCACGTCCTGCTCGATCGGCCGGCCCGTGATGCGACCGACGTTGTCGAGCTTGTTGTTCAGCTTCGTCAGTTGCTGCTGGACGTCGCCGGGACTCGCGCTCTTGACGTCGCAGATGGCGCGACCGACGTCGCGGCCCTGGCGTTCGGTGCGAAGGCCGGCGCAGCCCGCAACCGCGACTGCGACGACCACCAGCGTTGCAATAAGCCAACGGCGCGACATCAGATCATCTCCCTTGCACCGTGGCGGACGTGGAACGCAGCAATCAGGGTTGTGATGCCTCGCATCAACGCGCCGATGCCGATCCACAAGAGCAAGAGGGCGGCGCTGCGGCCGACGTAGCCGACCGCCCAGAACGCGATTGCGATCTCGGCAATGCCGACGATGAGTTCGAGCCACCACAGCGGTGCGCCGTGGATCATGAACGCGTAGATGACGTCGAACGTGCCTTTGATCAGCAGGTACCAGGCGAAGATGATCGAGAGCGTCCCGAACGTCTCGCCGGGATACGCGAACGCGAAGATGCCGCCGGCGACGAACAGCACGCCGAGCAACGCATGCGCCCATTTCCACCCGCGTGCCACGAACGCCAAGCCGATCTCGGCGACGCCGGCGAGGATCAAGATGATCCCGACGAGGACCGAGATTGCGGTGATCGACGTGTACGTGAACTGCAACAGCAGGAACGAGAACAGGATCCAAAGGATCCCTACGACGAGCAGGATCCAGAACAGCGGCCCGGTATCGATTTCACCGGCAACGTCGTCCGCCATGATGGTGGTGGTCATGGCCGAAGCGTCACGACCTTGAGCCGTTCGCACTACGCCCAAACCGGGTGAGTCGTGCGACAGTTGGTCCGGCCTACGGAGGAGGAATGACCACCGAAGACGCGGCCGACCCCGCTTGGGAGCGCTCGCCGGCCGACCTCCTGCGACTCGTTGTCGCCGCGGTCGCTCTCTCCGTGGTGCTGATCTTGCAAGCGTTGTTCGGCGGCACCCTCGTCACCTTCGGGCATGATCTCCTTTCCGGGCTCCACGCAATTCCGTCGTGGATCGTGACGCTCGTTGTTTCGGTGACCCGCGTGCTCGCCGTCGTGTTTCTCGCCGGCGGACTCGTCCTCACGATCATCCGCAGCCGCGCGCGCTGGCGCTTCGTGGCCGTTGTCGGGCTTGCAGCAGTCGCGGCCGAGGTCCTCGCGTACGTCCTCGAACAGCACGAACCCGCGTCGCAAACGAGCGTTGTCACCGCGCACGGAGTCTTCAGCCGCGCGTTTCCGACAGCAGCCGTCATCGCGTTGGCCGCGGCGGTCGTGACCGCGGCGGCGCCCTGGTTGCCGCGCCACTGGCGCCGGATCGGATGGGCGTGGGTCATCGCGCTCATGGTTGCGCGCGTCGTGACCGCGCCCGTGTCGTTCGATTCGCTGCGCGCGTTTCTCGTCGGTTGGTTCATCGGCGCGGCCGCGCTCGTCATCGCGGGCGGTCCGAGCCGGCGGCCGTCACGCGCATCGGTTGTCGCCGGGCTCGACGCGGGTGGCGTCAACGTCACGACGATCGAACGCGCCGGTGTCGACGCGCGCGGTTCGACGCCGTATTTCGGCACCGCACGCGACGGAAGCCGCTTGTTCATCAAAGTTCTCGGTGACGACGAACGCAGCGCCGACCTCCTGTTCCGGCTCTACCGGCGCTGCGTCCCCCACGACCTCGGCGACGAGAAACCCTTCTCGACCCTGCGCCGCGCCGTGGAACACGAAGCGCTCGTCGCCTTGTTCGCGCGCGATCACGGGATCCCGACGCCGCGCTTTGTCGCGCTGACGCACGCCGAGCCGAATGGTTTCGTGCTCGTCTACGAAGCGGTAGCCGGACGTTCGTTCGACAAGCTCGGTGACACCGAACTCGACGACGCTCGGCTGCAAGCGGTTTGGCAGCTCGTCGCCGATCTTCACCGCGGCCGGATCGCACACCGCGATTTGCGGCTCGCGAACCTCTACCAATCCGACGACGGAACGACGCTGCTCATCGACTTCGGCTTTTCCGAAATGGCGGCGAGTGACTTGTTGATCGCGACCGACCGCGCCGAACTGCTCGCGTCGACAGCAGCAGTCGTCGGTGCGCAACGTTCCGTCGCGGCGGCGACTGCCGTTGTCGCGCCCGCCGAGTTGGCGACGGCCGCGGTCCGG
The DNA here is from genome assembly GCA_963841195.1 of uncultured Actinomycetes bacterium. GTDB lineage: Bacteria > Actinomycetota > Acidimicrobiia > IMCC26256 > PALSA-610 > CAWJBX01. Next base: position 311,113 of record CAWJBX010000015.1, on the reverse strand, counting down.
CTCCGACCATGGGCGTTGAGCGGCGCGACGCGCGCCGCGTGCAAACGCGATCCGAGCTTGCTGCCGTCATTGCGTACCGAACTCGCTAACGCAACAGCACGCCCAACAGCCCCCCGATAATCAAGCCCGCGCCGAGCCCGGCCGTGACGTCGAGCGGATTGTGCGCGCCGACGTACACGCGCCCGACCATCACCAGGACGACGATCACGAACGGAAGCCAGAGCCAGCCGCCGGGCAATGCGGTTGCGACGACGACCGCGATCGCCGCGACCAGAATCACGTGGCCCGAAGGAAAGCTTGGTCCGCTTCCCGGAACGTCGCCGCGCAGGATCGCGCCCGGCTCACTCGTTCCCGGTCGCTGACGGATCTCTTGGTAGGCGGCGATGCGGTGCCGGATGACGCGCTCGGCGACCACTTTCCCGAGGACGGCGACGACGGTTGCAACCGCGACCGGCAGGTCACGGAGCACAACCGCAACGCCGATACCGAGCAGCACCCCCACGACCAAGTTGCCGCACTGCATCGGCAGCCACAGCGGCCAGTACAACCAGTTGGGAAGGCGGTTGATGGCGCGAAAGACGGCGCGCTCGAGGGACGGGATCGCGTCGGCGCTCGCCCACGCCGCCGAAAGCGCGAAGACAACCACACCGATCGCGGCGGTCGCGATCGGAAGCGGCCGCAGCGAAACTGCAAGCATCACGTTGGTAACGCTCCGGCGGTGGAATACATTCGACGCATGCCGACCGCGGCGTCGCGACCGACGGGCGCGCCCCAGGTCATGCCCTACCTCTACTACGCCGACGCGGCGGCGGCGCTCATCTTCCTCGTCGAAGCGTTCGGCTTTACAGAGATCGAAGCGCTCCGGGACGAGCAAGGAACAGTGTGGCACGCACAACTCTCGACCGGCGACGGCGTCGTGCTGATCGGTCCCAGTGTCGATGCATTCGGGACGCGCTCACTTGCACCCGGCGAGGTCGCGACCAAGCGCATCTTCGTCTACGTCGACGATGTCGACGGGCACTTTGAACGGGCGTGTGCAGCGGGCGCAGTCGTCGTGACTTATCCGTCCGACCACGGTCAGAACCGCATCCACATCGCGCGCGACTGTGGTGGGCACGAGTGGATCTTCGCGAGACCGATTACGGAACCGTAAGCAACCGGACTGTTACTGATTGCGTTTTCGCCGAGACTCGCACCGCGCCCGTTGCTTCGTCGACCATTCCCGTGGATGCCGAGGCAACGTTGTGTACGAACGCCGGCAGCTCGAAGATCACGTCACCGGCGGGGCGACCGCTCGTCACCCTCAATGTCGCGGTCCTGCGTTTCACACTGACTGACAGCGAGATGCGCGCACCGGAAGTGGTCGGGAAGTTCGCAACCGAGATGGCCTCGCCTCTCCTGAGCCACTGATTCGGCACACCCCGGCCGACGAGCAATGAACCGTCTGCGGTCTGCGCGACGAGCGAGTCGAGCAGCACCTTGTTTGCGTTTGCGATCCCCCACGCGTGCGGCGACGAACCTTGGCCGCCGGCCGGATGCGAACCGATCCACGGCGACGGCGCGGGGGCTTGCGCGCTCTCCCACCACGAGTTCGGACCGCTTTGCGAGTTCGCGAGCATGAACTCGTACGAAAGAATGCCTTGGTCGCGGTGCTGGTTGCTCGCAAGTCCCCAACTGCCGTAGCCCGCGTTGTACGCGCTCGAGTAGAAGTAATTCGTCGGGTAACCGCCGAACGTGTTGCGCGGGAGCACACCCGCTAAGCGGGCAAACCCGTAGTCGTACGTCGCGTCGATCGCCTGCAATCCCGGCCCGGTCACCGTTGCTCCGAACAGCTGCGCGTCCCACGCCCAGCGTCCCGAGAGGAACGGCGCCGCCCAATTCGCGTCCTCCGGATTCGAGCAACGGTTCGCCGTATTCGGCTGCACGATCGAGCACGGCAGGTAATCGAGGTTGTACTGGTGCATCGTCGTGGTGAGCGTGGCGTTCGTCGCGGCGAGCAACGAGTTGTACTGGCCCGTTGCCCACTGTTCTTCGGTCGCGTTCCCGACCGCGTGGGACAGGTAGCGGTACGCGGCCAAGCCCATGAGCGCTTCGAAGTCGTCGACGGTCCACAAGCCGTTGGAATCGATGTCGTCGGTCACACCCATGATCCCGTTGGGACCGGTGCGGTCGGTCGCAATGCGATGCGCGGTGTCTTCGATGCTCGGTTGGAACGCGGCCCTTCGGCCCTTCGGTCGCGAAGTTGGCCTTCACGAACGTCGAGATCGCCCGTCTTCAGCAGGTACTCGGCCCACGGCCACGCATACGTCCAGATGCCGTCCTCGTATTGCCACGGCAGCGCCACGATGTCGCGGAGTTCGAGCAGGAGATCGTGCGCATTGTCGTCGTAACCCTGCGTGAAGAGGTTCGTCAGGATGCCCACGACATCGTGGTTGAACTCCATCTCGTAGTTGTTCACGCCCGTGTCGAGTCGGTTCCCGCTGCGCGCGATCTGCGTTGTGATGAAACCGCTCTTGTACGCGTCGACGAGCTGAGGGTCGGGCACGTTGATCGCCGCAATCTTCGACAGTTGAACGTTCCAAAAGTTGCGCATGTGCGCGTAGTGGTCGTCGAACGCTCCGGCGTGCCGGAGCGCCTTCGCCGCGGGCCACGGGTACGCGGCCCCGAAGCGATCGACGGCCACGGCGTAGTCGTGCGTGACGGTCGTTCCCGGCGCTACCCGCACGGGTGCGTACGCGAGACGGACGAAGCCCGGCGACGGCTTGGGGTCGCCGGCGACCAACTTGGCCGTTCGGTTCGTGACCGCGACGCGCGCGTACACGACGACGAAATCGTCCGCCTTGATCGTCACCTTGTCGGCGAACTCGGTGATGGCGACACCCAACCCGTTGGCTGTAAACGTCGTCACCTGTGCGGGCAAGTAACCGTTGGCATCGTTCCACTGCAGCGGCTGGCCCGAGTAGATACCAAAGCCGAAGGTCTTGTTGATCGTGCCCTGCACGTGAAAGCTGCCGCCCAGGCAGGTCACGACACCTTGCGCGTTGCCGAGCCATCCGATGGCCGACGCGGTGCCGTTGGCGCCCGTGATGGCTTCGGTCGTCGCGTTGTAAGAACACGGCGCGATCGACGACGTCGCGTCAGCAGCCGGCGCGGCGACGACCGCGCCCGTCAGCGCGGTGACGACTGCGACGGCGCAGACGACGACGCGGCGCACGGCATCAGGTCGAGCCGGAGCCGGGCCGGAACACACCCGCCGGAACACCGTCGTCTTCGAGCTCTTCGACCGCGGCGCCCGAGAACTGGCTGTTGTACAAGCGCGCGTACGGGCCGTCGCGTTCGAGGAGTTCTTTGTGCGAACCCTGCTCGACGATCTTGCCTTGTTCCATCACGAGAATGACATCGGCGCCGCGAATCGTCGACAAGCGGTGCGCGATCACGAAGCTCGTGCGGCCTTTGCGCAGCGCGTTCATGGCTTCTTGGATCAGCACCTCGGTGCGGGTGTCGACCGAGCTCGTCGCTTCGTCGAGGATCAGGATCGCGGGGTTGGCGAGGAACGCGCGCGCGATCGTCAGCAACTGCTTTTCGCCGGCGCTGATGTTGTCGCCTTCTTCGTTGATCTCGGTGTCGTAACCGGCCGGCAGCGAGTGCACGAACCGGTCGACGTACGTTGCGCGCGCGGCTTCGAGCATCTGCTCTTCTGTCGCTTCCATGTTGCCGTACATGATGTTGTCGCGGATCGTGCCGCCGAACAGCCACGTGTCCTGCAACACCATGCCGATCTTGGATCGCAGCTCTCGGCGGGGCATCGACGCAATGTCGCGGCCGTCGAGGGTGATCGAACCGCCGTTCAGCTCGTAGAACCGCATGATGAGGTTGACGAGCGTGGTCTTGCCCGCACCGGTCGGGCCCACGATCGCGACCGTTTGACCGGGCTCGGCGAGCAACGACAAGTGTTCGATCAACGGCCGGTCGGGGCTGTACGAGAACGTGACGTCGTTGAACTCGACGCGACCCTGCACGGTTGCGAGCGGTTTGCTGTCGACCGGCTCGGGACTCTGCTCGTCGGCGTCGAGGAACTCGATGACGCGTTCGAACGACGCGATCCCCGACTGGAACACGTTCATCGTCGACGCCAGCTGCGTGAGCGGCATCGAGAAGTTCCGCGAGTACTGGATGAAGGCCTGAATGTCGCCGATCGTGAGCGCGCCCGACGCCACCCGCAGGCCACCGACGATCGCGACGATGACGTACTGCAGGTTGCCCATGAACATCGTCAAGGGCTGCATGAGGCTCGACATGAACTGCGCCCCGAACGACGACTCGTAGAGCTCTTCGTTCGTGATGCGGAACTGTTCTTCGACCTCGTGCTGGCGCCCGAACGCCTTCACGACATTGTGCGCGGTGAAGGTCTCTTCGATGTGCGCGTTCAGCACACCCGTCGAGCGCCACTGCGACATGAACCGGGGCCGCGCCTTGCGCGCGATCACCCGCATGCCCCACACCGAAACCGGCACGGTCGACAGCGCGACAACTGCGAGCAACGGCGAGATGGTGAACATCAAGATCGCCGCGCCGAGAAGCAGCAAGACCGACGTGAGCATTTGGCTCAATGTCTGCTGCAAGCTCTGGGCAACATTGTCGATGTCGTTCGTCACGCGGCTCAACAGGTCGCCGCGTTGCTGGTGGTCGATGTAGCTGAGCGGCAGCACGTTGATTTTGTCTTCGACCGCGCGCCGCAGCTTGTACATCAGGCGTTGGATAACGCCCGCGAGCAAGAACGACGCCGCGATCGACAACACCGCCGAGGTTCCGTAAAACACCAACGCTTGGAACAGCGTGTCGTGCAGCTGGGTGAAGTTGATGCCGTGCCCACTCTGTACGCCGCTGACGATGATGTCGGTGGCGTGGCCCAGGATCTTGGGCCCGAACACGTTGAACGTCGCACTCGCGACCGCGAGTACCAAGATGATGCCGACAACGACCCACGACGCGCCGAGCATCTGACCGAGCCGGCGCAGCGCGTTCTTGAAGTCTTTCGAGCGCTCACCCGGCACGCCGGCCGAGTTCCAACGACCGGCGGCGCGGTGTTCGGGCGCCGAAAGATCGATCTCTTCTTCCTCGGCGGGGTGCTGATCGTCGACGATCGTCATGCGACGCTCTTTTCGCCGATCTGCGACTGCACGATCTCCGCGTACGTCTCACACGTCGCGAGGAGCTTGTCGTGCGTACCCGAACCGACGACCTCACCGTCTTCGAGCACCAAAATGTTGTCGGCGTTGACGATCGTCGACACCCGCTGCGCAACGATGATGACCGCGGCCTCGCGAGTGAACGGCACGAGCGCGGCGCGCAAACGCGCGTCGGTCGCGAGGTCGAGCGCCGAGAACGAGTCGTCGAACACGTAGATGTCGGGACGGCGGATCAATGCCCGCGCGATCGAGAGCCGCTGGCGCTGGCCGCCCGAAACGTTCGTGCCGCCTTGGTCGATCCGCGCATGCAAACCGCCGGGCATCGCGCTCACGAAGTCCTTGGCTTGCGCGATCTCGAGCGCCGCCCACATTTCTTCTTCGGTCGCGTCGGGCTTGCCGAACTGCAGGTTGCTCGCGACGGTGCCCGAGAACAGGTACGGCCGCTGCGGCACGTAGCCGATCGTGCTCCACAAGATGTCGGGGTCGAGATCGCGCACGTTGACCCCGCCGACGAGCACCTCGCCCTCGGTCGCGTCGAAGAGCCGCACGATCAGGTTCGAAAGCGTCGTCTTGCCCGCGCCGGTACTGCCGACGATCGCGGTCGTCTGCCCCGGTTTCGTCGCGAACGACACATCGCAGAGCACAGGGACTTCGGCGCCCGGGTAGTGGAAGCCGACGTGCTTGAACTCGAGCGCGCCCCGTTGCACGAGCGCCTTCACGGGTTCCTTCGGCGGGACCACGCTCGTTTCGGTGTCGAGCACTTCTTGGATGCGGTCGGCCGAGACCGAAGCCCGCGGGATCATCGAGACCATGAAGGTCGCCATCACGACCGACATGAGGATCTGAATCAGATACGACAGGTACGCGATCAGGCTGCCGACCTGCACCGTGCCGTTGTTCACGAGGTTTGCGCCGAACCACACGACCGCGACGCTCGACACGTTGATGAGCAGGTTCACCGTCGGGAACATCGCCGACTGCAAGCGGCCGGCGCGTAGTGAGACTTCGGTGAGCGCGTCGTTCGACTGCTCGAAGCGCTGCGACTCCTGCGGCTCGCGCACGAACGCGCGCACCACGCGGATACCGGTGATCTGCTCGCGTAGCACCCGGTTCACGTGGTCGATCCGGTCCTGCATCAGCCGGAACGCAGGAACCATGAACGCGACGAGGATGCCGAGCAGGATGGCGGCGATCGGCATCGCGATCAGCACGATGAACGACAGCTGCACGTTTTGGCGCAACGCCAAGATGATGCCGACCACCATCGTGATCGGCGCCGTCACGGCCATCGTGCACGCGAGCACCACCAGCAGCTGCACCTGTTGCACGTCGTTGGTAATGCGTGTGATCAACGAAGGCGCGCCGTACGTTCCCACCTCACGCGCCGAATAGTCGGTGACGCGGTGATACAGGTTGCTGCGCAGATCGCGTCCGGCCCCCATTGCGACCTTGGCGCCGAAGTAGACGCCGCTCACTGCGAAGACCACTTGGACCAACGACAAGAGCAGCATGACGCCGCCCCACGTGTAGATGTAGTGCTGGTTGCTCTTGAGCACGCCGTTGTCGATGATCTTGGCGTTGACAGTCGGCAACGACAGCGCGGCCGCCACGGCAACGATCTGCAACCCGACGATCAACCACAGCGTCCGCTTGTAGGGCGCGAGGTGCGTGCGCAGGAGCTTCATCAGCATGGGTCACCGCCGCGTGCGACGCCGTGCAGGAAGAGGTGGACCAGTTCGCGGGGTTCGTGTGGCTCGCCCGCCATCATCGGGTGCGTCGTCGACAGAGTGAGCGCGCGCAGCAACCGCGCCGCGACGATCGGTTCCACGGAGATGCGATCGGCGTGACACGCGAACAGCCGGACGAGCGCGCTCGCTGTCGACCAGCGGCCGCCGCGTCAGCTCGTGAAAGCGCGTGCCCACACTCGAGATCAGGCGCCACGTGTCGATCGTGCGCTGCTGCAGCACGACGACCGCACCGGCCAACGCGTCTTCGAAGGAGAGGTCGGGCGCAAGCTGTTCGAGCGCGGCTTCGAGCGGCGCGGTGTCGAGCGCTTCTTCGACGACCGCCACGATGATCTCGTCCTTGTCGGCGAAGACGCGAAAGATCGTGCCCTCGGCGATGCCGGCGGCTTCGGCGATCTGGCGGCTCGTCACCCGCTCGCCGTGCTCGAGGAGGAGCGGGAGCGTGGCGGCGATGATCGTCGAGCGCCGCTCCTCGGGCGGGAGGGCAGCGGCTCGGCGGGGCTTGGGGGGAGCAGCCGGGGCGGTCATGGACCTTGCAGTGTAGCGGAGTGAGCCCTCACTCAGTCAAGCCGGGCCCGCCTGGGTGCTGGGGCCTAGCCTGGGTGCTATGTGCCGAAACATCACCGAGCTGCGTGGGCTCGAACCGGCCGCGACGCGGGAAGAGATCGAGGCCGCCGCCCGCCAGTACATCCGCAAGGTCACCGGAATCGCCAAGCCCAACATCAAGATCGCGGGCGCGCTCGACGCCCTCGCGCTCGAGGTCGCCGACGTCACCGAGCGAGCGCTCGCGCTCGTTCCCGACCGCCGGCAGCCACCGCCGACGTTGCCGCCGTTGCGCCGCCCCGAGGTGCGCAAGCGTCTCGGTCTGGCTCCGTTCCCGAGCTGAACTTCAGGTCGTCAGGAAGCCCATCATCCACGGGAACGAACCGGCGAGGCATCGCGACCACACGCGGAACGAATGCGAGCCCGGATAGGTGGTGAGCACCGTCGCGAAACCGTCGGCCTCGGCGCGTTGATACAACGCGATTTCGCGAGCACGAACACCGTCGGTACGCCCGACACCGAACGCGAGCGCGGGCTTGAGTCGTGCGTGCCAATGCGCCAGGAGCACGCGCGGGTCGTACGCGGCCTCGGCCGCATCGAGTTGCGCAGTTGTCGTCCCGAAGAACAAGTGACGTGGGCCACCGCTGACGTACGGATGGTCCTCGCCGCCGAAGTCGCCGGCCGCGACGAACAAGTTCGGATGGCGTAACGCCATCTGCAGGGCACACGAGCCGCCTTCGGACAGGCCGGCGACCGCCCATGCGCGCGGCGACGCGTCGAACGCGCGCACAACCGCATTGCGCACGTCGGTCGTGAGATATGTCTCGGCGTTGCCCTGGACGCCGTTCACGCACTCACTGTCGCTGGTCCAGTGCGCGCCGTTCACGTCCGGCATCACGAGGATCGGCGCGAAGCCGTCGTGCGACGCGGCATACGCGTCAGCCGTGATGTCTGCGAAGCCACCACGCGTCCAGTCGGCCGGCGAGCCCGGCGAGCCGTGCAACAACTCGATCACGGGCAAATGCGGGTGCGGGTTCTGGAACCAAATCGGCGGCAGGTAGACCTCGCCGGCGCGCTGGGCGAAGTGAGAGACGTCGGGCGGGAAGCGCCAGGCGACAACCACCCCGCGCACGGGCAACGCGTGCTTCGGCTCTGAGACCGCCAGCCGCCCGTACGAGCGAAACCGCGATCCGATCGCGCGGACGTATTGGCCTTCGAGCTTCTGGAAATCCTGCGCCGAGATCTGGTCGGCGGCGCGCCGGCCGAGCAATGCCCCGATCGTCGGGAAGTACGCGTAGTGGGCGTTGATCTGGGCGCCGACCAGCAGCACCGCGACCAGGACCGCCAGGCCCCGTGCCGTCCAGCGCAGGATCCGCCCTCGTAATACCACGATGCTCACGAGCACGAGGCCGGCCACGATCGCGAGCAGTCCAACCCGGAACGGCAGCCCAACGATCGAGATTCCACGCCAGTTCATCTCGAGGTGATCGTCGGCCGAACGGCCTCTCCCCGAACCCCGGCTTTGGTCAGCCTCCGGTCAAGAATCGTTCATGATCGGTTCGTCGTCAGCGATCGGCAAGCAGGTCGGCGTACTCCGGGTGATCCCGGATGTACTCGGCAATGAACGGGCATTGCGGGCGCACGGATTCACCGTGCGCCCTCGCTTCGTCGAGAACGTATTTCGCGAGCGTGTGCCCAAGACCGTGATGCTCGTACGCAGGATCGATTTCGGTGTGCACGAAGGTGATCACGCCGGGCGAACGCAGATAGGTCACGAGACCGGCGCGCTGACCGTCGAAGAAGAGTTCGTAGCGCTCGAGGCGCGGAACGTCGACGACCTTGATGTCGTGTTCGGGGGCCGACGCGTCAGTCACGATTCGGCCAAAGATCAACCGGACCGCCGACGTACCCGCCGGCCGCGCGCATCGCCTCGCCCCATGGTTTCAGTGCCGTGATGACGTCGTCGAGTCGATCGCCGAGCGCGACGACCGCCGGACGCATCTGACCATCGGTCGCGCGTTCGATGACCTCCCGTTCGCCGCGACCGTGCTCGGTGAGGGTTCCGTCGCCGAGCCAGCCGCGCGCCTCGAGCCGCGCAACCGCCGCCGCCAACTCGTCGTCGTTCCAACCGCGCGTCCGGATGTACGTCTGCAACGGCAAACCCATGTACGCCTCGGTGCAGAGACCGATCTCGACCGCATCGAGGCCGGCCGCGGTCCACGCCGCGACGTGGGCGTCGCCCCGGCACTCACGCAGCATGTCGCCGAGGTGAAAGAGTCGCGTCCACGGATCAGAAGGATCGTCCCACTGCGATCGCAAACCCGCGAACAGCGGCCGGCCCGGTTCCGCGAGCGCATCGACCGCGCGCTCGAGATTGCTCGCGGTTTGCATCACGCGCTCGTCGTCCGAACCGCACACACGCGTGAGTTGCGCGACCGCACCCGCGCGGCGCGCCGCGAAGATCGTCGGCGCGTCGGTGCGCGACCACCCGAACGTCACGCCTGCAACCACGATCTCGGGCTTGAACACTCCGAACGCGGCGGCCACGACGTGCGGCGCGACCTGTCCCATCAACGAACCGCGGCTGGTGAAGTACGCGGGGCCGTCGGGCGCGTGCACGTTGTTGCCGAACACGAGGGGGCTCGGCGCGAAGCCGAGCGTCTCGTACGCGGCGTGGCATTCGGGCGCGAAGAAGACTTGCCCGACCACGGGCTCGAGGTGCGCCGCCAGCGTGCGGGCGCGGCGCCGGAGTGTGTCGTCGTCCATTGCCGCGTAGCGTTGCCCGCATGACCGATCTCGCGCCACTCGACGCGACCGCCCAGGCCGAACTCGTCGCGCGCGGCGAGGCCACGAGCCGCGAACTCGTCGACGCCGCGATCGCGCGCATCGAGCTGTTGAATCCACAGCTGAACGCCGTCATCCACGAACGGTTCGACCGCGCGCGTGACGAAGCCACAACCGCGACCGGCCGTTTCGGCGGCGTGCCGTTCCTGGTCAAAGACGCCGTATGCCACACGGCGGGCGACCCGTTCCACGCGGGCATGCGGGCGCTGAAAGACGCGCGCTGGACCGAACCGCACGACACGTGGCTTGCCCAACGCTTCCGCGCCGCCGGGTTTGTGTTCGTCGGCAAGACGAATACGCCCGAGCTCGCAACCAGCATCACGACCGAACCGCTCGCGTACGGCGCGACGCACAATCCGTGGGATCTGACGCGGAGCCCGGGTGGTTCCAGCGGTGGCTCCGCGGCCGCGGTCGCGGCCGGGCTCGTTCCCGTCGCACACGGCAACGACATGGGCGGTTCCATCCGCTTCCCCGCCGCGATGTGCGCGCTCGTCGGACTCAAGCCGACGCGCGCCCGCTCGACTCTCGGCCCCGACTTCGGCGAATACTGGGGACCGTTGACGCACGAGTTCGTACTCGCGCGAACCATGCGCGACGTCGCCGGCGTGCTCGACGAAGTGGCGGGCCCGGCACCCGGAGACCCGTACACGGCGCCGCCACCGCGCCGCCCGTTCTCCGACGAGATCGGCGCGCCGGTCGAACGCCTGCGCGTGGGCTTCCGCACCGAGACGCCCGACGGCGAAGCCTCGGGCCCCGATGCCGTGGCCGCGATCGAGTCAGCCGCGAAGTTGCTGGCCGAGCTCGGCCACGACGTGGGGCCCGCGCCGATTCCCGCGCTCGACAGCGGGTACAGCGGCGGCTTCGTCGCGACGTTGATGGTCGCGGTCGCGCGCGATGTCGCGCGCTGGAGCGAACGGCTCGGCCACGACATCACGCCCGAGCTCGAACCGCTCAACCGGCTCTACGCCGAACTCGGCGCGCAAATGCGCGCAGCCGATTACTTCGCGGCGATGGAAGACATGCAGCAGTGGGCGCGCCGCGTCAGCGCCTGGTGGACGGATCACGACGTGTTGGTCGTCCCCACGAGCCCGGAACCGCCGGTGCCGCTCGGAACGATCGCGCCGACCAACGAAGATCCCGAGGTCGGCTTGCGCATGGGACGGCTCGTAACGTTCACCGCGCCGTTCGACGTCACCGGCCAGCCCGCCATGTCGTTGCCTTTGCATTGGAACGAAGACGGATTGCCGATCGGTGTCCAGCTCGTTGCCGCGTACGGGCGCGAAGACGTCCTGTTGCGGCTCGGCGCCCAGCTCGAAGCCGCGCAGCCGTGGTCGGCACGGCGCCCGCCGTTACATGCGTAAGACCGCGGCGCCCGTGACGCGATCGTGGGCGAGGTCGGCGAGCGCGACGTCGGCCTGATCGAACCCATACGCCGTCGTTTCGACGCGCAACGGAACCTCGGCGGCGAGCGCAAGGAGCGCTTCGCCGTCGCGCCGGGTATTCGCCGTCGTGCTCGTCACCGAACGTTCCTCGAACAGCACGTCGTCGTAGACGAGGCGCGGGATGTCGCTGAGATGGATCCCGGCGATCGACAACGCGCCGCCGCGGTCGAGGGCGCGCATGGCAACCGGCACGAGATCGCCGACCGGCGCGAACAGGACGGCCGCGTCGAGTGGTTCGGGTGGTGCGTCGTACGCGTCGCGCGCGGTCGCGCAGCCGAGATCGAGCGCGAGCTGTTGGGCCTCGTGCGAGCGCGTGAGCACGTGGACCCGCGCGCCTTCGTGCAACGCGATCTGCGCCGCGAGATGCGCCGACGCACCAAACCCGTAGATGCCGAGCCGGCCGCCGGCTGGTAACCGGCTGCGCCGTAACGCGCGATAACCGATGATGCCGGAACACAACAACGGCGCCGCGTGCTCGTCGTCGAACTGCGGCGGCAGCGCGTACGCAAAGTCCTCGGGCACAACTGCGTACTCGGCGTAGCCGCCGTCGTCGTCCCACCCGGTGAAGCGCGGCGCGACACACAGGTTCTCGTCACCGCGACGGCAGTAGGCGCAAACGCCACACGTATGGCGCAACCACGCGATGCCGACGCGCGCGCCGACGGCAAACCGGTGCGCGCCCGGACCGCAGGCGTCCACGACCCCGACAATCTCGTGACCGGGAATGCGGTCCGGCATCTTGGGCGCAAGGTCGCCTTCGGCGAGATGAAGGTCGGTGCGACACACACCGCACACGCGCACGCGCACGCGCAGCTCACCCGCGCCCGGTTCAGGATCGTCGCGATCAATCAGAGCGAGCGGAGCCGAATCGATCGGCCCAGGGGTGCGAACAACCCACGCCGCGCATGGCTACTTGTTGATCATTGCTCCGAGCCCGGCCACCATCACGACGAAACCGATGAGCATGTAGCCGACCGTGCGCCCCAACGGCGCCTGCGCCAAGTCCGAGTTGTCGCTCGTCTTGTAACCCCGGACGGGGCTCCCGGGCCGGCTCCGCGCAACCGTTCGTTCCTGCGCTTCGGCGCGATCGCGGCGCCGCCGGTACAACGCGTACGCATTCGCGACAAACAACGCGGCACCGAGCGCGAACACCAGTTCGCGCAACACGCTGTCGTAGAAGTTGCTGTCGGCGAGCAAGGCCGTCAGCCTACCCGTGCACTTTCTCGGGCGGCGCCTCGAAGCCGGCAAACAACGGCTCGACGGTTGCCGAGTCGACCTTGCGCTGCACGCGCACCGCTCGTTGATCGTCGACGCCGTCGGCGCTGCGCACCCGGGCGCGCAACACCAGGCCGTCGCTCGACGTGCAAAGCAGCGTCTCGTCACCGAGGCCTTGAATGACCTGCGCGTTCTCGTTCCGCGTCACGTCGAAACACTTCGCCGGTTCGCCCGCGATCGTCTCGCCCGCGACCGGCACGATGTCGTAGGCGTCGGTACCGAGCGCAATCACCATCGCCTCCGCGGTCGTCGTCGATTGTCCCTGCGGCGGTTGGGTCAAGCAGCTGGAGCCCTTCGCGACTGCTTCGCACACGTACGTCTTCGTCGGGAGATCGATTTCGAGGCTGTCGCCGCCCTCGAGAAGGTGGGAATGGCCCCAGCGCACTTCGGTCTCGGTCGCGGTGAGACGCAGCCCGTTCGAACGCGTGCGGGTGAACGAACTTTCGATGAGGAAGTCGAGCTTCTGACCGCGCGCCAGCAGTGTCACGAGTTCGAACGCGGCGCGGGTGTCGTTGCGCGCGAGTTCGGGCTCGGGTGCGGAAGTCGTCGCGAGTACGGCGACGAAAACGAGCACGGCCAGGCCGATCGCGGCCGCGGCGACGCGACGATCAACCCAGCGATCACGCCGCCCGAACATGCCCTCCAGGGTAGGCGCGCCCGCGTGACAGACTCGCCGCATGCGATTGCTCGTCGCGCGTTGCGCGGTGACCTACGAAGGCCGCCTGGGAGCCCGGCTCGAGCCGGCTGTGCGCCTGATCATGTGTAAGGCCGACGGATCGATCGCGGTGCACTCCGACGCCAAGGCGTACAAGCCGCTGAACTGGATGAGCCCGCCCTGCGCGATCGAAACGAGCGCCGACGCGATCATCGCCCGTTCGCCCAAAGGCGAGACGCTGCACATCGAGTTGCTCGAAGTGCTCGAAGACGTCGAGGTCGACCTCGGCACCGATCCCGGGCTCGAGAAGGACGGCGTGGAAGCCGAACTGCAAAAGCTCCTGGCCGCGCGCGTTGCCGCGTTGGGCGCCGACCTCACGCTCGTCGAGCGCGAATACCCGACTGACATCGGGCCCGTCGACCTGCTGTGCCGTGACGCCAACGGCCGCACCGTGGTCATCGAGGTCAAGCGCGTTGGCGAAATCGCAGGCGTCGAACAGCTGTTGCGCTACCAGGAACGGCTCGACCGCGATTCCCGCTTCGCGCCGACGGTGGGCATGTTCGTCGCCCAGCAGATCAAGCCCCAGGCGAAGGTGTACGCCCAGAGCAAGGGCATCGCGTGCATCGAGATCGACCTGAACACGCTGCGCGACGGCGTCGAGCCCGACCTCAAGCTCTTCTGACCACGACACCGGCCGATCGAAGTTCCGTGCGCGCCGTTCTGTTGCTCAAGTGCTCCGACCAGCCGGGCATTGTCGCGACCGTCGGCGCGTTCGTCGCCGAGGCGGGCGGCAACATCGTCGAGGCCGACCAGCACTCCGACAGCGCGGCCGGATTGTTTCTCCAACGTGTCGAGTTCGACGTCGACGCGTCGCGCGACGAACTCGCACGCGGCTTCGCGCCGATCGCGGAACGGTTCGCGATGGAATGGTCGCTGCACGATCTCGCGACGCGACCGCGCGTCGCGATCCTCGCGTCGAAGCAGGGACATTGTCTCGGTGATCTCCTCGTACGTTTCGCGCTCGGCGAACTCCACGGAGAAGTCGTGCTCGTCGCGTCGAATCACGACACACATGCGCCGCTGGTCGCGCGCTTCGAAATTCCGTTCCGTGTCCTCGCGGTCGTCGACGACGATCGCGACGCGCAAGAGAAAGCGCTCGGCGCCGCGCTCGACGAGTGCGCGCCCGATCTGATCGTGCTGGCGCGGTACATGCGCATCCTGCCGCCGTGGCTCGTGGAAAGTTGGGCCGGCCGCCTGATCAACATCCACCATTCGTTTCTTCCGTCATTCGCGGGCGCGCGTCCGTACGCGCAGGCGCACGAGCGCGGCGTCAAGGTCATCGGTGCGACCGCGCACTACGTCACGCCGGAACTCGACGAAGGACCGATCATCGCCCAACAGGTGATGCCGGTCTCACACCGCGACGACCCTGCCCGCCTCGAACGTCGCGGCCGCGACGTCGAAGCCGTCGTACTGGCCGATGCCGTCCGTTTGGATCTCGAACACCGCGTGATCGTCTACGGCCGCCGCACGGCGGTGTTCGACTGAACTACGCGACGTTCGCGTAACGCGTGTCGCAGAGCCGCGTCTGACCGTCGGGAACTTGCCCGGCCCCGATACCTTCGAGCGCCGCGAACGGCCCGCACTGGTTCGGCTCGACCCACACGTGAATCATCGGCGTGTTGCCCGCGTTGGAACTCCCGGGCGGGCAGCCGCCGCCAACGGTCGTGAGGCCGGCGACGACGCGCTGGTTCGGGTTGTCGGTGAGGCACAGGTTCGAGTGAATGTGCCACTGCGTCAGCGGCCCGCCCACGTTGGGCGCATCGGTGAAACGGCTTCCGAACGGAAGCATGTACATCGCGGCCGCAACGTGCTGCGCGCCGTCGCGCATTTCGTAGACGAGTGACTCCGGCCGGCTCGGGTCGAGGATGTGACCGTCGTCGACGTACGCCCAATTCACGTAGTGCTCGTCGCCGGTGAGGCGGTCGCCGATCGACCGGTATCCGGCCGCGTACGCCTCCTGCGGTGTGTCGTACTTCTTCAGCGCGGCAATCGTGTCTTCGACGAGTTTCTCCGAACGCGTTTGCTCGGCGGATGTGACACCCGGCGTTCCGCTCAGATCGATCGCGACACTCGGACCGTACGGCGTCGTGATCGTCGTCGGCTTCGCGGGCGCGGTCGACGTCGTCGGAGCCACGGTCGTGACCGTCGTGGGCGCACTCGCTTGGGAGTTCGAACTGCCCGACGAGCCGCACGCCGCAATCGAGATCACGGCAACACCGACCGCCGCAGAGATGAGAACCCGCCGTTTCTTCACGGCGACCAGGTTAGGCCCGCCCCGAACCCGGCCGGGCCGCGGCCCCCGTGGCACCGCTCTGCCAGGGGCCGGGGCGTTACTCCCGCGCCGGCTCTTCGAACGTCGCGCGCTCACCGTAGAAGACAAGCTTGATGTCGCCGGTCGGGCCGCTGCGGTGCTTGGCGATGATGATGTCGGCGAGGCCTTGCTGGTCGGACTCCTTGTTGTAGTACTCGTCGCGGTAGATGAACATGACGATGTCGGCGTCTTGTTCGATGCTGTTGTGCACCACGACGTCGTTGGCGACGAAGTTGTGCGTGCCCGGCACCGTCGCGTCGAACACTTCTTCCTTGCCGCGTGCTTCGACCGCGACGATCTCGTCCCACAGCACGTCGCTTGTGCCGAGGTCGGGCAGGAACGAGTCGGGGAGCACGTCGGCGATCCGGCGGACGAGCGACGCGGGTGACACCTCGTTCGTACACGCGGTGCGTGCCGCCCGCCCCGGCACCGAGTCGTTCGATGAGATCGTGGGCGCGCATTGCACCGTCGAGCGCGACGCTCTTGCGTTCGATGTAGTCCCAGACTTCGCGCGGGATGACGTCGTCGAGGGGATCGACTTCAGGACCGGTCACGCCGCGACGACGCGACCGCCATGCCGGGCGTGAGATCTTCGAGATGGACCCAACCGTCGATCGTCAGGAACGGGTGGTTCCCGCTCGCAACGACGCGTGCGGCCCGACGCGAGTTGCAGTTCGAACACGCGCTTCACGCCGCTCGGGAACACGTGCGACATCGTGCCCGGCACGAGCCGCAAATGTTCGTCGAGCGTGAGCACTTCGACATCGCGCGCGTCCGTCGCGTACAGCTCGCCAATGGTCGTGGTGGAACCGTCGGCAAGCGTTACGAGCGTCGACCCGACGAGACAGCCCGACTCACGCAAGTCGGCGAGCACGGGGCGCTTGTCGGCGCGGTATTCGAGTTGGCGGTTCAACTGCGCCGCGCACATCACCGGGCATTCGAGTTCGCGGCGCCAAGATCTTGAGACCGCGCGAGATCTCCGAAACCTCGACCTGGCGGCTCTCGACGCGCTTCGAATGCGACGTCATCAGCTGCAAGTAGTCGACGACGATCAAACCGAGTTCGCCGTAGCGCGCCTTCACGCGCCGGCCTTTGGCGCGCATCTCCATCACCGTGGTGTGCGGGTTGTCGTCGATGAAGAACGGCGCTTCGGCAAGCCGGCCGACCGCCTGGTTCACCCGCACCCACTCGTTCTCGGCCAGCCGGCCCGTCTGCAACTTCTTCGCCGGGATCTGCGCTTCCGACGCGAGCATGCGCTTCGTGAGCTCGAGGTAGCCCATCTCCATCGAGAAGAAGAGCACCGGCTTGTGGGCGCGCAGCGCGACGTTTTGCGCGATCTTCAACGCGAACGACGTTTTGCCCTGGCCCGGCCGCGCCGCGACGATCGAAAGCGTCGACGGCTGCAAGCCCAACAACAAGCCGTCGAGATCGCGAAAACCCGTGGCAGTGCCGACGACATCGCTTTCGCGCTCATACAACGCTTCGAGTTGGTTCAACGTCTCGGTCAGCGCCGGGTACAGCTGCACGAGTGAATCGGTGACGCGCTTCTCGGCAACTTCGAAGATCGCCGCTTCGGCGCGGTCGAGCGTCTCGTCGACCGCGTCTTCCGCCGCGTACGCCATTTCCTGAATGCCGCCCGCGGTTTCGATCAACTTCCGCAACATCGAAAGTTCGGCGACGATCTGTGCGTAGTGCGCGGCGTTCGCCGACGCCGGCGTGGACGCTTGGATGCGGAGCAGTGTCTGGCGCCCACCGAGTTGGTCGAGCTGCGCCGAACGCCGCAGCTCCTCGGCGACGGTCACCGGGTCGACCGGCTCGCCCCGGCTGTGGAGTTCGAAGGCCGCGCTCGTAGATCGCGCCGTGCGCGGGCTTGTAGAAGTCGTCGGCGTCGAGATGGGCTTCGATCGCGGCCGTGATCGCGTCGCGCGAGAGCATCATGGCGCCGAGGAGCGACTCCTCGGCCTCCAAGTTGTGGGGCGGGATCCGTCCGATGTCAGCGCCGTGTCGCCGCACATTCGACATCGGCGTCGGCTCGATCGGCTGGACCACCCGTCACTCCCCCCTGCGCCCCCGGATGGGGCACGTGAGCGTCGCGCCGGCTCCCTGTGTGTTGGAAGAGGCGAAACCCTGTGTCTTGTGTGTGGATGACGCTCTCGCGCGTCCACACCGTTGTGGATTGTCGCGAGCGGGTGCGCCACGTACGCGGATCCCCGCGGTTCGACGCCGTCCACAAGTTTGTGGACAACCATGTGGATTGGGTTGTGGAGGGCGACCCTTCCGGCGTTACGCCTCGCTGTGGGTGACGGGCTCTTCGCCCATCCACTCACGCAACGTGTTCTTCAGTTTGATCTGCTGAATGAAGATGTCGTGCTCGGGGTCGAGCGCGGGGTCGGCGGTCATCGGCGCCTTGAAATAGAAGCTCAGCCACTCCTGGACGCCCTTCTCGCCCGCGCGCGGCGAGGTCGAAGAACAGGGCGAGGTCGAGCACGAGCGGCGCCGCGAGGATCGAGTCGCGGCAGAGGAAGTTCACCTTGATCTGCATCGGGTAGCCCATCCACCCGAAGATGTCGATGTTGTCCCAGCCCTCTTTGTTGTCGCCGCGGGGCGGGTAGTAGTTGATCCGCACGACGTGGTCGATGTGGCCGTACAACTCGGGGTAGGCCTCGGGCTGCAGGATCGTGTCGATCACGCCGAGCTTCGACACCTCTTTCGAGCGGAAGTTCTCCGGGTCGTCGAGCACCTCACCGTCGCGGTTGCCAAGGATGTTCGTCGAGTACCAGCCCCGCAATCCGAGCATGCGCGCCTTCAGTCCCGGCGCCAGGATCGTCTTCATGAGGGTCTGGCCGGTCTTGAAGTCTTTGCCGCCGATCGGCACGCCCTCGCGTTCGGCCAGCGCAAGCATGCACGGCACGTCGCATGCGAGGTTCGGCGCGCCGTTCGCGAACGGAACGCCCGACATGATCGCCGCGTACGCGTAGATCTGGCTCGGCGAGATCATCTCGTCGCTGTCACGCAGTCCCTGTTCGAACGACTCGATGGTCGCGTGAACTGCAGTGACGTCGCGGTACGCCTCGGTCGACGCGCACCAGACCATCACGAGGCGATCGCACGCGTTCTCGACCCGGAACCGTTCGATGTCGGCCATCAGCTGCTCGGCCAGGTCCATCTTCGAGGCGCCGGTTTTGACCCGCGTGCCGGTCAACCGGCTGACCCAGCTCTGATCGAACACGGCGGGCATGGCCACGATGCCCTCGAGCTCGCCGGAGATGGGCGCGAGATCGCGGTCCTCGAGAACGCCGGCGGTGCGGGCGGCTTCGAGCGCGTTGGCCGAGATCGGGTCCCAGGCGCCGAACACGATGTCGTCGAGCGACGCGAGCGGCACGAAGTCCTTGATCAGCGGGTTGCGGCCCTCGTCCCGGTTGCCGAGACGAATGTGCGCCATCTGTGTCAGCGACCCGATCGGCGCGGCGCCCTCGGAACGCGCGGCCAGGACGCCGGCCATAAAGGTCGAGGCGACGGCACCGAGGCCGGGCGTGAGGACACCAAGGCGTCCGCTCGCGGCGGGAATGGAACGCGGGCTGGGCATCGGCACCCCCGACGTTGGCGGTCAGGCCGCTCGTTGCTAGTTGGTTGCTTCGACGACGACGTGCAGGTCGGCCGTGACCTCAGGGTGCAAACGCACCTTGAGTTCGGCCGGACCAAGTTCCTTCAACGGCTCGTCGAGGTCGATACGGCGCCGGTCGATCACGGCACCGGTCTGGCTCTCCACCGCTTCCGCGATGTCGACCGAGGTCACCGATCCGAACAGGCGGCCTTCGCCACCCGCGCGGGCTTTGATCGTGATCGTGCGGCCCGTGAACTGCGCGGCCAAGGCCTCGGCTTCTTCACGCGCGCGCCGCTCACGGGCGTCGCGGTTGCGGCGCATCGCGTCGGACTGCTTCTGGTGCCCGGGCGTCGCCCGCAGCGCGAGCCCGCGCGGCACCAGGTAGTTGCGCGCGTAGCCGTCGGCCACGTCGACGAGGTCGCCCTTGTTGCCGACGTTCTCCACGTCGGCGCGCAGCAGCACTTTCATTCCTCGTCCTCCGCCGCTTCCGTCTCTTCACCGAATTCCGTGTCGGCGCCTTCGAGCTCTTCAACCTCGGCCGCGGTCTCTTCCTCGGGCGCCCGCATCTCGCGCTCGCCGTCACCGTCGCGATCGCGGTCACGATCACGGCGACCCTTCGAACGCTGCGTCACCTGACGAACGCTGTACGGCAGGAGCGCCATCTCACGGGCGACGCGAATCGCGCGCGCAACTGCGACCTGCTGTTGCTGCGTGTTGCCCGTGACGCGCCGCGCCCGGATCTTCGCCCGCTCCGACATGAAGCGGCGCAACAGGTTGACGTCCTTGTAGTCGATCCAGTCGATGTTTTCGGTCGTCAGGATCGACGTTTTCTTCTTCGCCGGGCGGCGGTCTTTCGCCGCCGCGCCCTTTTTGGGTGCCCGTGCCACTGCTGTTCTCCTAGAAGGGTTCTTCGCCGTAGTCGTCGTAGTCGTTGCTACCGCCACCCGCCGGCGTCGGGGCGGGGGCGCGTCGGCCCCCTCCTCCTCCTCCGCCGCCGCCACCGGGACCGCCGCTGCGCTCGACGCGCGTCACCGACGCGGTCGCGAACAGCAGGCTCGGGCCGACTTCGTCGGCGACGATCTCGACCACCGAACGCTTCTCGCCTTGTTCGGTCTCCCAGCTGCGCTGTTCGAGGCGGCCGGTGACGAGCACCCGCATGCCTTTTTGCAGCGAGCTCGCAACGTTCTCAGCGAGGTTGCCCCACGTCACGACGTTGAAGAACGACGTGCGCTCTTCCCACTCCTGCGTTTGCTGGTTGCGCCACGAGCGGTTCACCGCGATACCGAACGTCGTGTTCTGGCGCGCGGTCGGGGTGAAGCGAGTTTCGGGGTCGCGGGTCAGGTTCCCGACGACGGTGATGTTGTTGAGGTTGGTAGCCATGTGCGTGTCTCCCTACACGTGTTCCGCCGCGACCGCGCCCGCTGCCTTCTGCGGTCCGTAGACCTTCTCCGGAATGCGTAACACGATGTGGCGGATGACTTCGTCTGCCAGGGAGAGCACCCGGTGCAGCTCGTCCATCGCCGGAGGTTCGGCGCGAGCCTGGAGCACTACGTAGTAGCCCTCCGACTTGCGCTTGATCTCGTAGGCGAGACGGCGCTTGCCCCAGAAGTCGACGAGGCCGCGCTCGGCGCCCTGCGACTCGATGAGTTGGAGCCACCGCTCGACGGCAGCCCGGATCGTCTCCTCATCCAGGTCAGCGTCGATGATGATCATCACTTCGTACGGACGCACGCCATTTGAACGCGCCATGCGCCGGCACCTCCTTCGGACCGCAACCCCTGGTTGCGGGCCCCTGGCGCATCGCACTGGGGCGAAGGCTTCGGGGCAGGGACTCGATTGTGAACCGGTGAAAGCTAGCAGATCGGCATCGACGGCCTATCGGGGGCGACCCTACTCGGGGGGTGTGACACCAACCAGCGTCAGGCCGCGCAGGCCCCGAGCGATCCTCCCGGGTGCTGCGAGCCGGTCGGCGTCTCCAGCGCGAGCCGGTACTCGTGATCGCTCGAGTACGGCGGGCACGTCACGTCGGTGCCTTCCGGGCACGGCTTCATGTGCTGGAAGTCGAGCGGCGCGCCGTGTTCGTCGAAAAACATGATGTCGAGCGGCATCGGCGTTTCGGCCATCGTGAACTGGGCGAGGCCGTCGTTCGGAAACACGAACAACATGCCGTCGAAGCCGGCAAGGTCCGTGACGTCGCGTAGGCCTTGCACGCGTTGCGTTTCGGTCGAAGCGACGAGCACGCGCAAGCAGCGGTTCCCGAGCGCGACGCGCGCCTGCATGAACTCGTCGAACGGCGACGGTGCCGGCTCCGTCGGCGCGAACGAAAGATGACCGGTCGTGTTGCCGTCGTCGCGCGCGTGCACGACGATCGCGATCATCCCTCCGAGCGCCGCGATCGCAACGACCGCGGCAATTGCGATCTTGACGCTATTGCGCAAGCTCGGCTTCAGCGGCTTCGGCGTCCTGCGCGTCGTCCAGTCCGAACGCCTCGGCCATCTGGTCGGTCATGTGGTACGTCTCCGCGCTCGACGGATACGCGCCCGCACGCACGTCAGTGCAGAACCGCTCGAGCGACGACGTCGCGTCGAACTCGAGCTTCGCGTATTCGCGCACGAATTTGGCCTTGCGAATCGGGCCCGCGAAGCCGAGCACGTCGTGCCACACGATGACTTGGCCGTCGCAGTGCCGGCCCGCGCCGATACCGATCGTCGGCACCGAGACCGCTTCGGTAATCGCGCGTGCGACACCGTCGGGGACGCACTCCAAAACAATCGCGAAACAGCCTGCTTCGGCGAGCGCGATCGCGTCGTCGGTCAACGCCTTGGCCGCGTCGAGATCCTTGGCCTGCACCTTGAAACCGCCGAGCGCGTGAATCGACTGCGGCGTAAGACCGAGGTGTCCCATGACCGGGATCTCGGCGTCGAGGATCGCTTGAATCGACGGGAGGCGCTTGCGCCCGCCTTCGAGCTTCACCGCGCCGGCGCCGGCACGAACGAGCCGCGCCGCGTTGTGCACGGTCTCTTGGGTGCTCACGTGATAGCTGAGCCACGGTAGGTCGCCGATGACGAGCGCGCGCGGGTTCGTACGCGCGACCGCGCCAACGTGATGCGCCATGTCGTCGATCGTGACTTGCAGCGTGTCGTCGTAACCGAGCACGACCATCGCGAGTGTGTCGCCGACGAGGATCATGTCGGCCCCGGCACCGTCGACGGTGCGCGCAGTTGGCGCGTCGTACGCGGTGATCATCACGAGCGGGGTCGTGTCGTGCTTGTGCGCTGCAATCTCCGGCGCCGTAACGCGCCGCGCGGGCGTGGTAGCCATCTCCGCACCTCCACCGTCCAGGGCACGGTCGGCTCCCGGCGGCGAAATCAGGGTATCTGTTGGAGCGAGCAGGGCACCAGGCGTCAAACTCGCGCGGTGACCGATCGCGTTTGCGAGAACTGCGGGTTCCCCGACGACGAGCTCGTGCTCGTCCGGCGCGTCTACGTCGTGCCGGAATCGTGGGATCGTCCCGGTTCCACAACGGTGGTGCCCGATCCCGAGCTCTGGTGCGTTTCGTGCGTCAGCCAGTACCCGTGTGAGCTCGCGGAAGACGAAGGTGACTGAACGAGGCTCGTGTCAGCTCGCGTGGAGCCGGCCGTGTAACGACTGGCGCCGCAAGTGGTTCCAGCGGCACTCCACACAGACCTCGACGTCGTAGCAAGCGAACTCGTCGCACTGCGTGCCGAGCTTTTGCAGCTCGTCGTCGTTCGCAATCGCGCGCCCGTTGGCGGCCTTCAGCTTGTCGCCGTAGACGTAGGTGACCAGGCGCAGATTCTCGGCGCCGCACACCGGGCACTCGTCGTCGAGATCGGTGCCGATGCACGTGGCGGCTCGCATCAGCTCGGGGTGGGCGTCGCACACGTCGAGGCGGGTGAGCGTGCCCCGCTGGAAGTCGCGCAGTACCGCTCGCCGGGCCAAGGCGTAGTCGGTAATGGGGTGCATCGTTGGGCGAGTGTAGGAGCATCGGGTAGGCCCGGACGCCGCGCTCAGGCGACCCGTCTAGCAATTGCACGATACAGAGGAACCGCACCGTCGATATATCGAATCGATATATCGTGAGAGACATGTTGGAGCTTGCGGTGCTCGGCGTGCTCGTGGAGCAGCCCCGTCACGGGTACGAGTTGAAGAAGCGCCTCGGCGAGACCCTCGGGCCCTTGTGGGGCA
This sequence comes from uncultured Actinomycetes bacterium, assembly GCA_963841195.1. Classification (GTDB taxonomy): domain Bacteria; phylum Actinomycetota; class Acidimicrobiia; order IMCC26256; family PALSA-610; genus CAWJBX01. The sequence continues at coordinate 287,236 of CAWJBX010000015.1, read as the reverse complement.
TCTCGTTCGGCTCGCTCTATCCGGCCTTGCGCCGCCTCGAACGGTCAGGCGCGATCGAAGCGGTCGACGACGCGCCGCCCCCAACCAAAACTTCCATTGGGAGCGTCTCGACCGGTTCGCTCACCGGCGACCTCGCCGCCGCGCGCGTCCGCCGCAAAGTCCGGACCGCGACGCGTCGCACGCGCCGGTCGTACCGCATCACCGACCAAGGTCGGGAGCAATTCACGCAACTGCTCACCGAAGAAGAAGCCGACGACGAGCGCGCGTTCGCGTTGAAGCTTTCGTTTTGCCGCTACCTCGACGCCCCGGCCCGTCTGGCGTTCCTCGAACGCCGGCGCGCCCAGCTCACGCAACGGTTGGCGGGCGAACGCAAGCCGGCGGCGCGCGCCATCGATCGGTACACCCGGTCGCTCCTCGAGCACCGGGCGAAGTCCACCCAACACGATCTCGAATGGATCGACGAGCTGATCGCGCAAGAGCGCGCGGAGCTCGACGACCAAAAAGGAGCGACAGCATCATGACCGGCCCCAACGAAAAGAAGGCCAAAGGAACGAAGGTTCGTGTCGCGATCGCCGGCATCGGCAACTGCGCGAGCAGCCTCGTCCAAGGCGTCGAGTTCTACCGCGACGCCGATCCGTCCGAGCGCGTTCCCGGGCTCATGCACGTCGAGCTCGGCGGCTACCACGTGGGTGACGTCGAGTTCGTCGCCGCGTTCGACGTCGACGCCGACAAGGTCGGGCTCGACCTCGGCAAGGCGATCTTCACGAGCATCAACAACACGATCAAGTTCGCCGACGTCCCCGACCTGGGCGTGCTGGTGCAGCGCGGCCCGACGTTCGACGGCCTCGGCATCTACTACCGCGAGGTCGTCGAAGAGAGCCCGGCGCCCCCGGTCGATGTTGCGCAGGCGTTGCGCGACGCCCAGGCCGACGTGCTCGTTTCGTATCTTCCTGTGGGTTCCGAAGATGCCCAGCGCTCCTACGCGCAGGCGGCACTCGACGCCGGCGTCGGGTTCGTGAACGCGATTCCCGTGTTCATTGCGAGCAACCCCGAATGGGCCAAGAAGTTCGAAGCCGCTGGTGTGCCGATCGTCGGTGACGACATCAAGAGCCAAGTCGGCGCGACGATCACGCACCGGTTGCTCGCGCGGTTGTTCGAAGACCGCGGCCTCGCGATCGACAACACGTACCAGCTGAACTTCGGCGGCAACATGGACTTCAAGAACATGTTGGAGCGCGAACGCCTCATGTCGAAGAAGATCAGCAAGACGCAGTCGGTCACGAGCCAGATCGACCAGGGCATCAGCTCCGAGCACGTACACATCGGTCCGTCCGATCATGTGCCGTGGCTGAACGACCGGAAGTGGGCGTACATCCGCCTCGAAGGCCGCAACTTCGGTGACGTCCCGCTCAACATCGAGCTGAAGCTCGAAGTGTGGGATTCGCCGAACTCGGCCGGCGTGATCATCGACGCCGTGCGCTGCGCCAAGCTCGCGCTGGATCGCGGTATTGGCGGTCCGCTGCTCGGCCCGTCCGCGTATTTCATGAAGTCGCCGCCCGTGCAATACCACGACGACGATGCGCACCGGATGGTCGAGGAGTTCGCGGCGGGCTCGTAGCCGCAATAATCGGCACATGACGAACCCGAACACGGAAGCCTGGGATCGAGTCGCCGCCCGCCGCAGTGCCGGCGACTCGATCGCGTCCGACACGGTGCAGTACGGGCCCGACCTTCCGTCGGACGACGATCTCCGACTGATCGGCGACGTCAAGGGCAAGCGCGTGCTCGATCTCGGCTGCGGAAGCGGCCAGAACGCGATCGCGCTGTCGCGCCAAGGCGCCCACGCGATCGCGCTCGACCTTTCGAAAGCGCAGTTGGCGCTGGCACGCAAGCTCGCCGACGTCGCCGAGGTTCGCGTCGAATGGCACGAGAGCGATGTGGCCGACCTCGCGTTCCTGCGCGCCGACTCGATCGACCTCGCGCTCGCGATCGGCGTGCTCGGCGAAGTCGACGACCTCGACCGCTGCTTCCGCCAAGTCCACCGCGTGCTGCGCCCGGGCGCACCGTTCGTGTTCTCGGTCGACCATCCGATCGCGTTGACTGTTGGTCGCGAGGGCGCGACGCCCGGCGCACTCGCGTTGGGGGCGCTCGAAGTGCAGCGCTCGTATTTCGACACCCGGCCCGTTGCCGTCTACCGCCACGACGAACAGATCCGCGTATACCCACGCACCGTTGCCGACGTCTTCGCGGGACTGCACCGCGCCGGCTATCGCGTCGACGTCCTGCTCGAACCGGAAGCCGTGCAGTCGTCGGATCCGGGACCAACCGTTCCGACGACGATGATCTGGCGCGCTCGCAAAGAAGGGGTCTAGTCCGGCACCTGCATTCCGCCCTGGCGAAGCACGTCGATCGCGGTTGACCGAGCGACGCGCCAGCGGCCGCCGCTTCGAACTGCATCGCCGTCCTTCTGGAAGTGGAATCCCTGAGGAGCGACGACAAGGGCGAAGCGAACGCGCGCATGATCGGGATCCACGATGCGCACGCGTTGCACGATGAACTGCGCGGTCGTGTTGGGATTCCGTTCGCGCAGTTCGGTGAAGAAGGGCCGCAGCGTGGCGCCGTCCTCCATCGCATCGTCGTCTTCGCCGCCAAAAGCAGCTGCGAACGCGGCCTGAATCGCCGCCATTTCTTCAAGTTGCGGACCGGGGTCGCCGTAGCCGCGCGGCGGCATCGTCGCCTCGCGTTCGTTTGTGGCCGTCAACGTCGCATGGGCGTTCTCGACGCAGACGTTGCACACCGCCCCGCGTTCGCCGCGCACGAACCGGTCGACGTCCCACAAGTCGCGGCCGCACACCGCGCATACCGATCCCACGGCACCCAACGCGCCCGCTGCGGCGAAGCGCGCGGGCCGGTGCGCGACAACGCCGACGGCACCCGATTCTGCTGCTCCACTCGCGGCCGCGATCGTGTCGCGGCGCAACGCGTCGACATCGTCGGCAAGCGTTGCGACCACCTGCGCGCCGCTGCACTTCTTCGTGCGCAAGATCCCGAGCAAGAGATGCTCCGATCGAATCTCGTTGTGCGCCAACTGTTGTGATTCGCGCAACGAGTTCTCCATGGCCTTTTTGGCGTTCGCCGTGAACGGGATGTGCCCCGACGGAACGTCGGTGCCGATCTGCACCTCGGCGCGCGCGTTCGGATAGGTGACGGCGTGGGCGTTGAGCGCGCGGCGCGCACCGTTGTCGTCGCTCAGGATCCCAAGGAGAAGATGCTCCGACCCGATGTAGCCGTGGTTGAGCATCCGCGCTTGTTCCTGCGCGAGCACGACAACGCGTCGTGCCCGATCAGTGAACCGCTCGAACATGCCGCCAGCGTCGCGCTTCTACGCCCCGGTGCCTAGCCGAATTGCGTGCCCCGCCCGGTGCAAAGGTCGTACCCCGCTACGCACGGCTTGCCGTTGGTGCCCGTCGTGATGTCGCGGTAGCCGATACCGCCGTGGTAAACGGCGTTCGAGTTGTAGACGATCCCCGTCGCGGCGGCGCGGCCGGCCATAACCGGCGACGACACCGACGTACCACCGAACTCGTACCAGTGCGTGTTGTCGAACACCGCGACACCGGTATTCGGATCGGCGTCGAGTGAGATGTCGGGCGTGGCGCGCTTCCCGCGGCAGCCGACGGCCGGGTATTGCACGAACGACGATTGGGCCGCCGGCGCCGTTTCGAACGCCGAACAGCCACCGCCGCCACCCGACCAGCCGCTCTCCGCAACCCAGTGACCGAGGGCGTCGGTCGTCAACGAGGTGCCACCGACCGAGATCACGTTCGGCGACGACGACGGGTACTCGGCGCCGAAGCCTTCGTCGCCCGCCGACACGAACACGCTCACTCCGGCGCGCACGAAGTGCGCGTCGAGCGCGGTCTCACCGCTGGTCTCGCCGCCGCCCCAACTGTTCGACACATAATCCGCATGCGCGACCGCGTAGTCCTCCGCCGCGAACAAGTCGGAGTCGAACGTCGTGCGCGCCTCGACCAAGAGAACGTGAGCGCCCGGCGCGATCGGCGTGTGCCCATTCGACGTCGAGCGCGATCTCTTGCGCCCAGCCTTTGTTCACCGGCGGGAACGATGCGGTACCGCCGTTTTGATTCACCTTCCGAAAACAACCGTTCGCCTTCGTGCACGTGGGCAACCCGTAGTGGTTGTCGAAGGTTTCGAGATCGGCCTGCACGCGGTCGTTGTCGAACGCGTCGACGATTGCGATCGTCTTGCCCGCACCCGCGGTCGGCGACGTCGGGAAGCCGTACGCCGCCTTGATCGTCGCCGGCGAGTACGGCAACGCGCCGAGCTTGTTGGGCGGCGCCACGGCCGCGGGAGACACGCGCGCCATGCACGTCATCTGTCCGGGCGCGGGAGCGTCACACACCCGAGCGGCCGGAGCAGCAGCAACGGCGACTGAGGCCGTCGATGCGACGAGCGAACCCGCGACGAACACGGCCGAAAAGAGCGCGAAGGCGCGCGACATGACTTCCCCCACGTGAAGTGCCGCGCCCCTGTCGACCGGACGGCCGCCAGCGCCCGCAACCTACCGGAAACTACGTTTTTGCCGCGAATCGGGCGGGTATTAATAACCCTATTTACCAGATGGGGAGATGCCGCGCTCGGCGGCCCAGTCCCGGAGGCAGTCGTACGCCTCGGACTCGTCCATCGGGCCCTTGTCGAGGCGGAGCTCGAGGAGGTAGTCGAGCGCCTCGCCGACGAGCGGGCCGGGCGGGACTCCGAGGAACTGCATGACCGCGTTGCCGTCGAGCGCGGGCCGAATTCGCTTCAGCTCCTCCTCGGCCTGGAGCTCCTCGATCCGCGCTTCGAGTTCGTCCATCCGCTTGCCGAGCGCGGCCGCCTTCCGCGCGTCGCGGGTCGTGCAATCGCACCGCGTCAGTTCGTTGAGGTCGTCGAGGAGGTCGCCGGCGTCGCGCACGTATCGCCGCACCGCGCTGTCGGTCCAGCCCATCCGATAGGTGTGGAACCGAAGATGAAGCTCGACGAGTTTGGTGACCTCGTCGACAAGTTCTGTCGGGTACCGGAGCGCGACAAGCCGCTCGCGCGCCATGCGCGCGCCGACGACTTCGTGGTGATGGAACGTGACGCCTTGCGGCCCGTAACCGCGTGTGCGCGGTTTACCGATGTCGTGCAGCAGCGCCGCGAGGCGGATTCGCAAGCGCGCCGACGTCTTCGCGACAACTGCGATCGTGTGTGCGAGAACATCTTTGTGGCGATGAATTGGATCCTGTTCGAGCTCCATCGCGTTGAGTTCGGGCAGAAATTCGTTGCTCAATCCCGTGCGCGCGACGAGCCACAAACCGGGCGTCGGATCGGGCGCGAGCAACAGTTTCGAGAGCTCGTCGCGGATGCGCTCGGCGCTGATGATCTGCAATCGATCCCGCAGGGCGTGCATCTGATCGACAACGTCGGCCGCGGGCTCGAACCCGAGCGTCGCGACGAAACGCGCGGCGCGCAGCATCCGAAGCGGATCGTCGGTGAACGAGATTTCGGCGTCGAGCGGTGTGCGTAGGCGCTTCGCCGCGAGATCAGCAAGGCCGCCATACGGGTCGACAAGTTCGGGCGCGTCGCCGGCGAGCGAGAGCGCGAGCGCGTTCACCGTGAAGTCGCGACGCGACAAGTCGGTGGCGATGTCGTCGGAGAACGTGACCTGAGGCTTGCGGCTGTCGGGCTGATAGACGTCGGCGCGAAACGTCGTGATCTCGAAGCGCTCGCCGTCCTTCTCGCAACCGATCGTGCCGAAGCGTTGTCCTTGCAGCCACACCGCGTCGGCCCACCCCCGAACCGCCGCCTCGATTTCGTCGGGCCGGGCATCCGTGGTGAGGTCGACGTCGACGATCTCGCGGTCGAGCAGCGCGTCGCGCACGCTCCCACCGACGAGATATGCGCTGTGCCCGCGCCCGGCCAGGCGCGCGACGAGTTGCTGCGTCGGCGAGTCCGGCTCGAAGAAGCGCTGGAGGCGCGGCGGAACGGCTTGCACCGCGCCATTGTCGCGGTTGGGTACGGCAGAGCGCCGAACCAATACCCCGATTTAGCCGGCCACGCTCTCCTGGGCCGCGGCTTCCATCGTGTACTGCTCGATCATCAACCGGAGGTCGTGCGGAGTGGTCGACGCCGCGAGCGCTTCGCGCAGGTCGATGAGGTTCTGCTTGTAGAGGGCGAGCAGGCTCTGGTCGAAGGTCTGCATGCCGTAGTACTCGCCTTCGGCGATGATCTCTTCGATCTCGTGCGTTTCTTCCGGCGTCGTGATCTTGTCGAACACGCGGCCGGTCGCAACGAGCACTTCGACGGCAGGCACCCGGCCGCCCTCACGCATCTCGACCAGCCGCTGGCTCACGATGCCGCGCAACGACGATGCCAACGACATACGCACCTGCCGTTGTTCGTGCGGCGGGAAGAAGTCGATGATGCGGTTGATCGAGTCGGTCGCGCTGATCGTGTGCAACGTGGAGAACACGAGGTGACCGGTTTCGGCCGCCGTCAGTGCGGTTTTCACGGTTTCCACGTCGCGCATTTCGCCGACGAGGATCACGTCGGGGTCTTGCCGGAGCACGCGCTTCAGTGCCGCGTTGAAGTCGGCCGTGTCAGTACCAACCTCACGCTGGTTGACGATCGACTCCTTGTCGGAGTGGAGAATTTCGATCGGGTCTTCGATCGTCACGATGTGCTTGTTGTAGCGCTCGTTGATGAAGTCGATCATGGCGCCGAGCGTCGTCGTCTTTCCCGATCCCGTCGGACCGGTGACGAGGATCAGGCCGCGCTGGTGGTCGGTCAGCTTGCGAATGACCGGGGGCAGACCGAGCGCTTCGAACGTCGGGATCTCTCCCTGCACGCGCCGCAACACGAGCCCGACGGAGCCGCGCTGGCGCATGACGTTCACGCGGAAGCGCCCCAGCCCCGAGACGGAGTACGCGAAGTCGGCTTCCGACGACGCGATGAACTCCTCGGCGCGCTGCTTGGGCATGATGGCGAAGGCGATGCGCTCGGTCTCGACCGGCGAGATCGTGGCGTGATCGGTGCGCACGAGGCGCCCGTCGATCCGGACGTACGGCGGCGAGCCCACCTTGATGTGAACGTCGGATGCACCGCGTTCGACGGCTTGACGCAGCAGTTGATCGAGATCGAGCACCGGCGGCCACCTCCCTCCCACTCTCGATCGGCAGGACGGCGCCTCGGCTGGAGGCCGAACCGGGGTCGATTTCGGTGGCCGTTTACTCCGGGAGGTGGATTTCCCGGGCCGCCGCGACCACTGCCCGCCCCGGACCATGCGCCGTCGCGGCCTCGATACGCCTGGGCTTGCCGAGGATGGTGCTCGCGGTCGCGGCCACCGAATCCCGGAGGGCTTCGAGGTCGTAGCCCCCCTCGAGGAAGACGACAAGGCGTCCGGCCGGCGCCAGGGACTGGACGCGGGCGGTCAGGTCGGCGTAGTCGCCGGCCGCGAGGCCCATGTCGGTCAGCGGATCGGCGCGGTGGGCGTCGAAACCGGCCGAGACAAGCACCCACGTGGGTGCGAATCGTTCGACGATCGGCGCGACCACGGTGTCGATTGCGTCGAGATATACGTCGCCGGTCGCACCGGCCGGCAACGGAAAGTTGACCGTCGCGCCCGCGGCGCCGCGGCCGCCGATCTCGTCGAGCGCGCCCGTGCCCGGATAGAGCGGCCACTCGTGCATCGACACGTACAAGACGTTCGGGTCGTCCCAGAAGATTGCTTGCGTGCCGTTGCCGTGATGCGCGTCCCAGTCGACGACGAGCACCCGTTCACCGCGATCACGCAGCTGCGCGGCGGTCACGGCGACGTTGTTGAGAAGACAGAAGCCCATCGCGTGCTCGCGCACGGCGTGATGGCCGGGTGGCCGCACTGCGCAGAACGCAGCGTCGCCCGCGCCCGCTTCCAATGCCGCGACGGCCGCGAGTCCGGAACCGGCGGCGTAGCGCGCCGCTTCCCACGAAGCGCGCGACGCGCCTGTGTCGGCGTCGAGCTTTCCGCCGCCCGCGGCACAAAACGCTTCGAGCCGCTCGAGGTACGACACGTCGTGCACGCGCGCCAACTCGTCAGCTGTAGCGAGCCTTGGCTCCAGCTGTGCGATGGCTTCTGCATCAGCCGTGCTCATCTGCAGGCCCGCCAGCACGGCCGGGAGCCGTTCCGGCCGCTCGGGGTGACGGCCGCCTGCCAGGTGAGCTTCGAAGCGCGGATCAGTCGCAACGAGGAGCACGCCGGGAGGGTACCCGGGTCGGTCGCTAGCCTCGTAGGAGGTGAAGGCCTCGACCCAGGCCCATTCTTACCGTTTCCGCGGCGGCACGATTCGAGTCGCCGTCTGGCACGGTCGACCCGACGTCGCCGCCATCGCCCTGCGGGGAAGCGACGCGCCGTCCGCGCGCGTCTTCGAACGGTTGCTCGACCGGCTGCGGGGCGACGGATTTCGCGCGGTGCTGACGAACGCGGTCGGACCAAACGCGAGCGCAGCCCTCATCGACGCCGGTTTCGCCGCGCGCGGCCATCTTCATCTCCTGCATCATTCGCTCGACGATCTGCCACCGCGCACGCGCCGCACGCGACGTGCGACGCGTTCGGATCGCGCCGAGATCGTCGAGATCGACGCCGCCGCGTTCGACGAGTTCTGGCGCTTTGACGAACTCGCGTTGCGCGAGGCGGTGCACGCAACTCCGCGCGCGCGCACGTTGGTCGCGCCGCTGAGCGCGCCGTTGGGTTACGGCCTCTTCGGACGCGCCGGTACGACGGGCTACGTGCAACGGCTCGCAGTCGCGCCGCCCGCACAAGGCGCCGGGCTCGGACGGGCGTTGCTGACCGACGGTCTGCATTGGCTCCGTGTGCACGGTGCCCGTTCGGCGTTCGTCAACACGCAAGCCGAAAACGGGCGCGCGCTCGAGTTGTACCTGCGGTGTGGGTTCGAGCGCATGCCCGTCGGTCTTTGCATCATGGGACGCGAACTGTGATCGCGCGCCCTGGCCCGTCTCGCGGGCGCGATTCTCGTCGTCGCGCTGACACTCCCGTTCGCGACCCCGGCGCATGCCCAAGTCTCCGGCACGAACCCGCCCGCCGCGGGCGCGCCCGTCGGCATGCACCTCGTCAGCCAGGACACCTGGATCGGTCTGCACCATCAGTTCACGATGCTGTTGCACATCGACGATCCGAAGCTCGAAGCGAACCCCAACGCGGCGATCGCAGTGAGCGTGTACGCCTCGGCGACGAGCCGCACGGGTTTCGACCGCGTCATCGCCGGCCAGGGGCTGGGCGGAATCCTCGACCAGCCCAACCGGATCCCGTTGGCGTCGCTGCCTCGTTTCGGCGGCAACGTCGCGGTGTCGTTCGGCCTGCCCGGCTCGGGCGCGCAACCGATGCTCGCGATCACCCGGCCCGGGGTGTATCCGGTGCAGGTGTCGCTCGTCGACACCGGGAGCGCGACTGGTTCGTTCGTGACGTGGCTGGTCGTGGTCGACACGACCACTGCCCATCCGGTCGACAAGCCGTTGATGGTGTCGACGATCGTTCCGGTCACGGCCGCGCCCGCGGTGTTGCCCGACGGAACCGCCGATCCGAGTGTCGTCGCGCAGATGCAACCCGGCGGCCGTCTCGACCGCATCGCCACGTTGCTCGGGCGCGCGACGAAGGGACACGCGGTGCCGCTTTCGCTCGTCCTCTCGCCTGAGACGCTCGAGAGCTGGGCGAGCTTCGGCGCCAAAACTCCGGCGCTCGCGCCCGGCTTCGCGCGCGTACGCGCCGCGGCCCGGAACTCGGCGTCCGCGGTGCTGCCGGAGCCATACGTTCCCATCGACGCCACCGCGATCGTCGCCGCCGGTATGGGCGACCATCTCGCAGACGAGTTCGTCAAGGGAAACAGCGTCGTCGAACAAACCGTCGGCGTGAACACGTTCGATCATCCGCAAACCGTGTTCGTCGACCCGGCCGACGATGCCGCCGTCGACCAGATACGTCAGATACACCAGATGCTCGTCACCGGCGTCGCCGTGCGCGACAGTTCGCTCATTCCGACGACCCATCAATTCACACCGGCCCAAAGCTTCACGCTCGACACGGCCGCGGGTCCGACACAAGGTGTCTCCACCGCGCCGTTCGTCGAGAACCTCCTCAACGGCCCCGATTCCTCGGCACTCAAAGCCGAGCGCGTCGTTGCCGATCTCGCCGAGATCGCGTACGAAGAACCCGGCATCTCGCGTGGTGTCGTGATCGCCCCGCCCGACAATTGGTCGCCCGATCTCAGCGCGATGACGACGATCGTCGAAGCGCTCCGCGATCTGCCGATCTTGCAGCCGGTGACGATCGGCACGCTGATGTCGCAGGTCTCCGCCGAAAAGACGCCGGCCGGCGCCCCCGTCGAGCGCCATCTCCAGAATGGCAACGCGCCCGCCACACCGATCAGCGTGGACGAATACGACGGGGCGCGATTCCAGCTCGACGCGTACGAAGGCGTCGTCGGGAAGAACGATTCGATCGCCCAGCAAGGCGAACAGGCGTTGTCGGTTGCGTTGTCGACGTCGATCTCGCCCGCGCGTGCGCAAGCCGAGCTCGGACGCGTCACGTCGGTTGTCAGCACGTTCTCCGGCGCCGTCACCGTCGATGCGAAACGCATCACGCTCACGTCGCGCAAAGCGAGCGTGCCGCTCACGTTCGAGAACCACTTGAAACCCGCCCGCCCGATCAGCGTGCGCGTGCACTTCGACAGTTCCAAACTTGAATTCCCCGGCGGCGCCGACCAGACGATCGTGTTGCCGCCCGGCACGACAACGCACCGATTCGACGTCGAGGCCCGTACGTCGGGCACGTTCCCGATGACGATCTCGCTCACGTCGACCGACGGTGAGCTCTCGTTCGGGAGTCCGGTGCGGGTGACGGTGCGATCGGCGGTGTTCGGCGGCATCGCGATCGGCATCACGGTCGCCGCGCTCGTCGTGCTCGCCCTTTGGTGGGGCAATCACTTCCGGCGTACCCGCCGGGCGCGCCGGATGCCGATGCCCGCGGTGACGTGAAAGCGCGCGCACGCGCGGCGACCGATGAAGATCGCGCCGGCCTGGTCCGGTCGAGTGCGGTTGTCGCAGCCGGAACGCTCCTCTCGCGTCTGACGGGTCTCTTGCGCGTCATCGTGCTCGCGGCAGTGGTCGGACAGGCGACGCTCGCCGACACCTACAACCTTGCGAACACGACGCCGAACATCATCTACGAGCTGCTGCTCGGGGGCGTGTTGGCCGCAACGCTCGTCCCGGTCTTCGTCGACCGCATCGAACACCGTGACGATCGCTCCACGTCGGCAATCTTCACGGTCTCGATGACCGCGTTGACGATCTTCACTGCGGTCACGCTGCTCTTCACACCGCTCCTTGCGCGCGCGTTCGCAATCGGATCGTCGGGCGCGGAACACGCGGCGCAGATCCACATCCTCACCGTCTTCATCGTGTGCTTCGTTCCGCAGATGGTGTTCTACGGCTTTACGACGCTCGCGACCGCGCTCCTGAATGCACACCGCCGGTTCGCGGCCGCCGCGTTCGCACCGGTGCTCAACAACGTCGTCGTCATCGTGTTCCTGATCGTCTTCGCGATTGCAAGCAGCAGTCACCACGGCGTTTCGGACGCCATCCAAATCCGTGACGATCTCGGATTGCTCCTGATCCTGGGCCTCGGAACGACGGCCGGCATTGTCGCGATGGCGCTCGTCTTGGTGCCCGCGATCATGCGCGCCGGCATTCATCTGCGGCCCGTGTTCGACTGGCACGACAGCGGCATTCGCACGATCGTCCGCCTCTCGGGCTGGACGGCGGGCTACGTCGTCACGAACCAGATCGCCCAACTCTTCGTCCTCATCCTCGCCAAGACCGGGACGGCAGGCAACGTGTCGGCCTACACGTACGCGTTCACGTTCTACGTGGTTCCCTACGGCCTGCTCGCCGTTTCCATCATGACGACGATCATGCCCGAGCTCGCGCGGCGCGCCACTGCGAACGACTTTCGGGGACTCCGGCGCGACTTCAACCTCGGGCTGCGTTACATCATCATTCTCGTCCTGCCCGCGTCGGTTCTGTTCGTGGTGCTCGCCCAGCCGATGCTCGCGATCATCGTGCGCGACCAGTTCTCGGCCCACGACGCGGCCGTCACGGCCGACACGCTGCAACTCTTCGCGCTCAGCCTCGTGCCGTTCTCGGTGTACCTCTACACGATGCGCGGTTTCTACGCGTTGCACGACACGCGCACGCCGTTCATGGTGAACGCGTTCGAAAACGGGTTGAACATCATCTTCGCGATCGCGTTGTTCCCGTTCCTCGGAGTCCAAGGGCTCGCGATTGCATGGGGTATCGCGTACAGCGTGGCTGCGATCGTCGCGCTGCTCGCGTTGCGGCGCCGGATTCCCGGCGTGCCGGACACCGCGTCGAGACACACGCTGGTCCGCGCCATCCTCGGCGCCATCGCGCTCGCGATCGTCGCGGCTCCGCTCGCCGGCGCGATCGGCCATGCGGGTGCGGCCCATGCGTTGGCCGCGACTGTGCTTGCGACCCTCGCCGGAGGTGCCGCATACCTGCTGGTTCAGGTCGGTCTGCGCGGCGACGAGCTCGCCGCACTGATTGCACTGGTCCGGAGACGCGCGATTCCGGCCGGCGACGTGTCACCATGAAGGACCCACGGGAGTCCAAGGACGAACCCGCCGGCGGAGGAGTGCCCCTATGACCGTTCGTATCGTCACCGACAGCGCCTGTGACCTGCCCGAAGCCGCGTGCACCGAGCTCGGCGTCGAGGTCGTACCGCTCACGATCCGCTTCGGCGAGCGCGAATACGTCGACCGGGTCGAGCTGAGCACCGAGGCGTTCTGGCGCGAGCTGCAGGCGTCGAGCGTCTTGCCCGAGACCGCGGCACCGTCGGTCGGCGCGTTCGAAGAGACCTTCCGCCGCCTCGGCGACGAAGGTGCCGACGGCATCGTGTGCATCAACCTCTCGGCCGCCCTGTCCGCCACGATGCAATCGGCGCAGGTCGCGGCGAAGGCGCTCGACGGCGAGATCCCCATCGAGGTCATCGATTCGCAGAGTGCGTCGATGGGCATCGGCAATCTCGCGATGTGCGCGGCGCGGCACGCGGCGAGCGGCGCGACCGTCGACGAGATCGTCCGTGAAATCGAAGACCGCCGCAGCCGCCAGCACGTGTTCGCGACGGTCGACACGCTCGAGTACTTGCGCAAGGGCGGCCGCATTGGCGGCGCCCAGGCGATGCTCGGGTCGATGCTTTCGATCAAACCCGTGATCGAAGTGCGCGAGGGTGCAGTCGAACCGGCCGCGAAGGTGCGCACGCGTTCGAAGGCGCTGCGCTACCTGATCGATCAAATTCCCGATGGCAAAGTCGAGATGATCTCCGTCCTGCACGCGATGGCGCCCGACCTCGACGAGTTCTTGGCGATGATGGAACCCAAGGTTCCCGACGCGGAAGTCGTCGTCGGCACGATCGGACCGGTCATCGGGGTGCACACCGGACCACGCGTCATCGGGATCGCGTTCATCGAGCGTTCTGACTGAGGACACGGGCTTTTGGCGCGGGGTCTGGGCGACAACGACGACGAGACACTCGCGCGGCAAGCCGCTCGCGGCGACGGGCGCGCCCTCGACGAACTCTTGCGGCGCCACACCGACCTCGTCCACGCCGTGTGCCGGCGCATCCTCGGCGGTGGCGAAGACGCGCTCGATGCCACACAAGAAGCGCTGCTTTCGATCGCGCGTCGCATCGACACTTTCGACGGCCGGGCTCGCTTCACGACGTGGTGCTACCGGGTTGCGACCAACGCCGCGCTCGACGAAGGGCGGCGCCGGTCGCGCCGTCCGAAGCCGGTCGAACAACTCCCGGAACCGTCGAGCGGCGGAGACCGGGTCGCCGACCGCGTTGCTGATCGCATCGATCTCGACGCGGCGCTCGCCGGCCTGAGTCCCGACTATCGAGCTGCCGTCGCACTACGCGACATCGTGGGCATGGACTACGCCGAGATCGCCGATGTGCTCGGCGTACCGCCGGGCACGGTCCGATCGCGCATCTCTCGTGGCCGCGCCGCCCTCGCCGACACGCTCGGGAACCGCGAGGCCCCTCCGAACGTCGCACCCGAGAACGCCCATGACTGACACGCCCCGCCCCCTCGATCCCGAACACGTCGACGAGTTGTTGTCCGCCGATCTCGACGGCGAACTCGCGGGCGCGGCGGCCGACCTCGGCTACGCCGCCGACGACGTGCGCGCCCAGATCGCTGCCGACCCCGCGCTCCAAGCCCGCCGCGCCGCGCTCGAGCAGGCGCGCCGAGAACTCGGAACGTATGCACCGCTCGACGAGGTGACTTCCGCGCGCATGCGAAACGCGGCGCACGCCGAACTTCGCCGGCCCGGTCGGGCGCGGTTGTACGCGATTGCCGGAGGGCTTGCGGCGGCCATCGTGATCGTGGTCGTGGTCGCAGCAATCGCCGTCGGGTCGTCGCACTCTTCGAGTACGAAGTCGGCCGCGAGTGAAGCAGTACCGAACGCGACTGGCACATCGTCGACACCGGCACTTCCCGCACCCGCCACAACGGGTGTCGACTACGGCACCGCCGCGAACATCGACGCCCTCGTCGCCCGGATCGATCGGACGGCGACCAAGGGCGCGGTCGAGGCACCCGTCGCCGTGTCGAACGGCCCGGCAACGTCGCTGCAGCATCGCGACTATGCCGACGGAACCGGTGGAAGCGGGGCAGCCGCGAGTACCGGAACCAGCCTGATGGCGTGCGAACTTGCCGGGCAGGGAGCCGCGGGCCCGAACGCGCAGCTCCGCGAACGCGGGACTGCAACGGTCGGCGGGCAGCCCGTTTCGGTGTGGGTGTACACGCGCGGTGGTGCTCCCGACCTCGTTGTCGTCATCGACAGTCACTGCAAGCCGGTGGCCACCCGCCCGCTGGGTACAACGTCTCGTTGAGGACCGGGCCGGCCGGCCCGAGGCCGCGGCTCGGCGGGCATGTACGCTGCCCCCGCTTGAGGCACGAGGAACGATGAGCGACTGGACGACCGACGCCACTGATGCAATCGATCGCACGATCGCGCTTGTACGCGAGCGCACGGTCGAACCTGCGCACGGTGTGCTGCGGGCGATCATCTTCGGCCTGCTGGCAGCCCTGGTCATCGCGCCGGCGTTCATCATCCTGACTGCGGGGGCGTTCCGCGGCCTCGTGCTCATCTACCAGGGGTACGTCTTCGCCGCGTGGCTCACGCTGGGCGGAATCTTCTTGGCCGTCGGCTGGTTCTGTTGGACCAAGCGCAACCCGTGACCAGCGGGTCGCATTTACGACGAGAGCAACGTTCATGAGCGCGCGGGACGTCATCATCATCGGGTCGGGACCGGCCGGACTCACCGCCGCGGTGTACACCGCGCGTGCCAACCTCGCGCCCTTAGTGGTCGAGGGTCTTCAGGCCGGCGGCCAGCTCATGCTCACGACCGACGTCGAGAACTTCCCCGGATTCCCGGACGGAATCATGGGCCCCGATCTCATGGCCAAGTTCCGCGAGCAAGCGGAACGATTCGGCGCCGAGTTCGTTACCGCCGACGTCGACAGCGTCGATTTCTCGAAGCAACCGTTCGTCGTGCGGGTCGGCAACACCGAACACACGGCGCGCGCCATCATCATCTCAACCGGCGCGCAGGCTCGTCTGCTGGGGCTGGCCGGCGAGCAAAAGCTGCTCGGACACGGCGTCTCAACCTGCGCAACGTGCGACGGTTTCTTCTTCCGCGGACACGAGATCGCGGTTGTCGGCGGCGGCGATTCGGCGCTCGAAGAAGCGACGTTCCTCACCCGTTTTGCCGACAAGGTGACGATCATTCATCGCCGCAAGGAACTGCGCGCGTCGAAGATCATGCAAGACCGCGCGTTCGCGAATCCGAAGATCGAGTTCCGTTGGAACAGCATCGTCGAAGACATCGAAGGCGATGGCCGCGTCGAACACCTGAAACTCCGCGACACGGAGACGGGCGCGATCGAGGAACTCGGCGTCACCGGCGTGTTCGTTGCGATCGGTCACGTGCCCAACACGTCGTTGTTCGCGGGCAAGCTCGATCTCGACGACAACGGTTACATCAAGACGGTTCCCGGGACGACGCAAACGTCGATACCGGGCGTGTTTGCAGGCGGCGACGTGCAGGATCACGTTTACCGTCAGGCTGTTACCGCGGCCGGTTCCGGTTGCATGGCTGCCCTCGAGGCAGAGCGCTACCTCGAGGCCCTCGGCGACGCAGTCGCCGGGTAGAGAAAGGATCCCCAGTGGCTGACGGAATTGTGACGCTCTCGGATGCGACCTTCGACGAGTCGGTCGGCGGATCGGATACGCCGGTCCTCGTCGACTTCTGGGCCGAATGGTGCGGACCCTGCAAGATGATCGCCCCGGTGTTGGAAGACATCGCCAAGGAACACGGCGGGCGCCTGCAGATCGCCAAGCTCAACGTCGACGACAACCCCAATGTGGCACGACGTTACGACGTTATGAGCATCCCTACGTTGATCGTCTTCGCGGACGGCGAAGTGAAGAAGCGCCTGGTCGGCGCCAAGGGCAAGGCCCAGCTCCTCGAAGAGCTGTCCGAATACATCGCTTGAACGCGTCGTAGCCTCAACCTCGACTCCTGGTGCCGACTCTGCTCCGTATCGGGGACCGCGGCGACGCGGTTCGAGATGTGCAACAGCGGTTGAGCGCGGTCGGCGTCCGAACGGCGGTTGACGGCTTCTACGGCGACGCGACCGCAACAGCGGTTCGCGAGTTCCAGGGCCGGCGCGGCTTGCGCGTCGACGGCATCTGCGGACCCGATACGTGGGGCGCGTTGATCGAGAGTGGTTACGCGATCGGCGACCGCTTGCTCTACCTCTGCCAGCCGATGTTGCGGGGGGACGACGTCACCGAGCTCCAGCGGCGACTCAACACACTCGGCTTTCATGCCGGCCGCGAAGACGGGATCCTCGGGCCGGCGACCGCAGGCGCGATTGGCGCATTCCAGCGCGACGCCGGCCTGGCGATCGACCGGGTATGCGGGCCGGCCACCCTCGCGGCCCTCAACCGGGTCGGGTCGTTGGCCGCGGGCTCAGTGGCCAGTGTGCGGGAGCGCGAAACGCTGCGGACAACCTCGCGGCAGCTCGACGGTACTCGAGTGTTCATCGCCGGCGATCTCGGGGTCGCCGCCCTCGCAACCGTCGTGCGGACGGGTTTGGCGCAGCGGGGCGCGGTCGCCGCGCTCGATACCTCAGGTCAAGATGCGAGCTTCATCACGGCGATGGCGAACCGGTTCGAGGCGGCGGTCTTTCTCGCGCTGACGACCGGTGACGCGCCCGGAGCGCGTTGCGCGTACTTCATGAACCAGTCGTTCCGATCGGAGACTGGTTTCTGCATCGCGAGCCGGCTGACCGAAGCGCTCCAACGCGCGCTCCCGCGCGTCGACGCTCCCATCGGGCGGACGTACCGCATGCTGCGCGAGACCCGGATGGCCGCAGTTGTTTGTGAGCTCTCGGCTGAAGGCGACGCCGAAGAGGCCGCCGCGTTGACTCGCAATCTTCCCGCGGTCGCAGCCGCGATCGTCGAAGGTGTGCAGCGCGGGATCGAACAGCCGATCGACGCCGCGGCGAACGACGGCCGCTAAACCCGAGCGCCCTGCGTCATCGCTCGATAGATCCGCTCGAGGTCTTCGAGGTTTGCGAAGTCGATCTGCACCCGGCCGTGCTTCGGCCCCATCGTGATGCGCACGCGGGTCTCGAGAAAATCGCCAAGCAACTCTTCGAGCTCGAGCAGGCCCGGCGGCCGCAGCCGCTTGCCGGGCTCAGACTTCTCGGCCGCGCGCGCCGCGGGCGACTCTTCCCGGAGGCGAATGGCCTCCTCGACGTCCCGAACCGAGAGGTCTTCGCTGACGCACCGCTTCGCAAGCTGCTCTTGGAACGCCCGGTCCGGTGTGCCGAGCAGCGCGCGCGCGTGGCCCATCCGCAGGCTTCCATCCTTCAAGTACCGCTGGATGGTCGGCGGGAGCTGAAGCAGCCGCAACGTGTTGGTGATCGTCGTACGGCTCTTGCCGACGCGGGTCGCGACCTCGTCGTGGGTGAACGAGAAGTCCTCGATCAACTGCTGGTACGCGGCGGCTTCTTCGAGCGGGTTCAGCTGCTCGCGCTGTACGTTCTCGACGATCGCCTGTTGGAGCGTCGCAGCGTCGTCGGCCACGCGCACGATGGCCGGCAGCGTCTGCAGCCCGACCCGGCGCGCCGCGCGCCAACGGCGCTCGCCGGCGATGAGCTCGAAGCCATCGTCGGTCGTCCGCACGAGAACCGGCTGCAAGACGCCGACCTCGCGGATGGACTCGGCGAGTGAGGCCAGCGCCTCCTCGTCGAAGTGTTCACGTGGCTGTTGAGGGTTCGGGCGAATCGACGAAATCGGGAGCTCGGCGAGCCCCGCGCCGGCTTCGGCGATTCCCGTCGGGATTAGCGCCCCAAGCCCCCTACCCAACCCGCCGGGACGCGCCACGGCTAACCTCCTTGGCAAGCTCGCGATACGCCAGCGCGCCGCGAGAAGTCGAGTCGAAGACCGTGACGGGCTGCCCGAACGAGGGCGCCTCCGAGATTCGCACGGTCCTGGGAACCACCGTGCGGTACACCTTCGCACCGAAGTGCGCCCGCACCTCTTTCTCCACTTGCTCGGCGAGCTTGGTGCGCGCGTCGTACATCGTGAGCACGATGCCCCGGACGTCGAGTGTCGGGTTGAGGTTCGTCTTCACCAGCGCGACGTTCCGCAGGAGTTGGCCGAGACCCTCGAGCGCGTAGTACTCGCATTGGATCGGAACGATCACGTCGTCCGAAGCCGCGAGCCCGTTGACGGTCAGCAACCCGAGCGACGGCGGACAGTCGATCAGCGTGAACTCGTAGTCGTCGCTGACGTTGCTCAGGGCCCGCCGCAACTTCAACTCGCGCGAGAAGGCGGGAACGAGCTCGATCTCGGCCCCGGCGAGATCGATGGTGGCCGGCACCACGAACAGGTTCCGGACGCTCGTCGGCTCGACGCAGTCCTCGATCGGGGCGTCGTTCATGATCACGTCGTAGATGGAGCCCTCGACATTGCGGTGGCTGATGCCCATCCCGGTCGTGGCGTTGCCTTGCGGGTCGAGGTCGATGACCAACACCCGGTATCCGAGCTCGGCGAGCGCCGCGCCCAAGTTCACGGCGGTCGTGGTCTTGCCGACACCACCCTTTTGGTTCGCGATGGAGATCACACGGGGCAGGGGGATCGGCTCTACCTCCGTCGTACTCGGAACGGACGGCTGGGGGGCAGCCACTTCCGCTGCCTCGATATCCGCAAGGGGCACCTCGACGTCCACGTCCACCTCCACCTCCGTCGGTGCCGAGACTGGCGGCGCCTCATCGGAGGCGCTTTCGGATTCCGCGGAAGCCGTCAAGTCGACCTCGCTGATCTCCGCCAGCGGCAGGGACTCCGCTGCCACGATTTCGTTCTCTGTCACCTCTTCCCCGGCCCCATTGGTGGTTCCGAGGATCTTGAACCAACGTCGGCGACCGCCTGCCGACGCGTCATCAGAAGCCATAGCGGTTGCGCCTCCGAAAGGGGCGAGAGGAACGACAGAACGCCAATTCGCTCGGCGAAACGGAGAATTTCGGCGGCGAAGCGGCCCGAATCGTACTACTGCTCTCCGCGCGCGCACCAGGGGGAGCGCGCATGTTCCACGTGAAACATCACCACAACGGACGCTTACCTGGACGACCAACAGCCCGGGGATAGCGCTCGGGCTCTCCCGCGACCTTCTGGATGACGACGAAATGGGCGTCATGCTCGGTCTGACGGGCTGCTTGCCCGAGTCCGAGTTCCCTGAGCGGAGCCGCAGGCCACCGCTTGTCGTCTTCATCCGGCGGTTCGCTCACCACCAGCGCGCCACCCACTTCGACGAAGGCCGAACCAATCTCGGCGGTGACCGCCGGTTCTGCGAAACTCCGGGCCGTTACGACGGTGAACCGCTCCCGGAGGTCATCGCGCCGGCCGGCCTCCTCGCCCCGCTGGGCCACGACCTGGACCCGACCGGACCAGCCAAGCTCGCTCACGACCCCGGTAAGGAACTCCGACCGGCGCGACGAGACCTCGAGCAAGACAACCAGGCTGTCGGCGAAACGATCGGCGAGGACAAGCCCGGGGACGCCCCCACCGGTCCCGAGATCGAGGATCCGTTCAGGATCAGGGCCGCGCGCCCGGATCAACGACACGAACCCCAATGCGTGAGCCAGATGGGCCTCAACCGGACCAGGCCCCAGGAAGCCGTGCTCGCGAGCGCGCGCCAACGCCGCCCGCAGAAGATCGTTCCCGCTCACGCTCGAGCGATTACTCGGGGACGATCACGACCCGCCGACGCGGGTCCTCTCCCTCGGAAACCGTCGACACGCCCTCGACCTCGGTCAGCGCGTCGTGCACGACCTTACGGTCGGCAGAACCCATCGGCTCCAACGATCGAGACGTTCCCGAAGCCTTCACCTCGTCGGCCACCTGACGGGCGAACGCGGCGAGCGCGTCCCGGCGTCGCTGCCGGTAACCGGCGACGTCGACGTGTACCCGCGCGCTATGGCCGCCGGCATGACGTTGCACCGCCGCGCGCACGACTTCTTCGAGCGCCTGCAGCGTGACGCCGCGGGGACCGACAAGCACGCCGAGGTTCTCGCCCTCGACCATCACGTCGATGTCGTCTTCATCGATCTGGGTGCGCACCGTTGCGGTGAATCCCATCGTACGAACCAACTCGTCGGCGAACGCGGCTGCGTGCTCCGCCTGCTGGTCGACCGGCATCGTTTCGATATCCACTTCCGCCTCCGCATCGTCCTCGACGTCGGTCGTTGTCTTGGTTCTCGTTCCACCGTCGCGCTGATTACCCGCGCCACTCTTGCCTCGACCGCGACCACCACGCCGCCGCGACCGAGAGCTCGAGCCTGAGCCCGAACGTTGACCGCCGTTCGTACCTGCGGCCGCGCTCCCGCTCGCCGTCGTTTGCGCCTCGTCGGCTTCGTCGTCGCGCGTCGCCGTTGCGGTGCTGCGCGTGCGCTGCGATGACGAGCGGCTCGAGCTGCGCTGACTCCCCCGTTGCCGCCGGCGGCGGTCAGCGGGCTTTTCCCTCGACAAAGGCTTGACCCGAGCCCGGATGCGGGCGTCGGTCCGCCGGAACAGGCTCCGGCTCGGCTCGTCGATCACTTCCCATTCGAGTTCGTCTTCGACGACGCCGAGGCGGTCGAGAGCAAGTTCCTTGGCCTCTTCCAGCGTGCGCGCCGAGACTTCAATCCAGTCCATCCGGTTAGCGTTTCCGTTTCTTCTTTCGCCGCGCGTTCGGCGAGGGTCGGCTTCCAGTGCCGCCACCCGAACCACCCGACGAACCTCCACCACCACCGCTGCGCGGCTGCGCTTTCGCGCCACCGCCCGCTGCGGGTTCATCCGGTGGTGGATCGTTCTTGGGCGCGTTCTTGTTCCGTTGCCGCTCGGCCTCTTCTTCGTACATCTTCCCCAGCACGAAGTGCTGCTGGCCGATGCGCCAGGCGTTCGACACGAGGAAGTAGATCGTCGTCGCCGTGTTGAAGGCGAACGAGATGAACCCGAAGAAGACCGGCATGATGCGGGTCACGGCCTGCATCTGCGCGTTCGGCGGTGTAGTACCGGACGACGCGGCGCGGGCCTGTGTTTGGCGGACTTGGTACCAGCTCGTGAACGTCACGAGCACGATGAGAATGATGTAGGGGAGCGAACCGACAAGGCCGTGGCTCAGCGCATCGCGCGCCGAAAGGTTCAACTTCAACCCGAGGAAGTGCATTGCCTCCGGCGCCTTGCCGGCCTTCCCGAGCTGCGACAAATACTCGCCGCACGAGTTCACCACGGTCGCCTTGACGCCCTTGGGTGCGTTCGGCGGACGGTTCCCACAGACCGCCGTGTACAGCTGACTGCCCTGCGGGATGTGGTCTTGGAAGTTCCGCCGGAACGTGTCGAGGACGGCGATACCAATCGGGAAGATGATCAGCAGCGGCAGACACCCGGCCAGCGGATTGATCTTGTTCTCTTGGTAGAACTTCAGCAGCTCCGCGTTTTGCTTCTCGCGGTCGTCCTTGTACTTCTGCTGGATCTTCTTGATCTCCGGCTGAACGCGCTGCATCTGGATCATCGAGCGCGTCTGCTTCGCGATCAGCGGAAGCTGCACCAGCATGACGACGACCGTGAGCACGATGATCGACAAGCCCAGGCTGTGCGGCGGAATCGCGTAGAAGAGCGCCAGCAGCTTGCCGACGAACGCATAGAGCGGATCGAAGAGCGACGAGGCGAGCACTTACCGACTCCCCACTTCGATCGGGCCGGCTTCGATCTCGGCGTTCGCGCGCGCCGGCGGAACCGGGTCGAAGCCGTGACCACCCCACGGATGGCAGCGGCTCAACCGACGGGCGGCCAGCCAACCGCCGCGCATGGCGCCATGCGTCTCGATCGCTTCCAACGCGTACGTCGAACAGGACGGAACGAATCGGCAGGGCGACGGACGGTGTACTGTCAACCGCTGATAGAGATTGATACTTCCGGTCATCGCGCGCGCGCTTCGGGAGCTCACACCGACGCTCCGTTGTGATGCGCGCGCAACGTAGCGGCGAGGTCGGCAAGAAGCTCACCGTACGTAGAATTCGCGGCCGCAGGTCGAGCACTGACGAGATATCCCCAACCGGGCTGCAACAGCGCCATCGATTCGCGGCGGCGGCCCGCAGCTTGCGGCGCACTCGGTTCCGGACAACGGCGTTGCCGACGCGACGGCTCACCGCATACGCGACACGCGGCGGTTCCGTCGCCTGATCAAGACGCACGGCACTCACTTGTAGGACTCCCGAATGACGGCGTCGGCCTCGAGCCAACAGCCGGAATGTCGCAGGTTCACGGACGCGCCAGATCAGGCGGACAGATTGGCGCGACCCTTGCGACGGCGGGCGGCGATCACCGCTCGGCCGCCGCGACGGCGCATCCGCACGCGAAAACCGTGCGTCTTCTTGCGCTTGCGGTTGTTGGGCTGGAACGTCCTCTTCACGCATGGCCTCCTCGAATCGCCCGGGCCGAGGTGGGGCCCCGGGGCGAGCGCGCACTCTGTTCCGAAACGTGGTTGCCACCGGCATGAGCGCGCGGAAGCGGACGTATCAGTGTACGCCGCTCACGAGAGGCCGACCAATCAATCGGGGGGTCGGCGCGCCCTGTACCAGGGGCGTTGTGGGTCGTTTGTTGCTCTGTCCACAGCGCGCTAGGGTGCCGCTCCCCGTGCAGCCGGTCGGCCCCGGCGGCGGGGCCACTTCCCCGTCATGGCCGAGAAGCACCCGGCCCGAGCTTCGGGTCGCGCTTCTCCACATATGTGGACGGTCCTGTGGACAATGGGGCTCGTGGAACTTAGGGGAGTCGACCGTGGGCACTCCAGCGGCAGATGACCTCTGGGCGAGAGTGGCGGCGGCAGTTCGGGCCCAGCTTTCCGAGGCGACCTGGAACACCTGGTTCCAAGGCGTGCACGCCGAGGACGCGACCGACGACACCCTCATCCTCGCCGTCCCCAGCTCGGTTGCCGTCGAACGGATTCGCACCAGCTACCTCGGCCTGCTGACCGACGCCGTTCAAGCACTCACCGGGGTTCCCCACACGATCGAGCTCGTCGTGAGCACCACCGCCCGCACCGAAGAGCCGACGGCCGACTTCTCGATTCCGCCCGCGGCCGCGCCGGTCACGGTTGTCAGCGACGAGCGCCCGCCGCGCGCGGCCGACACCGATGGGTCACCTTGGCCGACGACGCAACTCAACCCGCGGTACACGTTCGATCAGTTCGTGATCGGCGCCTCGAATCGTTTCGCTCATGCCGCCGCGCTTTCCGTCGCTGAAAGCCCGGCGCGTTCGTACAACCCGTTGTTCATCTACGGCGCCGCCGGTCTCGGTAAGACCCACTTGTTGCACGCGATCGGTCATCACGTCGCGCGCGCTCTTCTCGAGCAAGCGCGTCCGGTACGTCTCGACCGAAACGATGATGAACGAGTTCGTCGACGCCATGCGGTCCAAGGGCATGCCGGCCTTCAAGCGTCGCTACCGCGAGGTCGACGTCCTGCTTGTCGACGACATTCAATTCCTCGAAAGAACCGAGCAATTACAAGAGGAATTCTTTTATACGTTCAACGATTTGCACGGGCGTGGCAGTCAAATCGTGATCTCATCAGACCGGCCTCCAAAATCAATCGCGACGATCGAAGACCGTCTGCGAAGCCGGTTCGAATGGGGCTTGATTACCGATATCCAGCCGCCCGAATTCGAGACGCGCCTCGCAATTTTGCGCAAGAAAGCCGAGTCGGAGCACCTCGACGGCATCCCCAACGACGTCCTCGCGTTCATCGCCGACAACGTCGTCGACAATGTGCGGGAACTCGAGGGCTCGTTGATCCGCGTTGCTGCGTATTCCAGCTTGCATCGCGTGCCGCTTACGGAAGATGTCGCCAAGCAAGTGCTCGCTGATTTACTCCCGGCGGCCCGGCCGCGCGTCATCACACCGACGCTCATTCTGGAAGAAACGGCGAAGATGTTCGGCTGGACGGTCGAGGACCTGTGCGGCAAGAGCCGCCGCCGCCCGCTCGTGACCGCCCGCCAGATCGGTATGTACGTCTTCCGCGAGCTGACCGACTACAGCTATCCGAAGATCGCGGAAGAGTTCGGTGGACGGGATCACACAACCGTGATGCATGCCTGCGAGAAGATCCGGGGCCAGATGGCAGAGAAGCGGGTCGTGTTCGAGCAGGTCAACGAGCTCATCAGCCGGATCAAGCACGGAGCGAGTGGATAACGCTGTGGATACTGGGGGAAATCGTCACTACCGCGGGGGAAGATCAATGAGGAGCAGTTGTCTGCTCTTCGGGCCGGTGGACAACCGTGGAAAACGCGGTGCGTGCCGGCGTGCAGTCTCACCTGGTGTTTCCCTGGGTTCTCCACAATCCACAGCCCCTACTACTACGACAACAGAATTGAACAACTCATTGGTGTCGAGGAGGCCAGCGTGAAGTTCCGGTGCGAGCGAGACACCCTCGCTGACGCCGTTGCAACTGCTCAGCGAACGGTCGCGAGCCGCAGCGGCGCACTTCCGGTCTTGCAGGACCTGAGAATCACAGCAACCGACGACGGTTTGGAACTCATCGGTTCCGACCTCGAGATCACGAACCGGGTGCGAGTCCCGGCCGAGGTCGAAGAGACGGGCATCGCTGTCGTTCCGAAGCTCCTGGGCGAGATCGTGCGTCGGCTCGAGCCGGGGCCGGTATTGGTCAGCGTGACGGGCGACGAGGCCGTGATCACGGCCGGCCGCTTCTCGACGTCACTGCGGTTGAAGCCGGCCGAGGATTACCCACGGCTCTCGCCACCCGACGGCAACGGCGTGAAAGTCGAGGCCGCCGCGTTCGCCAACGCGCTGCGCCAGGTGGTGCGCGCCGCGTCGAAGGACGATCTCCGGCCGATCCTCACGGGTGTGCTGCTGACGACGAACGGCGGCGGGTTACGTCTCGTCGCAACCGACTCGTACCGGCTCGCGGTGCGCGATCTCGCCGGTGTGAACATGCTCGGCGAAGGTCAGCGTGTGCTCGTTGCGGCCAAAGGCTTGGCCGAAGTGCAACGGCTCGCCGGTGACGGCGAGATCGAAGTCGTTCTTCGAGAACGCGATGTCGTGTTTCGTACGTCGCGCGCCGAGGTGACCGCGCGGTTGATCGAAGGGGATTTCCCGAATTACGAGCAGCTGATCCCGAGTGGGTATCCCAACCGTTTGACGGTGCGGCGCGAAGCCTTGCTCGACGCGCTCGACCGCGTGCAGATCGTCGGTCAGAACCGTGACAACGCAGCCGTGCGACTCGCGATGAGCACCGAGGGACTCGAACTTTCGATGTCGGCCCAAGACGTCGGCAACGCCCAAGAAACGCTCGACGCCAAGTTCGAGGGCGGCGAGCTCACTGCCGCGTTCAACCCCGTGTTCTTGCGCGACGGTGTCGATGCGCTCGACGGCGACGAGGTCGCGTTGGAGACGATCGATCCCTTGAAGCCGGCGACGTTGCGCGCCGCCGACGGGGGCGACTTCCTGTATCTCCTCATGCCGGTGCGGACGTCCTGATCGACCACGACCTCGGTGTCGGTCTCCAAGCGCCGACCACGGTTGGCCGGTTGTGGCTCCGCGATTTCCGGTGTTTTGGCGAAGCGGAACTGGAACTCACGACCGGGCTGACGGTTATGCACGGCGCGAACGGTCAGGGCAAGACGAGCGTGTTGGAAGCCGTTGGTTGGGTCGCTCGCACGCGATCGTTTCGCGGGGTTGCTGATCGCCTGCTGGTGCGCGCCGATGCCGAGCAAGCGATTGTGCGGGCAGTCGTCCGCACGGGCGAACGTGAGCAGCTTTTCGAAGCTGAGATTCGCGCCAGCGGCCGGAACCGCATTCAGTGCAATCGTCAGGTCGTGAACCGGGCCCGTGATCTGCACGGGCTCTTGCGCGTCACGGTTTTTTCGCCCGACGACCTCGCGTTGGTGAAAGGCGGACCGAGCGAACGGCGCGACTTTCTCGACGAGCTCCTCACCATGCTGTCGCCCCGTTACGACGCAGCCCGCGCCGATTTCGAACGCGTCTTGAAGCAACGCAATGCGCTGTTGCGCGGCGGTGTGCGCGACGAGGGTGCAGTTACCACGCTCGACGTGTTCGACGACCAGCTGGCGCGGGCCGGTGGCGAGCTTGTGCGGGGCCGGCTGCGGTTGATCGAGCGGCTTGTGCCCGCGGTTGTGCAGGCCTACGAACTGTTGGCCGGAACGAGCGCCGGCATCACCGCCACATACGAAGCGGAATGGGCGGTCGACGCGCCCTCCGACGACGTCGACGAAGCGTTGCGCAGCGCCCTCGTCGCGCGCCGGAAAGCTGAAATCGACCGCGGGCTGACACTTGTCGGTCCGCACCGCGACGACTGGACGTTGCGCATGAACAGCCTCGACGCGCGCCACCAGGCGTCGCAGGGCGAGCAGCGTTCGTTGGCGCTCGCGTTGCGCCTGGCCGGTCATTCCGTTGTTTCCGAGCTCACCGGGACTGTGCCGGTATTGCTGCTCGACGACGTGTTCAGTGAACTCGACAACACACGCGCGTCGGCGCTCGTACGGAACCTCCCGGTCGGTCAGACGTTGCTGACGACCGCCACCGGTGTGTTGCCCGACGTCGTTGCCGAACGAACGTTGCACATCCACGAAGGCCGTATCTCGTGAACGAGCGCGAACCGATCGAGCTGCGCGACGCGCTGGCCGCGGTCACGCGCGACCTGCGGATGCCTGCACCCGACACCGTCGACACCATCACAAGCGCGCTGGCCGACACGCTTGGACCGGTGCTTGCCGCGCAGGCGCGCGTGCGATCTGTGCGCGACGGTGTGTGTGTCATCGAGGTCGACGCGCCCGCGGTTGCAAGCCGGGTTCGCTACCTCACCGACACGTTTGCAACCCGCGTGAACGAGGCCGCGGGACGGCCCCTCGTACGGGTCGTAAACGTCGTCGTGAAGGCGCCGTGAAACGACCGGATCCGACCCGGATTCTGGTACACTGAGTGGTCCGGCAAAACCCCCTCTGACCTGGTCTTTCGCGGCCCAAATCCGGGGGTAAATCCGAGATTTCACAAGCCCATCGCAAAGGAAGCGCGAGTGGCGTACGGCGCCGAGGACATCACGATTTTGAGGGGCCTGCAGCCCGTCCGGGAACGGCCGGGTATGTACATCGGCTCCACGGGTCCGAGCGGCCTCCATCACCTCGTTTACGAAGTGGTCGACAACTCGGTCGACGAGGCGCTCGCGGGGTTCGCGAACCGCATCGACGTCACGTTGCTGCCCGACGGCGGCGTGCGCGTCGTCGACAACGGCCGCGGCATTCCGGTCGATCCGCATCCCGAATACCCCGACAAGTCGGCGGCGGAGATCGTGCTGACGATGCTCCATGCCGGCGGCAAATTCGGCGGCGAGGGCTACAAGATTTCCGGCGGTCTGCACGGTGTCGGCGTATCGGTCGTCAACGCGTTGTCACGCCGCCTCGAACTCGAGATCCAGCGCGACGGTGGTCGCTTCGTGCAGACGTTCGTCGACGGTGGCGAACCGGTCGCGCCGCTCGCACGAATCGGTGACTCGACCGAAAGCGGAACGTCGGTGACGTTCTGGCCCGACCCGACGATCATGGAAGAGACGGAGTTCCGCGCCCAGACGCTCCTGGAACGCCTGCGTGAGATGGCCTTTTTGAACAAGGGCCTCGAGATCGTGTTCCGCGACGAGCGCGGCGAGGAGCCGACCGAGCAGGTGTTCAAGTACGACGGCGGCATCGTCGACTTCGTCGCCCATCTCAACGCGACGAAGGAACCGTTGTTCGAACGGGTCATCGACCTCGACGACACGTACGAGCACGGCGAGATCGAAGTCGCGCTCCAGTGGAACACCGGCTTCTACGAAGGCCTCCACTCGTTCGCGAACAACATTGCGACAACCGAAGGCGGCATGCACGAGGAGGGCTTCAAAAAGGCCCTGACGAACGTCGTGAACCGCTACGGGCGTCAGAAGGGTCATCTCAAGGAGAAGGACGAGAACCTTCTCGGGGAAGACATCCGTGAGGGCCTCACCGCGATCGTGTCGGTGAAGCTGCGGAACCCGCAGTTCGAAGGCCAGACGAAGACGAAACTCGGGAACACCGAGATCCGGTCGTTCGTCGAGCGCGTCACGAACGAGAAACTCGCGGAATGGCTCGAAGAGCACCCGAGCGAAGGCCGGGCGATTCTCACGAAGGCGACGCAAGCGGCGCGTGCCCGAGTCGCGGCGCGTCAGGCGCGCGATCTCACACGCCGCAAGTCGTTGCTCGAGTCGGCGTCGATGCCGGGCAAGCTTGCCGACTGCTCGTCGCGCAATCCCGAGGAAGCCGAGCTGTTCATCGTCGAAGGTGACAGCGCCGGTGGGAGCGCGAAGAAGGCCCGCAATCCTGCGTTCCAAGCGATCCTGCCGATCCGCGGCAAGATCCTGAACGTCGAGCGCGCACGCCTCGACCGCATGTTCAAGAACGAAGAGATCCAAGCGTTGATTTCGGCGGTCGGTACCGGGATCGGCGAAGAGTTCGAGATCGAAAAACTTCGGTACCACAAGATCATCATCATGAGCGACGCCGATGTCGACGGTTCGCACATCCGCACGTTGTTGCTCACGTTCTTCTACCGGCAGCTTCCCGAGATCGTTCTCGCCGGCAACATCTACATCGCGCAGCCGCCGTTGTACGGCGCCAAGATCGGCAAGGACGACCGCCAATACTTGAAGGACGAAGCGGCGTTGCGCGCGTTCGAAGCCGAACACGAAGGTCGCAAGATCGAGATCTCGCGTTTCAAAGGTCTCGGCGAGATGGACTGGCAAGAGCTCGGCGACACCACGATGAATCCGCAGACGCGTTCGTTGTTGCAAGTCTCGGTCGAGAAGGCCGCGATCGCCGACGAGATCTTCTCCGAACTCATGGGTGAAGACGTCGAGTCGCGCCGCACGTTCATCCAGCAGAACGCGAAAGACGTTCGTTTCCTCGACATCTAACGAGGCCGTACCGTGCCTGACGACACGACACCGACAGAACTTCCGCCGAACATCGAACCGATCGAAATCCAAGAGGAGATGGAACGCTCCTTCTTGGATTACGCGATGTCGGTCATCACCTCGCGCGCGTTGCCAGACGCGCGCGACGGGTTGAAGCCCGTACAACGCCGCATCCTCTACGGGATGTACGTCGAGGGGATGCGGCCCGATCGCCAGTACCGCAAGTCGGCCAATGCCGTCGGTTCGGTGATGGCGGCGTACCACCCGCACGGCGACAGCGCGATCTACGACGCAATGGCGCGCATGGCCCAGGACTTTTCGCTCCGGTATCCGCTCGTCGACGGGCACGGCAACTTCGGTTCGCCCGATCCGGCTGACCGGCCCGCCGCCTCGCGTTACACGGAGGCCCGGCTCGCGCCGTTGGCGATGGAACTCCTGGGCGAGATCGACGAGGAGACCGTCGACAAGATCGACACCTACGACGGCCAGCACGAAGAGCCAGTTGTGTTGCCGTCGCGGTTCCCGAACCTGTTGGTGAACGGCGGTGGCGGTATCGCGGTCGGTATGGCGACGAACATCCCGCCCCACAACCTGCGGGAAGTCATCGACGCGACGCTGCATTTGATCGACAACCCCGAAGCGACGACCGACGACCTGATGCAGTTTGTGCAAGGTCCCGACTTCCCGACCGGGGCCACGATCCTCGGCCGCAACGGAATTCTCGAGTGTTACCGCACGGGTCGCGGCTCGATCCGTATGCGCGCGGTTGCCGAGATCGACGAAAACGCCCGGGGCGGCCAGCGCATCGTCGTCACCGAAGTGCCGTATCAGACCTCGGTCGAGGTGATCGGTACGAAGATCGCGGAGCTCGTGAACGACCGCCGGATCGAAGGGATCCGCGACGTGCGCAACGAGTCGGCCGGCGACACGACGCGGCTCGTCATCGAATTGAAGCGCGATGCCAACGCGCAAGTTGTTTTGAATCAGCTCTACAAGCACACGCCGATGCAGTCGTCGTTCGCGGCGAACATGCTCGCGTTGGTCGACGGTGTGCCGCGCTTGCTCACGTTGCAGCGGGCGCTCGAGGTTTACGTCGCGCACCAGATCGATGTCGTGACGCGGCGCAGCGAGTACCGCTTGCGCAAAGCCCGTGAGCGTGCCCACATCCTCGAAGGCTTGTTGAAGGCGCTCGATTCGATCGACGCGATCATCAATCTGATCCGCGGTTCGGAGTCGGCCGATGCGGCGCGGACCGCGCTGCAAGCCGCGCCGTTCGAGTTCAGCGACGTGCAGGCAACGCACATCCTCGACATGGCGCTGCGCCGGCTCGCGGCCTTGGAACGCCAAAAGCTACGCGACGAGTACGAGGAAGTCACCGCGACGATCGCGGAACTCGAAGCGATCCTCGCCGACGACATCAAGCTGCGCGGCGTGATCAAGGACGAGCTCACTGCCATCCGCGACAAATACGGCGACGAGCGTCGCAGCATCATCACGCACGACCCGGGCGAGCTGCTCGACCTCGACCTGATCGAAGACGAAGAACTGGTCGTCGTCATGTCGGCACGCGGCTACGTGAAGACGGTTCCGGTCGACCAGTTCCGCACCCAAGGCCGGGGCGGCAAGGGCGTGCGGGGTGGCAACCTGCGCGACGAGGACTACGTCGAGCACTTGCTGACCACCACCGCTCACGCGTACCTGTTGTTCTTCTCGAACCGTGGTCGCGTGTATCGCTTGCGCGCCCACGAGATTCCGATGAAAGACCGCACGGCGCGCGGCACCGCGCTCGTCAATCTGGTTGCTCTGCAGCCCGACGAGCACATCGAAGCGATTATCGACACGCGTACGTACGAAGACGGCGCGTACTTGTTCTTCGCGACGCGCAACGGCATGGTGAAGAAGACGCGCATGTCGGAGTACGACTCGTCGCTACGCGCCGGCCTGATCGCGATCAACTTGAACGACGGCGACGAGTTGCGTCGCGTGATTCAAACCAACGGCAGCGACGATGTGTTCATGGTCTCGGCGGGCGGGATGACAATTCGCTTCTCAGAGGACGATGTACGCCCGATGGGTCGTGCGACCGCGGGCGTGCGCGGCATGAAGCTGCGTTCGACCGATGACGCGGTCGTGAGCGCCGATGTCGCGCGCGACGACGGCGTGCTGCTCTTCGTGTCGTCCAGTGGTCATGGCAAGCGAACTCCGGTCGCGGCATTCAACCGCCAGGGCCGCGGTGGCCAGGGCGTGCGCGGCATGCGCGTGACCGAGGCGCGGGGCCATGTGGTGGCGGCGTTCACGGTCGATGCGGGGAGCGAAATCCTCGTGTTCTCGTCGGCTGGGAACATCGTGCGGATGGGCGTCGACGAGATTTCCGAGCAAGGACGAGACGCAACCGGGGTTCGTGTCGCTCGCCTCGACGAGGGAGATACGGTTGTAGCCGTGGCCCCGGTCCTCGAAGCCGACCAAAATGGGTCAGACGCAGCCGAGAATGGTGCGGACGCGGCCGACCCGATAGCGCCGGCGGAGCCGGGCGAGGAGTCGTAGTGGCGCGGCCGAAGGCGGTGCTCGAGAGCGTTCCGTCGCCGGCCAAATCGCGCGCGCCGCGCAAGGAACGCCGGCGCCGCACGGCAACCCCGCGGCAGGTGTACGAGCGCCGCTACGTGCAGACCATTCGCTCGGTCGACTTGTGGTCGGTGCTCAAGGTCTCGATCTGCTTCTACCTGTGCGCGCTGATCGTCTTGCTCGTCGCGGGCGTGATCCTGTGGTGGATCGCATCGGCGGCCGGTGTGGTCGGCAGCATCGAAAGCTTCGTCGGCCAACTCGTGGGCAACAAAGACTTCCGCTTCCTCTCGTGGGAAGTGCTGCGTGCTTCGACGCTGATCGGCTTGGTCGTGGTGTGCATCTTCACGGTGATCACGGTCCTGGCCGCCGCGTTCTACAACCTGTTCTCCGAGCTCCTCGGCGGCGTCGAAGTCACCGTGATCGAGCAAGAAGAGATCACGTAGCGCTCGGGCGCCGGCCGGCCGGGGTCTGTGAACCGAAAGCGGGTTCCAGTCCCGGATTGCGTTCACGAAAGGTAGAGCGATGGACCGAAGATGCGCGCTCCGAGCACATTTGCTCCGAAGCTCTCGGCCGCGCTCTCGATGTCCCACGGAGGACCGTTCGCGGTCTGCGATATCCTGACGAGCTTCGCGAGGGGCTATAGCTCAGTCGGTTAGAGCGCATCCCTGATAAGGATGAGGTCGCAAGTTCGATTCTTGCTAGCCCCACTTCGACTGAAGAACACCTCGGCCAGACCGCGGTCTTCCAGATTGCGCATCGCGACCGATGAACCGTTCGCCCACGGGAACCGGGGCTTGAAAGCGAGTCTCAATCGTTCCCGCGGCTCGCCGCAGAGGAATACTCCAGTGGAACTGACGGAACCCGTGATGCATCAGGAGCAACTTCGTCGGCGCTCACGCTCAAAACCTGCCCGGTCTACGGCATCCTTCGGTGGAGGGTCCACTGCTCGGGCAATCCTTTGAGCTCCGTCGTACGCGGCGCGTCGAAGCGATAGGCCGATCCGAGCGTGGCTTGCCGCGCGGTCTCGGAAACGAGCGTCTCGTCGGCGTCGGCCTCACCCATGATGCGCGCCGCGATGTTGACCGCGAGGCCCGAAACGTCGTCGCCGCGCAGGTCGACGTCGCCGACGTGAATCCCGGCGCGAATGCGCAACCCCGATTCGGCGAGCCGTTCTTGAATCGATGCGACCGCGTCGAGCGCAGCAGTGGCCGAAGGCATGAGCGCGAGCACTCCGTCGCCCGTGTATTTCACGACGCGTCCGCCATAGTGACGCACGCACCCGCGCACGGTCCGGTCGTGAACGTCGAGCAGGGCGCGCCATTGCGAATCGCCCTCGTCGACCGCGCGAACTGTCGATCCGACGAGATCGGTGAACAACACCGCCGCGAGTTGGCGCAGCGGCGTGAGACCCGAAGGCCCGCCCGTCACGAACTCGGCGATCTCGGTGATCAACACGTCGACGTCGCCTGCGATCGGGTACACGTCGCGCCCCGCAACCTGCACGAAGGTGGCTTCCGGGATCGCGTCCGCGACCGCACGCGTCTCTGCTTCCGGCTGCCGGCAGTCACGGTTGTGCAGTACCAGCGTCGGCGTTGTCATGCCGGGCGGCGTGAGTGCTCCTTGGTAGCCGAGGACGTTCCCCCAAATGCGCGCGGCCGACGAGGGACTCGCGCCCGCCCGCCCCGACCGCTCGAGCCACGCGGCGAACTCGGGATCCTTGATCCGACTGGGAAACGCGATCTCTTCGATCGATCGATTCGGTAACGCTCGTCCCGCGTGCGTCTGCAACAAGTCGGCATAGAGCTCAGTGGTCGCGGACGGATTCAGCAACACCATCGACGCGAACAGATCCGGTCTCGTCGCCGCCGCCAGGCGCGCGATTCCGAAGATGTCCCACGACACCACCACCGCGCGCTCGAGGCCGGCCGCCTCCACGACCGCGACGAGGTCTTCGGCCCACTGTTCCTGGACGCTGCGCGACCAGTCCGTAATCGGATCCGACAGTCCCACACCACGCTTGTCGAACACCACGAGGCGGCCCAGCGCCGCGAGGCCCGCGATGAAGCGAGACGCGACGCGGTCCTCTGCGAGCGACTCGAAGGGAAAGACCGCGCCCGCCACCAGGACGACATCGACCCGTCCGGGCTCGCCGAGGACCCGGTACGCGATGTGGGTGTCGCCGCATTGGG
Source organism: uncultured Actinomycetes bacterium (assembly GCA_963841195.1). Classification (GTDB taxonomy): domain Bacteria; phylum Actinomycetota; class Acidimicrobiia; order IMCC26256; family PALSA-610; genus CAWJBX01. The sequence continues at coordinate 252,807 of CAWJBX010000015.1, read as the reverse complement.
CGTATGCGATGTCGCTCACGCATACAGATTGCCTGTTCGCGAGTGCTCTTGCGAGCGTTCGCCACTAGCGTGCGGCGCGATGAGCATTCGGGTCCGGCGTGCCAGCGAGAACGACATCGACTTTGTGACGTGGGTGATGCTGGCCGCCTCGCGATCGCACCTCGACCGGGGCATCTGGGAGTACCTGAACGACTCTGACGAAGCGGCGACGCTGTCGTACCTCCGTCGCATCGCGACATCGGACGCGGTGCATCTCTTCCAATGGTCGCTGTTCCTCGTCGCCGAACTCGACGGCGAGCCCGGTGCCGCGATGTGCGCATACGACTCGGCGACGCAGGGCTTCGAGGTGGCCCTCCCCGAAATGGCGGCGGCCACCGCGGCCGAAGGCATCGACACCGAAGATCCCGACTACGCGCGTCGCGGCCAAGTGCTGATGAGCGGACTCGTCCACGACGATCCTGGTCCCCCGGGGCCGCGCTGGGTCATCGAGAACGTTGCGACCAAGCCAGAGGCGCGCCGCAAAGGTCTCGCCGACGCGTTGATTCACGAGCTGCTCGGGCACGGGCGCGAGCGCGGTTTCGAATTCGCGCAGATCAGCGTCTTCCTCGAGAACGAACGGGCACGCCGCGCGGTACATCAACGCCGGCTTCGAAGCCGTCACCGAACAGCGCTCCGACGACTGGTCGCGCGAGATCGGCTGCCCCGGCAACGAAATGCTGTTGCAGCCGCTCTAAATCATTTCTGATCGCGCGGCTCAGGTGCCTTGGCAGCGCCCGATCGCGTCGGTGCAGCCACCGCGCACACAAGAACACCTCGAAGCCGCACCTCGCCTCCCCAGTCCCGAAGTCTGGTGAGACAGTACGACCCGCATCGGGCCGCGGCAACGAGCGCGCCGCCGGGCGCCTACCCGTCAGCGCGCTCGAGGGCCTCGATGGCGGTGAGAATCCGTCCGCGTTCAGCGTCGAAGTTCTCGAAGGTCAACTCGCCGCGGCCGAACGCGTCCTGAAGATTCTTGAGATCGTCGACCAGCTGCGATTCGGTTCGATCGTCGCTGGGGACGGGCGTGGTGTCTTCAGAGTTGGCTTTGGCTTCGCGCCGTGCGCGTTTCGCCTCGGCGCGATCCTTCTTCGCTTGCTCGTGCGCCCGTTTCCCTGTCAGAGGGGCCGCACGTTCTGGGCTTCGTCGCCCTTCTTGCCACGGCCGATTTCGAACTCGACACGCTGGCCTTCGTTCAACGTCTTGTAGCCGTCGCCCTGAATCGCCGAGAAGTGCACGAACACGTCGTCGCCCTGCTCGCGCGAGATGAACCCGTAACCCTTTTCAGCGTTGAAGAACTTCACTGTGCCTTCAGGCATAACAAACAACTCCCAAACTCAGAGACCCGCCCGCTCAAGGCAGACGACGAAAGATCACATTCTACGGGACGCGGCGCCAAATCACCGCATCCGTTCGCCACCTTATGGCCTACGAACCCTGTTCGACAGCGGCTTCGCACTTTCCGCAGCGCTGCGGGGTTCGGCCGGTCCATTTCTCGTTTTCGATCACGTAGAGGTAGCGAAGCGTTAACCCGCACAGCGTCTGTTCCTCGCCCGGGCCGTAGGCGTGCCGGAGTCCGACCGATTTCGCCTTGCGAGCGTTTTCGGGAGTTGAAGACGCCGACGAGGCGACGAGATAACCGTCCACCGCCACACACTAACCGGACGCCTCCCGCGCCGCCTCTCTGCGCTACAGCCGCACCGGGTCGGAGATCGCAACTTGGGTCGGGTCGTCGTGCCGAACGCGTGGATGGGCATCGACGTCGTCACCCAGGGCCTGGTGGTGGTCGAGCGCCATGTGGATCTCGACACCGTCGGCCTCGAGTGTGCTGCGTACCCCGGCGAGGTCGGCGAGCGAATCACCGACCCTGGAGACCGAGATCGTCATTGCCCCGCCTCCCTCTGTTCGGCTTCAGGCGAGCGCGGCGCAGACCGCGAGCCCGAAGATGGCGCGGAGATCGTCGAAGAGCCGCGGATTCGTCTTGGGCGTGATCTGCGCGTTGACGGAGACCGACGTCGAGCGTGTTCCGTTTCGATTCGCGGCGATGAACTCCGTGTAACCCGACGTGTTGCCGGTGTGCCCGTACACGGTGCCGCACGGCGTGCGATAACGGAACACGCCGAGACCGGCCGCGTTGTCGCCCGGTCCCGGGGGCTCGGAACTGCCGGCGCGGAACGTGAACTGCCGGGCTTGGGTGCGACCGTTGATCGTCGCGCCACCGACATACGCGCGCACGAAACGGTTCGCGTCACCGGGCGTCGAAACGATGCCGCCCGATGCCCACGTCCAGCCCGCCGCGAACAGCTCGCTGTCGTCTTCGGGAGCGGCCGGCGGTGCAACTTTGTACCCGTGAATGAACGGCGATGGCATCACTTCGTCGGCGGGCAGGCTCGTGTCGTGCAAGCCCATGGGGCTGTAGACGAGCGATGCGAGCGCGTCTTCATAGGAGTGGTGCGTGGCCGCGGCGACGATCAGCCCGACGACGATGTTGTCGGAGTTCGAGTAGCGATATTCGGAACCGGGCGTGAAATCGAGCTTGCGGTGTGAGTACGACAACAGCTCCGCTGGTGGCGGCGCGACGAGCAGCGACTCGAACAACGCGTCGAAGAACTGCGGGTTGTTACTGAAGTCGAAGATGCCGCTCGTGTGATTCAAGAGTTCCGCGAGCGTGACGCGGTGCCATGGACGCGGAAGCGTAGGGACCCACTTGCCGATCGTGTCGTCGAGGGACAACACGCGGTGGGTGACGAGCGCGAGCGCGGCGGCAGCACTGAAGGCCTTCGACACGCTCGCGATGCGCGTGTGGTCGTCGATGGTTGCGGGCTGATTGTTTGCAAGGTCGGCCACGCCCGCGGTGTGGAACGCGACGTCGTTGCGGCGTTGTACGACGACCGCGATTCCCGGAGGTCCTCCCACTTCTGCAACAAGCGCGCGCAGCGCGGCATCGAGCCGCGCGTCCGCCTCCGCGGTCTTGTGCGGCGTTGACGCCGCGGCCGGCAACGAACTCATGCCGAGCAACGCAACGACGGAGATGCTGATGACGAGCACGCGCGAGCGCATCGATCCCATGCGTGTGGACGCTAACGAGGGTGGTTCGCCTGCGAAAGCGCTATCCGACGCCGAATCCGCCGAGTGGACTTGCCGTCACCACTGCGACCACATGACAGTCGCGATCACGATCGTCGTGGCGAGTTGCAGCCCGAGATACGGGCGAAGACGTTCGAGCTTGGCGCGCGAACCGAGCGCGGCGGCCGCGAGCGCGACCCGCGGGAAGAACGGCAGCCAGATGCGTTCGACCTCGCCCTTCGACATCGCGCTCGAGGTCACGCCAGCGACCCCGTGGGGAAGCCGAACCTGCGGCCGGGTCCCCGGGCAGCTGCGCGAGCGTCCCGATACACTCCGCGGCGTGAAGGCCTTTCGACGTTTGCTCGTGGTTATCGGTATCGCGGGCATCATCGGAGCGCTCGCACGTCTTCGCGGCAAGGGCGGCGTTCCGCCCACAAGCGGCGGATGGCGCGAGCTCGAAGGTCCCGACTTCAGGTAGCCGACGATGACGACTGCACTTGTCGTCGGCATCGGGGCTGTTGGCACCCGCGCCGCGCGTCAACTCATCGACACGGAAGGCGTCGACCGCTTGTTGCTGGCCGACCGCGACGACAACGCGCTCACGACGATCGCCGACGCGCTCGGACCCGACGCGCAGGCAATCGATTTCGCGCCGGGAGATCCGGTTCCTTCGGACGCCGATGTCGTCGTCACCGCGTTGCCGGCGGGTGTCGATCACGCGGTGGTTTCGGCGGCAATCGCCGCGGGCGTCCCGGTTGCATCGAGTGAAGACGAACACGACGCGATCGAGCAGTTGCGCGCGCTTGCGCCGAACGCGCGCGGCGGAGGCGTCACGGTCGCGATCGGGTGCGGTCTCGCGCCCGGGCTTGCCGACGTGCTCGTCGCGCACGCGTCGAACACATTCGAAAAGGTCAACGAGATCCGCGTCGCGCGTACCGGCTGGGCCGGTCCGGCAAGTGTCGACACCGTGCGGCACGAACGCCGTGTGCTCGTGCGCGCGTGGCGCGACGGTTCATGGCGCGAAGAACATCCGCACGGCGACAGCCTTGTCTGGTTCCCCGAACCCATCGGCGCGCGCGACTGCCGGCTCGTGACTGGGGGCACGGCGCTGCTCGTCGACGCCAACGCGTCAGTGCCGCGGATCAGCGTGCAGCTCGGCGAACCGCCCCGGCGCGGCCGTTTGCGGCGGCGCTTCGGCGACGACGGCGAATGGGGCGCGACGCGCGTCGAGGTCACGGGTCAACGGTCGGGCACGGTCGACGTCGCGGTCTACGGCGTTGTCGAACGCACCGCTGTCGCCGCCGGAACGGTGCTCGGTGTTGTCGCGGCCCGGCTTGCGGGTGTGCTGCAACCGCCGCTCACGCAGCCGGGTGTGCACGGCCTGGGTGCGCTCGTCGAACCCGTTCCGTTCCTGCGGGAGTTGGCGCAACGGGGTGTGCGAGCGGCCGTGTTCGAGGGAGTTGCTGTCGCCTGAGCGCGGCGCGGCCGCCGAGCACAGATGCGACGAACACCACGACGGCCCCGAGGGTGATTGCCGCGAACGTCGGTGTGACATGTGTCGTCGCACTTCCCGGCAAGCCCAACACGAGCACGAGCAGATGGCCGAGCGCGACCGAGGCCGCGGCCAATGCCATGAGGAACCAGGAAAGAGCGTCGTCGATACGCGCCAGCTGCCACGCACACACGCCGAGCGCAACGGCGGCGAGCGCCGACAACAACGCGAGGTACGGGAAGTCGGGTGCGACAGCGATCGCGCGAACGATCGCGAGAAACGCGAGTACGGCGGTCAGCCCCGAAACGGCCAACCGTCCGTGGGAGCCCCACCGCGCAGTGTCTCGCAGGACCGGGGTCTGGCGCATGGGGCTCCTCACGGACCTTGGCGGCAAAAAGAACGTACGCGGGCGCGCCTGCGTGGTTCAGCAGGAGATCAGTCAAAAATCGGTCAAGCGAGCGGAAGTTCGAGCCGGAACACGGGCGGACGCGCCTGCGCGAGCGTCAAAGTGCCGCCTTCGGTCGTGACGAGCGTGCGCGCCAGCGACAAACCGATTCCGTGACCATCGGCTTGTTCGTGCTCCTTGAAGAGCGTGTCGATGTCGTCGGGCGCGATGCCTTCGCCTTCGTCTTCGATGTCGAGACGAGCGCGTTGCCCGTTCGTTACGACACAGACCTTCACCGTGCCGCGGCCGTGTCGCGTCGCGTTCGACAACAAGATGTCGAGCACTTGGCCAACGGCGCCGACCGCGGCGACAACCGGCACGGCACCGTTCGTTTCAATCGCCAAGCGCCGGCCGTCACGCGCGAGCACCGGTTGCACGTCGTTGGCGTGCTGACGCGCGAGGTCCGAAAGGTCAAAGCCGGTCACGATGCCGGCCCGGCCCGTGCGCGCGAGCGCGAGTAGTTCGTCGATCATGCCGTTGAGCCGGCTCGCTTGTTCGAATGCCGCGTCGGCTTCGGCGCGCACTGCGGGATCGTCACTCGTGGACAACTCTTCGAGCCGCAGTTGGATGCCGGTCAGCGCGGAGCGCAATTGGTGGCTCGCGTGCGACGAGAAGCTGCGCTCGGCGCGCAACAACTGGTCGATGCTTGCCGCGCTGCGGTCCAGCGCGGCGCCGATCTCGTCGATTTCGGGCAGGCCGGTTTTGGGGTTCGCAAGTGAGAAGTCGCCTTCACCGAGCCGGGTAGCCGACCGGGCGAGGCGGGCGAGTGGCGAACTCAAACGCGAGCTCTGTACGAGCGCGAGCGCGAGCGCGCCGCCGAGCGCGACGACTGCCGCAAGCACGAGCAGAAACAACGCACGGGTCACGAGGTTGTCGACGTCGTCGACGGGCTGCGAGATCGTGACCGTCGTGTCTTGCGGTCCTTCGGCCGACGCGACCATCGAGTTGCTGACCGGGCTACCGACGACCACCGCGCGACCCGACGGATACCTCACGACGACGTGATCCTCGCTGGAAACCACGTGTCTCAACGCGGCCGCGACCACGTCCGCGGGCTGACCGACGAGATCGCTTCTGCTCAGCTCGAGTGAGACGCGTGTTGCATCACGGTCGAGCCGCGACTGCGCGTCTTCGTGTACGACGCGGTCGAGCACGAATCCGAGCGGGATGCCGAAGAGCGCGACCGTCGCGATGACGATCGTCAGTGTCGACGTCAGCAACCGCCGACGCATGACGCGCCCGGCTCAGTTCTCGAAGCGGAACCCGACACCGCGAACGGTCGTGATGAGCCGCGGATTCGAAGGGTCGTCGCCGAGCTTCTTGCGCAACGACGAAATGTGCATGTCGAGCGTGCGAGTCGATCCGTAGTAATGCTCGTCCCAGACGTCGTGCATGATCCGCTGACGCGAAACCACGTGACCGGCGTCGGCGACCAAGAGCGCCAGCAGGTCGAACTCTTTCGGCGTGAGGTCGAGTTGCTCGTCTTCGAGCCACGCCCGGTGCGCTTCGGTGTCGACGCGCACGCCGCGTACGGTCGCCGAACGCGGAACGGCGAGTCGGAGACGAACGCGTAGCCGCGCCAAGAGTTCGGCGAGCCGGAACGGCTTGGTGACGTAGTCGTCGGCGCCCGCGTCGAGGCCGATGACGACGTCGGTTTCCTCGGCGCGTGCCGTCAGGATGACGATCGGCAGTCGCTCGTTGACGTCGCGGATCGAACGACAGACGACGAGCCCGTCGACGTCGGGCAACGTGAGATCGAGCAACACGAGATCGACACCACCCGTGGCGGCGCTGATGGCTTCGCGACCGTGCGTCACATGGCGCACGTCGAAGCCCTCGCGCTCGATCGCGCGTACGAGGGGCTGCGCAATCGCGGTGTCATCCTCGACGAGCAGAATCGACGTCATGACGCGAGCGTAGACCGGTCATTCGCTCCCGTTGACTCGGTCTTGACGCCCTGAACGTCGACACCGCACGGCAGACGTCGTACCGTTGGCACAGAGCGGCTCGGGCGGCCGTCCGAGACGAAACGCAGAGCGTGTATGCCTCGCATTTGGTGCCAGACCGCCGACCGTAGATGGGTGAGAAGTTCGCTCGGTCCGCATACGGCCGCGGACCCGGACGGCCGTTACCGTCGAGGACGATGACCGACCCGCGGGAGCCCGAAGACGGGGAGTTGCCGGGAGGCGACCGCTTGGTCGCGCTGGCCGCGCGCCGCCACGTCGTGCCGGACGAAACCGTCGTGCCGGTGGCGAGCGGGAGCCGCGTGCTCGTGTTTGCCGACCTGCGGATGGTTCCCGGTGGGAGCGACGCGTCCCGCGATGCGAGCCGGGCAGTCGCGCGGGCCGTCGAGGAGTTCGGCGGCCCGGGCGTGATCGTGCTGGCGGGCGACACCTTCGACCTGCTGCGTGAAGGGCGTCCCGACATCGAGGCCGCGCTCGTGGGTCACGCGCGGCTCGCGGCTGCGCTGGCCACCTTCAACGAGCGCGAAGACCGTCGCATCATCGTGCTGCCCGGAACGCTCGACGGCGCGCTCGCACACGACACGCGGATCATCAACGCGGTGCAGGGCCTCGGTTGGGAGATCGCGCTCGGTTGTCTACTCGAGATCAACACCGGGTGCGGCGTCCGCCTCGTGCGCGTCGAACCCGGCCACCGCCTCGACGCGAGCACGCGCTACGCCGATCCGCGCGATCCCAACGACCATCCGCTCTCCGTACACCTCGAACGCGAAGTGATGCCCGGTCTCGCGGCGAGTGCCGACGGCAATGCGTCGTGGCTGCGGGGCATCGACGACGCCGACCCGTCCGAGGTGGGTTCGATCGTTGCGTCGCGCTTCGCGTACCGGCGTCTGTTCCGCGGCGCGGTCTGGCTGACCTTCCCCGTCCTGGCGCTGCTCGCGCTGTTCTTCCCGATCGTCGTGCTGTCGGCGCGGCGCGTGCACTCGTTGACGCACGTCTTCCGGCTCCTCGCGACTGGCTTCGCAGTCGAGGTGCTGTTGGTCGTGGTCGCACTGACGTTCGTGATGATGCAACTGCGCGATTCCTTGAGCTCGATCCCGTGGTTCTCGCGCGAGGCGCGCGGCAACGACGAAGCGCGTGGTGAAGCGGTTGCATTCACGGCCGGCGGTGGCACCGGATTGGTCACCGCGCAGACGCGGCGCGCCGAGCTGACCGATCTCGGCGGCGGTGCGTTTTACGCGAACTGTGGTGGCGCGGGACGCGTCGTCGAACGGGTCGGGACATGGGCCGGGCTCCCTCCGGTCTTCGCGTCGCGATTGAAGTGTTCGTGGGTCGAGCTCGAAGCGGGTGCCGAGCTCCACGTACGGCTGTGGCACGGCCAACGCGAGATGGCCGAGCGGACGTTCCTCGAACGGATCGCGACGCACGAGAAGAATGCCGCGGTGTGGCCGCCCGTCGAGGTAGCCGAGCATCCGGGCACGGTGACGTGGCCGGTCGTCGGCGACCTGACCGCTGCCCGCCGGCGCACGCGGCGGATCGCGGCGACGGCGATTGCCCTTGCCGGTCTCCTCAACCTCGTCTCGGCGGTGACGTTGCCGCTGGCTTCGCGCTTGCGCGTGCTCGACGGGTTTGCCGCGATCGAGATCCCGGAGGCGGCGGCCGCGATCGTTGCGATCTCTTCGATCGCGCTGTTGCTCCTCGCGCGCGGGGTTCGGCGCGGGCAGCGTCACGCGTGGATGCTCGCGATCTCGTTGTTGTTCGTCACCGTGCTGGGCGACGTCTTGAAAGGCCTCGACGTCGAAGAGTCGCTGATCTCGCTCGTGGTCATCGTGTTCCTCGTGTTGCATCGCGACGACTTCACCGCGCCCGGCAATCCGAACTCGGCGCGCCGCGCGGTCGGCGCGTTGTTCGTCGGCGTCGCGACTGCGATCGTGGCGGGAACGATCGGCATTGCCCTGCGAAAACCCCCGGTTTCGCTGCCGAACATCGCGGGGGCGGTGGGCGAGCGTTTGGTGGGCATCAAGACCATTGCGTTGCCGTCGCGCATGGATCATTTCGTGTCGCCCGCGTTGCTCGCGGTGGGTATCGGCATCGCACTTTCGTTCATATGGTTGCTGTTCCGGCCTGCGGTCGTGGCGCGCGGCGGCTCCAACCGGCCGTTGTCGCGTGACCGCGCGCGGTTCATCGTCGAGCGCTACGGCTCCGATTCACTCGCGTACTTCGCGCTCCGCGACGACAAGGAGTGGTTCGGTTTCCGCGACACGCTCGTGGCGTACCGCGTCCACAACGGCGTCGCGTTGGTATCGCCGGATCCGGTCGGGCCGGTCGGCCAACGAGCCGAGGCGTGGGCCGCATTTCGCGAGTTCGCCGATGAGCACGGCTGGCCGGTCGCGGTGATGGCCGCGGGGCCCGATTGGCTTCCCGTCTACCGCGCGAGCGGTATGCACGACCTCTATATCGGTGACGAAGCGGTCGTCGACGTACGGCGCTTCAGCCTCGACGGCAAACAGAACAAGAGCTTGCGGCAGTCGGTCGGCCGGGTGGAGAAGGCGGGCTACCGCGTCGAGTTCTTCGATCCTTCGCAGCTCTCCGACGACCTGCGTGCCGGGCTGCGGGGTTTGATGACCGAAAGCCGGCGCGGCGACGTCGAACGAGGCTTTTCGATGACGCTCGGCCGCGCCTTCGAATGCAGTGACACGGGCCTGTTGCTGGCGGTCGCCTTCAACGGCGACGAAAAACCCGTCGGCTTCTGTCAGTTCGTGCCCGCGCCGGCGATCAAGGGCTGGTCGCTCGACCTCATGCGCCGGTCGGAGGCCGACGCCGTCCCGAATGGTCTCACCGAGTTCATCGTCACCGAAACGATCGAGCATCTCCGCGAGCGCGGCGACGTCGGGCTCGCGCTCAACTTCGCGACGTTCCGCGCCGTCCTCGCGTGTGAAACAGGCGACCGCCTCGTACACCGCGCCCAGAAGTGGTTCCTCGAACGCATGAGCGACACGATGCAGATCGAATCGTTGTGGTCGTTCAACGAGAAGTTCCAGCCGGAATGGCACCCGCGCTATGCGTGCTACGACTCGCCCGAGCACGTGCTGTCGGCCTCGATTGCCGTCGCGCGCGCGGAGTCGTTCTTCGAACTGCCGATCATCGGCCGCTTCTTTACGCCTCGGGTTGAAACGCGGGAGACCGCTGCCGTACCGCCTGCTTCGTCAGGTGTGTGACGGGCTCGCGGCGCCCTCGATCTCGAAGGCGAAATCGTCGACGTAGCACCAGAACCAGTCTTCGCCCGGTTCGAACGACTGGATGATCGGATGTTCGGTCTCGTGGAAGTGCGCGGTCGCGTGCTTGTTCGGTGACTGGTCGCAGCAACCGATGTGGCCGCACTCCGTGCACCGCCGCAGGTGGACCCACCAACCGCCCATCTTCAGGCATTCGACGCAGCCGTTCCCGCTCGGCGAGACGTCCTGGATGGTGTCGAGGTGGGTGCAGTTGTCGGCCATGAGTCCAGTCTGGCAATCGCGTCAAGCGGTCGGCGCCGATGCCCGAAAATCGCGACGCAACGCGCCTGCACCGTCGTACCGTACGTGTCGATGCAGCAGGTGTTCGTCTTCGACCGCATCGCCGTCGTGGTGTTCCCGTGGCAGGAACCGGAGGAACCGGTGCGGGGCACGCGCGTCGAGGTCCGGATGCGCACGCTCGAACCGCACCGCGGTTCGGAGTCCGCGGCCCAACGGATCGTGGTCGACGAGCCCCTGTTTCGTGCCGATCTCTTCGACCGGTTCGACAAGCCCGGCCCGAACTTGTTGGGCGCGCACTTTCACGCCGGGTTCGACGGCGTCGAACCGCAAGACCGGCAGTGGCCGAAGGAACTGAAGACCGACGCAATCGAGTGGCTGCGCGCCGAACTCGGTGATCTGCCCGCGCTGCTCATGCGTTCCGGCGCGCCGGCCGACGAACCGTGGGTCGACCGGGACGGAGATACGTTGCGCGCCGCGCTCGATGCGATCGTCGCCGCGGTGGAAGCGACCTGGGCCGAGGTCCGCGCTACGCCGGTGTGATGCTCTGCGCGAAGTGGAAGACGTTGTCGGGATCCCAGGTCTTCTTCACGTTGCGCAGGCGCGGCAAGTTCTCGCCGTAGTACGCCGCGCCCGAGTTCGCCAGCGTCGGGTCGATGTAGTTCTGATACGAGAACTGCGACACGTGGGGCGCGAGCGACTTCTGGTAGCTCGTAAGCCAGGCTTGGTGCGCGGCGACCGTCGGGGCCGAATCGGTCGGTTCGTAGGTGACGCTGTACTGCGCGCAACACAACGCGTTGCGATGCACGAATGCCGTTGCGCCGGGCGCGACGCGATTGATCGCACCGCCGTAGGCGTCGAACGCGATCGCGCCCGGCTGCTGCGCCTGCACGCGTTCGTTGATTCCGGCGACGACCGCGTTCACACCGCTGTCATCGAGCGGAGCGTTGATGTAGCTCGAGTGCGCATACGTCGGGAAGCGCTGGAGCTGCCCCTGCGATGTTTGGCCGATCAGGTGGCATTGCGCCTGCGAGAGCGACGCGCAGCCGGCCTCGACATAGTTGATGTGCGCGAGGGGTTTGGTTTCGACGAAGCGCGTTGTCGGTGCGGTGCCGACGGCGCGTACGAGCGCGTCGAGCATGGGATTTAGCTGCGCTTCCGAACCCGACAACACGCCCGCGACCTGCAGAAGCGGCGGACCCGCGGGATGCGGTGATTCGAGGATGCAGTTCGTCGCGAGCGCGTCGGGCGCGTTCTGGATCCAGGGCATCCAGGCGTTCAGGACCGCAGCCGCAGCGGGCCAGCCCCAGTGCAGCGTGAACAGTGCGACGTCGCTGACTGGGAACGTGTTCAATCCGATCGACGTCGCGATGCCGAAGTTCCCACCGCCTGCACCGCGCATCGCCCAGAACAGGTCGTCGTTGTTCGACGCGTCGGCCGTCACAATGCGGCTGTCGGCGGTGACGACTTGCACTGCGTTCACGGCGTCGCACGTGAGGCCGTGTTGGCGCGCGACCACACCGATGCCACCGCCGAACGCGAGCCCCGCGATGCCAACGGTCGGGCACGAACCCGCCGGAATCGAAACACCTTGGTTGTTCAACGCTGTGTAGAGATCGATCAGGCGTATGCCGGCGCCTACGGTCGCGCCGCTGTTCTTGACGCCGACGCCGTTCATCGTCGTGACGTCGATGACGAGGCCGGTTGTCGTCGAGTAGCCGCCGTAGCTGTGTCCACCGCTGCGCGCCGCGAGCATCACGTCGTGCTCGCGCGCGAACGCGATCGCGCGTTGCACGTCGGTCGTCGACGCGCAGTACGCGATCGCGGCGGGATGAATCGCGTCGAACCGGGGGTCGTAGAGCTGGCGCGCGAACGCATAGCCGGCATCATTCGGGAGCACGAGGCGCCCCGTGAGCTGTTGGGCGAGCCGCGACCACGGCACCGGTCCGGGAATCGTGGAACTCGTCGGCGGCCCGGCGCCCGCCGAGGTTGTCGTCGTCCCCGGCGAGACGCGCGGTTTCGGGCGGCCGCAACCCGCCAGAAAGAGCGCGCCGGCGCCGGCCCAGCGCAGCACGGTCCGGCGGTCGATGTCGGTCACAGCCGCAGTCTGGTGCCCGGTTGACGGACGGCTCTGCGATCGGTTACGATATATCGCGATACGTCAGTAGACAGAAAGGAGCATCCCATGCGAGGGATGTACGACGCCCGTCCTGAAGGCGGGCATGGAGGCGGCCGGGGCCGCCACCGAGGTGGCCGCATGCGCCGGGGTGAAATCCGGTTTGCGCTGCTCGCGGCGCTGAGCGAAGAGCCGGCGCACGGTTACGAGATCATGCAGCGCCTCGAAGACAAGAGCGGCGGAGCCTGGCGCCCGAGCCCGGGTTCCGTGTACCCGACGTTGCAAATGCTCGAGGACGAAGGCCTCGTCAGTTCGACCGAACGCGACGGCAAGCGTGTGTTCGAGCTCACCGAAGCCGGTCGCGCCGAAGTTGCTCGCCGCACCGAAGAAGCAGGCGGGCCGCCCTGGGCATCGGAGCGTGCGAACGCGCCGTACGGCCAGTTACGCGAGGCTGTCATGCAAGTGATGCACGCGAGTCGCCAGATTGCGCATCACGGTAACGAAGCACAGATGACGCGCGCAGTTGAGATCGTTCGCAACGCGCGCAAGCAGCTCTACGGCATCTTGGCCGAAGACTGAGCAGACACATACAGCGTTGAGAGCTCGCGCGCGATGTGTGCGAGCTCGACACGCACTTCTTCCGGCATGATCACTTCGATCGCGCCGCCCATCGACGCGAGCTCGCGCGCAATCGAACGATGCGAATGCGCGCGCAGTTCGACGTCGAAGCGTCCGTCGGCACGCATCTTTTCCGATCGCATCCGGCTGCCGAACTGCCAACGCAGATAGTCGGCGGCATCGGCATCGACGATCGCGTCGACCCGTACCGGCGCGCGCCGCTCGTCGACTTCGTCGGCGATCCGCCGCCAGGCATCGGCAACATCGAACCCTTCCGGTCGCACGACCGGTTCGCCGTTGGCGGTGATCGACGTGACGCGGTCGACGCGAAACGTGCGCAAGCCCGCGTCAGTGTTCGCGACGAGGTACCAAGCCGAGCCCTTCGACACGAGCCCGAGCGGATGCACCACCCGTTCGGTCGCGTCGCGATTACGCGCCGTGTAGCCAAGCACGAGCTGTTCACCTTCGAGTACCGCGCGTTGGATCTCGTCGAGATGCGCGGGCGGCGGACGCCGGCGCGCCGGCCCTTCCCACCCCGCGGGATCGACGACGATCGCGCTCGTTGCCGCGTCGGCCGAGTCGCGCATCGGTTCGGGCAGCGCGCGCACGAGCTTGCGGACGGCCGCTTTCAGCTGCGGTGTCGCGGCCGACGACGGACCGGCGACGAGAAACAGCGCGCGCGTCTCCGCCGCGTTCAATCCGCTGAGATCCGTGCGGCCGCGCCCGGCGAGCTCCCACCCACCGCCCCGTCCGGCCCGCGAGTACACGGGCAATCCCGCCATCCCGAGCGCCTCGAGGTCGCGCCGGGCGGTGCGCTCCGAGACCTCGAGTTCGGCCGCCGCCTCGGCCGCGGTCACGCGGCCTTTGCGCTGGAGCAGTAACAGGAGGGCGACGAGCCGGTCGGCACGCATGTCGCGATCTTCGCAGGAAAACTGGCCATCAGATGTCCGGTTTGGAGCGGATGCTGGGGAACGTCCAATCAGTCCGCTCCGAAAGGCCGGCCATGCCCGCGATGGTTCCCCCGACTCCCGACGAGACCAATCTCCTCCTCGCCTTCCTCGAACAGCAACGGATCGCGGCCCGCACCGCCGCGTTCGGCCTGACCGACGCCCAAGCCTCATCGACACCGACGCCGAGCCCACTCTCGGTCGGCGGGCTGATCAAGCACCTCGCCGCAGTCGAACGCAGCTGGACGAACACGATGCTGCAAGCCCGGGCCGACGGAACGGCCGACGATTACATGGCCGGTTTCCGGCTGACGGAAACCGAAACGATCGCGGGTGTCATCGCCGAGTACGAAGACGCGGCGCGCGCGACCGACGCGGTTGTCCGCAAGCTCGGTCTCGAGGAAGCCGTGCCCGTACCACAAGGCGTGCCGTGGTTCCCGCAAGATGTCGACGCGTGGTCGGTGCGCTGGGTGGTGTTGCACCTCATCGAAGAAACGGCGCGCCACGCCGGCCATGCCGACATCGTGCGCGAAGCCGTCGACGGCGCGCTTTCGGGTGCGTTGCTCGCGGCGGTCGAGGGCTGGCCTGCGACCGACTGGATGCAGCCCTGGGAGCCTGCAACGACTTGACCGGGCGTTGACAGAAAAGTCGTTGCAATCTCTCCCGTCCGGGAATATCTTGAATTCAAGATATTTGAACCCAAGGTAAGTCAGGAGCGGGAACATGGCAAAAGCCCTCACAATCGTGAAGCACCAAGTGAACGACTACGCCGCCTGGAAGACGGTGTACGACGAAGTTCAGCCGTTGCGCGACAGTTTCGGGGTGATCGACGCCAAGGTGTTGCAAGACCCTGACGACAAGAACTCGGTCACAGTGCTGCACTGGTTCCCGTCGACCGAGAAGGCCGAAGGATTCGGCGCCTCGCCCGACCTTGCGGCGGCGATGGGCCGGGCCGGTGTTGCCGGCGCGCCGCGCATCGAGATTGTGGTCGAGGCGTAGCACTGTCTCCTCGCCGAACTTCCGAAGTCGAAGCGTTCGAAGCAGAGTTCCCGGGCGCGCACTGGCTCGCCGCCAAGTGCGCCCGGGAACTCGAGGTTGTGGGGGCGCTCGTCGAGAGTGCAATCAGCACTGTCTGTCGACGACATGGCCTTTCACATGCGGCCGTCAACGCGCTCGCTGTTATCGAGGGCGAAGGCAAGCCCATGCTCACGGGTGAAGTCGCGACACGGATGCACATCACGAGCGGCACCGTGACGTCGCTGCTCGACAATCTCGAGCGCAAGGGATTCGTCGAACGCAGCAACGATCCCGACGATCGTCGACGCGTGCTCGTCGACATCACCGCCGACGCGCAACGCCTGCTCGACAAGGTGCTTCCCGACGTTCAGGTCGTTGCCACGACGATGTTCGAAAAGATCAGCGTGAAGCAACAGCAAGCGTTGCTCGACAACCTCGAAGCGGTTCGAGCAGCCGTCGCCGCGCTCCCCGACGAGCTCCGAGCCGCGCCGCCGCGCCGCCGCCCGAAGCGCTTGACCCGCTAGCGCGGCGGTCCCGGTACTACCGGCAAGGTCGTGAGGCCACGTAGGACGAGCCCGTCGCCGTGGCCCCAGTGCAGTTCGTCGGCCGGAACGGCAAGCCGCAGGTCGGGGAACCGCCGAAAGAGTTCCCCGAGCGCGATGTGGCTTTCCATTCGCGCGAGCGGGGCGCCGAGGCAGAAGTGGATGCCGTGACCGAAACCGATGTGACGTTCGTTCGCGCGCGTGATGTCGAGCGCGTCGGCGTGCGCGAAGTGCGAATCGTCGCGGTTCGCCGCGGCCAAGTTCACGATGATCTGCGCGCCGGCGGGGATGACCACTCCCCCGAGCTCCATTTGCTCGGGCGCGTACCGGAACGTCGAGTGGGGAACGGGCGCGTCGTAACGGATGATCTCTTCGATCGCGGCGGGAAGCAGCGACGGGTCGTCCCGTAGCAGTGCGAGCTGTTCGGGATGAAGGAGAAACGCGACAACCGCGTTCCCGATCAAACTCGACGTCGTGTCGTGGCCCGCGATGATCAACTGGAAGATCGTCGAGAGCAGCTCTTGTTCGCTCAGGCGGTCTTCGCCGTCGCGCGCGCTGATCAACGCGCTGACGAGCGCGTCGTCGGGTTCGCGCCGTTTCAGTGCAACAAGTTCGCCGAGCGTTGCGACGACCTCGTCGGAGGCGAGTTTGGCGGCCGCGAACTCGTCGGGCGTGCGCGTCGGAACGAGCATTTCGAGGAGCGACACACCGAACGGTTCGCGCCACGATTCGGGAACACCGAGCAACTGACAAATGACCGTGAACGGAAGCGGGAACGCGAAGGTCGCGACGAGATCGACGATCGTGTCGGGGCCTTGCGCCACGATCGCATCGAGCGACCGAGCGGCGATCTGTTCGACGTCGCCTTGCAGCGCTTCAACTCGCCGTACTGAAAACGCGGCTGCGACGAGGCGGCGCAAGCGCGTGTGATCAGGCGGGTCGACTGCGAGCATGTGGCGCGCAAACGCGGGCCCGGGCAAGCCTTCGGCGACGACCCCACCCGCGCGCGCCATCGCGGCCTGCATGTCCTTCGAGATGCGCGGATCGTTGAGCGCGGCTTTCGCTTCTTCGAAACCGACCACGAGCCAGGCATCGTGACCGTCGGCGAGGGTCACCTTGTGGACGGGGCCGCGGCTGCGGACGGCATCGAACAGCGGAAACGGATTGTCGCGGTCGAAGTCACCCCAGGCCGCCAGTGATCGCTCGATGCTCGTCATGCCTTGGTTCTACGCCCCTTCGGGGCGCAAGAGATCGGGTATCTGCCCGATGGCAACCGGCGGGCGCCCTCGTACAAATGCCTGGTGACGACAACGCAGTCCGCTCCCAACCCCCGCTTCGCCGTCGCCGGTGAAGTCGTCGAGGCGATTGCCGCCCGCAACTTTCCGGGTCTGGCGGCCGCGCTCGACGCGGAAGCGACGATGGCCGCCCTGCTGCCCCGCGGCTTCGTCGAATGGAACGGCGTCGACGAGATCGTCGGCGTGTTCACGACGTGGTTCGGCGACGTCGACCGTTTCGAGGTGGCCGACGCCGAAGTCGGCCATGTCGGCGACCTCTTGCAGATCCGTTGGCGCGTACGCGTCGAAGGCGGCCCCCGCTTTTCCGAGCCGATGCTCGTCGAGCAGTGCGCCTACGCGAGCACCAACGGCGACGCGCGCATCGATCGCATTCGTTTGTTGTGCTCGGGCTTTCGGCCCGAGCACCGAGTCGAGGAGATGTCATGACCACCGCAACCGCCAACGACAGCAAAGTCCTGATCTGCTTGAACAGCGGTGCCGAAGAGCCCGAGAACGTGCTGATCGCGTTCCTCGTCGGTGTGGAAGCCTTGCGCGCCGGCAAGGAAGCGGTGATGTTCCTCACCCGCGAAGCGATCTACGCCGCGACGCCGGGCTTTGCCGAGAAGATCGAGATTCCGAACGCGCCATCGGTTGCGGCGCTCAACGAGGAGTTCGTCAACTCCGGCGGCCGCTTCTTCGCATGCCCCGTATGCGTGAAGGTCCGCGACGCGCAGAACTCCGAGTGGCTTCCGAACGCGACCGTTGCCGGTATGCCGTCGGTCTACGAATACACGCAGGGCGGCGCGCTCGTGTTCAATTACTGAGACGCGCGACGACCGGTGCGAAGAGCTCCATCGCGTCGTCGGGCACGATCCAGTAGGTGAAGCCCCACCGTTCCTTGCGGCGGAGGATCGCTTCGCACATCTCGTCGATCGTGCCGATCAACGTCAGCGGTATGTCGAGCGCGTCATCATCGGAGACGCCGAACGCGTTTCCAATGCCGCGCGCGACCTCGGCACCGTCGGCCGTGAGCATCACGATCGGTACATGACATTGAAGTTCGATGTCATTCATGCGTTCACCGGCCGCCATACGCACCCATTCGAGCTTCTCGTCGAACGCGGCGGGCGTTGCAGTCTTGGCGACACCGGCGTCGAGCGCGGTCGACATCGTGGCGTTGACCGCGACGATGTCGGCGGTACGCGCGGCCAGCGAAAGCATGCGTTTGCCGCCGCCGCCGATGCACACGAGCGGGTTCGGTGTGCGGTGGGGCCGCGGCGTGCCCACCGCGCCCGCAATGGTGTAGTGCTCGCCGTGGTAGTGCACCGGTTCGGGTGATGCCCACAGGCGCTTCATCACGTCGAGCCCTTCGGCCATGCGCGTGATGCGAACGCCGGGCGGGTCGTAGGGCATGCCGGCTTCGTCGTAGTCCGACTGCTTCCACCCCGCACCGAGTCCGAACTCGACGCGCCCTTCGGTCGCGAGATCGAGCGTCGCGATCTCTTTCGCGAGCACGACCGGATGGCGGTAGTCGTTGTCGAACACGAGCGTGCCGACGCGCAGGTGCTCGGTTGCTTCGACCGCAATCGTGAGCCCGACGAGCGGCGCCCATTGGTCTTGGAAGTGATCGGGCATCAGGAACGACGTGTAGCCGAGCGCTTCGGCGCGCCGCGCTCGTTCGCGCCACGCGTTCCCGTCGGGCGCATGCGAGGTGATCACGCCGAACCGCATCGGGTGTGTCATAGGAGTCCCCTCGTCGCGTCGCCCGCCGCGCGCGCAGCTTCGATTGGACCGCGCGCGTGCAGTTCGTCGGAGAACACTTCGACACCAATCGGTGCGACTGCGTCGATTGCCCGCAGCGTCGCAACCAACGTCGCGAGATCGAACTCGCCGGCGCCGGGGAGCAGCCGATCGTGCAACGTCGCATGCAACAGGTTGTCTTCCGCCGCCGCGGGACCGTCGTCGAGTTGGATGCTCAGCACCTTGTTGCCCGGAACGGCGCGCAACGCGTCGAAGTCGGCGCCGGCGCGAAAGAAGTGCCAGGCGTCGACGACGATTCCGCCGTTCGGCCGATCGGCGCGTCGCACGATCTCCCACGCGCTCCCCACGTCGGGGATCTGCGACCACGGCAAGCCTTCGAGATGCACGAGCAAGTTGTGTTCGGCCGCGCGATCGCATAGTTGCGCGAACGCTTCGGCTGCATCGTCGGTGTTCCAGGCACCGCCGAACACGTCAGTTGCGTTCACTGAGCGAGCACCGACTGCATCGGCGATCGCGAACAGTTCTTTCTCGCCGAAACAGAAGACGTGCATCGGGTCGACGTCGTCGGGGATGTGTATGTCGGCGGCGCCCGGCAACCACCACCACACCGGATCGAGCTCCGCGACCTCGAGACCCTTGTCGGCAAGCAGCGCGCGCATATCCGCGTCCGTGAATCCGTCGGCCTGCGCGCGTTCGTAGTCGCGGCCCCACAGCGAGATGCCGCGGAACCCGCCCGCGACCGCGGCATCGACACGTTCTCGGAACGACACGGCGCGCGGCAGCGTGCCGGAACACAACACGAGGTCGGTCGCGCCGAGTGTCACCGCGGGAAAGGTAGCGGCGACTCCGAGGAGTGTGCGAGCGTTCTTCTATGAGTTTCGGTTCGGTTGAGCCGAGTGCGGCGGAAGCGTTGGCGGCGCTGATGTTCGTGGAGCCGTCCCGGGAGATCGTCGGCCTTTCCGGTGACGCCCGGGGCGCCGAACGGTTGGCGGCGGCGCTGTTCCGGCACGCGCTCGAGGCGGACCCGCAGAGCATCATCACGGTCTCGCGCGACGATCAGCTCGCCGGCTTCGCGCAGGTTTCGTCGGGCGGTGACGTCGAGTCGTTTACCGTGCTTGCAAAGGCCGCACTCGGCGCATTCGGCGTTGTCGGTGCGATACGAGCCGCGTGGCGAAACGCCGCACGCGCCAAGGTCGATTTCGCGTCACCGCCGAACGCGCTGCACCTCGTCGAACTCCAAGTGCATCCCGCGTTCCGCAATCGCGGGCTCGGCGCCGCGTTGCTCGACGAGGTATTGGCGCGCGCCGCGCATCGCGATCAAAGCGTGTCGCTCACGACCGGTATCGACAATCCGGCGCGGCGTCTGTACGAACGGCGTGGGTTTCGAGTGGTCGGCGAACGGCGGAACGACCGCTACCAACGATTGACCGGCAGCCCCGGCCGGGTGCTCATGGTCGCGAGTCGACCCGGCCCGTCCGTCTGCGGGGAGGCGACGGACGGACCGGGTTGATCGAGACGGGCGGTGGTTATGCCGGTTGCCCGTTGACGAACAGCGCGATGTCGTCGGCGGTGAGATGTGAGTGCACGACGTCGTTACCGGTAAGCGTTTCGAGTTCGAGCCGGTCGAGTCCGGGCTCGCCGCCGGAAACGCTCAACGTCGGGACGAGACCGCTCACGTTGGCAACGCCGTTCGCGCTCGTCACGTTCACGCGGTCGTTGCCGTTCGTCCCGACGAGCACGACTTCGTCGGGTGCACCGTCGCCCGTGCCGCCGAACCCGTTGAGGTCGACACTCACGTGCTTGACGCTCGTACCCGTGAGGTTGTTGACCGTGATGCGGTCGGGACTCCCCAACGTCTTGACGTCGACGTTCTCGATGCCGTTCACATCCATGGTGACGCTGGCGACGTCACGGAACAGACGCAGGCGCGAACCGTTCGCCGACAGCGTGATGTTCTCGGCCGCGTTGGATCCGTTGAACACCATCGTGTCGGTGCCGCCTTGGCCTTCGACGATGTCGCTGCCGTCGCCCGGGTCCCACTGGAATGTGTCGTTGCCACTGCCCATGAGGACGGTGTCGTTCCCGCGGTTGCCGTCGACGGTGTCGTTCCCCGTTCCGCCGATGATGACGTCGTTGCCGTCGGTACCGGCCAAGAAGTCGTTCCCCGCACCACCGTCGATCGTGAACAACGTGATCGTCGCAAGGCCGTTCTGGCCGACCACTGTGTCGTTCCCGCCCAGCGTGTTGAGGTTTTCGTGTTCGACTTGGGCGTTGATCGCGCCGCCGGTTGCGTTGAAGACGTCGGCAAAGCCGTTGTTGTCGGCGATCCCGAAGGTGTCGTTGGCCGTGGTGCCGTTCGTCGTGACGATGTCGTTGCCTTCGCCGCCGGTCACGAAGACGCCAATCGAACGCCCGGCGTCCGTGCTCGCGGTGACGTGATCGTCGCCGCCCAACGTGTTGACGTCGACGGCGTCGTTCGCCACTTCACCACCCGTGACGTGAACTGCGCTCGCGAGCCCGGTGACGTCGGCGTGCGTGCTGTCGCCAGTCACCGTGACATTGTCGGCAGCGGCGGTGCCGTTCACGACGACGTTGTCGATCGCGCCATCGCCGCTGCCGGACCCCGACGTTGACGAGAGGTCGACGTTCACGTTCTGCACGCCGGTGCCGCGCAGATCGTTCACGGTGACCGTGTCGGGACTACCGAGCGTGTTGACGTCGACGTTCTCGACACCGTTTACGTCCATGGTGATCGCGGCGACATCGCGCGTGAACCGCAATCGAGAACCGTTCGCGGAAAGGTCGATGTGCTCAGCTGCGTTGGAGCCGTTGAAGCGCATCGTGTCGGTGCCGCCTTGGCCTTCGACGGTGTCGCTCGCGTCGCCCGGGTCCCATTGGAACGTGTCGTTGCCGGCGCCCAAGAACACGGCGTCGTTGCCGCGGTTGCCGTCGACGGTGTCGTTCCCGTTGCCGCCGAAGAACGTCTCGTTGCCATCGCCGCCGATCAAGGTGTCGTTGCCGTCGCCACCTTCGAGCGTCGTTTGGATCGTGTCGGTGAAGAGGCCGTTGTTCTGGTCGATGCGGATCGTGTCGTCGCCATTGAGGCCGGCAATGTCGATGCGACCGATCGCGCTGCGGTCGAACGAGAACAAGGTGGTACCGCTGTTTCCGTCGGCAACTTCGATGGTGTTGGGATCGACGCCGCGGCGCACGTCGATGTTGTCGGCGTTGTTGGTACCGACGACGTTCAACGTCGAGCCGGTGACGCTCGCCGTGATGCCGGCGGACTTCGCGTCCGCGTGACTTGCCAGGCCGAAGGTCGCGGCCGCGACGGTAAGCAACGCGGCGCCCGTCTTGAATTTCGGGCGCGCGCGCAGAAGCCTTGGAGGGCATGGCTACTTCTCCTGCGAGATGGGGCGGGGGGATTGTGTTTCGCCCGTCTACGTCCGCGCTCACGAGACGGTTCACAAATTGTGATGTGACGCGCGTCACATGGTGTTCGTGGCTCACCGTTCAGGCGTTGTTCGGCGCCGCATTTCCGTTTCGTTGCGCGCGTGTGCGAGCCTTCGCGCATGGCGATCGATCGGCGAGACTTCATCAAAGGTGCGGTAGGTGTATCGGGCGCGGTGGTGCTGGGCTCGGCACTCGGCGGAACGAGTTGGGCCGAACCGCTCATGCATTCGAAGCCCCACGGCGGTCTTCCTCAGCCCGACATGTCGGGCATCGAACACGTCGTCGTCGTGATGATGGAGAACCGCAGCTTCGACCACATTCTCGGTTGGTTGCCGCACGCCGACGGTCGCCAGCACGGTTTGTCGTTCCCGACGCCGGGCGGCAAGCCGATGAAGACGTATCACCAGACGCAGCTGAACGGCTGCAACTTCGCCGACCCCGACCACTCGTATTCCGGCGGTCGCATTCAATACAACAACGGCCGCATGGACGGCTTTCTCACCGACACGAACAACGATTCGTTCGCGATCAGTTATTACAAGCAGCACGACCGGCCGTTCATGGGCAGCCTGGCGCGCCACTACACCGTGTGCGACCGCTACTTCTGCGCGATCCTCGGCCCGACGTTCCCGAACCGCATCTTCCAACACGCCGGTCAAACCGACCGGTTGTCGAACACGTTCACCGTGTCGGCACTACCGACAATCTGGGATCGCTTGAACAAGCCGGGCGGGCCAACCGGTCGCTACTACTACAGCGATCTTCCGATCACTGCGCTGTGGGGCGCGAAGTACACCGGAATCTCGTCGCCGGTTGCGCAGTTCATGACCGACGCCAAGGCCGGCACGCTCCCGAATGTTGCGTACCTCGACCCTGGTTTCGCCGGTGAAGGCACCGCGACGTCGAACGACGACCATCCCGCGAATGACTTGCGCGCCGGCGACGCGTTTTTGTCGCAGGTGTTCCACGCGCTCGCGTCGGGTCCGGCGTGGAGCAAGACCGTGTTCATCATCAACTACGACGAGTGGGGCGGCTTCTTCGAACACGTCCGGCCGTCACGGGTGACGCCCGGTATTCCGCAAGGCTCCGACCCGCACGCCGGCATCGACACCGACCTCGACGCGCACAACCGGGTGCTCACGGGCTTCCGCGTTCCGTGCATCATCTCCGGGCCGTTCGCGCGTCGTCATGGAAGCGGCGTCGTGAACCACGGGTTCTACGACCACACGTCGGTGTTGAAGCTCATCGAGTGGCGATGGGGCTTGGATCCGTTGTCGGCACGCGACGCGTCGCACGCCCCGTGCGATCCGCAGAACCTCGCGCTCGCATTGAACTTCGACCGGCCCGACGCACGCGTGCCTTCGAACATCCCGAAGCTCGCGCCGTTCGTCCCCCCGGGTTGCACGGCGCCGGCGGCCGGGCGCACGCAGACCGCGCCGAAAGACATTCCGGTCACCGACATCAAGGGCAAAGAAGACTGGGCCGGCTTCCAGCGTTCAGGCTTGCTGAACCACTGGGGCTAACCCGGGGTTCCGCCTTCGCCGTCGCTCACGCGATGCCGAAGAGTTCGCGCGCGTTGTCGCCGAGGAACTGGCGCCGTGATTCCTCGGGGAACGCGGCGGCCAGTTCGTCGAGATCGCTGATGTATTCAGGTGTGTGGTCCGCGTGCGGAAAATCTGAGGCCCACATGAAGCGGTCGCCGAACCGCTCGACCAGCGCGGGAATCGTGCGCTCGTCGGGGTCGCAGGAGATCCATACGCGCTCGCGGAAATAGTCGCTCGGCTTGTCTTTCAGTGGAACCCGCGTGCCGATGACCGTGTGCCCGTACACCGCGTCGATACGGTCGAGCCAGTAGCCGATCCAGCCGCCCCCCGATTCGAGCACGACGACTTTCAGGCGCGGGAACACGTCGAAGACGCCGTAGTCAAACAGCGTCGTGAACTGTTGCCGCACGCCATCCGAGGCAGTCACCGACGCCAGCAACCGCAGCTGCTTCACGTGTTCCCACGTTCCCATGCGCGCGCCCTTCGTCCACTGCGGTTCGAACGTCGGATGGATCGCGAATGGCACATCGAGATCCTGCGCGGCCGCAAACACCGCATGGTTGTCGGGGTGGCCGAGCGGACGCCCGTCGTGCGTGAACGGTGCAACGTACGCGCCGCGCGCACCGTCGCCAACGGCGCGTTCGAGTTCGCGCGCGGCCGCGTCCGGATCAGAGAGCGACAGGTGCGCGGTTGGTATCAACCGCGGCGAGCCGGAGCAGAACTCACAGATCCAACGGTTGTACGCGCGCGTGTACGCCTGGCTCAGTTCGGCGTCGTCGAGTTCTGCTTCCCAGAGCAACCCGATCGTGGTGTACAACACCGCGGCATCGATGCCTTCGGCGTCGAGCACGGTCAGCCGCTCGTCCGGATCCATACTTCCGTAGGGAGCTTCGCTCATATAGGTGCGATCGGGGTCGCGTGCCATCGCAGCAAAGTCGGGCGCGCCCATCGCGCCGAGCGTCGCCGGGAAGCCCTTCCGGCTCATCTGCGAGCGGGTGCCGCCAATCGTGAGTTCCTCGAGACCGTGCTCGTCGCGGACGATGCGCAACGCGCGGTCGCGGTACTTGGGCTCGAGATAGCGCTCCCACAGGTCGGGCGGCTCGAGAATGTGACCGTCGGCGTCGACGGCACCCGCACGGGACAGGTGCTGCGTCGCATGCATCGGCTTCGGCATGTGCGCGAACGTACGACGGCTATGACGTGACGGCAACGACTCCCTGCAGGCGCAGCAGCGTCATGCCGGTCGCCGACGAGCACGCCGTGGCCTGCTGTGACGAGTCGTGCTATCGCGTCAGCCGTGTAAGGCGATGTGTCGTTTCGCCTATGAGTCGTCGGGAATGATCGCGTACGTCGAGAAGCACATCTCGTCTTTGGTGCCTTCGGCGAACGCGGCCTGCGCGGAGACGGAAAAGCGTATCTCGTGGAGATGCACTACGAGCCAGGCGACGTCACGGTTGGCAAGTTCCAGCGTCCCGGCAGCGTGCTCATCGAAATCCCCGAACTCGGGTCGCAGCTCTACCGATCCAACGACGGATCGACGTGGATACTGAATCCAACCAGCACCGTCGGCGCGCGCCAACTCACACTTGCCGGACCGTTCACTGCGCCGGGCTACTACCTGGCAGCCACCAACGTCCCCGAACTCGTCGCGACGACGTCGCACTCGTCCGAGGGAGCTGTGGTCGCCGGCATTGTCACGGGGGTGGTTGCGATCGCGATCCTGGCGCTTGCCTTTTTTGTCGCGCGGCGACGCCGCGGCGGTTCCCGGTCGGTCGGCGACAAGGCGGTCACCTCACCCAGCTCAAGTGGGCGCGCCGGGTGATGCACGGGCGAGATGCCTTCGCCGGAACGACGATCGTGGACCTAAGTCGAGGCGCGTGACGGTCTCGGCGACGATCATGTTGACGGGCGGATTCGCGAAGACGATCCGGGCGAGCTTCGGAGTCGGACGTTCGATGGTGATGGTGCTCTGTCGCGACATGGTTGTCTCCTCTCCCGGTCCGCTGCGTTCGTTATCGGTCGAGGAACTCGAGAGCGGTCGCGACGAACTCCCGGTGGTGTTGGAAGATGCCTTCACCCCCGGCGTTCGGGGATACGGCCGTGAGTTAGTTGCGTCGGGACCGTTCGGGACACCGCGAGTTGTTCGACGCTGTGCGCGAAATGCGTGTCGGAGCTATTGATGTCGAAAGTCGGGCCAGATTTGGGCCCAGTCGGCACGCTGGCCTCGCGCGATCCAAATCGGTGTGCCGTTTTCCATGTTGGCGACGCCGTCGGGTGTGTGGATGGTGGTGGCCTGTTGCACGTCGGAGAAGAAGCGTTCGAGGAAGGAGTGGTCGTAGCCGACGAAGATCACGGAGTCGGACCGGCCCGGCGGCCGTGCCCAGTACCAGTAGGTGAGATGCCCGCTGTACGGCTGTTGCATGCCTTGCGGTTTCCCGAGTAGCTCGATGGCTCCGGCTTCGCTGTAGTTCGCGGTGACAATCGGCGCGTTCGGGTTCGCGAGCGCGATCGGCCTCACCGTCGAGACGACGTGCGACCAGCCGACCATCTCTCCGATCTCAGGGTTGATTGCGCGGACCGCGTTCGCGGTGGACAACGGTAGGAGTGGTGTTGCGAATGGCAGCAACACGACGCCGACGCTGGCGAGGGCTGCAGGAACTGTCCAGCCGGTGGAGTGCATGTATGCGACACCCCCGGCGGCCAAGAGCGCCGGAAGCGCGGCGACTGTGTAGTACTCCTTGCCGCCGGTGATGAGCACGAGCGCGAGCGTGACGAAGAACGCGATCGTGAGGGCACGGTAGGGCCGCCCGCTGTTGTCGCGCAGCAACCAGAGCATTCCGGGGACCGCGAGCAACAGCGACGCTGCGCCGAGTATTACGAACTGGGCCGGGATGACCCGCGGTGTCACGGCGTAGTTGCGCAAGTGCTTGGCGAACTCGATTTGCGTCCAACCGTGTCGGGCTTGCCACGCGACGTTCGGGGCCACGATCGCCGCGGTCACGAGAGCGGCCGCAAGAGTCCACGGCGACCCCAACAGCGTTCGCTGAGGCGTGCACACGAAGCCGACGAAGAGCCCGACGGCGTAAAAGCCGAGCGTCCAATGATCGAGCAACCCGAGTCCGAGGACGAGGCCAACCGCGAGCCACCACCGCGGATCGTCAGTGCGAATCACGCGCACCACAAACAACGCGACCGCTGCGCCTGCGACACACTCCGGTGTCACAGTTCCGAGGAAGTGCCCAGTCGTGACGAAAATCGGAGCGAGCGCAGCACCGATCGCGCACAGCAGTTCGGCCCGGGTGTTACCGCCGAGCTCACGTGCGATGAGTGCGGTGATGACGACAAGCACAGCGTGCAGCAGCGCCGGCACCACCGAAAGACCGAGCCGCGATGTGCCGAAAACGCTGCTGTCGAGGCGATAGAGAAAAGGAGTCAGCGGCGGATTGTCGACGTATCCCCACGCAAGCCGGCGGCTTTGCGCGAGGTAATAGAACTCATCTCGGTGGTATCCATAGATGGTCGCGGTTACGAGATGAAAGACGAATACCGCCACAGCGATACAGAAGACGCGTGTCATCTCGGCGCGAACGCGTTCGTTACGAGGTCGAGCACAGTTTGTCGCGCGACGTCGTCGTCGATCGCGGCTCCGTCATGATCGCCGAAGCGGTGGTTTGCGAACCACGCGACTGTTTCGATGATGAAGCGCGCGGCAACGACGAAATCGTTGACCGCGATGAGGTCTCCGGACGCGGCACGCGCGGCAAGGTATGACGACAGGCGTTGCGTATAGCGCTTGCGCGTGCCGGAGTAGAACACCTGCCGCGAGCTCGGGCCAGTCGAGCGCGCACCGTTCAACGACGCGCAACAGACGACGCGCCCGGTTGACGCCGTCGTAATGTTCGGCGACGACCGCACGGAGCTCGGCGCACGCGTCATCCGGGCGTGTCAACTGCTCGGCGGCCGCGAGCGCAGGCGATCTCACGAGATCGCGCATCAACTTACGCACGAGCGCCGTGAGCTCTGAGCTTTCGAGGTTGGGAACGGGCAGTGTCAGGCTCCCGATGTCGACGCCAGCCTCTCGCTGCACCACGAGCGCGAACAGCGCCTCCTTGCCCGCCGCATAGGTGTAGAGCAATCCGGGCGAGACGCCAGCTTCGGCGGCCACGTCCTGCATGCGTGCTCGCCGGTATCCCACCGTCGAAAACACGGCGAGACCGGCGGTAGTGATGTCGTCCAGGCGGCCCGGAGCTCGTGCCCGCGGCATGAGCCGATCGTATTAATGAATGAGTCGCTCAATCAAATAAATCTGTCCACGTCGAAACACAGGCGCGGAAGGCCCCGCGGTGCCCAGACCCTGGGTACGCAACGCTTGGCACCGCAGTTCCCAAGACGTCGGCCTCCTCGCGAAGCGCTTTGATGCCTACAAAGCGGCAATGACCATTCGCCTGTGACAGGTCGGACTTGCAGACTCGCAGAACGAGGCGGCCACATCGTTCGATCCGCGAGTTTTGGTTTGTCGCGAGAGTTCGAACATCGAACATTGCTTGCCGGGCGAGACGACACGCGAACCGTCACCTAACGCCGCCACCAAGGCAATTCTTGGCTGTCTAACGACGATCGTGGAGACGATGGGACTCGAACCCACGACCCCCTGCTTGCAAAGCAGGTGCTCTAGCCAGCTGAGCTACGTCCCCGAAAGTTGGTCATGGTATCCGAGTCGTCGACGCGTTCCCTCGAGTTCAACCAAAGAAGATGCACGTCGGGTCGTCGGCGATCTCGTCGAGCGCGGTGTTCAGGGCGACGAGGTGATCGATCTCGTCGTACGGGTGGCAACGATCGTCGGCGTCCATCCAGTACAAGCTCCAGAGTCTCGATGACGGCTGATAGCGGAGCTGTGCGAATGGTGCGCTCGTCCATTTGCCGTCCTTGGCGTCGAAGGGTGGACGGCATTCGGCCAGCGTCACTTTGTTTCCGTCGACCGTGGCCTCAACTCGCATCTGGCCTCGCATTTCCGGCGGCGTGCGATCTTCGCAGAACCGAAGGATGCGATTCAGCTGCGCGTCGGGAACAGCCACGAGTGGAACGTTAGGCGTTCAGCGCCAGGTCGCCCGTTCGTCCGGCACGTCGAGCCCGCGCTCGTTGAGCAACGTGACGGCCGCGACTGCAGCCAAGGCGCCCACATAGTCGAGGCCGAACTGCAGTTCGAGCTGAGCGATGATGTCGTCGACCGTGTGATCGGTCACGAGCATGGCTTGCGCACGGCGAAGCGGCGCGAGGTCTTCTGATCCCATCGGTTGAGTATCGATTCGCAGCGCCGCCAGCGACACCGAGAATGACCGATTGCGACGCATTTCACACCGGCACACCCTCGTGCATGCCCCGCGCTACCAAATGCCCGTACGCGTGCGTACCTTCTCAGAGTTCGGACATCGTGCCCTCTACAGGGCGTTTCGCACCAGGTTTGTGCTTCGTGCGCGACGTACTCGCGCGGTACGCGTCTTGTTATGCACGGGTCGTGTTCGGTTGACTCTGTGTGGGCGAGGACGTTTTGCTGCTGGGAGCACAACATGAATTGCGGGACTTCGCTCGAACAGAGCGATTACTTCGGCGTCGAATGTTTCAACGAAGGGCATCGCATCCGATTGGAAGTACGCGGTGAACTCGATCGGAACGCGGCGCGCATCCTCGACAACGTTTTCGCGATTGTCGCGGAAGCAGAGCCGGAGGCGTTGATGATCGACGCGTCGGCACTCACCTTTTGTGATTCGGCCGGCGTAAAAGCAGTGCTGCGCATGCGCGAACGCTGTGTCGAATCCGGCATCGATTTGCGCGTCAGCAACGTTGGGACGTCGGTGTTCCGCGTCCTCGAGCTGACGGGTGTAAGCGCAAAGCTCACCTTCGATTCCTGAGCTTCGGACCAAAAGTGCGCGCTCAGCGCAGATTTGGTCCGAAGCTCGGCTTGATCGTCTCAGCGCGTGTCACGGTGAGTCGGCGAGACGCGCATGCACCCACGTCATGATCCCGCCCAAGTAGTCGGCGGGTGTCGACGGATCGGTGTTCGTGAGATGAATCCGCGACGTCACGACATGGAGTGAACAGTCGGGCGTGCCGTCGTTGTCGACACAGACCGGGAAGTTCTCCGACTTGCTGTTCGGGCCTTCCGCCGCGATGGCTTCGCGCATCGGCTCGTGAATGCAATCGGTCAATCCCATGTCGACATGAGAACCGTCGCGCAACGGGCAACTGATGATCGGCGAACCGCACGTGTTCGAGTCGCCGTGGTTCCAAATGTGCAACAGCGGCACGGTCAGTTGCCCGCTCGACACCAACTTGTCGGGTTCGTTGGCGGGATTCGCAAGGTCGGGATTCACGCGGGCCGAGATCGCCGGCGACCCGTGCCGGATCGTTGTCGTCGGTGCAGTAGCCCGCCGCGTAACCGGCCGCCATCGCTTCACCGTTGATGATGCTCGCGTCGCCGATCACGCCGGCCGGCGGAATCCCCTGCTTTTGCAACGCCCACGCCACGCCGTACGCACCCGCCGATCCCGCACTCGTTCCGTGCAAGAAGAACTTCGACGTCGGGTACTTGGCCTGCACGAATTCGATCGCGGCCTTTACCTCGTAGACGCCGTTCGTCGTGCGCGGCTTGCCGTCGGGAGTGGTGTTCGGGTTGTGGGGATCGGTCGAGTCGGTGCCGGCGTACACATCGTGACTGCAATACGAGACCGCGAGCGTGCGGAACCCCGCCGGATCGTTGCGAATGTCGCCGACCAAGCCGTTGTTGGTGAGATACGCCGTCAACGACGCCGCGTCTTCTTCGGTCTTCTGGCCTTTGCCGGGAATCGGATTGCCGTTGGCGTCGAAGTAACCGGCGCCGCCACCGTGCATGAACGCCCAGAGCGGCGCGGACGCGGTGTCAGACGAACCGATCTTCGTCCCTACGACGAACGTTTGGTAACCGCTGATCGCGCACGGAAACGCGGTGTTGCGGTAGTAGTCGTACTTCCATCCACCGCTTGTCGTGCTGCTGACAAACGTGATCTTGTCCGTTTCGCCGCGTATCGCGAGCAGGTCACATCCTGCGAGCGCGACAACAGCAAGCAAAACGACAAGGAGCCGAAACCGGCGCATGAACCTCTCCCAATGGTTGCTTACGGTCGGTTCAGCAGACTTGACGATTGCGATGGTTTTGTAAAGTCAGTGTGAGCACTTCGCGACTGTGAAACACACTGACACGTCGTCTGATCCGACATGCTGTTCGCGTGAACGCGCCGCCCGCAGAAATCACGATCGCCGATCTTGCGCACTTCGCAGACACGGCATCGCGGCCCGCGTCGATGCCGGTTTCGGTCGTTGCGATCGACGGACGCGGCGGCGCGGGCAAGAGCACGCTCGCGCGTCATCTTGCAGTTGCGCTCGGCGGCGCACCCGTCGTGCACACCGACGATTTCGCGAGTTGGGAAGAACCACTCGATTGGTGGCCGCGACTTCTGGAGCAGGTGCTCGTGCCGCTCGCGACTGACGGCGTCGCGCATTATCAGCGTTACGACTGGGAGAAACGCGAACTCGACAACTGGATCGACGTGAGTGGCGCGCACGTCGTTCTCGAAGGTGTTACCGCGAATCGCGCGGCGTTTCGTCCGTACCTCGCGTTTGCAATCTGGGTCGAGACACCGCGCGCGTTGTGCCTCGCGCGCGGTATTGAGCGAGACGGAGAAGCCATGCGCGCGCAGTGGGATGCGTGGATGGCCGCTGAAGATCAATACATCGAGCGCGAGTCGCCTCGCGAACACGCAGATCTCGTTGTCGCGGGCGCGCCGACGGCGAACGCGATGCGGGTCAGGATTCCGTGAGGTATTTCCGGAGGAAGGTCACGGCCCGGTTGGTGGAATCGGAGCCGACGGGCGGCGGTGCGAGGGTCGGGACGTGCCCGGAGCCTGGGTAATACTGCGACGACACCGGCTTGTGCGCCTTCTGTAGCGCGATCTCGAATGCGACGACGTACAAATGCGCGACGTGGGCGTCGTCGGTCCACGCGAGCAGCAACACCGGAGTATGCACCGGCTGCGCGCCGCGCTTGCCGTAGCCGGAATCGGCGACGATCGCGCCGACGCGCGGGTCGCCGATGCTGAGCGCGGCAATCGCACCGTACGAAACCCCGACGACGCCGATCGGTCCGGGCCGCACACCCGGCAGCGCTGCGGCGACGTCGAGCAGCGCTTCGTATGCAGGCCTGACCGCCATCGGATCGGTCGGCTCACCGATCGGCAGCGTCGGACACGAAACGAACCGGTTCGATGCCGGCGCATTCAAGTAACAGCCGATGACGACGACGAAGCCGTGCGACGCGAGGCGCGCGGCCCAGTCGATCTCAAGGTCCTCGAGACCGGTCGAGCCGTGCAAGTACACGATCGCGGGATACGTGCCCGCGCGCGGGCCGGTAGACCGCCGCGTACTGCACGACGTGATCGGCGCGCTCTACCTTCAGCCATTGCGCGCGCGGGACGAACACGCCGGGAGCATCGGTGACGCTGACGCGCAGCGATCCCACGCGTGCCGGCGGCGTCAGCGTGACGGGTGGCGCGGGTGCGGTCGACGGCGGATCGACCGTCGTCGCGGTGTCGACCGAATCAGACAACGACGCGCGCGACGGAGATTTCGACGCGCACCCGGCCGCGATCGCGACGAGAACGAAAAACGCGAGCCATCGCCGAACGCCGGTCACGAATCCATTCTGGCTGGGCGGGTTGCGCCGCTTGGCACCGGGGCTGATCGCGCGGGAGACTGCGCGTATGTTCTCGAAAATCGTGGTTGGAACAGACGGCTCGGATTCAGCCTCGGTCGCCGTTCAGCGGGCGATGGAGATGGCGAAACTCACGGGTGCGACGCTGCACATCGTCAGCGCCTACCGGCCGATTTCGTTGAGCGGTGTCGCGATCGCGTCCGGCGCCGGTGCCGGCACGTTCGACACCGAGGCCGTGAACCAGAGCGTCGCCGCGCAGGCCGACCTCGTGTGCGAGCACGCGGCGACCAACGCGCGCCGCGAAGGGGTCAAGGTCGAGATGCATTCGGTGCCGGGCGAGGCGGCCGACGCGCTCGTCGGTGTCGCGCAGGAATTCGACGCCGACTTGATCGTCGTCGGCAATCGCGGAATGAGTGGCGCCCGCCGCTTCGTGCTCGGCAGCGTGCCGAACAAGGTGTCGCACCACGCCCCGTGCAGCCTGCTGATCGTCGACACCGTCGGCGCGGGTTAGTTGTTGCGGCCGAAGATTCGCAGGAAGAACAAGAACACGTTCAGCGCGTCGAGGAAGATCGATGCCGCGAGAAACGGTGCGGCCGCTTCCTCGTTCGTTCGGCGCAACCGTTGGAAGTCGAACGCGGTCAGGCCCGCGAAGATGACCAAACCGGCGATCGCCCAAATCAAGTCTTCGTTCGGGATGTTGACGAAGATCAACACGATGCCGAACAGCAACAACAAGATCAGCCCGTAGAACGAGTACCGACCGACCGCCGACAGATCGCGTTTGGTCGAGTACCCCGCCGAGCCGAGAATCAACATGAACAGTCCGGTTGCAGCACCGGCTTGCCACACCGCTTGCGGATTGGTGCTCGCGTAGTACGCGATCAACGGCGCGGTACCGAGTCCGATGAACAACCCGAACAACAACAGCAGGCCGATCGGCCCCGCGAGCCCGGCGCCCTTGACCGCGAACCGCATGCCGATCAAGCAGCCGAACGAAATCAGGAACCAGATCCACCACGTGTTCTCGGAGAGGTTCCGACCGAGGTAGCAACCGAGCGCGAACGTGCCCGCGGTCGCGGCAACGAGCGCCATCGTCTGACCGAACAGCGTGCCCGTGTCGCGGACCGGCACTGCGCCGTATGAGTCTCCGTACGCGGCTGTACCCATTGGCCCTCCCTCGCGAGTGACGAGAGTTTAGGCCAGGGGCATGAGAACTAACTGCGTGCCAACGCGCGCTCTTCGGCGCGCGCCGTCCGCCGAATGTCGTCGACCAGCGGGTCGTCAACGAACCACGTCGGGAACGACCGGGCGAGCTTCGCCGGGCCGTTGAAACGAATGCGGCCCGACTCGACTTCATCGCGCAACTCGGTACGGCCGACAAACCAGCGGTGCAACGACGTGTTGTCGCCCTGCACGACGAGATCGACTTCGTAACCGGGATCCACCGCGCACGCCGTGCTTCCGCCCTTGTCGGCGACGAGCCACGCGCGCCCACTGTTATGTCCGGTCGCGCGGAACTCGATCGTCGTGCGGTGCGCGGGAAGGCGCGCGGGGTCGAGTTTCTGTCGCATGCGCCATACGAGCCAGGCAACGTCGAGTTGTTCCTTCTCGGGATCACCGAAGGCCCACCGCGCCGCCCAATGACCGAGTGACCAGATGATCGGCTGCAGCGCCGCGCCCGCGGGCGTGAGGTGGTATTCGATGCCGTATTCGTCGTCGCTGCGTTCGACGAGACCGCGGTCGACGAGCGTGCGAAGTCGTTGCGACAACAGCGTACGACTGATCTTCGGAATGCCGCGATGAATTTCGTTGAATCGATGAGACCCAACGACAAGCTCGCGTAACACGAGCGGTGTCCAGCGGTCGCCGAAGAACTCGACACCGACTGCGATCGGGCAGTACTCGTCGTAGGTCGCCATGCCACGAGTATGCCAAGCCCGCACCGAGCGACGTCAGTACAAATTCTGAACCGAAGCGGTACGAACTCTGCACTCGTTGCGGTGGCCGCCGGTCCGCATGATTCGGGTTGCACACACGAAGTCCGACCCGAAAGGACCGTCATGACTGCCACCACGCACTCCAGCGCTTCGGAAATCGCCGCCATCAAGACCCGCCAGCAGGCAACGTGGGCGAGCGGCGACTTCTCTGTCATTGGCACGGGTTTGCAGATCGTCGGCGAACTGCTCTGCGAAGCCGTCGAGATCGAGGCCGGTTGGCATGTGCTCGACGTCGCGGCCGGCAACGGCAACGCCGCGCTCGCGGCCGCCCGTCGCAACGCGCACGTCGTAGCCGTCGACTACGTACCCGAACTTCTCGCCGACGCGGCGGCGCGCGCGACGGCCGACGGCCTTCCGCTCGCAACCGAAGTCGGTGACGCCGAGGAATTGCCCTTCGGTGATCGAACGTTCGATGCCGTCCTCTCGACGTTCGGCGTCATGTTCACGCCGCGTCCGGAAGTTGCGGCCGCTGAGTTGCTGCGGGTGACGCGACCCGGTGGGCGCGTCGGGCTCGCGAGTTGGACGCCGACGAGCTTCGTCGCCGAGATGTTCAACACCATCAGCCGCTACATCACACCGCCCGCACTTCCGTCGGTCTTCCAATGGGGCGATCGCGCCGCAGTCAACGACCTGCTCGGTGACGGCATCCAAGCGGTTGGCGCGCGCACGCGCGAGTTCGTCTTCCGGTACGAGTCGGCCGAGCACTTCGTCGACACCTTCCGGAGTTACTACGGACCGACGAACCGCGCGTTCGCCGCACTCGACGTCGATCGCCAAGACGCGCTCGAGCACGATCTGATTCAGCTCGCGCGCACATGGAACCGCTCGACCGCGGGTGCGCTCGCAGTGCCCGCCGACTACCTCGAACTTGTTGCGATCCGGCGCTGAGGCGTCGCGCACGAGAAAGGAACTCCAATGCTCACCGTGCTCCGCGCGTTGATGATCGCAACCGTCGTGCTCGTCGAGGCCGGGTTATGGCAGTGGCGCGTCGCCCTCACGGGGCGAGGCGGGAAAGTTGCCGGCGCGGTACTCGGGACCATTGGCGGCGGTTTGCAAGTAACCGCCATTTCGCAAGTCGTCACGCACCTCGACGAACCGATCACGATGCTCGCGTACGCGGTCGGTGTCGGCGCCGGCATCTTCGCCGGTTGCTGTCTCGACGAGCGGATTTCGCGTCGACGCGCTGCGACCCGCACCGTGCCGAGTGCGGGTCGCAACGCGGGGGGAACGTTGGAGGCGTGAGCTCAGCTCAGTGGTCGTGACCGCCGTGGTTGCCGTGATCGCCGTCGCCCGGGTGGTGGTGCTGCGTCGTCGTTGGCGTCGATGCGACTGTGGTCGTTGTCGGCGTCGCGCCGTCGTGGCCGTCGCCATCGTTGCCCTGCCGGTCGCCGCCTTGATCGCCACCATCCTGATGCTGCGAGGTGGTCCCGGTCGTTGGTGTCGTCCCGGCAATCGTCGGCGGTGACGGTTCGCCCGGAAGCGTTGTTGTCGCGGTTTGCGAGTTGTTGTGCGTGACGCCGGAAACTTCGGTGCCGGGGGTTTCCGTCGTCGACGTCACGGTCGTCCCGCCGTTGTCGCCGCCCGGCAACGTGGTTCCCGTTTCGTCGTCGCGCTTCGTCTCCGTTGACGAATCGACGAGGATCGGCGGATCGGTGTGGTGAGGGGAGTCACTCCCGATGCCGATAGCCGAGAACACATGTTGCACGGGCGCGGGCAATGCGCCCGCGACGGCCAGTCCGCCCGTTGCCGCCATAGCCGCAGCCGCACCGGCCGCAATCTTGGCAATCATCGACGAACGCAAGCGTTCGAACTTCCGACGAGCAGCAGACGAGTTGACCGCCGACGACCCTGCCATCAACGCCGCGAGTTCGGCGCCGACGACCGGCGGTTTCGAGGTGAACGCCGTCCGCATGTCGGCAATGACCTGCGCGATCGCCGGGTCGACTTCGGCGCCCGCGCCGCGAAGGAGTTCTTCGCTCGCGGCATCGTCGAGGTCGGGCGGCTCGCCGTTCATCTCATCCGGGTGAACGTCGTCGCCGCTCATCCGGGTACCGCTTCACTCTCGGAAATTGCGCGGCGGAGCGCGGCGAGGCCCCGCCGGGTCAGGGCCTTCACGGCTTCGTGGCTCTTGCCCACAGCGGCGGCCGTCTCGTCGACGGAGAGGTCGGCAACGATCCGCAGGCTGAGGACATCGCGCTGATCGGAAGAAAGGTGGGCCAACAGCGTGTCGACCCGGGCCTGGGCCAGCTCGATGAAGGCATCGCCCTCGACGTCGCCGCCGGCCGGTTCGGGTGCCCGATCCAAGGGCGCTTCCTCGACCCGCCGCCGGCGGCGGCGCACGTCGTCGACCGCCGCGTGGTGCACGATCGTGAAGAGCCAAGAACGGAAGCGGCTTTCGTTGCCCTGGAACGTGTGAATGGTCTTGAACGCGCGCAGGAACACCTCGTTGGCGACGCCGTCGGGATCATCGACATGACGGGCTCTCAGGTATCCGACGACCTGCGAACCGAACGTGCGGAACAAGACCTCGAAACCGCGCGCGTCACCCGCTCGGGCGTGTTCGATCGCGTCCTCGATCGCGGCCCCGCGCTCCCTCACAGAGTGTGTATCGGCCCGTGCGCCGGAGCTCCTTCAGTGTGAGTTCGCCCCGAAAGCGGGGTGAATTCGCGCCGAGCGGCGGCGACCGGCGCCTCGTAGGCTTCGGCGCCAATGGCCCGCACCCAGACGGTCACGATCCTGTTCTGCGATCTCGTCTCCTCGACGGAGCGGCGCGCGCGTTTGGGAGACGATGCGGCCGACGAGTTCATCCAGCGCTTCATGGCTGCGTTGCGCGCGGCGGTTGCGCGCCATGACGGCACTGAGGTGAAGGATCTCGGCGACGGTTTGATGGCCGCGTTTCCGGCGAGTGCGGCCGATGCGGTGAGCTGCGCGAGCGACATGCATCGGGCGATGCCCGAGCTCGATCCGAACTACCCGCCGCAGCTGCGCATCGGCATCAGCTCCGGTGAAGTCGCGGAGAAGGGCAACGACTGGTCGGGGCTCGCGGTTGTCGAGGCGGCGCGGTTGCAGGCCGCCGCCGCCCCCGGTCAGACGCTTGCGAGCGCGGTCGTCCGCGCCCTCGTTGGCACTCGGCGCGCGTTGCGCTTTCGCGATGTCGGCGCACTGACGTTGAAGGGGTTGCCGGCCGAACTGCTCACGGTGGAAGTCGTCGAGGAAGGCACCGACGTCGTCGACCTGAGTGGCGCGTCACCGCCGCCTCCACTTCCCGCGCAACCCGCGCAACCCGCGCCGGCCGAGCGCCGCCGCCGCGGGCCGTTGCTTGCAGTTGCCGTGATCGTCGTGATCGCGCTGATCGCGGCCGGCATCGGGATCGCACTGTCGCAGTCGAGTTCGAACAAGCACTCGGCCGCCGGCGTTGTCGCACCCACCGGGTACACGCCGCGCTTCGAATCCGCCGCATGTCCGAGTGCCGTGAAAACCGCGACGCCCGACGCGACGTGCGGTCATCTCGTCGTCCCGCAAGATCGCACGCAACCGCAAGGAAAATCCGTCTCGCTGCTCGTCATTCGCGAGCCGGCCACAACGGGCGGTGCCGCGTCGGCGGCCCCGACCATCGACATCGGCGGGCACGACTCGGTGCAGTCGTCGCCGGTGCGTAGTCATTCCGAGTTGATCCAGATTGGCGACCGTGGCTTTGGTGAAGGCAACACGCCCACGTTGTCGTGTCCGGAAGTCGGATCGGTGTTCACGGCGGCGCTCGCGCATCCTGCGGGATCGGAGGCGGACTACGCGGCCTCCTCCGCCGCGATCGGCAAGTGCTACCGACGGCTCGTTGCGTCCGGTGTCAATCCGGCCGACTACACGCTTGCGGCGTCGATTCACGACGTGCTCGACCTCGTCTACGCGCTCAAGCTGCAACACGTCGACCTGTTGTCGGGTGAGGCTGAAAGCGCGGTTGCGTTCGGCGTGTTACAGGCGGCGCCCGGTGCCGTCCGCAGTGTCACGCTCGAGGATCCGTTCCCACCCGGGCAAGGCTTCCTGACCGATCCCACCGGTGATTTGGCCGCCGCGTTCACCGCATACGTCGGTTTGTGCACCGCCAACACCGTCTGCGCGAAGTCGTATCCGAACCTCGAGTCGGTCTACGACTCTGCGCACAATCAGCTGGCCGCGAATCCACCAACAGTGAACGCGGCAGTGCTTGTGCAACCCGTCGCTCCCTCCCACGCCAGTCATGGTCGACGGCTATCGGTTGGCCGACGCGCTCACCGACGCGTTCGAGAACTCGCTGAACCTGCCGTTGATCCCGGCCGCGCTTGCGCCCACTCCGCAGCCAACGGTGATCGCGCCGTATGTACGCGACTACCTCCAGTCCGCGTCGACACCTTCGATAATCGGTGGGAACCTTTCGTTCTTCTGCTCGTACTACGTGCACGTCGAAGACACTGCCGGGTCGGCCTTGTCGCAGCGCACGTATCCGCAGTTCGTCGGCACCAACGTGAAGATCCCGTGGTCGCAGTGGTGCGCGCAGTGGAAGATGCCCGATGTCTCTGCGCAACTCTCGGCGCCGGTCAACAGCTCGGTTCCCGTGCTGTTGATCCGCGGCGACATTGCACCGATCGGTAACTCACAATGGATCACGGAGCTCACGCATGGTCTCTCGAACGCGACCGTCGCGGAGTTTCCTTCGCTCGGTGGCAACTTGCTCTCGACGGGTCCGGGTTGTTTGAACACGTTGCGACAGCAGTTTCTCGCGAACCCGAGCACGAAGCTCGACGTTGACGCGTGCACGCGCCAGTCGCCGCCGATTCAGTTTGTGGCACCGACCGACGGCTAGTGATCGCCGGGAAAGACGTCGGTCTCCGACACGTGCCACACGGGGCTGTCGCCGGCGGTCTCGACGTTGAACCCGTAGTCGAAGACGAGCGTCCCACCGTATGTCGCACCCCACGAAACGAGCGCGGCAATAACGATCGAAAGCACCATGATGCCGACTGGTGTCGAAAGGCTCGTGTGATAGCTGTTCAAGCGCAACACGATATTGACGACGACGAGCGCGGTGACCGTCAACATGATCAGCGCATGCGTGTTCGCCGTTCGGCGCGCTTGGGTCCCCGGTTCCGACGAACGCAACCAGTCGACAAAGCCGGTCACCGCCGTGAACACCGAGACGATCCCTCCAATGATGAAGACGAAGGTCGCCGCGTGCCACATCTCGTGACTCCACGTGTGCTTGTCGCCGCCGATCACCGAGCCGATGTCGAGCAGCGCGGCGATGACGTAGGCCCCGATCGGGATGTCGGTGAGAGGTGGATGGAACGGCTTGCCCGCGAACCCGCGCAGACCTTTGAACCTGCGTCCCTTGAGCGTGAGAGCAGGCCGCACGGCGAACTTGCGCATGGATATCTCCCGTTCAGACGACTCGAGTCATGGATGCCGGAGCCGTACCCGCGCGGGAGGATCTCGATGCGCTGCCGGCAGTAGCGTCGGCGTATGGACGAGAGCAGCGAGTACGAAGCGAGTCCTGCGCAATGGGTTCGCGACCAGGTCGAGAAATTCGAAGCGTCGAATGGCAGTGAGGGCAACACGCTGCGCGATACCGGTCTGCCGATCATCGTCGTTACGAGCCGCGGCAACAAGAGCGGCAAGATCCGTAAGACGCCCTTGATGCGCGTCGAACACGACGGTGAGTACCTGCTCGTCGGCTCGATGGGCGGCGCGCCGAAGAACCCCGTCTGGGTCTACAACATTCGGGCTCATCCCGACGAGGTCACCGTGCAAGACGGCGCCGAGCGCCTCGCTGTGCACGTGCGTGAGCTTGAAGGCGACGAGCGCGACCGTTGGTGGGAACGCGCGGTTGCGGCGTACCCGCCTTACGCCGAATACCAAGAACGGACGACTCGCCGTATCCCTGTGTTTCTCGCGACGCGCGCGAACTGACGTGCGCGTCGTCTCGGCCGTCGCGCTCGACGACGAGTTGCGGGCGCGTCTCGCGGGAATCGACGTCGAGCAATGCGACCTCGTGCGTGAGGTCGCGTCCGCGGCCGGCGCACTCGCCGCGGCCGACGGTGTGCTCGTCAATTCGCACGTTGTCGTCGACAAAGCGTTTCTCGACCGTGCACCGGCATTGCGCGTGATCAGCACGATCAGCGCCGGCTACGACCACATCGATCTCGCGACGGCGCGCGCGCGTGGCATTACGGTGACGACCGCGCCGGTGCTGACCGATGCCGTTGCCGATCTGACGATGGCGCTGATCGTGATGGTGCTCCGGCGCCTTGGCGAGGCGCTCGCGGAAATGCGCGCGGGCCGTTGGCGCAACGATCTGCTCGGCACCGATGTGCGGGGAAAGTCGCTGCTGATCGTCGGGTTCGGACGCATCGGCCGCGAAGTCGCCGGCCGCGCGTTGGCCGCGAAGATGCGCGTGCACGCGTACGACGTCCGCGCCGAGTTGCCGCCGATGGAGGGTGTGGAGCGCGTCGACACACTCGCCGACGGATTGGCGATGGCCGACGTGGTGTCGCTGCACGTCGACTTGAACCCGTCGACGCATCACCTCCTCGACGACGCTGCGTTCGCGCGTATGAAGCCGACGGCGATCGTCGTCAACGCCGCGCGCGGCGGTGTCATCGACCAGGCCGCGCTCACCCGCGCGCTCGCTGATGGGCGGATTGCGGGCGCCGGGCTCGACGTGCTCGAAGTCGAACCGCCACCCTCGGGTGATCCGCTCCTCGCGTTGCCCAACGTCGTCGTCCTGCCCCACATCGGATCGGCGACCGTCGAAACCCGGCGGGCCATGCTCGAGTGCGCGGTTGCCAACCTCGCCGCGTGCCTCCGAGGCGAGGCCTGCGAGTACGTGTTGCGCGCGGCTCCGTAACGTCCTGGTCAGGCGGCTGCTACGGGCTGCGGCGCGCTGCACACGTTTCGTCGCAGGCCGCGCCTTGGCAAGAACTTCACAACCGGAACCGGCCGAAGGAACGCTCGCGACCGCCAAGCCCGGGCCCGGAGCGGGTACCGTTTCACCGACCTCAGCGTCCCGTTCGACGGGGCAGCGGTCACCCCCGGGAGTATCGGCGCGGCAGAGAGGTATGGGGGGCGTGCCCGAGAGCACAGTGGTAACGAGCGCGCCGATGCCTGCGGCGACGGCCGACTGGCCGCGCGGCGCGCTGTCCGCGCTGACTGTCGTCGGTCTCATCGGCACGACCTTGATCACTGCGGCCGGTGTTTCCGACGGTGCCCACGGGCCGACGGGCTCCGCGCTCGAGCGCGACGTCGTCGCCCTCGTTCCCCACGGCACCGCCAACACGGTGTTCAGCGCGCTCACGTTTGCGGGTGGGCTCGTGTTGGTGTTCGGCGCGTGGCTCGTGCTCGGCCTGTTGTTGAAGCGCGGCGCGACGACGAGACCGCTCGTTCGCCTGGCGGCCATCTGGAGCATCCCGCTCGTGATCGGCCCGCCCTTGTTCAGCCGCGACGTGTACAGCTACGCGGCACTCGGGCGCATGGTGAATCTTCACCTCAACCCGTACCACGTCGGTCCGGCGTGGCTCGGTTCGTCCAACTTCGCGTTACCCGTCAGCTCGGCGTGGCTCGACACGCACTCGCCGTACGGTCCGTTGTTCATCACTCTGTCGTCGACGCTCGTACGCATCGGAGGCAGCAGCGTTGTCAACGCGGTCTTCTTGTTGCGTTTCATCGAGCTCGCGGGCCTGGCGATGATCGCGTGGGCGTTACCCAAGCTTGCCCTGCGCGCCGGCAAAGATCCGGCGCGCGCCATCTGGCTCGGCGTGTGTAACCCGCTCGTCCTGGTGCACTTCATCGGCGGTGCCCACAACGACGCGCTGATGATCGGCCTGATCCTCGTCGGGCTCGTCGCGGCCTACCAAGACCGGCCCGGTTTGGGTGTGGCGCTGTGTGTCCTCGCGGCCGCGATCAAAGCGCCGGCCGCGCTCGGCGCGCTGTTCATCGCGGTCGAGGCAGTTCGCGCGTTGCCGCCACCGAAACGCGCGGCCGCGGCCGGACGCTTCCTCGGTATCGCGGCCGCAACGTTCGCGGTCGTTACGTGGATGACGCGCCTCGGTTGGGGCTGGGTCAGCGCGCTCGGTGTTCCGGGCAGCAACCACTTGTTGCTCACGCCGACAACGGCTATCGCGCACGTCGTCGCCGACGTCACCGGCCACGACGCCGCCGTGCTGACGCTCTGTCGGGGCCTCGGCTACTTGATCACCGCAGTCGCGGTCGCCTACCTGTTGTGGCGCGCGCCGAAGATCGGCACGACGCGCGCGTTGGGCTTGGCGCTCGCCGTTGTCGTGGCGTTCGGTCCGATCGTGTTGCCGTGGTACGCGCTCTGGGGCGTCGTCGTGCTCGCGGCGGCCGGCCGCCGCATCGAACGCGGTTTTGCGATCTTCTCGTGCGTGTTGTTGTCGTTTGTCGTGCACCCGTCGGGTGCGGCGATGCCCGACCCGTTGTTGATGACGGTCGTGTTCGTGCTCGGCGGAGCCGCAATCGCGA
Organism: uncultured Actinomycetes bacterium; assembly: GCA_963841195.1. GTDB lineage: Bacteria > Actinomycetota > Acidimicrobiia > IMCC26256 > PALSA-610 > CAWJBX01. The sequence continues at coordinate 209,775 of CAWJBX010000015.1, read as the reverse complement.
TCGCGTGGCAACCGGTGCGCAGCTGGATTCGGGGCGACCTGGCCGTCGCGATCGACGACTACCGCCACGGCGGCCAGACCGCGCGCGTCATCGACATCGTGCGGCGCGCCGTGCCGTTCTCGCGTTACGCGAAGCGCACGATGCAGAACGCGCCCGCGACGAGGCAGTAGATCCCGAACGGCGTGAGGCTGCGCGTTTCGAAAAAGCGCAGCAGAAAACGGGTCGAGAAATAGGCGGCGATCCCGGCGACGATCGCGCCGACAAGCGCTTGCCCGCGAATGCCGTCGCCGAGGTGCCCGGTGAAGTCGGGGATCTTGTACAGCCCGGCCGCGAAGATGATCGGCGTCGCGAGCAGGAACGCGAAGCGCGCCGCGTCTTCGTGGTCGAGACCGCGTAGCAAGCCGCCCACCATCGTGATGCCCGAGCGGCTGAGGCCCGCGAACAACGCGCCGATCTGTACGACGCCGATGAACGCGGCTTCGCTGTACTTGAGTGATTCGATGCTGCGGCCGACGGGCCGGTCGAGCCGACCGGACGGATTGGCCTGGAGCATCGGCGTGCCGACTGCGGTGCGTCTCCGGAGAATCTCGCCTCCGAGGAGCACGAGCCCGTTGATCGTGAGGAAGATCGCGGCCGCGAGCGGTTTCGCAAACAGCGTGCGCAACTCGTGCTCGAACAACAAACCCGTGAGCCCGGCTGGAATCGTCGCGATGATCAACAGCACACCGAGACGCGCGTCGGCTGACACGAGCCGGCGTCGGCGAATGCTGCGGAACAAGTCGCCGATGATCGCGAACCAAACGTCGCGGAAATAGATGAACAGCGCGATCGACGTGCCAAGGTGAAGCACGACGAGGAACGCGAGAAACGACGACTCGCCCGATTCCGACTGCACGATTCCGGTCCAGCCGAGCAATGCGGGGATGAGCACGGAGTGGCCAAGGCTTGAAATCGGGAAAAGCTCTGTCACACCCTGAATGAGGCCGAGAACAATCGCCCGGAAGTAGGTGAGCATGCAGGCGGTAGCCTCGCAGACGATGTGGTCCGGCGTGAAACGGTCGGCTGATGCATAACGCACTGCTTGCTGCGGCTGCGTTCCTCGCTTGCGCGGTCGAGATGGTCGAAGCGCTCACGATCGTTCTCGCGGTCGCGCTGACGCGCGGCTGGAAGCCAGTACGCGTCGGTATTGCGGCCGCATTGGGCGCGCTCGCGGTCGTCGTGGCGTTGCTCGGCCCCGCGCTGACCGTCTTGCCGCTCGATGCGCTGCGAGTTCTTGTCGGATTCTTACTTTTGGCGTTCGGCCTGCAGTGGTTGCGCAAGGCGATCTTGCGGTCCGCGGGCTACTTGCCCATGCACGATGAAGAGAAGATCTACGAACGCGAAGTTGCCGAAACGAGGGCCGCGCAACCGGTCGCGTCGGGTGCGTTCGACTGGTACGCCTTCACGTTGTCGTTCAAAGGCGTGTTTCTGGAAGGTCTCGAAGTCGCGTTCATCGTCGTGACGTTCGGCGCCGCACACGACGACTTCCCGTTGATGATCGTGTCGGCCGTCGCGGCATTGATCGTGGTGGTGATCGTGGGCGCGATCGTGCACAAGCCGTTGACGCGCGTCCCCGAGAACACGTTGAAGTTTGCAGTCGGCGTGATGTTGACGTCGTTCGGAACGTTTTGGGGTTCCGAAGGCGCCGGCGCAAGCTGGCCCGGTGGCGATGTCGCGTTGTTGGTGTTGATCGCGGGCTACGCGGTGCTCGCGCTGGGCATCGTCGCGTGGCTCAAGGCGCGCGCAGAACAAGGAGCGCCCGTATGAAGTGGCTCCGTTCCTTCGGCCATTTCTGGTGGGACTTCGTGATCGGCGACGACTGGCGGCTCGCGCTCGGCGGCGGCGTCGCACTTGGGATCACCGCCTTGCTTGCGCACCACGGTTGGTCGGCGTGGTGGGTCACGCCGGTCGCGGTCGTCCTGCTGCTGGTCGGGACCGTCGCCCGCACCACCCCGGTGCGTCGCTGACTATCGCTCAGCGACAGTGAGCGACGCTCCTACGGGTTGACGACGGACGCGGGGAGTGCGGCGAGCCGTTGCGAGAACAGCGCAACGATGGTTGCGATGCTCGTCTTGCCCGCGATGGCCGGTTGTTTCCCGCTGGGATCCGAGAAATACACGCCCATCAGGGCCCGCCCGCGTTTCAAGTACACCGCGACCGAACTCGACTTCTGACCCTGCGTGTCCTGGGTTGTCAGCGCGTACGCGAGACGGTCGACGCCCTCGGCGATGTGCCAGTTGGAGTCCGGCGATGCTTGAAACGTCGTCGTCACCGTCGTCTCGCCGACGGGGCTGACGACCGGTTGCTTCGGGCACTGTGCGGTGACCGAACGCAGTTCCGAGAACGCTTGGTTCGCATCGTTCGCGTCGTGGTACAGCACGGCTTCGGTGCTCATGACGAGCGAGCCCGTCGGGTCCGTCTCGGCGACTTGCAAGCGCGCGGTTCGCAGCGACTCGCTCGGGTACGTGCCGTTGCAGAGATCGAGCGTCGTCGTGCCACCGATTTTGTCGCCGTTCGTGATCAGCCCGACGTTGTAATCGCCGCCGACGTCCTTCTGTTGCACGACGACTCGTGCCAGCGCGCCGGCGTCCGGGTCGTTGCTGTCGGCGGGCGGTGCGGTCGCGCCCGGCGACTGATTGCCGTTGTTGGCGGAGCCACCTTGCGAGTTGAGTGCTTGGTTGTAGGGCTTCCCCGATTCGAGGTGGGCGGTGAGCCCGTAGCCGAGGACGCCGGCGACGAGCATGGCCACGACCAAACCCACGATCGAAGACCGCGAGACGGATGTTGGCCCGGTTGGCCCGCCGATCTCTGCGGGTTCGGGCGCGACCGGCTGGGGCTCCGTCCACGGCGCCGGTGGCACCGTTTCGAGCGGCTCCAAGTCGTCGCTGTCGGTCACCGAACGCCTCCTCCACCTTCTCCATCGGCAGGCCGCGGTACCCACAAAATGGTGCCCGGTCGCGCTTGATTACGGTGCGCGCCCCTCGCCGCGATGTAGAAGTGCGTGTGGATCTCGAACAGTTCTACAGCGAGGATCCCCGCCGCCGGCACTCGGAGGAGCTCGAGTTCGGCCGCGGGTGGACCGACGACAACGGTCGTTGCGAGGTTTCCTGGGTGGAAGCGACGGGCGAGCTGTACGTCATGCGCGAGCCCGACGCCGACATTCATCCGGCCAAAGGCGGCGGATTCACCGAGGATCCGGTCGACGCCTCACAGCTCGTGGTCGAAGTGCTCGGTGTCGTGAACGGCCGCGACGCGGTCGAGGCGGTGATGAGCGGCTGGGACAAGGCGATGCACGAGCGCGACAGCCTCGCGTGGGTGCGCAACCGTGTCGCGAACGCGGCGTCCGAATTGAACGACAAGCCCGCCCAGCCCTCGAGCGACCTCGACGACTACTAGTACCGATGCGTCGCTGAACCGTTCCAGAACCGGTTCAGCGACGCATCGGAAATTCAGCCGGCTTGGCGGGGCGACACCGCTTCGAGCAACTCGGGCATCCGCCATTGCACGCGCCGTTCGGCGATGCCCGAGCCGATCCGCCAGATCGCGAACCCGTATGCGGACGTGAACCCGACCGCGACAACGGTCGCGGCGGGTAGCGAGAAGGCGTGCAGCGCGACGACGACGAAAATTCCCGCGGGCACCAGGATGAGCGCGTCGACAAACAGCGCGCCGAGCGCCGCAAGTCCCCCGACACAACCTTGACCGGGATTCGCGGCGAGCGGATTGCGCCGATCGGGGAGCGCGTACGCCGCGTACACGGAGACGACGTTGCCGACCGCGAGGATCACACCGAGCATGCCGGGCGCGAGCCCGATCGTGACCGGTACGTACGCCCAACCGTTCGTCACGGCCGCGGTCACGAGCGCGGGCACGGCAACGAGCGGGGCGACGAGCACGACGGTCGCGAGGTTCTTGCCGATGATGTCGGCGCGCGCGTCGTTGCCGGAGACGATCATCGTCCACAGCGCCTTCCCGTCGAGCCCAAACTGGTTGAGCGTCAATCCTGATGCGGGTAAGAGCGCGACGAGTGCGAGCAGCGTCGCGCTCGCAGGCCGCACGCTCGCGTTGCGCAACGTCCCGAACAGGAACAGACCAGGGACGACGAGCGCCGCGATCAACGGCCCGCGGCGGCGCGGATCGCGCACGTAGTAACGAAGATCCTTGGCGGTTCCCGCGCCGGTACGGTTGCGAGAAAGGAACGGCAACGCGGCCGGGATCAGCGTGCTGCGCCGGCTGCGCGCTTTCGCGGGCGCGACTGCGTCGGAACTTGTAAGCGCGCGCGGGATGGCTCTCATCCAGATCCACAACAAGGCGCCGATCAGCACGCCGACTGCAGTGAGCGCGGCGAGCGCCGGGAGATAATCACGCTGGCTGGCGTCGGTGACCGCCAACCCCGTCCACCCGAATGGCGTGTAGCGCACACGGTCGGCGATTTCGGCGAACACGTGCTCGGTGTTGCCACCCGAACGCGCGCTCAACAGCCGGAAGCTCTGCGGAACGAACACGCCGAGCGTGATCGTCATGATCATGAGGTCGCGTCCGCGCCGCGATCGCAACAGTGGCGCGAGCACCGCGATCAACGTTCGCGATGCGACGACGCAAAGCAGCATCGTCGCGATGACGGCCGCAACGATCAACAGCGCGCTGACAACGCCGTTCGTCATGCCGACGACCGCGCCTGACAACGCCAGAAGAGTGGCGACCGGCGCGACTCCCACGAGCGCGGCGACGAGTAAGCCGCGCAGCAGTTGACCCGGGGTGAGCGGGAGCAGCGCGAGCCGTTGGGGATCAAGGGTTTCGTCAGTCCCGAAGCCGAGCAGCGGTACCACGGTCCACAGCAGCGTGACGGCCGCGAAGATGACGAGTGTCGTGTTGCGCGCGTTCGGGTTGCCGCGGAGTAGCGCGAGCGTTGCAAAGCCGGAGAGCGCGAGCACGCCGGCGCCGAATGCGCCGAGGGTGAACACGATTGCGTACTGCGGCGCGCGCAGGCCGTTGCGGACGAGCCGCAGCTTCAGGCGCGCGAATTGCCGAGCCACGACAGCTCCTGGCGGGCCTCGGACTCACCCACGAGCCTCACAAACGCGTCTTCCAGCGATCCGCCGGCGCGCAACGTTTCGAGCGGACCCGACCAAACGATCGTGCCCCGCGCCATCACGGCGACGTGATCGCAGAGCCGCTCGACGAGTTCCATCACGTGACTCGAGAACACGATCGTCGAACCGGTCGAGGTGAAGTGCGCAAGCAAGTTGCGAATCGCGCGCGCGGAGACCGGGTCGATGGCTTCGAACGGTTCGTCGAGGAACAACAGCTTCGGAGCGTGCAGCAGCGCGGCCGCGAGCACGAGTTTCTTGCGCATGCCGTGGCTGTAGTCGACGACGAGGTTGTCGGCCGCGTCGGTGAGACCGAGCAGATCGAGGAGTTCGTCGGAACGTTCGTCGACAACGTTCGGATCGAGATTGCGCAGCGCGCCGTGGAACATCAGCAGTTCGCGGCCGGTCAGCCGTTCGAACAGCGCGAGGTCCTCGGGGAGCACCCCGATGTCGCGCTTGGCCGCAACCGGATCGGCCCACACGTCGATACCGTCGACCCAAACCTGGCCGAAGTCCGGACGCAGCAGTCCGGTTGCCATTCGCAATGTCGTGGTCTTGCCCGCGCCGTTGGGCCCGACGATCCCGAAGAACGATCCGGGCGCGACATCGAGATCGACGCGCTCGACTGCGACCTTGGGTCCAAAGGTCTTTCGGAGCCCGCGGGCCGTAAGCGCCGTCCGTTGCGCATCCGTCGCCACCACTCCCCAAGGTTAGGGGACTAGAGCAGCGGGAAATACCCGGGGATGTCGTCGTGCGGGGTGTCGAGGTACACCTTCGCTTCGGGCGGCGCGGCCAGGCGTCCGTGACTCCACCGGATCTCCACGTGTCCGCAAACGGGATGCTCGGCACGTGTGTGTCGATCGCGCACGAGCGCGGTCCACGCGACGACGGGCTGTCCGCCGGAGCGCGCCTCGACGTCGAACGACCGCAGCTCGAAGCGGCGGCGCCAGTCCCACGGCGTCGCGATGCGCAACCGGAGGAAGCCTTTCGTCGACACACCGAGGACGAAGTACGGCGCGCTGCCTATGCGAAGGAGACGCCACAACATCGCTTCGGCGTGGTCGTGCATCGTCGCGCGCCAGCGCGTCGCGCTCTCTTCGGCACAGCGCTGCGCGAGCGCGTGGTACTGCGCTTCCACGCCGGCCGGCCAGCCGTCGCGCAGTGCTTCGGCGAGCGAACGGCGTTGCGCGGCGTCGAGCTCGGCGGCATCGGCCGGAAGTTCGACACGGAGCACGAGCGCGTCGCGCACAGCCGCGTACAGCGTTGCGTGCTCCGCGGGCGCGACCGTACGGAACCAGTCACCGGCCCGGCGCCTTCCTTGCCCACCCGCAAGCAGCCGCTCGAACAGATTGTGCGGCGACGCGTTCACAACGATGCGCGAGAGGTACTTGCAGCTCACCAGGTAGACGTGGTCGACGCGCAGGTCGGCGGGCACGACTTCGTCGCCCGGCGCGCGGTGCGCGCCTTTCCATTCGATGAGCAGCGGTGCGCGTCCGCGCAGCGCGTCGGTCGCGCGCAGGAACTGCTGCCCGTTCATGAACGCCGCCGTGAACACGTCGGGGAGCCGGCCTTCTTTCCACGCCCGTTGCAACATGTCGTACGCGTCGTTGTCGACGTTCACGAACTCGTCGGGTCGCGCCGCGAGCGCACTCTCGATGTCTTCGAAGCCGAGCATTCCGAGTCCGGTGACGACCTCGGTGACGGTCGTCCGGAGGTCGGCCACTACTGATGGCCTCCCGCCGCGTACTTGCGCAGCTTGTCGAAGCCTTCGTCGGAGCGCATTTCGATCGCGTCGTAGACGATGTCGTTGAGGGCGATCTGTAGTGCGATGTCGCCCTCGCTGCTCTTGCCGCGGCAAGTCGGAGGTGAGGAACACGATGCGTTCGATGCCCTTGCTTGCGAGCACGTGAGCGCGCCCGAGCGACTTCCACACGGTGTCGGTGCGCAACAAGCCGCCGCGGGTACTCGTGAACGCGCCCGACACGTCGAAGTACCACTCGACGCCGGATTTGTCGGTGGCGATGAAGTTCACGGTCACGCCCGTGCCGCGCACGCGCGAGTTCTTGGCGACAATCGTGAAGCCGGCTTCGGTGAGCATCTGTTCGGCGAGCGCTTGCGCCGCTTTTCCTTCGCGCGTTGCGCGCGCCTGGAAACTGCCTTCGAAATCGAGTTCGGTGACTTCGGGAGTTGGCGCTTCGTGCGCGTGCACGGGCGCCGGCGTTCCTTCGTCGCGCACGCGCAGTTCCGCGATCTTGACGTAGGCCTCGTCGAGGTCGTAGCCGACGTAGCGCCGGCCGAGCCGCGAGGCTGCGACGAGGGTCGAGCCCGAACCCATGAACGGGTCGAGCACGAGGTCGTTCTCATACGTGTACAGCTCGATGAGTCGAGCCGGGAGTTCGATCGGGAACGGCGCGGGATGCGAAACGCGGCGCGCGCTTTCCGGCGGGATGTCCCAGACGTCGAGCGTGGCGGCCATGAACTCGTCGGCGCCGATGTTGTTGACGTAGGGAAGGCTGCGGCGTTCGCGCTCGCTCTTCCCGACCGCGCGGTCGAATCGACCTTTGCTCGCGAGGACCACGCGCTCCGTCGTGTCGCGCAGCACCGGGTTGGCGGGAGAACGGAACGAACCCCACGCGCAGTTGCCGGCCGCGCCTTCACCCTTGCGCCACACGACCTCGCCGCGCAGCAACAACTTCAGTTCGTCTTGCAGAATGCGCGTGACGTCGGCCGCAAGGTTGCGGAACGGCTTGCGCCCGAGGTTCGCGACGTTGACCGCGATGCGTCCGCCCGGTTCGAGCTTGCGCGCGCATTCGGCGAATACGTCGGTGAGCAGATGCAGGTACTCGGCGTACGACGACGGGACGCCCTCGCGTTCGAGTTCCTCTTCGTACTGCTTGCCCGCGAAGTACGGCGGTGAGGTGACGACGAGCGCAACCGACGCGTCCTTGATCGCGTCCATATGACGCGCGTCGCCGTGCTGGTACGGCGGCTCGATGAGGTACGGCTCGACGATCTCGTCGTCGTCGCTGACTTCGGGCGCGGTGAAGCGTTCGTAGAACGCACTGGCGTCGTGGCTCTCGCGCTTGCCCACGCCAAAGTTCGAGGTCGCGGTACCGCGCGGCCGGGTCACGCGGGCAGCCTACGCGGGACTTGCGCCGGTTACCGGCTATACGTCCCCACCAGCGCGCCTTTGGCGAGCGCGTCGCCTGCGATCTGCGGAAGAGCCTCCTGCGAGCTCGGGACGTCGCAGTCGGCCGAGTTCGCGGTGTCGCCGTTGTCGGGGCACACGTAGTCGTTCAGCGCGTAGACGGTGAAGTGGTAGTGGTGCACGCTCTTCGGCGGCGTGGGGCACGGCGGGGTCCATCCGATCGTGCCACCCGTGTTGTCGAGCTGATGCGCACCACTCGGGAGCGGTCCGTCGAGACGGCGCGCGCTCGCCGGAAGATTCACCACGATCCAATGCACGAAGTGCCCGTTCGGCGCGTCGGGATCGTCGACGACGATCGCGATCGTCTTCGTCGTCGGTGGCACCGCGCTCCACGCGAGCGGCGGAATCGAACCCTGGCCGTCGCAGGTGTACACGCTCGGGATGCGCGCGTTGTTCGCGAACGCAGAACTTGTCACCGTCATCGTCGTGGGGACGCGCGAATCGTCGAGCGCAGTTGCAGCCTTCTGTGTGCTCGACACGCTGCACGCCGCGAACAACAACATGCCGACGCATACGAGCGCGCTACTCGATCGTTTGACGTTCCGCATCGCTCGGGAGCGTATCGACGGCGATCGGATTGCAGAGCGCGCCACTGCTGTCGACGTCGAACCAGAAACCGCCGAGATTCGGGATGAAGATGTGCGGATCGGCGCCGGCGCGCGTGCCGACCAGTCGAGTCACGCCACCGTGCGTCACGATGCCGAGCATCCCGGTTCCGACGTGTTCGAGTGCATGAAGAAACGCTCGGTCGAAGCGGTCGAGAATCTGGGTATCGGTCTCGCCTCCAGGCAGCGCGGGCAACTCTCCGGCGCGCCATTTCTCCAACATGCCGGGCCAGCGCGCGTTGATCTCGTCGGTCGTGTGCCCCGACCATTCGCCGATGTCGCGCTCGCGAAAGCCCGGGTCGGTGATGACCGGAACGTCCAGGTGCGCGCCGATGATCTCGGCGGTGCGGGCCGCCCGGACGAGGTCCGACGCGTAGAGGGCCCGGGGCCGGAAGCCGTCGCGGGCGAGATGGCTGCCGCGGATCGCAGCGTCGGTCTCGCCTTTGTCCGTGAGCGGGATGTCGGCCCAGCCCTGCCAGCGGTGCTGCGCGTTCCACTCCGACTCGCCATGGCGCACGATCAGGACCTGCTGCACGGAATGACAGTGAAGCATCTGTGGTTTGACCTTCCGAGTTCTTTTCGCCAAACTTGACCGTCTGGTCAAGTTGATTCTGGAGGACGCCATGGCCTCGGCCGTCATCGTCGACGCAGTCCGCACGCCCCTCGGTCGCCGCAACGGCTCGTTGAAGGACGTCCACCCCGTCGATCTCGCCGCGCACGTGTTGAAGCAACTCGTCGAGCGCACCGACCTCGACCCCGAGCTCGTCGAAGACGTGATCATGGGTTGCGTCATGCAGGTCGGCGAACAGGGCATCAACGTCGCGCGGAACGCGGCGCTTGCGGCCGGCTTCCCCGAGTCGACGGTCGGCACGACGGTCGACCGCCAGTGCGGCTCTTCGCAACAGGCCGCCCACTTCGCGGCCCAGGGTGTGATCGCCGGCGCGTACGACATCGTCGTTGCCGCGGGCGTCGAGAGCATGTCGCGCGTGCCCATGGGCGCGTCGGTCGCCGAAGGCAAGTTCGGTTTCCCGTTCGGCCCGATGATGACGACGCGCTACCCGAACCTCGTGCCGCAGGGCATCTCGGCCGAGCTGATCTCCGAGAAGTGGGGCATCTCGCGCGAAGCCAACGACGCGTTCTCGGTGCAGTCGCACCTGCGTGCCGCCCAGGCGCGTGAAGAAGGCCGTTTCGACAAGGAAATCGTGCCGATTTCGGTGACGACCGAAGACGGCGAGAAGTTGTTCTCCGCCGACGAAGGCATTCGTCCCGACTCGAGCGTCGAGAAACTCGCGAACTTGAAGCCGGCGTTCAAGCCCGACGGCGTGATTACCGCAGGGAACTCGTCGCAGATCACCGACGGCGCGGCCGCGCTGTTGATCATGAGCGAGGAAAAGGCGAACCAACTCGGGTTGAAGCCGCGCGCTCGCTTCCACACGTTCGCGCTCGCCGGCGTCGACCCGGTGATGATGCTCACCGGTCCGATCCCTGCGACGACGAAGGTGCTCGAGCGCGCCAAGATGACGCTCGACCAGATGGACCTCGTCGAGATCAACGAGGCATTCGCACCGGTCGTGCTCGCGTGGGAGAAGGAACACCACCCGGACATGTCGAAGGTGAACGTCAACGGCGGTGCGATCGCGCTGGGCCACCCGCTCGGCTGCTCGGGCGCGCGCCTGATGGCCACGTTGCTGAACGAGCTCGAACGCACTGGAGGAACGTACGGCCTCCAGACGATGTGCGAAGGCGGCGGCATGGCCAACGCCACGATCATCGAACGCATCTAGCTCCGACGTTGCGTGAACGGACCGGATGTCATCCGGGTCGGTAACGCAACATCGAGGGTGGGGTCGTAGCCTGGAGGCGTCATGATCGACGTGCTCTGGTGGGTGTTGAAGGTCGCCGCGGCGCTGACCGCGGGGGTCGTCATCTACCTGATCGGCGCGCGCATGGTCGGCAACTTCTCGAAGTCGGATCCGCCGCCCGAGCCGGGCGAGGTTCCGCTCGAGGATGTCGACTACCGATACAAGTGCATCGTGTGCGGCGCTCAGCTGGTGCTCTACGCGGCGCCCGAAGGCGACATGCCCGAGCCCCCAAGGCACTGCCGGGAGCCAATGGCCCTGGTCACGCCGGTCGACTGACCGTCGTCCACAGTCTGTGGACAACCTTGTGGGGAATTACATGTTTGCGATTCGTTTGCCTCGGGTAAAGGCGCCGGTCGCTTTGGTTCAGCGATAGTTCGTCGCGAGCAGGAAGCCGCTGCTGATCAACACGATCCCGAGCAGCAGGTAGCTGTTCTCGGTGTCCGGCCCGGGCAGCAGGTTCAGGTAGTTCGCGACGATCACGGCCAGGCCGCAGACCAGCAGGGTCGTGAACGCGACGGGCACCCACAGCTTCGACGGCGGCGCCTTCTTGGGCGGCGGCGCCGTGTATCGGGAGCGCTTCGATTTCGACTGCGGCACGGCGGCCAGATTACGCGATCATGCGTGCGTGCCCCGAGTGCTCGTGATCGACAACTACGACAGCTTCGTCTACAACCTCGTGCAGTACCTGGGTGAGCTGGGGGCCGAGCCCATCGTGCATCGCCACGACGCGATCACGATCGCCGAGATGCAGACGCTCGAGCCGGATGCGGTGTTGATCTCGCCCGGGCCGGGCCGGCCCGAGGACGCCGGTCTCTCGAACGAGGCCATCAAAGTCTTCGGCGAAGCCGGCACGCCGGTGCTCGGCGTGTGCCTCGGGTTGCAGTGCATCGGGGAGTTGTACGGCGGACGGGTTGTACGCGCACCGCACGTGATGCACGGCAAGACGTCGGAGATTCGGCACACGAACGCGGGCGTGTTCCGCGGTTTGCCGAACCCGCTCACAGCAACCCGTTACCACTCGCTTGTCGTCGATCGCGACTCGATCCCCGATGTGCTCGAACTCACCGCCACGTCGGAAGACGAACTGGTGATGGGCTTGCGCCACAAGGAGTTCCCGATCGAAGGCGTGCAGTTCCACCCCGAGTCGATTCTCACCGACGCAGGCCACCAGCTCCTTGCGAACTTTTTGGGAGATGTGCCCGCCCGCGCGTGACTTCGGCGAGACCGTCGTCGAGCAACGACGCCAGCACTTCGCCGTCGAGCTCGCCGGCGCGCACCGAACCCTCGCGTAGGCGCGCCATCGCGTCGCCGCGCCGCTGACGGAACGAACCCTCGTAGCGCGCTTGTCGGTGTTTCGTCTCTCCAGCGAGCGTTCCACGCGTCGCGCACTCGTTTCGGATCGGGCACCGCTCGCACGCCGGTGTGCGTGCCGTGCACACAGTCGCGCCGAGATCCATGAGTGCGAGCAAGCGGTCGCGTCCGCGCAACCGGCCCGCGATCGCGACGGCTGCCGATTCCGCTTCCCGCTCGCTCAACGCCGAACCCGTGACGCGCTCGCATACTCGCCGGATGTTGACTTCGATGCCGATGCGGTCCGCGTCGTCGACTTGCGCTGCGATCGCGGCCGCGGTGTAGCGACCAACCCCGGGAAGCTCCGAGAGATCATCGGGCCAGCCGTCGCGGTCGACGACAACCGCGGCGTCGTACAGCCAGCGCGCCCGGCGCGGATAACCGAGCCGGCCCCACGCCGTGATCACGGCGGCCGGTCCCGCCGCAACGGCCGCGGTCGGCGTCGGGAACTGTTCGACGAACGCGAGATACGCGGGCACGACGCGCGGCACTTGCGTCTGATGCAACATCACCTCGGACACGAGGACGTGCCACCGGTCGCGCGTCGCGCGCCAGGGAAGGTCGTGACGGCCGTTGGATCGATACCAGCGCGTAGAGCGACGCGCTCACGTAGTGGGTGTTCCGCTCGTCGTCGTCGACGTTCCGGGCGCGACACCGACGTAGATCGTGATGTTCGATCCCTTCGGCTGCTGCGAACCGACCGCCGGACTCGTGTCGACGACCTTGCCGACGTTCGCGGCGTCGGTGCGGTTCAACGCCGAAACGGTGAAGCCGGCGGACTGAAGGTTGGCGGTCGCCTGCGCCTGACTCTCCCCCACGACGGGTGGCACCGTCACCGTGACCGTTGCCGGCCCGCTCGAGATGAACACCGTGATGTTGGTGGTGGTCGAAACGCTTGAACCCGCGGCCGGATTCGAACCGATCGCAGTTCCCGACGGGAGGTCGTTGGCTTGCTGTTGGAACTGCACTTGCGTGAATCCCTGGTTCTGCATCGTCAGCAGTGCTTGCGACTGGGTTTGGCCGTGCACGTCGGGAACCGTCTTCGACGGCGCGCCCGACGACACCGTGAGCGTGATCGGTGTGCTGATCGGCACCTGCTGCCCGGGCGCGGGATTGCTCGTGATGACTTTGCCTTTGTCGAAGTCGGTGCTCGATTGCAGTTCAGGCGTGATGTTGGTGAAACCGAGCGACTGCAACTCGCTGATCGCGTCGGCCTGCGACTTGTTGACGATGTCGAGCGGGATCGCCTTCGCTTGCGCGCCACTGCTCACGACGATCGTGACTTTGGAGTTGCGCACGACGCTGGTGCCGCCCTTGGGGTTCTGGTCGGTGACAGTGCCGACCGGATCCGTCGATTGCACTTGTTGCACGTCGGGTTGGAGGTGCGCGGCGGTGATGTCGGCGACGGCCTTCGCCTGCGTTTCGTGGATCACAGCCGGCACAGTTACGTGGCCTTCGGAGCCGCCGAGCTTGATCGCCGCGAACAAGATCGCGCCGATGATCAGCGCCAAACCGACGAGGACCAACGTGGTGACGAGCGCGGTATTCGACTTCTTCCGGCCGGGATAGCGCGGTCCGTCGGTGTAGCGGCCGCGGTCGTCGACGCGCGGGGTCGCGACCGTTGCCGCGTACGCGCCCTTGGCCGCGGCCGCCGATGCGGTGGTGGGAACGTCGGCGACGATCGCGGTCAGCGCGGTGGCCGATATCGGGCGCCCGCGCCGGAACCGTAAGAGGTCGGCGCGCATGTCGTCGGCGGTTGCGTAACGCTGCTCGGGATCTTTCGCGAGCGCGGTCATGATGATCTTTTCGAGATCCTGCGGGAGCTCGGGATTGCGCTGCGTCGGCGGTATGGGCGCCTCACGCACGTGCTTGTACGCGACCGAAACCGGCGAGTCGCCGGTGAACGGCGCGACGCCCGTCACCATCTCGTAGAGCACGACGCCGAGCGCGTACACGTCGCTGCGCCCGTCGACCGACTGTCCTTGTGCTTGTTCGGGCGAGAAGTATGTGGCCGTTCCCATGACGGAACCGGTCTGCGTCAAGCCGTCGCTGGTGCCCGCGCGCGATGCCGAAGTCGGTCACTTTGACGTTGCCCGTGCGCGTGAGCAACACATTCCCGGGCTTCACGTCACGGTGCACAACACCGTTGCGATGCGCGAATCCGAGCGCGGCCGCGATCTCGGCCGCGATCTCCGCCGACTGACCGGGATCGACGGGTGCTTCCGAGCGAATCAGATCGCGCAGCGATCGTCCTTCGACGTACTCCATCACGATGAAGTACGTGCCCGACTCCTGGCCCCAGTCGTAGATCGCGACGATGTTCGGGTGATTCAGGTTGGCGGCAGCTTGCGCTTCGCGACGGAAACGTTCGACGAACGAGGGCTCGCGCGCGTACTCGGGGAACAGTGCCTTCAACGCGACCGGGCGGTCGAGCAGTTGGTCGCGCGCGAGGTACACCTCGGCCATGCCGCCTTGTGCGAGCTCGCGCACGACTTCGTAGCGGTTGGAAAACAGCCGTCCGGCCAACGTCATGGTTGCAGCACCCTATCCGCCGTTTCCTGAATTCGTTCCGCCGCTTCCGCACTGCGACGCGGGCGGCGGCGTCGTCAACAACGCCTCCATAACTTGCTTCGCAATCGGCGCGGCAACGCGTCCACCGGTCGCAGTGTCGTTGCCGCCCGCGGTGCCTCCGTGCTCTACGAGCACCGCGATCGCGTAACGCGGTGCTTCGGCCGGCGCGAACTCGATGAACCACGCGTGCGGCTTTTCCCCGGCGGCGGTTTCGGCCGTTCCCGTTTTGCCGGCCACTTGCACGCCCGGAATCTGCGCCGCGGTTCCGGTGCCGTTCGGATCGTTGACGACGCCCAGCATGAAGTCCTTCATCTGATTCGCGGTCGCGGGGTTCATCGCCTGCTTGTACTGCGCCGGGTTGACCGTCGAGACCACGCGGTCGTCGGGATCCTTTACGCACTGCACGAAATGCGGTTGCAGGATCGTGCCGCCGGTTGCAACGGCCTCGGCGACCATCGCCATCTCGAGCGGGGGCACCGCGATTTGGTTCTGCCCGATTGCGTCTTGCATGAACGCGGGCTGGTTCTGTTGGAAGGTTCCCGGCGCGGGGCCCGTGCTCGGCGCGATCGCGGGATCGATGCCGCTCGCGCCCCCGGACGGCGGCGGGGTCGTTGCGACGCCGAAGTTGGGGAGGTCGGCTGCGAACGTGTCACCGAGGTCGAAGCCGACCTGCCCGAAGGTCGTATTGCACGACACGATGAAACTTTGCAGGAGCGAACCACCGCACAACTCGTGACCGAAGTTGGCGAGCGTTTGACCATTGGTTTGCGGCAACGGGATCTCGCGCACGACCGGGAACTGCTTGTCGACGTCGACGTTGTTTTGCAATGCGATCGACGCGGTGACCGTCTTGAAGGTTGAGCCGGGCGGGTAAAGCTCGGCCCACGGCTTCGGCAACAACGGATTGCCGGGTGCCGCGAGGTACAGCTTGCGGGCGTTGCCGGCCAGCTTGCTGTTGTGCGACGCGAGCGGGTTGGGGTCGTACGTCGGGTTCGAATACGCGGCGACCACACCGCCGGTGTGAACGTCGAGCACGACGACGCTGCCGCGCTGCCCGTTGAGCGCGCTCGCCGCGACCTGTTGGATCTTGTCGGAAAGCGTCATCACGACCGTGCCGACGGGCTGACGGTTGGCGAACAGGTCGGCGAGGCTCTTGGTCTGCAGCGAGAAGTCGCGGCCGGCCAACTGGTCGGAGTACGCGCGCTCGACGCCCGATTCCCCGTATTGCAACGACTGGTAGCCCACGACTTGGGCGAAGAGTTGTGCGGTCGCGGGCGGGTAGACGCGCTGGTATTTGAACTCGTCGCCAGATTTCACCGACTCGGCGACGATCACACCATCGGCGGTCACGATCGGACCGCGGGCGCGTTCGACGTTGCGCAAGAAGCCGCGCGCATTGCGCGGGTCGTTGGCGAGCTTGTCGGCGTGCACGACTTGGAGATACGTGAGTTGCGCGGCGAGGCCGATGAACAAGACGATCATCACCAAGCCGACGCGGCGGATGCCTTGCGTATTCATGACGTTCCTGCCCGCACCGGTAACGCGACCGCCTCGGCCGGTGGAACTTCGGCGGCGCGCGCGGTGTCGTCGGAGATGCGCAACAACAACGCGATCAACGCGAAGTTGGCGATCAAGCTCGAACCGCCGTACGACGCGAACGGGAGCGCGATACCTGTGAGCGGAATGACGCGCAGTACGCCGCCCATGATGAGGAACGTCTGCAGGCCGATCAGCGTTGCGATGCCCGCGGCGAACAACTGTGAGAACGGACGGGTCGCGTCGACTGCGACGCGGTACGCGCTGCCGAAGAGCAACATGAACGCGGCGACGACGCCGATCGTGCCGACGAGCCCGAGTTCTTCACCGATTGTGGAGAACATGTAGTCGGTTGACGCGTTCGGAACTTGGCCGGGATGACCGAGCCCGAGCCCGGTCCCCGCAATGCCGCCCGAGCCGAACGCGAACCAGCCCTGGATCGGTTGCAGGCCGGTACCGAGCGGATCCCTCCAAGGGTTCGTCCAGTTCTGGACGCGCACGCGCACGTGACCGAACATCTTGTATGCGATGAACGCGCCAATGACGAGCAGGATCAGCGTGCCGACGATGTACGCGAAGCGCCGCGTACTCATGTAGAGCATCGCGGCGAAGACACCGAAGAACAGCAGACTGGTGCCGATGTCCTGCTCGTACGCGAGGACGAGCAGCGCCATGCCCCACGCGAACAGCAACGGCCCGAGATCGCGGAGTGAAGGAACGAACCAGCGTCCGATGCGGACGCGTCCTTGCGTGAGCAACTCGCGTTTGTCGACGAGGTAGGCCGCGAAGAACGCGACGAGCAACACCTTGGCGATCTCGCTCGGTTCGAACGAGAACGGTCCGAGCACGACCCACAGCCGCCCGCCGCCGCGCGATTGGCCGATCTTCGGTGCGAGTGGCAGCAACAGGAACCCCACGCCGAGCAACAGTGCGGTATAGCGGTAACGCTCGAAGATGCGGATGTCGCGCACGATCACGAGGGTCAACACGAAGACCGCGACCCCGATCGCAACCCACACCGATTCGAGGCGAGCTTGGGCGCGGTAGTCCTTGTTCACGTCGGCGAGCCGGGCGATGAACACGAAGCCGATGCCGTTCAACATCGCGGCAAGGGGAAGCAGCGTGCCGTCGCTGTTGGGTGCGAACCGCCGAACGGCCAAGTGGGCAACGAGGTACAGGCCGAACACCCAGGCGAGCAACGGGTAGAGGTCGGGCGGGAGGCTCGGTCCGTTCGCGAGCGACAACAAGATGTAGCCGCCTACGGTCACTGCGAGCACGAGCAATCCGAGCGAGATCTCGGCGCGCCGACGCGTGCGCGCGAGCGTGGGCAGCGTCATGGCTTCTTCACCGTGGTGGTCGTCGGTCGAGGTTTCACCGTGGTGGTGGTCGTCGCGAGCGTTGTGGTCGTGGTCTCGCTCTGCAGGTTGTCGACGAACGCGAGCGCCGTCGCCAACGAGCCGCGAGTCGAGTTCGTGTGCACGCGCTCCTGGTCGAGCGGCGACAATTGGTCGACCTGGAGACCGGTGCGTTGGTCGATCGTCGGATTCCAGCCGAGCACGCCGCCGGGTACGCCCTTGTAGACCACGACTTCGTTGCCGGCCACGCCGACGAAGTACGAGCCGCGCGCGTACACCTCGAGCGCGGCGCCCGCGATCCCGACGATGATCAGGATCGGGACCAACACGATGATGACGCCGCGCACCGTTCGTGCGCGCGTCCCGCGCCGGCGGGCAGGCGGTTCCGGCGTTTCGGGGACAGGAGGCGCGGCAACGTCGACCGCCGGCATCGCGCTCGTGCGTCCGTCGGAAGTGACCGGTTCGCCGATGTCGACGACGTCGACCACGACAACCGTGATGTTGTCCTCGCCGCCCGCCTCGTTCGCCGCGTCGACGAGTGCTTCGGCGGCGCGCTGGGGGTCGGACTGGCTGCGGGCGATGCGCTCGATGTCGCGGTCGCGCAGCATCGTGTTCAAGCCGTCGGAGCAGACGATCACGCGATCGCCGGGCTGGACGTCGAGGGTGTAGACGTCGACACTGACCTCGGGATCGACGCCGAGGGCGCGCGTCACGATCGCGCGTTGTGGATGCGCCTCGGCTTGTTCGGGCGTCAAGCGGCCTTCGCGCACGAGTTCGGCGACGAGGCTGTGGTCGTCGGTGATCATTTCCATCGTGTCGCCGCGCAAGAAATACGCGCGCGAATCGCCGACGTGTCCGACGAGGAGTTGGTGCGCGCCCGCGACCGCGACAGCCGTGAGCGTCGTGCCCATGCCGGTGAGCTCGTCGTGACCGACGGCGCGCTCGATCACCGCGCGGTTCGCGTATTCGATCGCGTCGGAAACCGGTGTGCCCTTGGCGTATTCGGAACGCAACGCTTCGATCGCAGTCGCGCTCGCGACTTCGCCGCCGAGGTGGCCACCCATGCCGTCGGCTACCGCGTACAGCGCGTGGTCAGTGTCGACGAGGTAGGAATCCTCGTTGTTGTCGCGGGCGCGGCCGTTGTCGGTGGCCTGACCGGTCGCAATCTTCATTGCTGCGCCCCGCTCACCGCTGCGCCTCGAGGACGGTTTCGCCGAGCTTCACCTTGTCACCCTTGCGCAGGCGCATCGGTGCTTCGATCTTCTTGCCATTCACGAACGTGCCGTTCGTCGATCCCGTGTCTTCGATCCACAGCTGGCCGTCACGATCCGAGAGGCGGGCATGCACTTGCGAAACGAACGTGTCGAACGTGAGCGGAATTGTGCAGCCCCCGCCGCGCCCGAGCGTGGCATCGTTCTCGACTTGATAGGCCCGGCCCTGTTCGCTCTCGGGCTCCAACACGATCACACGCCAGCCCCGCTTGCTCGCGGGCGGCGGGGTCGCGGCGCGGGGTGGCGGCGGGGCGGCCGGAACCGGCTTGGGCGCGGGCGTGCCGCGTAACTCCCTCGCCACGATCCACACGACGCGCGCCAAGAACAGATAGAGGAGCGCGAGGAGGCAGAACTTCAGGACCGTGAGGACGGCATCCGACATGCGGAGGTTACGACTCCTCGTAGCGGAGAGAGGTTGCGCCGATCGTGATCACGTCGCCGTCGACCAGCACATGTTCCCGCACGCGTACCCCGTTGACGAGCACACCGTTGGTCGAACCGAGGTCGACAACCCGGTAGCCGCGTTCGTCGGGACGGATGGCGGCGTGCTCGCGAGATGCTTGAGGGTCGCTCACCGTGATCGCGCAGTCGGGCAGACGGCCGATCGTGACCGGTTCGTCGCTCAGCGCGACGCGCGTGCCGTCCGGCAGTACGACGGAGCCGGGCGCGGTCGCGCCGGCCACGATTTCGGTGTGTATGTGGAGGTCGCCGAGCTTGGCGTTTTCGTCGACCTCGAGCGTTACCTCGAGCGGTCCTTCGAAGTGGTAGTTCTCGTCGCGAGCGTGCTCGCGCGCCGCTTCGACGAGTTCGCCGACGAGCGCGTCGCGAAAGCCCGCGAACCGTTCCATGTCCTCGGACGACAACGTGATGTCGTAGCGGTTGGGCACGACGGTTCCGCGCACGCCCAGCGTGCGGCCCGCGTCCATCTCTCGAACGACGCGCCGACCGATCTCGACCGGCTGGAGCCCGCTGCGGAAGGCTTTCCCGAAGGTGCCTTCGAAAAGCCGCTCGAGCCTCCGCTCGAACCGCTGGAGTCCCATCGACGCGATGGTAATGGTGCGCACCTGGGGAAACGGGGGCGCGACCGCTGGTACGCTGCCCTGCTCACGCGCGAGTGGCGGAATTGGCAGACGCGCAGGATTCAGGTTCCTGTGCCCGCAAGGGCGTGGGGGTTCAAGTCCCCCCTCGCGCACTGAGACGTTGCTGTCGCGCGTGGAGGTGAGCGTCGGTGCCGCTTTCACGACGCGTGGCGAAGTTCAACAAGGGCTTCACCAACCGGGTGACGCGGCACATCGCGGGTTGGGCGCCCGGCTTCGCGCTCTTGGACCATGTCGGACGGCGTTCGGGCCGGCAGTACGAGACGCCGGTCAACGTGTTCGCGGCAGGCAACTGCGTCCTTCGGATCCATTGCCACCTTGTCGAACTCGCCAACCCGCAGCGTGTCCACGATCCGAGCCGGCATCTGTCAACGATTCCGGCGCGGTGGATCTTGAAACTGGTGAGAGTTGAAGATTTCGTCGTGATGGAAGCCCGCGCGTCGCACTGACGAACGTTCGCTACCGTTGTCGCCGGCGATGGGGCTCGCCATCAACCGCCGTTTTGGCTGACAGTCCCTACTCGACAACGGAGGTTCGAGTGGAACTGCGTCGGCCCGCGGCTGCTGCCCCACGAGTGGGTGTGCTGCTCGCAATCGCGATCGGTGGCGCGCTGGGCGCACCGCTGCGCTACGAGATCAGTCAAGCCGTGCACATCACGCCGGGGTCGTTCCCGTGGGCGACGTTCTGGATCAACCTGTCCGGCGCGTTCGTTCTCGGCGCGTTCTTGACGATCATTGCGACCCACTTCACCTCGAGCCGCTACCTGCGCGTGTTCTTCGCCACCGGTTTCCTCGGCGCGTACACGACCTTTTCGACGATGGCCGTCGAAACCGCCACGCTCATTCACGGCGGCTACGCCGGGCTCGGCTTCTTCTACCTCGCGGCCAGCATGACGCTCGGTCTCGTTGCCGCGTACGCAGGCGTCTGGATCGCGCGCTGGATACCGCGCGGACCGGAACGCGAGGCGCCGTGCTGATGTTCGAACTCGCGCTCGCCGGCGCGATCGGCGCGGTCACGCGCTATTTGGTCGACGGGCGTATCCAGGAAGGAACGAGCAGCGACCATCCGACGGGAACGCTTGTCATCAACGTCACCGGTTCGTTGCTGCTCGGATTCCTCACCGGGCTCGCGCTGTATCACGCGTTTCCGGGAACGCCGAGAACGGTGCTCGGCACCGGCTTTTGCGGTGGCTACACGACGTTTTCGACGTTCGCCTTCGAGACCGTGCAACTCGCGGAGCGGCGCAACTATTCAGGCGCGGCCCGCTACTTCGCGTCCAGCTACGTCTTGCCGTTGGCGGCCGCCGCGCTCGGCTGGGCGCTCGCGACGTTGTAAGCGCGAACTACGGAGCGAGACCGAGCAACGCGCCGCGCCCGGTGCAGAGGTCGTAACCCGTCATGCACGTTGCGCCGTTGGTGACGTTCGAAATCGGCGCGTTGGCGTCGCGCCACGCGTACTTCGAGCCGTACAGGCTCGTCCACGGCAAGCTGAAGTTGCGGTCGGCGATCATCGCCGTTGTCACGGGCGACGCGAGACTCGTACCACCGACCTGCCAGATGCCGGTCTTGCCTTGGAAGGCGTAGGAGTCGTAGACGTACACACCGGTCGCGGGGTCGGCGATCGCGGCGACGTCGGGCGTGGCGCGCTGGCCGCTGCACCCCGTTTGCGCGTACTCGCCGAAGTTTGCCTGCGCCGTGTTCGCGGTCTCGTACGTGCTGCAGCCACCGCCACCCTCACTCCAAACGGTTTCCGTGTAAGACACGCCGTTTTTGGTCAAGGTCGTTCCGCCGACCGAGATCACGTGCGGGTTGGACGACGGGTACTCGGCCGGCAGTCCGCTGTCGCCCGCGGCGAACAGCATCGTCTTGCCCGCCTTGGGCGTGAAGATCGAATCGAACGACGTCTCACCCGCAAACTCGGACGTGCCCCAGCTGTTCGAGATGTACTGCGCGTTCGACACTTGGTTCGCGTAGTGCTCGGCCGCGTCGAAGTCGGCGAAGCTCGGCGAGTTCGCTTCGACGAGCAAGATGTGCGCAGCCGGCGCGATCGCGTGCGCCCATTGCACGTCCATGTTGATCTCCAGCGCCCAACTCGCGTTGTTCGCGGGCAACGGCGATGCGGCGCCGTTCTGGTTCACCTTCTTCAAACAGCCGTTCGCATACGTGCACGCAGGCAGGCTGTAGTTGTGGTCGAACCATGCGAGGTCGCCTTCGACGTGGGGCGAGTTATACGCGTCGACGATCGCGATCGTCTTGCCCTTCCCGAGGCCGGGCGCCCACGTGAGCCCGTACGCGGCGGCCAGCGGCTTGGGCTGCCAGTGCATGACCGAGAGCGCGTCGACGTTCGGTCCCGCTTTCGCGACGAACCGTTCGACCACGAGGTTCGGGCTCGCGATGCGAGCGAGGTCTGCGGCGGAGGGTGAAGCCGCGCGTGCCGCGCCGACCGGAGCCACGAGGGCGACAGTGGCGAGCGCGAGGAACGCGCGACGAACCGACGGGAACGCTTTCAGCATCCGTCGAATATCGGGATTCATTGCGCCGCCCTGGAGTCCGCGTGGCGGAAGTCTCAGCCGAAAGCGCCCGCGGCCCGTGCCTTGGCGATTTGTTCGTCGGTCCAGCCGAGCGTTTCGCGCAGGACCTGCTCGGTGTGCTGCCCGACGGTTGGCGCTTTGGTGGGCGTCGGCATCTCTTCGTCGAGGAATTTGATCGGCGTTGGCAACATGTCGGCGCCGACCGCTTCCTTCGGCAGGAGCGGCATCCGGTCCTGGAACTGGGGGTCGTCGAGCAAGGTCTTCGGCGAGTTCGACACGACAATCGGCGTGTTGTGCTCGAGGCCGAACGCGAGCCACTCCTTCGTCGTCTTGGTCTTGAACACGTCGCGCAAGATCACACGCAGCTCGGTGTTGCCGCGTGCGTGGTCGCCGTATTGCGAGCCGGGCCAGCGTTCGAACAACTCCGGTTGGCCGATGCCTTCGCAGAAGTTCTTCCAGAACTCGCGCTCGCTCGCCATGAACAGCACATAGCCGTCGGCCGATTCGTAGAAGTTGTAACGCACGCCGTCTTCCATGCCCGCAGTACCGGGCGCGCGCCGTTCGTAATTGTCGGCCTCGTTCCCCGTGACCTCGGACTCGGGCCGCTCGTACGCGCGCCACGTTTCGCTGCGCAGCCAGTCGATCGCCGCCGCACAGTCGGATTGCGCGATCTCGAGCTGGCAGCCCTCACCGGTCTCGCGGGCGCGCAACACGCCTGCCAGCAAGCCCGAGCGCGCCGAACACCGGCCCGGCGTTGATGCCGATCGAGACGTGTTCCGGCATGTACGCGAAGCCCTCGTCGTTGACCTTCGGTCCGACAATGCCCGCCCACACGTCGTACGCGATGCCGTGGCTCGGCATGTCGCGATAAGGGCCCGTCATCCCGTAACCCGAAATCGTGCAGAACACGATCTTGGGATTGACCTTCTTCAGTTCTTCGAAGCCGAGGCCGCGCCGGTCGAGCCCGCCGGGGCGCATCGCTTCGACGACCGCGTCGGCGTCGCGTACCAGTTCGAGAAACGTTTCCCGCCCGACGTCGGTGCGCAGGTCGAGCACGATGCTCTTCTTGCCCCGGCTGATGTGCAGGAAGAGGAGCGAGACGCCTTCGACGATCGGCCACGTCATGCGGCGGCCGTAGTCGCCCTGCGGCGGTTCGACCTTGACCACGTCGGCGCCGAGGTCGGCGAGATGCGTCGTGAGGTTGCCGGGCCCGAGCATCGAAACTTCGACAATGCGCAGGCCCGCGAGCGGAGCCGGACGATTCGACATGCGCCGCAAACTAGCGGCGCGTTAGTCGCCTGAGAGAAGTCGCAACGTGTTGTCGGCGGTGTAGGTCATGCCGCGCTCGATCGCGTCGGCGTGACCGGTGAGCCGCCGATCGGCGAACGAAACGAGCGCGCGACTGAGATGGTCGCCCTTCGGCGGGTTGCACGCGTCGAGGTTCGCGCTCACGACCTGGAGGCGCGCCGCCTTGCCGAGGGCGGCGTCGAGCGCTTCCCGCGGCTGCACGTCGCGCGGGCCGGTGACGAGCCCTTCGATCTGTTCACGGAGCCGGTCGATCTCGGCGCGCGCGTCCCGCTCTGCGGGCGGTCCCACCGGAGCCGGGGGCGACGGCGGCGCGGACATCGGCGCCGATGCGGCCTCGTCGGTCTGCGGGCGCGGCTCAGTGGCTCGGGAACGCAACCACTCATACGCGCTCTGCGTGGCAGGCATGACAACTTCCCCCTTCCGCGCCTTATCGGCGGGGTGCTTCGAGTTCCTGAGGCGTCGGGGCCGTTGACCGGATCAGCTGGACGAACCGGAGCCCGAGGCGGCCGAGATCACGATGATCACGATCCAGAAGGCGATCCCCACGAAGCCCAGGATGATCCCGGCGAGCGCCATCCCGTCGCCGCCTTCCCGCCCGCCCGACGAGCGGATCTGGCTCTTCGCCACGAAACCGAACACGATGGCGAGAAGCGATCCCACCCCGCACGGTAGCCAGCCCACGAGGCCGAGCACGAGCGCCGCAACCGCCAGACCGTTGTTCCGGGGCGCGCCGTAGCCCGGACCCGGACCGTATCCGTAACCGGGGTATCCGGGCGGGGCCTGCGGCGCCGCGTACGGATTGATCGGCGGCGGGTACGGGGCCGCGCCGGGCGCGCCCGGCGGCGGATAGCTCGACGATGGGGGCGGCGCATAGCCCGACGGCGCGGGCGGCGGATAGGCCGAAGGCGGCGGGGGCGGCTGAAGCGTTGGGCTCCCTGGCGGCGGGCCGGAAGCCGGTGCCGGAACCCCCCATTGTTGGGGCGGGGTGGGCGGCGCGGGCGCGGGCGCAACGTCGCTCGGCGGCGGCGGTACATACGGGCCCGTTACCGGCGGCGCGGTCGGCGGCGGGAACGGATCAGTGCCCGGCGGCGGAGGCGGGGGAACGGCCGGGACGTAGTCCGGGGACTGCTGGCCGCACCGCGCGCAGAATCGAGTCGAAGTCTTTGCTTCGTGTCCGCAATTCGGGCATTGCACCTTGTCAGCCTAACGCCCGCTCCAAACGGGCCGCGCCGATCGACCAGCGCGTGGTTTCGGTGCATACGCTCGGAGCGTGCGCCGTTTCCGTGCATTTCTGCTGGTCGCGATCGCGGTCGTCGCCGCGGGCGCGTGCGCCTCGTCGGGCTACGACGCGGGCAAGCTCCAGTCAGAGCTGCGCAAAGCCGGACTCACTCCGACCCAGGCTGCGTGCGTCACGAACGCGATGGAAGACAACTTCGACGTGAACCAGCTGGCATCGCACTCGGATCCGACCGCCCAAGAAGACGCCGAGACGCGCGCCATCCTCGCCAAGTGCGGGGTGAAACTCCCCGCCAAGTAGCGGGCCGGGACCAGGGTCGCTATTCGCCCGCAGCCTTGAGTTCGGTCATCGTGAAGAGCGGAAACAACGTGAGGCCGTCGGCCGCGAGCTTGTCGACACCGCCCGACTCCCGGTCGATTACGCAGACGACCGGTCCGATCTCCGCACCCCGCGCCCGCAGCTCGACCGCGGCGTCGAGGATGGCGCCGCCCGAAGTGACGACGTCTTCGACGATGCAGAGCCGCCGGCCCTCGACCTCGCCGCCTTCGGCGATCTGGCAGGTGCCGTAGGTCTTCGCTTGCTTGCGCACGAAGAACGCGGGCAGCCCGGTGACCTGAGAAAGCAGCGTGACGAGCGGAATTCCGCCCAGTTCCAGGCCCGCGAGGGCATCGACGCCGTCCGGGACGAGGGCCACCATGGCCTCGGCGATGGCCCGTGCCAGCGTGGGATCGGACTCGAAGCGGTACTTGTCGAAGTACTCGTCGCTCACGACGCCCGATCGCAGGGTGAAAGAACCGGTGAGGTGGGCTGCGACGTAGATATTGCGAGCGAGGGCGCTGCGGTCCATGGCTGGGACCGTACTCCCGCCTTTGCCAGCGGCACGGCGTTGACCAGGCCTTGATGCGACACCTACGGTAGCTGTTGCGGGTTTGGGGAAACACCGCGCCGGTCGGCCTGGACGAGGCAACTCGTCGACGAGGCCGGCTCGGAAGCGAGTGGCGCGGGGTGACGGTACCGGGGGGAACCGTCACCCCGGCGCCTTCGCCGCCTTTCGCGCCAAGCGCTGCATTTTCTTCACCTCGTCCGGAAACATGTTCCGGTCGAACGTCTTCAGCTCGGCGGCATACGCAATGCGCGCCGAAAGCTCCGGGCCGCGATAGCGCAGGACGAATTGGTTGGCCAGCCATCCGCGCACGGGCTGCAACGCGATGCGTTTGATCCACGGACCGGGAACACGCGGACCGACCAGCAAGACGTAGCTGACCGCGACGTCGGTGAGGCCGTCGCCCCGCCGCGCGTTGCCCCAGTCGATCACGACCGGGCCGCGTTCCGACTCGATGATGTTGAGCGGATGCAGGTCGAGGTGCAGCACCGAGTCACCCTCTTCGAGGGAGGGGAGCCATTCCGGGGCGGGGATCGCGTGCAGGCGGTCGTGCAAGTCGGCGAGGGTTTCCGCGCCGGTACGGATGCCCTTGATGCCGCCGCGTTCCATGGTCTTCATCATCAAAGGACCGTCGATTCGCTCCATCACGATCTCGGTGCCGTCGGCGCGCACTTCTTCGATCCGTGGAACCGGGTAGCCGTGCTCGGCCACGTATCGCATGATCCGCGCTTCGTGCGCGATCGAACGGCCGTCGCGTGTCTTGCGGAGCACGAGCCCGGGTGCGATCGCGTAGATGTCGCCGTCGCGGCCCGAAGCGAGCAGCTCCACGGCGTTAGACGATCCGCGAAGTCTTGTCGCCCCAGTAGCGATCGCGCAGCAGGCGCTTGTAGAGCTTGCCGGTCTGCTCGCGCGGAAGTTCGCGGTCGAAGTCGACGGCCTTTGGGCACTTGTAGTGCGAGAGGTTGGCGCGGCAGTACGCGAGCAGTTCTCGTTCGAGCTCCGGACCGGCTTCCGACCATTCGACCGGTTGCACAACCGCGTGCACGCGTTCGCCCATTTCGGGATCGGGAATGCCGAACACTGCGACGTCGTACACCTTCGGATGGTCGATCAGCAGATTCTCGGCTTCTTGCGGATAGATGTTCACGCCGCCCGAAACGATCATGAACGTGCGCCGGTCGGTGAGATACAGGTAACCCTCGCCGTCGAGGTAACCCATATCGCCGACGGTCGACCAGCCGCGATCGTTGAACGAGTCGCGCGTCTTTTGCTCGTCCTTGTGGTACTCGAAGCCGGGCCGGCCGGGCGGAGCTTCGAACCAAACGGTGCCGACGTCGCCGATGGGTTGCTCGTTGCCGTCCTCGTCGAGGATATGAATCGGCGCCAACATCGATTTCCCGACTGAACCGGGGTGCGCGAGCCAATCGGCCGAGTTGATGTACGTCGCGCCGGTGCCTTCGGTCGCGGCGTAGTACTCGTCGATGATCGGACCGAACCAGTCGATCATCTTGCGCTTGGTTTCGACCGAGCACGGCGCGGCCGCGTGCAACACGACTTTCTGCGACGACACGTCGTACTTCGCGCGCGTCGTCGTCGGGCAGCTTCAGCATGCGCACGAACATCGTCGGCACCCATTGCGAGTGGGTGACGTGGTACTTCTCGATGCACTCGAGCGCGAACTCGGGATCGAAGTGTTCCATGATGATCGCGGTGCCGCCGAGCCGCATCGTGCTCATCGAATAGAACAAGGGCGCCGAGTGATACAGCGGCGCGGGCGACAGGTAGATCGCGTTCTGGTCCATGTGCCAGATGTGCGTCATCATGCCCATCTCGGCGGGTAATTCGCCGATGAGCTGGCGCTTGATCTTGTACTTCACGCCTTTCGGGCGGCCGGTTGTTCCGCTCGAATAGAGCATGCGCGTGCCTTCGAGCTCTTCTTCCAGCGGCTCGGCCGGGTACCGCGCGATCGCTTCTTCGTAGGGCTCGTAACCGTCGACCGGATCACCGACGACCAAGCGGACCTTGACGTTCGGCATCTTGTCGACGAGTTGTTCGGCAACTTCGCGCAACGTCGAGCTGACGACGAGCACCTGCGCGTCGCAGTCGTCGAGGATGTACGCAACCTCGTCGGCGTTGAAGTGCGAGTTGATGCACGTGAAGAACAGGCCCGAGCGTTGCGCGGCCCAACACGGTTCGAAGTACTCGACCCGGTTCTCCATCAACACTGCGATGTGGTCGCCGAACCTCAAGCCCGCGTCCCAGAACATCTGCGCGAGCTGGTTCGAACGGTCGTTCAATCGCGCATACGTGACGGCCTCCCCGGAGGAGGCCATCACATACGCGAGGTGCTCAGGCTGCTCGGCAGCCCACTTGCCGGGCCACACGAAACGTCAGAACGTGGTGATGACCGAGCGAATGACTTCACCCTTTTCCATTGCCGTGAACGCGTCGTTGACGTCGTCGAGCTTGATGGTCTGCGACACCATGTCCTTGGTGTCGAGGCGACCGGTCTCGATGAGGTCGGCGAAGCGCTGGAAGTCGCGGCGCACCTGGCCCGATCCGTACTTGCAACCCTTCAACGTCTTCTCGTTGAAGAAGAGGTCGAAGGTCGGGATCGTGAGTGTTGCTTCGGCACGCGTCATGCCGACCATGACGGCGGTGCCGCCTTTGCGGATCATGTTGTACGCCTGGAGCGTTGTCTCGGGCAGGCCGATGACCTCGAACGCGTAGTCGACGCCGCGGCCACTCGTGAGCTGTTGCACTTGCGCGACCGGGTCGCCCTGGCTCGGGTCGACGAAGTCGGTGGCGCCGTTCTGCTCGGCGGTCTTGCGCTTCATCTCGACCGGGTCGACGGCGATGATGCGGGCCGCGCCGGCGATGCGCGCGCCTTGAATGACCGACTGGCCGACGCCGCCGCAACCGATGACCGCGACCGTCGTGCCCGGCTGGACCTCGGCAGTGTTCAACGCCGCGCCCACACCGGTGGTGACGCCGCAGCCGATCAGCGCGAGCTGTTCGTCGGGAACGCTCGAGTCGATCTTCACGATCGAACGCTCGTCGCACGTCATCGCTTCCGCGAACGTGCCGAGGCCGGTCATCGCCATGTACTGGCTGCCGTCGGGACGGTTGCCGCGCATGCTCATCATGACGGCCATCTCGACGTCGCAGAGGTGCGACTGGTCGTGCAAGCAGAACCAGCACTCGCCGCACGCGGGGATGAACGCGGCGACGATGCGGTCGCCCGGCTTCACCTTCGTGACTTCCTTGCCGACCTCGACGACCGTGCCCGCGCCCTCGTGGCCGAGGATGGTGCCGGGCATGATGCCGACGTAGCCGTTCTTGAGCGAGAGGTCGGAGTGGCAGACGCCGCTGGCCCCGAGCTGGACGAGGACGTCGCGGGGGCCGGGCGGGGTCGGCTCCACGTTCTCGATCGTGAGCGGCGCTCCGGTTTCGGTGAACATTGCTGCCCGCATGGGCGTCCTCCTGCTGTGACCTGCGGTAAGACGGCCAACATATCTCGCCCGTAGCCTTTACACATATGGAGACGACAGCGCCGCGACCGCAGGGAGCGGAGCGGGGGGTCGGCGGACTAGACAAGCGGGCGCAGCGGAGCGACCGGAGGGAGCAGAGCGTGGAGTCGACCCAATAGTTATGCCGACTCCGACGTCGATTCCCCGACAGCACCTGGCGATCGTCACGTGCATGGACGCCCGCATCGATCCGCAGCACGCGCTCGGCTTCGAACTGGGCGACGCGCACGTGCTCCGCAACGGCGGCGCGGTAGTGACCGACGACATGTTGCGTTCGCTCGTCCTCTCCCAGCGCCTGCTCGAGACCCGGTCGGTTGTCGTCATGGCGCACACCGACTGTGGTCTGCGCAAGATCCACGACGACGTGCTCGCGGCCGAGCTCGAGGCCGAGACCGGCGAGAAGCCGCCGTTCGCGTTCGGTGCCTTCCACGACATCGACGAGCACGTGCGGGAGCAGGTCGACCGAGTCCGGAAGTGCGCGTGGCTCCCGTACCGGGACGACGTCCGGGGCCTCGTCCTCGACGTCACCGACGGGTCGATTCGCACCGTCGTTTAGAATTTGGGTCTTGCGTACCGCCTATTTCGGTCCGGCCGGGACATTCACCGAAGAAGCACTCCTCAGCCAGTCCGACCTCGCGGACGCGGAGCGGGTCGCGTTCGCCTCGGTGCCCGACGTCATCGCCGCCGTCGAACGCGGTGAGGCCGACGGCGGCGTGGTTCCGATCGAGAACATGATCGAGGGATCGGTGTCGGTCACGCTCGACACGCTCGCGTTCGACAGCGATCTCTTGATCCAGCGCGAGATCGACCTCCCCGTCTCGCTGAACTTGTGCGCGCGGCCGGGCGTCGCGCTTGGCGAGCTCAAAACCGTCGTTTCGTTCCCGCACGCGCTCGCGCAGTGCCGCGGTTGGCTGACGAAGAAGCTCCCGCAGGCCGAACAGCGGGCATCTACTTCCACTTCCGATGCCGCGCGCGAAGTCTCGCGTTCCAAGCGGGGCGACACGGCAGCGATCTGCAACGCGCTGGCGGCGCAGCTCTACGGCCTCGAAGTGCTCGCAACCGACATCGAAGACCACCCCGAGAACCAAACGCGGTTCGTGTTGGTGGGCACGGGCATCCCGGCGCCGACGGGTCACGACAAGACCTCCGTCGTGTGCTTCCAGCAGAAGGACCGCCCGGGCTCGTTGCTCGGCATTCTGCAAGAGTTCGCGGCGCGCGCCGTCAACCTGACGAAGCTCGAGTCGCGGCCGACCAAGCGCGGGCTCGGCGACTACTGCTTCTTCATCGACTGTGAAGGTCATGTCGCCGACGAAGTGATCGCCGACGCGTTGCGCAACCTTTCCGCGAAGCAGGGCGACGTGAAGTTCCTCGGTTCGTATCCAGTTGGCGGTCCGCTCGAAGCGGGCGTCGAACGTCGGCGCGCTGCGGGCCGGGCGTGGAAGCACGCGGCGACGTGGGTCGAAGGTTTGCGCGCCCAGATCCGCGAGAGTGACGCATGATCGATCTCAAGCGGCTGCGCGACGAAGAAGAATACCGACGCGGCATCGAACGCAAACGGGTGCGCGAGGGCTTGATCAAAGGCGTGCTCGAGCTCGACAAAACGCATCGCGAACTGGTGCGCAGCGTCGAAGATCTGCGCGCCCGCCAGAACGCGGCGTCGAAAGAGATCGGTCGCGCCAAGCCCGAAGAACGGCAGCAGAAGATCGTGGAGGCGGGCGAGCTGAAGCTCGAACTGTCGATGCTCGAAGGCCAGCTGACCGGCGTCGACGAGGCGTTACGCGAAGTCGCGCTCCAACTCCCGAATCCGGCCGACGCATCCGTGCCCGACGGCGGCGAAGACGAAGGCGACGTCGTGAAGACGATCGGGGCCGAAGTGCCGGCCCCGCCGCTCGACCACGCCGCCTACGCGGAACAGATGGGCTGGGTCGACACCGCGCGCGCCGCCGAAGCCAGCGGTTCGCGCTTCGCCTACATCACACGCGAAGCCGCACTGCTCGAACTCGCGCTCGTGAACTACGCGATGTCGATCATTGTGAAGCACGACTTTGTACCGGTGATCACGCCCGCGTTGGTTCGTGAACGCACGATGGTCGAAGCGGGCTTCTTCCCGACCGATCGCAACCAGGTATATGAAGTCGACGAAGACGAACTCTTCTTGCTCGGTACGAGCGAAGTTGCGTTGTCGGCCTTGCGGCGGGGCGACACGTTCACGCCCGACGAACTGCCTGCGCGGTACGCCGGTGTTTCGACGTGTTTTCGGCGCGAAGCCGGGACGTACGGCAAAGACACGCGCGGCATCTTTCGCGTGCATCAGTTCGACAAGGTCGAGATGTTCTCGTACGCCGATCCCGACACGAGTTACGACGAACTCGGCAACATCCTCGCGATCGAAGAAGAGGTCATCAGCGGGCTCGGAATTCCGTACCGAGTGGTGAACATCGCGGCCGGCGACCTCGGGCCGGCCGCCGCGAAGAAGTTCGACATCGAAGGCTGGTTGCCGTCGGAAGGCCGCTATCGCGAGTTGACGTCGTGCTCGAACTACACCGACTACTCCGCGCGCCGGCTCGGCGCGCGCGTCAAAGGTGAAAGCGGTTCGCGCCTCGTGCACACGCTGAACGGAACCGCGTGCGCGATCAGTCGCACGCTTGTGTTCCTGTTCGAGCACGGGCAACAGACCGACGGCTCATTCGTCGTGCCCGAAGTGTTGCGGCCGTTCACCGGCTTCGACCACGTCTCCGCGCGCTAACTCCTCGCGTTTGGACGCTTTCCGTCGCTATGCGACGACAACCGTCCAAACGCTGCCCTACGCTGGCAAACGGAGGGATGCCGGAGCGGCCGAACGGGGCGGTCTTGAAAACCGTTGTGCGCAAGCACCCAGGGTTCGAATCCCTGTCCCTCCGCTCTACATCGCGTCCTTGGCGGTTGCCCCGCCGTCGGAGACGTCGTCGGTCCACGCGCTTCCGTTCCAGTACCGGAGTTCGTGGCGGCGATG
Source organism: uncultured Actinomycetes bacterium (assembly GCA_963841195.1). Lineage (GTDB taxonomy): Bacteria > Actinomycetota > Acidimicrobiia > IMCC26256 > PALSA-610 > CAWJBX01. The sequence continues at coordinate 177,311 of CAWJBX010000015.1, read as the reverse complement.
CGGATCGGGGAACCAGCCGGCCGGCATCGTGCTCGCCGGTGGAGTGAACGCGGCCGCGGTGTCGGCAGGAGTCGCGGCTCTCGGCGCGCTCACGTCGAACTTGCCTTTGATGAACGCGAGCCAGGGCGCGTGCCAACGCACGTCGACGACCTGCCCGGGTGCAACGTCGACCTCGACGCTGTTGTCGCCCATCGTGCGGTAGAAGAGATACGGCACGTAGCAGCGAACCTTGTGCCGACCGGGCGTGACCGGAAAGAAGTACGTGCCCCACGACTGGTCGATGGCGTAACCGTCGTCGATGTGCATCTTCGGTTTGAAGAAATAGAGAAGGAACGCCAAGGGGCGGAACTTCGTCGTGACGGAAATACCTGACTCCGCGCCAGTCTGGGTCATAGCCGGAATGTACGCCACGAAAAGGCGAAACGCACTCACTCCGGAAAGTTTGTGCGCGCCGGGGCCGGGTAACCGGAGACCGAGTGCGACAATGTCCGTCGCCCCTGATCCCCCCACGATCGGTGTCCAAATGAATTGGAACGCCACGGCCGCGCCGTCGGACCAGAAGCGCTGGATCGCACTGGTCATCCTCTCGAGCACCTTGTTCATCATCGTGCTCGACAACACGATCCTCAACGTCGCAGTACCGACGATCATCCGTGAGTTCCACACGACCGTCTCGTCGATGCAGTGGGTGATCTCGGGGTACTCGCTGATCTTCGCGTCGCTGCTGATCACGTTCGGCCGGCTCGGCGACATTGTCGGTCGTCGCAAGATGTTCTTCATCGGGGCGACGCTGTTCGCGGTCGGTTCGTTGATCGCGTCGCTTTCGCAGAACGTGCAGCAACTCTTCATCGGCGAGTCGCTGATCGAAGGCATCGGTGCCGCGATGATGCTGCCCGCGACGCTTTCGATTTTGTCGGCGACGTTCCAAGGACGCGAGCGCGGCGTTGCGTTCGCGGTGTGGGGTTCAGTCGCCGGCGGCGCGGGCGCGCTCGGCCCGTGGATCGGCGGCATCCTCACGACGTACTACTCGTGGCGTTGGGCGTTCCGTATCAACGTCGTGATCGCGCCCGCCGCGATCATCGCCGGCATCTTCTACGTCCGCGAATCGCGCGACGAACATGCCAAAGGCATCGACCCACCCGGCGTCGTCGCGGTCACGATCGGATTGCTGGCGTTGGTGTTCGGCATCATCGAAGCCGGCCGCTACGGCTGGTGGAAACCGATCGGTGACCAGTCACTCGGCGGATGGAAATGGCCGGTGCATTCGGCGTCGATCGTTCCCTTCTCCCTCGCCATCGCAGTCATCGTCCTCGGATTGTTCGTGTTCATCGAGATGCGCCGGGTGCGGGAATCGAAACCAGTTGTGTTCGACTTCACCGACCTCGTACACAAGGGCTTCCGTTACGGCCTCATCAACACGATCGTGCTCGCGATGGGCGAGTTCGGCGCGTTCTTCGTGTTGCCGATTTTCTTGCAGGCGGGCTTGCACCTGTCGGCGGTAAAGAGCGGAACGTGGTTGTTGCCCGCGGGCGCAATGGCATTCTTCGGTGGCTGGGTCGGCGGTCAGTTCAGCCGCCAACACGGTCCGAAGTACGTGATCACCGTCGGCCTCGTGTTCGAAGCGCTCGGTATCTGGTTGTACGTGGTGGCGTTTTCGACGTCGACGACGTTCTGGCAGCTGCTGCCGGGCCTGATCTTGCACGGCATCGGCATCGGTTTCGCCACGAGCCAGCTGACCAACGTCGTGCTGAGCGACATCCCACCGGCCAAGGCCGGATCGGCAAGCGGCGCCGCAGGCATGGTGCGTCAGGTTGGCACCGCGCTCGGCATCGCGATCATCGGTGCGATCTTCGTCGCGCAAGCGCGTACGCACGTCGCACACGACCTTGCAAAAGTTCCGGGACTGCCCGTCGCCGTGCGCGAACAAGTCGTGAAAGGCGTGAGCAACGGTGTCGGCGGGGGGGCGCCACCAGGCACCGCCAACTCTCCGTTCGCCCCTGCGATCAGCGAGGCGGTTTCGAACAGCGTGGTCGCGGCCGCGAAACCCGCCGTCGCCTTCGCGGGCGTTGTCGTCACTGCCGGTGCAGCGATCTCGCTTCTTGTTCCCAACATTCCGTCGGAGTCGGAGCGCTGGGAGCAGGCGATCGCGAGCGAGAACGTCGAAGACTCCGATCCCGACGACACGCCGGGACCGGAGCTCGAACCTTCGACGTCGTGAGGTTCTCCCGACTCGCTACTTCGGTTTGATCGAGTTCGACTGCGTTGAGTTGACGCCCGTCCCGCGCGTATTCACGCCGGCGACTTCGAACGTGTAGCTCTGGCCCTTCTGAAGTCCGGTCACGACTTCGCTGAGCGCGGTCGAGCTGTACGTCTTGGGCGGCTCGGCGACACCGTTGAGGATCGGCGTGATCACATAACCGGTGATCGGTGCGCCGTTGCCCGAAGCCGGCGCGTTCCATGTGACGGTTGCTTTCCCGGTCCCGGCCGTCGCGTGCGCGTTGGTCGGTGCGGTCGGTGATCCCACAATGATCGAGGCCGACAACGTCGATTGCGGACCGGTGCCGCTCGCGTTGATGGCGGCGACCTTGAAGGCGTACTTCGTCGCGTTCGTCAACGAACTGACGATCTCGGTGGTCGCAGGCGTGTTGAACGTGACCGGCAGTTGCGCGTTGAACCCGATGAACGGCGTCACGACGTAGCCGGTGATCGGTGAACCGTTGTCGGAGGTCGGCACCGTCCACGTCACGGTCGCGGCAGCGTTTCCGGGTGTCGCGATCACGGCGCTCGGCGCGGTCGGCAGACCGATTGCAATCGGCGTTGACAACGTCGATTGCGCGCCGGTTCCGACGAAGTTCTTGGCCGCGACTTTGAAGCCGTACTTCTGGCCGTTCGTCAAACCCGTGACGGTCTCAGTCGTCGCGGGCGAGTTGAAGGTCACGGACGGTTGCGCAACGAAGCCGATGAACGGCGTGATCACGTAGCCGGTGACGTTGAACCCGCCGTTGTTGACGGGTGCCGTGAACGAAACCTGCGCTTGCCCGTTCCCCGATGTCGCCGTTGGGTTGGTGGGCGCGTCGGGCGCAGTCGCGACGAGGTTCAACGCGAGCGTCTGCTTCACGTTCGCAGGATTGACGAAGTCGCCGACCGCGAGGCACGAAACCGGGTTCACGCATTCGTCGCCGAGTAAGAAGTTGCGCTCCGGGCCGGGGCTCGGTGTCGGCGTCACGAACCACGATGTTCCGTCGAAGTTCTCGTTCAACGTGTTGTCGACGTCGCCGTTCCATTGCACACCGACCGCTTTGCAGTCCGTCGGCGTCGTACATGACACGCCGAACAACAGGTTGCCGCTCTGACTCGGGTTCGGTGCCGGTACGGGCTCCCATTGCGGCTGTCCGCCGACACCACCGTTCTGCAAGGTTTCGGTGAGCGTTTGCGAAATGCGATTGGCGTTGACGGTCCCGCCGACCGCGACGCAGTTCGTCGCGCTCGAGCACGAGACGGAAGAGAGATAGTTGTTGCCCATGCCGTCGAAGACGTTCCCCTGCGTGCCCGCGTTGCCGCTCGTCACGATGGTCCAGGACGTTCCGTTGTACGACTCCGTCAGCGTCTGGGCGAAACCGCTGCCGTCGGAGTATCCGACGGCCGCGCACTGCGACGACGAAGTGCACGAGACGCCGTTCAGCAAGTTGTTGCCGGTGTCGGCATTCGGGCTTCCGACGACGAGCCAGCCGGTCGCCGGCAACCAGCGCATCGTGAGGGTTTGCGCGACGCCGGTCGACGTTGCATACCCCGACGCCATGCACATCGCCGTCTGGGGCGTGGGCGCGACGCACGACACGCCGGTCAACTCGCTCGAGACATCACCGGCCGGATTCGCGCTTTGGGTCAGCGTCCACGTCGAGCCGTTCCAGTTTTCGATCAGCACCTTCTTGGTGCCGGCGTCGGCATCACCTTCGGGCGAACCCGATCCGTCGAAGCCGACGGCGTAACAATTCGTCGTCGAAATGCACGACACGCTGTTGAGCTGGCTGTACGACTCGCTGAGTGCGGCCGGAGTCATCGCGTTGAACGGCGTGTTGCCACCGCTGCTCGATTCGATGGCGGCTTGTCGGGCGCCGTACTTGTCGCCCGAGTAGCCGACGGCGAAGCAATGCGTGGGGTCGGCACAGGTCACACCGTTCAACACGTTGTCGCCCGCCGCGCTGTTGCTCGTCGGTACGACCTGCCACGGCGAGGGTCCCATGACGAGCGGCGTGACCGCGGGCGCGGCCGGCGCCGCCGACGCTGTCGACGGTTCCGTCGACGATGCATGCGCCGCGGTGCCAGTCGTGTTCACCCCCGCGCTTGCGCCGTGCGCCGACGCCGCACCGACGGGTGTGACGACCGCGTCGACGGTGAGCGCTTTGACGTCCCAGTTGTCGCCGCCGCTCCCGCCGCTGAAATTCGCGTTGATGTCGATCTTGTTCAAGGCGCCGAGCGTCACCGGTGAGCTCGGCATCGGTGCAAGGAACACGGTGTGCGTTTCACCGTTGCGCCATTCCTGCATCATGTTGACGTCGGGGAATGGTTGCGTGAAGCCGGCGAGCAGGACGTTGGCGTTGCTCTCGGGGAAGCCGCCACCCTCCAAGTTGTCGTCGCCGGTCGTGATCGTGACCGTGAGCGAGTCGATCGGGTCCGACGCGCTGAGACCAGCCGGGACAGTGACCGTTTGGAAGCAGTCGTGCGAATCGCCGCGCAGTTCGCACAGTCCCGTGTGGCCGTCGAAGAGCACTGACGATCCCACGACACTCAACAACGTCGTTGCCTGCGTCGCCGGCGGCGAGCCTGCAATGCAGCCCAGTTCCACGATGACGGTGACCGAGCCCACGTCCCAGTTGTCACCGCCGGCCCCGCCCGGCAAGTTCGTTTGCAGCGCGAAGCCGGTCAGCTCGTGCGCGGTTGTCTGCGCCGGGAGGGTGTTCCACTGCAACAAGTCGACGTTCTTCGGTTGCGTGGAGCCGTTGGGCAGTTCTTGATCGCGGTTGATGTTCGGGAACGGAACCGACGCGCGCGAGGTGGTGAGCATCGCGTTGGCGTTATCGGTTTCGTGATTCCCGCCGCGCAGGTCGTCCTGACCAGTCGAAACGGTCAGCAAAATTCCAGTGACGAGGCGGTTCGCGTTCCCGCCGGAGATCGCCGTTGTCGGGAGCGCGAACGTCTGCGAGGCGCCACCCTTCATGCGCGCGATCGCCGGATGGCCGTCGTCTTGAGTGCTCGTTGTTTCGTTCGCGGGATTGACGAACAGCTGCGGCGGGGCCGTGCAGCTGTCGGGTGGCTGCACGTCGGCTTGCAGGATCACGCCCTGCACGTCCCATGTGTCAGGGAACGGGCCGCCGAACTGTGTGTTGAGTTTGATGTCGGTGACGTCGTTGATGCTCAGGCCCGCAGGGATCGCGAGATTGACCTCGTGGAGCGAATCCGTCGCCCATTCCGCGCCTTGATTGAGCGAGTTCTGCTGCAGGGTCGTCGAGACTCCACCGACATTGAACGTGAGGATCGCGTTGACAGCGGAGCTCGAGTTCAGGTTGTCGGGCCCGGTTTCGACGTCGAGTTCCCACTCATCGACTACACCGGTCGGCGGACTGACCTGATGCACAGGTATGTCGAAGTTGTGCGTCGTCGAGCTCATGCTGACGAGCGGGTTCCCGGTGCTCACGTTCGACACCAAGGTGTCGTTCATGATCGATTTCGGTTCGCACGCGTTGTCTTGGTCCGACCAATAGGGCGCGTACGACAAGCCCGTCATTCCCCCGGTGTCGGGGAACGGCAAGGCACCGGGGTTGTTGGCCGGCGTGGGAAACGCGCCGACACCGCTGCAGATGTCTCCGAGTTGACCCTCGTCGAGCTGTTTGCCCAAGTCGGCGTGGGCAAGCCCGGACGCGTGCGACCAACCGAAGCCGCCGGGGTCGGAGAGCGTCTCGACCATCTCGTGCGAGAGGGAGTCGAGGAGGGGGCCCGGCTGATTGCACGGATGCGATCCGTCGGAGTTCGTCGGTTCGACGGTGAAGTTGGGAACGCTCAAGCCCCAACCGTGGTAGGCGGCGGTGTTGGTACCGCCGGTGCACATGCCGATCGTGTCCTCGCCGTACGCCGACGCCTTCGTGTCGGGCGCCACGAAGATGTTCACCTGCGGCGTGCTGTCGCCCGCGTTGTTCACGATGCACGCCGCGAAGCTGCGCATCGTCGCGTAGGAGATGACGTTGCCCGTCGAAACGGCGTCGTTGATCGCGTTGGTCACGCACGATGGGTCGGTCGCGACGTCGCCGTCGAACGTCGGCGGGTTGATGTTGTATTGCGTGAGGTTGTCGAAGTACGAGCTGCAAACGAGCGCTGAGGTCAGCGTGTCGATTTGTTCTTGCGTCGGCCCGCGCATCGCGGCGGGAAGCGATGCCATGTGCGCGTCCCACGATCCGCCGCCGTTGAACAAGAAAATGTTCTTGAAATGACCGTTCGGAACGTCGGCGGCACCGCTGTACGGCGCGGTGACGTAGTTGCTTTCGAACTGGTTCGAATAAAACGCACCGGTGCCGCCCGCGAACGTGTTCGCCGGCGGGTTCGGGCACGACGGGTTGCCCGCGTTGATGTCCGGCCGCACAACAGTCTTGGCCGCGGGGGCCACCGCGCGTGGCAGCGCGCCGGCGTGCGCGATTGGACCGAACGTCTGGACGACAAGCGTCGCGGCGAAGACGACGACGAGCACGGATCGCATCGAGCGATCCCGAGTCGACGCGTGCGAGTCGGGGCCCGTTCCGCGCATTGCCCACCCCTTGTTGGTTGCTAACCGTTGGCAAGAGGTCACAACGAAGACAACGCGATGTCAACCAAAGGAAAGTTGAATCACGAGCGGGGCTCGCGCCCCGACCACATTGCGCGTTCAGCCTTGCATTGCGTTCATGATCGCGGCTTGGAGTTCTTCGAACTCGGGCGTGGGGCTGATCATCAAAATCTCGGTTCCCGCTTCGGCCTCGGGAGCGTGACCCGGCGGCATGTAAAACGCGTCTCCCGCTTCGCACACTTCCTCGCGGTCGCCGTAGCGAACGGTCATGCGGCCTTTGAACACGTAGCCCCAGTGCGGGCATTGGCAATCGCCGCTCGGCAGCTGCGCGAGGATCGGTCCGAGGTCGTGCGTCACTTTGATCGACACGAAGGAAAACGAGAACCCCTCGAGGTCTTCCGTTCGATCGATCGCGGCTCCGAAGTCTTGGACGTTGGCGGCGGTTTCCTTGGAGATCTTGGGCATCGGAGGGTCCTTTCAGCGGTTGGCGGTGCCGATCACGAGTGGACGCACGAACATGGGCGCGTGGGGAATCTCCGAGTGTTCGACTCCCTCGACGGTGAAGCCGGCCTCGGCCATCGTGCGAAGCGTCGGCCGATTGCAGTCGCAACCCATGACAAGCCGGTTGAGGCTGTTCATACGGTCTTGTTTGTCCGCGAGCTTCTCGTCGTCGTAGCGAACGTGCTCCATGAAGAGCAGCCGACCGCCCGGCCGCAACACGCGCCGCAATTCGCGCAGCGCTCGGGGCTGATCGCTCACGCCGCAGAGGACGAGCGACGAGACAACTGTGTCGAACATGTCGGCCTCGAACGGCAGGTCTTCAGCTGGTGCGCGGAGCACCGTGACGCGCGGATCGGCAGCAGCCTTGTGCTCGAGCTTGCGGACAAGCTTGGGTTCGGGCTCGGTGAGAGTCAGTGAGGTGACATCCGGCCCGTAGCACTCGAAGCTGGCACCCGTTCCGGCTCCGACTTCGAGGACGTCACCCTTGGCACCGCTGAGGAGTGCCTGACGGGCGGCACCGAGGCCGTCGCGTTCGGCTTTTCGCATTTGTTTGTCGTACGTGAGCGAGAACCATGCGCCACGAAGTGTCATGGTCCGAACGTACGGATCGGTGCCGTTGAGAGCATGAGGCGCTTGCCCCATGTTTCACGGGTTAGGTCGAGCTGAAATTCTTCGGCAGGAATCAATCCGTGTTGCATCGCGAACAAGCTCGCCGTGACGCGACTCGATGCGCCGATCTTGGCGTAAATGTGTTCGATGTGATTCCGGGCCGTCTTCGGTGAGATCACAAGTTCGGACGCGATCTGTTTGCTCGACATTCCCCGCGCCAACAGCCGCAGCACGTCGATTTCGCGCGCGGTGAGCCCGGCGGGACCTTCGCGCCGTTTCGTCGTTCGGTGGCCCGCAACCGCGAGCACAGCCTCGACAACGTCGCCGTCGAGGCGGCCCGCTTTCGCGTCGCCGCGCAACTCGCTCGCCGCTTCTTCCGGGCTCAGCGCAGGTCGGTACGGGCGCACCTCGCACATCGACTGGTACGCGTCGACCGCGCCGAGGATGCGCGCGGGTTGCGAGATCGCGCCACCGGTGAGACCGCGTGGGTAGCCGGAGCCGTCGAGCCGCTCCCGATGTTGCACCGCGATGGCACCCAACGGTGCGAGCGATTCCGACTGATGCAGCATGCGTTCGGTGAGATACGGATACATTCGGACCCGTTCCCACTCGCCCGCACCCAGCGGACCGGCCTTGTCCCAGATCGTGTTCGACACACCGAGCCGTCCGAGATCGTGCACGACGGCGGCACGCCGCAACGTACGGACGTTGTTCGCGTCGAGACCGAGCTTGGTGGCGGCTGCCTCGGTGAGGTTCGCGACGGCGCGGGCGTGGCCCAGCGTGTACGGCGATTTCAGATCGACGAAGTCGGCAACGGCGACGAGCGCGTTGTCGTACGCGTCGCCCGACAAGCGAACGGTGAGCGCGGGTTCGGCCGCGATCACCGCGTCCCACGTCGGTGCGGTGTCGAGCGTGTCGAAGATCGCGTCGGCATCGAGGCACAACAGTGCCGCGAGCTCCGGATCGAATTGCGAACCGGCACGCTTGCTCGCGACTGCCTTGGCGCCGTCGACGCCCCCGACGCGATGCGCGACTTCGACGAATTCGGAAAGCTGCGTGAGACGCGCCGCGATCGGCACGTCGGATCCGCTCAGTTCGCCGGGCCAGCCCTTCCCGTCCCACTGTTCGTACGAACTGCCGACTGCCGCTTGCACGTCGTCGGGCAGACCGAGCTGGGTCGCGAGCTGACGGGCGATCGCGCTGTGCCGTTCGATCATGCCGTTCAGCTCGCGCACGCCCGAAAACGCGAACTCGAGCCCGACGCGGAAACGATGTAACGGTGGGTTCCCGCTGCCCACCAGTTTGAGGGTTGCGACTGCGCCGGCGAGGCTGCGGTCGTATTTGTTCGACTTCATTGCGATGTCGTCGCCGAACCACTTCGCTTGCTCGTGCGCGTCGGAGTGACAGCCGACGTTGACGAGCAACGACGAGTAGTACACGACCGAACGTTGCTGGTCGTCGAGGCCGATGCGTTCGGCGAGTTGCAACGCGATGATCGACTGGCGCAGCACGTGTTCCATCGGCTGCCCGAAACCCAAGTCGACGCCGAGCGACAGAGCGGCGACGAGTTCCGCAAGCCGGATCGTGGCGGGTTCGTTCCCCGTGCCTGTCCGCCATGGCGGGAACGGTACTCCCGCGCGCGCTCGTTAGGTCAGGGTCAAACCCCCCAACTGTTGGTGGCGTTAGGGGCGGAAGACCACCTTGATGGCGTGGCTGTTGCCCCGGTCGATTGCCGTTTCCACGGCGGTTCGGTAGTCGTCGAGGCCGAACTCGTGGGTCACGACCGCCGAGTCGGGCAGGAGCCCGGCCGCGAGAATTTCGAGGGCGCGATCCACCGAGTGCTCGCCCGCACCACCAGCCAGACCGGGTGTGGAACCGGCATCGATCGTGTGGTCGATCGAACCGACGAGCGCGGCTTCCTTGTACCAAATCGGAGTGAGATCGACTTCGGTGACACCCGCGGCGCCGAGCAACAGCACGGTGCCGCGATGCGCGACCGCCCGCAACGATTCCGTGACCGACTGCGGCGCGCCGACGGCTTCGATGACATACGGAAAGCCGCCCATCAACATGAGATCGGCTTTGCGACCGACGACGCGCGCGCCTGTGATCTCACCGAGCGCTTCGAAGTGCGCGCTCTTGTCGGCCGACATCACGACGTGATCGGCGTTGCACGCGCGTGCGGCCGCAGCCTGATGTTCGTGGCGCGCGAGCACCGTGACGGGATTGTTCGGGAACAAGCCTTTGATCGCAGCCAGACTCGCGAGACCGATGATGCCGGCGCCGACGATCAGGACCGGATCGCCGTCGTTCGGCGGTGCCCGCAAGATGCCGTGCGCCGAGATCGACACCGGTTCGTACAGGCTTGCACCGCGATCAGGAACCTCGTCGGGAACCGCGTGCAACATCGAACTGTGCGCGAGCACGGTCTCGGCCCAGCCGCCGCCAAGATTCTGGGTGAAGCCGAGCGAACGACCTCCGCTGATCACGCGGCTGTCGAGATTGAGGCACGACGACGTCCAGCCGCGCGCGCAGTTCGCGCACAACTCGAGACCGCGCGGCGCGCACGGGATGCACGGGTCGATCGCGACGCGCGCGCCCGGTTTCATGTTGCAGTCCGTGCCCGCTTCGACGACGACACCGGCGGTCTCGTGACCCAAGACGAACGGGAACGCGCCCGCCAAACCCATCAATGTCGGCGACGGGCCGGTGTTGTGTGCGAACAGATGCAAGTCGCTGCCGCAGATCCCGCCGACCGTGACGTCGACGCGCGCCCACGCTTCGTTCGGAAGGTCCGGTTCCGGTAGCTCGACGAGCGAGGCTGGGAACGCGGGATCGGCCATGTCGAACTGCACCGCTCGCATGTCGGCAGCGTACGCGTACGCTCCGCATGTGCGCGTTCCCGATGCCGCGGTCGACCAGCTCCGAGAGCAGGGCTTCGTGCTCGTCCCCGGCTTTCTTGCGGCCGACGAGCTCGCGGCCGCGCAGGCCGCGTTGTCGAAGCACTTCCCCACCGCCGACGAGTACTTCGCCGACCCTGCCGCATACGCGCAGTACGGGACGAGCCAGTTCGCCGGTGTCGAAGACTTTCCCTACCGCGTCGTGGGAGCTGAACCGGCTTGCCATCCATCCCGATCTCGTCGATTTTGCCGAGCGCGTTCTCGGCACGGCCGAACTGCATCTCTACAAGGTCGAGTTGTGGGCGAAGTTCGCCGGCGCGATCGACTACGACCAGCCGTTGCATCGCGACTACGGGAGTCATTCACTCGTCGTGCCGCGTACCGACGGCGAGTACCAGCAACTCACGACGTTCATCTACCTGTCGGATGTCACCGAGGTCGACGGCCCGACGCGCATCGTCCCGTTGGAAGCGAGCCGTGCCATTCCGTTCACGCCGTTGTACGGAGACTTCGGTTCAGTTGCCGACGCCGAAGTCCCGCAGATCGGGCCGGCCGGTTCGCTGCTCGCGTATCGCACCGACGTGTTGCACCGCGGTTCGAACTTCACTGCGCCCGGTCGGTCACGCTTCTCGCTGCTTGCCGACTACCAGCCGCGCGGGATGACGTGGGCGGGCAAACGGTCGTGGCCGCGCGACGCCCCCGAACGCTGGGCGAAGTTCATCCCGCAATGCTCGGTGCGGGAACGAGATCTCTTCGGCTGGCCGCGGCCAGGGGATCCCTATTGGAACGAGCAGACCCTGCGCGACACTGCGGCTCGCTACGCGGGTATCGACATGACGCCGTACGAGACGACGGAGTTATAGGCGGTAGAGCTTCGCCGCGTTCTCGCCGAGAATCTTGCGCTTCGCCGTTTCGCTCAATCCGTCCATGTTCTGCTCGGCGGTCTTCAACGGCGCCGGGTACAAACACGTGGGATGCGGGAAGTCGGTCTCGAACATGATGTTGTCTTCACCGACCGCGGCGACGACCTGCGCGATGTTCGTGTGCTCGAACCACATCGTCGCGTAGATGTTGCGCTGGAAGTATTCCTTCGGCGTCAGCGGCATGCGAGCCTTCTTCTGCGTCGCGTTCTCCGACAACTCGTAGTCGAGCGCTTCGCAGATGAACGGCACCCATCCGGCGCCGCTTTCAACCGACACGAACTTCAACTCGGGATAGCGGTCGAGCATCCCCGAGCAAATGATGTTGACGACAACGCGCGCGTTGCCGATGAACAACAACGTGCCACCGATCGCGAGCTTGGTGTCGTCGTCGTGACTGTCCCAGGGATACGTGCCGAAGTAGTTCATCGTCGTGAGGCTCGCTCCGATGTGGAAGTGCACGGGCAAGCCGAGGCTGGCGCACCGCTCCCACACGGGATCCCACGCGGGTGAAGCAAGATCGGGCGAACCGAGATCTTGCGGATCACTCGTGAGGTTCACGCCTCGCAATCCGAGCGCGCCGATGCGTTCGACTTCGCGGGCACACGCGTCGATGTCCCACGCCGGCAACAAGCCCATCGGCATCAGCCGGTTTCCGGAGTTTGCTTGGATCTCCGCGCTCGCGTCGTTGAAGATTTCGAGGCACACGGTACGAAGCTCGATGTCTTCGACGATGCTCGCCAGGCCTTGTCCGCCGAGGCCGACGACACCGGGGAACACAATCTGGCCCCAGATGCCGATTTCGTCGAGGAGTTTGATGCGCGCGTCGGGGTCGTACGACGCGATGTGGCCGTGCTCTTGCTCCCACTCGTACAGGCCTTCGAACGAACGACCCTTGTTGCCGTTGACGTCGACAACACCGCCCGCGCCGGCGCGGCCCATGATCGTGCCGTCGACACACCAACACGCGATGCCGTCGAGGCGCGCGACTTGCGGGACTCGGTCCTTGTATTTCGCGGGCGCGCGACTCGTCCACAAGTCGTGCTGCTCCGTCATGTGGGTGTCGGCGTCGATGACCCTGACGTTCGGAAGCGCCATGTCCGTCCCCTTACTCGTTACGCGGGAACCCGAGGTTCACGCCGCCGTGGCTCGGATCGAGCCAACGACTCGTTACTACTTTGCCACGGGTGAAGAAGTTCACACCTTCGACGCCGTAGGCGTGCGTGTCGCCGAAAAGTGAATTCTTCCAACCACCGAACGAGTAGTACGCCACTGGTACCGGTATCGGCACGTTGATACCGACCATGCCGACCTCGACTTCGTTCTGAAACCGCCGGGCCGCGCCCCCGTCGTTCGTGAAGATCGCCGTCCCGTTGCCCCACGGATTGCTGTTGACCAGGGCGAGCGCCTCGTCGTAGCTGTCGGCGCGCACCACACTGAGCACGGGCCCGAAGATCTCGTCGGTGTAGATCGCCATGCTCGGTGTGACGCGATCGAACAGGGTGGGCCCGAGCCAGAACCCGGCCTCGTCGCCTTTGAAGGGGCCGCTCCGACCGTCGACAACGAGCCGCGCGCCCGCGGCCACACCTTCGTCGATGTACGTGCTCACTTTGTCGCGGTGTGCCTGCGTGACGAGCGGTCCCATGTCGGCCCCGTTGCGACCGTCGCCGGTGGTCAATCCGCTGACGCGTTCACTGATCTTGTCGACGAGTTGATCACCGATATCGCCGACCGCGACGACAACCGAGATCGCCATGCACCGTTCGCCCGCCGAACCGAACCCCGCGTTGACGGCCGCGTCGGCCGCGAGATCGACGTCGGCATCGGGCAGCACGACCATGTGGTTCTTGGCGCCGCCGAGCGCTTGCACGCGCTTCCCGGTTTGGGTTGCGTTCTCGTAGACGTAGCGCGCGATCGGTGTGGAGCCGACGAACGACACCGCTTTGACGTCGGGATGTACGAGCAGCCGGTCGACCGCTTCTTTGTCGCCGTGCACGACGTTGAACACACCGTCAGGGAGCCCTGCTTCTTGCCAGCGCTGCGCGAGCCAGTTCGCCGCGCTCGGATCTTTTTCGCTCGGCTTCAACACGACAGTGTTGCCGCACGCGATCGCGATCGGGAAGAACCAGCACGGCACCATCGCCGGGAAGTTGAACGGGCTGATGATTGCGACCGGTCCGAGCGGCTGGCGGATCGAATACACGTCGACCTTGTTCGACGCGCTCTCCGAAAAGCCGCCCTTGAGCAACTGCGGGATGCCGCACGCGAACTCGACAACCTCGAGGCCCCGCGCGACCTCGCCGGCTGCGTCGTTCAACACCTTGCCGTGTTCTTCGGTGATGATCGACGCGAGTTCGTTGGCACCGTTGTGGACGAGCTCGCGGAAGTTGAAGAGGATCCGGGCGCGTTCGGCGAGAGAGCTCTGGTGCCACGGGCCGAAGGCGGCGCGCGCCGCCGCAACCGCGGTGTCGACGTCGGCGGCGGACGCGAACGCGACCTCTTTGGTCCGTTGCCCGGTCGCAGGATTGAACACGTCGCCGCGCCGGTTCGAGGTTCCGAGGTCCGGCTTGCCGTCGATCCAGTGCTCCCGTCGCGACAACATCGGGCATGCCGTCATCGTACGATCATCGATACAGTTTCGTTCATGGCGACGATCGACGTTGACGGCACCCGCATCGCCTACGAAATCGTCGGCGACGCGGGCCCGGCGTGGGCGCTGACGCCCGGCGGCCGGTTCAGCAAGGACACGCCCGGTCTTCGTGAGCTCGCACAAGCGCTCGCGGCGCAGGGTCAGCGCGTGCTGATTTGGGACCGTCCGAACACGGGCGAATCCGATGTGTGTTTCACGGGTTCGTCGGAGTCGGCGATGCAGGCCGACAAGCTCGCGGGCCTGTTGCGCGCGCTCGACATGGCGCCGGCCGTGATCATGGGTGGGTCCGGCGGCTCGCGCGTGTCATTACTGACGGCGGCGCATCACCGTGATGTCGCGTCGAAGCTCGCGATGGTGTGGATCTCGGGCGGCGTCTACGGATTGATGCTGCTCGCGACGCACTACTGCGGCGAGTCGATCCGCGCCGCGTGGCAACACGGCATGGAAGGCGTGATCGAGCTGCCGGAATGGGCAGAGGTGCTCGAGCGCAATCCGCGCAACCGCGAGATCTTCCTGCGCCAGGACCCGAGGGAATTCATCGCGACCCTCGAACAGTGGATGCTCGTGTACTGCCCGGTCGCGGGATCAACGGTTCCGGGCATCACCGACGACGAGTTGTCGCAGCTCGACATTCCGACGCTCGTGTTTCGGAGCGGCGAAAGCGATCCGCATCACACGCGCGCGACCTCGGAGCGTTTGGCCGCGGCGTTGCCGAACGCGCAACTCGTCGAACCGCCGTGGGCCGACCGCGAGTGGATGGAGCGGGGCGAGGCCGCGCGTGAAGGAAACGGCGGCCTTTTCTCCGGCTGGCCCCAACTCGCGCCCCAACTCCTCGCATTTGCCCATGCGTCGTAGAACCTGGCTCAGTGAGGCTGAGCGACGCATCGGGCTGATCAGGGCTTGCGGCCGAGGAACGCAGCGAGCTGGTCGGTTGGGTTCGAGCTCTTCGTCGTGATGGCGGGATCGAAGCCGGCCGACGCGCGCAGATCGTCGGTGACGAAGCCCTCGCAGAGTCCGAGCACCGTCGTCGCAAGTTCGGGCGGCAGCTGCGCGTCCTGATTCGACGCCCGCGCCACATCCCACGAATGCATCGTCGTGTCGAGGAGATTGATCGTCAGCATCACCGCCGCGGGCCGGGCGCCCCGTCCGACGTTGATCTCACCGTCGAGGCCGTGCGCCTTCCACGCGTCGAGCGTGCGCGCTGACTCCGACTGGAACTGCGCGACGAAGTCGGGCTCGAGCTCGTAGTCGGGAATCGAAATGAGCTCGGCACCGCTCGCGCCGTTGCCCATGTTCGCAACCACACCGGTCATGTGCGCGAGCAGCGTGCGCAGATCCCATTCGCGGCACGGCGTCGAAGCGTCGAGTTGATCCTTGTTGACCTTGCCGACGATTGCGTTCGCGTGTTCGAACGACTGCCCGAGTGCGTCGATGAGCTCCATGAAATTCTCCCTTGCGATGCGGCGATCTATGTAAGAAGATACTTACATGCCTTCGGCTGCCATGACAACCCCCTCCGAGCGAATCGACCGGGTCGCGTACGCCTTGTCCGACAGCACCCGGCGATCACTTCTCACGCTTGTGCGCAACGAGGAGCAATCGGCCGGCGATCTCGCGTTGCAGTTTCCGCACATGAGCCGGCCCGCGGTGTCGCAACATCTGCGCGTGTTGCGCGACGCGAACCTCGTGAGCATCCGCGCCGACGGCAACCATCGCTTGTACCGCGCCGAGCTCGAGGGCTTGGACGAAATGCGTCGCTTTCTCGACGACATGTGGAACGACCGCCTGAAGCGCTTGAAGCGCGCTGCCGAACGGAGCAACCGTGACCGAAACAACCGCTGACCTCACCACGATCGAACAGACCGTCGACATCGACGCGCCGCCCGAACTCGTGTGGGACTACTGGACTGATCCGAAGCTGCTCACCGAATGGATGGGCGTCGAAGCCGAGGTCGAAGCCGCGCCCGGCGGAACCATGCGCGTGGTGTTGGAAGAAGGACCGACCATGTGCGGCGAGTTCACGGAGCTCGATCCTCCGCACCGGCTCGTGTTCACGTTCGGCTGGGAAGGAAACGCGCCGGGCGAACCGCTCGCCCCCGGATCAACGCGCGTGGAAGTGACGCTCACGCCGCATGGCAAGGGCACGCACGTCGTGTTGCGGCACGAAATCCCGTCGACCCACGCCGCCGACCACAGCAAGGGTTGGGCGTTGTTCGTCGGCGAACGTCTCCCCGCCGCGCTGCGACGCTGAGTTACGGCGTTCGGCCGAGGTACGCAACGAGGCGCTCGGTCGGTGTCGCGTCGGCGCCGACCTCGACCGGCGGACCGAAGATCTCCGGCATGCGGCTGTCGAGTGGGACTTCCTGCTCGGCAGCCTTGCGCGCGTACTCCGCGACATCGGCCGGGAGTTCCTCAGCCTGGCCCGTCGCGCGCGCGAGGTCCCACGTGTGGGTCGCGGTGTCGAGCACGTTGAGCCGCAACAACGTTGACACCAAGGTCTGGCGACCGAACATCTGCACTTCGTCAGTCAACGGTCGCGATTGAAATGCAAGCATCGTGCTGCGCGCGACGCGGCGGAACTGGTTCAGGAACCTTGGTTCCAGCTCGTAGGTGCTCACGTCGATCGGTTCACGGCTGCGTGCTCGCCGGCCGAGGTTGTCGGCCACACCGATCATGTGCGCGAGGAGCGCGCGCACGTTCCACTCTGGGCACGGTGTCGGATCGTCGAGTTGGTCTTCACGTACGCCGGCGATGACGCGCTCGGCTTCGGTGAAGACTTGCTGGAGCGATTGCGTGTGCCCGATGGGATCGTTGATCGACATTGCGACGAGCAGCATCTCGAGCGCGGTGTCGATGGTTTCCTGGTTGACCGCATCGGCGTCGATGAGTCGGCGAAGCTGTAGCCCGATGAACAGCGAGCTCGTCACCGCGGCGAGCGGCTGCAACGGATACGGCGGCGTGTTGCCGGCGACTGCGTACTCGTCGCGGATCAACGCTTCTTCCGCCGCGACTTCGCGATGGAATTGCGCAACGAGCTTTTCCCGCGCTTCCGGATTACGACGCGCGTAGAGAATGAACTCGAGATACAACGTCGTGAAGTCGTCGTCCCAATACGCCGAGCCGAGCTGCAGCCGTTGCTCGACCTCTGCGATAGGTGTGGAGTCCTCGTCGGGTGCCCGCTCGAGCGCCTCCGACATCAACGCGTGTTCGCGGGAGACGCGCTGATCGAGCAGCGCGAGAAAGAGGTCGTCCTTGTTCTTGAAGTTCGAATAGACCGCGCCTTTGGTGAAGCCCGCGTAGGACGCGATCTCGTCGATGGTCGCCCCGTGGAAGCCGCGCTTGGCGAAGACGATCGCCGCCGCATCGAGCAGGTGCTGGCGGGTCATGGCCCGGCGGCGGTCCGGTGTGAGCGGCTCGAAACTCATATGTCCTGGTCCAGGGGCTTGTCATACCGTCCGGTCGACGCGATACTCACGAGTATGCAACAGGGTGATGAGCATCTCACGGACCCGAGCGTAGCGCCGGCACTGGCGATCCGGGGCGTGCGCAAGCGCTACGGCGACAACGAGGCGCTGGCCGGCGTCGACCTCACCGTTGCGCCGGGCGCCATCGTCGGTCTGCTCGGTCCGAACGGCGCGGGCAAGACAACGCTCGTTTCGATTGTCGCCGGGCTCCGGCGGCCGGACGCCGGGTCGGTGCACGTGTGTGGCGTCGATGCGTTCCGGGAGCCGCAACGGGCGCGCGCCCTCATCGGGCTCGCGCCGCAAGAGACCGGCGTGTACATCACGCTGACCGTGCGCGACAACCTCCGATACTTCGCGGGACTCGCGGGCTTGCGCGCGAAACAGCAGCGCGCACGAATTGACGAGATCGCGTCGACGCTGTTGCTCGACTCGCTGATGGCGCGTACTGCGCAGACGCTCTCAGGTGGCGAACGCCGGCGGCTGCATGCCGCGATCGCTCTGTTACACGAACCGCGGCTGGTGCTGCTCGACGAACCGACCACCGGCGCCGACGTCACCACGCGCTCCCACTTGCTCGACCTCGTCCGCGACCTCGCCGCGCAAGGTTCGGCCGTTGTCTATTCGACGCACTACTTGCACGAGATCGAAGAACTGGAAGCCGACGTGACGTTCATCGATCACGGACGCGTCATTGCTTCCGGTTCGCTGCGCCGACTGATCGCGCAGCACGGAACGAGTGCACTCCAGCTCTCGTTCGAGCGGGCCGTGCCCGAGCGCGTTGTACATCTCCCCGGAGCAGTGGTCGTCGGGACGTCGGTCACGATTCCGGCCGACGATCCGGCGGCCACCGCAGCCCGGGTGCTGCCGACCCTCGGTGAAGCCGCAGGCTTGCGCAACGTCGAAATACTGCGGCCGAACCTCGAATCCGTGTTCCTCGCGGTAACCGGCCGGCGCTACGCCCCGACGACGGAGGTGGCCGCGTGAACATGCGCCGGGTCGGCGTGATCGTCGCGCACGAGGCGCGCCTCATTCGCCGCGATCTCACGCCCGTCATGGTCATGCTCGTGTTTCCCGTGATCTCGATTGCGTTCCTTGCGCCGGCGTTCAAGCCCGCGCTGCAACAGCTCGGTTTCGTGCATGCGAACGGTGCCGATCACGTTGTGCCGGGCCAGGCCGTGATGGCGGCGTTCTTCGTCGTGTCGCTCGTTGTCTTCTCGTTTTTTGGAGAACACGCGTGGCAGACCTGGGACCGGGTGCGCGCGAGCTCAGCGACGTCGTTCGAGATCGTGGCGGGCAAAGCGATCCCGCGCGCCGTGCTGGTGGTCGCGCAGCTCGTACTGCTGCTCATCGGCGGGGTGCTGATCTTCCACATGCAAGTGAACGGCAGCGCGCTTGCGCTCGCGCCGTTGATTGTGGTGTTCGCGCTGTGCCTCGTCATGCTCGGCGTATGCGTCACCGCGCTTGCTCGCACCGCGCAACAGGCCAACGCGTTCGCGTTTACGGGGATGGTGTTGTTCGGCGCCCTCGGTGGTGCGTACGTGCCGTTTGCGCTGTTGCCGGCGTGGGCGAAACCGATCGGACCGATCACGCCGACGTACTGGGCGATGCGCGGCATGCACTCGGTCGTGCTGGAACACGGCGCGTTCGGCGCCGTCTTGTTGCCGACCGCGGTGTTGGGCGCCATGAGCGTGCTGTTCGCCGCGATCGCGGCGCGGCGTCTCCGTTTCGACGAAGCGAAAGTCGGCTGGTCGTAACCTTCGCCGGATGCAACCGGCCGAGATCGCGCGTGCGCAGGCAGCGGCGGTGGCGGTCGTTTCGGCACTTGGGCTGACTGTCGACGACGCGACCGTGCTTTGGAACTCGAACAAGCTGGCGCTGCGCGTGTTACCGGCCGACGTGTTCGCACGGGTCGCGCGCATCGGCGAAGAAGTCGCTCAGTTCGAAGTCGGGCTCGCGACGCGGCTTGCCGACGTCGAAGCGCCGATCGCGGGGCTCGAACCACGAGTGCCCGCGCGGGTCTACGAGCGCGATGGCTTCGCGATGACGTTCTGGACGTATTACGAAACCGCAACCGTTGAGACCGCGCCGCCCGACTACGCAGACGCGCTCGCTCGCCTGCACGCTGGCATGCGGAAGGTCGATCTCGCGTCGCCGCACTTCACCGATCGAGTCGCCGAAGCCCAAGCGATCGTCGCGAACGTCGGCGACCGCGACCATGAACTGATCGGCGAGGTGTTGCACAACGCCAGCCGAACGATCGCGGCGCGCAGCCCGACCGAACAGCTGCTCCACGGTGAGCCCCATCCTGGCAACCTTCTCGTCACGCACGATGGGGTGCGTTTCGTCGACCTCGAAAGCTGTTGCCGAGGGCCGGTCGAGTTCGATCTCGCGCACGTGCCCGAAGCCGTCAGCCAGTGCTATCCGAGTGTGGACGAACAACTCCTCCGCGATTGCCGCTGGCTGGTGCTCGCCATGGTCGCGGCGTGGCGCCTCGAACCGAACGATCAACTGCCGAATCGTGAGCGCGCCCTGCAGAATCTGCTCCACGCGTTGCGCGCCGGCCCACCGTGGCCGACGCTCGACACGTTGTTTCCCTAAGGGCGCGGCAATCCTTGGTGTTTGTCGAGCATGTCTTCCATGACCGAACGGATGAACTCGTCGGCCTCCGACGTCATTCCGCCTTCGATGCCGCCGTACACCGCGCCCGTCGCCGGCTTCTCGTCCTTGTGCGCGAGTGCGTAGGGCACGGCTTCGTCGAGGTCGTTTGCGAACGCCTCGAGCAAGCCGGGCTGCGTCTGCGGGCGCGTCACCGCCATGTGAATCGAGTTCGGGTATTGCTGGCCGTTGAATCGCCAGCCCTTCGTCCGCATGTAGTCGTTGACGTGGTAGATGTCGAAGTCGTCGCTCGTGAAGCTGAAGCAGAACGTCGGGTTGGCGCCGACGATCCTCAACTCCGGATGCGAGCGCACCGCGTCCTGCATTGCGAACGCGGTCTCGAAGATCGCGCGGGCGTACTTCAGGTAGCCCCCGCGACCGAAGCTCACCATCGCGGCCCAGGTCGCGGCGAGCATCCCACCCGAGCGGGAGCCTTCGATTCCCGGTGACGCGTACTTGCCGCCGCTCCAATCGGTCATGAAGAAGTACTGGCTGTTGCGCACGGCCTTGTCGCGAAAGGCGAGCACCGACGTGCCCTTGAAGCCGTAGCCGTACTTGTGCGTGTCGGCGCTGATCGTCGTCACGCCCGGAATGCGGAAGTCGAAAACCGGAATGTCGTAGCCGAGCTGTTGTCCGAACGGCAGGATGAAACCCCCCAGGCAACCGTCGACGTGCAACCCGATCCCCCGTTCGAGCGCGAGATCGGAAAGCGCGCTGATCGGGTCGATGGTGCCGTAGCCGTAGTTGCATGCCGAACCGACCATTGCGATCGTATTGGCGTCGATCGCACGCGCCATTGCGTCGACGTCGGCAAGTGTCGTCTTCGGGTCGACGGGAATGTGCCGGCACTCGACGCCAAGCAAGTGGCACGCCTTGTCGAACGCCGGGTGCGCGGTTTCGGGCTTGACGAAGTTGGGCTGCGTGATGCCGCGCGTGTCGCGTGCGTACTCGCGGTACGCGAGCACCGCGTGCAGGATGCTGCCACTGCCGCCACTTGTCACGAGGCCGACGGCTTCGCTGTCGGTGATCGCGTCGGCGTTCAGGAGGTCGAGCGTCATCGCGATGATCTCGCCTTCGAACTTCGTCATGCTCGGGCACATGTCGCGCTGTAAGGCGTTCACGTGCGCGAAGAGTTCGAAGGCCCGGCCCATGAACTCGTAGTGCTCGTGGTCGCCGCAATACATGGTGCCCGAGCACTTGCCCGTCTCCCACATGCGGTCTTCGTCGTGCGCGAAGCCTTCAAGCTCTTGCAGGATGGAGACGCGTGACCGTCCTTCCGACGGCAAGCCGCGGATCACGTCGTGGGTCGTCGCGTACGGGTACGAGCTACTCATGGGGCTTCGGCCTCCGGTCCTCTCTCACGCATGGATCGTTTCATTGTCGCCCGGACCTCCGGCACTTCGCCTTACGCCTCATTCAGGGCCTCGCTGATCGGGAGGAGTGCCACGTACGCGGCTTCGAACTGCGTTTGCCGGGCGGCGTAGAGGGCATGCCGATCGGCGTCGGGCGGGTAGGTGCGGTCGACCTTCACGAGTACGTCCAAATCGTCACGCGTGATCGTGCCGTGCCGCTCGAGCGCGAGCAATGCGGTGGCGCGGGCGACTGCGTATTCGGGCGCAGCGAGCGCGCTGACCGGCCGGCCGACGATGTCGGCCAGGATCGCGTTGATTTCCGGCAACCGGGCACCACCACCGACGAACGCGAAGTCGGTGATCGTCTCGCGCGTGAACGCTTCGACGTACGGCACGAGCCACGCCAGGTTGTGGGCGATGCCTTCGACGACCGCGCGCACCATGTCGGCGCGCGTTGTCTCAAGTGACATGTTGACGAACCCGCCGCGCGCGTTCCCGCTCCCGCCCGGCGCGAGCGCGCCGTTCAGCCACGGCAGGAACAGCACGCCTCCCGCGCCGGGTTCCGTCGCGTCGAGCACGCCGGCAAGCGCGTCGAAGCCGTCGTCGAGGCAGACGAGTTCGTCGACGACGTGCTGCAGCACTTTGCCGCCAAGGCCGTTCTCGGCGCAGACGACATAGCGGTCGCCAAACGGCCCCGGCATCGAGAACAGCTGGTGCTCGAGGTCGACGCGAAAGTCTGCGACCGCGTCGACTGCCACACTCGTTGTGCCGATGGCGACGCCCGCCCGGCCCGGTGTGAACACACCCGCGGCGACGCCGTCGGTCGCGGTGTCGTTCGTCCCCGCGTACACGACCGTGTTCGCAGGGATGCCGAACTCTTCGGCGACGTGCGGGAGCAACGTGCCGACGGCCGCGTCGATCGGAATGAGCGGGGGCAGGCGTGTCGGGTCGACGCCGGCCGCGTTCACCAAGTCGTCGTCGTACGACGTCGCGCCGAGCGCGCGGTTGTCGCACAACTGGAACATGTACGTCGAGTGTTGACTTGCCGTGATGCGACCGGTTGCGCGCGCGGTGATGTAGTCCATCGCTTCGAGGTACGCGACGGTGCGGTCGTGGATCTCGGGCCGGTCGTGTTGCAGATACAGCACGTGGGCGAGCGACAACCCGCCGCCAACGGTCGGAATGCCGTGGCGCTCGACCCAAAGCATGAACGCGCCGTCGTGCTTCGCCATGATGTCGAAGCAGTGGTCGGTGCCGCGCTGGTCTTGCCACATCAACATTGGCGTGATCGGAGACGCGTCGGCCGCGACCGGCACGATCGACGAGTACTGCGAACACACGCCGAATGCCTCGACTGCTGCCGCCACGTCGGGATGGGCCGTTGCGAGCTCGCGCACCGCGCCCCAGATCTCGGCCCAAAGGAGGTCGGCGTCTTGTTCGGCGACGTCGCCCGCCCGATGCATCCCGAGCGGCCGGCTCGACGCCGCGACGAGAGTGCCGTCGTCGGTGACGAGCGTGGCTTTGACGTTGGTCGTTCCGGCGTCGATGCCGATGGCTGCGCTCACCGGCGCATTGTGCCTGGTCGGAGCGGCGGACGGAAAAGGAGATAGTTCGGCTCTCTAACGGTTCGGTACTCTTGCGAACGTGACGGATCCCGATCTGACCCGGGCCGCCCGTGCTGTTGCGCTGTCGGCTCGTGCCCTCGAGCGTGCGGCCGGAACCCGCGACCTCACCCTTGCCCAATACCGGGTGCTCGCGCTCGTTGCCGCGGGCGACGAACGGTCGTCGTTGCTGGCCGACCGGCTCGCGGTCGCCAAGCCGACGATCACCGCGGTCGTCGACGGGTTGGTCGAGCGCGGCCTGATCGAGCGCAACTCGGTCACGGGCGACCGGCGCTCGATCCGCATCTCGTTGACCAAGCCCGGCGTGCAAGCACTGCGCGCGGTCGAAAAGGAGATGGCCGAAACGCTCGGCCGGATCCTGAGCGAAGCCGAGGATCCCGCTGCCATCGTTGCCGCGCTCGGCGATCTCGACGCCGCGCTCGCGGCTCGGAGCGCGGCGCGACTGAACGAGGTCCGCGCGTGACCGACGTGACCGACGTCAAAGACGTCAAAGACGTCAAAGAGAAGGCGCCGAAGAAGCAGGGCTGGGTTCGTCGCCTCGTCGGCTACATGAAGCCGCACAAGAAGAACGCGTACGTCGCGTTCGGTGTCGCGGCCGGCGGACAGTTGATTCAGTCGCTGCTGCCGGTCGTCCAAAAGGTCGTCATCGACGACGTCATCATCGCCAAGAGCAAACCGCTCGGCCCCTGGCTGCTGCTCATGATCCTGATGGGCGTCGTCACGTTTGTGTTCGCGTACTTCCGGCGTTTCCGCGGCGGTCGCATTGCGCTCGACGTGCAGCACGACCTTCGCACGGCGATCTTCAAGCAGTTACAGCGCCTCGACTTCGCGCGCCACGACGAACTCCAAACCGGTCAGCTCGTGAGCCGGGCGTCGTCCGACGTCACGTTGATCCAAGGCTTCTTGCAGTTCCTGCCGATCGGTATCGCCAACATTCTGTTGTTCGTCGTGTCGTTGACGATCATGTTCATTCTTTCGCCGCCGCTCGCGTTGATCATGCTGCTGGTCGCGCCGCTGTTGTTGATCAGCGCGCTGCGCTTGCGCACCTCGGTGTTCCCCGCGAGTTGGGACGCGCAGCAGAAGGCGGGCGAAGTCGCCAACGTCGTCGAAGAAGACGTGACTGGCGTGCGCGTCGTCAAAGGGTTCGGTCAGGAAGAGCGCGAGCTCAACCGCCTCATCGCCCGATCGCAGGACATGTACCAGTCGCGCGTGCGCCTGGTGAACATCCAAGCGTGGCTGCAGTCGACGATGCAGACGATCCCCGCGCTCGGCCAAGTCGCCGTCCTCGCGCTGGGCGGATACCTCGTGATCCAGGGGAACATCAGCCCCGGTACGTTCCTGGCCTTCTCGACGTACATGCTGCTGATCACGCCGCCGATCCGTCAGCTGGCGGCGATCCTCGTGGTGGGGCAGCTTGCCCGCGCCGGCGCCGAGCGCATTTTCGATCTCCTCGACTCGACGCCGATGGTGCAAGACAAGCCGGACGCGCCCGAGATGCACGTCGAAGACGGCGAAGTGAAGTTCGACCATGTGACGTTTGGTTACACGTCGACCGAGCCGGTGTTGCGCGACTTCACGCTTACCGTCAAGGCCGGTGAAACGGTCGCGCTCGTCGGGACGTCGGGCTCGGGCAAGTCGACAACCGCGCTCTTGCTTCCCCGCTTTTACGACGTTCATTCGGGCGCGGTGACGATCGACGGTGTCGACGTTCGCGACGTCACGTTGCAGTCGTTGCGCAGCAACATCGGCGTCGTGTTCGAGGACTCGTTCCTGTTCTCGGACTCGATTACTGCGAACATCTCGTTCGGGCGTCCCGACGCGACCTTCGAAGAAGTCGAGGCGGCGGCGCGCGCCGCCGAAGCGCACGACTTCATCCTCCAGCTGCCGCAGGGCTACGACACCGTTGTCGGCGAGCAAGGGCTCACGCTCTCGGGCGGCCAGCGTCAACGCGTCGCGCTCGCGCGTGCGTTGCTCTCGGATCCGAAGATCTTGCTCCTCGACGACGCCACGTCGTCGGTCGACTCCCGCATCGAAGAGGAGATTCATCAAACGCTGCGGCGCATCGCCGCCACGCGCACGACGATCCTCGTCGCGCACCGCCGCTCGTCGTTGACGCTTGCCAATCGGATCGTTGTTGTCGACAAAGGCGCCGTCGTCGATTCCGGAACGCACGAAGAGCTTTGGGATCGGTGCTCGTTGTACCGGCTGTTGCTATCCGGGCCGGGAGGCGACGCCGAAGGTGTCGACGCGATCGACGAGAGCGAGCCGATCGACGACACGCGCGTCGAAGGCATCACGCCCGCGGCGTGGCGCGGTATCGACGACGAAGAACTCCGCAGCGAACAGATCGCCGGCCGCACTCGGCTGAACTCGCCCGCACGCGTGATCGGCGCCGGTGGTGGAAACCAAGGTGGCATGGGCTGGGGTGGCGCGCTCGCCGCGACGCCTGAGCTCCTCGAAAAGGTCGACGCGCTGCCCGCGGCCGATTCCGATCCGCAAGTCGACATCGCGTACGAGACGCAGCCCGCGCCGAACTTCTCGTTCGTTCACTTCCTCAAGCGTTATCGCGGGTGGCTCACCGTCGGGCTCGTGCTGGTCACGCTGGACGCGTTGTGCACCACGGCCGGTCCGCTGCTCATTACGTACGGCATCAACATCCAGAAACACGGCGAGGAAGCGCTGTGGGTCGCGTCGGCGGTGTTCTTCGCCATCACGATGTTCGACTGGTACTTGATGTGGGCGGAAGCGCGCGTCATGGGTCGCACATCGGAGCGGCTGCTGCACGCGTTGCGCATGAAGATCTTCGCCCACCTGCAACGGCTCGGCGTCGACTACTACGAGAACGAGATGGCCGGCCGCATCATGACGCGCATGACGACCGACATCGACTCGCTCTCGCAGTTGTTGCAGAACGGTCTCGTGAACGCGTTGGTGTATCTCGTCACGTTCATCGGCGTCGGCGTCGGTCTGTTGATCATCAACCCGCGCCTCACGGCGTGGACGACGCTCATCCTTCCGCCCTTGTTCATCGCGACGTGGATGTTCCGGAATGCGTCGACGAAGGCGTACGAACAAGCGCGCGAGAAGATCGCGGTCGTCAATGCCAACCTGCAAGAAGGTTTGTCGGGCGTGCGCGTCTCGCAGGCGTTTGTACGCGAAGGCAAGAACCAACAGGACTTCGAAGAGGTCGCCGCCGGTTACCGCGATGCGCGTGTGCGTGCGCAACGGCTTGTCGCGCTGTACTTCCCGTTCGTCGACTTCTTGTCCGACCTGGCCGCGTGTCTCGTCCTCGGTGTCGGAAGCGTCTACGTCGCGCACGGCAGCATGGACGTCGCCCAGCTCATCGGTTTCTTGCTGTACCTCAACCTGTTCTTCACGCCGATCCAGCAGCTGTCGCAGGTGTTCGACTCGTACCAGCAGGCCAAGGTCGCGATCGGGCGCATCACCGAAGTGCTCGACACGCCGACGACGGTGCCCGCGCCTGAACACCCCGTCGAGCCGGGCGTGCTCACCGGCGACGTCGAACTGGAAGAGGTGCGCTTCAAGTACTCGACCGCGGTCGACGAAGCGTTGCGCGGTGTCGATCTGCACATCGTTCCCGGCGAGACGGTCGCGCTCGTCGGTGAAACCGGCGCCGGGAAGTCGACCGTGCTGAAGCTTGTCGCGCGGTTCTACGACGCGACCGCCGGACACGTGCAGGTCGACGACGTCGACGTGAACACCTACGACCAGCCGTTGTTCCACCAACAACTCGGCATCGTTCCGCAAGAGGCGTTCCTGTTCACCGGCACGATCCGCGACAACATCGCGTACGGACGTCAGGACGCGACCGACGCCGACGTCGAAGACGCGGCGCGCGCGGTCGGCGCGCACGACTTCATTGCGACGTTGCCGGGTGGCTATCTGCAGTGGGTGAGCGAGCGCGGGCGTTCGCTCTCGTCGGGGCAGCGGCAGTTGATTGCGCTCGCCCGCGCCCACCTGGTGCGGCCCGCGATTCTTCTGCTCGACGAGGCCACGTCGAATCTCGACTTGCAGACCGAGGCCAAGGTGCAAAAGGCCATGGGTGTCGCCGCGCACGGCCGTACGACGATTCTGATCGCGCACCGATTGCAGACTGCCCGGCTGGCCGACCGGATCATCGTGATCGATCACGGACGCGTCGTCGAAGACGGCCACCACGACGATCTGCTCGAACGCCGCGGCCGCTATGCCCAAATGTGGGCGGCCGCCGAAGGCGAACCGGCCGCCGCCGCCAACTAATCGAATCGGTTAGCGTCCGCGGCATGCCGCAAATGCCTGCAGACCGGCCCGGACGCACTTGGTGGCGCGACGGCACGCTTTATCAGATCTATCCGCGCTCCTACCGCGACACGAATAGCGACGGTGTGGGCGACCTGCGCGGTATCACCGAGCGGCTCGACTACCTCCAATGGCTCGGCGTCGACGCGATCTGGCTCGACCCGATCATGGTTTCACCGAACACCGACTGGGGCTACGACGTTGCCGACTATGTCGACGTCGACCCGTCGTTCGGAACGATCGCCGACGCCGAACATCTCGTCGACGAAGCGTCGAAGCGCGACATTCGCGTCATCCTCGACCTCGTTCCCAACCACACGAGCGATCAACACCCGTGGTTCAAGGACGCGATCTCTTCGCGCGACTCTCGGTACCGCGATTGGTACGTGTGGGCCGACCCGAAGCCCGACGGATCGGTGCCGAACAACTGGCGGATGGCGTTCGATCCGCGCGTTCCGGCCTGGACGTTCGACGAGGCGAGCGGCCAGTACTACTTGAATCAATTCCTGTCGACGCAGCCCGACCTCAACTGGTGGAACCAAGAGGTGCGCGACGCGTTCGACGACATCTTGCGCTTCTGGTTCGACCGCGGCATCGCGGGCTTCCGCATCGACGTGTGTCACTCGATCATCAAAGACGCCGAGCTGCGCGACAACCCGCCGGCAACGAAGGACGACCATCCCTATACGCAGATGATGGGCTTGAAGCCGCTCTACACGGCGTGCCGGCCCGAAGTGCACGACGTCATCCGCCACTGGCGTGAGATCGCCGACAGTTACGACCCCAAGCGCGTGCTCATCGGCGAGACGTATGTGCTCGACCCAAAGGATTTCGCAACGTTCTACGGCAACGGCGACGAACTCAATCTCGCGTTCAACTTCATGATGTTGCACGCCGAGTTCACCGCCGACGAGCTGCGTCCGGTCGTCGAGTTCGCCGAGCGACTCATCCCCGGAAACGCCTGGCCGGTGTGGACCGCGGGCAACCACGACGAGCACCGCTTCCCGACGCGCTGGTGCGGCAACGATCCCGACAAGACGCGCGTCGCGATGATCATGTTGATGGGGCTGCGCGGCACGCCCTTCGTCTATTACGGCGACGAGATCGGCATGATCGACACCAACGTTCCGAACGACCGCATCCTCGACCCGGTCGGCAAATTCCACGGGCCGCGTTACGGCCGAGACGACGAACGCACGCCGATGCAGTGGGTGAACGAACCGGGCGCGGGGTTCTCGGAACCGAACGTCGAGCCGTGGCTGCCGTACGGCGACTACGCCCGTTACAACGTCGCCGACCAACGCAACGAGCCGAACTCGATGCTGACGTTGACGCGCGACCTCATTGCACTCCGGGGCGAGAGCACCGACCTTGCTCGTGGTTCGTACACGACGTTGCCGGCGCCCACCGACGAGGTCTGGCTGTGGCAGCGCGGCGAAAACACGGTCGTGGCCTGCAACTTCGGTTCGACGCCGGTCGATGTGCCGGGCGTCAACGGCAGCATTCGCATCGGCACGAATCGCAAGCGCGACGGTGAAGTTGTCGACGGCACGCTTGCGCTCGGCCCGAACGAAGCGGTCATCGTCTCTCGCTAACGGCGGCGTTTGGGGCGTCGTCCCTGGTCGTAACGTGACCAGCGTCACTCGGTCCCACCGGGCCTTGAGTCGAGGTGTTCAAGGGCCGATGCCCTTCGATGCCCAGGGGGAAGATCGTCAAGTTCGCGTTCGTCGCCGGTCTCGTCGCGACCGCGGGTTTCGCGGTGCCGCATGCCGCCGGCGCGGCGACCCCGCCCGCCCCGCCGATGGCCCGGCCCACCCTTTCTGGCCCCGGCCATCACGTCCACGTCGCGACGAACGGCGAGACCGACGTCAACACGTGCGCCGACAACGTTCCCCCCGGAGTTGCGCGCTGCCTGTCGCGCGTGCGAACTGCCGCAGGAATCACGCCGACGACACTCGGCAACAACGGTGCGTACGACCCCGCGTATCTCCAGTCCGCCTACAACGCGCCGTCGTCGCTCTACGGGACGGGCCGCACGGTCGCAATTGTCGACGCGTACGACGATCCGACCGCGGAAGCCGACCTCGCCGCGTACCGCAGTGCGTTCAGCTTGAGCGCGTGCACGACGCAGAACGGCTGTTTCCACAAGGTCGACGAGAACGGCGGAACGAGTTACCCCTCGACCGATGCGAACTGGGCGCTCGAGATTGCTCTCGACGTCGACATGGCGAGCGCGATGTGTCCGAAGTGCAACATCTTGTTGGTCGAAGCGAACAGCCCGGCGGGCGGCGATCTGTTCAGTGCCGAAAACGAGGCTGCGGCACTGGGTGCGAGCGTGATCAGCGACAGTTGGGCCGCACCCGATTTCAATGGCGCCCAGAGCTTCGATTCGGCGTTCCAGCACCCGGGGATCCCGATCTTCGCCGCCTCGGGCGACTGGGGTTATGGCGCGTACTGGCCCGCGTCGTCGCCGTCTGTGATCGCGGTTGGCGGTACGTCGCTCTCGCAGGTCGCCAACGCGGGAACACGCAACGCCACCGAGACTGCGTGGAACCTGGCGGGAAGCGGTTGCAGCGTGAGTCAACCCAAGCCGTCGTGGCAGACCGACACGAGTTGCAGCACGCGAACGATCTCCGACATCTCGGCCGACGCCGATCCGGCCACTGGTGTTTGGGTCTACGAGAACGGCAGTTGGATGGTCGTCGGCGGCACCAGCGCCGCGACGCCGATCGTGGCTTCGATGTTTGCACTCGCCGCGCCTTCGAACACTGCGCCGGGGTCGATGCTGTACTCGCACGCGAATTCGCTGAACGACATCACGTCGGGGTCCGACGGTAGTTGCAGCGGCTCGTATCTCTGCACCGCGACGGCCGGATACGACGGGCCAACTGGTCTCGGCACACCCAACGGCCTCACCGCGATGGGCGGCGCGCCGGTACTGCCGACGAACTCGGCGCTCCCGGCCGTCACGGGCATGCTCGCCGTTTCGGGCGGGTCGGCGAGCGCCGGCACCGGAACGTGGACGGGATCACCGACCGTGTTCGCGTATCAATGGTCACGCTGCGACGCGCAAGGCGCGAACTGCGCCGATATCGATGGCGCAACGCAGAGCTCGTACGCACCACTCGACGTCGACCTCGGCGCGACGCTGCGGGTGAAGGTCACCGCGACGAACGGCGCCGGCGCGTCGGCACCCGCGACGTCGAACGCGTCGGCGGTCATTGTCGAAGCGATCGCGCCTCGGAACACCGCGGCACCCGATCTCGACGCCGATCCGTCGCTGAATCAGGCGACCGTCCAGTCAGCGGGGACGTGGTCGGGATCGCCCGAGACGTCGCACGCAGTGCAATGGCAACGCTGCGACAACACTGGCCACAACTGTGTCGACATCGACGGTGCGACGGATCCCACGTATACGTGGGGACCGAATGACGTCGGGCTCGACATCAGGTTCGCCTACAGCAAGACGAATGCGGGTGGGACTGGTGTCGCGTACTCCTTCGCGCTGACGATCACCGAACTCGCGCCGGAGAACACTGCCCCACCGAGCGTTTCGGGGGTGTTCGCGCTCTCCGGCGGTGCCGCGACCGCGCACAAGGGAACCTGGGCCGGGACGGCGACGATCACCTACGGGTATCAGTGGTCGCGTTGCGACGAAGCCGGTGACAACTGCGCGAACATCGGTGGCGCGACGGCAAGCACGTACACACCGGTCAATGCCGATCTCGGCGCAACGTTGCGAGTCGCGGTTACCGCGACGAACGGCGTCGGGTCGTCGACCGCGACATCGGATGCGTCGCCCGTGATCGTCAACGCGCTTGCGCCGCAAAACACGGTCGCACCGACGATCGCGCACGGTACCGGCATCAACGACCTCACGTTCCATGCGGCGGGAACGTGGACCGGATCTCCTGCGAGTTCGCACGCAATGCAATGGCAGCGGTGCGATGCCGAAGGCGAAAACTGCGCGGATATCGACGGCCAAACTGCGAACACCTATTCGTTCGCGATGGCCGATCTCGGTTCGACCATCCGACTCGAATACAGCGAGACGAACACCGGCGGCACCGGAGTCGGGGATTCCGCACCGTGGACGATCAGCGTGGTCGGTCCGATCGAACTGGCGGCGCCGACCATCGACGGCACCGTCTCGGAAGGCCGAACGCTCACCGGGCACAGCGGAACCTGGGACGGCTCGGCGCCGATGGCGAAGGCGTTCCAGTGGCAGCGATGCACGGGTTCGACGTGTACCAGCATCACGAGCGCGACGCACTCGACCTACGTCGTGGCTTCGGCCGACGTCGGGCACACACTCCGGCTCCGCATCCAAGAAACGAATAGCGCGGGAACGACGACTGCGTACTCGACCGCGACCGTGAAAGCGGTGCACGGGACGCCGCTGAACACGGCGCTGCCGGCCGTGACCGGAGCCATGAAGCATGGTTCGACGTTGACGACGTCGAACGGATCGTGGCGCGGCACCGCGACGATCAGGATCACCGCGTACCGGTGGCTGCGATGCGACGCGACCGGCGCCGCGTGCGTGACGATCAGCGGCGCGACGTCGAAGACCTACATCTTGCATACGGCCGACGTGGGCCACGAAATTCGGTCGCGCGTTTACGCGATGAACGCGTACGGAACGACGTACGCGACGGCGAACGCGACCGCGAAGATCACTTAGACGCCGACGAGCCGGAGAACAGCGTCGAGACCGCGCCGCGCCCGGTCGCCGGTCTGCATCGGACCGGCCAACACGTATGACGCGATGCCGTAATCCGCGGCGATGCCGTCGTGTGACGCACGGTCACCGACCATGAGCGCGCGATCGGCCGAGACACCGATCGCGTCGAGCGCCTTCCGGTACATCGCTTCGTCGGGTTTTTGGATTCCGTGGTTGTACGACAGCACGTAGGCGTCGACGAACTGGTCGAGGTCGTGGCGCACGAAGTGGGCGCGAATGTCGTAGTGGATGTCGCTGACGACCGCGATGCGAATATCGGCGCCGTGGAGCGCGGCCAACGTGGGCGCCGCATCCGGATACGGATAGCTGGCGTCGGGATCACCGTCGCGCGCCCAAATCGCGACCGCGAGGTCGTCGTCGATTCCAGCCGCCTGGAACCACGCCAGGTTCGCGTTCTTGTGAACCTCGAGGGACGTGTCGCAGCGATCGATCGCGGCTTTGATGTCGGGCCGCGTTGCCAACACGTCCTCGGTGCGTTCGAGGATCGCGACGATTTCGTCGTCCGACAACGTGCGCCCGATCGATTTGCCGGCGCCGCGTATCCAGTCGGCGTCGGCTTCGTCGTTGAAAATCGTGCCCTTGTAGTCGAACAGGACGCCGTCGAAGTGCGGCGCGCTCATGGCGTGGGGTGGCTGGCACACCATTCGAGGAGCTCGTCGGCCGTCCACGTGTTCACCACGCCGTCGGCCTCGGCCCCGCACTCAGCTGCTCGATCCGTTCCGTACGGGTGCCATTCGAGTTGGAACGTCGCGTGCGCGTCGGTGGAGATCGCGATCTTCACGCCCGCGTCGATCGCGCCGCGCAAGATCTCGCGCGGCGGATCGAGTCGTTCGGGACGGCAATTCACCTCGAGCGCGGTGTCGAACGTCCGGCACGCTTCGATGATGATCTCGTGGTCGAATTCGGATTGCGGACGGCCGCGCCCGACGACGATGCGGCCCGTGCAATGCCCGAGCACGTCGACGTGCGGGCTCGCGATCGCGGCGACCATCCGGCGCGTCATCAGGTCGCGTTCCATGCGCAACTTCGAGTGGACGCTCGCGACGACGAAGTCGACTTCGGCGAGAAGTTCCTCGGACTGGTCGAGCGCGCCGTCTTCGAGAATGTCGACTTCGACACCGGTGAGAATGCGGAACGGCGCGAGCTCCTCGTTCAACTCGGCGACGATCCCGAGCTGTTCCCGCAGACGGTCTTGCGACAGCCCGTTGGCGATCGTCAACCGCGGTGAATGGTCCGTGAGCGCGAAGTATTCGTGACCGAGCGCACGCGCGGCTTCGGCCATCGCACGGATCGTGTCGCCGCCGTCGGACCAATCCGAGTGTGAGTGCAGATCGCCCTTCAACTGCGCACGCAACGCCTTGCCCGCGTCGGTGCCTGGTTCGGGCACGCTCGCGAGCAACTTCGTGAGGTACTCGGGCGTCTCACCTGCGAGTGCTTGTTCGATGACTTTTGCCGTGGTCTTGCCGACGCCCGGCAGTTCCGCGAGCCGGTTGTTGTCGGCCATGAACTGCAGTTCCGATTCCTGCACGCGCCCGATCTCGCGCGCCGCTTTGCGGAACGCGTTGACGCGGTACGCGGGCTCGCCGCTGCGCTGCAGCAGTTCGGCAATGCGTTCGAGAGCCTCGACCGGAGTCACGCTCTGACCGTACCCTTTTCGGCATGGGCTTCTACGGTGAACAGATCGTCCCGCGCTGTACGAACGTGCTGCTCGGCAACAAGGCGTTCGCCAAGCTTCGTGAGGAAGAATGCGCGGGCCTGCACGGCGACCTCATCGAAGTCGGTTTCGGGTCCGGGCTCAATCTGCCGCACATCCCGCCCGAGGTCGCCGGCCTGTGGACGGTCGAACCGTCGGCGGTCGCGTTGAAGCTGGCTGCGTCGCGCATTGCCGCCGCGCCGATCACCGTGCACAACGGCGCCCTCGACGGTGAAAAGCTGCCGTTCGACGACGCGCGTTTCGACAGCGCGCTCTCGACGATGACGTTGTGCACGATTCCCCACGTCGACGTCGCGCTGACCGAGTTGAAGCGCGTGCTGAAGCCGGGTGCCGAGTTCCATTTCGCCGAACACGGACGCGCACCCGACCCCAAAGTCGCGCGCGCCCAGGATCGCTACAACGGTCTGCAAAACCGTTTTGCGGGCGGGTGCAACTTCAACCGCGAGATCGAGGCGCTGTTGACCGAGGCCGGGTTCGAGATCGAGTCGATGAACAACTTCTACCTCAAAGGCGGCCCGAAGTTCGCCGGCTATATGTACATGGGCGTGGCGCGCGTACCGGCGTGACGTGCTCCTGGCCGCCCTGGTCGGGAACCCCGATAACATCTGATCTCGGAGGGCTGACCGAGTGGCCGAAGGTGCTCGCCTGCTAAGCGAGTAGGGGGTGATAAGTCCCCTCGAGGGTTCAAATCCCTCGCCCTCCGCTCAACGATCATGAACGACTCCGAAATCGCCGCCGCATTTGCAGCCCTCGGTTCCGCCACGCTCGGCGAGAGCGGGGGCCTGCCGACGGCGCCGCGCCTCAAGCCCGCGTGGCCCGGTGCTCGTGTGAGCGCACCCGCCTTTTCGGTCGTGTGCACGACGACCGACAACCTCGCGATTCACGTCGCGGCTGCAGAAGCACCGTCGGGTTCGGTGCTCGTCGTCGACGTCGGTGACGATCCCGCGCGCGGTTACTGGGGCGAAGTGCTCACGACTGCTGCCGAGTCACGCGGGATCAAAGGCCTCGTGATCGACGGCGGCGTCCGCGATGTCGACGCGCTCGAGGCGCACGGCTTTCCCGTGTTCTCGACGATGATCGCGTTGCGCGGCGCCACGAAGAATCAAGCGGGACGGGTCGGCAGTTCGGCGAACGTCGGCGACGTCGAAGTTGCGACCGGCGATTGGATCGTCGGCGATGTCGACGGCATCACCGTGATTCGGCGCGCCGAGATCGACGCGGTGCTCGCGGCCGGCCAAGCGCGCGCCGAAAAAGAAGAGGGCTTCTTCAAAGCGTTGAACAACGGCGCGACGACGATCGAGCTCCTCGGGCTCGACACGTCGCCCGTCGAACGCGCTTAACTGCGCGGCTCAGCCGACGCGCTTCAACGTGTTGACGTCGGTGTGCGAGACCTGGCCCGCAAGGGCGTGGTCGTAGAGCGTGAGCTCGTCGTATGACCACGAATCAGCCGAGCACGTGACGTTGCACGTGTACTTCTTCGTCCGGGCCTTCTCGTGCAGGTACTTGCCCGAGAGAATGCCGTACATCTCGTCGCCGACTGTCGCTTCGAGATGGAACGACGTGTCGCTCGCTTGCGCGACGCCACCCGCGATGATCGTCGACCCGCGCGGCACCATGAAGCAGCGCATGATCTCGCCGGTTGCGCCGTCCCAGAGCCAGTAACCGACTTCGGTGTGGAACGGGTTCTCTTCACCTTCGCGCCACGCCGCCATGCGGTAGTCGAGGCCGTAGAGGTGTTGGGTTCCGTTGTCGACGGGCCCGAACGGCTTCATCGACGTCTTCTCGCGAAACTTCGTCTCACCGGTCTCGCGCTCGACGTTGTGATACGAGAAGTCGACGCCTTGGTCGCCTTCCCATTCACCGATCAGACCGGCGAGCGGTCCCCAGTTGCTGTAATCCTCGGCCATGGCCGACAGACTAGAGAACGACGACCGAGCGCAGCACTTCGCCGCGTTCCATCTTGTGAAACGCGTCCTCGACCTGGTCGAGAGCGATCGTTTCTGACACGAACTTGTCGAGCGGGAACCGGCCCTGCAGGTACAGGTCGATGAGCGTCGGAAAGTCGCGCGTCGGCAAGCAGTCGCCGTACCAGCTCGGCTTCAACGCACCGCCGCGCCCGAAGAAGTCGATCATCGGGATGTCGGGCAGCGCCATGTCGGGTGTCGGGACGCCTACTTGTACGACGGTGCCGGCGAGGTCACGGGCGTAGAACGCCTGCTTCAACACTTCGGGGCGACCAACCGCTTCGATGCAGATGTCGGCGCCGTTGCCGTCGGTGATGGCGCGGATGCGTTCGACTGCGTCTTCTTTCGACGCGTCGACCGTATGCGTTGCACCGAAACCGAGCGCCCACTCGAGCTTCCGCGCGTCGGTGTCGACCGCGATGATCGCGCTCGCACCCGCGAGGCGCGATGCCGCGATCGCGGCGTCACCGACGCCACCACAGCCGAACACGGCAACCGTGTCGCCGCGCGCGACGCCACCGGTGAACGTGGCCGCGCCGAAGCCGGCCATCACACCGCAGCCGAGCAACCCGGCCTCGGTTGCTTGCGCGCGCGCATCGACCTTGGTTGCTTGCCCGGCCGCGACGAGCGTCTTGTCGGCGAACGCACCGATGCCGAGTGCGGGCGAAAGTTCGGTGCCGTCGGTCAACGTCATCTTCTGCTGGGCGTTGTGCGTGGCGAAGCAATACCAAGGCCGACCGCGTCGGCACGCGCGGCATTCACCGCACACCGCACGCCAGTTCAAGACGACGAAGTCGCCGGGCGCGACACTCGTGACGCCGGAACCGACCGCTTCGACGGTTCCCGCGGCCTCGTGGCCGAGCAAGTACGGGAAGTCTTCGCCGATGCCGCCCTCGCGGTAGTGCAAGTCGGTGTGGCACACCCCGCACGCTTCGACGCGCACCTTGACTTCGCCCGGGCCCGGATCGGGAACGACGATTGTTTCGACGGTGACCGGTTCTTTCTTGGCTTTCGCGACGACGCCGCGCACCTGCTCACTCATGTCCGAATCCTCCCATGCGTCGCTGAGCCTCGCTGAGCCAGGCTCAGCGACGCATCGGACATTAGGCGGGGACGACGTTCGGCGGCGTCTTGCCTGCGAGGACGTCGACGACCGCGTTCGCGGCCAGCGTTGCCATTTGCGTGCGCGTCGCGACCGAAGCGGAACCGATATGGGGCATCAGCACCGTACGTGGTGCGGTCAGCAAACGTGGATGAACTTCGGGTTCGCGTTCGAACACGTCGATGCCGGCCGCGAACAGGCGCCCTTCGTGCAACGCGTCTGCGAGTGCGGCTTCGTCGACCACCGTGCCGCGTGCCGTGTTCACGAGCACGCCTGTCGGCCCGATCGCGTCGATGCGCGACGCGTCGATCAAGTGATGCGTCGCGGGACCGCCGGGCACGTGCAACGAAACGATGTCGGACCGCGTGAGCAGCTGATCGAGATCAGCGGTGTAGCCCGTGACCCCGGTATCGGAACGCGCGTAATGCAAGACGTTCATGCCGAAGCCCGCGCCCCGGCGCGCGACCGCCTGGCCGATGCGGCCGTAACCGACGACGCCGAGGGTCGCGCCGTGTACATCGCGACCGAGATACTGGTTGATGCCCCAGCCCTTCCAGCGTTCGGTGCGCAAATCGGCTTCGGCAGTCGACGCCAGTCGTGCCGCCGCCAGGATCAACATGAACGCGGTATCGGCGGTCGTCTCGGTGAGCACGCCGGGCGTGTTGCACACGACGATGCCGCGCTCGCTCGCGGCGCGCACGTCGATGTTGTCGTAGCCAACCGCGACGTTGGCGACGACGCGCAGCCGGCCTTTCCCCGCCTCGAGCACACCGGCATCGATGCGATCGGTCAACAGCGACACGATCGCGTCGACCTCGCCGGCAAACGCGCACAGCTCGTCGTTCGTATACGGCGTGTCGTCGGGCTTCGGTCCGACGATCTCGTGACCCGCGAGCGGATCAGTCCCGCCGTCGGGGAGACGGCGGGTCACCAAAACTCGCCCCACGAAACTCAGTGTTCCGTGTAGTTGATGTCGCCCGCGCCTTCGACGCCGACCGCGAAACAGAAGCAGTGAATCGGCGCGTTGTCGCTGACCGGCCGCAGCGAATGGATCGCGTTCGGCGGAATGTGTACGAGGTCGCCCTGCGCGATCTCGCGGTCCTCGCCTTCGATCGTCATGATCCCGCGGCCTGCGGTCACGTAATAGAACTCGTGCGTCGGGTGGTTGTGCGGATCGACCAGCCCGCCGCCGGCGACCTCGAATTCGCTGACGAGCTCGAGGTGCCCGCCCTTCGTGATGTCGAACATCTCCCGCGGGTTCACGAGCCACCAGACGGGAACCGTCCCGTTGTGCTCGACGACCGGCTCGACGTCTTCGATCGACCGCACGTCCATCCCGCGACCTCCGTAGTGTTCAGGCAAACGAGAGCGTAGCCAGGAGCACATGATGGGCGAACTGCGAACCGTCGAGCTGACCCCGATTGCCGCCACGGAGCAGTCGTTCGCCGACTACGGCGTGTTGCCGCCGACCGAAGGTGACGGCCACCCCACGGCCGATCTCGAGTTCCTCTTGAACGACGGGTGGGTCAACTTCATCGGCCACACCCTCGACGAAATTTCGGTGCGCGACGGCCAACTCATGTGCGAGCTGCTGAACCGGCACGACACGCACACGCAAACCCTGATGCCGATGAGCGGTGACGCGCTCGTCGTGGTCGCGCCGCCCGATGTCGACTTCTCGCAACCCGGACACTTCGACACCGTTCGGGCGTTCGCGCTTCCTCGCCACACGTGCGTACATCTGCACCGCGGCACATGGCACTGGGGCCCCTATCCGGTTGGCGCCGACGAGGTCCGCATCTTCAACATCCAAGGCCGCGGCTACCCCAACGACAACGGCGTGGTCGAGCTGACGCGGGATCACGACGTCATCTATTCGGTACGCGCTCAAGTCTGAGACGCGTTTTACACGATGTAACGGGTACGGACCGGGCGGCTCGAATGAGGGGGAAGAGCCATGCCCGCGAAGGTCACGATGCTCGATCGCGAGATCGCCAAGGAGGAGCGCGCCGTCGGTATTGCGACCGGCGAACCGCTCACCGACCGAGCGATTGTTCATCGCCGGTTGCAGATTGCCGTGCTGTTTTTCACGTGTGCAGCCGTTGCGTTGCTCGCCGTTGCCGCGGCTGCGAGCGTCGTCGAGATGACCTCGATCGCGCTCGCCGGCTTCTTCGGTGTGTACGCGATCGAACAAGACCGGCACTTGCATCGCCTGGCGACGCTGCGCGGCGACTCGCTACGAATCCGGCTCGTTGTCGCGGGCGAGCTGTTGTATTCGGGCGCGCTGTCCGGGGACCGCGAGCTGCTCGACCTGCGCGACGGCGTGGGCCGGAGTGCGGGGGCGCTCGCGGCAGCTTTGTCCGACGTGTTGCCGGCCGACTGCACACGCGTGCGGCTGGTCGGACCGTCGGGAGAGTTGCCCGTGGCTGCGCAGCGCGAGATCGCGCCCCGGCGACCGGTGCCCGACGACCCGCGCGTTGCCGACGAGGTGCTTCGTACGAATGCGCCCGTTCGGAAAAATTTCGACGGCCACACCACGATGGTGGTGCCGATGTGGCGCGGCGACGATGCGATCGCGCTGCTCGAGGTGATCTCGCCCCGGGGCGAGCTGTACCAGCCGATCGACACGGCATTGGTCGACGCGTTCGCGCGCGGCGCAGTGGCGGCCCTGCGGTCCAGCTAGCGATCCAGGTAGCGTCCCCGCCAATGGGGGTGCTCGACGGGAAGACCGCGCTCGTGACCGGAGGGGCGTCGGGGATCGGCGCCGCGACGGTCGAACTGTTCGCGCGCGAAGGCGCGATCGTCGGCGTCCTCGACCGCAAGATCGACGCCGGCGCGCGGCGATACGAAGTCGACGTGCGCGACGGCGATGCCGTTACGGGTGCGGTCGACGCGTTCGTTCGCGACACGGGCCGGCTCGACATCCTCGTCAACAATGCCGGCACCGGAGATCTTCGGCCCTTGCACACCGTCGACGACAAGGTCTGGCATCGCATCGTCGACGTCAACCTGACCGGAACGTTCAACGGGACGCGGGCCGCGGTCCCGCACATGCTCGCGGCCGGCGCGGGCGCAATCGTCAACAATGCGTCGTTGTCGGGTCTCCTGCCGACGCGGAACGAGGCCGCGTACTCGGCGGCCAAGGCCGGCGTCATCGCGTTGACGAAGAGCACCGCGCTCGAATACGCCCCGACTGTGCGGGCGAATTGCGTCGCGCCCGGGCACATCCGCACGCCGTTGAGCGCGGCGTTCGACACCTTCCCCGACGTGTTCGAGCCCGTGGTGAACGCGCTGCCGTTGCAGCGCGTCGGTGAAGCCGACGAAGTGGCGAGCGTGATGCTGTTTCTCGCCTCGGACGCGTCGAGCTACGTCACGGGTCAGACGATCGTGGTCGACGGCGGCGCGTCGCTCCCCCAAGCCGGGACCGAC
The DNA here is from genome assembly GCA_963841195.1 of uncultured Actinomycetes bacterium. GTDB lineage: Bacteria > Actinomycetota > Acidimicrobiia > IMCC26256 > PALSA-610 > CAWJBX01. The sequence continues at coordinate 136,572 of CAWJBX010000015.1, read as the reverse complement.
GTCGCGCTCGCCGAACTCGTCAAGCGCTTCATGAGCTGAGAGTGCCGAGCCTCGGACCGAATCTGCTCGCATAGGCCACTTTTGGTCCATTGCTCAGGGTCTTCTGCCGATCAGATGGTGTGTTCGACCCTGCCCGCGACGAGGTGGCGACCCGGCCCTACGCGATGCGCCTCGGCGTCATCGCGTTGACCGCGCTCGCGATCGGCGCTGCGCTCATACCCGCGATCACCGGGTTCACGGTCGGGCCCGACTCCACAACCGCGTGTGTCGCGGCCCGAGACGTTTGGCACGCGGCGCCCGCCAACATCGACGAACCTTCGTGCTTGGGCGAAGCCCGTCACCGCATCTTCTTGACTGCGTTCGGCCTGGGCGCGATCGGCATCGTCGGCTTCACGACGTTCATCGTGGGCGCGACACGCCGCCGCCGGGTCTTGAACGCGAACGAACCTGCGTCACTCACCAGCGCGTAGCGCTGCTCAGGTACGCAGGTTCGAAACGGGAACTGAGTCGTTAGACGGCTTCGAGAAGTTCGCGAGCGCCGACGTCGGCCGAGGGGTGGCGCAACTTCGACATTGCGCGGGCCTCGATCTGCCGGATGCGCTCACGAGTGAGACCGAAGTGCTCGGCCACTTCCTCGAGCGTCCGTTCGCCACCACCGTCGAGACCGAAGCGCAACGTGAGAATCGTGCGCTCCCGCTCGTCGAGCACCGACAACACCTTCGCCACTTCACCGGGAAGCAGCGACGTTGCCGCGTGGTCGAACGGGGCAACCGCGTTGCGGTCTTCGACGAAGTCGCCGAGTTCGGCGTCACCGTCGTCGCGGACAGGTTCGTCGAGCGAAACCGTGTCGACCGCGTAGCGGAGCACTTCGACGACCTTCTCCAACGGGAGCTCGGCCTCCGACGCCAGCTCGGCAAGCGTCGGCGTGCGGCCGAGCGTGCCTTCGAGCTGGGCGCGCAGCTTCAAAAGCGCGGTGAGCATGTCGCCTGCGTGTACAGGCAGACGAATCACGCGCGCCGAGTTCGCGATGCCGCGCTGGATCGCCTGGCGGATCCACCACGTTGCGTACGTCGAGAACTTGAAGCCCTTGCGCCAGTCGAACTTGTCGACGGCGTGGATCAGGCCAAGGTTGCCTTCCTGCACGATGTCGAGCAGCGGCAGACCGGACGACTGGTACTTCTTCGCGATCGAAACGACCAGACGCAGGTTCGAGTTGACGAACTGCCGGTGCGCTTCCTCGCCCTTGCGAATCGCGCGCCGGAGCTGACGCCGCTGCGTTGGCGTCAGCTTCTTCTTCGTCTCGAGTTCGGTGCGGGCAGCAACGCCGTCCTCGATCGCCTGCGCGAGGCGTACTTCGTCGTCCTTGGTGAGGAGGTCGTGGCGACCGACATCCTCGAGGTAGAGACGGACGAGGTCCTCGTAATCGCGGTCCTCGCGGCGGGCCTTCACGGGCTTCGCGGGCATTTCTTCACTTTCGGGGTCGTGCGGATGTTCTCGGAATCAATATCGGCCGGACAGCCAGCCAGGGCGAGCACCCTGGCGAACACCGGCTCCCCAAGTGGTTGTTCCCCCGATTTTCAATTCCCGAACTGGGAACGGGCTGCGGGAGACGGAAATAGACGAACGGGCAGTCCCGGCCACAGCCGGTCTCCCATCGTACCGGATTCAGGCGCCGATCTCAAGCCGGAATATCGGCTCTGACCTGGGAAAACGTCTTGCTCGACGGATGCGTTATGTAACCCGAGCCACACGTGTAACGCGCCGTACGCGCGCCACGGGCGCCAGGCCTCGGCGTGCGTGGCGGGATCGGGACCAAGCGCTCGCCGCAGTCCGAGGTCGCTGGCCGGGAAAGCGTCACGCTGGGCGGCAGCCCGCATCGCAATGTATTGCGCAGTCCAGTCACCGAATCCGGGAAGTTGGCGAACAGCAGTCAATGTGTCGTCGAGGCTGCCGGCCTCGAAGTCCAGATCGCCGCGTTCGAAGGCGGTCGCGAACGTCGTGAGGGCGCGGGCGCGGGCTTGGGTGAGACCGGCTCCGGTGAGGTCGGCGCGCGCGAGCGTGCGGGCGCTCGGGAAGAGGTGGGTGAGGCCGAGTTCGGCAAGGCCGGGAACCTTGCGACCGTGCCTCTGTACGAGCCGGCCCGCGAGCGTGGTCGCACCGGCGACCGAGATCTGTTGGCCGAGGACGGCGCGGACGCCGATCTCGAGGGGATCGATACTGCCGGGGACGCGCAGGCCGCGGTGCGCTTTGACCAGCGGCCGTAGGAGCGGGTCGCGCGCAAGGACGGCGTCGATCGTCGTGGGGTCGGCGTCGAGGTCGAACAGCCGCCGGACCCCCGCGGTCACGTGCACGAGGGCATCGAGATCGGGCAGATGCACCCGCAACCGCAGAGCCTGGCGTTCGGGTTCGTCCCATACTTCGATGGCGCCGGGTTCACCGCTGATCTCGACGGTGCGGCGGTAGATCTGTTCGTCGAGGTCGACGGCTTCGACGCCGGGGATCGCGCGGGGCGCGAGGAAATCGAGCATCGCGTCCCACGCGAGCGGCGGGCGGTACGGCAGTCGCAGTTCGAGGCCGCCGTCGGCGACGCACCGATCGGGCTTTCGCCGCCGGGTGCGCAGCTCGCCGGGCGTGAAGTGGAACACCTCTTGCATGACGCGGTTCATCTGGCGGACGGAGTTGAACCCGGCCGCGTCGCTCACCTTCGCGATCGAGAGATCGGTTTCGTCGAGCAGACGCCGGGCGAAATGGGCGCGGCGCGAGCGCGCGACCTGCGACGGCGTCGCGCCGATGTGTTCTTCGAACAGGCGGCGCAAGTGGCGCGCGCTGACGCCGATGCGCGCCGCGAGGTCGTCTTCGGTGCCGTTGTCGAGCGCGCCGTCGACGATGCAGCGCATGGCGCGACAGACGAGTTCCGGCGCATCGATCCATCCGGCTTCGGGAACTCGATCCGGGCGGCACCGCAAACAGGGGCGATAACCGGCCGCTTCGGCCGCGGCCGCGTACGCGTACGGGCGCTGGTTCGAACGTTTGGGCATGCCCGGGCAACCGACCGAACGGCAATAGATCCCGGTGGTGACGACGGCGGTGTAGGCCTCCATACCGTTCGTTGTAGCCGAGCCGACTGGTCATATCCGGACACGGCCGGCGCGTGTCCGGATATGTCTGACCAAGTGCGCGTAGAACGGTGGCATGACGAACGATATTGCAGTCGTGGCATGGGAACTCGGGACGTATCGCGCGCGCATCGAAGAAGGCGTCGTGCGGGCTGGGACGTTCGACCAAACACCGCAACCGCTGCACGACGACCGCTTCGGTGTCGCCGAAAAGTTGCGGGCGTACTTCGCCGGTGACGTCGACGCGCTCGACGACATTGCGGCCGAGGGGGAAGGCTCGGCGTTTCAGCGTGACGTGTGGAAGCACTTGCGCGAGGTGCGTGCCGGAACGACCGTGTCGTACGGCGAACTGGCGGCGATCGTCGGCAAGCCCACGGCCACGCGCGCAGTGGGTATGGCGAACGCGACGAATCCGATCGCGTTGATCGTGCCGTGCCACCGCGTGATCCGGACCGGCGGCGGGCTCGGTGGCTATTACTACGGCCTCGAGTACAAGCGCCGGCTGCTGGACCACGAGGCATCGGCAGCCCGTCTTTTTGCCGGCTAGGCGACGCCCGAGCTCGAAAACGCCTCTACTCCATGGGGACGCGGGGGACGATCGACGAGCCGACGCGCTCGAAGATGTCGTCGAGGCTGTGGCCGGTAATCGTCAGGCCGTGGTTGCGTAAGCCGACGACCGCGCCTGCCGGGTCGGGCGCGCGCCGCACCAGATCGGCGACCGAAGCCGCCAGCTGCAACGTCCCGCACGGATAGTTCACCTCGGTCGACGTCGTGCCATCGATCCAGCCGTGCACGTGCAGGATCGCGCCGACCTCGGGGTGCTCCCGATAGATCATCCAGTGCTCGATGGCGTCGACCGACACGCGCCGCGGAACAACGTCCGGCGGAACCGACAACACCATCGTCTCGCGTTCGGGGTCGTAGCCGCGCACGAGCAAGATGTCGCGGCCGATCTCTCGCAACTCTGACTTGTCGACCCCACTCGCGCTCATCCAGAACGCGCCCGGCATGTCGTCGCCGTGGTACCGCGCGCTGACGTTGCCGTACGACAACCCGCCGATGCCGTAGAGAAGCATGACGTGGCGCAGGTCGCGCGGCCCGAGGATCTGCTCGATCGGGAACGGGGCCGGCAACAAGTCGAGCGCGTCCAACGAACGCCCGGCCGCCAACATCTGCGCGGTCTGGGCGTCCCCGTCGGCCAAGTGCGAGGGCAGATCGGGCACGAACTCGTTGGCGATCACGAGTTGCGACGCCGCGAGCGGCTCGACGCGCGCGAACACGCGCGGCAACACGTCGTCGTCGGACAACCCCGGTCCGACGCCGTAGGTTCCTTGTTCGAGCGTGACGAATCGCACGACAAGACCGTCGGGCCCCGAGGCCACCATCACGCACAGATTCGCAAGCGCGCGCACGAGCAGCGGGTAGCCGGCGCGCAAGAGTTCTTCGCGGTCGTCGGGAAGAGCATCGAGTTCTGCGATCGCGATCACGAACGTCGGTGCTGCCTTGCGGCGATACGGCTTGGGCGCGACGGCGTCGATCGTGTGGAGCACGACGTTCGTATCCGGCCCGGGCGCGTCGAGCTCCGAGTATCCCGACGCACGCATGATCTGTGCGAGCCCATCGACCACGCGTTCGAGCACCGGCGACATGTGCAGATCGTTCCGGGCGAACGTCCGCGCCTCTGCGTTGGACCGGGCGAGGATGCTCGCGGCTGCGAGATCGGTCACGGCCGGTCAGCGTATTGCCAGTTGCACCCTTCCCGGGCCGCGTATGTACGTATGGTCTCCCCATGCGCCGGAAGGTCAGTGCCGCCGTCATCGTGGCCGGGCTCGTCGCGGGGGCCGCCGGCCTCGCGGCCTGCAGCTCGTCGTCGAAGTCGACACCGTCGAATCCGCCGACCGCGCCGCCCCGAGCCGCAACGACAACCGTGTTGGGGCACGATCCGTTTCCGGTCACCGAACCCGTGTCGACGACCGCGTCGCCGCCGACGTCCACGGCGCCCGATACAACGCCCAGCGGCGGTACGTACGGCATCGGCTGAGGACTAGCGTCGGCCGCGTGACGGCTCGCACGCGCACGGTTTCGTTTGCGTGCCGCGGGCATGCGGCGATCGCCGGCACCCACGCAAAAACGATCGAGTTCACGCGCGACACCGACGTGACTCGCCGCGCGACGTGTGTGCTCGGGGTCGCGAGTGAACACGACAACGGCGCGCTGCGAGCGTTGCGCGGTGATGTCGAGGTGACCCTCGAGTGCGGCGACCACCGCGACACGTTCACCGCGACGATGACGCCGTTCTTCCTGGGCGACGACAGCCTCGTGTTCCGGCGCGGCCCTGCGCTGCGAGGCCGGACCGTCGCGTACGACGCCAGCAAGGGCGCGGCGGAGATCGACCGGACGCTCGTGCATGCGCTGACCCATCGTGATGCGCGGCTGTTCGTCAACGTACGCGAGCTCGGCACGGGCGATACACGTGGCGCGCTGTTCGTCGTCGCGGTTCCGATCGGGAACGACGACGACCTTTCACCGCGTGCGCGCCGGGTGCTGAACACCGCCGATCTCATTCTCGCCGAGGACACGCGCCGCTTCCGCGACCTCGCCACGCGTACCGGGCTGCGGCCGGGCGAGCGGATCGAGAGCTATCACGAGCACAACGAAACGACGCGCGTCGAGCGCGCGCTGACCGCCCTCGCGACCGGCTCCCGGATCGCGCTCGTCAGCGATGCGGGCACACCGCTGTTGAGTGATCCGGGGTATGTCGTGGTCGAGCGCGCGGTCGAGGCCGGCTACGACGTCTCGCCGATCCCGGGCCCTTCGTCGATGCTCGCAGTGCTGAGCGCGTCCGGCTTGCCCGTCGAACGGTTCACCTACGCGGGGTTCTTCGCACGCCGGCCCGCTGCGCGCCAAGCCGAACTTCGAGAACTCGTCGAAGCGCGCGTCACGTTTGTCTGCCACGAAGCGCCGCATCGCGTCGAAGCCTTGTTGCACGACCTCGCGATCGTGTGCCCGGACTGGAACGTGTGCATCGGGCGCGAGGTGACGAAGGTGTTCGAAGAATTCGACCGAGGGACTGCGGCCGAACTCGAAACGAACTTCGAACACGAAACGCCGCGCGGCGAGTACACGTTGGTTGTGGCGCCACCCCCCTCCGAACCCGACGGCGGCGAGAGCGACGACGTGCTCGCGCGCCTCGATCCCGTTGCCCGGGCGTTACTCGCCGACGGTGTCACGGCCAAGACCGTCGCGCACGCGCTCGCCGCGTTGCCCGGCGTGAGCCGGAAGGACGCGTACGCGCGCGTCATCGCGTTGCAGGAGGAAGCATGACCATGAGCATGACCCGCGTTGCCGGAAAGGGCCGCACGGTCACGATGGAAGCGAACGAGTTGCGCGCGCTCGCCGCCCATGCGCAACACACGGTCGTCGACCTCGGCACCGGTGACGCACATCAGGCCTACGCGCTCGCGACGCAGCACCCGGATTGGTTCGTCATCGGCGTCGACGCGCTCGACGAGCCGATGGGCGAGATCGCGCACAAGGCCGCGCGCAAGCCGGCCCGCGGCGGACGCGAGAACCTCGTGTTGTTGCGCGCATCCGTCGAACAACTCCCCGAAGAGCTGACGGGCATCGCCGACGACGTGCGCGTCGTGCTTCCGTGGGGTGCGTTGCTGGAGGGCATCGTGCTCGCGCACGACGAAATCGTGCGCGGCATCGTTCAGCCCCTGCGCGAACACGGCTGGGTCGAGATCGTGCTCAACGGCGAGATGTGGGCATCGACGCCGGCGCGCTTCGAACATCTCCCGTTGCCGTCACCGGAGTACATCGCCGAGACGGTCGCGCCTGCGTTCGCACGCGCGAACGTTGCCCTCGGCGCTGCTCGGTGGATGACCGTCGACGAAACCGAGAAACTGCACTCGACGTGGGCGCGCAAGCTTGCCCACGGCCGCACTCACCCGCGCTTTTTGTTCTTCAGCGGTATTCGCGACTGAATGCCACGATTCGCCGGGTACGAGCTGCGAGGATGCTCGGCATGGCGAATGCTGACGAAGTTCGAGACGCATTATTCGAGCGCATCGCGTACCACGCGGTCAGCGCCGACGTGGACGAAGTGCTCACGCTCGCGAAGGCGTGGGATCTCCTCACTGCGGGCGACGACGAAGACGACGACGACGAGAAGACGACGAGGACTGATTTCCCGATGCGTCGTATAGCCCGGCTCAGCCGGGCTATACGACGCATCGGTGTTAGCGTCGGGGCGTGGGCTCGTTCACGGCGCCGACGTTCACGCTCGACACTTCGGCCGACGAGCTGCGCGCCGGACTTTGGGAGCACGGCGTCGTCTGCGTGCGGTCCGACCGCGCGCTCGGCGACGACGAACTACGCGCGCTCGCATCTCGTTTCGGCGTAATCAAAGATCCGATCGCGCGGACCCGTGGCGGCGAGGAGCTCCGCTACAGCGACGAGAAGCAGATCGTCGACGCCGGGTTCGTGTTGACCGACGAGCTGCGTGAACAACTCGGCGATCTCAAGTTCGGCGGGCTCGATGCACAGCGCCCCGGACTCTTCGAGACGTTCCACACCGACGATTCGTTCACGCCGCAGCCGGCACTGCTCACGGTGCTGAACGCGCGCGAGCTGCCGTCGTCGCCCGGCGGGAACACGACCTTTCTCGACATGCGCGCCGCGTTTGATCTCTTGGACGACGACGCACGCGCCCGGCTCATCGGCTTGCACGCCGTGCACGCGTACAACAACCACGGTGCGTTCCCGCCGCGCGCCGCGTCCGAAGGCCCGTTCGAAGCGCTCGCCGATGTGGAGCATCCGGTCGTGCGCGCCCACCCGGTCACGGGCCGGGGCGCGCTGTACTTCGACCTTGATCGCGCGACGCACATCACCGGGATGGGTGAGGCCGACGGCCGCAACCTTCTTCAATCGCTGCAAGATCACGCCGAAGCCAAGGCGCCGCGCTACGGGCATTCGTGGCGCGACCACGACACGATCGTCTGGGACAACGCGTCGGTCCAGCACAAGGCGAGCGGCGACTTTCCGGTCGGCGAACCGCGACGATTCTGGCGTTACATGATCGAAGGTCCGGTACCCGCGGCGTTCAGCTGACGTTGCCGCGCCAGGCGCCGCTCTCCGCGCCGCGCGCTTCGATGAAGTCCTTGAACCGCTCGAGATCGCTGGTTGCGCGCCGCCGTACGAATCCCAACACGTCACCGGACTTCTCGACGAATCCGTTGGGGTCGAATTCGAGTTGCAGCATGACGCGCGTTTTCGCGTCGTCGATCCGGTGGAAGGTGACGACGCCGGCGTTCTTGGCGCCGCGCGTCGCGTGCCACGCGATGCGCTGGTCGGGTGACTGCTCGTCGATTTGGGCGTCCCAATCGCGGCGCACGCCGCCGATGTCGGCGCGCCAGTGCAAATGGGTGTCGTCGAGTTGTTCCACAACTTCGACGCCCTCCATGAAACGGGGGAACTCTTCGAACTGGGTCCATTGGTTGTACGCCGTGCGCACGGGGACGAGGACGTCGATCGACTCTTCGACGGTGCTCATGGTCCGTCCTCCTGGTCGCCTGAGCCCGCCGTCACGGATGCCATACCCGGGAGCGGGCGCGGCTCCTGTTGTTTCGGTCAGCGCCTCCGGCATTTTGCGTAGGGGTCGCGCCGCGGGAACACTTGTTATGTGGTCTGGCGGCCGCCGCAGCGCGAACGCGGAGGCGGAGACCGGCGACGAATTGCTGCGAGTGGCGGATTGCTGCTCGTCGCGGTCGTCGTGTTCGGCTTCTGCGTCAACACGGCAGTGCGAATGCCCTGTCGCGATGTCTGCGGTCTCGACATCGGTCGCATGTACGACGACCATCACATCGACAACGCGCACTTGCCGTACGTTTCGCGGCCGCTCGAGTATCCGCCGCTGATCGGCGAAGTGATGGCGGCGGCCCACGCGCCGTTCCAACACGGCCTGCGGAATCCGTTCCTCGCCAACATGGTGTTGCTGACCGCGTTGGCCGGCGTCACGACGTGGATGTTGTGGCGCCGCAACGGCAAACGAACGTGGCGGTGGGCCCTCGCACCACCAGTGCTCATGCAAGGTCTCCAGAACTGGGACCTCCTCGCGGTCGCGCCCGCGACGATCGGCCTCATCTCGTGGGAGAACGGCTTCGCGTTTTCCGCCGGATTGCTGTTGGGTGTCGGCGCGGCCGCGAAACTGTTCCCCGCGTTGTTCGTGCCGATCCTCGCGGCCAGTTCGGTGCACTGGGGCCGGCGACGCCACGCGGTGCGGGTCGTCGTGGGCGCCGTGCTCGGTTTCGCCGCGTTCGTCGTTCCCGTCTACGCGGCGGCGCCCGGCGCACTTTCGTACTTCGCGCGCTTTCAGAGTTCGCGCGTTCCCGACCGCGGAACCATTTGGTACTTCCTCTTCCGCGCCCCGCGATCGATGCAGCCGTATCTGTCGCCGAGCCTGCTGTCGCATCTCGGCAGCGCCGGCTTCACGCTGGCGCTCGGGAGCGCGCTCGTTGCGCTCTCGTGGTTTGCGTGGCGCGGGCGCATCTCGCCGTTCGGGGCGTGCGCGCTCGTGACGATCGTGTGCCTCGTCACGAGCAAGATCTACTCGCCGCAGTACGACCTATGGATTGTCCCGTTCTTCGTCTTGCTGCCCATTCGGACGAAGTTGGTGGTCAACTTCTATGTCGCGAGCTTCGCGGTGTTCGTGGTGACCGCGGGCGACGATCACATCCTGCACCGGCCCGGCTCGAGCTACCTGCTTGGTGCCGCCGTGCTGTACCGCTTCGTCGTGTACTTGCTCGTCGCGCGCGACATTCTGCGCAGCGAACGCGCGTCAGGCGTCGAAGAGTTCGAGCGCCTCGCGCCGGTCGGCGACGTTGAGCTTCTTGAGCACGGCCGCGATGTGCGTCCGCACCGTGACCGCCGCGATGCCGAGCCGGCGCGCAATGACGCCGGTGCTTACTCCCTGCCGCAGCAAGTCGAGGACTTCCGCTTCTCGCGGTGAGAGCTGCACGAAGCCGCGACCGGGAACGTGCACGCGCCGGCTCTCGACATCCTGAAAGCGCTCGAGAATGCGCATCGCGATCCCTGGAGACATCGCGGGCTCGCCCCGGAGCAACGCGCGCAGCGCGTCGGTCATGTGCGCGGGATCCGTCCCTTTTGTGAGGTAACCGCGTGCGCCGGCGCGCAACGCTGCGAACAGGTTTTCGTCGTCGGCGAGCACCGTCAGCATCACAACGGTTGTCTCGGGGAACTCCGCGCAGATCGCGCGCGCGGCCTCGATCCCGTTGCCGGGCATCGAAATGTCGAGCAGGCAGACATCGGGCCGCGTCCGTGCGACCAAGGCTTGCGCTTCGTACGCGTCCCGAGCTTGGCCGACGATCTGGAACCCGTCGGCCGCAAGCAGACACGCAGTCGCTTCGCGCATCGGTTCGTGGTCGTCGGCGATGACGACGGTCGTGCCGTCGCTCATGACGCGGGCACCTCAATTGTGACGTATGTGCCAGTGCGCGGGTCGCTCTGGATCGAACAGTTGCCGCCGAGACGTTGCGCACGCGTCTGCAAGAGTCCGAGCCCGAAATGACCCGCGACGGTCGTTGCGGTGATGCCGTCGCCGTTGTCGCTGACCTCGACCTTGATCGAGCCGTCGGTCGCGTCGATTCGGCAGAAGATCAGCGTCGCGCCCGAATGGCGCGCGGCATTCGTGAGTGCCTCGCGCGCGGCGCGGGAGAGCTCGTGCGCAGTCGTAGCGTCGACGACGACGTCGTCGAGTTCGCAGACGACCGTGCAGCCGTAACGCACCTCGACGACGCGACTGACTTCTTCGATGATCCGCGTCAGCGAGACCGGGCCCGCCCGCGCGAATTCGGCGACGGCAAGCCGCGTCTCGGCGAGCGCGCGCTCGGCCGCCGCTCGTGCGCGCCGGATGTGCTCACCGTTGTCCGGGTCGGCGTCGGCCATTGCCGCCACCACGCTGAGGTACGCGAGTTCCTGGGCCAGACCGTCGTGTAGTTCGGCCGCGAGTCGTTGGCGTTCGGATGCCCGCGCGTCGGCGGTGCGGCGCGTCCAGAAGTCACCGAGTTCGCGTGCCGCCGCCAACAACAGCACGGTCTGTGAGACCAGCCGGAACAGATCAGCCGTCGTCAAAAGGTCAACCCTCAACGTCGGGTAGAGGAAGTCGTGCAGGCGCGCGCACCCGAGCCCGACACACGTAATCGCGATCCAGCTGTTCAACTGGTCGGATCGGGCGCGCCGGACAAATCCGACGGCCGCCGCGAGCAGCAACGCCGCGCCGAAGAACCGTGCGCCGCGGATCACCATGTCGTGGGTCAGTCCCGTGCCGTCGATTTGCGCCGCCGGAAGCGCGGGAAGCCGCATCAAGGTCGTCAACACGATTGCCGCGGCACCGACGAACACGGCGAGGACAAGCTGACGGGCGCGTACGCGCAGCGGGCGTACGCGCGGCGGTATCCACGCGGCCGCGAAGAGTCCGGCGGCGACCACCATGCGTCCGGTCAGCCGGCTCCAGAACGCGACGTTGCGCAACGTCGTGTACTCCTCGACGAGGGGCAACACGGCCTCGAGCAGCGCGGTCAAACCGAACAGAAACGCGATGAGCAAGTCGATGTTGTTCGGGTCGCGGCGATAGCGCGTGAAGAACAACACGCTGATCGCGAACGTGGTCGCGCTCGTGTACGTGCTGACCGCGACGGCGGCGCCGACGTACGGATACGCGAAGTGCACCGGCGGTATCACGACAACAAGTGCAGTGACCGCGGCGCACGCCACGATTGTGAGAAAGACGCGCAGCGCTGCGTCTTGACGGTCCGTGAGCGGTGTCGTCACCCTGCCCTGGCCCCCCTTACCCGCCGCCTGAGCACGTCCCGTTGAGATGAATCAACGGCTTTCGGGTCCGGTCCGTCGAACTCCCAAGCTGCACTCTGTCAGATTCTGTCAGGAGTCCGCCACAGAGCGGCGTGGTCTCTTTTTTCAGCTCTTATCGGGGGGCGGCTTCGGTCGCCAGGGGGAGTCGGACATGTTCGTGCGCAAAGGAATCGCGCTGATCGTTTCGGCGGTTGTGATCGCAGCGCTTGCTGTCGTTGTTGCCGCGGCGCCGGCAACAGCGGACGCACAGAAACTGCAAACGACGCAATCCGTCACGACGAAGATGCGGTGTCGTGCGTCGGCGCCGGTTGTCGGAACGGTCGACGCGGACCAAGACGTCGGACTCACCATGACGTATCCGAAATACGTCGAACAGGGTGGAACGTTCGACATCATCGCTGACTCGGGCGAAACGGATGTACCGACCGAAGAGTCGGGTGTCACGCTGATCAGCTTGCGCGACATCCGCGTCCGCACGGTGCTTGCCGGCGGCTTCAGCATCGTGAGCGCCACGACTGTTCCCGGCACAGGTTCTTACCAGGCAACGCCATCGGACACCCCCGGTCCGGTTGCGGGTGGCGTGAACGTGATCATCGATGACGCGACGCACGTCGAGATGCAGCTCGTCGGACCGTTCGTCGGCGGCAGCATTCTGATTGCGCCCAAGCTCGACATCACGGTCAAAGCAACGGGCGCGCCGGGCTCGACCATTACTTCAGAGTTCGCCGGCACCATCCCCGCGAACCTCACGCCTCCGTTCCCCGACTACGGCTACTCGATCACGCCGCGCGTGAATGCCCCCATCATCGGCCAGTCGGACGCGGCCGCCTCGTGCGCGCCGAACTACGGCTCACTCGCCGACGGAAGCGGTGAGCCCCTCGGGACCGAGCCGACGCTCTCGCAGACGACGATTACTCCGAACACCAACCCGCTCGTGACGATCACGACTCCGGCCGACGGTGCGAAGTACCTGCCCGACGCGAACCTCACCGCCGACTTCGCGTGCACCGAAACCGTGTACGCGCTCGTGTCATGCAACTCGACGCAGGCCGAGGGCACCCCGCTGGACTTCAGCCAGTTCGGACAGAAGACCTTCACGGTGACCGCGACCGACGCCAACGGCGGCGTGACAACGCAAACCGTCACCTACGACGTCGGTGGCAACGTTCCGCCGACGGTCAACGTGGGTGCGGACCAGACGGTCAACAGCAGCGCGAACGTCACGCTGCACGGATCGGCGACCGACCCCGACACCGGCCAGATCCTTTCGTACTACTGGACGCAGGTCAGTGGTCCGCCCGTCACGTTCAACCCGAACGACAACATCAACGACCCGTTCGATCCCGATCAGTCGTTCGTCGCGCCGCGCGGCCCCGTCGACCTGACGTTCAACCTTCGCGTCGACGACGGCTACGACTACACCGACGACACGGTTGTCGTGCACGTCAACGCGAACAACCCGCCGGTGATCACCAACGGCGACAACCAAACGATCAACAACGTCAAGACCGGCGCGCCCGTCACGATGAGCGGTGCTGCCACCGACGTCGAAGGCGACACGCCGATCACGTACGCGTGGACGCAGGTCGACTCGGGCGGCAACCCGATCACGCCGACGGTTTCGCTTTCCGCCCCGACGGCGGCATCGACGAACTTCACCGCGCCGAAGGGCCCGGGCACGTTGTACTTCCAAGTCGTCGCGACTGACTCGTTCGGCGCGTCGCACACCGGCAACGTCACGGTCAACGTGCTTGCGAACAACCCGCCGGTGATCACCGTGGGCTCCACCCAGACGTTGAACAAGAAGACGAACGCAACCGTGACGCTCGCGGGCGCCGCAACTGACGCCGACAACGCGGCGCCGAGTGCGGGCCAGACCATCACGTACTTGTGGACGCAGACCGACTCGGGCGGCACGCCGATCACGCCGACGGTTTCGCTTTCGAGCAACACCGCGGCGAACCCGACCTTCACTGCGCCGGCAACCCCGGGCGACCTCTACTTCAGCCTCGCCGTGAGCGACGGCTACGACACCACGAACGGCACCGTCACCGTGCATGTGCTCGGAGACTCGGCGCCGGTCGCCAACGCCGGCCCTGACCAGACGCCGGGCCGCGGCAAGCTCGTGACCCTCGACGGTTCGGGTTCGAGCGACCCCGAAAACGACCCGATCTCGTACGCGTGGACGCAGGTCGACTCCAGCGGCAACCCGTTGCCGAACACCGACCCGCTGTACGTAACGCTTTCGAGCAACACCGCGCAGAAGCCGACGTTCACCGCTCCGGTGATCACCGGTGACCCGCAAGCGATCTACTTCCAACTCGTCGTCACCGACAGCCCGTACGGACTGAACAGTGACCCCGACACGGTGACGATCAACTTGTTGGCGAACCAGGCGCCGACCGCGAACGCGGGCGCCGCGCAAACCAACAAGGCCGCGAACGCCGTCGTCACGCTGAACGGTTCGGGTTCGAGCGACCCCGACGCCGGTGACACGCTGTCGTACGCGTGGACGCAGGTTGACGGCAGCGGCAACCCGATCCTCAACGGCGACCCGACGAAGGTGAACCTGTCGAGCTCGACCGCAGTCAGCCCGACGTTCACCGCTCCGCACTTCGCGGCGTCGACGACGTTGAACTTCCAACTGGTTGTCACCGACTCGTTCAACGCTGCGAGCCCGGTATCAACCACGACGGTGCAGATCAACGCGAACCGCGCCCCGACCGTCGGTTCGCCTTCGGTGACGCCGACGACGCGCACCGTCGGTGTGACGGCCACCCTGACGATCCCGGCGTCGTCGGCCGACGCCGACGGCGACCCGGTTGCCGGCTTCACCTACCAGTGGAAGCAAACTGACAGTTCCGGGAACCCGTGTGCACCCGCCTGCGCCAACGCCAACGTCACGTTGACACCGGTTTCGGGAACGCCGCGCAGCGCGACGTTTACCGTGCCGGCGTTCACGGTTGCGAGCGAGTCGCTGTTCTTCCGAGTGACGGTGAATGACGGCTTCGGCGCAACCGCGCAGTCGACGAACCTCACGGTCACGCTGACGAACAGTGTCCCGACGGTGCAGTTCGCCATTCGCCCGTCGAACATGGCGGCGACGAACGTCACGACCAACAACACGACGGTCAACCTGATCTACCCGGGCCAAGCCGTCACGCTCGACGGCACGCAGAACCCGGCGCAGAGCGCGTCGACGACCGACCCCGATGGAACGAACACCTTCACGTACGCGTGGCGCCAGGTGACGACGTCGGGTGGCAACACGAACTGCTCGACGAGCTGCATCTTCAGTGGTGGCAGCGCGACGAGTTCGCTCGCCATGCCCACGTTCACCATGCCGAACACGGCGCAGTTGTTCTTGCGGCTGACCGTGACGGACCCGTTCGGTGGTGCTTCGGCGACCACGAACTTCACGATCAACAAGACAACGACGGCGAACACCGCGCCGACGGTGACAGCAAGCGGTCCGCCGTTTGCGAACCAAGGTGACACCGGTGTTCAACTCACGGGCACCGCGACCGACCCGCAGACAAGTGCGACGCCGGCGCAGACGCTCACCTACCAGTGGACGCAGGTCGACTCGAGCGGCAACCCGCTGCCGAACACCGACCCGCTGTTCGTCACGTTGAACGGTGCGACCACACTGACGCCGACCTTCACGGCGCCGTCGGCGGCGGGCAACACCTTCTTCAAGCTCACGGTCAGCGACGGCAACACGACGTCGTCGCAAATCGCGACCGTCGCAATCAAGCCGGGTGCGAACGATGCCCCGATTGCCAACGCCGGTCCCGACCAGAGCGACATTCATGCCGGCCAGACCGTCACCCTCGACGGTTCCGGTTCCTCCGACCCCAACGGCGACCCGATTACCTACGCATGGACGCAGGTTGACGGCGCCGGCAACCCGATTACGCCGACGGTGACGTTGTCGAACAGCACCGCGCAGAAGCCGACGTTCACGGCACCCGGAGACGGTCCGGAGACGTTGCACTTCTCGCTCGTCGTCACCGACAAGTTCGCGGCTGCGAGCATTGCCGACCTCGTCGACATCGGTGTTGACGCCAACGGCCAGCCGGTTGCGAACGCCGGCCCTGACCAAAGCAACATCAATGCGGGCCAGACGGTGACGCTCGACGGTTCCGGTTCGTCGGACCCCGAGGGCGGCACCATCACCTACGCGTGGACGCAGGTTGACGGAAGCGGCAACCCGATCACCCCGACGGTGACGTTGTCGAACCCCTCGGCACAGAAGCCGACGTTCGCGGCGCCGGCGACCGGCCCGCTCACGTTGCACTTCAGCCTCGTGGTCAAGGACCCGTTCAACCTCGCGAGCGTTGCCGACACCGTCGACATCGCCGTGAACGCGAACGGTGTACCGGTTGCGAACGCGGGCACTGACCAGTCCGGCATCCTGGCCGGCCACACGGTGACGCTCGACGGTTCCGGTTCGTCCGATCCCGAGGGCGGCACGATCACCTACGCGTGGACGCAGGTTGACGGAAGCGGCAACCCGATCACCCCGACGGTGACGTTGTCGAGCAACACCGCGCAGAAGCCGACGTTTGTTGCGCCGGCGACCGGCCCGGTCACGTTGCACTTCAGCCTGGTCGTCACCGACAACTTCGGTGCTGCAAGCCCGGCCGACACCGTCGACATCGCGGTGAACGCCAACGCGGCGCCGGTCGCGAGTGCCGGACCGAACCAGACTGGTGTTTCGCCCGCTTCACTCGTGACGCTCGACGGTTCGGCGACCACCGACCCCGAAGGCAACACGTTCACGTACGCGTGGACGCAGGTTGACGGCGCCGGAAACCCGGTGACGCCGACCGTCACGCTTTCGAGCAACACGGTGGCGAAGCCGACGTTCACGGCACCGGGCACGACCACTGGTGTGGTGCTGCGGTTCCGTCTCGTTGCGACCGACCAGTTCGGTGCCGCGAGCACGCCGGCCTACGTGCAGATCAGCGTTGGGTTCAATATGCGACCCATCGCGAACGCGGGACCGGATCAAACGCCGGGTCGCGGCAAGGTCGTGACGCTCGACGGATCGGGTTCTTCCGACCCCGAAGGTGACGCGATCACCTACCAGTGGATCCAGATGAACGGGCTTCAGCCCGATCCTGCCCGACGACCCGCTTGCGGTGACGCTGTCGGACAGCACGGCGCAGAAGCCGACGTTCACGGCACCGGTCGCGGTCGGTGACCTCACCTTCTGGCTGTTCGTCACCGACTCGCACGGCAACGTCAGCGACCCCGACGTCGTGGTCATCCACCTCGTCGCCGACAACGCGCCGGTCGCAAATGCCGGTGCGGCGCAGACGAACAAGGCGACGAACGCGACCGTGACGTTGAACGGCTCGGCATCGTCGGACCTCGACAGCGATCCGTTGACCTACGCGTGGACGCAGGTCGACCCGAACACGAACCTGCCGCTCGCCGGTGGCGATCCGACGGCGGTCGTGCTGTCGAACAACACCGCGGCCAGCCCGACGTTCGTGGCTCCGCACTTCGCGGCGTCGACGACGTTGAAGTTCCAGCTGGTCGTGACGGACGCGGCGCCGTACCTCATGGCAAGTCCGGCCGCGTTCACGACGGTGCAGATCAACGCGAACCGTGGCCCGACCGTTGGCACGCCTTCGGTCACTCCGTCGTCGCGCCCGAAGAACACGACGGTGACGGTGACGGTTCCCGCACCGGCCGAATGACGCCGACGGCGACCCGGTTGCCGGCTTCACCTACCAGTGGGTCCAGACCGACAGCACCGGTGCTCCGTGCCAGCCGAACTGTGCCGGCGCCAACGTGTCGTTGACGCCGGTTGCGGGAACGCCGCGCAGTGCGACGTTCGTTGCGCCTGCGTTCACGGTTGCGAGCGAGACGCTGTACTTCCGGTCTGACCGTCGGTGACGGCTTCGGTGCTTCGACGCAGTCGTCGAACCTCACGGTGTCGTTGACGAACACCAACCCGACAGTGGCGAACCCGCCCCAATCGGTGACAGGTGTCGACCTGTCGGTGCACAACCCGACATCCATCTACATCGGTGCGACCGTGAATCTCGACGCAACGAGCTCGGTCGACCCCGACGGTACGGCGCTGTCGTACGCGTGGTCGGGCCAGCCCTGCTCGTCGATCCTCGGCCTGTGCCTCAGCTACCCGGGTGGTTCGTGCACGAGCGTGAACATCACGCCCGGCGTACATTCCCGGCACGGCAACGTTCACTGCGCCGCCGTTCGGCACGCAGGGAACGGCATCAACGTGTGGTCTGCAACTCGTCGTGACTGACGCCACCGGCGGCAGCACGACGGTCAAGTGGACCTACACACTGAAAGCGTCGAGTTCTCCGACGGCGCGGATCAACACGTTGCCGGCGAAGATGCTGGCATCGTCGCCGTGCGACGCCCCGGCGTGCTTGCGCTCAGCGGATCGGGTTCCACCGACCCTGACACCAGCCCGACGCAACCGTTGAGCTACACGTGGGTGCAGGTCGACCCGACCACCGGCAACCCGGTGCCGGCGAACTCGCCGGCGTACGGCGTGCTCTCCAACCCGAACTCGGTGAACACGACGTGGACCGCACCTTCGAGTGCGCCCTACAACGTGGAGTTCCAGCTCACCGTCAGCGACGGAGCCAGTGCACCGAACGTGACGATGTCGTCGGTCGTCGAGGTCACGACGAAGGCGCCGGGCGCCAACGCCGGTCCCGACCGGATGACGCACCCCGGCCTCGCTGTTTCACTCGACGGCAGCGGCTCCTACGACGCCACGGACGGACGCTCACCTACTCGTGGAAGCAACTGTCCGGCCCGACGGTGTCGCTGGCGGACTCGTTGTCACGGTGGCGCATCGTTCACGGCTCCGTACATCGCGCTTCGGCGGTGCGACGCAGATCTACACCTTCGAGCTCACGACCCGGAACGGACTCGCGGCGAGCTTACGACCAGGTGACGGTGGTCAACGACCCGTGGGGTCAGGCCGTCGCGAACGCCGGCCCGCACCAAACCGTCAGTGAATCGGCCGCGAAGGTGCACGCTCGATGGTTCCGGCTCGTCGTCGCCTGCGAACGCAACGCTGACGTACCAGTGGCAACAGCTGAGCGGTCCGTCGGTGACGCTGTCGAGCACGCTGGCGCGAAGCCGACGTTCGTGCCGCCGAACATCCCGTACGCGGGCGGTGCGCAGGATCTGACGTTCCAGCTCATCGTGAACGACGGTTTCAGCACGAGCTTGGCCAGCACCGTCACGGTGACGGTCACGCCTGTGCCCGAGCACCTGCCCGGAGCTCCCGACCAATGTGAGCGCCGTCGGCGGTGACAACGACGTCGGCAACGGTGTCGTTCACCGCTGCATATCAACGGCGGGAGCACGATCCTCATGTACGTCGTCGATTGCACGTCGTCGAACGGTGGCGTTGAAGAAGTCGAAGTACGCCGCCTCGTCGCCGTCAACCGTGACCAGTCTCACGAACGGCGGCCACTACACGTGCGCGGTCTCCGCAGTGAACGGACTACGGAACCGGGCCGCGGCGAACGTCGCGCCCTTCCGTGTGGCGGCGCCGCCGTCGTCGCCGACGAACGTGACCGTTGGCGAACAGCAACACGTCGGTGACGGTTTCGTTCGTGCCCGGTGCAACGGATGGCGACCCCAATGTCGGCTACGCCGTCCAGTGTGTGTCGAACGACGGGGGCACGAACCGCAGTGCACTTCGTCACCGCATCGCCGGCGACACTCTCTGCCTTCGACGGCGGGCAAGACGTACACCTGCAACGTGCTCGAAGCGCACGGCGAGGGCCTCGGCGAAGTCGACATCGTCGGCACCGTTGATCATCGGTGTGCCGTTTGCACCGACCGGTGTTACCGCGACGAAGGCCGGAGCGAAGACGGCAACCGTGAAGTGGACCGCTCCGGCCAACAACAACGGTTCGGCGGTCACGGGTTACGTCGTGATCCCGGTCAAGGCTGGGGTCGACCAAGCTCCGTTGCGGTTCGACTCGGCCGTGACGCAGCAGACGATCACGGGCCTCACGTCGGGTGCCTCGTACACGTTCAAGGTTGAGGCGATCAACGCTCGGGGCATCGGTGGCCCCTCGGCGGCCTCGACCGCGATCACGATTCAGTGATCTTGCGAGGGTGCCGGTGCGGCCTGGAAACGCACCGGCACCCCGCAGGATGTTGAAGTGAGAAAAGTGCGTTCGCGTTTCGCGGACGCACTTTTCGACGTTGATGGCAAGAGTGCGGGCGGTGTCGTTGTGTTCACCGCGTTCGCGGCGACTGAAACCTCGAAACGACGGACTACGTTCGCACGCAGTGAAGGTGCCGCTTTCGATCCTGGATCTCGCGACCATTGGCAAAGGCGAGACCGCGCGCGACGCGCTGGCCGCCAGCGTCGAACTGGCGCAGCGCGCGGAGGCGCAGGGCTACCGGCGGGTCTGGTACGCCGAGCACCACAACATCAAAGCGATCGCGTCGTCGGCGACGAGTGTGGTTATCGCGCACGTTGCTGCCAACACGTCGACGATCCGGCTCGGCGCGGGCGGCATCATGCTGCCGAACCATCCGCCGCTCGTGATCGCCGAGCAGTTCGGCACGCTCGCCGAACTGCATCCCGGCCGCATCGATCTCGGCCTCGGCCGTGCCCCCGGTTCTGACCAACAGACGATGCGCGCAATGCGACGGGATCCGATGCGCGCCGAAGAGTTCCCGCGCGACGTGCTCGAGCTCCAGGGCTACCTCGCCGACGAGACGCGCGTCCCCGGCGTCTACGCGACCCCCGGCCGAGGGACGAAAGTGCCGTTGTACATCCTCGGCTCGTCGACGTTCGGGGCGCAGCTCGCGGCGTTGCTCGGTCTCCCGTACGCGTTCGCGTCGCACTTCGCGCCGACCGCGTTGCGCGACGCGATCGCGATCTACCGGGCGCGGTTCGAGGCGTCGGAACAGCTCGCCGAGCCGTATGTGATCGTGGGCGCGAACGTCGTTGTGGCCGAGACTGAGGACGACGCGCAGAAGAACTTCGTGACGCTGCGCCGGGCGCGCGTGGGCATTGTCGCGGGTCGCGACCGCACGTACACCGACGACGAGGCCGACGAAATCCTCGCGTCGCCGCAGGGTCGCTACGTCGACCAGATGCTCACGTATACCGCAGTCGGAACGCCCGCTGTCGTCGAGCAATACCTCGACGAGTTGGCCGCCGAAACTGATGCCGACGAGTTGATGGTTGTGCACGCGGCGCCCACGATCGAGGACCGGCTGCGCTCAGTCGAGCTGCTTCCCGGTTAGCTACGTCGGATACTGCGGGCAGATCGGGTGCGGTGTTCGGCCGGGCAGGTAACGCGTCCATTCGGCCGCGCTGAGATTGCGTCCCGCGAGCGCGCACGCGGCCGCTCGCCATTCGGCCGGGTCGACGCTCATCAGGACGCCGCCGTTCGGGCCTTGAGTTCCGATCGTTTTGCCGTCGTGACTGAACACCGATCCCGTGCCGGCCACTTGCGTCAGCACCGGCCCGATCGGTTCGTGGGCCTTGGCGTCGATAAGGCGGCCCGCGTTGGCAGTATCGCTCGCAATCACTTCGTCGCCGGCACGGTTGTATGCAATCCAGTTGATCTGCACGCGGCTCGCGTTCACGAGCGGGCCCTCGCGGTTCATCGTCGCGACGTCGTAGAAGCCGATGTTGTCGCCTTCGCCGATCGCAAGCGTCGTCCCGTCGGGTGACAGGTCCATGCCGAAGGGCGCGGCCGACAGGTGCTGCGAGAAGTCGCGCACGGTTGGTCGGGCTTGGTCGAGGTTCGTGAACATGACGACGTGCCCGAGGTCGCCTGCCGCGAGATCACCGTTGGGTTCGAACGCGAGTCCGAGGACGTAGTTCGTCATGCTGCTGGCGAGCGTTCGGACGCGACGATGCTGCAGGTCCACGACAACCACTTCGCCTTTGCTTCCGCCCACGGCAACTTCGCGCATGTCGCGCGAGAACACCGCGTAGACGGGTTCGACCCCCGTTTCGAACGGCGCGCCGATCGCGTTTCCGCGCGGAACGTCGTAGAGCTGCATACGGCCGGAACGGTTGAGCACCGCGATGCGGCTCGGGTCGTAGTAACTCGCGGCAAACGCCGTGGGAAACGCGATGCCCGACGTGCGCGCGGGCGCGGCGCCGGGGCTCAACGATTTCCCGATCGGTCGCAGCGTTGTCGCGTCGACGAGCGTTACCGAATCCCCGAGGTCGGGAACGACGAGCGTCTTGTCGTCCGGCATCGGAAACACGTACGAAGGCGCGCCGGGCACGGCGCGATCGAGGACCGACGACGGCGTCGGCGACCATACCGTGGCCGGTCCGGTCGTTCCGCCGACGACGAGGCGACCATCGGCCAAGTACGCGGCATGCGCGGTACCGGTTTGCGCGTCAAAGGGCTGGGCCGCAGCGACGAAGGTCTGCGCGTCGCGCACCACCACCGCGCCGTTGCCGCCCACCGCGATCTGCGAGCTGTCGCGCGAGAACGTTGCATCCGCCTGGGTCGGGCCCGGGATGCTTCCGATGTTCTGGCCCGTCGTGGCATCGAAGATTGACAGGCCCGGGTCGTTCGAACCGACAACGAGCCGACTACCGCGCGGGTCGAACGCGATGCGCCACACCGCGGAAAGCACGCGCATCGTCTGCAGGGTTGCACCGGTCGTCGTGTCGTGGAGCACAACGCGTGTGTCGTTGCCTCCGGTCGCGAGCACCTTTCCGTCGGGACTGAAGGCAACCGCGGACACACCCGAAGTGTGACCGCCGAGTGGCAGTGCGATCGGCCGGCGCGACGCGACGTCGTACACGCCGACAGTGCTCGGCGCGTCGCGGGTGACGGGGTCACCCCAGACGTCGCGGGCGAAGGCGAGGCGCGTGCCGTCGGGACTGAACGCCAATGCGCCGCCGAACGTCGCACCGTCGACATGGATCGATGCGCCTTGCGGCCGCGCGTCTCGGTCGTAGAACGAAATCGTGCCGTTGGCGTCGGCGACCGCGATCAGCCCGTCGTTGCGTGTTG
Organism: uncultured Actinomycetes bacterium; assembly: GCA_963841195.1. Lineage (GTDB taxonomy): Bacteria > Actinomycetota > Acidimicrobiia > IMCC26256 > PALSA-610 > CAWJBX01. The sequence goes on along the minus strand of CAWJBX010000015.1, from coordinate 113,549 downwards.
CGACGCCGAGCACATGGGCTCCCGGGAACCGCGTGACCTGGGTACGAGTGTCGACGCTCCACCGACCCAAGACACCGTCCGAGAGAATCAGCACGGTGTTGTCGCCGGGCACGGGCCACACGCCCGGCGAGGTTCCGGTCGGCAGTGTGCGCGTGAGACGTGGATCCGACACCAACGCCGTCAGCAGCGCGCCGCGTGTTTGCGCGTCGTCGCGCATGGAGTTCGCTTCGAGTGCGAGCAACGTTCCCGCGTAGCGGTTCTCGTTTTGCAGCGCGGTCGACTCGGCGACGAGGCGCGCAATGTCGGCGTTGTCGCGTGCGGCGCGCGCGGTCGTGGTTTCGTGGGCGGCGTGGTTGCGTTGCACCACCGCGACGGTTCCCGCGATGAGCGCGACGACGACGAGGATCGCCAACGTGACGACGAGCGTGCGCAGTCGGCGATTGTCGCGTTCACGTCGTTGGAGTTGCGCCTCGTGTTCCGCGGACTCAGCCGCCGCGAGTGCGTCACTGGCGGCGAGGAACTCGCGTTCGAGATCGTTCAGGGCCGTGGGATCGCTCCGCGCCATCCACTCGTGCGCGAGCGTGAGTCGCGTGCCGCGGTAAAGGTCGGCGTCGTCGCGACCGAGCTCGTCCCACTCGTGCGAAGCTTGCGTCAGGTGCCGGTGGAGCCGCAGTCCGTCGCGATCCTCGTCGAGCCACGATTGCAGCCGGGGCCACTCACGGATCAACGCCTCGTGCGCGACTTCCACACTCGACTCGTGCAGGGTAACGAGCCGGGCGTCGGCCAGCACGCCGAGCAGCGTGTCGACAGCCTCGGCGTCCTCGCTCGTCGCCAGCTCCACGCGCGCGGCGCGGCGCTTGGTGTCGACGGAGCCGTCGCCGGATGCCGTGAGGCGGAGAAAGACGTGATGCGCGAGCGCTTGCTGCCTCGGGTCGAGTTGGTGGAAGACGCGCTCGGCGGTTTGTGCGATCGCGCCGCGCGCCCCACCCGCGTCGCGGTAACCCTCGACGGTGAGCACGCGGCGACGCCGGCGTTTCCACGTTTCGAGGAGCGCGTGCGAGAGCAACGGCAGCGCGCCCGGCTCGTCGACGACGTCGGCGAGGATCACGTCGGCGAGGTTGGGTTCGAGGCGCAGATTGGCGACGCGCGCCGGTTCTTCGATCGCGGCGCGCAGGCTCTCGGGTCCCATCTCGGTGAGGATCACTGTGCCCGATTCGAGCAACCGTGCGAACTCCGGGAACTCCCCGCACCGACCGAAGAAGTCGGCGCGCATCCCGATGACCACTGACCGCACCGGTTCCGGTTGCGTGACCAGTTCGACGATCGCGTCGACGAACCGACGGCGGTCGATGGCGCGTGCGCCGAGCGTGAAGATCTCCTCGAACTGATCGACGACGAGAAGTGGGGAATCGCGCGGCGGCAGGGGATCGCTCGCGGGCGTCACGACTGTCGCCGGGCCGGTCGCGAGCGGCAGCACACCGGCACGAAGCACCGACGATTTTCCGCTCCCGGAAGGCCCGACGAGCGCGACGAATCGAGATGTCTGCAAGCGCGCCGTCAGCGCGGCGACGATTGCATCGCGCCCGAAGAACACGTCGTGGTCTTCGCGCTCGAACGGCGAAAGGCCCTTGTACGGCGCGGGCGCATTCGCGGGCTCCGGTTCTTCTTCGATGCCAGGCTCGAGTTCCAGCGCGGGGTCGTGGATGAGCACCGCGCCCTCCATGGCGCGGAGTTCGGGGCCGGGTTCGATGCCGAGCTCGTCGACCAGGGTCGTGCGCGCTCGCTGGTATGCGCGCAGCGCGTCGGCTTGGCGGCCCCGCGATAAAGAGCGAGCATCAGCATCACCCATCGCCGCTCGCGCAGCGGGTTCGCGGCGACGAGCGCTTCGAGCTCGCCGATCAGTGACGCATCGGCACCGCGTGCGAGTTCGGCGGCCATGAGATCCTCGGCCGCGCTCTCGCGCAGTTCGGTGAGCCGTTCCGCCTCGATCCCGGCGGGGTGCCAGCCGGCGATGTCGTCGTAGGGATGCCCGCGCCAGAGCGCGAGCGCGATCCGGAGGAGTTCGACGGCTTCGGCCGGTTCGCCGCGTTCCATCGCCGCGGCCGACTCGTGCAACTGGGCTTCGAAGCGATCGGCATCGATCGCGACTTGCGGTGCGAGCCGGTAGCCGTGGTCGACGGTTTCGATGACCGTCGCGCCGATCGCCTTGCGGAGCCGGAGGACGTAGTTCTGCAAAGTCTTGGGCGCCGATGCCGGCGCCTGTTCGCCCCAGATCGCGTCGATCAAGTGGCCGGCGCTGACTGCACGGCCGTGGCCGAGCGCGAGCGCGGCGAGCACCGCGCCTTCGCGACGCGCACTCGGCCGCTCGACCCGTCCGTCGTGTTCGAACTCAACCGGACCAAGGATCCGGAGCTCCATATGCGAAACGTACCGCGACCTGGGGCGGAGGCGAGCTGAGCGTTGCCGTAGACCACGCCGAGACCGCGCGACCGCAGTGTTCGGAGCAACGAAACCCAGGGGGAACACATGTTGCGCACACCTTTCCGTCGAACCCGCGCCGCGTTGTGCATGGTTGCGGCACTTTCAATCTGCGCGACCGCGGTCGCGACCGATGCGGCCGGAGCCGCGACCGTTCAAGCGCACGGCGTGTCGTTTCATCTCGCCGGCGGCCATTTCACGTCGCCCGCGCTGATCATCACCGACCCCGTCGTCGACGGGTCGATCGTCCACTACAAGTTGTCCGGCGGTGACCACTGGACCGGGACGCTCGACGGCAACACGACCTACTCCGGTTCGGGCACGATCGACCTCGACAGCGGCGCCACTACCGCGACGGTGTTCGAGACGTTCACCGGCACGATGCGCGGCGTCGGCACCGGTCATCTGTATTCAGTCGACACGATCAAGAGTGACGGCGTGCACATGGGCACCGTCGACTGCCGGGTCGTCAAAGGTGACGCCGCGCTCACCGGCACGGTCGGGTTCCTGCATTTCGCCGTGACGAGCGTGAAGAACGCCGACGCCTACGGCAACGGTGATTCGGCCGGTTACTACATCGGATTCCTCGTCACGGGTGGGCACGCGTGAGGCGAGCGATTGCCGTTGTCGTGGTGCTGCTCGCGTCGAGCTCGCTTGCTGCGTGCGATTGGACGCACGTGCTCTCGGACCCGGGTCGCACCGGCGCCGAGATCGGCGAAACCGCTATCGGCTCGAGCAATGTCGCGCTCATGAAAACCCGGTGGGTCGAGCCCGGGCGCTCGGCGCCGCTGGTCGCGGGCGGGGTTGTCTACACCGAGGGGCCGGTCGGGCCCGAGGATGCGAACGCGCTGCAGGCGTACGACGCGACGACGGGCGCAGGCGTGTGGCTGCACCCCGACGCCGCGACGGTCGCGCCCGACGCCGTCGTCGACGGACGCATCTACGCGGGCGGTTCGTCGTTTGACGTGACAACCGGTGCATCGCTCGGTTCGATCTTCGACGGCGACGCGAACTACGGCTTGGCGGTTGCCGATGGTCAGCTCATCGGCAACTTCGGGGGCGAGCTCGACGCGTTCGACGCGCAGACCGGTGCGCACCATTGGACGGCGGCCGCGAACGTGCAGTCGCCGCCCACCATTGCCGACGGTTTGGTCTTCGGCGCGTCGGTCGGTGACGGTCACCTCCACGCATACGACACGAACACGGGCCACGAAGTGTGGAGCACCAGCGGAACCGACCACTATGGGCTCCAAGTCGCGGCAACCGATGGTCGCGTTTACGTCACGACGACCGACGCGGGGAACACAACGTTGCGCGCGCTCGACGACGCGACCGGAGCTCAGCTCTGGTCGACGCCGATTCCAGCCGGCGACGTGCAGCCGGCCGTCGCGAGCGGTCGCGTGTTCATTGCGACGACGTCGACGTTGTACGCGTTCAGCGCGGCAACGGGCGCGCCGAAGTGGAACGTGTCAGTGAGTAACCGCGCGGGTTCGTCGCCGATTTCGTCGCCGTCGGTGGCGAACGGTGTCGTGTACCTCGGTTCCGACAACGGACGGCTCTACGGGTTCAACGCGGCGTCGGGTGCTTTGCGGTTCACGTCGCCGGCGACGGGTGCGTACATCGTCGGCGCGGCCGCGATCGCGAACGGCATCGTCTACGCGCACTCGGCGAACGACACGCTGTGGGCGTTTGCGCTCCCACCGGCGGGCGCGCACCTCACCGCGTCTCCTGTCTTTGGTGGCGGTTTCGATCCGCTCGAGATCACCAAGGTCTCGCCGACAACGAAGGTCTCGGTGATCAACGACGGGAGCGCGACGACAGATGCAATCGTCACGGCGTTGCAAGGCGCGGCGGCCTCGCAGTTCCGCATCACGAGCAACGGCTGCTCGGGCCGGCATCTCGCCGCCGGCGGATCGTGCACGCTGCTCGTGGCTTTCGCGCCGACGACGAGCGGGTCGAAGAAGGTCACGCTGAAGATCGCGGCGACGAACGCCGGATCGTTCACGATGCAGTTGTCCGGGCTCGCGCTCGCGCATCCGCTCGTGGTCACGCCGCCGTCGAAGGACTTCGGCAACGCGCCGGGGTTGGCGAACTTCACGGTTTCGAACCCCGCGGGCAAACCCGCGGGACCGATCAGCGTGACGCACTACTGGGGGCCTTCCTACTCGTTGACCGACAACTGCTCGGGAACAACACTCGCAAGCGGTGGAACGTGCACATTCTCGGTGGGTTTCTCGGGCGGCGCGGGAGGGCGCGAGTCTGGGCTCCTGTCCGTGTCGACACCGGGCAACGCGCCCGCCATCGTGGGACTGAGCGGGGGATAAGCGACCCAACTACAATGATCCGGCTCAAGCGCTCGTAGCTCAATGGATAGAGCATCTGACTACGGATCAGAAGGTTGGGGGTTCGAGTCCCTCCGAGCGCGCTGCTGTGATCAGTGCGGCAGAGGCGTCGACGTGAGATCCGCGACGACGCGGAACCCGAGGTTTCCGGTCGAAGACGCTGGTTCGCTGCCCTGACGCGCGGAGACTCGGTAGCGACGGCAGTACGACGCGTGACAGAGATATGAACCGCCGCGCATGACTCGTAGCGTCCCGTGCGCCGGCCCGCTGGGATTGTCGTGTGGACGTTGCGAGTATGTGCGCGTGTCGAACCAGTCGGCGCACCATTCCCACACGTTTCCGGTCATGTCGTAGAGCCCGAAGTCGTTTGGTGGGTACGCGCCGACCGGTGAAGTGCCCAGGTAGCCGTCGGCGCCTGTGTTGTCATGCGGGAATGTGCCCTGGAACACGTTCATCCGGTGCTCACCGTCGGGTTCGAGCTCATTGCCCCACGAGAACGGCGTGGTGTGTCCGGCGCGCGCCGCGTACTCCCACTCGGCTTCGGTCGGCAACCGCGTCTGCGACCACGTGGTGTACGCCTGCGCGTCGTCCCACGACACGTGCACGACCGGATGGTCGGGGCGATCGCCGATCTCCGACCCCGGGCCTTCGGGCCGGCGCCAGTGTGCGCCGAACACCTGTCGCCACCATTCGGCACCGACCACACCTTGTGTCTCAGCGCAGTCTTCGGGGAGTTGCGGGCCGAACACGAACGACCAGCCGTATCGTTCGGCCGCGGTCACGTAACCCGTCGCGTCGACGAACCGGGCGAACATCGCGTTCGTGACCGCGTAACGGTCGATCGCGAACGGTCCCACCGACACTTCATGTACCGGGCGCTCCCCGTCGCCGGGGTACGCCCACGACGAGGGCTCACCCATCGAGAACGTGCCCGCCGGCACCTCGACGAGACTCGAGGGCCGCGCACCGATTCCCGATGCGCTCGCCGCGCGCGACGTGCGGCCCGAACTCGGCACACAACAAGCGTCGCTCACGGCACCTCCCTTCGCGATCCCGGTTTGCCGCGAGTCTCGCGGGCCCGGAGACGCAGACCAAGCGCGCGCATCGGGCGCGCACTTGCTCGCTTCGTTCGCCATGTCCGAATTCTTGCCGAGCCGATAGGTACTCGTGTACTTCTTCGGTAGCGTGCGCGTGGCCGTCGAGTACCGACGCCTTGACCCGAGGGAGTGTCAGATGCCGAAGCCGTTCAACGGCACGATCAACGTCGACGTCCGAGACTCCGAGCCGGATTGGTCTCCTTTCGAGCCGCCGAAAGCACCGGATGGCGCACCGAACGTGTTGTACATCGTGCTCGACGATGTCGGCTTCTCGGCCATGAGTTGTTACGGCGGCCCGATCGAGACGCCGAACATCGATCGGATCGCGAACGCGGGCGTGCGGTACACGCAGTGGCACACCACCGCGCTGTGCTCGCCAACGCGCTCGTGCCTGCTCACTGGGCGCAACCACACGCGCAACAGCATGGCGTGCATCACGGAAGCATCGATCGGGTTCCCGAACGCGAGCGGCACGATTCCGCCCGAGAACGGGATGCTGTCGGAGATCCTCGGCGAGCTGGGCTGGAACACCTACATGGTCGGGAAGTGGCACTTGTGCCCGACCGACGAGATGAACCTCGCGTCGACTCGTCGGAACTGGCCGAGCGGTCGCGGGTTCGAGCGTTGGTACGGGTTCTTGGGCGCCGAGACGAACCAGTGGTATCCGGACCTCGTTTACGACAACCACATGATCGACCCGCCCTACTCGCCCGCGGACGGCTACCACCTCACCGACGACATCACCGACAAGGCGCTCGAATTCATCACCGACGCCAAAGCGATCGTGCCCGAAAAGCCGTTCTTCCTCTACTACGCGCCCGGCGCCTGTCATGCGCCGCACCACGCGCCGACGGAGTGGAGCGACAAGTTCAAAGGTCGCTTCGACATTGGCTACGAAGCGATCCGTGAGCAGACCCTCGCACGCCAAAAGGAGCTTGGGCTCGTTCCTGCCGACACCGAGCTCCCTGAAGTCAACCCGATCGGCACTCCCGAGACCCGGACCGGCCCGGGCGGCGCGCCCTTCCCGCCGCTCGACTTCACGCGGCCGTGGGCGTCGCTCAACGACGACGAGAAGCGTCTCTTCGCGCGCATGGCGGAGGTGTACGCGGGGTTCCTCGCGCACGCCGACCATCACATCGGTCGGCTCCTCGACCACTTGGAAAAGAACGGTGAGCTCGAGAACACCATCGTCGTGCTCGTGTCCGACAACGGTGCAAGCGGTGAGGGCGGTCCCGACGGTTCGGTCAACGAGATGAAGTTCGCGAACGGCGTTCCCGACGATCTCGCCGAGAACCTCGCCAAGCTCGACGTGCTGGGCACCCCGGCCACCTACAACCACTACACCAACGGCTGGGCGATGGCATTCAACACGCCGTTCAAGATGTGGAAGCGTTACGAGTTCAACGGCGGCACGTGCGACCCGTGCATCATCTCGTGGCCTGCCGGTATCAAGGCACACGGTGAGCTGCGCGAGCAGTACCACCACGCGATCGACATCGTTCCGACGTTGCTCGATCTGCTCGGTGTCGAAGCCCCCGAGACGATCAAGGGCCACACGCAGGCAGCCTTCGACGGTGTCAGCATGCGCGCGAGCCTCGACGACGCGTCGATTCCGTCTGCCCGCAGGACGCAGTTCTACGCAATGCTCGGATCGCGTTCGATCTGGCACGAAGGCTGGAAGGCGGTGACAACGCACCCGACCCTTGCCGGGTGGGGCCACTTCAACGACGACGAATGGGAGCTCTACAACACCGACGTCGACCGGGCCGAGATCCACAATCTCGCGGCCGAGCATCCCGACAAGCTTCGCGAGTTGATCAACATCTGGTTCTCCGAAGCCGGCGCGAACGGGGCCTTGCCGCTCGACGACCGCACACCGGTCGAGATCATGGGCACACCGCGGCCGCAGCTGACGGCCCCCCGCAATCGGTACGTCTACCGGCCCGGGGCGACCGTGCCGGAGTGGCAAGCGGTCAACACGCGGAACCGCTCGTTCGCGATCGGTGCGCTCGTCGACATCCCGGCTCCCGGCGCCGAGGGCGTGATCTTCTCGATGGGATCGCGTTTCGGCGGACACGCGCTCTACGTCAAGAACAACCGGCTGCACTACCTCAATAACTTCCTCGGCACCATCGAACAGAAGATCGTCGGTTCCGAGGACATCCCGACCGGTCCCAACGTGGTCCTGTCGGCCGCATTCGAAAAGGATGGAAACGACCCCGACGGCGCGGTCGGTACGTTGACCCTGTACCACGGCGACAAGGCGGTCGGAGAGGGCCGCATCAAGACGCAGCTGGGCGCGTTCGCGGTCGCGGGCGCCAGCCTCTGCATCGGCCGCGACCCCGGCGAGGCTCTGACCGAGGACTACGCGGGCACTTCCCCGTACACGTTCACCGGCGGCACGATCGACCGCGTCGCGATCGACGTCAGCGGCGAGCCCTATCTCGACCTCGAACGCGAAGCCGCCCTGATGCTCATGCGGGAGTAGTGGATGACCGATCTCGCTTCTTGGAACGACACACCGACGCGCGCCGCGATCGTCGATTTCGTCGAACGCGTCAGTCGCGAGGGCAGCCCCGATTTCGTCGCGGAGCCGGAACGGATCGCCGTCTTCGACAATGACGGCACCCTCTGGCCGGAAAAGCCGATCCCGATCCAGCTCGACTACACGCTGTTCCACATGGGCCGGCTCACCGAACGCAATCCCTCACTCGCCGAGAAACAGCCGTACAAAGCCGCGAAGAACGCGACTTCAAATGGCTCGGCGACGCGATGATCAAGCACTACCACGGCGACGACGCCGACGTGCACCTGCTCATGGGCGCGGTCGAAGCAGCGTTCGACGCCATGACCGTCGAGGAGTACGGCGCCGAGGTCCTGGACTGGTTCCGAACCGCGACGCATCCGGTGCTGAAACGGCCGTACCTCTCGTGTGCATACACGCCAATGGTCGACCTCCTCCAATACCTCAAGGCGAACGGGTTCACCAACTACATCGCGTCGGGCGGCGATCGCGACTTCATGCGGCCCTTCGCCCAAGACCTCTACGACATTCCACCGGAACGCGTGCATCGGCAGCGCGATCGGGCTCGACTACAAAGCGGCCGAGACCGACACCAAGTTGTTGTACAAGTCGAAGATCGAGTTCCTCGACGACGGACCCGAGAAGCCGATCCGCATTTGGAGCCGCATCGGCCGCCGACCCCTGTTCGCGGGCGGCAACTCCAACGGCGACGTTCCCATGATGCGCTTCGCGGCGGTCGAGGGGCGCCCTGCGTTCCGACTCCTCATCCTGCACGACGACAAAGAACGCGAGTTCGACTACACCGCCGGCGCCGAGGACGCGCTCGAACGCGCGCAAGCGAGGAACTGGACGGTCGTGAGCACCAAGCGAGACTGGAACACGATCTTTCCCGAGCTCTAGGTCGACATCGCGAGCAGGATGGCACCGACGAGTCCGCCGTGCTGCTCGAAGAGATCGCCAACGTGATCGCGAGTGGCGGAGCAGGTGTCGTCATCGCGTCGCAATCCGGGCGCGCATCAACACGATCAGCCCCGGCATCATCATCACACCACTCGCTCGCGACGAACTCACCGGTCCGCGCGGCGAAAGCTACCGACGCATGCTCGAACTCAGCCCCGCCGGACGCGCCGGCACCCCCGACGAAGTGGCAAACCTCGCGGCGCTCCTCCTCGGACGCGACGGTGCCTTCATCACCGGCAGCGACTTTCTCATCGACGGCGGCGTCACCGCCTCCTACTTCTACGGCGAACTCGCGCCGCAGTAAAGCGAAGAAGACCCTGGCCTCGACGCGCGGTCGATTCCGATCTGAATTCTCGTTCGGTATTCACCAGCGAGTGAGACGGCTCCACCGACTCCGACGTTCAAGTCGGAGCCGGGAGCCGTCCCTGACGAGTCTTCCGGCGCGATGCGTTGACCAAGGCCGAGCCGGAAAACCCCCCACGTAACAATGAGTGTCGCGCACGCAGCGCGCTTCCGACAGGGGCGATACCGACCGAATGGCAGTTTCATTCAGTCGAACGCTGCGCAAAGGTCGGTTCGATCGTCCATGCGAACGCAATCGCGCGCGCGCCTGCGTGCTCATTGGGGGTGTGTACTGTTCAGCGTGTCGCGATCACGCGGCGCCGAGTTCGGCCCGGCTCGTGCAGACCTCGGGTTGAAGCCCATGTTCGTCGGCCTGCACAGGTCTTGGGGAACGACGATGCGATGTCTTTATGGCTTCGACGATCATGAAGTGTTCGCGCGCTCAGTCAACCGTCGAGACTTCGTGCGGGTGAGTGACGGACGGCTTTGGGCGCACGAATCGCACAAGTGGCTCGTCGACGCCAAATCCGGGAATGCCGTTGCCCATAGGACCGGCGGTATCTACTACGCCGCGGATACGGGACTCCCGCTGTACTACGAAGGACCCGAGCGTGCCGCAGATGTCGCCTCGGTCTAACCATTGCGCGGTGTCACCGTCTCAACATCGTTCTGCGCACGAGTTCGCCGCGGCGGCGAGCTGAGCGCGCCGAAGTTCGAACACAAACACAAGTTCGTCGGCGGGTTCGAGACGCAGATCGCCTCGGCACAAGAAATGCGCGCGCAATGGTCAAGCTCGCCAACTCCGTGGCTCTGCGGTGGCGCCTAGGCCCGCCGCCCTATTTTGTTCGAGGGTGTCAACGGCGCTGCACCTGCACGTACGTCTCCTCGATCCGCGCCGATCGCGTCAGGCGATCTGGTGCCAGCTGGTGCCGCCTTTGCAGAACCACAAGCGTTTGGTGCTGTCGACGAACAACGCGCCGGCAACGCCGCTCGCGGGATGCGTCGACGCGGTCGACGGCTGCAGCACGACGGACGCGGTCTTGCCTTGGAATTTGCCGCCCGCACCGTTCACACTGCTCGCGTAGATGCCGTTTCCGCTTCCGGCGGTTTCCGCGCGTATTGAATCGCGCGTGTTGGTGTTGCTCGTGATCTTCGACCACAGCGCCTGATGCGATCCGGTCGACTCCGCGACCATTGCGCGCGTGCTGTTGGTTCCGAGACCGTGCACGCCCGCGCCCGTTCCTTGCGATCGGCCGAGGACGCCGTCGGCCGCTTGGGTTGCCGCGAACCCGACGACACCGGCCGCGCCCGCAACCTCCGAGAACCCGAAGAGGCCGTTCTGCGCTTTGACGCCGGCGCCGATGCCCTGCACCGCGGCCGGGTACGGGAACGACGTCTCGGTGTAGAGCGCGTCCTGCACCAACAAGATCGCACCCAGCGACGTTGATCCGTTGTAGCGCACGCCCGTCGACGCGGCGACGACGTTGGTCGTTTCCGACGTGATCGCGGAACCGCTGGCCGCAGCGGGTGACGCGGTCGCAACCGTCGTGACCGCGGCCGCGGCGGCGCCGGCGGCCGCCAATCCCGCGCCCTTGAGGAGCAAGCGACGGTTGAAGGGCGACGGCTGGTCGTCGGCTGTCTCCCGGCGGGCAACCTGGTCGGCCTTGAGGCCTGCGATCTCGTCCTGCAACGAGTGGACGAGCTCTGTGAGAGATTGGATCTGCTGGGCCTGATCCTGCGCAACATTGTCAGTCATGCGGTGATTATCGGCGGCGACCGCCCAAACACGCGGACCAGAATCGAAATTTGCCGCCTTTCCACCGCCCCGGGCGGGTCGCGGGCCGCTCGGAGTAGCGTCACGTTGTGCGCGATTTCGCAGGTCGGCGTGCGGTCGTCACCGGTGGCGGATCCGGCATGGGGCGCGAACTCGTTTGCCAGCTCGCGGCGGCGGGGTGCGACGTCGCGACGAGCGACGTGTCGGAAACATCGCTCGACGAAACGCGCGCGCTCGCCGAAAAAGGCGCGCCCGCGAACACGCGCGTCACAACCTTCGTGGCCGACGTGGTGGACGAAGCGCAATGGCAACAGTTCCGTGAGCATGTCGTCAGCGCGCTCGACACGCAGCACGTCAATCTGCTCTTCAATAATGCGGGTGTCGGCGGTGGCGGCAGTTTCGTCACCGACGACCGCGCCCAATGGGACGCGACGTTTGCGGTGTGCTGGCAGGGCACCTACTTCGGATGCCGAACGTTCCTGCCAATGCTCATCGCCGCCGACGAAGCCCACATTGTCAACACCAGCAGCGTGAACGGGTTTTGGGCATCGCTGGGGCCCGGCCGCCCCAACAGTGCCTACTGCGCCGCGAAGTTCGCAGTGAAAGGCTTCACCGAATCGTTGATCACCGATCTGCGTTTGCACGCGCCCCATGTGCACGCATCGGTCGTGATGCCGGGTCACATTGGCACCGGCATCCTGCTGAACTCACTTCGCTACTTCGGCGTCGACGCCGATCAGCTCGACGAAGACATGCGCAACGGCATGCAGCGCATGGCCGAGTTCTTTCGAGACTCGGCGCCCACGAGCGCGGCGCAGGCCGCCACGATCATCCTCGACGGTGTACGCGCCGATCGCTGGCGCATTCTCGTCGGCGAAGACGCCGAGGAGCTCGACCGGATGGTGCGCGCAGACCCGGAAGACGCTTACGAAACCTCGTTCATGGAGCAACTCCGCGCCAAAGGAGTGTTCGGAGCGATGCCGTTGTAAGGGAAGTGGCCATGACTGGTGACAATGACGCAGTCGACCAGCTCGAGTTTCTTCGAGCCCTCCTCGCCGAGAATGCGTCGATCGATCTCGACGTGATCGAAATCCGCGAAGACGTCTGGGTCGTGCACGGGCTCTTCCCGTTTGAAGGCGAAGTCGAGATGGCCGTGTTCAGCACGCGCGCCGAAGCGTTGCGCGTGCTGTACGAAGCTTGCGGCTGGCGACCGGCCGGCGAGATCTAGCCCGCCGAAACCAACAGCCCGTTGAGCGAGCCGTTCGCACCGAACAGTTCGGTGCGCCAGCGTTCGACGAGCGCAGTCGTATCGCGGTCGTTCGGATGGAAGCCCTTGCGGTTGTAGTCGCGCAGCTGCGCCCACAGTGCTTTGCTCAGCAGGGGCGACTGCCGGAAGCGCCGCCAGCTCGCGCGCAGGTTGTCGGGCCGATACGTGGCCTCGTCGCCGAGCAACGATGTGATCATCTGCACGACGAGTTGGGTGAAGAAGCCGAACGTGAGCAGGTTCATGTTCAACACGCGCACCCACTCGCGCCCGCCGATCGCGTTGAACACGTCGAACGCGACGGCCTTGTGCTCCGACTCCTCGAGCGCGTGCCACACGAACAGATCGCGTACCGCGGCGTTGCCGATGTCGGCGCGCGCCTGATCGTTCGTCAACAAGAACTCGGCGAGCGTCGCGGTGAAGTGTTCGAGCGCGGCGGTTGCCGCGAGGTTGTGTTCGGCGGGCGCGAGGCGTGTTCGCAGTTCCAGCCCGGCCCTCACGAACGCTTCGACGAACTTCGTCGGATAACCGAGCTGCGCGAGCCGCTCGTTGAACACGCGGTGCTCGCGCCCGTGCATCGCTTCTTGGCCGATGAAGCCCGCGACTTGCTGGCGGAGCGCGGGGTCGGTGATCTCGTCGCGGTAGTGGCGCACCGAGCGGACGAAGAAGTCCTCGCCGTCGGGAAACAGCGCCGACAATGCGGCCAGCAGATGGCTCGCCATGAGGTCGCCGTCGGCCGCGAAGTGCCGGGGAACGCGGGCGAGGGCATCGTCGAACGAGATGCGCCGGGTCGAGATCGGCCGCCGGGCCGACGGAGCTGTCGGCGCCATGGATTTGCAATCTACAGAATCTGAGACTTTCGCTCAAGTTCTCATTTTTGGTACCGTTTTCGGCGGATGAGTGACGACGGGCGGTCCGCCCGCTCGAAAAAAGGCGAACAAACGCGGCACGCGGTCCTGCGCGCCGCGATCGACCGGTTCGGTCACGACGGTTTCCGGGCTACGTCGGTCACCGACATCGCTCGATCCGCCCGCGTCGGCGCCTCCGTTCCGTACGCCTACTTCGCCGACAAGGAAGCGCTCTTCCTCGCGGCCGTCGACGAAGACGCGGCGGGCGTGATCGAAGAAGGGTGCTCGCGTCTGCTGTCGGACCAACACTTCGACACCGATTGGCGCCAGACGCTCATCTTCACGCTCGTCGCTGCGGTCGAGCGCCATCCGCTCGCAAAGCGCTTATTGGCCGGGCTCGAACCGCACATCACCGAGCGCGTGCTTTCGATTCCCGCGCTCGAGGAACTCCGCAAAGTCGTGACGGAACGTCTGCGCGTCGAACAAGCGGCCGGCGACGTGCGCGCCGATATCGATCCGGCGACGATGGCCGGCGGCATCGTCGCGATCATGCTTTCGCTCTTGATGTCGGTCGTGCAGCTCGGCACCGAAACGGTCGCCGCGTACACCGACAACGTCGCCGCGGTCTTTGCGGCCGCACTGGATCCGCCTCACCGCTGACACCTCAGCGCGCGCGTCGCCGCTGCAGTTGCTGCTGTTTGTGGCTGTCCAGACGCAGTGTCGTGTTGCATGCGATTGCGAACAACACACAACGTGTGATGTTCAAGAGCTGTCTATTCGTATGTCGATACAAGTACGCGAGCGTTCGACCTAAGCGGGTTCGTCGCTCCATCGGTGTGCGGTTCAGGGGGGAGTGCTGTGTTCGCGACGTCTCGCGAGAAACGACAGTGGGGTTACGCGCCCACAAAGAGGTTGGTGTTCAAAGGAAAGCGCCACGTGTACGCGTACGGCGCGCTGTTGAACGTTGTGATGGCGACGCTCGTCGGGCTCGGCGTGCTCACTGTTCGCGACGAGCGGAGGATCCGCAACGCTCAACACCGCTGCAGTCAGAAGAGTGCTTTCCAACCTGCCGGTGCGCAACGTTCCCAGCAACATTGCGCACGCGTCGACGTGTAATCGCTCGCTTCCCGACGTGAGTGCTGCGCTGCAGAAGTGGATCGACTCGATACCCGAACTACACGACCGCTCGCCTCGGCGCGGGCCAGTGCTACCACACCGAGTACCCGATCACGATCGGTGCGAAGACGCTCGTGCTTTTCGACGGGAACAACTCCACGCTTGCGTCGTTCACCGACGGTTGTGACGGCACGCAGGTTGGCCCGCAACACTTCGTCAACTGCAAGTACCCGTCACCCGTCGACCCGCTCGGTCGGACGCAACCTGACTGGCCCGACCGCCGCACGCACTTGAACCTCCTCGGCAACGTGAACCTCGTTGTCGCGAACCTGCACATCGAAGGCGGGAAGTCGGTGCCGGGTTACGACCCCGACTACGCGTTCCAACACGGCATCGCAATCAGCGGAAGGAGTGACGGGCTCCAGATCGAAAACGTGAGCGTCGATCGCGTGTGGGGCGACTTCGTGAACTTCTCGTCGCACTACAGCAGCGACTCGAAGGTTACGACCCATCCGCAGAACGTGACGATCGAGAACAGTCACTTCGGTCTCTCGGGGCCGAACATGGGTTCCGGGCGGATCGGGATCACGATCGACGACGGCGGAAACCTGCTCTTCCAGAACAACGTCTTCCAGTATTCGAGCCGGTCGGCGATCGACATCGAACCGGTGAGCAATCGGGCGCTGTTGCAGAACATCACGTTCCAGAACAACACGTTCGGCCCGCACTCGTTGCACCTGTTCGCCAACCACGCTTACGACAGTGCGAACCCGACGATCAACGGCTTCTACTTCCGGAACAACAACCTCGTCGGTTCGCCGCTCGACGTCGACAGCGTCGCTCCCGATCTCTCGGCGATCAACGCGAACGATCCGGCGACGTTCCACCGCCACAACTACCAGTTCGTCGGGAACACCAGCGACACGATGATGGCCACGGGAACGTGTCCCGGTCCGAACGACGCCATGCGGTTCTACGGCATCGACGGACTCGTCGTGGTGAACAACGTGGCACCCGTCGGACCGATCCGCTGTATGACGTTGGTCGACGCGGCGAAGGTGCACAACTCGCGCATCTTCGGGAACTCGACGCAAAACGCGATTCGCGCCGTCTCGCAGTACTACCAGTCGTCGGACTACTGCGAGAGCACCAACATGATCGGATTGCCGTTGACAGTGGACAAGTCGACGCTCGCACCGCGCTGCTAGCGCTTAGGTTCCGCACAACTCACGGCGCGTGTACAAGTTCGGATGCACGCGCGCGCACGACTCCGATAGGTTGCGCCCGGACTTGGCGGCGGACCGGACCATCGGAGTGCAACATGAGTGTGCGACGCGGATTGGGAGCAGTGCTCGCGGTCGTCATCGCCGGGTTGGGCCTCACGGCGTGCACGCGATTCGGCGCATCGCTCTCGCGCCCGGCCGAGCCCGTTGTTCTCGACGGCGCCGCGTTGCCGAAACTGCTCGGCGGTGCGCCGCAGCACGTCGTCGGGTTCGCCTGGGACGGCAACGCCTGGCATCAAGTCCCGGTGCAGGTCGACGAACGCGACTACGTCAGCCCCGGTGTGATCTATCACCTTCCGCTCCCGTTCTACCCGACACTCGCCGGAACATCGACGTTGTACAAGCCGCTCGTCTACACGCCGCCGCCGGCTGTGACCGCCGGTTATACGTCGTACGACACCTACACGCCGCCCGACTCCGATCCCACCTTCGACGGCAACGACCAGTTGTCGTTCCTCGCGGACGACACCGGGAAACAAGCCGCGCAATCGGTGGCGCCGCCCGCCGGTGTCGACGCGAGCACGCGCGAAGAGGTCACTCGCGCGCGACCCGCTGCATACCGTCCAAGTCGGCTACCTGTACTTGTTCCACAGCGACACGCTGACCGGTGGCAGCGCGGGAACGACCGGCGTGAACTACACGTTCTCGCTCGACTCTGGCGACTACGTGTCGACGTACAAAATGGGATCAGGGTCGCTCAGCCCGAACAACACGTGGGGCTTCAACCCGGAACACTCAACAGTCGTCACGCCCGCGTACACGCAGCAATACGGTGACCGCTGGCTCAACAACGGACTCTCGGTGAAGACGGGCGGCGCGACGGGTGCCGACATTCTCGAACGCACCCACTACTACGCCATTGCGGGCTGCGTACGCACCGAAGACACCTTCGACGGCGGCGGCCGACAATCCCGGGCGAAGGCGCGTTCGACGTGAACATCTCGGGCCCGGTGCGCGCGATCCGTTCGTACTTCGGTGCGAACAGCTACGACATGACCGTCAACACCGACATCTTCTATCCGAACTTCGAAGACACGGTCACCGAACTGCGCGGCCACGCGGGTCTGCCCGGTTACGGAAGCGCCGACGACTACGTCACCAACACGAACGGGCTCACGTACACCGACCCGCAGAACTCAGGCGTGAAGATCGACGGTGCGAACGATGCGGTGAAGCCGATCAGCTACACGTCCGGTTCGACTGCGCCCGCGATGTGGCAGATGGTCTCGGGCGCACAAGGCTCGGTGGTCACGACGCGCACGCTCGATACCGACATCACGGGCCTCAACGTCACGACCGTGTACCAGGACCGCAACCCGGCGTCGCCCGCGCAATGCACCGGTGATGCGGCCGCGTACGGCGAGAACGGAATGAATGTCACATCGCCGGTAGGCAACGTGCCCGTGACCGATCCGACGATCACGGCCACGCCCGGCACCTTCGTCGTCCACCGCTATCGCTACTTCGAAGGCCCGAACTTCTCGGCCGCGAATGCGGCCACGCTCGACGCCGACGCGCGCAATCCGATACAGACCTCCGTCGCCGGCTGACCTGAACTACGGGAGCGGCGCGCCGAAGACCGCCGCGACTGCGCCGATCACACCGGCGGCGAGGAGCGTTACGACAACTGGGCGTCGCAACGGGAAGAGCGCGACGACTGCGGCCCCGAGAATGAGGTATTGCCAGGCAACGTTCAACGCGAGCGCGAGGGGTACCGCGACGCCGACGATCGCACCAATCGCAGCGGGACCGGCGCCACCGAGGAACGCGCGCGCCCGATCGTCCCTGGCGAAAGCGATCGAAGTGCGGACCGCCGACGAGCACGAACAAGAACGACGGCGTGAACGCGACCACGGCCGCGAGCAGACCGCCGGCAATGCCGGCCGCGGCGTAACCGACGACGGAAACCGTCTGTACGACCGGCCCCGGCGTGACCTGACCGAGCGCGACCGCATCGAGAAACTGCGCGTTCGTCATCCAGTGGTAGTGGTGGACTGCGTCGGCTTGCATGAGCGGAATGATCACGAAGCCACCGCCGTACGAAAGTGCGCCGACCTTGAACGCAACCCAGACCAATGCGAGAACGCCGCCGGTCGCGCTGGCCGCGGTCGTCGCGAGAACGGGCCAGGCTTGCATTCCGAGTTTTGCGTTGCGGCCGAACGTGGCGACGGCAAGTTCGACGCATCCGCAGCCGAGCAAGACGAGCACGAGCCACGGCCCGACCGTCGCCGCGGCCGCGCCGCCGAGAAACGCGTACAACCACCACCGCCACTGCGCGTTTGCACGAGCCCGGCTGGGCTTCACGAGATCGACGCCGGCGCGGAGGGCGACGGCAGCAACCGCCGCGCCCGCGCCCGCGCCCGCGCCGAGCACCCACGTGGGCGGCGCGGCGGCGAGGAACAGCACCGCGAGGGCGAGGATGATCACCAGTCCCGGAGTGATGAAAGCGATGCCACCGACGATCGCGCCCGCGCTTCCGGCGATGCTCCAGGCCGAGAAAATCGCGAGCTGGGTTGAGGCCGGTCCGGGCAACAAATTGCACGCCGCGATCGCGTCTTCGAAGTCGTGCGCGCTCAACCATTGGCGGCGCTCGACGCAAAGGTCGCGCAACATTGCGATGTGGGCCGGTGGGCCACCGAAGCCGATGACACCGATGCGTCCCCACTCCCGTGCGACCGTCAACAGCGACGGACGCGCGTCCGCGTCGGGCGCCGCGCTCACGACGCTGGTTGGAACAACTCCACGACGTTGCCGGACGGGTCGAGGACCAGGATCTGTTTGCCCCCGGGACCTGCGACGATGTCGTTGCGGAACGTCGCGCCGGTTGCGCGGAGTCGCGCGACTTCGGCGTCGATGTCGTCGACGATGAAGTGGATGCGATTCCATCCCCCCGGGCCCGGCTTCGTGCCGTCGGACATGGGGCGGCCGGCCGAGCTCTTGGGACCGGCGAGCAGTAACCGAAGGTTGCCGCGTTTGACATCGGCGAACGCGGGCGCCGCGTTCGACAACAGATCGAAGTTGAGGAGCTTTGTGTAAAACGAGACGGCGTCGTCGACGTCGTCGACCATGTATCGGACGTTTACGGTTTCATCGATGCCCATGGGTTGCAACTCCTTCGGGTTCGCGTTTCGAGGATCATCGGCAGCAGGTATTGGATGCGGGTTTCGAGTTCGGCGGCGGTCTGTTCGAACGCCGGATACGAGGCGCGGTTCGTCGGCGCCGGCGCGTGCGGGGTCGGGAATGCTCCAATGCACGACGCTGCGGATGCGACCGGAACTCGGGGCAGATCTCGCGCACCCGATCGCACAGCGTGATCACCATGTCGAACCGTTGGGCGACGAACGCGTCGAGATGCTTGGTGCGGTTGGTGCTGATGTCGATGCCGCGTTTCTGCATCACGCGCACCGCGTTGGGATGCAGTGCTTTCGGATGACTTCCTGCGCTGAACGCCTCGAACTGCGACCGCCTGACATGTGCTCGATGAGCGCTTCGGCGATCTGCGAGCGGGCGCTGTTGCCCGTGCACAAGAACAACACGCGGGTGCGCCGCGTACGCGCTCGTGCGTGCACGGGTGCGGCGAGGGCAAGTGCGGGGTGCAGTCCGCCGCCCGCGGCTTCGAGTTCGCGTCGGCAGGCGTCGAGGTCGATCGCGTAATAACTGTCGCGTCCGTCGGCGGTGCTCTTGCGCGCGTGCACGAGGCCACCGTCGCGGAGCTGGCGCAGGTGATAGGAGACCAAGTTCTGCGGCTCGTCGACGAGCTCAGTCAGTTCCCGCACGGCTCGGTCGCTCTGCACCAACTCGCGGAGCAGTCGCCACCGCAGCGGATGCGCAGCAAGCCGTACGAACGCGGGCGGCTCGTCGGTCTTCGAGACGGCGGCTGTCGGCACGCGCCGGACCCTAGACGCATCGTCGACGATACATCAAATGTATTTGATGTATTTAGGGACCGCTCGGACACGCGGTCTTGGCCACTTGTGACACTCGCCGCTTCAGAGCCCCGCGCCGCTGTGGCGGTCGCAAGAGCTGACGGCGCGCGTACTACACGAAGCACGCATTCCACGCGTTGCGGCGCGTGCGCGTCGATAGGCTTTGCGCACGGACGACAACCTCCACTGGTCCCCGCAATCGTCGCCGCAACCATGGTGGGCGAATCGCTCCGCCGGCCAGGCTCCGTTTGCCGAGGTCTCGGCGCGCGAACGCCCGGCGGGATGCGCGCGAGTGGGCACGCGCGCGAGCGAAGGGGCCGGAACCCGACGCCGAGTTCGCGCCACCATCCGAACTGCCGCCGGCGCATCCGCCGGCCGACAACGGAATGGCCATCGTTTTCGGGGTCATCGCTGCGCTCGCGTTGCTTCTCGTCCTGGTTCTCGCGCAGGCCAAGGCCGCGCCCGAAGCCGCCCGCTTCCTGTTGCCGATCTTCGGGCTGTGCGCAGCTGCGGCGGTCGGGCCGTGGATTGCCCGACGCCACCCCGACGAAACGTGGCTGCCGAAGTATCTGGTCTGGGCGATGGTGTTCAAGCTCATCGCCACTTACACGCGCTACCAAGTGTTCCAGGGCAAAGGTGACGCGGGCGTCTACGACAAGTTCGCGCGCGCGTACGCGCACGGCACCGCGCAACCGTTGAAGGACTTGCACAAGACCAACTTCCTCAAGTGGTTCACCGGCGTCGTGTACGTGCGCTTCGGCATCGACATCATCGTCGGCTTCTTCGTGTTCGGTTTGATCGCGTTCCTCGGTGCGTACCTCTGGTATCGCGCCGCGACAGTTGCCGTGCCGTTCCTCGACAAGCGCATCTACTTCCTCTTGGTGTTCTTCGCGCCGAGCGTCGCGTTCTGGCCGGCCGCAATCGGCAAAGAAGCCGTGATGCTCTTCGCCCTCGGACTGGTTGCGCTCGGGATCGCGCACCTGCTGACCGGCAGCTTCCTGCGCGGCGTCTTCGTCGCGATTCCCGGTGGCTACTTGTTGTGGCTCGTACGCCCCCACTTGCTCGCGTTCATGACGCTCGCAGCCGGCGTCGCGTACATCATCGGGCGAGCGCCGCGACGCGGCAGCGAAGGACCGTCGGTGTTCCGCCCGCTCGGCATGATCCTCGTCGCGTTCCTTGCCGTGTTCGCAGCAACGCAGATGGCGAGTCTCCTCGGCATGCACGGCCTTTCGCTCAAGTCGATCAACCAGGAACTCGCTGACGTGAACGGCCAGACCGCGCAGGAAGGCTCGAAGTTCAACGTCGGGAACAGCAATCTGACCCCGCTCAGCGTCCCCAAGGGGATCGTGACGGTGCTCTTCCGTCCGTTCCCGTACCAGGCGCACGACAAGAACCAACTGCTTGCTTCGGCCGAGTGTTTGGCGCTCATCGCCTTCGCGATCTACCGCCGCAAGTCCGTGAAGCTGTCGCTCACCCGGTCTCGAGATACGCCATTCCTGTTCTTCTGCTGGACGTTCTTCATCGTCTACGCAACCGCGTTTTCCGCGGTCGCGAACATGGGCCTGCTGACTCGTCAAAGATCGTTGGTGTTGCCCGCGATCTATGTGCTCGTTTCACTCAGTCCGGCGCTCGCCGAAAAGCGACCGCGCGAACTTTCGTCGACCGAGTGACGCGCGTCGTCGTCCACCCCGCGTCCGACCTGCCGTACGCGTCGTTCATCCTGGAAGGGTTGGCCGAGGCGCTCGGACCGTCGTCGATTGTGTATTCGACCGAAGGGTTCGATCCGAAATACCGCGGCGGTCGCGTGCTGGCGTTCTATCTGGCCGATGATCCTGGCGCCCGCTGCTTCGTCTCGCTCCACGATCATTCGCGCGTGAATCCAATGGGCCTGCAATGGGCCGGCGCCTACGGGATGGTCAACGTCGCGCCCGCCGACGTCGAACGACACCCGACGCTCATGCCGATCGGGCCGACGTTTGGCGTGCGCTTGCGTTCGCGGTCGACGACCGTGCGCTACGTCGCGGCCGGGCGCGGGCGCCAAACGCGCAGCGTTCTCAAGCACGAACGCCGGCGCACGACGATCGACCGATACCGCCCGCGTGATGCCGACCCCGACTACGTCTTCTTCGCGGCGTGGGCATGGGCCAAGCACCCGGACGTGAACCCGCCGCGCGCTCGCTTCGTCGACGTGTGCCGGCGCGCGCCCGGACTCGAGTTCGAGGGAGGATTCGCGCCCCGGCGTCAACAGGACGTTCCCGACGTTGCGGCGATCTCGGCGCCGCGCCGTTACGGCATGGTCGAGTATCTCGACAAGCTCTCGCGTTCAGCGGTTGCGTTCAACAATCCCGCAGTCCACGGGTGCCTCGGCTGGAAACTCGGTGAGTTTCTCGCACTCGGGAAGGCAATCATCACGCTGCCCATCACGCTGGCGTTGCCGGCTGACCTCGAGCCCGGCGTCCACGTGCACGACGTCGACGGCAGCGAAGCCTCGATCGAAGACGCGCTGGACCGCATCCGGCGCGACGACGTCTACCGGCGCGCGCTGCAAACCAACGCGCGCCGTTGGTACGAGGAGCATCTCGCACCGGCCCGCGTGGCGGGCCGCCTGCTCGAAGCTGCTAAATGCGGCCCTCGACCACCGCGTTCGTAACCCACGGGATCACTTCGTCGAGCATGTCGTTCAGGCTGGTCGTCGCCTCGAAACCGAGAATGCGCTTCGCCTTCTCGGTCGACGGCACACGTCGTTGCACGTCGTACTCGAACGGCTCGTCGGAGACGGTGCGGAACGGCACGTCGGCGCCGCGGATCTTCTTCCAGATGATCTCTGCGAGTTCGAGCACCGTCGTCGACTCGTTCGTCGACAGGTTGAAGTCGTCGTTCGTCGCGTCGGGATGCTCGATTGCGATCGCGATGCCCTTGGCGAGGTCGCGGCCGTAGGTGTAGTGGCGGATCTGGGTGCCGTCGCCGAGGATGTGCAACGGGTCCTGACCCTTGACGATCTTTTGGACGAGGTCGGGCACGACGTGGCTCATCGCGAGCTTGACGTTGCCGCTGAGCACTTCCACCTCGCCCAGTGCGCGTCCTTCGCCGACGCCCACGCAGTTGAACGGCCGCACGATCGTGTACGGCAGTTCGTACTGATCCCACGCCGCGTGGGCGAAGTACTCGACCGCGAGTTTCTGGAAGCCGTACGACGAAAGCGGCGGTGGAACTTCGCGTTCTTGGCCTTCGTACGACGGCCATGCATCGGCTGACTCGAAGACCATCGACGAACTCAAGTACGTGACCTTCTGCAGCGAACCGTTCCGGAACGCGTCGAGCGCGGCATCGCACGACGCGGCGATGATGCGTTCGTTGGTCGCGAGGAGGTCGTACGCGTAGGCATGAAAGTACGAAATGCCACCGATCATGGCGGCACCGGCGACGAAGTGGTCGCAGTCGGAAAGCAGCGAGCGCATGAGATCGACGTCGCGCGCGTCGCCTTCCACGAGCCGATAGCGCGGATGGTCGTCGTAGCTGCGCCGAACGGGTCCGTATTTCGAATGGTTGTCGATGCCGACCACTTCGTGACCGCGTTCGAGAAGCTCCTCGACGAGATAGCCACCAATGAAGCCGGCCGAACCGCTGACGCAGATCTTGCTCATGTCATCCTCGGTTTGAAGGCATAGAAATACCAGTGGAGATAGCGCGGGAGCCACTTCCAGAGCTTGAAGTTCGATTCCCCGGTGGTGCGATCGAGCCAGATCGTCGGGACCTCGGCAACCGGGAGCCGGCGGCGGCGGGCTTTGGCGACGAGTTCGATCGCGATCTCGAACCCGGCGTCCGACTCGATGCCGACCTCGCGTACGAAATCGCGGCTGTAGGCCTTGTACGAACTGGTCGCGTCATGCGTCCCGACGCGCGCCAACCAAAACAGCGAAAGGCCCGCGAGTCGCGACATCGTGGATTTCAGGATCGGTCCGCCGACTTGCTGGCCGCCGGCCATGTAGCGGCTTGCCGCGCCTACCACGCAGCCGCGTTCGACGATGCGCGCCAGCGCGTCGACCTGACTCGGATCGTCGCATCCGTCCGCCATCGTGACTACTGCAATCGGCGCCGACGCGTGGTCGATGCCGAACCGGATCGCGTTCGCGGGCCCGCGTCCGTAGGTGTTCAATGTCGGCTGTACGCGGTCGTCTTGCAGTGCGTACTTCTCGACGTGCGGCCGCGTGGTGTCGTCGAGTGAGTCGTACACGACGAGGATCTCGAACGGCGTCGAGATTGCGTCGACCAGACCATCGAGACACGCGACAATCGTGTCGCCCTCGTTGTATACCGGTACGACGACCGAAACGCGGGGTGTCACACTCGCTCGCCGTGTCCCAACATGTTCCACACGTCGACAATCGGGATGTCAGCCTCGAGTTCGGCGTATTCGGGGTGGGGTGTTGCGATCACGAGCAAGTCGGCGTCGGCGACCACGTCTTCCAGCGGCCACATCTCGACGTCGTCGACGTATGGGTCGGTGCACAACACGCGGGCCGCGCGGAAGCGCAAGAGCCGCTTCAGCTTGTAGCTGAGGCTCGACCGGGTGTCGTCGGAGCCGGCCTTGAACGACATACCGAGAATGCCGACCGTCATCGTGGAGAGGTCGTATTCACGCTCGAGGCGCGCCACCATGTACATCGGCAGGCCCTCGTTGATGGTCATGCTCGCGTGACCAAGCGTGAAGTTGTTGTTGTTGAAGGCCGCGAGCTGCATCGTGTCCTTCAACAAACACGGTCCGGCCGCGAGACCGGGGCCGGGCATATCGGCCGCACGCGGGTAGTCGGCTTTCAACGCGGCGCGGATGCGCGCGAAGTCGAGGCCGAAGTCGTTGGCGATCATGAACATCTGGTTCGCGGCTGCGAACTTGATGTAGCGCCACGTGTTGGTGAACAGCTTGGCGAGCTCGGCCTCTTCGACCTCGAGGCGAATGAGCGACGGCGCGATGTGGCTGAACAACTGCTCGGCCCGCTTGGCTGCCCGCTCGGTACGTGCCGAAACGAGCTGCGGGAGCGACCGCAACTCCTCGACGGCCTTGCCTTCGGCGATGCGCTCGGGACAGAACGACACGTCGATCGTGTGGCGGGCCGCGATCAGGAAATTCTCGACCATACGTGTCACACCGGGATACACGGTGCTGCGCAACACGAGGTGCTGGCCGTGCCGCAGGTGATCGAGCATGCCTTCGACGACGCTCAGCACGCATTCGAGATCAGGATTCAGGTGCTCGTCGACGGGTGTCCCGATGACGATGATCACGTGCTCGCACTCGCTGACCGAATGCGCGTCAGTCGTGACGTTGAGGCGACCGCTCGCGAGCACGCGGTCGAGGAGCTCGGGGGCTCCCGCTTCGAGGAACGGCATCGATCCGGAACGCACTTGTTCGACTGCGCTCTCCGCGCGGTCGTACAGCGTTACCGAGAGTCCGGCGTCGGCGAGTACGAGCCCGAGTGGCAGTCCCACTCGGCCGCAACCACCCACTATCGCTACGTCGCGCGAGAACGGCATTGCGCACCCCGTTCGATCGGTGTGTTGGTGAGTCGTGACACGAAGGTGTGACACGCTGCCGCCCGGCCGTGAAGGTACGCGCGCGACGCCGGACTGGCAACGCAGTCAATTGCCGCGCGCGTATTCGTTTGGAATGCTCGCCGCGCAACGCGCGCAGCAATTTCGCGTTGATTCGTCAGAATTTCCGACCGAGCGACCGATTCGTGGCCGCCGGAAGACGCGGTGCGGCGACCGGTCCGTCCAACCGTTGTTGCGAACGCGCGGGGAGCAGACCTCGGATGTCGTGTCCGATGAGCTTGAGTGCACCTGCCGTCGCAACGATGATCAACGCGAGCGCGACGATCACGAACGTCGTCGACGTGTCGTCTTTTGCATTGAGCGGTACGGGATCGATCGCGTTGTTCGTCCCGTTCACTCCACCGATGCTCACGGGTCCCGTCGGGAGCGGATCCATCGGCAACTGGTAATAGGCCGTATTCGGATCGATTGGGGCGGGTGCCGCGGTTGCCGGCGGTGTCGTCGCGGTCTTCTTCGGCGTCTTGGCGACGGCGACGTGCGTCGTGTGGTGCGCGGCGGCATGGTGGCTGCTCGCCGCGGGTGGAGGTGTGCTGGTCGAGGCAGGCGGCGGCGTCGTGCTCGGGGGCGGCGGTTTTGTCGTGGTGGGAGTCGTGGTCGGCGCGCTCGGCAACGCGGCGGAGAACGTCAAACTCGTCGTCCATGCCGGTTGCGGAGTGGTGTTCGCCGGCGCGGGAGACGCCGCCGCGCTCACCGGGAGCGGGACCTGTTCGTTCACAACGTCGGCGGACGCGACAGCCCTGGGCCGCCGGGACCGCGGGCGCACCGTCGACCGCGGTAACGGCGTGGGTTTGGGGCGAGTAGGGCGAAGATCCGAAGGGCGCGGTCGATGCGTGCACGGCAAACGGTCCGACGGTGCAGGGCGGTCCGGGGTCGCCGTCCTGTTGCCAGGTCATCGAGAACTGGCCGCTCAGCAGCCCTGATCCGTTCGTCGGATCGATCATCACGACGACGTTGGACGACGGAACCAGCGTGACTGTGAACGAGTCCGACGGGTCCAACGACACGTCGACCGGCGTGAACTTGAGTCCCGACTGACTGAAAAGAAACTGGTTGTCCGTGCCCGTCATCACTGGCGCAGACGCGGTAGTCGGAAAGGACACTCCCGTATTGGAAGTCGATCAGTTCGAACGATCCGCTGACGGTGAGCGGCGCGGCTGCGTGCGCGTCGCCGAATGAGATCGGTACGGCGAACGCCAACACTGCGGACAGGAGAGCGGTTCGGGTGACGAGCCGCATTACGTAACTCGCGCTCTTGCGGTCACGATTGCGCATCGAGCTAGCCCCTCGTCGATAGACAAACGCGCGCATGCAGAAGATTCGGCAAATCCGTACCACATCGTTGTCGCGTATAACCGCGCGTTGCAACAGGGCTATCGTCTCGGCCGCCGTGCATCAAGTCGCGATGACGAAGACAGCTTCATGACCAAAGGTCCACTTCCGACGTTTGTCATCATTGGCGCGCAAAAGAGCGCGACTCGATGGCTGCGTGCCAACCTCGGCAAACACCCGCAGGTCTTTGCTGCACCCAAGGAGCTGCACTTCTGGAATGCGCCTACTTACGACGAATCGGATCTCGATCCGTACCGGTCTCAATTCGCCGGCTGGCATGGCGAACCGATCGTCGGCGAATCAACGCCCGGCTACATGATCTGGCGCCACAATCCGGCCGACGTCGCCGACCGCATGTACAAAGCCATCCCGGATGTGCGCCTGATCGCGATCCTGCGCAACCCGATCGACCGCGCCAACTCCGCGATGCTGCACCACGTGCGCCGCGGTCGCATCGCACCGGGCTACCGGCTGGTCGACATCGTGCGGGCGCGCGATCCCGCGGAAAGCGACTGGTTCTGCCTCGTCTCGGGCGGCTGGTACGCGGCGAGTCTCGAGCCGTATCGCGACCGTTTCGGTGACCAGTTGACCGTGTTGCTGCACGACGACGTCAAACGTGATCCGGTTGGGTCGTACGACGCCGCGCTGCGGCACATTGGTGCGTCGACAGAGTTCAGGCCGTCTGATCTCGCGCAGGTGGTGTTCAGCAACGCCACCAAGGACATGCGACCCGAGTACGAGCTCACCGCCGCCGACCGCGTCGCGTTGTGGGATTACTTCAGCGCCGACGTCGCGCGTTTGGAATCCCTGTTCGGCCTCGACCTCTCGCGGTGGGTTCCCGAAGGCGGCGGGCGCGTAGTTACAACGGGTTCGGATGCAGGTCGTGCTGTTGCAAGCGCGCGACGAACTCCGACGCGCGATGGTCGAACGTGTGATGCTCCAGGACGATGGCGCGCCCGCGGCGGGCGCGATCGTGCGCGCGGTCCCGGTCGTGCAAAATGGTCTCGACCGCGGGGCGAATCTCCGCGTCGCGATAGGTGAGCACGGCGCCGTCGAAGAGTTCCTCGATCTCCGGGAGGTCGTCTGACACGACCGGTGTTTCACATGCGAGCGCGTCGAACAAGCGATTCGAGACGAAGCCGTGCCGGCGCATGTCGTCCCAGTGGTCGTTGAGCAAGACGCCGATCGACGAATACACGGTCGCGAGATCCTCGTTGGCGACGTACTGCTCGACGACGAGCTTCGGATCGACGAACTGTTCCCAACCGCTGCCGTAGATCGCCGGCTCGAGCCCGGCCGCGATCGCGTCGCGCACGGCGCCGCGGTAGACGTCGCGACTCTTGGCGACGACTGCGATGTCGTGCGCATGACGCGGGTCGACCGTACGCCGGGAAAAACGACTCGCGTCGGTGGCTTGCAGCAACACCTCGACCGGTGTGCGCGTGCGCGTCCGAAGCTCGGCCGCGAATCGCTCCGACGCGACAAACACAAGATCGGCCTCGTCGCATTCGGCCGGGTCGATCTCATCGGGATGACTGATGATCCAGAGCACGTGACGGGTCCCGGGCGTCGGTGCAATCGGTCGTAAGCCTCGCACGACGCAGTGCACGTCGGCCGCGCCCACCGCGGGAAAGTCGCGCTCGTCGAATGTCTGAATGCTCGTGCGGTGACCTTGGCGTTCGAGGGCGCCCGCAAATCCGTGGGCGAAATGGAAGTCGCCCCAACGCGCCGAAACTTTGGGCGAAGGCGCGGCGATCGTTATCGCGACGCGCAGCTTTCCCGGTTGCAGCACCTCGCTCTGGTGTCGTTTCTCCGTGACAGTCGCCGAGAAACGACGCAAAAACAGGGGCGTTCGGCTCACAGGGCCTCGACGTCTCCGAGCGAAAGGGCGAGGTCGTCGAGGTCGGGCACCGTCTTCTCGGCGAGCGGGCGCAACGTGAGGATCGGGCCCTGGCCCGGCATTGGCGCGACGCGGTCGCGCAGCGGGCTCCGGCGCGCCACGATCGCGTAGTCGGCGTTCGTCGTCTTCAACACTGTCCGCAGAATCTTGCTGATCCGGGGCGTACCCGCGCCGCACACGATCTCGCAAACGGTGGCTTCGGTCGCGGTGCCGCGCCGCCGAACGCGGAACACGACGAACCCGGCCGCCGGATCATCGGCGACGGGAAGCAATCGGTAGTGAAAGCGGTCGTAGGCGTAGCGCCATTGCAGAAACGCGATCGTTTGCTCGGTGCGCAGCTTCGAGCCGTCCGCGTTCGGCGAGAGTGCGACGGTCAACGCCGGATCCCGAAAGCCGTCAGCGGCGGGAACACCGGCATCGACTGGAATCGACCACCGGTCGGCAGCGACGCGCGCACCCAACATGCGGCGCGCGCTCCGCAGCCCGGCGATGCGCGCTTCGACTGCAACTCGTCCCGCCTGCACCCAACCCATCTTCAAATATCCAGGCCGGCTCTTGTCGTTCGGCGTGTTGAACACGAAGTCGAAACCGTCGTCGGTCAGTTCGGCGACGGCTTGTAGTGTCAGCTGGCGGAACACGCCGCGGCCTTGGTAGTCGGGCGCGGTCGCCGTGTCGACGGCACGCACCGCGCGCCGCACGCGGCCATCGGGATGTTCGAAGCGCCATTGCAGAAACGTGCGGAAGCCGGCGATGCGATCGCCGTCGGTTGCAACCCACGCCGGTGACGGCCCGAACGGGTTCTGCTCGTGCTTCCACGCGAAGAAACTCGCGAACGTCTCGTCGCACGCCCACCCGAGCGACGCGGCCAAGAGCTCGAGGACCGCGTGCCGGTCTTCGGGCCGGGCGCGTCGAATCGTGAGCTGATCCGATTTCACGCGGGCCCGACCTCTCGATAAATCGTTTCGATCTCGTCGACCGTCCGTTCGACACCGATGCCGTCACCGCGCGCATACGACGCACGCGCCATTTCGGCGCGGCGCTCGTCGTTCTGCAAGACCGCGATGAGCGCGTCGGCCAAACGATCCGGTACGGCGGGCGGAACGAGCACGGCTTCGCGTCCGTCGGTCAACAACTCCTCGACGCCACCTGCACGCGTCGCGACGATCGGAAGCCCGAGCGCGAGCGCCTCCATCAACGAAATCGGCAAGCCTTCGTGTCGCGACGGCAGGCAGAACACGTCGAACGCCGACATCACCTCGACGGCGTCGGGCCGGAAGCCGAGCAGCTCGAAGCGCGAGCCCAGTCCGAGTTCGTCGCGCAACGCGCGCAACTCGGCTTCCATCGGTCCGCGCCCGACCGCGAGGAACCGGGCGCGCGGCACTTCCGCGAGCACACGCCGCGCCGCGTTCATCAGGTCCGGGTATCCCTTCGTGCGGCGCAGGTTCGCAACGGTGCCGACGACGAGCTCGTCGGGTTCGACACCGAGTGCGGCGCGCATTGCGTCCCGCGCCGCGCCGGCCTCGCGCACGCCCTTGATATCGATGCCGTGCCGCAGCACTCGTGTCCGCTTTCGTACTGAAACCGGCAAAGACGAGCGGACCGCCGCCGACACGGCCAAATGCACCTCGCCGCGCCGAAGCGTCGCCAGGTCTGCGTAGCGCGTGGCCCGGGTATGACTGGCCCACACGTTGTGCTCGGTGACGACGATTGCTGGTCGCTGAGATCGAGGGAGCGACGCAATGACGATCCGGCAACCGATCGCGGCGACCGGCGAATGGATATGCACCACGTCGAAGTCACCGCTTCGCAACAATCGCCTGAGTTGGGCCATCCAGCGCGGGTCTGTACCCGATCGCATGCCCAGGCATTGCGACGGAACGCCGGCATCGGCGAGCGCGGGAACGAGATCCGACTTGTGCGGCAACAAGTACGCAACACACGCGGTCGAACGTTCGGGATCGAGAACGCGCGCGTGCTGCACCAACAAACGTTCCGCGCCGCCCGCACCGAGTCCCTTGATCAACCAAAGGACCCGCAATGGGCGAGTTGTTGTAGTTGGTACACCGCTCGGAACGGCGTTCATGTTCGGCAGTATGGTCCCTCGCGCTAGAAGCCCAAAGTCGATACGCCCTGAGTCGATACGGAGGGCCGAGGCCTGAGTTCTCAATACGTTCTTCGCGCACTGCAACGTCGGTGGCGCGTTGCAGTCGGTGTGTTCGTGCTGGTGTGCGTTGGCGTCGCGATCTTCGCGGTCAACCGCAAGCACCAGATGCATCCGGTCCGTTTCGCAAGTAGTGCAAGCGTGCGCGTCGCACCGCCGCCGGCGGCGACGAACGACAACTCGCGCACGACCACAACGACGTCGCCCGCGATCCCGTTGTCCGGTCCCGCGCAACTCGCGATGCAGCCCGACGTTCGCAACGCCGCGCTCGCCGCTTCGCAGTTGCCCGACAACGATCCGCGCATCGGGTTTTCGTCGCAGATCACCGACGCGCAAGACGTTGTGACGTTGCACGTCACGGCGCCGACGAAGACGCAGGCTTACAACGTCGCGCAAGCGTGGACGAAGTCGTTCATCGCGGCGCGTAACGAAGACGCGATTCAGGCCAACACCAAGCAAATCAACGACCTGAAGCGGACGATCAACCAGCTGCACAGCACGCTCGTTGACGTCGACTTGAAGCTGCAGAAGCAATTGCCGAAGCAGTTCAACTCACTGACGACGTACGACTTTGCCGGCGCAACCAAGAGCTCTCGGGCGGTTCACAAGCGGCGTCGCCGATCCCGCCGGTCTGCGAGGTCTGTCAATCGAGCATGTTCTTGCTCAACCTCTGGAACGAGCGTCTGCACCTGATCCAAGACCTGCAGTCGAACTCCGACACGCTCGCCGGTCTCCAGGTTCGGCAATCGACGCCGAACGCGTTCGCAGAACCGCTCGCGCAAACACCGGCCGGGCGCATCACGAAGCCCGTACACACGCTGATTCCGGCGTTAATTGCGTTGCTCGTCGGTCTGTTGCTGGCGTTGGCAGCGGCCGTGATCGTCGACAAACTCGACCGTCGCATTCGTGATCCAGAAGACGCGGCGGCCGCGTTCGGGGCGCCGGTGCTCTCGGTGCTGCCGTGGGAACCGGAGAGCGTGGAAGTCGTTTCGCAGCCAAACTCGTTGGCGGCCGAGGAGTACCGCGCCCTGGCCGCGCTTGCGATCGCGACCGATCGTCTCCCGCGTGCAGTCATGGTCACGTCACCGACCGGCGACACGTACGAAGAGGTGGCGGCGAACCTCGCGGCCGCCTTGTCGGGGCTCGGTCTCAAGGTCGCGTTGCTCGCGACCTCACCGGAACAAGACTGGTACCTGAAAGAACTGAACGGCTCCGACCAACCGCCGGTGCACAAGCGGCTGCCCGAACTCTTGGCGCAAGCGCACAACGGGACGCTCGACAGCGGACTGCACGGTGCGCTCACGGTGAGCGACAAGGCGCCGAACCTCTCGGTTGTGCCACCTGCGGATCAACCGATGGCGCACATGCGCATCGACGGACTTCCGCCGCTCCTGGTTGCAATCTCCGATTCGGGTGTCGACGTCACGATCGTTTCCGGACCGGCGATTCTCGATCACGCGGACGCGACGATCTTCGCGTGGACGACCCGTTCGGTGTTGTGGGCGATCGGTCCGGGCGAGATCACCAAAGCGCAGGCACGTGCGGCCACGGCGCGCATGGACCTCAGCGGTGTGACGTCGTTCGGTGTCGTGATGACGGCGACGGCGCGTAACGGAGCGTGGCGGCAATGAGTAGGGCCGACACGCTCGAGACGTAAGCGGCTCGGCGTGAGTTCGGTCAAGGAGTTCGCGCGGCGGTCGGTCAAAGTCGTCGCGAGCGAAGTCGACCGTGTACGTCCTCGTCCTCCCGGGGTCGTCATTCTTCTCTACCACCGGGTCGGCAGCGGTTCGCATCTCGACGTCGACCTCGATCCCGCGGTCTTCGACGAGCAGATGGCTCGTGTGCGCGCGTCGGGGCGCGTCGTCTCGCTTGCCGACGCGCTGGAGCGCTTGACGGCGAACGACACGGCCATGGAGCCGGCGATCGCAGTGACATTCGACGACGGCACGGCCGACTTCGCCGACGCAGCCATGCCGATCCTCGCGCGGCATCAGATCCCGGTGACGCTCTACATCGCGACCGACTTCATCGAACAGCAGCGTTCGTTTCCCGACGACGGCAAGCCGCTGTCGTGGGCCGCGCTCGCCGACGTGCACGCGACCGGGCTCGTCAACGTTGGCTCGCACACGCACCGCCATCGCCTGCTCGATCGTCTCCGCGACGACGAGGTCGTCGACGAACTCGACACGTCGATCTCGTTGACTCGGGAACGGCTCGGCGTCGAACCACTCGACTTCGCGTACCCGAAGGCCGTCGCGCCGTCGTCCGGTGCCGCGCAGGCCGTGAACGCGCGGTTTCGTTCGGCCGCCCTCGCGGGGACGCACAACAACCCCTACGGCAGCACCGACGTGCACCGGCTGGCGCGCTCACCGATTCAAACGAGCGACGGGATGCGCTGGTTCGAGCACAAGCTGGCCGGCGGTATGGCGTTCGAGGACACGCTGCGCCGCTCCCTGAACCAGGTTCGATATCTGCGGTCGAGGACGTGACCGCGATGCGTCCGGTGCTCGCGCATGTGACGACGACCGACATCAGCCTCGAATTACTGCTCGGCCCGCAGCTGGAAGCGTTCGCGCGCGAAGGCTTCGATGTCGTCGGCATTTCCGCGCCGGGCCCGTACGTCGACGCGCTGGCGCAGCGCGGTGTGCGCCACATTCCGTTACAGCATGCGACGCGCGCCTTCGCGCTGGGCGAAGACGTGCAGGCGGTGTGGGAGCTCACGAGTGTCTTCCGGCGCCTGCGCCCCGCGATCGTGCACACGCACAATCCGAAGCCCGGTGTGTACGGGCGCGTTGCCGCCCGACTGGCCGGCGTTCCGATCGTCGTGAACACCGTGCACGGCTTGTATGCGCAGGCCGACGATCGTTGGACGAAGCGTACGTTGGTGTACTCCGCCGAGCGCGTTGCTTCGCTGTGTTCGGACGCGGAGCTCGTGCAGAACGTCGAAGACGTCGAAACGTTGCGCCGGCTGCGCATCCCGGATCGCAAGCTCACCTTGTTGGGGAATGGCATCGACCTGCGCCGCTTCGATCCCGCGCGCGTGAGCCCGGCCGAACGCGCGGCGGCGCGGGAAGTGCTCGGTGCACGTGGGGAGACGACGTCGTGGTGGGTTCGGTTGGCCGACTCGTGCGCGAGAAGGGCTATCTCGAACTCTTCGCGGCGGCGGCACGGGTACGCGAACGCATGCCGTCGGCTCGTTTCGCCGTGATCGGAGGCGCCGATACCCACAAGGCCGATGCGCTCTCGGAAGCCGACCTGCGCCACGCGCGCGCCGCCGGTGTCGAGATTGTCGGCGAGCGCGACGACGTTGACCGTCTGTACGCGGGGATGGACGTCTTCGTTCTGGCGTCGCACCGCGAAGGGTTCCCGCGCGCCGCGATGGAAGCCGCCGCGATGGGCGTCCCGATCGTTGCGACCGACATTCGCGGGTGCCGGCAAGTGGTCGACGCGGCCACTGGCTTCCTCGTTCCGGTCGCGCGATGTCGACGCGCTGACGCAAGCGATCTCTCGGCTTGTGGGCGATGCGGCCTTGCGGCTGCGGCTCGGATCGGCCGGCCGGGTGAAGGCCCGCACGGAATTCGACCAAAACCGGTGTATCGACATCACGCTCGACACGTATCGTCGGTTGATGCCGGAATTCTCGGTCGCGATGTCGTGAGCTCGACTCGGCTCGCGACGGCGGACGACGTCGACCGCATTGTGGAATTGCACGCGACGCTCATCGCGGAAGG
This sequence comes from uncultured Actinomycetes bacterium, assembly GCA_963841195.1. Lineage (GTDB taxonomy): Bacteria > Actinomycetota > Acidimicrobiia > IMCC26256 > PALSA-610 > CAWJBX01. The sequence continues at coordinate 78,864 of CAWJBX010000015.1, read as the reverse complement.
GTTCCTCGTGCAGCTGGGCCGGCCCTTTCTGCAGCGGCTCTACGGGCGGATCGTGCGGTCGCAACGCGCGTTCGCGGTCGTCGTCGTCGACGACACCGACGTGCGCGGCTTCGCCGCCGCGACCGAAGACACCGGCGCGTTCTATCGAGAGTTTCTCCTGCGCGACGGGCTGGTTGCCGGCGCGGTTGCGCTCCCGCGCGTTGTGCGGGCGCCTCGGTCGGTGTACGAAACCCTGCGATACGGCGTACGCGACCACGGCGACCTTCCTGCCGCGGAACTCCTCGCGTCGGCGGTCGATTGCGAAGCGCGCGGGCGCGGCTTCGGCGGGCAGCTTGCGAACGCAGTCGTCGACGAGCTTGCGCGCCGCGGCGTGGCCTCGGCCCGGGTGGTGACCGCGACCGACAACGTTGCCGCGATCCGCGCGTACGAACGCGGCGGCTTCCATCGCAAAGGGACCGATCGCGTGCACCGCGAGGTCGATCAAGCGGTTCTCGTATGGCCCTAGTCGTCGCGTTCGCGATCATGCTCGTCGCGGTTCCGGTCGTGTTGCACACCGCGCCGCGGATCGGTCTGATCGACCACCCGGGACCGTTGAAGGTGCAACGCCATCCCGTCCCGTACGGCGGTGGCATCGCCGTGCTCGTTGCAATCGCGGTGCCGGTGGCGTTCGCGCGACCGTCGTTGCTCGTCCCGCTCGTGCTGGCGTGCGCGCTCGGTCTGGCCGACGATCTCCGCGATCTCCCGGTCGGCGTACGCGTCGCCGTGGAGATCGCGCTCGGCGTCCTGGTTGCCTGGACGGTCGGCGCCCATGATGTCCCGCGCATCGTTCTCGCCGTTGCGGTCGAACTTGCACTCCTGAACGCGGCGAACCTGCTCGACGGCCTCGACGCGATGCTGTCGACGGTTGCGGCGATCAGCGCCCTGGGCTTCTTCGTCATCCTCGCGGGCGGGACGGCAACCCTCGCGCTGGCACTCGCCGGTGCGCTCATTGCATTTCTGCTCTGGAACCGGCCGCCCGCACACATGTATCTCGGCGATGCCGGGAGCTACCTCGTTGGTACTGCGCTGGCGATCCTGTTCGTCGACGCGTCGCAACACGGTGTTGCCCATACGAGCGCGGCCGTGTTGTTCGTCGGCGTTCCGGTCGGCGACACCGTCGTTGCAATCATTCGGCGGGTCCGCGCGCACAAGCCGGTGCTCCAAGGTGATCGCGGCCACGTTTACGACCAGTTGGTCGACCGCGGTTGGTCCGTTCTCCGTGCCGTCGGCGGCGTGTGCAGTGGTGCAGCTCGCGTTGACCGCGATCGGCATATCGATTTCGACCGCGTCGGACGGCGTCGCGATCGCGGTGGCGGCGATCACGGTGGTCGCGGTCGGCGTGGCCGCGCTCGCGGCGTTCACGTCGCCGCGAACGTGGGCTACTGGCTCCTGACGGGGAGCGAACGCCCGAGCCGTGCGGTTCGGCTGCCTTGCTGCCGGCGTTCGTGCCGCGACTTGATGATGGGTGCGTGATCCTGCACGGAGGCGACGACGGCGGCGACGCGTTCGACGTCTCGATCTTCGAGCTGTGTGAAGATCGGAAGTGAGAGCACCCGGCTCGCGACCTCGTCGGTCGCGGGCAGATCGTCGTGCGGGACGTGCGCGTACGCATGCTGTTGGTGCACGGGCGGGTCGAAGTACTTGCGAGTGTCGATGCCGTCGCGCGCGAGCGCGACGGCGAGGAGATCGCGCGTCACTCCGAACTCGTCGGGATCGATGAGAATGGCGAAGTCTTTGTACGTGCTGACGTCGTCGGATGGCACGTCCTGAAACGACACGCCGGGGATGTCGGCGAGTTCGCGGCGGTAGAGCTCGGCGATTCGCGCGTCGGCGGGCGAGCGCTTCGTCGAGCAACGGGAGTCCGGCCAGCGCGGTCGCGGCGTGGAACTCCGACATGCGCGCGTTCAACCCTGCGAACTGCGTGTCGTAGTCGCCCGGGTTCCCGTAGTCGCGACCGCTGCGCAGCGTGTCGGCGAGCGCACTGTCGTTCGTCGTCACGAGTCCGCCCTCGCCCGCGACGAGCGGTTTGGTCGGCGTAAGGCTGAAGACCTCGGCATTGCCGAAGCCTCCGATCGGCCGGCCCTCGGAGGAGGCGCCGAACGCGTGGGCGGCGTCGAAGATCACCGGGACGCCGCGCGCCCGCGCGATTGCTGCCACGGCACTCGGCTCGCACGGTGCGCCGAAGATGTGCGTTGCGAGCAGCGCGCTCGCACCATCGATCGCAGTTGCTGCTTGGGCGAGGTCGATCTGCAGGCTGCGGCGATTGCAGTCGACGAACGACGGCATGCGCGCGTTCCACGCGACCGCGTGCGCCGAGGCCGAGAACGTAAAGCTCGGAAGCACAACCGGACCGTCGCGGCCGTCGATCAACGCCTGCAGCAGGAGCATGAGGCCTGATGTGCAGGAACTCACCGCGACCGCGTGCCGCACACCGAGCCGGTCGGCGACATGACCTTCCAACGTCTTGACGAGCGGCCCGTTGGTGAGCATGCCGGACTCATACGACGGTTCGAGCAGTCGCACCACGTCGTCGAGGGGTGGCCGGGTCGGGAGCGCGAACGGAAGGCCCGGATCGAATGCCGGGATACCTCCGATGATCGCGGGCCGGGCGTACGTGCGGGCGCGGTGACGGTCGACGCTGGTCAGGTCGATGTCGACGACGCGGCGGCCCGTATCTCGGTTCACCGAAACTTCGTGGGCCGGTGATTGCGGAGCACGCGCGGGTCGCGTCGAACTTCACTCCGCAGATGGCGAGGAAGTCGCGCAGCATCAGGCGGACCTCGGTCGAGTCCGTGTCGAGGCAACGCACGCGCATTGTTTCGAGCGAACTGAAGAGCGACTCGCTCGTCGGCACGACTTCGGAACGTACGCTGCGGATCGCGGGATGCCACGTCGGTGACAACGTCTCCGTGTCGTCGTACAGCTGCTCGTGCAACCGTTCACCGGGGCGCGAGCCGACGATGCTGATTTCGATGTCGCGGCCGGGCCGGAGCCCGCTCATCCGTACCATTTGGCGCGCGAGATCGATGATGCGCACCGGCTCGCCCATGTCGAGCAGGAACAGCTTGCGCTCCTCGGCCATCGCGCCTGCTTGCAGCACCAGGCGCACGGCTTCCGGAATCGTCATGAAGTAGCGCGTCATCTCCGGATCGGTGACCGTGACCGGGCCACCTTCGAGGATCTGGCGGAAGAACGTCGGCACGACACTGCCGCGACTCCCGAGCACGTTGCCGAACCGGACGGCCGAGAACGGAAGTCCGTTTTGGCGACCCACTGCGAGCACGACTTGTTCGGCGGCGCGTTTGGTCGCGCCCATCACCGAGCAGGGTGCCGCGGCTTTGTCGGTGGAGATCTGAATGAACCGGGAGCCGTATTTGGCGGCGAGTTCGGAGAGCAGCCACGTCGCGAGCAGGTTCGTCTCGACCGCTTCGGTCGGGTGCGCTTCCAGAATCGGTACGTGCTTGTGCGCGGCCGCGTGGAAGACGACATCGGGCCGGTAACGGTCGAAGATGTCGCGCAGACGCATGTCGTCGCGAATGTCGGCGAGGAGCGGTTGGACGCGTTCGTCGACCACCGTTTCCATCGTTTCGAAGAGCAGGCTCTCGTCGCGATCGAGCAGGAGCACGTGACGCGGTCCGTACACGAGCACCTGTTGCGCGATCTCGCTTCCGATCGACCCACCCGCGCCGGTAACGAGCACCGTCGCGTTCTCGAGGTACGCACCGATCGCGCCCGAGTCGACGAGTTCCGGCTCGCGACCGAGAAGGTCGGCCGGGTTCAGGTTCCGCAGATTGTCGAGCAGCGGTTCACCTTCGGGTGCCGATGCGTCGGCGAGGATCTTCACCTGGGCGTCGGTTTGCAGCGACGCGGTGACGATGTCGCGGAGCTGTTCGCGCGGCACGTTCGGGAGCGCGATCACGATGCGATCGACCTGCTCGTCACGGCACACGCGCTCGATTACTTCGACGGTCCCGAACACCGGCAAACCGCGCACCGAACGCCCGGTCAGCCGCGCATCGTTGTCGACGAATCCGATCGCAGTCGAGCTCGACAACCGCCGCTGCGTGAGCTCGTTCGCGAGCTCAGCGCCTTCCGGGCCGGCGCCGACGATGAGCGTTCGCAACCGGTTCGCGCGATTCGTCTGGCGTTCCAACGCGAACAAACGGGCTTGGAACCGCAAACCTCCGGAACCGAGCAGCATCAGGAGCGCGGCGGTCGGTGCCGCGGCGAGCAACGGGAGCTTCACGCCGCGGACGTCGGCGACCCACGCGATGACAAACGTCGACGAGAGCGTGCCGACCGCAACGGCGGCGACAACGCGTACGCCTTCTTCCACCGATGCGTATTGCCATACGGGGCCGTACAAGCCGGCGAGTTGGTTGACGAGAAGCTGTACGACGACCGGAATCAGGAGGTACAGCAGGATGCCGCGCACGCCGAGCCGGATGCCGCCGTCGAAGCCGGCGATGTACCCGAAGAGCCACGCAACCGCGATGACGCCGACGTCGAGCAGACGGAGGCTCGCGTTACTCCGGTCGCGGACGACGCCGTAGACGCGCTTCGCGACGTTGCCGCTGTTCGGCGCGGCAAAACGTGACCGTTCTTCCCCCGGCACCAAGCCCCCTTACCCGCGCCCCAAATACTGGAAACGACGAATAGTGCGCGCGTCGGCACCACCTGCAGCAAGCGACTTCAGCGTTCGTCGGACGCGCGTGATGAACGTTCTCGTACGAGTGTTTCGAAACACGCGAAGTACTCATGCGCGGCGCGGGTCGATGAAAACCGTTCTGCGAACTGTTGCGCGTTGCTTCCCATTTGTCGGCGTCGCTCGGTATCGGCGAGAAGTTCGAAGACGCACGCCGCGATGGCGTTCGCGTCCGGCCGATCGGTGAGAAGCCCTGTTTTGCCGTCTTGCACGACCGACGCGATTGCACCGATGTTCGGCGAAACGACACAAACACCCGCGAGCGCGGCTTCGATGAGGACGCCCGGCGTTCCTTCGTCGTCGCTCGTCATCACGAACACGTCGATGCCGGCGAGTATTCGCTCGACGTCTTCGCGCTCGCCCAAGATATGTACGTACGCATTCAGCGGTCCGGCTCGGACTGTGCGTTCGACATCCTTGCGTTCAGGGCCGTCGCCGGCGATCACGAGATGCGCGTTCGACGCACCGAGGCGGTGTACCTCGGCGAGAACTGCAAGCGCGCGATCGGGTCGCTTCTGCGCGGTGAGGTGACCGACGAAGCCGAGCAACGGTGCGTCGGTATCGATACCGAGTGCGGCGCGCAGCCGTTCCGCCTCGCATGCGTGATCCAAGTGCTCGAAGCGAGTGGTGTCTCGGAAATTCGGGATGATGCGAGTCGTCCCTCGATAACCGAGATCGCGCACTTCGCGCTCGAGCGGTTCGTCGAGGGCGACGACCGCGTCGATGCGCCGGACGATCTGCTGCCACCAGAATCGGCGCGGTTGCCGCTTGATTGCGGGCGGGAAACCGAGAATGCGCTGCCACACGACCGGTTGACGATGCGGGCGTGCCCACACTGCAACTTCCGCAGCCCGGCCGCCGTGCGCGAGAACGATGTCGGCGCGATCGGAGACGAGCGCGTGCCGGAGTGCTCGCACTTGCGTCGGAAACGCACGCCAACCGAGATCGGAGGTCGGCGTCAACGGCGGGAGTTCGTCGAGTTCACTCCCGTCGAACCCGCGCGCCAACGAAACAAGCCGGTTCGTGCAACCGAGTTCGTCGAGCGCGCGCGCAAGGTCGAGCGCGGCGCGTTCGGCGCCGCGCCGTTGGCTCCGACTGACGACATGCACCACGCGCATATCGCCATCGTGCCCCAACGGTGAGATTGAGTACCGTGCCATCTCGTGCGTGATGCGCATCATGGCGCGATCCTCGTGCTGCCGACGACTGTCGGCGGCCAGCTCGGTCCGGTCGCGAGCTGGTTGAGCACGGCGGGGTGGGCCAGCGCGATTCGGCGCACCGTTGGCACGGCGTGGATCGTGACTCCCAGCGGTCTGCTCGAAATCGACGAGGTTCGCGCCAAAGGTTCGACGACAGTGCTTTCGTCGGCGAACGCGCCGCGGTGGCGGCGACATATGCCGGTGCCGGTGAAGACGGCAATCAAGGACGCCCGTGAATGGAGACGGGCGCGTTCTTTTCGCGTTCCCGCGCGTCGGGCCCGTGGCAGGCACACGAGATCGATTTCGTGTGGCAGCGTCACGAGTTGTTTCAAACCGCGGGGCTTGCGCTCGCGCGTGAATTGCACGTGCCGTCCGTGCTCTTCGTGCCCGCACCGTTGGTGTGGCAGGCCGACCAATGGAACGTGCAACGTCCGGGCTGGCACCGCTTCGTCGAAGAACACGGTGAAGCGCGCGTGCTGACGCAGGCCGACGTCGTGGCCGCGGGCTCGGAGATCGTCGCCGAAGAACTGGCTCGCCTCGGCGTCGAAGAACGACGAATCGTCATCACGCGCACGGGATTTGATCCCGAGGTCTTCGGTGGTCCGGTCGATCGGCCGGCCGAGCGGCAACGTCTCGATCTCGGTGACGACTTCGTTGTCGGATGGGTCGGCAGTTTCCGCGGGTTTCACGAGCTCGATCTGCTTGTCGAGGCGGTGGCCGAGATCGGTGAACGCAACGGCGCGCGCTCGACGCTGCTCCTCGTTGGAGACGGCCCCGAACGCGCGCGTACTGAAGTACGAGCGCGTGAACGTGGCGTGCGGGTGGTGACGACCGGAACGGTGCCACAGCGCGAACTACCCAAAGTGATCGCGGCGATGGACGTTGCCGTCGTACTGGCGGGTAAGAACGCCGAGTTTCACTACTCACCGTTGAAGCTCGCCGAATATCTCGCCTCCGGTGTCGCAGTGATAGCGCCCCGCGCCGGCGCGCTCCCCAAACAGTTGAACGATGGCGTTGATGCAGTACTCGTCGCGCCCGGTGATGTCGAAGCGCTCGCGAACGCGCTGCGCGCGCTGCGCGACGATCCGGAAGAACGACACCGCTTGGCGCGCGCCGCGTGTGAGGCCGCGCAGGCGCGTTTTTCGTGGGACAGCGCCGTATCGAACGTGGTCAGAACGCTTGCAGGCCTTGCGGGCCGCGAATCCGATGTGGGTAGGGTTGCCCCGGACTCGTCTCAGTCTTAGACAGTCGAGGGCGGCTCGACCTACCACCGGAGAGCCATGTCGTCGCCGTCGTCACGTATGCCCAATGTGTATGAGCCGACGGCTTCGGGTCTTCCGCCCCTTCGTCAGTACCTCGCCGAACTTCGCGAGCGGCGCCCGTTCATTTGGCATCTCGCCCGAACCGACCTCAAAGCGAAGAACTACGGCACCGTGCTCGGGCAGTTCTGGATCATTCTCGATCCGTTGCTGGCGGCGGGCGTGTACTACCTCATGCGGACGATCATCAAGCCCGTAGGTGGCGGTGCTCAACGCAACCTCGTGCTTTCGCACCTGATCTGGGCCGTGTTCTTCTTTCAGTTCGTGCAGGCCTCGATGAACTACGGCGCCCGCTCGCTGATGAACGGACGCGGCATGGTGCTCAACTCCGCGTTTCCGCGTGCAGTGCTGCCGTTGCAAGCGACGTTGCGCGCGCTTCTCGACTTCTTGCCGACGATGGGCGTGTACGCGGTGTTTCAGTACGTACTTGGCCAGCCGTTCGGTTTGCCGTTGATCATGCTGCCGGTCGTCATCGCGATCATGACGGTGCTGAACATGGGGCTCGCGTTCCTGCTCGCGCGCCTCGACCGTCTTCTTCCGAGACACGACGAACTTCTTGCCGTACATCACCCGACTCCTCATGTACGTGTCGCCGGTGCTGTTCGCGACGTACGAGATTCCGGCGAACCTCAAGAAGTTCTTGCAGTGGAACCCGCTGTATCCGTTCTACGCGTGCCTCGAAGCAGATCTTCCGCGCCCGCTGGCCACCTTCGACGTATCTCATGCAAGCAAGCGGGTGGGCGCTGCTCTTCTGGCTGTGGGGCGTTATCTACTTCCTCGCGAAGGAGCGGGAATTTGCCATACGTCTCTGACTGCGAGCCGGCGATCATCGTCGAAGACTTGTGGGTCACGTTCAAAGCCAGTAGCGAACGGCAAACGCTGCGGAACGCGCTCTACCTCGCCGTTTCGCGACGACGCAACGGCAGCCGCAAGATGATGGTGGAAGCGCTCGCCGGCGTGAGCTTCGAGATTCCGCACGGCTCGGTCGTCGGCATCATCGGCCGGAACGGTGCCGGGAAGACGACGATGCTGCGGTGCGTCGCTGGGCATTCTCCCGCCGACGGCGGGCCGCGTGATCGTGTGGGGACGAGTGACGCCGTTGCTCTCGCTCGGACTCGGCTTCAACCGTGAGCTGACCGGCCGCGAGAACATCCTCCTCGGCGGTCTGACGATGGGACTGAGCGAAGACGAAGTCCGCTCACATGAATACGCGATCGAAGACTTCGCCGGCCTCGGTGGCGCGATCGACTTCCCGATGCGCACCTATTCGTCCGGCATGTTTGGCCGCCTTGCGTTTGCGGTCGCAGCGCACCTCGACCCCGAGATTCTTCTCATCGACGAGGCGCTGGCCGCGGGTGACGCTGCGTTCAAACAGAAGTGCATGGAGAAGATCTCGGAGTTGTGCGAGTACGGCGATTGCACCGTGCTCATCGTTTCGCACGGTCTCGACGTCATGAAGACGTTGGCGCAGTACGCGGTGTGGCTCGATCGTGGAACACTGCTCATGGACGGGCGTGCCGATCAGGTCGTCGACGCCTACCTCGAAGAAGAAGGAATCGACACCGAAGACGCAACGGCGATGGAAGACGTCTGAATCGTGCGACCGCGTGCACTTGCCCGTCGAGCGTTGGGATCGAGCTACGAGCTGTCGAAGCGTTACGCGCAGTGGAACATGCGTGGTGCGACGGATCGACGCATCATCGTGTTCACGATGGGCAAGACCGGGAGCACCGCGCTCGCGCGTGCGCTCGCGCACGCCACGGGTGAACGTGTGTTCCAAGTGTTCCGGCTGAACCCGGCTGGGGTTGCAGGCGCGGAAGAACGCTTTCGCGTGCAACTGCACGCGCGAACGGGTGGAGAAACGAAGACGTTCCCGTTTCCCGGATCGATGCATCTGTGGGAATCAGACTTTCTGGTGAAGCATCAACCGAGCGCGCGCACACGCTGGGATGTCGTCACGTCGGTGCGGGAACCAGTTGGGCAAGCCGTGTCGGCGTTCTTTCATGCGCAGTCACGCGCCGGTCTCGACGCCGACGAGCCCGATCTCGTGGCGCTGCGTGGACAACTCCTTGCCGAAGGCTGGTTGCAGCGTCCGATGCAGTGGTTCGACCGCGAGTTTGTGGGTGGGCTGGGAGTCGACGCGTTCTTGCAGCCGTTCGATCCGTCCGTTGGTGCGTCGACGATCGAACGCGACTCGTTACGAGTGCTACTGGTGCGTCAGGAGAAATTGTCCGACACGACCGAGGTACTGCGGGAGTTTCTGAAGGTTTCGCAGCCGATTCACATCAAGCGACGTAACGCCGCACTGGACCGCAACAACGGCTCGACGTACGAAGCGTTTCTCGACCGTACGCAGCTTCCAGTCGACGTCGTCGACGAAACGTATTCCTCTCGACTTTCGCGGCATTTCTACAGCGACGTTGAACTTGCGCAGCTTCGGTCGCGATGGGCACACGTCGCGCGCGCGATGCATCGCGCGGCATGATCATCGTTACGATGCCCGCGCCGACTGACGTAACTACAAGGGTGAAGCATGCCTGATAACGATTACCCGAACGGCGAAGAGCGCCGCTCGACGACGACGCGTCCGCAGCGCCCCATCGGTGCTGTCGTGCGTGACCCGCACAGCACGAAGCAGAACCCGTCGCTCGTGCGGTACGTCCTCGGCAAGATCGGTGAAGGGCTCACCGCGATCTTCGTCACGCTCGGCATCATGCGGCCGCGCAATCCTGACGGCACACTCGGCAAGCGTTCGTGGAAGCGCTTGGGAACGACGATCGGCGTGCTCATTGCGATCGTCTTCATCTGGACGTCGGTTCACATCGTCAAGCCCGGCACCGTTGGTGTTCCGGTCACGCTCGGTCACGCCGGCGCGCCGATGTCGGCCGGCTTCCACATCACGCTTCCGCTCACGACCGTGTATTCGATGAACGTGCGGACGCAGAACTACACGATGTCGTCACTCAAGGAAGGCACGAAGGCAACGACGAGCGACCCGGTACAGGTCCTCGGTGCCGACGGCGGCGCCGCGTCGGTCAACGCGACTGTCCTCTATCGCCTCGACAGTGCGCAGGCGACGCACGTCTACAAGACCCTCGGCACCGGCTATGCAACAGCGATCGTGCGCCCAACGGCAAGAGAGTGTGTGCGCACGACCTTTACGCGTGATCCGATCGTGCAGGACTCCACGACCGCGTGGGGTCAACTCGAAACCGCGGTCGCGCTCTGCATGAAGGGTCGCCTCGATCCGCAAGGGCTCACGCTCCAAGAGTTCCAGCTTCGTGAAGTGTCGCTCGATCCGAAGTTGCAGTCGGCGGTGACGAGCAAGATCAGTTCGCAGCAGAATGCTGAACAGCAGCAGTTCGAATTGCAGACCGCGGAGCAGGCGGCCGACATCACGCGTATCCAGGCGCTCGCAACCGCCGACTCGCAGCAGATCCTCGCGTGCGGTGGCGTGTCTCAGAACGTCAAGGAAGCCGACGGCGTGACGCGCGAGTCGGTCATCCCGAACCCGGTCACCTCCTGTTCGCAGGCCCAGTTGACGCCGCAGTACCTGCAGTTCACGTACATCCAGGCGTTGAAGCAGCTCGTCAACTCGCCGAACAACAGCACGATCATCCTGCCGTTCGACAAGAACCTGACGCCGCTGCTGAACGTCGGCAACTCGTCGGCCAACGCGACTGCGACGCCCGGCAACAACGGCAACGCGACGGTGAGCGGCCCGTGATGAAAGGCCTCATCCTGGCCGGCGGCGCCGGCACTCGCTTGCGTCCGATCACGCATACGAGTGCGAAGCAGCTCGTTCCGATTGCGAACAAGCCGATCTTGTTCTACGTCGTCGAGCAGATGGCCGATGCGGGCATCAAAGAAGTGGGCGTGATCGTCGGCGACACGGCCTCAGAAATCGAAGCCGTGCTCGGCGACGGCTCGGCGTTCGGGCTCAAGATCACGTACATCCCACAAGACGAACCACTGGGCCTCGCACACTGCGTCCTGATCGCTCGTGAGTTCCTCGGCGACGACGACTTCGTCATGTACCTCGGCGACAACATGCTGCAGCTGCGACTGAAAGAGATCGTCGACCGCTTCGAGCAGCGCCGCAACGAACAGCCGACGTTGCAGGACGACACGGCGCGCATCCCGTCCGCGGCAGATCCTGCTTGCTCACGTCGACGACCCGACCCAGTTCGGCGTCGCCGAGCTCGACGGCTACGGCAACGTACGCAATCTCGTCGAGAAGCCGAGCGACCCGCCGTCCGACCTCGCGCTCACGGGCGTGTACATCTTCGATGTCACTGTCCACGAAGCTGTGCGCGCGATCGCGCCGTCGGCACGCGGTGAGCTCGAGATCACCGACGCGATCCAGTGGCTGCTCGACAACGGTCACACCATCTCGCACGAGATCCTCGACGGATGGTGGATCGACACCGGGAAGAAGGATCCGCTGCTCTACTGCAACGGGTTGGTCCTCGACACGCTCGCGGGCCGAGTCGACGGTTCGATCGACGAGTTCTCGCGGCATCGAAGGCCGGGTTGTGATCGAAGCCGGCGCTCGTTTGGAGCGATCCGTCGTGCGCGGACCGGCTGCGATCGGCGCCGGCACCGTGCTGGCCGACACGTACGTCGGGCCGTACACCTCGATCGGCGCCGGCTGCGAACTGCGCGACGCCGAGATCGAACACTCCGTCGTGCTCGACGGAAGCCGCGTGATCGGCGTGCACCACATCAACGACTCGCTCATCGGTCGCGAAGTCGAGGTTGTGCGCACGGGCGAACGACCGCGCGGTACACGGTTGATGATCGGAGACCACTGCCGAATCGATCTGGAGTAGCGAATGGCATCATTCGACGACAGTCCCGTCATCGCAGGCGTTGTTCACGTACATCCCGACGTGCACGGCGACGAGCGTGGTGTGTTCATCGAGACCTATCGCCGGTCGTGGTTCCCGAACGGCCGGGAGATGATTCAAGGCAACCGTGCCGACCGCGTGGCCGGCGCGATCGTCGGTCTGCACTATCACCTGCATCAAGCCGACTACTGGTACGTGCCCTTTGGTCACGCGCGTGTCGTGCTACACGATCTGCGGGTGGGGAGCCCAACGGAAGGTGTGACCGAGTTGATCGACCTCGGCGCGCGCGTCGGCGGGCCGCACGACCACACCGGCGTCTACATCCCGCCCGGCGTCGCGCACGGGTTCGCGTCGGTGACGAACATGACGATCACGTATCTCGTCGACGGTTACTACAACCCGGCCGACGAACTCGGTGTCGCGTGGGACGATCCCGAAATCGCCGCCGACTGGATCGTCACCAACCCCGTGCTTTCGGTGCGCGATAGCGCCAACCCGAAGCGGGCGGAGATCGTCAGGGAACAGCGGCCGGTCTGGCCTCTGCGCGCGTGATCCTCGGAGGCCACCCGTGGCGGTGATCGTCTTCCACGCCGGGATGCCCAAGACCGGCTCGACGAACATCCAAGAATGGCTCGCCGAACAATCCGGTTCGTTGCGCTCGCACGGCATCGAATGCCTGCGCATCGCGCGTGCGAGCGACGGGTCGATCTCGCTCATTCCGGCGAACCGCCAAGCGTCGACGTCGGCGTTCCTCGCGGGCGACCTCGACTCCCGGCCCCGCGTGATGAAGGAGATCTGTTCGGCGCTCGATCTCGCGGCGCGGACGGCGCAGACCATCGTCATCTCGAGCGAGTCGTACGAAGTGCTCTTCAACGGACCGGGCCGGCGCGACGCCTGCTCGCGCCGCTCGAGGCGTTGGCGCGCGACCACGTGGTTCGGGTCGCGTACCACGTACGGCCGCAGCACGCGTGGTTGGAATCAGCCTGGCTGCAGTGGGGCTTTCGGCACGAAGAGCCTCCCGATGTATGGATTCGCCGCCAACGTCCGCGCATCGACTACTGGGAAACACTCCAGGTGGTGCGCGAGGCCGTGCCCAACTTGTCGTTCGAGTTGCGCCCGTTCCGACGCGATTTGTTGGAGGGCGACGATGTTGTCCGCGACTTCGCCAGCGTGTTCCTTGCGGTCGACGACGCGATGCCCGAGATCGGGCCGGAGCGGTGGACGAACCGCGGGCTTCCCCTCGAAGCGGCGTTGCTTTTACGCGGCGCAGAACCCGGACGGTTCTGGCGATCTATCCACGACAACAAGACGTTCTATCCGCTGAAGAAGATCGTGCTCGAAGGCGACTGGCCCGAAACCGATCGAGCGAAGCGCGGGCGGCAAATTCTGCATCGCTACGCGTACGCGACGTTCGAAGCGGGCAACGCGCAGATGATCAACGAGGTCGGCTGGCCGACCGAGCACTTCGTTCCGCCCATCGATTCGTCGCCGAACGATGCCAACGCCGCTCTGCTCGAACTCGACGACGTGTGGAAGACGACCGCGTCCGAAGCCGAGAAGGAAGCCTTCTACCGCGAACTCGAACAGCAGCTCGGGCCGAGGGAGCCGACCCGCGCACCCGCGCCCTCGACGCGCACGCGTCTGGCGAAACGCGCCGCGGTGTCGCCCGGCGTGCTCGGGCGGCGGTCGACAAGCCCCGCCCGATTCGGCAGCACGACGGTGATGCGCGCGTCGTCGACGTTGCGCCCGCGGTTGGTCTCGGACTCACGACGCGCACCTACGGCGCCGTGGTCTTCGACTACGACGGCGACGGTTGGCCCGACATCTTTCTGGGGCGTCACGACGCGCCGGGTTCTTGTTCAAGAACGAGCGTGGGCGTTTCCGGCGCGTGGAGTCGGCCGAGTTTCCGCGGCGCCGACCGTCACTGCGGTGCGGCCGGTGACTTGACCGGCAACGGCAAGCCCGACCTTGTGTTCGTGATCGGCGGCGATTCGGGAAAGGGTCCGAAGCACACGCCCAACGAGGTGTGGCTCCAGCGCGACGACGGCACCTTCGTCAACCACGGCGATCAGCCCGAACTCGCGGACCCCTTCGGGCGCGGCCGCGAGGTCTTGTTGTTCGACGCGACCGGAAACGGCATGCTCGACATGTTGGTGGGCAACGTGTCGCCGCGTTCCGACGGGGAACCGAGCCCGAATCGCTTCTTCGTGAACGACGGCGGCGGTCGTTTTCACGCCGCGCCCGAGTTCGGCCTCGATCTCGAATACAGCGTCGGCGGTGCCGGCAAACCCGGTGCGCCGTTCGGTGGCGGCAACTGGCCGATGGGCCGTTTGGCCTCGCTGGACACCAATGGCGACGGGTGGAGCGATGTCGTGATGTGCGCGCAAGCGCCGTCAGGCTCGTTCCTCGCGGTGCACGTGTTCCGCAACGACGCGGGGGGCGGCTTTCACGACGCCACGGCCGACGTCGGGCTTGCGGACGTCCGGGCGCGCGATATCGCCGTCGCCGACATCGACGGCGACGGGCGTCCCGATCTCGTGATCATCGACGAGCAGGCACTGACGATCTACCTGAACGACGGTGGCACTTTCCGGAACGCGGATCGCATTCCGGTCGACAACGTGTGGCGGCTCGCAATCGGCGACGCCAACGGCGACGGGTACGAAGACATCTACGTCATGCGAACGAGCGCGCTCCCCGGGCCCGACATTCCCGACCTCCTGCTCGTACGGAACGGCGCGACGTTCGATTTCGAGTCGCTCATCCTTCCGACCGTCGAAGGAACCGTTCGCGACGATGCCGTGTACGCAATCGATTACAACAACGACGGCCGGTCCGAGTTTCTTGTTCTGCACGGGCACTCGCTGCACGCGGCGCCGATCCAGCTGATTGCATTGCAGTGAATTCGCTGAGCGTCTGTTTGTGCGTGCGTGTAGCAGTTGGCGCAAAACGTCACCGTTGACGCCCGACGGCGGCGACGGCCAAGGTGATGCATCCGCACAACAACTGTTCGTACCCTCGGTCTCCTCGCGTCCTTATTCCTGCTTTCGGCCACGCTTGCCGGAAGGGAAGCGAACGCGGCACCCACCGGTATCCACAAGATCCAACACGTCATCGTGGTGATGCAGGAAAACCGCTCGTTCGACCAGTACTTCGGCACCTACCCGGGCGCCGAGGGGATTCCGATGGCGGGCGGCGTACCGTCCGTGTGTGCGCCCGACCCGGAAACTGGTGGTTGTCAGCGAGCGTATGTCAATCACGCGGACGTCCAAGCTGGCGGACCCCACGCGGGCCGCGTCAGTACAGCAGGATGTCGACGGTGGCGCCATGGACGGCTACGTCGGTGCCGACGAACTCGCACAAAACCTGTGCCTCGATGTGACGAACCCGAACTCCGCGCCTGTGCCGACGGACGTGATGGGTTACCACACGCAGAGCGACATCCCGAACTACTGGAACTACGCGCAGAACTTTGTCTTGCAAGACCACATGTTCGAGCCCAACGCGTCGTGGAGCCTGCCCGCGCACCTGTTCGAGGTATCCGGGTGGGCGGCGACATGCACGGCTCACAACGACCCGAGCAGTTGCCAGAACGACATCTCCGGGCCACAACCCTGGCCGCCGAATGGGACCGGGTGGACGTCGCAACCCTCGGGGTCGCAGAACACACCGATATACGCGTGGACCGACATGACATACCTGCTCCACAAGAACAATGTCTCGTGGGGCTATTACGTAACGACGGGCACCGAACCCGATTGCCAGAACGACGCTGCGCTGAGCTGTGCGCCGGTGAAGCAATCTCCATCGGTATTCGGCATCTGGAATCCGTTGCCGTACTTCGACACTGTCGTGAACGACAAGCAGGTGGGCAACATCCAGTCGTTGTCGAATTTCTATTCGGCTGCAAAGAACGGCACATTGCCGGCCGTGTCGTGGGTTGTGCCGTCGGGCGATGACAGCGAACACCCGCCCTTCGCCGTGAGTGCCGGTCAGTCGTACGTGACGAGCCTCGTCAACGCCGTGATGAACGGTCCGGACTGGGATTCGACGGCGATCTTCTTGGCGTGGGACGACTGGGGCGGGTTCTACGACCATGTTGCGCCGCCGATCGTCGACGAAAACGGATACGGCCTACGTGTCCCGGGCATCGTGATCAGCCCCTACGCCGCGGCACGGGTACGTCGACCATCAGACCTTGAGCTTCGACGCCTACCTCAAGTTCATCGAGGACGACTTTCTCAATGGTCAACGCCTCGACCCGACAAGCGATGGCCGTGCCGACCCGCGTCCGGACGTGCGCGAAAATGCATCGATTCTCGGCGATCTCACCGAGGACTTCGACTTCACACAGGCGCCACGCGCGCCAATTCTTCTTCCGGTGCACCCGACAACGACGCTCACTGCGATAGCGCCGTTCGGTGTGCGCGCGCCGGCGGCCGTACCGGCGAAGGGCGCGGCAACCGTGAGTTGGATGAATCCGCAAAGCGACGGCGGGTCGCCCATCACGGCCTATCGCATCTCGCCGTTCAAGAACGGGACGCTCGATGCCGCGCACGTCGTCACCATCAGTTCTGGTTCCGCACGATCGGCATCGGTCATTGGTCTCACGAACGGCCAGCCCTACACGTTTACGGTCGCCGGTATCAACGCGAAGGGCGTTGGTTTCGCGTCGCTGCCAACGAAGTCGATCGTCATAGGCACGCCCGGACCGCCGAGATCTGTGGGCGCAACACCGGTGAATGGCGGCGCGCACGTAACCTGGCAGGCTCCCGCGAGCAACAACGGCAGTTCGATCACCGGCTACACGGTTACTGCGTACAAAGGTTCCGCACGCGCGGCGACGGGCAGCGCCGGTGCGACCGCGACCGCGCTGAACATCACCGGACTCGTGAACGGCACGAGCTACCAGTTCAGTGTTGTCGCGAAGAACGCGAACGGAACCGGACCTGCGTCCGCGCTCAGCGCCGGAGTCATTGCCGGTGCGCCGCTCAGTCCGACCGCCGTGAGCACGACCGCCGGAACCGCGCAAGCAACCGTCCACTGGACCGTGCCGTCGACGAGCAATGGAGCACCGATAACCGGGTATTCGGTGACGCCGATTCTTGGATCTGCTGCACAACAGCCGCAAGTGTTCACGAGCATCGCCACGACCGAAACCGTGAAGGGCCTCAAGGGCGGCCAGTCCTACAAGTTCACCGTGGCCGCCGTAAATGCCCGGGGCTCGAGTCCACAATCGGCTGCGTCGAACGCGGTCACGCCGAACTCGGACACGATCTCTCCGTCGACCGCCGTCGTTGTTCCTGAAAACGGCGCGTCGGTGTCGGGCAACAACGTGACGCTCGCGGCGTCGGCATCCGACAACGTAGGCGTTACCGCACTCGAGTTCCATGCGACTGACTCGTCGAATCACAACACGGTGATCGGTTCGGCGGCGGTGACGCCGTACGGGTGGATCTATTCGTGGGACACGACGAAGGTGAAGCCCGGTAGCTATGCCCTGACGAGCGTCGCGCATGACGCCGCGGGCAATTCGAAGACGAGCGCGCCCGTTTCGGTGACGGTCGTCGACGTGACGCCGCCTTCGACGGCGATCGTCACACCGGCCGATGGCGCAACGCTCTCCGGAACGAGCGTGACCCTCGATGCAAATGCCTCCGACGTCGACGGCATTGCCGCGGTCGAGTTTCACGCGACCGACGCGAGTTCGAACGACCGGTTGATCGGTTCGGCGGCGTTGACCATTTATGGATGGATCTATGTGTGGGACACGACGATCGTGTCCAACGGCGCCTATTCGCTGACGAGCATCGCGCACGACAACGCGGGGAACACAACGACCAGCGCGCCCGTCGCCGTGACGGTGCAGAACTGAGGCAGCGATGACGATGCAGGTTCATTCCGATCTGTGGCTCGACCAGCCCGACGCTCACGAGCAGATCGATGCGCGCGTCAAAGCGGATCGACTTGTCCCGGCGGACGCCGACAAGCTTCACGCGTTCGTCGACGACGGCTACATCTCATTGCCGCTCGGGCTCGACGCTGCGTTCTGCTCGGCGTTCGACGACGAGATCAGCAGCCTGTGGCAACAACGGCCCGCCGATCTTGCGGTCTCGCCGCCGGGGCCCGGTGGTCCGACATCGCTTCGCGACTACGACGGTCCCGTGCGCGAGCGGGGCTACCGCATTCCCGACCTGCACGGTTACACCGAGCATGCGCAGAACCTCTATCTCCATCCGGAGTTGTTCCGCATCGTGGATCTCATCTTCGACGAGCCCGGGCTGGCGTTTCAGTCGCTCTACTTCGAATACGGATCGGCGCAGGGCGCGCACCGAGACCCGATGTTCGTGGCTACCCGCCCACCACTCAATCTGTGTGCGTCGTGGATCGCGCTCGAAGACGTTACGCCCGAGTGCGGTCCCCTCAAATATGTGCCGGGCTCGCACCAACTGCCATGGTTCGAGTTTTCGCCGGGCAGCATCGCGGCCGGCGGAGATGTGACGAAGGAGAAGTTCACCGAATTCGGAGTGTGGCTCCACCACGAGATGAAGAACCGCGGCTTGGAATGGAAAGAGCTCACGTGCAAGCAGGGTGACGCGTTCATCTGGCACGGCGGCCTGATACACGGCGGTGCTGCGATCTCCGACCCGGAGCAGACACGCAAGAGCTTCGTCGTGCACTACTCAACCGCGGCCGACTATGCCTCGCGCACTGCCCGGATGCGCGTGCGCGAGAACGGCGGGTGGCGTGTTGTCAACCGCTCGACCACGGCCGTCATCGACGTCGCCGGCGCACGCGGCCTTGCCGCGCCTTTGCTGGAGTCCGCATGAGACGACTCGCCCTTGCACTTCTTTTGATTTTCGGCGGCGGCCGTGACCAACGTTGCCGGCCCGGTGGCAGTTGCGGGTGCCGCGCCGCCGTCCGATTGCGCCCATCATTGCGGCCGGCGGCGATCACGTATGCGTCGTGACATCGACCGAAGACGTGTGGTGTTGGGGCCGCAGTCTTTACGGCCAGGTTGGCAACGGTGTGTTCGCGAACATCTCGTCACCGGTGCAAGTCAACATCAGCGACGTGACTGCGATCGCGACCGGTGGTGCACACACGTGTGCGGTCGTCGATGCGGGTGCGGTCGAATGTTGGGGCTTCAACAACGACGGCCAGCTTGGCAACGGCAACACGAGCAACTCCGCGGTCCCTGTTCCGGTGACGTGGTTTGACCGGCGCAGTGTCTGTCGCGACTGGTGACGTGCACTCCTGCGCCTTGCTCGGGGATGGTTCCGTGAAGTGCTGGGGTAGCAACATTTACGGCCAGCTGGGCGACGGAACCAAGACGAACCGGTCGACTCCCGTCACAGTGAACGGCATCGCGAACGCGATTGCGATCGGAATCTCGGGCGCCGTTGGTCACACCTGCGCGCTGCTCGCGAATCACACCGTCCGCTGCTGGGGCTCGAACAGCAACGGGCAGTTGGGGAACGGCACCCATACCGACTCCACGAGCCCAGTCCCGGTGAGCGGCATTACTACCGCGGTCGGGATCACCGCGGGGTGGAAGCAATCGTGTGCGCTGCTCTCCAATGGCACGGTGAAATGTTGGGGCCGGAACGACTCGGGCCAGCTGGGCGACGGCACCGCGACAGAGCGGACGACACCGGTCACGGTGCAAAATCTGAGCGACGCCCGCTCGATCGTCGGTGGGGTCGCCGCAGTGTGTGCGCTCCGTTCCAACGCAACAATGTCGTGTTGGGGTTCGAACAGCTACGGCCAACTGGGCACGGGAAACCGCGCGAGTTCTTCAGTCCCGGTCGCCGTGAGCGGTCTCAACAATGCGTTCGGCATTGCGACGGGCGCCGCGCATGCGTGCGCTCTCGAGACCGACGGAACCGCGCAGTGTTGGGGGTACGACTTCTCGGGCCAGCTGGGCCGCGGCTTCAACACCAACACATCGATTCCCGTTTCGGTACAGGGCCTCACTGGCGTTCGCGATGTGCCGCGCGGGCGCCTGGCATACCTGTGCACTGTTGAATGCGGGTACCGCGAAATGCTGGGGCCACAACGACTCCGGCCAGCTAGGAAACGGTACGACCGCCGATACAACGTTGCCGGTGGTCGTGCAGTCGTTGAGTGGTGCGACGGCCCTCGCGATGGGAACCTCGCATAGCTGCGCGCGCCTCACCGCGGGCACAGTCCAGTGTTGGGGTGGCAACTCCTCGGGACAACTCGGGAACGGAAACACGACGCTCCAGAAGACGCCGGTCGCGGTAAAAAATCTGACGGGCGCAGTCGCGATCGAAGCCGGGAACGGAGATTCCTGCGCGTTGTTGAGCGGCGGGACCGTCAAGTGCTGGGGCAAGAACAGCTCGGGCCAGCTTGGCAACGGCAACACAACGAATTCGTCGACGCCGGTGACCGTCACCGGATTGAGCAACGTGACTGCAATCGCCACGGGCGCGTTCCATTCGTGCGCTGTCGTGTCGGGCGGCACTGTGAAGTGTTGGGGTTACAACGGCTTCGGCCAGCTCGGCAACGGCACGACCAACAATTCGTCAACGCCGGTGGCGGTCATTGGGATCACCGGCGCGATCGCGATCGCGGCGGGCGATAACGATTCATGCGCGGTGCTCACGAACCGAACCGCACGCTGTTGGGGAAGCAATGATTCCGGCCAGCTCGGTGACGGCGAGTTCACGACGCGCTTCAGTGCAACGTCGGTCGTGGTTCACAACTTGTCGACCGCGACTTCGATTGCAAACGGTGCCCGACACGTGTGCGTGCTGCTCGCCGACGGGACGCCGCGCTGTTGGGGCGACGATGCACTCGGCCAGACCGGTTGGGACGGCGGGGAGCCGGTCGCCAACCCGACCCCGATCAACGGTGGAGTCAGCGGTGTGACCGAGCTCACGACAGGGGGTGTGCATTCGTGCGCCCGTCTGAGCAACGCGACCGTCAAGTGCTGGGGTGACAACTTCTACGGTCAGCTTGGGAACGGCACGACGACGTTCACCGCGTTGCCGGCACCTGTGATCGGCATCCACGCCGACACCGCTGCCCCAACAACCACGATCGTCGCGCCCGCAAGCAACGCAACGCTGTCGGGCAACAGCGTCGTACTCGACGCGGTGGCGTCCGACAACATCGGCGTCGTCAGCGTCGTGTTCCACGCGCGCGATGCCGCGATGCACGACACCGTCGTGGGGTCGGCCGCGTCCACGATCTACGGATGGGTGTACGTCTGGGACACGACGAAGGTGGCACCAGGGTCGTACACCTTGACGAGCGTCGCGCGCGACGCGGCCGGGAACGCGGCGACGAGTGCGCCAGTCTCGGTGACGGTCGCCGACACCACGCCGCCGAGTACCGCGGTGATCGCGCCGGCAAAGAACGCGACGATTTCCGGGAGCACCGCACTCGACGCGTCCGCATCAGACATCGGTGGTATTGCAACCGTCGATCTCCACGCCTCGGGTCCCGGCCTCGACGATGTCGTCGTTGGAACCGCGCAGAAGACGCCGTACGGCTGGATTTTCGTGTGGGATTCGACTTCGGTCGCGAATGGCTCCTACTCGTTGACCAGCGTCGCGCGCGACAACGCCGGCAACGTCGGAACCAGCGCGGGCATTTCCGTAGTGGTCAACAACCCCGTGTGATGTCAGCCGGGCGGTCCGCCGCCGAGTGTGTTGGTGGGCACCGTTGTGATTGCGCCCCGCCGTGACGGTGACCGTTGTCGCAGTTGCGACCGTGCTTACGTTGAAGAACCATCCGCTCGCCACGCCGGCGCCGGACGGTGGCACGAAGTGAAGCTTGTAATCACCCGGCCGCACGCCGGTGATGTCGTATGAGCCTTCGGGATTCGTCGTCGCTCCAAATGAACCAACCCACGTATCGCCCGGCCCGAACGCCGACACGCTCGCGCCCGAAATTCCGACTGCCCCGGGCTGCACGAGTCGCCCTTGGATTTCGCCACCGGCTTCGAGTTGCGCGTTCGCGGTGAGCGAGGGATCGTTGAACGCGAGACCGAACGTGACGCCGCTCGAGCGCCGATGCGTCTGATTGTCGAACCACTCGGCGATGAGATTCCGTGGATTCGGACCGGGCGGGGGCGCGAACCGGAGCGCGTAGATAAGCGCGGGTCTGATCTGGAGTTCGTAGTTCCCCTGGGCGTCGGTCGTGGTGTTGAACGATCCGACGTATCCGTCGCTTGAGTCGTACGCCGACACGAGTGCGCCGGGCAGCGCGATCCCATTGAGATCCTCCACATGGCCTTTGATCGTGGGAAGCGTTGGCGGTTGCAGCGTGAAGTTGATCGGCGCAGTCGCAAGTACGTCTCCGTTGCCCACGCCGATGCCGCACTGCCAGAAGCCATTCGCGCAGTCGATCGTGATGTTCTGGCTCGACGGTGTGACGTAGCGGAACACGGTGGTCGTCGTCGTGAACGCGCCGTTCACATCGGCGTCGACCTGGCCCAGCGTTGTTCCGCAATCCGAGGGGTTGGGATGGTCGGTGAGGATGCCCTGGCAGAACTCCACGGTGTCGAACGGTCGGAAACCCGTGGCAACGAGCGTGACGGTGTCGCCGCCCGCGAGATTGGTATTCGGCGTGACAGTGAGCGTCGGTGTACCCAACGCCACCGCGGGCGTCGATGGCACTGCGCCGACCGCGAATGATCCGATCGCGACGACAAGCACGGCGAAGCGCGGCGTCCAACGCATGGCGCCTCCATTCGGATTTCAGAAGAACCCCGGTTCGCGGTGGTGTACCTGTCGCGTTCCTTGCCGACAAGCGAAAGCCGGAAAGAGCGGAGTGCGCGTCTGCTCGGTACAACCCGGCGTTCGCGTGTCGCGCTCGCACTGTTCGTGGAAGATCTTCCCATTCATGCTGTCTGCACGAAGTCGCGCCCATACATATATGGGCGCGCTCCGGGCTCCGACGCCCTGTTCGTGCCGCGCCCAAAACAACCAGGTCGTGGGTGCTGAACTGCGGCGGCTTGTTCCGGAGATCCCGAGTTCGCCTGACCGCCGCCGCGATCGCGCTCGCATGCGCGACCACCTCGTGTTCGGGCTGCTCGTCGCATGCGAAACCCGCGGCCGCGCCGTCGCCGACAACGTTCGCGCCCCCGCCGTTTCCGGCGCAACACCGCGTCGACACCGCCGGCGACGTCGTGTACCAGGTGTTCCTGAACTCGTACGCGTACAACCCGGCAGTCGGACAGACGTCGCACGATGTGTTCGCCAACGCGGCAACGCATCTGGCCGCGCTCGCGCGCATGGGGGTCACGACCATCCAACTGTCGCCGTTCCACCCGTTCGGTAACGACTCAACGATCGGTGCGCCATACGCCGTAAAGGACTACACCGCGGTGAACCCCGGATATTCGGGAGTGCCGAACGACGCGCCCAACGCGCGACAACAAGGTGTCGACGCGCTCGCAAGCTACGTAACCCAGGCCCACACGCTCGGCATGCAGCGTACTCATGGACTGCGTGTTTCACAGCACTGCGCCCGACAACGTCCTTGTACACGCAGGACCCGAACTTCTACCAGCACAACGCATCTGGTGGTCTCGTGTTCAATCAGTTCCGCTTTGCGGAACTCAACTTCTCGAACCCCGCGCTTCGTTCCTACCTCGTCGACACGACGAAGTTCTGGGCGACGGCCGTCGGCATCGACGGTTGTCGCTCCGATCTCGCGAACACGGTGCCGCTGTCGTTTTGGGCGATGCTCAACAACGAGTTGAAAAAGGTGAAGCCGGGCTGGCTCATGGTCGGCGAAGTGCCGTACGACCTCAAGTACGCGGGCACCTACTCGGGGCCGGGATTCCGACCGGGCGAGACGTATCACCACGTCTACGGCTTCGACGCGATCTACGGCGTCGAATACATGAAAGCGTTGCGCGGAATCGTCGCGGGTCTCGCGCCGGCATCGTCGCTCGTACGCGCGTACACACGGCCCGACGGCCTCAGAGCGGCCGCGCCAGCCGGCACCGTCTTGTACCGAGGTGTCGACAACCATGACCAGAGCCCACGCGCGGTCAAGCTCAAAGGCGGCAACGCCGGCATGCTCGCGCGCGATGGCGCTGAGCTTCACGATCGGCGGCATTCCGTTTGTCTTCAACGGTCAGGAGATCGGCGACACCGCACCGACGAGTGTGTTCTCGCAGACCTACATCGACTGGACGCATCCGCAAGACCCGCTCAATGCGCAAACGTTTCAGCGGTCTGATCGGCGTCGTTCGTACCCAAGCTGCACTCGAGCGTGGCGCGACCAAGTGGTGCCGACACGACCCAACCGGCGCACGTGGTCTCGTTCGTGCGGGAACTGGGGCGACAGCGCGTGCTCGTCGTCGTCAACCTGTCGGGATCACCGTTTCGCGGTTCGGTTTCCGTGCCGTCGAACGAGCCGCCGACACAGCGGGTCGACGATCTGCTGAGCGGAGCCGCGCACGTCGCGCGTGGCCACACGCTCCATCTCTCCCTCGCGCCCTACTCGTACCTCATCGGCAAAGTGGAGCCGTAACGCGCCATACGCGTACTGCGCGTCTCTAGAGGAAGTTTTGAAGAGCCGTTATCCTCCGGTCTCGATGCGACTCGTTACGGACCAACGCCATGATGAGCCGTTGTCGTCGGTCGAAGCGCGTCGTGAAGCGACTCGTCCGACTCGGCCGCTGGTACGAGCGAATTTCGTTGCCATTCGCGGTGTTCATACTGTTCACGAATCGCCAGTTCCCCGCGGTATACAGGATGACCTGGCGCCGGAAGTTCCAGCTCGGTCTCCGCTTCTATCGAAACACGAGACGTATCGATACGGGACTGTCGTACAAGGCCCATATCGCGATGGCCGCGAAGCTGCTCGAGATGCCGGCCAATGTCGAGGGTGCCGTCGTCGAATGTGGGTGCTGGAAAGGCGGCACGACCGCGAACCTCAGCCTGATCTGCGACATCGTCGGTCGCGATCTCATCGTCTACGACTCGTTCGAAGGACTGCCTGCGCCGCGCGCCGGCGACAACATGCAGCCGGGCGTGCAGGGCGAGTTCCGGGGCGACCTCGATGTCGTCCGCGAGAACGTCGAGCGGTTCGGTGCCATCCGGCGCTGCACGTTCCGCAAGGGTTGGTTCAGCGACACGTTGCCCGCGCACACCGAACCGATCGCGCTGTGCCTCATCGACGTCGACCTGAAGTCGAGCATGCACGACTGCATCGTGAACATCTGGCCCCACCTCGTCGAGCGCGGGCTTCTTGTTCTTCGACGAATACACCCTTCTCGACAACTGCGCGTTGTTCTTCTCGGAGCGGTTCTGGCGCGACTACCTCGACACGTCACCGCCCGGTCTCATGGGCGCGGGAACAGGAGTCGGGGTCGGTCAGTACTACCTCGGGCCGTGGCGCGGCAAAGGTGCGGTCCAACCAATTCAACGGCCGACGAGCATTGCCTACACGCGTAAGGATTTCTCGGCGAGCTGGGACTACCGGCCGGATTCCGATCCGAGCTGAGTTAAAGATCGTGCGCGAGCGCGTACAGCACAGCGGTGAGTGACAAACCGTCGCGCATATTTCCGACGCGCACGATTTCGCGAACCGTTCTGAGGTCGACCCATTCGATGCGTTCCGATTCTGAAGGATCGGTCGGTTCGCCAATGCGTTGCGCACCGTCCGCGACGAAACAGTGGAACGATTGGTCGGTGAGACCGTTCGTCGGGAAGTACGAGATCAGTGGGCGGAGCGGTCCCGGTTCCCAGCCGGTTTCTTCGAGTACCTCGCGCCGAGCGGCTTGCTCTGGTGTCTCGCCGGGATCGATGTGACCGGCGGGAACCTCCCAACCCCAGCTGTCAGTGATGAAGCGATGCCTCCAGAGCAACAGCAGACCGCGCTCGGGGTCGTAGACAACGGTGCCCGCTGCTTTGTTGGGCATCCGCACGACGTGATGCTCGAAGCGGTCGCCACCGGGAATCTCGACATCCGTAAGTGCGAGCGTCAACCATTCGCTGTCGTAGATGACGCGTTCGCCGTGCACCGTCCATCGCACGTGTTCACTCCCTCGGCGCGGGCCTCAATCGTGGTCGCCGGAACTCGTACCACAGAACAAAGACGATTGTCAGCAGCGCGAGCACGATCGCTCCGACAGCAAACGCGTCTCCGAACCAACTCCACGTTTCCGGAGACGGAATGTCGGCGGCGAGCGGATGGTCCGGCGTGTTCTCGAGTGTCGACTTGGGATGCACCGAAAGGACCATCGGTGGTCGGGGCGCCTGGTTGAAGTCGAAGTCTTTGGCGAGATCGCCAAGGATCGGGACGTTCTCGCGGACGGTCGGGCGTTGGTCGGGCCGGCCGTCGGTCGATGGATCAAGCCGTTGCCCGCCGAGGAAGTCGTCTTCGATGAACTTCACGTACGCGTCGAAGCTCAGCGTCTGGTGGTCGATGAAACCCTTCTTCGCATACGGACTGATCACGAGGCCCGGCACGCGCAACCCGTAGCCGTTCGCATCGACCTTCGGCGGCACGACGTTGTCGTAGAACCCGCCCCAGTCGTCCCACGCAAGAAAGATCGCGGTGGAATCCCAGTCGGGACCGTTCATGACTGCGTTGATGAGACTCGTCGTGTATGCGACGCCGTTCGTGATCGGCGCGGGCGGGTGTTCGCTCACGTCGCCGGAAGGCGCGATCCACGAGACCGCGGGAAGGTCGCCCTGCTTGGCCGCCTCGTAGAACTTGTCGATCGACTTGATGTTCTTCGTTTGCTTGTCTTGATGGACCGTGTCGAAGTACGGAAGCGGGTTCCAGATGCCGGGCGTCTTGGCGTTCTGCTCGAGCGGCGTGCAACTGATCTGGGCGTCGTTGGCGCAGTCGGGTTCGGTTCCGGCCACGACGTAATAGCCCCACGGCACATTGTTTTTGTGCAGCAAGTACGTGAGGTCGGTCCATGCGTAGATCGGCGACTTCTTCCCGCGCGGCGGGTTGGTCGGGTCGCCGTTGCCCGGCTTCGGCGTCGGCATATCGGCGTTCGTGCACGACGTCGGTTGGTGGTTCGGGCAGTCGGCCGACCATTCCGAGACTTGGAACAAGTGTTCCGGCAAGCTCCACGACGCGTTCGGTTGGAACATGTGGTCTTGCAACACGAAGTTCTGCGCGTACGACCAGTAGTTCGGGATGTCGCTCTGGGTGTGATACCCCATCACGTCGCTCACGCCGTTCTTGTTCGTGGCGCCCGTGCATTGCGGATTGTTCGGGTCTTTGCAGCCGGTGAGGGCGCGCCGCCACGAGGCGATGAAGCCGTTCATCTTGCCCCGGTTGACGTCCTGTGTCGCGTCCGTCTTGGCGTGCGGGCCGCCGCCGTTCACGTCCTCGTGATCGACGTACGGCTTCACACACGTGCGCGCCGTGTTGGGAACGCACACGGTCGGAACGCCGTTCTTCATCGGGATGCCGTCGGCGCCGGGATACGTACCGAAGTAGTTGTCGAACGAGCGGTTCTCTTGCATGAGCACGACGACGTGCTGGATCTTGTGGATCCCCGTTGGTGCCGGCGCTTGCGACGGTATCGGCGCCGCGACGGCCACGCCGGTCAGTGCGAACACTGCGAATATTGCTGCGAACACTCGCAGCTTTGGCGATCGAATCACGCGAGCCCTCTCATGGGCTCCACTGTGACAGGTCGCGATCGAGTTGCTTTTCAAGCTTCGAGATGTCCGCCGCGAAGTATTCGTAAAGTTCGCGGCGCGCTTCGGGTGTTAGCGACTTCGTTGGTTCTTTCTCGACACCGCGGCGTTGACGGTACGCAAAGCGCACTTCGGTGAGATCAGCAGGAATCGTTGCGGTGGACGCGCCGACATGCTGCAGCGCGCGTGCGTAGAGCCCTGGTGCATCGTCGTTGATGTCGTCGTGCAAAACGACGAGCAGCTGGTCACCGAACAGATCGAAGAACGGTTGCAGACTGTCGGCGTACCAACCGCCGCTGACGATCCCCAACTTGTCGCGCTCGGGAGGAACCGAACGTACGAGTTCCACAAGGTCGACGTCGTTCGGCAGGTTCCCGTGCGCGATGTGATGCATCATCGCCGACTGAGCGCGGTCGACTGGGTTGCGCAAGATCGCCATCAGCCGCACGTCGGGCACGACGCTCTGGATGCGTTCTGAGACGACCACCGGGCGGTGGCGCCAGAACATGTAACCGGGCGTCGCCTCGCCGCAGAACTGAACACCGCCCCACTCTGCGAACTGGGCGCGGTACCAGTCGGGACCGAGCTCGTTGAAGCGTTTCCCGTCGTTGAAGAACTGAATCTCGGTGTCGGCCGAGTAGATGTCGGGATGCAGGCCGAGGTTGTAGCGCAGCCATCGGGTCGCGCTCTTCTGCGCACCGATGATCAGAAACGAGGGAAGCGGGGGTTCGCGCGACGTCATACAAGTGTGTGTTGTTACGTGCGTTCGTCCCCGCGTTGTTGCGTCGGCACTCTATACGGGACCTATGTTTGCTGTTCATGCGCGCTGGCGAGAAAACAACTGTCGTTTCGCCCACTCTGTCCGTCATCGTTCCGGCTTGGAACAACGTTGAGCACACGCGCAATTTCGTTGATTCCGTCCGGTCGTACACGGACATTCCGTACGAACTTGTCATCGTCGACAACGGCTCGGAGTCGAGCGCGGCCGCGTACGCGAAGCGCGTTGCCGATCACGCAATCCTGAACTCCGAAAACCTCGGCTTTGCACGCGGCATGAACCAGGGTCTCGCAGCCGCGCAGGGCGAGTACGTGGCCTTTTGCAACAACGACGCGATCGTTCCGGAAGGCTGGGCCACCCGCCTCGTCGAAACCGCACGCTCGCATCCGCGGGCCGCGATCATCGTCCCTGCGCTCACCGTGGCGACCAATCCGTTGACGGTTCGCACCGAGCCGGGCGACGCGATCACCGTCATCGATCCGTTCTCGGCCCCGCCCGCCGGCGTCGTGTACGTGATGCCGCGCGAGTTGGTCGAGCAACTGGGTGCGTGGGAAGAGGAGTACGCCGTCGCGAGCGGCGAAGACGTCGACCTCTGTTTCAAAGTCTGGGTGAACGACCTCGACATCGTCTTCGACGAACGCGTACTGGTTCAGCACGTGGGCCATGCAACCGCGGTGAAGCTCGACGACTGGCAAGCGCGTTGGACGATCAACCGTCGTCACTTCCTCGAAAAGTGGACGGGCGCGATCGAGCCGCCGTACCTCGGGCGCTGCGACCGGGATCGGTTCGATCGCAATCGCGCGACCGCACGCGCGGTCGCAACGTGGATGGAGCAGTACTTCACGATTCGCGACCGGCAACGAGCGCAACAGCAAAACAGCATTTCTCGGCGGAGCCGCCGAATGGGTAAGAAGATCGTGGGGTTATGGCGCTGACGATCCCGCGCTGATCTTCTCGAACAGCTCGCGCGTCCGTTGGGCCACCACGCGTATGGAAAGTTGCGCGGCGGTGTTCAACGCACCGGTGCTGAGCCGGTTTCGCAGCGCATCGTCGGTAAGCACGTTTGTGATCGCCTGCGCGGCCGCCCCGGGATCACGGGGCGGAACCGTGAGACAGTTCTCGCCCGGCGCGGCATATTCGTGGACGCCGCCGACGTCGGTGACGACTGATGTGGTGCCGCACGCCATCGCTTCGACGTTCGGGAGGCCGAACGCCTGGAAGTCGGAAAGGTCGACGTAGACGCGCGCCGCCGAATAGAGCGCCGCGAGTTGCTCGCGGTCGGAGACGACGCCTTCCGCTCGGTACGGGAAGGGAACATCGACGTCGCGCAGGTCTTCGCCGAAGAGCACGATCTCGGCGCCGGGGACTGCGCGGTGTACGCGCGCCAACGCGTCGACGAGCGTTGCAAACCCGCGGCGCGGCGTGCGCGGGCGAGCCATGGCGAGCACGATCGGCTGGTCCGATCGCGGTGTCGGACGCGGGTAGAGCTGTTCGAGGTCGACGCCGAGGCTGAGCTTCTCGGCGTCGTAGCCGTCGTCGGCGAGGCGCGTGCGGAGCCACTCGGAGGTGACGATGCGGTGCGGGATCAGCGCAAACGTCGCACGCACGCGCGCTTGCCCCTCGGCGTCGTCTTCGGGAACGAACCACGGCTCGTAGTCCTGGAGGAAGTAGGCGGCGTGCCGGGCGCGGCCCGTCTCGACCGCGGCGCGGGCCGCCGCCGCGGTTTGCCAGTGCGTCGCGACAACGATGTCGGTCGGCGCTATGTGGTGCGCGAGCGCGTCAGCGTTCGCGTAGAGCTTGGGGCGAGTAGCGAGCCACCAACTGAACGTCTCGTGCCGCCGATCTTTCATCGCGACGACGCGCGCGTCGACGCCGGCACGCCGAAGTTCGCGTACGAGTTGGAGCACCGCGAGCACGCCACCCGAGAGCCGAAGTTCAGGAACGATGTACGTCACCCGGGGCGCCGCGCTCGGCGCGCTCCGGTCGGGAGGGTGCTCGGTCGCCAAGGTTCGCCGCCACTGCTCGACGCGCGGCTTGCGAGCAAGGATCTCGACGGGGGCTCGGAAGATACGTTCGTTGCGCCGCAGCCGGCGACCCAACCGAACGACCCGCGTACCGACGCGGAAGCGCAACGACCGCACGAGCTCGACGCCGTTGTGTTGTGACTGGTCGAGGAGCTCGAACAGCGCCAACGAACGGGTGTCGAGTTCGGCGTTCCGGCGATGCAGCGCGTTGATCTCGTCGTACAGCGCGCCGCGTTCGTCGAGCCAATGCGCGAGTGCAGGGAGGCGCGCCGACGGGACGAAGGCACCGACGCCGCCGGGCGCCCACCACAGCACGCGTCCGTCGGAATCGAGCTCTTCGCCCAGCGCGCGGAGCCCGAGCCGAACGCCTTCGTTCGTGTGCTCGCTCCCGGCCGCGACGAAGACGACGGGCGGGACGGCATTCCGAGTCGTGAGCTCTGCGAGCGTCGGTGTGATCGCCCGCAGCGAATGCCACGTTGGTTCGCCTCGGAGCCAGACGACATCGGCCTTGTGATCGATGAGCGAACACGCAACGTCGTCGATTCGGCATTCGACGGTCGACGACGGTTGGAGCGCGTCGAGCAGCGGTTGTACGAACAGTTCCTGCGCGAGATCGTCGGAGTCGGCGCTCATCAACTGCACGACGCGCTTGGGAGCGGCCGCACGTCGTAGATCGTGCCGTCGGCGTGTTTGACGAGCGGCTGCAACGTGAGTTGCTTCGACAGCTGTGTGGGTGTGTAGAGGTACGGGCGCGGGTTCGGCAGGAACCAGACGAGGTGCGCCTCGCCGCGGCAGTTGACGAGATGCACGAAGTCGGTGAGCTTGCCGGTCTGATCGTCGGAGTGGAAGAACGTGCGCGCGACCGACGGCTGCACGTTGCGGCCGGTGAAGAGCGCGACCGCAGGCGCGTCGTTGCTGAACGTGGGAACCGCGAGGTCGAGGTTCTGGACGTCGTGTAAAACCTGCGAGTTGTGGTACTGCGCGGTTGCGTACCCGCCCGCGCCGTCGCGGGCGGAGTTGATCGCGCGCGATGCGAACCACACCACGTTCAACGCGATGAACAGGATGCCGACGATGTTGAGGACGCGGACGAGGGATTCGTCGCGGAGTCGGGCCCGCAGTTGTTCGAACCCCCACGCGCCGAGCACGACGAGCGGCACGTACACGGGAACCATGAACCGCGTGTTGCTGATCGCGCCGAACGCAACAACCGATGCCGAACCCGCGAGGTAGACGACGTATACGACGACGAACGCGACGAGCGGTATGAGAGGTCGCAGCGGGGGCCGGCGGCCCGATTGGCCGTCGTACGCCAGCCACGCGAGTACGGCGACGAAGCCGACGACGATCAGCACGAGGAGCGCGCGCGAACGCACTCGGCCCGATGTCGGTGACGAGCCAGGTTGCCACCTGTTTGCCGATACGCGAGACGTTCGTGAACACGGTGACCGAAGCACTCGAGCGGTGCCCAAGGGCGTGACCGTGGTGACGCGTGTTGCGGACCATCCACACCAGTGGTGCGCTTGCCGCGAGCACGGCGTAGCCCACTCCGAGGAGAAACGCCATCGGACGGCTGCGTCGCCATTCGGCGACCAGCAACACGAGCGCACCGACGAACACCAGGACGATGCCGATGTATCTGAGGTAGAAGGCTGCCCACGCGCACAAGACCGAGGCGGCGAACAATGCCGCCGAGCGCGGGCGCGACATCTGGTGTTCGAGGACGAGTACGAACACCAACGTGACCGGGATGAACAGATGCTCGCTCAACGCTTTCTCGTAGACGTCGAGCAACACAGCTGAGCACGCGAGCACAGTCGTTGCACCGAGCCGAACTACCGGCGACGCGCAATGGCGCCGCAACAGCAGATACCCGAGGACGACCGTCGTCACGAACCCGAGCACGGCGATGAGCCGGGCCGCGCCGAACTCGGTGCCGCCGACGTGCTGGGCAACGCTCAACACTGCCGAGTAACCGGGCGGGAAGTCCGTGATCGGGCGGCCGTTGTTGATGTAGCCGTGCCCGGCCGCGAGGCTGCGCGCGCCGAAGATGTAAACGACCGAGTCGGGCGTCAGGCCGATGCCGTACTTGGCGGTCGCGACGAGCACACCTGCGATGGGCGCAATGAGGACGAGCAGGACGAAGCGGAGCTCGGGTGCCGAAGTGTGTTCGCGCGGCGGTTGCTCCCGCGTCGGTGCTTCGGGATCGGCGTGGATCGTCATTGGGCCCTATCGCCGCGCGTGCGCTGCTGGATATCGTGCGCGCATGGACGAACAGACAACGCACGACGATGCTGACCGCACGCGCCGGCAGATGCGCGGCCCTCGCTGCCGTCAATCGCCAGCTCCACTCGCAGCTCGAAGGCGGCACGATGCGCGTTGCGCGGGGCGTGGGCGCGAACGAAGACGACTTGCTCGGGATGCGCGCCAGCGGCGGCGGGTTGGCGGCGAATGCGCGGCGTCCCGCGCCGGCGGCGTGGCTCGACCAACTCGAGCTACAGGGCGGCAACGATGCCCGGCTCGTGCGGGCGCCGAAGCGCGGAGTGTTCGTCGTGGAAGGGCGACTGCGCCGGCCGGTCAAGGCGGGCATGCTCACGATCGCGCTGGCGCGCGTGCTCGGTGAACCGCGCGACATCCCGGCCGCGGAACTCGATCGCTTCGAGGACGGCCCGCCGGTCGAAGTCATCGAAGGCGCGAGCGGGCCGCCGTTCCTTCTCGTCGGCGGGCGCCGGTGGCCGTTGCGCGGACTCCCGTTGCCGTTCCAGATCACGAACGAGGAAATGCATCGATTTCCCGAAGCGCGTGAGCTCAACATCGCCGCCGTCATCTCGACGTCGGGAACGCGCGCCAAGCGAGCGCGCGCCGTGATGCAACGCGAAGGTCTCGTGCACGGCTCGGCGTTGTTGGCGAACAAGGGCATGCGCAAGGTGTCGCAGAAGGTAACCGGCGGGAAGTAACCGCGCTCACGCGCTGGCAACGGTCGCACGATCATCTCTCGTGTACAGCGCCGCGTAGCGGTGCGCGGTCTCGGCGACGGTGTGCAAGGGTGTTTCGTGTACTCGGCGCGTCACGCGCAGAATCTCGTCGCGGGAACGATCTAATCGCTCGACGAGGGTGATGATGCCTTCGTGGTCCATCGGGTCGATCGTCCAACCGACGCCGAACATGCGAATGCGCTCGCCCAGCGCGCCGTAGCTCGCACCGATGACGGGTACGCCCGCCGCAAGGCTTTCCGACATCACGATGCCGAACGTCTCCGCATACGGCCCGGGCAACAACACCACCTGTACGCCGGCCCGATGGAGGAGATCAGGAAGCGACTCGTTGTCGTAGGGCCCGTGGGCATGAAGCTCGGGCGCGGCCGGCTCTTTCAGCTCACCGAAGTGATGGATTTCAATGCTCGAACCATCGGTTGCCGCGACCAGCGCGTTGACTGCGTCGAGCCCCTTCTTGCCCCAACCCATGCCGACGAATGCGACCCGCAACGGTTCGTTCAGAATCAGATCCTCGTCGGGTTCGTGGCCGCGCCGGCCGAGGCGAATCACCGATCCGTGTTCGATCAGCTCGACGCGTTCGTCGTCGAGGTCGTAGACGCGCAAGAAGTAGTCGGCCGCGCTCTGGCTTGCGAAGACCCAGCTGTCGACGACGTCGAGCCGTGACGCGGCGGTGCTGCGGAACTCGTCGAGGTACGCAAGCGAAAGGCGCGCGTTCGCGGGCGAGCCGGGCATCGGTGAGACCGCGCTGTCGTCGAGGCAACGAGCACATACCGAGCGGTCGTCGGGGATGCCGCACGCCTCGGTCTTTTTGTAGAGCAGCGAGAAGTTCGGACATCCAAGGAACAGGTCGTGCACTGAACAGACGACCGGGCCGTCGAAGTCGCGCAGCACGGCCAGCGGCGCGAGCGAGTGCCCAATCAGATTGTGTACGTGTACGGCGTCGAAGTCGAAGAGATCGAGCGCCATCTCGAGCGCGGCGCCCGCGCCGGAATCGTCGATGCGCGTCACCTGCACGTCGCCCGCCGGCAACATGAATTCCTGCTCGACCGGCGCTCCGTCTTCGACGTTCCAGAACGTGTGCAGGACAAACCCCGACGGCACCGGGTGCAGGATCGAGAAGTCGTAGTCGCCGTGCAGCGCGGCCATGAGCGCGAACAGGAATGCTTCGGTGCCTCCGGTCGCACCGGGCGGGCTGTGAATGATGTGCAAGACGTGGGGCCGGGGCTCGTTGCGTTCGCGCAGCGCGAGCTCCAGCCCCGCGAACGGAACATCGAGGGGATCGCGCGCTCGTTCCTGCTGATTGCTGGGCCGGAAGAACGGATACCGCTCGTCGAGGATCGCGCTGCTCCGTCGCCAACCTTCGTGCTGGCCCTCACTGCCGAACGAACCGCCGCCTCGGTGATAGACGAACGTGGAGTCGTCGACGATGTTCCGGTATCCCATCTGCGAGGCGCGCAAGCAGAAGTCGACTTCTTCGCCGTAACCGGTACCGAACGTGTCTTCGTCGAGCAAGCCGACAGCGTCGAGCGCGGCGCGCGTCGTGTACATGCAGAAGCCGACGCCGACGATCACTTGCGGTCGTAGTTCGAGCGAATGCTTCGTAACGAACTCGGCGCACTCGTCGATGCGCGGGTTCGGGCCATCGAGTTCGAATGCGTCGATAATCGAAGTCGGAAGCGTGCAGATCGAACCGTGGTTGGTGAGCGGCGTGACGGTTGCGACATCGGTTTCGTGTGCGGCGGCGGCCAGGCGGTCGAGCCACCCCGGCGTGACGACGGTGTCGGCATTCAGGATCACGACGTCGCCGCGTCCGCGCCGGAGGCCGATGTTCACGGTCTTCACGAACCCGAGGTTCTCGGGGTTGCGGAGCAGCGTGAACGGAACGGGTGCCGTTCCGGCCGCAACGTCGTCGAGGTACGCCGAGACGGCGGGTTCGGGCGACGCGTCGTCGATCACGACGAGATCGAATTCCGTTTCGAGTTGGGCGGTATGGCGGAACACGCTCTCGATGCAGTGCCGAACATCGTCGACGTCGCGGTAGACGGGAATGATGACGGTGACGGGTGCGTCGCTCATGCGGTTCGCTCGTAACGCGCCCAGCCGAGAATGCGATTCATCATGACCTTCGAGGTGGTCGGTGCGTTCACTGCGTCGGCCCGCTGGCGTACTTCGGAGGAGAGTTGGGTCCGCCGCGCACTGCTTTCGAGCGCGTGGTGCAACGCCGCGCTCCAATGTTCGGGATTGTGCGGGTCGTCGACGAGGAGCGCGGACGACACGAATCCGTCGATCGTGGTTCGTGCCGCGGCCGGCATGATCGTTGGTACTGCGGCTTGGCTTGCCTCCGTGAAGGGCAGGACGTCGTCGGCGGTTTCACCGTCGACGAGTGCCGGTGTGAACAACTGCACGGACCAGGTGCCGAGGTCGACCGCCGCCCGTTCGTCGTGTCCCGTCGTCTCCACTTGGCCACCGATGCGAGCCGGCACCTCGGCGGGTTCGCAGTCGGCGCTGACGTGCAGGTCCTCGGTTTCCGTAAACAGCTTCGCTAGCGCGAGCGCCACCGCGTCGCGATACGGCGCGCCTGCATTGTTGCCGGAGCCGACGCTCCACCCGATCACGAGCTGCGACGGATCGAAGCAGGCGCGCGCGGCGCGCAACTCCGCCACCTGGCGGCGCGTGAGCATCGTCGGTACCGCAAGCGCGCGCACGCCCGACTCGATCGCGGCCCGGTGCAGCGCGCCGCCGAACGACGTCACGCGTCCGCATGCGCGCACGAGACGCGCGCTGTCCGCGTCGAGCGCGGGCTGATCACCGTCGCCGGCAACGAGGTCGCGCGGTTGCAGGTCGAGCACCGTCGGCAGATGACGATCGCGCCGAGCGGCGACGACCGGCTCGACGGCTGCGCCCAGCCCCGCCCCGCTCAGCATCACGAACGCGGCGTCACCGACCGATTCCGGCAGTCCCTCTGCGATTGCAAAGGTGGCGACTGCCATGCCGGCGGCTTGCATGTGATCGGAGATCGCCGCCAGGCGATGGCGAGCGAGCAGATCGAGTTGGCCAGTGACGAGCGCGCACGTGCGCGAACGAGTTTCCCGTTCCGGTTGCCGCAAGAACACCGGCTTCGGCGCGGTCGCGCGATCGCGTGGCGGACCGGGTTGCGGACCCGCGCAGAGGCGCCGCACGAGTGACGCCAGCGCCGGCGCATCGACGAGCGGACCGATGTTCGCTCGCACGCGGCCCGACGCGGAACCGACGCGCCACGAAACGAGTTCGATGGCCGACGAAAGTGATCGGTCGAAGCGCACGACGACCGTCGAGCGGTTGTCGCGGCACCACTGCTGCGCGTGTGTTTCGGCGGTGTCGTCGAGGGCGACGATCACGTCGGGCGCCAGCGCCCGTACCGATCCTTCCGACGGTGTCGCGGGCCGCGTCAAGTGCAGGTCGTCGGGCACGACGGGAAGCAGCAGCCGGCCTTCGACGTCACGCGCCATCAACCGGTTGACGATCCGGCGCGCCCAATCGGTGAGTTCGGGATCGTCGTTCGTCGCGAGGAACACCACAAGCGGGCGCCGCGGGAACGGTGACCGCCCACTCGCGTCCGCGACCGCGAGCCCGCCATACGACGCGCGCGGGTCGTGCGCGTGCGCGCCCGCGTCGACCAGCAGTGAACCGACGGGTACTTCGACGAGGTTGCCGCTGAGCGACCAGTCAACGCCGTCGCGCAGCAACACGGCACCGTTGATCGCTTTCGCGGTCGCGACACTCACGGCATCGAACGGTTCGAGTGATCTCCACTCGGCGTGGACGCGATAGCTCGATCCCGGCGCGATGGGTGCGCATGCTGCCGCTACACCAACGATCGTTTCCGGCGCGTGCGCCAGTTGACGCGCCAGGCGATCGCGCGTCACGTCGTCGACGAGCAAGCCGGCGGGCACGACCAGACGCGGTGCAAGCGCAGCGGTGCGGCGAGACCGGTGTTCAGTTTGCAGAAGAGTCATCCCTTCGCGCTCATCCCGCGCCGTCCCGCAACGATGCGACAGCGTAGGAACAACCGGCGGGCCGCTCCACTTCGATCAGCCCCTCGACATTTGACGACGTACGGGTATCGTTCGCGCACGCGGGCGTCGCTACACACAAGGAGCACGCCGACATGTACAGCGCCGTACTCCCAATCCCGACGTTTCTCATCATTGGTGCACAAAAGAGTGCGACACGGTGGCTTCGTCTGAATTTGGGCGAGCACCCCGACGTGTTCACGGCGTCACGCGAGATCGAGTTCTTCAACAGCAAACGCTTCGAGCAGGACGGGCTCGACTGGTACCGCGCCCAGTTCGAAGGGTGGGCCGGAGAGCGCTTCGTCGGCGAAGCCACGCCGGGGTACATGTTCTGGCGCCATCGTCCCGAGGTGATGGCGGAACGCATGCAGTCGTCGATTCCGGACGTGCGTCTGATTGCGATTCTTCGGAATCCGGTCGATCGCGCCCAATCTGCAGTCGTACATCACGTACAAATGCGGTCGCTTCCTCCCGAAACCGGCGTCATGTCGTACATCGCGAGCGTCGAGCCCGAGCACGACCCGTTGGGCATCTTGTCGGGGGGCTGGTACGCGCGGAGTCTCGAACCCTTCCGAGAAGCGTTCGGTGATCGTCTGCTCGTCCTGTTGCACGACGACGTCGACGACGACCCGCGCGGTGTGTACGACCGTGCGCTGCGCCATGTCGGCCTCGACGCCGACTTTCTCCCGGCGGAGATGACTCGCGTGCGCTTCAGCTTTCAGGAGCGGCCGTCGGGACTGCCGGCGGCGCGGGAGTTGACCGTCGACGAACGCCGCGTCTTGTACGACTTCTTCTCCGACGACGTGCAGAATCTCGAGCGCATGCTCGACCGCGATCTCGCGATGTGGCGACCGGAAAGCGGCGTCGGCGGTCTCAGCCTCGCGGCTGCGAGCTGAGGGGAGCGGCGGGCTGCTTCGTCAGCTCGGCGATTTGGCGATTGCGTTGACGCAAGGTCTCGCGCGCGGCGATCACGTCGGCGCGCGCTCGGGCCAACACTTCGCCGTCGGTGGCCGGTGCGAGCCAGCCCCGTGCGATGGCATCGGTCACGACCGGCGGTAACGCGTCGAGATCAATCGTGCCGTTGTTCCACACCGCCACGGCCAACGCGGTGAGCGGATCGGTGCGGCCTGATTCCTCCGCAGCCGTGGGATGGTGATGACGAAGTTCGGGCTGAAGTCGTTCGCGTGCCTCGGCAACCGCGGCCACGCTCGGCGCCGCGACACCGAGGTGGGCCGCGATGCGGTCGAGCGTCGGCGGGAGTGCATCGAACAGGTCGGAATAGCGCACCAGAAGATGGCCGGGATCGTTCGCGACCGCGGCGAGCAGGTAGCGCAGCCAGATTCCTGCCGCTTGTGGTTCGGGAACCGCGTACTTCCGAATCGCCAACGACGCGGCGACTTCAATGGGATCGCGAACGAGAACGATCGTGGTTGCGATTGGGACGACTGTGCGCCAAAACGGCAAGAGCAACGACAAGCGCGGATCTTTGAACGCAATCCGCGGCGCCCGCTGCGGTCCGGCACCGAACGTCTCGTCGAGAAGGCTGGACGCGCGCGTACGGAATTCGTCGAGCGCGTCGTCGAGTTCCCAACCGGTGTCGAGAAGTGGCGGCGCATCCCAGGCGCCACCCAGCTGCGCGAGGAGTTCTTCGTTCAGTTCGAGGATCGACTGCACTTCGAAATAACCGGCCGGATTGTCGGGTCCCGGTCGCATCAGCCGGTTTGTGTCACCAAGCGAAATACCGAGCGCGGGAAGCACACTTGCGACAAACGACGTACCGCTGCGATGCATCCCACTCACCGCGAACACAGTTTGCGCCGGGCTGCCACTCACGAACGAGCAAAGTATCTCGCACGCGTCGTCGCGTTCCACGGGCCGATGTGTTTATGCGCCGTGCCCGCGGTAGACAGGCGCGCAACGTTTCAACGAGTCTTATTCGCGCGCCATCAAACAACGCACCGATATTGAGGAGGCGTAGTGACCGATTCACAGCCTGAAACCCCGAAGAAAAACGAGGGTTTCGGTGATCGCATCAAGCGCATGTCGACGGGCGCTTTGGTCGGATCGGCAGTCGTCGTGTTGGTTGTCGGTCTCATCGTGGGACTCGCGGGCGGCTACGCCATCGAAAAGCAACGCACGAAGAACGACGTCAAGAACGCGAAGGCGGCGGCGGCGAAGAAGGCGTCGAACAACGGGATCGCAAGAGCCGGGACGAGCGGCACGGGTACGGCTGTGCGCCTGGCTGGGCAAGGTCGGAACGACATCGGCTAACGAAGTCACGATTACCAGAACGGAACAACGACGAAGAAGTTCTCCACGAGCCCGAGCACGATCGTCGTCAAGACGAGTGCCGGTAGCGCAAGCGACATCAAGCAGGGTTCGAGGGTTGTTTGGCGCGCCGTTGCCGGCAATCCCGTGCAAGCGGAGGAAATCGTCGTGCTGCCGGCGAACGCAAGGCTCGGGTTCAGCAGTTGTGAGCGCGACGTCGACACGATGACGATAAGAACAACGGCAAGAATCTCAACATCAACACCCAGGGTGCGACCGTCGAGAACGTGACGACCGCGAAGACGACAGACATCGCAACGGGAAACAAGGTCGTCGCGCAAGCGCGCCAAGTAAACGGGACGTCGTACAGCGCGACGGAAGTGATCGTGCTGCCGAGTTCGAGCAAGATGGTCGAGTAGCCGCCGGGCCCGCCGCGACTTCTTCGCTTTCTCGCTTATTGGTTGCGACGGTGCGCGAGCGCCCAACTCACTGAATGCTCGAGATGCGGTAACGCCGTCTCGGGAACAGTGCCGACGTAAAGTCGCTCGTTTGTCGGCGGTTCGTAGGGGCGACCGCGCAGTGCCACATACTCGGCGTGCATCTCGTCCCAACCGATGCGGCCCGTCGTCGCGATGCCGCCGTGCATCTGATGAAAGGTGCCCTCACCCAGGAGGACGACGAGTTGCATTCCCGGCAGCTCACACGCGCGCCGGAGCAGGTCGTGATTTGAAAGCCCGCCGCCCGGCAGTAAAAAGCGTTCGTCGAGACCGTCGAGTTCTTTCCACAACGTTTTCGGCATGAAGAGCCCGTTGCTCTCGCCGGTCGGTCCGAACCAACCGCGGGCCGACGAAGACGCCAGCGTGCTCGCACTGAACAGCGCGTAGCCGTCGTCGGCCCAATGAATCTCGTCGAGTAACCGGTCCTCGGCGTCTTTGTCGTAGCCCGATGCCTGGGCGTCGATGTGACGAGTCGGGCCGAGATGCCATCCGAGCGTCATGACAACCGGGCGATCGGAAAGATCGCGTGCTTGCCGCGCGCGTGTGATGAGGCCTGGGCTCGCGAGGCGCGCACCGTCGATGAACAAACCGACAAAGTCGGCGCTACTCGCCTCGATGCCGACGTTGGCCGCGTGCGCAGGGGCGGGCGGTGCGGGATCGACGCGCAACAGCCGCCACGAGCCCGCCAAACCGTCGAAGACGTCGGGTGTTACGGGGTGGGGTGAGCCGTTGTCGACAACGATCACTTCGTAGTCGGCGGCCGAGATGCCACGCTGGTACGGCACGGCGAGTGACGTCAACGTGCGCGGGAGCTCACGCGCCATGTCGTACGTGACGACGACGATACTCACCGACGGCATGTCGTCGTCAGCTCGAGGGAGAGAGGCCACACAACATGGCCTTCGGATCGTACGTATAGATCCGCAACGTCATCGGGGCACCGACGTTCTTCTCCAGATGCGGATAGCCACCTGCAAAGAGCGACGCGCCGTACGCGAGCGGCTTCGAACCGGTACCGACCTGTTCGCCGACGAGCTGGATCTGAACGGTCCCGACGACGACGAAGGACTGGCCGGCGACAACGTCGAAGAGTTGCTGCGTTCTCGACACGGGAGTGCAACCGGTGGGAGCCGTCGGCGCCCGCGATTGCTCGAGTGAAAGACGGAGAAGGTATTCGTTGACTTGTTTCGGTGTGGGCGGCGTCGACGCGGCGGGTATCCGCCCCGAATGCGCCGCGCCCAGCAGCCAGCCGACGGTGATCCACGACCCGTCGTTCGGCTCGGGAACGAGATCGCGCGGAACTCGTTGCGCGAGATCCTGGCGCGGCAACTCCTTCACCATTTCCGCGTAGTCCTTGTAAAAGGTCGCGCTGCGAGGGTTGTGGTACGTCGCGTGGATGTTGCCGGGGATGCCGATGAGGAACAGGACGGGTATCGCGACCGCGAAGACGTCGCCAGCGGTGGATGACTGCATCGACCGCGACGCCAAGCGCAGGAACCAGCATCGCAACGATGATGTCGAGATAACGGCTCGAGCCCGCGAACCGTGTGCCGAAGAAGGAGCGGTTCACACCGGTGATGACGATGAAGACTGCCGATGCAAGCACGAGCGCCGCAGGGGCCGCGAGATCGCGGCGCCGCTCGGCGGCGTTCCTCTGACGCCACGCAAAAACGAGCCCAACAATGAACACGATTGCGATCAGCCAGCCAACGAGCGCGTTCTGTCCCAGCGCGTGGAACGCATCTGTGATCGCGGTTCGGAACCACGCCCAGAGCACCGACGGACTATGCGTACTTGCCGACGACGTACCGGAGTAGTGGACGAACCAAGCTGCCCACAGCACGCCGAGCGGTGCCGTTTGCAACAGTGCGGCGCGCCAGCCGCGCCGAATCAAGACCGCGAGACCGACGGCGAGGATGGCGGGAACGGCAACGTTCGAAGAAAGAACCGCGAGGAGTCCGGCGCCCAGCGCGTACGCGTCCCGCCGATCGATTGGGCCCTCGTGGTCGGCGAGCAGAAGCTGAGCCAGACCGAAGAAGAGTGCGCCTGCGAAGCCGATCTGAAAGGCCCACAGCGTGTCCTGACTCGAAGAGCCGAAGAACACGTACGTTCCTGCGAGCAGTGTCGCGACCCATGGGTTGACGCGCGCGCGCCGCATGATGACCCACAACAGAGCGCCGTTGCCGAGGTGCAAAAGGATCGTGAGCAGCTGGTAAGGCACATAACTGTGTAAACCAACCGTCGAGTACATCGCGCGGTAAATCGCCACCGGCAGCACCGATATATGGCCGCCGTGTTGCGCGAGAAGGTCGTGAACGTTGAAGCCGCGACCCGCGAGAAAGTCCCATTCGTCGCCGAAGAACCAAAGGTGACGACCCGCGAACAAATAGAAAACGAGCCCAGCGACGAGGATAACGACGAAGGCGATCGCCGCCGGCCGCGATTGTCGGTCGTTTGTCGGATCAGCAGGCGGCGGTGTGTCGCTGGGCTTATCGACGACGAGCTCAGTAACCATCAGGGAGAACGATCCACCTTCGCATCCCGCGCGAGAAGACCCGAGGTCGTCAGGGTACGCAGCGGCCCGCCGCTATGTCGAGGCGCGTCAAGTACGCAATTCGCGTCTTCGTCGTAGACATCGCTGACGACGTTCACCTAGCCTGCCTCGCCGGGCGACGAACATCGATTGCGAGGTGTGCGACGTCCTGGACTTTCGTGTCGCCCGTTGATCCGGGATTCGACGGCGAAACGATCTGCGTCATCGAGCCGCATTCCGACGACGCGTTCTTGAGCCTCGGATGGAGTATCCGAATGTGGATACTCGCGGGCCGACGCGTCGAGATTGTCACCGTGTATTCGGCGGACGAGGATCGAGCCACCGAGGCCAAGGCCTGGGCTACCGCTGTCGGCGCGACCTGGCGCGGCCTTGGACTGGTGGAGTGCGGATCAGTGCGGTTGGAACAGTCGGACGGAACGCTCGGCACGCTGCCGCCTCCGACCATTCCCGACGACTTGCGCGGCGACGATGTTTGTCGCGTCTGGCCGCTCGGTATTCGCCACGTCGAGCACATAGCTGTCGCGAGCGCGGCAAGTGCGGGTGACTTGCACTATGTCGACACGCCATACCAGTTCAACCTCTTTGAGCAGCCCGCGCTGCGCGCCACCATCATCGGGCGCACAATCGAGTGGTGGCACACGCCGCCGAGGCAAAAGTGGGACACGCGCGAGTTTTTTGCATCGCAGCGCGTCCTCTTCGACCACTTCCCGCCCGACAAGCTCGAATTCGCGTCTGAGATTGTTGTCCGATGATCGTCACGTTCGTGAGTCCGAGCTCGAAGCACCCGGTCGGTGGCGTCATCGCAGTGTTCGAGTTCGCCAATGCGCTCGCGCGTCGCGGCCATGAAGTGCACCTCGCGCACGTCCCGGGATTCTGGGGCGGGATCGAACATCCGCGCGACCTCGCATGGGCGTCGTTCGAACCTTCGATCCAACACCACGTGCTCGCGTCCGAGGACGATCCACTCCCCGTCGCCGACTTCGCGGTCTCGGGGAACGGATCGCAACCGGCAACGAGTGGACTTCCGCTGGTGCTCGTGCAGGGCAGGCCGACGACGCTCACGCAGGAACACTCGGTGTTCGAAGAGCCATTCCCGAAGATCTGCGTCTCCAGATGGGTTGTCGATCTCGGCCGCGAGTTCGGTGTACCCGCCGAGCAGCTCGTGCACATTCCCCTCGGTGTCGACCACGACGTGTTTCGTGTCATGGTGCCAATGAAGGAACGTCCGCAGTGCATCTCGTTTCGGTACGCGAGCTTTCCGACGCGGCGGAGCGCGGTAACACTTCGCGCCGTCGAGCGGGCACGCGTTCGGTTTCCGGCGTTGACGGTCAAAGCGTTTGGCTTCGAGGCCCCGGCATCGATCCCGGAGTGGATGACGTTTCGGCAGTCGGTCACCTGGGACGACCTCGCGGTTGAGTTCTACAACGCCAGCAGCATCTTCGTTTGCACGAGCGAAGCAGAAGGCTTCGGATTGCCGTCCCTGGAAGCGATGAGTTGCGGGTGTGCGCTCGTCACAGTCGCGAACGGAGGCTCGAACGAGTATGCGATCGATGGCGAGACGGCACTGGTCTGCGCGTCGGCCGATCCCGATGAGGTCACCGATCGAGTCATGACACTGCTGGGCGACGACGAGTTTCGCATCGCGTTGGCCGAGCGGGGGCGCGAGTATGCGACCCGT
The DNA here is from genome assembly GCA_963841195.1 of uncultured Actinomycetes bacterium. GTDB lineage: Bacteria > Actinomycetota > Acidimicrobiia > IMCC26256 > PALSA-610 > CAWJBX01. The sequence continues at coordinate 34,252 of CAWJBX010000015.1, read as the reverse complement.
TTTCGATGGGATGTCGCGGGAGAAAAGCTCGAGTCATTCCTCGAGGCATACGGCACTGACCCTGATGCGTATCAACACGTTGTCGAACGGCAGTTGCAGCCATGACCAGCAACTCGTATTCCGCGGTCGCGCGCGGAGAGAGCATCGGTGCAGTCTTCGAACGCGTATGTGCGTCCGGCGATAGCGTCGCGGTTGTCGTCGGGCCCGACAACGAGGTCATCGGCACCGTCACCGACGCATCCATCCGACGCGCCGTTTTGGCCGGCCACGAACTCGATACGCCGGTCGAAGCGATCATGTCGCGTCCGCCGCTCGTCGCCGATGAACGTGCTTCGAACGAGGAAGTCATTGCGCTGTTGCGCGTCCATCGACTGCGGTCGATGCCGCGTGTCGCCGACGGGCGGCTCACCGGTGTCACTTCGCTCGACGACCTCGGCATGCCGATCGTCGGCCGGCCGGTGGCGGTCATCATGGTCGGCGGGCAAGGACAACGGCTGCGGCCGCTCACCGACAAGGTGCCAAAGCCGCTCTTGAAGATCGGCGGTACTTCGATCGTCGAGCGATTGATTATTGCGGCGGCGAAGGCCGGCGTCTGCGATGTGTATCTCACACTCAATTACAAGGCTGACATGTTCGAGCAGCGACTCGGGGATGGTGAGCATCTCGGCGTTTCGCTTCACTACATACATGAGCGAGAGCCGATGGGAACTGCCGGCGCGCTGTCACTCCTTCCGACCGGCGTCGAGGGACCAGTGCTCGTGATAAACGGCGATCTGGTGACGACCGTCGACTTCCGCTGTTTGCTCGACTTCCACTGGCACCACCAAGGGCTGATCACGGTGGCGGGTGTCGAATACGACTCACCGATTCCGTACGGAGTTCTTCGTGCTGTCGATCACCACCTCATGGGCATCGACGAGAAGCCGCACCGCCACGATCTCGTCGCGGCGGGGATCTACGCCGTCGACCCCAGCGTGCTTCGCTTCGTTCCGGGCGACGCGCCGAGCGGCATGCCCGATCTCATTGCCGACGCCGTGCGCGAGGGACTTCCCGTCAACGTGTTTCCCATCTTGGAGAGCTGGTTCGACATCGGGAGCCGCGAAGAGTTCGATCGGGTACTCGTGCACTTCGCGCTCGGCGAAGAGAGTGAGGGTGCGTGAACAGGGGCGGACAGCAATGACCACCTGGTCCGGCCGGCGCGTGCTCGTTACGGGCGCCGAGGGCTTCATCGGAAGCACGCTCGTCGAGCGCCTACTTGCCGACGGGGCTCGCGTGCGCGCCTTCGTCCACTACAAGCCGTACGGCGACGCGGGCTGGCTTGCGGGTAAAGAGGACGACATCGACATCCAGGCTGGAGACGTACGCGACCCCGGTCGCGTAGCGTCGGTCGTTCAAGACTGCGAAGTCGTGTTCCACCTCGCCGCGCTCATCGGAATCCCGTACAGCTACGTCGCGCCCGAAAGCTATGTGCAGACCAATGTGGTTGGAACGCAGAACGTCGCGACTGCGTGTTTGCGCGCCGGCGTGGATCGCATGGTTCACACGTCGACCAGTGAGACGTACGGAACGGCCCGGCGCGTTCCCATCGACGAAGAGCATCCGCTCCAACCGCAGTCGCCGTATTCCGCATCGAAGATTGCCGGCGACATGATCGCCCTCAGCTATTACCACGCCTTTGAACTTCCGGTGGCGGTTGTGCGTCCGTTCAACACGTACGGCCCCAAACAAACGGCGCGAGCGGTCATCCCCGCGGTTCTCGCCCAGCTCTACGGCGGTGTATCGGAGCTGCATATCGGCGCGACCACGCCAAGTCGTGATTTCAACTACGTCGACGACACGGTCTCCGGTTTCCTCAAGGTGGCCGAATGCGACCGTGCCGTCGGCGAAGTCGTGAACGTTGGTTCTGGCCGGGAAATCACCATCGGAGACTTGATCACGTTGCTTTGTGAGATCACGGGCAAGCATCCGACGCTCGTCACCGACGACGAACGACTGCGGCCGTCCGGAAGCGAGGTCGAACGATTGCTGTGCGACAACACGCGCGCGCGTGAGTGGGCCGACTGGAAGCCGAGTGTCACGTTGGAGGACGGGTTGCAGCGAACGGCCGACTGGATCGCCGCCAACCTTCACTTGTTCGAAGCAGCGCGCTACGCGGTTTAGACGAAGCGGTATCGAACGCTCCTTCGGGACAAACTTGCCCCGTGCGTCTCACGAGCGCCGGTCGATATTCTGCGTTCATGCCGAACACTCCGCCGCACCTCCAAAATGTGACTCGCATCGTCGGTGAACTCCGTGGCGACGACGCCGAGTCGAACTGCGTGTTTGTCGCCGCTGAGCACGAAGTCCACCGACTGCAGCTCACCGACGAAACGCGCGTGTATCGGGGGAGTGCCGGCCGGCGAAAGGACATACACACTGGATCACGCGTGATCGTGCACAACCATCCGACGCGCTCCGCCTTGGCACTGGAAGTGTTGGTTCTTCCCCGGTCGAGCGCGCAGGGAGTGCCCGTCGTCGCGGCCGCGCCCGACTCGCTGACATTCAAAGGCTTGGGCGGCAACCTCACGACGGTGAACACCAAGCGCGCGCTGATCCAGAACGTGAGCGACGGAGACGGGAACGATCTCCTGGAAGGTGCGACTGTGCTCACGCGTGTCGCCCTCGGAGCCCAAGACCAGCTTCCGATCGCGTTGGAGGTCATCGTGCTGCCCGACGAGACCACCTATCACGTGAAGAAGGCGTGACGCGAAGAGGCGCGAACGCTACGCGCGCCGCGCGGTGCCGTTCCGCAAGCTCTCGTTTTCGGCTTTCCGGACCCAAATCGCGAGCGCTTGTGGTGTCATACCGAACTCGGGCGCGACCTTCTTGATGCAGGCCCATTGCTCGTTTCGACGGTCTTGTTGCGCGAAGACTGATCGGACGGCCCGATCTCGGACGTCTTCGCTGTGGCGCTCTCCGCAGTCCACGAGCGCGGTCACGCGACCGCCTCTCCGGTAGTCGGTCATCACGTCGGTGGTCGCCAACCCCGAGGCCGACCAGTCGAAGTACTCCGTCGACCAACCAAGGCTCGACAGCATCACGTCCAGCGCCGCTTTGCTCGGGTAGCCCTCGAACTGACCGCCGGGCGGCGGTGGCCGGCCCGTCACGGCATTGCGAAGCTCGATGACGGCGTCTTCCCGTTGCGTGATGTTCGTGTCGATGAGGAGCCAGCGCGGCTGGGCTTCCGCGATCTTGGTCAGAAGCCGAACGTGTTCGTTGATGTGATACAGGATGCCGAGACAGAACACGACGTCGACGCGCTCGACGTGTTCGATGCCGTCGAAAATGTCACCGACGACGAATTCGTACGAGTCCGGATCTACGTCGTAGCGCCGCATGTTCTCGACGGCCTTGTCGGCCAGTCCCGGCTCGATTTCGATTCCCACCACTTTCTTCGCACCGGTCTTCAACGCGGCGAAGCTGAACCGTCCGTCATGACTCGCGAGATCGAGGACGTACGCGTCCTTCAGGATTTCCCGATGTTCATGCACGAGCGCCCGATAACGCGCGTTCATGCGCGCGAGCTCTCGTCCACCGCCGTGCGGGTCGGTTTCACTCGTCTCGACGAATTGCGGAAAGTGGTTGAAGAACTCGTTAGGATCAATCGAGTTTTCAGACACCTGGTTCCTCTCGTCCGATGAGCTCCAACAATCGGTTCGCAATGTCGCGGTGTCCGCGCGCCGATGCGTGATAGCGGTCGAGCATCAAGCCGGCATCGAACGCCTCCGCCCAGCCGCGACAGCCGAGATCGCGCCACGCTTGGTAAATGTCGACGAACGCGCTTCCGGTCGACTCGCTGACCGCGGAGGCGGTTTTGCGGTAGCGATCCTGATCTTCAACGGTGCGACCGAATCCGATCGTCAGCTCGGCGGCGCCCGCGTCGAAGGCGGCCGGCGCCGACATCGTCGCTTCCCGTTTCGACTGGACCGCCGTGATGATGACGTCCTTTGCTTCGGGCAAATCTGCGAACAACAGCTTTTCGCCGACGTCGCTCGGAAGAAACTTGGCCGTGTCGGAGACGACGGCGGGTGAGCCGCTCATGAGCTCGGCATCGTGGACGACGCGCGGTGGTCGCTGCTCGTACGCGCCAACGAGAACGGCATCGCCATAGGGGGATACCCGGTCGACAATTGCGCGCAGCGCATGTTCAAACTTCACGGGCGCGCGAAAGAGCACGTCATTGGAGAACGCCACGACGATCAATGCCGGTTGGATCTCATCGAGGACCGCGAGCGGATCGCCCGCGGTTGGGCGGCAAAATTGCGAGAGGAAATGGCGGCCCGCCGAGAGATCATGCGTTCGAAAGCGGCGTGCATCGCCGGCTTCGAGAACAACGTCGATGCCCGCGACCGCGGCCACACAAGGGTTCGTGCCGTCGCTCCCACGAATCTGCAGCCGGCTGCGAACCGGTGTGTCGACGGCAACGCGACGAAGACGATTCGCAGTTGCACTCGTCGCGGGGCCAACCCGATTCCAGGCCCCCTCGTCGACGCGGTACTGCCAGTCGCCCGCACCGGGAATGTCGACGACGTAGATATCGAAGGCCGCGACCGACAACCCATTCGGCTTCGACCACGCAAGTTCGTCGACCGTCTCGCCCGAGCTCGAGAGCATCCACCCGAAAGGTCCGACGTCGAAAGGGTCGGACCGCTCGCTCTTCGTCCACGTTCCCGCGCGCTCCCATTCGTCGCGCCAGAGCCCTTGAAAACCTTCGCTGGGTGCGCGCTCGCCCGCCGAGCTCAGCACCGTCGAGACGAGCGCGGCCCACCCCGGGGCGGCGTGACCGTTCTCGTCGGTGTCGAAGGCGCGAGTCATCGAGTCGCCCACAATTACCGAGCTCTTTGGGCCCCGAGGCCGCACGCCAGCGCGAGCGCATCCGTCGAACCGACTCAGGCCGGCGCGAGTGAGACGCCGGCGCCTTTTGCATGCGGCCCGGTCGATGCCGCGTCTTTGCACGCGACGACGCGCACGAGCCCGAGGGTCTTGCCCGCGTCGGCCCGCAGCATGGCGGTTTCGGGTTCGGTGAACACGCGGGGCCGCGCGTCGCGCTCCAAACAAAGCTCGTACCACTCCTTCCAGCGCCGCGCGCCGTCGGGAACGAGGTCGGCAGACTCCACGCGGAAATCGGCGTGTTCCCAGTGCTGCTTCCACCATTCCGGCGTATGCAGCACGGAAAACGAACGGTGCCAAGACGGACTGAAGTACGGCGGTGGACGATCGATGGTGCGGACGAGCCCTTCCGACACCATGCCGACGCGACCGCCCGGTGCGAGGAGATCCGCGAGCTCGTTGGGGAACAGGCCATCGGTCGCGAAGTATTGGAACGCTCCGATCCCGACCACTGCATCGAAGTATTCGGAAGGGAAAGGAAGCCGCCGCGCGTCGCCGTGCAGCGGAATCACGCGGTCCGTCAGTCCGAACGCTTTGACGTTGGCGAAGATCTCATTGGGACGAATCATTGCGTCGAGTGCGTAGACGGTTACGCCAAACTCGCGGGCGAGAAAAATCGACGAACCACCGCGTCCGCAACCCAAGTCGAGCACACGCGTCTCGGGCTTGAATGGCATGACGTCGGCAAGCGACTCCGTCATCCAGGCGACGTTCGCGACCGTCGAGGCGCGCAGCAGCCAGTCGAGGTCGTAACTCTCGGCCCGCCTCATTTCAATGTTGCGCGGCGGCCGCTCCGCGGAGACCTTTGGCAAAGCACTTCTTCAGCGCTAGTTCGTAAGTCGCTTGCGAAACACCTGATGGCGGCGACGACGTTTGTTTGTCGAGCGCATCCTCGGTGTGAGAGGTCTGGGGGTAGTTGACGCCGTGGCTCGAGAGGCAGGCATAGAACCCGTTGATGCCTTCTTGGACGGTGGCCGCCGACGCGGTCGCCGCAGCCGGTTTCGAAGTCGCCGGCTTCGAAGTGGCGGTCGTCTTTGTCGTGGTGCGATGGGCTTTGACCTCATAGCCCACTGCGAAACCCAGTCCGGCGCCGAGTAACAACACGACGATCGCAATGACCACAGATCGTCCGTCAAGTAGCGGTCGCGATTTCTGGACCACCAAGCTCATCCGAGTTCTCCCTTACAAGGAATATTGCCCGCAGCCACGACTGTCGAGGTCATGCTGCTACGCGCGCGCTGTTTGCTTCAAGCCCAAGCAGGACGCTCCCGGGCGCGGTTTGTACCCATCCGGTGAGCGCAATGGCATGTTGGAACTATTGTCGTGAACGCACACGTCGCGTTGACGAAACGGATCTAACGGCCCATTCAGCCACCGACGGAGACGAAGTGGCAAAGCCACGCAAACCGTATATCGATGCGCTTCTCGCCAAAGTCCGGGCGGGTCAGCCGCGGTTCACGACGGCCGTCGTCCGCGATGCGAAGCTTTATGCAAAGGCCCGCGGCGAACGACACGAGTTTCGGGGCCGGCTCGACGCCGCTTGCCAAGTGGTGCGGCTCATGTGGTCGGCCGACGCGTTCTTTGCAATGGTGCTGTATCGAGCTCAAGCGCGGCTCGACGCCCTTCGTGTTCCTGCGTTGCCCCGCCTTGCGCACCATCTCGCGATTGTCTCCGCGCAGGTTTGTATCGGGCGCACCGTCGTCATGCAGCCGGGTGTCTACATCGCGCACGGTCAAGTGGTGATCGACGGTCCGATCACCATTGACTCCGACGTCGTGATCCTGCCGTCGGTCACCATCGGCTTGCGGCAGAGCGTCTACAAAGGCCCGACCATCGAGCGGGGTGTCACGATCGGAACGGGTGCGAAGGTGCTCGGCAATATCACGGTGCATCGCGAAGCAACGATCGGTGCGAACTCGGTCGTGATCGAAGACGTGCCGGCCAAGGCCACCGTGGTGGGCGCGCCTGCCCGGGTCGTCACCGCACGCGTCGTTACCTAGGTCGGTTCGGTTCGGGTCGGTAGTCCCAGCTTCCGTCGTAATCCTTGCGCGTATATGCGACGCTCGTCGGCCGTTGAAACCCGGTGACCGCATCCTTGCCGCGCAGCGGCCCGAGGAAGTATTGGCCGACACCGATACCGGTACCGGTTCCCATCAAGCCCGGAGGCGATGTATCGAGGTAGTCGTGCCAAAAGCGTTCGGAGAAGAAGAGCGAGCAATGATGAAGATTCACGTACTCGTCGAAAAAGACGTAGCCCTCGTCGACGAGGTGCGGCCACAGGTTTACAACGCAGTCGTGCATGCTCGACTTCAGGTCCACGTCGATGAGGCACAACGCAATCGGTTCCCGGTGGTTCGGGAGCGTGTCTTTGAACCAGCCCTTGCGGAACTCGCAGCGGTGAATCGCGCCGAAACGCGCAACGTTGTCGCGCACTTCCTCGAGGTATCCGCGGTACGTCCCTTGGACACCGGCCTTGACGTTGTCGCCCGGCTCCGGCGCCGGAAGACCTTCAAACGAGTCGTAGACGATCAGCGTGCGATCGACGATGTCGCAGAGGAGGCTCAAGTTCGCAGTTGTGCCGCCGAGCCAACACCCGCATTCCACGACAGCACCCTCGACTGTCGCGGGCATCTCGAGAAGTTTGGCGGCCATCGCGAGATGGGCTTTGTACGACAGACCGGTGCGGATATGCCGAGTGTTGCGATAGAAGTGAAGCGAGAGCGCGATCTTCCTGCGCCACGTCATGTTGTACTTCGGGCGAAACCTCCGGTTTGCAAGCAACATGAAGACCGCGAACGGAAACGACGCCCGCTCGTACCATTCTCCGACCCGCACTCTTCGCTTGTGGCGAATGTCTTGCGGGGACGGACGCCCTTCGCGCGAAGACCTCGAAACGAATTGCATCGCCGCGCAGGGTAACTGCTTGCCGTCGATTTCTCCACGGCTGGCGGCTTCGGTCCTGTTTTATCGCCTTCGCGCCGTCCTCGGTTGAACGTTCACGAACACGGAGTTGTTTGGCCCCTCGGATTCGCTTTAATCGAGAGCGAGTACGTCGTCAACGACTGCGTGAAGTTCGTGAACATGCGGCCGAAGGTGAGCGGGTCGCGTGCGCGAGCGAGGAGGTCAACAATCGGGGGGCAATCAAGCGCCCGCCGGGCGGCGGCGACATTCGTTGCGGAGACGTTGTGCGGGAGCGGTGCCGCCGGGTCGGCGAACATCGCGATGGTCCAGCTCGTCGGTACGGTCTTTCCTTCTTGAGACCATCCGCCGACGCGGCGGTCGCGGTTGTCCAACCGCGCGCCGACCGGATTCGCGAGACTGAGATCGTCGGCGACGTAGACATTCGTCCCCGCCGCGACTCCGAAGATCCCGATTGCGGGGAACGCATCCACGGTCTCGTTGCGGAGTAATGCGGGCCCGGCGGGATCGAGCGGCAGCGTGACTCCGGGTGACGTCAGACTGACAATCGTCACAGTGCCCGGGTTCGCGCGCGCGCCCTGGCGCGCCTGTTCGCCGAGCACGTAGAAGAAGGACTGTCGATAGTCGCTCAGCGTGACCGGGTTATGTCGGTGGGCCGCGTTCGCGAAGAAGCGCGGTTCGTCATCGAGGTGATGCGAGTTGATTGGGTTGCCGTATCCGGGACCGGCGGCAAGCAACGGAACGACGGTCCATGCCACGGCCGTCACCGCGAATGTCGTGTTGACCGGAGTTCTCGGGATCGCAGCGAACGGAAGAAGCACCGCAAAGGTCGATGCGAGCAGCATGCGCCCATGCATGAAATCGCCGCCGCCGCGGATCACGAACGCGCCGTAGAGCAGGCCGGCAACAAGTGGTGTCGAGGTGACAACCAACTGCGGATGTCGAACGGGCCGGTCGGAAGAACGGGTGACGTCGTCACGGGCGAGGGCACGAAATGTGAGCACGGCGATAACGACGACGAGGAGTGCGGGAATCCATAACCAATACGGTGATACGAAGTCGATCAGGTACGCCCGGCCCGACGACCATTTCGCAGCAGTTGCACTCTTGGCGAAGGCGGTATTCGGCACGAGGGCGCCGTAGTACGCCATGCGAAAGACCTGGTACGCAAGCGGCAATGCGAGGCCGGCGACGCCAATGCAGAGCAGTCGGCGCGCCCCCAGGGGTCGTGCGAGAAAGAGCAAGGATCCTCCCGCGACAACCGTCATCACTCCGAGATCGGGACGAATAAGCGGACCGAGACCGATGACGAACGCCGTGATGAGCACCGTCCGGCGCGCAGGCGTGGCAGAAACGCGGGCGAGAAGGAGGTACCACGTCGCGATCCAGAGCGTCGTGAGCCCGTTCTCCAATCCCGATGTCGCATAGGAGCGCGCGGGCGGAATCACTGCGTAGATGATCACGCCGAACGGCAGTAAACGCCACGTGCCGTAGACACGGCTCGCCGCAACAATCGCAAGGACAAGACCGCCCGCGGTCATTGCGATCCCGAACAGCACTGCAATCCACTCGACCGGGAGCCAGAACAGCAAGATCTTCCCGACGACCAAACAAAACGTCCACAACGGACTGGTGACGGCCTCGACGCGTTCACCCGTGTTGAACACCGGCCCGTGCCCGGCGAGTATCTGCTGCACAACACGGACGTTGATGAATCCGTCGTCCGACGTCCAACGTCTCAGCCACGCGCCATAGACGAACCAGGCCACGGGCGCCCACAGCAACGCGAGCGTCCACGCGCGCGTCGACGTACGGACGGGCGCCCGCTCAAGTGCCGCGACGGCCACGTTCGCGATACTGACACGCTGCTGTTTCGATGTCACCACGGCGACGAGTCGCGCCTTCCGCACCAATCGTGCATGGCGATACCACGGTTGTTGGCTCGCGGCTGACCGTGCCACCATTCGGAGGTGAGCACAAACGGCGAAAACCTGTGGGATGCCGCGATGCGACATGTCCATGCCGAGCAGCCACATTTCATTGCTGCGGTTGTCGCCGACGCCAAGGCGGACGCGCGAAACCGTGGGGAGCGATCAAAATTTCACGGACGCGCCGACGCGTTGCGGCAAGTGCTCCGCCTGATGCTGCAAAGCGACGGCTTCCTCGGGCTCTGCCTGTATCGAGCTCAGGCTCGCCTCGACGTCCTCGGCATGCGATTTGCTTCCAACGTGCTTCGACGCATTGCAGCGGTGGCTGCGAACGTCTCCATCGGTCGCACCGTCATCCTTCGTCCGGGCGTGATCCTCGCCCATGGTGACGTCGTGATCGACGGCTTCGTCGAAATCGATACCGGTACGTTTATCGCTCCGGGTGCGGCGATCGGTCTCAGCGGCCCGGCGCGCAAAGGACATATGCGAGGTCCGACAATCGGCAAGAACGTGTGGATCGGGACCGGGTCGAAGATCCTCGGTCCGCTCACTATTGGCGACGGCGCGCGCATCGGTGCGAACGCGGTTGTCCTCGACGACGTGCCGGCGAAGGCGACTGCCGCGGGCGTACCGGCAACCATCGTCCGCCGGTAAGCACCTTGATCGTCACGTTCCTGAGCCCGAGTTCGGATCATCCGGTCGGCGGCGTCATTGCGGTCTTCGAGTTCGCGAACGCCTTCGCTCGTCTTGGCCACGACGTGCACCTCGCGCACGTACCGTTTCTCGGTCTCCACGCGCGCGGGCTCGACGATGTCGCATGGTCGGAGTTCGAGCCGTCGATTCGGCATCACTTCCTCGACGCCGTCGACGTGTCGGTCCTTCCCGAAACCGACTTTCTCATCTCGGCGATTCACGAACTGCCCGAGGGTGCTCCCGGTCTGCCCTTAGTGTTCGTGATGGGCCAGCCGAAACTCTTGGCCGGCAAGGGCGGCAAGGATCCGTACGACGAGCCGTGCCCGAAGATTTGCATTGCGAAATGGCTCGTCGATCTCGGCGTCGAACGCGGGATACCGCGCCAGCAGCTCGCGCACGTGCCGCTCGGAATCCGTCACGACATCTTTCGTTCGGTAGTGCCCGCCGATCAACGGCAGCAACAAATCGCGTTTCGTTATTCGCGTTTTCCGACGAAGCACCCCGAAATCGCACTGCGCACGCTCGAGTTGGTGCATCAGCAGTGTCCCTCGGTGACGGTGAAGGCGTTCGGTACGCCCGTGCCGGAGCACCTGCCGAGTTGGATGACGTTCGGGGAGTCGGTTCCGACCGAAGCTCTGGTGCACGATTTCTACAACACGAGCAGCATTTTTCTGTGCACGAGTAGCAATGAGGGATTTGGCATGCCGTCGCTAGAAGCGATGGCGTGTGGGTGCGCGCTCGTGACCGTTGCCAACGGAGGTTCGCGGGAGTTCGCGATTGATGGCGAGACTGCGCTGGTCTGCGACACGATCGATGCTGACACGATCGCGGACCGCATTCTGGCGCTGCTGCGTGACGACGACCTGCGTATCGCGCTCGCCCAACGCGGTCGCGAGTACGCCGCCCAATTCACATGGGACAACGCGGGCAAGCGGCTCGAGGCTTACCTTCGCGACTATGGCGCTGCGCCTTCAGCGTTCGGCTGGTCGGCGGCGTAGAGGCCGCAGTCGCCGAGATACGAGAACAATCGCTGCGCGATGTCAGCGCATCCCGCCTCGTTCGGATGCATGCCATCAAAGAGGAAGTGCCCGTCGATCAATGGCGACTGGCTCCCGACGCTGCCGTAGCCGGCTGCTGACCACGCCTCGAAGATGTCGAACACCGACGTGCGCGGATGTGTTTCTGCGAATGATCTCGAGTTCGTCCGGTACCTCGCTTGCACGACCGGATCAATGTCGATGAGTTCGTACATCCCGAAGACGATCAGCGGAATGTCGAGGCGCGCGATGCGATTGCCAAGGATCTCGAGGTTGTTCTTCCAACGCTCGGCGCCACCATCCTCGTCGTTCTTGTAAATGGTGTGGTCGTTGATGTATTCGAGCGTCACGATGTCCGCGCGCTGATCGACGGCGTCCGTACCGAGGGCGACCGAATCGAGGCATGCCAACGGATCGGCTCCGGAGTTCTTTGCGAGCATTCCGCTCGTGACGCCGAGCCAATATCCGTTGCGTCCGAGATTGTGAACGATCAGACCAGCGGTCGCGCGGGGGTCGTTCCAATAAACCTCGATCGCGACGAGCGCGAGCCCGGCCGGCTTGCTCCCGTCGAACTGGCGAAACGACAGCGTCGATTCGACGGACTGGGCGAAGTACACCTTCTTCAGGTTGTTGTCGTGCCGGACGGGCTCGCGCTGCTTGTCCCACGCGCCGCCGTCAACTTGGTACTGCCATGCACCCGCGTCGGGATAGTCGATGTAATAGACGGCGAAACCCACGATCGATGTCGGCCAGTTCGCGGGCAACGTCCAGGTCGCAACCGCATCAGCGCCGTTGTTGCCGTACCAACCTTGGCCGTGTGGGGCGCGGTTGAAATCGAGCGACTGGGCAAGCGGCGTCCACGTTCCACTGCCGTCCCATTCGCCGCCGTGGGTCGTGAACGGCGGTGTGCCCGCAAACCATTTCGAGTTCCACAGTCCGCGCATTCCCGAGGAAAGCAACGGGCCGAGTGACGTGGCCGCAAGCGCGTCGGCAGTTCGCTCGATCCAGTTTCCGGAGCCGCCTTCGGCCCGGTTCGTACCGGCCGGTCCTTGCGTGATCGAGTCGCCGTAGCAATAGACGTTCGTCAGCTTCGGCATTTCGTCGCCGTCAGTGCGTGCGCCGCCAGAATGCGCCGAGCCAGTCGATTTCTTCGATCGGTTCAGTGATCCCGTTTGCTTCGCGGTACTCGGTGACGGCCTGGCGGCACGGACCATGGCCGTAGTCGTCGACGATGAGGAAGCCGCCGACGCTTAATCGCGGATACAGGTTTTTGAGAGCGTCCATCGTCGACTCGTAGAGGTCGCCGTCGAGACGCACAACGGCCCAACTGCGATCACTCACGGTCGGCAGCGTGTCTTTGAACCAACCCTCGAGAATTTGCACTTGATCGTCGAGGAGTCCGTACAGGTCGAAGTTGCGTTCCACTTCTTGGCGCCGTATCGCGAGCGCATTGGCGTTGTGTAATTCGCTGCCGGCGTCGGCCGGGTATGCGTTTGTGTTCGGCGGCGGGACTCCACGAAAAGAGTCGGCGACGAAGACCGTGCGTTCATCGTCGCCGTACGCATCGAGAATGGCGCGCATCAAGATGACGACACCGCCCCGCCACACTCCGGTCTCGATGAGATCGCCGGGAACGCCGTCCTCAATCGCGCGTTGCACGCAAGCACGAACGTTCGCGAGGCGTTTCAAGCCGACCATCGTCTGGGCGTACTGAGGCCAGTCTCGTCCGTCGGCGCGAACGTCGGCCCAGTCGAAGTCCGGCTTCAGGAATTCTTTGATTGCTGCTTCGCGGAGTTCCTCGCTGCCCTCGTACTCGTCGACCGGCGGACTCTCATCCCATCGAATGTCGAACGGTCGGTAGAGCATGTGTGTGAGCGCACGTTCGACGGTGTCGAGGTAGCGAGTACGCAGACGGTCGAGTTCGGACTCGGCGCCGGTTTCAGTTGTACCGGCACGGTCGTTCCGAGACCGACGAAGTGCTTCAAACGGCATCGCGCAATCTCCTACGCTGAGTCTTCGAACTCGGTGCGTCTACGGCTCAGAGCCTTGCAAAGTAGAGCGCACCAAGGAAAGCCCCCACTCGTGGGTGTGTGCGCGTCGCACCGATTGGCCGGGTTTCGCCGCACATGCGCAGCGACGAGTCAGTGTGGAGTGCGGGCGGGGGTGTCGTGACGGATCGCGCCTCGCGCGACTAGACACCGTCAATGATGAAAGTGCCGTTCGCTCGTCGCGGGACCGTTCTGATCGCCTGTCTCGCGATGGTCGGTCTGACAGCGTGCGGATCATCGAAGACGACAAGCGCGTCGGGGATACACAAGATCAAGCACATCGTGATGATCATGCAAGAGAACCGATCGTTTGATCAGTATTTCGGGACGTATCCCGGAGCGGACGGGATACCGATGAAAAACGGTGTCCCAACCGTCTGCGCACCCGATCCGGCGCTCAAGACTTGCGTCAAACCTTCGGTGAGTCACGGCGACACCGACGGCGGCGGACCGCACGACAACGCGGCCGCGATAACTGACATCAATAACGGCGCGATGGACGGGTTCATCCGCGCGAATGAGGCCTCGAAACCCTTATCGAAATGCACGGATGTCACCAATCCAAAGTGCGGGATCGCGCACGCGTTTGCGAGCAGCGTGATGCTCTATCACTCAGGCAGCGACTTGCCGAACTATTGGTCGTATGCGCACAACTTCGTCTTGCAGGATCACATGTTCTCGCCCGTCGCGTCCTGGAGCCTCCCCGCGTCTCTGTTCAAGGTGTCGGGCTGGTCGGCGTCGTGTACGACGAAAGATCCGAACAGCTGCGTGAACAACATTGGCCAGCCGGTCGCAAAGTGGCCGCAGGCCGATGCCGTCGATCCGTTGCATCCGCATCCCGGTTCACCGACGTTCGCGTGGACCGATCTCACGTACCTGCTCCACAAGCAGCATGTTTCGTGGGGTTATTACGTCGTTGCGGGTGACGAACCTGATTGCAGGAACCCGGCAAACGTCAGCTGCGCTCCGATCGGTCAGAGCGCGGCCGAGCCGAACATCTGGAACCCCCTCCCGTACTTCGAGACGGTTCAAGACGATCACCAAGTCGGCAACATTCAGTCGGTGTCGAACTTCTACACGGCTGCGCAGAAGGGCACGCTCCCGGCCGTGTCTTGGGTAGTGCCGTCGCTCCCTGTCAGCGAGCACTATCCCGCAACGATCAGCGTGGGGGTCGCTTACGTAACCAGCCTCATCAATGCGGTCATGAAGAGTCCCGACTGGGACTCAACGGCGATCTTCCTCGCATGGGACGATTGGGGAGGCTTCTACGACCACGTCGTGCCTCCAACCGTTGATCAGAACGGCTACGGGCTCCGCGTTCCCGCGCTCGTGGTGAGCCCGTACGCAAAAGCCGGCTACGTCGACCATCAGACGCTGAGTTTCGACGCCTACTTGAAGTTCATCGAAGACGACTTCCTCGGAAGTCAGCGGCTCGACCCGAAAACCGACGGCCGGCCTGACCCCCGTCCGACCGTTCGCGAAACCGTGTCCGTCTTGGGCGACCTCACAAACGATTTCGACTTCGCACAGACCCCACGACCACCGGACGTGCTTCCGGTGCATCCCAAAACAACCCTTACGCGATGAAGAGTGCCGCGCGCGTGCGGCACTCGTTCGAGCCCTTTGTGTGTGCTGTTCGTCGGTGAAAGGATCGTGTCCCGTGCGGCGTGACCTTGCGAACGACCCGATGAGCGATGTTGTGCGCCGACAAGCGCGGGGAGCATTCGCAGACGACACGGAGGGAAACGACGTCATTCTCGCAGCGCTCGAGAACTCGCTCGCCTTTCTGGCGTCCGCTGCTTTCTGAGCCTGCGCGACCTGGCGTTGTCGTTGCGGTCGACTGCCGGGGCATTTGTGGAATGCGGTGTCGCGGCAGGGTACGTCGCTCGTCGTCATGGCCGCGCTCGGTGGTCCCGGTCGCGTGGTGTGGGGATTCGACAGTTTCGAAGGATTCCCGGAGCTCTCGGAAGCCGACGGTGGCTCGGGAGCGCAACACGTCGGGACTTCTTGTTCGGGGCCCGAGGGCGAGCGAGCGGTCTACAACACGTTCGCGGCGACCGGTGTGTCGATGGCGAACGTGCGGCTCGTCAAAGGGTGGTTCACTGACACGGTGCCGGGTTGTGTCGACGACATCGGCCCCATCGCATTACTGCGCCTGGACAGCGATTTCTACGAGGCGACTCGGTTTACGCCCGAGCAGTTCTACGACTCCGTCGTGCCCGGTGGAGTCGTCATCGTCAACGACTACTTCGCGTACGACGGATGCCGCAAGGCCGTGGACGACTTCCGTGCCGAGCGAGGTATCGAAGCGGAAATTCGCGTGACGTCGCCGCAGAGCGAGATCCACTGGTTCGTGTAAGGGGACGCGCTCACCCGCATGTCGCGGCGGCGCGCACCGGATTCCGCTCGACGTGCTCGCCGTAGTCCGAAAAGGCGTGGATCGAGTTCGAGACGAGGGTCGACAACGAGAGTGCCGCTCTCGGTCGGCGCCAGACGTCTCCGATCGACGGGCAGTTCAGCGCGGCGCGCGCAGCTTGGATGTCGCTCGCAGAGGCCACGTCGCTTGGCACTCTGGCGTTGGCTGCAAAGCGGGCAATGACCCAAGCAGTGGGCAGCAACTTCTCGTGACCGGGCCAATGGTTGCCGAGATTGTTCGTCCGTGCCGCGAGCGGATCGGCCAGCCCGAGAACGTCTTCGATGTACACATCAGGGCCCGCAGCAACGCTGGCCATCCCGATCGCTTCCGCCTCGATGACGACGTTGTATGGCACGTCGTTGTTCAGCGGACCGATGACCTTCGCGCCCACGATCTCTTTGATCATGAGGACGCGCGCGTGTTCTTTTGCAAGCTGTCTCGCCTGATCGCCAAGATCGACTCCGCGATTGTTGAGGAACTCACCGGTCTGGGGCTGGCGCCGGTAGTCGTTCAGCGTCACTGGGTTCCCCTCTTTGACCCAGACCGTTCGCTCGTTGGAAATGTGGTGCCGGCCGAAGCCGGTGTAGCTCGGTCCGCCGGCGATGATCGGCGCGACTGCCCACAACACGACGAATGAAGTCAGGGCGATGTTCGTCGGAGTGCGAGGCACGACTGCGACCGGCAAGGCGACTGCGAAGAGTGCCGGAAGGAGCAGTCTCCCGTGCATGTGGTATCCGCCGCCGCGAACGACAAAGAGGGTGTACACCAGGCCGCTCACCACGGGCGCGGCGGCGAGAACAACGTTGACCCGACCGCGCAGTGGATTGCGCAGCGCGAGCACGAGGACAACGCCGATCAACAAGATCGGAATCCACAAGAGATACGGCTTGATGAAGTCCGTGAGATACAACCAACCCTGGTGCCAGTCTGGTCGACTCGGATCCTTCGCGGTCACGTCGTTCGGAAGCAGCGCACCGTAGTAGGAAATCCGAAACAGCTCGTAGAGCGCAGGGAGAGCGACCGCCGCCGCGATGATTCCCAGTACCCGCCGTCGCGTATGAGGCCGCGCAACAAACAAAAGTGCAATGCCGTAAACAACGCTCATCACGACGAAGTCGGGGCGGACCAGCGGGCCGAAGCCGACCACGATCGCTGCGAGCACGACCGTTCGCTGGTGCTGCGGCGCGCGCGCAGCCGACACCAGCGCGAACTGTGAAGCCGCGATCCAGAGGAAGCAGATTCCTGTCTCGAGCCCAGCGGTCGAGAAATCCCACACCGGCGGGACCACGACGAACGCAATGACACCGAAGGGAAGCACGCGACTTGTTCGGAACAGGCGAATGCCGGCGAGTTCAGCCACGACAACCGCCGCGGTTGTTGCGACAATTCCGAAGATGACTGCGACCCATTCGGTTGCCATACCGAAAAACAAAAAGTGGCCGACCACGAGCAGACCGGTCCAAGCCGGACTGGTGCCGGCCTCGACGTGTTCGCCGGCGTTGAACACCGGACCGTTGCCCGCCAAGATCTGTTGTACGACATGGACGTTGATGAAGCCGTCATCGGATGTCCAACGTCGCTGCCATCCCGCGAGCATCACGAAAACTGCTGGAATCGCGAGCAGGACAACGGTCAGCCACTGATCGCGAATCGCACTGCGCGGACGCGGTTCGCTCGGTTCGAGCGCCGGAGCTTCCGCGACCGTGCTAATGCGGTGTGGCCTTGCCGCTCGGAGTCGTGTCTGACCACGACGTGTTCTTCGGTCCCCGCGCGCGAGGCGGTTCTACGTGCTGCGCCAACCAAATCGCGTGTGCCATGCGACCTCCAAGCGAAGGGCGAATGAACATCGAAGGGAATCGGTTGCGAGACGGTACGCCGGACGACCGTTCGGTACTAGTCCCAGGAATTTCGCAATACGGATGGATTTACCCGATGCGGCCTCAAGTTGCGGCGTGCTTGAGGTCCATCTCCCAGTACAAGAAGTTCCGTTCCTGTTCGAGAATCTGGGCTCGGTGACCGGTGTAGGGGACGTGGCACGTCGCGTCCCACGACTCGAGGAAGGCGTCGAGCCCCGCCGCATGGGCCGCGTTGATCGTGGTCACCGCGAGCCGGTAGGGCACGAGCGGATCTGTCGTGCAGTGGAAGTCGAGCGCGGGTGCGTCGCCGGCTGACACCTTCCCGACGCCGATGTGCGCACCGGAGATCGACATTGCCGCGCGCACGCTCGCATCCGGGGTCTCCGACGAGTCGTAGCCGACATTGAGTGCGGTAACCGCACCGGCCGACGAGCCGCCAATAGCGATACGCGTCGGGTCGATGTGGAACGTTGTCGCGTGGGTCCGAAGAAAGCGCACTGCAGTTTGCGCGTCTTCGGCGGCCTCAGCGATGGCTTGGTCGCAGTTCGTTGCTGCGCCGGAGCATCCCGGTGTTTCGAGGCGATAGTTGATCGAAACGTTGAAGTACCCCTCCTCGGCGAAGCTGTTGGCTTCGTCGACAAGCTCACCCGATGTCTTGTCGCCGCTCGTGAACGAGCCACCGTGAACCCAGATGATCGCAGGTCGACTCGTCACCGTGTCACCCGTCGGTTGGTATTCGTCCATCTGCAACGTGACGGTCTGGTTCTCCAAGTTGACCGCGCTGCCGTAGGTGACGTTGCTCGTGACGGTCACGTTGTTGAACACGGAATCGCGGTAACGCAGGGGCGCGTTCCCGACCGGCATGATGCTCGGAAAATCACAGCCGGCCGCGACGACCACGATTACGCCGACCAGAACGAGGAGAGAACGGGTTCGCATCAACCGATGTTCGTGTGCGCAAGCAGAGTCGGTCAAGTTGTAACTGTGACGTTCGTCGCGTGCGCGGGCGCGCCGACGACCGTCGTGTTGGCGTCAACGTCAGAGATCACGACGGCATTTGCTCCGATTCGCGCGCCGCGGTGAATCGTGACGGGCCCAATCACTTTCGCACCGGTGCCGACGTGTACATCGCGCCCGATTGTCGGGCCCCGCACTTCGCCGGCGCGCAGGCCGATCGTCACCCACGGGAAAATCACAGCTCCATGATGGATCTCAACGAAACCGTCGATGACGACTTGGCCGTGCGCAAGATAAACGCCGGGTCGCATCACAACGGGATCGCCGATGCAGACTTGTGCAGTCATCATGGCGAGCCGGTGCGCGATCCACGGCAGTACGGGCACGCCCAACGCCTGCATGCGCGCCTTGGAGCGGTAGAACGCCTGCGCCAAGAAGGCGTCGCTGATGACCATCAAACGCAGGATCTGAAAGGCCGCATCGGCGCGGCTACGGAATTTGGAACGTTCCGAACGGTAGACGGCTGCGATCTTTGCGTCGGCGACCAGCGCTTCCAACAGTCGCGGGTGCTTCGATCGGATTGATTTCTGTAGCTGCTTCTTGTCGAGCTTCACGCCGGAACCCTTCACGCCGGCACCTCCGGCATTCGTCATTCGGGGTTTGGGCGACCGACGGGCGACAATCTCGCGCGCGTGTTCATAGAACTCGATATCGACCGCGTTGTCGGCTTCGATGCGTTTCCTCAACGACTCGGAGACGCCCCACGATTCCTGGCTCTGATTCATCTTGGCGTCGAGGTCGAGGCCCTGCGGCCACCAGCCGTATCGATCCCGCAACTCACGGATGAACTCGCCGTAACCGTCACTGAGGCCGATCACGTCGACGTTCTCGAGATTCGATTTCGCGCGCGCAGACGAACGGCATCGATCTCCGGCGCGCTCGCTGATGCGATTTCGCGCGCGCGCTGCAGTTCGGCTTCCGTTTCTTCGTTCTGTTCGGTCGTGTGCATCCGGAGCAGCGTTGCGGTTGCCCAGTACGTCATCGGGCTTCCGAACGCCTCCGGCTTGTCCTCCTCCGTCACCGAAAACATCATCGCTTGGTGATTCTGAATGAAACGCGAGAACACGAAGGGATCGTCGTAGATCTCTTCGAGCGGAAGCTCCTGCACACGCTTCGACAACCGCTTGAAGTGCTTCAGCACCGAAACGGTGCGTTCGACCGGTTCTCGCAACAACGTGAGGCGAACGAGGTCGAGGTCGAGCATGTCGGACGCCACATAGGGGAAGTGGCCGGTGAACACCCGTATCTCTGAACGGCGTTCGGGTGTGAGGCGAGCAGCCGGCCGAGACTCACGTACGCGGCCACGTCGAGGTTGTCGCGCGTATCGATGCCCTTGCTCGGATACACGTGATCGGCAGGAAATTCTCGCGCACTTGAAACGCGAACGACGTTCCGGCCGTCTTCATCAGATGTATGAAAAAGAACTGGTCTTCCACGGGCAAACTCCGATCCATCACGGTCCGTGTAGCGTCGTTTTCGGATTCGTCGGCAACAGCACCGGTGGTCGCGGTGCCTGAGTGAAGTCGAAATCGCTCGAAAGATCGCCGAGGACGTTCACGTCTTCGCGCACCGTCGGGCGAGGATCGGGCCGGCCGTCGGTTTTCGGGTCGAGGCGCTGGCCGTTGAGAAAATCGTCTTCGATGAACTTGGCGTACGCGTCGAAGCTCAAGGTTTGATGATCGACGTATCCCGGCTTCGCGTAGGGACTGATGACGAGCCCGGGCACGCGCAGCCCGTAGCCGTCTTCGTCAACCTGCGGAGGCACGACATTGTCGTAGAGGCCGCCCCAGTCGTCCCACGCGAGGAAGATCGCCGTCGAGTCCCAGTCGGGACTCTTCATTGCGGCGTTGATGACACTCGTGACGTACGCAACGCCGTCGCTCACCGTCGCGGGCCAGTGTTCGCTGACGGAGCCCGACGGGATGACCCACGACACGGCCGGAAGCTTGCCTTTCTTGGCGTCTTGGTAGTACTTCGACATCGACTGGATGTTCTTCATCTGGTGGTCGTCGCTGACCGTGTCGAAGTAGGGAAGCGGGTTCCAGATAGCCCGGCGTCTGTGCGTTTTGATGCTTCGGCACGCAACTCACCTGGGCGGCGTTTGCGCAGTCGGGCTCGTCGCCGGCGACGACGTAGTACCCCCAGGAGACGTTCTGTTTGTGAAGCAGATACGTGAGATCGGTCCACGCGTAGATCGGCCCGTTCGGATGCTCCTTCAACGGATCGCCGTTCGGCACGTTCTCCGGTGGCTCGACGTCGTTCTTGCAACTCGACGCTTCGTGTGTCGCGCAATCGGCTGACCATTCGGAAACCTGGTAGAGGTGCGCGGGAAGGCTCGACGATGCGTTCGGTTCGAACATGTGATCTTGCAGAACAAAGTTCTTGGCGTACGCCCAGTAGTTCGGGAGATCCGACTCCGTGAGATAGCCCATCACGTTGGCCTTGATCTTCTTTTCCAGCCCGACGGTGAACTTACAAGCGGTGTCGTGGGGACTACACGTGTCGCCGCCACTCGCGTCCGGGTTCGGCCCTTCAAGCGCCTTGAGAAAGCCGTCCATCTTTCCGTTGTTGACATCCGTCTTCGCCGCGGGCGCGTCGTGCGGACCTGATGCGTTCACGTTGTAATGGTCGGGGAACGGCTTGACACACGTGTGGTTTTGCGGATCGGGGACGCAAGTGGTTGGTGTTCCGTTGTTCATCGCGATGCCGTCGGCGCCGGGGTAGGTCCCGAAGTAGCGATCGAACGAAACGTTCTCCTGCATGATCACGATGACGTGCTGAATCTTGTGGATTCCGAGCGCGCGGCTTCGAGCTTGATCCGCACGACGCCGAGGCAACGATGAGACCACCCAAGGCCGTGATGAAGGCGATCCGGCGAGTCATGCGCTTCATACGCGACTGGCCCCCGCCCGATCGACCGATGCAATCACGCACTCCGCAATCACGTCGTGACCTTTCTGGCTTGGATGGAGGCCGTCATACATCAGGCCGTTTGCGTAGTAGGTGTCCCACCCGCTCCCGCGATGCTCGCAAATGCCTCCTCCAAGTCAACGAGTGGACACCCCAAGTTGGTCGCGGTCGACCTTGTTGCGTCCCTATATCGCGATTGGATCGTTACGTCGCGCCGACCCACGATCTCGACCGTCTGTCGCGACGCCGACTGGCTCGCCGCGGCCGACATCGTTGCCTCCTCTTCGGAGAGCACGTTGGTGATGGTGGTTTCGGGCTCGACGGCGGAGCCGAGAACCCGTGCGCCCACATCGGTCGGAAGAAATAACGCGTTGGGCGCGGTGAGCGTACGCGACCCGGCGATCGTGGTGGCGTCGTCGACACGACGCGGAGTCCGCTGCTCAAACGGAACCATGATCACCGTAACGCCGTACTGGGAAACGCGCGTCACCAACCTCTCGAGCGTGCATGCGAACGCGTCGGCGTCGCGGAAGATGACGTCGTTCGTAAACAAAACGGTGACGACGTCGGGCCGTACTTCGTCGAGCAGTGCGAACGGATTCCCGGCCGAAGGCCGGCAGAATCGCAGCGAGGAACTGTTGTTGATGGCCGAGGTTGTGAACCACGATTCCGGGCTCGCCGCGCGCCGGACGTGTGTACGTGGAGATTCCGGCAACCGCCGCGACACACGGCGCGGTTCCGTCGGACCCGCGGATCGCGATGCCACGTTCGACGCGCTGATCGATGGTGTATCGAAACAACGGTCCGCCGCGGGCGCGCGCCGCTTGCACGTTTGTCCACTTCCCGTCGTCAACCCGGTACTGCCATTCCCCCGCGTTCGGAGCGGCAAAAGCGTGGAGATCGAAGCACGCGACGTCGAGGTCGGCCGGCTTGATCCACGTCAACCCGTCGGTGACGTTGCTCGAGCTGTAGAGACCGCGACGAAACGGCGTGACATCGAACGGATCGGCGGGCGCGGCTTCCGTCCAGTTTCCTGTCCGCGACCACTCGTCACTGCGCCAAAGACCGCGGTAGCCATCGCCGACGCGCGGACCGACTCGTTGCTCCAGCGCCGTCGTCAGTTGCGCAACCCAACTCTGGTTGACACCGTTCACGGCCATACCGGGCGCGTATGTGATCGAATCCCCGATGCACATGACCGTGCGAATCGGCGTCTCCCGAACTTCGCTCATGGCATCAGGCAAACGCGCGGAGGGAAGAACGGGCTGCTCGCACTGATGCGGACGGCAGGAACGTCGCGCAGAACGGTGACCGTTGTTCCGTCTTTCGGAGCGAACGACAACGGCGGTCCGACCAGTCCGGATGGCGGTGTCAAACGCGCGGCGTCGCTCGCGCCGCGGAATCTCGACGGCCCCTCGTAAAGACCGAGTACGTCGCCTTGGGCGAGTGACCGCGTCGTGGGCAGTGCGAGCGTCGTTGCGCACGCGGGCGCCGTCCGCGATGTGCGCTGTTGCAGGAACGAAACCCGAAAAGCATCCGATGCCCGGTCGCGGGCGGTGAGCTCCGAGGGTTTCGGAATGCGGGCCCCGCGGGCGCTGCTTGTGAGCCAACCCATCGTTACCTGTGGGGCAAGGACGGGTTCCGGGCGGACCGATGGCGGTGCCTGACCAGCCACCGGGTCGTGCGCAAGCGTGAAGATCATGTGCCGGTATGCGCTGAGACTTCGATCCTGCCGTTGGGCTCGGTTGAACGCGTTGATGTTGCCCGGAATGCCTACGAGAAATAACACAATGAAGAACGGGAGGAGTATTGGATACCGGCGCGCGATTGCGTCGGCCGCCGCCGCGAGGGCGGGTAGCGACATCGCGGCGACGATGTAGACGTATCTGTCGACCTTGGCCGCATTGTCGCCGAGTGCGGACGCACGACCGATCGCGTTGATCGTCATGAAGACAACGGAGCCAACGAGCAGTGCGAGCGTAGGGGCCAGGCGGGTTCGCAGGTCGGCGCGGGCGAGGAAGAGTCCGACGACGAGGACAAGCGCGAACACCACACCCAAACCGGGAAGCTGTCCGAGCGCGCGATAGGTCGCGGCGCAAACCATTCGTCACGAATGGCACGAGGCTGTGGCCTGAGGCCTGATCCGATCCGAAGCCCTCGTGACCGATGGCCGCAAGCCATGTGACGTAGACAACCGCGAGCGGCACGGTGTGAAAGACCGCGGCCGGTACGCCCCGGCTGAGCAGGACGGCCAGACCGACGACGATCACCATGGTCACGCCGACACCCGACGTCATCAGTGCCAGCAGGCCGGCCAGGAGTCCCCACCAATCGCGCTTGTCGATAGGACCGTCGTGATCGGCGAGGAGCAACTGGGTGAGTCCGAAGACGAGTGATCCCGTGAAGCCCATTTGGAAGGCGAACACGATGTCGGTCCGACCCGATCCAAAAAAAACGAAGAGCACCGCCGCGGCGGTCGCGAGCCACGGCTGCACGCGGGCGCGTCGCATGACGACGAGGAGGAGCGCGGCCGCAACGAGATGCAGAATGACGACGATCAGTTGGTAGGGCAGATACGAATGCAATCCGACGATCTGGAAGAGACCTCGGTACACGAGGATCGGGATCGTCGACCAGTGCTCGTTGTGCGGTCGAAAGAGATCGCCGAGATTCCCAGCGGTACGACCGGCGAGAAAGTCCCACTCGTCGAGATAGAACCAATGGGTGCGGCCAAGGACCGGCCAGAGGACGAGGCCAACCAACGCCGCGACGCCGAAGACCGCGATCGGCAACACGCTCGCAACAGGCGTTTGCTCCGCCGCTGGTAACTCGGGCGCGGCTTGTTCCGACACGTCGACGGAGGAAATTCAATAGAGAATCGGGATCTGGTCGCGTGGCGAGTAGCCGTGCTCGACCTCGCCCAACATCGCGCCATACGTCGACGGACCGAGGAACCAAGCCTCGACGGCGTAGCGATCGTGCGGCATCCCCGGGTCGACCGCCGTGCGATGCACGCAAAGATGATCGAACAGCAACGCATCTCCGGCTTCGAAGATGGGCCGAACGATGGCTCCTTCTCCCGCCCGCTGGGCGACCGCGTTGCCGATACTCCACTGGAAGTACGCGCCGTCGGTTCCGGTCTCGAGCACGTGATCGACGCGTCGCGCGACGACGTCGAGCCCCGGCGCGGTATCGCCACAGTGAGAGAACGTGAGCCAGACGTTCAACGAGCGAATGTTTTCGCCCATGAAGGCTCCGTCCTGATGCCAGTCACCGGTGTTGGTGTCGCGCAACACCTTGCGCAGGCTCCACTTCTTCGCGAGTGCCGCCGGTGGCTCACCGAAGAAACCGCGTGCGAGATCGCCGACGCCTGTTCGTTCGAACACCTCGACGACGTCGAACATCGCGGGCGGCGAGTCGACCGCAAGCACGCAGCCCGAAAGCACCTTTGACGACCGATTGCTCGTCGTGTCGTACGGATACGGACGAAACCAACCTTCGTGCTGCGGTTCGCGCCATCCTTGGGCGCCGCTGCCGCGAACGCCCGCTCGATGTCGGCCGTGATCCGGTCGGAGTCGCCCTGGGTCGCGAATCCCCGCACGAGGAGCGACCCGTGGTGGGCGATCGCGCTCCGAAGCCGTTCGGATGTGAGTTCCTCGCGTGTCACTTCGGGAATGTCTGCGTTCGGAAAGAGATCGGGAATCTCTCGGCCATTCCGGTCGCCGCGCATCCCACTGCGCTTGTTTGAACGCCTCGAAGCGAAGATCGACGATTCGTGCCGCGATCGTCACGTCGGGATGCGAGCGATTCGGCCGTTCCAGGAGCCGAAGCGCATCGTCCGCACGATTCTTGCTCGCGAGCCGATCCGCGGTTTCGAGCAGCTTCTTCGGATCGCGCGCCATGACGTAGCGCCAGCGAGGCGCGTCCGCCGCTGCGCGTCGCACTGCCGACAATCGCCATGACATTTCTCCACGGTCGGACGGATCGTGCGGAGGTTACGTGTCGCAACGTTCGTTCTTCCAGCGACGGAACGAGCGGCTCGTTTCGTGTACGAACGTCGCAGCGAACGGTTGAAACTGCGCTCCAACGTCACGTGAGGCTACGGACACGCGCACCTTTCTCGTAAAGTGACGGGCGCCGGGCTGGACGTGAGGGACGTTTCGAACGATGTATCCGTTCTGGGATCCGGTGGTATGGCCGATTCTTGCAGGCGGCGCGGGCGCGTCGCATCGTCGAGATCGGCGCGCTTCGCGGTGACACGACGGCGCTAATGCTCGAGCGGCTCGGACCCGAAACCGAGCTGCACGTCATCGATCCGGTGCCGGAGTTCGATCCCGAGCCTGCACGAGTCGCGGTTTCCCGGTCAGTACATCTTCCATCGCGACATCAGTCACAACGTGCTGCCGACGCTGCCGGCCGTGGACGTTGCGCTCGTCGACGGCGACCACAACTGGTACACCGTGTACAACGAGCTCAAGCAGCTCGCCGACGCGGCGAGCCGCGACGACGCGCCCGCTCCCGATTCTGATCCTGCACGACGTGCTCTGGCCGTACGGCCGGCGCGACCTCTACTACGCGCCCGAGCGAATTCCCGAAGAGTTTCGCCAGCCGTACGCGCTGCGCGGGATCAAGCCCGGGACCGTCCGAGGCGCTTGCCGCAAGGCGGATTGAATCCCGAGCACTACAACGCGCTCGTCGAAGGCGGTCCGCGCAACGGTGTGATGACGGCGCTCGACGACTTCATCGCCGAGTACGACCGACCCGTTCGTCGACTCGTGCTTCCCGTTTACTTCGGGCTCGCGATCGTCGTCGAAGAAGCACGCCTCGCAGAACGAGCCGGAGGTCGCCTCGTTCTTGGACTGGCTCGAAACGGCCGAAGGCAAGGACGTGCTGCTCGACGTCGGCGAGTCGATGCGCCTGCAGGCGATGCTCTTCCAGCACAACGACTACTACGGCCATCGCGAGCGCCTTCGGCGCATCGGCGGGTCGCTATCTCGATCTCCTCGAAGCGTCGTTGCTCGACGAGCTGTATCTCGATCACGAGCTGCGCCTGTCGTATCTCATGGACTGCATACGGCGCGAGCTTCCGCCCGATCGCGCGAAGCTCGGCGACCCGGTGCGCGAGATGCAGATTCGTTGGGACGTCCTCGTCGAACGTCGCCGCGCCGGCGTCCTGCCCGATGCCGATCCCGAAGGATCGCAGCTGCCGTACGCCGAGCTCGGCCGCACTCGTCTCGACAACCTGCGCCGCCTGCTCGACGTCGTTCGCGACGAGCGCGTCGGTGGTGATCTCGTCGAGTGCGGCACCGGTCGTGGTGGCACCGGCATTTTCATGCGCGGGTATCTCGACGCCAACGAGATCGAGAACAAACAGGTGTGGATCGCCGACGAGTTTCGCGTCGAACAGAACCCGGCCGACGACCTCGACGTGTGGAGCGATCTCAATTCCGTACGCGATGGCTTCGCGCGGTTCGGCCTGCTCGACGACCGCGTGCGGTTCCTGCCCGGCTCTCCTCCGGAGGCGCTCGCCGAATCGCCGATCAAGCGCATCTCGCTGTTGCGCATCGGTCAGTGCGAGATCGTCGGACGGCGTACGCGCCCTCGAAGCGATGTACAGCCGCATTGCGATGGGTGGCGTCATCGTCGTCGACGACGCCGCGACGCCGGAGCGCAACGAAGCGATCGAAGGGATTCCTCGCGTCGATTCGGTATCGACGAGACCATCGAACGTACCGACGGCTCGGCGATCTGGTGGCGCAAGACGCGAGCCGGCGCAGCGTCCGCAGCCTGCGAGCATTCGACCCGGCGGAAGTCGCGCGCCGCTCGCACCGCCGTTGCCGACGCAAACCAAGGACCTGACGGTCGTCGTCGTCTTCTACAACATGCGACGTGAGGCCGCGCGCACGTTGCATTCGCTCTCGCGTGCGTATCAGCGTGACATCGAAGACCTCGACTACGAAGTCATCGCGATCGACAACGGATCCGCGCCCGATCAGGTGCTCGGCGAGGAATTCGTCCGAAGTTTCGGGCCGGAATTCCGATACATCGAACTCGGTGAAGAAGCCGCACCGACTCCTGTCGACGCGCTCAACCACGGTGCGACGCTGCGCGGCCGGCAACGCGATCGCGTTCATGATCGACGGCGCGCACGTGCTGACGCCGGGCGTGCTGCGCTACGGCATGGCCGGCCTGCGCACGTATGAGCCCGCGCTCGCGGTCGTGCAGCAGTGGTACGTCGGGCCCGGGCCAGCAACCCGACGCGATGCTCAACGGCTACGACCAGACCTACGAAGACGACCTGTTCCGCCACGTCGAATGGCCGCTCGACGGGTATCGCCTGTTCGACATCGGCCACTTCATCGGCGAACGCGACTGGTTCGACGGACTGTGGGAGAGCAACTGCATCTTCGTTCCCCGCAAGCTGCTCGAGCAGTACGGCGCCTTCGACGAGCGGTGGTCGATGCCCGGCGGCGGCTACGCGAACTTGGAGTTCTACGAGCGCCTCGGTGGCGCGCCGGGCGTCAACGTCGTCACGCTCTTGGGCGAAGGGTCGTTCCACCAAGTGCACGGCGGCACGACGACGAACGCCGTCGATCCCGACAACCGACGCGCAACGATCTCTGGCTACGCGCAGCGCTTCGAAGAGCTGCACGGCCGAGCGTTCCGCGGCTCGGGCAAGACGCTGCACTACGTCGGCACGATGTTCCAGCGTGCGGCGCGTACCGCGGCCCGCCGCATGACCGCCGACGCGTTCGTGAAGGGCCGGGTCGTCGACGGACCCGACGGCTTCCCGGCGGTCGCAACGCCGATTCCCGACGAATTGAAGCTCAACTTCATCGACGCGTCGTGGCGAAGCCTGGCGTGGCGCAACACCACGTGGCTCGGCCGGCGCGTGAAGAAGATCCCGACCGACCTCATCGCGTACCAAGAGATCGTCGCCAAGGTGCGGCCCGACTGGATCATCGAGACCGGGCACCGACGACGGCGGCCGTGCCCTGTTCCTCGCGTCGATCTGCGAGCTGTTGGACCACGGGCAGGTGATCTCGATCGACGTCGAGACGACTGCACGAGCGCCCGGAGCACCCGCGCATCACCTATCTGCAGGGCCGATCGGCAGAACCCGAAATGGTGCAGCGGGTGCGCGAGCTCGTCGGTGACGTCGCCGCACGCGCTGGTGGTGCTCGGATCGCAGCCCGCGAGCAACCTTCGCAGCGGAAGCGCGAGTTCGAGAAGTACAAGGAGTTCGTGCCGAAGGGCTCGTACGTGATCGTCGAGAACACGATGTACAACGGTCATCCCGTGTGGCCCGGCCACGGCCCCGGACCGTGGGAGGCGGTGCGGCGCGTGCTCGCGAAGAACTCCGACTTCGCGATCGATCCGACGATGGAGCGCTACGGCCTGACGTTCAATCCCGAGGGCTTCCTCAAGCGCATCTAGCGCGCCGTACGATGGAAACGCAGGCCGCCGTCGAAGAAGACGTTGCTCCGTCGTCAGAGCCGGCGGTCACACGCTCCGCTCCCGCCGGCCCCCTGTGGCGACGCGAACCCCTCACGGTTGTGCTGTGCGCAGCGGTGATCGTGCTGTTCGCGTGCGGCACGTGGACGCGGCGTTGGATGTCCGACGATGGATTCATCAATGTCCACGTGGTTCACCAAATTTTCGCCGGTCACGGACCCGTGTTCAACACCGGCGAACGCGTCGAGGCCGCCACGAGTCCGCTCTGGATCGCGCTTTTGGTCATCGGCAAGGTCCTCCTGTTCTGGCTGCCGATCGAATGGGTCGCGGTTCTGCTCGGGATCGCAATGACCGTCGTAGCGCTCGTTCTTGCGCTCGTTGCTTCGTCGCGCGCATTTCACACCCAGCGCTTATTGCCGCTCGGAGTGATCATCTATGCCGTGCTCCCGCCGGCCCGCTCGTACGCGACCTCCGGTCTCGAGAACGGGTTAACGGCGCTGTGGATTGCGTCGTGGTACTTGCTGTTGGTCCGAGCGGTGGGAACGTACAGCCGGCGAAGAACGCTGCTCGCGGCGTTCGTCATCGGACTCGGACCACTCGTTCGGCCGGACCTGCTCGTCATGAGCGTGATCGCGGCGGCGGTGTTGCTCTTTCTCGTCCGGCCGTGGTCCTTCCGGCGCATCGCCGCGATTGCGGGGGCAGGGCCCGCGCTCCCTGTCGCGTATGAGATCTTTCGCATGGGCTACTACGGCAATTTGCTGCCGAACACTGCGTTCGCGAAAGACGCAGACCGGCGCGCGGTGGGGACAAGGCTGGACGTATTTCGTCGACTTCGTGTCTCCGTATTGGATGTGGATACCGGCGCTGATTGTCGTAGGAACGATCGTTGCGTTGTTCGCGTTCGCCCGCCTGTCCACTGGGCGAGCTTCGAAGAACGGCACGCGCGCCGCAACGCCCGGTCGCCCGTCCCGGAGAATGCTGGTCGTGATGGCATCGCCCGTCGTCGCGGGCGTGGTCCACGGCCTGTTCGTCACGCGTGGCGGCGGCGACTTCATGCACGGCCGCATGTTGTTGCCGGCAACGTTTGCGATCTTGCTTCCGATCGCCGCGGTGCCTCGAACAACCGCGATGGTTGTCGCAGCAGTCTTCGCGGTCGCGTGGGCAATCATTCCCTTCCACGTCGGGGGCCCTTCGTACCAAGGCATCGGCCCGAACAACATCGACAACGAGCCGGCCCTGTTCGAGTCCGCCGCCCACCGGAAAAATCCGGTCACCGTCGCCGACTATGCGAATTCAAATCTCGTCCTGCTGGGCAATGCGGCCCGCGCCGGCAGCATTCGAACGCCCAACACGGTCGTCGTGACCGATCTCGGATCGGGTGTCGAAACCCCGCTCTCTCCCGACCTTCCTTCGTTCCTCCGGGGCAAGTACGTCCTCGGGATAGGTGCGATTGGTCTCGTGAGCGTGGCCGCCGGTTCGAACGTCTACATCGCCGACCAACTCAGCCTCGCGAACCCGCTCGGCGCGCGCTTCAATAGTTCAGTTGGAGGGCAGGCGCGCCACGACAAGCTCGTGCCGACCGTCTGGATCGTCGCGATGTTCGGCGATCCCCACGCGCCGGTTCCGGCCAGCGTCAAGCCCGGCGAGCTCGCTGCCGCGCGCAAGGCCCTCCTGTGTCCCGACGTGAAGGCGCTCCTCGATCGGGCGCACGCTCCCCTCACGCCGGGGCGCTTTCTCACGAACATGGTTCAGTCGGTTACCGACTTTCGTGTCCGTATCGATCCGGATCCGGCGCGACAGGCTGCGGCCTGCAGCTAGAACACAACGGGGAGCTGATCGCCCGGGTAGTGCGACGGCGCGAAGAACCACGACTCGATCGCGTAGCGCTCGTGCGTCATCGTCGCTTCGACGGCGGTGCGGTGCAGGAAACGTTCGTCGAAGAACGACCGCGTCACCGGCTTCGAAAATCGGTCGGGCGACGGGCGTCTGCTCGGCCACCTGGGCGACGAGTCCTTCACCGACTGACCAGTCGAAAAGCGCGCCGTCGGTGCCGGTCGGAAGAATCTCGTCCATGCGCCGGGGCACGACGTCGAGGCCCGGTGCGGTATCACCGCAGTGCGTCAACGTGAGCCAGAAGTTGATCGTCCGTATGCCTTCGCCGAGGAACGCGCCGTCTTGATGCCAGTTCGGTTGGAACACACCGTCGGTCTCGACAACGGGCACGCGCCGCAACGTCCACTTCTTCACCGACAGCGCGGGCCGTTCCCCGAGGTACTTCGTGAGCGCGCTGTCGAGCCCGAGTTCGGCGAACGTGTCGAGCACGTCGAACAGCGCGCGGGGTGAATCGACCGTCCACACGCCGCCGCCGTCGACAACCCACGGGCGTTCCTTGCCGAGTTCTCCGCGCGCCTTCGGAGTCACGAACGGCACGAACCACGGCGCGGTATCAATCGACCGGTCCTGGCGCCACGCAGCAACAGCATCCATCGCGGCATCGATGTCGCCGATGAGCCGCGCCACGCGCGGCGGATCGACGAGCCCGCGCACGAGCAACGCGCCATGGCGCAAGATGCCGCTGCGCAGTGTTTCCGCGCTCACTTCGCTTGCGTTCACCTCGGGCAGGTCAACGCCGGGAAAGAGATCGGGCGCATCCGGGGGCCACTCAGGAAGGCCGGGCACTTGTTCGAGTTCCTCGAACGCGTTGTGGCGGAGGTTCACGAGCCGACGTTCGATCGCGGCGTCGGGGGCGATGCGATTCGCTTCGGTGAGCAGGTCGATTGCGTCGAGGCGTTGTCGTTGCGGCGACCGAGCGCATCGGCTTCCTTCAGTGCTTCAGCACCAGTGAGCATGTCAGCGAACGTAGCGCGCCGCTCGCCGCGCTGACTCGCCGATGCGGTCGGCAGCGCCGACTGGAAGCCGCGGCCGGACCCAACGCCAGGCTTGATGCGCCGACTCGTCCAGCTTTCGTCGCATCGGACTGTTTTGCCGCAAGAGGTGCGTGCTGCGTTTGTATTCGACATCGCACAACGCCCAATAGCGGTTCATCCACTCGACGGCGGCGCGCGCGGCGCCGTTCCCCTTCATCCATCGATCGTGGAAGCGGGCGCGGTCGCGCGCGTACCTCGGATCTGAATCGTTCCCGCAGCGTAGGGGATGGCGAGTTCGTGGTCGCAGACAACGTCGAGACCCTGGCTCCATGCTTCGAAGCAAAGATCGAAGTTGGCGAAGCGCGGCGTCTCGTAGTCGTCGTAGCAGTCGCCGATCTGCGCGACGAGTTCGGTCGAGACGAGGTACACGGTCGCGCGCGGTGCGTCCGAAAACGTCGGCAGCACTTCGGCGCCGTCACCGGCCCCCGCCGCGGGAACCACGATGGCCGCGTGTTCATACGAACGCGCGGTTTCGAGCAAGCGGCTCGCCCAGCCGGCGGGCAGCACGGTGTCGACCGTGCAGAACGCAACATACGTGCCGCGCGCCTGGGCGGCGGCCGCGTTCATCGACAACCCGAATCCTTCGTGCGGGTCGATCTTGGCGACCGCTTCCGCTCCGTAGCGTGCGTAGTTCTCGGCCTCCCAGCCGGTGCCGGCATCGGCGATGACCACCTCGAACGGGACGTCGGTATGACGCCGGGCGCGCTCGACGAACAACTGCGTTTGGCGAAGGTCGTCGCCGCCGCGCACGACGATTGAGAGCTCCGGTGCCTCGACGCGGGTCGAGACGCGCGGCGGCGCGGTCGCTTGTCCCGCGATCACGCCGTCGAGCACGGCCGCGAACTCGTCGGTTCGTTGTTCCCAGTCGAAATCGCGCGCGACGAGTTCGAGCCCGTTCGCGCTGAGCGTCTCGGCGAAGGAACGATCGCTGCGCAAGCGTCGGATCGCGTCGCCCATCGCGCGGGCATCGCGCGGCGCGACGACGAGCGCGGTCTCGCCGTCGATCGCATACTCGCGGCAGCCGCCGTTGTCGGTTGTTACGAGTGGGGTTCCGCACGCGAGCGATTCGAGCCCGGGCTGGCAGAAGCCTTCGAACCAACTGCCGACGGCGAACACCTGCGCCCGCGCGTAGCGCCGGCCTAACTCATGTTGATCAAGGCCCTTGCCGGAATACATCGCAACGCGCGCACCGGCGAGACGGCCTGCCTCGATCACCGTGTCGGTGCCTTTCCAACTGCGATGGCGTTCCCCGTTCGTCAACAACGGGATGTTTCGGGTCAGCCCATACGGTCGGAAGGTGTCGCGGTTGACGCCACCGAGCTGGACGACCGGCCGATATCCCGTTTCCTGAAAGATCTGGTCGGCGGTCCAGTTGCTGTTCGCGAGTTGCAGGTCAACCGGAGCGCGGATGCTTTCCCAGCTGCCTTCTTTGTTGTACAGAGACGCGTAGTGCAGTGCGTAGAACACGCGCCGGCGCGCTTTCGTGAATCGTTCGATCAGATGCCACTGCGGTTCGCTGTTGAACAGCACGATGTCG
This sequence comes from uncultured Actinomycetes bacterium, assembly GCA_963841195.1. Classification (GTDB taxonomy): domain Bacteria; phylum Actinomycetota; class Acidimicrobiia; order IMCC26256; family PALSA-610; genus CAWJBX01. Next base: position 580 of record CAWJBX010000015.1, on the reverse strand, counting down.
AGTGGTGTTTCGAAGCCGCTTGTTATCGGCGCGATGCGGGCGTCGCACGGCATCCAATCGCACTGCAACCGCGCGTCGTCCGGGAGAAAGAACGTGACGTCGTGTCCGCGTGCGGTGAGTCGGTTCGCGAACTCAACCATTCGCCTGATGCCGCCGAAACACTCCAAATGCGGCTCGATAATTCCGAGGCGCATGGCGTGAGCGGACATACGTGCACGGTATCCATCGCCGCCCCGTGCCAGTCAACGAGCGCAATGACGCGTTTCGTCGGTTCGCGTCTGATGTCCGGTACGTTCGTGATCACGAAGTCGCGGGCAAAAGACTGATCTCTCTGGGTAGCGTGCCAGCCGGAGGACGCCGGTCGAGCATGCGAACGCGATTCATTGCCTGCCTCGCGGTGCTCAGCGCGCTCGGTCTCGCCGCCTGTTCGTCGTCCGGCTCGAACCGCGCGAGCTCGACGTCGACGACCACGACCGCGGCCCCGGCAACGTCGACAACGGCCCCCAAAGGTGTTGTCAGCGTCGACGGTGAAGGCTCGAAGACGGTGCTGTTGCCCCCGAGTCTTTCGTTGCCCATGATC
>CAWJBX010000014.1:0-595776 GCA_963841195.1 uncultured Actinomycetes bacterium | reverse complement strand
CATCCTGACAGAGGATGGGCCCATGAGCAGCCGCACGAGCGGCCAGGCGAAGGCCGAATGTCCGGTGGCAGATCAACTCCAACGCGAGATCGAGGACCGGAGGCCGTAGCCGCATGAGCGAGCGCATCGAGAAGCTGGTCGCCGAGCTGACGCTCGACGAGAAGGCCGCGCTCTGGTCGCCGGCGTCGACCTGTGGCACGGACCCGGCGTCGAGCGGCTCGGCGTGCCCGCCGCTGAAGGTGACCGACGGGCCGAGCGGCGCGCGCGGTGAGCAGTGGTCGGGCCGGCCGTCGGCGAACTTCCCGTGCGGCACCGCGCTCGGCGCGACCTGGAACCCCGAGCTCGTGCACGAGGTCGGCAAGCGGCTCGGGGTCGAGGCCAAGCGCAAGCAGGCGCACGCGCTGCTCGCGCCGACCGTCAACATTCACCGCCACCCGCTCGCGGGCCGCAACTTCGAGTGCTACTCGGAGGACCCGTTCCTCTCGGCGCGCATGGCGGTCGCGTACATCACGGGCGTGCAGTCGCAGGGCGTCGCGTGCACGGTGAAGCACTTCGTCGCCAACGACTCCGAGTTCGAGCGCATGACGATCAGCTCCGAGGTCGACGAGCGCACGTTGCGCGAGATCTCGCTCGTCCCGTTCGAGGCCGCGGTGAACGAGGCGGGCACGTGGGCGCTGATGACCGCGTACAACCGCGTCAACGGCGCCTACTGCAGCGAACACGCCGAGCTCGATCGCGATCCTGCGCGACGAGTGGGGCTTCGACGGCCTCGTCATGTCGGACTGGTTCGGCACGCACAGCACGGTTCCCGCCGCGAACGCCGGTCTCGATCTCGAGATGCCCGGGCCGCCGCAGTACTTCGGCGAGAAGCTCGCCGCCGCGGTGCGGGCCGGCGAGGTGGCCGAGTCGGTGCTCGACGACAAGGTTCGGCGCGTGCTGGCGTTGATCGAACGCACCGGCCGCCTCGACGACGACGCGGAACACGCACGAGGAGTGCATCGACGACCCGATCGACCGCGCCATCGCGCGCCGCGCCGCGCGCGAGAGCTTCGTGCTGTTGCAGAACGACAATGACGTGCTGCCGTTGCGACTGACGTACGCACGCTCGCAGTCATCGGTCCGAACGCCGACGCACTCGTCATCCAAGGTGGCGGCAGCGCGCGCGTCGACACCACACCCGCCGGTCTCGCCGCTCGACGGCTTGCGGGCGCGCTTCGGCCGGTGTCGACGTCGCGCACGAACGCGGTTGCTTACAGCTTCAAGCGCACGCCGATTCTCGACAGCGCGTGTGCTCGACGGAGCGCTGAAGGTCGAGTACTACGCGGGCCGCGAGCGCGCGGGCGATCCGGTGTACGAGCGACGAGTCGAGCCGCGGCCTGTTCACGTTCATCGGTCCGGTCGGCCACGGCGTGCCCGACGAGTTCTCGCTGAAGGTGACGGGAACGATCGTCGCGCCCGAAGACGGCGAGTGGACGTTCACGCTCGTGCAGGTCGGCCGGGCGCGCTTCACGATCGACGGTCAGGTGGTCGTCGACAACTGGAATCCGACTGGACGCAGCGACGCGTTCATGGGCTTCGGCAGCGGCGAAGCCAGCGGCACGATCGAGCTGCGCGCCGGCGAACCGCACACGATCGAGGTCGAGTTCATCGCTCCGCGCGGCCTCGGCGGTCTCGAGATCGGCTGCCGGCCGCCCGCGCCGCCCGACTTGATGGATCGGGCGGTCGCACTGGCCGCGCGCGCCGACGCGGTCGTCTGCGTCGTCGGGACCGACAACGACTGGGAAACCGAAGGCCACGACCGCGAATCGATGGCGTTGCCGCCGCCGCAGGACGAACTCGATACGCGCCGTCGCGGCCGCGAACTCACGCACCGTCGTGGTGGTGAACGCGGCGTCGCCGATCGCGATGCCGTGGGCCGACGACGTCGCCGCGATCGTGCAGGCGTGGTTCCCGGGCGAAGAGTGGGGCAACGCGCTCGCCGACATCGTGTCGGGCGACGTTTCACCGTCGGGCAAGCTGCCGACGACGTTCCCTGTGCGCATCGAAGACACGCCCGCGTTCACGAACTATCCCGGCGAGCGGGGCCAGGTGCATTACGGCGAAGGCGTGTTCGTCGGTTACCGCTGGTACGACACGCGTGAGATCGAACCTCGGTTCTGCGTTCGGCCACGGGCTCTCGTACACGACGTTCGAGATCGGCACCCCGTCGTGGGACGGCACCACATTGAAGATGACCGTCACCAACACGGGCGCGGTGCGCGGCGGGGAAGTCGTGCAGGTGTACGTGCGCGACGTCGAAGCGACGGTCGCCCGGCCGCCCGACGAGTTGAAGGCGTTCGCGAAGGTGTGGCTCGATCCGGGCGCGTCGAAGGAACTCTCTTTCGAACTCGACGAGCGCGCGTTCGCGTTCTGGGATATCGACGCCCACGATTGGATCGTCGAACCGGGCGAGTTCGAGCTGCTCGTCGGCACGTCGTCCCGCAACATTCACCACCGGGTCACGGTGCAGAAATGACGACACTCACCGTCGGACTCGCGAACTACGGCTCGACATACGCACCGGGTGAGTGGTCGCGTTTCGTCGACGTAGCGCGCGCCGCGGAAGATGCCGGCATCGATCGGGTCGTCGTCGTCGACCATGTCGTCATGGGGCCGCACACAGAGAAATACGTGTGGGGCAAGTTCCCGGTGCCGCCCGACGCGCCCTGGTTCGAACCGCTCACGATGCTGACCGCGATCGCGGCCGTGACGACGCGCATCCGGCTCGCGACCGGAATCTTGATCGCACCGCTGCGGCCCGCGGCGTTCCTTGCCAAACAGGTCGCGACGCTCGACCAGATGTCGAACGGGCGCGTCGACCTCGGCGTCGGCACCGGCTGGCAGCGCGAGGAATACGAAGCGCAGGGCCTGCCGTTCGAACAGCGTGGCCAACTGCTGACCGACACGCTCGCCGCGCTACAAGTGTTGTGGCGCGACACGCCGGCCGCGCTCGACACGCCGACGCTTTCATTCCGCGACATCTATTGCGAGCCCAAGCCGTTGCAAGAAGGCGGCGTGCCAGTTTGGGTCGCGGGTACGTTGAACAAGCGCAACCTCGAACGACTGGTCTGGTTCGGGTCGGCGTGGATCCCGATCATGGGCGAGACGGTCGAGGGCATCGCGAACGGCGTCGAAACGTTGCGCGCCGCGTTCGCGGAAGAAGGTCGTGATCCCGACGACCTGCAAGTGCAAGCGCCGTTGCGCATGGTGATGGACGACAACGGTCGCCCCGATCTCGCGCGCTCGATGGCGACCGTGCCCGAGTTGGTGCGCGCCGGCGCAACCGATATTGCCGTGACGTTGCGCGCATTTGCACGGGATGTTGCCGACGCGCCGGCCGTTATGAAAGACATCGTGCAGCGATTCGCCGACGAAACTGGAGGCCGCTGACGTGCTGACGCCGTTCGACGACTACCCGATCCACCAGACACCGTTGCCGCTCGCGCACACGGTCAGCGCCGATCCGAACCACTACGACCGGTTCTGGTTCAACGGCTACACCGAGGACTTCTACTTCGCGGCCGGCATGGCCGTGTATCCGAACCGCGGCATCATCGACGGCGCGTTCGCGGTCGTGGCCGACGGCGTGCAGCGTTCGGTGTTCGCGTCGGCGCGTATTCCCGTCGACCGCACGCAGACGACGGTCGGTCCCCTGACGATCGACGTCGTCGAACCGTTGCGTGTCACGCGCGTGCGCTGCGACGCGGCCGATCTCGGCATCGCGGCCGATGTGACGTTCACGGCCCGCACTGTCGCCCTCGAAGAGCCGCGTCAGACGATGACGGCCGGCAACAAGACCGTCATGGACTCCACGCGCATGACGCAGTGGGGCAACTGGAACGGGTCGATTGCGACCGGTGGATCGAACATCAAGGTCGACAACGTGTACGGCACCAAGGATCGTTCCTGGGGTGTGCGGCCGATCGGCGCGCCGACGCCGGCCGCGCCGGAGATGACGTTGCCGCAGATCTTTTTCTTGTGGGCGCCGATCAACTGGGACGACTGCACGTCGCACTTCTTGTGCTTCGAAAAGGCGAACGGCGACCGTTGGGTCGGCAGCCAGGCCGTGCTCGACATCGTGGGCGCGAACGATGCCATGTTCGGGCCGGACGCCGATGCGCACATTCATCATCTTGCGGGCGCGGTGCACGAAGTGCGGTGGGCACCAGGGTTACGACGTTCGCAAGGCGCGACGCTGAAACTGCTGCGGCACGACGGCCGGGAAGAACGCATCGAACTCGAACCGTTGCTGACGTTCCGTATGCGCGGCCTTGGTTACACCCATCCCGAATGGGGGCACGGCCACTGGCACGGCGAGTCAGCGGTCGGTTCCGAGGAACACAAGGTCGAAGAACTCGACAACGTCGAGCCGTGGAACATTCACATTCAACAAGTGATGCGCGCGACGTGGGGCGACAAAACCGGCCTCGGCGTGCTCGAACAACTCGCGATCGGCGACCACATTCCCAGCGGCCTCCACGGCGTCATCGACGGCTTCCAGCCCTGACGAGGCGTCGCTGAACCCGCGTGACGCGGGTTGAACGACGCATCGTCAGACGGGGGCGTCGCCGACGTGGGAGTCGCGGATCGTGACGGCTGCGCCATCGGGGTCGCAGACCGTGAACGCGCGATGATTGGACTCGGTCGAAACATCGGACACGTCGAGTCCCGCGTCGGCGAGACGCGCGCGCGTCGCGTCCAGATCGTCGACCATCAAGTCGAACGGCGCCTGCGCTTCCGGCTCGCCCGGGAACAGCAGCAGGTGCGTCCCGCCGCGCAGCTCGAAGATCGAGATGTCGTCGCCGAGGAAGATTTCGCGCATGCCGATCGTCGCCCAGAACGACGCCGCCCGCGCCACATCGGCGGTGTTCATCACAATATGACCGACCCAAACTGGCGGCCGCTCGTCCACGCCCGGCATTCTGACATCCATGGCCGATCGCCCCAACATCTTGCTCGTCGTCTCCGACCAGGAACGCCAGCGAACCTGGCTCCCGAACGGAGTCCGGCTCCCGTGGCGTGACCGCCTGCGCGCCGAAGGTCTCGAGCTGACGAACTACTACACGCACAGTTCGCCGTGCTCGCCGTCGCGCGCGTCCCTCTTCGTCGGGCAGTACCTCGCTCAGCACGGCGTCGTCGACAACGTGATCTGGCCCTTCCACAAAGAGCTTGATCCCGCGATCCCGACTGTCGGTTCGATTCTCGACGACGCCGGTTATCGCAGCAGCTACATCGGCAAATGGCACCTCTCGCAGGCCGTCTCGCCCGACATGACCGCGTACGGCTTCGCCGACTGGGAAGGCAACGACCGCCACTTCATGGGGTGGGCCGGAACGGGCGTGCACTTCGATCCGATCATCGCTTCGAACGCGGCGTCGTGGATCCGCGCCAACGCGACCACCCAGCAGCAGCCGTGGTTTCTCACGGTCGCGCTCGTCAACCCGCACGACGTGATGTGGTTCCCGATCGACCAACCTGCGTACGCGAACGACCCCCGCAACGCCGAAGAGGTGGGCTTCGTGCGACAGCTGCTCGAACTGTCGAAGTGGAAGGACGACGAGCTGTTGCCGTTGTTCGACACCGCGTACGACGAAGTGTGCGACGAGTTGCCGGCCAACTTCGACGACGACCTGCTCGACAAGCCCGAAACGCAACGCGCCTGGCGCTGGGACCAGCAGCACGGTATGTGGGGCTACATCGATCCTCGCGACAAGAAGAGCTGGCTGCGGAACCTCGACTACTACGTGAAACTTCACCAGCTCGCCGACGAATCACTCGGCACCGTCCTCGGCGCGCTCGAAGAAACCGGCGCGTACGACGACACCGTCGTCATCTTCACCAGTGACCACGGAGACATGTGCGGTTCGCATGGCCTGCGCAGCAAGGGGCCGTTCGTGTACGAGGAGATTATGCACGTGCCTTGTTACGTGCGCGTGCCCGGCGTGACGACGCCCGGATCGCAGTCGGCCGCGCTCGCAAGCCATGTCGACCTCGCGTCGACGATCTGCGCACTCGGCGGCGTCGACGTGACGCAGTACCCGAGCCTCAAAGGTGTCGACATGACGCCCGCACTCGCAGACCCCGCCGCGGCGCCGCGCGACCACGTGCTGTTCGCGCACGACACCGCGCACACGCCGAACGTCAACAACACGCGCTACGCCATCCGCGGCTTCTACGACGGCAAGACGAAATATGCGCGTTACTACGGCGTCGGTGGCGGCAAACCGTCGAGCGGCGTGCCGAAACACGTCGGCTCGAAGCTCTTCGACGTCGACGCCGCGTTCGAAGACCAAGAGCACGAGTGGTACGACCTCGAAAACGATCCGCACGAAATGGTCAACCTCGCGCACGACCGCGGACGCCGCGCCGAACTCCGGGCGAACTACGAACGGCTCCTCGAGTACGAGCGGGCCGAGTTCACCTCCGCATGACCGTGCGGATCCCGAAGTAAACCGCGGTCGCGGCACAGAACCACACGACAAGCGCGCCGACTTCGACGACGACGATCGGGAAGTGGCCGACGAGCGCGCGTGACGTTTCCGCAAATCCGACGAGGCTCAGCGCTCCGATCGTGGCGCCCGCCGCGTCGATCTCGGCCTTTTCTCGGTTGTGTTGCTTTGCGATGAGCGTGATGCTTGCGGGAAGGATCGCGGGAAACGCGAGGAACAAGCCGCCGACGCGGTTGCCGAACGTGAGCGCGATCACACCGGCTACGCCGGCGGCAACGCAACCGAAAACGAACCGAGTCGCAAGCTCACCGGTCGTGATCTTGCGCAGCTTCCGCGGCTTGATGGCGACGGGCTTCTCGGCGAGATTGTCGAAGAATGCTTCGGCGAGCGTGACCGACCTCATCGCAGGACGAGACCCCACGAAGCGCCCGCAACCGCGAACCACGCCGCGAACGCCGCGATCGAGCCGCGCAGCCCGCCGAACCGGTCAACCGCGTCGGTTGCCACGACGCAATACACCGCGAGCGCGAGCGCACCGAACATCATCGCGACCGATTGCTCGCGTACTGCCTGGGCGCCCTTCGACGTCTCGACGAGGATGAGCGAGACGATCGCAATCGACGGTGCGGCACCGAACAACCCGGCGAAGCTCCGGGGTCGCACCGCCTCGGCGATCAACGAAAACACGACGACGAGCAGACCGCTCGCCAACGCCTTGAGAACGAGTTGCCAAATGTCGCTCACGCGCTTCGTTGTACCCGCAGGTTTTCCTCGAAATGCTCCGGGTATGGCGAGCCGCATGCCGTGCAAACGCGCGAACGCCGCAGTGAAGAAGAGGTGACGCACCGTGCCCGATCCGATTGCGATGCTCAAGCAAGATCACAAAGAGGCCAAGCAACTTCTGCGCGAGCTTGCCGAGAGCCGTCCCGGCGCGCGCCGAGAAGCAAAGGTCACGAAGCTCTCGAATGCGTTGCTTCTCCACATGGATATCGAGGAGAAGATCATCTACCCGGTCGTCGCCGAGCGGGTGGGCTCGGAAGCAGCCGACGAGGCGAACACCGAACACGATCTCGCGCGGGACGCGATCGCCGCGATGCAACGCCTCGTTGCGCAGCCGGGCTTCGGTGCGGCCGTTGCGATCTTGACGGCGGGGATCAACCACCACGTCAAAGAAGAAGAACAAGACGTCTTTCCGAAACTGAAGAAGAAGCTCGACCGCGATCAGCTCATGGAACTTGGCGACGAAGTGGCGGCGGCGAAGCGCCAACGCGCCAAGGTCAGCTCTTGAGGATGTATTCGCTCATCGTGTAGTTCCGCATCGTTGCCGCGTCGTACAACAGCTTCGTGCTGTCGAGCATGATGCGGATGCGTTCGCCCAGTTCGTCGGGCGCGTCGGCTGCGCCGAAGAACGTTGCCAAGTTCGTCAGATGCTCGACGCTCGGCCACGACTCTTCGACGATCGCGCGGTACCGCGGCGCGCCGGGCGTGATCGCGCGCACGACCGCGTTGCGCACGTAGCGAGCGCGCGGCTGCATCCATTCCGACATCGGCGATTGATGGCCGTACCAATGGCCGTAGAACGTCTCGTCGTCGACCCCGGCCGGTTTGTCGAAAACCGTGAGCGTCGTGATGCCGGGCGAACGGGCGCCGTCGGGCCAGGTGCGTGCCACCGAATGTTCATTTCCGCCGTATTCGCGATACAACGATTCGGTCACGAGATAGCCGGCGCGCCGCACACCCGTCGTGCTGAGCACGGCTTCGTAGGCGGCCCGATCGTCGTGTGAATCCAGCCAGAACGACACGCACGCGCGCACCGGCAATTCGTCGCCCGGCACCGGAACCATCGACGCGACATCGGCTTCGTCGTCGTCGAGATCGATCTGCAACGCGTGCGGTCCGAGGGCGAGCAGACGCGGCGCGATCTCGTCGAGGAAGTCGAGGCGGATCTGCGCGCCCGGTACGCGACGGCACGTCCCAAACGAGGTAGACAAGCTTCTCCACGACGATGGAAACTAGCGGTCATGGTGACCGAGAATCTCGAACGAGCGTTTGCGACGCGCGCGTGGCGTGATCGCGAATATCAAGCCCGATCAACTCGACGACCCCACTCCGTGCCAATCGTGGGCGGTGCGCGACATCTGCAACCACCTCGTCGGCGGTTCCTATTACTTCGCCGAGATCGTCAACGGCACGTCGACCAGCCCGAGCGAGGAAGACTTCACGACGGGCAACATGGTCGCCAGCTACGACGAAGGCATCAAGCAAGCGGTGGCCGCGTTCGGCGCGCCCGGCGCGATCGAGAAGAGCGTCACGCTGCCGTTCGGCGACCTGCCGGCCGTGGCGTGGCTCGGTATCGCGACCACCGATCAGTTCACGCACGCGCTGGGATCTTGCCCAGGCGACGGGGCAGGACACGAACCTCGATCCCGAGCTCGCGGCGCAATTGCTCGAAGGCTCCAAGATGTTCATCCAACCCGCATTCCGCGGTGAGGACACGAAGTCGCCCTTCGGTGCCGAGCAACAAGCACCTGACAGTGCAACGAACGCCGACAGGCTGGCCGCGTTCCTCGGCCGCCACGTCGACGCTTAGCTCGCCAGCAACTCCCGCACCGACGACGACATCGTGACGAAGCCTTGCGCGGCGTACGCCTCGGCGCGCTCGGCGATGCGTTCCGATTCGTAGAAGTAGTTCGCCATCAGCGCGAACGACTGCGTGCGCGCCCGTCGCCGACGGATCGGCCATCCAGTTCACGCGCTCGACGCGTCGCGCCGTTGCGCGAGATGGAAGTTGGCGACCGGATCGACGACGCGTCCTTCGACCGGTGTCGTGAGATAACGGGCGCACAACGCCACAAGCGCGGGCCGTATCGCTTCGTCGACGTCCCAGTCGTCGTCGTCGAGACGCGCGAGCACGCGGTCGGGCTCGGCGGGAAGCAGTTCGCGTTCGTGTTCGGTCAACGTCGCGGCGCCGTCCCGCAGTTCGGACGCGAGCCACGAGCGGAATCCAGGGATCGGCGACAGTGTCACGAAGCGTTGAAGTTGCGGCAGGTCGAGGACGGAGTGCTTCGACGACCTGCTTGATGAGTGCGGTCCCGAGGTTGACGCCCGCCAGACCGGGCTGACAGTTCGAGATCGAATAGAAGACGGCGGTGTCGACCGTGTCGAGATCGAGCTTCGCGGACACGCGTGTCGAGCAACGGTGGCAGCTCGGATGGCGATCGAAGCCGTGAGCGCGATCTCGACGAACACCAGCGGCTCGTCGGGCATCGCCGGATGGAAGAACGCGTAGCAGCGGCGGTCGGAATCGAGCCGGTTCTTCAGGTCGTCCCACGATGCCGATCGCGTGCACGGCCTCGTACGCGATCGAGCTTCTCGAGCAACGACGCGGGCGCGTCCCACGTGATGCGTCGTAACGAGAGCAGGCCGACGTCGAACAGCGTTTCGATGTGCGACTTGAGCTCGTGGTCGAGATCGACGCGAGTCGGTCGGTCCCGAGGCGCAACACGTCGGCGCGCAAGTCGACGAGGAACTTCACACCACCGTCGAGTCCCGTGAAGAGATGCAGCAACGTGTCGGCCGGCGGCGTGAGCGCCGCCCGCAACCGGCGTTCGCCGGCGCGCCGGTCGTCGGTGTGGGCGAGTTCGGCGGCAGCCGTCGTCGACCTGCGCGGGGTCGGTCCAGAAGTCGCGCGCGAGAGGTCGCAGGAAGTTGCGGCGGCCGTCGTCGGTGAGTGAGAGATAGGCGTCGGCCACGACCGCGGCCTCGACGCGCTTCGTCATCGTGTCGTGCAGGCCAAGCAGATCGGTGATGACGTCGCGGATGCGTTCGGCATCGCGTTCGGGAAGGCCGGGCGCGACGTCGAGCGCAGATACGGCCGGGTGTGCCGCGCGTGCCGCGCCGCCGGAGCCGATCGAAGAATCGGCGGGAAGCCATCGTGGGTGCTTGTTGATCAGCCGCCGGGGACGGAGACCGTCTCGGTGTCGCGACCCGAACGGAACAACGTGCCCGGCCGGGCTTCGGTGAACTCGCCGTGGTCGACGATCTCGGTGCCGTTGACGATCACGTGGTCGATTCCGTCGGCGCCGCCGTAGAGGCGAGGCGCGCCCGTCGGCAGGTCGAAGCGCATCCGCACTTCTTGCGGGCCCACCGTCTCGGGATCGATCACGACGATGTCGGCGTGCCAACCCTCGGCCAGGCGTCCGCGCTCGGTCAAGCCGTAGAGGCGGGCGGGAACGTCGGTGAGCAGTTGATCGGCTTCCTCGATCGGCATCAGGCCGCGTTCGCGCACGGGACCACCGAGCAGCACCGTTGAGTAGTTGAAGGTCGCGAGGAAGTCGAGGTGCGCGCCGGCGTCGCTCGCACCGACGACCGCACGCCGTCGCGCCACACCTTCATGCGCGATCTCCCACGTCTCGTCGTCGTCGGGACGGCGTCGGGAAGCCGAACCCGGTCATGAGGTCGTCGGCCACGACGATGTCGCACAGCGCGTCGAACTCGTCGACGCCGCGTTCCTTCGCGATCTCGGCGACGCTCTTGCCTTCCCACTTCTTGTTCTCGGGCGCGAACGTCTCGTTGATGACGTAGATGCTCCAGTTCGAGACCTTGAAACCCGTCGTCGGTTGCAGCGCCGCTTCGCGCAGCACGTTGCGGCCGTCGGGCGACGCGAGCATCGCTTTCTTCTCGTCGTGGGGGAGCGCCATCGGCTTCTCCCACCCGGGAATGGTGTCGAGCAGGAAGCCGCTGTCGAAACAGATGCGCGGCGACGGTGAGAACGGCACCGTCAACGCGATGCACGCGAGCGCCGTGCTCGGTCGGCGTAGTCGGACGCGGCCAGGTTGTGATCGGTGATCGGCTCGCTGCCCTTGCCGACGAACAACACGTTCCAGTTGACCGGCCGGTTCGCGGCGAGCGACATCTTCGTCAGCATCTCGGGCGCGAAGTCCTCGAACAGACCGACGCACGGAATGAACTCGAGTGTCGTGCCCGGGTGGTTCTTGCACGACGCTGCACAACGCGAGCGATCTCGTCCTCGCTCGCGTAGCGCGACGGCACCATGTCGCCGGCCGCGTCGTTGTGCGTGCGCGCCCAGCTCGACGAGAACCCGATGCCGCCCGCGGCGAGGCTCGCGTCGAGCAGCGCGCGCATCGCGTCGAGGTCGGCGGCCGTTGCTTCGCCCTTCGTCGCGCGCTCGCCCATCGACGACGCGGCGGATCGTCGAGTGGCCGACGAGGAAGCCCGCGTTCGGCGCGAGCGTGCCGTCGATCCGGTCGAGGTACTCGCCGAAGCGTGCGCCAGTCCCACGGCACGCCTTCGGCGAGTGCGGCGAGCGGCATGCCTTCGACGCGGGCCAGCATCCGCATCAGGTAGTCGCCGTGCTCGGGTCCGAGCGGCGCGATCGTGAAGCCGCAGTTGCCGCCGATCACGGTCGTGACGCCGTGCAGCGGCGACGGCGACAACGTCGTGTCCCAGAACACCTGGGCGTCGTAGTGCGTGTGGATGTCGACGAATCCGGGCGCGACGACCTTGCCGTCGGCGTCGATCGTGCGCGTCGCCTTCTCGTCGATGTCGCCGATCGCCGTGATCCGGCCGTTGCTGATTCCGATGTCGGCGATCCGGCCGGGCGCACCCGTGCCGTCGACGACCGTTCCATTGCGGATGATCATGTCGAGCATGACCCCACTATTGTCCAGCCGCCATGGGTGATGCACTTGCCGGTCGGGTTGCCCTCGTCACCGGGGCGTCGCGCGGCATTGGCGCGGCGATCGCGCGACGGCTTCGCGGCCGAGGGCGCGGCCGTCGCCATCGTCGCCCGTAGCCTCGAAGCCGGGCTCGGGCGGCCACCTCGCGGGATCGCTGCGAGAGACTGCGGACGCCATCGCCGCGGCCGGCGGGCGGGCCTTGCCGATCGTCGCCGATCTGTCCGACCCCGAGCTGCGATCGGGCCGCGATCGTCGCCCGCGCCGCGGCCGAGCTCGGTCCGGTCGACGTGCTCGTCAACAACGCGGCCGCGTGCTTCTACCTGAGCATCGACGAGACGTCGGAGCGCCGCCTGCGCGTCGCCTACGAGGTGAACGTGATCACGCCGTACCTGCTGACGAAAGCGGTCGTGCCCGCGATGCGCGAGCGCGGCGCGGGTTGGATCGTCAACATCACGAGCGCGATCGTCGACACCGATCAGCTCGACAGCCCGCAACAGGCGCGCTCGTCGACGTACGCGCCGAGCAAGGCCGCGCTCGACCGGCTCACGATCTCGTTCGCGACCGAGCTGCGCGGGAACCGGAATCGCGGTGAACGCGCTCGCGCCCGAGCGCGCGGTCGCGACCGAAGGGGCGACGGCAGTGATGGACCTGCCCGCCGGAGTGGTGCGAGCCCGTCGACGTCATGGCCGATGCCACGCTCGCGCTCGTGCACGTGTGATCCCGCAGCGCGAGAACGGACTCGTCGTGCGTTCGGGTCCGTACCTGCGGGCGCGGGGCGCGGACGTCATGACGGTCGCACTGGTGACGGGCGGCGGCAGCGGGATCGGGCAAGCGACCGCGCGCCTGCTCGCGGAACGCGGTGCGCAGGTCGTCGTCGCCGACGTCGAACGGCGACGCGGCGCGGGCGACGGCCGGCGGAGATCGGTGCGCGTGGCCGCGTCACGGTCGACGTCGCCGACGACGCGTCGGTCGAGGCGATGGTCGCGTTCGCGGTCGAGCAGTTCGGCGGCCTCGACTGGGCGTGCAACATCGCGGGCATCGCGCCCGAGCCGAAACCGTTCGTCGATCACTCGCATCGACGACTGGCAGCGCACGATCGACGTCAATCTGAGCGGTGTCTTCTTCTGCATGCAACACGAGCTGCGGCAGATGCTGACGCAGGGACGCGGCGGCGTCATCGTCAACATGTCGTCGGGGGCCGGGCTCGTGCCGGCGCCGGGTCAGCCGCAGTACACCGCGGCCAAGCACGGCGTGCTCGGGCTCACGAAACAGGCGGCGCAGGAGTACGCACGCAGCCGGCATCCGGGTCAACGCGGTGCTTGCCCGGTCAGACCGAGACCGGCGCCGATGCGCGCCTATCTCGACGAGCATGCCGGACGGCGGTGAGACGTATGCTGCGGCGCTTCCCGATGAAGCGCATGGCGACGCCGCTCGAGATTGCGCAAGCCGTCGTGTGGTTGTGCTCGACGATGCGAGCTACGTGAACGGCGATCACTCGTGGTCGACGGCGGACTCATCGCGCGGTGAGGACCTGAGCTCATGTCCGGCCGGCGTCGCGCTCGCAACGGTGCTCGCCGTCTGCGACTGCGTTCTTCTACGCGATCAGCAACGTGCTCGAACTGCTCGAAGCCGAGACAGATCCCCGACGAGTTCGCGCTGAAACCGGGCCTGCTCCTGCGGCTGATCAAGGAGCCGCGCTGGTTGCTCGGCCTGCTCTCCGACTTCGGCGGGTACATCTTCCACGCCGCCGCGCTCGGCCTCGCGGCCGTGGTGTTCGTGGAACCGATCCTCGCGATCGGGCATTCTGATGTCGTTGTTCATCGGCGTCGGCCTTCGTACACCGCCCGGTAATGCGCACCGACTGGATCGCGGCCGGAGTGCTTGTCGGGCGGGCTCGCGTTGTTCCTGTACGAGGTGTCGCCGACGGGCGGCAAAGAACTTGGCGATCGAACGTCGTGGTTCTTCGCCGGTATCGGCGCGGCCGCAATCGTCTTGGTGTGCCTGTGGGCCGGCAAGGCGACGACGGGGCCGCCGCGTGCCGCGTTCCTCGGCGTCGGCGCCGGGATCATGTTCGGTGTTTCGGCGCTGCTGACAAAGGCGCTCGTGCACTATCTCGGTGACGGCATCTTCGCGTGGGTGCCGCACTGGGAGCCGTACGCGCTTGCGGTCGCGGCGATCGGCGGCGTGATCGTCGCGCAGAGCGCGTTACAGACCGGCGCGCTCGGGGCGGCGGTCGGGGCGATCGGAATCGATGAGCGTGATCTCGGGTCGCTGATCCTGGGATTGTTCGTGCTCAACGAGCGCGTCGGTGCGAACAATGCGTTCGAGATCTTCGCGGTGGTGGTTTCGATCGCGATGGTGCTGGGCGGCATCGTGTGGCTGTCGCAGACGCAGGAACAGATGATCCGGCGCGCCGGCCGTCAACATCGCGGCGAAGAACCGAACCCGTCGACGTAGCGAATGCGTCACACCCCGAAGGGGCGGTCGCCCTTCAAGGTGACGCGGTACATCAGCCGCCGCGACTCGCCGTAGTCGTTGACGCCGTAGTGCATCGTCGCGCGGTTGTCCCAGAACGCGAGCGTGCCCTTGCTCCAGCGGTACCGAACCGTGAACTGCGGCTGGAGCATGTGGTCGTAGAGCATCTTCAGGATGCCTTGCCCCTGCTGGTGCGGGAAGCCCTTGATACCGACGGTGAAGTTCGGGTTCACGAACAAGTTTCGGCGCCCGTTTTCGGGATGCACGCGCACAACCGGATGCTCGACCGGCCACAACTTCTCCAGCAACTTGCCGTCCCACATCTGGCCGCCGCCCTTTTCGATGACTTGGGCGTAGTGCGGGTCGTAGTGCACACCGGTCAGCGTGTCGCAGAACTCGCGCAACTGCGGCGCCAGCGTGTCGTACGCAGCACGCGTGCTCAACCACATCGTGTCGCCACCGACGCTTGGCAACTCGACCGAATACAACAACGAGCCCGTCGGCGGCTTGTTCATGAACGTGACGTCGGTGTGCCAGAAGTCGGTGCGGTCTTTCACGCTGTCGATCGGCAGCACGTTGGGATGGCCTTCGAGTGCGGGCTCGACCGGATGCCCTTCGGTGATCTCGCCGAACCGGCGCGCGAACGCGACGTGCGCCTCGGGCGACAAGTTCTGATCCGGGAAGAACAACACAAGGTGTTCGATCCACGCGGCGCGGATCTCGGCGATCGCGTCGTCGTCGAGATCTTGCGCCAGGTCGATGTCGGTCACGACCGCGCCGATATGCGGCGTCAGCAACTCCGTCTTCATCCTCGTTGAAACCCTTCCGGACGAGGCCGCCGGATGCACCAGCGCACCCAGAACAGTCCGAAGCCGAGCAACAGGAACTGGCCGAGCGCGTACAGCGGCCCCCGCCAGATCCAATAGACGGTGATCGAGATGACCGCCAACACGCAATAAATGCCGGCGAGCGTTCGCCGCCCTTCTGGCGTCAGCAAGAACCAGCGGAGGCGATCACCCATCGGGCGCGATCCTACGCCCGCCCCGAATCCTGCGCTTCGACCGGCACCCACGTCGGCGCCCGCTTCTCGACAAACGCCGTGAAACCTTCCATCGACTTCGTCGCCGAAGACCGATTCGTCGAAGGTGATCTTGTCGATCGGCCCGTAGCGCGCGTTCATCAGACGCTTGAGCGCGGCTCTTGCGCGCGGTGCCGCCATCAACATTTCGCGCACAACGTCGTCGGTAGTTGGGACAAGTTGTTCGTGCGGCACAACGCGCGCAACGAGTCCGTGCCGTTCCGCCTCGTGCGCGGTCAAGCGGCGGCCCGTGAACAGCATGTCGCGCGCGATCGCGATGCCGACGTGTTCCGGGAGAATCGCGGCGTGGTACGCGTCGGCGACGCCGCGCCGCAGCTCGGGCGCGCCGAACACGGCCCGGTCGCTCGCGATCGCGACGTCGGAGAGCATCGTGATCAACAAGCCGCCACCCATGCACAAGCCGTTCACCGACGCGATCACGGGTTTGCGCGACTCGCGAATCGAGTCGAACGGCACCGCACCGGTACCGAGCAACGCGCCGATGTTCAGCTCGCCGTCCTCGTGCTGGCCGCCGAGCTCGCCGCCCGGCGCGAACACGTCACCTGTGCCGGTGACGCACGAGCGCGTGCAGATCGCGGCGCTGGTTCAACCGGTCGACCGCGCGCCGGATGCCGAAATACATGTTCGAGGTCGAGCGCGTTGCGCCGGTCGGGACGATCGATCGTCACCCACGCGATCGCGCCCCGCTGCTCCCAGCGGAGGAATTGAGAACCGAGGTCGACGTGCTTGGTCATGACCTTGGTCTAGCCTTCCGGCGTGGTCCGATTCAACCCGTACGAGCTACGAGTTCCACGACGACCCGTTTCCGGTCTACCGCGCCCTGCGCGACGAGGCGCCCTGCTACCACGACGACGAGCTCGGCTTCTGGGCGCTCTCCCGCCACGACGACGTGGTCGGCGCGCTCCACGACCCCGACACCTTCTGCTCGCGCTATCGGCATCACGCTCGAAGAGGGCAATCCGCTTCCGATGCTGCTCACGACCGACCCGCCCGACCACACCGGTTGCGCCGGCTCGTCAGCCGGGCCTTCACGCCGCGGCGCGTCGCCGATCTCGAACCGTCGATCCGCGCTCTTTCGATCGGGTATCTCGATGCCGTGTGCGACCGAGACGAGATCGATCTGATCGGCGACTACGCGGCGCTGCTCCCGATGGACGTCATCTCGAAAATGCTCGGTGTGCCCGACGGCGACCAGCATCAGCTGCGCGAGTGGAGCGACGCGCTGCTGCACCGCGAAGAAGGCGATCCCGACGTCACCCCCGAAGGCATCGAAGCCGCGTACCAGCTCTACAAATACTTCTCCGCATTCGTCGCCGATCGCCGGGCTCACCCCGGTGGCGACGACTTCGCCGCCGCGCTCGTCGCGGCCGAGCCCGACGGCGAAGCCCTCACCGACGAACAGGTCGTCGGCTTCTTGTTCTCTGCTGATCATCGCGGGCAACGAAACGACGACGAAGTTGCTCGGCAACTGCCTGCTTGCGTTGCAACGATTCCCGACGGAGCGGGCCAAGGTCGTCGCCGATCACGCGCGCATCCCCGACGCGGTGGAGGAGATCCTGCGCTTCGAAGGCTCGACGCAAGTGATGGCGCGCACGACTCACGCGCGCCGTCGAACTCCACGGCGAGAAGATGACCGAAGGCGACAAGGTGTTGCTGCTTGCTCGGTTCCGCCAACCGCGACGAGCGCGTGTGGGAACATGCGCCGACGTGTACGACATCGACCGTACGCTGGTCCCGCGCACCACCTCGCGCTTCGGACACGGCATTCACGTGTGCCTCGGCGCGGCGCTGGCGCGGCTCGAGATGCGCGTGAGCCTCGAGGAACTGCTCGCACGAGCGCCCGGCTACGAGATCGACGAGTCGGGGTTGGAGCGCATGCACTCGGGCAACGTGCGCGGCTACGCGCGAATGCCGATGCGGGTGCGATAACGCCATGAGCGACGACACTGAAGCCATCCGCGCGCTCGTGCACGAGTACGCGTTCCGGCTCGACGCGGGCGATCTCGACGGCGTCGTCGCAGCTCTTCGAACACGCCGAGCTGACGTCGACGCGCCACGATCGAGTGTTGCGTGGCACGGCTGAAGCGCGCACGCTCTACGACCCGGTGATCCTGAACGACGACGGCACGCCGGCGCACGATGCATCAACTCACGAATGTGACCGTGTCCGTCGACGGGGATACGGCAACGGCAAGGAGTTACTTCACGGTGTTGCAGGTCACCGCGCAGGGCCTGCACCCGATCCTCGTGGGCGAGTACCGCGATCGCTTCGCGCTGCGTCGACGGCGCGTGGCGGTTCGCCGAACGATGCTTCGATCCGAAGCTCTTCGGCGACATGTCGCGGCACATGGCGCGCTGATCGGCGGCCGATGAACGACCGCGAGCGGCATCCCGCCGACCTCTTGCGGCTCGTGCTGGGCGTCACGATCGTTGCGGCGACGGGCCTGCTCGCGTACTTCAACGGTGTCGGTTCACTCGAGATCGACCTCTTCCACGCCGTGAACGACCTCTCCGACAAGTGCGAATGGCCGCTCGATCGCGGTTATGCAACTGGGCACACTCGACGCCGTCGTCATCGTCGCCCTGCTCGCACTCGCGTTCCGGCGTGGTGGATGGCCCTGAGCGTCTTGCTTGCCGGCGTTCTCGGTGATGTCGCATCGCACTTCGTTCGGCACTGGGTCGGGCGCGAGCGTCCGGTCGACCTGCTTTACGCGCGTGGTCGTGCGCGGGAGCCGCGTGACGTGGTTACGGATTTCCGTCGGGCCACGCGACGATCGCGGCAGCCGTCGTTGCCGCGGCCGTCCCGTACCTGCCGCGCCGCGTACGCCGCCTCTGCTGGGCGGCGGTCGTGCTCGTTGCGTTCGCGCGCGTGTACGTCGGTGCGCACCTCCCGCTCGACGTGGTCGGTGGCCTCGCGCTCGGTTGGGCGATGGGGTCGGCGGTGAATCTCGCGATCGGCACGCCCTGCCACGTCATCGATCTCAACAAGGTCAAGGCCGCGCTGCGGCGCGCCCATTTCGACGTCGACACGATCACGCCGGTTGACGGTGGCGAACGCGACGCCGCGACTCCCTTTACCGCGACGACGAGCAACGGCGGACCAGAGCTCTTCGTCAAGGTCGATCGACCGCGAACGCCGCGACGCCGAATCGCTCGCAGCGATCGGGCGCTACATCGCGTTCCGGCACGTGGAAGACGAGGCGGTGCTCGCGAGCCCGCGGCAACACGTCGAGCATGAAGCGCTCGCGGCGTCGTTCGCCATGGCGGGCGGCGTGCACACGGCGCGGCCCCTCGGCGTTTCGTTCGAGCACGACACGCCCGAGCTGCTCGTGCTCGAAAAGCTCGACGCCCGGCCGATGGTCGAGGGCGGCGAGCACAATCT
This sequence comes from uncultured Actinomycetes bacterium, assembly GCA_963841195.1. GTDB lineage: Bacteria > Actinomycetota > Acidimicrobiia > IMCC26256 > PALSA-610 > CAWJBX01. Next base: position 576,633 of record CAWJBX010000014.1, on the reverse strand, counting down.
CGACGACGCAACGGTGTGCGGTATCTGGCGCGAGGTCGAAGGCCCTGCGGGGCGCCGGGATCGCGCACCGCCAGCTGCTCTTCGACAACATGCTGCTCGACGCGAAAAGCCAGCCGTAGATCGTCGACTTCGGCTTCGCCGAGCTCGGCGCAAGCCCGCGCGCGTTGGCGAAGGACGTTGCGGAGGTGATGACGTCGCTTGCGCTGGTGGTCGGTCCCGAAAAGGCCGTGTCGAGCGCCATCGACGGTCTTGGCAAGGAAGCGGTGACCGACGCGTTACCGATGCTGCAGCTGCTCGCGCTGTCGCATCACACCCGCAAAGCGTTGTGGCGCAAGCGCGGCTTCGTCGACGAGCTGCGCGACCAAGCGGCCGACGCGGTCGGGGTCGAGCACGTGAAGCTCGAGCAGATCGCGCGGGTCAAACCCCGCACGATCATGACGCTCGGCGCGTTCCTCGTCGCGATCTATCTGCTGCTGCCGCAGATCGGCGAGTTCGGCAGACCATGAACGCGCTCAAGCACGCCGACACGGTGTGGCTCGTGCTCGCGATCGTCGCCGCCGCCTCCACCTTCGTCGGCGCCGCGCTCTCGCTCTCGGGTTCGGTGCTCGCGCCCATCGCATTCGGCCGCACGTTCATCGCGCAGTTGGCCAGCAGCTTCGGCAACAAGATCACGCCCGCCGGGCTCGGCGGTATGGGCGTGAACGTGCGTTATCTCGCAACGCAGCGGTGTGTCGAAGGGCGACGCGGTCGGCGCGGTCGCCCTGAACGGCTCGGTCGGTTTCGTCGTCCACATCGTCGCCCTCGTCTTCTTTGCGACGGTGCTGAAGCACACCGGCCTCGGTCACGTGACGTTGCCGAACGGTTGGGTGCTGCTCGTCGGGGAGCGTCGTCATCCTGTCGATCGTTGGCATCATTCTCGAAACGTCGTTCGGCCGCAAGCATCTGTTGTTGCCGACGAACGCACCGCTGCACGATCTGGGTGCCGTCGTGAAACGTCCGACGAAGGCCGTGCAGATGTTCGGGGGCGCGTTCCTCGTGCTCGGTTCGTAAATCCTTGCGCTCGGATTCGCGTTCATCGGCGTTCCATGCGAACGCGTCGTGGCTCGACGTCACGTCGGTCTACCTGGGCGGTTCGGCGGTCGCGTCGGCAGCCCCGACACCAGGCAAGGTCGGGGCGGTCGAAGCCGCGCTGATCGCCGGGCTGACCGCGGTTGGCGTCGCCAGCGGACCAGCGGTCGCGGGCGTTCTAGCGTTCCGACTGGCCACGTTCTGGCTGCCCATCATTCCCGGTTGGCTTGCCTTCCGTAGCCTGACCGACACGATCTGCTCTGACCTGCGTTGAGTGAGGAGACCCGGTGAGCAATCAAACCACGCTCGTTGTCTGGGTGCATCGGGCGACCTCGCGGCGCGGCTGCTTGTTTCCTTCGTTGTTGCAGCTGGAGAAGCGCGAGCGGCTCGACGATCTCCGCATCATCGGGTACGCGCGCCAGGAGTGGACGACCGAGCAGTTCCACGAGAACCTGCGCGCGTCGATGTTCCTCGGCGACACCGATGTCGACCGGAAGTACTGCGACAAGTTCATCGACCGCATCGAGTTCCACGGCGGCGACCTGTCGGTGGAGGCGCTGCGCAGTCTGTGCAGCGCACTCGACGGTCCCGCGATCTTCTATCTCGCGTTGCCGCCCGGCGTGTTCGCCGACGCGGCGGAGACGATCGCCAAAGCGGGGCTCGCCGACGAGAGAACGGTTGGCGCCGGCTCGTCATCGAAAAGCCGTTCGGCACCGACCTCGAAAGCGCGCTCGAACTCAACGAGAAGCTGCACACGTACTGGCGGGAAGACCAGATCTTCCGGATCGACCACTTCCTCGGCAAAGAGACGGTGCAGAACATCCTCGTGTTCCGGTTCGCGAACCGTTTCATCGAACCGGTGTTGAAGTCGGCGCACGTCGACGAGATCCAGATCAGTGTCGGCGAAACGCTCGGTGTCGAAGGGCGGTCGCGGTACTACGACGGCATCGGCGCGCTGCGCGACATGATCCAGAACCACCTCACGCAGATGTTGACGTTCACGACGATGGAACCGCCGGCGTTGTGGGAGGCGGAAATGATCCGCGACCACAAAGTCGAGGTCTTGAAGTCGGTGGCGAAGGTCGATCCTGAGACGGACGCCGTGCGTGGGCAATACACGGCCGGCCTCGTCCAGGGCGATCCTGTCATTGCATACCGGGCCGAGCCCGGCGTCGATCCCGACGTCGCGCACCGAGACGTTCGCGGCCGTGAAGCTGCACGTCGACACGTGGCGGTGGGAGGGCATTCCCGTGCTGCTGCGTTCGGGCAAGCGGCTCGCATCGACCGCGCACGAAGCGGCGTACCGTTTCCGCGAACCGCCGACGCGTCTGTTCCGGCACACCCCACTCGAACACGCGGAGCCAAACTGGCTGGTGTTCCGCATGAGCCCGTCGGAGTGCACGGAACTCATCGTGCGCACGAAGCAACCGGGGCTCGACCTCGAAGCGCGCGAGTCGATGTTGCGCGCCGACTACAAGACCGGGAACGACGAAGAGGCGAGCGCGTACGAGAGTTTGTTGCTCGACGTACTCGAGGGTGAGCACACGCCGTTCTTGCGCTTCGACGAAGTGGAATGGTCGTGGCGGATCGTGCAGCCGATTATCGACGCGTGGAAGACGGGTGCACCCGAGGACTACGTCGCCGGCACCGATGGCCCCATCGGCCAGCATCGCTTCCTCGACCCGGGCCACTACTGGCGCCCGCTCGTCAACCCCCAGAGCTAGACCGTGTTTGGACCGTTCCTGCCCCTATAGGGGCGCGAAACGTCCAAACACAGCTACTTCTTTTCGTCGTGGCCGCCGAACTGTTTGCGCATGGCGGACAAGAGCTTGTTGCCGTAGTCGCCTTGGCTCTGCGAGGTGAACCGGTCGAACAGCGCGGTCGCGATCACGGGCGCGGGCACGCCTTCGTCGATCGCGGCCGATACTGTCCAGCGCCCTTCGCCGGAATCGCTGACGCGACCGCTGAACCCGTCGAGCGTCGGCGACTCTTGTAACGCCGCCGCGGTCAAGTCGAGCAACCACGACGCAACCACGCTGCCGCGTCGCCACACTTCGGCGACGCGCGGCACGTCGATGTCGTACTGGTACAGCTCGGGGTTCTCGAGCGGCGCGGTTTCCGCGTCCTGCGTGCGAGACGCGCTGCCGGCGTTGGCGTGATGAATGATGTTCAACCCTTCGGCGTACGCGGCCATGAGCGCGTACTCGACGCCGTTGTGCACCATCTTTACGAAGTGGCCGGCACCAACCGGACCGCAGTGCAAGTAGCCGAGTTCTTCGGGCGCGGGATCGCCGCCGCGGCCGGGCGTGCGTTCGACGTCGCCGAGCCCCGGCGCGAGGGCGCGGAATACCGGATCGAGCCGGGCCACGACTTCGTCTTCGCCGCCGATCATCAAGCAGAAGCCGCGCTCGAGACCGAACACGCCGCCGCTGGTGCCGCAATCGACGTAGTGGATGCCACTCTTTCCGACGACGGCCGCGCGTTTGATGTCGTCGGTGTAGTGCGTGTTGCCGCCGTCGATGACGATGTCGCCCGCTTCGAGCGACTGCGTGACGTCGTTGAGAACCGCTTCCGTGACACCCGCCGGCACCATGATCCAGACCGCGCGCGGCGGTTCGAGCGCGGAGACGAACTCGGCGAGTGTGGTCGCGCCCGTCGCGCCTTCACCTTGGAGCGCGTCGACCGACGCGGTGTTGTGGTCGTAGACAACGCATTCGATGCCGGCGCGCATGCAGCGGCGCGTGATGTTGGCGCCCATACGACCGAGTCCGATGATCCCGAGTTGCATGATCAGTTTCCGCCTGTGCTCGCTGCGAGAGGGATGTGGGTTTCTGCCGCCAACGCGGCGCCGACGATCCCGGCGAGGTTGCCGAGTTCGGCGATGCGAACTTCGCACCCGGGATCGAGCCGGTCGCTGAACTCGGCCGCGTGCTTGACGATGCCGCCGCCGATCACAATCAGTTCCGGCCACACCAACGCGTGCAGCGCCGTGAGGTAGCGCTCGAGCCGTCGGGTCCAGCGTTTCCACGTGAGGTTCTTCTCGACACGCGTCGAGTCGGAGACCCATTCGTCGCCGATCTTGCCTTCGACTTCGAGGTGACCGAGCTCGGCGTTGGGGATCAGCACGCCGTCGTTGAGCAGCGCAGTGCCGACGCCGGTTCCGATCGTGACCAGCGCGACCACGCCGCGATGGTTCCGCGCCGCGCCGAAGCGCGCCTCCGCGATTCCCGCGGCGTCGGCGTCGTTCAGCACGACACACGGCCGGTCGGTCGCGCGCGAGATCACCGTTGCGGCGTTGGTTCCGATCCAGGACGGGTCGATGTGCGCGGCAGTACGGACAATGCCGTTCAGCACGACGGCCGGCATCGTGCAACCGATCGTTTCGTGGCCGGGAAACTCGCGTACGAGTTGCGCGATGGATTCGGAAACCGCGGCAGGAGTGGCCGGATGCGGTGTTTCCACGCGGATGCGACCGTGGGCAATGCCGTTGTCGAGATCGACCGCGGCGGCTTTTACGCCCGTCCCCCCGACATCGACACCGACGAGTCGCCGACCGGGTGTCACGGCCTGGGTAGACATCGATGGAGAAGCTGACATCGTTGTCGACGCTACTCCCTCCCCGAGTAGGTTCCCGCCAATGCCGCGAGCGACGCACGCACATGTGCCCATCGAGGATTACGCCCTGCTGGGTGATCGTCACACCGCGGCACTCGTTTCGCGTGCGGGTTCGGTCGACTGGTGGTGCGTACCGCGCTTCGACGCGGGTGCGTGTTTCGCGGCGCTGCTCGGCCGTCCGCAAAATGGTCGCTACATGCTTGCGCCGACGCACGTGACGCATACGACGCGTAGCTATCGCGAAGACACGATGGTGCTCGAAACCATCCACACCACGCCCGACGGCAGAGTGCGCGTGATCGACTGCCTGGCATACGACCACGTACATCCTTCGCTGATACGCATCGTCGAAGGGATCGAAGGCGAGGTCGAAATGCACATGGAGCTGATCGTGCGTTTCGACTACGGCGACGTGGTTCCCTGGGTGCATCGCGTCGACGGTCAGTGGCATGCGGTCGCCGGACCGGACGCGCTGCAACTGAAGACGCCGGTGCACGTCAGCGGCCACGACCGCACGACGATGGCGCGCTTCACGGTCGATCCGGGCGAGCGCGTGCCGTTCCAACTCGCGTGGTTCCCGTCGAACGAGGTGAAGGCGATCACGGCGGATCCCGAGGACGTCGTCGAGCACACCGCCCAGCAATGGAAACGGTGGGCGAAACGCTGCACGTTCAGCTGCGACTGGAACCCTCTCGTCAAGCGTTCGATGCTGACGCTCGAAGCGTTGACGTACGGACCCACGGGGGGCATCGTCGCCGCGCCGACAACGTCGTTGCCGGAAGTGGTCGGTGGATCGCGCAACTGGGACTATCGGTTTTGCTGGGTGCGCGACGCAACCCTCACCCTCGAAGCGCTCCTGATCGGCGGCTATCGCGCCGAGGCGTTGCGTTGGCGCGACTGGTTGATCAGGGCCGCGGCGGGTGAGCCCGATCGGTTGCAAACCATGTATGGCGTCGCGGGCGAACGCCGGTTGACCGAACTCGAATTGAACTGGCTCGACGGCTACGAGAACTCGACGCCCGTCCGTATCGGCAACGCCGCCCACGCGCAGCTACAGCTCGACGTGTACGGCGAAGTTGGCGATGTGCTGTGGCAGTCCGCGCGCACGGGCGTTCCTCCGAGCGACAACGCGTGGGCGCTCGAAAAGTTGCTTCTCCAAACGCTCGAAACGCGCTGGAAGGAGCCCGACGAGGGACTGTGGGAGGTGCGCGGAGAACGCCGCCACTTCACGCATTCGAAAGTGATGTGTTGGGTCGCGTTCGATCGCGCGGTCACGATGATGCAACACCTCGGATTCGAAGGCCCGATCGACCGCTGGGAAGCGGTGCGTGACGAGATCCACGACGAGGTGTGCACGCGCGGATACAACGAGAAGCTCGGTGCGTTCACGCAGACGTACGACGACGACGAACTCGACGCCGGGACGTTGATCATTCCGCTCGTCGGGTTCTTGCCGCCGACCGATCCGCGGGTGCTTTCGACGATCGACGCGATCCAGCGCGACCTCACGATCGACGGTTTCGTTCGGCGTTACGACTCGCGCAGCGACGTCGACGGGATCGGTGAGTCCGAAGGCGTCTTCTTGCCGTGCAGCTTCTGGCTCGTCGAGGCGCTCGCGCTCGTGGGCCGCACCGACGAAGCGCGCACGCTCTTCGATCGGTTGTGCGCGCTCGCGAACGACCTCGGTCTTTTCGCGGAGGAATATGACCCGGTCGCCAAGCGGCTCGTCGGCAACTTCCCGCAAGCCTTCACGCATCTGACGCTGGTCGCGGCTGCACACACGTTGCAACCGGAAGGCTCCGAGCACCAGTATCGGCGGCGCGACCGCCACCCGCGCACGTAGCGCGCCCGCGCAGCATCCACCGGTGCGCGCGTCGGGCGTCGTACCGTCCATCGGCGATGCATGGGGAGTGGCTGTCGATCGTCGGCCGTTCGCTGGTGATCTACATCGTCGTGTTGGCGGGCCTGCGGCTCGGCGGACGGCGGGAGCTCGCCCAACTCGAGCCGTTCGATCTGGTCGTGATTCTGCTCGTCGCGAACGCAGTGCAGAACGCGATGGTCGGCGACAACACGACGCTTGCGGGCGGCATCGTGTCGGCGGTGACGCTGCTCACCGCGAACTACGTCGTGTCGGTCTGGACGACGAAGTCGGCGTCGTTCCGTCACCTCGTCGAAGGCCAAGGGCGAGTGCTGATCGAAGACGGCCATCTCGTCGAAGCGAACCTCAAACGCGAACACCTGCTGCCCGAGGATGTCGAGCGCGTCTTGCAGTCACGGCTTGACGTGCCGACCGAAATCAAGGACATCCAACGCGCGGTGCTCGAAGTCGACGGCAGCGTGAGCGTCGTGCGCAAAGACGACTCGATCGAGCGGAGCAACAACCGCCTGCCGAGCCGGCGTTTTCGGAGGCGTTACCGGCCGGTCAACTGAGGACCCCGGTCCCGCGACCGACTGGGTAGCCTCCGCAATATGGCGCTCCTCACGAATGTCGTCAAAGGTTCCGACGCGCGCCGCCTGTTGCTGCTCGTGCACGGACTCGGTGCCGACGAGCGCGACCTCGGCGCGTTGCTCCCGTATCTCGATGCCGACGGCCAGTTCGCGGCCGTTCTGCCACGCGGCCCGCTGCCCACGCCGGGCACGCAGGGCTTCATGTGGTACGACTTCGCCGACCCGGCTGCCGGCTTCCCGGCGGCGGTTGCGGAGCTCGATGCGCTCGTCGACGAACAGTGCGCCGAGCTGGGTTTCGAGCGGTCAGAGGCGATCTTCGCCGGCTTTTCGCAGGGCGGCGGCCTCGTGCTCGCGCTCGGCCTGTTCGCGGTGACCGACGGCAAGGCCGCGCCCGCCGGTGTGATTGCGATGAGTCCGCTCGCGGTTGCCGGCGAGCTCGCACCGACCGCGCCGGAAGTGCCGGTGCTGATTCAGCATGGCACCGACGATCCCATGCTTCCCGTCCAGGGTTCCCGTGATCTCGCCCGCGAGCTGCGCACCGCGGGCGTGCCGACCGTGTACCGCGAGTACGCGATGGAACATCAAGTCACGCTCGACAGCTTGCGCGACGCGCGCGAGTGGCTCGGGCAAGTGCTCGCGGGCGAAAAGCCGGATGAGGCCGTGGCCGATGATCCCGTCGAGTTGGTGCCGTCGGTGACAACGGCACAGTGGGATCGTGAGGTCTTGCAGAGCGACGTCCCGGTCATCGTCGACTTCTGGGCGCCGTGGTGCCAGCCGTGCCGGCAGGTGTCGCCCGTTGTCGAAACGATCGCAGCGATGCGCCAGGGCTCGTACAAAGTCGTGAAGGTCAACATCGACAACGAGCCGCGCATCGCGCAGGATTACGACGTGCAGAGCATCCCGATGATCGGCCTGTTCCGCAACGGTCGCCTCGAACGGGCCGCGCTCGGCGCCAAACCCCGTCAGCAGCTCGAAGCCGAATTGGGGATGCTCGTCATCCCCTAGTCGGCGTCACCGGGTGAGTTAACGGCGAACGGTGCGGCGGATCTCGTCGGCGACGTCGTAGAACGTTGCCGCCACTGCATCGGCAACCGCAACACCCGCGCGCTTCACCTCGTCGCGCATGTGCGCGTCGCGCATCGCATCGCCGATGGTCGTGAACCCCGCGTCGAGCGCATCACCGACTTGGCGCAACGCGTCCTCGACGTCGCGCCGTTGTTGATCGTCGAAGATCGTGTTTCCGCGGTAGCGCTCTTTGAGTTCACTCCCGAGCTCCGCGAAGCGCGAACCAACTTCGTCCCAGCGAGCTTTGGCATCTGTCATAAACAGAAATGTTAGGGAGACGACAGCGCAGCGACCGCGGGACGTAGCCTGTGCGGACGATCGACCCAGAAATTACGGGCGCGATCCCATCGGTACGAGGTCGGGTCGGTAGATCGACGAGTACCGGACGTACGCACCCGTGTGCGGCGCCTCGATCATCGTCCCGTTCCCGACGTACAGACCAACGTGGTGGTTCGCCGGCCCGGAGACCCCGAAGAACACGAGGTCGCCCGGCTGGAGCGCCGAGATCGGCACCTTCGGGAACGAGTCGTACTGCGACTGCGATCCGTGTGCCATCGACACGCCGCCTTGTGCCCACGCCATCATCGTCAAGCCGGAGCAGTCGTAGCCCGCAGGGCCGACGCCGGCGTAGATGTACGGCTTGCCGAGCTGCGCTTGCGCGTACGCAATCGCAGCCGATGCGCCACCGCTCGGTGCGGGAAGCGGACCGGGGTTGATGCCGGTGTCACCGCGTTGGCCGCCACCCCCACCGCCACCGCCACCGCCACCGCCGACGAAGGTCGCCACACGAGCGCGTGCCGCCGCTTCCTGCGCCTGTTGCTGCTGCTGTTGGACTTGCGTAACGAGGGTCGCCATCTGACCCTTGACCTGTCCGAGCAACTGTTGCTGTTGCTTGGTCAGGCTCTGCAAGTCCTTCTGCGCGGCTTCAACGGCGTTCTGATGCGACTCCGCTTGCGACTTCTGAGCCACGAGCGTCTTCTGCTGGATCCCGAGCTGCTCCTCGGAGAGACGCAACTGGTCGAGCAGGTTCTGGTCCTGCTGCGCGGCCGCCGCGCTGTACTGCGCCCGCGATCCGAGCTCGCGCACGTCGGTGGCGTCGATCTGGAACGGGTCGACGTTGCCGGCGCCCATGTAGAGCGTGGCCGCGCGGCCGCCGAGCTGGGTGCGCAGCTTCGTCGTGCTCGCTTGCGCAGTCGCAATGCCGCGCTCGGTCGAAGCGATCTGCGTGTTCGCTTGCGCGACCGCGTCCTGCGCTTGGACCAGTTCTTCGTCGAGGGCGTCGGCCTTGTTGTTGGCCGCATCGATCTTGGCCTGGAGTGCCTTCGCTTGTGCTGTCTTGGCGGCGAGGTCGGCCTGCGGCGAGGCGCCTTGTGCCGGCACGACAAACGCCATCGAGGCGAGAGCGAGGCCAGCGGCGCAAGCCAGGGTCAAGTGCCTGCGCCGCCTCGGCGTGGCACTCCGGTGGGGTAGTTCACTCCGCCGGGGCATGGGGGGAAACCCTATAGGCGTAGGCACCACAACTGTCACATCGTCCCCATCAGCCCTGGTCATGCAGTCGGATTGGGGCAAACCGGACGTGAAATCCGGTGGGTGCGACCCGCTAGACGGCCACCGGCCAGCCGGGTGTCGGGGCCGGATCGCCGGGCCCGGTGACGATCGGCGAGCTCCAGTGCTCGTGCTTCGCGATCTGGTCGGCGACCCGCTGCCATTCGGTTGGGCTCCAACCTTGGGCCGCGGTGACGAGCGAAGTGTCTTGGCGGAGATGCACGAACGCGGGCAGCCGTTCGAGGCCGAGGCCCGCGACCAACGCGCGATCGGGATCGCACCACACGAGGTATTCGTCGACGAGCGAGCCGAGGATTCGCTTCGTGATCGCGGTCGTGGCCGGCACGCAGATGATCGTGCGCACGTCGCTTTCGCCGAACGTCGCGAAGATGCGTTCGACGACCGGCAAGAAGTTCGAGGCCTCGGGACGGTCGGGCAGCACGATCAACGCGAGGTTGAACACCGTCGCCCAGTCGTCGAGCGTTCGGGTCACGCCGGTGTAGCTCGTGATCGACATCCGCGGGTCGGGGTTCTTGGCCATGGCGGTCGCACGCTAGCGCGGTTGGTGTCATTTGCTTAGGCTCCGGCGCCATGGGTGACATCGTCGAATTTGCAAGCAACGGAAGCACCGCGCAGGGCTATCTCGCCCTTCCCGAATCGCAATCCGGACTGGGCGTGATGGTTGTTCAGGAATGGTGGGGGCTCGTTCCGCAGATCAAGAACGTCTGCGATCGGCTTGCGGAACAGGGCTTCGTGGCGCTTGCGCCCGACCTGTATCACGGCGACATCGCGCGAGCACGAGGAGATGGACAAGGCCGCCAAGTTGATGTCGACGTTGCCGATGGACCGGGCCGCGCGCGACATGGAAGGTGCGATCGACTACCTGCGGGGTCTGCCAAACGTGCAGAACAACCACATCGGCGTCGTCGGTTTCTGCATGGGCGGCATGCTCGCACTCGTGATCGGGGCGCAGGCGGGCAAGAAGGTGGGCGCGGTCGTGCCGTATTACGGGGCGCCGCTGGGTGAAAACGCGCCCGACTGGTCGGGCCTGACCGCGCCCGTGCGCGGTCACTTCGCGGGCGACGACACGTTCTTTCCGGCGTCCGCCATCCGCGATCTCGAAGAGGAACTGCGCGACATGGGCAAGGACGTCGAGTTCGAGATCCACCCGGGAACCGGACACGCATTCGCGAACGAAGAGAACGCGTTGGGTACGCACGACCCCGACGCGACGGCCGCAGCGTGGCGCAAGACGATTGGGTTTTTGAAGGACCGCTTGAGCTAACGCAGCGCGCGTATCGACGGGGCGAGCCGGCGGAGTTCTTCGAGGTGCACTTCGCTCAACGCAGCGGAGTTTGCGCGCGCCCGCGGTCGTCAGTCGTAGACGAACAACCCGAAGATCGTCGGCGTCGACGTGGCGCGTGATCAGACCGGCGTCGACCGCGCGGTCGACGAGGCCGACTGCGCTGTTGTGCCGGAGCAGCAGCGACTCGGCGACGTCGCGAATCGTCGGGCCGCGCTGATCGTCGTGACCACGGATCGCCAGCAGGAGTTGGTGTTGCGCTGGTGTGAGCCCGGCCGCGTGGGCCTGCTGTTCGCTCCAGTGAAGAAACTGGCGCAGGTTCGTGCGGAACTCGAGCAGGCGTCGATATTCGGCATCGCTCGGCACAGGTATATCGTACTACGATATGTTGTTCGATCGGCGCGTGCTCGGGATGACGCCCGCGTTTCTTTTGGCCACGGTTTGCGTCGGCCTCGCGAGCGGCATCGTCGGCTCGCTGTACCTGCTCGCGATTCACTTGTTGCAGCACGTGTTGTGGCCCGATCACTACAACGTGGCCGTCCCGTTTCTGACGTTGACGCTCGCCGGTGTTGTGGTCGTTGTCGTGACGCGCGTGCTCGGCAAGCCGGGCGATGTGGAACTGCTCGTCGACAACATCCACGTTTCGGGCGGTATGGAAAGCGTGCGCGAGTTGCGGTCGCTCGTGCCGATGTCGGTGGTCACGATCTCGGCGGGCGCGGCGGCCGGCCCCGAGGCGCCGTTGGTGACGACGTGCGGAACGCTGGCGTCGTGGTTCGCGCGCCGGCAACGGCTCACGGTCGTCGAAACGCGGCAGCATCACGATCGCGGGCATGGCCGCCGCGTTCGCGCTGCTGTTCGGCGCGCCCGTCGGATCGGCGTTGTTCGCGCTGGAGATCCTGCACCGCGAAGGCATGGAGTACCACGAGGCGTTGGTGCCGTCGATCGTCGGTTCGTTGTCGGGCTACGCGTGTTATGTCGTCGCGACGCGGCAACGGGCTCACGCCGGTGTGGCAGATCCCCGGCATCGACAAGCTGCACGCAGTCGACTTGTTATGGGCGCTCGGCGCAGGAGTGGTCGGTGCGCTCGTCGCGGTCACGTTCACGTTTACGGTGTTGGGGCTGCGGCGGGTCTTCGCACGGATTTCGCCGATGGTGCGGCCCGTCGTCGGCGGCGTCGTGCTCGCGACGCTCGGGTTGTGGTCGACGTACGCGTTGACGTTCGGCGAAGCACAGACCGGTCACGTGTTGCTGGTCGGTTCGGGCATCAGTGTGGGCGTGCTCGCGACTGCGATCATCGCCAAGATGCTCGGAACGTCGGTAACGGTGTCTTCAGGTTTTCCGGGCGGCTTCATCATCCCGTTGTTCTTCATGGGGGCCGCGCTCGGGCAGCTCACGCATCACGCGTTCAGTAGCGCGAGCGTCGGCGTGATGTGCGCGGCGTTCATGGCGGCGACGAACGTCGGCGTGACGAAGACGTTGCTCGGTTCGACGTTGTGCGTCACCGAGATGGGCGGGTTCCGGTTGTTGCCGACGACGTTGCTGGCCGCGACCGTCGCGCTGATGCTGACGAGCACCGTCGGCTTGATCGAAACCCAACGCGAGCGCACCCCTATGGACGAATAGAGCACGTTTTGGTGTCGCTTCTCCGCGCTATGCATCGAGAAACGACCCCAGAATGCGAGAAGGCTCAGGCGCCGAGGGCTCGCAGCATCGCGGGCGGGATCTCGTCGCGGCCTTCTTCGAGCAGCTGCGCGCGTTCGATGTTGATTGCGTCGCGCGGAACGCGCTCGGGCCACGCGTCCCACGGTCCGGGCGGGATCGACCCCTCGACGCAATAGCGCAAGTACTGCTGCAGCTCGCGCACTTCGGTTTCACCGCCAACCGGTCCGTGACCGGGAACGATCCGTTCTGCGAGTTCGGCGACCGCGTCGAGCACGTCGGCCCAGATCTTCGGATTGCCTTGGAACGCGAGCGGCGTCACGCCGAAGAAACACAGGTCGCCGGCGAACAACACGTCGCAATCGGCGACGAGTGCCATCAAGTCGCCTTCGGTATGACCCGATGCGGGCAAGACCTCGATGCGCGGCGTCAGCTGCGCGGCGTCGGTAACCAGGTGCGTGACTTTGCGCGTACCCAGCTCGGCGAGTGCGTCGAACTCGTTGTCGAACGCGGGCATGAACGCTTTGTACGCGGCCAAAGGCATCTCGCCGTCGAGCAGCGTGCTCGTCTGCGGCGAACCGAGCACTGCCGCGTTGAGAAACGCTTTCGTGCCACCGACATGATCGATGTGGGCGTGCGTCAGTAGGAGCCGCCGCACCGGTGCGCGCAGCTTGGCGACCGCTTCCGCGAACGGCTCCCACTGCGACGGGACCATCAGCGTGTCGATGACGGTCAGCCCGTCTTCGTCGGCGATCACGCCGGCGTTCGAGACGCCCGACTCGCCGCCGGGTTGGATCCACACCCAGATGCCATCGGCGATCTCGTCAAGCGTGGTCATGCGTGCACGCTACCCATGACGATTCATGGATGCGGGCCGAGTATGCGTTCCAGTTCGTCAAAGGTGATGTTGCGCGTCACCCCGAGCAAGTAGTTTGCCTCGCCGTCGAATTTCTCCGTGTTCCAAAGGATCAGCAGAGGGAGCGACCACAACGCCGTTGCGAGGCGGCGGCTGATCGTCGGGCCCGTTCCCGAGTCGATTGCCTCGAGCGTCCGCAAAAACCGCTTTCGCGCCGTGTCGTCGAACCGTCCTTCGAAGAGCTGACCGATAAACCCATCCGTGCGGTCGTATTCCGCCTCGATTGCCGCGACGAGTTCGTCGAGTTCAGCCACGTACTGACGCTATCGGGCGCAGTTCGATCGACCTCCCCGGCAGCCTTTACGCTTGTGGGCATGTCGGAACGCTCACGCACCCTGCCCCGCCGTTCGTGCCTCTCGGTGCCCGGCTCCAGCGAGAAGATGCTCGCGAAGGCGCCCGGCCTCGGCGCCGACATGGTCTTCCTCGACCTCGAAGACGCGGTCGCGCCGCTCGAAAAGCCGGCGGCACGCGGCAAGGTCGTGAAAGCGATCAACGAACTCGACTGGGGCGACACCGTCCTGTGCGTGCGCGTGAACGCGTGGGACACCGAGTGGACGTACCGCGACGTCATCGAAGTCGTCGAAGGCGCGGGCGAACGGCTCGACGAATTGATGTTGCCGAAGGTGCAGAACGCGGGCGACGTGCAAGCGCTCGACATGTTGCTCACGCAGATCGAGAAGACGACCGGTCGTCAAAGCCGCGTCGGCATCGAAGCGCAGATCGAAACCGCGCGCGGCCTCATCAACGTCGAAGAGATCTGCGCGGCAAGCGACCGTTTGGAGACGATCATCCTCGGCCCGGTCGACATGTCGGCGTCGATGGAGATGCCGTCACTCGCAGGCGGCCTCGACATTCCCGAGTACCCGGGCGACTACTTCCACTACGTGTTCGTGAAGATTCTCATGGCGGGCCGCGCCAACGGCTTGCAAGTGATCGACGGGCCGTACGTGAAGGTGCGCGATCCCGAAGGCTTCCGCAAGTTCTGCCAGCGCGCGCAGATCCTCGGTTACGACGGCAAGTGGGCGCTGCACCCCGACCAGGTCACGATCCTGAACGAAGTGTTCGGCGTCAGCCAAGAACAGTTCGACCACGCGTGCGACATCCTCGAGGCCTACGAGAAAGCCACGACCGAAGGCGACCGCAAGGGCGCGGTCATGTTCGGCGACGAGATGATCGACGAGGCGTCGCGCAAGGTCGCGATCAAGCTTGTCAGCCGCGGCGAACGCGCCGGGCTGCGCCGCAGCGCGAAGTAACTACTGGGCGGAACGCTGGTTGGCGTCGCGCAAGCGGCCGGCCATCACGGCCATGACTTGCAGCGCGAACGTCGGGTGCTCTTGCACCAAGAACGTGAAGTGCTGCTTGTCGACCCGCGCCAGCTTCGACGGCGCGGTCGCAGTTGCCGTCGCCCCGCGCGCACTGTCGTCGACGAGCGCCAACTCACCGAAGATGTCGCCCTGCACGAGCTTCTCGATGACCGTGCCGTCGCGCGCGATCGAAACCTCGCCCTCAACCACGGCGAACATGGCGTCACCTGGGTCACCTTGTTGGAACACGACGGTGCCCGGTTCGAACGTCTCGAGGTCGCGAGCGTTCCTGAAAATCTGAATCGTCATGGCGGCGTGGCTCCGTTCGGGAAAGCCAGGGGTTGCCCCGCAGTTTGGCACGCTGGCCGGGAGCCTTTCATCCCTGCAACACTCTGAACGGAAGCAAGCGGGGGAACTGGTGGCTTCGCGTCAGCACCCAAACGGCATCTTCATTTCGTACCGGCGAGCCGATGGTGGCGCGTACGCCGGGCGCTTGTACGACTCAATGCATCACCAACTCGGGCGGCGCGCCGACCTCTTCATGGACGTCGAGAAACTGTCGCCGGGTATCGATTTCGTCCAGGCGCTCGACGCCGCGATCGCGCGCTGCCGGGTGGTGCTCGTGGTCATCGACCCGACGTGGACCGACGCCCGCGCCGACGACGGCACGCGCCGCCTCGACGACCCCCAGGACTGGGTGCGCCGGGAGGTCTCGCATTCACTCGCGCGGGCAGATCTGCCGCGTTGTTCCCGTTCTCGTCGGCGGCGCACGGATGCCGACCGAGTCGGAATTGCCCGACGACCTGCGCGGCTTGGCTCGGCGAGAAGCATTCGAGATCACAACGTCGGGCTGGTCGCGCGACGTTGCGGCGCTGGCCGAACAGATCGCGGGCAAGCCGCCTCGTTCTCCGCGCGTCGCGCTGCTGACAACCGCGGCGGTGCTCGTCGTCGCGGGAATCGTTGTCGCGTTGATTGTGACGAACTCCGGCGGTTCGGGGAACTCGACCACGCCGACGACCACGCCGACGACAACCGTGACGACGACAACCAACGGGAACGCAGTGCCACCGGTCTCGCTGACGCCGGCGGCTCCGCCCCCGACGTTCGCGCCGGCGTTTTACGACTCGATGACCAACCCGCAGACCACCTGGTTGCTCACCGACAACAACGCGTGCACTCGAACGAAAGACTTTCTCGGCCTACACATCGACGTTCTCGAAGAAGATGTCGCGTGTTCGGAGCCGCCGCCGTTCATCCCTGCCCTTGTTCTTCCGCATGACACGTCGGTCAGCGTGCAGAGTCATCTCGACTCCGCGATCGGGTTGGCGCCGACGATCGACCTCGAGTGCAAAGTGATGGTGCAAGACGGGCGCACGACCGGGTATGCCGCGCAGTACGGGCGCCATTTCGTGGGGTTCATGCGCTACGACAACGGCGTCTTCAAGTACCTCGCAGACTCGAAGATCGACCAACCGATCCTGCACATCGGCGACACGAATCAGCTCGAGCTTCAGTGCTACGGCAGCCCGCAAGGCCTGGTGCTTGCCTTTTTCGTCGACGGCAATCTGATCGGAGCAACGCTCGATCCGAATCCGTTGACCGCCGGTACAGGGGTTGGCGTGCGTTGCGGCACGGGTGACAGCACGACCGCCAACTGCACGTTCACGAACTTCAGTGTGAAGACTGCGAACTGAGTGCGATTTCGGCGAGTCGCCGCGCGATCACGCGCTGGCCGGGTGCTGGTAATACCTGCCACACTCTGACCCACAACGAGCGGGGGATCTGGTGGCTACGCGGCAGCACCGAAACGGCGTCTTTCTTTCGTACCGGCGGGCCGATGGCGCCGCGTACGCGGGTCGGCTCTACGACTCGTTGCATGCCCGGCTCGGGCGACGCGTCGATCTCTTCATGGACGTCGAGAAGCTCACGCCCGGTGTCGATTTCGTCGAAGCGCTCGATGCCGCGATCGCACGTTGTCGCGTCGTTCTCGTCGTCATCGACCCCACGTGGACCAGCGTCCGCAGTGGGGACGGCACACGGCGCCTCGATGACGACCAGGATTGGGTCCGACGCGAGGTTGCGCATTCGCTCGTCCGGCCCGATCTGCGGGTGATTCCGGTTCTCGTTGGCGGCGCAACGATGCCAACCGAGGCGAAATTGCCGGACGACCTGCGCGCTCTCGCGCGGCGCGAAGCGTTCGAGGTCACCGCGAGCAGTTGGTCGCGCGACGTCGACGCGCTTGCGGAACAGCTTGGGGGCAAGTCGTCGCGAGCGCGCCGTCCCGCACTGTTCGCAGCGGCCGCGCTTGCGGTCGTGGCAGTGATCGGGATCGTGATCGCGATTCGGCACAACCATTCGGACACGGTGACGGTCGGAGGATCAACGACGACAACGACGGCGCACGGTAATCAACCACCCGCGGCGAGTACGACCGTTCCGGGCCCGGTTGACGCGATCAACACGGTGCTCTGGCAGGACTCGATGACCGACCCGGCGACTCCGTGGCGGGTTGGTGCCGGCGGCAGTCAGTGCAAACAGGCGATCACTTCTTCCGGATACAAAATCGCGACCGAGGTCGCGAATCTGTCCTGCGGCGATACGGCCAACTTCCACAAGGAGCTGACGAACCTCACCGACACCGCTGTTCAGGTCAAGGGGCGCCTTGACTCGGCGAAGGGTCCGCAACCGAGTCTCATCATCGAATGCCATACGTCCGGCGGAACCGACAACTTCTCCGGCTATGAGGCGGCGCTCGGCGATCGCGATCTGCAGTTCGTTCGCTATGACGCAGGCCGCTATTCGGTGTATGCGGAGTCGAACATTGGCGGAACGCTGGTTCCCGGCGAAGTGCATCGGTTGCGTCTCGACTGTTATGCGAGCGGCTCCAAGTTTGTCGTCGCGCTCAGAGAAGACGGTGCGTTCGTCGGAGGGATCGTCGATCCGACTCCACTTCCAGCCGGCTCGGTCGGGGCCGAGTGTGGCACGGGCGACAACACGACCGCGTCGTGCACGTTCTCGGACTTCGAAGTGCTCGCGCCGGCCGGCGCGCCGCCGGTGCCGTCAGTTTCGGAGCTGGGCCCCGATAAGACGATTCCCTAACGACTGAGCGCGAGTTCGGCGAGCCGCCGCGCAATCACGCGCAGGCACAGCGTTTCGTCGGCGCCTTCGAAGATCGAGAGCACACGCGCGTCGACGAAGTAGCGCGAGACGGGGAACTCTTCGGCGTAGCCCATGCCGCCGTGCAGCTGCATGGCTTCGCGCGTGACCCACTCGGCCGCCCGGCACACGTACGCCTTCACCATCGACGCTTCGAGCGTGCCTTCGCCGTTTGCCATCTTCTCGGCGACGTCGTAGCTGAACTGGCGCCCGGCCTGAATCAACGCGGCCATGCGAGCGAGCTTTACCTTCGACAGCTGGTAGTCGAACACCGATTGGCCGAACACCTTGCGGTCCTGCGCGTACGCGAGGCCGGCCTCGAACGCGGCTTGCATCAGACCCACCGCGCGCGCCGCAGTTTGCAACCGGCCGTTCTCGAAGCCCGCCATCTGCAAGTAGAACCCGCGGCCGACACCCGCATCGCCGCCGATGAGGTTGTCGGCCGGAACGAACCAGTTGTCGAACGCGACTTCGTACGAGTGCATGCCGCGGTAACCGATCGTGTCGATCGCGCGGCCTTCCATTTTCCCGCCGCGGCCGTCGTCGAACGCGAACGCGTGGCCTTCGGCTTGCGGCTTCTCGGCGATCAACACCGAGAGTCCGCGGTGACCCTGCGAACGGTCCGGATCGGTGCGCGCCAGCAGCATCAACACGTTGGCGCGTCCGGCGAACGTGGCCCAGGTCTTGACGCCGTTGACGAGCCAACCGCCGTCGGTCCGCGTCGCGGTGACCTTGACGCCCGCGACATCGCTGCCGTAGTCGGGTTCGGTCACCATGATGCCGACCATCAACTCACCGCTTGCGATGCGCGGCAACCACGTTTGCTTCTGTGCTTCCGTCCCGCCCGCGACGAGCGCGCGCGTGAGGATCTCCGGCCGCGTCACCAGCGAGCCGCCGATACCAAGCGAGCCGCGCGACAGTTCTTCGGTCGCGACGACCATGCCCATGTAGTCGCTGGCATCACCGGTCGCGTAGCCGTCGTATTCCTCGGGAACCGACAGCCCGAACCCGCCGAGTTCCGCGAGCCCCGAGATCACCGCTTCGGGCACGTCGGCGTTGGTGCGGTGCACGTGCTCGGCGACCGGACGAATCTTGTCTTCGGCGAAGCGCCGGAACGTGTCAGCGACGAGCTCGAAGTCGTCCGAGAGGTGCGTCGGCCCGCTCCCGTGCTTCACACACGCGTCGGCGACCGATGCGAGGAATTCGGGCGACCGATGCGCGCTGACGAAGGGAGCTGCCGGTGCGAGCACGGCCGGGTCGACATTCCAGACGGCGTCGCGTCCGATCAAGCGGGACACGACGTCGGCGAACGCGTCGGCCACGTAGGCCCGCGCGAGCATCGACTCGACCTCGCCGTATTCGCCGTAGCGGCACATGACCCGCGACGCCTCGGCCGCGGCGGCGGCGTGGGCGATGTCGTACGCGAGCACCTGATGCTCGTCGAGTTTCGCGACCGAGATCTTGCCGTCGACTGCCGACAGCGATGCCAGGTGCGCGGCGGCGGCATCGACCGCCGTTCGCGACAATTCACTGGCCTCGGACGCGGCGCGCAACTGATCGTCCATCCCGCCAACCTACCGACCGCGCTCGTATTTCGCCGGGTCGTCAGGTAACGGGCGGCGTCGTGGGCGGAGGATCGTGGTGCTGCGTTACCGGAGTTGTCGCAGGCGGGTTTGTTTGCGGCGGCGACGTCACACCGGTCGGACCACCGCCGCTGTATGTAGCGGGCGGTGACGTGTACTGCGTCGTTGAATGCGAGCTGCCGTTTCCGCTGCCGTAGCCGTTGCTGTACGAGTGGTAGCGCGAGCGCGGCGCGGTCGAGAAGCCCGGAACCAGTTCGCCGCTGCCGTCGGCGAGCGTCCAGCCGATCGGCTGCGTCGTGTCGGCCTGCTTCGCGATCTTCCAATGGGTGTCGAGCACCTTGAACACCGCGCGGGCCAGATACTGCGCGCCGTCTTCGGTGAAGTGCACGCCGTCGGCGATGCGCGCCTGAATCAGTTTGCCGGTGTCGTCGGTGATCGTGCGCGAATACGTGCCGTCGGGCGCCTGGAACAACTTGTACGTGTCGATATACGTGATGTCGGGACGCTTGGCGGCTTCTTCGCGCATGAGTTGGTCGATCGCGATGGCGCCGGTGTTCAGGTTTTGCGTGCCCAACGTCGGCGGCCCGAGCCAAATCACGGGGCGATGGTTCGTGCCCACGAGGAGATCCATCATCCGATCGACCTTCGCCCGGTAGTCGACCGTCCAGTCGGGAACGCCGTCGCGGTTCGCGTCGAGACTGCTCACGATCGGCGTGTCGTTCGCGCCGATGATGAACACGACTGCTTCGGGATTCGCGATGAGCATCTGTTGTGTCGCGTGCGTATACCAGTCGCGAATGTCGTTGCTGGAGAGCCCGCTCGACACCTTGTAATCGATTTGCGTCTGGACAACGCCGGTCGCGCCGAGCGTGTCGCCGAGCGCGGGGCCGAACGAGCCCGCGAGCGAATCGCCGCCGATCCAGAGCTTCAACGGTGCCGCGTGCGTCAGCGCGCGCGGCGGATCGGCCGCGTCGACGTCGCCCACGACCGCAGGCTGGTTGTCGGCAGTGGGCGGGCTCTGAACCCCGGACGCGGCCGGCTTCGCACCCGCCGGTTTGTTCGCGAGGGCGTAGGTCGCGACGCCCGCGCCCACGACGACGACGATCGCTGCCATGGTCGTGCCCACGACCATGCGCGACCGGTGCCGACGGCGCGCCGCGAGTCGTCCGCGACGGCTCTGTGCCCCATCTGTGGAGGCTTCGTCGTTGTTCTGTTCAGCCATCGCGGAATCGAGCGATCATCGTAGTGTCCGGGTGATCGTCCGCCCGGGCGCGGCACGCAAGCAGCCTCGTAGGCTCCGCACTATGGCTCAGACCGCTGCCCCGACCGATGCCGAGACCCGCGCTGCGCTCGTCGAAACCGTTCGACGCTTTATTGCGCGTGAGGTGATCCCCGTTGCGTCCGAGAAGGAACACGCCGACGCGTACCCGGACGAAATCGTGGAGCAAATGAAGCAACTCGGCCTGTTCGGGATCACGATCCCGGAGGCGTACGGGGGCCTGGGGCTCGACCTCCTCACCTACATCGGTGTCGTCGAGGAGCTCGCGTACGGCTGGATGTCACTCTCGGGTGTCGTCAACACGCACACGATTGCCGCCCATTTGATCGTGCACCACGGCACCGAGGAGCAAAAGCAACGCTGGCTCCCGCGTATGGCGACCGGCGAACTCCGCGGCTGCTTGTCGCTCTCGGAGGCCGACGCGGGCAGCGACACCCGCAACATTTCGTGCCGCGCCGAGCGCGACGGCGACGAATACGTCATTACCGGCACGAAGATGTGGGTGACGAACGGTGAGCGCGCCGGCATCGTCGCGCTGGCGGCGCGCACCGACGAGGGCATCTCGGCGTTCATCGTCGAAAAGGAACCGGGACCGAAGTTCGGTGGCATCACGGTGAGCCGCAACATCGGCAAGCTCGGCTACAAGGGCATCGAAACCGTCGAAATGCAATACGACGGTCACCGCGTTCCCGCCGACGCGCTGCTCGGTGATCCGGGGCGCGGCCTCGGCTACATCCTCGGCGCGTTGGAAGTCGGCCGTATCAACATCGCGGCGCGCGCGGTGGGGTTGGCACGGGCCGCGTTCGATGCCGCAATTTCTTATGCGCGCGAACGCCGGACGATGGGCAAGCCGATCGGCGAGCACCAAGCCATCCAGATGAAGCTCGCCGACATGGCGACGAAGCTCGAGGCGGCACGGTTGCTGGCGAAGTCGGCGGCCGAACGCAAGCAAGCAGGGGAGCGCGCCGACGTCGAAGCCGGCATGGCGAAACTCTTTGCGAGCGAAGCGGCCTATGAAATTGCGACCGACGCCATGCGGATCCACGGCGGTGTCGGGTACACGACCGAACTGCCGGTCGAGCGTTATTACCGCGACGCGCCGCTGATGATCATCGGTGAGGGCACGAACGAGATCCAGCGGCTCGTGATCGCACGGGGCTTGTTGGCGCGCGCTGCCGAATAACCACACCGTTTGGACGGATGTCGTCGCCTGGCGACGGAAACCGTCCAAACGCGGGTCATAGGAGACTTGGAACGTGTGCGCTATACGGTTTGTGCATGACCGTTCACGAGCGCCCGTTCGGCCGCTACTTCGAGGACTTCGAGCCCGGCGACATCTACAAGCACTGGCCGGGCAAGACCATCACCGAATACGACGACCACCTGTTTTGCATGATCACGGAGAACCATCACCCGTTGCACACCGACGCGTGGTTCGCCGAGACGCAGACGCCGCAGGGAAAGAACGTCGTTGTCGGCAACCTCGTCTACTCGCTCGTGCTCGGGATGTCGGTGCCCGACGTCAGCGGCGCCGCCATCGCGAACCTCGAAGTCGAGTCGCTTCAGCACAAGATGCCGACCTACCACGGCGACACGATCTATGCAGAGACCAAGGTTCTCGAGAAGCGGGAGTCGCAGAGCAAACCCGACCGCGGGATCGTGGCGGTCGAGTCGCGTGGCTTCAACCAACGCGGCGAAGAGGTCTGCTACTTCCGCCGCCGCGTGTTGGTGTGGAAGCGGGAGTTCGCGCCGACGCGGCAGCGTCCATACGCGTCGCCCGACGAGCCGGCCTTGCCGTCCGGGGAGTAGTCCGCGCCCTCCGAGTGCGTTCAGAAAAGGTGAGATCCGCCCGATCTCTCCTTCTGACGATTAGCGTCGGTTTTCTGCCACCGGAGGTGTACCCGTGTCCGATGTACCGCCGCCCCCGCCCCCGCCCCCCTCACAGTTCGGGTCGCCGCCGCCGGCGAGTAGCCCCGACGTGGGTGCGGCGTTGTCGTACGGGTGGAAGAAGTTCCAGACCAACGTGGGGCCGCTGATCATCGCGGTCCTGATCCCGTTCGTCGCGAACATCTTGTTTTCGATCATCGCGTCGGCTGCGTTCAAGAGCTTCGTTCTCCGGTTGATCTTCGAAGCGATTGGTTTCGTGATCGCGGCGATGGCCGGTATCGGCATTTTCCGGGTCGCATTGCAGATCACGGCCGGCGAACCTGCCGACATCGGCAAGGCGTTCACCTACGACCGTTGGGGCGAGTGGATTGTCTTCTCGCTCGTTTTCGGGTTGCTGCTCGGGTTCGGCCTCGCGCTCTGCATCATTCCCGGCCTGCTCGTGATCGCGTTCCTCGGGCTCGCGCCGTTCTATTTCCTCGACGGCCGCATGAGCTTGGGCGACGCGTTCAGCGCCTCGCTCGAAGCTACGAGGTCGAAGGGGCTCGCGTTCCCGGTGCTGCTCGCCGTCATCGTCGGCGCGCTCGGCGCGATCGCCTGCGGCGTTGGTTTGTTGGTGACCGAGCCCATCGCGTACGTCGCGGTTGCGTTCCTCTACCGCTACGCGGTGGGGCAGCAGGTCGCCGCGTAAGTCGCTCGTGCCCGGCGACGGTTGCCTTTTCTGCGCAATCGTCGCCGGTGACGCGCCCGCATTCGTCGTACTCGACGAGCCCGACGTCTTCGCGTTCCTCGACATTCGGCCCGTGTTCAAAGGCCATGTGCTCGTCGTGCCCCGTCAACACGTCGTCACGCTGCCGGATCTCCCGCACGAGTTGCTCACCCCCCTCTTCGGCACCGTCGCTCGTTGCGCAGCGGCGGTCGTCGCCGGTCTGGGCGCACAAGGTTCGTGGGTGTCGGAGAACAACATCGTGAGCCAAGCCGTCCCGCACCTGCACGTGCACGTGGTGCCGCGCACGAAAGGCGACGGCCTCCGCGGCTTCTTCTGGCCGCGTACCAAGTACGCGAGCGACGACGAAGCCGAGGAGTACGCGTCGCGCTTGCGCGCCGCGCTTACGTGAGCACGCGTCGTTTGAAGCCGGCGATCCCGAACCGCAAGAAGACGATCGTGAACCCGATCAGCGCGCCGTAGATGGCCCATGCCGACATGTGCGGCACGCCGTTGGTCAACGACATGCGCATTCCTTCGCTCATGTAGATGAGCGGGTTGATGAGGACCAACCACTTCAACCACGGCAACGGCGTCAGGCTTTGCCACGGGTAGTAGACCGCGCCGAGGAACGTCATCGGGATCACGAGCAAGCTGAAGATCAGCGGCACTTGGCGTGGCTCGACGCGCGTGCCGATGGTGAGACCCATCGCTGCGCTCATCACCGCCGCCAGCGGCAAGAGCGTGATGAGGAAGAGCCAGTGCACGTTCATGTGTACCGGCGTGGCGGGGATGAACCGGGCCAGCGGAAACACCACCAGCGCGGCGATGATGGCTTGGATCGCGCCCGACGCGACCTTTTCCATCGCGACCGCCCACACGGGCATCGGTGCGAGCACGCGGTCTTCGATCTCACGCGTGTAACCGAAGTCCTGCACGAGCGGGAGCGACACCGCTTGCACGCCTTGGAAGATCATTGCGCTCGCGATGACGCCACCAACGAGCAACGTCGAGAAGTTGGCGGCGCCACGGACGCCGCCGATGCCTTGCCCGATCTTCGGGAACACATACGTGAACACGAAGATGAGCAACAGCGGCTGCATCACGGTGCGCCCGAGGAACATCTTGAATTCCTTCTTGAGCACCGCGAGGTCGCGCAACAACAGCGCGAGGAATGCGTTCCGCGACGAGGTTCGGGTTGACGTAGTGACAGTGATGGCAGCCATTATTCGCGCAGCTCCCTTCCGGTCAGCTTGATAAAGACGCTTTCCAACGTGGTTTCCTTCACGCCGACGTCGCTCACGGTGAAGCCGTGCGTTTCCGCGAGATCGATGATCTGCGGAAGTTTCGGCCCGTCGGAGCCGACGTACGCGAACACGGTCTCGTCGACAACACGCGCGCTCTCGATGCCCGGAACCTGCTCGAGCTCGCGGGCCAGCACGCTCAAGTCGCCGGATGCTTGAATGCGGAACTCGGTGTCGACACCGACCGACCGCTTGAGTCCGGCCGGCGTGTCGAGTGCGAGCAGGCGCCCGTGGTCGACGATCGCGACGCGCTCGCACAACTGGTCGGCCTCTTCCATGTAGTGCGTGGTGAGCACGATCGTCTGACCGTTCGCGTGCAGCTCGCCGACGACGTCCCACAACGCGAGGCGGCTTTGCGGGTCGAGACCCGACGTCGGTTCGTCGAGGAACAACACCGCGGGTTCGTGCATGATCGCCCGGGCAACCATCAGGCGCTGCGCCATACCGCCCGAGAGCTCGGCAACGTCGGCGCGGCTGCGGTCGGAGAGACGGAACTGCTTGAGGAGCTCGTCGGTACGCTGGTGCGCGTCGCGCGCGCTCATTCCGAAGTAGCGACCGTGGTAGTAGAGGTTCTCGGCGACGTCGAGCGCGCGGTCGAGCGTGTTCGTTTGCGACACGACACCGATCACTTGTTTCGCAACCGCCGGCTGCGCAATGACGTCGATGCCGCCGACCGATGCGCGGCCCGACGTTGGGATCACGCGCGTCGTCAGCATGCCGACGGTGGTGGTCTTGCCGGCGCCGTTGGGACCGAGCAGACCGAACACTTCGCCGCGGTGCACGGCGAGGTTGAGATCGTCGACGGCTCGCACCTCGCCGCCCCGGCCCGCGAACACCTTGGTGAGGTGCTCGGTCACGATCACGTCGCCGTTGTTGGCCGTGCCTTCGGCCTTGGCCTCTACGTCAAGCGCCATCGCTCTCCCTTCGGAACGGCTCCGATCCTACGGTTGCTGCATTGAGCACAAGTTCGGCACCCGGTCGGGGCTCGGGAACGCTTCCGTTCACGGGCTCGACGATGCTGCCGTTGCTCGTGTTGGCGTTGTCCCTGATCGGTGTGGGTTTGGCCTTACGGAGGCGGCGTCGCCTGGTGTGAATTCCTGCCAATGTGAACGTTGACCCCTTCTGAACCTCTCGTCTATCTTGCGTCCAGTTGTACGGGGCGTCAGATGACTTGCGAACCTCGCGGGTCGTGGGGAAACGGGGTTGGGCGTTATGGAGCGGGCTGGGATTCAGCGTTTTTTCTCCGGTCGCGGTCGTAGGCGGGCGGCGATCGTCGCAAGCCTCGCGACGTTGATCGGTCTCGGATCGATCGTGACGATGGCGGTAAGCGCAAGCGGCGCCGGAACCACGAATGGCGATCAGATCCTGTTCCGTGGTGTCACGTGCGACGCGTTCATCTCGTCACTGAACTTGCACGTTTCGGTGTCGCAAGACATCAGCGCGCAAGCGATCGTGCCGAACCAAGTGAACCAGGGCGCGACGTATCAGATCACCATTCCCGGCAGTTCTGCCGACTTACCGGCGGCAGCGAGCGGATTGAGCGTGAGCAAATACGCCAACCTCGCCCAGAAGTACGAGTTCGACAGCAGCGCCGGCAGCGTCACCATCACCGACATCGAAACGTCGCCTGCCGGCGCGACCGCGACCTGGAATCCGAACGACGGCACGGCCCCGCAGACGAAGGTCGGCGCGTTGTCGCACGGCGCCAACACCGCGACGTTGTCGACTCCCGGTCCTCTCGCCATCTCGGGGGCGCATGACGGCACACTCACGACGCCCGACGTCGTTCTGACCGTCACAGCACCGAACGCGGACGCGACCGTCACGTCGTACCTGACCGAGATCGACACGACCGCGACCGTCAGCCTTGGCGACGCCGCGACGACATGTGCGGTTCCGCACGGCAACCCGCAGAAGAACGGCATCTCAGCGACGCTCGTCGGTGCCGGTGGCCCGACCACGACGGCCAAGGCCAACTGCCCGACGACTACCACGACCACGGTGAAGCCGACCACGACGACAACCGTGAAGAAGACAGTCGCCGAGCCGATCGTTCAGCCGAACGCGGCTACCACGTCCACTTCGACATCGACTTCGACGACATTGCCGTCGTGTATCGAATCTCTGTTGACGACGACGAGTACGTCGTCGACAACGAGCACGTCTACGAGCACGACGATCGCGCCGACGACCACAACCACAACTGAGGCGCCGACGACCACGACCACGACTGAGGCGCCGACGACCACGACGACGACGCTTGCGCCGACGACCACCACGACGACTGAGGCGCCGACGACCACGACGACGACGCTTGCGCCGACGACCACGACGACGACGCTTGCGCCGACGACCACGACGACGACGTCGCGCCGACGACCACGACGACGACGCTCGCGCCGACGACCACGACGACGACGCTCGCGCCGACGACCACCACGACGACTGACGGCGCCGACGACCACGACGACGACGCTCGCGCCGACGACCACGACGACGACGCTCGCGCCGACGACCACGACGACGGTCACGATCCCGCCGGCCACGACCACAACGACCATCGGTGGCCAGGGTTCGACGACGACGACGAACCCGACACAGGTGAGTTCGGGTGACGTTGCTCCCGGCGGTTCGGTCACCGTCACCGACAGCGGCTGGGAGCCGAACTCGACCGTCGACCTGACGTTGCACTCGACGCCGGTTTCACTCGGCACCGCGACGACGGGCGACGACGGTTCGTTCTCGAAGACGGTGACGATCCCGGCCGACACGACCCCGGGTGCGCACACGATTCAAATCACCGGCACCGATGCGAACGGGCAGCCGGCCACGCACACGGTTGAGATCGACGTCGTGACCGCGACCGGCTCGACGGTCACCACGGTTGCCCCGACTGGTACGGGGTCGTTGCCGTTCACCGGTGGTTCGACGCTTCCGTTGCTGTTCGTCGCCCTTTCGCTGCTCGGTGGCGGTCTTGCGATGGCCGTCCGCCGGCGCCGCGCCCAGGCGTAAATCGGTACGAAAACTGAACCCGCCTTGGCGGCTGTCGGACCCGCGGGTTGCGCAGCCGCCAAGGATGGGTAATTTCTCTGCTCATGTCCGGGGGGATACGAGTCCGCTTCAATGGCGTGCGCGGGTCGACGCCGTGTGCCGGCGAGCCGTATGCGCGCTACGGCGGTCACTCGTCGTGTGTTGCACTCGAAGCTGACGGCGCCCAGCCGCTGATCTTCGATCTCGGCACCGGCCTGCGGCCGTACGGCGAATATTGCACCGCCGAGTTTCACGGCGCCGTGCTGCTCTCGCACTTGCACTGGGATCATGTGCAGGGCCTGCCGTTCTTCACGCCGCTCCATCGCGAAGGCGCGAGCCTCGACGTGTACGGCCCGCGCCAAGCCGAAGGCCCGCTCGGCGACGTTTTCACCCAACTGATGCATCCGCCGTTTTTTCCCGTTACGCCGGCCCAACTCGCGGGCGACATCCGTTTTCACGACACCGGCGACGACGACTTCCCGGTCGGTCTCGCGAAGGTGCGTTCCCGTTGGGTTCGCCACGTTGGCCCGACGCTCGGCTTTCGCGTCGACTGGAACGGCGTTTCGGTCGCGTACATCCCCGACCACGGTCCGGGCTGTCGTCCGGAAGATCCCGACGACTACGTGCCGCAAGAGATCCTCGAACTCTGCGACGGCGTCGATCTTTTGATTCACGACGCCCAGCACACGAACGAGGAATACGAACCGAAGCGCCACTGGGGGCACTGCACGATCGACTACGCGGTGCACGTCGGACGCGAGTCGGGTGCGCATTCGCTCGCGTTGTTCCATCACGATCCCGCCCACGGCGACGACGCGATGGACGAGATTCTCAGGTGCGCGGAGGACACGTCGGCGCGGGTTCACGGCCCCGAAGTCGTTGCCGCGCACGACGGGCTCGAGCTCGCGCTCGTGCCGCCCACTCGGCCCGCGCAATAATCAGCGCGCATGACCGAGCTGCACGTCCTCTCACCTGATCCCGCGACGTACCGCACGGTCATGGGTCACTTCGCGACCGGCATCACGATCGTGACTGCCTTCGACGGCGAAGAGCCGGTCGGGATGGCGTGCAACTCGTTCACGTCGGTGTCGCTGGATCCCGCGCTTGTGTTGTTCTGTGCCGCGAACTCGTCGACAACCTGGCCGCGTATCCAACGCGCCGGCAAGTGGGCCGCGAACATTCTCGGTGAAGACGGCGAAGAGATCTCGCGCACGTTCGCCGAGAAAGGTGCCGACCGCTTCTCGAGCATCTCGTACACGATCGGGCGCAGTGGCGCGCCGATCTTGCGCGACGCGCTGGCCTTCGTCGATTGCGAAACCACCGTCGAGCACGACGCCGGCGATCACGTGATCGTCGTCGGGAAGGTGCTCGAGCTCGGCTATGCGAGCGAGGGCAAACCGTTGCTCTTCTACCGCGGTGGTTACGGCCGTTACGAGACGTAACGCCGGTCGATGAACGCGGCGTCGGTATCGCTCGCGGCGCGGATCGTGCTCGCGGCGGTGTTGGCGCTCGCGGCGGTCGCGAAACTGCGGTCACGATCAGCGAGCCGCGAACAAACCATCGCCCTCGTCGGCGCGCGCGCCGGGCCGGTCGTCGCAGCCGCGCTTCCGCTCGTCGAACTCGCGACCGCGGTGGCGCTGCTTGCGTGGATGTCGCCGGTGCCCGGGGTGGTCGCGCTCGTCTTGTTGCTCGGGTTCAGTGCGGTCGTCGTGCGTGCCCAATTGCGCCGGCTGCCATGCCCGTGTTTCGGGGGCGCCGGGCGCGGAAAGGCAGCCGGCCCGATGTCGCTCGTGCGCAACACGTTGCTCGCCGCGTACGCAGTGCTCGCGACCGCGTCAACGGCGGGCGCGCACGCGGGCGCAACGATCGTGTTGGTGTTCGCGTTCGGAGCGCTCGCCGTCGCCGCGGTCGAGCTCAGCCCATAGCGCGCCGGAGCACGACGGCTCCGGTGTGCACGCCGGTCGACGCCGCCAGCACCGCGACCACGGCCGCCCCGACCGCCACCAGCCAGCCGAAGACCGGGATCAACAGCAGCCCCAGCGAGGCGATCGCCGCGAGCCCGGCGATGAAGAGGTCTTGGAGCTGGACCGTTCGGGCGTCGACCGTCTGATCCGTCGCCTTCAGCCGGGGCGCGACGAAGCGATCGAACACGAAGAGCAGCGGGTTCGCCTTTTGTCCCACCAGGCCGGCGGGCCCGACCGCGACGACCACGATGGGCACGAGCCACGGCAGCCGGAAGACGAATGCGGCGAGCAAATAGACCCCGATGAACGCCTGCGCGGCCCGATCGGCCCGAGCGTCGACGGCGCCGGGCAGCGACGGTTGCACGGCCGGGAGGCTACCGATCGGCCTGTTCGGCCGGTGACAGTTGCCACCCGAGGCCGAACGTGCACCTTTTGTCCCTTCCCGAAACGTGTCCGAATCGTTACCCTCAGTGTTCAGGCGGGCGGGGACAGGGAAGGGACCACTCAGCATGGGTGAACGGGTGCGATCCACAGGAACCGCGGCCGCGGCGGTGACCGAGACGCTGGTCGGCGACTCGTTGCCGGCGGAGTTGGCGCTGGGCGGCGCCACGGTCCTGTCGGGTGACTTCGACGTCGCCCGGATCCGCGAGAAATCTCGGCGGAAGCGCCTGTGGCACGTTCTGTTCTTCTTGCTGCCGTTCGTCGCGTACATGTACTACCGGATCAGCGACAAGAACCCGCTGCGACCGGGTCTGCCCCACCTCGACGAGTCGGGCTGGATGATGGTCGCGATGTTCGCGTTCATCATCGTGCTGGTCTTGATGACCGTCGGCACGATGGCGGGCGCAGGGCGCTCACCCGCGCTGCGTTACGACCCGAGTGAGATCGACGTGACGCTCGACGACGTCGTCGGCCTCGGCGGCGTGAAAGACGAAGTCATCAAGTCACTGAACTTGTTCCTCGGTTACCAAACGTTCCGGCAAGTGATGGGCGGCAACCCGCGCAAAGGCGTGTTGTTCGAAGGCCCGCCCGGGACGGGCAAGACGTACATGGCGAAGGCCATGGCGCGCGAAGCCAACGTGCCGTTTCTGTTCGTGTCGTCGACTGCGTTCCAGTCGCACTATTACGGCATGACCGGCCGCAAGATTCGCAACTTCTTCAAGCAGCTGCGCAAAGCGGCCGCCGAAGAAGGTGGCGCGATCGGCTTCATCGAAGAAATCGACGCGATCGCCGGCGCCCGCAGTGGCATGCGCATGGCGCCGCTCGGCACCGACGTCGCGGCCACCGACCCGTGGGGCCGCACGGTCAACCAGAACTCGAGCGAAGGCATCGCCGGTGTCGTCAACGAGTTGTTGATCCAGCTGCAGTCGTTCGACCAACCGACGGCCGCCCAGCGCATGCGCGGCGCGGTCGTCAACCGGCTCAACCTCTGGTTGCCGGCGCACCGCCGCATCAAGAAGAGCAAGCCGATGCCGTCGAACGTGCTCGTGATCGCGGCGACCAACCGCGCCGCCGACCTCGACCCCGCGTTGTTGCGTCCGGGCCGGTTCGACCGTTCGATTCATTTCGGCTTGCCGAGCCGGAGCGGCCGCCGCGACATCATCGACTACTACCTCGCGAAGAAGGCGCACATCCCCGAACTCGACAAGGAAGAGCGGCGTGACCAGCTCGCGGCGATGACCTTCGGCTACACGCCCGTCATGATCGAGCACCTCTTCGACGAAGCGCTCGTGTGGTCACTGCGCGACGGGCGGGCGGCCATGGATTGGTCCGATGTCCAACAGGCGAAGATGACCGAAGAGATCGGTCTGAAGCAGCCGGTCGAATACACCGAAGACGAGAAGCGCACGATCGCAACGCACGAAGCGGGTCACGCGACCGTTGCGTATCTCGTCGGTCAGAACCGCAAGCTCGAAGTGCTCTCGATCATCAAGCGCGCCGACGCGCTGGGTCTGCTCGCGCACACCGATGTCGAAGAGCGTTACACGCACACTCGTTCGGAATTGCTCGGCTCGATGAAGATCGCGTTCGGCGGCATGAGCGCGGAAGAGTTGTTCTTCGGTGAGTCGGGCACCGGACCGTCGGGCGACCTCGTGCATGCGACGAGGGTCGCCGCGCAGATGGTCGGTTCGTTCGGCATGGCCGGCTCGCTCGTCTCGTACGAAGCGATCGAAGGCGGTCCGTTCACGCAAGGCATCGTCAGCAAGGTGCTCGCCAATGAAGATGCGCGGAACGCCGTCGAGAAGCTGCTCGAGCAAGCGAAGGCCGACGTGCGCCGCTTGATCGACGACAACCGCCACCTCGTGATGGCGTTGCGCGACGAACTGCTCGCCAAGGAAGAACTCATCGGCGACGAGATCGTCGACGTGTTGCGGGAGGCCGAGGCGAAGCATCGGTTGACGAAGTCGGACGCGTAGGAAGTAGGGGGCTGGGAGCTGTTATGACGCTTCAGGGACGAGTCGTCATCGTGTCGCACGCAGACACCGATCATGGTGCTGCGTTCGCGCGTGCGGTCTGCGAGTCGGGCGCAGCCGCAATTCTGACCGGGAAGCAATTCTCGGACCTCGGCACGCTCGCGGCCGAGTTGCACGGCGAAACCGGCGCGCCAATTGCGATCTTCGCGGGCGACGTTTCGCGTGCCGACGAGCGCCAGGTGCTGGCGGAACTGGTGTCGGAGCTGTTTCCGGTTTAGACCGGATGCCGTGAAAAACCGATCGCGGGTCTCGAGCGTCTGAGTTCCGTGACGCCCGACGACCTCACCGCGCTTCTGCGCTGCCGAGTGGCCGCGACTCGTCGGTGCGTTGAGTCTCTACACGGGCGACGCCGATCTGGCCCAAGACCTCGCGCAAGAAGCGGTCGCGCGCGCGTGCCGCGAGTGGCGCAAGGTCCGGCGACTCGACGCGCCGGGGGCGTGGCTGCACCGCGTCGCTCGCAATCTCGCCCATTCGCACTTCCGGCGGGTCGGTGTCGGGCGCCGCGCGGTCGAGCGGCTCGGCGCGCCGGCCGCGGTCGACGAAACCGACGACGCGGTTGCCGTGCGTGTCGTCGTTGCATCGTTACCGGAGCGCGAACGCGACGCGGTCGTGCTCCGCTACTACCTCGGTTATTCGGTGCGCGAGACGGCCGATGCACTCGGTTGCCCGGAAGGCACCGTGAAGACGCTGACCCACCGTGCGATCACGCGCTTGCGTGACACCGGATTCGTTGACGAGGAGATCGTCGATGCCTGACATCACATCTGTGCTCGAACGCGCTGCGGCCACGCCGACGCGCGCGCCCGAGGTCGATGCGCCCTATCGGCGTGGTCGACGGGCCCGGTCGTTCCGTAACGGCGCGTTCGCCGTCGTGTTGATCGTCGCAGTTGTCGCGGTCGTTGCGAGTACGCGCAGTTCGAGCCCGGCGGGCCACCGCGTCGTCGTGCAGACCCCACCGCCGCCGCAGATCGCGTCGTCCGCCGACGCCGACATCACGGTTGCGTCGGGTTGGGTCACTTCGACCGAACCGCTCGCGTGGTGGCTGCACTCGCCGTTCGAGTTGTTCTCGATCTCGACGTCGCCGCTGCCGCCGTCGCCGCACGTGAATCCGAACGAAGCGGCGTGTCCGAGTGAGATCCCCGCGGTCGCGGTCGACAACCTGCCGGCCGACGGCGCGTATCTCTGGATCGGTGAGTGGCGACCGCACGAAGGCATCTACACGACGGCGCCGCGCCCGCCGACATTTTCCGGCGCCACGATGGACCCCGAGTGTCCTCTGCCGCGCGGTGAGCAGGCGTTCGGCGCGACGTATCGCGATGGCACGCGCGACTTCTCGGTTACGTACGTGCTCGGACCGGACGCGCCCGCGTCGCGGCGTGCCGAGATTGATCAGATGCTGAATTCGCTGCGTTTTCACTGAGGAACAACGCGACAGGAAATCGCTCGGAGGCCCGTCAGACCTCGCTGCTACCCTCGAACGCGGTGGAAGACGGGGACCAAGACCGAAGAACGCGCAAACGCGGCTGGCGGCTGATGCGCGAGGCGATTGGTCAACACCGCAAGATCTTGTACATCGGCATCGGTTCCGGTCTGCTGTGGGCAATCGCGCGCGTCACCGTTCCCGAACTCGCCGGCCTCGCGATCGACAACGGCATCGCCAAGGGCGACAACAAGGTGACGTACGCCCTGACGTTCGCAATCCTCGCGGTCGGAGCAGTGCAAGCCGTCTGCACCGGAATTCGGCGCTACGGGGCCTTTGGCCTCGCGTGGCGCACGGAAACCGACATCCGCATGCGATTGGTCGCGCACCTGCAGCGCTTGCACTTCGCGTTCCACGACCACGCGCAAACCGGTCAGCTGATGGCGTTCGCCAACACCGACATTCAGCAGATCAACAACGTCATCTTGCTCATCCCGCTGACGATCGCGAGCACGATTCAGATGGTCGCGGTCGTGATCATCCTGGTGATTCTGAGCCCGGGTCTCGCGTTGTTCGCGCTCGGCACGCTGCCGTTGTTGAACTTCGCGGCGACGCGTTTCAACCACAAGATGTTCCCGGTCGGGGCACGGCTGCAACAGGAACTCGCCGACGTTTCGGGTGTCGTCGAAGAAAGCGTCACGGGTATCCGCGTCGTGAAGGGCTTCGGGGTCGAACGGTTGCAGCGCGGCCGCCTCGCGACCGAAGCGCAAAGCGTCTACGACGCGTCGATGGACCAGGCGCGCCTGCGGGCGAACTTCCTTCCGCTCATCGACCTGCTGCCCGCGCTCGGACTCGTCGGCATTCTCTGGTACGGCGGCCATCAGGTGCTCGACGGCAAGCTCGAGATCGGCCAGATCGTGCAGGCCAACCTGTACGTGCTGATGTTGATTTGGCCGCTGCGCATGATCGGCATGCTCGTCGGGCAGCTGCCGCGCTCGGCCGCGGCGGCGGGGCGTATCGACGCGGTGCTCGCAACCGATCCCGAGATCCGGGAGCTGCCGCATACGAAGCCGCTGCCCGACGGCCCTGGTGACGTGCGCTTCGACCGCGTGACGTTCTCGTACGGACCGGGCCGGGTGGTGCTCGACGAACTCGACCTGCACATCGGCGGCGGTGAAGCCGTCGCGTTGGTCGGCGCAACCGCGTCGGGCAAGACCACGGTCGCGCGTTTGATTCCCCGCTTCTACGACGTGACATCGGGGCACATTCGCATCGACGGTGCCGACATCCGCGAGACGCACTTGAAGGACGTGCGGCAATCGGTCGGTCTGGTTTTCGAAGACACGTTCTTGTTCTCCGACAGCGTCCGCAACAACATCGCGTTCGCCGATCCGGAAGCGCCGATGGACGCCGTTGTGCGAGCGGCCAAACTGGCGGGCGCGGACGAGTTCGTGCGTGATCTTCCCGACGGTTACGAGACGGTGATCGGCGAGCACGGCTACTCGCTGTCGGGCGGTCAGCGGCAGCGCATCGCGATCGCACGCGCGGTCCTCGCCGACCCGCGCATCTTGATCCTCGACGATGCGACCTCGTCGGTCGACCCGACGAAGGAACATGAGATTCGTGCCGCGCTCGCCGAGGTAATGCGTGGCCGCACCACGATCATCATTGCGCACCGGCCCGCGACGATCGCGCTCGCCGATCGCGTCGTGCTGCTCGACGAAGGCAAGGTCGTCGCCGACGGTACGCACGAAGAACTGCTCGCGACCAACGCTCGCTATCGCGAGGTGCTCGCGCGCGCTTCGCTCGACGAACAAGCGGGTGTCGTCGACGACGAAGAGAACCCGTCCGAAGTCCGCGGAGTCGTCGACTGATGGGCGGCGACTAATGGGCTGGTTCGACAACGTTCCCGAGGAGACGCTCTCGCGCGACGAGGCGTCGAAGGTCATCCGCCGGCTCGCGCGGATGCTCAAGCCGTATCGCAAGGCAATCGCCCTCTCGACGGTCGTGTTGATGGCGCAAGCGGCGTCGTTGCTCGCGGGCCCGTTGCTCGTGAAACACGGCATCGACTACGGCCTGCCCCACGGCTCCTTCAAGGGCAGCGCCGCGGTGCTCAACCGCACCGTGATCGTGTACTTGATCATCGCGTGCTTGGGCTGGGTGCTCGGCCGCTGGGCGATCATCCTGGTTGCAAAGGTCGGTGAGGGTTTCCTCAAGGGTCTCCGCAACCAGTTGTTCGGCCACATGATGAGCTTGTCGCTCGAATACTTCGAGACGGAGAAGACAGGCCGCATCGTCGCTCGTATGACCTCCGACATCGACGCGCTGCAAGAACTCATCTCGCAGGGTCTCGTGCTCTTCGTGCAGAACGCGTTCCTGTTCGTCGGCGCGGTCGTGCTCATCCTCGTGATCTCGTGGCAGCTCGCGCTCGGTGTTCTCGTGATCGTGCCGCCGGTGTACTTCTCGAGCCGGTGGTTCCGGCGCGTGTCGAACAAGGCCTACCTCGACGTTCGCGACACCATTTCGACGAACCTGACCACGCTGCAGGAGAGCCTCGAGGGCGTGCGCGTGGTGCAGGCGTTCGGCCGCGAGAAGGCGTTCACGAGCAAGTTCCAACGCACGAACGAAGACCAGTACGAAGCCAACATGCTCACGACGCGCATCTCGGCGAAGTACTTCCCGGTGATCGAGTACGCGGGCGTTGCCGGTACCGCCGTGATCATCGGGTGGGGCGGTTACCTCACGACGCAGGGCATCGTCACGGTCGGCACGGTTGCCGCGTTCGTGCTCTGGCTCCAGAACCTGTTCGAGCCGATCAACCAGCTCTCGCAGCTTTACAACACGGTGCAGTCGGCGGGCGCCGCGCTCAACAAGATCTTCGGCGTGCTCGACACCAAGCCGACAGTCCGCGAACGGCAAGCGGCAGTTGACCTCCCGAAGTCGGGTGCCGTCGACGTCGACCACGTCACCTTCGCGTACGGCGCCAACGATCCGGTGCTGCACGACGTCACGCTCTCGATCGCCGACGGTGAACGGATCGCGCTCGTCGGGCCGACCGGCGCCGGCAAGTCGACGCTCGCCAAGCTGATCGCTCGGTACTACGACCCGGTCGAGGGCGGCGTTTCGGTCGGTGGCGTCGATCTGCGCGACGCAACGTTGCGTTCGCTACGTGAGCGCATTGTGGTCGTGCCGCAGGAAGGTTTCATGTTTGCCGGCACGCTGCGCGACAACGTGCGTGTCGGCCGTCCGGAAGCAAGCGATGCCG
Source organism: uncultured Actinomycetes bacterium (assembly GCA_963841195.1). Taxonomy (GTDB): domain Bacteria; phylum Actinomycetota; class Acidimicrobiia; order IMCC26256; family PALSA-610; genus CAWJBX01. The sequence goes on along the minus strand of CAWJBX010000014.1, from coordinate 539,645 downwards.
AAGTCGACGACGCGCTACGCGCGCTGGGCTTGTACGAGCGGTTTGCCGAGTTCCCCGAAGGCATCGACACCGAAGTCCGCGAACGAGGTTCGCGTCTGTCGGCAGGGGAGCGGCAACTCGTTTCGCTGACCCGAGCCGCACTCGCCGACCCGACCGTCCTCGTGCTCGACGAAGCGACGTCGAACCTCGACCCCGGCACTGAGCACTCAGTCGAACGCGCACTCGAGAAACTGATGGAGGGGCGCACGGTTGTCGTGGTCGCGCACCGGCTCTCGACCGCGGCCCGCGCCGACCGAATCGCAGTGGTTTACGACGGCCGGCTCGCCGAACTCGGCACGCACCAAGAACTCATCGCGCACGAAGGTCACTACGCGTCGCTCTACACCGCGTGGGCTGCACACCAAGCGACACCAGATGTAGCTTGACCGCATGGCAGCGGTTGAACTCGTCTACGACCCGTACGACTACGCGATCGACGCCGATCCGCACCCGATCTGGAAGCGGCTGCGCGACGAAGCGCCCGTTTACTACAACGAACGGCTCAACTTCTTCGCGCTGAGCCGCTTCGACGACGTGCTTGCCGCGCACCTCGATCCTGCGACGTTCAGTTCGGCGCACACGACTGTCCTCGAACTCATGCGCGACGAGATCGACGAATTCGCGAAGGATCTCATGATCTTCATGGATCCGCCGCAGCACACGCGCTACCGCAAGCTCGTCAGCCGCGCGTTCACGCCCCGCCACATCGCCGCACTCGAGCCGCGCATCCGCGATCTCGCGGGCGGCTTCCTCGACGAATTCGTCGAGGCGGGCGAGTTCGATTACGTCGCCGACTTCGGCGCACGCCTTCCTGTCATGGTGATGGCCGCGCTGCTCGGCGCGCCCCAGGAAGACGAAGAGCAATTGCGCGAATGGACCGACGCAATGCTTCACGTCGAACCGGGCGAAACGATGGGCCAGTTTGCGAACAACATGCGGCGCGAGGTGCACGACTACTGGCAGGCGCACTTCGACGAGCGTCGGAAGAACCCGCGCGACGACATCGTCAGCGACCTCATGGCGGCCGGTCTCGAAGAAGAAGACGGCGACGTGCGCGGCCTCTCCGACGAGGAACTACACGCGTTCTCGGGGCTGCTCTCCGGCGCGGGCAACGAGACGGTGGCGCGCTTCCTCGGTTGGGCCGCGACCGGGCTCGACCAGTTTCCCGATCAACGCGCGCTCCTTGCGCACGACGCGTCGTTGATTCCGAACGCCGTGGAAGAGATCGTGCGGTGGGAGGCGCCGTCCGCGATCCAAGGCCGTTGGACGATGCGCGACGTCGAGGTGCACGGCACTGTGATCCCGGAAGGCTCGAAGGTCGCGCTGCTCACGGGCGCGGCCGACCGCGACGAGCGGATGTTCGAGTCGCCTGACGAGATCCAGGTGCAACGGCCGATCGCTCGTCATGTCGCGTTCGGGTACGGCATCCACTTCTGTCTCGGCGCCGCGCTCGCGCGTCTCGAAGGGCGCATCGCGCTCGAAGAGACGTTCAAGCGCTTTCCTTCGTGGGAGGTCGACCGCGCCAACTGCGAGATGGTGCACACCTCGACGGTGCGCGGCTACGCCAAGGTGCCGATATCGACCCGGTGATGCAGCAGCTCGTGCACAGTGTGGATCGTGATCCACTCGACGGTGCGGAGTTGGGGCTCCGGATAGTTGTAGACGCCTTGGCGTGACCAACCTTCGTCGTCGAGGGCGACGAGGTATTCGTAGAACGCGTTGCCGGCTTCTTCGATCTCGCGTGCGACGACCGCGGGGTCTTGTTCGTTGTAGCGGTCGGCGACGACACGTTCGTCGCGGCCCATCGGCACGAAGGTTGGTTCGTGTTCGTGAGCGGTGAGCTGAATTCGTTCGAGTTGCACGTGCAGAACATCGCGTACGTGGCAAGCGTATTCGAGCGGCGACCAGACATCGGGTGCCGGGCGTCGACGTACCGCAATGTCGTCGAAGGATCGAAACAGTGTGACGAACGCATTGATGTCGGACGGAATCCATTCGAGGGCGGCGGCGCGCGCGATCGCGTACGTGAAGCCGCACACTGGGCAGGCATCGTTGAGCGCGTCGTAACCGACGAACGTGAACAGGCGAATGTGCGGCCGGAAGGGTTCCGGCTCGCCGACGAAACGCTGCGCGCCGATGCCGAACGCAGTGTCGTCGGGGCCGATGAACGCGATCTCCTCGAAGCCGGCCGCTGCGAAGCGGGCGCGGAGTTCGGGCGTCGAGTCGGGGGGCCGCCGATGCCGCGTCCAGATCACGGTCGCGTTCGGCGCGCACAGCATCGGCAGCTTCGCCGGAAGCGCAAACATGTCGTCGTTGGTGATGTTGCCGAAGACGCCACACACGAGAACGAGATCGGCCGGCACCGCGTCTTCGTACGCGTCGGAGATGCCGGCGTCGGCGACGAGAACCTCGATGTGGGCCGGCGCGTGCTCGCGCGCAACGCTCGCAAGGTCGGGGTCGAGTTCGACGAGGCGGCCGTGTACGTCGGCGCGGCGCGGGTGATCGGCGAGGACGCCGAGGATGTCTCGCCCTTCGCCCGCGCACATGGAAACGACCTGGATCGGGCCGGGGCCGGCTCGATCGAGCGCGTCGCGAATCTGCCCTTGCACGACGCCCAGCCGACGCGCCAGGGGAGTGTCGGGCCGGTCGTACGCCTTGTGCCACTCGTGCCAGTCGCGGCTCATGAGGGAAGATGATGCCATGGCGTATCGAGTGATTCAGTGGGCAACTGGTCTCCTCGGCAAAGAGTCGATCAAAGGCGTGCTCGCGCACCCCGAGCTCGAGCTCGTCGGGTGCTGGGTGCACAGCGACGCCAAGGTGGGGCGCGACGTCGGCGAGATCTGCGATATCGGGCCGATCGGCGTCTTGGCGACCAACAGTCTCGACGAGATCTGCGCAATCGACGCCGACGCGGTCGTGTATTCGCCGGTGCTGGCGTCGACGCGTGATGTCATCCGTCTGCTCGAATCCGGCAAGAACGTCGTGACGCCGGTTGGGTGGATCTATCCCGGCGACTCACCGGGCGTCGCCGCGTTGCAGGCCGCGTGTTTGCAGGGCGGCGTCACGCTGCACGGAACCGGCATCAACCCGGGCGGCATTACCGAACGCTTTCCCCTGATGCTGTCGGCGTTGTGCCGCAACATTCGACACGTGCGCGCCGAGGAGTTTTCCGACATCCGCAACTACCCGACCGCAATGGTCGTGCGCGAGGTCATGCTGTTCGGCAAAGAGCCCGACGTCGCGGCGAAGAGCCCGATGGTCGACGTGCTCGGGCACGGCTTCATGCAGTCGATCGACATGGTCGCGGCCGGACTCGGTTGGCAGCTCGACGCCGAGAAGCGCGCAACCCACGAGATGGCGGTCGCAACGCGGGCGCTCGATACGCCAGTCGGCGTGATCGAGAAGGGAACGGTCGCCGGGCAGCGGTTCACGTGGGAAGGCACCGTGGAGGGCCGCACGGTGATGACGGTGCGCGTGAACTGGTTGATGGGCGACGACGCGCTCGATCCGGCATGGAAGCTCGGCGAGCAGCGGTTCGAAGCCGAACTCGACGCCGAGCCGCCCGTGTCCTGCACGTTCCACGGCCTGCATCCGCCCGTGATCGGCGAGGAACCCGAGATCGGTTTGATCGGTCCCGCGATGCATTGCGTCAACGCGATCCCGTACGTGTGCGAGGCCGAGCCCGGCATCAAGACGTATCTCGACTTGCCGCTGCTTGCGGGCCGCGCCGCCCAATAGCCCCTGTGTTTGGACCGTTTCCGCCCCTAGAGGGGCGCGTTCGGTCCAAACAGAGATCTAAAGCGGCTCGAACGGGATGGTGAAGGCGGGGGCTTCGACGCCGCCGTCGACTTCGAAGATCTTGCCGGTGACGAACGACGACGCCGGCGATGCGAGATACACGACCGCGGCCGCGATGTCTTCGACCTGACCGACACGATGCATCGGTGTGTTGTTCTCGAGCCGTTCCCGCACGGTCTCGTCGGTCAACACGTGGGCGAGCCCGGCGGTTTCGATCCCGCCGACCTCGATCGCGTTGACGCGAATCTTCGGTGCGAGCTCGGGTGCCATCGCGCGCGTCATCATCGACAGTGCCGCTTTCGCCGTGGCGTACGCGGTAAAGCACGGTTGCACCATGCTTGCCGACCGCGACGAGATGTTGACGATGCTGCCTTCGCCGCGCACCGTCATGTGCGGCACGACCAGCTTCGTCAGCAAGAACGCCGACGTGACGTTGAAGCGCAACGCGGCTTCGAACGCGCGCTCGCTCGTCTCCATCAGCGCGCGCGGCAACCAGCCGCCCGCGTTGTTGACCAGGATGTCGACGCGGCCGAATTCTTGGACGGTCTGGGCAACCAGCGCTTCGAGCTGTTCGGTCACCGTGACATCGGCGGGGACGGCCAGGGCGCGCCGTCCACTGCCCCGGATCGCGTCAGCCGTTGCTTCGATGTCGTCGGCAGTACGTGCCGCGCATACGACGTCGGCGCCCGCTTCTCCCAACGCGCGCGCGCAACCGGCGCCGATGCCTTTGCCCGCGCCGGTGACGATCGCGACGCGATCGTCGAGTCGAAAACTGTCGAGGATCGTCAGTTCGCGACGGCCTTCTCGATCGCGCCGACGAGGTCGTCGTTGGCGGGCTCGATCAGCGGCGAGAACCGCGCGATCACTTCGCCATTGCGGCCGATGAGGAACTTCTCGAAGTTCCAGCGGATGTCGCCCGTGTGGCCTTCGGCGTCGGCGGTCGGCGTGAGCTCCTGATACAGCTCGTGGCGGCCGTCGCCGTTCACTTCGATCTTCTCGGTGAGCGGGAACGTCACGCCGTAGGTCGTGCTGCAGAACGTCTTGATCTCGTCGGCCGTGCCCGGTTCTTGGGCGCCGAACTGGTTGCACGGCACGCCGACGACGGAGAAGCCCTGCGGGCCGAACCGCTCGTGCAGTTGTTCGAGACCTTCGTACTGCGGGGTCAGACCGCAGAACGACGCGACGTTGACCAACAACGTCACCTTGCCGTCCTGATCGGCCAGCGGACTGTCGCCGCCATCGAGTGACTTGATCGAAACGTCGTACACCGACATCAGACACCTCCGTCGCGAGTCATCGCACAATATCCCCCCAACTGTGGGCAGGAAATTGCTCGCCCGGCGCTCGTTTTCCGGCCAACAGTTGTTGGGGTTTAGCCCAAGAGTTCTTCGAGGAGTTCGACCGATCCCAGCGCCGTGCACGCCGCGGTCGCCCGTTCGGTGCCCTCGAGCCCGATGTGCAGCGGCTGCCACTTCGAGCCCATCCCGGCGGTCGCGGCCGCCGCGACCCACGAGTAAACAGCAAACAAACGGTATTGGCGCCACGCGTCGTCGAACGCGAACTGAATGCCGGCCTCGGCGAGCAACGCGCAGTAGCGCGTGAGCCAGTCCTTCTCGCCCGCGGTGCGAACCTCGGGCGGGACCGAATTGCACAGCACGTAGGCGACATCGCGCATCCCGGGCGCGTGGCTGAGCACGGCCCAGTCGAGAAAGCCGGTGCGGCTGCCTGCGCGTTCGTCGACGAACAGGTTGCCCATGTGCGGATCGCCGTGCACCAACGTGCGCGGCCGTTCGCCCCAGAGCCGCACGATGTCGCTTGTGCGCGCGAGATAAAGGTCGGCGATGCGGGCAAAGTCCGGGCCGAGTTGCGGGCCAAGCGTGTCGACCGCCATCTGGATGAACGTCGAGCCGCCGCCACCGTCGCCGGTTCCCTTCTTCGACAACCACGCGAGATCGCCGCCGTCGTCGAAGCGCGGCGACTCCCAATAGTGCGCGTGCAGTGCCGCGAGTTGCTCGACGATGTTGCGCGCGCGGAACTCGATGTCGGGGTCTTTCGGGTGGGGGAAGCGGCAGCCGGCAGCTTCGAGGTCTTCGAGCACCATCACGTAGCGGTCGCCCTCGGTCTCGGCGTAGTACGCGCGCGGCACTCGGACCGGCACGTCGCCCGCGAGGTCGCGGTAGAAGCGCGCTTCCGCGACACCCATCCCAACCGACGTCACGAACGCCCGCTGCTTCTCGTCGAACGGGGCCAGCTTCACGAACACCGTCGCCGGCAGTGCAGCATCACCCTTCAGCGCGAACCGGGCCCGGCCCGTCGTACCCGACGACCGGTCGAGCACCTCGGCGGTTGCCACGTCGCGCTCGAAGGCGTCGGCAAAGAACGCCGGCGTGCAATCGTCGACTTCGAGCGGAAGCATGAGTCCGGAAGATAGCTTCGGTGCCGTGACGACGCGCATGAACCGGCAGGTCGTGCTGGCCAAGCGGCCAGTCGGGATGGTCACCGAATCCTGTTTCGAGATGGCCGAGGCACCGGTGCCCGAACTCGGCGAGGGCGAAGCGCTCCTCGAAGTGCGTTACGTCGGGATCGATCCGACGGTCCGGGGCTGGCTCGACGAGCGCGGCAACTACCTGCCCGGTGTCGCGATCGGTGAAGCGGTGCGGTGCAGCGGCGCGGGCGTGGTCGTCGAAACGAACGACCCCGAGAAGTATCCGCTCGGCCAGGCGTACACGGTGATGACCGGCTGGCAGCAGTACATCGTCATGGAAGCGAATCCGTTGTTGCCCGTTACGCCGGTTGCGGAAGGCGAGTCGCTCGTCGACACGTTCGGTGTGTTCGGTCACTCGGGTATGACTGCGTACCTCGGTGTCGTCGAGGTTGCGCAGCCGAAGCCGGGCGAGACGTTCGTGGTGTCGGCCGCCGCGAGTTCGGTCGGTTCGCTCGCGGGTCAGATCGCGAAGCGCCAGGGCGCGCGTGATCGGCATCGCAGGATCACCCGAGAAAGTCGCGTGGCTCACGGGCGAACTCGGTTTCGACGCGTGCATCGACTACAAGCGCGAAGACGTTGCCGCCCGCCTCAAGGAACTCGCGCCGCAAGGTGTCGACATCTTCTTCGACAACGTCGGCGGTGAACTCCTCGACACAGTGCTGCGTCGCATCGCAATGCACGGGCGCATCGTGTTGTGCGGCGACATCTCCACGTACAACCTCGAAGGACCGCCACCGCCGCTCTACAACGCGCGTTACTTGATGGGCCGACGGGCGCGCATGGAAGGCTTCAACACGCTCGATCACTGGGACCGGTTCGCCGAGGCCAACGCAACGTTGCGCGAATGGGTCGCCGACGGCACGTTGAAGTTCCGCACACAGATTCTTGAAGGGCTCGAACGTGCGCCCGAAGCACTCGTACGGCTCTTTCGCGGCGACCACCTCGGCAAGTTGGTGGTCGAGGTCTAGCTAACTCGGCGTTTGCGACGCGTCGTTCGTCGGCTCGAGCTCCGCGACCGGCACGTCGTTGGGCGCGGACGCGGGAGCTGGAGCCGGCGGGGTGGGCGCCGTGCGCGGCAGCACGACACGGAACGTTGCGCCCTCGCCCGGCGCGCTGACGACTTCGGCGCGGCCGCCGTGGGCATCCGCGATTGCCGCGACGATCGCGAGGCCCAACCCGGCGCCACCGCTCGCGCGGTTCCGCGAGGGATCGCCGCGCCAGAACCGTTCGAATACATGGGCCGCAGTCTCACTCGACATGCCCGGTCCTTCGTCGCGCACTTCGATCGTCGCGTTGTCGGTGCCCGACTCGACGCGCACGTGTACGGGCGTGTCGGGCGGCGTGTGCTGCAACGTGTTTTGTATGAGGTTGGCGAGGACTTGCCGCAGGCGCACTTCGTCGCCCGGGACGAAGATCGCCCCGTTCGGTGAGTAGTCGATCGGACGATTCGGCGCGACCGTGCGGGCGTCGTCGACCGCGTCGCGCGTGATGCGCGTGAGGTCGACGGGACGTTCTTCGAGCGGGCGGCCCTGGTCGAGCCGGGCGAGCAGCAAGAGGTCGTCGACGAGGACGCCCATGCGGTTCGCTTCTTCTTCGATACGACGCATTGCCTTCGCGAGATCTTCGGGACGATCGGCCGCCCCGCGGCGGAACAGCTCCGCGTAACCGCGAATTGAAGTGAGGGGCGTGCGCAACTCGTGCGACGCGTCGGCAACGAATCGACGCAATCGTTCTTCCGACTGCGAGCGTTCGTCGAATGCGGTTTCGATTTCTTCGAGCATCTTGTTGAAGGCGACGCCGAGGCGCCCCACTTCGGTGTTCTCGTCGACGACGTCGACACGTTGCGACAAGTCGCCGGCCGCGATCTTCCCTGCGGTCTCTTCCATCTCGTGGATTGGGCGGAGGCCGAGGTTGACGACCCACCACGTCAACAGTGCGAGCAAGAACAACACGCCGAGGAACACGACGCCCTCTTCGAACAACAGGTGGTGCAAGCTCTGGTCGACCGCGTGCAACGAGAGCGCGATCTCATAGCGATTGCCCTGGCCGTCGGTGAATGCAACGCCGCGGTAGTGCGGCGAACGCATTGTGAAGGTTCCCGCCGTTGTCTGCGGCAGCTGCGGCGGATTGGCGATCGTCGACGCATAACCCGTGCCGAACTGCGTGTGCACTTCCGAGATGATGTCGGTCGCCGACGTGATGCGCGTCGGGTCACCGGTGTTGGCCGATTCGAACAGCGCGCGTTGCAGCGGCGGCGAACCCGCGATCGACGAGAGCTGCTGGTTGAACTGCTTGTACAGGAAGTCGCGCTGTTGTCGATAGGTGACAACACCCGCGACTGACAACCCGAGGGCCGTCAGTACGAGCAGCCCGACCAGCAGCCGGGCGCGTACGGTCACGAACCGCTCTCAGTTCTCCGGCGGCGTTCGCAGCGTGTAGCCCACACCCCGAATGGTATGGATCAACGGAGGACCGAGCTTGTCGATCTTCTTGCGCAAATAGCTGATGTACGTCTCGACGACATTGGCGTCGCCGTCGAAGTCGTACTCCCACACGTGATCGAGAATCTGCGACTTCGAAAGCGCGCGGCGTGCGTTCAACATGAGGTAACGCAGCAGCTTGTATTCCGTCGGCGTCAGGTCGATTCGGGTGCGGCCGCGCCACACCTCGTGTGTGTCGTCGTCGAGCTCGAGGTCGGCGAAGACGAGGCGAGCCGTACCCTCACCGTTCGTCGCGGCGCCGGTACGACGCAGGACGGCACGGACGCGGGCCACGAGCTCTTCGAGGCTGAACGGCTTGGTGACGTAGTCGTCACCGCCGACCGTCAGGCCTTTGACCTTCTCTTCGGTCGAGTCACGGGCGGTGAGGAACACGACCGGCACGTGCCGGCCGTCGGTGCGCAACCGCTGGACGACCTGAAAGCCGTCGCGGTCGGGCAACATGATGTCGAGGACCATGAGGTCAGGGCGGAAGGTTTCCGCGGCCCGGAGGGCGTCGGTGCCGGTCGCGGCGACCTCGACATCGAATCCCTCGTAGCGCAGGGCAGTGGCAACCAGGTCTGTGATGTTGGCTTCGTCGTCAACGACGAGCACTCGTGTATCTCCCACGCTGAGCATGATGACAGTCTTGTCTGTGGGGAGCCTGTGGTCATCCTGAGGATTTCTCCCAGCTTAATCTCAGGCCCGCTTACGATGATTTCGCAGGTCGCAGCGGATGCTGGAACCTTGGAGGAGACACGATGTCGAGGCGCCGGTTCGCCATTCCCCTGGTCGTGATTGCTTCAGTCGCCGCGGGCGGCGTCGCGGGGGCCATCCTCGGCGTGCCCGGCCTGTCGGGCGCATCGACCCCGAGCTCGACAGCCACCTCGGTGCCTGCCAACAAGGGCCCGGGCGGAAGGCCGGCCTTCGGCGCCCGCGGCCAAGGCGCAGGCGGCGACATCGCCGCCGCGGCCAAGGCGCTGAACATGACGCCGCAGGAACTGATGAAGGATCTGAGCGACGGCAAGACCACCATTGCCGACATCGCCAAGCAGAAGAACATCCCGCTCGACGACGTGGTGAACGCGATCGCGAGCGCGGATCACGACCGCATCGAGAACTTCGTCAACAATCCGCTGCCGCAGTTCGGCAAGGGCGGTCCCGGCGGCCCGGGTGGTGCGGCCGGCCCCGGTGGTCCCGGCTTCGGGCCGCTCGGAATGCTCGGTGGCGCGAACTCAGTCTTCGCGGCGGCGGCCAAGGATCTCGGCATCACGACGCAACAACTGATGTCGGACATTCGTAACGGCCAGTCGATCGCCGACGTCGCCAACGCGAAGCACGTGAGCGTCGACACGATCATCAACGACATGACCGCGGCGGCGCAGAAGCAGATCGACGACGCAGTCAGCGCGAAGAAACTCACGAGCGATCAGGCAGCCAAGTTGTCGGCCAATCTCAAGGACCGGATCACCAAGCTTGTCAACGGGAAGCTTCCCGCGATGGGGAAAGGTGGTTCGTTCGGCGGCTTCTTCGGCGGTCGTGCGCGCGGCGCCCACGCGGGCTTCGGCGGCCCACCGCCCGGCAGTGCCGCGCCAAACGGCCAACCTGCCGCGTAACGCTGAACATCTCGTCAACGGCATTTCCGGTCGCCTCGAGCGAGCGGTAGCTTCCCGCGCGGCGAGGGAACGACGCGCGAGAGAAGGAATCACATGCCGAAGCGCACTGAATACGCACCTGGCACACCAAGCTGGGTCGACCTCCAAACGACCGATCAGTCAGCGGCAAAGTCGTTCTACACCGGCTTGTTCGGATGGACGTACGACGACAGGCCCATCGACGAAAACACCGTGTATTCGATGGCGGAATTGCAGGGCGAGCACGTCGCGGCGATCGCGCCGCTCGGCGATCAGGCCGCGGCAGGCATTCCGCCGCACTGGAACAGTTACGTGACCGTTGCCGACGTCGAAGCGTCGGCCGGGCAAGTCGAAAAGGCGGGCGGCACGCTGATCGCACCGCCGTTCGACGTGATGGACGCGGGCCGCATGGCCGTTGTCGCCGACCCGACCGGCGGCGTCATCGCGTTGTGGCAAGCGAAGAACAACATCGGGGCCGGACTCGTCAACGAAACGGGCGCGTTCTCGTGGAACGAGTTGATGACCCCCGACGTGCCGAAGGCGGCCGCCTTCTACAAGCAGATGTTCGGTTGGGAAGCGGCGCCGACGCCCGACGGCAGCTACACCGAATTCAAGCTCGACGGTCAGAGCATCGCGGGTGCCATGAACCCGCCGATGCCGGGGATTCCCACGGTGTGGGGGATCTACTTCTCGGTCGACGACTGTGACGCGACGGTCGAGAAGGCGAAGTCGTTGGGTGGGGCCGTGTTCAACGGCCCGATGGATATCGAGCCCGGCCGTTTCGCCGTCCTGGCGGATCCCCAGGGTGCGATGTTCAACGTCATTAAGTTCAAAGGCTGATGGTTGGAGCGTCGTTCACTATCGCTCAGCGATAGTGAACGACGCTCCAGTAATATGGGCGTTGTGACGCACGCGTGTGAGCGGCGATTTTGCTGCCCCCGGGCCCCGAGAGGGCGCCGGGGGGCACGCGCGTTCGCGTAGACGACGCTCGTTCCTCGCTCGGCGCTTCCGGCCCGGGGGCATGACACCCCGCCGGTTGCATCGAAAGGAACGCTCGTGCCCACTCATCTTTCTCCCGAAGCTGTCGCCGGCGCGCTCGCGCGGCGCGACCTCACCGATCCCCGCGAAGGACCGCACGCAATCCAGCTCGTCGTCGACGACATCGTCGGCGCGTTGCGCAAAGCGTGGCGCTGCGAGGTTGTCGTCTATCGCGGCGCCCGCATTGTCGACGTCACCGACAATTACGACGCCCTCGGATACGACACCGCCGCGGTAACGCGCGACGCCCGCTACACGCGCTATGTCACCGACACGACGATGCTGCGCAGCCATACGTCGGCGCTCGTCCCGGCCGCGCTGCGCCTGCTCGATCGCCCCGGGTTGGTCGCGTGCCCGGGCATCGTCTATCGCCGTGACTCCATCGACCGGCTGCACACCGGTACGCCGCATCAACTCGACGTCTGGCGTGTCACCGACGAAGCACCGCTCACTGTCGGCGACCTGAAAGACATGATCGAAATCGTCGTGCGGGCGGCGTTGCCCGGTGCCGAATGGCGCGTGGAACCGCGCGTGCATCCGTACACAACCGACGGCTTGCAGATCGACGTCTTGAACGGCGACGAGTGGGTCGAGATCGGCGAATGCGGTCTGGCCGCGCGCCACGTCCTCGACGTGAGCGACCACCGCAACGCGAGCGGTCTTGCGATGGGCCTCGGCCTCGACCGCATTTTGATGTTGCGCAAAGGCATTGCCGACATCCGCTTGCTGCCGCGCCGTCGATCCGCGTGTCGTCGCCCAGATGCGCGATCTCTCGTTGTACCGGCCGGTTTCCAACCTGCCGGCGATAACGCGCGACGTGTCGATCACCGTCGCCGACGATCTCGACACGGAATTGCTCGGCGACCGCGTGCGCGATGCGCTCGGCGACGAGCGCCGATGCGGTCGAGACCGTCAGCGTGCTTTCGGAAACGCCGGGTGCCGACCTTCCCGAGATCGCACGCCACCGACTCGGGTGGCAGCCCGGCCAGAAGAACGTGCTCGTGCGCGTCGTGCTGCGCCACGCCGAACGCACGATGACGCGCGACGAAGCGAACGCGTTGCGCGAACGCGTCGTCGACGCGCTGCACGAAGGCGGACCGATGTCACTCGTGTGATGCTTCGACGAGCTTCGTCGCCGCGTCGGGCACGTACTGATAGAGCTCGCGCGGCGGACGCTCGTAGTTGCCCGCGTCGGGACGCGGGCCGAGCGCGATCGGCGTCTCGATTTCGCGCTCGAAGGGAACCACGGTCAACAGGTGAGAGATGCAGTTGATGCGCGCGCGGCGCTTGTCGTCTCCCTCGACGACGTACCACGGCGCTTCCGGAATATCGGTGTGGACGAACATCTCGTCCTTGGCCTTCGAATAGTCGACCCAACGGAGTCGTGATTGCACGTCGATCGGTGAGAGCTTCCAGCTCCGCAACGGATCGTGTAGGCGCGACAGGAACCGGCGCTCTTGTTCTTCGTCGCTGACCGAAAACCAGTACTTCACGACGATGATGCCGTCTTCTACGAGCATGCGTTCGAAGATCGGGCACTGATGCAAGAAGCGCCGGTACTCGTCGGGCGTGCAAAAACCCATCACATGTTCGACGCCGGCGCGCGTGTACCACGACCGGTCGAACAGCACGATCTCACCGGCGCTCGGCAAGTGCGCGATGTAACGCTGGAAATACCACTGACCCTGCTCGCGCTCGGTCGGCTTGGGCAGCGCGACGACGCGCACGACGCGCGGGTTGAGATACTCGGTGATGCGCTTGATCGCGCCGCCCTTGCCGGCTGCGTCGCGTCCTTCGAAGATGACGACGACGCGCTTGCCCTCGACGCGCACCCACTCCTTCAGCTGAACGAGTTCCGCCTGTAACCGCAGGATCTCCGCGTCGTACAGCCGGCGCGGGAACTTCGTTGCCCGGTCGTGCTTGCGCTGTGTGTCGTCCTTGCCCTGCTTCTTCGCCACGCCCGCAGACGCTACTCAAACGACGAGGCCGTGCCCCCGGAAGGGCACGGCCTCGATCACAAGTTGCGGGTGACGGGCTAGCCGTCGTTCGTGAAGTTTTGCAGTTGACCCTGCGGCTTCCAGTCGCCGTTCGCCGGGATAGTCGGGTCGTAGGTCGCCATCTGGAACGAGTCGTCGAAGTCGTACTTGTTCAAGCCGAGCGACGCGTACTGGCCACCACCTCGGTTGATGATCGGTCCGTAGGTGTTGACCGCGTGGACCCAGTTGTTGACGTTCAGGTACTGGCCGACCTTCAGTGCGATCTGCTGGAACAGCGACGTCAGCTGGCACGCGTCGTTGATCGAGCCGTACGTGTCGATCGGCAGGCCACCCTTGGGGTTCGGCTGCAACTGAAGCGGCGCGTCCTGACCGTTGTGCGCGGCCTTCCAAATGTCGTTGCAGTACTTCCAGTTGTCGGTCTGGAGGTATTGGGGCTTCGTGATACCGGTCGCAGTGATCATGCCGTTGAAGGGGTTCGGATTCGCGCCGGACTTCTGCAGGCCTTGCGCAGCCGTGAGCGCGTCACCGGTGTCGGTGACGATCGTGATGTTCGGCATCATCTGCTTGAGCGGCTTCACGAACGTCGACGTCGCAACGTCCTCGCCGGTGATCCACACCGTGTCGACGCCTTCGGTCTTCCACCGCTCGACGGTCGCGCTGAGCTGGGCGAGCGCCGCCGTCGTGTCCGCGTTGTTGGCTTGCAACACCGCAGTGGTGCCTTGCTTCACGCCGAGGTCCTTGAGAATCGGGGTGATCGTGTTCTTCGCGGCGTTCTTGTTGTCGGTGCTGGCGAGGATGGCGACCGTCTTGCCTTGCAGCGTGTTGTTCTGCTTGAGGAGTTGCCCGAGGACGGTGTCAACTCGCTCTGGGTACGAGCCCGCATAGACCAACATGCCGGCCGGAGATTTCTCGACGATCGACTTCGTCAGCAGGAACCCGACGTACGGCGTGTTGTGTTGTTTCGCCAAGCACGCTTGCGAAACGCCGGTGCCGTCAGGGAAGTCGCCGATGACCGCGAACACTTTGTCGTCGTCGGTGAGCTTCGTGCATTGCTGCGCGAACACCGTGGCGTTCGGGATCGGACAGAACAAGTCGTAGTCGGGGACAATCTTGCGGCCGTTGATACCGCCCGCGTTGTTGATCGCGTTGATGTACACGTCGTAGATCGACTGCTGGTTGTCGCGGACAGAGTCGACCGCGCCCGGAATGCTCTCGACGCACTTGAAGTCGGGCAGCGCGACGCCGAGCTTGATCGTGTTGGCCGTGACGCCGGTTCCCAACGTCTGTGTCGGTGTGTAAGGCGCTGCGGTCGACGTCACCGTCCCCGAACTCGTCGCAGTCTTCGAGCTACTGCTGCACGCAGCGAGCACCACAATCATGAGGACGCCGAGCGTCGCGACTATCCGTACACGCATTTTTTCTCCCCCCAGGGCACGGGCACTGCGCAGACAATAAGCCGTAGGATCGGTTCGTGCCCGTCAACCCAGCACCAATTACGTGGGGTGTTCTTCCGGAAGGGTGCCTCGAACGCGTCGTTGTCTGTTCGCCGCACTTCGACGACGCCGCGCTCGGTGCTGCGTGTGCACTGTTCGCCCACCCGGGATCAACTGTGATCACGCTGTTCGGTGGCAAACCGCCTGCGTACCCGGATCCGCCTTCGGAGTGGGACGCGCTGGGCGGCTTCAAGAGCGGCGACGACGTCGTGGAGATCCGGCGCGAGGAAGATCGCGCCGCAATGAAAGTGATGGATGCACACCCTGTGCATCTCGACTTCGTCGACCACCAATATCTGCAACCGGCAGAGAGATCGACGCCCGAAGCCATTGCGGCGGTCCTCGAGCCCGCGCTCGACGCGTTGAGCCCGACGGCCGTGATGTTACCGATGGGTTTGGCGAATCCGGATCACGTCGCGACGCACGACGCCGGCATGTTGTTGGCGCCGCAGCGCACCGACATCACATGGTTTTGTTATGAGGACAGCGGTTACAAGCACATTCCGGGCATGCTCGCGTGGCGGATCGCCAAGCTGTTCAAAGGCGACCTCTGGCCGACGCCGATGATCGTTCCGATCGTGCACGACATGGAACGCAAACGCGAAGCGATCGAGTGTTATGTGTCGCAGCTGCCGCCGTTGAACCGCGATCATGCGTTGGGTTCGCGCATCGGCGGGGGAGTGCCCGAGCAGTACTGGGTGCTCGCGCCGCCGCCGCCCGGATGGGAGCGGTTACGTGACGCCTGAACGTGTTGCCTTACCTGTGCTGTCGGCGGACGCGTCGCCCGACGAGGTCGAAGCGGCGCTGCGTTCGGCTGGTTGTGTTGTCGTGCGCGAGCTCGTGCCGGCTTCGTTGCTCGACGACATCGAGCGCGATCTCGACCCGTACATCAAGGAGACACCGGGCGGCGCCGACGAGTTCACCGGCCTCAACACCCGGCGCACCGGTTCGCTGCTCGCCCGTTCAGAATCGTTTCGCGAGCTCGCGGCGCACCCCACCGTGCTGGGCGCGCTCGACCGGGTGCTCGGCGACCACGCGACCAGTTACCAGCTGCATCTCACGCAGGTCATCGAGATCGGACCGGGCGAACCCGCGCAGTACGTGCATCGCGACCAATGGGCGTTCGACTTCTTCCCGTTCCCGTCGGGCTTCGAAGTCGAGTGCCACACGATGTGGGCGATGAACGATTTCACCGAAGAGAATGGCGCGACACGCGTCGTCCCCGGTAGCCACACGTGGGAAGACAAGTTGCGGCTGACCGAGGCCGACACGATTCCGGCCGAGATGCCGAAGGGCTCCGTGCTGCTGTATCTCGGCTCGCTGTATCACGGCGGTGGCGCGAACCACTCGACGTCGGCGCGGCGCGGTATCAACGTCGGTTACACGTTGTCGTGGTTGCGGCAGGAGGAGAACCAGTACCTCGCGTGTCCGCCCGAAGTGGCGCGCACGTTGCCCGAGTCGTTGGCGCGCCTCGCGGGATACGCGCCCGGCGCGTACGCGCTCGGTTACTACGGCGATCTCCTCGACCCGATCGAGGCGCTGCAGGGCAAGACAAAGAATCGCCGAGCGTCGTTCGGCGTTACGCCGAAGTCGTAGTAGTTTTCGATCACTGATCGCTCGGTGTCCCCGAGCCGTGTGCGGCGGAGCACTCCGCCTGTTTCAGAAAACGGCTCGAAGAGGAGACAGCGATGGACGACGAAGACTTCGACGAACTCGCGCGCGCAGTCGACGCGCGCATTCAAGATCTCGGGGAAGGGATCGATCCCGCACGGTTGTTCGGCGTGCGTTTGCGCGAGAACGGTTTTGTGCTCGTGCCTTTTTGGTCGGGCGTGGCGCGCGAGATTCCGTTCGGCATTGCACCGCCCGACGATTGTGTTGCGATCGCGCTCGATACCGGCGGATGGGCGGCGCCGATGAACGACGACGGCTCGGTCGACTGCCGGCCGTCGCAACATCCGCTGCGACAGCGCATCCGTCATACCGCGCTGGTCTACGGCGCGGGTGTCGACGTCAGCGTGCTCACGTACGAGGACGAGGAGCCGCAAGTGTTGCGCGACGGTGTCGGCGTGGTTGTGGAACTGATGCGCGCGTGCTGGTCGCGGCGGCGGTTCGAGACGCCAGGCGGCGCGATCTGATCTGATACGTCGCCATGACGGGGTATTGGCCGAGCCTGTGGCCGGGTGAAGACGGGGGACCATCCCGGCCGCAGGTTGTCGCGGGGGCCGGTCCGGGCGATCACGTCGACGTCGTGCATCGCGACGCGGTTGCCACGACGATGCTCGTCACGCGCGCACCGGGGGAGTTGTACGCGCTGCGACACACCCTCGGCGCCGGTGCGATCGCGTGGGTCGAACAGCTTGATCCGGTGACGCTCGACGTTCTCGTGCGCTCGCCGCATCTCGCGGGCGGTCCAATGTGGCCGGGCGGGATGGCCGCACATGCGAACGGTTCGTTACACGTGGTGTTCGGTGACCACGCGCACCGGCTCGATGCGACGTTGCGCGTCGCGGCCTCGACGGCGCTGCCGCGCAATCGTCCGTACAACAGCTTCGTGCTCATGCCCGACGGCACGATCATCACCAAAGACTTCGGTGGCGTGCTCGCGGGCGAAGATCCCGCGCACCATCAGTACGAGCCGTGCGAGCTGTTGGCGCTCGATCCCGACTCGCTCGCGATCGTCGACCGTTGTGTGTTGCCGGAAGCATCGATCGCCCGGCTCTCGGCCGATGACTCAGACGTCTACGTCGTCGGGCTCAACGCGTTGCACCGCGTGCATTGGGACGGTGCGCGTTTCACGATCGATCGCGACTTCACCCCGCAGTACGTAACGGTCGACGGACAGACCTACGGCTGGGATCCTGTGCTTGCGCTCGGGGCCGCGTGGTTCCTCGACAACGGCTTCGGTTCGGAGCGGTACGCGGGAACGTTTCGCGCCCAGGGCGTGAACCGCGCGCCGTTGCATCTCGTGCGCATCGATCTCGCGACGGGTGCCGTGACGCTCACCGAGATCTGCGGCGAGCCGAACGGCGTGGTCGCCAATCCACCGCTCGTCGACGCGTCGCGGCGCATCGTCGTCGGCTTCGACTCCGGCAACGGCGAACTCGCGGCGTTCGACATTGCCGCCGACGGATCGCTTTCGCCGCGCTGGCGGCGCCAACAGAACCATGCCGCGCACATGCTGCTTTTTGCCGAGACGGGCGAACTCGTCACGACCGATCACGACGCGACCAAGATGGCCGACGACATCGTCGTGCTCGACGTCACGAACGGTGAGGAGCGAGTGCGCGTGGCGTCGGGCAGCGCCGTGCAGTCGGTGCTGTTCCCGGCCCCCGGCTGGGACGGCGACTTCTACTACTGCTCGTTTGCTGCGATCGCACGTGTGAGCAGGTCGCTTTGAGGACGGCGACCCGTCCCGATAACATGCGTGGTCCGCCGCGGGGTGGAGCAGTCTGGTAGCTCGTCGGGCTCATAACCCGAAGGTCGCAGGTTCAAATCCTGCCCCCGCCACCAACGATTATCCCTGTTCAGACGGGACCCTCCGACTTGCGGAGGGTCCTGTTTTATGTCCTGGCTGTGCCAACTGCCAGCAGCGGGTCGTCACTGTCGACCGGCAACCGCCGAAGTAGTCGCAGACTTGTTCATGGCAAGCGCGAGAAGCGTATCGACCGCAGTTTCGAACGGACGGGAGCTCCGCTGTACCTGGGCGAGGAGAAGTCCCCCTTGGAGCGTCGCGAGCAGAGTCGTAGCGAGGTCGTCGGGGTCGATGTCGGACGCGAGTGTCCCGTCGGCCTGAAGAGATCTGAGTCCATCGCCGATTGCGGCGGCCCACTGATCGAACCCAGCCGCGATGAGCGCTCGAGCCTCGGGGTCACTCTCTGCGAGTTGACCAACGAGCGAGCCGAGTTGGCAGCCCCCCTTTGCTTTGGTGCGCCTCGCGGCTGAGATCACCATCTTCCGCCAAGCTTCGACTCCGTTCGCGCGGCTGAGCGCCTTCCGGTTGCGATTGACGATGGCGTCGGCTTGGTAGTCGATGACCGCCTGCACGAGCTCCTCTTTGTCAGCGAAGTAGTGGTAGAGCTGCGATCCGCTCACTTCCGCCGCCACCTTGACGTCTTCCAAGGTGGTGCCCGCCACTCCGCGCTCATGGATCAGGGCGGCGGCCTCCTCGACGATTCGTGCCCGGGTGCGTGCTCCCTTGGGCGTGAGGCTCGCCCGGTCGCTTGTGTCGTTGGCCATGCATCCATGTTAGCGACGTTCTGGGTTTGACAACCCATTCGGCAGCCGTCAGACTGGGTTGCGCAACCCATTTTGGAGCGAGAGGACGAAGCAACGCATGAGTTACCTCAAGGTGGAATCAGCGTGAGCACACCCTCAGGAAAGACGGTGCTCATCACGGGCGCCAATGTCGGGATCGGCAAGGATGTGGCCCGGCAACTGGCGTTACGTCCTGAGATCGGCCGCGTCTATCTGGCGTGTCGGAACCAAGATCGAGCGTCAACGGCCAAGGTCGATTTAGAAGCCGTCACCGGCCGGCACATCTTCGACATCATTCTCATGGACGTCGCCGATCTTGGTTCGGTCCGCGCCGGCCTTGCGGCCATCGACGGATCCCTCGACGCGCTGGTCATGAACGCCGGTGTAATCGGCAAGAAAACCTTGATGGAATTGACCGCTGACGGGGTCACCAAACTGTTCGCAACGAACGTTCTCGGTCACGCCGTTCTTCTCGAAGGGCTCCTGACCCAGAACCGACTTCGCGAGGTTGCGGTGTTCGCCGCAAGTGAAGCAGCCAGGGGAATTCCGAAGCTGGGGTTCAAACGGCCAACCTTCGTCTCAACCTCTACCGATGAACTCACGACCGTCATCGACGGCAGTTACTTCGCTGACAGAAAATACGATCGGAACCTCGCCTTCGGTCAGGTCAAGTACATCGGCGCCTTATGGATGGCCCACCTGGCGCGCCAATACCCCGACCTCCGCTTTCTCACTGTGAGCCCCGGCAACACCACGGGCACCGAAGCCGCCGCCGGCGCGGCGCCACCGCTGCGCTTTGCGGCCAAACACGTCATGCCCCACCTCGGCATTTCCCACGAACTTGACGTGGGCGCGAAGCGACTCGTCGACGGTGTCACCGACTCGAAGCTTTCGAGTGGCGTGTTCTACGCAAGCGCGGCCGGCAAATTGAAGGGTCCAATGGTCGACCAAGCGGAAATCTTCCCTGACTTGAGCAACCCGTGCTATCAGGACCACGCCAACGAGGCCATCCACCGCTTCATCACCTAATGGTGTTTGCGCAAGACCGCGCGAAGTGTTTTGCACGCGGCTGAGCTTCGTGCGCGCTCAGACACAAGGGGCCGTCTTCCACGTCGAGCGCCTTGCGTCAGCGTTCGTCGGGAGCGGTTTCCTCCGCCAGGGGTTGCTCGGCGAGGTGGCGCATCACTCGTTCGTTGAGGGTGGTGAGGGTCTCCAGTTCGGCGGGGGTGAACAGTTCGATGAAGTGTTCTCGGACGTGTTCGACGTGCTGGGGCGCGGCGCGCTTGATCGCGAGTCGTCCGGCGGGAAGCAGGCGGATCATGACGCTGCGGGCGTCTTCGGGGTTGGGGTCGCGGACGAGGAGTTCACGTTCTTCCATCCTGCGAACCTGGTGGGAGAGTCGACTCTTCTCCCAGAGCAGCAGGGCGCACAGTTCCCCCGCGGGCATGCGGCCCCTGGGGTGCTCCGAGAGCACCGCGAGGACCTCGTAGTCCGCGTCGGTCAGCCCAGAGTCCTCGAGCAGATGCCGTTGCAGGCGTAGTCCGAGCTGATGGTGGGCGTGCACAAAGGTTCTCCAGGCACGGTCTTCCTTGGCGCTGAGCCACTTTGATCTCGCGGGCATGCACCAACAGTAGCCACTGGTTGACGTATCAACCATGACCACCTATGGTAGATGCATCAACCAAATTGCAGCTGCCGACCGGGATGCACGCGAGGGCTCGTGCCCGCGTGCCGGTCGGCGCTCGACGATCGCGTACGTCCAGTCGCAGAGGAACCAACCATGAAGTTCGGGATGATCGGAGCGGGAACGCTCTCGCAGGCCGTCGCCGGTCACGTCGTGAAGGCCGGTCACGATGTGGTCTTCAGCAATAGCCGCGGTCCCGACACCCTCGGCTCGGTCGTCGAAGCATTCGGGCCCCACGCGTCGGCCGGGAGTGTCGGCGAGGCAGGCGCCGCGGACTTCGTCGTGCTCGCGGTGCCCTGGAAGCACGTGCGCGACGCGCTCCGCAGCCTGCCTGCCCGCGACGGGCGGATCCTCGTGGACGCCACGAACCAGTGGGTCAGCGTGACTCCCACCTTCGTCGCCGAGCACCTCGACATCGGAGGCAGCGAACTCGTCGCCTCGTTGGCGCCGGGGTCACACGTCATCAAGGCCTTCGACAACATGTACGGCCCCTACGTCGCCGCCGACCCTGTCACGGAAGTTGGCAACCGGATCCTGTTCTACGCCGGCGACGACAACGCCTCGAAGCAGCAATTCCGGTACGTCGTCGAGGGCTTCGGATTCGCGCCCGTCGACTTGGGTCCGCTTCAGATGGGTCGCCTCATGCAAGTAGACGGCGGACCGCTGACCGGACTGCACGCCATCCGCGAGAGATAGCTCGCACACGTAACTGAACGGAGTGATTATGGGAAAGCTCGATGGCAAGGAAGGCGGCTTTCGAGTCCGTAATCCCGCGGGGAGAGATGGGCCGCCCTGAAGAGATTGCATCGGTCGCGTTGTTCCTCGCCTCCGACGACTCGAGCTACGTCAATGGCATGGAGCTGGTTGTCGACGGCGGCACCACCGTGATCTGAGCGCGTGCCGGACCCGACGACCAACCGATCCATACACCACGGAGGAGTACGCGTCATGACCACCATCAGCATCATCGGCTCGGGGAACATGGCGACGGCCATCGGCACCCGGGCTGCGAAGCACGGGAACGCAGTCGAGTTCATGAGCCGGAACACGGCCAAGGCGCAGGCGCTTGTCGACCAGATCGGCAACGGCGCCACTGTCGGATCGTTCGGCGCAAAGCCGGCGGGTGACATCGTCATCGTCGCCGTCTTGTACGCCGGCGCGGTTGATGTGGTCGCTCGCTATGGCGATGCGCTGGCGGGCAAGATCCTCGTCGACATCACCAACCCGTTCAACGCCGACGCCAGTGGACTCGCGACTACCGCGGGGAACTCGGTGTCCCAGCAGATTGCCGCCGCCGCCCCCAGGGACGCACACGTCGTGAAGGCATTCAACACGATCTTCAGCGGCGTCCTTGCGCAAGACAAACCCATGGACGTGTTCTTCGCCGGCGACAACGCCGACGCGAAGGCACGGGTCGCGGCGTTTGTGGAGAGCTTGGACATGCGACCCCTCGACGCAGGAGACCTCGGAATGGCCTACGCCCTCGAATGGGCCGGCATCCTCCTGGTCGGCCTGGCACGCAACGGTGCCGGCTTCGATATCGCCCTCGGCGCCGAAGTCCTCTGAGGATTCTCTCGAGGTACGCGGCCTGTTCGGTGACGCACTCCTCATCGCAGGCGCGCGATTTCGTCGACTTCCAGCGCGTCGAGGGTTGGTATGACGATCGCGGCGAGCGCAAGTGTGTCGGCCGTCGGCGGGAAGTACTGATTCGGCACCGCGACGACGGTGGTGTTCGCGGCGGCGCCTGAGCGAATGGCGTTCGTGGAGTCTTCCACGGAAACGCAGGTGCGCGGATCGGCGCGGTGAACGCAAGTCGCACACGGAGCCGCCATGAGCGCAAGAGACGAAGGAGAACCTCAGAGCGCGTGTCAGGGATCTCGTTGGTCGTCCCTTCCGCCGCCCGCCCCGTCATTGATGACGAGTGCCGGCGTGTCACAAACTCCCTGCGTCGCGAGGATTTGCTTTGAGGTGGGCGACGAGAGCGTCTAAGACGAAGTTCGCGTGACGCACGCGATCTTCTGTGCATTCGCCGCGCACACTGCTCGGCGCGATTACCGCGACGATGTGGCTACGCCTGTCCCTGTCGTAGCCGCCGAGAATCGGATCGAGCTCGTGCTGAGACGCCAACTCAATAAGTTGTCGAACGACACTTTCTGCCCTGAGAAGTTCCGAATCCGTCGGGCTATAACCCGACCGAGTGACGCCGTCAGCGAGCGCCATCGCGATCGCCTTGTATTTGCCTTCGTCGCCGAGCGCGAGCGGAACGCCGAACGCGTTCGCGGTGATATTCAAGAACGAATTCGCACTTCCGGTGCCCCCATTCATTTGGCGCGCCTCCATCGGGTCGCGGGATTCGGTCACCGCTCCGTGCAAGGGAGAAACGAACGCGGGGTCTCGGCGAACACGTCAGCCTCGCCGATCTTTTACCGTGCGGCGCGGCCGAGGGTCAAGAGGCAACGCGTGAGGTGAGCTTGCCTTCTGCGAGGACGCGACACCGTCCTACGCCGTCCAAGCGCTTTTGTGCTGCGCACCACCGACGGGTGCACTGGCTGCGACACACGACGCGAGGCCGACCTGCATCGTTGCATCGTGTGCGACGACTGCGGCCTCATTCCTCTTGGCAACATCCAAAACCTCGGAAGAGGCCGCGTTCTCGCATTTTCGGTGTAGCGTCCGCGCTGTCCCATTACGGGAGAGCGACGCGCCGATTCGCACCGGGCAGAACTTCTGCCGCCTACGGGTTTCTCCGCCTCTTTCTCATGATCAAAGGCGGAACCTATGTCACTCGACGACAACCGCAAGTATCAGTGCGAACAGTGTGGAGCATGGCTCGACATTCCGTGGCGCGCCCGGCCCACCGTGAGGGTCACCGCGACGCGCGACAAACGCAACGTGCGTACCCTCATTTTCGGCGGCGCAGAAATCCACTCGTGCTCGATGTTCTCGTTCGGTGAGTACGTTCGAGAGCGCGCCGCTCAAGCTCGGTAAGTTCACCTGCTGAGGTCGGATCTTGCCCATGAGAGCCGCGGGCGGGTGCCTTCGCGGCCATCTTCCGAGCGCCACGACACGTCAACAGCCCGGCCACCGAAGCAGCCGGAGTGATCGTTCGCTCAATGATTCTCCCGTAGAGCGCTTTGTCTCGCAGGAGTGGAACACTTCGTCGTCGAAGATCAGCGCGCGCGGTGCTGTTCTCGGCGTTGCGTCGAGCCTGACCGTGACCTCGTGGTGACGCGGGTCTCGAGAAGCGCGCCGCAATATGCGCAAGGATGCGGACTTTCGTTCAACGCAGCAGCGGACCTCCGACGGCTGGCGCAGGTTCATCTGCATTGAGAGCCAAGCCACGAAATCGATACGGCGCTGCACGGAATCGTCCTCTCGATGACGCCGAATCGGTATTTCTTTGCTTTCGGCGTCATCTAGAAAACAAGAACCAAAGCGCCTCGCGAGACGACGCTCGACGATACGGAGAACCGTTGCAACCCCACGACGACGACCCCCTCCTCACGCCTGCTGAGGTCGCAGCGATGTTCCGCGTCAACCCGAAGACCGTTACCCGTTGGGCGCGGGCCGGCAAGATCTCGGCGATCCGTACCCTTGGTGGACACCGTCGTTTTCGTGCGAGCGAGATCCGCAGGGTCCTCGGACAGACCGAGCACGAACAGCCCTAGCGTCCAGGACCGGATAGCAAAGAGGCCGGCCATCAAGCAGCGTGGCCTCAACCCTTTCGCAGCCCGCGAAGAAATTCAGTGCCGGAAGGGAAGCCCGGCGCCCCAAGGACACGGCTCAACAGATCCAGTCCCAAAACCAAATCGGGTTCCGGCGATGACAGGCGTTCACTTCGAGCTGGCGCCCTCGCGATCGTGCCGCGCAACAGTTGGCCCAACAACGATGCCCGTATGGAGTCACGTTGTTGTTCATGACGCCACCGAAAGGAAGCACTTACTTGTCGCGTAACGGCGACGGACGAAGAGCTCGCACCGTCGAGTGAGACGCCGACGCCGTGCCGGGGTCGAACGCCGCGATGATGACGCCAATCGTCCACAAGACCGGAACGGCAAAGACGATGGTGGAGGTAACAATCATGTTGCGCCTTCGGGTAATTGCGCGCGAGACGCGCGTTTGGAAGAGGCGAGGCGAGATGCCTGCTCGTCTTAAGTCCCGACTGCTTTTCCGAGAAAGAACGCGAACCGGAGCATGAGCGCACTTTCGAGTACTCCTGCGAGCACGCGCGGGTTGCTCATCATGGGTTGCCTCTCACGGAAGGAAAAGTGGCGAGGAAACCCGTAGGCGGCAGCAGTTCTGCCCGGTGCGAATCTGAACGTCGCTCTCCCGAAATGGGATCAGCTCATGGTAATGCGTTGATGAGTTAGTCGTCGCCGGAGTGCTCTACGAGGCTCGCGATTTCCTGCAGGATGTCATCGAGTGACCGTCCGCTCGACATGGCAAGCAATTGCATGGCGATTTCGGCCACGTTGCTCATACCAACGAGCAGCTTCGTCGCTGCGTTCTCCAGCGCCTCATCCGATTCGGCGAGATACGTCGCAAAGGTCCGGGACCGTAGCTCCGGGCCCCTGCGACCGGCTGTGAGCAGTGCGATCGCCTGCCTCGACCAGACCTGTGCATCGTTGCTCATTTTCCCCAGCCTTGCATGCGATCGTGTCTCGGACAAGCAACCGTACGGGCCGACCGAGTCAACGCGCGTTGACTGCGGGAGCGCTCAAGCTGTGCGCGTCGTCGTATCGGGTAGACGCGCTGCGCAGCGCGCGCAGACTTCATTCGCTGAACCATCTCGCAGCTCGTTCGCATCTGTGTCGCTCATGACGCGAGCGCGAACTCCAGAAGTGTTCAGCGAACGCTCGAACGCGAGGTCCGATCAGCTGCGAGGCGGGTAACTGCCGATCGCGGCTGAGGCGTCACCCGGGAATGTCAGGAAGGAGCGCGGCCAGGGCATCGTGTATTTCTGCGGCACGCCGACGCGTCCGCATCGCGCGGAAGTCTGTTGCCTCGTCGCGGTCGCGGCGTTCGACCAAGTTCCGCTCGACCTCTGCCAAACGCCGCTCACGTTCGGCGAGCACCTGTTCTCGATCTCCACGGCCCATCACCGCGACGGTACGTCGAAGTCCACCGGACCACAGCATTCTGGGGCCGGCGCCGCGGAATTCGGGGTTTGTTTCGCGCCGGCATCGGCGTAGCGTGACTTGGACGCCGCGTCGTTACTGGGCTCTCACCACAAGTGCGGCAACGGCTTGTGGGCCTTTCGCTGCCCCACCGTAAGACTGCGCGGTTGCAGTGGTTTGGATGTGCGTCTCACGCGCCTCCCCGAACGAACCGACTGAGGCTCCACACATGTCGCCGTATATCGAGAGCGTGACACGATCGACGAGCGCGGTCTCTCAACGATCGACAGGTCGAGACGCCATTCTCGTCGTGTCGTTGGCCGCGGCGACGCGGCGCGCTGTCTCAGCCGATCGGCACGTGCGCATCGGCCCGCCATCGGGCAAGGTCTGAGTCGTGGTTGCCGCATCGGATGCGTGGACCTGGACCGTCGTCGAGCGATTCGCGCTGACCGGTCGTGGGGTCGTCGTCCAAGGCGAACACGTCGGTATCCGACCGACCATCGGTCAGCTGGTCGTCGTGCGCGACGGTGAAAACACCGTTACGGCCGCCGTCGGGGCTCTCATCTGTTTCCGGCGCCGCGATGACGCGAAGTTCGCGGGCGACTCCTGGGATCTGTTGTTGAGCGACGTCACCCTCAGCGACGTTCCGATCGGATGTGTTGTCACGCCCGAGACATCGGATCCGAGCAGCGCGTAACTGCCGATCACCGGCGAAGGCCAGACGACGTCGATGACCCATCGGCGCGTGCCGCTCGCGATGCGTACCGGCCCTCCCTTGTCGGGGGAAGTGCTCGTCATGAGATATCGCTGAGTTCTGAACACACGACCGTCGACGACGCACAGGCATCATGCTCACCCTGGCGCAGTCATGCGAGTGTTCGTCCGCATAATGAATATGTTCGCGCTCGGTTTCGGCGAGACGCGCTTTCATGGTGCCGGCATCGTCACGTCGGTTTCAGCACCTTTACTCGGCTCCTTTACAACGTGGCGCGGAACGTCGTGTCACGCGCTGATCTATGACCATGCGGCAAGATCACGAACCCGAGCCGATGGGAAAGGGGGATCCGCGTCGGCAGGTTTGGCGCGGCGTGCGATGATGTCACCGTGGTTGAACCTGGTTTCGGTTCCGGTGATCGCGTTCGAATCGTGTCTGCTCCCGAGACCGATTCGGCCGGCTTTGCCGGCGGTACGGGCGTGGTCTACGGCTGGACGACGCCGTCGGTTACGCACGCTGAGGTCGTAGGCGGATACGACGCCGACCTTGCATACAACGTCCGCTTCGACGAAACCGGCGTGGACGCCTGGTTCGCGCCTCAGCTCGTAGAACTGGTCGACCAGAGCGCTGCATCGGAGATCACGATCGGCGACAGGCGTCTCGTCCGAGATGCACGTGGCCGATGGCAAGAACCACTGAAACGCGGGATTGATAGGAAAAGGAAGTAGTGCCGATCGCCGTCAGAGCGCGATCGTGCCTCCCAACAGGGTCTCCCTTCTCCGAGTTCGTCAAGCGTCGGCTCGAGGTCTTCCACACCGACACTTGTCCGCTTCTTGAGTTTTAACGCCAGCGGGGAATTCTCCTCGTGATCGACGGGACACGTTCGGCCGACGACGTCAGCAACTCGATTCGCGAGGCGCTCGCTCGTTTCCGATCCGGATCACGATTCAGGTTGTGAGCCGGAGTCGGAGCGCGTCGACGAGCGTCGCGGCGTGCGCCGTGATTGCGTCATCTCCGCGGGCTTCGTCGATCGAAACCGACCAGGGCCGTTCCGTGTCCTCGGCCGCGAAGAAAATAGTCAACCAGCGTGCACCGTGCGCACGTGCGACCTCTCGTGCCAGTCGTTCGATGTCGGGATCGGGTTCATCAATCATGACCGAATCATTCCCAAGTGCCGGGGGTTATTCGCCGCCGGACTTCCTGGGATAGAGTTCGACCACCAGGCAATTCCGCTGGAAATGCTTCGGCGTCCCGGACCCCGGCGACCGAGCCCACGATGGCAGGTTGCTCGATGGGCCTCGAACCGGGATCACGAACAGTGCCTCAGTGCTTTGACGCTCCCACGAAAGT
Organism: uncultured Actinomycetes bacterium; assembly: GCA_963841195.1. Classification (GTDB taxonomy): domain Bacteria; phylum Actinomycetota; class Acidimicrobiia; order IMCC26256; family PALSA-610; genus CAWJBX01. The sequence continues at coordinate 511,564 of CAWJBX010000014.1, read as the reverse complement.
CGGGCGTCGCGTCGACGCGCCATCTCCAACCGTCGCGCGATCTCAAGTCGGGCGCGCGCGTTCACGCTTTCGAAGAGTGAGAGGCTTTGTTGGACTCATTAATTCCCTACCTTGCGATGTTGGTCATTGCGATCGCGTTCGGAGTCGCGATCGCGCAAGTCGCGATGCTCGCCACCACGGTGTATCTCCATCGATGCCTCGCGCACGGCGCTGTCGAACTGCGACCGATCACGCGGGCCGGAAGCCGCATACTGATCTGGGTGACCACTGCGTTAAAGCCGCGGCAGTGGGCGCAAGTGCACCGCTACCACCATGCGGTCGAGGACACGCGCGACGATCCGCACACACCTCGCAACTTCGGAGGCCAACGGCGCGGCGCGTGGCACGTGTTCTGGCGCAACGCGCCGCTGTACACGCGTAGCACTCGCGATCCCCGTCTCGCGAAGAAGTACCGCGACCTCACCGCCGACCGCTGGGATCACCTCTTCTTCGACCGCGGCGAATACGGCCTCGCGATCGGTATCACCATCGCATGTCTCGTCATGGCGACCGTTGGGCACATCATCGTCGGCGGATGGCTCGGCATCGTGGTGGGCATTGCGGCGGGCTTGACGGCGTCCGGCTTACACGCGACCTATTACCTGCTCGCAGGCGGAGCGATCAACGGATTCGGGCACGGCGGCGCCACCGCGCAATCGGCGGGGGGATATACGACCAACATGCCCGTCATCGCGTGGCTTACGGTTGGTGAAGGCTGGCATCGAAATCATCACCTTGCCGAGAACTCACCGCGCTTCGGTCGCGGCCCGCAGGTCGACCTCGGTTGGATCGTGATTCTCGCGTTGTGTCGCGTGCACCTTGCGCGTCTCACGACACGCGGTGAGGCAGGCTTGCACCGGCTCTACACGTCGACTTGATTGCGCGTTACGGAGCGATCGTCGTCGATTGTTCGCGCGTTGACGTCATCGGGCCGTCGGGCATGCGCGTTCTCAGGCTCGCGTCGCGCGAAGCGAACCTGACGCTTGTAGATCCCACTCCGATGGCCGGTGCGCCACGGGAGGCAGGCGTTCGTTCAATGACGAGACGATCGCACGAGTCGCGGAACGACCGGCGCCGCGGCGCGCACCCGTCATGCGCCCTTGTATGTCGCTGAGAGCTCTCGGTGCAATATCACGGAGACGACGGGCTCGACGGGGTGCGCGAACAGCGCGACGAGTTGCCAGCCGTCCTCGCCGAGCGTGTTCAGCTCCCGTGTTGCATCATCGCCCCGGTTGGCGATGAGCCAGTCGCGCCCGACGACCGCAATGCGGTACTCGTATTGGATCACCGCGGGAGTGTAGGAAGACGAAAGACGCGATTCCCTACGAGTCGATGGCAGCGAGAGCTCTGTCGTGCGGTCGTGTATCGGCTGACTTTCGCTGGCTGGCCGCCGTGCACGAAAGAGGCGTGGAAAAGCGCGCGTCGCTGCGCGTCTGTCGTTCGTCGGATCAGCGCGCCGCATCTGCGCGAGAACGCCCCACGGTGTCAAGCGTTGAAAACGTCACACGCGTTCGACCGTGTCGAGCGCGCTTACCGGTTCGAGCCCGAGCGGGACGTGGCGCTCTTGCGCGGGAAATGCTCGTCGGCCGCGCGCTCACGCGCTCGTTCCCGGGCCGCAGAAGCCTCGTCGGCATGACGCGACTCGTCGGGGCTTTCGGTATTGTCAGCCGCCTTCTTTTCGTTCATGTCAAGACCTCGCGCCTGCGCGTGGCTCCTCGGGCGTAAGGGTCGAATCGCTGGGCGTCACGTATCGCGCGCATCCTCCGACGAGCCATGAAGCACTCGTCGAGTTCGCGCTCGATCGAATTCAGTCGCTCCTGCTCTGGCTTCGAGAGCCCGAACCGCGCGCTCGATCTGTCGAACAAATCGCCGCGCTCTCGCGCAAGCCGATTCACCTTGCGTTCGAGACCGACCGCATCCACGCTTTCGTCGAAACTGGGGTCAGGCTTCATACGGCTCCTCGCGTGAGATGCGGCGCCGATCGTGTGAGTGGCTCGCGCACAGATGCGCGGGCTTCAGCGAGAAGCGTGTCGTTTCCGAACGACAACGCGATGTTATCGCGACATTTGCACGTCCCGATCAGCGAGCCTCCTCGGAGGGATTCCGGTATCCGACCTTGTGATACCTTGCGAATGTCGCGAGCCGTTGGTGCGAGGTACGCATGCATGTGCGCGCCACCGACGGGATTCAACGATTGTGGCTTCGAGGTTTCGGCTTCATCGAGCGCGAACAGGGCGACGACGTATTCGTTCACTCCAGCGCGATTCAAGGTGACGGGTACAAGACGCTCGCAGAGGGTCAGCATGTCGAGTTCAACGTTGTGCGCGACGCCTTCACGATTACTTCGACGCCGGCGTAGTTGCCTTCGACGATTTCGACGTGCAACAAGCATTGCTCGCGCGCCTCGCCGAGACCCCAGCGCAAGGCGAGGGAACGACGGAAACCGTCCAGGAATGAGCCGGCTGCAGAACTGCCGCGGACTTGTTTCGCCCACAACGCCGGCGATGTTCGGCCGAGGCTCAACTCATGGCAAAACGCAAAACACCCGGTGATTCGAGTACGCCGACTGGAAGCGGCGGCGGGCCACCCGGAAAAAAGCAAAAGCGAAAGCTCCGCCGGAGCAAAAAGCGGCGCTAAGCGGATCGAGCGTTCTTCGGATTGCGCCATACCGGCACAGTCTCGGGTTGTTTTCTCCGTCGCAGTGTCGGAACGACAACGATCGCGGTATCGTCTGTGTACCGCTTCTTCGCCGGACATGTGGTTCGCCGACCGAGGCCCAGATCGGTCGTGACCAATGGGTGGAGTCCCCGCCAGCGCCGCAGATGAAGCGCGATCGCGCACCATGCTCGTCGCGAGATCTACCGGCGATGCCGAGTCGCGAGTTCCGGCGCTGTCGAAGCTGCGCGTCCTCGAAGTTGTCGGCCGCCGATCGTTGCCGTCGATCGTGGAAGCGTCGATCGTCCCGGCAGTGCTGTTCTACGTCTTCTTCATGACGATCGGCGCGGCCGCCGCGATGCTCGCCGCGCTCGCCTGGTCGTACGGCGCCTTGGTGAGACGCCTCGTCAGCGGGCGACCCGTTCCCGGGCTCCTGCGACTCGCGGTGGCGGGCCTCACGGTGCGAACGATCGTCGGCATCGCCAGCGGCACGTTCATGTACTTCGTGCAGCCCGTCGCGACGACGCTGGCCATGGCCCTCGTCTTCCTCGGTTCGCTGTGCCTGGGCCGGCCACTCATCGCAAGCATGGCCGCAGACTTCTGTCCGCTCGGGCGAGACGTTGCCGCCCGCCCTGCGGTAGTAAAGCTCTTCAGCGGACTGACGGTGCTTTGGGCGGGCGTGCATCTCCTGTCAGCCGGAGCGACGTTCGCGATGCTGGTCAGCATGTCGACGCCGACGTTCGTTCTTCTCAAGACGATTGTGAGTCTCGGGATCACGGCAACCGCGGTGGTGTGGACGGTTTCGTGGGCGATGAGGATCGCGCGATCCGAAGAGCTCGTCTTCGCCCAAGTGCCCATCTGAACACGGTGGCAAGGTCTCGCGAATACGCGCGACGCACTACGGTCCAATCACGCGCACCTTTCAACGCGTCGATCGTCGTTGGGATCTCATCGTTGGTCGGGATTCATGCGTTCTCGCGTAGGTTGCGGGTTGCGCGCGTCAGACGGGCGGCGCCGTAACTCCCGGGCCTTTGGGCGGCTCGTGTTCGGGTCGTTCAGCGATTTTGTGGATGGTCTCGCCGCGTGCTCACCATGCGCGATTCAGCCCTCGATCGTAAATGACTCATCGAGTCCAGTCAGGTGCAGCACGCGTCGCAACAGGCGCTGAGGTCGCCGCAACACAACGACGTGGTCGGTCGCATTGGCTTGTTCGCGGATGGCTTCGAGCGCGTGCAGCCCGCTCGAATCGCAAAAGGAGAGTTCGCTGACGTCGATGATCAGGGCCGAGCCGTCCGAGTCGAGTGCGGAAACTGCCGCGAGCCCGGCTTCTTTCGCGCGAGCGGCGTCGGTCAGGTCGAGTTCGCCGACGAACCGCACGACCGCGGACCCGTTCTCCTTGGCATGGTCGACAAGAAAGGTCTCAGCCACGACGGCCCTCCTCGATGAACGATGCAATCTGCATCGGCTTGCACCTACTCCCAACTCTTTGGCCACACCAAAATCGCGCCACACCGGGCTTCCGTCAACCCGGAAGCCCGGCAACGAAACGGGCTGGACACGCGAGGCAACTGCGGACCGGGCTGATCCCGGCGCGAAACGCGACGGTGCACAAGCGCCAAGGGCGGCGTTGCAACGACAGACACGAACCGGAGGATGACCATGCCGGCGCGCGAGGCAAAGGATCTTGTCGCCGATGCGCGGTTTGGTCGCGGCCGCGCGTACGCCGCTCCAGTCGTCCCGAAGTGCACGCCGGGGATCGTTCGCGTCGACGGTCCGCGCCAGGCGCTTCACGGTGCATCACGCGCGCGACTCAAACCGAAAACAGTCTCGACGGTCGACACCGATCTCGGCGGTCAGGCCAATGGTCACAGAAAGAGAAGGGGAGAGTTGCTTCGAGGGCGCGGAAGGCCGACATCACGCGCGCTTCATGTCATACGCTGGTTGTGTCGTTCACAGACGGCGATCGCCCCTCCCGGTCGCGCGGGTCGGTCGGATTCCGGCTCCGCACACGATCGTGCGAGCACAAACAACGCGACGTGAGCTGACCGTGTGCTTTTCCCCAGAGGCCGACGCGGCTGTCGGCGTGATCGTCACCGCAGTCGGGGTCGACACGCTGCGCCACGTTCGAGCACCAAAGGAGATCGTGCTTGGCGCGCTGCCGTTGCTCTTCGGTATCCACCAGTTGACGGAAGCATTCGTTTGGTGGGGCCTCGAGGGACGCGTCGCCCATGAGATCCAAACGATCGCGATGTGGGCGTATCTCGTCTTCGCCTTCACGCTGTTACCCATCCTCGTCCCGCTCGCGGTCGGTCTCGTTGAGCGAAAGCTCGGGCGCAGGCGCATCATCGCCGCGTTCGGCGCGCTCGGCGCGGCGGTCGCAGTCGGGCTTACGGTCCCAATGTTTCGCGGGCCCGTGACAGCGACGATGCAGAGCCGCCACATCGAGTACGACATCGAAGCACTCGCGCGCGGCGGGCAGCTGACGTCGTTGTACGTCATCGCGACATGCGGCGCGCTGCTGGCATCGAGCTATCGCGACCTCGCGACATTCGGCGTCGTCAACCTGATCGCGGTGCCGGTGCTGATGTGGTTGACGGTCGGGGGCTTCGTATCGTTGTGGTGCTTCTGGGCAGCGATCGCAAGTGTCGTGATCGCGTTCCACTTCCGACGCTCCGCCGCGTCGGTCGATCACGCGGTGCGACCGCACTATTGCTGACACGACGTATCCTCGTGCCATAGTGGGGCGTGCAACTTGTCCTGTTGGGTGCACCCGGCTCGGGCAAGGGCACCCAGGGGGCGTCTCTCGCGCAGCACTTTGGTGTTCGGCACGTATCGAGTGGCGAACTGCTCCGGCGCCGCGTCGCGGACGATAGTCCTCTCGGACGCGAGGTGAGCGATTGCCTTCGCCGAGGCGATCTTGTCCCCGACGATCTGGTTCTCGCGATTGTCGGGGATGCACTCGTTGGCGCGGTCGAAGCAGGCGGCTACATCCTCGACGGCATTCCGCGCACGATCGCGCAAGCGGAGCAGGCATACGCGCTGGCCGCACCGGCCGGACTCACCGCGGACGCTGTGATTTATCTCGACGTGCCGGACGACGTGGCTCGGACCCGTCTCGCGGGGCGAGCCGCTGAAGGTCGCGCCGACGACACAGACATCGCCGCGATCGAACGCCGGCTGGAGGTCTTCCATGCGGAAACCGTTCCACTGCTCGACTTCTATCGGGAGCGGGGAATACTTCTGATCATCGATGGCGCGCGTGCGGCTGACGCCGTCAGCGCCGCGATTCGCAACGCGCTTGCCGGAACTGGTCTTGCGAAGTGACGAACCCGGCGAAGCCCGATTCGGCGAGTGTCGTTCATTGCGACGGGCTACCGTCGCATCATGCGAGTGCGTGAGGTGGTGTGCGAAGCATGTGGCGCGCGGGTGCTCGTCGATTTTGCGCGGGACAACGTGACGTCGACGCGGGAGCTCGCATCGACACCGGCTCCGGGTCGGGTCACGATACGCGTCGGCGATGAAGTCGTGCATCAGTGCGAGGATGGCATGTTCGCGCCGCCGGACAACGTGGTGGATTTCGAGCCATAAGAGTTCATGAACCCGCACGCGCGAAAACGAGGTCTTCGGATCGCGCAGTGCGCCATACGACCACGAAAGCACCACGAGCATGGCGACTCCCGAACCGAACTGCACGAGACAGACGTAAAAAGGATCGCCGGAATGACGGTCGCCGCAACGAGCGACGGCAGTGAACGTCGCGAGAGTTCCACGAGGACACGCGTCTTCGACAGGCGCGACTCGGGCGAGTCGTTCGGAGTGGCAGCATCGTCCACGATTCACCGACCGATCTGAGCCCGGTCGGAGGACGATCTGCCCGGCGAAGAAGAAGCCTGTTCAGACGGTAACCGCGCGCTCGACGAATTCCTACGGCGCGTTCTAGGCATGCTGAAAGCCGAAAAGAACACCTTCGCGGGGGTGTACGATGCTTATTCCGCGGAAACCGCGCCTGAGCAACTCGTGCACGACAGGTGCTTGATTGTTCCCTCGCCTCTTTCCCATATCGAGAGCGAGGTGCCGTTGTGCTCGTACCCGTCTATGAACCTCCCGTGCAGGTGGATTCCACGAACATCGGGGCTTTTCGTTCGCGCGTCGGCGAGATGATCGCGCGCTATGGAGCGATCGTTGTCGACTGTTCGCAGGTCACGTCTCTTGGCCCGTCGGGCATGCGCGTCCTGAGGATCGCGACGCGCGAGGCGATGGTGACGCTGGTGAACCCCAATGCGAGTCTGCAGCTCATGGCGGCTGCGTACGGCTTCGACACTGATCACACCGATACCTCGCCCGTGATGAGAATGCGGCAAGCGCTGACTCCCAACCCCACGACACGTGAAGACGAAGAACCGCGTGCAGCCGAATTATTCCGAAACCACGATGGCGAACACGACGCCGACGCCCGCGATTGCAGCGAGGATGAAGATGGCGGTTTGTATCACGTGCGCCTCGTTGTTCAGCGCGATGACGTGGCGTATGAGCCGACGGTTTCGCCCTAGGGGGATGCGGAAAGAGGCGAGGAAACCCGTCGTCGGCAGAAGCTCTGCACGATGCGAATTCGAACGTCACTCTCCCAGAATGGGATCCCGCGCACGCTACGCCGATCCGGTTGAGAAACAAAGACCGACGTCGGCCGTCGTTTGCAGAAGCGTGCGCCGCGTCCGCGTTGACGCGGCGCGTTTCCACTAACCACCGGTGCGGCGCAGAGCGCAACCCAGCAGAACGACCGGGGCCGGCTCAGAAGATCGCCGCGCGTATGACGCGTCCGTGCTCGACGACGAAGTTGACGCGGGTTGATCTGCGATCCGCGGTCCACGCCGGTTGGTCGGCCGCGGGAAGTTCGAGCACACGAACACTCAGTCCATCGCGGCGCGCGAGATCCTCGGCTTCGCTGCGATCGAGGCCGACAAACTCTGGGCTACCCGGACTGTCGTCGAACGACGCGATGAACGGGTACTTGCGCGCGGCGCGCTCGTTTTCTGGCACGCTCTTCACAATGCCCCTTCCGAAGCAATCTCGCCAGGGGTGACGTCCACGGAATGTTCGGGAGCTTCGTAGTAAAGCGGGAGTCCAGTGTCCGCGCCGTAGTAGACGCCGCCGGTCCTATGCGCAACCGCGTTCCCGGATGTGGCGTCGAGAAGCCACTTATGCGATTCGTGCACCCAAAGTCGGCCGTCACTCACTCGCACGAAGTCCCGGCGGTTCACTGAACGCGCATACAAGGCATGATCGTCGCAGCGGTAAAGACATCGCACCGTCGTTCCTCAAACCTGTGCAGGCCGACGAATGAGGGCTCCAACCCGAGGTCTGCACGAGCCGGGCTGAACTCGACGCCGCGTCATTGCGACACTCGAGAACAGTACCCACCGCAATCTTCGTGACGGTCAGTGCGAATCACGCGTCGAACCCTTGCTTTTCACGAAAAGCGGCGTACCGTTCGTGGTGGCACACTCTTGAGAGCCGCGACCTAATTCGCACCGGGCAGAGCTTCTGCCGAAAACGGGTTTCCTCGCTCCTTTCATCGTCGAGGAAAGGCGCGACCGCCGATGCGAATCGATAGCGGTAGATACCGCTGCACGTATTGCGGTGCAGTGATCGACATTCCCGCTCGGAACGACCCGCAGATCACGATTTCCGTTGCGCGCGGTCACGCGAATCTTCAAGCAGTGTTCCTCGACGGGAAACGGATTGTCCATGGCTGCACCATCAGCGAGACGAACGCTTCGTCAAACGTCGAGCGGTAAACCCGTTGGCTTGCCTACCGCAGAAAAGCCAGGCGCGCCGCACCCATGCAACTGCGAATCGGTCGCGATCGCCTCTGTCGAAAGCACGGAGCACACAACGACACTGATCCTCAGGTGGGGGGTTTTCCGGCCTGCCTTGGTCAACGCATCACGCCGGAAGACTCGTCAGGGACGGCTCCCGGCTCCGACTTGGACTGCGGAGTCGGTGGAGCCGTCTCACTCGCTGGTGGGCATCAAATGAGACTGCGAATCGCAGTCGACCGCGTGGCGACCTCTCCGTTTGCTGCAAGTAGTGCCGGCGTTTTCGCGCGTCGGCCGCGCCATAGCCTGCCGAACATGAAGACGTTCGTTTGTCCCGGCTGCGGTCAAAGGATCGAGTACAACGAAACGATCGGTGCCAATTTCGTACGTGAGCGCTCAACAAGTCGCGCGTCGGGTCGCGTCTCGTTCACCGTCGCCGGAGTCGTCAAACACCGATGCGTCGACGGTACGTATCTTCCGAGTGGCCAGAACGCGCGACGGCGACGCTAAAGGAACCATTGCTTGACGAACGACGCGCGATACCGACAAGAAAGGCGAGACATCTGGCAGGAGCGTCTCGCTCACAGCTTCCAATGCACAGCTGTCAAACGAGACGGCACCCGCTGTCTCAACCGGGTCGATTCCGAGGGCGCAGCGTGTTGGGCGCATGCGGCCACGGTTGCTGAGGGACTCGATGCCGTGAAGTTCGGATTGCGCGACCGAATCAACACCACCGACTAGCCCTTGCCGGGTCTCGGACGCGCCTTGCGGGTCCTCGGCAACGGCGAGACTGATGCGGCGTGTACGTGCTCGAAAGAGCGACATACTCGCAGCGATGGGAGGTGGGCATGACCCAGCGACAATATGAGCCGGCGGACGGTAGACGCGCGCTGACGCTCTTGGGCGCCTACATCCACATGGATGATTCGCAGTTGCACAGCGAAGGCGTCGGAGCCGTGCTGCCCCAGCTCTCGACGGACGACGACATGATGTGGTTGCTCGTCTCGCTCGCGCGTATCGGCGGTCTGGCAATCGTGCGAGCCGCGCAGGCCGAGGGCATCGATCCCGCCACAGTGCTGCAACAGTTTCGCACTTCGTCGCAAGCCGACGAATGATTCGCGAGCGGCGCGAAAGAGTCCTAACGCCTTCGCTTGTTCCTGCGGAGCTTTCGCTTCTGCTTTTTTCCCGGGGGTCCGCCACCACTTCCGACGGGCGTACTCGGCTCGCCAGGTGTTTTTCGTTTCGCCACTCAGTGACTCATTCCTCGAGATGTCCTGCTCAGGTCGATTCGTCGTACGCGAGCGTCGTTGCGATGCGGTCGAGCAGGTCTTGTTTTCGTGCGTCGAAGTCGTCGAAGGTGATTGCTTCAGCCTCGAAGTCGTCGTGCAGCTGTTTGAGTTGGTCCAAGAGATGTTCCGCCGGCTCGCCATCGTGCGGAGCCGGGATCGCCGACTCGTCATCCGCGACGCGCGTGGCGCGGCGTTCACGCTTCGCCGCGGCCCGGCGCTTCTTCGCGGCCTCACGATCGCGTTTGCCCGAGGTGGTTCGTCGGGTTCCGATGTCGTTTCCTCCCGTAGGTTGCGCTGAAGACGTTGTCGCGCCGCCGAACCATGGCCGGCGGCGCGACTTCGTAGTTAGAGAACTTGGACGTCCTGCGCCTCGTCGCCCTTCTTGCCGCGACCAACGTTGAATTCGACTCGTTGGCCTTCGTTCAGCGTCTTGTATCCGTCGCCTTGAATGGCACTGAAGTGGACGAAGACGTCGTCACCGCCTTCGCGTGAGATAAAGCCGTAACCCTTCTCGGCGTTGAAGAACTTGACGGTTCCTTGTGTCATACCTACTCGCTTCTTGTTCTGTGTCGCTTTACGCGCGACGTGTTCTGAAACTATGAGTCGCACTCACTCGAGCGGCTCCCGCGGGCAACCATTCGAGACGCGACCTGAACGAGGTATCCCAGTCGCATGAGGCGATTCGACCGCTTGGTAAGTCACAATCGGTGAATCCCGCCCGTAGGAGCGTGTTTGCTCTCCTCGCAACAGGCGCATCGCGGTATGAGCAGGGTAACACTCCCCGCCGAGCGCTCACACGATCGGCGTAGCCCGCAACCCGTGTGAGGAGCCCGAATGACCGATGAGAAAGCAAATGTCGGCGAAGGCGGCGAGCCCCGCGAGCCTCGACGCAAAGTCAAGCGACTTGCGACTGAACGCGGTGCGCTCTTCGACCGAGCAGGTGGTGCGGCCTCGCGAGTTCGGGCCGGGGTTAAGGACCGGTCGAGGAATGTCTCAGCGGGCCCTCTCCCAACAGCACACGGCTGCAGGCGGGACAAAGCCACCACGCGCGCTGATCGGTGCTCTCCCAGTCCGGATCGCCCGGAAAGTCCAGCAGACAGCGCCCACACCGACGCGCAGGCGGCGGACGAGACCCACAGTCGGCGTCGTGTCGCGTGACGGTTCCTTCAGTTCTTTCGTCAGTCGCGACGACTTCCTTCATGCGCGTCTACGCGCAAAGCGGGGAAAACACCGATGCAATCTGACCGTTACAAGGTCGTTGTCGGAGTCGCTGCCGTCTTCGACCCGCAATCGGGCGCCGCAGAGTGTGCACACGACGGTGTGATCTGGACTGACGGCCGCCCCGATACTCGAACCTTCGCGTGCGCTCACGGTGAACCCTTCAGCGAGCCGTCGCGGCCGGTGGCCGCCAAGCTCCGCATGGCTTGCTTGACCTTACGCTAGTCCGAGCTTACTAGCAATCGATTTCTAGTATTGCTTCGGTTGCGCCTCCCGACAGCGTGTTCGAACAGCCGACTTGGTCGTCGGTGTCAGGGCGCGCGTCGACCGGCCTTGAGCATCGGGTGTTTGTAAACGTTACCGCTCTGCGGCGCCACTGTGGTCATCCAAGAGCGGGCATGCCGGGACAAATTGTCGCTCCATTTTTCCAGTATTGTGTTGCCAGTATCCGAGTGCGCATGAGCGCGAAAGGTGGTGCGGCGCGTGGGCAGCTACGAGATCGTCACGGCAACCACGGTCGACCCGCATCAGCACGTGACGCGTCTCGGAACCTCCGACGGCCGACGGTGGACCGTAGACGAGGTACGCGCCGCCATTTTGGCGGGCGACCTCTTCCATACGCGCAGCTCTACGACCGGGCAGAAGGCGAACGTCATCGTTTGCGTTTGCCGGTACTGCGGTTACCCCAAGGTGCGTTCTGCAATCGATGCTGCACCCGACAGCAACCTCGACGCGCTCCCCAGTTGCGGCTGAGGTCGTTGGTCTGCGTTCTGCGACCTCGTGACATCGGCCCGGCGCGCACAAACACCGGTACGCTGATGCTAGAAATCGGCTGCTAAGGTAACGAGATGGCGGAATGGACCTTCCTTACGAACCATGGCCGAGTGTTGCTCTGCATTGCCCACGATCCCGGCATGCGGCTGCGCGACATCGCCGCGACGCTCGACATCACGGAACGTACCGCCTTCGGCATCGTGAACGATCTGACCGACGCGGGCTATGTGCGTAAGGAACGCGACGGTCGACGAAACCGGTACGTCATCCAGTCGCACCTGCCCATCCCGGAAGCGACGCCGCGCGAACGATCGGTGGGCGAGGTCCTCGAGCTGCTCGTCGGCAAACCACGCCGACGCCGCCAAACGGCGACGTCACCCGCAAAGACAACACGCCGGGTGCGCGATCCGAAAAAAACCAGGAGATGACGCGATGAGCCTCGCAGAAAGACATCGACAAGCCTCCGAAGCCGCGCTGGACGCTGCTCAGCGTCCGGTGATGTCAATCGAGCAAGCATTCCGATCCGCCGAAGTTCATGCACTCCTGGCGATCGAGGCGCGGCTTGGGCAACTCCTCGACGCACGCGATGCGCGGACCGATGTGTTCGCGAGCCGTTAGGCGCGAGTCTGAATGCCCGGCGATGCGCGGCCCGCGTTTCGCGAGCGCGAGGACGCAGACGTGATCGTCCCGGTCTTCACCGCACCGGTCACGATTGACGCGAGCAATTTCGGGGGATTCGCTGGGGAGGTCGCCGAGTTTCTCGGCCGGCACGGATCGATGGTGATCGACTGCTCGCAAGTCTCCTGGATCACTACCTCGGCGATGCGGTTCCTCGCGGCAGCGTCGCGCGACGGAGAGATCACGCTCGTGCATCCGTCTCCAGCCGTACATTTGATGGCTGTAACTCACGGAGTCGAGGTACGACTTCGACCAAGCCTCCGCTCGTTCGGTGACAGCGAGGGTGCATCGGCGGCTCCGCGCCTCGTTTGACTCGCGGAATTCGACCGTAGTCTGTCGCGCTGAAAGGCACGGGGCGAAGACACAACGGGAGCAGCGGTATGGCGCAGTCCGAAGAACGCATTGCTCTGTTCCTCGATTACGAGAACCTCGCGTTGGGTGCGCGCGACGCAGGGCTCGGCTCTTTCGATTTTCGACCGGTTGCTGATGCGCTCGCCGAGCGAGGTCGTGTCGTCGTGCGGCGTGCGTACGCCGATTGGTCGCGTTTCGATGAAGATCGCCGCAGTCTCACTCGTCACCACGTCGAGTTGATCGAGATGCCGCAGCGTATGGGTTCGCCCCGAAAGAACGCGGCAGATATCAAGATGGCGGTGGACGCGATCGAACTTTGCTTCGAGCGCGACTACATCACGACGTTCGTTCTCGGTACGGGCGACAGCGATTTCACGCCTCTCGTCCACAAACTGCGGGAGTTGAACCGGCGCGTGATCGGGATAGGCGTCGAGGTCTCGACATCGGCGCTGCTGCCTCCCGCGTGCGACGAGTTTCTCTTCTACGAACGTCTGGAAGGTATCGAGATGGCCGAGGCAACGCGCACGCCGGCGCGTTCGTCGCGGGCCCGGAAGTCGCAGACCACGACTACAGAGCGCCGTCACGCCGAGATCGAAGAAGGAGAGCCGCCCACGCCACTCGAGGAGCCAGATGTCGGTGCACTCGTGACGCAGACGTTGTCGGGGCTGGAACGCAACGCCGATGGGCCCGTTGTCGCGTCAGCGCTCAAGCGAACGATCTTGCGCAAGGATCCGACGTTCAGCGAGACGAACTACGGATTCCGCGGCTTCGTCGAGTTACTTCGGAACCTCGAAGGCAAGGGGTTGATCGAGCTCTCTACCGGACCGGCCAAAGGCGATCCCGAGGTGGGATTCCCAACCGAGACCGACGACGAAAAGGCCGCGTTCGAATTGTTGCGAACGGTCGTCGAGCGCCTGTCGGCATCGGGCCCGGTCCACCTCTCGGGGTTGAAGACCCAACTCCGCAAGGTGCAGCCCGACTTCAGCGAGAAGCGTTTCGGCTATGGCGGCTTTCTTCAGTTCTGCAAAGCCGCACGCGCTCGCGGTGTGGTTGAGATGGAGTGGGACGACAGCGCCGACGACTATCTCGTCAAACCGGCAGCCGCGATCGCGTGATCGACCGACCCCGCTGTACGGCGCACGCGTTCACTGCATGCGGCGGACCCGCACACGAAATCACTCACTGCTTCTCGCATCTCGCAGCGGCAAGGAGCGTCGTGTCGGACGACCAGCGATCAGTCCGACGCAAGAGGAGTGCTCTATGCAGTAGTTCGGCGATCCAACCCGGCCCCAACTGTGAGCGCTGATTCCGAAACAGATCGAACGAATCTCGAACGGCGCGTCGATCAACTCGCGAAGGAGCGTTCCGCGCCGTTCGAGAAGGCAGGCGCGAGGCCCGGACTACGTACCGGCAACTCGTGAGATCACGAGGCGGGGAGAGGGCCCTAAGCAGTGCCCGAGGCCGGCCTTCCGCTGCGTCGTCCCTGAGCGGGCGCGAAACTCAGCCGCTCGAACGTCGCGTGAGCTTCTTTCCGGTCACGCGTCTCGAACACGACTGGAGATCCCAGCTGGCCGCGATCGATGATCGCAAAGACGAAGTTTTCGTCGCGGTGGATGACGTAACGGTTTTTCATACGGCGCCCACGAACGTTCCGTAACGGTCCAAGCAACGAGACGATGCCATTTCAGTGCCTCCGCTTCGTGCGCGGCGGCGGAGAAACCCGGTTGCGGAAATCGGTGACCGTTTGCACGTCCCGTGCCGGGTGGTGGCATTCACCACCGCGCACGAACGCCAGCCCTGGCACCGTCGGCTTCTTCGGCAAAGTGCACCTCGAATCAGAGCGAGGCGCTACCGGGGGCTCGAGCAGCTCAACGCCACCACGCGGCTCGTAGTGGACTCGGCACGATACTACGACGACTGATGCGCCCCATCCAGGCCCTGATCGGACGCGGCGATGGCGCGCTCACCGCGCCCCGCAGTGCGCTGTCGAGGCACAATAACGGCATGACGACGTGGGAATATTCAATTGTATCCCTGCACTTCGACGCACCGACTGAGACCCGCAGCGCTCAAGGATCACCAGCGGTCGCTTTGCTCAACCGAGAGGGCAGACTCGGCTGGGAAGCTGTGGGAATCAGTGCGCTACAGAATGGGACCGTCGCAGTACTGCTGAAACGGCGCTCCGCAGCTCCAGAGAACGGCGCGCCCTAACTCTCGATCGCCTTGATGTGAGCCGAGCCCGAGCGGGCGAGCGTCAGAAGGGCGCAGCGCGCGGTTTCCCGTTCGCGTTCACATCGGCGATGTACGGTCGGCGCGATGTCGTTGCTCGGTATCCGTTTGCCTGTCTCAATGTGACGGCGACGAACCACGCCTGCACTACTGCGCGGGATCCTTCGACCAGTCATACGGGGGAGAATTCCCAATATCGCATTGGTGTACATCACGCCCGTGCAGCTGCAGTGTCCGGACGATCGGATGTTCCGTTCGCGACTCGGATCACGATTTCCGCCTGCGGTTCGGCCGGGATGTCGAGGACCTCGCCACACCACGCGCATCGGTATGCGCCGTCGACGAGCTGCATAGAAAACCTCAGTGTCCCAGCCTTTTGGTGTGGTGGACGCTCACAGATCGAAGTGGATCTCGGTGTCGAGAAGATCGTGGCCCGCGCTTGGCGTGCCGTCCGTCATGATGCGAAACGACACGGCACGAAAGTCATGGGGCGTCACGTCGTCGCCAGCTTGGTCGATCCGGCGGCGCGTGCAAGTTGTTGCTCGTGTTCTTGTTCGTGTTCTTCCGGCTCATGAGGGGTATGCGCGTCGACGTCGGCGTTGCGCCAGTGCGCGCATCGATGACGCGCCGTCGTGCCGGCCTCGCATGCGTGCCAGCGCCGCGACTTGCGGTCCTTGACCATCACGGTGTCGCTCCGGCAGTACGGACAAATGTTGTGGATCATGCTCACCGCGGTCAGCTTTCCCGGCGCAGCGCGCGCCGTCGATGGCGTCGCACAACGCCCATGCCATACGCCGCCATCGCGCCGAGAACCGCCGAAACGGCGAGGAGGAACGAGAGCGGCCACGCGAATGTCCATGACAGGAACTCAACATCGACACTTTTTGTGTTCTGCAGAACGAAGACCAACAGCACCCCCGCCCCGACAAGAGCGACGATAGCTCCGAAGCCAACCCTTGACGTGCGCGCCTGCGTTTCTTGCGGGACTGCGATTTCCTTGCCCTGTTCCGTATATGTCATGTCGCGACCTGCCTCGAGGTGGAAGCGCGTGCTCGTTCGTCGTTGCGCCCGCCCGTCGCCGCGAGCTAACGCAATCGGCGAAACGCCCTATGAGAACCTTGTGACGACCGTCGGTCCGGACGACGTGCGTTGGAGTTTGGCCGTGACGAGCCGGAGCCCATGGGTTGCTTCGAGATCGCCGGATTGTTGGTGCAGCCGGCGGCTGTAATCGGCGCGAAGCGCGTCGAGCGCGCCGCGACCTTCGGTGCGCTCGACGAGGAGTTCCTGCTCCCGACGTGCCTCTTCTTCAACAGGCGTCATGTTCGTCGGCCCTCTCACTCGTGGTTGCACTTCTCGGCCAGTGCCGAACTGCCGCGACGTTGTCAATACTAGCAGAGTCATACTAGAAATACTTTGCTATAGTCATAGCATCGCGATATCGCAGATTGCCACCTTCCGCGGACCTGCGGCTCAGCCGCCGACGCCGAAATCGGCGCCGTGCCGAACGGACGTAAGCAGCAGGTGGCGCCGCGTCGGTGCGGCAACCAGCGCGCGCAAACTCGCCGACATCCTCGCCTCGGTCGATTAGCACGACCTCTGATCGAGCGACGTCATTCAGCGCTCCGCAATACAAGCGCGACTCGTAGCGGGTGTACCCTCAAGGTGCGTCGTTGACGCTTTTCGGGCCCGGCCTCGGCATCTGGTTGGACACGGATCCGCCAGATCTCATGCCGGCGTGTTATGGCTGCACCCGAAGTCGTCTTTCCTAGTCGCGTGTCGCTCGTTTCATCGCGTGTGATCACCGCGCTGTTGGTGATCGGTCCCGGTGTTGCGCTTGGCGTTGTCGTCCCATTGTTGTGGGGTCACGCGGTGACGCTGCTCGACCTTGTTCTCGCTGTCGTCTTGTACGTCGTTACGGGGCACGGCATCACCGTCGGCTACCACCGATTGTTCACCCACTCGAGCTTCAAACCAAAGCGGCCGCTCAAAATTGCGCTGGCCACGCTCGGCTCGCTCGCAGTGGAAGGTTCGGTGATTGGTTGGGTTGCCGCGCACCGCCGCCACCACCGGCACAGTGACGCGCCGGGCGACCCGCACTCGCCACACCAATTCGGCCCGGGGGCGCTCGCGCAGGTGCGTGGATTCTTGCATGCGCACGTCGCGTGGCTCTTCTCGGCACAGCTCACATCGGCGCAGCGGTACGCGCCCGACCTGTTGCAAGACCGCGATCTCGTCATCCTGAGCCGCCTGTTCCCGGTGTTCGCGGTGATGTCGCTCGCGATTCCATTCGGGCTCGGTTGGCTCGTTGCCGGCACATGGGGCGGCGCGCTCACCGCGCTCATCTGGGCCGGGCTCGTGCGCATGATGGTGTTGCACCACGTCACGTGGAGCATCAACTCGGTTTGCCACGTGTTCGGCCGTCAGCCGTACACGACGAAGGACCACAGCACGAACTTCGCGCCGCTCGCGATCCTCTCGTTCGGTGAGTCGTGGCACAACTTCCACCACGCCCAGCCCTGCGCGGCCCGCCACGGCGCGGCACCGCACCAGATTGACTCGTCGGCGCGGGTGATCCGCGTCTTCGAGCAGTTCGGTTGGGCGACGAACGTGCGTTGGCCGGACCGGGCGCGGCTCACTGCATCGATGACGCCGTGACCGGTGGCCGCGGCGCGGCGCGGCAACCCGAACCGTTCGCATTGGTCACACCGGACGGCGTGACATTGAGCGCGCTGCGTTACGGCTCCCTCGACGCCGCGGTCGCGGTTGTGTTCGGCCACGGTTTCACCGGCTCGCAACGCAACAAGAAGATCGTCGCCCTCGCGTGTCGTCTCGCGGAACGCGGACTCGCGGTGTACACGGCCGACTTCCGCGGGCACGGCGCGAGTGGCGGGCTCTCCACGCTCGGCGACGAGGAGATCCAGGATCTCGAAACCGTGCTCGCTCTTGCTCGCGGCCATCACCGAAAGGTCGTGAGCGCTGGGGCGTCGATGGGCGCGTTCATCGCGTTGCGCCACGCCGGACTTGGCGGCAACGTCGACGCCGTTGTCGCGATCAGCAGCCCCGCGGTCGGCCGCGACCCGAAACTGCTGCGCGCCCGGCTGCTGCGCGCGGCCGCGCTGTCAGCGCGCGGTCGTCGCCTTCTCGATTTGTACGGCACCCGAGTCGGCTCGATCCCCGAGTCCGTCACTCCGCCGATCGACCTCGTCGCGCAGATCGCGCCCACGCCGGTTGCCATCGTCCACGGCGGACGCGACCGCTATGTTCCGCTCGCCGATGCGTACGCCCTCTACGACCGGCTCGGGGAACCGCGCCGACTCGTTGTCCTCCGTGACTTCGGCCACGGCGAGGCCGGCTTCGATCCGGAATTCGGCGACCGTCTCTACGGTCTCATCGGCGACCTCTTGGGCGGGCAACGATCGACCCGGTCCCCGTGACCGCTCGACGACGGTGCAGTGACAGCAAACTGCCAGCACGACTGGCGCGCACGGGCTCGCACAAGGACACACATCCTCGGCGACCATCTGAATGTGCTGATTTAATTCGAAACGGCCCCTCCACAAGGAGGGTTGTTCGCTGTGTGACAGCCCATTCGTAGGGTTCGTCGATCAACGGGTCGTTACAGCAGTTGCAGCGCATGCACCGTCCTGCCTCGTCCGCCTCGCGATAGCGTCGCCGACGTGGCCGCGATCGAGCCGATGCCGCCGCTCGCGGCCTTCGCGCTTCCCTGGGACGACGCCGGGGCGCCTGATCCGGTCGACGCGTTGCGTCAAGCACGGGCCGAGCTCGGCGACACATTCGCGCTGCAATCCGGGCCCGTGACCTATCTCTTCACGTTTGGGGAGCCCGGGCTGCGCGCCTTCTATGCGTTGCCTGAGCGCGATGCGAGTAAGGGAATCGCCGACTACCGCATGCTTGTCCGCAAGCTGCCGGCATCGCTGTTCAACGAGCGGCGCACCTTTGCCCACGACCTCTTCGGCGCGCAGGAAGTCGAGGGTTATCTCGGCGCACTCGACTGGGCGATCGGCGCCCAGCTCGCCGAGCTCGGCGACGAGGGCGAGTTCGACACCTTCGCGCTGGCCCGCCGGCTCGGACACCGGCTGGCATTGGCGTGCTGGATCGGTCGTGAGGCTCCGATGGACACGTTGATCGCCGATTTCGACGTGCTCGACGGTTCGGAAGCATTCGTGCATCCCGCGCTGATGAACGCACACACCTTCGATGCCGAAGAAACCGCGCTCGCGAACGTCGAGAGCGTTGTGCGAGCGCTTCTGGCGCGAGCTGACCGCGCGCCCAGCTTCCTCGACGAGATCGCGCGGCGCTGGGAGGGCGCGGCCGACGTGGCGAATGGCGTCACCGGTGATGTCGTGCTTTTGCACATCGCGACGATGACGAACTTGTTCGCTGCGTTGGCGTGGTCACTCGCGTTCACGCTGTTATCGCCGTCCTCGTCGTCGCGAGAGCATTGCGTGTTCGAGGCGACACGTCTCGGACAGCGGTCGCTGATGTCGCGCGAGGCGCTGCGCGCGATCACGTTCGACGACGGTGAACGCGAGTATCGCGTCGAGCGAGGCGTGCACCTGGCGACAATGCTGCCCGTGACGAACTGCGAGCACGTCGGAGCACAGTACGACCCGTCGCGGTGGCAGCAGCGGGCACTGCACCACGACGTCACGGTCACGACGTTCGGCCACGGATCCCACCGTTGTCCAGCCCAACGATTCTCGATCTCGGCCATCGTGCGCACGATCGATTGCCTGCAAGCGCGCTACATAATGACGCCGGAGTTCGATCGTGTCATGCCGCTGTCGGGTCAGATCGGCGGCGTCGCGCGTTCGGCCGAACCGTGCCGCGTCCGCTATCGGTTACGCAGCCGCGCCGACTGAAGCAAAGGCCAGACGCTGACGGCTACTCGTCTCTCGAGCTCGCATCCAACGTCAGCGTCGCGGCGGCGATCAGGTGGCTGTACGGCCGCACGAGCGCACGCAGCCGTCGGCACGCGCCCTCGCCGAGCGGTTCCCAGCACCGCAACATCAGCTCATCCGTCTTCATCTCGACCCAGTCACGAGCGGCGCGTCCCTCATCGGTGAGTGCACCAGTGGAAGTCAGCCAACCGCGCTCGTGCATACGTGCGTGCCCCGCGTTCCAATCGTCGTCCGGCCACGCGCGACTCGCCTGCAGCACTCCTCGGGGCAGATCGCCCGTCGCCTCATGCAGAACGAGCGCGTCGACACCAGTGAGATCCTGCGTGACCATCGCCGCGATGTGACCGTCGCCGCGAAACTCGCGGAGCAGTGTCTGCGCGTGCCAAAGCACGATGTGCGGTTCGTCAGGCCACGGAAGTGATGCGTGGCCCGCGTAAAGCGGTCTTCCCTCGAGAACGCAGCCTTCGGTCGCGGCGCGTGCAAGCTCGGCGGCTTCCTTGATGTCGGATGACGCGACGTCGTCGCCGAGCAGACGCCGCAATGCCTGATCCGCGGCGCGGAACCGGGCGTCGACGATCTCGGCGGGAGTTGCGCGCTCCCACGCCAGCGGAATCACGCGCCGGACGAGCGCGGGGTTGAAGTTGAAGAACGTTGCAATCACGACATCCGCCGGCGCCGCGCCGAGCGGCGCGGCACGCGATGCGAAGTAGCCCATGCGATTGCCCGTCAGCCCGACACGCGCGTACTCGGCTTGCGCCTCCGGAACGAAGTAGATCATCCCGTGATACGGCTCGAGCGTGCGGTGCATCTGGCGCGAGACCGTGACGTCCACACCCAAACACTCTCACACTCGGGCGGGTGCCGCCTCTTGTCGGGTTGTCAGCCGGCGACCTTTCGCGTCGAGCGGCGCGGTAATCCGGCGAGGCTACGCATCGCGGCCAACAACACCTCGGAGTCGGCGTGCGGGACGAGATAGTGCGAGTACGCGAGCCGAAGGAAGATCTCCGCCGCCTGCTCGCGTGACAACGCGCCGCTCCGGACCACCGGCATTTGCGCGAAGGCATCGCCGAGGAGTTGCACGAGAATGTCGACGTGGGGCTCGAGCTCGTCGGCCAGTCCGCGCAGCGCGAACTCCGGATCGACGCCGATCGCCTCGGCACCCAACGATTCGTCGAGATACGTGATGAGGTACCGCAACGCCGCGTCGAGCCGGCGCGCGGGCGCGCGGTGCGCCGCGACGGCGTCGCGCAAACCCGCGTCGAATCGCTTGGTCTCGGATCGAGTGAGTGCTTCAAGAAGGTCGGCCTTGGTTGGGAACCATCGGTAGAGCGTCGGCCGGGAGACGCCGGCCGCAGCGGCGACGGCCGACATCGTCAGTTTCTCCGAGCCCCGCGCCGCGATCAGGCGGCCGGTGGCGGCCAGGATCGCTTCCGCGGTCGGCGAGCTTTGCATCACAGGATCCAAGCATTACATTTCTGGCGGATGTGTAAAGGTCCAATCACGGACGCGGAATTCGCGCGCGGACTCGCGCAGTGGCTCGCGGCCCGGAACGATGCCGAAGTCGTCGTCAGCGACGTCGAACACCCGTCGGTCGGATACTCGAGCGTCACCCGAATGGTGCGTGCTCGTTTCGAGCGCGCCGGTGGCGTCGAAGAAGCGCGCTTGGTCGTGCGGATGCCGCCGACGCCGGCCGGCACGTTCGAGGACTACGACCTCACTGTGCAGCACGCCGCGCAACTGGCGGCGGCCGACGCTGGCGTACCGATCGCAGCACCACTTCAGACCGAAACCGACCTGGCGTGGCTCGGTACGCCGTTCACGGTGATGCCGCGCGTCGACGGCCGCATCATCGGCGAGGCACCTCCGTTCGACGCTTGGCTCGTCTCGCTCGGTGAAACCGGGCAAGCCGAACTGCACGAGCATCTGCTGCAAACGCTCGTCACGATCCACGGTGCATCGGTCGATCAGGCCGCGGCGAGTGGCGTTCCGGTACGCGACGACGAGGCCGAGCTTGCGTATTGGGAGCACTATCTCGAGTGGTCGTCCGGCGGCGATCCCGTTCCCGAACTCGTCGACGCGCTCGCGTGGTGCCGTACGCACGCGCCTCGACACGCAAACGCGACGCGCGCGTTGCGTTGGGGCGACGTGCGGCTCGGGAACATCGTGTTCGGCGACGACCTGCGCCCACGCGCGGTTCTCGATTGGGACATGGCGGCGATCGGTGCTCCCGAGCACGACGTCGCCTGGTTCACGATGCTCGATTTCGTCATCGCGACCGTCGCCGGGCAGCGGGTCAAGGGCTTTCCCGAGCGCAACGGTCTGATCTCGCGTTACGAAGAGCTCGCCCGTCGATCGCTCGTGGATTTCGATTGGTACGAGACCTTCGCGCTCGTCCGCAGCACCGCGATTCTGGCCCGTATCGGCTATCTCATGCGCGCCGACGGCCAGGAACCGACGATGCCGGTCGAAGGCAGTGTGCTGCTCGACATCTTGCGCGAACGCACACGGGGCTCATGAAGATGTCCGCGGCGACGCTCACGACACTTCTCGACACGCGCGGGAACGACGACACGCTCGGCTTGATTGTGGACGAACGGCGTTGGACGTGGCGCGAGGTTCTCGACGAAAGCGACCGCCGGGCGGTCGCGCTCACGACCCTCCGTCGCGCCGGCCGGCCGTTCCACGTCGGTGTGATGATGGGGAACGATCCCGAGTACATCTTCACGCTCTTGGGTGCGGCGCGCGCCGGAGCGGTTGTCGTCGGGATCAACGACACCCGTCGCGGTGACGAACTCGCGCGCGACATCCGTCACACCGATTGCGTCGCCGTGCTCTGCGACGCGTCGCACGCGCCGCTCCTCGCGGGCGTCGACATCGGCGATACGCCCGTGTTGCCGGTGTCGGGCAGCGAGTGGCGCGGTCGGCTCGACGCGGCCGACGTGCGGACGCTGATGTCCATGCCTCCTCCATCGGCTGACGATCTCTATCTCCTGATCTTCACGTCGGGTTCTACCGGCGCACCGAAGGCCGTGAAGATGTCGCACGGCCGGGCGGCACGCGCGGCAATCGGCTCGACGTGGTCGACGAACGACGACGTCCTGTATTGCGCGATGCCGCTTTTCCACGGCAACGCGCTGAACGCGATCGTGTTTCCCGCGCTCGCGTCGGGTGCTGCAATCGCGTTGCGCGAGCGGTTTTCGGCATCGCAGTTCATGCCGGATGTCCGCCGCTATCGCGCAACGTTCTTCAGCACGGTCGGCCGCGCCCTCGCGTACATTCTCGCGACACCGCCGGACCCGCACGATCGCGATCACTGCGTGAAGTTTGCGCTCGCGCCCGAGGCTTCGGCACGCGATATGCGCGTGTTTCACGAACGGTTCGGCATCTCTTGCATCTCGGGTTACGGATCGAGTGAGAACGCGATCATCATGGTGCCGAGCCCTGGACTGCCGAAGCACGCGCTCGGCGTGCCGCAAGACGGTCTCGACGTCGCCGTCGTCGATCCCGACACCGGGAACGAGCGCGCGCGAGCGCAGTTCGACGACGGCGGCAAGTTGCTCAACGGTGCCGAGGCAATCGGTGAGATCGTCGGCCGCAACGTCGTCGATCGTTTCGAGGGCTACTACAACAATCCCGAAGCAGAGGCGGAGCGGACCCGCAACGGCTGGTACTGGTCGGGCGACCTCGGCTACCGCGACGAATCCGACGTGTTCTATTTCGCGGGCCGCACGGGCGAGTGGCTACGGGTCGACTCGGAGAACTTCGCGACTGCGCCCGTCGAGCGGATCCTCGAGCGCGCGCCCGGAGTCAACGGCGTAGTGGTGTATCCCGTACCCGACGAGCGCACCGCTGACGATCAGATCATGGCGGCGATCGAGATGGAGCATGGCGTGACGTTCGACGCAGACGCGTTCGGTCGCTTCCTCGCCGAGCAGCCCGATCTCGGCGCGAAGTGGGCGCCCCGTTACGTTCGCATCACGACGTTGCCCGTCGGCGCGACGAACAAGGTCGACAAACGTCCGCTACGCGCCGAACGGTGGTTCACCGATGATCCGATCTATTGGCGACCGACGAGGGAACTTACGTATCGCCCTTTCGATGCCGGCGACCTCGCCGCGCTCGAAGAACGCTTTCGCGAGCACGGGCGCGCCGACGCGATCGGCCGGCCATGACTGAACAGTTCACGGCAATCGACTTCTCGGATCCGGGAGCGTCGCGGCGCGACGACTACTTCGGCGAACTTGGCGAGTTGCGGGCGCGCGCCGACCTTCCGGAATACGAGACGGGCGCGCGGGTCGTCGCCCGCTACGCGGACATCCGCGAGATCAGCCGCGACCCGGCGCGTTTCTGCTCCGGGCGTGGCGTCTTGGTCAACGATCCATTGCGGGAGGGCGGCTCGATCGAAGGATCGATTCTGCATCTCGACCCGCCGCGCCATGCCGCCTACCGGAAGCTGTTGAATCGCGAGTTCACCACGCGTGCGGTCGGCCGCATGGAGGACCGCGTCCGAACGCGAACGCGCGCATTGCTCGACGCGATCCCAACCGACGAGGAAGTCGACGTCGTCGACGCATTGACGGCACCGCTGCCGGTGCTGGTGATCGCCGATGTCCTCGGTATCCCCGACTCCGAACGCTCGGAGTTCCGGCGCTGGTCCGATGCCACGATCCTCGCGTCGGATTTTCGCGCCGAACTTCCATCGGAAGCGTTGGCGGCGGTGATCGAGCTCAGCGAGTTCCTCACCGCGCATGCCGAGCGTCGCCGCAACGATCCCGGCGACGACGTCGTATCGCTGCTCGTGCGGTCAGAGGTCGAAGGCGCGCCGCTGTCGACCGGCGAACTGCTCACGTTCAACATGTCGTTGCTCGTTGCGGGCAACGAGACGACCAGGCACTTGCTCACCGGCGCGCTCGTCGCGCTCGCCGAACATCCCGATCAACGGGCGCGGCTCGTCGACCAGCCGGAGGCGATCCCGGGTGCCGTCGAAGAGTCTTTGCGATGGGTCACGCCGATCCAGCAGTTCGCGCGTACGGTCGTTGCCGATACGACCGTCGGCGGCGTCGCCGTGAACGCCGACGAATACCTGCTCATGATCTACGCGAGCGGGAACCGCGATGAGTCCGCGTTCGGCGCGTCGGCGGATCAGTTCGACGCGTTCCGACCGGTCACAACTCCGAATCTCGCGTTCGGGTTCGGGGAGCATCTCTGTCTCGGCGCCGCCCTCGCCCGACTCGAGGCGCGCGTCTTTCTCGAAGAGTTGCTCGCCCGCTTTCCGGCGTACGAGGTCACGGGGCCCGGCGAATACGTCCGGTCGAACCTCGTTCGTGGCTACGAAAGGTTGCCGATACGTACCGGGAACCCCGAGTAAAGCGCTATTTGGGTGCCACCGTCCGCATGTAAATGGCGTTGCCGGTGCTGCCGTTCGCCCCGTAGGTGACGGCCCATTTGGTGCCGTTGCCTTTCGTCGCCGAGAGCCGACCGCCCGGAACGACGTTCGTCGCAATCACGAAGCCCGACGGGTCGGTCACCGTGCCGTTGGTGCCGACGCGCGCGCCGTACACATCGGTGCGCGTTCCGGATCGGTCGTCATCCCACACGACGAGATACGAACCGTTGAAAGCGACCTTCGGGAAGCTCTGGTCGTTTGCCGCGGTCGAAATGGCGGTACCCGACGTGCTCAAGACGACACCGGCCGGGCTCACGCGCGTGCCGTAGATGTCCCAGCTGGTGCCGGAACGGTGGTCGCGCCACGCGACGAGGTAGTTGGTGCCGTCGAACGCGAGTGCAGGCGCGTACTGATCGCCCGTTGCCGTGGAGATGGGGATGCCCGCCGGGTCGAGCACGGTGCCGTTCGCGTCGACGCGGGCGCCGTAGATGTCGTAGTCGGCGCCGCGCAGGTCGTGCCACACGACGAGCGAGTTGGTGCCGTCGAACGCGATCGCGGGGATGAGTTGGTTGCCCGCCGCGGTGGAGATCGCGATTCCGGTCGCGTCGAGCACGGTCCCGGCCGGGGTCACGCGGGCGCCGTAGATGTCGTAGTTGCTCCCGGCCCGCAGGTCGTGCCACACGACGAGGTAGTCGGTGCCGTTGAACGTGATCGCCGGGAAGACTTGATTGTTCGTCTGCAGCGAGATGCGTATCGGCTTCGTGGGCCCGTCGAGGACGGCGCCAGCCGTGCTGACCCGTACGCCGTATATGTCGTCGGCGTTCGAGGTCGCCGAAATATTGACGAACGCGACGAGATAGTTCGTACCGTCGAAGGCGACCGTCGGGAGGGACGACTGGTTGCCCGTGCCGTAGAAGATCCGGAAGCCAGTGGGGTCGAGCGGTGCGCCCGCTTGTGTGACCCGGGCACCGTAGATGGCGTCGTAACCCAGGCGACGGTCGTCCCACACGACCAAGTAGTTCGTTCCGTCGAACGCGATCGCGGCGTCGACTTGATTGTCGGTCGTCGCCAACATGTTGATGATCCCGGGTGCGAGCACGGTGCCGGTCTTGCCGACCCGCACGCCGTGGACGTCGAAGTCGTCGTTGTCAGCGCCGCCCGGCGGGAAAGCGTCAGCCCTCGAGACCACGAGATAGTCGGTGCCGTCGAACGCGAGCCTCGGCTCCGACTCTTGGTAGAGCGTCGTGGCGATGGCGAGACCGCCCGGGTCGAGCACCGCGGCGTTGGGCGTGACCCGCGCACCGTAGATGTCGGTGCTGGTTCCGGAGTGACTCTCGTTCCACACCGCGAGATAGTTCGTGCCGTCGAACGCCACCGCCGCGCTGAAGACACCGCTCGCGTTGGCCGACCCGATCGGGAATCCGTACGGGTCGAGGATCGCGCCCGCGGGGGTGACGCGCCCGCCGGTGATGCCGTGCGCACCGGTCCACACGACGAGGAAGTTGGTGCCGTCGAACGCGACCGCGCCCGATCCGCTCGCCGCCGCACCCGCGATGCCGATACCGAGGGGGTTGAGGATGGCGCCCGTCTTGCTCACCCGAGTGCCGTACACATCGCCGCCGGTACGGAGATCGGTCCAGACGACGAGGTATGTGCCGCCGCCGAATGCGATGGCCGGCTGGTACTGGTTGTTCACGGCGGTCGTGATCGCAATGCCGTTCGGGTCGAGCACCGCGCCTGCCTTCGTGACCCGGGCGCCGTAGATGTCCCAGTTGTCGGCGCCGTTGCGTTGGTCGGCCCAGACGACGAGGTAGTTGGTGCCGTCGAACGCGAGCTGCGGTGTCGGCAGGTAGTCGAATGGAGCCTGCAGGACGAAGGACGAGATCAGGATTCCGCTCGGATCGAGCACGGAGCCCGCGGTGCTGACCCGCGTGCCAAACACAGCAACGTTCGTCGAGACACTCCCCTGCCACACGACGAGGTAGTTGGTGCCGTCGAACGAGACCGCCGGCGCGCCGCCCGCGGGGGCGATTGGAATGCCGGTGGGGTCGAGCACCGTCCCCGCCTTGGTGACGCGGGTCGCGGTGATCTCGTCCGTCCCGGATACGAAATTCGCCCAGACGACGAGGTAGTTGGTGCCGTCGAACGCGACCGCCGGGTTGTCTTGGCTTCCCTTGGCCGGAGTGGGGGAGACGAACACTGCGGGACTCACGCTCGGGTCGATCGTGAGCGGGTACCGCGCGTGCGCGAGCAGTGACTCGGGGACGCGCAGCGAAACGTGACCGGCGACGATCCGCGCCGGTGCCCGCAAAACGACCGCGCCCGCAGCATCGCGCACGGAGAACTCTCCGAGGCTGACGACGGCGGCGTTCGTGACCGCGGCGTCGACGACAAATGCGCCGGTTCCGGTCGGCCGTTGCGCGAGGACGAGATCCCACTCGACGTTTCCGTTACGCGCAGTCACGCGTTCGGTCATCGCCGCGCCAACCGCGCGCGTCGCGACGTTCGTCGATGCGTGCCACGCGCTTGCGGCGACACTGCTCGCCACACCGTCGCGGCTCGCGCGCGTCAGCGACCACGCGAAGGCGTTGTTACTTCCGTACGGAGTGAGCGTGAACCCCGACGGCGCGAATCGCGCCGTGTAGGCCGCGTCGTGCACCACGAGCGAACTCGACTGGGTGGCGTCGGTCTCGATGTGATGCGAGACCTGTTCGACGACTCGCGCGACATCGGGCCCGTTGCTGCCTGCGCGAGAGGCGGCGCGCCCGACGGCACGACTCGCCGACGACGCTGCCACCGCGCTGATGCCCCGCATCGACTGCGACAACGCGCGGCCGGGTGCGACCCCAGATACCGAACTGACGAAGTACACGAGCACGGTTGCGGCCGACGCGACGCACAGCGCGAATCGCGCGGTTGCCGAGACCACCGCTCCACGCGGAAGAACAGTCGCGCTCCGCATCCCCGCCTCCATTGGCCCCGCCGGTCACGACGGGCGCGCAACATACCACGACATAGCGCAGGCTGCGACGGTGAGTGACGCGTCGACGCGCGCTCATAAGCCGACGCGTCGTTTAGGGCGTCTTGTAATGATTGGGAAGGTGAAGGCGGTTGCCGTCCGCGTCCCGATCCCGCTGGCAGAAGACATCACAGACCTGCATCGTGCCGGTTGAATTCAGCCGCCACGATGTCTCGACGGTCTCTCCGACCTCGTCTCGCTTCATCGGTTGTGTCGTCAGCGTGCGAGTCTCAGGGTCGACGCGCTCGACCAGGACCTCGTCCTCGGCCACGTTGAAATGCTGATGCAGGAGGCACAGGCCGAATCGATCGAGCGCGCCGTGGCGTTCGAGAACGGCGCGCACCTCGGCAAAGCACTCCTCGTCGCTCGGACCGAACGGCGCGACGTCGTTGATGTCGCGTAACGGCGTTCGCTGTAACGCCTCGGCGTTCATGCATTCTTTCCGGTCAGACTTTGGGTGGACGCCTCCTCTCACGATCGTTCGTCCCAACCGCGACGGTGGTTCCGTTCCGGCATGGTTTCTCCTCGATCGCTCCAATTCGTGCCGACGTTCGGGCGCGCTTGGTTCTAGAACAAGTCCGTAAACGCTGCGCAAAGCGCGGTTGCCGTTGACCGGGCGGGACCGTCGAATCGCAGGAAGAGGCCCCCGCTCGAAGGCCCCTCCCGCGATCGCGACGGCCGCGCGCGTCGGCTCCCTACGGCTGGGCGCGTACGACGATCGTTCGCGTCGGGTCGGGCGTGACCGAGACCGAGACCGGAGCGCCGCGGTCGATGTCGGGCTGCGACACGTTGCAATCGAGCGGCATCTGATTCTCGGCGCGGTCGAGCATCTCAAGGGTGGCGGCCCTGATGCCTTCCACCGTTGCGGGATCGAGTCCTTCGACAACCGACCGAACCGCAGGTGACATTTCGTCGGCGAGGCCGAGCAATTCGACCATCTCGATCAGCGAAGCGCTGCGCGCGTGCATGTCACGGATCTGCTGCCGGAACACTGGATCAGCCAGCTGTGAGTTGACCATCGTGACGAGTCCACCACCCGGATTCACGTGCACCCCCGTGTTGATTGCGGCCGGCGCGGGTCGACCCAACGCCGCATCTCGTCTACCGAGCCGCCGCAAACGCGCAGTAAACGTCCTGGTAGGCACTGGGATACGCTCTCGCTCCGTCCGGGGTCACGGGGGTGGGACGCCGTGGAGTTGCGAGTCCTGGGTCCGTTGGAGGTCGTACACGACGGTGTCGCGTCAGCCTTTCAACGCGATCGCGCCCGTCGACTCCTTGCGCTGCTCGCGACGCGGCCGAACGTCACGGTTTCGGTTGCACGACTCATCGACGAGCTGTGGGACGGCGCCGCGCCGGCGACCGCGCCGAGCGCGTTGCGTGTTCACATCTCGCATATCCGGCGCGTGCTCGAGCCCGGCAATCCCGAACCTGATGCTGATGGTTCGCGGCTGACCTTCAACGCCGGCGGCTATCGCCTACGGCTGACCAACGAAGAGCTCGACGTAGCGCGATTCGAGCAGTTGGCTTCTCGCGGTCGCAATCTCCACCTCGGCGGCGACGAGAAACATGCAGAGGAGGCACTCGTCGCGGCACTTCGTTGCTGGCGAGGACCCGCGTTCGCAGATATCCGAGAGCTTGCAGCCGCGCAAGGTGTTGTCGCGCGGCTCGACGAACTACGCGTCGCGACCGTGGAAGCGCTGGGAGAAAGTCGACTCGAACGCGGCGAGTACCAGCACGCGGTTGATCTGCTCGTCGGCGCCGTCGACGACTATCCGCTGCACGAGCGCTTGACCGGTCAGCTGATGCTCGCGCTCTATCGCTGCGGCCGGCAGGCCGACGCCCTGAGAGCTTTTGCCGAGCTCGCGCGCAGGCTGGACGAACAACTTGCGGTGAAACCGTGCCGCGATTTGCGCCAACTCGAAGAGGACATCCTTCTCCAGCGCGAAGCACTCGACTGGGACCGGCCGGTGAGTGCACCGCGTGGGGCATCGCGCACACGAGCGAACGTGACGCGCTTGATCGGGCGGCGCGCAGAGCTCGCGCAACTCATCGACTTCCATCGGGAGGCCGGGTCGGGAAACCGAAAGCTGGTGTTCGTCGACGGTGCCTCTGGTATCGGGAAGACGACGCTCGTCAACGAATTTGTCGAGCGGGCGCGCGGCACCGGAACCGACGTGTTCGTCGGCGCGTGTTCGTCACCGTCGCAGTGCAGTTACGAACCCGTCGTGCAGATCTTGTCGGAGATCGCGCGGCAACTCGACGACGCGTCGGTGTCGGAGCTGGCTTCGGATTTGCGCGGCGAACGGCCGGGATCTCATGCATTCGTGCATTCAGGTGATGCCGACTCGTCTGCCGACGCGTTCCGGTTGCTCGAGGCGATCACCGGCGCGGTGCAAGTCTCGGCGTCGCGCCCGGTTGTTCTCGTCGTCGACGACATCCAGTGGGCTGATGCGGGCACCACACGCGTCCTGCGTCACCTCCTCCGCCACGTTGCACTCGATCGCCTCATGGTTGTCGCGACGATTTCGGACGAAGTCCTGGACGCGGGCGTGGATGCGCGCCTCGCTCGTCTCGCGCCGCCCATGCATGTCGCTCGCATCAGGCTCGACGGCCTCGATCTCCATGAGATGCGAGCTCTCATCCGGACGCGGGCGAGTACGGAGATCTCCTCGCGGTTGCTGCGCATTGCTCCGACACTGAAGGACACGACGGCGGGACATCCGCTCGCAATATGCGAGCTCATCCGTGAGCTCGAGGATCAGGCCGCGCAAGGACTCAGCCCCGACGATTTCGAAGCCTTTGCCAAGGCGGTGGCACCGCAAGGGGTTCGACTCCTTGTTGAACGGCGGCTCCAGAACCTCTCGGCCGAGGCGATCGACGTTGTGCGCGCCGCTTCGGTATTGGCGCATCGCATTTCCACCGCCCGGTTGTCGAGCATCTGCGCGCGCGAACTCGAAGAAGTGCACGAAGCGCTCGAAGAGATTCTCGACGTCTCGTTGCTCGTCGAGGACAACTGGCACGTCGACGAGTACGAGTTCCCTCACGCCGCGGTTCGCAACGTGATTTATCAGAGCATCGCCGCCGACAGTCGAGCGCGTCTGCACTACCTGGCGGCGCAAGCGCTCGAACCCGATTCGTCTCCGACTCCGGCCCGGTTTCGCGAAATCGCGTACCACTATCTGTGCGCCGAACCGCATGGAGACGACGCGTCGCTGGTCGATGCCGCCCTCCGCGCGGCTCGGCAAGAGGCAGAACAGCTCTCTTTCGCAGAAGCCGCGCGTTGGTACGAAGTCGGATTGGAACGCTGGTCCGCAGCCGGCCGAGTGGAGAACGATCAGGCGTCCGTTCAGCTCGAGCTCGGACTCGCCTACGAGATGGACCACCGCTATGCCGACGCGCACACGCACTTCCTTGCGGGCGCCCGGCATGCACTCGCAAGTGGAGACGCGCCGTTGCTCGCAGACCTTGCGCTCGCGACGAGTGGGCCGTGGATATCGGGGCTCGGTGATCAAGCGGAGCGGCAGGCGCTTCTCAAGACGGCGCTCGACCGCCTCGGCGGGACGGATTCCTATCGGCGCGTCCGCCTGCTGACGTCGTTGGCCGCGTCGCTCTATTTCACCGATCCGCCGAGGCAACAAGAGGTCGCACGCGACGCGTTCGTGGAGGCAGAGCGCACGGGTGATCGGCGCGCGCTCGTCAGCGCGTTGATCTCACAGCACCTCGCCTTGACCCATTTTCCTGAAGAACGCGCCGAGCGCCTCGCGCTCGCGGAACGAGCGGTGCAAATTGCGGAAACGCCGTTGGAGCAGCTGCGAGGTCATCGTGAGATGCTCACCGACCTGTTGGAGAACGGCGAACTCCAAGGCTTTCGCTGTGCACTTGACCGATACGAAGAGCTTGCGAAGTCCTCGTTCAGTCCACGCGACATCTATTGGTCGATGGCGCTGCGGGCAACGGAATCGACGCTGCATGGAGAGCTCGATACGGGCGAGCAGCTGGCGCGGGGCGCGCTTTTGCGCGGTCGCGAGCTGCATCAGGAGTCAGCGGGTGCCGAGCTGTTGCAGCGATTTGTGATTCGTTTTCAGCAAGGCCGGCTCGCAGAAGAGGTCGGCGGCCTGCAGAACAACGCCGGCGACGCCGATTCGGTGTATCGCGCGGGCAGTTGTCTCGGTGCCGTCGCATGCAGCGAAACCGGGCGGGTTTCCGAAGCAGTCCGCATCGCGCGTTGGGCGCTCGGGGGCGACGGCTCGGCGCTTCCGCGTGATGCGTTTTGGCTCGGTGCGCATGCGCTCTTCGCGAGTGTCGCTGCTACCGCCGCGGAACGCGAGCTCGCTGACCAACTCGATGACGCGCTTCGTCCATGTGCGCAACACGTTGTCGTGTTTGGTGCCGGGGCCGCGATGCTCGGATGCGTGCATCACTGGCTCGGCTTGTTGTCTTCGGTGCGACAGCAGTGGGCCGACGCCGAGGATCATCTCGATCAAGCCGTGCGAACATCGGAGTCGATGGGCGCGCCCTATTGGCGCGCGCAAGGCCAGATCGATCTTGCTCGGGCGCTACGAGGCGCCGGCACCGCGTCCGGGCGCGCCGTCGAGCGACTGGTTGAAGACGCCGTCGCCGTGTCCGAGAAGCGAGGCTACGGGCGCTTGCTCGTGCGCGCGGCGGGCATCGGCTGAAACCCCGCGTGCAAAGGTCGTCGAACGAGCCCGGACCCTCGTTGCGAAGGTCCGGGCTCGTTCGCGTCCACGTTCTCTGTCTACGAGGCGGTGAGCGAGTAGTTCGACAGTTTGAAGTTCTGGGTGCCAGGGGTTTGGCAGATCTCCCAGCCGAAGTCGAGTTGGGAAATGCTCGCGTCGGCTGAGACTGCGCCGATCGACTGCAAGTACTTCACGAAGGCGAGAATGTTCACGGTGCCGCTTGGCGCGTTCGTGTCGTACTGCAGAATCTGTTCGGTCCCGAACGTCTCGTAGGTGACGGCGTGCCCGTCAATCGTCGTATGCGCTTTCACTTGCGCACCGCCGTTCCCACGTGACTCCGTGGTGTCGACCCAGATCATCGCGTCGGTCGAACCCTCGAATCCTTTGTTGTTCGAGAACCAGATGTCGTAGGCAGCTTCCGATGTCGCGCTGGCCGGTTGCGTCTCGGAATACGTCGACGTCAACGAGTGCAACCGTGAGATCGGCAGATCGCCGACGTTGCCGGTCTGACCGAAGGTGAGACTCGATGCGTTGCCCAAGTCGGTGTCGTTCGTCAGCTGTTGCACGCCGGGATACATCTGTACGCAGCCGCCGCAATCGGAGTCGTTCTGCGCGTTCACACTGAGCGAAAGGTTGCTGGGATTCCCGCAGATGTTCTCGGTCGTGCCCGACTCATTCGCGAATCCGTCGGTCTGGACGTAGGTGGTGTAGCCGTTCGACATAGAAATGCTCGGCCACCTCTTGTGGTTGGGCTCACCGACTGCGCCCCCGCTTGTGCATCCCCACGAGCCGGTGGTTTGTACAGGCTTGGTTGTCGTCGGAGTCGGTGCTGGCCGTGTCGTCGTGCTCGTCACCGGTTTCGCGGTCGTCGGGGGATCCTGAACCGCGACCGGCTTCGACGTCGTCTTCGGGACGAAGTCGAGATCGACGAAGAAGTTCGTGCCACCGCCCGACAGCGTCGGGAAGTAGTTGTGCGACGTCGCGCGCAAAACTCCGTTGCGATGCGCGACGTTGTTCTCGGCACCGTTGAGATACTTCGTCGAACGCTGCTTCTGGTAGTAGTTCACCGTGTACGAGAAGTGGCCGTGCGGCGCGTGGTACGACACGTAGTAGTGATCACCTTGCCGGAGAGCTTGCGGCTTCGACAGCATCGCTTCTTGCCAACCCGAAGCAGACTCGTGCGTGAACGTGACCTCTGCGAGCTTGTGCCCGTCCTCGGTCCACAAGGTGCCCGTGTGGACTCCGGTGTTCAACGGCGCTTTATAGAAGCGGATGCCGATCACGGCGCCGTCGGCTTTTGGCGTGAAGCGCGTGCCGAGTTCGAGTGACACTCCCGTGTTGGCTGACAACACTTTCGGGCGAGTGGTTCCGAACAACGAAAAGACGTGCATCGGTTTGTTTGCGTGAGCGGTGCGCGACGGTGAGGCGTTCGCGGCGACAATCCCGACCGAGACCCCGACGAGGGCGACGCACGATGTCAGCGCGATTCCCATGATGCTTCGGCGCTTGCGCGCCTGTCGTTGAGTTTCGAGCGATAGCGCGCGACGCGATTTGAGAGTCATGCGAGGGCCTCCTGGTAACGGAGCAGCAACGGAGTTCCAAGCGATGCGCACACGAACGGGCAATCGCGTGTCGGAACGAGTTGAGAACATAAACGTTGCTCGCCGAAGTGCGACGCATTTCTGGACGCTCCGTTGAGTGCTCAATCACACCGTTTCCCCGACGAGTACGCGCGCAGTTCGCGCAACTGCACACCGTTGAGGGCAAGGATGCCGCACCGAATGTCCTTATCGCGCAGCAGTTTTTTCACTCTGCGCTGAGAACTTCCAGATCAACATTGGCGAGGTTTGTTTTGTAAACACGCGATGGACAACTCGAAAACCCGCTGTGCTGCTTCGACGCCTGGGTGTGACCGCTCCGCCACGCACCCTCGAGAGTCATCGTGTTCGCCCATCGGATCGACAAGAATGCCTGGCAATTCGGGGGACAGCGAAGCGGGCATGGGCCGGCATGGGTCTCGCGGCGCAATCCTCGTCATTGCAGGAATCAGCGCGCTCGGTGATGCACCCGATCGCACATAACTCTCCATCTTCGATAGCTGATGACTTTGTGCGGAACCAGACCGCCATGTTCACGTCGTCGACGCTCATCGTCCTCGGCGGAGTTGCGGTCATTGCGTTCCTGGCCGGTGTGCTCAACGAGTTGATTTCCTTGACCCTCGCTTACACGCGCGGGGGAACTGACCGCGCGACGGCGAAATCGCTCTTCACGCTCACGGTCGTCTCGTCGACCGTCCCAGCACCGTTGTGCGCGACGTTGTTCGTTGCCGTGTCGATCGTCGCGCTTCGTCGCGCGATCCTTCCGAAACGGTTCGCGTGGTTGGGATTCGCTTGTGTCGTGGGCCAACTCTTCATCCTCTGGCTCCTCGTCGACGGCATCCTTTTCTTACGTCGCCGATGGAACCAACCCATCGCGCGAGGGTGAGCGGCTGACGCGCGCGTTCGCCGAGAGTCGCAGGACGCGCGCGTGAGATCTGGGAGACTGCCGGTGTGACGGCAGATTCGGCGCGGGCTCCCGAATCGCTCCTCGCGCGTGCGCCGCGGCGGCATTGGGCCCCGTCGATATTCGGTGTCGTCGAACGCAGCGCAAACCGGCGCCGACCGACCGACATTGTGCGGGTCGTCGTTGCCGTGGTCGTCGTGGTGATTACTGCCGTCGGCGCGCAGACCGTTGTCGGAACCGAGCGGCGCTGGTTCGATCTCCTCGCCGGATTTCCGGACTGGTTGCGAACCGGCGCCGTGGCCTGCTTCCGCATCAGCGCGATCGCGACGCCGCTCATCGTCGTAGTGGCCCTCGTTGTTGCTCGACGGTTCGGAATCCTGAGCACGATCGCAGTCAGCGCGGCGATCTCGGCGGCCTGCGCGATTGCGTTGCGGGCAATGGTCGGCGCGGGGACGCGCGCTGCAGCCGCGCACATGACCGTCGACGGACGCGTGCCGGAATATCCGGTCGTCTTGCTGACGGTTGCTACGACGGTGTTGCTCGTCGCGTCGCCGTTTCTCCTGCGACCGGCTCGTCGGCTTCTCCACGCGGCACTGGCGGTCGCCGCGGTCGCCGCATTTCTTGCGGTCCTCGGCCTCCCCGACGACATCATCGGCGCGTTCGCGCTCGGCTGGGGTGTCGCGGCCGCGTTCCACCTCGCGTTCGGATCTCCGGCTGCCGATCCCTCGGTGGCGCAGGTCACCGATGCGCTCAACGGGCTGGGCGTCAACGTCGCCGGTATCACGCTCGCCGACGTTCAAGTGTGGGGCGAATCGCGTTTCACCGGTCTCGCGCCCGACGGTGCACGCGTGTCGATCGAGGTCATCGGCCGCGACGCGTCTGACGCCCGTCTGCTCGCGAAGATCTGGCGCGCGATTTGGTACAAGGACTCCGGCCCGACGCTCGAGCTGACGCGCGCCCAACAGCTCGAACATCGTGCGTACTTGCTCTTGCTTGCGCTGCGCGCCGGCGTTCCGGTCAGCGAAGTTGTGATCGCCGGTGTTGCCGGCGCCAAGGACGATGCAGTTCTCGTGTTGCGCGAGCCCGACGGTGAGCCGCTCGCGTCGACGTCACCCGAGCTTGTGCCCGACGAGGTGCTCGACAGTGCGTGGCACAACCTCGGCCGTCTCCACGACCACCGGATCGCACACGGCAGCATGCGTGCCGGCAACGTGTTGGTGCGGGGCGACGAAACAACCGCCTTCGTCGAACTCTCGCGCGCGGCGACCGACGCGTCTGCGGAACGACGCGCGCTCGATCGCGCGGGCTTGCTGGCAACAACGGCGGCGCGCGTCGGGAACGAGCGGGCGATCGCAGCGGCGCGACGCGCTCTTGACGATGCGGAGCTCGACGAAATCTCACGGTATCTGACACTCGCGGCGCTGCCCGCGCCGACGCGCGCCGAGCTGCCCGAGGCGCGCCCGTTGCTCACGTCGTTGCGCGCCGATATCGCGACGGCAACCGAGAACCCCGTCGAACAACCCATCGAGCTTCGTCGGGTCTCACCGGCCAACCTGCTCATGGCGGCCGGTGCCCTGCTCGGCGTCTACCTCCTCGTCGGCGAACTGGCGGGCATCGACTACGCAGAGGTCTTTTCGAACGCGATCTGGGGTTGGGTCGTCGTCGCATTCCTGCTCTCGCCATTACCGCAGTTCACGAGTTCGATCGCGCTCATGGGCGCGGTTGCCGCGCCGCTGCCGTTCAAACCCGTGCTCGGCGAGCAGTTCGCGAACAACTTCACCGGTCTCGTCGGAGGAACGGTCGCCAACACCGCGCTGGTGATTCGCTTCTTTCAGAAGCAGGGTCAGAAGGCCGCGGTCGCGGTGAGTTCCGGCATCCTGATCTCGATCGCCGCCGGCGCGGTGCAATTCGTCGTTGTCGTGGTGGGCTTGTACTTCACCGCTACGAGCTTTCACCCGTCGTCGACCGGCGGGCACTCGGCGGCCGGGCTCTTCATCGTCTTGCTCGTTGTCGGCGTGTTGCTCGTGAGCGCGATCGTCTTCATTCCGAAGTTGCGGGCGCGCGCGAAGAAGATCGTGGCTCCACAATGGCAATCAGCGCGCGACAACCTCACGAACATCCTGCGCACGCCGCGCAAAGCGGCGATGTTGTTCGGTGGAAATCTCGCATCGCAGATTCTCTTCGCGCTCGTTCTCGACGCGTCGTTGCACGCGTACGGTGAATCGTTGCCGCTCCTGCAGATCATGGTCATCAACTCACTTGCGTCGATCCTCGGTGGCGCGGCTCCCGTTCCCGGCGGCATGGGTGTCGTCGAAGCCGGCATGATTGCGGGCCTCACCGCAGCCGGGATCCCGCAAGAGCAAGCCGTCGCCGCGACGTTCACACACCGGCTGTTCACTGCGTACCTTCCCCCGGTGTGGGGTTGGTTCGCGCTCCAATGGCTGCGCCGGAACGATTACGTCTGACGTTTGGAACAGCTGCTTTTCCGCGTACCAAAGCGGCTGGGACCCAACGTTCGCGCGTTACAGCCTCGGTACCGTGCTGATTTACGAGGCGATCCTCGGCGCCAGCGCGGCTGGGATGCACACCTTCGACTTCCTGCGCGGCACCGAGAAATACAAATACCGCTTCGGCGCATGTGACGCGCTCGACCTCACGTTGGAGATCCCGCGTGGGCTCACCGGATATGCGCTTGGCGCTCGCCGCCAAACACGCGCGCTGGTCTACCCGCAACGTCGCGCCTGAACCTTCAAGCAGCGGGAGTCAGCGTGCGCGCGTTGCGCTCGCGAACCGCGGCGACGAGTGCGACGATCCCGACCGCGGCGAAGATCGCAAGCGACGGTTCGGCGGCGGCGCGGAAGCGCGTTTGGCCGTAGGTGACGGCCGAAGTGACGGTCACCGCGATTGCGGGCGCGAGTAACACCCAGAGTGCGAGCCGTGCGCGCCGGCGCCACAACACGACGACGCCCGCGATCGCCAACAGGAGCGTCGGGTAGTACACGAGCATGCCGAGGCGCGTCACCCAGGGCTCGCGCCCTTCGTTCTTGTTGTAGCTGATCATGTCGCCGGGACGGAACACGCCCCACGTTCGGCCCACTCGCGCGAGCACCACGACCGGGAGTCGAGCCTCGTGATGCTCGATGTAGTTGAACGCCACCCGCCGGTACGCGCTCGACACCTGCGATTGATCGCCCGTCGCCGGTGGTGGGGGACAGAAACGCGAATCCCAGGTTCCGATGCCGGTTCCGTAGTACGCGCCCGGGCAATTCGACGCCTGCAACGTGAGTCCGTCGTTCGTGGAGATGAACGTCGGGTCGTGGAAACGCGCCAAGTTGAAGACGACCCAAGGCGCAACGACGACGACCGCGGCCGCGATCGACGCGCCGACGAGCACACCCCGGCGAGCGCGCGCGGTCAGCGGGATCACGATGCCGAGCAACAGGAGCAGGAGACCCATCTCCACGCGCGCAAGGATCGCCAACCCGCACACCGCGCCGAGGAGGAGCGCTCGCCACGGTGTTGGTTTGTCGCGCAGCGCGAACGTGCACAACATCACGCCGAGCACCGTCGTCAGGGTGATCGTCTCCGACATCACCAAGCCGTCGTTGACCCAGATGTTCGGGCTGATCGCGGCGATCCCCGCCGCGACGAGACCGACCGCGTCCTCCGGCAGTCGCGGAACGTCGCGTGTGGCTCGGCGTCCGAGCAGCCCGATGAGGAGCACGTTCAACGTGCCGATCAACACCATCGTGTAGCGGTGTTCGCGCACGTGGTCGTGGAGCGGCTCGTCGAGAATCGAAGCCAAGGGCGCATGATTGGAAATCCACGACACCGGTGTGAGCACGAGGACCGTCAACGGCGGATGGTCGGCGGCCGGCTCGGCTTTGGCGCCCGGATCCACCGCTCTGATGAGGGGATCGTTGAACCCGTGACCTTGGGCCAACGAGTTCGCCTCGGAGTTGTAGAAAACCTGATCGCTCGGGCCCGCACACTGGCTCGGTGACTTGGCGACCCCACTCGGCAACGTAATCGTGCAGGGCCCGGATTTGGCGATCGCAACGTAGAGGACGCGAATGCCGAACGCGACGGCGAGGATGACGAACAGCCATCGCCAAAACTTGCTCACGGCCGCGCGCTGCCGTCGTCCCCGGCCATTCGGGAGACCCTATCGAAGCAAGGCGCATCGCGCTTAGAGGTCGTCGATCGGTGGTTCACTATCGAGCCAGTTCCACTCGCTGTCGAGCATGAACTGCGTTGCAGCACCCGCCGGAGCTTGCGGCCACTCGCGAAACAGGAGCAGTGACATCACGACCGCTTCGGCTGTGGCCGGAGTCCGTTCGATGGCGAGCGCGCGCACGAGGTCGACGAAGTCGTCGGGACGGCCAGGCGCGTCGGCGACGGTACGCAACAACCACTTGTGGTACGGATACAGCACTCGGTTGTGCGCCAAGATGAGACGACAGGCGAACAACGCCAGCCGGCTTGCCGCCCAACCCGCGAGGTACGGGTCGTCGCGTTTTGCCGCCTCACCGACGTACCACTGCGCGGTCTGGACCTGCGCGAAGAAACGTGCCATACGCTGCTCGACACCCGCTTCGGGATAGGTAGGCGCGGCGCGCACCAGCGCATCGATCGACGGATCGCGTGACCACGCGACGATCGCGCCGAGAAATGCCGACCGCGCCGGCTCGCTGCCGTGCTCGACAACGGCTTCGAGGTAGGCGCGGTCGACGTACTTGGCGTCGACGTAGCCACCTTCGTAGTCGCAGAGTTCGGTCGAGAAGAACGTGAGCTCGCTGCACGCCCAACGACGCGCGAACGCGTCGTCGCTGACGATCAGGAACCCGTCGACGTCGCTGTCGGCCCGGCCGTACCCCTTTGTGAGCGAACCGGCGACGATTACCGCGAGCACCTCGTCGTCGGCGGCCGCCGTGTCGGCCCAACGCGTGATCGCGTCTCGATGATGTTGCTGCACGCCCAACCTTCGCGCGTCTCCTCCTCAGACTCTTGTTTCGCTTGCGAACGTGTGCAGCGCGACCAGCCGCGCCAATCCGACGCGCGAGTTGATGCCGAGCTTTTGGAAGATGTGCCGAAGATGCGCGTCAACCGTGTGACGCGAGATGAACAGTCGTTCGGCCGCTTGGCGATTCGTCATTCCTTCGGAAACGAGCGCGGCAAGCGTTCGTTCTGAGCTCGTGAGACTCGACCATCCGATGGTGTGCTGCCGGCGGCCGGATTGGGTGCCGAGATCCACCTGTGTCATGTCGTCCTCCGGATGTTGTGGCACTTCGCCCACCCAAGCGGGCTGGCGAGAGACAATCGAAACGGTGTCTCCGACAATGACAGGGGGCGGGCGCCGTGGAACCAGGGGTGGTCCCTGGTCTCGAACCACCGGTGAGGGTGCGGAACCACCAGTGGCGGTCTCGTATCCGGTATTTGCCGCCCTCGAATCCGGTGCCTACGGGCCTACGCGTTGGGGAGGACCCGTTCGACGTTCACGCGCACGCTGCGCGTGGTCATTTCCGAGCATCGTTGGGGGCTATGGCATGCAGCCGAGAAGGTGTCGCAATCCGACGGATTGCCGTTGGCATAACCGCGTGAGAACCAGCGGTCGCGTTGTTCGGACGTGCCGTGGGTGCGTTTGGCTCGTAGATCTCACCGACGATCCGGTCGACAAACTCAGCGCGGCTGAGCGCGACGCGGCGCTGCGCGCAGCCGTACCGGACCTTGTCGCGCGTGTCGTCGCGCTTCGGCCCGAGACTGGCGTAATCATTTGAGAGACTCCCGCTCTTTCGGCTCGTGCGGACGAGCCGATTCCGTTTCCCATCGGGAATTTTCGAGACGAATTCGTAACGAAAGTGCGGGCGGCGGTGGAGGAGGGACGTTAGCCCTGCTGCGACAGTGCGGCGGTTGCGTTTTCGATGTCTTCGGCGGTAATGGTCGCAAGTTCGTCGCGCGTCGGATGCTCGACGGGCATCAACCGTGTCGCCTGTTCGACCAGCGCCTGTTCGAAGAGGCTGCGCGCCAGGCGGGCGTTCCCGAACGTTTCGCCACGCGGCTGCGCCGCGAAGAACTCGAACGCCGCCGCGTTGCCGAGCTCGGCGAGCGCGAAGTCGTTGTCGGCGAAGAAACGGTCGAAGATTTCGACGAGCTGTTCGTCGGTGTAGTCGGGAAACGTAATCGTGCGCGTGAAGCGAGACCGCAACCCGGGGTTGGCGTCGAAGAATTGGTCCATCGGAACCGGGTATCCCGCCACGACGACGATGACTTCGTCGCGCTGGTCTTCCATCAACTTGATCAGTGCGTCGATGGCTTCGCGTCCGAAGTCCTGGGCCGAACCGCGGTCGAGGGAGTACGCCTCGTCGATGAACAGCACGCCGCCGCGTGCCGAACGGAAGGCCTCCGTCATCTTCGGTGCGGTCTGTCCGATGTAACCGGCAACGAGATCGGTTCTCGATACCTCGATGAGTTGACCGGTTGTGAGGATGCCGAGCGCGGCGTAGATCTGGGATAACAAGCGCGCGATCGTCGTCTTCCCGGTACCGGGATTGCCGACGAACACGAGATGACGGCTGAAGTCGGGTACCGCAAGATCCTGCGCTTTGCGCAACGACACCGATCGCGCGAGCGCAGCCATGTCACGAACCTGGTGCTTCACGGGTTCGAGCCCGATGAGTTCGTCGAGCTCCTTGAGTGTGCGGGCCAGGTCGACACCCTCAGCCTTGGGTTCGGGCGGTGCGGCCGGTGCGGTACCGAGCGGCGTGACAAGGTCCTTGGACACGGGCGCGATTGCGGGAAACACTCGCGGCGGATTTTGAAACGTCGCTCCACAGCGATCGCACTTCCACTTTCCTTTCGGCGAAGTAAACGCACGCGTGTGGAGGCTCGAGCACGCCGGGCACTTGACGAGCGCGAATCGCTTCCGGCACACCGAGCACTCGTACGCGGAACTTGATTTCGGGAGCGCGCGCCAGTCGCAACAGTGCGCACACCACACCGCCACGGTGTTTTCTTGGTCGGGGATGAGCGCTTGCAGCACGAAGCTTTTCCCGCAGGTCGGGCAAACCACGTCCGATTCGCGGCCCTTCAGCGAATGCCAAAAGGATGCGGAGCAGTGCGGGCACCGCTGGAAGACCGCGGCTTCTCCACATGCGCGGCACGTCATTCCCGACGACCCGTTCGGAAGAGAGTTCACGGTGTTGCACACGTGGCAGGTCGCGGTTTGGCGCTCTTCGCTCGCAGGCATCGAACGCAATCTATGTTGGCCTCAGCCGCGGTGACTACGCGCCGCTTTGTACGAACTCGGCCCAGGTGTCGACCCACGTCTTCCAGACCGCAGGCGGATAGTCGTGGCCCATACCTTCGATCTCGACGTAGCGCGCGCCCGGTACGAGCTCCGCGGTCCTTCGGCCACCGCTGGGGTCGATGAGGGTGTCGCGGGAGCCGTGCAACACGAGGGTTGGAACCGTCAGCCGGCGCAGACCCTCGCTGCGATCGCCATCGACCCGAATCGCGTGGAACTGGCGTCCAACACCCTTGGGGCAGAAACAGCGGTCGTAGGCGCACGCGGCGCGGTCGCGGATGTACTGCTCGTCGAGCCATTCGGGCTTGGAACCGTAGACATGAAGCGCTTCGACGCGACTCTCGACGTACTCCTCGCGTGACGTCGCCGGCTTTGCAGTCAAGAGCGCGAACGCTTCGGGCGAACTTTCGCCGTAGCCCGCTTCGCCGGTGCGCGACATCGCCGAGGTCAGCGACAAGAGCCGCTCCGGATGATCGATCGCAAGGCGCTGCGCGATCATGCCGCCCATCGAGACTCCCATGACGTGCGCGCGTGCGATGCCGTTCGCGTCGAGTACCGCGAGCGCATCCGCGGCCATGTCGCGCAGCGTGTACTCGATGCCGTCGAGTTTGGACGAACATCCGGTGTCGCGGTTGTCGAAACGGATCACGAAGTGCCCGCGGGCTGCGAACATTTCACACCACTCGTCGTCGTAGTTGATCGACTGCGACCCGAGGCCGTTCACCATCAACAACGCGGAATCGGCGGGCGAACCGAACGTTTCGTAGTAGAGCTCGACCGGGCCGTTCTTTGCCGTGGGCATCGGCAAAGGTTGACCGGACAGTGCTCCGGGGGTCAAGTGACGGGTGGCCGCGCGGACGAGTTCAGGTCATGGCGCCGCGCCGCTCCCGCTGTAGGGAGCCGCGGTCGCGGGTGGCGTCGGCGTGTACGCACACGCGGTCGAGCAACTTCCCGAGGTGACGGTGTGCACGACGAACCCGGCCGTCGACACGACAAGCACGAACAAGATTGCGGCAAGGACATACTCGGTGCGACGGCTCATCCGTGACAGCCTCTCGAACATCGCGATGCCCGCCTACGACGCGCGATACCCGGTTCGGCGGCGGCGGCAGACCTTTGTCGGAACGAGTGTCGTACCACTGAGCGGCGGGGGCGGCCGGGCTCAGTCGGTGCGGGCGATCTCTCGTAAGACGTCGTCGTCGATCGCCGTGGCCGCGAACTCGAGGCTGCGCTCGATTTCGGCGCGTGATCGAGCGCCGACGAGCACAGTCGTGACCGCGGGATGGCGCATTGCAAACTGCAGCGCGGCCGCGCCAAGGGGAACGCCGTGCGCCGCGCATGCATCGCGCAGGCGACGGGCGCGCCCGAGCACCGCGTCGGAGGCGGGCGCGTAGTCGTACGTGGCATGGACATCGGGGTCGACGAGCACACCGGTGTTGAACACGCCGCCGATGATCACACCCACACCGTTCGCCGCGCACTGCTCGAGCAATTGCGCGCCGCTGCGATCGAGGAGCGAATAACGGCCCGCGAGCAGCACGCAGTCGAGGTCGACTTTCGCAACGAAGCGAGCGAGCATCTGGTGCTGGTTCATGCCCGCACCCACCGCTTTCACCATGC
The DNA here is from genome assembly GCA_963841195.1 of uncultured Actinomycetes bacterium. Taxonomy (GTDB): domain Bacteria; phylum Actinomycetota; class Acidimicrobiia; order IMCC26256; family PALSA-610; genus CAWJBX01. Next base: position 467,066 of record CAWJBX010000014.1, on the reverse strand, counting down.
CCTGGTCGCGCAGTTCGAGAAGCGCCGGGAAGGCGTGCGCGATCGCATCGGCTTCGTGCTAGTCAGGATCGTGCACGAGCGCGACGTCGATGTGATCGGTGCCGAGGCGCGTCAAGCTCTCGTCGAGCGAGCGCAACACCGCATCGCGCGAGAAGTCGAAGCGCGGTTCGAGGTCGCCGACATCGTGGAAGATCGTCGGCGCGCGCTCGGCGGTGCCGGCCGGGTCGAGCACGCGCCCGACCTTGGTCGAGAGCACGTATTCGTTTCGGGGCCGCGCTCGGAGGGCACGGCCAAGCCGAACCTCCGCTTGCCCGTACCCGTAGAGGGGCGCGGTGTCGAAGTAGCGGATGCCGGCGTCCCATGCACCGTCGACGGCCGCGTGCGCGTCGGCGTCGGTGACGCCGGTGAACATGTTGCCGATCGGCGCGCGTGCCGAGACCGAGGCCGGTCACCCCGGGTCCGCGTTGCCCGAGCGGCCACGCGGCAGCGTGCGCAGTTCACTGCGCCCACACTGTTCCGCCGGGATAGGCGAGCGCCGCGTACGAGTCGGGAAGCAAGTCGACCGAGTAGCCCGGCGCGGCGGGAGCACGTAGCGCCCGTTCCGAACGACTGCCGGCTGCACGAAGTGCTCGTGCAAGTGGTCGGCGAACTCCGTCGTGCGGTCGTCGAGCGAACCGCTCACGCAGACGTAGTCGATTGCGCTCAAGTGTTGTACGTACTCGCACAAACCGAGTCCGCCCGCGTGCGGGCATACCGGCACACCGAACTTGGCGGCGAGCAGAAGCACGGCGAGCACTTCGTTGACACCGCCGAGACGGCACGCGTCGATCTGGCAATAGTCGATGGCCTCGGCCTGCAGGAGTTGTTTGAAGATCACCCGATTCGCGGCGTGCTCACCGGTCGCGACGCCGACCGGCGCGATCGCGCGCCGGATGGCGGCGTGACCGAGCACGTCGTCGGGACTCGTCGGTTCCTCGATCCAGCGCAAGCCGAACGGTGCAAGGTGACGCATGCGCTCGATCGCTTGCGCGAACGTCCCACACCTGGTTCGCGTCGGCCATCAGCGGCAGGTCGCCGATCTCCTCGCGCATGACCTCGCAGCGGCGAATATCGTCGGCGAGGTCGAGGCCGACCTTGGTCTTGAAGCAACGCCAGCCGTCGGCGAGCGCGGCCCGGCACAGCTCGCGCACCTTCGCCTCCGTGTAGCCGAGCCACCCCGCCGACGTGAGGTACGCGGGGTAGCCATCACGTGCGAGTTCGGCGATGCGATGCGCGCGCGTCGGTGCGAGCGCGCGGAACATGTCGAGCGCCTCGTCGCGGTCGAGCACGTCGGTGAGGTAACGGAAGTCGACGCACGCGACGAACTGCTCCGGTGACAGGTCGCACACGAGCTGCCACAACGGCTTTCTGCTCGACGCGCGCCCACAGATCCCACACCGCGTTCACGAGCGCGGCCGTCGCCAGATGGATGACGCCTTTCTCGGGTCCGAGCCAGCGCAGTTGGCCGTCATTCGTGAGGCGCCGCCAGAACGCGGCGCCGTCGGCGACGATCTCGTCGAGTTCCAGGCCGACAACGAGCGGCGCGAGTTGCTCGATCGCGGCGCAGCACAAGTCGTTCCCGCGCCCGATCGTGAAGGTCATGCCGACACCCTCGTGGCCGTCGTCGGTCGCGAGGAACACGTACGCGCCGGAGTAGTCCGGGTCCTGGTGCACTGCGTCGGAGCCGGCGAGCGTCACCGAGGTGGGCGCGCGGATGTCGAGCGTGCGGGCACCGGTGATGCGAGTCATCGGATCGGCATGTTAGAAAGCGCGCGCTTCGGGAGGTAGCTCATGGCCGAGCGGGTCGTTGTCATCACAGGTTCCAAGGGCGGCATCGGTTCGGCGATGGTCGAGCGATTTACGCGAAACGGCGACGGGGTGGTCGGCCTCGACCTCCTCGACGGTTTCGACGTCTCGCAGCCCGACCATTGCGCGGCCGCCGTCGACCAAATCGTCGCGCGATCTCGGCCGGATCGACGTGCTCTGCAACAACGCCGGCGTCGGTGCCGTCGGCGACGTGGTTTCGTCGACCTCCGAGGACTGGCAACGCGTCTTCGCGGTCAACGTGTTCGGCGTCGCGAACATGTCGCGCGCGGTCGCTACCGGTCATGCGGGCGGCTCGCTACGGCGTCGTCGTGAATACGTGTTCGGTGGTCGCATCGGTCGGGCTCGTCGATCGCGCGGTGTACGGCGCGTCGAAGGGCGCGGTGCTCGCGCTCACCAAGGCGATGGCCGTCGACGAACTGCCTTACGGCATTCGCGTCAACTGTGTCTCGCCGGGAACGGTCTCGAGCCCGTGGGTCGAGCGCACGGTCGCCGCCCAACCCGATCCCGACGCGGCGCTCGAAGCGTTGCGCCGCCGCCAACCACTCGGCCGCATGGTCACGTGCGACGAAGTTGCAGCCGCGGTCGCGTACCTCGCCGACGACGAGACGTTCACGACCGGCGCCGACTTCCTCCTCGACGGCGGCATCACCGGCGTACGCGTCGTTCAGTGATCATGGAACACACCTGGTTCGACGACGCCCGTTTCGGCATGTTCATCCACTGGGATCACGCGAGCCAACGCGGATGGGAAATCTCGTGGCCCATGGCGGGCGGCATGTTCACGCTGCCGCGGTGTCAGTCGGTGTCGCCCGACGAATATCACGCGCTCGCGGCAACGTTCTCGCCCGACGCGTTCGACGCGGCTGAACTTGCACGTCGCGCCGCCGCGGCCGGCATGCGCTACGTCGTGTTCACGACGCGCCACCACAACGGATTCTCGATGTTCGACACCGCGCTGAGCGAACACAACATCATGCACACGCCCTACGCGCGCGACCTCACCGCCGAGATCGCCGATGCGTTCCGCGCCGCCGGCATGCACGTTGGGTTCTATTACTCCTTGTCGGATTGGCACCACGCCGACTATCCGCCGCTGCTCGCCGAGCATCGGCCGTACCTGCCCGGGTTCACGCCGCCCCGGCCGAGCGAAGAGCAATCGGAACGCTTTCGCGCGTACCTGCTCGGGCAGTTGCGCGAACTGCTCACGAACTACGGGCCGATCTCGGTGCTGTGGTTCGACGGCCAATGGGAGCGCGCGCCCGACTGGTGGGACGTCGACGCCATCGCCGCGCTCGCGCGCGAACTGCAGCCCGGCATTCTCATCAACGAGCGGCTGCCTGGGCACGGTGACTTCGTGACGCCCGAACAGTTCGTTCCCGCGGCCGCGCCCGGTGCGCGGTGGGAAACCTGCTTCACGATGAACGACAGCTGGGGCTGGAACCCCGACGACACGAACTACAAGAGCGCACGCGCGATCGTGCACGCGTTGTGCGAGACCGCGGGCCGCGGCGGCAACTTGTTGTTGAACGTGAGCCCGCGCGGCGACGGAGCGTTGCCGCCTGAACAGCTCGACCGCCTCGACGTGATCACAGCCTGGATGGACGCGCATCACGAAGCGATCCACGACACCACACCCGGGCTCGAACCGTGGCAGTTCTACGGGCCGTCGACTCGCCGTGGCAATCGCGTGTTCGCGTTCTGCCTCATGCGCCCGTACGACACCGTGACGGTTCGGGGTCTGCCGGTGAAACGCGTCGCGCGTGTTCGCGTGCTCGGCACTGGTGCTGCGCTCACGTTCGGTACGCGCACGGGTGTCATCGAACAGCTCATGCCCGACCCCGACGGCGAAGTCACGATTGCGGTGCCCGAGACCGAGCTCGACGAGTTCGCCACCGTGCTCGCGATCGACCTCGCCGACGAGCCGATCGTCGGTCGGTCGGCGGTTGCGACCGTGGAGGCAACAAACTGAGCGAACCGCTGCGGGTCGCGCTCGTTGGCGGTCCGATGTACGACCATCTCTACGACGCCTTCGTGCCGGGCGAGGTCGACGTTGTCGTGCATGCCGACCATCCGACGCTCAATCGCGAAGTCGCGCGCATGCTCGCAGCCGGCGAACAGATCGACGTGCTCGCGACCCACTCGAAGTACGCGCCGTCGCAAGCCGCGTGGCTGCAGCCCCTCGACGATCTTGTCGAGGCGCAAGCCGTTGAACCGCTTGCCGGGCGCGCAGTCGACCTGTGCCGCTTCGGGGGCGCCCAACTTTGTCTGCCGCGTCTGATCGACGTGCGCGTGCTCTGGGTGCGCGCCGATCGCGTGCGCGCCGTTCCCGACTCGTGGGGCGAGCTCGTCGCCTCCGATGTCGTCTTCGGTTTTCCGGGCCGGGAGTCGGGGTTGTTCGGCGGCTTCTTCGAGCTCGTGGTCGCCTACGGCGGCGAACTGTTCGATGCGCAGCTGCGGCCAACTCTGGCGACGCCCGAAGCCGAGCGCGCGATCGAGATGTTGTGTCGCCTCGCAACGCGCGCGCCGCGCGACCTCGTCGACTGGCACTACGACCAGGTCGACGCCGCGCTGCTCGACGGAAAGATCGACGCGGCCGCCGCGTGGCCGGGCGCATGGGGTTCGATTCGCGCGTCCTCGATTGCGGATCAGCTGACCCCGCACCTGTATCCGGCGGGCCCGGCACAACGCGTGTCGTATGCGGGATGCCACGCGTGGGCGATTCCGCGCACGTGCGGCGATCTGGACCGTGCCGTCGCCCTCGTGCAGCGCTTGCTCGGCGCCGAACTGCAAGCCGCCGACGCCGCGGGCGGAAACATGTGTGCGCACCGCGCCGCGCTCGCAAGCGTGATGCCGGTGAACGAGATCGATCGCCAACGCCTCGCCATCACGCGCCGCACGATCGACGAAGCCATGATCACCTACCCGCCGCTCGAACGTTTCCCCGAGATCGAGGACGCGGGCTGGTCGGCGATTCGCGACGCACTGCGCGGGCAGTTGTCGCCGCAGGCCGCGGCGCGTGCCATTCAGTCGGCGGCGGAGAACGTCCTCGCCTGACGGGCTACGTCAGTTCGAACAAGGGGAGCTTGCGCCCGTCGCTGAGTGGTTCCCAAACGAGACGAGCGTCGGCACCGATGCGCACATCGCCGGGGTCGCAGTTCACGACGTTCGACATGACGCGAATGGTCGCGCCGGCGGCGCCCGCGTCGAGTTCGACGAGCGCGACCGCGTACGGAACCCGGTCACTCATCGTCGGGTTGCCGGGCCGGTGCTGCACGCTCACGGCGTAAACAGTTCCCGTGCCGTTGGAGGGTTTCCATTCGAGCGCGTCGGATGCCAAGCACCAGGGACACGCCTCGCGTGGATAGAAGATCGGCCGCGCACACGACGCGCACCACTGCACGAGGTAGCGCTCTTCGCGGGTCGCGTCCCAGAACGCGTCGGTGAGCTCGGTCGCGGTGGGTTCGAAGCGCGCCATCAGAGTGTGTCCTCGGTGCCGAGGACCGCGGTCGACATGCACGAGAGCACCATGCCCGAACCGTGTGCAACCGCGATGTCGGCGTCGGGCACTTGGCGGTCACCGCACTCGCCGCGCAACTGCCGCACCGCTTCCACCACGAGGAACATCCCGTACATGCCGGGATGCGTGTACGAAAGTCCGCCGCCGTTCGTATTCGTCGGCAGGCTTCCGCCCGGGCCGATGTTCGTCGACTCGACGAACGGACCACCTTCGCCTTTCGCGCAGAAGCCGAGGTCTTCGAAATGAAGGAGCTGCGTGATCGTGAAGCTGTCATAGCCCATGAGCACGTCGACATCGCCGGGCCCCACACCGGCCATTGCGAAGGCGTTCGGGCCGCTGATCGCGCCGGGAGTCGTGGTGAGATCCGGCATCTGGCTGATCATCATGTGATCATGCGCGGTCGCGGTGCCGAGCACGTAAACCGGCGGCTTCGCGAGATCGCGAGCGCGTTCGGCGCTGGTGACGATGAATGCACCCGCGCCATCGGTGACGAGGCAGCAGTCGAGCTTGTGGAGCGGCGACGCGATCATGTCGGAGCTGAGCACGTCGCCGATCGTCAGCGGGTCCCGGCTCTTCGCGCGCGGGTTGAGCGACGCCCACTCGCGTGTCTTCACTGCGATCGTTGCGAGTTGCTCCGGTGTGGTTCCGAACTCGTGCATGTGGCGGCTCGCCGCGAGCGCGTAACTGCCGACCGGACCCTGCAACCCGTACGGTGCTTCCCATTCGGCGCGTGGGTCGGGGCCACCGAACGGGTTCATGGGCCGGCGCATGCCGCCCGATTCGCCGCGCCGCTTGGCGGCGGTGCGGCTCGCGCGCGGCGTTTGCGCGAAGACGACGAGGATGCACTCGGCGACGCCCGCGGCAATCGCAGATGCCGCGTGTTCGACGTAGACCTCGAAGACCGAACCGCCGGTCATCGTCGAGTCGGTGAACCGCGGATGGATGCCGAGGAATTCGGCGAACTGAATCGAGCCACCGGTGTGGCAGATCCCGTCGATGTCGGCGAGCGTGAGCCCTGCGTCGGCAAGCGCCTCCCGCACCATTTGGGTTTCGAGCGCGCGACCACTGATATCGAGTTCGCCGGTCGGTGAAACCGCGTCAGTGACGCCGACGATCGCGGCTTTGCCGCGTGCGTTGCTCACGTCGTTCCCCGGTATCTCGCGATGCCGAAACCCTAATGGGGCCGTGAAGACGCGACGGTGAACCAGACGGTCTTGCCGGCGTGGTCCGTCGACCTCACGCCCCATTCACGAGCGAGGGCACCGACGATCTGGAGGCCGCGCCCGCTCGGTTGGGTGGGCGCCGGATGTTGCACAACGGGCTCGCCCAACCCGCTGTCGGTGACGCCCACGTAGATCTCCTGCGCGCGTCGATCGATTTCGATCGTGAATGGCGTGCGCGTGTGCTGTACGGAGTTGGTCGCGAGTTCCGACACCATGACGGCGAGCTCGCCGGCGATGTCCGGCGCGATCCCGTACAGCTGATCAAGCGTGAACCGACGCGCCACGGCGACGGCCTGCGGAGCATTGGGGAAAGTCCGGATCGAGCTCATGGGATCGTCGACCATCCATGGGGAGCGAATCGACGGCTCGAGAAGCGAGCGCGCTTAGTCGTCGATATCGGGGTCGATCTCGTCCGCGTGCGACCGCAAATCCTCGGCCGCACTCTGGGAGCGCTGCGCGGCTGCTTGTTGCTGTTCGGCTTGTACCGCGTGGACACGCGCCTTTCGGTCGCTGTCTTGCGCCTGTTCGCGAACGGACTTGGCCTCCGCGCGTTGTTGCTCGCGGTGCCGTTCGGCGCGTTGTTTGCCGACAATCAACAAGAACACTGCCACGAGAATTACGACGACAACGATTGCGATGATGACACCGATCATGCAGTTGAGTGTTCCCACATCGAAGGCTTCCCATGCCGAACATCGCGATGTTCAATGCGCGTGCTTCGAGGGAACACAAGGCTGCATGTATATCGGCGTAGGCACAGTGGTACTCATTCTGATCATCGTGTTGGTTGTGATGTTTATGCGTCGTGCATAACGAGACACTTCAGGTGGATTGCGCGACGGAGAACGGAATCGCTGTCGTTCGACTTGTCGGCGAACTCGATATGAGCAACGCCGAATACGTCGAGCAAGCAGGTATCGGCGCGCTGTCAGGCCTCGAGAGCGACGGATCGCGGGTCATTTTCGACGTGAGCGAACTCGCGTTCTGCGATTCCGGTGGTCTGCGAGCACTGCTCGCGATCGGCACGAAGGCCGCTTCCGCGGGACACCCGGTGACGTTGCGCAAGCCCTCGAAAATGTTGCGCCGGATGCTCGAACTCACCGACCTTCGTCAGCTCTTCGTGTTCGACGAATAGTCGTTGCTCGGACGCGGGTTGCGCCGGGTTTCCTGGATCGAGATCTCGGACGGCGGGCCGGCGCGGCAAAGAGTGTCACGCGTCCATTCGATCGAAGAGCTGTACGACGCTCTCGGCGGAGCGGACCCAGCGGTCGGCGCCGAGGCGGATCGCATGTGCGTGATCGCGAATGGCGGGGCCGCCGAGAATCACGGGCGACGAGGTCACGCGCTTGATGGCTGCGATGGTGTCGCGTAAGACGATTCGGTTCGCGGGCGAAGACGCAGCGATGGCGACTCCGCACAAGCCGCCACTCGCGTCTTCAGACGACTCGACCGTCGAGCGCCATGACTCGAGCGGCGGGTTTGCGCCGATGTCGATGACCGCGAATCCGCGCCCCCGCAGTGGATCCGCAAGCAGCGCGGTCGGGAGCCCGTGAGTGTCTTCGGGCGGCGCTCCAACGACGACGGCGCCGCGTGGTGGCCCCGGTCGCGAGAACAGCGGGCCGAGTCGGCCGATCAGGCGATACATCACAACCGTCGCTTGATGTTCGGCGCCGACATCGATGCGATCGGCGGCCCAGTCCGCTCCGATGCGGCGCATGGTCGGCGCCAGCACGTTGAAGTACAGCGATTCGGGCGTGAAGCTCGATGCCAAACACGACTGGACGAGTCGCCACGATTCGCGTTCGTCGCCGACGATGAGCAGCCTGCGTAGCTGCGCGACCGAGTCGTGTCGCGCTGTTGCTCTTCGGCGTGGTTGTGCTGGGCTTCGCAGAGCGGCGATGTGGTTCTTGATCGCCGATCGCGGCACGCGCCAGCGTGCACCGACGAGCGTGGCTGGGAGTTGTCCGGTCCGCACGTATCGGTACGCGGTCATGTAGTGAACGCCGAGTCGATCGGCGGCTTCTTGCAAACTGAGATCGTTGCTCATCTGACGTTCACGTCGCCCGGACGGCCGAACGCTCGAATGGAGTCGGTCGCCAACGCGGCGCGCTGTAAAGGAGTTGCACGTCGCCGACGCTGCCTTCTTCGAAGCCTGCTTCACAGTACGCGAGATAGAACTCCCAGAGCCGTCGGAAGCGCTCGTCGAGATGCAAACCGCCGACCGCCGAGTCTGCGAAGTTAGATCTCCATCGTCGGAGCGTCTCGGCGTAGTGCAGGCCGATGTCGTCCTGGTGCCTGAGCGTCAGGTCGTGGCGGCGCGCCGCATCAGTGAGCGCGCGGGCGCTCGGTATGCAACTCCCCGGGAAAATCACGGACTTGATGAAGTCTTCGTGGTGCTTTGCTCGATCGAACGATTCGTCGGGAACCACGATCGCCTGCATGGCGACGCTGCCGTTGTCGCTGATGAGGCTGCGGCACTTCTCGAAGAATGTGTCGTAATCGCGCCAGTTCACAGCTTCGATCATCTCGATCGCAATGACCTTGTCGTAGGTGCCATCAAGGTCGCGGTAGTCGACGCAGCGTACGTCGACGAGGTCGTTCAACCCAGCACACGCGATACGGGCCCGCACGAAGTCGTGCTGATTGCGCGAGATCGTCGTTGTGGTTACGCGGCATCCGTAGGTGGCCGCGGCGTACTCGGCGAATCCGCCCCATCCGCTGCCGATCTCGAGGACGTGATCGTCGCTGGTCAGATTCAGCAGGGTTGCGAGACGCAGCATTTTGCGGGTTGACGCCGATGCGAGCGGTTCATCGCTCTGCTCGAACACCGCAGACGAATACATCATCGTTTCGTCGAGCATGGCGGCGAAGAAATCGTTGCCGAGGTCGTAGTGGGCGCGGACGTTGCGAGCGTCGCGCACCTTGTCGGCGCGATGCCGAGAGGCGAAAAGATCGAGGACCGGGCTGACGCTGCGGTGCGCGCGATCGCTCAACGGCAACACGCGATCGGCGGTGCGGCGGGCGATGCGCAGCACGGCGGTGAGGTCGTCGGTGTCCCACCATCCGTCCGCGTAGGACTCGCCCAGTCCGATACTGCGCTCACGGAGCACACGCGCGTACGTGCGTTCATCGTGCACCCACACGTTGGCGTGCAGTTCGTCGGCGGCATGTGCCGTTCGACCGAAGCTGCGATCCGTGCGCGGTTCGATGATTCGCAACGAGCCGCCGCGTAGGTGGCGCAGGCCGAGAAAGAACAACGCGCGCGCGGTAGTCATGAGCGTACTTTTCGTTGACGGCGGCTGGGATGACGGAAGGTCGGCGCGCCCGCGGCGAACAAGCGGAGCGCATGCGAGTAGATGCCGGCCGACACCCGCGTCGGCGCGAGCGGATGACGCACAAGAAGCGTGAGGGCGTGTCGGCGATCGAGCGGGACTCGTCGGAGGAACAGCTCGGCGTCGAACACTCGCTCGTCGCCTTGGACGACATCGATGCGGAGTCCCAGGTCACTCGAGGGCTTGGTCCACGAGACCGAGTATTCGAGATCAGTCGGGAGAAACGGCGAGACGTGCATCGCCTTCCGGGCGCAAGCATCGTTGACGCCATCGCGGGCGTCGAAGACGTACCAGCACCGTTCGTGCCACGGCGTGTTGGTCACCTCGAGGACGATCGCGTCGAGCGCTTCCAACTCGCGTTGCCAGCAGTAGTAAACGGTAAGCGGATTGAACAGCCAGCCGAACGTACGGACGTGCGCGAGCATTGTCACGGGGCCTTCGGGACGTCGACCCAGCCTCTCCTGGACGAGAGCCCGAACTGCTGGGGCAAGAGGAGCTTCGCGACCGTCGAAGTAGTCGCAGCTCCGGAAGCGAACAGGAGCAGTCCGGCGCGCCGACCACAACGGGACATGATCGAGCGAGCCGGGGAGCGCGTCGAGATTCAAATACGCGAAAAAGAGCCGCGCCGTGAATTGCCGTTCCGCGAAGGCGTGGCGACGATGCCGAACTGTGCCTTCGTACAACGCCGTCTCGGCACTCATCGGCCTGTGTCCAACGCGCGCGCCACGGCAAGTCCGCTCTGCACGCCGTCCTCGTGGAACCCGTAGCCCCAGTAGGCGCCGGCAAAGTACACGCCACCAACGCCCTGGATGACGTGCTGGTGTTTTTGCGCGTGCAACGCCGCAACGTCGAACACGGGGTGCTCATACTCGAACTCGCGCAGGACCGCGTTGTCGTCAATGGCGTCCGGCTGATTCAGCGTGAGCAACAACGGCCGGCGCGTCGCGATCGACTGCAGTCGATTCATCCAGTAGGTGACGGTTGCGTGCCGCGTACCGTTCGCGACGCGATAGTTCCAACTTGCGCGCGCGTTGCGACTGCGCGGAAGCATGCGCGCGTCGGTATGGAGTGTCAGATGATTGCGTTGGTAGCGGAGAGGCCCGAGAATGCGTCGCTGTTCGGACGTCGCGGTTGCGAGCAGACGCAGAGCTTGGTCGCTGTGACACGCCAGTACGACACGGTCGAAGTGCTCAACGCCGCTCGTGGTCACGACCTCAAGGCCGTGTTCGTTCGAAATCTTGTGAACCGCTTCATCGAGCCGGATGCGGTGGAGAAACGGTGCCGTCATCGGGATGAGGTAGTTGCGTGCGCCGCCCGTCACTGTCCGCCAACGCGGCCGACCCGTCAACTCGAGCATCCCGTGGTTCTTGGTGAAGCGTGCGTAGGTCTGAAACGGGAACTGCAAAAGCGTTGTCGGGTCGGCTGACCAGAGTGATGCTCCGAACGGAACGAGGAAACGCTGCACGAACCCATCGGAGAAGTGGTTGCGCCGAACGAAATCGGCCAACGAAACGTCGTCGTCGACTCCGCTTCGTGCCGCGCGTTGAACTGCACGGTTGAACCGGGCGATCTCCCAGAGCAGTCGATAAAAGCGTGGCTTCAAGAGGTTTGCGCGCTGCGCGAAGATCCCGGTCAGACCGGCGCTCGAGTACTCGACGCCGGTCGCAGGGTCGCTCACACTGAAACTCATGTCGGACGGCTGCGTCGCTACACCGAGGTCCCGCAACAGCGCGCTGAATGCCGGGTAGTTGCGGTCGTTGAAGACAATGAATCCGGTGTCGACCGAGACGTGTTCTCCGTCAACATCGACATCGACGGTGTGGGAGTGGCCACCGATGCGGCGATCGGCTTCAAAGATCGTGAGGTCGTGTCGTCCGAAGAGCTGGCGCGCGACGACAAGACCTGAGATTCCCGTTCCAACGATCGCGACTTTCACGAAACCGCTTCCGGTTCCGGTGTGACACCCGCGCGGTCGGCGCACCAGCGCCAAAGATCACCGGCCGCAGCGTCGGTCGTTCGAGTTCCGGGCAATGGCGAAACCGCTCGTGCGTGACGATCGAGAAAGAACCGGCCGTTCGCCCCCTTCGGGAGATCGCCGGCCGCCAGCCACATGATGGTGTCGGCACCTTCATCGGGAGTGCGCAGGAGCGGGCGCATCGCGGCGTAGAAGCGAGGCAACCCTTCGCGCAGGCCGGCGGTCCGCACCCAACCGGGATGCATGGCAAAAAAGCCGACGCCTTTGGCCGCCCCCGATCGTGCCCACCGCTCGTTCATAACGACCTGGGCTCGCTTCGCGTTGGCATACGCACGCGTGCCGCGAAACGGTTGCGCGGTACCCGCAAGTCTTGCCAAATCAAGTGGTTGGACGTACATCCCGCCCGACGACACGGTGATCACTCGCGAAGCCGAGGTGTCACAGAGCAGCGGTAAGAGTTCGACGGTCAACAAGAACGGCGCGACCACATGGACTTGCGCCGTCATCTCCAAACCGTTTTCAGTGATCTGCAGTTGGTGGTTCAACGCCCCGGCGTTGTGAATCAGCACGTCCACCCGCTGCTCGCTCGCAACGATTGCGCGGGCGAGGCGGCGAGCGTCTTCGAGCCTGGCGAAATCGGCGAGTGCGACCTCGACTTGGGCGCGGGGATGGGCCGAAACGACCGCATGCGCGGCCGCGTTCGGCACGCGGCTCATCTCGGCCGACGAGCCAAACCTTGAAACCGCGCCCGGCAAGCTGCTTCGCGGTTGCCAGACCGAGACCCCCCGACGCTCCAGTCACCACTGCCACGCGCCCCGACATGTCGTCGAAGCTCTCGGCATCCCATGCGAACAGACGGCGCCGCGCTGCGTAACCAACATTGCTAAAGCTCCCGACGACCGTCGCCTCGAGACCGGCATCAACGACCTGTCGGCCGAACGCGCGCAGGTTCATCGAAGCGCGCGCCTCGCCGCGCCCCCGAGACAACAGCTGCGGGTCAATTCGGGCATCGGATTCGACCTCGGTGATGAAGATTCCGTTCGATCGAGCGGTTTTCGCTTCCCGGGTTGTACGAAGCCGACAACGGTCTCGGACGGGTTTGCCTCGAGGGAATGCCGGCTGCGACTCGATTGTCACCGGACATTCGGGACGCTCGCGCACAATTTTAGTACTAAATAATCGTTCGCCGTCAATCCGTCCGGCAGGCAGTCAGTCGAGTTGCCAGCGGTTCGAGACGCGTGCGCGACCCGTGACCCGGGCGTGCGTCATCCCCGACCGAGGCGAAGAAACCGATCGCGGTGAGCAAGCGTTGGGCAAGAACCGCGAGTTGGTGGCGCGCGTCGGGCTGCGCCGCGATGTGGGCCTTCAGCGAGCAATTCACTTCGAGCGTCGTCGCGACCGTTACCCCGCGCGTCGCTGGCTGAATCCCCAATGCATCCGTTTGTTTGCGCGACGACTTGGGCACAACGCGCGCAGGTACAACGTACGAGCGAGAGGGAGAAACGCGATGAACGAAGGAAAAGGTGACGAGCTCAAAGGCCGCGCGAAGCAAGCTGCGGGTGATCTGACCGGCAACGACGATCTCAAGCGCGAGGGGAAAACGGATGAAGCCGGCGGCAAAGTCAAGCAAGCGGTCGAAAACGCGAAAGACAAAGTCGAAGAAGGTGTGGATCGCGTGAAGGACAAGCTCACCGGCAAGGACTAACGGATTCGATCGAGACGAGTTTGTCTCGTCGGAGTGCTGGGCACGCGTGATCGCAAAGGCAAACGGGCGCCAATGAAAGGGCAGAACATGAACGATGACTCGGCAACCGGCGTGGTCGCGGCGGTACAGCGCGATCACCGCGAAATCGAGCAGATGATCGAAAACGTTGAGTCATCGACCGGCGATGCGCGCCGTCAAGCGTTCGATCGGCTCGCGTCGAAGCTGAAGGCGCACGAGCACGCCGAGGAAGCAGTTGTCCATCCGCTCGCGAAGGACGAAGGCAACGCCGAAACCGTGACCGAGTTGGTCGACGAGGAGACCACTGCGTCCAAGGCCCTGCAGCAGCTGCAAGGTATGGACGTTGATTCCGGCGAGTTCGACGCGGCCTTCGCCAAGCTGAAGAAAGACGTGCTCGCTCACGCCCAACAAGAGGAGCGCGACGAGCACCCGCAGATTCTCCACGACACTTCCGCCGAAGAGCTCGAGCGGCGAGCGGAACAGTTCGAACAGGCGGAAGGCGACGCGGCATTGTGAGTCCGCCGCCGGCGCGCGCATCCTTGCTCGAGGGCGCGCTCCGAAATCCGAGAAGGAGTCGCGAGATGGGCGATGTCCTGTCGAAGTACCGACGCGCAAGCGATTGGACCGCCACGAAAATCGCCGGCGCGCTCGACGATCTCGACGCGCAGACGCCGTGCGACGATTGGGACGTGCGAACGCTGCTGAATCACATGCTGCAAACGCAGCGGTATTTTGCGGGCGCCGCTCGCGGCGAAAACGTTGCCCCGCCATCGTCCGAGCCTCCGGCGATACTGAGCGACGATCCGCGCGTCGACTTCAAGCAGGCGCAAACCGACGTGCTCGAAGCGTTTGGCCGGCCGGGCGTTATCGAGCAAACCGGCCCGACGCTCGGCATCGCGTTCAGTGACCAGCTGTTGCACGGTTGGGATCTCGCGCACGCAACGCACCAGGACGAGACCATGCCCGAGGATCTCGCGCGCGATGCGTACGAGACGATCCACGGGCGCTTCACCGAAGAGCAGCGCACGGGCGTGTTCAAACCGGAAATCCTCGTCGCCAAGGACGCGTCGCCCCAACAGAAGCTGCTCGCCTATACCGGACGGACGCCTTCGAACTGACGGCGTGTTTCGCGATCAGCTGGAGATCTGTTCCGCGAGGTATGGCTGCACGCCGACTTCCTCGAGCAAGTGCAGTTGGGTCTCGACCCAATCGGCGTGCTCCTCCTCGCCGGCGAGGACGCGCTCGAGGAGCACGCGTGTGCCGTTGTCGCCGATCGACGTACACGTCGCGATGCCGTTGTTCAGCCGCTCGATCGCCGCTCGTTCGAGGTCAAGGGCGAGCGCAAGCTTTTCGGCAACATGCTCGCCGACGCGCACGGTGCCCAGCCGTTGGAGATTCGGAATCCCTTCGAGGTACAAGATGCGCTCGATGAGTTCGTCGGCGTCTTTCATCTCGGCGATCGACGCGTCTCGTAGCTTCTCGGCGAGTCGGGTGTAGCCCCAGTTCGCGCACATCTTGGCGTCGACGAAGTACTGGTTGACCGCCGTGAGTTCAGCCGTGAGGACGTCGTTCAAGAGTTCGATGATTGTCGCGTCACCCTGCATGCTCGGTCCTCTCGCAACGGCGCGCCGGAACCCTATCCATGCCCGTTTCCGACGTTGAGATCAGCTCGCGACTGCGAACGCGTCGGTGTCGGCATCACCCGCGGCTTCCTGGCACAGGCGACGGACTTCGTCGCGGCAACCGCCGCATCGGGTCCCGGCACCGCAGGCTTTACCGACTTCGTCCTCGTTGCGCGCGCCTTCGCCGAGCGCAGCGCGGATACGCGCGTCGGTGACCGCGCGGCAGTGACAGATCCACATCGCTATACCGCCGACTTCCGCGTGAGTTCGACGCAGTACGGATATTCCTGCATGAGGACTCGCGCCACGCTCGGGGTCACTTCCCGCGAGACGGGGAGGCGGTGTCCGACGCCGTCGACGAAGAACTGCAGGCGGCTGCCTTCGACGATTCGCACCCGGTCCACGCGCCGCATTCCGGCGAGGGCAGCGTGGGCGGTGTCGTTGTACATCGGGGGGCTCCTCGACATGTTACTGAGGGCAGCCTAACCTGAGTCAGTATGGATGGCAACCGCGCCCACGCCCCGCTGACCTGCGCACTTTGCCCGATTCACGGATGCGGCCCGTTCCGAAGTTCGACCCGCTCTGCCATCGGGTCGCCGTGACGAAACACGACTCGCCATTGTCCGTCCTCGACTCGATATCCCTGGCTGGCGCGCAGGGTGCGGCCTTGGGTTTCGCCCTTCACGACATGGTCCATGTGCTCGAGGTCGACGGTAAACGCCAAATCGTCGGCGACGCCCATAAGCAGGTTCTCGAAACTCCAATTGCCGAAGTCCAACTGCGACGACGCCCAGGAAAGCGCGGCACTCACTTCGTCCCATCCCACCGCGTGCGAGCCGGCGGCTCCCATGAGAACAACGTCATCTGCGCGCGACCAGAGTGCCTGGAACGGTTCCGTGTTTCCGGCAACCTGCTGGCGGACGGCGTTCCGGCACTCGTCGACGAACCGATCGAAGTCCGGGCGCATTGGCTGAGGCATGTGAACTCCTTCGTCGCAGTTGCGCGTTTGCTGGAACGTACAACGCGGTGTCGCGAATGGCTGTTGCCGCGCGGTTCGCGTTGCTGGATCGACAACACCGCGTCGCGAATGGCTGTTGCCGCGCGGTTTGGTGATGTGCGATCCGGGTACCGCGGACGGATCGCGGAGGACAACTTCATCGGGCGGCCCACAGTGCAATCACAGGCGGACGCGTGAGCGGACAACACAGGCTCAACGCGCGCGGCGTTGATTGTCGGCGCCGTTGCAATTCTCTTGATGGTGAGCGGGTGCAGCAGTTCGAGCTCGTCGACAGCACGACCGTCGGCGTCGTCGCGCCCGAACGTCGTGTTCATCTTGACCGACGACCTCTCGTGGAACCTGATCAACGAACAGTTCGCGCCGCACATCATGCAGCTCGAGCGCGCGGGGGAAACCTTCGACCATTACTTCGTTACCGATTCGTTGTGTTGCCCGTCGCGCTCGACGATTTTCACGGGCCTCTACCCACACGACACACACGTCGAGAGCAACGTGCCTCCGACCGGCGGGTATCAGAAATTCCAATCCGAGAACCTCGGCCCGCGCTCGTACTCGGTCGCGCTGCAATCGAGCGGATACGCGACATCGATGCTCGGCAAGTACCTGAACGGCTACGGCGACGGATCGGGAAACGCGAGTGACGACGCGAAGGATCCGAAAGCGCCGGCCGGCCGCAAACGCGGACCGAGTAAGTCCATGTTCCCGGTTGCGCCGGGATGGACCGACTGGCACGTCCCGAACGGCAACGGTTACGCGGAGTTCAACTTCTGGCAAAACGACAACGGCACCTGGAAGTTCTACGGTGGCCAGAGCAACTACGGCGTCGACGTCATCAACTCCGACGCGCAGTCGTTCATCAAGAAGCACGCCAAGACGCCGTTCGTTGTCGAGGCCGCCACGTTCGCGCCGCACCTGCCGTACACGCCGGCGCCGCGGAACGCCAAAGACTTCCCCGGACTCACCGAGCCGCGTGACGCTTCGTTCAATACGCAGAACCGCAATGCACCGTCGTGGCTCGGTCGCGTCCGCCGCTCACCGCGAAACAGATCGCCGCGCGTCAACCAGAGCTACCGCAAGCGCGCCCAATCAGTCGAAGCCGTCGACAAGCTGCTCGCCGACACTGAAGCGACGCTCGCCGCCGAACACCTCACCGACAAGACGTACATCGTCTTCAGCTCCGACAACGGCTACCACCTCGGACAACACCGCCTGCTCTACGGAAAACAAACCGCGTTCGACACCGACATTCGCGTGCCGCTTATCGTCGCCGGGCCGGGCGTGCCGGCGGGGAAGGTCATGCACCAGGTCGTCGAAAACACCGACTTGTACCCGACCTTCGCCCAACTCGGTGGTGCAACCATCGCACCTTCGGTAGAGGGCCGCAGCCTCGTTCCACTGCTCCACCCGACGTCGAACGCGCCGACGCCGGAGCAATGGCGCACGGTTGCGCTCGTCGAGCATCTCGGGGCGAATACCGACCCGTCCGATCCGGACTACGACGGCGGCAGCGGGCCCCCGACCTACACCGCGATTCGCATCTCGGCGAGCCATCTTCCCGGCTTCGACGGACCGGTCGAAGCCGTCTACGTCGAATACACCAACCCGCAGCAACGGGATCGAGTACTACGACATCGCGAAGGACCCCTACGAGATCGACAACGTCGCGAGCAACCTCACAAGCACGCAGCGCAACGAGCTTCATCAGATTCTCGCGAACTACCGGGTCTGTCATAACGGCGCGGCGTGTTGGGCCGCTGGTCAAGCTCGCTGATCAGAGACGCCCGAATTTGGCAGAGTGGTTCTCCGATGCTGCCAGCCCGAACTGACCTGACGAATCGGCGCAAGCGCATCGCGGCGCGAGCAATGCTCCGCGGGCTGGACGGGTACGAACGGCTGCGATCGCGAGTGCTCGTCGACGTGCCGTCGCCGGCAGACGATCCGTTCTACTCCGAGCCGGAGAACATCGACGACTTCCAATCGGGCCAAGTGATCGAAGCCCGGCCGGTCGAGATCAGGGCATTGCGGCATGTGCTCGACGTCGACGACGTGGCACGTGAAGTTCCGGTCGACTGCGACGAACGATGCAGCCGCGCCGGGCGTCGCGACCGTCATGATTCCGCGCCGACCATGCCCCGCGCCGCGGCCTCTTCTCTCGTACCAGTGTGCGATCGACGCGCTCGGTGCGGATGCTGATCCGTCGTACACGCTGCGGCACGGCGAGCAACAAGAACTCCCGCTTCTCGGTGCGGCCCTGCGCCGCGGGTGGGCAGTGGTCACCGCCGACTACACCGGACCGCAGCACGCCTTTTGCGCGTTGCCGCTTGCGGCCCGATTCGTGCTCGACGGCATTCGCGCTGCGCTCGCGTTCGAGCCGGCCGGCTTTTCTGACGCAACGCCGATCGGTTTGTGGGGTTACTCGGGCGGGGCGCTCGCGACGTTGTTCGCCGTGGAGCAACAACCTGCCTACGCGCCCCAGCTCAACATCGTTGCAGCCGCTGCGGGCGGCGCGGGGGTTGACGTCGTCGCGTCGCCCGCCATGTTCGACGACGGGTTTCTCCTGAGTGGCATTCCCTTCAGTGCGCTCATCGGAATCAGCCGCGGTTTTCCCGACGTCGATCTGCTCAGCGCGTTGACGTCCGAAGGTCAAGCCTTGGTCGCCGCCGCGGCCGAGATGACACTCGTGCAGATCATCATGAGTTTTCCGTTCATCCGTTGTCGCGACCTTCTCACGGTTGCCAACGTGTTCGAAATACCGGGAATGCGCGCGGCGATGGAAGCAACCCGACTTGGTCAGTCGACGCCCGCGACTTCGATGTACGTGTACCACGCGGTGCACGATCAATATCCCGACGTTGCCGACGTCGACAAGCTTGTCGAGAAGTACCGCCGCGACGGTGTCGACGTGACCTATCGGCGCTTTCGATTCGGCGGGCACACCACCGCAGCGATGGTGGGTGTCCCGGGCGCGCTCCGGTTCCTCGACGCACGATTCGGCTGTACGTAGCAGGCGAGGTTCTCGACATCACCGCATGTGCTCCGGCGTGCACGCAACGGCTTCGGCGGCGCGTTGTCGACGGGACGGTTTCCTCGCCGGACGTTCTGCAATGGCGCGCGCGGTTACGACGCGGTCGTGGTCCTGATCGGACTCGTGTCACTCGCGATTACAGTCGGTTTCACCGTCGACGTATTCGTGCAGAACGCGGATCCGGTTCAGGTCGACCTGATAGGCCGAACGTTCTCCGGCCGTCCCGGCTTGCTGGTCGTCGCCGGGGCACTCGTTCTGCTGATCGTTGTGTTCGGCTCGCGCTGTGTCGTCATCGGAGTGAGGAGCACGCGCCGGGCGCCGGATTTTGCTGCCGCGAGGCGGCACTCGTGAGCGCCACTGCCGAGCGACTGCGCGCGCCGCGAAGAAGAAACGCGAACGACGAATCCGCAACCCCAACCGACCGCAGCCGATACGCAGCGACTGCGGTGACGCTCGTATCCCGTAGCGTGCACGCGCATGCCGGAGTTCTTCCCGTACGCCGTCGACAAACGCCTCGCGCCGTTCTGGGTGCCGTTCGGCGTTCGCCCGGGTCGCGACGGCGTCACTCTCACCGACGACGGGGTACTGCGCGCAACGTTTGGCTTTGTGAAACTCGAGACGCCGTTGGACAACGTCGACGGGGCGCACGTCACGCGCAATTACCGCTGGTACACGGCCGCCGGTGCCCGCATGAGTTTCGCCGACGACGGTCTGACGTTCGGCACGAACAATCTCGCCGGCGTGTGTATCCACTTCCGCGAACCGGTCCCGACCCCGTTCCGCCGCAAAGGGCACTCGGCTCTTACCGTGACGGTCGAGGACGTCGACGGCCTTACCGCGCGACTCGAACCCGGCACGTAGCCGAACAGATCGTCACGCGCCCGTTTGGGGCCGGACACCTCGAGTACCCCATCCCGACGGCCTGCACCTGCGTCTGCCGTACACTCCCGGGCGGCGCTTTCGCCGGCGGAGGCTGTGCACCGCGTGAGGTACCTCGTTCTCGGGTCGCTCGAACTTCGTAGCGACGACGACGCACTGATTGCGTTGACGGGGCCAAAACGGCGCGCGCTGCTCGCACTCCTCGTGCTGAACGCGGGCAACGTCGTCTCGGGGTCGCGCCTCGCCGATGATCTCTGGGGTGATGCGCCGCCGAAGTCGTGGCCGACGACGCTGCAAACGTTCGTGTATCAGCTCCGGCGCCGCTACGGCGTCGAAGACTTGGTCACGACGCCCGCCGGTTATGTCCTCGAAGCCGAGCCGGACGCGATCGACGCGTCGCGCTTCGAACAACTGCTTCGTGATGCGACGCGCCGTGCCGGTGAAGGACCAGAGATCGCGTTACCGATCCTCGACGACGCGCTCGCGCTCTGGCGCGGCGAGGCGTACGACGAAGTGCAGTTGGAGTCGTGGGCGATTCCGGAGGCAACCCGACTGCAACAATTGCGACTCGAAGCGATCGAATTGCGAGCCGCGTGCTGGATCGGCGTCGGGCAACACGCGGCGGCCGCGGCCGAACTCGAAGCGTGGACGCTGCGGAATCCGCTCCGAGAATCATTGTGGGCGCTCCGCCTGGTTGCCCTCGCCGAAAGCGGAAGAAGCCCGGAGGCGTTGCGTACCGCGACCGAGTTGCGCACGTTGTTGCGCGACGAGCTGGGAACAGATCCGGGCGCGGCGTTCACGGACATCGAGAACCGAATTCTGCGAGAAGAACCGCTGCCCGCGTGGAACGAACTCGCCTCCGTCGCGCTCGAGCCTGCGATCGCGACCGCGACTCCTCGCAAAGCGCTGCGGTCGCCGGTTGAACGTCTGCGACCAGCAACACCGCACGCGGCCGAAGCCGATCGTCTCGTCGACCGCACCGTCGAACTCGAAGCCTTGCGCGGCGCGTTTGATGCGGCATCGCGCGGCGAACCGCAAGCCGTGCTGCTCACCGGGCCACCCGGCATCGGAAAGTCCCGGCTGCTGAACGAGTTCACACCGGGCGCGGTAGGCGCGGGTGGCCTCTTGCTCTGGGGTGCGTGCCAACAAGACGCCGCGATTCCGTACCTGCCTCTCGCGTCGGCGTTGTCGGCGCTCGGTGGCCGGCGCAACCCGTTTGAAGCGCGCGACGTCGAGCGTGGCCTCGCGGCCGACGACGGGGCGCGCCTCGCGCTCTACATCTCCGTCACCCGTGCGCTGCTCGAGGCCGCACGCGACCGGCTCGTCGTGCTGGTCATCGAAGACCTGCACTGGGC
The DNA here is from genome assembly GCA_963841195.1 of uncultured Actinomycetes bacterium. Lineage (GTDB taxonomy): Bacteria > Actinomycetota > Acidimicrobiia > IMCC26256 > PALSA-610 > CAWJBX01. Next base: position 445,531 of record CAWJBX010000014.1, on the reverse strand, counting down.
CGACGACGCGACGATCGGTCTGTTGCGTCACTTGTTGGCAGTCGGCTCCGAAGATGCCGCGCGCGAACGCGCGCAACTCTTGTTCGTGGCGACCACGCGTCCGCCCGAAGCCGGTACACCTGCCCACGGGCTGGTCGGTCGCCTTCGGCGCGCAACGAGAGCGCACTTCATCGATCTCGAACCGCTGGCGACCGAAGACGTCCGCGACCTTGCGTCGAACTGGCTCGAGAAGCGACCAACCGCGCCGGTCGTCGACGCTCTCCACGTGGCAGCCGGTGGGAATCCGCTTGTGTTGCGATCGATCCTCGGTCGCATGCGCGAGCACGACACCGACGCGATGCTCCTCGGCCCGACCGACCTCGATCACGAACTCTGGCAGCGGTTCGAACAAGTCGGTGACGACTGTCGGGCATTGCTCACGTACGCGGCGGTGCTCGGCGACGGAAACACGCTCGTGTTCCTACAACGCGTCAGCCGGCGCGATCCCGAGGTCGTCGACGAACTCGTCGACGAAGCTGCCGAGCACGCCATTCTCTACGCCGACGACGAACGCTATTGGTTCGAACATCCTCAGCTGCGGCAGCTCATCTACTACGCAACGTCTCTCGTCGAACGGGAAGCGTGCCCACTTCGACATCGCAGAACGACTCACGTCCGCCGACGCCGACATCCTGGTGCTCGCACACCACCTTGCGCGCAGTGGCTCCCGCTCTGATCCGAGGCGAACGCTCGACGCGTGCCGGCGCGCCGCGGATCGAGCCGCCGCGATCGGTGCATGGCGCGTCGCGCTGACGCATGGTTTGGTCGCTATCGAGGCTGCGGAAGCGTGCGACCTCGCGCCGAAAGAACTCGCCGAGCTGTCCTTCAAGGTCGGGAAAGCCGCGGCGCTCGGCCGCGATCGCGATCTTGCCGTCCGTTACCTCGCGGTCGCGTCCGACCTCGCCGAATCCTGTGACGCGCTCGCAACGTGGGGTGCGGCGGCTATCCATCTCGCGCGCGAGTCGGTCGAAGACCGAGAGATGTACGCGTCGGCACCGCTCGCGCTCGCGCGCGTTGAGCGCTTCCTCGCCGCGGCCGGTGACGCAGAACCGGCGTTGCGGGCGCGCGCGCACGCGCTCGAAGCCGAGATCTATTCGGACCGCGATCTGGCATCCGCGCAGGAACACGCCGAGATTGCGGAACGAATCGCGGCCGAGCTCGACGATGACGATGTACGCGCGCGCGTGTTGTTCGCGCGCGGGGTGCGACACACCATCGCGGTCGAATTCGATGCCGCTCGTGAGTGTTTTGACAACGTCCGTTCCGCGGGCGCGCAGCTCGACGATCCGAATCCGCGGAACTGGGCCGGTGCGCGGTTAGGCGTTCTCGCGTACACGACGGGGAACCTCAATGACGCGGAACTGCTCCTCGCGAACGCCTACGCCGACGCGCACGAGGCCGACAACGGCGCTGACTGCTCGTTCATTGCCGCCGCGTCTGCTTCGGTCTCGGCGGTTCGCGGTCATTTCGCCCGCTGTGAAGAAGATGGAGAACGATCGCGACGCGCGTACTCGCGCGCGCCCTACTGGTTTACGCCGGGGATCTTGTTCCCGACGCTCGTATCCGCGGCTGCAACGCGCGGCGATGTCGCGGCCGCGTACGCGCTTCTCGCCGAATGGGAAGGAGTCCAGGAGCGCGTGACGCGCCGCTATCGACCACTCGTCGACGCGATGGTCGGCGAGATCGGCGCCGCGCGCGCGGCACTCGAGGCGAACCCGTTCCGTCTTATGACCGGCGCACGCGCCGACCTGACCGCGAGCGGCCCGCTCGCCGCGCAGATCTTGCTCGGCGCGCTCGTGGGCGAGCCGAGTCTGGTCGAGGCACCCCTCGACGCCCTCACGTCGTTCTACGAGCGCGGCATGCGTTTCACCGTCGGATGGCCCACACTCGTGCCGCGCGTCATCGCGCTCGCGTACGACACGCTCGGGGCCGAGACGGAAGCGCGCATGTGGTTCGAGCGCGCGGTGAACGACGCTCGCGCGCGCGGCGCCGATGCCGAACTCGGGACGACCGCACGCGAATACGGACGTTTCCTGCGGGCGCGGGGCGACGCCAACGCCGACGATCTGTTCGCCGTCGCGCGGCACACTGCGAACGATCTGATGAGCCCGACAACGTCCGGGGCCGTCACGCGCGCCGTCCTCGTGACCGATCTCGTCGCATCGACCGCGCTCAACAACCGGCTGGGCGACCGCGAATACGTCGCGCTTTTGCGCGAGCACGATGTTGTCATTCGGCGGCAGCTGGCGCGTTACGACGGCGTCGAGTTCAAACACACCGGCGACGGCATCGCCGCGTGGTTTTTCTCAACCGACGGTGCATTGCGCTGCGCCTGCGCTGTGCGCGAAGAGTTCGCGCAGGGCGCTCACGAATCGCAGTCGTTGCTCCAGGTCAAGATCGCGCTCTCGGTCGGCGAGCCCATCGTCGTCCAGGGCGATCTGATCGGCTTGTCGGTAACGAAGGCTTTCCGCGCACTCGAAGGCGCGCACGCGGGCGAAATTCCGCGACGAGCGAGGTTGTCGAGCGCAGCGAAGGCGTCGCGCACACGTTCGAATCGCGCGGACCGCGAGAGCTCAAAGGGTTCCCTGCGCCGGTCGATCTCTTCGCGGTGTCCGTGTCGGAGATGAACGTGTAACTCCGCCCTTGCGGTTCTCGCGTCGCGTCGATACGTTGAGCGCACCAGAGCCTTCCAGGCGCGGCGGGGGTGTGACATGACCGGTCCGATGCCGTACGTCGTCGAAAAGGCGGCGTACATCTCCGTGATCGAGAGCCGTCTTTCGGATCTCGACGAACGCATCTCGGCACTCAGGCAACTGCGTGCGGGTGCGCCGATTTCGACGCTTTGCGGTTTCGATTCGACCAACCTCGGCGCGCCGGCGGTTCAGGCGACGGGTGATCCCGGGTTCGGTGACCGCCTGACGCCGGCGCAGCGACTCGCGCACCTCGACGGTGACTGGTTCGGCATGAATCAAGACGCGAACCAAGCTTGGGTGAAGCAGCCCGCGGCATTCCCGACCGGTTTCTGGCGCGGCTTCCAAGGCGATCCGGAAGCGATCCTGCGCGAAGCGATCGAACGTGCGATCGAAGTGTCACTCGATCTCGCGCCCGGTGCGGAAATCGACGACCCGTGCTGTCTCAACCGGCAATGGCCCATCGATCTGTACTGGATCTGTCAGGGACCGGTCTTCCAATGTTGGGTGCTGTGGCGAAAAGACGACGAAGGCTCGTCGGGCCACGTCACGTTGCTCATGACGACACCGATGGCGAACGGTCATCCACTGACGTCGAAGATCACGCGTCCCGTGACGGGAGCGATCCCTTACCGCAAAGAGGAATACGCGTCCCCACCGCCGGCGGGGTCACGCCGCGATCGCCAAGGTATGTGGGTCGTCGGGCACGAGGACTATCAGAAGGTGCTCGTGACCTCGACCAACCCCACGAATATCGGCGAGATCTTGTGGCCGAGCACGGGATGGAAGGCCCTCAATCCGGCGGTCGTGTGCGTTCGACCCGCCGAGTGGGAGGGCGGCGTGCTTCACGACGGCCGTCCGTACAACGCGCCGTAACGAGACGGGAAGTTGCCATGACGCTCGAAAACGACATCATCAACCAAGCCGTCGCCAACGTTCGCCAAGACGTCGTCGACGGGTTCGCGCGCGCGTTGACACCAATCGACGACGACTTTCGCGTCGAGTTGGGTGGTCACGGGCTCGACTCGGTCGACGCCGTCGTCGCCGCGAACGATGCCGTCGTCGCCGTTCCGTGGACGTTTCCCTGCGTCCACACCGGCGAATTCCTCGGGATCGCGCCGACCTACATCTCCTTCGACCTACGCGGCACCACCTTCGTCGACGCCCGAGGTGCCGCTGACAACTGGGAGTACCACCGCTTCATCGACTACCTCGGCGCGCTGCACGCGATCGGCGTCTCCACGGTGAGCCGCCCGGTCCTCACCCCCGACGAATACGCAAACTGGGAAACCCAAATGCGGGCGCAAGCCGGGGGCTGACGCCCTCGTCGAGCCTCAATCGAGTGGCGGTCGAGTGCCGCCGTTCACGATGCATCTCGTTGAGTTCCCTCGTCCGGGAGACATCGAGATGTATCGAAAACCCCCTCATCCGCTTCAGACGCTCGCGCCCGATCTGATCGACCTCACGCGCGCCGAACTCCGAGCGGTTCGGCCCTACGGCACGGTTGTGGCGTTCGCTCCGGACCGCGTCGTGTGTACCTCGGACCAAAACGATCAGCTCGGGCTGGTGTTGACCGGCGAACTTCTCGCCGGGAACGGCACCGCCGTCGAGCGGCTCGGTCCGGGCGATTGCTTCGCAACCGGATCGCTGCAGACGCACGATGGCGCAACCTTCGCAATGACACCCGCCGAGGTGATCGTGTACGACCCACGCGAGCTCAGTTCAGTCGCGGAGGTGTGCCCGCACCTCTACAGCCACCTGACGGCCACGTGTCGCGGCCATGGATCCCGCGGCCCCGCGCCCGCGGCTCCGGTCGCCGCAGCCGTGACTCTGCGGTCTCCCTGATGCGAAGGCGTCGCCCTCCTCGGCACAATCGTGTCGAAGAGAACAGGAGACCAGCATGCCGTCCACGACCGATGGCGAAGCCCTCGCCGAACTCCAGCGCTTCGTCGAGCGCTGCCACGCGGCTATCACCGAACGATGACCTTGCGCGCGACGCAGATATACCGGCGCGAGAACGGTGCATGGCGAGTGATCCATCGCCACGGCGACATCCTGACGACGATCGAAGCCAAGTGGTGAAGGTCATGACGGCGGGGGGATAGCACCACCCCTGGTGGCCCGGTGCTAGCCGCCTTTTCGCAGGGCGCAGAATGAGCGCAGATGCGGAGGTTGCGGCGGAGCGGGAATCGGTCATGAGCGGCGGCGGTCTGGTCGTGCGCGCCCAGATGCGCGGGCGGCGGGGCGCAGTCGGGTTTCTTGTGATCCTCGTCGGGCTCGTCGGCGGCCTGGGTCTTGCAACGGTGGCGGGCGCGCGGCGCACCGAGACGTCGGTTTCCCGCTTCAACGCCTCGGCGCGGTCGGCGTATCTCCAGTTCTTCATCCCGAATCCCACACCGTCGCAACTTGCTGCGCTCCGCCAGACGCCCAACGTCGTCGCGGTTGCCGCCGCGCGCGCGTACTTCATCTTGTTCAAAGACGTTACGAACCTCAGTGCCGTCGCACCGCTCGACAACGTCTTGGGCAACGACGTCGATCGAGTGCGCGTCATGCACGGCCGGCTCGCCGACCCCAACGCGCCCGACGAAATCGATCTCGGAGAGAGCGAAGCCGCACAGCTGCACAAGCGCGTCGGCGACACGATCGCGGCCGAGTCATTCACGCCGGCCCAAGCCGATGCGCTCTCAAAAGGTGCGACCGATCCCGGGCCGCCGGGGGGCCCGGCGCTGCAGTTCCGCGTCGTCGGCATCGTGCGCCGCCCCGTCGACCTCGGCAGCCAGACCGCAGGCGGCGTTCCCCTCGTGCTCACGCGCGCGTTCGATCGTGCGTACACCGGCAAGATCGGCATCTTCGGCACGGGGCTGCTCGTGCGCACGCGGCACGGCGCGGCCGATGCCACATCGGTCGGCGCAACTGCGGCGAAAATCTTCGGCGCCGCGCCGGGACAACAGGTCTCGACCCTCGGCGTGCAGAACGACGGCGCCCAAGGAGCAGTCGACGTCTTGGCAATCGCGCTCGCGATCGTCGCGGCCGCCGCGCTGACGGCCGGGCTGGTTGCCATCGTCATCGTTGTCGCCCGCGAGATCGGATTGCAACGCGTCGACCAACCCGCGCTGCGCGCATTGGGCATGACGAAACGTCAGCGCGTGGTCGTGCTTGCCGCCGAGGAATTGTTCGCGCTCGCGATCGGTGCCGTCTTTGTTGTCGTTGTCGCACTGGCCGCGTCGCCGCTGTTCCCGATCGGGCTGGCTCGGCGCGCCGAGCCGTCGCCCGGCCTGCATGCCGACTGGTTCGTCCTCGGCTTCGGTGCGCTGGCGTTCATCGCGTTCATGGCGTTCGTCGTGATCGGGCTTGCGTGGCGTGCCGCGGTCAAACTCGACGAGCCTGCAGACGCGAGCCGGGGGCGCATTGCCGACCTCGCAACGCAGGGAAGCTTGCCGGCCACCGTGACGAGCGGATTGCGATTCGCCTTGCAGCGCGGCGCCGACCAGGCCGCCGCGTCACTTGTGCCCGCAATCGCCGGCGCCGTCGTCGGTGTGCTCGGCATCACCGCAGTCCTCGTGTTCAGCGCCAATCTCCAACACCTCGAACGCACACCCCATCTCTACGGATGGACATGGGATGTCAAAGCATCCGACGCGGTTTCGAACGAGACGTCGTGTAACAAGGACGACTTCGGTGTTTTGCGCATGCGCGGCATCGGTGACGCGGCGGCGATTTGCTACGGCACCGCGAACATCAGCGTCGACGGCCGCGCAACCAACGGCTGGGCGTTCGTGCCGTTGCGAGGAAATATCGGCCCGGAAGTGATCTCGGGCGCGCGCCGACGAGTGCGAACGAGGTGGCGCTCGGCGAAACGACGATGCACGCGCTCGGCAAGCACATCGGCGATCACGTGTCCGCGGCCGGTCCGAACGGCCACGGCGAGTACGTCATCACCGGGGTCGCGGTCTTCCCGTCGCTCGGGCAGACGCAAGCGCTGGCGGACGGAGCCGCGTTCACCGGCGCCGCGTTCGCGCCGCTGTTCGACCAGAACAACTTCTACCGTTACATCGTCGCCCGCTTTATGCCCGGCGCCGATCGGGCGGCCGTCACCCGCCAACTTTCCGCGACACCGCAACTCGCCGACGTTGTGACGCTCAGCCGACCGCCGGAGATCGACCGGTTGCGACAGATCGACTGGGCACCAGTGAGTTTGGCGGTGTTACTCGGTGTGCTGGCGTTGGCCGCGGTCGCGCAAGCGATCGTTTCGGCCGTGCGGCGACGCCGGCGCGATCTGGCCGTCCTCAAAACGCTCGGGTTCGACCGCGGCCAGGTGCGAGCGACCGTCGCGTGGCAGGCCACAACGCTTGCCGTCATCGGCTTGCTCGTCGGTATCCCGGCCGGTGTTGTCGTGGGCCGTTTGGTGTGGCGGCTCGTCGCCGACAACCTCGGGGTGTTCGCGACCGCCAATGTTCCATTGCTCGACATCGCGTTGGTGATTCCGGCCGTTGCCATCCTCGCCAACGTGGTCGCGTTTTTCCCGGCGCGGGCGGCGGCACGCATTCGGCCCGCGACGGTGTTGCGGAGTCAGTGAACGGCCGCGTTGATGAGTTGATCGGCGATGGCATCGAGTTTCCCGGTCACATAGTCATACGCGTCGGCTTCTCGTGAATTGTGAAGCCCAGCGTTTGGAGCACGGCGACCGCGCCGCTCTTGCCGCCTTCGAAATCGCCCGAACTGAGTCGATGTCCGGTCGCAAGTTCGTAGGCAGTACCCAAGATCGCCTTATGCGGGTAGTGCCGTTTCTGCCAGACCAACTCGTAGCTTCGACTCGGCCCGAATCCGTGTTCGGCGAAGAATTGTTCGGATCCCAGCCGGTCGTATTCGTGCAGCGCACGTAACACGTCGTCACGCGTCACGTCCTTCCGCAACTTCGCGAGTGCAGTTGTCATATCGACCTCCGGAGGCCTGGTTCGGCGCGCCCATCTCGGGCGCGCCGAACGCTGCTTGTGCGAGTGACGAGGTGGCAACGCCCATCGCCGTCAATACGTCAAGCGGGCTGCGTTGCGCACGCATCAACCGCGGACATCACGACCTCCGCGCACTCCTTCGGATGCGAGACCATCGCGACGTGCGACGAACCTTCGATTTCGGTCACCTTGGCACCCATGCGGTCGTAGCTGAATCGGTGAACGCCGGGGTCGATGCATTTGTCGGCCGTCGGGAGCACCGCCCACACCGGACGGCTGCGCCAAGCCGGCGTCGATGCGGCTTCGCTCAGCGCAACGCCCGCGAGCGGTCGCTGGCTGATCGCGTAGAACGCGGCGTCGGCGGCCGGGATGTCGGCGCAGAACGACTCGTGGAAACCGCGGGGCGCGAGCGTGAACTCCTTCCCGCCGCCGGGCAGGTCGTGCTGCACGATGAACGGGATGATTCCGGGCGCCGGGAACTTTGATTGCAGATCGGTCAGGTTCTCGCCTTCATCCGGTGCGAAACCGGAGATGTAGACGAGGCCCACCACGTTGTCCGCCGTGCCGGCAGCAGTGATCACCGAACCTCCGTAGGAATGGCCGACGAGCAAGACCGGGCCGTCGATCTCGCCGATCACTCCCTTGAGATACGCGCCGTCACCACCCGTGAGACCGCGGAGCGGATTCGGCGGAGCGATGATCGTCAGATCTTCGCGGAGAAGTTCGTCGTACAAAGGACGAAAGCTCGACGCGTCGGCAAACGCGCCGTGGACCAAAATCACGGTAGGAGCAGCCATTGCAAACCTTCTTCCTGAGTGTGGGCGCCGCTGGTCGTTGGCCTTTCGGCTTTGTGAAGAGTTTTGGGCGCATCTTCAGCATGCGCTCTTCTACCCGCGGTCGAATCCCGCGTCCTTCGTAGTCATCACCGTGCGAGAACGATCAGGTGATGCGGTAGATCGTTCCGGTTGCCCAGTCGCCGACGAGCACCGCACCGTCGGCCGTGACCGTGACTGCGACGGGATTCTTGATCCCGGTCGCGAACGTCGAGACCTTGCCGGTCGGCGTCACGCGCACGACCTTGCCGGTTGCCCACTCGGCGACGATCGCGTCGTCGCCTTTCATTGCGATGCCGGCGACCGCGCCGTGCTTGTCGAGCACCGCGATCGGCGCGTTCGTGCTCACCGCCGGGTACCCCCACGCGGACCCTTCGGTCACATGCGCGAGCCAGTCGCCGGGTGTTGCGTCACCGAGGTCGTCGCGCTGGTCCATCGTCACGAGCAGCTCGCCTTGCGGATTGAACGTGAGGCCGACCGGCGCGCGAATGCCGCTGGCGTACGTGCGTAGATCAGTTCCGTCGGGGCGGAACGACACGATCGAGGCCGAGTACTTGGGGATCGTCGCGCAGTGATCGCATGGTGACGAGATGCCGAGCAGCATGCGGCCGTCGGGCGCGAGCACGAGGTTGTTCAGTTCGCCGGTGCCGCTCGGGAACGACACGACCATTCGCTGCTTCGTGAATTTCGTACCGACCAGCCCGCTGTACGCGACGACGCGGCCCTTCTCCGCGACGTAGAGCGCGTCGTTGTACCAAAGCAGTCCGAGCGGCGTATGCAATGACGTGATGACTTCGACCGGTGTCGCGCCTTGTTTGCTCACGAGGTACACGCCGTCGGTGCCGTCGTCGGTGTACGCCGCGGTCGCGACCCAAAGTCGTTGCGTCGAATCGAACGCGAACGCGGCCGCGTGCGGCAAACCGGTCGCGTAGACGGTCTTCGTGCTCTGCGATGTCGAGGTCGACGACGCCGCGCTCGAACATGCCGCGAGGATCACGACGGTAAGCAAGGCCGCGCTGAGGCGAAGTGCAAGTGTCTTCATGGTTGCTCGGTGCGGAAGGCGCGACGTGGCTCCCGGCTGCGTGAAAACCGGGAGTCACGTCGATGTGGGAGTGACCGGGATTACATGTTCGGGCAGTTGTGGCTGCCCGAACTCGACGAGCCCGGGGCTGTGCCTTGGGCCGGGGTACTGGCGGGGGTTTCCGACGACGAGGACCCCGACGACGACGACCCCGACGACGCGCTCGTGGACGGTGTCGTCGCCGAGCTACTCGTGGCGGCATGCGCGGCCACCACGCCGCCGACACCGCCGACGACCATCAGGCCGGAGACCGCGAGTGCCGCCATTGCTTTTCGGAACGGGTTCATATTGCTCACCTCCTTCCTTGATCGCGTAAGGCGAGTCAAGGGGAGCGCCCTGGGGATACCAGGCGAGCAATGCAAGAAGCGATGAAGACCGCGCAACGCAGCTACGTCTTCGCTTTTGTCGGCCTTCAGGAGCCCTTTGGCGTGGCCGCAGATGCTCTCTCCAACACAGAGCAACCCGATTCCAATCCGGAACGGGCCGCACCAAGGAGACAGTTCATGCGACGCTTTCGGGGACAAACGAACGAATCACTACGCGTCCGCTCGCTGCGGAAGGTCGGCGTGCTCGCCGCCGCAACCGTTTCGCTGTTGGCCGTTGGACTCACGAACATGCCCAACGCCGGCGCCGCGGTTTCCACGACGGCGCCGTACATCACCGCCGACGGAAACTACGGCGCTGCATACGGGCTCGGTCAGACGACGATCAAGTGCTTTCCCGATCGTCATCAGGCGTACTTCAGCGTGTCGATGAGTGATGCGTACGGCGTCTACGACTCGACTGGCGAAACCGTGCAGTTCCAGATCCAGACGTACAAGTGGAACGCGGCGAAGGCACAGTTTCTCTACTACGGCACAACCGGCTGGGTTCAGGGCACCGACCAGTACGGCAGCACCACGTCGTGGAACTGGTGGGGTGGCGCGGTGCCGGGATACTGGCGTCACCTTGTGACCTACCGCTGGCTGCTTGCGGACCGGACGTGGGTAACCGGGTCGGAGTGGATGGGCGCGAACGACTGAGACGCTCTACCAGCAGATGACCCACACCGCCTACGGCTACCTCACCGGAAGCAGCTACTACTGCACGACTTGAGCTGAGCGCTCGGGTTGCGCGCCGTGCCGTTCGGGTCGTTCGACGACCGGGACGGCGCGGCTCGCGTCTCGGTCACAAACAACGCGATCAGTGCCGTCCGTTCACTGGCTGTTGCGGGCATGTCACGCACTGGTAAAGACTGGGAGGGGTCCGTGTCAAGGAATTTTCGGCAACTCGAGGGGGAGGCCGGCGGTGGAGTTCGCGGGGTACGTCGTCGAAGGAAAAATCGGGGAGGGCGCGGCCGGAGTGGTGTGGGCTGCGACCCAGACGGGTGTCGACCGCCGGGTGGCCATCAGGCAGCTGGCCACTGATCTCGCTGCGGATGAGTCATTTCGTGAGCGCTTTCGGGGTGAAGCCCGAGTACTCGCGACGGTGCACCACGCGAACGTCATCGCCGTATACGACTACGTCGACGACGGGAACGCGCCCTATTTGGTCGAGGAGTTCGTCGACGGCGCGTCGCTCGATCGTGTTGTTGCGCGCGGGTCGGCTCCGCGCCGAACAGGCGGCCGGCGTTCTCCGCGGCGCGTTGAGCGGTCTCGCGGTCGTGCACGAGCGCGGTCTGGTTCACGGAGACCTGCGGCCGGCAAACATTCTGGTGAGTCGCGAAGGTGTGTCGAAGCTCGCGGATGTCGGGCTCGAGTCGGCGCAGAAGGCGACACCGCGTGTGAACGCCTACTCGAGCCCCGAGGCGGTCAACGGCGCCGCGCTCGACGCCCGCAGCGACGTGTATTCAGCCGGCTGCGTGCTCTTCGAGTTGCTGACGGGCGCGCCGCCCTACGCCGACTCCTCGACACAGTCGCTCGCCGAGCAACACCTCAGCGCACCGGTGCCGGCGCTCTCCGGTGAGTTGCGGGGCATGAACGAGGTCACGAATACCGCGCTCGCCAAGGACCCGGACCACGCGCTATCCCGACGCGGCTGCGTTCCTCGCCGCGCTGGAAGCGGCCGCGGAACGCGATCTCGGCGCGGGATGGCTCGCGACTGCGTCGATCGGCGGTTTGGTTGCGGCGGCCGCGGTTGGATATCTCGAGGGTTCGAGCGGCACCGCCACCGCAACCGAGGCATCGGTGAGTGCATCGACGAGCGCATCCGGCTCCGCGAGCGATGTCGCCGGATTCTTCTCGCGTCACCGCAAAGCGGTCGTGTCGGGAGTGGTCGCGGCAGCAGTGCTTGTCGTCGCCGGTGTTGCGGTCGCCGTATCGAGTGGCGGTTCGAGTTCGGCAAAACACGCGGGTGGGAGCGATGCAACGCCGACGACGGTCGCAGTTCACGTCGCGACGACGGTGCCCCTTGCCCCAGCGTCGTTGGCCGGCACGTACGACGCTACCCGCGTCGTCACCGTCGGAAACTCGAGCCTTCCGGCCGGAACGACGGAAAAGTTCTCGTTCTCGCTGGCCTGTACGGGCTCGCCGTGCCAACTCACGTCGACGAGCCTGAGGGGCCTCACGACGACGGCGGACGGATTTCGCGCCCAATGGGCCGAGACCGAGACGTGCCCGGGCGCCAACAACTCGGGCACATATCTCGAACACGTGGCCTACGACATGCACGCCGACGCTTCCGCTGCTACGAGCGCTGGACAGAGCCTTCCGTCGCGTCTCACCGGTACCGATCAGCTAACCGTGAGCGATTTCAAGTGCACGCGTGGAATCATTCAGCCCGTGACCCAACGCGTCACCGCGGTACGACGCGCCTGACGCGAGCCGATTTGTGAGCAGCGCGTGGCAGTTCGCGATCCTCGGGCCGCTCGAGGTGCAAACGCGCGGCCGCGTGATCAGGATCAAGAGCGAGAAGCAGCGTGGCGTACTCGGCATGCTGCTACTTGCGGCGAATCATGTCGTCGCAACGGAAGCACTCGTCGACGGCCTCTGGGGTGATGACCCGCCGCCCACCGCTGTGGCCGCGTTGCAAGTTCACGTCGGCAAGTTGCGGCAAGCACTTGACGCGTCGGATGCAGCCGCTCCCATCGCGACGCGTGCTCCGGGCTATGTCATCGAAGTCGACGACGACGCATTAGATCTCGCGCGGTACGAGTCTCTGGCGCGTCGAGGTCGCGAGCACCTTGCGGAAGATCGTCCCGCCGAAGCGTCATCGTTGCTGCGCCGAGCACTTGGAATTTGGCGGGGCGCCGCGCTCGCCGATCTCGTCGGGAGCCCGTTCGCGAACGCGGCCGTCGTCAGGCTGGAAGAGGAACGCCTCGCCGTGCTTTCCGACCGGCTCGATGCCGATCTCGGCCGCGGCGCCCACCGCGAGATCGTCGGCGAGCTGCGCGAGCTCACGAAACGACATCCGATGCGCGAGCGCTATTGGGAGCAGCTGATGCTGGCGTTGTATCGGTGCGGCGATCAAGCTGACGCACTCGCGGCATACCAGGCGGCGCGTGTCGCGCTGCGCGACGAGCTGGGTCTCGAACCGGGCGCCGCGTTGCGAGCACTCGAAGACGACGTTCTCAACCAATCGCCGAGTCTGGACCTCGCGCGTCGGCCGGAATTACTCGCAGCGCCGATCGCGACGACGATCTACGAAGCGTCGGCGCGCCAAGTGCGGGGCTTCCTCGAGTCGGCGGACGGTCGTGTCGAACTGCCGGCACGCGCGACGCTGGGGCGTCACCCGTCCAGCACGATCGTGATCGACGACGCGCGCGCGAGCCGTAGTCACGCGGCAATCCGCGCCAACGAAACGGGGTTCGTGCTTCACGATCTCGATTCGACAAACGGAACCTTTGTGAACAACGAGCGCGTGACAGAAGCGGAACTCGTCGACGGCGACGTCATCGTCATCGGAGCCACCGAGTTGGTGTATCGCGTCGATGACGAGTGATGCCGATGCCTCGAGCGGGCGTTACGAGGTTCTGCGCGAGCTTGGGCGCGGCGGGGTCGGCGTCGTCGTGCTCGCGCGGCACGTCGCGCTCGACCGTCTCGTCGCGATCAAGCGGGTCTTCGGGGCCGTGGTCCCCGGCACCGGTGCCGACGCGTTGCTCCAGCAAGAGGCGCGCATCCTCGGCCAACTCGATCATCCGAATATCGTGCGCGTCTTCGACTACACAAGCGACGGGCGCGATGCGCTGATCGTCATGGAGTACGTCGACGGCGCCGACCTCGATCGACTTACAATCGAACAGTCGCTCGCGCCGCAGGTCAGCCTGCCGCGTGCTGGCCGACACTGCGGCCGCGTTGACCCACGCGCACGAGCGCGGCGTCGTGCACTGCGACGTCAAACCATCGAACATCCTGGTGCCACCTGTCGGTCCGGCGAAAGTCGGCGATTTTGGCGTGGCCGAGCTGCTTCGTTCGAACCAGGACGCGGAATCCCGGCGTTTCGTGGGAACGCCGGGATTCATGGCTCCCGAACAGATCACCGGAGATGCAACGGGCCCGCGCACTGACGCCTACGCGTTCGCGGCCACGGCATACCTCTTGTTGACCGGTCGCCCGGTCTTCGACCACAGCGACCGGCGTGAACTCCTCGACGCACACTTGCTTGCGGCGCCGGTGCCACCCGCAGCGGCCGTGCGGGGCTTCCCGGCAGCCGCGTCGAACGCGATCGCCGCGGGCCTGGCGAAAGACGCGCGGGACCGGGCAACGGTGAATGACATTGCGACTGCGCTGGCACAGGCCGATCCTGCCGCTTACCCAGCTCTCCTCCCGAGGTCACGCGTGACATCTCACGCCGCTGACCCGCCGCAGACCGAGGGCGCGGAACGGTCATCCGAGATCATCGTTGTGCCTCACAAGAGAACCGAGGTGATTTCGGAACAGCTCATCGACATGCCCGTCTTCGTGCCGTCGCCGGTCGCGCGGCGTCGACCCCTCGGTTACTTCGTTGCGGCGGTCGTCCTCATCATCGTCGTCGGTGTCGGATGTGTCCTGCTGCTGTCGCGCGGGCATGGCCCGAGCCTGCAACTCACTGACCAACACGTCGATGTCGCACCCGTCGAGGCGACGTGTCCGCGCGCGACCTATGTTTTCACCGGCGTGCTGGCCTTGAACGGCGGCGCCGGATCCCTCGTCGTCCGATGGCTGCGGCCGGACGGGAAGCTGTCGAGTACGAGCACCGTCGCCGTCGCGCACGGGACGCGCGAGCAGCGTGTGCAACTCAGTTTTGTACTGTCCGGCACTACTGCCACCGACGTCGCGGCGACTCTCGAGATCTTGTCGCCGTCGACAGCATCGGTCCGTTCTCCGACCGCTCATTTTCGCTGCGCGAAGCGATGAAGACCTCAGCGTTGCGCTTCTGTCGTATCGTGAGCGTCCATGGCCGACCCCGACGACATCACTTCGCTTCCCCAAGCCGATCAGGAAGCGATAGCGGCAACGCTCGGAGCGTTGCTGAGCGGCTTCTCCGAACGCGACGCCGACAAACTCCGCGGGATTTACACGCCCACGACCGATTGGGTCAATGCGTTCGGCACCGCGAAACGCGGTGAGGACGACATCATCGCCTATTTGCGCGGCCTGTTCGCCGACGACAACTTCAATGCGGGCACGCTCAAGGCGCCGCCAGAAGTCGCGATGCGCGTGTTGACCCCGGAGGTCGTGCTCGTTTCTGCGCATCTGCAAGTCGAGGGCCAGAAGGTGCTCGGCGGTGGCGAGATACCGGAACGCGACAATCGTTCGCTACGCGTGTTGCAGCGCCAGCCCGACGGTCGTTGGCTCATCGTCTCGGAGATGTACAACGACGCGAACCGCGAACGCACGTACGACCAAGCCTGATTGCGGTCGACACCGCCTTACGCGCTGCCGAACAGCAACCGACATACCGCGTCGGCGTGCGCTTCGATCACATCGTCGTGACGCGGGTCGAGCGCGCTGAGGCGCCGGCATTCGGGCCCAAGCACGAACATCGTCGGGCCCGCACCGGTCAGGATGTAATACAGATGGACCGGCGCGATGTCGGGTATCGCACCTGCGCGCGTCAGCGCATCGAACATGGCAGTGGTGCGTTCGTAGATCGGGCGCACATGTCGATCGACGAGGTAGTCCATGCGCGGGCCGTCGGCTTTGGACTCTTGCATGATGATCCGATGGAGTTGCGGGTTGCGCGCCGAGAACACGATGAACTCGCGCACGAGCAACTTCGCGCTGGTGACCGGGTCGACGCCGCGCAGGCCGTGCGCACGCTCGTCCATCGCGCGGCTCAGGCGGTCGAAGAGCGCGTCGACGGCCGCTTGCCACAACTCTTCCTTGGAGCGGAAGTGGTAGTTGACGAGGGGCTGGGTGACCTCGGCGCGCGCCGCGATGTCGCGGGTCGTCGCGCCGTCGTACGAGCGTTCCGAGAAGAGATCAGCGGCGGCGGCGAGGATTCGGTCGCGGGTCGCGTCGGCGGATGGGCGCGGGACGCGAACCCGGGGCACCGCGGAAGCCGTCATGGCTCCAAGGCTAATCGGATGATCAGGGTCTTGACGAGAACCTGATCGATCGATCAAGGTTGGGGTGATGAGCGAACACCGCAACCGCTACGGGCCCGACCATCCCGACGACACCTACGTCGCCCACTCGATTCCCGAGCAGCGGGTCGACCTCGGTGAGATCGAGATGAACTACGCGACGCTCGGTTCGGCCGAGGCGCCCGCGCTGTTGCTCGTGCCCGGGCAGTCGGAGTCGTGGTGGGGCTACGAGGCGGCGATGCCGCGCCTCGCCGAGCACTTCCAAGTGTTCGCGGTCGACCTGCGCGGCCAAGGCCGCAGCACGCGCACGCCCGGTCGTTACACGCTCGACAACATCGGGAACGACCTCGTGCGGTTCATCGACCTCGTGATCGGCAGGCCGGCGATCGTCAGCGGGCTGTCGTCCGGAGGCGTGCTCGCGGTGTGGCTGTCGGCGTACGCCAAGCCCGGTCAGATCGTTGCCGCGTGTTATGAGGATCCTCCGTTGTTCTCGTCGGAAGTGCGGCCTGCAACGGGCCCCGGCATCCGTCAGTGCATCGGGCCCATGTTCCACATGTGGAGCACATACCTCGGCCCCCAGTGGTCGATTGGCGCGTGGGACGAGATGCGCGCGGCCGCGCCCGAGTTCCTCCCGGAGTGGATGCGCGGATTTCCGATCGACGAAGAGCCGTCGCAACAGTTGAAGGAGTACGACCCCGAGTGGGGGCGTGCGTTCTGGAACGGGACGATTGCCGAGTCGTGCGATCACGAGCGCATGTTGCGTGCCGTCAAGGTGCGACACGTCTTGCTCACACATCACCTGCGCGTCGTGAACGAAGAGACCGGCGTGTTGATGGGCGCGTTGGCCGACGTGCAAGCGGCGCGCGCGCAATCATTGCTGCAGGAAGCCGGCGTCGAGGTCGAGTACCGGTCGTTTCCTTCGGCCGCGCACTCGTTGCACGGCACGCAGCCCGACCTGTACGTCGACACGCTGCTCGCTTGGGTTGCAACGCTCGAACAGTGAAGATCGACGTCCATGCCCACTTCGTGCCCGACGGCTATCGAGCCGCGCTCGACGCGCGCCGGGCACGATCACCCCGACGGGATGCCCGCGGTCCCCGAGTGGTCGGCTGACGCGCACGTCGCGGCGATGGACCGACTCGGCATTGCCACATCCCTGCTCTCGATCTCGTCGCCGGGTGTCGCGCTCGGCGACAATACGGACGCGGACGCCGTCGCGCTCGCCCGCGAAGTCAACGAAGCGGGCCGGCGCGCAGTTGTCGACCATCCGGGCCGCTTCGGCCTGCTCGCAACGCTGCCGCTCCCGGACGTCGACGCCGCCATGGCCGAGATCGCGTACTGCTGCGAGCATCTCGACGTCGACGGGTTCGTGCTGCTCACGAACGTCAACGGCACGTACGTAAGCGACGCGTCGTTTGCTCGAGTGTTTGCAGAACTCGACCGGCGCCGCGCCCGCGTGCTGCTGCACCCCACCTCACCCGCGTGTTGGGAGTACACGTCGTTCGGCCGTCCGCGGCCGATGCTCGAGTTCTTCTTCGACACGACGCGCGCGATTGTCGACTTGGTGTTGAACGGCACGCTGGCACGCTGTACCGAACTCGAACTCGTCGTGCCGCACGCAGGTGCCACGCTGCCGCTCGTTGCCGATCGCGTGGGCGCATTCGCGATGCTGCTCGCCCCCGACGCCAACGTCGCGCAGGATCTCGGTCGCCTGCATTTCGACCTGGCCGGCTTCGCCGTGCCGCGCCAACTCGACGCACTGCTCACGATGACGACGATCGACCATCTGCACTACGGGAGCGACTTTCCGTTCACGCCCGAGCCCGTCGTTGCCGGTGCCGCCGAACGGATCGCCGATGTCGACTCGCTCGTCGAAACGCTGCACGCCAACACGCTCCGGCTCTTTCCCGCTCTCGCCGACCGCAAGGGGACGCAACCATGAAGCACGAGATCGAACTCGGTTACCTGGTGCTCGAAGTGCCGGAGCCCGAGATCCTCACGCCGGTGTTTGCCGATGTGATCGGGTTGATACCGGGCGAGCCTTCACCCAACGGCGCGCGCACGTGGCGCGACGACGCTCGTGCCAACCGGTTGATCGTGGAACGTGGGGATGCGAACGATGCCGTCGCGCTCGGTATCGAAGCCGTCGACGATGTTGCGTTCGACGCGACCATCGCCCGCTTGCGCGGCCTCGGCGCCGAAATGACCGAAGGTGACGCCAGCGGTCGGCGGGCGCAACGGCTCGTTCGCACCCGCGCGCCGTGGGGTGTCGACGTCGAGGTCGTCGTTGGTCTCGCCGATGCACCAACTCCGTTTGCGTCGGCGCTCGTTCCCGGTGGCTTCTTCACGAAGGGCGTCGGGTTCGGTCACGCTGTCTTCGCGACGACCGCGTTCGACGAGTCGCACGCGTTCGTCGTTGATGGGCTCGGCTTCGCCCAGTCGGACTGGCTCGAAACCGAACTGGCGCCCGGCATCGAGCTCGAAGTGCGCTTCTACCACTGCAATCAACGGCATCACACGCTCGCACTCGCGCGCGCCCCGTTTGAACTCCCGCAGCGCTTGCACCACGTGATGTTCGAGCTCAACGAACGCGACGACGTCGGCGAAGCGTTCGACCGGGCGTGGGCGACCGACCTGCCGATCCCGAACGGGCTCGGTCGCCACGACAACGACGGGATGTTCAGCTTCTACTTGCAGACGCCCGTCGGGTTCCAGGTTGAGGTTGGTTACGGCGCGCGCGTGATCACCGACGGATGGGACGACAACCGTCGCTACGACCGCATCAGCGCGTGGGGCCATCAAGCGTTGCGCCCGTGAGCACCGACGTCGCGATCGTCGGTTATGGACCGGTGGGCAGCGTGCTCGCGATCCTGCTCGCGCAACGCGGACGCAGTGTGACGGTGCTCGAACGCTGGGCCGAGCCGTACCCGTTGCCGCGCGCCGTGCACTTCGACCACGAAGTCGGTCGCATCCTGCAGTCGTGCGGCATCGGCGACGCGGTGCGCGCGATCAGCGAACCGGCCGACATCTACGAATGGCGCAATGCCGCGGGCGTAACGCTGCTGCGATTCGGGCGCGCGGGAGACGGACCTTCCGGTTGGCCGGCGTCGTCGATGTTCAACCAGCCCGCGCTGGAGCGACTGCTCGACGAACGAGCGCGCGCGCTCGGTGTCGATGTTCGGCGCGGCGTTGACGTGACCGCGATCGAGCCGAGCGCCGACGAAGTCGCGGTGCGGGGCGCCGACGGATCGGCGTTCTCCGCCCGATTCGTCGTCGGTTGTGACGGTGCGAACAGCACGGTGCGAACGCTGCTCGATGTGCCCGTCACCGACCTCGGGTTCTTCTACGACTGGCTGATCGTCGACGTGATGCTCGACGAGCCACGCGTCTTCGACCCGATCAACGTGCAGATCTGTGATCCTCGCCGTCCGACGACCGCGGTGTCGGGCGGTCCGGGCCGAAGGCGGTGGGAGTTCATGCGCTTGCCGCACGAATCGCTCGCCGACCTCGACGACGAAGCGCGCGCGTGGGAATTGCTCGCACCATGGGACGTGCACTCTGGGAACGCGCGTCTCGAACGACACGCGGTCTACACGTTCAACGCCCGTTACGCCGAGCAGTGGCGCGCCGGCAACGTGTTCCTCGCCGGTGACGCCGCGCATCTGATGCCGCCGTTTGCCGGGCAGGGTATGTGCTCGGGCCTGCGCGACGCCGCGAACCTCGCGTGGAAACTCGACCTGGTGCTCGCGGGGCACGCGACTGACGCGCTGCTCGACAGTTATCAGCGCGAGCGCGTGCCGAGCGCTCAGGCCGCGATCGAGTTTTCGATGGAGCTCGGCAAAGTGATCTGCGTGCCCGACGAGGCTGAAGCCGCCGCGCGCGACACCGCGATGGCCGCGGGTGTCGGCGACGAACCAGAACCGGCGCCCGGCTTGCCCAGCATCACGACCGGCTTCATTGACGCGCGCGCGCCCTTTGCAGGTGCGCAGTTCGTGCAGGGTTGCGACCGCGGCCACCGCTTCGACGACCTCTACGGCGTCGGCTGGCGCCTCGTCGTTCTCGGCGCCGACGTCGACGCGATTGGCCGCGATGAGCGCACATGGTTCGAGTCGATCGGTGGGCGGGTTGTCGCGCTCGCCAACCCCGATCCCGAGTTCGCAGCCTGGTTCGACGCGCACGAAACGACGTGCGCGCTCCAACGACCCGACTTCTATCTCTACGGAACCGCGCCCGACGCGCGCGCGGCCACCACACTGCTCGCCGATCTTCGCCGACATCTTGCTGAGGAGCGCATCGCATGAAGCTCGCGAACTACGACGGCCGCGCCGCGGTCGTCTGCGGCGATTCGATCGCCGACGTGTACGAAGTCTCCGGCGGCCGGTTCGGCCCTGACCCGATGCGCGTGTTCGACGACTGGCCCGCGTTCGCAGCATTTGCGGGCGCCGTCACGAACGGGACCACTCCGCTTGTCGAAGCGAAGCTCGCGCGGCCCGGTGCCGATGCCGCGCCAAGTGTTCGCGATCGGGCTCAACTACCGGACCCACGCCGAGGAATCGGGCATGGCGATCCCCGACGTGCCCGCGACCTTTACGAAATTCCCGGCATCGCTCGCGGGGCCGTTCGCCGACGTCGAGATTGTCGGCGAAACGGTCGACTGGGAAGTTGAGCTCGTCGTTGTGATTGGCACCCGCGCCGATCGCGTCACGAGCCGACGCGGCCTGGTCGCACGTCGCGGGCCTCACCGTTGGGCAAGACGTGAGCGACCGCACGCTGCAGTTCGCGGCCGGCGCGCAGTTCTCGCTGGGAAAATCGCGGCGGGGCTACGGCCCGATGGGTCCGTGGCTCGTCACGCCCGACGAAGTACCGAATCCCGACGACCTCGCGCTCGGTTGTTCGGTCGACGGCGAGACGGTACAGAACGCGCGCACGTCAGACCTGATCTTCGACGTGCCGCAACTGATCGCAGAACTGTCGGCGGTGTTGCCGCTGCTTCCCGGCGACATCATCTTCACCGGCACGCCATCAGGCATCGGTGCGGTGCGCAATCCCGCCCGCTTCTTGCGAGCGCGGGCAGGTGCTCGAATCTTGGATCGAAGGCATCGGGACGATCCGCAATCGGTGTGTGTGATGCCGACCGAGGTAATTCTCACCGGCACCGGCGTGCCGCATCCGCGCCCGGGGCGCGCCGGTGCGGGCGTGTTGCTTCGCTACGACGACATCGCGTTGCAGTTCGACGCCGGTCGCGCCACGGTGCTGCGGTTGATGGAGGCCGGTACTCCGCCGCATGCGCTCACCGCGCTGTTCTTGACGCACGTGCACAGCGACCACGTCGTCGGGCTTCCCGATGTTGCGATGACGCGCTGGGTGCAACAACAGCTTGCGCCCTCCGGCCCGCTGCACGTCGTCGCCGCGGAAGGGCTCGCAGCGCGATTCGTGCGGCGCATGCTCGAGCCGTACGACGACGACCTCGAGCTGCGCGTCGCCCATGTCGGCGCGTCGCCGATCGAAGTCAACTTGCAGACGTTCGCGGTGCCGACCGCGCCCGAAGCGGTATGGGTCTCTGAAGACGGCGCGGTGCGTGTGCTTACGGTTGCCGTGCACCACGAGCCCGTGCCCGAAGCGGTCGCTTACCGCATCGAGACGCCCGATGCGGTGGTCGTCGTTTCCGGTGACACGCGCGTGTGTGCCGAGGTCGAAGCGCTCGCGGCCGGTGCCGATCTGCTCGTCCACGAAGCGTGCCGGACATCGGCCATGCAACCGTTGATCGCCGGAACAGTGTTCGAGACGATCTTCAGCTACCACGCGGACACGCGCTTGCTCGGTGCGATGGCGGCGCGCGCCGGAGTGCCGCACGTCGTGCTCACGCATCTCATCCCGCCGCCCGACACGCCTGATGAGGCGGAAAGCTTCGCCGAAGACCTCCGCGCCAGTGGCTACGACGGCCTGATCACCGTCGGCGAAGACCTGACAACGTTCCGGAAGTCGAACGAAGGGTTCACCGCGTGAAGCTGCTTCCTTTGTCTCGCGACCCGCTCACGTGTCCAACCGATCGCGACATGCTTCCGTCCGAGAGACGGGAGTTCGTGCGAACGCACCGCACGTGCATCTTCGGCTACGGACGCATTGCCGACGGCCCGGCGATGTCGGTCGTGTACTACGTCCCGACCGACGACGACGAGCTGCTCGTGTCGACCTTCGCGGGCCGGTCGAAGGCCAAAGCGGTGGCGCGCAACGGCAAGATCAGTTTGTGTGTGCTCGACGAACGTTGGCCGTTCAGCTTTCTCCAGGTGTACGCCGACGCCACGATCGACCGCGATCCCGATTTGACGGTCGCCGTGATGATGGCCGTCGGCGGGAGGATGGCGGGCCAGGAGTTGAGCGAAGACGCGCGTCCGATCGTGCAGGCGATGGCGAAGGAAGAACACCGTCTCGTGATCCGATGCCGTCCCTACGCAACGTTCGCAACGCCGCCCCGGCACCTCCACGACGAGAACCAAGAGGACGAAATCACGCACTGGTTGTCCGGCAGTGTCAGCTGGGACGCGACCGACCCGACGTAGCCATACTGGGGCCGTGGCGCAGACGATCTTCGAGGCAGTAGGCGGCGACGAAGCCCTCTTACGCCTCGCGCATGCGTGGCACGAGCGCTGCCTCGCTGACCCAATCGTCAGTCACGCGTTCGCGCACGGTTATCACCCGCAGCACACCGAACGGTTAGCCGCGTATTGGGCGGAGGCGCTCGGTGGGCCCGCTCGCTACAGCACCGCGATCTTGGACGAATCGAGCGTCACGAGAATGCACTCGGGCAACGGTGCCCACGTCGAGATGGACGAGCGCGCGCAGGTGTGTTTCGCGCACGCACTCGACGATGCCGAACTCCCGAGTGATCCGCAGTTGCGCGCCACGCTCAAGGCGTACTTCCGATGGGCGACGGAACTGATGGCGAGGTATCCGCGATCGGAGGACGACGTTCCCGACGGGCTGGTGCTCCCGCGTTGGTCATGGGACGGGCCGCTCGGCGATTAATGCTCGCGGCCGCTAGACGAACGACGAGGCTTCGTCGAGCCCGGCTTCCGGCCAGTCGCCGACAATCGCAGTTTGGAAGTTGCACCAGCCGCGGCCGCCGCCGACGGGATCGTCGACGCGCATCACCGCGTCGCGAATCTGATGCAGTCTTCGAGAGGACTCCGGCGTCGTGCAGTCCGCGATGTGTTCACCGTCGACGTTGAGTGCTCCACGCCATTCGCCGTGGTGATGACCGTCGAATCCGAAGTACAAGCCGGCGCCGAGATGGAAGCCGGTGTCACCTGCGGCTTCGACGGTGATCGGCCGGTCGGAGCCGTCGCTCGTCGTGCAATGCAGCGTGCCGCCGAGCACCCGGCGGTTCACAGGATCGAAGTGCAACTCGGGCCGCACGGCGCTGAACGCCTCGACGCGTCCGTCGGCATGTTCGATCCCACCTTCGAAGCGTTGCTCCTCGTAACCCATGACACGCAACTGCCGGTGCTGATGATGAATCGCATATTGCGAACCGTCGGGCCGCTCCAACAACATCGGGCTCCACGAAAACCGGAACGCGACGTTGAACGCGGAGCTGCCGCCTTCGATATCGGCCGGGGGCGTGCCGACGTCTTGGCGTACACCCCACGAGTGGTCGCGCGTCGAGAACCACGTGTGCGGATCCACTTCGGTCCGTTGACCTTCGACCTCGACCCAGCCTGATGCCACACCGATCTGGTGGTAGCGCAACACGTCGATGTCGGCGCGGTAGCCGCGCCGCGACCGTTGCGTATCGCGCTGTTCGAGCCGCGCGGGAACAATCGCTTCGAAGATCCATTCGAATGCGATCGGCACGACGTCGTTGGGCTCGCACCGGAACCGGATGCGCCGGTACGGCTCGAGTACGTCGTATTGAATCGGGCCGGCGCCAATGCGGTCGACGTCGTCGCTCAGTCGGCGGCTCGCGCGCACCGTCCACTGCTCTTTGCCGCGCGAAACACCCGCGTAGCCATCGAAGACGTTGCGATTCGTGTACTTGCCGACGCCGAATCCCA
This sequence comes from uncultured Actinomycetes bacterium, assembly GCA_963841195.1. Lineage (GTDB taxonomy): Bacteria > Actinomycetota > Acidimicrobiia > IMCC26256 > PALSA-610 > CAWJBX01. The sequence goes on along the minus strand of CAWJBX010000014.1, from coordinate 421,398 downwards.
TCTGCAACGAGCCGTCGCGCGCGGCGGCCATCGCACAGATCTTCTCCGTCCACGAGCGATCGGCCTGGGCGACCCGCGCGTGGGTTTCGACAATCTGGTGTGAGAACGCTTCGTCGGCCGCTACGAGCGGACCATCGTCAGTCGGCATTCGGTCAGTCTCGCACACGCTCGGCGCAGCGCGCCTTTCAGGTGCGCGTCGAGACGTTGTCGTTGGTGCGCAGTTCGAGCTCGTCAAGGTCCATCGGTGCGCACAGCCAATGACCCTGACCCCGTTCGCAGCCCAACGCGAGCAAGTTCGTGGCTTGTAGCTCACTCTCGATGCCTTCGGCAACCGGTGTCAGGTTGAGGTTGTGTGCGAGCTGGACGATCGTGCGGACGATGTGCTGCGTCGTTTCGTCGTGGATGTGTTGCGTAAACGACTGGTCGATCTTGAGGAAGTGGAACGGGTAGTGGCGCAGTTGTGCGAGCGAGGAATACCCGGTGCCGAAGTCGTCGAGCGCGAGTTGTACGCCGAGATCGCGCAGCTGAGTGAGCACACGTTTGGCGTGTTCCGGGTCGTCGACCAGCGCGCTCTCGGTGATCTCGAGCGTCAAGAGCTCGGGCGCGAAATCGCTGTCGTTCAGGACCGTTTCGACCCGATGACGAAGTTGCGGGTCGCGCAGCTGACGACTGGACAGATTGACAGCAACGCCAAGGCTTGTGCGCGCCGCGGCGTCGTAGGTGCTGATTTGTTCGACCGCGAGCGTGAGCAGGTGTCGTCCGAGGTCCTCGATGAGGCCGTGTTGTTCGGCGAAGGGCACGAACGCGGCGGGCGAGAGCAGCACGCCGCCGGGTTGGCGCCGAGCGCGCCAATGCTTCGAGCCGGTCGATCTGACGAGTGGTGAGGTCGTAGATGGGTTGGTAGTGCATGACGAACTCGCCGTTGCCGATCGCGGCCCTGATCGTCGTCTCGCGGTTGAACTGTGCGAGCGCAGCCTCATGCAGCGTCGGCGTGTAAACGTGTGTTCGGTTCTTTCCGCCGCGTTTCGCTTCGTACATCGCGAGGTCGGCGTTGCGGAGAAGCTCGTCGACGTCGGCTTTCTGGCCGCCCAACGCAACGCCGACGCTTGCGGTGAGAGAAACCTCGCGCCCGGCAACCCGCATGGGTTCGCGGACGGTCTCGACGATGTGTTCGGCAACCCGGGCGGCATCCATTTCGCCGTCGATGTCTTCGACCAGCACCGCGAATTCGTCGCCACCCAGCCGGGCGATCGTGTCACTGGATCGCAGGTTGTGTCGCAAGCGGCGCGCGAGCGTCGTGAGCACTTCATCGCCCGCCCAGTGACCGAGCGTGTCGTTGATCGTCTTGAAGTTGTCGATGTCGACGAACATCGTGGCCACGCGGTTCCGGGTTCGCGCGAGCCGCTGGATGCCGTGTGACACGCGATCGCGAAACAGCGTCTGGTTCGCGAGTTCCGTGAGCGGGTCGTGGAGCGCTTGGTGTTGGAGTTGCTGCTCTAACCGGTGATGCACGGTGATGTCGCGAAAGCTCCAGACGCGGCCCACGACTTCGTCGCCGAGCCGCTGCGGGCGCGAGTCGCGTTCGAACACGCGGCCGTCTTTGAACTCGAGGAGGTCGTGGCTCGAGGCTTCGGGTGTGGCGTACAACTCGCGGATCTTGTCGAGGAATTTCGCGGGATCGAGCAGTTCATCCGCCACCATCGACAACGCGACCGCGTTGTCACCGGCCGCGAGCACATCAGTCGGCAGGCGCCACATCTCGACGAAGCGACCATTCCAACTCACGATGTGCCCGTGGAGATCGACGACGAGAATTGCGTCGGCCGTCGACTCCAACGTCGCGGTCAACAACGAGTTCGAACCGCGTAGCTCATCTTCGGTCGCGATCCGGTCTGCGATGTCGACACCGGCCGCGATGACGCCTTCAACCGTTGGATCGTCGAGCAGGTTCGTCAACGTGAACGCCATGGGAATGGTGGTGCCGTCGAAGCGGGGACAGCGCACCTCGATCGTCCGGGTTGCCCCGGCTGTGCTGCCGTTCGCGAAATCGCGTAGGACCGCCGCAATTGTTTCGCGATCGTCCTCGGCGACCAGCGCCGTCAGTGGCCGTCCTTCGATCTGTTCCTGGTCGTGGCCGAGCAGACGGGTGAGTCCTCCGGAAGATGCGATGACCATTCCCTGCCCGTCGAGGAGCAGCGTGACCGCGGCCGCATACTGCACCAACGCACGGAAGCGCGCGGTCTCGTCGCCGGCGATCTCCCAACGGCGGCGGTCGGTGATGTCGCGGATGCACAACACGATCTCGTTCGCCGAGGGTGCGCCGCGGATCTCGGCCAGCCGCCATTCCCCGTTCGCGCGCACGCGGACCTCGATCAACGAGCCCGCGTCTTTCTGCTGCACGCTTGCAACTGCTTGGGCGACCAGCAGCAAGTCGTCAGGATGGACAAGGTCGATCGCGTTCATGCCCACGGCTTCGGTGAGCGGCACGCCGAAGAAGCGTTCGGCGGCGAGATTTCCCCAAAGCACCTCACCCCCGCCGGAAATCACCACCACGGGATCGGGCAAAGAAAGTGCGACGGCCGACGCGCGCAGAGCAGACGCGTCAGGCGGCACTTCCTCTTCCGGCATGGCTACGCCTTCGACACTGGTTTCGAGTGCGTTGAGCGAAAGATGGTTCACCGCGATGGGTGACGAGTGGATCGGGTGAGTCACAAGACGTTCCGTCTGCGTACGCGCCCACGGGGTGCAGTTTTCGTGCGCTGTGCATAGGCTCCGCGCAGTTCCGACGGGGGTGACGTGGTGCCGACGAGACGTGAAGTGCTGAAGGTCGGAGGGGTCGCCGCGCTTGCGGGTCTCGCGCGACCGGTGGTGGCCGGCGCGGCGACGGCGACGGCAATGCCGCATGTCGAACCGGGCCCGACGCCCGTCGCGCCCGAACTCGCTCGCTCGGCGCGGCCGCGCTTTCGGCGGGGCGGACCGGGACCCCTTTACTGGAGCACGTACGGCTACGAGAACGCCGCCAACACGATGATTCCCGAACAAGTGTGGAAGCGGAACATCGATTGGCTTGCCGACAACTTTCGCGACTTCGGCTACACGATGGCGTGCACCGACGGTTGGATCGACAACACGCAACGGACCACGCCCCACGGCTACATCACGAGCCAAGCCGACGACTGGGAACACGATTGGGCGTGGTGGGCGCAGTATCTGAAAGCGAAAGGCCTCGAACTCGGCGTTTACTACAACCCGCTGTGGGCGACGCTTTCGGCCGTGAACGATCCCGCGGTGACCGTCGTCGGCCGGCCCAACATCAAGGTCGCCGACATCGTCAACCCCGGCGACAACTTCGGCGGGCTGCTGCGGTGGATCGACACCACGCGCGACGGAGCCGAGGAATACGTGAAGGGTTACGTCGCGTACTTCCGTGATCTCGGTGCCGCGTGGCTGCGGATCGACTTCTTGGGCTGGTACGAGATCGGATACGACCAGAGCGAAGGCACGATCAGTGTGGCGCACGGGCGCGAGGCGTATTTCGCGCGCGCTGGAGTGGATATCGGACGCGGCGGGCGACATGCGATTGAGTCTCGTCATGCCGAACCTGTTCGAGCATGGTTCCGGCGAGCGCCGCTTCGGTGACATGGTGCGCATCGACAACGACGCGAGCTTCGGCACTTGGTACAACCTCAGCGGCGGGCGGCAAACGTGGCAACCCGAGTGGTCGCAATGGAACAACCCGTTTCTCGGTTTCACGGGTTTTTCCGACATCGCGGGTCACGGCCAGACGATCCTCGACGGCGACCCGCTCATTCTTCATTCGTTCAGGAACGACACCGAACGGCAGAGCGCGATCAGTCTCTTCACGATGGCGGGGGCCGCGATCGCGATCGCCGACAATGTCGACACCATCGCCGGCAACGGCGCGGTCTTTCAGAACAAAGAAGTCCTCGCGCTCAACACCGCGGGGCTCGTCGGCAAGCCCGTCTACAACAACAGTCACGGGTTCGAGTACGACCCGTCGAGCCGCGACCCCGAACGCTGGATCGGGCAGTTGCCTGACGGCCGTTGGGCCGTCGGGCTCTTCAACCGCGACAACGGTACGGGCAACGAAACCAAGTCGATCGACTTCGCGGCCACGCTCGGCTTCACCGGCGCCGCGCTCGGTACGCGACCTCTGGGCGCACAAAGACCTCGGCTCGATGACGCATTACTCGGTCACGCTCGCTCCACGCGCGTCGGTGTTGCTCCTGGTGACACCGCCGGGTGCGGCGCGCTTCCAGGCCGAGGTCGGCGCGTGGGCCGGGTCGGCGCGCTTCGAGAACACCTTCACCGGTCACGTCGGTATGGGATACGTCACCGGTCTCGACACGGAAGGAAGCAGTGTTGCCGTGGCCGTTGCAGTCCCGGCGGCCGGCGTGCACACGCTGTTGTGCCGCGTCGCCAATGCAACGGGGAAGGCAGCATCGTTGAGTGTGCGCGCCCTCGATCCCGAGAATGGGAACGTGCGCGGTACCGACACGCTGCACGTGCCGAGTGCGTCGGCGTGGACGACGTGGCAAACGATTCCCGTTGTGCTGCGGATGGCGAAAGGCGCCAATCTCGTCGTCTTCAGCGTCGACGGGTCTCACCACGGCGGGATCAATCTCGATTCCTTTACGCTGGTCTGAGCGGAAAGCGGGGGACCGGTGAACATTCGTAAGCGCGCGCGTCGGGTCGCGGTTGTCGTAGGAGTTCTCGGGCTTGCGGTCTCCGCGTGTTCTTCGAGCAGCAAGGGCGCAACGCAATCGGCGACGACGCCGACCAGCGCGCTTCCCGGTGCACCCAACGAGGTTGGCGCGGCAACCGACCAGTGGCCGCTACCGGGCCAGAACTATGACAACGCCCGGCAGGCCCACACGACGATTTCGAGTGCCAACGTGCAAAGTCTTCAGTCCGCGTGGACCGTACGCGACGATCTCGGCCAGCTGACGACGGCGCCGATCGTCGCGAATGGCGTCGTGTACTTCCAAGACGGCAGCGGCAAGGTGCTGGCGGTCGACGCGAAAACCGGAGCGATCCGTTGGCGCAGCACTGCCTTCGGTCCCAACATCGGACCGTTCGGCGTTGCGATCGGCGACGGGCGCGTCTACGCCGACAACGGATCAACGGGAGTTGTCGCGCTCGATATGCAGACTGGTCACACGGTTTGGAAGAAGCAACTCACGACGACGCACACGCTCGGCATCGACATTCAGCCGACCATCTTTGGTGACATGGTGTTTGCCGCAACTGTGCCCGTGAGCATCGGCGGCATCTATACGCCCGGCGATCGCGGCGTGCTCTACGCGTTGAACGATCGAACCGGAGCGATTCGTTGGAGCTTCGACACCGTGCAAGGAGATCTGTGGGGACATCCCGACGTGAACTCCGGCGGAGGCGCGTGGTATCCGCCCGCGATCGACACGCAACGCCGCACGATGTTCTTCGGCACGGCCAACCCCGCGCCGTTCCCGGGCACCCAGCAGTATCCGAATGGCGCGAGCCGCCCCGGTGCGAATCTGTATACCGACTCGGTGCTCGCGCTGAACGCCGACACCGGGAAGCTACTTTGGTACCACCAAGTAACGCCGCACGATCTGTTCGATCGCGATCAGGTTCACGTGTTGCTCGCGCACAAAGGCGCGCAAGAAGTTGTCGTCAGCGCGGGGAAGTCGGGCGAGGTTGTCGGCCTTGATCCCGACACCGGACGCCAACTGTGGCAGACGCCCGTCGGTCGCCACGAGCACGACGACGCGCCGCTGACCGGACCAACCGAGGTCTATCCGGGAACGTACGGCGGCGTGCTCACTCCGCCGGCGACGGCCGACGGTGTTGTGTATCTCGCGACGTTGAACTCGCCCACCAAGCTCCAACCCGACGCGGTCTCGTACTTCGGGAGCGAACTCGGCACGAGCGACGGTGAGATGTACGCGATCGACGCTGGTTCGGGAAAAGTGTTGTGGCACAGCGCGACGCCGGGCGATCCGCTCGGCGGCGCAACGATCGTCAACGATCTCGTGCTGACCGCGACCGACAAGTCGGCCGTCGTCGCGTACCGCCGATCGGATGGCAAGCGCGTCTGGTCGTATCAAGCGGCGGGCGCGATCAACGGATGGACGTCGGTCGTCGGCGACAGCATGTACATTCCGATCGGGCAATCGACGCCGCCCGAAGTGGTCGCACTGCGCCTGCCCTGACGTGTGCGGGGCGGCGCCGGCTGAGGGCGCGACGGGCCGGCGCCTGGACATCTGATCCGGTCGCAATATCCTGGACGCATGACGTTCGCGGCTGTTGCGGTCCTGCTGCTCGGTGCCGCTGCGGTTGCGGCCACCGTTCGGCGAATCTCTTACCGCCACGTCGTTCACGACTGGAGCGGATGGTCGGAACCCCACCGCGGGATCTATCCGTGGTCGAGGCCGATCCAGGACCGTCACTGCCTCGAGTGCAACAAGGTTCGCCGCCGCAAGGTCAAAGCCCGCTAGCGAAAGGTCGCGGGAGAACTGCCGGATCGCGAGCGTTCGTGCGAGCAGTTCGAAGTCGTGATGATCTGCTGTAGGACCTTCAAGACGCGTCGGCGACATCCAGCGCCCTACAGCGGCGCCGCCTCACGAACTGATCACCGCGTCCACCGTTGCCATCCGGCTCAGCCGAACGACACGGTTCGTACTGACTCGTTGACGATCGCCGCGATTGCATGTCCCATCGACGACGTTCGCCGCGCGATTTACTCACTGAAGCGCGCCGGGTTGGGCGGGAGCGCAAGAAAGCGCAATACATCGGCCGCGTCGCGCACCAACGCGCGGCGCGTCGTCGCGCCCAGCGGTTCGAGCGGATTGATCGTGAGTGTCCCGCCCGCGAGTCCCCAGGTTGCGACCGCCCTGCCGTCGACGAGTGCAAAGGGGCGGAAGATGCCGTTCGTCGTGACGATGCCGCGATGCTCGCCGACGATCGATGCGCGCGACTTCCATCCGTGCAACAGCGGATCGAACGAGCCGAGCAGCATCGGCGGCGGCAACACGCGCGCTCGAACCCGAGAAGCAGTCACGCCGGCATGCTCGAACGCGCGTCGAGCATCGGTAAGTGGGAGTCCGCTCCACGTTGCGAGATCTTCGGGTTCAGCGGGCGCGTGCCCGGCCAGGTAGCGGCGCGCGAGTAATGCGAGCGCGTCGCCGCGCGCGAAGCGCCGGAGGCCGCGCGCCGAGCCATTCCGAAGCCGACACGAACGCGTGCTCGTTCCCACGCATCGGTCCGCGCACGAGATCGTGATGCAGGCTCGCCGCAAGTAACACATGGACAAGCGCTTGGCCCTTCGTCGGCACGCGCGCGGCTTCGAGCACACGTCGCAACTGCACCCGCGTCTGCGGACCGTCCGAGTTCACCGCGCTGAGAATGACGTCGATGCCGCGCGTCGCTTGTTTCGGACTCACGCCTTCTTGGCGCAGCCTGCGTTCATTCGCGACGACGCTCCGCTCGGCCGTGAGCGCGTGCAACCACCAGTAGTCGGACGCGCCGACGAGGTGCAGCGTGCCGCGGTTGAGCCACGCGATAACGAGCGAACGCGTTTCGGTGAGCGCGTGATCGACATCGTCCGCGGTGAGGCCCTTCGAACGCGCCCGTATCGCAAGCCGCGCGCCGCGCCCGTCTTGCGCTTGCACCGCAAGGACACGTTCGACGACCGCTTCGGGCGTTGTCGCCTTCGGCCCGGCGAGCAACTGCGACGTGATCCGTTTGGCAACGTTGTCCGCACTCACGATCCGGGCACCGTACGACGCGCTTGACATGTGACTATTTGGTCACCTATTCTTGGACCGTGACGGACGACGACCTCGTCTTCAAGGCACTCGCAGATCCCACTCGCCGGTTCCTGCTCGACAAGCTCTTCGTGCGCGACGGGCGCACGCTTACCGAGCTCGAATCGGAACTCGAGATGACGCGGTTCGGCGTCATGAAGCATCTGCGCGTCCTCGAAGATGCGGGCCTCGTCGTCACCCGGCGGTCGGGCCGCGAGAAGTTGCACTTCCTGAACCCCGTGCCGATCCGGCTGATCCACGACCGGTGGATCGACAAGTACACCGAGCGCCAAGTGTCGGCGCTGACGGATCTCAAGAACACGTTGGAGGAAGCGCAATGACGAACGCCACGCAGACCACCGTGCACGTGCACCGCGTCTACATCAACGCACCGGCGCAGAAGGTGTGGGACGCAATCACCGACCCGAAGTGGAACGGCCAGTACGCGTTCCACGCCCCGAGCGAATACGACCTGCGTCCCGGCGGCGCTGTACGTCGTGCATTCGACAACCGAGATGCAGCAGTTCGGCGCGCCGGACCCGCTGATCGACGGTGAAGTGATCGAGTCCGAACCGCCCACGCGTCTCGTGCAGACGTGGCGCGCGTTCTTCACGCCCGAGACCGCGGCCGAGGGATTTACACGGCTCACGTGGGAGCTCGACGAAGAGCGTCCCGGCTTGACGCGTCTGACCGTGACGCACGACGTCGAAAACGCGCCGAACGTTGCAGTCGCGACGACGAGCGACGCCAAGCTCGAAGAAGGCGGCGGCGGCTGGGCCTGGATCCTCAGCGACCTCAAGACCTTCCTCGAGACCGGTCAGTCGACCAGCTGAGCAATCATCACGAGGTGCGCGCTGGCGCCGATCAGCGCGGCCTCCGACTCGGTGGCCCGCGCCGCGAACAACATCGCGGCGCGGACCGCCGGGTCGTTCCAGTTCTCGAAGTTGTTGCGGAACCAGCCCGCGACACCTTCGACGCCGAGGACGGCAATGCACGCGAGCCCCGCGTCGGTCGCCTCGCCGGGAAGCTCCGACGGGTGGTGAAAGTACGCGGTGGTGAACCAGTGCGGTACCTGATCGGGGTTCCGATGCTGGCCGTCCCGTACGTCGCGCTCGACGATCGCGCGAAAGCGCGGATCGAACAGCCACCCGGTGCCGAGCCCGTCGATGAGCGACGCGAATCGCGAGATCGCGGCGACGAACACGGAGCCGCCCGGTCGAACGACGCGCCGCGCTTCTCGCAACGCCTGCACGCGATCGGTTCGTTCGGTCAAGTGATAGAGCGGCCCGAGCAACAAGACGGCGTCGACACTGTCGTCGTCGACGGGAAGGTTGCGCGCATCGCCGATGTCGGCCGTAATGCGTCGGGCGCTTTTCGTAAGACGGCGCGCCGCTTCGACGTGGTTGGGCATCGGGTCGATCAAATGCACGGTGTGACCGTCGTCGGCGAGCCAGGCCGCGTGCACGCCCGCGGCCCCGCCGACGTCGAGGATGCGCAGGGGAGGAGGCGGCAGGTAGCGCCGGATGATCTCCTGCGTGCGCACGAACTCGAGTTGGCCGTGGCTCGCGCTCAGGCGAGTGGCCTCTTTGTCGTTCTCGTAGTACTCGCGAACGCTAGGAGAAAACTCCGTCACGCGTCATGACGTTAACGCGGCGTCGAGCAACGCGGCGGCGGTTTTTTTGGCGACCTTCACGTCGTCGTCATCGTGGTCGACGCGGGCGGCGACCATCGCGCCGTCGTAGAGCATCTCGAGTTGGCGCGCGAGCGGCTCGGGATCTTTCACGCCCGCGTCGCGCACGAGATCGACGAACAACGAGCGGCGCCAGCGGCGCGAACTTTGCACCGCGGCTTCGACTGCGCTCCCGGGTTCCGACTCTGCGCTCGCGTTGATGTCCGCGCAGCCGTTGAACTTCGGATCGCTCACGAACGTATTGAGCACATCGAACACCGCAAGCACGCGGTCGCGCGGTGTCTTGGCCTTCGCGAGCGCAGCACTCACACGCGCTTGCCGGCGCTCCAGGCGCGACTGCAAGTACGCGAGGATCAGGCCTTCCTTGTTTCCGAACGTGCTGTAAAGGGTGGCCTTGGCGACGCCGGCTTTTTCGATGATCCGGTCGATGCCGACGACGTGGATGCCCTCGTCGTAAAACAGCTCGTTCGCCGCCTCGAGCAGCCGGTCCCGGGCCGAAGCCGTGCCGGGGGTGCCGGCCGTGGTGCCATTCGCCGCGACGGCGGTCTCCGAAATCATGGGTTGATTCTAACAGACAGGTCTGTATAGTCCAGCAGACAGACCTGTCTGTTAGGAGACCCGATGTCCGCCGCCGAACTGACCCTCACCGCCCGGCCCGCCCGGACCACCTGGTCCGTGCCGACGAGCTTCGCCCTGGTCGTGACGGCCCAAATCCTCTTGTTCGCAGGCTCGAACCTCCCGACGCCGCTGTTTCCGATCTACGCCCAGCACTACGGCTTCGGCGCGGCGACGGTGACCTTGCTCTTCGGGAGCTATGTCGCCGTGCTGATCCCCGCGCTCCTCTTCGTCGGGACGCTGAGCGACCGAGTCGGTCGTCGCCCCTTGCTCGTCAGCGGCATCGCGATCACGGTTCTGTCGTCGGTGGCCTTCGCCGCCGCCCGCTCGGTCGGCTGGTTGTTCGCCGGCGAGATGATCTACGGCATCGGTGCCGCGCTGGTGATGTCGTGCGTCTCGGTTGCGATCCGCGAACTGCACCCGCGCCAAAACGTCGCAAGCGCAGCGTTGGCGGCGTCGGTCGCGATGGCGGTTGGCCTCACCATCGGACCGCTCGTCAGCGGACTGCTTGCGTCGATCACACCGTGGCCGACGACCGCGCCCTACGTACTCGACGCCGTGCTCGCGGCCGTGCTCGCCATCGCGCTCGTGCGCATCCCCGAAACGCGCCCGCCCGCGCAACAAAGCGCGCCGCGCGCCAAGGTGATCTACGTGCCGCCGGAGATTCGTGTGGCGTTCGTCGGTCCCGCGGCCGTCGGAGCGTTGAGCTTCATGGCCGGCGGTTGGCTGTTCGCGCTCGCGCCGTCGTTCCTACACGAGGCGCTCGGTATTCACATCACTCAGCCCGTCGTGGCTGGTTTGTTCACCGCGCTCGCGCTGGCCGTGAACGGCGTCGCCCAAATCGTGCTGCGGCATCACCACAGCCAAGCCGAAACGACAACCGGCGTCGCGATCTTGCTGCTCGGCATGGCGACTATCGCCGTGTCAGCGATTCCGGCGTCGCTCGCGGTCGCGATCGTCGGCGCAGTGCTCGTGGGTGTCGGCAGCGGTATCGCGCAGATGAGCGCGATGCACTCGGTGCAGCACCTCGCGCCGGCGCACGCGCGCGGCAGCGTGATGTCGACGTACGTGACGCTGTGCTACCTCGCGTTGAGCGTACCGGTCATCGTTGCCGGCTTCGCGGCTGAGGTCTTCAGCCTCAGCACGGTCACGGCTTGGTACGTCGTTGCCCTGGCGGCGGTTTCTGCGGTTGCGCTCGTGTTCCTGCGCCGGGCCCACCGCACGGGCACGCTCACCGCCTAAGACGACGATCGCGCGACGACGCGTGTGCACGCGATGACCGTCGGGTCAGACGCAGCTTGCGCGTCGATCGCGAGGCCGGCCGCCGTGTTCCTCCACGTCAATCCCAAACCGTCGACCGTTGTGATCGCGGTCGTGGGAGTGGAGGCGAGTTCGGGCAGCGTGACGACGTTACCCGCGTGTTGCACGAACGCGAACACGATGTCGGCGCGCGCGGTGTAACGAACCGGCCGACCTTCGGCCGTCGTCGTTCCCGGTGTGATCCACGGCCGCGTTGCGGCGATGGCGTCGGCGTGCGGTTGGAACCATTCGCCGAGCCATTGGAGGCGCGTGCGTTGTTCGTCGGGAATCTGGGCGTCGACACCACGCGGTCCGACGTTGAGCAACAAGTTCCCGCCCTTCGCCACGATGTCGGTGAGCATCCAGAGCAACTCGTCGCGCCCGACAAAATCTTGCGGGCGAGAGTGCGCGTTGTAACCGAAGCTCTTGTCCATTCCGCGCACGCACTCCCACGGCTTGCGTTGGATGTCGTCGAATACGACGTATTCCGGCGTGCGCACGTCGGCGTGCGGAGGCAGGGGAGGGATGAGGCCCGCGTCGCGGCGCGCTTGGCTGCGCATTGCGGCGTCGATGGCGCGCCGACCCAGTTTCGAGTGCGCGGTCGCGAGCAACGGACTCCACGGCATCCAGCGGTCGTTGACCACACCGTCGGGCACCTGCTTGTAGTAGTGCGCGAACAGCTTCCAGAGTTCGTTTCCGCTTGTCGGCCAGGCGACGTCGTTCCACAGCACGCTCGGTTGATAGCGCGCGATCAGTTCGCGCACCTGCGCCTCGGCATACGCGGGATAGTCGCCACGCGGGACGGCGTCGATCGAATCGGCGACCGATCCGATGCGGCGGTTGTTGAACGTCGCGTCGAGCCCGCCCGAGTAATAGATGCCGAAGCGCATTCCCGCCGCGAGCACGGCTTCGCGGAGTTCGCCGACAACGTCGCGCCGGCAATACCAACCGGAACGATGCGGATTGCGAATGTCGGTCGGCCAAAGGCAATAGCCGTCCATGTGCTTCGTCACGAGCACGACGTAGCGCGCGCCGGTCGCAGCGAACTGCGCCGCCCACGCATGCGGGTCCCAGTGCTCGAGGCCGGCGACCCAGTCGTCGGCGAACTGTTCGTACGGCCGATCGCCCCAGACGAACCGATGGTGGCGCGCCGCCGGGCTTTGCGGGAATCGCAGCGAGTTCTCGTACCACTCGGCGTACGGCGCGTGCGCGAGCGCGGCGGGCCGGTCCGACTTCACGAGCTCACTGATGTCTTCGTCGACCGGCGCGAACGCGGGAACCGATGCCGGCGTCCAGTGCACGAAGATCCCGAGCTTGGCGTCGAGCCACCACGCGGGGATTCGTCGCGCGCGCAGCGCCTTCAACTGTGTGTTTCGCACCGCCATGACCCGGAGCCTATGTATGTAGCTGCTGGCGAACCGCAGCTATCGCTTGTTCGAGATCGGCGAGTCGGGCTTCGAGTTCGGCATCGGATGTCGGTGTCGGCGTGCTCGTGGCGGGAGTATTCGAACTCGAGTCGGAGCCGAAACCGAAGAACGACGCCAGCGTGCCCGCGAGCACGCCGATCAACGCGACACCCGAGAACATCAGCACGACACCAGTGATGCGCCCGGCTGTCGTGATCGGATACACGTCTCCGTAACCGACGGTCGTCAGCGTCACGATCGCCCACCACACCGATGTTCCGAACGAGTTGAACAACGGGTTCGTCGCCTTCTCGGCGTGGTACGCGGTGTAGGCACATGTCAGAACGATGATGGTGAGCACGACGCCGACGCGCCCGAGTTGTTTCGCGAGTTCGGTGATCTGTTTCCCGCCGGCTTTGATGACGCGCACGAGTCGGGCGAGCCGCGCAAGGAGCAAGAACCGGGCACCGCCGAGCCCGGGAATGAGGAACCACGGCGCGGTCAGGATCACGACGACGAGATCGAAGACGCCCCATCGGGTACGCAGAAAGCCGGGTATCAGTCGGATGTGCACGATCAAGTCGGCCATGAAGACGATCCAGGCGACGATCAGGACCACGTCGGCGATGATCGATTGCGTGCCGGCGAGGCTGAGAATGATCGGCAGCAGGGCCGACGCGAGGATCGGCAGTTGTGCCTTACGCTGCCACTCCTCGAGGCGCTTCTCGTCTTCGATGCTTCTCGTTCGCAATACCGGTACTTGATTCGCTTCGGCCGTGTTCACGATGTTCGCTCCCTCCCGCGTACGAGGGTCTACGGCCTAACGCAAACAACTGGCCTCTGCACATCTTGCGAGATGGCCGTTCCTGTTATCGTTCGCGCACGTTCTCGAAGGAGCTTTTCAATGCCGTATTTCATCGGCGGCGGGATCATCTACCTGGTTCTGCTGATCGTCTTTGGGATCCTCAGCCTCCGCAAAGGGCACTGGGTCATGTTCATCCTCGGGATCTTCTTCCCGCTGTTCTGGCTCATCGGCGGGATCATGCCGCCCGTTCGCGGACGGCAGTGACGGGGCGCGTCGGCGCGGACCGTTACAGCGCGAGCTGACCGCGGACGGGCAGGACGCGCTTCAGCTCGCGGCGCGACGAGATGCCGAGCTTGGTGAACACCTTGCCGAGGTGCCACTCGACCGTGCGGACACTGAGGAACAGTCGGGCGCCGATCTCTGCGTTCGTAAATCCGTCGATCGCGAGGCGCGACACTTCCCGTTCTTGTGGCGTCAACTCGGCGGCCGTCTCGACGTTACGTTTGCGCACCGTCGCACCGGTCGAAAGTAACTCGTGGCGCGCGCGTTCCGCGAACGCGCGCACGCCCATCGACGTAAACATGTCGTACGCAGCTTGCAGTTCGGTGCGGGCGTCGACGCGCCGGTTCGCGCGCCGCAGCCATTCGCCGTACAGCAGATGGGCGCGCGCGGTGTCGGGGCGCAAGCGCGTGCGTTGCAAGTGTTCGATGGCTTGGCGGTAAAGCGCGTCGGCCTCGTCGCCGTCGGCGAGCAGAGCTTCGCAACGACGCTGAATGCCCAGCGCCCAGTCGCTGCCGCTCGCCGCAGTCGACTCGCGCAGCCGTTGGAGTGTGACGGCCGCGGTTTCGTGCTGCCCGCAACGCACCGCGGCTTCGATGTGCTCGTGATACGAGAGTTGCGCCGACCACTGCCACGGGTGCTCGATGACCTCGGACGTTGCCGCGAGCGCCTTCTCGTAGTCGCTGCTCGCGTTGCCGAGCGTGGCGCGCGCCCACAACGCCGAACGCAGGTTGCGGCCCGCGTTGCGCGCCCGTGCCGCGGCGATTTCTTCGTCGATATGCGCGGCCGCGCCGTCGGCACCTTCGAGCGCGTTGTACGCCGCGTCGACGGACTCCCCGAAGTGGGTTGCGGCCGCCCCGAGTACCTCGGTCGACTCGCTGATGGCGGATCCGGCGGCATCGAGGTCGCCTTCGAAGATCGCGGCCCGGCCGACAAGGTTGAGCGAGTTCGGGAGCATCGAGAGCGCGCCGGCCGCGCGTGCGATGTCGACCTGCGTTGTGGCCGCGTTACAGAACGCGTCGAAGTCCCACAGCAGCGCGGCGGCCGCGGCCATGTAGCCGAGCCACTGGAACGCGTCGACGCCGAGACCTTCATGCGTCGCCGAAAGAACGTCACGGAGCACAGCGGCACCCGCGCCCGGTCCGTCGGCGGCGGCCCGGGCGAGACCAATCGCCAGCGACTCGAGTTCTTTCGGGTCTTGTGATCGGCGGCACGCGATCGTTGCGATTGCGGCGTCGCGAATGCTGAGGCCCCCTCCGGCGTCGCCGGCGATGACTGACGATGCCATTGCCTGCAGATGGGCGGCGTAGGCCTGCTCGAGGTCGAGCGATTCGAACTGCTGAGCCGCGCGCGCGAACAAGGGCGCGGCGGCGCGTGAGTCGCCGCGAAAGACGGCATGACGAGCGCGCAACATTTCGAGTTGTGCTCGTTGCATGGCGCCGAGCGTCGCGGTCTCGGCCGTCGCGAGAAGGCCGCCCGCGCGATCGAGTGATCCGGCCTGCAGATACGTCGCCGCACACGCGAGCGTCCGTTCCGTACGCCGCGTCGGCTGCTCGCTCAGGTTGACGGACCATTCGAGCAGTGCCGATGCCGCGGCCAAACCGCCGCGCGCGGGCGCGGCCGGCTGATTGTTCGAGCTCTTCGGCGATTTCTTCGTCGGGTCCGGGGGTGCCGAGGGCGCGGTGCCACGCCCGCCGGTCGGGATCGAGGGTGGCGTCGGTCGCTTCGGCGAGCGCGCGGTGAGCGGCGAGGCGGTCGGCGAACGATGCTGCGCCGTACGACGCCGTGCGCACGAGCGGATGCCGGAACGCGATGCGCGCACCGATGTCGATCAAGCCCGCGTCGACTGCGGGCGCTGCGTCGATGAGCGTGATGCCCAACGTGCCCGCCGCGTTCCACACGATGACCGGATCGCCCGTCGGCTCGGCCGCCGCCAGCGTGAGAAAGCGTTGCGCCGACGCCGGGAGATCGGCGACCTGTTGACGAAATGTCGCTTCGATCTGGCCGGCACGTGGCCGTTCGTTGGGCACCGCAAAACCGCCCGCCAGTTCAAGGGGTGCCAGCCGTTGCGGCCATTCGATGAGCGCGAGCGGATTGCCACCGCTTTCGGCGACGATGCGACTGCGTACGCGTTCGTCGAGTGGTGCGCGCAGCCGCGATCCGAGCAGGGCCTGCGCGTCGGCCGTGCCGAGTCCTTCGACGAACAGCTCCGGAAACGGTGCAAGATCCTCGACCGGCATTCGGGTCGTGAAGACGAGCGCGATGTTCTCGGCCAACAACCGGCGCGCGACGAACGCCAGCGCTTGCGCCGAACTGCGATCGAGCCAGTGCGCGTCGTCGATGACGCACAGCAGCGGGCCGCGGTCTGCGGCGCCGGCGAGCAAATTCAGGATCGCGAGTCCGATGAGGAGCCGGTCGGGCGGGGTGCCGGTGCGCAATCCGAACGCGGTCCCGGCCGCGTCGCGTTGCGGCTCGGGCAACTCCCCGATGCGATCGAGCATCGGCGCACAGAGCTGGTGCAAACCGGCGAACGGCAGCTCCATCTCACACTCGACACCCGTGGCTTCCGTGACCGTGAAGCCCTGCGCCGAGTCGACGAGATATTGCAAGAGCGCGGTCTTGCCGATGCCCGCTTCGCCGCGCAGCACGAGCACCCGGCCTTGCCCGTCACGCGCCGCCTCGAGGAGCGCGTCAAGCGCCTGACATTCGCGCGAACGTCCGATCAGGGGGGCCACGAAACGTGATTTTCGCACGTACGGCGCGAGGTTTCGAATGCTCAGCTACGTTGAACGATTGTGGTTACGTGGAAGGAATTTCAAACGGCCGAACCCGAGTTTTCGGACCGGGTGCGGCAGCTCTTCGACGCCGGTCGTCACAAAACGATCGCAACGCTGCGCGCCGACGGTTCGCCCCGCATCTCGGGCATCGAAATCGAGTTCACCGAGACCGATCTTCAGTTCGGAACCGGAAGCAGCGCGCGCAAGGCCGTGGATCTCAAGCGCGATCCGCGTTTCGCAGTGCACGGCCCGACGTTCCACCCGGTCGACGGCAAGGAACGTGAGTGGCCGGGGGAGGCAAAGATCGCAGGCCGCGCGATTCCGCGCGGCCCGCTCGGCGAAGAACACCCCGACGGAGAGCTCTTCGTCGCCGACATCGACGAAGTCGTGTGGACGCATCTCGACCCGGAGGCCACCAAGCTCATAATCGAGTACTGGTCGCCTGCGCACGGCCTGCGCAGAGCGGAGCGCTAGCGGCGTCACCCCACCAACCGTTGGCAGAGAAAAAAGCGTGTAGCGCTCAAATTCCTGCCGACAGTTGGTGGGTTTTTGTTAGTAGTGGTGGAGAAGGTCAACCACTGTCGTCGCGCGTTGACCGAGCAGCACGCGCCCGACGACTTGCATGTGCTCGCGCCAGTGTTCTTCGGCGTCGATGCCGTCGCCGGCGTCAATGAGATCGATGAGTCGTTCCTGCGACCGCAGGCCGCGGCGGCGAACCGAGAGCGAACCGACCACGTCGTCGCCGCTGCTCACGGCCGCGACCGCGCGTACGACAATCTCGTCGAGCATGTCGGCGACGATGGCCAAGGTTTCGTTTCCCGCAAGTGAGACCAGACCGTGGTGGAACGCGGCGTTCGCCACACCGAACTTTTCGGGGTCTTCGATGGTGTCCTCTTCGTCTGCGAGCAACGCGCGCAACGTCTTGACCGCTGCTTTCCGGCCGCGTGACGTTGCGACGACGCGCGCCGCGATCGGCTCGAGCAGCGTGCGCGCTTCGTAGACGTCGGCCAGTGACACATTGCGCGCTTTCAACATGACCGCGGCCGTTCGTGCCGTCATGCGCCGGTCGGGTGCGTGCACGACGACGCCGCCTCGTACCCCACGGACGACGGTGACGAGTCCTTCGGCCTCGAGAATCCGCAACGCTTCCCGCAGCGACGGCCGCGACACGCCGAACCGTTCAACCAGATCGGGTTCGTGCCCGAGCATCTCACCGTCGGCGAGTTCGCCGGAGACGATCAGCGTGCGCAGTTCGTCGGCGATCTGTTGTGGTTTCTCGCGCGGGGACGTTTGTTTGGGCGGCATGTCATTGGCCGCCGAAGAAGAATGCGTTGGCGTTGCCGTACAACCACGCGTCGCGCACGTCGTCGGAGAGATCGAGGGCGGCTGCTTCGCCCAGGGTTCGCTCGAACGACAACACGGGATAGTCGGACGCAAACATGATGCGATCGGTCCCGCGCGTACGCATGTAGTGCAAGAGCGATTCCGGCAACCGTTTCGGCGACCACGCCGACGTCATCAGCCGCAAGTTCTTGTACTTGAGCATGAGGCGGATCGCGGTCTCCCACCACGGATCGGCACCATGGATCATGCAGAGCTTGAGCTCGGGAAAGCGATAGCAGACGCGGTCGAGGTGGATGGGATCTTGCACCTCGGCCGGCAACGGCGGACCGGGGATGCCCGTGTTCATGCACAGCGGAAGATCGAGTTCACAACACTTCGTGTAGAGCGGGTAATACACCGGATCGGTCGGCGGGTACATGCCGTCGCCCCAGAAGCTCGGTCCGACGACCGCGTACGCGACCGGGTTCGCGCGCACGAACGCTTCGAGGCCCCGAACCGTCGGCATCGGCTTCAAAAGATTGAACCCACCGGCCGCGAGTGCGAACCGATCGGGTCGCGACTCCGCGAAAGAAAGCGCACGGCTCTCGCCGCCGCGGAAGCCCGTCATGAGAATCGCGCGTTCGACACCGTTGGCGTCCATCTCGTCGATCAGCTCGGAGAGCTCGGGCTGTTTCAAGAACGAGTCGCCGGCCTTGAAGTAATCGTCCTTGACGCGCACCAGCCACTCAGGGGGCACCTTGCCGCCGATGTCGATGTTTACGAGACAATCGATCGCGCGGGTCATGGCGTGGTTCCCTTCGTCTGCAGCAGCTCTTGGAGCGCGCGCTTGTCGACCTTCGCGGTCGGGGTGGTCGGTATGTCGTCGGCAGAATCAGTGACGTACCAGTAGGTCGGAACTTTGAAGGCACTGAGGTGTGCGCGCGTGTCGGCGACGAGTTCGGCGAGCGTGCGGTTCGACACGACCAGCGCACCAACCGCGTCACGTTCACCGGGTACGTTCGTGACGCACGCGTGGCGCACACCATCGAGCGTTCGCAACGCCGCTTCGACTTCGCTCGGGTACACCGTGGCGCCCTTCACCTTGAACATGTCGTCGGCGCGGCCGTGATACCAGAGGTAGCCGTCGGCATCGAGCGCGCCAAGATCGCCAGTGGGGTAGAAGCCGTCGCGGTCGAAGGTGACGTCGCGTGTGCGGCCCACGATGGCGCGCATGACATTGCGGCCCCGCAAGCAGATCTCGCCGATCGTGCCGGGTGCGCACGGATTCCCTGCGGCATCGACGACGCGCACTTCGATGCCTGCGAACGGTTTCCCGCAGCTGCCATACTTCTCTCGCGGCATGTCGACATCCGCGCGTGCGCCGCAGTACGGGCCGAAGGTCTCCGTCATACCGAACAGATTCGCCCGCGCCCCGGGCGCGGGACGGGTGCTCGTGGGTAACACGGCGGGAAGGCTGCCCGGACCGAGGCTCGACAGATCGGCGGACGCGAACCGGGGGTGCGCGGCGAGCGCGGCCGCTTGGTCGGGCCAGCCGCGAAACAACGTGGCGCGCTCGCGTTCGAGCAAGGCGAGTGTTTGCTCGGGCTCGGGTATCGCCTCCGTGAGCAGGGTCGCGCCGGCAACAAGTGCGCTCAGGAGACCGCTCGCGAGCCCGCCGGTCCAGAAGAACGGCATCGGTATGTACAACCGGTCGTCGGTACCGATGCAGCGCGCGTCGAGGCCTGAACGCACTGCGTGCAGCGCACTTCCGTGCGTATGCACCGTGCCTTTTGGTGCACCCCGGCTGCCCGACGTGAAGAGAATGACGAAATCGTCGGCCGGTTGTACGCGCCCTTCGAGCGCGCGCACGAGTTCGGCATCGACGGATTCCGCCGGCAATTCGGCGTCGGTCCAGACGTGGCGCAGCGTGGGGAGCGGCCCGATTGCATCGAGGTCGTCGAGATAGGAGCGGCCGCGGAAGTCGTGCGCGACGACCAAGTGCGTTACACCGGCGATGTCGAGTTGCATTCTCAACTCGGGCGGCCGCAACAACGTGCTCAGCGGCACCAGCACTGCACCGATCCGTGCAGCCGCGCACGCGACGACGGCCCACTCGATGCCGTTCGGCATGACGATGCCGACGCGTGCGCCTTTGCCGACGCCGGCCGCGACGAAGCGTGCCGCCAGGCTGCGGCTCTCGTCGTCGAGCGCAGCGTGCGCAATGGCGTGCGCGGCGGTGACGATCGCGGGCTTGTGTCCGTGCTCGTGCGCGTTGCGTTGCAGCAGCGCGGGGAGCGTGGCGGGGCTCGTCGCGCCCGTCACGCGAAGAGCTCTTTGAGTGAACGGGCGTCGAGCTTGCCGCTCGACAGCATCGGGACTGCGTCGTCGGTGAGGACGAGCCAGCGTTGGGGCACCTTGTACGCCGAGAGCTTCGCGCGCAACGTTCCGCGCAGTTCGTCGACGTCGGGTGCGGATTGCCCGCGCGGGACGCGCAGCGCGGCGGCAACGACCTGACCGCGTTCGGCGTCGTCGAGACCCACGACGTGAGCGACCAGACCCGTTGCGTCGGCGATCGCGGCTTCCACCTCGCGCGGTGAGACGTTCGCGCCGGCGGTCTTGATCATGTCGCCGCTGCGACCCGCAAAGTAGAAGAAGCCGCCTTCGTCGATCGAGAAGAGATCTCCGGTTCGATACCAGCCGTCGGGCGTAAAGGTGTCGACGCGTTCGCGACCGAGGTAGCCCTCCATCAAAAACGGACCGCGCAGCCACAACTCACCGATTGTGCGGGGGTCGCATTGATCGCCGGTGTCGGGGTCGACGACCTTCGCCTCGAATCCGGGAACCGGTTTGCCGAACGAACCTCGTCGGTGTTCGGGCTGGTCGCTCTCGTCCGCGCTCGCGAGGCAGACGCTCCCGGCTTCGGTCATGCCCAGCATGTTGTGTCGCAGCTCGGGATCGGTGGCGCGCACGGCGGCCGGCATGATCGGCCACAGGTTGCCGCGCCGAATCGAGCTGAGATCGCGCGACGCGAACGTCGGATCGTGGGCGAGGTGCGCGACTGCTGCCGCGAAGCCGTTGGTCATCGTCGGCCGAACGCGCTCCAAGAGATCGAGCGTGGCCGAAGTATCGGACGCGTTCGAGCAGACGAGCGTTGCGCCGGCGACGAGCGTGCCGAGCAACGTGTACGCGAAGCCACCGATCCAGAAGAACGGTGAGTTGGCAAACAACACGTCGGCCTCGGTGTACTGCCGGAGCTCGACGAGGTTGTCGAGATGGCGGATCAGCGGGCCGTGCTGATGAATGACACCCTTCGGTTCGCTCGTGGATCCCGAGGTGTGCACCACGACCATGCGATCAGCAGCCGTGACGCGTGCTTCGGTAGCTGCGAGATCGTCGTCGCTGATCGCGTTGCCGGCCGCGACCACTTCGGTGTCGTCGAACCACACGCGGCGAAGCGCGGGCAGGAGCCCCTCGCTCTGCGCTTCGTGCACGACGACTCGATAGTCGCGGCCCCGGAACGTTGTCGTCGCGAAGAGCACTTCGACGTCGGCGTGCAGGAGCAGCGTGTGCAACTCGCCGCTCGTGGAAAACGTGCTGATTGGCATCGCGATCGCGCCGATGCGCATGGCGGCGAGCGCACGCACGACAAATGCCGAGCTGTTCGGATGCAGGAGTCCGATGCGCGTGCCCGGACCGGCACCCGATGCGAGCAGCCCCTTGGCAAGTCGGGCCGAGCGGGCTTCGGCCTCCGTATACGTCAGGACATCGTCGTCGCAGATCAGCCACGCGTGGTCGTCGCGCGCCGACGCGCGGTCGTGCAGGAGCGACGGGAGCGTGAGGGGGAGGTCGTCGCCCGCGTCGACAACTGCTGCGGTCACTCCGGTCTCCGCGGCGATACGCGCGGAAGTCGATCGCGATTGCCGGCGACGGCTTCCATCATGGCCGTGCACAACAATTCTTCGCCGTGCGTCAGGCGGGCGTGCGAGGTGATGCGGCGCGCGTCGGTCGCGCGTTCGATTTCGAACTGCAGCTCCGACGCGATCGGTGCCGGGCGCCGGAATTCGAGCGCCAACGATGTTGTCTTCCCGGCGACACCCACATCGCAATTGTGATGTTGGATCGCGCAATCGAAGAACGTCGCGAGGAATCCGCCGTGCACGATGCCGGGGGGACCTTCGAAGGCGAGCGGGAACGTCGACGGTTCCGTGCGCGCGGTCGCCGTCGACCGTGATCGCGTACTCGGGGAACACCGCGTTGTACGCGCCGATGTCGCGTGAGTGGTCGATGTACGCGCGGAGTTCGGGCCGCGGATGTTCACCCAAACGCGGTGTCACGTCATCCGGTGCGATCGCGGCCAGCGTGCGTTCGGCCGCGCGAAGCTCGCCGATCAGTTGCGCGAGCGCAGGATCGTTGTGTTCGAGTGTCAACGCGAGACTGCACACCCGGCGCAGCAACGGCGCCAGTTCGAGCATCTGCTCGGTCGGTTCGACGCCGAATGTCCACCGCTCGGTCACGAGATGACTCCGAACAGCGCGCGTACGGCCGCGAGGTCGGGTTTGCCCGCCGGCGTGCGGGGGAGTTCGTCGACGATGCGCACTTCGGCCGGCAGTTCGTAGCGAGCCAGCACCGTTGCGGCCTCGGCAAGAAGATCGTCGGCCGAGACGTCGCGAACGTCGGGACGCAACTCGACCGCCGCGACCGGCACCGACCCGAGTCGGGCGTCGGCGCGCGCGACAACCGCCGCGCCCCGCACGCGTGGATCGCGCTCGAGCGCGGCGCGCACGTCGTCGGGCTGGACCTTGAAGCCGCCCCGAATGATCGCTTGATCGGCGCGCCCGAGGATCCAGACGAAGCCGTCTTCGTCGATGCGCGCCAGGTCAGTCGTGCGGACCCAGCCGGTAGCGTCACCCATCTGGCGCGCCTTGACTTCGAGGAGCCCGTTCTCGTTGGGCGGAAGTTGCCGGCCCGTTTCGCTGTCGACCACGCGCAGTTCGCAACCAGGATGGGCGCGCCCGACGCTGCCCCGTTTCGTTTTCCAAAACTGTTCGTGGTCGGCGAGGTTCCACCCCGCGACGCCGCCGCCAAACTCGGTTGCCGCGTACGCGATCAGCACGGGAACGCCGTACTTCTCGAAGAACGCGTCGGCGTCGTCGGGTGACAGCGGTGCCGTACCGCAGATCACCGAACGGACACTTGCGAAGTCGGCGCGTTCGAGATCGGCATCGAGCACCATGCGCAACGCCGCGGGCACGAGGCTCACCGTTCGAGGTTGGTGACGGCGGACGGCATCGATCCACTCGTCGACACGGAACTTCTCGAGCAGGCAGAAGGCGCGGCCGTCGTTGACGCACTGCAGCAGCCGGAACAACCCGCCGAGGTGGACCATCGGTGAGTTCACGATGATGACGCCGCTGCGAAGTTTGACGGTCGCGTCGGTGTTCCGTTCGTAGTGCTTGGCGCCGTCGAGCACGCGCGAGGAGCGTTTCGTACGTCAGGGGCACGCGCTTCGGCGGGCCGGTCGTACCGCTCGTGAGCATCTCGACCGCGATACCAGGCCGAAGATTCGACGCGGCGCGTGTGTCGACCGGCGTGTCACCGGCGACGTCGACCGCGCCGAGCGCGTCGCTCGCCAACCAGCGAACCTTCGGTGCATAGGCGTTGAGGTCGTCGCGCTCTCCCGCAATCGTCCCGACGCCGAGCGCCTCGAGATCGCTGCGCACCCGTGCGTCGCCGCGCTCGGGATTCGCGGTCACGACGCACGCGCCCGCGCGCAGGAGTCCGAGCACGAGGCCAATGTGCTGCGGCCGGTTCCGCAACAAGACGGCCACCCGTTCGCCGGGCTCGACCACTTCGGCAACCGCGTCGGCGCTCGCCCCGAGCTCCCGCCAGCTGTGCCACACCCCTTCGTACTCGAGTGCGGGCGCCGAAGGATTGATCGCCAGAACGCGCGAGATGCGATCACTGAGTGGCGACCGGTCGATGCGCGTTGTCAACGCAACCTCGGCTCGGGACGGTCGGCGCCATGCTCCGCGACCTCGCGTTGGCCGATCGGGTTGCCGAGCCGCGTGTAGATGAGTCCTTGCTGCATCGCGGCGCGATAGGGGCGATCGAGCGACTCCCAGATCGCGCGCACGGTTCCTTGGGTTGCGGAACTCGGTTTGCGGGCGATGCCGGCCGCGATTTCGTGCGCACGCGCCCACAACGCATCGCGCGCGACCACCTCGGTGACGAGACCGATGCGCAACGCCGTCGCGGCGGTGACGCGCTCGTCGTTGCCGGAGAGCGCGATGCGCAGCGTCTCGCCGAGCCCGATCTTGCGCATGAGCCCGACCGGCTCCAACGCCGAAACGAGACCGTACGTGACATGCGAGTCGAAGAACATCGCGTCGTCCGAACAGATCACGATGTCGGACTCGTTGACAAAGTAGAACGCGCCCGCGGTGCAGATGCCATGCACCGCGCAGACGACGGGCTTCCACACCTGTTGCCATTTCGGGCTGAGCAGCTCGCCGGGATCTTCGTGATTCCAAACGTCGTCGGGTTGGCCGTATGGCTGCTTCGTGTCGAGGCCGGCGCAGAACGCGCGGTCGCCGGCGGCGCGCAGCACGACCGCGTGCACGTCGGGGTCGTCTTTCACCGCGTGCCACGCGGCGCGCATCTCGTGGCACATCGTCCGGTTGAACGCGTTCAGCACATCGGGCCGGTTGAGCGTGATCGTTGCGACGTGATCGGCCGCGGTTTCGTAGAGGATCGTTTCGAACTGCGTCATCACTCGCACCGCCAGACCGGGTCGCGCTTTTCGAGGAACGCTTGCGGGCCTTCCTTCGCGTCGGCAGTGCGCACGACTCGTTCCCGGAACGCTTCCGCCATGATTTCTGCCTCGTGCAGCGGGAGGTCGAGCCCGCGCCGAATCGCGAGCCGGGTGCCGCGTACGGCGAGCGGGGCGTTGCGATTCACCATGGCCGCAATCGCGCGCGCGCGTTCGAGCAATTGTTCGTGTTCCACGACCTCTGACACCATGCCGAGTTCGTACGCGCGCTGCGCAGTCATGCGTTCGTGCTTGCCCGTGAGCGCGACGCGCAACGCGATGTTCGTCGGGAGCACGCGCGCGAGCCGAGCCATCTCGCGCCCGGCAACAAGCCCGATGCTGACGTGCGGATCAAAGAAGGTTGCTTGGTCGGATGCGATCACGATGTCGCCGGTGGTAACCCAATCGAGACCGGCCCCGCAGCACAGCCCGTTGACCGCCACGAGAATTGGCTTGGTCGTGGTGCGAAACGGCGGCGTGCCCTCTTGGGGCGCTTCCCACTGGTCGTTCGTCGACAGGTACGGCTCGTCGTAGACGACGCGACCGTCGTCGGGGATCTCGGACACGTCGGCTCCGGCGCAGAACGCGCGCCCGTTCCCGGTGACGAGCACGAGCCAGACACCGGCGTCGGCCTCGGCGCGCGTCGTACGCGTCGCGCAACTCGCGAATCATTGCGGGGCTCAGCGCGTTGAGTTGCTCGGGCCGGTTCAGCGTGATGGTGGCGACGCGGTCCTCGACCTCGTAGCGAATCGACTCGTACTCCATCGGCGCAGTCTCCTCGCTACCGGCCAACGAAGCGCGCCGGGCGCTTTTCTTGGAACGCGGCCAGTCCCTCTTTGAAGTCCGGGCTGCGCGAGCTGAGTTCGAGCGCGTTCGCCTCGGCCTCCATCGCATCCGCGAGTGAGGAGTCGAGACCGCGCTGGATGCATCGCTTCGTAAGGCCGAGCGCGACCGTGGGCCGTTGCCGCAGCTGCGTGACGAGCGCGTCAACCGCCGCGTCGAGTTCGTCGTCGGGCACAGCACGGAGGATCAGCCCCCATTCGGCGGCTTCCCTGCCGGTGAGTTTGCGGCCGAGCAGCAGCAACTCTTTCGCGCGTGCGATGCCGACGAGGCGGGGGAGCAGCCAGGTCGCGCCGCTGTCGGGTGTGAACCCGCGATCGAGAAACGGCTCCCAAAGCTGGCTCGATTCCGTTGCGATGGTGAAGTCGCCCGCGAGCGCGAGCTGGCAACCAAGCCCGGCGGCCCATCCGCGCACCGCGCACACGACCGGCAGCTGCACTTCCAGAAGCAGTGCGATCAAACGATGTGCTTGCAACGGCGTGCGGCGTTGGATGCTGCCCGTGCGCGGCCGTGCGGTGTCGCCCGCGCGGTTCGTCGCGACCCAATCGGCGCCGGCGCAGAAATCAGCACTCGCGCTCGACACGACGATGACGCGCAACGCGTCGTCGGTCGCGGCGCGCTCGAGCGCGTTGACAACGCGCGCAATCGCGGGCGGGTCGAGCGCGTTCTTGCGGCTCGGGCGGTCGAGCACGATGCGGAGCACGTCTTCGTCGTGAGAAATCGCGACACCGTCAACGGTTGTTCCGGTCACGCGAGGCCTCCCGACCGGCGTCCGCTGTAGAAATATCTAGATATAAAGTGTAGGGTCGCAACCGTGCGGTCGCAACGTGGACGACACTGGTGGAAGGCGATCTCGTGAGCGATCCCCGTGTTCTTCTGGAGCGCGACGACGCAACGGGAATCGCGCGCATCACGATCAACAATCCCGATCGCCGCAACTGTTACGACCCGCCGATGCGCGAGCAACTCGGGGCCTTTCTCGACGACCTCGCGTTCGACGACGAAATCAAGGTCGTGGTGCTGCGCGGTGAAGGTGGCGTGTTTTCCACGGGCGCCGACATGGCGAACGCGTACACGTGGTACGAGTCGAAGGGGAATGGTGACGGCCGTCGTCGGCGGCCGAGCCAACGCCGCCGCCTGGCGGTCGACCGGAAATCGTTCGCGTTCTACCACGACTTGATGGGTTATCCGAAGGTCACGGTGGCCGAGGTGCGCGGCTTCGCACTCGGTGGCGGCCTCGAGCTTGCACTGATGGCCGACGTCGCGGTTGTCGCACGCGACACCCAGATCGGCATGCCGGCCACGCGTTTCCTCGGGCCCGCGCTCGGTTCGCTGCACATGTTCTTTCATCGTCTTGGCCCGGTGCTCGCGCGCCGCTTGTTGCTCACGGGCGACACGATTCCCGCAGCGGAGATCGAGCATCTCGGCATCTTCACGGAAGTCGTCGACGACGCCGACGTCGCGCCGCGCGCGGCGTGGTACGCGGAGAAGGTCGCCAAGATGCCGGCCGACGGTTTGGTCATGGCGAAGGAAGCGTTCCGGCTCGTCGAACAGCTGCAGGCGTACAACGGCGAAGAGGTTGCGAGTTATCTCTTCCACGCGTACGGAACGAATCTGCAGTTCGAAGACGACGAGTTCAACTTCGTGAAGGTTCGCGCCCAGCACGGCACCAAGCGCGCGTTCGAACTGCGCGACGAGCACTTCGACGTGCCCGAGCCGTCCTGACCGATGGACCTCGGCGTCCGCGACCACGCGTACGTTCTCTTCGGCGGCACGCGCGGCATCGGTTTTGCCGCGGCGCGCGCGCTCGCGGCCGAAGGTGCGGCGGTTGCACTCGTCGGTCGTGATCTCGAACGCGGTGCCGCGGCCGCGCAGTCGTTGGGTGATCGCGCGATCGCGCTCGACTGCGGATCTGTGCGTCGAAGGCGAAGCCGAAAGCGCGCTCGACGCCGCGCAACAACAGTTCGGAGCGATCCGAGGTGTCGCGGTCACGACCGGGCTTGGCATCCGGGGTCAGCGCGCCCTCCTCAACTCTTCCGACGTCGACTGGACCGAAACGTTCAACGACGTTCTGCTCGCGACCGTGCGCGCGTGTCGTGCCGCGGTGCCGCACCTCGTCGATGGTGGCGGTGGATCGATCGTCACAACCGCGGCGTACTCGGTGCGCGCGCCGAAGCCGCATCAGGCGCCGTACGCGTCGCTGAAAGCGGGCGTCGCGACCTTTACGAAGACGGTCGCCAAGTCGTTCGGAGCCCAGGGCGTGCGCGCCAACTGCGTATGTCCGGGCGCGACCGAAACCGAGATCCTCGCTTCGATGCGGGTTGCGATCGCGCGCGATCGCGGCTGGCCCGAAGAAGAAGCGCTCGAACGCGTGATGACCGAAGAGTGGGGGATGCACGTCGCGCTCGGCCGGGCCGGGCGGCCGGAAGAGGTCGGCGACGTGATTGCGTTCTTGCTCTCCGAGCGCGCCGCCTACGTGACGGGCGCGCTGATCAACGTCGACGGTGGCACCGACTTCTGAGGTGACATGGCACGCGACCTGACGGAATCCGACATGCTGCACGAAGAAGTCCGCGGCTGGCTCGACGAGCACTGGGATCCCGATTTGACCGTCGACGAGTGGTGGCAGATCGTCGGGCAGGCGGGCTGGACGGCACCGCACTTCCCCGTCGAACAAGGCGGCCGGGGCTTGCACCGGACGGCGGCAAACACCGTGCGCGCCGCGTTTGCGGAGTACGGCGCGTTGCGGCCGCCGGGTGGGCTGGGGTTGCTCATGGCCGCGCCGACGATTCTCACGCACGGAACCCCGGAGCAGATCGCGCGCCACGTACCGCCGATCCTCGAAGGGCAGTTCAACTGGTGCCAGCTCTTCAGCGAACCCGGATTCGGCTCCGACCTCGCGGGGCTTTCGACACGCGCCGTGCGCGACGGTGACCGCTGGATCATCAGCGGTCAGAAGGTGTGGAGCAGCATGGCTCGCGAGTGCGACCACGGGATGCTGCTGGCGCGCACCGACTTCGACGTGCCGAAGCACGCCGGGATTTCGTGGTTCGCGTTCAAGCTCGACCAACCGGGCGTGACGATTCGTCCGTTGCGGGAGATGACCGGCGATGCGGTCTTCAACGAAGTGTTCTTCGACGAGGCCGAGGTCGACGACGCCGACCTCATCGGCGGCGCAGGAAACGGTTGGGCGGTGACCCAGACGACGTTGTTCTACGAGCGTTCGGGCATCGGCGCGGGCGGCGCGCACGCGGGCTTCCCCGTGCCCGGACCGAAGGGCAACTTCCTCGGCCGCCGCGCGGGCGACGCAGCGCGCGATCCCGAGCCCGGCGGCAATCTCATCGTGAACTTCGCCGACCTGTCGCGACTCGCAACGTCGCAGGAACGCAACCACGACCCGCACATCCGCCAAGAGCTCGCGCGGTTGTACTCGTATTCGAAGCTCGGTCAGTGGAACGCGCAGCGCGCCAAGGCCGAAGCGAAGAAGGGCGGCGGCGCAACGATCGCCAACCTCGGCAAGATCGCGCAGACCCGCATCGTCAAGGCGGCGGCGCGCATCAGCGCCGAGATTCTGGGCGCCGACGCGATGCTCGCGTCGCCCGACGGAGCCGAAGGCGGCCGCTTCAGCGCGTCAATGGTGTTCTCGCCGGCATCGTCGATCTACGGCGGCAGCGACGAGATTCAGCGCAACATCGTCGCCGAGAAAGGTCTGGGGCTGCCGCGCGATGAGATGCCCGGCAAGGGGCAGCCGTACGGCGAGTTCTTGCGTTCGTTGCGGCCGTCGTAACCAGCGTCAGCGCGTTCGAGCGCGGCATGCCGAGCACGCGCTCGGCGATCAGGTTGCGCTGAATCTGCGACGTTCCGGCCGCGATCGTGTACTGGAGCGACCAGAAGTAGTCGCGCGCGGCGTCGATCGCGCGCGGACTCGCACCCGCGAGTGCGGCGCGTCCGATCGTGCGCAGCGTCAGGTCGGCGATCTCTTGGGTGACTTCGCTGTACCGCAGTTTGACGGCCGAGCCGGTCGGCGCCGGGATGCCGCTGCGTTCGGCTTCGGCGATCCCCATTTGTGTCATGCGCCAGAGCGCGTCGACATTGGCGCGCAGACGACCAACGTGCCGGCGCAGTTCGACGTCGTCCCACGCGGTGCCTTCGGCGGCGGGCGTGTTCATCGCCAGCTCGACGAGCGACCGGAGTTGTGACCGCATCGTGATGATGTGTTGCGCGAACGCGGTGCCGCGCTCGAAGCGCAGCGTGACGTTCGTGACGCGCCAGCCGTCGTTTTCGTCGCCGACGCGATTGCTCACCGGCACTCGCGCCCCGTCGAGGAACACTTCGCAGAAGTGGGTTTCGCCGTCGATCGTGCGCATCGGCCGCACCTCGACACCCGGTTGGTGCATGTCGAGGATCAGCCACGTGATCCCTTTGTGCTTCGGCGCATCAGGGTTCGTGCGTACGAGCAGTTCGCAGTAGTCGGCGACGTGGGCGCGCGTGCTCCAGATCTTCTGGCCGTTGACGACGTACTCGTCGCCGTGCCGTTCGGCTCGGGTGCGCAAGGAAGCGAGATCGGAACCGGCTGATGGTTCCGAGAAGCCCTGGCACCACACATCGTCGCCGCGCAAGATCCGCGGGAGATGGAACGCGCGCTGTTCGTCGGTGCCTTCCGCGATCAGCGTCGGGCCCGCGTGCATCATCCCGACAAAGTTGACGCTGATGTACGGCGCGTTCGCGCGCGCGTACTCCTCGAGATACACGAGTTGCTGGCTGACCGGCAGGCCCTGGCCGCCGAAGGCTTTGGGCCAATGCAATCCCGCGTAACCGGCGTCGGACAGCTTGCGTTGCCATGCGGTGTCGTACGCGCGCCGGGCCGGCCAGTCGCCGGGCGCGGGCGGCGGCCCGTGACGCGCAACTTCGTTCTCCAGCCACGCGCGCAGCTGTGAGCGGAAGCCTTCGTCGTCGGCGCTGTACGTCAGGTCCACAACGCCACCTCGGTGCCGAGCGCAAGCGCGTGGAGGTCAGACGAGCCGAAGGCGTGTTCGAGCAACCATGCCCGTTTGAGGAAGTAGTGGGGAAGCATCTCCCACGTGAATCCCATCCCGCCGAGGACCTGCACGGCGGTGCGGCCGTTCGTAATGCCGGCTTCACCCGCCAGCAACTTCGCGGCCGCGGCCGCGGCCTCCGCGCTCCCGGCCGACTCGTCGTCGAAGATCGCGGCGGCCGCGTACGTCGCGCTGCGGGCGAGTTCGAGGCGCACGTACATATCAGCGAGCAAGTGTTTGACAGCTTGGAACGATCCGATCACGACGCCGAACTGTTCGCGTTCGAGCGCGTAGGCGCGCGCGACGTCGAGCGCGCCTTGCGCGGTACCGACGAGTTCGGCCGCGGTGAGAATTGTTCCGGCGAGGCGCAGGCGACGCGCGGCTTCCGGACCGCCGATCTCGATGCCGGTCGGCAACGTCGTGAACGCGCGGGCCGGCGTCAGCGGATCGAGCGGTGTGTCGCCGATGGGCTCGCCGAGTGCGTCAGCCACGCACTGTTCGACCCGGTCTGCTTGCAAGACGACGAGAACGTCGGCCTCGTCCGCGTGCTCGACCACGAAGGGCGACGCGGGCGCGTCGCCGATGTCGATTCCTGTAACGCGACCGGTCGGTTCGTCGAACAACGGCGCGGTGATCGTCGTCCACCGTAAGGGCCCGCTCGCGACGTGCGCCCCGAGTTGTTCGAACGCAATCGCCGCTTCGACCGCGCCGCCGAGCGAGCCGGGGCCGAGCATGCCGAACACGCCCATGTCGTCGAGTGCGCGCCACGCGGTGTCGGCAACGGGAACGCCTTCGCGAGCGGCGACATCGGCGAGGTCGAAATGTTGGCCGCACAGATCGCGCAGCGCGTCCTGGAATGCGAGCTGCTCGTCGTCGAGGCGAAAGTCCACGCGGCCTTGGTCCTATTGCTTCGCGACGGGGACCGCGTCGCGCGCAGCCTCCTTCGCCCATCGGTAATCGGCTTTGCCTGATGGATGGCGGCCGATGCGGTCGCACAGGAGCACGGCACGCGGTGCTTTGAACCGCGCGATCGAGGTCGCGACGAACTCGCGGAGTTCGAGCGGCGTCACCGTTGCTCCGGCGCGGAGCTGCACGAGCGCGACGACTTCTTCGCCGAGGCGCTCGCTCGGCCGGCCGACGACGAGCGCGTCGAGTACGTCGGGATGGCTGCGGATCGCTTCCTCGACTTCTTCGACGAAGATCTTTTCGCCCCCGCTGTTGACCGTCATCGAATCGCGACCGAGCAACACGATCGTCCCGTCGGCCGCAACTTGGGCGCGGTCGCCCGGCACTGCGACGCGTTGCCCGTCGACGATCGGGAACGTGGTTTCGGTGTGCTCGCGGTCGTCGAGATAACCGAGCGGCACATGGCCGACGCGCGCGGTCCATCCGATTTCCTCGTCGCCGGCTGCGAGCAACCGCGTGCGATCGGCCGAGAGCACGCGTGCGCCGCCCGCACCGCTGAAGTGTTGCGTTTGCGCGCCTTTGGTCGACGCGCCGAACGCCATGCCGCCGGTTTCCGACGCGCCGTAGCCGTCGACGATGAGCAATCCGGGAATGAGATCGAGCAGCGCGTGCTTCAACGCCGGGCTGGTCATCGCACCACCGGTGGAGATTTGTTTCAACGCGGGAAGGTCGTAGGCGCGGCGTTGGAGTTCGTCGACGATCGGGCGCGCGTATGCGTCGCCGACGATCGTGATCAT
The DNA here is from genome assembly GCA_963841195.1 of uncultured Actinomycetes bacterium. Classification (GTDB taxonomy): domain Bacteria; phylum Actinomycetota; class Acidimicrobiia; order IMCC26256; family PALSA-610; genus CAWJBX01. Next base: position 389,009 of record CAWJBX010000014.1, on the reverse strand, counting down.
CTGCACCTGCTCGCGTTGCGCGGTTTCGAGCAGCGTGCGCGCCTCGAAGGGTCCCGAATCATCGTGCAGCACGATCGTGCCGCCGTTGTGGAGGCTCGCGAACACGGTCCACTGCGCGGCCGCGTGCATCAACGGTGGTGCTGCGAACCAAACACCGAAGCCGTTTTTCGCGCCCGCGCCAATCGTTTCGGCCGTGGCGCCCTCGCTGCCACCCATTGCGCCGACGTACGCGTCGGCTTGCCGCCAGAGCACACCCTTCGGGCGGCCCGTCGTCCCACCGGTGCACATGAGATAGAGGTCGTCGGGCGACGGTTCCGGAAGTTCGTCGATGTTCGTCGCGCCCGCGATTGCAGCTTCGTAGGAAACGCTTCCGGGCCGCGCTGTCACCCCGGACCTGTCGTCGACGTCGACGAGCACAAGACCGTCGACGCCCGCCTCGGCGAGGCGCGGCCCCAAGCGGCGGTGGTACACGATCGCTTCCGCGCCGATCTGGTCCAGCAACGCGCGGATTTCGCCGGGGTGGTACTGGTGGTTGACGTTGAACGGCACCGCACGCGCGCGGAACGCGCCGAGCATGGTCTCCACGTATTCCGGCCCGTTCGACAACACGATCGCGATCGGGCTTTGTCCGCATTCCCACCGTTCGAGTTCGTCGCGTTCGCGCTTTACGCCGAGGCCTTGGGCGCGAAAGAACGCAGCCAGCGCGCGCGAACGACGCTGCACGTCCGCGTAGGTGCGGCGAGTTGTCGTCCACACGATCATGTCGCGATCGGGGACGGCCGCCGTGACGGCATCGATCGCAGCGGGGATCGACCACTCGGCGGGCATCGGTTGGCAACCTAGCGAAACATCTAGACGTTTGGCTACCATGCGTTTCGACGCGCGCACCGGAGGAATGCCCGGAGGAGTGCCATGACCGACGAGCTGCGGCCAGTCGATGCTGACAACCACTATTACGAAACGCTCGACGCGTTCACCCGTCACCTCGACAAGCGCTTCAAACACCGGGGCGTGCGCGCCGTGCGCGACGGCTCGCACGTGGAGATCTTGATTGCAGGCAAGCTGAATCAGTTCATCCCGAACCCGACGTTCGATCCCGTGATCGTGCCCGGGTGTCTCGACCTGCAGTTCCGGGGCCAGATTCCGGAAGGCGTCGACCCGAGCACGCTCACGCAGGTCGAACCGATTTCGCCCGCCTACCGCGACCGCGACGCGCGCCTCGCCAAGATGGACGAGCAAGGACTCGACGCCGCGTTGCTGTTCCCGACGCTGGGTTGCGGTGTCGAACAAGCGCTGCGGTTCGACGTGCCCGCGACGATGGCGAGCCTCGAAGCGTTCAACCGTTGGCTCGAAGACGACTGGGGTTTCTCGTACCACGACCGGATCATCGCCGCACCGATGATCTCGCTCGCCGACGTCGACGCGGCTCTCGCCGAAATCGACCGCGTGCTCGACGCAGGCGCGCGCATCGTGCACGTGCGGCCGGCGCCGGTGCCGACCGGCGGTGCCAAAGGCCGTTCGCTCGGCGACAAGGTGCACGATCCGGTTTGGGCCCGGCTTGCGGAAGCGAACGTGCCGGTGGCGTTCCACCTCGGCGACAGCGGTTACAACGCGATGCTCGGCGCGCCCTGGGGTGGTGCCGAAGACTTCGCGCCGTTCCGCGCACCCGATGTGCTGGGCACCGTCATCATCGGCGATCGCGCGATCCACGACACGATGGCGAGCCTCATCGTCCATGGCGTGTTCAAGCGTCATCCCGGTTTGCGCGTCGCGAGCATCGAGAACGGCTCGGACTGGGTCTATCCGCTCGTCAAGAGCTTGAAGAAGCTTGCGAACCGGGCGCCATGGATGTTCGCGGCAGACCCGCTCGACACGGTCCGCGCCCACGTCTGGGTGACGCCCTACTACGAAGACGACATTCGCAAACTCGCCGACACCATTGGCGTTACCCAAGTGCTGTTCGGCTCTGACTGGCCGCACGGCGAAGGTCTCGCAGATCCGGCGTCGTTTACCGACGAGCTCGCCGGCTTCGCGCCCGACGAAGTCGAGCGCATCATGCGCACCAACTGCACCGAACTCGTCGGGCTGTAACCGCTAACGCACGCGGTAGCTGATCGGGATCTGCTTCGGTCCTTCGACGAAGAAGGACTTGATCCACGTCGCGTCGCCGTCGAGTTCGATGAACTCGAGACGCGGCAACAACGCTTTGAAGAGCGCGCGTACTTCCATGCGGGCGAGGTGCACACCGAGACAGAAATGCCGGCCGAAACCGAACCCGAGGTGGCTCGCCGCGTTCTCGCGCGTGACGTCGAGGCGCATGGGATCGGTGAAGACTTCGTCGTCGCGGTTCGCCGACGCGAACGACAGATACACGGCGTCGCCCGGTTCGAAGGTTTTGTCGCGCAGCGTGAACGGCGCTTGGCAGTTCCGCATGAAGTGCTTGACGGGCGAGACGTAGCGGACGATCTCGTCGGCGAACGTGCCGTCGATGAGTTCGGGTTGCGCTTGCAACCGTTCGAGTTGGTCACGGTTCTCGAGCAGTGCGAGCAAGCCGCCGCCAACCGCATTCGACGTCGTGTCGTGACCGGCGGTGGCGATGATCAGGTAGTGGCCGAGCATCTGCATGTCGGCGAGCGGGCAACCGTCGATCTCGGCATTTGCGATTACGGATGCCAAGTCGCTCGTCGGGCAGTTGCGCCGATCGGCGGCGAGTTCGTTGAAGTAGTTCACGAAATCGAGAATGACGGCGAAGATGCCTTCGTCAGCGCCGAGGCGTGCGATGTCGGGATCTTCGGCGCCGAAGAGTTCCTGCGTGAGCTTCAGCATGCGCCCGTAGTCGTCTTCGGGAAGGCCGAGGATCGACAAGATGACCTGCAACGGGAACTGCAGCGCAATGTCGTTGACGAAGTCGCAGTTTCCGCCGAGCGCAGCCATCTTGTCGACCGACTCCCGCGCGAGTTCGTCGACACGCTCCTGCAGCGTCTTCACATTCCGCGGTTTGAACCATTCGTTGACGACGTTGCGATTCGCCTTGTGCTCGTCGCCGTCCATCTGAATGAGCGTCTTCACGGGCGGCGCGGCGGCGTCCTCACCTTCCGTTGCGGGCGCGAGCACCGGAATCGGTTCGTTCGTGAAGATGTCGGGGTTGCGTTCGATCTCGAGCACGTCCGCGTGTTTCGTGATCGCCCAGAACTCGGGGTAACCGGGGCGCGCCACCTTCAAGATCGGCGACTCGTCGCGAATGCGCTTGGCGGCTGCGTGCCACGCGTCGGGATCGGAGTATGCGACCGGGTCGGCAAAGATCGAGCCGAGGGTTTCGACGGGCACAGTCGTCATGGCGAAGTGTCTCCGATCACGTCGATGTCGGCGATGAGCTGTTCGAGCAACGGCGCGAACAAGATCAGATCGTCGGGATCATCAGGGAGCGTTTGCACGCCGTACGCAACGCCCCGGAATCGCATACGCATGAGAATGATGCCGAAGCGGTAACCGGCGAGCGCTTCGTACCACGCGAGGTCGGCGAGTTCGACCCCGCCGAGCTGGGTGTACATGGCCGCGGTTGCAGCGCGGTCGAACATCGCGGGCACGGTGATGCCCAGCTGCTCGCCGAAGTGCGCCCAGAACCGTTGGAAGAACGTTGTCCACGCGACATCGCACTCGGGCGGCCCGACCCCGGCCATTTCCCAGTCGAGCACCGCGGCCGGTTCGAAGTCTCGGTAGATGATGTTGCCGGGACGGCCGTCGCCCCAAAGCAGCACACTGCGATCGTTCGCCGGCAACGTGCGCGCCAGCACTTCATACGCGCGTTCGAGGACGGGAACGGTTTGGCCGTCGCGTGCCCATTCGTAATACGCGCGGTGCGACGAAAGCAGTCGGGCGAGCGCGGTGTCGCCGTCGGTGTCGACGCGCAGGAACGCAGTGTCGTCGTCGTCCGCGATCGTGTGTAGTTGTACGAACACCGCGATCGTCGATCGTTCGAGGCGTTCCCAGTCTTCCGCCGTGCCGTGCAGGAACCAGCCGTTGGGATCGAGCAGGTACGGCGGATTGTCGTTCGGCACGTTGCCCTCGACCGCGCGCACGACCATGAACGGTACGCCCAACCATTCCGGCGACGATTCGAGGTAGACGACGTCTGGGGCGGCTACCGAGGTTCGGCCGCGGACGAGGTCGATCACACGCCGCTGCGCTTCGAGGTCGAAATCGGGGAACGTCGCGTAGCGCGAATCCGGAGCCGGTGCGAGACGTGCAACGAGCGGTTCGTCGTCGAGTCGGAAGAGCACCGTGTCGTTCGCCATGCCGCTGTCGGGCATGCGGATGTCGCGCACGGCGCCGCGCCCGCCGGCGCGGGCCCACGCCGAGAGGGCCGCGTGCAGCCGATCAGCGTCGCGCCGCCACGGTGTCGTGCCCGCTTCCTGGACCTCACTCATCGAGTCGCTTCCCTCCCTCCGGCGATTGTCCGACGGAAATATCTAAACGTATGATCACCCTCGATGGCAACGTCGCTCGAAGCGGGCATCGTCGCACGCGAACCGGTGGCGCTATGCGGCTTCTACACCGGCGTCATGCAGTTCACGTTGGTTGACGAGCGTTCGTTCGCCGTCGGTGAGGTGTATCGGCTTCGCCGCGACGACGCGCGGCTGAAGATCTTCCACAGCGTCGAGGCACTTGACGCGCCCGGGCCGATCGAGCCCTGGTTCCGGCCCGGCGGTTGGCGGTACGCGGCGCTGCATCTCGATCACGTCGACGACGTCGACGCGCTTGCGGCGGCCGTGCGTGCCGCGAATGGGCGCGTCCTGATCGAGCCGACCGCGCACGGCGAATCGGGCCGGCTCGCACTCGTGTGTGATCCCGAAGGCAACGCATGGGAACTGCTCGCGGGCGACGCGACTTCGGAGGAACCAGCGTGAACGATCGCGTCTACATCCACGAGTTCATCGACATCATCGGGCACGGGCGCGCCAACTACATGCAACACATGACGGCGAACTGGAGCCCGATCGGTCAAGAAGAGCGCAACCAACTCTGTTACGGCGTGTGGGCACTCATCGGTTCGACCGGCGCGTGGCCGAAGACCGTCAACATGTGGGAGCACGACGGGTGGCCGGGGCTGGCGGCGTCGTTCGCGGTCGAAGCAGTCGGCAAGGGCGCGCAAGACCCCGCCCTCGTGAAGTGGTGGGCGAAGGCTGCGGAGTTCCGCAGCGGTGGCTACGACCGCATCGTCGTTCCCGCGGCGTGGACGCGGACGATCGAAGAACTCTGCGCCGACGGTGTGCGCGGCGACGTGTATGCACACGAACTGGTGAAGGTCGAACCCGGCGCCGCCGCCGACGTGCTCGAGCGGGCGCGCGACGCGTCCGATCTCCACGCGCGCCACGGGTGGGAGCTGTTCGGCGCGTTCACAACCGCGATGGCGTACGACGACGAAGCGTTGTTGCTGTGGTCGATCCCGACGTGGCAGCAGTGGGGCGACGGCGAAGCCGATCCCGCGTTGCAACGCTGGCGACGCGAACTCGACGCGCGCGCCTGGGACCGCGTTGCAATGGTCGACTCGCCGTTGAATCCGATGCACACCGGGCGGCAACCGGCGCGTTCCGACCGCGTCGACTGGAACGATTGAGCGAACAGGACATCACGATGACGACCGAGAACGACATCCCGCAGATCGTCAGCGTCGACGACCACGTGATCGAACCGCCGCACACGTGGACGGCGCGCCTCCCGGCCCGGTTCCGCGCAGCCGGTCCGCACGTCGAGCGCCTCCCGGCCGGAAAACTCGTCCTCTCCGGCGCGCGCTACATCGAACAGCCGGGCACTGACGGCGAACTCGTCGACTACTGGGTGTACGGCGACCTGTACCAGTCGCTCAAGAAGGCTGTGACGGCGGTCGGGCGCCCGCGCGACGAAGTCACGATGACCGCGACGACCTACGACGACGTGCGCGAAGGCTGCTACGAACCGAAAGCCCGCCTCGCCGACATGGATGTGAACTGGACGCAAGCGTCGCTGTCGTTCCCCAACTTCCCCCGTTTCTGCGGGCAAACGTTTCTCGACGCGCCCGACCGCGATCTCGCGTTGTTGTGCGTGCGCGCGTACAACGACTGGATGGTGGAGGAGTGGTGCGCCGACAGCGATGGCCGGCTCGTTCCGCTGTGCCTCGTGCCGTTGTGGGATCCGCAGCTCGCGGCCGACGAAATCCGGCGCAACGCGGCGCGCGGCGTCCGGGCTGCGTGCTTCTCCGAGATCCCGGCGTATCTCGGCTTGCCGAGTATTCACAGCGGCGAGTGGGATCCGTTCTTCGCCGCGTGCCAGGAAACCGGCACCGTGCTCTGCTTGCACATCGGTTCGGGAACGAAAATGCCTTCGACGTCGACCGACGCGCCGCTCGGCGTGACCGTCACGATCGGTTACGGGAACTGCATGAACTCCCTTGCCGACTGGTTGTTTTCCGGCAAGCTCGCGCAGTTCCCCGGGCTTCGCTTGCTCTACGCCGAGAGCCAGATCGGCTGGATCCCGTACCTGCTCGAACGCGCCGACGACGTGTGGACGCAACACCACTCGTGGGTCGCGACCGGTGGCGAGATCAGCGAGCCGCCGTCGACCTATTACTACCGGCAAGTGTCGGCGTGCTTCTTCCGCGATTACCACGGCGTCGCGTCACTCGACGCCTGTGGCGTCGACAACGTGATGTTCGAGGTCGACTATCCGCACTCCGACTCGACGTGGCCCGACAGCCGCGCGGTTGCGCGTCGACACCATGGCAAGGACTCGACGCCGCGGTTGTTCGCAAGCTCGTGCGCGGGAACGCGATCCGCGTGTTCGGACTCGACTATCTCGACGGGTAATCCATCGGCCGGATCGCGTGTTTGTCCTCGGGCGTGAGCGGGCGGAGCGCGTCATTGCGTGCGGGCCGCCACCACACCGGATCGGTGCATTCCCACCGCTCGGCGCGCAGTTGCCGTTTGACGAGCTTGGTTGTTGCGGTGAGCGGCAGTGCCGAAGAGACCCGCACGTAACGCGGACTCCATTTGGTGCCGAGGTCGGCCTGGTTCGCGAGGAAGTCGTCGAAGGCGCGCGCGTCGAACTGCGCGCCCGGCGCGAGTTGCAACGCCACCATGACGTCGTCGCCGACGTCGGGCGCGGGAACCGCGTACACCGCGGCGAGCACGACGTCGGGAAGCCGGCCGACGATGCGCTCGACCGGCGCCGCCGCGAAGTTCTCACCGTCGACGCGAATCCAGTCGTAGTCGCGACCCGCGAAGTAGAGCCACCCGTCGGCGTCGACGTAACCGAGATCACCAGACCAGTACCAGCCGTTCCGCGTGCGCACGCGCATCGCGTCGGCGTTCTTGTAATAGCCCTCGAACGATCCGGTGCTCGTGTTCACCAGTTCGCCGATGCACGCTTCGGGATTGCGCAGAGCGGCCGCCGTCGTCGAATTCGGCAGACGCGCGCGTCGCACCGGTTTCCGGATCGACAACGAGCGCACCGTCGGGAAGGCGGCCCAGCGCACCGGCGGGCTGTCCCGCGGTACGGCCGACCATGACGCCGCCTTCGGTGGACCCGTAGCTGTCGACCACGACGACGCCGAACCGCGTCGCAAATCGTTCGATGTCGTTGGGATTCGCTTCGTTGCCCACGACTCGTTGCAACGTGTGATCGCGATCATCCGGTTGCTCCGGCGTCGCGAGGATGTAGCTCAGCGGCTTCCCGACGTAGTTGAAATACGTCGCGCCGTACCGGCGAACGTCGGGCAGGAACTGTGACGCCGAAAAGCGGCGGCGCAGCGCGATCGTCGCACCTACTGCGACTGCCGGCGCCCAACCTGCGTACAGCGCGTTGGAATGAAAGAGCGGCATTGCGAGATAGCAGACGGAATCGGCAGTAACGCCGTGGCGCTCGCACAAGCCGCGTCCGTAGCCCGCGAGCCGCTTTTGCGAGACAACCGCGGCCTTGGGTGCACCACCAGAAGTTCCCGACGTGAACACCAGCAACGCGGTGCTCTCGGGCGCCGGGTCGATGTCCGGCAGCGCGGCGTCGAAATACGGCGCGAGTTCGGCTGCGTATTCGTCGGTGTCGACGACGAGGATCCGGTCGGAGGCAACGCCGAGGTCGAGCCCGTCGAGCAGTGGGCGCAGCGCCGGTTCGGTGACGATCAGCTGGCAATCGGTGTAACGAATGTCGGCGGCCAGCTCTTCGCCGCGCCGCGTCGAGTTGATGCCGACCATCGTCGCGCCCGCGACCGCGCCCGCGGCGAGCCAGAAGCTCGTCTCGGGAACGTTCTCGAGCAGAAAACCGATGTGGAACGGGCCGGTGACGCGTCGATCGAGCGCGCAAGCGGCGCGCGTCGCCGACATGCTGACGTGCTCGCGCCAACTCCAACGTCGATCCTCGAACAACAACGCGGTGCGCTCGTCGTCCGCACGGCGACGGACGAGCTGAGCGACGGTCATCGGAAGTGGGAGACGACGTCTGCGCCGAACTCGGCGAGCGTCTCGGGTGGCGCAAAGTCGCAGAACCACGTGTAGACGCGTTCGATGCCTTGTTCGCCGAGCTGTCCGTAGTGGTCGACGAGCTCGCTCGCCGAACCGATGACCGGTCGCGACCATTTGAAGCGGCGCGTCGTCGTTTCGACGATCGCGTCACGGTCGGCGCCGCGCGGAACGAGGGCGACCATTTGCTGAATCGACGGGCGCGCATCGCCAACCTGCGATCGCAAATCGTCGAGCTTGTGCAGGCCGCTCACGTCGATATTCCACCAGTCGGCGAACTCGCGCACGATGGCGAGCATCCTCGGCCCTTGCGCACCGATGACGATCGGGATGTGACCGAGCGGTGCAGGCTCTTGACGCGCGCCGCGCAACTGATGGTACTGGCCGTCGTAGTCGACGGCCTCGCCGCGCCAGAGCGCACGCAGCACCTCCAGCGTTTCGCGCAAACGGTCGACGCGCACGCGCGGTTCTGCCGACCCGACGCCGAACGTTGCGAACTCGTCCGGCACTGAACCGGCTCCGATACCGAGCTCGAATCGACCGCCCGACGCGTGGTCGATCGACACCACTTCCCGCGCCAACATCGTCGGCAGTCGGAACGCGTCGCACAATACGAGTGAGCCGACGGCGATCCGTTCCGTGTGCGCCGCGATCCAGGTGTTCGTCACCATCGCTTCGTACATCGGTTGCGCTTCTGCGAGCGGCGGCGCCAGATGGTCCATGCCGGTCACGCCCTGAAACCCGGCCGCTTCCGCGGCGCGTGCGCGGTCGACGAGCTGCTCGAACGACATGCGCATTTGGGGCAAGAAGAGATTGAACTGCATGCGTGCCGCGCTACAGCGTGTTGCCGATGCGCGCGACCGGTTCAGCAGCCGCCTGCCGGCGGTACACCGCCCGTTCGAGCGAATGCAGCAAGACGTTGCGGATCTCGCGCGGGTCGATCAGCTCGTCGACACCGAACGACTTCGCGGTTCGGTACGACGCTTCGACTTCTTGCCGGCGCAGCATCGCGGCTTCGTCGTCGTCCGAGCCCCTCGCTCGGCTCATCGCGGCGGCGCCCATCGCGCCCATCGTCACGCCGGGAAACGCAAACACCGCCGACTGGCCGTCGAACGGGATCATGCCCATGACCATCGAGCCGAAGCCGTACGCCTTGCGCAACGTGACTTCGAATTTCGGTGTCGTCGCCATGGTCTGCGCGGCATACATGCGCGCGCCTTTGCGGAGGATCGCTTGCTTTTCCGACTTGCTGCCGGGGAGCACGCCCGGGTTGTCGGAGAGGAACACGAGCGGAACATGGAACGAGTCGGCAACGGTGATGAAGTGCGCGGCCTTCTCGGCGCCGTCGGCGTCGATCGAGCCCGCTTGCACGAGCGGTTGGTTCGCAACGATTGCGACCGGATGACCGCCGAGGCGGGCGAGTGCGGTGATCACGGGCCGCCCGAAATCCGGTTGCATCTCGAACGCGGAACCCTCGTCGAAGACGACGTCGATCACCTTGCGCATGTCGTAGACGCGGCGGCCGTTGCGCGGGACGATGTCGACGATCTCGTCGACGCGTCGGGGCGCATCGTCGGCGCCGGGCGTGTGCGGCGGATACGACCACGCCGACGACGGGAAGTAGCGCAAGTACGCGCGCACGAGGTCGAGCGCGCCTTGGTCGTCGTCCGCGCCGTTGTGGATCAGGCCGCTCGCGAGCGCGACGCTCGGGCCGCCGAGATCTTCCTTCGAGATTTCTTCGCCCATCGATTCGAGGACGACTGGAGGTCCGGCCGTGAAGATCGACGCGTGCACGCTCATCACGGTGAAGTCGGAGATGCCCGCAACGAGCGCGCCATGACCGGCCGACGGCCCGAGGACCGCGGTGACGAGCGGCACCCGTCCCGAACAGCGCGCTTGGGCGAGCATGTCGGTAGGTGTCGGCGCGACGTGCGGCTTGCCGTCGGCGCGGTAGCCCGCACCTTCGAGCATCATGATCAACGGCACGCGATCGGTTGCGGCGATCTCGGCAACCCGATGCCGCTTCGCGTTCGCGGCCGCGCTGATCGTTCCCGCCTTCACGGTGAAGTCTTCGGCCGCGACCATCACGGGCCGGCCGTCGACGCGACCGGAACCCATCACGACCGCGTCGGCCGGTGCGTCTTCGCCGCCGATCAGTGTGCCGAGTTCCTGAAACGAGTCGGCGTCGAGGAGATACGCGATGACGGGCCCGGACGTCGAGCTTTCCCTGCCCACGATGTTTGGCGAGCCGTTCGTCGCCGCCCATCGCGCGCGACGTTGCCCGACGTTGCTCGAGGTCGGTGAGAACCTCGTCCCAAGCTTCGGACGTGTCGCGTTCGCTCATCGTCTGTCCTACCGGCCCTTGAATTCCGCCGGTCGGCGTTCCATGAACGCCATCAACGCTTCCCGAAGGTCTTCGGTGTTGACGTTGACGGCCTGCGCGAGCGCTTCGATCTCGAGGGCTTGCGCGAGCGACAGGCCCGACGCATTGTCGAGCTCGCGCTTCGTCGATGCGAGCGCGATCGGCGGACCGGCTGCGATCGTTTCGGTGACGGCGCGCACCGCATCGTCGAGCTGCTCGGCCGGCACCACCGCGTTGACGAGCCCAAACTCGAATGCCTCGGTGCCGCTCAACATGTTCGCAGTGAACGCCATCTCCTTCGCTTTGTGCACGCCGACCCGTTGCCGCAACAGCCACGACGAACCGAAGTCGAGGCTGAGGCCGCGCTTGGCGAAGATCGCCGAAAAGCGGGCGCGGTCGGAACACCACGTGAGGTCGGCCGCCAGCGCAAGACCGAGCCCGGCGCCGACGCACAATCCGTCGACCTTGGCGACGACCGGCACCGGGCAATCGTGCACAGCCAGCACGACTTCGGCGAGCACGCGCATCGCGTCGGTCATCGTTCCCAACGGTTGCGAGCCGCGGTTCGAGCCGTCGCTCGGCGCGCCGCCGCCGAGATCGGCGCCGCTGCAGAACTCGCCGCCCGCGCCGGTGAGCACGATCGCACGCGTTCCCGAGAAACTCAGCTCACGGAACACCGCACCGAGTGCGACCCACATGTCGCCAGTGCACGCGTTCTTCGACTTCGGATTGTCGATCGTGACGGTGCTGACGAATCCCTCGCGCTCGACGCGCAGGTTCCGATGGTGCGACTCCATGCTGTCGAGATATCTATAGCTTTTGCTGACCGACCGTCAAACGGGGGCGCGGGTCCGACCGGTGCGCTCGCGGTGCTTGCAACCGGGCCAGCAGCACGGACGGCGCTGGCCTTCTTCGAGTTCTTCCTGGGTCCGCCGGATGCGGCGCGCGCGCGTTGTGGCCTGCTTGGCGTCTTCGACCCAGCAGATGAACTCGTTGCGCGCGAGCGGCGTGATGTCGTTCCACGCGTCGAGCGCGGTGCGGTTCGCGAGCAGTGCCGTGCGCAGATCAGCCGGAAGTTTGTGCACCACACCGCCGGGCACGCGGGTTCCGCTCATGCGGCAACGGTACCGGCTGCGCGCACGCCGTTCATTCAGCGAGCGCGTCGTACAGCACACTCGCAAAGTCGTTCTCGGCCGCGAAGAGCGCTTCCGAGAACATCACCTGCGTGCACAACACTGCCGTCAATTCTTCGTCGGGGTCGTTCCACCACACGGTTCCGAAACCGCCGCTCCAGCCGTAGCCCTTGGGGCCGCGGGTGTCGGCGGGCGGGCTGATGATCGACATACCGAATCCCCATCCACGCGGATCGAGGATCGGCCCGGCCGTGGCTCGTTGTTCGGCAGTGAGTTGGTCAGTCGTCATCTGTGCAAGCAGGTCGGGCGAGATCATGCCGTCGGTGCCGCGCATGAGCACGCTCCCGAAGCGCACGTAGTCGCCGGCTGTCGACAGCAAGCCCGCGCCGCCGTCGGGGAACGGACGCGGATGCGTCCACGTTCCGTCGTCGTCGAATTGCACAAGCGCGTCGCCCGTATGCGTGTAGCACGGCGGTAGCACGTGTCGGTCGCCGGGTGCGGCGAAGAACGCGGTGTCGCGCATTCCCAACGGTTCGAAGATCGCTTCGCGGTAGAGGTCTTCGATCGGTTGCGCGGCAACGCGTGCGTTCAACACTCCCAAGATCATCGAGCCGGTGGCGTAACGCCACTGCTCGCCGGGTTGATCCATCAACGGGAGCGTTCCCATGCGGCGCATCCACTCGTCGGGTGCGTGTGGCGTCGCCGGAACGGGCGGACCGGCCGAACACAGTTCGAGGTCGGCTTCCGCTTGCAGGATCGGATACTCGCTCGGCGGCGCCAAGATCATCCCGAAACCGCCGCGCATCGTCAGAAGATCGCGGAGTGTGATCGACCGGGTCGCCGCGACGGTGTCGTCGATCGGTCCGTTGAGGGCGCGCAGCACGCGGCGGTCGGCCAGCTCGGGGAGCACACGGTCGACGGGCTCGTCGAGCGCAATGAGCCCGCGCTCGACCAGCAGCAGCGTTGCGAACGCGGTGATTGGCCGCGTCATCGAGGTGATGCGAAACAACGCGTCGGACGGCATCGGCGCGCCGCCGACCTCGGAGCTCCCGACCGCGCGCGCAAGGGTTTCGCCGCGGCGGCTCACGCCGAACACGGCGCCCGGCAGGTGCCCGGCGTCGACGTGTCGCGAAAGCGTGGTCGCGATTCGCTGCTCGGCCCCATTCTGGAACCCGTGTGCCGTCATGCGCCGACCCTATGAGGCCCGGATCGGCCGGCCCGGCGTCGGCGCGTTCGCATAGGGCAGACTGTCGTTGCAACACGACGAAGAGGATGAGCCGATGGCATGGGATTTCTCGACCGAACCGGAGTTCCAGAAGAAGCTCGACTGGGTTGACGAGTTCTGCCGCGAAGAGGTCGAACCCCTCGAATACATCTTTCCGTATGCGGTGCGGTCACCTGATCCGAAGATCAAGGGTCTGGTGCGCGGCTTGCAAGACCAGATCAAAGATCAAGGCTTGTGGGCCATCTTCCTCGACGAAGACCTCGGCGGTCCCGGCTACGGGCAGCTGAAGCTCGGGCTGTTGAACGAGATCCTCGGCCGTTACCCGTCGGCGCCGCAGATGTTCGGTTCGGCCGCGCCCGATACCGGCAACATGGAGATGCTCGCGGCCTACGGCACCGAGGAACAGAAGGAACGCTGGTTGAAGCCGATGCTCAACCAGGAACTGTGGTCGGCGTATTCGATGACCGAACCGCAGGGCGGCTCCGACCCCAACCTCTTCAAGACGCACGCAACGCGCGACGGCGACGAGTGGGTCATCAACGGTGAGAAGTGGTTTACGAGTGCGGGCCGCGTCGCCGACATCTTGTTCGTCATGTGCACGAACGGCATGTACGTGGTGCCGCGCGAAACGCCGGGCGTCGAGATCCAGCCCGAGCCGCGCAACCACAACCACATCATCTACAACGAAGTGCGCGTGCCGCTCGACCATCTGCTCGGCCCCGAAGACGGTGCCAAGGTGCTCGCCCAGCGCCGCCTCGGCGGCGGTCGTATCCACCACGCGATGCGGACGATCGCGCAGTGCAAGCTCGCGTTCGACATGATGTGCGAACGGGCACTGAGCCGCGAGTCGCACGGCAAGATCATCGCCGAGCACCAGATGGTGCAGGAGAAGATCGCCGACTCTTACGCCCAGATCCGCATGCTGCGGTTGTTCGTGCTCGAAACGGCGTGGAAGATCGACAACTCGAGCACGCAGGCGACGCGCACCGACATCGCGGCCGTGAAGTACACGATGGCCAAAGTGCTGCGAGACGTGTCGTTCAACGCGTTGCACATTCTCGGCTCGTTGGGCACAACGAACCTCACGCCGCTGCAAGCGATGTACGCCGGTGCGCCGACGATGGGCATCGCCGACGGTGTCGACGAGGTGCACAAGGCCACCGTGGCGCGCAATGTGCTGAAGGAGTACCGCCCGCATGAGGGCTACTGGCCGACCGAGTACATCCCGGCCAAGCGCGCGAAGGCGTGGGAGAAGTACGAGCCGCGCTTCCAAGCCGACCCGGAACTCCGCACCATGGCCGAGGGCTACGCGAAGTACATCGCTCGACGCGGCTGAGCAGTCTGCGCTGGGCCGGCGCCCGGGAATGATGACGCAGCGTCCGTCGTTGAACAATCGCTGTTTCGTTCTCGGAGGATTGGTTCTTGGAGTGCCGGCATTGTGGTGACGAGCTCTCGATGGAGCGCACGGAACTCGGTTACGACTACTGCACGCGGAAAGCGTGCGTGGACGCGTGTTTCGAGCCGGTCGAAGTCGTCGCGGTCGCGGTAAACAAGGCTTCTGATCAATACGTCCTAAAACGCGATCTCGGGTGGTCGAAACCCCGCGACCACGAACCGCTGGCGAACGAGGGCGGGTGGCTCCCGCGCCCCGACCCGCGCGCCGGCGCGGAAGCCGAAGCGAACGAAGCGGCCGACAACGGTTGCGCGCATCGCCGAACTCGAGGCCCAGCTCGAAGCCGCGCTCGGGCGCGAGGACGATCCGGTCGCGCGCGCCAAGCTGGTGAACGACTTCAACGCGCGGATGCGTCAGTTCAACATCCGGTACCGCCGCGAGGCTCAGCGCCGCGCCTGATCAATAATCCGGGTGTCAAGGGCGCGGGAACGCGCGCCGATGCCTGTGGGGTGGCCGGGGCGCGGGCTCCCGGCGACTGAACCGCTTACGCGCCGATTGCCGAACCCGGTACCGCGGCGAGGCGCTGCGCGAAGGCGGTGGTGATCTCCGACATCGTCGTCTTGCCGGTGATCGACGGTTGTGGCGCGTCGGGGTTCTGGAAATAGAGCGCGAGGAGCGCACGGCCCCGTCGCAGGTACACGGCGACGCCGCGCTGCGAGTCACCCAAACTGTCGCTCATCGTGAAGTCGTAGGCCTGGCGCGTTACGCCCGGAACTTGCGACCAGTTCGTATCGGGCGGCGCATTGAACTTTGTCGCGACCGTCGGTTCGCCGACCGGACTCACCACTGGCGACGACGGGCAGCCCGCGACAACCGACTGCAGCTCCGAGAACGCTTGCGCGGTCGACTTCGAGTCGCGGTACAACACGGCTTCGGTACTGAACAACGGCTGGTCGGTTCCGTCGACCATCTCGTTTTGCAAACGCGCCGTCCGCGCCGCTTCGCTCGGGAACGTGCCGTTGCACAAGTCGAGCGTCGCGGCGCCGGCAACGCTGTCGCCGCCCGCGCTCGGCTGCACCGTGTTCGGTGCGGTGACGTCGGCTTGGCGAACGACGAGTTGCGTCAACACGTTCGCACTGGGATCGGTCGACTGCTGACCGCCACCGCTCGATCCACCAGCCGACGGATTCCCGGAACCGCCCGACGAGGCACCGGGCGGCGTCTCGGAACTCGGCGGCGGGGTGAGGCCGATGCCGGGTATTGAACCGAACGACGGTGTGGTGTTCGGTGTCGTGGGCTGGGTCGACGGCGTGTTGTCGGTCGGGGGCGTCGTCGGGTTCGCGGATTTCGACGACGTGTCGGCCGCGACGTACGTCACCGTGAAGCCGAGAATGAGCGCGATCACCGCGAGTGCGACAACGGCCGTCACGATCCGACGGGTGGTCCAGCGCGTCGTGTGGACCGGCGGAGTGGGTTCGGGCGCCGCGTCGGCAAAGGGGGAGGACGCGGAGGCCGGCGGTCCGCCGCCGAGTCCGCTGATGTCAGGTCCGGTCGCGCCCCGTGTCTCTTCAGTCCACGCGTTGCCGGTCCAGCGCCGTTCGCGCCCTGCCTGCCACGGGTCGGTGTACCACCCGGGCGCCCAGACGTCGGTCGACGACCACGGCTGCGACTGACCGTTGTTCATCTCACTGTCGTTCACAAGTGCTGCTCCGACTGGCCAATTGGCTGCCATTTTGCTGCGAGATGATGAGAACAGGCTGGCAACTTTCTGCGCTGGAGCGCAAGGATTTCTCAGTATGAGTGGTCACTATGTCGGCCACACACCGATCGCAAACCCTCGCCAGGAGTCCGCGCATGACCGAGCCCAATCAGCCCTTCGACGCCGAGGAGCACGCGCAGCACGCGCGGCACCTCGAGGACGCGCTCTTCGAAGTGAAGCGCGTCATCGTCGGACAAGACCGCATGGTCGAACGCGCGTTCATCTGCTTGCTCGCGCGGGGCCACTGCTTGATCGAAGGTGTACCCGGCCTCGCCAAGTCGCTCACCGTGTCGACGATGTCGGACGTCATCGGCGGAACGTTCGCGCGCATCCAGTTCACGCCCGACCTCGTGCCCGCTGACATCGTCGGCACGCGTGTGTGGCGCCCGTCGCGAGAAGAGTTCGACATCGAGTGGGGGCCGGTGTTCGCGAACCTCGTCCTCGCCGACGAAATCAACCGTGCGCCCGCGAAGGTGCAGTCCGCGTTGTTGGAAGTCATGGCCGAACGCCACGTGTCGATCGCCGGACAGACCCGCAAGCTGCCGGCGCCGTTCCTCGTGCTCGCGACACAAAACCCGATCGAGTCGGAAGGTGTGTACGCGCTGCCGGAAGCGCAACGCGACCGGTTCATGATGCAGGTCGTCGTGCAGCAGCCGTCGTACGCCGAAGAGATCGAAATCACGCACCGCATGTCGGTCTCGCCGCCGAGCGCCCGCCAGGTGTTGTCACTCGAACAACTGCAAGCGTTGCAGGCCGCGACCGACGCGGTCTTCGCGCACCACGCCGTGCAGGAATATGCGGTGCGCCTCGTGATGGCGACGCGCGAACCGGCTGCGTGGGGCATGCCGCCGATGGCGCCGCACATCGCGCTCGGCGCCAGCCCGCGTGCGACGCTCGGATTGGTGGCGGCCGGACGCGCCCTCGCACTGTTGCGCGGCCGCAGCTTCGTCGTGCCACAGGACATCTTCGATGTTGCGCCCGAAGTGTTGCGTCACCGTTTGATCCTCACGTACGACGCACTCGCCGACGGCATCACGACCGACGACGTCGTGCGCCACGTGTTGATGAACACGCCTCAGCCGCAGGTTTCGCCGCGGCAACAAGAGTGGCAACCGACCGCGTGAGCTCGAACTCCACCCGCTCATCGGTCAACGTCGCGCGCGTTGCGTCGAAGGCGTCGGAACTCCGCCGCCTCGAACTGCTGATCACGCGCCGGCTCGACGGGTTGTTGCGCGGCGAATTTCGCGGCATCCAGCCCGGGCCGGGTACCGACTTCGCCGGGACGCGTGCCTACGAAGCCGGCGACGACGCGCGCCGCATCGACTGGAACCTCAGCGCCCGCTCGCTCGCACCGTTCATCCGCACGACGGATGCCGACCGCGAGTTGCAGACGTGGGTTGTCGTCGACCAGTCGTCGAGCATGGACTTCGGCACGGTGCAACACGAAAAGGCCGATGTCGCGTTTGCGGCCGTGGCCGCGTTCGGTTTTTTGAACGCGCAGCAGGGCAACAAGTTCGGCGTCATGACCGCGGGCAACGGACCGATCCGCCGGCTCGGTCCGTCGTCGACCCGCACCGCGTTGCTTGCCACGCTCTCGCGCGTCTACGACACGAAAGCCACGGAGAACGCGGCAACGCCCGCGCCGTCATCGCCCGAGGGGCAAGACCTCACCGCCGCGTTGCGCGTGCTCGAGCGCGGGCATCTCCGGCGCGGTCTCATCGTCGTGGTCTCGGACTTCCTCGACGACGGCACGTGGGCACCGCATCTTCGGCGTCTCGCTTACCACCACGACGTCTTGGCCGTGCAGATCACCGACCCGCGTGAAGCGGAACTTCCCGCAATGGGCATGCTCACGCTGGCCGACCCGGAGACGGGCCGCGAAATTCGTGTGCAGACGAACTCCCGCACCTTCCGCGAACGGTATGCGCAAGCCGCGGAAGAACGGCAGCGCACGATCGCGGCGACGATCACCGGTGCGGGAGCCGATCATCTCGTGCTCTCGACCGCCGGTGACTGGCTTTTCGACATCGCACGCTTTGTCGTGCGGCGGCGCACGTTCGGTCGTGTCGCCGATCCCTCTCGTGACCGGCGCTTGCGCGCCGCGCAATCAGGAGCATTGCGTTGACTCTTCTCAAACCGGGCTGGCTCGTCCTGCTCATCGCCGTCGCGGCAGTTGCCATCGGCTATCTCGCCGTGCAACTCACGCGCACTCGATACACGTTGCGTTTCACGAGCGTCGACCTCCTCGCGTCGGTCGCGCCGAAACGCGCCGGCTGGCAGCGACACGTGTCCGCGGTGTTCATGCTGCTTGCACTCAGCGCATTGGTGGTGACGCTGGCGAAGCCGGCGCGGACCTCCCGGGTGCCGAAGCAGGACGGCACGATCATGCTCGCGATCGACACGTCGGGCTCGATGTCGGCGACCGACGTGGCACCCAGCCGGCTCGTCGCCGCGCAGGCCGCCGCGAAGAACTTCGTGAACGGAGTGCCGAAGGGTCTGAAGATCGGCCTCGTCCAGTTCGACACGACCGCGCGTTTGCTGGTGTCGCCGGTTGCCGACCGCGGTGTGGTCAACAGCGCGATCGACAGCATGACCGTCGGCGGCGGAACTGCCACTGCTTCGGCCATCACGCAGTCGCTCGCCGCGATCAACTCGGTACCGCCCGATGCCAAGGGTCACAAGATCCCGGGTGCGATCGTGCTCATGAGCGACGGCTCGCCGACAATCGGCGAGAACGGTCAAGACCCGGTCGCCTCTGCTGACGCGGCGTCGGCCGCCGCCAAAAAGGCCAATGTCGCGATCGACACGATTGCGTTCGGTACCGATCAGGGTGTCGTCACGACCGACGGCCAAGAGATTCCGGTGCCGGCCGACCCCGGCGAGATGGCGCGGATCGCGTCGGGCAGCGGCGGCAAGTCGTTCACCGCGACGAACGGCAGCGAACTGAACTCGATTTACAACCGCATCCGCAGTTTCGTCGGGTACACCGTCGTGAAGCACGACATCACGGAATGGTTCCTCGTGATCGGGTTCCTGCTCGCACTCGCGACGAGCGCGGCCGGGCTCTACTGGATGCAACGAGTTCCGTAACGACGCTCAGCGGCCGAACCACGCCGTGACTGCATCGGGCAGCGCGGCGTCGGTGAGGTCGCCGGTCCACGCGACATAACCGTCGGGCCGGACGAGGACAGCCGCGGGCGCTTCGACCGATCCGATAACCGGGAGTTCCAACCGGCCGTCGTGGCGCGCGGCCACGAAGCGAACGTGCTTCGGCAACGACGCAACGTCGAAAGCGTTGGGATTGCCGAGGCTGAGCAACAGCGGTCGCGCGTCGTGCATGAACATGTACACCCGCGTCGGGCCCTCGGGTGTTGTGAGGTCGAGGTCGGGCATGCGGCGTCCGAGCAGCGGGTGGCCGGCTCCGAGGTCGTAGTGGATGTCGAGGCCGGAAAGCATTCCGGCGTTGCGGATGCGCGGTTCGTCCAGCGCCAGCAGTTCGCTCATCGTGTCGCGCAGGGCTTGGTGGCGTTCGTCGGGAGTGTCGAGCGCGACGCGTGCCATCGTGTAGCGCTGCACTCGGGCGCCGATCGGATGCCGTTCCGCGTGGTACGTGTCGAGCAACGCTTCGGGTGAGACGTCGTGAACCACCTGACCCAACTTCCATCCGAGGTTCACCGCGTCCTGCACGCCGACGTTGAGGCCCTGACCACCTTGGGGCGGATGAACGTGGGCGGCGTCGCCCGCGAGGAGCACACGCCACGCCCGATACGACGCTGCTTGGCGCGTCATGTCGGTGAACCGCGAAATCCAGGTGGGATCGTGCGCGCCGAAGTCAGAGCCGTACGAGTCGACAAGCGCGGCCTTGAGGTCGGGCAGCGTTGGTTCGGGTGCGTGTTCGTCGTACCGCTCAGGAAGCACAATGCGGTACGGGCCGCCGCCCGCTTCTCGGTGTACTGGTCCGATTCCACCGCCCTCGCGTCGTGGTCCGAGTTGGGGATCGTGGAGTGCAACTTCGGCGATCATCCAACTTGTCGACGGGTCGACGCCGGGAAAGTCGATGCCGGCGCCCTTGCGGACGATGCTGCGCCCACCGTCGCAGCCGACGAGATACTCCGCGCGCAACGCGGTGCCGTCCGAGATCTCGATGTCGACACCGTTGTCGTCCTGCGCGAAGCCGACGACCGCGCGGCTGCGCATGATCGGCACGCCGAGTTCGTCGACCCATTGCGCGAGGATGCGCTCGAAGTCGCGTTGCCACAGCGCCAACCCGTAGTTGTGGCGCGTCGGGAACTCGCTGACGTCGACCACCGGCTGAACGATTTGGCCTTCAGAAAGGAATCGTTCCGCAATACCGCGCTGATCGAGGACTTCGATCGTGCGCGACATCAATCCACCGGCGCGCGATCCGTCGAGTTCCTGCGTGGCGCGGGGTTCGACGACGACGACGTCGATCCCTGCCAACGTGAGTTCGGCCGCCAGCATCAAACCGGTCGGACCAGCGCCCGCGATCACAACCGCGTGTTCCGTGTTCACTCGTCATGGTGAGCACGATTCGATTCCTTGCAGCAAGCCCCCTCCCTCGCGTTACGCTGGGGTTGGCGGAGCGGTGCGGCGGCACGCGCAGCCCTCAAGCGCATCGAGTTCCTCCACTCATCGACGAGCGCAACGGCGACGATCAACGACTGATTCGTCTTCGTAGGAAATCCGGAACGGAAAGCGGCCCCTCGCCAGTGGGAGGCGGCTCTTCTAGGCTTCGGCGCGCGTGAGAGAAGTACGCATCGTCGACTTCCCGCTGCGGGTGGCGCTGAGGGTACGCCAGCATGCCGAATCGCTGTCGCGTGAGTTCGCGATCATCGCGCTCGGCGGGGGAGACGGGGCCGACGTGCCGGCGCGTCTCCTCGAGATCGCACGGCAACACAACGAACGCTACGGCGGGCTCAATCCGGAGGCTGATGCGGCCGTCGACGCCGGATTCGCGCGCAACCAGGAGTTCATGGACTTCACGTTGTACGTGCCCGAAACGTTGTTGGAAGACACGGTCGCGATGGCGCCGGTACTCCTCGAGGTCGACGCGTACTGCCGCTCGGGCGACCTGTTGACGCCGCCCCCGACCGACGAAATGCGCGCGTTCTGGCTGTGGTTCCTGGCCGAGATCGTTCGCCAGATCGCAGGGGAGCAGCCGCGTTCGTGGCGCGAGTTCGTTCCCGAATACCTCGACGATCACGACGAGCTCCTTCAGCGCGCCGAACGGTTTACGGCCGAGCCCCCCGGCGACGACGAGCGCTGACTTACCGCACGTACGTCCGGCACGGTTCGTTGCGCAAGCTCGAACACGACGGAAGCGGCGTCGGAACGCTCACGCCGGGAACGACCGGGAGCACCAGGCTCGAGGGCGCGAACAACGAAGACGTGATCGACACCTTCGCAGTGCCCGACGGAACGGTCTGCCCAAACGACCACACCGGTTGCGTGCCGTTCGGTGCTGCAATCGTCACCCGGATGCGCGACCCCGCGCGATACGCGTGGCCTTCGAAGTACAACGGAATTGTCACCAGCGCGTACCTGCCCTTCGGCATGGGAGCCGCGTCGGACGCCGTGAACGTCGGGATCGGGTCGACGTACGTGCTCGGTTGCTTGAACATGTTGTTCGAACCGAACGAGAGCTTGCGTTCGCTCGCACGCAACCAACCGTTCTGCACGAAGGTCTCGTTGCCGTCGGGCCGCACTTCGCTGACCGTCGCCTGCAGGTCGACATCGGGTGTCGACGACTTCACCCACAGGTAGACGGCGCCTCCGCCGATCACCGTCGTGTTCCCAGTCAGGGGCGCGGAAACGTACGACGCTGACGTGCCTTTCGGGTTCTGCTGCCAGTTCCATGTCCACTGGGAAGCGTTGCCCCACAAGCCACCCGAGCCGGTGCCGCCGGTGTAGTCGGTGAGCGGTACCGCGTTCGCGTTCGCTGTGAACGTGCTTCGCGAAGGTACCCAGGACGGGAGGCCGGTGAGGGTGCCACCGCGCCCGAAGAACCACGTGCGCGCAATCGTTCCCGGAATGGGAAGCGTCGAGAAGTCTTGCTCGTAACCCGCGTACGGATCGCCAGGTTGCGCGTTGTTCGTCGGCGATTGGCCGGCGCCGTTGTCGAAGAGCACGCGCACGCGCGGGAGCTTCTCGAACGCGGCCAACGCGTCGTTATACGTCGGAATCGATTGAATCGGATCCGGCGGCAGCGTGATCGAGTCGCCGCTCGGCACACCCAACGCGGTTTGATAGACGATCGGCGCCGCAAACCGTGGGAACGCCGCGTTCGTCTTCGGCGCTTGCTGCGCGACGAACAGCTCCAAGAAGTCGTACCAGCGGTTGAACGTCGCCGGGTCGAGCGAATCGCCGTGCACGCCGTTCGTGAACGTGAACCACTTCTGGTTCGTCCCGGTGAAATGCTGCACGAGGTCGGGGCAGTGACCGCCCGTTTGTTCGTCCTGCCACTGGCAAGCCAGGAACACCGGCGCCTTGATGTTCTTCACGAACGTCACCGGGTCGAGCGGGTCGGCAACGGCCGGGGTGTAATGCGTGTTGGCCGCGATCTTGGCGTTGAGGTCGGCGGCTTCACCGTGCAGCACCTGGTTGTTCGCGCACGTCGTGTCGCCGGCTTGGATCCGCTTGTATGCCCACGACTGCCCGGTGTTCGGTCCGGCGGGTTCGGCATCGTGAATACGCTCCTGCGCCCATTGCAGTGCGAAGCCGGTGTTCAAAATGCCGCCGGGATACAGCGTGCTCGCGGTTGCGTCGATCGTCGACAGCGGAGAGATCGCCGCGAGATCCGGCGGGTTGAGTTGCGCGGTAAACAACTGGCTGATGGCGCCGTAGGAGATGCCCATCATGCCGACCTTGTGGTTCTTCACCCACGGCTGGTGCGCGACCGTTTCGATGACGTCGTAGCCGTCGAGGTCTTGCAACTTCTCGAAGTAGTCGAACGCACCGCCGGAGCAGCCGGTGCCGCGCATGTTGACGTCGACGACTGCGAAGCCCATGACGTTCGCGAGCAGCGAAATTCCGCTGTCGGGTCCGTTCGGATCGGCGTAGCCGTAGCCCGCGTACTCGACCAAGGTCGGGTAGGGAGCAGTCGCGCCGTTGATCGGCAGGTGAACGTCAACCGCGAGCTGCGTTCCGTCGCGCGTCGTGAGGTACTGGTAACCCGTGTCGGCGATCGGTTGCGTGTAGAAGTCCGTGTGCCACGGCATGGCCGCGTCCGAGTGCACGGTGATCTGACCGGATTCGGTTCCGTCGGAGTTTCGGCGCACGCGATAGCCCATTCCGGGCGGCACTTCGCGGAACAGCAAGCCGCCCAGCGGGTCGGCGTTCTGCGTGTAAAGCGTCTTTCCAGAGTGCGTCACGAGCGACGCCGACGCGTTCGGTGCGAGACCCGTGACGTAAACCTGCTCGGCACTCCCGACCGCCGTGAACGTCGACGGGCCGGCGGAGGCCTGTGCTGCTGACAGGGCGGTTACGACGAGCGCGATGCTCATCGCGATCGCAAACAGTGCGGTGCGTGTGATCCTCGGCCGCGACCTCGACATCAGCGTCCTCCTCGACGACGCGGTCAGGTTTAGTCAAGGGACCTGATGTCACGCCAAGCGCACCGCAGGTCACGGCCTGTAAAGCTCTCCGCTCGATGCCCTACAGCGTGTCCGCACCGGCGTACATGTGGACGGCGACGAGTCGCGCCAAACCCACGCGCGAGTTGATGCCCAACTTGGCGAAGATGTGCCGCAAGTGCGCGTCGACGGTGTGGCGCGAGATGTAGAGCCGTTCGGCCGCCTGGCGATTTGTCATGCCTTCGGAAATCAATACGGCCAGCGCCCGTTCCGATTCGGTCAGGCTCGTCCATCCGATCGCGGGCCGGCGCCGGCGCGTGCCACGCGTCTCGAGGTCAACATTGGTCATTTCGTCCTCCCGGTGTCGTTTTGCATCGCAGTTCTTCGCACTCACGCCAGCGCGCAGCCGTAGGCGGTCAGCACCACCGCTTCGAGGTCCTGGCGGCTGCCCATTGCGGCCCCGTGCAGGGTGACGAGAACGTTGCGGCCGGCCATCGGCGCCAAGACCTGGGCGCGGTCGGCGGCTTCGAGTTCGTTCGCAACTGTTTTCGGAATGATGACGGCGAGGCCGATGCCGGCCATGTCGAGCTGCCGTTGGATTCCGGTGATCAGCCAGAGCTGGTGCCGGGCAAGGGGTTCACACTCGACCGCGAAGCACCGGACGCCCGGAGTGCCGACGCTGTACGGCCGTTCGACCACCCAGGGCAGGCTCAACACCCACTCGTGGAAGTCCGCGAACGCCGGTGCGACGGTTGTCGGCGGCGCGGACCGGGACTCACGGCGGCGGAGCATCGTGCCCTCCTCGAAAAGAACGATCGGAATGTGCTCCTTACGTTGACAGCACGGGGTTCCGGTCGCACCCGGGCCGGTCACTGGTCCCGGGCCCCCGTGTGTCGAATGCGCACACTGGGGTGCACGCGTAGAAGCGCGTCATCTCCCTAGGCATACCTGAGGAAGCGCGTTCGCATCCTGAACGGCGGCACGCGCGGCTCGACGCGCGTTACGTGAGGCTCTGTCGGATTGCGTCATTCGCTACTAGTTTTTCGACATGGCCGGGGAGTCCGTCGCGGCGCTGCGCGGTCGTCAAGACGAACGTGCGGTGCTCGACCGGCTGCTGCGCGAAGTTCGGGCCGGTCACAGCGAGACGCTCGTAATTCGTGGCGAAGCGGGCGTGGGCAAATCGGCGTTGCTGCGCTACGCCGCCGAGTGCGCGGCCCCGGAGGTTCGTGTCGCGGAGATCAGCGGCGTCGAGTCAGAAATGGAGTTGGCGTACGCGGCCCTGCATCAGCTGTGCGCGCCCATGCTCGACGCCCTCGACGCCTTGCCCGAACCGCAACGTGACGCACTCGCCACCGCCTTCGGGATTTCCTACGGAAACGCACCCGATCCGTTTCTCGTCGGCCTCGCCACACTGACGTTGATCGCGCAGGTCGCGGAAGAACGCGCGCTCGTCGTCCTGATCGACGACGCGCAATGGCTCGACGACGCGTCGCACCAAGTGCTGGGGTTCGTCGCGCGGCGGTTGGTGGCGGAGTCGGTGGGAATGATCGTCGCCGTGCGCGAGTGGCGCGCCGCCGGCGCGTTCACCGGTCTGCCGGAGCTGCTCGTCGAAGGGCTGTCGCAAGACGACGCACGCGCGTTGCTCTCCACCGCCGTGCCGGGCCGGCTCGATGAACGTGTGCGCGATCGGATCGTGAGTGATACGCGCGGCAACCCGCTCGCGTTGCTCGAGCTCCACGCGCGGCATGACCCACGCCGAACTTGCAGGTGGTTTCGGCCTTCCGATCGCGGGCGGCCTTACCGAGCAGCTCGAAGACCACTATGTGAAACGGATACGCACGCTGCCCGCGCCCGCGCAACAACTGATGCTGTTGGCCGCGGCCGACTCGGTCGGAGACGCGACAACGGTGCGGCGCGCCGCCGATGCGCTCGGCATTCATCCGGATGCGGCGCGCGCCGCCGCGAACGAACAACTCCTCGAAATCGGCGTCCGCGTGAGCTTCCGTCACCCGCTCGTGCGATCGGCGGCATACCGCGCCGCGTCCGAAGCCGACCGCCAAGCCGCGCATCGCGCGCTCGCGGATGTGATCGACGCCGAAACCGATCCCGATCGGCGCGCGTGGCATCGCGCCCACGCGGCCTCCGAACCCGACGAGGCGATCGCCGCCGAACTCGAGCTTTGCGCGGGGCGGGCGCAAACGCGGGGCGGCTTGGCCGCGGCAGCCGCATTGTTGGAACGGTCGGCGCTGCTCACACCCGACGGCGCGGCACGCGTCGAACGGCGGCTCGCGGCGGCGCAGTCGAAACTGCAAGCGGGCGTCTTCGACGAAGCGTCGACGCTGTTGACTGCAGCCGAGTTCGAATCAACGCAGGAATTGACGCGCGCCCGTATCGAGTTGTTGCGCGGTCTGGTCGCGTCAGCTGCGAGCGCGGGAAGCGAAGCGCCCTTTCAACTCTTGAAGGCAGCGGCGCGTCTCGAACCGCTCGACATCGTTCTCGCGCGCCAGACCTATCTCGACGCGTGGGGGGCTGCGCTCTTCGCCGGCCATCTCGCAAACAAAGCCGGCAACCTCGTCGAGGTTTCGCGGGCGGCGAAGGCCGCGCCGCGGCCTCCGAAACCGATGGGACCGTTCGACGACTTGCTCGACGGCTTCGCGATCTTGATTACCGAAGGCCGCGCGGCCGCCGCGCCCGTCTTGCGCGGCGCTGTAGACGCTCTCGTCAAGGGTGATGCGGCTCTCGCCGATTGGTTGCATTGGGGTGTGCTCGCGTCGTCGGCCGCGGTGACGCTTTGGGACTTCGACAGTTGGAGCGAAACAAGCGGCCGCCAAGTGAGGTACGCGCGCGACGTCGGTGCGCTCGCGCTGTTGTCGGTTGCGTTGAACGGTCACGCGATGATCGCGGTGTGGGCCGGTGACTTCGAGACCGCAACCGCGTTGGTCGAAGAAGACAACGCGCTCAAACAGGCGACCGGCACCAAGATCGCGCCGTACGGAGCAATGTTGCTTGCCGCGTACCAAGGGCGTATCGAGGACGCGACGACGTTGATCGCGACGACCATCTCCGATTCGATCGAACGAGGCGAAGGCCTCGGCGTCGACCTTGCGCGCTGGACCTCCGCGATCTTGAACAACGGCTCGGGCCAGTACGCAGAGGCACTTCGCGCCGCGTCGCCTGCAAGCCGCGAGACCCCGGGGCTCTACATCTCGACGTGGATGCTTCCCGAACGTATCGAAGCGGCGGTGCGATGCCGGCAGTCCGACGAGGCCGCCAACGCGCTCCGCGAATTTCTCGACGCGGTACAACCTGAGAGCGGCGACTGGGGGCTCGGTGTTGCCGCCCGTTCGCGGGCGTTGCTGGCCGTCGGCGACGTCGCCGACGGCCTCTATCGAGAAGCCATCGAACGACTCGGCCGCACCCGCATTCGAACCGAACTGGCCCGTGCCCATTTGCTTTACGGCGAATGGCTACGCCGGGAGCATCGTCGCGTCGACGCCCGCGAACACTTGCGTACCGCCCACGAGATGTTCGTGTTGATCGGTGCGGATGGCTTTGCGGAACGAGCGCGCTTGGAGCTCGCGGCGACGGGCGAGCACGTCCGCAAGCGTCAAGACGACACGCGGAGCGAGCTGACACCACAAGAAGAACACATCGCGCGGCTCGCCCGCGACGGTCGCTCCAACCCCGAGATCGCGGCCGAGCTCTACATCAGTTCCCGCACGGTGGAATGGCACCTCGGCAAGGTGTTCACCAAGCTCGGCATCACGTCGCGCCGCGGTTTGAAAGACGCGCTCCCCAAGCGCGTCGGGAGTCCGCAACTTTCCTGAAGTGCTTTCACGTGCTCGCGTGATGTTGGCGGCTTTCGTGGCGTCCATCGTTTGGGGTTCCCGAAACCCTGACGAGAAAAGGACAGCTCCGCCATGCACAAGCCGAACAACCTCCTGGAACACGACGTGAAAGACGAGCTCGAATGGGATCCGCAAGTCGACGCCACGCGCATCGTCGTCAAAGCCGACGACGGCACAGTAACGCTCACCGGATCGGTACCGACCCTCTTGCAAGTCGAGCGTGCATGCGACGACGCCTCCAAGGTCCGAGGTGTGAAGGGCATCGACAACCAGATCCTCGTGGGCCTCGTTGGTGATGCCGTCACTGACGCTGAAATCGCAGTGGCCGCAGCGAACGCACTCGACGGCGACAAGTTCGTCCCGAAGGGAGCCGTAAGCGCCGACGTGCTCGAGGGCTATGTCACATTGAGCGGCCAAGTGCGTCACCACTTCGAACGCCAAGCAGCCGAACACGCGGTGCGCAAGGTCGACGGTGTGCTCGGCATGACCGACAACATCGGCATCTCGAGTGAACCGATTCCGAGCGACATCGCCGACCGCATCAACAAGGCGTTCAAGCGCAACGCAATCATCGACGACACGCGCATCACCGTGTCGAACGTCGGCTCGACGGTGTACCTCGACGGCACCGCCGACTCGTGGACCACGCGCGACGAAGCCGAGTCGACCGCGTGGGACGCGCCCGGTGTCCAGAAGGTCGTCGACCGCGTCGACGTTCTCTAGCGTTCTCTGGGCGCGTTGCGGCGGCCGTGCGCTGTTAGCGCACGGCCGCGAACGCGGCCCGCAGTTCCTCGGCGAAGAGTTCCGGCTCTTCCCATGCCGCGAAGTGTCCGCCCCGGGCGGCCTTGTTGTAGTACGTGACGTGCGGATACAGCTTCTCGACCCAACTGCGCGGCGGCAGGAAGATCTCGCCCGGGAACTGCGTAAAGCCAACGGGCACTTGCACCGGGGTCGGCGTCTGCCCCTTCGCGCGCGCGCCGGCTTGCGCTCCTTCCCAGTAGGAACGCGCCGCCGATGCGCCGGTTCCGGTGAGCCAGTACATCGTGATGTTGTCGAGCACGTGATCGCGTGTGAGGCCGCCCGTCGGAGTTCCGTCGACGAACGCACGCGCGATCTTCTCGTAGCTGTCGGTGTCGTGATCGAGAATCCACGCCGCCATTGCAAGCGGTGAATCCAGCAGTGCGTACCCGATCGTTTGCGGGCGCGTCGCCTGCTCGAGGAAGTAACCGCGTCCACTCGTGTTGAACGTCGCCAGCCCCGCGAGCGCGACCTTCTCCTCGTCGGTCGGATTCGCCGACGCGAGACTCACCGGCCCGAGCGCGGCGCGCAGCAAGTTCATGTGGATTCCGACGAGTCCCTTGGGTGCGAGGTGGCCGAGGTCGTCGGTCACGGCCGCGCCTTGGTCGCCGCCCTGGGCGACGTAACGCGTGTAGCCGAGTCGGCCCATGAGTTCGTCCCAGGCTTTCGCGATGCGCGGCGTCGCCCAACCGGTCTCAGCCGGTTCGCTCGAGAAGCCGTAGCCGGGCATCGAGGGCAGCACGAGATCGAACGCGTCTTCGGCGCGGCCGCCGTGTGCAGTGGGATCGGTGAGCGGGCCGATCGAGCCGAGCAGTTCGATCACCGAGCCGGGCCAGCCGTGCGTCATGATCAACGGCAGTGCGTTCGGGTGTTGCGACTTCACGTGAATGAAGTGAATGTCGACGCCGTCGATCTCGGTGACGAACTGCGGCAGGGCGTTCAGTTGTTCTTCGCAGCGCCGCCAGTCGTATTCCGTCGTCCAATACCGTGCGAGCGCCTCGACGGTCGCCAGTTGCACGCCTTGCGACCGGTCCTCGACGAGCTCGCGATGCGGCAAACGCGCCGCGGCAATACGGCGGCGCAGCTCGGCGAGGTCCTCGTCGGCGAAGTGCACGCGAAACGGTCGGATGCTGGTGTCGGCCGTGCTGGTGCTCCGCGGCTTCGTTGTCGTCGTGTTCGTCACGGGGGTCCTCCTCGCTGTGGTGCCCTCATGTTGCGCCCAAGTCAAGCGGTGTCGCATCCCTCAGACGCGTAGTTTCGTGTTTTGGCGTTCCGGCGGGGCGAACTACGCGAGCCGGGGATTCGACGAAAGGGGCATGTGCGTACCGTCGTCGATGCACACGTGTTCGCGTGATGTCCGGTAACGCCCCCACATGAAAGCGTGAGTCTCATGTCCGAGCGCCGTTCCATGACCGCCGTTTTCGACGAATTTCGTGCAACCGGCGACAGCCGCTTGCGCGACAAGCTGGTCGAAGCGCACCTCGGTCTCGCCTATTCGATCGCGCGCCGTTTCGAGGGCCGCGGCGAAGAACGCGACGACCTGCGTCAGGTTGCGTTGATCGGTCTGACGCGTGCGGTCGAACGCTTCGACCCCGAGCGGGGCGTCACATTCTCGACATTCGCGGCGCCGACGATCGCCGGCACGTTGAAGCGGCACCTCCGCGACCACACGTGGATCGTGCGCCCGCCGCGTTCCGTCGGAGAGCGCGCGCTGCACGTCGTCGCGACGTCGGAGCAGTTGACCAACGCCTGCGGGCGCCAACCGACGGTTGACGAACTTGCCGATGCAGGCGGCTGGACGCGCGATGAGGTCGAGGAAGCGCAAACGGTGATGCACGCGTACCGGCGTTACGAAGGCCGGAGCATCGACGAATCAGGAGCGGCGCAAATCCCGGCGCAGCACGACATCAACGCGGCCGACGACCGCGTGCTCGTCGACGAGCTGCTCGCCGGACTCGACGAACGCAAGCGCCGCATCGTCAAGATGCGTTACTACGCCGACCTCTCGCAGACCGCGATCGCGCGTGAGATCGGCGTGAGCCAGATGCAGGTCTCGCGGCTGCTGGCCGCGAGCTCCGACAAGCTGCGCGCGCTGGCCGACGAACGCGAGCTCGCGCTCACCGGCTGATCGCTCGAAACCGCGGGGTTTGGACGTTTCGCGCCCCTATAGGGGCGCGAAACGTCCAAACGCGAGGCGTTGCGCCGGCGCTCAGGTCACCGAACCGGGGCCTTCAGGCGTAACGCTGGATACGGAACTCATTCGCGATCTCCTTTCGGGATCGTCACGCGTTCATGCCGGTTTCGGTCCAACGTTCGAAGAGATCGACGCGATCGTCGGGCCATGGGCCGTCACACGGCATGCGGCCTTCCTTCACGATCGTGAGGATCGCCGGCGCGTTCTTGCGCACGTCGTCGTACGACCAGAGGTCGAACATGAAGGTCATCGAGTCGCGGTCTTTCTCGCGGAACAACGGCTTGATGTCCTGCGCGAACGTCGGATCTGTCATCGCGTCGTCTTAGCTCGTTGCCTTCACGGCGCGCAGAATCTGTTCGGCGACGGTCGACGGTTGCGAAACCATGATGAAGTGGGCGCCGTTGGTCTCGACATACTCGGCGTTCGCGCGTTTCGCCATGTCGCGCTCCGCATCGGGGTTGATCGCGTGGTCACCGGTCGAGATGACGGCCCACGAGGGCAACGTCTTCCACGCGGGTGTCGACGTGAGCTCTTCCTGGAAGACCGACGCTGCGACGGGCCGTTGCGTCAGCGCGAGCACGCGCGCCGTCTCGGCGGACACGTCGGCACAGATCACTTCGTGGAACGCGTCGTGGTCGACGTACAGCTCAGTGCCGGGCTGACCGTCGGTCGGGTAGGTGAGCGGACGCAGCGCCGCGCCCAGCCCACGGTCGGCGTAACGATCACCGATCGCGCCGAGCGATTCCTTGGCGTCGGGGCCGAACGCGTTCACGTACACGAGCCCGACAACGTTGCCGGCGTCGGCGCCCGACTGCGTGATCACCGCGCCACCGTAGGAGTGGCCGACGAGGATGTTGCGGCCGCCGAGCTGCTTGAGGAAGCTCGTGATGTAGGCGGCGTCGGAGATCAGCCCGCGCAGCAGGTTCGGCGGTGCAACGACGTTGACGCCCGCCGCGCAGAGTTCGTTGATGACGCCCGCCCAGCCGGACGCGTCGCCGAAGGCGCCGTGCACGAGGACGACGTTCGGTCCTGAGGTCGAGGGTGTAACGGTCATGTGCGGCTCCAGTCGTGTGATGACACGCAGAGGTTGCGCCCCATGAACGAGTGGTCGCATCCCGCGCCCGCGTAGTTTCGGATAGCCGGGCGCTGCTCTAAGGTCGCCGCATGAGCGAAGCTGCCGAGAAGGCGTTCCCCCTGTTTCAGGCCGATATCGGCAACGACGAAGGAACCGGCGACTGGTTCGAGGTCACCCAGGACCAAATCAACCAGTTCGCCGACGTCACCCACGACCACCAGTTCATTCACGTCGACCCGGAGCGCGCGAAGGCAACCCCGTTCGGCACCACCATCGCGCACGGCTTCTTGACGCTGTCGATGCTTACGCACCTCTCGCAAGGAGCGAGTTCGGCGGCTCCCGACCCGGCGAAGTACGCGGGCATGTTGATGGGCATCAACTACGGCTTCAACAAGGTGCGCTTCGTGAATCCGGTGAAGGTTGGATCGCGTATCCGCGCCCGGGGTGTGACCACGAACGTCGAGCTCAAGGGCAGCGCGATCGACCTGACGCGGAGCTTCACCGTCGAGATCGACGGCGAAGACAAGCCCGCGCTCGTTGCCGAATGGGTCACCCGGGTCGTTTACGGATAAGGCGAGTTACGCCACGCGCTCGAGCACGAGCGCGACGCCCTGGCCCGAGCCGACGCACACGCCGATCACGCCGTACCGCTTGCCGGTGACCGCAAGTTCGGTCGCCAGCGACAACACCAACCGCGTCCCCGAATCGCCGAACGGATGGCCGAGCGCGACTGCGCCACCGTTGGGATTCAGCTTTTCGTCAGGGATCGTGTAGCCGGTCTGTTTCGGGAATTCGCGCAACACCGCGAGCGCTTGCGCTGCGAATGCTTCGTGGATCTCGTACACATCGACGTCTTCCGGTTCGACCCCGGCACGCGCCAGCGCCTTCGGGATCGCGTACGCGGGCGCGATACCCATGATCGTCGGGTCGACGGCGACCGTCGCCGACGCGAGCACGCGCGCCATCGGTGCTGCGCCGAGCGCGCCGGCGCGGGCTTCATTCGCGAGCACGACCGCGCTCGCGCCGTCCGAAAGTGGGGATGAGTTCCCGGCTGTCATTTGCGTCGTGTTCGGTTGGGCCGGCAACTTCGCAAGGGCTTCGAGCGATGCGTCGGGGCGAATGAACTCGTCGTGTTCGAAGCGACGGGTCGTGTGGCGCTCGGCGGGAACGTCGATCGGGGCGATCTCGCGCGCGAGGCGGCCGCTCGCTTGGGCCGCGGCCGCGTGTCGATGCGACCGGAGCGCAAACGCGTCGATCTCTTCGCGCGTGAGTTCGTAGATGTCGGCGAGCTTCTGCGCGGTTTCGATCATCGCGATGTACGCGTTGCGCGCGAGGAGCTGCGGATTCGGTGGGCCGCCCGCGCCCGCCCACATCGTGTCGAGCAAGAACTGCGGCCCGCGCGGTCCGAAGGGCTCTTCGTTCTTCATCCACGCCCAGCCCGACCGGCTCATCGACTCGACGCCGGCCGCCATCCCGACACCCATCTCACCGACTTTGATGGCGTTCACGATGTTCGCGGTCCCGGTCAGCGACGAAGCGCAGAAACGATTGATCGTGTACGCGGGAACGTCGTCGGGGAAACCGGCGGCGAGTGCGGCCCAACGGCCGATGTCGCCCATTCCTTCGTGCGCGACGTTCACGACGCCGGCCGCGATGTCTTCAATCACGCCGGGCTCGATGCCGACCCGCTCCACCGCGTGGCGCATCGCAAACGCGAGGAGGTCGTCGGTGCGCACGCGTGCGAGCGAACCGCCGTAGCGTCCGATCGGCGTGCGCGCGCCACCCAGTACGAAGGCCTCGGTGTCATGTGCCATCGTCATCTCGCTTTCCTTGCGCGATCAGCACCGCGCACGGCGCGTCCCGAACGATGCGTTCGGCGACCGAGGTGCGGAATCGGCGCCGAACGCGCCCGCCCATCTGCGCGCCGATCACGATGACGTCGGCGTTGATCTCACGCGCAACCGTGCAGATCGTGGGCGCGACGTCGCCGGCTTCGACCCGGGTCTCGACGTGACCGGCCGCGAGCGTCGCGGCCGCGCGTTCGAGTTCGTAATTCGCTTCCTTGATCGCGTTGTCCCACGATCGCCGCTGTGTTTCGGGCGAAGGAAGCGGTTCGTCGAACTCGTCGTAGTCCTCGACGGGCAAGTCGTTCAGCACGGTGAGCAGCGTCACGTGTTCGGGCGGCGCAAGCTGCGCGATCGCGTCGGCAACGGCCGCGATCGCGGCGCGCGAGCCATCGCTCGCAATCAACACGTGCACAGAAGCATCCTCTCGGTTAGCCGAAGGTAAAGCAAAGCGCCGAAACGCCGGGATCCAGGAACTCGATCTCACACTGCCGGTCGGTGATGCTCCCGTGCTGGCGAATCAGCTGGTGCAGGCGCGTCTCGCTGACGATGCCGTCGCCCTTCTCGTCAACGTCGAGACCGTGGGCGCCGTGCGGTGGTTCACCGTCGATCGTGACGCGAAAGCGCGCGCTTGTGCCCGATGCGGGCGGTTCGAGAATGAGGTTCAGGTCGCGCGCGTGAAAACGAAACGCGATGCGGCCGTTGGGTTCGTTGGTGACAGCTTCCTCGCGACCGATCGTCCAGTTGCCGTCGAGCCCCCATTCGTTGAGATAAAGGCGGGGCGGGAGCGTGTACGCGCGCGACTCGTTGAACGACGCACCTTCCGGTGACGCGAAGCCCGTCGACCGCGCGAGCCCCACGTAGGTCTCGCCCGAACGAAGGTCGTGGGAGTCGCCGGGGATCTCGATGCCCTCGGCGGTGTACGGGACGGGACTCTCGGGAAGTCCGGTTGCGCCCGCGTCGGTGAGTAACCGGCGGATGACGTGCTCGGTCCGTTCCTCACCACCTTCGCCGAAATGCGTGTGACGAATGCGACCCTCGGCGTCGGCGAGATATATCGCGGGCCAGTACTGGTTCGCGAACGCGTCCCACACCTCGTAGTCGTTGTCGATCGCGATCGGATACTCGACGCGCATCTCTCGCGCGGCGCGGCGCACGTTCGCGATGTCGTGTTCGACCTGGAACTCCGGAGTGTGGACACCGATGGTCACCAGGCCGTGCTTCGCATACGCGTCGTTCCACGCGCGCAGCGCCGGCAGCGTCCGCAGCCAGTTGATGCACGTAAACGTCCAGAAGTCGACGAGCACGACCTTGCCGTGGAGGTCGGTAGGCGACAACGGCTTGCTGTTCAGCCAGTCGTTGGTGCCGGCGAAACCAGGCATGTGCCCTTTGACCGGAAGCGGGGCGTGGAGGAATTCGCTCACCTTCATAGTTTCACCTCACGAAGCGAAGCCGTCGACTCGCGCTCACGACATCGCTGCGCCGTACGCAGCGAGCACGAGGGACTCGACGTCGCGCGGATGCGCGAGCGGGTCGACGCTGAACAGGACGTGGTCGGGGAGCCGAGGCGCGGTGCAGCATCCAAGGCCCGATCGTTCGGCCGCTCGGGCAACCATCCGCGGAAGCAGCGTCGAAATGCGCGCCGGCGCGCGGGCGACGGCCGGCGCGCCGTCGACCATCAGCCAGGTAATGCGCCGTTCGAGTGGTGCGCAGTCGATATCGAAGATCGAAACGGTCGACGAGAACCCGTGAGCGCGCTGGGTCACGTAGGGGAGGCTCGCCACCCATTCACAGAAGGCAGCGGTCTCGACCGGTTCGGAAGTGCGTGCGGTGCGGCGTTTCCACATGGTCGGCAGCCTCGCGTGCCGACCGTCGGGTTCGAATCCCGCGATCACGTAGTCGGCCCGGCGGACTTCGGGCCGCGGCTCCGGAACTGCTCAGCGCGCGAACTCGGCGTCCGCGGCCAAAACGCACCATTGCGCGTGTCGATGCAGGCGCCAACAATAAAACGATGGACGGGTGCGCGATCGAGCTGGTCGGGCGGGTTGAAGAACGCCAGGCGCTCGCCGACGTGCTCGTTTCGGTGCGCGCCGGCATGAGCGCCGCGCTGGTTGTGCGGGGCGAAGCCGGGATCGGGAAGACGGCGTTGCTCGACGACGTCGTCGCCGGTGCCGACGACCTCGATGTGCTGCGCGTGATCGGTATCGAATCGGAGATGAGCCTCCGCTTCGCGGCGCTGCATCAGCTGTTGCTGCCGTTCCTCGAGGACGTCGCGTCGCTGCCGGAGCCGCAGGCCAACGCGCTGCGTGCGGCGTTCGGTTTGGGTGACGGGGTCGCGGCCGACCGATTTCTCGTCGGGCTCGCGACGCTGACGCTGCTGGCCACCGCGGCCACCAAGCGCGGCCTGCTCCTGTTGATCGACGATGCCCAGTGGCTCGATCAAGAGAGTGAGAGCGTGGTCGCGTTCGTCGTGCGCCGTCTCTACGCGGACCGAATCGGTGTGCTGATTGGCGTTCGGTTGCCAACCGAGCGCGAACTCGCGGTCGACGGGCTGCCCGCACTCGAAGTCGGTCCGCTGACGCGGCGCGCATGCGTCGAACTCATGGAAGCAGTCGTCGGCGGTCCGGTCGACGACGACATGCGAACCCGCGTGCTTGCCGACGCGCGCGGCAACCCGCTCGCGATCGTCGAACTCACTCGCGAACTGACACAACGCGCGTCGCCCGGTGCGGCGTTGCTCCCGCAGCCGCTTGCGTTCGACCGCCAACTCGAGACGCGCTTCATGCGCCAAGTGCGCGCGCTTCCGCCACCCACCCAACGGCTCTTGCTCGCGGCAGCTGCCGATCCCACGGGCAATCCGGTCCTGCTTTGGCGCGTGGGTGCGGCACTGGATTTCGACGAAGACGCGGCGAAAGAAGCCGAAGCGGCCGACCTTGTGAACTTCGGGCCGCCGATCAGTTTTCGCCATCCTCTGATTCGCGAGGCGATCTACCACGGAGCGAAGGACAGCGAGCGCCGGCGCACGCATGCCGCACTCGCGGAAGCAACCGAAATCGCGCTCGATCCCGACCGGCACGCGTGGCACCGCGCCGCCGCGACGCTGGCACCCGACGAAGAGGTCGCCGCCGAGCTCGACGCCGCCGCCGATCGTGCCAGCCACCAGGGCGGATTCGCGTCGACGGCTGCGTTGTTGACGCGCGCCGCGCAGCTCACGCCCGACCCGACCGCGCGTGGCATTCGTTTCCTGCGCGCCGCGGCTGCCGATCTCACCGCGGGCCAGCCGATCAACGCCCGGGCGACGCTCGACCTTGCGAAACCGATGTTGAACGATGCGTTCGTCAACGCCCAGGCCCGCCGGCTGGAAGGCGGCATCGACTTCGCGCTCGGCAAAGGTGGACAGTCACCCGCGATCATGCTCGAAGCGGCCAACGCGCTGCACGCGTACGACGTGCGTGAGGCGCGCGAGACGGTGCTCGACGCGCTCTTGATGTCCGTGTGGTTCGGGAAATGGTCGGCGGCCGGCGTACAAGACGTTGCGCGCGCGGCCAAATCGATGCCGCTCCCCGACGGCGAAGCGCCGACGTCGACCGATCTCGTGCTCGACGGTCTCGCGGAGTACTACTTGTCCGGTCCGGCAATGGCGGCGCCGGTGCTGCGTCGTGCCCTCGACGCGATCCTCATCGATCCCGCGATGCGGGAAATACCGAGACGCATGTCGTTCGGCCTTTGGGCGGCCTATGCAGTCGGCGACCACGTAGCCGGATTCAAACTCGGCAACGAATACATCGCGCTTTCGCGCGCGATGGGTGCCTTGAATCACCTCGGCGAGGCGCTGCACTACGTCGGATTGCTCGAACTGCGCGCCGGCACGCTCGCACGCGCCGATACCTGTTTCGCCGAAGAGGCGGTGCTGCAACAGGTGCGGTCGATCTACAACTCGGGAACGATCGGCGAGATGCTCGTGCTCACGTGGCGGGGCGACGAGGAACGCGCTCGCGCCGCGGCGGCCTTCATTCAAGCGAACGCCCGCGAACGTCAGCTGGGGTGGAGCGCGTCGCTCTCCGCCGTCGGGATCGGGACGCTCGAGCTCTCACTCGGCAACTACCGCGCCGCGACCAACGCAGTCACCGACGGCTGGAAGGACGACATCGCCGAGAGCGCGTTGATCTGCTCCGACGCGGTCGAGGCGCGCGTGCGGGCGGGCGAACCCGACGACGCCCGCGAATTTCTCGACTGGCTCGAGGAACTCGCGGTGGCCACGAAAATGCCCTACGAGCGGGGTCTTTTGGCGCGGTCGCGCGCGCTGCTCGCCGCGGGCTCCGAGGCGGAGTCGCAGTATCAGGAGTCGATCGATTGCCTGCGCGAGAACGGCGGCATGCTCCATCTCGCGCGTGCCCAGCTGCTTTACGGCGAGTGGCTCCGGCGCCAGAAACGGCGTCGAGACGCGCGCGAATTCCTCCGGCTCGCACTCGATCTGTTCACCGAACAGGGCGCCACTGCGTTCGCCGAACGCGCCCGAGTCGAGCTGCTTGCAACTGGAGAAACCGCGCGCAAGCGGGTTGACGAAACTCGTGACGACTTGACGCCGCAAGAGAGCCAGATTGCCGCGCTGGCCGCGGCCGGAGGTACGAACCCCGAGATCGCAGCGCAATTGTTCATCAGCGCCAGCACGGTCGAGTACCACTTGCGCAAGGTGTACCGAAAACTCGGCATCACCTCGCGGCGTGCGCTCGCGGGCGCCATCGCGAACGACTAAGCACTTCCGGGATTCGAGCCGCGATCGTGTTCCTTACGCTCGCCGGGTGGAGCAGGCAGGGATAACAACGCTTCCGTGCCGGCAACCGGTGGAACAGGTGCTGCGCCGGGTCGTTGCCGAAATCGAAGCGCGGCAACTCACGATCTTTTCGGTCGTCGACCACAGCGGTGAGGCGGCCGAGGTCGGGCTGACGATGCCTGAGACCAAGCTGGTGATCTTCGGGAGTCCGTTGCACGGCACGCCGTTGATGCTTGCGCATCCCGAACTCGCGCTCGATCTGCCGTTGAAGCTCTTGATCTGGGAACGCGGTCCCGGCGAGGTGTTCGTGAGCTACAACACACCTGAGTTTCTTGCCGATCGCCATGGTCTCTCGGCTCCCGAAACGGACGCGTTGCGCGGGGTCGCCGTCATTGCCGGGATCGCGGCCGAGACTTCCTAACGGGGCGTCAGGACTCGTCGCTCACGATGTCGAGCGACTTTACGTGCGCTTCTTGTACGCGGAGAACCGCTTCCTTCCCACGAAAGAACACGACCCATCCGTCTTCACGTTCCACATCGACGTCGCGGAGGGTCTCGTCCCTGACCTCGGCGTCGTCCCCATAGACCATGCGGTATGTCGGCATGCCGCGCACGCTACGCGCTCGGGCCTCAGGATCCAATCACGCGTTTGCGTAGCTTGCGACCGCCGCAATGGATCGTGATGCCGGGACTTTGCGAGGATGAGGGCCGTGGCAGACGTCGGGCCGCTCTTCGGTCGCATCACACCGGGGTTGTTCCAGCAGGCATGGGTGGTCGCCGACTTGGCCGCGACCGAAGAGGCAATGCGATCGTCGCTCGGCTGTTCGGAATTCGCCGAGCTCCCGGCGACCGATTTGCAGTACGACCTGCGCGGCGAACGCATCACGGCCGCGCTCGCGATCGGCTTCGCGCGCAGCGGCAACTCGCAAATCGAGCTGATTCAACCGGTGCGCGGACCGGGCCTGCACGCCGAGTTCCTCGCGGCGAACGGTCCCGGCCTTCATCACGCCGGCTATCTGGTCGACGACCTCGACGAGATCGTCGCGCTCGCCGAGCAATGCGGCTGCC
The DNA here is from genome assembly GCA_963841195.1 of uncultured Actinomycetes bacterium. Taxonomy (GTDB): domain Bacteria; phylum Actinomycetota; class Acidimicrobiia; order IMCC26256; family PALSA-610; genus CAWJBX01. The sequence continues at coordinate 349,455 of CAWJBX010000014.1, read as the reverse complement.
CGCGCTTGATGGGCAGCACGTTCGGCAGCTTGCGGTTTTGTTACGTCGACACGTGGAACCAGGTCGGTCTCTACGCGGAACTGGTCGAAGACCCCGACGGGATGATGATGTCGCTCATGCCGTGGCGGGACTAGCCCATTACGGAGAAGCCGCCGTCGACAGGCAGCGTTTGGCCGGTGATGTAGCTCGCACCCGGGCTCGCGAGAAAGAGCACGACGGGTGCGACCTCTTCGGGCGACGCGAAGCGCGCCATCGGCGTACGCGCCATCAACGGCGCGGTCATCGCGTCGATGCCGAGCATCGGTGCCGTCATGTTCGTCTCGACGATTCCGGGTGCGACTGCGTTGACGCGAATGCCGTCGCGCGCCCATGACACCGCGAGCGTCTTCGTCATCTGCACGATGGCGGCTTTGGCCGCGCCGTATCCGGGCACGATCTCCATCCCGAAGTACGACGACATCGACGCGAGATTGACGACCGCCGCGTTTGTGCTCGCGGCAAGCAGCGGGCGGAGCGTCGTCGTGAGCCGGAACGCGCCGAACAGGTTTGCTGTGACCGCAGCTTCGAAGACTTCCGGATCCCACTCGCTCTTTCCGCCCGGAAGGTTTTCGCCCGCGTTGTTGACGAGGACGTCGAGTTCGTCGATGCCGCCGGCGAGGCGTTCGATGTCGGCGGATTCGCTCATGCGGCACTGGTGATACGAAAACGGCGAGAGATCGACGTCGTACTCGGATGCAGCGGCGCGGCGGCCGGTGATCGTGACGCGCGCACGAGCGGTCTCGAACGCGCGCGCGATCGCGAGCCCGATGCCCGAGGTCCCGCCGGTGACGAGGACGTGGCGCGCTGAAAAGTCGAACGTCACCGCACTCATTCGACCTCCGTTGTCACGTCGAAGCGCTCCACGTACCCGGCGAAACGGGCGCGGACGTCGGCCGGATCGAGACCGAAGTCGCCCCGCAAGTCGTACGCGATCGTGCCGTGCATGCCGCGTTGATGATCTGCGAGGAACGCGGCGATCTGCTTTCTCGCCGGACCGGTCAGTTCCAGCGAGTTCTGCGCGTAGATGCGCTCGACCATCGCGACGTCGTCGTCCATGAACTCGTCGAAGAGCACGTCGATGCTGCGGGCCGCGGGCAGCAGGTCGCGATCGCGCGTGCAGGCATCGAGCAAACGACCGATCCGGTCGACCCAATAGGCAGCGAGTGCTTCCGGTTCGATTGTCGTGCGGCGCATACGGTCGCCGTACGCGAGCATCGTGACGGCCGACTGCAGCACCGAAACCGGGTCGCGATGCGTGACCGCGAAGGTCGCGTTCGGGAATGTCGCCAGCAACGCCGGAATCTGTTCGAGATGCTGGGGTGACTTCAAGACCCAGCGCGTTGGGCCGCGGAAGTACGTGCACACCTGCAGCACCTTCTTCATGTACGCGTAGTGCGCGCGCTTGGTCGAGCCCGAGATAGAAGTCGCGCCATGCCGGCACGCGCGCCAACCATTCGAGCGTGTACGAAGCGAAGTCGAGATCTTCGAGCTCGATCTCTTCCTCGATCGCGCTCGGGTATTGGTGGTGCATCGCACGGAGCAGGGGCACCATCGCGATCTGGGCCTCGTACTCGCGTTCGCAACGCGCGTAGCGCGGATCGACGCCGTCGCGCCCGACGCCGTCGCCGGGTTGCGGGCACGGTTCGCGGCTCTCCCAGTAGGGGAGCGAACGCAGGCGCGTGTCGGCCGCGATGAGGTTGACGAGATGCGTCGTGCCCGAGCGGGGCAGCCCGATGACGATGATCGGAGCGACGATTTCAATCTCGAGGATCTCGGGGCGCCGCTGTAACAGATTCGTGACGAGCAGGCGCTGGGTCAAGAGCCGCACCGTGCGCTGGTGAACGGCGAATCGGCCGAATGGCCCGAGCCCGGTGTCGGCTTCGACCGCGGCGACCATCGCGTCGAGGCGCGTGCGAAACGCGGGGTCGCCGAAGTCGTCGCAGCCGGCGCGCGTCGTTGCGTCCTCGAGCATCCGGTCGACATCGAACGAGCAGTCGAGCGTCGCGACGTAGTCGAGCGCGGCGCGCTGGCCCGCATCGAGTCGCGGCACGCGCAGGTCGTCGATGACGACGACTTCGCTCACGGGCGCGCCAGCCGGTTCGTGGCGCTGCGGACTTCGCCTTCGAGCCATTTCGTGAGCCAGAAGTTGTCGCGTCCCGTGCTCGTGCGAGGAGCTGCTCGTGCGCGCGTCGGTACGCGAGCAGCGCGTCGCGGTGGCCGGCGTCGACCGCGAGGGCGAGCTCGCACAACTGGATTGCAGTCAGCGGGTCGGATTCGGCGAGCGCCGACGCGCGTGTCGCCACCGCGTCGGTCCCGCCGGCGAGCGCGACGATCTCGCCCGCGCCGTCAGCCGGACTGGCGCCGTACAGCTCGCGCGTCGAGTGCTGGTGGAACCAACCGGCGTACGTCTCCCAGATCGCGCGCACACTCCAGTCGACGCGGCCGTACGCCTTCGGCGAGATCGAATTCGGCAGGCACGCGGATCGTGCGCATCGCCGTCCACACGTCGACGCCGTCGTTCATGGCGGCGACGGTCGCGTCGTGCACGTACGGCACTGCATCGCGGATGCGTTCGCACTCGCGTCGCACCGTTGCCGCGCCCTGCACCGGTCCGTGGTGACCGAGTAGCAGCATTCGGGTTCGAGGTCGATGACCCGTTGCACGGACTCGACGAACGCGAGCGCGCTGCGCATGCGGTCGCCGCGCATCGTCACCAGGTTCGGGAAGTGGCCGAACAGTGCGGAGAACATGTTGCCGACGAGCGCGACCCGACGTCGGGGAGCCAGACGACGAGCGAGTCGATGGTCTCGCCGCCGGGCACGCTGATGAGCTCGACGTGCCGGTCGCCGCACGCGAACGCGTAACGATCGTCGAAGGTGATGTCGGCGTGAGCCGGTGCGGGTAGCGGCGGAATGGTCGCGTCGTCGCCGCGCGCGAACCCGGGCTGGCCCATGACGTCGGCGAAGAACGGCAGTGACCGCCGGATGCGGAAGGCCGTGGATGCGTTCGTCGTCGGCCTGGCACGTGTCGATGTTCGCTTGCGCGATCAGTTGCGTGCCGGGCTCGCGAAACGTGTCGACGCCGCCGATGTGGTCGGTGTGGCTCTGCGTCAACACGATGTAGCGTGTCGGCGCGGTCGTGACCGCGTCGTAGTTGCGCTTGTGGGTACGGCCTTCGAACCACATGCCGGTGTTGACCACGATGCGTCCGTCGCTCGTCGTGATCAGATAGCTCGACGACATACCCGGCGAGCACCAGATGCCCGAGCCCATGTCGAGCGCGGCCGGCGCTGACGCCGGGCCGACGGCGAAGAAGTCGGGCTGACCGAGCACGAAGTCGCTGGGCACGGGGCAGATGCTGCGCGATCGCAACAGGTACGCGCCAGTCCGCGGGCGCGCTTCAGATTTCGGGGCGCTGATGCCGATGACCGCGCCTGAGGGCCTTGCCCAAAGGGGATTGTTCAATGGTGCGGCGTCGCCGTCTTCTCAGCCTTGTTTCCGCGGTTTCGGTCGCGCTCCTGTCGGGAGGCGCGGCCTGGGCCGCCACCGGCGGCGCGGGAGCAGCCGTTCCTCATCACTCGCATGTCGTTACCGCGAGCGACGATTCGGTTGATCCCTCTTCGTCGACCGACGCGCCGACGGACGCAACCGATCCGCCGACCGACGAAACCAGCGACACGAGCGACACGTCGAGCACGGTGGTCGACTCGTCGACATCCACTGTGAGCTCGACCACGACCATGGCGACGACGTCGACGAGTGTCCCATGCAAGCCCGGAAACGGTTACGGCGACAAGAACCACTGTCACTGCGGTGCGCCCGGACAAGGCGACAAGCACCAAGGCGACGACGACCAGGGCGACAACGGACATCACGGCAATCACGGTCACGGCAGTCACGGCCATGGTCACGGACCCGGTCACGACCACGGCGGTGACGGCAACAGCCAGGAGTAAAACCGCTACAACTCCGTTCCACGCGCACCGCCAACGCTTTGGTCGACGAGATCCTGTCGGCGTACAAGAACATCGGCCAGGTCATGGCCGACCACTCGGACCTCGTCGAAGTTCTGCACGCGCACAACGCCCCGGGCGGAACCCGGGGCGCCGGCGAAGTGCTCACGAGTGCTTATGACACCGTGAAGACCTTGTACATCTTGTGGGCGATTGCGTGCGGCGGACCGCCCGACTTGTCGCTGACGAAGCACAGCACCACGTAGGTCCGGCCTGATTCGAACGTCGCCGAGAACGTGTTCCCGTACCCAGGACTCGCGATCTGCGATCCCGCTACCGACTCGGGAGGAGTGATGCCTGCGGGGGGCGGGCCTTGCGACGCAAGCAGTTTCGGAATCTCGCTTTCGGCTTGCGACACCGTGATGCCCTTCGGGAATCCGAGAATGTCGGCGAAGTGCCACTGGTTCGGGCCGTCATTCGAGAACGCCACGGTCTGCTCGCCGGGCTTCAATCCGTTCAAGTCGAACGAGTAGTCGTGCGCGACAATCGTTGCAGCCGCGGTCGGTACGGTCGTTCCGCCGCTTCCGGTGACGGTCACTTCTTTGTACATGCCGCGCGTGAAGTGCGGCGGCCCATCGGAGCTACTGCCGACGACGCCGGTGAGCGTGCAGGCAACGATGTACTGGCCCGGTGTGAGATTGAATTCCGACTCGACCGTCTTACCGGCCGCCGTTTCGCCCACGCCGTTCGCCGCGAGGAGCGACGACGAGAACGGTGCGCCGTCGCTGATGATCTTCCCGAGGTTGTCGAGCACGGTCTTCGTCGTAGCGCCCGTCGCGACCTTGATGAAGGCCATCTCGTGGTCGACCTGACCATCGTTCACGAACGTCGCCTTGACGAGCCCGGCAGGAATCGTGGCGGGTAATCCGGTGTACGAGTAATCGCCGGCGTGCACAGTCATGGTGAACGCGGCGGGCGCGGTCGTGGCCGTGGTGCCACTCGAACCCGAACTGTTCTTCGAACTGCTTCCGCAACCGGTTATCAAGCCGGCCGCGGCAACGATCGCGACAAGCGCGGCAGACGATCTGATCGGTTTCATCCCCATCCTTTATCGAGCGACAGCGTGCGTTCGCAGCATGTCCTCTTGCATCGCGCCGTGAAACCGTGGCAACTGCCGAAACCGTGCGGGTGCAGGCACCCGTGCGCGGTGAAGTCAGTGCGGTTGTCGCGCGAACTAAACGCAACGAACGCGATTTTTCCTTCACAAGCGTGGGTACTTCGACGTCACTGCGGAAACACGCAGCGACAAAGAATGGAGACGACCGTGTTGGTCCTTGGTTTGATCCTGTTGATCCTCGGCTTTATTTTCGCGATCCCCGTGCTTTGGACGATTGGCATCATCCTCGCCGTCATCGGCGGTGTGCTCTGGTTGGCCGACGCGGGTGGCGCACGGTGGGGCCGGCGTTTGTATTAGTCAACGGTAGAGCGCTGTTATCCCCCGAACGGGCCGAAACGGACCGGGGGCGTGGTGTGAACAACCGAAAAGGTGGTTTCCTGGCGGCCGATGGATGAAACGCCGCGTGGGAAGCCACCCTGGAGTCGATCGGTCGCTGATCTTCTCCGAGTGCTCTTGCGCTCGAGCGAGATGCTCGCGAACACTTTCGACTTCAACCAAGGCCTGCAGCAGCTCGCCGCGTTGATGGTCGGCGAAGCTGCTGCAGACATTTGTTTCATCGACATCATCGAAGACGGCGAGATCGTGCGCGTTGCTGCAACGCATCGAGACACCGAGTTGCAACGCATCGTCGACGAGATGCGCCAGCTGTACCCGCCGGTGATTGGCGGTCCGCATCCGGCCGCGCGTGTGATCGAGACGCTCGAACCGCAATGGCTTCCCGTGATGTCGCCCGAGTTCTTGACGACGACGACGCGCGACGAGCGGCATCTCGAACTGGTCCGCGCGCTGCAGTACGGGTCCTACGTCGCGGTGCCGATCGCGGCGCGCAACGAAGTGATGGGCGTGTTGTCGGTCATCCGCTCGCAAGGTGCACCGCCTTTCGACGCAAGCGACGTGGCATTGCTTGCCGATCTGGCGCGCCGCGCAGCAGTGCATCTTCACAATGCCCGGCTGTTCGAACAGCGCGACGATGCGCTTTGGCGCTTGCGCCGGCTGCAGGACATCACCGATTTGGCGTTGCTTTCGCTCCCGCCGAACGACTTGATCGACGAGCTCATGCGTCGTCTCCGCGAGGCACTGGGCGCCGACACAATCCGTATCTTGCTGGCCTCCGAAGACGGCCGGTACCTCCGCGGTGGGGGCGCGATCGGACTCGGCGACCCGACGCAGTGGCAGGACGAGTTGCCGATCGGTCACGGCTTTGCCGGCCGCATCGCTGCGACGCGCAAACCGCTTGTCATCAGCCCGCCGACGTATTCGTTGGAGATCTTGAGCCCGGCGCTGCGTCGCCTCGAGCACGTGGCCGGGGTGCCGTTGTTGATCGGCGACGACTTGGTCGGCGTGGTGCACGTCGGTCACCGCGACGCGTGCGGGTTCGACGACGACGACCTCCAACTGCTTTTCCTCGCGGCTGACCGCATCGCGCTCGCCATTGAACAGAGCCGACGTTTCGCGGAAGAGCGACAAAAGACCCTCACGCTGCAAGCGTCGCTGTTGCCCGACGCCCTCGCGTCGATTCCCGGATGCAACGTGCAAGCCCGGTATCTGCCCGCCGACACGAGCAGCACGATCGGCGGCGACTTCTACGACGTGTTCGACGTCCGCGACGGTGCCGTCGGCATTCTGATCGGCGACGTCGCGGGCAAGGGCATTCCGGCCGCGGCGTTCGTCGGGCTCGCGCGCCACACGGTCCGGAGCGCGGCGCGGCACACGCGCGACGTGCGCGTTCCGTTGCTCTGGCTGCACGAGGCGCTCGAAGACACGACCGGCGACGACTACTGCACTGCGCTCTACGGCCGGATCACGCCGCGATCGGACGGCGTTCAGTTCGTCTTCGCGTCGGGCGGGCACCCGCTGCCGATCGTCCTGCGCGCCAACGGCCGGGCGGAGACGTTGGGCACGCCGGGCACGCTGCTCGGGCTGATTCCGGAAGTGAAGCTGCACGAGACGACCATCGATCTCGCGCCGGGAGACCTGATGCTGCTCTACACCGACGGTGTCACCGACACGCGTGATCATCCGCTGCTCAACGAGGACGTCGGTGAATTGCTGATTACTGTCGCCGACGCCGATCCCGGACGCGTGTGCGACGAATTCGAGCGCGCGCTCCGCGGCCTGCGCGCCCAGCAAGACGACGACATCGCATTGCTTTGCATCGCCGTGCACGGCGACGAGGAGAACGAGGCGAACTGAACGACGTTCCGGCGCCGCTTGTCTCGTCGTCCGGCTCGTGTCGGATCGGTTGCGCAACACGGCCGCGGTTTCGCGCGCGAGTTACATCCACCCGGCATTGTTCGACGAGTACCGGACCGGAGACCTCGCGAATCTCTGGCACAAGGCATTGGGCCGCGGCGCGCGACTCTTGTCGGCCGACGAACACCGATTGCTGCGCGTGTTGACGACACTGTCGCGACGGGCGCGCCGGGCCGCGTAAAGAGCTACAAGCGGCGCGAACGCCACAACAACGCCGCCAGCACGACGACGACGATCGAGACGATCAAGCTCCCGACCCAGCTCGCAACGTTCGCGGCGAGAAGAATCGCGCCAATTGCGGTGCCGATGCCGACAATCCCGGCGGTCGCGACGAGCCGTACGAAAATCGACTCGAACGTGTGCCGTTCGGGTGTCGGCGACAAGAATCCTTCGTCGGTTTCGGGGCCGGCCATGCGGATGTTTGTACCCACATGCGCTTGCGGTTAGCTCCGCGAACGAAGTGTCTCGACGCCGTCGCCGGTCAAGTTGTCGTACGCGACCTGGCGTCCGGCCGTTGCCATCACGAGGTCGAGCATCGGACCGGCGACAAGCGGCCCGCTGCCGTTCGACCAGTCGGTGTCGGTCGCCCGCAACGTCAATCCGCTCACGCGACTCTTGCCGTGAATGATCAGATTCGATTTCGCGTAGAACGCGGCGACGCGTGTCAACGCGTCGGTTGGATACGTGTGCGCGATACCGAGCGGCCTCCGAATGTCCTCGCTGTGCACGATGATCTCGCCGAGTGGGGTGTCGATCGGACCGGGCGGACGCCCGTGCGAATCGACTTGCGCTTTGAAGTGCGCCAGCGTGTCGGCGGGCGCTGCGCCGAGCTCCGACGCGATGCCCTTCGCTTGGACGCTTTCGAACTTGAAGCCCGACCCGACGAGCTTGCCGAAGAACTTCGGACCGGAAAGCTTCGTCGCCGCCGTCAGATGCGCGACGACATCGCGCACGGTCCAGTCGCCGCAGAGCGACTTCGTGTTCCAGGCCGCGTCGTCGAGACCGTCGAGATCAGCGGCGAGCGCCTTGCGCTCGGATTCGATCGTCGGCCATACGTCAGCGCTTGCCACGGTTGCCTCCCGCTATTTCGGTCTCAGCTAAATTAGGCGAATACCGAAAGAGTAGGGCGAAATGCGAGACATCGACAATGCGAGACATCGACAAGGTGATTACGGCACTCGGCTCACCGGTCCGGCGCGAGATCCTGGCGCTCATCTGGTCGCGGGAGCTGCCGGCCGGCGATATCGCGGCCGCGTTCGCGCTGACCAAACCCACGATTTCGCAGCATCTCGCGGTGCTGCGCGAGGCCGGATTGGTCACGATGACGGCCGTCGGTACCTCCCGCCGTTACCGAGTCCGGCAGGACGCGCTCGACGGGTTACGCGCCGCGCTCGAAGGCTCGCTGAAGTGGACGCCGGCCGAAGATCTTCCCGAGGTCGCGTTGTCGGACGCGCGCACGCTCCCCGCGGTGACTGCGAGCGTGGTCGTCGACACCGACCCGGCGACGACGTTTCGCGCCTTCACTGACCCCGAGATGTACGGGCGATGGCTGGGTGTTCCCGTTTCCATCGAGAACGGTCGCTTCGCCGCGAGCATGGAATTCGGTACCGAAGTGCGCGGCACGTACGACATCGTGTTGCCGCCAGAACTCATCGCAATGCGCTGGGACTTCGAAGACGACAATGTGCCGATCCCCGGGCGCGAGCTGGTCGGGTATCTGCGTATCCGCCCGCACGGCGAAGAGCGCGCGCACGTCGAGGTGCACCAGCTCGTCGAAAATCCGCGGCAAGCAGAATTCATGGAAGCCGCCTGGGGGATGGTGCTCGGGCGGTTGCGCGCGGGCGTTGTGGCGGCGTCGAACCCGTCCTTGGCCGTCGCGCCGCGGTCTCGCCGCACCAAACGGCGGTCGAGCGCCTGACTCGGCCCTGCGATACGGTGAAACCTGACACGCACGTCAGTACCTCGAGCGCCCGGGGGCCGTATGGAGCTGCCGAAGATCATCAGTGTCGACGACCACGTCGTCGAGCCGGCCCACGTCTGGCAGACGTGGCTCCCCGCGAAGCACCGCGAGAAGGGCCCGCACGTCGAGCGCAAGCGCTGGGGCAAGTTCAAGCTCAAAAAGGGCGCGAAGTACGAGATGACCGAAGACCCCGAGGGCGAGTGGGGCGACGCCTGGATCTACGAAGACCAGGTCATCTACGTGCAGAAGAAGTTCGTTGCGATTCCGAAGTCGGCAACCAACGGTGACGACGTCAAGTCGTTCAACAAGACGGTCATGACGATGACCGCGATCACCTACGACGACATGCGGCCCGGTTGCTGGGACCCCAAGGAACGCAAGAAGGACTTCGACATCAACTGGGTCGACGGTTCGTTGCCGTTCCCGACGTTCCCGCGCTTTTGCGGGCAGACGTTCATGGAGGCGAGCGACAAAGAGCTCGCGCTGGCATGCGTGCAGGCGTACAACGACTGGATGGTCGAAGAGTGGTGTGACCCTTCGATCGGCGTGAACATTCCGCTCGGCATCATGCCGTTGTGGGACATCGATCTTGCAGTGCAGGAGATTCAGCGCAACGCCGATCGTGGTGTGCGCGCCGTGTGCTTCTCGGAGCTGCCGACGCGCCTCGACTTGCCGAGCATTCACACCGGCTACTGGGACCCGATGTTCCAGGTTTGCAACGACACAGGAACCACCGTTTGCATGCACGTGGGTTCATCGTCGACGGAACCGGCGTCGTCGCGCGACGTGCCCGGCGGCGTCGGCAGCATGGTCGCGTTCAACAACTCGATGGCGTCGCTCGGCGACTATCTGTTCAGCGGGAAGCTCGTGCAATTCCCCAAGCTGAAGATCGCGTACTCCGAGGGTCAGATCGGCTGGATTCCATACGCGCTCGAACGGGCCGACACGGTCTGGGAAGAGCACAACGCGTGGTTGCGGTCGAAGGACAAGATCCCCGACCCGCCGTCGACGTACTACTTCGACCGTGTGTTCGGCTGCTTCACCTGGGACCGGCACGGCGTGCGTTCGCTCGAAGAGGTCGGCGAAAACAACATCTGTTTCGAAACCGACTATCCGCACACCGACACGACCTGGCCGAACTCGAAGGACTACTGCGAGCAGATGCTCGAAGGCATGAGCGACGAGCACAAGTACAAGATCTTGCGCGGCAACGCCATCAAGATGCTCGAACTCGACCGCGTCTGATTCCTCCGATGCGTCGCTGAACCTGGCTCAAGCGGGTTCAACGACGCATCGGTTATTGCGCGGGGGTAAGGCCGACGACGCCGAACTCCATCGCGCGCATTGCTGCGCCGGCGCGGTTGGTCACGCCCAACTTCGTGTAGATGTGCTCGATGTGGCTGCCCACCGTCTTGCTGCTGATATTCAGCCGCTGCGCGATCGCCTTGTTCGGCAATCCTTCCGTCAACAGCGCGAGCACTTCGCTTTCGCGCGCGGTGAGGCCGGCCGGTCCACCCGCACGCGAACGATTCGACGCGTGGCCCGCGACTGACAACACCGCGTCGACCGCCGCCGCGTCGAGCCGGCCTTCGTCGGCATCGAGACGGAGCTGCCGCGCCGCATCGGCGGGATCGAGCGCGGCGCGGTACGGCCGCGCTTGGGTCATCGCGTGGTACTCGTCGGCCGCCGCGAGCAGCCGGGCGGGCGTCGACAGCATCGTCGCGCCGACGCCGCGGTGATACCCGGAACCGTCCATGCGTTCATGATGCGTGGCCGCGAGCAAGCCGAGCCGCTTCAGTGGTTCGGGGCGTGTGAAGATGCGTTCGACGTAATAGACGTGCATGCGCATCCGTTCGCGCTCGGTGTTGGTGAGCGGGCCGGCCTTGTCCCAGATGGTTCCCGGAACACCGAAGCGACCGACATCGCTGACGAGCGCGGCGCGGCGAGCGAGTGTCGCGTCCGCGGGCGGAAGGTTGAGCAGCGGCGCCGCGGCGGCGACAAGAGCCGCGGTTCCTTGGCTGTGTCCCGCGAAGTACGGGCAGCGCATGTCGCAGAAGTCGCCGATCGCTTCGAGACAACGATCGAGTTGCTCGTCGGTGAGCATCGGTCGTTCCATCGGTTCGGCGTCGAGTACTTCGTCGAAGGTGTTGTCGTCGAGTCCGTCGAACAGTGCGGTCGTGTCCGAACACACGATGTCGACGAGTTGCGGGTCGAACTGCGTGCCACGCCGCGCCTGCACCACGCCGACCGCGTCGTCGACACAGCCAATGCGAGCGAACACCTCGCACGCTTCGGCAACGTGCGCAATGCGCGCCGGCATCGCGACCTCTTCGCCGGAAAGCCCGACGGGCCAACCCTTTCCGTCCCAGCGCGCGTACGTCTGCTCCACGCCCGCGCGCACCGCCGGGCTGAGCCCGAGCCGGTGGGCAAGCTCGCCGGCCGCCGCGCAATGGTCGGCCATCTGCTCGAGCACGCCGCGCCCGCGCGACGCCATGAATCCCGACGCGACTCGCACGCGGTTGACGACCGAGCCACCGGATCCCGCCCGCCCGAGCATGAACTTCATCGCGCCGAACCCGGCCAGGTCGACCTGCACGGCTTGGCTGCGAAACTCGATGTCGTCGCCGAACAGTTTGGCGGCGTCGTTCCCGTAGACCTGGCAACCGCCGTACATCAACAAGTTGACGTCGTAGACGTCGGCCAGATCGGTACGTTCGAGGCCGAGCCGGTCGCCGAGGCGCATGCCGATGCGCGCCGACCGCAACATGTGTTCGGCCGGCTGCCCGAAACCGAGGTCGGTGGCAAGCGAAAGCGCCATCAACAGCTCGCTCAGGCGAACTCCCGAATCGGTCACGAGCAGGACACTACCGGCGGTCGGGTGAATACCCCATGACCGCGCCGCGCGCGGTCCGTATGTTCGACGGGCAAGCACAACTCGCTCGATGGAGGGTCACGAATGCCCAAGTACATGATCGAACGGACGGTCCCCGGCGCCGGACAGATGGACGCGGCGGCGCGTCAAGCGATCGCCGCAAAATCAAATGGCGTCCTGCGCGACCTCGGTCCTGACATCCAGTGGATCGAGAGCTACGTCACCGACGACTCGATCATCTGCATCTACTACGCCGCCAACGAAGAGATCATTCGCGAACACGGTCGCTGCGGTGGCTTTCCTGTCGACGCGATCCACGAACTGCGCGGGATGCTCGAGCCCGCGACCGCGGATCTCCTGGTGTGACGCCGGGGCGCGACGACCGCGTCGTACCGTCGGCGCGGTCGTGCGCTCCGCCCGTCTTTACGCGCCGCGTGCGAGGCTTTCCGTGTGTATTCGACCTTCAAGCGGATCCTGATCGGCTCCCCGCTCGCGTCCGACAAACTCCAGGAGCAACGGTTGAGCAAACGCGTCGCGCTCGCCGTGTTCGGCACCGATGCGGTCGCGTCGACTGCGTTCGCGACGCAAGAGATTCTTGTCGTCTTGGTTCCCGCCGCCGGCATGGCGGCGCTCGACAAGCTCGTCCCGATCTCGCTCGTGGTTATCGGCCTGCTCGCGATCGTGACGATCAGCTATCGCCAAACGTTGTATGCGTACCCGAGCGGCGGTGGGTCGTACATCGTCAGTCGAGAGAACCTCGGGACCGGTGCTTCGTTGACGGCCGCGGCTTCATTGATGGTGGATTACACACTGACGGTTGCGGTGTCGATCGCAGCGGGTGTCGCGGCCATCACCTCGGCGGTGTCACCGCTTCGGCCGTACCCGGTTGAACTCTCACTCGCGCTGCTTGTCGTCATCATCGTGGCCAACTTGCGCGGCGTCCGCGAGTCCGGGCGAATCTTCGCGCCTCCCACGTACACCTACATTTTCATGATGACGCTGCTCGTCGGCTGGGGATTGTTCCGATTTGCCACCGGAAGCCTTCATGCGCTTCCTGTGAATCAGCAGGACCTCGCGCATTACACCGGGACGGCTGCGGTGTTGGCCGGCGCCTCGAGTTTCTTGTTGTTGCGTGCGTTCTCGTCGGGTGCGGTTGCGCTCAGCGGTGTCGAAGCGATTTCGAACGGGATCCAAGCCTTCCGCCCGCCGGAGTCGCGCAACGCTGCGATCACACTGACGTGGGTGGCAACAATCCTGGGGACGCTGTTCCTCGGCATCGCGTTGTTGGCTGAACGGCTGCGGCCGACGCTGAGCCCGAATCAAACGATCCTGTCGATCATGGGCCACGCCGTTTTTGGAAACGGCGTCCTCTACGTCCTTTTGCAGGTTTCGACCGCGGCCATTCTCACCCTGTCCGCGAATACAGCCTTCGCCGATTTCCCACGGTTGTCCGGAATCGTTGCAACCGATGGGTACATGCCGCGTCAGCTTGCGAATCGCGGCGACCGGCTTGTGCTGTCGAATGGGATCTTGGTCTTGGCCGCCGCCGCCGGCGTTCTGCTGGTCATCTTCGATGGCAACGTCAGTGCGCTCGTTCCGCTGTTTGCCGTCGGCCTGTTCATGTCCTTCACGTTGTCGCAGGCCGGCATGGTCGTCCATCATCGACGGCTTCGAGAACCGGGGTGGAAGCGGGGCCTCGTCATCAATGCCGTAGGGACGTTTGCGACCGCGATCGTGACGCTCGTCGTCGTCGTCTCGAAGTTCACCGAAGGCGCGTGGATTCCGACGGTCGTGATTCCCTTGCTCGTGCTGTTGTTCTGGGCCATCAAACAGCACTACCGGAAAGTCGATGCGGCGCTCGTCTGCCCGCCGGGCACGCCGCTGCCGAAGATTGTGCACACAGTGATCGTTCTCGTCCCGGACCGTATTCACACTGGCGTTCTCGAAGCGTTGGCGTATGCGAAGTCACTGAAGCCGGAGTACTTGCACGCGCTCTACATTTCTTACGACCCCGAGCACGCCGAACACATGACCGCGCAATGGGACGCTTACGACTTCGATGTGCCGCTCGACATCGTCAACTCGCCCTATCGGGCGCTCACTCGCCCTGTGCTTGATTTTGTCGAAGAACTCGACGAGCGCTGGCGCCACGACGTCGTGACGGTGATCGTTCCCGAGATCGTCGTCCATCACTGGTGGGAACAGCTCCTGCACAATCAGAGCGCGCTGATGCTCAAGTCGCGCTTGCTCTTCCGAAAAGGGACGGTCGTGACGTCGGTCCCCGCTCACGTCTCGTGACAACTCAGTCGATGGTCGCCTCGCCCTGTCGTTCGCCCGCGGTATCGAGTACTCGGTCGTAGCGGCGCTGCACGTCCGCGCGATCGAGCGCTTCCGGTACGGATGCATCCGATTCGCGCTGAATCATTTCCGCTTGTCTCAGCAGGACCGCCCGTTGCTTTTGGTCCGTTGTGTATTCGGCGATGCGAGTGAGCGCTTCGAGTTGGCGGATCAACACCGCCGGCATCCCGCGCCCGGCTTGCCGGATCTTGTCGAACGCGCGGTCGACGTAGCGTTCATAGCTCGGATCAGCGGTGATGACGCGCACCTGGCCGTTGCTGTCGAAGTAGACGCGTTGAGAGGTCCACGCGGCCGTTATGCGGCACAAGGCATCACTCAACCAGTCGATGCACGTGAGCGCGGTGAACGTGTCGTTCACCGCCGGCGAGAGCGCCCGGATTGCGATCTCGACGAGCTGATCGATCGCGAACGCAAGATCCTGACGGAGTGTGCGGTTCGCGCCGGTCACGTGGGCATGCTCGAGGTTGCGCGCGACTGTGTCAGCCGCCGGCGCGGGCCAGACCCGCGCAAGTGGGAGTCCGCGCACGACGAAATGACCGGGGCGATAGATCAACTCGATCACCGCGTCGGACTCGCGCGCGATTTCGACGAGCGTCGAATATCGCACGAACTGCAGGTAGCCACTCGTCGGTGCCGGAATCGCGATTCCCTCGACATCGACTCGGGCGAGGAGGGCCGCTGCCTCTGCCGATGAGCCCCGGCTCGGCGCGGGCGTCGAGAACTCGGCGTCGATCGCTACCGACAAATCGGCAGCGATACTGGCGATGACTTCCGGAAGCTGAATGGAACGTGCTACGTGGTGGATGAAGTACACAAGGACGCCGAGATCGACGAGTGTGAGCGCAAGGCAGACCGTGATTGAAAGATGCGGGACGAAGTCACCACGCGGTCCGTGCGATACGGATCCCAACGCAAGCACTGCGTAGAAGAACGTCGCGACGAATGCCCCCAATGTGATTTGCACGCCCGGGTCGCGAATGAAGTTGCGCAACATGCGCGGTCCGAACTGCGTCGACGCGAGCGTGAGCGCGACAATGAGGATCGAAAAGACAAGGCCGACCACTGTGATGATCGCGGCGGCGAGCGCGGTCAAGATCTGCCGGGCGGCGTCGGCCGAACCGTTGTTGATCCATGCCGGAAGCGTGAGAGTCCCGTTGTACGCGGCGCGATCGATCGCATAGGTGAGAACGAACAGGAGCCCGGCCGCGACGAGTGACAAGGCGGGCACGAACCAAAGCGACGTTCGCAGCGTCTCGCGTCGGTGTTCGGAAATGCGCTCGAAAAACACGGTGCACCTCGGGGCAGGTCGAAGTCGTGCCGACCAGACTTCCCGGCGCACCCAGCCACCCAGGATACTTTGCGGGCGTGACGGATCCCGACCGGCAACTCGCCGAGCTCCTCGAACTCGAACGCCTCGACCGTGATCTCTTCCGCGGCCAGAACGAACCGGGTGCGCGCCAGCGGCTCTCGCTGTACGGCGGGCAGGTTGCGGCCCAGGCACTGCGCGCCGCGGGCGCAACTGTTGACGCGGACCGGCTGCCGCACTCGTTGCACGGCTATTTCTTGCGGCGGGGCCTCGTCGACCGGCCGGTGATCTTCCAGGTCGACCGCGACCGCGACGGCGGTTCGTTTTCGGCGCGCCATGTGCGCGCCGTGCAAGACGGTGAAGTGATTTTCTCGATGATCGCTTCGTTCCACGCGCGCGAAGGCGCGGCAACGTACGACGGTGTGGCATCGCGCGGCGCGCCGGATCCGTTGTCGCTGGCGTCGCGGCCGTCGGGAATTCTCGTCGAAGCGCGCGAAGTGACGCCGACGCGCATCGGTGACGGTCAGATCCGTCACTCCGATTTGTTGTGGGTGCGTGCGGCGAGCGCGCTGCCCGATGATCCGCTCGTGCACGCGTGCACGCTCGCGTATGTCTCCGACCTCGGGTCGGGGTTCGGTCAAGTCGAGGTGCCGGGCTTGCCGGCGGGCGGCCCGAGCATCGACCACAGCCTCTGGTTCCAAGAACCGATTCGCGCGGACGAATGGATGCTGCTCGAGTTGTGGCCGATCAAGGCGGCGGGTTCGCGCGGCGTGTACAGCGGTTCGCTGCGCAGCGCCGACGGAGGTCTCGGCGCCGTGCTGACGCAGGAGATGTTGTTGCGTGAGCGTGTGCTGAGCCCCGAGATGTTGCGGCGCGTCGCGGAGTTTCTCGGTGTCGAGGTGGGCGAGGGGAGCAGCGACTCGCGTTGACGCCGACGTTCAGCGATCGTGCTGATGCCGGGCACCGCCTGGCTTCACGGTTGCGCGACGTCCCACTCGACAACGCCGTCGTGCTCGCATTGCCCCGTGGCGGTGTGCCGGTTGCAGCTGAGGTCGCGCGTGAGCTGGACGCGCCGCTTGACATCATCGTCGTGCGCAAGCTCGGCGTACCGCGCCAACCGGAACTCGCGATGGGTGCGATCGGTGAGGGTGACGTGCGGGTTGTCAATCGCCAGGTGCTCGCACTCGCGCGCGTGAGCGACGACGATCTCGCCGCGGTCGAAGCGCGTGAACGGTTGGAGCTCGCGCGCCGCGCCGCGCGCTTTCGCGGTGCTCGGCCGCGAACACCGATTGACGGACGTACCGCGCTGCTGATCGACGATGGCATCGCGACCGGCTCCACGATCCGCGCCGCGTGCGAGGTGGCGCGGGCGCTCGGCGCCCGGCGGGTCGTCGTCGCGACGCCGGTTGCGCCGCCCGAGACGGTCGCGTCGTTGCGCGCCGTCGCCGACGACGTGATCGCGCTCGAAACGCCGGCACAGTTCTTCGCGATCGGCGAGTTCTACGCCGACTTCACGCAAACGACCGACGACGAAGTCGTGCGCCTGCTCGCCACCCCCTGAACGGGGGTGGTCCGAGGGTGGGTACCCTTTTGTCCATGGTTGACGAAGCCACTCGGGCAATGAGAGTGAAGCGCATCACCGAGGCAATCAAGCCCTTGCGGGTTGCGCCCGGAGCGACCGTGCATCTCGCCAAGGACTTCGACCCGCGCTACAAAGCCGGCTTCGTCAAGAAGTCCGATGGCAAAGAGCTGCTCCAACTCGGGGTCGACTTCCTGAGCGAGTACCAAGCGCGCCTCGCCGCCCAAGACACGTACGGCGTGCTCGTCGTGATCCAAGCGCTGGACGCCGCCGGCAAAGACGGCGCGATCCGTCACGTCATGAGCGGCGTGAACCCGCAGGGTGTGCACGTATCGAGCTTCAAAGTGCCGTCGGCGGAAGAACTCGCGCACGACTACCTGTGGCGCTATGCGCAACGGCTTCCCGCGCGGCGAAATCGGCATCTTCAACCGCTCGCATTACGAAGAAGTGCTCGTCGTCCGCGTGCACCCGGAGAACCTGGAGCGCCAAAAGCTGCCGAAGAAGGCGCGCGGCAACGGCGTATGGGATCGCCGCTACCGCGAGATCAACAACTGGGAGCGGTACCTCGACGAGAACGGCATCAAAGTCGTGAAGCTGTTCTTGAACCTGTCGAAGGGCGAGCAACGCGAGCGTTTCCTCGCGCGCATCGACGAGCCGGAGAAGAACTGGAAGTTCTCCGCGGCCGACATCCGCGAACGCCAGCACTGGGACGACTACCAGAAGGCGTTTTCCGAGATGCTGTCGGCGACCAGTACCGAATGGGCGCCTTGGTACGTGATTCCCGCGGACCGAAAGTGGTTTGCGCGCATTTGCGTGTCGGCGATCCTTGCGCACACGTTGTACGAGATCGACCCGCAGTTCCCAACCGTCGACAAAGCGACGCGCGACGAGCTTCAGGTCGCACGCAAAGAGCTCGAGGCCGAAGGCGACAGCTGACCGTCAGCCGACGAGTTCGACGGGCCGAACCGTCGCGGTGATCTCGGCGTTGTCGCGCCACACCCGGACAACGAGCGGACGGTCGATGCGTTCGATCGACATCAGGCGCTGCAATCCGCTCACGCTTTCGGTCGCGACGTCGTCGACAGAGAGCAATACGTCGCCTGGGCGAAGACCGGCGCGATCGGCCGGGCTCTCGGCAACGACCGATGTGATCTCGACCCCGTGCGCCTGGCCCACGCGTCGCGTCGCGTTCGGCGGCAGCGTTCGTGTCCCGCCTGCGACGCCGAGGTAGGCGCGCCGAACGCGGCCCTCGCGCATCAGCGCGCCGACGATGTCGCGCGTCGCGGCGTTGATCGGGACCGCGAGGCCGAGACCCTGACCAATACCCGGCCCGACGACTGCGGTGTTCACGCCGACGACATCGCCGTTGCCGATTGCAAGCGCGCCACCGGAGTTCCCGGGGTGCAGCGACGCGTCGGTTTGGATGACGTCTTCGATGATCCGATGCACGCCGCCCGCTTGCGTCGGCATGGCGCGGCCGAGACCACTCACCACGCCGGCGCTGACAGAGCCCGGAGAAGCCGAGCGGATTGCCGATCGCGACCACGAGCTGACCGACGACGAGCAGTTCCGCGTCCCCGAGCGTTGCCGCTTGCACGGTCTGATCCGCCGGTACGTCGACGCGTACGACCGCGAGATCGGAGAGTGGATCGGTGCCGACGATCGCGAACGGCAACTCGCGCCCATCGGCAAACGCGGCGGTTCCCGCGCGTGCTCGCGTGACGACATGCGCCGACGTCAAGACGAAGCCATCGGGAGTGATGACGACGCCCGAACCAGCGCCGCGCGGTCGTGACCGTTCGGAACCGATGATCAGGCTGACGACCGAAGGCATGACGACGCGCGCGACCGTCGAAACGGTTTGCGAATACGCGTCGAGCGCGGACCGGTCGTCGATCGTCGTCATGCCGATCCTTCGCTGGCGGTCGTGCCACCGAAGTCCACGCGCACGGCGACTTCGTCGGTGCCGCGAACGATCTGCAACGAGAGTGCGCCGCCCGGCGCGAGTCCGTCGAGGAGCGTGAACAACGCGTCGGCAGTCGTGAGCGGCTGGCCTTCTCCCGCGACGATGAGATCGCCGCGTTGAATGCCGGCCCGATCGGCGGCGCTGCCGTCTTCGACGCCGCGCACGAGCAGACCGTCGCGCTCAGGCAGACCGACCGCGGCGCGCATGCGGCGGGCGGCATGCGTTGGCGCGAGCGCGACGCCAAGGCGCACATGTACGGGTTCTTCGCCGCGTCCGAGCGACTCGACGCGTTCACGCAACGCTGCGGTCGCGGGGATTGCGAGATAGAAACCGTCACCCAGCCGGTGCGTGTTGATCGCGAGCAGGCGGCCGTCGCCGTCGAGCACGGGGCTTCCCGACGACCCGCGGCCGAGCAACGCGGTGTGCTCGATGCCCTCGCTTATCAAGCGGCCGGTCGGGCTGCGAAAAGCGCGGCCCGCGCCGGAGATCGTCCCGACGGTGACGCGCACGCCGCCACCCGGAATGTTGACGACCGTCCACACCGGTGTGCCGACGCTCGGGCCGTGCTCGTCGGCGCTCCATTCGAGCGGCGATGTGTCGGCGGTGTCGACCGCGACGACTGCGAGGTCGCCGTCGGGGTCGATGCCCTTGACGTTCCCGACGACTTGGCGTCCGGATGCGAACGTGATCGTCACTTCGCGACCACGCACGTTGTGGGCGTTGGTGACGACGACCCCGTTGGCGACGACGACGCCGGCGCCGCGTCCCGGTCCGCGGCCGACCCGAACCACGCTGGCGGCGGCCCGGTCGACGACTCGGCCGGCAGCACCTTGAAGATCTTCGATAACGGACACGGCGAACCTCCGATGGCTCCTGCCTGGTAACTTGTGAGTTGCAAGTTACCAGGAGTCGCCAGCGATGCAAGCCCCGATCCCGACACCGCGCCAAGATGCCGGCATCGCCCGTGCGTCCGAGTCCGAGGTCGAGCCCACGCCGTTGGAGGCGGCGCTCGCGCGCGTCGGCGACCGCTGGTCGCTGCTCGTCATCGACGCGTTGCTCGAAGGCCCGCGCCGGTTCAACGAACTGCAGAACGCCATCGCCGGGATCGCAACCAACGTGCTCGCCCAGCGGCTGAAGCATCTCGCGGCCGAGGGCGTCGTCGTCGCGCGGCCGTATTCGACGCGACCAGTTCGCTACGAATACGAGTTGACGCGCAGCGGTCACGAACTCGCGGGTGCGTTACGTCTGCTCGCGCATTGGGCAACTGCGCACGGCGGCGCCGACGCGCCGACACACGACGCGTGCGGCACGGTGCTCGACGCGCGTTGGTATTGCCCGACGTGCGACGACGTTGTCGAGGACCGCAACGCGGTCGTCGACGATGGAAACGCGTCGACGCTGCGTTACAATAGGGCATCCACGCGATCGCATTGATGCCGCCGAGCGCGGCGGCGAAGATGCCGACCCAACGAGCAAACTGCGAAAGCGTCATCAACAGCAGGCTCGAAGTGAGCAGGACGACACCCACGATGAGCCACGTCCACGTGTACGTCGTCAGGCTGTCGCCGAGGATGCCGTCGTGGAGGGAGACGCCGTCGGGCAGTGCTCCGTGATAGCGGAACGCCCAGATCGAGTCGAGGATCCGCATGATGCCGGCGAAACCGAGGGCGGTTCCGGCGAAGAACAGCCATCCGAGTCCACGTGTGTCGTCGCTGTAGATCTGGATGTCGCCGCCTATGGCAGTTCCGGTATGAGTACCAGTAACGAGGTCATCGCTCCTCCCTCGTCTTACGAGCGGCGATTACGCCCCTCGTCCCGACGTTCTTCGCGTCGTTGCACTCGATTGCTCACCCGCGTCGCGGTACCGGCAACGACTGCTGTCGTGACCGCCGTGCGAGCGATGGGGCGCCTCCGTAACACGCACCGCTCCCGCTTTCAGCCGACCGACGAGAGCTCGGAGAAGGCGTCATCCAAGATGTCCTGCGGAATGCGAGCTCCTTCGATGAGCACGCCGCCCGCGTTCTGCAACGCGTCGAAAAGCGGCTTGGCCCAGAGGTCTTCCCACAACAACAGCACGGCCGACGTGTTCGGGAGAAGCTCGTGTCCGACGTACTCGATGTCGTCGGGTCCAATGAGTCCGCCGACCTCGCCATCGAGGCCGGCGAACGCACTGAACACTTCTCGATCGTCAAACTCCAACGCTTGCACTTCACCGTCTTCGTTCTTTTCGATGAAGACGAGATCGAGGACACGGATCACACCGTTGCGAGCGAGGTCGATGAGCGCCGGTGCGATTTCCCCAGCGAACTCACGACCAGGGAAACCGAGGACCACGTACTGGACGGGACCGACGGTCATCTCCTGCTCCTTCGGTTGTGACGGTCCGCGTCAGGAGCCGACGACTTTCGACTTCAGCCGCTCGAACTCGGCGTCGTCGATCACACCTTGGTTCTTCAGGTCGACGAGCTGCTGCACTTGGTCAGCGGGGCTACCGCCACCGGGGGTGCTCACCGCGTCGCGGATGTACGCCTTCGCATACGCGTCTTGTGCTTGGGCAGCTTGTACCGCGTGCTCCTGCATCTTGCCGCCGCGCGCGATCAGATAAACGAAGACGCCGAGGTACGGGAAGATGATGACGAAGATCACCCACAGCGCCTTGGCGAAGCCGCCGAGATCGTGGCTGCGGAAGATGTCGGAGAAGACCACGATGAGCAGCCAAATCCAGATGAAGAACAGGAAGAACCAAAAGAAGGACAGCAACACCTGTCCCGATCCGAAATCACTCGCCAGCATCGTTACGTTTCTCCTCAGTCGCTCGCCGCGCGAGCTCCGACATCTTTGAGAGGGTGCTCCTCGCGCGTAACGCGTCCGTCACCCGCCCAGGGTGTATCAGAATGGTCCGACGGTGGGAGGGATCCCCACGTCCGCACCGTGTTTTTTCGGTCAATCCCGATTGGAATGTCGTCTAGTCCGTGTTGAGCAACGAAAGCAAACGCATCACGGTGTGCTCTCTCCCGCGTAAAGCGGGCCGCGCCGCCCGACGACGTCCGTCCCACCCGATCGGGATGGTGCGCCGGGGTGGGTGAGCGCGGACGATCGAATGTGTCGCATGACCGTCGGGCTCGCCGAACCGCCGCCATGCGCGATCGGTTGGAGCGGTGGCAGACCGCCGCGCTCGACAAGCTCGGCCACATGCGAGCGACCCGAGCGTGGGTCGACTTCTCAATGCTGTTGTACGAACGCGACAAGGAGGGCGACGGCAGCGTGATCGCCGCCGCGGTCGCGCTGCGGGTGTTCCTGTTCTTCGTGCCGCTCGTTCTCTTTCTCGTCGGACTCCTCGGGTTCGCGTCGAGCCATCTCGCGGCAAGCGACGCGACCCGCCAGATCGGCGTGAGTGGAGGCTTCGCGTCGCAGATCAACGGCGCGCTGCACCAGTCGTCGAAGGCGCGCTGGATTGCCGTCGGGACCGGCTTCTTCGGTGCGGTGTGGGCCGGGCGTCACCTCAGCAAGGTCTTGCTCGTCGCGAACCGGCGTGCGTGGCGGCTCACGCTCGACGAAGCCAAGTTGACGTCGAAAACGCGCGTGACCGGCGCGCTCACCGGCATGATCGCCGGCTTCGGCATTCTCGCAATCATCGTCAACCGGATACGCGAAGCCGCCGGCATCGTCGGGGGTTCGGCGACGCTCATCACGGCGGCGTTGATCTACAGCGCCGGATGGCTGGTCGTATCGCTCCTGTTACCGCGCGGGCATGCCGACCGCAGCGCGCTCTTGCCGGGCGCGCTGTTTGTTGGCGTCAGCGTGGCGGTTGCCCAAGGCGCGATCCAGTTCCTCATCCCGGGGCGCGTGTCCCACGTGTCGCAGTTGTACGGCGCGCTCGGCATCGTCATCGTCGCGCTCAGTTGGTTCTTCTTGTTGGGGCGGCTCTTCGTCGCGTCGTTCGCGATCAACGCGGTGATTTGGGAGCGCTTTGGCAGCCTGACGACGTTTCTGCTGCGATCCAAGCGTCTGAGCAAGGAACTCGAGCGTCACCCGCACATCAAGACGTTTCTCGTCGAAGGCTCCGACGGCGAAAAACCGCCTGACGCGCAAGACCCGCAGCGCGAGCTGCGGGCCTGACGCGATCGACAGATTGATCAGTTAGCCGGCGAGAATCTTCGCCTTCTGCGCCTCGAACTCGGCGTCGGTGAGCACGCCCTGCGTGTGCAGGTCGCCGAGCTGCTTCAACTGGTCGAGCTTGTCGGTCGTGTCTTCGGCCGCGGGCGGCGGAGGCGCCTGCGCGTACTCCTGCTGTTGCGCGGACTGCTGGTCTTCCTGTTGCGACCAACGATTCGCCTGGCGCCGTGAGACGCGATTCGAAACTGCGGTCGCCGTACCGGCCACGACGGCGGTGCGGCCTACTACACGCAGCAAACCCATGATCATTCTCCTTTGTGCGTTGTAGTTACGCGTTGTCGAGCGCGTCGAGCGCTTCGATGAGATCATCTTGCGGGATGTAACCGGCCGAGATCAGCTGGGCACCACCGTTACGCAACTCGTTGACGAAGGGTAACGCCCAGCGGTTCTCGAACAGCAAAATCCCTGCCGACGATCCCGGCTCGAGCACCGCGGCCGCTTCGTTCGCGTCGCTTTCGGTGAGGAGGCCGGAACGCACGCCTTCGAAAACCGTGAGGTCGATGTCGCCGTCGAGATCTTGCATCTCGACGACGTTGGTTGTGCCGTCGTCATCGCGCATGACAAACAAGAGGTCGAGGATGCGGATGATGCCACGATCCACGAGGTCGACGAGGATCGGCAACCCGTTGCCCGTCATCTTGTTGCCAGGGAACTCGACGACGACGTAGCTAATCGGGCCCAAACCCGGCGGTTCGCTTGCCATCGCTCCTACTTTCGTTTCTTCCGGAAGGTCTACGAAGCCTGTTGCCCTCGGCGCTCACGGGCATCACCCCGTGCGGGGCAATCGGGCGATTGTCGCCCGCAAAACGTGTTTTGGAGCAAGGCGGTGACCGTCAAGGGCACCTGGGCTGCTCCAAAACCGAGGGTCACCGACGATCACCGCATTCGGGTGAGCGGCGCAAACGGCGCATCTGTGACCAGGGCATTTAACCTGTCCTTTACGCGCACTTCGGGCCCGCCGCTGGCGCGCGCGGCGCCACCGAGCGTTAGTGTCCCGATCTCACCTCGCGGGAGTGAGGCACCCGGGGTGAGGCGTGAATACCCCGAATGTCGTGATGCCGCGTGTGACTCCTGAGGCGAGGCTGAGCCTCACTCCGAATCGGGTAGATGGGGGGAACTCGACCATGAGCGTCGCATTTGCTTCGCGATTGCAAGACGGCGCACAACCGCTCGATTTCGGCCTGCGCCGAGCGAAGTTCGTGATCCCGCCCGCGCCCCGCCGTTACTGGCCGCGCACCGACCTCGTGCAACGACTTGCGGCGATTGTCGATCCCAACGGCAGCAAACCCGAGGTCGCCGTCGTGAGCGCGCCGGTCGGGTGGGGCAAGACCACCTTCGTGGCCGGTGCGGCGCGCGAACGGCCCGCGGGCACGACGGCCTGGTGCACCCTCGACCGTGACGACAACGACCCGCGCGAGTTCGCGGTGTCGATCCTCGAAGCGATCCTCGCCAACCGGGAGGCCAACGAACGCGAACGCAGCATCAACGTCGACGCGGCCGGTGCCGACCCGCTGCGTGACGCGATGCGCGTGATCGCGGGCGGGCCGCCGACGATGTTGGTGCTCGACGAGTGCGAGCACATCGGCCTCGAGCACAACCATGCGACGATCGGCCGGCTGATCCGGCAGGCACCGCCGAATCTCGCGCTCGTGCTCGTCACGAATCGCGACGTCCATCTTTCGACACGCGGCATTGATCGCGTGCACGCGATCCGCAGCGCCGACGTTGCCTTCTCGGTCGCGGAGCTGCGCCAGATCTTCGCCGACGAGGGTTTCACCACCGCGGATCAAACCGTGCGCACGTTCTCCGAATGGACAGAGGGCGCGGCAACGGCCGTCGCGTTCGCGGTGACGGCATCGCGCGACGCCCGCGACCGCGACCGCATCGAGGCGGCGGCGCTGCGGTCGGATGTCAGCGCGCACGTCGTGCTCTTCGGCCGCATCCTCGAGCGCCTTCCGCACGACCAGCGAGCGGTGTTGGTGTCGTCGTCGATCGTCGACGTGGTGTCGGGTGATCTGGTCGCCGACATCACCGGCCTCGCCGATGCGCCCGCGCTCCTTCAGGAGCTCGTGCGGAGCGACCTTTTCTTCGACCCCATTCCCGGTTGCCCGAACTGGTATCGCCACCGTCATCCCACGCGTGAATTGCTGCTCGCCCAGCTCCGTCACGAACGGCACGAGCTCTCCGACCTCTACCGCATTGCCGCGCGGTGGTTTGCGTCGGTGGAACCGGCGCGTGGCCTCGCGTGCGCGATTCACGCGGCCGACTGGCCGTTGGTGTGCGAGTTAGTACGGCCGCGCTGGATCAGCGCGGCGCTCGACGAAGTCGATGCCGGACTACGTATGGTTCCCCACGTTCCCGACGACGTCGAACGCAACGCCGAAACCGCGCTGGTCGCGGCCGCGATCGAACTCGAACACGGCAGCGCGTCAGCCGCGCAAGAGTGGCTGTCGGAGCTCGGCGGCGTCGAGATCGAACCGGCGGGGGAGTTCGCGCTCTTCGAAGTTCTCCTGCGGCTCCGGATCGCGCGCGACGCGTCGCGTCCCGACGACATTCGCGGCGCGTGCGCGCTGCTCGAAGAGTGGTGCGAGGCCGAACCGGCCGCGTCGTGGGAGCGCGACGTTCGCTTGCTGGCGATGCGGGCGCGGGCCGAAGCGGCGCTGATCGACGGCGACTTCGCGTCGGCCGCCGCATTGTTGGAAGTGGCGAGTACCGAAGGTCTCGTTCACGGGCGGGAACGGCAAGTCGCCAATGCCACCGCGTCGCTCGCGGTCCTCACCGCACTCGGCGGCCGCCTGCGGCGTGCCGCCGCGATGGTGGAAGAACTCGGAGACGCGTGGTTCGCCGGCAGCGACGTGTCGCGCGGCGTGCGTGCGCTCGCCCAAGCCATCTGCGCCTATCACGCCGACGACCTTTCGCTCGCGCAGCTTGCCGTGTCGGAAGCGCGCGCCGCGCTCCGTCCCGGCGTTTACCGCGACGTCGTGTTGTCGTTGACGCGCGCGCGTATTGCGCTGAGCGTCGGCGACACCGCAAGTGCAGCTCGGCTGCGCACGCGCGCGTCGCTTTCCGGCTCACCCGCGCTGGTCGCACTGGCAACGACGGCGGTCGCGCTGCCGGGAGCCGACGATCCAGTCGTGCGTACCACGCACCCGTACGCCGTCGCGTGCGCCGACCTCGAAGTCGCGGTGTCGTCGCACGAGGCCCGCCGCCTCGACGACGCGTGGGCCGCGCTCGAACACACGCTGACCCTGTCCGAACGAAACTGTTACCGCCGGATCCTGCTCGATTCGGAGTTCGACGTTCGCGAGCTCCTCGCCGACTACATCGCGCAAGCCCGACCGTTCGGGCATCTCGCCTGGCAATTGCTCCAGCGGCTGCCGGTCGACGGCGAAGACGGTTCGGCCCCGATCGTGGAGACACTGACCGAGCGCGAGCTCGCCGTGCTCCGTCACCTTCCGACGATGAAGTCGAACCGCGAGATCGCCGGCGAGATGTACTTCTCGGTCAACACGGTGAAGACGCACTTGAAGAGCATCTACCGCAAGCTGGGTGTGAATCGCCGGCGCGAGGCGGTCGAGGTTGCGAGGGCGCGCTCACTCTTGTGAGCGACGACGTCTGCGTGCTTACGCGGGTTCGTCGGATGTGTCGAGAGCGGCGCGCCGCACTTCGACGAGTTCGAGGCCGAGCACCTGCACCTGTTGGAGAATCCCGTAGAGCTCGGCTTGGTCCTCGACGCGGCCGCTCAGAATCGTTTCGACCGGTTCCACGTACGCGCTCATACCCTCGAACGACGACAACAGCGAGGCGCTCAACTTCCCCTTGACTCGAATCTCATAGCGAGCAGGGGTCACGGCCGCTCCTTCATCTCCGACGACTTCATCACAGTCGCAACTGGGATGGTTCGGCTCATCGCCCGTTAGAGGTGAATCGGGCGTTTTTCTTGCTCGTCTGCCTTCTCGGGGTCGGGAGCGGACCGGACTGCGTCGAAGCGGGCGCGCAGGATCAGAGAGCGGAAAGGGCCGGGTTCGAACGCGGCGGCGAGCGCGTCGAGTGCAGCATCGAGGAACCCGTCGGCCGAGATCTGCAAGGCACGCATTCGTCGCTGCCACCACAGGAGGCCGTCGGTCACGATGGTCTCGTCGTCGACGAGTACCGCGGCCTCGACGAGCGCGAGCAGGCTGTTGAGCCGGGTCGCGGTGCGTTCGGTGAGCGCCGGATGGGTACCCGATGTTGCGCCGGGCCGTGTCATTGCCCGGGTCGCAGCGTCGACGACGCGCGCTCGATGTTCCTCGGTCAGCGCATCGGCGTTCGTCGGCGCGACCCGGCGGGTGACGCGCGGCGCGCTGCGCTCCCACGCGTGCAGCGTCGACGCCAATTCGCTCGTGTTCGCGCACCACATGTCGGCGCCGATCGCTCGGGCGCGCTGCGCCCGGCCCTCGAACGCGCCGCCACCCGCGACAACCGGAACGCCCATGCCCTGAACGGCGGACACGGTGTCGGCCGCCCGGCCGAGATTCGCGGCGACGGTGCACGACATCAGCACCGCAAGCGGTTGTTGTTCGGCGAGGTACCTGGTGACGGTCGTGGGGCTGACCGATGGGCCGAGTGTTGTGACGTCCCAGTCACCTTCGTCGCGCAGGACTGCGGCCGCCATGCGCGCCGGAAGGTCGTGCCACTCTCCCGCCGGACAGACGAAGGCGAGGGTTGTGCGATGGCGCGCCGGATGCGGACGAATCCGGCTGCCGTCGGGGAGCGCGCGGCCGAGCATGTTCACGGCTGCGCCGGCCGCGCCGCGGTCGATGAGGGCCGCTTCCCACAGCCCGCCGATCGACCGGGCTGCGGGCGCGAGAACACTGTCGACGAGATCGCGTGCGGTCGGGATGTTTTCCGCCGCGGCGCGGACGACGCGCTGCAGTTCGGCGTCGTCGCCGAAACGAGCCGCTGTGGTGATCTCGTCGACGAAGCCGCGAAAGTTCGCGGGCCGGGGGCGCGCCGCTTTCACAACAAGCCGAGTTCCTGCGCCCGTACGGTCGCCTCGCGCCGGCCGCGCACGCCGAGCTTCGTGTAGACGCTTTTCGCGTGTGACTTCACCGTGTTTTGCGAGATGAACAGTCGTTCCGCGATCTCGGCGTAGGTCATGCGATCGGCGAGCGAGGTGAGCACCTCTCGCTCGCGCGCGCTGAGCAGCGCGGGCTCGTCGTCGGCGACGAGCGCGGCCTCGATCGACCAACGCGACAACGACAAGAGATACGGCGAGGGAAACTTCTGGGCGTAGGCCGCAATGAGCTGGCGAACGTCAGGGCCGGCATCGAGGAAGAGTCGGACGTGGCCTTCGCGTTCCGCCCTTCGCAGCAATGCCCCCACGCGTTCGAACGCCGATTCGGTCTCACCGTCGGCGTGCGCAATCGTCGCCGACCAGAGCTCGCACCGCGAGGTCGCTCTGGAGCTCTCCGGCTTGCGGCCACGCATCGACGATCGCGCGTGCCGCCGCGGGTTGCTCGCCCGCAAGCGCGAACTGGACCCGCGCGCCGATCAGCGCGGTGTCGGGCGCATCGCGCTCCGCTTCGAGCCGGTGCGCCGCTTCGGCTTGTTCGTCGAGCGCGAGCAGGATGCGGCCGGCAAGCGCGCGGTGCCGAGCCCCGAACAACGGGACCTTTTCGAATTCGAACGCGTTCGTGTCGAGCTGGGCGAGCGCGTCGTCGAGCCGGCCTTCGGCGAATGCGAGCCACGCCTCTTCGAGCGTGATCAGACGTTGATACACGTCGAACCGGACCGTTGCCGAAAGCCGCCGAACCCGTTCCAGCATCGTGGCCGCGAGCGGGCGTTCGCCCCGTTCGATCAAGACGTGGACGTTGGCGAGCTCCGCCATCGAAAGAAACGGATGATCGTCGACCAACACGCGCCGTGCGATCCCGCGCGCTTCCTCGACGTATTCGATCGCCCGGTTCAGCGAACCTGCCCACGCTTCAACGAGCGCCAGCGCGCCGAGGCGATGGAGACGCGGCATCGGGAGGAAGTCGCCCGTCTCCGATTCGATACGCAGAAACTCGCGCGCTTCGTCGAACTTGCCGAGCATCCAGCTGGCCCACGCATGCGCGCAGTTCGCGACCGCAAGCGTCTGTTGGGTCGTCATGATGCCGGCCATCGTGTAGTTCAGCGCGCCCGGTTCCGCGACGAGGATGCGCGCGATGTCGTTCGCGGCTTCCTGGGCTTGCACGATCGGGAGGTGGCCGAGCACCCACACCGACCGGACCGTTTCGACCCCAAGGCGTTCGTCGGCCGGCATTTGGTGCCGATCGCCGAGCGCGCGGAGCGCACTCTCCGCTCGCAACGTCTCGCCGACGAGGGTGAAGAGCGCGGCTTCCGCGATTGTGACGCCGGTGTCCGCGCGCCGAACGGATTCGGGGACAGCCAACAACCAGCCGAGCGCGACTCTCGTGCGCGCGTGCTCGTGCATCTGACGCGTGTATGCCTCGACGTGCGCGAGCACGGCCGGCCAGTCCTCGGCGCGTATCAGATAGGTCGCGGCGATTTCGATGTCGTCGAGCGCGCCTTGTTCGACGTGCCACGCCGCAGCCTGCCGCAGCACGTCGCGCGCCTCGGTGCGCGGACGCGTTGCGAGTTCCGCGCGCAGTGCTTCGTGCAGTCCGGGGCGGTACCGATGTTCGCCGGGCCGCCGTTCGTCGCGCTGGGTGAGTTCGGCGCGATCGATCACATCGATCAGCGCGACGACGTCGTCGCGCCCGCTCAGCGCGGCCGCCAATCCCGAAGAGAAGCGGGCCGGAACGCACGTCGTCAAAAGAAACTGTTCGATCGCTTCCGGATACGAACCCAAGATCTCGGCGCGGCAGTACGCGCGCAGCTGGTCGTCGGCGCCGTCGAACGAGAGCAAGGCGGCGTGGGCGTCGGTCGCGTCGCGTGCGGCGTAGGCGGCAAGCCGTATCGCGGCGGGCCAGCCGTCGGTTCGGAGCAACACCGATTCGATCTCGTCGGGAGCCAGGCGGCGATTGATCTCGCCGCCGATCAATGAGTCCGTCGCGTCGCGGTCGAACGCGAGGTCGCTCGGCCGGAGATACGCCACATCGTCGCGGACGGCGAGCCGCGCAGTCGTTGCGGGAAACAGCACGTCAGCGCGTGAAGTGGCGATGAAGTGCACATGAGCGGGCGCACGTTCGATCAGCGCGCCGATCTGTACGCGCACTTCGGTGGGAACGCGGTCGAGCTCGTCGAGGACGAAATACCAGTCCGAAAGCTCTCCGAAGCGGGCCGCCACGTGTGCGAGGACGGCCGCGTCGGAGCGATCGACCAACGCTTCGTCGACGAACGCCGCTTCGCAGAACGTGGCCAACGAGTCCAACGATTGCGGCGCGCGACAATCGAGCCACGAGACGTTCTTGCCGGAGTTGGTTGCCCACTGCGCGCAGAGCACGGTCTTGCCCCATCCTGGCGGCGCGACGATGACGGTGAGTGAACCGCGCACAGCCGCATCCAGACGCGCGACTTGCCGAGCGCGCGCGACGCGCGCGAACGCGAAGCCGTCCGGAACGGACCGTCGGCTCACATTCAGGCCTGCGTCGCACTGCATGCCTGCTCCCAAGTTCACGGCAACAGCGCCTGGGTCACCCGGCGAGCGGAAATCGTCATCCCGCTGCTCACCTCACCCGCGTTGTACGAGGGAGCATAGGCACCATTTGCCGCCACGCGTCCAGAACGAGCCTGGAATGTGTGCACAGAACAACGTGTGCTCACCCGCAATACACAACGAAATCGACGCCCGAGTGGCGCCGAAGACGAGACGCTAAATGGCCAAAGCAGGTCGGTGCCTCACCCCGATCGGGGGGACTGCTCGCTTCGACGATCAGGACGAGTTGCGGCCGAGTGTTCCGCGCGCGGCTTCGAGGATGAGCCGAATCACGACTGCGATGACGATGATGTCGCACACCATCTGCGCGGTCACAGTGAGGCGAGCAGCGTTGGAAACCGGCGTGATGTCACCGAAGCCCACGGTCGCGAACACCGTGACCGTGAAGTACAGGGCGCCGACCCGGTCGAGATGCTGTGAGAACGCAGCCGGCGACGACCGCGCGATCGTGAGATAGATCCACGAGAACACGACGATGAAGATCGGAATGACGAGCGCCATCGCGTTCGCGGCCCGCAGGATCGGTCGCGGCGATTTGATGATTGCGCGTACCTCGAACGCGAGCGCGACACCGAACAGCACGAGTCCGGCGGTCAGTCGGATGAGTATGCGGCTGTGGGGGTGGTTCGCGATCGGCACCACGAAGTACACGAACAAGACGATGGCGCTCGTTCCCAGCGACCGGAGCGCGGTCAGGTAGATGTGGCGACGCTCGACGTTCCCAAAGTCTGCGAAGTCCATGGTTCCGCGACCGTACGGTGATCACGAAGCCCGGCCGCGGATGGTTCAATGCTGCGATCAAACCCCAAAGGTGTCGACCTCACCCCTTTTGGGTCGTGACACGCGGACGCCTGCGTTCTCACGATGACCCTTCATGCCGAGGAACATTTCCGTAGTGGGCGGGCAGTCGGCCCGAACGAACCGGTTGGCGCGCCGCGCCGAGTATCGCTTCGGCGTTGTTCTCGTGCTCTTGCTCGTCACCTTCATGGTCGCCGCGAGCGCCGCCGATGGGGCATGGGAACAGATCGTGACAGTGCTCCTGCAAGGCGTCACGCTCATGGCCGCGCTCATCGCATCTGATGTCCCGCGCCGGATCCGTCACGTCGCACTTGGGGTCGTCATCGTCAGCTTCGTCGTGTCGTTCATCGCGATCCCGTGGAACGGCCGCGGTCCCGCCGAGAGCGCGGGCTTCGTCAGTACCGCGCTGGTCGCCGGCGCGCCGGTCGCGATCGTGTGGTCCGTCACGCGCCGGAAAGTCATCGACATTCAGACGGTTCTCGCCGCGCTGTGCGTGTACGTGTTGATCGGAATGTTCTTCGCGTTCTTGTACAGCGGCATCGGGAACGCTTCGACGAAACCGTTCTTCGCGCAGCAAGCCACCGCAACCAGTGCCGACTACCAGTACTTCAGCTTCGTCACGCTGACGACAACGGGCTACGGCGATCTCACCGCGGTCAGCAACATCGGCCGCGCCTTCGCGGTGCTCGAAGCCCTCACCGGACAGATCTATCTGGTCACAGTTGTCGCGGTGCTCGTTTCGAACTTGCGCCGGCGCGACCGGGAGCCCGCAGCTCCCGAACCCGAGGACAGCTAGGCCGCGACGGCGGCGGGTTCAACCGGCGCCGATTCGTCGGACGGGCGGCCAAAGAACTCGATGAGGGCGAGCACCGCGAGCAGGATGACGCCGGTCCAGAAGACGACGAAACCGGTCGGCCGGTCCCAGAAGAACAGGACCGCAAAGGCGATCACCGCCGCGCCGATCCGTAGTTGTTTCTTCGACCGCTGAACGATTGCCAGCGGCCCGAGCCACGTCCAACCCGCTTGGTTGCTCGCGGTCCCCAACCACCGCACGACCGCATGGACGCGCCCGCGGAACCACACCGCGAGCCGCGACGGACCGGCGAAGAACACCGCGAGGATCACGATGATGCTGAGGGTCAGCGCGGCGCGTACCGACTTGTGTAGGAGCCGAATCATCGTGTCGAACGCGGCCGCGGCCGCGTCGTGGGGGAGATCGGCGTTGACCGCCGCGTTGAGATAGAGCCTTCGACCGACCGTCAGACCGATCGCGAGGATGAGCGCACCAATCGCGAAGCCGATCGCGGCCGCCAAGAATCCGCGGCGCCGCTTCTTCGAGAGCCAGATCGCACCGGCGAAGCACGCCACGACGATGAACGGCAGCACAAACGCGATCTTGTTGAAGGCGCCGACCCCGTTGCGGATCTTGTACAGGTCCTTCGACTGGAAGAGGGGAATCTGCGCGCTGAACCTCGTGATCGGGA
This sequence comes from uncultured Actinomycetes bacterium, assembly GCA_963841195.1. Lineage (GTDB taxonomy): Bacteria > Actinomycetota > Acidimicrobiia > IMCC26256 > PALSA-610 > CAWJBX01. Next base: position 315,893 of record CAWJBX010000014.1, on the reverse strand, counting down.
TCTTCGAGAAAATGGTCAGACCCGACTGCTCGAGCGCGGTTTGCACTTGCGTCAGAACCGCCGTGAGATCAATCGTCACGAGGCCGTTCTTCGTCGTGACGGTGCCGTTGCCGCTCCCGGTCAAGACCTTTACCAACGTGGAGTGCGCGGCGCGATTCGCGGCGACCCACAGGCTGTAGAACTGCGGGCTCTGCACGATCTTGAGCACCGTGTTGTGTACGAACGTCTGCATCGCGGTCGACACGGGGCCGGCGATCGGATCCGCAATCGGCGGCAGAACGCTCTTGATGTATCCCTCGACGTCGACCTGAGCAAAGAGCCGATTGGTGATGTCGTCGGCAACGTACGCCTGGATCGCGGGGTCAGACGCGAGCGGCGCGACCGTCGAGACGTAGCGACCCGTGTCGTTGACTTGGGTCTTCACGTACAACGCAATCATGGTGATCGGCGTCAGGATCGTGCCGATGACAAGCAGCAACGACACCAACACGATGTGACGTCGGCGAGGCTTCGCGGTTTCGGTCGGCGCGGCGCCCGAGCCGCCGCCGGCGGCCTCTGCTGGTGTTTCTTGTTCGATCGTCATGCAGCGTTTCTCACAAATCCTGGACGGCTTCGACGCCTCCCGCGGCGCCTCGAAGGGTGCCGGATCTTGTTATCGCCGGCACCTTCGAATCATTCTTACAACGATGCTCATTCACCAGTCAGGCTGCGTCACCCCGGGGAGGTCTTTCTCCGGCGAGGCGGTGTCACCCGTGGTGAACGAGGAAGCGTCGGCCGTCCCTGTCGTATCCTCCGAGGTAGTGACGGACGAGAAATCCGAGCCGACGGGGCTGCAAGCGCTGATTGCGGGGGTGTCGCACGTGGCCGCGGCCGCCCGCGCCGAGTTGGCGCGCGTCCCGACCCGCGTCGTGGTCTTCGCGCTCGACTCGATCTCGGTCAACGAGATTCTCGACCACATCGATCTGAACGCGATCCTCGACAAGGTCGATCTCAACGCGATCCTCGACAAGGTCGACCTGAACGCGTTGATCGGCCAGGTCGACCTCGACGCCCTCGTCGAGAAAACCGACGTGGGTGCGATCATCGCTTCGTCGACTGGTGGCATCGCCTCCGACGCGGTTGACCTGGTGCGACGGCAGGCAGTCGGCGTCGACGAGTTCGTTGCCGCACTTGCGGCGCGCATCCGGCTCAGCCGCAGTTCGAAGGCGCCCGCCGGACCGCCGCTTCTCCTCGGAGGCGAAGGCGCGTGACCGCCGCGACGATCGCGCCCGACGACCACAGCTTGCAGGGTCATTACGCCGGAGCCGCAACACGGCTGGGCGCGTTCATCCTCGATCTCGTGGTGTCGGTCGGCATCTTCTACGTCTCGATCGTCGCCATCGCGTTCGTGGTTCGGCTGTTCACCGGTAACGAGATCAACGTCACGCGCGGCAGCGCGTGGTGGGGCCTGCCGTTGTTGGCCTGGGAGTTTCTCTACTTCTGGTATTGCTGGACGCTCGCGGGCAAGACACCCGGCATGGCCGTGTTCGGTCTGCGCGTCGTGCGCGGCGACGGTGCGCGCGTGCGCACGGGGCGCGCCGCCGTGCGTACCTTCTTTTTCGTGTTCAGCTGGGTGTTCTTTCTGATCGGTTTTCTCGGCATTGTGTTCGGCAAGCGGCGGCGCGCGTTGCACGATGTCATCGCGAACACGGCGGTTGTCTACGACTTCGACGCCCGCGCCGCGCATCTTCGATCGATCGTTCGGCGCCTCGGACGCGGGCCTACCGGGAGCGTGCAATGACGATGAGTGAAACCCCCTCCGTGGCCGAACGCGCCGAATTCGGCCGGAATCTGCGGAGTCGCGTGCCCCGCTCGTCGCACGACATGGTTCCCGACTTCAGCCGTGATCCCATTTCGTTATTGGAACGGCAAGCGGTGACACGCGTCCCCGAACTCGTTCCGATTCGCCACGGCCGCATGAGTGTCAGCCCGTTCACCTTTTACCGCGGCGCCGCGCTCGTGATGGCGCAGGACCTTGCCGCAACGCCGCGCACCGGTATCGACGTGCAGGCGTGCGGCGACGCGCACCTGAGCAACTTCGGCATGTACGCGTCGCCGGAGCGGCGCCTCGTGTTCGACATCAACGACTTTGACGAAACGACGCGCGGCCCTTGGGAGTGGGACGTCAAACGCCTCGCCGCGAGCCTCGAAGTCGCGGGACGGGCGAACGGTTACGCGAAGAAAGAGCGGCGGATCATCGCGCTCGAAGCGGCGATGCGCTACCGGATCGCGATGCGACGCTTCGCGGCCATGACGAATCTCGACGTGTGGTATTCGTCGGCCGACTCCGAGGCACTGCTTGCACTTGTCGCGCAGGAAGTTCCGGCCCGCCGGCGTCGCATGGTCGAGGAGTGGGTGAATCAAGCGCACGCGCGCGACAACCTCAAAGCCTTCAAGAAGCTCACCCAAATCGTCGACGGCGAAACGCGCATTGCCAGCGACGCGCCGTTGTTGGTCGCGCTGAGCGAACTGATGGAGCACGACCAGGGGGCCCGTGCGCTCCTCGAAAAGTCGTTGGGTGCGATCATCGATGGTTACGCGCAGACGCTGCAACCCGACCGGCGCGTGCTGTTCGAGCAATACCGGTTCGTCGACCTGGCCCGCAAGGTCGTGGGTGTCGGCAGCGTGGGAACGCGCTGTTGGGTCGCGCTGTTCGTCGGCGGCGACCGAAACGATCCCCTCTTCCTACAGGTGAAAGAGGCCGAAGCCTCGGTGCTCGAAGAGTTCGTCGGCGCAAGCCAATACGAACAGCACGGCGAGCGCGTCGTAAACGGCCAACGCTTGATGCAGGCGGTGAGCGACATCTTCCTCGGGTGGGAACGGCACCACGACGTCGAGGGTGTGACGCGCGACTACTACATGCGCCAACTGCGTGACTGGAAGGCCTCGGTGCCGATCGAGCTGCTCGAGCCCAACGGCATGCGTCTCTACGGAGAGCTTTGTGCGTGGACGCTCGCGCGTGCACACGCACGTTCCGGCGACCGGGTTGCGATCGCCGCGTACCTCGGCTCCGGAGACCAGTTCGACCAGGCGATTGCGCGGTTCGCGTCTGCGTACGCAGACCAGAATGAGCGCGATCACGCCGCGCTGCTCGCCGCGATCGCGACCGGTCGTCTCGAATCCATCTCCGGGTAACCCATTGCCGATTCGGGATAAGGAGCTCCGGCGCGGGCTTTCCTGCGAGCAAAGGACCAAAAGTGCGCTCTGGGTGCACATTTGGTCCGGACCTCCGCGCCCGCGCGTTTGCGTTCGCGGATCCGAGTTGACCGTTTTCTTAGACAACGGCCATACCGAATCCTCGTCCGCCGTCGATCACTGTCACATGACGAGAATTTCTCGGCTTCCGGTCGTGCTGATGGCGGGCGTGATCGCGCTCGCAATCGCGCCCGCCGCGCACGCAACCCCGTCAACCGGCTGGCTCGGTTCGCGCAGTGCATCGGTTGCGCAAGACGTCGTCGCCAACATTGCGGTTCCGTCGCGGTTCGCGGGTGCCAACCTCTTGGTCGCGCTCGTCGCGTCCGACGGTCCGGACACGTTCCCGGCCACGCACATCGTGACCGAGACGACAGCAGTGTTCGGTGGGACCGCCGGTCTGACGTGGACGCGCGTCGCGCACGTGTCGGCCCGTCACGACTGGGCGACGCCGGGCGCGCACCTCGAGCTGTACGGAGCGTCGATCGCCGAAGTGTGGACCGCAACCCCACCCCAAGGTTGGACGCCGAGCGGCAACGTCACCGTGACGACCACGCATCCCAACACGCGCGACGACGGTATGACCGTCACGATCGTCGCGTACGCGAACGGGCAATTCGATCACGCGGTCACCTTCGACGGCCTCGCGGGCATGGCGGAGCGCCGCAACGTCGACGTGCCCAACGACTCCTCGATCTACGCGGCAACCTTCGCCGGCCGCGTCAACGCCGACTTCACTCCGACCGCGAACTTCCACGACGTTGTGGAGCGCCAAGCGGGCGACGACACCGCGACCGTGATCGCGTCCAACGACCGGGATCTTCCGACCGGTTCGTATGCAACCGGGATGGTCTCGCCCGACCCGGGGAACTTTTGGGAAGTCGCGGCCGCGGTGATCACCGCGTTGCCGTAGTACCTTCCACGCGTGGACGAGATCACCGACGAGTACATGCTCGCGATGCGCGCGCAGGCAAAGCCGTACACGCTTTTGGTGTTGACGGCGGGACCGAAACGTCACGACGAGGGCGTCGACAAGATCATCTGGGAACACGGGCGCCGCAATCACATGCTGCGCCAACAGGGCGTACTCGCGATCGTGTGTCCGGTCCCCGACGACACACCGCTCTGCGGTATCGGCGTCTTCAACGCGCCGGTCGACGAGGTGGCGCGCATCATGGACGACGATCCGGGCGTGCGTGCCGGTGTCTTCGAATACGAACTGCATCCGACGGCCAGCTTCCCCGGTGACCGCCTGCCGGGCTGAGTCGCCATCGCGCTGACGTATGGTCAGTGCAATGGTGGCAAACGAGTGACCGACGCCGAAGTCGAGACCAGTCGGATCGCCCGGGTCGGGCGGCGCACGTTCCTTTCCCTCCGGAACCGCAACTTCCGGCTGTTCTTCTTCGGGCAACTCGTCTCGAATACCGGCAACTGGCTCACCAACGTCGCGCTGACGTTGCTGATCCTGCACCTGACGAACAGTGGCGTGGCGGTCGGCGCGTTGACGGCCGCGCAGTTCGGTCCGATTTTGTTGCTCTCAGCATGGGCGGGCGCGATCGCCGACCGCTCCGACAAACGAAAGCTGCTGTTCGTCACGCAATCGCTCGAGATGGCACAGTCGGCGGCGTTGGCGGTGTTCGCGTTCATGCCGAACCCTCCGCTGTCCGCGTTGTACATCACTGCGACGGCCGGCGGTGTGCTGCTCGCGTTCGACAACCCGTTGCGGCGCTCGTTCGTCACCGAGATGGTCACGCCCGAGGATCGTCCGAATGCGGTGGCGCTGTACAGCGCGATCGTGAACACGTCGCGGATCTTCGGTCCCGCGCTCGCGGGCCTGCTCGTGGTGACGGTGGGTTTCGGTTGGTGCTTCACCGTCGACGCGATCTCGTATGTGTTCGTGCTCATCGCGCTCTGGATGATGCGGCCCGCCGACCTGTTTCGGGTTGCGATCCCGGAACGAACGAAAGGCGCAGTGCGTGCCGGCATTCGATACGTGTGGCATCACCCGCACTTGCGCGTCGCGTTCGTCACGCTCGCCGTGATCGGAACGCTCGGTTACAACCTGACGGTCGAACTGCCGTTGCTCGTGGAACGGTCACTCAACGGCGGCGACGCCGCGTTCACGTTCCTGTACACGATCTTCAGCGTCGGCGCGCTGTTCAGCGCGTTACTCGTCGCCAACCGCCAGTTGGTACGAATGCGGCACGTGCTCATCGGCGCCGCGACCTTTGGTGTGTCAGTGCTGGGGCTGGCGGCTGTGCCGAACCTCGGCGTCGCGGTCCCGGTGATTTTCGCTGTCGGTGTGACGAGCATCCTGTACTTCACTGCGACGACGGCGATCGTGCAGGTCGAGGCCGATCCTTCGATGCACGGAAGAATTCTCGCGTTGCAATCGGTGTTGCTCATCGGAACCGCGCCGATTGGCGGGCCGATCGACGGTGCATTGGCCGACGCCTTCGGTGCGCGCACGCCCCTTGTTATTGGCGGTATCGCTTCGCTGTTGATCGCGGCGTGGGGCTACATGGCGGTGCGGCGCACGAATCGCGCAGCTTGATCAACGCTCACGGAAGATCGCGTTCGCCTCTTTCAGGCCGTAGAAGACGATAACGAAGCCTGCGAGCGGGTCGGCCCACCACGCGCCCGCCAGCGTGTTCAATGTGAGTCCGAGCAGAACGGCTGTCGCGAGGAGTCCGTCGACGAACGTCACGCGACCTTCAGTCTCCAAGACCGGATTGCCGAGCGCGTGACCCGTTCTCGCCTTGGCCGAAGCGAGCGTGAACATCAACGCCGCCGTCAGTGCTGTCCACGCGATGCCGAGCGGACTGTGCTTGGGGCGGAAGCCCGTGACAAGTACCACCGTCGATTGGATTGCAACGTACGTTGCGAGCACGACGAATGCGATGCCGATCAGGCGGAGCGCGCGTCGCTGACGCCGTTCGCCGGTGCCTGACAACTCCCAAATGACGACGCTGCTCGCCGCAATCTCGACGAGAGAGTCGAGGCCGAAGCCGGCGAGAGCAACCGATCGGGCGCGTACTGCCGCGATCGCGAGAATGAACACGCCGACCACGTTCCAGCTCAGCGTGATCCATTCGAGGGCGAAACCACGCTTGAGAAGTCGATCGGCGTCAGGTTGCTCCAAGCCGGCAACTTTATCGACGCACAAACGAAGGTCCTTCGACTCTTCCTTTGCCCGTGGGCGAGCGTGAAGGTTGTCATGTGAGAGCGACCACCCAAGGTCATGACGTTCACGACGTTTTGCTCGAGCGCGGCCGTCGTTTGGAGGTCGCGACGATCGGTTGGAACCTCCTCGAGGTGTTCGTCACTGTCGGCCTGGGCGTGGCGGCGGCGTCGCTCGCTCTCGTGGCTTTCGGGCTCGACTCGCTGATCGAGATCTTCGCGAGCGTTGTTGTCATCTGGTACATCGGGAAGCACCACGCGACCCGCCGCGCGTCCCATGCACTGCAGCTCGTGGCCGTCGCCTTCGCCGTGTTGGGCGTCTACCTGCTCGCGGCGAGCGTGTACAACCTCACACGACACAACGTTGCCGACAGTTCGCCGTTCGGCATCGCGTATCTGGCGTTCGCCGCTTCGGCGATGTTCGTTCTCGCTGCCAAGAAGCGTTCGCTCGCGCGTGTTGCGCACAGCGAGCCGCTCGCGGCCGAAGCTCGCATGACATTGCTCGACGGCTGCCTAGCGACCAGCATCCTTGTTGCGCTCTCCCTGAATGCACTTTGGGGCATCTGGTGGACGGATCCGGCCGCCGCGCTGCTCGTCGCCGGGTTCTGCCTGCGCGAGGCGGCCGCGAACTGGTCGCAATCGCGCTCGTCGACCGTCGACCAACTCGCGTAACGACGGGGTAACGGCTGACAGTCCTTCCGCTCGGCCCAGGGTCCGAGGACCTTGGTCCCTGCCCGCGACCGGTGTCGATGTCGTTGGATGGAACGAGAGACACCGAACGGGAGAAATGACATGCGAGCCGACTTCAACGCAATGAAGGGAACCTTCCTCGGAGTGGCTTGCACGCTGCTCGTCGTCGCCGGCCTCGTCATCGTTGTCCTCGCAGGCCGGCCGAGTAACGCGCTCGCCATGCCTTCGGGATATCACGCTGTCAACGTGACGCTTTCCGACTACGGCATCGCGGGCCCAGCCTCGCTTCCGGCCGGCAAGTACGAATTCGTTGTTACCAATAAGGGCAAGTCGCCGCACGAACTCGTGATGTTTCAGACCAAAGACCGCGCCAACGCATTGCCGTTGCGCAAAGACGGTTCGGTCGACGAGGAATCGGACGCGCTGACGAGCGTTCTCGACTCGGGCAGCTCGCTCGATCCCGGCGAGAGCCGCGTGCTGTTCGCCGACCTCACGACACCGGGTCACTACGCAATGGTGTGCAACCTGCCCCAGCACTACCACCTCGGGATGCATCTCGATCTCGAGGTCAGCTGACTGCAGTTGTGTCTGCTAGTGGCCAGTAGCGATCGCCACAAACAACACAACCCATACGACGATCGCGCCCACAATGAAGGCGCTGAACCGAAGTGTCGCGTTCATCAAACCTCCCCGAAGATGATGACTCGCGGTCATGATGTGTCGCATTCGTTGTTACGCCAGAAATCGCTTGGAACAAAGAGCGAGCGCGAGATCCTTCACGAGGTCTTACCTCGCGGTTGCGAGGTCACCGCGCGACTCGGCTCATACTCGACGGGATGCACGTAAGGCGGCGCATTCGAGCGACGTGGCCGCGCGGTATTTCGGGCCGGCGCCCGCGGAGAACATCGCTCTCCCTCTTCGTCTGCGCTCTTGGTCGTGTTCGCGAGCGCGTGCGGTGGGACGACTGCCCGGACGTCGCGATCAGTTCAGGTGGAGCCGCACAATGCTTCGAACGTGTATGCCGCGACCGGTGTTGGCATGCTCACTGGTGCGGCCCGCACCGCGCGCTCGCTGATCTACGTGCCCGAGAGCATCGCGAATCGCGTTGACGTCATCGACCCGGCAACGTACCGAGTGATCGACACGTTGTGGACGGCTGATCGTCCGCAACATGTCGTGCCCTCGTGGGATCTGCGAACGTTGTACGCGACGAACAACCTCGGGAACTCGTTGACGCCCATCGAGCCGAGGACGGGTCGAATCGCGGGACCAAACATCGCGGTCGACGACCCGTACAACATGTACTTCACGCCCGATGGTCGATCGGCAATCGTTGTCGCGGAACATCGCGCCCGGCTCGACTTTCGTGACCCGCACACGTTTGCGCTCCAACGGTCGGTTCGTCTTGCATGCTTCGGAGTCGATCATCTCGATTTCAGCGCGGACGGCAGTTACCTGATCGCCTCGTGTGAATACTCGAGTCAATTGGCGAAGGTTGACGTCGCGACTGGCCAGGTACGCGGGTACCTCACCCTTCCCGGCGCGAGCCCGCAAGACGTAAAGCTCGACCCTGCCGGAAACGTGTTCTATGTCGCTGACCTGAGACTCGGTGGGGTACACCTCATCGACGGCAACTCGCTTCGTTCGGTTGGGTTCATCCCGACAGGTGTTGACGCGCACGGCCTCTATCCGAGTCGAGACAGTCGCTACCTCTACGTGACCAATCGCCGGGGCGCGTCGATCACCGTCATTGACTTCGCGACTCGACGCGTCGTTGCAGTGTGGCGTCTGCCCGGCACGAGCCCCGACATGGGCGGTGTGTCCGCCGACGGGCGGGTGCTTTGGCTTTCCGGTCGATACAACGACGCGGTGTACGCGATCTCCACGACCGACGGACACCTCATCGCATCGATCAGGGTGCCGAACCAACCCCACGGCTTGAGCGTGTGGCCTCAGCCCGGGCGGTACTCGATCGGACACACCGGCATCATGCGCTAGACGCTCTGCCGGCTCGCGGCGGTGGCGAGTCCCTGCACGCATTCGCGCAAGAACTTGGTGAGACCGCGTTGCAGCAACCACCCCATGCCGGCTGTCTTGGGAAAGAACGACGATTGCCAGCGGATCGTTGTGCCACCGTCGGGCGTGGGTGTGAGCGTGATTTCTCCGATGTAGTCGCGCACGGGAACGCCGGAGAGCGAGCGGTAGACGAACCGTTCGTTGGGAACGAGGTCGATGATCTCGTCGCGTCCGACCGTGCGACCTTTGTGGTTCACGCGGATCGCGCCCACGCCTTCGGGTGCGGTCGCTCCCGGCCGTTCGATTTCGACCGAGTCCATCGGGCTCCAGGCCGGCCACGTCGCGCCGTCGGCGACGAGCGCGTAGACCGCGGCCGGGCCGGCCGACGTGGTTGCACTGACATCGATGTGGCGCTTCTTCATGACTTCCCCTCCTCCGGATCGGTGTGTACCATGTGGTACATGTACCAGATGGTACGGATGAACGGCGGTCCGGTCAAGTGACGACCACGTGACCACGACGAGTCCGACGACGCGTGAGCGATTGCTCGACGGCGCGATCGACTACGTGTCGGCCCACGGCGTTGCCGACGTGAGCCTGCGCCAGCTCGCGGCTGCGATCGGTACCAGCCATCGCATGCTCATCTACCACTTCGGATCGAAAGAGGGCTTACTCGTCGAAGTTGTGCGCGCGGTCGAGGCGCGCGAAACGCGCATTGCTTTCGTCGTTTCCTGCCGAGACGTCGACGAATTCTGCGGACGCAATGCGCCAGATGTGGAAGCACATCTCCGATCCCGACGTGTGGCCGAACGAGCGGTTGTTCTTCGAGGTCTACGGCCAGGCGTTGCAGGGCCGCAGTCCCGAAGTTTCAGTGCTCGACGGCATCGTCGACGATTGGCTCGAACCCATTGCCGCGATGAGGCGCGCCCAAGGCGTGCCCGCACGCACCGCACGCGCGCAGGCGCGGCTCGATCTCGCGGTGACGCGTGGCTTACTGCTCGATCTCCTCGCGACCGGCGACCGGGCCGGCGTCGATAAGGCGATGGCGCGTTATATCGCCGTATGTGAGGCCGCGTTCGACCAATGACGTCGGTACGCTCAGAACGTGCTCACGCTTTACGGTGTTGTCGTACTCACGTTCATGATGGCGATGTACGCGCTTGAACCGCGCGACAACCGCTTCATTCTCGCGTTCGCGCTCGGCTGCCTGCTTTCCAGCTCGTACGGCTTCTTGAGCGGGGCGTGGCCATTCGGCGTCGTCGAACTGATCTGGTGCTTCATCGCGGTACGGCGCTATTTCAGCGCCCGCAGTCTTGCCGGCTCTTAGAGTTCGTCGGCGTAGCGCTCGCGTTCCCAGGCGCTCACGGTTGCGCGAAAGTCTTCGGCCTCCACCCGGCGGCCATCGATAAGCCGAGAGAGCAGCATCGAATCGAACGAGTCGGCGAGCACGTCGTCGGCCTGCAGTGCATCGAGGGCTTCGTCGAGACTGCGCGGCAGCGTCACGAACCGTTGGGTCGTCGTCGTGGGATCGAACCCGCCGATCGACTCGTCGGTCGCGGGACCGGGATCGAGCGAAGACTCGATGCCCGCGATGCCGCACGAAATCAGACCGGCGATGAGGAGGTAAGGGTTTGCGCTCGGATCGGCACCCCGGAATTCGATCGTTGCTTCCTGCGCGAGGTCGCTGGTAACACGCACAAGCGCGCCGCGCGACGCGTGACTCCACGTCGCCGCGCTTGGTGCCTCGGGACCGGCGTGCAAACGTCGGTACGAGTTCACCGTCGGTGCTGCGAGCGCGCAGAGGCCGGCGGCGTGCGCAAGCTGCCCTGCGACGAACTGTTCGCCGCTCTCGGTGAGTTCGCCGTCCTTTTGCAAGAGCTCGGACGCGCGCTGGTGCAAGTGGAGTCCGGAACCGGGGCGTTCGCCGAACGGCAATGCCATGAAGGTGACGCGCAACCCCGAACGGTAACTCGCGTCACGCAGGGTTTCCTTCGCGAGCACGATCGCGTCGGCCTGCGCGAGTGGCAAAGTCGGCGCAAGGTCGATTTCGTACTGACCCGGGCCGGCCTCGTGGTGCCAGCTCAGCACTTCGACGCCGCGCTCGCGGAGGAGATCACCCACGTGCGTGAGCACCTCCGGCCCGGCGCCGGTGACGCCGTCGAAGTACCCCGACTGGTCGATGGGCTGCCCGTCGGCATCGAGCACGTAGAACTCGAGTTCCGTGGCGATCGTCAGCTCGGCGCCGAGTTCGTCGGACTGGTCGACGATGAGTTGCAACGCCGTGCGAGGATCGCCCGGCCACGCAGCGCCGGCCGGTGTGCGTACGTCGCACATCGCGCGCCCAAACCCGTTGCCGAAGTCGCGCAGGGTCGCACGGTCCGGCCACAAGCGCATGTTCGACTCGAAGTGGCGGGCTTGGCCTTCGAGCGCGGAACCGTCGAACACGATGCCGTGCTCGAACGCGTCCTCGAGGCGCGCTGCGGGCAGCATCATCGAGTTGATCGTGCCGAACACATCGACGAAGGTGAGTTGAGTCCAACGAATGTCGCCCGACGACGAACTCATGCGAACCTCGCGATCAAGATGACAGCCGCGGCGAGCGCGATGAACGAGATCGAAACTATTGCGATCAGTTGCCAAATGCGCTTCGTCGATTCCATCGCAGCCATGCCGCCCATCGGCGGTTCGGGCGAGAGGTCGAACGTTGCGATGTCGAGCGTGTCGAGGTGCGCGAGGTCGTCGAGCAAGGCCTCGGGTGTTTGATAGCGATGCTCGGGATATCTGCGCATGGCCTTCAGTACGACGGCTTCGAGCGCGGGCGAGACTTGCGAGTTGCGTTTGCGGATTCGCTCGGGATCCTTGGTGAGATGGCCGGCCATGACCGCCATCCAGTTGTCGCCCGTGAACGGCACGCGGCCTGTGAGGAACTCGTACATCATCGCGCCCCATGCATAAATGTCGCTGCGAATGTCGCCCCGCTCGCCTTGTATCTGTTCGGGACTCATGTAGTCAGGCGTGCCGAGACTCTCGGACAAGTGACGCCATGTGAGTCGCTTCGCTCCGTCGAGCAACGCGGTGCCGAAGTCGATGATCTTCAAATGATTGTCGGGTGTGACGATGATGTTCTCGGGTTTGAGATCGCGGTGTACCACGCCGTTCGCGTTCAGGTACGCGATGGCGTCGGCCAGTTCACGCCCGTACTGCAATGCCGCGTCGACCGGAACCGGGCCTTCGTATTTGCGAAGACTGCGACGGAAGTTCTCTCCTTCCACGAACTCAAGCACCAAGTAGGGCTCCGTTCGATGCTCGCCCGTGTCGAGGCCGCCCGCGATACCCGGGTGATGTAACCGCTTCGCGATCTCTCCTTCGCGTTTGAATCGCGCAAAGATTGCCGGGTCGGCGAAGATCGTCGGGTTCGGCGACTTGAGAACGACCACTTCACCCGTGTTGCGGTCGCGCGCTTTGTAGCTCTCCGCGTACGCGCCTTCACCGAGCGGTTCGAGAATGTCGAAGTGGTCGAGTGTTTGCCCCGCTTGGTACCGCATCAGGAGCGCCGCCGGAACAACGAGCGCTTCACCTCGGGCGGTATCGGGCGGTCGGAGGTGACCTGCACGACCACGGCTGTGACGTTATCAAGCGTTCGGCGTTCGATCGCGAGATCAACGAGTCGGTTTGCGGCGTCGCCGGCCGTCGCGATCGCGGGGTCGCGCCCGATCGATCCGACAATGTCGGCGATGTCGCGTGATCCGACGACATCCCAGACGCCGTCGCAGCACAACACCCATGTGTCGCCCTTCTCGATCGTTTGCCGGTAGACGTCGACTTGCACGAGTGGGTCGGAACCGAGGCTGCGCGTGAGTTGCGAGCGCGCCGGATGCTTGGCGGCTTGCTCGGCATTTATGAGTTTCATACGCAGCATGTCTCCGGCCCGCGAGTGGTCGACTGTGATCTGTGTGCACGAGTCACGCCGCACGAGGTAGGCGCGGCTGTCACCGACGTGCGCGACCGTTGCTTCCGTTCCGGCCAGCGAGAGCACGGTCATCGTTGTGCCCATCCCGTGACGACCGGGCACGTCGGCAGCATCGATCACGGCGAGATTTGCGGTGCGAACTGCACCGCGGACTGCACGTGCGCCACTTCCGGGTGCACCTTCGGTCCACGTGCCCAGCGCCGTTTCGACCGCAACGCGACTCGCGACTTCCCCCGCGGCGTGACCGCCCATACCGTCGGCAACAACGAACAACGGAGGCCGATCCCAGGCATCGTCGGGTGCAGTCGACGCGTACACGCCCGCGAAGTCTTCGTTGTGATCGCGCTCCGGGCCGCCGTGCGAACGCAGACCCCACGACAGTTTTCCGAGCACGGCGTGGCTCGAGAGTTCGCCGTTGCCGACTGTTCGATCATCCACCGCAGTGAAGTATGGTGCTCGAAGTGAGTGATCGTTCCCGCAAGCCGAAGAAGCAAGCACGGGAAGAGCCGCCGCCGCAGGTTGGGAAAAGACCGTCGCCGCCTGCGCTCTTGTTCGCGATCGCAGCGATGTGGATCGTTGTCGGCGTCATCTTGCTCGTTTCGCTCTCGGCGAGTTGGAAGTTCATCCCCGGCATCGTTTGCATCGGACTCGGGTTGATGTATCTGCGCGGCGCCGTGATCACGGTCGCGCGCCGCGGTTAACGCACGCGAAGAAAGGGCCGGCGGCGCCGACCCTTCCTCCGAACGTCGAGTTCTTCTGCTTATGAACCAATCGTTTGCGGTTGCCGTTGTTCCGAACGGTCGAGGTGCACTTCTTTCGCGTGCTTGCTCGAAGGGTTGAGCAAGACCCACACCGCCCCGATGATGCACCAGACCACGACGACCCCGAGCGCCTTGTACGCGTCGCCGGGCGCGGTGCCCGTGCCGTTCACGGCGATGTAGATGACGCCGAGCAGCTCGAGGATGTTCATCATTGCGCCGACACCAGGCACGATGTAGTGCTTGATCGGGTGCCGATCGTGCCGGGTCGTGAAGGCGACGATCGCGATGATGCACGTGAAGCCGTAGACCAGGAACGTGCCGGTGTTCGACGCGAGCGTGATCTGCGTGAGGTTGTCGACCTGATGCGGATTCGCACCGAACACGCCGAGCCCGGCCGAGATCGCGACGAGCACCCAGATCGCGGCGTGGGGAGTTGCGAAGTCGCCGTGCAAAAGCCCGAGGAGTGCGGGCATCTCCTTGTCTTTCGCCATCGAATACGTCACTCGAACGCCGGTATTCAAACAGGCGAGTGTCGTCCCGATGAGTGCGAGCAACACGGTGAGTGCAACGAGCACCGAAACTCCGGTTCCCCCTTTCCCGATCGTCGTCTCCAACATCGTGCCGATCGGCGCGCTGTTGGTTGCTGCTGCCTGGTAACCCGTCTGGCCGGGAGCGGCCGCCATGGTGTGCGCACCGACCGCGAAGTTCGCCGCGAAGTACTGGAGCAGGTAGCACACGCCGCCTTGGATCAACAGACTGATGATCACACCGCGTTTGATGTCCTTCTCGGGCCGTTTCGCTTCGGCGCCCAGTGCGGTGATCGACTCGAAGCCGACCAGCAACAGGATCGCGATCGTCGACTGATACAGCATGTTGATGAAGCTGTGCGGTATCACGACGTGCGCCGCGCTCGCGATGTCGTACGCCTGGTGCGGATGGCTGACGCGATATGAGATGAACCAGATGCTGACGCCGATGAGCGAGATCGTCTGGATGACGAGGATGACGATCGACGTCATCGTCGATCCCGTGATACCTCGATAGGCGATATACCCGACGATGAACGCGAACGCGATCGCGACGAGCGCTATCGGCATGTACGTGAGCGTGTGATGAAACAGCGCGCTGTAGATGTAGCCGAACAGTGTCGCGGTGAACGCCACCATGATGCCCGGGTAGATCCAGTAATAGAGATGGCTGATCCAGCCGACGCTGAGTTTCGCGAATCGCGCGAAGCGACGATGTTTCGGATTACTTCGATCGAGCAGCGCCGCTTCCGCAAAGTAGTAACTCGAGCCGGTGCCGGCATCGGGATACACGCGAGCGAGCTCGCTGTAGCTGTACGCCGTCAGTAACGCCAGAATGAGCGAGAACAACAAACCGGTCCACATATCGGACGCGGTTGATTGCCCGTTACGCGTCAGCGCGGCTTGCACCTGGAAGGTCGTCCAGAGGAACGCGCCGGGCGCGATGAGCGCCATCGCGTTGACCGTCACTCCCGTGAGGGTGAGCGTTCGCTTCATTTCGCCCGAAGGGGCGGCCGTTTCTGCCATAGATCCTCTCTCCGGTTGAGGCTGCACGCAGCCCTCTTGTGCGCACGTTTTTGGTCGCCGTTGACTGCCGCGGACGATAAGAACGCGCCGTTTCCTCACGCGCGCGCGCGTGTGAACGGCGTGTAACAAAGCCGGAAGAGAGCCGAAATAAAGAAGTAATCACAGAAGTGTGACGAGATCCTGTTGCCACGACCCGCGCGGCGTCGTTACCAACCCTTTACGAAGCAGATCTTTTACGCGTAACGATCGCGATAAAGCCATCGAATGTTCGAGCGAGTTCGCGCACAGTCGGTGTCGTGGTGCAGGACGCAACCGCGCTGGTTTGGTTAAGCCGCCATCCCGACGTACGGGTCTTGCGGTGGCCTATCGACGCATCCGAACGCGGAACCGATGCGGCGCGCCCGTGCCTCTGGCTTGTCGACGAGGGCGAGACGCCTCCCGCGCCGACGAGCTGCGTCGAAGACTGGCTTTGGGTAACGGCGAGCGATCTCGAAATGCAAGCGCGCCTGGGTGCACTCGCGTCGCGTGCGGCTCAACATCCGCGGCGTCCCGCGCTCGACGGCTTCGGTCAGTTGTCGTACGGCGCCGGGTCGCTCTTTCTGTCGCCTACCGACGAACGGATTGCGCAAGTGCTCGTCGAGCACTTCGGCAGCGTCGTCGAAGACGACGAGCTGATTGCGCATGCGTGGCCGGAAGGGGCGAGCGCGCAAGTCCTGCGCGTGCACATCTCGCGTTTGCGGCGCCGACTACAACCGCTCGGACTGACCATTAGCTGCGCGCGCGGCGCCGGATACCTTCTCGCGGCCGAGTGCGACCACTGAACACAACGAAATACGCCCCTACATGACGTAGTAGCGCAGCGGGATCGCAGTGTCGAGGTTGCGCAACAGCCCGACGACCTCGGCCGGCAACTCGTGCCGGGGACGAAACACGAACCGCTGATTCCCGCTGCGATCCATCACCCCGAGGGCACAGAGCGCACTGCAGATCGCGTCTTCGGTGTCGGGATCGTCTTGCACGAGAGCGTCTCCCAGCCGCCAAAGCAGGACAGGAATCGCCGGCGCGCCGTATCGAGGTGCAACGTCGGCGAGCTCCTCGACCCGTCGGGCCGAAGTCGTGCGCGCGAGCTCGTCGAGAGCTTCGCTTGCGGAGATTGCGTGCGCGGTCATAACTCAGAGGTACGCCTTGTCGCGGCACGAGTCGAGCCTCTTGACGCGATCGTTGCGCGCTGACGGACCTTCTGGCGCGCTGGTGGCGCGCTAAGGATCCGTTACAACCAGTCGGCGCGCGCATACATCGCGCTAAAAGCCTTCCATCCGCTGCGGCGAAGGCGTTTCTTGCTGAGAGGTGTCCGTAACGACACCCCGAACGGAAGGCCCGTCCATGCAGGATCTCATCTATGTCTCGGTGATCGTTGCGTTCTTCGCAGTCGCCGGGCTCTTCGTCTTCGCCTGCGACAAGATCATCGGTTCCGACGAAGAGGCACTGACGCTCAGCCAGCCGGCCGGCGGCACGCCGGAACCGGTCGACGAGCAGATTGCTGCCTGAGTCGCATGTCTGGTGACGACGTCGTCGGGCTCGTGATCGCGGTGTTGATCATCGCGTACCTCGTCGTAGCCCTCTTGATTCCGGAGAAGCTCTGATGTCGACAGCCAACTGGCTGCAACTCGCGTTCTTCGTCGTGCTGGTCGCGATCAGCACGCCGCTGCTCGGCGAATACATGTACCGCGTCTATAAGGGCGGCAAGGCTCCGGGCGACCGACTGTTCCTTCCCGTAGAGAACGCGCTGTACCGGATTAGCGGTATCGACCCGGAAGGCGAGCAACGCTGGACCGCGTACGCGATCTCGTTGCTCGCGTTCAGCCTCGCCGGTGTCTTGCTCTCTTATGTGTTCCTTCGCCTTCAGGGCCACCTGCCGTTCAACCCTGATCACCAGAAGGCGGTGAGTCCGGGCCTCTCGTTCAACACTGCGATCAGCTTCCTGACGAACACGAACTGGCAGGCGTACGCGGGCGAGTCGACGATGAGCCACCTCAGTCAGATGTTCGCGCTCGTCGTGCAGCAATTCATTTCAGCCGCGGTTGGTATGGCGGTCGCGGTCGCGTTCATCCGCGCGATCGTGCGTCGGCGCACCACCACCTTGGGCAGCTTCTGGGTCGACATGGTGCGCTCGACGACGCGCATCTTGTTGCCGATCTCGATCGTCTTCGCCATCGTGTTCATGAGCCAAGGCGTGATCCAGAACTTCAACGCCAGCAAGACCGTGAACACAGTTGCGGCGCAAGGCGTCGACAGCAACGGCAAGGCGATTACAACGCAGACGATTCCGGGCGGTCCGGTCGCGAGCATGGATCCGATCGAGGTGCTCGGTGACAACGGCGGTGGCTTCTTCAACGCCAACACCGCGCACCCCTTCGAAGGCCCGAACGCCATCACGACGATTCTCTTGATGTGGCTCGTCGTGATGATCCCGTTTGCATTCCCGTACACATTCGGGCGCATGGTCGGGTCGATGGCTCAAGGATGGGTCGTTTTCACCTCGATGGCGGTTCTGTTCCTCCTCTCGATCCTCATCATGGCGCCCCTCGAAGGGCACGGAAACGTCAAGTATCCGGCCGGTGTGACGCAAGCCGCGACCGCGCAACATGCGGGCGGCAATCTCGAGGGCAAGGATCTTCGAATAGGCGTCGGCGGGTCGACGATCAACGCCGCGTCCGTGACGGCGACATCAGCCGGCGCGCAGAACTCCGCGCACGAGAGTTACACGCCGCTCGGCGGTTCGGTGCCGCTGATCAACATGTTGCTCGGCGAAGTGAGCCCGGGAGGTGACGGCAGCGGGCTCTACGGCAAGTTGATTCTCGTGCTGCTTTCAGTGTTCATCGCCGGCCTCATGGTCGGGCGAACGCCCGAGTATCTCGGAAAGAAGATTCAGTCCTCCGAGATGAAGCTCGTCGTCATCTACATCCTGATCGTGCCTGTCGTCATCCTCGTGTTCTCAGGCTTCGCGATCGCGATGAAGACGCCACCACATTCGCTCTTGTCGTCAGGGCCTCACGGTCTCACCGAAATGGTTTACACGTACACGTCGACCGCGAATAACAACGGCTCCGCGTTCGCCGGCATCACCGCGAACACACAGTGGTTCAACTCGACGACCGGGCTCGTCATGTTGGCCGGTCGCTACTTCACGATCATTCCGGTCCTTGCGATCGGCGGATCGCTGGCACGCAAGCAGGTTGTGCCTGCAACCGCCGGCACATTCCGCACCGACACGCCGTTGTTCGTCGGCTTGTTGCTTGCGGTAACGGCGATTCTCGTCGGTCTCGTTTACTTCCCGATGCTCGCGCTCGGTCCGATCGTCGAGCACCTCGTCGGGCACTTCTAGGAGCGTTGATGACCACTGACACGCTTGCACCTCCGCCGCAGCCGCCGGTCGCACCCGGCGACGCGGAGCATGCACTGACGCGCAAGAAAACGTCGTTGTTCGAGCCGGCCATCGTGCGGCGAGCGATCCTCGATTCGTTCAAGAAGCTCAATCCGCGCACGCAGGCCCGTAACCCGGTGATGTTCGTCGTGCTCATCGGGAGCGTGTGGACGACCGTCTTGTTCTTCCGCGATCTCCCGACCGCGACCGCGAACGACAACGTCTTCGTCGGGCTCGTTGCGATTTGGCTGTGGTTCACCGTGCTGTTCGCGAACTTCGCCGAAGCGGTGGCCGAAGGCCGGGGCAAAGCCCAAGCCGACACGTTGCGCAAGACTCGTCAGGAGACGGTCGCGCACGTTTTGCAGGGTGACGGCACAACTGTGGAGCGGGCTTCGACCGACTTGGTCATTGGTGACCGTTGCGTTGTGGTCGCCGGTCAGTTGATTCCCGGCGACGGCGACGTGATCGAAGGCATCGCGTTCGTCGACGAATCAGCGATCACGGGCGAATCCGCGCCCGTCATCCGTGAATCGGGCGGCGACCGCTCCGCGGTGACTGGCGGGACACGCGTGATCTCCGACCGCATCGTGGTGCAGATCACGGCTGCGCCCGGCGAGAGCTTCATCGACCGCATGATCGCGCTCGTCGAAGGCGCCGATCGCCAGAAGACGCCCAACGAAATTGCTCTCAACATCTTGCTCGTCGGCTTGACGATCGTCTTCGTGCTCGCGGTCGCGACCATTCAGCCCTTCGCGGTCTATTCGCACGCGCAACAGAGCATCACCGTGCTCGTGGCACTGCTGGTGTGTTTGATCCCGACGACGATCGGTGCGCTGCTCTCGGCTATCGGCATCGCGGGCATGGACCGGCTTGTCCAACGCAATGTGCTCGCGATGAGCGGACGCGCAGTCGAAGCCGCCGGTGACGTGTCGACGTTGTTGCTCGACAAGACCGGCACGATTACGTACGGCAACCGCATGGCAGCCGAGTTCTTTCCGGCGGCCGGCGTCGACGAACGCGAGCTTGCCGGAGTCGTCTTGCTGTCGTCCCTTTCCGACGAGACACCGGAGGGCCGTTCCATCGTCGCGCTCGCCGAGACGCGCTACGGCTTGGAATCGCAGGATCTGCCCGGCGCCGAACTCGTTCCGTTTACGGCCCAGACTCGCATGTCGGGCATCGAATGGAACGGCCGGTCGATCCGCAAGGGTGCGGCCGACGCGGTACGTCACTGGGTCGAAGAACAAGGCGGAGCGTTCCCGCCCGACCTCGAACCGATCGTCGAGCGCATCGCGCGCGACGGTGGAACGCCGCTCGTCGTCGCCGAGGGCAATCGTGCGCTCGGGGTCATCCATCTCAAGGACACCGTGAAGCAAGGCATCGCCGAGCGTTTCGGCGAGATGCGGGCGCTCGGGATCCGCACGATCATGATCACCGGCGACAACCCGCTCACTGCGGCTGCCATCGCGAAGGAAGCCGGCGTTGACGACTTCATGGCAGAGGCGACACCGGAAGACAAGATGGAACGCTGCCGCCGCGAACAAGCGGGCGGCAACTTGGTGGCGATGACGGGCGACGGGACCAACGACGCTCCTGCGCTCGCCGTCGCCGACGTCGGCGTCGCGATGAACACCGGGACGCAGGCCGCGAAAGAGGCCGGCAACATGGTCGATCTCGACAGCGATCCGACGAAGCTCATGGACATCGTCGAGATCGGCAAGCAGTTGCTGATCACTCGGGGTTCGCTGACGACCTTCTCGATCGCAAACGACGTTGCCAAGTACTTCGCCATCATCCCTGCGATGTTCATGGGCGTGTTCCCCGCATTGAACACGCTCAACATCATGAAGCTGCACAACCCGCACACCGCAATCCTCTCGGCCGTGATCTTCAACGCCATCATCATCGTGCTGTTGATCCCGCTCGCGCTGCGGGGTGTGAAGTTCAAAGCGATGGGCGCCACGGCCATCTTGCGCCGCAACATCTTGATCTACGGCGTCGGCGGCATCATCGCTCCGTTCGTCGGCATCAAGCTCATCGACCTCGTGCTCACAGCGCTCGGAGTTCACTGAAATGATCCGCCGCCAAATCGTTCCCGCCATCGTGATGACGCTCGCTCTCTCGGTCATCCTCGGACTCGTGTATCCGTTCACCGTGTGGGCAATCGGTCAAGTTACGTTCAAGCATCAAGTCGACGGCTCGTTCATCAAGAAGAGCGGCCAAGTCGTCGGCTCTTCACTCATCGCCCAGACGTTTCTCGACAAGGACGGCAATCCGTTGCCGCAGTACTTCCAACCGCGTCCGTCGGCCGCGAACTACAACGCGGCGGCCAGCGTCGCGTCGAACCTCGGTCCCGGTGACCAACGGTTGGTCGGATACATCCCGGGCCTCAACACGCCGGATCCGAAGGTGAATCCTTACGCAACACCAACCGACCCGTATTGCGTGCCGGTACAGGCGACCGACAAGGACGGGAACGACGTCACGGACAAGGACGGGAATCCCGTATACGAGAAAAACAAGGACGGGACGTACGTCTGCGATCCGAACACGATCCCGCAGCGCATGCTCGCCTACGAGCAGTTCAACAACGTTCCGGCCGGGACGAAGATCCCCGTCGACGCAGTAACGGCCGGCTTTTCGGGCCTCGATCCCGACATCTCACCCGCGAACGCGCTCTTGCAAGCGCCGCGGGTCGCCAAGGCGAGGAACCTTCCGCTCGCAACAGTGGTTGCGCTCATCAAGCAGCACACCAACAATCCGCAGTGGGGATTCCTCGGTGAGAAAACCGTGAACGTGCTCGACCTCAATATTGCGCTCGACAAGCTCGGACCGTGACGTAGGAGGCGACGGTGGCGCGTGGAAAGCTGCGCATCTATCTCGGGGCGGCCCCCGGCGTCGGCAAGACGTTCGCGATGCTCGACGAAGGATGGCGGCGCAAACAGCGCGGCACTGACGTCGTCATTGGTTATGTCGAGACGCACAATCGCCCGAAGACGATCGCGCAATTGCGCGATCTCGATGTTGTTCCGTGTCGCCGGCTCGAGTACCGCGGGCAGACGTTTGAAGAGATGGACGTCGACGCGATACTGGCCCGCAAGCCGGCCGTCGCGTTAGTCGACGAACTCGCGCATACCAACGTCGTCGGGTCGAAGCACGAGAAGCGCTGGGAAGACGTCGAAGAGCTGCTCGCAGCCGGCATCGAAGTCATCTCGACCGTCAATATTCAGCACCTCACGAGCGTCAATGACGTCGTGACGCAGATCACCGGCACGGTGCAGCGCGAGACCGTTCCCGACGCCGTCGTTCGGGCCGCCGACGGCATCGAGCTCGTCGACATGACGCCGGAAGCACTTCGCCGCCGCATGGCCCACGGCAACATCTATCCCGCGGAGCGCGTGGACACTGCACTCGCGAACTACTTCCGCGTCGGCAACCTCGGTGCGCTACGGGAACTCGCGCTGTTGTGGGTAGCCGACCGGGTCGACGACGAACTCCAGGCATACCGCGAGCGCTACGGCATCACGGAACCGTGGGAAACGAAGGAGCGCGTCGTCGTCGCGATGACGGGCGCGCCGAACGGGGAGCGGCTGCTGCGGCGCGGCGCGCGTATGGCTGCGCGCGCGAACGGCGAACTCGTCGGAGTGCACGTACGACCGGTCGACGGCCTCGCCCGCACGGATTCCGAACGGCTGGAACAACAACGGCGCACCCTCGCAGAACTGGGCGGACGCTACGCGGAAGTCACCGGCTCCGATGTCGCGGCCGCACTGGTGAACTTCGCGCGTGCCGAGAACGCGAGTCAGCTCGTGCTCGGCGCCAGCCGACGTTCCCGGTGGGCGGAGCTTGCCACCGGTTCCGTGATCAATCGCGCGATTCGAGACGCGCACGGCATCGACGTCCATGTGATCTCGACGGCCGACGAAGCATCCGGCGCGTTGCCCCGGGCGCCGCGCCGCGGTCGGTTGGCGAGCATGCCGCACGCCCGCCGGAAGGCGGGCTGGATCCTCGGCACCGCCGGCATGGCGTTGCTTGTCGTCGCGCTCGCGCCGTTCCGTTCCACGCTCGGCTTACCCGGCGCGCTGCTGTTCTTGCTGCTCGGTGTGGTCGTGGTCACGATCGTGGGCGGGGTCCCGCCCGCGATCCCAGCGGTCGTGATCGCGTTTGCGCTGGGCGAGTTCTTCTTCACGCGCCCGTATCACAGCTTCCGCATGAGTGTGGGCGCGGAGATTGTTGCGATGGTGGTGTTCGCCGCCGTTGCCGCGCTTGTCAGCGTCCTCGTCGACCGCCTGAATCGGCGCGGACTGCAAGTGGCGCGATCACAGGCCGAAGCAGAGGCGCTCGCGCGACTTGCCGGTGGGAGCGTGCTCTCGGGTGCAGAATCGTTGCCCGAGCTCGTCGCTGAGCTCCGCCGTACGTTCGAACTCGATTCGGTCGCGGTTCTGGCCGCGGCCGACGAAGGTTGGCGCCCGCTCGCAAGTGCGGGGAACGCGCCGCCCGCTCGACCGGAAGATGCACCATTCAGCGCGCCGCTCGCCCCGGACTCGGTGCTCGTGCTCACAGGCACCATGCTCGACGCCGACGACAGCCGCCTGTTACGCGCGTTCGTCGCTCAGCTCCGTCTTGCCCAAGAACGGGCGCAGCTCGAAACGCGTGCGGCCACCGCAACCGAGCTCGCAGAAGCAAACTCGTTGCGCACCGCGCTGCTCGCCGCTGTTTCGCACGACCTGCGGACGCCGCTCGCCGCGATCAAAGCGGCCGCGACCAGTCTCGTGTCGTCCGAGATCGATTGGAACGCCGACGAGGTCAAGGACTTCGCAACGACGATCAACGACGAAGCCGACCGCCTCACTCATCTGGTGTCGAATCTGCTCGACATGAGCCGGCTGCAAACGGGTGCGCTGAAGGTAACGGCACGTCCTGTCGCACTGGAAACGGTGCTGTACTCGATGATCGGCGCCCTCGGCGGCGGCGGCGCACGGGTCATCATCGACGTCGAGTCGCGTCTTCCTCTTGTCGACGTCGATGCGGGATTGCTCGAACGCGCACTCGCCAACGTCGTTGACAACGGACTTGCGTGGTCGCCGCCCGGCGAGATTGTTCGCGTCGAAGCCGGCTGCGCCGGTGGTCGTGTCGATGTGCGCGTCGTCGACCACGGTCCCGGCATACCGGTCGACAAACGCGACCAAGTCTTCGAGGCGTTCCAGCGCGTTGGCGACGGCGCGGGCGGCCGTCCCGACGGTGTCGGCTTAGGCCTTGCCGTCGCACGCGGATTCATCGAGGCGATGCACGGCGAGATCGCGATCGAGGACACGCCCGGAGGCGGTGCAACCGTGATCATGACCCTGCAAACGGCCCCGTCATGAGGATCACGTTGGTCATCGGCGCCGACAATCGCGTTCGGCGGCTCGTCACCCTTGCGCTGCGGCATGGTGAATTCGATGTGCGCGTCGTCGCGGACGTCTCGCACGCGGCCGGTGTTCTCCGGCGGCGGCAGGTGCGAGGGATCGTCGTGAGCGGTCGAGATCCGATCGACGTCGGCGAGATCGCCGACCTGCGAAGCCGGACGGACGTCGCGATCGTTGTCGTGTGCGAACGGGCGGAGTCGGCGGACCGTGTGGCAATTCTCGACGCAGGTGCCGACGAATCGGTGACGTTCCCGTTCGAGGTCGACGAACTCCTCGCGCGATATCGCGCGTGCCTCCGACGCGCCGACCAGCCCTACGTCGAAGAACGTCCTGTCGAGACCGAAGACTTCACCATTTATCTCGCCGACCGGAAGTTTGTGTTCGCGAACGGAACCGAAGCGCCCCTTTCGCCGACGGAATGGAAACTCGTAGAGGTCTTGGCGCGGCGGTCGGGTCACCTCGTCAGTCAGGAGGAGATCCTGCGGACGGTGTGGGGACCGGACGCCACCGCGAAGTTGGGATTGCTCCGTGTTCACATGGCGAGCATTCGCCGCAAGGTCGAGCCGGAACCCGGGCGGCCGCGCTACTTCGTTACCGCGCCCGGTCTCGGTATTCGCTTCACGACGTCGTCGCTCGAAGCGCGAGACTCAGCTTCGTGAGCGCCGTGCTCGTCGTCGACGACGAACCGCCGATCCTTCGTACGCTTGCGGTAAACCTTCAGGCGCGCGGTTATGAAGTGCAGCTTGCGAAAAGTGGGCACGAAGCGCTCGCGCTTGCCGCACGCCGCCACCCGGATGTCGTTGTGCTCGACCTCGGCCTGCCCGACATGGACGGCGTCGAGGTCATTCACGGACTGCGCGGATGGACGGCCGTTCCGATCATCGTGCTCTCGGCGCGTACGGCAGAAGCGCAGAAGGTCGCCGCGCTCGACGCGGGTGCCAACGACTACGTCAGCAAACCTTTCGGGATGGACGAACTCATGGCGCGCATTCGAGTCGCGCTACGCGTCCCCCCGGGTGAAGAAGAACTGCCGGTTGTCGAAACACCCGACTTCTCGATCGACCTCGCGAACAAGCGCGTGACACGTAGCGGTGAAGACGTTCGCCTCACTCCGACCGAATGGCAGGTCGTCGAACTGCTCGCCCGCAATCCCGGAAAACTCATCACCCAGAAGGTGTTGCTGGAGCGCGTGTGGGGCCTATCCGATGTCAAGACGAACTACGTGCGCGTGTTCATGGTGTCGATCCGTCGCAAGCTCGAGCCCGATCCCGCACACCCGCGCTATTTCCTCACCGAACCGGGAAACGGCCTGCGTTTCGTCCCCCAAGGGGATGTGCACCGGACCGATGACATTCCGACTGCGCCGCAGTCCTAACGTCGACCTCGTCGACGAACTGCGGTTGATGGTGTTCCCGACGATCATGGGCCGCGGCCGGCGGCTGTTTCCCGACGGTATCGATCACAGCACATTCGAGCTCGTCGACGCACCGACGGTTGGCCCTGACGGCGTGCAAACGCAGATCTCTCGGCGCCGGTAGGCCGTCTATGCGTTCCGTTTGCGCTGGGGTGTTCCCGTCAGCGTCGTGACCGGATTCACCGGCAACGGTGTTGGCGGCCGCGGCGACTGCGAGAAGTCGAAGTCGTCGGCGAGATTGCCGAGCTGCGGAACGTCCTCGCGCACCGTCGGGCGCGGGTCGGGCCGGCCGTCGGTTTTCGGATCGAGGCGTTGGCCGTTGAGGAAGTCGTCCTCGATGAACTTCGCGTACGCGTCGAAGCTCAGCGTCTGGTGGTCGACGTAGCCGCGCTTGGCGTACGGGCTGATGACGAGGCCGGGCACGCGGAGCCCGTAACCGTTTTCGTCGACCTTCGGCGGCGGCACGTGATCGTAGAAGCCGCCCCAGTCGTCCCACGCGAGGAAGATCGCGCTCGAATCCCAATCGGGACTGTTCATCACCGCGTTCACGAGACTCGTCACGTACGACTGGCCGGCACTCACCGCGCCCGGTGGATGCTCGCTCACGGGATTCGACGGAACGACCCACGAAACTGCGGGCAGGTTGCCGTTCTTCGCGGCCTGGTAGAAGTTGTCGACGGATTGGATGTTGCCGAGCTGGCCGTCGTCCTTCACGGTGTCGAAGTAGGGGAGCGGGTTCCAAATACCAGGGGTCTTCGCGTTCTGACGCACGGGCGCGCACGACACGGCTTCGTCGTTGCGACAGTCGGGTTCGGTTCCCGCGACGACGTAGTACCCCCACGACACGTTCGACTTGTGGAACAGGTACGTGAGATCGGTCCACGCATAGATCGGATCGGCGCCACCGCCTTTGAAGTCCGGCGGGAGACCGGGGCCTTGCAACGCGTTCTTGCAACTCTTGGGATCGTTGTGCTGCGTGCAGTACGCCGACCATTCGGAGACTTGGAAAAGGTGTTCGGGCAGGCTCCACGAAGCGTTCGGTTCGAACATGTGGTCTTGCAAGACGTAGTTCTGCGCGTACGACCAGTAGTTCGGGATGTCGGACTGGACGTGATAGCCCATGACGTCGGGCGTCGCCTTGTTGGTGCACGCGGGATTGTCGGGATTGGAACACCCCTTGCTGCCCGCGTCGGCCGACTTGACGAAGCCGTCCATCTTGCCGTTGTTGATGTCGCTGGTCGCCGCGCCCTGACCGTGCGGACCGCCGCCGTTCACGTCGGAGTGATCGACGAACGGCTTCGCACAGCCTTCGGACCGCGGATCGGGAAGACAGACACCCGCCGGAATTCCGTCGGCGCCCGGATACACGCCGAAGTACGTGTCGAATGACCGGTTCTCCTGCATGATCACGATGACGTGCTTGATCTTGTGCACGGCGGCCGGCGTCGTGGTCGTTGTTGTCGTTTGCGACGTCGACGCCTTTTTCGAGCTACTGCTGCATCCGGCGATGACGACCGCAAGGAGCGCGATCACGGAAACCCACGGCACTTTGCTCTGCACCTGCATAGGTTCGCGCATGGGAACCGTTGAGTGCGGAACGCACGAGCGCGCTCAATCTTCCGGTGCAAGCCGGCGGCCGGTCATGGTCTTCGTTCGAATGCGGACGAAGCGATCGCGCGCCGCGCCTGCGTATGCCGGGAGATCGAGCCCGCGAACTCGGTCGAGTTCGTGGGGATGAAGTATTTCTTCCGCGGTCCCGATCACGTCGACACTCCATCCGGTATGCGTGTCGGCGTCGTACGCGTCGATCTCGAATGCCACGATGCGATGCAATGTGGCGGCGATGAGCTTTTCACCGGGCGCGGTGCGGAACACCACATCGCCGTCGAGCAACGCGTAGAGGACCGGAAGCACGATCGGGTAGCCGTCGCACAGCGCGACGCGACCCACGCGTTCACCTTCAAGAAGCTCCACGCATGCATCACGATCGAGGACGGCAAGACCGTAATTGCTCATAGAACGAGCGTACGGATCGATTGTCGACACCGGGAGGGCCCAAGGTCCTCACCGAGCCGGCCGAATGTCGGCGCGCGCACGTGGGGCAGAGCACGAAGGCTCTGCCCCACATCGCTCCTCGCAACGTGTGTCAGACGGGTTGCGGAACCGGCGCGCTTGCCGCTTCGTGCAAGAGAATCTCGTGGTCCGACTTCTTCGACGCGGCATGGAAGTAGCCGGCGAGTGCAGCCAGGAACAAGACGAGTGCGAGTGCGTAGCAGACGTAGGCAGCGGTCTGCGCCCGGTCACCGAAGATGCTGAACCCGTACGAGGTCAGCAGCAGGCCGCGTAGCGTCTCGCCCCGGAAGAGGGTGTCGACCTTGGCGCTGAGTGCCTGAGCTTGAGCACTGTTCTGGTCAGGAAGGGCGCGGAGATCATTGCTTGTCTGCGCGTACGTCTTGCCGTTGTTGACCTCGCTCAGGTGCACCGCGATGTAGTGGTTTGCGTAGCACTCGGCTTGTTTGCCGGTCGTCATTTGCTGTCCCGCGTACTGCTTCAAACACGGATTGTTTTCGTTGGCCTTGAGGCCGGCGACGGGCGTGAAGGTGATCTGTTGCTGCGCGAGCTGGTTGTGCACGTAGTTCTTCGCGAAGTTCGCCTGGTTCTGGAGCACCAGCCCGAGAACGAGAATGAGAGCGGCGATCAAGAGGCCGCCCGTTGCGAAGATGAGGTCGAGCGTTCGACGTTTCATGTTTGTCTCCTCCCCGGGCGTCCGCCGATCGAACGCAGTCGGTTCAACACCACGACTCTCGCTGCTGAAGCGCGCTCGCCAGTAGGGCCAGGGGTCGCCAGCGGTTTGGGACCTAAGACCTCGCGCGCGGGGTCGTCGCGCCGCGGTTCCGCGCATCGTCGCCTGCGAGAATGAGCGCTGTGACGCGTTACGCGATAGATCCCGAGCGCTCTCGCCTCTGGATCGATGCACGTTCAAGCGTCCACCCAATCCATTCGGTCGCTACCGGCCTCGCCGGCTTCATCGACCTCGAGACGGACGGCACCGGAGGGCTGGGTTCGCCGTCAGCCGCTCGGCTGTCGTTTCCGGTCGCCAAGTTGTCGTCAGACAATCCGCTCGAGCGGCGCGAACTTCAGCGACGGCTGGACGCACGGCGTCATCCGACGATCGACGGCGTGCTGACCGGCGCGCAATCGCTCGATGCCGAAGGTCGGTTTCGTCTCCAGGGTGACCTCACCTTTCGCGGCGTGACGCGATCCGTCGCCGGTGAGATCGAGATCGTCGCCCGCGACGATCGTTCGATTCGGCTCGACGGGGCATCGAAGTTCGACATTCGTGAGTTCGGCATGGAACCGCCGCGCATTCTCATGTTGCGGGTCGAGCCCGAGGTGAACGTTCGCGTCGAAATTCTTGCCGAACGGCAACCGACGACGGTGCGGGACTCGGACGCAACGGGTAAGCCTTCTTTGTGATTGGGAAAGGTGTTCGGCTCGGTTCGGTAGACGGGATTCCGGTCACGGCGGACTGGAGCCTGCTCGTCATCATTTGGCTGCTGACCTGGTCCCTGGCGACCGGTGGCCTGCCCGCACTCGCGAGTGGCTACTCGAGCGGCGCGTATTGGCTGGCGGCGGTGTTGACGTCGGTGGCGTTCTTCGCGTCCCTCCTCGCGCACGAGTTCGCGCACTCCTTTGTCGCTCGGCGCGACGGGATAGAAGTGCGCGGCATCACGTTGTGGCTGCTCGGCGGCCAGTCGGAGTTGACCGAAGAACCCAAGGATCCGTCCGACGATTTGCGCGTCGCCGTCGTCGGTCCGCTCGCAAGCCTCGCGGTCGCGGTGCTGGCGTTTTTCGTTGCCGGCATCCTCGACATCGTGAACGCGAGCTCGCTTGTCGTCGCGTGCTTCTCGTGGCTGGGTTCGGTCAACGTGATCCTCGGCGTCTTCAACCTGATTCCGGCCGCACCGCTCGACGGCGGGCGCGTGCTGCGTGCGATTCTTTGGCGGAGAACCGGCGACCGCACGCGTGCCTCGCTGAGCGCGACCAAGGCGGGCCGGGTGTTCGGCTACGTGCTCGTCGCGATCGGCTTTGTCGAGTTCGCGTACGCAACGTGGTCGGGGTTGTGGTTCGTCCTGCTCGGGTGGTTCCTGCTCTCCGCCGCGCACGCGGAGGAGAATCAGATCAAGCTCGGTGGTGAGCTGAGCGGTGTGCGAGTGCGCGATGTGATGACATCGCATCCGATCACCGTGCCGGCCGATGCCGACGTCGACACCGTCCTGCACGAGTACGTGTTGCGGTGCCATTGCTCGTCGTTTCCCGTGGTCGACGCGGCCGGTGGTGTCGTCGGCCTCGTGACGCTGGGCAAGTTACGGACGCTCGCGGCGCATCATCGCGAGACGACGCCGGTGCGCGAGATCGCAATTCCGTTGGCCGACGTTCCCCAAGCCGCGCCCGACGAAATGCTGCTCGACGTGCTCCGGCGCAGCTACGGCGGCGAAGGCCGGGTGCTGGTCTTCGACAAGGGTGCGCTCGCCGGCATCGTGTCACCGACCGACATCGTCAACGCGACTCGTTACGCGCAGAGCCGTACGAAGGTGTAACCGCGGGCGCGCAGCCCGGTGATGATCCCGGGAAGTGCGGCAACGGTTTGGCTGCGGTCGCCGCCACCGTCGTGAATGCCGACGACGATGCCTCGACCATCAGCCGCGGCGAGCGTGCGCGAGACGATGGCATTGACGCCGGGCAGTTGATAGTCGTACGGGACGACGTTCCAGAGGATCTGCGCCATGCCGAGCTTGGCGGCTTCGGCAACGACGGTGCTGTTTGTCGCGCCGTACGGCGGCCGCAAGCATTTCGGCCGCACGCCGATCGCGTTCTGCACGGCGTTGGCGTCGCCGTTGATCTCGTTGTCGATGTCGGCGATGGAGAGCTTCGTGAGGTCTTTGTGGTCCCACGTGTGGTCCTCGACCGACATGCCGTCGTGCGCCTCGGCCTGCACGAGGTCGGGCCGAGCGGCGACTTCGTAACCGACCGTGAAGAACGTGGCGGGGACGCCGTACGCCTGCAGTTGAGCAAGCACGCCCGACGTGTACTGGCTCGGGCCGTCGTCGAAGGTGAGTGCGACCTGATGCGGGCCGACCCATGTTTGCGACGGTGTCGCAAGGGAGTTCAGGAACTCGATGAACGGAAGCGCGAATCCCGACGACGATGCTTGTGGTGTCGCGATGCCGACAACGGGTGCGTTCAGATTTGTCGACGGCAACGCCAAGTGCGTGGCGTCGCCGAACGCGCGCACGTAACCGTCGGCGAACGCGACCCAGTAACCGTTGCCCGTCGTCGTCGGGACGATGCCGACCGCCGTCGAGGCGTGTCCGGTCGCGTCGCCGTAATGGACCGCATGGGCGTAGTTCGTGACCTGCCCGTCGCGCCGCAGAAGCCAGTAGCCGTCGTTCTGCGGACGGTTGGTCATCGCGGACACCGGCGAGCTGATGCTCGTGCCGCCCAGGCTGCCGTGGAAACGCGCGTCACCGAAGGTGAAGACGCCGCCGTCGGTCGCGACGAGCCAGTAGCCGTTGCCGCTCGGGGTCGGCACGATGCCGGTGATCGGCTTGTTGATGTGCACCGCGCCGAGACCGCCGTGATAGTGCGCATCGCCGTAGCTGAAGACGCCGCCATCGGCCGCGACCATCCAGTAGCCGTTGCCCGACGGCGACGAATCGATGTCGACGATCGGTTGGTTCAGGTGCACACCATGTTCGCTGCCGTGCGAGGTGGCGTCGCCGAAGGGGTAGACGTCGCCCGCGAGCGAGGCGAGCCAGTAGCCGTTGCCGCTCGGCCGGGCCGCGATCGCGATCACTGGCGACGGCAGCTTCTGGCCGCCCTTACTTCCCTTGAACGGTGCCGAACCGAGGGTGAAGACGCCGCCGTCGACCGCGCCGAGCCACGCTCGGGGGCTTGACGTCGCACCCGAAGGCACCGCGAACAACATCCCCGAGAACAACACAAGGCAACACACGAGCGCGCGCGTGCGCCCAACACTTCGCCAGCCCGGTTTCATGGCCGTGAGCATGCCACGCATCGTTCCGTTACATCGGTATAGGACGGCGCGAGTCGCGCCGATCGACACTGATTTCTTCGCCGGTGCCATCTCACGGGATCCCGGTGCGCCGCGTCCGCCTCGCCCGCGTTACGGAACGATCACCAACGGGCGGTCGAGGTGGTGCGAGAGCGTGTGGCTCGTGCTCCCGAGCAGCAACTCGGCGAAGCCACCGCGCCCGCGCCGACCCGTCACGACCATCTCGGCCTCTTCGCGGCGGGCGGCGTCCAAGAGTGCCTCGGCGGGGTAGCCCTCGAAAAGCACGACGCGGTGCTCGACGCCGGAGTCGGCCAGCGCCTTGCACCAGTCGCGAACGACGACATCGCGCAGTGTTTCGCGTTGCTCGTCTGTCAACGGGATCGGCGGCATGTACGGGTAAAAGCCCCCCGCGTAGATCGGTTGTTCCACCACATGCACGACGATGACTTCGGCGTCGAGGCCATGGGCGTGGCGCGCGCACCATTTCACCGCACGTTCCGAGTGCACCGAGCCGTCGACTCCGACGATGATCTTGTTGGCAGGCATGGTCTCTCCTTTCACCGCGACAAGACGACCTTCAAGGCGCCGGTTTCGCCGGCGCGCCCGAAGACGTCGTAGGCCTCGATGAACTGGTCGAGGCGGAACCGGTGCGTCACAAAGCGAGCCGCGTCGATCTGGCGTCGTTCGAGCAACCGCAGCATCGTGGGCGTCGAAGAGGTGTCGACGAGGCCGGTCGTGATCGTGACGTCTTGGCTCCAGAGCTTTTCCAGGTGCAGCAGCGCCGGCTTGCCGTGCACGCCGATGTTCGCGACGCGCCCACCCGCACGGGCGAGTGACACCGTGAGTTCGAACGCCTCCGGCGTACCGACCGCTTCGACCGCGGTGTCTGCCCCGAGACCGTTCGAGAGTGACTTCACGATCGCGACAGTGTCTTCTTGGGTGGGATCGATCGTGATGTCCGCGCCGAACTGCTTGGCGGCCTCTCGGCGGCTAGCCGCCGGATCGATCGCGATGACGTGGCTCGGGCTGAAGAGGCGCGCGCCGGTGATGGCCGACAATCCGATCGGCCCGGCGCCGACGACGGCGACAACTCCGCTCGGGCCCACGTGGCCGTTGAGCACGCCGACCTCGTAGCCGGTTGGCAGGATGTCGGCCAGCATGAGCACGGCCTCGTCGTCGAGGCCGTCGGGTATCGCGTAGGTGGACGTGTCCGCGAACGGCACACGCACGTATTCCGCCTGCGTGCCGTCGATCAAATGCCCGAGAATCCATCCGCCGCCTCCGGTGCAGAGGCCGTAGTGGCCTTCGCGGCAGAAGGCGCAGACGCCGCACGAACTGATACAGGAGATGAGGACGCGGTCGCCTGGGTCGACGTTTCTCACGCTCGTGCCGACCCGCTCGACGGTGCCGACCGCTTCGTGGCCGAGGACGCGCCCGTCGGTGACTTCGGGGACGTCCCCCTTCAGGATGTGCAGGTCAGTGCCGCAGATCGTTACCGCGTCGACTCGCACGATCGCGTCGGTTGGATCGACGATCTCGGGATTGGCCACGTCTTCCCATGCCTTACGACCGGGGCCGTGGTAAACGAGCGCTTTCATCGGGGCTCCTCGAACTCGGACTCTTGTCCCGAGTGTGGAGGCGCGAGCACCCACCGACCAGGGCCGGAAGTCCCGGGCGCTACTGACTCTCAGCGTGCGTCGGGCTCCCGAGCGGGTGTCGGCGCGAGAACCGCGAGGCTCGGCGGAGCACTCTCCGCTCCCGGCGGGGTCGCGGCTGCGACAGCGACGGACCACCGGCGTGTCGCTTGTAGAAGATGGTCTTCGCGTACTCGACCAGCGCCAGGTACACGATCACGAAGACCACGAGGATGGGGAAGTACGCGAGCGGCAGCGTCGTGAAGCCGAGGCTCGACGAAAGGGGCGAGTACGGAAGCGCGAGACCGACGATCGGTACGAGCAACGACGTGATCAGCAATGGCCGGCTCGGCCGGCTCCGCCAAAACGGTGTGCGGCGCGTGCGGATCACGAAGATCACCAGCGTTTGCGTTGCGAGCGACTCCACGAACCAACCGGTGCGGAACTCGGTTGCATGTGCGTGCAGGACGCCGATCAATACTGCGAACGTCGCGAAGTCGAACAAGGAGCTGATCGGTCCGAAGAACAGCATGAAGCTGCGGATGAAGTTGACATCCCACGCCGACGGCCGCGCGAGCATTTCCTCGTCGACGTTGTCGGTCGGGATCGTCATCTGGCTCGTGTCGTACAGCAGGCCGTTCAACAGGATCTGCGACGGCAACATCGGGAGGAACGACA
This sequence comes from uncultured Actinomycetes bacterium, assembly GCA_963841195.1. Lineage (GTDB taxonomy): Bacteria > Actinomycetota > Acidimicrobiia > IMCC26256 > PALSA-610 > CAWJBX01. The sequence continues at coordinate 281,861 of CAWJBX010000014.1, read as the reverse complement.
GGAATGCCGACGCGGCTGCCGCGCTGAACATGTTGCCGAAGTTCGACGACGTCGCCATCAACACGTACTTCACCGTGTTCGCGAAGATGCGGCGTCCTTCCACGACACCGTCGGCGAGCACGCCGAGATCCTTGTCGAGCAGCAGGACGTCAGCGGCGTCCTTGGCGACATCGGTGGCGGTGTCGACCGAGATGCCGACGTCGGCGTGGTGCAATGCGACGGCGTCGTTGACGCCATCGCCCATGAACGCGACGTCTTCGCCGCGCTCGCGCTGCACGCTGACGATGCGCGCTTTCGTATCGGGCCCCACCCGCGCGAACACCGTGGTGTTCTCGATCACTGCGGCGAGCGCGGCGTCGTCCATCGCGTCGATCTCGTCGCCGGTCAGTGCGCCGGTGACCTCGAGTCCGAGGTCGCGACAGACCTTCACCGCGACCTGCACACTGTCGCCGGTGATGACCTTCACGTTGATGCCGAGCCGGGCGAGGCGCGCGAGTGACTCGCGGGCGTCGGCCTTCGGACGATCGAGGAAGACGAGAAAACCGCAGAACTCGAGGTCGCGCTCGTCGGCATCCTTCGGTTCGACGAGTTCGCCGGCCGGGCGCGAACCCACTGCGATGACGCGCGCGCCCGTGTCGTAGAGCTTGGCGAGCGTGCCCGCAGCACCGGCCGGCGCGGACGGACAGCGCGCCAGCACGCCTTCCGGTTCGCCTTTGACGACGAGCGTCGCCGTTCCCTCGGGTGGTACTGCGACGACCGACGACAACCTCCGTTCGTGATCGAACGGATGGGTGCCGAGTCGTCGCCACGCGAGTGCCGTGTTCCCGAGACCGTTGGCCGCGTCCCACAACGCGACGTCGAGCGCGTTGCCGCTTACCGCGCGGCCGTTGTCGAGTTCTGCGTCGTTGCAGACGAGCCCGAGAAGCAGCGCATTCGGAGCGTTTCCACCGTCGGCATCGAGTGCGCGGTCGAAGGTGATATGCCCGTCCGTCAGCGTGCCGGTCTTGTCGGTGAAAAGCACGGTCGTGTTGCCGAGGTCTTCGATCGCGACGAGCCGCTTCACAAGAACGCGGAGTTTGGCAAGCCGCCGGGCACCGGTCGACAAGCTGATCGTCACGATGGCCGGCATGAGCTGCGGTGTGAGGCCGATCGCGATCGCGAGCGAGAAGAGCAAGGCGTCGATGAACGGCCGGTGCTCCAACAGGTTGATGACGAAGATCGTCACGGTCAGCACGCCTGCGACGCGAACCAACAGGTACGAGAAGTTCCGAAGCCCGAGTTGGAACGCAGTTTCCGAGTGCCGCTCGCCGAGACCCACGGCGATTTGACCGAAGCTCGTGCGCGTGCCGGTGCGCACAACGACGCCCGTCGCCGACCCGTCGCGCACGATCGTGCCCATCAACGCGCACGATGCAGTGCCGTCGGCGACCGCGCGCTCGCTCTTCTCGACGGGCATGGACTCGCCGGTGAGCACGGCCTCGTCGCACTCGAGTTCAGTCGTGCGCAAGAGGCGAATGTCGGCCGGAATGATGTCGCCGACGCGAAGCCGCACAATGTCGCCCGGCACGAGCGCGACGACGTCAACTTCCTGGGGCTTGCCGTCGCGTACGACGGTTGCCTTCTGACGGATCTGCGAGTGGAGCGCTTCGACGGCGCGTTCCGACCGGTATTCGTTGAAGAAGCCGAGGCCGACAGAAAGAGTGACAATGATGCCGATGATCACGGCGTCGGTCCCGTCGCCGGTGAAGCCGGAGATCGCCGCCGCAGCCAGCAGCAAGATCAACAAAGGATTCCGGAGCTGGCGCGCGAGTACCGACCACGCGCGCGCGCCGTGACTGCGCAGGGCATTCGGTCCGTACTCGTCGAGGCGCCGGCGCGCTTCGGCGGAACTCAGGCCTTGCGGGCTCGAACCGAGTTCGGCGAGGACCTCATCGCCCGAGGTGCGCGCGGCGGTGGTGAGATCTGCGAGCACGACGTCATCACGGTACCGGGCGCCGATGGTGGTTCGCGCCAGTGACCTTCGGCCCTGGGCCGAGCCGCCGCGGCGGCGTACCGTCAAACTGTGACGAGCCAGTCGGAAGCTCATGTGATCGAGCGTCTCGACCGAGACGAGTGTCTCGTCTTGCTCAAGAGCCGCACGCTTGGGCGTGTGGCACTCACGCGCGCAAACGAGATCGCGGTGCTCCCGGTGTTCTATGCGGTCGTGGGTGACGACATCGTGTTTCGCACCGCGCCGGGAAGCAAACTCGATGCTGCAGTCATGAAATGCCGCGTCGCCTTTGAAGTCGACAACGGAGCGCCGCCGTGGAGCGTGCTCGTGCACGGGTACGCCGGCGAAGTTCGCGATCGAACACTTGCCGTCGAAGCGCGCGCCTCTCTCGGCAGCGACTGGCCCGCCGGTCAGCGTGAGCGCCTCGTTCGCGTTCCCATCGACGACGTGAGCGGACGCCGGCTCTTGCCGGTCCGGTGACTACGCGCCGACGAGATCGCGTCGCATGAACGTTGCGACGCCGACGGCGGCCATCACCACGCCCGCGCCAACGAGTAGCAGCGCGGCCATCACGTCGATGGAGACGGCCGGCACCGGGTTCAAGTGATCGAACGGTGACAACGAGACGAGCCATTTCGGCACGTCGACGAGTTCGCCGACGAGCACGACCAGATAGGCGACGACGATCACGCCGAACGCGGCGCCCGATGCGAGCCGGGGCACGAGGCCGAAGAAGAGAATTCCCGCACCGAGAAAGAACAGGGCCGCGGGAATGCAGTTCACGCCGGCCGCGGCGGCACCGCGCCAACCGACGCCCGAGTTACGGGCCGCGGCGCCAACCCACGCCATCGCGCCGGCCACGGCTGCGAGCAGGACGATGCCCAACCCGGCGGCGGTAACACGCGTGACCAACCACCGTTGCCGGCTGAGGGGCTGCACGACCAGCACGTCGAGTCGACCCGAGGCTTCTTCGTTGCGTGTTCCCGCCACTTGCGTTGCGGCGTAGATCGCGATCGGGAGCGTGATGAAGGTGAACATGAGGCCGAGAAAATCTTGCGGCCGGTCGAAGTGCTTTACGCCGAGTTGTTCCAACATCTTTTGCAGTTGCGACTGACCCTGTGTGAACGCGGCAACGTCTTTCGCGAGGAGCCCGAAGATCAGCGCGAACGCGCCGACGCCCACCGACCAACTGATCGCGGCGACTCGCTCTTCTTTGAACGTAAAACGGCCCAGACCTCGGAACCACGGCGCGTCGGGGCGTGAGTGGGTTTGCACGGTGACGAGGCCGGTGCCGAAGTCGCGGCGCGCGCTGACGGCCACCGCGATCGCAGCGCAAACGATGGTCGCGACCGCGAGCGCGAGCAACGCAGCGATGTCGGCGCCGTAGAAGGCGTGCACGTTCTCGAGCCACCCGAACGGCGTGAACCACCGCAGCCAACCCAGCGTCGTCGTGCCATCGGCGGCGACGCGCAACAGAAACGTCGCGCCGAGGACAGCTCCGCCTGCCACAAGGGCATGCCGGCGGTCGGGATAGAGCTGCGCAGCGAGCACGCCGATCGCGGCGAAGAGTAAGCCGATGAGCGCGAGCGCGATTCCGAGCACGAACGAACCCGACGCGGGCGCACCCGCCGCCGTGATCGCGAGTGCGAACACAAAGCCGCAAGCAGCGATGGGAAGCGTGACCGCGACGAGATCGGAGCCGAGCAGCCCGCGGGCGCTCACCGGTGCCGCCAGCACGAGCTCGCGCCGGCCGGTTTCTTCTTCACCTCGCGTCAAGGCCGTCGACGCGAGCAAGCCCCACAGCGCGAGCAGGGGCGCGAGGAACCATGCCAAGCGCCACTCGGTGAAGCCGCCGACTTGGTCGATGTGATGAGCGACACCGTAAAGCGCCTGGAGCCCGATGTTGCCGGAGAGCGAACGCGCCAGCGCTTCTCGCTGCAACGTCGTGGCATACGCACTCTTGTAACCGGCAACCGTCGACAAGCCGGTGAGCGCGATCACACTTGTCCACGCGATCGATTGCCGGCGCTGCACGCGCATCGAGTGGCGAGCCACGCGGCCGACGACGTGCGTTGTCACGTCGCTGGTTCGGTGTCGCCGTAGTGCGAGAGGAAGATCTCCTCGAGGGTCGGCTCACGGCTGTCCATGCTCTGCACGTCGGCATTCGACAGTGCGTGGAGTAACGGTGCCATGGTGCCGCGCACGTCGGCACGTACGACACCGTCGTCGTGCCCGACGATCGTCACGCCGGGGACGTTGCCGAGATCGGGGGCCGATCCGCCGAAGCGCAGCTCGACACGCCGGGCGCGCAAGTGACGAAGATCGTCGAGTGTGCCGATGTCGATGAGCTTGCCGGCCCTCAAAATGCCGACGCGCTGACAGAGCGCCTCAACCTCCGAGAGGATGTGCGAAGAAAGGAAGATCGTCTGGCCACGATCAGTCGCGTCGGCCACGCTCGCGCGGAACGCAAGCTCCATCAGTGGGTCGAGACCCGAAGTCGGTTCGTCGAGAATCAGAAGGTCAGCGCGTGTCATCAACGCGGCGATGAGCGCAACCTTCTGCCGGTTGCCCTTCGAATAGGCCCGGCTCTTCTTTGACGGATCGAATGCGAAGCGTTGACAGAGTTCGTCGCGGTACTTCTCGTCGACGCCGCCGTGCAGTGCGCCGAGGAACGCGAGGATCTCGCCGCCGGTGAGCTGCGGCCACAACGAGATCTCACCCGGTACGTACGCAAGCTGCCGATGAATCGCGACCGCGTTGTGCCACGCGTCTTCATTGAAGACGCGCACGCTGCCCGATGTCGCGCGGATGATGCCGAGCAGCAGCCGAACCGTTGTGGTCTTGCCGGCGCCGTTCGGACCGAGAAAGCCGAAGACCTCACCGCGGTCGACCGTGAGCGTCAGGCGATCGAGCGCGACCGTGTCGCCGAAGCGCTTCGTGAGGTCGTGCGTTTCGACGACGGTCTCCATCGAGTCCGAGCGTAAGCAGGTCGGGCGGGAAGCACACGCACCCAAATGTCGGCTTCCCGCTGGGTCCTTGGTCCCACGCGCACGGGGCGTCCGCCTCTCCACCAGGACACCTCCGAATTCGTACGGTCCGAGGGCAGCGCGGACAGCCGGCGTCCACGCACCAGGAGGAGTGATGACGACCATCGACACCCGAGGGGGCGAGGCCAAGGCCGACGGTGCCGGCTCAACGGACAGCGGCTACGCGGCGTCGCCCTCGAACGGAAACGGTTCGGTTGAACTCGAGCCGCTCGCCAACATCACGCTCGAGCCGTTCCTCCGATCGGAGTCGGAGCATGACCGAGCACGGTGTGATCGGCATTGTTTCCGGTCTCGGCCCGCTTGCCGGGAGCGATGTGCTCGGCAAAGCACTCGAGCACGCGGCCTGGGCCCACGGCTGCGTCGAAGACGCGGACTATCCCGACTTCGTCGTCCTGAGCCACGGCATCGACACCTCCGACGCAACCGGCGCGGTCGGCGAACGTTTCGTTGCCGCCTTGGTCGAGGTGGTGCAGGAGCTGGATCTTCACCACCCCGACGTGATCGGCGTGGCATGCAACACCGCGCATCTGTATCTCGACGCCATCCGGCGCAACACGAAGGCCGAAGTCGTCAACTTGATCGAGCAGGTCACGAGCTCGGCGGCCGCGCTGAACTGGCGCTATCTCCTCTTGTCGTCGTCGACGACGCGCAGCACGGGGCTCTACCGCCACGCGCTCGACGCGCGCGGCGTGGAGTACGAAGAGGTATCAGCCGATGAGCAGCTTGCAATCGACGAGATCGTCCACCTCGTGATGGGCGACAACGTCGACGTTGCCGGCAAGCGGCTCGACGACGTCGTCCGTGAACTGCACCGCGAACGAGAGTTCGCCGCGATCATCGCGGCGTGTACTGAGCTGCCGATCGCCTTCGACAACGGCCGCATCGCGAGGCAGGTTCCCGTCATCGATTCGAACCGCGTGCTTGCCAACGCACTGGTCGACGCGTCGTTCCGCATTACGGCGGCGCGCACAGAAGGAGAAAACAATGGACACCAAAACGCTCGTCGTACCGCTTGACGGTTCCGAGTTCGCGGAACGCGCCGTACCCGTTGCGGGCGCGCTCGCGCGCCGCATCGGTGGTCGAGTCCTTGTGATGACCGCCGAGTTCGGCGGCACGCTGCAACCGCGCGAGTACCTCGACGAGATCACGCACCGCGATCTGGGTTGCCCGATCGAGCCGATGTTCGCGATTGGGAAATATCCCTCGACCGCGCTGACCGAAGCTCTTTCCGACCACGACGACTACACACTTTGCATGACGACGCACGGGCGCGGCCGCGCCGCGTGGGCCGCCGTCGGCAGTGTTGCCGAGGAGGTGCTGCGCTCGGCGACGCGCCCCGTCGTGCTCGTCGGCCCGCACTGCCGTCCCGACTTCTTCGTGCACCCGGGCCGCATGCTGATTGCGTGCGCGGGCGAACCCTGGGCGGTCGAGGCCGCCAGCGGTGTGCGCGACTGGGCCGCACAGCTCGAGCTCCAACCGAACCTCGTGACGGTCGCGCACCCGCTCGACACGGAGACGACCGAACACCCCGGACACGTTCTCGCGCCGCTCGCCGAGCAGTTCGGTGCGAATCGCAACGACGTCTTCCTCGTGCACGACGAATACCCGCCCGGCGCGGTGCTCCGTACCGCCGAAGCAGTTGGCGCGTCGATGCTCGTGTTGGCCACCCACGCCCGGCACGGGATTGCTCGCGTCGCGCTGGGCAGCACCACGATCGCGGTTGTGCGTCACGCGGTGTGCCCCGTTTTGGCCGTTCCGTGCGCCTTCAAAACGACGGAGAACTGATGTTCCGCGTGGAGTCCGAGGTTGGCCACTTGCGCACCGTCATGCTGCACCGCCCCGGACTGGAGCTTCAGCGATTGACGCCCGCGAACTGCGCCGAGCTGTTGTTCGACGACGTGCTCTGGGTGAAGCGGGCACGCGAGGAGCACGACGCGTTCGCGAGTGTTCTTCGTGATCGCGGGATCGAGGTCTTGTTGCTCCACGAGCTGCTCGCCGAGACACTCGCCGACGACGTCGCGCGCAAATGGGTGATCGAGCACACGCTGCTCGGCCACGATTTGGGGCCCAAAGTCGGCCCCGCCGTGCGCGCGCACCTCGACGAACTCGCGCCGGCCGCGCTCACCTCCGCGCTGATCGGTGGGCTCACGGCCGGCGAACTCAGTATCCGAGGCAGTGGGCTCGCGTCCGCGATGTTCGCGCGCGGGGACCTCGTCCTGAACCCGCTCCCGAATCACCTCTTCACGCGTGATACGTCGTGTTGGATTTACGGCGGCGTCTCCATGAACCCGATGGCGAAGCCGGCCCGGCGGCGTGAAACCGTGCATCTCGAAGCGATCTACCGGTTCCACCCGCGATTCGCACACGACGACTTCGTGCGTTGGTACGGCGGTGTCGACGACGCGTGGGGCAGTGCGACGATTGAAGGCGGTGACGTGCTCGTCATCGGGAACGGTGCGGTGCTGATCGGCATGGGGGAACGCACGACGCCCTACGCGGTCGAGCTGATCGCCCAGCGCTTGTTCGCAAAGAACGCGGCCACGCGCGTGCTTGCAGTGGAGTTGCCGCGGGCCCGTTCGTACATGCATCTCGACACCGTCATGACGATGATCGACCGTGACGCATTCTTGACGTATCCGAATGTCACCGAAGAGGCGCGCACGTGGTCGGTCGAGCCGGGGGAGAATGCCGGTGATCTTGCCGTTCGGCCCGAGGGCGATTTGTTCACCGCGATCGCGTCTGCTCTCGATTTGGACGACGTTCGAGTGTTGACGACGGGCGGTGACGAGATGGAAGCCGATCGTGAACAGTGGGACGACGGCAACAACGTGCTCGCAGTCCAACCGGGCGTCGTGGTTGCGTACGACCGGAATGTCGATACGAATACGAAGCTCCGCAAGGCGGGCATCGAGGTGATCACGATCCAGGGTTCCGAGCTTTCGCGTGGTCGCGGTGGCGCGCGCTGCATGAGCTGCCCGCTCGTTCGCGACGCGGTGTGAGGACGACTCGTGCGTGTTGTTGCCGCGCTCGGCGGAAATGCACTCCAGCGGCGCGGTGATCCAATCACCGATGATCGCATGGAGGCGAACGTGCGCGTCGCGGCAGGCGCGCTCGCCGAGATTGGTGGCGAACACGAACTCGTCGTCACACACGGGAACGGGCCGCAAATCGGTTTGCTCGCGTTGCAGGCGGAGGCTTACCGCGACGTGCGCAGCTACCCGCTCGACGTCCTTGGCGCCGAAAGCGAAGGGATGATCGGTTATCTGCTGGAACGCGAGCTCGCGAACGCGTTGCCGGATCACCCGGTTGCGACGCTGCTGACACAAACGGTTGTCGACGCGCTCGATCCCGCGTTCCGCGCACCCAGCAAGCCGATCGGGCCGGTGTACAACGAAGGCGAGGCGACTCGGCTTGCGAGCGAACGCGGCTGGGTCGTTGCACCTGATCAGGGTGGTTGGCGGCGCGTCGTTGCTTCACCTGTACCGCGTTCCATCGTCGAAACGCTCACGATCAAGTTGTTGCTTGATCAGCGGGTGATCGTGGTGTGCGCGGGCGGAGGCGGAGTGCCGGTGGTCGTCGATGCCGCCGGCGCGCGGCATGGTGTCGAAGCAGTGGTCGACAAAGACGCGGCCTCGGCATTGCTCGGCCGCTCGTTGCACGCCGACGTACTGCTGTTGCTGACCGACGTATCTGCGGTCGCGCTCGGTTGGGGGACCGAATCCGCACGACCGATTGACCGCGTCACCCCTGAGGAACTCGGATCGCACGCGTTCGCCGCCGGGTCGATGGCACCCAAGGTCGCCGCCGCCACTTCGTTCGTCCGGTCGACGGGGGCGCGCGCCGCCATTGGCTCGCTCGAGGATGCGGCCGCGCTGCTCGCGGGAGGGGCCGGTACTCAGGTCGTGAGCTCACTGCGAACAACACCGGCGGGCAAGTAGCCTGATCGACATGACCGTGCGGGTCTTCCTGCTCGACGACCACGAAGTGGTGCGCCGCGGCGTGCGAGAGTTGCTCGAGGTCGAAGACGACTTCGAAGTTGTCGGCGAGGCCGGCACCGCTGAAGAAGCCCTCGCGCGCATCCCGAGTGCGCTGCCGGATGTTGCGGTTGTCGACATGCGGTTGCCCGACGGGAACGGTGTCGAGGTGTGTCGCGAGGTGCGCTCGGCGAATCCGTCGGTGCAGTGCGTTGTGCTCACTTCGTTTGCCGACGACGAAGCGTTGTTCGACTCGATCATGGCGGGCGCGGCCGGCTACTTGCTCAAACAGATCAAGGGCGCCGATCTCGTCGACGCGCTCCGGCGCGTCGCCGCGGGACAATCGTTACTCGACCCGAACGTGACGGCTCGCGTGCTCGAGCGACTGCGCAAAGGCCCTGAGGAAGACGAGCGGCTCGCCCGGTTGACGGAGCAGGAGCGCAAGATCCTCGATCTGATCGCGGAGGGGCTGACCAATCGCCAGATCGGCGAGCGCATGTTCCTCGCCGAAAAGACCGTCAAGAACTACGTGTCGAACCTCCTCAGCAAGCTCGGGATGGAGCGCCGAACGGAAGCTGCGGTGTTCGCGGCCCGGCTGAACAAGCCCAGGCCAGAAGAATCCGGGAGCTGATGACTTAGGTCCCTGGCCGGAGCGGCTCCGTTTTGCGACGCTCAGACCATGGGAACGAAGGTCGACAACCGCACTGGGCTTGAAGTACTCGATCGCAACGAGTGTCTCGCCCTCGTGGCGCGTTCCGTGATCGGTCGCCTCGCGGTCGTGGTCGACAACCATCCCCTGGTCTTCCCGGTCAACTTCGTGCTCGACGACAACACGGTCGTGTTCCGCACCAACCAAGGAACGAAGTTGTGGGCGGCGCGGCACGCGCCGATTGTGTTCGAGTGCGACGGCATCGACGCCACTTACCACACCGGCTGGAGTGTGATGATCGCGGGACGCATCGAAGAGATTCGGAACCCGATGGAGCGCGAGCGCGTGGCCCGGCTTCCCCTCACACCGTGGTGCGCCGGTGACAAACCTGTGTGGTTGCGGATCCGTCCGCAGTCAGTCAGTGGTCGGCGCATCCCAGCCCACGGAGCGTCGAAGTGAACTCCGTGAACTCGATCGGTGATGTCCTCACTGAAGCCGACTGCCTCGCGCTGCTGCGCACGCGCACGTTTGGACGAATTGCATTCACCAGCGGTGCGCTGCCCGTGATCGCGCCCGTTGAATACGTGTTCGACGACGGCGCGGTGACATTTCGCACCGAAAGCGCGTTGAAGCTGGGAGCTGCGTCGCATGGCGACGTACTCGCGTTCGAGATCGACAGCTTCGACCATGCGCGCGGCGAGGGTTGGACGGTGCTGGTTCTCGGACGGGCGACGCTGCTCACGGCCGATGCGGCGATGGTTCCAACGCTCGACGAGCCGGGCGCGGAAGCGCCGCACTATCACTTCGTGCGTTTGCACTGCGAGCGCGTCAGCGGGCGTCGTCTCTACGCGCTTGCCGACTGAGCGCTGGGACCAAAGTCCTGCCACCGGCGCGGCGGATCGACTCTCCCGATTGGCGGCTCGAGATCAACTCCTTCAACGAAGGACTCCAGATCGACCCGATGCACCTGCACGGGTTGCCCCAACTCGTGATTGCGGAAGATGGCTCTCCACTGCCGGCGCCGTACACCCTCGACCCGTTGATGGTCGCACCTGGTCAGCGGTTCACCACGCTCGTGCACGTCACCTCTGATTTCCTCGGCCCGAACAACACGCCTGGGATCTGGGCCTCGATTGCCACGTCCTCACGCACGCCGAAGGACCGAACGGGATGTTCGGAATGGTGACGACGTTTATCGTGGAGCCGTGACCGTTCCGGATTGGGAAAGCGATGTCGTCACGGCCGACGGCGCCACCGTGCACCTGCGGCCGATGCGGCCCGACGACGAGAAGCGCGTTGCCGAGATGTTCGAATCGGTGAGCGACGACTCTGTGTACCTGCGCTACTTCTCGCCGCTGAAGCGCGCGACGGCCGCGCGCCTCGAGATGCGTGGCGTCGGTGAGGAAGGACACGTCACGCGCGTCGCGGTGCTCGGCGACAAGCTCGTTGGCTCGGCGCGCTATGACGTCATTTCGCCCGGCGTGGCCGAAGTTGCGTTCGTTGTTCCCGACGAACAGCAGGGCCGCGGCATCGCGACGCTGCTGTTCGAACACCTCGCCGCGATTGCGCGCTCGCAGGGCATTCACACGTTCGTGGCGGAAACGCTGCCGTCGAACTCTCGCATGCTCGGCGTCTTCACCGCAGCCGGCTGGCCCCGTCGCACGCGCTTCGAAGGCGGCGTCGTCCACACCGAGTTCGCCATCGACCCGAGCCCGGCATCGCTCGACGCGATGAGCGAGCGCGAACACGCGGCGGAAGCGGCGTCGATGGCGCGCATCATGGCGCCGCGCTCCATCGCCGTGCTCGGCGCGAGCCGCACGAAAGGACATGTGGGCAACGCCGTCATCTCGAATCTCGTCGAGGCCAAATTCACGGGCGCCTTGTACGCGGTCAACCCGAACACCGACGAAATCCTCGGCGTGCGTTCGTATCCATCGCTCTCGGAAGTGCCGGGCGCGGTCGACGTCGCGATTGTGATTCGGCCCGCGGACCAGCTGCTCGACGTGGTCGATGAGTGTGCGGCCAAGGGCGTGCTTGCGCTGGTGATCATTTCGTCGGGGTTCGCGGAGGTTGGTGACGCCGGGAAAGAGCTGCAGCGCGAGCTGGTCGCTCGTGCGCGCGCGAACGGCATGCGAGTGATCGGCCCCAACTGCCTTGGCATCGCCAACACGGCGCCCGCGGTGCAAATGGACGCCACGTTCGCCCCCAACCTGCCACCGCCCGGGAACGTTGCGTTCCTTTCGCAGTCGGGTGGTATCGGTATCGAACTGTTGAGCCAGGCCGACGAACGCGGCATCGGTATCTCGGAGTTCGTGTCGGTCGGGAACAAGGCCGACGTCAGTGGTAACGACTTGTTGCAACACTGGGAGGACGACGAGCGCACCGACGTCATCCTCTTCTACCTCGAATCGTTCGGCAACCCGCGCAAGTTTGCGCGCATCGCTCGCCGCATCGCACGCAAGAAGCCGATCGTCGTGTTGAAGAGCGGGCGCACCCCGGCGGGGAACCGCGGCGCGTCGTCGCACACTGCCGCGCTCGCGTCGTCTGACGTCACCGTCGACGCGCTCTTTCGCGAGGCCGGCGTCGTGCGCGTCGACACGATGGAAGAACTGCTCGAAACCGCACAGCTTTTGGCGACCCAACCGTTGCCGACCGGCTCGCGGCTCGCGATCGTCTCCAATGTCGGTGGCCCGGGCATCTTGGCGGCCGACGCGTCGGTCGGTGCCGGGCTCGAAGTCGACGAGTTGCCGGAACCGCTGCAACAGGCACTTGCAGCCGCCGCAACGCCGGCGAGCACGCGCAATCCTGTTGATCTCGGCGCGGCGGCAACGCCCGAACAGTTCGCGCGGTCGGTCGACATTGTGTGCAAGGACGCAAGCGTCGACGCGGTGCTCGTGCTGTATGCGCCGCCGGTGGTCACGAACGCGGAAGCGGTCGCGCGTGCGGTTGCCGAAACCGTGCAAGCGAGCAACACGACGAAGCCGATCGTCGCGTGTTTCCTCGGCCGCACCGAGGTTGCGAGCGAACTCGGTGCGATTCCGGTATTCGCGTTCCCGGAGGCGGCGGTGCGCGCGCTCGGGCGCGCGGCGGAGCTGGCGCGTTGGCGCGCGCGCCCGAAGGCGTCGTTCCCGCGTTGGAGCACACCGATTTCGTCGCGGCGCGTGCGACGGTCGAACACGTTCTGGAACACGAGGGCGGCGCGTGTTGGCTCGGTGCCGACGACGCCGACGCGGTGCTGCGCTCCGTGGGTCTGCATACGGTCGAAAGCCGGGTCGTCACCGATGCCGAAAGCGCGGCGGCCGCGGCAGAAGCGATCGGGTTCCCGGTCGCGTTGAAAACCGCGGCGCCGGAGATCGTGCACAAGACCGATGTGGGTGGCGTGCATCTGGGTCTGGCCGACGCCAACGAAGTTCGAAGCGTCTATACCGAGATGACGGCGCGCCTCGGTGATCCGCGCGCGGTCGTGCAACGCATGCTTCCCGGTGGTGCCGAATGCATTATCGGCGTGACCCAAGACCCGTTGTTCGGACCGCTCGTGTTGTTCGGTCTCGGTGGTATCGCGGCTGAACTCCTCGGCGACCGTTCGTTGCGCATGCTGCCGCTGACGGATGTCGACGCCCACGAGCTGGTGCGCTCGTTGCGTTCGTCGCCGTTGCTCCTCGGCTACCGGGGCACGCCGCCCCTCGACGTCGGCGGCTTGGAGGACGCGTTGTTGCGCGTCGCTCAGCTCGCGCAAGCGATTCCGGAAATCGCGGAGATGGACCTCAATCCCGTGATCGTTTCCGACCACGGCGTGATGGTTGTCGACGCCAAGATTCGCTGCGCGCCGTCGGCACTCGCGCCGCCGATCGATCTGCGCCGGATGCGCGACTGACCGCGGCTACGTCGGCAACGGCACGCGCCACTGCACGCGTGTTCCGTGCGGTTCGATGGTTCCGATCGACGCGTCACCGCCGAGCACGCGCGCCCGCTCGTGGAGGTTGCGCACACCGTGGCCTCCGGCGCGGTCGAACGTGCTCGCGCCCGTCCCGTCGTCGGTGACGACGAGGGTGATTTCGTCGTGGGCAGTGACCGTAACGGTCGCCGACGTTGCGTGAGCATGCCGGGCGACGTTGCTCAGCGCTTCCCGCAGCACGGCGATGAGACTGTCGGTGATCTCGTTTGTCGTAAGCGTGTCGACCGGCCCACTGAATGAAACCGCGGGCTCGAATCCGAGAGGCGGCGCGCATTCGGCAGCGGTGTCGAGGACGCGGCTGCGCAGCGAAGGCGTCGTGTCGGTTCGCGTTTCGAGTGTGAAGATCGACGATCGGATTGCGCGGATGGTGTCGTCGATATCGCCGACCGCTTGTTGCAAACGGTCTTGCATCTCGGCCGGCGGTCGCCGACTCGTGGCTTCGAGCGCGAGGCCGACCGCGAACAATCGTTGGATCACGGTGTCGTGCAGCTCGCGCGCAATGCGCTCGCGGTCGGAAACGAGATGCAGTTGTTCGGCTTCGGCGCGCGCTCGCGCAAAGGCGAGTGACACTGCCGCCTGCATTCCGAAGGCCTGCACGAGATCGATCTCGTGTGACTCGAGGGCGAGCGAGCCTTTCGGAGTGAGCACGCCGACGACGCCGAACGTTTCTCTGGTCGCGTGCAAAGCCACGAAAAGGGCTGTGCCGAACCCGGCCGCGGCGAGATCGGGCGCGATCGTCGTGACGTTTTCGGTACGTGCTGTTCGCGCGACGGTGAACACAACTGAATCCGGACCTGCCCCGTTCCCAAAGAGCGCGGTGGCGTTCTCGCCCGCGGCGTGGGAGACCACGAGATCTCCGGAACCGCTGGGCGTCCACAGCGCGACGGTGCGGTTTCCCAACATCGCGTGCACTCGCCGTACGACGAGCTCGAGCAACTCCGCCTCCGGCTGATGTTCGAGCACCGCCCGGTTCAGCGCCGCGATCGACTCGAGGCGCGCCCGCACCTGGCGGCTCTCCGTGCGGTCACGCGTGACCTTTGCGAAGCCGCGCAGCGTTCCGGAGTCGTCGCGCAGCGCCGACAACGTTGCTTCTGCCCAAAAGCGCTCGCCGCCGGCCCGTACGCGCCACCCCTCGTTCTGGGCGCGGCCTTCCGCGGCGGCGCGTTCGAGAAATCGCTCCGGCACGCCCGCCGCGACGTCTTCCGGCGTATAAAAGACCGAAAAGTTGCGGCCGATGATCTCTTCGGGCGCCCAACCCTTGATGCGTTGCGCGCCGTGATTCCATGTCAAGACGCGCCCTTCGGGATCCAGCTGGAAGATCGCATAGTCCTCGACGCTGTCGACGAGCAGCCGGAAGCTCTCCTCGGTGGAGCGAAGTTCAGCCTCCATGCGCCGCTTCGCGGTCGCGTCGCGCACGAACGCGAGAACACGCAGACGCCCTTCGGAGTCGCGCTCGTAGTTCAGGCTGATTTCGACCGGGAACTCGTCGCCGGTCTTTCTTCGACCGAAGAGCTCGAGTGCCAGCCCCATCGGGCGCCGAGTCGGCATGCTCGTATAAGACTTGCGATTGTCGACATGGCTGAGGCGGAACCGGTCAGGAATCAGGACTTCGATCGCCTGGCCCACGAGGTCGCCGGCGCCGTAGCCGAACATTTCGTCGGTTTGCGCGTTCGCGGCGATGATCACGCCGCCTTCATCGACGACGACGATGGCGTCGGGCGCCGCCGCGAACACGTCGATCACGATGTCATGTTGGCAGGCCGTCCGGGGAGGTCCAAGCCAGGGACCAATCCTTTACGGTCACTTCGCTTGCCATCACGTTGCATGCGGCCCGCGGTCCTGTGCCCGACTACCCCGAGGCCCTCAGTTGGTCGGTTGAGCCTCCCAAAGCGCGCGCAGCTCCTCGGGGAGGACAGCCGCGATGTCCCGGGCTTCGTCCGGAACGAGGTGGTGCAGCGCCGCAACGACAGCACGTGTGATCGCTTCGCCCGCGGCCGGATTCACTCCGCCGCGGTCGTTCGCGGCCACGACGAGCTCCGGGATGGTCTTGAGGCGAGGCGCCCTCTCGCCGAGTCGCTCCGGCGGCCCGGCGAGCGCACGAGCGTCAGCGGGCAGGTGCGCGAGTACGTGCAAGCGCTCGTCATATGGCAGCCGATCGAGGAACGCGCAGAGCACCGCGTGCACGGCGGCGCGCTCGTGCGGCGCCGCGCCCGCCTTCCGAGCGGCGTTCAAGAGCGTCTCGAGGGCGTGCGATGGCGGTTGCGGGCGTCGCGCGCCGTCCGAGGGGCGCGTGTCGCCGCGAATGAAGCCGGCATGCAGGTGCGATTCGACGCCGTCGACGCCACTCACGTGCAGCGCCGCGTGCTGCAGTTTCCCCGCGTCGCATTCGTCGCCAACGTCGCCGTGCAAGATCGCGACGTGGTCTTCCACCATGACGTGGATGTGGGGGAGATCCAGACGCTTCTCGAGCGGGCCGAGGCTCGAGCGGATCCGATCGGCGAGAACGTCGTCGCTCACATCGGGATCCGGTCGATTGCCCGAGAAGCGATACGCGATTCCGGGCGCGGTGCCGACGGCATAGCGAAGATCACGCGCAAGACGCTTGCCGAGTCGGCGCGCCGACCGGCCGATCCGCGTGTCGGGCGCGGTCGCCGCGACAAGACCGATCGCGCCCGCAACGAGGAATGACGTTTGTACGAGCCGCTTCGTCGTTCTCATTTCGACGGCTCTCTTTCCAAGGCGCCGCGCGAGTAGTGCGCGAGAAGCGGAAGGACGTCACGCATCGACACAACGCCCACGATTTCCGATCCTTCGACAACTGGCAGATGGCGAACGCCGGCGCTCGCCATCGTCTCGGCAGCGTCGAGCACCGTGACATCCGCGTCTAAGATGACGACTTCGCTGGTCCCGATGTCGGCCGCCCAGATTTCGTCCGGATCGGCGCCTTCGGACAACGCGCGAACGATGTCGCGTTCAGAGACGACATACGCCGCCCCTTCGGAATCGCGCACAAGCACGACGCCGACGTCGAGCTCAGAAAGAACCGCGGAGAGCGATCGCAATGTGAGCTTTTCGTCGACTGAAATCGGGCCACGCGACATCACATCGCGAATGGACGCACCCGGCTCAACCATGATTCATCTCCTCAGTATCGTGTGAACAGCGCGATGCAGCCGAGGTCGGTAAGCAGTCCCTGATCGACCTCAACGACCTCGCCGCCATGGCAGACTGCTTCCCGAACTGCCTCTTCGACTCTGTCGACTCGATGCCCGTCGACACCCACATTGCTTTGGTAATCGGTTTCGACGAGGAGCAGGCGGCCGCGTCCCATCTGCACCGCCGCGGCGACTCCGGCGAGGCCGCCAACTGCGCCAGTACCGATGGCATCGTGAACGTCGGCACACAACCCGACGACTTGGTCATGCCGCCGCACCTCGAGCTCGGCGCGTGCCAGCTTCGCGATGTGCTTGATCGAGTCGTGTTCGTGATCGCCGATGACTCGTCCGGCGACGTCGAAGGCTCCGCCGGCAATCTTGTCGAAGAATGCGATGTTTCGAGGAGTCCCGACCAGCACGACGGGCGCGGGCGCGTCTTTGCCGAGATCCGCAAGGGCGTCGACGACGGCGCGAAAAACGAACTCGGCCTCCTCGAGGTGCTCCCGTTCGCCCTTCGGGTAATTACGACGCCGGGCGTCGGCCTCAGTTGGTGCCTCGACTTCGACGGGGAATCCGAATGCGAACTGCTCGACGGCGTCTTCCCCGCGTATGTCGATGCAGCGCGTCTTACCGCGTGCCACGACGATGACGTGCACCAGCCGCGTCAACTCCGCGGTGTGCAGAAGTTCGCGAACCGCGAAATGGTCGCCAACGACGATTCGAGACTTCACTGTTGCGTCCAGCGGAATCACGGACGCGAGATCGTCAGCGACGAAAACCCCGATCGCATCGCGCGGGTGCAGGAGATCGATCGAGAGGAGCGCGGCGTCGACGCGTTCACTGAGACGTTCGGCGTTGTCGCTCGGAAGTGCGCGCGCAAGCTCGTTGCGGACTTGGTTTCCAACGGCGCGTATGCGTTCCGGGTCGGCGGTGCTTCCCGGCGTCTGCCGACCAAGCGGGAACACGATCGAAATTGCCGGGGATCCTTCGTGACGCGCGAGATCGTTGATGGTCGCGTCGTCGAGTGCCGTTGTCGTCTTGGCCATGACCTCAGAATGGGCGCGGATCATGCTGGTCTCCAGGGTCCAAAGGCCCGGTTCTGACGCGGTCAAAGGTGTGTCATCAGCGCGTGCCGGCCCGCGTCGTATCCACGTTGGTTTCACGATGCGGGTCGACTTCGGTCGCGATCCCGTCCTCGACGTGGATGATCCGGTCGGCCGCCGTTGTCAGCCGGGCGTCGTGGCTGACGGCCAGCACGGAGCCCCCGTTCGCGCAGTGTTCGCGCAGGAGATTGATCACCGTGTTGGCCGAGGCGTCATCGAGACTTCCGGTCGGTTCGTCGGCGAGCACGACGGTCGGATCGTTCGCGAAGGCGCGTGCGACCGCGACGCGTTGACGTTCGCCGCCCGACAGCTCGGGCGGCATTGAGCGTGCGTGGGCGTCAAGGTCGAGGCGTTCGAGAAGTTCGATCGCGCGTTTGCGGCGCTCGGCCCGCCCGCGATGCGTTCCGTACATCACGACTTCGACGTTGCCGCGCGCGTCGAGATGCGGCAGCAGATTGTGCAGCTGGAAGACGATGCCGACGGTGTTCCGTCGCAGTGCATTGAGATGGTGACTGCTGGTGATTTCTTCGCCCGAAACTCTGATGGATCCCGAGTCGGGTTCGGTGAGGGCCGCGATCAGGTGCAGCGTTGTCGACTTGCCGCTTCCCGACGGTCCGACGAGCACAACCAGTTCACCGCGTTCGACGCGAAAGCTCAGGTCGCGGAGTACACGCGTGCCGCCGCCCGCGAAGGTCTTGGCCACGTGCGTGACCTCGATTGCCGGCGTGTCACTCATGTTGCAACGCCTTCAACGGGGCGAGCCGCGCGGCACGCAGCGCCGGGTAGAGCGCACCGAGTAACGCCATCGCGAAGGCGAAGCCCAGGGCGCGGCCGAAGATGTGCGCTCCGAAATAGGGCTGAAACACCCCGACGAGACTGCCGACGCGTGTGAGCGCTTCGACCGCGACGACACCAAGGGCGCAGCCGACCGCCGCACCGATGAACGCGACGATCAGCGCTTCGCCGACCACGAGCGCCATGAGGCGACGGCGGCTCCAGCCCAACGCACGGAGGACGCCAAACTCGCGAATGCGTTCGAAGAACGACAGGAGCGACGTGTTCATGACGCCGGATGCGCCGATGAAGAGCGCGAGGATCGCGCCTCCGACGTTGGCGGCGCTGATCAAGACGAGGTTGCGGTCGACGCGCCCGTAGTCGCTCGCGCTACGTGCCGTTGCCAGGCGCGGATTCGCCTTCTCGATGTCGCGCCGGATCACGTCGATCTTGCTCTTGTTCGCGACACGCACGAAGACGAGCGTGTAGATGCCGGGTTGACGATGCCACGCCTGCAAGGCCGCGATCGGAAACGCCCCGCCTTCGTCGCCGACTGCGTTGCCGGTCGACATGATGCCGACGACCGTGAACGTTCGTTCCTCGACCTTGAACTGGCTGCCGACTCCGACGCCGAAGTCTTTCGCCGCCCGGGCGCCCAACATCATTTCATTCGTGGCGGTTGCGCTCGGCGAGCGCCCGGCGAGCACCGTGATCCCGAAATCCGCTTCTTCACTCGGTGCAATCCCGACCTCGAGGAAGAATGGATGTTGCGCGTTGAGTTTCGCCGTCGCGATGAACACTCCCACGGCACCACTCACGCCCGGGGTGCGCTTGACCGCGTTGACGTCGTCGGTGCTCAGCGTGCTGTAGAGCACGTCGGATGCGCCCTTTTGGGAAACGCTGAAGTCGGCGGACCCGGTTTGCAAGATCGCGACGGCCGTCCGCCGTAACGATGTCGTCAACACGCCCAATGCGAGCACCGCGGTCACTCCGATCGCAACGGCCGTCGCCGTCACGGCCGCGCGCATGCGCTGACGGCTGATGTTGTGCAGGAGCAGACCGATGAATGTCATCGCCTCATTCAGCGCCGCCGGGCGGCCCGGTCACTAGTGCCGAAGGTCCTCGTCCGTGGGGCGGGGCGGCCCTCGTCTCCCGTCGTTCGACCTGGTTGGCTCGGACCTATGCAGTCCGAGACTCCCATCGTCGTGCAAGCGGCGCGGTGCGCGGCTCGCGTTGTTGCTTTGTTGTTCGAAGGGCGACTCCATCTCAACGGGGGTCGCGTCGGCGAGGTCGTCGCCTTGCCCGACGGCCGCCGGTTCGAAGTGTTCCGCGAGTCATCGTGCGACACGACCGCGACGGCCCCGGTGATGCTCGCGGTGTGGTTCCGGCTGCGCGCGATTCCACCGGGCGCGCGTATACGGCGCCGGCTCTTCGAGCACGCCTGCCTTGTCAACACGATGCTGTTCGCCGGTTGCGCGGGCTTCCTCGTGAAACTCTGGATGGTTGATCCGCTGACATCTGACTACGCAGGGCTGTACTCCTGGCGATCGGCCGCGGAGGCGGCGCACTACGGCCGCTACATCACGAGCATTCTGCGGCCGTGGTGCGTGCGCGACTCCGTCGGCTTCGAAGTATTCGAACGGGCGACGCTCGATGGGTATTTGGATGACAGTGCGAACGACAGCGTTCTTGCTTCTGTGTCTCGTTTGGGCCGCGGCCTGTAGCTCCGGATCGAACCACGCCGCCACCGTTTCCACAACGACGTCAATTCCGAGCGTCACGACCACCACCACGCGACCCGTCGTTCGACGTTCTGTGTGTGGCAACCCGGGACGACCACCGGCGCGCTACCAATCAATCGTCGTGTTCTCGTTCGAGAACCGAACGTGGAGCGATGTCGGACTCGGGTTCGGCGCGGGCATGCCGTACTTGCGCAGTCTCGGGCAGCAGTGCGCCTGGTTCCCGGACTGGACCGAGACCGACACGCGGCAGAACAGCCTGACGCAATACATCGGGCAGATCACCGGTGCGCGCCAATCGGGAACCGTCAACGACTGTTCGCCATCGGCTCGTTGCAACACGACGGCCGACAACATCTTCCGGCAGGCGCGCAACGCCGGCATCGTCGCCGTGAACTACGTGGAAGGCGCAAACACGTCGTGCAGCGCAAGCGGGAACGCCGCGAAACACATTCCGGCGCTTTACCTCTGGGGCGACGACGACCGCGCCCATTGCGACGCGCAAGTTCGTCCGTTCAGCACGTTCGATCCGATGCATCTGCCCGCATTCGCGTTCGTGACGCCGACGCCGTGTAACGACGGTCACGATTGTGGGAATGCGGTCGTCGACGCGTGGGCGCAGGCGCACATCGCGCCGGTGCTCGCCAGCCCCGCGTACAGAGCCGGCAAGGTCGCCGTGTTCGTCTGGTACGACGAAGACCATCCAGTGCCGAACATGTGGATCACGCCGACCGCGCGCGCCGGACCGGTCGACGTTTCCGGCGCGGGCTACGCGGGAACGTTCCGCGCGTGGGAAGCGATGCTGGGCGTGCCGTGTCTCGCCAATGCCTGCACGGCAACCGATATGCGCGGGCCCGCAAATTCGTAACGCTCAGGGTGCGAGCCGGCGGGCGACATCGTCGAGGTCCGGCCATTCGGGCGACTCCTCGACGCAACGCGCAAACAACCACAGCCGCAGCCGATCCGCGTCGAGCTCGCAGAGCGCGGCCATGCGGTTGACGAGCGCGTGGGGATCGGCGCGTAACGCGTCGCGGCGGTTGAGCATGTGTTGGAGGGGGTCGTAGGTGGGGTCGCCGACGTACGGCTTCGGGTCGATGACCAGCCACGGTTCGCGCTGCGCCGCGAGCACGTTCTGGGCGTGCAGATCGGTGCACAACACGACGTTGCGTTCGGCGCTCGCGGGAAGGGCGCGGAAGATTTCGATACCGGTGCGAGCGAGGCCGGGGTCGATCGTGGCGCGCCCGGCGGCGCGCTTGCGTTCGAACGCGTCAGCCCAGTCGTCGCACAATTGTTGCAACGGACGGAACGGCGAGGTTTGCGGCGGCTCGATCCAAAGACGACACAAGAGCGCGGCAATGACTTCGTCTTGTTCGGGGCCGTCGCACTGTTCGAGACCGGTCCCGGGCACGCACCGTTCCAACAACATCGCGGTGGTGTCGTCGGTGTCGAAGGCGTCGTGCAACCGCACGGCGCCGTTGCCGTTCCACACCCGCAAACCGGCTGCTTCGTGTTCCGCTTCGTAGTGACGGAACCCGACTTTCAGGACGTACTCGCGGTCTCCTTGGCGCGCCGGTGCAACCCATGCCGTGACCCCGCCCGGCTCGAATGGTTCGCCGACCACGAGTGACCAGCGCTCGGTGAACTCGGCGACACGCGCCGGCAGCCGGGTCAGCCAGGCGCCTTGCTCGCCGTTGCGGCCGGCGTATTCGGCGAGCCGAGCGGGAATCGCGATGTCGGCCACGGTCCATTGTCCCCGATGAGACGCTCGCGCTGTTGAGGCGGGCCGAACGTCGCCCGCGATTAGCTTTTCGCGCGATCGGGTAGCCGTCTGGCGTGCGAGGCCGAGCGCTCGCCCGGATAGCCGCGATCGCGACCTTCGCGATCGCGTTCGGCGTCCTGGAAAACGCCACCCGGACGAGCTTTGCGCTCCACATGACGCAGCACATGCTGCTGATGGTCGTGCTCGCGCCCTTGGTCGTGATCGGCTGGCCGCTCCGCAACCCGCCGAAGTTCATGCGATCACGTGCCTTCGCGCCGCTTGTCGTCGTTGCGGGGACTGCCGCCCTGATCGTCTGGCACCTGCCGCCCGTCTTCGATGCCGCCGAGTCGAACACCGCGCTGCACGTCGTCGAGCACGTCGTGTTATTCGTGACCGCGCTCGCGACGTGGTGGGTGATCATCGCGTCGCCCGAGAGTGCAGCAGTTCGCTTCGTCGTGTGCGCCGCCGTTGCCGCGCCCATGCTGTTGCTCGGGGTATTGCTGACGTTCTCTCCGACCGTGTGGTACTCGGCGTATGCAGTGCAACACGGACTGTCACCGATCGTCGACCAACAGACGGGTGGCGCCGTCATGTGGGGGCCGGCAGGAATCGCATACGTGGTCGCGGCGGCGTGGATCGTGGCGCGCGCCATCACGGTCGACGAGCGGTTCGCGGCCTCCAGGCCCGGGTAGGTGGACGGCGTGCCGGGTTCGATCGCGCGGTGTTGTCTCGCGTTACCGATCGTGGCGGGTGTCGCGGTGGCGTTGTTGGTGCGGCCCGCGTCGGGCGCAACGACGCCGTCACCAACCGCGCCAACTGCCGCGCAGGTGCGCACGATCTTTCTCGCCGACTGCGCAACGTGTCACGGTGCCGACGGTGCGGGTTCGGTGCGCGGGCCGTCGCTCTTGGAGTCAGGACGCGCGGGCGTGGACTTTTACTTGAGCACGGGCCGCATGCCGCTCGGGTCGCCGACGCAAGCAGTGCAACGTCATCCACCGCGTTACGACCCGCCGACGATTGCGGCGCTGATCGACTACATCTCGCGCCTGCCCGGCTTCACCGGGCCCGACATCCCGATTGTCGACACCACGAACGCCAACCTCGGCGACGGCGGCTCGCTCTACCGCTTGAACTGCGCGGCGTGTCACGCGTGGTCGGGACACGGCGGCGCGTTGTTGTACCGCCCGGCGCCCGCACTCGGGCAGGCAACACCGACGCAGATCGTCGAAGCGATGCTCGTCGGCCCGGGCAACATGCCGAAGTTCGGGCCGCCTGCGGTCAGCCCGCCGCAGCGCAACGACATCGCCGCGTACACGCAGAACATCACGCGTCATCCCAACGATGCCGGCGGCTTTGCGCTCTGGCACCTCGGGCCGTTGCCGGAAGGTGGCATGGCCGTTTTCGCCGGCATTCTGCTGCTCTTGGTACTCGCGCGCTACATCGGGACACGCGGGTGAAGGTCGCGGAGCGGCGGGCGGCGCTGGCGTTCCTCGCGTGCCTTGCATGCGGGGTCGCGCTCATCGTCGTCTACTTCACGAACGACAACACCGCGCTCGAAGGTCTGTTGCTGGGCGCCGCGCTCGCGACGTTCGCGATCGCACTGGTCGTCGTCGCCCACGAGTTGTTCCCGACCGGGCTTGCGGTCGACGAGCGCGAAGACTGGAGCGACGACACCACCGACCTCTTGGCGGAGCAGGAATCGTTCGACCGGGTCGAGAACGTGACGCGCCGGCGCTTTCTGTTCGCGTCGGCGGGCGGCGCCATCGCGGCGATGGTCGCGGTCGTGTTGGTGCCCCTGCGATCACTCGGACCGAATCCCGACGACACGCTCGCGCACACGCCGTGGCGCGCGGGTCTGCGGCTCGTGAACGACACGGGGACTCCGATCCGCCGCGACCGATGTCGCCCTCGACAGTTTGGTCACCGTCTTTCCCGACGGCTTTCCCGACTCAGCCGACGGCCAAGCGGTGTTGATCCGCGTGGACCCCGGTCTCTTGCAACTGCCCGCGGCGCGCGCCGCCGACGCGCCCCAAGGCCTCATCGCGTACTCGAAGGTCTGCACGCATGCGGGCTGTCCGGTCGGGCTCTACGAAACCCAGCACCACACGCTCTTGTGCCCGTGCCATCAGTCCGCCTTCGATGTCTTGAACGGCGCGCAACCGGTGGCCGGCCCCGCGGCGCGCGCCTTGCCGCAGCTTCCCATCGCGATCGACGGCGACGGGTACCTCGTTGCGACGGGTGACTTCACCGGATCGGTTGGCCCCGCGTACTGGAACATGCCGCAATGAACCTGCTGGCGACGTCGCCGACCACGCTGTCTCCGGCCGGGTCCGAAGCGCACCAGCTCACCAACGTGTGGTGGATCATGTTCGGGATCGCGGTCGGCGTGTACCTCATCGTCGGCGGCCTCATCATCTTTTCGTCGCTGCGCGGGCGTCGGCGCGAGCCGCTCGAAGGCCCGTCGCGCCACGATGATCTCTTCATCTGGATCGGCGGCGTCGCCGCGCCCGTCGCGATCTTGTTGTTCATCGCGTTCCTGACTGTGCACACCGGCGCGGCGTTGCGCGCACCCTCGAAGAACCAGCTCGTGATCAAAGTCGTCGGTCATCAGTGGTGGTGGCAGTTCGAATATCCGGGAACGTCGGTGGTGACCGCCAACGAGATTCGTGTGCCGGTCGGCCAGCCCCTCGAGTTCGACATCACCTCGGTCGACGTCGCGCACAGCTTCTGGGTGCCGCAACTCGCCGGGAAAGAAGACGCGATACCGGGCCAGCCCAACACCTTGCGTTTCACGGTGAGGAAGGCCGGAACCTATCTCGGTGAGTGTGCGGAGTTTTGTGGGCTGCAACACGCGAACATGCGGTTCCGGGTGATCGCACTCTCGCCCGGCGATTACGCGATCTGGCTTGCGCACGAAGAGAACATCACGACCGTTCCGCAATCAGACCTCGGAGAACGGGGCGAGGTCGCGTTCACGTCGAATGCATGCGCGGGCTGCCATACCGTGCGCGGGACTCCTGCGGTCGGCACGGTCGGTCCTGATCTCACCGACGTCGGGTCGCGCACGGGCATCGGCGCCCAGACCGTGCCCAACACGCCCGCAAACATGGCGCAGTGGATCAAAGATCCGAACCACATCAAGCCGGGCGTGAACATGCCGCCCGCGACGATTTCGAATGACGACGTGCAAGCGATCGTCGCCTATCTCGAGGGCTTGAAGTGACGACAACGCTGCCGCGCCCGGAGGCCCCCGAAGAACCATCGATCGAAGCGATCAAAGAAGCGTGGGAAGACAAGCCCGGCATTCCCGGCTTCATCGGCACCGTCGACCACAAGCGCATCGGCATTCGCTACATCGTCACGTCGCTGATCTTCTTCGCGATCTCCGGCTGCTTCGCGCTCGTCATGCGCATCCAGCTCGCAACACCCGACGCGCACGTGCTCACGCCCGAGCAGTACAACGAACTCTTCACGATGCACGGCACGACGATGATCTTTCTGTTCAACACGCCCGTGCTCGCCGGCTTCGGGAACTACATCGTGCCGTTGCAGCTGGGCGCGCGCGACATGGCGTTTCCGCGGTTGAACGCCTTCAGCTACTGGATCTTCCTGTTCGGCGGCTTGATGATGTTCGCCGGCTTTGCGTTCGGAACCGCGCCCGACGGCGGGTGGTTCGCATACGCGCCGCTGACCGACTCGATCTTCTCGCCCGGCAAAGGCATGGACTTCTGGGCCGTCGGCGTCGCGTTCGTCGGCATCTCGACGACGGTCGGCGCGATCAACTTCCTCGTCACGTCGTTCAAGTGCCGAGCACCCGGCATGTCGTTGTCGCGCGTGCCGGTACTCGTGTGGTCGTACGTCGTGTTCGGGTTCATGGTGCTGTTCGCAGTCCCGGCCGTGACGCTCGCGGCGATCATGCTGGAGATGGACCGGCTGTTCAACACGCCGTTCTTCCGGCCCGGGTCGGGCGGGAGTGCGTTGTTGTACCAGCACTTGTTCTGGTTCTGGGGCCATCCTGAGGTCTACATCTTGTTCATCCCGGCGACGGGAATGATCTCCGGGATCCTGCCGGTGTTCTCGCGCCGCCGCCTGGCCGGTTACGCGTGGATCGTCGGCTCGCTCGCCGCGATCGGGTTCATCAGTTTCGGCGTGTGGGTGCACCACATGTTCGCGACCGGCGTTCCGGTGTTGGCGATGTCGTACTTCTCGGCCGCGAGCCTCGTCATCGCGATACCCAGCGGGATCATGTTCTTCTGCTGGATCGCGACGATGTGGCACGGGAGAGTTCGCTTCGACACGCCGATGTTGTTCGCGATGGGGTTCCTGCTGCTCTTCTTGTTGGGTGGCATCACCGGCGTGATGGTGTCGGTGCTGCCGTTCGACTGGCAGGTCACCGACAGCTACTTCATCGTTTCGCACTTCCACTACGTGCTGAACGGCGCGGTCGTGTTCCCGATCTTCGGCGCGATCTACTACTGGTTCCCGAAGGTGACGGGCCGGTTGATGTCGGAGACGCTCGGCAAGTGGAGCTTCTGGATCATGTTCGTCGCGTTCAACGTGACGTTCTTCCCCATGAGCATCCTCGGCCTGCTCGGTATGCCGCGCCGCATCTACACGTATCAGAACGGGCTGGGGTGGAACGGGCTCAACCTGATCGTGTCGATCGGTGGCTTTTTCTTCGCGCTCGGCGTGTTCCTGACGTTCGTCAACCTTTGGATCTCGCGCAAGCATCCGAAGACGGCCGGCCCGAACCCGTGGGACGCCGACACGCTCGAATGGGCGACTGATTCGCCGACGCCCGAATACAACTTCGCCGAAGTTCCGATCGTCGAAAGCCGGCATCCGTTGTGGGACGGTCCGCTGCGTTACGGGACCGGTCCGTTCGGCCTCTCCGGCGCGTTGGAACGGGCGATCCCGACAACTGGCGGGCTCAGCGCCGAACCGGAACACGTGTTGTATGTGCCGCACGAAACCGCGCTGCCGTTCTGGGTCGCGCTCGGCATCGCGTTGATCTTCCTCGCGTTCCTCGTCGAAGCCGTACTCGTCGCGGTCATCGGCATCGTGCTGGCGTTCATCGCCGGCTTGCGGTGGGTCTGGCGCATCGGCGGCGAACACCCCGACATCGTCGAAGTGCTGGACGAACCATGAGCGCGGTAACGGTTTCCGCAGCGGCGCCGCTTCCGGGCACACCGGGTACGTTCGTCAAGCGCGGCCGTTCGGTCGGATGGTGGGGTGTGGTGCTCACCATCGCGACCGAAGCGATGCTGTTCCTCGGCCTCTTATCGTCGTACGTGTTCTTGTGGGCGAGTTCGCCGCACTGGCCGCAAGGCGGGATCGCGCCGCCCGAACTCGGCCGCATTTCGATCTTCACGGTCATTCTGCTCTCGAGCAGCATCCCGATCTTCTTCGCCGAGTGGGCAAACGCGCACGGGCATACGAAGGCGGCATTGCGTGCGATGGCCGTGACGTTCGTCATGGGTGCCGCGTTCATCGTGAACCAACTCATCGAGTATCACGATCTGCACTTCGCGTTCCGGCTCAACGCCTATACGGCCATCTTCTACACGATCACCGGGCTGCACGGACTGCACGTGCTCTTCGGTCTCATGATGAACCTCGTCGTGCAAGCAAAGGGTCGCGCCCACCGGCTTGCGCCACGCGACGACATCTCGATCGAGGTGTTCTCGTTGTACTGGCACTTCGTCGATGGCATCTGGATTCTGGTGTTCGCCATCCTCTACGTCGCGCCCCATTTCGCATGAACCTCTCGAACCCGCAGACGCCGCTCCGCCAGGGGTTCCGAAGCCGGCTCGTGCTGTACGCGGCGCTGGCCATCCCGATTGCGGCGTGGATGGTGCACCTCGGTGTGACGGCCTCGCTCGCCGGACACAGCTGCGGACGTTCGACCGTGACCTGGGTGATGCACGCCCTCACCGCCGGGTTGGGCCTCGTCTGCGTCGGCTGCGGGCTGATCGGATTCGTCGCGTTCCGGCGCGCGCCCGAAGGCACCGAGGGCACATCGCTGCGTTTTCTTGGCGGCTTTGTCGTTGCCGTCGCGGTCACGAACCTCGTGCTCATCCTGTGGGAGGGCTCGTACACGGTGGTGCTGTCGCCGTGCCGGTGAAGAAGTCCCGGGTCGGTCCGGGGCAGTGGGTCGACGAACGGTTGGGGAGCGCGCACTTCATCCGCAAGTCGCTCGACAAGGCGTTCCCCGATCACTGGTCGTTCTTGTTCGGCGAAATCGCGCTGTACTGCTTCGTCGTGCTGGTTGTCACCGGCACGTTCATGGCGCTGTTCTTCGACGCGAGTTCGCAACCCGTCGTCTACAACGGCTCGTATCACGCGCTCGACGGTGTGACGATGTCGAGCGCCTACAGCTCGGTGATCGCGCTGAGCTTCGACGTCCGGCTCGGCCTGATGATGCGCCAGATGCACCACTGGGCCGCGCTGTTGTTCGTCGGTTCGATCGTGGCGCACCTCGGGCGCATCTTCTTCACCGGTGCGTTCCGCAAGCCGCGTGAGATCAACTGGATCATCGGTTGCACGCTGCTGTTGCTCGCCTTGTTGAACGGGTTTACCGGGTACTCGCTGCCCGACGACTTGTTGTCGGGCACCGGTTTGCGCATCGCGTATTCAATCGTCGTGTCGATACCGCTGATCGGGACGTGGATGGCGTTCTTGTTGTTCGGCGGCGAATATCCCGCCCGCGCCACGCTCGGGCGGTTGTTCTTCGCGCACGTATTCCTCGTGCCGCTGGCGATCTTCGCCCTGTTGAGCGCGCACCTCGCGGTCATCTGGCGGCAGAAACACACGCAGTTCCCCGGGAAAGGTCGCACCGAACACAACGTGATGGGTTCGCACTTCTGGCCGACGTACGCGGCCAAGAGCCTCGCGATGGGCGGGTTCGTCGCGGCCGTGTGTGCATTGCTCGGCGGTCTCGTACAGATCAATCCCGTGTGGCTCTACGGCCCGTATCGCCCGGCGTCAGTGACGACCGCGGCCCAACCCGACTATTACGTCGGCTGGCTCGAAGGCGCGTTGCGCCTCGCGGGACCGTGGCTGGTGCGCATCGGGCCGTACACGATCTCCGAACTCTTCTGGCCGGCGATCGTGCTGCCGGGGATCGTGTTCACGTTGCTGTACGCGTGGCCGTGGATCGAACGGCGATTCACGCACGATGACGCGGTACACAATCTGCTCGACCGTCCGCGCGACCGTCCGGTGCGAACGTCGATCGGCGTGCTCGCGCTCACGTTCTTCATCGTGTTGACGCTCGCCGGCGGCCAGGACGTGATCGCGCAGATCGCGCACGTGTCGATTACGAGCGTGACGTTGACCCTGCGCATTCTTGTCGTCGTGGCGCCGTTGACGGCCGGGGCGATCACGTGGAAGTGGTGTCACGACTTGCAAGCTGCCGACGCGCAGGAAGGCGAGAAGACGGAGCCGGAACCGCCCGAACCCCCGGAGCAGCCACCTGCCCGCGCGACGGATCAGCCTTCGGCTTCGGGCGCGCGCACCGGCTCGATGTCGTGATGCTTGCGGCGCGTCGCCTCGTATTCGAGGTCGACGGCGTCGGGCGTCGGACGTTCACCGGTCGCGGCCTCGGCGGCACCTTCGGCCTCGACCCGGCGGTCGCCCGTCCAGTTGCCGATCTCTTCTTTCGTCAGTCCGTACTTGCGGCGCCAACGCATCGTCCAGCGTCCCATTGCTCCACCTTTCTTTCGCACGGGGTTCCTACCCGTTGGGCGCGGCCGCGCCACGGGTACAACCCAGCCGACGCCAGACAAGGGAGACCTCATGTCGGAATGCATCCGTGATGTGATGACAGCCGATCCGGTCGTGCTCCAAGCCGACGCATCGATCAAGGAGGCCGCGGCCGCGATGCGTCGGCGCGACATCGGCGATGTGCTCGTGGCGGATCGTGACGAACTGATTGGCGTCGTGACCGATCGCGATCTCGTCGTGCGCGTCTTGGCCGACGGCATGATCGATGCTCGGCTCGGCGACGTGTGTTCGAAACGGCTGATCGCGCTGGCGGCCGGCGACCCGATCGAGTCGGCGGTCGCGGCGATGTCGGAAGCGGCTGTGCGGCGGCTTGCGGTTGTCGAGGACGGCCGGTTGGTCGGCATGGTCTCGCTCGGTGACCTCGCACGCGACCGCGACCGGAACTCCGCGCTCGCCGAAATCAGCGCGGCACCCCCGAACACCTGACGCACTTCCGCGCGCCCACCCCCGTCTGCTAACAAACGCGAGCACCGAGCGTCGTATTGCTTGCTTTCGACCAGCAATACGACGCTCCTTCGAAGGGAGGTCGTGATGGGCGCGTGGAAGTTGTGGAGCGACGACGTCGAGGCGATGCGGGAAGAGGCGCGGGCGACGATCGACGCCGGGCCGCCCTTTGGCTTCGGTGACCGAGAGCCCGAACCGGGACTCAGCCGCGACGAACGACTGCGACGCGAACGCGAGCTGATGGAAAGCCAGGTTGTACGCGTACCCGAAGCGATCGAACGCCAGATTGCCGGTGTCCGTTGTCGTGTCTTCATGCCCGACGGCCCCGCGCGCGCGATCTATCTCCACTTCCACGGCGGTGGCATGGTCACCGGCTCGGCCGACATGATGGACATCCCGAACCTGATGACGGCGCGCGAGCACCAAGTCGCGGTTGTCTCGGTCGACTATCGCAAAGCGCCCGAGCACCCGTTCCCGGCCGGACCCGACGACGGCGTCGCAGTCGCGCGCTGGTTGCTCGAGAACGGTGAAGCCGAGTTCGGTGCCTCGCAGATCATGATCGGCGGCGAATCGGCCGGCGGTTACATGACGGCGATCGTCGCGTTACGCATCCGCGACGAACTCGGCGCGATCGACCGTGTGATCGGTTGCAACATGGTCTTCGCGGTCCTCGATTGGGGCATGTCGCCCAGCCAACGCGGGATGCGCCCACACGACGGTTGGGACGTCCTCTCGCCGGAAGGCATCGACTTCTTCACCGACTGCTTCTTGCCCGACCGCACCGCCGACGAGCGCCGCGCCCCGAGATCTCGCCCGCGTTCGCCGACCTGCGCGACTTCCCGCCGTGCTTGGTGAGCATCGGTACGTGCGACCACCTGCTCGACGACTCGTTGTTCTTCGCAGCGCGCGCCGCGGCCGCCGGCGTCGAAGTCGACCTCTTCGTCGCGCCCGAGATGCCGCACGCGTTCATCATCTTCGACTGCGGCATCACAAAGTTGTGGGCGCAGCGCACTAATGAATGGTTCGAGGAACACCTGCCCCCGCGCTGAACCGTCGCGGAATCGCTAGCTGAACTGCGGCGGCCAGCCGCCCCAGTTCGGGTCGACGTCGCCGGTTTCGTAGGCATGCCGCAGATTCATGAGCCACGTTGCGCTGTCGATGCGGCCGCCCGGTTGGTTCCGCGCCAGCCACAACACGCGGTGGCGCTGGATGATGTCGTCGAGCCGCCGTCCGAGCGCGCGCCGTTCGTCCTCGGGAACCGACGCGATCGTTGTGCCGGCCGCGAGCCGGGCGCGGGCGTCGTCCATCATCAACTGCAGGACGTCGATCGTCCAGGTGAGTTCGTCGCGCAGCAGCGCGGCATCGGGGCGTTTCGACCGGGACCGTTCGATCGCGGTGCGTGCGTTTGCCAGCCGGGCATCGACGCCGTCGATCTCGGCCGTGGTCAAGCCCTTGGTGAGTCCGGCACCGACCCGAATCTGCGGGAAGTACAAGTGCATGACGAGAATCGAATGGTTCGGCACTTGTGCGTGAAACTCGCGGTACGCGTCGCCGACCGCGATCAGTGCGTCGGCGATCCCGCCACCCGCGTCGTCGTAGACGTGTGCGCTGAGTGCCGCCGCCACGTCGAGATCGGAATTCGTGTCGAGACACCACGACACCGCCGCGCCGAAGGCCCAACCGGGATCACCGATCGGGAGCTGTTGCAAGTAGCCGCGGTCGCCCCAGTCGGTGTTCAAGTAACCCGCGGCGCCGTGTGCGCGCGCCGCGACCGCGGCGTTGCGGCAGTTTTCGATCGCGTTCGTGTACCGGCCTGCGACACTCAGCCAGCCCGAGTTGCCCGGCGCAACCCAGAACGGCACGCCGGCATCCGCCAACATCGCGGCGCGTTCGTCGAACGGGTATTCGGCGTCGTAGCCCCACTCGCATACGGTGACGCCGTCGGGGAGCTGCGCGATTTGTTCGGGGTGCCCGGAGAACTCGTCGCCCCAAATCAACATCTCACGCCCGTCGAGAACAGAGAGTGCACGCAACGTTTTCACCCACGCGAAGAACTCGTCGTGCCGTTCGGGCGGTAACTCCCACGTCTCGTCGAGCCCGACGTGAACCCGTTGGCTCGTGAAGTTCGGCAAGAGTTCGGCGAGCAACTCCTTCACGAGTTCCAGCGAGCCGGGGTTGGCCGGATCAAGAGTCATCGCTTCGTGGCCCAAACCCCACGGGTCGGTGAAGCCGTCGGGCGCGAGCGCCAGCGATCGGTAGCGCGCGTGTTTCAACCAGCGGTTCATATGGCCGAGGCAGTTCTGGTTGGGAACCAGCTCCATACATCGGTCGCGGCAATAGGCGTCAATTTCTCGGATGTCGTCGCCGGTGAACGGGCTCGCGGCTTCGGAGACCTCGAGGTGGCCGGGATAGGCGAAGGTGTGCTCGCTGTACAGCTGGAGCTGGTTGACTTTCCACGAGGCGAGCCGGTCGATCTGCTGTTTGAGCGTATCGATCGTCGGCACCTTGTCGCGCGAGATGTCGAGCATCACGCCCCGGATCGGAAGATCGGGATGATCGCGAATGGTGCCGATCGGGAGTGAGCCGTCGTATTCGTGCGCAAGCTGCGCGAGGGTCGCGCGCGCGTAAAACGCGCCTGCGGCATCTGCCGCCACGATGGTCGCGCCGTCTTCGCCGATCTGGAGCTCGTAGCCCTGCGCGGGAAGCGACGCGTCGATGCGCTCGGTTGTAACGGTGTTCGCGGTGAGCCGATCGCTGAGCTCGACGGTGCGCGGCTGGGGGAGCAGGATCACGGAAGCTCCTTGCGATAGACGAAGTACACGGTGCTGACGCTGTCCGCCGAGACGCGCGTAGGGAACCACCGGTCCTACCCACGCGACCTCGATGCTTGACCGGCCGCGCGCCCGCAGTTCGTGCAACGCGCCGACCAGCGCGGGGCGGGCGACACCTTGGCCGATGAGATCCGGACGCGCCGCGACCGGACCGAGGAATCCGGCCCGGTTCACTTCGAACGCGCAGATCGACGTGATGCCAGAGTCGTCGCGCGTCACCACGAGGTTGCGTTTGCCGAGCGCGCGCAACGTCTCGGCGCGCCAATTGAGCCAGTGCTTCGTCATGAACGCGTCGAGCTCGTCGTGGTCGCTCGCACTCGCGAGTTCATGGCCGCCGGGATCGGGCGGGAGTTCGGCGAGGTCGATCGTCATGTCGAAGTTCACTTCGGCGCGCGTGTAGTGACGGCTCTCGAAGAACGCAATCGTCTCCGTCATGTACGCAGGGACACCCGCCCATAGGAAATACGGTGCGTCGGCGCCGATTGTCAGCGACGAAGAACCACCGGCGCGCGCTTCGTCTTCCGCGGCGGCCAAGAGCGCGCGACCAATGCCCTTCCCGCGCGCCTCGGGCGCGACGACAAGCATTCGCACGTACGCGTTGCCTTCGTCGAACACGGTGACGACGACGCCCGTTGCGGGATCACCTTGCACGATCGCGGGTTGCTCGGGAGCAAACAGCGCGCCGGCGAGTTCGCCAACGCTTGGGCAGTCGGCGATGGAGCGTTCACACAACGACGCAATCGCGGGGAGCGCGTCGGGGTCGAGGCGGGCGGGGCCGGTCACCCGCCGACGGTACCGCGCATCGATGCAAGGAGGGCAAGCTGCGCGCGTGTGCGGTCGAGGTTTTGGCCCGGCCGGGTCGTGCGGTAGTACACGTCGCCCTCGAGCCAGTCGGTGAGGAAGCGCAACGCTTGTTCGTAGGTGACGATGGCGCCCGCGTGCGCGGTTGCGGCGCGTTCCTCGGGCGTTGCACGCGTCGCCGCGTCGCGGTACGTGTCGACGATCGCGTGCCACAACGCAGGGTCCACAGCGTTGTGTAACGGGTCGGGATCGTCTTCTTCGCCGTACGACGACGCGCTGCGCAGGAGATCACCGAGGTCCCAGAACCAGGCGGTCGGCATCAGCGTGTCGAGGTCGACCAGGCAAACGGCGTCGTCACCGCGGAACAACACGTTGTTGAGCTGGACGTCGTTGTGTGCGACGCGCCGTGGAACCGCGTGCACGATCTCGCGTGCGAGTTCGACGAGCGGCTCGGCCGCGAGTGCCGCGTCGATCTCGTGCATCGCGCCCGCGACGCGCCCAACCTGATCGTCAGCGATCGCTTGTTGCAACGCCGCGAACCGGCGCGCCGGGTCGTGGAAGTGGGGAAGCGACTCGCCGAGGTGCGCGGGATCGAGATCGGCCAGCGCATCGTGAAAGGCCGCCAGCAACTGCGCCGCCGACGCGACCCTTACGACGCTCGGCTGCGTGCCGGCCGTTGTGCCCGGCACTCTTCGCCACGCGCGCCAGCCTCCCGCGTACGTGCCCACGAGCTCCGGAACCAACCGGCCGCGGAGATGACCGGTGACGGCCCCGATGTTGAGCATGACGAGTTCGCCGTCGCCGAACACGGCAGCGTTCATGTGCTGCAGGACGAAGTCGCCGGTCGCGGTTTCGACGAGAAACGTTTCGTTGATGAGGCCCGCACCAAACGGGCGCACGTGCTGCACCGCCCCCAGATCGAGCGCGGCTGCAACTGCAGCCGGATCGTTCACGCGATTGCCGCCCGCACCGCGTCGACGTCTTCGCGGTACGTCAGCTCGACGCAACGCGCTTCGGTCGTCAGCACGCGTACGCGATCGCCCGCAGCGGCCGCAACCGCGACCGCGTCGGGTAGGTAGGCCTCGGCGTCGCCCGCGGTCCGTGCCACAACCGCGTCGATGTGGTCGAAGATCGACGGTTGGAACGCCCAAATGTTCATGGAGACGAGCTCGTCGCCGCACAGTGTTTGCTCGCCGAATCGAAACCCGTCGGGGTCGGGCGTGATGTGTCCTTCCGTGATCCGCACGAGGTGTTCGCCGCCATCGGTCTCGACGAGTGCGCGCGCCACTGGCTTCGGTCCGGTCACGGTGTTGGCGGCGCGGAACGCAACCATCGCGTGTTCCCCCTCATCGCGAAGGTGCGCGGTGAGCGCGTCGAACGCGGACTGCGGATACACGTCGTCGGCGTTGACGACGAGGAACGCGTCGCCGAGCTCTGGGCGCGCGGTTGCCACTGCGTCCGCGGTACCCCGGCGTTGCGGTTGCGTCACGAGCGTGACCGGGATTGCGGGCGGCCGCGCGCGGAAGTGCTTGTCCATTTCGGCGGTGATCGCCGGTGAGACAACGACAACTGCGCGTTCGACGCCGGCTGCGCACGCGCGCGAGCAAGACGTCGGGGACGGTTTCGCCGTTCGGCCCGACGGGCGCGAGTTGTTTCGGCCCGCCGAACCGGGTGCCCGACCCGGCTGCGAGCACGACGAGGGTCACGGCGCCGGATCTTCGAGCTGTTCCATGAACTCGAGCCGGGTGTTGCCGGGTGCGTCGACGAACACAATGCGGCGCGTCCCGAACGTCGGACCACTGACGACAGCCGGACCCCACACGACGTGGTGGCCTTCGATTTCGCGGTCGAGGTCGTCGGTGAACAGCGCGACGTGCAAATATCCTTCTGCCGGAAGGTCGACGACGTCTTCGTAAATCGCCCGTGTAAACAGCGTGAGCCGCAACGCGCCCAGCTCCACGTCGGCGCGCAAGCCGTCGTTCCATTCTTCGACGTCAGTAACGCGCGCGCCCGCGTTGCGGTAAAACGCGACTGCGTCGTCGATGTCGGCGACCTTGATCGCCAGGTTCGCTACCCCTGTCACCGTCACGCGGGCGAGACTACGCGGTCACGGCAGGCGTGTCGTCCGCCAGCAGAAGCAGCGCATCGGGACGGTCATCGTGTTGCTCTCGGCGAAGCCGGGCGCGGCGCGCACCACGGCCTCGAGCCGTTCGACGAACGCGGCGCGCTCGTCGTCGGAGAGTGCGATCACGGGCGAATACGTCGTTGCGAGCCCGACGATCTCGTCGACGGTCATCGGCAACTCCCACGTGACCAGGTGCGTCTCGGGCGCGGCAAACGGCGCGCCATCGGGCACGTTGACGACGCGCGTCCGGTGGCCGCGCTCGGTTTCCGTTTCCTGCTCGCGTCGGCCCAGGAGTTCCGCCATGTTGGCGGCGGTGCGGTCGGCGCCGTTCCACATGACCGCGAAGGTCGCGCCGGGCCGCAGCACGCGCGGAATCTCGGCGAACGCCCGTTCTTCGTCGACCCAATGCCACATTGACGAGCCCGCGATCAGGTCCGCACTCGCGTCGGGTAAGGGGATCGCTTCCGCGGTTCCCGTGCGCGCGTCTGCCGCGGGTGCGCGCTCGTGCAGCACCGCGCGCATGCGATCGTCGGGTTCGATCGAGACGACATGGGGAACGCGTTCGAGCAATCGCCGCGTCAGCGCACCAGTGCCGGCGCCGATGTCGACCGCGAGCGAACACGAATCGGGCACGATCCAATCGACTGCTTCGGCCGGCGGCGCGGGGCGGAACCGGTCGTAGTCGCGTGCGATCGAACCGAACGACTGCGCGCGGCCGGAATTCTCGGCGGTCACCACGACGTCGACGCTAGCGTCGATACCCGTGTCGAATCTGCTCGTGCTCACGGGGCCGCCCGGTGCCGGGAAGTCGACGGTCGCCCGCGTCATTGCCGACCGTTACGAGCCGAGCGTGCTCGTCGAAGGCGACGCATTCTTCGGCTTCCTCGCCCGCGGTGCGATCGCGCCGTGGCTCCCGGAGTCGAACGAGCAGAACACGACGGTGACGCGTGGCGCGGCCGCGGCGACCGGCGTGTATGCCGCCGCGGGATACGTCACCGTCTACGACGGCATGGTCGGACCCTGGTTCATCGACACGTTCGCCGCAGGAACAGGGCTGCCCGCGCTCGACTACGCGATCTTGATGCCGCCGGTCGAGGCCTGCGTCGAGCGGGTTGCGACGCGACGCGAGCACGGCTTCCGCGACGAACCCGCGACGCGCAAGATGTACGACGAGTTCGCGGCCGCGGCCATCGATCCGCGCCACGTCTTCGTCGAACCGGACGGGACGGCCGAGCAGGTCGCGGCGCTCGTTGCGGCAGCATGGGAAGCCGGACGCCTGGCGCGATGAGTTTCGGGCGCGGCGGCAGTCGAAACGGGAGTCGAGCCAAGGGAGTGATATGGAAGGCCAGATTCAGCTGATCGTCGTGCCGGTGAGCGATGCCGATCGGTCCAAGAAGTTCTACGAGGAGCAGGCGGGATTCGAGATCACGGTCGACCACCGCGCCGGCGACTTCCGTGTCGTGCAGGCCGAACCGCGCGGTTCGGCATGTTCGATCGCGTTCGGTTCGATGCTGCCGATGGAGCCGGGCACGCTGCACGGCATCCATCTCATCGTGCGCGACATCGAAGCCGCGTGCGCGGAGTTGTCGGCGCGCGGTGTCGACGTCGGTCCGTTGCATCACTTCGTCGATGGGCAGGAGACGCCGGGCGCGCACCCCGATCGCGGTGATTACGAGTCGTTCTCGTCGTTCCAAGACCCCGACGGCAACACGTGGGTGTTGCAGGAGATCGGTTACGCCCCCGCGAGGTAAGAGCCAATGAAGGCCGAATCGCAGAATTCTCCGTCGGCTCTCAGCCGCTTCCCGGCCGGGTCCGCGTCGCGGGGTCGATGGTGTGCGTATGCGAACGTGGATTGCCGAACATCGCATCGTGCGTCGGATCGCCGGGTGCATGTCGGTGTCGGTCGCGACGACGGCCCTTTCGGTCTCGATCCTGGTGACGCTCGTCTTCGGTTTCGGCGTCGCGGCGGGTACCGCCAACCTCGTCGGTGTCGCGTGTGGCATTCCGCCGTCGTACTTCGGGAACCGTCGGTTCGTCTGGAAGCGGCGGGGGCGCCATGACATGGCGCGCGAAGTCGTGCCGTTCTGGTTGTTGTCGATCGGCGGTTTGGTCGTGTCGACCTGGCTCGTGGCCAACGTCGGCGCGCTCGCCGCGCACTGGCCGGCCGCGGCGCGCGGCATCGCGCTCCCGGCCGCGAGCGTCGCGGTCTTCGGCGTCTTGTGGCTCGTCCAGTTCGCGTTGCTCGATCGCGTCATCTTCCGCGACCGACGGCGTCAGGATCGTCAGGGTCCCGACGCGATCGCGATGGTCGCCAGTGTGCAGTAGGTGCCGGCGAGTGTGTCTGGCGGAATCGTGAGCTGCACCAGTTGGGGGGACACGTCGTAGGTACCTGCGCCGTCACCCACGGCGGCGTCGACGATGATGCGCGGCGACGTGAAGTCGGTGAAACCTGCGCTCGTCACTCCGGTCATGCTCGTGCTGCCGTCGGCGGGCGTCACCACCGGCGCATTCATGGTCACTCCCGTTCCGGCGATCGTCGCGGTCGCGTCGGTTGAGCAATCGTTGCCGGTGCCGTTCTGCAAGTCGGGAATGGTGAGCGCGACGTTCCAACCGTTGAGCGAGCCCGACCTGTCCTCGACGATGAACGGTGTGATGGTCGCAGTCGAGAGTTGCGCGACGCCGTTCAGCGTGACGGCGGTGAACGGTTGGACGACGGGCATTGTGTCGAACTGCGGCGGATCCGCCCAAGCGGGAGAAGCGGTGCCCGCGAGCGCGAGCGCGACGAGCGCGGCCGAACACGCGGTGGCGATACTCCTTCGGGCGCAGGGGTGGTTCATCGTCGGTTCTCCACCCGCTCACTCGGCGGGGCGGTGCCCGGTTGAAGGAACCCCGGCGCTGACCTGGCCAAATGCCCTCCGCTACCGTTTCCCGGCGTGAGATCGTTGCGGTTCGCCGTGATCGGCGCCGGGATGGCCGGAATCCTCGCCGGGGTCAAGCTCCAAGCGGCCGGCCTCGACGACTACACGATCTACGAGAAAGGCGATGCGTTCGGCGGCACGTGGCGTGAGAACACGTACCCCGGGTTGTCGTGCGACGTCCCATCGCACCTCTATTCGTATTCGTTTGCGCCGAACGCCGTGTGGACCCATCGGTTCTCACCGGGACCTGAAATCCGGGCCTATTTCGAGCGGATCGCGTTCGAGCACGGCGTCGACAAGCACGTGCGCTTCAACGACGAAGTCACGAGTTGCACGTTCGTCGACGGCCGCTGGGTCGTCGAGACCGCGAACGGTGTGCGCGACGAAGTCGACGTCGTGATCGCGGCGACGGGCGTCCTGCACCACCCGCGCTATCCCGATATCGACGGCCTCGACGCGTTCGCGGGCGCGTGCTTCCACAGTGCGCGCTGGGATCACGGTGTCGAGATCGACGGCGCGCGCGTCGGCGTCATCGGTACCGGCTCCACTGCGATCCAGATCGTCGGAGCGATTGTCGACCGCGTCGAGCAACTGACGCTGTTCCAACGGACCGCGCAGTGGATCATGCCGGGCGAGAACCCGGCGTACTCCGACGAAGACCGCGCCGGCTTCGCCGCCGATCCCGAACGCATGAAGGAGTTGCACGCCCGGCTCGCCGAGATGTTCGGGATCTTCGCCAACGCGGTGGTCGACGCCGACTCGGCCGAGATCAAGATGATCGAGGCGGCGTGCCGCGCCAATCTCGAAGACAACGTGCACGACGTGGAGCTGCGCGAGCGATTGCGGCCCGATTACCGCGCCGCGTGCAAGCGGCTCATCATTTCGGAGAACTTCTACGCCGCGATGCAACGACCGAACGCGGAGCTCGTCGACTCGCCGATCGTGCGCGTCGAGCCGTCCGGCGTGCGCACGAAGGATGGCGTGCTGCACGAACTCGACGTCCTCGTGCTCGCGACGGGTTTCAAGGCCGACGCGTTCATGCGGCCGTTGCGCGTGACGGGCCGCGATGGGCACACGCTCGCGGAAGACTGGGAACGGCGGCCGAACGCGTATCTGTCGATCTCGGTGCCCGAATACCCGAACCTGTTCATGTTGAACGGGCCCAATGGGCCGGTCGGCAACTTCTCGCTCATCGAAGTGGCGGAGTTGCAGTTCGACTATGTGATGCAGCTTGTCGATCTGCTGCGGACTGGCGAGTGCCGCGAGATTTCGGCGAAGCAAGCGGCGATGGATGCGCACGAAGACGCGCGTGTCGCGGCCGCGCAGAAGACCGTGTGGGTCACTGGTTGCCGCAGTTGGTACCTCGACGATCGCGGCGTGCCCGCGACGTGGCCGTGGTCGTTCGACCGTTTCCGCAAGGAGATGGCCGCGCCGCAACTCGACGCGTACGACCTGCGCCCCTAAATCCCCCGCGTTCGGACAGTTGTGTACCGAGAGCGCGCGGAACCGTCCAAACGGTTAGTTGGCGAAGGCGGCGATG
Organism: uncultured Actinomycetes bacterium; assembly: GCA_963841195.1. Classification (GTDB taxonomy): domain Bacteria; phylum Actinomycetota; class Acidimicrobiia; order IMCC26256; family PALSA-610; genus CAWJBX01. The sequence continues at coordinate 241,272 of CAWJBX010000014.1, read as the reverse complement.
GCCGTGACGGGTGCGGCCGGCGGGTTCGAACCCAGACTGCCGAGGAACGGCTTGTTCGAGAAGTCGAAGACGCCGCCGTCGGACGCGACCATCAAGTAGCCGTTCCCGAACGCGACCATGCCATTCACCGGCCGGTTCAACGCGGTACCGCCCATCGAACCGCGGAACGGCGCGCGGAAACTGAACACGCCACCGTCCGACGCGACGAGCCAGTAGCCACTGTTGTCGGGCGTGGGTGCGATGCCGACGACGGGCCGGTTCAGACGAACGCCGCCCATCGAACCGCGGAACACCGCGTCGCCGAACGTGAAGATGCCGCCGTCGGAACCGACCATGTAGTAGCCGCGTCCGGTCGGCGTCGCCGCCGATGCGATCACCGGCCCGTTCAGTGCCTTCCCCTGCATATCGCCGTAGAACTGCGCGTCGCCATATGGGATGGCGCGCCCGCGATTCGTGAACAACCAATACCCGTGTCCCGACGGTGTCGCCGCGATCGTCGTCACCGACTCGCCAGCGTTCAGCGCGGGTGAACCGCCGTCGTTCGTCGCGCCGCCTGCCGCGGTCACCGCGCCGGCGCCGTCGACGATCCAATACCCGTCACCGTTGGGACGCGGCGCAATCGCGACTGCGCCGGTCGCCGCGGGCCCGTAGCTGTACACCCCGCCGAACGGATACACCATCCCGTCGGTGCCGAGCATCCAATAACCCGGACCGGTCGGCGGGCCGGCAATGCGGCCCCGGCCCGCGGGATCGTGCAACCACCCGTACGGCACGTCGTTTCCGAAACTGGCAACGACCCAGTTCGATATCGACAGTGTGCGCCAACCGTTCGTCGTGTCGTTCTGCGACAGCATCGTCAGCGAACCGTTGCCCGAGTTATCGACACTGCTCGCGGTCACGACGCCAACGTGACCGAGATTCGGACTGTCGAACGAGATGACGTCGCCGGGCTGCGGGGCGACGTGCGCGGTGCCATTCGCGATTTTGACGAGCCCGCCACCATCGGCCGTCGTGTAGTTCCGTACGACGCCATCGCCGTTCGCGCCGTAGGGCGCGACGCCGTATACCTGCGCCATGAAACGCATCGCGAGTTCGACGCATTCGAATTCGAGTTCGCCCCATCCCGGCCGTCGCCACAGGATGTCGGGCGCGCCGTCTTCGGCCGGGCGTGGCCCGCACACCGGCACACCGAGGTACGACGCACCGAGCGCGTGCGCACCGGCGCCGTGCCAACCCTTCGCGGCGGCCGCGCCGTTCCAGTAGCCCGCGTCGCACGCACCGTTCCACCATGACGGTGCGCCAACTGTCGCGCCCGCATGCGGTGCCGACCCCACCAGCGACAAGAGCAAAATGCTCGCGGCGAGCAGCGCGCGCAACCGGACTCCCACGTCTCTTTATCGGCGATCGACCTGATCCAGATGAGGTCAGTGGTGAGTACGCGGGACCTCGGCCCACAGGTCGACGGTCGCATCGTCGTTCTGGCGCCGGCCGGTTGCGACCGTGAAGCGCTCCAGAATCCGTTCCCGGAGTGCGAGTGGATCGTTGTCTTCGGCGACGCGGCCGGGGCAGCGCAGACGGACGCTCGTCAACAGCGGAAACGACGTAATGGTCAGCCGAACGCTCGTGTGTTCGCCGGACTCGAACACCGACGCGAGCAACTCGGCGACAACCGATTCGACGGCCGCGACGTCGAGTTCGTCGTAACCGAGATCGACCAAACGGTCGCGCACAACGCGCCGCGCTTTGCGAGCGTGAGCCGGGCGGAGCATGACATGCTCGTCGAGCATTCGAGTGGGGTCCTCAGCCGGAGCGGAACGGTTGGGTGACTCCCCGCAGCAACGAAATGTTAGCGGGGCTGCAACGCGTCGCCGACCGGAATCCGGCCGTCGGTGGCGGCCTTCTGGAGGGCCTCGTAGTCGCGCTGGTTTTGGTCCGCGTACGCGGCCGCGAAGCGCGCGACTGCCTGGTCGAAGGTGCCGCCGGTCCCCAGGTACGCGGCGATCGCGATCCGATCACCGGACCGCGCGTGCGCGCGAGCGAGCGTCCACGCGCAGATCTGGCCGTAGAGCTGCATTCCGGCAGGAGTGAGCGTTTCGATGTCGGCCGAGGCTTTCCCGTCGCGCAGTTGCCGCACGTAATAGTGGTGCTTGGCGCCGTCGAGATCGTCGGTCTGCTGCCAGCCGAGAAAAATGTCGCTCGCGGCCTGCATCAACCGCTGCCCGGCGACGACGCGGTGGCCGCGATGGCCGTAGGTGCTGGGCGCGGTGTACTTCTCCAGCACGCTGTGCTCGGCTTCTTTGAGTTGTAAGAACAACGGGTCGCTCGTGTCGCGGCCGAGCAGCAACGCGACCCAGCAGCGCGTACCGACACTGCCGACGCCCACCACCTTTCGTGCGACGTCGACAACGCGATACTGCTCGAGCAACGTGCGGCGGTCGGACGGAAGCGTGCGCGCGTACTTCTCGAGCGTGATCGTCACCTCGCGCGTCATCTGATTGGCGTCGCTGTCGCTCACGAGATCGAGGAGCCGCACCAGGAGCGGTGGGTCGCTCTTGAACTGCAGTTGCCCGTCCTGTACGACAGTGAGCTTGGTGAACGCCTGGAGCTGATCACGCGCGTGAGCCCGCGCGATTGTTCGGTCGACGCTCTTGCGTTCGCGCCGGTTGAGCGCCGAACTCATCTGTTGCGCGAGTTGGTCGGCGTCGACACGCGTGTACCAGACGTCGAGATTCGACTGGGCGGCGAACCCCCGCATCGCATCTCGGTACGACGCGACGGTCTTCACGACGGTCGCGTCGACGTCGGCCGCCGCGAAGCCGTTTACGCGCGCCGCGACGTTCACGCTCGCAGCCAGCCGCTTGACGTCCCACTCCCACGGCCCCGGCAAGGTCTCGTCGAAGTCGTTGACGTCGAAGAGGAGATGGCGTTCGGGCGAAGCGAAGATGCCGAAATTCGCAAGGTGCGCGTCGCCGCAGCACTGGACCTGGAAATGAGTGCACGGTGTGCCGGCGAGGTCGTGGGCCATGAGCAACGCGGCACCTCGGTAGAACCCGAACGGCGAGGCCAGCATGCGTGCGTAGCGAATCGGAACAAGCTCGTGCACACGGTCGGCGTTCTGGCCTTCGAGCAACTCGACCGGGTCGCGCGCGGTCGCGTCGAGTTGTTCATGGCTCGACCGAGGGACGTTTCGGCGCGCGGTGCGGCCGCGTTCGGCGCGCTGGTCGGGATCCAGGTCGGGCGGCGACTTCGGCACGCCCTCATCTTGACGGCGTAACGTGCGCGGCGCCACAACGCCGAGAGCGAGGAACCTCACGATGGCACTGCACCAAAAGCGGACCGGGACTCCCTTGGAACAAGCCGAGGCGGAAACGTGTGAGCCCGTGTTCGTGCGAGCGGGGGAGCGGCGCGTCGCGCCGGAGGTGCACATTCCCGCTTCGCCGATGCCGGCTGATTGTGCGTACCAACTCGTGCACGACGAGCTCATGCTCGACGGCAATGCGCGCCTGAACCTCGCGACGTTCGTGACGACGTGGATGGATCCGGAAGCGCAAGCGCTTATGACCGAGACGTTCGACAAGAACATGATCGACAAGGACGAGTATCCACGCACGGCCGACCTCGAAGCGCGGTGCGTCGACATGCTCAGCCACTTGTGGCACTCGCCCGATCACGAAGTGGCGACCGGTACGTCGACAACCGGTTCGAGCGAAGCGGCGATGTTGGCCGGCATGGCCTTGAAGTGGCGTTGGCGGGCGCGTCAGCGCGCCGCGGGTAAGCCCACCGACCGTCCCAACATGGTGACGGGCATCAACGTGCAGGTGTGCTGGGACAAGTTCTGCCGCTACTGGGACATCGAACTGCGCTGCGCGCCGATGGAAGGTGACCGGCTCCACCTCACGGCCGACCAAGCGGTGAAGCTCTGCGACGAGAACACGATCGGTGTCGTCACGGTGCTCGGTTCGACGTTCGACGGCAGCTACGAGCCGGTCGCCGAGATCTGTGCCGCCCTCGATCAACTCGAACGCGACACCGGCCTCGACGTCCCGGTACACGTCGACGGCGCGTCGGGCGGATTCGTCGCTCCGTTCATCGACCCCGACCTCGAGTGGGACTTCCGCCTTCCGCGTGTGCAGTCGATCAACGCATCGGGACACAAGTACGGGCTCGTGTATCCGGGCGTCGGTTGGGTCATCTGGCGCAACCCCGAAGCGCTGCCCGACGATCTGGTGTTCAAGGTCAACTATCTCGGTGGCGAGATGCCGACGTTCGGCTTGAACTTCTCCCGACCCGGCAACCAAGTCATCGCGCAGTACTACAACTTCATCCGGCTCGGCTTCGACGGGTTCCGGCGCGTGCAACAGGCCGCACGCGATGTCGCGATATCACTCGCGCGAGAAATCGGGAACATCAAGGAGTTCGAGCTCATCACGGATGGTTCGGAACTTCCGGTATTTGCATTCACGGTTGCGCATCACGTCAAGAACTACACGGCGTTCGACGTGTCGCGCATCCTGCGCCAATACGGGTGGCTCGTTCCGGCGTACACGTTCCCGGCGAACCGCGAAGATCTCGCGGCATTGCGAGTAGTTGTGCGAAACGGCATGAGTCACGATCTCGCTGAGTTGTTACTTGCCGATCTCAAGCGGGTCGTCGAGTACCTCGAGACGTTGCAGGCACCGCTCCCACCTCAAGTGGGCGAGCCGTTCCACCACTGAAACGGGTTACGGTCTGGAGGCATGACGCGCGGGGGAAGACGCTGGCTGGGGTGCGCGATTGTCGTCGCGATCCTTGCCGGCAGTCTGACCGCGTGTTCGAGCGGGAGTACCGCGGGGCCACCACCGGCGAGCGCACTCACCGTCGACGGCATTGCCGCGCCCGTCGGCTTGAGCCCGAACGACGTGCAGTTCGGCTGGCAGCTGACCGACACCCGGCGCGGCGCAGTGCAGAGCGCGTACCGCGTCGTCGTCTCGAAGCCGAACGGCGGGAAGCCGACGACCGTGTGGGACAGCGGCAAGGTGCTGTCGAATCAACAAGCGTTCGTCGGCTACGCCGGTCCCGCGCTCGCTTCCGATCAGCGCGTACACGTGGACGGTGCAGACGTGGGCCGCAACCGGCGGCGAGAGTAAAGCATCGGCGGCGGGCCGGTTCGAGACCGGTCTCACCGACGCCGACTGGAAAGCGTCGTGGATTCGGCGGCCCGAGAACACGACAGCGCGCCCCGATCAATACGCGTACGCGCGCAAAGAGTTCTCGTTGAACGCGTCGCCGGTAGTGCGCGCCCGTGCCTACGTTTCCGGCGATCAGCAATACGAGCTGTACATCAACGGCAGCCCCGCGGGGAAGGGGCAGGCGTACAGCTATCCCGACACGCAGTATTACGAGACACTCGACGTGACGTCGCTCATGCGCGCAGGCGCGGCCAACGCGATCGGCGCGTTGTACATGTGGGATCCGGCAACGAAGGGACATCCGCAAGGCGCGCCCGGTGTGATCGTGCAGTTGTCGATCGATCACAAGGACGGCTCGCACGAGACAATCGCGACCGACGGGTCGTGGCACGTTCACCAAGGCGCGTGGTTGCCGGGAACCCAACGTGATCTCGAAGGCGATGTCGTGGACTGGACCGAGAACATCGACGGCCGCAAGATTCCGATCGGCTGGGACAAGCCCGGTTTCGACGAGAAGGGCTGGGCGCCCGCGACTGTGGTCGGGCCCGCGGGAACCGCCCCGTGGACGCATCTCGTTTCGATCCGTACGCACATCGTCGAAGAGAGCGTGGCACCGGTCTCGGTGAAGCGTCTCGCTTCCGGTGCTGTCGTCGTCGATTTCGGCAAGGTGTACGCGGCCGTGCCATCCGTCACGTTCCACCACGGCCAAAGTGGGCGCACGATCCACATGCACGCGGGATACCTGCTCGATCCCGACGGTTCTGTGTCGACGACGCACGGCACGCAACACACCGACATGAGCTACTCGTATATCGAGCGCGGGCACGGCGCCGAACAGTTTCTCCCGTTCGACTATCTCGGGTTCCGCTACTTCCAGATCGACGCGCCCGGCGAGAATCTCACGAAGAACGACATCGTTGCGCTCACGCGCCACGCGGTCGTGCCCGACGAGCACGCGGCGAGCTTCGCGTCGTCGGATTCGACCGTCGACGACGAGTTCGCGTTGGGTGTGCATTCGTCGTTGTTCACCGCACAGGAATCGTTCATCGACACGCCGACGCGGGAAAAGGGCCCGTGGCTTTGGGACGGTTACAACGAATCGATCACCGCGATGGCGGTGTTCGGTGAGGAGAACCTCACCCGCAAGTCGCTCATCGAGTTCGCGCAGTCGCAGAAGCGCTACTGGGCAAACGGATCCGTCAACAAGATCTACCCGACCGGCCTCGGCGCGCTCGACATCAACGAGTTCACCGAGATCTATCCCGAGTGGGTGTGGCAGTACTGGATGCGAACGGGCGACCAGTCGCTCCTCGCGGCCGTGTATCCCGCGTTGCAGGGTGTCTCGAACTACGTGCAGGCATCGGTGTCGAAGCAGACCGGGTTGGTCACGAGCCTGCCGTCGACGAGCATTTACTACGACTTCCCGGTCGTGACGCGCATCAACAACCTCGGCGTCAATGTGTTCCGGCGCGCCGGTGAGGTTGCCGAGGCGCTGGGCCGGCCGCAGTCCGAGGTCGACGCGCAGCGCGCCCGGCAGCACGCGTTGACGAGTGCGATCAACGCGCATCTGACGCGGCCCGATGGCACGTATGTCGATGGCGCGCAGACGGACGGAACTCAAGTAAAGGCGGCATCGCAGGATGCCAACTCGAGCGCGATCGTCTACGGCGTCGCGCCCGCCGACAAGGTTGCCCACATCGCCTCGTATATCGCGAGCCTCGGATTGACTGCCGTGCCGCGCACGGCCGGCGAGGTGCTCGAAGCGCTGGCGCTGGCGGGCCGCGACGACGCGATCGAAAAGATCCTCACGAACAAGAAGGCCGACGGGTGGGCGAACATCCTGGCGCGCGGCGCCACGTTCACGTGGGAAGTGTGGAACCCGTCCGACATCATCGGCGACTCGATGTCGCACGGTTGGGGGGCGAACGTCGCGCTCGAAATCCAGATGGCGTTGCTCGGCGTGCGCCCCACGAGTCCGGGCGTCGCAACGTTTACGGTCACGCCGCCGATGCATGCGTTGCAGTCGGCGAACGGCGCGGTGCCGACCCCGCGCGGCCCGATCGCGGTGTCGTGGCGGCGCGGAAGTAGCGGCACGCACGGCTTCATGCTGTCGGTGACCGTGCCCGCGGGTGCGACGGCACAAGTTCGGATTCCTGCGACTTCGGCCCAGAACGTGTCCGAGAGCGGGCAGCCGGTCGCCAAAGCCGGCGGCGTGCGCTTCGTGAAGGTCGACGGGCCGTTCGTCGTGCTCAGCGTGGGCGCGGGCTCTTACGATTTCGCGACGTCGTAGTGTCCCTCGCATGGATCGAGCGATACAGGCCGAAACCGTAACGATCGCCGGGCACAACGGCGACGACATCGAGGCGTACTTCGCCCGGCCGCTCGGGCCCGGCCCGTTCCCCGGTGTCGTTGTCATTCACCACATGCCGGGCTACGACCGTTCGACCAAAGAGATCGTGCGGACGTTCGCGGTCTACGGCTACAACGCGCTGTGTCCCAATCTGTTTCACCGTTATGCGCCGGGCGCGTCGGCGAACGACGCGGCCGCGGCGGCGCGCGAAGCGGGCGGTGTCCCCGACGAGCAGTGCATCGGTGATGTAAGTGGCGCCGCCCATGTGCTGCGCACCGCGCCCACGGCGAACGGCAAGGTCGGCGTGATCGGCTACTGCTCCGGTGGCCGTCAGTCGTACGTCGTTGCGTGCAACGTCGACTTCGACGCCGCGATCGATTGTTACGGCGGGCGCGTCGTCGCGAAGCCGGAAGAGCTCACGCCCGCGCATCCGGTTGCACCGATCGACATGACGCCCGACATGCGGTGCCCGTTGCTCGGGCTGTTCGGCCGGGAAGACACGAATCCGTCGCCCGAACAGGTTGCGCAGATCGAAGCCGCGTTGAAGGAACACGGCAAGCCGTACGAGTTCCACACGTTCGACGACGCCGGCCATGCGTTCTTCTCAGTCGACCGCCCGATGTATCGCGTCGAAGCCGCCAAAGAAGGCTGGAAGTTGATCTGGGACTTCTTCGGACGGACGCTCTCGGCCTGAGCCGGTGGACGCCTACCCGGACGGCTTCTTTGCGCGCACCGACGAAGCCGCCGACGCGCAGTTCTACGTGTTCCCGCGTTTCGTCACGCACATCGACGACGGCGCGATCGCGGCGGTCGGCGAGTTGTACGACGAGCTCGGCATCAAGGGAACCGTTCTCGATCTGATGAGCTCGTGGGTTTCCCATTTCCGAACCGCCCCCGACGCGCTCACGGTCCTCGGGTTGAACGAAGAGGAACTGCGCGCCAACCCGCAAGCGCGCGAGTGGGTGGTCCACGATTTGAACGCGCAGCCGCGCATGCCGTTTGCCGACGCTTCGTTCGACCACGCCGTGTGCTGTGTTTCCGTCGACTATCTGACCCGGCCGATCGAGGTGTTCCGCGACGTCGCACGCGTGTTGCGACCGGGCGGGCGGTTCGTCTGCACCTTCTCCAATCGCCTGTTCCCGACGAAAGCCGTTCGCGGTTGGCTCGCGTCGGACGACGTGACGCATCAAGCCATCGTTGTCGACTACTTCGCGCGTTCCGGCACATATGCGCCCGCGGTCGCGCAGACGTGCATCGCGCCCGGTCAATACGGTGACCCGCTCTACGCGGTGTGGGCGGCGAAACTTGCCTCTGCATGAGGTGGGTCTTTGTGATTGCGGTTGGCGCGACGGCGCTCGCGTTCGGTGGATGTGGCGGTAGCTCGACGGCCGCACCCGCAAAGCCGTCGACAGTGAGCGGGGTCGGGTTCCTGGGCGAACAATCGGCGAGTGTCGCGCAGAGCCAAACTGCGGAGCTCTCGGCGCCGCGTTCGTTCGCGGGTGCACACCTTCTCGTGGCGCTCGTTGCCGCGGACGGGCCCGACACGTTCCCGGCAACGCACATTCGCAAGGGGACGACTGCGGTCTTCGGTGGTTCGGCCGGACTGCAATGGAAACGGTGGGCGCGGGTTTCGGCGCGGCGCGACGTTGGCGCCGGCCACGCCGCGCCGCGAAAGCCAAGGTGCATCGATTGCCGAGATCTGGACGGCGGTTCCGCCGCCGGGTTGGAACGGTCGCGGCGTGATCACGTGCACGACGACGCATCCCGAAACTCGCGACGACGGAATGACAGTCACCGTTGCTGCATTCGGTCACGGCGCGCTCGAGCGCACGTTGACGAACGATGGCCTGCATACGAAGCCCGAACGCGTCACGACGACGGTCAACGCCGGTGACGACGTTTTCGCGGCGCTGTTCGAAGGCCGCGCGAACGCCAACTTCGTTCCGCTGCCCGGGTACCGCGTAGATATTCAACGGCGCGCCGGTGACGACACTGCGAGCGTGTTGGAATCCGCTGCGCGCTCGCTTCCCGCGGGCTCGCAGACGGTAGGGTTCGCGTCTCCGAACCCCGGCGACTACTGGGAGATGGCGGTCGCAGTGATCGCGCCCAGCTCGTAGCTACGCGCGCAGCGACAGCGGGAACTGCGCGGTTGCGCCGCCGTCGACGACGATGGTTTGGCCGGTGATGTAGGACGCGAGGTCGGACGCAAGGAACGCCACTGCGTTGGCGATGTCGTCGGGCTGCGCGTAACGGCCCAGCGGGATCTGCGCCGCCGACTCTGCCCGCCGTTCGTCGCTCATGATCGCCTCGACGCGGGGCGTGAACACCGCGCCCGGCGCAACGGCGTTGACGCGTACGTTGTCGCGCGCGAGTTCGATCGCGAGCGTTCGGACGAGCGCCATGAGGCCGGCCTTGGCCGCGCCGTACGGTCCGTGCAGCGGAGCCGATCGCAAGCCGCTCACTGACGCGATCGTGACGATAGAACCGCCGCGGCCGGCCATGCCCGGAGCAACGGCGCGGGCGAGGTTGAAGAAGTGACGAAGCACCATGTCGAAGGACTCGTCCCACGCGGTGTCGTCGAGGTCGACCGTGCGGCCCCAGCGCGCCTCGCCGATGACATCGACGGCGACATCGATCGGACCGAGCGCTTGGACGGCCTGGGCTATTGCGACGCGCACCGCGCTCGGATCGCGCGCGTCGCCGTCAAGAGCGAGGGCGCCACCGGCGTTCCGGGCCACACCCGGATCGATATCGAAGCATGCGACGCGCGCGCCGGCGTCGGTCAACGTGCGGACGCATTTGCCGCCGATACCGCTCCCGACTCCCGCGACGAATGCGACTCGATCGGTGAGGTCGATGCTGATCACGACAGCGCGTCGAAGGTCACGCCGGCGAAGGAAGAAACGGTCGGGTGGTCGCCGAATCCTTGCGCGGCCAGCGGTTCGCCGGGCCGGTCGACGCCGATGACATACCACCCCGCGTCACGCGCGGCGTCCAGTTCGGCGCGCGCGTCGGAGAGAAACGCTATGGCATTCGCTTCGCGACCGAGCGCGGTTGCGATCTTGCGGTAGCTGTCGGGGTCGCGTTTGGGCCCGGCGTTCTCGGTGTCGAAGTACGCGCTGAGCAACGGTTGCAGATCGCCGGCCGGCGAGTGGCCGAACCAGGCGCGTTGGGCGTCGACCGAGCCCGACGAGAAAATCGCAAGGGTCAGACCGCGTGCGTGCCACGCGCGCAACGCCGGTTCGACGTCGGGAAACAAGTGCGACGTGAGATCGCCGCGCTCGAAGCCGTCGCGCCAAATCCAACCCTGGAGCGTCTTGAGGGGCGTGACCTTGGCGTCGGCATCGACCCAGCTGCCCAAGATTGCGACGACCCTCGCCTCGTCGGCATCGGGTTCGCCGGCTTCGGTGCGCACACCGTCGAGCACGCGGGCGAGCGCCGCGTCATCGCGATGCGCAGAGAGGTACTCGGCGAAGTGGTCGCGCGAGTACGCGAAGAGCGTTGTCGTGACGAACGCGGTCGAACTCGTCGTGCCTTCGATGTCGACGACGACGGCTTCGATCACGCGGTGATCGAATCGAACGACGGGTACCGCGTCGCGATGTCGTCGCCGGTGAAGTTGCCGACCCAGCCTTCCGGGTCGCGGAAGAACCGCAGCGCGGTGAACTCGGGATTGGTGCCCATGTCGAACCAATGGCGCGTCCCGGCCGGAACGCCGAGGAGGTCGCCGCGCTCGCACACGACCACGTGGATCTTGCCGTCGAGGCGAAGATAGAACGCGCCCGAGCCTTCGACGAAGAAGCGCACTTCGTCTTCGGAATGCGTGTGCTCGGCGAGGAACTTCGCGCGGGCGCCGCCGGCCATTGCGGACCACTCGTCGTCGGACTGATCGGCGCGGCGTAAACGAACGACGTCAACCGTCTCGTAGCCGTGCGCGTCGCGCACGCGCGCAACATCGCCGGCATAGGCCGCGAGCACATCGGCGTCGGACGCGCTGACCGCCAGCGCGTCCGGCACGGCCCACTGCTCGAACGAAACGCCCACTGCGTCGAGCGCGGCCGTGATCTCGGCCGGCTTGTCGGTGTCGACCAAGATGTCGGCCGCGTTCGTGTCCGGGCTCACGAGCAAACGAGTCATGCTTCCCCTCCGTTGTGCAAGAGGTAGTCGAACACCCACGTGACAATCTCGGTGTGATGGCGGGCCTGCAACATGTCGTCGCCCCACGCGTACAGCCCGTGCTTCGCGATGACGACGGCGGGCGTGCCGCTGTCGTACACCTTCGCGAAACGGTCACCGAGTTCGATCATGTCTTGACTGTTGGCGACGACCGGGATCGTGACGGGATCGCCGTCGGCTTTGCGTCCGATGCCTTTCAGCATCTCGAGGCCTTCGACGGTGATGCCGCCGGGCGCGCGGTCGGCGGCGACCACTGCGCCGAGGTGGTGCACGTGTACCACCGCGCCCGCGCCGGACAGTGCCGCGATGCGTGCGTGAAACGCAGCTTCGGCGGAAGGTCGCCCGGCGTCGGGATCGACCGCCTGGCCCGCTTCGTCGACCACGACCATGTCGGCGGCGGTCAGTTCGCCTTTGTCCTTGCCGCTCGCGGTCACCGCGAGCCGCAAGGGCGAGCGGTCCAACACGATCGACAGGTTTCCCGAGGTGCCGCGCATCCATCCGAACGTGGCGAAGCGCGCCGACTCGCGCGCCAACACATCGCCGGCCTCGAGTGTTGTTCCGCTGAACGCGTTGCCCACGGTGCGGCAGCCTACGTCAGACGCGATTCCACGCCTCAGTGAGCACAACTCGCAGCACGCTCTCGATGTAGTCGAACTCGGCTTGCCCCGCGACAAGCGGTGGTGCGAGTTGGATCACGGGATCGCCCCTGTCGTCGGTCCGGCAGATGAGCCCGGCGTCGTACAACGCGTGCGAGATGTAGCCGCGCAAGAGTCTTTCGCCCTCGTCGTGGTCGAACGTCGCCCGCGTCGCTTTGTCTTTCACGAGCTCGATACCGATGAAGTAGCCCGCGCCGCGCACGTCGCCGACGATCGGGAGGTCGAGGAGCCGTTCGATCGTCTCGCGGAACGCGTCCTCGTTCTTGCGGACGTTCTCGAGCAGACCTTCGCGTTCGATGATGTCGAGGTTCGCGAGCGCGACTGCCGCGCTCACCGGATGCCCGCCGAACGTGATGCCGTGCAGGAATGTGTGCTGTCCGTGCCGGAACGGCTCGACGAGTTGCTCGCGCACGATCACGCCGCCGATCGGCGAGTATCCCGACGTCATGCCCTTCGCCATCGTGATCATGTCGGGCAGATATTCGTAACGCTCGGAACCGAACCAATGGCCAAGGCGCCCGAACGCGCAGATCACTTCGTCCGACACGAGGAGCACGCCCGTGTCGTCGCACACTTCGCGCACACGTTGGAAGTAGCCGTCGGGTGGCGGGAAACAACCGCCCGCGTTCTGTACCGGCTCGAGGAACACCGCGGCGACGGTCTGCGCGCCCTCCATCTCGATTGCTTCCGCGATCGCTTCGGCAGGATCGATCGCTGCCGGGCGATAGGCGTTCGTGTTGGGCACGCGCACGCTGCCCGGCACAAGCGGCTCGTACGGCGCCTTGATCGCGGGCACGCCCGTAATGGAGAGCGCGCCCATCGTCGTGCCGTGATACGAGATCGCGCGCGAGATGACTTTGTAACGACTCGGTTCGCCGCGCACCCGGTGGTATTGCCGGGCGAGCTTCCACGCCGACTCGACCGCTTCGCTGCCCCCAGTCGTGAAGAACACGCGGTCGAGATCGCCGGGCGCGTATTCGGCCAATCGTTCGGCGAGTTCGATCGCGCGCGGATGCGCGTAGCTCCACAACGGGAAGTACGCGAGCTCACGCGCCTGGCGGGCCGCGGCGTCGGCCAGCTCCTCGCGGCCGTGCCCGACCTGTGTCGTGAACAGACTCGACAGCGCGTCGAGATACCGCTTTCCGTGATCGTCGTACACCCACACGCCGTCGCCTCGGACGATCACAGGCGGTTCGTAACCGTCGGCCATGCGGGTGAAGTGCATCCAGAGGTGACGGTTGGCAGCCGCGGCCAGCGGATCTGTGGGTTTCATCCCGAGGATGAGTACCCGAATTCATGACCGGGCGCAACCAGTTCCAAGGGTCGATATTGCTACCGTCGTACGAATGACCACGACGCTGAGCGAGCGCGGCCGTCCGGCCGGATCGCCGCGCTCGCGCGCCACGCGCTCGCGTCGCCCGTGGCGATGGGTCGCGGGTCTCGCGGTGGTCGCCGTCGTGATCGGCGGTGTGTACGCAGTCGCGTCGTACGTCACGCGCTCGCTCGCGCCCCCGACTGATTGCGTCGTCACCGTCGACTCGGCGCGCTACACGCTCTCGCTCGAACAAGCCGCCAACGCGACGACGATCGCGGCGATCGGTCAAAAGCTGGATTTGCCTCATCACGCGGTCACGGTCGCGTTGGCGGCGGCGCTGCAGGAGTCGAACCTGCGGAACCTCTCGTATGGCGACCGCGACTCCCTCGGACTGTTCCAACAACGGCCGTCGCAGGGCTGGGGGACGCCCGCGCAGCTGATGACACCGAGCTACGCGGCGACCGCGTTCTACAACGAGCTCGTGAAAGTGCACGGGTGGAACACGATGGCGGTCGACGACGCGGCCCAAGCGGTGCAGCGCAGCGCGTCCGGCCTTGCGTACGCGAAGTGGGAAGGCGAAGCGCGCGACCTCGCGATCGCGTTTACGGGTGAACGCCCGGCCGTGTTCGCGTGCGCGTTTGACCGCGCCAAGGCCGACGGCACCCCGCCGCCGTCCTACCAATCCGCGCTCGAGTCGGAGCTCGGAGTGCGCGATATCGCGAACCCGGCGTCGGAAACCGAGAGCTGGGCGATCGCGTCGTGGCTCGTCGGGCACGCGCAGCAGTACCGCATCACGTCGATCGCGACGCAAGGTCAAGTCTGGACCCCATCGGCCGCGCGCTGGCATTCGTCGTCGAAGTCGCCGGGCGCCGCGGTTGTCGTCACGCAAACATGAGAGTCGCGGCCGGCCCGTGGTTCGCGCGCGAACCAGTCGGCGACGGGATTTGGCATTTGTGGGAACAACACGTCGACCCGTTCTTGCGTTGCAACGTGTGGCTCGTGCTCGGACGTGACCGCGTCCTCGTGATCGACACCGGTCTCGGCGTCGTGTCGCTGCGTGATGCGGCGGCTGATCTGTTCGATCGACCGGCGACCGCAGTCGCGACGCATTACCACTTCGATCACACCGGGTCGTTACACGAGTTCGACGACCGGGTCGCACATCGCCGCGCGGCGCCGTACCTGCAATCGCCGCTCGCGGGTGCGTTGCGCCGCGCCAACTTCGACGCCGCAACGTGGCAGTCGTTTCTCGACGCGGGCTACGTGCTCGACGACGAGTTACTCCAGGCGCTGCCCTCGGAGGAGTTCGACCTCGACGCGTATTCCGTCCCGGCGTGCCCGCCGACGCGCATGCTCGACGAGGGCGACGTCATCGACCTCGGCAACTACGCCTTCGAGGTGCTGCATCTCCCGGGCCATTCCCCCGACTCGATTGGTCTGTTCGACGAGGAACACGGGGTGTTCTTCTCCGGCGACGCGGTCTACGACGGACCGCTGCTCGACAACGCACCTGATTCCGACGTCGACGACTACCTCGCAACGATGGTGCGGCTTCGCTCGATGCCGGTCACCGTCGTGCACGGTGGTCACGAGGCCAGCTTCGGCCGTGACCGGCTCGTCGAACTCTGCGACGCGTACATCGTCCAGGCGCTCGATCGCTGACATCCGGGTGCCTCCGCACGGCGAACAACCGATGTGAAAGGTGCCGTGACGGGGCTCGGCGTGCCGGTTGCGCTGTTGCTCCTGCTGCCGATGGAAATGGGCATCCCGATTCCCATCCCTGCCGATCTCGTGATGTTGCTCGTCGGCGAGCGGGCGGCGGCCGGCGCCTTTCCGCTCTGGGCCGCCGTGCTCGCGATGGAAGCGCTCGCAATCGTCGGATCGGCGGCGCTCTTCGTCATCGCGCGTGGTCCGGGTCACGCGCTGATCGAACGGCTCGGCCCGCGGTTGGGTCTGACGGACGCACGGCTCGACCGGGCTTCCGCGCTCGTCGACCGGCGCGGCCGTAGCGCGCTGGCGATTGGTCGCGCGACACCGGGTCTGCGCACGATCACCGTTGTCGCGGCCGGTGGTTCGGGCGTGAGCTTGCGGCGCGCTCTGCCGGCCCTTGCGATCGGCGCGAGTGTCTTCTTGCAGTTGCATCTCGTTCTCGGTTACTTCCTCGGCCCGGCCGCGAGCGCCGCGCTCGACGCTGCGCGCGGTCCCGCGATCGTTGCGGTGCTCGCGCTCGCAGGCGTCGCGCTCGTCGTGTGGTTCGTGCGGCGCGGTCGGCGCGTCGGCGCCCAGGCCTTCACCGAAGCGGCGTGCCCGCTGTGTCTCGCGCTGAGCTGGGCCGCCGATCACACCGTCGCCGACCAGGTTGTGCAGCCGACATAGTTTGCGCCTGTGGATCACGACGAGATGCGCACGCGCCTTGCGTCGGCGCGCGTCGGCCGGCTGGCGACCGTCCGCCCCGACGGAACGCCGCACGTGGTGCCGTGTTGTTTCGCGCTCGACGGCGACACGATCTATTCGGCGGTCGACGCCAAGCCGAAATCGACGCTCGAACTGCAACGATTGGCGAACATTCGCGCCCATCCGCACGCGTCGCTCGTCGTCGACCACTACGACGACGACTGGTCGCAGCTGTGGTGGGTTCGCGTCGACGGCACCGCGCGCATCGTCGACGAGACGTACGCCATCGCGCCCTTGCAGGCGAAGTATCAGCAGTACGTCGAGACGCCGCCGCCCGGCGCGGTCATCGCGATCGACATCGGGCGCTGGCGCGCGTGGGAAGCATCGCCGGGCGCGCACGCCTAGCCGTCGGGCGAAAGTGTGCCCTGCTCTTCGGCGTGGGCCACCGTCACCGACACGTCCTCGTAGACGCGTGGACGGCCCGACAGTTGTATCGCGTCAGTTCACTTCTGCGCGTTCGGTCCCAATCGCTTCCGCAAGTCGGTTTCGTATTCACGCACCGCCGGGCCCGCGTGCTGTTCTTTCAACGCCTTGAGCTTCGGGTAACCCGCATCGCGTTCGGCGTCCCACTCGTCGGCGAACCGGCCGCTCGTGATGTCTTCGGTGAGGGCGCGCATCTTGGTGTTGAAATCGAGGTGGTCGTACTGGCCGCGCCGAGTCAGCTGCCCGTACTGCGAGGTGGGGGAGTGATATTCGGACTGCACCGCGTACCCGACCTCGCGCACGAGCCGGTACGTGCGTTCAACCTCGCCTGAAAGGATGAGCTCGGTCACGATTGCTTCGATCGGGATGTCGTTCTCCATCATCGTCTGCACGAACGCGTTGTTGACCGCCGTGAGCGCGGGGGAGAGGACTTGCTCGACGCCGAGGTCGAGGACCGCTTCTTGCATCGGTGACATTTCGATCGCGCCTTGGCGCAACCCGCCGATCGCGCGCGCAACGGCCAGCGTGCGCGGCAGCGCCCGGCCGGTCGCATCGCGGTGTACCCCGACGGCGGTGATGAAGCCGACGCCTTCCTCGTAACAGAGGCGCACTTCGGGGCCGAGCATGCGGGGTGCGACCATGCCCGCGTCGCCCGCGGGGTCGAGCCGCCCGAACGCGAGCGTGTAGCCGCTCGCCACGATCACACATGATGTTTTACTCGGGGTGATCGGCAACAACGCGACGACATCGTCGGGCACGAGGATGCAGATGATGTCGGCGTCGCTTGCCGCTTCGACGTCGTGTGCCTCGAAGCCGTCGGCCTCGGCTTGCTCGCGTGTTTCGTCGCGCCGCACGCAGATGACCGGCTTGCAGCCACTGTCGCGCAGGTTCAACGCCCACGAACGGCCTTGGTTGCCGTAACCGACGACCGCGATCTCCTCGCCGGAGATCGCGTCGAGATCGGCGTCGTCTTCGTAATAAATGGTCGTCACCATGCCTCCTCGGGGAATGCGAAGACTTCGCCGCGCCCGGTTCGCGCCAGCGATTGATAGCGGCGTGCCGCGAACATCCAGCGCCCGTCAACCCGGCGGTATTCGTCGTGGTACACGCCGAACGCCCGGCTGAACAGCCCGTTGTCTACTGCCTGCCGTAGCTCGCACATGAACACGCGACCGCGCGCGGTGTCGCTGTCGATCCAGACGCGCGTGTTCAACACGACGAACTCGAAGAACTCGAAGCGTTCGATTGCGCCGCCGATGAACTCGCCGATGCCGCGCGGCCCGCGCGTCTCGACGACGGGGTTCGTCACCGTGTCGACGCGCACCGGTGCGTCGGCGAGGAACAGTTCGTCGAACTCGGCCCACGCGCGCCGGTTCACCACGTCGGCGTACGCGTTTTGCAAGCGCGTGATCGCGACGTAATCGACGGTTTCAGTATCCACTGGGGCGCGAAAAATCGCGGTTGACGTTCTTCGGCGGTACGCCCTGGTTCGGCCCCGGCTTCCAACCGCTCGCCTTCATGTCCTCGAACACGTGCACCATGTTCAAGAGGTCTTCTTCGTAACAGAACTTGCCGTCGCCCGCGTAGATCATCGTCGATACGCCCGACTGTTCCCATGGCCGGCCGTCGGGCCGGGTGCCGCCGAGGATCTGCTTCCATTTCACGAGCACGTTGTCGCCTTCGATGGCGTAGAACTCCGTGGGGAACGTCCAGTCTTCGAGGCCGTCCATCGCATGGCCGAACACGGTCGCGAGCATTTCGGGAATGCCCTCGACGCGCCCCCACGCGGGGTCGATGAATACCGCGTCGTCGGTGAAGAACTGGGCGAGGTCGGCCCACGGCCGCTTGCCGGTGTTGATCTCGTCGCGTACCTCGATGTAACGCTCGATCGCGGCGACGACTTCTTCTCGGGGATGCGCCATGGCCGCATTTGATCGCGCCGCAGCGCGCCCGATCAAGACCGGCGGACGGGCACCCAGTCGTTGATGGTGTATCCCCGTTGTTCGACCGTGTGATCGACGGTCCCGGCCGGCGCGTAGTGGTACACCATCGCCGCCCGCCGCCGTTTCGACGTGTTGTCGCGCGAGAAGTGCATCAGATGACTGTCGAACAGCAGCAGGTCGCCGGGTTCCATCTCGACTGCGACCGCGTTGTCGAGATCGTGGTCGACAATCTCCATGTAGCCGATGTTCGCGTTCTCGCGCCGATCCGGGATGTGCGTGTGCACCGATTCGCGGTGACTCCCCGGGACGACGTAGAGGCAGCCGTTGTCGAGACTTGCGTCGGTTGCCGCGACCCACGCGCCCACTACCGGCCGGGGCGGTTCGAACGGGAAGTAAAACGAGTCTTGGTGGCAGGGTTGGCCCCACGCGCCGGGATTTTTGAAGATGAACTGCGACAGGAAGCAGTCGATCTCGACGGTGCCGAGGATGGCCGCAATCGCGTCGAGCAGATCGGGGCGCGTCGCGATCTCGTCGAAGGGCGCGAGCTGATGCACGCGGAAGACCTTCGAGACGCCGTCTTCGGGTTCAGGCGCGTCGAGGTGCGCGAGGTTCTGCTCGGGAGTGACGAAGGTCGGCGGTGCGAGCGTGCCTGAGGCGGCCGCCTGTGTCAGCGCGATCGCGGCGTCGAGGAGACGGGTCGCGTCACCCTGTGACATTGCGCTACGCGCGAGTACGAACCCGTCGCGTTGATAGCTCTCGGGATCAATCTTCACACGTAGATGATTCACTATTTACGAGCTGCCCCGACAGGGGTACGTAATTCGCATGCAGATTGCCGATCTCGTTGCTCAGGTCCTGGGGTCCGACCTGCCCGTCCGCATCGACTGCTACGACGGCAGCTCGCTCGGTCCCGCCGACGCCGAGGCCACCCTCGTGGTGCGCTCGCCCGAGGCGCTCTCGTACATCGTCACCGCACCCGGCGAGCTCGGGTTCGGGCGCGCGTACGTTGCAGGCGCGCTCGATCTCAAGGGCGACATCTTCGAGGCGCTCCGGCTGCGCGACAACCTGCCCGCGGTGAAGCTCGACTGGCGGCAGTGGCTCGCGATCGCGCGGCTGCTCGGTGCCTCGGGTTTCCGGCGCCCGCCGATCCCGGCCGAGGAAGCGCGCCTGCACGGGTCGCGGCATTCGAAGGCGCGCGACGCGGCCGCGATCGCGCACCACTACGACGTCGGGAACGACTTTTACCGGATGATTCTCGGTCCGTCGATGACGTACTCGTGCGGCGTGTGGGACGACGACACGCACGATCTCACCCAAGCGCAAGCGAACAAGTACGAGTTGATCTGCCGCAAGCTCGCGTTGCGGCCCGGCATGCGCCTCCTCGACGTCGGCTGCGGTTGGGGTGGGATGGTCGCCTACGCGGCGCGCGTCTACGGCGTGCACGCGGTTGGCGTCACGCTCTCGCACGAGCAGGCCCATTTTGCCGACGACGCGCTGAAGCGTGCCAAGCTCGACGACCGCGTCGAGATCCGCGTGCAGGACTACCGCGACGTGAACGACGGTCCGTACGACGCGATCAGCTCGATCGGCATGTTCGAACACGTTGGTGTGGAGAAGTTGCGCGAGTACTTCGACCAACTGTTCTCGCTCGTCCACGCGGGCGGGCGCGTGTTGAATCACGGCATCAGCACCCCGAACGTCGGCCGCCCCGGGATCAACCGCCGCGGGTTCATCGACCGGTACGTGTTCCCCGACGGCGAACTGCACGAGGTCGGCAGCGTCGTGACGGCGATGCAGCGCGAGGGCTTCGAAGTCCGTCACGTCGAATCGCTGCGCGAGCACTACGCACTCACGTTGCGGGCGTGGGTCGCGAACCTCGAGGCGAACTGGGACCGCGCCGTCGAACTCGTCGGCGCGCGGCCGGGCGCGTGTCTGGCGCTTGTACATGGCGGCGTCGGCCGTGAACTTCGAAGCCGGTCGTACGCAGATCCACCAAGTGCTCGCGGTGCGCGATCCCGACGGTCGCAGCGGCATGCCCCGCCGTCCCGACTGGGATACGCGCCCGCTCGCAGCGTCGACCACGGCCAGTGCGGCGATGGTCGACGTCGACGCCTAAAACTCTGTTTGGACTGAATCCGCCCCTATGAGGGCGGAAACCGTCCAAACAAGGGGTTATTCGGTGGTGCGGCGCTTGAAGAGCTTCGTCGCGAGGACCGATGACACGCCCAGGATCGCGAGAGACCACATCAGCGCGGCCGCAACCGGGTGCTGCATCGGCCAGTAGTGCAACGTCGACGACGGGTTGGGGTTGCCCCAAAGCTCCCGTACGGCCGCCGCGACTGCGCTCACCGGGTTCCACCCGGCGATCCAACCGAGCCACGTCGGCAGGTTGTTCGTGGGCACGAACACGTTCGAGACGAACGCAAGCGGGAACAACACGATGAAGCCGATCGACTGCGCCGACTCGGGCCCCTTCACCGCGAGGCCCACGCACGCGCCGAGCCAACTCAGCGCGTAACCGAACAACAACGCGACGCCGAAGCCGGCGAGCAAGCCCAGCATCCCGTTCTCGGGCCTCCAGCCGACGACGAGCCCCGCGAGCGCAACGAAGAACGCGCACATGACGCTCGTGAGGAGATCGGAGAAGGTACGGCCCGCGACGATTGCCGTCCGACGCATTGCAAGAGTGCGGAAGCGGTCGATGATGCCGGTGCTCATGTCGGAACTCAGTCCGACGCCAGTTCCGAGCGGCGCCGACGTGACGAGGTTCATCACCAACAAACCGGCGACCGCGAAGCTGACGTAGCTGCCGCCGCCGGGAATCACCATCGCGGCGCCGAACAACTGCGTGAACAGCAACGTGAAGAGAATCGGCTGGATCGTCACGTCGGAGAGCTGCGCCGGTTCGCGACGCACGTGCACGAGATTGCGACGCGTGAGCACGCGCGCGTCGTGCAGCCATTGGAGCGGGCCGGCGGCCGGTTCGGCGCGCACGGCTTCGACGGCGGGTGCCGCCTCGTCGAGAACGGATACGGCGGTCATGCGGCGGCTCCTGTGTCGTCGCCTTCAGCGGCGTGGCCAGTGAGGTGGAAGAAGACGTCGTCGAGCGACGGGCGGTGTACTGCGACTTCGTCGACGGCAATGCGCGCGGCCGCGAGCAAATCGACGACACGCGACGCGGCGCCGGTTTCGTCGTCGACCGCGAACGAGAAGGTGCGGTAGTCGTCGCCGACAACCGGCGCGCTGGTTGCGATCGGCCGCAAGATCTCGGCCGCCGCTGCGTTCGGTTGCGCGAGACGAACGTCGAGACGCTGACGTCCGACTTGTTGCTTCAGTTCGAGAGACGTTCCTTCGGCAATGACGCGACCGTGGTCGATCACCACGATGCGATCCGCGAGCTGATCGGCTTCGTCGAGATACTGCGTGGTGAGCAGCACGGTGACGCCCGCGCCGAGCAGATCGCGGATCACGTCCCACATCGCGGCACGACTCGCAGGGTCGAGGCCGGTCGTGGGTTCGTCGAGGAACAACATCGGTGGGCGGGTGACGATGCTGGCGGAGAGATCGAGCCGGCGCCGCATGCCGCCCGAATAGCCCTTCACCACGCGGTCGGCCGCGTCGGCGAGGTCGAATTGTTCGAGCAGTTCGCCGGCGCGTTGCTTGGCGTCGCGCCGGGCCATGCCGCTCAGCTCGCCGATCATCACGAGGTTCTGGCGCCCGGTGAGCGCGACGTCGACGGTTGCGTCTTGGGCGGTGACACCGATGTGGCGCCGCACCATGGGCGCTTCGTTGACGACGTCGAATCCGGCCACACGGGCTGTGCCGCCATCGGGTTGGGTCAGGGTTGTGAGGATGCGCACGGCTGTCGACTTGCCGGCCCCGTTCGGGCCGAGCACGCCGAGGATCGAACCTTGCTCGGCGACCAGGTCGACGCCGGCGAGGGCCTGGGTCTCGCCGAAGCGCTTGGTGAGGCCGGCGGCTTCGATCATGGGGGAGGAGGTCATAGGGGAAGTCCCTTCGCGGGGGCTACTTACTTGCCGTACGGTAAGTGATTTGCTTACCGGCCGTCAAGTAAGATTCTTGGCGTGACCGACGTCGTCCGACCCCGCAGCGACACCCGGGCCGAGATCCTCGAAGTGGCCCAGGAGCTTTTCGCTGATCAGGGCTACGACGCGACCTCGCTGCGGGAGATCGCGGAGCGGCTCGGTATCACCAAAGCCGCGCTCTACTACCACTTCAAGAGCAAGGACGACATGCTCCGCGCGCTCATCGAGCCGATGGGGGAGGTACTGAACGAACTGGTGCGCCGGCTCGAAGCCGCCCGCAACACCGCCGACTGGGCGGCGGCGCTCGACTGGATCATCGGCATGATCTTCGAGAACGTCGCGCTGTTCCGCATCCTCGAACGCAACCGCCATTCGGTGGCGCAACTCCACGAAGCGTTCGACGAACTGCAAGACCACTTGGCGTTGCACGAACGCATTCGGGTTGCGGCCGAAGGTGCGGCATCGAACGTCGAAGAGGAGATTCGCATGTTCGCCGCACTCGGCGCGGTAACTGCGTTCGACGATTGGGCGCCCAAGCTCTTGGCCGAGGGGCCGCACGACGTCATCGCCCGCGAGCTCAGCGCGGCCGTGAAGGCCATCCTCCGCCTCTGATTCCGCATGGTGGCAACGCGTGTTGATCCCGGCGAGCACGACGCGGTCGTGCGCATGATCGCGGCCGAGCAGGCGCGTCCGGAGCGCAACATCGCCTACGCCGGCACCAGCATCGACGAGATCCGCGCCGAGCTCGAAGAGCTTGAACCGCCCTGGACGGAAACGGCGCGCGTCGCACGCGGGCCGAATGGTCAGGTCAGTGGCGCGGTCGTCGTGGAGTGCGATGCGGCGCTTGGCCGGGCGTGGATGTGGGGTCCGTGGGTCGACGGCGATGACGAAGCGTGGAACTCCGACGCACCCGCGTTGTTCGACGCCGCACTCGCGCAACTCGGCGACGACATCACGAGTGTCGAGTGTTGCGGCGAGGTCGCCAACGTCCGGCTGGCCGAACTCGCGACCGGGCGCGGATGGAAGTCGACCGTCGTCAATCATGCGCTGACGGTCGACGCCCGCACGACGGCGACCTGGCCCGGAGCGAACGAAATGGTTCGGCCGGCGCGCGCCGACGACCTCCCGGCGATCGCACGCCTTCACGACGCCGAGTTCACCGACACGCATACGCCGGCCGAACGTCTCATGCCCAACATGACCGTGCTGGTTGCGCCGCGCGGCACGACGATTGCCGGTTACGCGGCCGGTCGGGTGCAGGCGGGTGGCGAGGGCTACATCGAGTACGTCGCCGTCGACGCCGAACACCGCGGCTGCGGGGCCGGACGCAGCCTCGTGGTCGCGTTGACGCGCCTGCTCATGGACGCGTCGCCAGTCGATCGCGTCTCGCTGACCGTCCGCGACGACAATTCGCGGGCGCGCCGGCTGTATGCGTCACTCGGTTTCGAGATCGCGACGTCGATCGTCGGTTATCGGAGCTGACGCGTCGGCCGAGACCGCCATGGACATGTGGATGTAGCGTCCTCGGCATGCCGACCTTTGCTGCGAACGGGATCGATATCTACTACGAGCGCAGTGGCACCGGACCGCGCACGCTCTTTCTCAACGGTTCGGGTTCGACGCTCGACTCGATGCGCATCTTGTTGCCGATCTTGACCGAACGGCTCGATCTCGTCGCGCACGACCAACGCGGCCTCGGTCTCACGTCGATCCCCGCCGGTCCGTACACGATGGCCGACTACGCGGCCGACGCGGCTGCGGTGCTCGACGAAGTCGGCTGGGAGAGCGCGCGCATCATCGGTATCAGTTTCGGTGGCATGGTTGCGCAACAATTCGCGGCGACGTGGCCCGATCGCGTCGAGCGGCTCGCGCTGTGTTGCACGTCGCCGGGCGGGAAAGACTTCGCGTCGTTCCCGCTCCACGATCTCGACAAGCTGCCGATGGCCGAGCGCGTCGTCAAAGGCACGGAGCTGCTCGATACGCGTTTCACGCCCGAGTATCTCGCCGAGCATCCCGCCGACAAGGGCTTGGCCGACATGATGGTTGCGCGCGCGACCGGCGAAAAGTCGGATGACGTGAAGCGCGGCGAAGCCGAACAGCTGAACGCGCGCGCCGGCCACGACGTGCGCGACCGGCTGCAAAACATCACCGCTCCAACGTTCGTTGCGTGCGGTCGCTATGACGGCATTGCGCCGCTCGCGAACTCCGAGTTCATCGCCGCGCACGTTCCGAAGAGCGAACTACACGTCTACGAAGGCGGGCACGCGTTTTTCGCGCAAGACCCGAAGGCGTTCCCCGAAATCATCGACTTCCTCGCGGGCTGAACGTCAGCGCGTCAGCGCGACTGCACCCAGGTGTGGCCGTCCCAGTTCGCGCGCCAGTTCGTCCACGTCTTGCCGTCCCAGTAGCGCAACGTCGTGGCGTCGGAGTGGTACCAGCCCGGCGCCATCGACGCGTTGGTCTGGGTCGCGGGGCTTGCCGAGCCGGTAGGGCCCGCGGGCACCGCGGGACCTTGGCTGCCTTGCATCCAGTTGCCGGAAGCGGCCGTTGCGGGCGCGGCAATCGCGGCCGAACCCATCGGCTGACGCGTCGCGCGCCGATCGGTCGACGCCGAAAGTTGCGCGAGGTCGATCGGGACGCCGGTTGCGGTTTCGTCGACCGGTCCGCGTTGCTCGGGGTCGAGGCCTTCGAGCTTGCGGAGGATCGCGATGCGTTCGCCGAGCGGCGGGTGCGTGTCGAACATGTTGTTGACCTTGGCGTGCTTGCCCTCGCCGCGGAGATTGAGCGGCGTCACGATCCACAAGTGCGCCGTCGCGCGCGAGACGTGATGCAACACGGTGTGGTCGGCTTCGAGTTTCTCGAGCGCCTTGCGCAATCCGTCGGGAGTCACGATGCCGGCCGCGCTCAAGTCGGCCAGTTCCTCACGGTGGCGGGAGATCGCGAACGAGAGCATGCGCGCGCCGAACGCCAGGACGGTGGCGAGCAACGCGACGAGCACGAGCACGATCGCGCCGCCATTGCGGTCTTCGTGCCAGTTCGAGAACCAGGTCGCGCGGGCGGCGATCTCGGCGACCACCACGAGGATGCCGACGGTTGTCACCGCCAGCGTGGTGACTTGCACGTCGCGGTTCTTGATGTGCGAAAGCTCGTGCGCAAGCACGCCTTCGAGTTCGCGACGCGACATGAGATTCAACAGCCCGCTGGTGACCGCGACGCCCGAGTTGTTGGGCGAGCGCCCGAACGCGAACGCATTCGGTGCAGGGTCGTCGACGATGTAGATCTTCGGTTTCGGCAACCCGGTCGCGATGCAGAGCCCTTCGACGACGTTGTGCAACGTCTTGGCCTGCTCCGGGCCGACCTCGACCGCGCGCGTCAGCGCGATCGTGGCGCGCACCGCGAACAGCCAGCCGATCATGTCGACGACAATCGCGACGACCGCGCCGATGGCGATGCCGGCAGCTGCGTTCTTCGTGACCAGTGCGCCGATCGCGGCGCCGAGAATGCCGATCAGCAAGAACTCGGCCCCGAGCATCAGCAGGCTCGTGCGGCGGTTCTTGGCGCTCAGTTCTACGTGGGTAACCGGTGCTCCCATAACGCTTCCATCGTCGCGCGCGGCGCACCCGCCAGAGTGCCGCTACCAGGCGCTTCTCAGCCAGTGCGTGAAGGTGCGAGGATTTGTGGCGTGAGGATCGCGCGACAGGTGGTCGTCTTTGACGCCCCCGAACTCGAGGTCGAAAGTGCGTTCTGGGCCGGGATGCTCGACGGGGTCGTATTCAAGGACGACTCATGGCACAGCGTCATCGACGCCAACGGTGCGTGGGTGATCGGGGTCCAGCTCGCGCCCGGTCACGTCGCGCCCGAGTGGCCGGACGGCGCACCGCAACAAGTGCATCTCGATCTGCATGTCGACGACCCGGCCCGCGCCCATGCGGACGCGACGGCACTCGGCGCCCGCTTGCTGCAAGGCGCGGATCTGACTGCAGCCGAAGGGCATCAGGTCTACGCCGACCCCGCCGGGCATCCGTTCTGTATCGGGTGGGGACATCCGGACGACGAGGCCATCCGCAAGTTCGTGCGCGATCGCGCTTCAGGGGCGTAGTTCTTTCCGCGTCGTCACCCACTACATTCCTGCGCGTGCGGCGGGTGTTGACGCTCCTCTTGCTTCTCGGGTTGCTCGGCGCGTGCTCGTCGTCGCACAACGCGGCGAAGGCCCCGCCCGCGACGACGACCACCGTGACCGAACCGGCCGGGCTGGCGACGGCAACGGTCGCGGGGAGCGGCACCCAGACCATCGAAGGTTTCGGTGCGTCGGGCGCGTGGTGGCCCAACGACCTCGTCAACTTCCCGGCCGACACCCAGAAGCTCGTCGGCACGCTGCTCTTCAGCTCGACCGGGATCGAACTCTCCGGTTATCGCTATTACATCGGCGCCGGCGGCAAGGGTGTCACCGACCCGGAGCGCGCCGAGAAAACGGTCGCCGACGACCCCGGCGGGCTCATGTTCCTCAAGGCCGCAAGCGACGCGCACGTGCCGTTGCTGACGGGTTTCGTCTACAGCGCGCCGCCCGAACTCACGACCAACGGCAAGACGTGTGGGGGTTCGCTCAAGCCGGGCGAACTGCCGGCCTACACGAATTTCATCATCAACTCGGTCAAACAGATTCACGACCAGCAGCACGTCACGTTGCAATACGTGAGTCCGATGAACGAGCCCGACGACAGTTTTCCGAGTTGTTCGCAGGAAGGCATGAAGGTTCCGGTCGACGAACGCGCACCGATGGTGCAGTCGGTCGGCAAGGCGCTGGCAACGGAGACGCCGTACGCAAAAGAGATCGCCGACGAGACGACCGCCGATTCGATCCTCGCGAACGAAGCGCCGCAGTGGCTGAGCGTGCCGGGCACTGCGCAGTACGTCACCGCGATCGCGCATCACACCTACGACTTCCCGAACGACGCGCTTCGGAAGCTGGTGCCGCCGGTGTCGGCGCAGTTCAAGAAGCCCACGTGGATGACGGAGATCTGCTGTTACAAGGGCTCGGGTGGGGTGGCGACGAGCATGGGTGCGGGCTACGACCCGTCGATGTTCCAGGGTTTGTGGCTCGCCGATCAGATCTACGACGACTTCACGGTTGCCGGCGACACCGCCTGGTACTGGTGGACGGCGCTGTCGCCGTTCCTCGGTTGTGATCCGAAGTCAGATCCGCTTTGCGTCACGGAGAAGAACGGCAACGGCCAGAACGACGGGCTCCTGTATTACGACCAGAACGGCGCGACCGACCACGTCACGACGTTGTTCCCGACGCGCCGCTTCTACGTGCTCGGGCAGTTCAGTCGTTACGTACGGCCGGGCGCGATCCGTCACGACGTGACGGGCGCGCCCGCGGGTGTGCGGATGATGGCGTTCCGGCAGAACGATCAGTGGACCGTCGTCGCGTGGAACGAAACGCAGGACAGCAAACAGTTCGGGATTTCGTTGCCGGCGGGCACGCACGAGGTCGTCAACCACGTCATCACGAACTCGCAGTACACGCTCTTACCGGCCGCGCCGATCCCCGCGCACACGAACACCGGCAAATGGCTGGTGTCGATTCCGGGGCAGTCGGTCGTCACGTACGTGTTCCGCTAGCCCCGAACACCAACCGGCGTACCTGAGCGTCGCCAGGCGTGGTTCAGGTACGCCGGTTCGAGGTGAGGTCAAGAGATCGGCGCGTTCACGTCGGTGTACTCGTGAAAGCGAATGATCTTGCCGTTGCGAACGCGGAACACGTGTGTCGAGCCGTAACCGGCGGCCGGGCCACCGCGCCGCGTGCCGTCGAGGCGGGCCACGCCGACGACCGTGTCGTCGCCGACTTCGCCCAGTTGTTCGACTTCGAGCGTGAGCGGATCCCAGGCGGCGCCGACGTTTTCGAAGAACTTCGCGACCGCGAGTTTGCCGTGGTACTCGCCGCCCTGCGGCAATGTTCGCGGTGACGTCCACTCGACGTGCTCGTCGACGAGGTCGAGGAGTCCGCTGATGTCGCCGCGGCCAAACGCGTCGTACGCAGCTTCGACAATGTTCGCGTTGGTTCCCATGTCTCGTTCTTCGTTGCGCGCCCTCGAACGGATCAGTGATCCGCGCGCTCGTCGAGAGCGAACGAGTCCCAACAACACATCGGGGGGTTCGTCATGCGTCGTTGGGTCGGAATCGCGTCAATCGTTGCCGGTCTGCTACTGATCGGATTCATGGTGACCGAGCATGTGTATGCCCGGTCCAATGACGCCCAGACGGTCGCCGATCACTATCGCGGCCTGATGTCGGTGGAGGGGTTGCACGACCTGCGTTCCGGTTTCGACGCGACGAAGGCGGCCGGAGCACAACTCGACACGCAGGCCGAACCGGCGCTGCAAGCGTCGCTGCACATGACCCCGCAGCAGTTCGCGTCGTACAAGGCGCAACAGATGCCGGGCATCGCCGCGTTCGATGCCAACGCGCCGACGGTTGTTGCCATCGTCGATCCGGTCATCACGCAGATGCAGGCCGAACAGCACGACTACCACCAGGCCGATCAGATACCGACGAGTTGGTTGCCGATGACGGTCGCGCCGTGGGCGTTTCTTGCGTTCGGTCTCGCGTTGATCGCCGGCGGTGTGCTGATCTTGACCCGCCGGAGCCGCTGGCCGCTCGTCGCCGTGGGCGGGCTGGGTCTCGTCATGGTGATTGCGCCACTCGTTGTCGGGATCCCGAGCAAGGTCGACGCGGCGCAGCGCGTCACGAAGATCGGCGCCGTTGGTTTGGCGCCCGCCACCGGCCAGAAAGCAGTGGCGGCAACGAAACTGTTCGACAACATGGCCGCCGACGTGCACAACAAGGTCGAGCCCGCCCTCGGTGCGCAGTTTGCGCAGCAGTATCCCGCGCTCGCGTCGTGGACCGACTCGTGGCAAGAAAGCATCTCGGCCCAGAGCCACGCGCTGAGCGACAGCCAAGTCGCGCTTTCGTCGACGTTTGCGAGCGCGAACCGGCTGCCGATCGCACCGATCCCGTGGCTTTTCATCGGTTCGGGCGCGCTGCTCGTGTTGTTGGCCGCGGCCGCGCTGTTGCCGCTGCGGCGAACAGCCGCGGCGCCGACTCCCGCGCTGACCCCGATCGCCGCCCCGGGGAGTTGAGCCCGGGAGGCGTTGGGTAACGTCGGCCCGTGCCCGGATCGATTCTCGGAACTGCTGTTCGCCGCGTCGAAGACCCTGATCTGCTGCTCGGGCAAGCGAGGTTCGTCGACGACCTGCGCATCGAAGGCTGTTGCCATCTCGTGTTCGTACGTTCGCCGTACGCGCACGCGCGTGTGTTGTCGATCGACGTCGACGACGCGCGCACGATGCCGGGCGTCGTCGCGGTCTTCACGGCCGCCGACCTCGACTTGCCGTTGTATACGAGGGTTGATGAGCCTGAACGACCGGGTCAAGCGGGCGCCGCTCGCAGACCGACAAGGTGCGCTTCGTCGGCGACACAGTGGCGGTTGTGATCGCCGACACGCGCACGGCCGCGATCGACGCCGCCGAAGCGGTCGTCGTCGAGTACGACCCGCTCGACGCGGTCACCGATCCCGAAGAAGCGTTGGCCGACGGGTGCGCCGCTGCAATTCGAAGAGCTCGGCACCAACCTCGCGGCCGCGATCGTGCCGCGCGACGAAGACGATCCGTTGGCCGACGCCGAGGTCGTGGTGCGCGCGCGTATCGAGAACCAGCGCATCGCGGTCATGCCGATGGAGGGGAGCGCGATCGCGGTGATTCCCGGCGACGACGGCGACGGCCACGACCTCACGGTGTACGTGTCGACGCAGATGCCGCACGGTTTCGTGAACAAGCTCGCGCGATCGTTCGATCTCGACGCCAAGCGCATGCGCGTGATCGCGCCGCATGTCGGTGGCGCGTTCGGTGGCAAGCCCGGCCTCGGCGCCGAACACTGCGTCGTCGGTCGCGGCGGCGCTGCGGTTGGAGCGGCCCGTGAAGTGGGTCGAGACCCGCTCCGAGAACCTGATCGCGATGCCGCACGGGCGGGGCCAGGTGCAGTACGTCGAGCTGGGTTGCAAACGCGACGGCACGATTGTCGGCATGCGCTGCCAGATCGTCGGTGACGCGGGTGCATACGCCGGCTTCGGTGGCGCGCTCGCCGATGGGGCCGACGCGCATGATGGCGCAGGGCGTCTACCGCATCCCGAAGATCTCGTACGAGTGCGCGGTCGCGCTCACGAACACCACGCCGATGGGCGCGTTCCGCGGCGCGGGCCGGCCCGAAGCCGCGGCGATGCTCGAACGGATCATCGACATCGCGGCGGCCGAGCTCGGTATCGATCCGGCGGAGATGCGGCGCCGCAACTTCTTGCAGCCCGACGAGTTCCCGTACACGACGCGTCATGCGCACCGAGTACGACAGCGGCGACTACGACACCGCGCTCACCGAGGCGCTCGAGTCGCGCGGCTACGACGAGTTGCGCCAGGAGCAAGCGGCGCGCCGTCAGCGGGGCGACCGGCGTGCGCTCGGTATCGGCGTGAGTGCGTACGTCGAGATCACCGCGGGCGGCGGCGGGGCCGAGTACGGCATCGGTGACGGTCAACGCCGACGGCACCGCGACGATCCGCGTCGGAACGTCGGCGCACGGCCAAGGTCACGCGACGTCGTTCGCGATGATCGTCGCCGACCGGCTGCAGATCCCGCTCGAAGCACGTGCACTTCGTCCAGTCCGACACTGCCGTGGTCCCGACCGGTGGCGGCACGGGCGGTTCGCGTTCGCTGCAGCTCGGCGGTTCCGCGGTGCTCGAACGCGAGCCGACGGAGTGATCGCGCAGGCGCGCGAGGTCGCGGCGACGATGCTCGAAGCCAACCCCGACGACATCGTCATGATCGACGACGGGCGCGTCGGCGTCGCCGGTGTTCCGGCGACGCGCGCTGACGTGGGCCGAGCTCGCGCAGCAGCGAGCCGATCGTCGCGATCTCCGACTTCAAGCAGGACGGTGCGACGTTCCCGTTCGGCGCGCACGTCGCAGTCGTCGAAGTCGATCTCGACACCGGCATGGTCACGCCGCTGCGGCACGTTGCGGTCGACGACTGCGGCCGCATCCTCAACCCGTTGATCGTGACCGGTCAGCAACACGGCGGGATCGCGCAAGGCATCGCGCAGGCGTTGTGGGAGCAGTACGTCTACGACGACGACGGCAACCCGCTCACCTCGACGCTGACCGACTACGCGATGCCGAGCGCGGCCGAGCTGCCGTCGTTCGAAGCGCTCGAACACCGAGACGCCGTCGCCGCGCAACCCGCTCGGGTGCCAAGGGCATCGGCGAGTCGGGCACGATCGGTTCGACACCCGCGGTGCAGAGCGCGGTGATCGACGCGCTTGGCGCATCTCGGCGTGCGCCATATCGACATTCCGTGCACGCCCGAGCGGGTGTGGGCGCGCGATCCGCGATGCGGAAGCACGGTGTGCTCGCCGTCCCATGGCGCGAGCCGCCCGCGGCATTCGACGACCGTGGCCGGGCCCGACGACCGCGCCGATGCCGACGCGATCGACATCTAACTCGTGACGTCACTCGCCGCCTTGCTCGACGGCGATCCGGCCGAGGTGCTCGTCTACCGCGCGGGCGTGACGACGACACGCGGCGAGGTGCAGCGGATCGCCGCCGACGTCGCGGCACGAGTTCACGTCGCCGGTCTGAACGGCCGGGCTATCGGCGTGCGTCTCCCGAACACCGAGACCGCGATCGGCGCGTGGTTCGGCATTTGGCAAGCGGGCGCCGCGTTCGTTCCCTTGAATCCGCGCGTTCCCGACGCCGAGATCGAGCGCGCGATCGAAACAACCGGCGTGGCGGCAGTCGTCGAATCCGACGGTGTGCTTCGGCCGTGCACTCCGACGACGTTGCGTTCCGTCGAACCGGACGACGCGATCGTGCAGTTCACGTCGGGAACGACGGGACGTCCGAAAGCAGTCGTGCTTCGGCACGACACGGTTTCTGATCTGCTCGATTCGGTGATCGGGACGTTGCGCGGCGACCGAATGGCCAAGGCGCGCATGCCGAACATCGTGCCGATGTCGCTCGCGCTGTGGGCCGGGATCTATCAAGTGTTGTTCGCGTGCAAACTCGGTGTCCCCGTCGTGCTCATGGACCACTTCGACACGCGCGAGTTCGCGCGGTTGATCGCGCAGTACGAGATTCGTTCGTCGGTGTTGCCGCCCGCTGCGATCGTCATGCTCTGTAACGATCCCGAAATCGAATCGCTGGCACCGCTGCGCTACGTGCGCAGCGTTTCGGCGCCGTTGTCGCCCGCGTACGCGCGTCGCTTCCACGACCGGTTCGGCATCGCGGTGTTGAACGGCTACGGCCAAACCGAGCTCGGCGGCGAAGCGGTTGGCTGGAGCGGTGCCGATTGGAAGGAGTTCGGGCTCACGAAGCTCGGCGCAGTCGGTCGTCCGCACGCCGCGTTTCAGGTGCGCGTGCGCGCGCCCGAAGGCGAACTTGCCAGCGCGGACGATGTCGGCGAACTCGAGATCTCGTCGACATCGGCGTTGCCTCCCGCCGATGCAGCAATGGAAGGGCGCGTGACCGACGACGGCTGGCTCCGCACCGGCGACCTGGCGCGCATCGACGCCGACGGCTTCGTGTGGATCGAAGGCCGCGTCAGCGACATGATCAATCGCGGCGGCTTGAAGGTGTATCCCGACGAAGTCGAGGAGCGGTTGCGCGCCCATCCCGCGATCGTCGACGTTGCGGTGGCCGGCCTTCCCGACGAGCGTCTCGGCGAGGTTCCGTGGGCGTTCGTCGTGGTGCAATCCGGACACGTGCTCGATCCCGACGAACTGCGCGCGTGGGCGCACGAGGTGATGGCGCCCTACAAGATCCCGGCCGGGGTCACGAGTGTCGACGAATTGCCGCGCAACGAAAGCGGCAAGGTGCTGCGCCGGGAGTTGGTCGCGCGGCAGACTGACGCCTGATGGAACCGTTCCAGCGTTTCACGACCTTCGACGGGCTTCAGCTCGCCTACACCACAGGCGGGACCGGACCCGACGTGTTGCTCCTGCACGGGTTCGCATCGAGCGCGACGGGCAACTGGATACAGCCGGGCATCGCCGACGCGATCGTCGCGTCGGGCCGCCGGGTGATCGCATACGACGCGCGCGGGCACGGCCAATCGGACAAGCCGCACGAGCCGGCTGCGTACGAAAACAACGCGATGGTGCGTGACGCGCAAGCGCTGCTCGATTTCCTCGGCATCGCGCGCGCCGACGTCGTCGGGTATTCGATGGGGGCGATCGTTTCGTCGCGTCTGGTTCCGGTGGAACCGCGCGCCCGGTCACTCGTGCTGGGCGGTGTCGGCGGGAATCTCGCCGCCGGCCGCAACTCGTTGCCGCGCGACCGCATCGCCGACGCGCTCGCTTCGGCCGACGGTATGAACGCGACAAACCCCGCGGCGCGCGCGTTCCGCCGGTTCGCGGCGCGCGCCGGGAACGATTTGCAAGCGTTGAGTGCCGTGCAGCGCGCCGCCCAACACGGTGGCGTCGGCAGGCTCGCCGAAATCACAGTCCCGACGCTCGTCGTCACGGGTGCCGACGACCGGTTGGCCGGGGATCCGGCGGGGCTCGCGGCGCGCATCCCGGGCGCGGTCGCCCAAGTTGTGCCGGGGAATCACCTCAGCGCGGTGGTCAAACCCGAACTGCGCAACGCGATCGTCGCGTTCCTGCAACGTGTGCCGGCTTAGCCCGCGTCCATTTCCGCGACGAGCTTGGCGGGCGCCACGCAGCGATACGCGTCGCGCAGGATCTCGTCGATCTCGTTCCAGTCGACCTTGCGATCGAGACGCACGCCGATCCAGCCGCGGTGACCGACATACGCGGGCACGTAAAACCGATCGGGTTCCTCGTCGACGAGCTGTTGTTGCACGCCGGCCGGCGCCGCGCAGATGAGCCCGAGGCGGCCGTCTCCGTGATGGTCGTCCCACACTGTCGCAATGGTCTTCTTGCCCCGGACGAAGAACGTCGGTGCACCGTGACTCACGCGTTCCGTGACCTCAGGCAGCGCGAGGCACAATTTGCGGACGCGAGCAACCGGATCAGCCTTGGCCATGGTGACAGTTTGGCAAACGGGGGAATGATCGCGACGAGCCCCAACGTTAGGTTGATTCATGACTGAACCAGCACGAGGGCGTGTCCGGGTCGAGCCGGGCGCCAAACGGCTGCGCGTGTACGTCGCCGGCCATTGTGTCGCCGACACCGTCCATCCGGTGTACGTCTGGGAGAGCCCCGCGTACCCCACGTACTACTTCCCGCGTGCCGACGTCGACGAGAGTTGCCTCATCGCGACCGACACGCGCTCGCACTCGCCGAGCCGCGGCGACGCAGAGCACTTCACGATCAAGGTGAACGACGTCGAACGGGTCGACGCCGCGTTGCAGTACGCGGAATCGCCGATCGAAGAGTTGCGCGACCTCATTCGCTTCGATTGGGGTGCGATGGACGCGTGGTTCGAAGAAGACGAAGAGGTGTACACGCACGCGCGCAGCCCGTATACGCGCGTCGACATCTTGCCGTCGTCGCGTGCGGTGCGGATCGAGATCGACGGCGTCGTGCTCGCCGAGTCGGATCGCGCGCACGTGCTGTTCGAGACCGGCTTGCCGCCGCGGTGGTACGTCCCGAAGACCGACGTGCGGGTCGATCTCCTGGAACGCACGGAGACCGAGACGCACTGCCCGTACAAGGGGCAGGCCGAGTACTGGTCGGCCCGCATCGGTGATCGATTGGAGCGCGACGTCGTGTGGTCGTACCGTACGCCGCTGCCGGAGAGCGAACGCGTGGCGGGGCTCATGTGCTTCTACAACGAGCGCGTCGACCTGTTCCTCGACGGTGAACGACAAGAACGGCCGAAAACCAAGTTCTCATAGTTCTCGTACCACCGGGGGACATTCATGCGATTCGGGCTCGACATCGCGCAGCAGCGCATGCCCTTCGACGAAGTGATTTCGCGCGCGCAGTTCGCGGAAGAACTCGGGTTCGACGGCGTCTGGGGCTTCGACCACTTCCAACCCATGTACGGCGACGGACCGGGCGAGTGCTTCGAAGGTCTCACGACGCTGGCCGCGTGGAGCGGACATCACCAGCCGCGTGCGCATGGGCTTGATGGTGATGGGCTTCACGTATCGCCATCCGGGTGTGTTCGCCGTTGAAGCGACGACGATCGACCACGCGTCGCACGGCCGCCTCGAACTGTCGTACGGCGCCGCGTGGTTCGAGCAGGAACACACCGCGTTGAGCATCCCGTTTCCGCAACTGAAGGAGCGTATCGACGCGTTCGAGGAAGCGTTACAAGTCGTGCGCGGGTTGCTCACGACCGACGACTTCTCGTTCGAGGGCAAGTACTTCCAGGTGCACGACGCGACGGTGCGACCCCGCCCGGTGCAACAGCCGCACCCGCCGATCTGGGTCGGCGCGTCGGGCGAGAAGCGCATGATGCCGATCGCGGCGCGCTACGCCGACGTCTGGCACGCGTGGCGGACCGCCCGAGTATCTCGGCCCCAAGTCCGCGCGGTTCAGCGCGATGGCCGAAGCGGCCGGGCGGGACCCGAAGGACATCATGCGCGCCACGTCGCTCTCGCTCGACGATCTCGACGAGGCCGAGCGGCTGATTGACACCTGGGAACAGACCGGCTTCGAGTACTTGCACTGCGGGTGGCCGGGCGCGGGCCGACCGCAAATCGAGGCGTTCGCGAAGCGGGTGCTGGCGCGCTGAAGGCGCGGGCTAGCTGAGCTTGGTGACGAGCGCACGCGATCGTTGCAACAACTCGTCCGTGGTCGGGCTCGGCTCGACCTTCGCAAGGGTTTCGGCCATCTCGGCGACGATCAGGCCGAGCTCGCGCAGCTCCGCGCTCGGCTCTTGCGCGCTGACCTTCGAGAACGGAAACGCGACGGTGACAGCCGCGCTCGTCGATCGGCGCGACAACGCCGGGCGCTTTGCGGGTCTCGTCTTTACTCATGCGGCTACGACCTCCGGTGCTCTCACACGTGAACGTTTCTGGACGCCTGCAGTTCTTCCGCACCGGAGGATCTGCGCCTGGTTACTCATGCGGCTACGACCTCCTGTGATCACACCCGGTCGAGCTCGAGCATCTTGATCGCGTTGCCGCGCAGCACCTTGTAGGCGACCTTGTCGTCGAAGTCGGCGAGCATCTTCTCGGCGTACTCCTTCGAATGTCGGCCACGTCGTGTCGGTGTGCGGGTAGTCGGTCTCGAAGCAGATGTTGTCCTCGCCGACCTCGGCCAGCGAGTGCAGGCCGTGGTGGTCGGCGGTGAAGCAGCCGAAGATGCGGCCGTAGTAGTAGGTCGACGGCGGCTCGGGGATGCGCTCCTTCGAGTGCTGCCAGCTGTCGTGCTGCTCCCACACCGTGTCGGCCCGCTCGAGCGCGTACGGGATCCAGCCGATCTGGCCCTCGGAGTACGCGAGCTTCAGCTTCGGGAACTCGATCAGCTTGGCCGAGAACAACCAGTCGGCGAGCGACGCCATCGAGTTGTTGAACGCGAGCGTGCCGCCGACGCCGCCGGGCGCGTCGGGCGACGCGGCCGGGTTCGTCGACGACGACCCGATGTGCATGCACAACGTGACGCCGGTGTCGTTGCACACCTGGAACACCGGGTCCCAGCCGCCGCTGTGGATCGTCGGCAGCTTCAAGTGGTGCGGGAGCTCGCTGAAAGCAGAATGGCGCGGCACGCCGCGGTCGGCGTTGCGCTGGATCTCCTGCGCCGCGAGCTCGACGTCCCAGAGCGGCATGAGGCACAGCGGGATGTTCATGCCGCTCGACGGCGCGCACCACTCCTCGACCATCCAGTCGTTGTACGCCTTGACGCACGCGAGCCCGAGCTCCTTGTCGTCGGCCTCGTAGAACGTCTGGCCGCAGAAGCGCGGGAACGTCGGGAAGGGCAGCGAACCGTCGACCCAGTTGAGCTCGAAGTCCTCGATGCGCGCGTCGCGGTCGTAACAGCCGGGCCGCATCTCGTCGTAGGTGAGCGCTTCCATGACCATCTTGGTGCGGTCGAACTTCGAGAGGTCGCCGTCGGGCGTCGCCTCGAGCGGGATCGCGACGAACCGCTTGTGCACGTAGATCAGCCGGTCCTCGAAGTACCAGGCGTCGCCCCACAGGCCGTTCGGGGTCTTCGGTGTTCGACGTACTTCGCGCCGGGCTTGTGCGAGAACGCGCCCCAGCGCTTGCGCTCGACGCGCGGGCCCTGCTCCCGGTACTTCTCCGGCAGCCACGTCTGCCAGACGTGCGCGGGCTCGACGACGTGGTCGTCGACGCTGATGATCTTGGGCAGTTCTGCTGACATGGGCGTCAGCTTAGGGCCCGGGACTCTCACAATCCCATGGCGGCTCGCACGAGGTCGGCCATGGCCTGCTCGCCGTTGGCGTTCGGGTGTACGGGGGCGGCCGCGTGCGACGGAACGACCGGTTCGACCCAGCGCGTCGTCGACGACGTACACGCGTTGTGCCCGACGCTCGGCGCGTAGGTGTTCACGAAGTTCGCGTTGTGCGCGCCCGCCTGCGCGGCCAGCATGTTGTTCAGCTGCCGCTCCTTTGACCGCAGGTACACCACGTCGCTCGTTGTGATCGGCATCGACGGCCAGCAACCCGGGCCCGTGTCGGGCAGGATCGCGGGATAGCCGACGACGAAGATGCGCGCGTGCGGTGCGCGCAGATGAATGTCGCTGAGCACGCGCGCGATCTTCGGTGCGAGACCGCCGATCGCATCGGCGATGTGGTCGTCACCGTTGTGAACGTACCGGTCGTGACACGGTGAGCCCGTGGGTGCGGCCGAAAGACAGTGCAAGAGAATGTTCGTAAAGCCGATGTCGTTGCCGCCGATGCCCAGCGTCACGAGCGTGGTCGACGCCGGCAGCGCGAGGAACTGTGCGGGGTTGGCGCCGCCCAGCACATCTTGATGGCGCCACATGTTGTCGGTCGTTGCGCCGGTACAGCTCACGTCGGCAAACGACGCGACGTTGATCGCGCGTTCGACGTCGTGCGGGTAGTCGTGATCGGAACGGAAACAGCCGGCGGCGCCGATGAGTTGCCGCGGTACGAGCGGCGCCGCGGTGTAGGAGTCGCCGAGCGCGACATATCGACCGGGTGTCGCAGCGGCACCGGGTAACCCGGGCGCAACGAGCGCAGTCAGAACGGCTGCCGCGACGAATGCGCGGCGCAATGTGATCGAGAAAGGTGCCATCGCGTGAAGGTACGGACCAGGTTGGGCACGGTCACGCGCGAACGCGAGGCGCGCAGCAGATGGCTGCGTTCACGGCGCAGTTCGTGCCATGCTGCGGGCATGACGCCTTCTCGTCTCCGGTTGCTCGGAATCCTTGCGATGGTCGCGGTCACGGCCGCCGCGTGCAGTAGTTCGAAGAAGTCGTCGACGAGCACGACGACGACAACGAGCGCGGAGCCGACGACAACGACGACGGCTCCCAAGACGGCGACCTCAAAGCCGACGGTCGTCACCGACACGTTGCCGAAGACGACCACGACCACGGGTGGCAGTAACCCGCCCGACGCGAAGGTCAAGGCGTTCTTCGCGGCGTGGAAGTCGGACAATGAGGCGACCATGCACTCGCTCGCCAACGCCGCCACAGTTGCGGGCGCGCTCGGTGCACGCGCGGCCGGCACGAACGGCTACGTGTTCTCGAACTGCCAAGGTGCGGCGGGCTCGACGTACTGCACATGGGTGAAACGCGGTTCGCGGATCTTGGTGCAAGCGCAGAACCAGGCGCCCTACACCGTTGTCGGTTTCCAGCGGCAACCGCTCAGCGCGCAAGACACCGCGAACGAGTTCTTCACCGGATACCAGGAGAACAACGTGGCGGTTGTCGCGGCGCTGGCCGATGCCGCGACGGCGACGAAGACCGCAGGGCTCGAATCGCACCGCTCGCTGAACTGGCTGCCACCGCAGAACTGCGACGGCGCGGCCGGCAGTCAGTACTGCACGTGGACGGCCGGATCAGCGAAGTTCGTGGTACGGGTCGTGGAAGTGAACCCGCCGCCGCAAGTCGGCGACGTCACGTACACGCCGTAGTCAGACCGCATGCACGTTGAGCGCGTGCCGGGTTCGTTGGTATTTCGTGTGCCGCAGAGGCACACCGGACTCCAACGAAGGGTTCGTGGTCATCTGACCTACGAAATCCGTAGGCAGCGTGACCAGCAACTCCCGCGTTACACCGCGTGCGCGTTGAGCGCGTCGAGGGAACACCACTCGAGCGCGCGTGCATGCGTGGCGGCGAGCACAACAGGTGGTGCGACGCCCGCTTCGTAGGCTTCCTGCCACCGCGACGCGCACAGGCACCACTGATCGCCGGCGACGAGGCCGGGAAACCCGAACTCCGGGTGCGGCGTGACGAGGTCGTTGCCCTGCGCGACGGAGAAGGAGAGGAACTCGTCGGTCATGCGTGCGCAGACGGCATGCACGCCTGGGTCGTCGCCCCCGCTTTGGCAGCAGCCGTCACGGTAAAAGCCGGTCATCGGATCGAAGCCGCACGGTTCCAGTTCGCCGCCGAGCACGTTCTTCGCCATCGGGATCGGAGGGTAATCGGCCGCCGCGTTTTTCCGGCCCTAGTCTGCGGGCGTGGCGCTCGATCTGCCCGCCGGTCGTACCGGCGTCCTTCCCTGTCAGCACCTTGAACAAGCGATCGCGGCGCGCGTCACGCACGCCGGGGCGTGGACCATTCCCGACGAGAACGTGCAGCCTGCGAGTCTCGACCTGCGTCTCGGCGAGGTCGCGTACCGCATTCGTTGCAGTTTCCTGCCCGGGCGCCAAAGCGTCGAACAGCGGGTGAAGGACTACATCATCGACGAGCTCGACCTCCGCAAGGACGGCGTCGTGCTCGAGACCAAGCGGCCGTATCTCATCCCGCTGAAGGAACGGCTCGTCGCTGCCGGCAGACGATGCGCGGCAAGGCGAACCCGAAGAGCTCGACCGGACGCATCGACGTGTTCACGCGTGTGATCACCGACGAGAGCTACCGCTTCGACGAGATCGCCGACGGCTACGAAGGCCCGCTGTACCTCGAGGTGGTTCCGCTCTCGTTCCCGGTGCGCGTGCGCGAAGACCTGACGCTCAACCAGTTGCGGCTTGTCGGTTGGGCTCCGCGATGCTCACCGACGACGACGTGCGCGCGTTTCACGCGGCGCAGCCGCTGGTGTTCGACCGCGGCCAGCCGGTGCCCGCGTCGAAGCTCGCACTTCGGCGGCGGTCTGTTCCTCGGGCTCGACCTACACGGCGACGCGCGCGGCTACGTCGGGTACCGCGCGCGCGACAACGCGCCGCTGCTCGACGTCGCCAAGAGCGCGGTCGCGCCGGTCGATCCCGAACCGTTCTGGGAAACGGTGCGTCACGAAGAGGGCGATCGCGTCGTGCTCACGCCGCAACGCTTCTATCTGTTGATGAGCAACGAGGCGGTGTGCATTCCGCCGACGCTGGCGTCGCGAGATGACCGCGTACGACCCGACGAGTGGCGAGCTGCGCACGCACTACGCGGGCTTCTTCGACCCCGGTTTCGGCTTACGACCCGCGCGGGCATGTTCAAGGGTTCCCGCGCCGCGCTCGAAGTGCGCGCCCACGACGTGCCGTTCATGATCGAGCACGGTCAACGCGTGTTCAAGTTCACGTTCGAACACATGCTCGAAGCGCCCGACGCGCCTCTACGGGCAGGGCATCGGGTCGAACTATCAACGCCAGAGCGAGACGC
Source organism: uncultured Actinomycetes bacterium (assembly GCA_963841195.1). Classification (GTDB taxonomy): domain Bacteria; phylum Actinomycetota; class Acidimicrobiia; order IMCC26256; family PALSA-610; genus CAWJBX01. The sequence goes on along the minus strand of CAWJBX010000014.1, from coordinate 199,996 downwards.
TGAGCAAGCACTTCGCCCGCCCGTAAAGCGTCCTGACGCGTCTCGGCCCCGCCGATGTGGGGGAGGCGGGGCCGAGGCTGGGGTCAGTGTCGGGACGACGCCACTTGGGGTCATTGGGCTGGGTAAGCGTCGTCCCACCAACAAATCTGCTCCCGCGCGAGACGCAACGCAAGCATTCAAACGGGGTTTGTTTTACCTGCCGCGGAACGTGTTCAACGCGCGCACAAAATCGACCACCGTACGTGTCGATCAGGTGTGACTCAGGACGCGAACTGGTCTGATTGACCCATCGAGCGCGCCGCGAGCCATTCGACGACCTGACCGGCGCGTTCAACGAACGCGAGGTGCCCGACGCCGCGCCAAACGGTGAGATCGACACGCGGAACTCGGGACACGAGCGTCTCCGAATGCCACAACGGCACGATGTCGTCGGCGTCGCCGTGCCAACACCGGATCGGGGCCGTCGATTGTTCGAGTTCGGAAACGTCGAAACCCCACGGCTGCGCGAGCGCGGCGTAGTCGGCGACGACACCCTTCGGGCCGTGGTCGAACGCGCGCGTGAAGAGCGCCATCGCCGACTTCGGTGAGTCGAACAACGCGAGCGCGGCCCGATCGGTGGCCGACATCCCGAGTTGCGTGAACCAGAGCGCGAAGCGCGGAGCCACACGTGCGACGAACGCCGATGCCGACAACGTTGCCGACGCGAGCGCGGGTGCACGCGTCGAAAGCAACGTGAGCTCGCGATCGATGATCTCGAAGTCGCGGCGATCGGCCCACTCGCCGACTTGGCCCGCGCCGCTGACGACGGCAGCGGCAGTGACCCGCGACCCGAGCGCGGCTGTCGCGGCGAGCGCGTAGGGGCCGCCTCCTGAATATCCGAGCACCGCGAACGCGTCGATCGCGAGCGCGTCGGCGGTTGCCGCCAGTTCCGCCGAGTACGACGCAACGTTGAAATTGCGCTCCGGCCAGGAATCGCTCTGCCCGATGCCCGGGCGGTCGGGCGCGATCACACGCACGTGCGCGGCGCGCGCCGCCTCGTCGGCGAACACGAACGTCGCACCGCAGGCTGGGGTGCCGTGCAACGCGAAGACCGGCCGGCCGTCGGGGTCCCCGAAGCTGTAGTAGCCAACCGCGCGTCCGGCCGTAGTGCGTACGACGCGAGGCGGCGGCGGATCAGGAAACCTCATCGTCCACCATTGTGCCGTACCCCTAGGATCGGGCGCCATGAAGACGGTGCTCGTCGTAGTCGCGCACCCCGACGATGAAACGTTCGGGACCGGTTCGGTCATCGCCCGCGCCGCCGCCGACGGTGCTCGCGTCGTGGTGTGTTGTGCGACGCACGGCGAAGCGGGCGAAGACACGAGCGGCACCACGCACTCGATGGAAGAACTCGGTGCCGTGCGCGAGCAGGAACTGCGCGCCGCGGCGCGCACGTTGGGCGCGTCGGAAGTTGTGTTGCTCGACTTTGCGGACTCGGGCATGACCGGCGACATGCCCGCGCACGCGCTCGCGGGTGTCGACGTTGCAGAGGTTGCCGACGCGGTCGCCGCGGTCATCGCACGCGTGGAACCCGATGTCGTCGTGACACTCGACAGTGAAGGCGTGAACGACCATCGCGATCACCAACGCATCGGAGACGCGACAACGATCGCGTTTCACAGCGTCGCCGCGCCGGGCGCGCGTCTCTACTACTGGACGCTCGCGGCACCGTTGATGCGCGAGTGGCTCGACGAGATGAAAGCCGCGCGCCGACTCGAGGCGTATGTCGATCTCGAACTGGGCCGACCCGAGGCCGACATCACAACGATCGTCGAAGTCTCCGATGTCATCGCGACGCGGCGCGCCGCGATCGCCGAGCACCACACCCAGACGTCTCCGCTCACCGGGGTGTCGCCCGAACTGGAAGCGCGCATTCTCTCGCGCGACTTCTTGATCCGGATCGTGCCCGCGTGGGACGGCGGTGCCACCGAGACGTCGCTGTTCGGCGCGACCTAGCACAGGTTCGCGTCGAAGAACGCGAGGAGCCGACCCCAGGCGTCGGTTGCGGCGGCTTCGTGATAAGACGGCGAACCGTCGCGCATGAAGCCGTGCTCGGCATCTTCGTAGACGATCACGGCGCTGGGATATGTGGCCTCGACAACGGCGATGTCATCGCGCGTGATGTAGTCGTCGCGGCCACCGAAGAACGCGAGCATCGGGCACGTGAGGTCGGCCAACTGTTGGGCGATGCCGGCGCCGTAAAACGGTGCGGCTGCGTCGACGTCGACGCCGGTTGTGGCGGCGACATATGAATACGTGCCGCCCATGCAAAAGCCGGTGATGCCGACTTTGGTCGCGCCCATTGCCCGCAGGCGCGCCACCGTTTCGACGATGTCAGCGCGGCCGTCAGGTTGTTTCAGTTCGCGATATGGCATCCCACCCGCTTCCGGGTTGCTTCCGCCGAAGCGCCAGAACAAATCGGGCGCCGCAACCGCGTACCCCTCGTTTGCAAGTCGTTCACACACGCGTAAGAGCTGCGCGGTGATGCCCATGCCTTCCATGATCACGACCACGCCGGGCCACGGCGGTTCGGATGCGGGCAGGGCGAGGAAGAACGGAACGGAAATGTCAGGCATGTCGCCACGTTAAACGGCGTGCAGGAGACTTCCGCCGTTCGCACAACGTCAACCGATTGGCGCGCTCAGTTGTAACCCGCGCTTTCTACGTTTGCGCAACCTCGCTGTGCTGTCGGAAGGAAGCTAGATGGACGGGTCCACGAATCGGCGTCTGCGCGCACCCGCGCTTGCCGTTGTCGCAACGCTCTGCGCGGGCATGCTCATCGCGGTTGTCCCCGCGCGAATTGCGCACGCCGCCGGCTTCACCAGCGGCAACCTTGTTGTGGAACGCGTCGGCGACGGGAGTGGCGCGCTGAGCGGCGCGACCGCGCCGGTGTTCCTCGACGAGGTCACGACCGCGGGCGCCGTGGTGCAGTCCATCGCATTGCCGACAGCCGACTCGGCGCCGAACCACGCGCTGACGTCGAGCGGGACCGCCGCATCGGAGGGTGGCCTCTCGCTTTCCGGCGACGGCCACTCGCTCTCGCTCGAGGGCTATGACCTCCCTGTTGGAACGGGTGGCGCGAGCGGCACGGGTGGTGTTCCGCCGGCTCAGGTCGCGCGCACGGTCGGCATTGTGAGCGCAGCGGGCGCCGTCGACACGAGCACCGCACTGGGCGACGCTTATCAGAAGAACAACCCACGCGGCGCGGTGACCGACGGCAAAGGGAACATCTGGACCGGTGGTGCGGGCGGCCTTTCCGGCAACGTCGACGGCGGCATTCGCTACGCCGCTGACGGCGCAACGACGAGTACGCCGGTGGTGCCGATCAGCGGTACCGGCAACCTGACCAACACGCGCGTTCCCGAGATCGACGGCGGGCAGCTGTACGTCTCGACCGACCGGGTGCCGAATGGTTCGGGGCTGACGAACGCTGGCATTTTCAGAATCGGGACCGGCCTTCCGACCGGAACCGGCAACACCGCGACGCTCATTACAACGACCGGCCTTCCCGCCAACGGCCAGACGGGCGCGGCGTTGCCCCTGGGTTACGCATTCGTCGACCGTGACAACACGGTCGCCGGCGACGACACGCTCTACGTCGCCGACCAGGCGCACGGCATCGCCAAGTACAGCACCGCCGACGGCACGACGTGGACCTTCCGCGGTGAGTACACGACGAGCGGCGGCTACACCGGCATCGCCGCCACAACCGACAACAGTGGCAACGCTGTGCTTTACGCGACGAACGCGGCTGAAACGCAACTGCAAACACTGACCGACACCGCCGCGTTCAACGCGACAATCAATATTGCTTCGGCGCCGACCACGATCGAGACCGCAGGGGCCAACGAATCGCTGCGCGGTGTCGCATGGGCGCCGACCGCACCTCCGGTTGGCCCGTCGATCGGTGCGAGCCCGCAAAACGCAACGGTTCCGTTCAACGGCAGCACGACGCTGAGCGTCAGCGCGACCGGGACCTCGCCGTTGCACTACCAGTGGTACCAGGGCGACGCGAGCGACATCTCGACGCCCGTCGGTACTGACTCCGATCACTTCACGACTCCTGCCCTCACGGCGACCACCGACTACTGGGTGCGCGTTTCCAACTCGGTGAGTTCGCAAGACTCGACGACCGCGATCGTTACCGTCTCGGCAGATACGCCGCCGACGATCTCGACGCCCACCCCGCTCGCGAATGCGCTCAGCGATCCGGCCAACCCGAGCACCAGCGTGACCGTCGGTGACGCGGAATCGCCGGTGGCCAGCCTCACGGTCACCGCGACCGCGAGCACCAACCCTGCCGTCGCAACTGTCGCCGGCGTCAACATCACGGGATCGGGCGCCACGCGCACGGTCACCGTCACGCCCGCCGGTGCCGTGGGCTACGCCGACATCACGTTGGAAGTCAGCGACGGCACGAACACAACCGACACGACGCTGCACTACGCGGTTTCGGCCGCGTCGGGCACGCCCGCGACGACGCGCTACTACGCCGGTTCGTCCGACGCGTCGACCGAACAAGACGTCGGTGGCGGCTACATGCTCGTCGGCGACGACGAAAACCAAGCGTTGCGCTTGTACGACACGACCGTCTCCGGCCTGCCGGTGAACTCGTTCGACTACTCGAACATGCTGAACCTGCCGGGCGGTAAGGAAGTCGACATCGAAGCGTCGGCTCGGGTCGGCAACGTCATTTACTGGCTGGGTTCGGAGTCGAACAACTCCGACGGCAGTGCCCGCCCCGCCCGCGACCGTGTCTACGCAACGCAGGTGACGGGTACCGGCGCGTCGACCACGCTGACGTTCATCGGTTACTACGACCAGCTCAAGGAAGACTTGCTGAACTGGGATGCCGGCAACGGCAACCAGTTCAACTTCGCCACCGTCAGCGCGCCCGGCGTGCCGTCGGAAGGCAGCAACCAAGCCTTCAACATCGAAGGCCTCGAGTTCGCGCCGGGAAGCACGTCGACTGCGTACGTGTCGTTCCGTGCACCGATCGTCGGCCCGAACAACCAAGCGTTGATCGTGCCGGTGACGAACTTCGATCAACTCACGAACGGCGTTCCGGGCACGACGCATGCGACGTTCGGCACGCCGATCCTGCTCAACCTCGGTGGCCGCGGCATCCGTGAGATCCGCAAGAACGCCGACGATCAGTACCTGATCATCGCCGGGCCCGCGGTCGACGGCGGTCCGAGCAACGAGGCGTTGTACACCTGGGACGGCGTCGCCGGGGACGCACCGGTACTGCAGTCCACCGACCTGACGCCGCCGACCTCGGCGGGCCCGTACGAAGGCATCGTTTCGGTGCCCGACCCGCTTACCGCGGCGTCGCAGTTCGAGTTGCTCGCCGACTCGGGTGACACCGTTTGGTACAACGACGGCACCATTGCCAAGGACCTTTCGGTGCCCGAGTTCAAGAAGGCCGACGGCGACCTGTTCACTCTCGGCGGCGCCGTGCAGAACATCGCACCGGTCAACTCGGTGCCCGGCCCGCAGTCGACGCAGGAAGACGCGGCGCTCACGTTCTCGGCGGCGAACAACAACGCGATCACCGTTTCCGACGCCGACAGTGAAGGCAACGCAGAACGAGTTGAGGTGAGCGTGCTCAACGGAACGCTCACGCTCGGATCGACCAACGGGGTGCAGCAGACGGGGAACGGCACGAACGACGTGACCGTCACCGCGCCGCTCGCAGCACTCAATGCTGCGCTCGACGGCCTGACGTACCAGCCGTCGTCGCTCTCCCACGGCCCCGACACGCTCACCGTGCTGTCGAACGACCTCGGCAACAGCAACGCCGGTGGCGCGCTGACCGACACCGACACCGTCGGCATCACCGTGAACTTCGTCGACCACGCGCCCGTCGCGACCGCCGACTCGTACATCACGAACGAGAACGTGCCGATCAACAATGGCCAGGTGCTGACGAACGACAGTGATGTCGACAACGACACGCTGAACGCGGTGCAGGTGACTGGTCCGAGCAACGGTCTGTTGACGCTGCACTCGGACGGCTCGTTCATCTACACGCCGAGCCTGTACTTCCACGGCGACGACAGCTTCACGTACAAGGCCAACGACGGGACCCTTGACTCCAACGTCGTGACCGTTTCGATCACGGTCCGGCACGTGAACCAGCCGCCGGTGGGTGTCGACGACTTCTACCAGATTCCCGAAAACCAGACGCTTTCGGGCAACGTCGTCGCGAACGACCAGGACATCGACGGCAACTCGCTGATCGCATTCCTGAACGACTCGCAGTCGCACGGCACGATGACGCTGCACACGGACGGCACGTTCATCTACTCGCCTGACCCGAACTACTTCGGCACGGATTCTTTCACGTACTTCGCGGACGACGGCACGTCGTTCTCACAGCTCGTGACCGTGCACATCAACGTCGTGTTCCAGAACCACCCGCCGGTTGCGGTCGACGACTCCGTCGACGTCGTCGAGAACCAGACCGTGTCCGGCAATGTCTTGAGCAACGACACCGACGTTGACGCCGGCCAGGTCCTGTCGGCGACCCTCAACGACTCACCGTCGAACGGCAACCTGACGTTGCAGAACACCGGGATCTTCACCTATTCGCCGAACCCCGGCTTCATCGGGACGGACACCTTCACGTACTTCGCGAGCGACGGCCGAGATTTCTCGAATCTCGCGACGGTGACGATCACGGTGCATCCGAGCCCGAGCGCCCCGACCAACGTTTCGGCGATATCCGGCAACAAGTCGGCAACCGTGTCGTGGACCGCGGCGGCCGGAAACGGTGCCCCGATCACCGGCTACACCGTGACGCCGTACATCGGGTTCGTCGCGCAACCGAGCACGACCTTCAACTCGGCGGCCACGACTGAGACGGTGACCGGGCTGACGAACGGCACGTCGTACCGGTTCACGGTGTCCGCGGTCAACGCGTACACGACCGGTCCCCAATCGACGGCTTCCGCCGCGACGCTCATCGGACTCCCGTCCGCACCGACGAATATCGTCGGCACGCCCGGCAACGGCTCGGTCAGCGTTGCGTGGACCGCGCCTTCGGGGAACGGCTCGAACATCTCGGGTTACGTCGTGACGCCGTACATCGGAACGACGGCGCAGACCGCGCACACGTTCAACACGACCGCGACGACGCAGGTCATCACCGGCTTGACGAACGGCACGACCTACACGTTCAAGGTCGCGGCGATCAATGGGGTCGGGACCGGTGCGCAGGGCGTCTCGGCGCCGGTCACCGCGGGTGCGCCGACCGCGCCGCGGAGCCCGTCGGCGACCGCCGCCGCCGCATCGGCGAAGGTGAAGTGGACTGCGCCCGCGTCGACCAACGGCTCGAACATCACGGGTTACATCGTCACCGTGTACAGCGGTGGTGTTGTCGTGAAGACCGTGACGTTCAACACCGCCGCGACGACGGAGACGGTCAGCGGTTTAACGAAGGGTCACACCTACACGTTCACGGTTGCGGCCAAGAACGCGAAGGGCACCGGCCCGGCATCGGTCATGACCAACGCAGTTGTACCGACGTGATCATGCATCCCTGACGAAGAGGCTGGGAACGCGATGCCCCGCGTTCAGCGCGGGGCATCGCCGCGTCGGTAGGGCGCGGTCACCTCGTTGAGCCGGGCGACGAGGTCGGCATCGAGCTTGAGGTCGACTGCCGCGAGCGTCGCGTCGAGCTGATCGGGCCGGCTCGCACCGACGATCGGTGACGTGATCGCGGGGTGTTCGCAGCGTCCACGCGACCGCGAGGGTCGGGAGCGGGATCCCGGCATCGCTCGCGATCTTCACGAGTTCGTCGACCGTGTCGAACACGTTGTCGTGCCAGTAGCGGTCCTGGTACGTACGCGCCGCGTTGCCGAGCGTGAAGCGCGTCCCTTCTTCGGGCGGCTTTGTGCGGTCGTGCTTGCCCGACAACATCCCGCCCGCGATCGGGTTATAGGGGATGACGCCGACACCTTGTTCGATGCAGAGCGGGAACAGCTCGCGTTCGAACTCGCGGAACAGCAGGTTGTAACGCGGCTGCACGGAATCGAAACGAGCGATGCCGCGCACTTCGCTGCGGCCGAGTGCGAGTGCAAGGCGGTACGCGAGGAAGTTGGAACAGCCGATGTAGCGGACCTTGCCGGCGCGCACGAGATCGTCGAGCGCGCCGAGCGACTCGTCGATCGGCACACCCGGATCGTCGAAGTGCAGTTGATACAGATCGACGAAGTCGGTCTGCAGTCGCCGCAACGACGCGTCGATCGAGTCGAGGATGTGGCGGCGGCTGTTGCCCATGTTCCACGGATTGCGACCGGTCGGCGCAAAGCACTTGGTCGCGACGATGAAGTCGTCGCGCTTGCCCTGCAGCCAGCGGCCGAGAATCTCTTCGGTCCGGCCCACGGTGTCGAGCTCGCCGCCGAGCGGATACGCGTCGGCCGTGTCGAGAAACGTCACGCCGCGCTCGGCCGCGTTGATCGAGGATCGCCCGCGACCCTTCCTCGTCGACTCTGCAAACCGAACGTCATCGTGCCGAGGCAGATCCGCGAAACCTGAAGACCGGTACGACCGAGTCGAGTGTGCTGCATGAGTTACAGGTGTAACACCACCAGGCAGACGACGTACAACGCGGCCGCGGCAACGATCACCACGTAATCGACCAAACGGGGACGCTTGCGATCGGCCGACACCGTCCCGCCAATCCCGCCGCGCGCAATCATGGCCTCCGCGAGATCGCGCGCAGCGGCGCATCGACGCGACGATTGCCGTCGAGAGCAGGTCGAACAACTCGACGATCAGGCTGCCCGCACCTTGGCGCGGCCGTTCGGTGATCGATTCGTGGTTGCGCAGCCGCCGGGCCGCATTCAGCGTCCGGATCTCGTCGATCAACAACGGCAGGCACCGGATCGCGAGCGCGATCGCAACAATCCATTCGTCGATGGGCACGCGGAGCTTGCGGAGCCATCCGAACATCTGGTCGAGCGCGGGCGCGACATCGCCAAGCGGGTCGTCCAACCGATCAACATGCCGGACACGATCGAGATCGCGGCGAGCAGGGTGAACTGCGCCCATTGCCCGAGCGCGCCGATGCTCAACGAGATACCCGCGACGTCGACGGTCGGTTTCTGGCCCGAGATCGTGCTCAACGCCGCACCGATCGCCAGCAGTCCCCAGAACCAGCTCGGCAAGCGGGGGAACGCGCCGAGGGGGATGCGGCCCGACGAGCAGGCCGATGATCACGATTGCGGTTCCTACGCCGAGCATCTGCCACGACGGCTAGATCGAAAGCACGAGCGCGAGCCCGGCCGCGACGAGCAGCTTGGTGCCCGCCCACAAACGGTGCATGAACGAGTTGCCGGGCACGAGCCGCAAGAACGTGAGCTCGGTTTCGCGGCGCGGCGGTCGCGATTCGGCGCGTGCGGCTTCGTGCGAACGGCATGCTCACGGGTTTTCGCTCCCCGCGACGATGTCGTCCTGCACGATGCGGCCGTCGTCGAGTTCGATGACGCGATCGACGAGGGTGTCCGGAAGATCGCGATCGTGCGAGACGATCAGCAACGCGATGCCGTATTGGTCGCGGATGCGCAGGAGCAACCGCTCGAGATCGGCGCGGCCTTCGAGGTCGAGCCCGGCGAAGGGTTCGTCGAGCACGATGACGCGCGGCCGGGCCGCCAGCACGCCGGCCAACACAACCCGCCGCATCTGCCCGCCGCTCAGCTCGTCGACGCGGCGCTCGATGAGTTCACCCGACAAGCCGACTTCGCCCAGCGTGCGGCGCGCGGTGAAGTCATCGACGCCTGCGGCCCGCGCGACATCTTCGACCACGCGTCGGCCGGAGCAACTGCAAGCGCGCGTGCTGGAACGACAGCCCGACGCGACCGACCGCCGCCGACACCGGTTGGCCGTCGAGCGTTGCGGAACCCTCGCTCGGCACCGTGAGGCCGGCGACGATCCACGCCAACGTCGACTTGCCCGAACCGTTGTGGCCGACGACCAACAGCGACTCGCGTTCGTGAATCGTCAAGTTGATGTCGGTGAGCGCGCGTTTCGCCCAGGGCGTGCCGCGCGAGTACTCGTGGCCGACGCCAGTGAGCACGATGACCGGGCGATTCCGGGCGTGCGAGGGCGGAGGCGTGTGCGGTGGCCCGTCGACGCGTAACACCGGATCGGTGTCGGTGAGGACCCGGCCGCGTTCGAGCGCAATGACGCGGTGTGCGGCTTCGGCTTCGTTCGCGTAGTGCGTGACGTGCACGACGCTGACGCCGTCGGTCGCGAGTTCGCGTAGGAGGCGCACCAGCGCGACGCGGCCGTCGGCGTCGACCATGGCGGTCGACTCGTCGGAAACCAGCAACTGCGGCTGGCGCGCGAGCGCGGCCGCAACGGCGAGCCGCTGTAGTTCTCCACCGGAAAGGGTCGACGTTTCGCGGTCGATCAGGGCCGCGAGCCCGACGCGCGCCAGCGTCGCCTCGATGTCGACGACGCTCGCATCGTGCAGGCCCCACACGACGTCGTCACGGACGCGGACACCGAGCACTTGTGCTTCGGGTCGTTGGAACACCATCGCGGTGCCATGCGGCGCGCCGATCGCAACCGGCCCGGGCCGAGAAACAACGCCGCTCGTCGGCTCGCGGCGGCCGGCGATGATGCGCGCAAGTGTCGACTTTCCGGAACCGTTGTGCCCGACGATCGCAAGCAGTTCCGCGGGCTCGACGCGCGCAGTGATGCCGTGCAACGCGTCGTCGGCGGCATTCGGATACCGGAACGTGACGTCAGTCAGCGTCGTGGGAACCGGCGCCGGCGGCCCGGTCGCGTCGTCGGTCACCGCTTCATCGTTGGACGGTGTCGGCGTGCCGAACGCGGCGCGAATGCGGTGCATCGTGGGCGTCGCCATGCGATAGCCGAGCCACAACCCGAACAAGATCGCGCCGAGAATCGCGATCGGGATGCTGATCCACCAGTAGTCGACGATCCACGTGAGCACGCGATCGCCGCTGTTGGCGCGCGCGCGAAGCCAAGATGATGGAGAAGGTTGAACAGACCCTTCCACCCGTTGCGAACCTGATCGAGTGTCAGCTTGCGCAGGTTCGAGAACACGAGCAGCGCGAGGTCGACGAGGATCGCGATCGGCGGGAACAAGATCGCCGTGCCGATTGCAATCGTGCGGCCGATACCCCAGCCGCGTTTGTTGGCGGTGCCGATCACCGAACCGAATGCCGCGCACGCGGCCATCGTCGTGAGCGCGGGCGTGCCGATGACGAGAAAACCAACGGCCGCGGCTGCGATCGCGCCCGCGATGACGGCGCGCACGCGATGACGAGAGCCGACGACCGCGAGCGGGACCACGGCGGCAACGAGCAGCACGCCGCCGAGCGGGATGACCTGACCGACAACCGTCAGCGCAAGCGACAGATCGGCCAGTACCACCGCCTCTGCGAGTTCGGCCGGGCGCAGTCGCCCTCGGCGTGCCGGTCGTTGCATCCCGCCAGAATCGCAGATCGCCACCTGAGTAATTGTTTCGCTCCAGGCAGACCGGGGGTTCGCCGATCACCCGCCCGTGCCGGAGGGACGCAATCCCGCGCGATCTGACGCTTTCGACGACTTCGCCGCGCTGCTCCGGGCCGCCCAACAGGGACGTCCGGCCGCGTGGAACGAGCTGTTCCGTGTCCTGTCACCGGCCGTCGGCGGCTATTTGCGTTTGCGAGGCGCGCGCGACGTCGACGACCTGACGAGCGAGGTCTTCCTCGGGATTTTCCGGAATCTCGACTCGTTCGCGGGCGACGAGGCGGCCTTCCGTTCGTGGGTGTTCGTCATCGCCCACCGGCGGCTCCAAGACGAACGCCGCCGCTTCGTCCGCCGTCCACCGCCCAGTTCGTTCGACGCCCACGTCGCGTACGCCGAGGCGGCGGGGGGTGACGTCGAAGACGACGCGCTGCGGGCGATCGGGACCGACCGCGTAAAACGCATCTGCGCCCGGCTCGCGCCCGATCAAGCCGACGTGCTGCTGCTGCGCATCCTCGGCGACCTCACCGTCGAGCAGGTGGCCGACGTCCTCGGAAAGTCTCCCGGCGCCGTGAAACAGCTCCAGCGCCGGGCCATCGCGGCCGTGCAGCGGCTGCTCGAGAAAGACGACAAACAAGGCGTACCCCTATGAGCCCCCGCGGCGATGACGGGCGTGAGATGCCTCACGTTCCCGACGACGATGCGTTCGACGCGGCGCTCCGGGGTTCCCCCCACCCCGATGATCCCGCGTCGTTCGCATCGTTCGTCGGCGACGTGCGCGCGGCAGCGGAAGCGGTTCCCATCGTTCCTTCCGCGGCGTTGGCGGCGGCACTGGCCACAGGCGTCTCGCCCAGTGCAGCAGAACACCAGCCCGTTTGGAGGAAGTGGAAGATGAAGATCAAGAGTTTCGTCGCCGGATTGGGCGTCGCCGGCAAGCTCGCACTCGGAGTCGGAGTCGCCGCCGCGGCGACAACCGGCGCCGGCGCGGCCGGCGTATTGCCCGGCCCGGTCCAAAACGCGTTTCGCAGCGTCGTGCACGGCGTGAGCCCGTTCGATGCCGGCGGTGGCAGCGGCGGTGGTGGCAAGCAAGCCGAGGGTCGCCACGACGGAGACACGACGACGACGCTCGCGCATGACGGCGACACACCGACGACGTACAAGGACGGCGAGCCGATCCCGCCGCCCGTTGACGGTGGTGGAAGCACGTCGCCCACGACGATCGAGCATCACGAAGGTGACGGCCCGACGCCGACGACGATCGCCGAGAACACGCCGACGACTGAGCCCGCGCGGGTGACGGCGGTGACGGCGAGACGACATCGACGTTGCCGACGACGACAACGACGACCGAGCACCACGACGGCGACAACAACAACCCCGAAGCATTGACATTGAACTGCGAGCGGGGTCGCGAACCGAACCACGTGACGTGTACGTGGAGCGCGTCGGCGTCACCCGACCATGCGCGCTACGTGTTGTTGCGGGTGACGAACGACGGTCAGAACGGCCGCGTCGTCGACTCGACCGTAGATGGCTTGTCGTTCACCGACACGACGGTGACGACGGGCGTGCAGTACGGCTACCGAGTCGTGTCGCTGCGGGCTGACAACACCACGGAGTCGCACAGCCCGATGGTGTACCTGACCTGCTGCGGCGACGCCTAGAAATTGATGAAGCGTCGCTGAGCCTCGTTTTCCGAGGCTCAGCGACGCTTCGGTGTGACCAGGGGATTGGTCGTGTAGAGACTGACTTACGCGGGCGGGCCGGCGCCGAGCGTCACGTCGGCGGTGTGCGTGCTCCCCGACGTGTCGGTCCAGCCGATCGACACCTTGTCGCCGGGGTTGTAGTTCGTGAGCGCCAAGTGCAGCGCGTTCTGGTCGGCGATCTGCTTGCCGTTGAGCGAGGTGATCGTGTCGCATTCCTGCAAGCCGGCGGCGCTCGCTGCGCTGCTGCCTTGCACTCCGACAACCAGTGCGCCGCTCGGGCCGTTCGAGCTCGTGCAGTTCGAGTCGCCCTGGCTCGGGTCGGCCACGTTCACGCCGAGCAATGCGCGGGACGAACCGATGTGCACGTTGCCGCTGCCGTTGCCGCTTTGAATCTGCCGGATCACTTGGATCGCACTCGACACCGGGATCGCAAAGCCGACATTCGAACCGGACTGCTGCGTGAACCGTCCACCAGCAGCCGCGGTGTTCATGCCGACGACCTGGCCTTGCGAGTTCACGAGCGCGCCGCCCGAGTCGCCGGGCTGAATCGGAGCGTCGATCTGGATCATGTGCTGGAGCGTCTCAGTGGTGCCACCAGTCGGGTCGCCGGCTGTGACCTGCTGGTCGAGGCCCGTGACCTTGCCCTGGCTGACCTTCGGCGTGCCGCCTTCGCCCAGCGCGTTGCCGATCGCGACGACCGGGTCGCCGACGTTCAGCTTCGACGGGTCACCGAGGTCGACGGTCTTCAGGTTCGAGACGCCTTGGATCTGCACGAGTGCCACGTCGTCGGCAACGTCGTAACCAACGACCGTTGCGTCGTGCGTGTTGCCGGTACCGCCGATGTCGACCTTGATGCTGGTCGCGTCGGCGATCACGTGGTTGTTCGTGAGGACTTCACCGCTCGACGAGATGACGATGCCGGTGCCGGCCGCGCGCCCGTCGCTCAACGTCGTGTTGATGTTGACGAGTGCGGGCGAAACCTTGGAGGCGATCGCGTTGGCGTCGAGCGTGCCGGTGCCACTGGAGCCGTTCGAGCCGGACCCTGAGCCCGATCCCGATCCGTTCGAGCCCGAGCCGTTCGAGCCCGATCCCGAGCCGTTGCCACCGAACGGGTTGAAGTTGCTCCCGCCGTTGCCGTTGCCGTTGCCGTTGCCAACGGCGAGTTGCTGCCGATGCTCTGCTGGTTCGACGGGTTCTTGTGCACGGCGACCGCAACCGCGGCGCCCACGCCGGCTGACGCGAGCACGAGCAGCACGGCCGCGAGGGCGGCGAGCACCCGCTTGCCCGAGCTCATCGGCTCCTTGGGCTGGTGTTGCGGCGGCCACGTGGGCGGAGGGCCGGGCGGGCCGCTCCAACCGCCCCAGCCACCGGCGGGCGGCGCACCGGGGGGAGGCGATGCCGGCCCTTGCGGTGGCCAAGACGGTTGTGATTGCGGAGGCCACGCTTGGGCGGCCGGATTTACCTGCGTCGGAGGGGTCGCCTGCGTCGGCGGTTCCGCCCGCCACGACTGTTGCGTGGCGTCCGACTGCGCCGACCACGTCGGTCCAGTTTGGGTCGGTCCAGTTTGGGTCGGACCAGTTTGGGTCGGACCACTCTGGCCCGGGACCGTGAAGTCGGGGCCAGGCGGGGTCGGGTGCGCCGGCTGCGAAGTTGCCGGTCCCCACGCGGGCGGCGTGGACGGCGCCGGGTTCGTCCAGCTCGGCGGGGATGCCGGCTGGTCGGCTTGGGGCGCGGGCGGCTCGGCCCACCAGGGCGTTTGGCCGCTCGCCGAGGCCGGTGCCGCCGGGGGCGGCGTCGGCGCCTGCTCGCTGGGCTCGTTGTTGGGGGTTTGGTCCGATTCAGTCATCGGTGTGCTGCCTCGTCAAAAGCTCGTTCGGTAGGTCGGGGGGCCCACCGGGTCAGCGCCCAGTTTGGTCGGCACGACTGAGCTTCAACTGTGGGTGACCTGAAGAGATTCCCCGGATTCTGCGGGAGCAGGCTTGCTGGCCGCCAAAACATCGGCTGGTACCAACCCTCGGGATACCCAGTCGCGCTTGTCGGCCCACACCAGCAGGGGCGGAAGGATCACGAGCGCGCTCAACAGTGCGACCGCAACGTTCAACGCGACGATTTCGCCGAAGTCGTGCAACAGCGGGAGCGACGACGTTGCGATCACTGCAACACCTGCGATCGCGGTAAGCGCCGACACGATGAACGCGCGTCCCGTGCGCGACGCGGTGACGTCGACGGCTTGGCGCGGCGTTGCACCGCGCCGGCGTTCCTCGATGAACCGCAACAAGATCAGCGACGTGAACTCCGTACACGCAGCAACGACGAGTGGACCGCCGACCGCCGTCATCGGGCTCAACTTCAACGACAACGCGTACGCGAACAACGACGACGCGCCCACTGCGATGAGCACAGGAACGAGCGACAGCAACGCGCGGATGATGCTGCGCAGTCGTAACGCGAGGAACAAGAACACGAACAAGATCGCGATGTAGGTGAGCACAACGCGGTTCGCTTCGAGATTGTCGAGCAAACCGACGCCGACGACCGCGAGGCCCGAAGGTGTCGCGCGCACACCCGCGGGCGGCGTGACGGTGGCGCGAATCTCGCGCACGACTTTGGCCCGTGCGTCGAGACCACTCGGGCCGGTGCGGAACACGATGTTCATTGCAGTGTTGTTCGCCGCGACCGTCGAGATCTGAATGTCGTGCGGAGCAACGCGATACGCGCTCTCGACGTCGGCCGACGTCGGTGTCACGTGAGGCGCGCCGGGCACGTCGGCGAGCTGGCTGACGACGGGCACCACGCCCGACGCCGTGAGCAGCGTGTCGGGGTACTTGGCGAGCTGGTCGCGCGTGAAGTTGTCGACAAAGGTCACCGTCGGTTGGCTGAAGACGTTGGGCGACTGCACGTAGACACCGAGTTCGCTCGACGAGTGCACCTGGTTGTCGAGCACGTTGAGGTTCTTGATCACCTGCGAATGCTGGTTGACCCACTGGGTCGGGTCGGTTTGCAGTGTGAGCTTGCCCTCGACGAGGAGGCCACCCGCGAAGATGATGACGCTGATGATTGCGAGCGCGGGTGCGACCTTGCTCGACAGCGATCCGAGCCACACCGTGAGCCGCCCGAGCGGACCTTCGCGGAAGTCCTTGCGCTTCGTCGGCGATTTGTATTCGCGAATGCCGAGAATGGCGAGCGTCGACATGATGCTGTTGACGCAGATGGCGGCGACGCCGACGGCAAGCAGCAAACCGAACTCGCGCAACATGGGAACCTTGGCGAAGCGCAACGCCGCGAACGCGAAGATCGCGTCGAACGTGACGATCAGCAGCGCGGGGCCGAGGTTGCGCGCCGTTTCCTGAATCGGGTGCGGCGAGCGGTCGATCACGACTTCTTCCTCGATGCGCGCGTGCATCTGGATCGCGTAGTCGATGCCGATCCCGAGCATGACCGGGAGGCCCGAGATCGTGACGATCGTCAACGGGATGCCGAGATACCCGGCGATGCCGAACGCCCAGACGACACCGATCAAAACGATGCCCATCGGCAGCAAGCGCCACCGCACCGCGAACAAGAGCAGCAGGATCAACGACATGATGCCGATGGCGAGCGCGGCGAGCAGCGTCAAGCCGCCGGTCAAGTAATTGTTGAGGTTTTCGAGCAGCGCAGGAGCGCCAGTGGTGACGATCTGCGCGTGCGGGAAGTTCAACGTCTTCGCTTGCGCGGTGATGTAGTCGGCGGCCTGTCCTTCCTGCTTGATCGACTCGTTTCCGAGCAACCGGACGATCATTTGGGCGTGGGTCTTGTCCGGGAACACGGAGAGCAATGGTTCACGGATCTTGTTCTGGTTGTCGTAGAGCAGGAACGCGGTGTACTTCGGGTTGGAGATGACGCGTGCGTTCGCCGGAATCGCGTTGTAACGCGCGACGGTTGCGAGCCCGTCGGCGCTGCGGGCTTTGATTCCCGCCGGCGACTTCGTGCGGGCAAGCGCGCCCGCTTGGATCTCGCCCGCGACGCTCTTCGTGACGTCACCCGTCGGGCTCGACACGAGGTTGTCGTTCCACTGCAGCGCGGTGAGCGGCGTGACGACGCCAAGGACTTTGCCCGAGTGGTTGATTTCGTTCGCGATGTTCGTCCACTGCCGGATGCCGTCGGGCGTCATCAGCTCGTCGACCGTGTGGCCCGGGTCCATCGTCACCAGCGTGACCATGGCTTCGCCGCCGAAGAGGTTCTGGTAAGCGACGTTGTCCTTGTAGACCTGGTCGGACTTGTTCAGATAGTTGCTTTGGTCGGTTGAAAACTCGAGTTTGGTGATGCCGTAACCGAGCCCGACGGTCACGACGCCGAGGATGAGCAGCACCATGATCCAGTGCTTGCCGAGATTGAGTCCGAGCCAACCCCAGAACTTGTGCAATGCGTCCCCCGTTCCGAGCGGCAAGGCTAATCAGAAACTTGCGAGATCGGACAGTGTTGTCTGCTCAAGCGAGCATGACGACTGCAGGGTTCGCGGTGATGCGGTGTGACTACGACAACGGCCGTGACGGTCCGCGCGCGAATTTCGTCTTTCGGGAAATGGTTCGCACGCTCGACGAGGCCCAAGCCGAGGTTGTTCGGCTCAACGAACGCGAAGCGACCTCGGGCGTCTACTACTTCTGGAAGGCTGCCCACCCCTTCGGGTCACGGCCAGAGCGGTGAATCGATCTCGAAGCCGACGCCGTTGCCCCAACCGTTGCGGAAGCTGACTGCGTGCACGGGCTGCCGCTTGGCCACACCCCACTTGCCGGTCGGATAACCGAACGTCACGCACGACGAGAAGAGCCAGCCCTCTTCGACTCGGCACGCCGAGGATCTCGAACACCTCGGCGACGCGGAAGATGAACACGCTCGTCAGTGACGCACCCACGCCTTCGGCGCGCGCCGCGAGCATCGCCGACCACGTCGAAGGAAAGATCGACCCGCCGCGTCGGGTCGAACTGCACGAAGCTGAAGAGCAGGAGCGGATACTCCTCGAAGTGATCGGCGAGATGCTGCGCGCGATCGTTGCGATGCGGACGAACTCGATGCTCTCGGGATCGTCGGGATTCGCGTTCCGCGGCTTCGAGCACGCGTCCTTGTAGATCGTCTCCCACAGCTTGCCGAGACAGTCGCGATAGATGGGACCGAGCTTGCGCCTTCATCGCTCGTGTCGTCGACGAGCATGAAGCGCCAGTTCTGCGTGTTGCCGCCGCTCGGTGCGCGGATCGCGGCGTCGAGAATGCTTCTTCTGCACCTCGACCGGGATCGGATCGGGTTTGCACGCGTCGCATCGCGCGCGTCGTGTAGAGCGCTTCGTAGACGTCCATTGGTCGCGAGTCGCGTTACCAGGCGTAGGCCTCGGGCGCGCTCCACCCGGCCCCGGGAAGATCTCGTCGAGCGTTGTCATCGTGTCGTCGCTCGAGCTTCAGGTCGAGCGCGCGCAGCGACGCGCCCTCGAGCTGTTCCATCGTGCGCGGGCCGATGATCGGCGCGGTCACGCCTTTGCGGTGCAACAACCACGCGAGCGCGACGGCAGCCGGTTCCTCGCCGAGTTCGGCGCAGAACTTCTCCCACCGATCGAGCTGCGTCGCGTTTTGCTCCCAACGCGGGTTGCACGCTCTTGCGCCGCGCGGTGTCGCTTGCTCGATACCGCCGAGCATGCCGCCCGCGAGCGGGCTCCACGGAATGACGCCGACGCCGTACGCGCGGCACGCGGGCAACACTTCGAGCTCGATCGTGCGCGACGCGAGGTTGTAGAGGCTCTGTTCGCTCACGAGCCCGAGGAAGTGGCGCGACTTCGCGGCTTCGTTCGCCTGCGCGATGTGCCACGCCCGCGAAGTTGCTGCTGCCGACGTAGATCACCTTGCCCTGTGTGACCAGTGTCTCCATCGCCTGCCAGATCTCGTCCCACGGCGCGGTGCGGTCGACGTGATGCATCTGGTACAGGTCGATGTGATCGGTCTGCAGGCGCGTGAGGCTCGCGTCGCACGCGCATGCGGATGTGGCGCGCCGAGAGCCCGCCGTCGTTCGGCCATTCGGTCATCGGGCCGAAGACCTTCGTCGCGAGCACGACCTTCTCGCGCCGGCCGCCGCCCTGCGCGAACCACGTGCCGAGATCTCCTCGGTACGGCCCGGGCCCTTCGGCCCGCCGTAGCGGTTCGCGGTGTCGAAGAAGTTGATGCCGAGCTCGAGCGCTCGGTCCATGATCTTGTGCGAATCGGGCTCGGTGGTGAGCGGCCCGAAGTTCATCGTGCCGAGGCAGATCGGGCTCACGCGCAGCGCGGTCCGCCCGAGCCGTCGGTATTCCATCGTGCGTCCTCCTCGTTCCGGGAGGCACGCTACGTGCAGGTGACGTCGCTGTCGAAGCCGTCGCGGCCGAGGTACTGGGTCAACATGACGTACGACCCCGTAAAGCTGGCCAAGCGGCACCCCTGGACGGCATCGGCGTAGTTGTCGAATCCGGCCAGCCACACCGGATTCGAGCGAAACACGTCGTGTGGTGAGCCGGTGATGAGGTTCCATTGGTAGCTCGTCGAGTAGATGCCGACGAGTTGCACGCCTTCGCTCCACAGCGCGTTCACTTCGCCCGCGATGGCCGACACGTCGTTCTGTCGCGCGCGCGTCGTGGATTGGCCGTCGAGCGCTTGCCAGCTGTTCAAGATCTCGACATCGAGCCACCAACTGACACCCGCAACGCGCGCGTGCGCGTTCTCCTGCGAAACGTGATGGACGCGTGCGGCGGCGGCGACCGCGGCCGCGAAGGATTGCCGGCCCGCGTTGTAGCCGTAGTCGTACGAACAGTTGGACGAGTTCGCATCCCACGCGCCGCACACGCGCGGCGCAAGCTGCCCGAGCGGCCAATGGCTCGTGCGCGCCGGACCGGGGTTGCCCGTGTTCGCGTAGAAGCCGGGTGCCTCGGGCAGCGTCTTCGCCCAGCGCAGTTCACCGGCGAGACACGGGTTCGTCGAGAAGGTCGATCCGTTGTTGGCGCCGATCACGCCGAACCGCGACGTCGACGCCGTGGGCAGCGCGGCACCGCACTGCGGAAAGCTGATGTCGCGCGCGACGGTCGCCGCGTGGCCGGACACCGCGGGCGCGGCCGACGCGAGCAGACCAACGAACAGTGCAAGGAGGCCGATCCGGCCTGGACGGATGCGTCGCATGCCTGGTCCTTTGCAAAGGTTCGGACGCTTTGCCCCGCGGCGAAAAGCATGACAACAACAACATCAGCCACGCAACCGAACTTCAGCCACACTGGTCACCGCGTCCGGGCGTTCTCCACCAGACGCTCGAACCGGCGTTGTCGTTCCTAGGGAACGCCGACCTCGTAACCCGCCGCGGGCGTGCCGGGCGGATTCCCCGGTCCGGGGTGATCGAGCGGCAGCAGGACTTCGCACTCCAGGCCATCGGGGTCGCGGAAGAAGAGGCTGTACGCGCTTCCGAAGTCGGTGACGAAGCCGTCGGTCGCGCCGCGCGCCATCAGCCGGCGCCGGATCTCGTCGAACGATTCCTTCGACTTCGCTTGCAGGCCCATGTGATCGACGGGACCGTGCGTGAACATCGAGCCGCGCGTGAGTTCGAGCTTGTGGTCGTCGTCGAGGTGAAACACGTTGAGTTCGGTGTGCGGACCGATGCTCATGAATGTCAACGTGCCGAACGGCGCGTGCTCGACGCCGTCGACGCTTACTTCGAAGACGCCTTCGTAGAACTCGAGGAAGCGATCGATGTCGTCGGTGATCAGGCCGATGTGGTTGATGCCGTCGAGCAGCACGCCTTCACCTCAGGGCAGGTCGGGGAACGGGCCGAAGAATCCGGTGATGCTCGCGACGCGTCCGTCGGGCGCGATCGTTCCGAAGTCGATGCCTTCGACGGCGACATTGCCGTCGGCGTCGCGCATCTCCCACGCGAACCGAAATGCGGTTCCGTACGTGTCGACGCCACTGGTCATCTCGATCGTGTTCCCCGGCATCATCTGGTGAAACCCGCCGATGTGGGCGACAAGCGCGTCGCGGCCCTCGGCCCGCCCCATCGGATCTTGGTATATGGCGTCGTCGGCCCACGCTTGTGCGAGCAACTTTTGGCGCTTCGCGTCGTCGGGCTCGTTCCACGACGCGCCGTAGGCCGCAACGATCTCGTTCAGTTCCATCTCGTCACCGGTCCAGTTCGGGGATCACGTATTTACCCATCAGCTCGATCGACTTCATGACTTCAACGTGTGGGATCTTGTACGGGTTCAACAAGCAGAACAAGAGCTCGCAACCGACAGCTTCGTAGCGCTTGCACATCTCGATGCAACGGTCGGGATCGCCGACGATGCCCGACCCACTGTCCCAGATGTAGTCCATCGTGATGTGGTCGAAGAAACCCTCTTGCTCGCCCTTGGCCGCCTCGCCCGCGTACGCGTAGTTGCCGAGATCCTGGCCGCGGCTTTCCATCCACTCCGCAAGCGTCGCGATCGAGTGGCCCGCCGTCTTCGGATACCACACGAACGATTCTTCGGCGACGGCGCGCGCCTTTTCGTTCGACTCGTTGCAGTGCACCATCGTGAACGTCGCGGCCGTGTTGTTGACGAACTTGCCGACCGGTTCCTTGCAGTCGTTTTGGCCGCGCCGGTAGTTGTCGATGCGTTCGCCGAGCGTTTCCGGTGGTAGCCCCACCGTGAACGACAACAAGCCGAGGCCGCGCACGCCGACTTCGTAGTGGCCTTCGAGGCTCGACGTCGCGCCCCAGATCGGCGGGTGCGGCTGTCTGCATCGGCTTCGGGTGCACGCGGCGCGGCGGCATCGACCAGTACTTGCCCGTCGAAGCTGTACTCGTCGTTGGTCCAGATGCCGACGATGTGCTGCAACGCTTCGTCCCACATCGCACGCGTCTCGTGCGGGTCGATGCCGAAGCCTTCGATCTCGGCGCGCGTCGACGAGCGGCCGGTGCCGAACTCGACGCGGCCGTCGCTACACCAGATCGAGCACCGCGACGCTTTCCGCGGTGCGGATCGGATGGTTGTACGGCTTCGGCAACAGGCGCACGCCGTAGCCAATGCGGATGTTCTCGGTGACCGCGGCGATGTGGCCGTACAACACTTCAGGATTCGAACAGTGCGAGTACTCGTCGAGGAAGTGGTGCTCGACGGTCCAGAACGAATGAAAGCCCATGCGGTCGCCGAGCTTCACTTGCTCGATCGTGTCCTTGTAGGCCTGGTGTTCTTGGCCCGGCGTCCACGGCTTGGGAACCGGGATCTCGTAGAACATCGCGAACTTCATGCGCGGGACCTTAGGTTTTGGAGCAGCGCGGTGACAATGACGGTCGCCTGACTGCTCCAAAACCCGGGAAAGTTCAGACCTTGGCGATTACCGAGTCGGCGAAGTGGCGGAGCGCGTCGAGCTTCTCTTGTAACGGCTGGGTGTCGGGACCCTGGACGTACGGCCAACGGAAGCCGACGATCGCGTCGGTGACGCCCAAGTCTTCGAGCCGGCGTGCGCCGTCGACGGAGAACGCGTCCATCGAGATCACGTGAATCTCGAACGGACCCTCGCGCCCGTACTCGGCGCGCAACGCTCGCAGCTTCTCGAGCATCGTGCCGAGCTCCGCGGGATCGCCGCCCGCGTGGATCCAACCGTCACCGCGCAACGCGGCGCGGCGGAGCGCGGGTGCGGCGTGCCCGCCGACGAGAATCGGAATTGGCTGATCAGGCACCGGTGAGATCTTGCAGCGGTCGAGTTGCACGACTTCGCCGTTGTATTCGAACCAGCCGCCGGCGCAGAGGCCGCGCACGATGTCGATGTCTTCGTCCATGCGGACGCCGCGCTTCTCCCACGGCACATCCATCGCGTCGAAGTCTTCGGGCCACGGGCTGATGCCGACGCCCAAGCGCAGGCGGTTCTCGCTCATCACGGCAACGCTTGCGGCTTGCTTCGCGACGAGGACTGCCGGTCGGATCGCGAGCTTCAAGACGAAGGTTGTAAAGCGGATGCGCGACGTCTGCGCGGCCAAGAACGGAATCAGCGCGAACGGTTCGATGATCGGCTTGTCCTCGAGGAAGGCGCGGTCGCCGTCGGCCGTGTACGGATACTTGCGTGTCGGATTCGGCGGGAAAGAGCACGCTGTCGGGCACGACGAACGAGTCGTACCCGCTCGCTTCGGCTTCCCGAGCCAGGGGAGCAAGGAACGTGGGATCGCAAAACGTCTCGGCGTAGCTGAAGCGCATAGAGGGATCATGCCGTTAGTGCGGCGGCACGCTCCAATGGACGAGATCGGTGCTGCGAGCGACGGCGATCACCGCGTGGCCTTCGCCGCCGAACGTGGTCTTCTCGTTGGAATCGGAGTAGACGAGATAGAAGTGGCCGTCGACCCGCCGGTGGTCGACGATGTATGCGCAGTTCGCGTGCTCGTACGTGACGCCGGTGATGCCCGTTCCCGTGTTCCACGACTCGAGCGGCACCTTCAGCTCGCGTGCGCTCGACCAGTCGAGCCAGCCTTTCGGATCGCTCGGGTTCCCGACGAGATGAAACAGCTCGGGACGGTCGAACGCGTTGCTTGCGCCCAGCAGCATCCACGTGCCGTCGATCTCGATGAATTGATAGTTCTCGATCGTGTCGTTGTAGACGACGATGTTCGGCCGGCCGACGAGTTCCCACGGACCTTGCAGCGTTCCGGTGGTTGAACGCGCGATCTCGAAGTGCTGGGTCGCGTTGGCGGCAGTCGAGCCGACCTTGTAGCCGAGCAGCAGCCCGGCCGGTGTCCACGCCAGCGCGGCGTCGATGAGGCGATCGTCGGGTGCGGCGTGCACTGTCGCGGCGAGATGGATCGGCGGTGAGAACGTGCGAAAGTCGGTGGTGGTGCGCGCATAGAGCTTCGCTTGGTCGCCGTCGCGGTCGTGCGGGAACGACTGATAGGTGACGACGTATTGTCCGTTCGGCGCGCGCACGACATCGGGCGACGCTTCGCCTTGCGTCGTCGGATCGTGCGTCATTGTCGTGAAGTCGGCCCACTCCGTGAGGTCGGTGCTCCGTGCGATGCCGATACGCCAGGTTCCGTGCGTGTCGACCTCGCTATAGAGCGCGACCCAACCGCCGTCGAACGCGACGAGCGCGGGATCTTTGACGGCAGTGTCGGGTCGCTTCAGCATCGGGTTCGCGAGCGCGGTCCACGCGACGCGTGACGGCGTCGGCGCGGCTTGCGTTGTTGTGGTCGTCGGGACTTGCGCGTGCGAGCTGCCCGAGCTGCTGCACGCGGCAGTAACCAGAACGAGCGCTATTGCGATTGAGATCCCGCGCACGGCGCGGAGTCTGCCATCACACGCTCGGGGTGCGCTCGATCAGCAAGGCAAGCGTCGGGCAGGCGGCCGCGGCACGCCACGCGTGCTCTTCGAGCTTGGTCGGGATCGCCTCGATACTGATGATCGGATAGCCCCAGTCGTCGAGCGTGATCCGTTCCGGAAACAGTTCCGCGCACAGGCCGTGCGCGTCGCAGGTGATCGGGTTTACGCGCACGCGCAGCTGTTTCTTCATCGCCATTCCAGGGGTGACGTCGGGACGGGAAGAACGGCGGGCGCGTGGACCAATGCGCACGAACCGATCCGGTGTTCGGCAACGTGATCGCCGAAGACCGCGAGCGCGCTGCGCACAAAACGAACCGCACCGTCGGGCAACTTGCAGGCGCCGCGGCCTTCGACCATCGCAAGCCACCGCCGAAGGTCGGCTTCGGCGCGACCGTCGCGATCGGCACCGCGTCCGATGAACTCGAGTGCGTCGGCGATAGCCGGGAGGCCGAACACGCACGGGCCGCACTGACCGGCCGATTGGCCGGCGAACCAGCGGGCGACGCGCGCGATCTCAGCAAGTGGGCATGCGTCGGTGCCAAGCACCGCGAGAGCTCCGCACCCCATGGACGCGCCGAACGCGCGCAGCTCGTCGGGATCGAGCACAGCCATCGCGGCTTGTTGCGATGTCAGCCACGTGCCGAAGTAACCACCGACGAGGACGCCGCGGACGTGGTTCGCGCCGGCGTTGCGTAGCGCCGAGCGAAGCGTCGAGCCGCGTGCAACGGCATACACGCCGGGCCGCGCTACTGAGCCCTTGATCGTGAGGAGGTATTCCGACTGGGCGCGCCACGTCGTCGCGCCGTAGCGAGCGATGAGCGCGATGTCCGCGAGGGTTTCCACGTTGTCGACCAGGGTCGCCATCCGGTCCACACCACGCTCGAACGGACGCGTCGACGAGAAGACGGGCTTGGCTTCACCGCCGTTCAACCAGTGCACCAGCGCAGACTCTTCGCCCGCGACATATCGAGAAGGAGTGGCGGCAAGCCGGATGTTCACCGGGTCGGCGCCCGCCGCTTGCCGTTGCGCGAGCGCGCGGGTGAGCGCGTGGTGCACCGGAAGCGATGACCGCTCGTAACAGCAGACCGCTTCGTGCGCGCCGACTGCCTGCGCGGCGGTGACGATGCCGTCGAACACGAGGTGCGGCGCGTGCACGAGCAGCGTCTTGTCTTTCTCGCTCAGCGGCTCGCCTTCGGTGCCGTTCGCGACGACGAGCGCGCCGCGTCGACGTCCGTTGCGGCGCACGGCGTCGAGCTTCTTCGCGGTCGGGAAACCGGCGCCGCCCCGACCGAGCAAGCCCGCGCGATCGACTTCACCGATCAGGTCGTGACCCGGGAGGGGGAGCATCCCGAACCGCGCGACATGCTCGGCGAGATGGGCGCTCGGCGGATCGCCGATCATCGTCGGCATGAGATCAGCGACGGGTGCCGCGGTCATCGCGCCGCTCCGGTGAGGGGCGCGCTCGCAGTGCGCTTGGGCACCGGGATCGCAATGCGCCACAGCGCCGCGGCGAATACGAGGCCTGCGCACACCGCGTAGATGAGTTGGGCCCAACCGGTATTCGCGTCAGAACCCGCTCGGAGCCCGTGCCAGATTGCGATCGGCCAGCACGCGTATGCGCTCCAATGCACAGCGCGCCAGACCCGATAGCTGATGTGGGGGCGCAGCAAGCTGGTCACGATCAACGCGGCGAGGAGATCGAACGCGACCACACCGAGCCCGACACCGAAGGCGCGATAGGTGCCGGTGAAGGGGACGATCGCGTTGAACAAGTGGACGGGAGACACCGGATCAAGCAACGTCGTGGCGATGTGAATACCGAGGAACACGACGGCCAGCAATGAGATGTTCTTGTGGAGCGCGGCCACGACGAAGCGGGGCCACTCGGAAGTGCTCCAGCGCATCGTTGTCACGATGCCGAGCGCGACCGTCGCGCTCAACAGTACGACCGTCACGATGCCGGTGCCGCGTGCGAGATACCACAGCGCCGATGTCGACGACGACGTTGCGGCCAGCATCACGACGCGCCTGACACCGCGTTGGCCGAGGAGCTGTTCGAGCCCGAGACGTTCGTCGACTGGAGGGGCGAGCTTTGATCCGAGCTCGAGGACGAGTTGCTCGAGCTGTCACTCGAACCGGATGTCGTCGGAGTCGTTGTTGGGGTCGTCGTGGCCGTGGAGTTCGAGGTCGTCGCACTCGACGCGCGCGTCGCCGTGGTGTGGTGTTTCGTACTTGCGAGCCCGGCGAACACGGCGGTGCAGGCTGCGGCGAGACCCGCGGTCCACCGCGTGATCAGGCCGACACGCTGGCGGCCTCGTTCTCGAGACAGTCTCTGATCGCGGGAAGTAGCCATGTCCGGCATGATCGCCAGGCCAGTTCGGAACCGTCTTCAGATCAGGTAAGGATCAGGCGAGATGGCTGTGGCGGTCGTGTTGACACGTACGCTGGGTCCATGTTGATGCCGATGCGCTTTCGCGACGGCATCACTCAAGGTGACATCACCTTGACATTCCGCCGGTGGAAGCGCTGCCAAGTCGTCGCCGGCCATCGCTACCGCACGGCGGCCGGCCGCATCGAAGTCGACGAGGTCGACGTCGTCGATCCGAACCGGATCACGAACGCGGATGCGCGCCGAGCCGGGTTCGCGTCGCGCGCCGAACTCTTGGCGGAGCTGCGCGGTGCCGACGACCTTCCGACCTACCGCATTCGTTTCCACGCCGTCGACGGTCCCGACGAACGCGACACGCTCGCGGCGACCGCCGCAATGTCGTCCGCGGAGATCACGGAACTCACGCGCCGGCTCGAACGGCTCGACCGCGCCAGTTCGCACGGACCGTGGACGCGCGCGGTGCTCGAAGTGATCGCGGAACGGCCCGGCCGTGCGCGCCGCCGATCTCGCGCGCGAGGAGTTCGGACGCGAGACGCAGCCGTTCAAGCTCGACGTGCGCAAGCTGAAGAACCTCGGCCTGACGATCAGTCTCGAGCGTCGGCTACCGGCTGTCGCCGCGCGGCGAGGCGTACCTCGCGCGCGACGCGCTCACGCGTCGTAGACGAGGATCGCGCCGCTGTAACACGCGACCCACACCCGGTGCTGCGATCGGTTCGTACGCGATGCCGATCGGATGGTCGGGCACCGGGAACGTGCGCACGACGCTCAGGTCGGACGACTTCAGGATCGACACCGTGTTCGACGCGTAGTTCACGACGTACAGCGCCTGACCGTCGGACGAGATCGCCATGCTCCGCGGTTGCGAGCCGGTCGCGGTGCGCGCGACCACCTGCCCGGTCGCGGTGTTGACCGACGACGACGCGGTTGTCGCCGTTCAGCGTGACGAACAGGCGCGTGCCGTCGTTCGAGAGCACGAGATGGCGCGGTGAGTTGCCGACGCCGCGGAAGTACGACAGCGAGAACGTGTCGAGAGGTCGATGCGGGCGACGTCGAACGAGCCCATCACCGCGACGTACGCGACGTGCTTCGCGCCGTCGATCGCGATACCGCGCGGGTAGGCGCCGAGGTGGATGCGCTTGCACCTCGTGCAGCGTGTTGTAGTCGAGGATGCTGAGGTCGTAGCTGCACCAGTTGCTGACGAGCACGTACTTGTCGTCGGGCGTGACCGCGACGTACTTCGGCACCATGCCGACCTGGCCGACCTTGTCGATCGCGAGCGTCTTCAGGCTCGACGCGGTACACGTAGCTCGGGCTCAGCCCGCCCGGGCCGCTGCAGTTGTCGGAGCCTTCGGGGCCGAAGTTCGCGCCGTACATCGAGTAGTTGGTCGCGAACATGTACTTGTGCGCGTGGTCGACCGCCGCCTCGACGGGCGCGCCGCGCGAGATGCCCGGGATGGCCGGTGATCCCGAACTGCGCGAGGTCGACGCTGTCGGGGATCGTCTTCACGAGCGAGCCGCGATGCCGGCGTCGTACACCGTCATCGTGTGCCGGTACATCATGTTCTGCGCGAACACGAGCCCGGTGTCGGTCGCGTCGACCGACTTCGGCGAGATCCGGCCGTTGATCGTCGTCACCTGGGTGAGCGTGAAGTCGTCGGCCGGGTTGTGCGGGATCGTCGTGGTGGTGGTCGGCGGGGTCGCGGTCGGTGGTCGCGTCGCGGGCGTGGTGGACTCGGGCGTCGCGCGGTCGGACGTCGGCGTGGCGCCGGCGGCGCGGATCGTGCGTCGTGCCGCTCGACGGAATCGTGCGCGCGAGATCGCGACGGCGCCGCCGACCGCGAGCGCGACGACGAGCGCGATCCCCGCGCGGATCCGGGTCCGATGCACGGCGAAGAGTATTGGCCGGTGGGTGCGCCGGATTGACGTGCCGCCTCCGCGCCGCGATGCTGCGCTGTGGCCGGACCGAACGAGGAGCCCGGAAATGGACGTGCGATCGATCGTCGATGTCGAGCCGGAGGTCGAGCACAACGGCACGGTGCCGGTGTGGTACCTCGTGCACCCGCGTGAGATGAAGGCAGCTGACCGACGGCGGTCACCTCGAGCTCGTCAACGAGTTCGAGGTCGCGAACGGCGGGTACGTGTACCCGCACTCGCACCCGACGCACGAGTTCTATTTCGTGATGTCGGGCCGGGGCGTCATGACGATCGACGGCGAAGACCGCGACGTCGCGCCCGGCGACCTCGTCTACATCCCGCCCGACCTCGTGCACAGCCTGCGCCCGACCGGCGGCGGCGCGATCCACTGCTTCTGCTTCGCGGTCGCGGTCAAGGGCGCGCCGGAGATCGACTACACGTCACACTGACTCACGTGCGACGCGACCGCTCGACGGCTCAGATCAGTCGGGGCAGGGCGTTCCCGGCGAGCGACTGGGTGAGCGTCGACGTGCCGAGCGGCAGGTCGTGGAGCACGCGTCCAGCCGTCGTCGGTCGAGTCGGCGCAACCGCCGGCGTGCACCGACCAGTGACTCGTCGCGCGTACGCGCACCACGAGGTCGTCGGTGCCGGTGACGTCGCAGCGTCACACGGTCGGGCGACATCGACTGCAGCGTCGCGGGCCCGTCGACCAGACCGGTGAAGTCGTCGACGCTGCCAGACCGTGCCAGTGCGCGTTGTGCCAGACCTCGTGCAGATACGGGAGCCCGCTCGTGATGAGCGCGCGCTCGCCGAGCGACGAGTCGTCGAGGCGCGCGTCGGGCAGCGCGACGTACTTCACGCCGTTCGCGTGCAGCCACGTGTGGTACGTCGCGGCGGTGAGCGGTGCGTTGTAGAAGATCGGGTTGTACGCGATGTCGAGCTGGCGTTCCCAGCCGCGCGCGAGCAGCAATGTGCGGCGCCGCGTACGCGGCTTCCCAGTGCCGGTACGTCGACGGGATCTCGACCCGGCCGATCGGCGCCGATCTGCGACTGCCGAGGTACGACGAGCGACCGGCGTGTAGTAGGCCGCGTGCGTCGACGGGTCGGTGCGCGCGAACGCGATGCCGTCGACGGCCGGGAACCACTGCCAGATCGAGCAGCGGGATCGCGAGCGACGGCGAGCAGCGAGGCGCCGGCGGGGGAGCAGCGTGCACGCGAGGAGCGGCCCGGCGACGTACTGGTCGAGACGGCTGACGTTGCCGCCGAGCGCGGTCGGAACGACGAACGAACCGATCGCGACGCAGCGCGAAGCACGCCGCGCCCCAGCGCGCGGCTGGCGTAGCGCCAGCAGTGCGATCGCGACGATCGCGGCACAGGCACGAGGTCCCAGATCGAGCGCCCACGGTTCGTACGGCTCGTTGCCCGCGGTCGGGAACAGCACCGTGATCGCGGCGATCGGCAGCGAGTGCCGCCGGCGAGGACGCGAGCGCAGGTTGCGCGCTGCTTCGCGCTCGTGCCGAGTGCCCACGCCACCGCGACGATCGCGAGGAAGCAACCCGCGAGCGGGCTCGCGAGCGAGCACAACACCGCGAACGCGACCGCGAGCACCGACCGTTGCGGTGCTGCAGCGCGTAGATCGCGGCGAGCGCGAGCGCGACGCCGAACGCGTACGTGGTGCGTCCGACGATGAGATTGATCACGCGTGCCGAGCGCGAACCAGAGGCTCCCGAGCCACGCGACGCGACCCGAACGAGAAGCGCAGGATGCGTTCGAACAGGAACGCCGACGATCGATGCCGCTCACTGCGCCGAGCGCGAGCGGCCCGATCGGCGCGCTGATCGCCGGCGCGATCACGCTGTAGCCGAGCAGCGTCGTGGCCGCCGAACCACTGGCTGTTCCAAACGACGAAACCGTCTTGGCGGAACAACTCGCTGCGGAAGACCTGCGCGGGAAGGTCGGAGCCGCGCCAGCCGAGCAGCACGGCAACCAACGCGAGCGCGCCCGCGATCGCGAACGCGGTGAGCAGGCTGGGCCAGCCCTCGAAGCCGCGCGCGCGACCCCGGCGGGGCCGCGGCAGCGCCAGCGGCGCCGCGGCAACCATGACTAGCTCGAGCGCCCCAGCGAACTCACGGTTACACGATTACCACTTGCGACGGGACATATTCGTACAGCCGCCGCCTGTGCTGGACGTGTCACTCAGAGTTGTTCGTGCGCGCGGTGATCGTCGAGGCGGTCGGCCGGGGCCTGACCCGACCAATGTTCCGAAAACGTCCAGTCGGGCTGCTTCCGGAGTTGTTCGGCGTCGACGACGGCCGCGCCGTTTTGCAGGTCGAGCAGCGGGAGCACGACCGCGATGTCGTCGGGCTGGCATTCCTTGCGAGCGCGCTTTTCGAACGCCTCAGTGTGCGCGTCGAAGATGCTGCCGACGACGTCTTGCTGTTGCGTCGCGAGTGAACAGCGCGCGCTGTCGGCGACGGTCTCGAGCCGCCGGCGGATCGTGTCGAGGTCGCGCGGTTCAGGTTCGCCGGCGCACAAGCGTGCCAGCGAGTCGGAGATCGCGAGGCCGTCTTGTTTGCACGGCGTGCATTGCCCGCACGACTCGACACCAAGAAAACGCGCGACGGCCGCGGCAATCGTCACCGCGTCGCTCGTCTCGTCGAACACGATGAACGCGGCCGCGCCCAAACCGGAGTTGATCGCTTGCATGTCTTCCCACGTGCACGGCGTGTCGAGCTGGTCGCCGCTGATGACGCGCGCCGAAACACCTTGCAGGACTGCGCTGATCGTGTGTCCGGCGCGCACGCCGCCGCCGACGAGTTCGATGGCTTCCCGCAGCGTGGTGCCCATCTCGAGCTCACCGACTCCCGCGCGTTCGGTCGCGCCGGTCACCGTGCACACGAACGTGCCCGGCGAGTCGTCCGTGCCGACCGCGCGGAACCAGTCGACCCCGTGCTGCAAGATCAGCGTGACGTGCGCGAGCGTCTCGACGTTGTCGACGAGTGTGGGCGGTGCTTCGTTGTGTCCGCCCGGGCCCGCGAGCTCGACGTGGGCCGACGACGAACTCTTCGTTTCGACGTCGTCGTCGTGTTCGACGATCTCGTCGACTCCGCGCCGGTACGGCGGATCGATGCGCGGGAACGGTGAACGGCCGTCGATGACTTCGAGCAAACCGGTCTCTTCGCCGAGGAGATATTCGGGCGGCCCCTCGACGAGCAAGATCTCGACGCCTTCGTTCCACTTCGCCGCTTCGACCTCGGCGATCGCGGCGCGCATGCGCGCGATCGGGCGCGTGGCATTGCGCTTCATGCCGACGATCACTTTGTCGGCACCGACTGCGTACGCGCCGATCAGCGCGCCTTCGAGCACGCGGTACGGGTTGCGGAGGATGATCTCGCGGTCCTTGAACGAGCCGGGCTCGCCCTCGGCCGCGTTCACCACGACCGAAGACGGTTCGGTCGGTGAGTGGTTGGCGGCGACCGTCTGCCATTTGATCCCGGTCGGGAATCCGGCGCCGCCGCGGCCCCGCACGCCGGCGGTGCGCACGTTCGCGATGACGGCGTCGGCGCCGAGCTCGCGTGCATTCGTGAGCGCGGTGCCGCCGCCGGCGGCGACGTAGTCGGCGAGCGTGGCGGCGGGGTTCGCGTCGAGGACGCGCACGGCAGTGGGCATAGCGCCAACTTTTCCACTTCTCCGGTGACAAAATCGAACGGGCGGTGTCCGAGCCGGTTGGTAGCGTCGATCGCCGTGGCTCCGATGGTCGAAGCGCGCGCGCTGGAGAAGCGGTTCGGCAGCTTTGTTGCCGTCGACGGCGTCGACTTCGCGATCGAACCCGGCGAGTCGTTCGGCTTCTTGGGGCCGAACGGCGCGGGCAAGACCTCGACGATGCGGATGATCGGTTGCGTCTCGCCGCGCTCGGGCGGCGAGCTGCAGGTGCTCGGCATGGATCCCCGCACCGATGGTGCGCGCATCCGGGCTCGGCTCGGCGTCGTTCCCCAGGAAGACAATCTCGATACCGAGTTGACCGTCTGGGACAACATGATGATTTACGGGCGTTACTTCGACATGCCGCGCCCGCTCATCCGGGAACGAGCGGCCGAGCTGCTCGAATTCGTGCAGCTCGCCGACCGTCGCGACTCGAAGGTCGATCCGCTGTCGGGCGGGATGAAGCGGCGGCTCACGATCGCGCGCGCCCTGGTCAACCAGCCCGAGCTGATCCTGCTCGACGAACCGACGACCGGTCTCGACCCGCAGGCGCGCCACCTCTTGTGGGACCGGCTGTATCAACTCAAACGCGAAGGCGTCACGCTGGTCCTCACCACCCATTACATGGATGAAGCCGAGCAGCTGTGCGACCGGCTCGTCGTCATGGACCAGGCCCACATCGTCGCCGTTGGATCGCCCCGCGACTTGATCAGCAACTACGTCACGCGTGAGGTGGTCGAGGTCCGGTTCCCGCTGTCGGTCGATCGCGACGAAGTAGCGGCGAAGGTCGGCAAATTCGCCGAACGCGTCGAGCCGCTCGCCGATCGCGTGTTGCTCTATACGAACGACGGCGACGGCACGGTTGCGGGCGTCACGGCCCACGGGTTCGACCCGAGTTCGGTGTTGGTGCGGCGCGCCAGCCTCGAAGACGTGTTCTTGATGCTCACCGGCCGCTCACTCGACGAGGGCTGACGATGGCGACGCCGCCCATGCTCCGCGTCGTCGAGCGCGAATACCGGGTGTGGATGAAGCTGTGGCGCGGCCTCGCGTTCACGACGTTCGTGCAACCGGCGCTGTACCTCGCGGCGATGGGAGTGGGGCTCGGCAAGCTCGTCGACGCGCATTCCGGTTCGGTGAACGGCCTCACGTATCTCGAGTTCGTCGCACCCGGCTTGCTCGTCGCGAGCGCGATGCAGCTCGCGGCGGGCGAATCGATGTGGCCCGTGCTCGCGGGCGTGAAGTGGATGCGTTTCTACGAAGGCGTGATCTCCACGCCGATCGAAGCCGGCCAGATCTTCGGCGGATTCGTGATGTGGACCGCGATCCGCGCCACGATCGGATCGTCGGCGTTCTTGCTCGTTGCCGCGCTCATCGGTGCGATCCCGTCGTGGTGGGGCGTCCTCGCGATTCCCGCGGCGTCGCTGACTGCGGCGGCGTTCGCGGCGCCGATCGCCGCGTTCTCGATCATGCAGGAAACCGACGTCGCGTTTCCGATGATCATGCGATTGGCCGTGCTGCCGCTGTTCTTGTTCTCGGGCACGTTCTTCCCGATCAGCCAGTTGCCGAGCGCGTTGCAGCCGCTCGCAATGCTGTCGCCGTTGTGGCACGGCGTCGAACTGGCGCGTGACGCCACAACCGGCACGGGCAACGCGCTCGCGATCGTGGCGCACATCGCGTTCCTCGTCGCGTGCATCGCGGCCGGATCGTGGTGGGGAGTTCGCCGGTTCAACCGAAGGTTGCACTCGTGAAGGCCGAAGCACCCCCGCTCCGGATCGTGCCGCAGTTCCGCATGCGCGGCGCGTGGCGGTTGGTCGAACGCAACGTGCTCGCCTACCGGCGCCAGTGGTACATCTTCGCGTCGGGCCTGCTCGAACCGCTCTTGTTCCTGTTGTCGATCGGTATCGGGGTCGGCAAGCTCGTCGGCGACATTCACGTCGGCGGCCAGGTGGTGAGCTACCAAGAGTTCGTCGCGTCGGGGTTGCTCGCAACGTCGGCGATGAACGGCGCGGTCATCGATACAACCTTCAACTTCTTCGTGAAGTACAAGTATTCGCACACCTACGACGCGATCCTTGCGACGCCGCGCAGCACCTCCGACGTTGCGAACGGTGAAGTCACGTGGGCGCTGATGCGGGGCGCGATCTACAGCACGGCGTTCCTCGTCACGATCGCGTTGTTCGGCGACGTTCGCTCGTGGTGGGCGCTGCTCGCCGTTCCGGCCGCAGTGCTCATCGGGTACGCGTTTGCGGGCGCCGGCCTCGGTGGCAGCACGTTCATGCGGTCGTTCGTCGACTTCGACTACGTGAACATGATCCTGATCCCGATGTTCTTGTTCTCGGCGACGTTCTTCCCGCTCGAGCAGTATCCCGCCGGTCTGCAGCTCATCGTCCGGTGCACCCCGCTGTACCAGGGCGTCGCGATGGAACGGGCCCTGATCCTCGGCGACATGAGCTGGGCCGTGCTCGGGCACGCGCTGTACCTGCTGGTCATGGGCTGGATCGGCGTGCGCGTCGCATCGCGCCGGATCGGAAAGCTCCTCCAGCCCTAGTCCGTTCGAGCCGGTTTCCGCTCAAGGCGGCACGGGCGGGCCACCGATGCACACTCAGTGAGATATGAGCAGCGGACGCTCTCGCGCGAGGCCGAGCAGCGAGCCGCGACTGTGGCGGCCCAGCTCGAACGGATGCGACCTTCGACGTTCGAGCACTCGCGCCGCGTCGCGGCGCTCTCCGTGCAGGTCGCGCGCCACGCCAAGCTCCCGGCGCAGGCCGTTGCCGAGGTCTATTGGGGTGCACTCGTGCACGACATCGGCGAACTCAACGTGCGCCGGTCGCTGCTCGACAAGCCCGCGTCGCTCGACGACGCCGAACGAGCCCAGATCTGCGAGCACACCGAGGTCGGTGGCCGGTGGCTCGCATCGGTCGCCGGTCTTTCGCCGCTCGTTCCGTTCGCGCGCTGGCATCACGAACGCTTCGACGGCACCGGCTATCCCGACAGGTGTTCGGCGCAACAGATTCCGCTCACGGTTGCGCTCGTCGGCGTGTGCGACGCGTGGGACACGCTCACCGAACCGCGTCCGTATCGCGAAGCGTTGTCGTTCGAGGAGGCGGTGGAGGAGATGCGCGCGCACGCCGGACGGCAATGGAGCCGCGCCCTCGTCGAGTGGACGCTCGAATGCGTCGACGCGCCGCGTGAAGTCGCGCGCGACGTGCGCTAGTAACGCAGCTCTGCAACCACCGCGAAGTGATCTGACGGCCAGCAACCGTCGACGGGCTCGTTGCCGGCGAGCCGCGCCGAGAGCACGTGGCCGACGCCACCCAGCTTGGGCGTGCCGACGAGGATGTAGTCGATGCGCTGGTCGCGCCCGAGCAGCCCGCTGATCCACGGGTTGACGTTGTCGGCGGTGTAGCCGAGCGCGCGTTCGCCGTTCGCCTCGAGCCACGCGTCGCGGAACATCACGCCGGGAACCGGTACGGCCGCGAGGCCTCTGAGCATGCGCAACTCGTCGCTCTGCGGTTCTGAGTTGAGATCGCCGCAGAGCACCGCGGGAAACGTGCGCGGCTTGCGCTCGCGTACGAGCCGGCAAATCTCGGCGACTTGCGCTTGGCGGATCGCGCTGTGGTCGTCGCGCCAACTGAGGTGCGCGCAATACATCTGGATCGCGCCGCGCGGACCTTCGACCTCGGCGAACACGCACAGCCGTTCTTCGCCTTCGTCGTCGCGCGCGTCGCCGGCGCTGCGGGGGAGCGCGCGCACTTCGGACGCGGTGATCGGCCAGCGCGCCACGACGGCATTGCCGGAACGAACGCCATCGAAGTCGAGGTTGGGCGCGAACACGTGAAATTCGTAGCCGAGCGCGTCGGCGATTTCGGCGGCCTGGTTGCGGCCGTCGGCGTCCCACACTTCTTGCAGGGCGAGAATGTCGGCGTCGATCGTCCGCAGCGTCTCGACAATGTGCGGGCCGCGCGCTTCCCACGGCCCGTACCGGCCCCAAAGATTCCATGTGGCAATGCGCACGTGCGTTTCGACGATTGCGCCGTAGCCCGGGTCGAACGGTCCCATCGCGGGTTACGGTAGTGGCGTGATCCGGCGTGTGATGAAGAACGTCGGTCTCCTCGACGAGACCCGAGCCCAGGTTCCGCCCGAGAGCGGGCAGTTGGAACGCGACGGTTACGCCGTGTTGGAACAGGTGTTCACGGCCGACGAGGTCGCGCAACTGCGCGCCGAGATCGACGACGTTTTCGAGCGGTATCCGGCCGAACGGGTCCGCGGCGACTACAAGCAGTTCCGCTACGAGATGTTGAATCGCAGCGGCGCGTGCCAAGCGGCGATCGCGCATCCGCGCACGCTGGCCGTCGTCGAACCATTGCTGGGCGAAGACTGTCACGTGATCGCCAACACCGCGTGGGTGAATCCACCCGAGTTCGAGGGCGGCCTCTGGCACACCGACGCCGGGCCCCACGTGCCCCGTCCGGAGGGCGTTGCGTGGCACGACGAAATTCCGTACCCGGTCTTCGCGGTCGCGACGCACGTCTTCTTGCAGGACTGCGAACGGATCGACGGCCCGACCGCAGTGGTGCCCGGCAGTCACCGCAGCGGGCAGATGGCGCCGTGGGACGGCGGCGACGATCTCACCTACGACGGCCGGCCTCCGGTTCTCATGGAGGCGCGTGCCGGCGACGTCGGCATGTTCGTCTCCGACGCGTGGCACCGCGGTACCCCCGCGCTCGAAGGCGGTCGGGGCCGTTACTTCTTGCAAGTGCACTACGGCCGCCGCGACATCGCGCAACGTCTTCGTCTGACGCGCGATGTGAACCAGTTATCGCCCGAAGCGATCGAACGGGCGGAAACCGATCGGGAGAAGTCGATCGTCGGGCTGCACGAGCCGTTCTTCTACGACGCTTAGATCGCTCAGATGTCGAGCGGGCAGTTCTCGGTGATGCCGAGCACTTCGAGCGTACGGCCAAGCCCGAGGAAGACGGCGCAACACAACGTGAGGTCGAGGATCTCGTCGTCGGCGAACTGCGCGCGCAAGCGCGCGAAAAGTTCGTCGTCGATGGCGCGGTGGTCGGTCGCGAAGCGTTCGGCGTACTCGATCGCCAGTCGCTGCCGGTCCGTGTAACCGGGCCAGGTGCGCCACTCGTCGAGGTGTTCGTAGACCGACTCGTCGACGCCCGCTTCGAACACCGACGGCGCCCGAAACGTTGCGCACGCGTCGCACGCGTTGAGCTGTGCGATCCGCATGCGCGCGGGTTCGCGCTCGGCTGCGGGCAGCTTCGAACGTTGGTACGCGGTCGCGATCATGCGGTCGACCATGCCGGCCATCTCCGGGCGCAACGACCACACCATCGCGGCGTCGCCGCCGGGCCCGTCGGGAACGTTGATGCGCGCCACGTCGGCCTCACCCAATCTTTCTGGCGTCCAAAAGGCACGCTCTCCGCAGGATTTGGACGCCGGAACGGGTCATTAGGGGATGATCTCGGGGTAGTAGTTCTCGGCGCCGATCTTTTTCAGGTCCTCGAACCACGAGCTGTCGTACGTGTCGGTGTGACCTTGGCGTATCGGGATCCTCGAAGTTCCACGCCTGGCGCTTGTACGTCCAGTTCGACGGATACAGCCGGTGGGCCTTCGCGCCAGTGGGGGATCGCGGCCGCGTGTTCGCCGTGCGCGGTGCAGGTACTGGCCGAGCTCGAACTCTGCCGCGGCCGCGGTGCCTCGGCTGTCGCCGCGCGGTTGCGAACGCTGCACCACCTCGTCGGGCGGGAGCGCGTACCGACTGTCGGCGCCGTGCTCGACCCAGTCGTCGAGCATCGCGACGTAGATGCTCGGGGTCGCTCTGATCTTGCGCGCTTCTCGCAGCATGTCCGCGATCTCGGGCGGCAACGTGTCGAGGTCGATCGTGCGGAACGACTCGTTGAACTTGTTGTGACCCGGATGCGCGGGTTCCGCGGGCCGCACGATCATCCCGTCCTCGTCGATCCACACGCCGTTCGGCACGTTGACGAACCCGAACAGCTCGTCGGTGACGTGCGCGTCGTCGATCAGCGACGGATGCTCGGCGCTGCGGCCTTTTCGATGAACGGCCGGGCGTCGTCGGCGTCGACGTCGAGCGCGACGGTCACGACCTCGACGCCCGTGTCGTGGAGCCGGTTGCGCAGTTCGTTGCCACACGGGCAGGTCGAAGCGGCAGCCGCACCACGATCGCCCACGAAACGAGCACCACCTTCTGGCCGCGCAGGCTCGAAAGCCGGAACGGATTGCCGTCGGCGTCGGGCAGTTCGAGCTTCGGGTGCGACCGCGGTTGTGAGCACGCGGCCCGTCGACCGCGGTCTCGGGCCCGAGCGCCCATGAGCCCGTGCGCTTCGTCGGCGACGAGCGGCATGCCGAGACGGTCGGCGAGCACCGACGACGTCGAGGCGGCCGTCGGCGGCGCGCGACTTCGGCCGGCAGCGGCACGCACACGTCGGCCTTGCACGCGCCTTCGGGCTTGATCGCCCAGCCGGTCCGCGCTTCGAAGATCGTGCGCGTCGACCGTCGGATCGTGCAGGATCACGCGTCGCACGATAGACGCGACGGAGGACGCGCCATGCGCGAGCACCGGTACTCGTTCGAGATGCCGCACTCGGCGGCCCGGATCTGGGCGTTGTTCCAGGACTACGACCGCTGGACCGACTACGCGCCGATGGTGAAGCGCGTCGACGTGCTGTATCCCGGGCGACGACGACCACAACGGGCGCTTGCGGCGTGTCATCTACAAGATGCCGCTTCGGGCGCGAGGGTTCGGCGCTCGAACTCGTCACCGACGTCGAGCCCGAGCGCGGCTACACGTACACGATGATCTCGTCGCACGCCCGGCAACGACCAGATCGGTCACGTGCGGCTCGAACCGCTCGGCCCGAACCGCACGATGTTCCGCTTCGACGAGCGCTACAACATCCAAAAGGCGCCGTTCAAGTGGTTCGAAGGCCCGATCTACAAGTTCATCAACAAGAACAACGAGGACTCGATGCGCCGCGCGTCGGCGTGGCTGACCGCGCACCCCGAGTACCGGGCGGACTTGATCGAGCCCGCGGGCAGCTGAAAGAGAAAGCCCCCGCCGAGGCGAGGGCTTCTCCTGAGGCAATGCATGGGCACGCAGGGCAGAAATGAGGCGTTTCCCTGCGTAGTGCATCCATCGGTCACGATGTGTGAACCTTGAGTCGTTTGACGGCGCGCCCACTCAATGTGACATCCGACTTAGGGAGTTCGCTCCTGTGGCCGACAACCCTCATCACGGGCCCGCTCCGGCGCCGGGCGCGGAGCGGAGACGGACGCGGGCGATATGGGGCCGCAAGTGACACGGAAGTTGACCATCAGGACGAAGCTGGCGGCCACGCTTGCCGTGCCGCTCGCTGCGCTCGCGGCGTTTGCCGCGCTGCAGGTACGCAGCGCGTACAACACTGCGGCCGAGGTGAAGAGCCAAGCCGGCGTCGCGACGTCGGCGACGGGACCAGGCGGCGTGGTGACCGCCCTGCTCGCCGAGCGCGACTACGAAACGTTGCGCGTGCTCGGCTTGCAGAAGCAAGCCGCGTACCTCGGCGTCGGCAGTTCGCAAGACGCGCGCGACACCACGAACGCGCGCATCGGATCGTT
The DNA here is from genome assembly GCA_963841195.1 of uncultured Actinomycetes bacterium. Lineage (GTDB taxonomy): Bacteria > Actinomycetota > Acidimicrobiia > IMCC26256 > PALSA-610 > CAWJBX01. The sequence goes on along the minus strand of CAWJBX010000014.1, from coordinate 159,813 downwards.
CCGCACGTCGCTCAACGCGCTCGGGAAGAACGTGCAGGGCAACTACGTTCCGGCACTGCAAAGCGTGGGCGCGAACTTGAAAGACGTGCGCGGAAAGGTCGACGATCTCGGCTCGCACGTCTCGTCTTCGAACGCGAAGGCTGCAGCCGGCGTCTACGACGAGTACTCCGCGCAGATCGACACGTTGCTCAACGCCGACCAGCAGGCCGAGGCACAGATCAGCGACGCGCAAATGCGCAGTGGCGTGGAACTGCTCAACGCCCTGAACCGGCAGTCGGACCTCGAATCGCGCATGGTCATCGAAACAGTGCTCGCGTCGATTTCGCAGGATCCCGCACTCGTCGCCCAAGTTCAGCAACTCGCGGGACAACGAGCGAGCGGCGAAGCCGACCTGAAAGTGCGGGCAACCGACGAGTTCGCCAGCGCGCTTACGCCCGCGTTGACGGCACCGGCCCGGGTCGCGGCGGTGCAGAAGCTCGACCACGCGGCGGCCGATCCGCGGCACACAAAAGTTGCCGCGGTTCTCGCGCTTCCGCCCGACCTGCTGATCTTGCGCACGGCGCGCTCTCCACCGTCGAATCGATCGTGACGCAGCGGGCGAACCACTTAACGAGCGCAGCCAAGAGTGCCGAGCAGGACTGGATTGCGGTCACGATCGCTTCGGTCCTGCTCGCGATCGCCATGCTCTGGCTGACGAACCGCTGGATCACGCGGCCGCTGCGTTCGCTGGCCGATCAGGCCGTCGCGATGGCCGGGGAGAGCCTGCCCGGCGCGGTGCAGTCAGATCCTCGAAGACGCCCCTCAACGAAGAGTCGTCCAGCCTCCTGAGGTCGACGCCCGTGCACGTGAAAGCGGGCGGCGAAGTGCACGACGTCGAGGTCGCCCTCAACAAGGTGCAGGACAGCGCGGTCTCGCTCGCAGTCGAACAGGCCCGCTTGCGTGCGCAACGTCGCCGACGCGTACGTCAACCTCGGTCGTCGCAACCAGAACCTGCTGTCTCGCCAACTCGAGTTCATCACGCAACTCGAAAACGACGAGTCCGATCCGGAAACGCTGGAACACCTCTTCCGGCTCGACCACCTCGCGACGCGCATGCGCCGCAACGCGGAATCGCTGCTCGTGCTCGCCGGTCTCGCACCGCCCGCGCACGTGGAGTGCGCCGGTCGACATCGGCGACGTCGTGCGCGGTGCGCTCGGCGAAGTCGAGGGCTACCAGCGGGTGCGCATGCGCCACCTCGACGACGCGCGCGTCGATGGTGCGGCGGCGGTCGACGTCAGCCACGTCGATCGCCGAGCTTGTCGAAAACGCACTCGCGTTCTCGCCGCCCGCAATCAGATGTCGAGGTCTACGGGCGGCGTGACGACCACGGGTACGTCCTTACGATCGTCGACACTGGCATCGGTATGCCGGCGAAGATCTCGACCGGGCCAATGCGCTGCTCGCATCGCGCGACCCGCACACGTTCGCGCCGTCCCGATTCCTCGGTCACTACGTCGTCGCGCAACTCGCGGCTCGGCACGGATTGTCGGTGCATCTCGTCGGCGTCGCCGAGCGGCGGGCTCACTGCGACGATCTCGATGCCGGGCCCGGTGATCGGAATCGAGCAAGCAGCTCCCGATGTTCCCGAACGCTCGCCCGAGGCCGAAGACGACACGCCTCGGCCGGTGCAGGCGTTGCCGCGCCGGACTCCGGTCGCAGATGCCGAAGCCGATGACGCGCCCGGCGTGCCGGCGGCCGCGGCGGTGCCGCTGCTCGCCCAGTTGCAACCGATGCTCGCCCCAGTGCCGCCGCTGGCCGAGCCCGAACCCGAGCCGATGCCCGAACCCGACGAGGCATCCGCGCCTGAACCCGCGGCGACCGGTTGGGCCGCGAAGTGGTCCTGGCTGAGCCGACCGTGCCCGCGCCTGAGCCCGGGCCGGTGCTCGATCCGCCCGCGCCGCCGCTCTCGCTCGTCCCGCCGCCGGCGTGGCCGCAGCCCGAGCGCGAAGCCCAGCCCGAGCCGGAGACGCACGTCGAGTCGGAGCCGCAGCCCGAGCCTGAGCCGCAGCCGGAACCGGTCGCCGAGGTCGCGCCGCCGGAACCGCCGGCCCGGCCCCGGCTGGGCGTCGGCACCTTCGCGGACCTGCGTGCGGTCGCGACGCCGGCGCCGCGTCCCGCGCCCGAACCGGAAGCGGCGCCGGAAACGCAGTCGCAGCCGGCTGCGCAGGTGCCGGCCCCGCCCCCCGTCGCGCCGGGTCCCGATCGCGCCGCGGCATTCGCCGAGGTCGCGCACGCGGTCGACGCAGTCACTGGCGCGCCCGAGGCCGAGGCGGCGTTGCCTTCGGTCGCCGCGTCGGAAGACCTGTTGCCGCAGCGGTTGCCGAAGCGCGGCCGCCGCGCCTCGCGCTTGTCGGCACCGTGGGCACGCGACAAGAAGGCGGCGCCGGCGCTGAGCGCGCCACCTCCGCTGCCGAACGTGATGCAACCGGACGCGATCAGTACGCCGATGGCGTCCCCCGCGGCGCCGGCAAGCGCCGGTGCACTGCGCTTCCCGCCCGGCGGCCCCGCGGTTGCGGCGACTGTCGGCGCAGCCGAGCCCGCCGCGAACGGATCGGGACCGTCCGACGGGCACGAAACCGCGCTCGCGCACGCGAATACGCAAGCCAATAGCGACGGCGACGAACGCTTTGCGTTCTTCGCTGCCTTCCGTGAAGCGTCCGAACGGGCGCGTGAGGAGGCTGGGATCGACGACCGAAGGGGAAGTCAATGACAAACGCGGAGACCCGCGCGGTCAGCACCGAGGTTCGCAACTTCAACTGGTTGTTGTCGAACTTCGTGGAGACGACCGCGGGCGTGACCGACGCGGTTGCCGTGTCATCCGACGGTCTGTTGATGGCGATGTCGAGCTCGCTCGAGCGCGCGGGTGCTGAACAACTCGCGGCGATCATCGCTGGTATGACGAGTCTGGGTGAGAGCACCGCGCGCTGCTTCGCGCTCGGCGGTCTCGACCAAGTGATCGTCGCGATGAACGAGGGATACCTCTTCGTCTCGTCGGTCTCGGACGGAAGTTCGCTCGGCGTCGTTGCCGACCGCCGCTGCGACATCGGCGGGGTGGGCTACCAGATGCAGATACTCGTTGAACGCGTCGGCGCAGCGTTGACGCCCGCGCTCGTCGCCGAGTTGAAGGAATCCGTCGTCCAGTGAGCGAAGTGGGCGAATCCGCGTGACCGACGAACTTCCCCCGCGTCAGCCGTCGGCGCACGACTTCGTGCGACCGTTCGTCATGACCGGTGGTCGCACGCGCACGAACGACGCGTCGTTGCGCGTCGAGACGATGGTGCAGACGGTGAACAACGACAGAACGCATCTCACGTTCGAGCATGCGCGCATCGTCGACTGCTGCTGGGAGCCACGATCGATTGCCGAACTTGCCGCCGAACTGGGGATGCCGCTCGGTGTCGCGATGGTGGTCGTCGGTGATCTCGTCGAGGCGGGCTGCCTCGAAACTTCCTATAGCGACCCGGTCGAGATCGAGCTTTCGGCCCTCACGAGGATGATCGAACGTGTACGGGCACTCTGAGCACGCCGAGCACCGCCGGGCGCGCCGCGTCACGTCGGTCAAGCTCGTTGTCGCGGGCGGCTTCGGCGTAGGCAAGACCACGTTCGTGTCGGCGGTTTCCGAGATCCCGCCGCTCACCACCGAAGCGGCGATGACGACCGAGTCGGCCGGAGTCGACGACACGAGCAAAGTCCAGTCGAAGGTTTCGACCACGGTCGCGATGGACTTCGGCCGCATCACTGTCGACGAGTCGCTCGTGATGTACATCTTCGGCACGCCCGGCCAGGAGCGCTTCGCCTTCATGTGGGACGACTTGTGCGACGGCGCGTTGGGCGCGGTCGTGCTGGCCGACACGCGGCGCCTCTCCGACAGTTTCGTCGCGCTCGACTACTTCGAAGCGCGCAACACGCCGTTTGTCGTCGGCGTCAACCATTTCGACGGTTCCTACCGCTATCCGATTCCGGAAGTGCGCGACGCGCTCGGCGTCAGCGATCACATCCCGGTCGTCGACTGCGACGCGCGCAACCGCGAGTCAGTCAAGTACGGATTGATCACACTGCTGCAGCACGTCTACGACCTTCGGCGCGCCGCACTCGTTCGCTAACGCGTTCGCGCTACGGTCGCATCACTGTGAGCGCGCCGGCGTCGCTTTCGAAGCGCAACGGTGTCGACAGGCGCGTGTCTTCGCCGTCGAGCGCGACGTCGATCGTGTCGCGGCCGGCAAGTTCGATCGTGATCGTTCCGCACGTCCGCCGTTCGATCAATGGTTCGACGTGCCCACGCGAGAGTGTGCGCGCGTAACGAAGGCGCGCAAAGCGCGGGGCCGCTCGGACGATGCGCACGTCGAGAAGATGTTCGTCGACACCATCGCGGTGTTCGACGTCGCGTATGTCGACGTCGTAACAGCCGTTGCCGACGAAGACGGACCAGGCCCTGACCAGCTGGCGGTCGAGCCGGATCGTGAGGCGCGGTCCGGCGACGAGGGCGCGGGCGACGGCACGCCAGGACGCACTCGGCCCGACGCCAACGTTCGCGTTGTTGACGAAGCTCTGGTCGTTGACGCGGCCGAGATCGATCGCTTCGCGGTGAGCCGCGCCGGCTGCTGTCGCCGCATCGTCGAGCGAGTTGATCCCGATGGTCTGCGCGAAGCCGGCGATGCCGCCTTCGGGGACTGGAATCAGCGCGGTCTCACCGTGCGCGAGTTCCGCGGCCGCCGACCGGATGGCACGGTCGTCGCCGGCCACGACGACAAACGGGGCGCCGGCCTTGCGCGCGTCGCGCGCCCGGCGCCCGACCGCTCGCGTGGAGACCATCTCGACGTCACAGCCGGTGAAACGCGCCCGCAAATCGGCGAGCGCGCGAACGCTTCCCGCCGACCTCTCGGTGGCGATGACAACGCCTCGGCGCGTTGCAACGTCCGGCGTAGCGCCGGTCATCATCGATCTCCCCCCGTCCGACTGTCGTCGCCAGTGTTACCCCGGCGGCAACCGTCCTACGACGGCATCCTTCACGCGGGCGCCGCGCGTTGCAAGGATTCTGTGCTCAACCTGTGCGTTCGGTCCGCAGGAGGTGCTGAAGTTCGACCATCAGCGGCAGGACGAAGCCGATATATGCGCTGGTCAGCACGTAGTCGTGGGTCGGGCCGTGGGTGGTGCGGTCGTGTACGTCGATGATGCGCACCCGGTCGTCACGGGCCTGCCACGCCTTCGCCCGGGCGACGATCGCCTCCAGGTCGGCGACCGATTCGACGAGCACGCCGAAATGGTCGAGGGGCGGGGCCGTGAGCGGCGGGTCGGCCGGCAGCAGGTAGACGAACTGGCCGAAGGCGCCGGTGTACAGGATCAGCGGGTTGCCCTGCTCGCCGGTGTTGTCGCCCTCGGACCATCCGAAGACGTCGCCGTAGAACGCCAGAACGTCGGCGCGGCCGCGCTCGTCGAGAACCGCCGGGTCCATCGAGATCGCGACGTGGTTGAGCGTGACCGGGCTCACGATTGCCCGCCCCGCTCGGGCACGACCATCACTTTGGCGGGGATCTCGCCCGCCGCGAGCCGGTCGAGCGTCACCGGCAGGTCGTCGAGCACCACGTCGACCGGGTCGATCAACAGGTCGAGCGGCAGCTTGCCCGACGCCAACAGATCGAGCGCGGGCTGCCAACCGTCGGCGTCGTAGTTGTACGCGCCGATAATCGTGGTCTCGAACACGATCATGCGGTTCTGGTTCACGCGTGGCGGTTCGTGCCCGGTACCGACGAACACCAGCGTGCTCGCGTAATCGAGCTGGTCGAGCGCGCGTTCGGCGGCCTTCGCGTTGCCGCTGCACTCGAACGCGAACGTGTACGACTCTTCGACGGGGCGTCCCATCGGCGCGCGTTGCAGTTCGTCCGGCGTGATCACCTTGCGCGCACCCACGGCCTGTGCGCGTTCGCGCCGTATTGCCGACGGTTCGCTGACGACGATGTCGTCGATGCCGCGTGCCTTGAGCACCGCGGTGGTCAACAGTCCGACGGGACCGCCGCCGGTGACGAGCACGCGGTCGTCGGCACCCACACCCGAGAGGTTCACGGTGTGGATCGCGATCGCGGTGGGTTCGGTGAGGGCGGCGGCGCGCGTTGAGAGCGTGTCGGGGATGCGCAACAGCCGGGACGCGTCGACGATCTTGTAGGTCGAGAACGCGCCGCGCGAGAAGTCGAGCAGATCGGGTGGCTCGCGGCGCAAGCACACCGAAGGCCGGCCGCGCTTGCAGGCTCGGCACTCGCCGCAGCCGGGCGTGGCGTTGGCGACGACGCGCGCGCCGACTTCCCAACCGGTGACGTCGGCGCCGAGCGCGGCGATCGTTCCCGACCATTCGTGGCCGAGCACCGAGCCGGGGCGCGCGTACTTCTCCAACACGAGGTGGAGATCGGTGCCGCAGATGCCGCAATGCGACACCGCGATCAGCGCGTCGTTCGGTCCGAGATCGGGGACCGGAAGCTCTTGTACTTCGAGTTGGCCCTCGCCGACGTAGACGGAGGCCGTCATTGTCTGAGCTGACATGCGTGTCAGCTTGGCATGTTCCCGCCTGCGTAGCGAGCGTGCACGGTCTCGCAGAACTGCGCGCACGCGTCGGCGAACGGCGCGCACACGACTTCGATCACGTTCTCGGCGTTCATCTCGCCGGAATGGCTGAGGTTGTACGAACCGAGGTAGGTGACGTCGTCGCAGACGACGACCTTGGCGTGCATGTAGTCGTGCGGCGGCCCCGCCTGGAACGGGCGCGACTGCTTTTGTGCGACGACGCCCGACGCCTCGACGCGTTGCACGAGCGGCGCTTTCCACGACGCCCGGCCGTCGGCCGCCCATTGCTGCAGCGCCTCGCGGATCTGGGGCGCGTCGATCGTGATCAGGGTCGGGCAGCGATGGTCGTCGAGGACCTCGGCGAGCGTCGAGAGAATCGGCCCCGACGTCAGCACCGGCGAACAGATCCGGATGCGCGTGGTCGATCCGCCAATACGTTTGGCGATCGTCTGGCCGATCGTGCGGCCCCGGCCCGGCGAGAACAACGCGCGTACGGAGAAGGGCGCGCCTTGATAGGTGAGGGTGCACGGTTGGTCGTCGAACGTGCCGGTGCCGATCACGTGGCGTTTCTGCCAGAGCTGTTCGAAGTCTTGGGTGAACGCCGCCGCGAGATCAGCGGACGGGATCGTGATGACGACGTTCTCCATCAACGTCCACGCGTCGTCGGTCCAGTTCGCCGACCCGGTCCAGACGGTGTCGCCGTCGCGCACGATGTACTTGTCGTGCATCAGGTCGGGGATGCCGGGAATGGCAGTCGACGGCACCGAGGCCGCGAGTTGCGCAAGCAGCGACGGTTGCGCGGGCGGCGGGGGCACGGGCGCGCTCTTGCGATGGTCGTCGTTGTAGACCGCCCGCACCGTCACGCCGCGCGCACGCGCCGATTCCAGCGCGCCCAAGAGCTTTTCCGCGAGCGGTGGCTCGAGGTGCGCGTCGTACACGGCGAGGTCGAGCGTCGTGCGCGCGCCGTCGAGGAACGCGACGAGGCGGTCGCAGACGCTCGCCGCGTCTTGCCCGCCGTCCGTAAGAAACGTCAGTTCCGGTTCCAACTTCTTCCCCGCCGCCTTCGTCGCAACGTTGCGTCCTTGAGAGGTCTGTCAGACGTCTATGGGACGCAACGTCGAGGGGTTGACGCGAAGAAGCCGCCGGATGGCTGCCGGCGGCTTCGATCTCGCACTTTCAAAGGATCAAGCGGGACGCACGTTCTGCGCTTCCTCGCCCTTCCGGCCCTGTCCGATGTCGAACTCGACCGTCTGGCCCTCTTCGAGGGTGCGGTACCCGTCCATCTGGATCTGGGAGTGGTGAACGAAAACGTCCTTTGCGCCTTCACGCGAGATGAAGCCGTAGCCCTTCTCGGCGTTGAAGAATTTCACTGTTCCTGTTGCCAACGCACTGTCTTTCTCTTGCCGACGGGTACTCCTTGCGCGCACCCACTCCGTACAGGTTAGGGCAAACCGACCGCAGTACGGAACGGCCTCATGGGGGCGTTGACCTGGGAATCTCCGCGTGCGTCGGCGCATCCCGACCGGTCGACACCCCATGCGTGCCAATCCGAACCATGCGCGAGAAGGTCGACGCGGACCCGACCGTTTGCACGGGCAATCTCGTCGAGCAATGCGAGCTCGTTCGTGTGCCGCGACTGCGTATACGAATCGAACGCGAGCACTTGGTCGATCTTGCGATCACACAACAGTTGCTCGTATTCCTCGACGCTCTTGAAGTTCTTGATCGCCATGCTCTCGGGGAACATCTCCGAATCGAGACGACCGCCGGCTTGCAGCACCTTGTAGACGCCGAGCTTGGCGTCGTAGCCGCGCAGCACGCGATACGTCGCGCCGGGAACGAAGTGCGGCGAACGGAGGTACTCGTCGAGTTCAGTTGTGTTCGTGCCGTGATGGACGAGCGCGCTCCACTGCGCACCGACGTTGAGCGGGTATTCGAAGCCAACGCTGAACCCGATCGACACGATCAGCGCGAACGGGCCGAGCCAGCCCCACCCGACTCGCCGCAACAACACGTAGAGCATCGGGAGCACGGCGATCAGCACGCGCGGCCCGAACGTGTCGAGAAAGTCGACGATCTTCGGACCCAACGCGATGTCGCCCTGCGTCGGCGACGCCAACGCCAACGCGGCGGCGGGAATCGCGATCACGCACGCGAGCGCGTACCAACCGATCAGCGCCCAGCGGTGCCGTTCGAACGGCAGCGTCAGCAACACGACGACCAGTGCGATCGGCGCGACCACCGCGGGATGGGTGGCCTGCGCGAGCCCGACGAGCACCGCAGCCCACGCGGGGTGGCCGCGCCGCCAGGCCGCCATGCCGAACAACAGCAACATCGAGGCCCACGCGAACGATTGCTGGCCGAACAGCAGCGCTTCGATGATCGCGGGGTTGGCGAGTACCGCCGCGGCCCACCAGCCGTCGCGTAGTTCGGGGAACGCGACGAAGGTCGCGACGATGCAGCCCACGACGCCGACGGCGGTCCAGAGCGTGACCGCCCAGTTACCGAACAGCGGCCAGAGCAGCGCGGCCGTCGTCCAGTTCAGGAAGCCGTACGGATACGCGTAGGCCTCGCCGTGCGCGAGTTGCGGGAACCGCCACGGCAGCCGGCCGTGATGCCAGAGGTCGCGCGCGATGTACCAGACGTGCACGTGGTTGTTGACGCTGTCGGACGACAACACGATCGAATGCGAGAGATACAACGCGAGGATCACGATCCACGCACCGACGAACAAGCCGCGCGCGATGGAGCCGCCGCGGACTTCCTCGGTTGTCGGGTGGGTCAAGAGCTCGGTTTCGCGCACGTCTGGTACGCGCTGCCGCCCATCAACTCGTCGAGCCGCACCGGCTGGAGTCCGCGGTCGCGCAGGCCCGCGAGGATGATCGGGAGGGCTTTGACGACAACCGAGCGGTCTGCGTACGGCTTTCCGTCGATGCCGTCGTGCAAATCGATGATCGATCCGCCGCGCACTTTCGCGAGCACGCGCGTCGCAAGCTCTTGGGGATCGGTTTCGCGGTTGTCGCCGGCCGACACGTCCCACATGGCCATCCGCATGTTGTGCTTGCGCACGACGCTCGCCATGAACGGGGTGTGTTGTCCGTGCGGCGGCCGGAACCACACCGGGCACGTGCCGACGGTGCGGGCGAATGCCTGCTGCGTGCGTTCCAGTTCGGGGTAGCTCGGGTCGAGGAAGCGCCAGTCGTCGAGATGGAACGAGTGGTTGCCCACGAGCTCGCCGTCGTCGTACAGCGCCCGCACGATCTGCGGGTTGGCTTCGAGTTGCTTGCCGACGACGAAGAACGTGGCTTTCACGCCGTACTGATCGAGCGTCTGCATGATTTGCGGTGTCGTCTTCGCGTTCGGCCCGTCGTCGAAGGTGATCGCGACCTGGTTCGTGGTGCGGGGCCCGTGCCGGACACCACCGCCGAACCAAGTGGCGCTCGCAGTCGTGGCGCCGAAGTAGCCGGTGAGTCCGGTGGTCGCGACGACGAGCGCGCTGCCGACGGCGATCGTGCGCACCCGGCGCGTACGCGCGATGCCGATGAGGCCGAAGCGGGTCGTGAGCGCGGCGACGACGACGACCCCAAGCGCGATACCGAGCAGGACCGCGCGGGTCGACTCCACGCGCAGCACGACGACCACCAAGACCGCGAGCCCGAAGACGAGCGGGCGGGGCCGGCGAACCGCGGGCGCGGCGATGGCTGCGCCGATGCCGAACAGTGCGGCGAGCACGATTGCACCGCCGATGTCCGGCCGCTGCGGAACGAGCCAAATCGCGACCGCGGCCAGGACCGGACCGAGCAGTGCGAGCGCGCCCCGGGGAACGTACCGGCGAACGACACCGCCCGCACCGAACGCGGCGATCGCACCGAGCACCAGAGTCGACAGCGTGTCGGTCGAGGCGACGTACGTGAACGCGAACAGCACGGCGATGATGCCGGCCAACGCGACGTGCGCAACCGCGTCGACGGGAAGCGCGTCGCGTGCCCGGTCGCGTCGCCACACGCGCGTCGCTGCGACGGGGATCACCGCAAGGTCGATGACCGCGTCGCGCATGCGGGTGCGAGATCGCGCAACGGGGACGGGAACGAGGTGGTCGTTGCGGACGCGGTATCCGAGCTGGCACAGCACGACCGCGACTTCGACGGTCTCGCTGTATTTGTAGCCCGAGTAGTAGTCGAGCGCGTGGGCGAGCGCGCCGAGCCGGAAGATGCGGTAACCGGACTCGACGTCGAAGAGCGGTGACCCGGCCCAGAACGAGGCCCACTTCGACACGACCCAGTTGCCCGTCTTCTTGAACGGGCCGTGGTACGACATGTCGCGGCGGGCGAGGTTCGCGTCGAGCTCTTCGCGCTCGGTCATCTCGACGAGCTCGTCGAGGACGTGGAGATCGTGCTGGCCGTCGGCGTCGACGGTGAACAAGAGATCGTCGGCGTCGAGCTGGCCTGCGTGCAATCGGTCGCGCAGCTCGGTCAATGCCGTGTAATACGCCTCCGACATGCCCTGGTTGACTTCGTGCACGAGCAGGTGCACGCGGTCGCGCCCGGCCATCCACCGTTCGATCTCAGCACGCGTGTTGTCGACCGAACCGTCGTCGACGACGACGAGCTCGTCGACCAACGGATACAGCTCCTCGAGCACAGCCGCGACAGTCGGTTCCTCGTTGTACGCAGGAACGACGGCGATGCGGCGCGGCGTCGAGGTCTTCACCGGTGGTTAGGACCCGGCTTGTTGCTCGCGATACCACGCAAGCGTCTTGCGCAACCCTTCTTCAAAGGTGTGTTGCGGCTGCCACCCGAGTTCTTCGCGGGCGCGGTCACTGCGGACGATGCGCGCGCGGTAGTCGCCGGGCCGCGACGGCCCGAACGTGACTTCGACGTTCCCGACGAGCTCGCCCACCGTTTCTGCGAGTTGGCGGATCGAGATCGTCTCGTTCGATTCGAGGTTGTACGTACGGTTCTTGGCCACCGACTTCAACGCCAGCACGTGAGCAGCCGCGAGGTCTTCGACGTATACGAAGCGGCGCTCTTGCGAACCGTCGCCGTCGATGCGCAACGCTTCGCCCCGCATGGCGCGCAGTAGAACGCGGCGATCACGAGATCGGGCCGCATGCGCGGGCCGAACGGAATGCCGTAACGCAGCACCGTGAACGGACGCCCGAACAGATTCGCGTAGTCGCGGCAGAACATCTCGGCCGCGATCTTTTCGGAGACGTAGAGGTGCTTGTCGGTGTCGAGGTCGAACAGCGTGGTCTCGTCGACCTCGTCGCCGTGCGTTGCCTGGTACACCCAGACCGTGCTCGACACGATGACCCGGCCGGCGTCAGCGCGGCGGGCCGCTTCGAGCACGCGTGCGACACCCATCGAGTTGAGCTCCACGCTGCCAGCCGGATCGGCAACGATGTCGTTGACGTCAGCCATGGCTGCAAGGTGGAAGACCGGGCCGACGCCCTTCAACGCGTCGGTGACGGCGTCCTGGTCGAGCATGTCGACATCGGCCCACTCGACGTCGTCGCCCTGCATCGGCGGTTTGGGGTCGATGACCCGGACCTGGTGGCCGGCGCGCACCATCGCGTCGACAACATGCGATCCGACAAATCCGGATCCGCCCGTGATTGCGATCAACTCGTCGTTCATTGCAGCTCCGCAGCAAGCGATTCGATGACGTAGTCGGCGTCAGCTTCGTCGAGAGATGGATACAACGGCAAACAGATATGGCGCGCCGCGATCCACTCGCTCCCCGGCAATTCGCGGTCGGCGTACGACGCGAATACAGGTTGCTGGTGCAACGGTGTGTCGTACACCTCACCTGACAAACCGATGTCGTACTTCTCGCGCAACCTTTGCTTGAGCGCAGCCCGCTCGACGCCATCGGGAAGGAACGCGACGTACTTGTAGTAGTTGCAGTGTGCGCCGGCCGGAATGACGAGGGGTTTCAAACCGAGCGCGTCGATCGACGCGTCGTAGCGCTTCGCGAGGTTCTGCCGCGCGGCAATGAATTCGTCGAGGCGGCGGACCTGCGCGAGCACGATCGCTGCGTGCGGTTCACTCATCCGCCAGTTCGCACCGAGCCGCGTGTGGAAGTTCGCGGTGAACGAACCCTTGCCTTGGTCGCGGTAGGTGCGGGCGTCGTCGGCGAGCGCTTCGTCGTGTGTGACGATCATGCCGCCCTCGCCGCCCGCGACGACCTTCGTCGGGTAGAACGAGAATGCGCCGGCGATACCGAAGGTGCCCGCCGATTTCCCGTCGAGCGCGCAGCCGTGCGCGTGTGCCGCATCTTCGACGAGATGGACGCCCCGCTCTTTGCAGACGGCGGCGAGCGCCGGCAGGTCCGGGCTGATCAGGCCGCCGATGTGGACGGCGATGACGGCCGCGGTGTCGGGGCCGATGTGGGCGACGACGTCGTCGAGGTCGAACGCCATCGTCTGCGGGTCGCAGTCGACGAAGCGGACGCGCGCACCCGCGTGGGCGGCGGCTGCGGCCGTTGCGAAGAACGTGTTGGCGGGCACGAGCACGTCGCGGCCTTCAACGCCGATCGAACGCAAGATGATCTCGAGCGCGCTCGTTCCGGAACTCACGGCGACGGCGTGGGGCACTTGGTGCCGCGCGGCAAACATCGCTTCGAGCTCGCGGCCGGTCGGGCCGAGTGTGAGTTGTCCCGTCGTGAGCGCCTGGTCGATACGAGCCAGGATCTCGGCGCGGTCTTCTTCCGGGAAATACACCCGGGCCGGGGGCACGCGCATGAGCGTGAAATCTATCGGGAGAAGGGTTCCAAAACCCGAATACACGCTGTCGTGCCAGGTTGCATGTGGCAGTGATAATCGAGGCGACAGCGCAGCGACCCAGGACGACGGGGGAACTGCGCGTACGGAATGGGAGCGGAGCGTGGAGCCGACCAATAGTTAACGTGGGCTCGTGAGAGCGCCGGGCCACATCGTGTTGGTAGGCCTTATGGCTTCCGGCAAGTCGACCGTGGGCATCCGCCTGGCCAAACGCCTCGGGCGGCCGTTCATCGACAACGACGAACGGCTCGAGCACCGCATGGGCCGAACCGCTCGTGAAATTTCCATGGAGGACGGCCTCGACGCGCTGCACACCGCCGAAGCCGACACCTTGCTGGACGCGCTCGCCGATCCGGAGCCCAGCGTCATCGGCGCCGCGGCCGCGGCCGCTGCCAATCCCAAGGTCGCACCGGCGCTCGAGCGCGCGTACGTCGTCTATCTCCACGCCGATCCGCGCGTGTTGGAAGCGAGGATCAACGCCACGACGAACGACGACCACCGGCCTGATCTCGATCTCACCAAGCTTGATGCGACGCGCGATCCGATCTACCGGGAGCGCGCGTCGTTGATCGTCGACGCCGAACAGCAGCCGGATGCGGTCGCCGACGAGATCATTGAGGCGCTTGGATGATCGCGAACTCCGACGTCACCCGGACGGAGAAGCCGAGCTTTTCGTAGACGCGGATCGCGTCGGTGTTGTCGCCCGCGACATGCAACATCGGTGTTTCACCGCGCGCTTCGATGCCTTCGGCGACGGCGCGCACAAGGCGAGAACCGAGGCCTTGCTTGCGCGCCGACGCGTCGGTACACACCGCGCTGATCTCGGTGTAGCCGCGGACGTGCATGCGCTCGCCCGCCATTGCGACGAGCGTGCCCCTGTCGTCGCGGAGCCCGAGGTACGTGCCAAGTTCGTGGGTGCGGGCGAAGAAGGGTCCGGGGCGCGTTCGCTCGACGAGCGCGAGCATGTCGTCGACGTCGGACGCGCCGAGTGCAATGAACGCGTCGTCGGCGCGGCCGAGCGGTTCGGTGGCGACCATTTGATGGCCGGGGATCCGCATGACTTCGCGGAACTTGGGCGGGAGCGCGACGCCGTCGGCGCGGAAGAGGCCGACGACGTCGTCGGGGCCGAGCAACTTCGCGAGTGCCGTCCAGCATTCGCCTCCGGCGTCGTCGGGCATCCCGGCAAACAGACCGACGGCCGGTTCGTACCGGACCGCGAGGCCGGAACCGACCGAGAACTGCGACTGCGGACCGGTGAGCGTGTGCCATATGGGGTTGTCGAGCGGCTCCACGTCCGCGATGGTTGCACCATGGTGCTGGCCGACGCGCAGATTTTCGATGCGGTCGAGGAGATCGAGGTCAACGGGTACGTCGTCCTCGAACGGGTCATCGAGCCGGACCTCGTCGACGAATTGCTCGGCACGATCCGGCGGGTCGAGGGCGACTTGGGCGTCGAGCCGAAGGGCACCGCGGCCGAAGGTCACGCCACGAAGCGCATGTACAACCTGCTCGTGAAGGACCCGGCGTTCCAGAAGATGCCGGTGCACGCGAGCGTGCTGCCGATTGTGGAACGGCTGCTCGACCGCGGCTGCTTGCTGAGCGGGATGACGGCGATCGACATCGGGCCCGGCGAAGACGCGCAACCGATGCACGGCGACGACATCGTGATGGCGCGACATCTTCCGCCGCCGCATGCGCCGATGATGGTGACGAGCATGTGGGCGCTCACCGATTTCACGGCTGACAACGGTGGGACGCGCTTCGTGCCCGGATCGCACGCGTTTCCGGGAACGCCCGAAGCGCCGGGCGCGCTCGACGACGTCGACGTGCGCGCCCTCGAGATGCCGGCCGGTTCGGTGATGATCTTCCACGGCTCACTGTGGCACGGCGGTGGCGCGAACACGACAACCGCCGAATGGCGCTGCGGCGTCAACGTGCAGTACTGCCCGGGTTTCGTGCGCCAGCAGCAGAACCCGTATCTCGGCATCCCGCCCGAGATTGCGTCGACGTTCCCTGATCGCTTACTCGAACTGCTCGGTTACAAGCTCTACAAGGGCATCATGGGCCACGTCGACGGCCGCAGCCCCGGCGAAGTCGTGTTCGGTGAACGCATGGCCGAGACCGCGTACCGCGACAGCGAACAACGCGGCGCCCAACCCATGGTCGGCGAATGAGGGGCGTCGCTGACGCGCGCAGCGCGCGCGTGAACGACGCTCGGTCAGGTCAGGGGAGCGCAGTCGTTGCCGCCGCCGGGCGCGGGGCGGTGGCGCACTGCATGCGTCGGTGTGATCGTGATCGTTTCGCCGTCGACTTCGGCAGTGCCGTCGACGATCAGTGAATAACCGCCCGGTTCGCCCGGCGGCCACAACAACGACACGTTCGGACGCTCGCTCGCGTTCCGGCACGTCGTGCGGCCGCTGTCGCACGTGATCACGTCGGTGCCGATCGAGGGGTTCAACGCGACCATGTGGATCTTGTCACCCTCGGAGATCGTGAGCAGATAGGCGAACGGCGCCTGTTCGGTTGCGACTGTGCGCACGTCGGCAATGTCGACCTTGATGCTCATGCCCGCCCTCGCGAAAACTCCCGCCGGTCGTAGTACGTCGGCTGCGTGTCGCGCCGTCCGCGCTTCGACGTGTACCGCCACTGGATCGAGATGCGACCGCGCACGGCTCGCAACGACCGGGGGACGCCGTGCAACCATTCGGCTTGGAAGCGCCCGCCGAACACCATGAGGTCGCCGCTCGCGGGAGAGATGTCGAAGGCGTGCGAACGATCGGTGTTGCGCCGTTGTACGAGGAACGGCCGTTGCGCACCGGTTGTCAGGATCGCGACGACGGTGTCGTCGAGCCACGTCATCTCGCGATCGCGATGCATTGCGACGCTGTCGCGCGCGTTCCGGTAGTACTGCAAACCAAAGCCTTCGAACCCGACGTTGTACCGCTTCTCGATCGCGCGTTGCGCCTCGACGATCTCAGGTGTTGGCGTGGTCTTCGCCGAATAGCCCGCGGTCATGCGCGGCGACTCCACCCACTTCTCGTAGCGCCACACGCGATCCTGATACCAGTGCGTGTTCGATTCGAGAAATTCGTACAGCTCGTCGGCGCCGCGCAGCCAACCGCGCGCAACGTCGATCCACGAATGCTCGTCGAGTTGCGTGCGCTGGAATTCGACGGACTCGTCGACCTCGATCACGCAACGCAGGCTATGTCTCAGCGCACAGCCGCGTAGCACGCGTTGACGAGGTCGTAGCAGCGTGTGTCGCCGGCGAGGCCCATCGCCATTTTGTTCATCACGTAGCCGAACCCGAACTCGGCATCAGGGTCGCCCCACCCGACGCTGCCCCCGGCACCGAAATGGCCGAACGAGTTCGGTCCGCCGAGCGTGATCATCGACGACGGCACGATGAAGCCGAGGCCGAACTGCATGTCGAACCCGAGCAGGATCCGGTTCGGACCTTCGGTTTGCTGCACCGTCGCGATCTTCACTTCTTCGGGCGTGAGCACGCGGATGCCGTCGACCTCGCCGACGCACGCCGCATACAACCGCGCCAGCGAACGGGCGTCGCCGATGCCACCCGCGGCGGGAATCTCGGCCGCGTGCAGCGCACGCGTGTTGTAGATGTCTTGACCGCCGAGCGCGCCGCCCGGCGCGAACAACGCCTTGCCCAACTCCGTGTCGGGCCCCATGAACTGTTCGATCAGCTTGCGCGTTTCTTCGTCGACCCCTTCGGACGACGGCGCGACACCGCCGACCAAACGCGCGACGCGCGGTTCTTCGGCTTCGGGCAGCCCGATCCAGAAATCGAGGTGCAGCGGGTCGCCGATCTCGCGCCGGAAGTAGGTGCCCACGCTCATGCCCGTGATGCGTTTGATGATTTCGCCGACGAGCCAGCCGTACGTCGTCGCGTGGTAGCCGTGTTGCGTGCCCGGTTCCCAGACCGGCGTCTGGCCTTCGAGCGCGCGGATCACCGGATCCCACTCGAACACTTCTTCCGCGGTCATCGGTGTGTCGACCCACGCCAGCCCGGCGCGGTGCGAAAGCAGGTACGAGACGGGAATGTCCTCCTTGCCGTTCTGCGCGAACTCGGGCCAGTACTTCGCCACCGGCGCGTCGAAATCGAGCTTGCCTTCTTGCGCGAGCTTGTGCGCGCAGATGGCGGTGACGCCCTTGGTCGTCGAGAACACGACTTCGATCGTGTCTTCCGCCCACGGCCGGCCCGTCGTCTCGTCGGCGATGCCGCCCCACAGGTCGACGACCTTTTCGCCGCGGTGATACGCGCTGAACGAGGCGCCGACCTCCAAGCCTTGGGCGAAGTTGTTCTCGAACACGTCGCGAACGCCTTCGAAGCCGGGCGCGGTGAATCCTTGTGCAACAGCCATAGCGCGATGGTGGCACGACTCATAGGCTCCGCGCACATGAAGATCACCGACGTCGAATACTCCCGCGTCGACATCGACGAGACCCGCGAGCACGCGTACAACCAAGTCAACGTGCGACGGCTGCGCAACGGCGATCTCGTCGCGGTCTACAACGAGGAACGGTTCCGGTTTCATCACGACTCCGGGCAAACCGTGATGATCCGTTCGCACGACGAAGGCGCCACGTGGGGCGAGCGATCGGTCGTCTTGCCGTACACCGACACGACCGGCAACTGGGACTGCGGCATCTGCGAGCTCGACGACGGAACCCTCGTCGTCGACTTCACGCTCGCCGGTTACTTCAAGCGCGGCATTCGCCCCGAGCAGCCGTCGTGGACGCGCGGGCCGATGCACGACCGGTGGGGCGATTGGTCGTGGTCGTACAAGACGATGTCGTGGCTCGGCACGTTCGTACTGCGTTCGACCGATGGCGGTGCAACGTGGAGCGATCCGATCCCGGTGAACGCGCGTCCGTTGAAGCACGCTGGTTGCCGGCTCGGCGCGTGGAACATGCCCGGCGGTGAGTTGCTCCTCGGCGTGTACGGGCGGATCCGCGGCTACGGCGAAGAAGGTGAGAACGAGACGACGCGTTCGGCGCTTTTGCGTTCCGACGACGGCGGTTTCAACTGGGAGTACTACTCGACGATGGCGTTCGACGCCGCGAGCATCGTCGACTACGAAGAACCGGCGATCGTGCGCCTCGCCGACGGCCGCATCGTCGGCATGTTGCGCACACACGTCAATCCGAGCGGCGACGCCAAGAACATGGCGATCGTCATCTCCGAAGACGACGGCTTCTCTTGGACGCCGCCTCGCTTCACGAACATCTGGGGCTACCCGGCCGAGTTCGTCACGCTTCCCGACGGCCGCATCTTGATGGTGTACGGCTATCGGCGGCCGCCCTACGGCGTGCGCGGCTGCATCAGCGACGACGGCATCACGTGGGATGTCGCGAACGAGTTCACGATTCGCGAAGGCGGCGTGCCCGCGCAGTTCTACGACAACCCGGGCGTGTGGCAGCACATCGGCTATCCGTCAGCCACATTGCTTTCCGACGGATCGGTGCTCGCGATGTATCACGAGCACACCGACGACGAGCAGCCGATTCAGTTCATCGCGCAGACGCGGTTCCGTGTCGGCGATTGAGGCGCTGCGCGCCCTCACGGTGCCCACGCTCGCGAACGCGGTCGAGCTGTTCGGAGCCGTGCCGCCCAACGACGGGTACAACCGCGCCCCGATCACGTGTCACTTTCCCGACTTCGGTATGTGCGCGGGCTACGCCGTCACGTTGACGGCGCGCACCGACGTGCCCGGCGACGACGCGATCGACGAACCCGAGTACTGGCGCTGGCTCCAACAACAACCGGGCCCGAAGATCGCGGTGCTGCAGGATCTCGACGATCCGCCCGGCGGCGCAATGTGGGGTGAGTGGAACGCCAACGTACATCGCGCCCTCGGCTGCGTGGGGACGATCACCGAAGGCGCAGTCCGCGACCTCGACGCGCTCGAACGTTTGCAGTTCCATGCGTTCGCAACGTCGGTTTCGGTCGCGCACGGCTACGGCCGATTCGTGAGTTACGGCGAACCGGTTGCGGTCGCGGGCCTGCCGATCACAACCGGCGATCTTCTCGTCGCCGACCGGCACGGCGTGCTGCGCATCCCGCCCGAGATCCCGGTCGACGAGTTGTGCGAGGTTGCGCGCGCGATCGACCGGCTCGAAGCCGAAATCTTTGCGCACGCGCAGTCGCCCGACTTTTCGGTCGACGCGCTTGCACGCCTACAAGACAGTGTCCTCGCTCGTTGGCCCAAGCCGCGTGCGGAGGGCCAACGAGCAGGAACGTAAGCCGACCTACGAAATCGTGTACTCGTATGGCAACGCGACGAGTTCGTTGCCGGCTCGGTGTCGTTGTCCACCAATGTGATCGCGCTCGCAACAACAAGAAGGCCCCGTGTTTTTCCCCACATAGCGGACGATCACACGAGCGTTTGCCCGCGCGTGGAGGCGTGGGCTCGTCTGACTCGTGATGTTTCAGGCGTCGAGTCCCGTTGCTTCGCGGAACTCGGCGGTCGAGTTCGTGTGGGGGAACGGCACGTCGGGAACGTCGACGCCGAGAAACGCACACAGCGGTACCCAGCCGTCGGCGACGTCGAACACGAGGAGTTCATCGGGCGGCACTGACGCGATCACGTCGTGTTCGTGCGCGCGCAAGACGTTGATCACGTGTTCGCGGTCGAAACGATTCCCAAACGTTTCTTCGAAGATCAGCTTGCGGGTCGATGCTCGCCAGCGATTGCGCTGCGGATCGGGATGCTCGGCGCGCAACGCTTGAAAGATGGTCTTCGTCATGGAGTCGAACCACGCGTCGGGATCGCGCTGCGTGAGCAACACCTTCGCGTTCGGGTTCGCGTTTTTCATCGTTTTCCAGTACGAGCACGCGGGCCAGTCCAATGTCGAACGAAAGCCCGCGAACATCTGCTTGACGTCGAGCGGCCCGCCCGCGATCACGGCTTCCCAAGCTTCGACGTCGCCGTGCTCGTACACCTCTTGCATGTGGTAGCAGGGACCGAAGCCGAGGAGTTCGAGCGCGGCCTTGCACGACGTGGTTCCGGTGCGACCGAAGCCGGGGCCGATCACGTCGAGGGTCACGGCGTCAGCAGATCGGGCGCGAGTGCGCCGAGCGAATCGGCGCCGCAAAACGCGAGCGCGCGTCGGAGTTCGAGGCTGAGCGTGTCGAGGACGTGTTGCGCGCCCGTTTCACCGTCGACCGCGAGGCCCCAGAGCACCGGTCGACCGATGCCAACCGCACGAGCGCCAATTGCGAGGGCGCGCAGCGCGTCGACACCCGAACGGATGCCGCCGTCGACGTAGACCTCGGCGTCCGGGCCAAGGTGGTCGACGACGTCGACGAGCGCCGTCGCAGTGTCGACACTTTCACCGACGATGCGGCCGCCGTGATTCGAAACGTAGAACGCGCGCGCACCCGCATCGACGCAGCGGCGGGCGTCGTCGCCCCGCAACACACCTTTCACGACCACCGGCAGTCCGCTCCATTCGCCGAACAACGCGAGATCGTCGAAGGTCACCGACGGGTCGAAGTCGTCGACGAGCGCGTTCACGTTGGTGGTGAGCGGCGCCGGCGCGGCGGCGCGGAGGTCGCGTCCGTGGGGGACGGCGGCGCCGTCGACGGACGCAACGATCGCGCGGGCGCCGCACGCGGCGGCGCGTTCGGCGAGCGCGCGGGTCGCGCCGCGGTCGCGCAGCATGTACATCTGCGCGAACCGGGGCGCGCCCGGTGCGGCGGCGGCGATCGCATCGATCGGGAGCGCGGCTGCCATCGACGTCACCATGAGCGCGTTCGCACGCGCGGCCGCGCGCGCCGTCGCGGCTTCCGCGTCCGCGTGCACGAGCTGATGCATTGCGGTTGGTGCGACGAAGATCGGCGTCGCGAGTGAAACGCCGCACATCGACGTCGTGATGTCGACGTTCGTGACGTCGCGCAGTACGTGTGGTCGCAGCTTGAATCGGTCCCACGCGTGTGCGTTCGTTGCGGCGCCGCGGTCGAGGTACGCGGCGGCCTCGGGTGTGAGCACGGCCCGCGCCCGGTCCTCGAGATTTGTGAGGTCCATGCCCGCTGATGCTCGCGCAGCCCGCACGAGTGCTTCGCAATCCCCTCACGTTCCGGGGCGATCGTCTTCACAACGGTTCCCCAAGCCCCGCACCGGAGGAGATCATGAAACTCAAGAAGATTGCAGCAGCCGGAGTCACGCTCGGCGTGTTGTCAGCCGGCCTGCTCACCGTGGGCGCGACCAGCGCCTTCGCCTCGACGTCGACGTCCGCGCCCGCGGCCTCGTCGACCTGTTTGCCCAACGGTCACGACGATGCCTGGCCGCTGTGGACCGACGGCAACCCGGGCCGCAACCCCGGCGTCACCCTGTACCACGACGCGCACGGCTGGCACCTCCGGGTGACCCACAACTCGCTGCACGACCGCGTGTTCTCGGGTGAGATCGCGACGACCGGTGTGCTGCAGAACGTGAAGGGCGTCGGGCTCGAAAAGAACGACAGTCTGAAAGTTGCGCCCGGCGGCCACGGACTCGTGTTCCGGTTCAACAACTACGGACACACCGACGGCATCGACTTCACGACGAAGTGCGCTCCGTCGCTCGGCTTCCACTTCGCCACGGACGGTCACAACCTCCCGATCAAGGACGTTGCCATCGGCGCGACGAGCCGCCACCCGGCGAACAACCCGTTCGTCATCAAGCGTTTGCCGTAACCCGAATCCCCCCGATGCGTCGCTGGACCCGCGTGAGGCGGGTTCAGCGACGCATCACCGGTATCCTGGAAGCTCCCCCCGAATGGAGTTTCCAATGTCCGCGCGCGCCGAACTGCGCAATCTGGCGATCGTCGCCCACGTCGACCACGGCAAGACCACCCTCGTCGACGCACTGCTCTGGCAGTCCGGCGCGTTTCGCGCGAACCAAGAGGTCGCCGAGCGCGTCCTCGACTCCAACGACCTCGAACGCGAGAAGGGCATCACCATTCTCGCCAAGAACACGGCCGTTGCGTACGGCGACGTGACCCTCAACATCGTCGACACGCCGGGCCACGCCGACTTCGGTGGTGAGGTCGAGCGGGCGCTGGCGATGGTCGACGGTGTCCTGCTGCTCGTCGACGCGAGCGAAGGGCCACTCCCGCAGACGCGTTTCGTTCTGCGCAAGACGCTCGAAGCGCGCCTGCCCGTCATCCTCGTCGTCAACAAAGTCGACCGGCCTGACGCGCGTATCAGCGAAGTGGTCGACGAGGTCTACGACTTGTTCATCGATCTCGGTGCCGACGAGCACCAGATCGAATTCCCGATTGTCTACGCGAACGCGAAGGCCGGATGGGCGTCGCTCGAGCCCGACGTCGAAGGCAGCGACCTCAAGCCGCTGTGCGAGCTGATCCTCGAGCACATCCCCGCACCGGAATACGACGAAGGCGTGCCGTTCCAAGCGATGGTCACGAACCTCGACGCGTCGCCGTATCTGGGCCGGCTCGCATTGTGTCGCGTGCGCAACGGGACGGTGCGCAAAGGTCAACAAGTCGCGTGGTGCCGGCTCGACGGGACTACCGAGCGCGCCAAGATCGTCGAACTGTTCCTCACGGTCGCGCTCGAACGCGTGCCGGCGGAGACAGCCGGCCCCGGCGACATCATCGCGATCGCCGGCATCCCCGACATCACGATCGGTGAGACGCTCGCCGACCTCGACGACCCGCGCCCGCTGCCCCCGCTTGTCGTCGACGAGCCGAGTCTGTCGATGACCATCGGCATCAATACCTCGCCGCTTGCAGGTCAGGAAGGCAACAAGCTCACGGCCCGCCTGGTCGAGACGCGCCTGCAACAAGAGCTCGTCGGCAACGTGTCGTTGCGCGTGTCGCCGACCGAACGTCCCGACGCGTGGGAAGTCCAAGGCCGCGGCGAGCTTCAGCTCGCAGTGCTCGTCGAAACGATGCGACGCGAAGGCTTCGAGCTGACCGTGGGCAAGCCGCAAGTCGTGACCCGCGAGATCGACGGCAAGATGCACGAACCGGTCGAGCGGCTGAGCGTCGACGTTCCCGAAGAATTCCTCGGTGTGGTGTCGCAGCTGCTCGCACTGCGGAAAGGCCGCATGGAACAGATGGTGAACCACGGCACCGGTTGGGTGCGCATGGACTACCGCGTGCCGGCCCGCGCGCTGATCGGGTTCCGCACCGAGTTCCTCACCGAAACGCGCGGCACCGGCATGATGCACCATGTCTTCGACGGGTACGCGCCTTGGTTCGGCGAACTGCGGACGCGTCGCACCGGCTCGATGGTGGCCGACCGACGCGGCATGACGACCGGCTACGCGTTGATGAACTTGCAAGAGCGCGGCGCGATGTTCGTACCGCCCGGCATCGAGGTTTACGAAGGCATGATCGTCGGCGAGAACGCGCGTGCCGACGACATGGACGTAAACCCCACGAAAGAAAAGAAGCTCACGAACATGCGTGCGGCCGGTTCCGACGATCTCGTTCGGCTCGTCCCGCCGTTGGTGTTCTCGCTCGAACAGTCGCTGGAGTTCGTCGCCGAGGACGAGTGCGCGGAAGTGACGCCGAAGGCCGTGCGCTTGCGCAAGGTGCAGCTTGCGGCGACCGACCGGGCCCGCGCCCGCGCCGCACTGAAGCCCCCGCGCGCCTAAGCCCCTGTTTGGACCGTTCGCGCCCCCATGGGGGCGGAAAGAGTCCAAACAAGCGAGGGTCAGCGCGTCAGCGCGTCAACAACCGGCGGGCGGTACCGCCGAGGAACAACGCCATCGCTTCGTCGTCGAGCGGCAACGCTTGCGCTTCGCTCAACGAGCGCTTCATCGGGAACCACGGCTCGTCGCTGCCCCAGATCACGCGCCCGCGATACGTCTTGGTGTTCATGAACTGCACGAGGTTCGGGTCCATGTAGCGCGGCGCGTACGCGGTGCACGACACGTAGAGGTTCGACCACTTGCGCATGTAGTTCATGAGCAGCTCTTCGTACGGATGCCCCATGTGCGCGACGATCACTGTGAGATCGGGAAAGTCGATCAGCACGTCTTCGAGCAGCTCGGGATGTTGCACGCGCGAACGCACGCGGGGCCCAGGAATCCCGGCGTTGATGCCGACCGGAAGCCCGAGCTCTTCGCACACTTGGTAGATGGGGTAGTGGCGCGCATCGTTCGTCGGCACTTGCGACGCCAACGGCATGACGCGCACCGCCGCAAAGCGCGGGTGTTGCGCGAGTTCGCGCAGCCGCTTCACTTGCCGGCCCGGCCGCGACGGATCGCCGATGCCGCCCGCGACGAGAAAGCGCCCGGGGTGGGCGTCGCAAAGCTCGAGCATCTGGTCGGCGTGGCGATCGAGGCCGGTCGTGAACATGCCGGTCGCGACGCCGAGCTCGTCCATGACGCCGAGCAGCGCGTCGACGCCGACCGGCCCGCGGTTACTGCCGAGGTAGCCGGCGATGTTCTCGTAGCCCTCTTGCGCCGTGAACTGCTGCGCAGACGACTCGGTCGTGAGGTTCACCCAAATGTCGACGATGTCCATTGGGCGCGGACGCTAGCCCAGCGCGCGCAACCGGTTCCGCTGTACCGTTCGGGTTATGCGTGCAGCTGTTCTCGAAGCCTCAGACAAGCCCATCAACGTCTTCGACGACGTCGACATCGAAGATCCGCGCGCCGGCGAAGTGCTCGTTCGCGTCACGCACTGCGGGGTCTGCCACTCCGATCTTCTGATGGTCGAGGGCACGCTCCCCGTCACTGCGCCCACGGTGCTCGGTCACGAGGCGGCCGGTGTCGTCGAACGCGTCGGCGCGGGGGTGACGTCAGTGCAACCGGGCGACAAAGTCGTGCTCACGGCCGTACCGTCGTGCAACGAGTGTTACTGGTGTCTGCGCGGCGAATACGGCTGTTGCGTGTATGCCTCGGGCCTTTCGACGGGGGCGCTCCCCGACGGTCGCACACCGTTGTCGCGTCACGGCCAGCCCGTTGTGCGCGGCGTCGGGCTTGGTGGATTCGCGGAGTTCGTGATCACGCCCGAGAGCGGTGCCGTGAAAGTCCCCGACGACACGCCGCTCGACGTCGCGTGCGTGATCGGGTGCGCGGTGCAGACCGGCGTCGGCGCGGTGCTCAACACCGCGCACGTTCCCGAAGGCGCGACGGTCCTCGTGATCGGTGCCGGCGGTATCGGGATTTCGATCGTGCAAGGCGCAGTGATCGCCGGCGCGGCCAAAGTCATCGTGTCCGACCCGAACGCAGATCGACGCGAGCAAGCGCGGCATTTCGGCGCAACCGATCTCATCGACCCGACCGCAAGCGATGTCATCACGACGGTGCACCAGCTGACCGACGGTATCGGTGTCGACTACGCGTTCGATGCGGTCGGCGCAGGGCCACTCATCGAAACGTGCATCTGGGCCACGCGCAACGGCGGGACCACCGTGATGGTCGGTGTCGCACCGCTCGACCAGACGGTCACGATTGCGCCGCCGGTGATCTTCACGTTGTCGGAGAAGAAGCTGATGGGTTGCTTGCTCGGCAGTAGTAACGGCCGGCGCGACATCCCGCGTCTGTTGGCGTTGTGGCGGGCCGGGCGCCTCGACCTCGAAACGATGATCACCGCTCGCCGCCCGCTCGCCGAGATCAACGAAGCGATGGACGACCTGCATGCCGGCCGCGGCCTGCGCACGGTGCTCACGATCTGACCGATGGAACTGTCGCTGCCGCCGCAGCTCGAAGACTTCGTGCGCGCGATGGTGCGCAGCGGGAAATACGTCGACGAACAAGAGGTCGTGCGCGACGCGTTGCGGCAAATGCGCGCGATCGTGCGCGCGGCCGAGGACCCGTCGCTCGTCGGGCTCATGCGCGACGCGCTCGGCCTTGCGAACCAAGCGCAACGCGACGTCACGTCGATGGTGCAAGCCGCCGACCGCGAGAGCACCGTTTTCGGTGAAGTCATGGGTCACGCAACGGCCGTCACCAATGCCGCGTTCGAGGTGATGCGCAAGGTGCCGGGCGCGCGTGAAGTCGAGAAGGTCATTCGGGTCCCGATCGACGGCGTGATGTTCGCGTCGCAACAAGGTGAACAACAGGCCCGGTTGATGCGCACCAACCTCGAAGCCACCGCGAAAGCGTTGGGGCTGCTCACAGCCGTGCTCGAGCGAGTGAATTCGGCGGGCCGCAGCGTCAACAACGTGATTTCTCCGCCCGAAGGCTGACATGCCGGCACCGCTGCTCTCACCGGCTGACGCGGCCGCGCTCGTCCGGCCGACCGACACGCTCGCGATGCCGCTCGGACCCGGGATACCGCCGACGTTCTTGTTCGCGCTCGGCGAACGCGACGACTGGGAGAACCTTTCGGTCTTCGGCGCGTTGTTGCTCGATCTCTTTCCGATCTTCACCAAGCCCAACGTGCACTACGCGAGTGGGTTCTTCGGCCCGGCCGAGCGCTTCTTGTTGCAAAGCGGTGCCGACGTGCAGTTCATCCCGGCCGACTTCCGCCGGTTCGTGACGATCGCCGAACAGTTCGCGCCGCGCGTCATGACGACGGTCGCGACCCCGCCCGACAACGACGGATACATGAGCCTGTCGCTGCATGCGGGCGCGACCGTGCGCGAACTCGAACGGGCGGGCGCCGACCCCGACCGCGTGTTGATCGTCGAAATCAACGAGCACTTGCCGCGCACGATGGGTCTGCCGCCGCAGTTTCCGCATCGCCTGCACGTCGACCAGGCCGACGCGCTGGTTGCGAGCGACCGAGTGCCGTACGAACTTGCCGACGACCCGTCGAACGAGGTCGATACCGCGATCGCGGAACATGCGCGCGCGTACATCATGGACGGCTCGACGTTGCAGACCGGGATCGGCGGTGTGCCGAGCAAGGTCGTGGCATTGCTCGCCGAGGGCGACGGCGGCGACTACGGCGTTCACTCCGAATTGTTCACGACCGGCCTGATGCAATTGCATCGAGCGGGCAAGGTGACGAATGCGCGGAAAGGTGAGTTCCGCGATTTCTCCGTCACGACGTTCGCGCTCGGCACAACCGAGTTGTACACGTGGCTCGACGGCAATGCCGACGTGAGATTTCTCCCGGTCGAAGTCGTGAACGCGCCGCACACGATTGCCCGCAACCACAACGTGGTGTCGATCAACGGCGCGCTCGCGGTCGATCTCCTCGGCCAAGTCGCCGCTGACCGCATCGGTGGCCGTCAGTTCTCCGGCATCGGCGGCCACGAAGACTTCGTCGCTCAGTCCGGGATCGAGCTCAGCGACCGTTCGTTGATCTGCCTGCCGTCGACGGTCACGGTGAACGGCGTGGTGTCTTCGCGCATCGTCGAAAACTTCGCGCCCGACACGGCCGTGACGTCACCCCGTCACCAGCTCGACGTTGTGATCACCGAATACGGCGCCGCCGAGTTGCGAGGTATGACCGTGCGGCAACGCGCGCTCGAACTCGCAAATATCGCGCACCCCGACTTCCGTGATTCGTTGCGCGCAACCGCGGAAACCTTGCGATGACGGGCAACCGCCTGTTCTTCGTTCGCCACGGTGCTACCGCGTGGAGCGAAAGTGGCCAGCACACGAGCTACACCGACATCGAGCTGACCGACGCGGGGCGCGCCCAAGCGCGGGCGCTCGCACCGTTGCTCGCGTCCGAACACTTTGCGCTCGTGCTCACGAGCCCGCGCTGCGGGCCCGTGCGACAGCCGCCTTGGCCGGCTTTGCCGACGCCATTGTCGACGACGACCTCGCGGAGTGGAACTACGGCGAGTTGGAAGGCACGACGTCGGACGAGATCCATGCGCGCGGCGGAACGTGGAGCGACTGGACCATCTTCACCGGCGCGGTGCCCGGCGGGGAAAAGCTCGACGAAGTCGCGGCGCGTGCGCGACGCGTGCTGGCGCGCGTCGACGCGGCCGACGGTGACGTCTGCTGCTTCGGGCACGGCCATATGTTGCGCGTGCTGGCCGCGGTCGCGCTGGCGCTCGATCCCGGTGCCGGCGCCCACCTCGCGCTCGAGCCCGCGACCGTGAACATCGTCGGCTGGGAGCACGCGAGCCGCGCGCTCTACGTGTGGAATGTGCGAGGCTGACGCGTGGTCTCGATTCATCCGGTTACCGATCTGCCGTCGCTCCTTGCACTCGAAACGGTGAAGCCCGACGCGTTCCTCGGTGGTGGTCCGGTGTTGGGTTGGGGCCGCTTGTACGGCGGGCAAGTCGTGGCCCAAGCGTTGCGGGCGGCCGGTGCCACCGTCGACGCCGCGACGCATCGGCCTCAGTCGTTGCATGCGTACTTCGTGCGCGCGGGTGACGAGCAGCAACCCGTGTTGTACGAAGTCGAGCGCGTTCGTGACAGCCGTTCGTTCGCGACGCGACAAGTCGTTGCGTATCAAGCCGGTGGTGCGATTCTCAACCTGATCGCAAGTTTCCACGCGGACGAGCCGGGCACTGACGTGGAAGCCGTGCGAGCCCCCGAGGGGGTTCCCGGCCCCGAGACGCTGCCGAGCGAAGCGACGACGTTGCTGTTCGACCGGCGCAGCGTTTCGCGCACGGTGGATCCGGAGCCCTACGAACTCGCGTGGATGCGCGCAACGGCCGACCTGGGCGACGACGAAATGCTGCAAGCGTGCGCGTTCGCGTATCTCTCCGACGAGTTCCCATTGGGCACGGCCTTGCTCGCGCATCCGGCCGTGCCGGACTGGGAACGGGTGTTCACCGCAAGCCTCGACCACACGATCTGGTTCCACCGGCCGGTGCGGGCCGACGAGTGGCTGCTTTTCGAGTTGCGAGGCGGGGGCGTTGCCGATGCTCGGGGCCTCGGGTGGGCGCGTGTATTCGACGCGCAGGGCGTGCACGTCGCGTCGCTCGCCCAGGAGGCACTCGCCCGCGACCGCCGCGCTTGATCCGGTCTTTACAAAACGGCCCCTCATTCCCTCACAAACCGTTCCGACAATGAGGGCATGGATCTTCGACGGGTGATAGCCGCCGGTGCGGCCCTGGGCGCGTGCGCCCTGTTCGCCGGGTGCGGCTCGGGTGCCAGCAAGGCCAGTCCGCCCCCGACCACTGTGCCGGCGAACACGGGGACCACAGCCCCGGCGCGGACCGCGACGACCGTCCCGGGTCATGGCACGGGGAAGGCGAGCGGCGCCCAGCTTCAGCAGTTGCAGCAGCAACTCGACCAAGCGGGTTCTGCGCTGCAGCAATCCGGCTCGGCCGTGAACGGGGCCGATGTGAACAGCGGCAAGGCCCAAGAGGGGAGTGCGCCGTGAACTGCCGAATGATCGTCGTCGGTGCGGTGACGCTTGCCGCCGCGGTGTTTGCGGCGACGCCCGCGGACGCGAAGGTGTCTCCTGTCGGCGGCGGATCGACGCCGACGACTTCGGCATGCAAAGGCGCCAGTTTGAAGCCCACCGCGCACAACGACGCGGTGCGACGCGAGGGAACGCTCGCCGACCTCGTCGCCGAGTTGCAAGCACGCTCGAACCCGTTCAACCTGAACGCGCCGCAGATCTCGACGCTGCAAACCGCGAGCGCCGGCATTACCGCACTCGACAACACGATCCAGAGCACGTGTTATTCGTCGCTCTCGGCCCTGCGCACCGATTGGCGCAAACTGTTCGACGACTATCGCGTCTATTGGCTGCGCGTGCCCCAATCGCACGCGATCGAAGCGGCCGATCATCTGTCGGAAGCGCAATCGAAGCTTTCTGGTGTTGCGTCGAAGCTCGGCGGCTACGTGGGTTCGAATGCCGCCGCCCAGGCCGACCTCGCGGCGATGAACCAGCAGTTGCAGGCGGCGGCAACCAAGTTGGGAACACCGCCGACGCCCGGGCCGTCGATTGCCGCGATCACCGGCTTGGCGCCGGCCGCCGATATGACTGCGAACACCGCGGCGCTGCAAACCGCGCACAGCGACCTCGTGGCGGCCCGCGCCGCGCTCGACCAGGCCCGCGCCGACGGTCAGAAAGTCATCGCCGATCTGAAATCCTGACGGAAACCAGAATCTCGCATTACGTGAGATTCTTGATCAACTTCGCGCGCTCTGTGGCCGAAGTAACAGTTGGCATGCGTGGGTCAGACGCTAACTGGCCGGCGACTCCCGCTCCCGACGCGGACGGTCGTAACGGTGGTTCGCGGATGCTCCTGGACGAGCTCTTTGCTCAGAAGGAGAGCGCCGCGGTGGAGACGCCCGCGCCCACGCTCACAATCGAGCCCGTTGCCGTGCCGACTACGGGGGAGGTCGGCCGACGGGCGGCGCGCCAGCGCCTCGCCGAGCTCGAGGACGCGGCGCGCCGCAATCTGCGGTCGGCCGAAGAGGCCCGCCGGGTCCTCATGCAGGAGCACCAGCGCCTGCAAGAGGAGTCCTCGGCGCGGGCCGCCGCCCAGAACGAGGCGAGCGCGTTACGCCGTGAGCTCGGCCGCCTGCGCGAGAGCGAGAACAAGCGCGAGGCACAGGCGAAGTCGCGCGCGCGCCGCGCCGCCCGCGAGGAAATCGCCGAGGAGATCAAACGCTTCCACGAAGAGCACGACAAGGTTGTGCGCGCCCTCGACGACCATGACGGTCTGCTGGGCGAATACGCCGAGCGGCTGCGCGAGGAACAACAGGCGCGCGCGGCGATGCGCGACGAGCTCGAGAAAGCCGAAGCGGCGCGCCGCATCGCGGAACACGCGTTGGAGCGAGCAACCGAAACCGCGCGCCGGCACGTCGAAGACGAGACGATCCGGTACGCGACAACGACTTCGGAACTTGCCGACGCCCGCTCCGACGTCGACCGCTTGCGCGCCAAGGTCGCGGAGCTGTCCCGCGGTGACGAGGCCGCCGAGATCGAGCGGCTGCGGTCGTCGGTATCGGCACTTACTGCCCGCGCCGAAGCCGCGGAGCGGGAACGAGACGACGAAGCGGCCGCGCATCGGCAGACGGACACGGCTCGTCAAGAAGCGGAACGCCTTCGATTCGACGCCGAGCGCAAGCGCACCGACAGCGAGATCGCGGTCGATGCCGCGAACGCGCGCATCGCCGAACTCGAGGCAGAAACCGTGCGGGCGCGTGCCGATGGTGACCGCTTGCGCGCGCACGCGGCGGCGCTCGGCGACGAGCTCGCGGCAGTGCGCACTCAGGTTGCCGAGCTGCAGGCGGCCGCGTCCGCACGCACGAACGAACCGAGCGAGGTGCACGAAGCCGACGAAGCGTCGGTGCCCGACGAACTTCCCACTGTGGCACCGCCCCCGCTCGCGCGGCGCAAGCCCCGCGTCGAAGAAGTCGACGAGGTCGAAGACGCGCCCGCCGCGCAAGACGTACAGGACGAGCACGAACCGCTGCCGGTGCGCAAGAAGCGCGAACTCGTTCCGGCCGCTCCCGCCGCTCCGGTCGTTCCCGTCGCTCCCGCCGTTCCCGACGGTT
The DNA here is from genome assembly GCA_963841195.1 of uncultured Actinomycetes bacterium. Classification (GTDB taxonomy): domain Bacteria; phylum Actinomycetota; class Acidimicrobiia; order IMCC26256; family PALSA-610; genus CAWJBX01. Next base: position 128,090 of record CAWJBX010000014.1, on the reverse strand, counting down.
TTCGGCGCACTGCGATGGCGGAGCTCAGTTCCATCGCGACCTCAACCGAGGACGACTTCGCCTTCCGGCGCCGGTAAAACCGCAACAACTGTTGGCAGGAAACGAGCGTCAGGCGCTCTTTTCGCTGCCAGCAGTTGGAGGGATTTCTACTGCCAGTAGCGCTCGACGACGTCGGCGTCGCGCTCTTTGGCGTCGTCGGGATTTTGACCGAACTCTTCGCGGCTGCGGCGCTGACGCAGCAAGTCCCACATCTTGTCCAGCGCGACCTCGACCTCTTTCAGACGGGCGGGATCGTGGTGCCCGTCCTCCTGCAAGCGCTGCTCTTCGGCAACGAGCTTGGCGATCTGGTCGGAAAGTTCATGGTCGTTCACGGGCATGCTCCTCGATCTCAGTGATGTTTACCCGCGAAAGCGGGCAGACTGCGAGCGTGATACGCATGGGGACGCCCGCCGGTCGTTGGGTGATCACAGCGACGGTGCTGGGCTCGGGTGTGGCGTTCCTCGACTCGACGGTCGTAAACGTCGCGTTGCCGGCGATTTCGAAAGACCTCCACACCGGTGTCGCGGGCTTGCAATGGGTGGTCGACGCGTATCTCGTCACGCTGACGGCGCTGTTGTTGCTCGGCGGCGCAGCCGGCGACCGGTACGGCCGCAAACGCGTGTTCTGCATCGGGCTCGTCGCGTTCGCGCTCGCGAGCGCCGCGTGCGCAGTGGCGCCGAACGCCACCGTGTTGTCGATCGCCCGTGCGTTCGAGGGAGCCGGCGGCGCGTTTCTCGTGCCGGGCAGCCTCGCAATCATCGCCGCCAGTTTCGCCGAGGACGACCGCGGCCGCGCGGTCGGCGCCTGGTCAGGCCTTTCAGGCATCTCGACCGCGGTGGGTCCGTTTCTCGGCGGCTGGCTGATTCAAGTCTGGTCGTGGCGTCTGGTCTTTTTGATCAACCTGCCGATCGCGGCGATCACGCTTGCCATCACGCTCAAGCATGTTCCGGAGTCGCACGAGACGAACGTCGTGCCGCTCGATTTCAAAGGCGCGGCGCTGGCGAGCATCGGCCTGGCGAGCGTGTGCTGGGCGTTGATCGAAGGGCCGGCGAAGGGCATGACGACCGGGATCGTGATTGCCGCGATCATCGCAGTGGTCGCGCTCGTGGCGTTCCTGTTCGTCGAAGCACACCAGGAACATCCGATGCTGCCGCTCAAGCTGTTCAAGAACCGGCAGTTCAGCGGCGCCAACGGCACGACGCTCGCCGTCTACAGCGCGCTCGGCGCGACGACGTTCCTGCTCATTCTCGAACTGCAACTCGCGCTCGGTTATTCGCCGCTCGCGGCCGGAGCCACGCTGTTGCCGGTCACGCTGATCACGCTCGCGTTGTCGTCGCGCATGGGCGCGCTCGCGCAGCGGATCGGCGCGCGCGGACCGATGACGATCGGGCCACTGATCGTCGCACTCGGCATGTTGCTGTTCGCGCGTGTGCACCCGGGCTCGGGCTACTGGGACACGATCTTTCCGGGGATGGTGCTGTTCGGTTTGGGCCTCGCGATCACGGTCGCGCCGCTCACGGCGACGGTGATGGGCTCGGTCGACGCCGACGAGCTCGGCGTCGCGTCGGGCGTCAACAATGCGGTCGCGTGGCTCGCCGGGCTCCTTGCGGTCGCAATCCTGCCCGCGGTGATCGGGCTCGACACCACTTCGGCGCCCGCCCAGTTCACCAGCGATGTGTCGCAAGCGATGCGCATTTCGGCGGTGCTCGCCGCGCTCGGCGGCTTGGTTGCGTTCCTCACGGTGCGCAAGGTCCGCAGGGTGGAGCCGGTGACGTTGCCGTCGCTTGGGCAGCCGTGCGGCGATGCCGCACTCGTGCATTCCAGCTAGCTTCTGCGGCGTGGAATTCGGACTTTTCAACAGCGCGTGTGTTCTGCCGCAGTATCAAGGCACCGAACACGAACGCATCATGGACGAAGTCGCAATCGTGCAGGCCGCCGAGCGTGTCGGCTTCAAGTACACGTGGGCGACCGAGCACCATTTTCTGAAGGAGTACTCGCACCTTTCAGCGAACGAAGTGTTCCTCGGTTACCTCGCGGCGGCGACGAACACCATTCACCTCGGCTCCGGCATCTTCAACGTGACGCCGCCGGTAAACCATCCGGCGCGGGTGGCCGAGCGCGTCGCGATGCTCGACCACTTGTCACGCGGACGCTTCGAGTTCGGTATGGGCCGCGGCTCGTCGACGCGCGAACAAAAGGGCTTCGGCATCACGGAGCCCGATCTCACCCGCGACATGTTCGACGAGGTCGTCGGCGAATTCCGCAAGATGTGGAAGCCGGGTGAGTACCCGGGCCACGAGGGCACCTACTTCACGATGCCGCCGCGCGACGTGTTGCCGAAGCCCTATTCAGATCCACATCCGCCGATGTGGGTCGCGGCCGGCAATCCGGCGACGTTCGAGAAAGCCGGGCGCATGGGGCTCGGCGTGTTGTGCTTCACGATCGGTGGCGCCGAAACCGTCAAGCCGTTGATCGACACGTACAAGGCCGCGATCGAAAAGGCGGAACCGGTCGGCGACTACGTGAACGACAACGTGATGGTGACGACACAGTTGTTGTGTCTCGAAGACGGGGCACGCGTGCGCTCGATCGCGAGCCGGCTCGACCAGGGCTACCACCGCAGTCTGTTGTTCCGGTATCTCGACACGTTCCCGAAACTGCCGGGCGTTCCCGAATGGCCCGATCTCGTTCCCGACCGGACGCCGCAACAGATCGACGACGACATCAACGCCGGTGACGTTCCTTACGGCACGCCGGACGAAGTTGCGCGCGCGTTGGAGCGGTACGAAGCGGCCGGCGTCGACCAGGTGGTGTTCGGATTGTTGTCGTCGTCGATGTCGCGTGAGCTCGCGGTGGAGACGATCGAAACGTTCGGAAACAACGTGCTCCCCCAGTTCGATCGCGATCCGGTCCACCGGTCGACGAAGGCCCGCCGCGCGGCAGCGTCGTCGTCGTGAAGATCCGCGAACGCACCGACGGCGATCTCGACGCGTGCGTGCAACTCGCGCAAACGGTGCAGGCCGTCGATCGCTATCCGCATCGCGTGCCGGCGGAGTGGGACGTGTTCGTCGCAACGCCGGGTGCGTTGCACGCGTGGGTTGCCGAAGACGACACCGGAACGATCATCGGTCATGTCGCGCTGCACCCGCACACGACGAAGCAAGCGGTCGGTCTTGCCTGCGAGATGCTGCTGGTCGGGCCGGATTCGCTCGGTGTCGTGGCGCGCCTGTTCGTAGCGGCGTCAGCGCGCCGGAAGGGTGTCGCGAGTGCGCTGCTCGAGACCGCGGCCGCGGAAGCGCGCGCCCGGGGACTCGTTCCGGTGCTCGACGTCGCGTTGGATCTCACCGCCGCGATCGCGCTCTACGACCGCGTCGGTTGGCAGCGCATCGGGCAAGTGGCGCACGAATTCGAAGACGGCGAAAAACTCGACGAGCTCGTCTACGTCGCCCCCGACGCAACGATCCGCAAACGCGACTGGAAGCAATAACGCTGGAGCGTCGCTGACTATCGCGTAGCGATAGTGAACGACGCTCCTAGCGGGTTTTGAGCATTTCGTCGGTGTTGGCGAGGCGCTCGGCGAGCACCTTCAACATCGACACTGCGATCTGCGGGTAATCGCCGAGCAGCCGGGCGAACTCGTCGCGGCTGATCGCCAGGCACCGGACCGGCGTCGCGGTGCGGACGCGCACGGTGTGCTCCAGCCCTTCGACGAGCAACGACAGCTCGCCGAGGAACTCGCCCGCGTTGCACGCGATCACCTGACCACCCGGGATCTCGACGTTGACCGTGCCGTCGACGACGACGAACAGCCCCTGGCCCTCTTGGCCGGGCTGCAGCAGGACGTGGTTTGCCGGCAGCTTGACCTCGGTCACGATCTGGCTCACGTGCCACAAACCGAGCTCGTCGAGCCCGCTGAACATCGGGATCGCGCGCAGCGACTCCTCTTTGACGAGATCGAGGTCGGCCATGGCCCGGAGATTATCCGGCTCGTCTCCCCGGGTGCACGGGGGCAACAATCACGTCGTGCCCACGCCCACCTTCAACCTCGCTGACCTCTGGGAGACCCTCGCCGACGCCGGTCCCGAGGCGGAATGCCTCGTCGCCGGTTCGGTGCGGCACAGCCGCGCGTCGCTCGAAGCCGCTGCGAACCGCGTTGCGAACCATCTGCTCGCGCAGGGCATCAAGCCCGGTGAACACGTCGGCATCTACGCACGGAACCGCGCCGAATACGTCGAGGCGTTGTTCGGCTGCTGGAAGTGCGGCGCGATCCCGGTGAACGTCAACTGGCGTTACGTCGCGGCCGAGCTGCGCTACGTCGTCGACGACGCCGAGCTGGTTGCGATGATCGTCGAGGACGAGTTCTTGCCGATGCTCGACGAGCTCGGATTCGAACATCGCATTGCAATCGGCGACTGGCGCGACGCGTCACCGGCGCGCGCGTTCGACGATATTCCCCGATCGTCCGACAACGTCTACATGCTCTACACCGGCGGCACGACCGGCATGCCCAAGGGCGTGATGTGGCGGCACGAAGACTTCTTCTATGCGTGTTGTTTGGGCGGGAGTCCATTCAACCCGATCAGCGCGCCGGCAGAGATCGCGCGCAACGCGCAACCGGACTTCCAAATGAGCCCGTTGGTGCTCGGGCCGCTCATGCACGGCGGCGGCCAATGGCTGACGTTGATCTCGATCTTCGGCGGGAATCGCGCGGTGGTGTATTCCGAGCGTCGGTTCGACGCGCCGCTCGTGCTCGACCTTGCCGAACGCGAACGCGTTACGACGATCGGCATCATCGGTGACGCGATGGCGCGTCCGCTGGCCGAAGCGGTACTCGACGAACCCGAACGTTGGAACCTCGACTCGATCATCGGGCTCGGCAACGGCGGTGCGATGTTGAGCGCGGCGGTGAAGCGTCAAGTGGCGAGCGCGTTCCCGAACGCGGTGCTGAACGACAGTTACGGCGCGTCCGAAACCGGCGCGGCCGGCAGCGAGGTCGGCGCGAGCACAACGCGCGACCGTCCCGCGTTCACCACCGACGGCCGCACCTGGGTGCTCGATCCCGACACGCTCGCGCCGCTCACGCCGGGAAGCGGCAAGGAAGGTTTGTTCGCGGCGCAAAGGACACATCCCGATCGGGTATTGGAAGGATCCCGAAAAAACCGCGCAAACGTTCCGGACCGACGCGGACGGCGTGCGCTGGGTCGTGCCCGGTGACTGGGCGACCATCGACGACGACGGCCACATCGTGTTGTTCGGGCGCGGATCGGGTTGTATCAACACCGGCGGCGAGAAGGTCTTCCCTGAAGAAGTCGAAGCCGCGATCCGCGCGCACCCCGACGTGTTCGACGCGGTCGTGGTCGGTATTGCCGACGAACGATGGGGTCAGAGGGTCGTCGCGTTGGTCGCGCTGCGCGACGACGCGCCCGCGCTCGACCTCCCCGCGCTGCAAACGCACTGCCGCACGCTGATCGCGGGCTACAAGATCCCGCGCGAAGTGCTCCTCGGCACCGCGCCCCGCACCAATACGGGCAAGCCCGACTACGCGACCGCGCAGCGGCTGGCGGTCGAAGCGTTCGCGACGGAGGGCGCGGGCTGACCCCCCGGTGGCGGGCCCTAGGATTGCCCCGGAATTTTCTATGAGGTGGTGCGCAAGGAGTGCGACGAACCGTGAGCATCGTCGTTGCGGGGTTGCTCGCGATCGTCGTCGGGGCCACGATCGTGAAGGCGACGCGTCCCGCGTCGAAACGCGTCGTGCACGGAGACGTTGCGTCCGCGTTGCAGCCGTTCTTTCAGGACCCCGCCGTGCAGCGTGAACTCGCGCACAAGGGATTCCGGGTCGTCGCCGACGACGGGCGCGACTTCACGTTTACAAATGCCCCGAACGCGGGCACGACGACGGTGTTTTCGACGCCGCTCGTGGCGGTCGCGTCATCGGACGACGCGGCGCGGCTCGCCGCGTTGGGGGTCGCGCACAACAACGGGCGCGCGTGGACGCTCGACCCCGCGCAGCTGATGCGCGCGATCACAGCCGGCACGGTCGCGGTGCACACCGACGGTCCGACGTCGCCGGCCGGCTCGTACCTGGCCGCGTTGTTGGCATCGACGATGCGGGGCGCGGACACGACGACACAGGTCAACGCGATCAGACCCGCATTCGCGCCGCAACCGACTGGCGTCCCGTCGCTCACGATCGCGTTCGCAGCCGATGCGCACCCGAACGGGTCGGTCGTGATGCAACCGAAGCCGGATGTCGTCGCAAGCGCCGCGATCACGCCACACTCGAAGCTCGGCACCGACTTCGCGCACACGCTCGAGACCGACGCGGCGTTGCAACGGCTCGCGCCGACGCCCGCCGCGTTGACACCACTCACGCAGTTCCTCGACACCGCGGTACACGTCCAGGCATGAACGACAACGTCGCGTGGGCCGTCTCGAACAAGCACATCGTCGGATGCGCGCTCGCGCTCACGCCGCCCGCGCTCGCGTTGTTCGGTGTGATCGCGCCCCTGACCGGTCTGGCCCTCGTCCCCCTCGGCTACATGACCGGCGTGCTCGTGATCCCGCGCAGTAAAGAGAAGCGCGCCGCCGAAGCGGAAGTGCGCGACGTCACGGAAAGCCTCGCCGAACTGCGGCGCAAGATTGCGGGACGCATCCCGCTCGAGCTCTCGCGCAAGGTTGGGGCGATATCGAAGACGATCACCGACACGCTCCCGCGCGACGGCGCTCGGCGCCGGGTCGCAGGGCCCGTACATCCTCGTCGTGTGCGCGACCGACTATCTGCCGTCCGCCCTGCAGCCCTACCTCGACATGCCGCGCCGCTTCGCCGACCAGAGCCCGGTCGAGGGGGAGAAGACGGCCCGCGACCTCCTTGCGGATCAGCTCGACCTGCTCGAGCGCGAGATGTTGGAGATCGCCGACGCGGTGAATCGCGCCGACGTCGACCGCTTGATCGTCAATGGACGGTTCCTCGCCGACCGTTTCGGCCACGGCGAACCCTGGACGACGTAGCGTCGACTTGGGCGCCGACTTCACGCCGGCCGCCCGATGCGGGCACACTGGCCGACATGCAGACACGCAACATCGGGTCGTTACAGGTTTCGGTCATCGGTCTCGGCTGCAACAACTTCGGCGGTCGCATCGATGCCGCAGCTACCGAACGGGTCGTGCACGCAAGCCTCGACGCCGGCATCACGCTGTTCGACACCGCCGACATCTACGGCGGCACGAAGAGCGAGACGTTTCTCGGCCAGGCGCTCGGCAAACGGCGCGACGAGGCGTTGATCGCCACGAAGTTCGGCGTCCAGATCGACGAGGAACACAAAGGCGGCGCATCGGCCGCGTACATCGAGCGGGCGTGCGAAGACTCGTTGCGACGGCTCGGCACTGACCGCATCGATCTCTATCAACTGCACTTCCCCGATCCGAACACGCCGCTCGAAGAAACCCTGGGCGCGCTCGACAAACTCGTGCGGGCCGGCAAGGTGCGCGAAATCGGCTGTTCGAACTTCACGGCGGAGATGATCGAAGAAGGCGAACGCATTTCGAAGGACAAGGGGAGCGCGCGTTTCGTCAGCGTGCAAAACGAATACAGCTTGTTGCGGCGCCTTCCCGAACAAAACGGCGTGCTCGACGCGTGCGCGAAGTACGACGTCGCGTTCCTTCCCTACTTCCCGCTGGCAAGTGGCATGCTCACGGGCAAGTACAAGCGCAACGCAGCGCCGCCCGAAGGAACGCGCCTCGCCGGCATGCCGGAGGACCGCCGCGACCAGGCGTTGTCCGACAAGAACTTCGACCGGGTCGAGGCCCTCGAACAATGGGCGGGCGACCACGGTCACACGGTGCTCGACCTCGCATTCGCGTGGCTGCTCTCGCGCCCCGCGGTCGCGAGTGTGATCGTGGGCGCGACCAAGACCGAACAAGTCGCGGCGAACGCGTCGGCCGCGGGGTGGTCGCTGACGACCGCCGACGTGAGCGAGATCGACGCGGTGATCGCGCGTACGAAGGGTTAGGGCCCGGGGTCGGGCCCGAGGCCGGGCCCGCCGTCCATCAACGTCGAACCGATCGACGCCACGAACAGCGACACGGCCGCCGCGCCGACAACGGCCGCGCCCTGGCCCGCGTGCAGCACGCCGGTTGAAAGTCCGACCGATGCGACAGCCGCCGGGACGCCGAGTTGCGCGGTCGCGACCAAGCCGTCGCCGATCGGAAGGCGCACGATCAGCGCGGTCACGACGTGCGCGGCCGTTGCACCCGCGGCCAACAACGCCAGCAGCCAGAGATCGCTGCTCGATTCGAACAGCGAGCGCACGTTGATCTGCGCGCCGAGCACGACGAAGAACAACGGCACGAAGAAGCCTTCGCCGAGCCCGATGAGTTGTTGTGCGACGCGGCGGGGTTCGCCGAGCATCGCGAGCGTCCCGCCTGCTGCGAAACCGGCGATGAGCACGCTCGTGTTGAATGACTCCGCGATCCACGCCAGGAAGAACAAGACGAAGAGAGACACGCGCAAGTCGAGCGCCCATTCGCCTCGGCGCGAAGAAGTACGCAAACGTTCGATCACGCCGAGCGGCGCCAGTTTGTGACCGATGATCGCGAACCCGGCCGCGGCCCCGATCACGAGCGACGCGCCCACGATCGCCCGGCTCACACTTCCGATCGGAAGCACGAACGGGACCGCGAGCACGGTCGCGATGTCGAGAATCGCGACCCACGTGATCGTGCAGAGCAACGTCGTCGATTCGCCCGCGCGTTGCAGGATGGGCCCGACGATGGCGGCGGAACTCGATGCCAGCAAGATCACGATGACCGCGTACTTGTGCACGCCGCTCGCGTAGAGGACGAGGGGCGCGAGTGCGATCGCGAGGAGGACGGTGACGATCGCAGCCTTGATCCCTTGTCCGACCGACAGGCGCAGACGCGCGTCGCGCAGCGGCAAGTTCGTTCCCACGATGAACATCAACAATGCGAAGCCGATGCTGGCCAAGAACGCGAGCGTCGGCTGGCTCGGGTCGATCGTGTGCGTGCCCGTGTTCCCGAACGCGACGCCTGCCGCGATCTCTCCGATCACGACCGGCGGCGCGATGCGCTCGGGCAACAACGTGAGCAGCGGGCCCGCCAGACCGATCGCGGCGATCAACGCCAGGGTGCCGAACGACATCCGGTTAGAAGACGCCCGCGTCGAGTCCGGCGGCGACGGTGAGTCCGAGTTCGGTGCAACGCGCGAGATCGTCGGGCCCGAGATCGCCGGTGACGAGCACCGGCGGCAACATCGCCTTCCATTTGAGGCCGGTGACGATGCGTTCGATGCTGCGGATCGCACCCTCGCCGTCGTGACCGCCTTTGACGAAGAGCGCGTACGGCAGGCCGGGCGTCTCGTCGAGGAGTTCGTAGAAGATGCGCTCGAAGAAGTCTTTGACGAGACCGCTCATATACCCGAAATTCTCGGGCGTTCCGACCACCACTGCATCACACCAGCGCACGTCGTCGGGGCCGGCGTCGGGTGCGCGGATGACGCGAACTTCGACCGCCTCGATTTCCGCGGACGTTGCGCCCGCGACAACCGCATCGGTCATCGCTTGCGTGTTGCCGCCGCGCGAATGAAACACGACGAGCAGGTGTTTCACTCCGAGTGCTCGGCCTTGAAGGCAGCGAGGTCGAAGGCGAGATGTTCGCGGACGTCGCCGATTTGGTCGACGATGATGTGCCGTTGAGCGAACCGCCAGGTGCCGTCGACGCGTTCGAAGCGGTCGCGGTAACGGCCTGTGACGATGGGCTGGAGCGGCAACGTCGGGGTTTGTTGCAAGACGACGAAGGCCGACCGCGCGGTTGCGCTGTTTGCGTCCTCGTCGATGTCGACGGCAACGTTCGCGGTGAGGTGGCGAGTGCGCAGCGTCCCGTCGTCGTGGACGCGATTCGTGTTTCGATACAGGGCCGCGATCGCCTCGCCGCCGTCGACGGATCCTTCGACGCCTTCGTTCGTGAGACGCGCGTCGGCGAACATCTCGGTAAGCGCGTCGAAGTCGGCCGCGTCCATCAACTCGGCGTAGCGATACAACAGCGTGGTGATCGCGTGGTGGCTTTCCCACGTCCCGGCGCCCACGAGTCGGAGACTAACAGTGCGGTAGCGTCCGCGATCGTGACGAATCTTCCCGCCGATCTGCCGTATGAACTGCGAGTCGCTGTCGAAGATGCGTTCGACGCAACTGTTGGCTTCGTGATCGACGACTCCGACGAGATCGGTCGCTGCACCGGCCACCTGCCGGTGACGCCGCGTGTGTGCCAGCCGATGGGCATCGTGCACGGCGGGGTCTACGCCGCCATCGCCGAGACCCTCGCGTCGCACGGCACGGCGCGAGGAGTGCTCGCGAACGGCAAAGTGCCACTCGGCATGTCGAACAACACCAGTTTCCTGCGCCCGGTGAGCGAGGGCACGGTTCGGGGCATTGGTACGGCCGTGCACCGAGGGGGTACTACCTGGGTGTGGGACATCGAGATGCGGGATGATCTCGACCGTTTGTGCGCGGTGTCGCGCGTGACCATCGCCGTGCGCGATCACGGACCCAAATGAACGAACATCAGAAAGTCCACGCCGGTTTCTTCTCGTTCACCGAGATCACCGATCCGAAGGAGCATCACTCGTATAACGAGTGGCACATGCTCGATCACATGCCGGAGCAGTACCCGCTGCACGGCATCGTGTACGGCCAGCGGTGGGTGTCGACACCAGCGTGCCGCGCGGCTCGGGCCGTGAGCGGTGAGCGTCTCGATCCGATTCACTACGTGACGCTGTACTTGATGGCGGCACCAGTCGACCAGACGCTGCACGCGTTCTACGCGCTCGGGAAGCGACTGCACGAAGTCGATCGCTTCCACCTGCACCGCAAAGCGCGCTTGTCGGGACCGTTCGCGCTCGGCGAGCAGTGCGCCGCGAGCCGGGTGTTGCTCTCACCAAAGGCGGTGCCGTACCGGCCGAACCGTGGCGTGTACGTGGTCGTGCAAGACCTGCCGGCGCGAGAGATCGATCTCGGCGAGTGGTGCGCGCAACCGGGCGTTGCCGGCGCGTGGTCGTTCGCCGACGAGGACCGCCGCATTTCGGTGGCCTGGCTCGACGACCACTGGCAGACGATCGGGTCCGCGCTCGTGCCGTCCGACCTCTCCCACGTCGAGTTCGCGGGCGCCTTCGAGTCGATCACACCCTGGGAATGGACCTGGTTCGACTGACCAGCATGCGTCGCTGAGCCTCGCTGAGCCGGGCTATACGACGCATCGGTGAATCAGGCGCCGGCGATCTGTTTGGCCCAGGCGTAGTCGGGTTTACCGGCAGGCGTCCGCTCGACCGCGTCGACGACGTGTAACGCGCGCGGCACCTTGTAACCCGCGAGATGCGCGCGGCAGTGGTCTTGCAGCACGGCCAACTCGGGCGCGCCCATGCCGTCGCGCGCGGCGACCACTGCGACGACCCGCGAGCCGAATTTCGGGTCGGGCGCGCCCACAACGATCGCGTCACCAACCGAAGGATGCTGTTTCAGCACCGCTTCGACTTCCTCGGGGTACACCTTCTCGCCGCCCGTATTGATGCACATCGAACCGCGCCCGAGAAGATGCACCGTGCCGTCGGCGTCGATCGTCGCCATGTCTCCGGGCAACGACCAGCGCACGCCGTCGATTTCGACGAACGTGCGCGCGCTGCGTTCCGAATCCTTGTGGTAGCCGATCGGCACGCGCCCGCGTGTTGCCAGACGCCCGACGATGCCGGAACCGTTCGGCACCGGACGCAAGTCGTCGTCGACAACCATCGTCTCGGCTTTCGCGTTGAACGTGAGCGACGACGACAGTCCGCCGGCGCGCGTCGTCAACGCGACCGCTTGCGACGGCGACTCCGACGATCCGATGCCTTCGATCAACGCGCGGACCGACGGCAACGCGTCGAGCAACGCCGTTTTCGCGTCGCCGGAAAGGATGCTGCCGCCCGAACCGACGAGCACGAGCGACGACGTGTCCCACTTGCCGGGATTCGCCGCGAGCGTGTCGAGGAGCGGCCGGGCGCTCGCGTCGCCGACCAAGTTCATCGAGTTGACGCCTTCCCGTTCGACGAGATCGAGCACATGGCTGCATGTCGACGTGCGCTTCGTCGTACAGCACGAGCTTGCCGCCGCCGAGCAACGTGCCGAACGCGGACCACTGTCCGCTCGCGTGCATGAGCGGACCGAGCGCGAGCGACACGTACTGCGCGGGCGGCGTTTCACCTTCACCGAAGAACGGTCGCAAACGTTGCGCGGGATTCTCGACGATGGACACGTCGATCTGTTCGGGCGCGCTGATCGGCGGCCCGCCCGGATTCCCGCCGCCGAACGCGGCGAAGAAGATGTCTTCTTGCCGCCAGACGACACCCTTGGGCATACCGGTTGTTCCGCCCGTGTACAGCACGTAGCGGTCGTCGGGGGAGCGGGGGCCGAGATCGCGCGCGGTCGACGCGCCCGCGATCAACTGCGAAGACTCCGGGCTGTCGGCGTCGAGCACGAACCGTACCGACGGCGTCGCGGCGGCCGCACGCGCCGCTCGCTCCCGCACCGCGGCGTCGTGCACGACGCCCACAAGGTCGGCGTCGGCGAACAAATATGCGAGCTCGTCGTCGACGTAGCGGTAGTTCACGTTCACGGGAACGGCGCGCAGTTTGTAGCACGCGAGCATCGTCTCGACGTGCGCGATCGAGTTGGCCATGTAGCAGCCGACGTGGTCGCCGGGCGCGGCGCCGAGATCCCGAAGGACGTGCGCGAGCGCGGTCGATCGAGCATCGAGTTCGGCATACGTGCTGCGCTGCTCGCCGCACACGACGGCCGCGCGCGCGGCACACAGATCGGCGACCCGCTCGAAGAGGTCTGCGATATTGAACTCCACGGACGGCCTTCTCTCGGGCTCTCGGGAACGCAGCTACGATCGCTTCCGTCATGATGCCTCTCGAAGCGATGCTCGTGCGGCCCGACGGCTTCCTTCCCAAGGAGCGCTACACGTCGACGGCCTATGCCGACGCCGAGCTCGATCGTTTGTGGCCGCAGGTCTGGCAGATCGCATGCCGGGTCGAAGAGGTCGAATCTCCTGGAGACTTCTTCGAATACACCGTCGGCGACGAAACGGTGGCGATCGTGCGGACCCGCGCCAACGCGCTCGCCGCCTTCCACAACGTCTGCCTGCACCGGGGCCGCCGCCTCCTCGACGGTTGCGGCACGGTCGAGGGCGACACGATCCGCTGTCCGTATCACGCGTGGTGCTACGCCCTCGACGGCGAACTCGTCGAAGTGCCCGACCGGCACGAGTTCACCACCTTGCCCGACAATCTCGCGTTGCGTCCCGTGCGCGTCGACACGTGGGGCGGCTTCGTGTTCGTCTGCCTCGACCCTGCGGCGGAGTCGCTGGCCGAGTTTCTCGACCCGTTGCCGGCGTTACTCGCGCCGTACCGGCTCGACGAGATGCGTTTGCGCGCCCAACTCACGACGTACATCGACGCCAACTGGAAAGCCGTCGTCGACGCGTTCAACGAGGGCTACCACGTGCAAGGCTTGCATTCGCAGATCCTGCCGTGGACCGACGACGTGAGCATCGCGTACGAACAGCTCGGCAAGCACGCGCATTACGGCCGCCTGCCCGGCGCGCGTCGCAAGCTGCAGCCGAGCCCGCGGCTCGGTCTGCGCGCCGACGAATTCGACGAGGGCGAGATCCTCGAAGGCATGGTCGCCGGTCTCGGCGGGGCGTTCCTCGGTGAAGAACGCGCCGCAGTTGCCGAGTTGCGCGCGTCGGGACCGCCGGCGGGAACGACATTGTTGGAGGCGTACCAGTCTCGTCGTATGGAACTGTTGCAAGCACGCGGGTTCGATACGTCGGGCCTCACGGCCGATCTCATGACGAGTGCCGACGACGTGTTCTTCTTCCCGAACGTCGTCGGGCCGATCTACCCCGGCAGCGCGCTCTTGTTTCGCGTCCGGCCCGACGGCCGCAATCCGAATCGCGCGATCAAGGACACGTGGGTGCTCGAATGGCGCGCGCCCGGCACCGACGGTGCACCACCGAAGCGCCGTTTCGTCGCAGACTGGCACGACCGCAACTGGGGCGAGATCACCGAGCAGGACTACGCCAACCTCGCCGAAGTGCAGCGCGGCATGCGATCGTCGGGCTGGACGGGAGCACGCCTGAATCCGCGCCAGGAAAGCAACGTGCTGCACATGCACCGCACGATCGACACCTACCTGACCCGAGGGTGCGAGTCATGAATGACAAGCCGCAACGCCAGCCGCGCGAAGGGCCCTCGCGCACCCGCCTCATCGTCGCGGTCATCGTGCTGGCCGTCCTCGTGGCATTCGTCATCGCCAACACCCGCTCGGTGAAGGTCAGCTTCCTCTTCACCGACAAAAAACCGCCGCTGATCTTCGTGCTCATCGTCACGGCGATCATCGGCGCCTTGCTCGACCGCCTCTGGTTGCTGAGGGGCCGCAGCAAGGACAAGGACTGAGGGCGGCATCACCGCGCCGAGGGCGAGAAGCCGGTTACGCTGCGCGCTATGCGCGGCTTTCGACTTCTCACGCCCCTCGTCGGACTGGTGCTCGTCGCCTCGGCCTGCGGAAGCAGCTCGGCCAAGGCTGATCCGGCCGCCGACCTCCAGGTCGCGAAGGGGGCAGTGCTGACGAAGGCCGACCTGCCCGCGAGCTTCGATGCTTCGCCGTACAACTCGTCCAACTCGTTGCCGGATTCGGCGAAGCTCGACTTCGCGAACTGCATGAACACGAAGCTGTCGATCTTCAGCGACTCGCCCGGCGAGCAGAAGGTCAATTCCGACGACTTCGACGACAGCAACTCGCAAGGGCAAACCGAAATCCAAAACGAAGTCGACGTGTATCCCAAGAAGAGCACCGTCAACGACGACTACAACGTGTTGACGAAAGACGCGGCCACGGGATGTCTGCAGAAGCTCTTTACGACTGCGATCCAGGCGGCCCAGACGCAGTCGACCGACACGACCGACCCCGGCAGCGGGCCGACGTTCGGCACCGTGACGGTCGCGAAGCTGAACGTGAGCGGCGTCGGCGACCACGTGATCGGTTTCCGCGCGACCGTCCCGGTCAGCGCGCAAGGTCAGTCCGAGACCGAGTACCTCGACTTGCTCGCCGCGACGAAAGACCGCGCCGTGGTCACGCTGACCGCGTCGAACGCGCAGACGCCCTACGACCAGGCGACGGAGACGCAGCTCTTGAACAAAGTCGTCAACCGCATCGGCAAGCAGCTCAGCTGAGCTGACAGGGGTGCGGCGGCGCTTACCAGCTTCCGCCGCCCCCGCCGCCGCCACCGCCGCCGGAGAACCCGCCCCCGCCCGAGAAGCCGCTGCCGCCCGATGACGACGGCATGCTCGCGTACAACGTGCCGGTCGCCTGCGTACCGAAGTTCTCCATCGAGGACGCGAATGCGAGCGCGTTCCACGTGCTGAGGTCGCCGCTGCCCGCGTACCAGCCTGTCATCCCGAGTTCCTGCGCGCCGAGCCCTTCGAATGCTTGCGCCCACTTGTGCGTGACGCCGAACACGATCGCGTACGGGAGGTACTGAGCGAAGATGTTGTGTTGCTCCGCGAAGTGTTCGCGCACGGCGTCTTCGTCGGTGAACAGCTGTCGGAACCCGCGCACACGCGACAACATCGCGGTGCCCTTGCCCGTACGCGACGGCATGTCGTGGGCAACGGCGAGCAACACGAGCGCGACGAGCACGCCCGCGAGCGCTACGACACCAAACGTCGTGTAGCGCGCCACGAGTGCGGTGACGAGCAACGCGATGATCAACAGCAAGAACGCGAGCGCGTGCCAGCGTTGACGCGTCCGGTCGGGGCGCATGCGGAACCAACCTTGCGTGACCGAATCGTCGAGCAGCTCGTTGCGGATCTTGACGATCTTCGGTGCGAACTTGTACTTCAAGTCGGACAAGGCGACGCTGTCGCCCGTCGCGAACAACGACGACAACACTTCTTGCTCGTAACCGCGCAGATCGCCGGTGTCCTTTTGCAGTTTGTCGAGCTGATAGTCGTGGTGCTTGTGGAACACGCCTTCGGCCGGCAGTTCCGTGATCTTCAAATAGCCGCGCGTCGCGAGGTCGATGATCGTCGACGTGACGTCGAGCAGGTTCGCGCTCTCGTCGACGAGCACACCGACTTCACCGGGCCGGATGTTCTCGGGCGGTGCGAACTCCACCGGCCCGGCCTTTTCGGCCCCGAGCGGTACCGGTTCTTCCTCACCCGTGGCGTTGCCCATGGCGGCGTCGACTGCTGAGCCGGTGTAGCGACGGTCGCGGCCGCGCCGCCAAACCAGCAGCAACACCGCGCCGACACCGAGAACGGCGAGCAAGCCGGCCGGCGCGAGCGTGTTGGCCCGGCGTGAGAACGCGTCGTCGAGGTTCCAACGCTTCTCGAGAATGGGTTGCGGCGGTGGATTGATGACGCCCTTGGGGAGGGCGAGTACGACTGTGACACCTTCTTCTTCGCTGAGATCGCTTTGCTTGAACGTTGCGGTCGTGTCACCCGCCGCCGCGTGGTCGCACGCGGCTATGGAGCCCTGCGGGCCGGAATAGCACGCGACCCTCGTGATGACCCACGGTGCCTGCACGTTGACCGTCACGTGGTCGATCGGCACGTCCCACTTGTTGCCGACGGCATTCCAGTTCAGCTCGTCGTGGTCGGGGAACGCCGTGAGTGCGCCCGCGACCGTGTAGCTGATGACATACGTGTGCGTGCCGCCGATCAGCTTGTTTGCATCGCCGATCTTGATCTCTTTGTACGCGCCCTGGGTTGATGTGGTGTAGTGCGCCGGCGCGTCGTCTTGCGTCACCGACGCGACGTGCAACTTGTACACGCGGTCGTAGCCGTTTTTCGGCTGGTAGTTCTCGCGCACGGGAATGAATCGGAAGATGCCGTGGTGCTGGAGAACGCCGAAGTCGTAGACGATCGTCTCGCGGACATCGAGCACGCCGTTCGATTCGATGTTCATCGCGACGTCGTAGGTCGCGATGTGCTCGAACGCGTCCGGCGTGTCGGCGCGCGCCGCGCCTGCGAACACGAACGGCAAACAACAACATGCCGCGACCAACACAACCCGCCCGAGAAGGCGCATGGGATCCCGCTCCGTTGTTATTGCTCCGCCATGATTGCCTGGAACTCGGCCATAGGATCGCGCACCGGGCTTCCGGTCACGTCGACCGTCACCTCGCTCAATCCGAAGTTGGCTCGGAACGGCGCTTGGTAGTCCTCGCCGACCGTGGGCCCGACCTCGTAGCCGCAGGTCAGGCCGCCACCCGTGTACGAGAAGCTCATCGGCGTGAAGTGCGGGATCTCGCCCGAGGCCGCGACCCGGCCGTCGATAGCGATCTCGATCGTTCCCTTGAACGGGCCCGTGCGTGTGAACACGCATTCGAGTTTGTGGGTACCCGGCCCGATCGCGTTCGTCGCCTTTACGTAGTCGCGGCGCGCGCCGTAGAGGCTGTGAACATATTGCGGTCGGCCGTCGCGGAGATAGAACGAGAAGCCACCGAGCACCGAACCGAACGCGAGCACGACGCCGTTCGCTTTGGTGTCCTTGGGGATCGTGACGTTGGCGATGATGCGGTGCGTTCGGTTGCGAACGTTCACCGCAACGTGTTCCGGGACGGGCGCGCCGTGGGGCAGATAGGAATAGCGGTCGCGGTCGCCGCGGTGTGACGGCGGCGGATTCAAGATGGCGAAGAGCGGCCGGTTGTCGAGCGGCAACACGTCGTTGTCGCGCGCCTCTTCCCACCAGATGTCGACCATCTGCGCCAAGCGTTCGGGTTCCTGTTCGGCGAGGTCGTCGTGCTCCGACTGGTCGACCTCGGTGTGATACAGCTCCCACTTGTCTTCGTCGAACGGCGCGTTGGCGTCGAGGCCGTCGTCGTACATCGGACCGAGCGGATGGAACGCCACCGCTTTCCATCCGTCGTGATAGATGCCGCGTGATCCGAGCATCTCGAAGTACTGCGTGGTGCGGTGGGGCGGCGCATCCGGGTTCGTGAGCATCGCCGCGAAACTCTTGCCGTCAATGCGCGACTGCCGGACGCCGTCGATCTCGGCGGGAGCGTCGACGTCGACGAGTTCGAGAACTGTCGGGAGAATGTCGACCGCGTGCGTGAACTGCCGCCGCACGCTGCCGCGCCCGGCGTCGCCCAAACGCGCCGGCCACGAGACGATGCACGGGTCGGCGATCCCACCCTCGTGCGTCTCGCGCTTCCAGCGCTTGAACGGCGTGTTGCCGGCCATGGTCCAGCCCCACGGGTAGTTGTTGTGCGCGCTCGGCGTGCCGATCTCGTTGATGCGCCGCCGTAGTTCCTTGCGACCCGCAGGCGCGCCGTTCACGAGTCGCCCGTCGTTGATCGAACCGATCACGCCGCCCTCGGAGCTCGCGCCGTTGTCGGACACGGCGATGACCAACGTGTTGTAGAGATCACCCGTGTGTTCGAGGTACGCGAGCAGACGCGCAATCTGCGCGTCGGTGTACGACAAGTACGCGGCAAAGCACTCCATGAAGCGTGCGGCGACGGCCTGGTCTTCTTTCTCGAGCGTGTCCCAGGCCGGCACCCAGTGGGGGCGCGGCGTCAGCTTGGTTCCCGGCGGCAACAGGCCGCTTTCCGATCTGGCGGGCGAACGTCTGGTCGCGCCACGCGTCCCAACCGATGTCGAAATGGCCCTTGTACTTGTCGATCCATTCGGCAGGCGCGTGGTGCGGCGAGTGGCATGCACCGGTTGCGAAGTACAAGAAGAACGGTTGGGCCGGGTCGACGGCGCGCAGGTCGCCGAGGTATTGGATGGCGCGATCGGCGAGGTCGGCGCTGAGGTGATAGCCCTGAGCGGGCGTCGCCGGCGGCAACACCGAATGGTTGTCGTGATAGAGCGACGGGACGAACTGATGCGTCTCCCCGCCGTGGAATCCGTACCAGCGGTCGAAGCCGCGGCCGAGCGGCCACGACGCGCGTGACGCGGCCATGTGCGTTTCGTTGTCGGGCGTCAGGTGCCACTTGCCGACGGCATACGACGCGTATCCGTTCGCGCGCAGGATCTCCGACAAGAAGCCGTTCTCGCGCGGCACCTGGCCCCAATAGCCGGGGTAACCGATCGCGAGATCAGCGACGCGGCCCATGCCGTTGCGGTGGTGATTGCGCCCGGTGAGCAGGCACGAGCGCGTCGGTGAGCACAACGCCGTCGTGTGAAAGTTTGTGAGGCGCATGCCTTTGGTCGCGAGTCCGTCAAATGTCGGTGTGTCGATGTCGGAGCCGTAACAACCGAGTTGCGCGAACCCGACGTCGTCGAGCACGAGCATCAAAACGTTGGGCGCGCCGACGGGCGGCCACGGCGTGGGCGGCCACCACGGTGTCGAGTCTCGGAAGTCGCGGCCGATGACGCCTTCGAAGTGTCGCTCCATGCTCGGAGTCTCGCATCGTCGAGGGGGTGTTGGCACCCTGGCGCCACTCGGGCGGGCGTCCTTGCTCAGGTGACGCCGTTCGATCAGGGTTGACGCGTGCGAGGCGTGTGGATGTGGGTCGCGAGCGATGCCCGACGCCGGTTGCGTTCTCTCCTCGGGATCGCCGCGATCGTCGCAATCTCGGTCGCCGTGGTGCTCGCCACCGCCGCGGGCGCGCGCCGCGACGGCAGCGCGATGGTGCGTCTCCAAAACGAGAGCATGGCCGCGACCGTCATGGTGTTGCCGAACACGCCCGGTTTCGATTGGAGCCAGATCCGCAAGCTGCCGTACGTCGAGACGGTGGGCGAGTTCGACCTTTCCGGCTACGGGACCCAGGGTGGCAAGCTCCCCAACGACGGCAGCGGCGGTGGGTTCGCGCCCGCGAGCCCGGAGCTGTACACCGCGGTCGAGCGTGGAGTGCTCATCCAGGGGCGCTTCGCCGACCCGGCGCGCCCCGACGAGCTGATGATGACGCCGGGGTCGAAAAAACTGGGGCTGCACGTCGGGAGCCACGTGCAGTTGCAAACGTGGCGCGCCGACAAGGTGAAGGACTACGCCCAGCTACCGCAGCCGCCCGCGCCCGATGGACCGGTTGTGAACGCGACGATCGTCGGCGTGGAGAAGACGCCGTTCTACGTCGCGTTCGGTGGAACCGACACCGGCGGAGTGATTCCGACGTACGCGTTCTATCAGCAGTACCACGCGAACTTCATGCCGTTCATCGGTGTGCCCGTGGAGAACGCGTTGCTCCGCTTCCGCGACGGTTACAAGTACCTGCCCGAGCTGTCGGCGGCGGTCAACAAGATCGCCGGCCATCCGGTCGAGATCACGCGCGAGGACGAAGCCACGAAGTCGGCGCGGCAAGCAACCTCGCTCGAGCGGGGCGCGCTGCTCGGTTTTGCCCTGGCCGCCGCGCTGGCCGCGCTGGTGCTCATCGGCCAAGCGATCGTGCGGATGATTGCCGCGGGTGCGGGCGACATGCCGACATTGGAGGGCTTGGGATTCACGCGTGTGCAGATGACGATCGCACTCGCATTCGCAACGACACTCGCGGCACTCGGAGGGGTTGTCGTCGCGCTCGTGCTTGCCTACGCGCTCTCAGGCCGGTTCCCGATCGGTGTGGGCCGCACGCTCGAGCCGGCGCCGGGCCTGCATGCCGACTGGTTCGTGTTCGGCGTTGGTGTGCTCGTCGTCCTCGCGTTGATTGCGGTCGGAATCGGCGGCGTTTCCGCGTGGTATGTGTGGCGAGGTGAGATTGCGAGACGCCGGCATGCGTCGCGTCTCGCCGCCGCCGTGCGCGACGCCGGCGCGCCCCTCCCGCTCGCGCTCGGAACCCAACTCGCGCTCGAACGCACGCCCGGACGCGCGAGCGTGCCCGTCCGGCCCGCGATCGTCGGCGCGATCGTCGGCGTGATCGGCATTACGGGCGCGCTCACGTTCCGTACTGGCCTGACGCGCGCCGCGACCGACCGCGCGTTGTACGGCGCGCAGTTCGATGCCGGCATCGAATCCGATGCGCCCGAGCACGTTCCGCCCGAGCTGAAATCGCGGTTGCTTTCCGATCCCGACATCCAGACGCTGAACGCGACGACGATTTCCGTCGTGTTGGTCAACGGCCGGTCGATCACAGTGTTCACCGACGACGCGATCCGCGGCGCGACCAAGATCGTCACGACGTCCGGGCATCCGATGGCAAACGACCATGAGATCGTGCTGGCGCCGACCGAGGCCGACGCGCTGCACGTGCACGCGGGCGACTCGGTAACGGTGGGCTCGGGCCCAACCGCGCAACGCATGACCGTCGCGGGAATCGGATTCACGCCGGTTTCGTCGCACACGACGTATGACCAAGGCGGATGGATGACGCCCGGCGGTCTCCACGCAGTCGATCCCAAGAACGACGATCGCAAGTATTTTGTGTACGCGATCGCGTTCCGGCCCGGGGTGAACGCGGCGCACGCCATCGACGCGCTCAACCACCCGACGAACGTCGGCGCGGCGGCGATCGACCTGCCGTCCCCGCTCGGCTACTTGCACAACGTGCGAACGATCCCGCTCGCGCTCGGAACCTTTCTCGTCTTGCTCGCGATCGCGGCCGTCGGTCACACGCTGGCGTCGATGGTCGGCCGCCGCCGGCGCGAGATCGCGATCCTGCGCTCGCTCGGCTTCACCCGCAGGCAAGTACGCGCGTCGGTCGCGTGGCAGGCCACAACGCTCGCGGTCGTCGGCGTCGTTGTCGGCATCCCGCTCGGCGTGCTGATCGGTCGCTTGATCTGGCGGCTCGTTGCCGACGCGACACCGGTGAAATACGTTCCGCCGTTCGCGGCGCTCGTCGTATTGATCGTGGTGCCGGCCGCCTTGCTGATCGCGAACGCGCTCGCGGCGTGGCCCGCGCGCCGCGCGGCCCGCCTTCAAGCGGCGGAGATTCTTCGCACCGAGTAGAAACAGGCGCATGAAGCTCGGTTTGCAGCTCGGATATTGGGGCGCCCAGCCCAACCCGTTCATGGTCCCGCTGGCGCAAGAAGCGGAGCAGCTCGGCTACGACTCGGTGTGGACCGCGGAAGCGTGGGGCTCGGACGCGTTCACGCCCGCGGCCTGGATCGGCGCGCATACCGAGCGCATCCGATTGTGCACCGGCATCGTGCAGATCTCGGCGCGCACTCCCGCGTCGTGCGCGATGCACGCACTCACGCTCGATCACCTGTCGAACGGGCGATTCACGCTCGGCCTCGGCGTCTCCGGCCCGCAAGTTGTCGAAGGGTGGTACGGGCAGCCCTTCGGCAAGCCGCTCGCGCGCACGCGTGAATACGTGGAGATCGTGCGCCGGATCTTGCGGCGCGAAGAGCCGGTCGAGTTCCAGGGCGAGCATTACCGCATGCCGTACGACGGTCCGAACTCGTGGGGGCTCGGCAAGCCGCTGCGTTCGATCACGCATCCGTTGCGCGCCGATCTGCCGATCTTGCTCGGCGCCGAAGGACCGAAGAACATCGAGCTCGCGGCCGAAGTCGCCGACGGATGGATGCCGCTGTACTACTCGCCGTTCCGCCAAGAGGTCTACGCCGACTCGTTGCGCGCCGCGGCCGGGAAGCCGAACTTCGAGATTCCCGTCAACGTGATGGGTTGCCGTATCAGCGACGACATCGAAGAAGCGCTCATGCCGACGAAAGCCGCGCTCGCGTTCTACATCGGGGGCATGGGCGCGCGCAGCCGCAACTTCCACATGGAACTGATGAGCCGGATGGGTTTCGAGGCGGAAGCGAAGAAGATCCAGGACCTGTTCTTCGAAGGACGGCGCGACGAAGCGATCCCGCTCGTGCCGACCCAGTTCGCCGACGAGATCTCACTCGTCGGCCCGCGCGAACGCATCGCCGAACGGTTGCAAGCGTGGGAGGCGAGCCCCGTGACGACGATCATCGTCAACGGCGACCTCGACACGCTGCGCACGATGGCCGAGCTCACCCTCTAAATCCCACCAACTGTCGGCAGGAAAACGAGCGCGTGACGCTCTTTTCCCTGCCGACAGTTGGAAGGGAAAACGCTCAGCCGACGAGGACGAGCCCGCGGCCGCGCGGCGAAGCGCGCCGCGACGTCGGACCAGTCGATGACGTTCCAGATCGCGTCGACGTACTCCGCGCGGCGGTTCTCGTACTGCAAGTAGTACGCGTGCTCCCATGCGTCGATCACCAGCAGCGGCACGCCACCTTGGCCGGTGTTGCCTTGGTGGTCGTAGATCTGCTCGATGAACAGCCGCTCGCCGAGCGGTTCGTACGTCAGCGCTCCCCAGCCGGAGCCTTGCACCGTTGCGCTCGACTGGGTCAGCTGCTTTTTGAACTTGTCGAACGAACCGAAGTCTTCGTCGATCGCAGCGGCAAGCTCACCGGTCGGGCGGTCGCCGCCGTCGGGCGAAAGGTTCTTCCAGAACAACGTGTGCAACACGTGGCCCGACAAGTTGAACGCGAGCGTCTTTTCCAGACCGACGATCGAACTCAAATCGCCGGACTCGCGCGCCGCCGCCAGCTTTTCCAGCGCGGTGTTCACGCCGTCGACGTAGGCCTTGTGATGCTTGTCGTGATGTAGCTCGAGCACACGGGCCGAGTAGTACGGCTCGAGCGCGCTGTAGTCGTAGTCGAGTGCAGGCAGTGAATAAGGCTTCAACGAGACTCCTCGGACGGCAAGAAGGCGTGACCATTCGCCAGCACGTCGCCCGAGGTCGTCGTCTCACCTGCTGCTGCCGCAAACGCTTCGAGCGCGTCGATAACGGCGCGCTGTTCGACGTCCGACATGCGTCCCACAATCGCGTCGAACTCGCCGCGCCGTTTGCGCATCACCGAATCGACGAGCTCGTTGCCGGTCGTCGAAAGCGTGATCACAACCTCGCGGCGGTCGATCGCCGACGGAACGCGCACGACGAGTCCGCGGCTCACGAGCCGCGTACACATGCGCGTCATGGTCGATGCGTGCACGTCGAGACTCTCGGCCAACGCAGTGACCGTTTGCGGTCCGCGTGTCGAAAGCACGACGAGCGTGCGGAACTGTGCCAACGTAACTTCCTCGTTGACTGATGCCAGTGAGCGGGCCGTAATCGCAACGAGTGCGCGGCTTGCGCGCATCATCGCGTCGACGACCACGTCTGACGTGCTGGATGATTCCCCAGTCAAAGCAGTACCCACTTCGTTCCCGCGTACACCAGTGGTTCTTCCGTAATCCGAAGGGATCATTGAGTGAATCCTAGGAGGCATTCCGCGCTCGGTCTGTTGTGTACCAGAAGCTGCGCAGGTTGTGAATTGTCGTCCCGCAGTTGACCCGTGCGCAATCAGCCCGTAGATAACCCTCCATGGGTGATCTCGATGCCCGCCTGGCCGACGCGGTCGGCGCCGCACACGTGCTCGTAGGCGCCGCGGTTCGGGACGATTACACACACGACGAGGCGCTGACGGCCGAGCCCGTTCGCCCCCTCGCGGTCGTCTGCCCCGGGTCTACGGAAGAGGTCGCGGCCGTCCTCGGGGTCTGCGACGAGTTGCGCGTGCCGGTCACTGCGCGGGGGGCCGGCACCGGGCTGTCGGGCGCGTGCGTGCCGCGCGCCGACGGCATTGTCTGCTCGCTCGAGCGGATGGATCGCATCGTGGAGATCGACCGAGAGAACTTCGTGGCGGTCGTCGAGCCGGGCGTCACCCTCGAACAACTCGACACCGCGCTCGCGCCCCTTGGCCTCGTCTATCCGGTGGCGCCGGGCGAGAACAGCGCGTCGCTCGGCGGCAACGTCGCAACGAACGCGGGTGGGATGCGCGCCGTGAAGTATGGCGTCACCCGGCATCAAGTGCTGGGGCTCGTCGCGGTGCTTGCCAACGGCGACGTGATTCACACCGGCGGCAAGTTCGTGAAGGCGACGACGGGCTACGACCTCACGCAACTGATCATCGGGTCCGAAGGAACGCTGGCGATCGTCACGCAAGCGATCCTCAAGATCTATCCACGGCCCGCGCACACCGCGACGGTGCTCGCACCGTTTCCGAGCGTCGACGAAGTCGCGGCCGCAGTGCCGAAGATCGTGACGAGCGGCGTGAATCCAGTCGTGCTCGAATACGTCGACGGCCTCGGGTTGTCGTCGCTCGCAGCAAATGTCGGCCTCGAGCTCGGGATCGATCAATCCGTGCAAGAGCGGGCGAAGGCCTACTTGATCATCGTGCTCGAACAGCACGAGGCGGGACGGCTCGACGACGACCTCGCGTCGCTCGGCGCGCAGCTTCACGAACTCGGTGCCGTCGACGTCTACGTATTGCCGCCCGCGTCGGGCGCGAAATTGATCGAAGCGCGTGAGAAGGCGTTCTGGGTCGTGAAGGCACTTGGCGCGAACGACATCATCGACGTCGTCGTACCGCGCGCGTCGGTGCCCGAGTACTTGCGTGCAGTTGCGGCGGTCGCGGGTGACAACGCTTCGCTCGTGAGCGCGGCCGGTCATGCCGGCGACGGCAACATCCACCTCTCGGTGTTCCAACCCGACCCGGCCGTCCGCGACCGTGTCATGCACGGCATCATCGAGGCGGGCTTGGCGTTGGGCGGGGCGATCTCGGCCGAGCACGGGATCGGCAAGGAGAAGAAGAAGTACTTCCTCGAACTCGAAGACCCGAACAAGATCGCGTTGATGCGGCGCATCAAGACGGCGTTCGATCCGAACGGCATCTTGAACCCGGGCACGTTGTTGGACTGACCTGAGCGGAGCCGGGCCGGAGCGGCCCGGCGCGAAGCGCCGAGAGCGGGCAGAATGTTCTTCGATGAATGGCGCGCACGCTCTCTTGCGCACGCTGGTCGCCAACGGCGTCACGACGTGCTTCACGAATCCCGGCACGTCGGAGATGCACTTCGTCGCCGCCCTCGACGACGTGCCCGAGATGCGCGCGGTGCTCTGCCTCTTCGAAGGCGTTGCAACCGGCGCGGCTGACGGGTACGCGCGCATGGCCGGTGTGCCGGGCGCGACGTTGTTGCATCTCGGCCCGGGACTCGGGAACGGTCTCGCGAACCTGCACAACGCGCGCCGGGCTCACACACCGATTGTCAACATCGTCGGTGACCATGCGACGTATCACGCGCAGTACGACGCGCCGCTCGCGAGCGACATCGAAAGCGTGGCGCGCAACGTGTCGCGCTGGATTCGCACGTCGGTGTCGTCGGCGTACGTCGGCAGCGACGCAACGGAAGCGATCCTCGCGGCGCGCGCCGGGGGAGTGGCGACGTTGATCCTTCCCGCCGACGCGTCGTGGAGCGATGGGGCCGAGGTGGGCCGGATCGCGGCGACGACCGGTGCGCTTCCGATCGCGAGCGCCGAAATCGAGTTGGCGGCCAAGGCATTGCGGTCGGGGGAACCGGCCGCGTTGTTGCTCGGCGGCGCCGCGTGCACCGAACGATCGTTGCGGGCCGCGGCGCGCGTCGCCGAGGCAACAGGCGCCAAGTTGTTGTGCGAGACGTTCCCCGCGCGCTTGGAACGCGGGGCAGGCCTGCCCGCCGTCGAACGGATCGGCTATCTCGCCGAGTTCGCCATCGCGCAACTGCAAGGCTTGAAGCATCTCGTGTTGTGCGACGCCAAGGCGCCGGTGTCGTTCTTCGCGTATCCCGACAAGCCGAGTTACCTCGTGCCCGACGGGTGCGAAGTGCACGAGCTCGTGCCCGAGGGGTACTACGCGTGGGCGACGCTCGAACAACTGGCCGAGACGCTGGGCGCGCGCGAGACGTCGGCGTTGGATGCACCGGCGACGCGGCCCGAGCGACCCTCCGGCGACCTCACGCCGCAATCGCTCGCGGAAGCGATCGGCGCGCTGTTGCCCGAAGGCGCAATCGTGAGCGACGAGGCGAACACCTCTGGGTTGTTCGTCGCCGGCGCGACTGCCGGTGCGCCGCGCCACGACTGGCTGACGCTGACCGGCGGTGCCATCGGCCAGGGCATGCCGGTGGCGACGGGCGCCGCGGTGGCGTGCCCGGATCGTCCGGTGATCAACCTCGAAGCCGACGGCAGCGCGATGTACACGTTGCAGTCGCTGTGGACGCAGGCGCGCGAGAACCTCGACGTGACGACGATCATCTTCAACAACCGCTCGTACGCGATCTTGAATCTCGAACTGTCACGCGTCGGTGCGCGCACTGATGGCAATGCGGGCGCGCTGTTCGATTTGTCGCATCCGCCGATCGATTTCGTCCGGCTCGCGTTGGGCATGGGGGTCGATGCGGTGCGCGCCGAAACTGCCGACGATGTCGTGGGCGCGCTCGAGCGCGCCCTCGACGAACCCGGACCCCATCTGATCGACGCCATCCTTCCGTCTCGACTCTGAGAGGAGCCGGTCATGCCGCACCGTTTCAACCATATGGAGCTGACGTTCCCGCGCGGCGCGCTCGACACCGCGGCGCGCAAAGATATCGCCGCGTTCTACGGCGAGATGTTCGGATGGAACGGCTTCGACGTCGAGCTGTTCAACCAGACGAACTTCATTCTCACTGGCGACGACGGTTCGCAGCATTTCATCCTGCTCGCCGAGGCCGACAAGCACATGGACTCACCCGGCTACGACCACCTCGGCGTGTTGTGCGACACGCGGGAAGAAGTCGACGAGTTGCTCGAGCGGGCGAAGGCATGGCGCGACAAAGACGATCGCGTGAAGATCATCGAGTTCGAGAAAGATCTCGTGCAGGGCCCGGTGACCGTCCACGCGTTCTACGTGAAGTACTTGTTGCCGATCCTGTTCGACGTGCAGTGCATCGAACACGAACCCGGCTCCGAGCCCGACAAGCGTTGGCAATACGTCTAATTCCCTGGAGCGTCGTTGACTATCGCTACGCGATAGCGAGCGACGCTCCAGCGATCAGGGCAGGAGGAGGTTGACGTCGCCGAACTCGTGCCAGAGGTAGCCCTCTTCTGACGCGGCGGCGTACGCCACGTCGAGCACGTCCTTGCCGGCCACCGCTTCGAGCATCTGCAAGTGCGACGCTTCGGGTTCGTGCCAGCCGGTCAGCAAACCGTCGACCGCCGTCGCGCCGCGTTCCGGCGTCACCACGACGTCGGTCCAGCCTTCTCCCGGATGCACGACGCCGCCGCGATCGACCGTCGACTCCAACGCGCGCACCACCGTCGTTCCAATCGCGATCACGCGTCCACCGTCGCGCCGCGTGTCGTTGATGCGCGACGCTGTCGCACGCGGTACCCGGTACCACTCGGGATACGGACGCTCGTTCGCTTCCAGCGACGACACGCCGGTGTGCAACACGATCGGCGTCACACCGACGCCTTTCGCGACAAGCCGCGTCACCAACTCCGGTGTGATCGGCCGGCCCGCGCTCGGCATCTCGGCGCTGCCGGGCTCGCGTGCGTACACGTTTTGATACGTGTCGAGCGGCCAGTCGCGCGTCACATAGCCGTAGCGAATCGGCCGGCCGTGTACGGCGAGAAACGTGAGCACCGGCTCGTGCAGATCGAGCGTCGCGACCCACAACCGTTGTGAGCCTTCGAAGCGCGTCGCGAGCCGCACGATGCCGCCGCCGACCAATCGCAACTCGCGTCCCGGCGGGTCTTCGAACCACGGCTCCGTCGCTTTCCCGTTTGGGTGCCGCAACTCCACCAACCACAGCGAACCGGGCAACCGCTGCGACAAGTGCACGACGAGCGGCGTGCCGTCTTCGCCGAGCGCGTCGACCGCCGCGGCGAGCGTGCCCGAGGTGTTGACGACGATCAGGTCGCCTTCGTCGAGGAACGTCGGCAGGTCGTGCGCGTGCGTGTGCACGACGCGCAAGTCGTGGCGGTACGCGACCAGCATGCGTACGGCGTCGCGCGTGATGCCACGCGCTTCGGGCGGCTCGGTCGCTTCGCGAATGACAAGCGGTCGAGCTCATGTCGTCACCACCTCGGCAACATCACCGGCGCGGTAGCGACCGCTCGTCGGTTTGGATTCGATGATGCGCACCAGCGCCGGGACGACTGTCTCCGGTTCGGGCCGATCGGAGATGTCAACGCCTGGGAACGCGTCTTGGTGCATCTGCGTTCGCATGTCGCCGGGATCGAACGTGTACACGTGCACGTCGGGCTCTTCGGCGGCGAGCACGTTGCCCCACTGTTCGAGCGCGGCCTTCGACGATCCGTATCCGCCCCAGCCTTCGTAACCCTCGACCGCCGCATCCGACGTGATGTTGACGATCGTGCCGTGATGAGCGCGCAGGCTCGGTAACGCGAGCTGTGCGAGCGCCAGCGGTGCGACCGCGTTGATCTCGTAGACGTCGCGCAAGACGTCGAGCGGGTAGTCGGCAAGGTTCGGTTGGGGCGACGGTCCGAGCACGCTGGCGTTGTTGACGAGCACGTCGACACCGCCGAAGCGACCGGCGGTCTCGACCAGCTCGGCGCGGTGGCGCTCATCGGAAACATCGCCGGGCTGAGCGACGACAGTGGCGCGGGCCGAGAGCGCTTCGGCGGTTCGGGTGAGCGCCTCGGCGCCGCGGGCGTCGAGCACGAGTGTCCAGCCCCGGTCGGCCAACTGGTGGGCGAGCGCCCGGCCGAGTCCTCGTGAGGCGCCCGTGATGATCGCTACGGGTTGGTGCATGGCGGCCTCCTTGGGTCTTGGTCCGAGTATGCGTCGCCACGGCGAATATAGCAAGTAAATACTTTCGATAATCCGGGCCCGTAGTTTCCCGGCCGTGACGTTTGATGCGGCAGTCATTGGCGGCGGGCTGGTCGGTACCGCGACCGTGTACGAGCTCGGGAAGGCCGGCTTGCGAACCGTGCTCTACGACCGGGCCGACGCCGGGCGGGCCACCGATGCGGGCGCCGGGATCCTCTCGCCGGAAACCGCCAAGCGCGACGACCCGGTCTGGTCCGAGCTCGTGCGGGCTGCGGGCCGCCATTACGACGCGCTGTTGCCCGAACTCTCGGGCGACACCGGTTGGGCGCGTTGCGGCATCTTGCAGCTCGCGACGCGTGACTCCGACGTTCCACCGTGGGAATGGGTCGCCGAACACGCGACCGGTGCGCGCGAGATCACACCCGACGAGGCGCGCGCGCTGTGCCCGGTGCTGGGCGACATCAAGCGTGCGCTACACCATCAGGGCGCGGCGCGCGTCGACGGCCGTTTGATGTGCGCGGCGATGCGGCGCGCCGCGGTCGCGCACGGCGTGGAAATACGCGAAGAGAGTGTCGACGACGTCGGTGCGGTCGACGCGCGCGCGATCGTGATCGCGGGTGGCGCGTGGACGCCGCGCGTCGCGAAGCAATTGAACGTGTCGCTTCCCGTTGGTCCGGTGCGCGGGCAGATCATGCATCTCGACGTACCGGAGCACGACACGAGCACGTGGCCGATCGTGCAGCCCGTGCTCGCGCACTACATGGTGCCGTGGGCCGACAATCGCGTCGCAGTGGGCGCGACAGTTGAAGACGCGGGATTCGACGTCAGCGTGACCGCCGGCGGCCTGCAAGAGATCCTGCGCGAAGCCCTACGCGTCATGCCTGGTCTCTCGACCGCGCGCTTGCGCGAGATCCGGGTGGGCTTGCGGCCGTGGAGCGTCGACGATCTGCCCATCCTCGGGGCGCTCCCGGGTCACGCCAACGTCCACGTGGCGACCGGGCACGGCGCCAACGGCCTGCTGCTCGGTCCAATCAGCGGGAAGCTCGTCGCGGACGCGGTGCGAGGCGTGCAGCCGGATGTCGCGCTCACGCCGTTTTCTGCTGCACGCTTCGCGGAGGCCACCTAAGACGCGCCGTTGTTGGCACACCCCGTCGGCACGCTGCCGGGCATGTGCGAAATCTGTGACGGAATGACGTATGAAGAAGCCAACGCGCGGCAGGCCGCGCGTATCGAAGAACACGGATACACGATGCAGTTCGTCGGCGATTCCGACGACGATGCGAACGGCTGGGTGTACACGATCGGTCTGCTCGATGTCGCCGACCATCCCGAGCTGATCCTCGCCGGTGTCACTCCCCGGCTCGGTGCTGCGCTCGTGGGATCGTGCGCCTCGGGAGTCCTCGACGGCGAGTGTTTTCACGTCGGCGACCGGATCGACTTCGGTGACGGCATCGCCAGCGTGGGTGCCGTGCACCCCATCCAATACGGACTCGACACCTTCGCTTCGTGGTATCGCATGCAAGCGCGCGGCGCGGTTCGAGCGTCCGAGCTTTGGGCCGTGCAGATCGTGTTACCGCACTTCGGTTTTGGTGCGGCGCGATCGCGTCAGGTACGGCTCGATCGGGTGCACGCGCGCGTCGGTGTCAGCGTTCCAGCTTCAAAGCGCGGTCGGCGATGATGTTCTTTTGCACCTCGGTCGGGCCGGCGCCGATCGTCGTGTAGCGCTGCCACACATAGTTGCGGGCCCACAGCCCACCGTCGATCGCGCCCGGCGCGCCCTTCAACAGCGCGCCGGTTGGTCCGAGGACGTCGAGCGCGAGCTCGGCGAGCCACAACGAGATGTAACCCCACTGCAGTTTGGCGAGCGGGACTTCGGGCCAGCCCTTCTCGCCCTTCAAGACCTTTGACAACGCACGTGCAATCAACAACCGCGTCGCTTCGATCTGCGTGTGCAGTTTGGCCACGCGTTCGCGGATCGCGGGATCGCGCAGTGCTTCAGGATTTTCGGCCTTCGCCGTCTGCAACAGCGTGCGCAGATCGGCGGCCATCGAGATGGCCTGCCCCGCGCTGCCGACGCGCTCTTGTCCGAGCGCGCCCATCGACACGAGCCAGCCATTGCCCTCGTCGCCGAGCCGGTCGCCGACGGGAAGCTTGGCGTCGGTGAAGTTGACCTCGCAGAACAACGAGTCGCCGGTGATCTCGCGGATCGGACGAATCTCGATACCGGGCAACTCCATGTCGACAATGAACGCGGTGATGCCTTCGTGTTTGCGGCCGCGCGCGATCGCAGTCGGATCGGTGCGCATGAGGAAGAGGCCCCACTTCGCGATCTGCGCGGAACTGATCCACACCTTTTGCCCGTTCACCACGTAGTGCGAGCCGTCGTCGGAAAGAATCGCGGTCGTGCGCAGGTTCGCGAGGTCGGAACCGGCTTGCGGTTCCGAGAAGCCCTGGCACCAGTGTTCGGTCGCGTCGAGGATGCCGGGCAGCCAACGCGCCTTTTGATCGTCGGTGCCCCACGCGATGATCGACGGCCCGATCTGCACGATGCCGTTGGCGTTGAAGATGCCGGGAGCGCGGTAACGAGCCATCACTTGCGTGTAGATGACTTGCTGCGCGGTTGTGGCGGCGCGGCCACCCCATTCTTCCGGCCAGAGGATCGCCGCCCACCGATCTTCGTTCAGCTTGTTCTGCCACGCTTTGCGCTTGTCCATGACGCCCATGACGCCGCGCGACGCGTCGAGGTCTTCGTTCTCGCTCCACTGCTCGATGAACGGTGGCATTTCCTTGTCGAGGAACGCTTCCAGTTGCTCTTTGAAAGCCAAGTCTTCCGGCGCCCACGAGAAATCCATGGCCTGCACGCTATCGGCAACCTGACGCTAGTGTCAGCGTCGATGGACTTTGTCTTTTCCGACGATCAAGACGCGCTGCGCGCGGCCGTGCGTTCGTTCATGCAGGTCGAGGCGCCGATGGACTACGTGCGCCGCATGGCTGAGCACGACGACGCCGGCATCACGCCCGAGATGTGGCGCAAGATCGTCGACTTGGGCTGGACCGGTCTGCTCGTGCCCGAAGCGCATGGCGGTTTGGGGCTTGGTGTCGTCGACGCCGTCGTGGTGCAAGAAGAGATGGGCCGCGCCGTCTTTCCCGGTCCGTATTTTTCGTCGGGGATCGCGGCGACCCTCGCGGCGCGTGCCCTCGGACTCGACGAACAACTCGAAGCGCTCGCAGCCGGAAGCCAGCGCGGCACGATCGCAGTCGACGAGGCCGGCACCGGCGATCCGCTCGATCGCATTCGTGTGCGCGCCAGTGGTCGCGGTTCGCGTTACCGCTTGGAAGGCGTCAAGCCGATGGTGCTCGACGCGCACACCTCCGACTGGGTGCTGGTGCCGGCGCGTACGCGCGACGGTCTGCAAACGTTCCTGGTCGAAGCACCCGGTGAGTTCGCGCAGCCGGCGTCGAGTCTCGACATCACCCGCAAGTTCGACCGGCTCGAGTTCAACGAGACGCGCGCCCGGCTCGTCGGCCCGCCCGGCGATCATGCCGAAATTTGGCGGCGGGTGATCGACGACTGCGGGGTATTGCTTGCGGCCGAACTGATTGGCGTGAGTGAAGCGGCCAACGCGCTCGCCCTCGACTACGCGCAAGCGCGCGAGGTTTTCGGCAAGCCGCTCTCGAAGTTCCAGGTCACGCGGCACAAAGCCGTCGACATGCTGCGCGAGATCGAAATCGCGCGGGTAAATGTGCATTACGCGGCGTGGGCGTCAGAGGTCGAGGCGCCCGACCGCGAGATTGCAGCAGCTA
Organism: uncultured Actinomycetes bacterium; assembly: GCA_963841195.1. GTDB lineage: Bacteria > Actinomycetota > Acidimicrobiia > IMCC26256 > PALSA-610 > CAWJBX01. The sequence goes on along the minus strand of CAWJBX010000014.1, from coordinate 94,663 downwards.
TGGCCAAGGCCCAAGCCGCGAGCGCGGCCAACTACGTGACGGCCGAATGCATCCAAATTCACGGCGGGGTTGGGTACACCTGGGAGAACGACTCCCACTTGTACCTGCGGCGCGCCAAAGTCGACGACTTGCTCCTTGGCGCGCAGGGCTGGCAGCGCGAACGTATCGCCGACGCGTACTTCGCAACGCTGTAACTCCTGCAACACCGCGAGAAAGCGAGGCACCTCGATGAAGGCTGCCGTCTATTACGAAACGGGCGCGCCCGACGTTCTCAAGTACGAGGACGTGCCGGATCCGGTTTGCGGTCCGGGCATGGTGCTGATTCAGGTCGAGGCGATCAGCGTCGAAGGCGGCGACGTGTTGAACCGCGCCGGCGGCGAGATGCCCGACACGCCGCACATCGTGGGTTATCAATGCGCGGGCACGATCATCGAAGTTGGTGACGGCGTAACCGATCGCACGGTCGGCCAGCGCGTCGTCGCGGTGAACCTTTGGGGCTCGCACGCCGAGAAGATGGCGACATTCGCGCAAATGACGTGGCCGATCCCGCAGGGCGGGCTCATCGTGCAATGCGCGTGTGTGCCGGTCGCGTTCGGTACGGCCGACGACTGCCTGTTCGAGTTTGGTCGCTTGCAAGCCGGCGAAACCGTGTTGATCCAAGCCGGTGCGGGCGGTGTCGGTATCGCCGCGATCCAGCTCGCGCGCCGGGCCGACGCGATCGTGTACGCAACGGCATCGAGCGACCTTCGCCTGAAGCCGCTCTACGACCTCGGTATGCACGAAGGCATCGACTACTCGAAGCCCGACTGGGTCGACGTCGTGCGCGACCTCACCGGCGGCAAAGGCGTCGATCTCGTGGTCGATTCCGTCGGTGGCAAGATCCTGCAGGGCAGCGTGGCGTGCCTCGGCTACCGCGGGCGTTGTATCACCGTTGGGAGCGCGGGCCGCGACGAACAACCCGATCGACGTGCGCGCGCTCGGTGCCGGCAACCAGTCGATCACGGGTGTGTTCCTCGGTGCCGAAGTCTTGACCGAACGCGCCCACGCGATGATCCAACGCCATGTCGATGAAGTCGCGGCCGGCGAGCTGCAAGTCGTCGTCGACCATACGTTCCCGCTGAAGGACGCCGCGCACGCACACGCGTACATCGAGAGCCGCCAAGCGGTCGGCCGGGTTGTGCTGATTCCCTAGTGCCGGGCGTTCGCCTGGGCGCGCAAGCAGATGGCGGTGACGGCGAACGCGTGTGACTGCGCGTAGGGCAACGAACCCTTCATGAATTCGTCCGCCCAGGGCGCGCCCTTGTCGTGACAGTCGATTTCGTGGCGCGTTTCGCTGTCGACGAGCGTGACGTGTTCGTCGACCGCGCGCACTTCGACGAACCCAGTCGTGCCGACAACCGTGAAGCGAACGTCGCCCCACGCGCCGAGCCCCTTCGGTGTGTAGTAGTCGACGCGCGTGTAGCCCGTGACCCCGTTCGGCGCCGCGAGCAGCATCTCGCCGAGCGTCTGCACCCCCTCGTGCGCGGCGTGCGATCGCACGGTTGACGCGACGACGTCGGCCTCGGCCGCGCCGGTGAACGCGAGGAACTGGTCGACTTGATGGGAGCCGATGTCGACGAGGATGCCGCCGTAGCGCGCCGGATCGTAGAACCACTCGGGCCGGTGGCGGAGATTCAACGTGTGCGGACCGAGCCCCACCGTGTGCACGACTTCGCCGATCGCGCCGCCGAGCACGAGCCGGTGTGCCTCGTTCATGGCCGGACTCGAAAGCCGTTCGCTGAACACGATGAAGTAACGCTGTCCCGTTTCCGCCTGCGCGGCGCGCACCGCGTCGAGTTGCTCAAAGGTCGTGACACCCGGCTTGTCGAGAATCACGTCTTTGCCGGCTTGCATCGCGTCGATCGCGATCTGGGCGCGCGCGTCGGGAATCGCGGCAGTGATGACGACGTCGATGTCGTCGGCGTACGGATCGGTGGTGCGGGCGTCGGGGTATTGCGTTGCCAGCCACGGCCCGATGCCGTCTTCGGTCGGAACGACCGCGGCCACCTTCGCCCCCGCCGCGACCATGCGAGCGGTCAGTTCGACGACGTGCCCATGATCGGTTCCGTGAATTGCGAGCGCCGTCACAGGGGCTGGCGCGTGTTCAGCTCGCGTGCGTTGTCACGCATGATGCGGAGCTGCGTCGCGTCGTCGAACTCCTTCACCTCGACCGCGTAGTCGAGCGGCTTCGGCATCCCCTCGATGTGCGGCCAGTCGGAGCCGAAGATCACACGGTCGGCGCCCATGAGCTCGACGACTTCGTTGACGTCGTCTTCCCAGAACGGGTTCATCCACACGTTGCGCTTGTACGACTCGACCGGGTCTTCGCCGAAGTAACCGGGCATCTTGTGATCGGTCTGGCGCAGCTTGCGGAAGAGGTCGGCAAGGAACTCGGAACCGTTCTCGACCGAAGCGACGCGCACGTTCGGGAACCGTTCGAACAACTTGTCGAATGCGAGCGTGATCAAGAAGTCGTACGCGGCGCGTTCGATGTGGAAGGTCTTCACGTTCGGCGCCCACCGGCCGTTGCTGCTGAACCCGGCCGCGAACCCGTCGACCGCGTAGCCGTTGCTCGAGTAACCGCTGTCGCCCGCGTGGGCGACGACCGTGATACCGGCTTCGTTGACGCGCGCCCAGAACGGATCGTTGCGCGGATCACTCGCCGGCACTTGGCCGTCGCGCGTGTGCGGCGCGGCCGGACGCATCACGACATGACGAGCGCCGTGGTCGAGCGCCCATTCGAGTTCGCGGATCGCCCAGTCGAGATCGGCGAGCGTGATGTAGGGCGACGCGAAGATGCGGCCCTCGTAGTCGAGGCCCCAGTCGTCGTCGAGCCAACGGTTGAACGCGGTGAAGAGCGTTGTCACCGCTTCGATGTCGTGCTTCAGCAACTCTTCGTAGAGGATGCCGAGCGTGGGGAAGAGCCACACCGCCTCGAGGCCGTGCTCGTCGAGCTTGGCGATGCGGGCGTCGCGGTTGCGGTACTCGGCCGGGATGGGCTCGCGTTCGCGCAGGAACTCGTACGGCTGCAGCTTGTTCGGGTTGCCGCGGAAGTAATCGTGCATCGCGCCGGCCTTGGCGACCGGGTCGAACGTCGGGTTGACGACTGCGTGGCTTACGATGCCGCCGACGACGTGGTATTTGCGGCCGTTGACCTCGCACCACTGCACGCAGCGCGGCTGCATCCGCGGCTCGACGTAGCGCGTGAACGCGTCGAGCGCTTCGTAGTAGTGGTTGTCGGCGTCGAACGCGAGATACCCGAGATCAGTCACGCCGCCATTGTACGAACCCCGGCCAACCTGCGTACCTGAACAGCGCGAGACGGTGCTCAGATACGCAGGTTCGGGGCGTCGGTAGGATCTCGCTCATGCACGACCTCGTGGATCTCGACTGGTCGTTCGTCGACAAGGGCCGCGCCCAGATGCAAGAGACCGGCGCGTGCGAGATCGCCGGGTTCGTGCGCGCCGACGTGCTCGACGCCTTCATCGCCGACGCGCGCGCGGTCTCGCCGCGTGCGCACCAAAGCGGTGGCCTGGGGACGGTGTACCTCGGCTTTCCCGACGAGTCGTTCCCGCTCGATCATCCGCAACAGTGGCTCGGCAACTACGGCGTTGGCGCGGTTGCGTACGACTTGTTCCCGCCTGAATCGCCGATCCGGCGCCTCTACGAATGGGCGGAGCTCCGCCAGTTCGTTGCCGCGATCTTGGGGCTCGACGAGATCTTCCCGTACGCCGATCCGCTCGGCGCGCTGAACCTCGCGGTCATGACCGACGGCGACGAGCTGCAATGGCACTTCGACCAAACCGACTTCGTCGTTTCGCTTGCGCTGCAAGATGCCGACGACGGAGGCGACTTCGAAGTCGCGCCGCGGATCCGCACCGCCGATGACGAGCATTACGACGACGTGAAGCGCGTGCTCGACGGCGTTTCGAACGACGTCGTGACGTTGCCGATGACACCGGGGACGTTGCTCGTGTTCGCAGGCCGCAACTCGTTGCACCGCGTCACGCCGATTCACGGCGCGACGCCGCGACTCGTCGGCCTTTTCGGTTACGACACCAAACCGGGCACGATGAGCAGCGACCTGCTGAAGGAAGTGCGTTACGGCAGGGTTGCCTAACCGTGCAGCTTGGTGAAGCCTTCGCAGGCGACGGTCCGAATGCGGCGCACGTCAACACCATGCTCGGCGGCAAGGACGGTCCGGTCGGCAACGCGTGGGCAACGGCACTTGCGACACCGCGCGTCGGTCACACGCCGTTCGTCGTCGTGCATTCGCCGAACCTTCCGGTGAAACCACTGACGCTGTTCGTCAACAAGGCGACCGTGCTGCTCGGTGCCGAGCGCCACGCGCAGCTCACGTGGGGCGCCGCCCAAGCGGGTGTCGCGACCGGCGTGGTGGCGGCGGTGCGCGACGGCGTCATCCGCGCCGACCAGGCCGACAGTCTGGTGCTCGTCGCGGCGGTATGGGTCAATCCCGAAGCCGACGACGAGGAAGCGGTCTACGAGAACAACTCGCAGGCAACGCATGCGGCGCTGATCGCCGGGCGCGACGGCACACCCAGCGTGCAGACCGTGCTCGACGCCGGCGAGCCGAGCAATCCATACTTTCGCTCGTGACGCCCGAACAGGCCTCCCACGAAACACGCGACGCGGTCGCGGCCTGGACCGGAGAATTCATTCAGCAACCGGCGACGTTCGAACGCGGCGCCGAACTCGGTTTCGAAGGCATGGACTTCTACGTCGGCGGCCGCGGCGGCGCGCTCGGCGACGTTCCGGCCGATGTCGTCGTCGCGGTGCTCACCTTCTTCGGTGCCGAAATCATCCGCGATGCGTGGAATCGCGCCGGCCAAGTCATGTTGCGGCACGAGGCCGCGCGCGCGTGGGCCGATGCCGCGCATGCGTGGGCGCGCACGCTCGACGACGCGATCGACTGGGCGCGGCTCGCCGAACTCACCGGCCGGGTCGTGACGAACGCGCCCGAGCAGGGCGCACCGTTGTTCGCCGCATGGCGCACGCTTCCGGAACCCGACGACGCCCCTGCGCTCGCGGTCCACCGCATGAATGCGTTGCGCGAACTGCGCGGCGGACTGCACGCGGCCGCCGTGCTCACGGTCGGGCTCACGCCCGCCGACGCGGTCGCCGCGTTCAACGCGCGACTGCTGCCTGTCCTCGGCTGGCCCGCGACGCACGGCGACCTCGCCCCGTTGAAAGAACGGTGGCAGCTCGCGGAAGCGCGCACCGACCGCATGTTCGGCCGCCACCTCGCGGTGCTCGCGCCCGAGGAGCGAGACGAGTTGGTCGAGATCTGCAAAGGACTTCCGGGATGACGTGGCTGCGGACGACGTCGACGACGGTCGACGACGTCTTCGGCCTGCGACCGCATGCATACGCGCGCTTCAACGAGCTGTACGACGGCCTTTGGAACGCGGGTGTCGACGGCGCCACGCTCGACGCGTGCCGAGCGCGCATCGACGCACTGCTGGCGTTTGCGCCCGATCCCACCCAATCGCTCGATCTCGACGACGCCCAACGCGCCGCGGTCGCGTACGCGGAGCAGTACGCGCTCGATCCGCACGAGTTGACCGATGCCGATTTCGTGAAACTCCACGAGTTCTACGACGACGCCCAGCTCGCGACGCTGACGCTCGCCGTCGCCATGTTCGACGCGCTCGCGCGGTTCCGCACCGCGCTCGAGGTCGAGGTCTGACGTGCCGGCCCGCGTGAAGAACCCGCCCGGCGGCCTCACGCCGTTCGACCATTGGCCGGATCTGTGGGCGAAGTTCAACGCGTACTACGGCACGTTGTGGTCCGACGGTGTGGTCGACGATCCCACGAAGGAAGTCGGCCGGCTGCGCAACGCCCGCATCACCGGTTGCGGCATCTGCAAGAACCTGCGGTTCGCTACCGCGCGTGACCAAGGCCTCGACGAAGACTCTGTCGACCAGATCGTCGACGGCTACGAGAACAGCGAACTGCCGGAACGCTGGAAGCTCGCGATCCGGCTCGCCGACGCGCTGATCGCCGACGCGCGCGTCGACGACGCGCTTCGCGCCGCGCTGCTCGCCGAGTTCTCCGACGAACAGATCGTCGAACTCACGGCCACGATCGCAACCGCGATCGCGTTCTCGAAAGCGTCGGTCGCGTTCGGCGCGCCGGAAGAGATGCCGCTGATCGTCGTTCCCACGCCCAGCATCGACGGCGACGTGGTGCGATGACCGCGGCCGACGACTTCATCCTGATTTCCGTCGACGACCACATCTGCGAACCGGCCGACATGTTCGACGCACACGTTCCCGCGAAGTATCGCGACCGGGCGCCGCGCGTCGTCGAAGAAGACGGCGGCGCGCAGCAGTGGTACTACGGCGAGATCCGGGGCCGGAACCTCGGCTTGAACGCGGTTGCCGGCAAGGCGCCCGAGATGTTCAACGTCGACCCGCTTCGATACGAACACATGCGGCCCGGCTGCTACGACGTGCACGAGCGCGTGCGCGACATGTCGGCCGGCGGTCAGCTCGCGGGGTTGAACTTTCCGAACTGGACCGGGTTCTCGGGCCAGGTGTTGAACCAAGGGCCCGACCCCGACGTGAACCTCGCGATGATTCGCGGCGTACAACGATTGGCACGTCGACGAGTGGTGCGGCGCGTACCCCGAGCGCTTCATCCCGTGCGGCATCCTGCCGCTGTTCGACGCGGAACTTGCCGCGCACGAAGTGCAAAGGCTCGCGGGCAAGGGTTGCCACGCGGTGACGTTCTCGGAGAATCCCGCCGGGCTCGGCATGCCGAGCATTCACAGCGGCGCGTGGGATCCGTTGTTCGCGGCGTGTGCCGACAGCGCAACAGTGTTGTGTTGCCACGTCGGTTCGTCGTCACAGCGCGCGTCGACGTCGCCCGACGCGCCCGCACCGGTCGCGATGAGCCTGTCGAGTGTGATGTCGATCTACACGCTCGGCGACCTGTTGTGGTCGCCGCTTTGGCAACGGTTCCCGTCGCTGCGGTTCGCGCTCACCGAAGGCGACATCGGTTGGATCCCGTACTTCTTGTGGCGCGCCGAGCACACCCTCGACCGCCACAACGGCTGGATGCGGCACGAGCCGCCGCAAGGACGCTCACCGACAGAGTTGTTTCACGAACGGATCCTCTGTTGTTTCATCAGCGACCGGATCGGCGTGAAGCTGCTCGACGAGTTCAACCTCGACAACGTCTGCTGGGAGAGTGACTACCCGCACTCGGACAGTTCCTGGCCCCACGCGCCCGAGCGGCTCGAAGCGTTGCTTGCCGAGGTGCCAGCCGATGCAGTCGCCAAGATCACGCACCGAACGCGATGCGGCACTACTCCTTCGATCCTTTTGCGATCCGTTCGCAGGAGCAGTGCACGGCCGGGGCGCTGCGGGCGGAGGCCGCTGACGTCGACACCACAACCCGGTCGGGCCGTCCTGCGGACGAGCGCGACCTCGCGACCTGGCACCCGATCTGACGCGCCGTTGACAAGCGGTTCGGCGCGTCGGGGCGGGTCGCCCGCCCCGCGGATCGACACGCGGAAGTACACGGGTACACTGCGGGCATGCTCGCTGAGATTCTCGGGCCCGACATTTTGATCGTTCTCGTGGTGATCCTCGTGCTGTTCGGTGGCTCGCAGCTGCCGAAGCTCGCACGTGGCCTTGGCTCCGCGCAGAAGGAATTCAAGAAGGGCCTCGAAGAGGGTCACGTCGACGACTCCGCCGACAAGACCGAAAAGAACACAGAAAAGTCGTAGTCGGCGCGAGTCAACTGCTCGCGTTGTCTTCGGTTTCTTGCAGGAGTGCTCGCAGCGCGTCGCGCGCACTGATCATTCCTGCCGCGACGCCGTCCTCCATGACCGGCATGTGACGGATCTCGGCGTCGAGCATGCGGTGCACGATCGTTGCGAGCGCGTCGCCCGGCGCGCACGTCACGAGCTCCTCGGCCATGACGTCCTCGGCAGTTGTGTTGTCGGCCCCGCCACCCTCGGCCAAAGCGCGCACGATGTCGCGTTCGGCGACGAGTCCCATCGCGCCGTGCGGCCCGCGCACGAGCGCGGCGCTGATCGATTCTTCTTCGAAGACTTCCGCGATGCGACGCAGGGTGTCGTGCGCGTGCACGTAGACGACCGGTTGCGTCGCCAGCCGTTGCACGCGGTCGTTCCCATCGAGATCCATGCCGGGGTCTTACCCGGTCGGGTCTCGAGTCTTACGTCTTACGCTGCGCGCTCCATTCGGCGGGCGGCGGGTCGGAGCGGCGCGCGGCCGCGCCGAACAACCGTGGGACTTCGGTCACGTAGTCCGCGGCGGTGAAGCCGGCGTCGGCGCGTCGCGCGGCCGCCTCGACCTTCCACGTCGTGACGTGCTCGATGCTGCCGCCGCGCACTTGGAACGTCTGGCCCGAAAGCCAGCCCGCGTCGGGGGAGGCGAGGTAGCAGCCGAACTCGGCGACGTGATCGGGTGACCGGCTGTCGAACGTCTCGGCTTCGGTGTTGCGGTTCATGCGCCAACCGATCTGTGCGAGCCGCGTGTTCGCGCCCGGCATGATCGTGTTCGCCGTCACGCCGTAGGGCGCCATCTCGGTGGCGACCGCTTCGGTGAAGGCCTGGATACCCGCTTTGGCCGCGACGTAATTCGACTGCCCGGCACCGCCGTAAATCAGCAGTCCGGTCGCGGTGTTGACGAGGCGGCCGTACGTCGAGCCGTGTTCCTTCGCCTGCGCGCGCCAATACTGGCAAGCGGGCCGGGCCGTGACGAACGTGCCGCGCAGATGCACGCGCACGACGTCGTCCCATTCGTCGTCGCTCAAGTTGAAGATCATGCGGGGCCGGCCAAAGCCCGCGTTGTTGATCACGATGTCGAGCCGGTCCCAGGTGGCGAGCGCGAGCTCGACGAGCGCGTTCCCGGTTGCGGCGTCGGCGATGTCGGCGCGGAGCGCGACCGCTTCGCCGCCGCCGTCTGTGATCTCGCGCACGACCTCGGCCGCCGGATCTTCGTCGGTGTTGCCGCCTTCAGTCGTAACGCCCGCGTCGTTGACGATCGACGCGCGCGCCGTACGCCGCGAGGCGGAGTGCGTATGAACGCCCGATGCCTCGGCCGGCGCCGGTAACGATCGCGACCCGTTCGCGGAGGTCGATCATGCGTGCTCTTCCACGGTCAGCCCCACTTCTTGGCCGTAGGAGATCTCGAGGTTGTGGCCGTCGGGATCGACGACGTACGCCCAGTAGCCAACGGGCGGTCCCGAATCGATCGGTCCCATGCACCGTGCGTCCTTCTGCAAGCGCGGCCGCAACAAGACGGTCGACGTCGGCGCGTGCGGCGACGCCGAGGCCGATGTGGCAGAACACACCGCTCAGGCCGTGGTCCACGTTTGCGGCTTCAATCAGCACCAGAACGAAGGGCCTGGTCAGGTCGCTGATCCACGCAACCGACGTGCCCGACTCAGGATCGGTGCGGCGGTGCACCACTTCCATGGCGGCGTACTCGGCATAGAACGCGAGGCTCGCGTCGAGATCGCGCACCGGGAGTGCCACATGTGTAACTGCCGCGATCAACGGACACGGTTGAATCCTAAGACCGAACTGTGTTTAGACCTTCACTACACTCGACGGTCCTTATGCAGAGCACCGTCGAGCCCGTCGAACCGTCGGTCGAGGAATCGGAGGACGCCGGCGAAGCCAAGACCAGACGCCGGCGTCGAGAACCGCGTCAAGCTGCACATCGTCGTGCCCGCGGCCGAGTTCGAAAAGCGCGCGATCGACGCCGCGTTCAAGAAGCTCGCCGGCGAGGTCCGCATCCCCGGGTTCCGGCCGGGCAAGGCGCCGCGCCAGTTGCTCGAAGCGCGTCTCGGCACCGAGATCGCGCGCGAACAGGCGCTGCAGGACGCGTTGCCGCGAGTACTACGTCGACGCGGTCAACGAACACGACGTCGACGTGATCGCGCCGCCCGAGATCGAGATCACCGCCGGCCAAGAAGACGGCGACGTCGAGTTCGACGCCATCGTCGAAGTGCGGCCGCAGGTGCAGCTCATCGGGTTACGACGAGCTTCGTGTCGAGCTGCCGTTCACACCGGTCAGTCCGACGAAGACGTCGACAAGCAGGTCGACGCGTTGCGCGACCGTTTCGCCGACCTCGCCGACTCCGACTTCCCGCTTGATCGACGACGCGTACGCGACGATCGACATCGCCGGCACGATCGACGGCGAAGCGGTCGAAGGTCTGACCGCCACCGACTTCTTGTACCGCGTCGGTTCGGGCATGGTCGTCGACGAGCTCGACGAACAGCTACGCGGCACCAAGCCCGGTGCGATCCTCGAGTTCACCGCGACGCTGCCGGAACGCTTCGGTGAGCTCGCCGGGAGCGACGCCAAGTTCCGCGTCATCGTCAAAGAGGCGAAGCAGAAGGTGCTTCCCGAAGCTCACCGACGAGTGGGTCGACCGAAGCGAGCGAGTTCGAGACCGTCGACGAGCTGCGCGCCGACATCCGCAAGCGGCTCGAGACGATGCAGCGCCTGCAGGCGCAGATGGCCGCTGCGCGACAAGGTGCTCGACGCGGCGGCCGATCTCGTGCCGATCGAAGCGCCGCCCGACGCTCGTCGACAGCGAGACGCGTCGGCGCGTCGAGGATCTGGCGCACCGGCTTGTCGCATCAGGGCTGCGAGCCTCGAGCAGTACCTCGAGATGACGGGTCAGGAACCGCAGGCGTTCATCGACGAGATCAGGGTCGGCGCCGGCCCGGGCCGTGCTCGCCGATCTCGCGCTGCGCGCGGTGGTCGCGCAAGAAGGCGTCACCGTCGAGCGACGACGAGGTCGACGCCGAGATCGCAGCAGTCTGGCCGAGCGCACCGAACAGAAGGCCGAACGAAGGTGCGGCGCGAGCTCGAACGGAGTGGTGCGCTGGAGGCGGTACGCTCTGACGTCGCACGAGGAAAAGCACTCGAGTTCCTCGTCGAGCACGCGACTGTGGTCGACGAGAACGGTAACGAGATCGACCTGCTCGCTCGACGACCTCGAGACACGACGAGGCCGCCGATCAGCTGAAGACGCAACACGACGAAGACGCAACACGCACAACGCTGCAAGCGAAGAAGAGAACGAGGAGTCCGAGGCGTGAGATCCGCAACGAATACGTCCCGGTGCCGCGATTCATCCAGGACACGCCGCGCGGGCGGATGGAATGGGACCCGTACTCGCGGCTCGCGAACGATCGCATCATCTTCTTGGGAACACCGGTCGACGACACCGTCGCGAACCTGTTGATCGCGCAGCTGCTCATCCTCGAGTCGGAAGATCCCGGAAAAAGACATCATCATGTACATCAACTCGCCCGGCGGCGAGATCACCGGTTTGTTCGCGATCTACGACACGATGCAGTACATCAAGCCCGACGTGCAGACCTGCTGCATCGGCCAGGCTGCGTCGGCCGCGGCCGTGCTGCTCGCCTCGGGTGCGCCGGGCAAGCGATTCATCCTTCCGCACGCACGTGTGCTCATCCACCAGCCGCACGGTGGCGCGTCCGGGCAGGCCGTCGACATCGAGATCCAGGCCAAGGAGATCGTGCGCATGCGTGAGCTCCTCGACGAGATCCTCGCCTTCCACACCGGCCAGGCGCTCGACCGGGTCTCGAAGGACACCGACCGCGACTTCATCATGAGCGGTCATCGAGGCCAAGGAGTACGGCATCGTCGACGAGATCCTCACCAATCGAGGGAGCTCGCCGCGGTACCGTCAGCTGAAGGCACGAGCTAGGATCTTCGGGGACCCGGGGGAAAGGGGCCTTGCCGGTGGCGAAGTTCGGTGACGGTGGCGACCTGCTGAAGTGCTCGTTCTGCGGGAAGAGCCAGAAGCAGGTCAAGAAGCTCATCGCCGGTCCCGGCGTCTACATCTGCGACGAGTGCATCGATCTCTGCAACGAGATCATCGAAGAAGAGCTCTCGCAGAGCACCGAGGTCCACTTCGACGACCTCCCGAAGCCGCGCGAGATCTACGAGTACCTGAACGACTACATCATCGGTCAGGAACAGGCGAAGAAGATCCTCTCGGTCGCGGTCTACAACCACTACAAGCGCGTGCAGGTCGGCGCGTACGGCGACCCCGACGTCGAGCTGCAGAAGTCGAACATCTTGTTGATCGGCCCGACCGGCTGCGGCAAGACGTTGCTCGCGCAGACGTTGGCGCGCATGTTGAAGGTGCCGTTCGCGATCGCCGACGCCACCGCGTTGACCGAAGCCGGTTACGTCGGCGAAGACGTCGAGAACATCTCTGCTGAAGCTCATCCAGGCCGCCGACTACGACGTCAAGAAGGCCGAGACCGGGCATCATCTACATCGACGAGATCGACAAGATCGCCCGCAAGGCCGAGAACCCGTCGATCACGCGTGACGTGTCCGGCGAGGGTGTGCAGCAGGCGCTGCTGAAGATCCTCGAAGGCACGACCGCGTCGGTGCCGCCCCAAGGTGGCCGCAAGCACCCGCACCAAGAGTTCATCCAGATCGACACCACGAACATCTTGTTCATCTGCGGTGGTGCGTTCGCCGGCCTCGACAAGATCATCGAAGCGCGTGTCGGCAACCGCGGCATCGGCTTCGGCGCCGACATCCGCAAGAAGCAACGAGCGTCGAAGAGATCGGCCGCTTCATCGCCGACGTGCTGCCCGAAGACCTGTTGAAGTTCGGGCTCATCCCCGAGTTCGTCGGCCGTCTGCCGGTCGTCGGGCGTCGTGCACAACCTCGACAAGGACGCGCTGATGCGCATCCTCATCGAGCCGAAGAACGCGCTGGTGAAGCAGTACCAGAAGTTCTTCCACTTCGACGACGTCGACCTCGTGTTCACCGACGACGCGCTCGACTCGATCGCCGACGAAGCGCTCAAGCGCGGCACCGGCGCACGCGGGCTGCGGGCGATCCTCGAAGAGGTGCTGCTCGAGGTGATGTACGACCTGCCCTCGCGCAGCGACGTGGTGAAGTGCCTCGTCGACCGCGAGGTCGTGCTTGCGCAACGTCGCCCCGACGCTGGTCACCGAAGACGAGTCCCGCCGCAGCGCCTAAGGGCCGAGGCGTCGTTCAACCCGCGTCACGCGGGTTCAGCGACGCCTCGCAGTGAAGCGGCCGGCGCGCGACTCAATCGTCAGGGCGAGGCCGAACGCGGCGCTCAACGTGTCGCTGGTGACGATGTCGTCGATCGGGCCTTGCGCCAGCGCGCGCCCATCTTTCAACACGAGCGCATGCGTGAAGCCGGGCGGGATCTCTTCGACGTGATGCGTGATCAACACCGTCGGCGGACGCGCCGGGTCTTGCGCCCACCGCGTCATGTCGGCGACGAGTTCTTCGCGGCCGCCGACGTCGAGGCCGGCGGTCGGCTCGTCGAGCAACACGATCCCCGGCTCGTTCATCAACGCCCGCGCCAACAGCACCCGCTGCCGCTCGCCGGCTGACAACGTCGGGAACCTGTGCTCGGCGAGCGCGTCGCAACGCCATTCGCGCAACAACTCGTACGCACGCTCCCGATCCGCCTCCGTGTATTGGTGCCACCACGGCGCCAGCGCCGCGTACCGAGCGGTCATCACGACCTCGAGCGCGGTCATCGACGGTTCCAGGCGCGCCGCCAGCGCCGGGGACGAGAACGCAATGCGCTCCCGCAAGCTGCGAACGTCGGTTCGGCCCAGCCGTTCGCCGAGCACGTCGACCGACCCCGACGACGGGTGCAAGTACAGTGCGGCGACCCGCAGCAGGGTCGTCTTCCCGGCGCCGTTCGGCCCGAGCACGACCCATCGTTCGCCGGCGCCGACGGACCAATCGATGCCGTCGAGGATGACCGTTTCGTCGATCACGAGCCGCACGCCGGAACACTGCAGCACCGCGCCCATCAAGTCAGCCTAGGCGGCGACCCCTCGGGTAGCGTTTGTCGGAGTGGAACCCGGGCCTCGGATCGGCATCATCGTCGTCGCGTACAACGCGGCCACGACACTCGCCAAAGTGCTCGACCGCATTCCGCGCTGGTTCGTGCCGCAGATCGCCGACGTGCTCGTGTGCGACGACGCCAGCCAGGACTCCACGTTCCTCGTCGGGCTGGGCTACCAACAGGTCAGCAACGACCTGCCGCTCACGATCATTCGCCGCGACGAGAACCTCGGTTACGGCGGCAACCAGAAGGCTGCGTATCGCTGGGCGATCGACCACGGGCTCGACATCGTCGTGTTGTTGCACGGCGACGGCCAGTACGCGCCCGAGCATCTCCCGAAGATGGTCGAGCCGCTGGTCGACGACGAATGCGACGTCGTACTCGGATCCCGCATGATGGAGAAGGGCGCGGCGCGCAAGGGCGGCATGCCCATGTACAAGTTCGTCGGCAACCGCATCTTGTCGACCGCGCAGAACCGCCTCGCGGGCGCGGCGCTCACCGAATGGCACAGCGGTTATCGCGCCTATCGTGTGAACGCGCTCGCCGACATCCCGTTCGAGTCAAACCACGACGGCTTCGACTTCGACACGCAGATCATTCTGCAGATGCTCGAAGCCGGGAAGCGCATCAACGAGATCCCGATCCCGACGTATTACGGCGACGAGATCTGTTACGTCGACGGCATTTCGTACGCACGCGACGTCATGCGCGACACGCTGAAGTACCGCGCCAACAAGATCGGGTTCGGCGGTGGCACTGCCGCGTTCGCCTCGACCGACTATGACGTCAAAGAAGGCGCGCTCAGTTCGCACGGCAAGATCGTCGACTGGCTCGCCGATCGCCGCCCGGCCCGCATCCTCGATCTCGGTTGCGCGGGCGGCCAGCTCGCGGCGGCGCTGCGCAAGCAGGGCCATCACGTCACGGGTGTCGACGTGACGGAAATCGACGGCGTGCGCGATCGCGTCGACGAGTTCGTCCTCCGCGACCTCGACCGGGGCATCGGTGAAACCGTGCAGGGCCAGTTCGACGTCGTGCTGGCGGCCGACGTGCTGGAACACGTGAAGGAGCCCGATCAGCTTCTCGGCGAAGCGCGCGCGCTCCTCGCACCCGATGGTGTCGTGCTCGCGTGCGTACCGAACTTCGGGCATTGGTACCGCGCGCGCACGCGTCGCGACCGGCACCTTCGCGTACGAGCGGCGCGGCATCCTCGATTCCGGCCACGTTCGGTTCTTCACGCGTCGGAGCTTCCACAAGCTGATCGGCAACGCCGATTTCACCGCGACCCGGGAAGCGACGATCGGCCTGCCGTTCGAAGTGTTCGGACGAGGCGGAAAGGCAACCGCGCGCACGAGCGCCCGCGTGCTCAGCGCGATCGATCGGGTTGCAGTCGCGATGTGGCCGACGATGTTCGCGTATCAATTCCTCGCCGAACTCCGCCCGCGCTAGAAGCAGTTACGCGCTCGCAACCAGTTGCTTCGGCAACTTGAATGCGGCCCCGAGGCCGACGAGCGCGAACACCGCGAGCACGATCATCGCGGCCGCGTAGGCGTGCTTGTCAAGGCCCGACACGAGGATCGTGCCGGCGATGCCGGTGCCGAGCGTCGAGCCCAGGTTGGAAATGCAGCGGGACAGACCCGAGATCTCGCCTTGTTGTCCTTCGGGGAACGCCGACTGCACGACGTTCACCGACGGCGTGAGCATCACGCCGACGCCAAGCCCGATGAACAAGAGGCCGGGCGCGAACGCCCACGCGCTCGGCGATCCCTTTACGTATGCGAGCAAGACCAGCACCCCGACGATCGACGTGACGAAGCCGGTCATGATGAGCCCGCGTTGCGAGAACTTCTTGGCAAGCCGTTCGGCGCCGAGCGACGACACGAGGATGCCGCCGGTCGCGGCGGTGAAGATCACGCCGGTCTGGATCGCGTTGTACCCGCGCACGACTTGCAGGTATGCCGAAACCGTGAACGCGGTGCCCAACAGCAACGCCCACTGCACGTTCTGGGTGACGAGCCCGAGGTTCGAGACGCGGTTCTTGAACAAGCTGATCGACAGCAACGGTTCCTTGCCGCTCTGCTCGCGGTGCCGGATGTGCGCGAAGAATGCAAAGAGGAACGCGGCGCCCACCGCCAAGAGCACGACCATCGCGACCAGGCTGTTGTCGGCGGCGAGCACACCCGCGACGACGAGCACCAATCCGAGGGCTGACAGCACGGTGCCCAATGTGTCGAACGGGCGGCCCGGATCGGCGGGAACCGGATCGACGAGGGAACGGCTCAGCCACACGATCACTGCAACGACGAGCGCCTGGAACACGAACGCGGCCCGCCAACTGATCGCCGAGGTAATGAGGCCGCCGAGGAGCGGGCCGGCGGCCGCGCCAATACCGCCGGCACCGGTGATCGCACCGAAGGCGCGGGCGCGCGCGGTCATGTTGTCGAAGTACAACGTCGTGAGGATGTACACGGGCGGGATCAGGAGCGCGGTGCCGACGCCTTCGAGAATCGAATTGCCGACGAGCAGAACACCGACACCCGGTGCGGCCGCGCTCATGAGCGCGCCGATGCCGTAAACGACCAAGCCGATGACAAACAGCCGCTTGCGTCCGTACTTGTCGGTGAGCTTGCCGCCGGGAATCATCAACGCGGCCATCACGAGCAGGAACACCGTGATGACGACCTGCACGCCGTGCACGGTCGTATTCAGATCGTGACTGATGTCGTTGATCATCACGTTCATGTTCGAGCCCGCGAAGCTGCAGATGAACTGCGCGAGCGCGAGCGGTACGAGAATCCGTCGGAGTGCACCGGGCGACCGTGCCACTGTCGCGTCATCCGACATTCGCCGTGACCTCCCCGCGGTCGACCTTTGCGCGAAACCCGGACAGGGGATGACCAGTTACGCGAACGATAATCGTGACAATCGCATCGTCAAGGAGCGCACCGTGAACTACCGGCTCGAGTTGGTGGCCATTCCTGTTTCCGACGTCGACGTCGCCAAGACTTTCTACGTCGACAAGGTCGGGTTTACCCTCGACCACGACCACACGGTGAGCGACGACGTGCGCTTCGTGCAGCTCACGCCACCCGGATCGGCCTGTTCGATCTCGATCGGCAAGGGTCTCGTCGAGAGTGCGCCCGGATCGGCCCAAGGCTTGCAACTTGTCGTCGAAAGCGCCGACGACGCGCACGCCGATCTCGCGGGCCGCGGTGTGGCAGTGAGCGACGTGCAGCAATTCCCGTGGGGACGCTTCGTGTTCTTCAGCGACCCCGACGGCAACGGCTGGGCCGTGCAGGAGGTCCCGCCGCGCTCCTAGGCGTCGTCGGCAATCTGGCGTTCGAGCGCGCCGACGTCGGCGATCTCCCACGCTTCCGCGATCTTGCCGTCGCGCAGGTGCACGATCACTGCTTGATCCATCTGAAACGTTCGCCCAATGCCTTCGACGCCGCCGAACGTCGCCGCCATGGTCCCCGAGACGACGACGCGCGCCATTTCGATGTCGCGATCGACCACAACTTCTTGCACCGCGTGCCGAAGTCCGGGCATGGCCGCGAGCGCTTCGCGCCACACCGCTTTCTCTTCTTCGCGACTCGTGGTCGAGAGTCCGCGCGGCGCGTGAATTACCGCGTCGGGGAGCAACAGATCGTCGAATGCGTCGAAGTCGCCCGCGTCACCGGCGACGAGCCAGCGGTGAACGTGCGTTGCCCCCATGTCTTCCATGCGGGCAAGCCTTACACCCGTGCACGCCTCAGCAGGCGGCGCCACCCTTGTCGGACGACGCGATCGGGTTCAACGGCGGTGTGGGGTGCGGGCTCATCGGCACACCCGCGGGCGTGCCGAAGTCCTCGACCACGATCAACTCACCGTTCATGCACCCGGCACCGACGCCCACGAGCGACTCTTCGGGCAACAGAATGTTGGCGCGGTGACCGTCGGATTGCATCAGCGTGACGTGCGCCATGCCGGCAGTTTCGGCGCCTGCGCCGCTGCCGCCGAACAGGTCTTCGCCGACTTCTTCGAGGCGGCCATTCGCGGAATCGAGAATCGTGCCGAGATTCTGGTGCTCGAACGTCAAGGTCGACGCGAGATGGTGCGCCCAGTTCACCGCGAATGCGGAGAGGAGCTGGTCGAAGAAGACCGGGTGCAAACCGCGCGCGTTTCGCTCGATGTTGATGCGATTGATCAACTCGTTTGCGATGCGCGCCTCGTTGGTTTGCGGCACGAGGTTCGGGTCCATCTTCATGCCACTCGGCGACGCGGTGTCGACACCGCCCCATTGCGACGCGACCCAATACCCGTCATTGGCCGCAGACGCGTCGATGCCGACCGCGCGTTGCCCGCCGAGCACACCAGTAGCCGATCCGTAGAAATGCGCGCTGCTGCCGTAGTTGAAGACCCGACCGTCGGCCCCGACGAGCCAGTAGCCGCCGTCGGTCGCAACCGGTGCCATGCCGACGATGGGTTCGTTGAGATGAACGCCGCCCGCGCTGCCGTAGAAGCGCGCGTCGCCGTAGGTGAAGATGCCGCCGTCGGTTGCAACGAGCCAGTAGCCGCGGTGCGACGCGGTCGTGCTCATACCGACGATCGGCTTGTTGAGGTGGATCCCGCCCGCGCTGCCGTAGAAGCGCGCGTCGCCGAACGTGAAGATGCCGCCGTCGGATGCGACGAGCCAGTAGCCGTGCCCGGAAAGCGTCGCGGTCATACCGACGATCGGTTTGTTGAGCCGCATGCCGCCGGTGCTGCCGTAGAAGCGCGCGTCGCCGTAGGTGAAGATGCCGCCGTCGGACGCGACCATCCAGTAGCCGTTGCCCGTCGGCGTCGAGGAGATGCCGACGATCGGCTTGTTGAGCCGGAGTCCGCCCGCGCTGCCGTGGAACTTGGCATCCCCGTACGAGAAGATGCCGCCGTCGGTTGCGACGAGCCAATAGCCCTTGCCCGTCGGCGTCGATGCCATGTCGACGATCGGATGATTCAGGTCAAGCCGTGCGGCCGAACCGACGTAGGTCGCCGCGCCCGTGGCCGGCGCTGACGCGAACTCGCCGACGACCGTCGCCACACCGGCGAGGCCGCTCGTGATCGCGACGACCGCGACCAAGCCCAAGGCCCGTCGCCCAATTGCCTCCCTGAGCTTGCGCACTCCGTTGCCCCCCGAAGGTCCGTCCTGGACGCTCTACGCACCAGTATGAGGAAAATCGACCCGGTTGCGCAATCCCAGCCATTTCTTCCCCGGTACCGATTCGTCGCCCGCTCCTACAATCGGCCTCCATGGCCGGAATCCCGGAAAAACCCAGCTTGGACGGGCTCGACGAGCGCTGGTCGCAGGTGTGGGAAACCGACGGAACCTACCGATTCGACCGTTCCCGTGACCGGAACGAGATCTTTTCGATCGATACCCCACCGCCCACAGTAAGCGGCTCCCTCCACATGGGTTCCGCGTTCGGGTACGTGCAGACCGATGCGATCGCCCGCTTCCAACGGATGCGCGGACGCGAGGTCTTTTATCCAATGGGTTGGGACGACAACGGTCTCGCGACGGAACGGCGTGTGCAGAACTACTACGGCGTGCGTTGTGATCCGTCGTTACCGCACGATCCGAACTTCGCACCGCCCGAGAAGCCGGGGAAGCAAGAGATTCCGGTCGACCGTCCGAACTTCGTCGCGTTGTGCGGCCAACTCGTCGTCGAAGACGAAAAGAAGTTCGAAGAGTTGTGGCGCCGGCTCGGATTGTCTGTCGACTGGTCGTTGACGTACACGACGATCGGACGTCAGGCCCAACGCACGTCGCAACGCGCGTTTCTTCGCAACCTTGCGCGCGGCGAGGCGTACCGCGCCGACGCGCCAACGCTGTGGGACGTCGACTTCCGCACCGCGGTCGCGCAGGCCGAACTCGAAGACCGCGAGCTCGCGGGCGTGTACCACGAGTTGCGCTTTCACAAGGACGACGGCACCGACCTGTTGATCGACACCACGCGCCCCGAACTGTTGGCTGCGTGTGTGGCGGTTGTCGCGCATCCCGACGACGAACGCTTCGAGCCGTTGTTCGGTACGTCGGTTGTTACCCCGTTGTACGGAGTGCGCGTGCCCGTCGTTGCGCACCGGCTCGCCGATCCCGAAAAGGGAACCGGGGCCGCGATGATCTGTACGTTCGGTGATGTCACCGACGTCGTGTGGTGGCGCGAACTGCAACTCGACACCCGGGCGATCATCGGTCCCGACGGCCGCATCAAGGCGACGCCCCCTGATGCGATTACCGGCGCCGGTGCCGACGCGTACGAAGCCATCGTGGGCAAGAACGTCAAACAGGCGCAGAAGATCGTCGTCGAGCAGTTGCAAGCGTCGAGCGAACTCGTCGGCGAGCCGCGTCCGATCACGCACCCGGTGAAGTTCTACGAACGAGGTGAGCGCCCGCTCGAGATCATCACGTCGCGCCAGTGGTACTTCAAGAACGGTGGCCGCGACGCCGACCTGCGCGCCGAGTTCGTGCGCCTCGGTCGCGAGTTGCACTGGCACCCCGATCACATGCGCAGTCGCTACGAAACCTGGATCGAGGGGCTCAACGCCGACTGGTTGATCAGCCGGCAGCGTTACTTCGGGGTGCCGTTCCCGGTTTGGTATCCGGTCGACGCCAACGGCGAGGTCGACCACGAGCATCCGATCCTCGCCGACGAGGAAACGCTGCCGGTCGACCCGTCGACACAAACACCGACGGGTTACGCCGAGTCGCAACGGGGTGCGCCGAACGGATTCGTCGGTGACCCCGACGTCATGGACACGTGGGCAACGTCGTCGTTGACACCGCAGATCGCGACCGGCTGGGTCGACGACCCCGACCTGTTCGCGCGCACGTTCCCGATGAACTTGCGGCCGCAGGGCCCGGAGATCATTCGCACGTGGTTGTTCGACACGGTCGTGCGCGCGTGGTTCGAACACGGTGGCCTGCCGTGGGCCGATGCGACCCTGAACGGTTGGATTCTCGATCCCGACCGCAAGAAGATGTCGAAGTCGAAGGGCAACGTGGTGACGCCGATGCCACTCGTCGAGCAGTACGGCGCCGACGCGCTGCGCTACTGGGCGTGTAACGGCCGGCCCGGTGTCGACACCGCGATCGACGAAGGCGTGATGAAGATCGGCCGCAAGCTTGCGGTGAAGATCCTGAACGCGTCGAAGTTCGTGCTGCGCGTCGCCGGCGATGTCGACGACCAGGGCGGTGGCAGCCGTGATCCGATCGACGAAGCCATGCTGATCGCGCTGGCGGAACTCGTCGGCGAAGCCACGGTCGCGTTCGATCAGTTCGACTACGCCCGTTCGCTGGAACGCACCGAACGCTTCTTCTGGTCGTTCTGCGACGACTACGTCGAACTCGTGAAGGACCGCGCGTACGGCAGCCGCGGCGACGAACACGCGCAATCGGCCCAGCGCACACTGCGCACGTGCTTGTCGACGTTGTTGCGACTGTTCGCGCCTTGCTTGCCGTACGTCACCGAAGAAGTGTGGTCGTGGTGGCAGGAAGGTTCGGTCCATCGGGCGCCGTGGCCCGCGCTCACGGCGGAAGCCGGCGACGCGTCGATCGTCACCACTGCGGCCGAAGTGCTGGGCGCGGTCCGCAAAGCGAAGTCGGAGCAGAAGGTCTCGCTCGCGACGCCCGTCGACCGCGTGGTCGTGCGCGGCACCGAGGAGCAGCTGGTTGCGCTGGAAGCGGCGCGCGCCGACGTGTGCGAAGCGGGCAAGATCGCGAACCTCGAAACAGAGGTCGCGGTCGAGTTCGCAGTCAGTGTCGAGCTCGCCGAACCGAACGCGGCCTGATCTCGTGAGCGACCGATCGGAATTCGACGCGCGCCGCTGGCTCGACGCGCACATGAACATGGAAACGGGCGTTGGCACACCGCCGGCTCGGCCGCGCGGCGCACCCACCCTCGAACGCGTATCGACATTGCTGCGTTTTCTCGGTTCGCCCGAAGAAGAGTTCGCGGTCGTGCACATCACGGGCACCAACGGCAAGACCAGTGTCGCCCGCATGATCTCGCAACTGTTGCAAGCCCTGGGCATGCGCGTCGGCACGTACACGAGTCCGCACCTCGAGCGCGTGAACGAACGCTTCGCGATCGACGGCGAGTTCATCGACGACGAGACCCTCGACGAGATGTTGTACGCGGTCTCACTTGTCGAACGGAGTGTCGACGTCGATCCGTCGTATTTCGACGTGATCACGGCGGCGGCGTTCCGGTGGTTTGCCGACGAAGCCGTCGACGTTGCGGTCGTCGAAGTCGGGCTCGGCGGAACCTGGGACACGACGAACGTCGTCAACGCGCGGGTCGCAGTCGTGACGAACGTCAGCCTCGACCACACCGACGTGCTCGGTACCGACGCGAGAAGAGATCGCGGGCGAGAAGTCCGGGATCGTCAAGGCCGGTTCCACGCTCGTGCTGGGTGAGACCGATCCCGCGTTGCAAGCGATCTTCGAAGCCCGCAAACCCGCGCACGTCGTGTTGCGCGAGCGCGACTTCGGCGTTCGCAACAACCAGATCGCGCACGGTGGCCGCCTGCTCGACCTGTTCACACCGCGCGCCGCATACACCGACGTGTTCCTCGACCTGCACGGCGCCTACCAGGGCGACAACGCCGCGATCGCGTTGGCCGCGGCCGAAGAGCTCGTCGAGACGCCACTCGAACGCGATGTCGTCGCAGAAGCGTTTGCAACTGTGCGTTCGCCGGGCCGCCTCGAAGTTGTCGGCCGGGCGCCGCTCGTCCTGCTCGACGGCGCGCACAACGTCGCCGGCGGCGAGTCGCTCCGGCAGGCGCTCGACGACGAGTTCGGTCACCGGGGTGCGCGCACTCTCGTGATCGGCATGATGCGCGAACGCGATCCCCACGAGCTGCTGGCCGCGATCGGGCTCGACGACGTCGACGGGCTCCTCGTGTGCACCCGGTCGCCCAGCCCGCGGGCGCACGATCCCGCCGAGATCGGCCGCGCCGCCCGTGACCTGGGCTTTCCCGAGGAACGGCTCGAAATCACGGAATCGGTGCGGGACGCGATCGCGGAGGCGTTGCTGGCCACACCCGACGACGGTCAGATCGTCGTCGCGGGGTCGCTGTACGTCGTCGGCGAAGCGCGCGAGATCCTCGTGAAGCGGGCGTGATGTTGCGCGTCGGCGTCATCGGCGTGAGCGGCATGGGCCAAGCCCACTTGTGGGGCGCGCGCACGGCCGAGGGCGTCGAGCTTGCCGCCGCGTGCGATGTCGACGACGCGGCCGCGCAAAACGCGGCGAAGAGCTTCGAGATCATCGCGTTCACCGACGCGAACGAGATGTACGCGAGCGGCGCGATCGACGCGGTGATGATCGCGACGCCGCCCGGTACCCACGTTCCGCTTGCACGCGCCGCGCTCGACGCAGGCCTGCACGTGTACTGCGAGAAGCCGATCGCTCCGACGAGCGACGAGGGCTACGCGCTCGCGGCCTACGCACGCGAACGCGCGCGCACCCTGCAAGTCGGTTTCCAGTTTCGGTACCACAAGGGATACGCGGCATTGCGCGACACGGTTGCGCAACTCGGTGCCGTGCGCCGCGCGCACGTGACGGCAACCAACTGGTTCCGTCCGCAGGCGTACTTCGACGCGGGTGGTTGGCGTGCGACGTGGCGCGTCGCCGGTGGTGGCGTGTTGATGACGCAAGCGATCCATCAGGTCGATGCGCTGATCGCGACCGTTGGCATGCCCGCTCGTGTGCGCGGGCGGGTCGACACTCTCATGCATCGCGCCGAAGTCGAAGACGTCGCGGTCGCCGAGCTCGAGTGGGACAGCGGCGCGACGGCAACGGTGGTCGCGTCGAACAACGAACCGGCAGGCAGCGAACGGTTCGAGATCGTGTGCGAACGCGGCGTCGCGACACTCGCCGACGGATTCGACGTTCGGGTCGCGCGCCACGCCGGCGACGTGCAGCTCGTCGAATCGCTCACCGACGCGTTCCCCGAACAAGGCGTCGAATGGGAGAGCGTTGAGGTGCCGCGCAAGCGCAGCGAAGAGTTCGACATGATCGTCGCCGCGCATACCGAGTTCGCGAACGCGATCGCGGCGGGCCGCGACCCGCTCGTGAGCGGCGAGGAAGGCACCCGCGCCGTCGAGCTCGCGAACGCGATCTATCTGTCGTCGAGCACGGGCCGCCCGGTCGATGTGCCGCTCACACCCGGTTCTTACCCTCCGGTTTTCGAAGAGCTGGCCTCCGGCCATAGGCTGCCAAACTCATGAGCGACACCGTCGAGCGCACTCTTGTCCTTTGCAAGCCCGACTGCGTAGAGCGCGGACTCGTCGGTGAGGTCGTCGGCCGCATCGAGCGAAAAGGACTCCGTGTGGTCGCCCTCGAGCTGCGCCAGCTCGACGAGGCGACGGCCAAGGAGCACTACGCCGAACACGAAGGAAAGCCTTTTTTCGGCGATCTGGTTGCGTTCATTACACGCAGCCCGCTCGTCGCGATGGTCGTCGAAGGCCCCGAAGCCTGGAAAGTCGTGCGCACATTGATGGGCGTGACGAACCCGCGTGACGCGGCGCCGGGCACAATCCGTGGTGATTTTGCAGTGGAACTCACCGAGAATCTCGTGCACGGAAGCGACGGAACCGAGTCCGCCGCACGCGAGATCGCGTTGTTCTTTCCGGGTCTGCCCGCGTGAACACCCCCGGGTGGAACGAAAGCGACCGTGCTCGTAGCCTGGGCGAGTTGGGTCGTCGGAGAAGTGTGGGCGCTGTGAGCGAACCGTTTTACGCAGGATTGCTCGGTCGCGACATGGCAGTCGATCTCGGAACTGCAAACACACTCGTCTATGTGCGTGGGCGCGGTGTGGTGCTCGACGAGCCGTCGGTCGTCGCGGTCAACGCGCGCGACGGTCGTCCGCTTGCAGTCGGGATCGAAGCCAAGAAGATGATCGGGCGCACGCCTGAACACATCAAGGCCATTCGTCCGTTGAAGGACGGCGTCATCGCCGACTTCGACATCTGCGAGAAGATGCTCCGCTACTTCATCCAGCGCGTGCACCCGCGCAAGTGGGCGCGACCGCGCATGGTCATCTGCGTGCCGTCGGGCATCACCGGCGTCGAGCAGCGCGCCGTGCAAGAAGCGGCGCAACAAGCGGGCGCGCGCAAAGAGGCGTACATCATCGAAGAGCCGATGGCCGCCGCGATCGGCGCGGGCCTGCCCGTGCACGAGCCGGCGGGCAACATGATCGTCGACATCGGTGGCGGCACGACGGAAGTCGCGGTCATCTCGCTGGGCGGCATCGTCGCGAGTGAGTCGATTCGTATCGCGGGCGACGAGCTCGACGAAGCGATCATCACCTTCGTGAAGAAGGAATACTCACTCGCCCTCGGTGAGCGCACTTCTGAAGAGATCAAGATTGCACTCGGCAGCGCGTATCCGTTGGAGGAAGAGCTGTACGCCGAAGTGCGCGGACGCGACCTTGTTACCGGTCTGCCGAAAACCATCGTGGTATCGACCGAAGAGATTCGCGACGCGATCGAAGAACCCGTTGCTGCAATTGTCGACGCGGTGAAGGTCACACTCGACAAGACACCGCCCGAACTCGCGGCCGACATCATGACGAAGGGCATTGTCGTCACCGGTGGCGGCGCGCTCTTGCACGGTTTGCAAGAGCGTTTGTCGACCGAGACGGGCATGCCGATCGTGATCGCCGACAATCCGCTGTTCTCAGTCGTGCACGGATCCGGGCAATGCCTGGAGAACTTCGACGTCTTGAAGCACGTCCTCATCTCGTCTGCCCAGCAGTAACCGGGGGTAGGCGGTGGCAGGTCCTCGGCGCGCGGGTCGCCGACGGTATGTGCTGGTGGTCGTCGTTTTGACGGCCGTCACACTCATCACACTCGACACCCGGAACGGCCGGTCGGGTCCGATCGGGTTCCTGGGCCGGGTCGCCCACTCGGTCGTCAGCCCTGTTCAGCGAGCTGCGGACGGGGTGGCGAGCCCGGTCGGCGACTGGTGGGACAGCCTGATTCACGGCGGCCGGCTCCGTAGCGACAACCGGAGCCTGCGCCAGCAACTGGCCGCCGCGCAGGGGCGCGAGCGCGCCGCCCAGCAAGCGATCGACGAGGACGCGCAGCTCCGCAAGCTGCTCTGTCTCGACAGTCTGTTGAACGTGAAGCGCGTGAACTCGCGCATCATCTCGCGCGATCCCGGCAACTTCGATTCGACGCTCACGATCAACCGCGGCAGCAAGAGCGGTATCGCCGCGCACATGCCGGTCGTGTCGCCCGAGGGTTATCTCGTCGGAACCGTGATCGAAGTCGCGCCGCAACAGTCAGTTGTGCGTGTGCTCACTGATCCGGAGTTCTCGGTTGGTGTGAAGTATCCCGCGCACCCGCCGAGCAACTCGGCCGTCGGCATCGCGAGCGGGCAGACCGGATCGCGCGAGTTGCTCGACGACGACATCGATCCCGGTATCAAAGTGTTGCCGAACGATCGTGTTGTGACGTCGCCGTCGGCTGCGAGTGACTACCCGCCCGATCTCTTGGTCGGCGAGGTGTCGCGCGTGGCGCCGCAAGCCAGCGGCGAATCGCAGAACGTTTTCATCCGTCCGTACGTCGACCTCGGCGGGCTCGATTACGTGTCGGTGTTGTTGTGGGTCGCGGGTGGCCCGACGGTGGTAAATCCCGGCGTGCAGTGCGTGACACTGCCGGCACCGACGACCACAACAACTTCGACCACGACGACGACCGTTGCGGGTTCGCAGTTCGGCGCATCGACCTCGACGTCGACGTCGACCTCCACGACTCGGCCGGGCGGTTGAGCGTGCGCGCGTTTCGTCTGTTCCTCTTACTCGTGCTCTTGGTCATCGTGCAGGTGTCGGTGTTCCCGCACTTACGCATCGCGGGCGTGGCGCCCGATCTCGGACTCATCGCGGCCGTCGCGATCGGCTACCACCTCGGTCCCGACGCGGGTGCCGCCGCGGGGTTCGTTGCCGGTCTCGGTTTCGATCTCTTTCTCGAAACGCCGCTCGGCATGCACGCGCTCGCGTATGCACTCGCGGGTTACGCGGCCGGTGTGCTCGAAGGCGGGCTCATGCGCGCGCCGCGACTCTTGCCGGTGTTGCTCGGCGCGCTCGGCGGGCTCTTCGGCGGCTTGTTGCTCATCGCCATCGGCGTGCTCGCCGGTGTCGACAGTGTCAAGGGATTACATGGAATCGAGGTGATTCTGATCGCCGCGCTCTACGACGCGTTGCTCGCGCCTCTCGTGTTCCTGCTGGTCGCGCTGGCGATCGGCCACACCGATTCTGTGAAGTCGTCGTGGCGGATCGGGCGACTCCCCTGAGACGCCGCTCGTTCGGTAGCGTGCGCGTGGGAATCCGGCCCCAATTTCTTCTTCGATTTCTTCTTCTTTCATGACCGAAAACAGTCGCGTTCGCGTCACCATGATCGGCGTTGTCATCGCCGCCTTGTTCGTGTCTCTTGTCGCGCGCCTGTGGTTCCTGCAGATGGGGCCGGATCAAAGCTTGGGTGCGCAAGCGGCCGCGCTCGGCCAGCGCACGTTGCAAATCGAGTCGCCGCGCGGTCGCATCCTCGACCGGAACGGCAACGTGCTCGCGGAAGACGTCGCGGCGTGGGGCGTCACCATCGACCGCAACATCAAGAAGACGACGCTTGACAAAGACCTCGGCCAGCTCGCCGAGCTGCTCGCGCCGCCGGGTGGCGTCGGCGCACTGCGGGCTGCGTACAACAGCAACCGGCAGTCGCCGCTGCTGCCCGCGGTCGTCTACCTGAACGCCTCGCTCGACCAGCGGCTCGCGATCCTGCAACGCCAGAGCGACTACCCGGGCGTGAACATCACGCAGCTCACGATCCGCAAGTATCCCGAGGCCGACAAGCTCAACGACCCGTCGCTCGCTGCGCAGGTGCTCGGGTATGTCGGCGAGATCGACGCGACGCAACTCAAGAAGCTGAAGGCGAAGGGGTACCAAGCCGGTGACTTGATCGGGCGCGACGGTGTCGAGAGTGCGTACGAGTCGGTGTTGCGCGGCACGCCCGAAATCGAAAGCGTGCAAGTCGACCCGACCGGCAAGCAGGTCGGGCCCTCGACGATTGTGCAGGCGGGGACGCGCGGCGACGACGTCAAGCTCACGATCGACGCCGACATTCAACATGCGTCGGAGACCGCGTTGCAGAACGGCATCAACGCCGCGCGCACCTTGCAAGACATCACGACGAAGGCAACCGGTTACACCAAACTGAAGGCAACCGGAGGCGCGGTGGTCGTCCTCGACGCGCACACCGGCGCGGTCGTGGCGATGGCATCGAACCCGTCGTTCCCGCCCGAGTTCTGGGTCGGCGGCGTGAGCCAGGCGAATTTTGCGGGTTTGAACGACCCGGCGAACCATTTCCCGCTGCTCAACCGGGCGACCGAGGGCCAATACGCGCCCGGTTCGACGTTCAAACTGGTCACGTCGCTCGCCGCCAACCGCTTTGGCATCCGCAACTACGCGCAGTACATCAACGCGCCGGCATGCGTGACGATCGGTAACGCACCCTTCTGCAACGACAACAACGAGGCGAACGGGAGCGTGAACCTGACGCAAGCGTTGACCGTGTCGAGCGACACGTACTTCTACACGGCCGGCAACGATTTCTGGTTCTCGTGGAAGAACGGCAACGCGACGCAAGGCCTCGGTATTCAACAGCAGGCGAAGGACATGGGCTTCGGTGCCAAGACGGGTATCGAACTCAGCGAATTGGGCGGTCGCATTCCCGACCCGGTGTGGAAGCAAGACTTCGCCAACGCGAACTACAAGAGCGCGACCGATCGCCAGCAAAACGGTACGTGGTATCCGGGTGACGAAGTGCACCTCGCGGTCGGCCAGGGCGACACGGTCGTCACGCCGTTGCAACTCGCCGACGCGTACGCGGAGTTCGCGAACGGCGGCTCACTCGTGTCGCCCCACGTGGCGCAAGAAGTCGTCGGACCCGACGGCAAGGTCCTGCAACTGATGGTGCCCAAGCCGCGCGCGACGACATCGTTCGACCCGAACGTGTACAACGCGATGCTGCAGGGCTTCGAAGGCGTTACCCAAGACCCGAAGGGCACGGCGTACCAAGCGTTCCTCAACTTCCCGTTCTCGAGCATGCCCGGCGGCGTGGCCGGCAAGACCGGTACCGCGCAGGTGCAGGGCAAGGGCGACACGTCGTTGTTCGCGTCGTTCTTCCCAGCTGCGGCTCCGCAGTACGTCGTGGTCGCGGTGGTCGAAGAAGGTGGGCACGGCGCTCAGATCGCCGCACCGATCGTCCGCCAGGTCATCGAGTCGATCCAACACCTGCCGGTCACGCCGATCCAGGGCGACATCGCCGGAACGAGCGGGAACTGATGGCCACCGTCTCCGCCCCGCCGTTGCTGCGCCGGCGCAGCCCGAGTTCGGCCACACAGTCGAGCGTGTTCACACACGTCGACGTGCTGTTGTTGGCGCTGCCGTTCGCGATCAGCGCCCTCGGCCTGCTGATGATCTACGACGCGTCGCGCAACCGGCTCGCGGCGGCGGGACTCTCGAAGCTGTATTACGTCGAACGGCAGGGGATCGCGATCGTCCTCGGCGTGATCGCAATGATCATCGTGATGGCGATCGACTACCGACGCATACGCGATCTCTGGCTTGTCATCTATGCGTTGACCCTGCCGTTACTCGCGGCCGTGCTCGTCGTCGGCCGTCACGTCAACGGCGCCCAAGCTTGGTTCCAGGTCGGGCCGCTGCAGTTCCAGCCGTCGGAGCTGACGAAGGTGGTGATCGTGCTCGCGATCGCGGCCTACTGCCATCAGCATCGGGGTGATCTCGATGCGTGGCGGCTTGCGGTCGCGATCGGGATCGCGGGCGCCGCGATGCTGATCG
This sequence comes from uncultured Actinomycetes bacterium, assembly GCA_963841195.1. GTDB lineage: Bacteria > Actinomycetota > Acidimicrobiia > IMCC26256 > PALSA-610 > CAWJBX01. The sequence goes on along the minus strand of CAWJBX010000014.1, from coordinate 64,858 downwards.
TGTACGCGCAACACGACCTCGGCACCATGCTCGTGATCATGGTGTGCGCGGCCGCGGTGCTCGTGGTCGCCGGGCTGAAACCCGTGCACATTGTCGTGCTGTTGTTGCTGGCCGGGACGCTCGTGGGCGCGGCGGTGGTGACCGGAAAGGTGCAGGCGTACCAGATCGACCGGTTGTCGAACTTCGCGAACCAATCGACCGCGCACAAGACCGCGTCGAACGAGACACCGACGCAGTACAACCTCCGGCAGGCAAAGGCCGCGATCGCATCGGGCGGCTTCTCGGGCAAAGGCTTGTTCCAAGGTCCGCAGACGAAGAACGGTTACGTGCCCGAGCAGCACACCGACTTCATCTTCACTGCGGTGGGCGAGGATCTCGGCTTCATCGGTGGCGCCACCTTGCTCGCGCTCTTCGGGCTGCTCGCGTGGAGGTTGTGGCGCATCGCGCTGCTTGTCCTCGGACTTCTTCGGGACGCTGCTCGCGATCGGTGTGCTGGCGATGTTCGCGATCCAGATCTTCGAGAACGTCGGCATGACCATGGGCATCATGCCGATCACCGGCATCCCACTGCCGTTCATGTCCTACGGCGGGTCGTCGATCATCGCGAGCTTCATCGCGATCGGCCTCGTCCTGAACGTCCATATGCGCCGCTTCACCTGATCTCCGGGGCGTCGCTTTGCTTGCCTGAGACCAGCAATACGACGCTCCGTCGACCTGGAGCTCTCACTTGCTGTGGTGGGCGTGCTGCGGTCGGCGCGGCGGCTAGAGTGGTGAACAGATGTCAAACCTGTGGCCGCGGGTCGAACCGCTCCTGGCCCGGGTTGAGAAGCCCGCTCGCTACATCGGAATGGAAAAGGGCAGCCTGGCGCCCGAACACGGCGCCGGCCGGGCTGCATTTCTCCTGATCTACCCCGACACTTACGAGATCGGGCTGCCCAACCAGGGGCTCCAGATCCTCTACGAACTGCTCAACGAGCGCGCCGGCGCCTGTGCCGAGCGCGCCTACGCACCGTGGACCGATATGGAGTCCGCGATGCGCGCCGCGGGCCTCCCGCTCTTCAGCGTCGACACGCACCGGGCCGCGAACGACTTCGACGTCCTCGCCTTCAACCTCTCGGCCGAGCTCGTCTACACGAACCTGCTGAACCTCGTCGATCTCGCGGGCGTGCCCGTCCGCAACGACGACCGGGCGCCGTCCGATCCGCTCGTGATCGCGGGCGGCCACTGCACCTACAACCCCGAACCGCTCGCGGACTACGTCGACGCGTTCGTGCTCGGCGACGGTGAAGAAGTCGTCGGCGAGATTGCCGACATCGTGGGCGCGTGGAAGCGCGGCGGTCGCGCGACGCGCGACCGCAGTCTTGCGCGACCTCGCGACGCTGCCCGGCGTCTACGTCCCGAGCTTGTACGACGTCGAATACGACGGGCCGAGCATCCGATCGATCACGCCCAACGTTCCCGAGGCGCCCGCGACCGTCGACAAGCGCACGGTTGCCGATCTCGCGGAGTGGCCGTACCCGAAGCAGCAACTCGTGCCGCTCGTCGAAGTCGTGCACGACCGGTTGAACGTCGAGATCTTCCGGGGCTGCACGCGCGGCTGCCGGTTCTGCCAAGCGGGCATGATCACGCGGCCCGTGCGCGAACGGCCAGAAGAGCAAGTGCGCACGATGGTCGAACAAGGCTTGCGCCGTACGGGTTACGACGAAGTCGCGCTCACGTCGCTTTCGAGCGCCGACTTCTCGGGCATCGACAACGTCGTTGCCGGACTCGTCACCGACCAAACGGGCACGGGTGGCGTGAGCGTGTCGCTGCCGAGCCTGCGCGTCGACGCGTTCAGCGTCGGTATCGCGAGCGAGATCCAGAAGGTGCGCCGCACCGGACTCACGTTCGCGCCCGAAGCGGGTTCGTGGCGTTTGCGCCAGGTGATCAACAAGTTGATCGTCGAAGACGATCTCTACGCCGCAGTCGACGCTGCCTACTCGCAGGGTTGGCGGCGCATGAAGCTCTACTTCCTGACCGGTCTGCCGACCGAGATGGACGAAGACACGATGGGCATCGCCGAACTGGCGGCGAACGTCGTGGAGATCGGGCGGCGGCACACGAAGCAAGCGACGTGCACGGTGAGCGTCGGCGGCTTCGTCCCGAAGCCGCACACACCGTTCCAGTGGTTCGGGCAAAACGGTGTCGACGAGTTGCAGCGCAAGATCACGATGTTGCGCACCGCGCTGAAGGGCACCCGCGCCCAACTGAAGTGGCACGACCCGGCGGCGAGCTTCGCCGAGGGACTCGCGTCGCGCGGCGATCGTCGCATCGGTCGCGTCATCGAGCGCGTCTGGCGCGCGGGCGGCACCTTCCAAGAGTGGAGCGAGCGCTTCGATCTCGACCGCTGGCACGACGCCATGCGCGCCGAGGGCCTCGACCCCGACTGGTACGTCACCCGGCACCGCACCCGCGACGAGGTGCTGCCGTGGTCGCACATAACGGCCGGTTTGCACCCCGATTTCCTCTGGGACGACTGGCAGGCCGCGCTCCCCGCGCACGGGCTCCCCGATTGTCGGTGGACCCCCTGCTATGACTGTGGGGTGTGCACCGACTACGCCCTGGAGCACGTGGTGGCGTCACCGGTGGCACCGGCCGGCGGTTCGCAGGGCACCGGTCAGGATCTGAGCCGCGGCGGCGAAACGCCGGTCGCGTTCTTGGGGCGGAAACCCGCGGGAGTCTCCCAGTGAAAGGGACAGACGGCTTCCCGGTCCGATTGCAATACACGAAGCTCGGCAAGATCCGCTGGATCGGCCACCGTGACGTCGCACGCGCGATGGAGCGGGCCTTCCGGATCGCGGAGTTGCCGCTCGCGTTTACCCAGGGCTTTTCGCCCCACCCCAAAGTGAGCTTCGGGCTCGCGTTGTCGACCGGCCACGAGAGCGAGGCGGAGTACCTCGACCTCGAGTTCGCCGAAGCGATCGACACTGACGCGTTGCCGGCAGAGCTCACCGATGCACTGCCCGCGGGCATGTCGGTTGTGGCGGCGGTGCCGCTCGCCGACCGGGCGCCTGCATTGCAAGAAGCAGTGACGGCTGTGAGCTGGCGCGTCGAAATCGACCCCGACGGCGATGCAGCCGACCGCGTGAAAGCCGGTCTCGACCGGCCCGTTATTGAGATCACTCGCACCCGTAAGGGGCGGGAAGTCGTGGAAGACATCCGACCCGTCGTTCGTTCCATAGGAATATGCGACGACGGTGTCGTCGAAATGGAGTTGAACACGCAACCGCGCAGCGCCAAGCCGGGCGAGATCCTCGCCGCCTTCGGCGGACTCACCGAACGGCGAGCGCTGCGCACCCACCAATGGATAGAGCGCGACGGCGCGCGGCTCGAGCCGCTGACCGCCGACCCGCGCCCGCACGTGCACGAGGTGTGCGCGTGATGAGAGAAGGCATCAATGTCAGACCTGGACCGTCTCGAGGAAGAGACGAGCAACGATCCGGTTGCGGCCCAAACGGAAACGAGTTCGGCGGAAGTCACCCCCGACCAGCCGGGGGCGGCTGAGTCCGGCGCCGCGGGCGACACGGGCGACGCGGCGGCAACCCCGAAGAAGAAGCGTCGCCGTGGTTCGCGCGGCGGTCGCAATCGCAAGAAGAAGCCGGCGGGCGCGAGCGCGGGCGGGAACGGCGGCGGCGCGTCGGCCGCCGTCGACGAAGATGATGACGACGAAGACGAAGAGGACGCGGCCGAAGCGGCCGACGAACTGATCGAGACCGACGACGGCGAACGCGGCCTCACCGACGAAGTCGTCGCCGAGCAAGCGCGCGAAGAAGCCGGCATGCCGACCTCGCGTCCCAAGATCGGCGACAGCCGGCCTGCCCCCGCAGGTGCCGGTGCGGCAGCCGGGTCGGCGCCGAACGCGACCGCGGGCACCACTCCCGACGACGCGCCGAAGAAGCGCCGCCGGCGGCGCGGTGGCCGGGGTCGCAGCAAGAGCGGCAGTGGCGGCAACGGCGGCGGCAACGGCGCGGCGGCGCCGAAGAGCCGGGCAACCGTCCAATACGTCGAAGGCACCCTCGATTCGGTCGACGTCGACGGCACCTCGCTGCTCGAATCGCTCGACGAAGAAACGCTCGAACGCCGGCGGGGGACACGCCGCAAGGGCCGGCCCGCCGGCCGGTATCTCATGGTCGTGCACAAGCGCGACGACGGCATGGCGCACATCGCAGTCCTCGAAGGGCGCCAGCTCGTCGAGCACTACGTGTCGATGCCGACCGACGACACCCTCTCGATCGACGGCAACATCTACCTCGGCCGGGTGCAGAACGTGCTGCCCGGCATGGAGGCAGCGTTCATCGACATCGGCACGCCCAAGAACGGCGTGCTGTACCGCGGCGACGTCGCCTACGACCCGTCCGATGTCGAGGGTGGCGAAAAGCCGCGCATCGAGCGCGTGCTCCGTAACGGGCAAGCAATCACCGTGCAGGTCACGAAGAACCCGATCGCGCACAAGGGCGCGCGCCTCACGCAGGAAGTGAGCCTCGCGGGCCGTTTCGTCGTGATGGTGCCGGGCCAGCCGCAGACCTACGGCATCTCGAAGCGCCTGCCCGACGACGAACGCAAGCGCTTGCGCCGCGTGCTCGACCGCGTCCGCCAGCCCGACGCCGGTTTGATCGTACGAACCGCCGCCGAAGGTGCGACAGAGGAAGAACTCGAACGCGACATGCTGCGCCTCAACGCGCAGTGGAATCAGATCTCCGATCTCGCCAAGCGCGTGAAGGCCGGGAGCTTGCTCTACAAAGAGCCCCCGCTTGCGATCCGTCTGGTCCGCGAAGAGTTCACGAAGGAGTACCGCGGCGTCGTCATCGACGACGAAGAGCTCTACAACGAGGTGCGCGGCTACGTCGACGCAATCGCGCCGGAGTTGTCGGAGCGGGTCGAGTACTACGACGCCGCCGCCGAGAACCTGCCCGTCTTCGAGAAGTTCCACGTGCACGAGCAGCTGCACAAGGCGCTCGACCGCAAGGTCTGGCTGCCCTCGGGTGGATCACTGATCATCGAGCGCACTGAGGCGCTCACGGTGATCGACGTGAACACCGGCAAGAACGTCGGCTCGTCGAACCTCGAAGAAACCGTCTACAAGAACAACCTCGAGGCGGCGGAAGTCGTGGCGCGGGAGCTGCGGCTGCGCGACATCGGCGGCATCATCGTCATCGACTTCATCGACATGGAGTCGAAGCGGAATCGGGAAGCCGTCGAGAACGCGTTCCGGGAAGCGCTCGCCCGCGACAAGACGCGCACGCAGGTCTTCCCGATCTCGGAGCTTGGGCTCGTCGAGATGACGCGCAAGCGCGTGTCGGAGGGTCTCGTCGAGGCCTTCTCGTCGACGTGTCCGCACTGCAACGGTCGCGGCTTCGTCGTCGACGAAACCATGCTCGACTAACGCACTGACCGATGCGTCGCTGAAGCCGCTCTACGCGGGTCCAGCGACGCATCGTCAGATGTCGAGGGTGGCGCCTTCGCGGGCGATCGTGAGGCCGGTGCGCGCGATCACGGAGTCGACAGCGTCGTCGGTACGCATGGGGCCGTGATGCGTCACGACCAGGCGGCCGACGCCGATGTTTTGCGCGAGTTCGACCGCGTGCTCCACTGTGCCGTGCCCGAATAACTCGGCCCGGTCGCGTTCCGACGTGAGAAATGGTGCGCCCCGCACCAACACGTCGACGTCCGATGCAAGCGCGCCGATCGCCTCGTCGTTGTCGTCGAGCGCGTCGGGCACGTACGCGAACGTGCGGCCGTCGTGTTCGACGCGGTAGCCGAACGCGCGGCCGCCTTTGTGCACTACGTCATGCGCGGTCACGACGAACGGGCCGAACTTGTGCTCGCCGGCGTCGAGCGCGACGTGGTTCCACTCGCCGCGCAAGCCTTCGGGCCCGATCGGAAAATGCGGCGGCGACATCGCGCGTCGCAGCACTTCGACCGCATCGCCCTGTGCGGGTTGACAGACAGTTACCCGCGCGTCGTCGCGATCAGCAGACGGAAAGAACGGCAGCCCCTGCACGTGATCCCAGTGGAGATGCGTGAGCAGGATCGTGCCGTCGAACGGCTGAGTGCCGAACCGCCGGAACAGCGACTGCAACCCGGTGCCCGCGTCGAGAACGAGCACCGGCAGTTCGTCGTCGACCGAGACCGCGACACACGACGTGTGGCCTCCGACCCGGTCGAATTCAGCTCCCGCACACGGGGTCGAGCCCCGAACGCCGTAGAACGTGATCTTCAATGTTCCTCGCGGCGATGGCCTTCGCTGAGCTCGCGCAGCTTGTCGAGATCGATCTCGTCGACGTGCGCGACCGCCACCCGCGCTTTGGTCGCGGCGCGCAACGTCGCCGTGCGGCGACCTTCTTCGATGAGCGCGCGCTCGCCGACGATCGCGCCCGGACCGAGATCGCCGAGCGGTTCGCCGTCGACGTCGACCGTCAACACGCCGTCGAGCAGCAGGTACAGCTCGGTGCCGAGTTGGCCTTGCTCGACGAGCACTTGGCCTTCCTTCAGTTTGCGGACCTTCGGCTTGGCGCCACCGCGCATGATGAGCGTCGAGAGTTCGCGCTCGAGCGCGGTCTCGACGGTCGTGACGAGCGCGGGGGAGTCCTGGTCGCCCCACGGCGTGTGCTTGCCGAACGAGTTCCGCCACCATTCTTTGAAATCGGTGAGCCCGGCCTTGGCCGTCAGCTTGCCTTCGTTGTCGTAGATCCAGTGGCGCGGGAACGTGCTCGCGCCGACGAGTTCCCACTCGCTGCGCCCGTCGGCGTGCGATCGTGAGCGCGATCGTCGACCAGACCGTCGGGCCTTCGAACTGCACGAACGGCGGGTGGTTGACGCGGCGCGGCGCCGGCAGCGCGACGCGGCCGCCGACCGTCTGCACGAACCGAGCCGACGAACCGTCGATCTCGGGATCGGCGCAGATCGTCGGGTACGCGACGGCTTCGAAGCGCGCCAAGTCCTTCTTCGCGAGCCGCACGGTGGTCGCGCCCATGATCCTGCCGCCGAGGTAGCCGGAGTCGACGATGCGGCCGTCGTCGACCTCGACGAAGGCATGCAAGTTGTTGGCGAAGCGGAAGTTGTCCGCGTTGGCCATCGTCTCGAGGTCGTCGAGCACGTCGGGCGGCGGATCGTCATAGTGCGTGAAACCGCTTGCAAACACCGCCTTGTTGAGACCGCTGACGGCCTCGGAAGGAATCCACGAGAGCGTTGTCACCGTCTGTTCGAAGCGCATGGCTGACACGGTACGACGGTCGTGCCCGGCGAGCCATGGGGAAGGCCCGCTCCGGCAACGGGTGGTAGCACCCTGCATGTATGTGGGAGACCGCCCTTGTGTGCGGGGGACCGCGAACGCTCCAATACAGACGTGTTCAACGGGGGAGACCGACAAACAGCTGACGGCGGGTCGGCAGCCGGCTCGTCGAAGATCACCGTGTTGCTCGCCGACGACTCGTTGCTGGTCCGCGAAGGCGTCCGGGCGCTGCTCGCGATGCCGGCCGACCTCGACGTTGTCGGCGTCGCCGAAGATTTCGACACGTTGGTGAACGCGGCCGAAACGCTGAACCCGCAAGTGGTCGTCACCGACATTCGCATGCCGCCGAGTTTTCAGAACGAAGGCATCGAGGCGGCCAAGCTCGTGCGCAAGCGCAATCCCGGCACCGGCGTCGTGATTCTCTCGCAGTACGACGAGCCCGAGTACGCGATCTCGCTGTTGTCGGAAGGCGCCGCGGGCTATGCGTATTTGTTGAAGGATCGCGTCGGCGACGGCGACCAGTTGATCCGCGCCGTGCGCGAAGTTGCGACGGGCGGGAGCATGCTCGACCCGTCGATCGTGCAGTCGCTCGTCGCGCCGGCTCGCACCGAAGGCGAGCTCGACGAACGCGAAGAGCAATTGCTGCACGTGGATCGCGGAAGGGCGTCCGGTCAAGGCGATTGCGGCCGCGTGGGACACGACGCCTGAAGCGGCGAACGACGCGATCGAAGAGCTCTTCCTCAAACTTGCGAAAGAGGCGAGCGCGGGCCGCGACTCCGCGCTGCGGCGGCTGCGCCTGTTGCAGAAGGCCATCGTCGACCGCGAGGAGCAAGGCGAGACGTTGAGCCGCATGCTGCCCGGTGGTGTCGCCGAACAGTTGCGCAGCGGCGGCCGTCGCATCGGCGAATCGGAACGCATGACTGTGACGGTCTTGATGTCGGACGTGCGCGGCTACTCGGGTATCGCCGAGCGCGTCGACCCGACCGCGCTTGCCGCGATGCTCAACACGCACCGCGCCGAGATGAACGCCGCGATTCTCGGCGAAGGCGGCACGGTGATGCAGTACGTCGGCGACGCGGTGATGGCGGTGTTCGGTGCGCCGTTCTTGCAGCACGACCACGCCGACCGCGCCCTCGCCGCCGCGTGTGCAATGTTCGCGCGGTCAAGATGCTGTGAACATCACGTGGACTGAGTCTGGTCTTCCTGAGTTCGGACTGGGGATCGGATTGTCGACCGGTGAGGTCGCGGCCGCGCTCCTCGGTTCCGACGAACGCGTTGAGTACACGTTGGTGGGCGACACCGTGAATCTCGCGCAGCGGCTTCAGGACTTGGCGCGACCGGCGCATACGATCGTGATGAGCGGGGCCACCGTCGATGCGCTGTCGGCGACGCATGAGATGGATCTTTTGGGCGAGCAAGCCGTCAAGGGTCGCGAGGCGCCGGTGCTGGCGTACCGCCTTTCCGAAGGGGAGCAGTAATGGGAGACGTCTGTGTTGTTCGCGGCGTCCGCAAGACGTTCGAAGCGGAACTGGCGCCTGTGCGCGCGTTGCGCGGTGTCGACCTCGACGTGGCTGCGGGAGAGTTCGTCGCGATCATGGGACCGTCGGGTTGCGGGAAGTCGACGCTCCTGAATCTCATCGCGGGTCTCGACATCGCCGACGAAGGTGAGATCACGATCGCCGGCGAGACAGGTGACCGGACGCAACGAAGACGAGCTGGCCCGCATGCGTCGCCGCCACGTCGGGATCGTCTTCCAGTTCTTCAACTTGCTCGAAGGCATGACCGTGCTCGAAAACGTCGTGTTGCCGGCGGTGATCGCAGGAACGAAACGACGTGCCGCCGAGACGCGCGCACGCGACATGCTCGACCTCCTCGGCCTGAGCGACAAGGCCCGCCAGCTTCCCGGTGTGCTCTCGGGTGGCCAGCGCCAGCGCCTTGCGATCGCGCGCGCCCTCGCCAATGAGCCGACACTGTTGCTCGCCGACGAACCGACGGGCGCGCTCGACACGGATGGTGGCCGTGAGGTGCTCGAACTGTTCAAGCGGTTGCACGCCGACGGCCAGACGATCTTGATGGTGACGCACAACGACGAAGTCGCGGAAGCGGGTGACCGCATCGTTCGCATGCGCGACGGACACGTCGAAACCGATGGACGCGAGCCGGCGAACGCTGCCGGTGAGGTCGCATCGCTCTGAGGTCCGATGGTTGCCGTATGGATGACACTGCGGTCCGAGCTTTGGGGCCGATGGCTCGGCACGCTTGCGATCGCGTTGTTGGTCGGTCTGGCCGGCGGCGCGGTGCTGGCGGCCGCGTCCGGTGCCCGGCGCACTGACTCGACGCTCGCGCGCGTCGCGCACGCCGAAAAGTTGGCTGACGTGATCGTCAATCCCGACAACCCCGATCAGAGCGCGGGCTTCGAGAACGCGTGGAAGCGGGTTGGCGCGTTGCCGGGTGTCGCGGCGGCGACGTCGATCGAAGGCATCACGGCCGCGCAGTTGGATGCGCATGGTCAGCCCGATCTCGCGAGCTTCAATGTCGCGTACCTCACGCCGACCGACGACGCCTCGTTCCACACGATCAGCCGCCCCGCGCTCGTTGCCGGCCACTACGCCGACCCCGCGCATCCGTACGAACTCATGGTGAACCAGGCCGCGGCCCGACGCCAACACTGGCAGCCGGGCTCGCGCGTGCCGCTCGGGGTGTTCGATACGCAGGCCCTGCAAAACGCGACGCCCGCAGACATCCCCAAGCCGCTCGTGTCGCACGAGTTCACGGTGACCGGCGTCGTCGTCGCGCTCGACGACGCCAGCCGCGCCGCCGACGATCCGATGCTGATTTCGGAAGTGTTCCCGACGCCGGCGCTTGCACGCATGGCCGGCCCGCGTGCGGTTGGGTTCGTTGGTGAATCCGTTCGGTTGCAAGGCGGCGCCCGCGCCGTCCCGGCGTATGAGGCGGCAGTGCGGCAACTGTTCGCGCCCGTCACGGTCAAGGTCGACGGCCGGCCGACGCCGGTGAACATGAACTTTCAAGAGACCGCGAACACGCTGGCGCGTGCCCGCCGGCAGATCCGCCCGTACGTCTTCGCGCTCTGGCTGTTCGCGCTGCTGGCGGCCCTCGCCGCGCTCGCGGTCGTCGGACAAGCCATCGTCCGCTGGATGCGGCCGCTGCGCGAACAACGACAACTGCTCGGCTCACTTGGTTTCACCGGTCACCAGCTGGTGATGTCGGCGGCGCTGCGCGGGCTCGTGATCGGCGTCATCGGAGCAGCGATCGCGCTCGTCGTCGCAGTTGTCTCGTCGTTGCTCTTTCCGCTCGGGCCGTTGCGCGACATCGACCCGGTTTCGGGCGTCAACCTCGATGGCTTCGTGCTCGGCGCGGGTGTCGCGGTGATCGTTGCGCTCGTCGTGGGTGCCGGCATGCTCGCCGTTCGTCGGCCGCGCCCGCGCCGGCTCAAGCATTCGATGTCGGTCGGCGACGAACTTGCGCACGCCGGTATGCCCGTGCCCGTTGTGTGCGGGGCGCGGTTCGCGCTGGAGCGCAGCACCGAAAAGAGCATCCCGTTGCGCTCGACGCTCGTCGGGATCACCGTTGCGATCACGGCGCTCGTCGCAACGCTCGTGTTCGGTGCCGGACTGACGCGGTTCACGTCGTCGCCCAAGCGGTACGGCTGGCCGTGGACGTATCAGCTCACGATCGACGATCAAAGCGTCGACGTGAACGCCGTCGGCCAAAAGCTCGCCGCCGAGCCGGCCGTCGGCGCATCGGCGGCGGGTGTCTATTCGCAGTTCGAGGCGCGTGGGAAGAGTTTCGCCGTCGTAGGTCTTGCGTCGGCGCCGGGTTTGCCATTCCTGCCGATATTGCACGGACGTCCACCTACTGCCGACGACGAAGTCGTCCTCGGCGAGACGACGTTGCGCGACTTGCACGCGCACATCGGCGATCGCGTTCCGATCGTCACCGCGGGTGCGTCTCGAACATTCGTGATCGTCGGTACGGCTGTGTTCCCGCGATTTGCTCCGTACCAAGGCTCCGATCCGACGGGGCTCGGTGTCGGTGGCGCGACGACGTTGCACGCCGTGCAATCACTCCAGGCGAATGTCGGGTCGCCGTTCTTCTTGATTGCGCTGCGTCCGGACGCCCACATCTCCGGTGCGGCGCTGATGCGCGCCGCCGCCCAGAGCGATAATCCGCAAATCGGTTCGGTGCTCGGGCCGCAACGTCCGAACGACGTGTTGAGTTACGGGCACCTCTCGGCAACACCGCTCTTACTCGCCGGAGTGCTCGCGATCCTCGCGCTCGGCAGCGCGATTCATCTGATGGTCGCCGGTGTGCGCGGGCGTCGCCGCGACATCGCGCTCTTGAAGACCGTTGGCATGACGCGCGCGCAGGCGCGCAACGCAGTCTTTGTGCAGGCGACGGTGCTGACGGGCATCGCACTCGTCATCGCGGTGCCGCTCGGAATTCTTGCGGGCGTGCGATTGTGGGCGCTCACGGCCCACTGGCTCGGCATTGCAACCGACCCGGCGTTGCCGTGGATCGCGATCGTGTTGGTCGGAGCGGGTGCTCTCGCGATTGCAAACCTTGTTGCCTTCGGGCCGGCCGTGAGCGCGGCGCGTACGCGCCCCGCGGTCGCGTTGAGGAGCGAGTGACATGACGAATGGTGCGGCAGCAACGGTGATCGCGATCGCCTGGGGCGCGTTGACCGTGTTCCTTGTGGCTCGCAAACGGCACGAGCCGTTGTGGGCGTGGACCGCGGTGCTCGCCATTGCGATCGGCGTCGCAACCGCGAGCCCGGCATGGATCGGGCTCGTCCCGGCCGCGGCCGCGGCGACCGTGATTGCGCTGCCCGACGGCCGCCTGACGAAGGCCGGTCGCATCTTGCTCGTGCTGACGCTCGTTGCGTGTGCGCCGTTTGTCGCGATCATCGTGGGCCAAGACCATGTGTCGAACGCACTGATCGCGATCGAGTCTGGTGTCGCGGCTCTGCTTGCGCTGATCGCGTTTGCAACGCGCTGCCGGAACGCGAACGCACTCGATCGGGCACGGCTCCAGTGGGCGGGTTGGGGCGCGGTCGTGGGCGGCGCGATCGCCGTCATCGTGCTCTTGTTGCATGCGCTCATCGGCTGGCCCGACGCCTTGGGTGTTCCGACAATCCTCGCAACCATCTTTGTCCCGATCGCGCTGGCGCTCGCGTCGGTCGACCGCCTCGTCTTGCGGATCGACCGGCTGCTCGTGCGCACGATCGAAGCCGGTGGGCTCGTCGTGCTCGTCGGACTCGTGTATTTCGTCGTCGTGTTGGGTTTCGGCAACATCGCGAACGACGCCGAACGCCACGTGCTCGGGTTGTCGATTGTCGCGGCGGCGATCGCGGCGGTGTTGTTCGTGCCGGCGCGCAACCGGCTCGAAGAAATCGCGACGCGCCGAGTGTACGGAGAACGGACAGCACGCGACGAGCCGCTCCAGACGTTCGGTGCCCGCATGTCGCGTGCGATTCCTCTCGACGAACTGTTGTTGCAGCTCGCGGAGTCGTTGAAGCGCAGCCTCTTGCTGTCGTCGGCGGAAGTGTGGACGGGAGCCGACGGCGTGCTCGAACGGGCGGCCGCGGTGCCGTATCGGGGCGACATGATCGTCCGTTTGAGCGAGGAAGAAGTCGACGTCATCTCGCGCGCCCACGTGTCCGGGAACGCGTGGATGGAAGTGTGGTGCAAGCCGATCCTCGAGCAGTACCCCGACCGGATGGTGCGCGTCGCGCCGCTCGTGCACTCGGGTGAGCTGCTCGGTCTCGTCGTGTGCGCGCGGAACGTCGACCAGCAGCCGTTCTCCGACGAGGAAGAGCGCGTGCTCGCGGAACTCGCCCGCCAAGTTGCGCTGGCGCTGCACAACTCCGCGCTCGACACCGCGTTGCAAGCGTCGCTCGACGACCTCAAGCGCGTCAACGAAGAGCTGCGCGCCTCGCGCGCCCGCATCGTCGCAGCCGCCGACACCTCGCGCCGCCAGATCGAACGCAACCTGCACGACGGCGCCCAGCAACATCTCGTCGCGTTGGCAGTGAAGTTGGGTCTCGCGCGCCAGCTCGTCGAATCCGACCCGGCGACGGTGGCGACGCTGCTCGAAGAGCTACGCGGCGACGCGCAGACGACGCTCACCGAGCTGCGCGAGCTCGCGCACGGCATCTATCCGCCGCTGTTGATGGACCGCGGGCTGCGAGAAGCGCTCGTCGCCGCCGCGAATCGCGCCGTGTTGCCGACCGACGTCGAAGCCGAAGTCGGTCGTTATCCGGCCGAGGTCGAGGCGGCCGTGTATTTCTGCTGCCTCGAAGCGATGCAAAACGCGGGCAAGTACGCGGGCGACGGGGCGCGCATCAACGTGCGCGTGCACGCCGACGACCATGTCCTCGCATTCGGTGTCGACGACGACGGTGCCGGTTTCCAACTGAACGGCCGGCCCATGGGCCACGGCTTCATCAACATGGCCGACCGTCTCGGCGCGATCGGCGGGTCGCTGCACGTCGAATCGACGCCCGGCCAGGGTGCGCACATTGCCGGAACGATCCCGCTGACCGTTCAGACTGCGGAGCGTCCGTCCCAGAGCTGACGAACAAGCGCGGGACCGAAGTCCTCCTTGTGCACATACGCGATCGCGCCGCATTCGCGCGCGTCGGCCGGCAGGTCGGCTTCGGAATACGTCGACAACAAGATGATCGCGGTCGCGGGATGCGCGGCGAGAATCTGACGGGTCGCTTCGATGCCGTTGATGCCCGGCAGATTGATGTCCATCAGCACGAGGTCGGGAGCACTCGCGTCGGCTTGCGCGACGGCGTCCTCACCGCTTTCGGCTTCGGCCGTGACCGCGAAACCCGCGGTCAGGCCGATCACCGTGCGCGCGACGTCGCGGAACGGCACTTGATCGTCGACGATCAGGACCGAGACGGTCTTGGTCGAACCGTCGGGGGGATTCACCTTTTCATCGTCGCGCGGGGTCACGCCTGCTCCCAGGGTGGCAGCACTACTCGCCGCCGCTTCACGTTCTCCCGCCCGCTCCCTCCGGAGAGCGGCCGTCGGCTCTGCATCCGTCGGCCCTGCATCCGTCGGCCCGCATCCCACCCTTACGCACCCTGCTCGGAGAGGTACAGCAGCACGGCCTTCACCCGGCGGTGCACGTCGGGTTCTTCCGAGAGGCCGAGCTTCGAGAACAGCGAGTTGATGTGCTTCTCGACGGCCCGTTCCGAGAGGAACAGCGCCTGCGCGATGCCGGCATTGTTCCGGCCCTGGGCCATTTGTTCGAGGACCTCGCGTTCGCGCGGGGTGAGGCGTTCGAGCGCGGACGACGCCTTGCGGGTGCGCTGCGCGACGAGCGCTTCGACGACGACGGGATCGATCACACTGCCGCCGCGCGCCACCTCTTCGATTGCGTGGACGATCTGCGCGCCGTCCGACACCCGTTCCTTCAGGAGATACGCGCGACCCTCAGAGCCCCGTTCGAGCAACGCGAGCGCGTAGGCCGGGTCGGCGTACTGCGAGAGCACGACCACGCCCGTGTCCGGGTGGGCGTCGCGCAGTTCGAGCGCAGCCCGGATGCCTTCGTCGGTGCCGGTCGGGGGCATGCGGATGTCGGTGATCACGACGTCGGGCTTTTGCTCGGCGACGGTCTGCATCAGCTCTTCGTAGCTCCCAACCGAGCCACAGACTTCCAGGCCGGCTTGGTGGTCGAGCAGCGTGACGACGCCCTCGCGGACGAGCAGATTGTCTTCGGCCACGACCACTCGGAGCGGCATCGGCCGGACCCTAGCGGCCCGGCGAGGCTGCTCCGCTACACTCTCTCGGTCCTCGAGTCCTTGGGAGCCCGGATGTACGCGGTCATTGAGACCGGTGGCAAGCAATACAAAGTCGCCGAGGGCGACCGCCTCGACGTGGAACTGCTCACGGGCGAGGAAGTCAGCCTGCGGCCCGTCATGCTCGTCGACGGCGACACGGTGCTCTCGACGCCCAGCCAGCTCGGCAGCGCGGCCGTGACCGCCCGCGTCGTCGGCGAGGCGAAGGGCCCGAAGATCAAGGGCTTCACGTACAAGAACAAGTCGAACCAGCGGAAGCGCTGGGGTCATCGGCAGCACTACTCGACGATCGAAATCGTCGGCATCTCGAAGGGCTGATTCCCAGTGTCGAAGAAAAAAGGCGCCGCATCATCCCGGAACGGCCGTGACTCGAACGCGCAGCGCCTCGGTGTGAAGCGTTACAGCGGGCAGACCGTCACCGCGGGCACGATCCTCGTGCGCCAGCGCGGCACCAAGGTGCACCCCGGCTACAACGTCGGGAAGGGTGGCGACGACACGCTGTTCGCGAAGGCCGACGGTGTCGTGAAGTACGGCACCCGGCGCGGCCGCAAGCTCGTCGACATCGTCATCGGCGAGTAGTTCCGCCCGCGCCGACGATCACGCGTCGGCAGTTCGGCGCGCCGCAATTGCACGGCATCGACCAGCCGGGCGCGTCGCTCATCGGCGCATAGTCGACCGTGACTTCTTCGCCCGCTGCGATCGCGCGCCGTGCCACGAGTGTGGTCGGGCCCGCAAGTTCCAGGTTCGGGTCGCAGGAGTGATTGCCGAAGCGCGCCGGATCGTCGACCGCTTGCAGCACGTGCGTGTCGGCGTCGAGCGCGAACGCGCTGTAGGGCTCTCCGATCGCGGCGATGCGCGCGAGTTCGGCCGCATCGATCACGCGGCCGCCCATCTCGACGCACACCGTTCCGGCTGCGATCGGTTCGGTCGCGAACAGTCCGAGCCCGGCGATCGGCGACGGCCGCACTTCCAGCGCGGGATGTACGACCGAAACGTCGTTCACACGTGGATGGGCGCAAGCCCTTCGGGCAACGCTGCCGCGTGCACGACCGTGAGCGTCTTCGTCGCACGCGTGATCGTGACGTAGAGCAACCGCAGCCCCGCCCGGTCGGCGTGCACGAGCTCCCGCGGCTCGACGACGACCACATGGTCGAACTCGAGACCCTTGGCGCTCGTCGCGTCGAGAACCGCGACCGTTGCGTCGAGCGCGTCGGCACTGTCGGACGACGCGCCGAGATCGGCAAGCGCAGCGGTGATCGCGTCGTGCATCGAAGGCGGCGCAATCACCGCGACCGTTCCCGTGCGGGCGACGGCTTCGCGCGCGTGCCGGGACGCGACGCCGACAATCTCGTTGCGGTCGACGGCGTCGAAGTACGGGTACTCGCCGGTGCTGCGCACCGACTGCGACGGCTCAACCGTGGGCGCCGCGACTGCAAGCAAGCGCGACGCAACGTCCATGACTTCGGCGGGCGTGCGGTAATTGATCGTGAGCGTGACGAAACGGGGCGCGGTATGCGTGGGCAGGTGCGGGACGATCGCGTCCCACGTTGCCGCCGCGCCGGGCTTGCTCGCTTGACCCGGGTCGCCGACGAGCGTCATCGACCCCGACGGGCAACGGCGGGCGAGCATCCGCCACTGCATCGCCGTGAGATCTTGCGCTTCGTCGACGAGCACATGACCGAACGTGCGCGGCTCGCTCGACACTTCGTAGCCGTTGTTGTCGGCGTCGCCGTAACGTTCGGCGAGCGTGGCCGCGTTGGCGTAGCCGTGCAGCCCAAGGTTCTCGATGACGCGCGTCGCGGTGTCGAGGGCTTCGTCGCCACTGCGCCGGCGTTTGCGCCCGGTACGGGCCGCTTCGACGGGCCCGAGCCGGGCGTCGGCTTCGTCGATGACGGCGACATCGGCTTCCGTCCACGCGACGAGCGTGACGTCTGACACGCGGGCGCGGTGCAGACGCGCTTGCTCGTCGTCGGAAAGGATGCCGTCGGCGGCCGAATGCACGAGCGCCCGGAAACCGAACAGGTCGTTGACGAGGTCGGGCCCCGAGAGCACGGGCCAGATCCGGTCGAGCAGCTCTTTGACTTCGGGCCGGCTGCGCAACCGGGCCCGCAGTTCCTGTTCCCAGCCTTCGGGCGGCGCTTCGCCGCGGGCGAGTGTGCTCGCGATCGTGACGTCGAACACGCCTTCGCGGTCAAACAGGCTGCGCACGTTCTCGGTGCCGGGTTGCCCGGTCGGGCCACCGCGGCGGTCGCGGAACGCGCGGATCGCCGCGCTCTTGTAACGCGAGACGAGAAGGTCCATGACGCGGCGGGCGACATACGGCCGCTTCTCGTTGTGCAAGCCACGCCGGCGACGCCCACCCTCGACGACGCGCGCGGTGTCGCCGCGCGACAAGCGAAGCCGAATGCCGTCGATGTGCAACACGAGGTCGCGCACGATCGGGCGTTCACGGTCGGCCACCGCCCGTTCGACGACTTGCGCCATGCGCGCGTCGCCTTTCAACGCGCTGGTCTTGGGATCGTCGACCGCGGTCACGTGCAAGCGCGGCTTGAGGCCGGACACGGTCGAGAGCTGCACGTCCTGTTCGCCGAGCGACGGGAGCACGTGTTCGATGTAGCGCAGGAACACCGCGCTCGGCCCGACGAGCAACACGCCTTGCGCGGCGAGCCGGCGGCGGTGTGTGTACAAGAGGTACGCGGCGCGGTGCAGGGCGACGGCCGTCTTGCCGGTGCCCGGTCCGCCGCCGACGACGAGCACGCCGTGAATGTCGGCGCGAATCGCTTCGTCTTGTTCGGCTTGGATCGTCGCGACGATGTCGCCCATGCGCCCCGTGCGATTTCGTTCCAAGGCCGCGAGCAGCGCGCCTTCACCGGCGACTTGGAGCCCTTCGGTGTCGACGGCTTCTTGGTCGAAGACCTCGTCGTCGAGGCCGATGACGGTACGCCCGCGGCGGGTGATCAGGTGGCGGCGCCGCACGACGCCCATCGGGGCGACTGCGGTGGCGCGGTAAAAGGGTTCGGCGACGGGGGCGCGCCAGTCGACGACGAGCGGCGTGTGCTCGTCGTCCTCGACGGCGAGGCGGCCCACGTACCAGCGGTTCTGGGCCGGGTTCGGCACCTGGGGCGTGGGCTCCATGTCGAGGCGCCCGAAGATCAGCGGCGACTCCCCGATGTCGAGGTCGGCGAGGCGACGCTGGGTCACATCCCAGGCGATATCGCGCTCGAGACGGGCCTGGTGCGTGCCTCCGGCCTGGACGTCGGAGTAGGCGGCGCGGACTCGCTCGGCCGCGTCTCGCATGGCCTCCAGTCGCGCGTACGCCCTGGTGACGTACTCCTGCTCTTCGGTGAGTTCCGGGTCGGCAGGGCGGCGGTCGGAGAGCTCGTCGTGCAAATCGCTCCTACCGTGGTTGGAGACGAAAGAGGGAGAGAGCATTCTAGTGGGTCTCGGACGGGATTCGGTCGGGGCCGGTAGCGTCAGCCTGTGGCCCACCCGGACCAGCGGTTCTGCCCGCGAGGAGGCTGAAGCGTGAGGAAGCCGCGTCCGCCGATCCGCACGCCCTTCACGGCCAACGCCGAAGCCGATCAACTGCTCACCGAGAATCCGTTCGCCCTCATGCTCGGGATGCTGCTCGACCAGCAGGTGCCGATGGAGTGGGCCTTCGGAGCGCCCGCGGTCCTGCGGGAGCGGCTGGGCGGCACGCTCGATCCCCGCACGGTCGCGGCGATGGACCCCGACGATCTCGAGGCCGTGTTCCGCACGAAGCCGGCGCTGCACCGTTATCCGGGCTCGATGGCCAAACGGGCGCACGCGCTCGCGGTGTTTCTCGTCGACAACTACGACGGCCAGGCCGACAACGTGTGGAACGGCGTCGCGTCGGGCGACGAGTTGTTCGCGCGCGTGAAGGCGTTACCCGGCTACGGCAACGACAAGGCGCGCATCTTCGTCGGCGTGCTCGGCAAGCGCCTCGATGTACAGCCCGCGGGTTGGGACGTCGTTGCCGCGGACTGGCCGTCGATTGCCGACGTCGACTCGTTCGAACGCGTCGGCGAGATCCGCGAAAAGAAGCGCGCGGCGAAAGCAGCGAAGAAAGCTGCGCCTAAGAAGAAGACTTCGTCGCGACGCTGATCGTCTTCGTCGCGGTCGAACCGTCGGCCGCGGTTGCCGTCAACGTGTAGCTGTGCGTCTTCCCGTCGCACGCGAGCGGGAACAGTGCATCTTTCGAACCGTTCGGGAAGGTGGCGAAGACGCCCGAGCCGTCGATCGACAGCGTGACCTTCGACGCGCCGGACGTCGACCACTTCAACTCGACTTCGGTGGGCGCGTTGCAGGTCACGGGATTCGACGCGCCGACGGTCGTGAAGCTGTTGATCTTCACCGAGCTGTTCGTCGAGTGCACCGTCGTGGTGGTCGAGGCCTCGGTCGTCGACGTGGTCGAGGGGAGCAAGGTCGTTGTCGTCGCCGGGATCGTGGTTGCCGTGGTCGTGGTGGTCGTCGTGCTGGATTTCTTGTTGCTCGAGCAGGCAGCCAGCAAAACGGCCGCGACGGCGAGGGCACAGAGAAGTCGCATCGGTCAGATCGTAGGTGTCCGTATCCTGTATCGGATGTCTTCGTTCGTCGACGTGGCGCAGTGCAACGTGAAAGGCGGTGACGGCGGCGCGGGCTGTGTCTCGTTCCGCCGGGAAGCCCACGTGCCGCGCGGCGGACCCGACGGCGGCGACGGCGGGAAGGGCGGCGACGTGTGGTTTCGCGCGAACCGCAATGCCGCGTCGCTGCTCGCGTTTCGTGACCACCCGCACCGCAAGGCCACGTCGGGCACGCACGGCGCCGGCAAGAAGCTCCACGGGAAGTCCGGCAGCGACCTGATCGTCGACGTGCCCGAAGGAACGGTCATCCGTTCGAACGACGGTGAGTTGCTCGCGGATCTCGTCAGCCACGGTGACCAGTGGCTTGCCGCGCGCGGCGGACGCGGCGGTCGCGGGAACGCGCGTTTCTTGTCGAACGCGCGGCGTGCGCCGTCGTTTGCCGAACAGGGCGAGTACGGCGAAGAGCAATGGGTGAAGCTCGAGTTGAAGCTGCTCGCCGACGCGGCGCTCGTCGGGTTTCCGAACGCGGGCAAGTCGACGTTGATCTCGGCGGTGAGCGCCGCGAAGCCGAAGATCGGCGACTATCCGTTCACGACGCTCGAACCGCATCTCGGTGTCGTCCGGTTTCACGAGCACGAGTTCGTGCTCGCCGACATCCCCGGCTTGATCGAAGGTGCGGCCGAAGGCAAAGGGCTCGGGCATCAGTTCTTGCGCCATGTCGAGCGCGCACGCGTGCTCGTGATTCTGTGTGATCTCGCGCCCGTCGACGGCCGTTCGCCCGCCGAACAAGCCGAGGTGTTGCTCGACGAGCTTCGTCGCTACCAGCCCGACTTGCTCGATCGGCCCCGGATGATCGTCGGCAGCAAGGCCGACGTTGCCGACCCCGATGTCGCGTTCGACGGCCTGCGCATCGCGGCGGTGACGCGCCAAGGGCTCGACGAGTTCTTGGGAACGTTGGCCACGTTGGTCGACGAAGCGCGGGCGGCCGAACCCGAGGCCGACGCGTTCGTGGTGATCCGACCCGAAGAACAAGGGTTCTCGGTCGTGCGCGAAGGGGCGCACGAGTGGCGCGTGCGCGGCCGTCCGGCCGAGCGCGCGGTCGCGCTGGCCGATCTGACGAACCCCGAGGCGATGTCGTACGTACAACAACGGCTGGCGCGCATGGGCGTCGAGCGCGCGTTGGCCCGCGCCGGTGCGGCCGACGGTGACGTTGTGCGGATCGGTGAGTTGGAGCTCACGTACGAGGAGTCGTTGACGTGAGTTCGCTCGCGATCGTGAAAGTCGGAACGTCGTCGATCACGGCGGCGAACGGCGAGCTCGACGAACAGGCGTTGATTCGTTTGGCCGACGGTTTGGTCGCGGCGCGCCGGAACGGTCGCCGCGTTGTGCTCGTGATGTCGGGTGCCATCGCGGCGGGTTTGCCGGTGCTCGGGCTCGACGCCCGGCCGACCGATATCGGTACGTTGCAAGCGATCGCCGCAGTCGGTCAGCCCCGCTTGATCGAACGGATGAGCGCGCTTTTGGCGAAGGATGACATCGTCGCGGGTCAAGTGCTGTTGACGCCGTACGACTTCGGGCACCGGTCGCAGTATCTGCACGCGCGCGAGACGCTGGAACGGTTGCTCGACCTCGGCGTGCTGCCGATCGTCAACGAGAACGACACGGTTGCCGACGACGAAATCCGCTTCGGCGACAACGACCGGTTGGCCGCGTTGGTCGCGCACATGTTGCGTGCCGAGATGCTGTTGCTGCTCACCGACACGGCCGGTTTGTTCACGTCCGATCCGCGCAGAGACGACGCGGCGTCGTTGATCGAAGAAGTCGTCGAAGTCGACGCGGCGTTGGAGTCGGTTGCGGGCGGCGCCGGCACTGCGCGCGGCAGCGGCGGGATGGCGAGCAAGTTGGCGGCCGCGAAGATCGCGGCGTGGTCGGGCGTGCGCGTCGTGATTGCGGCAGCCGCGGCCGACGGCGTGATCGCCGACGCACTGGCCGGCGCGTCGGTTGGCACCGCGTTCCCGCCGCGCGCACAACGGCTGTCGAGCCGCAAGCTGTGGATCGCGTTCGCGCGCGCGCCGGAAGGAACGATCGTCGTCGACGCGGGCGCGCGGCGCGCGTTGACCGACGGCAACAAGTCGTTGCTCGCGGCGGGCGTGCGTGGCGTGCACGGAACGTTCGAGAGTGATGCGGCAGTCGAAATCGTCGACGACGAAGGCGCGGTGTTCGCCAAGGGCGTGACGCGCTACAGCGCGGCGCTGCTGCGCGCGACCGCGGGCCGGCGCACGAGCGAGCTGCCCGACGACGTGCCCCACGAAGTCGTCCACCGCGACGACCTCGTCGTCCTGCCCTAGTTCCTCGCGTTTGGACACTTCTCGTCGCCAGGCGACGGAAACCGTCCAAACAAAGGGCGGACTTGACCGGGCGGTCAAGGGGTACGCTGGCCCGTTATGACAGCTGTCGAGGACCTGGGGCGCCGGGCGCAGGCCGCGAGCCGCATCCTCGCCACGGCCTCCACGCCGGCCAAGGACGCAGCCCTCCTCACGGCCGCTGACCTGCTGCTCGAGCGGGCCGCCGAACTCCGCGCCGCCAACGACCTCGACCTCGAAGCCGCCCGCGCCGCCGGCATGGATGCCGGGCCGCTCGACCGTTTGCGCCTCACCGACGCCCGCCTCGAAGCGATGGCCAACGGTCTGCGTACGGTTGCCGGACTCGCCGACCCAGTGGGCGAAGTGCTCGACGGGTGGACCCGTCCCAACGGTCTCGAGATCACGCGGGTGCGTGTGCCGCTCGGCGTCGTTGCGATCATCTACGAGAACCGGCCCAACGTCACCAGTGACGCGGCCGGCCTCTGCATCAAGTCGGGCAATGCGGCGTTGCTGCGCGGTTCGTCGAGTGCGCTGCGCTCGAACATCGCGGTCGCGCAGGTGTTGCGCGACGCGCTCGCGAAGCACAGCCTGCCCGAAGATGCCGTGATCCTCGTCGAGGACACCGCGTACGAAACCGCGACCGAAGTCATGCAGCTGACGCAGTACGTCGACTGTTTGATTCCGCGGGGCGGCCCGTCGCTGATCAAGAGCATTCTCGACAACGCCAAGGTTCCGGTGATCATCGACGGCGACGGCAACTGCCATGTCTACGTCGACGCCTCCGCCGATCTCGACCAGGCGGGCAAGATCGTTCTGAACGCCAAGATCCAGCGGCCGAGCGTGTGCAACGCGGCGGAATCGCTCGTCGTGCACGCCGACGTCGCTGACCAGTTCGTGCCGCGCATCGCCGAAGTGCTGCACGAAGCAGGTGTCGAACTGGTCGGCGATGACGAAGCGCAGCGACGTTCGCCGCACATCACGCCCGCGACCGACGACGACTTTGGCCGCGAGTTCCTCGACATGAAAATGTCGGTTGCCGTCGTTCCCGATCTCGACGCCGCCATCGCGCACATCAACCGCTTCGGCACGGGCCACACCGAAGCGATCCTGACGCGCGATCTCGAAGCGGCGCGCCGTTTCACGCACGAGGTCGACGCGGCTGCGGTCGTCGTGAACGCGAGCACGCGCTTCACCGACGGCGAAGAGTTCGGTTTCGGTGCCGAAATCGGCATCTCCACACAGAAGTTGCACGCGCGCGGCCCGATGGGCCTGCGCGAGCTCACGACCTACAAATACATCGTCTTTGGTGAAGGGCAGGTTCGTCAGTAATGGGGGAACGGTTCGCATCTGTCGAGGACGTCACGCAGGAGTTGCGTGCCGTCGACTATCTCGCCGACACCAACATCTCCGGTGTCGTGTTCCTCGCCGACCGGCTCGGCAAGCCAGTGTTGGTCGAAGGCCCGGCCGGCGTCGGCAAGACCGAGCTGGCGAAGGCCGTCGGCGGCAATGACCGGCGCGCGCCTCATCCGGCTGCAGTGTTACGAAGGCCTCGACGAGGCCAAGGCCATCTACGAGTGGAACTACAAGAAGCAACTGCTTCGCATCCAGGCCGACCGTGAGCACGAGCGCGACTGGGAAACGATCGAAGTCCGACATCTTCTCCGAGCCGTTCCTGTTGACGCGGCCGTTGCTCGAAGCGATTCGCGCCGAAGAGCCGGTCGTGTTGCTGATCGACGAAGTCGACCGCGTCGAGATCGAAACCGAAGCGCTGTTGCTCGAAGTGCTCTCCGACTTCCAAGTGTCGATTCCCGAGTTCGGGACGATCGTCGGCACGCAGATCGGCCGCTCGTGTTCCTCACGTCGAACAACACGCGTGAGCTGTCGGAGGCGTTGAAGCGGCGCTGCCTGTTCCTGCACATCGACTATCCCGACATCGACCGGGAGAAAGAAATCGTGCGGGTGCGGGTGCCCGAGGTCGACGAAGCGCTGGCAGATCAGATCGCCAAGGTCGTCAACTCGATCCGCAACATCGACCTGAAGAAGTCGCCGTCGATCTCGGAGACGATCGACTGGGCGCGCACGCTTGTGTTCCTCGGCCGCAACGAGATCACGCCCGAAGTGCTCGGCGACACGCTGCACGTGCTGCTCAAGTACCAGAGCGACATCGGCAAGGCCCGCAAGGAACTCGGCGTCGACCAGCCCTCGGTCGTCAAGAAGTAGTCAGCCGTGCGACGTAGCGGAGCCATGACGGCGCAGCGAGCCATGCATGGAGCAAGCTCGACTATGCGATGCAGGGCAGCGAGTGACGGCGTGACCGGGATCCTTCCCGCCGAGCCGCACATGCTCGACGTGCTCCAGGGCTTCGTGCACGAACTGCGCACCGCGGGTCTGCCCGTGAGCATGACCGAGAACCTCGACGCGATGCGCGCGATCGAATACGTGCCGATCGACGATCGCGAGTCGTTCAAAGCGGCACTCGAGCGCCACGCTCGTGAAGCACGTCGGCCACTCCCGCGTGTTCGACACGGTGTTCGAGGTCTATCTTCTCGATGTTCTCGCCCGGCGTCGAGACCGACGACGAAAGCGCCGACGCCGACGGGCAACAGACGAACTTGGACGAGCTGCGCGCCGCGATGGACCAGGGCGGCGCGATGGGCCAGGTGTCGAACGAAGAGCTCGCGCAGATGCTGCTCGAAGCGATGATGCGCATGGACCAAAACGAGATGCGCATGCTCGCGGGCGGCAGCTGTCGCGCGGTTCGCGGGAATGGAACCGGGCCGGCCGGTCGGCGGTGCGTACTACCTCTACCGCACGCTCCGGCAGCTCGACGCCGACGGACTCGTGAACAAGATGATGGCAGCGCGCCCAAGAGGAAGAGCACGTCGGCGACGGCGCGTTCGACGAGCGGCTCGCGCGCGAAGACTTCGAAGACCGTCTCAAGGTCTTGAAGGAAATGATCGAAGCCGAGATCCGGCGCCGCCTCGTGGCCGACCGGGGCGTCGAAGCGATGGCCCGTACGTTGCGCAAGCCGCTGCCGGAAGACGTCGACTTCATGCACGCGTCGCGCGAAGAGATGCAACAGCTGCAGAAGGCGATCTATCCGTTGACGCGCGCGCTGGCGGCCCGGCTCGCGCAACGTCGCCGGCACCGTCGACGCGGCCACCTCGACTTCCGCCAGACCGTGCGCCACTCGATGTGCTACGGCGGCGTTCCCGTCGAGCCCAAGTTCAAGCGACCGCGGCCGTCGAAGCCGGAGATCATGGTTGTCGCCGACATCTCCGGCTCGGTCGCGAGCTTCGCCCGATTCACGCTGCAGTTCGTCTACGCGATGCAGAGTGAGTTCTCGAAGGTGCGTTCGTGGGTGTTCATCGACGGCGTCGACGAGGTGACGCGCTTCTTCGACGAAGCGCAGGAACTCGGCGAAGCGATCCAGCGGGTGAACACCGAAGCCGACGTCGTGTGGGTCGACGGTCACTCCGACTACGGCCACGCATTCGAGGTGTGGCACGAGCGTCATATCCGCGAGGTGACGAAGAAGTCGTCGATCATCCTGCTTGGCGACGCCCGCAACAACTATCACGCGTCGCAGGCGTGGACCGTTGCCGAGATGCGCAAGAAAGCGCGCAAGGTCTACTGGCTCGATCCCGAACCGCGCGGCTACTGGGACACCGGCGACTCCATCGTCTCGGAGTACGCGCCCTACTGCGACGGCGTTTACGAGGTGCGCAACCTGCGCCAGTTGCAGAAGTTCGTGGCCGACGTCGTCGACGTGAGCTGATCCTGCGGGGCGTCGTTCACTGTCGCTACGCGATAGTCAGCGACGCTCCAGTGATCAGCGGGGTTTGCGCCAGAGGGTCCAGATGGGTGGGCAGCCTTTGCCCTCGAGCTTGCGCATCAGTTCGAACGCGTGGCGCGCGTAGTACGCCAAGTTCTCTTCCTTTTGCGTTTCGAGGTACGCAGGCACGCCTTGCTCGTCGCACTTGTCGAGCACCGGTTGCAGCGCGGTGCTCCCGGCACCCGTGCGTTGGTAGAGCGGATCGGTGCCGAGGATCGCGAGGTAATAGTGCGGCTCGTCGATCGCGTGGTGCGCCTTGTCGACTTCACCCAACAAGCGCACCGACGCCCGGATCCGCTTTCCGGCCCGCGCGAACGCGGGAAAACTGCGGTACACCGTCATGAACTCGCGGCGCACGCCGCGCGGATAGCCCTCGGGTGGCAACCAGACGGCCGCCGACGCGACCTTGCCGTTCTCGGTGTGCGCGACCCACACCTCGCCATACGGCACCGCGTCGATCACGCCGCCCTGCATGAAACCCATCAACCCTTTGGTCTGCTGCACGAGATCGGGCAAGAAGAACCCGAAGAGCGGATCGTCGTAAAACGCGCGGGTCAGCGCGCCGATGACCGCGTGTTCTTCGTCAGCGGCGATGCGATCCACAGTAAACGTGCGAGTCGGCATAGTGCCGAAACCTAGTCAGCGCCGCGACTCGCGCCAAAGTTCGATCGCTTCGTGGTGATCCAAGATCGGTTCGGGATAGCCATGCGCGTTCCGAGCGGCGAACGGCGGATCTTGCACATCGACATCAGGTTCGAGCTCGTTGAGCTCGGGAATCCAACGGCGCACGTACTCGCCGTTCGGGTCGTGCGTGCGTCCTTGCAACGTCGGGTTCAGCACCCGATGCGGATTGGCATCAGTGCCGGTTCCCGCGACCCACTGCCAGTTCAACTGGTTGTTGGCGATGTCGCCGTCGACGAGGAGGTCCATGAAGTGCGCGGCGCCCTCCCGCCAGTCGATGCGCAAGTCCTTCGTCAGGAACGACGCCGTCACCATGCGGAGGCGGTTCGGCATCCAGCCTTCGGCGCGCAGTTGCCGCATGCCGGCGTCGACGAATGGGAACCCGGTGCGGCCCGCCTTCCACGCTTCGAGATCGCCCGGCGCGTCGCGCCAGCGGGGCGCACTGCCGGGCCGCACGTCGTCGTGCGCGAGTTCGGGCCGGAACCACAGGAGTTGGGCGTAGAAGTCGCGCCAGGCGAGCTGGCGCACGTACGCGTCGCCACCGTCGCGGTCGCGCAACCGGCGCGCGAGTTCGAGCGGTGACACGCAACCGAAATGCAGATACGGCGAGACGCGTGACGTTGCGTCGGCAGCCGCATCGTCGCGCTCGTCGCCGTAGCGGGCGAGGGCAGGAGTCCACGCCTTCACGCGTGCCAAGCCGGCGCGCTCGCCGCCGGGCCAGCCCGGCCGCGCCGCCGGTGTGTCGGGAATGGATCCCGCTTCGATCCCGATCGGAACCGTGATCTTGCGCGGCAACGGCGCGAGGCTCCGCCAATCGGTTGCGAGCCAGCGTTTGTAATACGGCGTGAACACCACGTATGGGCGGTCGAACGCGTCGGGCGGCACGACGGTGACGCTGTCGTGCGCGACCACGTCGACCGGAGTCGCGTCCGCGAGCGCGGCAAGACGTGTTTGCGCGTAGTCGCTCACATCGCGTCCGATGTGAATGCTCGTCGCCTCGCACTCCTTCGCGATCGCCACGACTTCGTCGACCCATGCGCCGCGCCGCACGAACAGTGCGCCACCGCGGTCGCGAAGTTGTTCGTCGAGATCGCGCAACGATGCCAGCAGGAACGCCTGCCGATTCGGGCGGCCGTGCGCGGTAGTTTGCAACATGTGTTCGTCGAAAACGAACAACGGCACGATGTGATCCGCGGCCTTGTGCGCGGCGGCGAGGACGGGGTTGTCGCGGACGCGTAGGTCGCGTGTGAAGATTGCGACCGCGGTACGCACGCCGTGAGCGTACGCTGATCGCAATGACGGAACCGGCTCTCTCGCTCGCCGCGCTCGGATGGGACGACCAGTGGGCCGAAGTGGCATTCAATATCGGCCGTCCGGGTGTGGAGCCGGGACGCGTCGCGCGCGTCGATTTCGGGCGGGCGAATGTGCTCACGGCGGCGGGAATGGTGCGGGCCCGACCCGAACCCGGGCAATCGCTCGCGGTCGGCGATTGGGTGCTGCTCGCCGGCGAGCGCATCCGCAATGTCATGCCGCGTCGTTCGGCCTTCGTGCGCGGCGACCCGTTCGAGGGGAGCGCGCGCGGCGCCCAGGTGGTCGCCGCGAACGTCGACGTCGCGTTCGTCATGCAGTCGTTGACGAACGGGCCCAACATCCGCCGGCTCGAACGCGAACTCGTTCTCGCGTTCGAGAGTGGCGCCCGGCCGGTTGTGGTGCTCACCAAACTCGATCTCGTCGATGCCGACGCGATCGAAGCGGCCCTCGTCGCGGCTCGTTCTGCCGCGCCCGACATCGACGTGCTGGCGATCAGCACGCGCACCGGCGCCGGCCTCCACGAACTGCGTGCGCACATCGCGCCCGGAACCACGATCGCGCTGATCGGCGCGTCAGGTGTCGGCAAGTCGACGCTCGTGAACGCGCTCGTTGGGGCCGACGTACAAGCGACCGGCGACGTGCGCGCGAACGACCAACGTGGGCGTCACACCACGACGGCACGCGAACTCGTGCCGCTCCCCGGCGGCGGACTGCTCGTCGACACGCCCGGGTTGCGCGCGGTGTCGTTGTGGGATGCCGACGACGGGTTGAGCCGCGTCTTCAGTGACATTGAAGACCTCGCCGAACAGTGTCGCTTCCGCGACTGCTCCCACACATCGGAACCTGGGTGCGCGGTCACCGCCGCCATCGAAGCGGGCGACCTCGATCGCGAACGCTACGAGCACTACCTGCGTCTCGGCGACGAGCTCGACGCGCAGGAACGGAACGCGCGTTGACTTAGGCGAGCAGCTCGCCGACGCGATCCGCAATGCGCGCGAGTGCCAGCAGCTGCACCCGTTCGCGGCGACGGAACGGATGCGTCTCGCGGCCGACCACCAGGATCGCGTCGTGCCGGGGAAGGGTTGCGACCGCGAGATCGTCGGGCCCGGCGTCGCCCGCGGCGACTGCGGGGGAGGCCGTCATGCCGGCCGCTGATGCTGCGAGCGCTTCGACCGGAGGTGCGCCCGCGCCCGCGGTCGCGATGCAATCGCCGCCGCGCAGCGCGACGACCCAGGTGGCAACAAACTCGCTCTGCACCCGTTCGACCAAGTGCGCAAACAAGTCGGCGGTCGTTTCCGCGCCGCACACTGCGAGTACCGATTCGAGCGCGTCGACGCTGGGATTCGGGAAGCGTTCGACTTCGCGTGACTCCTCGACCGACGCGCCATCGACCTCTTCGATCTCGCGAATCAGCAGTTTGACGAGACCGGGCGCGTCGCCGGGCAACACGACCGCGAACTCGTCGACGGCAACGTGTTCGCTGCGTTCCAACACGTCGATGCCGACAATGTCGCCACCGATCGCGCCGATACGCGACGCGACCAATCCCAGCGCACCCGGTCGGTCGGGCAGCCACACGCGCACCAAGAGGTTTGTCACGGGGGTGAGATTACGACCAGGCGCGGCTCTACACTCTCGCAATGGAACGCCTCGGCATCATGGGCGGCACGTTCGATCCCGTACATGTCGCGCATTTGGTGGCCGCGTCCGAGGCTCGCTTTCAACTCGGTCTCGATCGTGTCCTGTTTGTTGTCGCAGGTGACCCGTGGCAAAAGCACGGAAGTGTCGAGGCGCCGGCCGACGCACGTTACGAAATGGTGACAGCCGCGGTCGCCGATATCGAAGGCCTGGAAGCGTCGCGGCTCGAGATCGATCGGGCCGGTCCGACGTACACGATCGACACGGTGGATGCGCTGCACGAACCCGGCCGTGACCTCTTTCTGATCGTCGGACGCGACGTCGCCGTGTCGCTCGAGACGTGGAAGGCCGTCGACGAGCTGCGATCGGCGGTCACGCTTGCGATCGTCGACCGGGAGGGCGAACACACCGACGCGCCGCCCGGCTGGAACGCCGTCGCAGTCAACATGCCACGGCTCGACGTGTCGTCGACCGACCTCCGGCGTCGGGTCAAGGCGGGCGAGCCGGTTGCGTTCCTGATGCCGGACGCAGCCGTACGTGTGATGCGCGCACGCGGTCTCTACACTTGATCGTGATGGCAGACCGAGGCCACCGCGACCGGAGCCGTCACCGGTCGCGCCCCAGTGATCGCTGGATCGGCGCGCTGGTCGTCGTCGTCGCAATCGTCGCCGGAGTCCTGGCCGCGTCGCTCGCATCACCGCAGCCGTGGCAACACTCGACGACGACCACATCGGTAACCGAACGACAGGGGAGTCCATGACCCGAGCCTTCACCACGCACGACCTTGCTCTCATCGCGGCGCGCGCCGCGGATGCGAAGAAGGGTGACGACATCATCGTGCTGGACGTGGGCGACATCATGGGCATCGTGGGCTCGTTCGTGATTACGAGCGCGTCGAACACGCGCTTGGTCCGCACGATTGTCGACGAAGTCGAAAAGCAAGTGTTCGAAGTTGCTGCCGTCAAACCGCGCAACGTCGAAGGTCTCGACGACTACTCGTGGGTGCTCCTCGACTACGGCGACTTCGTCGTGCACGTGTTCCTCACCGAAACGCGCGAGCACTACGGCCTGGAACGGCTGTGGGCCGATGCACCGCGCGTCGAATGGAACGACGCCGCCGCGGTCTAGCCCCGCTGTTTCTACGGCATGCGCGCGATAGACATGATCGTGCGGCGCGCGTCCCAACTTGCGTAGCCGATGCCGACGAACGGCACGATGCCACGTGTCCAGCGGCGGAGCATGCGACGCGTCAACGGGTTGCTCACGGCCTTGCCGAACCCGACGTCGGAGTGTCCGCCGGTCATGGCGAGGAGCACTTCGCGAGTGAGGGTGTCGGGGTCGACCCAACGGCCGGAGTTCAACAACATGTGGACGCGCAGCGAACCAGCCACATAGGCCTCGAGCGCGAGGGCGCTGAAGTATGCGCCGGCGACGACCGGAAGCGACGGCGCCGCGATCGCGTCGACGCCGGGCAGCAGAAGCGCGACCGCCTCGATCTCGTCGACGGCGGCCGCGCAGCCGGCGATGATCGCGACCGTGGTGCCCGCGCTGCGCACGCTCGTGATCGGCAACGGATGTTCGATCACCGCAGGCGCGAGCCCGTCGAACAGGTTGATCAGTTCGGCGTCGAACGCACCGACGACTTGGCGCGGTGACCGAGCCTGGCGGAGGCGCCAGACGGCGCCGCGTGTGTCGGCGACGAGGCCGGGCGGGATCGCGGCCCACAACTCGCGGATGCGTGCCTCCACGACCTCACGCGGGGGCAGCCGATCACGAAACGCCACACCGCAAGCGTATTGCAGCGGAACGGCCGGTTTAGTTCCCCGTGCAGGCCGAAAGTGGATGCCCGTCGATCGCCGACTTGATGAACATCGCGTAGCCGTGTTGACCAGGCGGCTCGAGGTGGAAGCCGTCTTCGGGTACGAACCAGTCACTGTGACAGCCGGAGAACGAACGCCAATCGAGGAGCTGCGCGGTCTTGAACTTCGCGACCTCGCTGATCAACAACGCGTCGTTGCCAGTCTCCCAGACGCGCGGCACGCGGTCGTTGACGAAGAACACGCGGCGGTCGCCCGTCAGGCTCATGATCTGGTCGAGCGCGGGTGCCGTGATGACGCCGTTCGTTCCCAAGTGGACGACGACGATCGGCGGCAAGATGTTGTTCTGTTTGTAGTAGCCGACGATGCCGACGGCTTCGCCGAACTGGCGGCTCTTCACCGCGTCGACGGCGATGCCCGGCATCTCGGCCATGAGGTCGGCCTTGGCGCCGAGCATCACCGAATCGCCGATCGCGAGAATCTTCTCCGACGACGAAGGTTGCCCAGTTGTCGTGGTCGTCGACGCGTTGGTGCGGCTTGCGGCTTCCGAGTTCGGTGTCGCCGTCGTCGACGTGGTGCCGCGCAGCGCCTTGATCGCGCTGGGGTCGGCGACCGCACCGTTGCTCGGTCCCGCGATCTGTTCGACCTGCGGTGTCGCATACGCAAGCCCGGCGCCGAGCACGATCACGACGGCCGCGCACGAACCGACGACGAGCGCCCCGCGTCGTTGGAGCTGTTGTTTGGCGGCACCGTGCGCTTCTTTCACGCGGTTGATGTAGCGGCCGATCGCGCCTTTGCGGATCGGTGTTTCGACGAAGCGGTAAGACAGTTCGGCGGCACCGAACGACAGCACGAAGCGGACGACGAAGACCGGCCAGCCGCGGAGATGCCCGAAGTGTTGGAAGTCGAGGCCGGGCCGCGTGACACAGAAGATGGGCCAGTGCCAGAGATACAGGCTGTACGAGCGCACACCGACCCATTGCAGTGGTTTGCAGCCGATGATGCGGCCCGCGTCGGAAGCGGGATGCACGACCGCCGCGATCACGAGCAGTGTCGCGATGTCGACGAGCAGGAACCCGCCGTCGAACACAGCGCGGCTGTCGAGCGACGTGACCGGATACCGGTAAACGTGGAACATGACGAGCAACGCGACGATGCCGACGATCGCCGACGTGTTGAGCGCCATGCGCGCCCGCGGTGCCGCGGTTCCGCGAATGCGATACGGCGCGTAGAAGAACGCCATCGCTGATCCGAGCAGCAGCCCCGACAGCCGAGTAAACGTCGAGAAGTACGCGAAGTTCTCGCTGAACTGCGCGGTGATCGCCATGAGAATCGTCGACCCGAGCGCGACGACGATCATCGCGGCGAAGATGTTCTTGCGCTTATACGTGCGCAGCGCCAGGTACAACAGCGGCGGCCAACACAGGTAGAACTGCTCTTCGATCGCGAGCGACCAGAGGTGCTTGAGCAGTTCGGGCCGGCCCGCGGTGACCGCGTACGAACGGTGGGCGATGATCTGCCACCAGTTGCTCGTGTAGGTGAGCGCGGCGATGACGTCGCCCTTCAGGGTCGCGAGGCTGTCGGGCAGGAACAGCAGCGAGTACGCGACGACGACCGCGAGCAAGACGTAGAGCGCGGGCAACAACCGACGGGCGCGTCGCAACCAGAAGTTCTTGAGCGAGATCCGGTCGGTGTCGCGCTTTTCGGCGAGCAACAACGAGGTGATGAGGTAGCCGCTGACGACGAAGAACACTTCGACGCCGAGGAAGCCGCCCGAGAAGAACCCGCGCTCGGTGCCGAACACGAAGTACTGGTGGAAGAACATGACCGCGAGCACCGAAATGGCGCGCAGGCCGTCGAGGCCAGGCTGGTAGCGCAGCGAGGTGTGAGGCGACGGCCCCGCGATCGTGTCGTTCACTCGGCGAGCAGCGTAATGAGTGGAGCGTTGTGCATTGCCGCGGGGATTCTGGCCCCCGTGCCGGGGGTTGTGAGGACCGCCGGCCGGAACGGCCGAAACACGCTCGACCGCTTGCGCGCCGTCCGGCAGTCTGTAACTCGTGCCGTC
Organism: uncultured Actinomycetes bacterium; assembly: GCA_963841195.1. Classification (GTDB taxonomy): domain Bacteria; phylum Actinomycetota; class Acidimicrobiia; order IMCC26256; family PALSA-610; genus CAWJBX01. The sequence goes on along the minus strand of CAWJBX010000014.1, from coordinate 31,464 downwards.
GATTGATTTCGTGCCGCCGGATTTCGCGGTTCCCACCGAGCTGACGTTTCTCGACGTTCGACTCGTTCCGCTCGGTCCCGAACACAACACAGCCGACTACGCGGCGTGGACGTCGAGCATCGACCACATCCGGGCCACTCCCGGCTTCCCCGACGGCACGTGGCCGCGTCCGATGCCGCTCGAGGAAAACCTCCGAGACCTCGAGCGGCACGCCGAAGACTTCCGCCTGCGCCGCGGCTTTACCTACACGGTGCTCGACCGCGACGGCGATGTCGTCGGTTGCGTCTACATCTATCCGTCGAAGGACGAAGCGACAGACGCAGAGGTGCTCTCGTGGGTGCGCGTCGATCGGAGCGGCCTCGATCGACCGCTGCGCGAGGCCGTCGCCGCGTGGCTGCGAAGCGACTGGCCGTTCGACACCGTCGATTACGACGAGCGCCTCGCGGAGTAGCACGGCCGCGTTCTCAAGGTTCTCGTCTCCGTCACGACTCGAGCACGAACCAGTTCCGGTCGCGCGCGTCGTCGAGGATGGCCCGAACCAGCGCGAGGAGTTCGTCGCCGGCGGCCGCGGCCACCGGCTCGTTGACGGCGCGCGCCATCGCCTCGGTGACGCCGACCTCGTGCCAGGTGCGTCCGCCCGCGAGCCAGTTGAGCAAGAGCGGCGCGAGGCGGTCGAGCGCGGCGGCCGCGCGCTTCGGGTGTCGATCGCGCTTCGTACTCGTCCCACAGTGCGCGCAGGTTCGACGCCGTGGGTTCCGGGAGAAGTCGGTAGATACGGTCGGCCGCAACCCGTTCCTCGCTCGCCTTGGAGGCCCGTGCGGCATGGTCGTATACCGGAACGTCGCCGGCGTCGATCTCGACGATGTCGTGTACGAGCAACATCGCGACGACATGGGCGATGTCGACCGCTCCGAGGAGCGGCGCCAGCGCGAGCGCCATCGTCGCGACGTGCCACGAGTGTTCGGCGCTGTTCTCGAGCCGCAATCCGCCCGCGACGTAGGAGCGCCGTTCAACTGTGCGCAAGGCATCGAGTTCGGTGACGAATCGGATGCGTCCGGCCACGTCGTCGCCGCACGCGCGCTGCGCCACGAGCGCCAGTGCGTCCTTGTCCTGCATCAACAGATGTTGGCGCGGGATTGCCGCGATACGCCATCTCCAAGGGGAGTGGAGGCGATGGGGATCGAACCCACTACCTCTTGCATGCCATGCAAGCGCTCTACCAACTGAGCTACGCCCCCGTGGGGACGCTCAGATACCAGCCAGATACCAGCGGTCCCTGTGACGGCCGGTAGCCTCGCGCTCGTATGGCCGACGACGTTCCGCCAGCAGCGCTACACGCCCGCGCTCGCCAACGAGATCGAGCACAAGTGGCAGGACCGTTGGGACGACGAGCACGTCTTCTACACGCCCAACCGCACCGGACTGCTCGCCGAGGACCCGCGCGACATCGCCGACCGCCCGCACCTCTTCGTGCTCGACATGTTCCCCTACCCGAGTGGGGTCGGACTCCACGTTGGCCACCCGCTCGGCTACATCGCCACCGACGTGTATCGCGCGCTTCGAGCGCATGAACGGCTAGCAACGTGTTGCACGCGATGGGTTACGACGCGTTCGGCCTGCCGGCCGAGCAGTACGCGGTGCAGACCGGCACGCATCCGCGCGTGACCACCGAGCAGAACATCGCCACGATGAAGCGCCAGATGCGCGCGCTCGGGCTCGGCCACGATCCGCGCCGCGGCGTCGGCGACCACCGACGTCGCGTACTACCGGTGGACGCAGTGGATCTTCTTGCAGATCTACAACTCGTGGTACGACGAGGACGAGGGCCGGGCCCGTCCGATCGAGCAGCTGATCGGCGAGTTCCGTTCCGGTCGCTTCGCGACCCCCGACGACGTTCCGTTCGACGATCTCGGTGTCACGCAGCAGCGTGAGCTCGTCGACTCGTACCGGCTCGCGTACGACCGCGTACGCGCCGGTGAACTGGTGCCCGGGCTTGGGAACAGTGCTCGCGAACGAAGAAGTCACCGGCGACGGTCGGAGCGAGCGCGGCAACTTCCCGGTGTACCGCCGTCCGCTCAAGCAATGGATGATGCGCATCACGTCGTACGCCGACCGGCTGCTCGACGATCTCGACGATCTCGACTGGTCCGATTCGATCAAGTTGATGCAGCGCAACTGGATCGGCCGGTCGACGGGCGCGTCGGTGCGCTTCCCGGTCGAGGGCCACGAAGACGTCGACATCGAAGTGTTCACGACGCGCCCCGACACGTTGTTCGGCGCGACCTACATGGTGCTCGCGCCCGAGCATCCGCTCGTCGACATCATCACCGCGAACGAGTGGCCCGACGACGACATGTTCGACGACTTCGGAGAGCAACCCGCTCGACGCGTGGAAGGGCGTGTTCGGCATCGATCGAAGCGCCGCCCGACGCGGTGCGGCGCTACCGCGAGTTCGCCGAGCAGAAGACCGATCTCGAACGCACGCCGACGTACGCGGAGAAGACCGGCGTGTTCACCGGAACGTTCGCGATCAACCCGACGAACCAACAAGGCGCATCCCGATCTTCATCGCCGACTACGTGCTGATGGGCTACGGCACCGGCGCAATCATGGCCGTGCCCGCGCACGACGAACGCGACTTCGAGTTCGCGCGCGAGTTCGACCTGCCGATCGTGCCCGTGATCCGGCCGCCGCGACGAATGGCTTGCCGAGCGCGGCGTCGAGCCCGACCGACACGGCGAACTGGCCCGAGGCGTACGTCGGCGACGGTGTCGCGTAGAACTCGGCGAACGACGAAGTGTCGCTCGACGGTTTGCGCGTCGACGAAGCCAAGCGGGTGATCACCGACTGGCTCGAGCGGAGCGGGTGGGGGAGCCCGACGATCACGTACAAGTTGCGCGACTGGTTGTTCAGCCGGCAGCGCTACTGGGGCGAGCCGTTCCCGATCGTGTACGACGAGCACGGCCCGATCGCGTTGCCTGATGCGATGTTGCCGGTCGTGCTGCCGGAGGTCACCGACTTCGAACCGGTCACGTCGGACGATCCCGACGCGTTGCCCGAGCCGCCGCTTGCGCGCGCGGTCGATTGGGTCGAGGTCGAGCTCGACCTGGCCGGTCCAGCGTGGGCCGGCTACGGCGCGGGCGCGCAGGTGTATCTGCGCGAGACGAACACGATGCCGCAATGGGCCGGCTCGTGTTGGTACTACCTGCGCTATCTCGACCCGACCGACGAAGACGCAATGGTCGACCCGAGGTCGAGCACGAGTGGGCCGAAGGAGCGCGCGCGAACGGCTCACCGAAGGTCGGTGTCGTCGACCTCTACGTCGGCGGGGTCGAGCACGCGGTGCTGCACCTGTTGTACGCGCGCTTCTGGCACAAGGTGCTGTTCGACCTCGGGCACGTGTCGACGACGAACCGTTCCAACGGCTCGTGAACCAGGGCTACATCCTCGCGGCCGCGTATCGTCGACGAGCGGGGTGCTACGTCGAAGCAGACCGAGGTCGAAGAGCGCGACGGCCAGTACTTCTTCGACGGCGAGCCGGTCACGCGTGAGTTCGGCAAGATGGGCAAGAGCCTGCGCAACGCGGTCGCGCCCGACGACATCTACCGCGACTACGGCGCCGACACGCTGCGCCTCTACGAGATGTTCATGGGGCCGCTCGACAAGGAACGGCCGTGGAGCACCGCCGACATCGTCGGTGTGCACCGGTTCCTGCAACGGTTGTGGCGCAACTTCGTCGACGAGGAGACGGGCGCGTCTGCGCGTTGCCGACGCGCCCGCCGACGACGAGACGCGGCGCGTGTTGCATCGCACGATCGACGCGGTGCGCAACGACATGGCCGAGCATGAGCTTCAACACCGCGATCGCCCGGCTGTTCGAGCTGAACAACCATCTGACGACGGTCGTCGCAGCGCGACGGTGCGACTGCCGCGCGAGGTCGCCGAGCCGCTGACGCTGATGGTCGCGCCGCTCGCGCCGCACATCGCCGAAGAGCTGTGGGCACGGCTCGGCCACGACGACACGCTGACGTATGAGTCGATTTCCCGACGGCTGATCCGGCGTGGCTGGTCGAGGAGACGGTCGAGGTGCCGGTGCAGATCAACGGCAAGGTGCGGGCGCGGATCGAGGTGCGCGGTCGGTGCCGACGCGGCCGCGCACGAGGCCGCGGCGCGCGCCGAACCGCGCATCGCCGAGCTGCTCGAGGGCGCGACCGTGCGCAAGCTCAAGGTCGTGCCCGGCACGATCGTGAACTTCGTCCTGGCGTAGCGACGAGCGACGAAAGAAAGTGCCCATCTGATGGCGCAGTTTTTCCCGCATAGCGGAACTTTCTGCGCCATCTGATGTAGCGCTTTTTGTTGGCGCACCGTCCGAGTAGGGTGCGCATCACTTCCTTCGCGCTTCCCCCGCGTCTGTTTCTCGTTCGGCGCGCCCGGAGGTCGGCGTGGAGGAAGAACAGCGTCCGACGGTTTGACGCGCGCGTTGGCACGCGTGGCGCAGCGACCGTCGGATCGCGGCGGCGTTGTGCGGGTGCATCGCGCTTGCGGCTGCGTTCGCGTGGTGGCGCGCGGGCGCGTCCGGCGCATCGGTGGCGGCCACGCCGGTACCGCCGACGAGCACACCTGCGTATGCGCCTTCGACAACCACGACAACGGTCGCGGCGCGCGCAGTTGTCGACGTCGTGGGCGCGGTGCGATCACGCGGGTGTCGTACGCGTCGCGCGCTGGCGCACGCGTGATCGACGCGATCGCGGCCGCGGGCGGTGCGACCGCCGACGCCGATCTCGCCCGGCTGAACCTGGCCGCGCCGGTTGCCGACGGCGCGCGCATCGCGGTGCCGCACGCCGGTCAGCCCGCGCCTGCCGGTCGACCCCGCGGCCGTGAGCGGGAGCGGCGGCGGAAGCGCGGTCGACAGTGGCGAGCGCGACGGGCGCGCTCGCCGGTCCCGTCAACATCAACACGGCCACGGCGACCGAACTCGACGCGCTCCCCGGCATCGGCCCCGCGACGGCGCAAGCGATCGTGAGCGACCGCGAGCAACACGGTCCGTTTGCAAGTCGGTCGACGACCTCGGCCGCGTCCGCGGCATCGGCGCCGGCGAAGCTCGAGCAGCTCCGGCCGCTGGTGACGACTGACCGACATCGACGCGGGCCCGCTCGTTGCCCTCGGCGCGCTGATCGTCGGCATCCTCGCCGGCGAACGCGTTCCGGCATCGGGGCGCGAACGGCGCGCTCTGGTCGTCGGTGCCGCAACCCTCGGCGTCGCGTTGCTCGTGTCGGGTCGCGGCACGCGTCGTCGTTGCCGTGCTTGCACTTGCGGCGATCGGAAGCGCCGTGATGGGCCGGGCGCCGACGGCCGCAGCGCACTCGCTTCTCAGCGCCGCGATCGAGCGGAACGATGCCGTCACGCTCACGGGCGTGATGGTCGACGATCCGACGGGGCCGAGCTACGCGGCGAGCGTGCTCGTCCGCGTCGAAGTCGCCGACACGCACCGCATCGTGCTCGCCGGTGCGAACGGCGACGATGTCGGAGCGGTTCCGGCTGATCGAGGCGGGTGATCACGTCGTACGTTGCGAGGGCGGCTCGCACCCCTCGGGCACGAGCGATTTCGACGACTCGGGCGCGCTGGCGTCACGCGGTCGGGCGGCTCGACGGTGTCTCGGTCGAGGCGTTCGCGCCGCCGCACGGCGTGTTTGCCGTCGCGGATGCGACTCCGCGACGAGATCCTGCGCGGCACGCGATCACTCGCGCCGACACCACGCGCGCTCGTCGCCGGGTTCCTGCTCGGAGATACCCGCGGGATCCCGCCCGACGTGATCGCCGCCTATCGCGACTCGGGGCTTGTCGCATTTGCTCGCGGTGTCGGGCGAGAACGTCGCGTTCGTCATGGCGTTGTTCGCGCCGCTGCTGCGCCGGCTGCCGGCTCGGGCCGCGCACGCTGCCGCGCTCGCGATCGTCGTCGTGTTCGCGGCGATGACGCGTTTCGAGCCGTCGGTGTTGCGGGCGTCGGCAATGGCCGCGATCGCGCTCCTCGCGACGCTTGCGGCGGCCGGCCGGCGTCGAGCCTCCGCGTCCTCGCGCTACGCGGTCATCGCGCTGCTGCTCGTCGACCCGTTCCTGTTGCACTCGGTCGGGTTCGTGCTCTCGTGCGGTGCGAGCGCGGGCATCGCGCTGTTCGCCGCGCCCGATCGGCGCACCGGCTCCCGGGCCCGCAGATTCGTGCGCGAGCCGCTCGCGGTCTCGCTCGCGCGCGCAGATCGGCGTGCTGCCCGTGTTGTTGCTGGGTGTTCGGCACGTTCCCGCTGATCACGCCCGTCGCGAACCTGCTCGCGGCGCCGGCCGCGGAGCGTGCTCGGCGTCTACGGCATTCTTCGCGGCGGCCGTCGCCGGCGTGCGTGCCGCGCCTCGGTCCGTTGCTGCAGCAACCGACCGCGCTGCTGGTCGGCTGGATCACGCTGGTTGCGCGCGCGGGCGCCGCGATCCCGTTCGCGTCTCGACGGCCGCGGTGCGGTCGGCCTGCATCGCGATCGCCGCCGCGGGCGCATCGGTAGCCTGCCTCCGTGCCCGTCGACGCCGTTCCCGACCCTGCGGCTCGGTGACCGCGTCGTCGACATCCGCAGACGCGTCGTCGTGATGGGGATCTTGAACCGCACCCCCGACTCGTTCTACGACCGCGGCGCCACGTGGGACTTCGACGCGTTCGTCGCGCCGGGCCGATGAGCTCGTCAGCGACGGCGCCGATCTGCTCGACGTCGGGCGGCGTGAAGGCCGGACCCGGGCCCGAGGTCGACGAGACCGAAGAGCTCGACCGCGTCGTTCCCGCGGTCGAGGCGCTGCGCGCCCGCTTCGACGTACCGCTCTCGATCGACACGTGGCGCGCGTCGGTGCTCGACGCCGCGTGCGCGGCGGGTGCGGTCGTCGGCAACGACATCTCCGGTTTCGGCGATCCCGACTACCTGCGCGGTCGCGGCCAAACACGACGTCACCGTTGTCGCCACGCACATCCGGCTGCGGCCGCGCGTCCCCGATCCCGAACCGCACTACGACGATCTCGTCGCCGACGTCACCGACGTTCCTCGTCGACCGCGCCAACCGGGCGCGCCTGGCCGGGCTCGAACCGGAACAGATCGTGCTCGACGCCGGTCTCGACCTCGGCAAGACGCCCGCCCAGAGCGCGGTGCTGCTGCGGGAGAGCGCGCAACACGCGACGCTCGGCTACCCGTTCCTGCTGTCAGCGTCGAACAAGCGCTTCATCGGCGAGCTGCTCGGCCGCGAGATCGACGACCGCCGCGCCGAGTCGCTCGCCGCAGTCGCGTACGGCGCCGTGCACGGCTGCCGGATCGTGCGCGTGCACGACGTGCGCGGTACGGCGCGATGTCTGCCGCACGATCGAGGCGTTGTTGTGAGCACGATGCTGGTGCAGGGCGCCGACCCGGTCCTGCGCGATCGCGAGGTGCAGCGGCTCGTCGACGAGCTGCTCGGCGGCGACGACCGCTCGTTCGCGCTCGACGATCACACGTTCGCGAGCCGCCGGCGCGCCGGCGACGCCGACGACGACAACCCGGCCGACGACGCAGCGCGAGTCCGACGGGCTCGACCGAGCTTCCCGCGTTCGCGGCGCTCACCACCGCGTTGCAGAGTCCGCCGTTCATGACGGCGGCGCGCGTCGTCGTCGTGCGCGAGATCGGTAACGCCACGACCGAGCAGGCGCAGTGGCTCGCGGCGTGGATCAACGATCCGCTCGACGGCGTGCACCTCGTGCTCGTCGCGGGCGGCGGGCGGATCCCGAGCGCGCTCGACAAGGCCGTCAAGGCGAACGGCCGAGGTCGTCGGCCCGGCCGCCGAACAGACCGCCGACGTGCTGCAACGAGAGCTGCAGCGACGCGCACCTGAAGCTCGCGCCCGACGCGATCAAGCAGATCGCCGCGCACCTCGGCGACGACGCCGGGCGCGTCCCCGAGCTGGTCGAGCTGCTGCACTCGACCTACGGCGACAACGCGTCACTCTCGCTCGACGACGTCGAGCAGTACCTCGGCGAGCTCGGCACCGCCGGCCGTTTCGACCTCACGAACGCGATCGACCGGGGCGACGTCGGCGCCGCGCTCGAGACGCTGCACCGGATGCTGACCGCGAGCAGCTCGGCGCAACCCAAGCCGCTGCATCCGATGCAGGTCATGGCGTCGCTCGTCTTCCACTACCAGCGGCTGCTGCGGCTCGACGATCCCGTCGATCGTCACCAAGGAGCACGCGGCGGCCGCGCTCGGCATGAAGAGCGCGGGCGGGGCCCGGTTCCCGCTCGAAGCGTCGCGAAGCGGCTCGGCAGCGACGGGCTGCGGGAAGCGATCCGGCTGCTCGCGCAAGCCGAGCTCGACCTGCGCGGCGCGAGCGGTCTCGACGACCGAACCGTGATGGACGTGCTGGTCGCGCGGCTCGCGGCGCTGAGCCGGCGTTCGGCGCGGCGATAGCCGAGGAACTGAGCTCAGACGCCGGACTTGGCGGCGCGCTTCATGAGGCGCGACGTGCGGCGGGCGGCCGCGTTCTTGTGGATGACGCCCTTGGCGCCGGCCTTGTCGATGCGCTTCTGCGCGGCCTTCACCGCGTCGGCCGCGTCCGCGTCGCCGTTGGTGATGGCCTCGATCGCGACCTTCACGCGCGTCTTCAGCTCGGAGCGGACGCCCTTGTTGCGGACGCGGCGCTTCTCGTTCTGACGATTGCGCTTCTTCTGCGACTGGATGTTGGCCATGAGGACGACAAACTCCAAAGCTCGAGAACCGGAGCAGGGTAGCAGACCAGGTCAGAGGCTCAGAAGCGGTCTACGGCGGAGCAGATCGGGCGCCGAGGGCGGCGAGGGCGCCGAGGAGTGCATCAATGTCGACCCGCTGCTCGGTGTCGACGGGGATGACGGACCCGAGGCCGATCGGGCCGAGCGCGACCAACGCGTCGAATTGCCGGACGAGGTCGGCGCGGCTCCGCGCCGCGTCGCCGTGCCCGTGATGCCGCGCCCGGCTGAGAAATCGATCAGCCGCGGCGGCGACTGAACACGTGCAGTACACCTCGACGACATTGGGGAGTGCGCGCAGCCATTCTGTCGGCGTTCCCGCGGTCGGCGACACTTCCTCGCGTCGCCAAAACGAAACCAGGACCGCGCCTTGCGATGCTTCTGCGGCGCTGCGCATTTCGTCGTCAGCGTCACGGCTCAGACGGAAGCGCAACTCGGCGTCAACGGTCGCGTGACGTTCGAGCGACCTCTCCAAGAAGTCGTCCTTGTCGATGAACGGGCGCGCGAGGGCTGTCGCGATCGTGCGGCCGAGCGTCGACTTGCCACTCCCGGGCAGCCCGCTGACGACGACGAAGCGACGATCGTCCCTCACGCGCGTCAACGGTAAGCGATCACACGATCACGTCAGCGGGCAAACGAGATGAACGTCATCCGGTTCCGCCGCGAACAGATCCGGATGAACGGGCGTGGCCAAGCGGCAACCCTGGCGGAGAGAGAACCCGACTGCGGCCTCGGTTGGGTTCGCAGAGACGTACATCGATTCGGAGCCGTCCGCCGCCGCAATGCCGACCGCTGCGTCCCAGAGCGCTTGCGCCACACCTGCTCTTCGATAGGGCCGAGAAACTCAAGGGCGTCCCGGGAACCTGGCGCCTTTCTGTCGTGAACTGCTGACAACTTCAACGACGGCACCGAGGCTCAACAGATGTCGTCGGTGCTTTCGCGCGTCTCGGATAACAGCCGTGAAACGACGGTCCAATCGATCTGCTCGGGCTGGGTGTAGCGAATGCAGCCTTTGCCGAGGCTCAGACCGTCAAGTTCTGCACGATGAGCCTCGAAGATCGGCTGCTTCAGGATGTACAGCGAGAGATTTCGTGCCTGCTTTGCGAAACTCACCTCGACACGCCCACCGCGGGTATACGAAGGCATGCCGTACGCCATCGCTTCCTTGTAGCCCTTGAGCTCGCGGCGACATGCGGCCCGGAGCTTCCGCAGCGTCGGACGCCACGCCTCGGTCTGCTCGTCGATGTAGTCCGCGACGGTCGCTGCTTCGCTTCTCACTCTCGACCTCCGAGCCGCCGTCAGACGTTGCCCATGTCGCTACAGCTCGTTGGGGTGACGCGCTTTGAGAACTTCGATCCAACGCCCCCGCCCCGTGTTCGCGAGCCGTTCCAAATATTTGGCGAGATGCCGTCGGACGTGAAACGGTCCGCCCTCGTTTCGCACAACATCCATCGGATCCGGCTTCCCGGTGCGCTCCAACTGTTGGGCAGTCCACTCTTGAAGGAGATGCGCGCCGACCTCGACAGTTGACGCGTTCGCAACGGAGATGTCGGTGGTCTCGTGGGGGTCGCACGCGACATCGAACAACATCTCGTCACTCCAGTGGGCGTGGTATCCGTCGTGCCACGTACGCAAGTAGAGGTGGTCGCCCCAGCGGACGCCGCGCTGGCACGCCCACGCGCCTTGCGACAACACCAGGTGGTCGCGCCCGTCACCACCGAGATTGATGATCTCGCCGTCCCACGAACGCGGGACCTTCAAGCCGGCAAGGTCGAGAATTGTTGCCGCGACGTCGAGTTGATATTGGAGGCCTTCGTGAACCTGCGGACGGACGCCCGGCCAGCGCAGGACCGCCGGGATGTGACACGTCGCTTCGTCCGCAGCCTGATGATCCGCGTACACGCCGAGTTCGCCGAACGCCTCCCCGTGATCCGAGCTCACGAGGATCGCGGTCTCGTCGAGCACACCGAGATCGTCGAGCTTGTTGAGAAGGGTTCCGATCGCCTCGTCGGCATAGCGGACGCCCACGTCGTAGCCGTCGAAGATCTGCTTCACGCTGTCGAGCGATGAAGCATCCCAAGGCTGGCGCGGTGGTGGCGTTCCCCACTCGTCGGGTGTGAAACCCCACGGCTCTTGCGCGGAGTGCGGTCCGGAGAGTTCCCAGTTGCGCGCCCGCACCGACTCGGTGTGCCACGCGTCGATCGCGTCCGACGCGAACGGATTGCCGTACGCGTCGGGAGTGTTGTACGGCGTGTGCGGATCCCAGAAGTGCACGTGCAGAAACCAGGAGTCGGATTGTCCTCGCCGATCGAGCCAATCGAGCGCGCCGGGTAGCACCTCGTCGGCGCGTTCGCCGCCCATGCCGCGCATCAGGTTCATTGCTTCCATGAAACCGTGGTTCCACCACGTCGCGGAATGGCGGAAGGGAAAACTCGACAAGGATGCCGTGTGCCATCCCGCCCAATAGAACACGCCGGCCCACGATTCAAATGCATAGCGACTGACAAAGCGTCGCTTGGCGCCCTCCGTGCGGAGATCGGCCGCCGCGCCGCCGTGGTTGACAACACCGTTGCGTATTCCGAACGACCCGCTCATCAGCGCAGTACGGCTCGGCAGACACGGAACATCGGACGCGTACACGTTCGCGAACCGCACGCCATCGGCCGCCAGCGCGTCGATGTTCGGGGTTGTTGCGCGGTGATATCCATAGCAACCGAGGTGATCGGCGCGCGTCGTGTCAACGTCGACGTAAAGGAAACGCATTCCGCTCATTCGACCACAAGCGACCACCCTCACACGTCAACGCGGTCGTCCAGTCTCGCTCACGACGCCGCGAGCGCCTCGACTTCTTGCGCCGACGGCAGTGCGGCCCGCGCGCCGAGTGCACGCGTCGCCAACGCGCCGGCCGCGGTTGCGAGTCGAATCGCGTCTTCGAGCGTCCGGCCCTCAGCCAACGACCAGGCGAGCGCGCCGTTGAACGCGTCACCCGCGCCCGTGGTGTCGACAACGTCGGCGGCAAACGCGGCTTGTTGAACGTCGGGCATTCCCCGGCGGTGCAACGACACGCCGTCCGCGCCGTGCGTCACGACGACGGCCGGCGCGATGTGCGATCAGCGCGTCGACACCGCCCAGCTGCGCGCACTCGCCCTCGTTCGGTGTGAGGATCGCGTCGGAAATTCGCGCGCGTGCCGGCGCGGGATTCACGATCGCGATCGCGCCGAATGCCTTGGCCATCGCCACCGCCACCCGCACCGTTTCGACCGGAATCTCCAACGAGCACAGCAAGACGTCGCCTCTTCCGAACGCATTGCCGAGCATCTCGGGCGTCAGGGCGACGGTTCGCGCCGGGCGCAACCGCGATGACGTTCTCGCCCTGTGCGTCGACCATGATCAACGCGGTGCCGGTCGGCTCGGACGCGGTGAGCAGCTGTGACGCGTCGATACCACGTCCGACGAGGTCGGCGCGCACAAGTGCGCCGTACGCGTCGGCGCCCACGCAGCCGACGAAGTGGACCTCCGCACCGAGCGCGGCCGCGGCCGCAGCCTGATTCGCGCCCTTGCCGCCGAGCGCCTCCGTAAACCGCCCGTCGGTGACGGTTTCACCCGGTGCCGGCAGTCGCTCGCCCTGCCACACCAAGTCGACGTTGGCGGAACCAACCACGACGACCCGAGCCATGACGAGCACGGTACCGAGCGGCACGCGGCCATCGGCGACAATGGAGAGGTTGTGACTCCGCTCGACCACATCCGCTGTCTCAGCATCATCGCCCATATCGACCACGGGAAGTCGACGCTCGCCGACCGCCTGCTCGAGATGACCGGCGCGGTCGACCCGCGCGACATGCGCGCGCAATACCTCGACACGATGGAGCTCGAACGCGAGCGCGGCATCACGATCAAGGCGCAGAACGTCCGGCTCGAATGGAACGGCTACGTCGTCAACCTGATCGACACGCCGGGCCACGTCGACTTCGGCTACGAAGTCAGCCGTTCGCTCGCCGCGTGCGAAGGCGTGATCCTGCTCGTCGACGCGTCGCAAGGCATCGAAGCGCAGACCCTCGCCAACGTGTACCAAGCGGTCGAACACGACCTCACGATCGTCGCCGCGCTCAACAAGATCGACCTGCCCGCCGCCGAACCCGACAAGCGCGCCGAGGAGATCGAGCACGTGCTCGGCATCCCCGGCGACGAAGTCCTTCGCATTTCCGCGAAGACGGGTGTGGGCGTCGAAGCACTCCTCGACGCGGTGATCGAACGCATTCCCGCGCCGAAAGGCGACGCCGAGGCGCCGTTGCAAGCGCTGATGTTCGACTCGTATTACGACGCGTACCGCGGCGTGATCTCAGCCGTGCGCGTGTTCAACGGCGTGCTGCGCAGTGGCGCCAAGCTGCGCTACGTGAACGCCAAGCAAGACCACGACGCCGAAGAGGTCGGTGTGCGGTTGCCGGCGCAAACGCCGGTCGCGAGCCTCGGCCCGGGTGAAGTCGGATACCTCATCGCCGGGATCAAAGACGTCGGCGAAGCGAAGGTCGGCGAGACCGTGACCGACGCCGCGCACCGCGGCGACGCGTTGCCCGGCTATCGCGATCCGAAGCCGATGGTGTTCTGCGGTCTGTATCCCGTTGAAGGCGACGAGTACGCCGACTTGCGCGAAGCATTGGAGAAACTGCGCCTGAACGACTCGTCGTTCACATACGAACCGGAAACCTCGGGCGCGCTCGGCTTCGGCTTTCGCTGCGGCTTCCTCGGCTTGTTGCACATGGAGATCATCCGCGAGCGGCTGGAACGCGAATACAACCTCTCGCTCGTCGCGACCGCGCCCAACGTCGAATACCAAGTCAACCTCACCGACGAAAGCGTCGAGATCGTCGACAACCCGTCGTCGATGCCCGAACCGCAGGTGATCGCGTCGATCGAAGAGCCGTTCGTGACGACGACGATCCTGACGCCGACGGAATACGTCGGCACGCTCATGGATCTGTCGCAACAACGGCGCGGCGAGATGCAGAAGTTGGAGTACCTCTCCGAGGACCGCGTCGAGCTTGTGTACACGTTGCCGCTCGCCGAGATCGTGCTCGACTTCTTCGACCAGTTGAAGTCGCGGACGCGCGGGCTACGCGAGTCTCGACTACGAACCGGTCGGTTACCGCGCGTCGAACCTGTCGAAGGTCGACGTGCTGCTGAACGGCGTACCCGTCGACGCGTTCAGCGCGATCGTCCACCGCGACAAGGCCTACGACTACGGCCGCAAGATCACGAACAAGCTCCGCGAGCTCATTCCGCGCCAGCTGTTCGACGTGCCGATCCAAGCGGCGGTCGGTGGCCGGATCGTGGCCCGCGAGACGGTGAAGGCAAAACGCAAGGACGTGCTCGCGAAGTGTTACGGCGGCGACATCACCCGCAAGCGCAAGCTGCTCGAGCGCCAAAAAGAAGGCAAGAAGCGCATGAAGCAGATCGGGCGGGTCGAGGTGCCGCAAGAAGCGTTCGTCGCCGCCTTGAAACTGGAGGAGTAGCCGCCCCGCGCGAGAAACTCGCGGATATGACGTACTCCATCGTGGCTCGCGATCCGCACACCGGGGAGATCGGCGTCGCCGTCCAAACGTGCATGCCCGCCGTCGGTTCGGTGGTGCCGTGGGCGCGCGCCGGTGTCGGCGCGGTCGCGACGCAAGCGATGACCGAGGTCGCGCACGGTTTCCGGTGTCTCGACGCGATGGCGACGGGATCGTCGGCCGCCGACGCGCTTGCCGCGTCGCTCGCCCTCGATCCGGGCGAAGCATTGCGCCAAGTCGGTGTCGTCGACGCGCACGGCCGCGCGACCGCGCACACCGGCGCGATGTGTATCGACCACGCCGGTGCGCAAGCCGGGCCGGGCTTCAGCGTGCAGGCGAACATGATGGCGAGCGAAAAGGTGTGGCCGGCGATGGCCGACGCCTACGAAAGCGCACGGGGCACGCTCGCGGAGCGGATGCTGGCCGCGCTCGACGCCGCGCAGGCTGCGGGCGGCGACGCGCGGGGGAGCATGTCGGCCGCGTTGCTCGTTGTCGCGGCCGAGCGCGCCGACGATCCGCGCGCGGGGGTGGTCCTCGACATGCGCGTCGACGATCACCCGACCCCGCTGGCCGAACTGCGACGGCTGCTCGACGTTCGCACCGCGTACAAGCACTACTGGCAGGCGACCGACGGCATCTTCGCCGGTGACGTCGGCCGGGCCCAGACAGAGATCGAAGCCGCGCTCGCGCTTCTCCCGGCCGACGAGAACTTCCGCTTCCTGCACGCGGGCGTGCTCATCTTTTCGGGACGCGTCGACGATGCGATCGCTCTGACTCGCGCGCTCGTGGCGCAGCGCCCCGGTTGGGAGACGATCATCCGCAGTTTTGCCGCCAAAGGGTTGCTGCCAATGCCCGAGGGCCTCAACGTGGAGACGTTGATCCACGCCTGATCTGCGGCGATCCCGCAAACTGCCGATGAGACGGCAGCTCAGTAGGAGGTCCAAGCGATGGCAAGTGTCGACGCAGCGAGTTCAGTGCAACCACATCAAGGTCAGCACCACCCGGCGTTCGTCAAAGTCGCCGCCAAGCGTGCGGACTCTGCGCAACTCCGCGTCGCCGATGCAATCACGCACTTCGCTGGTTCGATGGCCTTCGTTTACATCCACGTCGTGATCTTCACCGTCTGGTGCGCCACGGCGTTATTCGGCATCGACAAGTACCCGTTCGAGTTTCTGACGCTGATCGTGTCGCTCGAAGCGATCTTCCTGTCGACGTTCGTCATGATCGGCCAGAACCGTCAGGGCGACGTTCCACAGGCCAAGGCCGATCACGACTATCACGAAGAAGAGACGCTGCTGCAGGAGAACACCGAACTCACCCGGATGATTCACGAACTGGTACAGGAACTCCATCGGGTGGTGTGCCAAGACGGCGCGCCGCCAACCGCCGGGAAATGACGCCGCGCGCCGCACCGTTCGAACAGCACCGCGAGCGCGAGCACCATCACCGCCGACGACGCCGTCGAGCCAGTAGTGGTTGCCGGTCACGACGACGACGATCATCGTGATGACCGGATGGGCGAGAAAGATCCAACGAAAGCGCCACGTTGTGACCAGCACGATCGTGACGCCGATGATCGTTGCCCACGCGACGTGCACCGACGGCATCGCCGACAGCTGCGCGGGCCCCGACTTCCCGAACGACGGATACACCGTCTGGCCGAACAGCGCGGGCGTGTCGGCGATGTGCAACGCCGGCACCAGCCGCGGTGGCGCGACCGGGATCAGCTGGATCGCGAGGCACCACAACGTCGTGAGCGCGACGACGTTGCGCACCGACGGGTACGAATCGCGGTGGCGGAACCAGAGCCACACCAAGAAGATCCACATCGACGGGATGTGCACGGTCGCGTAGAAGACGTTGCACGCCTGGATGAGCGCGTCGCTCTTCAAGAAGAGGTGCTGCAAGCTGCGTTCGTTCGGGAGATGAAGCGCCCGCTCGAAGTTCCAGATGTGCTGCCCGGCGCGTATCGCACCGTCGACCTTGACGACCGAAATCGTGCCGACGACGCGCCACAGCGCGTACAAGGCGAGCACGATCGCGAGCTCGATCGCGAACGCGGCCACACCCGCGACCCACTTACGGGTAAACCCGCGTCCGGCAACGCCGGCCGCGCCGAGGACGGCACCGGCTTCGACCGCGACGTTCGGCGGGATCCACGTCAACGCCACGCGCGCGCCTCAGCCAGCTCGTAGGCGTGCCGCACGTGCATGCGCAGGAGTTCGGTCGTGCGCGCGAAACGAGGAGTCGGTGGCCCACGGGTCGAGGTCGACCCAGTCGCCGTCAAGGCCGGCGGTCGGTGCGCGCGGTCGCGAGCGCGCCCGCCGGTTGCGCAGAACGCACGACAAGCGATCCTTCGCCCCACGCGCAAGCGAGCGGCGCGCCCCGCGGGTGATGCATGACCGGGCAGCCCTCGACCCACACGCGCGCGATCGCGCGATCGGCGGAGCGGCCCGCTTCGCTCAGTCGTTTGACGAGCGGGCGCGCGCATCGCATCTCGCCTGCGGGCGGGTCGGGTGCCCAGCCGGCAACGTCGTGCCCGTCGACCGTCAGCCATGCGACGAGCTCAGGGGTCACGCGGCAGACCGAGCACTCTCTCGGCGAGGATGTTGCGTTGCACCTCGCTCGTTCCACCGCCGATCGTCAGCGCCCGGGCGTACAAGTAGCCGTAGTGCCAGCCGGTCGCGTCGGGTTCGCCGTACGGCCCGCGGTCGGCCAGAATCCGTGCGTGCCGGCGAGTTCCATTGCCACCCCCATGACGTGCTGGCCGTGCTCGTCGGAAAGCGCCTTGCGCACCGACGCTTCCGGACCGGGTTCGAGACCGCGCACGCGCGCCGACACCGTGCGCAGGCGAATCAATCGCAGCACTTCGGCTTCCGTGTAGAGCTGGGCGACGCGTTGGCGCAACAACGGATCGTCGGTCCCGCCGTGCGTCACGCACGAGTTGCGACACGTCGTTCGCGGTCGGGCCGCGCCCCACAGCGCGCCTTCGCCCGACAACGACACCCGCTCGTTGCCGAGCGTCACCTTGGCGAGCCGCCAACCGTCGTGCTCGGTACCGACGATGTTCGCGGCCGGCACGCGCACGTTGGTGAAGAACACTTCGTTGAACTCGTGCGTCCCGGTCATCTGTACGATCGGCTGCACCTCGATGCCGGGCGTCTGCATGTCGACGACGAAATACGTGATGCCGAGATGCGCTTCCGCGTTCGGGTCGGTGCGCGCCAGCAAGATGCCGTAACGCGCGACGTGCGCAAGCGTCGTCCAGACCTTCTGCCCGTTGACGACGTACTCGTCGCCGTCGCGCACGGCCCGCGTCGACAAGCGCCGACGAGATCGCTGCCCGCGCCCGGTTCGCTGAACAGCTGGCACCAGAACTCGGAGCCGTCGAGGATGCCGGGGAGCCAGCGTTGCGTTGCTCGTCGGTTCCGGCGACGAGCAGTGTCGGCCCGGCCCACCCGATGCCGATCGGATTCATCGGCCGCGGTACCTGCAGCTCGCGCATGACCTCGTCGATCTCGAGCTGGTCTCGCCGGCGTCGCGTCCAGCCCCCACGGCGCCGGCCAGTGCGGCGCCACGTAGCCGGCGCGGGCGAGGCGCGCGTTCCAGTCGAGCGGGTACTTGCCGCCGGGCGCGTCGGCTCGCCACGAACTCCCGCAAGCGTCGCCGGACCGGCCGTCGAGTGACCCGAGCGAACCTATTTCATCCGTGACGACGATCCGCTCCGAACTCCTCCCGTGCGAAGCGGGATCCGATCGAGTCGGCCAGATGACGGACGCGCAACGCCGCGCGGCCGCCGACGCCGACCTCGCGCGTGCGGTCTCGGACCGGGACGAACGCGGCGCTCGCCGAGCTCTACCGGCGTCACGGCGACACGTGTTTCGCGTTGGCGCGCCGAGTGATGAACGACCGAGTGCTCGCCGAAGAGGTCGTGCAGGAAGTGTTCCTGCGGCTTTGGCGACGATCCGAGCGCTTCGACCCGGAGCGCGGCACCATGCGCTCCTTCCTGTTCGCGCAGATACACGGCCGCTCGGTCGACTTGTTGCGCGCCGAGACGGCGCGGCGCGCGCGCGAGGAACGCGACGCGTTTCGCAGCCCGACGATCGACGACGACCTCGAACGCGCGGTCGCCGAGCTGACCGAAGGCGAGGCGGTGCGGCGTGCGCTGGCTTCGCTGTCGGACGGAGAACGGCGCGCCATCGAGCTCGCGTACTTCGGCGGTCACACGTACCGTGAAGTCGCGACGTTGCTCGAGCTACCGGAGGGAACCGTGAAGAGCCGCATCCGGTCGGGGCTGCTGCGTTTGCGGGCCGCGCTCATCGAAGCGGGAGTCGGGGAGTGAACGCCCGGCGAACGATCCCGAACTCGACGCGCTGCTCGGCGCCTACGCGCTCGACGCCCTCGACGAGGACGAGCGGGCGCGCGTGGAGGCGTACATCGCGGAGCATCCGAGCGCGCGCAACGAAGTCGACGAGTTGCGCGAGAGCGCGGCGTCGCTTGCGCTCGCGCCGGTCGACGACATCGAGCGCGCCGCCCGGACTCTGGGACCGGATCTCGTCGGAGATCACGCGACCGACGAGCGCGATGCGGTCGATCCCGATCGGTGCCCGGCGGGGACGAGCGCGCGCTGTGCGGGTGTTGGTCGCGGTTGCGGCAGCGATCGTTGTGGCGGTGCTCGTAACAACAGTCGTCGTCAACCACGGCACGTCGTCGAACACGGGAAACGTGGCCGCCGCGTTCGACAAGGCTGCGAGCCAACCGGGTGCCCACCAGGTTTCGTTGAAGCAGCCGAACGGCGTCGAAGTGGCGCGGGTGGTGTTGCTGCCCGACGGCAGCGGCTATCTGAAGAACGACAGCATGCAGGCGTTGTCGACCGATCAGACGTACCAATTGTGGGCGCTCAGCGGCGACCCGTCGAAGCCGACGGCGATCTCGGCCGGCGTGCTCGGTTCCGATCCCGACGCGGTCGCGTTCCACCTCGACGGGAAACCGATCGGTTTCGGCGTGACCGTCGAGCAGTCGCCCGGCGTCGCCCAGTCGACCCAACCGATGTACGCCGCCGCCACCCTCACCTGACCATGCGTCGCTCAACCGGTCGTGGACCGGTTCAGCGACGCCTCGGCGAATGGGGGGCGACCGTACGATGAGAGCGTGTCGTCGTCGTTCGGTGTCTATGTCCACATCCCGTTCTGCGCGCCCCGGTGCGACTACTGCGACTTCGCGACGTGGACTGATCGCGACCATCTGATCGACGACTACGTCGACGCGTGCGTCGCCGACATCGAACGGCGCAATGCGAACGGCGTGCCCGCCGCGACGAGCGTGTTCTTCGGCGGCGGTACGCCGTCGCTGCATCCCGGCCGACCAGCTCGCCCGCATCCTCGACTCGATCACCCGTCACGACGACGCCGAAGTCACCGTCGAGTGCAATCCCGACAGTGTCGACGCCGACAAGCTCGCGACCTACCGCGCGCGGGCGTCAATCGGCTGAGCTTCGGCGTGCAATCGATGGTGCCGCACGTGCTTGTCGGGTCTCGGGCGCACCCACGATCCCGCGAACGTCGAGCGCGCCGTCGAACTCGCGCGCGGCGCGGGATTCGAACGCATCAACGTCGACCTCATCTACGGCACGCCGGGCGAGTCCCCGCCGACTGGCAGCGGTCGCTCGACGGCGCGCTCGCGCTCGGCGTCGACCACGTCAGCGCGTACGCGTTGACCGTCGAGCCGGCGACCGCCGCTCGGCCGCCGGTCGCGGCCGGCGCCCGCGCCGCGCCCGACGACGATGTCCAAGCCGACGCGTACGTGCGCGCCGACGAACGTGCTCACCGCGGCGGGGCTCGAGTGGTACGAGGTCTCGAACTGGGCGCGCCCGGGGAGGAGTGCCGCCACAACGAGCTGTACTGGAACGGCGGCGAGTACGTCGGCATCGGCTGCGCGGCCCACGGCCACACCGACGGCCGGCGGTGGTGGAACGTCCGCACGCCCGAGCGCTACATCGCCGCGATCGAAGCGGGCCGCGAACGCGGAAGCGGGGAGCGGAGATGCTCGACGCCGCGACGCGGGCCGAGGAGGCGTTCTGCCTCGCGCTGCGAACACGAGGCGGCACGCCGGTTCGTCGCGCCCAGCCGAGACAACCGTCGGCGAACTCGAGGCCGCGGGCCTGCTCGAACGCGCCGGCGACCGGATCGTCCTCACCCGTCGCGGCCGTCTGCTCGCGTCCGACGTGACCGCCCGCTCTGCTGGTCGCCGGAGCCGCCTCCACACTGGTTCCGGGCGACGCTGGCACTCGGTACCATTGAGTGCTAACCGGCGACGGGAACGATGAGGAGTCGATGACCGAGTTCGAACTGACTTGGACGAACGCAAAGCCGCGGTGCTGCGGGCGATCGTCGAGCAGTACGTCGACACCGCGCAGCCCGTCGGCTCGCAGACGGTCACGCAGCACGACCGGGCTCGGCGTCTCGGCGGCCACCGTCCGCAACGAGATGTCGTTGCTCGAGCGCGAGGGCTACATCGCCCAGCCGCACCCCTCGGCGGGGCGGGTGCCGACCGACCGCGGCTACCGCTACTACGTCGACCACCTCGCGGGCGCGGGCCAGCTGCCGGCGACCGAACGGCGTCGGATCGTCGAGTTCTTCAGCAGCGCGACGTTCGCGATGGACCAGCTGCTCGCGCAGACGAGCCAGCTCCTCGCCGGCGTCACCGCGCACGCGGCAGTCGTCGTCGGTCCGGAGTCGCAGGCGGTCGTCGTGCGAGGCGTGCAGCTCGTGCTGTTGCAGCCGCGCGTCGTGCTCGCCGTGATCGTGCTCTCGAACGGGTCGGTGGAAAAGGAAGTCGTCGTGTTCGACGCCGATGTCGCCGAGGACGACGTCCTCGCGGCCGGCGCGCTGCTCGCACGCGCCCTCGACGGCCGCCGCCTCGGTGACTTCGCCACCGCGTCGCCCGAAGCCGAACGAGCGCCGACGCGATCGCCGTACTTGCCGCAGGCCGTCGCGCGACGCGTCTGCTCGCGCGCGGCTCGAACAGCACCAGAGCGAGTCGCTGTACGTCGGCGGCGCGAGCCGCCTCGCGGCCGAGCACGACGCGTTCGTCACCACGAGCACCGCGCGCCTGTTCGAACTGCTCGAACAGCACGTCGTGCTGGCGTCGTTGATGCGCGAGCTGCTCGGGCCCGGGCTCACCGTGCGCATCGGTTCCGAGAACACCAGCGCTGATCTGCGCGAATGCTCGCTCGTGCTCGCGCCGTATCTCGTCGAAGGCGAACTCGCCGGTACCGTCGGCGTGCTCGGGCCGACGCGTATGGACTACCGCAAGGCGCAGGCCGCGGTCGCGGCCGTTTCCCAACAGCTCGGACGCCAGCTCTCGCGATGACGCGATCACGATGAGATCGGCATGAACTACTACGAGCTGCTCGGCGTCTCGCCCGAACGCGACCGACGACGAGATCAAGAAGGCGTTCCGCGCGCCTCGCGCGCAAGTACCACCCCGACGCGAACCCGACGATCCGGCCGCGGTCGAACGCTTCAAGGAGATCAACGAGGCGTACGAGACGTTGCGCGATCCCGAACGCCGGCGTCGCTACGACATGTTCGGTCCCGAGGGCGGCGACGCCGGCGTTCGGCGGCGGCAGCCCGTTCGACGCCGGCGCGTTCGGGCTGAACGATCTGTTCGACGCGTTCTTCGGCGGCGACATGTTCGGTGGAGGTGGCGGCGGTCGCAGTCGCGGCCCGTCGGGGCCGACGCGTGGGCCCGACGCGGAGACCGTGCTCGACCTCACGCTCGAAGAGGTCGTGTTCGGTGCGCGCAAGACGCTCGACCTGCAGATGCCGATCGAGTGCGAGACCTGCGCCGGCTCCGGGTGCGCGCCGGGTACGCATCCCGAGCGCTGCCCGACGTGCGAAGGCAGCGGCGAGGTGCGCCAGGTCCGCCGTCGTTGCTCGGCCAGATCGTCACCGCCGGCCCGTGCACGGCGTGCGGCGCGACCGGCCAGGTCATCCCGAATCCGTGCGGGACGTGTCGGCGGCGCAGGCCGGGTCAACGGCAGCCGATCGATCGAGGTCGACGTGCCGCGCGGCATCGACGACGGCCAGCGCCTGCGGCTCTCCGGCCGCGGTCCGGCCGGACCGCGGGGCGGCCCGCCCGGCGACCTCTACGTGTCGGTCCGCGTTGCGCCGCATGCGACGCTCGAACGGCGCGGCGACGAGCTGTGGTGCCATCTGCCGGTGTCGATCGTGCAGGCGACGCTCGGGACGCAGGTCGAGATCGCGACGCTCGACGGACCGCAAGAGCTCGACGTTCCGGCGGGCACGCAGCCCGGCGCGCTGATCCGCCTGCGCGAGCCTCGGCGTTCCCGCGATTGCGCGGTAGCCGGCGCGGCGACCTCGTCGTCGAAGTCCACGTCGAGATCCCCACCGACGTGAGCAACGAGGAAGCGGCGTTGCTCGCGCAGTTCGCGGAGCTGCGCGGCGAGCAGGTGAGCCGCCGGCACGAAGGCCTGTTCTCGCGCATCCGTTCCGCGTTCAAGACGCTGAACGCGCGTGGCGCGCGACGCCGGCCGACGTCGACGCGGTTGCGCACGTGTTCGTCGACGCGCTCGACGAGCGCGTCGACTGTCGCCGGCGCCGACGGTCATCATCTGCAACGCGTGCGGCGTCTCGCGGCCGGCGAACGGATTACCGCCGCCGACGGTTCGGGCGCGTGGCGTGAGTACGAAGTCGCGTCGGTGACAAGCGGGCGGCTCGAGCTCGAAGCGCGCGGCGACATCGAGCGCGTTGCACCGCCGGCCGTCCGCGTCGAACTCGCGGTCGCGCTCACGAAGGCTGGTCTCGACGAGGTCGTTCCCGCGGTGACCGAGCTCGGTGTGGCACGAATCACACCCGTTCGCACCGAGCGCGCGGTCGTGCGTTGGGATTCCGCGAAAAGTGCGCACGTTGCGGACCGCTTGCGCGCCGTGGCGCGCGAGGCGGCGATGCAGTCGCGCCGGGCCGACATCCCGGTCATCGATCCGATCGCCGATCTCGCATCTCTTACTGCACGCCGACGGCCTCGTCGTCGCCGATCACGACGGGGAGTCCGCCTGGGACCTGGCCGTTCCGCCCTCGGGGGCCTGGACGGTGCTCGTCGGGCCCGAAGGCGGGCTGAGTCCGCGTCGAGCGCGCCGATCTCGCGGTCCACGCTCGGTTGCGACTCGCGCCCAACGTGCTGCGCGCCACCACGGCACCAGTCGCAGCCGCTGCCATTCTCGCGGAGCGGATCGCGGAGATCATGCAGCCTTGAGCACCACACTTGCGGCTGAAGTGAACAATGTGACTAGATGGGCGTGTGAGTGGCTGATGTTGGAAGCAATGCGAAGCATGACTTTCACGGAGCGTGCTGTTACTATCCACTGACTGCAACCGGACACGCTGTCCCGAGCACAGGTGGCAACCAGAGTGGACGAGCCGACGCCGAGTCCGGGCGAGGGGGCTTTCGAGTTGGCGAACACTGGGGCGCGAGTCGGCGAACGATTGCGGGCAATTCGTCGCCAAAAAGGTTTGTCGCTACACGACGTCGAGGCGCGTTCGAGCCTCGAGTTCAAGGCGTCCGTGCTCGGCGCGTACGAGCGCGGTGAGCGCGCGATCTCGGTGCCGCGTGCTCCTGCGTCTCGCCGAGATCTACGAGGTGCCGGCCGACCAGCTGCTGCCGCGTGAGCTCGAGGGCGAGATCAGCCTCGTCGATGCCAACGGTGGCGCGTTCGACATGAACTCGAGCTTCACGATCGATCTCGTGCGTCTGCACGAGCTCGACGATCCTGACGCGCACATCCTCGATCGCTTCGCCACGTCGCTGCAGCGTGAGCGCCAGGACTTCAACGGCCGCATGCTCACGATCCGGCGCTCCGACCTGCGCGTCCTTGCTTCGTGCATGGGCCGCAGCCTCGAAGAGCTCGGTGCCCGGCTCGAGCAGCTGGGCCTGCGCGCCGCGTCTCGTCCTGACGCGTTCGTCGGACTGAACCCGCGCGTTCGGTCGACTACCCTCGCGCGCACCTTGGCCCAACAGCACGCCACCTCGTCCGGACCGGTTTCGATCCGCCGTAACGATCAAAGTCACGGTCCCGGATAACCACCTCATGGTCGGCTTGCTCGGCCAACGCGACGAGCTGCTTCGCCTGATCGAAGAAGCGTTTCCCGTCACGATCCTCGTGCGCGGCAACGAGATCACGATCGACGGCGAGCCGGCCGAGGCCGACCGGGTCGGCCGCCTGTTCGAAGAGATCGTGATGCTGTTGGAGCAGGGGCACGTGCTCGACCGCGAGAACCTGGCCCGTTCGATCGAGATGTTGAAGGCCGATCAGCGGCCGACCGATGTGCTTACGACGGAAGTCGTGCGGGGTCGCAAGTCGATCCGCCCGAAAACCTCCGGTCAGAAGCGCTACGTCGACGCCGTCGGCGACAACACGGTGACGTTCGCGATCGGCCCCGCCGGTACCGGGAAGAGCTACCTCGCCGTCGCGCTCGCCGTGCAAGCGCTGCAGGCGAAAGAGGTCAACCGCATCATCCTCACCCGCCCCGCGGTCGAGGCCGGCGAGCGACTCGGGTTCCTGCCCGGCGACATGTTGCAGAAGGTCGACCCGTACCTGCGCCCGCTCTACGACGCGCTGTACGACATGCTCGAACCCGAGGTCGTGGCGCGGCTGATGGAACGGGGCACGATCGAGGTCGCGCCGCTCGCGTACATGCGCGGTCGCACGCTCAACGACTCCTTCATCATTCTCGACGAGGCGCAGAACACGACGCCCGAACAGATGAAGATGTTCCTCACGCGTCTCGGGTTCGGCTCCAAAGCCGTGATCACGGGCGACGTCACCCAGATCGACCTTCCCGACGGCCGCGGTCGTTCGGGGCTGCTGCAAGTGCGCAACGTGCTCGAAGGCATCGACGACCTCGTGTTCGTCGAACTCGATTCCCACGACGTCGTGCGGCACCGGATCGTGCAAGAGATCGTCGACGTGTACGAACGTCACGCGCCGAAATGAGCACCGACGTGGAATCGCCGAACGTGTTCGGTGCCGACGAGCAGCACGACGTCGAGGTCGATGTCGCGCGTTGGGTACGGCTCGCGCGGCGTCGTGCTCGGCCGAAGAGCGTGTGAACGAGCGCTACGGCAACGACGTCGAGATGTCGCTGTTGTTCGTCGACGAGGCGACGATCGCCGAGCTCAACGAGCGTTTCCTCGGGAGCTCGGGCCCAACCGACGTGCTCTCGTTTCCGATGGACGAGGAGCTGCCGCCCGGCGGTCGTCAGCCCGACCAGGGTGGTCGCGGGCCGGGTGCTCCGTCCGACCTGAGCGATCCGCCCGCGCTGCTCGGTGACGTGGTGGTCTGCCCGGTCGTCGCGGGAAAACAAGCATTGGAGCGAGGCGTGGCGGCCGACGACGAGCTCGCGCTCCTCGTCGTGCACGGCGTGTTACACCTGCTCGACTACGACCACGCCGAACCGGAAGAGACCGCAGTGATGCGCCGCCGCGAGCAGGAAATCCTCGCTCGGTTCGCCGCCGAGGAACGCGAAGGATGACGAGATCCATGGGCGACGGCCCGCCCCCAGATACCGTTCCGGCGATCCGATGAACATCGTCGCGATCGTCATCGTCATCGTGCTGTGGGCATTCTCGGGCGTCCTCGCGCTCGCCGAGACTGCGTTCACGCGCGTCAGTCGCATTCGTCTGCTGACGCTCGAAGAAGAAGGCGACAAACGCGCCTGCGCGTGTGCTGCGCCTGACTGAACGTCCCGAGCTGACGTTGAACAGCATTCTCTTGCTGGTTCTCGGCTGCCAGATGATCGGCGCCACGTTGCTCGGCACCGCGCTCGAACCGACACTCGGCGCCGCTGGTGTTGCCGTCGGCATCGTCATCGAGATCTTCGTGGTGTTCACGCTGTTCGAGGTCGTGCCGAAGACGTTCGCGTTGCAGCACACAGAACGTTCGGTGCTGATGATTTCGCCGCTGCTTTCGTTCCTCACCGGCTTTTGGCCGCTGCGCGTGCTGACGCGCGGCTTCATCGGTATTGCCAACGTCGTGCTTCCCGGCAAGGGACTTCGCCGCGGCCCGTTCATCACCGAGGAAGAGATCCTCACGATGGCCGACGTGGCCGCGCGTGAATCGTCGATCGAGTCCGAAGAACGCGAGTTGATTCATTCGATCTTCGAGTTCGGTGACACGGTCGTGCGGGAAGTCATGGTGCCGCGCCCGACATGGTGGTCGTCGACGCCGATGCAACCGTCGACGAAGCCATCGAGCGCGCGATCTCGGCTGGCATCTCGCGGATGCCCGTGTCCGACGGCAACGCCGACGACATCATCGGCCTGGTGTTCTTGAAAGACCTCGTGTCGCGGTAGTTCGGCGGGTGAAGGTTCGGAACCCGTGCGCCGCAACTTGCGCCCCGCGCATTTCGTTCCCGACTCGAAGCGCGTCGCCGAGCTGATGCGCGAGATGCAAACCGAGAAGTACCACATGGCCGTCGTGCTCGACGAGTACGGCGGGACGACGGGGCTCGTCACGATGGAAGACCTGCTCGAAGAGATCGTCGGCGAAATCACCGACGAATACGACCCCGACGAACCGACCGTCGAACGTATGCCCGATGGTTCGTGGCGCATACCCGGCCGCACCCCGATCGACGAGGTCAACGAGCTCTTGCACGTCGATTTGCCCGACGAAGAGTGGGACACCGTCGGCGGTCTCGTCTTCAACGTGCTCAGCCACGTACCAACCGAGGGCGAGTGCGTCACCGTCGGCCGGCTCGAGTTCTGCGCGGAGCGCGTGCAAGGCAAGCGCATCGTTTCGGTGATCGTCACGGTGCTCGCGTCGGTCGACGAAGAGCATCCCGCGCCCGTGCATTCTGAAGAGTGAGCGCGAGAGCGCCGGAGCGTCCATGAGCACGACCACAGCTGAGTTCCGGTCCGGGTTCGTCGCGATCGTCGGCCGGCCCAACGTCGGCAAGTCGACGCTGCTGAACCACATCGTCGGCCGCAAGGTCTCGATCGTTTCCGACAAGCCGCAGACGACGCGTACGCAGGTGCGCGGCGTGCGGACGACGGAAACGACCCAGCTCGTCTTCCTCGACACGCCGGGGGTACACCGGCCGCGGACGCTGCTCGGCGAACGGGCCAATGCGCGCGCGCTGACCACGCTCGACGAAGTCGACGTCGTGTGTTTCTTGATCGAAGCCGACGCCGCCATCGGTCCCGGCGACCGCTTCGTTGCCGAACGGCTCGCCGCGGTCCAAACGCCGGTCGTGCTCGCCGTCAACAAGACCGACCTCGCGTCCGTGTGACGAGATCGCCGTGCGTCTGGCCGGGGCGGCCGCCGAGCTCGGCGACTTCGCGGTCTACGTTCCCATTTCCGCGCAGACGGGCGCCGGAGTCGAGGCGCTGATCGGCGAGCTCGAAGACCGCATGCCGCCGGGGCCGCATTATTACCCGCAAGATGTCGTGACCGACCAGCCCGAGACCTTCCTCGCAGCCGAGCTCGGTGCGCGAGGCGCTCCTCGCCCATGTCCGCGACGAACTTCCGCACTCCATCGCGGTCAGTGCCGACGACAGCGAGACGCGTGTCGACCGCGAGTGGTGATGCGCTCCTCGCGATCAGCCTCACGGTGCGCGTCGAGCGCGACTCACAGAAAGGCATCGTCATCGGCAAGGGCGGCGCCCTCCTGCGAGATGCCGGCACTCGCGCTCGGCGTGAGCTGGAAGCGCTGCTCGGGACGCGGGTTCACCTCGACATTCGCGTGCAGGTGGACGCCGATTGGCAACGCCGTGCGGGCGCGCTGGATCGTCTCGGCCTCTAACCAAAAAAGACCTTGTGAACGTGTGCGTTCTCGCGGTTCCACCACATCGCGCGCCTGGAATGACAGAGTTGCGTTTACGAGAATCGGCCGCTGTAGCATCCGCGCCGAATCTCCTGAAGCTCGTCATAAGGCTGTGAGAGAGGCTGAATTCTGGACCGCAAGCACCGGGTACGCCGTGTCATCCCCGCGTTCGCGATTGCGGTCGTTTCGGCGTTGGTCCTCGCGAGTTGCGGCGACAGCACCGGGCCGAAGAACAACCAGAACGCGCTGCGGCCCGCCGGCCCCTACTCGCGCAAGATCCTGCACCTCACCGAGCCGTTCTTCTGGATCGCGGTTGTCATCGGTGTCGGGGTCGTCGCGGCAACGTTCTACGTCGCGCTGCGCTTCCGGGAGAAGCCTGGTCATCCGCGTAACCCGAAGCAGTTGCACGGCAACACCGCACTCGAGATCAGCTGGACGATCATTCCCGCGGTGATCCTCGCGATCATGGCCGTGCCGACGGTCGCGACGATCTTCAGCCTTGCGAAGAAACCGACCGGGCCGAATGTCGTGCACGTCACGGTGTCGGCGCGGCAGTGGTGGTGGCAGTTCACCTACACCGATCCGAGCACCGGTGGGATCGTCACCGCCAACGAGATGCACATCCCCGTTGGTGTACCGGTCTCGTTGACGTTGCAAGGTCCGCCGCCGTGTTCGGGCGTGGGCTGCTACGCCAACGGCGTCATCCACTCGTTCTGGATTCCCGCGCTGAACGGCAAGAAGGACGTCGTGCCCGGCCGTTCGCAGTTCTTGAAACTCGAGGCGGATCATCCCGGCGTGTTCGACGGCCAGTGCGCCGAGTACTGCGGGCTTTCGCACGCGAACATGCGCATGAAAGTCATCGCCCAGCCGATGGCCGACTACCAGACCTGGGTGAAGCAACAGCTCACCCCGCTTACGCCGGCGGCGCTCGCGGAGTTCGACAACTACAACAAGCAGTGGACGTGCCTCACGTGCCACAGCGACAAGCCGACGGTTCCGGGCGCGATCGCGCCGAACCTCACGCGGCTCGCCGACCGGTGCGGGTTCGCCGGCGACACGTTCGCGGTCAACGAACAGAACTTGACCAACTGGATCTACAACGCGCCCAGCATGAAACCCATGCAGGAAAACCCGAAGAATCCGCTGCAGCCGCTCGTCGGTATGCCCAACTTCTCTTCGGTAGGCATGACGAAGGACCAAGCGAACGAGATCGCGAAGTTCTTGCTCTCGGAAACCGCGTGCGGGCCAATCCCACCGACGTATTGCACGAATCCATGACTAGAGGCCGAGTGATGACAGCCCACGCGTGTGTTCGAGGGCCGGGCCAGGCGCAGACCGGAGGTCCGGTCGACCACCCCGGTTCTTGCGGGTGTTCGAGGACCGCAGGTCGTAGCCGCATGAGCGAGGTCGTAGCCGCATGACAAGCCAGGCGCAGAACGGAGGCCCGGGTACGCGCTGTAGATCCTGCGCGTGTTCGAGGGCCGGGCCAGGCGCAGACCGGAGGTCCGGGTACGCGTGGTAGATCCTGCGTGTGTTCGAGGGCCGGAGGTCGTAGCCGCATGACAAGCCAGGCGCAGAACGGAGGCCCGGGTACGCGTGTAGATCCTGCGCGTGTTCGAGGGCCGGAGGTCGTAGCCGCATGACAACAGTCGAAGACGCGCACGCACTCGTCAAAGCGCCGCCCGAGCCGGGCGTCAAGATCCTCCAGCGGCCGAAGGAAACGACCGGCTGGTGGAGCTGGGTCACAACGGTCGACCACAAGAAGATCGCGATCATGTACGGCGCGCTCGCGCCGTTGTTCTTCTGTGTCGGCGGTATCGAAGCGCTGTTCATTCGTCTGCAGCTGGCGCGGCCCGACGGCACGATCCTGAGCGCCGCCCGCTACAACGAGTTCTTCACGATGCACGGCACCACGATGGTGTTCCTGCTCGGCATGCCGATGGCGGCCGCGTTCGGTAACTACCTCGTGCCGTTGATGATCGGCGCGCGCGACGTCGTGTTCCCGCGCCTCAACATGCTCGGCTTTTGGATCTTCGCCTTCGGCGGGATCTTCTTGTACTCGTCGTTCGGGCTCGGTGGCGCGCCGAACGGTGGCTGGTTCGGTTACGTGCCGCTCACCAGCACGCCGATGTCGCAGGGGTACTTGCCCGGACGCGGCGCCGACTTCTGGTGCGTCGGTCTGATCATGCTCGGCATCGGTTCCGTCGCGACCGTGGTGAACTTCTTAGTGACGATCATCAATATGCGCGTGCCCGGCATGAACATGATGCGGATGCCCGTGTTCGTGTGGATGATTCTCGTCATCGCGTTCTCGACGCTGTTCGCGATGCCGCCCGTCACGGCCGTGCGATCATGGTCTTCATGGACCGCAACTTCCATACGAA
Source organism: uncultured Actinomycetes bacterium (assembly GCA_963841195.1). Classification (GTDB taxonomy): domain Bacteria; phylum Actinomycetota; class Acidimicrobiia; order IMCC26256; family PALSA-610; genus CAWJBX01. Next base: position 911 of record CAWJBX010000014.1, on the reverse strand, counting down.
CTTCTTCAATGCGGCCGCCGGCGGCGATCCATTGATGTATCAAAACTTGTTCTGGATCTTCGGCCATCCCGAGGTGTACATCCTCATCCTCCCGGGCATGGGCATCGTCTCCGAGATCCTGCCGGTGTTCTCGCGCAAGCCGTTGTTCGGTTACGCGGTCGTCGTGTTCTCCGGCATCGCCATCGGCTTCCTCGGTTGGGGTGTGTGGGCGCACCACATGTTCGCTTCCGGTCTCGGGCCGGTTGCCGTGTCGGCGTTCGGTCTGTCGACGATGCTCATCGCGATCCCGACCGGCGTGAAGATCTTCAACTGGTTGGGCACGGTGTGGGGCGGCTCGGTACGACTCGTGACACCGATGCTGTTCGCGGTCCTGGGCCTCGATCGCCCAATTCACCATCGGCGGCCTGTCGGGCGTCATGCACTCGATCGTTCCGAGCGACACGCAGCAGACCGACACCTATTTCGTCGTCGCCCACTTCCACTACGTGCTGTTCGGCGGCCTCGTGTTCGTGTTCTTCGGCGGCTTCTACTACTGGTGGCCGAAGTTCTTCGGGTATCGACTCAACGAACGCATAGGCAAGACGAACTTCTGGCTGATGGTGATCGGGTTCAACCTCACGTTCTTCCCGATGCACTTCCTCGGCTTCGAGGGCCAGCCGCGCCGACGACACCTACCCGAGCGGCATGGGCTGGGACTCGCTGAACCTGCTCGCCACCATCGGGGCGTTCATCATCGCGTTGTCGGTGCTCGTGTTCATCGTGAACATCATCTTCTCGACGTGCCGTCGCACTCCGGCCGGCGCCGACCCGTGGGACGCGTGTGGACGCTCGAATGGGGCAACGTCGTCACCGCCGCCGGAATACAACTTCGCCGAGATCCCGCACGTGACGGCGCGTCGACGAGTTGTGGC
>CAWJBX010000013.1:0-150652 GCA_963841195.1 uncultured Actinomycetes bacterium | reverse complement strand
TAGCTCAGTGGTCAGAGCAGGGGACTCATAATCCCTCGGTCGAAGGTTCGATCCCTTCCGGCCCCACTCGTCAGGCCCCACTCGTCAGTCGTGCCTCGTTGTAGCGTCGCCGCCGTGGTGACCCCTGGAACGATCGATCACGACGCGCTGCGAGCCAAGTACCGCGAGGAGCGCGACAAGCGGATCCGCCCCGACGGCAACGACCAATACCTCGAGCCGACCGGCCGCTTTGCCTGGATGCTCGACGATCCGTACGCGGCCAAAACCGACCGCGAGCCGCGGTTCGACGAGGTGACGGTCGCCCTGATCGGCGGCGGCTTCTCGGGATTGTGTGTCGGGGCTCGCCTGAAGCAAGCGGGCGTCGACGACGTGCGCATCATCGAAGTCGGTGGTGACTTCGGCGGCGCGTGGTACTGGAACCGCTACCCGGGCGCGATGTGCGACACGGCGGCGATGATCTACCTCCCGTTGCTCGAAGAGACGGGCCACATGCCAACCGCGAAATACGTGTTGGCGCCCGAGATCTTCGAGCACTGCCGCCGCATCGGAACGACGTTCGACCTCTACGACAATGCGCTGTTTTCGACGGCGGTGACGGAGCTCGCGTGGGACGCGTCGATCGCGCGCTGGATCATTCGCACCGACCGCGGCGACGAGATGCGCGCTCGGTTCGTGGCGATGGGAACCGGACCGCTGAACCGGCCGAAGTTGCCGGGGGTCCCGGGTATCGAAACGTTCGAGGGCCAGTGCTTCCACACGAGCCGCTGGGACTACGCCTACACGGGCGGCGACTGGACCGGCGCGCCGATGACGAAGCTGGCCGACAAGCGCGTCGGCATCGTCGGCACGGGTGCGACTGCCGTTCAGTGCATTCCGCCGCTCGCCCGCGACGCGCAGGAGCTGTTCGTCTTCCAACGCACGCCGTCGTCGGTCGACGTCCGCAACAACCACCCGATCGACGCCGACTGGTTTGCGACGCTCGGGCCGGGCTGGCAGAAGAAATGGATCCTGAACTTCGCAACGCTGCAAACCGGAGGTTTTGCCGACGAGGATCTCGTCATGGACGGCTGGACCGACATTTCGCAGCGCATCCGCGACCGCATTGTCGAGAAGGTCGCGGCCGGCGACGAGTTCACGCCGGCGTTGATGGATCTCGCGTTCCTCGAGAGCGACGACGAGAAGATGGAGGAGATCCGCGCGCGCTGCGACGCCGTCGTGAACGACCCGGAAACGGCTGAGCACTTGAAGGCGTGGTACCGCCAACTTTGTAAGCGGCCGTGCTTTCACGACGAATACCTGCAGGCCTACAACCGTCCGAACTGCCACCTCGTCGACACCGGCGGCAAAGGCGTTGAACGCATCGACGAGACCGGCGTGTTCGTCGACGGCGTGCACTACGACCTCGACTGTCTCGTGTTCGCGTCGGGCTTCGAGGTCGGAACGAGCTACAACCGCCGGTCGGGTTACGACACGATCGGACGCGACGGCTACCTGCTTTCGAAGTGTTGGGACGACGGCATGCGGTCAATGCACGGCATTCACGTACACGGCTTCCCGAATCTGTTCATCATCGGGTTTGCGCAGGGCGCGAACCTCATCTCGAACGTCACGTCGAATCTCGCGGACGCGGGCATCACGATTGCCGCCGTCGTGCGGCACGCACTCGACATCGATGCCGCGGAGGTAGAGGTCACAGCCGTTGCCGAACAAGCGTGGATGGAACTGCTCGAAAGCAATCCGATGTCGTTCTTCGGCAACAACGACTGCACGCCCGGCTACTACAACAACGAAGGCCAGCCGCTCAACGCGCGCGCTCGTTTCGCGATGTCGGGCTATCCGTTCGGCCCGGTCGCGTTCTTCCAGTTCATCGACGAATGGCGGACGTCGGGCGACTTCGAAGGGCTCACGTTCCGCCCGCGTTGACGGTCAGCCCTGCGGCGCGTCGACGCGTATCGCGGTGTCCACGGCGACCGCGATGCGTTCGTGCCCTTCGGCGTTGGGATGCTCGCCGTCCGGTGCGAGCAGCGGCGTCTCGTCGCCGTCGTGGTCCTGGCCTTTGAACGCAGTACGCAGGTCGACGTAGATCGAACCGGTATCGCTCGCGACCGTGCTGATGATCGCGTCGACTTTGTCGGTCAGCGCGTCGGCCGTGTCGACGTACGCCGGGCCTTGCGCCTGCGCGTACGTTCCGCCGAGCCAGACGTTCCAGTAGTCGAGCAGCACAACCGTCACACCGTGCTCCTCACTGAGTTCGTGGATGCGCGCGACGATCGCTTCGATGTTGCGCTGCACGGCCGGGAGCGCGGGCTCGTAACACGCGAGGTTGGTTCCACATGATGCGGAATGGCCGACGTCGTTCGCACCGATCTCCACCATCACGACGTTCGCTTCTGCGACGCGATTCATGACGCCGCTGTCCTGTTGCAGCTGCGTGACGAGGTCGGCGCTCGTGGAACCGGGAACGGCATCATTGGACGCGTCCACCGAGTGACCGCCGGCGCGTGCAAGATCGTCGGCGGTCAACTGCGGGTACGGCGTGCACGCACACGAGGTGCCGTACGGAACGGAGTCGCCGAGCGCGGTTGTCCGCGCGATCGGGCCGGTCGATGCGGCGTAACGGCTTCCGCTGCACGAAACCATCAACACCGCGCTGGTGACGAGGAGGCCGACGCACAGCCGCAGCATCCGGCGCACGCCCCATCGTGGCGCGGGTTTGCGGCCCCTTCCATTCGGTGCCACACTGCTGGCACTAAATGCAACCGCCCTCCGATCGCCGCCGTTACGACAACACCCTCCGCCGCGAACGTGCCGCGCAAACGTGTGAACGCATCGTTGCGGCTGGTGCCGAGCTCGTGCACGAAGCGTCGATCCGCGATTGGCGGGGCGTCACGATTCGCGCGGTTGCCGAGCGGGCCGGAGTGAACGAACGCACGGTTTACCGACATTTTGCAAACGAACGAGCCTTGCGTGACGCGGTCATGCACCGCACCGAACAAGAAGCGGGCGTCGACCTCACCGACCTCCAGCTCGGCGACGTCGCCGACGCCGCGGCGCGCATCTTCCAATACGTCTCGTCGTATCCGCTCGAAGCGCGCCCGCCACTCGACCCGACGCTCGTCGACGCGAACCGCCGTCAGCACGACGCGCTGCTTGCGGCGGTGAAGGAACATGCGTCGCGCTGGCCGTCGGACGACCGCACGATCGCGGCCGCGGTGCTCGACGTGTTGTGGGCGATCGGTTCGTACGAGCGGCTCGTCACCGACTGGCAGCTCGACCGCGGCGAAGCGACCCGCGCGATCACGTGGGCGATCGGGCTTGTCGAACAAGCCGTGCGCGAAGGCCGACGGCCGTGACGACCGATTTCGAGACGCTCAACTATTTCAAGCCCGGCGGCGAGATCCATCAGGATCCGTATCCGTATTACGAATGGCTGCGTTCGCACGGGCCGGTGTGGAAGCACCCGCGCGGCGTCGTCTTCGTGACCGGCTACGACGAGGCGATCGCGATTTACCACGACCAGCAAACGTGGTCGAACTGCAACACCGTGTCGGGACCGTTCTTCAAAATGTCGGTACCGCTCGTTGGCGACGACATCTCGCAGATCATCGAAGAGCACCGCGACGAGCTCCCGTTCAGTGACCAGCTCCCGTCGTTCGATCCGCCCAAGCACACCGCGCACCGCGGCTTACTGATGCGTTTGATCACGCCCAAGCGCCTGAAAGAAAACGAAGCGTTCCTGTGGGCGTTCGCCGACCAGACGATGGACACGTTCCTCGCCCGGGGCGAGTGCGAATTGATCGAGGACTACTCGGTTCCCTACACCGTGATGGTGGTCGCCGACCTGCTCGGCGTACCCGCCGAAGACCGCGACGAGTTCCTCGAGCGGGTCGCGCACGAAGCGCCGCCCGACCAGATGGAACACAAACCGCTCGAGTTCTTGTACGAGCAGTTCACGCGTTACATCGAAGACCGGCGCGCGCACCCGCGCAACGACGTGATGACGCAGATGGCGCAAGCGACGTTCCCCGATGGCACGCTGCCTTCGGTCGACGACGTGATGAAGATCGCCGCGAACCTCTTCGCCGCCGGCGGGGAGACGACGGCGCGGCTCATCACGAGTTCGTTCAAGATCATGGGGGACCGGCCCGATTTGCAGGAGCAACTCCGGGACAACAGCGAGCTGATCGCGCCGTTCATCGAAGAGGTGTTGCGCCTCGAGACGCCGCTCAAGGGGGCGTTCAAACTCTCGCGGGTTCGCACCAACGTCGGTGGTGTCGACTTGCCGCCCGGCACCACGGTGTTCGTCATGAACGACGCCGCGAGCCGTGACCCGCGCCATTTCGAGAACCCGAGCGAGTTTCGGCTCGACCGGCCCAACCCGCGCCAGCACCTCGGGTTCGGCCACGGTATTCATACGTGCGCGGGATCACCGCTCGCGCGCGCGGAGGCGCACGCAACGATCGTGCGGTTCCTGGCGCGCACCACCGACATTCGCGTTTCCGACAAGTACCACGGTCCGCCCGGCGCGCGCCGTTACACGTACGACGCCACGCACATGATGCGCGGCGTCACCGATCTCCACATCGAGTTCGACGCCCGAAAGGACTGACCGCGCATGACGTCAACGATGCCCGCCGCACCGGTGCAGCAACCGGATCGCTTCTACATCGGCGGGGAGTGGGTGAAGCCGTCGTCGGACGCGATGATCGACGTCATCGACTCGGGCACCGAGGAACTCTTCTACCGCGTCCCCGAAGCGCGCCCCGAAGACATGGCGCGTGCCGTCGGCGCGGCGCGTGAAGCGTTCGACAACGGCAAGTGGTCGTCGCTCTCGCACAAGGAGCGCGCGGAATACCTACGCGCGTTCGGGCCCGCGATGGAGAAGCGGGCCGACATGCTCGCCCAGCTCTGGCCGCGCGAGTCGGGGACGATCCACGCGATCGCGAAGTTCGCAGCCAAGGGAATGCAGAAGGACTTCGACGCCTACGCCGCACTCGCCGACACGTTCGCGTTCGAAGAAACGGCCACTCCGTCGCAGGGCGGCTTCGGTCTGATCGTGCGCGAACCGGTCGGGACCGTCGGTGCGATCGTGCCGTGGAACAGCCCGCACGGTCTGATCCCGCACAAGATCGGTCCGGCGTTGCTCGCGGGCTGCACGGTCGTGTTGAAGATGTCGCCGGAAGCGCCCGGCGCCGGTTACCTCGTTGCCGAAGCGGCCGAAGAGATCGGTCTGCCGCCGGGCGTCTTGAACGTCGTCACCGCCGATCGTGAAGTCTCCGAGTTGCTCGTGCGCGACCCGCGCATCGACAAGATCACCTTCACCGGCTCCACCGCGGCCGGCCGCAAGATCGGCGCCATTCTCGGCGAGCGCATCGCGCGTATGACGCTCGAACTCGGCGGGAAGTCGGCCGCCGTCATCCTCGACGATGCCGACATCGAAAAGTCCGCGGCGACGCTCGCGAAGGCCGAGTGCACGATGACGGGCCAGGTGTGTTCGTCGCTCACGCGGATCGTCGTCACGCGCAGCCGGCACGACGCGATGGTCGAAGCACTGGCCGCGCGGTTCGCAAAGGTTCGTGTCGGCAATCAGTTCGACGAGAGCTCGCAGATGGGCCCGCTCGCGGTGCAGCGCCAGCGCGACCGCGTCGAGGGCTACATCGCAAAAGGCATCGCCGAAGGCGCGACGCTTGCCGCGGGCGGCCGCCGGCCCGACCATCTCGACCGGGGTTGGTTCATCGAACCGACCGTGTTCGGCAACGTCGACAACTCGTCGACCATCGCCCAAGAAGAGATCTTCGGTCCTGTGCTCAGTGTCATTCCGGCGGCCGACGAAGCCGACGCAGTTCGCATTGCGAACGACACGGTCTACGGGTTGAACTCGGCGGTGTTCACGACCGATCCCGACCGGGCTCGTGCCGTTGCCGGGCAGTTGCGGGCCGGCACCGTCGGCATGAACTCGTTCCGTACCGACTTCGGTATCGCGTTCGGCGGGTTCAAGCAGTCGGGCATCGGCCGCGAGGGCGGCAAGGAGGGGCTGATGCACTTCCTCGAAACCAAGACCGTCATCCTCGACGAACCGTCGAGCGAATATCGATGAACGCGTCGGCGATCTACTCGTGTGACGATCACCTCGATCTGTCCGCGGTGCCGCCGTCGGTGTGGGAATCGCGCTTGTCGCGGGCTCTTGCCGAGCGCGGGCCGCGTGTCGTCGACGAAGGCAAGGGCCGTCAGTGGCTGTGCGAAGGCCGCGTGATCGGCCGGAGCGGCATGCCGAAGAACAAAGAGCTGGTGAAGAAGCTCAGCGCGATCGGTCGCGCCGGCATCGACGACGACGGTTACCGCGCCGGCACGCCCAAGCTGCGCCTCGAAGACATGGACCGCGACGGCCTGGCCGCGTCGGTTGTGTACGGCCCGCTGTCGCTCGGCTTTCCGATTACCGACACCGTCCTGCAAGACGCGACGTATGCCGCGTGGAACGACTGGGCCGCGGAAGAGTTCAACGCGGCCGCACCCGACCGGCTGTGCGCGCTCGCATTCTTACCGTTCCACTCCGCCGACGCGGCGGCAACGGAACTCGAACGCTGCGCCGCGCTCGGGCACCGGGGCGCGATCGTCGACGCGTTCCGCATCGATCTCGGCGCGCCGGAATGGGACCGGTTGTGGGCCGCGGCCGAAGCGACCGGCCTGCCGATCAGCTTCCACATCAACGGTGGCATCTCGTCGAAGCTCAGCTACCAAATCGGCAAGTGGCAGTCGGCCGCGTTCGCGACGCTCTTGCCGATGCAACTCGACGAACCGCTCGCCACGATGGTCTTCTCGGGCGCGCTCGAACGGCATCCGGGCCTGAAGCTCGTGCTCGCGGAATCGGGTATCGGCTGGCTGCCGTACTTCCTCACGCGTATGGACGACGAGTGGCGCGAGCTCGGTGCGAAGCTCGACTACGCGCCCGCCGTTCCGCCGAGCGAGATCGTGCGCAACCAAGTGATCCTCACCTTCGAACAGGAGCCGCTCGCCGAGCAGTTCATCCCGTTCGTTGGCGCGGGCTCGTGCATGTGGGCGTCGGACTACCCGCACACCGACAGCACGTTCCCGAACTCCCGCCAAGCAATCGAGACGTCGCTCGGCACCCTGTCGAACGACGACGTGCGCAAGATCACGGCAACGAACTGCGCCGCGCTCTACGGGTTTCCGGTCTCGTGATCGTCGGCATCGACCACGTGTCGTTTCCTATGCAGGATGTCGACGCGATGGTTGCGTTCTACCGCGCGCTCGGCTTCAACGTCGACGAAGAAAAGGCGGCCGTGCGCGTGCGCGCCGGGCAGCAGATGATCAACTTTCACCGGCCGGAAGTTTGGCCGCGACCCGCGTTCACGTTGCGGGCGCCGGCTGCGGTCCCGCCGTGCGGCGATCTGTGTTTCGTATGGGGCAGCACCGTCGACGCGTTGCAGGCGCGCCTCGCCGAACTCGCGATCGCAGTCGAGGAGGGTCCGGTCGAGCGGGCCGGGGGCCGCCGCGAGAACGGCACGAGCGTGTACGTGCGCGACCCCGACGGCAACTTGTTGGAGTTCATGACGTATGGCTGAGCTCGTCATACGCGGCGGCACGGTGTACGACGGCACCGGTGAACCGGGCCGCGTCGCCGACGTCGCCGTCACCAATGGTCGCATCGAAACGATCGGTCCGAAGCTCAGCGGCGACCGTGAACTCGACGCGTCGGGCTGCGCGGTCGCGCCGGGCTTCGTCGACATTCACACGCATTACGACGCGCAGGTGTTCTGGGATCCCGCGTTGCGGCCGTCGTCGTTCCACGGCGTGACCACGGTTGTCGCGGGGAACTGCGGGTTCACGATCGCGCCGACCCGGACCGAGTACCGCGAAACCATCGTGCATACGCTCGAAAACGTCGAGGACATGGATCCCGCGACGTTGCTGGCCGGCGTCGTGTGGGACTTCGAAACGTTTCCCGAATATCTCGACGCGGTGCAGCGACGCGGCACCGACCTGAACTTCGCCACGTACATCGGGCATTCAGCTTTGCGGTTGTACGTACTGGGCGACGCGGCGTACGAACGGGTGGCAACGCCCGACGAGATCGAGCGCATGGCGCAGCTGGTGCGCGAGGGAATCGACGCGGGCGCGGCCGGCTTCTCGACGAGCTTTTCGTTCGCGCACCGCGGCGTCGACGGCAAGCCGGTGCCGAGCCGCTTTGCCGACAAGCACGAAGTGGAAGCGCTGTTCATGGCGGCCGAAAGCACCGGCAAAGGCGTGGTGCTCTTCACGCCCGGCGAGCAGTGCGAATACGCCGACGCGTACGAGTGGGCGGCGCGCATCACCCGGCCGATCATGTATCCGCTGTTCGCGACGCCCAACGGCAAGCACCACAAGACCCTCGCGCTGCACGAACACGGCATCGAGCGCGGCGCTCGAGTCTGGCCCCAAGTCACGCCCCGGCCGCTCACGATGCAGTTCACGATGGCCGACGCGTACAACCTGAACACCGGCACCGTGTTCGGCGAGTTGTTGAAGGTCAGTCGCGCCGGTTCGCGTCGCCGCGTATCGCGACCCGGAATGGCGCGCACTCGCGGCCGCCGATCTCGAAGACTCGCCGATGAAGCCGCGGTGGGAAACGTTCGAGATCTCCGAAAGCGAGGCATTCCCCGAGCTCGTGGGGAAGCGGGTCAGCGACGTCGCGCGCCAGCGCAACGTGACACCGCTCGACCTGATGTGCGAGCTCGCGCTGACGGAAGATCTCGACACGCGCTTTCGGGCCTACATCGCGAACGACGAAGCCGAACAAGTCGGCGAGCTGTTGGTGCACGACCGGGTCGTACTCGGCCTTTCCGACGCGGGCGCGCACGTCGACCAGTTGTGCGACGCACCATTGCCGACCGATCTCCTCGGCCGGTGGGTGCGGGAGCGGGGCGTGATGCCGCTCGAACACGCCGTCCGCAAGCTGACCGGCGAGCCCGCCGACCTCTTCGGCTTCGCGCAGCGCGGGTACGTGCGCGCCGGGAACTGGGCCGACCTCTGCGTGTTCGATCCCGACACGGTTGCGCCGGGACCGACGCGTCGCGTCCAAGACTTTCCCGCGGGCGGCGAGCGCCTCACCGCCGAAGAGCCGGTCGGCGTGCGGCACGTCTTGGTGAATGGCGTTCCCATCCGACGCGATGGCGTGCAGCTCGACATGAACGAACAGCGGCCCGGCGTCCGGCCTGAGATCGGGTAATGCCGAGCGAAGTTGTCGTCGTCACGGGCGCGGGCGGCATGGGAGAAGCGATCGCGCGCCGGATCGGTACCGGTCGCACGATTGTGCTCGCCGACTTCGACGAAACGCAGTTGCATGCCGCGCGCGCCCGTCTGGAAGCGCTCGGTCACGCGGTGTGTGAGGTGCGGGTCGACGTGAGCGACGGGGCGGCCGTCGACGCGCTGGCGCGAGCCGCGTCGGAGCAGGGCGTCGTGCGCAGCGTGGTACACACCGCCGGCGTCTCACCAGTGCAGGCGACGACGGAACAGATTGTGGCCGTCGACGTTGTCGGCACCGCGCGGATGCTCGATGCGTTCTTGCCGCTTGTCGTACCCGGCACGGTCGCGGTATGCATCGCGAGCATGGCGGCTTCGATGATGCCCGTGAGCGACGACGTCGTGCGCGCGTTCGCGACGACACCCACCGACGAGCTGGCATCGTTGCCCGCGCTCGACACGACTGCGCTCGATCCGGGCATCGCGTACGCACTTGCCAAACGTGCAAACCAAGCACGCGTCGAAGCGGCGTCGATCACGTGGGGCCGCCGCGGGGGCCGGGTCGTTTCCATCAGCCCCGGCGTGATTGCCACGCCGATGGGGCAAGCCGAACTCGCGGGCGCGAGCGGCGACTTCATGCGCACGCTCGTCGAGAACTCGGGCACTGGCCGGCTCGGCACGCCCGACGACATCGCGGCCGTCGTCGAGTTCCTGCTGAGCCCGGCGGCGTCGTTCATCACTGGTACCGACGTCCGAGTCGACGGCGGTGCGGTCGCCGCGTTTCGCAGCAGCCCGTCATGAAGGCGTCGGCGACGCAACTGTTCGGTCCGAGTGGTACCCCGCGCGTCGCCATCGTCGGTGCCGGTTTCGGAGGCATCGCCGCCGGCGTCTACCTGAAGCGCGCCGGTATCGAAACGTTCACGATCTACGAGTCGTCGCTCGGTATCGGCGGTACGTGGTGGGACAACACCTACCCGGGTGCCGAAGTCGACGTCGGTTCGCACCTGTACTGCTTCTCGTTCAAGTCGAATGACTGGACGCGCACGCACGCGCGTCAACCCGAACTGCAGAAGTATCTCGAAGAGGCGGTCGACGAGTTCGGCTTGCGTCCGCATCTCCGCCTCGGCACGACGGTGACGTCGGCCCGGTGGGACGAGAACCGTCACATCTGGGAGGTCGCGCGGGACGACGGAACCATCGACGAGTGCCACGCGTTGATCAGCGCGGTCGGCTTCTTGAACGTCCCGCGCTATCCGGATTGGCCCGGCCTCGAGACGTTTGCCGGGCCGAAGTTCCACACCGCGCGCTGGGAGCACCAGCACGATCTCACCGGCAAGACGGTCGCGATCGTGGGGACGGGTTCGTCGGCCAGCCAGATCGTTCCCGCGATCCAACCGATCGTCGGCAAGTTGTACGTGTACCAGCGCGAACCCGGATGGGTGCTGGCCAAAGGGGAGCGCGATTTCGACGACACCGAGCGCGACGCGTTCACGAATCGCTGGCGCCGCCTGCGCGAGCGATGGCGGTTGAAGTACCAACTCGAACGCAACCTGATCGGCGGCACACTCTGGCATCCCGGTTCGAAGCGCCAAGTCGCCCGCGAGCAACTGTGCCGGAAGTACATCGGGAAAACGTTCAAGGATCGGCCCGACCTCGCCGCCGCGGTGACGCCCTCGTATCCGTATCCCGGCAAGCGCCCGATCTTCTCGACCGGGTTCTATCCCGCACTGAAGAAACCGAACGTCGAACTTGTACCCAAGGCGGTCGTGTCGGTGACGGCAACGGGTTTGGTCGATGCGGATGGTGTCGAGCGCGCGACCGACGTCGTCGTCATGTCCACGGGCTTTCAACCGGCGAACTATCTCGCGCGCCTGCCCCTCACGGGACGCGGCGGCCGTACCCTCACGGAGTACTGGAACGGCGAGCCGCGCGCGTTCCTCGGCATCACCGTGCCCGGTTTCCCGAACTTCTTCATGCTCTACGGCCCCGGTACCAACGGCGGCGAAATCGTGACGATGCTCGAAGCGCAAGCCAAGTACGCGGTGCGTTCGATCAAGCGGATGCCGCGCGAAGGCGTGACCGCGATCGAAGTCCGGCCGAGCTTCGAAGCCCGCTGGCATCGGTGGTTGCAGTCGAAAATGGCGGGCACCTCGTGGACGTTGAGCAACAACTACTTCACGTCTCGGACTGGCGCAGTTGTGACACAGTGGCCGTACGGCAACTACGTGTACACCGTGCTCGCGCGGATCTTCGGGCGCGCGTCGGAGACGGTACGAACACGGCAGGGGAGCGATGATGCATCCGTTCAGTTATGAAGGTCGCCGCGTTGTCGTCACAGGTGGCGCCCGAGGCGTCGGCGCTGCGTTGCTCGAGGTGCTCGCCTCCCTCGACGTTGCGCACGTGACGGTGCTCGACCTGAATCCGCCGACCGGGCCGCACGACGCGTTCGTCGAAACGAATCTCGCGGAAGGACCGTCGGTACGCGCCGCGATGGAGACGATCGGTGGCGACGTCGACGCCCTCTTCAACAACGCCGGTGTCGCCGACACACAGCCCGCGCCCGTCGTGTTCGCGGTCAACTATCTCGCGTTGCGCACGCTCTCGGAAGGGCTCCTGCCGCGCATGCCGGCGGGCAGTGCAATCGTCAACACCGCGTCGACCGCGGGCAACCTCTGGCGCAAGCGCACCGAGCCGATCGACGAACTGCTGGCGATCGGCGTCGAAGACTGGTCGGCTCCCGAAAAGTGGTTCGCCGACCATGCCGAGTCGCTCGGGCAGGGCCCGTACAACTTCTCGAAGGAAGTCGTCGAGCGCTACACGATGCGTTCGTCGCGGCCCACGATGCGCGCCGGCGTCCGCACCAACGCGGTATGTCCCGGTCCGATCGACACGCCGTTGTTGCCCGACTTTCGTGCCACCACGAGCGACAAGATCGTCGACTGGAACATTCGGGAGATGGCGGGTCGCGCCGTTTCTCCGCACGAAGTTGCGACAACGCTCGCGTTCCTCGGTTCGCCCGCGGCCGCGTACGTGAACGGCGTCAACATCGACATCGACGGCGGATTCTTCGCGGCGATGGCGACGGGTCAGCTCGATATGAGTGGTCGCAGTTGATGAAGTACAACCACCTCGGCATTCCGACCACCGGTTCGTTCGACGGTGAGATCCCGCTCCCGCACTTGAAGATCACGGTCAGCGACGAGCAGAACAATCCGTTCCACATCCAATGGCAGCGCTACTGGAACGACGCGCCGTACCCCGAATTGGTCAAGACCGTCCCGCATGTCGGCTTCGAAGTCGACGACCTCGCGGCTGCTCTCGCGGAGCACAACGTGATCATCGAGCCGAACAGCCCGAGCCCGGGCGTGCTCGTCGCGTTCGTCGAGGTGAACGGCGCGCCGGTCGAACTCATGCAGATCGACCACGACCTGCGACCCGATGTATAGCCGTCAACCGGCGTCGGCTTGCACCGTAACCGCCGTGGCCTTGAACGAGACCCACGTCGACGAACCCACGGTGATCGCGAGCTCGCGACGAGCTTCAGGCGTGATGTCGACGGTGAGCGGGACTGGATCCGCGACGCGCACGCGCACGCGGTCGCCTTCGTCGTCGATGTCGTCGACGGTCGTCGCCCACGCGTTGCGGGCGCTGCCGTCCGGCGCGCCGCGGCTCAACGTGATTGCGTTCGGAGGAATCGTTGCCGTCGCCGGACCGCGGCCGCCGAGATCGTCGACCACCGAGATCACCGCGCCGTTGTCGAGCGTGAGCCGCCCATCGTCGAGTTCGCCGCGCACGAGGTTGATCCCGAGGAAGTCGGCGACGTAGCGCGAGCGTGGATGCGAACGAATCTCGTCCGGCGTTCCCTGCTGCGTGACGCGTCCGTCTTCGAGCACGACAATGCGGTCGGCGAGGGAGATCGCTTCGACGGGATCGTGTGTGACGATGACGCGGGGGATGTCGAGCGTGGCGAGATGTTCACGGACGTCGTGCTTCACTTCCACGCGCGTCGTCACGTCGAGCGCGGCGAAGGGCTCGTCGAGCAGCAACAAGCGCGGTTCGAACGCAAGGGCGCGTGCCAGCGCGACCCGTTGCGCTTGCCCGCCCGACAGTTGCGCCGGCTGTGCATCGGCGAGGTTGCCGACGCCCAATCGTTCGAGCCAGCGTTGGGCGGCGGCGCGGGCATCGGCGCGCCGCGCGCCGCGGCTCCGGAGGCCGAACGCGACGTTCTCGGCGACCGACATGTGGTCGAAGAGGAATCGATCTTGGAAAACGATGCCGATCTGGCGGCGATGCGCGGGAATGAACGTATCGGTTGAGGGGTCGTCGAGCACTTCGTCGTCGAGCGTGATGCGGCCTTCGTCGATGGGTTGCAGCCCCGCAATGGCGCGCAAGAGGGTCGACTTGCCGGCGCCGTTCGGTCCGACGAGGGCGACGAGTTCGCCGGGTGCAACGTCGATTGCGACGTCGAGGTCAAGCCGTTCGAAGCGCACGGTCGCGGTGCACGCGAGCCCGCTTCCGGTCACGTCGCCGCAAGCGACGCACGCGGCCGGTCACCCCAGACCCGCCGGCCGACGACAGCCAACACCACGATCGAGATCGCCACGAGCACCAAGCTCAGCACAATCGCGGCCGGGTCGTCGTTTTCGAACGCGAGATAGATCGCGAGCGGCAGCGTTTGCGTGCGGCCTTGGAAGTTGCCCGCAAAGGTGATCGTCGCGCCGAACTCGCCGAGTGCCCGCGCCCATGTGAGCGCCATGCCGGCAAACAACGACGGTGCGATCATCGGCAGCGTGACCCGGCGCATCACAGTCCACCGGCTCGCGCCGTACGTCGCCGCCGCGTCTTCGTAGCGGGTGTCAAGGCCGCGCAGCGCGCCTTCGACCGTGACGATGAAGAACGGCATGGCCACGAACGTCTCGGCGAGGATCGCGGCCCAGATCGTGAACGGCAGTTCCCAATGGAACGCGCTCTCGAGCCACTGGCCGATCAGGCCGCGGCGGCCGAACGCGTAGAACAACGCGACGCCGCCGACAACTGGTGGAAGCACCAAAGGAAGAAGTGTGAGAGCGCGCACGATGCTGCGCCCCGGGAACTCGGTGCGCGCCAGTAGCCACGCGATGGGCAGCCCGAAGAGCACCGACAAACCGGTCGCCGACAACGAGGTGACGAGCGAGACGCGCAGCGCCTGACGCGACGCTTCGTCGCCGAGCACCGACCACACCGAACCCCACGGCGCGCGCCACAACAAGCCGACGAGCGGCAGCACGAAGAACGCGACGATGCCGACGATTGCAACGACGGCCGCGGCGGGCGAAATCTGCGTCCCGAGCCGCCGCGACCGGCGTCGTTTCGTCATGACAGCGGCAAGAAGCCGTACTGGCTGACGAGGACTTGTTGGTTCGCGACTACGAAGTTGGCCCACGCCTGCGCGAGCGAACTGTTCTTCGAGTTCTTCAACGCGACGATCGGCAACGTCGTGATCACGTTGATGTTGTCGGGGATCGTCACGCCCGCGACCTTGTTGTTCGCGCTCTTGACGTCGGTGACGTACACGATCGACGCGTCGGCTTCGCCTTGCTCGACCTTCGCGAGCGTCGCTTTCACGTTCGCTTCACGCGACTTCGGGGTCACGGTCACCTTGGCGTTGGCGAGCACCTGGTCGGCGAACTTGCCGCACGGCACCGCCATGTCACACAACACGACGACGGTCCCGCTCTTGGCAAGGTCGTTCACTGTCGCGATGTGCTGCGGGTTTCCGGGTTCGACGGCGATCTCCATTTGGTTCTTGGCGAAGTTTTGCGGCGCCCCGTCATTCAAGTTCGCGTCGGTCACCTTCGTCATGTTCGCTTGGTCGGCTGACGCAAAGTCGTCGGCCGGTGCTTCCTGCTTGATCTGCGTCACGAGGTCGGAAGAGGCCCCGAAGCTGAGGTTGATCTTGGTTCCCGGGTGCGCGGTTTCGAATTGTTCGGCGAGCGCGGTGAACGCTTCGGTGAGCGACGACGCCGCGAGCACGTTGATGCTGCCGCTCAACGAGCCGCCCGCGGCTGTGGTGCCGCTCGGCGCGGTTGTCGTTGTGGACGCCGCCGGTTTGCTCGACGAGCCGCACGCGGCGGCGACCAGCGAGAACGCGACGAGAACGGCGGCCAGGGTCTGCTTACGAATCACGGATGCCTCCCGGGAGTAGTCGCAGCGAGACTAAACCACCGGTTCGGGCTCGTGCGAGACCGGGAGGGGCGATGTGCGCCAAGCTCTCACCGTGGCGCCTTCACAGCACGACGATCTCGTCCGCCGTTCCTTCGAAACGCAGGCTCCGTTGTTCACCGGGCCCAACTCGCCGTTCGCGCAACGGACGCCGGGCGCGCTGAGCTGGATCGAACCGCTCGAGCCGGACATGACCGTGCTCGACGTTGCGTGTGGCGCCGGCCATGCCGCTGATCCCATCGCGCCGCACGTGCACCAGGTTGTCGGCGTCGATCTGACGCGCGCGCTCCTCGACATCGGGACCAAGCGGCTCCGTGCCGCGGGGATCAACAACGTGCTCTTGCAAGAAGGCAACGCGGAAGCGTTGCCGTTCGTCGACGAGTCGTTCGATCTCGTGTTCTGCCGAGCGGCGTTGCATCACATCGGCGATCCGGAACGCGCGGTTGCCGAGATGGTGCGCGTGTGCCGCGTCGGCGGGCGGGTTGTGTTGTTCGATCTCGTGGCGCCGGAGGCCGACGCGGCGCTGCGCAGGAGTTTCGACGACCTGCATCGCCGGCTCGACCCTTCGCATCTCACGACGTTCAGCGAGGCCGAACTCGCGGCGTTGCTGCCCGGAGGTGCAGACGCATTGACGTACGCCGAGACCTCCGATCTGCGGTTTCCGATCGACATTTCGCTCACCGAACAATCTGATCGCGATTCGGTGCTCGCGGCGTTGCAGGCCGAGGTCGACGGCTCGGGTCTGGCAACGGGCTTCGACCCAGCTGAGGAAAACGGCACATTCGCGGTTTCGTTCCGTATGTGTGTGGTCCACTCGCAACGGTCGCCGACGTCAACGGGCGCATCTGTGTGAGACTCCGGGCATGATCGGGAAAATCGCATTACTTTGCACCGTGGTGAGTGTGGTCGCGCTCGCCGCGTGTTCGTCGTCCTCTTCGTCGTCCTCTTCGTCGTCGCACAACGCGAGTGCATCCTCGACGACGACGGTCGCCCCGGTTCCTCGTCCGGCCGCGACCCTCACCGGGCCGGTGACCGGCGGCCAGGGCATCTTCGTCATCGCAGTCAACGCTCCCGATCTCACGAAGGCCGGATATTCCGAACAGGAGTACTTCGCGTCGGGGACCGCGCAGACCTACACCTTCGACGGCGCGCACGGGCCGGATGGCATGTGGAACGTCAAACCCGGCACGACCGCCCCGTACAAGACGCGCATCATCGTGGATGCGCCCAAGAATCCGGCGAAGTTCAGCGGCAACGTGCTCGTCGAATGGATGAACGTCAGTGCCGGCTTCGACACTGCAACCGATCTTCCGTACACCGGACCGCAAATCGTTCGCAATGGTGACGTGTGGGTCGGGGTGACCGCGCAGCAGATCGGCGTCGACGGTGGCACCGGCATCGTCGCGACGCAGGCATCGAAAGGGCTCAAGGGCACCGATCCGGCGCGCTACGGCTCCTTGGACCACCCCGGCGACCAGTACTCGCTCGACATGTACACGCAGATCGCGCAGGCGTTGCGCACGCCGGGGGCCGTCGACGCGCTCGGTGGCTTGAAGCCGAAGAAGGTCATCGCGGTCGGCGAATCGCAGTCAGCCTTCGAGTTGACGACGTACATCAATGCGATCCAGCCGCAGACGCACATGTTCGACGGCTTCTTCGTGCACAGCCGTGGTGGCGGCGCGGCGGCACTCGAGGGTGGCAGCGCCTCGTCAGCCGGCACTTCGGGCGGCATTCACATCCGCACCGACACGACCGCGCCGGTGTTGATGTTCGAAACCGAAACCGACGAGGCGTACCTCGGTTACTTCCAAGCGCGCCAGCCCGACACCGACAAGATCCGTCTGTGGGACGTCACCGGCGGTGCGCACGCCGACACGTGGATCTCGGGTCCGGGGGCGTCGCTGTTGCACTGCGCGGGTGAAGCGAACATGGCGCCGACGCACTTCGTTGCCGACTCCGCGCTTTCGTCGCTCGAGCACTGGATCAACACCGGGACGCCGCCGCCTTCGCAGCCGCGCATGGATGTACAACTCGAGAACGGCAAACCGGTCGTGCAACGCGACGCGCGCGGCATCGGCAAGGGCGGTCTCCGCACCGCCGCGATCAACGAACCGGTTGCCGCGTACTCCGGTGTCCCCGCCGACACGTCGAGCGTCATCTGCGCGTTGTTCGGCAGCACGCATCGGTTCGACACGGCGACCGTCAAGCAGCAGTATCCGACGCAGGCCGACTACACGGCGAAGTTCACGACCGCGACGAACGCCGACATCCAGGCCGGGTACGTCCTCCCGGCTGACCGCACCGCGTTCATCGCCGCCGGCGTCGCCATGTATCCGTCGTGAGCCGGATCGCGATCGTCGGCGGTGGGAGCGCCCAGTGGGTGCCGATCCTCGCGGACGACATCGCGATCACGTCGTGCCTGGCGGGGAGCGAGCTGATACTCCACGACGTTGACCTCGCGCGCGCCGAACGAACGGCCGCGTACGCGCGCCACGTCTCCGATCTTGCGGCTGCGGGATTGCAGGTCGAGGCGACGACCGATCTGACGCGCGCGCTGACCGGCGCCGACTTCGTCGTCGTGTGCATCTCGACCGGTGGGCTGGCGACGATGGGTGCCGACCTCGATTGTTCGGCGAGCTTCGGTGTGCCGCTCCCGATCGGCGACACGACCGGTCCGGCCGGGATCCGGCGAGCGCTGCGCAACCTTCCCGTGCTCGTCGGCATCGCGCGCGTGATGGAGGCGTGTTGTCCCGACGCGTGGATGTTGAATGTCACGAACCCGCTCACCGCGCTGACCCGCGCGGTTGCGCGCGAGACGAGCATCAAGGTCGTCGGTCTCTGCCACGAACTCGGGGCGTGCCGGTTCTACGTGTCGCAGCTCCTCGACGCGGACTACGGCGACGTCGAGTTGCGTGTGGCGGGTGTCAATCACTTTCCGCTGGTCGTGGGGGTCGACGTGCAGGGCCGCGACCGCACGAGCGATCTCTTCGCGATCGCAGATGAGCGGGCCGACTTGTCGACACCGTTGCCGTTGCTCGACCGCGTCATGGCAGCACCGGTTGTCACGACCGGCGGGCTCGTCGACGACACGATGCGCGCGCCCGGCTGGACGAAACAGCGACTGCGCGAACATCTGCTGCTCAACTTCGAGGTCCTGCGCGACTTCGGCGCGCTGCCCGGCGCTCATCCCGATCACACGATCGAATTCATGCCCGGATACCTCACCGAAGCGTCGCAGTGGGGAAAGCGGTGGGGGATCGAACCGGTGACGATCGCGGCGCGGCGAGAACGCGAGCGCGTCTACAACGCGCGCCTCGACGAACGCATGACGTCGACGCGCGCGCACCTCGTGCCCGCTCGACCGAACTCGTCGTCGACGTGATCGACGCGCTGGTGACCGGCAACCCGGTCGAGCTGCCGATGAACATCCCGAACGCCGGCCAGTGCCCCGACCTTCCCGTCGGCGCGGTGGTCGAGTCGATCTGCGTTACCGACAGTTCAGGGATACGAGGACGCGACCGCGTTACCGCGCCGCCCGCGCTCGCCACGCACTTGCAACGCATCGTGACCGCGCAGGAATGCACGGTCGATGCGGCACTCACGGGCGACGCCGATGCGCTGTTCGCCGCGCTGTTCAGCGATCCGCAGGCGGGCGCGCTCGACCACGACACACTGCGTGCCCTGCACGCCGCGCTCGTGCCCGAGCTCGCCGGCTAACCGATGGTGTCGCTCGTCGTGCGCGCGCCGTCGGTCTTGGTGAACGAATCCGGAATCGGATACGTGCCCAGCGCGTAATTCAGCACCGCCGCGTGTTGCAGTTCGACCGGTTCGATCGATGCCGCGGTCTTGATGCCCATCGGCGACGAGATCGCACTGATCGCCGCCAGGTACGTTGCGGCGGCCGTGTTCTCGAGTTCGAGCGCGAGCTTGGCGAGGCCCGGAACGTCGTGCACTTGGGCCAGGGCCGGGTCGACGACCGACGTCTTCAACGTCATGTCGACGCCGCTCACCGCGGTCTTTCCCTGGCCGGTCAGGATCGCGTTCCATGCGTCGGCATGGTCCTTGTGCTGGCTCATCGCGGTTTGTACGAACGACGCGACCACCGGCGGCACCGCGCCGAGCTTGCCGGCCTGCGCCGCAGTAAGACCGGTTTGGTACGTCTGCACCGCGAGATTTTCGATCGACGCCGCGAGCGCGACGACCGCCAGATCGCCCGTCAATCCCGTCGGATTGCCTCCAGTGGTCGTCGCACCGCCCGCGGTTGTGGTCGAAGAACTCGACGATTTGCTGCTGCTCCCGCATGCGGCGAGCGCGATGCCACCGGCCACCACGCCCGCGCCGACGAGGAAACCGCGCCGCGTCGAATCGGCGCGGCTCATGTCGCGGCGGATGTCGGCCGCGAAGTCTTGAAACTCCGCGACGGCTTCGCGCACGGACGACATCGACGCTTCGTGCATCGCGTCCATGTCGGCAGTCATTGCCCGCAGCTCGCTCTCGCTGACCGCGAGCACAGCCTTCCGTTTCCGGCCGATCATTGCACCGCTCCTTCGTTGGCCGGGCGAGCGTTGTTGGTCTTGAAGAACGAATCGGGGAACGCGACGCTGGCGCCGTTCGCCGGGAAGCTCGAGAGATTCGGCGGGAGCGTCAGCAGGCTCAGGCTGTTCGTCTGAATCAGTGAATGCACGATGTTCAGGAACGCAACGTGCTGCGCTTCGACACCCATGATGCTGGCGGTCGTCGCGCGCGCGTTCTTGTCGGTGTAGGCCGAGGTGTACGCCACGTACGTTTCGGCTGCGCCCGTCTCGAGTTGGGTGGCGAGCGCGACCAGTGCACCCAAATTCGTCAAGTTCGGCTTGGCCTGGTTCACGGTCTGTTGGAGCACAGGGTCGACCTGCGTCTGTTCCTTGCCGCCGAGGGTCTTCACCGCCGCGTTGAACGCCCCCACGTGATCCATGTGTTGCGACCGGGTCGTGGTGACGAACGTCTTCATCAGCTCGGGCAGCGAACCGGTGAACGGGAGGCTCAACGCCGCGGTGTACACCGAGATCGCGAGGTTCTCGATCGACGCCGCGGTCTGGAGCATCTGCACGTCGGCGGTCTGGTCGGCAAATGCGGGGCGGGCCATGATCGCCAAGAGGCCGGCGCCGAGGCCGGTCGCGGCGAGCGCCTTGCCGCCCTGCACGCCCCGCCGCACGAGTTCTCGCCGCTGCCGATCGAGTGCGGGGTCTGCCTCCGGCCGCGGGTCCGACGCGCCCTCGACCATCTCTTGCAGCGTCTCGTGGGTTTCCCGCATCGCGTCGCTGTGTGCGTCGCGAGATGCTTCGATCAGCGACTCGAACACTCGGTCGTCGAGATCCATAAGCGGCGCGCTCCTTTGGTGGACAACAGCGCTTGTTCGGAACAGTCTGCTGTGGCGAATGAGAAAAATCCGGGATAGTGACCCGTCCGTTTTCCTACGCTTCGAGGATGGACGACCTGGTCGACAGCGTCCAGCGGCAACTGCAAGGCGTATTCCGCGGACGATCGGTCATTCTCGCCGGCGACGTCGCAGCCGCTGCCGCGCCCAAGATCGCGATGTTGCAACGACTCGGTGCCGACCGGTTCTTGGTCGTCACCGGTGACCGCGGCACTGGTCCGCAACCGGAAGACGCCGGCGCCGAGGTGGTCTTTTATCCGATGGAGCGCCAACCGCACACGATTGCGTTCTTTCGCGCCGAAGAACGCATGTTGGCGGAACCACCCGCCGACGTGCGCGCCGCGATCGACCGGTTCGACCCGGCGCACGACGCGCTCGTGTTCGGTCCCTTCTTCTCCGGGGCCACGCATTTGGGTGAGCGCCCGCTGTTCGGCGCACGCCGCCCGGAATGGGTTGCGCTCGAAGACAAGACGCGCAACGACGCGCTCTTCGACGAAGCAGGTGTTGCGCGGCCGCCCGCGCGCGTCGTGCCGCTCGACGCGGTGCGGGGCGCGGCGGCAGAACTCGATGTCGGCGCCGGCACGGTGTGGTCGGGCGACGCGCGCGACGGCTTCAACGGTGGTGGCGTGTTCGTGCGCTGGGTGCGCGACGAGGACGATGCCGACGAGGCGCTCGCGTTCTTCGCGCCGAGCTGTGACTGTGTCCGCGTCGCACCGTTCGTCGAAGGCATTCCGTGCAGCATTCACGGCTTCGTGACCGGCGACGGCATCGCGGCGTTCCGCCCCGTCGAACTGGTCGTGCTGCGTTCGGCGGCGCGTCCGCACCTCGTCTACGCAGGTTGCGCGACCTACTTCGATCCGCCGGCCGACGACGCGGAAGCGATGCGCGCCGCCGTTCGACGCATGGGAGAGTGGCTACGCGACCACGTCGCTTTTCGCGGCGCGTTCACGATCGACGGCATTCTTTCGAGTTCGGGCTGGGTCGCGACGGAATGCAATCCGCGCTACGGCGCCGCGCTCGGCTACGCCGCCGAAGCGCGGCCGGATCTCGCACTCCTGATGTTGAACTACGCGGTGTGCGAAGGCGTCGCCGACGTTCCGGCGGTCGCGCTCGAGGAGGCAGTTTGCACCGCCGGACGTGAGCGCCGGTGGGGCGGCGCATGGACGGTCACAAAAACGATCGTCGGCGACGAATCCAAGCACCACGTGGTGTTCGAGCCCGACGGGAAATGCCGGCGCGCGCGTGAGGGCGAAACGCCCGACGCGTCGTTCTTGCTCGGGCCCGGCCCGATGGGAGGGTTCGTGCGCCTCGGGCTCGACCCCGCGCGCACGCCGACGGGTGCGTCGATCGCGCCGCGCGGCACGGCCACGTTCGCGTGGGCCGACGCCGAGTTCGGCACGCAGTTCGGTGCGTTGACTCCCGCGCTCAGCCTTCGTTGAGTCTGGTCTCGATGGCGGCGACCTTCTCGTGTATCTGGTCGCGCGCCCCGGGGCGGTAGTCGATCTTCACCACGACGCTGACTCGCGGCGCTTCGGCAGCGACCGCGTCGACGCATTGCTTCAAGAGCGCCATCACTTCGTCCCATTCGCCTTCGACGTTGGTGAACATCGCGTTGGTCTCGTTGGCGAGCCCGCTCGACCGTACGATGCGCACGGCATCGGCGACGGCGCCGCTCACCGAGTCGCCCAGCCCGAGCGGTGTGATCGAGAACGCGCACAACATCGTTACTCCAATCCGGCGAAGCCGCGGACGACCTTGCCGATTGCCGAGAAGTCCTCACGGCCGTAGCCCGCTTCGACCGCCTGTTCGAGCACGCCCAACGCCGGGGTACCGCTCATCGTCGTGACGCCCGCGCGCGTGCATTCGCCGACCACCAGCCGCACATCTTTCGCCATGAGCTCGGTCATGAACCCAGGTTTCCAATCGTTCGATGCCGGCGTATCGGGCCGGGCGCCTTCGAAGGGAATACGCGTCCGCAGCGCGACGCAGTCGCCGGTTGAATGCGACAGCACTTCGTAGAACACGCCGAGGTCGAGTCCGTCCTTGACGGCGAGTGTCGCCGCTTCCGCGACTGCGAGCATCTGCGCCGCGTACACCATCTGGTTGCACAGCTTGACGACTTGGCCGAAGCCGGCGCCGCCCGCGTGCACGATCAACCCGGCAAACGGTTCGAGTGCGGGACGCGCCCGTTCGAGCACGTCGGCGTCACCGCCGACCATGACGGTCAGCGTTCCTTTCTCGGCGCCGATCGTGCCGCCCGAGAGCGGCGCGTCGAGATAGGTGGCGCCGGTCGCGGCGACGCGCGAGTGCTGCTCGCGTTCGACGCCGGGGTCGATGGTCGACGTGTCGACGACGACCTTGCCGGGCCCGAGCGCGGGCAGGGCGTCGTCGAGGACCGAAACGACATCGGGTGAGTCGGGGACGCACAACAGCGTGATCTCCGATACGTCGACGACCGCGGCCGGTCCGGCGCCTTCGCGGGCGCCCGCCGCAACGGCCGCGTCGATCGGCGGCCGGCTGCGCGACGCGACCGTGACCTCGTGGCCGGCTGCGAGCAGGTGGCGGGTCATCGGCAAACCCATCGCGCCGAGCCCGATGAATCCAAGCTTCATGACGCGGGAACCTAATACCCACTACGTTCCCGATCATGTCCGACCTTTGTTTGTTCGCCACCCAGGTTGCGCCGTACGTCGACGGACCGGCCGGGGTACACGGAGTGCTCAACCAGGCGTCGACCGCGATCGCGCAGATTTCGGAAGTGCACGGGCTCGAGGCGGTTCGGGTCGACGACGTGCGCACGCTCCCCGTCGATCAAATCCACGAGGCCCGCGTGCTCGCGCTGTTCACGATCGGCGAGACGCCGTGGAGCGACGATCAGAAGGCGGCCATTTCCGAAAACGTGCGGGCCGGGCGCCTCGGCATCCTCGCGATTCACTCCGCGACCGATGCAAGCCACACCTGGGACGACTACGGCCAGTTGGTCGGCGCGCGCTTCGATGGTCATCCGTGGACGCAGGACTTCACGATCGACGTGCTCGACCATTCACATCCCGCGTGCGCGCACCTCGGCGACCAATTGCAGTGGCACGACGAGGTCTACCAGTTCAAAGACCTACGCCCCGACGCGCAGGTGCTGTTGCGCGTGCACGACGGCCAACTCGACTTCTCCGCCGCCGGCGCGCGTCCACCGTCGTTCGGTTACCCGCTGGCGTGGTGCTTCAGCGAAGGTGCGGGGCGAACGTTCTCGACGAGCCTCGGACACTTTCCGCTCGCGTGGGAGACGCCGGCGTATTTGCGCCACCTCTCGGGTGGCCTGGGATGGATTCTCGCCGCGTGAGCAACGTGACCGGCAAGCATCGCAACTTTTCCAACTGGGCGTACTGGCGGCTGCAACACGACGCCGCAGTCGATGCCGATCCTTTTCCGAGCGCCGATCTGGCCGCCGAACTCGAACCGTGGCGCGCGCGTGTGCGCGATCGGCTCGACGCGTTGCTCGGTACGCGCCCGGAAATGGTGCCGCTCGACCTCGAAACGACGGAGTCGGTCGACTGCGGTGACTACCAACGCGATCGGATCGTGTTCGACACCGAAGAGACCATGTCGGTGCCGGCGTATCTGCTCGTACCGCACGCGCGCCGTGATGGCGGTGCCGGTCCCGCCGTGCTCGCGATTCACGGTCATGGTCCGGGCAAGTCACTCGTGTGCGGTCTGACCGAAGGCGGCCCCGGCGACGACTACGCGCACCAGCTCGCGCAACTCGGTTACGTCGTGCTCGCGCCCGACCTGCGCAGCTTCGGCGAACGGCACGACTGGATGCCCGACGCGAAATATGAATGCGATTGGAATCTCGTCTGCGCCACGATGGCGGGCGTTGTGCCGCTCGAGCGCAACCTCTGGGACATGCAGCGCGCCCTCGACGTGTTGAGCACGCATCCGTTCGTCGACGCGAACCGGATTGCGGCGGCCGGACTGTCGTACGGCGCAACCACAACGTTGTTTCTTGCCGCGCTCGACGAACGCGTGCGCGTCGCGGTCGTGTCGTGTTACCTCTCGTCGTGGCGTTCGGCGCACACGTTTCCGTGGAACATGTGCGGATCGCAGATCATGCCGAACCAGATCGGCTCGGTCGAGCATGTCGACATCGGCGCGCTGGTTGCCCCGCGGCCGGTGTTGTTCGAATCCGGGGTCGAAGACTTGATCTTTCCCGTCGCGGCTGCCCAGAAGACCGTCGCCGAACTGCGCGCCGTGTACGCCCAACTCGGCGCACCCGACGATGCACTCGTGCACGACGTCTTCGACGGTGAACACCGCTGGCACGGCGCACTCGTCCCCGACTTCCTGGAGCAGTGGCTTTGAGTTTCGATTCGCGTTTGCAGAACCTTGGCATCGAGTTGCCCGGGCCGTATCCGCCGCACGATCCGCTCGACGCGGTGGTGCTGCACGGTGGGCGAGCGCGCACGTCGGGCCAGCTACCGCGCGATCACGACGGCAAACTCGTGCACCCGGGCGTGCTCGGCGCGGATCTGAGTGTGGAAGAAGGCGCGGACGCGGCGCGGTGGTGCGCGCTGAACGCGCTCTCGGTGTTGCGGGCCGAACTCGGCACCCTCGATCGCATCGAACGCGTGCTCACCGTGCTCGGTTTCGTTGCATCGGCGCCGGGTTTTGTGCAGCAGCCGGCGGTTGTCGACGGCGCGAGCACATTGCTCGCGGAGGTGTTCGGCGATGCCGGCCGCCACAGTCGCAGCGCAATCGGCGTCGCCGCGTTGCCGCGCGGTGGCGCGGTGGAGATCGAAGTCGAGGTCGCGTTGCACGCGTGATGCAACGCGTGCCTTTCTGGCGTCACTCAGCATCGCGAGGCGGGGTTTATTGACGCCAGAAGGGTGCGCGCCGGTACGCTCGGTCGCATGAGCCCGCGCATCACGATCGTCGGCGGTGGCAGCTATCACTGGGCCCCGCGTTTGCTGGCCGATTTCGCGAACACGCCGTCGTTGACCGGGGCCGACGTCGTCCTGCACGACCTCGAAACCGATCGCATGCAGCGGATGGAAGAACTCGGCAACGAGATCGCCCGGCGCCGCAACATCCCGATGACCGTCCGCGCCGAAGGCGATCGCCGCAAAGCGTTCGACGGTGCCGAGTTCGTCATCACCGCGTTTTCGGTAGGTGGCTTCGACTCGATGCAACACGACATCGAGATCCCGCAGCGCTACGGCATCCGCCAGCCCATCGGCGACTCCGTTGGCCCGGGCGGCATCATGCGCGCCCTGCGCAGCATCCCCGTGTTGCTCGACATCGCGCGCGACGTCGAAGCAGTCGCGCCCGACGCTTGGTTCGTCAACGTCACCAACCCGCTGACCGCGCTGTGTCGATCCGTCACGCGCGAGACCGGCGTGAAGACCGTCGGGCTCTGCAACGAATGGGTCGGCTGCAGTTGGATGCTCAGCCTGCTGTTCGACAGCGGCATGAACGACATCGACCCGGTGCTCGGTGGTGTCAACCACTATCCGCTCGCGACCGTCGCTCACGGTCAAAGGCGAGGACGGGTTCGCGCGCCTGCGCGAAATCCTCGCCGACCGCGACGCGGCCGCCCATACGCCGATCTGGATGGACCCGCCCGAGCGCGCGGGCTGGGCGAAGGTGTCGCCCGCCGAGTTCTGGTCGAAGCTCGACGTGATCGAGAACAACCGGGTGCGCCTCGAGTTCTTCGAACGCTTCGGTGTCCTGCCCGGCTCGGGCGATCATCATTCGGTCGAGTTCATGCCGAACGTCGTGCATCCCGGCAACGACTATGGGAACGACTGGCGCATCCACCACTACGGAATGTCGGGCCACCGCGCCGACGCCGACGACGACGTCGTGTTCTACGAGGAGATGCGTGACGCATCCGACGTCTCACGCATGCCGTCAGGTGAGCTCGTCGCCACGTTGCTCGACGGCATGGTCACCGGCACCGCGCGGGCGCTGCCGGTCAACTTGCCGAACCGCGGCAACGTCACGAACCTGGCCGACGACGCGGTCGTGGAAATCATGGGCGTGTCCGACAGCTCGGGCGTGAAGGGCCGCGACACCACGACGGTCCCCGGGATCATGGGCGAGTATCTGCACCGCGTGAACGTGGCGCAGGAGTGGACGGTCGAAGCCGCGCTGAAGGGTGACCGCACGCTCGTGCTCGAAGCGATGATGGCTGATGCGATCGCGACCCAAATTTCGTACGACGACCTGGTGAAGATGACCGACGAGATGCTCGACGCCACCGGGCGCTGGCTGCCGCAGTTCTCGTAACATCACCCGCATATGGCACCGCGCATCGTCATCATCGGGGGCGGCAGCTACCAATGGGTACCGAAGCTGCTGATCGACGTCGTCAACACGCCGTCGTTACACGAAACTGAAGTGGTGCTGGAAGACCTCAATCCGGAGCCGCTCGAGCCCATCGCCGACTACATCCGTTACATCAACGGCTTGGCGGGCACGAACATCACCGTGTCGACCACAACCGATCAGCGCGCCGCGCTCGAGGGTGCCGACTACGTCGTCGTCACGATCTCCACCGGCGGTTTCGACAGCATGCGTCACGATCTTGCCGTGCCCGAACGCCACGGCATCAAGCAGTCGGTCGGCGACTCGGTTGGTCCCGGCGGCATCATGCGCGCGCTGCGGAACATCCCCGTGCTCGTCGGTATCGCGCGCGACATGGAAGCGATCTGTCCCGACGCGTGGATGCTCAACATCACGAACCCGATGACGACGCTGTGCCGCTCGGTCACACGCGAAACGACCATCAAGACGGTCGGGCTCTGCCACGAGGTCGCGGGCGCGCGCTGGATGCTTTCCAACCTGCTCGACGCCGATTTCCGCGACATCGACTACGACGTCGCCGGCGTCAACCACTTGCCGATCTTCACCGCGTTGCGCGTGAAGGGCGAAGACGCGTTCCCGGCGCTGCGCGAACTGCTGGCCGACAAGACGCGCCTCGAGTCGGAACCCATTTACCTCCCGCCCGGTCTCGATCCCGAGGTCGTGAACCTGGCCGCCGAGTTCAAGAAGTCAGGGGTCGCCGACCAACACCGCGTCAAGTTCGCGTTGTTCGAACGCTTCGGTGTGCTCCCCGCGGCCGGCGACCGCCACCTCGTCGAGTTCTTCCCCGGCTTCCTCACCGAGGAATCGGAGTGGGGAAAGCGTTGGGGCGTGCACCTCACGACGATCGCCGATCGCGAACGCAACGCCGGCGGCCACATCGAAGATCTCGCCAAACTGCGCGCCGAAACCGAAGTGCCCACGATGCCGTCGGGCGAGATCGTGGCGCCGATGATCGACTCCATGTCTGCGCGACGCGCCGCACGCGTACCCGCTCAACCTTCCGAACAACGGTCAAGTTCCTGACTTGCCCGACGACGTCGTCGTCGAAGCGATGTGCATCGCCGACGCGTCCGGGCTGCGCGGCCGCGACACGCCGTCGTTGCCGCCCGCGCTCGGCGAGTGGGTGCGGCGTGTGTCGTCGTCGCAAGAAGCAACAGTCGAGGCCGCGATCAGCGGGAACCGAGAGAAGGCCGTCGAGGCGATGCTGCTCGACCCGCTGGCCGGCCATATCGACTACGACCACGTGCAGGCTATGACCGACGAAATGATCGCGGCCACGAAACAGTGGCTGCCGCAGTTCGCGTGAGCCGCGAGCTGCACGTTGGTGAGCTGAGGGTTCGCGTCTTCGACGATGTCGGCGACGCTCGCGCGTGCCGCGGCAGCCGACGCGGCGGCGGTGCTGCGCGGCGCGATCGATCAGCGGGGCGAAGCCAACGTCATGCTCGCGACCGGCAACTCGCAGCTCGCGTTCCTCGCCGAACTCGTGAAGTACGACGACATTGCTTGGGACCAGGTGCGCGCGTTCCACATGGACGAATATGTCGACCTCGCGCCCACGCACTCCGCCAGCTTTCAGAAGTACATGCGCGAGCGGGTCGCGGCCCAGTTGCCGTTCAAGGAGTTCAACTACCTGACGGGCGATACCGGCGACGCCCAAGCCGAAGCGCGTCGCTACGAAGACCTGTTGCGCGCCCACCCGCTCGATCTCTGTTGCTGCGGGGTGGGGGAGAACGGCCACCTCGCCTTCAACGACCCCCCCGTGGCCGACTTCGACGACCCGCGCGGTGAAGGTCGTGGCGCTCGAACCCGCGTCGCGAAAGCAACAAGTCGGCGAAGGCCACTTCGCGACCATCGCCGACGTCCCGACCCACGCGATCACGGTCACGATTCCCGCGTTGCTCGCAGCCGGCCGCGTGCTCGTCATCGTGCCGGAAGCGCGCAAGGCGCAGCCCGTGCACGACGCGCTGTACGGGCCGATCACCACTGCGTGCCCGGCATCGGTGTTGCGCCGGTTCGCGAACGCAACGCTGTACCTCGACAACGAGTCGTCGACATTGCTCGAGTCATAGCTGTCGTGAGCGACGACGCGCGGTTCGCGCAAGTGCTCTTGATGCCGTCGTGGCGCGAGTTGCGGCGCCGGCTCCCGCCGCTTGTCGTCGGCCTGTTCGTTCTCGGCTTCGCGATCGCCGTCTCGGTGCGCGCCCAACTCGGCGTCTCGCCGTGGGACGTATTCCACCAAGGCGTCGCCAAGAAGACCGGGATTTCGTTCGGTGTCGTCGTCGTGCTCACCGGTCTCGTCGTCTTGCTCGCGTGGATTCCACTGCGGCAACGGCCCGGCATCGGCACCGTGTTGAACACGCTGACAGTCGGCTTCATCGCGAACCTCGGGTTGTATTTGATTCCGGTGCCGCATCTGCTTGCGATTCGCATCCCGCTCCTGCTGCTTTCGCTCGTCATGTTCGGGATCGGCGGTGGTCTCTACATCGGTTCCGGTCTCGGCCCGGGCCCGCGCGACGGCTTGATGACCGCGATCACGGCGCGCGGCCACCGCTTGTGGGTGGTGCGCACGTCGCTCGAATGTTCGGTGCTCGTCGTCGGCTTCTTGCTCGGCGGGAAGGTCGGCGTGGGCACGGTGTTGCTCGCGCTGGGCATCGGCCCCGCGACCCACGCCGGGCTCCGGCGCTTCCACTTGCCGGTGCACGACGACACGCCGGAAGTGCTGGGCGAATGAGGGCGTGCAGACGCAGCGGAGCCACGGACGGCGCAGCGAGGGAGCCATGAGAGTCGGGGTTGTCGGTACGGGCTTCGGCCGGCGCGTGGTCGCGCCCGTCTACGACGCGACCGAAGGCTGCGAAGTCGTCGACGTGGTGTCGGCACGTGACGACGCGGCCGTTGCCGAACTTGTCGCGCGCCCCGATCTCGATCTCGTCACGATCCACTCGCCGCCGTTCCTGCACGCGCCGCACGTGCACGCCGCACTCGTGGCCGGCAAAGCAGTTGTGTGCGACAAGCCGTTTGCGCTCACCGTCGACGAGGCGGCCTCGCTCGAAGCCGCCGCCGACGACTCCGGCGCGATTGCGTTCTGCAACTTCGAATTCCGTTACGCGCCCGCACGCGCACTCTTGCGCGACATGGTGCGTGACGTGTCGATCGGCACCGTGCAGCACGTGCAGTTGACGCACATGTCGTCGGGTTCGCGCGTGCCGCTGCGACCGTGGGGTTGGTTGTTCGATCGCGCGCTGGGCGGTGGCTGGATCGGCGCGTGGGGATCGCATGCAATCGACATGCTGCGGTTCGTGTTCGGCGCCGAAATCACCGATGTTCAAGCGCTCTTGCGCATCGACATCTCCGAGCGACCCGACACCGATGGCACACCGCATACGTGTACCGCCGAGGACGGGTTGAGCGCGTCGCTGCTGCTCGACACGGGCGCAACCGTCGCGATCGACAGCGGGTTCGCGGCTGTCGCGACCCTGGCGCCCCGGATGACGGTCTTCGCGACCGAAGCAGTGGTCGACGTGTTTGCCGACGAACGGCTCGTTGTGCGTACCGCCGACGGCGAGGTCGACACGATCGACATTCCCGCCGGCGACGACGACCGCCACCTCGCGCCGATGCGCCGCTTCGCCGAAGTCGTCCGCGACGCGGTCAACGAGGGCGTGATGCCGGCTGGTGCACCGACGTTCGCCGACGGACGCTCGTGCGACGCCGTGCTCGACCAATTGCGCGCCGCGCCGTTCGCGCGCACGGCCGAATGAAAGCGCGTCGAGCCGCGCGTGTGTTCGTCGTCGACGAGAACGACTGCGTTCTCATGTTTCGCGGTTGCGATCCGGCTCGGCCCGAAGACGGGTGGTGGTGGCTCACGCCGGGCGGCGGCATCGAAGGCGACGAAACGATCGAGCAATGCGCGCGCCGCGAGCTGTTCGAGGAAACGGGTCTCGTCCTCGACGAGGTCGGCGCGCCGGTCTACGAGCGCCAAACCGAGTTCTCGTTCGAAGGTACCGAGTACGCGCAGCACGAGTGGTTCTTCCGCGTGCGCGTCATGCGTTTCACGCCGAGCACGTCGGGATGGGAGGCCAGCGAAGTCCGGTCAATGGCCGAACACCGGTGGTGGAGCGTCGACGCGCTCGCCCTGACCGAC
The DNA here is from genome assembly GCA_963841195.1 of uncultured Actinomycetes bacterium. Taxonomy (GTDB): domain Bacteria; phylum Actinomycetota; class Acidimicrobiia; order IMCC26256; family PALSA-610; genus CAWJBX01. The sequence continues at coordinate 119,294 of CAWJBX010000013.1, read as the reverse complement.
GACACGTATTACCCCGAACGTCTCGTCGACCTCATGCGCGAGTGGACCGACGCGTAACACCCCGACAATGTGACCGATGAAGCAGCACGCGGCCTTCAGCGGACGCGCCGGCCGGTCGAGAGGCTGGGTATGGGTCGTCCCGTCCGAGGCTTGCGTCTCTTCGGCGCGTACGCGCTCGCGAGCGCGCTGCCGATCGCGCTCCTGGGCGTCGGTCTCGCGCACCAGTACCGGACGCAGATGGACAAGCGCGCGCTCGACCAGGCGGCGACCGAGGCCGAAGCGATCGCGAACGCCGGCATCGAACCCGTCGTCGGCGGTCGCGATCTGAAGTTGGGTTTGACGCCGACCGAACGCGCCCAGCTCGCGGCAACGACCGAGCCGCTGCTTCGTTCCGGCAACGTCTTGCGCTTGCGGCTCCGGGACGCGACCGGGGCAGTCGAGTTCGACGCCGCCCAACCGAACGCGGCGCCGCACCAAGACACGGACGACGAAGTCGAAGAAGCGGCGGGTGGAGATGTCGTTCGCCAGCTCACCCGGCTCGACGCCGACGAAGTCGACGGTGGCCATGAGAGCGGTGCGCGCGCCGTAGAGGCCTATCTGCCGATTCACGTCGGTGGTGGCAACCAACGAGTCGTCGGCGTCCTCGAGATCTATCTCCCCTACGCACCGCTCGCGCGTTCGTTCGCGGCGTCGAACCACGCCATGTTGCTGATGGTCATCCTCGGACTGCTCGCGCTCTGGCTGATCTTGTCGGCGATCAGCTGGTCGGTGACGAAACGCCTGAGGAAGAGCGCAGCCGCGAACGAATATCAGGCCCTGCACGACCTGTTGACGGGCTTACCGAACCGCGCGTTGTTCGCGGATCGGGCTGATCACGCGATCGCGTCGGCCCGACGAACGGTCACACCGGTCGGCATCGCAATCGTCGACCTCGATCGCTTCAAAGAGGTCAACGACACGCTCGGCCATCACAACGGCGACGCGTACCTCTGTGAGATCAGCCGGCGGCTCGTCGGGGTGTTGCGACCGGGCGACACGATTGCTCGCCTCGGCGGCGACGAATTCGGGCTCGTCTTACCGGGCGTCGACGCGTCGACGTCGCTCGTGGTGCTCGAACGCATCCAGCAGGCCCTCGCCGTCGACATCGAACTCGAAGGCATTCCCGTAACGTCCGAGGCCAGCATCGGTGTCGCGTTTTGGCCCGTCGACGGGGACTCCACGGCTGAGCTGTTGCAGTGCGCCGACCTCGCGATGTACGCCGCGAAAGAAGGACGGGAAACGGTCGTTGCCTACGCGCCGGATCTGGCCCAATTCAGCCCCATCCGACTGGCGCTCATCAGTCAGCTCCGGCGCGCGATCAGCGCCGACGAACTCGTGCTGCATTACCAGCCCAAGCTCGACCTCCGCACGAATCGCATCACGAGTGTCGAGGCGCTGCTGCGCTGGCAGCATCCGACGCGCGGGTTGCTGCCACCGAGCGAGTTCCTCGACGTCGCGGAGTCGACGGGTCTCATCGACCCGTTGACGGATTGGGTGCTCGCCCACGCGATCGAACAAATCGCACAGTGGCGCCGAGAGGGCCTCGACCTCGGTGTCGCGGTCAACGTCAGCGGCCGGAACCTCCGCAACGACTCTCTCGCAACGACCGTGGAAGGCCTGCTCGAACACAACAAGGTCGATGCACGCTTGCTGAAGATCGAGATCACCGAAACCGCGCTGATTGCCGACCCGGTTCGCGCCGCGGCCATGCTGCGACGGCTCTGCGTTCTCGGTGTTGGCATCTCGCTCGACGACTTCGGCCGTGGCTACACGTCGCTCTCGCAGCTGGGAACGCTTCCGTTGCGCGAGCTCAAGATCGACGCCAGTTTTGTCAGCAGCATGCTGACGAACGCGAGCCATCGCACAATCGTGAACACGGTGATCGATCTCGGCCACAACCTCGCGCTCGAGGTCGTCGCCGAAGGTGCTGAGACTGACGACATCGTCCAGGCGTTGAGCGATCTCGGGTGCGACACCGCGCAAGGCTGGGCGCTCACCCCCGCGCTGATGCCGCACGAACTCTCGGACTGGGTTCGCAACTACAAGAAGCGGTTCGCGCCCATTCGTTGAGCGGGTTTAGCGGATCGCCCGTCTGCTCGATATGTGAATTCGATAACGCATGCGGGCGTTCGGCGTACTCGACGCGGTCGTGAATCACGCACGCCGATCAAGGCTCGCGCGGCGAACGGTCGATGCTGCAGGGAGACGTTCGCGACGCGGGGTCGACGTCTTCGTGTTGTTCGTGTTGCAGTGAGATTCGCAGTAGAGAAGGACCTCGGAACGTGCTCGCGGATGCTCGATATTGGTACGCCCCGCTCGGCCAGGCGCTGAACGAACGCCGCGACGAGATCTCCGATCGCATCGTGGAACTGTGGGAAGCGCGTTGTGCCGAGGCGGCGGCACACGGCGGGCCGCGCGTGAAAGACGACATCTTCGAGACAACGCACGCGGCAACCACCGCGATCACGACCTATCTCATCGACGGTACGCAACAGACCGACGAACAACGGCGGATCGAAGCGTCGACGGGGAAAGCGCCACTCAGAGATGTGATCTCGCTCGCCGACCTGACGAAGCTCTATCTGTACTGGCGAGACACCATGATTGCGGTCATTGGTCAAGAAGCACAGCGGCTCGGTCTCGAGCTATCGGCCGTCGGCGAAGCGGTCGACATCATTCGAACTGGCTCCGATGGAAGCCTCGTGCGCATGGTCAAACAGTTCGACGCCGAGCGCGAACGACTGCACGAAGAGCTGCAACACGAACAAGACCGGCTCGCCCACGAAGCCCTCCACGACTCGCTCACCGGGCTTCCCAATCGCAAACTCTTTTTCGACCGGCTCAATCACGCCTTTGCGCGCGGGAACCGCGAGCCGGTGTCCGTGGGCGTCGTGTTCATCGACATCGACCGCTTCAAAGCCGTCAACGACACCTTCGGGCACCTGGTCGGAGACCAATTGCTGATCGCGATCGCAACCCGCCTGCGCCAGCGCGTGCGTCAACACGACACAGTGGCGCGGCTCGCGGGCGACGAGTTCGTGGTGCTCGCCGAAAATTTGGAACGGCCGCGGCTCGAAACCGCCGCGCTGCAACGACACCTCCAAGAGGTGTTCGCCGAGCCGTTCACGGTGGCGGCCGAGATCTTGCACGTTTCCGCGAGCATCGGCGTTGCGATCGGCAGCAACGGTAGCGACCCCGACACGCTCCTCATGCACGCCGACCGCGCGATGTACAGCGCAAAGCACGGGCTGACCGCCCGGTAGGTCGCGGCGCGGCGCTACGCGGGCTCGGCGACGGTGTCGAGCGCGTCGTCGAAGACGCGGGCCCAGCCCGCGCCGGTAACGCCGAGGGCATCGAGTTGACGAGTCGCGTCTTCGGCAACCGCGCCTGCGTCGGGATCGTCGAGCGCGGCAAACACCTTGGCGCGCGCGAGCGCCGCGATCGCGTGCTCCAAGCGGGCGTCGGTCGCAGTTGCGATCGCGTGGGCGGCGTCGACGCTGGCACGCGCGTCGCCTTCGCCGGTCTGCATCTGTACGAGCGCTTCGGCCCACAGCGCGAAGATGCGGTCCGAGTACGTGCCACCGGTACGGGCGCGGAGATCGTCGAGCACCGCGCACGCGTCGTCGGGCCGATGAGCGGCCGCGTACGCCATTGCCAGGCGCGAACCGACGCCCATGCGCGCGCCGTCGTCGTCGACCGATTCGAAACACGGTGCCAGGTGCTCGATCGCGCCGGTCGCGTCACCGAGTTGCAGACGAGTAAGGCCCAACGCCGACGGGATCGCTTCGTTGCCGAACCCGCCGGGTTCGGTGGGCGGAAGCAGCGCAAGCCGCGCCGCGGCGCGGTCTACGTGCCCGCGCTGCAGCTCGACACCGGCGTCGAGAATGATGCCGAGTGTGCGCATCCCGGTGTCGGGAATCCGCAAGAGGACGTCGCCGAGATGCTCGACGCCACGCGCGTATTTGTCGTCCTCGCCGAGCTCGGCGTAGGCGCGGATGACCGAACCGCTCGCGTTGATCTCGCCCCACGCGTCGCCGATCTCTTGGAACAACGCGATGGCTTCCTCGCCGCGCTCGATGCACTCGCGCGTCCGCCCGGTCCACAGCGCGACGTTTGCCATCAACACGTCCATCATGCCGACCGCCCAACGGTTGCCGGTCTCGCGTCCTTCGATGGCGATGTGTTCGGCGATCGCGGCCGCTTCTTCCAAACGGCCTTGGTTGTAACGCACGAACGACAACAGCCCGTACGCCCAGCCGAGACCACCCCAGTCGCCGAGCTCACCGAACAGGTCGGCTGATTCCTCGAGCCGGCGTTCCGCGTGCGGGGTGTCGCCGGCTTGGAACGAGATCCAGGCCAGGTTTTGCAGCGCCCACGCCGCGCCGCGCTGGTTGCCGGCCGAGCGAAACGCGCCCAGCGCTTCCGAGACGAACCGTTCGGCTTCGACGAGCTCACCGCGGAACAGATGCGTCATGCCCAACCCGCGGAGCACACTCGCCGCGCCCGACTCGTCGCCGACGCTGCGGTAGATGTCGAGGGCGTCGCCAAACGTTGCCTCGGCGACTTCGTACGCGCCGATCGCCGCTTCGCTTTCGCCGAGCAGTGCGAGGGCGCGTCCCTCACTCGGCCGGTCGCCCGCGGCCCGCGCCGCTTCCAGGGCGTCGAGCACATCGGTGCGGGCGTCGTCGAGCACGCGCCGCTGCACGCGCGCGCCCGCCCGGCCGAGGAGTGCAAGCCGTCGTTGTTCGGTGTTCTCGCCGTCGAGCAGACCGAGCACGCGGTCGTAGTGCTGCTCGGCGTGGAGATGCGACTCGACCGACTCGTCACGCTCGGCCGCGCGCAAGAGTGCGTCGATGGCCTGCTCGCGAACGTCGTCCGGAACGCTGTCGACACTGCCGATTTCGGCGACGAGTTCGGCAGCAGTGGCCAAGTGATGCGCGGTCTGGTCGATCGCCGGTTCGCCGCGTGCCGCGAGGAAGGGTGCGACGACGGCGTGGCGCCGGGCCCGTTCCGCTTTGGTCAGTGTGCCGTACGCGATCTCGCGGATGAGCTCCGACTTGAAATGGAACTCGTCGCGTTCGATGTGGAGCAGATCGCGCTCGGCGAGATCGTCGAGAAGATCGCGCGCGTCGCGCGCGCCCGGCAAGTGCAAGGACGGCACTGACGGGCCCGCTCCCGCCGACAACTGCGCAGTCTTCGAGCAGCGACCGCTCCGCCGGGTCGAGCGTGTCGAGTCGCGCCGCGACGAGTCCGTGCAGCGTGGCGGGCAGTTCGCGCAAGCGCTCGCCGTCGCGCGTTTCCTGCACGAACGCAACCAGCTCCTCGACGAAGAACGGGTTGCCGCCGCTGCGTTCGAGGAGAAAGGCGACGGTGTCTTCGTCGGTGTCGCGCAACAACGCGCGTACGAGTTCGGCGGTGGCCTGCTCGTCGAGCGGTTCGAGATGCAGCGTCAGTGCGTTGTGGCGCCCGATGCGCGAGGTCCAGTGCGACTCGAGGCCGGGGCGCGTTGTGGCGACGAGCACGAAGCGGCGGTTGTGCAAACGCTCGAGCAGGCGGTCGCAGAGTTCGAGGACCTCTTCACTTGCCCAGTGCACGTCGGAGATCGTGAGCACGACCGGTGCGGTCGCGCTCAACCCTTCCAGGAACGCGATCACCGAGCGCAACGCGTCGTCGCGCGCGCGAGTGGGATCGACGCCCGGACGCGCCACCCCTTCGATCATGTAGACGAGGCCTTCGACGACGCGCTCGACCTCGGGCGTTTCCTGAGGCAGGTCGAGCAGGCGCGCCACCCGGCCCGCGGCCGCGGCGTGCACCGACGCGTCGCGAACGTCGCCGTCGAGTCCGGCATGTTCGCGCAGCGCTTCCGCGATCGGGCCGTACACGTTGGCGTCGCCGTACGGAAGGCATTGGCCGCGCATGACGAGCGCGTCGTAATCGGCGGCGGCGCGGTTCGTCGCTTCGGTTGCGAGGCGGCTCTTTCCAACACCGGCGTCGCCCGAAAGTAAGACGAAGTGCGCGCGGCGTTGGCGGGCGGACATCGAGACCGCGTGCACCAACGCGCCGAGTTCCGCATCGCGGCCGAGGAACGGCGACCGTTCGTGGGCGCGCCGGCGGCCCGGCGGTGTGAGCGCGGTCGTCGCGCGGAACGCCTCGACCGGTTCGTCGCGGCCCCGCAGACCCTGGGGGCCGAGGGCGTCGTAGGCGATGACCTCGCGCGTCGCGGTGTAGGTGGCCGGCCCGACGATGACTTCGCCGGGCGCCGCGATCGTCTCGAGCCGCTGCGCGGTGTTCACCACATCGCCCATCACGGTGACTTCGCCGCCGGCCCGCATTGCGCCGACCACGGCCTCCCCGGTGTTGACGCCGATGCGCATCTGCACCGTGACGCCGAGGCGGGGCGCGAGCGACGCGATCGTCGCCTGCATCTGCAACGCGGCTCGCACCGCCCGTTCGGCGTCGTCTTCGTGCGCAACCGGGGCGCCGAACTGGGCGACGATCTCGTCGCCGACGATCTTGTCGAGGCGCCCGCCGAACGCGGTGATGTCACGGACGAGGCGCTCGAAACTGTCGTCGACGAGTCGTTTGACCTGCTCAGGGTCGGCTTCGGCCGACATCGTCGTGAAGCCGACGAGGTCGCCCATGAGCACGGTGACCATGCGCCGCTCGTCGGGTGCCGCGACCAAGCGCTGCCCGCACTCGGGGCAGAAGCGTGCGCCAGTCGGAACCGGCACGCCGCACGCCGGGCAGGTCATGCGCCGAGGTTACCGCCCGGTTCCCGCGCGACCTCTGCCTGATGTGTCTCAACGCGTCCGATGACATTCAGGTGGCCCCATTGCCTGCCGAGAATCGAAGGGGACGACGGGGAGAAGCGAAGTGTCATCAGTGCAGGGAAGCGGCGGGAAGAGCGGCGAACCGGGGCGGCTGGTGGTAGCCCCGTCGTTGCATCATCCGGCCGGTCTTGTCGACGACACCGCGTTGCTCGAGCTCCTGCCGCACGCTGCCTTCATCGTCGCCGTCGACGGCGACGACCACTTCCGCTTCGTGTTCGCGAACGGCGCCTACCGCGAGTTGCTCGATTCGAGCGGCGAAGACGTCGAGTCGGAGGGCGAACTTCGCTCGGTGTTGCCCGCGCACGCGTTGGTCGCGCACGTGCGCGCGTTTTCGCGTTGTGCGCGGGAACTGCGCGTGATCTCGATCGAGTCCGACTGGGGCGCGGTCGACTTGCGCCGCACGCTCGCAGTTTCGGTGACGCCGATCGTCGACACCGACGGTGTCTGCCGCCGGTTGCTCGGCGCCGCGCACGAGGTGACCGACCGGCGCGTGCTCGAGCACGAGCTCGCGCACCGCACGCGGCATGACCCGCTCACCGACTTGCCGAACCGCGTGATGCTCGTCGAATGGCTTTCGACCGCGATCGCCGCCACCGACGAAGCGCGGGCGGTCGGCTTGGTGCTGCTCGACATCGACCACTTCAAGATCGTCAACGACAGTCTCGGCCATGAAGCAGGCGACGAGCTCCTCTCGGTTGCGGCGCGGCGTGTCGACCGGGTGTTGCGCGCCGGGTGACCGCCTGGCGCGCCTCGGTGGTGACGAACTCGCAGTCGTCTGTCACGACGTCCACCGCACCGACGACGTCGTCACACTGGCGCGGCGGGTGCGGTCCGTGTTCGACGAAGCGTTCGTGCTCTCGTCGGGCGAAGACGTGTTCATCGGCGCGAGCGTCGGGTTGGCGGTTTCGACCGGATGCGACGACACACCGGCCCGCTTGTTGCGCGACGCCGACGTTGCGGTGTTCGCGGCCAAGGAACTCGGCCGGGGCCGGATCGAAGTCTTCGACGAAGCGATGCGTGAGCGCACAGTCCGGCGCCTGGAAGATCGAGAGCGCGCTGCGGCGCGGCCTCGTATGCGGCGAGTTCCGGGTGCACTATCAACCGGTCGTGCACTTCGGGCGGTCCGAGATCATCGGCTTCGAATCGCTCGTGCGGTGGGAGCACCCGCAGCTCGGTCTCTTGCCGCCCGACGAGTTCTTGCCGATTGCCGAGGAGACCGGGCTCATCGTGCCCATCGGCGCGTGGGTGTTGCAGCAAGCGTGCGCGCAGGCCGCGCAGTGGGCGTCGGAATCGGGCGACGCCAAGCCGTTGACCGTCGGCGTCAACGTCTCAGCGCGCCAACTGTTGCATCCCGACTTCGTGCGGGTTGTCGAAGGGGCAATCGCGAGCGACGCGGCTCGACCCGTCGCTGCTCGTGCTCGAAGTCACGGAGTCGGCGCTCGTCGAGCATCACGACTTCGCAGTGAGCGTTTTGAAAGAGCTCGCCGAGCGCGGTGTGCGCGTCGGGATCGACGACTTCGGCACCGGCCAGTCGTCACTCGGCTACCTCAAGGTTTTGCCCATCGACACGCTGAAGATCGACCAGTCAATCGTCGAAGGGCTCGGCAAGGATCCCGAAGACGCGGCCGTTGTTTCCGCAGTCGTCAGCCTCGGGCACGCGCTCGGGCTCACGGTGACGGCCGAGGGGATCGAGACGAGCTTGCAGCTGCAAGAGCTGCGCGCGCTCGGCTGCGATCTCGGCCAGGGCTACTACTTCGCCCGCCCCCAGCCGGGCGAGATCGTGCGGGCGCTGGTGCACCACCGCTTCCGCTGGTCGCGCCGCGAGTCCGCCTAACTCGTGTTTGGACCGAACGCGCCCCTATGGGGGCGGAAACAGTCCAAACGCAGTTAGTCGAGGCCGGCCCAGGCGCGCAGGATGCTCCACGCGTAGATGCCGGTCTGATGGCCATCGCTCCAGTGGATCGATAGGCCCCAGCCGCCGACGAGCTCGGCGTCGAGCGCGGTGAGGGGGACGGGTGCGTGCGCGCCCGGCCCCGGCGTGCGGCCTTGTTCGCGTAGCCCGCGGCACTCGGCGCACGGACAATTGCGTCGCAGTTCGTCGAGGGTGAACTCGGCGTGGGAACCGTCGGGCCACTCCAACGTGAGGCCGCGCTCGCGGTCGAGTTCCACCCGGGTGGGCGCTTCGGCGTCGGGGAGGTCGAGCGGCACGCCCCGAGTGTGGCGCGTCGCCGCCGCTGGAGTTGAATGGAGGCGATGCCGGTGCTTTCCGACGCCGATCTGCACGCCGGGCTCGCCCAGCTCTCAGGCTGGGAACGCGTCGGCGACGAGATCGTCAAAACGTACGAATGCGCGTCGTTCCCGGCCGCAATCTCGTTCGTCGTGCGGATCGGCTTCGCCGCCGAAAAGGCGAACCACCACCCCGATCTCGATATCCGGTGGCGCAAGGTCAAGGTCGCGCTGACGACACACGATGCGGGTGGTCTCACGCAGAACGATCTCGACCTCGCACGGGCGATCGAAGGCATGCAGTGATCGCGACCATCGTCGCGCTGTCGATCATCTTCTTGTTGTTGCTCTTCATGTGGATCGCGATCGGCAAAGAACCCGGTCCCGGCGCGGCCGACATCGCGATCGCGTACGAGCGGGCGTACGACGACCACGACTTCAGCCTGCTGTACGACCTCTCGGGCGACGAAATGCGCGACGGATTGCGGCGCGAACGTTTTATCAACGCCAAGCGCGCGGTTCTCGGCGATCACACACCGTCGAAGCACGAGCGCGCCGTGATCCACGTCGATACCACGGTCGCCGGCAACCAAGCCGCGCTCGTCGTAACGAGTGTGACGTCGGGAACGAGTCACGTGCGCAACAACGTCATGCTCGAAAAGCGTGCGAACGGTTGGGTTGTCGTCGGTTACACGTTGCGGCCGGATACGGGAGACGACAGCGCAGCGGACGGAGGGGAGCGGAGCGCGACGGAGGGGAGCGGAGCGCGGAGTCGACCCAAGATGGTTGAGGCCGAGGCCGAGGCCGACACGCCGAAGTCGTGACCGCCGCGGGTGTGCTCCTGACCGGCGGTGCGAGCCGGCGCATGGGAGCCGACAAAGCGACGATGGTCATCGGCGGTGAACCGCTTGCGACGCGGGCGGCACGCGTGCTCGCCGAAGTTTGTGATCCGGTCGTCGAAGTGGGTCCGGGCGTGAGCGGACTCCCGCATGTCGACGACGGCCACGCCGGCCCGCTCGCCGCATTCTTGATGGGCGTCGATGCCCTGGACACGACCAACGCCGTCGTTCTGCTCTCGTGCGACTTGCCGCGGGTCGACACCGCGTTGGTGCGTGCTCTTGCCGATGCCCCGGGTGCCGAAAGTGTCGTGCCCGTGCTCGACGGCCGCGCCCAGTACGCATGCGCGCGTTGGTCGCGCGCCGCGATCGCCGCGGCGTGTGCAGCCCAGGCCGCCGGCGGTTTCCGCTTGGCCGAGCTCGCGTCGGTTGCTTTCACGTCGTTGACCGATCCCGCGCTGGTCGCCCGCACGGCCGACGTCGACACGCCGGACGATCTTCGCCGTCTCGGCCTCTCGTAGGATCAATGCAGTGAGCAATTCCGACGCGCCGATTCGCCGCCCGACGACGGCCGTGCAAGTGCTCGCGTTCGACGGCGACGGCAGCCGGCGCAAGCCCGACACACTTGTCACTGAAGAGCCGATCGAGCTGCGCGTGCACGGTCCCGGTGAAGAGCCGAGCCCGTTCGTCGTCACGATGCGCACGCCCGGCAACGACTTCGAGCTCGCCGCCGGGTTTTGCCTGACCGAAGGCATCTGCACCTCCGCCGACGACATCCAACAGATCGCGTACTGCCTGGGCGGCGACGGCGAGCAGCTGTTCAACGTCGTGACCGTCCGGCTGCGTCACGCCGGTTGCCGACGACGTGCGCGAGCGTCGCTACCTCGTCGAACTCGTCGTGCGGGATCTGCGGCAAGGCCGCGCTCGACGAGGTCGAAGTGCGCTGCGAGCCGGTGGGTGCCGGCCCGACGGTTGCGGCAGCGTGCTCGTGATGTCGCTGCCGGAACGGCTTGCGAACAGCATCAACGTGTGTTCGCGACAGACCGGCGGTCTCCACGCGGCGGCGCGCTTTGCACCGGACGGCGAGCTCCTCGCGGTGCGCGAAGACGTCGGCCGCCACAACGCGCTCGACAAGCTGATCGGCCACGCGCTGCTCGATCGCGCGCTTGCCGCTCGCGAACGACGTCTTGCTCGTTTCGGGGCGGCTGTCGTTCGAACTCGTGCAGAAGGCCGCGGTCGCGGGCATCGCCGTGTTGTGCGCGGTGTCGGCGCCGTCGAGCCTCGCGGTGGCGGCGGCCGAGCAGCTTCGGCCAGACGATCGTCGGGCTTCCTGCGCGACGGCCGGTTCAACGTGTACACGCATCCCGAACGCATCGACTGACCGATGACGTGAAACGCGGCGGCGCGAACGCGGGACGATCTCATCAAGAGCCGCGGCGGGCACGCGGCGCGACTTCTGGGTCGGGTGGAAGCCGAACGGCATCGGCGAGCAGAAGCCGACATCACTACGGCGCGATCGCGCACACGATCTGGGACAACCGGCGCAGCTTGCCGTTCGCGTGGCGCATCCTGCGCAAAGGCGTGTGCGACGGCTGCGCGCTCGGTGTCGCCGGGCTTCCACGACTGGACGATCAACGGCGTGCATCTGTGCACGACGCGGCTCGATCTGTTGAAGGTCAACACCGCGCGCGCGATCGACGCCGACGTGCTCGCCGACGTCGACGCGCTCCGCCGCATGAACGGGCGCGAACTGCGCGAGCTCGGCCGGCTCGCGCATCCGATGGTCCGGCGCAAGCGGTGAGCGCGGCTTCACGCGCGTCTCGTGGGACGACGCGCTCGACGTGATCGCGGACGCGGATCCGGGCCACCACGCCCGATCGCGTCGGCCTCTACCTCACCGCGCGCGGCATCACCAACGAGGTGTACTACGTCGCGCAGAAGGCGATGCGCGTTTCATCGGCACCAACAACGTCGACAACGCGGCCCGCGTGTGCCACGCGCCGTCGACGTCGGCGCTGAAGGAAACGATCGGCGTCGCGGCAACGACGTGCTCGTACCGCGACGTGATCGAGAGCGACCTCATCGTGCTGTTCGGCGCCGACGTCGCCAACGCCCAGCCCGTCTTCATGAAGTACCTGTATCTCGCGAAGAAGCGCGGCGCGAAGATCGCGGTCGTCAACCCGTTTCGCGAGCCGGGTCTCGAGCGCTACTGGGTGCCGTCGAACGTCGAGAGCGCGCTGTTCGGCACGAAGATCGCCGACGAGTTCTTCGCGATTCACACCGGCGGCGACGTCGCGTTCGTCAACGGCGTGCTGAAGCACCTGCTTGCGATCGGCGGTGTCGACCGTCGGCTTCATCAACGAGCACACGACCGGTTTCGACGCGGTGCTCGCCGAGCTCGAAGACGAGCCGTTCGACGCGCTCGAAGCCGCGTCGGGTGCGACGCGCGCCGACATGGCGCGCTTCGCGCAGCATGTACGCGGCGGCGAGCTCGGCCGTGCTCGTGTGGTCGATGGGCGTCACCCAGCACGATCCGGCGTCGACAACGTGCGCGCGATCGTGAACCTCGGGCTCGCGCGCGGCAACGTCGGGCGGCCGGGTGCAGGCCTGATGCCGATCCGCGGGCCACTCGGGTGTGCAGGGCGGCGCGGAGATGGGCTGTTACGCCACGACGTTTCCCGGCGGCGGTCGCGATCACCGCGGCATCGGCCGGCCGCGCTCGAGCGAGCAGTGGGGCTTCGCCGTGCCGTCGACGCCCGGCCTCACCGCGGCCGCGATGGTCGATGCCGCGCGGCGCGGCGAGCTCGACGTGCTGTGGTCGAGCGGCGGCAACTTCCTCGACGTGCTGCCCGCGCCCGACGTCACACGCGCCGCGCTCGACCGCGCGCCGCTGCGCGTGCACCAGGACATCGTGCTGACCCACCAGATGCTCGTCGACCCGGGCGAGATCGTCGTGCTGTTGCCGGCGGCGACGCGCTACGAACAAGAAGGCGGCGGAACGTCGACCACCACCGAACGGCGCGTCGCGTTCAGTCCCGAGATCCCCGGTCCGCGGGTCGGCGAGGCGCGCAGCGAATGGCAGATCTTCGCCGACGTCGCCCGCCGCGTCCGGCCCGAGCGCGCGACCGTGTTCGGATGCGAGATCGGCTGACGCGATCCGCGCCGAGATCGCGCGCGTCGTTCCCGCCTACGCCGGCATCGAGAAACTGCGCGAGACGGGCGACGCGATCCAGGTCGGCGGTGACGCGCCTGTGCGAGGGCGGCGTGTTCCCGACCGCCGACGGCCGGGCCCGGTTCAGCGTGGTTCCGCCGCGCGCCCGCGAGGTTCCGCGCCGGACGGTTCGTGCTCTCGACGCGCCGCGGGCAAGCAGTTCAACTCGATGGTGTGGGAAGACAACGATCCGCTGACGGGCGCCGGCCGCGACGCGCTCTTCGTCGCGCCGAGCCGACGCCGACCGCGCTCGGCGTGCGCGACGGCGAGCCGGTCGCTCGTGCGGTCGCCGCACGGCGAGATGCGGGCGCGCGTGCACCTCGCGCCGATCCGGCCCGGCAACGTGCAGGCGTTCTTTCCCGAAGCGAATCCCGCTGCTCGTCGCCGACGCGCCGCGACGCCGATCTCGGGCGTGCCCGACTACAACGCGGTCGTCGAGGTGGTTCCCGTCCGATGACACCCGACGACGCTGCTCGAACTGTTCGACACGACGCGCGCGCGCCGTCGGCGACGCGGTCGCGCAGATCCCGGCCGACAAGCGCCGCGACCGCACGAGCAAACCCGGTCAGTACGCGCTCGATCTCGTCGCCGACGCGGTCGCGCTGCGAGTGCTTCGGCGCGGCGCCGCGTGCGCATCGTCAGCGAGGAATCGGGCGTGCACGAACGCGCGGGCGCCGACGATCACGGTGGTGCTCGATCCCGTCGACGGTTCGACGAACTGCTCGCGCGGCATCCCGTACTGGGCGACGTCGATCTGCGCGCTCGACGCCGACGGCGCGCTCGCCGGGCTCGTCGTCAACCAGGCGACCGGCGTCTGCGTCACCGCGGTGCGCGGCGCGGGGAGCGTTCCGCGACGGCGTAGCGCCTGCAAGCCGTCGAACGACGACGCGCTCGAAGACGCGATGGTGCACCTCTCGGCTACTGGCCCAAGCAGTCGATCGCCGTGGAAGCAGTTCCGCATTCTCGGATCGGTCGCGCTCGGACTGTGCGACGTTGCGGCCGGTGGTCTCGACGGCATCCTCGACAGCGGGTCGTTCACGCGCCGTGGGACTACCTCGGTGGCTACCTCACTGCCTCGAGGCGGGCGCGGTCGTGCGCGACGGGCAGCGACGCGCGCTCGTCACCGACGACTTCGACGCGCGCCGCCAAGCTCATCGCGGCGGGCACGCCCGAACTCGCCGACGCGCTGGAGCCTGCAGTCTCGTATGAGCAACGCTCGACTACCGCGCGCTGCTCGAAGCTGCCGAACGAGCCGCGCGCGCCGGTGGCGATGATCGTGCGCGGAACTACTTCGGCGCGTCGAAGATGTCCGCGAGAAGGCGCCCGGCGACTGGGTGAGCGAAGTCGACCTTGCGAGCGAGCAAGCGATCCGCGAGATCCTCGACGCGCGAAGCGGGGCTGCCCGTGTTCGGCGAGGAAGCCGGCGGCGACGACGTTCGACACCGGTTGGCTCGTCGACCCGCTCGACGGCACCGTCGAACTTCCTGCACGGTTTCGACGCGGTCGGCGTCTCGATCGGTCTGATCGCAGACGGCGTGCCGGTGCGTCGGTGTCGTGCACGCGCCGCTGCTCGACCGCACGTTCTCCGCGGCGCGCAGGGGGTCGGCGCGTTCCGCGACGGCCGGCCGCTGCACGTGAGCGAGCGGGCACCCGAGCAGGCGATCGTCGCGACCGGCTTCCCGTTCCGGCGCAAAGAGCTGCTCGCCCGCTACGAGCGGATGTTCGCCGCCGCGTTGCGGCGTTTCGAGGACCTCCGCCGGGTCGGCGGCGCGAGCCTCGACCTGTGCTGGACGCGCCGAGGGCGTGTTCGACGGCTACTTCGAGCTGCGCCTCGGGCCCGTGGGACGTCGCCGCGGGCGGCCTCATCGTGCGCGAGGCGGGCGGGGTCGTCACCGACTGGGACGGCGACGACCGGGCCTGGTTGCGCAGTCGGGAACATCCTGGCCGCGCCGCCCGCCGTCCACGCAGTTCTCCTCGAGATCGCGCTGCATCCAGCCGAACAGCCTGATCTCAGGCCGTGAGTCGGAAAATCATTTGACGGGGCCGACCGCATCATGGTCGGATGAACGCTCCGAATGTTCGACGGGAAAGGCGCGCGCGGAATGACGACCGGCACGTATGAGCCGCAACTCCAGGCCAATCGACATGGCCGGGAACGCGCGCGTGCGTGCCTTCCAGCCGTGCCCGGTCTCGGTCGTCTTTGCGCCCTGGTCGCCGACTCTCGCTCGGTACGCCAACGGCGGCGAAGCACGGTCGACCCCGACGCCTCGAGGTGTCCCATCCGTAGCAGCCGCTACACAGGGAGCATCCACGAGGCCGTCGGGGCAACCCGGCGGCCTTTCTCTTTGTCCGGCCCCGACCAACCGACACGAACCGACCGACCAACCAGACGACGACGAACGACACGAAACGACGAGAAAACGGGGAGTGATCGGCGATGTTCGCCATCCAGCCTTCGAGAGCGACAACCGAGACCGAGATCCGAGAACCCGACTGGCAGGACCTCGCGCGCTGCAACGACGGCACGGGGTCGATGACCGAGCTGTTCTTCTCGGAGCAGCTCGACGACATCGCCGCGGCCAAGGCGTTCTGCCTGGAGTGCCCGGTGAAGGAGACCTGCCTCGAGGGCGCCCAGGATGCGGCGCGAGCCGTGGGGCGTGTGGGGCGGCGAGCTGTTCGTGAACGGCAAGATCGTCGCCCAGAAGCGCAAGCGGGGACGTCCGCCGAAGGTGCGTCCCGAGGAAGTGCCCGAAGCCCAGAGCGCCTGAGATCCGGCGCTTGAGCAACGGCACGCACTGCGGCCCGTCTGCAAAGCGGCGGACCGGGACAACGTCGGTCGTGCGGGACGTCCCCCCGCCGCACGACCACCAAGCGAGTCCCGGTCTGCCCGCAGGCGGCGCAGCTGCTCGATGTTCCCCCGTTCTTGCGGCAAACGGCGCCCGCTACGGTCGTCATATGGCGCAAGAACGGGAGACGGTGCTCGTGTCGGCGTGTCTGTTGGGCACGTCGTGCAATCACGAGGGCGGGCACTCACGACGCGCAGCAGTCGAAACGCTCGGCGAGACACATCGTCTCATTCCGATCTGTCCCGAAGTCTGCGGCGGACTGTCGACGCCGCGTCCGGCCGCCGAACGCGTCGGCGACCGCGTGGTCAACGTCGAAGGCGACGACGTCACCGACGAGTATGAGCGCGGCGCGGACGCGGCCGTCGAACTCGCGCACGCGGTTGGTGCCCGGCGTGCCGTGATGAAGGCGCGCAGCCCGTCCTGCGGATCGGCCGGCACGACCACCGAGGCGTTACGGGCCGTAGGTGTCGACGTCGTGTCGGAAGAAGATCTCTAGCGCGCCCGCAGCTGCGCGAGCCCGCGTTCGACGTCGTCGACGTGGTGCCTCGAGTCGTGCAGCGCGTGTTCGAGCAGCGCTCGCACGTCCATGCGGTTGTCGCCGATCTTGAATCCGTAGGCCCAGGCGCCCGGTTGCGCGTCTTCGGCGATGGACGCGAGCCGGCTCGTGTGCTCTGCGATCGCGCCGCCGACCTCGGCGGGATCGGCGATGTTGTACGTCGCGGCCGCCGCGTCGGCGAGCCCGGCGGCAACGGCCGGTATTGCAGGCTCGCGGCCGGTCAACGCTTGTTCGACGGCCCACGCGTGCAGCGCGGTGATGTCACGAGTGTGCGCGCCGTATTCGATCGCCGACCAGACGCCCGGTGCCGGCCGCGCCCGCAGTTCCGTGCCCGCCGACGCCAGCAGCTCTTGCCAACGCGGCCCGAGATCGCGAATTGCAGCCGTCAGTGCCGCGTCGTTGTAGCGGCTGCCGTCGAAGCCGCATTGCGCGCACGTTTCCGCCACTTAGGGAGCAAAGCACACGTCGATGCCCGCCGCGAAAGGATTGAGCTCGCGGAGTGCCGCAACGATGCGCACCGACGCACGTGAGCGGTCGCGTTGTGAGAGCGCCGAGGTGGCATGCACGCTCACCCGAAGCCTGCCCTTCTCGCGTGTGACCACGCATTCGCCTGCGGCCGGACCGAACATCGCGACGAGCCGTTCGGTGGCGCAGCGCGACAGGTCAGCGACGGCTTGCCCGGCGACCCGCTCGCATTCAGCCACCACGTTGGTTTGCGGAGTGACAGTCGCCGCCGCGACGTCGCCGTAGGGCGAGAGCGCTGCTTCGCCCGCTACCAACAGCGGAACGCGTTGAAAGAGTGCGCAGCGCGCGCCGTCTTCGTAAGGCGTCGGCTTGATGCGCACGTCGTCGCGCACGAGCAGCGCAACATCGACTGTGGTGCTGCGCAGTGGACAGGCCGACGGATCACGAATGCCCTTGCATGGGAATGCATCGTCCCCGTCGTGACACCTGACCACGTGATGCCCGGCGGTATGCAGATCGTCGGCTGCGAACCGCCCGACACCGGGCTTGCTTTCGACGAGTAAGACGTTCAGCGCCATGAATCGATCGTGCGCCGGCGGCCCCGAGCGAACCAGGGACTTTGGTCATCATCCCTGGGAGGCGACCTTCCCGCCGTTGTGTATCCACGCCGCGAAGTCGGGCTTCGTGAGCGACGCGACCCGTTCTTGGTAATGCGCGAGGTCGTCGGGACCGAGTAGCGCGCGCCACTGCCCGCTCGTGCCCGCGTGGAAGAACGCGGTGTTGTCAACCCAGATGTCCGACGACGACTCGGGCGTGACCGAGTTGGCGCGGCCGCGCATTTCTTCGAAGCCGGCCGCCGCGATGAGCGCGGGGAAGCGGGCGTCGTCAACGGTGATGCCGAGTTCGTTGGCGAGGCGGCGCATTTCGCGGTTGAGGTCGCAGGTCATGTCGTCGTAGTGCATCAAAACGATGTTGTCGGCGTCGCGCTCGTCCCAGAACGTCTGCAAGTGGTGCAGCGTCGACGCCAGGTTGGTGGCTTCAGTCACCGGAGCATCGTCGTCGACCCAGCGTTGGAAGAACACGATGCCTTCGCCGAAGTCGGGCGGGCCCTGGGCGAGCTGGTCGGCGATGTCGTCGAGCCCAATCGCGTTCATGCGGGCGGTGAACAACTTGATGATGTCCATGTTCTTCATGTGGTGTTCCCACGAGATGGCGACGTCGCGCGGATCGCGTCCGACGCTGACGTAGGTCACGCCGTCGCGACGCGGCAGTCCGTCGAGCGGCGTGTGCGTTTTGATGATGCGGCGGTGTGTCTGCGCGTCGAGGTCGGCGACGATCTCGTCGCGTGAACGCGTCTGCATATCGAGCCACGGCGAGATGATGTCGAGCGGCCGGTCGAGATCCGGCGTTTGAAAGACGAGCAGCGCGCAGATCATCTGCATCCACGTCGTGCCGCACTTCGGTGGTGTGCTGATCACGATGTCGTCGGCCCGGAGCGCAAAGCCGTCCCACCGGGCACTGTCGGCAACGAGCGTCTTATAACGCACCCGCTCGGTCATGCGGACAGCTTGGCACCGCCGGGTCTGCGCCGCAGCTGGTCCCTCTAGACTTCCCCGTCCGGGGCGTTTAGCTCAGTTGGTAGAGCACCTCCCTTACAAGGAGGGGGTCAGCAGTTCGAGCCTGCTAGCGCCCACCCGGTTGACCTGCGAAAACTCGTCACAGTTCGCGGCGCTGGTCGAGTCTTGAAAGCGGCTCTACGCTCCCGGCCCGTGAATCGCAATGCGACCGCGTTCAGCGGTGCGGAACTCGAACGGTTGCATGCACTGCTCGGTCGGATGAAAGAGCTCACGCGCGGCGAATGGTCGATCGATCGCGACGAGTTCATGATGCTGCAGTCCGAGCTTCACAACGTCGCCCGTCCCGATCGCGACATTTTCTTTCACAGCGTCGCGCGCCGGCCGCGCGTGCGGTCGTAATTTCGTTGCGTCGTCTCGGCGACGCTCGCGAACACGGCGGCGAACCCGTCACCCGCACGTCGGCCATCCGGTTGGTGTCGTGCTCCCACTGGCGCGTCGAGCCCTCGATGTCAGTGAAGAGAAAACGACACCGTGCCTCGAAGGTGCAGCCACGGCTCCAGCTTGTCATCCCGATCCGTTCAGGTGCTCGGGCGGAGCGGGTAGGTTTCGCGCATGGCGAACTTCACACGTGGATTCATGGGTCGTGAATCGCGAGTACGGGCCTCGTGGCTCCCGCCCGGGCAATACGACGTGGGCGACTCGTGGCCCGTGCTGACGGCCGAAGTCACCCCCGACCTCAAGACCGCGGAGTGGTCGTTCGCGGTCGAAGGTCTGGTCGAACGGCCCCAACGCTGGACCTGGGACGAATTCCAGGCGTTGCAGCACTCCGACTATCACGGCGACATCCACTGCGTGACGACGTGGTCGAAACACGACGTCACGTTCGGCGGGATCTCGGTCGACACGCTGCTCGACGCGGCGGGCGTGAAGCCCAGCGCCACGCACATCGTCGCGTTCTGTCACACGGGATACACGACGAACTTGCCGCTTGCCGACGTGCGGGACGGCAAAGCTTGGGTCGCGTTCGAATACGCGGGCGCGCCCCTCGCCAAGGAACACGGTGGCCCGGCCCGCCTGCTCGTGCCGCATCTCTACTTCTGGAAGAGTGCGAAGTGGGTAGCCGGTCTACGCCTGCTCGACCACGACGAACCCGGGTTTTGGGAGCAGTACGGCTACCACAACCACGGTGACCCGTGGCGTGAAGAGCGCTATCAAGGCGACTAAACAAGGTCCATGCCCGCGCATCTCGAATGGCAGAACGCGAAGGTCGTCGAAATGCGCGACGAAACCCCGACCGCGAAGACCCTTCGCGTGCAGGTTCCCGAACCTGCGCACTTTCGGGCGGGCCAGCACTACACGATCCGTTTGACGGCGCCCGACGGTTACACCGCCACGCGTTCGTATTCGGTCGCGTCGGCGCCGAACGATTCGAACGAACTCGAGTTCACCGTCGAACGACTCGAGGACGGCGAGGTGTCGACGTTCCTGCACGACGGGCTCGAAGTCGGCGACACGTTGGAGATCCGGGGCCCGATCGGCGGCTGGTTTGTGTGGGACGGCACGTCGCGCGCGCTGCTGCTCGGTGGCGGTTCGGGCGTGGTCCCGCTGATGTCGATGCTGCGCCTGGCGCGCAACAACGGGAACGCTGACGCGCTGCGCCTCGTCGTCTCCGTGCGCACACCCGGCGATCTCTATTACGCCGACGAGATCAACGGCCCGCAGACCGACGTCATCTACACGCGTGCGGCGCCGCCGGGCACGGAGCGCCCTCCCGGTCGCCTTGCGGCTTCCGACATCCCGAAGTCGTATCTCGACACGACCGCGTTCGTGTGCGGTTCGCCTCCGTTCGCCGATGCCGCGAGCCATTTGCTCGTCGAACTCGGCGTGCCTGTCGACGCGATTCGCGTCGAGCGATTCGGCCCGTCGGGCTAACGCGGCGATCGCAACGACCGCGACGCCCGCGACGACTTAGTGCTCGTGCGGCGCAAGCAACGCGGCTTGTCCCTGCGTCGCCGGCGCACTCGCCAGCCACGCGGCTGCGGCTTCGTGCGCCCGCGCGATCAACTCGCCGCCCTGCGAGAAGTCGGTTGGTGAAACCCGCAACGGGCAAAGCGGCGGGATGACGTGCAGTTCGACGACCGGCTCGAAACGTTCGATGTCGTCGGCGAGTTGCTGATGCACGAGTAACGACAGCGCGTGCAACGCCATGGCGAGCGCGCCGTTCGGCGGCGCGTCGATCGCGCACGGGTAGCCCGCGCAGAGCACCCAGACCACGTCGGCGCCGAGCGCGACGGCGTGGGAGATCGGCGTGTTGTCGACGACGCCCCCGTCCATGTACGGCACGCCGTCGATGACCACCGGATCGAACACGGCCGGAATCGCGGCGCTGGCGAGAATCGTCGCCGCGGCCGAACCGCGCGAGAACAACACTTCGTCGCCGTTCAACACGTTCACCGCGCTGACGTGCATCGGGATCGGCGCGTCTTCCAACCGGTCGAACGTCAGATGATGTTCGATGAGCGCGCGCAAGTGCGTCGACGGCACGAGGCTGCGCCCCCGCCCGGTGAACGCGAGGAATCCACGCACCGGCGCGAGCGGGAAGACGTCCTGGCGGCGCAGCTTCGTCCAGATGTCGGCGAGCTCGTCAAGCGGGGCATCGGGATGGCCCGCGAGCCACGCACCGTTGAGTGCGCCGACCGACGTGCCGACGATGAGATCGGGGGCGATGCCGCGCTCGCGCAACGCCATGAGCATGCCGACTTCGACCGCGCCCAGGCTTGCGCCGCCCGAAAGTACGAACGCGACTGTCACACCGGTATGTGCGCGCACGCCGCGATGGCGGCGTCGGCCGCCGCGTCGGCAGCTGCGGTCGCTTGCTTTCCGAGCTCGGCCATCAGCGCGGCCTTCTCGGGGTGTTCGCGAAAGAACTTCTCGATCTTCTCGCGGTTCGGTGTGCCGTCCATGTTCGACATCTCGAACACTTCTTGGTCGATCGAACCGTCGCTGGCGCGGTCACTGATCACACGGAACACCGACCAGGGAACGTTGCGCGCCTCGCAGACGTCGGCGATCGCCGCGGTTTCCATGTCGAGCGAGACGACGCCCATCCCGCGCAGCCGGGTCAGATCTTCGGTCTTGGTGGTGAGCCCGTTCGTCGTCCACATCTTGCCTTGGGGCGCACCCGCTCCGAGCGGGGCGGGCGCGTGCTCCCGGCCGCTTGCCGAGTCGACGACGAACTCGGGCCGGACCAGCGTTCCGATCGGCGTCTCGTTCTCGAGCGCACCCGTGATGCCGACCGACACGACCCAGGCCGGGGTGACCGCGTCGAGCAACTGGGATGTGCCGGTACGCGCGAACTCGGGACCCATCCCGGTGACGATCGCGACGACGTCGCGGTCGCCCAGCTTCCCCTCGGAGATGGCCAAACCATCGCGTTCGACCTCGTGGAGCCCCAGTTTGTTTGTCAGCGGCGTGAGCTCCATCGGCATGGCGCAGATGAACGCGATCGGCTTCATGCGTACAGCTTGTCCGCTCCGGACGAGGCGGGCCACTTGCCCTATCCCCGGTTTTTCGCACCCGACGTGCTAAAGGGCGCGCGCGAGCCGTAGCGTGGGTGCCGATCGATCGAGGGACCCACGTGCGTCGGAAGTGGCACCACTGGTCGGGCGGAGCAATTGCGGTCGTTGTGGTCGCAGTGCTCTGTGCCGGCATTGCAGTAACAGTTGCGGGTGCCGCGCGCTCTTCTGCAAGTCACTCCAAGAGTGACGACCGTCCCCAGGGTCCGACGATTCAAGAACAACGCGCCGCCTTACAAAGCGCGGTGACGTTCTCGCCCGCAACTGACGCGACGAACGTTGCGCTCGACGCGCACGTCGTTGTCACCGCGAAGCAGGGACACGTGATCGGCGTGGTCGTCACCGGTGGAACGAACGGGGTGAGTGGCGGGATCGACACGCCGGCCCAACACTGGATCTCGAACGGCGCGGGACTGACGCCGAACACCGCGTACACCATTGCCGCAACGATCTCGGGTCCGAACGGCATCGTCATTCAGCAGTCGTCGACGTTCCACACGATGGGCCTGCCGGGCCCGGCGGTCACCGCGTCGATCTTCCCCGACGACAATCTGACGGTTGGCATCGGTCAACCGATCGTCATTCACTTCGACCACTTCATTTCCGACGCCGGCGCGCAGGCATCGGTGCTCTCGCACTTCCAGGTGAACGAGTCCGTCCCGGTCGCCGGCGGCTGGCATTGGTTCAGCAACAAGGAACTGCACTTCCGTCCCGAGACGTACTGGCCGCCCGGCGAACACATCACCGTCACCGGCAACCTCGACGGCTGGAACGCGGGCAACGGCAACTGGGGTGCGGGCCAACTGAGTTCGCAGTTCTCGATCGGCGACGCGCACGTCTCGATCGCGAACGTGCAGACGCACGAGATGAGCGTGAGCGACAACGGCCATGTCATCGCGGTGTATCCGATCAGCGCGGGGCGGGAAGACCTCCCGACGATGGGCGGCACGCACATCGTGATGGATCGCGAAAGCGTCGTGCGGATGATCTCGTCGTCGAACGGCGTGCCGGTCAACTCGCCCGACGGCTACGACGAACTCGTCTACGACGACGTGCACATCTCCGACAGCGGCGAATACGTGCACGCGGCGCCGTGGTCGGTCGGCAGCCAAGGTCATGCCAACGTTTCGCACGGCTGCATCAACTTGGCGCCCGACAACGCGGCCACGTTCATGGCGTTCTCGCGAGTTGGTGACATCGTCGAGGTGCTCGGGACGCCCCGGGGCCCGGCGCCCGGCGACCACGGGGTCATGGACTGGACGTTGCCGTGGTCGCAGTGGACCCCGGCCACGAGTGGCACCGGTCACGCCTCGACCGGCAACCCCAGCGGCCACCGAGTATGACCTTGTGCACAAGGCAATAAGGCGGGCCCCGCGCGCGCCGATGGAATATTCGTGCGCGAGGAGCAGATCTTCGAAACCAGTGATCCGGACCTCGTGCGCAAGCTGCACACGATCCGGGCCGCCCGCAGCGTCTTCGAACGTGAGCAGCGGCGCTGGATCATCACGCGGATAACTCCCGGCCCGGAGACCGCCGAGGGCGAGCCGACCTGGATCGTGTCGGGCCACACCGCGCGTCAGAGCGACGTCGCTGCTTCGCAGATCTCGCGCTCGCACTAACTGCGCGTAACGTCGGGCGCGTGCCCGATCCCTACGCGCAGTTTCCGCACCTCCGGTTCGACACGCCTGCGCCGCACGTGTTGCGCGTCACCCTCGACGCGCCCGGCCTGAACGCGGTCAACGCCGACGTCCACGCCGAGCTCGCCGACGTGTGGCTCGCCGTCGATCGCGACCCCGACGTGAACGTCGCGGTGTTGCAAGGGGCCGGGAAAGCGTTTTCGGCGGGCGGGAGTTTCGATCTCGTCGACGCCATCATCGACGACTACCGCGCTCGCGAACGCGTGTTACGCGAAGCGCGCGACCTCGTGTTCAACGTCATCAACTGTTCGAAGCCGATCGTCTCGGCGATGCACGGTCCGGCTGTAGGTGCGGGGCTCGTTGCGGGCTTGCTTGCCGACGTTTCTGTTGTCGGGCGAACGGCGCGCATCATCGACGGGCACACGCGGCTTGGTGTCGCGGCCGGCGACCACGCCGCGATTTGTTGGCCGCTGCTGTGCGGGATGGCGAAAGCGAAGTACTACTTGCTCACGTGCGACACGTTGACGGGTGAAGAAGCCGAGCGCATCGGTCTGGTTTCGTTGTGCGTCGACGACGAGCTCGTGCAATCGACCGCGCTCGACATTGCCGTGCGGTTGAGTGCGGGCGCGCAGGCCGCGATCCGCTTGACCAAGCACACGTTGAACAACTGGTATCGATCGCAGTCGGCGATCTTCGACGCGTCGCTCGCGTACGAGTTCTTGGGTTTCGGCGGCCCCGACGCGCGCGAAGGCCTCGACTCGCACCGCGAGAAGCGGGAACCGAACTTCGGGGGGTCGTGATGGAAGCGTCGCGCCCGTACATGCCGGGCTACGGCACGTTGCCCGCCGACGAAGGTTCGGGATTGCTGCCCTGGGCGTGGGCCGAAGAACGGCTGCGCGCCGCGCACGACTTTTGGCTCGCGTCGGCGTGGCCCGACGGCCGGCCGCACGTCATGCCGGTGTGGGGCACCTGGGACGGCGTCGCGCTCTGGTTCTCGACGAGCAACGGGTCGCGAAAGTCGCGCAATCTCGTCGCCGATCCGCGCTGCACGATCACGACCGCTGATGCGCTCAACCCCGTGATCATGGAGGGAACCGTCGCGTTGCTGACCGATCCGGATTCGATCGCGCACGCCGTCGCGATCATGAACGAGAAGTACGGCACGAACTACGACGTGTCGTTCCAAGATCCCGCCGTCAACCGCACGTTCCGCTTCACGCCCGCGGTTGCGTTCGGGCTCCTCGAAAACGACTTCGCGGGCTCGCCCACGAGGTGGACATGGGATCGCTGAGCTACAGCATCAGCACGTCGCTCGACGGTTACGTCAACGACGCGCAGGGGAGCATCGAGTTCTCGGTGCCGACCGAAGAAGAGCACGCGTTCTTCAACGAGCAAGAACGCCGGGTCGACACGTACCTGTTCGGGCGGCGCATGTACGAGACGATGCAGGTGTGGGAGACGCTCGACGACGACGACGCCGTCATGCGCGAGTACCAGGACATCTGGCGCGGCATCGACAAGATCGTCTACTCGACCACGCTCGAAGCCGACGACGTGACAACGGCGCGGACGCGGCTCGAGCGGTCATTCGATGCCGACGCCGTGCGCGCGCTGAAAGCCGATCGCACGGTCAGCATCGGCGGACCGAATCTCGCCGCCCACGCGCTGCGTGCCGGCCTCGTCGACGATATGTACCAGTTCGTTCGGCCGGTGATCCTCGGGGGCGGCACATCCTGGCTGCCGCACGACGGTCACCACGTCGACCTGCAACTCGTCGCCGAACGCCGATTCGCGTCCGGACTGGTCTTCTTGCACTACCGAATGGCGTCCGTTCGATAGATGCGGTCCGTGAGATCGGCGATCGTGGCGCGCGTCGCGACGTAGAGCCGCACCGGGAGCCCCAATCGCCGCACGAGTTGGGCGACGAGATCGGGCTGGGTCGGGTCGGCGACGGCAACCGCGACCCATGACGCCGAGTCGTGAATCGGAACCGCGTGGAGCCCGCGCGCTTCGGCTTCCGCCAAGCGCCGTGCCGCCCGCGGGTTGACCGGAACGCGGCTCTCGTCGAACACCTCGAGCCGGAGCTGCTCGGCGACGAGTTCGATGAGTGCTTGCTCGTCGACGAGGTCGAGGTCGAGCAGGACCGCGCCGATGCGCTGGCCTGTTTCCGTTTGCCGCTTGAGCACGTAGTCGAGCTCGGCCTGGACGAGATAGCCGCGGGTCACCAGGAGCGTGCCGAGCAATCGGCCCGAGTGGCGCGGGACGGACGATGCCGACGCGCGCTCGGCCACCTCCGCAAGCTCGGCCTCGATGCGGCGCACCTCCGCGACCGCGGCGTCACTCGGTCGCGGTGGCGACGTCGAGCCGACGTTTTTCCGGGTGAAGCGCATCCGTGCCGTTCCCCTGCAACTCGCAAAGCATTCCCCATACAGGTGAACGGCAGATCATCGGCGCGCGTGTCGCGATGATGAACAACTGCGACAGATGTCACAGGGTGTTTCGCGGTTGTCGGTCGGGGAAAGCGGACGTTTCGATCGGCCGAACGCTTCGAGAGCGAACAACAAACAGGTACGTACGGCCGTGCGGGCGCCTCTTCTCCCGGGGGGTAGGGAGAAGGAGGACCCTGGTTGGACGCAATTCGCGTGCGCTCGGACGCGTTGGAAGAGATGGAGCTACCCGTCTCGGCCAGGGCCCGCTTCAATTTGGGCACCGCGCCGTTCCGTCAGCGCGAGCTCGAGCGGCACCGCCCCCCTCGGGGCTCGCGCGTTGCCAAGGCCGCCATCGTGACGGCCGATGTCGTAACCATCGCGCTCGCCATGGCGATCGCCGCCGTCATCGGAAGCCATCTCGGCACCCGCGAGGCGCCGCAGCTGCTGTTGCTGCCCGCCGTTTTGGCCCTGCCGGTCTGGATCGCAATCTTCGCCCAGCAACGGCTGTACACCGCCGCAGCGGTCTCGAGCGTGACGGCCGAAGTTCGTCGGATCGTGGCCGCCGTCGCGACCGCGACCGCGTGCACGGCATTCGTCGGGGTGCTGGTGAACGCGACGATCACCCGCGTCTGGATCGTGCTCACCTTCGGCGTCGCCGTCGTCGGTGTCGTCATCGAGCGCTGCGCGGCGCGCATCGTGTTTCGCCAGGCCCGCCAGAAGGGGCATTTGCAGCGCCGGGTCGTCATCATCGGCACGAATCCCGAAGCCATCGCCGTTGTGCGGATGCTCGAGGAACACCCGGCGCTCGGGTACGACGCCGTCGGGCTGCTCGAGTGCAGCACCGCTTATGGGGTCGTACCGCCGGTCCCGGTGCTCGGCAACTGGCACGAGGCCGTCGACATCGTTCGGGAGTACGACGCGTCCGGCGTTGTCATCGCGACGAGCGCGGTCGACGTCCCCCTCGCAAACCGGCTCACGCGTGAGCTGATGGAGCTCGGATATCACGTGGAGCTGACTTCCGGTCTCGTCGACATCTCGGCGGACCGATTGATTGCCCGGCCCCTCGGTCGTCGTCCCGTTATGCACGTCGAGCCGGTGCGGCGATCGGGCTGGCGCGCGGCCGCCAAGCGCGCCTTCGACGTCGCCCTCGCCGGTGGTGCGCTGATCATGCTGTCGCCGGTGCTGCTGTTCGCCGCCTTCGCCATCAAGCGCGACTCCCGCGGGCCCGTCCTGTTCCGGCAAAAGCGCGTCGGCAAGGACGGCAAGTCATTCGAGGTGCTGAAGTTCCGCACGATGGTTCCCGACGCGGAAGCGATGCTCGAGAACATCCGGAACATGAGCGAGGCCGACGGCCCGTTGTTCAAGATGCGCGACGACCCGCGTGTCACGCGGGTCGGGCGCCGCTTGCGCTCCACGTCGATCGACGAGTTGCCGCAGCTGTGGAACGTGCTGCGAGGCGAGATGAGCATCGTCGGCCCGCGTCCCGCGTTGCCGAGCGAGGCCGAAGCGTGGAGCGACGAACTTGCGAACCGGTTGAGCGTGAAGCCCGGTATCACCGGCATGTGGCAAGTCAACGGACGAAGCACGAGTTCGTTCGACGACTACGTGCGCTACGACCTCTACTACGTCGACAACTGGTCGCTGCTGACCGACCTTGCCATCGTCGCCAAGACCATTCCGGTCGTGCTGCTGCGCAAGGGTGCGTACTAGAACCGACGGTCGTTCTTACGACTCTTTGGCGGCGAGCAGCATCTGCGCGGTGTTCCCGAGAATGCGGTCGTTGCTGACCATCAAGCTCGCGCCGATTGCGTCGCGCAGAAGACGACCCATGCTGTGCGGTGAATCGAGCCGGTAGCCGGCGATCCCGCAGATCGACAACGCGCCCTCGACGATCTCGATCAGCATCCGCGATGCGGTCACCTTGAGATTGTTGATCGCGATCGCGAAGCTCATGCGGCCGAGCTCGCTGTAGTCGTCGTACGCGTCCTCGTATTTGCGTGCGTATCCCGAGACGAACTCCACCATCGCCTGGTGCAATCCGACGAGTTCCGCGAGTCGCGCCGCACCCGGCGGCGTGACACCGGGCTTTTTCCGGGCCTCCGCACGCATGAAATGACGCGCGCGTTCCACGGCTGCTGTCGCCATGCCGAGCCACGCCGCGCTCCACAGCACGTGCGCGGTCGGCGTCATCGTGACTGCCGAAATCTCCGAGAACGGAGCCGGCAGAATGTTCGCGACCGGACCCTCGGCGAACAGCTTGAAACCGGGGCTACATGTGCCCCGGAAGCCGAGCGTGTCCCATTCCGAAGTCTGCTCGAGTGTCAGGCCCGGAGGCCGGCAGAGAACGAGCACTTGGTCGCCCGCGGCACTCTCCGGTGAGCGACGCGCCGTCGTCATGATCGCATCGGCGTGCGCGCCGTACGAAAGAACGGGCGCTTGCTTTTCGAGCACGAACCTGCGCCCGGAGCGCTGGACGGCGCAGAGACTGGTTCGGATATCGCCACCGACACCGAGCTCCGTCGTCGCCGACGCGAGCAGGTATTGGCACTCAGCGAGTTCGACGAGAAAGTCGCGCAGGACTTCGTTGTGCCCGTGGCGCACGATGCACGCGACCTGCATGTGGTGCATCGCGAAGATCAACGCGGTCGAGGAACAGTGTTCGCCGAGCGTTCTTGTCACCTCGGCGACTTCTGTGATCGTCGCGCCGGCACCGCCGAGCTCGCGCGGGACGAGCGCGGAAAGGAGCCCTTCGCTCCGAATCGCTTCCATGGCTTCACTCGGGAATCGCGCTTCGGCGTCGACGTCGTCGGCAAAGGGGCCCGCCGCTTTCGTTGCGACTCGGCTCGCCCGCTCCAACAAGTCTCCTGCGACAACTCCAGTCACACGTACCTCGCGTTCGTCATTTCGGTTCAGCCGCTGATGTTCGCGTCGACACGCCGGCTTCGAGTGCGCTTTCCAATTCGTGGCTCTGACCGGCCGCGTGAACGCGCGCGCAGCGCGCGAACGGACTGTTAAAAATGAGTCTGCTGCGCCCGCCCAGATACATACAGGTGGGCGGAAAGCAACCGCGAAGTGTTCCGATGCGCGTAATGTCGTCGCATGGTCCTCGGGACCCGATGCTCGTGAACGCGAAGCCACCGTCCGAACAGGACACCGGTGAGCAGAACAAGCGTCACCCGCTCGAAGCGGAAATCGACGCGTTGATGAAACGCGTCGATCCGGTTCCCGAACGGGTTGTCAGTGCCGCGCGCCATGCGTTCGACCGGCGGGCACGAACGTCTCCCGACGAAGGCGAGCACGCGAATCGCCGCGACGCCGACGGCTGTGAGATGAGCTGAGCGCTCGAGGCGGTTCCGCTACAGCGTGAGCCAATCCGACTGCCAGATCCGGCCGTCGCTCAACGCACGCGCGTAGACGCTTCCCGTGCCTTTGGGCACGAGCGTCGGCGCGAGCAGGCCGTCGCACGTCGCCGGCACGGCGATCGTCGCGCGCGTCGGACGTCGAATCGCGATGACGAGCGCGTCGGTGTCTCCGAGGACGGTGCCCGTGACGCGATTGCCGCGTGCTTCCGCGGCGATGGTCAACATGACGTCGAATGCGTCGCAGCTGAACACGAGAACGCGAGGAGCGCCGCGCAAGAGGTCGGGGTGTGCGAGCGAGTCGAAGACCAAATCGGTCTTGCGCACATCGGCCGTCGGTCGCTTGCGAATCGCGTATTCCGCCGCCTTCACGACAAGCGCTGGAGGCTGGCGCAATATGACTTCGCCCGCATACTCGTTGTCCATCGCTCGCATCGACCTTCCGCTCGCCAACGTGTCGTCCCCCGGACGACGAGCGTTGCGCGCCACGCGATGACTTCGCGGATTCGATGTCTTCGCGGGTTGCGCCAAAATCAAGAGCGCGCGTCGTCGAGATGGATACCTCGACTTGCCGCCAGACGACGGAGATGTTCGAGACAACGGCCGCGAGTCGGGCCAATACTGCCCGTCGGCATACTCAGGGACTCGCCGATTTCGATATAGCTCAGGCGCGAGTCGTTCGTGAGGAGGGAGAGGAGCATCTGGCACCGAGCGGGCAAGCTGGTGACAAGTTCCCAAAGTTCGCGATCGCGTTCATCGGCAATCAGCTCGGCGTCGGCGGTCGCATCGTTGCTCGGAATGAGATCTACGAAGTCTTCATTCAGCGCCGGTACCTGGCGTCCGGCCAAGCGCAACACGCGCAGCGATTCGTGGCGCGCGGTCGTCGCGAGCCATCCACCGATGCGCTCCGGGTGCTCGATGCGGTCGAGGTGTTCGACGAGACGCATCCATGTTGTCTGCGATACGTCGGCCGCATCCGCCTCGCTCAGACGATGCCGACGAGCGATTGCCCACACCATTGCGGCAAATCGGTCGACGATCTCGTTCCAAGCGTGCCGGTCCCCGTTGCGCGCGCGGCGCGTCAGGTCCGACAACGTCGGAGCATCAATGGTCTTCGTATCGAATGCGGGCGAATTACTCTCCACGCCCGCCCTCCTACGGCTCTGCGCCCCATGAACAATGCCCCCGCAGTGCTCACTGATCGTGACACTACGGAGAGCGCGCTGGCAAGATCTGATCTTCAAACCTGCGGGTGATTTTCGTAAATCGATGCCCCGCACCGGACGCGCAAGCTTGTGAAGTGTTGTTACAACGCAGGCGTGTTCTCGAAACGTGTTCGTGTTGTGCCGTTATGTAGATCGCGTCCGTACAAGTCGCAGAATCAAAACCCACACCGCGCGACTCATTTCGCGTCGCGGGCACGTCGTTTTCCACTGTTGTCTGCATGCAAACCGCAGAGATCGGGTCGTATGGATCTACGCGTGATGCAACACACCGAGGACCGCGCCGCGCTCGTTGCAACGCGTCTTGTCATCGGATTTTTCGCAATCGCGGTAATCGGCGTACTGGTTGGCCGGCTTGTGACCGGCCCGATGTACGCATGGGTAACCGGGAATCTCGACGAACCGATACGGACGTTCTCGCTCGCGCATGCAACTTCGGCTGGTGTTCGCGCAGCACGCGACGTGAGCGTGCTCGGAAGTGCGGCCGCGACCGGCTTTCTCGCAGTGGTCGTCGGCGTCATCTGGTCGGCGCGCGTACACAATGCGCGTCCCGCATTGCTTCTGACCTCGGCCTTCGTAGGCGCGTTCGCAATTGCATTCGTTGTGAAGTACCTGGTGCACCGGGCGCCGGCCTCTGGTCCGATTGGGTTACGTACGCCCGGTACGTTCCCGTCTGGGCACACATTGTTCGCAGTCGCCGTCTACGGCGCGATCGCAGTGCTCGTATTGCGGACGGATGGTCCGCGGACGCTTCGCGTGGCGGTTGCCGTGCCGTTGCTTGCGTTACCGCTTGTCATCGCGGCGGCTCGTCTCTATCTGCTCGACCACTTCTTCTCCGACGCGCTCGCGAGTGTCGTCCTCGGCGCGATGTGGGTTGCGGTGACGGTTGTGGTTCTGGGTCGCGAACGTTCCCCTTCCCGCTGAGGACGCATCGGGTGTATTTGCCACCGCGGAGCCGTCTCATCTTCGGCAGCGGGGGCGGAAGGGATTCTCATGGGGCGATGGACGCAGCGACGGTGGGGTGAGGTATGAAACGCGCACGGATACCGTCGGACGGGTCACAGCCGCGCGTCCTGATCATCATCCAGAACCTTCACGTGCCCTTCGACCGGCGAGTGTGGCTCGAATGCCAGGCGCTCCGCGACGCGGGCTACGACGTGCACGTCGTGTGCCCGAAGGGTCCCGGCGATCCCAGCTACGAAGTGCTCGACGGAGTGACCTGTTACAAGTACCGGCCGAGCCCCGTGGTGCCAGGACCGCTCGGTTACGTCGTCGAGTATTCGTGGTCGCTCGCCCTCACCGCCTGGCTGATGGCTCGGGCGTTTCGCCGGCATCGGTTCGACGTCGTTCAGACGTGCAATCCGCCCGACATCTTCTGGACGCTCGGACGCCTGTTCGGCGCGCTCACGGGCTGCCTTTTCGTGTACGACCAGCACGACCTCTGTCCCGAGTTGTACGTGTCGCGCTACGAGAAGCCGATGCGTGTCGTGACGAAGGCGCTGCGGGCGCTCGAACGCGCGACGTACCACACCGCGGATCACGTGATCTCGACCAACGAGTCCTACGCGCACCTTGCGCGAACCCGCGGCGGGAAGCGGGCCGACGAAGTCACGGTCGTTCGTACCGGTCCCGATGCCGACAAGCTGCGCCGGCGCGAGCCGGATCCCGCGTGCAAGCGCGGCCGTGCCCATCTTGCGGCGTACATCGGCGTGATGGGTCCGCAAGACGGCGTGGACAACGTCGTGCGGGCCGCCGAGCTGATCGTGCATCAATGGGGCCGGACCGACATCTCGTTCACCCTCATGGGCAAGGGCGACTCGTTCGACGAGCTGGTCGCGTTGCGCGACGAACTCAACCTCGGCGACTTCGTCGAGTTCACCGGCCGAGTTCCCGACGACGTTGTGGCGCGCGTGCTTTCGACGGCCGACGTCGGGCTGTCGCCCGATCCGCGGAATCCGCTCAACGACGTCTCGACCATGAACAAGACGATGGAGTACATGGCCTACGAGTTGCCGGTCGTCGCGTACGACTTGCGCGAAACCGCGGTGTCGGCGGGCCCGGCGGCGGTCTACGCCGAACCGAATCGTGTTGACGCGTACGCGAAGGCCATCATTGATCTGATCGACGACAGCGAACGACGCGCGACGATGGGCGCGGTCGGGCGCCGCCGCGTCGAAGACGAACTGGCGTGGGTTCACCAGAAGCCGCGTTACGTCGCTGTCTACGACCGCTTGCTCGGCCGGGCGCGGGTCCTGCGGCCGGTCGCGTCACCCGCCCGCTCCGCCTGAGATGTGCGGGATCGCCGGTAGCTATCAACGCGCGAACGCGCCCCTCGAGGCGCGCGCGCTGGCCGACCTCCTCGTGCATCGTGGCCCCGACGATGCGGGTGTGTTCGACTACGCCCAACCTGCGTTGCGCTGTTCGCTCGCACACCGGCGCTTGTCGATCATCGACTTGAGCGAAGCGGGCCGGCAGCCGTTCACAAAAGACGGGCTCACCATCACCTACAACGGCGAGCTCTACAACTACCGAGAACTGCGCGCCGAACTCGAGGCGCGCGGTGTGGTGTTTCGTTCGCACACCGACACCGAGGTGGTGCTCGAAGCGTGGCGGGCTTTCGGCGCCGGCGCGCTGACGCGGTTCCGCGGCATGTTCGCATTCGCGGTCTTCGACGAACGCACGGGCAATCTCGTGTTGGTACGAGATCACCTCGGCATCAAGCCGCTCTTCTATTTGCATCGCGACCGGAGCGTCGTGTTCGCGTCGGAGCTCAAGGCGCTCGTCGGTGTCGTCGGCCGCGAACTCGAGATCGACTACGGCGCACTCGTGTCGTCGATGCTCTATTACTGGGTTCCGGACCAGCGGTGCGCGTTCCGGGACGTGCGCAAGCTCGCGCCGGGAACCTGGCTCGAAGTCAGGCCCGACGGATCCGCAACCGCGCACGAGTACTGGTCGGTCGCGCGCGTCGCGGCCGAAGCTGCCGAGGAGCGACCGCGCGATCTCGGCCCGGTGATCGAAGATTCGGTCCGCGCGCACTTAGTTGCCGATGTTCCCGTCGCGTCGTTCTTGTCGGGCGGACTCGATTCGAGTCTCGTCAGCGTGATCGCGCGCCGCCAAGATGCCGACCTCAGCGCGTTTACGATCACGTTTCGGCCCGAAGATCAGCGGCGTGAAGCGATGCCCGACGACGCGCTGTACGCCCGCAAAGTTGCCGCCGCGTACGACATCCCGTTGCACGAGATCGAGCTCGCGCCCGACGTCGTCGGTTTGCTCCCGCGGCTTGTCGAGATCCTCGACGAACCGATCGGCGATCCCGCAGCGATCAACACGCTGCTGATCTGCGAAGCGGCGCGCGACGCGGGGCGGAAGGTGATGTTGTCAGGGATGGGCGCCGACGAGCTCTTCGGCGGTTACCGCAAGCACCTCGCGTGCGTCACCGCCGCGCGTTACCAACGCATGCCCCGAAGCGTGCGGGCCGGCGTCATTCGGCCCGTTGTCGAGCGGCTGCCCGTCGCCGTCGGCAACCGCGGACTGCGCGGTGCGCGTTGGGCCAAACGCTTCGTCACCTTCGCTGATCTCCCCGAGGAGTCGGCATTTCGCCGCAGCTACACGATGTACGACGCCGACAGCCTCGCGTCACTCGTTGGTCCCGAACTGCGGCCCTACGTCGCCGCCGTGGTCGAAGAACACCGCGCGATCTACACCGACACGACGCTGGACGACCACGTGAACCGAATGTGCCTCGCCGACACGCGGTTGTTCCTGCCCGGCCTGAATCTCGCGTATACCGATCGCGCCAGCATGGCCGCGTCGGTGGAGGTGCGCGTTCCGTTTGTCGACATCGACGTGGTTGCGGCCGCGTTTACGCATCCCGGACGCGACAAGGTCACGAACCGCACGGGGAAGATGGCGCTCAAACGCGTCGCAGAACAATGGTTGCCCAACGAGATCGTGCACCGGCCCAAGGCGTCGTTCGGCGCACCGATTCGGTCGTGGGTGTCGCGTGATCTCCGTGAACTCGTCGACGACGTGCTGCTCGACGGCGAGATGATCCGTTCCGGCGCGCTGCAGCGGGCACGCGTCGAACAGCTGATCGAAGAAGAACGCACCGGTCGCGAAGACCGGGCCAAACAGATTTGGCAGTTGCTCACGCTCGAGATGTGGTACGAGCAAGCACACCTTGCGGGCGCGCGAACTCGAGGTTGACGTCGTGAAGCAAGTCGCGCAGAACTACAAATCCGGCGAGCTGTTGGTGCTCGACGTGCCCCCGCCGGTGTGCCAGCCGGGCGGTGTGCTCGTTCGTTCGCTGTTCTCGTTGATCTCGACGGGAACCGAGATGATGAAAGTGGGCGAGGCCAAGCTCAGCCTCGTCGGCAAAGCGCGCGCCCGGCCCGATCAACTGCGCAAAGTCGTCGACGCCGCGACGCAGTTCGGGCCGGCCGAGGCGTACCGGCGCGCGATGACCCGGCTCGACTCCTACACGCCGCTCGGCTACTCGTTGAGCGGCATCGTCGAAGAAGTCGGCGCCGGTGCCGAGGAGTTCGCGGTCGGCGATCTCGTCGCGTGCGCGGGGAACGACCACGCGCTCCACGCCGAACTGAACTGGATTCCGACCAACCTTTGTGTCGCCGTCGCGCCGACGGTCCCGCCCGAGCACGCCGCCTTTGCAACGGTGGGCGCAATCGCGATGCAGGCGTTGCGCCGGGCCGAAGTGCAGCTCGGCGAAAGCGCGTGCGTGATCGGGCTCGGGCTCGTCGGTCAACTGGCGGTGCAGTTGCTCGTGGCGGCGGGCGTGCGCGTCGTCGGTGTCGACCCGGTTCCCGATCGTTGCCGCCTCGCGGAAGAGTGCGGGGCGTTGGTCTGCGCGCCGCCCGACGATGCCGGAATTCAGCGCATCGAACGCGAACTCGACGACGGCACTGGTTCCCGGGGCGCCGACCACGTCTTCATTGCGGCGGGCGGTTCGTCCAACAATCCGGTCGAGCTCGCGGCCGCGCTCGCGCGCGATCGGGCGCGCATCGTCGACATCGGCAAGACGCGCCTCGATCTGCCTTGGAACGCGTACTACGACAAAGAACTCGACGTCCGGTTCTCGCGTTCGTACGGACCGGGCCGGTACGACCACCGCTACGAGATCGAAGGCATCGACTACCCGGCCGGCTACGTCCGCTGGACCGAGCGCCGCAACCTCGCGTGTTTCATCGACTTGCTCGAGCGCAACCTCATTCCGGTCGACCGGCTCGTGTCGGGCCGGTTCCCGATCGAGCACGCAATCGACGTGTACGAACAGATCGCCGATCGAAAGCTCGGCGGCGTCGGCCTGCTCTTCGAATATCCAGCTGGTTCGCGGGACATGCCATCGACCGTGGCGACGCGCGCAGCGGCGCGCGTCGCCACGCGTCCGGCACCCGAACGGCGGAAGCCGGGCGTCATGCGCGTCGGGTTCATCGGCGCCGGGAACTACGCAACGTCGATGTTGCTCCCGTCGCTGCGCGACGACGAACGTGTCGAGTTGGCGCGCGTCGCGACCGCCCGTTCGCTCTCGGCCGCGAACGCGCAACGGCGTTTCGGATTTACCGATGCCAGCATCGGTGCCGAGTCCGTGCTCGACGACTCGTCGATCGATGTCGTGTTCATCGCGACGCGTCACCACACCCATGCCGATCTTGTGTGCCGCGCCTTGGAGGCGGGGAAGAGCGTCTTCGTCGAGAAGCCGCTGGCCCTGAGCGACGAAGAACTTTCTCGGATCGTCAACACTGTCGACGAAACGAGGAACGACCGCCTCATGGTTGGGTTCAACCGGCGGTTCGCGCCGTTGTTGCGAAACATGCGTGACCGGTTCGGCCCCGACCGGTCGCCCGGTACCGCGCGTTACGTCGTCAACGCAGGCCGGCTCGATCGCAACAGCTGGTATCTCAACGAAGAGCTCGAAGGCTCGCGGTTCGTCGGCGAAGGCGGTCACTTCATCGACACGCTCAGCTGGTGGTTCGGCGCGCTCCCGCTGCAGGTGTACGCGCATGGAGCCGGCGGCAACGTGATTGCCACGCTGACCTTCGACGACAACTCGATCGCGACGATCACGTATGCCGTCGACGGAAACCCGCGGTACCCGAAGGAAATCTTCGAAGCCAGCGGCTCCGGTCGCAGCGCACTGCTCTCGAATTTCAAGAGCGCAAGCGTGTGGCGCGGACGGCGCCGGCACGTCGAACGCAGCCTGCTCAGCCAAGACAAGGGCCAGCGGCACGAGATCGAAAGCTTCGTCAGCGCGGTTGCCAGCGGGAATCCGATGCCGATCTCCTTTGAATCGCTGGTTGCGACAACCCGCGCCACGCTGGCTGTCGCGCGCAGCCTCGGAACTGGGCAGAACGAGAAGTTGTGAAGCTCGAACAGGCGCGCTGGTATGCGCGGCGTGCGAGCGCGATGTCGCCGCGCGAGGTCGTGTTACGCGCGGGTGAGCAAGCGCGCCGGCGTTCCTGGCGGCGCCGGCAGGTGCAGACGGAACCGGACGCGATGCCGGTCGGCGTTGTCGGCACGCGGACCTTTCGGGCTGCGCTTGATCCGAGCGTCGCGGCATCCATTCCGCGGCGCGCACGCGACGAACTGATCGCGGCAGCCGACGCGCTGATGGCGGGTCGCTGGCGAACGCTGGGTGTCGACCGCGACGACCTCGTTGCGCCCGACTGGTTCCTCGATCCGCGTACCGGCGTGCGCGCTCCAGCTGATCGTTACGCGTTCAACATTCAGCATCGCTCCGAAGCGGTTGCGGGCAACGTCAAACAGGTCTGGGAGTTGTCGCGGCATCAACACCTCACGGTGCTGGCGGCCGCGTTCTTCGTCACCGGCGATCCGCGGTACGCGCGGCGAACGGCCGAACAGCTTCAGTCGTGGTGGTCGGAGAACCCGTTCCTTTCCGGCATCCACTGGACGAGCGGCATCGAGATCGGCCTGCGCTTGATCTCCTGGGTGTGGATCCGGCGCTTGCTCGACGGTTGGCCCGAGGTTCGCGACCTGTTCGAGCACAACGAATCCGCGCTGCGCCAGATCTGGTGGCACCAGGAGTACCTCGCCGGTTTTGAAAGCATCGGCACGTCGGCGAACAATCACGCCATTGCCGAAGCGGCGGGTCAGCTCGTCGCGGCCTGCGCATTCCCCTGGTTCAGCGAGAGCGCACACTGGCGGGAGGATGCCGAGCGCCGGTTCGTGCGCGAGCTCGGGGACAACACGTTCCCGAGTGGCGTGAACCGCGAACTCGCGTCGGAGTATCACCGTTTCGTGGCCGAGCTCGCGTTGGTTGCGGCGGTGGAGTGCGACGCGCAGGACGTGCCGCTTGGCGCCGACACCTGGGGATTGATCTTCGCGATGGTCGACGCCGCGGCTGATCTGCTCGACGCGGCCGGGCACGCGCCGCGCCAAGGAGATGGCGACGACGGCTACGCGCTGCGGGTCGACACCGCATCGACGGGCGGTGCGTGGCTCGCGCTGCTCGCGCTGGGGTCGACGATCTTCGGGCCGCGCCCGTCATGGCCGGTCACCGAGCACACCGTGTTCAGTGTTCTGCTGGGTGGCATTGCGCGGCCACGGCCCGAGCCGGCGGAATCGTCTGCGAGTCGCCGCCGCGCGCACTTCGATGACGCGGGCATCACCCTGCTCCGCGCCGAAAGCGACGCGGGCGAGATCTGGTGCCGGTGCGACGACGGGCCGCACGGATTTTTGGCGACGGCCGCGCACGGGCACGCCGACGCGTTGTCGATCGAGGTCCGCCACGACGGCGTCGACATTTTCGCCGACCCCGGAACGTACTGCTACCACGGCGAGCCCGAGTGGCGTTCGTACTTTCGGGGCACGCGCGGGCACAACACGCTCGAGGTTGGCGGTCGCGACCAGTCGCGTTCGGGCGGCCCGTTCCTCTGGACCCGCGTCGCGGAGACCCGTCTGATCGAATTGCAGGACCGCGCCGACGGCGAGATCGACGAGTGGTGTGCGCAGCACGACGGCTACGAAACGCTCGACCCGCCGGCGTGGCACCGGCGTTCGGTTCGGCTCGACCGCGAGCGCCGGTGCTTGGTCGTCGTCGACCGGGTCGTGACCAGCGGCGAGCACGCGGTCGCGTTGCGGTTCCATCTCGGGCCGGCCGTGCGCGCCGAACTCGACGGCGACCGCGCCTTGCTGCGTTGGCACAATCGCGGCCGCGAATGCACGGCGACGTTGCTGCTTCCCGACGCGCTGGAGTGGACCGCACATTGCGGTGAAGAGGATCCGATTGTGGGCTGGTACGCGCCGGCGTTCGGCGAAAAGGTCCCGTCGGTCACGCTCGTCGGCACCGGCCGCTGCGGCGGACAGTCGTTGGAACTCTGCAGCCTCCTGCAGTTCCACTGCTAACCGCCACCGTTTGGACAGTTTCCGTCGCCTGGCGACGAAAAGCGTCCAAACGCGGGTGGGTTCGGGAAGGGCCGGTCAGGTCCAGATGTCGCGCGCGACGTTGAGGACGACGCGCGACCCGAGCCGATCGAACTTGATCGGCAGCTCGCGCATGTCGGAGAGCGCGGCCCGAGCCGCGCGCTGATATTCGATCGGGCAGACGACCACGAGGAAGCCGCCGCCACCCGCGCCGGTGACCTTCGCGCCGGTCGCGCCCGCGCCGAGCGCGCGGCCGACGGCGTCGTCGATCTGTTCGTTCGTCACACCGCTTGCGAGTTTCCGCTTCGCTTCCCAGCCCTCGCGCAACGCCGAGCCGAGCACGTCGACGTCGCCATCAACCAGCCGGTCGACCGTGAACCCCGTGAGATCGCGCAAGAGGTCGAGGATCGGACGGGTCGATTCGATGTTGTTGTTCTGCTCGCGCAAGATCCCATCGGCCTTGCGTGTCACGCCCGTGTAGAAGAGCATGATCTGTTGCTGCAGGGCGCGCACGTCGCATGCCTCGAGCTCGAGCTCAGCTGCTTCGACGTGCTCGCCGGGGCCGAACCGGATGTCGCGGATGCCGCCGAACGCGGCGATGTATTGATCTTGTTTCCCGATCGGCTTCCCGCAGCGCTCGATCTCGATCGTGCACGCCTGTTCGGCGAGTTCTCCCGCCGAGAGCTGGCGGCCGCGATATGTGTAGAGCGCGTGCAGCAGACCGACGGTGACGGCCGACGACGAGCCCAAGCCGGAACCGGCCGCGGGGATGTCGGCGAGCGTCGTGATCTCGACGCCCTTGTCGACGCCGGTCATCAGCATCGCTTCCCGGACGAGTTCGTGCTCGAGGTCTTCGACCTTCGACACGATTTCCTTCTTCGAATAGTTGACGTAGATGTCGTCGTCGAAGCGCTGCTTGACGATCACATATACGTATTTGTCGAGCGCGACGTTGAGGACGCGGCCCCCGTTTGTGCGGTAGTAGTCCGGGAAGTCGGTGCCGCCGCCGAGGAGGCCGATGCGCAACGGCGTCTGCGTGATGATCATCGCATCGCCCCTTCCTGCCATTCGGCTTGGGCGCGCGTGTACGCGTCGACCGTGCCGATGTCTCGAAAGTATGCGTCGACGACGATCGCTCGGGCCCGGTGCACGAGGTGGGGGAGCAGGTCGAAGCCGATATCGGGCGTGACGCGATCGCCGATCATTTCGAGAACCGTCGGGTCGAAGGCATACATGCCGGCGTTGACGAGATTGCTGCGCGGAGACTCGGGTTTCTCTTCGAACCCGACGATGCGCGCGTGCGCGTCGAGTTCGACGACACCGCCCGACTCGGGCTCGGGCGATCGAAAGACCGCGAGCGATGCAATGTCGGCTCCCGAACCGTGAAATGCGATCAGTTCGCGCACGTCGAAGCGGGTGAGATTGTCGGCGTTGACCGCGAGGAAGAACGGCTCGTCGGCAATCCACGAACGATGGGCGCGCAGCGTTCCTGCGCTGCCCAGCAGTGACGGCTCGTACGACGTCCGGACGGCCGGACCGCGCGTGCGGAGCCGGATGTGATCGAGCACCACGTCGGGGTGGTGGTGCACGTTGACGAGCACTTCGTCGACGCCGGCGTCGTCGAGCGCGTCGAGCCAGATGTCGAGCAGCGGGCGCCCGCCGATGTCGACCATGCACTTGGGTGTGTGGTCGGTGATCGGACGCAGCCGACTGCCGATTCCGGCGGCAAGCAGAAACGCCTTCATCGGGCCGCGCTCCGCACGACACCCAACGCCCGCATGCGCGCTTGCGCTTCGTCGAGGACCCCGTCGAGCGCGGGAACATCGTCGAGCCACGCTGCGTACGCCTTGACCGAGTCGGCTGGTGTACGGGTCGGCGACCACCCCAGGCCGCGCAGGGCGCTGATGTCGGACACGATGTGGCGGGTGTCGCCGAAGCGGTACTCGCCGGTCACGACACCGGGCTCGCTCGATCCGTATTGCTGCATGACGATGTCGGAGAACGCTTTCGTGGTGTACGCGGCGCCGCCGCCGACGTTGAACACGCGGCCCGCGGCTCGGTCGTCGTCGAGGACGAGCAGGTTCGCGTCGACGACGTCGTCGATGTTGACGTAGTCGCGCACGGCTTGACCGTCCTCGTACAACGTCGGCGCGAGTCCTTCTCGATAGCTCAAGCAGAAGATGCGGCACGCGCCCGAGTACGCGTTGTACACGGATTGTCGCGGGCCTTGCACGATGCTGTAGCGCAAGGCGGTGGTCGGGATGCCGTAGCGATTGCCGAGGTTGATCGCGACGCTTTCTTCGCCATATTTCGACATGCCATACGCGTTCTGCGGGTTGGAGATGCGCTCCGGGGTCTCTTGCAAGGTCAACGGGCCGCCGCACACCGGGCACGGAATCTCCCACCGCCCGGCCGAGAGCGCGCGTTCGGGTCGCATGCCCGGCGTTTGCTCGCCGTCTTGCGGGCACACGTAGAGCCCTTCGCCCATGGCGGCCTGCGACGAAGCGACGACGACGCGGGCGAGATCGAGGCGCTCGGCGACGATGATCTCGTAGAGCAGTGCCGTCGAGACCACGTTCACGTCGGTGAAGCGCGCGAAGTCCGGCATGTAGTCCTGGTACGCGGCGAAGTGGTACACCGCGTCGACACGCCGCAACAGGTTCGCAACGAGATCGCGGTTGCGAACGTCGCCCTGAAAGAAGTCGACGTTCGGGTTCACGTACGCCGGCACGCCGTTGCGATGTACCGGCGGTGTCAACGCGTCGAGGACGATCACGTCGTGACCGAGTTCGAGCAGGCGATCGGTCGTGTGCGAACCAATGAAGCCGGCACCGCCGGTGACGAGGATCGTCATTTGCTGCGATGCCGCCTGCGGTCGGCTGCTTCGCGGTACACGTCGAGCGTTGCGGCGGCGGTTGCCGCCCACGTGAACTCGGCGGCCCGCTGCAAACCGGCTTGGCGGAGCGCGTCGGCGGCCGGACCGGTTGCGTCGACGATGGCGGCCGCGATCGACGCCGGGTCACGCGGGTCGGCAAGCCGTGCCGCGCCGCCCGCGATCTCGGGCATCGCGCTCGTATTCGACGTCACCACCGGGCAACCGCACGCCATCGCTTCGAGAATCGGGAGGCCGAACGTCTCGTTGAACGACGGATACACCAACGCTTCGGCCGCTTGGTAGAAGCGGACGGTCTCCTCGAGCTTTACGCCGCCGACGAAGACCACCTCGGTTGCGATGCCGAGGTCGGCCGCGAGCTTGCTGAGTTCCGCGGCGTACTTCTCGTCGCGTGCTGCGCCCACGATCGCGACCTGGTGGTCGGGGAGATCGTGGCGGGCGGTCGCCCACGCACGGAG
Organism: uncultured Actinomycetes bacterium; assembly: GCA_963841195.1. GTDB lineage: Bacteria > Actinomycetota > Acidimicrobiia > IMCC26256 > PALSA-610 > CAWJBX01. The sequence continues at coordinate 76,737 of CAWJBX010000013.1, read as the reverse complement.
CAGCCCTTCGCAATTCTTGTACGGCCACAGCGACGAAACGAACACGACGAACGGCTTGGTGATGCCGTACTGCGCAACCGCGGCGCGCGCTTCCTGCTTGTCGCCGGGCTTGAAGATCTCGTGGTCGACGGCTTCGTAGATCAACCTGAGCTTGCTGCCGTCGACTTCGAGGTATTGCTCGATCTCGGAACGCACGCTCTCGGAGTTGATGATGATCGTGTCGGCCGCACGCACCGACCGCGGATAGTTCCAGCGGCGATAGGCGCGGGGGAGCGGCGCGATGGCCTGCGGCTCCGTGAACGCATGCATCGTCTTCATGTGCAAGACGAGTGACCACGGGTTGACGAGCGGCGCCATGAGCGTGTTGAAGACGTCGACGTGCGCGAGGGGAAGCCGCACCGGCGAATAGATGTGCTCGCTGAGCGTGCGCAACTCCCGCTGCTCGTTCGACCACGGGTACGTGATGTACGACACGCCCGGCCCGTATCCGGTGTGGAGGTGGCGCGACTTCGGGCTGACGAGCAACGCGAGCTCTTCGTCGGACTCGAGCCGGGTGGCCATCTCGGGGATGATGCGCGTCCAGAACCAGTGCGCACCGGACGGGTTGGCCGGATCATCGGTGAGGAGGTTGATTGCGACGCGCATCTCAGAAAACCGTGCTCCACACTGCGTGGGCGGTCATCCGCGAATGCCGGATGTGTTGCGCCAGGACGTGCATTGCCGCCTGGTGCAGGTCTTCGACGACGCCGTAGTTCTTGGACTCGACGTGGATCGCGACGTCGGCCAGGGCGCGTGCGTCACCGCCGTCGAAACCGGTGAGCGCGATCGTCCGGAGATCATGGGCGCGCGCCCACCGCATCGCACGCACGATGTTTTCTGAACGTCCCGACGACGAGATCGCGACCAGGACGTCACCGGCGCGCGCGTGCGACTCGAGCTGGTACTTGAAGACGTCGGCGTATTCGACGTCGTTCGCGATCGCCGTAATCAGCTCCACGTTTGTGCTCAGGCTCGTGACCCGCGGTGCCAAGTCGGTGTTCGTGCGCACGCCTTTTGTGTGATCGCATTGCAGGTGATTCGCGATCGCGGCCGAACCGCCGTTTCCGCAGGAAAACACCATCGCTTCGCGTAGGAAGGCCTCGACGAGGATCGACGCCGCCCGGTCGAGTTCGAGCGGGTCGATGGCGCTCGCGGCGCGGCCGATTTCTTCGGTGTACGCGGCGAAATACGCGCTCGCGGTTGCGTGGTGCGTCCGCGGAAACTTGGGATGGGCGTCGATGTTCGGCGCCGTACTCGATCGATCCTCGACGGTGCTCATGCTTTTGACGCCGCGATCTGCTCGAGGATGACGCCCGCCGCCTCCGCCAAGTCGGCGACCATGCGCGCGCCGTCGGGCGCGGGGTCGAGGCCGACGTAGAGCGCCGTCGCACCAATGGTGTGCGCCAGCCCGACGTCTTCGGGGCGGTCTCCGACAACCCACGAGGCCCGGAGATCGAGGCCGAGGGCGGCGGCCGCCGCGTTTGCCATGCCCGGGCGCGGTTTCCGGTCTTCGCTTGTCCGCGCGAACGCCGAGATCACGCCGGCCGGGTGATATGGACACGAAAGGAACAAGTCGACGTGCGCGCTGTAGTGAGACAACTGGTACGCGATGTACTCGTGCACGCGGTTCACGTCGTCGATGCCGAAAAGCCCGCGCGCAACGCCGGCCTGGTTCGTGACAACGGCGACCGGAATCCCGGCCGCGTTCAGGCTCGCGATTGCTTCGGGCGCGCCGGCGATGAACTCGACCCGGTCGATGCTGCCGACGTAGCCGTGGTCGACGATGATCGTGCCGTCGCGGTCGAGGAGTACGCCGGGTCGTCCGTGTGCGCCGGTTGCGCTTCCACTCGCGTCTGGTACGCGAGGTAGCAGCGTCTCCATCCCTCTCCTCACCGGTGCAGTACCTGGTCACCGCACCCGCGTGAATGAGTCGTACTTTTCCGCCGAGATACGCGTATCAGGGCCCGGTTCGGGCACTCCAAACCCTCGTGGGCCTGGTGTCGCCGGCTGTGCGGCGTGAGGTGCCATCCGCGGAGTGCGCATCCCGCGAGAGGAGCAACAACAACCGATTTCGGGCAAGTGCGCCCTCGACAATGGATTGTGACCGCGGGGGCGATTGAAGGGGAATGGATGACGACGACGGAGCAGCCGGTCGACACGCGACGCGTCGTGCGAGCGCTACGTCGTCGTCCGTTGGTACTGATCGGATCGGTGCTCGCGGGCATGGCGCTCGCGGTGGGTGTCTTCGTGCTCCAGGCGCCGCGGTACAAAGCGAGCGCGCTCGTGTTGCTGCCGGAGCAGCCGACAACGGCGAACGGGCAGCCGGCGCGTAGCATTGACACGGAGATCGCGATCGCGTCGAGCGCGGACGTGTTGACGATCGCAGCGCAAGACCTCAAGCCGCCGCCCTCGGTCGAGACGCTGAAGCGCGAAGTGCACGCGTCGGGGAGTGCGCCCGACGTGCTCAAGGTCACAGCGTCCGCGTCGTCGCGCGCGCAGGCGATCGCGATTGCGAATGCGGCCGCCAACGCGTATCGGACGTACCGCACGGGCAACGCGTCGAACGCTTCGTCGCAACTCGTCGGCCAACTCCAGCACCAGGCGTCGCAGCTCCAAACGCAGATCACCGATCTTCAGGGCCAGATCGTCGCGGCCAACGCCGCCCTTGCCGCGCTGCCTGCGGGAAGCCGGCAAACGATTGCGGCGACCGAGACGGTCGACAATCTCAAGGGCCAGCAAGCCAACGTGACGACGGCGTTGAGCAACCTGCAAGCCCAGATTGCGCAAGCGCAATTGAATGTCGACGTCAACAATGCCGGCACGCAGGTGCTCGAGCAGGCGACGACCGCCACCAACAACGCGAGCGCGACGCTGGCACGCGATCTCGCGATCGGCGGCATCCTGGGCTTGCTCATCGCCGTCGTCGTCATCATCAGCCGCGACAGCCGTGATCGCCGGGTTCGACGGCGCGATGACATCGCACGCGCCGTCAGCGTGCCCGCGTTGGCGTCGCTGACTGCGTCCTTGCCGCAGAGTGCCGAGGAATGGCTCGAGTTCATCAAGGAGTACGAACCGAACGCCGACGAGCGGTGGGGTCTTCATCGGGCGTTGCGCCTTGCGACGGCGGCCGACGGCGGCGCGCACGTTCGCCTTCGTATCGAGACGTTGCCCGAGGACGAAGCTGCGGTCGCGATCGCTCCTGCGTTCGCCGCCTTCGCCGCGAGCGCAGGCATCCGCACCGTTCTCGTCGCCGTCGGCAACGACGCGTCGAACGCGCTGCTGCAAAAGGCGTGTCGGATCGGTGCGGCGGCCCGCCAGCCCTTGCGCCCGAATCTTTGGACCTCGGAGCATTCCTCTGCATCGGAAACAAAACGGCACCGCGCCCGCTTGACGGTTGAAGCCGCGGTCGGCGGCGACCCGCGACCGGAACAGGCGACCGCGGCGTCGTTCATGACGCTGTTCGCTGTTTCCGCGGGGGTCGCGACGCCCGAGCGGCTGATGAACGCGGCGCTCGACGCATCGAAGCCGTTCGCGGGCGTGATCGTCGCCAATCCCGACGCCGACGATCCGAGTCCCGGCCGGCTCGCAGATACCTCGCAGAGCAGCTCCACGATCTTCTCGAAGGTCGCTCCGGACGCGCAGCAGGGTTCGGCGTCGTGAGCGAGCCAATGCCACCCACCGATTCCGACCTGCTTGCGAATCCGGCCGGCAACCGGCTCGTCGCCATGTCGCAGGTGTCGTCGGCGTTGCGGCGCCGTCGCAAACTCATCGTCACGATTGCCTTGTTGGGTGCGTTTCTCGGTTTGGTGTCGACGTTTGCCCTGCCCCGGAAAGTGCGCTCGGACACGACCGTGTTCGTGCAGCTCCCGGCGAACGCCGACCCGGAACGCGGGATGACGACCGAGGTCGCGCTGCTCGAAACCTTGGCGGTTGCGCAGAAGGCATCTGCGACACCGGGCTTGCAGGCGACGCCGACGCAGTTGCGCACGCAATACACCGGCGCGATTGTCAGCGACAACATCGTCCGGGTCACGGCGAACGGTCCGAGCAGCAGCGTCGCGAACGCGCGCGCGACGGCCGTTGCGAACGCCTATCTCGCGACCCGGGCCGCGATCTACTCCGATCAAAACCAGGCGCTGGTCTCGGCGCTGCGCAATCAACAAGCTTCACTCCGCCGGCAGGCCGACGCGCTGACCAACCAGGCGAACACGTCGACGAACCCCGGACAAGTCACCGAAGCGGTGCAGGCGCGCGACGCGTTGAACGCGCAGATCCAGAACCTCGAGTCCACGATCGATACCGATCAGGCCGGCATGACGTCGCTCGTGCAGTCGAGCAAGGTCATCGACATCGCCACGACGCGCCACGTTTCGAAGAAGAAAGCCGCCGCGGTGAACATGGTCACCGGCTTCCTCGCGGCCGGGTTCCTCGCGCTCGGCATCGTCGTTCTCATCGCGGTCACGTCGACGCGTGTGCGTCGGCGCGCCGACGTGGCGGCCGCGATGGGTGCACCCGTGCGCGTCAGCGTCGGACCGATCATCGCTCGCCGCTGGCACCACCTCGGCCGGACCCGCAAGATCGCCGGTCAGGCGCTGGAGGATCTCGAACTCGTCGTGCGCCATTTGCAGGCTGCCGTTGCGGCGTCGCCGAATTCGGCGCTCGTCATCGTCTCCGTCGACAGCCTGCGCGTCACGTCGCTCGCGGTGCAGACCCTCGAACGATCGCTCGTCGCCGAAGGGCGACGCGTGCAGGTCGTGAACGAGACGAGCCGGAATCCGCACGAAGAGGCGTCCGCTCGAGCCCAGAGCAACGACTCGAACCGCGACGTCGACGTCGTCCTCGTGTTGGCCGCGCTCGATCCTGGCAAGGGTGCCGAACACCTTCGTGAATGGGCGACGAATGCGGTGGTCTTCGTGACCGCCGGGCGCACCACGCGCACGAAGCTCGAAGCGAACGCGACGATGATACGAAGCGCGGCGCTGCAACTTCGTTCGATCGTGCTCGTCGACAGCGACGCGATCGACGAGAGCCTCGGCATCTTTCCTGCGGAGAACGCAATGACGGTCAGCGTGCCCGAGCCGACGGACGAATCGCCGCACGCCGCTCAGCAGTCGTGAAGCCGCCCGGTTTCCGGTAGGCATCGGAGCGGGCACCCGTGTTTCTCGGCAACCAACAAGGTCCGTACCGAAGAACGAATCTTTTGCGGCCGTTGCTCCCCGCGCTGCGCCGGATCCGTCACGCCGTCAAACGCGGGCCGCGGCTGCGCGACTTTGCGCCGGTCCCAAACGTCGTGGTCGACGAACATCCGATCGCGGCCGCGTGCGTCGCGGCGGTCGACAGCCACGCGCACCTCGGCCGCTGGCTCACGCCCGACGGGTCCTGGATGGCGCCCGACGTCGGCGCGCTGCTTCGTCTGATGGATGCCGCGAATCTCCGGCTCGTCGTCAACCTCGACGGACGTTGGGGCGAAGAACTCGAAAGCAATCTCGATCGCTACGACCGTGCGCATCCCGATCGTTTCCGCACGTTCTGTCATCTCGATTACGCGCTGCTCGAAGAAACAGGTGGCGCCGACGCGTTGGTGCGTTCGTTGGAAGCGTCGGCGCGTCGCGGTGCATGCGGCATCAAGATCTGGAAAGACCTTGGTCTCAGTGTGCGCGTGCACGGCGAACCACTGCTGCCCGACGATCGGCGCCTTGCGCCGGCATTGGAGGCGGCGGGCGCGCTCGGGCTTCCGGTGCTCGTTCACACGGCCGATCCGGTGGCGTTCTTTCAGCCGGTGGACCGGCACAACGAGCGAGTGGAAGAACTGACCGCGCATCCGTCGATGTCGTTCGCGCGCGAAGGCCCCGCGAAATTCGGCGAGCTTCTCGGCTCGTTCGAGCGGATGGTCGCCGCCCATCCCGGCACGACGTTCATCGGGGCTCACGTAGGCAACTACGTCGAGAATCTCGGTTTCGTGTCGACCCTGCTCGACCGCTATCCGAATCTCTACGTCGACATCGGCGGCCGCGCGCCGGAGCTGGGTCGGCAGCCTCGTGCCGCAGGCCGCTTCATCGAGGCCCACGCCGACCGCGTGCTCTTCGGGGCAGATCTCCTTCCCGTCACGACTCGCGGCTACTCGGTGTACTTCCGTCTGCTCGAAACTGACGACGAGTATTTCTCGTACACGCCCGACGACGGTGTTCCGCAGCACGGCCGGTGGAACATTTCGGGTCTTGCGCTCTCAACGCCCACCCTCGAACGTGTGTACGCGGCAAATGCGTGCGACTTGTTGCACCTCGACGCCGCTCCGGGCACAACGACACGCGTATCTGAATCTCCAGCGCGCACTCTTTCGTTGGAAGCGCTGCAGCGGGAACGGTGAGCGCGGCACCCGCGCGGCCGGATCAGGAAAGGGTGCGATGAACGTGTTCAGCGTCCGCGGCGGTGGCGGACATCCGGTCGTACGTGCCTCGCAATGGCCGTGACCAGGCCGGGCGATCTCCAGGTCTCCGAGCTGGCCCGGAAGAAACCGTCGGCGCACATCGTCATCGCGACCGTCATGTCGCCGACGGGAACGACGGGCCTGCAAACCCATGTGCAAGAGGTGCGGAGATACCTTGCCGCGCGCCGGACGATCTGTACAGGTCGTCACGCCGCGATCACGCGCCGAACTTCTCGCTCTTCCGGTCTTCGCCGCTCGCTACGGGCTCGACCGGGTCACGCCGGCGGGCGGCCTCGTGCTGTACCGATCGTCGCATCGCGCATTCCTGACCAATGCGCTGCGCCACGAACTCAAAGACGGCGCGGCAACGGTCGTCTACGCGCAATGTCCGATCTCCACGCGCGCCGCGCTGGACGCGCGCCGCCATTCCGGGCAGCGCGTGATCATGTGTGTCCACTACGACGGCTCGCAGGCCGATGAATGGTCCGACAAGGGAACGATTCGGAAGAACGGCCCGATCTATCGTTCGATTCGAAGGCTCGAAGCGCGGACGCTCAGCCAAGTCGACGGTCTCGTGTTCGTCGCCGCGTCGGCCCGCTCTTCGCTCATGGCGTGCATTCCGAGCGCGGGGGCCGTTCCGTGGGCAGTAATTCCGAACTTCACGAATCCGCGCGGGCCTGTCGCGTCGCCGCTTCGTGATCCCGCCGACCTCATAACGGTCGGCGGGTTGGAAGTCGCGAAGAATCACGCGTATTTGCTGGAAGTTGTCGCGGCCGCCAAGACGATGGGGCACCGAGTGACCCTCGACGTCGTCGGTGAGGGGCCGACGCGCCGACACCTGACGCAGCGCTCGAAGGAACTTGGAATCGACGAACAAGTGCGCTTGCGGGGCCGGATCAACGGTGCACGCCGCGCGTTGCCCGGCCACCGTGTGTACGTGCATTCGGCGGTCCGGGAAGCGTTTCCGTACGCGCTCGTCGAAGCGATGGATGCCGGCCTTCCGATCGTGGCGGGAAAAACCGGCGGAATTCCCGAGATGTTCGAGGATGGCGTCGAAGGTCGCATCTGGCCCCTCGACGATGCGCACGCGGCGGCCCAAATCTTGATCGAGTTGCTCGGCGACGACAAGGAACGGACGCGTGCCTCCGCGGCCGCCGAGGCGCGGTTCACGAGCCACTACTCGGCATCCGTCGTCGGCCCCGCGCTCGAGCGAGTGCTCGTCGACGGTTTCCCGTCATGTTGAGCCGTTTGGGCGGGCGAGGACGAGATGTACGCGAACACCGTGCGAATTGTCGCCGTCGTCTGGACAATTCGTACGTGTGCGGGTGGTTCGTGACTCGTACTTACGGTTCCCGGAATCATCTGTCCGCCCTGAAGGCGTCATGAAAACGCTTGCTGCAACGCCAACTGAAGTGCAGACCGAAGCGCCGATCGACGCGACGCGCTATCGCCTCGGCCTTTGCATTTGGTTCCTGTTGGTTCTCAACGGGCTCGCGTTCAACACGGTGCCGACACTCGTGCCGATTCCGTCGGCGCTCGGAAAGATCGCGACGCAAGGCGCGCTCGCGCTCGCGACGATCTTGGTGCTGATCCTGAACCGGCGGCGGCTCGTACGACCGAACCTCTTTCTCACGCTCTATTCGCTGCTGGCCGCGTCGGCGGCGATCTCGAGTTTGCGCATGGAGGCCGGTCTGGGATCGCTCTTACGCGCCGGCCGTTTTGTTGTGTTCGTCGCCGTGCTTTGGCTGCTCACGCCGCTTTGGGGTCGGCGGGATCGCGTCCTGTTGCAGTGGCACATCACGTGTCTTGCGACCGTGCTCGGCACGGTGTTGTTCGGTCTCGTCGTTGCACCCGGTCGCGCCCGACCCGGTGGTCGTTTGTCGGGCATCGTCTGGCCGATTCCAGCGACGCAGGTTGGTCACTACGCGGCTGTGCTCACGGGCATCGTGCTCGTGCTGTTACTCGCCGGTGTCATGTCGCGGCGCGTCGTGATCGCGCTGGCCGTACCCTCGGCCGCGATGATGCTGCTGTCGCATACGCGAACCGCGCTCATCGGTCTCATCGTCGGTGTCGGATGCGCAGCACTGACGCTCTTCACAACCCAGCGGCGCGCGCGGAAGGCTGTGATCACCGCGCTGGTCATCGCGATTTTGGTCGCAACACTGTTTGCCGGTTTTCTCACGACCTGGTTCGACCGCGGTCAGTCGGCGGAACAGGTCGGCGGCTTCAACGGCCGCAAGGCCGTGTGGACCGCGCTCTTGCAGGCGCCCCGTTCGGAACTCGAAATCGTCATCGGCAAGGGCCTCACGAACAAGTCCTTCAACGGGCTCGCGATCGACAACAGCTGGTACTCGACGTATCAAGACGAAGGGCTCGTCGGCGTGGTGCTCTGCGCCGCCATCCTTCTGGCGCTGTTGATGCTTGCGACGACCCGACCGCGCGGACCATCCCTCGCGGTGGCAGTATTCATCGTCGTCTATTGCACGATTGCCGCGACAACTGAGACAGGTCTCGGCGATGCGTCTCCCTACATTCTCGATCTCACGGTCGCGGCCGCGCTGCTCGCACCAGCGCTGACGACCGTACGTCTCGATACCCGAACGTCGACGTAGTGCGCGAGGTATGAGTCTCCGACCCCAGCGCGTGTTGCTGGATCTGCGTGATGTTGCCCGGAACCACCGAGGGGTCTCGCGCGCCTTGCGCGAGATCGGGCGGCGTCTGTTGTTGCTGGATCCCGAGCGCTACTTCGCGGTGTGTTCCGACGACGGCGTCGATTTGCTGCCGGCCGCGGCCCAACCACGGATGACTGTTGTGCCGCGGCATTCGCAGGCGGTGTTCGAACAGCTCACCTTGCCGTTGCTCGCGAGACGGATGGGCGCCGAGCGCGGTGTACAGCCACCGTGAATGCGGTGCGTTCTGGGGACCGCCACTGTTGTTGCACGTTCCCGAGGACCCCGAGATCCGCTGGCAGCAGGAACCGTTGCGGCTCTTCGGCCCGAGACACGGGAAGGTGCACGAGTTCGCGCGCCGCCGGTACAGCCGACTGCTGATGGACCGGTCACTCCGCCGGGCGCGGGTTGTGACGTCGACGCACTCGACCGCGCTCGACCTCCAGCAGCGTCACGGACTACCAGCCGACTGTGTCACCGTCGTACCGCTCGGCATCGACCTCGATCGCTTCCGGTCGCCCGACAGTGACAGCGACGGCGATCCGTACTTGTTCCATCTGACGTCGGACGATCCGCGTGAACAAACCGGCGTTGTGATCGACGCGTTCGCCCAGTTCGTCGCGCGCTCGTCGGACCCCGTGCGCCTCGTCATTGCCGGCGACCTCGGTGACGGCAGCGCGGCCGTCACCGAGCACATCGACCGCCTTCGCCTCGGCCACCGCGTCGAGCTCCCCGGCCTTGTGAGCGACGACCATCTTGTCGATCTCTACTCGGGTGCGACGGCGACTGTGATCGGCTCGACGCGTGAGGGTTTCGGTCTGCAAACACTCGAAGCGATGGCGTGCGGTTCATTGCTCGTCGCAGTAGAAGCTCCGGCCACGAAAGAAATCGCGGGCAGCGCCGACATCGAGTGGACGTCGTCCGACTCGCCGTCAATGGCCAGCGCGTTTGCACACGTGCTGCCCGACGTCGCGCGGCAGCGACGAGCCAGCACGCGCAATCGATCGGTTGCATCGCGCTTCACGTGGGACGCGACCGCGCAGCGGTTGCACGCGATCTTCGACGAGATGCTCCGCGACGAACGCAAGGCAAGTGCCCGTCGTTTGGCGGCACGCGGGAGGACAACAACGAGCTAACGAGGACCGGGGAGAGAGGTATGGGTGGGAAATGCGAACGGTCCGTGTTCAAACGCCGGTCGGTGTGTTCGAGAGCTTCGAAGACGATCACATCACGGAGCATCTCGTTCATCTGCACGGGTATCAACGCTCCGACATCGCGATGCTCGTGTCGTTCATCCGGCAAGGCGATGTGATCCTCGATGTCGGCGCGCACATCGGCACATTCAGCGTGCCCTTTGCTCGGGCCGCGGCGCCCGACGGTCGAGTCACCGCGTTCGAGCCGGTTGCCGATCATGTCGAACTCCTGCGCCGCAATATCGCGGCCAACGAGCTCGCCGACGCGATCGATGTTGTCCCTTCCGCGGTGGCGCGGCGCGACACGGAGCTCTTCGTGCGACGTGTCGACGGCAACTCGGGGGCGACCAGCTTCAGTCGCGAATCGGGGGAGGCCGTCGACGATCTCGACGTCGTCACACTCGACGACTGGTGGAGGTCGCGCGGGCGTCCGCCGGTGAACGTCGTCAAGATCGACGTCGAAGGAATGGAGTTCGACGCACTTGCGAGTGGCCGGGAGATGGTCGCGGCGAGGAGACCGCTCGTCGACTTCGAGGTCGACCTGCTGCGCCGGCCGCCGCTCGCTGCACTCGACGAGTTCTTCGACGGCCTCGGTTACGACCTCTTCGTCAACGCGACGTCGCGAGAATCGGCTGCCGACGCGTTTTCACTCGCGCATCTTCGGAGTGCGCGCCGGCTTGCGCGGGCGTACCCCCGCATCTTCGACGTCGTCGCGATCGATCGGACGTCGAACCGTTACCCGCAGCGGGCGGCGAGCGCAGTGACCACGGATCTCCGAGTCATGCGTCTCGCCGCCCGTTCGCAAGCAGGGCGCCTGCTGAGGCGGGTTCGACGAACAGCGCGGGGCTGATCGTCAGGGATTCATCGTGCTATTGCTGTCCTGGTTCCAGGGGGCGGCACGCCAGTCGCTGAAGGTCAGCGAGTGCGATTGGTCCATCGGCATGAAGTGCCACGCACCCGTGTAGGTGTTGTTGAAGAACCGGTTGTTCTGGCCGAGCGTGATCGCGTTCTCGACCTTCGGGCCTTGGTATGGCGACCACGACGGTGAACTTCCCCAGTTCGAGAAGACGCCGTTGAAGCCGCAGCCCTTCGAGAACGAGCAGCCCGGAATGGCCGACGGCGTCGTGTTGAACGTGTTGTCGTGCACCGAGATGTTCTGCGTCTTCCAGCGGCAATCGCTGTAGTACGGCTGGTTGGGGATGTTGTTGGCGTTGCACGACGACAAGGTCGCAACCGACGGATTCACCAACGTGCAGACGCCCGTCGACGAGTTGTTCGGCGAGTTACAGAACCGGTCGGCGTTCTCCCACTCGATCACACCCGACCAGTTGTTGTTGAAGATGTTGCCCGACACGTCGAAGTCGGCGAACTTGCCGCCGGCGACTCGTGCATCACCTCCACTTTCGGAGATGTAGATCGCACCGGTCGGGAACCCTGGATTGGTCGGGCCCTTGCCCCACGCGTTGTTCACGAACGTGTTGTTGTCGATGTGCGCGTTGTAACTCAACTCGTAGAGCAGACCTTCACCCCAGTTGCCTGAGATGTAGTTGCCTTCGATATCGAAGGCGCGGTCGTTCGTGTCGGCCCACAAGCCAACCGACAGGTTGTCGTGCACGTAGTTGTCGATCACGGTGGCACCGTTGACTTGCCAGAACTTCACGCCGCCGGTGCATCCGCAACCGGAAATCTGCGCCTCGACGTTGTCGGTGTCGTTCCGGCTGATCTCGTTGTGATCCAGCACCAGGTTGCTCGGGGTGCCTCCGGCCGCGTTGATGCCGTACTGCCCGTTGTGGTCGAGGCAGTTGTAGGCGATGCGGTTGTTCGAACCGGTCATCAACGCTGCACCGTGATTGTCGTGGATGTAGTTGTGCTCCACGGTCCAGCCGTCGCCCGAGTCGTGGTTCACCACGCCTTGGTCGTGCGACGCATTGAAGTTGCGGACCTCGAGGTACTCGACCGTCACGTTCGTGACATCGGTGTCGAGCAGAGAAGCGTTCTTTCCCTGGCCGTCGAACACGGCACCCGGTGCGCCGATGAAGGTGTCACCATTTTGCGGATCGATCTGGCCGAACTGGCTCGTACCGAGTGTGTGTACCCCGGGCGCGATCCAGTAGGTCGTGTTCGGTTTCAACGTCCAGTTGGAGCCAAGCGTTGCGCTGTTGTCACCAGCCGGCACGACAACCGTGCCCGCGGGCGCGGTCGCAGGACCGGTCAGCAACGACGCGTTCTTGCAAACGATCACGGGAGGTGTTGTGGGCGCCTTGCCGTTCGGCGGCGGCGGATCCTGCACCGTGGTCGGCGTGGAGGTCGTCGTCGGGGGGTCAGTCGTGGTCGAGGTCGAGGGCGGCGGCGTGTCGTCTTTCGGCACGAAGTCGACGTCGACGAAGTAGTTCGTTCCGTTCCCTGACAACGTCGGGAAGCCGGGCGTCGAAACCATTGCGAAGACGCCATTGCGATGGTTCGTGTCGGCCTGCGGTCCCTTGAGGTACCGCGTGCGGCGCGACACGTCGAAGTAATTCAAGGTGTACGAGAAATGACCGTGGGGATCGTTGTAGGAGACGTAGTACATGACTCCTGCCTTCACGCCCACTGACTTCGACAACATCGCCTCTTGCCAACCGGAGGCGGTTTCGTGGGTGAACGTCACTTGGGCAAGCTTCTGACCGCTCGCTGACCAGAGCGTGCCCGTGTGCGTGCCGGTGTTCCCCTTGCCTTTGTAGAAGCGAATACCAATCGCCGCGCCATCAGCTCGCGGCGTGAATTGCGTTCCGAGTTCGAGCGGGACCGTTGTCTTCGCGGACGTGACTTGCGGTTGCGTCGCGCCGAACAACGAGAAGATGTGCATCGGCTTCGCGGCCGATGCGGTCTTCGGCCCTGAAGCATTGGCCGTTGCCGCGTAGACGCCGCCGAGCGTGAGCAGCGCGCACAGCGCTACCGCCGAGCCAGCGACGGCAGTCCGCCGGGCGCGGAAACGTTTACGGCGTTCAGTCAATTGAGCGCGGCGCGAGTAATGGATAGGCATGGGGTGGCCTCCCGGTAGCGAGCAGCAACGGGTCGACATTCACGACGCAAGTTCCAAGCGAGCGATCGTGTGCCGGGGTCGGGTGAAAACATAAACGGTTTCAGTTGAATGTCGTGACGTTTCTGGACCGCGCGTTGAGTTGTGGGCTGTATCGACGTTCAGTGAGAACCGCGCGGTTCGTGTCGTCAAAACACCCATTTCGGTAGGAGTTTCTTGGATTTCTCACGTCCTGCAACATCTCGTTTCACTCTGCGCCGATAACGCGTGGGCTCTGCGTCGTCGAAAATTCATTGGTAAATCCCACACGAATTCGACGTTGCGCGCGATGGTGTACGTGTTCATCGCACGCGGCGCGAATCTGGGCTTACGGTGTACTCGTGCTGTTGGAGTCCTGGTTGTAGGGGCCCGCGCGCCATTGTGAGAACGACAACACGTTTCCCTGTTCGTGCGACATGAACTGCCACGGACCTGCGTATGTGTTGTTGGAAAAGTGGTTGTTCTGGCTGTACGCAATGTGATCTTCCACTGCTGTGCCGGCGAACGGCGCAATGGTTCCGTACATCGAGAACAGGCCGTTCTCGCCGCAAAGGTTCGCGGTCGTGCAGTGCGGCACGTTTGCGGCATTCAACGAGAAGTGGTTGCCCGACACCGTGACGTTTTGTGTTTTCCAACGGCAGTCACTGACGTACGGACTGTTGCCGACCGCAGGCATCTCGCACTGGCTCGGCGTCGAGTAATCCGACCAGTTCGAATTCACAAGTGTGCAATAACCCGTCGAGGTGTTCGCGACGGAGGTGCAATAGCGGTCTGAGTTTTCGTACAGCGTGACGCCGCCCCAGTTGTCGACGAAGTTGTTGTTCGACACTGACGATTGCGCGTACGTCGCGCTCACGCGCGAGTCGCCGCCGGACTCAGAAATGTAAACAGCCGGGTTCGCGAAACCGCCGTTGGAATAACCGCCGGCCCATTCGTTGCGAACGAATGTGTTGTTGTCGATTTTGAAGTTGTACGACGTCTCGTAGATGATCGCTTCGTCGGCGTTGTCCGCGATGTAGTTGTTCTCGATGTCGAACACGCGGTTGTTCGTGTCGGCCCAGAGACCAACGCTGCTGTTGTTGTGAACGTAGTTGTTGGTGACCGTCGCGCCGTTGACGTCCCAGAACTTGCCGCCGCCTTGGCAACCGCAACCTTGGATGTTCGACGTGTCGTTGCCGGCGATCTCGTTGTACGAAAGCGTGAGGTTGCTGCCGGCGCCTTGGAATCCGTACTGGCCGTTGTTCGCCATGCAGTTGTACTCGGCGATGTCGTTCGTGCCGACGAAGATCGCGCCACCGCTGTTGTCGTGCGCGTAGTTGTGTTCGATGATCCAACCGGGACCGAAGTCGTGGTTCACGACGCCTTGGTCGTCCGGCGAAACGAAGTTGCGCACTTCGAGATACTCGATCGTGACGCCTTGCGCCTGTTGTGTGAACGCGTAGTTGTTGACGTGTTGACCGTCGATGATGGCGCCCGGTGCCCCGATGAACGTGTCGCCGTCCTTCGGGATGATTTGCGAGAACTGGCTCGTGCCGAGTGTGTGCACGCCTGGTGCGAACCAGTACGTCGTGTTCGGGTTCATCGTCCAGTCGGTGCCGACCGTCGCGCTCGTTGTCACCCGCGGGTACAACCGTGGCGCCGGCCGGCGGCGTCGCCGGACCGTTGAGCATCGATGCGTTCCCGCAAATGTTCACGGGCGGAGTCGCCGGTGCGCCGCTGCCAGTCGGCGGGGGCGGCGGATCGACGGTCGTTGTTGTTGTCGTCGACGACGAGGTCGAGGTCGACGTCGAAGTCGTTGAGGTCGTCGAAGTCGACGAGCTCGTTGTGCTTACCGCGTGGTTGCGCAGCCACTGGTGTAAGTACGAACGCCACGAAGTACTGCCACGAACGGACGAGGCGCCTGCGCCCGCTGCGACGACGACGCCGAAGCCGAGCATTACGGCGAGCAGTGCAGCAGACATCACGTGCAAGCGACGCCGACGAGCGACCGAACCCATCACCAAACTCCCCCGTTGGTGGAATGTCCGGCGCAGTGCTCGCACGCGACTCCCATCTGCGTGCAGTTGCCGGAACAATCCGATTTGAAAACGCTCCATCTCTGAAATCGGCGGGGGGTGCGGTCGGTCTGAAAGGTCGAGCGCAAAAACTTCTTTGCCTAGCGTTTGTCGCAAGAAGGGGCGGACGTTGCGTCTGAATGCGCGTACCATCCGCGTCGTGTCGCGCATTCTCACAACCCATGCAGGTTCGTTGCCGCGTCCGTTCGCACTTGCGGAACTGCACGGAAGGCGCAGTCGCGGCGAATCGGTCGACCCATCCGAACTCGACGATGCTGTCGTCGCCGCGACGCAGGACGTCATCGCCAAACAGCGCGCCGCCGGCATCGACATCGGCAACGACGGCGAACAAGCACGGGAAAGCTTTTTCACCTACGTGCAGCACCGCATGTCGGGATTCGGTGACGCCAGCCACCGGCCGCTCATGCGCGATCTCGCCGAGCACGACGACTTCATGCGGCTCGCGTTGCCGCGCTACGAACGCATGAAGGTCAACTTGATGACGGCGCCCGCGGCGCTCGGCGCGGTCGCCTACATGGATACGAGCGAACTCGAACGCGAGTGTGCGCTCGTCGCGGATGCGCCCTTCGAGCGGACGTTCATGACTGCGGCGTCACCCGGGATCGTCGCCGCCGCAATGGAGAACCGCTTCTACGCAACCAGCGAGGAATATGTTGCAGCCGTTGCCGACGCGTTCGCGACCGAATACCGCACCATCGTCGAGCGCGGCCTGCTGCTCCAGATTGACGCACCCGATCTGGCCATGGAACGGCACACGTCGTTTGCCGACCGCCCGGTGTCCGAATTCGTCGCGTGGATAGATCTCGTCGTGGCGAATATCAACCGGGCACTCGATGGTGTCGACCCGGCGCAGGTCCGGCTCCACGTCTGCTGGGGCAACTACGAAGGCCCGCACACGCACGACGTTCCGCTGGCCGAAATCCTGCCGCACGTCACGCAGGCGCGCGTTGGCGGTTTCGTTTTCTCCCTCGCGAACGCGCGCCACGAGCACGAGTACCGCGCGTTCAGTGATGCGGCGCTGCCACAGCAGAGCTACCTGGTGGCGGGCGTCATCGACACGACGAGCAATTACGTCGAACATCCCGAGGTTGTGGCCGACCGCCTCGAGCGGGTTGCGAACGCCCTCGGCGATCCGAGTCGGATCGTCGCCGGCACCGACTGCGGTTTCGACACCTCGGCCGGGATCGGCGACGTCGCACCGTCGCTGGTCTGGGAAAAGCTACGGGCGCTGTCGGATGGCGCCGCACTTGCGTCGGACCGTCTCCTCTGACGCCTGTATTTCTGGGTCGACTCCACGCTCCGCTTCCTTGCGCGTGATGCTCTCCGTGCGCGGGAGCGTCGCTGCGCTGTCGTCTCCCATGGCGCCGCACTTGCGTCGGACCGTCTCTTCTGACGCCTGTATTTCTGGGTCGACTCCACGCTCCGCTTCCTTGCGTGGGATCGCCTTTTCTGACGAATCGCGCCGCGCTGTCGTCTCCCGGCAGCTTTCTGACGAATCGCGTTCAAGGTCAGCGCGAAACCTGCCGATAATGCGGCCGTTGCGGGGAGAGCAACGGCGAGCGCAAGCTCGGCAGGGGAGGCCATCGTGCGTAGGCACGGTCAGGGACTGGTGAAATCCAGACCCATTGTCCGCGAAACGGATTCAGCCGCTGACGTCTTGGAGTCAGCATCGCTGCCGCTGATCGCGACGGATCTGCGCGGAACCATCACGGTGTGGAACGCGGCCGCAGAGCGGTGGCTCGGTTGGTCTGCGGCCGAGATGGTGGGGATGAGCATCGCCATCATTACGCCCGAGGATCGGCGCGGCGAGTTCGCCGCGATGATGGGCCTCATTCGCGGCGGCGCGGAAGTCGCACCGCTCGACACCGTTCGGCGGACGAGCGATGGCCGCGAGGTGACCGCGCGACTCCAGCTCTCACCCGTGCACGATGCCTGCGGCGACCTGTCCGGCGTCTCGACGATCGCGCTCGAGAACTCGCAAGAACTCGAAACGCGCAAGGCGCTCGCGACGAGCGAAGCGCGTTACCGGACGCTCGTACAGGCGCTCACCGAATTCGTCATCGTGACCAACACGTACGGTCGAGTGATCGGTGCGCAGCCGTCGTGGCAGGAGTACACGGGCCAGTCAACCGAGGCGGCTGCCGCACTCGGCTGGCGCGAAGCGTTACATCCCGACGACCGCGCGCTCCTCGACGCGCAGTGGGACCGGCGCGTTGTCTTGCGGACACCGTTTTCGTTCGGTGCCCGCGTCTTCAACGCCGAGTTCGAGGGCTACCGGCAATGCCAGTGCCGGGTTGCGCCGATTCGTGACGGCCTCGGTCGGGTCGTCGAATGGGTCATCGCGGTCACCGATGTGCACGCGCGCCATCTCGCCGAAGAGCGCGAGCGCCGCACGGCCGACATGTTCCGGCGGATCTTCGACGCCAACGTGTTCGGCATTTGTTATGGCGACGGTCGCACGATGTACGACGCCAACGAGGCGATGCTCGAGATGATCGCCGCCGGGCGCGCCGACCTCGACGGCGGCCTTCCCCTGCACGAGTTCATGCCACCGCCGCTCGAACCCGACGCGCGGGCGCCGTTCGGCGATGGTGAGACCGGCGAGTACGAGATCCGGAGACTCGACGGCGGCTTCGGTTACGTCGTCGCCGCGGGTGTCGACATGGCGCCGGAAGGCGGCTGGCTGGCGGTGGCCGTCGACGTGACCCAGCGCAAAGTCGCCGAGCGCGAGATCGAACACCGTGCGATGCACGACCAGCTGACTGGGTTGCCGAATCGGAGGTTGCTCGTCGACCGGCTCGAACACGCGCTCGCGCGCGCCGGCCGCCAAAACGCGCTCGTGGGCTTGCTGTTCTGCGACCTCGACTACTTCAAAGAAATCAACGACAGCTACGGCCACGCATGCGGTGACGCCGTGCTCGCGGCGATCGCGCGGCGCCTCGAAGCCGTCGTGCGCGAAGGCGACACCGTGGCGCGCAACGGAGGCGACGAGTTCGTCATCGTGCTCGAAGACCTCGTCGAGGCGGTCGAGGCGGCGCGCATTGCCGAACGCGTGCGGGGCGCATTGATCGAGCCGGTGATGTGGGAAGACCAAGAGCTGCATGTGACGTGCAGCATCGGTGTCTCCACGAGCAACGGAATCGACGTGCCGGTCGAGGAACTCCTGAACTGCGCCGACGATGCGATGTACCTCGCGAAACAAATGGGCCGCGACCAGGTTGCGTTCGGGACCGACTCGATCAAGATGCACTCCCGCCGCCGGCTCGTCGAGCGTGGGTTGCGGCGCGCGTTGTCCGACGAGTCGTTCGAGCTCCATTTCCAACCCGTGATCGACCTGCGCGACGGCCGTCCGGTCGGCGCCGAGGCGTTGCTGCGGTGGAATCTCGACGGCGAGATGATGCCGACCGAAGAGGTGATATCGGTCGCGGAAGACAGCGACATCATCACGCACATCAGTGACTGGGTCATCCGGTCTGCGTGCCGCGACTTCGCGACCTGGCGCACGTCGCATCCGGAGGCCGACGGTTGGAAGGTGCACGTCAATCTGTCGGCACGCGATCTTGCCGACAAGGCGGTGGTGAAACGCGTCCTCGACGGCATCGCGCTCGGTGGGCTTGCACCGGTTGACGTGTGTGTCGAAATCACCGAGTCGGTGATGCTCGTCGATCGGGATCAGGTCGCCGAACGGCTCGTCGAGCTCCGCACCGCCGGCGTCGTCGTCGCGATCGACGACTTCGGTACGGGCTACGCGTCGCTCGGCGTGTTGCGCGACTTGCCGGCCGACATCGTGAAGATTGATCGGGCGTTCGTTTCCGCGCTCGGCGAATCGGAACGCGACCGTGCCATCGTTCAACATGCGATCGATCTCGCGCACCGGCTCGGTCTCGTCGTCGTGGGGGAGGGCGTCGAGACGCTCACCCAGTTGCAGATCCTCGACGAACTCGGTTGCGATCGCGTGCAGGGTTTCGCATTCGCCGGCCCCCAGCCCCTCCGCGACCTCGTCCTCTAGGTCTTTGCGCGGTTCTTACGCAAGGAACGCGTAGGGGAAGGTTGTTTCGTCCGGGCGCGCGCGTTGTGCTGGATGTATGCGCGAGTGGTGCGACGCGATCGAGTCTCTGCCCGGAGTCGTGGCGTGCGCGTACGAGCCGTTCCCGTTCGACGTGACGCTTCCACGCGTCGCGCCCGGCCGCGTTGTGCTGCCCGCGGCCGAGCCCGGTATTCGGTCCTACGCGGGCTGGTCGGCCGAAGACGGTGTCGAGGTACCGGTGTACGTCGAAGGCCTCTTGCTCGGGCGGTTCGTCGTCCGCGGCGAACAGGCAACGTGCGGCGTCGCGTTCCCGCCCGTCAGCCGGGCCCGCATGCTCCAACTGGCCGAACGGGCCGCACTTACGGCGCGAACGGACCGCGCCCCATCTGTTCGCGGACGGTAACGACCGGCGGGTTCGTCATCGACCGCCGCTGCCAGTTCGCGCCGTCGACCACCAGCGTGTGCCCGGAGATGAAACGCGCGTACGGCGACGCGAGGAACGTCGCCGCCCAGCCGAGCTCCTGCCGTTGGCCCGACGCGCAGCGCGGGCTGGCACACGTCCTTGTCGGAGGTGCGGTCGAGGTTGCCGCGAATGTCGGCGGTCATGTCCTCGTGCGGGAACAGGCCGGGCACGAGACGGTTCACCTGGATGCCGTACGGGCCCCACTCGACCGCGAGCGACTCGGTGAGGTTCTTCACGCCTGCCTTGGCCGCGGCCGAGTGCACGAAGCCCGGGTCCGCCCGTCCACGCGTACGTCGCGCCGACGTTGATGATCGAGCCCGGTGTGTGCGCAGCGATGTGCCGGCGCGCCGAACTCGCGACAGCACAAGAACGTTCCGTTCAACGTGATGTCGACGACGGTGCGCCACGCGTTCGGCGACATGTCCTCGGCGGGAACGGGGAAGTTCGCGGCCGCGTTGTTGACGAGCACGCCGGGCAGGCCGAACGCAGCTTCGGCCGCGTCGAACGCGGCCGCGATCTGGTCGGCGTCGCGGATGTCGCACGTGACCGCGAGGACCGGCGCGCCGAGCGCTTCGATCGCGTCGCGTGCCCGCGTCGAGATGTTCGGGCTTGCGGCTCGCGATCACGATCGACGCGCCGACCCGCGCGAACTCGGCCGCGATCGCCTTGCCCAGACCGGTACCGCGCGCCGGTGACGAAGACCGTCACGCCGTCGAACGTGCCGGCCGGCAGCGCGCGACGCGCCGACCGCGGGCGGCGCGGGCAGTCCGATGAGCGTCGTCACTCACGATTCAGCTCCCCGTGTAGTTCGGCGGACGGTCTTCGGATCGCGCGCGGCGCGCATCTCGGCGATGTCGTCGCTGCGATTGATGAAGGTCTGGTAGATCATCTCGTCGTTCATCGAGCTGCGGATCTGCGGGCAGCGCGAGGTGCTGGATCACTTCGCGCGCCATCTTCACGGTGACCGCCGGCGATTCGGCGATCTGCTCGGCCATCTCCGCCGCCGTCGCGTCGAGTTCGTCCTCGGGCACGACCCGCGACACGATGCCGTGCGCGAGCGCTTCTTCGGCCGACAGCACCCGGCCGGTCAGCACCATGTCGCTCACGAGGCCGTGGCCGCACATCTCGTAGAGCACCGCCACGCCACCGGTGTCGGGGATCACGCCGTAGGTCACCTCGGGCAGGCGGAAGCGAGTGCCCTCGGCCGCGATCCGCACGTCGCACAACAGCGCGCGCTGGAACGAGCCGCCCATCACCCAGCCCTTGCACGCGACGATGACCGGCGCGTCGACGTCCCAGATGCGCTGGATGCCGCGGTGGCCGCGCCGCATGAGCTCGTGGTGCGAGAGCGGGACCTGCAGCGTGCCGATCGAGCCGACGTCGCGGCCCGACGAGAACGACTTGCCCTCGCCCTTCCAGATCACCGCCCGGATGTCGCGTGCGCTGCGCGAGCTCGTCGAGGATCCCGAAGAGCTGCATGTCCATGTCGTCGTCGAACGCGTTGTGCTTCTCGGGGTTGTCGTTGATGATCGTTGCGATCGGGCCGTCGACCTCGAGCCGTACTGTGCCTGCCATAGGGGCCTCAACATAGGCTGCCCGCCGACCATCACCAAGGAGCACCTCGACATGACGAACGCCCCCATGGGCCACGGCGTCAACCAACGTGATCTGATCAAGATGACGCCGCACGAGGTCGACGCGTTCCTCGACGAGCGGCGTTCGATGACGATGTCGACGATCTCCGGCGACGGCACCATCCACTCGGTGGCGATGTGGTACGGCTTCCTCGAGGGCGCGGTCGCGTTCGAGACGAAGGCCAAGGCGCAAAAGGTCGTGAACCTGCGCCGCGATCCGCGTCTGACGTGCCTGGTCGAGGCGGGCGACACCTACGACCAGTTGCGCGGCGTCACGCTCGTCGGCACGGGCGAGATCGTCGACGAGCCCGACGCGCATCTGGGAGCTCGGTGTCAGCGTGTTCGAGCGCTACAACGCGCCGTACACCGAAGAGATGAAGCCGTTCGTCGAGGCGATGCTCAACAAGCGCGTCGTCGTGAAGCTGCACGTCGACAAGACGGTCACCTGGGACCACCGCAAGCTCGGCCTGCCCGCGATGTACAACTCGCTTGCGCCATTCGACGCCCTATATGGTCGCCATTTGGCGCAAGAACGAGATTTGCTCAATCGCCGAGCAGACCGTTCAGGCGTTCGGTCGTCGCGATCCACTCTTCGACCATGTCGAAGATGACGTCCTTGGTCGGGCGCACCTCGTTCAAGCGGCCGACGATCTGACCGACGGGGAAGCCGGTCAGCTCCTTGTTGTTGCACGCGCATGAACCGGCGCGCCGCCTCTTGGTGGAGGATGCCCTGCAGCGGCATCGGCAGCGTGCCGGGGCCTTCGCGGATCGTCGAACGCCTCGGTCCACGCGCTGCGCAGCTGGCGCGCGGGCTTGCCGGTGTACGCGCGCGAACGCACCGTGTCGCGCGACGTCGCCGCGAGCAGCTGTTCCATGATCGACCGGGCTCGTGTTGGCTTCCGCGACGGTCAGCCACTGCGAACCGGTCCACACACCCTGCGCGCCGAGCGCGAGCGCGGCGGTCATCTGCCGTCCGGTCGCGATACCGCCGGCGGCGAGCACCGGGACGTCGGGGCCGACCGCGTCGACGACTTCGGGGATCAGCACCATCGTGGAGATCTCGCCGCAGTGGCCGCCCGCTTCGGTGCCCTGCGCGACCAGCACGTCGACGCCGATCGCGACCTGGCGTTCGGCGTGCGCCTTGGCGCCGACGAGCGCGCCGACGAGCAGGCCGTGCTCGTGCGCGAGGTTGCACGATGTCGGGCGGCGGCGGGCCGAGCGCGTTGACGAGCATCTTCACGCCCGGGTGCTGCAGCGAGACCTCGACCTGGCCGGGCGCTTCCGCGTCGACGTTCAGGCCCGCGGCCTTGATGACGCCGCCGTCGAGGTCGTCGGGGAGCGGCGGAACGTGGTGGCGCTCGAGCAACTGCTCGACGAAGTCGCGGTGCTCTGCGGGATCATCGCGTCGAGGTTGCGAGAAGTCGGCCTCGGCGCCGCCGCCCTTGCCCATGTACTTCATCGGCATGACGATGTCGACGCCGTACGGCTTGCCGTCGACGTGCTCGTCGATCCAGTTGAGCTCGATCTCGAGCTCTTCGGGCGTGAACGCGAGCGCGCCGAGCACGCCGAAGCCGCCGGCGCGGCTCACGGCCGCGATCACGTCGCGGCAATGCGAGAACGCGAAGATCGGGAACTCGATGTCGAGCTTGTTCGGCGATCGGTGTACGCACGATCTGATGTCCTCCGTGTCAGTGCAGCGCGGCCGCGGCGTCGGTGATCGGGATCACCTTGACCGCGTCGGCCATCATGTCAGCCTGCAACCCGTTCTTCAGGAACGAGAACGAGATCCCGGTCGCGGGATCGGCCCACGCGACCTGGCAGTACGCGCCCGGCGTGGCCGAAGCGTGCCCGGCGAGTTGTCCTTGCCGAACATGGCGTAGCGGAACTGGTGCAGTCCGTCGTCGCCGGCGAGGACGAGTCCGAGCGAACGGTTCGCGGCGACGTGCATGAACGGATCGGGGAACGTGCAGCGAATGTTGGTCTTGCACGTCGTCGAGCACGTCGTCGTCCCAGACGCCGTTCGGGTCGTGCAGCAGCGCTTGGTAGAAGCGCGCCATCGTCG
The DNA here is from genome assembly GCA_963841195.1 of uncultured Actinomycetes bacterium. Lineage (GTDB taxonomy): Bacteria > Actinomycetota > Acidimicrobiia > IMCC26256 > PALSA-610 > CAWJBX01. The sequence goes on along the minus strand of CAWJBX010000013.1, from coordinate 53,090 downwards.
CCGCGGTCATGATCGCGCCGCCGCCGGGCACGCCCGCGGCGCGGACGGTCGGGTCGGTCGAGACTGTCAGCGTCGATCGGGACGGTCGGAGCCGGCGGGCGCCGATCCGAGCGGCACACCGGCGGCGATGTCGTCCTGTTCCTCGTGCTGCAGATCCCGAGCACGCGCGGTAACCCGTGCGGCTGCGCGACGCGCATCTCGATGTAGTCGCGGAAGTCGTGCCCGCTCACCCGTTCGATGAGCTCGGCGAGCACCCAGTGCGCGGCGAGCGCGTGGTACTCGAAACGGGTGCCGGGCTCCCACTCGAGTTCCCACTCGGTGAAGCGCTTGACGCGCGTCACCGCGTCGCCACCCTCGACGGGATCCATCGGCGCGTTCGGGAAGCCCGCGGTGTGCAGCATCACCTGCTCGACGGTGACGACCTCCTTGCCGTTCGTCGCGAACTCGGGGACGTAGTGCGCGACGGGGCGGTTGAGGTCGAGGAGTCCGTCGCCGATCAGTATCCACACCGCCGATGCGACGATCGGGTTTCGTCGCCGAGAACACGCAGAAGCGGGTGTCGTCGTCGGCGGCACCGAACGTCTCGAAACACACGACCTCGTTGTCGCGGGCGACGGCGAGTTGCACCGCCGGCGTGTCGCCCTGTTCCACGAGGGCCTGGGCCCCGGCAACCAGCTCGTCAAGACTCATGCGCACGAGTCTCCTACTGCGACTGCGGTGGAGTCCACATCGGGTTGCGGCCTGACGCTTCGATGAGTTGCGTCAGGTCGGGTTCGACGCGCACTTCGACGCCGGTCGCAACAGCGAGATCCCACCCGTGCACGAGCATTTCGGTGGTCAGCGCGGGCAGCATGGCGCGCGGCGAGCTCATGTCACCGGAAGGCGTCTCGAGCTCGCGGTCGAGCGAGCCGTCTTCGCTCAGCGCACCGAACAGCGTCCTCGACGTTGCCTCCCAGCGCGCCGCCTCGCCTTCCCGCGGACGATGGGCGCGCACACCGAGCGGGCGGAGCACGAGGATCTCGTGGAAGCCGATGACGTGTTCGACAACGGCTCGAGCGTCCCATTCCGTGCACGGTGTCGGCGCCGGCCAGCGGTCGTCGGGAACGGCGCGGGCGACACGCAAGAACTCGTCACACGCCTGGCGGTGCTGCTCGATCATCGGCTCCACGATGCCATGGTGCCACCTTGTTGTAGCTTCCGCGTGTGGACTGGGCGACGGCTGCATCCCTCGCGACTGCGGGCGGCACGCTCGTGCTCGCCATCGCGACGTTCGGATCGACACGGACCGCGAACCGCGCGTCGCGCCTCTCCGAGCAAGCGCTGCTGACCAGGATCCGGCCGTTGTTGCTGACGGCCCGTTTCGAAGATCCGGCCGAGAAGATCACCTGGCAAGACGAACACATGACGAAGGCCGCGGGTGGCTTCGGCATGTTCGAACACGCCGACGGCAACTATTACTTCGCGATCGCACTGCGCAACGTCGGCCCCGGGCTTGCGATCTTGCACGGTTGGCACATCACGCTCGATCCCACGATGGGCCAGCCCGACTGCAACGAAGCGGGATACCGCCGGCTCAATCGCGATCTCTACATCGCGCCCGGCCTCAACGGTTTCTTCCAAGGCGCGGTGCGCGAGACGAACGACCCCGACTGGGACATTGCGGAGAAGTTGTTCGACACGCGCGTGCGCTTCGCTATCGACCTGCTCTACGGCGACCAAGAAGGCGGCCAGCGGATGGTGACGCGCTTCACCTTCAATCCGGTTCGCGACAACGAGTGGTTGTGCGCGACCGGACGCCACTGGTATCTCGATCGCGACGATCCGCGCTGAAAGGAACGATGATGCGAACGATCGTTGTCACGGGCTCGGCGGGCGGCATCGGCAGCGCCACTCGCGCGCGGCTCGAGAAGGAAGGCTGCCGCGTGCATCGGTGTCGACGTGCGCGACGCCGAGGTGATCGCCGACCTCTCGACGGCCACCGGGCCGCGACGCGATGGTCGAAGCGGTGCCGTACCGCGTGCGACGGCACGCTCGACGGTGCTGGTCGCGGCCGCGGGTATCATGGGGCAGAGCCGCTCGGTCGTTGCGATCAACTACTTCGGCGCGATCGCAACGCTCGACGGGCTCCGGCCGCTGCTCGCCCGCGGCACCGACCCGTCCGCCGTCGCGATCAGCTCCAACTCGACGACGACCACGCCGGGCCTGCCGGACGCGCTCGTCGACGTCGATCCTCGCCGGCGACGAACCGGCCGCGCTGGCTGCCGTCGAGGCCGCGCCCGGATTGTTCGCGTACCCCGCGTCGAAGCTCGCGCTCGCCCGATGGGTCCGCCAGCATGCGCCGACGGCCGAGTGGATCGGTGCCGGCATCCGCCTGAACGCGGTCGCGCCGGGCGTCATCGAGACGCCGATGACGAAGAACGACCTCGAGTTCATCTTCAGCATCCCCGACGTGTTCCCGGTGCCGATCGGACGTCCGGGCCGTCCCGAAGAGATCGCGAGCCTGCTCGCGTATCTTGCTGTCGCCGGACGCGGGTTTCTTCTGCGGGTCGATCGTGTTCGCCGACGGTGGCACCGACGCCGTCACTCGGACGCACGATTTCCCATTGCCGCGATCGTGAGAAGATGACGACGTGCCCAACGACGAAGATCTGAAGCCCCTGGAGCTCGAAACGCCGTGGCGGCGCGACCTCGGCGAGGTCGGCGCCGCGGTCGAGAGCGTGGGCGCGGGCCAAGTTCGGGCCCGACGCGCGCCGTATCGAACGCGTCGTCGCCCGGCAACGGCATGTCGAGCGAGACGGTGTTGTTCGAGATGACGATCGACGGTGAGCACGAGCGCTACGCGGCGCGCCTCGCACCGATGCCCGACGTGTATCCCGTCTTTCCCGAGTACGACATCGAGCTCCAGGCGAAGTGCATGCAGCTCGTGCGCGCACGCACCGACGTACCCGCGCCCGAAGTGCGCTGGGTCGAACTCGATCCGCAATGGCTTGGTACGCCGTTCCTCGTGATGCGGCGCATCGACGGTGACGCACCGCCCGACATTCCGCCGTACGTGTTCGATGGGATGGGTGGCGGAAGGAACCCCGCAACAACGGGCGGCGATGCAGACGGCGACGCTCGAAGTGCTCGCGAAGCTGCACGACGTTGACGCCGGAGAACGCTGACCTGTCGTTCCTGGCGCGGCCGCAGCACGGCGCGACCGCGCTGCGACAGCAGCTCGGCCACGAACGTTGGTACTACGACTGGGCGCGCGAAGGCCGGTCGTATCCGTTGATCGAGCGCACGTTCGAATGGCTCGACGCGAACCTGCCCGAAGAGGGCGCGACGGTGCTCAACTGGGGCGATGCCCGCGTCGGCAACGTGCTTGTACCGCGACTTCGCGCCGGTCGCGGTGCTCGACTGGGAGATGGCGACGATCGGGCCGCGCGAAGTCGATCTCGCGTGGATGATCTTCCTGCATCGTTTCTTCCACGACATGGCCGGAACGGGTCGGGATGCCGGAGATGACCGACTTCATGCAGCGGGCCGACGTGATCGCCGAGTACGAAGCGCTGACCGGTCACACGGTGCAAGGCGCTCGAATGGTTCGAGGTCTTCGCCGCCCTGCGGTTCGCGATCGTGTCGATGCGGACGAGCGGCGCGCGGCGTGGCCTACGGGGTGCAAGAAGTGAGCGACGATCCCGACGACGTCATCATGTTCCGCGGCCTGCAAGAACGCATGTTGGCCGGCACCTACTGGGACTGATTCCCCCGGAGCGTCGCTGAGTGTCGCTACGCGAGAGTGAGCGACGCTCGGTCTAGTCGCGGAACTCGGGGGTGCGCTTTTCTTTGCGGGCGCGGATCGCTTCTTCGAAGTTCTGGGTCGTCAAGCGCACGTACAGCTGCGCGATGCCTTCGTGGTCCATGTGCGCATGCAAGCTGCCCGCATCGAGGCTCGACCACAACATCCGTTTCGTCACCTCGACGCCCACCCGCGAAAACCCGATGATGCGATCGGCAAGCGTGTAGCACTCGTCGAGCAGGTCGGTGTGCGGCACCAGCCGTGACACGAGCCCGATGCGCTCGGCCTCGGCCGCGTCGACATCGCGGCCCGAAAGCATGATCTCGAACGCCCGCGCCGAACCGATTTCGCGCGGCAGCAGATACGAAATGCCGAGCTCGCTCGCGGTCAGGCCGTTGTTGATTCCCGCGGCGCGGAAGTACGCCTGCTCCGACGCGATCCGGATGTCGCACGCGCACGCGAGGCAGAAGCCACCCCCGATCGCGGCCCCGTTGATCGCACCGATCACCGGTTGATGCATCTTGCGAATGGCGTGGATCACGTCGTCGAGCAGTTCCAGCGCGCGGCGCGCAATCGACGTCACGGTCAGCCCGTCGATGTTCGGCACGATTCCCGAGTCTTCGAGATCGGCGCCCGAGCAGAACCCGTGCCCGGCGCCCGTGAGCACGACGACCCGCACGTCGTTGTCGTGACTCAGTGCCTCCAGCGCCTCGCGCAACGGAATCATCACGTCGAACGCCATCGCGTTCATCCGTTCGGGCCGGTTCAACGTGACGAGCGCGATGTCGGCGCGCGGTTTCTCGACGAGCACGAAAGCCATGCTCGGATCCTAGGAGACTCGATAGCGATCGAACCCGGGCGTGAACAGCACGGCCCGATTGTCGGTGATCGCCATCGCTTCGTAGCCGGCGCGCGTCGTCAGCCACTGCAGTCCCTGCGCGGGGCCGAGCACGAGCACCGCGGTGGCGTACGCGTCGGCGATTCCGAGATCCGGCCCGACGACCGTTACCGACGCGAAGCCGCGTGTGGGGTTGCCGGTGCGAGGGTCCAGGACGTGATCGCCGCGCTCATAGCGCCCCGATGTCGCGACGCCTTGATCGCGGGCGCGCACGACCGCGGCGACGCGCTCGCGCTCCCACGGATGCTGGATGCCGATGCGCCAGCCATCGGTGCCCGTGGGCGCGCCGCGTGTCACGACATCACCGCCCGCGTTGATCATGAAGCACGACGCGCCGGCCTCCCGCAGGATCCAACCGCCGCGCTCGACGGCCCAGCCCTTGACCACGCCCGACGGATCAAGCGGTGCGCGCCCCGGCGCGCGGGGCACGCCGGGAAGCGTGCCCACGGCGATGTCGAAAGCCCCCTTGGTCTCGCGGCGCAGCGCGTCGCTCAACTCCAAGACCTCGCGGACTTCGGGGCTCGCGTCCGCCGGCGCCAACTCGCCCCGGCCGATGCGCATGATCTCCGTGTCGGGCCTCCATGTGCTGAACATGTCGTCGACGCGTGCAAACCACGCGAAGCATGCATCGACCGCGCCGGTGTCGATGTCGTCGCGTACGTCGACGCTGCACACCGTGCCCCAGATTTCTCGGACCTGCCGGACCGGCACGCGTCAAAGTTTGCGATCAGATTCCGGCGCTGTCGAGCGCGCTCTGTAGCGACTGCGCATACGCCTGACTGGTGTACGTCGCGCCCGACACGCCGTCGATCTGCGCGCTCTGCGCTTGCAGTGCTTCCTGGCGCAGGAGCGGACCGGCCTGCTGGCTGATGTACGCCGATCGCTGGCGGTCACTCGGCAGCTGCACCGCTTCGACGTCGGTGATGGTGTGGCCTTGCACCGTGATCTGCACTTGCACGGTGCCGTACGGGTTGTCGACCGCCTGACCGGTGACCGTGCGCGTCGTCGCGCGCGGCGCCGCGGTGGTGGGCGGTGTCGTCGCCGGGGGCGTTGTCGATCGGGCGCGTCGAGGCGGTGCGCTGGTCGTCGGCGGCGTGGTGGTCGTCGACGGCGGTGGCGCGGACGCCGGGGGCCTCGTCGCCGTGATCGGCTTCAAAGTCCGCGCACTCGCCGACGTCGCAGGCGACGTCTTGAAGGTCGCGAGCGCGATCAGCCCGATGGCTGACACGATGACGGCGGGGACGGCGCGGCGCATTTACAACTCGAATCGTTCGTAGTGAATCTGGCGGTGCGGAACGCCGATGCGGTCCAGGCGTCCGCGCAGCGTGTCAACGAATGCGGGTGGTCCGGAGACGTAACAGTCGCGTGCACGAATATCGGGCACGCCGCGCGTCAGGTTCGGGATGCTCAACAGATCGGTCTGGTCGTTGCCGATGTCGGAGCCGGCGATGACGTGCAGCCGGACCCCGCGCTGCTCGACGAAACTGTGCAACTCGGCAACGAACACCGCGTCTTCTTCGCGCGCGACGCGATACAGCAACACGACGTCGTCGGTCGGGCCGAACGCGTCGAGCAACGCGCGCAAGGGCGTGATGCCGATGCCGCCCGCGAGCAGGAGCACGCGGTGGCGGGTGCGCCGTTCGGTCGTGAGCGTCCCGTACGGCCCTTCGGCGAAGACGCGCACGCCGGGCTTCAAGTATTGGAGCCGGGCCGAGTCGTCACCGAGGCTCTTGACGGTGATGCGCAGCGTGTCCGGACGCGGTGCGGCCGAGAGCGAGAACGGGTGCGGCTTCCACCAGTCTTGTCGCGTCAGGAACCGCCAGAGAAAGAACTGCCCGGGCTCGGCGCCGAGCTGGTCGAGGCCTCGGCCTTTGACGTGAATCGACACGGTTTCCGGGCCTTCGACGAACACGCGCTGCACGCGCATCTGATGCCGGAAGTTCGTCCACAACGGAACGCCGACGCGCCACCAGAGAATCGCCGCACCCACGAGGACGTAGAGGCCCACCCACCAGACGCGCGCTGCCGCGTCGTTGTCGAAGTCGCTGCCTACCGCGAGCTGATGCGCGAACGAGAGCGCGACCGCAAGATACGCGTACAGATGGACGAAGTACCACGTCTCGCGCGACAGCCTGCGCCGGGCGGCCCGGATCGACGTAAACGCGATCGCAACGAACAACAGAAAACCGATCCACGCCATCAGCACGTCGGGTTCGTGCGCAATCATCCAGCTGGTCTCGTGCGCGATCGAAACCGGCGGGATCGAGCCGGCCGCCCAACCGATTGTCGTGAACACGACGTGACCGGTGAGCAGCGTGACGACCGCAAACCCGAGCCAACGGTGCCAGACCGCCAGCACGTCGAGTCCGATCGTGCGTTCGAGCCAAGCGATGCGCGACATGAACAAGATCTGTACGAGCGCGGCGTACGTGCCGACGAGCGCGAACACTTGACCCGCGGCCGTCGCCGCACCACCCGGACCGGACGCGGCCGTGAGCTGTCCGTGCCGCAACCACATCGCGATCGTTACGAGCGCGCCGACCGCGATCGCGAAGTTCACGACGAACGCGGCGTCGACGGTGCGCGTGCGCGACGCGACGGGTTCCGGCCTCCGGGCGCGCGGGGGTGCAGGGACCGTTGTCGTCATGCGGTCGAAATTCTGGCACCCGTCTGTAAGAACGAGATGAGAGCTACGTCAAGTTGTGACAGTGATGCTCTTCGACGTTCCCAAACCCGCGCCGTTCGCGCTGAGCGCTTGCACTTCGACGACCGTTGCGTTCGCCGCGGTTGGAATATGCACTGTCGTTTCGAAGCCGGTGTTGTTGAACGTGCCGACCGGAGTCAGCGCGTCCGCGGCCGGACCCGCGAGCACCTGCCAGCGCGCGACGTTCGTCGCGCCGTTCCAACTCGCGGCGACCGTCAGCGTCTGCCCGTTCGATTGCGCGGCGACCGAAGGGAGCGTCTGCGGCGTACCCGTCCACGTGAACTTGAACGCGCGATACGACGACGATCCGCCGTTGATGTTCACGTCGAGCTTGACCGAGCCGTCGGGCCCGAACTCCGTGTACTCAGGTACGGCGCCCCAACCGGCGAGCCAGTCGCCGTTGCCGAGTTGTTGGTAGTCGCCCTGACTGAGCGACAGCGCCTTTTGCGGATTGTCGTCGGACTGCACGAGCGACACCTTCATCGCCTGCTGGTCGACGTCGAGTTGCAACCCGTTGGAGACGTCGCGGCTCTGCACGCCCGGCGCGCTCGCGCCGTTGTCGAACACGCTCACGAGATTGCCCGCGTGCGGGCGCGCGTCGTGCTGCCACATGAACGTCGTGCCCGATCCCATCGTGAAGTTGTTGCGCTTCCCGCCGAGCCGCCAGTACAACGCGCCCGTCTGCGCGTCGATCTTGTAGATCGTCGACGTGTGCCGCGCCGACAACCAGATGTTCCCGTCCGCGTCGAGCGCGACCGAGTTGGGATGTACGTAGTCGTACAGCGCGGTGAGGTCCTTCGGCGCCGGGAGATACGACTCGGACAAGCCGATCGTGCCGAGGCTGTGCCACTCGAACAGCACCTGGCCCGTTGGGATGTCGATCTCTTGGACGACCGCGTCGAGCACGGCGCGGTTGTAGACGCGGTTGATCGTTCCCGCGTTCGCCATTACCGGGTTGTACGCGATCATCAGCGCGGTGTTCGGCCCGACGATCTGGAAGTCGTGCAGGTCGGCGAAGTAACCGTTGCCGGCCTTCACGGTCGCGATCTGTTGGTAGTGCTGGTCGAGCACCACGTACGCGCCCTGGCCATAGCCGGCCGACGACACCATGCCCTTGAAGAACGTGAGCACTGGTTGGCCGTTGAGTCGCTGTTCTTCGAGGTTCAACGTCGCGGCGCCCTCGCCGGGATCGAACCACACGAGGCGCCCGCTGTTATCGACAATCATCGGGCCCGGTTGCGCCTTGGTCGTTTGCCCGAGGACCGGGTTCGGTGTGAGCAAGATGTCGCCCGGCGCCAGGCCGGAAGCCGACGTTTTCACCGTGACACTCGGCGGATGCAGGTCGGGACGGCTCGCGAACGACAACGGTGCGCCAGTGGGCGTACCGGGTTCCGTTGGCGTGGGCGTCTTGGGCGCGCTGTTCGCGCCGTCGGGCGACAGCGGCTTGCCGATCGTGAACGAGAAATCACCTCGCTGCGCGCCCCGCACCTTCATGTCGGTGTCGACGGTTACGACCTCACCCGGAGCAAAGGGTTGGTCGGAGACGAAGCTCGCGCCCTGGTTGTCGGAGTGCGCGACGAAGTGGCCTTTGTGTTCGCCGGTATCGCTTCCGAACACGCGCACACGTCCGACCGCGGACGGGGCGACACCGCGGAAGCTGATCGTTGTCGACGGTGACGCGGTCGGCGTGCCCGGGGTCGGAAACACGCTGACGGTGCCCGACGCGCGTACGTCGGCCGGGCGCGGAGTAGGGAGGCCGCGCGTGCCGGCACCGGCCGCCGTGCATCCGGCGGCGAGGAGCGCGAGCGCGCCAAGAAGGGCTGTTCTGCGAGACATCACGTCTGTTCTTATCCGGCGGTCTGAGGAAACGCTGGGGAAGCTAGTTGACCTGCCGTTCTCGGCCTTCCCAGTAGGGCGCCCGGATTTTGAACTTCTGCAGCTTGCCGGTGGCCGTGCGGGCGAACTCGTTGCGGTACTCGATCGACGTCGGGCACTTGAAGTGCGAAAGCCGCTCGCGGCAGTGCGCAATGAGGTCGTCCTCGTCGGCGTCGGCGCCCGGTTTCAGCACGACGAGCGCTTTGACAGTCTCGCCCCACTTGTCGTCGGGCACGCCGATGACGCACGCTTCCGCGACTGCCGGATGCTGGTACAGGCAGTCCTCGACTTCGATCGAGCTGACGTTCTCGCCGCCCGAGATGATGACGTCCTTCTTGCGGTCGCTGATCGTGAGGTAGTTCTCGTCGTCGAGGATGCCGCCGTCACCGGTGTGGAACCAACCGCCTTCGAGCGCGTCGGCGGTCGCTTCGGGCTGTTCCCAATAACCCTCGAGCACCACGTTCGAGCGCGCGAGCACCTCACCTTGATCGCTGATCTTCAGTCGCACGCCGAGCGCGGGCGCGCCCGCGCGTCCGAGCTTGTGTGCGCGCGCCGACGGCGACAGGCCGTCGAGTTCGGCGCGGCCGCGGTTCATCGTCAGCAACGGCGACGTTTCGGTGAGTCCGTAGATCTGGATGAACTCCCAACCGAGTTCGGTCTCCATGCGTTCAATCGTCTTCGTCGGCGGCGGCGCGCCGGCCACGACCATGCGCACGCGATCGCGCCCGGGAATGTCGCCGTCCCACGACTGCGCGGCGTCGAGCACCGCCGCGACGACGGCGGGCGCGCCGCACAACAACGTCACGCCCCACTGCGCGACGCGCCGCAGAATCTCGGGACCGTCGACCTTGCGCAACACGATGTGCGTCCCGCCCATCCCGGTAACCGCGTACGACATGCCCCAGCCGTTGCAGTGGAACATCGGCAACGTCCAGAGATAGACGTCGCGGTCGCTGACGCCGGTCTGCCAACCGAACGTTGTCGCGTTGACCCACAACGATCGGTGCGTCAGTTGCACACCCTTGGGGCGCGCGGTCGTGCCGCTCGTGTAGTTGATCGTGCCGGTCGCTTCCTCGTCGGGGATCCACGGTTCGGGTTCGGCGTCGAAGCGGTTGCAGCGCGTCGTCGGACTCTTTGCCGATGACGAAGCGATGTTTGGCGTCAACGCCTTTCAACGTGTCGTCGACTTCGGGATCGACGAGCAACACCGACGCGCCCGAGTGTTCGACGATGTAGCCGACTTCTTCGGCGTTCAGCCGGAAGTTGATCGGCACGAGCACGCGCCCGTACGCGGACACACCGAAGAACGACGTGAGCAGCCGTGCCGAGTTCTGGGTCACGATCGCGACGCGCTCGCCGTGGCCGACGCCGAGCGCGTCGAGTCCGGCGGCTTGAGCGCGCGCGAGGCGCGGCGACGTCGCGCCACGTCATCGTGCCCAACGAGGGCGCGGGCTGGTCGGGTTCGTCGACGACGCCAATCCGGTCGCCGTAGACGAGCTCGGCCCGTTCGATGAAGTCGAGAAGAGTGAGCGGTACGCGCATGACAGGAAGCGTAGAAGTGTGGTCAGCTTGCGTCCATGCCGGTTGCTTCGGTGCGGCTCGAGGGTTGCCCGCCCGCGCTGTTGTTCGTACCGCCGGGCGATTTCACGTCGCTGCCACTGGTGTTGCTCGGACACGGCGCCCACCTGTCGAAAGACGATCCGGTGATGCAGATCCTCGCCAAAGGATTCTGCCGCGGTGTTCCGGCGGCGGTCGCGCTCATGGACTGTCCGGGTCACGGCGAGCGCCGCACTGTCGGCGACGCGGAATTCGAGGCCGACATCGCGCGCCGCATGTCGAGTGCGGCGAATGACGCGCAGGTGCGCGACGACTGGATCGCGGTCGAGGCCGCGGCCCGCGCCGCCGATGCGCGCATCACGGGGCCGACGGGTTACGCCGGCTTCTCGATGGGCGCGATGTTCGGGCTCGCGATCGTCGCCGACCTTCCGACCGTTGTCAGCGCCGTGTTCGCGCTCGGCGGCTTGACCAACAACGACGCGCGCGATGCGTTGATCGGTGCCGGCGCGCGCCGGCTCGGCGACCGCGAAATCATCATGCTGAATATGACGCGCGACGAACATTTTCCGATCGACCGGGCGATCGAGTTGTTCGAGACGATTCCCGGCCCGAAGCGCATGGGCGTGTGGGCGGGCACGCACGTCGACATTCCGCCGGAAGCGGTCGAGCTCGGCGTGCAGTTGTTCCGGCGCACGCTCGGAGCAGAGGAATGAAGCCGGGGCGGCGCGGACGCTGGTCGGCGCGGACGCTGGTCGGCCGCCCGGACCAGGCGCTCGTGCGACTGCTGGTCCGGACGACCTGATGCCCGCAGGTACCCACGCTCGAAGCCTGCGCAAACATGACGAGGTGGGGAGGTCGCGGTGGTCGCGCTAACGAAATGTGATGTCGTCGTCGTTGGTGCGGGATACGCGGGTTTGAACGCGGCGCGCGTGCTTGCGCGAGCCGGGAAAGATGTGCGCGTCGTGGAGGCGCGCGACCGCGTCGGGGGGCGCATCTGGAGTGTCGATCATCCGGGGCACCGCCTCGATGTCGGTGGCGCGTGGATCGGTCCGAAGCAGGATGTCGTGCGCGCGCTCGCGCGCGAGTACGACGTCGCGCTCTTTCCCACGTACAACGCCGGTGAACATGTCGTTTCGGTCGGCGATGACATGAAACGTTTCAAGGGATTGGTTCCACCGGTCGGTCCGATCTCGTTGGCCGCGATCGCCCTCGGTATGGCGCGCATCGACCGGATGGCAAAGCGCGTTTCGCTCGACGCGCCGTGGTTGGACCGGCGCGCGGCAACGCTCGACGCCCGTTCCGCCGGCGACTGGATCGCGCGCAACACGCCGCCCGGTGCAGGGCGCGATTTGCTCGACAGCGCGGTGCGCGGCCTGATGACGTGTGACCCGAGCGAAGTGTCGTTGCTGCACCTGTTGTATCTCGTGCACTCCGCGGGCGGCTTGCAGCCGCTGCTTTCGGTCGAGGGTGGCTATCAACAAGACCTCGTAACGGGTGGCGCGATGACGATGGCCGAGCGCATCGCCGACGAACTCGACGGTCGCATCGTGCTCGACTCGCCTGTGCGCGAGATCGTGCAGACTCCGAACAACGTCCGGATCGTGAGCGACGCCGCCGAGTTCCTTGCCGAGCGCGCGATCGTCGCCGTGCCGCCCGGTCTCGCAAGCCGCATCGCGTACGCACCCGACCTGCCGAACGACAAGGCGCAGCTGCTCGACCGGCTGCCGGCCGGTTCGGTGCTCAAGTGCTTGCTCGTCTACGAAGATGCGTGGTGGCGTCGCGACGGCAGCTCGGGCCAGTCGATTGGCGTCGGCTCGCCGATCGAGTTGACCTTCGACGCCAGTTCGCCGTCGGGTACGCCGGGCGTGCTGGCCGCGTTCGCGTTCGGTCCGCACGCGCGCGAACTGTCGAGCGTCGACGCGAGCGTGCGGCACAAGATCGTGCTCGATGCGGTGAGCGCGCGCTTCGGACGCGCGCGAACGCGCCGGTCGACATCGTCGAGAAGGAATGGTCGAACGACGCGTGGTCGCGCGGGTGTTACATGGCGCGCATGGCGCCGGGCGTCATGACGCAGTTCGGCCGTTGGTTGCGCGAACCGACCGGGCGGCTGCACTGGGCGGGCACCGAGACCGCGACCGTGTCGCACGGGACGATCGACGGGGCGCTCCGCTCGGGCGTTCGGGCTGCCGGAGAAGTTCTCCAGGTCTGAGGTCCGCGCGCCGGAGATTGTGCTTTCTGGGTCGACTCCACGCTCCGCTCCCTTCGATTGGCTTGCCGTTCTTGCTCGCGCCCGGTCGCTTCGCTGTCGTCTCCGGCTGGAGAAGTTCTGCAGGCCTGAGGTCCGCGCGCCGGAGATTGTGCTTGCTGGGTCGACTCCACGCTCCGCTCCCTTCGATTGGCTTGCCGTTCTTGCTCGCGCCCGGTCGCTTCGCTGTCGTCTCCGGCGGGAGAAGTTCTCCCGGCCTGACCTGGACTTCGAACGTTTCTGTCTCACCGCGGTCGTACGATCCGGCCCGGTGGCGATGATCGTTGTTCCGACGCCGTACGGGCGGCCTGCTGCGCAGTGCTTGCGCGATGCTGTCGCGGCCGCGAAGGCCGACGAACCACTCGCGCCCGTCACCGTGATCGTGTCGGCCAACTCCGTTTCGGTCGCGGCCCGGCGCATGCTCGCGTCGGGCGAGTTGGGTCAGTTGACCGACCACGGGCGCGGCGTGGTCGGCGTCAACTTCTTGACGGTCTTCCGGCTCGCGGAGTTGCTCGGCGCGCCGCGCCTGGCACGCGATCATCGCCGGCCGGTCTCGACGCCGGTCCTCGCGTCGGCCGTGCGCGCCGCGCTCGCGCGCGACCCCGGCATCTTCGGCCCGGTCGCCGAACATCCCGCAACCGAAGAGGCACTCGTCGCCGCGCACCGCGAGCTCGCCGATCTCACCGAGGAACAGCTCGACGTGCTCGCCGCGCAAGGGCCGCGCGCACGCGACATCGTGCGATTGCACCGCGCGACGCGCGGCATGCTCGCGAACCGTTGGTACGACGAATCCGATCTCATGGCGGCCGCGTGCGACGCCGTCTCCGAGCAACACAACGTGCTGCACGATCTCGGGACGATCGTGTGTTACGCGCCCCAACGGGTCACGGGCCCGGGCGCGCGTCTGCTGCGGGCGCTCGCCGAGACGCGCCCCGTTCACGTCATTGCCGCGTTGACCGGTGCCCCGAACGCCGACGCACCGGTGCGCGCGAGCCTCGAACGAATCGGCGTCAAGCTGCCCGACGAGATCGACGGGATCGTGCCCCCGCTCGCCACCAAGGTCGTCAGCACGAGCGACGCCGACGACGAGGTCCGCACCATCGTGCGCGGTGTGGTCAACGCCATGCGCGCCGGAACGCCGCTCGAACAGATGGCGGTGCTCTACGGCCCGTCCGAACCGTACGCGCGTTTGCTCGACGAACACCTGGAACTCGCGGGCATCGTCCGCAACGGCGCGTCCGTGCGCACGCTCTCCGACTGCATGCTCGGGCGCACACTCTTGCGCCTCGTCGATCTCGCTGACGGTGCGTACCGCCGCGACGATGTGTGTGCACTGCTCGCGTCGGCGCCGGTGCTCGACGGGCGGGGCGCGTCGGTGCCCGCAATGCAATGGGAACGCATCACGCGCAAAGCGGGCATCGTCGCCGGGCTCGCCGAATGGCGGCAGCGGCTCGACACGTACAGCGCGGCGCGCGGCAACACCGAGTACGACGAACGCGAACGGGAGCGCGTTGCCGCGTTGCGGTCGTTCATCGACACGCTTGCGCTCGAATTGGGAACCGGTACCGAACCGAAATCGTGGGCGGCCGCCACCTTGTGGGCGCACCGGCTCGTGCGGCGCTTCGTCGGCGACGAAAAGCGACGCGCGCAGTGGCCCGCGATCGAACAAGACGCGGCTCGGCGCGTCGAACTCGCGCTCGACCGGCTCGGCGGTCTCGACGCGGTCGATGCGGCGCCGACCCTTGCAACGTTTCGGCGCACGCTCGCGCTCGAACTCGACGCGGGCCGTTCGCTCGTCGGCCGGCTGGGCGAAGGCCTTCTCGTTGGGCCCGCGAGCTTTGCCCTCGGTGTCGACCTCGAACGGCTTTGGGTGTGCGGGCTGGCCGAAGGCGTGTTCCCGACCGTTCCGCACGACGACCCTTTGCTCGGCGACAGCGAGCGGGCGGCGCTCGACGGCGAGCTGCGTCTGCGGTCGGAGTACACCGACGACGCCGAACGCCACGTGCTCGCGGCGCTCGCGTCGACGCGCGGTGCGCGCGTCTGTACCTGGCCGCGCGGCGATCTGCGCCGTACGAGCGAGCGCGTGCCGTCGCGCTTCCTCGCGCGCACGCTCGCATCCAACGAGATCGATCCGCCCGAAGAAGTGAAGTCGTACGCGCACGGCATTTCGGTCGCGCCGTTTCCTGCAACCCGGCACGAACTCTCCGTGCGGGCCGCATTGGCCGACGCGTCCTGGGTGCACTCGCTCCCGGCGGTCGCGCGCGGGTCGGGAGCTGCTGACGGCGCGGGCGAGCCGTTCGTTCACGCGTTTTGACGGCAATCTGAGCGCGCTGGGCGACCGGTTGCAGCGCGTCAGCCCGCTTGCGAGCGAACGGGCAACCTCGCCGACGCGCCTCGAATCGTGGGTCGGGTGTCCGCATGCGTATCTGATGGACGCGGTGCTGTTCGTCGAGCCGGTCGAACGGCCGGAAACCATCTGGCAGCTGTCGCCGCTCGACCGCGGGTCACTCGTGCACGACGTGCTCGAGCACTTCGTCGCCGACGGTGCGTTCGATCGCGCCCGTCTGCACGGGCTCGCCGACGACGCGTGCGCGGCCGCGGAAGCGCGTGGCGTCACCGGCCGGAGATTGTTGTGGGAGCGCGACCGACGGGTGCTGCTCGCCGAACTCGACGCCTTCTTCGACGCCGACGCGGCTTGGCGTGCCGAACGCAACGCGCAGCCGCTCGCCGCGGAGTTGTCGTTCGGGTTTGCAACCGATGGGCGCGCTCCGGTCGAAGTACACGGAGCCGACGGCCGGGTCGTGCGGCTGCGGGGCAAGGCGGATCGCATCGACATCACGTCGTCAGGCGACTTGCTCGTTGTCGACTACAAGACCGGCCGGCCCGACCCGTACAAGGCGCTGAATGCGGAGAACCCGGTCGACAAGGGCGCGCACTTGCAGCTTCCCGTGTACGCGCACGCAGCGCGCGCCGCGTATCCCGAGGCCGACGGCGGATCGGTGTCCGCGTATTACTGGTTTGTCGGGCGCGGGAACAACCAACGGGTCGGCTACACCGTCGACGACGAGGTCGAGGAGGAATTCCGGCGGGCCGTGCTGACGATCGCGGAGAGCATCGAGGCGGGCATCTTCGTTGCCAATCCGCCCGCGCCCGGTCCGAGTCCGTTCGTGCTGTGCCCGTTCTGCGATCCCGACGGCATGGGCACCGCGGACGCTTGGCGCGCGTGGGAGCGCAAGTACAACGCGCCCGAGCTGGCGCCGTATCGCTCGCTGATCGAGGTCGACGCTTGAGCCAGCTCACGTTGTTCGACAAGCCGGGCGACCAACCGGCGCGCGACGAGATTGCGACGCGGCTCGACGCGACACTGTTCGTCGAAGCGGGCGCGGGAACTGGCAAGACCGCGGCGCTCGTTGCCCGGGTCGTGGCGCTCGTGGAAGCGGGCGTTCCCGTCGACGCGATCGCGGCGATCACGTTCACCGAGAAAGCGGCCGCCGAGCTGCGCGACCGCATTCGCGCCGAGCTTGACAGGCGCGGGCTCACCGATGCCCTCGCCGGGCTCGACGGCGCCGCGATCTGCACGTTGCACGCGTTTGCGCAGCGCATCCTCACGCAGTTTCCGATCGAGGCGGGGTTGCCCCCGCGCCTTGTGGTGCGCGATGAGATCTCGTCGCGCGTCGCGTTCGAAACGCGGTGGCGCGAGCTGGTCGACGAAATGCTCGACGACCCCGCCCTCGAACAACCGATCTTGCTGATGCTGGCGGCCGGTGTGCGGCTCGACCATCTGCGCGCCGTCTCCGAAGTGCTCGACGACAACTGGGACCTGCTCGATCGCATCACCGAACCGACGCCCCTGCCAACGCTCGACGTCGCGGGCTGGCTCGCCGAACTCGACGCGGTGTGCGCGCAGGCCGGTGATTGCCGCCTCGACGACGACAAGCTGCTGGCCCGGCTCGGCGAGCTCGAAACGTACGGCGCGCGCCTGCGCGCCGCGTTCGACGACATCGAACGGGTGCAGCTGTTGAAAGCGCCCAAACCTTCGTTCAGCGCGGGCAACACCGGTCGCAAGGGGAACTGGCCCGACATCGCGGCCCTGCGCGAGCAGATTGCGCGGCTGGGGGAGCGGCGCGATCAGATCGTCAATGCCGTGCTCGAAGGTGCGATCCGTCACGTTGTCGCCGCGCTCGGCCGCGGTACCGCGCGCACGGTCGCGGAACGGCGCGTCGCCGGCGAGCTCGAGTTCCACGACTTGTTGGTGCTGGCGCGTGCGCTCTTGCGCGACTCGGTGCACGGTGCGCGCGCCCGCGGCCGGCTCCGCGAGCGTTACCGCGTGCTGCTCGTCGACGAGTTCCAAGACACCGACCCGATCCAAGCTGATCTCGCGGCGCTGCTCGCGACGCCGCCGGCCGGTGACGACAACGAGTGCCCGTGGTTCGACATGCCCGTCGATCCCGGACGCTTGTTCTTCGTCGGTGACCCGAAACAATCGATCTACCGGTTCCGGCGCGCCGACATCGGCACGTTCCTCGCCGCGGCCGAGCACTACGCCGATCCGGCGCCGCTGTACCTCACGTGCAATTTCCGCACGACGCCCGACGTCCTCGGGTGGGTCAACGCCGTGTTCGCCGAACTGATTCAACCAACGCCCGGTTCACAACCCGCGTACCGGCCGCTCGACGCGGTACGGAACGCCGCGCCCGTGGCGCGCGACGTTGTGTTGTTAGGTGTCGAGCCCCACGCCGATATCGAAAAGGCCGATCAGCTGCGCGTTCGTGAAGCGGCCGACGTCGCGCAAGCAGTTGCGCGCGCGGTCGCCGACGCATGGCCCGTCGCCGACCGAGACACCGGCGAATGGCGGCCGGCGCGGCTCGGCGATATCTGCGTGTTGCTGCCGGCGCGTACGTCGTTGCCGTTCTTGGAGCGCGCGCTCGACGACGCCGGAATCGCATATCGCGCCGAGACGAGTTCGCTCGTGTACGGCAGCCGGGAGGTACGCGAGTTGCTCGCAGCATTGCGTGCGATCGACGATCCCAGCGACAGCCTTTCGCTCGTCACCGCGCTGCGGTCGTCGTTGTTCGGGTGCGGTGACGACGACCTGTTCGAGTACAAGGTGGAATACGGCGGCGCGTGGGACGTTCGCTACGACCCGCCCGCGGAGGTTCCGGCGGGTCATCCGGTTGGTGACGCAATCCGTTACCTGCGATCGCTGCACCACGCGCGCTTTTGGAGCGCGCCGAGCGAACTGCTCGAGCGCCTCGTCGACGAACGCAATGTCGTCGAGGTCGCCGCGCTGGGCGGCCGGTTCCGCGACGTTGCGCGGCGTGTGCGGTTCATCGTCGACCAAGCCCGGGCCTTCGCCGACGCCGAGAGCGGTGCGCTGCGCGACTACCTCGCGTGGGCGCAGTTGCAAGGCACCGAAGGCGCGCGTGTGGTTGAGGCGGTGCTTCCCGAGACCGACGACGACGCCGTCCGCATCTTGACGGTGCACGGCGCCAAAGGGCTCGAGTTCCCGATCGTGATCTGTTCCGGCGCGACGACGGCGGCGCAGTCGCGGCAACGGGGCGTGCAGGTGTTGTTCCCGCCGAGTGGCGGCTACGAAGTGAAGATGACGTCGTCGGTGCAGACCCAGCACTTCGAGCTCTATCAACCGGTCGACGAGCAAATGGGCTTTCACGAGAAGCTGCGCTTGCTTTACGTCGCGTGCACCCGTGCGCGTGATCATCTGGTCGTCTCGGTACACCGGAAAGTGCGCAACCTTCCCGACGAGTCGTCGAAATGGACGCATGCCGAGCTGTTGTGGAACGCGGCGCAACACGCGACCTTCGTCGTGTTCGAGCCGTCGACGCGGGTCGCCAGCGCTGCCTCCCCACCGGTGACGGTGCCCGAAGCAATTTCGCCGGAAGCATGGGAAGCCGAACACGCGCTCGCGTTCGAACGCGGCGAACGCCGCGGCTTCGTCGGCGCGACCACGCTCGCGGCGCGCGTCGACGAAACCGCGCGCGTCGATCCCGGGCTGGCGAAGGACGGGCGCGATCTCGAACTGCCGCCGTGGAACAAGGGCCGGTACGGCACGGCGATCGGCCGCGCGGTGCACGCGGTGCTGCAGACCATCGATCTCGCAACCGGTGCCGGCCTCGCGGAGACGGCCGCCGCCCAAGCCGCCGCCGAAGGGGTGCTCGGTCACGAGAAGACGATCGTCGCGCTCGCGCAGTCGGCACTCGCCAGCAACGTCGTGCAGCGCGCCGCGGCACGACCGTTTTGGCGCGAGACCTACGTCGCGGTCCCGCTCGACGGCATCACGCTCGAGGGCTATGTCGATCTCGTGTTCCGCGACGACGACGGGCTCGTGGTCGTCGACTACAAGACGGACGCGGTGCGCGGCGACGAACTCGAGGCGCGCCTCGGGCACTACCGCGTGCAGGCCTCGGCGTACGCGCTCGCGGTCGCGGAAGCGACTGGTCAGCCGGTAGTTCGATGCGTGTTGTGCTTGCTCGATCCCGCGGGCGCGGACGAGGAAATCATCGAAGGATCCGAGCTCACAGCCGGTGTACAAGAAGTGCGCGAACTCGCCGCGGCCGAGCGCGCCACGCCGTCGCCGCTTCCCGCGCCTACGCTCGTCGACGCCTGAACGGCGCGATTCGGTCCAGACCGGGCTGAGCGCCCGGGATGTGCCATCCTGAGACCACCCGTGAAGCTCCTGTCGTTCTCGCTGAAGTTCCTGGTCACGGTTGTCGTCGGCGCGGCCGCGCTGGCTGGCTCGGTCGCGCTGTTGGGCCCGGCCGGACGCTCGGTGGCCGACACTGCGACACCGCTCGGCAAACTCACGCTCACGATCAACTCTCCGGCGACTCGTTCGGTCGTCTACGACCGCTTCGGGAATCCGGTCGGGTCGTTCTCGACGCAAGACCGCTCGATCGTCAAACTCAAAGAAGTCCCGCAGGTGTTGATCAACGCGGTGCTCTCGATCGAGGACCGCAAGTTTTACGAACACCACGGCGTCGACTGGTCGGGCACGGTGCGCGCGCTCTTCAAGAACGTCGACGCCGGTGGCGTGACACAGGGCGGTTCCACGATCACGCAACAGCTCGTGAAGAACACGCTGGAAGCGAAGTCGCGCAAGCGCGATCTCAAGGTGAAGGCCCAAGAAGCGATTCTGGCAATCCGGCTCGAAAACGAGTTGTCGAAGAACCAGATCCTCGAGGACTACCTGAACCTCGTGTATTTCGGGAACGGCGCGTACGGCGTGAAGGCCGCGGCCGAGCGCTACTTCGGCACCGACCAGGACCCCGATCCGCTCAGCCACCTCAACCTCGCCCAAGCCGCGCTCCTCGCCGGGCTCATCCAGTCGCCCGAGGGCGACAACCCGAAGGACCATCCCGACAACGCGGCGCGCCGCCGCAACGCGGTACTCGACGCGATGGTTGCGAACGACAAGATCACGGTGAAGCAAGCGACGCTTGCCAAGTCGGTGCCGTTGCCGACGACGTTGCACTACCCGGTGTCGCGGCCGCTCGACTATTACGTCGACGAAGTTCGCAACATTCTGCTGGCGAACGACACGGTGACCCAGCCCGACATCGGCGACTTGCTCGGCTCGACGTTGTCGCAACGCACGGCCGCGCTCAACCAGGGCGGCTTGAAGATCTACACGTCGTACGACCCGTACGTTCAGAACATCGCCGACAACGCGATCCGCGACCAACTCGGCAGCATTCTCTACACCACGCCGTTCCGCGCGTCGGTTGTCGTCATCGACAACGCGACCGGCGAGGTGCGCGCCGTCGCGAACGGCGACTCTTTTCAGCAGCGCCAGTTCGACGACGCGGTGCAGGGTTCCCGCCAGCCCGGATCGTCGTTCAAGGTCTTCACGCTGGCGAGCGCGCTGAATCACAACTATTCGCCGAACGATCTCGTCAACACCAACGGTTTGACGTGGCGGACGAACGCAGGCTCGGGACCCGACTCGTTCTACACCTTGACGCCGAATGACGACTGCGGTGACGGCACGCTCACACTGACCGCTGCGCTCGCGAAGTCCGACAACTGCGCGTTCGTCCGCACCGAGCTTTCGCTCGGGCCCGGCAACTTCGGCACCGACGGCGTGAACCAGGTGATCCTGACGGCCGCGGCAATGGGCATCAACACCAATGGCTTCAAGCCCTACGTCAGCACCACGCTCGGCACCCAGGGCGTGTCGCCGCTGCAAATGGCCCGTGCGTACTCAGTGCTTCCCAACGGCGGCATCTCCCGCGGTTCCACCTTCGTCACCAAGATCGTCGACGCCAACGGCAAGACGATCTATCAGGCGAACGAGACCGGCCACGAGGTGCTGCCCGCCCAAGTGGCGCAAGAAGAAGTGCAGATGATGAAGCAGGTGCTGTGTTGCGGAACGGCGAGCCAGTCGCTGAGTCGCTTCCCGCGCCCGGCCGCCGGCAAGACCGGAACGACCGACAACGAGGTCGACGCCTGGTTCAATGGGTTCACGCCGCAGTACACCGTCGCCGTCTGGATGGGTGACCCGCTGAACGAGAAAACACCGATGCAAGGGCACGGTTTGAGCGTTGGTCGCGTCTTCGGCGCGACGTATCCCGCGAAGATTTGGGCGGAGACGATGCAGAACACAACTGCCCAGCTGCCGCCGCTCGATTTCGCGCAACCGAATCCCTTCCTGATTCCCAAGGCCGGGGCCATCACCGAGTTCGGCCGCAACGCGCACATCGGGTTCGGATTCCCGATCACGCCCGGGCCGACGTTCCCGACCGGACCGACGCCTTCGTTCCCGATTCTCACGCCGACAAGCATCCCGACCTCGCCGACGACGCGCCCGAAGTCGCCGCCAACCACCGTGCATTCGCCACCGACCACAGCTGATCAGGGCGGCGGGCACGGGCACGCGGGGCCGGGCGGGTGAGTCTCGAAGAGCTCGAACAACTGCTGGAGATCCAGGAGCGTGACACCGCGCTCGACCGGCTCCGCCATCGACGCGAAACGCTGCCCGAGCGCGCCGAGCTCGAAACGAGGTTCGCGAGCGCGCGCACGTTGAGCGCGCGGCGCGCCGAAGTGCAGCAGCAGCGCGATGCCGTCCACGCGGAAGAACGTCGCTACGACGACGAAGCACGCACCGTCGAGCAACACGCGGCCGAGGTCGACAAGAAGCTGTACTCGGGAACAACGTCGTCGCCGCGCGAACTGCAAGCGATGCAGGCCGATTTGGAGATGCTGCGCCGCCAGGTGTCCGAGCTCGAAGATCAAGAGTTGGAAGTGATGGAGCAGCGCGAAGCGCTCGACGCCGATCTCGAGCAGCTCGACCGCGACATCAGCACGACCGCGAGCGAAATGGAGCGTCTGCAAGCGACGATCGCGGGCGCCGAGGCCGAGATCGACGCGGAGATCGCCGGCGAGGAAGACGCGCGCCGCGCCTTGGCCGCGTCCGTGGCGGAAGCGTTGCTGCGCGATTACGAGCGCCGACGGACCCAGAACAAAGGCGCGGGCGCGGCTCGGCTCGTCGGAAACACGTGCCAGGCGTGCCATCTCTCGATCCCGTCGACCGAGGCGGAGGCCATCCGCCGGGCCGAGGGCACCGAGATCGCGTACTGCGACAACTGCGGTGCCATCCTCGTACCGTGAATCAGGCTTCGCTCTTCGGGGACGATGGCGATCGGCGGGTCGTCGTGTACTTCGACGGTGGCTCGCGCGGGAACCCCGGGCCGGCCGCCATCGGTGCCGTCGTGTTCGACGAGTCCGAGGCGACGCCTACGCGTGTTGCCGAGGTCAGCGAGTACATCGGGAAGACCACCAACAACGTGGCCGAGTATCGAGCGCTGATCGCCGGGCTCGAAGCCGCGTTGTCGTCGGGGGCGCGGCGGGTGCTCGTGCGCGGTGACTCGAAGCTGGTCATCGAACAATTGTGCGGGCGCTGGCGGGTGAGGAACGCGGGCCTGCAACCGTTGTACAGCGAAGCGCGCGCGTTGCTCGCCCAGTTCACCGAAGTCGAACTCGAACACGTCCGGCGCACCTTCAACACCGACGCCGACGCGCTGGTGAACGCCGCGCTCGACGCCGTCAGCTGATGCTCCTCTGGTTCGTGTTCGGATCGATCTTCGGTGTGTGGAACGTCTTCCAGAGCTCGGGGCTCGACTTCCGGTTCATCGCGCTCGGGTCGATCCTCCCGCTGTTGATCGATCTGCCCTTCGGCGCGCAGTCGTACGCGCACACGCTGCTCGCCGCGGTCTTGGTGTTGACGATCACGATGCTCGCAACGATCGGGCGGGGCCGGCGCTTGCGGCGCCGCCGCGCACTGGGGATCCCGATCGGCTGGTTCTCGGCGCTCGTCTTGGCGGGATCGTGGCTGCACAAAGAGCTGTTCTGGTGGCCCGCGTTCGGGACGACGCGCCCTTCGTTCCCGTTGCTGGCGCCGTGGCCGGTGGTGATCGTCGAGGAGGTGTTGGGGCTGGCGGCCGCGTGGTGGGCGTGGACGCGTTTCGGTCTCGCCGACGGCGAGCGACGCCGCACGTTCCTGCACACGGGCCGGCTCGCCATCGTGGAGCACAACTCGTGATCGCGTTCGTGCGGCACGGGCAGACCGAGATCAACCGCGACGGACGACTGCAGGGCCGCATCGACGCGCCATTGAGCGGGCTGGGCATGGAACACGCGCGCGCGTTGGGCGTCGCGTTCGCGGGCGACGACGTCGCGCGCGTGCTTTCGAGCCCGTTGCAGCGCGCCCAGTCGACCGCGGCGGAGATCGCGAAGGTTGCCGGTTGCAACGTCGAAGTCGACGAACGGCTCGTGGAGCTCGATTACGGCGAATGGGACGGGCTCGGGCTGCGCGACCTCCCGGCCGGCGCATGGGAGCGCTGGCGCGCCGACGTGTCGTTCGCGCCCCCGGGTGGCGAATCGCTGGTCGCAGTAACCACGCGCGTCGCGTCGTTTTGCGATGAGTATCTGGCCGAACCCGGGATCGTCGCGGTGAGCCACGTGTCGCCGATCAAAGCCGCGGTCTGTATTGCGCTGGGCGTCGATGAGTCGGTGACGTGGCGGATGCAGCTGGGGCTGGCCGCGATCAGTCGCGTCGACGTCCGCGCCGACAACCGCCCCTACCTTCTGTCCTTCAACGAAACGTCCCACCTGATGTGACCGGGGCGTCGTATTGCTTGCCTGAGACCAGCAATACGACGCTCCAGTGATTAGGCGGAGGTGACGGGGATCGACTTGCGCGGGGATTGCGCGGGGCGGGAATGCGCGCCCGTCGCGTCGACGACGAAGCGGCCCTCGCCCGGACCTTCGGCCACCGGCATTCCGAGTGCTTCGAGCAACGCGTGGTCTTCCGCAGCCGGCCGGCCCCCGGTCGTGAGGTAGTTGCCGACGATCAGCGCGTTGGCGCCCGCAACGAGGCCCATGCCTTGCAGCTCTCCGAGCACGAACTCGCGCCCGCCCGCGAGCCGCAACCACGCGTCGGGCAGGATCAAACGGAACAAGGCGATGGCCTGCAACGCCTCACGCGGAGTAATACGGCGCTGTTCGCCGAGCGGTGTTCCCGTCGGCAAGAGGAAGTTGATCGGCACTTCGCACGGTTCGAGCTCGGCGAGTTCGAACGCGAAGTCGACCCGCTGTTCGAGCGTTTCGCCCATGCCGAGGATGCCGCCGCAACACAACTCCATGCCTGCTTCACGCGCCAACCGCGCGGTCGCGACGCGGTCGTCGTACGAGTGGGTGGTGCAGATCGTCGGGAACAACGCGCGGCACGCTTCGAGATTGTGGTTGTAGCGGCGCACGCCCGCGGCGGCGAGGCGTTCCGCTTGCTCGGGCCGCAAGAGTCCAAGCGACGTCGCGACTTCGAGCCCGGTTTCGCGCTGCACCGCGTCGACCGCCTCGATCACCCGGCTGAGCAGTCGTTCTTCCGGCCCGCGCACGGCGACGACGATGCAGAACTGCGTCGCGCCCGCATCGCGCGTCGCACCGTGCGGCGGCGAGGATCTCGTCGAGGTCGAGGAACGGGTAAACGTCGACACCCGTGTTGTACCGGACCGATTGCGAGCAGAACGCGCAGTCTTCGGGGCACGCGCCCGACTTGGCGTTGATCAGGCTTTCGAGCTCGACCTCGGGTCCGCACCACGCGAGGCGAACTTTGTGGGCGAGCGCGATGAGCGAAGGAAGCTCGTCGAGGGGAAGCTGCGCGACGGCGAGGGCCTCGTCGCGCGTGAGTCGGCGGCGCTCGTCGAGGAGCGCACGCTCAGCAGTGGCGAGCGGCATGTCCGTGACCCTATCGTCCGATGCGTCGTATAGACCGGTTGAGCCAGGCTCAGCGACGCATCGGCAAGGGCGGGAGTATCGTCGGGCTATGCCGGTACTCGATCCTTCGCACGACTTCGCCCACCCGGTCGAAGGCGACACCGCCTGGTCGGAGAGCTACTACTTCAACGCGTACTGCCCGGTCGCCGACGCCGGTTTCTTCACGCGGATCGGTGTGCGACCGAACGAGGGCACGATCGACGTCGGCATGTCCCTGTGGCTGCCGAACGACGACTTCGTCCACTACGCGGAGCACCGCGCCCAGTTCGAGATGATCGACACCGGCCTCGAGGTCGGCGGCGTTCGGTACGAGCGCATCGAGCCGTTGAAGAAGTGGCGTCTCACCGCGAACACCGACGCTTTTTCGCTCGACTGCACGTTCGACGCCCTGACGCCTGCGATTGGAGTCGACGGCCAAGGCCACACCGGCAAGGGTGCGAGCGCGTCGACGGCCAACAGCGTCGGCAAGGGTCACCTCGAACAAGCCGGTCGTTGGACGGGCTGGATCGACGCCAACGGCAAGCGGTCGGAGTTCTCCGACGCGCGCGGCAACCGCGACAAGTCGTGGGGCCCGCGCCGCTGGGGCGGCCCGAAGATGTGGCGCTGGTTCTCGATCAACATCGGCGACGACACCCACTTCGGTGGCATTCGCATCGGCACCGACGCCGGCGACTTGCACCGCGGTTGGGTCTGGACCGACGGCGCCCACTCGAGCATCCGCGAGTGGAAGGTCACGAGCGAACTCGAACCCGACGGGGTCACGCACAAGAAAACGCACGTCCACGCCACCGACAAGCTCGGCCGCGTCCACGAGCTCAACGCCGACATCTTGCGAGTGTCGCCCGGCACCGCCGGTATCCGGCCCGACGCGACCATCGTCAACGAGGGTTTGGCGCGCTGGACCTACGAGGGTCAGACCGGATACGGCATCAGCGAGTATCTGCACCAGCTCGACGGCAACGCGCGGCCAGTCGTTCCGATCGAGTGAATCTCGGGACCGCGCTCGCGGTCTTCCCGATCATTTTCTTCGGCGAGCTTCCCGACAAGACGATGTTCGCGTCGCTCGTCTTGTCGTCGCGCGGAAAGCCCCTCGCGGTCTGGATCGGCGCGGCCGTGGCGTTCTTCGTGCACGTCGTCATCGCCGTCACGATCGGTGTCGCGATCTTTCGTCTGTTGCCGAGCCGCGCGGTCGACGTCATCGTCGCCGCACTGTTCGCCCTCGGTGCTTACCTCGCGTTCAACGCAACCGAAGAAGGCGAAGAGAAACAAGCCGAAGAGATCGTCGACGACACCGGCATGCGCTTTCACCGCGTTGTGATCACCGCGTTCGTCGTGATCTTTCTCGCCGAGTGGGGTGACCTCACGCAGGTGCTGACCGCGAACCTTGCGGCGCACTATCAAGACGGATTGAGCGTGGCCGTGGGCTCGATCGCCGCGTTGTGGACGGTGTCGGCGATTGCGGTGGTGAGTGGACAAGGGCTCGTGCGCGTGATGCCCGGCACGTTGTTACGCCGCATCACAGGCGTGGTGTGCATCGTCTTCACACTGATTGCACTGGTTGAGGCGGTGCGGGGATAACCGAAGGTGGTGCCGGCGGGCTGCGCCGCGACACGCGCCACAGCACGATCGGCCAGCCGATCAACGGGATCGCCGCGAACGCGAACCATTCGATCGCGTACTCGAGATGGTTGACCGGGTCGGGCGGCGGCGGTTCGGGAAGTTTCGGTGCGTCGCCGGCCTGAGGTGCGGGTTCGATGGCCTGCGCGCTGAGCCACTCGTTGCGCACTTGTTCGCTCGGATGCGGGCCGACGATGCGGGGGATGTCGACGCCGGGCACCGAGACGCGGCCGGCGTCGTTGCGCACGCTGTCTTGCGCCGAGAGGGTGACCGATGGTTGCAGGATTCCGGTCGCGACAACCTTGCCGGTCGGCGGCGGCGCAAAGCTCGGCGCCCCGCTCGCGAGACCGGTCTTGACCCACCCGCGGTCGACGTAGATCACGGTGCCGTCGTCGAGTCGCATGGGTGTCAACACATCGACGCCCGGGCTCGCACCTCGCACCTGGTTGCGCAGCAGCGCCTCGCCGGTCGGCACGAACGTGCCGGTCGCCTGCGCACGGTTACCGGTCGCCGGCGGGGGTGAGCCAGTGACCGGCGGTGCCGGCGCGGCAAACGCTGCCTCCTCCTCTTGCAACTTGTCGTGCTTTTGCGTATTGCGGTTGAGCTGCCACACGCCGAGGGCGACGAACCCGCCTGCTACGACAATCACCAGGAGGTGTCCTACGATCCAGCGAGTCCGGAGGAGCACGACGTCGCACCGTAGTTCGCGACGCTCGGACTTTTCGGACGGGGGCAGACGCAGACGGCAGCGAGCGAACCGGCGTTGAGGAGCTGACATGGCGCACATCGCGCGCGTGTCGGGGGAGCCCCAGACTGATCTCAGGAGCAACGATGCGGCCGTCGCGGTCGAGTCGGCGTTCGCGCGCGTCTCGTTGCGATCACTGGCGCGCATCGCGTTCGCGATGTGGGCGTGCGCGGCAGTGGTGTTGGCGCTCGCCGCGCTGCTGACGTGGGAACTGCTCGCGGCGTTGGGCGTCACGACCAACGTCCAATCGCTCGCGCGTCAGCTCACGAACGATTCGACCTTCCGGCTCACGACGGGTGCGATCGTTGTCTGGACGATCTTCGCCGCGATTGTCGTCACGATTGTCGCGACGGCCGTGACCGTCGGACTCGCGGCCTTGCTCAACGGCATTTCCCGCCTCGTTGGCGGCGTCTCGCTCGATTCGCGTCGGGCGGATGCGGCGCCGCGACGGCGGGCCTAGGCTTCGCTGCATGGCCCTCATCGAATCCGCGCCCAGCTGCCGTCCACGTCGGTGCCGACGAGCTGCCCGTTCGTCGACATCGGCGACGGCAGCCTGCTCAAGGTGATCCAGGTCAAAGAGCGTGAAGGCCTCTGGATCGTCGAGAACATCTTCCAGGCCGGCTTCGAGGTGCAGAAGCACCGCCACACGGGCCCGGTCTGGGGCTACACCACCTCGGGCGCGTGGAAGTACAAGGAGTACGACTACGTCAACCGGGCCGGGTGCTTCCTGTACGAACCCGCCGGTTCGATCCACACGTTGCAGTGCATCGAGGACGACACCCGCGTGTGGTTCCACATGTACGGCGTCAACCTGAACCTCGACGCCGAACGACAACGTCGAGAGCGTCGCCGACGGTGCGGGCTCGCTCGCGTTCTACCTCGCGATGTGCGAGCAGATGGGCTTGCCCCGGCCGAACGTGCTGGTCGACTGAGTGGCGAGCGATCGACCTCTACGACCCCGACAACTACGTCGCCGCGTCCGCCGCACGAGGTGCTCGCCGAGCTGCGGCGCACGCAGCCCGTCTACTTCCAGGACATGGCGAGCGAGCCCGGCTACTGGATGGTGCTGAAGCACGCCGACGTCGTGCACGTCGCGCGCGAACCGAATGCTGTTCTCGGCGAGCGAGGGCGGCGTGATGCTCGAGAACCTCGAGGCCGGCGCAGCTCGAGATGATGCGCAACATGTTGCTCGCGATGGATCCGCCGCGCCACGTCGACTACCGGCGGCCGATCGCGCCGCGTTTCAAGGCGCGCGTCATTGCGAAGATGGAGGACGCAGATCCGCGCGATCTGCCGCGAGATCATGGCCGAGGCCGCGGCGCAGGGCGACGTCGAGTTCGTGCACGACGTCACGTCCGCGCTGCCGTCGCGCGTGATCGGTCAGCTCATGGGGCTGCCCGCCGACGACCTGCCCTTCATCCACCGGCTCGCGGAGATGAACACGAGCGGCCAGGACGCCGACTACGCCGTCCGACGTGTCGCAGGGCACGATCGACATGGCGATGTACGCGATCCAGTTCGCGGCGACGGCGCCGGCAGGAAGCGCCGCGCGAAGACCTCACGACGCTGCTGCTCGAGACCGACTTCAACGGCACGTACATGACCGACATCGACTTCGGCAGCTTCTTCGTGCAGCTCGTCACCGCGGGCAACGACACGACGAAGACGATGCTCGTCGTCGGGTCTGCGCGCGCTGCTCGAACATCCCGACCAGCTCGCCGCGCTGCGCGCCGACCCCGAGCTCATCCCGGGCGCGGTCGAGGAGATCCTGCGCTACGAGAACCCGCTGCACTACTTCCGCCGCACGGCGACCGCCGACACCGAGCTGCGCGGCGTGCCGATCGCGGCCGGCGACAAGGTCGTGATGTTCTACACGTCGGCGAACCGCGACGAAGACGTCTTCGACGATCCGCAGCGCTTCGACATCCGCCGGGCGCCGAACCCGCACCTGTCGTTCGGCATCGCCGAGCACTTCTGCCTGGGCGTGCACCTCGCGCGCCTCGAAGGCCGTGTGTTCTTCGAAGAGTTGCTCGCGACGTTCCCGACGATCGAGCTGACGGGCGAGCCGGTGCGCATCCGCTCGAACCTCAACAACGCCCTCAAAGCGCTGCCGATCCGCCTGAAGTCATGATGCGTCGCTGAACCGGCCTGAGACCGGTTCAGCGACGCATGTACCCTTCGGGGCATGGCAGTGAAATCGCGCATTCTCGACTGGGGCATCGGACCGCGTGTGATGAGGCGCCGGCCCGACGACTGGGCGCCGCGCCCGTACACGCGCATAGACGTCGAGCCCTACACCGAGGTGATCGGCGCCGAGATCTCCGGTGTCGACTTGCGAGAACCGCTCGACGACACGCTGCGCGGTGAAATCCGCGACGCGCTGCTCGAGTGGAAGGTGCTGTTTTTCCGCGAGCAACACCTCACGGCTGAACAACACCTCGCGTTCGCGCGCGAGTTCGGCGATCTCGAAGAGCATCCGTTCCTGCGTCAGGGCGACACGCCCGAGATCGTCCGCTTCGAAAAGGGCGGCGAGGGCCGCAACGGCTTTGCGACCGGGAACGAGAACGGCTGGCACAGCGACGTGACCTGGCGCGTCGAACCGGCGCTCGGTTCGGTGCTGCGCGCGGTCGAAGTGCCCGAGCGTATGGGCGACACGCTGTGGGCCGACATGGGTTGCGGATACGACAACCTGCCCGAGCGACTGCGCAATGAGATCGACGGCATGACCGCGATCCACTCCTTCGTTCACGTCTTCGGTCTCGGCATGTCGGACGAGGAACGCGACAAGATGCTCGAGCAGTATCCGCGCGTCGAGCATCCCGTCGTGCGCACGCATCCCGAGACAGGTCGCAAGACGCTCTACGTGAACGCGTTCTTCACCGAATCGATTGTCGGGCTCGACGACGACGAGGGCGACCAGTTGATTCAGCGCTTGTGTCAACAGGCGATGCATCCCGAGTGGCAGGTGCGCCTGCGCTGGGAGCCGGGCACGATCGCGTTCTGGGACAACCGTTCGACGCAGCATTACGCGTCGTCGGACTACTACCCGCAGCGACGCGTGATGGAGCGGGTTGCGATCAAAGGTGACCGCCCGTTCTGAGCGCGCGGCGCGCTACAGCTTGCGCAGCTTGAGCGCGAGGCCGATTCCGACACCGGCAAGTAAGAGTGCGATAAGAACGATCGCGACCATCGCTTGCGCAATGTAGCTTCCGAAGTATGCGTCGACGACATCGTGCGTACGTCGCGATGTTTCTGGCGCTGCTTGCGCCGGCCGCGTGTTCGAGTTCGCCGCCGAAGCACGTGTCGACATCGCCAACCACGACGGTCGCACCGCCCTCGCCCGCCGGCACCGGCTCGGCGACCACGCCGACCACGTCGACGACCGCGGCGGCCGGTCCGACGACGCAGCGCACGGAAATGCCGCTTCCGGTGGCGCTGCAAGAAGGCGGCGCCGCGGTCGTGGGCAATGACCTCTACGAAGTCGCCGGGTACGACGTCAACGAGAACAGCACGTCGTACGCCTTCCGTTTCGACGGCTCGGTATGGCACACCGCGCCGAGCCTTCCGATCGCGCTGAACCATCCCGGCGTTGCTGCGATCGGCACCGACGTCTACGTCGCCGGCGGCTTCACGCCGAACGGTGCGAGCAACCGCGCGTTCGTTCTGCATGCGGGCGCGTCGGTGTGGCGGGAAGTCGCACCGCTGCGGCGCGCGCGAGGTGCGTTGGTGCTCGTCGCGCTCGCCGGCAAGCTCTACGCCGTCGGCGGACGCGACCGCAGCGTCGAAGTGGCCGTGCCCGAGCGCTACGACCCCGCTGCAAACACGTGGTCCGATCTGCCGGCGATGCCCGATCCCCGGAATCACGGCGCCGGCTATGTCGACGGCAGCGACGTGTGTGTCGCGGGTGGCCGCACGCCCGGCACTACCGCGGCGATCGATTGTTTCGACACCCGGAACTCGACGTGGGCGCGCGTCGGCCAACTTCCCGTCGCGACGTCGGGTGCGAGCGCGGCGTTGTTCAGCGACCGGCTGCTCGTCGCCGGCGGTGAGCCGAGTACCGAAACGCACCTCGTGCCCTACGTGCAACAACTGCGCGGCCACCAATGGACGACGCAGTCGATGCTCGTGCCGCGCCACGGCACCGCGTACGCGGTCTACGAGGGGCGGCTGTGGCAATGCGGCGGCGCGTCCGCGCCCGGTTTCCACGCCGTCGCCACCTGCACGTCGACCGGCTGACCGAACGCGTCAGCGGAAGATGCCCGTGTGCCCGAGCGAGTAGTTGCCGGGCTGCGGGAACACACACAACCCGTGGGGACCGTTCCCGACATGGATGCGCGCGCGCAGCGCGCCGGTCGTGGTGTCGATCGCGTACACCTCGGCGCCGTATCGCCCCGACAGCCACAGCGTCGATCCGTCGGCCGACACGCCACCCATATCGGGACTGCCGCCCGGGATGTGCCACGTTGCGACGATCGCATTCGTCGCGAACGAGAGCAGGGAGATCGTGCCCGCGCTTCGGTTCGTTACGTACATGACCTTCGCGTCGCGGCTCGGGTACAAACCATGTGCACCCGCTCCGGTCGGAACGAAGCCGGTGATCCGGAGCGTGTCGCCGTCGACGATGTAGACGCCGCCGCGCGTCATGTCCGCGACGTAGAACACGCGACCGTCCGGTGCGAGCCGAACGTCTTGCGGCTTGGAACCCGCCGGTAACTGCAACGAGCCGACCACCGCTTCCCGCGCGACGTCGACCTTCACGAGCGTGCCCGAGAACTCGCAGCTTGCCAGCAGGTACGAACCGTCGGCGGAGAAGTCCATATGGTCGACGCCGATGCACGGCACCGGGACTTGATGCACGTTCTGCATCGTCGACGCGTCGCGGAAATCGAGGCGGGCGCGCCGCTCGGCGACGACGATGGCCCGTTTGCCGCCGGGCGCGAAGTACAGGTTGTACGGGTCGTCGACGGGAATCGGTGCGCCGGGCCGGCCGGTGCGCGGGTCGATCGGCGTCAACGAGTTGCCGAGATCGTTGGTGACGTACAACGTGCGCAGGTCGTACGACGGGACGACGTGCTGTGGCAAATGACCGACAGAGAAGTGCTCGACGATCTGAAATGTCGCGGGATCGATGACGTCGACGCTGTCGCTGAGCGAGTTCGGCACGTAGATCAGCGGCCGGTCGCCGCGCACCGCGTCACTCATGTGATTCGGCGTGTCGGCGGCGTAGACGTTTTCGACGTGCGCGTGGTGTGTCGGCGGGCGCGTTGTCGTCGTACTGATCCGGTGCGAAACCGTTGTGGTCGTCGCGGGCGGGCTGTCGGCGCGTGCCGTGCTCCCACTACACGCGGCGAGCAACACCATTGCCGCAAACGCGGCCGCCGAACGCATCGGTTTCATCGTAAGACGGTGCGATTCGGAGCCACCCAAGAGTCAGGTAAAGATTGTGTTGATAAGGTCCGCGGCTTGCACATCGGTCTTTGTGTCAGCGACGTCGAGCGGTCCTTGCGCTTCTACTGCGACGGTCTCGGTTTCGAGCGCGCCGAGAACTACGACCTCGACGAATCGATGTTCGACGGGCTGGGGCGCGCCCTCGAAGTCGACGCGCCGGTCGAGTTGCGGTCGCAGATGATCACGCGCGGTCAGTGGAAGATCGAACTGCTCGGATTCGCACAACCTCAAGTGGTCGGCGCGCCGTCGCGCGCCCGCAACATGCTCGGCTTCACCCATCTCTCACTGGACGTCGACGACGTCGATTTCGTTGCAAACCGTTTGGTCGCACTCGGAGGCACGATCCTCGAATCCACGCGGGCGCGCCTCGGCTTCGACGTGCTCTTCGTGGCCGACCCCGACGGCACGCGCGTCGAGTTGATGGCGCCGCCGCGCTGATCCTGACGCCACCCGAGATCAGCGCGTCGTCAGCGACCAGGGTGCGACCGATGCCGCCGTGCCCCATTGCTGATTCGGCTGGTCGCCCAGCGTGTACGTGAGTTGCGCGCCGGTCGTCGTCACGACTGATGCCGGCAGCCACGGACACGCGTCGTTCTCGCCGTCGGCGCAGTACGGCGGTGCGGCCGCGCCGCGCATTCGAAGCGACTGTACGTAGCGATTTGTGTCCGACGCGCCGGGCGCGACAATCGACAGCGTCTGTCCGCCGGACGTGTGGATGGCGACGCTCGTGAACATCGGGCTCGCGAGCACGAGATCGGCGCGTCCCGGTGTTTCCGGATACATCCCGATTGCGGCCCACACGTACCAGGACGCCATCGCGCCGAGGTCGTCGTTGCCGGGTTCTCCGTTCGGTGTCGCCGAATACAACTGCGTTGCGATGCGACGGACGACGTCCTGGGTGTGCGCGGGCGCGCCCGTGTAGTCGTACACCCAAGGAATGCCGAGTGCAGGTTCGTTCCCGGCCCAGTCGTACGGTTGCTTGCGGCTCGTGTTGAGCTGCAAGAAGAATTTGTCGAGACGGGACACCGCGATCGCGTTGCCGCCCATCAGGTCGACGAGGCCGTGCAGGTCTTGCGGCACGCTCCACGTGTATTGCATCGAGTTGCCTTCTTCCCACCCGTCTTGCCCGATTCCCGGGAGCGGCGAGCCTTGGAACGCCGGGCCGGGCGGGAACGATCCGTCGGCGCGGCGTGCAGACAGATAGCCCGTGGCGTTGTTGAAGAGATGGCGCCAGTTCGCGGCGCGCGCGGTGAACGCGCGCGCCGTTGGCGCGTCGCCGAGTGCTGTCGCCAGCTGCGCGATCGCGTCGTCGTCGATCGCGTATTCGAGCGTTTCCGAACCGCCGATCGTGTAGTCGAACGACGTCTTGTCGTGCCGGTCGGCCTCGACCCAACCCTGCTTCAGATATTCGTCGAGATCCTGGCGGGCTACGTCCCACCCGAGACCGGAGCCGGGTGTCGTCGCGCCTTTCACCATCGCGTTGAGCGCGGCGTGCGCGTCGAAGTTGCGCACGCCGAACGTGTACGCCTCCGCGATGATCGGGTCAGCCGAGTCACCGTTCATCTGGTCGGAGTCGCCGTCGGTCATCGGGAGCTTCGGGAGAAAGCCACTCTGTTGTTCGTCGGCGAGCAACGACGCGATCATGTCGCCCGCTTGCTTGCCCGCAATCAGGGCGACGAGTGGAAATTGCGAACGGTACGTATCCCAGGCCGAGAAGTTCGCGTACTGCGTGTAGCCGCTTGCGCTATGGGTGTGGCCGTCGAAGCCGGCGTACTGACCGTTGACGTCGCTGAACACGTTGGGATGCAGGAGCGAGCGATAGAGCGCCGACGCGAATGTCGCTTGTTCTCCGGGTGTACCGCCCTGCACGTCGACGTGATGCAGCGCGGCGTTCCAGGTTGCGGTCGCCGCGTCCTGCACGGTGGAGAGACTCCAGCCGGGAATCTCAGCGGCGAGGTTCTGGCGCGCGTTCGCGACGCTGACGAACGAGATCCCGACCTTCATCGTGATGGTCGGACGCGCCTTCGTGTCGAATGCGAGCGCGACGGTCGCATGCGGCGCGGCGGTTTGGTGCACTGCCGTAAACGGGTCTTGGAACTGCGCGTCGAACGAGAGGTGGTACGTCGGTCCGGTGTCGCAGAAGTGACCCGACGTGACCGTGCCGGTGATTTCGTGGTTGTTCACGATCGCGACCGACGTGGCGTCGGCGTGCACTTCGCTGTCGGCAACTTTGAACAACAACTGGCCGGCCGCGCCGGGAAACGCGAAGGAGCCGAGACCGGCGCGGGTCGTGACGCCGAGCGCCACGTTCACGCCCGACGCGAGCGTCACGGCGTATTGCCCGGGCGCGGCGTGCTCGCTCGTGTGCGTGAATCCCACCGTTGCGGCTTCGGGCTCGGCCGGTAACGCGCCGACCACGGGAAGGATCGGAACGTCGCCCAGCGCGTTGCATCCCGGACCGTTCATGTGCGTCAAGCTGAACCCGACGACATGCGTGTCGCCGAAGGTGTAACCGCCGCCGGCGGCGCGGTGCGGTGACGTATCGGGTCCCCACTGCATCATCCCGAAGGGAAGGTCGGCCGCCGGGGAGTCGTTGATGTTGCCGACGGCCGTGCCGCCGACGCCCGTTCCCATGAACGGATTGACGAGATGTACGAGGTCGACCGGCGCCGTGCTCGACGTTGCCGAGCCGGTGTGATGTGACGAGGAGCAGCCGGCGACGGCGAGCGAGAGGGACGAGATGAAGACGAGCGCGCGGCGCCGCACCCGCGGAACGTAGCGCGCGTCAGCGCAAGGTTGGAATCCATTCGCCGTGTGCTTCGAGCAACGCGTCGACGAGCGTGTGGATCTGGTCGGGATCGAGCTCGGCGGCGGTGTGCGGATCGAGCAGCGCGGCGTGGTACACGTGCTCGCGCTTCCCTGTGAGCGCGGCCTCGACCGTGAGCTCCTGCACGTTGACGTTGGTGCGGATCAGCGCCGCGATCTGCGGAGGAAGCGCGCCGATCCGCGTCGGTTGCACGCCGTTGCCGTCGACGAGGCACGGAACTTCGACGGTGCACCCGCGCGGGAGGTCGTCGATGAGGTCGTCGTTTGCCACGTTGCCGTAGACGACGCGCGGCTTGCCACTCTCGATGCTGCGAACGATCGTCGCCGCGTATTCGAAGCTGCGTTGCACGTCGATCGTGCCGCCCGCTTCGAGCCGCTGGCGTTCCGCTTCCCAGCCCTCGATTTGCTCGACGCAACGGCGCGGATATTCGTCGAGCGGAATGTTGAATCGTTCGATCAGGTCCGGGCGGTCGCGCTTGATGTACCAGGGGACGTACTCGGCGAAGTGTTCGCTCGACTCGGTGACGAAGTACCCGAAGTGGCGGAGCACGTCGTAGCGCACGCGGTTGTGCTCGGGGATCTTGCCCGCGGCCGCGAGGGCGTGCAGCCGCGGATAGAGATCTTCACCGTCGCGCTCGAACCGTACGTAGAACGCCATGTGATTGATGCCGGCCGCGACGTAGTTGATCTCGCGGTATGGAATGCCGAGGTCGAGCGACAACTCGAACGCGGTGCCCTGCACGCTGTGGCACAAACCGACGGTGCGAATCGACGACGCGTGGTTGATCGCGCGGCAGTTCATCGCCATCGGGTTCGTGTAGTTCAAGAACCAGACGTCGGGGCAGAGCGCCTCCATGTCGGCGCAGATCGAGAGCAGCACCGGTATCGTCCGCAGGCCGCGCATGATGCCGCCGATGCCGAGCGTGTCGGCGATGGTCTGGCGCAGCCCGAACTGCTTCGGTACTTCGAAGTCGACGACGGTCGCCGGCTCGTACCCGCCGACCTGGATCATGTTGATCGCGTAGTCGGCGCCGTCGAGCGCGGCGCGGCGATCGGTCGTCGCGACGATTTTGGCGGGCGCGTCGAGCGCGTCAACGACGCGGCGGGCGACGAGCTCCGAAGTCGCAAGGCGCGTCGCGTCAATGTCGAACAGAGCGATCTCAGCGTCGGCAAGTTCTTCGTACGCGAGAAGGTCGCCCAAGAGGTTGCGCGCGAAGACTGTGCTCCCTGCCCCGATGAACGTGATCTTGGCCATCGCATGACACTAGGTTCCGATCCATGCCCGAGGTAGCGCTCGATGATGTGACGATCGCGTATCTGGTGTCTGGTTCGCCGGATGGGGAGCCCGTTGTTTTGGTGTGCGGGTGCCTGACGCCGGCTGCGGGGTGGTTCGGCGTCGTGCCCCTGCTTGTCGACGCTGGCTATCGCGTCGTCACGTTCGACAACCGCGGCATGGCGCCGTCGTCTTCCCCGCCCGCTCCCTACTCAATCGCGCAGATGGTCTCGGACACGCTCGGTCTGCTCGACCATCTCGAGATCGACAGGGCGCGTTTCGTCGGGCATTCGATGGGCGGCTGGATCGCCGAGACGCTTGCGATCGAACATTCCGAACGAGTGCGCTCTGCGGCGCTACTTGGCAGCTGCAACGTCGCGACCGCGTGGGAGAAGGCTGTTACGACCGTCGAGCGCGACATCGCCCGCCTTGACTACGACTTGCCCAACCTTTACTACGCGCTCGACACGCTGCGATATCTCCCGCGTGAACAACTCCAAGACGACGCGACCGTCGATCTCTGGCTTTCGCTCACGGCCGACAGCGCGCCGCCGCCGAACCCTGGTCGTCTCGGTCACTACGAAGCGTGTCTCGCATGGTCGCTCGACACCGAACGTGTCAATGGTTGGCCGAGCATTACCGTGCCGATTCTCGTGCTCGGATTCGAGCACGACATCGATTCACCGCCGGTGCGAGCGCGTGAAGCAGTGAGTCGAATTCCGACAGCTCGTTACGCCGAAATCGCAGGTGCGAGCCACCTCGCGCCTTTTACGCACGCGCCCGAAGTCGCTCGTGCGCTTCTGGCATTCTTCGAGACGACCTAACGCCTTGGAAAGGTCGGCTCAGATCTCGAGCGGTTCGTAACCGATCTGCTCGATGAGGGTCGCGAGGCTGCCGGACGCGACGCCTTCGCGGTAGCGGCGGCGGAAGAACATGACCATGACGATCGTGCTGACCGCGGCGCCGGCGATCGATCCGATCTCGACCCGCAAGAAGAGCTCTCGGCTCGAAACCGCCGTCGTCGCAACGAACGCCGCGATGCCCGCGAGCCATGCCCACATCGTGAGCGCATGCCCGTTGAGTGCGATCAACGCTTGCGACATCGTGAGCGCCAGGATGAACAACGCGCTGCCGGCCGCGAGCAGCGCGACGTCGCCGCGGCTGAGCGTGAACTTGGAGCCGAACAACAGCTTGCCGACAAACGGTCCCGCGACGAAGCCGCCGATCACGCCGAGCAGGCCGATCGCGACAACGATGTAGACGAGCTTGCGCACACCCGTCTTGAACTCGTTGTCTTTGCCGGCGCTGACCATCGACGTGAGACCGGGCAAGAGTGCGGCCTGCACGGCTTGGAACAACACGATCGGAATGCGCGAGAGGAAGAGTCCGACGATGAAGTCGGCGACTTGCGCGCGCT
Organism: uncultured Actinomycetes bacterium; assembly: GCA_963841195.1. GTDB lineage: Bacteria > Actinomycetota > Acidimicrobiia > IMCC26256 > PALSA-610 > CAWJBX01. The sequence goes on along the minus strand of CAWJBX010000013.1, from coordinate 14,416 downwards.
GCACGGGCCCCTTCGCGAGCGCCTGGGCGCCGAGGAACGGCGCGTAGCCGAGCACTTGCGCGAACAACGAGCCGCCCAACAAGTAACCGAGATTGGACGAGATCTCCGAATAGGGCGCGGCCGGCCCCGGTTTCATCAGCCCCGTACGCCCGTACATCGCGATGAACGTCGCGAACAATGGCGGAATCGCGAGGCAAAGTCCGAACCACACCGGGTTGTTGGCGTCGACCAGCGCCAGTGGAATGCACGGAATCAACCGGAGTAACGCTTCGGCAGCCATGCTCAAGCCGTACGCGCTGAAGTTGCCGGTACCGGCGAACACACCGCGCGCGAGATATTCGAAGCCGAAGGTGAACAGCGCGATCAGCAGGCAGATCACGAGCCCCCAGTGGCTCGCAAACAACTTGTGGACGAAGTCGGTCGTGAACGCGACAAACGTGACGGCGATCGCGATGATCACCGCGAAGATGGCGCCGAGGAGTCCGGCGCGTTGCACGATGGGCGTCCAGCCGACGTTGTGCACGCGGCGAGCCGAGATTGCGCGACCGATTTCTTGTTCGAGCGGCAAGAAGATGCCGGGCGCGAGCACGAAGACGACGACCCACAACGTGTTGAGTGCGCCGTAGTCGAGTTTGTTCAGATTGCGGAACGCGAGGATCTGAAAGCCGTACGTCGCCAGGCCGGCGATGACGAGACCGACACCAACCGAGAGCGTGCCCTCGGGAACGGCCGATTCGATCATCTCGCGGCCGCGTTGCAACCGCGTGCGGGCGCCGTCGCTCACGCTTTTCGCCTTGCGGTCATCGGTCTCCTGCCTGCGCGGCTCCGCCCGCGCGCCATGCCCGCCAAACGAGGCGAACTCAGCCGCGTGATGCTAAGCATCGTCGGCACCTCTACCCGGGCTCTGCACGGGATCTCGACGGATCGTTTCCGCACCGTCTGGTGGTGCCTTTCGTGCGGTTTCACTGGTTTGTGCAATACACCAGGATTATGCACGCTCCCGAGGGTGGTGCGGGAGTCGTAGCGTCCCTCACATCTACCTCCTTTGGGACTTTGGCGGGACGCTGGCCGACGAGACGTGGATGCTCGCGTGCCCGGCCGGTGTTCCGGGTTGGCGGTCTGCGTGGTGGGACGTCGTCGCCGGCCCGCTCGGGCGGCAGTGGGAGGTCGGTCTCGCCGATGCCGACGGGATCGCGCGTGCGGTCGCGCAGCGGCTCGACATCGGTTCCGACGTCGCGCTGGCGCACATGTTCGCGACGTGCCGCGAGCTTTCGTTCTTCCCATCGGCGTGGGAGGCCGCTTCGGCTCGATCGCTGCCACAAGCGTTGGTGACGGTCAACCCTGACATCTTCTCCATCATCGTCGAGCACTACGACCTCGACCTCGTGTTCGACACGATCGTCACGTCGTGGGACGAAGGCACGGCCGACAAAAGCGAGCTTTGCGACGTCGCCCGGGCGCGGCTCGGCGCCCATCGGCGCCAGCACTCCTTGTTGATCGACAACACGCAAGCGAACTGCGATGCCTGGCGGGCGCGCGGCGGGCGCGCGTACGTGTTCACCAACGATCACCAGTTCGCAACCGATTACGCACGTGGTTGGGATGCGATGTGCTCGTGATTCGGGGTGGTGCCGTGACCGACGCGGCGATCACGGAGTGGGGGAGCAGTGGTGTCGGCCTCGGGGTGATCGCCGAGTATCGCGATCAATCGTTTGCGCGCGTGCAGATGGTGCGGTTCGACAAGGGCGGTACGATCGGCGCGCATCTCACCGGACCGTGGCAGGTGTTCGCGGTCGTCGACGGCGTGGGGTGGGTAACAGCCGGCGAGCAACGCGCCGACGTGACGGCCGGTGACGTTGTGGTGTGGGAGCCGGGCGAGGAACACGCATCGGGAACCGACAGCGGCATGTTGGTGTGCATCGTTCAGACCGCCGACGCCCCTTCGCTCGACGACCGCGCTCATTGAGTTCTTGGTCATTCGCCCTACAGATTCTGTAGGGAGAATGACCAGCAAAGGGGTTCGTTGGTCATCCATGTCCCTCTGAGGTACACGGATGGACATCGAACGCCGAACCCGGTGCAAACTGGCGAAGATGAGCACCAGCACGCTTGCGCAGCTGCAGCAGAAGATGGACGCGATCTACGGCGAACGCGATCGCAGTCGTGGAATCCCGGCGACGGTGGCGTGGATCGCCGAGGAGACGGGCGAACTCGCCAAAGCCGTTCGCAAGGGAACGCGTGCCGAGCAGCTGCACGAACTCGGCGACGTGCTCGCGTGGCTGGCGTCGCTCGCCAACCAGCTTGATCTTTCGCTCGACGAAGCAGTAGCGCGCTACGCGAACGGTTGCCCGCGTTGCGGTGGCACGCCCTGCTCCTGCGCGCCTTAGCCCTTAGCGGCGCTCGAGCATCCCGCGCACGAACTCGGCTTGCCCGAGGTGCTCGAGGTTGTCGTTGACCACGCTCACCAACCGCACGCCCAACGTCACCGGTGGATCCCAACGAGTGTCGACGATGCGATCGAGGTCGGCGGGATGCAGCGACGACACGTACTTCACCGTCGCGTTGTGCACGCTTTCGTGGTAGTCGCTCAACAGATCGGCACTGACCCGCACCGAGGCAACATCGTCGGACGTGGCGCCGTACCCCGTTTCACGCGTGTCGAACGGGAGATCGAATCGATCAGCCCATTGCGGCCACACCTGATCGGTGCCGGCGGCGTCGGCGATGTGGTCGTCTTGAATGCGGGTGAGGTGCCACACCAGCCAGGCGATCGTGTTCGCTTCACGATCGGCACGCCACGCCAAGTCATCGACCGAGAGACCGTCGACGACGCGCAGGACGCCGTCGCGGGCCCGCCCGAACGCGTCGACCAAGAGTTCTGCAATGTCCATGGTGTCCTTCTTCCCGTTACACGTTGACGAGATGCTTGCCGACCTGACGATGCTCTTCGAGGTATCGGCGCACCATCAGCAGCGCCGCGATCCCGTCGCCCACGGCGGAGCCGAGCTGTTTCGTCGAACCGGCGCGCACGTCGCCGGCCGCGAACACCCCCGGTACCGACGTTTCGAACGTCGCACCGGTCACCAAGAAGTTGCCGGCGTCACGCGTGAACGCGTCGCCGAGGAAGTCGGTGTTCGGATCGAGGCCGATGAACACGAACGCGGCGGCCGCGGCGAACCGCTTGGTCTCACCCGTTTTGCGATCGCGCGCAACCACGGCCGCAAAGCGGTTCGATTCGCCTTCGAGCGAGACGATGTCCATGCCGGTGTGCACCGTGAACTGCGGATCGGAGCGGACGCGTTCCTGCAAGATCGGCGAAGCCTTGAGGTCGTGACGAGCGAGCACGCGGACCTTGTCGGCGAACTCGGAGAGATGGAGTCCCTCTTCGAGCGCCGAGTTGCCGCCGCCGATGACCACGACTTCCTTCGCGCCTTTGTAGAACGGTCCGTCGCACGTCGCGCAGAAATGCACGCCGGCACCGATGAGGTCGTCTTCACCGGGTACGTCGAGCCGCCGGTACGTCGAGCCCGTCGCGACGATGACCGTGTGCGACGTGAGCTGCTGGCCCGACGCAAGCTTCGTCACGACATCGTCGCCGTCACGTTCGATCGAAACGACTGACACGGCCGACAGCAGTTCTACGCCGTAACGCCGCGCCTGCGCGATGAAACGATCGGCGAGCTCGGCGCCGGAGATGCCGTCGGGAAAGCCCGGATAGTTGTCGATGACGTCGCTGATCGCCGCTTGGCCGCCCAGCGCGCTTGCCTCGACGACGATTGCGTCGAGACCCTCGCGTGCCGCGTAGATCGCGGCCGCGAGTCCGGCCGGCCCGCCGCCGACGATCACGAGGTCGTACGCGGTCCGTTCGGCCGAGAGCGTGAGGCCGATGCGTTTCGCCAACTCTTCGTCGCTCGGGTTTACGGCGTGCGTACCGTCGCCGTACACCACAGTCGGGATGATCTGGGCGCCGTTCTGAAGTTCTTTGATCTTTTCGATCGCTTCGGGATGTTCGTCGATATCGACGTTGGTGTACTTGATCCGATGCGCAGCGAAGAATTTCTTGACGCGTTTGCAGTGCGGGCACCATGGGGCGCCGTACACCGTGATCTCTGGTTGCTGGTCTGCAGTCGTTGCCACACTGCAACGCTAGGCGACCTTGCGGAGCGGCCAGTCGAGGGCCGAAGATCACTATCTGTCTGGACGATTCCCGGGTTGGCTGACCGCCTGCGGGTAGCCGCTCAACATGACGCAGCCATAGAGAGCACTGCGTTCCATTCGGCCGTTGTCGCACTGAGATGCCATTTTGCTTTGATGTGATCCCAGTCGAGCGCATAACGACACCAAGCCGCATGGTCGGGCGGGCGCCACGACTCGGGGCCGTCGTCACCCTTCGACTCGTTTTCCGCGTCGAGAATCGGAACGAGATGATCGGCGTCGGTGAGATCGTTCGTATACGCGACCCGTTGATCGTGTGACCACGACCACACGCCCGAGGCCCACGCGTTGGCGAGCGGCACCGTGTGGTCGATCTGCAAGGCGCGCGCGCTCGTCGTTTGCGTGTTCGACCACGGATCCGTCCAGCGTCCGGTCTTCACCGTGCAGTCTTTGGCCGACGTGTATGTGACCGGGGCGCTCGATGCGCGAATGAGCAGCTCGGCGCGCGTGTTCTTGCAGCCGGCGATGTCGATCCAGCTGCCGAAGTCGGCGGCGCGGTCATAGGTCTGTTGATGCGTGGGCGCCGCGATCGTGAGCGTCAACAACTTCGTGGCCGGCACGGTGCTGCGCGGCTCGGCGATGTGCAGCGTCGAATCCGTCGTCGATGTGGGTGGCGAAGTCTGGTGTTGCGGAGAGCTCGCACACGCACTCGCCGCGACGATGAGCGCGACTGCGATCAGCTTGTGAGATGGCGACACTGGCAGCTCCCGGACGTGTCAGCGTACGATCTCGGGACTTGGCGGGGAGGTCATCGTGCGGGGCCGGGTTCGTTGCGCAGCCTCGGCGTGCAGCGCTGCTGCTTGTCTTGTTGTCGCGACCGGCTGTAGCTCGTCGGACAAATCTGCGGTGCCGCCCGACAACACGACGATCACGACGACGCGCAAGAAGCTGCGTCCGCCGACAACGACCGTTGCACCCACAACGACCGTGCGCGTTCCCACGACGCACGCGTCGGTCGCCGCGGTGACGTCGCCCGGCTACGTGAAGATCACCGACGGCCGCATGTTCGACTGGAGCTTCTTCCTGTTCCAGGTGTGACGCCGTTCCGCGCGCTTACTTGAACGTGATCGGCACGCTGCCCGATGAGATCGGATTTCCGGAGTTCGGAAGAACTGCCGCATGACGATCGTGCACTGGTTCGTGCACGTCACTGCACCGGCGAGCATTTGCAAAGACTTCTTCGCGGTGAGTTTGCCTTGATACGCCAGATCTCCGTCACTTGCCCGCACCGGGTCAAGATTGATGCCGACGGATGCATCGCAGTGATTCAAAAAGCTGCCGTCGAGCACCAACCCCGCGGGAACCGAGACGCTGCATTCACCGGCTTGACCAATGAACCCTGACGTGCCCCACGGCAGTCCGGTGTCCCAGTAGACAGAGACCGATTGGCCGTCGTGCAGGTTCGTTGTGGGTGTCACTTGCAGCGCACCGGCGCTGGCCGCGGCCGGACCAGCCGTGAGCGCGAGGCCCGCACCGGCTGCGCCGAGCGCGACGGATGCTTTCCCGAGCCGTCTCCGGTTGCTGTTCATTCGCCTGCCCTTTCTGTCGTGAAAGTTGGTCTGTTCAAGGCGCATTACAAGGCGTGAACCACTGCTGACGTCAAGCCGAGGTCGTCGTAGATCGTCTGCAGCAATGCGGCGCGGCGATTGACAGTGAACTGCGGCGCCACGATGCCGTTCTGCACAACCGCGATCGCGAGGTCGTGTTGCGGATCAGCGACAGCGAACGTGGTGCCCAAGTAGCCGGAGTGACCGAACATTGTCGGACTGCAGTTGTCGCCGAAGAGATGGTCCCGCAGGTCAGTCATGAATCCGAGTCCGAAGGTGCAGTCGCGGTCGAGCACGCAGTCGTACAGGCGAGGCCGCGCCGCGTTGCAAAACGTCGTGAGCAACGCGGCCGCTGGGAGTGATCGATGTTGCGATCGGCTCGTGAGCGTCGCGACGATCGTGTCGTAAAAGCGCGCGAGGTCGTTGGCAGTTGTGTAGCCGCCGTGCGCGGGGTTGATCTCGGTGCACCAGCGGCGCGTGGTCTCGAGCAGCATCGGCATGGGCTTCGGTCCGCGCAGGTCGTGCGCCATTCCGAGTCGTGAGTACACCGCGTCGTACTCGGCGTCGGTCATGCCGATCCACGTGTCGGTGAGGCCGAGCGGGTCGAGGATTGTGGCGCGCAGATACTCGCGCAGCGGTTCGTTGGTCAGCGTTTCGAGGAGCCAGCCGAGGACGAACCAGGCGGTGTACTCGCTGAATCCAGCATCGATACCGAGACGCCAACCATCCGGGCGCGGCATCGTTTCGAGCACCGCGCGCCGTCGTTGCGGCGCAAGGGCTTCCATCTGGGGCGGGCTGGGCGCGTGCAAACCGGCGGTGTGGTCGAGCAGTTGACGCGCGGTAACGCCGCCCTGGACGCCGACAACAGTTGGCAACAACGGTCCGACCGGTTCGTCGAGATCAAGATCTCCGGCTTCGACCACGTTTGCGATCGCGAGCGCAACGACGGGTTTGGTCGCGCAATAGACGCGAAACACCGTCGCGGGTGTGACGGGCCGGCCCATGCCGTCGTCGCCGCCCGCGAACTCCAGCACGACGTCGCCGCGGTGCATCACCGTCACTTGAGCGCCGCGCGTGAACGCAGCCGATGCGACATCCTTTTCGATACGCGCGACGGTTCGTCTCATCGTCATGCAGTGACCGGCGCCGTGTTGCGCATCAAGGAACGCATGCTTTCCTGGAAGCCCGAATCGGCCCGCAGTTCGCCGAGGGTCGCCAATGCCATCGTCTGCGGTCCGGTCGGGAACATCGGATTCACTTCGGAAATCCGCTCGTACAACGCGGCGAGCGCCATGAGTGACGACGCGTTTCCTTCTAATCGCCCGCCGTCCTCGAGCGCTTCCAACACGGTGCAGAGATCGGAACGCAACATCGCCAACTTGCGGTAACTCACCGCGAGCAACACGTCCGGTTCTTGTGTTTGGCCGAGATACTCGTCGACGATTCGCCCGTCCTCGAACCTCAACACGTAGTCGATGTCGCCGAACGGCCCGTTCGCAAACGCATGTTGCACGACCAAGCTTGCATCGGGGATGACGGGCAGCGCGTCGAGTTCGGGCCGTCCGACCATGCCCATCGGCGCCGGAGGGCCGACATACGCGTCGCCGTTCGACGGTGCCGTCGACATCGTCATCGCCGCGAGCGCGTCGTTCGCTGACCGCGCGCACGTCGCGATGTCCCACGCGGCTTCGAGACTCGACGTCAAAATCGCGTCGGCGTCGTCGATCGCTCCCGAGTGAAACGCGACCCGGCCGTCCGCGACGATCAGCGAGCACACAACGTCCGCGAACCGAAACTCCAAACGACAAGCAGCACCGTTCGGGAGTTGCACGTTCGCGACTGCCTCTGAGGCGCGCGCGCACCACTCGGCCGAGAGGAACACACAGGTTCGCACGTCGGATGTCATTTGTGCGTCGCGTGTGGGGCCGACGACTACTTGAAGGTGATCGGCACGCCGCCCGACGAGAGGACGGTCTGGGGTATGCCCGAGGCCCCCGCGAGGATGGCGATCGAACACTGATTCATGCAGGTGCCGGGTTGGGGGCTGAGCGACTTGCTGACCGTGACCGTTCCTTCGATCTCGAGGTCGCCGTCAGGGGCTTGAACCTTGCTGAGTTGGCTGCCGAGAAGGGAGCAAGACATGACGACGTCGGTCGAGAAGACCGTTCCGGCTACCAGGGGCTTCGGGCATTCAACCGCGAAGTACTGAACGTATTGCGATTGCGTGCTCCACGGTTGACCGGTGTCCCAAAAAACCGAGATCTGTTGACCGTCGTGCAGCTTTTGCGTCGGGTTCGCTGCCACCGACGCCGAGCCCGCCGCGGCCGGCCCCGCCGTCAGCGCGATGCCTGCGCCGGCTGCGCCGAGCACCGCGGACGCTTGTAGAAGACGAACCCGCTTGCCTGTCATCGCCTGCCCTCCCCGCCAAATACTGGTAAACGGAACGTCAGCACATGGCCTCGGAAGTGTCAACGACCAAGAGGTCTGATATCGCCCATTCCCGCGCGATACGGCCGCGCGTCAAAGCGCGGCGACGATCTCGCTCGCGATGCGCTCCATCTGCCCGGCTTCGTCGTGGAGCGGCGTGAACAACACCAACTCGGCGCCGGCATCGACAACCTCGCGCACACCGGCGATGCATGTCGCGGGACTGCCGAACACGGCGACCGCGCTGAAATCGGCGCCGATGTGCGCGTAGATCTGCGCCAGGTTTTCGGAAACGAGACGGGCGGCGCGATCGGCGTCTTCGTCGACGTGGATGTAGACGCGCTTGGCGACGGGAAAGCCCGCGCCGTCGCGTGCTTCTGGGCCGAGGATCTTCCGGAGGTCGCGCACTTGCTCGCGAAACTGCGCCGTCGTTGAAGAACCGGCGCCGAAGAAGCCGTCGCCGAGGCGCACGGCGCGTCGCAACGCATTGGGGTGGCCGCCACCGAACCACAACCGCGGGAACGGTTTCTGTATCGGCTTCGGCTCCATTGCGGCGTCGTGCAACTGCCAGAAGCGTCCTTCGAAGTTGATGGTCGGTTCGGTCCAGCACGCTTTCATCAGCGCAATACCTTCAGTGAAACGCGCGATGTAGGTCGCGGCATCGACGCCGTGCGCCGCGAACGGTCGCCGCTTGCCGCCGGCGCCTACGCCGACCTCGAGTCGTCCGCCGCTGAGTTGATCGAGGGTGCTCACGCTCTTCGCGAGATGCACCGGGTCGTGGAGCGGCGTGACGTACACCGCGCACCCGAGCCGGATGTGCTGTGTGCACGCGGCTGCGAAGGTCAGCGTTTCGGTTGGCCCGAGCTGCGGGAAGCGGCCCAACACTTGCTCTTGCGTCCACGCGCTCTCGAAACCGAGGGCTTCGGCCCGGGTGAGGAACGTGCGAAACGAGTGCGGGTCGAAGCCGCCGTCGGAAAAGCGTTGCGGCATCGAGATCGCAGCCCGCACGCGCCGGACCCTAGGTCACATGGCGAAAAGGGCTCGCCGTCGAGTGCCGGTCGAGGGGCGGTCGAGCGGACGAGCCCATCGTCGCCCTATGAGCATGAGCACCACATGTCGTCGGGGCGTACTGCTTCTCTCGGTTGTCGTGGCAATCATGTTGCTCGCCCCCGGCACCGCGGCGGCTTCGGTACGTCAGCCGACGCGGCCCACGAAGATCGACCAGATCCGGCGCGGGCGATACCGCTCGCACATCTTCGCGACCGTGTCGGTGACGCACGACCTGCCCTACGACGGATTCCACCGCCTCGACGTGTACGCGCCGGGGCGCGATCTCGATCACGCGCGCGCCGCGGTCCTGTGGTTTCATCCCGGAGGATTTACGACGGGCGACAAGTCGAAGGAGGCCGACCTGGCCGCAGATCTTGCGCGTCGCGGCTTCGTGGTGTTCGCAGTCGACTACACCCTGGCGTCGTTTCCGTGGTTCGACATGAGCGCTCGGATCGCGGCCGCGCAGGTTGCGCATCGTGAGGCGCTCAGCGCAGTCGTATTCGTGCGCGCGCGACGCGACCCAGTACGGCGTCGACGGGGCGCTCATCTTCGCCGGTGGGTACTCGGCCGGCGCCATCGTCGCGTTCGATCTCGACTACGACGAGGCGTCGGCGGCCACGAGAATCGACGGCGCATTCGCGATCGCGGGGTACACCAACGCGATACCGCATCCCGGGGCCGCGCCGGTGCTCGACTTCCACGGTTCCAACGACCGGTTGATCCCCAATGCACTTGCGCAATCGGCATGCGCATCGGCCGTGCGCGCGAACGATCGATGCTCCGTCGAAACGTTCGAGGGACTTGGGCACGAAATCGGCTATACGAGACGCGCAAAGATTCTCAATCGCGCGGCCGCATTCTTGGCTTCGCTGGTCGCGACGAACGAGGGCGAGAGCCTCCTGACAAGCGTGCATCCGCAGATGAACTGAGTTCACGCGCGGCGCGCACCTACGATCGCAGCCGCGATGAAGATCCTCTGCGTTTCGGCGACGTCGCAGTACCGCGTCTTGAATGCCTTCTTCGACGCGTTCGTCGCGACCGCGCGTCACGACGGTCACGATGTCGCGTGTGCAGAAGCCGGCTCGGCCGCGGCTTCCGACCCGGACTGTGCCGTCGATCTTGTCTTCTCGTTCGGCGGTCTCGGCGCCGATGTCGGCTGGCGCGCGCCGTATGCGACGTGGCTCGTCGATCATCCCGTGTTCAGCCCGCGCATCTTCGAGCTCCGCCCTGAGGATCGCGTGTTTGTGGTTGCGGAAGAGCACATCGGGGTGGTCAACGACTTTCTCGGTGTCGACGTGCCGGCGGGTTTCGTCCCGCACGGTTACGCGCGCGTCGCCGACACAACCGAACCCGACTTCAGCGACCGGTCACGCGACATCGACGTGCTGTGCGCCGGGTCCTACGAAGACGTTGTGCCACCCCCAGTGGACGACCACGGATGCACGGCTCGACGCTGCCCTCACGACGACGGTCGAGCTGTTCGAAGAACGCTGGGACCATCACGCGCGCGAACTGAACGTCGCCGCGGTCTTTCGGGAAGCGGCATCGCGACATGGTCTGCCCGAGGTGGCGGCGGGTCATCGTCTCGTTGCGCCGGTGCTCGCCGCGCTCGATCTGCGCGCCCGTCAGTTGCGGCGTGCCGCGTGTGTGCGGGCGCTCGATGACGGCGGGGTCGTCGTGCATCTCGTCGGAACTGGATGGGAGAACCTCACGGGGCTCCAGCACGCGGTCGTCGTGGGGCCGGTCGACTATTCCGCGCTCGTCGCGTTGCAGCACCGCGCCAAGGTCGCGTTGAACGTCGGGCCCGCGGTCTTCAACGGGGGCTGGCATGAACGCGTTCCGCTCGCGATGGGCACCGGCGCGTTCTGCGTTTCCGAAACGAACGACTTCTTGGCTGCCGACGCCGCGATCAGCGCGGTGATCGAAACGTTCGAGATGCCGCGGCACAACGCGCTGCCCGATGTCGTGCGCCGCGCGCTCGCCTGTGAAGACCGCAACGATCGCACGCGCGCCGCGTTCGAGGAGGTGTGCGGGCGACACACGTGGCGCGACCGCGCAAAGTTCATCCTCGAACAAAACGCCGCCGGATTGGGGCGCTGACGCGCGCTCTCGTCAGGGCGCGGAGACGCCTTCCGCGGTATCGCGTTTCAGTTGCGGCGGGTGCTACACGACCACAACACCTAGATCATGACGGCTCCCACGCACATATCTTCGTCGCGTTCAACGCGAATGCTCTTGTATCGATCATGTAGGACCGCATCAGCGTTGGCGCGGCGGGACTTTCGCCTCTTCCGTCGACACCGCATCGGTGCGACTCTCTTTTTGGCCGCGCGTGAAGCACGCGCACCGTCGATCTTCACGACACTGAGAGGTAACGAATGCAGAGCATCAAGGATGCAGCAACGACGTTCCTGACCTCTCAGCGCATCGCCGTGACAGGCGTGTCGCGATCACCAAGAGACCACGGCGCGAACACGGTCTTCAAACGGCTTCGGGAGCGGGGCTACGACGTCTTCGCAATCAATCCCAACACCGCCGAGGTCGAGGGCGTGCGCAGTTACCCGGATTTGAAGAGCGTTCCCGGTGGCATCGACGCCGTCGTCATCGGCACGCGGCCAGCAGTCGCCGACGAGACGATGCGCGAATGCGCAGCGCTCGGAATCTCGCAGGTATGGATGCATCGCGGACCCGGCGCGGGAAGCGTCTCCGCCACCGCGACCGACTACGGCCGCAAACACGGGATCACCGTGATCGACGGCGGCTGCCCATGCATGTTCGACCCGACCGCAGACTTCGGACACAAGGTCATGCGTGTCTTCATGCGACGCAACATTCCCAAGTCCGTATAACGCGGGTTCCGGCATCACTTTCACTGATGCTGAGGAACACGAACTCAAAGGTGTGCCCGGAACCTGGCGACTCTTTGAGGTCAACATGCTCCCAGCAGGCACATGAACCGTTGAAGATCGGCCTTGCACGAGCAGTCGCCACGCATCTCACGCCCGGCCCAGGCAAGTGAGATCCTCCTTGCTTCTTCGGTTCGCGACGTCACAATCGGGTCGACCTTCCTAGACGACGCCCGAAGTGAATTCGAACTCAAGGGCCTTCGACTCGACCATCGCCACCGTGTGCTTCGGTGGGGCAGCGCTCTGGCTTCTCGGTTACGGCATCGACCAGTCGGTGCTCGGCTACCGCGGCGCTGGCTTTTACTTCACAGGCGGCTTCGTCGCGATAATTGCAACTGCGCTTGCCGCGGCTCGCTTCACTCGCATTGTTGTCGTAAGCACGCGTCTCTGATGCACCGAGGCGGCAGAGCCGCACTCGAAATTGTGCTCTGGATCGGGCATTATGCGCTCCCGTCAAGCGGAGCGTGATGCTCGGCCGGTAACGAACACGAGGGGTCGCTATGTCGACTATCGCCGTGACGGCAGAGGACGAGAGCAGCGTCGAAGCGTTTGCGGGCAGCTTGTTTGGTGCTTGTCTCGCCTCAATGGAGCTCGCGAACGTGGAGCTGGGCATTCGGCTCGGGCTGTATGAGGCGCTTGCGGGTGCCGGTTCTCTTACTGCCGACGCGCTTGCGACGCGAGCTGGTATCGCCGAGCGCTACGCGAGGGAGTGGCTGGAGCAGCAGGCGGTAGCAGGCGTCGTCACGGTCGATGACGCGACGAAGCAAACAGGCGAACGACGATTTGAGCTGCCAAATGCGCACGCGCACGTGTTGCTCGACGATGACAGCGAGGCGTGCATGAAGGCTTGCGCGGCGGTGGTGCCGTGGCTGGCGAAGACGATCGACCTCATGGTGAACGAGTTCCGCGAGGCGAAAGGGGTTGCGTTCGGAGACTTCGACGTGCACGACGTGCAAGCGGCGTTCACTCGTCCGGTGTTCTCCAACCACTTGACTCAGACTTGGTTGCCGGCGTTGGCAGACGTCCAGCGCAAGCTCGACGCGCAACAGACGGTACGAATCGCAGAAGTCGGATGTGGTGAGGGACTCGCAGCAATCACCATCGCGCGGGCCTACCCAAGCGTGCAGGTCGACGGATATGACCTCGACCCAGCTTCGGTTGCAGTCGCAAACCGCGCAGCAGCTGATGCCAACGTCGCGGATCGCGTCCAGTTCGAGGTCCGCGACGCGGCCGACCCGACGATTCACGGCGACTACGACCTGGTCATGGCGATCGAGATGCTCCACGACGTGCCGGACCCAGTGGGCATACTCCGCACGATGCGGAAGCTGGCAGGAACGCACGGGATCGTCCTCGTTGTCGACGAGCGCGCTGAAGAGTCGTTTACCGTGCCGACGACTGAGATGGAGCGATTCTTCTATGCGTTCAGCACGCTGCATTGCCTCGCCGTAAGTATGCAGAACGGCGGCGTCGGCACCGGCACGGTCATACGGCCAGACACGATGCGCCAATACGCGACCGACGCAGGGTTTTCGTCGATCGAGACTCTTGATGTCGACCACCCTCAGTTCGTGCTGTACCGACTTACCGCCTAGACAGGCCTGCGGCGCGAAATCAACCGCGTCGGGCGCGCCCGCCTGCGTTCCAAAGGGCATGTCCGCCGATCGGTGTTACTTGCGGAGTCGCGCGACGAGCTCGATCTCCACGGCGATGTTGAATGGCAGTTCGGCGAGACCGACGGCCGAGCGCGTATGACGACCTGCTTCACCGAACACCTCGACGAGCAGGTCCGAGCAACCGTCGATGACCGCGGGCGTTTGGTTGAAGCCGGGCGCGACGTTGACCATCCCGAACACCTTGATGATCCTTTCGATGCGGTCCAGCGTGCCGAGTTCGGCGTTGAGTGTGGCGAGAATGGAGAGGGCAGTGATGCGCGCCGCTTCCGTCGCGTCGGCGAGCGTCACCTCGGTGCCAACCTTCCCGCGCACGACCCGGGTGTCGACGATTGGGCCGTGTCCGCCGACGTAGACGAGACCGTCGTCGATGACGCAGCCGAGGTAGTTCCCCGCTGGTGGAAAGACGGGCGGTAGATCGATCCCAAGCTGTTCGAGGCGTGCGGCGATACTCACGGCGCGGACACTACGTGCACGCGTCGCGGTGAACCTCTGAAACCACGCGGATCGGCGCTCGCGATGTAACGGCGGATCTCGCATTTGTGCGGGCAGCGGAGAGGCGCGGGAAAAGGAGTCTTCGGCGTACGCATGAAGGTGG
>CAWJBX010000012.1:0-61599 GCA_963841195.1 uncultured Actinomycetes bacterium | reverse complement strand
GACCGACGGCTCGGTGAACGGGAAGAACGACGGCAGGAACCGGGCCTTGATATCGGGGCCGAACAACGTGTGGATGAACGCCTCGATCGTGCCGAGCAGATCGCCGAGCGTGATGCCCTCGTCGACGGCGAGCCCTTCGATCTGATGGAAGACCGGCGAGTGGCGCGCGTCGAGCGTGTCGCGGCGGAACGCGCGGCCCGGCGCGACGACGTAGATCGGCGGCGGCTGCGGTTCCATCGTGCGCACCTGCACCGGTGACGTGTGCGTGCGCAGCAACACTTGCTCGGGTTCGCCCAGCTGCACGTAGAGCGTGTCCTGCATCGCGCGCGCCGGATGGCCGGGCGGGAAGTTCAGCGCCTCGAAGTTGTACCAGTCGAGCTCGACCTCGGGACCTTCGGCGACCTTGTAGCCGAGGCCGACGAACACGTCTTCGAGCTCGCGCCAGATGCGGGTGACCGGGTGCAGGTGGCCACGGACGTACTCGTGCGCGCCGAGTGTGAGGTCGAGCCGGTCGCGCGTGGCCGACAGCGTCGGCGGCCGCCGCGCTTCGAGCGCCGCGAGTCTGCGCTCGTATCGTTCGGCTTCGAGCTCGGTCGCGCGCGCCCGCGACGGCCTTGCCGACCGCGGCACGGTCGGCGGGCCGTCGACGTCTCTTGATCGCCTCGCGGATCTCGTTGAGCTGCGACGACTTGCCGAGGTACGCGCGTTCGGCGTCGGCCAGCGCGTCGAGCGATCGCCGGCGCCGTCGATCGCGGCGCCCGCGTCGGCGACAAAGCGCTCGGCGCGCGGCGTCGAGATCGGTGGCGCGGTCATTGCCGCGCCCGCCGCTGGCGGGCCGCCTCGAACAGCAGCACCGTGCCCGCCATCGCGACGTTGAGCGACTCTCCCGCCTGCATCGGGATGGTGACGCGCCCGTCGAGCGGGAGCGATCGGGTCGAGGCCGTCGCGTCTCGTGGCCGAGCACGAACGCGGTCGGGCGCGGTGAGATCGAACGTCTCGGGCGCGGCGCCGCCGGTCGGCGGCCGCGCCGAGGCGCGTCACGCCGGCGGCACCGAGCGCTGCGAGGATCTCCACGGCCGACACGCCCTCCACGATGCGAACTGCGAAACACGCGCCGGCCGAGGCGCGTACGACCTTCGGATTGTATGCATCGACCGATCCGGTACCGAGGACGATTGCATCGGCGCCCGCCGCCGCCGCGCTGCGCATCAGCGTGCCGGCGTTGCCGGGATCGCCGACCTCGGCCGCGACCAGCGCGAGGTCGACGCCGGCGAGCGCGTCGAGTCCGCGCCGGATGCATGCGGCGTGAGGGCGAAGATCGGTTGCGGTGTGACGGTGTCGCCGACCCGCCTTGGCGTCGAGCGCGAGCGACTCGCACCCCCGAGCGCCGCCACCCGCTCAGCGACGGCGACGACCTCGGTGGTGGCGGTCGACCCGACGAAGCACTCGAGCAATTCCGACGCCGTGCATCGAGCGCGGCGGCGATGACACGCGGCCCTTCGCATACGAACACGGCCCTCCGCTGTCGCGTGTCTTGCGGCTCGCGGAGCAACGCGCGTCAGCCGCTTGATCTTCGGCCTTGGTTGCGGCCGGATAACTCAGGCAGCGTCGAGGGCACCGCGTGCGGTCTCGACCAGCGCGGAGAACGCCGCCGGCTCGCGCACCGCGAGATCGGCGAGCATCTTGCGGTCGACCTCGACCTCGGCGGCCTTCAACCCGGCCATGAACCGCGAGTACGACATGTCGTGCTCGCGGCACGCGGCGTTGATGCGCACGATCCAGAGCGCGCCGGAACTCGCCCTTGCGGGCGCGCCGGTCGCGGTACGCGTAGCGCAGCGAGTGCATGACCTGCTCGTTGCGCCTTGCGGAAGTGGCGGCTGCGCGCGCCGGTGTAACCCTGCGCCTCTTCGAGGATCGCGCGGCGGTGCTTCTTGCCGTTGACGGAACGCTTGACCCGGGCCATCGTGCTACCTCCCCAACATGCGCTTGACGTGCTTGCGCGTCGCCGCCGATGACCTCGGCCTCGCGGCCGAGCCGGCGCGTGCGGCGTCGAGGGCTTGTGCTCGAGCAAGTGGTCCCGGTACGCCTGCCGGCGCAGGATCTTGCCGGTGCCGGTGATCTTGAAGCGCTTGGCCGCGCCGCGGTGCGTCTTCATCTTGGGCATCGACTGCGTTCCTTAGCTACGGGTGGATCAGGCGTTGGCGGCTTGCGGCGGCCGGCTTCGACCTTCGGCTTGCGAATCGGGTTGAGCACCATCATCATGTTGCGGCCGTCCTGCTTGGGAGCAGACTCGACGATCGCGATCTCGGCGACCCGTTCGGCAACCTTCTCGAGAATCCGCCGGCCGAGCTCCGGGTGCGCCATCTCGCGGCCCCGGAACATGATCGTCAGCTTGACCTTCGACCCCTCTTCGAGGAAGCGCTCGACGTGCTTCATCTTGGTGTCGTAGTCGTGCGCGTCGATCTTCGGGCGGAACTTCATCTCCTTGATGACGACGTTCGACGCCTTGCTTTCGCGATTCCTTGCGCCGCTGATCCTGCTCGTACTTGTACTTGCCGAAGTCCATGATCTTGCAGACCGGCGGATCGGCATTGGCTGCGACCTCGACGAGATCGAGCCCCGGACTCCCGGGCGATCTGCAAGCGCTTCGGGCAGCGGTCTTCACTCCGAGCTGCGAGCCGTCGGCGCCGATCAGTCGAACCTGACGAGCGCGAATGCGATCGTTGATGCGGGCGTCGTCTGTGGCCAGTGCGGCATCACCTCGTGTGGTTGGGCCGCCGACGCGAAAGCGACGGCGGACGCTTCGGGAAGCGTCCACCGTCGCGCCGAACGCGTCCGGCTCCGGACAACGGACCCGACGTGGTGTCGACCGTGACGCTCGGGCCAGCCGGGTGGGGATCGCTGACCTCGCAGATTGGGTAGCGTCCCACTTCCCTCGATTGTTCGACGCGGAAGGATAGTCGAGCGTGAGCGGACTCTGGACACCTGGCGGGCGAGCGACCCGCCCGAACCGCCGACCGGGCACGGCGGACCCCGCGGCGATCAGGCGCCGACGAACCGACGCCCCGCCGAAGAGGTCGAGGCGCTGCGGGAGCTGCACGACCGGCTCGCGGCCACCCCGGTCGTCGACGTGATCGTCAACCATGCGATCGGGATCTGGCAGCTGGCGCTGGTGCACCTCGGCGTCGATCACGCCGCCCGACGGCCGACGGCCGCCGGCCCCGCGCCCGATCTGGCGTCGGCGGGTCTGGCGATCGACGCCCTTGCAGCCCTGGTCGACGGGCTGGGCGAGCGGCTCGGCGAGGGCGAGCAGATGCTGCGCGAGGCGCTGGGCCAGGCCCAGATGCTGTTCGTCGAGATGGCCGAAACCGAGGCCTAAGCGAGCTTCAGGGTCCTACGAGCGCGCCGATGGGACATCCACTCCCTTGTAGCGGGATTCATTGTCCCAATCACGCGCGGGGCGTGATCGCAGCGGCTTCCCAGCGGCCCTTGTGACCGGGGACCACCTCGAACTCGACATCGGTGCCCGGGTTGATCGAACGGCTGCCGTCGGCGATGCGCGTGCAGTGGAACCAGTACACGGTGCCATCGGCGCCGGTGATCTCCCCCACCCCGCGCTTGTCGCTGAACGCGCTGACCCGGCCGGTCACTGCTATTGCACGATCTTGCTGATCGGCAGTTCGAGCAAGCCGGTCGCGCCCGCATCTTTGAGCGCGGGAATCAAGACGTTGATGTCGCTCTTCGACACGACGGTCTCGACGGCATAACCGTCTTCGCCGAACAGTTTCGAGACCGTCGGCGACTTCAACGCGGGCAACAGGTCGATGACGGTTTGCAGGTTGGCCTCGTCGACGTTCAGCTTCACGAGCACGCGGCCCCGGGCTTCGAGCGCGCCGAGCAGCAACGTACGCAGCTGTTCCATCGCCTTTCGTTTCGCGGGGTCGGCGTACGCAACCGGGTTCGCGATCAGTTCGGTGTGGGACACGAGAATCGTGTCGACGATCTTCAGGCCCGCGGCACGCAGCGCGCGGCCGCTTTCAGTCAGGTCGACGACGGCGTCGGCGATCTCGGGGATCTTCGCTTCGGTCGCGCCGTAGGACAGCGAGATTTGGGCGTCGACACCGTGCTTCTCGAGGAACCGGCGCGTGAGTTCGGGATACTCCGTGTGCACGCGCACGCCGGGCGGCAGGTCGGCCGCCGACGTCCACGGCGAGTCGGTCTTGGCGGCCAGCACGATGCGCGTCGGATTGCCGGTTGCCTTTGAGTAGTTGAGCTGGCGCGAGCGTCGCTACCTCGGCGCCGCGTTCTTCGATCCAGTCGCGCGCGGTGATGCCGACGTCGAAGAGGCCGTCGGCGACGTACAACGGGATTTCCTGGGGCCGGAGGATCGTGACGTCGGTGACGCGCGGGTCGTCGATCGTGGCCCGATAGTCGACCTCACTCGAACGCGTGACCGCGAGGTCGGCGTCCTCGAAGCATTGCAGCGTCGCCTTTTCCAGCGATCCCTTGGGAAGAACGAGTCGAAGCATCGACCGATCAGGGTATCTCCCGGCGCGCCGTGCCGATCAGCTGGTTTGCGGCGCCTTCGTCCCGACGATGAACGCGGCGACGTCCTCGGGCGGGAGCGGCCGCGAGAGCAGGAAGCCCTGTCCGGTATTGCAGCCCGCTTCGACCAGTGCCTCGAGCTGCGATGCGTCTTCGATGCCTTCGGCGACCACGCCGAGGTTCATGTTCTGTGCGATGGACACGATCGAGCGGATCATCACGTGGCTCTGGTGGTCGTCGGCCTGGTTCAAGCTCTTGATGAAGCTGCGGTCGATCTTCAGGTAGTCGACCGGAAAACTGTGCAGGTACGAAAGCGAGGAGTAGCCCGTGCCGAAGTCGTCGATCGCGAGTCGCACTCCCAACGCTTTCAACTGTTCGAGGCGCTGGTGTACCGCGACCGTGTCGCTCAGCAGCGTGCTTTCGGTGAGTTCGAGAATGAGGCACGAAGCGGGAAGACCGGCGCTGCGAAGCGCATCTTCGACATCGCACACGAAGTCGTCGTCGTAGAGCTGTTGACCCGAAACGTTCACACTGATGGTGAAGTCCGACAAGGTATCGGCGCGCCAACGCGCCGCTTGCCGACACGCTTCCCTGAGCACCATGCGACCGAGTTCGATGATCACGCCCGATTCCTCGGCGATCGGGATGAACTCATCCGGCGGGATGCTTCCGCGTTCGGGATGCTGCCAGCGCACCAACGCTTCGCACGAGAGCATCGCTCCGGTTTCCAGGTCGATGAGCGGCTGGTAGGCCACCGCGAGCTGCCCGTCGATCAGCGCGTGCCGGAGGTCGCGGAACAGCTCGGACCGCCGGGCCAGCTCCGTCTGCATGCTGTTCTCGAAGACGGCGTAGCGGTCGCGTCCACGAGACTTCGCCGAATACATCGCGATGTCAGCTCGACACAGCAGTTCGTCGGCGTCGAGCACGTCGTCGCTGTTGTCGGCAATGCCGATCGACCCGCGTACGAACACCTCACGCCCGTTGAGCATGAACGGCTCGCGGAGCGTGTCGAGAAGACGTTGCGCAAGAATCGCCATCTCGCCGCTCGACGTTTCGTCGATCGCGATCGCGAATTCGTCGCCGCCGAGGCGAGCGGCCGTGTCTCCGTCGCGCAGGTTGTGCTCCAGCCGGCGGCCGACCTCGACGAGGAGCATGTCGCCCGCGTCGTGCCCCAACGAGTCGTTCACGATCTTGAAGCCGTCGAGATCGCAATAGAGCACACCGACCGTCGCCGCGGACCGCCGCCCACGTGCGAGCGCATGGTCGAGGCGGTCCCGCATGAGCGCGCGGTTTGCCAAACCCGTGAGACTGTCGTGGAACGCCTGATGCGCGAGTTCGTTGACGAGCCGGCTGCGATCGGTGACGTCGCGGAAACTCCACACCCGGCCGACGACTTCACCGTCGACGCGTTGCGGACGGGAATACCGCTCGAACACGCGTCCGTCTTTGAACTCGAGCGTGTCGTTGCTCTCACCTTCGGGGTCCTTGGAGAGTTCGTCCGACTTCGCCATCACCGCTTCCGGGCGTATGAGCTGGTCGAGAACTCGGGACCAGTCCTCTTCCGAGGCGCGGTTTTCGAGCACTGATTCGGGGAGCTGCCACATGTCGGCGAACTGGCGGTTGTGTAACACGAGCGCGCCGCGCGAGTTCGCAACCAAGATGCCGTCGGCAGTTGAGTCGAGCGTCGCGGTGAGCAATGAAAGCGTCGTGTGAAGCTCTTCGTTCGAGGCGTCGCGTTCGCTGATCGCCTCTTCATTCATCTCAGTCTTCTGGCCGAGGAGACGAAGGACGAACAGGGTGCCGAGGATCGAGAGCCCCGCAATGCCGTGGACGTACGGCGTCGGCACGTACGTGTGCACAAGACCGCGCGCGATCGCGAACTCGCCCAGCACGATCCCGGCGGTCGACCACAGGGCGACGACCCGCCACACCCGCGCGCCGTACTCGTCGAGCGCCCGCGCGCCGACGAAGATGTACCCGATCGAGAGCGTGGCACCCCACCCGATCGCGTAGATGATCACGCTCACGCCCAGCAACTGGACCGCCAACGCGGCGTGCACCGCGCCGTCGCTGGGTTCCTCGCCGACAAGTCGATCCGAAATCTCGGCCACGGACCCCAGGCCGAAGAGCAACAACAGCAGGACCCAGATCGGGAGATCGCCGACGACGTTGAAATGCGATCCGACGACGAAGGCGGCGGCGGTCAGGAGGCTCGGGACGATCAATAGCGCGACACGGCTAAGCCCTGGCTTCGTCTGAGGTGCCGCAACACGCCCCATTGTTCGGACATCGGGTGGTCTCGTGCACACCTATAGCCAGAAAGCGGTAATCGGGCGAAGGACACACGGAAACGTCAGGGCGCCGTCAGCAATCACGACGAATCACGGATTGCACGTCCAACGTTGCACCGGCGCGTGAATGGCGGTCGCTACTTCCAGCGGCGTGTTCGCCCGGCGGCTTGCTGCGCGTACCCCACAAGGGAAGCGACCGAGCAGAGCGCTTGATACAGGAAGAGGAACGCCAGATAGCCGCCGACATTCCGCCGCACCCTGAGGTGCAACGGGCCGAAGACGCGCCGGCGTTGGTACCGCCGCAACAGTCCGTAGACCCCGACCGTGAGCGGGAAGACGAGCAGCGTCCACGCCGAGACGATGACCGGATAACCGAGTGCGAACAGCAAGACGCCCGGAAGCCAGACGAGCCCGTACCCGACGTCGAGGAACGGAATCAGAAGGTCGATGCCGGCGACGAAGCGCGCCAACACCCGCCGCTGCCGCCACGGTGGCACGGCCGAAATGCCTTCGAGCAATCCGCGAGCCCAGCGCGCGCGCTGCCGCATGAAATGGCGGAGTTGTACCGGCGCGTCGGTAAACGCGACTGCGGTCGGCTCGGTGAACACGCGGTCGCCGTGTTCCATCAGGCGCCACGTGACGACGATGTCTTCGCCGATCGCGTCGGGCCACCCGCCGATGCGGAGCACTTCCTCGGTTCGATAAATCGAAAACGCGCCTTGCGCAACCAACGTCGACTGGTACAGGCCCTGCATGCGCTTCACCGACGCGATGCCGAGGTAGTAATCCCATTCCTGCATCCGGGTGAGCAGGTTGGCACGCGAGTTGCGCACCAACACCGCGCCCGCAACCGCAACCGTGTCGGGCGGTGCGCTTTCCAACCTCGAAACCAGCCGGCGCAGCGCCTCCGGATGCAGCAACGTGTCGGCGTCGAGCGTGACAACGTAAGGGGTTTGCACCTGGGCGAGCGCGGTATTCAGGGCGTGCGATTTCCCCGGCGTGGATTCGTGGACCACCAAGAGTTCGACATCGAGTTCGGCTGCCGTTTGCCGGGCAATCGAACAGGTTTCGTCAGTCGAGCCGTTGTCGGCCAGGATGATCGTGATCGGTCCGTCGTAGTCGGTGCGCGCCGCATAACGGATCGTGTCGGCGATCCCGTTCTCTTCATTCCGCGCTGCGATGATGATCGAGACGCTCGTTGTCGGGTTGCGCACACGCAGCGGTGGTTGTCGATCAAGCGCGAGCGACGCGGCCATGAACGACATGATCAGGCCGGGTATGTACGCCACGAGCGCGACGATCACGATGGCGCCGACCAACCCCACATCCGCACGGAGGTCTGCGATCCAGGGCCGAGAAAGCCAAACGGAGAAGCTCAGCCAACCAAGCGCAACGACGACGGCGATGACGAACTTCGTCGTGACCGAGAGGTAGAAGCGGTGGCGCGCAGCGCGCGGATTGAGCCGCTGCGTCGCGTCAACCGCGTTGTCCTTGACGTCGACCGCGTGCCGCCCCTCCATGCGCTTGGGTATCGGCGCTTCTCGAGGGAGGCCGTAGCGATTCGCTACGAGACGACGCGCAGCATCTCCGGAATGCTCAGACTCCCATCGAAGACGCGTCGTAGCGCGGCTTGTCGCAGTGTGCGCATGCCTTCGGCAACCGCAGAACGCTCGATGTCGTGGGACGGCGCGCGCTCGACGACGAGGCGGGCGATTTGCTCGGTGACCGGCATGATCTCGAACAGCGCGACCCGGCCTTTGTAACCGGTTCCCCGGCACGAGGGGCAACCCACGGGCTCCCGGATGACCAAATCCGCCCTCGCCAGCATCTTGTCGCTGGCACCAAGTTGGAGCAGCGTTGCAGGGTCGTGCGGGGCGGAGCGCGCGCACTTGTCGCACAGTCGACGCACCAACCGTTGCGCGACGACACAGGACAATGCGCTCGCGACGAGGTAGGCCTCGACACCCATGTCGACGAGTCGGCCGGGTGCCATCGCGGCCCGCGATGCATGCAACGTCGAAAGCACGAGGTGGCCGGTAATCGAAGCCTCCGCCGCGATGCGCGCCGTTTCGCCGTCTCTGACTTCTCCGACGTAGATGATGTCGGGGTCGGCCCGCAGCACCGCGCGCAACGCGTTGCCGAACGTCATCCCTGCCCGCCGGTTGATTTGCATCTGCTTGACGCCGTCGATGCGGTACTCGACCGGATCCTCGACCGAAACAATGCTCTTGTCGATCGTGTTGATCTCACCGAGCATCGCGTACACGGTGCTCGACTTGCCCGAGCCGGTGGGGCCGGTCAGGAACACGGCACCCTGCGGCGCGCCGAACGCCGTCGACAGGCGGTGCGCTTCGTCTTCGCTCAGGTCGAGATCCCTCATGCTCGTAACACCGCGGTCGCTGTCCAGCAGCCGCAGGACGACCGCTTCTCCAACCGCCGTCGGAATGCTTTCGACCCGTACGTCGACCGAACGGTTGGAAAGTTTCAGCGAGAACCGGCCGTCTTGCGGTACGCGGCTTTGCGCGATGTCGAGGCCGCCGAGCACTTTGAGGCGGCTCACCATCGGGCGCAACACGGTTATCGGCGCTTCGGAAACCTGCACCAGCATGCCGTCGATGCGGAAACGCACTCGCACCGCGCCGCCGACCGGCTCGATGTGTACGTCCGAAGCGCGGTCTCCGACCGCTTGTTCGAGCAGGGCGGCCACCAGACGCACGACCGGACTATCGCCCGCTTCGACGGCTGTGCCGTCGTCCTCCGACTCAGGCGTGTAGTCGCTCGCGGCGTCGTCGACCGTGCTCTCGATCGAGTGCTGATAGACGCGATCAATCGCGGCAGCAAGCTGCGCGTGTTCAGCCAGCGACGCGACGATTCGTCGCCCGGTGATCATCCGCAAATCGTCGAGCGCAAAGATGTCGCGCGGATCCGCCATGGCGACGACAAGCTGTTCGTCCCATTCGGTTACGGCAAGCACTTGGTAACGACGTGCGACTTCTTCGGGCACCAACGACGCCACCATGACGTCGGGGGGGTTGCCTTCGAGATCGGTGAACGGAACCTGCAATTGTTCCGCAAGGACGCGCGCCATGTCGGTGCTCGAGACGATGCCCAAGCGGACGACGGTTTCGCCGAGTCGTTCCCGGGTTTCGAGCTGGTGCGACAACGCTTGCTGGAGTTCCTGCTCGGAGATGAGTCCGTGAGACAGCAAGAGCTGGCCCAGCAGAGGAAGGCGCTCGCTGAGCCGCCGGTCGGGCGACTTGCGGCGGTCGTCGACGCGGCGCTCCTCGAGCACGCGATCAAGCCGGTCCTGCAGCAAGGCGGCGACCGCCTCGGCGTCGCGCGAAAGCGGATCGCCTGCGTTGGTCAGGTAGTTCTCATCGACCGTCATTGTGAGCAGGCTCTCCGGGTCTTCTCTGACACGAGGACGTTGCGGAAGCGGCAACGCGACTTCCAATACCTGCCAAATTTCGGCCTGCGCGGAGGTTTCTGTAGTCCCAACGTGTCGGGTCCCAGACCCGCACCGCCTCGAAACGCGCGTCGAAACCCGTTCCGAAACGCACCATGGCATCGAGCCCGTCGCAGCTCGTAGACCACCGAAATCAGACACCCTGTAGCGCGTAACGGCCATGCACGGATCGTGACGTTTGTCGTGCCAGTCAAGTGCTCAGTTTCGGCGGTCGATGCTGGCTGAAACTGGAAGTTGCAGCGGCGCGAGTGCTGATTCAGCACGTGCCCGCTGAGGTGGGACACCATGCACGACGATCAATCCGGGCTGGCAGCTCTGGGCCACGCGCTGGAGGCGCGCGGCGCCGAGATCTCCTGCACGATCGTTGGGCTCTGGCAGCAACGCTGCACCGACGCAACCGGCACAGATCATCGCATCAAAGATGACATCGCTCGCACGACACAGGCCGCGACGAATGCGCTCACCGCGTATTTCACACGCGGCGCGCTGCAGACGCCCGAACAGAAACGGTCCGAGGCGAAAACGGGAAAGGCCGCGTTGCGCGAGTCGATCTCGCTCGCCGATCTCACGAAGCTCTATATGTACTGGCGCGAGACAACGATCGACGTCCTGCGTTCAGAAGGCCGTCGTCTCGGGCTCGAGCAAGCGACCACGGACGAAGCCATCGAGATCGTTCGCGTGGCGTCGGACGCGAGTGTCGTCCGCATGGTGAAGTCGTTCGACACCGAGCGCGAGCGCCTCCATCGCCAACTGCAGCAAGAGCAGGCCCAACTGGCCCACGAAGCTATGCACGACGCGCTGACCGGGCTTCCCAACCGCAAACTCTTCTTCGACCGGCTCACACAAGCGCTTGCTCGTGTGCGCCGTCACCCCGCCTCAGTCGCCGTCGTCTTCATCGACATCGACCACTTCAAGACAGTGAACGACACATGGGGACATCGTGTCGGCGATCAGGTTCTCATCGCGGTCGCCGCGCGTCTTCGCGAACGCGTTCGTCCGAGCGACACAGTGGCGCGCTTGGCGGGTGACGAGTTCGTCGTTCTCTACGAGCGCCTCGACCGATCAGACGAAGACGGTTCCCTGCAGGCGCGCCTGGAAGACACGTTTCGGCATCCCTTCATCATCGGCGTGCACGCATTACGCATTTCGGCGAGCGTGGGGTTTGCGGCGGCGACCGCGGACTGCGATCCCGACATTCTGCTCACGCAAGCCGACCACGACATGTACCGCGCCAAGCAACGCTCGAGAACTTCTGCGACTGGCTCGGAACACGACGCATAAGCGCGACGTGCTCGCGCCGAATCTCGGCACGCGCGCAACTTGACGCCCTCACTTCGTACGCGCCGGATTTTCGCGCAAGACGTGCGGTCTGGCTTCGCTTTAGTGCGCGCGCTCGACGGCCGTTGCCGGACAAGAGGAATGCAGACGTCAACTGAGGCGAGAAATGCCGAATCGGACCGCGCGTCGAACCGCGGAGGATGCGCCGCCGGCGCGAACGTCAGAAGCTGGCCGCCGCCACGCAGTTTCGCCCGCGCGCGCGGTACCGCCGCGCGACGCGCCGATCGGAATCGGCGGCACGCCGCAAACGGCCCTCGGTGTGTGGTGGGAGGAGCGTCCGCGCCTCTTACGTTTGGTGACGGCGGTCGCCCTCGCGTGGGGCGGCATCTGGCTCGCCTATCGCTTTGCATTTTCGTGGCATGGTGCGAATCCGGCGGCGTTCGCAGTGCTCGCGTTCGTCGAATTGTTCAACTGGCTGTCGCTTGTCCTTCTTGCCAATGCCGGCTGGCGGTGGAACGCCAGTGTGGCCAAGCCGGCGACGGTGAGTCGCTCCGTCGACATCTTCGTCTGCACCTACGACGAACCCGACGACGTTGTCGAAGCGACGCTCGCGGGATGCGCCGCACTGCGGTACCCACACCGAACGTTTGTGCTCGACGACGGCCGGCGTCAATCGATGCAGCAACTCGCGCACCGCTGGGACGCGGTGTGGATCACGCGTCCCGATAACTCGCACGCCAAAGCCGGAAACATCAATCACGCGCTGCGCATCACCGACGGGGAACTGATCTTTTTCTTGGACGCGGACCACGTGCCGTTGCCGGACGCGCTCGACGTGACCCTTGGATATTTCGACGACCCGAAGCTCGCACTCGTGCAGTCACCCCACGACTTCTACAACCAAGACTCGGTACAGCACTACGGTCCGGGACGGCACGAACAGAGCCTCTTCTTCGAGGTGATTTGTCCGGGCAAAGATCGTCACAACGCCACGTTCTGGTGCGGGTCAGCAACGATTGTCCGGCGAGCCGCACTCGAAGGGGTCGGCGGTGTCGCGACCGAAACCATCGCCGAAGACTTCCACACCACGATCAAAATGCACCGCGATGGCTGGCGGACCCGCTACCACGATCAGGTGCTCGTGCAGGGCCTGGCACCGGTCGATCTCGACGGCTACTTGCTCCAACGCGATCGATGGGCACGCGGCAATCTCGCGGTGTTCAGGCTTCCGGAGTCACCGCTTCGGCGCGGGAACGGACTGACGTTCGCCCAGCGTGTCGATTACTTCGCATCGCTGTTCGCCTACGTTTCCGGCGCAGCCCGTCTCGCGCTCCTCACGTTGTTGGTCGTGACGCTGACGACGGGAGCGCTTCCCGCACGTATCGGAATGATTCCGCTACTCGTGCTCTGGGTGCCGTCGACCATTCTCGCGATGACTGCGACCACGGCGTTGTGCCGGGGCCATATGAAGCTCGGCGAGTCGTCGCACTACACGCTCCTCACCGCGGAGATCTTCACGAGAGCGCTGCGTTGTGCGTTTCTTCCCTCGCGAACCAAGTTCAAGGTCACACCGAAAACCGGTGTCGATGCCGGCGGCTGGCAGGCCGTCAAACGTTTGCGCGTCGTTCTCGTGCTCGGGGTCATGCTGATCGGCGCGTTGATCTGGCGTGTTCTCGCACTCTTCGGCGTGGTTCATCCGGCCGCACTTCCCGGCTTCGCGCTTCCCCTTGCGATGATGCTCGCCGTCTGGGAGCTCTACCGGATCACTCGCACTGTGCGAGCCACCGCGCGGCGGCGGCAGCGTCGGGCGCGCTACCGGTTCCCCTGCGAGTTGCCCGCGGTCATCAAGCTGCCCGTCTCGGTGATGACGGCCATGATCACCGACATGTCGCTGACCGGTATCGGCCTTGTCACCGACCTGCCGACAGAGCCGGGGACTCCAATCGAGATCGCGACGGCGGTGCCCGATCTCGAAGGCACCTTCCAGCCGATCGTTATGGAAGCAACGACGCGATCGTGCCGCCCGAATGCGGCCGGGGCGTGGGACGTTGGAATCGAAGTTCAGGAGATGGGAGACGAGTCGCGGCGGCGCCTCGTCACGTTCTGCCATGTCGTCCATCCGGCTCGGCAGCTCCGAGCGCAGCAGCAACAGCACAGCGGGCAACCCGAGCCACTCAACCGCTAGCAACCCAGCATCCACTTCCTTCCGCACAGCTCGTGCGCATAGTGATGGCGTGCGGTTCGTATTGGACTGCGATGCGTACGTCGTGCTCGTCAAGGCGAGTGAGGCCAAGGCCGCCGCGATCCGTCGAGCCGACGCCGCCGAGATCGAGTTCCTGATGACCCATCTCCAGTGGGACGACATCGCCTGTCTTCGGAACCGTGCACTCCGAATGTCGATCTGCGAGATCCCGAGGCGCAATGTTCCGACGCATCACGTGATACGCGAGGCCTCGCGTGGC
This sequence comes from uncultured Actinomycetes bacterium, assembly GCA_963841195.1. Taxonomy (GTDB): domain Bacteria; phylum Actinomycetota; class Acidimicrobiia; order IMCC26256; family PALSA-610; genus CAWJBX01. Next base: position 47,557 of record CAWJBX010000012.1, on the reverse strand, counting down.
GGTGCGGTCGGCGGCGTCGACCACGTCGTGGATCACGTTCCGAGCGCGACTGAGCGCAGTTGGGACGCAACCTTTCTCATATCCGTCGCCGCGCAGTACGACGGCACAGTGTTCGTGACAGACGACACGGAGATGTCAGGACGCGGCATGAACGAAAACATCGAGGTCTGGACGACGGAACGTCTCCTCGCGTTCCTCCTGAGCTCGTCATTCGCAGACCAGCAGGCGATAGCCGAGATCGATCTCGGTGAGCGCGCGTAACCGGCCGTAGTTCTCGTCCCAGCGGCCGCTTGCGAGATCGGCGCGCAGCCGTTCGGTGCCGCGTACCCGGATGGTGGGATCGAGCAGCGCAAACATCGACATGCCGTCCTGAACGTGCGGGTCGAGGTATACCTCAGGCCGATTCCAGTAAGACCCGCCGAACCCGTCGACGCAGTCGGCGGGCACGAGCACACGAGTGAGCGACGCGCCGGCGCCGGCGCCGGCGCCGAACATGCCTCGCACGGCTTCGCAGTCCGGCAGACGGCGTTCCTGCGGAAGATCGCGTACCTCGGGGAAATAGTCGCGGACGAGCCAGAACTCGTCCGAAAGTGACGGCTCGAACGTGAACACCACCTGGCGGCGCGCGACCCGTTGCACCTCGGCGATGCCGCGCTCGAGGTCGCGCCAGTGATGCACGGTGAGCACCGCGAGGGCCGCGTCGAAGGTCGCGTCCGGAAACGGCAACGCTTCGGCAACGCCGCGCACGCACGGTGCCGTGCCCACGGGTCGCTGCCCGATCATCGTCAGCGACGGTTCGACCGCGACGACGTTCCGATCACGCGGCTCGTAGTTGCCCGTCCCGGCGCCCACGTTGACGATGGTGTGAGCTGATCCGAGGGCGGTTTCGATCTGGGCGGCGATGCGCGGATCGGTCCGGCGCGTCGCGCTGTAGGTCACCCCGATCGCGTCGTACTTCTTGCCGGCGAGACTCACTGAATCGTGCGGAGGAGCGACACCATTTCGATCGCAGTGAGCGCAGCTTCCTCACCCTTGTGACCTTCACTGCCGCCGAGCCGCGCCTGGGCTTGGTCGCGGTTGTCGACCGTCAACACCCCGAAGATCACCGGCACGCCCGTGTCGAGCGCAGCCCGCGTGATCCCGGCCGCGGTTTCGCCCGCGACGTATTCGAAGTGCGCGGTCTCGCCACGGATGACCGCGCCGAGACAGATCACCGCGTCGACGTGGCCCGTCTCCGCGAACCGCTTTGCCACGAGCGGCAGCTCGAACGCGCCCGGAGTCCACGCGGCATGTACCTCGGCGGCCTTGTGCTTTTCGAGCGTTGTTTGCGCGCCCGCGAGCAACTGCTTGGTGATGTCCTCGTTGTAACGCGCGACGACGATCGCGAACCGCATGCCGCCCGCGTCGAGCGTGCCTTCATGCGCGGAGTATTCCCCCATTACTCTCCCACCCGCTCCCTCACGCGTGCGGCCTCCGGCATACGGCGTTCGGTCCGCTTCCCACCCATCTACGAGCCGCCGAGTTCTTCGTCCGGCGCGAGGTCGAGCAGATGCCCGAGCTTTTCTTGCTTGGCCCGCAGATACGCGATGTTTTCGCGGTTCGGCGTTGTGGTCATCGGGACGCGCTCCACGATTTCGAGCCCGTAGCCCTCGATGCCCCCATACTTCGACGGGTTGTTCGTCATCAGGCGCATGGTCGTCACACCGAGATCGACGAGGACCTGCGCACCGATTCCGTACTCGCGCGAATCGGCCGGGAAACCGAGTTCGAGGTTCGCTTCCACGGTGTCGCGACCCTGATCCTGCAGTGAATAGGCACGCAGCTTGTGGCCGAGCCCGATGCCGCGCCCTTCATGGCCGCGCAGGTAGACGACGACCCCTTCGCCTTCGCGTGCGACCCGTTCGAGCGCCCGGTCGAGCTGCACGCCGCAGTCGCAACGCAACGAACCGAACACGTCACCGGTGAGACACTCGGAGTGCACACGCACCAGCACATTGGATTTGCCTTCGACATCGCCGCGCACGAACGCGAGATGTTCGGTGCCGTCGAGCAACGACGCGAACACGTGAGCCGTGAAATCGCCGTACTGCGTCGGGATGCGCGCCTGCGAAACGCGCCGCACCAGCTTTTCGCGGTGGCGCCGGTAGCGAATGAGGTCGGCGATCGTCACGAGTACGAGGCCGTGCTCCGCCGCGAACGCTTCGAGATCAGGACGCCGCTGCATCGTGCCGTCGTCGTTGACGATCTCGGCGAGCACACCCGCCGGAAAACAGCCGGCGATGCCGCGCGAGGTCGACCGCCGCTTCGGTGTGTCCGGCCCGCTTGAGCACACCGCCCTCGCGGTAACGCAGCGGGAAGATGTGACCGGGCCGGGCCAGATCTCCGGCGCGCGTCTCGTGATCGATCAGCGTGTGCACCGTCGTGCTGCGATCGGCAGCCGAGATGCCCGTCGTCGTTCCCTGTCGGGCGTCGACCGACACCGTGAATGCGGTGCGTTGTCCTTCGGTGTTCTCCGCGCCCGACACCATGAGCGGCAGCTGGAGCTCGTCGAGTCGTTCGCCCTCCATCGGCAAACAAATGACACCGCTCGTGTAGCGGATCATGAACGCCATCTTGTCGGGCGTCATCTTCTCGGCTGCGATGATCAGATCGCCTTCGTTCTCACGATCCTCGTCGTCGACGACCACCACGAACTCACCGCGGCGTACCGCGTCGATCGCCTGCTCGACCTGGTTGCTCATAGCGTGCTCCGTTCGGGGAGTAGTCGCTCGACATATTTCGCGACGACATCGGTTTCGAGGTTCACGGTGTCGCCGACCGCTCGGGTTCCGAGCGTGGTGACCGAGAGAGTGTGCGGGATGACGGCGATGCGAAACGCGTCCTCGTCGAGGCCGGCAACGGTGAGGCTGATGCCGTCGACCGCGATCGACCCCTTGTGTACGACGTAGCGCAACACTTCGCGCGGCGCGGCAAAGGTGATGAACGTCGAGCCGTCGGTTTGCGGATCGCGTGCGACGACGGTGCCGATGCCGTCGACGTGGCCCTGCACGAGATGGCCGTGGAGCCGGTCTTCGAGCCGCACGGGCCGTTCGAGGTTCACCGGATCGCCGGGTTTGAGGGTGCCGAGGTTCGAACGTTCGAGGGTTTCGACGACCGCGTCGGCGGCCCACGCGTCGTCGCCCAGTTCGACGACGGTCAGGCAGACGCCGTTGACCGCGATCGACGAACCAATCGCGGAGTCGCCGAGGACGATGTGCGCCGCGATCTCGAGGCGGGCGCCGTCCGCGTTCGGGGTGACGGCGCGGACGCGGCCGAGTTCTTCGACGATGCCCGTAAACATCAGTTGTTGACCTCGTAGTCGAGACGAATGTCGTCGCCGATCGTGCGGGCTGCAGTGAGACGCATGCGTGATGCGGCGGCGATGTTCGCCGGCCCGTCGAACGCAAACGTGGGAAGACCGCGCGCGCCGAGCAAGGTGGGCGCGACGTACGCGACGAGGCGCTGGGCTGTGCCCGCGCGCATGACGGCACCGAGCAACGTCGCACCACCTTCGATCAGCGCGTGCAGAACACCGTGGCGCCCGAGCAGCAGCGTGAGTGCGTCGAGGTCGACGCCGGCGCCGTCGGCTGCGGGTGCGATGGACTCGACTTTGGCGCCGCTCGCGGCCCAGGCGTCCGTCGCGGCCGCGGGCGCAGCATCGGTGGTGACGACGAGCGTCGGCGCGAGCGTTGTATCGAACAGCGGGCCGCGTGCGGAAACCCGGCCGCGCCCGTCGAGCAGCACGCGCAACGGTGGTTGCGCGGGCATCGGGTCGGCGCCGCGGACCGTCAGCGCGGGTTGGTCGGCGAGGGCGGTTCCGGCGCCGACGACGATCGCTTGCACGTCGGCGCGCAGCTCGTGGGCGTCGGCACGCGCCGCTGCGGAGGTGATCCATTGCGACGAACCGTCGGCGGCGGCCATCCGTCCGTCGAGACTCGACGCGACCTTGGCGGTGACGAACGCGCGACCGGTACGGCGGTGGTGCAGGTACGGCGCGAGGTCACGTGCGGCGTCGGCGGCACGCACGCCGGTGACAACATTGATGCCCGCGGCGCGTAGGCGCGCGTAGCCGCGGCCGGCGACACGCTCGTCGGGATCGTCGAGCGCGACGACGACCACGTCGACACCCGCCGCGATCAAGGCTTCGGTACACGGCGGGGTCGCGCCGTGGTGATCGCAGGGCTCGAGCGTCGAGTAGACGGTTGCGTGACGGGCGCGCTCGCCCGCGCTGACGAGGGCCGCCGCTTCGGCGTGCGCGCCACCCGGGGACACACCGGTCGCGCCCTCCCCGACGATCTCGCCGTCGCGCACGATCACGCAGCCGACCGCCGGGCGGGGCGCGGTATGCCGGCGAGCGCCGCGAGCGAGTTCGATCGCTCGTCCCATCAACTCGTCGTCACGGTCGTACATCGGTGCCTTTCGGCCCCGGCGCGGCACGACGAACGACGGCCCGAACGGCGCGCGCAACGCCGTAAGCCGGGTTCGCCCTCTCCCATCCGGACTTTTACCGTCGGCCCAGGATTTTCACCTGGTCGGCGCCCGGCTGGCTGCCGGGCGTTCGCGGGCTTTCACCGCCGGTCGGGACTTGCACCCAACCCCGAGGGCTTTCACTGATTGTGCTTTCAACCATACGCCCCCTCCCCCAAAATTGCAACGTGTTCTATTTCTAACGGAGCGTCGTTCGCTATCGCCAGGCGACAGTCAGCGACGCTCCGGGATCAGTGGGGGTGGCCGCCGGCGAGGAGGTCGAGGGCGTGGGGGGCCACCGCGAGCACGACGTCGAGGGCTTCGACCGCACCCGCCGACGACCCGGGCAGGTTGCACACCAGCGCCGCACCACGCGTGCCCGCGACGCCACGCGACAACATGCCGAAGTTCCGGCCGTCGGCGTCGCTCACGCGCCGGATCGCTTCCGCAATACCGGGCGCTTCGCGCTCGACAACCCGACGCGTGCCTTCGGGCGTGAGATCGCGCGGACCGAACCCCGTCCCGCCGGTCGTGACAACCAACCCCGCAAATCCCTCGCACATCTCGACCAGCGCGCCGGCAACCGCATCGACGCCGTCGGCGACCACGCGCTGCGCGACAACTTCGTAACCCGCCGCCGTCAGATGCTCGACGAGCGCGCGGCCGCTCTTGTCGTCGCGTGTGCCGTCGGCAACACCATCCGAGACGGTGAGCACCTTGGCGCGCAGCGTCACCCGTGCTCCCCCGCGGCGCGCGAACGCGCGCGCGGCTTCGAGCGGATTGCTCGCCCCGAAGATGCCCGTTCCGGCAACCAGGATGTCGACACCCGCTTCGACCACGCGCTGCGCGTTTTCGATCTTGATGCCGCCGTCCATCTCGATCTCGACGGCAAGCCCGCGCGCGTCGATCGCGGTACGCGCCGCGCGCACCTTGTCGAGCACTTCGGGAATGAACGGCTGGCCACCGAAACCGGTGTGCACGCTCATCACCAACAGCATGTCGATGTCGCCGAGATACGGCTCGACCGCGTCGAACGGCGTTTCCGGTTCGAACGACGAGCCCGACCCGCATGCCGAGCCCGCGGATCTTGTCGAACAGCAGCCGCGGGTCGCCGAGCTCGACGTGCACGGTGCAGCCGTCGGCACCGGCATCGGCGAACTCCTCGAGCAGCACCTGCGGGTTGTCGACCATCAGGTGACAGTCGAGAAAGAGATCGGTGTGCTTCCGCAGCGACTTCACGACCGGCGGACCGATCGTGAGATTCGGTACGTAGTGACCGTCCATCGCGTCGACGTGCAGCAGATCGGATTCGGGCGCCACGCGCGCGACGTCGGCCGCCAGGTTGGCGAAATCGGCAGCGAGGATGGACGGCGCGATCTTCATGGTCCCGACCCTATTTCACCGCGCTCCAACGGCCCGGGTTGTCGGTGGAACCAGCCGCGTGTTCGCCGGGGAGGCGTTCCAGCGCGAGCACGAACATCCCGTCGCTGCGCGCGTCCGACGGCAACAAGATCGCGCCGCGCCCGTGCGTCCGCCACGGCGCGGACGGCGGCGTGATGGCAACGAACTCGGGCAACGCGTCGGCGGCCCACGCGTCGATCGCGATGGTTTCGGCACGCGTCAACGTGCAGACCGAGTACACCAGCCGGCCGCCGGGACGTACCGCGTCGGCCGCGGCCGCCAGCAGTACGCGCTGAAGCTTCGCAAGCGCATCGACGTCGCTCGGTTCGACACGCCAGCGCGCGTCGGGCCGCCGCCGCAGGACGCCGAGTCCTGAACAGGGCGCGTCGAGCAACACACGGTCGAACGCGCCGGCGCGCACCGGTGGGCTACTCCCATCGGCCAGCACCGGTACCACGATCGACTGCAACGCAAGCCGTTCCGCGGCGCGCACGACCGTTCGGACGCGCCCCGGATGCAGATCGGCCGCGACCACCAAGCCGTCGCCGCGCATGCGTTCGGCGGCTGCGGTCGCTTTGCCGCCCGGCGCCGACGCGAGATCGAGCACACGCTCCCCCGGTTGCGGGTCGAGGATGCCCACGATCGCTTGGCTCGCCTGGTCTTGCGGCGAGACCCGGCCGTCGCGCACGGCGGGAAGGGCCGCGAGGTCGCCGGTGTGCCGCACGAGCAGCGCGTCGGGAACGAGCGAACCGCGGGTCACTTCGACGTTCGCGTCCGCGGAGTTCTGCCGCAACTGTCTGCGGGTCGGTGCGCGTTCGATTCACACGCAACGTCACCGGCGGCGGCTCGTCGTCGAGTTCGAGTGTCGCGATCGCATCGGCGGCGCCGAATTCTTCGACGAACATCTTCACGATCCAGTCCGGGTGCGACGTGCGGATCGCGACCGATTCGAGATCGCGGCCCGTGGGCAACGGCCACGGCGGTCCGAGGCGCGAAAGCCCGCGCAAGTTGCCGTTGACGAACCCGCGCTGGCGCGCGCTCACGACGTTCACCGTCTCCCCGACTGCGGCGTGGCCGGGTATACCGACGAGCAGTTGATACGCACCGAGCCGGAGGGCGGCACGCACGCGCGGCTCGAGCGATTCCAACGGCCGGGATGCCACCAACGCGAGCAAGTAGTCGACCGCGCGTTGCATGCGGACTGTGCCGTAGACGAGCTCGGTGACGAAACCCCGATCGCGCGGCGTCGAGCGACGCCTTGCGCAAGAGATCTGGAACGAGAATGTGGGCGAACGCACCGTCCTCGATGCGTTCGAGTGCGTCGAGCGCGACCCGCCGCGATGCCTCACCCGTCACGGCGCGTCAACCAACGCGTCGCCGTGCACACCCGCGCGCCACGACGCGGCGTCCATCGCGCGCTTGCCTTCGGGCTGCACTTCGTCGAGCACGAGCGCACCCGCCGCGCACCCCAACACCGCTTTCGTCGAGATGGTCCCGAGCGCCGGGCGTTCGAGCGCGTCGGGATCGTCGTGCGCGCGCCACACTTTGACGCGGCGTCCGTTCACGACGAGCCACGCCCCCGGGCGCGGATTGCCGGCCCGCACGACGCGTTCGAGCTCGAACGACGGCCGCCGCGGGTCGAGCGCGAACTCTTCGACTGTAAGTTTGTCGGCGTACGTCGGTTCACCCTGTTGCGGCGTCGGAATCGCGTTCGGCAAGCCCGGGAGCTGTTCGACCAACAGTTCGGTGCCGAGATGCACGAGCCGCACCCGCAAGTCACCGGCCGTTTCGTGCGACGCGATCGGCGTCCGCGCGCACGCATAGACGGGACCGGTATCGAGACCCGCTTCGAGCGCCATGAGGCAGACGCCGGTTTCGGTGTCGCCCGCGAGGACGGCGCGTTCGACGGGCGCCGCCCCGCGCCACCGGGGCAACAGCGAGAAGTGCACGTTGACGAACCCGCGCGGCAACGCGTCAAGAACACTGACCGGAAGCAGCTGACCGAACGCGACAACGACGCCGAGTTCGGCGCCGCTCGCGCGCAGGTCGTCGACGACTTCCCGCGCTTTTTCGGGGGTCTTCACGTCGAGGCCGAGTTCCTGCGCGGCGCGCTTCACCGGCGACGGATCGGCGCCACCCCCGCGTGAACGCCGGCGGTCGGGCTGCGTCACGACGAACACGATCTCGTGACCGGCCGCCGCCAACGCGCGCAGCGGCTCTACCGCGTCGACCGGCGTGCCGAGGAAGACGATCCGCACGCAGGCCCGCGTTTACAACGCGTGGCGGCGTCCGCCGGGCGTCGTAACACCCATGCCCTGCTCGCGCAGCTGGCGCATCGCTTGCTTGCGATCGTCGGCCTCGAGGCGCTCGAGCATCAACACACCGTCGAGGTGATCGATCTCATGGAGGAACACGCGGCCGAGCAGTTCGTCGCCTTCGATCTCGACCGGATTGCCGTCGGCGTCGAGACCCGTCACCGTCACGACCTTGGGGCGCACGATCTCGAACGCCAGGCCCGGCAACGACAAGCAACCCTCTTCGTACAGCCATTCACCGGACGTCGCGACAACCTGCGGGTTGTACAGAACGTGCGGGCCGGTGTCGTCGTTGACGTCGTAGACGAAGAACCGCTGCTGCACCCCGACCTGGGGCGCGGCGAGGCCGACGCCGGGCGCGTCGTACATCGTGTCGAACATCGTCTGCACAACTTTGTCGAGCGCGCCGTCGATCTCGGTGACGTCGGCGGTCGGCCGCTTGAGCACCGGATCACCGAAAACGCGGATCGCGTAGTTGGCCATGCCGCCATCGTATCGAGCCCGTGCGAGAGGTCAGACCCTGGGCGGGTCGACAACCGCGCGCAAACGACCTTTGGCCCGGGCGGGCGGAAGGGCGCGTGCCAGCGTCTGGGCGAGCGCGTCGGGATTCGGTGCCGACACGAGCGCGCGGCCATCCGTGCGGACCGAACACCTGCACACCCGCGGCCGCCACGTCGAGTGCCCGCAGTTCGTCGAGTGCGCGATCGAGCGGTGGCGGTTCACCTTGCAGTTCGGCGAGCGCGCCGAACGGCGGATACCCGAGCGTTTGTCGGTACTCCGCTTCGCTCGCGGTGACGCGCGCCGGTTCGCCGGCCGCGATCGCTTCGACGACGGTGTGGTTGGGGATCCGCGTTTGCAACAGCAACAGTGTTTCGTGACGCGCCCGAGCCGCGAGCAATTGCGCGCCGCGTGTCACGAGCCACAACGCTTGCGATGCGGCGCGATAGCGCGGCGCCAACAGCTCCTGGTCGAGATCGAGGTACGCGACGAGCGCCGGCGACCGGCGACGCACAGCCGCGCGGTGCAACACCGCTTCGGTGCCGATGAGCACTTCGGCGTTCGGGACGTCGTCGGTCGCGGCGTCGACATCCGCGACGGTGTGACCCGGCAACAGCGCTTCCAGCTCTTCGCGAATGCGCGTGACACCGCTGCGCAGTGTCCGCAGTTTCGTCGCGCCGCACTCCGGACACACGTGCGGACGATCGGCATCGCCATCCCAGCGCAGCACGTGCCCGTTGGTCGCGCAGACGAGCAGGCGGAAGCGACCGCGCCGGTTCAACACGCAAACGCTGAGCCCGTCGGCGTTGCGCAGCGCGTTCGCAAGCGCGTCGGAAAGCAAGCCGGCACCGGGCGGATCGGCGCGCCGGTCGACGACGTTGACGCGCGGCCAACCGGAGCGTTCGACGTCGGGGCTCGGTGCGTCGAGGGTTGCTCCGGTCGCGTACATGGCTTCGACCGTCGGCGCCGGCGAAACGACGGTGAAGGGAACGTCGGCGCGCTGCGCCCGCTCGTACAACACGTCGCGCGCGTGCCAGGTAGGCGCCCGTTCTTCTTGCAGTGCTTCGTCGGCGTCGTCGACGACGACGACCGCCGCGAGATCGGGCACGGGTGCGAGCGCCGCGATGCGCCCCCCGACAACGACGCAGTTGCCCTCGGCCGCGCGTCGCCACGCGTCGGTGCGCGCCGCGTCGGCTTCGAACGAGTGCATCAACGCGACGCGCCGGCCGTTGCGGGAGAGGTAGGTGGCGAGCGCGCGCGAGCGTCCGGCGTCGGCTACGCAGATGATCGTCGACCCTTGTTGCGCAACCATCGCCGCCACGCGCTCCCGCCGGTCGAACAACGGCGGAATCCGAACCACTGTTTGGTCCGAACGCGCCCCTATGGGGGCGGTTTTGGTCCAAACAAGGTTGCGGACGTTGTTGGGTGGGCTCGCGGAGCGCAGCACTGCGACGCGCGGGCCGGCCCAGCGGTACGCGACCCATTCGGTCAACGCGACGACGTCGTGCGGCGGTCCGGCCGAGACGACCGCCAGGACGTCGAGCAGTTCGCTGGTTTCCGGTTCGACGTCGTCGGCGATCACCCAGCCGCGGACGCGCCGCCCGTGCAACGGCACGCGCACGATCGTTCCGACCGGCGCGTCGAGATCACATCGGTAGTCGAAGGCGCGATCGACCGCGGTGACGTCGGGGAGGACGCGAACCGCTCGCGTCACCTATCCCGCAGCCCGGCGCAATTCTTCGGCGTAGGGCTCCGTGGCCTCCCACGTGAAGCCTTCGCCATCGGTGCGACCGAAGTGGCCGTACGCCGCGGTACGCCGATAGATCGGGCGGCGCAGGTTCAGCCGTTCGATGATCGCGGCCGGCCGCATGTCGAAGACGTCGCGCACCATCGCTTCGAGCTTGTCGGGCGCAATCTCCGACGTGCCGAAGGTGTCGACCATGATCGACACCGGGTGCGCGACGCCGATCGCGTACGCGACCTGCGCTTCACAGCGACGTGCCAACCCGGCCGCGACGACCGCCTTCGCGATCTGACGCACCGCGTACGCCGCCGAGCGGTCGACCTTTGTCGGGTCCTTGCCCGAGAACGCGCCACCGCCGTGCCGCGCCATCCCGCCGTACGTGTCGACGATGATCTTGCGGCCGGTCAATCCGGTGTCGGCATGCGGACCACCGAGTTCGAACTGGCCGGTGGGGTTCACGATGACTTCGTAGTCGTCATTGATGAACTGCTCCGGCAGCGACGGGATGATCACGTGCTCGGTCAGCGCGCCCTTCAGGTCGCGGTCGATGTTGACGCCCGGCGCGTGCTGCGTCGAGATCAACACGGTCTCGAGTCGCTTCGGCTCACCGTTTTCGTATTCGACCGACACCTGCGTCTTGCCGTCGGGGCGCAACACGGGGACCGTGCCGTCTCGGCGCACCTGCGCGAGCCGTTCGGCGAGTGTGTGCGCGAGCCAGATCGGCATCGGCATCAATGCTTCGGTGTCGTCGCACGCGTAGCCGAACATCATGCCCTGGTCGCCGGCACCGATCTCGTCGTAGAGATCGCTCGACGCGGCGCGCTGTTCGCGCGCCTTGTCGACGCCCATTGCGATGTCGGGCGACTGCTCGTCGATCGAAATGATCACGCCGCACGTCTTGCCGTCGATGCCGTAGGCGGCATCGGTGTAACCGATTTCGCAGATCGAGTCGCGCGCGAGACGTGAGAAATCGAGATGCGCTTTCGTCGAGATCTCACCCGCGACGACACACAACCCGGTCGTCAGCAGCGTTTCGCACGCGACGCGCCCGTACGGGTCTTCCGCGAGCACCGCGTCGAGCACGGTGTCGCTGATGCGGTCGGCCATCTTGTCGGGATGACCTTCGGTAACGGACTCCGACGTGAAGGTATGACGAGCCATAGGTCAGGACTCTACGGGATCGAGCAACTCGGCGACTCGATCGAGGACGATCCCGGCAAGGGCCTCCTTCGCGACCAAAGCGGTTTCTTCGGCGCCTCCGGCCGCGTCGAGCAGCACCGCCCGATTGGTGTCGACTTCGAAGCCGGCGTCGGGCGCACTCACGTCGTTGGCCACCATCAGGTCGACGCGCTTGGCGACAAGCTTCGCGGCTGCGTTTTCCCGCACGTCCTGCGTCTCGGCCGCAAACCCCACCACAACCTGACCGGCGCGTTTCGTGGCGCCGAGCGCGGCGAGGATGTCGACGGTCGGTTCGAGCACGATCTCGGGGACGCCATCGCGCTTCTTCAGCTTCTCCCCCGCGACCGCCTTGGGCCGGAAGTCGGCAACCGCGGCGGCCATCACCACGACGTCGGTTGCCGCGGCACGCGCCATCACCGCGTCGTGCATCTCTTCGGCGCTCTCGACCCGCACGATCTCGACGCCGTCGTCGGCGCCCAACGCGGCGGTCGTGACCAACACGACGCGAGCACCCCGGCGCGCGGCAACGTTCGCGACCGCGTGACCCATCTTTCCCGACGAACGATTCCCGACGAACCGCACGGGATCAATCGCTTCACGGGTACCGCCGGCCGTGACAAGCACCGTCCGGCCGAGCAGCGCGGCTCCGCCGTCGTGTAGGAGTTCGATGACACGCGCCGCGATCACTGCGGGATCGGCCAGCCGGCCCGCACCTTGGTCGCCTCCGGCCAGACGGCCCGACTCGGGTTCGAGCACATGCACACCGCGCGCACGCAACGTCGAAAGATTCGCTTGCACCGCCGGGTGTTCCCACATCTCGGTGTGCATGGCCGGGCACACGAGCACCGGCGCGCGCGTCGCGAGCAGTGTTGCCGTCAGTAGGTCGTCGGAAATACCGGCCGCGTACTTCCCGAGCAACTTCGCCGTCGCGGGCGCGACGACGATCAGGTCGGCCGACTGGCCCAAGCGCGTGTGCGGGATCGGCTCGGGCGCGTCGAACAACGACGTGCGCGCGGGCTCCGACGCAAGCGCCGAAAACGTGAGTGCCCCGACGAAGTGCTGCGCGTCTTCCGTCAGGACCGGCGCAACGTGCACGCCGGCGTCGACCAAGCGGCGGCACACTTCGACCGCCTTGTACGCGGCGATCCCGCCGCACACGCCGAGGACGACACGCGCCACTGGCCCGATGCTCGGATCAGGCCGACTCGTCGGGCGCCGGCGCTTCGGCAGCAGTGTCGCCCGCCTCGGCCGCGACCGCAGCTTCGGCGGCGGCTGCCGCTTCCGCTTCGGGGTCGATGCGCTCGTAGACGATCTTGCCCGCCGAGACTTCTTCAAGCGCGATTGAGAGCGGCTTGCGCGACACCGACGTCACCTGCGGCGGCACGATGCGGCCCAGGCCCTCACCGAGTTGGTTGTAGTAGTCGTTGATCTCACGAGCGCGCATGGCGGCCAGCGTGACCAGCGTGAACTTCGAGTCGACCTTGCCCATCAGGTTTTCGATGCGGGGCTCCATCAACGAGGGGCGGCGGTCAGCCATGGGTCTCCTTCGACCGGGGAAGTTCAGGGAAGCTCGGGGTGCCGAGGCGGCGAACCCGCAGCTCGGCAACCTGCCACGATACCAGTGATCTCCTGAGCAGCCCGTTCGACGTCGTCGTTGACCACGTCGGCATCGAAGCGGGTGGCGCCGATCCGCTCCTCGTCCTCGGCCCGCGCCAGCCGCCGTTCGATCGCGGCCGGGTCGTCGGTGCCCCGGGCCTCGAGGCGGCGCCGCTGCTCGGCTCGTGAGGGCGCCCGCACGAAGACCAGCAGCGCCTCTGGCAACTGCTCCTTCACCGCCAGCGCGCCCTGCACGTCGATCTCGAGCATCACGTCGTGACCAGCGGCGAGCTGGTCGACGACGAACTGCTTTGGCGTTCCCTTGAGATCGCCGTACACCTCGAACCATTCGAGGAAGCCACCCGCATCGCGCAGCTTCTCGAACTCGGCACGGTCGACGTAGTGGTAGTCGACGTCGGCGACTTCACCGGGGCGACGCGCGCGTCGTCCACGAAACCGACCATTGCAAACGCGGATCGAGTGCTCGCACGCGAGCTCCGACCGTGCCCTTGCCCGCCCCGGACGTCCCTGCGAGGACGACGAGGATGCCGCGCCCGTGACTCCCGCTAGGAACCAAAGCGCTCGAGCAACGCCTTCCGTTGGTTCGTGCCGAGCCCGCGCAAACGACGGCTCTCCGAGATGTCGAGCTCCGACATGATGTTGCGCGCGCGCACCTTGCCGACACCGGGCAATGATTCGAGCACGCTCACAACTTTCAACTTCGCGAGCATCTCGCCGTCTTCGTCCTTGCGGTCGGCCGCTTCGAACAGCTCGGGCAAGCTGAGCGATCCGATCTTCAGCTTGTCCTTCACTTCGGCACGCGTGCGACGAGCTGCAGCAGCTTTCTCGAGTGCAAGCTGACGTTGCTCGGGCGTAAGCGTGGGCGGGTTCGCCATGGTGTCCTCCACTGGGCGACGGCGCTGGCGCGTCGGCGATCTTGCATTCCCGGGCGGGGTCCGGGACTTGGCAGCCGTTGAGCATAGCGAGACTGCGCAGCGTCGCAACTGTGCAACGGCTTGCGCGCGGCGCCTCGACGCGCTAGGTAGTTACTGCGGCGGGGACGCGTGTGCTGCCTCACCCGACGCGAACGCGCGTGCAACCGCGTCGTGTACATGCTCGGCCGCGGCGCGCCGATCTTCGGCTGCGGTGACGGCGCGTCCGATCACTAAGATGTCGCTCCCCACGCGCGCGGCGTCGAACGGATTTCCGACGCGCGCTTGATCGTGATGCGCGCCGTCGTCGAAGCGCACACCGGGAACGATCGTCACGAAGTCGGGTCGCGCCGCATGCACACGTTCGACTTCGTGCATCGAACACACCACGCCTTTGCAACCACCCTCGATCGCGGCTTGCAACCGAACGTCGAACGCCGACGCGTCGGGATCACTCGTGAGCACGGTGACTGCGATCGGTACCGGCGCTTCGCGGCCGGCCGCCTGCGCGCCCTCTGCAAGCCCCGCGGTTGCGGCGCGCAGCATCTCGACACCACCGGCGGCGTGAAAGTTGACGTAACTCGCACCCAAACCACCGAGGACGCGCGGCGCGCCCAACGGTGGTGGGAATGTCGTGCAGCTTCAGATCGGCGAACACGCGAAAGTCGAGGGCGACGAAACGCGTGATCGCGTCGGGGCCCGCGGCCGAGAAAAGCTCGAGACCGACCTTCGCGATACCGATCCACGGCGCGACGTCTTTCGCGATTGCTTCGGCCGTGTCGAGATCGGGAACGTCGAGCGCGATCGCAAGCCGGTCGCGTACCTTGTCGTTGATCTCCGTCATCGCAGTCCTCCAGTCAGTTCGCGCACGCGTGCGACGCCGTTGCGTGCGCACCACGTTCGCAGTTCGTTGGCAATCCGCAGAGGTGCGCGCGGATCGGCAAACGTCGCGGTGCCAACTCCGACCGCCGTCGCACCGGCGAGCATCATCTCGGCCGCGTCTTCGCCGGTCGTCACACCCCCGGTGCCAATGATCGGCACGCCGGGATGTGCGCTCGCGACTTCCCGCACCAACCGCAACGCGATCGGTTTGATCGGCGGCCCCGACAACCCGCCGCCTCCGGCACCGAGACGCGCTCGACGGGTCGACGCGTCGATCACGAGTCCCATCACGGTGTTGACGAGCGTGAGCCCGTTGGCGCCCGCCGCAAGCGCAGCGCCCGCGATGTCGACGATCTTGGTGACGTTCGGTGAGAGCTTCACGAACACGGGTGTCGACGCGCCGAGCGCGTCGACGACCGCCGCGGTTGCATCGCGCGTCGCGTTCTGCGAATGCGCGAACACGTCGTCGCGCGCTTCCACGTTGGGGCACGACAAGTTCACTTCGACTGCGAGCAGATCGTCGGTGACGCGCTTGCACGCGCGCGCCGCGGCCTCGTAGTCGGCGACGCTGCGACCCCAGATCGACGCGATGACGCGGCCGCCGGTCGCGCGCAACGCGGGGAGGTCGTCGGCGATCCACGCCTCGACGCCCGGACCGGGCAGGCCGACCGAGTTGAGCATCCCGCCACCAGGTGCTTCGGTGACGCGCAGGGGTGGGTTTCCCTCGGACGCAAACACCGCCACCGATTTCGCCGTGACGGCACCGAGTTCGGCGGGCGGGCACAGCCGGGCGAACTCGGCCCCGTGCCCGAACGTGCCGGACGCGGCGACAATCGGGTTGGGCAGCCCAACACCGGCGAGCTCCACGGTGAGGTCGACCGCCTCCTCGGCGGCAAGCTCGTCGGCGCGGCGCCGGCCCGGCATCAGACCTCGAACCGCAGCTGGGCGTCGGCGTGGTACTCCTGCAGCGACCGCACGTCGGGCTGTCGCTCCAGCTCTTCGGCAATGCCGGCCACGGCCGCCGCGGCGGCCGCAACGGTCGTGAGGCACGCCACGCCGTTCGCGAGGGCGGCCCGCCGGATGTGCATGCCGTCGGCGCGGGGGCCGCTGCCGCGGGGCGTGTTGACCACGAGGTCGACCTTGCCGGACGAGATGAGGTCGACGGCGTCGACACCAACCGCCTCACCGACTTTGGCCACCACCGTGTCGACCGGCACGCCTTCGGCTTCGAACGCCGACGCGGTTCCGGCCGTCGCAACGATCGTGAGACCGAGCTCCGCAAATCGTCGGGCGATGCGCACGCCGAGTTCCTTGTCGCGATCGGCGAGCGACATGAACACCGTGCCGCGTGTCGGCAACCGGTTCCCCGCGCCCGCCTGGCTCTTGCCGAACGCGATGCCGAAGCTGCGGTCGATGCCCATCACTTCGCCCGTCGAACGCATCTCCGGTCCGAGAATGGTGTCGACGTCGGGGAAACGATTGAACGGCAGCACCGCCTCTTTCACGGCGACGTGCTGACCTTCGGCCGGCGGTGTGAGCATGCCTTCGGCGCGCAGCTCTTCGCAGGTCGCGCCGACCATCACGCGCGCCGCGACTTTCGCGAGCGGCACACCCGTGGCCTTGCTGACGAACGGCACGGTGCGACTTGCACGCGGGTTCGCTTCGATGATGTACACGGATCCGTCCTTCACCGCGTACTGCACGTTGCAGAGCCCGACCACGTCGAGCGCGTCGGCGAGCGCACGTGTGTGGTCCTCGATCACGTGCACGATGCTGCCCGGCAACGTCGGCGGCGGGATCGCGCACGCGGAGTCGCCGGAGTGAATACCTGCTTCTTCGATGTGTTCCATGACGCCACCGATCACGACCTCGCCGGTGCGGTCGCGAATCGCGTCGACGTCGACCTCAGTGGCGTCTTCGAGGAAGCGGTCGATCAACGCCGGCCGTTCCGACGACAAGCCGCCTTCCCGACCGAGTGATCCCGCTTCGGTGAGCTCGTGCATCGCATGCCGCAAGTCGGCATCGTCGTAGACGATCTGCATGGCGCGGCCGCCGAGCACGTACGAGGGCCGCACGAGCACCGGATAGCCGATGTCGTTCGCGATACGAACCGCTTCGTCGACATGCGTGGCTGTGCCGCCGGGCGGCTGCGGGATGCCGAGCTTCGTGCACAGCGCGTTGAATTGTTCGCGGTCCTCGGCCAGGTCGATCGAGGCCGGCGAGGTGCCGAGGACCGGAATGCCGGCGGCTTCGAGTTGGTGCGAAAGCTTCAGTGGCGTCTGGCCACCGAGGCTCACGATCACACCGTGCAGCTCACCTTTCTCCTGCAACCGCTCGCACACGTTCAAAACGTCTTCGCGTGTGAGCGGTTCGAAGAAGAGGCGGTCGCTGGTGTCGTAGTCGGTCGAGACGGTTTCCGGGTTGCAGTTGACCATCACGGTCTCGTAGCCCGCGTCGCGTAGCGCGAACGCGGCATGGACGCAGCAGTAGTCGAACTCGACACCCTGGCCGATGCGATTGGGCCCACTACCCAAAATCATCACGGCCGGCTTGTCGAGCGGCGCGATCTCGTCTTCGTCCTCGTAGGTGCCGTAGTGATACGGCGTGTACGCGGCGAACTCGGCCGCGCACGTGTCGACCGTCTTGTAGGTGACCGTGACGCCCTGCGCGGTGCGGGCGGCGCGCACGGCGGGCTCGGTCGTGTTCCAGAGATAGGCGAGCTGCCCGTCGGAAAAGCCGAAGCGCTTCGCCCGCCGCCAGTCGGCGCGCGTCATCGTGTCGATCGAGAGGTTCCCGAGGCGATCGCGTTCTTCGACGATTTGCAGCATCTGGTCGAGGAACCACGGGTCGATGTTGGTGACCTCGTGCATCCGCTCGACGGACACGAACCGGCGCAGCGCGGCTTCGACTTCGAACAGGCGATCCGGTGTCGCGATCGCGGCCGCTTGCACGAGCTCGTCGTCGTCGAGCGCGTCGAGGGCGCGCTCGGCCGGGTCGCAGTTCAGGCCGAGGCGGCCGGTCTCGAGCGACCGCACCGCCTTCTGCAGCGACTCGGTGAACGTGCGGCCGATCGCCATCACCTCGCCGACGCTTTGCATCATCGTGCCGAGCACCGGCGCCGCGCCCGGAAGCTTCTCGAACGCCCACCGGGGGAACTTCGTGACGACGTAGTCGATCGTCGGTTCGAAACTCGCAGGCGTTTCGCGCGTGATGTCGTTCTGCACCTCGTCGAGGCGGTAGCCGACCGCGAGCTTGGCCGCGATTTTCGCGATCGGAAACCCAGTCGCCTTACTCGCCAGCGCGCTGACTGCGCGACACGCGCGGGTTCATCTCGATGATCACTTGGTCACCGGTACGCGGGTCGACCGCGAACTGCACGTTCGAACCGCCGGTCTCGACGCCGATGCGGCGGATGCACGCGAACGCGGCGTCGCGCATCGTCTGGTACTCGACGTCGGTCAGCGTTTGGGCCGGCGCGACCGTGATCGACTCACCGGTGTGCACGCCCATCGGGTCGACGTTCTCGATCGAGCAGATGACCACGACGTTGTCGGCGTGGTCGCGCATGACTTCGAGTTCGTATTCCTTCCAGCCGGTGACGCTGCGTTCGATCAGAATCTCGGAAATGGGGCTCGCCGCGAGCCCGCGCGCCGCAACCCGGTCGATGTCGTCGGCGTCGTTCGCGATACCGGTACCACCGCCACCGAGAATGAACGCGGGGCGGATGATCACCGGGTAACCGACGTCGCCTGCGACTCGGCGCGCTTCTTCGACGTTGTACGCAATGCCCGAGGGCGGCACCTTCAAACCGATCTCGGTCATCGCGACCTTGAACGCTTGACGGTCTTCGGCGGTGCGGATCGCCTCGACGTTGGCGCCGATCATCTCCACGCCGTACGTCTCGAGCACACCGGCTTCGTGTAGCGCGATCGCGAGGTTCAAACCGGTCTGGCCGCCCAACGTCGGCAAGAGCACGTCGGGGCGTTCTTTTTCGATGATGCGCGTCAACGACGCGACGTCGAGCGGTTCGACATAGGTCGCGTCGGCGAACTCGGGATCGGTCATGATCGTCGCCGGGTTCGAGTTCACGAGCACAACGCGAAAGCCTTCGTCGCGCAGCACGCGGCAGGCCTGCGTTCCCGAATAGTCGAACTCACATGCTTGGCCGATCACGATCGGCCCGCTGCCGATCAGCAGAATCGTTTCGATGTCAGTGCGCTTGGGCATGTGGTGTCAGCTCGCCCGCATGAGGTCGGTGAACTCCTTGAACAGATAGCGCGCGTCGTGCGGACCGGGCCCCGCTTCGGGGTGGTACTGCACGCTGAACGCCGCGAGATGGGGAGTGCGAACGCCTTCGATGTCGCCGTCGTTGAGATTGAGGTGCGTGACTTCGCTCCCCGCGGGAAGCGAGTCGACATCGACCGCGTAGTTGTGGTTTTGGCTCGTGATCTCGATGCGGCCGGTCGGCAGATGCCGCACGGGATGGTTCCCACCGTGGTGACCGAACCGCAGCTTGAAGGTGCTCGCACCCAAGGCGAGGCTCATGATCTGGTGGCCGAGGCAGATGCCGAACACCGGCACCTGGCCGAGCAGGGCGCCGACCGCGTCGACGGCTTCGGTGACGGCCGCAGGATCGCCGGGTCCGTTCGAAAGGAAGACGCCGTCGGGTTCGCGTGCGACCACGTCGGCCGCGGGCGTCGACGCGGGCACGACTTCGACGTAACACCCGGCGTGCACGAGTTGGTCGAGAATCGAACGCTTGATGCCGAAGTCGTACGCGACGACGTACAGGCTCGCCGCTTCGGGACCAGCCGTATATGCCGCCTCCGTTGAAACCTGCGCGGCGAGATTTTGGCCGTCGGTACCACCGTCGCCCTGGGCGGCGGTCAGCAGGGTGGCGTGATCGGCCGCGCCGAACGCGCCCGGCAGCGCACCCGCGTCACGGATGTGGCGCGTGAGCCGGCGTGTGTCGATGCCCGCGATACCGGCGAGCTTGTGGCGTTTGAGGAACGCGTCGAGATCTTCGGTCGCGCGCCAGTTGGATGCCCGGCGCGCGAGGTCGCGCACGATGACGCCGCGGCACTGCGGGGCACGCGCTTCGTCGTCGCGCTCGTTGATGCCGTAGTTCCCGATGTGCGGGTACGTGAAGGTGATGATCTGGCCCGCGTACGACGGGTCGGTGACGATCTCCTGGTAACCGGAGAGCGCGGTATTGAAGACGACCTCGCCCGCGACCACGCCGTTGGGCGGCACATAGCCGACCGCTTCGCCTTCGAACGTGGCCCCGTCGGCCAACACCAGCTGTGCGCTACTCAAAACTCTCCCATCAGTTGGGTCGGTTTTGTCCCGCATAGCGGAACTTTCTGCGCCATCAGATGGGTCACTTTGTGGCCTCGAAGTCGCGGACGGTTGGTTCGCCGTTGTAAATGGTGTGACGTACTTTCCCGGTCAGTTTCCAGCCCTCCCACGGGGTATTACGCGAACGGCTCGCAAGGGCGCGGCCCTCGACCACCCATTGATGGGCGCGATCGATCACGCACAAGTGCGCGGGCGCGCCGACTTCGATCGGACCGCCGTGCCCGCGGTGGTCGAGACCGACGACGCGCGCCGGTTGCCACGACAACGCCGCGAGCGCCTGCGCGAACGAGATGACTCCCGTCTCGACGAGCGTCGTCAGCACGACCGCAAGCGCGGTTTCGACGCCGAGCATGCCGGGCGGCGCTTCCTCGAACGGAACGTCTTTGGTTTCGGCGGCGTGCGGTGCGTGATCGGTTGCGATCGCGTCGATCGTGCCGTCGAGGAGCGCGGCGCGCAGCGCGTCGACATCGGCTTGTTCGCGCAGCGGCGGGTTCATCTTGAACGAGGGATCAAAACTTGCGCACGCTTCGTCGGTGAGCACGAGGTGTTGCGGCGTGCATTCGGCACTAACGCGCACACCGTCGGCCTTGGCGGCGCGTACCAACGCGGCCGACGCCCCGCACGACATGTGCAGCACGTGATAACGACCACCGGTACGGCGCGCGAGTTCGATGTCGCGCGCGACGATCGACGATTCCGCTTCGGCGGGCCGGCCGGGAATGCCGAGCCGCGCCGACCACGCCCCTTCGTGCATGTGACCGCCGCGCACGAGCGCGGGATCTTCGGCGTGTTGCGCGAGTACGGCACCGGAGAGCGCGCTCGCGTATTCGAAGGCGCGCTTCATCACCGCCGCGTTGGCAACGCAGTCGCCGTCGTCGGTGAACACGCGCACACCGAGGTCGTAGAGCTCCCCCATCGGCGCCAGTTCTTCACCCTGGCGGCCTCGCGTGATGCATCCAGCCGGCATCACGTCGCACATCCCGACCGCGCGCCCGCGCTCGATCACGGACTGCACGACCGGCGCGTCGTCGAGCGGCGGTTCGGTGTTCGGCATGCACACCACCGCCGTGCAACCGCCGCGAGCAGCAGCACGCGAGCCGGTTTCGATCGTCTCGCTGTCTTCCCGCCCCGGTTCCCGGAAGTGCACTTGGATGTCGACGAGACCGGGCGCAACCACGCAGCCTTCGGCGTCGAGCACAGTTGCACCGGCGCCGGGCGCGAGCGTGGCGCCGAGTTCGGCGATCGTGCCGTCGACAACGCGCACGTCGGCAGCGTCGTTCGCCCGCCTCGTCGACGACAGTTCCGCCGCGTAACAACACCTCAGACATTCGGGGCCCCCGAGCCGAGCAACGACCACAACACCGCCATGCGCACGGCCACACCGTTTGCGACCTGTTCCGTAACAAGAGAACGCGGCGAGTCGGCCACTTCGCCCGCGATCTCGAGCCCGCGGTTCATCGGGCCCGGGTGCATCACCAGCGTGTCGGGCTTGCAGCGATCGGCGCGTTCGGCAGTCAGCCCCCAACGCGTCGCGTATTCGCGCAGCGACGGGAACAACGCGTCGTCGATGCGTTCGCGCTGAATGCGCAGCAGGTAGACGACGTCGACATCGGGCAGGACGTCGTCGAGGTCGTACGAGACCTGCACCGGCCAACCGTCGAGCCGTTCCGGCATCAGCGTCGGCGGACCGACCAGCGTCAGCTCGCAGCCGAGTGAATGAAGCGCTTTGACGTTGCTGCGCGCGACGCGCGAGTTCTTGATGTCGCCGACGATCGCGACGCGACACCCGTCGAGCGACGGCCCGCGGTGGCGGCGTAGCGTGAACGCGTCGAGCAGCGCTTGCGTCGGATGTTCGTGGCGACCGTCGCCCGCGTTGACGACGCTCGCCGACGTCCACGACGCGACCCGATTGGGCGCGCCGGCGGCGCCGTGGCGCACGACGATCGCGTCGATGCCCATCGCTTCGATCGTTTGCACGGTGTCGAGCAGCGACTCGCCCTTCTTCACCGACGACGTCGACACCGAAAACGTCATCGTGTCGGCCGAGAGCCGCTTCGCAGCAGTTTCAAACGAGAGGCGCGTACGCGTCGAGTCCTCGTAGAAGAGCGAGACGACCGTCTTGCCGCGCAGCGCGGGAATCTTCGGGATGTCGCGCTGGGTCACCTCGACGAAGTAGTCCGTGAGGTCGAGCATCTCCTCGATGCCGGCCCGGTCGCCGAGGTCGTCGATGGAAAGCAAATGCTTCACGCTTGCCCACCCTCCGCTTCGCCCCAAAGTTCGACCGCGTCCTCGCCGTCCGACTCTTGCAGCCGCACGCGCACGTCTTCCGAGGCACGCGTGGGCAAGTTCTTGCCCACGAAATCAGCGCGGATCGGCAACTCGCGGTGACCACGGTCGACGAGCACGGCCAGCTGCACTGCGCGCGGCCGTCCGAGTTCGAGCAACGCGCCGAGCGCAGCCCGCGCCGTGCGACCAGTGAACAACACGTCGTCGCACAGCACGGCGACGCGTCCCGTGAGATCGGGAACTTCGGTCGGTCCCGTGGGTGCGACCGGCCGTAGGCCGATGTCGTCGCGGAAGAACGCGACGTCGAGGGTCCCGACCGGCGGCTCGACCTGCTCGAACGACGCAATCGCCGATGCCAACCGCCGGGCGATCGGCACACCGCGCGTATACATGCCGACGAGCACGATGCCCTCGGCGCCGTGGTTGCGCTCGACGACCTCGTGCGCGATGCGCGTCAGTGCCCGGCGAAGATCGTCGGCGTCGAAGACCTGGGTGCGGAGGACTGGTGCACCGAACGACTGGGGCGCCTGTTCGGGCCGGCTCGGTTCGGACGCGTTCTCGCGCGCGTGCATCGCAGTTCCCTCCGTAGAGACCTCACAGGATCTCTTTCACGGTCAGAGGGAGGATAGCACCGCGTCCGCGTCGTCCCGAGCATCAGAACTCGCGCCGTTCGCCGAGAACGCGTCGACGTCGAGCGCCTCGCCGACGCGGTCGAGGTCGGGATTTCCGGTATGCGCCGCGAGGGCCTGCGCGTACTCGCGCGGCGTCTCATCAGGTGCGCGTGCTCGTCCGGCCTTTTTCCCTTTGCGTTCGAGCGTGTGCATCGTGCGCGCGCTCCACGACGCCCGCCGCGCCCGGCGGCGGCGCTGCCGTTCGAGAAGTCCCGGCAGCGTCGAGAACAACAAGACGAGGATGATGACGGCAATCGCCAGCGGGATGGCATTGCGGCGGGCGGTGTCGAACCAGGAGCCGGTGTGGTGCGCATCGCCGGCCAACGGCACCGATGCGGTCGGGTCGAAACCCTGCCAGCCGATCCCCGGGAAGTAGATCTCCGCCCACGCATGCGCGTCGCGTTCGCGCACGACCCAGCGCCCGGTCAGCTGGTCGAGCTGACCCGGCACGAAACCGGTCACGAGCCGCGCCGGAATCCCAACCGAACGGGCGAGCACCACCAAGCTGCTCGCAATCTGTTCGCACCATCCCTCGCGGCTCGTGAAGAGGAAGTTGTCGACGACGTCGACACCCGGCGGCGAAAGCGGCGCGTTCAACGAGTAGTGAAGGTTCGCACCCATCCACGCTTCGAGCGCTTTCACCTTGTCGTAGGTCGTTGCGGCGCCGGCCGTGGTTTGTTGCGCAAGCGACCGCACGCGCGTGGTGGTGACGGGCGACGCTCCGTACATCGCGCGGATCTGTTGCGGAACCGGCTGACTGTCGGCCGCGCGCAGGTCAGCCTCGGTCGTGAGCATGCTGCGGCTGGTGACGGTATAGACGGCTCCCTTGCCGAAGCCGCTGCTCCCGGCCGCGACCGCAACCGTTCCATCGGGCCGGCCGACCAGCACCTTGTCGGACTGCACACTCCGCACGCTCGGCGCCCCGAAGACGATGTCGTCGTAACCGGTTTCGATATGAAAGGTCTGCGTCAGAGGCGGGCCGGCGACTGCACCCGTGTCCGCGTACCCGGGTGGGACATCGGTGGTCGAGCCGCTCGGATCGTGCGACAACACCTGCGTCTCGCCTTCGTCCGAGCGCGTCCACGTTTCGCCGTCCCAAACGTCGAAGGTCTCGCCCCGCCAATAGTCGGCACGCGGTGAATCGACGGTGAATACGATCTTGTCCGAGAGGCGCGGACGCGTGGTCATGTCGAGGGAACGCGACGCGACGAGCGAACTCGCGGCGTTCTCGAAGTCGTTCGAGGTCGGCGCCACCCCGGGCCATTCGTGGCGCCCCAACCGGCTCGTGACTGCGGGAACCAACATCACGGCCGCGAGAACGACCACCAACGAAATGATCGAGACGACGCGCACGGTTTCGCGGCCAGCGCGCCGGCAACGCCTTGCCCCCGCGCAGCGGTGGTGCGCTCTCGGCGTCGGCGCGGTCGACGAGCACCAGCGCGACAAGCGTGGCCGCTGCCCAAATCGCGAGCCACAAACTGTGATCGGGACCGGTATAAGACGCGTGGCGAAGCGCGCCAAGACCGCCGATGCCGAGCAGCAACACGGTCGCCCGGCGCGTCGGCAGCGACGGCAACGCGAGCACGGTCAGTGCGGCGGCGAGCGCGCCACCGGCAAAGCCGATGATCATGGGCAGGTGCACGCGGTCTGCCGCGATCGCGCCGATGGCACCGAGTGCGATCGCGGCGGGAATCGCGACGATCTTCATCGCCGGGGCCATCTCGCGGCGGTCGGTGTCGCTCACGCGCGCACCGTTTCGACCGGCCAGCCCTCAGGCGGAGTTCCCGGCTCCCCCGCCGTCGCGCGCGCCAACCGGCGACCCAAGTCGCGCGCGTCGACGACCAGTTCGCTGACCGCGACGTCGTCCTCGCTCGTACAACACCACACGATGCCGCCCGCTGCGAGCGTCGCGACCCCCATCCCCATCGCCTCACTCGCCGCGGTTTCAGGATCCGCGCCGCGCAGGTCGACGACGAGCGCAACGCCGACGGCCGGCGGCGGCTCGTGCTCGCGCACCACCAGTTCGCCGCGCCGCGCGCTCGTCGGCCAGTGGACGAGCCGGGCCGGATCGCCGGGCACGTAGGGACGCACCGAACGCACGGTGTCGCCGCCACCGCGCGTCAGACGCGAGTTCGCAATCGCGAAGGTCTCGTCGGGAACCGGCCCGAGGACCGGCGTCGCGCGCCGGGCACGCGGTGCGACAGTGGTGGGCGCGGGGAGCTGCACGCGCAACGTGCGCGTACGCACGAACACGCCGAGGGGCGCCGACGTTCGGAGCTGCACGCGCACGTAACCGAACACGCCGCGCCGCGACGCAACGTGCGGCACGAAACCGTCGGCCGGCGCCGCGGTCCGCCACCACGAGCCGGACGGATCGAGCACGCGCACATCGATGCGGGCCGCCTTGCCCTTCACGTCGACGCGCAGTTCCACGGTTTCCCCGACGGTCGCGTCGGTCGGCGCAATTACCTCGACGTCGAGCCGGGAAAGCGACACGACCGGCCACACGATGCCCACGACGAACAACGTGAACGCGAAGATGCCGACCGCCACGACTGCTTGTTCACCGGTGGCCGCGCCGGCAGCCACTCCGTAGGCGCCGAGCGTGAACAACACGATCGACGCAAGCGTGAGATCGCCGGGGCCTTGATGCGGAACCGGCGCGGCGCGCATCGCTTCATAACGAGCAGAAGGCCGGCGCGACTGAACCGGCGCGGTCACGGCCGGGGCGCGGTGACCGTGCCGACGATCTCGCCGATGGCGTTGGCACCGGCCTCGATGTCGACGCCGTTGGCTAGCACGATGCGGTGCGCGAGCGCGGACGCCGCGACGGCTTTCACGTCGTCGGGCGACACGAAGTCGCGGCCCATCACCGTTGCGTGTGCCTGGGCGGCGTGCAGCAACCCGAGGCTTGCGCGCGGCGACGCGCCCAGCACGACGCCCGGATGCGCGCGCGTCGCGTCGGCGACGTCGAGCACGTAATCGAGGACCGTGTGCGCGCAATGCACCTTGCGCACGGCCTGCATCGTCAACAACAACTCGTCGGGCGTCGTCACCGGCACGATCGCGTCGAGTGCGTCGACACCACCGTTGCCGCTGAGAATCTCGCGTTCCGCGTCACGGCCGGGTCGTCCGAGCGTGCACACGAGCGCGAACCGGTCGAGCTGGCTTTCCGGTAACGGAAAGGTGCCCGCGCTTCCGAACGGGTTCTGGGTCGCGACGAGAAAGAACGGTTCGGGCAACCGATGCGAGACACCGTCGATCGTGACCTGATGCTCTTCCATCGGTTCGAGCAAGGCCGCTTGGGTGCGCGGCGATGCCCGGTTGATCTCGTCGACGAGGAGCACGTTGGCGAACACGGGGCCGGGCCGGAAATCCCAAGCGCCGGTCGCCGGTCCGTACACCGTCGTACCCGTAACGTCGGCGGGCAGCAGATCGGGCGTGCATTGGACGCGCCCGAAGCGCCCGCCCATCGCGGCCGCGAGCGACTTCGCGAGGAGGGTCTTGCCGGTGCCGGGCACGCCTTCGAGCAACAAATGACCGCCCGACAACAGCGCCACGACGGCCATGCCGACCGCCTCGTCGGCGCCCCGCATCGCACGCGCCACCGCGTGGAAGAGGTCGATGGCGACGCCGCGCGGATCGCGCACGGCGCCCTGCTCGGTCGGCAGCTGCATGCAGCGACCAGGGTAGGCGACCGGGAAGGGGCGCTCGAACGCGAGCTAGTCGATTCCGCCCTCGGGAGTTTCCCCGAGCAACACCGAAACCAGCTCCCATTGCAGTTCGGTGAGAAAGCCGTACAGCTGCGCGCCGGCCGCCTGGGGATCATCGTCGTCGTAGGTGAAGTCCTCGTCCTCCGTCACACCGAGCAGCGCGCCGAGCGCCAGCCGGGCGTCGTTCAGCGCAGTGAGCCAACGGGTCTCGCCCTCTTCGTCGAGCGCGATCTCGAGGAGCCCGCCTTTGGCCGGTTGCGCCCGATCGAGATCGGCCAGCAACGTTCGCAATGCCGCCGCGCGCGATTCGGAGAGGTCGTCGTGAACGTGACGCTCCCAGTCTTGCTCAGCCTCTTCTTCGGTCGGGTCGAGGTACGCGCGCGGAAACATGCGATCGGTCACCGGGCCCGGTTCACGCGCCGCGACAAGTTGCCCGAGGTCGTGGGTGATCTGGCGCAACACGATGATCGCGTCCGGCGACAGGGTCACGACGAGGCGGCCGTCGCGCTTTCGCTTGAAGATCTTCGCCACGATTTAATCGTCTCGCTGCATCGTCGCCCACAAACCGTATGCATGCAGGCGCGCGACGTCGGTCTCACACTTCTCGCGCGTTCCCGCTGCGACAACGGCGCGACCTTCGTTGTGTACCTGCAACATCAGCTTCGTCGCCTTTTCGCGCGAGTAGCCGAAGAGTTTCTGGAACACGAACGTGACATACGGCATGAGGTTGACCGGGTCGTTCCACACGATGACGATCCACGGCGTATCGGGCCGAACCTCGTCTTCCCCCAACAGCTCTTCGACAGTGTCGGGAATGACGATCTCTTCGGTGCCAGTATCACTCATGTTCGTCCGCGGGCGGCGCGGCGTCTGCGGGCTCGCCCGGCCTGACGTCGGCGGCGATCCGCGCGAGCAAGCCGTTCACGAACCGGCCGGAGTCTTTCGTCGAATACTCCTTGGCCAGCTCGACGGCCTCGGTGATCACGACTGCCGTCGGCATCTCCGGTTGCCAGCCGAGCTCGAACGTGCCGAGCCGAAGCAATGCGCGGTCGATCACTGGCATGCGTTCGAGCGCCCAGTGTTCCGAATACTTCCGGATCAACGCGTCGATCTCTTCGCGGTGCGCGTCGATACCGACGACGAGCGCGCGCGCGTATTCGTCGGGGTCAACCGGAAGGTCGCCGAGTACTTCGGGCGCGCCGACACCGCGCTGTTCGCACTCGTACGCCAGTTCCAGCGCTCGCTCACGCGCGGCCCGGCGAGTAGGCACAGCGACTCCTCGTTGACGACCTACGCGCGGGAGAGATACTCGCCCGTGCGAGTGTCGACCTTGATGCGTTCGCCCGGGTTGACGAACAGCGGGACCTGCACGACCAGGCCGGTTTCGAGCGTCGCGGGCTTGCGCGCGCCCGACACTCGGTCACCTTGAATGCCCGGCTCGGTGTCTTTGACCTCGAGCTCGACCGAGGCCGGGAGGTCGACGCCGATCACCTCGTCCTTGTAGATGGGCAGGACGGCGCTGTCGCCTTCCTTCAAGTAATTCACCGCGTTCCCGACGTTCTCGTCGGCCACATGCAGTTGGTCGTAGGTCTCGTTGTCCATGAAGACGTAGTCGGTGCCTTCACGGTAAAGAAATTGCATGTCGCGCTTGTCGATGACCGCGAGCGTCACCTTCTCGTCGGCGCGGAACGTCCGGTCGAGGACGGCGCCGCTGCGCACGTTCTTCAGCTTGGTACGAACGAACGCCCCGCCCTTGCCTGGCTTCACGTGCTGGAACTCGACGACGGTCACGAGCCCTTCCGGCAAATCGAGCGCCATGCCGTTCTTCAAGTCGTTGGTCGAGATGCTCACGGAATAATCAAGTCCTTCGGAAAACGCGTGAGAGGTTCAGCGCCATTCGCGTCGACGACAACTGTGTCTTCGATGCGCACGCCGCCGATGCCAGACAGATACACGCCCGGTTCGACGGTGACGACGTCGCTGACCAGCAACGTATCATCGGCCGTCGACGCAACCCGAGGCGCTTCGTGGATTTCGAGCCCGACGCCGTGCCCGGTCGAGTGCGAGAACGCGTCGGCCCATCCGGCCTCCGCGATGACATCGCGCGAAGCCTTGTCGATGTCGGCACAACGAACGCCGGCCGCGACGCGATCGCGGCCGGCCTGCTGGCTGGCGAGCACGACCTCGTAGACGTGGCGCGCTTCGGGCCCGGGGTCACCGACCGCAACCGTGCGCGTCATGTCGGAGCAATATCCGTCGACGATGCAACCGAAGTCGCAAACGACGAGCTCGTTGCGCTCGATCACGCGCTCGCTCGGCATGTGATGCGGCTTGGCACCGTTCGGACCGGACGCGATGATCGGGTCGAAGCTGTTGCCGCTCGCGCCTCGTTCGCGCATCGCGAACTCGAGTTCGAGTGCGAACATCTGCTCGGTAATGCCGTCGGCCAAACGCGGCAGCAGCGCGAAGAACGCGTCGTCGGCGATCGCGCACGCGCGCCGGATACGGTCGACCTCGCCGGCGTCCTTGACGCGCCGCAAGTCTTCGACGAGCGATCCCGCCGGCACGACTTCGGATCCGTCGAACGCCTTCGCGTAATCGCGTTGTTGCGCCCACGTCACCGTGTGTTCTTCGAGGCCGATCCGCGCGCCGCGTGCGAGGGCATCGACCAAATGATTTCGTTGCGCGGCAGCAGTCATGCCAATACGTATGCGCGCGTCGGTCCCGGCCGCGCCGAGCTCTTCCTCGGACCGCTGCGTGTAACGGCCGTCGGTGACGAACAGCGCGTCGCTGGGCAGGACGAGCAACACCGCCGCCGAGCCCGTGAAGCCGGTGAGATAACGGACGTTGGCGAGCTTGGTGACGACGAGCGCGTCGATGCCGGCATCGCCGAGGCGCGCTTGCAGTCGGCCGAGGCGCGACCGGATGTCGAGCGGCGCGAGAGTCTCTGTGGTCATTTCGCGTCCAACAATTCTGCGGCCGCCTCGATTGCCAGCCGGTACCCGGTGGCCTTCAAACCGGTGATCGTGCCGTCGACCACAGGCGACAGGACTGAGCGGTGGCGCCACCGTTCGCGCGCGTACGGGTTCGACAAGTGCACTTCGATTTTCGGGCCCTCGAACATTGCGAGGGCGTCGGTGAGCGCGTACCCGTAGTGCGAGAACGCGCCCGCGTTCACGACGATCGCACCGCACCGACCGCGCGCGTCGTGGATCGCGTCGATGAGCGCACCTTCGTGATTCGACTGGACGTGCTCGAGTTCGTGACCGAGTTTGGCCGCGGTTTCGCGCGCGAGCGCGACGAGTTCGTCGAGCGTCGTCGTGCCGTAGAACTGCGGTTCCCGCTCACCGAGCAAGTTCAGATTCGGTCCCGAGAGCAACAAG
Source organism: uncultured Actinomycetes bacterium (assembly GCA_963841195.1). GTDB lineage: Bacteria > Actinomycetota > Acidimicrobiia > IMCC26256 > PALSA-610 > CAWJBX01. Next base: position 17,093 of record CAWJBX010000012.1, on the reverse strand, counting down.
ATGGTTGCCATTTATGTAGCGACTCCTACCGCGGTGAATGCCTTGCGTACAGCTGTGGGATCAGGATTGTCGACCCGCTCGATTCCGTTCGGCCCCGCCAGCATGAACGTGAGCCCGCCATCCGACTTCTTGTCGCGCGCCATGATCGACAGCAACTCGTCGGCGTGCAAGCCCGGGGGCGCGATCGTCGAGAGACCGAGCGACCCGACGAGGTGTTCGTGGTGCGCGACGGCCGACGGATTGATCCGTTCGAGCGCGCCGGCGAGGTGCCCGGCGAACACGAGCCCGATGCCGACAGCCTCGCCGTGCAGGAGGGAGTGCGCGGTCGCGGTTTCCAGCGCGTGGGCAAGCGTATGGCCGTAGTTCAAGACCGCGCGTGCGCCGCTGCGTTCGAACTCGTCGAGCGCGACGTAGTGCGCCTTGATTTGCGCGCACCGGACGATCACGTTGTCGAGCACGACCGGGTTGCGCCGCGCCAAATCGGCCGCGACTTCCGCCACGAAGTCGTCACCCATCAACGCGTACTTCGCGACCTCGCCCAAACCACAGCGGTACTCGCGGTCGGGCAACGTGTCGAGCACTGTGGGGTCGGCCAGCACCGCGAGCGGCTGGTGGAACGCGCCGACCAAGTTCTTGCCTTCGGGCAAGTTCACGCCGGTCTTGCCGCCGATCGCGGAATCGACCATCGCGAGCAACGTTGTGGGCACCTGCACGACGTCGACGCCGCGGTAATAGACCGATGCCGCGAACCCCGCGGTGTCGCCGACAACTCCCCCGCCAACGGCGACGACGGCATCGCCGCGCAGGAGGCCCCATTGGGTGAAGCCGCGCATCAGGTCTTCGACGGTCTCCATCGTCTTGGCCGGCTCACCGTCGGCGATGGCGAACGTCGCCGACTCGATCGACGCAGTCTCGAGCGCGTTCTCGACCGCTTCGCAGATTGCGTCGGGAACCGCGTCTTGGGTAACGACCGCGACCCGCCGGCGGCCGGCGAGCACGTCGAGCTCCGCGATCGCGTTGTCGCCGACCACGATGTCGTAGCCGCGCTCGCCCAAATCGACGCGTACCGCGCGAGCTCACGTTCGCACACCTTCGTAATCGGCGAGCACGGCCTCGGCAACGGCGTCGCGCTCCAACCCTTCCGTCTCGACAAAACAATGGGCGGCGGCCTCGTAGGCGGGCGCGCGCAGTCGTTCCATTCTCGTGAGCGCCGCCGCGGGATCGCCACGGAGCAACGGTCGAGTCGCACCGTCGCCACAGCGCTGCACCAGCTCGGCAACCGGCGCGCGCAGCCAGACCACCACACTCGACGCCCGCAGCGCCTTGCGGTTTTCCGGATCGAGCACCGCGCCCCCGCCGCAAGCAATCACCAGCGGCGCGGGCGACGCGCACACGTCGGCGACCGCGGCGCGCTCGTGCTCGCGAAACAATTGCTCGCCGCCGACGGCAAAGATCTCGGCGACGTCGGCCAAGCCCGAGAGTTTGACGGCGACGTCGTCGGTGTCGACAAACGGGCGCGCGAGCCGACGCGCGCACTCGCGCCCGACTGTCGATTTCCCGGCGCCCATCAAACCGACGAGCGCGAGATGCTTCATCGCCAGATTCTACGGCGACGAGTCTGAGCGTTAGCTGTTCTGCGTCCCAGTCGGAGCGGGAATCGAGGCGCCGCCGCCCGCTTGACCAGTCGCCGACGTTGACGACGCCGCGGCCAGAGTGAAGATGCGCGCAGTCAGCTGCACCGTCAAGAGCGGCGCCGATCCCTGTCCGGCAAACACCGGTCCGACCGCAGCGCCAGTCGTTTGGCCGCCGTCTGAGGATGCCCCGGCCGTCACGTTCTCACTGTCGATGACGACCAGCCGCGGCGCGTGTACTAATCGGTCGACGTAGTCCTGGACTTCCGCGTAACTGCCCTGGATCGTGATTCCGAGGTTGATCGTCTGTACGCCGGTCGCCGTTGTGCTCGCGCTCGACGACGACGCACTGGTACTGCTGGCGCCTTGGGGGTTTGTCGGCGTCACCTGTTGGAACTTCACTCCGGCCGCTTCAGCGATCTGGTTGAAGATCCGCAAGAACTCGGCTTCGTTCGCGGCCGGAGGAACCGCGGCCGCGAGTTCGTCCTTCGACACACCTTTCGTCGGTCCGCCGCCGCTGCCGTTCACGAGCTGCAGCTGACGTTGCAATGAGCTGATCTGCGTCTGATAGTTCTGCTGACTCTTCTTCGCCTTTGCGGCCTGGCTCTGCATCGAGCCGTACACGACCTTGTAGAAGAGCACCAGCACGAGCAACGCGGCCAGCGCCACCACCATGAGGTTCTTCGTCTTTACTTGCACAGCGCCTCCTGGAAGTACGTCTGCAGGCGATCGCTGCGCGCGCCTTCACCGAGCGAGCCGGTGATCGTGAAGTTGACAACGTCGGTGCCGCCAAACTTTCCGCTCGTGATCGTCGACGCCCACGCCTGACCCGACGATCCGAATTCGGGAGTGTCGCCACCCGCTTTGTTCAGCGCGTCAAGGAATACGGCCAACGACGGTAAGTCGGGCGCGAAACCCGACATGGTGACGGTACCGGTCAACGGTTGTTCAACGGCCTTGCACTGCCCGTTGTTCGTCGGCGCGAGCAACGGCTGCGACGACGTCGACGAACCCGACGACGACGAACCCGACGACGACGAACCGGCGGTCGTCGTAGGTGTGGTCGCGAGCGCGGTTGGCGCCGCGGTGTGTGCGCCTTGGAAAGTGGTCAGGAAGACGCCGCCCGGCAACGCAGTGCCCGCGTCTCCGATGAGCTTCGTCCAGGAAATGTCGCCGCTCAACAATTGTTCGACTGTTGCCTGCGAGCCACCGGCACTCGACGCGCCTTGTTGGTTGAGCTCTATGCGCCCGACTTCGTTGCGCAGTTTTTGCGCTTCAGTCTTCGCGGCGTTCGCCTTCGACTTCGCACTCGACGCGCTGCTGTGGGCCATGAACGTCAGCCCGCCGAGCGCCACGATCGCGACGGCGGCACCCGCCATGACCTTCCGCGGAATCTGCGGACGGCCTTTGGCGGCCGAGCGCCGCGTTCGTGGCAACAGGTCGACGACGGTTCCCACCTTCGCGCCACCGAGCGCGAGTCCAACTGCCGCCGGAAGGTACGGCTCGAGCCGCGGCAACTCGTCGGGGGCAAAACCAATGTCACCGATGCGAATGAGGTCGTGCATGTAGGCCGGTTCGACCTGGACACCGACGAGCGCCGAAAGCCGTTCCGGCAAGCCGGGAAGTTGGGCAGACCCACCGGTCACGACAACTCGGCCCAAGCGGGCGGCGCCCGGTTGATTGCGGTAGTAGTCGACGGAGCTGCGAACTTCGTCGAGCAGCACCGACAGCGGACGGTCGATCGCCGTGCGCGCCCGCGCGACCATGTCGTCGTTCCCCGGGGCGCCGACCGCGCGTTTGAGTGCTTCGGCTTGGTCGGGTGGAACCTCGAGATCGTGGGCGATCGCGTCGGTGAGCTCGCGACCACCGCTGCCGATCACACGCACGAAACGCGGAACGCCGCCTTCGTGAACTGCGATCGACGTCACGCCGCCTCCGAACGACACGATGCCTTCGGCGCCGGGTGCGTCGTCGAGTGCGACGCCACCAGCCGCAGCCGGCGCGGGCGCCATTACCCCAACGGGCTTGGCGAGGGCGCGGATGAGCGCCAACGGGATCAAATCGACGGCAGCAACTTGCAAACCGCCCGCCTCGACGGAGGAGACGAGCTTCATGATCGTGGCCTCTTGCGCAGCGGCGAGCAGTACTTGCATGCTCGGTTCGCCGCCCTCGCCGTCAGTCGGCGCTGCAGGCGTATGAGTTTCGAGAATCGCGAAGTCGAGCACCGCGTCGTCGAGCGAAATCGGAATGAGGTCGCTCGCTTGGAACTGCAGCGCACTCGCGAGTTCGTCGCGCGTCATCACCGGCATCTCGACTTGGCGCACGATGACGCGCGGGCTGGCGATGCCGACGCGCACCGACACTTTCTTCAAGCCGACTTCGGCGCGCAAGCGCGCGACCGCGTCGCTTATCGCAGCTTGGTCGGCGATCTCGCCTTCGCGCATCGCTTCACGCGGGAGCGCGACCTGCGCGAACATGTCGAGCCGCGGCGGTGATCCCGGCGTGACTTCGGCGATCGTCACGGCGTTCGTGCCGACGTCGAGGCCGATTAGGCGGCGGGCCATGCGTCTCCCCCGAAGGTCTGGGCCTGCAGGTAGTGCTCGAGATCGCTTTCGCGAATGCGGAAGTGCTTGCCAACGCGGATCGCGGGCAGCGCGCCGGAACGAATCAGCCGGTAGACCGTCATTGTCGAGACTCGCATCGCATCAGCGACCTCGCGAACCGTGAGCAGAGAAAGTTGCTCGGTCACGGTCCTCACCCCCTATCGGGCCGTACAAGGTTCACGGACAACAATCGGCGACAACACCCTCCGGCTGTAACGCGATGTGTGACCGCGGTCGCAAAAAACGACCCTGCGTCCGACTAGCCGTGAAGTCCGTGGTACCAGTCGATGATCGGCGCGCCCCAGAAGATGAACGTCATCGTGCCCGCGGCGAGGAACGGTCCGAACGGGATCGCGCGCTTGCGGCCGCGTTTGCCTTCGACGGCCATGACACCGACACCGATCACGGCGCCGTACAAAAACCCGGCGAAGAGACCGCCGGCTACGTACCACCAGCCGAGCCAGCCGAGGAACATCCCGAGGATGAACGACAGCCGTACGTCGCCGAAGCCCATGCCGCTCGGATAGAGGAAGTGCACGAGGAAGAAGAACGCGAACGCGACTGCGCCGCCTTCGAGTGCGCGCACGAACTCGGCCCAGTCGCCCATCACAACGGCTGCGAACAACAGCAACACCCCACCCGTGATCCCCAGCGGGTAGACGATTCGATTGGGCAAGAGGAACGTCTCGAGGTCGATTACCGACAACGCAATGAGTCCCGCCGCCAGCACCAAATAGGCCGGCAACGCCCACGAGTCGAAGAAGCGCGCACCTACTGCCGCGAAGAGGACCGCTGTCAGCAGTTCGATCAACGGATACCGGAATGAGATGCGTTCACCGCAGTTTCGGCAGCGGCCCCGCAAGATCAGCCACGAGAACACCGGAACGTTGTCGCGGGCGCGATCGCCGTCTCGCAGCTCGGGCAGTGCGACGCCGGTTTGACGATCGATTCTTTGCGAGGGACTCGCCAGATGACAACGTTGAGGAACGAGCCGATGACGAGGCCGTACACGCCGCAGATCACGGCGACCAGGGCGGTCAAGGAAACCTCCGTCGTCCTCCGTCTTCAGCCTGCGGAGGATAACGCTCCTGCCGCCCAGGATCAGTGCGATCCCAGCCGAATCTCATCGGCCGGGATCGCATCAATCACCATGTGTTTTTCCAAGCCGGATCGCCCGGCAAGGGGGCACCAGAGGCCGCACAGCCACCTGCGCCCGGCGCCTTCGAGTAAAGCGTGCCCGTCGACGCGTCGTCGGAAAGGTAGAAGCACTCCCCCGACTTCGATTGCCCGCTGAACACGATGTACGACGCACTCAGCGGCGATACTGAAACATCGTTCTGTCCGGTCGGCATGGTCGCGGCAGTGACGAACGTCAGCGAATTGTCAGCGCTTGTCAGCGCACCAGTTGTCGCTTGCGTGTAGTCCTGCTTGTCGGTGTAGACGATCTTCGCGGTTGTAAGTGCATCCCGCAGACTCGTCTGCATCGCGCGGTCTTTGGCCCGACTCGAGGCTCCCAACAACACCGGGATCAGGACGGCGATCAGAATGGCAATGATCAAGACCACCATCATGAGCTCGATGAGCGTGAACCCCTCGTCGCTGCTGCGAACCACGCGAGCACCGAGGTGCCCACGTTTCATATCTCCTGATTCCTTTCCGAATCCCGCCGGACCCCAAGGTCGTGTGTAATTGTCGGAAAAAAGGAGGGCCCGGTTGACCAGAAATGATCAGCCGGGCCCTTCATTAATTTGCGCGGTCTACCAGCCGGTGTTCCACGCTGCAGCGGCGAGGGTCGCCGGCGTCAATGACGAGCAGTTGCCGCCCTTGTTGAAGAACGTGCCCGCGCTCGGACCCGCCGCAACATCAGCCATGTTGAACACGGTCCCAGACTTCGACGTCTCCGACAAGCAGACGACGCCCTTGTCGCCCGCGTTCACGGCGTCGCCGACAACCGCCGTCAGCGTGCGTGCCCCACTTCAGCGACGTCTCAACCTGCGCTGCCGAAATCTCCGCGTCGGTGTCATACGTCTGGGCGTCGGTGAACACCGTCTTCTCTGCCGTCAAACCGTTACGAAGGTCGGACTGCGTCGCACGGTCCTGCGCGCGCTGACGAGCGCCCAGGAAGGTCGGGATGGCAATCGCGATCAAGATGGCAATGATCAACACGACGACCATCAGTTCAATGAGGGTGAAACCCTCTTCCTGATCGCGGCTCCGCGCGATCAGACTCCGAGTGAGGCTCATGTGTGGTGCTCCTTTGTCCCTGCATCCGTGGCGGACCACTGCAATAACCGCCGTGTGCAGGTATCGGAGTTCACGCTCCGTGACTTGAATCACGTGACACGCGCAATTCCGTCACGGTTGTGCAAGGGAGTCGGGCACACGTACGGGCCCGGGAACATGTCCCGGGCCCGCAAGGCATACGTGAAGTTGTTGTACGTGCGAGTGGCTTTACCAGCCAGTGTTCCACGCTGCAGCAGCGAGGGTCGCCGGCGTCAACGTTCCGCAGGTACCGCCCTTGTTGAAGAACGTGCCCGCACTCGGACCCGCCGCAACATCAGCCATGTTGAACATCGTGTCCCGACTTCGACGTCTCCGATCAAGCAGACGACGCCTTTGTCGCCCGCGTTCACGGCGTCGCCGACAACCGCCGTCAGCGTGGTGCCCCACTTCAACGACGTCTCAACCTGCGCTGCCGAAATCTGCGCGGCAGTGTCGTAGGTCTGGGCGTCGGTGAACACCGTCTTCTCTGCCGTCAAACCGTTACGAAGGTCGGACTGCGTCGCACGGTCCTGCGCACGCTGACGAGCGCCCAGGAAGGTCGGGATGGCAATCGCGATCAAGATGGCAATGATCAACACGACGACCATCAGTTCAATGAGGGTGAAACCTTCCTCGTCGTCCCGACGACGCGAGGCAAGTCCGTGAATGAACTGCACTTCCATGTACCCCTTTCGTGCGCCGCGGGACTTTCCGCAGCCCTTCGCTTCGGCGCAAAGTGATTTTCGGCCCTTCATGTAAAGGACTTGAACGCGGTAGGTGAGAAAGGGAACTGAGCGTCCGACGAAACGCGCGGGCGAGCCTCAACTTGCGCGGCCGGAGGGCCGAAACGATCGCGTGAAGGCTGCAAAGGGAGCGGTCGTGCTCGCGTTGACCGCCGCAGGGTTAACGCTCCTGGTGCAAGCCGTTCTGTTGCCGCTGATCGAGCACGTCAACGCCTGGGTGGTGCCGGCTGACGTCTGGACTCCGCTGCGCGCGGCGCGCGCGGTTTCGAACGGCGACGTCTTTCATCTCTACGAACCGCTCGCCGGGCGAACGGGATACCCGTATACGCCGCTCCTCCCGATGTTGTTGGCGCCGTTCGTTGCGATAGGCGATCACTTCCACCTGCTGGGCGACTTCCTCTTTCCGCGCCCGTATCCCGGCATGTTTTTCGTCCTCGGGCCTGCAGATGCATTCCTCGGAGTGTTCGCGATTGTTTGGGTCGCGGGACGCGCGGCGCGCGGTTCGGTCTGGCGACTGCAGTTGCTCGTTTTCATCGTGGCGCTGTGGGCGCCAGTGGGGTGGTTCCATCCCGAAGACACGATCGCATGTGCCTTCTTGCTGTGGGCGTGCCTCATGTCTGAACGCGACTCACGCGTCTCCGGCGCGCTCGCCGCGATCGCGATCCTCGCGAAACAGTGGGCGCTGTGGCCCGCGTTGCCGATTGTCCTCGCCGCACCGCGCGGCAAGCGCACGTTGACTGCGTTTTACGCGTACGCGCTTCCCGCGCTTGTCATGGTGCCTTTCTTTCTCGCCAGTCATGCGACCTACACGGCCCTGACCGGAACCCTCGCGTCGCTCCGCTATGGCCAGCCGCAACTGTGGGCGCCTCTGGCATACGGCTCGCGACCGCTCGCCAATGCAAACCTCTCGCGACTCGTCTGGGGCCTGTTGAGCGTCGTTCTCGCGCTGCGGGTGCGGCGCGCGCCGACGGTGGACGCGATGATCGCGGGCGTCGGCGTCGTGATGCTGGCCCGCTTACTGTTCGAGCCGGTGCTCTTCGGCTACTACGTCGTCCCGGCGGCGGTGTTCGCCATCGTCTGGTGTGAACGCAACGGCCGGCCCTACGCGTTGCGTGCCGTCACCGCTTCGGCGTTGTGCGCGTTCTGCATGCCCCACACGTTCCCCGAGCCGGTGTTCTTCGCGATGCTTGCATTCGGTCTGGGCTATGTGTGCGGCCCGATGGTCGGAGCGCTCACGCTCACAGGCAGCGCCAAGCTGTCCGACGCCGCGCCCGCGTGCGAGGCTAAGGGCAATGGCGGGAAAGACCCAGGCGCTGACGATCCTCTTCTGCGATCTCGCAGCCTCGACCGAGCGGCGCGCGCGTCTGGGTGACGACGCCTACGACGAGTTCTCGGCCCGTTACCTCGGCATGTTGCGCCGGGTCATCGCCGAACACGGTGGTCGTGAGGTCAGCAATGCCGGCGACGGTCTCATGGTGGTGTTCACCGAGAGCGTGGTCGCGGCGGTTTCGTGCGCGATGGACATGCAAGCGGGCATGGCCGCTCTCGACCCCGACGATCCCGCGCAGCTGTACGTCGGCATCAGCACCGGTGAAGTCGCGCAAGACGGTGACAACTTCTCCGGCATGCCGATCGTCGAAGCGGCGCGGCTCGAGTCGGCCGCCAAGCCCGGCCAGACGCTCGCGAACTCGGTGGTGCGTTCGCTGGTGGGAACCCGACGGTCGATCCGCTTTCGCCACGTCGGCGACCTCCAGCTGAAAGGCATTCCGGAGCCGCTCTCGACCGTCGAGATCGTGACCGACGACGAAGCAGTTCTCGCCGCGCCGTCTCCGGCATCGCCCGCGCCGCGCAAGCGCGGTCTGCTGATCGCACTCGCCGCGATCGTTGCGGTCGTGGTGATTGCCGGCGCGGTCGCGGTCGTCACGCACAAGAGCGGTTCGCACACGTCGGCGACAAGTACCCCGCCAACCCTGCCCCACAACTACCCCGTGCAGCTCACGGCCGCCAAGTGTCCGACCGACGTGGCCACGTCGATTCCAGGTCTCACGTGTTCGACGCTGACGGTTCCCGAAGACCGTTCGAAGCCGAACGGCCGCGTCGTGAAACTCGGCGTGTACCACGCACCGGCGCGCGCGCAGCCGGCGGCCGCCGACCCGGTCATCGACTTCGGTGCCGACGACATCGCCGGTTCACCGGCCCGCGACCACCGCGACGAGTACTTGCTCGCCCAACGCGGTTGGGGCGGCGAACCCGGCGCGACGCCGGCGCTCACCTGCCCGGAGTTCACCGACGTCGGTGCCGCGATGTTCACCAAACCATCCGGCGATCCCGCGCAGGAAAAGCTCGAAGCCGCCGCGTTCCGCCGGTGCCACGACCGCCTGAGCAAGACCGTCGACTTGAGTACGTACAACTACTTGACGAACGGCGACGACATGGCCGACCTGATCCGCGCCCTGCACCTCAGCCACGTCAATCTCGTGTCGGGCTACGTCGAAACGATCGCGGCGCTCGAAGTCACCCGGCAACTGCCCGGCGTCGTGCGCACGATCACCTTGCAGGACGCAGTTCCGGGTGGTCAAAGCCAATACAGCGACCCGACCGGAACGCTCTCCAAGGCGTTCAACTCGTACGTCGCGTTGTGCAAGCGCGACGCCGGTTGCAACAAGGCCTATCCCGACTTGCCCGGTGCGTTGAAACACGACGTCGAGGCGTACAGCACATCGCCCCGCATCGCGCACGGCGACGACGGACAAGGTCATAGCAGCGACGTGCTGCTCGACGGTCCGCGCGTCGCGATCGCGATCGCCGCCAGCCTCAACGACACAGGCGCCTTTGGTGTGCTCGCAGCGGGAATCGCGACACAGGATCGAACCAGCTCGGTCGACGACCTGACAGCCGGGCAGGTCGTGCTCTATTACCGCGATTACCTCGATGGCTCGACCGACTGGGGCGCGTTGCTCTCCGGCGTTTGTAGCTACGACCAGTACACAACGAGTGGCGCGCGCACGCTGTCGGACCAAGCCGTTCCCGACCTCGCCGGCATCGACGACGGCTTCCTCTCGTGGGCGTGCCCGGCGTGGAAAGTTCCGAAGATCGCCGACATCGCGTTCGATACGCACACCGACGTGCCGACGCTCCTCGTGAGCGGCGACCTCGCGCCGAACAGCGACCAGGCGTGGCCGGGCCAGTTCCAGCAGTCACTCGCGCACGCGACCGTCGTCGAGTTTCCGACGTTGAATGCGCAGCTGCTGGTGAACAACCAGCCGCCGTGCCTCGGTGATCTCCGACGCCAGTTCCTCGACAACCCGTCGGCGTCGCTCGACGTCGCGGGATGCACGCGTCAGAGTCCGCCTATTCAATTCGTCGCGGGCGGATAGCGCGCCGACGCGTGACCGCGCCTACAGATACTGGCCCGTCGACGCGCGCGCCGGCATGTCGTTCTCGACGACGGCCAACTCGTCCCGCTGCGCGTACAACTCGGCAAGGGTGGCACCGTCGCGACCGATGCGTGCGGGCCGGCCGAGCCACGTGCGCGCTTCGGAAGCACTCAGCGGACCGACCTCGATCTGCGCGAGACAGCGGCCCGGGCGCACGATCGCCGGATGAAGGGCGTTCAACGGTTCGTTGGTCGTGATCGCGAACAGCAGCTGCACGCCCTGCCCGGGCAGACCGTCGGCGATATTCAACAACCGCGAGAGCGACTGTCCGCTCGCGTGCTTTGCGTGCGCACGGATGAGTTCGTCGCAGTCCTCGAGGACGAGCATGCGCCATGGCTTCTCGCCCTCACGCTCGCGCAGCGCGAGCGAGAGGAGATACGCCGAGTCGGCGAAGAGCCGATCGGGGTCGAGCACGTAGTCAACCTGGCACCACTGCCGCCACTCGTGTGTGAGGGCGCGCAATGCCGTCGTCTTGCCGGTCCCGGGCGGACCGTGCAGCAGCAGGAGACGCCCGCGCACGCTGGTCGGGTCGAGCGTCGTCAACGCGTCGAACGCGTGCGCCGCGCCCGCGTTGTAGTTCGGGCGGATTCGCTCCCACGTTGTGATGTCGACGGTGCGCTCGCGACGCGTCGGCCCGTGATCCTTGTACCAAAAGCCGATCGTCGTGCGCGGTTCGGTCGCCGGAGGCTCGGCTTCGACCGCATCCCGGGTCGCCTCCGCCAACACCTTCTCAGCGAGTGCGTCGTCGACCGCAGTCACGTGTACGTCGGCTTCGCGGGTATCCCAACGCAAGACCCGAAGGGTCCACCCGGGGCCCCGCGCCAACTCGGCTGAGCGCTCATCTTCGCGGGCGCGCCGCACCAGCTTCCCGTCGCTCGGCAGGAAGTGATGATCGCGCTTCACGCGCTGCAGCGAAACCGAGCGCGCGTAGGGCTCGCTCCCGTCGAGAAACGGAGCGAACGCGAGCGCCTTGATGGCGTTGAATGCTTCCTCGCATGCATCGAGATTGACGATGATGGACGCGTCGGAACCTGACACGGAACACTTCCTCGGGTTGGGGTGAGCGCGTGCGCGCTCCACTACCCGAGCGCGCGCGTCTCCGTCGATCTCCAGCTTCGGAGTCGCTCGGCGCGTTGCATAAGTAGGTCAGAGTGACGGAATGACGCGCGGATGTCAATCAATTTTGCGAGACTGCGCGTGTGACCGAACTCGGCGCGGTGATTCGCGCTCGGCTCGCGGAGTGGGGCGGCGCCGCGCTTCCGCTCGAACAGGCCACGTTCGGCACGACCGATCCCGACGGCATCGCCGCAGCCGTCGACGCGTGGTGCCGCAACCATCTCGGTGCCGGCATCGATCACTACGAGTTCTTCGACTCGAGCAGCGGCAGCGTGCATGGTGTCGCGCTCGCCGACGATCGCCGCGTCGTCGTCAAGGCGCATCGGCCGAGCGTGGCAACCAGCTACCTCGACGCGCGCATGCGGATCCAACTCGAGTTCGCAAACGCCGGCTGGGCCGCGCCGCGTCCGCTGCTGCGGGCCGAGCACATCACGGCCGAAGCAATGCTCGGGCCGTTCCCAAAGGTCGACGCCCACGATCCCGGCGTTCGGCGCTCACTTGCGCACGGCCTCGCAGCGTTCGTGCGTGAAGCGCGCGACCTCGATCCCAGTGGTCTCACCCACCCGCTGGCGCCTCCCGACGATGCGCTCTATCCCCCGCCGCATTCGGCCCGATTCGATTTCGATGCGACGGCCGCGGGCGCGGAATGGATCGACGATCTCGCACGGGCCGCCAAGTCGCAACGGGTTGCCGAACCTTTGGTGATCGCGCACGGCGATTGGCGCATCGACAACGTGCGCGTGGTCGACGGCAGCCTTGCTGCGATTTACGACTGGGACAGCGTCGGACTCCTCGCGGAAACGACCGCGGTTGCGGCGGCCGCGACGACCTTCACTGTCGACTGGGATCAACCGATGGGCGCGCGCTTCCCGAGCGGCGACGAAGTCGCCGCGTTCGTCGCCGACTACGAAGCCGCGCGTGGCACGCCCTTCGACCACAACGCGCTACGCGTCGCGATGATCTCGACGCTTGCATACGGCGCGCGCTGCGAACACGCGGCCGGAAGTCCGCACGCGGTCACCGACGATTCGTTCACGGCGCTCCTGCGTTCGGTTGGGCAGAACAACGCGTGAGCAGATCTCGTACTCGTGCCTCGATGTCGTCGCGGATCGGCCGTACCTGCTCGATCGGCAACCCGGCGGGATCGGCGACGGGCCAGTCTTCGTAACGCGTGCCGGGTACGTACGGGCAAGCATCACCGCACCCCATCGTGACGACAACGTCGGCCGCGCCGAGCATCGCGTCGTCCCACCGTTGCGGGTGCGCGTTTGCAATGTCGATCCCTGCTTCGGCCATTGCCGCGACGGCAACGGGGTTCACGCGGTCGGCAGGCTCCGATCCCGCGGAGAACGCGGTCGCCCGGCCGTTCCCCAACGCAGCGAAGAACCCGAGCGCCATCTGACTCCGACCAGCATTGTGAACACAGAGGAAGAGCACGGTTGTCATGTCGCCATCTCATGCGGCACCACGATGTCGTCGGCATCGAGCCGCGGATGCCACCAGCGAACAAGCACGATTGCGAGCAGCCCGCCGACGAACTGCATCACGACAAACAAGGGGACGCTCGACGGTTTGATGCCGGCAAAGGTGTCGGTCAGCGTGCGTCCGATCGTGATCGCGGGATTGGCGAAACTCGTCGACGACGTGAACCAGTAGGCCGCTGCGATGTAACCGCCGACCGCGAACGGAACGACCGAGGCGCGCCCGGTACGCGCGATACCGAGGATCACCATCAGAAGGCCGAACGTCGCGACGGCCTCGCCCAGCCACAGGCCGTGCGACGATCTCGTGTCGGTCGAGATGCTGACCGCAGAGAGCGAGAACATCACGTTCGCGATCATCACGCCCGCACAACAGCCCGCGATCTGCGCGGCGGCGTAGACGAACGCCGCGCGTGTCGTGATGCCGCCGAGGATGCGATCCGCCAACGTCACCACCGGGTTGAAGTGCGCGCCCGAAACCGGGCCCAGCGCCAAGATCAGCGCGACGAGCGCGGCGCCAGTTGCGATCGAGTTCTCGAGCAGCTGAAGCCCGGTCTGACCCGGCGACAAACGCTGCGCCATGATGCCCGAGCCGACAACGGCCGCGGCGAGAAACGCGCTCCCGACGAACTCTGCACTCGCCCGCTTCGTCAGCAACAGGAACAGGCCTCGTTCGTCTCGACGTCGGCCAACACCGTGTAGATCTCCCACGGTTCGCGATCAGGCGCCTTCACCCAGACCTTGTCCTGCCGGGCGTAGCAACACGTCACGTCGTCTTGGGTCTTGGGCTCGAGTTCGGCTTGCGTGAGTCGTTGCGTCGCGGCGTGCACCTCGTCCGTCGACGCAACTTCGACGCCGAGGTGGTTGATCGAGCCGGGTTCGCCCTGGCCCTCGAACAGCACGAGCTTCAACGGCGGATCGGCAACTGCGAAGTTCGCGTAGCCGGGCTTGCGCTTCGCGGGCTCGACGCCAAAGAGCTTGCTGTAGAAGCCGATCGCGGCTTCAAGATCGGAAACGTTGAGCGCGAGCTGCACACGGGCCATGACGAACTCCTGATACATTGACACAGGTCGATACATCGATCATCGCGAATGTATCGATAGATGTCAATCGATAGGAATGCACATGGCGCGAACGATCCCATTGGAGTGTTGCCCTTCGGTCGTCGCGGCACCGCTCAGCGAGCCTGACGCCGAAGATCTCGCACACGCCTTCGCGGCACTCGCGGACCCCGTGCGGCTCCGGTTGCTCAGCCTCATCGCCGAGGCGGGCGAGATCTGTTCCTGCGATCTGTTGGAAACGGTGGGCAAATCGCAGCCGACGATCTCGCATCACACCAAGATCCTCGCCGACGCCGGCTTGATCACCGGCGAGAAACAAGGTCGATGGGTGTGGTGGAGCCTGGTTCCGGCCCGGATGAAAGCGTTGCGCCAAGCGCTCGGCTAGCTCAGATCCACTTCTTGCGGCGGAAGTAGAGCACCTGCGCCACCGTCGAAACGATGATCAGCGCCCACACGAACACGTAGCCGTGTCGCCAACGCAGCTCGGGAATGTCGCGCAAGTTCATGCCGTAGAGCCCGACGATGAACGTCGGCGGTAAGAGCAGCGACGCAACGACCGTCAGCCGCTTCATCACTTCGTTTTGGTCGTTTGCAACTTGGGCTTGGTGGTAGTCGCGCACGCCAGCCAACAAATCGCGCGCGAGGTCGAGGTTGTCGGTCGCGCGTAAGAGCTTGTCGTAGGCGTCGGCGAAGTGGATTTCGACGTCGCGCGGAAACAGTTCGTGCCCTTCGATCTCCACGCGGTCGTCGAGGACGGCCCGGGCCGCGTCGCGCGTCGGCGCGAGGACGCGCCGGATGTCGAGGATGCCGTGGCGCATATCGGCAATGCGCTCGCGTAACACCGGCGCATCCGTCGTTTCCACGTCGTCTTCGAGTCTGTCGATGCTGTTGTCGAGTTGGTCGACAACGTCGAGGTAGCGCTCGGCGATTTCGTCGAACACGACGTAGAGGTTCATGCCGGGGCTGTTGCCGTCGCGGACGGCCGCCTCCCGCGCCTCGTCGCAACCGAACGCCGGGCCCATCGCGGGCGTCTTGCGCACGGTGATCAAGGCATGCGGCGTCACCAAGACGTCGACCTCTTGCATGACCACATGGTCGGCGCCCTCGAGCACGTTCGGCACGATGAGGACGCCGAAGACGTGGTTGCCGTGCGTTTCGAGACGCGGCCGAGGCTCGGAGTCGGCGCGGGTCGGCGCAAGAAACTGGTTGATCGCCGTCGAATGGATCTCTTCCGGCATCGCCGTCGCGAGCACTTCACGCGTCGGGTCCAGGAGATCGATCCAAGCGGGCCCGGCATCAGTCACGCGTTCGCAACAATACTCAGTGTGAGGGATAGATCGGATCAATCACGGGTATCGGATTTTGGCGTCTCTGGCCATTTGACCTCGTTATCCGAGGGAGAACGGCCAATCGTCGCCACCTTCGCTTCTTATGAAATACGACAGCGTGAGTACCTGGTTGCGCGACGGCCTGCTCCCGACGGTGCTGATCGTGCTCGGCTCGATCCTGATCGCTCGCTTCGTGCGCTGGGTCGGCGATCGTTACCAGGAAGAGCTCGACACTCAGGCGCGCAAGATGATTGCCGACGGCGACGTCATTCCCGAGTCGCTGAAGCGATCGCGCGCGGTGACGCAAGCGGCCGTGTGGGCGATCGTCGCGCTCACGTTCTTCGTTGCGATCGTGCTTGCGATCCGCCAAATCGGTGTGCCGATCGCGACCTTGATCGCTCCGGCGACAGTGCTCGGCGTCGCGTTGGGCTTCGGTGCCCAGTCGATGGTCGCCGACTTGCTTGCCGGCTTCTTCTTGTTCTCGGAGCGTCAGTTCGGTATCGGCGATCTCATCCGGCTGTCGGTGCCGGGGAGTGTCGACGGTGTCACCGGCACGGTCGAGGAACTGACGTTGCGCGTCACCAAGCTGCGCACGCTGCAAGGTGAGCTCGTCGTCGTTCCCAACGGCACGCTGCGCCAGGTGACGAACCTGTCCCGCGATTGGTCGCGCGTGATCCTCGACATCCCGATACCCGTGACCGAAGACCTCAACAAGGTCACAACGCTTCTGCATGACGCAGCAACTTCCATGCAATCCGATCCGAAGTGGTCGCAAATGCTGCTCGGCGATCCGGTGGTGGCGGGTGTCGAGACGATCGAGGTGGGTTATGTCCGGCTGCGCCTCGTCGTTCGCACGCAACCCGGTCGCCAGTTCGACGTCAGCGCGGAACTGCGGTTGCGGTGCGTTCAGGCGTTGCGCGACGCCGCGATCTTTACGACGCCGGTCGACTCGTCTTCCGCGCCGTGAACCTCACGCGCATGTTGCACTGGCTCGAACAGCCGCTCTCGGCGCGGCTGGGCATTCGGCGCTCGACGGCGTTCCTGGCGTTGTTCTTCGTCGGGCTCGGGGTCTTGTATCTCGCGGTGCGTACCGAGCCCGCGCACAGCGTTCGCATCCCGGCGGGATCTTCCATCGTGGTCGTTCCGACGACGGAGCCGAGGCCGAGCACGACGACGACGACCATGCCGGCTGAGACTTCGACGACGGCGCCGGCCCCGACGACGAACACAACGCAACCGGCGCGCTCGACGACGACGACTGCTCCCCCGCCCAAGTCGGCACCCGCTCCATCGTCTTCGACGATCACGACCCCGCGCACGACAACCTCCGTCGCCGCGCGCTAACGCCACGAATACTGGGCTTTCGTGGTCAGTCTCCCTACGAAATGTGTGGGCAGATTGACCACGACCGCCAGGCGGCTACTTGATCAG
>CAWJBX010000011.1:0-194248 GCA_963841195.1 uncultured Actinomycetes bacterium | reverse complement strand
TCCTCACAAACGAGAACGTTGTCCTGGTCGTAGCTGTGCCAACCGCACACCGGTCGTTCGCAATCGCGGCAAAGACCGATTGCGGGCCGGCCGCACGCACAAACGGGAGTTCGCACACTCATCAATATCAGCGTACGGATGAACGCATTGCGTTGCTATGCCCGGATCGAACGTGATCGTTCTCGTTCTACATCGCGGATCATCCACAATGTCGTCCACATGTTTCGGTACTACCGATCGACAATGCGCGCGTTCCACGATCAACGCATGGAGTTCATCGTTCGCTTCGAAGACGACACGACCACAGTGGTGCACGGTGCCTACGTGTACGAACAGGAAGGTCCGTTGACGACCTTCTTCGACAACTGCAACGGCGGCGGCCGGCTCGCTTCGGCGTGGACGGTGCGCGTCGGTTCGTTCCGTACGAGCCGCATCCTCGAGGTGCGCCGGCTCGAAGCGGAAGCCGTGGCACCCGCTATCGTGCCGAAACGCGGTGTCGTACTCGTCGGTGAGGTCGGCCTCGTCGACCACAACGTCCCAGCGTTGGTTACAGTCGCCGCAGAGATACGTGAGCACGTCGTCGACTTCGATCTCGTCATCCGGGCCGATCGGCTGGGCCAGGTACGCGGTACCGCCGCATTCCATGCAGTCGATCTGTTCGGCGATCGGCATCAGTACGTCTCCGGCCGGCGTGCCGCGAACATCGGAAACAGATCGAGCCAGTCGCGCCGGATCGAGATCGAGATCCGCGATCAGCACACACGGCTCGGCGCGTGGCGCTTGTACGAGCACGCTACTGGTACGGGTCGCTGACGAACGACGATCCGTAGAACGTGTTCGGGCCTTCGGTGCCGATGCGGTTGATCACGACCATGAACGTGCCGCTCATCACGCCTTGGGCGCGGATCACCTGTTCCCAAATCGGCTCAGTGTCGAACGTGGGATGATCGGGCTCGCTGCCGATCGCGCTCGGATACACGATGACGTCGGCGCCGTTCAGCGCAAGGGCGCGTACCTCCGGGAACCATTGGTCGTAACAGGTCGGCAAGCCGACGCGTGTGTTTCGCCATATTGAACACGGGGTAGCCCGTGTCGCCCGGCGCGAACCAACGGTCTTCGGCGTATCCGGCGGTGACCTGCATAGGATCTCGCGGGCTTTGCCCGCGAGCGTGCCGTCGGGGCGCAACGACGAACGCCGTGTTGAATCCGAGCGCGTCTTCTGCTTGCTCGTAGCACGACGCATGCACCGCAACGCCGGTATCGACGGCGAGCTTCGCTACGAGTTCGTAGGTCGATCCGCCCGGGAGCGGCTCGGGTGCAATGCCACCGGGCTGCGGCCCGCGCTCGTCGTAGGCGATGTAGGGGAGCCGCGTGAGTTCGGGCAGGCAGACGAGGTCGGCGCCTTCGTCGGCCGCGGTGCGCACGCCCTCGCTGATTGCCGCGTCGTGTGCGCGCTCATTGGACCCCCACGTGAGCTGGACAACCCCGATCCGCACGGGCGGGCGCCTGCCCCGGCGCATGCACACGCTGTGGGGGAAGGCAGTGGTTCTGCGGTGCGCACGAGCACGCGCAAACGCGACCGTCCGCCCGTGCCGCTTCCCGAAGAGCTCGTCGAACTCGCGGCGCGGGTGTCGAACTGGGGCCGCTGGGGTTCCGAAGATCAGCGTGGCACGTTGAATCTTATCGACGAAGCCGCCGTGCTCCGCGGGGTCGCGGCGGCGCGCCAGGGTCGGTGTGTTCTCGCTGGCGATCCCGTTGATCCCGATGTAGTCGCAGTGGGACAACGTGAACATGCCGAACCGCACAAACCCCGAGCTCCAAACCCACACGGTCAACCTCAGCTTCACGGTGACGGTGCGTGACTTCACGACGAGCGACGATTCGTTTCAGATGGGCTCGCAGGCCGCAACGCACTGGGACGCGTCGCGCACGTCGGCTACGACGGCAAGCTCTACAACGACGCTGCCGACACGGTCGTCACCGCCGAGGCGGGCGCGGCCCAGCTCGGCATCGAACACTTCGGTCCCGTCGTGACGCGGGGCGTGCTCCTCGACGTCGCCGGCCCCACGGCGTCGACCACTTCGACGAGAACTACGCGATCACCGGTGACGACCTCGACGTGTGCGGCGCGCGCGAGTGGGGACGTCGTGGAGCCCGGTGGTACGCCATCCTCGTGCGGACCGGACAGATGCATTTCCTCCGGACGGGCAACAAGATGCGATACTCCGCTGTCCTCGCCGGGCCTGTCGACGCAATCGATCGAATGGCTGCATGACCACGACGTCGCCGCGGTGGCAACCGACACAATGACGTTCGAGGTGTACCCACCCGAGAACCCGGCGGTCTTCATGCCGGTGCACATGATCCAGCTGCGCGACATCGGGCTCGCGCAGGGCCAGAACTGGCATCTCGACTTCTCGCAGCCGACTGCGCGCAAGACGCCCAATACGACATGTTGCTCAGTGCGACACCGTTGCCGCTGACGCACGCGGTCGGTGCGCCGGTTGCGCCAACCGCGGTGAAGTAACGCCGATGAGCCGATCAGCCGATCGGCATGAGGAAGGGCGTGAGCGCGGCGAGATCGCCGGCGACGCGGACGTGCTCGACACCGATCCGGCTGTGTAACAACAACACGATGTCGGATGCGGTGCCGGAAACGGTGACCGCCGCCGGCTTGTCACTCGCGGCGACGCCAACCCCGAGTCGGTCGTCTCGAACATGATCGGCGCCGGCGTGCGGCAGCTGACGCGGTGATCCCGAGGAACTCTTCGACGCCGTTGGTCGCGCGGGCTCCTGCAATCGGATGTTCGCGGCCGCTCACGGAGTCGGCGTCCCAGCGATGCACGGCGGCTTCTTGCACTTGATGCCGGCCGATTGCGCCGACGGTTCGGTCGTCGGCGCCACCACGTCCACGCCGGAGTCTCGGGCGCCACTTCGTCGAGCGCGTCGAGCAGTTCCGTTGTCGAGGCGTGCATCCATTCCTGCAACTCCGGCGTGTCGCTCGGCCCTTGCACCGCGGTTCTCTCGCTGGTTCGGCATCGGCGCTGGCGCGGATCACCGACGCCCAGAATCGTTGCACGTGCCCCAGATGCCAGACGATATCGTGTTCGTTCGCACTCGGGACAGCCCGCAACGCCTTGCTCGAGCAGTTCAGGATCGATCGCGGCCGCGAAGCCCTCGCTCTCGGACACGAGCCACTGGCGCACGTCGAACGACGACACGCGCCGACGTTACCGGCTCGTGGCCATTCGCCGACGAGGTGAACTGTTTGGACCGAGGCTTCGTACTCTCAATCCGTGATTGACGAAAAGCTGTGCACGGCTGGGCTTACGACCACTCCTCACCGATCGCGGCGGAACGCGTAGAGCTGCTCCGTTATCTCCTCGAACGCTTCTCTGTCGACGAGATCCTCCACTGGGCGCAACGCACGAACGTCGTCGGGATCGCAGCGGCGGGCGATTGACCAGCCGCCACCGCTGCTGAGTGCTGTCGAGGTCGCGTGCGTGTGCCGGTGTGGCGTTCGAAACCGTCGAGGAGTTTCGCGCCGCGGTCGGTTTCCCGGTGCGCGATCCGCGATGCCTGCACGCTTCCCGAAACGGTCGTCGATGACGTGCAGGCGTTCGAGTTGGGTTGCGAGATGTACGGACGCGAGGAAGTGCTTGCGTTCGCGGTGGGTGCTCGGATGGTCGGCCAGCCGTGTGATGGAAGCAGCCCGCGCGATGTTCGGAGGTCACATCGTTCGGATGGACGAAGACATGCTGGCACCGAGTTACAGGTGTCGCAGTCGAATGAAGCCGCGATCGTCGTGTGGATGCGCGTGCAGTTGACGATGCAGCACCTCCTGGCCGAACAGCCGCTGCGCAATCTCGGCTTCGCCGAGGCGTTGATGCGCGGCGAGTTGCACGTTGCCGTTGCGTTCGTCGACTTGGTGTCGTCGACACCGTGGGCGGAATCGGTCGGGCTTGCCGAACACTCGGACGTGCTCCGTCGCTTCGAGATGCAATCGTCGGCGCGGGCGGCCGAGCGCGGGCGACTCGTGAAGCTGATCGGCGACGAAGCAATGCTTGTCGGCGACGATCCCGTGGCGCTGTGCGCGGCGGCAATCGACATCTGCGCGATGGCGCACGCCGATCCCGTGCTTCCCGACGCGGTGGGGTCGGTCGGCTACGGAATGGTGACCGTGATGGGCGACGACTTCGGGCCGGTCGTCAACGTGGTTGCGTGGGCGTCGAAGGTCGCGGCGCCGGGCGAGATCGTCGTCACCGACGCGGTCGTCGAGATGCTCGATCCCGGCGGAGTGGGCGAGCGAGTCGGTCGGTGTCTACGACCTGCGCGGCGTCGGCAACACCACCGTTTGGACGGTTTCCGCCCCTAGAGGGGCGCGTACTCGTTCTCGACAGAGCGTTAGCCGAGAACTCGCCGCCGTTGACGTCGAGCGTCTGCCCGTGACGACGCGTGCGACCACGGTGAGACGAAGAACACGACGCTGTTGGCGATGTCGTCCTGCGGCGGGATGATGCGCAAGGGGATCCGGCCTTCGATCTCCGCCCGCACCTCGTCGCCGCGGTGATGCCACGGCTTCGGACTCCCAGCCGATGAAAAGTCTCGACCGACGGGCCCGCCGATCCAGCCCGGCGCGACACAGTTCACGCGGTACGCCCGGTCGGCCCGAGCTCGACCGCCATCGTCTTCGCCGCGGTCCGGAACGCCGCCTTCGACGAGGAGTAACCACCTTCGAGCGGCCGGATGTTGCGCATGCTCATGGAGATGATGAACACCACCGACGCGTCGCCGCTTTCGGCGGCGGTCTTCTTCAGGTGCGGGAGACATGCCTGGGTGAGACCGAGCGCGCCCCAGACGTTGACCTCGAAGATCTTGCGCCACTTGCCGAGGTCGACCGCTTCGAACGGCTCGAACGTGTCCATGCGGAACGCGTTGTTGACGAGACCGTCGATGCGCCCGAACGCAGCGACCGTGCCGTCGACGAGCGCGGCAACCTGCTCGGCGTCGACCAGATTGGTCGGCAGTGCGAGCGCCCGCCCGCCATCGCCTTCGATCTCCTGTTGGACCTGGCTCAGATACTCGGCGTTCCGGGCCGCGAGCACCACGGTGGCACCTTCGTGGGCGAGCGCTTTGGCGTTGGCCTGGCCGAGGCCCGGCCCGACACCCGAAACGATGACAACTTTGTCCTGCAGCAGCATCCGCCCATCAGAGCGAGCGAGAGCGGCCCGGCGCAACCTGGGCCGCCATTTTCGCCCGGCCCGGAGGTGACCCTCGTCACGACGCGCGCCGCCCGGGCTCAAGCCTCGGAGGCCCAAGTGTCGATGCCATGGTGGGCGGGTCGGAGTGACCCATGTTGGTAACCGGAATTCAGACGGCCGGCTCGAAGGGCGTGTCCGACGGTGCAGGGCACCGTCGTCGACACGTCTCGGGGAGTTCCCCGTTCACCCGACGAGGAAACGAGTGAGGCCCGCCGAGCCGCGGGGCACCGTAAGCCGGGTGACCCGCAACCGGTCGTGTTCCGCGCACGGCGCCGACAACCGCCCCATCTCGCTGCGGCACGAGCAAGCCGCGGCGCGTACCGCGCGGACGGCGGCGACCACGACGAAGCCGCCTGACGGCGAACCGGAGAGATACCTAGAACTTCGGCTTGGCGCAGCGGGCGCGCACCAGCGGCTCGAAGTGCTCGAGCGGCAGGGTGTCGTAGTCGGGGTCGAACGCAACCTGATCCCAGTCGTCGGCGAACTGCGCGGCGAGATCGAACCACGGCTCACCCTCGTACTGATCGCGCGCGTTCGGATCGCCACCGAAGTGCGCGTAGTAGTGGCGACCCTGGAAGTCCTGGTGCGCGCGGATCATGTTGTACACGTCCGAGCTCACGTACGGCTTGATGATCGCGGCCGCGATCTCCGGATGGTTCGGCACGCTGACGGCCTTGCCGATGTCGTGCAGCAGCGACGCGAACACGACCTCTTCGTCGGCGCCGGCGCGCTCGGCGCGTGTCGCGGTCTGCAGAGAGTGCGTCAGCTGGTCGACGGCGAACCCGTCGGTGATCTCGCGACAGCGACCGCAACAGCGCGAGCACGCTCTCGGCGACCCGATCCTGGTGTTCGTAGGTCTCCTTGCCGATGACCGCCCACTGCTCGGCCGTCGACTCGTCCATACGGGTAAAGGTCTGCGCCATGCCGAAAGAGTAGATCAGGACCGCGCGATCACGGTTGGCCGAGGAGCAGCGCCGCACCCTCGAGGAAGAAGTCCAGCCCGCACCCTTGGAATCGTTGACGTCGCGGAGCTCGTCGTAGGTGAGTGCCGCCCCGAACGGATACGCGGCGAGCCGCCCGGTCTTCCGGCTCTTGTCCCACGGGCGCGACGTAGAGGTACGGCTCGGCGATGGCCTCGTCGCCGGGCGACGCGCCGTAGTCCGCGCGGGTTCCGGCCGCCTCGTCACCGATCTCGCACGCGAGGTCGAAGTGCTCGGGCCAGATGGTCGCCGGGGTCGGGTCGTGCGCGGCGTAGGTCTCGCGCAAGTCCGCGAGCAGCGACTCGCCGAGCGCGATCCACGCCGCCGTAGCACGTGCGCGTCGCGTCGAGGTCGGCGCGCATCGGGAGATCGGGCGCGCACGGGGTAGTCGCTTGCGTAGACGCCGGTCGGCTCGCCCAACGTCACGCCGACGAACTGCGCCGCCGCGCCGAGCGTCGTGATACCGACCCGCGTGATCGTGCCCGGACGCTCGTGCACGAGTTCGATGCCGTCCACCCGCACGCGTTCGCCGTCGCCGAAGATCGGAGTTCCGAATCCACCCGGGGTGGGCACAGAGCCGATGTGCCCGTCGACGCGGAAGCGGGCCGGAGCGAGCACGTGTTCGGCGAGTGCGTGCAATCCGTTGCGTCCCGCGACGAACGAAGCGGGCAGCGGGGCGGCATCCGGAGATGCTAAAGCAAAGCGCTCAGGATCTCGGCAAGCTCGAGTGGTTTGTCGCCTTGGATGCTGTGACCGGCGCCTTCGACCACGATCACCCGCGGCACTGGGGTTTCTCCGCAACAACTCGGCGACGTCGTCGTCGTCGACGACCGGAGACGTCGAGCCCCGGCACGAGGAGCAGCGGCACCTTCACGCGTTCGCCGCGTCCCAGAGCTCGTCGATGCCCGGCATCACCTGGCCGTCGTCGCCGTCGCCCGAACCGCGGCGCGGGAAGGTCGTAGCGCCACCGTCCAACGACCGTCGTCGGCCTCGATGGCGTTGTGCAGGATGCCGCGCCGCAACGAAGACTCGCTCCGCGTCGGGTTGAAGGAGCCGTGCGTTCGAGAATCTCGTCGAAGCTCTCGAAGTACTCGGGGCCGTCGATGAACTGCGCGATCGCCGACGACTTCTCGCGGTTGACGCCGGGAGTCACGTCGACGAGTACGAGTTGGCGCACGAGGTCGGGTGCACGGTCGGTGAGCGCGAGTGCGAGAGGCCACCCGAGCGACATGCCGACAACCGCGCGCGCGTCGGGGCGCGAGCAGCGCGGACCGCTTGTTCGAGGGCGATCGCGTTCTCCGCGGGCCAGTAGGCGTGATCGTCGCGGTGCGCGGAATGACCGTGGCCGGGAAGGTCGATCGCGACGAGCGGCCGGTCGAGTGCGAGCGCGACGGTGTCCCAGGTGTGCGCGTTCTGCGCGCCGCCGTGGATGAGCACGAGCTCCGGCGGCCCGGTACCCCACACGAGCGCGCCGATCGTCCCCGCCGCTCGTCGGACGTCGACCCGCCGGACGGTCGGCGGTGCTCCACGGGATCCCGAATTCCTCCGCGTTCTCGTGGAACAGGCGAACTCGTCGTCACCGGGGCTGCGGCCATGGGCGGTAGTCGACCCCAGCCGGCCCGGTCGGTGCAACCGCGCCGGGTGCGTTCCTACACTTGGCCGGATGCGCGGGCCTTCCCTGTCGTCCACCGCGCTGCGCCGCCTGACCTCGTCAACGTGGTGCTGCTCGTTGCGATCATCGTGAGCGGCGCGGTCGTGCGCCTCACGAACTCCGGGCTGGGCTGCGCCGACTGGCCGAACTGCAGCGCCACCAAGCTCGTCGACGTCTCGACGCATCACGCGTTGATCGAGCAGTTGAACCGCATCTTCTCCGGCGCCATCGGTATCCCGATCGCGCTCGGCGTGCTGGTCGCGTACCGGCTGGGTGCCGCCGGCCGCGCCATCGTCGACTCGCGTGGATCCTGTTCGGCTTGTTCTGGGCCGAAGCGGTGCTCGGCGGCATCTCGGTGAAGGTGCGGCTGGCGTGGGTCAGCGTCACCGGGCATTTCCTGCTCGCGATCGGGCTGCTGCGGTTGCCGTTGTTGCATCATCAGCGCGCCGGCGACGGCGACGTGCCACGGCGGCGGCTCGTCGTCGTCGCGGCTCGCGGCCTGTTGCTGGTCACGCGCGGTGTACGCGCTCACGATCTGGGTCATCGTGATGGGGCACCCTCGTCACGGCGGCCGGGCCGCACGGCGGCGACGGCGAAGCGCGCCGGCTGGGATGGCCGCTGGGCGACGTCGCGCGCGTGCACGGCGCGTCCGTCGACGTGCTGTCGCGCTCACCTGGTGTTCGTCGTCGTGGTGCTGATGCACGAACGGGCGCCGCGGTCGGTGCTCAACCTGGCGTCGATCACGATCGTTGTGATGGCCGCGCAAGGCGTGCTCGGTTACGTGCAGTACTTCAGCAGATCCCGGCGCTGCTCGTCGGCTTCCACGTGTTCGGCGCGGTGTGCGTCTTCATCTGGCGGTGCAGCTACTGGTGTCACTCACGCCGTCGCGACCGGTCGTCGAGCGTCACCGCCCACGACGTCGCCGTCGGCCGCTGCGCCAACCGAGCGCCGAGCCGAGTGGCGCTGACGAACGCTGCCGGGACGATCGCGCGTCGTGGCACGCGGTCAGCGAGCGAACATGTCGCGTGCGTGCTGCAGGCGTGACGGTTCGTGCACCACGTCGAGCCGGGCGCACGGCCGAGCCGGGTGTCCGACGAGAGGCCTTCCCCCAGATCCTGGCGCACGTCGTCGCGTCAGGTGGCAGAGCGTGACCACGACCTCGAGGGGTTCGCGGATCGCGATGCGGTCGAGCACGTCGACGACTTGCGTCGGATGCGACGCCAGCCGGGTGAACGGGCAGTCCGTTCGTCGTGCGCGGCGGGCGCGGGAACACGACGCCGCGGCGCACGGCGTGAGCGAGCATCGCCTGCGATCCGGCGGTGCTCGTCGCGGTGCGTAGTGCGTGCGCGACAACGCCGTCGCGCAGCTGCTCCCGTTCGGTGATCGACAGGTGGCGTTGACCGCGTCGGCGGCGCACCGGGAACAGGCTGTACGCCAGCGCGGCCCGGTCGACACCGGACTCCGAGAGCGTGTCTTGCTCGGTCACACGAGAGTTCTCGGCGCGCGGACCGCGCCGGTAGACGATCCGTGACAGGAGGCCACGGAATGGGCGACCTCGGCGGGCGTGTGACAGGCTCGGCCCGTGCGTGTCCACCTCGTCGACGGAACCTACGAGCTCTTCCGCCAGTACCTCGCCCCCCGGCCGGGGCACCTCGACCCCGACGGCGTCGAGGTCGGCGGCGACCCGGGCCGTCGTGCAGTCGATGCTGACGATGCTCGAGGACGGCGCGACCCACCTCGGCGTCGCGAGCGATCACGTGATCGAGTCGTTCCGGAACGACCTCTGGGCCGTACAAGGACGGGTCCGGCATCGACCCGCTCTTCAGGACCAGTTCCCGCTGCTCGAAGACTCGCCGCGAAGCGCTCGGCGTCACCGTGTGGCCGATGGTCGAGTTCGAAGCCGACGACGCGCTCGGCGAGCGCGGCGGCGGTCGCGGCGCGCCGAAGTCGGTCGAGCAGTCGATCATCTGCACGCCCGACAAGGACCTCGGCCAGTGCGTCGGCGGCAAGGTCGTGCAGCTGGACCGGCGCAAGGACGTCGTGCTCGACGCGGACGGCGTTCGCGAGAAGTTCGGCGTTGCCCCGAAGTCGATCCCCGACTGGCTCGCGCTCGTCGGCGACACCGCCGACGGCTTCCCCGGCCTCCCGGGCTTCGGTGCCAAGACCGCGGCCGCGTTGCTCGATCGCTTCGGCCACATCGAGGCGATTCCCGACGACGTGCAGCAGTGGAACGTGGCGGGTGTGCGCGGCGCCGATCGGCTCGCGGCGACGCTCGCGACCGGCCGCAAGGTTGCGGAACGCTTCAAGGTGCTCGCGACGCTGCGGCTCGATGCGCCGGTCGGCACGGTCGACGAATGGGAGTGGCGGGGTCCGCACCCGGAACTCGCCGATTGGTGTGGCGCGATTCGGATCGCCCAGACTCGCCGAGCGCGCCGAACAGCTCGCCACCGCGAGGGGATGCTGAATGACAACCGACGCAGTCGTCGTCGAACCCGTGCGGCCCGGCATCGTCGTGATCACGCTGAACCGGCCCGAACGCCTGAACGCGATGAACTACGCGCTCGGTCGCGGCCTCTACGACGCGCTCGACGAGCTGGCCGACGATCCTGCGTGTCGCGTCATCGTGTTGACCGGCGCGGGCCGCGGGTTCTGCGCGGGACTCGACCTGACCGAAGGCGCGAGCCCGCCGTCGACGCAGGGCATGGGACGCGCCCAGGCGGGCATGACCGTGCAGAAGCTGATCGCCGGACTCGTTCCCAAGATGCGCTCCGCCCCGCAGCCGATCATCGCCGCGGTCAACGGCGCTGCGTCGGGCGGCGGACTCGCGCTCGCCCTCGCGAGCGACGTGCGCATCGCCGCCGCGTCGGCGCGCTTCAACGTGGCGTTCATTCGCGTCGGCCTTTCCGGCTGCGACATCGGCGTGTCGTGGATGTTGCCGCGTTTGATCGGCGCGTCGCGCGCGTTCGAGCTGCTGTTGACGGGGCGCTTGATCGACAGCGCCGAAGCCGACCGCATCGGGCTCGTATCCGCGTGTCGTGCCCGACGGAGAGGTCATCGAGTCGGCGCTGGAAACGGCCGAGCTCATCGTCGGCAACAGCCCGTTCGGTGTGCGCATGACGAAAGAAGTCATGTGGAGCCAGCTCGAGATCGGCTCGTTGCAAGCCGGCATCGATCTCGAAAACCGCACGCAAGTGCTGTCGAGCTACACCGGTGACTTGAACGAAGCGATGGCCGCGTTCATGGAAAAGCGGCGGCCGAACTTCACAGGAACGTGAGAGGAACGAAGCGATGACACTCGAAGGACGCGTGGCGTTGGTGACGGGCGGCGGCCGCGGGATCGGCCGGGCGATTGCGCTCGGGCTCGCGGAAGACGGCGCCGACGTCGCGATCAACTACCGCAAAGACGAAGCCGCCGCGGCCGAGACCGTGAAGGAGATCGAGGCGCGCGGTCGGCGCGCGCCGCGTACGCGGGTTCGGTGGGGGAGTACGAGCACTGCGAAGAGTTGGTGCGCGGCAGTGCTGGCCGAGTACGGCCAGATCGACATCCTCGTGAACAACGCCGGTATCGCGTCGCGCGGCCAGAGCGTGGCTGACACCGATCCCAAAGAGATGGAGCGCGTGTACAACACGCATGCGTTCGGCGCGTGGGCGTGCAGCAAGCTCGTGTTGCCGTCGATGCGACAGCTGGGCCGAGGCGACATCGTCATGATTTCGAGCGCCGCGACGCTGCACAACGCGGGCTGGTCGGCGCCCTACAACATGGCGAAGGCCGCGCTCGAGGCCCTCGCGCTGACGCTCGCGAAAGAGGAGCGGCGCAACGGCATTCACGTGAACATCGTGGCGCCGGGGTTGGTCGACACCGAGATGGGCCGGCGCCTCGTGAAAGGCGCGATGGGCGTCGAGGACATCCGCGCAATGGATGCGCGTGCGGCGTTTGGGCACGTCTGCACACCCGAAGAGGTGGCCGAAGTGGTGCGCTTCGTGGTCTCGGACCGGGCGTCGTACGTGACCGCCCAGCGCATCGGCGTCGACGGCGGCGCCTTCCAGTAATCAGTCGATGCGTCGCTGAAGCCGCCTGGCGCGGGCCTAGCGACGCATCGGGGGTGGGTACCGTGGGGGCATGCTCGCGGTGCTCGTCCTGCTGTTCGTCGTCCTGCCGCTGCTCGAGATCTACGTAGCGGTGCAGGTCGCGCACGTAATCGGCGGCCTCGACACGATCCTGTTGCTCGCGGCCATGTCGTTCACCGGACTCTGGCTCGCCAAGCGCGAAGGCTTCGGCATCTGGCGGCGCATGCAGCTCACCGTCAACGACGGCGGCATGCCGACCAACGAACTGATCGACACCGCGCTCATCTTCGCGGGCGGCGTGCTGATGTTCGTGCCGGGCTTCATCACCGGCATCCTCGGGCTGTTCCTCTTGTTGCCGCCCGTACGCGTGCTCGCTCGCAACGGTTTGAAGCACCGTTACCGCAACCGCATCACGTACTACTCGGGTTACACGATCCGGCCCGCGGAACCGCCGCACCAGCAGATCGGCCCCGACGACATCATCGACGTCTGACGTCTGAGCGCTATTCGTTCACCGGTCGCAGCAGCTCGGGAACGGTCGGGCAGTCGACGCGCGCGGCTGCGTCGGGCGGACGTTCGAGACCGCGCGGTCCCGCCAGCCGATCGAAGCGTTCGAGCGAGATGGTCTCGGCCTCGTCGTCTTCGTTCAAGCTCTCGACGAGCGTCGAATACAGCCGCGCCGGCAGCACGCGGCCGACGCCGCCAACGAGCCAGACCTCGGCGGTGGCGTCCTGCAGCATCGCGATCGCGTCGACGCAACCGAACGGCACCACCGCCTCGTTGGGGCCGATCGCGTGGGCGGGTACGAGCAGACGCGCGACGCGCATGAGCGTCGGGTCCCACGGGTCGACCACGCGTACGGAAAGATCGGTACGGCGCCGCCGCAGCGCCCGCGTCGGGTCGAGGCCGTCGACGCGTACCGCGACGACGTCGAGGTCGAACCGCTCGATCATCGCTTCGTCGACCGCAGGCGGCCAACCGATCGCGGCGACGACCTCGTCCTCGTCGAGCAAGGGGAGCGTGGCGCCGAGCCGGTCGCCGGTGCGGTCGCTCTCGAGGAGGTGGGCGGCTTCGCGCGCGGCGCTGGCTGGGTCGGCGGCGGCGAGGATGCGCGAGCACACCCACCACAACGGCGCGTGGGCGCGGTGATGGGCGAGCACGCGCCGACACGCGACGACGAGCGAAGCCGGTTCGCTTGCGAATCCGCTCAGCGCGTCGGCGGCTTCGATCGCGAGCAAGTCGTCGTCGAGCGAGCGACGGGTTACGGAGCGGAGACGTTCGGCGGGAGTCACGTCACCCCACATGCGACGACGATCCTACGACTCGCCGTTGTTCGCATCGTCGTAGGACGTTTCGGCGCGCAGCCTTGCGGTCGCGTCGTCGAGCCCGTTCCATG
This sequence comes from uncultured Actinomycetes bacterium, assembly GCA_963841195.1. Taxonomy (GTDB): domain Bacteria; phylum Actinomycetota; class Acidimicrobiia; order IMCC26256; family PALSA-610; genus CAWJBX01. The sequence continues at coordinate 180,892 of CAWJBX010000011.1, read as the reverse complement.
CGTCGGCCTGTGCGGTCAGCACCTCGATGTCGCCTCCGATACGGAGCCGGCCGCCGGCAAGCGCGGTCTGCGCGTTCTCGCGCCCTTGGGCGATGGCCGCCGCGGTTGCATAGTCGGTGGTGATGCGCAGATCGGGCGGCGCATCGTCGGCATGCGACCGCCGCGCGTGCGCGCCGTTCGCGTCGACTGTTACCCGGTAGCGCACCTCACCCCGAGGGGTGTTCTCGACAACCTGTTCCAGCACGAGCGGTGCGAGCGCGGACAGCGCATTCGACGCGTCAAGCGCGGCGTCGAGGGCGTCGATCCACGCGTCCGAGAGGTACGCGATCACGATGAACGGCGACGGTAGCAGTCGTCCCGTTTGGGCGGGCAGGCCCGGTGCGCCCCGGATCGGGGCGCGGCGTAGCCTCTCCGTATGACCCAGCTCGGGCGGTACGACGCCGCGTTTCCCGCCCAGCTGCTGCCCTTCGCGGCGCGCGTCGAGTCACGTATCGACGATTTGCTCGACGCCGAACTGGCCCGCTGGCGTCCGGTCGATCCCGCGTTGTCGGAACCGATCGAAGCCTTGCGCGGGTTCGTGGTGACCGGCGGCAAGCGTTTGCGCCCGGCGTTCTGCTACTGCGCGTTCGTCGGCGCGGGTGGCGACCGCGACGACTCGCGAGTGGTCGACGCGGCGGCCGCCCTCGAGCTCGTGCACACGTTCGCGCTCGTCCACGACGACGTCATGGACGGCTCGGAGATGCGCCGGGGTGACGATGCCGTGCACGTGCGTTCATTCGCCGGCACGACAACGAGCGCTGGCGCGGCGAGGCGCGCCGCTTCGGCGAGGGCATGGCGATCCTCGTCGGCGACTTCGCGTTCACCTACGCCGACATGCTGATGCGCGGCATGCCCGACGGCGGCCGAACGTCGTGTTCGACGAGCTGCGCGTCGAGCTGTGTGTCGGGCAGTCGCTCGATCTCGTCGGCACCGCGGCCGCGAGCACCGAAGCCGAGCTCGCCCACCGCATCGCGGTCTACAAGTCGGGCAAGTACACGGTCGAACGGCCGTTGCATCTCGGTGCGGCGCTCGCCGGCGGCCTCGCGCGCTCGGCGCCGTCGCTTTCGGCGATCGGCCTCCCGCTCGGGCACGCGTTCCAGCTCCGCGACGACGTCCTCGGCGCGTTCGGCGACGCCGAGAGTCACCGGCAAACCGGTCGGCGACGATCTCCGCGAAGGCAAGCCGACGCCGCTCGTCGCGGTCGCGTTCGCGCGTGCCGAGCGACGACGACCGCGTGCTGCTGGCGCGCCTCGGTACGCCCGATCTCACGGTCGACGAAGTGCACGCGTTGCAGGCGGTGTTCGTGCACACCGGCGCGCTCGAACAGATCGAAGCCGACATCGCGCGGCTCGTCGACGAGGCCCGCGACCGCCATTGCCACGGCCCCGCTCACCGACCCAGCCCGCGCCTGGCTCGACGAGCTCGCGCTACGTCGCCTGGCGGGACCGATAGCCGTGGCGGGACACGCGTAGACTCCGCCATGCCCGCCGCTCTCCGACCGGCCATCTCCGTCGTCGGGCTCGCGAAGCACTACGGCTCAGTGCAGGCGGTCGACGGGTTGTCGTTCGACGTGGCCCGGGGCGAGGTGTTCGGCCTGCTCGGCCCGAACGGCGCGGGCAAGACCACGACTGTCGAGACCCTCGAGGGCTACCGCACGCCCGATCGCGGGCACAGTGCGCGTGCTCGGCCTCGACCCGGTTGCGCGACGGCCCGAGCCTGCGGCCGCGCATCGGTGTGATGCTGCAAGAAGGCGGCCTGTATCCCGGGCTTGAAGCCGCTCGAGCTGCTTGCGCCTCTTCGCCGTCGTACTACGACGACGCCGAGTCGCCCGACGCGCTGCTCGATCTGTCGGCTTGCGCGACGCGGCCGGCACGTACGTGCGGCGGCTGTCGGGCGGCCAGACAGCAACGCCTGTCGCTCGCGTGCGCGCTGATCGGCCAGCCCGAAGTCGTGTTCCTCGACGAGCCGACCGCGGGCATGGACCCGCACGCCCGCGCGACCACCTGGCAGCTCGTCCGCGACCTGCGCGACCGCGGCGTCACCGTTCTGCTCACCACGCACGCGATGGACGAGGCCGAGCACCTGTGCGACCGCGTCGCGCATCGTCACCGGCGGCAAGCTCGCCGCGCTGGGTTCGCCCGCCGAGCTCACGCGCACGCGGTCGCCGACGAGATCTGGTTCGCGGCGAGCGCGGCCTCGACACGCGCGCGATCGCGACGAGCGCTCGGCGTCGACGAGGGCGACGTCGTCGAGGAACGCGACGGCGAATACGTCGTCCGCGCCGCGGCACCCCGGCCCGCATCGCCGATCTCGCGTGCTTCCTGCGCGACCGCGACGTCACGCTGGTCGCGCTGCAGGCCGGTCGGCGGTCGCTCGAAGAGGTCTTCCTGCAGATCACCGCCGAAGAAGCACGTACGTGAAGCGCCGAGCGCTGATCGCGCAAGCGCGCGCCGAGACGGTGCTGCAACTGCGGCGCGGCGAGAACCTGATCGTGACGCTCGCGATCCCGCTCGGGATCCTCGTGTTCTTCGCCAAGGTCGACACGATCTCGACCGACTTCGCGCACCCGGTCGACTTCCTCGTGCCGGGCGTGCTTTCGCTCGCGGTGATGGCGGCGGCGATGGTGTCGCTCGGGATCGCGACCGGTTTCGAACGCCGCTACGGCGTGCTGAAGCGGCTCGGCTCCACGCCGTTGTCGCGCGGCGGGCTGCTCGTCGCGAAGACCGCGACCGTGCTCGCGCTCGAGATCCTGCAGATCATCCTGGTCGTGGTTGTCGGCGTCGCGATCGGCTGGCACGTTCCCGGCGGGCTCGTTGCCGCGATCGGGCTGCTGCTGATCGGCACCGTCGCGTTCGCCGGTATCGGTATGCTGATGGCGGGAACGTTGCGCGCCGAGGCGAACCTGGCCGCGGCCAACGGGCTGTTCCTCGTGTTGTTGTTCCTCGGCGGGATGGCGTACCCGCTCGACAAGCTCCCGACCGCGCTGCCGGACTTCGCGAAGCTTCTGCCGGCCGCCGCGCTCTCGGAAACGGTGCGGGCCGTGCTGTCGGCGCAGCCGTTCCCGACGGGGGAGCTCGTCGTGCTGCTCGTGTGGGCGGTCGTCGCCCCGTTGCTCGCGGCGCGCTACTTCCGCTGGGAGGAATGACCCGCGTCGCCGGGTCTTGCCCGTAGAACGCGCGCAGCACGTCGTAGAGGTCGGGCTTCTGGGCACGCAGCTCGACCGGCTGGTCGAAGAACACCTCGGTGACAACCGCGAAGAACTCGGCCTGATTGACACCCGCGTAGCTGCGCAGCAACGGATCGTCGACGCCTTGTTGCAAGCGTTCGTACTCGCGGTTGCAAACTTCGATCCAGCGTTCCCGCGCTTCGGGTTCCATCGGGGGAATGCCGTCGGTGGCACCGTCGGCGCGGTCGAGCGTGTGCGCGAACTCGTGGTACACGAGGTTGTGGCCGCGCTCGGGATGGCGAGCGTTGGCGAGCAGTTCGTCCCAGACGAGATAGACGGTGCCGTCTTCGTCGGACTCGCCGAGCAGGGCGAGATCGGCGTTGCTCTGCGTGCCGTCGACGACGGTGTATTGCCGGCCCGGAAGCCGGATCGTCGTCGCGTGCACGACGATGTTGCGCACGTTCCCGAAGTCGTAGCCGGGAAAACCGAGCACGAGCAGCGCCGCCTGCCCCGCGACCGTGACGCGCACTTCGTCGGTGATCTCGAACCCCTGCGCCGCCGACCATCGTTTCTGGACGACGAGCCCTTTCACCGTTTCCTCAGCCTGTTCCCGTTCCGCTCCGTCGAGATACTTCCAATGCACGACGTTCGTCGTGAGCATCGTCTGCCATGCGTCCGGGAACGGCCCGCGCAAGATCTCGCGCTTGCGCCGGGCGTCCGCGAAGAAGCCCATCAGTTTGCGAGCAGCTTGTTGACGCCGTCTTGCAGTTCGTGCGTGCTCGTCGGTCCGAAGACGGGCGTGCTCTGCAACACGCCGTTCGCGTCGATCAAGTAAGAGATCGGAATCTCGTGCACGCCGTATTTTGCCGCGACGGGATTCGTCACTTCGCTCTCGATCAGCGTTGGAAACGTGACGCCGAGGCGGTTGACGAAGCGGCGGGTATCGGAGTCGATGTCGTCGTAGTTGACGCCGACGACCGTGAGGCGATCGGGGTTGGCGTCGGCGATCTTCTCGAGGGCCGGGAGCTCCTCCTCGCACGGGTGACACCAAGACGCGAAGAACGCCAGCACCACCGGCTTGCCCCGGAACTGCGAGAGCCGCACGGTGGCACCGTTCGTCGCCGGCAGCGCGAAGTCGGGAACCGGCTTGCCGACCACAGCCTTGCGCACGTCGTACGCGGGTCTCAGGTTCGTGGGCATGGTCTCGCCGCTGTTGGTCGCGGCGCCCGACGAGTGGCCCGAAGTCGCCAAGGCGTAGACCAGTAAGGCGATCGGAATCGCCAGCGTCAGCGCCACCAGCGCCGCGAGACGGCCGCGCGGCAAGCGGGCGCGGGGCGCGTCAGTGGACGAGGGTGTCGACGGCAACGGCGACGAACACCAGCATCAAATAGATGTTCGACCACGCGAAGAAGCGGATCGCGCGTTTCGGAGTGGGATCGCGCAGCAGCGCGACTGCCTTCGAGACGAAGATGACGCCGAGCACGAGCGCCGAGATCGCGTAGAGGCGGCCGACGCTCGGGCTGAGCGTCAGTGCGAACGTGAGGGCGACGGTGATCATCGCGTAGCCGGCGATTTGGCGGGCGGTGGTGTCGATGCCGCGCACGACCGGCATCATCGGAATGCCGGCGGCTTCGTAGTCGTCGCGGTACTTCACCGCGAGCGCCCAGAAGTGCGCGGGCGTCCAGAAGAAGACGACGGCGAACAACACCCACGCGGGCCAGGCGAGGCTGTCGGTGACTGCGGCCCAGCCGACAAGCACGGGCACCGCGCCCGCCGCGCCGCCGATCACGATGTTCTGCGCGGTCCGGGGCTTGAGCCACAGCGTGTAGACGAAGACGTAGAAGAGCGTGGCCGAGATCGTGAGCGACGCGGCCAGCAGGTTGGCGTACTCGGTGAGCAGCACGAACGCGACGACGTTGAGTCCGATGCCGAAGGCGAGCGCGTGCGACGGCATGATCTCGCCCTGCGGCAGCGGACGGCTGCTCGTGCGCCGCATGAGTTGGTCGCGGTCGCGTTCGATCCAGCAGTTGATGGTGTTGGCGCCACCGGCTGCAAGGGCGCCGCCGACGACGACCGTGACGATGAGCCACAACGACGGCATGCCGCCTTGCGCCAAGATCATCGGCGGGACTGCGGTGACCAGCAGCAGCTCGATGACGCGCGGCTTGGTCAGCCGTACGTACGCGCCGACGGTTGCGGCCAGTGGGCGGCGGTCGACCTCGAGGCGGAGAGCAGGCTGGACCATCGGCGAGGCCGAATCTACTCGGGGCCGGGCTCGGAGCTGGGTTCGGGCGGCTCGCGATCAGCAGATCACGAGATCACGAGCTGGCCCTTCATCCCGAGCTGGGCGTGACCCGGGACGGTGCATTCGAAGTCGTACGTGCCCTTGGGCAGCGTGACGGTGCCGGTCTTGGTGTCGCCGTGTGAGGAAACCACCAGGTTGAACGGCTGGCCGTTGATCGTGAACGTGTGACCGATCGACCCGTTGTTGATCAGCGTCACTGTGAGCGGACCCGGGGGCGCGGTGATCGTTTTCACGTCGAAGCTGTATTCGCTGGCGCAGACGGTGATTGCGCCGTTGACCGCCGCACGCGTGTCGGCCTTGGGCGGGCACTTCGAGTTGCTGCTACTGCCGCCACTGCTGCCGCACGCGGCGAACGAGAGCGCGGCGAGCAAGGTGACGACCACGAGCGAGACGCGCCGATACATGTCGAAACCCCTCCCAAGGTGAGGAGGGCGAGGCTAACCGGGGGCGCCCGCTGCGCGCCGTATCGAGCGGGATCGAGCGAAGCGCGTCAGCCGAGTAGCGTCAGCGCCCGTGCCGGCCGACAACACGAAGCAGTCGATCAGGATGCTGGCCGACCGCTTGCTCGTCGTGCCTTCGAAGGAGGCCGGCGAACGGAAATCACGCGCCGGCATTCTGATCCCGGCGACCGCCGACGTCTCCCGGCGGCTGGTCTGGGCCGAGGTTGCGGCCGTCGGCCCGACGGTGCGCACGGTCGAGGCCGGCGACGCGGTGTTGTTCTCGCCCGAAGCCGGCTTCGAAGTCGAGATCCAAGGCGATGAGTACCTGATCCTGCGCGAGCGCGATGTGCATGCGGTGGCGTCGCCACGCAGTGAAGGCGGAACGGGGCTCTACCTGTGATCAACCCCGAGTCGGCGCTGCGGCTCGACGGCAAGGTCGCGGTCGTGACCGGCGCGACTCGCGGGATCGGGCGCGCGATCGCGGAAGCGTGCGTACAAGCGGGCGCGGGCGTTGTCGTGGTGGCGCGCAAGCCCGACGAGCTCGCGGAAACCGAACGGGCGCTGCGGAAAATCGGCGGCGAAGTCGCGACGTTCCAAGGGTCGGTCAGCGATCCCGTGGTCGCCGAGGAATCGGTCGCGCTCGCGGTCGACGAACTCGGCAGCTGCGACATCGTCGTGAACAACGCCGCGATCAATCCCGTCTTTGCGCCGCTGATGGACGCCGACCTCGGCGCGGTCGCCAAAGTGTTCGACGCGAACATCGTCGGTCCGCTGCGGTTCGTGCGGGCGGCCTGGGACGCGTGGATGAAAGAACACGGCGGCAACGTGCTCAACGTCGTTTCGGTTGGCGGGATGCGGCCGGGACCGTTCATCGGCGCGTACAACGTGTCGAAAGCGGCTTTGATTCATCTCACGCGTCAGCTCGCGCAGGAACTGGCGCCGGGTGTGCGCGTCAACGCGATCGCGCCCGCGCTCGTGAAGACCGACATGGCACGCGCGCTGTGGGAACCGAACGAGGCGGCGATGGCGCGTGGTCACGCGCTCGGACGGCTCGGCGAGCCCGACGACATCGCCGGCGGCGCGTTGTTCTTGCTGTCCGATGCGTCGTCGTGGATCACCGGCGAGTGCCTCGTCGTCGACGGCGGCTCCGGGGTCAGCGCCCGCGGCTAAAAGTGACCCATCTGATGGCGCAGTTTTTCCCGCATAGCGCGACTTTCTGCGCCATGTGATGTTGCACTTATTCGTCGTCGGGGCGGTCGACGAAGCGGACGCCGGCCTTGTGGCGTTGCGCGAGTTCGGCGTAGGCACCCGGGTTCAGCTCGACCCACATCTCGGCGCCCGTGCCTTTCACGGGCCGCTTCACCTCGGCCGGCGAACCGACCGCGAGCATGCCCGCCGGGATGTGCGCACCGGCCCGCACCACCGAACCGGCCGCAACCAGCGCCCGGGCACCGATCGTCGCGCCGTCGAGCACGACCGACCCGTTGGCGACGAGGCATTCCTCCTCGAGGATCGAGCCGTGCACGACGCAGTTGTGTCCGACGGTCGCGCCCAACCCGATGTCACTCGTGAGCCCGGGCGGCCCGTGAATGACCGCGTTGTCTTGCACGTTGGCGCGGGCGCGGACGATGACCGGCGCGTAATCGGCGCGGATGACCGCGCCGTACCAAACCGACGCACCTTCTTCGACGATGACGTCACCGACGAGGGTTGCCGTCGGCGCGAGGAACGCGCTGGGGTGCACTCGGGGCGTGAGCCCTTCGAACGAAAAGAGTGGCATCTACGGCCGGCGCAGCCGCGTGCGTCCTATCGAGACTGAAACTTCGGCCGGGTGCGGAAGTGGCGCCGGACCCGCGCTCATGCGGTGATCCATGTACTTCACGATCTCGTCGTACACGGCGTCGCCCACCATCTTGCGCAGCTCGGCTTCCATCGTCTTGTACACCGGTTCCGAGTCGGTGAACGCTTCCTTCGCTTCGGTGCACCACCACGCGAACTCTTCGCCACCTTCACCCCAGCCGTCGCGGCCGAACTCGGTGAGGATCGTCGTCATCGACTCGTCTTCGTCTTCACGTTCGACCGCACGCAACGGCAACTGCCAGCAGACCGTCGGCTTGGTGTCGCTGAAGTGCTGACCGGTCTTCATCGCGTGGAGGTGCAACGCGCAGCCGGGACCGGCCTCGAAACCGGGCCGGTTCAAGAAGACACACGAGTCTTGGTGCATGCGCGTCTTCCACTCGCCCTTGCCGGCGTTGGCCCAGACGCCCTTCTTCAGGCCGATCTCTTTGAACTGCCACGTGTCGGCGGGCAGTTTCCGGGCGAGCTTTTCGACCTTCTCTTTGACCTTCTTCTCGGACTCGTACGCGCCATACGAACAGCAGCCGCCGATGAGTTCGGGCGCAGGCTCCGTGAGCACGCCCTGGCAGCCCTGGCCGAAGATGCAGCGCCACGACGACGCGAGGAAGGTCACGTCGATCTGCCATTGCTTCTTCTCTTTGCCCGGGACGGGAATCGTGATCCATTCGCGTGTCGGTCCAACCATGAGAAGTGAACCTAGTCGGTAAATTCACGGTTATCGCGCACTCTTCGGCTCCTGACGACCAACTGTTACGAGATCTTCGCGAGGCGCTCGGCGCGAACGGTGCGAGCGCCGAGCCGCTCGAACTCGCGCTGTACGCGCGCGACGCGGGGACGACAACGGGCCGCGCGCTCGCGGTGTGCTGGCCGCGCGGAACGGCGGATGTTGCGGCCGCGGTGCGTGTGGCCCGGGCCCACGAGCGGCCGTTCGTTGCGCGGGGGAGTGGAACCGGCCTGGCGGGCGGCGCCACACCACTGGCCGATCCGGTTGTGATCGTCACGACGGAGATGAATCACGTCGTCGAGGTCGACACGGAGCACCGCACCGCGTGGGTCGAGCCGGGGGTACTGAACCTCGATCTCAGTCGCGCGGTGGCACCGCACGGCTTGCACTACGCGCCGGACCCTTCGTCTCAACAAGCGTGCACGATCGGCGGCAACGTCGGCACGAACGTGGGCGGACCGCACTGTCTCGCCGAAGGCGTGACGTCGGCGCACGTGCTCGCGGTCGAAGCCGTGCTCGCCGACGGCACCGTCGCGAACGTTCGGTGGCCCGGAACCCGATGCGCCCGGCTACGACCTGCGCGGCTGCTTCGTGGGGTCGGAAGGCACGATGGGGATCACGACGCGTGTCCTCGTTCGGCTCCTGCCCGATCCGCCCGCAGTCGCGACGATGTTGTGCGCGTTCGCGTCGGTCGACGACGCCGCGGCAACCGTGAGCGGCATCATCGCCGGCGGCGTGTTGCCGGCCGCGCTCGAGATGATGGACGCCCGTATCACCGCGGCGGTCGAGGATTTCGTCGGCGCCGGGTATCCGCGCGACGCGGAAGCGGTGTTGCTGGTCGAACTGGCCGGTCTCCCGAACGGTGTTGCCGAGCACACCGACGCGGTCGCAGCGATCGCGCGCGAACACGGCGCGACGAGCGTGCGCGTGGCCGCCGACGAGAACGAACGGGCGCTGCTGTGGAAGGGCCGCAAGTCGGCGTTCGGCGCGATCGCGCGGATTGCACCCGACTACTACTTGCACGACGCGGTCGTGCCGCGGACGAAGCTCGTCGAAGTGCTGCAACGCGTCTACGAGATCGCGGCCGCACAAGACCTCATCGTGATGAATGTGTTCCACGCCGGCGATGGCAACCTGCATCCGCTGCTGGTCTTCGACGCACGCACGCCGGGCATCTGGGACCGCGTGTACGCGGCCGGTACCGAGATCATGGAGACGTGTCTTGCGGTCGGTGGCGTGCTCACCGGCGAGCACGGTGTCGGCGTCGAGAAGCGCGACCTCATGCCCAAGCTGTTCTCGCCTGACGACCTCGACGCCCAAGCGCGCGTGCGCGACGCGTTCGATCCCGAGGGTGCCGCGAACCCGGAAAAGGTGTTGCCGCGCGGGAGTCGTTGCGGCGACGTGCAGCACGTTCCGGAGGGCGCGTGGATCTGAGCGCGGCGGTACGCGATGCGCGCGTCGTCGCGCCCGTCGGCGGTCGCACGCAGTGGGACGTCGGCGGGCCTGCGCCGGCGTCGTCGGCTGCAACCGAAGTGCGCGCACCCGCGGGCGTGATTCGTTACGAGCCGGCCGACATGACGGTGACGGTCGGCGCGGGCACAACGTTTGCGGCGCTCGACGCGTTGCTCGCGGAACACGGCCAGGAGTGCGCACTCGATCCGCGCGATCCTGCCGCGACCGTCGGCGGCATCCTCGCGTGCGGGCTTTCCGGAGTGCGGCGGCTGCGGTGCGGACCGGTGCGCGACAACGTGCTCGAGGTGCGCGTCGTGCTTGCCGACGGCCGCGTGATCAAAGGCGGCGGACCGACCGTGAAGAACGTCACCGGCTACGACTTGCCGCGGCTGTTCGTCGGTTCGTTCGGCACGCTGGGGGTGCTCGCCGAGGTGACGTTGCGCTGCCGGCCCCGGCCCGCGTGCGCGCGCTGGTTTGCATTCGAGCGCGGCGCCGCGCTGTATCGGCCGGCGGCGCGACTCTGGAGTGGCGGCGACGAGTTCGTGCTGCTCGAGGGCACCGCCGCCGACGTGGATGCGCAGACCGCACACGAGCCCGCGCTCGACGAGGCGCCGACCCTTCCCGACGGCTCGCACCGCGGCCGCATCTCGATCGCGCCGGCACGAGTCGCCGCGCTCGGTTCGGCACTGGGAAGCACCGTGCGGTGGTGCGCCGAGCTCGGCGTGGGGACCGTGCATGTGGCGGGTGACTCGGTCGACGAGTTTCTCGCGGCGCGCCGCATCGCGGAGGCGAACGGCGGTTGGATGCTGCGCGAACGGGGTGGACCGGCCGCCGACGACGGCTACGGCGTGCCGCTCCCGAACATCGAGATCATGCGCCGTTTGAAGCAGGCGTTCGACCCCGAGAACACGTGCAACCCCGGCCGGCTGCCACTATGACACCGATGTCGCTGTGAACGGGCCGCTCAACCTCGACGACGACACGCTCACCGCGTGCGTGGCGTGCGGCCTCTGCCTGCCGCACTGTCCGACCTACCGCGTGACGGGCCGGGAGATCGCGTCGCCCCGCGGGCGTATCGCCGCAATGCGCGCCGTCGAATGGAACGACGCGCCGATCGACGACGCGTTCCGCTCCGCGATCGAAGAGTGTGTCGCATGCCGGGGCTGCGAGGCCGCGTGCCCGTCGGGCGTGCACTACGGCGCGCTGCTCGAACAAACGCGCGCGGCGCTGCCCGCGCCTCGTTCGCGCCGGCGCCGAATCGCCGAATATTTCGCCTATGCCGTCGTGCTGCCGCGCCACTGGCTGTTGTTGACGCTGACGTGGTTCCTGGTCGTCGCGCAACGCTTGCATGTCGTGCCGCGCCGGCTGGGGTTGCCGCGCATCTCGTTGCGCCGGCTCGACCTGCCGCGCGGTGGGGCTCCCGACGCGTGGCTGTTCACCGGGTGCGTGATGGACGCGTGGATGCGCGACACCCATCGTTCCGCGGCGCGGGTCATGCACGCCGGTGGCGCCGATGTCGCGTGTCCGGGGCGGGGGAGCGACTGTTGCGGCGCGCTGCACTTGCACGCGGGTCGGTTGAAGACGGCGCGTCGCCTCGCTCGGCGCGTGATCGCGTCGATGCCGGGGGCCGCGCCGGTCGTCGTCGACAGCGCCGGGTGCGGTGCGGCGATGAAGGAATACGGCGAGCTGCTCGGCACCGAAACGGCCCGGAAGTTCTCGGCACGGGTGCGCGACTTTGCCGAGTGGTGCACCGAGCAGCCGCTTCCGGCGCTCACCGCGACCGGCCGCACGGTCGTCGTCCAGGACCCGTGCCATCTGCGCCACGTGCAGCACGCGCACGGTGCCGTCCGCAGGCTGCTCGCGGGCGCGTACGCGCTGGAAGAAACCGCCGACGAAGGACTCTGTTGCGGCGCAGGCGGCGCGTACAGTGTGTTGCAACCGGCGCTGTCGAACGCGATCCGCGACCGCAAGGTCGCGGCCATTCGGGCCGCAGCGACCGACGCCGATCCGATCGTCGCGTCGGCGAATCCGGGCTGCATCATGCAGCTGCGCGGCGCGGGCGTCGACGCCCGCCATCCGGCCGATCTGCTCGCGGAGGCACTCGATGAACAGCTATGAGAACATCGCCGAACGGCTCGCCGTCATCGAGGAGGAACTGCGCGACCTCGCGTACGAACGCCTCAGGGACGCGGCACGATCGCCCGACAGCGAGGCAAGCGAAGCGGCCGCCGCCGAGGAGAAGCGTTTGAACCAGGCTCGGCGCGCGATTGCCAAGGCGATCGGGGTGCTGGAACGGTCGTCGGCGTTCGACGACGCCGAGAACACCTAGTTGATGATGTCGTCGTTGTAGAAGTCGACGGTGTGCTGCAAGGTTTGCAACGGAGGCCCGTCTTCCTGGCTGTAAACGTCGAACAGCAGGTTGTTCGCATCGTTGGTCCACACGAGGTTGGTCGTCGTCGGATTGGTGTCGGCGTAACAGACCATTCGGCCCGTCGAGATGGGGCCTTCCCCGTGACCGTTCTTGGGCACAGGCGCGGTGCAGCTGCCGCGGTCAGCGACGCCACCGGAGTACTGCACTTCGTTGGCATAGGACTTGTCGAGGTCGGCGCGGTTCGCGAACTGCCGGATGGTCACCGTTCCGTTGGCCGGTCCATTTACACCGCAGTAGACGGCCGCGGTCGGCTTCGGGTCCACCTTCGTGGTGTCGCGACTGCAATTCGAAACCGCGTCCCGCCTGAGATAAGCGAGCAGGCTCTGTTCGCGCCCGGTCGGGTGGAACAACCCGTCATCGACCGACGCGTCGGCGGCCGAGGCCGGCTTCGGTTTCGCCACCGTGGTCGTGGTCACGACCTTGCCGGCCGTGGGCGAGTTGCTTCCGTTCGCGACGAGGGCCACGACGATTGCGATCACCGCGATGACGACCGCCACCGCGACGCCCGCGACAATCGCCCGCCGTCGTCCGGGTTCGCGTTCGTGTTCGGGTTTCTTGGGCTGATCAACAACCGGCGGGTCGGCGGGCGCGTGACCAAGCCGCGCGACGAGTTTGTCGAGCTCCTCGACGAGGATGCCCATGTCGAGGTTCCAACGGCGATCCGTCAACTCGAACGCCTGGCGGCGGCCAAGCGACGCGAGTGAGTCCGGAAGCTGCGCGGAGCTCGGCATTGACGCGTCCTGCACGAGCACGGGAATGATGCGGATGTTGCGATGCAACGCGGCTTCGAGTTCGAGGCGGACGTAGTCGTCGGGCTGGTCGATGCGGCGCTGGCCGTGGCCGTCGGCGGCGGACAGCCAGTCGCGCCCAATGACGGCGATGAGGATGTGGCAGTCGTCGAGCGCGCCGTCGAGCGCTTCGGAAAAGTCGCTACCGAGTTCGATCTTGTCGATGTCCATGAACACCGAGTCGGCGCCGAAATGGTCCGAGAGCGCGCCGTAGATGTCCCGGGCGTACGCAGCGGCATCAGCGCGCCGGTAGTTGATGAAGAGTCGGATCCCCGTCACGCGCCGTTCAAACGGTCGATGAGCTGACGCAACCGTGGGTAGGAATGCCGGTCGAATCGCATCTTGATGCGCGCCAGCTGCGGAACGTCGTTGTCGGCGATCTCGGCTTTGCTCGCGGTCGTCGCTTCGATCTTGCCGCTCGCGAGGATGCTCGCAAAGTCTTGGTTGAGCGCGTCGAGTTCCGCTTCGGTCGGCAGGTGTTGCATACGCAAGACGAGGTCACCGTCGACGAAGCGCAACGAGTGATAGTTGCTGTAGAAGTGCATGATCTCGTCGAGGGCGGCGGTCACGTCGTCGGTGATCTTCACGAGGTGCACGTCTTCGGGCGAGATGTAGCCGCGTGCCCGCAGCTCGCGCTCGACGAACTCCATCCAGCTCAGCCAGAACGTGCCGCCGGGAACGTCGAGCAGCACGATCGGCGCGGGCGGCGCCTTGCCCGTCTGCACGAGGGTCAGCAGCTCGAAACCCTCGTCGAGGGTGCCGAATCCGCCCGGCAACAGCACGAACGCGTTGGCCTCTTTGACGAACGTGACCTTGCGCGTGAAGAAGTAACGGAAGTTGACGAGCTTCGGGTCGTCGGCAAGGAACTGCGTCGTGCTCGCTTCGAAGGGCAGGCGAATGCTCACGCCGAACGAGTTGGCCGCGCCCGCACCTTCGATCCCGGCTTCCATGATCCCGGGCCCGGCGCCGGTGATGACCATCCAGTCTTTTTCGGCGAGCGCGCGCGCAAGCGCGACGGTCTGCGTATACAGCGGGTCGTCGCGTGTTGTGCGGGCCGACCCGAAGATCGCGGCCTTGCGCGCCGAGCGGTACGGCTCGAAGACCGCAAACGCGTAGCGCTCTTCTTTCAACGCCGAGTTCGCGAGCTTGAGATCGCCGCGCTGCGCGTGATCGCGTGCAAGCCGCACGGCCGACACGATCATCTCGAAGATCAGGTCGCTGTCGTGGACGTCGCCGACCGAAGCGATCAGATCGGCGATGCGCTGGTCGAGTTCGGCGTCGCCCGTGCGGTACCGCGGAAACTTGGGCACGGCTACTTCTCGTCGAGGATCGAGGCAGCCAGCGCCTGCAACGACTGCGCGGGCCGGGCGCCGACGTGTGAGATCACTTCCCCGGCCGCAAGCGACGCAAGGCGGCCACACGTCGCGTGCGTGTACCCGTGGGTGAGGCCGAACAGGAAACCGGCCGCGTAGAGGTCGCCGGCGCCAGTGGTGTCGACGACGGTGGTCGGCGCGGCGTCGATGACGTGAACGTCGTCACCCGCGACAATCACCGAACCGGCGGGCCCACGGGTCAGCGCCGCGATGTCGCAGTGGCCGCGCACATGGTGCAGCGCCTCGTCGAACGTCGCGACTTCGTACAGCGACATGATTTCTTCCTCGTTGGCGAAGAGGATGTCGATGTCGTGTTCGACGAGGCGGCGGAACTCGGCGCGGTGGCGCTCGACGCAAAACGAATCGGAGAGCGTGAGCGCGACGCGTTGATCGGCGCGGTGCGCGACGGCCGCGGCGTGGCGTACGGCTTCTTTGGCGGGCTCGGGATCCCAGATGTAGCCCTCGAGGTATGTGACCGCGGACGACTCGACAACGGCTTCGTCGATGTAGCTGATGTCGAGTTCGGTCGCGGCGCCGAGATAGGTGCACATGGTGCGTTGCGCGTCGGGCGTGATGATGACAAGGCAACGGCCGGTGGGCGTTGCGGTGTCGGCGAGCGGCGAGTCGAAGTGCACACCGAGACTGCGCAGATCGTGCGTGAATACCTTGCCGAACACGTCGTCGGCGATCCGGCCGATGTACGCGGCGTTGCCGCCGAAGCTGGCGACACCGGCGGCCGTGTTCGCCGCGGAACCCCCCGAGATCTCGACCGTCGGGCTCATGTGCCCGTAGATCTCGTCGGAGCGAGCCGCGTCGATCAGCGACATCGATCCGCGTTCGACGGCAGTGCGGACGACGAACGCGTCGTCTTCGTGCGCGAGGACGTCGACCATCGCGTTGCCGAGCGCGCACACGTCAAACCGGCTCATGAAATCAGGGCGCCTTTCCGAGCGTCACTGGAACGGAGTCGTCGATGGGGCGCAGGCGACGACCCTTGGTCGTGACCCGGCCGTACAGCGTCGTGCGTTGCGCAAGTGTGCGGCCGATCGGTTCGACGATCGAGCGAAACTCGTGCTCGTCGAGCTCTTGGCCGTGGCTCGCGCCCGCGGCGCGCGAAATGTTCTCGTCCATCAGCGTGCCGCCGAGATCGTTGGCACCCGCTTGCAACACTTGCCGGGCGCCACCGACCCCGCACTTCACCCACGACACTTGCACGTTCGGGATCGTGTCGCGATACGCGATGCGGCCGACCGCGTGCATCAGCAGGACCTCGCGGAACGTCGGACCGCGGCGGGCCTTGCCCTGAATGAAGATCGGCGTCGCCATGTGCACGAAGGGGAGCGGCACGAACTCGGTAAAGCCGCCGGTTTCCTTCTGCAGGTCGCGCGTCCGTACCAAGTGGCGCGCGACATGCACCGGCCGCTCGACCGTGCCGTGCATGATCGTGACGTTCGACTTCAGGCCGACCGAGTGCGCAGTGCGGTGCGCTTCGAGCCACTCGTCGGTGTTCACCTTGTCGGGGCAGATGATCGCTCGAACCTCGTCGTCGAGAATTTCGGCGGCCGTACCCGGAAGCGTTGCGAGCCCGGCTGCTTTCAGGCGCTCGAGGTAGTCGCGCAGCGGCATGTCGAGGCGGCGCGCGCCTTCGGTGACTTCCAACGCGGTGAAACCGTGCACGTGGATACTCGGCGCGACTTCCTTCACGGCGCGCGCCACGTCGACGTAGTAGTCGCCGTCGAAATCCGGATGGATGCCGCCTTGCAAGCACACTTCAGTGGCACCGCACTCGACGGCCTCGACCACGCGCCGCTGCATCTCGTCCATCTCGACGAGATACGGATTCCCGCGCAGGTTCAGCGAGAGCGGACCCTTGGAGAACGCGCAGAACTTGCAACGGAACGTGCATACGTTCGTGTAGTTGATGTTCCGGTTGCGCACGAATGTGACTTCGTCGCCGACGATGGCGCGCCGCAGGTCGTCGGCGACTTCGGCGATGCGCGCGACTTCCGGTCCGCGGGCCGAGAGCAGCGTGACGATTTCGTCGATGCCTACTTCTTCACCGGCCGCGACGCCGTCGAGTACTTCGCCGACCGCGCCTCCGGCCCGGGCAACCGCGGCCGGCAAGACCACCGGCGGTGCGACGTCTTCACGGCCCGGCGACCAACTCGTGTCGCGCGCCAACCCTTCGAGATCCGACGCGACCAGCACCGGCGTACGCACGTCAGGGTGCAACCACTCGTCGGGCCGGCTGACGAACTCCGGATAGACGGTCAGCCGGGGCGCGAGCACATGGCCGGCCGCCTCCGTGGCGCCCTGCAACCGTTCGAGCGCAGGCCACGGACGCTCGGGATTCACATGGTCGATCGTGAGCGGCGACACGCCACCCCAGTCGTCGATGCCGGCCGCGAGCAGCGGCGCGAGATCGTCACTGAGATTCGGGGGCGCCTGCAGGTGCACGTCGGCCGGAAGGATCAGCCGGGCAACCGCGATCGACCACAAGAACTCGTCGGGCGGGCACGCGGGCGCGCGGTGCATCGCCGTGCCGAGCTTGGGCAAGAAGTTCTGCACGATCACTTCTTGCACGTGACCGTGTTCGAGATGCGCGTTCGCAATCGCGACCAACGCGTCGATGCGTTCGGCGCGGGTCTCGCCGATGCCGACGAGAATGCCGGTCGTGAACGGCACGCGTGCGCGTCCGGCCGCGTGCAACGTCGCGAGCCGGCGTTCGGGCGTCTTGTCGGGCGCGCCGTAGTGCGGACCGCCGGGTTCACCGAGACGGGCGGCAAGCGTCTCGATCATCATGCCCTGCGACGGGCTCACCGCCCGCAGCTGCAACAACTCCGCTTCCGAGAGCGCGCCCGCATTGGCGTGCGGCAACATGCCGGTCTCGTTGAGCACGCGCCCGGCACAGGCGACGAGATAGTCGACGGTCGATCCGAAACCGCGGTCGGCGAGCCATTGCGCCGCTTGCGGGTACCGGTCTTCGGGCGCTTCACCGAGGGTGAACAACGCCTCGAAGCAACCGAGCGCGGCGCCGCGCGTCGCCAGCTCCACGACCGCGTCGATTTCGAGGTAGGGCGCGTCAAGCCGAGCCGGCGGCTTGGCGAACGTGCAGTATCCGCACCGGTCGCGACACAACATGGTCAGCGGGACGAACACCTTGGGCGAATACGTCACTCGGCGCCCGAATTGCCGGTCGCGCCGTTCGGCCGCGGCGGCCATGAGCCCCGTCAGCGGAGCGTCGACCAGCTCGTGGAAGTCGGACCCGCTGAGCATGCGGCGACCCTAGTCCGCCTCCGCAGGGTCACCGGTTGCCGTGCCGTTCGGGGGTAAACAAACGCGGTGACGCTCGATCAAGACGCGGTCGACGCAGTTCGCTTGCGCCAGGCCCGAACCGACGAGGAACGAGCACGGGCGGAGATCGTGGAGGCCAAGCGCGAGGTCGAGCATTTGCGCGACGCGCTGCACGCGGCGCAACGGCACGTGCAGGAAGCCGAACGGCGCGCCGAACGCGCGGTCGGCGTGCGGCGCGCGTTGGAGCAAGGGCGCCGGTCGCTTTAGGCGCGCGTCAACCGAGCGCGGCCGCGTCACCGATCCAGACAATCTCGGGCGCGATGATGCGCGCCGCGGGGAGGTCCTCGCCGTTGCGCAGACGCTCGATCGCGTCGCGTTTCTCTTCACCCGCGATCGTGATCACGGCCAGCGAACACGAGGCAATCGCCGGGTACGTGAACGTCAGCCGTCGATAGGGATGGTCGTCGTCGCCGGCTTCGACGACGAAGCGTTCGCGTTCGTCGAGCTGCTTCGCATTCGGGAACAGCGACGCGGTGTGGCCGTCGGGACCGATGCCGAGGTGGACGATGTCGATGGGGGCGGCGGCGCGCACGATCGCGTCGTAACCGTCGGCGCCGGCATCGACCATCGAATGAATGGCGCGCGGGCGGGCCGCGTCGAGGAGCACGCGGCGAGCCATTCCTTCGTTCGAATCGGGGCTGGCGACGGGAACGATCCGCTCGTCACCGAAGTACACGTCGATCGTCGACCAATCGATCGGCTCGCCGCGCATCGCTTCGTAACACTCCTCGGCGAGCGTGCCGCCCGAAAGTGCGATCGATCGCGGTGCCTGTTCGGCCACGAAGCGGGCGAATGCGCGCGGTACGTCGTCGACGACCCGAACCTCACCGGGAAGATGCATGTCTGGCATTCTTCCCGATCGATGGACCGTCAGACCGTCGATGTGTACGACCACAATGTCCCGGACTGGATCGAGCACCGGCACCGGCCTCGACCGGCGGCGATCGACGCGTTCGTCGCCCGGTGCCCACCGGGTGTGCGCGCCGACGTCGGATCCGGGCCGGGTTGGCACAGCGGCGATCTCGGCGAAGGCGGCGCACCGGTCGTCGCGTTCGACGCGTCGAGCGCGATGGCCGCCCAGGTGCACAACTTTGCGCCCGAGGCCTGGCCGCTGGTGGCCGACCTCGAACACCTGCCGTTCCGGACTGGCGCGCTCGCCGGCGCGTGGGCGCACCGTAGCTACATGCACATCGACGCCGACCGGCTCCCGATGGCGCTGCGCGACCTGCACATGGCCGTCGAGTTGGGCGGCGCCGTGCACATCCAGGTGACGTCGGACCGGAACCAAGAAAACGAAGACGATCGCTTTCCGGGCCGGCACTTCACCTGGTGGCCGGTGCAACGCTTGCGCGACGTCGTCGAAGGCGCCGGCTTCGAGATCGACGAGTTCGTCGACGACGGCGAAGAATGGATCGACGTCGAGGCGACGCGCGCGTTCATGCTGCCCGACACGGTCGCGGCCGGGATGCGCGTGTTGATCGTCGGTCTGAATCCGGGTTTGCTCACGGCCGAACGCGGGATCGGCTTCGTGCGCCCCGGCAATCGCTTCTGGCCGGCCGCGGTCGCGTCGGGGCTGGTGCCGCGCGCGCTCGATCCCGCGGGCGCGCTGCGCGAAGCCGGGGTGGGGATGACGAACATCGTGCGGCGGGCGACGCGCGCCGCAGACGAATTGTCACGTGACGAATATCGGGCCGGGGTCGAACGCTTGGCCCGGCTCGTGTCGTGGTTGCAGCCGAACGTCGTGTGCTTCGTCGGCGTGACGGGCTATCGCGTCGCAGTCGACAAGAAGGCGCAGCTTGGTTGGCAGGCCGACGGCTTCGGCGGCGCGGCCGCGTACGTCATGCCGAACACCAGCGGCTTGAACGCGCACGCCAAACCCGCCGACTTCGTCGAACACCTCCGGGCCGTACAGGAGCGTCGCTGAGTATCGCTGGGCGATAGTGAACGACGCTCCAGCGATTACTTGAGTTCGGAGGTCTTCTTCTCGAGGGTGGCGAGGCAGTCGTTGAACGACTTCATGAACGACTCGACGCCTTCGCGTTCGAGCGTCGCGGTCACGTCGTCGATGTCGACGCCCGCGGCCGCGAGGTCGGCCATCGCCTGCTGCGCCCCGGCCAGGTCGTCGCGCACCGACTCCGGATTCAAGTCGGCGTCGCCGAGCGCGAGCACGTCGATCGACGCCTGCGCCAGCGTGTTCACCGTGTCCTTGCCGATCAACGTATCGACGTAGAGCGTCGGCGAGTACGCGGGGTTCTTCGTCGACGTCGACGCCCACAACGGACGCTGCCGGCGCGCGCCCGCAGCTTCGAGCGCCTTCCAACGATCGCCCGCAAGTTCGTCGAGGAACACCTGGTAGGCGAGCTTGGCGTTCGCGACCGCGGCCTTGCCGCGCAGCGGCGAATTGTCGGGCAAACGCCGGTCGGTTTCCGTGTCGACCCGGCTGACGAAGAACGACGCGACCGAACCCATACGCGAGACGTCGTCGCCGCGTGCGACGCGTGCTTCCAAGCCCGACAAGAACGCGTCGATGACCTCGCGGTAGCGCTGCAACGCGAAGATCAACGTGATGTTGACGTTGATGCCGGCGTCGAGCGTCTGCGTGATGGCCGGGATGCCTTCGGGCGTCGCCGGAATCTTGATCATCACGTTGGGCCGGTCGAGGCGCGCCCACAGCTCCTTCGCTTGCGCGACCGTGCCCGCGGTGTCGTGCGCGAGTTCGGGCGAGACCTCGATCGAGACGAAGCCGTCGGCGCCGTTCAGCTGGTCGTACAAGGGCCGCAACCGGTCCGCCGCGTGCCCGATGTCGGTGGTGACGAGATCCCAGTACGCATCTTCAGTTGACGCGCCGGCGGCAGTGACCTCGCGCAACTGCGCGTCGTAATCGGTTCCGGCCGCCATGGCCTTTTCGAAAATCGTCGGGTTCGACGTCACGCCCCGGATGCCGTGCACGCGCATGAGGTCGTCGAGGCCTCCGGTCGCGATCGCACGCGTCAGATTGTCGTACCAGGGGCTCTGTCCGAACTCGATCAGAAGCGGAATCGCGCTCGCCACTGCGTCTCCTTACGCGTCTTGGCCGAGCAACGCGAGTGCGCGCTCCACGGCATGTTCGGGGGTTATGCCGAGTTCTCTCATCACGACGTCGCCCGGCGCCGAAGCACCGAATCGATTGATGCTCACCGTATCGTCGGCGTAGCGCTCCCAACCGAACCCCACGCCCGCCTCGACTGCGAGCGTCGGTACGCCCACCGGCAGCACTTCGTTGCGGTACCCGTCGCCTTGGGCCTCGAAAAGGTCCCAGGAGGGCATCGACACAACGCGTGCGTGCACGCCACGCGCCTCGAGTTGTTGGCGCGCCTCGACGCAGAGCGAAACTTCGGAGCCGGTGCCGATGAGCACGACATCGGGGGTGCCGTTCGTGTCTTCCAGCACATACGCGCCGCGCGGCACGCCGGTGGCCGCCTTCTCGGCTGTGCCGACCAGCACGGGCACGTCTTGGCGGGTCAGCAACAACGCGGTCGGGCCGGTGCCGTCGAGGTGGACGCGCCAGGCGACGCTGACCTCGTTGGCATCGGCGGGCCGGATGACCCGCAGACCTGGCATCGCACGTAGCGATGCCAGTTGTTCGATCGGCTGGTGCGTGGGGCCGTCTTCGCCGACGCCGACCGAATCGTGCGTCCACACAAAACACACCTTCGTCTGCATGATCGACGCGAGCCGTACGGTCGGTCGCATGTAGTCGCTGAACACGAAGAACGTGCCGACACAGGGGAGCAGACCGTTCACGGCCATGCCGTTCGCCGACGCGCCCATGCCGTGTTCGCGGATGCCGTAGTGGATGAGCCGCCCGGTCGGGTCTTCGGGACAGAAGCGGCCGAGGCTCTTCACGTTCATGCCCGTGTTGCCGGTGAGGTCGCCGGAACCTGTGAACAACCCGGGCACGACGTCGACGACCGCGCTCAACACGTCTTGGATGGCGCGGCGCGTCGCCTTCTTCTCGCCCGCTTGGAACACGGGAAGCTTTTGCTCCCAGCCGTGCAGGCCCCGATTGGAGATCGCGGCTTCGAATTCGTCGGGGAGCGTCTGCGCTTCCCAGGCTTCGCGCTGTGCAGTACCGCGCGCGCCGGCTTCGCGGTAGTAGAGGACGACATCGTCGGGCGCGTAGAAGTCAACAGCGGGAAGCCCGAGGATTTCCTTCGTGCGTGCTACTTCGTCGGCGCCGAGCGGGCTGCCGTGCGCGTGTTCGGAATCGGTGTACTTCGGCGACGGGTATCCGATGTGCGAACGCAAGACGATCAGCGTCGGGCGATCGCCTTCGGCCATGCCATCGCGGAGTCCGCGCTCGAGCACGTCCAGATCGTTCGCGGCTTCGCCAAGTTCGATGACGTGCCATCCGTATCCGGCGAACCGTTCCGGCACGTTGTCGCTGTACGCGAGTTCGGTGGGGCCGTCGATCGTGATGTGGTTGTCGTCGTAGACGAAGACGATGCGGCCGAGCTGATAGTGGCCGGCGAGTGATGCGGCTTCGTGGCTCACGCCTTCCATCAAGTCGCCGTCGCCGCAGATACCGAAGATGTGGTGGTCGCAAAGCTCCGAGCCGAAGCGGGCGCGCAGGTGCTTCTCGGCAATCGCCATCCCGACCGCGTTGCCGAAACCTTGACCGAGCGGACCGGTCGTGACCTCGACACCAGTCGTGTGCCCGTACTCGGGGTGACCCGGTGTGCGCGAGCCCCACTGCCGGAACTGGCGGAGGTCGTCGAGCTCGAGTCCGAAACCGGTGAGGTAGAGCATCGAGTACAGGAGCATCGACGCGTGACCGGCCGAAAGAATGAAGCGATCGCGGTCGGGCCACTCGGGAGCAGACGCGTCGTACTTCATGATGCGCGTCCACAGCACGTGCGCGAGCGGCGCGAGTGCCATCGGCGTTCCCGGATGCCCGGAATTCGCCTTTTGGACGGCGTCCATCGCCAGACCGCGGACCACGTTGATCCCGCGTTGCTCGATATCTCCGCTGACTTCGGCCACGGCGACCCCTCTCGTGTGGCGTGTGCGCGCAGCCTACGCGACCTACCCACCGACTCCCGTTTGTAGAACACTGTGCGAACTTGTTCAGGAGGGCATCGTGGGCGCGGATGCACAGGAATTCGAGGCGGCGGGCATCTACGACCCCGATGCACCCAACGCCGAAGACCGGCTCGCGACCCTGCGTTATCTCGTCGAAATGGGTGCCACACACGAACAGCTTGTCGACGCGGTGCAGAATCGTCGGATACCGGCGCTGGCCGCAACACTCGCGATCGCCGACGGCCCGTTGCTGAACCTGACCGAAGCCGCGGCGGCGGCCGGCTTGACGGTTGAACGCATCCGGATGCTGAGCCGAGTGGTGGGGCTCGCGCCGCTCGATCCCGAAGAGGCGATGTTCACGCGCGGCGGTGTCAATTCGTTCGCGTCCGTCGCGCTCGGTGTCGAGATGTTCGGCGAGGAAACGACACTGCACTTCGGGCGCGTCGTCGGGAACGCGGTCGCGCGCGTGGCGGAAGCCGCGCAGTCGGCGTTCCTCCTGAGCGTCGAAGGCCCGCTCTACGAACGCAACGCGTCGGAGCTCGCGTTGATTCAAGCGCAGACCGAAGGTATTCAGCAGCTGCGCGTGATTCCACGGCTGATGGAGACGTTGCTCTTCGCGCACGTTGCGCAAGGCATCGCGCGCGAGTTGGGCCCTTTGGACGACGCGTACCAAGGGGTGTCGACGGTCGCGATCGGCTTCGTCGACCTCGTCGGCTTTACGCCGTTGACGCAGTCACTCGAACCGCGCGAACTCCTGAAACTCGTGACCGATTTCGAAGGCCAGGCCATCGACATCGTGGCCACCTACGGCGGACGCGTCGTGAAGACGATCGGTGACGAAGTCATGTTCAGCGCCCAGGATGCCGCCAGCGGTTGTGCGATCGCGCTCGACCTGTTCGACGCGTTCCGCGGCGACGCGACGGTGCAGGCGCGCGGCGGGCTGCACATCGGGCCGACGCTCGCGTGGGGCGGCGACCGTTACGGCCCGACCGTGAACTGCGCGTCGCGCATCGGCGAGCTCGCAGTTCCGTTCGAGATGCTCGTCACCGACGCGGTGCGCGCTGCGACGCCCGACGACGCCGGCTTCACCTTCGAGCCCGCCGGCCGGCGCATGTTGCGCGGCTTTCCCGACCCGGTCGCGCTGTTCAGCTTGTCGCGTTAGTCAGTGCTCGAACACGGCGAGCGACGCGGTGAAGCTGTGCATGAACGTCTGGCTGCCGATCGGGCCGATCTCGCCGGCGCAGAACGCACCCGCGAGCGGCACCGGACCCAAGAGCTCTTCGATCACACCGGCGTCGTGGTTCGGTTCCGGGAAGAGATGGCGTCCGCGCCCGTTGCACGTGAACAGCAGCGCGCCCGCGCCCTGCACCCCGCCGAGCAATGCGCGCAAGTCGTCGTCAGCCGCGTCGGCGTCACGCACCTGGAATTGCAACGTTGCGCCGAGCTGCACCTGTTCGCCCACTGCAATCGCGCCGGTCCGTTGCTCGGCACCGAGCACGTTGCGGATGAGAAAGTCGCCGCGCTCGAAATCGAGTTTGTGTTCGTCGACGACGAGGCCGACGTGCAACCCGTCGCGCATCAGCTCGCGTTCTTCTTCGCTCGCGGCTTGCACGATCTCTTGCAGCCGAGCGAGCGCAGGTTGTCCGGCGAGCTCCTGCACGAGGTTGCGTTCGGCGCTGGTCACCGTGAACGGCGCACCGATCGGGCGGCATCCCTGCGACACGACCGGCCGCACCGGAACGTCTTCCGAGCACATGATTGCGACTGCACCGCTCGAACGGATCTGGTCGTCGAGCACGATCCGGTTCGCACCGGGCCGCATCGCGGCCGACGCGCATCCGCCGACGACCCGCAGGCCCGGAAGCCGGGCGTTTGTCAGCGCGAGGAAGTCGGAGAGCGGGAACGAGAACGGATCGGTGAGCATCAACAACGTGCCGCGCGCGGGGACCCAGTCCGGCCAACCTTCGATCGCAATGCCGTCTTCGGTTTCGTGCGTGTCGAGCAAGATGCCGTCGACCTGGCCGGCGCCGAAGCTTGCGGCAAAGACGGAGAGTCCGGGCGCTTCTTCGACCTCGACACCGCCGCCCGCAACGCCCACCATCGTTGCGCCAATCATC
Source organism: uncultured Actinomycetes bacterium (assembly GCA_963841195.1). GTDB lineage: Bacteria > Actinomycetota > Acidimicrobiia > IMCC26256 > PALSA-610 > CAWJBX01. The sequence continues at coordinate 155,785 of CAWJBX010000011.1, read as the reverse complement.
ACCTCCGGTTCGAGCAGCTTGCGCAACCCGATGGAGACGTCTTCGAACGCGCCGGCGTGATGCGGTGACGCGAAGCACACGAGGATGTCCGGCCGCTCACCGTCGAAACGTTCGAGGATCTCGCCGGCCACCTCGCCAACCGCTTCGACCGGCATCGGATGGAGCGAGAGTGCCGCCGCATAGCGGTTCACGAGGTCCATTCCTCTTGGCACTCGGCGCGCGAACGGGCGGGGTTGAGAAGGATCGCCTCCCAGTGTGACGTGAACGGCCTCACTGCGTGGCCGGCAGGGCCGTGAGCGGCACCGTGACCGACGAACCGCTCTCGAGCAGCGTGCACCGGGCCTCAACGGTTCCCGGTTCGGGGAATTCGAGTTCGCCCCGTACGAGGCGGTAGCCGAACTTGCCCGGCTCGACCAAGAACTGTTGGGCGTTGCGGCCGATGTCCTCGCCGTCGCGCACGAACACGGTCTCCAGCGTGGCGTTCCCGGTGTCGTCGGCGGGGGCCCGCACGAGCACGACCAGATGCGGCGTCAGCTGTGCGGGATACGAGGGGACGGCCGTCGAGAAAAAGACGCCCGTGAGGTCGATGCGAGTCGACGGACCCGCGACCTGGCGAAAATCGATGTTCTCGACGAAAAGCGCAGCGACGATCTCCATAGCCGCGGACGCTACCCGGCCGGCGGCCACCAGTACGACTTCGACGACACGCGGCCCGTGAACGCCCAGGGTCAGCGTCATCTCCAGATCGCTCGTGCGACTCGGGCCGCCGATCCAGGTGAGCGCACTCGGCAAGGGAGCGGCGGCGACGCGCGCCATGGCGTCGGCCAGTGTCGGCACGACGTCGATCGACCGGAACGACGCACGATGTGCGCGGGCGGCACCAGGCTGGTTGCCGCGCGGCGATCCGGGCGCGGCGGCGAGCGCGATCGCGGCCGGTTCGGCGACGGCGACGTGCGAGCCGGTGATGCCGACGTCGGCGTGGCAGCGCGTCGGCGATCTCGAGTTCTGCTGCGACGTCGCGAAGCGGCACGTCGCCGTTCACGGCGGCCGTCGCGCCGAGGGCCCGGGCTCGTTCGATCACGAGGTCGCGCGCGTCGTCGGGCGCGACCGGGCCGTGCACCACGCACGCGTTGGCGCGCAAGCGTTCCACGAACGCGTCGATCATCGGTGCTCGCGTTCCCAACGTTGACGGAACGGTTCGCGCGGCGGTTTCGGGTGGCGGTCGCGCCGGCGCGCCAGCCGATCGCGCGCGATTGCGGTGCGTCGCGCGGTAGCCGCGCGGTGTCGACCACGCGTACGCCCACGTCCGCCAGAACCACCGCCGCCGCTTCGGCTCCGGCAAGTCTTCGCGCAGGTGGACGATCAAATCGGCCGAGTGGGATCTGCACCGGGCACGCGTCATTGCATGCGCGACAGAGCGACGAGCCGTACGGGAAGATCTGCGCCTTCGTTGACCGGCCGAAAGCAAGGGCGTGAGCACCTTGCCCATTGGCCCCGAATACACGGCGTCGTACGCGTGCCCGCTCACATTCCGATACACCGGGCAGACGTTCAAGCACGCGCCGCACCGGATGCACGCGAGCATGTCCTCGTACTTCGTGCCGAGCAGCGCGCGTCGCCGGTTGTCGAGGAACACGACGTGCAGCTCCTCGGGACCGTCGTCTTCACCTGCGCGCCGCGGACCGCTGAGCATCGTCACGTAGTTCGACAGCGGCTGACCGGTCGCGTGCGTCGTGAGCAACGGGAGCAAGGTCGCGACGATCGGTGAGGCGCGGGATCACCTTCTCGACCGGCATGATCGCAACGTGCACGCGCGGCAGCGTCGTGCAGAAGCGGCCGTTGCCCTCGTTGGTGACGAGCACGAGCGTGCCGGTGTCGGCCGCGGCGAAGTTGACACCGGTGATGCCGAGGTCGGCGCGCAGGAACTCGCTCGCGCAACCGGCCGCGCGCCCAGGCCGTGAGCTCTTCGCGGTCGACGGCGAGATCGCGTGCCGGCCTCGCGCGCGAGCACGTCGCGGATCTGCGGCAGCGTCTTGTGGATCGCGGGCACGATCATGTGCGACGGCCGCTCGCCCGCGAGTTGCACGATGTACTCGCCGAGATCGGTCTCGATCGACTCGCATGCCGGCGGCTTCCAGCGCGCTTGCCGAGATCGATCTCCTCGGTCGCCATCGACTTGCCCTTGACGACAGTGCGCGCGTCCGTGCCGCGGGCGATGTCGAGCACGATCTCGCGCGCGCGTCGTCCGGCGTCGACTGCGCGGTGCACCGTGCACGCCGTTGGCCGTCAGCGCGTGTTCGAGGCGGTCGAGCCAACCGTCGAGGTCGCGGAGCGTCTCGCGGCGGATCGCCGCGGCCCGGTCTTTCCAGTCCGGGTGGGCGGCCGCGACTTCCGCCGCGGTGCGGAGGCGGACGTCGAGGTTGCGCAGCGCGTGTTGCAGGTGTTCGTCGCCGACCGCGACCGCGCCCCGTTCGTGGAAGTCGCGGCCGGGCGTGGTGATGTCGTGCCCGCTCACGACGCACCGCCCGCGGGTTTGGCAGGAAAACGAGCGTCACACGCTCTTTTCTCGGCCAACAGTTGGTGGCGTTTGACGATCATGGAAGTCCCGACGCGAGCAGGTCGGCGATGTGGACGAGTTCGGGCCCGTGTCGCCGTGCGCGCCGGCCGCCGAGGTGCATCAAACACGCGAGATCGGTGCTCACGAGATAGTCGGCGTTCGTCGTCGCGCGCGTGCGCCGAGCTTGGTGTCGGCGAGTTGGGTCGACGACCTCCGGGTACTGCAGCGAGAACACGCCGCCGAACCCGCAGCAGGTATCGGATTCGGTCATCTCGACGATCGTCGCGCCCGCTTGTTCGAGCAGACGCCGAGGTTCGGATGCGAGTCCGCAAGCTCGCGCAGGCCGTGGCACGCGTCGTGCATCGTGACCGTCGCGTCGACGCGCGCGCCGATGTCGTCGACGCCGAGCACGTCGACGAGATATTGCGGTGAGCTCGAAGGTGCGGGCCGCGAGAGCGTCGACCGCGCACAGCCTCGTCGGGTAGCAGCTCGCGATAGTGGTGACGCACCATCGCCGCGCACGAACCGACTGGGTGCCACGACCGCGTCGAAGCCGCGCGAACACGTCGAGCTGATGGCGGGCGAGGCGCGCCGCGGCTCCGGGCTCGCCCGCGGTGATACGCGGGCTGGCCGCAGCACGTCTGCAGCGCGCGGAAACACGACCTCGACGCCGGCGGCTTCGAGCACGCGCACGGTCGCCGCGGCCGTGTCGGGATACACCTGATCGGCGACGCACGTGACGAACAGCGCGACCTTGGCATCGCTCACTTGCGCGAGCGCCCCGCAATCCATACCGAGCGCACGGCGAGCGTTTCGGGGTCGAGTGCGACGAGATCGGCGCGGGCGCCGGGCGCGATCCGGCCGCGGTCGTGCACACCGAGCACGCGGGCCGGGTTCGCGGTCGCGTACCGGATCGCGCGCGCGAGCGGGATGCCGAGCGACGCAACGTTGCGCACGCGCTGCACTCCATCGTGAGCGTCGAGCCCGCGAGCGTGCCGTCGGCGAGATAGCGGCGTCGGTCGTCCGGAGCGCACCGCGTCGGTCACGAGCACCGCGTCGGGCCGCGCGCCCAGCGCGAGCTGCACGAGCGCTGGATGCACGTGCACGAAATCGGCGATGACCGATGGCACGAGCCGCGGTTCGTCGAGCGCGGCGCCCGGGAGCCCGGGCGCACGGTGATGCAACGCGCCCATGCCGTTGAAGAGGTGCGTGACCATCCGGGCGCCCGCGTCGGCGGCCGCGAGTGCACCTTCGTAGTCGACGGTCGAATGCCCGAGCGCGACCACCACGCCGCGTTCGCGTCAACATGCGGGTCGCGCGCGAACCCGGGATCGGCTTCGGGCGCGAGCGTGACCATCCGCACGAGATCGCCGTACGTGTCGCGACGTGTGCCAGAAACGTCGAGGTCGGCTGCGCGCAGCACCTCGGGCGGATGGGCGCCGGGCGCGCCGCCGAGAAACGGGCCTTCGAGATGCACGCCGAGCACGACGTCGGGGCGCTGGCGCGCGCGCGTCCGCGGCCCGCGCCAGCATCGCGTCGTACGCGTCGAGCGGCGCGCTGCAGATCGTCAGCAACAACCCCGTCGTGCCACCGGCCACCGAGCCTGTCGACCGCGCCGACGATCTCCTCGACGGTCGCGCTCGCGAAGTCGACGGCTCCGGTGCCGTTGACCTGCAGGTCGACGAAGCCGGGCGCGAACAACGCGTCGCCGAGATCGATGGCGTCGGCGGGTGCCGCGCCGAGACCGGTCGCGACAATGCGGCCGTCGGCAATCGTGATCCAAGCCGGGCGAGCCGGAATGCCGCCCTCACCGTTGACGATGCGGGCGCACGCGAGCGTCAGCGGGCTCGGCGTTCCTTCCACAGCGCGAGACGCAGCTTGCACAGTCCGCGCAGCGTACGGGGTACACGCGAGAGGAACGAGCTGCGGGCCGGTCGCAGCTCGTGGACCGCGACCGGGATCTCGCCGGTGCCGAGCCCGGCGTGCTCGACGCGCAGGATGAGCTCGGTGTCGAAGAGGTCTTGGCCCGAGAAGCACTGCTCGGCGTATCCGGCTCGACCGCGGCCCGGCGCATCGCCTTCATGCCGTGCGTATCGGAGACCTTCAGGCCGAACACGACGCGCAGGATCGTGCTGAACGTCCAGGTCGCCAGCTTGCGCAACGGGACGCGGGTGTCGCTGCGCGCCGGCGCGCGCGCTTCGAGCCGACGACGATCGCGGGGCCGCCGGGACCAAGCACCTGCGCGACCGCGGCGTCGAGGAAGTCGAGATCGAAGTAGTCGATGTCGAAGTTCACGACCGCGTCTCCGGTTGCCGCGAGGAGACCGTGCCGCAGCGCGCGCCCGTAGTCGGCATCGGCGCGGTGCTCGACGTGCACCTCGGGAAGCTGCGACCGCGACCTCTTGCGCGATGAGCGTAGCGTGCGGTCGGTCGATCCGTTCTCGACGATCAGCACCTCGAACGATTCGCCCCGCTCGCGCAAACCGGTGACGACTTCCTTCACCGAGGTTTCGAGAATCTCGGCCTCGTTGTACGCCGGCATCACGACCGAGACGTGCGGTGCAGTCATTGCTTGCCGCCCCGCATCAACGCGCCACCGGTCGTACGTCGCCAGCGCAAGCCGGCACAGCGCGTCGATCGCGTTTGCGTTCTCGCGCACGGCCGCGGCCGCGTCGAGACCGGGCGCGCCATCGGCGAGCTGGATCACAGGCGTATAGAGCGCGAACCGAGGGCCGTACACGACCTCTCCATCGGCACGCGCGCCGCTCCACAAATAGAGAACGGCGAACGCATGGTGCATTGCGCGCTCCGGATCGACATTTGGGGCCTTGACCTGGTCAATCAGACGAAGGGCGGCCAGGCCGGCCTGGGCCTCGACGCGTGCACGCGCGGCCCACGGCGCGCATTCCTCGGCCAGCGCGTCGCCGACGAGCCTTTCCGGCAGGGCTCGGGCGGCACGCAGTTCTTCGACGAGGGCCGTGACGTGTTCGTCGCACGCGGGCGTGTCGAGCACGGCTTCGAGTTCTGCGACGCGGCGCGCCAGATCGAGCTCACTCGGCAGCGCGAGCGGGCCGTCGGCGCAGGCGCGTGCGAGTGTCGCCAGTTCGTTCGCCTGTGCGCCGCCCAGGTCGACGATCGTGCGTTGCCACGAAACCGTCTTCGTCGTAGTCGTCGGGCGCGCGCGAAGAAGTCCATCGCCGTCGCGAGCGCGACCAGTGACGCATGCGGCTGCGTCATCGGGTTGCACAGCACGCCGCCGACCACGTCGGCGAGTCCGGCATCACGTCCGCGATAAGCGCCCAGGTGGAGCGAGCGGGTCATGAGTGCGTCGTTCACGGGATAGTTGTCCCACACGATCACGCGATGGTCGCCGACCGCGTCGGCCCATCCCTTCGCATCGCTCGACAGTGATCGCGGGCGAACAGACCGTCGGCCCGGTCCACATCAGGTCGACATCGGCGGGCAGGCCCTTGCCGAGCTCGGCGAGATACGGCGACGGCCGCGTGCCGACGTATTCGGTCGGGCAGACCGTGAACGCGGCGTCGGGAAATTGCGAACGCAGCCATGTGCCGAGATCGGCCTGGCGCGGTGCCAACTCCGACTGCATGGGGATGTCGTCGACGAGGAGGAGGAACCAGTCGACGCCGGCGTCGCGCAACCCGGCGAGCTTGGCGAAGAGGACTTCGCGGTCGGTCGGCGATTCGTATTCGATGTCGAGACCCGGGGAGATCGCGAACCCGAAGCGCACACCGGCATCCCGACCGTGCGTGGCCAACGCCGAGAAGTCGTCGCGTTCGGCCTTCGTGTACGGCGTGCGCCACTCGGTCCGGTGCTTGGCATCGTCCTTGGGTGCGTACACGTAGGCGTTCATGCCACGCGGCGCGAGGAAGGTGATCGCGTCGAGGCGCGCCCGTGCGACCACGGGGTGCCGTAGAAGCCTTCGACGATGCCCCTCAGCGGCGAACGAGCGCGCAGTCATATGGCTCCCTCGCTGCGCCGTCCGTGGCTCCGCTACGTCCGCACCTCCCGGAGCCTATCGGCGCCGCCTAGCCTCCGGGCATGGCTGCACCGCTCGATGTCATCGCTGTCCACGCGCAGAACATGCCCGACCGTCCGGCGGTCATCGTCGACGAAAGCGGCGGTGCGCGTCCCTCGAGCACAACGTTTCGGGAACTCAACGACGCGGTGAACCAGCTCGCGCACGGACTCCTCGCAACCGGCGCGCAATCGGGCGAACGGCTCGTGTGGTGCGGCCCGAATTCGCTCGAAGTCATCACGACGATTCACGCGGCGCGCAAGACGAATCTTGTCGCGGTGCCGCTGTCGTACCGGTTCAACGCCGAAGAGATGCAATACGTCGTCGACAACTCGGACGCGACGGTTGTCGTCATCGACGCCGAACAAGCGCCACTCATCGCCGAGGTGCACGACCAGCTCCCGAAGGTGCGCGCCATCGTCGTGTTCGGCGGCGACGCGCCGGCCGGTGACAAGTTCCGGAACTGGGACGACGTGATCGCCGGACAACCGGTGACAGAACCGGAGATCGAACCGAGCAGCGAAGCGGGCGCGGCAATGATCTACACGTCGGGAACTACCGGCAAACCGAAAGGCGCGCTCCGTACGCGCACCGACCGCCAGATCGTGTTCGCGCTCCTCGCCGAACTGAACCTGTTGCACGAGAACTCGGTTCACCTCACAACCGGGCCGCTGTACCACTCGGGCCCGCTGGCGTTCGCGTCGATGGCGCACACGCTCGGCGCGCCGATCGTCGTCTTACGAAAGTTCGACGCGTCGCGCTGGTTGCAACTCGTCACTCAACACCGCGTCACGAACTCCTTCTCGGCGCCCACGCAGTTGAAGCGCATCGTGTCGTTGCCCGACGAGGAAATCGCGAAGGCCGACATGTCGTCGATGATTTGCCTCATCGCGAACGCGGCGCCGGTGCCGTACGCGTTGAAGCAAGAAGTGTTCGACAAGCTCGGCACCACGTTCTTGTACGAGGTCTACGGCTCGACAGAGTTGGGCGTCGACACGGTGATGAAGCCGGAAGATCAGCTGCGCAAGCCCGGCAGTTGCGGCAAGCCCTACGGCGGCATCGAGATCAGGATCGTGAAGGACGACGGGAGTGTCGCCGACGTCAACGAACCGGGCGAGTTGTTCGTGAGCACCGGTCTCGCGATGGACGGCTACCACCGCACGTCGGAGCAACTCACCGAACTCGACGACACCGAGTGGAAGAGCGTCGGCGACGTCGCGTATGTCGACGACGAAGGGTTCGTCTACATCTGCGACCGCAAAAAGGACATGATCATCTCGGGCGGCGTCAACATCTATCCGGCCGAGATCGAAGCAGTGTTGTACGCGCATCCGGCGGTGCTCGACGCGGCCGTGTTCGGTATCCCCGACGACGAGTGGGGCGAGCGGGTGCACGCCATCGTGCAACCCAAGCCCGACGGCATGCTCGACCTCGACGAGTTGCGCACGTTCGTCGAGTCGCGGTTGGCGCGGTACAAGCAGCCGCGTGAGTACGAAGTGCGCGACGCGTTGCCGCGTACCGACTCGGGCAAGTTGCTGAAGCGGGTGCTGCGCGACGAGTACTGGAAGGGCCGCTCGAGCGCGGTCTGATCGAGTTCGGCCGGAACCGGCCGGTAGCGTGGGCGATCGTGCCCACGTTGTCCGAAGCCGCGTCGAAAGAACTGCTCGCGCGCGCGGGCGTGCCCGTGCTCGACGAGCGCACTGCCGCCGATCCCGAAGGCGCGGTCGCGGCCGCGAACGACATCGGCTATCCGGTCGTCGTGAAGCTCTGCGGCGAAACGATCGCGCACAAGACCGAACGCGGCCTCGTACGGCTCGGCCTCGCCGACGACATTGCCGTTCGGGTCGCGGCCGCCGAGTTGTTGAAGTCGGCGACGCCCGCCGACGGCCGGGTCGAACTGCTGATTGCGCCGATGGTGCGCGGCAACCGTGAGCTCATTGCCGGCATCGTGCGCGACCCGCAGTTCGGGCCGTGCGTGATGCTCGGTATCGGCGGCGTGCTCGCCGAGGCGATCGCCGACGTCGCGTTCCGCGTCGTGCCCGTCTCAGACCAAGACGCCGACGACCTCATCGACAGCCTCGCGACGCACGACGTTGCTCGGGACCATTCCGCGGCGAACCGGCGGTCGAACGCGAGGCGCTGCGCGCGGTCGTGCTCGGACTGTCGCGGCTCGCCGAATCCGACGCCAGCATTGCATCGGTCGACGTGAACCCGTTGATCGTCGTCGACGGGCGGCCGGTTGCCGTCGACGCGCTCGTCGAAATCGAATCGAGTGAAACGACCGCGGCGACCGCGGCGACCGCTCACCGCACTCGACCGACCGACGAACAGTTCCGCGCCTTGTTCGAACCGCGCGGCGTGATCGTGGCCGGCGCGTCGACGCATCCCGGCAAGTTCGGGTTCGTCGCGCTGCACAACATTCTCGCGGCGGGCTACGCCGGACGCGTCGGCGGCGACGAATCTCGAAGGCACGCCCGTGCTCGGCGTCGACACCGTGCCGAGCATCGACGACGTTCCCGAAGGGCCGTGGGACCTCGTGTTCGTATGCACACCCGCGGCCGCCAACATGGAACTGCTGCGCGCGTGCGCGCGGCGCGGAGTACGCGCCGCGTTCCTGACGAGCGCGGGCTACGGCGAAGCGGGTGACGAGGGCCGCCGCGCCGAACGAGAACTCGTCGCGCTCGCCGACGAACTCGGCATCGTGCTCGCCGGCCCCAACGGACAAGGCGTGGTGTCGACGCCGTCGCAGCTTTGCGCCCAGATCGTCGCTCCGTATCCGCCGGCCGGTCGCATCGCGATCGCGAGCCAATCCGGGAACTTCGTTTCGTCGTTCCAGAACTGGGCGGTGCAAACCGGCGTCGGCGTCAGCCGCGCCGTGAGCGCAGGCAACGCGGCCGCGGTGAGCGTCGCCGACTATCTCGATTGGTACGCCGACGATCCGGCGAGCGCGGTCGGACTCGCGTACGTCGAGGGCGTGGCCGACGGCGCCGCGTTTTTCGCCCGGATGCGCGACGTCGTGCGCCGGCAACCCGTCGTACTCGTCAAGGGCGGAACGACCAGCGGCGGCAAACGCGCGGCGGCGAGCCACACCGGGAGCCTGGCGTCCGACGACCGCGTGTTCGACGGGGATGTGCGCGCAAGCAGGAATCCGGCTCGCCGCAACCATCGAAGAAGCGTTCGAGGCGGCGGCGACGTTCGCGACGCAGCCGCGGCCGGACGGCCCGCGCACCGCGGTGCTTACAACCGCCGGCGGTTGGGGCGTCGTCACCGCCGACGCGATCGTTCGCACCGGTTCGCTCGACGCTCGCGCCGCTGCCCGACGACCTGCGCGCCGCGATCGACACCAAGTTGCCGCCCCGTTGGAGCCGCAACAACCCGATCGACTTCGCGGGCGGCGAGACCCGCGACACGATTCCCGAAGTCATGCAGATGGTCGCCGAGCATCCCGACGTCGACGCGATCGTGTATCTCGGCCTCGGCATCCAGTCGAACCAAGCGCGGTTGATGCGCAACGGCCCGTTCTATCCGGAACACGGGCTCGAACGGATCGTTGCGTATCACGAACGCCAGGACGCGCGTTTCGCGCAAGCGGCCGCCGAAATTTCCGACGCCACCGGGAAACCGATCCTGACCGCGACCGAACTCGCGATCGCCGATCCCGAGAACGCCGGTCCCGCGACGGTGCGCGCGACGGGACGCGTGTGTTATCCCAGCGCGAACCGGGCGGTGGCCGCGCTCGCGCACCTCTGGCGCGATGCGCAGTGGCGCGCCGCGCGCGGGCTCGCGTGACGAAACGCGGCCGCGTCGTCGTACGCGTGCTCGCGGTGCTCTGCCTCGTCGGCGCGGTCGTCGTCTTTCTCGCGGCCCGGCCACCTGCCGCGCCGGCCGCGGCCGCAACGACACCGCCCCGGCCGCCGGCGCACACGCCCCTGTGGTCGGCGCGGCGAGTGCCGGCGCTGTTCGTGGGCGCGGTCACCGACGCCCGGCTCGGTGCGGCCGTAAGCGCCGCGTACGCGCCGAACGCCGGATGCGTCGCGGTCGACGACGCCGCCGGTCCGATTACCTCGGTGGCGAGCGGAGGGAGCACGTCGTTCCAGCCCGGCTCGAACGCGAAGTTGCTCACGTCACTCGCCGCGCTCGACGTGCTCGGCGCCGAACGCGCACTTCACGACGCAAGCGGTCACGACGGGTGCGGTCAACGGCGGCACGCTGCAAGGCGATCTCGTCATCGTCGGTGGCGGCGATCCTGTGATCTCGACGAGCCCGACCGCGCCGGCGCCGTTCACCAAACTCGACGATCTCGCATCGGCGATCGCCGCGAGCGGCATCAAAAATGTCACCGGCAATCTGCTCGTCGACGACACGCGCTACGACAGCGCCCGCTCCGTTCCCGACTGGAAGTCGAACTACGTCCCCGAAGGCGAAGCGGGATCGCTCGGCGCGCTGACCGTCGACCGCGGCTACGAACCGAACGCGTCGCACACCGAAGCCGATCCCGATCCAGCCGTCGTCACTGCGCAGGAACTCGAGACGAAGCTGCGCGCACGCGGCGTCACGGTGAACGGCTCGATCGCGCATACGACCGCGCCCGCGAATCGCGCGCGTGGTCGCGCACGTCGACTCCGCGCCGCTCTCGGCGATCATCGGCGAGATGCTGACCGACAGCAACAACTACACGGCCGAGATGCTCGCCCGCGAGATCGGACACGTGCACGCACACAACGGCAGTACCGCAGCCGGAGCGGCGGTGATCCTCGAAATCGACGCGGCGCTCGGGGTCCCGACCGCGCATGTCGTGCTGCACGACGGCTCGGGGCTCGCGCCCGACGACCGGGTGACGTGCACGGCGTTGCTTGCGGTCGTGGATCGCATGAGCGAGCCGCGTTTCCAGGCGATCGACGCCGGCCTTCCCGTCGCCGCCCACACCGGGACCCTCGCCGCCCGCTTCCACGGCGACCCGCTCGCGGGCGTGCTGCGAGCCAAGACGGGCTCCATCGACGGAGTGGTCGCGCTCTCGGGAACCATCGACACCGGGGCGCATCCACGTTTCGCATTCATTGCCAATGGGAACTTCTCGGAGTCAGGCGGGCAGGCGCTCCAAGCGGCAGTAGCCCACGCAGTTGCCACGTATCCGGCTGCGGTCGATCCGAGCACACTCGTCCCGTCTCCATGAGGACGCAACAAAAGGAGTACTTCGCCTTGCACCGCCCCGCGGTACACGGCGAGACTGCCCAGCCGCCAGTTCGAAGGGATGCTCGTTGGCCGACGACCCACAGGAGACGATCCGCGAGCTACGTGAGCTGGTCGTCGCGTACGCGAAACAAGAAACGATCGAGCCCATCAAGGGCCTCGGCCATTACGCGTTCTGGGGCCTTGTCGGCGCGTTCCTCATGGGGATCGGCGCGTTGTTCGCCGAGGTCGGTCTCTTGCGCCTGTTACAGGAACAGACGCACCCGCACCTGACCGGCAACTGGTCGTGGGTGCCGTATCTGGCCGTCGTCGTCGTCTCGGCCCTCGCGGCGTACGTAATTTGGGCGGCCCGCCGGAAGAGAAGCGCCAAGAGAAAGAGCGCAGAAACATGAGCAAACGCGCGCCGACAGAAACGCTTCCCGACAAGAAGATCTCGCGCGACGACATCGAGGCGAAGTTCCGGGAGTTGCGCGGCGACGTCGACGAGCGCGTCGAGCAAGCCAAGATGCCGGCCGTGGCAATCGGCGTTGCCGTCGTGGTCGTGACGATCATCGCCACCTACTGGTTGGGTAAGCGGCGGGGCAAGAAGCGCCAAATGGTGCTCGAGATCAGGCGCATCTGATGTTCCAAGCGCTGTTGCAACGGGCGATGCGACTCGGGTTCCGGCGCGGGGTCGGCGGTTCGACGCGCCTGGCTCACGCTTGCGATCGTGGCCGCGGGGATACGCACCCTGCGGCGGATGGCGCATAACGACGAAGAGGTGCTGTATCGCACTCTCGTGAAGCCGGGCGACATCTTCGAGATCGTGACGGGTCCTCCGCCGAAGTAGCCGCCGGTACGCTGGCGGGCGCCATGAAGGTCGTCTTGCGCAATCCCAAGCGGGAGATCGACATCCCGGCGCCGAAAACGGTCGGTCAGCTGCTTCGCGACCTGGAGTTCGTACCGGAGTCGGTGCTCGTGATCCGCAACGACACGCTCGCCACACACGACGAGCGCTTGGTCGACGACGACGTCGTCGAGATCCGGCCCGTGATCTCGGGTGGATCCGAATGAAATGCCGGCGGTGCCGCGCGCCCGCGGTGATCGACGTGCGGCGTCACAACGCAGGCTTCTGCCGCGACTGTTTCGTCCGGCACTGCGGCGAGCAGGTGCGGCGCGCGATCGACGACTTCGACATGATCGAGCCCGGGGAGCGCGTGCTCGTCGCGGTGTCCGGCGGCAAGGACTCGCTCGGCCTCTGGGCACTGCTGCGCGAGCCTCGGTTACGAAGCCGACGGCCTGTACGTCGGGCTCGGCATCGGCGAGTACTCCGACGAGTCGGGTCGAATACGCACGCGCGTTCGCGCGCGAGCACGGCTGGCCTCTGCTCGAAGTCGACTTCCGGCGACGTACGGCTTCGACGTTCCGGAAGGCTCGCGTGCCGCGAAACGCGCGCCGTGTTCGGCGTGCGGGCTGTCGAAGCGCCACATCTTCAATCGAGACCGCGATCGACAACAGCTACGACGTGCTCGCGACCGGGCACAACCTCGACGACGAAGCGGCCGTGCTCTTCGGGAACGTGTTGCGGTGGGAGACGAGCTATCCTCGGCCGCCAGCATCCGGTGCTGCCGGCTGCGCCCGGCTTCGCGCGCAAGGTCAAGCCGCTCATTCGTCTGAGCGAGCGCGAGCTGGCGGCGTACTGCGTTCTCACAGGCATCGACTACATCGTCGAGGAATGCCCGATGGCCGTCGGCAATCGCCACCTCGGTTACAAGGAACGCGCTGAACGAGATCGAGGAGCGCTCGCCGGGCGTCGAAGGCAGCCTTCGTGTTCGGCTTCCTCGAGCGCGCCCACGAGCGATTCCTCGGCGAGGTCGACGAAGCGCGCGACGAGCTGCATGCCGTGCATATCGTGCGGCGCGCCGACGCCGGCGGAAGTGTGTGCGTTCTGCCGTATGCGGGCCCGGGCAACGGGCGCGCCGATCCCCGTGAGTGCAGACATCGTGAGCGCGCGTCCCTTCGCTGTGGGCGATCGCGTGTTGCTCGTCGACAACCGCAAGCGGCGCCACCTGATCATCCTCGCCGCGGGCGGCCAGTTCCACACCCACGCCGGCATCGTCGAACCACGACGACTCATCGGTCAGCGCCGACGGCATCACCGTCCGCACGACGCGCGGCGCCCGGCTCACCGCGGTGCGCCCGACGCTGTCGGAATACGTGCTCGAAATGCCGCGCGGCGCGCAAGTGATCTATCCGAAGGACCTCGGGCCGATCCTCATGCTCGCCGACATCTTCCCGGGCGCGCGCGTGCTCGAGTCCGGTGTCGGTTCGGGCGCGCTGACGACGCGCTTGCTGCGCGCCGTCGGTCCGACCGGGCATCGGTCACCGGCTACGAGATCCGCGACGACTTCGCGGCGCGGGCGCTGGAGAACGTGCACGGATTCCTCGGTCCCGACGTACCGCTCGACGTTCAGGTGCGCGACGTCTACGAGGGGATCGACGAACGCGACGTCGATCGCGTCGTGCTCGACCTGCCCGAACCGTGGCGCGTCGTGAAGCACGCGGCCGAGGCGCTGCGTACCGGGCGGCATCCTGCTCGCGTACCTGCCGACGATCCTGCAGGTCGGGCGGCTCGCGCGAAGAGCTCGTCGTCGGCGCCGTTCGCGATGATCGAGTCGCTCGAGGTGCTGCACCGCGACGTGGCACGTCGAGGGCCAGTCGATCCGGCCCGATCACCGCATGGTCGCGCACACGGGCTTCCTCACCGTCGCCCGCCGCCTCGCCGACGATCCGCAGACCGACCCCGGAGGCGAATGAACGCACTCGACGTCGCGATCCTCGCGGCCGCGGTCGGCGCCGGGGTCGGAGGCTGGCGCCTCGGCCTCGTCGCCCGCGTGTTCGCGTGGGCCGGGGTCGTTCACCGGGCTCGCGATCGGCGTGCAACTTCGTCCCGCAGGTCGTCACGCGTTCGGTGGAACGAACGCCGACGATCGCATCGGCGTCGCGCTGCTCTTCCTCGTTCCTGCGTCGCGATCGATCGGGCAGGCGTTCGGCCTCGCTGATCGGTCTCGCTCGTGCACCGGGTGTTCCCGGTCCGAGCCCGTTGCCGCTCTGGGACCGCATCGCGGGCGCGGCCGTCGGGTGCGCTCGGCCTGCTCGTGCTGATGTGGATGGTCATCCCGTCGCTTGGCGACCGCGCAGGGCTGGCCCGCGCGGTTGGCGCGTGGTTCGTGGGTCGTGGCCCGATCCAGCGACTCGCGCCGACGCCAGCCCGCGCAGTTCGCGGCGTGGGGACCTCGCGATCTCCGACGCGCCCTACCCGTCGGCGCTCGGGCCGCTCGACATCGCCGCCCGAATCCGGGCAGACCACCGCCGAACTCGATGCCGGCCGCGGTCGACGCGGCGGTCGCGGCGCTCGATCGTGAAGATCACGGGGCACGCGTGCAGCGAGATCCAGGACGGGGAGCGGTTGGGTCGCGGCGCCGGGCATCGTCGTCACGAACGCGCACGTGGTCGCGGGAGAGCGTTCGACATCGGTCATCGACGCGAACGGCACCGAGCACGACGCGACCGTCATCGGTTTCGACCCGGTGCGCGACCTCGCGGTGCTGTCGGTGCCGAGCTTGACCGCGCGCGCCGCTGCCGATGGCGACCGGTCACGTCGGCGACACCGGCGCGGTGTACGGCCATCCGGGCGGCGGACCACTCGTCGTGGCGCCGGCGCGCATCGGCGAAGAGATCCTCGCGGTCGGTACGAACATCTACCGCACCGCGACGAGCCGCCGGCACGTGTTCGTGCTCGCGGCCGCGCTCGCGCCCGGGCGATTCCGGCGGCGCGCTCGTCGACACGCGCGGCGCGGTGATCGGGCGTCGCGTTCGCGATCGACCCCGGCCGGAGCGGCGACGAGTTACGCGCTCACCGACGAAGAGGTCACGCCCGTGTTGGCAGCAGGCGGACGGCGACGCACGCTCAGGTCGACACCGGCGCGTGCCTGGTCGAGTGAACGTGTTCGGTCCGTTCGCCGCTCTGGCGGCGGAAAGCGTCCGAACAGAGAGCTACTCAGCCTCGATGAAGATGCACTCGCCGGGGCACTCTTCGGCCGACTCGACGACCGCGTCGAGCATGCCGTCGGGGATGTTGGCGAGGCCCTCGGCGCCGCCCGGGTCGGAGAAGACCTTGTCGCCCTCTTTGACGTAGGCGAGACCGTCGTCGAGCAGGGTGAACACGGCGGGCGCGATCTCCTCGCAGAGCCCGTCACCGGTGCAGAGATCCTGGTCGATCCAGACCTTCATCGGAGGTCCTCACTTTTCTGGCTCGGAGAGTCGAATGAACGGCAAACGAGGCGTTGCATCACGCAATTTATCACATCCCGAGTGACAAATCCAGAACCGGGCCGGGACCACTCGGCACCGTTCGAGAACGTATCGGATGCGCGCAGTGCCGGCCTGAACACGGGACTAGGGTCGCCATCGACCGAGGAGGTGTCGCTCAATGGCTTCCGAGCACGAGCGACGGCTGACCGAGTACGAGGCTCAGGTCGATCAGCTCCAAGAGAGCATCAAGGGACTCGAGGAAGAGGTCGTCGTCCTGCGGCGACGTCTCCAGGACGCGCCCAAGCGCGTGCGGACGCTCGAAGAGCGGCTGCTCGAGACCAAGGGCCAGCTCGCCCAGGCCGTCTCCCAGAACGAGAAGCTGTCGGCAACCTTGCGAGAGGCGCGCGAGCACATCGCGGCGCTGCGCGAAGAGGTCGAAAAGCTCACGATGCCGCCGTCGGCGTACGGCACGTACCTCGGCACGAACGACGACGGCACCGTCGACATCTTCACCGCCGGCCGCAAGATGCGCGTCGCGGTGCATCCCGAGCTCGAGGTCGAAGGAGCTGCAGCGCGGTCAAGAGGTCGTGCTGAACGAGTCGCTGAACGTCGTGCTCGCGCGCAACTCCGATCTCGGCGGGCGAGATCGTCACGTTCAAGGAACTGCTGGCCGACGGCACGCGCGCCATGGTCGTCGGCCGCGCCGACGAAGAGCGCGTGTGCGAGCTCGCCGACGAGCTGTTGCACGAGAAGCTGCGGGCCGGCGACCACCTGCTGATGGAAGGCGCGCTCGGGCCTGCTGCTCGAGAAGCTGCCGCGGCCCGAGGTCGAAGAGCTCGTGCTCGAAGAGGTCCCCGACGTCTCCTACGACGACGTCGGCGGCCTCGACGACCAGATCGAGATGATCAAGGACGCGGTCGAGCTGCCGTACCTCTACGGCGACCTGTTCAAGGAGCACGACCTCCAGCCGCCGAAGGGCATCCTGCTGTACGGCCCGCCGGGCTGCGGCAAGACGCTCATCGCCAAGGCCGTCGCCAACTCGCTCGCCAAGCGCGTCGCCGAGAAGACCGGCAACACGTCGGCGCAGTCGTACTTCTTGAACATCAAGGGCCCGGAGCTCCTGAACAAGTACGTCGGCGAGACCGAGCGCCAGATCCGGCTGATCTTCCAGCGGGCGCGCGAGAAGAGCGAAGAGGGCTACCCCGTCATCGTGTTCTTCGACGAGATGGACTCGCTGTTCCGCACGCGTGGCACCGGCATCTCGAGCGACATCGAATCGACGATCGTGCCGCAGCTGCTCGCCGAGATCGACGGCGTCGAGGCGTTGAAGAACGTGATCGTGATCGGCGCGTCGAACCGCGAGGATCTGATCGACCCCGCGATCCTGCGTCCCGGCCGGCTCGACGTGAAGATCAAGATCGAGCGGCCCGACGTCGACAGCGCGAAGCAGATCTTCACGCAGTACCTCGCCACGACGCTCCCGATCGCCGAGGACGAGTTGAAGCGCGCGGGCGGCGACCCCGAGAAGCGCGGTGCGGTCGATGATCGACGACGGCGGTCGACGCGATGTACGCGATCGGCGACGAGAACAAGTTCCTCGAGGTGACGTACCAGAACGGCGACAAGGAGACCCTGTACTTCAAGGACTTCTCGTCGGGCGCCATGATCGAGAACATCGTGCGGCGCGCGAAGAAGCTGTCGATCAAGCGCACGATCGCCGGCGGCGAGCGCGGGATCCGCACCGACGACCTGCTCGAGTCGATCAAGCAGGAGTTCCGCGAGCACGAAGACCTGCCGAACACGACGAACCCCGACGACTGGGCGAAGATCTCCGGCAAGAAGGGCGAGCGCATCGTCTACGTCCGCACGATCGTCAACGAGGGCGACAACGACAAGGGTGGTCGCCAGATCGAGCGGGTCACGACCGGTCAGTACCTCTAGAACGCAGGCCCGATCGGCGCACCCCGCCGGTAGGATGACGCCGTGGCCGTGCCGAAGATCGTCGGTATCGAGACCGAATACGGCGTCGCGTTGCGGGGCGCGCCCGATCCGAATCCGGTCGTCGCGTCGCAGCCTGCTGATCAACGGCTACGTCGAACAGCGACGCATCGGTTGGGACTTCGAAGACGAGTCGCCGGGCCGCGACGCGCGCGGCTTCGCGCGCGACGGCGCGCAGCCGCCCGAGATCGAGACCCATCTCGTCAACGCGGTGCTCACGAACGGCGCGCGCTACTACGTCGACCACGCGCACCCGGAGTACTCGACGCCCGAGTGCGCCGACCCGCTCGAAGCGACGCTTGTTCGACAAGGCGGGGGAGCGCATCCTCGCCCGTTCGATGGAGGCGGCGCGGCGGTTGTTGCCGCAGGCCAGGAGATCGTCGTCTACAAGAACAACAGCGACGGCAAGGGCAACTCGTACGGCTGCCACGAGAACTACCTCGTCGATCGCAACGTGCCGTTCGCGATGCTCGTGCGCAACCTCATTCCGTGGTTCGTGACGCGTCAGGTGTTCACCGGCGCGGGCAAGGTCGGCTCCGAGAACGGCGCCGACCGCGTCGACTACCAGATCAGCCAGCGCGCCGACTTCTTCGAAGAGGAGGTCGGGCTCGAGACGACGTTGAAGCGCCCGATCGTCAACACGCGCGACGAACCGCACGCCGATCCGCAGAAGTACCGCCGGCTGCACGTGATCGTCGGCGACGCGAACCTGTGCGAGGTCGCGACGTTCCTGAAGGTCGGGACGACCGCGATCGTGCTCGCGATGATCGAGGACGGTTTCATCGACAAGGACCTGTCGATCTCGTCGCCCGTCGCCGCGATCCGGGCGGTCTCGCACGACCCGACGTTGGCGGCGACCGTCGACTCGCGCGTCGCTCGGGCGCTGCACCGCGATCGAGCTGCAGTGGGAGTTCCTGCGACTGGCTCGCAAGTACGCCGACGAGAGCGGGCTCGACTGCGTGCGGGCCGCGAAGCGTCGGCAACCATGGTGCTCGACCGGTGGGAGGCGATGCTGAGCGCGCTCGAGTCCGATCCGTCGTCGCTCGACGGACAGCTCGACTGGGTCACCAAGTTCGAACCTGCTCGAGGCCTACGCCGAACGCGACGACCTCGATGGAACGACCCGAAGCTCGAGCTCCTCTCCGTGCAATACCACGACGTGCGGCCGGACCGGTCGCTCTACGAGCAGCTCGTGCGCGGCGGGCAAGGTCGAACGGCTGCTCGACGAGAACGAAGTCATCGACGCGATGGCCGATCCACCGCGAGTCGACCCGGGCGTATTTCCGCGGCACGTGCCTCGCCCGCTGGGCCGACTCGGTGGTCGCCGCGAACTGGGACAGCCTGGTGCTCGACGTCGGGATCGATCCGTTGCGAAGGATCCCGATGATGGAGCCGACGCGTGGTAGCAAGGAGCACGTCGCCGAGCTCTTCGCATCAGGTGTCGACACCCCGCCAACTCGTCGAGCGATTGACGGCGAGTTGAAGGTGCGCAGGAGGTCGTCATGGCGGAACGAGAACGCAAGAAGAAGCCGGCTCCCAAGGAGCGCGAGGAAGTCGTCGACGAACTCCCTGCGTCATCCGAGCGCGGCGAGAAGCTGAAGGAAGACATCGACGATCTTCTGGACGAAATCGACTCGGTGCTCGAGGACAACGCGGAGGAGTTCGTCCGTTCGTACGTCCAGAAGGGCGGTCAGTAGTTACGTCCAAACGGCGTAGCTGTCGCACTCAACTCGTACGATCCCTGCATGAAACGGTGCAAGGTTTGCGGTGAAATCAAACCGCTCGACGACTTCTACAAGTCGGCCGGCATGCGCGACGGCCATCGCAACGATTGCAAGGTTTGCAATCTCGCCGCGAAGGCAGCGCGGACTGCACTCGACCCGCAGACCAATCGCGACCGGGTCCGACGATGGCAGCTAGCAAACCCTGAGCGTTACCGAGCTGCGCAGCGCGCCTATAAGCAGCGTCCCGATCGCAAAGCCGCAGCGACCGCGACTAGCCACCTGCGCCGCAAGTACGGAATCACGATCGAGGACTACGACGCTCGGCTCGATGAGCAGGGCGGGGTCTGCGCGATCTGCAAAGAGGCCCGGCCGGAAGAGCGCACGCTCCACGTCGACCACGACCACGTGACCGGGAAGATCCGCGGGCTGCTCTGCTTCCGTTGTAACAACGCGATCGGTGATCTGCGTGACGACGTGGAGTTCGCCCACCGGCTGCTCGACTACCTCGACCGCGACGACGAAGCGGTGGTCATGGCCCGGGCGCGGGTGGAGGCGCTGGTTCGCTGAGGGCGAGCATTAGGCTCCGCCACCGATGTCCGACCGTCCTGCTCTTCCTCTCTTCACGCCCATGACCGATCCCGGTCCGTCGTTCGCCGAGCTCCTGCGCCACGTCGCGCCGCACCAGCTCCCCGGTGCGAACGTCGCCAGCGCCGCGCCCGCTCGATCTTCCGCACGGCACAACAGTTGTCGCGGTGCGTTTCGCCGACGGCGTCGTGATGGCCGGTGACCGGCGCGCAACTGCCGGCTATCTCATTGCAAGCCGTCGCATCGAGAAGGTCTTCCCGGCCGACGACCTCTCCGGTGTCGCGATCGCGGGCGCAGCCGGCCCCGCGGTCGAGATGGTGAAGCTCTTCCAAGTGCAACTCGAGCACTACGAAAAAGTGCAAGGCGACGCACTGAGCCTCGAAGGCAAAGCCAATCAACTCAGCCAGCTCGTGCGCGCCAACCTGCCGGCTGCGATGCAGGGCTTCGCGGTCGTGCCGTTGTTCGCCGGCTACGACGACCATCGCCGCCGCGGCCGGGTGTTCTCGTACGACGTCACCGGCGGCCGTTACGAAGAACAAGACTTCCAATCCAACGGCTCCGGCAGCGTGCACGCGCGCAACTGGATCAAGGCCGGGTGGTCGGAGGACATGACTGCCGACGCAACGGTTGCCCTGGCGATCCAAGCGCTGTTCGCGGCCGCCGACGAAGACGTGGCGACCGGTGGCCCCGATCTCGTTCGCCGGATCTTCCCGACCGTCGCGGTGATCGACGGCCAGGGGTACCGCCAGATGACCGACGATGACGTCGCCCAACGCAGCCAGGCGTTGCTCGACGGTGCCGAGCGCGGAGGGAGTGAGACCAAATGAGCATGCCCTTCTACGTCTCGCCCGAACAGGTGATGAAGGACCGCGCCGACTACGCGCGGAAAGGCATCGCCCGCGGCCGGAGCCTGCTCGCGCTCGAATGCGAGCCCGGCGTGTTGATCGTCGCCGACAACCCGTCGCGCACGCTGCAGAAGATCAGCGAGATCTACGACCGCATCGCGTTTGCCGCGGTCGGTCTCTACAACGAATACCAGCTGTTGCGTGTCGCGGGCGTTCGCTTCGCCGACCTGAAGGGCTTCTCGTATTCGCGCGAAGACGTCAGCGCCAAAGAGATCGCCAATTCGTACTCGCAGACGCTGCACCAGATCTTCACGCACGAAATCAAGCCGTACGAAGTCGAGTTGCTCATCGCCGAAGTCGGTTACGACGACGACAGCAACGACCGTGCCCAGCTGTACCACGTGCTGTACGACGGCGTCGTCATGGACGAGCAGGACTACTCCGTGCTCGGCGGTCAAGCCGAACAGATCACCGAAGCGCTCAAGGAACAGTTCCAACCGAACATGAGCCTGGCCGACGCCGTGAAGCTCGGTGCCAAAGTCCTCGGCACCGACGAAGCCGCGCTCGGTGCCGACGAGCTCGAAGTCGCGTTGTTGGAACGGGCGCGTCCGCGCCGCGCGTTCCGACGCATCAAGAACGACGAGTTGACGCAGCTGCTCGCATAAACGGCGGCGCGCGCGCTCAGTACCAGCGCAGATCAACAACACCGGGCCCGCGACGAATACGAAGAGCGACGGCCGCGGCTGCCCACCACATGGTCGCGGAGTAGCGCCGGAGCGGCGGCCGGTCGTCGTCGAGAATCTCGTCGGCTTCGTCGACCTCGTCGACGAGCAAAAGCATCGTGGCCTCGTCGACCTGGTCGTGGGGCACGTAGACGTCGATGCGCGCCATGTCACCGACCGTCAGCGAATACGGGCTGTTCGAGCGCGCCGCGCAACTCCACATCGAAGCCCTCGTCGACGAGGCGGGCGGCCATGACATTCGCGCGAAACGACCCGTAAACCGATGTCAAACGGGTCATCGGGACGGCGGCCACGACCCGAGTGTACGACCACGGCGCTCGGGCGACACTCGGGGCTCCTACACTCCGTCCTCGTGGAGCGCCGCATCTTCGGCCTGGAAAACGAATACGGCGTCACCTGCACGCTGCGCGGGCAACGCCGTCTCAGCCCCGACGAAGTCGCCCGTTATCTGTTCCGCCGGGTCGTCTCGTGGGGACGTTCGAGCAACGTCTTCCTCGAAAACGGGGCCCGTCTGTATCTCGACGTCGGCAGTCACCCCGAATACGCGACACCTGAATGCGATTCCATCCACGATCTCGTCGTTCACGACAAAGCGGGCGAACGCATCCTGGAAGGGCTCGTGCAAAGCGCCGAACAGCGTTTGCGCGAGGAAGGGATACGCGGCGAAGTCTTCCTCTTCAAGAACAACACCGACAGCGCCGGCAACAGCTACGGCTGCCACGAGAACTATCTCGTCGAGCGCGAAGGCGACTTCTCGAAGTTCACCGACGTGCTGATCCCGTTCCTCGTCACCCGGCAGATGTACGCGGGCGCGGGCAAAGTGCTGCAGACCGCGCGCGGCGCGATGTACTGCATCGCGCAACGTGCCGAACACATCTGGGAAGGCGTGTCGTCGGCGACAACCCGGTCGCGACCGATCATCAACACGCGTGACGAGCCGCACGCCGACGCCGAACGCTTCCGCCGGTTGCACGTGATCGTCGGCGACTCGAACATGAGCGAGTACGCGACGTTCTTGAAGGTCGGTGCGACGTCGATCATCTTGCGCATGCTCGAAGAAGACGGATCACCGTGGCGCGACCTCACGCTCGAGAACCCGATCCGCGCCATCCGCGAGATCAGCCACGACATCACGTGCCGCCGCAAGATTCGGCTCGCAAACGGCCGCGAGCTCTCGGCGGTCGAGATCCAACAGGAGTACCTCACCCGCGCGTTGCGCTTCGCCAAGCGCCGCGGCCTCCCGCCCCTCGAGCAACAAGCGCTCGAGATGTGGGAACACGTGATGCTGCATCTCGAGAAGGATCCGCTCGAACTGCGCACCGAAGTCGACTGGGTGATCAAGTACCACTTGATCGAGCAGTACCGGCAGCGCGGCGACCTGCCGTTGACGCACCCACGCGTGTCGTTGCTCGACCTCGCGTACCACGACGTCACCCGCTCCCGCTCGCTCTATTACTTGCTCGAACGGCGCGGCAAGGTCGATCGCATGGTCGACGACGACGAGATCACCGAAGCGGTGAACACGCCGCCGCAGTCGACGCGAGCCCGCTTGCGCGGCGCGTTCATCAAGCGTGCCAAGGAACGCAAGCGCGACTACACCGTCGACTGGGTGCACCTGAAGCTGAACGACCAAGCGCAGCGCACGGTGTTGTGCAAAGACCCGTTCAAATCCCGCGACGAACGCGTGGAACGGCTGATCGCTTCGTTGTGACGACGTTCGCGTCGGGCGTCGTCGTTGCGATCTTGTCCGAGCGCGCCGGGTTGCAGCGCGTCGCGGTCGATCTCGGGCGCGGCGAGCCCGAGCCCGCGTACGTGCTTACGCAAGTGCTGCCGCCGGCCGCGGCCGGAGACCGGGTCGTCGTCAACACGACGGCAATCGAACTCGGGTTGGGCACCGGTGGGTGGCACGTCGTCCACTGGAATCTCGAATACGACAACGTCGGCGCGGCAACCGGTCACGTCATGAAGACCCGCTACACGTCGGTGCAGCTCGACGTCGACGCGATCGGAGCCGAGCGCTCCGATCTCCGCAAGAAACCCGTGGTCGTCTGCGAACTGCACTCGCAACTCGCCGCCGTCGCGGTCGCGTTCCGTCACGTCGCGCCCGCTGCGACGCTCGCGTACGTGATGACCGATCAGGCCGCGCTGCCGATCGCGATCTCCGATCTCGTCGCCGCGCTGCGCGAACGACAGCTCCTGGCCCGAACGATCACGTGTGGCCAAGCGTTCGGCGGCGACCTCGAAGCCG
Source organism: uncultured Actinomycetes bacterium (assembly GCA_963841195.1). Classification (GTDB taxonomy): domain Bacteria; phylum Actinomycetota; class Acidimicrobiia; order IMCC26256; family PALSA-610; genus CAWJBX01. Next base: position 131,567 of record CAWJBX010000011.1, on the reverse strand, counting down.
TGAATATTTTCGACGCGCTCACGCTCGCGCACACCGATGCGATCGTCGTCGCACCGGGGCCCGGCGGCGTCGGCACCGCCACCGAACTCGGATTCTCGGGGATAGAGCTCGGCGCCGCGCTCGACGCAGCGGGCGCGCTCAACGCGACTCCGATCGCGACGCTGCGCGCCTCCGCCGCCGACCCGCGCGAGCGCCACCGCGGCATCTCGCACCACAGCGTCACCATGCTCGATATCGGCACGCAACGCCCCGCGACCGTTGCCGCGCCACCGTCGGTCGACGTGCCCGCCGCGATCGTCGGCGCGGCACGACATCCAGCTCGTCGATCCGCTCGACATCGTCGCGTTGCTCGCCACTGCCGGACTCGATGTGTCCTCGATGGGGCGGCCCGCAGCCGATGATCCACTGGTGTTCGAGTGCGCATCGGCGGCCGGAATCCTCGCCGCGCAGCACGTAACCTGACCCGGTGCCCGACGCTCCTTCGCGGGTCGAACGCGTCCTGAATCTGCTCGCACTGCTGCTCGACACGCGGCATGCGTTGACGCGCGACGAGATCGTGCGCGAAGTCGCCGGCTATCCCGAGCCGATCACCGCGTACCGGCGCGCGTTCGAACGCGACAAGGAAACGCTGCGCGGCATGGGCGTGCCGATCACCACCGAAGCCGTCGGCGACGGGGGAGAGGTCGGGTATCGCGTCAATCCCGACGACTACTACTTGCGCGACCTCGGCCTCACGCCCGAAGAGACCGCCGCCCTGCACGTCGCGGTCAGCGCGGTCTCGCTCGGGAACGAGGCCGGGCAAGGCGCGCTGATGAAGCTCGGCGGACTCGGTGGCGAAGCCGTCGCGCCGATCGCGTCGCTGCCGCTCGCACCGGCACTGGCGACCCTGTTCGAAGCGTTTCGCAACCGGTCCGTCGTGACCTTCACGCACCGGGGCCGGACGCGCACGGTCGAGGTGTGGGGCCTCTCGTCGAAACGCGGGCGCTGGTATGTCGTCGGACTCGACCGCGACCGCAATGCGCTCCGAGCGTTCCGCGCCGACCGCATCGAGGGCGACGTCGAGCTCGGCGCCGCCGACGCGTTCGACGTCCCCGACGACTTCCGGCCCGATGAGCACGTCGAAGCGCGCGCCTGGCTGCTCGGTGACGAAACGCCGGTGACGGCGCGCGTTCTCGTCGACGCCGACAACGCCGACGCGTTCATCGCCGAACTCGGTGCCGACGCCGGTGTCGTCGAAGAAACGAAGGAAGGCGTGCTCGTCGACGTGGCCGTCTCGAACCGCGCGGCATTCCGCAGCGTTCGTCCTCGGATTCCTCGAACACGCCGAGGTCGTCAGCCCCGACGATCTCCGCGCCGACGTCGTCGCCTGGCTCGAACGCGTTGTGAAAGAAGCACCGTGAGCCCGCGTCCGGTCGCCGGGGCCGAGATCCAGCGGATCCTGGCGTTGGTGCCGTGGATCGTCGCGAATCCCGGCACACCGAAGGCGGAAATCGCCGACCGGTTCGGTGTCTCGGTCGAGACGCTCGACGAAGACCTCGACCTCGTGCTGATGATCGGCGTTCCGCCGTATTCGCCGGGCGACTACGTGGATGTCGACAAAGCCGACGACGGCGTCACGATCCGGCTCGCCGACTACTTCGATCGGCCGCTGCGACTCTCACCCGGCGAGGGCCTCGCGTTGCTCGCGGCCGGTCGCGCGCTGCTCGCGGTGCCCGGCTCGGACCCGAACGGGCCGCTCGCGACCGCGCTCGAAAAGCTCGAAGGCGCGCTCGAGTTGCCCGACCTCGTCGTCGACGTCAGCCAGCCGTCACAACTCGGCGTTGTTCGCGACGCGGCTGCCCAGCACCAGCGCATCGAGATCGACTACTGGTCGGCCGGCCGCAACGGATTCACCACTCGTCGCATCGACCCCGAGATCGTCTTCTTCGCGACGGGTGAGTGGTACGTCGGCGCGTACTGCCACCTCGCCCAAGACGAGCGCATGTTCCGCGTCGACCGGATTCGCGTCGATCCGCACGACGGGCGAGTCGTTCGAGCCGGGCGCGACGGGTTTCGAAGACCGGCGACGTGTTCCGGCCCCGCACCGACGACCCCCGCGTCACCCTCCGTCTGCAACCGGCTGCGGCATGGGTTGCGGAGTCGTATCCGACGGAATCGGTCACCGAGCGCGCGGACGGCACGCTCGACGTCGTGCTTGCAGTGACCGAACCGGCGTGGCTCGCGCGGCTCATGTTGCGGCTCGGCGCCGACGCCGAGGTGGTCGCACCCGCCGAACGCCGCACCGTCGCCCGAGAGACCGCCGAGCGTGTGTCTGCAGCGATATCGACCGAACACCGGTTCAGGCCGGCCCGCGACCGGCCGACCTGAGACAAGGGCGCGACGGCGCCCGTGAGAGGATGAACCGGTGAACCACGGCGACGCCGACCGAAACTGACGCCGAGTGGCCAGACGAAGTCCCGGTGGAGCAACCGGAATCCGGCCGCAAGGCGCTCTGGGTTTCGATTCTCGAATGGGGCGTTTTGATCGTCTGCGCGCTGCTGATCGCGCTGCTGATCAAGTCGTTCCTGTTCCAGGCGTTCTACATCCCGTCGGAGTCGATGGTCACCGACGCTCGGACGCACGACCGCGTCCTCGTCAACAAGCTTTCGTACAAGCTCCACCCCGTGCACCGCGGCGACATCGTTGTGTTCAAATCGCCCAAGAACGCCGATGGCACTCCGGTTGACCCGAACGTCAAAGACCTCGTGAAGCGCGTGATCGGGCTCCCGGGCGACACGATCGAAGCGCGCCCCGACGGGCACGTGTACATCGACGGGAAACTGCTGAACGAACCCTGGCTGCCGCCTGGGACGCGCACCGATCCCGGCTTCCCTCCGATAAAAGTTCCGCCCGACTCCTACTATGTGCTCGGCGATAACCGCCCCAATTCGCGGGACTCGCGGTACTTCCCTGATCACTTCATCAAGAAGTCCGACATTGTCGGACGTGTGTTCCTTCGCATCTGGCCATTGAACCGGATCGACATTCTGTAACTCCTTTGGAACAACCCGACACCGAAGCACGCGACGACGACCTCACGCCGGCTCCGACGTTGACGCGGCGCGAGCGCGAGACGGTACGCAAGAAGAACCAAACGCGCTCGGTGATCGAATGGGTTGTCCTCATCGCGGCGGCGATCGTGATCGCGCTGGTGCTGCGCACGTTCGTCATACAGACGTTTTACATTCCGTCGGACTCGATGGTGCCGACGTTGCAAGAGCACGACCGCGTCGTCGTGAACAAGCTTGCGTACCACATGCACCCCGTGCACCGCGGCGACATCGTCGTGTTCACGACACCGAAGGGCGTCAACCCGACGTTCAAAGATCTCGTCAAGCGCGTGATCGGATTGCCGGGCGAGACCGTCGAAGGCAGGGGCGGGCACGTCTACGTCAACGGCAAACAACTGCCCGAAAAGTATTTGCCGAAGGGCGTGTACACGCTCTCGACTTCGGGCCGACCGTCGTGCCCGCGAATTCGTATTGGGTGATGGGCGACAACCGCGGCGACTCCGAGGACTCACGCGTGTTCCATGCGATTCCAGGTCACACGATCGTCGGCCAGGTGTTCGTCCGCATCTGGCCCCTGAACCGCATCGGCATCCTCTGACGACCGAATTCCCCCATCAGATGGAACGGTTTTTCCCGCATAGCGAGACTTTCTGCGCCATCAGATGGGTCACTTTTCGTCGTCGACGGTCCATTCGGTGACGGTGGCCACCATGCGATCGGGGCGGTCGCAATAGATCGCGTCGACGCCCATGCGCAGCACGGCGCGAATGTGACGGACCTCTTGGGTGTCCCACGCGAACGCTTTGACCTCGAAACGGTGGAAGAGCGACACCAGCCCGGCTGTCCATTCGGTGTGGTGCAGATTCATCGCGTCGACACCGATCGACGCGAGCTCGAACGCGTGGCGTTCCATCGGCGTGCTGATCGGCGCGCCGGCGTTGCGAATGTACGAGCTTCACGCGCTGACTCGGCGCGCAACCGGCGCAAGAGCTCGACGTCTTCGGCGCACACCCAGAGCCGTTCCAGCGCGTCGACCGAGCGCCCCACGTCGATCAGCCCGTCGGCCGCGTCGGGTGTCTTCACGTCGACGGAACATTCGAACGCGGTGCCGAGCTCTGCGTAGACGTCGGCGAAGCGCGGTACGCCGAGCTCGGCGAGATCAGCCGCCGTCGTTGCGGCGACCTTGCGACGACGCCGGCCCCGGCCGCCGACGACGGGATCGTGCACGCAGACGACCTCACGGTCGCTCGAAAGCCATACGTCGGTCTCCAGCCCGCTGACGCCTTGTTCGAGGGCGCGCCGGAACGCGGGAATCGTGTTCTCGGGCTCCTCGAGACGAGCGCCACGGTGTGCGAACGTGATTACGGTCACCAACCACGCATCGTGCCACGCCTCGAAAGTTCATTCGGAATGTGACCACACACCGGGTTCTGGAGCCTCAAGCGCCCTGGGGGCCCTGCCGAACGATGTAAGACCGTCAATCGGCGGTTGGAAGGGCCTCGGGGCGAACCAGGGATGGGTGACGCGGTGACCACGATCAGGGCGAACTGCCCAAGCTGCGGAGACGTGCAGCTCACGGCCGAAGATCTCACGGTTCGTGTGTGCGCCGATGACGAGCGGGGCTCATACTGCTTCCGCTGCCCGGACTGCCGGCAGCGCGGTAGCGAAGGAAGCAAGCCGACGGATCGTCGACCTGCTCGTGTCGAGCGGTGTGCGGATGCAAGTGTGGCGGCTCCCGGCCGAGCTCTCTGAGTACCGTGTCGGCCCGCCGCTCACGCCGGACGACCTCCTCGACTTCCACCTGTTGCTTGCCGGCGACGGCTGGTTCGAAGACGTGGCCGCGCAAGTGCGCCGTTCGCTGAACCGGTAAGGTCCGCTTCGTGATCTGGCTCGTACCGTTCGTGTGCGCCCTCGGCGGTTTGGCGCTGCTTACCGCACTCGCCGCGCGCGTTCGTTCCGAGATCGACCCGACCGTGCGGTCGATCGACCGCTTCGGTCGTGAGCTCCGGCCGGTATTGCTGCGTGTGCGTGACGAGACCCGCCGCACGCGCGATCGCTTCGATTCATAGCAATCCACGGCGCCGGATCGGGCCGAACAGCGCAGTAGCATCATTGGAGCTACTGCTGCGCACATCATGAGCATCGGACCCGAAAAGATCATCCTGATCCTCGTCGTGGCGTTGATCGTGTTCGGGCCGCAACGGCTCCCCGAGCTCGCCCGCCAGGTCGGCAACATGATGCGCGAGCTGCGCAAGCTCCAAGACCAGGTACGCGCCGAGCTCGACCAGGTCGTTCATCCAGACCTGACATCCGGCACCGAAACTCATGTTGTGGCGTCCGAAGACACCGACCACAGCACGCCGGCGCTGCCCGAATCCACCGACGCACGCGCCGAAGCCGACGCGACCTACGACGACGGTTTCGAAGGGCCGTCGTCGTTCAGCTGAGCGTCCGGTAGGCGGGGAGTAGCGGGATGGCCGACGAAGGCCGCATGACGCTCGTCGAACATCTGACCGAGCTCCGCCACCGGATCATCGTCTGCGCGATCGTCGTTCGTGCATCGTGTCGACGCTCGTCTTCGTCTTCTACAACCCGATCCTGCACTTCCTGTCGGCGCCGTACGAGGCGGCGACCAAAGGCCAGACGACCTGCGGGGGCACCGCGACAACCGGCTGCAAGCTCATCGTGACCGGACCACTCGAACCGATCATCGTGCGCTTGAAGATCGTCGAGCTACGGCGGCCTCGCCCTCTCGATCCCGGTGATCATGTCGGGAGATCTGGCGGTTCGTGACGCCCGGTCTGCACAAGCACGAGCGCCGCTACGGCTTGTGGTTCGGCCTCGCGATCGTGATCCTCTTCGCGCTCGGTGGCGTCGTCGCGTGGTTCACCGTCAGCCCGCCCTCAACTTCCTGCTGGGCATCGGAGGGAGTTCCCTCCGCCGTTCATCTCGGCCGACAAGTACCTCACCCTCGTCGCGCTGATGATCGCTGCCTTCGGTGTCGCGTTCGAGTTCCCGGTGCTGCTCGTGTTCCTGTTGATGGTGCGGGTGATCAACACCCAGCAGCTGCGACGGCGTCCGCCGGATCATGATCGTCGCGATCGTCGACATTCGCGGCGGTCATTACCCCCAGCGCCGACCCGTTCTCCCTATTCTTCATGGCTGTCCCGATGTACCTCTTCTACGAGATGTCGATCGTGATCGGCCGCATCATGAAACGGTGATGACCTCATGAGCTCCCCGTCGCAAACAGACCGCCCGGGTCCGTCCCCGTTCTGAGGTGGTCGTCGCCGTGCTGGTGAGCGTCGGGATCGTCGTCGCCACCGCACTGCTCATCTGGTTGATCCGGCCCGGATCGGCCGACGGAACGCCGGGGAACGGCGGGCTGTTCACGCGCCAGCCCCGCTTCATCTTGCTGCTCGTAATCGCGGTCATCGTGATGACGGCGGTAATCGCGTATCTGCAACGCGGGAAGCGCCGGCCGAAGAACATGAAGCCGAGCGCGTCGTTCTCGATTGCGACCGTCGTGGTCGTCGTACTGGCCGTCATCGCCGGCATCTTTTGGCCGGGCGGGCTCATTCGGCACTGGCGGTCCCAACCGACGGCCGAACAAAGCAACACACCTCCTGCGACTGCGCCCGACACATCGCCACAGACCGCGCCACCCACGAGCGCAGCCGCACCGAACACGACGGGGCCGAGCACTGCATCGACCACAGGCGAAGTGAACGCGGCCGACGTCCGCGCCGCGTTCATGGCGGCGCGTCCGTTCCCGCTTGACGAGTTCCAAGTCGACGTTCGCTCGACGCGCTCGACGCGGGCCAGTCGGTGCTGGTCGCGGCACCGACCGGATCGGGAAAGACGCTTGTCGGCGAATACGCGATCGCGCGCGCGCTCGCGGAAGGCGGCAAGGTCTTCTACACGACCCCGCTGAAAGCGTTGTCGAACCAGAAGTACGGCGACTTCGTCGCCGCGTACGGCGCCGGACGCGTCGGACTGCTGACGGGCGACAACGTCGTGAACGGCGACGCACCGGTCGTGGTGATGACCACCGAAGTGCTGCGCAACATGATCTACGCCAGTTCGCCCGCATTACACGGGCTTCGCTACGTCGTCCTCGACGAAGTCCACTACCTGCAGGACCCGTCGCGCGGTGCGGTTTGGGAAGAGGTGATCATCCACCTGCCGCCCGAGATCGACATCGTTGCGCTTTCGGCAACGGTCTCGAACGCCGAGGAAGTCGCCGAGTGGATGCAGACCGTGCGCGGCGCAACGGTCGCGATCATCGAGGAGCGCCGGCCGGTCGACCTCGTGCATCTCTACCTTGTCGGCGACCGCGGCGCCGAAGAGCTGCACCTGTTGCCGACGTTCGTCGACGACAGCGGTGAACTGCACCCGAACCCTGTGGCCTCCCGCCTCGATCGGCGCGGAACGTGCCCGCGAACGCGGACAACGCAGCCGCCGTCTCTACAAGCCGTGGCGTACCGAAGTTGTCGAGCGCCTCGCCGAAGAGCACATGCTCCCCGCGATCGTGTTCGTGTTCTCACGCGCCGGATGCGACCAAGCGGTCGAGCAGTGCCTCGCCGTCGGGCGTTCGTCTGACCGACCGCGACGAGCGGCGTGCGTTGCGCGCGATCGCCGAGGAACACGTCGCCGCGCTGACGCGACGACGACCTCGACGTGCTCGGGTACGACACGTGGCTCGCGGGGATGGAGGCCGGCGTCGCTGCGCACCACGCCGGCATGGTGCCGCCGATGAAGGAAGCGGTCGAGCACGCGTTCGCGCTCGGACTGCTGAAGGTCGTGTTCGCGACCGAGACGTTGTCGCTCGGCATCAACATGCCGGCGCGTTCGGTGGTGATCGAGAAGCTTTCCAAGTTCACGGGCGAGCACCATCAGTTCTTGACGCCCGGGGAGTACACGCAACTCGCCGGGCGCGCCGGGCCGGCGCGGCATCGACGACGTCGGATACGTCGTCGTGTTGTGGGATCCGTTCGTGCCCTTCGAACAGGTTGCCGCGCTCGCGTCGCGCCGGACGTACGCGCTGACTTCTTCGTTTCATCCGACGTACAACATGGCGGCGAACCTGGTGCAGCGCTACGCGCCGGATCGCGCCCGCCAGCTCCTCAATCTTTCGTTTGCGCAGTTCCACGCCGACCGCGACGTCGTGACCGTCGAGCGTGAGCTCGAACGACGTCAAGACCAGCTCGCAAAAGCGCGTGTGGCCGCCGTGCATCCCGCCGGCGACGCGAACGAGTACCGGCGGCTGCTTGCCCAACTCGACGCGGCGCGGCGGACCGCGCGCGAGCGTTCGGGGGGCCGGCTGGAAACCTTGCGACCGGGCGACGTCGTCGTCGTGCCGCGGCGCGGTGGCAAAGCGGTCGTGTTGAAGCAGGAACAAGGGCGCGGCGGCCAACGTGTGCTCGCCCTGACCCAAGGGAAGTCGCTCGTGCGGTTGTCGGCGCACGACTTCCGCGGTCCGGTGCGCAAGGTCGCGACGATCGACCTGCCACGACCGTTCGCGCCGCGCAGCCAGTCGTTCCAGCGAGCCGCGGTCGAATCGCTCCGGCGGTTGCAGTTGCACGAATCCGAACTTCCGGTCGACGGCGACCGCGCTGTCGAAGAACTCCAAGCCGAAGTGAAGGCGCACCCGCTGTACGGAGCGCCCGGGGCCGACGCCGCATTGCGCGCCGCGTGGCAGGCCGAGCGCATCGAACGCGACGTCGCGCGTTTGCAACGGAAGGTCACGAGTCGCAACGAGAGCCTGGCCCGCCAATTCGACCGCGTGCTCTCGGTCCTCGAGGCATGGGGCTACGTCGACGACTGGCAGCTCACCGATGCCGGGAAGCTCCTCGCCCGCCTGAACACCGAAGGCGACCTCATCCTGGCCGAAGCCCTGCGAGAAGGGCATCTGTCGGGCGTCGACGCGGCCGAGCTGGCCGCGCTGGTGTCGGTGTTCACGTATCAGCGGCGCGGGCCCGAGTCGGAACCGATGCCGCCGCGCCGTTGGCCCGACAATCAGGTTGCCCGCCGGTCGCGCGCGATCGAGGGCATTTGGCGCGACCTGCACGTCGCCGAGCGCGACGGGCGCCTCCCGGAGACGCGCCGCCCCGATCCCGGCTTCACGGCCGCGATCTACAACTGGACGCGGGGCGACGAACTCGCCGACGTACTCGAAGACGAAGAGATGACCGGCGGCGATTTCGTGCGCAACGTCAAACAGGCGATCGACCTCTTGCGCCAGATCGCCGAAGTGGCCGACGCCGAAACGGCCGCGGTCGCGCACGCCGCGGCCGATGCGTGCCGCCGGGGCGTCATCGAGGCGTCGAGCGCAGTGTCCGCCCCCGCCGCGTGACTCCGACGATGCGTCGTTCAACCCGCGTCACGCGGCTTCAGCGACGCATGGGCGGGTACGCGTGATCAGGCCGGGCGAGGAGTGGGGGAGCCCGACGTCGGCGACGGCCGATGTCGAGGTCACCGGGAGCGATGCCGACCTCGCCCGCGCGCTGCAGCCGTTCGGCCGCCTGATGCGGTTCGTTCCCGCACCCGATTCCGATCTCGCCCGGGCGGTCGGCATCGATCCCGCGACACTGCGTGGCGTCGCGCTCCCGGTCGACGCAATGCGCGTGCAGACCGCGGAGCGGGAAATCCTTGCGGTGAACATCGTCGTCGCCGGCACGGCCCCCGACCGTCTCACCAGTCGCACACCGTCGTTCCCCACAACCGTCACGGTCGACGGCCGCGCCGTGCACGACGGTGACGCCACCACCATCGTCGTCGCGGTCGGCCAGTTCCTGCGCGGCAACGACATCGCGCCGCGTGGCCACCCCGGCGACGGGCGAGCCGAGGTCCAGATCTACGCGGTCGGACGCCGCGAACGCCGTGCGCTGCGCAACCGGCTCGCGCACCGGCACGCACGTGCCGCATCCGGCCATCACCCAGCGTTCGGGCCGCCGCATCGAGGTCGTTTTCCAAAGACCCCAAGTCCTCGAATGCGACGGCGAGACGCTGCCTCCGACCAGCAAATTCGCGATCGAGATCCTGCCGAACGCCTACGAATTACTTGTGTGATGTTCCCCGCCCGCTCCCTCCGGACATTCGGCCTTCGGCGTGCCTCCTCCGGTGCGCTTCCCACCCACGCATGCGCGCCCATCCGCGGAGACGTCGCTACCATCGCCAATCCCATGTTGTACGCGCCGGAGACGTTCACCGAGGCCGAAGCCGCCACCCTCCGCCCGTACTTCACAAACCTCGACGGGCCCGTCTTCGCGCTGACGAACCTGCCCGAAGTTGTCAAAGGCGCGTTGTTCGCGCGCTACTCGCGCTCCGACAAAAGCTTGCGCCGATTGTTTCTCGACGAGTTCGTCGGCGATCTCGATCTCACTGGTGATCTCACTGTCGACGCCACAGTCGGCTTGCGGCGCGCCGAAGAGCTCTACGACCGCGTGTTCAACGAGTACGGCGACGACTCAGTTGCACAACTCGGTGGCGTGCACCTCGCGTGCGAACAAGCGTCGAACCTGCTCACGAAGATTCTCGAGTGGGGACGCCTCATGGCGTATCTCGAGCAGTCGACGCGCTACATCCCGTACGACTCGCGCCTGCTGGGCCGGTATCGCTATCTGCGCCCCTCGGAGATCTGCCAGTCGCGGCTCGCGGCGCGCTACATCGCCGATCTCGACGCCGCGTTCGACACGTACAGCGCGTCGTTGCCGGCGATGATGGACTGGGCGCGCGAAACGCACCCGAAGGAACCGGGCGACTCTGATTTCGTCTACAAGCAGACGATCAAAGCCAAGGCGTGCGACACCGTGCGCGGGTTGCTTCCCGCGGCGACGTTGTCGAACGTCGGGATCTACGGCACCGGTCAGGCATACGAAGCGCTGCTGTTGCGTATGCGCGCCCACCCGCTTCCCGAAGCGCAAACATACGCGCAGCTGATGCTCGAAGAGCTGCGCAAGGTCATCCCGTCGTTCCTCGTGCGCGTCGACCGGCCCGATCGCGGCGGTGCGTGGTCGACGTACCTCGCTTCCACCCGAGAAAATACGGCTGATCTCGTCTCGCGCATCTTTGCCGGAACGGAAGCGGCACCGGCCGAAGAAGTCACGCTCGTCGACTGGGACCCCGACGGCGAAGACAAAGTGCTTGCCGCAATCTGTTATCCGCACGCGGATATGCCCGAGTGGCAGCTCCTCGAGCGCGTACGACGCCTTCCGGCCGACGATCGCGTTGCGCTCATGCACGCGTACGTCGGCGACCGAACGAATCGCCGGCACAAGCCCGGTCGTGCGTTCGAGCGCACCGGTTATCGCTTCGACGTGCTCGGTGACTACGGAGCTTTTCGTGATCTGCAACGCCATCGCATGATGACGATCGAGTGGCAGGCGCTCACTCCAAATCATGGTTACGACATGCCCGACGCCGTACGAGACGCGGGACTCGGCGAACGTTACGACGAAGCGATGGAGCGCTCCCGCGCACTTTACGGAGAGCTCGATCAGTACTTCCCCGACCAGGCGTCGTACGCGGTTGCGCTCGGTTACAAGTTGCGTTACGTCATGCAATGCAACGCGCGCGAGGCGATGCACCTGTGCGAACTGCGAAGCTCACCGCAAGGGCATCCGAGTTACCGACGCATCGCGCAGTCAATGCACACGCAAATCGCGGAGCGGGCCGGGCACCGCGCGATCGCGGCAGCGATGCGCTATGTCGACCACGGTACGTACGATCTCGAGCGATTGAACGCGGAGCGCGCGGCTGAAGCTCGGCGCATGTCGCGTACCTGATACAGCGCGCAAACCTTTCAGCGGTTTTTTTCGCGCCGCATGACCAGCGCCGACGCGCGTCGCGCCTTGTCATGTCGCGGCGCTTCGGCTTGACAGTTTCGGCGTGGTGAGGCTGACTACTCGACGCCCGCACGACGGTCGCACGCAAGCGGCTGTCTCACGGCGCAAACTTTCGGTCAACACAAACATGGCGCGGGGCCCTTGGGTTCGCGTGCCGTTCACACTCGCCGGCCAGCCGTCAGGGGGGCGAGAGGTGTTTCCGAGGGGGTTGGGCGGCTGTCCAGGAGTCCCAGTAGAGAACGTTGCGATAACCCGCCTGCCCCGCAGGCCGGGCCAACCAGCGGCCCCACCGGTCTCCTGGACCCGCCTGTCCAACCCGGCGCCGGGTGGTCCTGACTCGGTCGGATCCAGGGTTATACTCCCGCGCCCCATAGGGGGTCGCGGTGGGAATCAACCGCCCATCCCGGTGGTTGCACGCCCGCTGAGTTCCCCCCTGAAGAAGGCTTTTTCAGTATGAGTGACGACGAGTTCGAGGACGAGCCCGAGCTCGACGAAGACGAGCTCGATGAGGACGACATCGGCGAAGACTTCGACGACGACGATGACGATGACGACGATGTACTCGACGACCTCGACGAGCTCGAGGACGACGACGAAATCGACGACAGCGCCACCGACGATGCCGACGACGACGAGGCCGAGGGCGGCACCGCCGCGGCCGCCGCCGAAGAGGAAGACGACGACATCGTCGACCTCGACGAAGAATTACATCCGGACGACGTCGAAGAGGCCCTCGACGTGGTGTTGCGCGAGCGCACTGCCGCGGCCGGCCTGGAAGACGAAGAAGACGACGACGACGAACCAGATGAGCGGGGCGAGGCGGGGACGAAGATCGTGCCCCGTCGCGAGAACGAGTTCTTGTGCAAGAGCTGCTTCCTCGTGTTGCCGCGCCATCAGCTCGCCGACGAGAAGCGAATGATCTGTCGCGACTGCGCGTGAGCGCGCTGCGCCGCCCCAGCCGCCCGACCGTGGTGCGGCTGGTCGCGGCAGCCGCGTCGGGTGCCATCGCGGCCGCGAGTCGGCCGCCGCTCGATCTCGGACCGCTTGCCTGTGTCGCGCTCGTCCCGCTCTTCCTCGTGTGGCGCGACCAGCGTCCCGGTGCCGCCGCGGGCTACGCGTTCCTGGCGGGCGCGGTCTACTACTCGCTCCTGTGTTCGTGGATCTGGTACTTCGGCCCGGCCGCGATCGTGCCGTTCGTCGGCGCGTGCGCCGCGTATTGGGCCGCGGTCGGCGCATTGGTCGCGTGGCTGCGTCATCGCGGCTACGCCAACCCGTTCCTCACCGCGGCGATCTGGATCATCGCCGATGCGGGCGTCGCCCGTTTCCCTTTGGGCGGCCTCTCGTGGGGCGAGCTCGGGTACGCGTTCCACAACGTGATGCCGGCGCGTGCGGTTGCGAGCGTCGGCGGGCTGGCGCTCGTGACGTTCGTCGCGGTCGCGATCAACGGGTTCCTGGCCGACGCGATCGTCGCCGTGCGCGCCGGCGACGTGGGTCGCCGGTCGGCATTCCTCTCCGGCGGCCTCATCGTCCTGGCGGCGATCGTGGTCGGCTCCACGGTCACGCAGGCCCAGCCCCACACGACTTCGTATCTGCGGGTCGCGCTCGTGCAAGGCAACGACAAAGACCGCGAGCTGACAGATGCCGAACTCGACAACCGATACCTGCCCGCGAGCCACTTCGCGCTCGCCGAGGGGATCAAGGGGCCGGTCGACCTGATCGTGTTCCCGGAGTCGAGCATGGACGCCGACCCCCGCACCGATCCGTTCGTCCACGACGGGCTGGTCGCCGCGGCCAAGGCGCACGACGCCTACGTGCTCGCCAACGCGTCGGTCGACGCCGATCCCTCGGGGGCGAAGGCCGACAACCTCGACGTGTTGTTCTCGCCGACCGGCGAGATCATCGGCACGTACTCGAAACGACATCTCGTGCCCTTCGGCGAATACGTGCCGCTGCGCAGCGAGCTTCAGCCGCTCATCCCCGAGCTGAACCAGGTACCGCGTGACTTCATCCGCGGCAAGAAGCCGGGCCTCTTCGACATCAACGGCACGCGGGTCGCGACCGTCATCTGCTTCGAGTCCGCGTTCGGATACCAGGTCCGACCGCTCGTGCACGACGGGGCACAGGTTCTGGTGGTGTCCACGAACAACCGCTCGTACCGGCGTTCAGCCAACTCTGCCCAGCATGTCGCAATCGGTCAGATGCGGGCCGCGGAAACCGGGCGCCCGGTTGTGCAGGCTGCGATCTCGGGCATCTCGGCCGTGATCGATGCCGACGGCAACGTCCACGATCAGACCCATTTGTTCGACCGCACGGTGGTCGACACGACAATCGCGGCGACAACAGGGCAGACTCCATACGTGCGGTTCGGCGAATGGGCGACCCTCGCGGCCATCGCGGTAGTACTCATCGTCGTTGTCTTCGCGCTTGTGCGCCGGCGGAAACGGAAGCATGTGACCGTGGACTTGACGCAAGAGACCGTCTCCATCGAGTCTGCGCTCCGACACTACGGAACCACTCCCGAAGCAACCGGGAACGGCAACGGCGAATCCGCTCCGGTGCCAACGCCGGCTGAACACGACGCATGAGTGAGCATCGCGATCCGGTCGAGCGCGCGCTCGACGTTCTCATCTTTGCGCCGATTGGCGCGGGCTTGTTCTTGAAAGACATGGCCCCGTCGATCGTCGACACGCTCGTGACGCGTGGCCGCGACGCGGTCGATCGCCGCGTCACCACCGCGCGGAGCTTGGGCCAGGTCGCAGTCGCCTTTGGGGCGCCGATCGTGCGCGAACGCGTGCAGGCGCGGGTCGAGGATGCGCTGGGCCGTACGAGCCGCACCACGACCTCGACACCGACGCCCGCACCGGAGCCGGTTGCCGAAACGACACCGCCGATCACGTTCAACACCAACGTGCACATCCCGCCCGCGGCTCCGCCGACCGTGGTGCCACCGATGGCGCCGTCGCCCGGGCCGGCCCAACCGGTCAACGGCGACGCACCCGCCAGCGCCGACTTGCCGATCCCGGGCTATGACGCGCTGTCGGCGTCACAAGTCGTCGAGCGCCTCTCGGGGCTCGGACGCGACGAGCTCGACGCGGTGCACGCGTACGAGACCGCGCACCGGCAGCGGCGCACGATCCTCGGCAAAATCGAACAGCTCGCGGGCTGAGTGGAAAGCGCCCGTCCCGCGACGGCCGACGACGTCGACACGGTCGTCGAGCTCGCGGGCGCGTTGCGCGCCGAGCTGAGCGGTCAACGCGGCGGCCCACTCTGGGCATTGCGCGAAGCGAGGCCCGAACCGCGCGCGATGGTGCGCGATCTGTTGGCACGCGCCGACGCGCTTGTTGCCGTGGGCACGATCACTGACGCGGTCATCGGGTACGGCACCGTCGAGCTGGAAACGCTGCGCGACGGCTCGCGCCTCGGTGTGATCGCCGAGCTTTTCGTCGAGCCCGAGGCCCGGGCGGTCGGTGTCGGGGAGGCGATCGCCGAACAGCTCATTGCGTTCTGTGCCGACGCGGGCTGCATCGGTATCGACGCAACCGCATTGCCCGGTCATCGGGAAGCGAAAAACTTCTTCGAACGCAACGGTTTCACCGCGCGGTCCCTCACGATGTTCAAACGGCTGGACCCGAGCGCCTGAGCGCACCGGCGGCCGGGGCTGGGTAGCCTCCGAAACCATGGCTGTTACTGAGAACGATCTCACCGCCGCCGACGTCACGTGGGATCTCGCGCCGCTGCTGCCCGAGCCCGGTGAGCCGGGCATCGACGAGCTGCTGGGCGAAGCCGACGTGATCGCCGACGAGCTTGCGGGCGCGCGCGGCCGCATCGCCGAGTTCGACGCCGAGGCGCTCGCCGGCTTCATGACCCGCATGGCCGACCTGCAAGACCGCATCGGTCGGGCCGACAGTTTCGTCGGTCTCGAGTTCGCAACCGACACGACCGATCCCGCACGCGGCGCGCGCATGCAGCGCGTCGAAGAGCGCGTCACGGCGATCGCGACCAAGCTCGTCTTCTTCGACTTGGAATGGGCCGCCCTGCCGGACGATCGCGTCGAAACGTTGTTGGCCGACGACCGGCTCACGTTCGCGCGCCACTACCTGCGTTCGTCGCGGCGTTACCGCCCGCACCTGTTGACCGAGCCCGAAGAGGTCTTGCTCACCGAGAAGGCGGTGACCGGTCGCAACGCGTTCCAGCGCCTCTTCGAGGAGCAGGTGTCGACGATCGCCGTCACGCTCGACGGCGAGACCACGACGCTCGAGGCCGGCCTCGCGCAGCTGCACGCGCCCGATCGGGCCGTACGCCAGGCGGCAGCCGGTGCGGTCACGGAAGCGTTGCAGCCCGGCTTGCGGACGCGTGCGTTCGTCTTGAACACGTTGATGAGCGACAAGGCCACCGACGACCGGCTCCGCCACTTCCCGTCATGGATCGCGAGCCGGAACTTGTCGAACGAGGCGAGCGACGAGTCGGTCGACGCGCTCGTCGAAGCCGTGCAAGGTCGCTATTCGATTCCCCAACGCTGGTACGCGCTGAAAGCGCAGCTGCTCGGTCTCGATCGCATCGCCGACTACGACCGCATGGCGTCGGTCTCGAACGTCGAGGCCGAGATCGGCTGGCACGCCGCACGCGAACTGGTGCTCGACGCGTACGCCTCGTTCTCGCCAGAACTCGCCGACACCGCGCTGAAGTTCTTCGACGGCCAGTGGATCGACGCGCCCGCGCGTCCAGGGAAGCGGCCCGGCGCGTTCTGCGCGTACACCGTGCCGTCGGTGCATCCGTTCGTGTTGTTGAACTGGACTGCGCGCCGGCGCGACGTGTTGACGCTCGCGCACGAACTCGGCCACGGCTTGCATGCGTATCTCGCGCGCGGCCAGGGCGTCTACCACCAGACCACGCCGCTCACACTGGCCGAAACCGCGTCGGTGTTCGGCGAGACCGTGACGTTCGGCCGTTTGCTCAGCTCGGTCACCGATCCGCAAGAGCGGCTCGCATTGCTCGCGTCGAATCTCGAAGACCAGATCGCAACCGTGTTCCGTCAGATCGCGATGAACCGCTTCGAAGACGGCATCCACAACGCGCGCCGCACTGAAGGCGAACTCTCGATCGACCGCATCGGCGACATCTGGGAGAGTACGCAGCACGACATGCTCGGCGACGCGGTCGAGATCACCGACGGCTATCGCACGTGGTGGTCGTACATTCCGCACTTCATCGGCACGCCCGGGTACGTCTACGCGTACGCGTACGGGCAACTGCTCGCATTGTCGGTGTACGCGCAGTACGAGGCGCGCGGCGAATCGTTCGTGCCCCAATATCTCGATCTGTTGCGCGCGGGCGGGTCGATGGCTCCCGAAGAACTCGGCAAGCTGGTCGACGTCGACCTCGCCGATCCGGGGTTCTGGGATCGGGGGCTCGACATCATCGAGCGTCGGCTCGACGAAACCATCGCGGCTGCCAAAGCCGCCGGGAGGATCTCGTGAGCAAACCGTTGCGGGTCATCCAATGGTCGACGGGCAATGTCGGTGTCGCGTCACTGCGGTGCATCATCAAGCATCCCGACCTCGAGCTGGCCGGCGTGTGGGTGCACTCGGCCGAGAAGGCCGGCAAGGACGCGGGGGAGTTGTGCGGCTTGCCGCCGACCGGCGTGCTCGCAACCAACGACGCCGATGCGTTGTTCGCCATGGATGCCGACTGTGTGTCGTACACCGCGACGGCCGACTTGCGACCGGTCGACGCGCTCAACGACATGGCGCGCATCGCGGCGTCGGGCAAGAACATCGTGTCGAGCTCGGTCGTCGCCATGGTGTGGCCGTCGCATGTCGACGAAGGGATGCGCGGCCCATTGGAACGCGCGTGCCTCGAAGCCGGCGTGTCATGTTTCACATCGGGCATCGACCCCGGTTGGGCAAATGACATCTTGCCGTTGCTGCTCACCGGCACGTGCGAAGACGTCGAGCATCTGCGCGTCATGGAGATCGTCAACTACAAGGATTACGAGCA
The DNA here is from genome assembly GCA_963841195.1 of uncultured Actinomycetes bacterium. Classification (GTDB taxonomy): domain Bacteria; phylum Actinomycetota; class Acidimicrobiia; order IMCC26256; family PALSA-610; genus CAWJBX01. The sequence goes on along the minus strand of CAWJBX010000011.1, from coordinate 113,674 downwards.
GCCGCAGGTGTTGTTCGAAACGATGGGCTTCGGGCAAGCGCTCGATGCGCGACCGTTGTTGTTGATTCCCGGCGTGTTGTCGTTCGCGTGGGGCGGCGTGATCAAGGTGCTCGCCGCCGGCCTCGGTGTCGAGGTCAGCGAGCTGCGCGAAGTGCACGAACGCAAACCCGCAACCGAGAAAATCGATCTCGGCTTCGGCGTGATCGAAGAAGGCACCACTGGTGCGTTGCGATTCGAGGTACAAGGCATCGTCGACGGCGAGCCTCGGATCGTGGTCGAACACGTCACGCGTCTCGACGACGCGTTGTGTCCCGATTGGCCGCAGCCGGTCGGCGCGAGCGGGTACCGCGTGGTAGTGACCGGGAAGCCGAGCTACCAGTGCGACGTGCAGATGACCGCGAAGCCGGGGGAGGGCGATCCCGGTGTCATCGGCACTGCCGGCCGCATCGTCAACGCGATCCCCGATGTGTGCGCGGCGAAGCCGGGGTTGTTGTCGCCGCTCGACCTCCCGCTGGTGACCGGTCGCGGGCTGATGCGATAACCGATCACGCGAACGGCACGGCGAAGTCGCAGTAGGGCGCGCTCGTCGCGGTGACCGGCCCGTTCGCGAGGTAGGTCACTCGCACGCCGAGATCCTCGGGCTTGAGAGTGAGCCGTTCGGGATCAAGACGCTGCTCGATCGCCCACGCCTCTACGGCCTGCGACGCGAGCTGCCACTGCGCGCCGGGATTCCCGCCGGGGCTGTTCGGGAGCGCGTCGTTCGGAAGCGCGACGAACGCCTCGCGATGGGCCGGTTCGGTCCGCAACTGCAACTCCGGATACTGCGATGCCAACGCCTGCGCTTGTTCTTCCGGGACCGGCTTGCACCACTCGACCGGGCCGTCGCTGTCGGCGCTCACCTCACCCCAGTAGATCGAGAACATCGCGCCGCCGCGCCCTTCCATCTTCGGAAGCGGGCGTTCGCGCAGGATCGCAATGAACTCCTTGCCGAGCGCCCACGCGCCGGCTTCGTCAACATTGCGTTTGAGACAGAGCAAGCTCCGCTCGGGGATCTCTCGTGTCGCAACTTCGTACATCACAGACCGCTTTCCACTCAGGCGGTTGATGAGATAGTCGGCGAGTTCGCGGCGCGCGTCGTGTACCGACTCGACCGCTTGCCAGTGCGCCGCGATTCGTTCCGCCGCGTCAGCCGGATCGCATGCGAGCAGTTCCCTGATCTCGGCGAGCGGCATGTCGAGCTGGCGCAACATCGCGACAAGCCGCGCCGATTCGAGCTGCGCGACGTCGTAGTACCGATAGCCTGACGCCTCGTCGACCCGCGCCGGAACCAGAACGCCGAGCTCGTCGTACAGGCGGAGTGCCTTGATCGACAGACGCGACCGCCGTGCGAACTCACCGATGCTGACTTCCTGCACGTCGACAACTCCTCGTCGTCGAGCCGGACGGCCCGACGTGTCGAGTGTGCGGCCTGCCCGAGGGGGAGAGTCAAGCTTCGACTCGCAGCACACATCGATGGGACATTGAATCCCGCCACGAAGGATCAAATGTCCCATCGGCGTTCGCGTTCGCGAGAAGTTCCCCACACCTCGTCTCGTCCTGGCGCGTCCGGAGGGCTGATGCGACACTTCGCTCGTGGCGTTACAAGATGACGTGGGCACGATGCTCGACGGCCGGGCCGGATCGTGGGCGGTGTACGCGCGCCATCTCAACACCGGTGAGACGGTCAGTATCCGAGCCGACGAAGTGGCGCCGGCGCAAAGCGCTCTCAAGGTGAGCGTGCTCCTCACCTATACGAAGACGGTCAGGCTCGGTCGCGACGATCCGGCACGACGCGTCAGCTTGCTTGCCAAGGATCAAGAACTCGGTAGCGGCGTGCTGCGCTATCTCGCGCCGGGCCTCTTGCCCACCCTCGACGATCTGGCGTGGCTGATGATCGTCCTCTCCGACAACATTGCGACGCGGGCGCTGATTCGCGAACTCGGCGGACCGCAGATCGTCGAAGCTGAGATGGAAGCGCTCGGCGTACCGCATCTGCGACTGCGAGAATCGCCGCAAGACGCCGACTACAAGTTCATGGCGACACCGCACGACCTCGCTGAGATCTATACGCACCTTGACGCGCATGCTCGCGGCGATTCTGTATCGAGTCGAACGGGTGTTCTTGGGCCGCCGACTCCCGCACTGGCCTGAGGCGATCGACTGGGGACTCACGGCGCCCGTCGCGCGTGTACAGCAAGGCGGGTTGGGGACGCGAGTGCGTCGACGCTGGTCTGTTCGAGACCGAAGATGGTTCCTGGGTGGTCGCGGCGATGGGTCAACATCTCCCTGACGTCTGGCACCGATCCGACGACATCGGGCCACGAACCCTCGCGGACATCGGCGAACTCATCTGTCGCGCGTGGGGCGGCGACGCGCTCCTTCGAGCCGCACCACGGCGCTAGACAATTCGCGCGCAACGGCTGTTGTGAGCGAGTGTTGCCAAGCGGCAAGCCACGCGGATCCGGGCTCGTACAGGGGTGTTCACATGAAAGCGATCGTGGTGACGGACCGGACCGCGGGGACGGCCGGGATGACGCTCGAGGAGCGGCCCGAACCAGCGCGGCGATCAGCGACGTTGTCGGCGAGATTCACACGTCGGGATTGCGTTCCAAGTCGGCAATGCATGCACTACACGCCGAGAGAATGACGCAGCCTTGACACGCGTGTTTTCGGCGCTGCGTCGCGATCCTGATCAGCGTTAGTCCGGGCTCGCCTAGCACAACGTCCCGTGATTGCGCGTTTCCGCGCCGCGCGTTCAAATGCCGGCGTCTCCCTACCGCCCGCCCTTGGGAGACGCGACCGCGGCGACCGACACCCCAAAAAGTTGGTCGTCGAGGGGGGATAACGGCCTCCGGTTCTCGTCGCTGCCGCACGTAGCACGGAACCGGAGGCCGTTTCGCGTCCGAGCCGCTCTGCGCGCGCTATGTGTCAGGGGTCACAGTTTGAGGTGCGGTGTGCCTTCGGTAGTACATGTCCAGCCCTTTGAATGGCGGGGAGTAGCGATGGCAACGATGCACTGTCCGAGCTGCGGCGAAGCCGTGGAACTCGGGACAACGGGCGTGACCTTCAAGCACGTCTTCCGCGCGAACGGCGTCTCGTCGATGTTTCACGACGAAGCGCTGGTGCACGAATGCGACGTCGAGTTGGCGGAGCAGTTCCAGGCGAAAGACGACGAGTTCATGCGCGATCGCTGGGGCGCGCGCCTCTAACCCGGTATCCGCGCCGCACGGCGACGCTCCTCGTACGATTTGTCTCATGACGAAGCGCGCGTGCCTCTGGTGCGGGCGGACGTTCTCGGTGAGCAACGGCCCCGGTCGCCCGCGGGTGTACTGCAAGCCGTCCTGCAAACAACGCGACTACGAATCGCGCCGTCGAGCCGAGGAGCTCGGTCTCGCCGAACACGAGCTCGTCGTGACGCGCGAAGAGTTCGAGCAGACGCGCGACCGTCTCTTCGTCCTGTCGTGCATCGTCGAGGACGTCGAGCGTGACCTCCAGGCCGGCGACACCAACGACGCCCACGCGTTACGGCTGCTGCTCGACGCCGCGAAAGAAACGCTGGTCGACCACTAGGTGTTCTCCGGCGTTGTCGTCCTGAACGGTGCGTCGAGCGCGGGAAAGACCTCGATTGTGCGCGAGCTCCAGCGGATCCTTCCGCAGACGTGGTTGGCCGACGGCATCGACGTCCTGCTCGAGCTTCTTCCGCCGTCGCTTCGCGACAACGAGGCTGGTCTGAAGTTCACCAGCGACCAGACCTTCATCGTCGGACCGGAGCTTCGTCGCGTCGAGCAGGCATGGATGCGCAGCATTGCGACGATCGCGCGCGAGGGCGTGGACGTGTTCATCGACGACGTTTTCCTCGGAGGGTCGGCATCGCAGGCGCGGTGGCGCGACGCGCTGGGCGGCGTTCCCCAGCGTTTCGTTGCCGTGTATTGCTCGCGCGAGGTGTTGGTCGCACGGGAACAGGCGCGCGGCGACCGGCATGCCGGGTCGGCCGCAGACCAAGTTGACCGGGTGCACGAGGGCGTCGACTACGACTTCACGGTCGACACGACGCGTGCATCGACCGAACAGTGCGCACGCCAAATCGCGGCGTATCTCGCGTCGTGCTAGACGTAGCGCATGACCCGCAGGATTGTCACCGGTCAGCGCGCCGACGGGAAGTCGGTCATCGTCAGCGACGAGATCGTCGACGCCAAACAAGTGCGCCTACTCCCGGGATCGACGTTCACTCAGCTTTGGGGTTCTGACGACGTCGTCGAGTTACCGACCGACGGGAGCGAACCGTCGTGGACGCAGTTCTTTCCGCCGGAGCGGGGCTTTCGGTTTCTGTTGTGGACCGTGCCGCCCGAAGGGACGCAACCGCCGGCCGACGTCGACATCGCGACCGCGTTTGAAGAACTCCAACGCGACTTACCGGGCCTGGTCGAGTTCAACGAACCAGAACAACCGGGCATGCACACGACGCACACCGTCGATCTCGACGTTGTCGTGTCAGGCGAACTGTGGCTCGAACTCGACGACGGCCAAGTTGTGCACTTGAAGCCCGGTGACTCGGTGATCCAGAACGGCACCCGGCACGCGTGGCACAACCGCAGTGATCAGGTCACGACAATCTTGACCGCGATCGTGGGCGCACGCCGTAGCTAACGCGTCGACTCAGCTGGCGTTGTGCCAGCCGTCGTTGTGACGAGGTTCTTCGAGATCGATCACGTCGGCCGGGCTGTTCTCCGTCGCAAACATGCTGCCGCCGATCACACGTGATCGTCCGGACGTTCCTTCGCCGCGCGGGAGTCCACGGCGAACCGTCTCGACGAGTTCGTGCTCTTGTTGCGTCTGCACTTCAAGTCGTTCCGTCAGCGAGACGCACAGTTCCATCAGATGCTCGACCGCGGCGGTCAGGTCGCGTTCCTGCGCGATGACCTTCGTCCAAAGATGTTCGACCACGCTGTCGCGTCCCGCGTTGTTGTTCTCGACGCGTTGCAACACCGACATCAGCGAATGTTCGAGCGAACTGATTGCGCGGGCGGGAGTCGTCGCCGATTCGAGCGCCTCAACTTTGGCGCGCAGCATCTCGAGTTCTCTGCGCCGCGACCGCCTACTCCGTTCGAACACCGCGCCAGAGTGCCACCCCAATTCCTGGAATGACAAGGCACCCCGTCCTGAGGGACGAAACGTCCAACCTCGTTACGCAAACCAGACGTTGTCGAGACAACCGAGTACTGGATTCGGGTGTGTGTAACACGCCATCAACGGCAGGCATCGTCGCAGCGGGGGATAGGCCGCCACGAGCTGCTGCGGCGTGCTGTCTCTCGGCGCGGTCCCGCCATTGAGCGTGATCACGTCGCCGACGCGGGCGACAACCTGTCCGTTGTTGTCGATGACACGTAGGGGATTGGCCGCCGCGTGATAGCCGTGCGGCCAGACGATCACGGTCGATCCGATCCGGAAGCACCCGTCCTTGTAGTTGAGCGTGCCGTGGATGCCCGCTTCGAGACCGCTCCCGGCGCCCGCCTCTGTGGGAAGGCCGATCGTCGTCGTCGTCGTCGGGGGGCGATCGTCGTCGGGGTCGGCGCCGCGGCGTGATGGGTGCTCGAACAGCCGAGCGCCGTCAGCGCGACGGCCGTGACGACGACGAGGACGGCGGCGCGCATCCGTAGAACGGTACTGCGCACGCTCTAGTACGTTTCACCGCCGTATGGGCAGCAACCGCAGCAAGCCGCGTAAGAAGCAAAAGCATCCGCAACATCTTCCGAAGGTCGGGACCCCGGCCGAGAATCAGCGGCTGCAGCACGCCGAGCGCGAGGCCGTGCTCGACAACATGGGCGCGCACAACCCTGTGGCGCGCGTCGTCCTCGGCGTCGTTCTCGTGGTGTTGGCAATCGGCGCGATCCTTGGACTGCTGTTGCTCACTGTTTTCCACTAGCGCGAGGTCCGGATATCGCGCCCAAGCTGTTCGTCATGGTCGGCCTCCCGGCCGCGGGCAAGACGACCCGGGCGCGCGAGCTGGCGGCGGAATGGAACGCGTTACGGCTGACGCCCGACGAGTGGATGATCCCGCTGTTCGGGCAGGTGCAGCCGGAAGGCAAGCGCAACGTCCTCGAAGGGCGCCTGATTTGGCTCGCGCTGTCGGCCTTGCGCAACGACCTGAACGTCGTGCTCGATTTCGGTGTGTGGGGCAAGGACGAACGTACGGCGCTACGAGCGTTGGCGGCGTCGGTTGGTGCGACGGCCGAACTCGTGTACCTGCCCGTTGACGAAGACGAGCAATGGCGCCGCGTGCAGGCGCGGCCGTCGACCGACGCGGCAACAACGTTCTCGATGACGAAGACTGATCTCGAAGGCTGGCGAAGGATCTTTCAGACCCCGGACGCGCACGAGCTTGCGTCTGCAGAGATCGATCCGCCGCCCGCCGGCTTCGCGTCGTGGGAGGAATGGGTCGCCGACTGGTGGCCGACGTCGTTGCCGTTCGCATAACCGACGCCGACGGGTGAAGGCAAGGTGTATGTCGCGGTCGTGATCGACGCGTGTTCGGTCTGGCCATGTGTAATCCTGTTCGATATGGACCTGCTCTCGCTCGTGAACGAATCTTCGGAAGGAAAACTCGTCGAAGAAGTGTTCGCGGAACTGACGGGCGAATCGAAGCGAAGATGGGCCTTCCGTCTCGTCGTTGTGTTGCTCGGCGCCAGCATCGCCGTCGTGCTCGTTCGCCTCTACGTAGTCCGTGTCCAAAGAGCCTCTGACACTGACGAGGCACAGGCAACCGGCGTTGGGCTCCACGCAGAGCGCCGATAATGCCCGTTATGTCAACTAGGTTGTTACGCGTTCCCGCACACCCACCGTTTGGACACTTGTCGTCGCTGGGCGACGGAAACCGTCCAAACGCGGGCCCGATCCACGGCGCGCGCTCACCCGGTTAGGGTCACCGCATGACGCCCGAAGACCTCGTCGAGATCGAGTTGATCAAGCGCGTCAAGTACACGTACGCCCGCTGTCTCGACTTGAAACGCTGGGACGAGATCGCCGACCTGTTCACCGAAGACGCCGTTGCTGCATACAGCGGCGGCGGATACAGCTTCGAGGGCCGGGACGCGATCGTCGATTTCCTGCGCCGATCGATGGGCGCCGAGACGTTCCATTCGAGCCACAAGATGCACCACCCGGAGATCGACCTGACCGGCCCCGAGACCGCGCACGGCGTGTGGGCGCTCGACGACGTCGTCGTGATGACCGACTTCGAGCTGACGATTCGGGGCTGCTCGTTCTACGACGACGAGTACGTGAAGCGCGACGGCCGCTGGCGCATCCACCGCACCGGCTACAAGCGGGTGTTCGAGGAGATCCAGCCGCGCGGGCCCGTCGAAGGCCTGCGCCTGACCGCGAGTTGGTGGGCAACCGGCGGCCGCAGCGAGCTCCCCGCCGGCTGAGATGGCGACGGCTGCCGAGATCCACGACACCCTCGGCCATCCCGTCATCGACGCCGACGGGCACGGCATCGAGTACCTCCCCTGGTTCCGCGACCTCTTGCGCGACGAAGGCGGCAGCCGTGCGGTCGACGTGTGGTCGGTTCTCGAGCACGGCGCTACGGCCGTTCGTTCCCTCGACGAAGCCACCAAGCGTTCGCTCGGACTGTTTCGCGTCTCGTGGTGGGGCTTACCGGCCGAGAACACGCTCGACCGCGCCACGGCGATGTTCCCGGCGCTGCTCTACGACCGCCTCGACGAACTCGGCATCGACGTTGCGATCGTGTATCCCACCTACGGGCTCACCGTCATGGGGATCGACGACCCCGACACGCGCGTCGCGTGCCGCGCGTGCGTTCAACACGTACTACGCGCAGGCCTACGGACCGCTGCGCGATCGCCTCGAGCCGGTCGCCATCGTTCCGACGTACTCGCCCGACGAAGCGATCGCGACGCTCGATCACGCGGTCGGCGAACTCGGCTTGCGCGCGGTCATGTGCACCGGCCTCGTCCACAGGGCGCTGCCGGGCGACAACCTCCCCCGGTCGGCGCGCTGGCTCGACGCGCTCGGCCTCGACAGCGCGTACGACTACGACCCGTTCTGGAGCCGTTGCGAGCAGCTCGGCGTGACACCCACCTTCCACTCCACCGGCATGGGCTGGGGTGCGCGCACGTCACCGACGAACTACATGGCGAATCACGTCGGTTCGTTCGGCGCGGCGGGGGAAGCGTTGTGCCGTTCGCTGTTCTTCGGCGGCGTGTTCCACCGCTTTCCCGAAATGCGTTTCGCGTTTCTCGAAGGGGGTGTTGCGTGGGCGGCAACGTTGTGCGCCGACCTCGTCGGCCACTTCCAAAAACGTCACAGTGACGCAATCGGTGCCTACGACCCGACGCGCCTCGATCGCGCGCAACTCCGCGCACTGCTCGAACAGCACGCGGCACCGGAGGTCCGCGAACGCGCAGACCAACTCGACGACGCATTGCACATGCTGAGCGAACCCGACGAAGACCGCACTCGTCTCGACGAGTTCGCGCGCAGCGGCATGCGCTCCCCCGCCGACATCCGCGCGGTATTCGCCGACCGTTGCTATTTCGGTTGCGAAGCCGACGATCCACTGTGGGCGCTCGCGTTCGCGCCCGAATACCACGGCACGCGGCTGAACGCGATGTTCGCATCCGATCTCGGCCACTGGGACGTCCCCGACGCGCGCGATGTTCTCCCCGAAGCGTGGGAGCTTGTCGAGCGCGGCCACGTCTCACCTGAACACTTCCGGGCGTTCACATACGACAACGCACTGCGCTGCTGGGGCAACGACCTCTTCGCGAAGACCAAGGTGGTGTGATGGCTCACGAGTGGCAGACCGGCACCGTCGCTTCCGGCGGCGAGGACATCTACTTCGAGGTCGTCGGCGACGTTTCTCGCCCCGCGATCATGCTCACGCACGGCGCCGGCGGTCAGCACGCGATCTGGTTTCAACAGGTGCCGGTCTTCGCCGACGCGGGCTACTGCGTCGTGACGTGGGACTGCCGTGGGTTCGGCAACTCGTCGTTCCGCAGCGGCATCCACGGCTGCGACGCGGCAGTCGCCGACATGACTGCGGTCCTCGACGCGGCGGGCGTCGATCGCACGCACCTCGTCGGCCAGTCCATGGGCGGTTGGTGGGTGACCGCGTTCACACTCGCGCATCCCGAGCGAACGGCAACGCTCACGATCAGTAACACGGTCGGCGGATTGTGGACCGACGAACTCACGCAGCACTTCGCGAACTGGGCGCGCGCCTCCGCGGGCTTCGCAGCCGACGTGCTCGGCGTGCATTCCGCGCTCGGACCAACCTTCTGTGCGGAAGAACCGGCCCAGGCGTTCTTGTATCAGCAGATGAACACGTTCCACACGCCGCCCATGGCCGAGATCGGCAAAGCGTTGATGGGCTCGCACGTGAAGCACGCCGACCTCGACGCAACCGGCGTGCCGGTCCAGCTCATTACCTCCGACGAAGACGCGCTGTTCCCCGCTCCCCTCGTCATCGACAGCGTGAAACGCCTGCGCGACGCGCGCATCGTCGAGATCACACCCGCAGGCCATTCGGCCTACTTCGAACGGCCGCGCGACTACAACGCAGCGGTCCTCGCGCACGCCCAAACTGCGTATCACCCTCCCACCTGATTGGCATGCGGAAGTAACCGCCCGACCGACGACCGCACGCACGCAACTGTGGCTTGATGGTCGGAGGCTTCGAACTCGACGGGCGGGACGGGCAAACATGTACAGGCATTGGGTCGCGTTCGCTTCGACGCTGCTGATGACCACGACGATTGCCGGCGGGCTGCGAGCCGCGCCGGCATTGGCCGCGCCGAACCCCGCGAAGGCCGGGGCGCGCATCACGATCACGGGCGACGCGCTCGACGTGCGTCCGACCGGCAAAGCGTTGGACATGACAGCCGCGCCGCGCGTCGCGCACGCGCACGTCCACGTGTCACCGGCAAACGTCGACACGTTTACGGACCCGCGCGGTCACTTCACGCTCGTCGTACCTTCGACGAAACCGCAAACGATCGAGATTACGAAGCCCGGCTTCGCCCCGTGGATCTTGCAATCGGTGGTGCCGTCGGCCGCGGGAGCGATCCAAGCGTTGATGTTCGCCGACCGCGCCCATCGACCGAAGCCGCACCACCCAGTAACCGCGTCGGCCGCCGTTGCCCCCGCCGCCGTGCCCGGCGCGGGTTTCCACCCCTCGTGCACGGGCTGGAACTCGGGGATGCTGCCTCCGCCAGTTATCTGGGTGTTGGTCTACGACAATCACATCGTCGCGAGCGATGGCAACGTCCGTGACGATCCCGACGCCGACCGGCAGTCGATCCCGGTCGACTTCAAGAGCTACGTGAAGACCGTGCTCCCCAACGAGTGGGTGTATCCGAACTCGCCCGTCGAAGCTTGGAAGGCCGGCGCGGTCGCGGTGAAGATGTTCGCGTGGCATGACATGTTTGCGATCGGCCGCCACTACGACGACGACGGCGTGTGCGCCGACGTCTACGACGACGTTCGTTCGCAGCTCTATTCCGGTGTCGGCGTATACCAACACGCACCGACCACCGACTCGAACGCCGCCGTTGACGCGACCTGGGACGTGATTGCGAGCGACAACGGCGTCGTCGCGCAGACGCAGTACTCGGCTGGCAGCACGGCGTGCGCGCCGACGAGCGGCCACTACTACATGACTCAGAACGGGTCGGTGACGTGCGCCCTCGCGGGTTACGACTACGCGCGCATTCTCACCACGTTCTATCCGCTCTATGTGTTCTTCAGTAACGCGGCGCCGTACGTCATGGACATGTCGCCCGAATACGGAACGACCAAAGGTGGCACGCAAGTCACCATCACGGGACAAGGGTTCTTCGGCGCAACCGTGTACGTCGGTGGCGTGCCGGCGCAGATCGTTGCCGAACCCGGGGACAACTCGTTGACCTTCGTCACGCCCCCGCAGGCGTCAGCGCACACGAGCGGGGTGCGGGCCGCAACCGCGACCGTGAGCTCGGTTCCGATCGTCGTCAAGAACGCGCAGGGCACGGTGACTGTCGGCAAGTTCACCTACACCGACGATCAATCGCTGTGGGGACGCGGCGGCCAGAGCGGGCCGGCCGGACCTCCGGTGGTCGCGACGATGAACCCCACGATCGGGCCGGATTCGTCCGGTACCAGCATCCACATCGAAGGTGCGGGATTCACGGGCACGACCGCGGTCAACTTCGACGGCGTACCCGCCAACTTCACGGTCGTGGACGACGACACGTTGCGCACGACCGCGCCGCACCCGCACGCGGACGGCGCGGTCACTGTCACCGTTGTCACCCCGCTCGGCACGACGACCGCTGGGCGGTTCACGTACAAACCCGGAACACAGATCACCGACATCGAGCCCTGGCCGGTTCCGTCGCGCGGCATCGGTGTCGTCGACGTCTACGGCGTCAGTATGGGCGACCCGCAATTCGGATCGACGACGGTGTATCTCGACGGCAAGCGCATCGATCGCAGCGACCTACACGTCGCCTCGCCCGACGACGGCACCCACTTCATCATCTCGCCGTTCCCAGCGCACGCGCCCGGCCTCGCGATCCTGAGCGTGCAAACCCCGCTTCTGGGCTCGTACTCGAGCGTCGTGAAGATCATCGGGCCGCCCACCATCAGCAGCGTGTCGCCCGGAAACGTTCCGAGCGGCGGTGGCACGACGATCACGATCAACGGATCGAACTTCGTGAACGTCGGCAACGTCACGATCGGCGGTCAATTCGCCGACTTCACTGTCGTCACTCCGAAGAAGATCGTTGCGACAGTGCCACCCATGGTCTGCACAAAGCCGTCGTGCAAGGCCAATGTCGTCGTCAAAGCGCAAGGTGTCGCGAGCTCGGCGTCGCCGGTCTTGTATAACCCGTCGACCACGGTGACCGGCATCTCCCCTGCGAGTGGCGGCGTGACCGGCGGGCAATGGGTGCACGTCACCGGAACAGAGTTCACCGGCACGCCGGGCGTGTACTTCGGTGAAGTGCCGGCACTGAGCTATCGCGTTGCCGTCGACGGAAAGAGCCTCGATGCGCAGGTTCCGCCCGGGGTTGCCGGCACGGTCGACATCCGTGTCGTCGACGCGACATTCGGGAACCGCACACCTTCCACGCCCGCCGACCAGTTCACGTACCAGCAAGCGGCCGTCAACAGCGTGAGCCCAAACACGCTCTGGACGGGGACGACCAACGTCACCATCACGGGCACGCATTTTTCGGACGCGACGGAGGTCGACTTCGGAACCGTGCCGGCCACGTTCACGCGCGTGTCTGACAGTGTGATCAAGGCCACGGTGCCTTTCGGCGTTGCGATCGACGGCACCTCGGCGTACGTCGTCGTCAAGAGCACGCAGTACGGCCCGAGCACACCAAACGCGAACGACGTGGTGATGTTCGCGGCGCCCGCCTGGGCGCGTACGCCTGCTGTCGTCATCGGGCGAGCGTTCATGGATCTCAGCGGCGCCTCTCCGAACGACGACGACTTGACCACTTGGACGACGAAGTTCGCGGGCGGGAACGCGACTCCGAGCACGCTTGCGCAGTACCTGTTGAACAAGCCGGACTGGCTCCAGCCGATCTACAACCAGATCCTTGGTCGCAATGCGACACCGGTTGAACTTTTCAGCCTGCCGAAGACAAACGGTCGCTACGACGCGCAAGCGTTGCGGGCGCAGCTGCTGGGGAGCGACGAGTTCTGGAACGCGCACGGCGCGACCAAAGCGTCGTGGCTCGCGGCTCTTGGACCGTTGACGTTGGGTCGCCCGTTCACAGCGGCCGAGACGGCATTCTTCGCGGCGGCACTGACGCCAAGCACGAACCGGGTCTCGTATGTCGCCGGGATGCTGGCCACCGACGCCTTCCGCAACTATCGCATCGACCAGATCTACGAGTGGTATCTCGCCCGGCCGGCGTCGACGGCCGAACGCACGTGGATGCTCAACGTGTTGAAGAGCGGTGCGCTCGAAGAAGACATTGCAACCGCACTTCTCACGAGCGACGAGTACACGCAGCGAGCGAGCACCGCATACATCAACTCGGAGTATCTGCGCATCATGGGGCGCAGCGCGACACCGACCGAGCTCGCGCATTGGTCCCACGACTTTGCGATGGGAATCGCGTCGCCGTCTGACATGACGGACACGATGGTGAACGCGACCGAAATGCCGTCGGACCTCGTGCTCCGGTTGTGGGCGGAATTCCTGCGCGGCTCGCAGCCGACCGCGGCCGAGAAGGCCAACATCGTGTCGATCCTGCAGAGCGGAACGGCCGACCGGTTCATGCGGGCCCGGGCCGCGGTACTCGCCTCGCCCGAAGCACTCGCCGAGTTCTCGTCGCCCCTCAGCAGCTTGCCCGAAAACGATTGGGTCGAGGGCATGGTCTGGGCGGTCGATCACCGCACGCCGTCGAGCGCCGAACAGCAAGCGCTCTACGAGCAGATCGCGACCATCGGGCGCGCGGGCGTCGCGTTGTCGGTGTTGCAGACCGACGAGGCCCGGGCGCGGATCGTGCAGTGGCTGTATATGGCGCAGCAACGAAATCCGACCGACGCCGAGACGACCGCCGGCGTCGCGCAGCTCGACAGCGGCGCCAGTGAACTCGACATGACCGCCACGATCGGTGCCGATCCGCGAGCGCAAGCACGCGGCTACCTCTGCGACTACCCCACGGGTTGTCGTTGACGACTACGCGAACTCGAGCAGATCGACGACACGACCTTCGTCGATCGCGCGGTGCGCGGCCACGCCCGTAGCTACCGACCAGAAGCCGTCGTCAACGGTGACCGTGGGCGGCGCACCCGTTTGCACCGCTTCGCAGAACGCGCGCGAACTCCAAGAACGACGCGCCGTGGTGAAACCCTTCGTACGCGATCGACGGGTTCGTCTGACGCGTCGATCTCGGTGATCTTTCGCGTCGCGCGCTCACCGATGCGCACGACGCCCTCGGGCACGAACGCTTCGACCTTGCCGGCACTGCCGACCGCGCTCAATTCCTGTTCGTTGCGGCTCGCTTCCGCAAACATGCAGAGATCGAGGCAGCCGCGCACACCGTTCGCGAAATCGACGATCACGAACGCGTTGTCGAGGATGTCGGGACGCTCACCGTCGTACAACTCGTCGAGATGGTTGACGTCTTGTCCCCCACTCGCCAACACCTGCACCGGATCGGCGCCCGCAACCAAACGCATCAAGTCGAAGAAGTGGCAGCACTTCTCGACGAGGGTGCCACCCGTGTTGCGGTTGAAGCGGTTCCAGTTCCCGACCTTCGGAAGGAACGGGAAGCGGTGCTCGCGCACGAACACCATGCGCAAGTCGCCGGTCCGGCCGGCTTGTACTTCTTCGATGAAGCGGGCAACCGGCGGCATGTAGCGATACTCGAGCCCCACCCAGACGAGACCCGGACGGCGCGCGGCGGCGGTCGCGACCGCGCGGCAATCGTCGATCGTCGTACACAACGGTTTCTCGACGAGGACCGGAAGTTCGGGCCGGGTATCGAAGATCTCGGCCAGCACGGCCGCGTGCGAGCCGTTCGGTGTGGCCACCACGACTGCGTCGACGTCGTCGCGACCGAGGACTTCGGAGGCGCGTTCGCTGATCGCCGTCGGGTGATCCTCGCCGAGCGTCAGCGCTGCCCACGCGCGCGACTCGGGGTCGGGGTCCGCAGTGGCGACGATTTCGGTTTCCGGAAGCGCGAGCAGGTTGCGCAGGTGTTCACACCCCATCATGCCGGTGCCGATCACTCCGAACCGCAGCGTCATGCGGCGATACCGTAACCCGGTGGAGATCGCGTGGTTCGGAGCCTTGTGCGACGACGACTACGAGTACCTCGGCGTCGCCGATCCCGCGTTGCGCTCGTCGTGGGAACACTGCCGGGAGGTCGTCGCGGCCGCCGAAGCCCTCGGCTTCGACAACGTGCTCCTCCCTTCGGGGTACGCGCTCGGCATCGACAGCGTCGCGTTCGCGGCGGCGATCGCGCGCGAGACAACGAGGATCCGGTTGCTGCTCGCGGTGCGCGCCGGTGAGATGTGGCCGCCGCAGCTGGCCCGCCAGCTCGCGACGATTGACCAGCTCGCGAACGGCCGCCTCACCGTCAACATCATCTCGAGTGATCTGCCGGGCGCGCCGCTTCCCAGCGGGCCGCGTTATCAGCGCACGCTCGAAGTGATGGCGATCGTCCGCGATCTGCTTGGCGGCAACGCGGTCGACCACCACGGCGAGTTCTACGACCTCGAGCTCGAACCGCCCGCGGCCCGCACCGTCTCGGGCACGTGCCCGCCCTTCTACTTCGGCGGCCTGTCGGAAGACGCGCGCGAATGCGCGGCGGCGGGCGCCGACGTCTTCCTCATGTGGCCCGATACCGAGGACGCGGTCGCGTCGATCATCGCCGACATGCGCGCTCGGGCCGCGGCTCACGATCGATCGCTGCGGTTCGGCTACCGCGTGCACGTCGTGGTGCGCGAGTCCGAAGCGGATGCGCGTGCCGCGGCCGACCGACTGCTCAGCCGGCTCGACGACGAAACCGGCGCGGCCATACGAGCCCAGTCGCTCGATGCGCAGTCAGTCGGCGTGCGGCGCCAAGCGGAGTTGCGCGACACCGCGACCGACGATGGTTTCGTCGAACCGAATCTCTGGACCGGCATCGGGCGGGCGCGGAGCGGTTGCGGCGCCGCGATCGTGGGCGATCCCGAGCAGGTCGCGGCCAAACTCCGTCGCTACGAAGAACTCGGGATCGACACGTTCATTCTGTCGGGCTACCCGCATCTCCGCGAAGCCGAGTTGTTCGCGCAGCACGTGCTGCCACTGCTCAGGAACTAATACTCGGCCGCACGCGACGACACCTTGTACACGAGCGAGCCCGTTACCGCGAGCGTGCCCTTTGCACTGCGCACTTCCGCCTCGCAAAACACGATCGACCGCCCGCGCTGCACGACCCAGCCTTCGGCAATCATGTCGTCGTCGATGACGGGTGAGAGAAACCGCAACGACAAGTCGATGGTGAAGAACGCGCGCGGTTCGTCGTAACCGCTTCCGATCGCGGGCACCACGACGGTGTCGATCATTGTGGCGAGCACTCCCCCGTGCACGACGCCCGCGGGCTGACGAAACTCGGGCCGGTACCGAAGCCGCATGCGGGCGTAGTCGGTCCGGACCTCTTCGGTTTCGAGCCCGACGAAACTCGGCCACCAGACCGTGTCCCATTTTCCGAACCTCGACCAGCGTTCCAAACGCGCGGGCGGAAGTGGCGCGAACTGTTCGGCGCGATTCGTCACCCGCCGGACGCTAGCGGCGGCCAGCGCCAGATCGTCCATTCGTCGAGCGGCGCGGCACCGAGCGAGCGGTAGAAGTCGTGGGCGGGCGTGTTCCAGTCGAGGACGGCCCAGTCGACGCGACCGTTGGTACGCCGGCGCACTTCGTCGAGCAGGGCGCGGCCGTGACCGTTGCGGCGCGACGTCGGGCAGCACGAACAGATCCTCGAGCCAGATGCCGTCACGCCCGAGCCACGTCGAGAACGTGCGAAAGAAGATGGCGGCACCGACGACGCGTCCTTCGTCTTCGGCAACGATCGCGTGCGCGACCGCGTTGGGCCCGAAGAGATGACGCCCGAACTCGTTACGCTCGAGCACAACTTCGCCGGGCGCGCGTTCATAGGCCGCGAGCGCGTGCACAAGCTCGATGAGCGCATCGAGGTCGGCGGCCGTCGCGTCGCGTATCAACGCTTGACGAACGGCGTGGCGACGACGTGGGCCGGCACATGTTCGCCGCGAATGTCGACCGTCACCTCGGTGCCGGGTTCGATGCCGGGCGGCAAGAACGCAAGCGCGATCCCGTGACCGAGCATCGGCGAGAAGTTGCCGCTCGTGACTTCGCCGATCTGCGCTCCCCCGCGCAACACGGCCGTGCCTTCGCGTGCGGGGCGTCGTCCTGCGAGTGTGAGACCCGCCAAACGACGCATCGGGCCCTGCTCGCGTTCGGCCGCGAGCGGGGCGCGACCGCGGAAATCGCCCTTGTCCCAGCCGACGACCCAGCCGAGCCCGGCCTGGAGCGGCGTGATGCCCGGGCCGAGCTCGTGGCCGTGCAACGGCAGCGCCGGCTTCCAGCCGCAAGGTGTCGCGCGCGCCGAGGCCCGCCGGGGTCAGGCCGGTGTCGCACGAGCGCGTCCCAGAGCGCCGCCGCGCTCGCGGCCGGGACGTGAGATCTCGACGCCGTCCTCGCCGGTGTAGCCGGTCCCGGCGACAAGATTTCGCCGATCGCTTGTACCGCGAACCGCGGCACTTCGGCCGCGACGGGGCGCACCTTGGCGAGCAGCGCACGCGCCTCCGGGACCCTGCACTGCGAGCAATGCACGCGTCGAGGTGATGTCGGCGAACACGACTTCGTCGTCGGTGTGGTCGAGCGCATCGGTGAACGCGGCGAGGATGCGGTCGGTGTTCGACGCGTTCGGCATGACGAAGAAGCGATCACGGTCGACCCACCACACGATGATGTCGTCGACGACGTGCGCGTCGTCGGGATCGAGCAGGTGCGTGTACTGCGCGCGCCCGGGGCTCGATCTTGCGCGAGGTCGTTCGTCAGCAGCCACTGCAAGAGCGAGAACGCGCCGGGACCGCCGCACTCGACCGTGCCGAGATGCGACACGTCGAACACGACACCGCGCGTCGCGGCACGCGCGGTGTTCGTCGAGCACGCCCGTGTACTGCAACGGCATGTCCCAGCCGCCGAACGGGACCATCCGCGCGCCGAGCGCCCGATGCTGGGCGTCGAGCGGGCTGTGCCGGAGCGCGTCGGTCACGACGCGAACGGCTCGCGACGCGACGCGTCGACGGGCGTTCGCGGCCGGTGCCCGAGATCGAACGGCAGTGCGGCGTCGCCCGGCGCGGTCGGCGTCGACGAGTTGCGACGGCGGTTCGAGCCCGTACTTCACGAGCAGATGCAGGTAATCGCGTTGGTACAGCACGCGGATCGAGACGTCGGGATACTGCTCGACGAGACGGCGCGCCTTGCGGTTCTTCTTCGTCACGAGCTTCTGGTTGAGCGTCGTGATCTCGATGTAGAGGTCGTACGCCGGCAGGTAGAAGTCGGGCGTGAACGCCTGCACCGGGTTGCCGTCACGGTCGCGTTCGAGCGTGAACGTGCGCGGTTCGTACTCCCACACGATGCCGTAGAAGTCGAGCAGCTTCGCGAACTGCCGCTCGGAGTTGTGCGCGAAGCGGACCTGCTCGTGCGGGAGCACTTCGCTTTCGATGACGCGCTCCCGAGCTTCCTACGCGCGGCCGCGCGGCGTGCCGTCGGTGTCGAACGCAAGCTGCACCGCTTCGGTGATCGTCTGCTGCAGCGGCTCGAGGTCGAGCACCAGCTCAACACGCCCTGGCCGCCGCGCAGGAGATCCATCACCTGTTCGTCGCTCTCGCGCGAGCACGACGTTCGGGCCCTGCGATGACGATGCGCACCGACGCGAGGTCTTCGTCGAACTCGCGCAACGACTCGACTGCCTTGCGCGCCGACTGCAACGAGATGCCCGGCGTCGAGCATCTGCTTGATGACCTTGCAGCTCGACGAGGTCGCGGTACGAGTAGAGACGTTGCGTGCCGCTGCCGTTCGCGTCCATCACCGACGGCCGGACGAGATCGGTGCGGGCCCAGTAGTCGAGCTGGCGATAAGTGATCCCGACGATCTTGCAGACCTGCGGACCGCGGTACCCCGGCTCGGACATCGACGCTCCCTCGCAACTCTGGTGACACGAGTGTAGTTACACCGGGGTCGAACCGTAAACCTGAAGCTTTTCCCCACAGCTCGAAGCCGAGGAAGTCTCGACGTGTGATTGAGGGTGCCGCCTGACCAGGCGCTTCCCTACTGGGCGAAGTCCTCGGGCGTGATGTTGTCGAGGAACTCGCGGAACTGCTCGACCTCGTGCTCCTCCTCGTCGGCTTCGAAGAGCACACCGGCCTCGTCGAGCACGCCCTCGTCGGCGAAGATCGGGACCTCGGCGCCGAAACGCACCGCGAGCGCGATCGCATCCGACGGCCGCGACGAGATCCGCGACTTCGTGCCGTCGCGTGTCGAGCTCGATCTCGGCGTAGAACGTGCCGTCGTGCAGCGCGGTGATCTCGACCTGCTCGAGCTTCACCGTCGAGCTCGTCGAGCACGGTCTTGAAAAGGTCGTGCGTCATCGGCCGAGGCGTTTCCATGCCCTGCAACGCGTAGACGATCGCGGTCGCTTCGGGCGAGCCGATGAAGATCGGCAGGAAGCGGGTGCCGCCTTCTTCGCGCAGCAGCACGATCGGTTGATTCGTCGGGACCTCGACGCGCACACCGATCAGCGAAAGGCGAATCACGGCTCCTCCGTGGGGACGAGCGTCACCCTACCCACCCCGGGCGCCGAATTACTGCCCCGGCGGTACAGGTCGTCCGACGTACGCGTCGGGGCTCGGTCAGGACGACATCACGATCGGCAGCCACGACGTACGGAACGTTGCGGTACAGGTCGCGAACGTGCAGTCCGTACCCGAGGACGTACTCGGTCGTCGAGCTCGACCCCCCGGTAATCGACAGCTCCTGCGGCACGATCCGCCGCGTGCGGCCGGTCGAGCAAGGTGCACGTCGACAGGCGTCGCGGCCCGCGAGCCGTGAGTTGCCCGACGAGATACGCGAGCGTGAGTCCGGTGTCGACGATGTCCTCGACGAGCACGACGTCGCGGTCCGCTGATGTCGCGTGCCGAGGTCGTGCAGGATCTTGCACCCGGCCGGAGTCGGGTGCGAAGCGCGAGATCGAGATGAAGTCGACGGTCGACGTCGATGTCGGGGATCGCGCGCGCGAGGTCGGCGACGAAGATCAACGCACCCTTCAGCACGCCGACGAGCAGCGACGCCGTCGGGATGATCCGCCGCGATCTCGCGTCCGAGGCGTTGTACGTGTCGCGCGATCGCCTGCGCGTCGAGAAGGACGGCCGCGCGGCTCGGCCATCAGCCGTCAAACGTGCGGCGGACGGTCTGGCGCAGCAGCGCGGTGCGCAGCCGGCGACCGAGACCGGCGAGCTCGCCGAGCGTCTCCGTGGTGCGCGCCTGCGCTTCGGGATTGCGTTGGCGGCGGTACGGCAACAGCACCTGTTCGAACAGACTCGCCTCGCGCTCCGCGAACGCGCGGTACATGCGCAGGTGGCGGGGCTCGATGCCGTGGCGCATGAACGACGGCGCAGACGCGCGCGACGGCGAGCGAGTCGTCGTCGAACAGCACACGGTCGCCGGTCGACTGACTCGGCGCGACGAGTCCGTATTCCTCGAGCCGGGCCGAGGTCCTCGTCGGTCATGCCGGCCGCCCGGACGAGCTCGGCCCGGGTCAGGCTCACGCCGCTCTCGCGCCGCCGCGAGATCGTCGGGGCCTCGTCGTCGTCGCGCACCTGCGCGGATGCCGATCGCGCTTCGGCGCTCTGCGCGGCGCGGCGCGTCTCCTCGAACAGCGCGTCGACCGTCGCGGGATCGACCATGCGATCGGCCGGCGTCGGCTTCGGCCGGCTTCGGCCACGGTGAAACCGCCGTCTGCGTCGACCTCGTCGAGCCGTTCCTTGATCACCTTCAGCGGCAGGAAGTGCTCGCGCTGCTCGCGCAGGATGAAGCGCAGGCGCTCGACGTCGGCCGGGTAGAACTTCCGATACCCCGACGGCGTGCGCTCGGGATCGACGAGACCTTGGCTCTCGAGGAAGCGGATCTTCGAGATCGTGATGTCGGGGAACTCGTCGCGCAGCTGATTCAGCACGTCGCCGATCGACGAGTGCGCGCGCTTCGCCATCATCAGGCGTCCCGCTCGCCGCCGAGCGACGAAGCTCAAGCGGTAGCGACCGATCTGCACCTCGTCGCCGTAGCGCAGCGGCGCCTCGTCGACGCGCTTGCGATTGACGTAGGTGCCGTTGAGCGAACCGACGTCGCGCAACGTGTAGCCGTCGTCGGTCGCGGTCGACCACGACGTGGCGGCGCGACACGGTGATGTCGTCGAGGAAGATGTCGGAGTCGGGATGGCGGCCGATCGCGGTGCACCGACGTCGTCGAGCCGGTACGACGAGCCCGCGTTCGGGACCGTGGCGCACGACGAGCATGCCGACGCCCGGCGCGCAGCTCGTCGAGGTAGCGCTCGAGCTCGTCCTCCTCGGTCGGCCGCCTCGACCGCCGACAGCGTGAGCGTCGTCTCCTCGTCGGCCGCGCCGAGCGGCGCGCCGCACGACGAGCAGAACCGGGCGTCCTCGGGGTTCTGATGTCCACAGCGGGCGCAGAGCACGACGGTCAGGCTACCGGCGAGGGCCGCGAAGCCGACAACGCGGACGCTCGACCTCAACCAGAGGGTGAACGTCGAGAGTTGCGGCTCAACCCTCGATCGACAGCGCCCGGTACGCGGCGGCGTCGAGCAGGCCGTCGACCTCGGCCGGGTCGGCAACTCGATCTCGAACATCCAGCCCGCGCCGTACGGGATCGGGTTGACGAGCTCGGGCTGGTCGGCGAGCGCGTCGTTGACGGCGGAGACCACGCCGGTCAGCGGCACGTAGACGTCGGAGACCGACTTGGTCGACTCGATCTCGCTGACGCTCGGCCCCGGCGACCACGTCGAGGCCGACGTCGGGCAGCTGCACGAACACGACGTCGCCGAGGCTGTCCTGCGCGAAATCGGTGATGCCGATCGCGCGCGACGTCGAGTGCCGGTTCGAGTCGACGCGACCCACTCGTGCTCGGCGGCTGTAGCTACGGCAGATCCTTCGGGAACTGTTCGCATGCACGACCGTGACGGGCGTAGCTTGGCGCAGACGGGCCTGAGCTAGCCGGTGAGCTCGGCGACCTGACCGGCGTGGATCGCGACGAGACGGCGCGCCTCGACGTCGCTCGCGCCCTCGGCCCAGATGTGCGTGATCGCGAGCTCGGGGTCGGGCAGCACGAGCGCCCAACCGTCGCGGATAGACGATCTTCACGCCGTCGACGAGCACCGTCGGGAAGTCCTTGGCCCGTTCCATGACGCCGCGCATCACCGTTCCCTTGCGTTCCCACGGTGTCGGCACGGCGTCGTGGGCGACGTACGTCTCGGGGACCTCGGCCACGATCGACGACAGCGAGCGGTCCGCTCGACGCGAGCAGGTCGAGCAGGTGCACGAGCGTGGCGACCGCGTCGTACGCGGGCAGGAACGCGGGCCAGATGAATCCGCCTTCCTGCGACGCCGCGAAGTCGACGCGCCCGCTGCCGGCGATCTCCATGAGGTGCGACGCCGACAGCTTCGTCCACGTGATCGGCGCGCCGTTGCGTCTGGCCGAGCCGCTCGGCCTCCGGCTCACCGAGACCGGCAGCGCGAGGCGCGCGTCCGGGCGCTGCTCGCAGACGAGCTTCACGAAGCACGAGCAGCGCGTGCTCCGACGAGAGCGGCGACACCCTGGTCGTCGATGATCGTCGCGGTCTCGCCGTCGGGGTCGAACACGTAGCCGAGATCGGATCCCGACGTGCGCACGAGGTCGCCGATCGCCTTGACCCGGGTCTCGTGGTCGTCGTCGGTCGCCCATCGGCGCCGCTCGTCGCCGCGAACGGGTTGACCGCGAGCACGCTCGCGCCGAGCTTGGCGAGCACGTTCGGCATCAGGATCGACGTCGCGCCGAACGAGTAGTCGAGCACGACCTTGAACGCGCGCCGGCGCAGGCGCTCGCGGCTGCACGCTCGCTTCGAGCGCGGCGGTGTAGAACTCGATCGCCCTCGGCGGGAACGACGATGTCGCCGATGTCGCCCGCGAACGCGCGCCGGAAGTCTTCGCGGTACAGCAGGCGCTCGATCTTGCGCTGCGCGCCTTCGTCGATGTCGGCGCCGTACTCGTCCATGAAGCGGATCTCGACGCTGTCGGGGTCGCCCGAGCGCGAGCCGCACGCTGATCCCGCCCTGCGCCTGCTGGGTGCGCACCTGGAAGCGCGTGAGCGGCACCGTCGACGAGCTCGAGGTCCATGACGTGCACGCCGCTCAGGTTGCAGACCGGCGATCATCGCCCGCTTGAGCGCACGCGCCGACCGGCTCGTGTCGCGGCTCGTGCACACGACCGCGCCCTTCTTGAGCGCGGTGCCGTACGCCATCGCGAGCCGCACCGCGACCTCGGACGTGATGTCGACGTTCGCGAGCCCGCGCACGCCGCGCCGGCCGAACAGCGTCCGGGCGCCCTTGCTCTCCCACACGATCGACGACGTGACGAGCGCGCCCGGCTCGACCATCTTGAACGGGTAGATCTTCACCGACGGGTTGATGATCGCGTGCGCGCCGATGAAGCACTCGTCGCCGATCACGACGTTCTCCTCGACGCGCGCGCCGTCGCGGATGTCGCTCGCCCGACCGATCGACCGCGCCGCGCAGGCGCGCGCCGCGGGCCGATGTACACGTGGTCGTGGACGACGCAGCGTTCGAGCTCGGCGTCGGCCTTCACCACGACGTCGGCGCCGAGCACGGTGTACGGACGCAAGCACCGCGCCGCGCCTCGACCCGCGAGTTGTCGCCGATCAGCACCGGCCCGTAGCACCTCGGCGTCGGGCGAGAGGTCGGCGCCCTCCCCGAGCCACACGCCTTCGCGCACCTCGAAGCCCGGGCATCTCGAGATTGCATGCGGCCGTCGAGGATGTCCTCGTGCGCGCGCCGGTACGCCTCGAGCGTGCCGACGTCTTCCCAGTAGCCGTCGATCACGTGGCCGATGAGCTGCGGCCGTCGCGCGAGCACCTCCGGGAACACGTCGCCCGAGAAGTCGACGACCTCGCCGTGCCGGGATGAAGTCGAAGATCTCGGGCTCGAGCACGTAGATGTTCGTGTTGATCGTGTCGGAGAACACCTCGCCCCACGTCGGCTTCTCGAGGAAGCGCTCGATCGTGCCGTCGTCGCGGGTGATGACGATGCCGAACTCGACCGGGTTCTCGACCCGCTTCAACGCGATCGACGCGAACGCGTCGGCGGCGCGGTGCGCCTTCATGACCTCGCCGAGATCGACGTCGGTGAGCGCGTCGCCGGCGACGACGAGGAACGTCTCGTCGAGCTCGTCCATCGCGTTGCGGACCGAACCGGCGGTACCGAGCGGCGACTCCTCGGTCGCGTAGCGCATACGCACGCCGAACTCGGAGCCGTCGCCGAAGTAGTTGCGGATGTGATTCGCGAGGAACGCGACCGTGACGACGATGTCGTCGAAGCCGTGCTTGGCGAGCAGCCGCACGATGTGCTCCATCATCGGCGCGTTCGCGATCGGCATCATCGGCTTGGGCTGGTTGCTCGTCAACGGTCGCAGCCGCGTGCCTTCGCCGCCGGCCAGGATCACCGCCTTCATGACCGTACCTCCGAGGTTGTTCGTTCCGATGCTGCGCGCGGCGCGGCCTTCGCGAGCGCAGCGCGCGCGGCCGGGACGTACTTCGCCGCCGCGAAGTACCCGAGGATGATTCCGCCGATCGCGAAGCCCCAACCCCGATGTTGAAGAGGAATGCGCACCGACGGGACGGCGTCGGCGATGAGGAACATCGGCAGCGCGAACATGATCGCGAGCGTGCCCGCCTTCCCGGCCCACACGACGTCGATGCGTCGGGCGCCGGCCAGGCCCGAGCGCGACCGTCGCGACCGCGACGAGCACCTCGCGCACGAGGATGATCCACAGCACGATGTTGACCCCGGTATCGAGATGTCCTCGCCAGAGAACGCGATCGCGGCGGCGACGAGCAGCACGCGGTCGGCGGTCGGGTCGAGGACCTTGCCGAGCTCGCTGCCCTGGTTGAAGTGGCGCGCGATCTAGCCGTCGACCCAGTCGGTCGCGCCCAGAACGGCGAGCAACGCAGCCGCTGCGACCGGCTCGGCGGATCGGGCTTCCAGAGCATCCAGAGAAAGACCGGCACGCAGAGCAGCCGGACGAGCGAGATGACGATTCGGGATCGTCAAGATCCGAGAGCCGGACGGTGCCATCGGCCCCAGCGTACGGGCGTGAAGCGGACCGGAGCGAGCCGACGGGAGACGAAGCGACACGACCGAAGCGGAGCGAGCGCGCAGTCGACCATCGTCACGGCCGAGCCGCGGGAGCGGGCGGAAAGGATTCCTAGAGCCCGGTGGTCCCGCCTTCCGCGGGTCGGAGGCCGCTCGGTAGCCGGGGTCGAGACATTCGATCGCGTGCGCGATCCCTGGTCCGTGCCGGTAGCCACGCACGACGTCGATCTCGTGCCCGCGGCCGCGCAGGTCGTCGATCCAAGCCGGGTTCGAAGTGGTCCTCGATCGCGACGCGGCCGGTCTCGGGATCGATCGTGAACCGGGCCGCGCTGATTGCCCGTTGCGGGTCGTCGCCGTCGACGAGCATGCGCACCAGCACTTGCGTGTGCGTCTGGGCCTGACCGTGGCCGCCTTCGGTGCCGAACACGAGCCAGGGCCGGCCGTCGCGCAGCACGAACGCAGGGATCAGCGTGTGCAGCGGCATCTTGGCCGGTCCGATGCCGTTCGGATGCGCGTCGTCGAGCACGAACGCACGACCCCCGGTTGTGGAGGTTGATCCCCCACTCGTGCACGCGCAGCCCGCAACCCGCGCCGCGAAGTTCGACTGGATCAGGCTCACGAGCATGCCGTCGCGGTCGGCCGTGCACATGTAGATCGTGCCGCCGTCGGGGCCTTGGTATGGCGCCGGAACGCTCGCCCGCTTCGGGTCGATCGTCGGCGCGGCGATGTCGCGATCCAGTCGTCGCGCAACAGCTCGTTCGGGATCGATCGTCATCGCGTCCGGGATCGCCGAGGTGAACGTCGCCGATCGGCGAACGCGAGCTTCACCGCCTCGATCAAGAGATGCTCGCGGTCGGTCCGTCGGCGCCGAGATCGAGACCGTCGACGATCCGCATGCGCTTCGAGCGCGGTCACCCCTGCGTGGGCGGCGGCATCTCGAGGATCTCGACACCGCGGAATCGCGCGCGCAGCGGCTCGACCCACGCGCCGGTGTGCGCGGCGACGTCGGCGCTCGTCATGCAACCCGCCGGCTTCGCTGCAGTCGGGCGGCGATCGCGGCGCCGATCGGGTCCGTGGTAGTACGCGTCGGGACCGTCTTCGGCGAGCGTGCGGATCGTGCGCGCCGAGCTCGGGTTGGCGGATCCAGTCGCCGGCCTCGACGTCGCCGTAGCGTCGTGGAAGTCGGGGAGGTCGAAGTAGTCGTAGCAACTGAGCGCGCTGCGCGCGAAGAACCACGCGCCGCGCTTGCGTGAGCGGGAAGCCGTCTTCGGCGTAGTCGCAGCGCGCGCTGCGCGACCTCGCCGAACGAACGGGTGCCCCACTTCTCGAGGAGCGTGAACCAGCCGTCGACCGCGCCCGGGACAGTGCACGGATGCGGACCGAAAACGGGCATCGTCGTTTCGCCCGACTGGGCGCGCACGAAGTCGGGCGTCGCGCCGGCGGGTGCGCGACCGACACCTTGGTACGCGTTGATCTTGCCGTCCCACACGATCGTCGAGCAGGTCGCCGCCGAAACCGCACATGTACGGCGTAACGATCGCGAGCACGAGATTGGCCGCGACGGCCGCATCGATCGCGTTGCCGCCCGACGGCGAGCATCGCCGCACCTGCGTTCGATGCGAGGTAGTGCGGCGTCGCCACGACGCCGTTCGGGTAGGCCCGGGCTTCGTCGAGCCAAACGCTCATGGCCAGACTGTCAGATAGAGTCCGGGCATGGAGTTCAATCTCGCCGATCTCTTCGAACTCGTCGCCGACGCCGTCCCCGACCGCGTCGCCCTGGTCGCCGGCGACCGCCGGCTGACCTATCGGGAGCTCGACGAGCGCGGCAACCGCGTCGCGCACTACCTACGCGATGTCGGCGTCGTGCCCGGGCAACACGTCGGCATCTACGCGTACAACCGGGCCGAGTGGGTCGAGACGATGCTCGGCTGCTTCAAGGCGCGCACGGTGCCGATCAACGTGAACTACCGCTATGTCGTCGACGAACTGCGGTACCTGTTCGACAACGCCGACCTTGTCGCGCTGGTGTTCGAAGCCGAGTTCGGTCCGCACGTCGCATCGGTGTTGCCCGGCCTCCCGAAGCTCAAGCATCTCGTCCAACTCGACGACGGCACCGGCACGGTGACCGAAGGCCTCGAAGCAGTCGACTACGAACGCGCGCTCGAATCGGCGTCACCCGCACGCGCCGACCTGCACCCGCGCTCGCCCGACGACCTCTACATCCTCTACACCGGCGGCACGACTGGCATGCCCAAGGGCGTGATGTGGCGCGCCGAAGACATCTTCTTTGCGGCGTTGGGTGGCGGCAACTACGGCGGCGAGAGCATCGCGAAGCCCGAAGAGATCGTCGAACACGTCAACGCCGACCGAGATGTGCAGCATGGCGCTCGCGCCGTTGATGCACGGCAACGCGCAGTGGAGCACGTTCATCGGCTTCTACGGCGGCACGCGCGTGCGTCTTGAACGCGAACCGCAAGTTCGACGCCGACGACACGTGGGATCTCGTCGAGCGCGAAGGCGTCAGCGTGATCTCGTTGGTAGGCGACGCGATGGCGCGCCCGCTGGTCGACGCACTCGCGCACCGCCCGATCCCGCCGACCATGTTCGCGGTCGTTTCCGGCGGTGCGATTCTTTCGCCCGCGATCAAGGCGGAGCTGAACGAACGAGCGCCCAATGTCGTCGTGATCGACGCATTCGGCGCGTCGGAGACCGGTGCGAACGGCGCGGTCGACGCGACCGACGCGGGCCGCGCTTCCGCATGAACGAATGGACGACCGTGATCACCGACGACGGCGAGGTTGCACCAGTCGGCGAGGTCGGCCTGCTGGCTCGCCGCGGCCATGTTCCGCTCGGTTATTACAAAGACGAGGCGAAGACGAAAGCGACATTCGTCGAGATGCACGGCGTGCGCTGGGCGATTCCGGGCGACCGGGCCGTAATCGAAGAAGACGGCATGATCAACGTGCTCGGCCGCGGTTCACAGTGCATCAACACCGGCGGCGAGAAGGTGTTTCCCGAAGAAGTCGAAGCCGTGTTGAAGAGTCACCCTGACGTGTTCGACGCGATCGTCGTCGGCGTTCCCGACGAACGTTGGGGCGAGAGCGTTGCCGCGGTGGTTGCGCCGCGTGAAGGCCACACCGTCACGCTCGAAGAGCTCGCGACGTTCTCGCGGAACGCGCTCGCGGGTTACAAGGTGCCGCGGCATCTCGTTGTTGTCGACGAGGTAGAGCGCACGCCGGCCGGCAAGCCGAACTACCGCTGGGCGAAAGAACGCGCGGTCGCGGCGGTCTCGTAACCGTGGCCCTGTTCCATCGCGCCACGATCACGCCGACCAAAGCCGAACTCGTCGCCGAGTGGGCGCCGACGCAGCCGTGGGGTCCGGCCGCGGGTCGCGACATCGACGTCATCGGCTCGTACCGGTTCGACGACCCCGACGGGCGCGTCGGCATGGAAACGCACCTCGTCGTCGTGGACGACGTGGTCTTCCAGGTGCCGCTCACGTATCGCGACGAGCCGCTCGCCGGCACCGAAGCAGGCCTGATTACGCAGATGCAGCATTCCGTTCTCGGCACGCGTTGGGTCTACGACGGCCTGCGTGATCCGTTGTTCGTCGTGATGCTCGCGGCCGTATCGATGACGGGCCAGGGCGAAGCGCTCGGGATGGCCGTCTACGAGGATCGCTGGTATGTGGCACCGAGCAACGTGCGCATTCAAGGCGGAGGGTGGACACAAGCGCGCGTGCCCGTCGACCGGTTCGAACTGCTCTCCGACGATGCCGGCGGTTCGATGCTCCGCAACGACGGATTCGAGCTGACGATGTTCCGACGTCCGGTCGTCGGACTCCGTCCTGCGATCGGGCTCACCGCGACGTGGGAAACGCAGCCCGCCCCGGTCGTGCTCGCGACGGTGTCGCCGCTTTCGTAATCAGAACTCGTACTGCACGGCGGTGCGCACGGCGAGCACGGGTTTGATGAGCTCCACCAAGATGCGTTGATGCTCGGGATCGTCGCGATACGCGAAGTAATCGCCGACGTCGTCGAAATCGGCGACGATCCCGAAGGCCGCGTTGCCTTCGTTCAGCGCCAGGTCGCGGCCGAACGCGTACGCGCGAATCGGCAGCCGATCCGGCAGCATCGCGAGCGCGCGCTCGATCGCCTCAACTTGGTCGGCGCGTACGCCGTCGACGAACGTGAGTAACGACACGTGACGAATCACAGCAGGGCAGCGTATTGGCCGCCGTCGACTTGCAGCGCCACCCCTGTGACGAAGTTCGCCGCCTCGGAACACAGGAACGCTGCGACCTGACCGAAGTCGCCGGGATCGCCGAGGCGGCCGGCCGGAATGCCGACGGCGGCCTGACTTGGATCGCCGCCGTAGAGGGCCGTCATCCGATCGGTCGCGTGTATGCCAGGGAGCACCGAGTTCACCGTGACCCCGTCGGCCGCGACTTCGCGCGCGAGCGTGCGCAGGAACCCGGTGAGCCCGGCGCGCGCCGTGTTCGAAAGGATCAAGCCGCCGATCGGTTGCCGCACTGCAATCGACGTGATCGCGACCACTCTCCCCCACTGCTGCTCGCGCATCGCGGGCACGGTGTCGTAACACATCGCGATCGCGCCCCGGCAGTTCAACTCGAACGCGTCGAGATACTGCTCGACGTTCGTGTGGGCGAAATCCCCAGCCGGCGGACCGCCCGCGTTGGGCACGAGGATGTCGATCCCGCCCAGCGCAGCGCGCGCGTCGCGCACGAAGCCGCGCGCGCCTTCGACCGAACCGACGTCGGCGACAATGCCGACCGCGTCGGGACCGAGCAGCGCGACGGCGGCATCAAGGGATGCTTGATCGCGCCCGCAGATCGCGACGCGCACACCCTCGGCGGCGAGCGCCTGCGCGACGCCGAGGCCGAGGCCTTTCGACGCGGCGGCGACCGCGGCACGTCGGCCGGCAATACCGAAATCCATGCGAAGACTCCCGTCAGTGAATCGGGCCCGCAGTGTCGCGCAGCGACTGGGCCCGGCGCCCGGTGCGATTCGCGATGATCTCGGCGCAAATCGAAACCGCAGTCTCTTCCGGAGTGCGGGCGCCGATGTCGAGCCCGATCGGCGACATCACACGGGCGATCTCGTCGTCGTTCAACCCGGCCTCGCGCAAGCGTTCCTTGCGCCCGTCGTGCGTTCGCCGCGAACCCATCGCGCCGAGGTACCCGACGTTCGTCTTCACTGCCGCGGCTATCGCGGGGACGTCGAACTTGTGGTCGTGCGTCAGCACGCAGACGGCGTCGCGGGGGCCTAGCTCCTCGGCGACCTTGGCGAGATACCGGTCGGGCCAGTCGTTGACGACCTCGTCGGCCATCGGGAACCGCTGCACGGTTGCGAACACGGCGCGGGCGTCGCAGACGGTGACGCGATAGCCGAGCACCTTGGCAATGCGCGTGAGCGCGGCCGTGAAGTCGACCGCACCGAAGATGATCATGCGCGGCGGCAACACGAACGACTCGATGAAAACGCTGACCGCGCGTTCGCGCGCTTCGCCATGTTCGCCGTAGTGGCGCGTCGACGTGAGGCCGGCCTCGAGCTCGCCGAGCGCGTCGCGGGCGACGACGCGATCAAGACCCTCGTCGCCGAGCGTGCCTTGCGGTTCGCGGCCGGGCCGCACGAGCAACTTCGCGCCGAGATGCGGACCTTCGACCACCGTCGCCAGTGCGACCGGTTCTTGACCGCGCAGCGCATCGCGCAACGCGTCGTAGATGCTCACCAGTCCAACGGCTCCACGAACAGATGGATCGTGCCGCCGCACGTGAGGCCGACGGCGAACGCTTCGTCGTCGGAGTAACCGAACGTGATGATGCCGCGCTCGCGTTCGCCCGCGAGCACCTTCAGCGCTTCTTGCACGACCGCGCCTTCGACACAACCGCCCGACACGGAACCGGCGACCTCGCCGCGTTCGCTCACGACCATCGTGGCGCCCGGGTCGCGGCGGGCTCGATCCCTCGGTGCCGACCACCCGCGCGATCGCGACGCGTTGGCCTTCGCCGCGCCACCGCTCGATGTCGCCGAGAACTTCTTTCATGGCTCCCTCGCTCCGCCGTCCGTGGCTTCGCGGCGTCCGCACGTCTTCACTTCGAGATCACCTCGGTCAGTTCTTCGAGCGCGGCCAGCGAGTGGCCTTCGACAAAATCGTCAACATACGGCAACGCGGCCGCCATTCCCTGCGCCAGCGGCGCATAGCCGGGGCTCGCCTTCAACGGGTTCACCCAGACGATGCGGTGCGCAACCCGGCGAAGGCGCGCCATTTGCTCGTCGAGTACCGCCGGCTCGCCGCGATCCCATCCGTCGCTGAAGATGACGACGACGGCCCCGCGCGCCATGCCCCGCATCCCCCACGTGTCGTTGAACGTTCGCAGCCCTTCGCCCAGCCGGGTTCCCCCCGACCAGTCGACGACGCGCTGCGCGGCGGCCCGCACCGCGGCGTCGGGATCGCGCGACGTCAACTCGCGCGTCACCCGCGTCAACCGGGTGCCCAGCGCGAACGCTTCGACGCGCGTCCGGCTCACGACTGCGGCATGCAAGAAGCGGACGAACGCGCGCGCGTACGGCTCCATCGACCCGCTCACGTCGAGCAGCAACACGATCCGGCGGGTGCGCTCCCCCGGTTCCGTGAAGCGCCGTTGTATCGGTTCGCCGTCGGTCTGGAGCGCGCGCCGCACGGTACGCCGGAGATCGGGCGCACGGCGCGCGTGGTGCCGCGCCGGTATGCGCCGGCGCGACCGCCGCGCCGCACCTGCGAAGCGCAGGTCGTTCATCAACCGACGCGCCTCGACGAACTCGGCGGGCGTGTACGACGCGAAATCGCGACCGCGCAAGACCTCGCTCGGGCTCCAGCGCACCGTGATGACCGGCGTCTCGATGGGAAGCGCTTCGCCTTCTTCGGCGTCTTCGTTGCCGGGCACGTCGAGCGCAAGGACGACGGACTGCTCTTCCGCCGCGTCCACAACGCCGGACGTCGCGCCAACCCGTTCCCAGAACACTGCGAACGCGCGGTCGAACGCCGCGATCTGTTCGGGCCGTGTCACCAACGTCGCCCGGGCCGACCAGTACACCTCGTCGCGGTCGGCGAGCCCCACGCACTCCAACGCACGCGCGAACGTGAGCGTCGCACCAACGGTGACGTCGATACCGGCGCCGCGCACGACGCGCGCGAACGCGACTGCGATGCGCTCAGGCTCCACGGGCTCCCGCCGCGCGCACCAGCTCGCCCAAGCCGTGCGCCCGCGCCCGCTCCTGGTCTTCGCGGTACTTGAGGATCGTGCCGAGCGTGGCGTCGACCGCGGCTTCGTCGAGCCGCACGCTTCCGAGCGTCGCGAGCGCTTCGGCCCAGTCGATGGTTTCGGCGACACCCGGCGGTTTGTAGAGCTCGAGGCCGCGCAACGCTTCGACGGCGGCGGCAACATCGCGCGCGAGCGTCTCCGCGACATGCGGCGCCCGCACGCGCACGATCGCGAGCTCGCGCTCGAAATCGGGATGTTCGATCCAGTGGTAAAGACAGCGTCGCTTCAAGGCGTCGTGTACGTCGCGCGTGCGATTCGAGGTCAGCACGACGATCGGCGGCACGTCGGC
Source organism: uncultured Actinomycetes bacterium (assembly GCA_963841195.1). Taxonomy (GTDB): domain Bacteria; phylum Actinomycetota; class Acidimicrobiia; order IMCC26256; family PALSA-610; genus CAWJBX01. The sequence goes on along the minus strand of CAWJBX010000011.1, from coordinate 81,060 downwards.
GCGCACCACGCCGAGCTCGGGGACCGAGATCGTCCAGTCCGAGAGGATCTCGAGCAGGAAGGCTTCGAACTCGTCGTCGGCGCGGTCGACCTCGTCGATCAACAACACCGGCGGTACCGAACCACCGTACGAAAGCGCGCGCAGCAGCGGACGCTTGACGAGAAAGCGCTCGGAATACAGCTCGTCTTCGTCGACGCGCTCGTGGCTCGCTTCTACCGCCCGCAAGTGCAGCAGCTGGCGCGAATAGTCCCACTCGTACACGGCCTGCGACGCGTCGATGCCCTCGTAACACTGGAGGCGCACCAGCTCGCCGCCCGTCCAGCGCGCGAGCACTTTGGCCACCTCGGTCTTGCCGACGCCCGCTTCGCCCTCCAACAGCAACGGCCGTTGCAGCCGCAACGCGAGGAAGATCGAGGTCGCGAGACCTTCGTCGGCGAGATAGTCGTTGTCGGCGAGGCCCTTTCGGACTTCATCCACCCGATCCGGGTTCACCGTGCCAGGGTACCCAACGAGGATTTAGTCTCGTTTCATGCACGATCTCGTGATCAAGAACGGAACAGTGGTCGACGGCACGGGCGCGGAACCGCAACGCGCCGACATCGCGGTCGACGGCGACCGCATCACCGCAGTCGGGAAGGTCGATCAGGGCCGGCGCGAGATCGACGCCGAGGGCGCGTACGTGACGCCCGGCTTCGTCGACGTCCACACGCACCTCGACGCGCAGATCGCGTGGGATCCCGACGCGACGTCGTCGTGTTGGCACGGCGTCACGTCGGTCGTGCTCGGCAACTGCGGCGTCACCTTCGCCCCGGTTCGCGACGGCCAGCAGCACTGGCTCGCCGAGCTGATGGAGTCGGTCGAAGACATTCCCGCGGCCAGCATCCTCGAAGGCCTCGACTGGAGCTGGGAGACGTACGGCGAATATCTGCGCGTGATCGACGCGCTGCCCAAAGGCATGAACGTCGGCGGCATGCTCGGGCACTGCGCGCTTCGCCATTACGCGATGGGTGAACGCAGCCTCGACGAGTCACCCGCAAGCGACGACGACATCGCCGCCATGTGCGACCTCGTCGACGAAGCAATGGAAGCGGGCGCGCTCGGGTTTTCGACGTCGCGCACGCTGCTGCACCGCGTTCCCGACGGACGTCCGGTACCGGGAACTTGGGCCGACGAACGCGAACTGCTCGCGATCGCCGACGTGCTCGGCCGCCATCGCAAAGGTGTGTACGAAGTCGCGCCGCGCTTCGAACGACCCGGCGAGAACTACGAAGGCACGCGCACCGAAGTGCATTGGATGGCGGAGGTCAATCGCCGCACCGGCCGGCCGGTGACGTTCGGTCTCGCGCAGAGCAACGCGGGACCGGAGTTGTTCCGCGAGATCCTGAAGCTCGTCGACGAAGAAGCGGGCAACGGTGGTGAGCTCCGTCCGCAGACGACGGCGCGCGGCATCGGCCTGTTGTTCGGCATGCAGCACCGCACGTTCTTCGACCGCACGCCCGAGTGGCAGGCCCTCCAACCGCTCGCGCTCCCGGAGCGCCTCGCGGTCCTCGACGACGCCGTGCGTCGCGCCGAACTTCTACGCGCCGCGGAAGCCGCCACGCCGCCGCTCGACTGGGACGGTGTCTACGTCCTCACCGACACGACCGTCGACTACTCGGCCGATCCGGCGACGTCGCTCGCGGTCCAGGCGCGCGATCACGGCGAGACCATCGCCGAGGCGTTCGTCCGCATCTCTCGAGAGACCAACGGCCGGGCGTTGTTCAACTATCCGTTCCTCAACCAGCGCATGGACGCCGTGGAAGAGTTGCTCGACCACCCGCGCATGGCGATCGGCCTGGGCGACTCTGGCGCGCACGTCGGTTTGATCATGGATGCCTCGCTGCCGAGTTGGTTCCTGCTCCATTGGGTACGCGACCGCGCCAAGTACACGTTCGCCGATGCGATTCGGCGCATGACGAGCGACACCGCCGACCTCTTCGGCGTGGTCGACCGCGGCCGTCTACAACCGGGAGCGTTCGCTGACATCAACGTCATCGATCTCGACGCGCTCGCACTCGCACTGCCCGAGTTCGTACACGATTTCCCGGCGGGCGCCGGCCGCTACGTACAACGCGCAAACGGCTATCGCGCGACCACAGTGAACGGCCAGGTGTTTATGGAGAACGGCGTTTCCACCGGTACACACGCGGGTCGGACACTTCGTTCGTAAGCCACAACCAGCGGCGCGACAAACCCGAAATCGCGGGGTCGTTTCGGTAGCATCGATCGATTGCGGGCCCCCAACCCGCCGATGCTGCGCTTTCTGTGAACGACCCCGCACCTCCCTCCTTTGATCGCGGCACGACGCTGCGTTACCTGCCCGGCCTCGACGGCCTGCGCGGGATCTCGGTGCTGGCCGTCTTGGTGTTCCACCACTACTTCATCTTCGGGACCGAACGCGGATGGATGCCCGGAGGCTTTCTCGGCGTCGAAGTCTTCTTCGTCGTCAGCGGCTACTTGATCACGTCACTGCTGCTCGCGGAGCGGCGCGAGAAGGGCCAGATCTCGCTGAAGAACTTCTGGTTCCGGCGCGCCCGGCGTTTGCTCCCCGCGCTCTACGTCTTGCTCGCGGTTGTCATCGCGTACTCGCTGCTGTTCCTGCCCGACAGCATCGCGACGTTGAAGGGCGACGTCATCGCCGCGCTCACCTACACGAGCAACTGGTGGCAGATCATCGCCAACCGTTCGTATTTCGTGACGGCCGGCCGCCCCGAACTCCTCAAGCACTTGTGGTCGCTCGCGATCGAGGAACAGTTCTACCTGTTGTGGCCGCCGCTCCTGATCCTCGGCCTTCGGCATCTCGGACGCCGACGCACGTTGATCGCGATGTACATCACGATCGCGCTCTCCTCGATCTTGCTGGCGGTCATCTCGCTCCACAGCGTCAACTTCGCGTACTACGCGACCTTCACGCGCCTCTCCGGACTGCTCCTCGGCTCGGTCATGGCGTTCTTCTACGCCCCGTACAAGATCCGGAACACCCCGGGCCGCGGCGCGCGCATTGCCCTCGACGCTGCGGGCGGCGGCGGGCTCTTCGCACTGCTGGCGACGTTCGGCGCGTTGCACTGGCTCATCGGCTTTCATGGCTTCACGTTCCCGGAAGCGAACACCGGCAACATCGACCGGTCGGTGTTCTTCGGCGGCTTCCTGATCGTCGACCTCGCAACCTTGCTCGTGATTGCCGCGGCCGTGCATCCGGCGTCTGACGTCGGGCGGCTGCTTGCGTGGCGGCCCCTCCGGTGGACCGGTCTGCGTTCGTACAGCCTCTATCTCTGGCACTATCCGATCTTTTGCGTCACGCGACCGACCGTCGATTTCCGTGACCTCGGCCATCTGCACGGCTGGCCTGTGTTCGTCGTGCGCTTCGTGTTGACGTTCGGCGCGGCCGAGCTGTCGTACCGGTTCGTCGAAACACCGATACGCAAAGGCGCGATCAGTCGGTATCGCCAAAATCTTCGTGAATCCCATGGCGAACGCCGACAACGACTCGCGCGCCGCGGCGCGCTCGTCGTCAGTTCGCTCTCGGCCGTCGTCGTCATCCTCGGCGCCGGGCTCGCGGGCGCACAGCCGCAGGTCGAACACATCGCCGGCTCATCGAACGGCAGCGCGGCCGACCCGAGCGCGATCGCCGCGCTCCGCGATGCCACCACAACCACAACCGTTCCCGACCCGGTCACCGTCCCCGGCACAACTGCCAAGGGTCAACCGAGCACGACCACCACCACGAAGCCGCCCGCGCACCTTCCAAAGGTGCTCGCGATCGGCGATTCGGTGATGCTGGGTTCGAAGCACGCGCTCGAAGCCGCGATTCCCGGCATTGCCGTCGACGCCGCAGTGAGCCGGCAGTTCTCGCAAGCGCTCACGGTGATGAGTTCCTACAAAAGCCAGGGACTCATACCGCCCGATGTCGTCATCCACCTCGGCACGAACGGCACGATCAGTAGCCAGAACTTCGATCAGATGATGCAGCTCATCGGTCCGGGGCATCAGGTCTACTTCCTCACCGCGCGCGTGCCGCGCTTGTGGGAGACCGAAGTGAACGAGTCGATCCACGCGGGCGTACAACGTTGGAAGAATGCGCACGTGCTCGAGTGGCGCGACTACAGCGGTTGTCACGACGACTGGTTCGTCAACGACGGCTTCCACTTACAACCGCCCGGGCAGCGCGGTTACGCGGCGCTCGTCCTCTCCGGTTTGGAAGGCCACCCGCTCACGAAGTGCACGGGAAGTTGAACGAGCCTCCGTTCAGCGGTGCAGCAGCCAGTCGATGATTTGGTAGAAGCGGAAGCTCAAGTACACCGTTCCGGCGAGCAGCAACAGCTTGAGATGCCACGGAACACCGACGCGTTCTTCGTCGGCCGGGCGCGTCATCCCCGGAATGAGCCCCTTCTCCACCACTGAACCGCACTTGGGACAAGTCGCGTCGGGACGCACCGTCGACGGCGTCAGGAACTTGTTGCAGTGCACGCACCACGGCACATATGTATTGCACCATCTCGGGCCGGGCCGTTGCGAAGGGAGCGTTGGAATCGTCGACGCCCTTTTCGCGCAAACCTTACGAACCTGAGAATCGACTCTCAGGCACCGGGGCGATCCTCGAATCATGACTTCGACTGCGCTGGCCCCGCCGATCGCCTTCCCCGCCCTCGGAACGACTGCTGTGCTCGCGATCACCGATCCGTCCGTACGCGACGATGCGCGCGCGTTGCTCGAAGACGAGCTCGCGGCGATCGATCGAGCGTGTAGCCGCTTCCGGCCCGACTCCGAACTTTCGCGGGTGAACGCGGAGGCCGGACATCAAGTCGCGGTGTCGGCGTTGTTTCTCGAAGCCCTCCACGTTGCGCTCCGCGCGGCCGACCTCACTGACGGTCGAGTTGATCCCACCGTGGGAGCAGCCATCTCGATGCTCGGCTACGACCGCGATTTCGCCGCGGTCCCACCCAATGGACCGCCGTTGCGGATACGGCTGTCGCCGGTGCCGGGCTGGCAACGCGTTGAGATCGACGAAGCCCATCGGCGCGTGCGGATCCCGCGTGGCGCGGCGCTCGACTTCGGCGCGACCGCGAAAGCGCTGGCTGCCGACCGCGCCGCGACCCGGATCGCCAACGTCACGGGCCACGGTGTGCTCGTCAGCCTCGGTGGCGACTGCGCCGTCGACGGGATCGCTCCCAACGGCGGATGGATCATCCGGCTCGCGGACCGCCACGACGACGCGGCCGACGGCACCGGCCCGGCCGTCGCGTTGTCCGAGGGCGGTCTCGCGACATCGGGGACGACGGCGCGGCGCTGGATCCGCGGCGGCATCGAGATGCATCACCTCATCGACCCCGCAACCGGCCGGCCGGTCGTCGAGGCCTGGCGCACGGTGAGCGTCGCGGCGGCATCGTGCGTCGATGCCAACATCGCCAGTACGGCGGCCATGGTGCTCGGCGACAAAGCGCCGGCGTGGCTCACCGCGCGTGGTCTCGCAGCCCGTCTGGTGGCAACGGACGGAAGCGTGCAGATCGTGCCGGGGTGGCCTCCTGAAGCGGTCTGAGCCCGCTCAGATCGGCCTGCCCCGAGCCGATCGAACACTCGTGACGCTCCACTCCGATCTTCGCTCGCGGACCGACGCGGCCACCGCCGCGACCGCCGCCTTGGCCGCCGCGCTCGGCGAGGACGCGCCGACGGTCAGCGAGACGCCGGTCGAGATCAGCGACATCGAAGCCGCCACCGTGGCGCAACTGTTGGAACTCGACTTCCACGTCGGCGACGACGACGGCACGGTTGCGATCGCGATCTCGCAGACGCTGGCGGAATCGCTCGAACGCTCGGCCGCCGACGAAACGTTGCCGACCGCAGTCGCGCCCGTGTTGGAAGCCGTCGCGCGCGCCCTCGGGACGATCGCCGAGGTCGAAGCGGAACTCGAAACAGCCGGGTCAACTGATCTGGCGACCCTGCTCGAACGCACCGGTGACGAGGCGTTCGACACGGTTGCCTACGCCATCACCGATGCCGGCGAAGCGGTCGCCGGCTATGTGATCGTCGCGGTCGGGGCGGCGACCGCGGCCGATCTGCCTGCAGCGGCCGATTCGGCGCCGCGGGGCTCCGGCGTCGCAACGCCGAAAGTTCTCGCCGACGTCGAGATGGGCGTGACCGCCGAACTCGGGCGCTGCCACATGACCGTGCGAGAGCTGCTTTCGCTCACCCCGGGCGCCGTGATCGACCTCGACCGGGCGGCTGGTGCACCAGTCGACGTGTTGGTGAACGGCACGTTGATCGCGCGTGGCGAAGTCGTCGTCATCGACGAAGAGTTCGGCATTCGCATTTCAGAAATTCTCTCGAACGGCGCGTCGGCCGCCTGACCCCGCGTGCACGGTTCGGTGCACGCGCGTTAGACACTCGGCGTGGACGAACGCGATCCCTTCCTGCGCGCGGTCAGCCGTCGCTCGTTGTTGAAAGGCATCGGCATTGCCGGTGCCGGTTTGGTCGTCGCCGATCTCGCCGGTTGTTCCTCGTCGAGCAAGTCGTCGGCGCCGAAAACGACGACAAGCGTGCCGGCTTCGACAACAACCATTGCGGGCCCGATACGCAAGCCCGGAAGCCGGCCGAATCCGACGTTGCCGATCGGCACCGACACGTTGCCGAAGATTACGAACATCGTCGTGATGATGATGGAGAACCACTCCTTCGACGATCACCTCGGCATGCTCAACCGGCCCGACGTCGACGGCTTCAAACTCGACGCGCAAGGAAAGCCGATCGACGCCAACCCGTACAACGACAAGCTGTTGCGCGCGTACAACTGGCCGGGCGAATGCCAACTCGACGGCGCGCCGGGGCAGAACTGGGTTGCGTCGCACACGTCGTACAACGGCGGCAAGAACGACGGCTTCGTCAAAGCGAGCGGTCCGGCCGCGATGGGCTACTGGGACCAGTCGCAGATCCCCTTCTATTACGGACTCGCCAACACGTTTCCGGTCTGCGACCGCTACTTCTGTTCGGTGCTCGCGCAGACGTACCCGAATCGGCGCTTCCTGCTCGCGGGAACCGCGTCGGGCATCGTTACGACCAACATCAAGAACGTCAACTCGAACGCGCCCGCGAACGGAACGATCCTCGACCAGTTCCACGCGCACAACATCACGTGGATGGACTACTACACCGATCTTCCGAGCACGTTGGTGCTCGCGGTCGAAACCGCGAAGTACAACCAGACGAACAGCGCCAAGATCGATCAGTTCTACAAGGACGCGGCCGCGGGCAAGCTGCCGCAAGTGAGCTACGTCTCGCCGAACTTCAGCACGCAGTCCGAAGAAGATCCGCAGGACGTTTCCGAAGGCGAGAACTTCGCGTCGAAGGTCATCAACGCGGTCATGTCCGGTCCGCAATGGCCGGGCACGGTATTGATCTGGACGTACGACGAACACGGCGGTTACTACGACCACGTCCCGCCGCCGCCCGCGATCAAGCCCGACAACATTCCGCCCGGCGCTGACTCCCCCGGCGTCACCGGCGCGTACGACACCTACGGATTCCGCGTGCCAACCGTTGTCGTGTCACCGTTCGCGAAGAAGAACTACGTCTCGCACGTCGTCTACGACCACACATCGATCCTGAAGTTGATGGAAACGAAGTGGAACTTGCCGGCGCTGACGTACCGCGACGCGAACGCCAACGATCTGCTCGATCCGCTCGACTTGAACGGCCCGCCCGCGTTCGCGGAGCCGCCCAAGCTGCCGGCACCCAGTGCGCTGAATACGTGCCAGCCCGGTCATCCGAGCGGACCGGTGCCACCGGCCAATGCCGTGGTGCCGGCGAGCCAGGCGTCGTCGCTGCGCGTCGGGGCGACAACGGCCTAACCTCGGGTTCGTGACGACCGTCTTCGATCAGCGTTTAAGAATCGACGAGGCGCGGCCCGTTCTCGACCCCGACGAGTTCTTCTCGACCACGCTGCCCGCGTTGCTCGACGAGCACGCCGACTGCGTCGTTCCTGCGCTCGAGTTCGTCGCGCCGCGGCCGATCGTGTTCGACGTGGATGGCGCGGCGTGGACGTTGACCGCCGACGCGCGCGTCGAGATCGAACCCGGCGCCCGCTCCGACGTCACCGCGTCCGTGCACCTCACGCGCGAGCAGTTCGACGACCTCGTGAACGACCAGCAGACGTTCATGAGCATGTGGGCGGCGAACAAACTGCAACAAGACAAGGGCAACGTCGGACACTGTCTCGACTGGTGGCTCGTGTTGCGCGCCGCCGTCGACGGTGTTCCGATTCACGTGCCCGGCGCGGTGACCTTCGCCGACCGCGACGGCGCGCCTCTCGATCTCAACCGTTCGTTCCGTCCCGACGACGACCGCGACGAGATGCGCCACTTCTTGCACGAAGCCGGCTTCTTACACGTACGGGGCGTGTTCACAACCGACGAGATGGCGGTGGTTTCGTCCGACATGGACGCCGCGTTGCCGCAATACTCCGAGGGTGACGGTCGTTCGTGGTGGGCGCGTACTGCGAGCGGCGAAACGCGACTCGTGCGGATGCAAGGCTTCGACCGCGAGAGCGAGACCGTGCACGGCTTGCTCGACGACACGCGTTTCCTTTCGCTGAGCGCGATTCCCGGCGCGGGCCACGAGTTCGGTCGGAAGCGCGCGACGAACCGCATCGAGGCGCTGTTCAAGCCGATCGGTGTGACCGAAGGCATCTCCGACATACCGTGGCACAAGGATTGCGGCATCGGACGCCATTCCTACGACTGTTGCGGCATGACCGTCGGCATTTCGGTGACCGGCGCTGACGACGTCTCCGGGCAGTTGCGCGTCATCGCGGGATCGCACCGCGCGCTGGTGTGGTCGGGCATCCGGCAACCGGAACTCGACCTGCCCGACATTCCGTTGCCGACCGAGACCGGCGACATCACGATTCACCTGAGCTGCACGATGCATATGGCGCAACCACCGACCGAACGCGAACGACGCGTGATGTACAGCGGCTTTTCACTCCCGCCGTTGGCCGACGCCGACGCGTCCGCGCAATCATCGGGGCGAGCGCGCCTCGGCGCAGTGCGCGAGTCGGCGCCGCTGACCGTTCTCGACAAACACTTCAAGAGCTGAGGCCATGCTCGAATTCGACGCGCTCGACGAATATCCGATTCACCAAGTTCCGCTGCCGATGCGCTACGTCGCGTCGAGCGACCGCAACGTCTACGACCGGTGCATCTACCAAGGCGTCGACCACGAAGCCGACGCGTACTTCATCACCGGACTCGGCGTGTACCCCAACTTGGGTGTCATCGACGCGTACGCGACCGTGCGACGCGGCGACCGGCAATGGGCCGTGCGCATGTCGGGCGCGCGTCCCGACGACAAGCAAGCGCAGCAAGTCGGTCCGTATCGCATCGAGGTCATCGAGCCCTTTCACGAGTTGCGACTGATCTGCGACGCCGACGAATACGGCGTCGGCTTCGACGTCGTGTATCACTCGGAGTACGGACCGATCTCGGAGCCGCAACACGTTCGGCGCAATGGTGATCGCATCTTGCTGGACGCGTCGCGGTTCGCGGGCGTCGGCACGTTCGAAGGCGAACTGAGGGTCGACGGCGAAACGATTCAGGTGACACCCGAGCGCTACACCGCGACGCGCGACCGCTCGTGGGGCATCCGGCCCGTCGGCGAGCCGGAACCGGCCGGACGGCCCAACGAGTTCACGGGCATGTGGTGGTGCTGGGTTCCGTTGCGCTTCGACGACTTCGCGCTGCATGTCATCCTCGAAGAAGACCGCACCGGCGCCCGCAACACGAACTTCGCGATCCGCCAACTGCCCGCCGCGAAAGGCGGAACGGTCGAGCAACTCGGATGGCCGCTGCCGGAGATCACATACAAGGAAGGGTCGCGGCACCCGTTGCACGCGTCGTTTGATCTCACGACACGCGAAGGTAAGACGTCGACGCTCGAGATCGAACCGATGCTCGGCATCTCGTTGAACGTCGGGTGCGGGTACGGCGCCGACCCCGACTGGACGCACGGCCTTTGGAAGGGCGACGACTTCGTCGAGGGCGCGGTGTACGACTACAACGATCCCGCAGTGACGGGCCGCGCCGCGTTCTCACTCTGGGACCACGTCGCCCGCGCGACGTTCGACGGTCAGATCGGCTGGGGCATCTTCGAACACGGTGCCATCGGGCCCCACGCCCCCAGCGGCTTCACCGACTTCATGTAGCCGGGGCGTCGCTTTGCCGGTATATGACCAGCAATACGACGCTCCAGTCAGTGCGGGACGAGGCCGCCGTCGACGAGCAGGACTTGACCGGTCATGAAGCTCGACGCGTCTGACGCCAGGTAGAGCACCGGACCGACCATCTCGTCGGGATGCGCGGCGCGGCGCAAGAAGCTGGCGTTCGCCATCGCGTCCTGCATCTCCGGCGTATTGGCGCGCACCATGTCGGTGTCGACGGTGCCGGGCGCCAGCGCGTTCACCCGAATCCCCCGCGGTGCGAAATCGGCCGCCATCGAACGCGTGAACGCCATCATCGCGGCCTTGGCCGCGCCGTACATCGCAACGTTCGCCGAGAACAAGAACGCGCCCGCCGAGATCACGTTGACGATCGCAGCATGCTCGCTCTTCTCCAGCGCCGGCAGCGCCGCCTGCACCAGGAACACGGGACCGCGCAGATTGACGTCGAACGACTTCTGCCACGCCTCGGGCGTGAATGCACCCAACGGTTGCGTCAACGCGTTGGCCGCGTTGTTGACGACGATGTCGATGCCGCCGTAGCGCTCGACGGTCAGCTCGGCGAGACGCTGAACTGCGTCGAGATCGCCCATGTGCGTGGCGACACCGAGCGCGTCACCCCCCATCGCCCGAAGGTGCGCTTCGGTCTCGGCGCAGGCGTCGGCCTTGCGGCTCCCGACGACGACTTTCGCGCCTCCGGCCGCGAGCCCTTCGGCGACAGCCCGCCCAATGCCTCGGGTCCCGCCGGTCACGATCGCGACCCGGCCGGAAACGTCGAACAGTGCGTCAAGTTGGGATCGATTCACGGCCGGAACCTAACCGCAAGCCGCCGCGATGCGTGCGAAGGCCGCCTTCCCCGCGCCGCCTAACATTCCGGATGCGGGACGGGAAATACCTCGGAAGGGGTGGGTTTGAAGCGACGGCTCGCGTGGGTCACGGCGGGGTACTTCGTCGTGATCGGCCTCGTCCTCGCGGCGACCCTGCCCTTCGCGCTCTCCGTCCTGCACATCGAGGGCCAGATCCAGCACGAGCTCGAGCCCGCGTCGGCCGGCGCCCGCCGTCTCGTCTCGGCCGCGCTCGACCAGGAGACGGCGCAGCGCGGCTATCTCATCACCGGCGACCCGACGTTCCTCGCGCCGTACTACACCGGCGTGCAACACGAACAGAGTCTCGAAGAGACACTCGGAGCGCTGCCGCTCGACCGTGAGGAGCGCGCCAACCTCACTGCGACCCTCAACTCACTGCACGCGTGGCAGACCAAATACGCGGAACCCAACATCGCGCTCGTACAGGCCGGTCACCTCAAACAAGCACAGTCCTCGAGTGCGACCACCGACGGCCGGAACTATTTCGACGCGTTCCGCACCAACGTCAACCAGTTCAGCGATCTCGTCGATCACCGCCTGAACGACACGCGCGACCGCCTTCATCTCTACAGCATCCTCGCCCTGATCGTCCTTCTTGCGGCGAGTGCGTTGGCAGTTGCCCTCGCGATCCTGTTACGGGGGTGGGCGCGGGCGTCCGCCGAACGCGACGAACGCCGGATCAAAGAACGCGAGTCGTTCAGCGAAGTGCACGCGCTCGGCGCGCTCCTTGCAGCGTCGCCAACGACAGAAGACGTCGCGCGCGTTGCCGCAGAAGAGAGCGTGTCGTTGCTCGGCGCGTCCGATGTGCACGTGTGGACGGTCGGCGACCGCAATCGTCTCCGCCTTGCCGGTAGCACCGACACCCACGCCGAGGGCGGTACCGCCCCGGCCGTGCTCTCACTCTCCGACACGAACGCGCCCGCCGACACCGTCCGGTCGGGCCAGCCTGTGTTCTTCGAAACCGCCAAGGATTACGGCACCGCCTATCCCGGGTGGGCGGCAGCATTGCTCGTGCAACGCGCCCAGTCGGTCGCGATCGTGCCGACGCGCAGCGACCGGCGCGTGGTCGGGGCCCTCGAAGTCTTCTACCGCGAGCCGCAGGAGTTCGATGACGTCGCCCGAACTTTGGCTGAGCTCACCGCCGACCAGATCGGCAACGCGCTGGCGCGGGCGCAAACCCACGAGCGCGAGCACGAGGCCGCCGCCAAGCTGCAAGACAGCCTGCTCGGCCCGCCCGTACTGGTCGAGAACGCGGGCCACAGCGTGCGTTACCTCCCGGCCGAAGCGACCTTGCACATCGGTGGCGACTGGCACAACACCCAGCAGCTGCGCGACGGCCGGATCATGATCGCGGTCGGCGACGTCGTCGGGCGCGGCCTCGAAGCGGCAACGGTCATGGGCCAGTTGCGCAGCGCGGTGAGCGCCTGCGCGTTGCGCGGCTCGTCCCCCGCCGATCTGCTCGACTGTCTCGACGAGTTCGCGGGCGAAATTCCCGGCGCGACCTCGACGACGGTTGTGCTCGGTTTCGTCGACGTCGAACTGCAGACCCTCGACTACATCTGTGCCGGTCATCCGCCGCCCGTGCTCGTCACGCCCGAAGGCCGCGTACAACTGCTCGACCGAGCGACCACGTGGCCGCTCGCGATCGGCGATCTCGCACGGAAGCAAGCCGGTGCGACCGTCGATTTCCCGCCCGGGTCGCTTGTCGTTATGTATTCGGACGGGCTCGTCGAACGCCGGACCGAGAAGCTCGACGACGGCATTGCGCGGCTGATGCATGCGGTCGAGTCGCGGTCGAACTGGCCGCTCGACGCGTTGTGCGACGGCGTGCTCGACGACATGTTGCTCGGCCAACGCCGCAACGACGACATCGCGTTGCTGGCGCTGCGTTCGCCGGCGTCGAACCCCGACTTGTTCCTGGTGAACCCGCGTGCCGAGCCCAACGCGGTGGGTCGGGTACGCGAGCGTTTGCGCAGCTGGCTCGACGAGATGAAGCTCGACCCCGACGACCAATTGGCGGTCCTCGTCGCGGTCGGTGAAGCCTGCACGAACGCGGTGGAACACGCGTACGGCCAGACTGAACGAAACGTGTTCCGTGTGGAAGCGTGCCGAGAAGGCACAAGCATTGTGTGTTGCGTCACTGACGCCGGTGCCTGGAAAGACAACGCGGCCCGGGCCGCGCGCGGCAACGGACTCGCAATCATGCGGGAGCTCATGGACGAAGTGGTCATCACGCGCCGACCCACCGGGACGGCGATCACGCTGCGTTACCGGCCGGGGGTACGAGATGTCTCACCAGTGCGGAATTGAAGTCGAGCACGTCGCCGACAACTGCGTCGTGCACCTTCACGGCGAGGTCGATCTTTCGAACGCGGCCGAGGTCGAGCGCGAGCTCGTCGACACTGCACGCGGCGTCGTGACGCTCGTCGTCGACCTCGGCGACGTCGGCTACATCGACAGTTCGGGATTCGGCATGTTCGAACGGCTCTCCCACCAGGTCGCGCTGCGCGTCGTGGTACCCGACACGGCCGTCGTTGCACGCGCGTTCAAGGTGACCGGACTCGACCAGGTCGTCGCCGTCTACCCGAGCATCGACAACGCGCTCAAGGAAGGAGCGTCGTAAACGCGCGCGATGCGCCCGTCAGCGACGCTCGGTCAGTCGGGGCGGATCAGGCCGATCTCGTAGAGGACGCGGTCGAGGAGGTCGCCGGCTTCGATCGTGCCGTACTGCAGCGGATGCTCGCCGTCGACACAACTCGGCAACGGCGCGAGCACGACCCACGGTGCCGGATGGCAGAACTGCACGACCGAGAACCGATCCTGTTCACGGTCACCGTCGCCGGCGATCACGCGGTGGCGGCCCGCGGGAATGCGACCGTTGCTCAAACGCTCGAGCATGATCCCGGAGTTGATGACGACGTGACCAGGCGGGGGCACGACGTCGATCCATCCGTCGGGCGTCTCGAGCTGGAGCCCGCGCCCGCTGGCGCGCGGCAACGCAGTGATCAGGTTGATGTCGGCGTGCGCATCGGCCCACACGTGCTCGGCTGTTGGGGCGTCGCGCATCGCGGGATAGTGGATCGCGCGCGTGAGATGTGAGCCGTCGGCGCAGACGTCGTCGAAATAGTGCTCGTCGGCGCCGAGCCCGAGCGCGACAACGCGCAGGACGCGCAGCTGCAAGTCGATCAGGCAGTCGCGGAATGCCCGCAACACCGCCGCGATCCCGGGCACTTCGGCTTCGGGGAACACTTGCTCGGGATACCGATGCGGGTAACGGGTGCGCAACGGATGATGGTCGGGGATCTCGGCGCCCCAGTTGAGCATCTCTTTCCAGTCCGCGACGTCACTGATCGCCGCGGTCTCGACGAGCAGCCCGGTGTATCCGGTTTGCCCGTGGCTTGCGGGCGCGCTCGACCGTGCCTTCACTTCGCTCGGCAACGCGAAGAACCGCGCGAGCAGTTCGTACGCGGTGTCGAGCAGATCGTTCGGGATGTCGTGGCTCGTGAACACGAACCCCGTGCCGAGACTCCGCATCACGCCGTCGACAACGGCGCGGCGCGGCAGCTACGTCGCCGTGCTCGAACGCGAGCAGGTCGACGTCGAGGACGTCAGTCATGCGGGTCGGTGATCGCGGTGTACATCTCAGGCCGACGGTAACGAGCGAAATCGAACACTGTGGTTCGGTATTTCCCACCGAGGTCGAGATCGCACGCGGCCAGCACGACTTCGTCGCCATCACCGGTCGCGCGCGCAACCACCTCGCCCGACGGCGCAATGATCTGGCTCTCGCTCAGCGACTCGACGCCCTCCTCGACACCGCCTTTGGCCACGCCGACGACCCACATGCCGTTTTGATACGCACCGCTTGCCATCACGAGGTTGTTGTGGAAGCCCGCGAGCCGGTCCTGGTCGGGATCGGGCGCGTAGTGGATCGGCGTGTTGTAACCGATGCACACGAGTTCGGCCCCGCCCAAGCCGAGCACGCGGTACGTCTCGGACCAGCGCCGGTCGTTGCAGATCGCGACCCCGATCTTGCCCCCAAAGGCGTCGAACACCTCGAAGCCTTGCTCGCCGGGTTCGAAATAGCGCCGCTCGAGGTGTTGGAACGGCCGCCACGACTCGACCTGCTCGTGCCCGGGCAGGTGCACCTTGCGGTACTTGCCGGCGATCGAACCGTCCCGTTCGACCAGGATCGCAGTGTTGTAGTGATGACCGTCGGCGGTGAGTTCGGCGTAGCCGAGGTGAAACCCGACACCCCGCGGCGCGAGCCTCGTCGAACAACGGCCGGGTCGCATCGTTGGGCATTGCACGTTCGAAGAACGCGTCCCGTTCGTCGTCGGTGAGATCCCAGCGCGGGAAGAACGTCGTGAGCGCGAGTTCGGGAAACACAACGAGCTGCGCGCCCTGATCGGCCGCGTCGCGCAACATCGCAACCAGACGTTCGACAACTTCCGCGCGGTGACTCGTCGCGCGCAACCGGACCCATCTGCGCGGCCGCGACCGTGAGCACGCGGCTCACTTCGCACCGGCCAATCGCAACATCGCTTGCAACAACACGTTGGCGCCGGCCTCGAGATCGGCATCGGCGGTGTGTTCGGCCGGATTGTGGCTGATGCCGGCGACGCTGGGCACGAAGATCATCCCGGCCGGACACACGCGCGCAAGCATCTGCGCGTCGTGCCCGGCTCCCGAGGGCATCCGTTTCGTCGTGTGCCGGTGCTCGTGTCCGATCGTTTCCACGAGGCTGACGATGTCGAGATCGAAGAACACCGGGTCGAACCGGGCGAGCGATCGCGCCTCGATCGTGACGCCTTCTTGTTGTTCGAGCTCACGGCAGCGCGCCGCGAGGCGGCCCTCGGCGTCGGCCAAGCGCGCGGGATCGGTGTTGCGGAGGTCGACGGTGAGCACGGCGCGCTTGGCGATCACGTTCACGAGATTGGGCTGGAGCTCGATGCGTCCGACGGTCGCAACTTGGGGCGGCCCGAACTCGGTCGCGAGTTCGCGCGCGAACGTTGCGATCGCGCTGGCGACGTACCCCGCGTCGCGCCGCATCGACATGGGCGTGGTGCCCGCGTGGTTCGACTGCCCCGCGATCGTGAGCTCGGTCCACGAAATGCCCTGCACGCTCGTGACCGCGCCGATCGTCACGCCTTCCGCTTCGAGCACGGGGCCCTGTTCGATGTGCAGCTCGATGTAGGCGCGCGGCGGGCGGCCCGGACACGGTTCCGGTCCGGCATACCCAATGCGCACGAGTTCGTCGCCCAGGCGGGCCCCGTCGATCGCGCGGATCTGCAGCGCGTCTTCCAATGCCATGCCACCTGCGTACACCAGGCTGCCGAGCATGTCGGGCGCGAACCGACTGCCTTCCTCGTCGGTGAAAAACGCGACCGCGAGCGGGTGTTCGCAGTTGATCCCCTCCGCGATCACCGTCTCCAACACTTCGAGCCCGGCCAGCACCCCGAGCGTGCCGTCGTAGCGGCCACCGGTCGCGACGGTGTCGATGTGGCTGCCGGTCATCACGGGCGGGGCGGTGGCGTCGGCCGGCCACGTTCCCACGACGTTCCCGATCTCGTCGATCTCGACGCGCAAACCGAGATCGCGCATCCACGTCACGACCAGATCCCGGCCGCGCGCGTCTTCGTCGGTGAGCGCGAGCCGCGCGTTCCCGCCGCCGTCGATCGGGCCGATCTCCGCGAGCGCGTCGAGCCGGGCCCGCAAGCGTGCCATCGAGATGCGGTGTTCGTGGTGGTGCTTCCTCATCCGGTGATGTCCCGCGGTCGAACGGGCACGCGCGTGCAGGCCGCGCCCGACGCGGCGCGGATCGCCGCGACAACGGCCGGCGTCGACGAGATCGTCGGCGGTTCGCCCACGCCCTTGGCGCCGAACGGCGCGCCCGGCTCTGGTTCTTCGATCAAGGTCGCCTCGACCGTCGGCGTGTCGAGCGCGGTCGGGATGAGGTAGTCGGTGAAACTCGGGTTCCGTACACGGCCGCCGTCGAGCACCATCTCTTCCATCACGGCCAGGCCCACACCTTGCGCAATGCCCCCTTCGATCTGACCGGCGACTTGCAGCGGGTTCAGTACTTTGCCGACGTCCTGCGCGGTCGCAATGTGCACCACGCGTACGAGCCCGAGTTCGGGATCAACGTCGACAACGGCGCGATGGGCGGCGCACGCGAACGACACGTGGGCGTCGCCCTGGCCGTCGGCGTCGAGCGGATGCGTCAACCGGTGGTGATATTCGACGGTCACGTCGACGGGCTCGCGTTCGGTCAACGCAACGATGTCGAACGCGCGGCCGTTTGCCCGCGCTTCCAGTTCGGCGCGCGCAGCCCGGCACGCTTTCTCGACCGCACCGCCGGACATCATCGTTTGACGGCTGGCCGATGTGGACCCTGCGGAACCGATGCTCGTGTCGGCGGGTGCAACGACCACGTCGTCGACGCCGAGCAGGGTTCGGCCGATCTGTTGTACGAGCGTGACGAATCCCTGTCCGACTTCGGCCGCCGCGCAGGTGATCGTGACCACGCCGTGTTCGATGCGACACCGCGTGACCGAACCGTCCATGTAACCCTCGGCGTACATCAAGTTCTTGAAGCCGACGGCAAATCCGACACCGCGGCGCACGTCGGATGCGTCGGCCGTGCGACCGGCCCCGCCCGGACGCGCCATCATGTCGTCGCTCGTGCCGGCCGCCGGCGGTAACGGCAACGCCGCGCAAGCCCGAATTACATCGGCCACTGGCAACGCGCCGTCGATACGTTGTCCGGTGAGCAACGTGTCGCCCGGCGCCATCGCGTTCCGCAACCGAAGCTCGACGGGATCGAGGTCGCACGCGGCGGCGAGTCTGTCCATCTGGGCCTCGTGCGCAAAACACACTTGCACCGCGCCGAACCCGCGCATCGCGCCACACGGCGGATTGTTTGTCCGCACCGCGGTCGCGTGCACGTACGCGTTCGGCGTGCGATACGGGCCCGCCGCGAAGCACGCGGCGTTGGCGGTGACGTGATAGCTCGACGACCGGTACGCGCCACCGTCGAGCAAGATCCGCGCATCAAAGCTGACGAGTTCGCCGTCGGCGTTCGCGGTGTGCCGCATCCAAATCTGGGCCGGGTGCCGGTGCACGTGACCGAAGAACGATTCTGCCCGCGAGTAGACGATCTTGACCGGCCGTTGCGTGTGCATCGCGAGCAGGCACGCGTGGATGTGCAGGCTCACGTCTTCGCGCGCACCGAACGCGCCGCCAACCCCGCCGAGCGACAAACGCACCCGCTCGGGCGGCAGCCCCAGACACTCGGCCACTTGGTCGCGGTCGTTGTGCAACCACTGCGTCGATACCACGAGGTCGACACCACCGTCGTCGGCCGGTGTCGCGAGCCCGGCCTCGGGGCCCATGAACGCTTGATCCTGCATCCCGATCTCGTAGGTGCCCTCGACGCTGATCGGGCCGCGCGCCTCCACGTCACCCTTGCGAATGACGAGATCGCGAAAGATGTTTCCGTCGGGATGCATCGCGGGCGCATCGAGCGCGGCCTCGGTCTCGACGAGCGGTTCGAGCACCTCGTACTCGACGGCGATCGCGTCGCATGCGCGCCGCGCCGTTTCGGGATGGTCGGCCGCGACGACCGCGATCGGTTCGCCCATGTAGCGGACGACGTCGCCGACCGCAACCAAGACAGGTTGGTCGCGGTGATCCTGTTCGAGGCCGTAGTGGTTGACGGGAACGTCGTCGGCGGTGAGCACGGCCTGCACGCCGGGAATCGCGAGCGCGGGCCCAATGTCGATCGCCCGCACCCGCGCTGAGGGGTACGGCGAACGGAGCGCTCTGCCCCACAACATGCCGTCGGCCCACAGGTCGCCGGCGAACGCGAACTCGCCCCGCACCTTGGGGGCGCCGTCGGGACGCAGTGCCGATGTGCCGATGCCCGCCGGTGCGCGCGTTCCGATCGTCATGACGCGCGCGCCTCGATGACGGCTTGCACGGCCTCCAAGATCCGGCCGTAGCCGGTACAGCGGCACAGATTGCCGGAGATCGCTTCGCGGACCGCGAGATCGGTCGGCGCGGGATCGCGGGCAAGGAGATCGTGCACGGCCATGATCAAGCCGGGCGTGCAGAAACCACACTGCACCGCGCCTTCGTGCACGAACGCGCGCTGCACATCGGTGAGTTCGCCCCGCTCGCCGGACTGGATGCCTTCGACCGTCACGATGTCGGCACCGACGGCCGCCGCCGCCAGCACGAGGCATGCGCAAACGAGCGCGCCGTCGACAACCACCGAACATGAACCACATTCGCCTTGTTCGCAGCCGCCTTTGGCGCCCGGCAGCCCGAGCCGCTCGCGCAACACGTACAGCAGACTTTCGCCGAGCCACGCGTCGAGGACTTCGTGTTCGGTGCCGTTGACGCGCAGCGTGTAGATCTCGTTCACGACGCGCACCTCCGCAACGCGCGCCGGGCGAGTACTTCGATCGCGCGCCGGCGATAGTCGGCGGTGCTGCGATGGTCGTCGATCGGACGGGTGGCCGCACCGACCATCGTCCCGAACGTGTCGGTGTCGTCGCGGGAAACGGAAAGCCCGTCGGCGCGCCATTCGGCGCGGGCCGCGATCCACGCGCACGCGTCGTCGGCCGCCAGGGGCGTGGGTCCGACCGAACCGAGACCGACACCGATCGTGTGTGCGTTGAGATCGACCGCGATCGCCAGCGACGCCACTGCAATCACCATCGCGTTGCGGACTCCGACTTTCAGATAGTCCTGCGGTCCGCGCCGACGAGGCACATGGACGGCCACGACCAATTCGCTCGGCGCGAGCGCCGAGCGCTTCGGGCCCGTGAAGAACTCGCGAATCGGGATCAATCGGTGCCCGCTCGCCGATGCCACCGCGATCGACGCGTCGAGCGCGACCAGCACCGGCAGGGTGTCGCCCGCCGGCGACGCGGTCGCGAGGTTGCCGCCGATCGTGCCCGCGTTGCGGATCTGCGGCGACCCGACCGTGCGCGCCGCGTACGCAAGCGCCGGCAACAATTCGGTCAGCTCCGGCTCGCACAACGTGGCATACGTCGTCGCCGCACCGATCACGATCTCGGCATCGGTGACGCGCACGCCGCGCAACTCGCCGATCCGGTTGATCGCCACGACGTGCTGCGGGGCGCGGCGCCCGTCGTTGACTTCGACCATCAGGTCGGTGCCGCCGGCGAGGACGGTCGCGTCGGGGTCGGCGGCGAGCGCAGACAAGGCCTCGGCGAGCGAACCAGGGATGGTCACCGGCATTGCGCTAGACCCTATTGGGTGGGAAGCGCACCGGAGGACGCTCGCCGACAGGCCTCTCTCCGAAGGGAGCGGGCGGGAAGAACGTCCGTGCTGCTCGTACGCGGGACCCTCTGCGACGTCGACGGCGAGCGTCCCGCGAACCTACGCATCGGAACTGACGGCCGCATCTCGGCAACGGGCACCGACCTCGTTGCCGAGCCGGGCGAGAGCGTCGTCGATTGCAGCAACCGGCTTGTAGTTCCCGGCGGTGTCGACGTGCACACCCACTTGCACTTGCCGGTCGGCGCGGTGCGGGTCAGCGACGACTTCGCGACCGGCACCGCGGCCGGCGCGATCGGCGGGACGACGACGATCGTCGACTACGTCACCGCCTACCGCGGCGAAGATCCGCTCGCCGCGTTGGCGACGTGGCGGCACTGGGCCGAACCGGCGTGCATCGACTACGGCCTGCACATGACGTTCACCGAACGCGTGCCCGAGCGGGTGATCGCGTCGTGCGTAGAAGCGGGTGTGACCTCGTTCAAGCTCTACATGGCCTATCCGGAAATCTTGCAAGTCGACGACGAGGTCATCGTCGAGATCATGCAAATGGCGCGTCGGCACGGCGGGCTCGTGACCCTGCACTGCGAGAACGGGGGCGCGATCGAAGCGTTGCGGCGCGCAGCAGTCGCCGAAGGCCGAACGGGCGTGCTCGAACACGCGGCGACCCGTCCCGCGCAACTCGAGGCCGAAGCCGTTGAACGGGCGGCCGTGCTCGCGGAAGTCGCGGAGGCGAGCGTCTACGTCGTGCACATCTCGTCGGCGCCCGCGCTCACCGAAGTGCGGCGTGCACGCGAACGCGGTGTCGACATCATCGCCGAAACGTGCCCGCAGTATCTCTATCTCGACACGTCGCGCCTCGCCGGACCCGACGGTGAATCGTTCGTCTGTACGCCGCCGCTGCGCGATCCGTGGCACGTCGAAGAGCTGTGGCACGGCCTTGCGCAGGGCGCGGTACAGACCGTCGCCACCGACCATTGTCCGTTCAACGTCGCCGATCGGCGCGCCGGTGTTCGGGCGCGCACCACGGGCTTCGCCGATTTCACCGAGATCCCGGGCGGGCTGCCCGGCATCGAGACGCGCATGGGCCTCGTCTGGGAAGGCGTGGTCGCCGGTCGCATCACGATCGCCGACTGGGTGCGGCTGTGCAGCGAAGCGCCCGCCCGGACGTTCGGATGCTGGCCCGCCAAAGGCAACCTGCGCGCCGGTGCCGATGCCGACATCGTGGTGTGGGATCCGAACCGGGCGCAGTCACTCGACGCGGGCGCGCTCCACATGCACGTCGACCATTCGCCGTACGAAGGCATGCGCGTCACCGGGTGGCCGGAGATCGTGTTCGCGCGCGGCGAGATCGTCGCGCGCGACGGCCGCTATGTCGGTGAACCGGCGCGGGGCCGGTTCGTACCGCGTACGCCGCGTTCCTGATCAGCTCGGGTCGTCAGTGCGGGCGGCGTGGGCCGTCGCGATGATGCCCGTGAGGTACGCGGCGCTCAGACCGAACGACGCACCGATCGTTTCGAGCACGCGGTGTTCGGCGTCGGTGATCGGACCGTCGGAACCGGCAACGGTCGCGATCTGCCCGACGAAACGCTCCTTGCCCGCGGGGTTCAAGCCGTTCGCCAGCGGCGCGAGATACGCCGACAGCGCGGCGACGTCGGAACCCTGCACGTCGACGCTGAGCTTGTCGTCGTCGTAGTCCTCGATGCCGGCGCTGCGCACCGCGTCGACCGCGGCGTGGCGCGTCGTCGCGTCGGCGGCGTCACCGGTACGCAGGATTGCGGCAACCGCGACCCGCATCGCGTTGCGGATCAGATCGGTGAGCGCAGCCGAGGTCGGCGTGTTGAGCACTTCGGGCCGGAACGCGGTGCCGCACGTCCCGCACTTCACGATCTCGCCCTGGGGCCCGCTCACCGGAAAGATCGGAATGAAAAAGAATGTGAACCAGCGGCGAATCGACTGGAGCTTGTATTGCCGGTCGGCGCCGCACTTGGGACAGAAGAACGTCCCTTCGGCGATGGTCTTGAGCCTGCTGCGTACACCGAAGATGAGGATCACGCTCTCAAATTACCGTACTTCCGGCTCGCGCCCGTTGGCGGCGAACGCGTAACCTTGCCCGCCATGGCCGGGGGGAGCGAGTGGGTGGACGTAGGCGTGATCGAGGCCGAATCCGGCACCTGTTTGATCATCGATCCGGCCTTTCACCGTGACGGTTTTTATGGCGAGGCCCAAGTCGGCAAAGCGATCGACGACGCCCGCACCGCGACGTCGAAGACCGCGCCGATGGCGCTGCCCAGCGGCCACCCGATCGGGATCGTGTTGCTGCCGGGCTACGGCGACGACGCGTACCGCGTCGAGGTTCGTTACGTCGACGACGACCGGGGCGGCCGCCGCATCGCAGAGATGCGCGTCCGTTTCATCGCCGACAAGTAGGGGGCGTCGTAGACGCGCGCATGGCGCGCGTTAGCGACGCTCGTCCAGACCTTGGATGCGGGCGGCGATCGTACGGTGGCGGGCGAGCATGTCGTCGACGCCGCTTGCGGTGAGCTGACTGTCTTCCACCACGAGGCGACCGTGCACCACAGTGTGACGCGCCGTGACCGGTCCGCACCGCAGCCACGCTTCGACCGGATCGGTCAGCGCGCCTGCGAACGCGATGCCCTCGAGCGGCCAGCACACCAAATCGCCGGCTGCCCCCACCGAGAGCTGCCCGAGTTCGCCGTTTCGTCCCAAGCAGCCGGCCCCACCGCGCGTCGCAATCTCGAGCGCGTCGCGCGCCGACATGCCGGCCGGGCCGCGCCGCAGCCGGCCGAGCAACAACGCGTTGCGCGTTTCCATCCAGAGCGACGCGTGATCGGTTGACGCGGAGCCGTCGCAGCCGATGCCGACGGGAACGCCCGCGGCGCGGAACTCGCGCACCGGCGCGATCCCGCCGCCGCCGATGAGCATGTTCGAGCTCGGGCAGTGCGCGACGCCCGTCCCCCACTTGCCCAAGCGCGCGATCTCGTCGTCGTTGGGATAGATGCAATGGGCGACCCATGCCCGGTCGCTCCCCCACCCGACCTCTTCGAATTGTTCGATGGTGCGACGCCCGAAGGTGTCGGCCGCGAAGCGGTCTTCGTCAGGATCTTCGGCGAGGTGCGTGTGGAGGCGCACGTCGAGCCGCTCCGCCAACTCGGCCGTGGCGCGCATCAACTCGGGTGTCACGCTGAACGGCGAGCACGGCGCGAGCGCGATGCGCACCATCGCACCCCACGACGGGTCGTGATGGAGGGCGACGAGCCGTTCGCTGTCGGCGAGGATCTCGTCGTCGGTCTGCACGACTGAATCGGGCGGCAGCCCACCGTCTTTCTGCGACAAGCTCATCGAACCGCGTGTCGGGTGGAATCGCATCCCCAGCTCTTGCGCGGCGCGGATTTCGGCCGAGATCAAGTCACCCGCACCGCGCGGGTGCACGTAGAGATGATCGGTGCTCGTCGTGCAGCCGCCGAGCGCGAGTTCGGCGAGGCCGATCCACGCCGAAACGTACGCGGCTTCCTCGTCGAGCAGCGCCCAACGCGGATACAGCGTCGTCAGCCATTCGAACAACGTGCCGTTGACCGCGGGCCGGTAGCTGCGCGTGAGGTTCTGGTAGATGTGATGGTGGGTGTTGATCAACCCCGGCGTGACCAAACACCCCGAGGCGTCGAGTTGCTGGTCTGAGACCGGCATAGCGACGCCCCGGCCGCCGATCGCGCTGACAAGACCGTCGGTGATCGCGACCCAACCGCCTTCGATCTCGCGGCGTTCGTCGTCGACGGTCGCGACCAGCAACGCGTTGCGCACCAAGAGGTCGGCCATCAGCTGCTCCGCTCCCCGTCTACTCGTTGGGGTCGGCGTAACGCGAGAGCACCCACTTTTCGATGACGCTGATGAACGCGTACAGGATCAACGCGTAAATCGTCACGAACACGGTCGCCGACCAGACCATGTTGAAGTTCCCGATCGGCGCCGAGATCAAGAGCAAGTTCCCCAGGCCCTGGCCCGTCGCGAACGCCTCCGCCAACAGCGCGCCGACCAACGCCAACGGCGCCGCGATCCGCAGCGACGCGAAGACCGCCGGCAACGCGGTCGGGAACTGCACCTTGCGCAACGTCGTCACGTCGCTCGCGCCGTAGGCGCGGAACAGGTCGAGCGACGCGCGGGGTGTTGCGCGCAAGGCCAGCGTCACGTTCACGAGCGTCGGGAAGAAGGTGACGATGCCGCCGATCACCATCACGCCTGCGATACCGCGGCCGAACACCAATGCGATGAGCGGGACCATGGCAACCAGCGGCACCGAACGCAGCGCCATCGCGATCGGCATCGCCGCTTGTTCGACGCTGCGCCGCAAGTTGAACACCAGCGCGAAGAACAACGCGACAGTTGAACCGGCCGCCATTCCGAGAACGACGTCGCGCAACGTCGTCGCCGAGTTGTGCCAGAGCGTCGAACGGGCCTCCGACGCGCCGTCGCTCGTGACGAGGTAGCGATAGACGTCGACGGGGCCTTTGCCCACGAAGCTACTGACGTGGAACAGCTTCAGGTACAGCACCCACACGAGCAGGATGACGAGCACCGAGATCACCCACTGGAAGACCGTGCTCGCGAGCTGGCGCAAGCTGAAGCTGCGCGTCGGTTCCGTGATCGCGGTTGCGGCCTGCGCGATGTCCGTGGTCGTGGCCATCAGCGTTTCCGCTCGTCCCACGGAGCCAGCGCCCGGCCGACCATTGCCGTGATCGCGTACGCAATGCCGGCAATCGCGGTCGCCACCAACGCAAGGCCCCACGTACGCTCGATCTCGAACGCTTGTTGCGAGTGGATCATCGCGACGCCCATGCCGCTGTCGCCGCCGAAATACTCCCCAATGATCGCACCGAGGATCGCGGCGGGTGCCGCGATGCGCAGGGCCGCGAACAAACTCGGCAGTGACGCCCGCAGTCGCACCTTCGTGATCTGTTTGAAGCGCCCGCCACCGAAGGCGGTGATGACGTCGAGCGACGTCTTGCTCGCGCTGCGCAAGCCCAACAGCATGCCTACGAGGGTGGTGAAGAACACCGACAACGCGGCGAGCACGATCTTCGGCGTTTGACCGTTGAGCGTGATCTCGAGGATCGGCGCGATCGCGATGATCGGCAAGCAGTACGTCGCGATGCCGAGCCGCATCAACGGCCGTTCGAGGAACGGCAACAGCAAGAACAGCAACGCGAGCGAGATGGCCAGCGCGTTCCCCCAGAGGTACCCGAGCGCGGCTTCGTGCAGCGTCGTGCGCACGTTGGGCCAGTAGAACGACCAGCCGTCGTCGCGCACCTTCGAAAGGATGTGCGTGGGCGGCGGGATGTAGTGCGACTTCGCCCAACTGGTGAGCCCGAAGAGCTGCCACGCGATCAGCAGCAACGCGATGCCGATCAGCCCCCCGACCCACGCCGGCATCGGCCGCCGCTGTCGCTTGCTCGGCGTCGTCGGCGTAGGCGTGGTGGGCGCGGTGACGGCCGTCATCAGCGTCGCTTCAGTGCGGGTCGGCAGACCCGACCCCGAAGAGCAGTTCGGTGAACGAGTCGCACAGCTCGTGGAAGTGAGGGTCGCGCAACATCTGCGGCGTTCGGGGGCGGGGCAGGTCGATCTCGACGTCGGCGATGATGCGACCCGGCCGCGGGCTCATCACCGCGACGCGGTCGGAAAGGAACACGGCTTCCGAAATCGAATGGGTGACGAGCAGCGTCGTGCACTGGCGTTCGGTCCAGATGCGTTGCAGTTCGAGATTCAGGCGCTGGCGCGTCATTTCGTCGAGTGCACCGAATGGCTCGTCGAGCAGCAAGACCTTCGGCAGCACCACCAATGCCCGCGCGATCGCGACGCGCTGGCGCATGCCGCCCGACAGTTGCCCGGGCCGCGCCGTTTTGAACTCGTCGAGGCCGACGAGCGTGATGAGTTCCTCGATCGTGCTCTGGTCGACCTTCACGCCCGAAAGTTCGAGCGGCAGCCGGATATTCGACGTCACGGTTCGCCACGGCAACAGCGCCGCTTCTTGGAACGCGATGCCGAGATGATGATTGCGACGGGCGGCCGCGGGCTCCTCGCCGTGCACGAGCGCCGATCCCGACGTCGGCTCTTCGAGATCGGCGAGGATCCGCAGGATCGTCGATTTCCCACACCCTGACGGACCGAGCAACGCGGTGAACGAGCCCGCACGGCTTGCGAGATCGACACCTTCGAGCGCAACAACCTGCTGGCGCCGGTCCGAGAAGACCTTGCCGAGTTTCCTCAGCGCGATCCCCGAATCGGCGGCCAGCGCCGGCTGCGTTGTGTCTTCGGTTTCGGTCAAGGCGTAGGCAGCCGTCACGTGGTTGGCGTCGACGCCGGCACCGTCGTGGGCGGTGAGGCCGGCGTCGTCTTCAGTTCAGGATTCTCTTGATACACCGCGTTGATCAACGACAGGTCGAAGAGCTTGTCCTGCGCGATGTCGATGCCCGCGACCTTCAACGTCGAGATGTTCTTCGACATGAGGTCGTCGGTCACGGTGAAGATGCCGTTCGTCGCAGTGTCGGCCGATTGAATCAGCGCGTTTTGCGACTGTGATTCTAGGACTTCTTCTTCCATGTTCAGTCCCTGGTCCTTGCCGTAGATGTTCACGGCGTAACCGGCACCCAGGCTCGGGTCGGCGATGCTGTCGTGCCAGCCCATGATCTCGGCTTTGAGAATGGCCTTCAGCGTTTCCGGCTTGTTCTTCACGTCGTCAGTGCGCACGACGTACGTCTCCGACACGAGCGGGTAGTTGTTGTCGGCCAGCAAGAAGGAGTAGGTCTGGATGCCCTTCACCAACAGCTGGTTCGGCTCGTTCGTGATGAACGCGAACCAGCCGTCGACAGTGCCGTCGGCAAGCGGTTGCGGGTCGAACTGCACCGGCACCTTCGTGATCTTGCTCGCGTCGAGGTTGTTGGCCTTGAGGAACGAGTTCCATACCGATTCGTTGGTGGCCTGGACGCCGATCTTCTTGCCGTACATGTCTTGCGGTGTCTTGATCGCAGACTTGGCGAGACTCGTGATCGCGAACGGGTTCTTCTGATACTGCGCGCCGATTGAAATGATGGGCGCGCCTTGGAGGATCTGGTGCGCGGTGATGTCAGGCGACGAGATGCAGATGATCGCTTTGCCGGACGCAACGATCGTGTCCTGCGCGACGTTCGGACCACCCGAGATGAGGTTCACTTTCGAGAACCCCTGCTGCTTGTAGTAGCCCTTCTGGTCGGCAATGAACTCGCCCGCGAACTCGGCGTCTTTCACCCACGACAACTGGAAGTCGAGGGTGCCGAGATCCTTGGCACCACCGGCCGCGGTCGTGCCGGTCGAGCCACTGCTCGACTTCGACGAACTGCCACACGCCGCGAGCAGCGCCGACATCCCACCGGTTGCGAGTATCGCGGCACCTGCGCCGACGACGCTGCCGCGGCGCAGAAACGTGCGACGGTCGAGCGACAGTTCCTCGAGATTGAAATCGGCCACGGTGCCTCCCCCTGGGTTCCCGCTCACGCTGGGGCCCGATCAATGTCTGATGGGGCGCACCCTAGACAGTTCGCGCTGTGTTTGCTTGCGTTCCGCGTAAACGCTTCGTTTCAGGATTTCGCAAGACGTGCGTCGGCGATTACGACAGCAGCGCGGTGTCGAGGACCTCGCCGGTAGTCCCGTCGATCAATCCGACATCGGTCACGTGCGGACCGGGCAAGCACGCCAGCGACGACAACATGACCTGGAACAAGGGTTGGGTCAGGTACTCCGGCTTGAGACCAATCTCGATCGCGGCGTCCTGCACCTGGCGTTGCGTTTCTGCCACTTCGGCCGCGGGCAGTGGCGAAAGCAGGCCCGCGATCGGCAACGCGATGTGGGCCAACACCTCGCCCTGGCGCACGACCGCGACGCCGCCGCCCGACGCGATCACGGTGTTGGCAGCCAACGCCATATCCGACGGATCGCGCCCGAACGCAACAAGGTTGTGCGTGTCGTGCGCAACCGTTGTGGCGACGGCACCCGTCCAGTTCCCCCACCCGGAGAGCAGCGCGGCTTGCGGTACCGGGTCGATACGGCCGTGGCGGTGCACCGTGACCTGCACGATGTGACCGGGCGGCAGCCCGACAACCCCATCGTGCACCTCGACCTCGGCTTCGTCCCAACGGGTCATCACCGGGTCGGCGACCACACGCATGCGATGCGGGCCGTCGGGCACCGCGAGGCGCAACACCATGTCGTCGGCCGAAAGCGACGTGAGTTTCATCGTGTCGAGCGGCGGGTCGCTCGGTCCTTCGACGATGTCGACGAGCATGCGGCCGTTCGATGCGACGTGCCGGCCGTCGGTGAACACGTCGCGCACAGTGACCGCAGGGAGATCGGAAAGAATCGCGAGGTCGGCCCGGCGGCCGGCCGCGACCGCGCCCAGATCGGCCCGCTGCAACCGGTACGCCGAGTTGTAGGTCGCGCAGCGGATCGCAAACAGCGGATCCATGCCGTTCGCGATGAGACGGCGCAAGAGGTGGTCGATGCCGCCGTCGGTCAGCAACGTGAGCGCGAACAGGTCGTCGGTCGCCGCAACCAGATGGGTCGGCGGGATCGGCAGGCTGTTCACCTCGGCCACGATGCCGGGCAGGATCGCTTCGATCATGCCGCGCAACTCGACGGTCATTCCGGCCCGCAGCTTTTCGAGACAGTCGGGCTCGGTGAAGATCTCGTGGTCGCTCGTCATGCCCGCGGCGAGGTACGCCTGCAAGGCCCGGCCCGCGAGCCCGGCCGCGTGCCCCGACACGAGCTTGCCGCTCTCGAGACCGGCCGCGACGACGTCGACCATGCGTTCGTCGGTGCCGAGCACGCCGAGCATGTCCATCACTTCGGCGAGCCCACCGACTTCGTCCCACGACAACATCTCGGTGACGTCGGGGCCGAACAAATCCGCGCCCGAAAGCTCGAGGCCGGGCTGCGGCGGTACGCACGACGGCGCCTGCACGATGAACCGCACCGGCAACCCGCGCGACGCTTCGACCGAGTAGCGAACGCCGGCAACGCCCGCAACATTGGCAAGCTCGTGCGGATCGACGAACACGGTGGTCGTGCCGCGCGGACACACCGCTTCCGCGTACGAACCCGGTGTCAACATCGACGACTCGAAGTGCACGTGCAGGTCGACAAAGCCCGGTGCGACGAACGCGCCGTCGCAATCGAGCGCGTCGAGCGCGTCGCTGCGAGAACCAGGTTCGTGCACCGACGCGATGATCGGCCCGACGATGCCGACGTCGGCGGCGCGAAGCTCGCCGCACCCGACATCGACGAGCGTGCCTCCGGTCAAGAGCACGTCGAACGGCTCGTTGCCCTGGGCGGCCGCGACCGCGCGCTTGCGGATCGCGACGTCGACGGGATCAGTGCGCATCTTCCAACTCCTCGGTTGTCGCGCGTTTCACAAGCTCGCCCAGGATTCGCCGCAGTTCGATCGTCATGCGGTCGGCCTTCACGTGCACCTCGGCGGTGATGTCGAGGGGAAGGCTCAGGTCGACGTAGCGCTCCTGCAGCGCGAGGTCTTCGTCGACGATCTTGTTCTCGAACGCAACGTGCTCCGCGAGCCGGTGCTCGTCGCCGCCGAGATCGTTGCGGTGTACCGACATATAGAGCCGGCAGTGCTCGTCGTCTTCGGGCTGCACGTAGAAGTCGAGCACGTTGGTGCCACCTGCTTCGACGTAGTCGATACGCAAGCAAATGCTGAACGGCGCGCGGTACCGGTATTCCAAACGCCGGTGTTGCACGAGCGGCCGTTCGCCGGTTGCAACTCCCGGATCTTCGCGGTTCGGGAACGGGTGCGTGCCGACCACGTTCATCCCGAGCCCTTGTCGTTCGGTTTGGAATTCGACGACTTCCGATTCGGGCGTGCCAATCGTGCCGACGTGCACGAACGGGAAGTGCGCCATGTCGAGGAAGTTGTCGAGCATCAACCCGGCGCCGACGCGCGCCGCGATCGGATCGAGCGCGCCGTGCATGAACGCGGGATCTTCCGCCTCGGGCACGTCGAGCAGTTCGGTGAGCGGTTCCTCGGGCGCGAGGAAAATCATGCCGTAGCGCTCGGCAACGTTCGCTGGTGTCGTCGCCCGGGCACGCGGCGGCACGTGTTCGTGCTCGCCCAACGAAGGGATTTCCGTGCAGCCGCCGTCGGCGCCGAAACACCAACCGTGATAGCCGCACCGCAAGCTCGTACCGTCGACCGAACCGGCACTGAGCGGGGCGAAGCGATGCGGACACCGGTCGACGAACGCGGCCAACTCCGGCATGCGCACCAGTACCCAGTCCTGGCCGAGCAACCGAACGTGATGCGGCGTGTCGGTCACTTCATTGCTGCGCGCCACCGGATGCCAGGCGCGCCGCAGCGCGGGATCCGTATTGCTCAGGGCTCGCGCGTGAGTCACCGGACCAGTTCTTTGTCGAGCGCCGCGATCTCGTCGTCGAACATGCGGTGCAACGCCGCTTTGTCGGACGGGTCGAGCCACGTCGCGTCGACGCCGTTGTGCACGAGTTGCTTCGCAATCTCGGGCGCGTAGTTGTTCTGGCCGACGAAGTCGACGTACTCCTTGCCGATGTCGGTGCGGAACATCGTCGGGTCGTCGGAGTTCAAGTGCACGAGCAGGCCCGCCTTCATCATCCCGTTGATCGGGTGCGTCGTGAGGTCGGGCCAGCCGTAAACGACCGCGGTCGACGTCGGGCAGCACGTGAAGTGGATGCCGTCTTCGCGGCACCGTTCGACCACCGCGTCGTCTTCGAGGATGTGGTAACCGTGGTCGATCCGCTCGCAGCCCAACAGATCGAGGCACGTCGTGATGTTCTTGGGCGGACCGTCTTCCGACGCGTGACTCGTGAGATGCAACCCGGCCTCACCGGCAATCTGGAAGCTGTCGAAGAACTTCTCGGGCGGGTCGGGTGCTTCGGCCGCGTCCATGCCGAGACCGATGAGTTCCGGGCGCCGGTTCGCCAGAACCTCTTGGGTCATCTGCAACGCCATCGCGGGCGGGTCTTGGCGGTAGACGTCGGCAATCAACCGGCAGCGCACGCCGAGGTCGTGCTCGGCCGCGTGGATGCCGTCGATGAGACCGTCGATGATCGTCGCCATCGGTACGTCACGCGTCGTGTGCAACGTCGGGTTGAAGAACATCTCGCGGTACTTCAGATTGCCGAGGTTCACGCCGTCTTCGAGCGACTCATATGCGACGCGCGCGAAGTCGTCGCGGTCGATCACCGTCGAGTTCACGAGCCGGAAGATCTGCAAGAACTCGTAGATCGTCTCGTAGTCGTAGATCTTGTCGACGTCGTCCGTCGGGAGCGCGATGTCGTGCTTCTGGGCGAGATCGGCGACCGTCTGCGGCCGCAGCGTCCCTTCCACGTGGCAATGCAGCTCAACCTTTGGGAGTCGGCGGAGATACTCGGCGTAGTCCATTTGTATGTTCTCCGATTGCGTTTAGGCGTCCCAGTCGCGGAACGCGTCGATCATTGCTTCGACATCGGCGCCCAATGGATACAGCACGGGGCACGTACAGCCGGCTTTCACGTATTCACCAACTTTGGCGCGGCACTCGTCGGGCGTACCCGACGCGGTGATGAGCTGAACGATGTCGTCGGGGACGAGCTTCGACGCCGCGACCACCTGTTCGTGGGTCGCGGGCCAGGTCAAGACATTGCCGATCTCGTCGAGGAGCTCGGCGGGCACGCCGGACGCTTTCATGATGTGCGGCTGCTGGCCGAGATACTGCGTGACGAGCAAGCGCGCCGCGTCGAGGGCGGCGTCGCGATCGTCGTCCATCGAACACACGACGAGCTGCGGACGGTCGATGTCGTCGACGGACCGGCCGGCCTTGGCGGCGCCGATCGCGAGCGCGTCCATGGCGGTCGCGTTGTACGCGGGCGACACGAGGTAGTTGAGCAGCGCGCCGTCGGCGATCTCGCCCGCGAGCTCCATCATCTGAAGTCCGGTCGCGCCGATCACGATCGGTACGTCTTTCGGGCGTCGTTCTTGGTGGACGTAGTCGAGTTCGACACCGTCGAGATGCACGAACTCGCCGTCGAACGTGACGGTTTCGTTGTTGAGCAGCGCGCGCACGGCCGTGACGATCTCGCGCATCGCTCGCAGCGGCTTGGCGCGCGAGACGCCGACCTTGGTCGCGAGCGGATCCCACCACGCACCGATGCCGAGGATGACGCGCCCGGGTGCGAGGTCGTCGAGCGTCGAAAACGTCGCCGCCAGAAAGGCGGGATTGCGAACCCACATGCTGACGACGCCCGAACCGAGTTTGATCCGGTCGGTCACCGCGCCGAAGGCCGCGAGCGGAATCGTCGCCTCCCGCACCAAGCGGCTCTCGGCCTGCCACACAGCTTCGAAACCGGCCGCTTCTGCCGCGCGCGCGTACTGCATCCCGTCGCGCAACGGGTGCGCGTCCTGGAGGTACAGGGCCGTGCGATGTCCATGGGTCGACTCCACGCTCCGCTCCCCTTGCGTGGGAGCGTTGTGCTTTGCGTCCCGCGCGGTCGCTGCGCTGTCGTCTCCGGTCATGAGTTGAGATCTTGCATCGCGGCGAACATCCGTGTCGCCTGTTCCGCAGCATGAGCGCGAATTTCTTCGGCGTCGACCCGCGTCGGTCCGTTCGCATCGAGCACAACCTCGCCGTCGATCTCGACGCGCACCGGCCGCACGTCGGTCGTATACGCAACGTGCCAGGGCTCGACCCTCGGATACGACCACGTGACGCGATCGTGCACGACTTCCGGTACCAACTTCGTGCCCGCTTCGAGCCAAGCCCACGGCACGTCGGCCCCCACGGTGACGTCGTCGGAACGGGCGAGGACGTACGCGAGGCGGAACTCTTCGAGCATGTCGGCGCCGATGCCGTCGGTGCCGAGCGCGACGCGTGGGAAGCGCACGGGCCGCCCGTACCCCACCGCGTTGTTGAGGTTCGACCGCGGATTGTGCACGACCGTTCCCGGCAGTGTGCCGGTGAGATGCACACCGTGCGCAAGCAACCAGTTGTCGCGGGCACGCCCGCTGAGCCGCGCCGCGGCGGCATCATCGACGGGATCTTCGGCGACGTGGATGTGCACACCGACCCCGAGATCAGCGGCGAGCCCGCAGACGGCGTCGAGCGTCTCGTCCGACAACGTGAAGCATGCGTGGGCGCCCACGAACCCGCGCCCCCCGCGCGCAGGAAGCGTTCGTTCTCGGCCAGACCGGCCTTGGCGCCGTCACTCCCGTTGCGGTCGGTCACTTCGTAACAACACAACACGCGCACGCCGACTTCTGCGCACGCGTCGGCAATGACGTCGAGGCTGCCGTCGATCGCGTTCGGGCTCGCGTGATGGTCGACGATCGCGGTCGTTCCTGCCTCGAGCGCCTCGAGCGCGCCGAGCCGGGCGGCCGCACGAATCATGTCGAGGTCGAGGGCGCGGTCGACGCGCCACCACACTCGTTCGAGGATCTCGGGGAAGTTCGTCGGCGTCTCCGCCGGCGCGGGCATGCCGCGCGCGAGAGCGGAATACAAATGGTGGTGCGCACACACCAGCCCCGGTGTTGTCGCGCTCATGTGCCCATCGGTAAATGCGTGCGCCATTCGCCGTCGCGGTCGTGCAGTGCGGCTGCGACCGCGCCCGCGGTCGGCACGAGACCGATTTCCCCCACACCCTTGATGCCGTATGGCGCGTTGGGTTGCGGTTCTTCGACGAGGATCGTCTCGATCGGCGGCACGTCCTTGGCGCGAATGATGTTGAGGCCGCGCAGCGTCGCGATCGTCGGCCGGCCGGTTGCATCGCACGGGAAGTCTTCGGTCAGCGCGTAACCGAGCCCCATGTGCACGGCCCCCTCGACCTGGCCGACACACTGCAACGGATTCACCGCCCGGCCGACGTCGTGCGCCGCGATCACCTTCTCGATCGCGCCGGTGTCACGGTCCATGATGACGAGCTGCGCGGCGTACCCAAAGGCCGAATGGATCGTCGGGTGCTCGACACCCGACGCAATCGAGCTCGTCCAGTCGACGCGGTATTCGCCTTCGTAGTCGACGTTCTCCTGGCAGCCGTCGGCCTTCGCCTTACGACACGCGTCGGCGACTGCACCCGCACCCATCAACGTGCCGCGCGAGCCCGTGGTTTGGCCGGCGCCGAGCTCGCGCGTCGTGTCGACGACCACGCGGACGCGCTGCGGATCGACGGCGAGCTCCTCGACCGCGACCTGGGCGGCGACGGTGTGCACGCCTTGGCCCATTTCGGTCCAGCAATGGCGAACTTCGATACTGCCGTCGGTATTGAACCGCACGACGGCTTTGATGATCTCGACGAGACCGTTCCCGAGACCGGAGTTCTTGAGTCCGAGGCCGACCCCTACGGCTTTGCCGTCGGCGCGCGCACTCTCGTACGCGTCTTTCACCGCATCGAGGCACCGGCGCGCGCCGCGACAGCCGTCGTCCATGATCTGACCCGGGCCCCACACTTCGTCGGGTTTGATCACGTTGCGGCTGCGGATCTCCCATCCGGTGATGCCGGCCTGCTCGGCCAGCCGGTCCATCGCGCCTTCCATCGCGAACTGCGCTTGGTTCGCCCCGAAACCGCGGAACGCGCCGCACACCGAGTTGTTGGTGCGAACGGCGTACGCCTCGACGTCGATCGTCGGCAAGTGGTACGGACCGCTCGCGTGACCGGCGGCCCTTTCGAGCACCTTCATACCGACCGACGCGTACGGTCCACTGTCACCGACCATCCGCGCTCGCAACGCCGTGAGCTTGCCGTCGGCGTCGCAACCAACCGTGAGGTCGATGCGAATCGGATGGCGCTTGGCGTGCACGAGGAACGATTCCTCGCGCGAGAACGTGCACTTCACCGGCGCGTCGAGCAGGAACGCGGCGAGCGCGGTCTGGGCCTGGTTCGCCATGTCTTCTTTGCCGCCGAACGCGCCACCGTTGGAAACCAGCTCGGCGGTGATGCGTTGCGGCTCGATGGCGAGCACCGACGCAACCTGGTCGCGGTCGTCCCAGACGCCCTGGCCGCCCGAGTACATCATGAACGTGCCGTCGCCGTTCGGGACGACGAGGGTTGCCTCGGGTTCGAGGAACGCGTGCTCGATGCGCTGGGTCTGGAAGACGTCGTGCACGACGTGCGCGCTGGCGGCGAGCGCGGCGTCGGCATCGCCGCGCGCATACACCGACTTGGAGAGCACGTTGCCGTCGAGCTGCCACACCGCGTCTTCGGGATCGTCGATCGCGGCGACCGGATCGGTGATCGGGCGCAGCACGTTGTATTCGATCTCGACAAGTTGGGCGGCGGCGCGCGCGGTGGCGCGATCGTTGGCGACGACGAACGCGAGCACGTCACCGAGATACGACGTCCGCCCGCCTTCGGGAATGAAGACGGGCCAATCCTTGTGAATGATGCCGACGCGCAGTTCGCCGGGAACGTCGGCGCCGGTGAACACGCGCACGACACCCGGGAGCGCTTCCGCTTTCGACGTGTCGATGTTGACGATGTCGGCGCGCGCGTGATCGGTCAG
Source organism: uncultured Actinomycetes bacterium (assembly GCA_963841195.1). Classification (GTDB taxonomy): domain Bacteria; phylum Actinomycetota; class Acidimicrobiia; order IMCC26256; family PALSA-610; genus CAWJBX01. The sequence continues at coordinate 45,080 of CAWJBX010000011.1, read as the reverse complement.
CTTCACCGCGCCGTGCAAGAGCCCGGGCACGCGAATGTCGTCGACGTACGGCTTGTCGCCGAGCGCGAGCTCGACGCCTTGGTAGCGCGTGCCGCTCGAACCCACACCACCGAGCGGAACCGGTTCGGCGGTTTCGCCGCGCGCCAGCATCTCGACCGCGTCGAGGATCTTCACGTAGCCGGTGCAGCGGCAGAGGTGGGCGCCGAGATGACGGGCGGCGGTGCCGCGGTCGAGGCTGTCGGCCTTGCGCTCGAGGAGCGACGCGACGCGCATCATGATGCCGGGCGTGCAGAAGCCGCACTGCAACGCCCCCGTCGACGCGAACACCGAAGCCATCCGGTCGCGCTGTTCCGCGGGCAGGCCTTCGAGCGTCGTGATCTCGGCACCCTCGACCTTCGCCAACGCGAGGTTGCAGCTGACGACCGCCTTCCCGTCGACGAGGACCGTGCAGCAGCCGCATTGTCCCGACGGCGAGCAGCCGTCTTTCGGCGACGTGACGCCCAGCTCCTCGCGCAAGGCTGCGAGGAGATGCGGATGATCGTCGGCGACCGACGCCTCCGTGCCGTTGAGCGTGAATCTGGTCATGAACGACTACGTTCCATGCAACCACAATGTCGGCGCACCAGCGTCGACTTCTCTGGAATATTGGCGAATTGACCGCACCTTTTGTGTTCGTGAACACCGGCCGTGGGCCGGGCGGCTCGCCGCCGCCGGCAGCACGCGGCGTACGCGCGTTCCACCGGCGCCTTCCCGGCTACGCGCCGACACCGGTTGTCGACGCGCCCGGTCTGGCGGCCGAGCTCGGGCTCGACCGGGTGAGCGTCAAGGTGGAATCGCAACGGCTCGAACTGCCCGCGTTCAAGATCCTCGGCGCGTCGTGGGCGGTGTACTCGCTGCTCGTCGAGCGGCTCGGCGTCGAGCCCGCGTGGCGCACGGTCGACGAGTTGCGCGCCGCGCTCGCACCCTTGGGCGCGTTGACGCTGGTTGCCGCGACCGACGGCAACCACGGGCGGGCCGTCGCCCACATGGCTCGGTTGCTGGGATACCGGGCGCACATCTTCGTGCCCGCCGGCACCGCCGACGCGCGGATCCACGGCATCGAATCCGAAGGCGCGTCGGTCACGGTCGTCGACGGCTCGTACGACGACGCGGTCGCAGCGTCCGCGGCGCTCGCGACCGACGAGGTGCTGGTGGTGTCCGACACCTCGTGGGAGGGCTACACCCGCGTTCCGCTGACTGTGATCGAGGGCTACCGCACGATCTTCGACGAAGTCGACGAACAACTCGACGGCCGTCCCGATCTCGTCGTCGTCCCGTTCGGGGTCGGCGCGCTCACTGCCGCGGTCGTCGACCACTATGCGGCCGACGCCTTGATCGTCGCCGTCGAACCGCACTCGGCCGCGGCCGGTCTGCATTCGGCGCGCGCCGGGCATCCGGTCGAAGTGCCGCCGCCCCACAACTCGATCATGGCCGGACTCAACTGCGGCACGGTTTCGGTCGTCGCGTGGCCGCGGGTCGCGCGGGGCGTCGACGCGTTTCTCTCGATCGACGATGCCGACGCCGAACAAGCAATGCGTGATCTGGCCGCGATCGGCGTCGTCGCGGGCGAGACGGGCGCCGCGTCACTCGCGGGCTTGCGCGCGATCGTCGCGGCCGGCGTGCTCGACACGCGCGGACGCCGTGCGCTCGTGATCTGCACCGAGGGCGCGACCGACCCGGTCGCCTACGAACGCATCGTCGGCCACGCCCCACGCGCGTAAAGCCGAACCTGCGTACCTGAAACCTCGCGACGCGCTGCTGAGGTACGCAGGTTCGTTAGGGAGCGCCGAAGAGGTGGCGGAAGGACGTGCGGAAGCGGGCGACGTCGACGCCGAGCGCGACCCGCCACGGTGCGAAACCCTCGGGCAGGAGTTGATCGGAACCTTCGAGCGCGGCGAAGAACGGCGCGCGCACGTCGGCGATCGTCGCGCCCCACGCGGGACCAGCTGCGGTATCGACCGCAAGCGGCAACACGGGCGCGTCGGTGATCACCGCCGGATCGACGAGCGCCAGCATCGCCAGCAAGTCGTGCACCGGCGTGTTCGGCTGCGTGAACGTCGACCCGTACCGGCGGAAGAACCGGAGCGGCGCGTCGCAAAACGTCGCGGCCGGATTGCGATGCTCGGCGAGCAGTGTGAACTCGGCTTCGGTGATCGTCGCTTCCAACGTGACATCGAGGCCGACGAGCAGGGGCGGTGTGCGCCACGGCGCGAGCACAACCTCCTGGGCGGCGGCGGGATCGTGCGCGATGTTCGCCTCGCCCGCGGGCAGCGCGTTTCCACCGCGGCGAATCGAGCCGCCCATGACGACGAACTCGTCGACGTCGCGCGCGAACTGCGGGTCGTCGCGTACCAACGCCCCGATTGTCGACAGAGGCCCGATGGTCAACAGCGACACTTCGCCGGGCGCGGCATGCACGATGCGCGGCAGCAGCGCGCTCGCCGGCTCCGCGACCACGTCGAGCGGCGCGGGCGCGCCCGCCGCGTTCCCCAGCCCGTCGTCACCGTGGATGAACTCGGCCGTACGCAGCGGCGGGGCGTCCCCGATCGGACCGGGCTCGCCGAGCGCAACCGGCACGTCGCTCCGGCCGGCCGCGTGCACGACCCGCAACACCGACGCGGCCGCGACGTCGAGCGCGACGCTCCCCCACACGACCGTGATCGCGCGCACGTCGAGCGCGGGATCGGTCAGCGCCCACCAGAGCGCGACCGCGTCGTCGACCGCACCGTCGGTGTCGATGACGACCGGGCGCGGCACGCGTTACGCGTCGCGGTTGACGGCCGCGACGACCGGGCCCTCACACGACCACGGGAAGTTGATCCACTTCTCCGTGTGCGCCCACACGTACTCGGGCAGGATGATCGAGCGCGGCTTGTGGTACAGGACGGCAGTGCGGGCTTCGGCGACGTGCTCTGCTATTTCCTTGCGTACGAGTTCGAGCGTGCGACCAGTGTCGGCGACGTCGTCGGCGATCAACACGCGCATACCGCGCAAGTCGAGCAGGTCGAGCGTCGGCGGCAACACCACGGGCATGTCGAGGCGTTCGTCGACGCTCGTGTAGAACTCCACGTTCATCGCGAAGCAGTTCTTGACGTCGAGCGCGTACGCGAGCGCACCGGCGACACTGAGTCCGCCGCGTGCGATCGCGAGGACCATGTCGGGCCGGAAACCGTCGAGCGCGATCTCGCTCGCGAGGTCGCGGGTCGCCTCACCGAAGCGTGCCCACGTGAGAATTTCCCGCTCGTCCAGACTCGGCTCCGCCATGCGATCACGGTAGCGAGCGGGCAAGGGCGACTCGCGTCTTTCAACGGGAAAAATTCGGGTCCACGGTGGCCCGCACCGCGACGAACGGCTCGGTCGGCACGGGTTCGGCCACGTCGAGGACTGTGAACCCGGCGGCGGCAACGTCGCGTTCGATGTCGCCGCGCGCGGGCAGGGCGGCCTCGCCCTCCTGGCAGACCAGCATGAAGTGCAAATGGCACGCGGCGATCGAGCCCGGCCGGCGTTCGCTCACCACGACGAGCATCCCCGCGGGCGTGAGCATTTCACGCACCTTGGCGTACAACGCGACCCGTTCGCCGGCCGGGAAGTAGTACACGTCGTTGATCAGCGTGACGAGGTCGTAGCGCGGACCGGGCTCCCACTTCCGCACGTCCGCGGCCGCGAGAGAAACTCTGGGGCCGTATCCCGCGCCGACCAGGTCGGCTTCGGTCTTGGCAACCACATCCGCGGCGAGATCGACGCCGTCGACCATGAGCGCGGGATCGGCGTCGAGCATGACACGCATGTAGACGCCCGTCCCGCACCCCACGTCGAGCGCGCGCGTGGGCTGGGCCGCTTCGATCGCGGCGCGCAAGTACGGACCGACGAATGGCGCCGCCGCCAGCGAAACGTCGGCGATCGTCTGGGCGTAGGTCGAAAGGTCGGTGCGGCCGCCGCCTTGCAACAACGACGCGAGCCCCGCGTACGGGCCGGGCTGGTACTCGAGCATCGACCGGTAGTGCGCGCAGAGCAATCCGTCGCCGCGCGCGATCGCTTTGGCGCGGCTCCCGCGCGCGACCCACGTTTCGTCACGGTGACGCAACTCCCCCACCGCGGTCCCGACGTCGAGCCACGCGCCCAATCGGTCGACCCGCGCCACCGCGACTGCCGAGGAGAGGTCGCCGATCGTGACGGGCGTGCGCAACGCGCGTGCGAGCGATTCGTTGCCCGCGAGCGACGCGAGGAACAAGGTGCGTACGAACGAGCGGCTGTCGGCAACCGCCAACGCGCGCGCGGTTGCACCGCCTTCGGCTGCCACGCGACCAAGCCCGCGCGCTTGCCGCACCCGGTCCCGCCACGTCATGACCGAGGGACTCCTAATCCGAAAGCGCGCTGGGCGACCCGCCGCACCGTGCGCGTCGGAAGGTTCGGCACTTGCGACGGCGGGAACGCCGACGGGTCCATCGCGGGCACGAACAGTTCGCCCCGTTTCGACAGCGTCATATAGATGGGATACGACATCGTGCCCAGGGCGCGCAGCGCGCGCGAGGCGTGCGCGCCCCGCAACTGCCGACCGAGTTCGGGGCGGAACCCGTCGACGTCGATGCCACACGGCGCGAGGCCGAACCAGTGCATCGCGCGCCGCACGATGGGCGCACGCCGCGCGTCGGCAACACCGAGGTCGGCGAGCACCGTCGTATCAACAGCCAGCGCGTCGGCACCCGCGTACACGCACCGAATATTGGCGGGATTGGCGCAGCCCATCACACCGAACGGACCGTCGGCGACGGGCGCCCAACCGTCGACGATCGCGAAATCGGGTGGCGCCAGGTCGAGCAGCATCATCGTGGCCGACCGGAAGTCGACCTGGCGGCCCGTGTAGAAGGTGTCGTCGATCGGGCCCGTGCTTCCTTCGAGCGTCGACAGCGACAGATGTGCGTATTCCGTCGGATCCGTGCGGAGTTTCGACATGACGATGCGCACGTCGGCATCGAGCCACGTTCCGCTGATCGCTTGCTGCACGAATCCGCGCTCGTAGACACACGGCCGCATTTCGTCGCTGATGTCGACGACGCGATACTCCGGCGAGGTGAAGCCGAAGTACTCGGCGACCTCGTGTACGGATCGGTGCGCGAAGTACGAGCCGTAGATCGTGGGTGCCTCCAGCACCGCGACGTCGTCGACGCCGCACTCGTGCAAGTAGCGCGCGACCAGTTCGACGAGCTCGGGGTCGTTGACGTTGCCGCGCGCCCGCCGGTCGTACCCGAGCATGAACGACACCCGCATCGCGACCGAGTGCTTGCCCGCCACGATCTCGGCGAGCCCGGCCGCATCGAGACAGTCGTGCAACACGCGCGCCTTGTCGTCGTCGGACGCACCGCCGCGGACCGCAACGTGTGCACCCGAACCGAATGCGCGCGGCCGCGCGTCACGCAGCGACGCCGGGACGAACCATTCACTGATTGCTCCGAGTCCGCGTACGAGGTCGTCGGTGTCGACGCCGGGCGCGAGCCGGTCGTCGTCGGTCAGCGCATCCGCGAGCAGACGGAAGGCGTCCATATGTCGCTGCTCGTCGGCCCGAACCCGCTCGAAGGTCGCCCGTTCGGCGTCGTCGCGCGCGAGCTCGATCAGCCGGTGGTACGCGAGCTCGGCCGTGGCTTCCAGCGCGACGTTCAACTCGCAGTACTTCTTGAACGTCTGATAGCGCAGTTCGGGAACGAGCGCGGCAGGAACCTGCCCGGTCTTGCTCGCCGCGAGGACGAGCACCGACGCCGCGCCCGTGCGGAATCGCGCCGTGCGCGGCTCGAGGTTGTTCTCGGTCGACGAGACCCATCCCGAAAGCGCGCCTTGCACCACGCGGCCGTAGACGATGAGCGCGGGCACGAAGCCGCGCTGATGGAGCAACAGTCCCCGCAAGTACTCGGCGTGCAGTTCTTCGTCTTTCCAAATCCACACGAGCGTCTGCCGCAACAACGCCCGCGCCGCTTCGCTCATCGGCAACGCGCCGATCCGGCCCGCCACCGCTTCCTCGCGGTACGCCACCGCGACGATCTGTTCACGTTCGAGCGCGAGCAGCCAAAGCTGCTGCCGCTCCTCGTCGGGGCGGCCCTCGTATTCGCGCCGCCAATCGGCGAGCAGCCCGCGCACCTCGTCGAGGAGGTCGCGCTCCAGATCAGACACGGGCCCATTCTGTCCGGGCTCGGACCCGATTGGCACGGGCGTTCCGCGCCGGAGCCGTGGCAAACTGGCGCGATGACCGACGTCGACGGCGACGCACGCGTGCATCCCGTCGATCCTGTGCTGTCCGACAGCGACATGCCGGCGCTCTATCTCGCGGCCGACAGCGACGCGACTCAGGCCCAGAGGCACTTCGTCCGTCTCCAGGTCGCCCTGACTCTGTTGCCGCTCGTCGGCGTCGCCTTCGGTGTCGTGCTGGCCTACTTCGAACCGTGGAAATGGCTCGGTCTCGTCGCGGCCGGGATCGTGGCGTTCGCGGCGCTGCTGCGCGCCCTGGAACGCACCTCCGGTGTCGAGACCCTCTGGTATCAATCCCGATCGTGCGCCGAGGCGATCAAATCGCTCGCGTGGCGATACGCGGTCGGCGTCACCCCGTTCCCCGAGTCGGACACCGACGACGCCGTCAACGCGTCGTTCATCGAACATCTGCGCGGCACGGCCGAGAGCTACCCGAATATTGCGCCGCCCGACGGCGACGAGATCACGAGCGCGATCCGCGACCTACGCAAGCAACCACTTGCAGTTCGCATCGACGCCTACGCACGCGGCCGGCTGATCGACCAGGACCGCTGGTACGCGCGCAAGGCGATTCAAGCGAACGCGGCCGCGCACCGCTGGGACAACGCGTTCTATGTACTCGTCGGTGTGTCAATCCTTTCGGCCTTCCTGATGTTCAAGTACAACTGGGCCGTGATGCTCGTCGGCATCGCGGGCGCGGCCGGCGGCGGCGCGCTGGCCTGGTCGTCGGTGCGGCGGCACGCGGGGAACGCGCACATTTATCGCGCGGTCGCGAAGGACTTGAGTTTTTTGCGTCCGCTCGTCCCCGCGGCCGACAAGCCCGACGACTGGGATCACTTCGTCACCTCAGTGGAGCAACGGATCGCGGCGGAGAACCAGCGTTGGCAAGCGGCGCGGCTCTGAGTGCGCGCGCCGGGCGCTAACGGTTGTCGTTCGCAGCCGCGTCCGGGTTTGCTTGCAGATACGACACGATCGCGTCGGCGAGATTCGCGCCGACCGGTGAACCCAGGCCGGTGGCATCGTCCCAACCGGTCTCAGCATTGTCACGAAGGTTCGAACCGCGCGTCACGTCGTGGAACGAGCCGGCTCCCGCGGTGCTGTTCGCAATCGCGTAAAGCACCGGCGCGAGGAACGGGAACGTTCCGGTGTGCGCTTGGCCCGCGGCTTGGCGCACGAGCGCCGCGTAACCGGCCCAGAACGGCGCAGCCGCGCTCGTTCCGCTCGATCGGTCGATCTGGCCGTTCACGACAATCGTCCAACCCGATTCTTCGTCGGCCGGCGCCGCGACATCGGGAAACGCGCGGTTGGTCGCGCCCGCCGGTGGACCCACGCGCCGGCCGATCTGCCACGCCGGCGCGGCAACGCTCGGATTGACGCCGCCACCGGTCGACCAGTTCGTGAGCGGACTCACCCACGCCGCTTCCGACTCATACGTGCCGTCGGCGCCGTGCTGCAGATACGTACCGCCGACGCTCACCACGTCGGCGCTGTCGCCCGGCCACGAACCGGCGACCGCCCAGTACGGATCGTGCCCGGCCCACGCGCCCGCGATACACGCGTAGACGCCGTGGTCACCGCTCGAGACGAACACGTTGACGTGCTGCCGGCGCAGCGCGGCGAGCGCCTCGCCTTCGGGAATCTGGACGTCGTTCGGATCGGGCTTGGCCGGGTCACATGCGCCAATGCTGATCGACACGATCGACGCCTGCCCGTCGGTGAGGATGCGTTTGTACGCGTCGAGCAAGCCGGTGCCGGCAAACGTCGTCTGGTAGTAGATGATCTTGGCCGCGGGCGCAATCATGTGGACGGTTTCGACGTCCATCGTCGCTTCTTCCTGGCCCGCGTCGCCGGCTTGCCCGCCGTCGACGTCTTGCAACGGATCGACACTCTTCATCGTGAAGTCGATCGGTCCGTTGATGCCTTCCAGCTGGTCGAACTGCGCGAGGTCGGCTGCGTCGACGGCGCCGTTGCCGACGATCGCAACGGTCTGGCCGATGCCGAGCACGTTTCGGTCGTAGAGCGGCCCGAGGTCGAACGCTTTCGCGAGTTCGTCGCGCGTGAGGCACGCGTTGCGCGCCGCGCACGCGACTTGTGGAGGCGTGTCGACGTCGGGTTGCACGAGTTGCGCCGACCGATCGTCGAGCCCGAGCACACTGTGCACGCGCACCGCGATGTCGGGCGGGAAGACGGGCGCGTGCGCGGGGCGATGGAAGGAGATCCCGTGATCGGTGTACCGCTCGAACGGCACACTCAGCCGGGCTTCGACCGCGGCCGCCGAACCGGAGACGTGTACAAGCATCCCCGCGGCGTCGATCGTTTCCGAGCGCAACCCACCCGCGCGCAGCCACCGTTCGACGGCAATCGCGTCACCCGACGAGCGCAACGCAACGTCGAACATGATCGGCGCACTGGGTGCAACGTACGCGACCCGCGGCTCCCGACGCAGCTGCAGTCCGAAAACGAGCGCGACCAACGCGAGCGAAACCGCACCGCCGCGCCGAGCGAAGCGGGTGCGCGAGTGCGCGCGCTGATCGGCGGTTACGACGGCCATTGGAAGCTGTCCGTGATGAGGTCGCCAACTTCTGAACGGAGATCGTTCACGTCGCGCGCCGTCTGGGTGAGCACGATGACGATGATGACGACGGTCAGCTTGCCGTTGCTCGCCGCCATGATCGACTCGTTGATCGGTCGCGACTGCTGCAAGGTGCCGTTGTAGGAACCACCGACGCCCGGCACGAATCCGATCGACGGCGCAACAAGCCGGTTCATCGACGTGGTGTCGACACTGTCGAGGTTGTTTTGGTTCGCGTCGGCGTCACTGTTGCGCTGGCTCTCGAACGCGGTCTCGGCGTTGATTCGGCTCGTCGGCGCGGCCTCGATGAACAACACCGCGCCGTGGTCGTCCTCCACCGTCACGCGGCCGTCGGATTCGCTCACCTTGTCGACGGTCGACGGATATTGAAACGAATAGCCGTACGTCGGCTCGGTGAACGTCTGCGTGTGATCCGGACCCGTCGTGTGACCGGGCGCGAGACACGTCGCCACCTGTGGACATGCGGGCTTCGCCGTCGTCTTGGTCGCGGCCGTCACAATCGCGCTCGTGCCCGCGATGAGCATCAGGGCGACCACAACCACCAACACCACAACCACGCCACCGATGAGCGCAGGAGCCGCACCCGACGGATGATGCCGTGTCGGCGGCGCCGGCGCCGGGGGCGCAACCGCCGTCATGCGTCAGCTCCGGCGCGCGCTTTGGGCAGCGCGCGAAGCGCGACGCCGCACCGACCGCAGAACAGGTCGAGCGGAGTCTTGCGATGACAGTTCGCGCACGTGATCTCGTTGCCGGGCGTGTCGAGCAGTTCGGCTTCTTCGAGCAGGCCGACGTGAATGGCGAACCGCACGAGGATGAGCGCACCGATCGCAATCGCGATCAACACGAGGAATGCAACGTTGCGGCGGAAGCCTTGGAGCACGAACTCGGGCGCCACGAACAACACGACGCCCAACACCGCGCCGACGAACGGATTCCCGAAGATCCCGACCCGTTTGCGGTCGCGCAGTGGCACTCGACCGCCGAGCCACAGCGATGCGGCCATGAGCCCGGCCCCGGCCATCCACACGATCGGGATCAGCAACGCGGTTTCCGTGAGGCTGATCAACCAGTTCGGCAACGTGCCCGCGGCGCGGAACCCGTGGTGCAACAGCGTGGCCGCTTCGACGATCTGTTGCGTGCCGGCGATCGTGACGGCGGTCGTCGCTCCGAACACGATGCCGTCGAGCACCTCGTTGTAACGCGGCGCCGCGTAGAGAACCACGATCGAAACGATCGTGGCGATGAACGCGGCGATAGGAAGAACGAATACGCGCTTTACAACCGCACTGTCGCCGAGATGCGAGAAGCCGTGGTCGTTGAACTCGACGCCGATGTGACGGGCGAACAAGCCGAGCACGATCCCGACGACGATGCCCCACCCGAGCGTGAACCCGAGCGCGACGCCCGGCTTCGACTCGTAGATATTCGCCGCGTACATGTACGTGACGAACAACACGGGGAACAACACTGCCGCGACGACAAGCGCAACCGGGTAAAGCTGAAACGCGGCAAGGACGGCGATGCCAACCAGGCCGACGCCTAACGCACTGAGGAACGCGTTGGCCTCGGCGCGCGGAAGTTGGGGAAACAGCGTCGAGGCGATGTGCGGCGTCCACGTGTGCTCGTGGGGCGCGGCCGCGTACGTACCGCGGCGCGCTTTGCTGCGAGAGAGTTCGTCCCCTTCGTGCGCAAGACGATGGCCGCAACGAACGCAGAAGTCAGTCGGGGGCACCTCGCGATGACAATGCCCGCAAACCTGCAACACGCCTCCCCGCCTGATCCGCTGCCGAAGTATGGCAGATGATGCTGCGAGCGGAAACCACGCCAGTACGCTCGCGGGGGTGCACTCCCCCGTCGCGTCGACTTGCTTGTGCTCCACGCACGCCGGTCACGCGATCGAAGTCGTGATCACGATGCTCGTGATCCTCGTCGCGATCGTCTCGGTCACGCTCGCGATCGTGCGCACACGCCGCGTGCGCCGTCAGTCAGAGGCTCGCGAGCACTAACCGCGCGTACGCCTGCGCGCCCGCGCCACCGATCGGCATGTGCACCCCGTCGCCACCAAACCACTGCGGGTTCGCGTTTGCGAGCGCGTTCCAGTCGGCCACGGTGCAGTTCGCGCGCGGCGGTACATCCGGCGTAGATCACCGCGTTGTTACCGGGTGTCCAACTGCAATACCCGCAATGGTCGGTGAGCATCACGACGTGGCGGCCACCAGCCAGCTGCAACACTTGGTCGAGCGTGCCCGACGAAAACGTTCCGTTTGTTCCGAGGTGCCACACGAGCGTGCCGCGCAGCTGGCCCGAGCTCACCCACGAAGCGAGCACCGAAAGCCCCGCGCCCACTTGCCGGCTGACGCTCGCGTCGACACGAATGCCCGGGATCAACGCTTGCAGCGCGGGCGCGGCGTCGATCATCACCGAGTCTCCGATCGCGTCGACACCACTCGCACTCGAGAACGGTTTGTTGGTGGCGAGCAGCCGGTAGCCCGCGCCATCGGGCATGGCCGCGATCGCGGTCACGGCCTTCGACGAGACAACGAGACCCGACGCGCCGCCACGAAAACGCGCGTCGCCTTCGGTGAACACACCGCCGTCCTGCGCCGCGAGCCAGTAACCCTTGCCGGTCGCGTCGCGCGCGATGCCGGTGATCGGCGCGGCCAAATGCAAGTTCGCGGCCGAACCGTGGAAGCGGGCATCGCCATAGGTAAAGACGCCACCGTCCTTCGCAACCAGCCAGTAGCCGTGCCCAGTTGTGCTCGACGTCATGCCGACAACCGGCGCGCGCAGTTGCAGGCCCCCGGTGGAGCCGTAGAACTTTGCACTCCCATAGCTGAACACGCCGCCGTCGGCGCCGAGCAGCCAGTAGCCCGCGCCTTGCGGGGCTGCGACAACCGCGATGATCGGCGCGTTCAGGGGATGCCCCGCCGCCGACCCGTAGAACTTGGCGTCGCCGTAGGTGAAGACGCCACCGTCCTTGGCAACCAGCCAATACCCGAGCCCAGTTGCAGTCGCCGCGATCCCGACGACGGGTTGCGCGAGCGGGAGGCCGCCCGCCGATCCGAAGTAGCGCGCCCCGAAGGTAAAGACGCCCCCGTCGCTCGCCACGAGCCAGTAGCCGCCGCCGGTGCGCGTCGGTGCCATCCCGACGATCGGCGCCGCGAGTGGTTTTCCGGAAGTGGAACCGCGGAACGTCGCGCTGCCGAACGCGAACAGCGTGTCGTCGTGGGTGGTGACGGCCGGCGTCGCAACCGACGGAGTCGCGTGCGCGCTCGCATCGCGCGTCGCCGCGTGTGCACTCGCGCATGCAGCGCCAAGAAATGCCAAAGCCGCGCCGATACAAGCGCGTCGCGTGCTCGTCCCCGTCGGCACGGACGAATCGTAAGAGCGCCGGCACGCGAAATCGCGCATGCCCGCGCGATCCTTGCCCTGGTCAGGCGGTCGGTTGAAGACCGGGTTCCGGCTGCGCAACCGGCGCTTCTTCGGGCGTCCGTCGGAGCCAGCCGACGGTGAACACCGCGATCAGTGCCACGGCCGCGACGATCGTCGCCGCGAGCAGTTCGGCGTTGGTTGCGTTCAAGAGTTTGACGGCCGAGATCGCAAGCACGGCGACGAGCAACGGCCGGATGTAGCGGTCGTTCGCGCGGGCCGAGAGCTGGGCGCCGACGTACACACCGGGAATCGCGCCGACGAGAACCGAACCGGTGAGGCCGAACGAGATCGAACCAAAGAGAAAATGACCGAGCGCGGCGGCGGCAACGAGCGGAATCGCTTGCACCATGTCGGTGCCGACCATCTCGCGCGACGTCAACGTCGGATACAGCAGCATCAACATCACGATCATCAACGAGCCGCTGCCCACCGACGTGAGGCCGACGATGAACCCGCCGACGATGCCGATCATGAGCGTCGGGAACGGCCGGATCTCGTGCGGCTCGAGGAGCGCGTCGGAGCGGGGCCGGTTTCGCTGCACGAACAGCTTGGCCAAGATCGCCGCCGCCGCGATCAGCAGCACGACCCCGAGCACGTATTTGATGTTGTTCTCGACGTTGCCGCCGATCGCGTTGACCGCCCACGCGCCCAGGAACGCGGCCGGCGCGCTGCCAATCGCGAGCCAGCGCACCATGCGCCAGTTCACGGTCCCCCGGCGCGCGTGCACGGTGCCGCCGACGGGCTTCAACACCACGGAAGCCATGACGTCGGATGAGATCGCGGCGCTCGGCGTGATGTGAAAGAAGATGACCAGCACGGGCGTCATGAGCGCGCCACCGCCCATGCCCGTGAGCCCGATGATCAGGCCGACGATGAGGCCGGCGGCGGCAATGTCGAGGTGCACGTGCGTCCTGACCGCGGCCGCGACCGCTTCTGGACAATATCGACAGGTTTAGTCGACATTACCGCGGGCCTGCGAACCCGACAACCCCCGGACGCCGGCGACGGCGCCCGCGGCGGCTACGGCAACGCCGAGGAAGCGGAGCTGAAGCGCGTGCTGACCTGGTGGCCGATCGCGCCCACGATCCCGACCAAGAGCACGGCGATCAGCACGAGGAGCAGCATGTACTCGACCATGTTGCCGCCGCGTTCGCTGCGTGCCGAGCATCGCGCCGCGAACCACAGCTGCGCGCGTGTTCTCCAGCCCATGTCCCCGTCCCCTGCTCGCCCGGTCATCTCCACTGCGAGCCTGCCACTCAAATCAGACGGCGGGTATAGGTCAGCTGCACCATTTGCTACCAAAGGGGTGGGTCGGGCGAAGCACCCACACGCGCCGCACCGCGCACCGTCAAATGGCGAATGGAACGACCGCCACGACCGCAACGCGTCAGTCGTTGACCGAAACCGATTACTCGTTGGACGGTTCGTAAATCTTGGCGGGAACTTGATTCAGCGGGCGCGTGTCACCGTCGAACAACAACACCGGCCTCGGTCCTTTGGACGTTGGTCTCGGGGCAGGCTCCGGATCTTCCATGCTTCCCGGATGCCGCTCCCGAGCGGAACCGTCACCCCCGCCCGGCGACGGTCCCGCTGGGCCCGGCTGCTCAGCAGCCGGGCCCTTTCTTGCGTCCCCACGCTTCCGTGTGCGTGTGACATCGGGCACGCGGGTCAAGGTTTCGTTGAAGAAGAAAGGCAGAGACCCGGATACTTGTCCTCGTGCGGGAGGCCAAAGATCTTCACGAAGAACTCAGTGAGTTCTTCGCGACCGACGAACACGACGCGAGCGCCGCGCGCAGCCGCTGGAACGATCGGCTGAGCGAGTACGTGAACAAGCAAGGTTCACTCGACGCAGTTCGGTTGCGGCCTCTTTCCGAGCCCCCGTGGCCGGCAGACGAAAATCCGATGTTCTCGTATCTCTTGGAGCGCGCGAGCGAAGTCGCGGTCGAGTCCGATCTCGAGGCCGCATTGCGATGGCTTGGCCTCAACGTGTGGCTCGAAGGATGTCTGGCGGAGCGGACACGCGTGTTCCGCGCGCTCGACGACGAATAGCTCGCGCCTGATCCGTCACGCGGTCAGCTGCTTGAGCCCTTCGAGGTCGAGCACCGTGATCTCGCGCCGACCCGTCTCGATGAGTCCGCGCTTGCGCAACGACGCCAGTGCGCGTGCCACCGCTTCGCGCGACGCCGCGACCCAGCCTGCGAGATCATCCTGGGTCAACGGCACGGCCAGGCGGATGCCGCGCTCGTTGGTTTCTCCGCTCGTTTCGGCGAGTTCGACGAGTCGGCGCGCGACCCGGGCAGTTGCGTCCAGCGATCCGAACTCGACGCGCAGCCGGTCAGAGTCGCGCACGCGATCAATCACGACGCGGAGCAACGCGAGCGCGGCACCATGGTTTTCGGCGAGAAACGTGCGGAAGTCGTCGCCGGAGACGATCTGAACGTCGGTCGGTTCGACCGTGATGCCACTCGCTGATCGTGGACTTCCGTCGATCGCGCTCAGGTCGCCGAGGACATCGCCGGGCCCGCGCACGGCAAGGATGCGTTCGACACCGTTATGACTGGTCGCGACCACCTTGATCCGGCCCGAGTGGACAATGATCACGCTCGCGCCGATTTCGCCCTCGAGAAAGAGCGTCGTACCCGCGTCACAGCGCCTGCGGCGACCGAGCGCGGCCAGCGTGGCCCCCACATCGTCGTCGAGCATCGACAGGAATCCGCGGTCCACCGCGGGAGAAGCTAGTGCTGTGTGTCAAAGAACACACTCGCAGTCGTTCGCACGTCACGGAAAAGGGCTTCGTGCTGCCTGATACTCGTCGTAGCAATCGACGAAGGGGTGGCTGTGACTTCCTCAAGCATCAACAAGATCAAGAACATCGACTTGTTCGAAGGATGTGGGCGGTCGAAGCTCAAGCAGATCGACGGACTCGGCACGACGGTCGAGCTTCCTGCCGGCCGCATCGTGTGTCTGCAGGGTGACCCGGGCGCAGAGTTCTTCGTCCTGCTCAACGGAGTCGTGGACGTTCGCAAGCCCCGGGCGCGGATCGCCCGCGTACGCGCCGGCGGCTGGTTCGGCGAGACGGCCCTCATTCACAATGTCGCCCGCCAAGCGTCGATCATGACGACGACGCGATCGACAGTGATCGTGTTCGATCGCCGGGAGTTCAGCAGCCTGTGCGACACCGCGACGTCGATACGACAGCGATTGGAACTGACGGCCGATCTGTTTCTCTGCGGCGAAGAGCCGTTGGGTGAGGCCTGGTACGAACCGGCCGGGCGACGCGGCGACGGTTCCGAACCCGTGCCGCACGACCGGCGCAGACCGGCGCATGCAACCGCTCGGCAATCGCACGCAGCAGACCATTCGCGTGCAGCAATCCGCGCACCTCATCTGACCCCCCGGAACGAAAGGGTGTGGCGGGTGGGCGTCGGTAGATGTCGCACTGCGATGTCTACCGACGCCCGAATTGGTTACAACAACGCGCCGAGCCCGCGCAGGGCGAGCGACGCCTTTCGCTCGACGCTCCCGTATCCGCGCGACGCGGCTTCCGCGTGCGCGCGTTCGAGCAAAGTGCGCGCCTTTTCACGATCACCGTGTCGGTCACGCGCGCGATACATGCGGCCCCACATCAAGTCGTTCCGGGCCCAGAAATACGGCGCGTCCATTTGACGACTCAGGGTTGCCGCGCGCGCGAAGTGATCGTCCGCGTCGGCGAAGCTTCCGCACACGGTCGCGAGCCCTCCGAGATATTGGTTGACCGGCGGCAGCGCCGAAGCGCCCGTCGCCGGCAACTGATCGACCCACGGAAGCAGCAGCTCATAGAGGGCCGGCGCGTGTTCGATGCTTTCGGCTTCGATCGCCGCCTCCGCGTAGTCGACCATTCCCGTGAGCCAGACCTGGTCGAGCGGCAGGTCGAAACCGGCGGCCGCAAAGTCGTCGAGCAACGCAATTGCTTCGTTCCAGTGGTCGACTTCGACGTGCGCCTTGGCGAGCAACGATCCGAAGAGCCACGGAGAGATATCCGGCGTCTCGGTCGCCATCTGTTCGATGAGCGGAATCAGGGTGCTCATCGTGCCCCGTTGCCCGTTCACGATGAGCAGCTGCGAACCGAAGATCGTTCCCGCATCGGGCTGGCCGCTCTCGGAACCGATCGCAACTGCCTGCGTGGCGTACGTCTCGGCCGCGTCAGGATCGCCCGCGATCATCGCCCTCAGCCCGCGCACGAAGAGGTTGCCCCACGTGAAGATCGGTTGGTTGAGCTGTTGCGCGGTCGCGGCGTGGATCGCGAGGCAGGCATCCATGGTTTCGAGGTCGCACGATCGCGCGGCAGTCTCGGCCCGCCACATCGCAGCCCAATACAGCAACGCCGGGTCGCCGAGCGCCGACGCAAGCGCGAACGCTTCTTCGGTGCGCGCGAGCGCCACGTCGAGCAGATGTGGCACTTGCAGCGGGACGTAAAGGTGGTTGAGGACGCGGATGATCGTTTCCTCGTCGCCGCACTTCTCGGCCAGCGTCACCGCTTCGTCGGCGAGGGCCTGCCTGCGTTCGAGTGAACTGCCGTGCGCGAGTTCTGAACAAAGCGTCGCGAGCACCAGGGGCCGGCTCGCGTGCTCGGTTGGCAACGACAACAGCAGCGTCTCGAGCAGTTCGACCTTTTCGGTGTCGGTCGCGCCGACCGCGCTGTAAAAGCCGCGGTTGTTGGCCAACGACGCGGCGACGACGTGCTCGGTGTAGTCGATCGCCTGCGCCGCGCTCGCGGCTTGCAACAGCGTCTCGCGGTAGGCGGGGTCTCCGAGTTGACGCTGCGCGACGCCGAGACCGATCCTCAGGTCCAGCAGCGTCGCGGCATCGATGTCGTCATTTCCCGCGCAGAGTTCGAGCGCTTGCGTGAAATATCGCTGCGCGTCCCCGGGCGCCAGCGCCCGCAGGGCCGACTCGCCGGCCTGGCGCGAATACTCGACCGCCTTCGCGGTGTCAGCCGGCTGGGCGAGCATCCAGTGCCGCGCGAGCTCCCCCACGCGTCCAGCCGGCTCACCATCACACAGTCGCTCCAACGCTTGGCCGACGTGGCGGTGATTGCGAGCGCGCCGCGTGCTCCCGAGTTCGTTGTAAATGGTGCGTTGAATGAGCGCGTGCGAGAAGAGGAACTCACCCGGGGCCGACGTGACTTCGCGCACGAGCGACGCGGCAGCCGCGTCGTCGAGGATGTCGAGCAGCTGTTCTTCTTCGACCCCGGCCGCGTCGGCCAGCAACGCGAGATCGAACTCGCGTCCGATGACGGCCGCGACGGAGAGCACGCGCTCAGCGGACTCACCCAAACGAGCAATGCGGCCGCCGATGACTTCGCGCACGCTCTCAGGGAGCGCGAGCGCGTCGATCGATGCCGTCGTCACCCAACGACCGGATCGGTCCTGTGTGATCGCGCCGGTGTCGATCAGATGACGGAGCAATGCCGTGACGAACAGCGGATTGCCGTCGGTCTCGCGATGAATGACCCGCGCGAGTTCGACCCCGTCAGCATCGAGCTTCTGCCCGGCCGCACTCTCCATCAGTCTCACGACGCCCGCCTCGTCGAGGGGGCTGAGATCGATGCGATCCACGGATTCGATTCTTCGCAAGACACCAAGCGTGTGGCGCAGCTCGTTGGCCTGCGGGAGTTCGTCGGGACGGAGCGTCGCGATGATCAGGACCGGGTGCGTCACTTCAGTCGAGATCACGTGGCGAAGGAGTTCCAAGCTCGCCGAATCGGCCCACTGGAGGTCGTCGAAGATCAACACCACGGGCGAGTCCTCGGCCGCGAGCGAGAGAAGACCCGCCGCCGCGCTGAACAGCAGATAGCGCTGCGTATCGACATCGGTCGCTTTCGACGGCGGCAGCGCGGGAACTCTTGTCGCCAACGCCGGCGCGAGCGGCGAGAGCTCGGCACCGTGCACGGCAACGTGCGCGAGCAAGGTGTCCTCGTCGACGTGCATGACGTAGTGGCCGAGCGACTCGGCCCACAGTTGGTAAGGCCGGGCGAGATCCTCTTCGCAGTGACCGAAGAGCACGTGCGCGCCGAGCGCGTGCGCGTGCTGAGCCGCCGCCGCGGCAAGGGTCGTCTTGCCGAGCCCGGCTTCACCGGAAACGAACAACGCTTCGAGCGCGCCCCCGTTTGCCACTCGACCGAACGCTTGCGTGATCGCGGCCATCTCTTCATCGCGCCCGACGAGGCCGGTGGCTCGGTGCGCCGCGAGCGGCGCCTGCAGCGGGATCTGCCATTCCGGCACGTCGGGCGACACCGGTTCCCAAAGAATCTCGACCGTTTCAACCGGCTCGTCGAAGCCCTTGAGTGCGAGCGCGCCCATCGGCCGGCACTGCTGTTGGTTCCGGCGCCCCGCCATGAGCCGAACGACTTGCGCCGCGAGTATTTGGCCGCCGTCGCACGCGGCGCAGAGCCGCGCCGCTTCGACGACCGGGTCGCCGAAGTAGTCGTTGTCGTCGGGGACGATGTCGCCGCCACTCAAACCGACGCGCAGACCAATCGGGTGCTCGCGGCCACGATTGTCGCGTTCGGTTCCTTGTTGCATCGCGACGGCGCACGCGATCGCGGCCGACGCCGACGCAAACGTCGCCATCAGCCCGTCGCCGAGATGCTTCACCTCTTCGCCGCCGGTCTCGCTGAGCGCTTGGCGCAGGATCGCGAAGTGCGCGCGGTGTAGGTCGTGCGCGTCGTCGGGCGCGACCCGTTGCGAGAGTTCGGTCGAACCGACGACGTCGGTGAACATCACGACCGCGTGACCGGCACTCACGTTCGCATACCCCAGGCCGTCTTCAGCTCGTCGGAGATCTCGAAGTTCGGACGTTCACCGTCGCGTTCGAAGTTGACGAAACCGTGCAGCATCAGCAACCCGAGCAATTCGGTCAGTGACCGCGTGCCCGGAACCCAAGCGACGGTCCGTTCGTACACGGTGTCGAAGAGTTGCACCATGAGGAAGAAGGCGCGGCCGAAGGGATCGGCGTGCGGCACACCGAGGAGTTCGGCTGTGTCGGCGCCGAGGTAGTGCCGGATTCCGGCAGCCGGGATCCCGCGCATGAAGAACCAGTTGCCGAACAACTCGTGCATCGCTTCGATCGCGGCCGCCGTGAGTTCTTGACCGGCGGGGCTCCTTCGATATTGGTCTTTCTTGTGCGTCTCCCAGAGCGACTGCGCGTCGGACCAGTCGAGCGGGAGCAGCCCGTCCTCGATGCCGATCTGGTGACCGACGAGGTTCCACACGTGGATATAGGCCTCGGCGTCGTCGTTACTGACGCGCACGCCGGCGCGCTTGAGCGCGTCGATGCCGACGACACTGAAAGAGAACAGGGCACCGAGCAAGTCGTGTTGATTGAGCGGAACGCCGTAGAGGTCGGTGTTCCACGGCTCGATGCCCGCCGCCCGGGCACCAACGATCTCGTCTGCGTGTTGCAGCACGTGCCGAACCGCGGCGTGCATCAATCGTACGCGGCGCACTGCGACGTATCCGGACTCTCCCGGATCCAGCGCGCCGGGCGTCATCGCGTCGATGATCATCTGTCCGGTTTCGACGTAGCGGCGTTTCGGGCTGCGTGTGAGCCGGGCCGTTCGCACGAGCGGCTCGGCGCCGCGCGCGCACGCGTAGTCGGCCGGCAACGACGCCATCCAGAGTCCCAACCCGAGTTGCGGACCCCAGTCGCAAAACACTTGCTGCCCGCGCCGCACAAGATCGTGATCGGCCCAGTCGGGCCACGGCTCGGCGGCCTCGACGAACTCGCTGACGCCGGGCAGTGTTTCGTCGGTGCCGCCGCCCGGGCCTGACGAGCGCGCAAGATGCTGGAACAGCTCGGCATGGCCGGCGAATCTCGCTGCGAAGAACTCGTCGACGGCTGAGTCGGCAGCATGGTCGCCCTTGAGCATCAGTTTGTCGACGAACTCTTTCGTGAACTGCGAAAGCCCAACGGTCGCCGGCTGATGCCATCTGGGGTTGCCACCGATCCCCGGAATCTGCCCGGCTTTGATCGCGTCGAGCACCGTGTTCGAGAACGGCGGGTTGTAGTAGTCGGCGCGGTGGTGTCGCGACACGAAGAGATTGCTGATGAAGTTCATGCGGTCGGTGAGTTTCACCCAGTCGGCGGCGCCGCTGCCGACGCCGTTGCCGCGACTGTGGTCGAACTGTTGCAAGAGCGATTGGAGGTCGGTCACGACGACGGGATCGAGCTCGGCCGGCACAAACGGCAGGTCGGGCAGGCACGGCACGTCGCAATCGAGTTGCATCTCGCCGTCGGGCGTCTCGATGGTGCCCAGCACCTCCGTCATGAGATCGCCCCAAACCTCGGCAATGCCGTCAACGACGGGGTGAAGCACGTTCGAGAGTTGCTCGATCGCGTCGCCCGCACCGTCGTCGCGCGCGAGGCGTTTCACGAGCGCGTCCGCCGATTGATTCATGCCCATGTCGACGCTTCCCGCAATTGCATCTTGCAGGTGGTTCTGTTCGTGGGCGCCCAGCTCCAGCGAGCCCGCGAGAATCAGCTGGGACTTGCGAGTGGGTTCGTCCGTGGCGACTGCGTCGCACCAAAGCGTAAAGCCGGAACGCAACCAATTCTGTCCGTTGAACAGCTTCGCGCCGTTGCAGAGATCGAGCACGCGAGTGCGCGCGTCGGCGGCGACGGGTGCGCCGCCGTAGCACTCGACGAACGTGGCTGCGACCGGAGCGATCTCGCGAAACACTTCGGTGTTGCCGTCGGACAAGTTCGTCGCGCACGCACCGAAGAGCTCGCGGACGACGTCGACGACATGTTCGGGAGTGAGTTCGTAGATGAGATGGGCGAACCCGCGCCCGCGGCGCCGGTTGGCCTGCTGCACCGCGCCCATCATCCCGTCGCGCAAGACGATGCGGTCGTGCAGCCATTTGGGCAGGTCTTCGCCGCGCAGATTGCGCCCGACGGTGAACGACGCCCATGTCGCATAGGTGCACCAGTTCGACGTCGCCGGACCCAGCACGCGCGCCACGGCCGCGGCGAGATCCGAGTAGGTCTGCGTCACCCAGTAGTTGCGCAACACACGGTCCTCGATATCGAGAACCTGTTGCACGTGCGCAGGCGTAACGCCCTGCTCCATGCCCACCTCCCGCAATCACACACCGGCGCTACCGACTGTGGTCGCGCAAACCGTGCACTTTCGTCAGCGCTCCTGTCAAGGTATGGCAAACGAATTGCTCGCCCTTTTGAAGTCGATTGACACCCGCTTGCGTATATCCGACGCGGAACGTGACGCGCGCGTCAGACGCACGAAACCATCGGCCGCGCGCATTGGTCACAGCAGCGATGAGCGCGGATCAGAAGCGCGCGCTCGTCACTTCGGCGAAACCGAGTTCGACATCATTGAGTTACCGCTCGTACCGCCGGCGTTCTGCGCCGCGACTTTGAACGTGTAGCTGGTGCCCTTCTGAAGCCCGTCGACGACTTGGCTCACCGCAGTCGAGTTGTACGTCTTCGGCGGCTCCGCCACGCCTTGCACGAAGGGCGTGATCACATACGCAGTGATGGGTGAACCGTTGCTCGACGTCGGCGCCGTCCAGCTGACGTTCGCGCTGCCCGTCGCCGCCTTCGCCGAAACCTTGGTCGGCAGGGTCGGGACGCTCGCAGTGCTTTGCGCGTACTGACTGTTGACGACCGCACCCGACAGCTCGTAGTTGTAGAACGCGACGTCGGAGATCGTGCCCGCGAAGTAGTTGTCGGTCGGTGCGCCATTCCAACCGCTGACGTCGTCGAAGCCGACGCGCCAGTAGCCGAGGTAATTCTGCGGGCGAGCCGATGTGGTGTTGTTCTTCACGAGCTGACCATCGACGTAGAGGTTCAGGCCGTCCGATCCCTGCGCGGCAACAACTTGATGCCATTGCCCGTCGTTGTACGACAACGGAGATTGAATGCTGATCCGGCCCGCGCTGCCCATGATGCCGAAATTGAGCTGGCCACTGTTCGACATCCACACCTGGCGGTCCTTGTTCGTCGACGCGCCATGGGATTGGCTCCCGAAGCCCATCAGGTAACCGCCCTGGGTCGACGTCGTGTTGAACCACGTGGACTCGGAGTAGGTGGTGGGATTCGTGGAGGGTTGCAACTCGACGATCTGCGTGCTCGAGCCGTTGAAGGTGACACCGCGTCCCGTCGGGCTTTCGACCGGGCTCGGCGCGCCGTACGTGAAACCGGCCCCCAAGTAGCCGCCGTTGTTGCCGTTGCCAGTCGCGTCGTTCGCGGAGGGGCCGGCCCCTTCGGTGAGCGGCCAGTACGACGACGGATTGGCGTTGTACACCGCCTGGCCGTACGCGCTTGTGGGCAGGGTCGGAACACTCGCGATCGAAATCGTCGTCGAAACGCTCGGCGTCCCGTTGCCGTCGAGCGCGAACAGCATGTACGGACCGGGCAGCGCGACGCCGGGGTCGGACGGGATCGCGAGTTGATAGTTGTTGTTCCCGTCCGAAGACACGATCGACAGCGGGATGCGCCGCTGATCGTTGTCGACGCTGTGCGTTGCCTCGCCGTAGCGCACGAGCGCGAAGTTCGAGATCGGGCTGTCGGTCGACACCGAAATCGTTTGCCCCGTTGTCGCCGACGTCGGCGCCGAGGTAATCGTCGGTCGCGTGCGCAACGTGCCGTCGGAGTTGAACAAGTACGGCGGCGTGAAGATCTGCCCGTCCGGATGGTTGGTGCTGCAGGTTCCGCAGAGCCCTCCCCCACCTGAGAACACGGTGCCGTCGGGCAGGAGCACCCCCACCGAGTGATAGTTGCGGGGCTCGGCCTCGGGAGCCATCACGGTGAACTGGCCAGTGGTCGGGTCCCAAAGCTCGGCGTTGAGCACTGCGTTGGAATCGGTGTACGGAAGCGCGTAGGTCTGGCCGCCCATCGTGACGACCTGGCCGTTCGGAAGGACCACGCTGTTCGCGAAGGCGCGGGGATATTGCATCGAACCGCTTTGCGTCACGGCGGGCGTGCCGCTGGTGATGTCGATCGTGTCCGCTTCGGTGGTTGCGTTCGAGTTGTCGTAGGCGGGCGCACCGCCGATGGTGACGATCTTGCCGACGTCGTACAGCACGGCGTTGCCGTTCATCGCGTCGTTACTCGTCCCGCGCAGTCCGGCCGAGGTGATCGAGCCCGCTCCGGATGTCGTGATCCAGTGCATCGTCTTCGACGGGCCGGCCTGAAACACCTTGCCGCCGCCGGTCGCGATGAACCATCCGTGATTGTCGGCGCGGTACGCGCCGCGCGGATCGTTGGTGTAGATCGGTGTGGCTGGAACGTTGGGAAGGGTGCGCCACGCACTCGACGATGGCGACAACACTTCGGCGGTCTTGCCGCCCACCGCGCCCGACCACGAACCGCCGAGCAAGAAGACTTGACCGTTCGAGAGCAACGTCTGGCCCTGATAGCCGCGGCCGACGTTCATGGGCGGCCCCGCGGTCCACGTGTTCGTCGCGACGTGGTAGATGCTCGTCTCCGTCGTGCTCAGTCCGCCGGTAACGAGAACGTCGCCGTTGGGCAGGATCGCGACACCCGGACAGAACATGTCGTGGCCGGTGTTGCTGACCGTACGCGCTGCTGACCTGGCCGGTGGTCAGGTCGAGGATCGCGGCCTGCGTGATGTTCTGACCGGTGGCGCCGTTGTTCATGCTCTCGTCGGCTGACCACGTGAGGAGCTTGTTGTTGGGCAGGAGCGCGGCCGCGACCGGTACGAGCGGGAAGCCGATCGTCGGACCCCACTGACCAACGACCGAGGGGTCGGTGCTCACGTCCGCAGGTCGCACGGCGGCGTGCGCGACCGGGGCCGCGACGGTGGGTGCGCCGGCGAGCGTGATCGACGCCGCCTCAATCGACGTTCCCGAACCGCCCGCGAACGACAGCGCGGAGAGCCGAACGAAACGCGTGCTCACGGGTTGGATGCCGACGTGTTTTGTCTCGGCCGTGTTGGCCCACGTTCCCGACGCAGCCTTCACGAAGTGCGCACCGTCGGTGCTGACACTGACTTCGAAGCGACCAATCTCATTACTCGGTTGCGCGTTGGCCGGAGGCTCGTAGGAAACGGCCGACACGGTCTGCGGGCCGCGCATGTCGATCGTGATCGATTGCGGCAGCGCGTTGGCGGCGGACGAGGGCTTGCTCTTCCAGTACGTCGCCGCTTGATCGTCGAGCACCGCGCTCACGGGGTGGGTGGCCGACTGGCTGGTCGCCCTCACGGTCCATCCCTCGGGGACCAACGTCGGCGCGTCAGGCTTGAACGCCGCGGCTGTGGGATGCACCATCTGCGTCATCGGATCCGGAGGGAGCGCCGCGGCAGTCGAATGCGCGCCCACGTGATCGAAATGCACGACGAGCAGCGACGCGCCGAGCATCACGGCGACTGCGAATCGCCATACGCGTTTGCGGCGCTGGGCCATCATCTGTGCGCGTCGACGCGACCGATCGCCCATACCCACGTTCATCGTCGCCACCACCCGATTTCGTAGCCACTCAAAAGGGACGAACGCCTGGGCTCCCCGCAGCCCGACCTAAAAGAGTAAGGGAGGGAGGTTTCCCCGACCTTTCATTTGATGGCTCTTTGGACGCCGCGTCTTACAAACGCGCGCAGACGGTCAGCGACTCGTCGAAGGCGGCGCGCTCGGTGTTTGGCGCGGAACCGAGATGTACCACGTCGGGTACGGCCAGATCTTCAGCCGCGTCGTTTGTCCCTGCTGCCACGCCTGCACTTGCTGCGTCCAGTCGGGACAGCCTTGGCAGCGCAGGTTCGCGGATTGATAGGTCCAGAAACTCGTCAGACCGAAGAACAAGACGACCGCGCACAGCCCCGCGCCAATGAAGTTGACGCCGCGCCGTCCTGCAAACGATGCGTGCACGAGCGTGAGGATCAGGATTCCGATCGGGACGACCGCAAAGCGCCCCCCGGAGTCGGCGCCGGCACCGAAGTTCACGCCGATTTCGGTGATGACGAACGCGCACCCGAGCGCGATCGCAATCCGACGGTCGGCGCTGCGCGCCGCGATGGCAACGACCACGACGAACACGACGATCGCGAAGACCGTCAGCGCCGCGAGACCGGCCGAGCTGCGCGCATGACGGTGCGCAGTCCCGGCGTTGTCAGGCCCGAAGAGGAATCCCACGAGGTGATAGCTCGCCACGTTGCGCAACACGGTGGTGGGACCGCGCGCAACAAGCTTCGTACCGCCGGTGTCGCCGGCGAGACGCAGGTACACAACGACAACCAGCTGGATCGCCGCGCTGATCGACGACACCGCCGCATAGACGATGCTCCGACGCGTTCGTTGCATGAACGCACGAGCGATGAACAGTGGAGCGAGCAGATCGGCGTACACGCCGGAAAGGCCGGCGGTTGCGAGCACGACGCCGCCGAACACGAAGCGCGTGCGGTTGAGCGAGCGCAGCTTGACGAAGAGCAGGAGCACCGTGATCAGCGCGAGGTAGACCTGCGCCTCGAGCGAGTTGAGCCACACCTCCGGGATCGCAACCGTGCCGACGATCAACAACACCGCGGCGACGATGCGCGATGCCATCGTCGGAAGGAGTGCCGACGGCCAATACAGGGTGATCCACAACAGCGACGCGATGACACCGAGCGACAGCCAGACGGTAACGAGTGGCGCGTGCGCCAGCGGGACCTGCGCGGCGAGCCATGTCCCCCCGTTGACGAACGCGTCGAAGTAGCCGCTGTGGCCGTAGGTGAAGAACAGACTTGCGGGGCCTTTGTTTTCGAGCATGTGCCCGAAGTGGATGCGGCCCTCCTCGGCCCAGAACCGTCCGTGCAACAACAGGTACGGCGACCGCGAGAACGCGACGAGCAGCAGCAGCGCGAAGGTCGCGTGGAGCGGCCAGGTCGGGCGCTTCGGGCGCGCGGGATCTACCGGCTGCGTTGGTGTGGCCCGAGTGGTAACTGGAGTAGGTGTCAGAGACCCCGTCCGTTCTCTACCGCCTTGGAGTGGCCATACCTTCGCGTTGAACACCCCTATCCGCAACGGCGACATCGCGCGTTTCGGCGTGATTGGCGGCGGCGGGGCCTACTCGTCGTTTTCGTCCGCTCCGTCGCAAGCGGGTATGGGTCTGCGAAACTGACGCCAAGATGCTGCGCGAGGTCGCGAAGAGCTTGCTATGAGTCGACGCCACATTGGTCCGCGCCGCTCCGACTCCGTTCGCGCGTATGGGCGTTCGACATTGGTCGTGGGTGGCATCAGCGCGCTCATTCTCGTCGCGGCCGTCGTCTGGGACGTCACGAATGATGGATTCTGGGCGCGCCACACACTCTTCACGAGCCTGGTCGCAAGCCTGATCGTCGTCGCGGTGACTGCGGCCGTCGTCAACGAGGTCCTCGAGCGCCGCCAGCGCGAACGCTGGTCCGTGCTCGCGCAGTATGCGCTCTTCGATCTCGTCGGCGCGGCGCGCCTCGTGTGGACGAGCCTGCTCGAACTCACCGGACTCGTCCCTGACGAAGAACTCGGCGAGAAGTTGTTGGAGTCTGCGGCGGCGAGCGTGCGCGATACACCCCGACTGGCCGCGGCCATCGACGAAGTGTTCGCAAACGCCGACAGGAGAGAACAGCTCCATCGAACAATCGTCGAGCTGCTCGTCGAAGGAAAGGACGTGCTCGGACGTTGGGCCGACGTGATGGTGACGTCGGGCCTGTACGCGGAGATCGTCGACCGTCACGTCGAGCTCTTCAGCCGCATCTATTGGTGGGGCAGCCTGCTCGACGAGAAAGAGCCACTCCCCGAGCAACTCAGTCGACCAAAGCTGACCCGGCTCAGCCCCGCAACGCAGATCAGCGGGCCCGTTGAGGAAGAGTGGTTGTGCGACAACCTCGTTGCCATCGCGCAACTCGCGGAGTCGCTCGACCGCGTCTCGTTCGAACTCGCGATGCAGGTCGTTCCCATCGACTGGTGGACCGAACAGCTCCCCGACCGTCGTCCAGCCGCCAACACCTCAACCGAGGCGCGCTGACAGAGCGAGCGATTTCATTGCGTGGTCCACGCAGTTGAGAACTCCGTTGACATGCCGCCGCAGGAGCGCGACCGTCCGAAGCACGACTGCGGGAAAGGAGGGCTTTCATGTACCTCTTCAGTCGACGCGCCCGTCTCGCTCCGGGAAACACCAGAGCATCGATGACGTGGGCACTTGCCATCACAGAGAAGGCCAACCAAATAACCGGGCTCAATGTTGGGCTCTACAGCGTGATGTTCTCACCGGAGTTCGGAACACTCGCGTGGAGCACGTTCGTGCCCGACCTTGCAACACTCGAAGCCGCGAACGACAAGTTGCTCGCCGATGACGGATACATCTCGCTGGTCGACGACGGTGCGAAGTTCGCGGCGAGTGGTGTCGACGATGCCCTCGTCCAGATCGTGTCCGGGGAGGTCGACCCGAACCGGGAAGTCAACTACGCGACGATCATCCAAACGACGTGTACGAGCGGGAGCGTTATACGCGGGATCGAGGTCGGTATCGAAATCGCGGCACGGGCCGAAGCGATCCTCGGCACGCCCGTGTTGTTTGGTTCGAGCGCAACCGGCAACTACGGCCAAGTCGGATGGTTCAGTGGATACGCCGACGTGCAATCGCTGGAACAGTCCCAGCAGGCGCTGAACGCGGATCTCGAATTCGGCGCGTACGTCGACGACAACGTGCGAGGCGTCTACACCGACGATCCGACCCAGAGCCAACAGACAATTTGGCGGCGAGTCGCGTAGCGACCCACCGCGACAACTCGAGGGTGTGGGGCGACGCGCCCCACACCCTTTTCAATTGCTGTTCAGCCTGCCTCCGCGTCGACGGTTTCCCCGAACGCCGGCTCACAGACTCGCGCATCGGCTGAGAGACGTTTCTGCTTGTTCCTCGCCAACTGCCGAGGGGTGGGGCGCATTCGTGGTTCGCGTTATGGGAGCATGATGTCGGCCAACGGGAGGGCGAAAGACCGGCATGACGACCGAGACGATGACCGTGCTGTTCACCGACATGGTGGGCTCGACGGAACAGCGGGCACGGCTCGGTGACGTAGCGGCCGACGCGTTGTTGCGTGAGCACGACGAGATCGTGCGTGTTGTCGCGGAACGGCACGGTGGCCGGGTGGAGAAGGGCACCGGCGACGGCGCGATGTTGACATTCGGAAGTGCTGCAAATGCCGTCCGGGCCGCGGTCGCGATCCAGCAAACGATCGACGCGCGGAATCGACGCGCGGACGCGCCGATTGCATTGCGGGTTGGGCTGAGTTTGGGCGACGTCGCGGTCGATGAGGCCGTGAACGGGCTTGCGGTACATGAGGCGGCCCGGGTTTGCGCGCTTGCGAATGGCGGCGAGGTCCTCATTTCTGATGTTGTTCGGGTTGTTGCGGGCTCGCGGCTGGATTCGCCGGAGCTTGTGGCGCACGGCACGCATGACCTGAAGGGCATCGCATTTCCGGTCACGGTTTGGTCGGTTCCCTGGACACCGTCGGAGGTGCTTGATTCCCGGCGAGAGTTGCCGACTCGGCTGATCGCAGCGCGTTCGCCCAACTTCGTCGGTCGTGGCGACGAACGGCGACGGCTGGAGCAAGTGTGGAAGTTGGTTGTGGGTGGTGCGTGTCGGTTGATGTTCTTGTCTGGTGAGCCGGGCATCGGCAAGACGACGCTTGCGGCTGTTTTCGCGGCAGACGTACATGACCAGAGCGGGATGGTCGTGTATGGCCGCAGCGACGAAGAACTTGGTGTGCCGTATCAACCTTGGATCGAAGCGCTCTCCCAACTCGTTGCACACGCGCCCGACGCGGTCTTGGCCGCGCACGTTGCTGACCGGGGAGCGCACCTGGCGCGTCTGGTGCCGCAACTCGCCGCGAGAGTCGGGGTGGAAGTGCCGACAACGGTCGACCGCGAGAGCGAACGGTTCGTGTTATACGGCACTGTCACGGACCTGTTGGTGCGCCTCTCGGCACAACAGCCCGTGCTCATCGTGCTGGATGATCTGCACTGGGCAGATCGCGCGAGCGTCCAGTTGTTACGCCACGTGGTGACCTCCGATGAGCCGCTGCGCGTCGGTGTTCTTGGAACATTCCGCGACTCGGACATCGGCGTCGACCATCCCGTCACTGACCTGTTGGCTGCAATGCACCGACAGGGCGGCGCCGAACGGATCACGCTTGGGGGTTTGACCGATCTCGATCTGCTCGCATTGTTGGAAACGATCGCCGGGCACGAAATGGACGACCAGGGCGTCGCGCTACGCGACGCGCTTTTGGCGGAGACCGCGGGCAATCCGTTCTTTGTCGCTGAGATCCTGTTGCATCTTGCCGAGTCCGGCGCGATTTATCAGCGAGACAGTCGCTGGATGGCGGACGCTGATCTGCGCGCGGTTGGGCTCCCGGTCAGTATCCGGGAAGTCGTTGGAAGGCGACTCGCGACGCTCGGCCCCGACACCGAACGTGTCCTCGCGCTCGCTTCGGTGATCGGGCGCGACTTCGATATCCGTCTCCTCGCTTCGATCGCACACATCGACGAGGACAGCGTCATTGATCTCTGCGACGCCGCTGTCGCGGCGGCGGTACTCGCAACGACCGACCGACCCGACCAGTACACGTTTGCGCACGCGCTCATCGAACACACCCTCTACGACGGTCTTTCCCCGGCTCGGCGCGCTCGCGCGGATAGCGCAATCGCCGAAAACCTCGAAGCGCTGCTCGGTGATGCTCCAGGCGAACGCACGGCAGAGTTGGCGTATCACTGGGCTGCCGCGGTCGAACCTGCCGACAACACCAAGGCCGTTCACTACGCCCATCTCGCGGGTGATCGCGCGCTCGAGCAACTCGCACCCGACGAGGCTGTCCGCTGGTTCACCCAAGCCCTCGAACTTTCGAACCGTGCGCTCCATCCCGACAACCGTCGACGGGCCGAACTGCTCGTCGGTCTCGGCGACGCGCAACGCCAGTCGGGCATTCCGGCATACCGCGAAACCCTCCTGGAAGCGTTTCAGCTGGCCGACCACATCGACGACACCGATCTGGTTGTCAGCGCTGTGCTCGCGAACAACCGCGGTTTCGTGAGCAACATCGGCGGCGCCGACTACGAACGCCTCGCCGCCATCGATCGCGCGCTCGAACGTGTCGGCAATGCGCCAAGTGTCGCGCGCGCCAAACTCCTCGCACTCGCCGCGACCGAACGCAGACACGCCGGTGAACTCGCAGAACGGGTCGCGATGGCCGAAGAAGCCGTCGCCGACGCCCGCCTCATCGGCGACCCATCCGCGCTTGCATTCGCGGTTCAGACAACGTTTTCGTCGATCGACCATCCATCCACCCTGGCGGTGAGGCAAACCTGGGTAGACGAAGTACTTCAAATCACCGACGACCTCGACGCCGCGATGCAGTTTTGGCAACTGCATGCAGCGTGGATCACCGCGCTCGAACAGGGCGACGGCGCGGGAATCGATGCTCATCTCCAACACGCCGCCGAGGTCGCGCAACGCATCCCCCACACAACCATCCGCTGGACGCTCGGGTTCCATCAAGCGTGGGCGACGGGACTGCGCGGCGACGTGGCCGAATACGAACGTCTTGCCGAGGCGGCGCTCGCTTTCGGAACTGAGAACGGCGAACCCGACGCCTTTACCGTCTACGCCGCGCAACTCGTCAATATTCGCCAACACCAAGGTCGCGTTCACGAGCTGATCCCACTCATGCAACAAGCCCTCGTCGAAACGCCTGCACTGCGAGCGTACCGAGCCGCTCTCGTATACGCGAAGGTTCGCGACGGAGCACTTGGCGAAGCAAAACGGATGCTCGCCGAAGACCTCGCCGACGGTTTTTCGATGCCCGCCGACCTGGCATGGAGCATCGGCATCGTCTTCTGGATCGACGCCGCGACCCACCTCAAGGCAGTGGAAGCCGCGCCAGTCCTTCGAGCGCAGATCCTGCCGTATCACGACCAGATCGTCACGACCTCCGGGACGACCTTCGAACCCGCTCTATGCCACTACATCGCGCAGCTCGAGCACCTCCTCGGCAACTTCGACGACGCGGAACACTGGTTTGGCGACGCGCTACAAATCCACCGGCAAGTCCGCTCACCCATCTTGATCGCTCGCACGCAAGCCGCTTGGGCAGCAATGCTCGCCGACCGAAACCATCGCGACGACCACCACCGCGCCCGCGCCATGGCCCAATCGGCGATTGACACTGCGGTCATTGGTGGGTACGGGTACATCGAAACCGACGCCCGCGCCATCCTCGACCAACTCGCCTAAAGACGGGACGCCGGCGGCGAAGGTCAGCGGGACTCGCGTCACGGGAAGCTATGCCGCCTTAGGACTCGCAACGTGTAACTGCGTTCAGTGTTTCTGCCGCTGCGACGGCACGACGAAGCTCGCCGATCAAGTCGCGCCCGGGGAGCAGCGTGTCGCCCTCAGACCGCGGAGCTGGGACGTAACGAGAAAGCTGTTCGACGTACGGGCGAACGTTGCCGGTACGAACCGTGGACTCCTGATTGTGTTCCGAGGTATGGGCGCCACGGAAGACGATCCGACGCGACGACCCGACGATGCGCATCACTGCACCGCCAAGAGTCTGGGATGAGCCCGGAGGTCATGCATGACGTTCCAACACCGTTTCGTCTCCCGTTGACGAGGATGCGTGTGCCTCGAGGTAATGCTCGGCTTGGCGCGGTGGCATTGGACGCGCGTGCACGTATCCCTGCAGTTGCGTGCCTCCGAGTTCACGCAGAGCGTCGCGCTGTTCGTCGTGCTCCACGCCCTCGGCGATGGTTTCCAATCGCAGCGTCGACGCGAGTTGGATAATCGCATGGACGAGTCCCCGCCCTTGACCGTTCTTCGTGACGTTGTCGATGAAGCGCTTGTCGATCTTGATGATGTCGATTGGCAGGTCGGCGAGCGCGGCGAGGGATGAATATCCGGTACCGAAGTCGTCAATCGCGACGCGGACGCCCTTGCGACGAACGCGTTCGAGCGTGTTGACGACGTGGCCCGTGTCAGTGGCAAGGACAGACTCGGTGACTTCCAAAACGAGCGCGGTCGGTGAGAGTCCACAGGATGCCAAGACGTCGACCATTTCGGTTTCAAAGCCTGGATACGCGAGTTGGCGTTGAGAGACGTTCACTGCGATGGTGAGCTGCAATGCGGGGTGACGGGCCCGCCAGCGTGCGGCTTGTTGGCAGGCTTGCATCAGCACGCGCCGGCCGATGTCGACAATGAGGTTCGTTTCTTCGGCGATTGGGATGAAGTCGTTCGGCGCGACAAGACCGCGTTGCGGGTGGTCCCATCGTACGAGCGCTTCAAATCCCAGGACCCTGTCGCTGTGGATGTCGACGATCGGCTGGTAGTAGACGTCGAGCGCATCTCTCGCGATCGCTCCCCGCAGGTCCTGTTCGAGTTCGAGTCGTTGCATAGCGGCCGCGAGCATCGATTGTTCGAACACGCGAAAGCAGCCCTTGCCTTCTCGCTTTGCTCGATACATCGCCGCGTCCGCCTGCCCGAGCACGCGCTCGGCGGCGTCCTGGTCGGGATCAGCGATCGCGATGCCGATGCTTGCGCCGATCGCAACCTCACGATCCGAGAGCGCGATTGGCGCCTGCAGCGCGTCAAGGAGAAGTTGAGCCACGACGACGGCGTGCTCGGGAACTTTCAAATCCTCCACGAGGACTGCGAACTCGTCTCCACCAAGCCGTGCGATCGTGTCGTGAGAACGAAGCGCGTCGGAGAACCTGCGTGCGACGGCAATCAGCAACGCGTCCCCGACTGCGTGGCCGAGGCTGTCGTTGACGGTCTTGAACCCGTCGAGATCGATGATGAGGACGCCGACTTGAGTGCCGGTTCGCGCGCGACGGCCGATCGCGTGATCGAGTCGATCACCGAGCAGCGCTCGGTTTGCCAGTCCCGTGAGGGGATCATGCAACGCAAGGTGGCGCATCGCATCTTCGGATGCCATGCGTTCGGTGACGTCGCGCACGTTCACGACGACGCCGTCGACTGCCGGATCGTGCAACAGGTTCGTGGCGAGTCCCTCGACCCAGCACCATGAGCTGTCCACGCGCCGGAGCCGGAAGAGCAAATAGGCGGAGCCACCCTCTTCTGCAACTGCGAGTTGCATTGCACCGCGGAGGGCATCGAGGTCGTCGGGATGCACGTGCTCTTGTTGGTTCGGCCCGAGAAACGAGGTCGGTGCGTACCCCAAGACTTGCGAACACGAGGGACTCGCGTACGTCACCGAGCTCGCGGCATCGAAAACGAACACGAGATCGTGCGAACTCTGCAACAACGCGCGGAACTTACGTTCGTGGCTTTCAGTCGTCGCAGTAGCTGCTTCTTTATCGCGCAGCGCCGAGAGCAACGATCGATGCGAAAACGCGATACCAACCATCGTCAAGACCGCGAGCCCATGCACTTCGGGTTCAGGGATAAGCGACGGTGCCCATCCCGCTGCGATCAAGCACTGTCCGATCGCGATGCCGGCGAGTTCCCATACGAACACGACACGCCACGCGTTCGTCCCGGCTGAAGTCAGCGTTTCTTGACCGATGAGAACCAGTCCGAGGCCGAGCGCGGGACCCCAACCCGTTGCGTAGATGGCTGCCGTGACCACCGCGACATGGACGGCAACCTTGAGATTGAGCGCGACGAAGCTCTTTGATCGCGTCCACCACACACCCGAAATCGTGGTCAGCACTTGACCGCCGACGAGGATCGTCGGAATGACCCAAAGCGGCGTCGCGGCAGCCAAGTGCACCGCGCTCAACAACATGATCGTCACGGCCGCGGCTGGACCCATCGCAGCGACCGCTAAGAAATACGTGCCGGGCAGATGGTGCGAGACCATTGCCCGAAGGCCCCGGGGCGACATAGGAACGAATCGACTCCCTCAACAGTGCGGTTGAGAGTCGTTGTCGCAGGTCGACCTCGTGGCAGCGGTCGCTCAATCGCACACACCTTGAGACAGAGAGCGTCAATTCGAGGAGCCGATAGCGAACAGACCGTCGCGATTCACGCAAGCGAACGCCGGACTGCGCGTTCGACTCTCGCCGGGCCGAGCGGGCTCCTTACGACATGGCCTCGAACACGAACCACGCGACCTTGGTGCCCTGCAGGCGCAAGCTCGGTGAAGTGGATCGTGATGGGACTCTTGCGCGGCGTCATACGGCGTCGGGTGCGGCACCGCCGACCGAACCGCCACCGGCGACAGCGACGTCTGCACGAGCGCGAGCACATTGCGTCGTGATGTAGTCGCGTCCTGGACCTCGCCGGGCACGAATCACGACGATCGAATGCGCCGGCGCAGTGAGCGTCGCCGCGCCGCTGCGGGTGAAGATCGTTGGCGCCATCACACTGAAGCGCGTACTGCCCGCCCTGCGCGATGCACGCCGACGTCGCCACCCTTGGCCGAGCACGGCGCGTGATGCCACGTCGCCGACGTCCGATGTTGAGTCCCGCAGGTCGCCCTCGACGAGGAGCGCCGCGACGGCCGGAGAGCCGCCGATCAGCGTAGTTGATCCGTCCTTGCCGCTGTAGTTCCCCTCGCCGATCAGCAGCGGATCGCCAGTGTCGGCGTGCGCTGGTGACGCCTTGGCGACCGCGGCCGCTGTGGCGCCAGCGGCAGCCATACCACCAAGACGCAACACTCTGCGGCGTTCCGCCGCGTCGACGACGACCGATTCCGTTAGAGCTTGAACATCGTTCTCCTCGTACGTCAGCCCAGCGCGCGAACAGCTTGGCGACTTCGCGAGGCGATCGGCAAGAACGTTGGCCATTCGGCATCGCATATCGAGGTGAAATGGCCAACGACGGCCGAGAAGTGGCCGTCGTCACATGGTCGACCTGATGAGACGATTCTCGAAACTAGAACCGCCCAGCTCAGAAACGTCGGATCAGTCCCATCCGCGCCGCCCACGTAGCTCTGCGAGTCGAGCCGGCCGAAAGTGGAATGAGCGAGAGGTCGAGGAGCTGCGATCGTTGGCGCGTCAGAACACACCGATCAATGCGATGATGCAAAAGCTCGCGGCAGCAAGGACAGCATCAGGCGCAAGGCGGTCCAGCTCGGCTTGAGCCTCAAGTCCCCTCGTCAATCGTGAGGCAGATCTTCGTTTGAGTCAACAAGTCCGTCGGCTTCACGGCCTGGTCGCGGTAACGCAAACAACGGCGGCGCACACCTCGTCGCCGGACTAATGATTCTCGGACTCGCGCTCCCCATCTGACGACGATTGACCCGCCGGATCGTGGCATCGCTTCGAGACGCGCGTCTCCTAGCCGGCGTTAGGGGACATATTCGTGGGCGGGCCAGAATGCGGCTGTGACGGTGCGTCGGATCGTCGGGCTCGTGATCGCCGCGGTTGGCCTTTATTTCGTGTGGCCAGCGCTGGTGAAGGTCTTCGGTTCCGTTGACGAGCTTTCCAAGATCCATCCGATCTGGTTCGTTGTGATGGCAGCACTTGAGTTCGCGAGCTTCGCGTGTGTGTGGCTGCTCATCGGTCTGTCGACATCGACGAAAGACTGGTTGTTGATCGCGACCGCGCAGTTGGTCGCCAACGCGGTCAGTTCGATCGTGCCCGGCGGTGCGGCCGCCGGTGGCCCGTTGCAGTTCTCGTATATGGTCCGCGGCGGCGAAGAACCTGCGCGCACTGCGTCGGGCCTTACTGCCGCGTCGCTGCTGACGACGACAACGCTGTTCGGTCTCGCCGCGCTGTGCCTGCCGCTGACGTTCCGGCTCGAACACGTCGATCGGCGCTTGGAACTGGCGGGCTGGCTCGGACTCGACGCCTTCGTTGTGTTGTTCGGTCTCGGCGTCGTCGCGCTCAGGTTCGATCGTCCGCTGCGGACACTTGGCCGAGTGGCGCAGTGGCTGCGCAACCATCTTCGGCCGCGGCGGTCTCCTGTCACGGATTGGGATGTTCGGCTGCTCGAACAGCGTGACCGTGTCCGGCACGCGCTCGGGAGCCATTGGCTGTGGGCGTTGCTCGCGGTCGTCAGCAAATGGGCGTTCGACTACTTCGCGCTCCTTGCCGCGATCGTCGCAAGCGGTGCCAAGGTGCAAACCATCCCGGTTCTGCTCGCATACGTCGCAGCGAGTGTGCTGGGCATGATCCCGATCACGCCGGGTGGGCTCGGTTTCGTTGAAGCCGGGCTTGCCGCGACGCTCGTCTGGGCCGGCCTTCCCGCCGCCAACGCAACCCTTGCGACACTTGCATACCGCCTCGTGTCGTACTGGCTGCCGCTCATCCTGGGCATCGCCGCAGCGCTCGTCTACCGCGCCCGATACCCAATCACCGCGCCCAAACACTCCATCATCAACGCGGCTCCGCGCACATGAACGCAACTGCAACCCGAAGTGCCGTCGGGTGACGGTCGATAGCGCGTCCCCGAGCCGGCCGCCGGACGAACGCCCGCCATTTGAAAAGCGCGCCTTATGGAACCGGACCCTCAACGGGACCGACAACAACGTCGCACCGTCGCAACCGCACCAAGACCCCGTGCAGGTCGAACGACAGCCCTGCGCAAGTGGTTGTTCAATGAAAGGTGTTCAATGCCACACCCGCACGGCACCATCAACCGATACAACAACCAACGCTGTCGATGTGATCTGTGCCGGGCTGCCATCCGTAGCTACCGGCGCGAGCAACGAGCGAGGTTAAGGCGGGGACCAGACGATTTGAACGCGGTCGCGCGCAACGAAATCATGACAACCGCGCGCGCCTACAGCGCGCGTATCCCTGCCGAGACGACCCTTCGGTCGCGCGCGAGTAGCCAAGCGGGGCCGGCACAAGCCCGTAGCCGTCGCGCAAGGGTCGACCAGTCGGCCTTGTTCGCGACGTGCCTGCGTTGCGGCGGTCAACTCTCGCGGTCTCGCCACCTCTACTGCGAGCAATGCCAAGATGCGACGCCTGGTCACGCGCGCGAGACGCGACGGCGGCGCGGTCGGGCGATCGCGGCGACGCGCGCGTTCTGCGTGACTGTGGTCGCTACTACGCATGTACTTCGGCGAGAACCAATGATCCGGAGCTCATGCCCGAGGGCTATTCACCGACGACGTTCGACGCGGAAGATGCCATCAGGGTCGTTGCTTGCGTTTTTCGGAACGCGCACTCGGAGTAATGGGACGACCGCTTCTATGCGCTCAACACGCGAGAAGAGGTGCGCGCGTACTGTCGACACAACTTCAAATCGCCAGAACGCGCCGAGAACGTTGAGCTTCCGCTGTGGCCGACCAAGCACGGCGTCCTGGTGCGTGCGCACAAGACGCCCTAGCTCACCTCTGTCCGTCGCTTCGAGACTCTCGAAGCGACGGACCGACACGGGCGTTCTCGTAGAGGAAGGGCGCCTCGCAACGGACGATGGAGGCACGCGGCGCCATGCCAGGAATGTGCCGCCTTCACGTCGTGATGTGCTTCCACCAGATGGGATCGGGCCGGAAGGGTGATGCCGGGCGCCCTGTTGCGTCGGTGTCGAAGCGGTAGACGAGACCAGCGGCTGGATCTTCGCGGCGCTGCGCGTCGTTCCAGTTCTCGGTCGCGCTAGTGACGTAGAGGCGGTGTAGTCCCGGTCCCGCGAACGCGCACGAGGTGCTCTGGGCTGCCGGGACCGTCAGCGTCTCGAGCAGTGCGCCGCCGGGCGAATACCGGTGGACGCATCCGCCGCCGTACACCGCGACCCAGATGTGGCCCGCGGTGTCGACCGTCAGTCCGTCGGGCGCGCCGACCTCCTCGGCAACGCTGGCGAAGATGCGGCCGCATGAGATCGTGCCGCGATCACCGTCAAAGTCGAACGCGTGGATCACCCGGGGGTGACTGTCGGCTACGTACATCATGCTGCCGTCGGGACTCCATCCCAGACCGTTGGCGATCGTGAAATCGTCCAACATCAGCTCGACCGTTCCGTGGCAATCCAGTCGGTAGAGCGCGCCCGCGCCAACGCGATGGTCGTCAGCGAGAGTGCCGGCCCAGAATCGTCCCTGCGGGTCGCACGCGGCATCGTTCATTCTGGTCCCGACGGGCGTGACGTCTTCGGCGATCGGATGGACGGCGCCTTCGCTCGTCAAGTACGCGAACCCTCGCCCGGTCGCGAGCAGCCAACCATCGGCGCCCGCGAGCGGTGCGATCGCTCCGATGGTTTCGGGTAACTGGTATGCGCGCACGGGGACCAGACTGCCGTCGTCACTGACACGATCGCGAAACACTCGTCCCGCGACGATGTCGACCCGCAGGAGCTCTCCGTCGCGGCTGTCCCAGCGGGCTCCCTCACCGAGGATGGTCTGTTCGGTGGTGCACGCGACCGCGGCGTAGCTCATGTCGTTGCGAGGATCGCGTGCGAGAGCATGCCGCCGGAGACGGTGCGCGCGTCGAAGCCATGCTGGAGCAGGATTCGCGTCGCGTAGTACGCGCGTTGGCCGGAACGGCAGACGACGTCGATCTCGCGATCGCGCGGAAGTTCGTCGAGGCGGGCGCGCAGCTCACCGAGCGGAATGTTCACTGCCCCTGGGACGTGTTCTACGGCGAGCTCGGGCTTCTCGCGTACGTCGAGGACGAAGGCATCTTTGGTGGCGTCCCAGTGGCCGAGCGGCATGTCATTTCGCAACACGCCGGCGCCGACCATGCCGGCGAAATTCACGGGATCTTTGGCGCTGCCGAACGGCGGCGCGTAGCAGAGTTCGGCCTCTTCGAGGTCGTACACGGTTGCGTCCATCTGGATCGCCATCGCCAGGGTGCTGATCCGTTTGTCGACGCCGTCCTCGCCGACGGCTTGCGCGCCGAGTACGCGGCCGTCGGACTTGCGGAAGAGGACTTTCATCGCGATGGGTTTGGCGCCCGGGTAATACCCCGCGTGCGAGTTGGGATAGAGGTAGATCTTCTCGTAGTCGTGATCGCCGACCCGGTCGAGAGCTTTCTCGTTGGCGCCGGTCCACGCGATGGCCGCGCCGAACAGTTCGACGATCGCGGTGCCCTGTGTGCCGCGGAACCTCGAGTCGCGTCCGGCGATCACGTCGGCCGCGATGCGGCCTTGCCGGTTCGCGGGCCCAGCGAGGGCGACCAAGCTCCATTGTCGGGTGACAAAGTCCCGGACCTCGATGGCAT
Source organism: uncultured Actinomycetes bacterium (assembly GCA_963841195.1). Taxonomy (GTDB): domain Bacteria; phylum Actinomycetota; class Acidimicrobiia; order IMCC26256; family PALSA-610; genus CAWJBX01. The sequence continues at coordinate 5,696 of CAWJBX010000011.1, read as the reverse complement.
CACCGACCGCGAAGATGTCGGGGTTGCTCGTGCGCATGTGTTCGTCGACGCGGATCCCGCCGAGGTCGCCGATCTCGATCCCGGCCATCTTGGCGAGGGTGGTGTCGGGTCGCACGCCGAGCGCCAGGATCACGAGATCGGCGCGATACGTATTGCCCGACCGGGTCGACACGACAAGCGCGTCGTCCTCCGTTTGCGCGAATCCCGCGACGCCGTCACCGACGACAACATGCACGCCGTGCAACGCGAGGAAGTCGGCAACGAGTTGTCCACACTCGCGATCCAGCGGGCCGAGGACTTGATCGGCCATCTCGATCACCGTCACGTCGAAGCCCCGGTGTGTCAGGTTCTCGGCCATCTCGAGGCCGATGAACCCGCCGCCGACGACCACGGCGCGCATCCGCGGTCGCACCGTCTGGAAGCCCGAGTACTTCTCCATCCCGGCAAGAAAGCTCGTCCCGCGTTCGATCCACTCGCGGATCTCCCGCGCGTCGGGCACCGTACGTACCGCGAAGACGCCCGGGAGGTTGATACCGGGCAGCGGCGGGCGAACCGACGGCGCGCCCGGCGACAACACGAGCTTGTCGTAGGACTCAGTCGTGACCTCACCGGTCGCGACGTCGCGCAGCTCCACGGTCTTGTCTTGGGGCGAGATTCCGACTGCTTCGCAGCCCGTACGGCAATCGATGTTGAAGTGTCGCCGGAACACTTCCGGGCTCGCGACCAGCAAGTCCGATTCGTGTTCGATCACGTTGCCCACGTGATACGGCAAGCCACAGTTCGCGTACGAAACGTAGGGGCCGCGTTCCACCATGAGGATCTCGGCGTTCTCGTCGAGCCGACGCAGCCGTGCCGCGCACGACGCGCCGCCGGCGACACCACCGACGATGATCACTTTCATCCAACTACCTCGTTTCCTCGTTCTGTGTGTGGTCTTGCGTTCGCGCGTCAGATCCACGGGCCGCGCCAGCCGCCGTAATCGGCGACTATCGCGTCGGCCGCGTCCGGTCCCCACGAACCAGGCACGTAGCTGTGCACCGGAGGGGGCGCGTCGATCAGCGGTTGCACGATCCGCCACTGCTCGTCCACTGTGTCTTGACGGGTGAATCGGAGGTTCTGGCCGACCATCGCTGCGTGCAGCAGGACCTCATACGGCGTCGCGGCCTCTCCGCCTTTGGCGGCGAATTCCATGTCGAGCTCTACCGGAGCCGGCTTCGCCGCATCGGCGCGGTGCGCCGAAAGAACCTGGCGCACTCCGGTAGAGGGATCGAGCTTGACAATGAACTGGTCCGGTTCGCTTTCCGGCCCGCGCAGTCCGAATCCGAGACGGGGCGGGAACTTGAACACGAGGCGCAACTCGGTCTGGGTCACGGGCAGGCGCTTTCCGGTGCGAACGAAGAACGGGACGCCCGACCATCGCCAGTTGTCGATGTCGAGTCGGAGCGCGGTGTAGGTCTCAGTGGTCGAGTCGGCGTTGACGCCGTCGATCGCGCGGTAGCCGTCGTACTGGCCCCGCACGTACTGGCGCGGATCCGCTTCGACGATCGAACGGAGGATGGCAGTTTGCGCGGTTTTCAGTGTCTCGGGGTCGCCGCCCGATGGCGCCTCCATCGCCGCGAACGCAACCACCTGCATGAGATGGTTGACGACGACGTCGCGCAACGCACCGACCGGATCGTAGAAATGGCCGCGATCTTCGATACCAAAGTCTTCGGCCAACGTGATCTGGACGCATTCCACGTAGTTGCGGTTCCAGACCGGCTCGAGCATCGTGTTCGCAAAGCGCAAGAAGAGGATCTCTTCAAGCCCCATTTTCCCGAGGTAGTGATCGATCCGGTAGAGCTGCGACTCGTCCAGGTACTCGTGCAACTCGTCGGCGAGCGCGCCGGCGGAGTCGAGATCGTGGCCGAACGGCTTCTCCACGATGACGCGCCCTGATTTGGTCAGGCCGACGTCGGCGAGTCCCTTCACGACCGTGGCGAACAGGAAAGGCGGGATCTCGAGATAGAACACCGGACGCGACGCACCGACGATGGCCTTCGCGATCCGCTCGTAGGTGGCTGTGTCGGCGAAGTCACCCTGGACGTAGGAAAACCGCGCGGCGAGTCGGTCGAACGACTTGGCGTCGAGCTGCTCGCCGGTCGCGATGATCGATGTGCGCGCCCGCTCCACGAGCTGATCGACGCTCCAGTCGTCGACCGCGACCCCGACGATCGGGCAGTCCAGCATCCCGCGTTGCTCGAGACGATACAGCGACCGGAACGTCATCACCCTCGCGAGATCGCCGGTGATCCCGAAGACCACCAGCACATCGCCGGGTTGTTGCCTGTCCTCGTGGCGAGAGGTTCGCGCCATCCCAGTCCTTTCCAACTCGAGGCACAACGAGTGATGCGCTTCGATGCTCACACCGGCCGCGTGGCCCCGCTAGAGGCTTCGGACCCTACGGATTGGGACCAGCCGCCCGGGCGCCCGAAGCGCGGGAAGCGGAAGCTGCACACAACCGCATGCGAAGGACGGTGCAGCGTGGCCGGATATCCGAACATCAGCGACCACGGACTGATCGGCGACCTGCAGACCGCCGCCCTCGTCGACACAAAGGGGACAGTCGACTGGTTCTGCTGCCCTCGCTTCGACTCGCCAAGTGTGTTCGCGTCGCTCCTCGACGCAGAACGCGGAGGCTTCTTCCGGATCCGCCCTGACGTGTCGGAATACGTCACGCACCAGCTCTACCTGCCGGACACGGCCATCCTCGTGACGCGCTTCATGACCGAAGCCGGCGTCGGAGAAGTCATCGATTTCATGCCCGTCGCCGATGGACCCGCAACCGATCGCCACCGGCTCGTGAGGCTGGTTCGCGTCGTGCGCGGCACGATGGGCTTCGTCGTCGAAATCGAACCGCGCTTCGACTACGGACGCAAGCCGCACAAGGTCGAGGTCACGAGCGAGGGTGCCGTCTTCTCGTCCGACGATCTCGTGCTCACGCTCCATCGTGTGGGCGACCCGATCCTGCGCGGCGCGCGAGCGCGCCGGCACAGTCGCACAGACCGGCGACGGCGTGCGAGTGACCGCAACGCTCAACGCCGGCGAGATCACCGGCGTGATGCTCGAATCCGGCGGAGCGCGGCCTCGACAGATCTCCCGCGACGAACTGATAGAGACGTTCCTCGAGACCCGGCGCTTCTGGCGACTCTGGCTCGACCGGTCGACCTACTCCGGCCGTTGGCGCGAGACCGTCGCCCGTTCGGCGATGACCCTCAAGTTGATGACGTACGCACCAACCGGCGCGCTCGTCGCCGCCCCGACCTGCGCGCTCCCCGAACAGGTTGGTGGCGAGCGCAACTGGGACTATCGCTACACATGGGTGCGCGACTCGTCGTTCTCGGTGTACGCGCTGCTCGGCCTCGGCTACACCGACGAAGCCGAAGCGTTCGTTTCCTGGCTTATGGACCGCATCGCCGAGAGCGCCGGTGAGGCCTCGGGTCCGCTGAAGATCATGTACCGCGTCGACGGTTCCTCCGATCTCGTCGAAGAAACACTCGACCACTTCAACGGATACCGCGGCTCACGACCCGTGCGCATCGGCAACGGCGCCGCCGACCAGCTCCAACTCGACATCTACGGCGAAGCCATGGATTCGATCTACCTCGCCGACATCGCACGGATTGCAACTCCCGCACGCCGGCTGGACCCAGGTCCGCAACATGCTCGATTGGGTCTGCGACAACTGGGACACACCCGAAGAAGGAATCTGGGAGACGCGAGGCGGCCGCCAGCCGTTCACCTACGGCCGATTCATGAGCTGGGTCGCCCTCGACCGCGCCATCCGACTCGCGCAATCACACGGTCGACCCGCCCCGACCTGCGCGCTGGGCCGAACAACGCGACCTCATCTACGACCAGATCATGACGAAGGGATGGCACAAAGACCGCCAGGCCTTCGTGCAGCACTACAACACCGACGTCCTCGACGCGTCGCTCCTGCTCATGCCTGCTTATGGGCTTCGTCGCACCCCGCGATCCCATGTGGCAGTCGACCCTCGACGCCATGGACGACGAGCTTGTCTCCGACAGCCTCGTGTACCGCTACAACCCGAGCGCGTCACCCGACGGACTACGCGGATCGGAAGGCACCTTCACGCTCTGTTCGTTCTTCTACGTCGACGCGCTCGCACGCTCCGGTCGACTCGACGATGCTCGACTCACCTTCGAGAAGATGATGACGTACGCCAATCACCTCGGCCTCTACGCCGAAGAGATCGGGCTCACCGGCGAACAACTCGGCAACTTCCCCAAGCGTTCAGCCACCTCGCCCTCATCAACGCCGCGATGAACCTCGACTACCAACTCGACCACGGATCCGGCGACGTCGACCAAGTGTTAAGCAAGCATTATCCGGCACAGTCGGCGTAGACGACACCCTCCACTCACGACGAGCGCCCGTACGAGCGCGAAAGCGCGAAAGGGAAGAGGGACCGAAGATACGGCCGTTGAGGGTGAGACAGAAGTGGTACGGGCCCAAGCGTGAGCGGACGGTGCGGATCACCCGTAAACGCGTTGGTTAACACGGCCGTCGTCGACCATGTCGTCGCGATCCAGATGCTGAGCCCGATGTTCTCTACGCCAACCACATATTGCGCTTCTCTAGTCCTTCATGAACCATCCGCGGACTTGGGCCTCGTGGTCGACGAAGTGTTGACCGGAAACGTCGACGATGACTTTGTCGATGGTGCCGCCGCGGAATGCGAACGGTGACTGGTATTCGGGGGTCACGGCGGATTGGCTGTCGCGTCCGACCGAGATGCCGTCGCCCGTTATGCAGAAGTACCCCGGTTGCGTCACGATGTCGCCTTGTCCGACGGTCACGTCGTCGGCGTAGAGCGTCAGCGTGCCTTTCGTTCCCGGCATGTTCGGATCAGCGCTCGGACCTGCTGCCGCAAAATTGGCGGTATATACGTGCGTGCCGGGCGTGATGTCGGTGGTCGATCGAGACTTGATGCCTGCCCGTTGCAGGATGGCGAACACGGTCGCCGCGGTTCACGTCATATTTATATGCCAGCGCATTGGCGGTTTCGCCTGCCAGGTATCGTTCGATGACCTCGTTCCGATCGGAATCGGCCAATCTCGTCTGCTTTTGACGGACCGATGGGACGGGTCGATGGGACGGTCGGTCACGCCCGTGACCAGAGAGAATGCGGTGCAGACGCGACACGATCTCGGGGTTGGAATAACGACCCACCACCTCCACTGCCGTTGTCGTTCCGACAACGTTTGACGAGGTCACCGCGTGGTTTCTCGTTGCGTCCCCTGAGGTGTCGCGGCGGAGCGGCTAAGGGGGAGCGCAGCAAGTGCGAGCGACGGCGCAGTCACGTACGAGACTCCTCAGTTGAGAGCGAGCCACCGCAGTCGACCGTCTCGTAACGGCAATTTGGGGGACAGCGAAATGCGCGGCGTGAAGTTCCGGGTTCGAGGCCCACTGGCAGGCTCTCGCGCGAACTCCGAGCCGTCGAGGGGAATGATGATGTTCTGGACCATGTCGCCATCGTGAACGCGACAGGCGGGCGCACATCACGTAGGCACGTGATTTCCGCCTCACTGCACGTGGACGCGTGATGCAGCGTCGCCAACACCCCGGCATCGTTGCCATGCGGAGGGAGGTCCGAGATGTCGAACGCACCAGCATGGAAGGTCGCTGTCAT
>CAWJBX010000010.1:0-222517 GCA_963841195.1 uncultured Actinomycetes bacterium | reverse complement strand
GTGCACACGCAATACACCGGCGCCGGCAAGTTCGTGGTCTCCGGCGTTGCCGCCGATGCGAGCCGCGTGATCGTGACGTCGAACGGCCCCTACGAAGGCACGTTCCCGGTCGGATTCGTCGACACCAAGAACGCGCCCGACCGCGGCCCTTCTCGTGCAAGCGACGGGGCCGTGGCATTTCGATTTCGCGTCCGCGCAGCTTGCACCCCGTTTGCCCGACAGTGGCATCGGTGGCTTGGGCGACGCCGTGCTCTTTTACAAGGGACCGAAGGCCAAGTTCCGCGTTTCGCACGGGCTCAACACGCCGATCGTGCTCAGTCTCTTCGCGAACACGCTGCAGACGTGCGGCCGGGCCCGGCTCGTCGACTCCGCCATCACGCTGCCGGAGGGACCGTTGTTCGTCGTCGTCACCGTCGGGCGGCCGCTGGTCGATCGCGCCGGACCAGACCGCGCCGTCGGCGCCCGACTCGTCAGAAACGTCGACCACGCTCGCGAACGCCTGCTGATGCTTTTCGCGGTCGGCGTTTTCATCGGATGCGTCGCCGGACTGGTTGCCGCGCTCGCGTTGTCGCTGCCCGATCGCATGTTCTTCGCCAAACAGACGGTGCCGATCATCATCGCGTTGGTCGCGCTCGTGCTCGGGAGCGTCGCGCTCGTGGAAAGCACACGCTCGCACGACAGCAACCCCGCGCCCGCGGCGATTGCGACTGCGACCACGGTGCCGCCGGCGCCGCCCACGTCGTCGGCCGCAACACCGACGACTGGCGCGCGCGATCCGAACGGCGACATCCAAGTACCGAACGTGTTGAAGTTGAAAGAAGCGGACGCGCTGTCGATTATTCAGCAATCAGGCCTCCAATCGAACGTCGACACCATTTCCCTGGCCAACGTTCCGTCCGGCTTCGTGATGTCACAGTCCCCGTTGCCGGGCAGCACGGCCCCGCCCGGCACAACCGTCAACCTTCAGATCAGCGCTCCCGCCTAACCAAAAACGATCTTCAGTGCGGCGGCTCGGGCACCGATGCCCAATTCATGCGGGCGCGGGCGAACCAGACACTCCGATGCAACGCTCGCTACATGTCGAGCGAGGAAGCAGTCGCGCTGACGTATGCCCTGCACGGACGCAGCCGGCGCCCGCGGAAGCGGCCCCCACGCGGCCCGCTGCGCGTCCGGGTGTATGTGGTTACGGCAGAGCCTGTAACCGTCTGGGCGATGTGCGAGCGTCGCGCGCTTCGCGCGTGACGCGTTGACGAGAGCGGCTCCGGCGTCCGAAACTTCCGGCGCAGTGCGGACGTCAGACCTGCGCGAGGAGCCGGCGTGAACGCGATCCACGGACGGCGGGGGACCTATACCAATCACGGGTGTCGTTGCGAAGAGTGCCGGGCGGCACACAACCACTATTGGCAAGCGTGGCGTGCGGGCCGGCGGCTGCGGGCGTTCGTCGACGCCACCGAATGCGCGGAGCACGTGCGGTTCCTGCGCCGCAACGGGTTCAGCTGGCGGCACATCGGGAACGCGGCCGGAATCGCGCCTTCGACGGTCTTGCGGCTGGCGCGCGGCGATGTCGCGCGTGTCGACGCCCGCTACGCCGACCGATTGCTGGCCGTGAATCTCACTCATCGGGTTCTCGTCGCCGACGGGTGCGAGTAGCAGGCCGCGTGTCCGCCGCCGATCTGCTCGCATAGCGTGCCCGCCATTGTGCGTCGGAGTTTCCTGGCCCTCATTTGTTCGCTGTGTCTGCTTGCGGCCGCGTGCGGCGGTTCCGATCACACAGCCGGATCGGCCGGAACGCAAGGTGGCGCGCCGACGAAGGCGCAGCTCGACGAAGCGAGCCGCTTGTTGAATCCCGACAACGACAAGCCCGGCCCACCCGCGGCAGGCGTCGCGTGTGTCGCCGAGAACGTCGTCCAGGATCCGAACGTCGACGAACTCGCCAACGACATGGCGCAGGTTCCGAACAAGGACCTGCGCCAGCTCGTGATGACCGACTATCTGCACTGCGCCTATGACTTCGTGCTCGACCTCTACATGCGTTTCGCGCCATCGGGATTGAGCACCGACGAGTTGCGCTGCATGCGTGGGAAGTTCACCGAGCTGAGCGTCGACACGCTGTCGGAGGTCATGGTCGAAGATCCCGATGCCGGCCAGACGGGACCGCTCGTGATGCATGCCTGCGAGACGCACTCTGACGTGAACCCAATCGAGCACGGGCTGCCGAACGGAGGAGGGGGAAGCTGATGGAGCAACCCGAGGGATCCGAAATCGTGCGCGCGTCCGGGGTCGTGAAGCTCTACCACACCGAGGCCGAAGACGTGCGCGTCCTCGACGGTCTCGATCTCACCGTGCGCGCCGGTGAGTTTCTTGCGATCACCGGCCGTTCGGGTTCCGGAAAGACGACGTTGCTGAACTGTCTCTCCGGGCTCGACGACATCGACGAAGGCTCGATCGAGGTCGGTGGCCTCGATCTGGCGGGCGCCGACGACGCGCAACGGACCGCGCAACGTTCCGAGATGATGAGCTTCGTTTTTCAGTCGTCGGACCTGCTGCCCGTGTTCACTGCGCTCGACAACGCCGCGATGCCGATGGTGCTCGCGGGTGTCCCGACGCGCGACGCACGTCAACGGGCGACGAGCGCGCTCGAGCGCGTGGGGTTGGCAGAACGCTTGCATCACTATCCCCATCAGTTGTCCGGGGGCGAGCAGCAACGGGTTGCGATCGCCCGCGCGTTCGCCAAACGACCCGCGATCGTGTGGGCCGACGAACCGACCGGCAACCTCGACGTGCACACCGCGCGCGCCATGATCGAGTTGCTGCGCGAACTGCACGGCGACGGCGTGACGCTGGTGCTCGTCACGCACGATCTCGATCTCGCGGAGCTCGCCGATCGGCACGTCGAGGTGCGCGACGGGCGCCTCGCGACTGAATCGGTCGCGTAGACACCCATGTGGGCATGGGTCGCACCACTGGTCGCAGTTGCATGCTCGATCCCGTTCGTCGTTGCCGCGTTCAGGCCGTCGGGTTCACGCGACTTGGCGGTCGCGTACGCGCGGCGGCGCCCGCGGCAAGCGTTGCTCGTGTGCACGGGCATCGTCGTCGCGAGCGCGATGTTCATAAGTGCGGTACTGGTCGGCGACACGCTGCGCGCGTCGATCCGTCGCTCGGTTGCCGAGCAACTCGGCCCGATCGACGTGGAGGCGGTCCGGCCCGGCACTGATCCGGGCCCAGTCGATGCTGCGATCGGGCGTGCCGCCGGCGGGCAGGGCGCGACCACACTGCCGATGGTGACGATGCTCGCAACCGTTCGGGGCCGCGACTTCATCGCGCGGGTCGCGCAGGCGCAGGTTGTCGAAGTCGACTTCGCCGCGGCCCAGCGCTTCGCGGGCGGCGCGGAACGGTCCGGCATCGAGGGCGCAACACCGAGCGGCACTACGGCGGTCATCAGTGCCGATCTTTCGGAAGCACTTGCGATCACCGAGACGCACCGTGTCACCGTGTACGCGTTCGGCCAGTCGCGCACGTTCACCGTTACGCAAGCCCTTCCCCGCCGCGGCATTGCCGGGCTGCGAACGCCGCTCTCGCCGGCCGGCAGTTTGTCGTACAACATCTTCGTTCCGCCCGGGACCATCGCGAGCATGCTCGGACCGACGACGACGGCGACGTCCGGCCAAGCAACGCCCGAGGCGGTCGTGGCCGTCGCGCACGCGCAGTCGAGCAGTGTTGCGGACGCGGTCGAAACCGCTGCCCGCGCGACCGGTGCCGACGTGCGCCCGGTGCGCCAACAAACGCTCGACGACGCCGACCGCCGCAGCCGCTCGATCACTGATCTCTTCCGCAGCTTCGCCTTCTTCGGTGCGCTTGCGGGCTTCGCGTTGTTGGTCCTCGCGCTGGCCGCGCTCGGCCGCGAGCGGCTTCGTTCGATGGCTGTGCTGCGCGCGCACGGGCTGAGTCGACGCGGCGTCGTCGACGCGCTCGCGTTGGAAGGATGGTTCTACGCCCTCGTTGGCACTGCGCTCGGCGTCCTCGTGGGGTGGGGCCTCGGCGAACTCGTCGTGCTCATTGCGCGCCACGTCTTTGCGAACACCGACTCCGCGAACGTCGAACTCGTGTTTTCGGCCCGGTTCGCAACGCTGCTCTCGACCGCCGCAATTGTGTTCTTGCTCGGGCTCGCAACGATCGTCGTGACGGCAGCCCTCGCGTCCCGCCGCAACGTGGTGTTGGGCATGCGCGGTCAAGCCGAGCCGTACCGCCCGACCCCGCAGCTCCGACGCGGCGTCGGCGCCGTGCTCGCCGCCGTCGGCGTGGGGTTGCTTGTCTTCGGGATCGCGCGACCGGCTGGGGTCGCCGCGGTCGCGGGCGCGCCGCTGCTCGCAATCGGCGGGGTGCTGTTGGCCGGCGAGCGCGCGTACCGGCGCGGGATCGTCGCGGTGATCGGGATCGCGGTCGTGCTGTGGTCGTTGCTCGTCGTCGACCTGGTGCCGGGTGCGTGGTCGACGCTCACCGGCGCGCTGCTCGTGACGGAGGGTCTCGTCCTCACGGGTGCGCTGCTCGCAGTGGTTGCGACGCAACTCGAGTATCCGCGGCTGGGCCGCAACAGCCATCGCCGGCGCGCGACCGCGCTGGCGTCGATGTACGCGCGCCAGCCTTCGTGGCGAACGCTGCTCGTTGCCGCGACCTACGCGACCTTGCTGTTCATGGTGACGGTGCTCATCACCGTCCGAGGACTGTACGAACGCGATACGAACGCGCTCGCGCATCGCATGGGTGGCGAGAGTTCGATCGAAGTGACGTCGAACGCGGCCGCACCGATCTCGCAATCCGATGTTGCGCGTCTGCCCGGTGTTGTCGGCGTAAAAGCGGCCGCAACGACGCCTGCCCAACTCACGACGGCCGGCGCGTCGCAAACGCGCGACGTCACCGCGGTCGGCATCGACGGCTCGTGGGTCAACAGCGGTTCCCCGCCGTTGCGCACGACTCCTCCCGGAAACGGCTCGGCAGATCCCTATGCCGTTGTCGCCCATGATCCGACGCGTGCGCTCGTCGGGGCCGATCTCTACGCCGACCGGCAGAGCGGCTTCCCGAAGGGCTTGCCGCACGTCGGCGATCGCATCGAGGTGTCGACGCCTGCGACGGGCGCGACCCGGACGCTCACGGTCGCCGGGATTGTCAGTGCCGCTCGTTTCGACGGCGCCGATCACGTGTACGTCGCCCGGTCGCTGCTCGACGACATGCTCGGGAAGCCCGCGGTATCGAATCTGTTGTTCGTCGACACGGAACCGAGCACGAACGCGTCCGTCCTCGCCGCGATCATCGACGGAACCCATCTTCAGAACGGGACGTATGCCCGTTCATTCGTTCGCCTCGCACGGGAGAGCAACTCGGCCCAGGCGCAGTTCCTCGACATCTCGGCGGGTTACGCCGCGGTCGGCTTGGTTGCCGCGATCGTGGCGATCGGCGTCGTGATGATCGATCGCATTCGCGAACGCCGCCGCCAGATCGCGGGACTGCGCGCCTTGGGTGCGTCGTCGAAACTGGTGCGGCGCAGCGTACGTATCGAGACCGCGATGCTCGCGTTCGCCGGGATGCTGACCGGTGTCGTTTCCGGTGTGCTCCTCACGTGGCGATTTGGTCGTATCGACGCGTTCGCGGCCGCGCGCGGCGTGTACATACCGTTCCTGCCGTTGGCGGTGGCCGTCGTCGTAGTGCTCGCCGTTTCGATTCTCGCCGCCACGTCCGCCGCGCGGGCTCGCGCGGTTGCAACCGGCGCGCGTGCTCCGCGCCAACGAGTAACGCTGTTCTCAGTCGAACTCGGAGTGGCCGCGCGACGGCCGGCGGAGGCGTCGCCGGCGAATGCGCGCGCGCGAAGCGACGATGCCAGTCGCGAGCGCGACACAGGCCACAAACGTGAGGGGCATGGCCGCAGTGCCCGTGAACGGGAGCAGTCCGCCCGCTGCAGTTTCCGTTGCCGCACCCGCGGCGCTGCCTTCGCTGCCTTGGCCGCCGGCGCTCGTCGCGCCGGGAGCAATCGAGGTCGACGTCGTGGAGCCTTCGGTGACGACCGGGTCGCAGTTCACCGTTACGTGCGCGGTGTAACTGGTCACCGGACCGAAGCCGAAGTTTGACGAGGCGGTCACGACAACTTCGACGTCGTCTCTGTCGCCGGTGAGGTCCGCGATGTCGATGTGCGCATTGTGCGCCCCGTCACCGCCGTAGAACGCCGACCTCGTGAACGGCACTCCGTTGATCGTGCCGACGAAGAGCACTTTGATCCAGCTTGGCGGATCGATGACGATTGTGCCGCACGACACGGTCGGCGTTTGCGGCCATCCGCTCTCCGTCGCGTGCGCGGTCGTCGACGAGAACGCAATGCACGCGGTAAGAACGCACAACGCTGCTGTCACTCGACACGACGTGACAACGCGCGCCACGTGCCCTCCCTACTCCGCTACGTCAGCACTCTTCCAAAATCGCTCCGCCATGTCTACGTTGCGCGTCGGCTGCATACGAACTGTGGGAACGATTCGTCCAAAAAGCCCCGAATATGCCGAGCGTTTCGCGCATTCCGTCCGATGAGTGGTCGGCGCGAGAATTGAGAAAGTCCCATTCGCCAGACTGTGTATCGGTCGCCGACCTTCTGACATCGATGTTCCGCCTTACGTTTCGACGCAACGACACAGACGACGACCCCGCGGCGTGGACCGCACGCGTTCGAAATGCAGTGCCCGATTCGATGCTGGTCGCGGCGTATCTCGAAGGGGCTGTGCTCGACATCTACCTCGATGGTGTGGCCGACGCCGACGTCGACAACGCGATGAATGCGATCGCCGACGCGCTCGGACTCGGTGAATGGCGCGTCTACCGAATCGTGCCGCTCACGCACACCGAGGCGCGTTCGTCACTGCCCGTCCCCACGACAGCACTTGCGCGAATGCATCCGGGACAGATCGTCGCCGTAACGGTGTCGCCGGACGGCTGGAAGGTTTCTGTGAAGGTGCGTCACGCGCAATACGAACGCGTCGACCGCGTTGACCGCGCCGAAACCGACGACGCCGTCGAACTCGGCGCGTGGGTTGGGAGCGAAGAAGACGATCCGCGCGCCGACTTCGCAACGCTGGGCCAGTTGTTCAGCGACGTGACGGTCGAGCTGGATCGACCGCTTGCGGGGCGCCCAATCGTCTACGACAACGGGTGACGCAGGCCGGCAGACCGCTCGTCTCCGGTGAGTCCCGAGTTCCCGTACGCGGCGCGTAAGCGCTCGATGACTTTCTCGCGGCTCATCGGCCATTCGAGCGCAATACCAACGATGGCTTCGTCGTTTTCGCAGAGACGGCACACCGGAACGCACCTACACTCAGTCGCGCGCGAAGCGGCAAGATGCTCGGTGCCGTAGAGGTCGTCGGCCCGGGACGCGATGAAGTCGCGAACCTGGCGTTCGTCTTCGGCCCGGAAGATGTGTTCGTCGACGAGCGAAACGCGCGTCAGGGGTCCGTCGCAGCGAGGGCATCGCCGGTCGCGGATGCGCTGCACCGCCGCATCCATCCATTCGTCCGCGCCGTCCTCCGGCGTCCGCGATTCCGCGTCGCCGTGCAACCAGACGAGGTAAGCGGCCTTGAGATGTTCCGGTTCGAAGGCGTGATCGCCGCGGAATGTTGCAAGCATCTCGTTGTAGAGCATCAGCGAGTGACTTTCCGCTCGTGCCCGCGCCGTCGAGTGGGTCGTTCTGGAAGGTAGCGAGATGCGGCGCGACATGCCACGAGCAATAGACGTGCCATCGCACGCGATGCGCTGTATGCCCCGTTTCGCAAAGGTCAATGGCGTACCGATTTCATCGTGCAGATACATGCGGTTCGCGAGGACGTCTCGATCACGCAATCGGGCTGAGAACGCCCTGCTCAGGTGCCCAAATCACCGAAATGAGCAACCCCGACGCAAGTCGGCGCCGCCGTTTGGGAAGAGCCCGGAACCATGAAGCGAAACGGAGATACCCCAATACCGAACTGGCGACGTTTGGTGCTCGCACGGCATGGATCGCGCATCGCGGCGGCGCCTCGCGCGCGACGGCGGCACTGGCAGACTCCTCTGCGTGACTGCACCGGATCTGCTTGACACCAACTTCTACGCCGACATCGACGGGATGCACGATGCGTTCCGCGTGATGCGCGCCGAAGGCCCAGTGTGGCGCGACGAGAAAAACGACCTGTGGGCGGTCGTGCAACACGCGCCTCTCGTCGACACTGAGCGCCGCGCCGACGTCTTCTCGAGCAAGGGCAGCTATCGCTCCCGCGTTGCGCCCCAAGAAGAAGACATGATCGCCAAGGACGATCCCGAGCACCACGCGCAACGAGCACTCGTCGCGCGGCGCTTTACCCCGAAGGCGGTGCACCGGCTCGAGGCCGCGATCGACGCCACGATCAACGATCTCGTCGACGGTTTCATCGACGCGGGCGAACTCGAAGTCGTCGACGATCTCGCGGCCGCGATGCCGGCGCGCCTCACGGCACATCTCCTCGGTTTTGGTGAGGAGAAAGCGCCGGCGGTCCGGAGTTGGTCGGAGCGCCTCATGCGCATCGACCAACTCGAAACCGATCCCGACGTGATGCTCGGAATGATGGGCGCGATTCAAGAGTTCGCGGCTGATCTCGTGCCGCTTGTCGAAGAACGCCGGCAAACGCCCCGCGAAGACCTGATCTCCATTTGGGCGAACGCCGAGGTCGACACGTCAGTGCTCGTGCAAGAGACCGGCCTGTTCATCTCGGGTGGTGCGGAGACGACGCGCACCGTCATCGCGCGCGGCCTGTACGAGCTCACGCGTCATCCGGATGCGTGGGAGACGATGGCATCGGATCCGAACTCGGTGCCGGTCGCGGTCGAAGAGATCATTCGCTGGGTGACGCCGCTGAACAACATGTTCCGCACCGCAACGCGCGGCGCGGAGATCGCGGGGACGCCGATCGAAGCCGGCGACCGCATCATGCTGGCGTATCCGTCGGCGAACCGCGACGAGCGCGTGTTCGACGACCCTTACACCTTCGACATCGCGCGCCAGCCGAATCCGCACGTCGCATTCGGGTTCGGCACCCATTTCTGTCTCGGCGCATCGCTCGCGCGGCTCGAACTGCGCATGCTGTTCAAGGCGTTGGCGGCGCGCCTGACGAACCTGCGCGTCCTCACCGAACCCGATATCGAACCGAACATCTTCGTCGGCGCGGTGCGTTCGTTCCGATTGGGTTTCGACCGGCGCTGACGCGTCAGGTGCTTGATGACGTGCTCGCGGTGACGACGAACGTCGCGCGCGTGGAAGTCCCGCTGTTGCCGGTCACAGAAACCGTGTACGTACCGGTCGGGTCGTTGAGCGCGGTCTTGTACGTCGTCGTGATCGTGCCGTCGGCCGGCGCGGTATGCGCGGGACCGGTGAAGCTGCCTTTGGTCGACTTCACGGTGAACGTCACCTTCTCACCCGACTGGGCACCAGTGAGCTTCAGCTGAAACTCCTGCCCTTGCGGCCCGGTCGCGGGCGTGATCGTGAGCGTGGCCGGGTGGCTCGCCGGGATCTGCAAGGTCTGCCCGGCCTCGACCTTGTCGGCGTTGGTGATCTTGTTCGCCGTGAGCAGCGCCGCGACCGTGATGTTGAAGCGCTGCGCGATCGACGTCAGCGTGTCGCCCTGTTTCACCACATACGTGCTCGGCACCGTCGTCGTCGTTGTCGCGGCGGTCGTGGTCGATGCCGCGACGGTCGACGCCACCGTGGTGGACGGCGGTGGCGGCGGCGTTGCGGCCTTGTGCGACGAGCTGCAGGCCGCGAGCAACACGGCACAGAGGAGACCGACGACCGCGCCCTTTCCCATCGCGCCAGTATTCCCCGCCGCGAGGACTGACCCGCGTCACATACGCCGAACTTCTTACGGCAACTGGCCACCTGGCCAATGTGTTTTCAGGCGCTCCCAGACTTTCATGTACGTGTTGCGGGCAATTTGTCGCGGGCCAGGGTGTGCGGATTGCCACATCGCGCGCCTGACCGAGGCGGAGCCGGCCGCGATCACAGAGGAAGGAGGAGTGCTGGGCCGCCGGGCGCGCAAGTTCGATGCCTCGTTCGAGGCGTTTTTCGAACAAGCACACGCGCGCCTGGTTTCCGGTTTGGCGTTGATTACGGGTGATCGTGAAGTGGCCGCGGAAGCAGTCGCCGAAGCGATGGCACGGGCGTGGGAGCAGACGCGGCGCGGACGCGAGATCGAGAACTTGGAATCCTGGGTTCGTACCGTCGCGCTCAACTGCGCGCGGCGCACCTTCCGCCGGCGCGCCAGCGAGCGGCGCGCCAGTGAACGCATCGCGAACGACTCCCACGCCGCCGCGCAGGGCAGTGAACCGAGCGATCTCGATCACGTGCAGGTCGTGCTCGCGGGGTTGTCGGAACGCGAGCGCAACGTCGCGGTGATGCGTTACGTCTTCGGTCTTTCGGTTCCAGAGATCGCGAGCGAGCTCGAACTCTCGACGGGAACAGTCGAGAACTATCTGCATCGCGCCAAACAGAAGTTGAAGCGCGCGCTGGACGCCGACGAAGCGGCACAAACGGTGGAGCCGCTCCGTGGTTGATCTCGACGACGCGATTTCCGAAGCGCTGAACGTGGGGCTGCACGCACCGCCCGCCGACATGCACGAGCGAGTCGAGCGGCATGTGGCCCGGCGCACGCGCGCCCGGCGCGTTCGCATCGCGACGACGTCGGTTGTCGCGGCTATCGCGCTCACCGGTACCGCGGCCGCGCTCGCGCCGTGCTCCCATCGCGGCGACCTGCAGGTGAATCACAGCGGTCCGAACGTCACCACCGCGCAGGCCGGTGGGCGCACGCCCGGTGCACCGAAGCCGCCGGCCGTGGAAGAACCGCTGGTCGGCCAGTCCGGCGCGGCGGGCCAATCGGCCGCGGGCAACTCGGTCGCGCATCAAGCCCCCGGTGCCGGACCCGGGACGCAGCACGCGAGCGGGAGCAACGGCACGGGATCGCAGTCGCCGGCGCAACCCGTCACGCCGCCGAACCCGAACGCGCCGGTTTCGGAGCTCGTGGTCGAACTCCACGACGACGGCGTGCATCTTTCCGCAACGAACGTCTACGACGTCGTCAATCTCTCGTTCTACGACATGCGCTCGAACGCCAACCAAGAAGTTTCGTTGGAAGGTGCGACGAGTGGCGCCACGGTCCAGGAGCAGTTCCCGGTCGGCAGTACCAACCAGATCCACGTCACATACGTGGCGTCGAGCGCGGCGGTGCCCGGTGGCGACGCGAGTGTGAACGTGAGCGTGCGCGTGCTGCCGGCATCGGCTGAAGCTGAAGATACGTTCACGCTCGACCTGCACGCAGGCGGATGGACGCTGCCGAATCGCGCGTTGTCGACGGACAACGCGCCGATGATGGCCGGTTACGACAATCGGGGCGGCCCGTGGACGAGCGTCGAAGCGCGCACGTACAAACTCGTCATCGAGAACAACGACCGCATCACCCGCACACTGCTCGTGCCCGGCGTCGGCCGTGTGTTCGTTGGGCAAGCGCAGAAGACAGTGACGGTGACGATGACGCTCACCGATACCGCCGATCGCACGTGGTCGATCGAGCCCGTCGACCGCGTGTACCAAAAGAACGGCGAAGGCGTCATCCTCTGGATCGCGTGAAGTTGGGCCGTTCGGCCCAGGAGATACGTCCGCGTTCCTGACTCTTCATAGCGACTGCCCGCGCACGATCGCGGGTCGTCCACGAGGAGCGATCGCGCGGGGTCGGCTCGGGCCCGCAACCGGGGAAGGCAACGCCGGTCGCCCTCGTGCTCAAGTCGTGCGCCGCGGTCGCGGGGGGATCGACCGCGACGCACGACGGGTGCTTATCCGGACGTGCTCGGCGCGGTACTTCCGTTCGCGGAGGGCTGACCACCGCCGCCGAAGCCGTCCTCGGTCGACGTCACCTTGAAGTTGGCATCGACTTTCACGGTGACGTATGTGCCGTCGGACTTCTTCAAATGGGCTTCGTAGGGCGAACCCTCGGAATCGGTTTCGACGCGAATCACCGTCGAGTTCGGTACTGCCGCGAGCGCGGCGGCCTTCACTTGGTCGGCGGTCGTGCCGGTCAGCAACGTTTCTCCGGGGCCGTGGCTCACGCTTGCGGGGTCGGGTGCATTCGCCGGCGTCGAACCTGACGCGCTCGACGCCGGCGCCGACGTGCTGGTGGCCGGGTTCGACGTACTGGTCGCGGCACCCGCGATGCCGGCGCCGCCGATCGCGGCCCCGACCATGGCCGCGCCGACCATCATCAACTTGGTTGTGCGGTTGAGCCGAGCCTTCGGGACCGGCTCCGGTTCTTCGGTGAGGGGATCCATGACGCGCTCCTGAGTGGGGGATGGGCTGCGCACGTGTGTTTCGCGTGCACAGTGAGCATCGCCCTCGAACCCGGGAGCGGCCGCAGCGTCAAGTAAGGCGTGTCGAAGAAGGCGCTCGCGGCTAGCCGCGGTTGCGCGGGCCGGGCGGCGCTTCCTGCTTCGGTACACCGATCTCGTCGAGATGCCGCGCGACTTCTGCGACGACGCGGTCGACTTCGGCGTCGGGGCGGGGCCGGTTGACGTCGACCGCCCACGTCGCGAGGACGTCACCGAGGTCGTCGAGTTGCCGGGCGCCTTGCAGCACGCCCACGACGAAGGCATCGGGCGGCGCACCGCCGTGTTCGAGCGCGTTCCAAAGCGCGTCGCCGTCGCGTTCGATCGTCGACGCGTTCTTGCCGAGCGCCCATTCGATTCGGCGCGCCGCGTCGAGAAGATCGCTCACCCGTTGCGGCTCAGGCTGCGCGTAACGCACGAGCGCTGATCGCAAGCTCCAGTCGTCGACGCGCGGTCGTTCGGTGAAGTCGACGAGGCGGGCGAGCTCGGGCGGAGCAATCTCGGCCGGCACGGGTTCGAGCCTAGGTGACGCGAATGTAAACGCATGAGAACGCGCTCCTACGGGTACGGCGCGATGCGATCTGGGAGGAACAACGATGGCGACGACGAAGCAGAAGGCTGCGGCGCGGAAGAACATCAAGAAGGCGCACGCCGCGCAAAGTGCGCGTGCCGCGGGCAAGAAGGTGCCGCGCCGCACGACCGGGCTCAGCACGGCTGAGAAAGATCGCCTGCCCGACTCCGACTTCGCGTTCCCCAAGGAGCGCAAGGAACCGCTGACCGACAAACGCCACGTACGCAATGCGATCGCGCGCTTCGACCAAGTCGAGGGCGTGACCGATGCCGAACGTGACCGCGCCTGGAAGCGCATCACGCGTGCGGCGAAGAAGTTCGACGTCGAAGTCGCCGAAGACGACTGGCGCGACCTCTTCAAAGGTGGGAAAGCGAAGAAGCGCCGCTAGCCGAACCGTCTCGCGAGCGGTTTTGGCGTGCGAGGGTAAGCGCAACGAACGGGTACTTCGTCTGGGTCCATCATGTCTGCACGAGCGCCACCGGGCTCGCACTCGTCTCCATCGGGATTGGGTGACACCAAGACGTAACGCAGCGGGCCGAGGTCGGTACGGATGTTCGCGTGAATGAATGCCGCGAACGCGGCGCCGTGAACGCAAGCAACCCGGCGTTGCTCGCGTCGAGTCCCAGCAACCGCGCCGGAATGAACACCGCGTCGCATTCAATGGTGCCGATGGCGAGGATCGCCTCCGCGGCACCGATTCCGAGAATGAAACCAATTCGACGAAGCATCGCCCGACCGCCCTGTTGCATAGGACCTTGCAGCCCTACAGACGGCTAGCCCGCCGAGAAAGTTGCGTCGTCAGGGCGATCGGTACTTAA
Organism: uncultured Actinomycetes bacterium; assembly: GCA_963841195.1. Lineage (GTDB taxonomy): Bacteria > Actinomycetota > Acidimicrobiia > IMCC26256 > PALSA-610 > CAWJBX01. The sequence continues at coordinate 208,723 of CAWJBX010000010.1, read as the reverse complement.
AGGGTGCCGCCTCTCGCCGAGGCCAGTTGTGCGACCAGCGATACGTGGCGACACCCAGCCCGATGCCGAGGAGCACCGCGACGATGATCGCCGCCGCGCGTGTCCGCGCGCCCGGTACGCGTTGCCGAGAACCAGGCGACCAGTCGGCGAGCGTCAGGCGCGCGGTGTCGGCGAGATGGGCCAACACATGCACGGTCATGGCCGCGAACCAGAGAATGAAGACGGCCTTGTGCGCCTCGACGAGCCGATGCGCGCCCGGGCCTGCAACGGCCGCGGCGATGCCGGTCGCCAAGACCGCGAGCGTCAACACGATGACGAACGGCCCGAGGAGACGCAGCAGGATCGCGGGCGGGCCCTTCCGAACGTACGGTTCGTCGTTGGTGTAGTACCGCCAAATGCGATAGGTGGTGCTTCCGGACTTCAGGAGTGCGATCGGGACGAGCACCATTCCGATGAAGATGTGAGCGGTCAGGAGTTCGTGCACGCGTGGGATCGTGACGCCTTCGGCCGCAAGGAGAACAAAGACAACAGCCCCGGTGGCGCCGGTGAGGCGAGCGTTTCCGGCGACGCCCGGCGCTTCGGTCATCACGCGGTGAGGGTAACGACGAACTCGGAAGTTTCAGCTCGGAGCGCCGAAAACTTCCCGACTTCTTACCGGGAATAGCTCGGCACGCGGCTCAGTTGGGAGCGCCCATGCGCATCGGCTTCATTGGTTCGGGTCACATCGGCAGCACGGTTGGCCGCCTCGCGGTCGACCACGGTCACGACGTTGTCATGAGCAACTCGCGCGGGCCCGACACGCTCCAAGACCTTGTTTCGGCGCTCGGGCCGCGTGCCTCCGCTGCCTCGGCAACCGACGCGGCGGTCGCGGGCGACATCGTCGTCGTGTCGATTCCGTTCAAGCACTACCGCGACGTGCCGGTCGCCGAGACCGCGGGCAAGACCGTGATCGACACCAACAACTACTACGCGGAACGCGACGGCGAGATCGCCGAGATCGCCGACGGTTCGACGACGAGCAGCGAGTTGCTCGCCGCTCATCTACCCGACGCGATGGTCGTGAAGGCGTTCAACACGATCTACTACCAAGACCTCGCGTCGCAGGGTCAGCCGGCAGGAACGCCGGGCCGGCGCGCGCTCCCTCTCGCGGGCGACGACGCCGAAGCGAAGCGGACAGTTACCTTGCTGATTCGCGAGTTCGGTTTCGACGTCGTCGACGCCGGGGCACTGCGCGACGGTGGCCGCTTCGAGCCCGGCACGTCGGCCTACAACGTGCGGCTCGATGTTGCGGGGCTGCGCCGCGCGCTCGCCGATACCGATTGACGGTCAGCGCCGCGATTCGTTCGCGGGCGCCGGTTCGTCGGCGCGGGCTTCGAGCTTCGGCAAGTCGATCGTGTGATCGAGGCGATCGCGATCACCGGTCCGGCCCGCGTACGACGCCAGCAGGATCACGCACGTCAACACCGCGACGATCGAGACCGCGATCACCGCGTCGTCGAACGCGCTGTTCCCGTTCAACCGTTCGTGCAGCAGCACGACGCCGAGCGTGGCCGCGATGACCGGCTCGGTTGCTTCGAGCGCGGGCAACGAGGCCGAAAGGGCGACGTTTTGAAAGCCGTGCTGCGTGAACAAGATGCCGGTGATCGAGAGCAACGCGAGCGCGTAGACCTCCCAGTGTTCCGCCGTGTACGGCACGCCATATCGAATCTGGTCGACGAACGTCTTGGTCAAGGCGGCGGTGATCCCAAACAGTCCGCCGGCGGCGAAGCCGAGCAGCGCGGCGCGTACGTGCCCGCGCACGCGGGTCGCAACGAACAGCGCGATGAGTACGAGCGCGAAGACCGCGCCCGCCCACCGCGCCCAGTCGACCACCGGCGCATGATTCCGCCCGCCACTCGGTGCGGCTTCGATGAGGAACGTCGCCAATCCCGCGCACAACAACCCGGCCAGGACGTATTCACGCGCCCCCGGGTGGCGACCGGTCCAGTGGGCGCTCAACGGCAACGCGACGAGCAGGCCGCAGACGAGCAACGGCTGGACGAACAAGAGGCTGCCGAACGCGAGCGCCGCAGCCTGAAAGCCGTACGCGCCGACGTCACCGAACATGCCGAGCAACCACAACGGCGAGCGGGCCAGGCGGGCGAGCAAACCGACGTGCATGTGTGCGTCGCCGGCTTGCTCGTTCACGACGCGATGTTCCAGCGCGTTGCCGGCGCCGTAGAGCAGAGCGGCACACAGCGCAAACAGCACCGCGAGCGGATTGCTCACATGATCAGTGTGCCAACATCGCGTTGGGGTGCAAGTCCCCGGTTGCATCCAACCCGGCCCCGGGCCGGGCCCCGACTACGCTTCCAGGCGCTTTGGACGAGTCCCGGAACAACGAAATCATCACGCCGCGGCGGTTGAAGGGGTTCCGCGACTCGCTTCCCGACGACGCCCTGGCCCGGGAACTCCTGCTGCGTCGCATCCGGGCGACGTTCGACTCCTTCGGCTTTCGACCGATTACGACGCCCGCGCTCGAGCACGCCGAGATCCTGCGCGGGAAGGGCAGTGACGAGACCGACCGTTTGCTCTTCGAGTTCCGTGATCACGGCGACCGCCCCGTCGGGATGCGCTTCGATCTCACCGTGCCGCTGGCCCGCTTCGTCGCCGAACACCAAGGCGAGCTCACGTTCCCGCTGCGCGTCTACCAAATCGGCACGGTCTGGCGCGGTGAGCGACCGCAGCGCGGGCGCTACCGCGAGTTCATGCAGTGTGATGCCGACATTGTCGGTGCCGGTGGTCCGAGCGCCGACGCCGAAGTGATCACGATGATGCACGCGGCGCTGGCCGACCTCGCGGTCGGCGAGTTCCGCATCCGGGTGAACGATCGCCGCATCCTGAACGGTCTGCTCGAACTGGCCGGCGCCGCGGGCCGCGCGACCGAAGTCATGCGTGCCATCGACAAGCTCGAAAAGATCGGCGAGGACGGAGTGCGCGCCGAGTTGGCGACGCTCGATGTCGACGGCGACACGACTGCGCGCATTACCCGGCTGTTCACCGCAACCGGTACCGACGACTTCGCAACGATCGACAACCTTGCATCTGAGGTTGGCGCGTCGGAGACCGCGAGCGCGGGTTTGCAGTCGCTGCGCACCGTGCGGGCACTCCTCGGCGACGCCGGTGTACCGGATGCGCGCATTCAGATCGACCCTTCGATCGCGCGCGGCCTCGACTACTACACGGGCACCGTGTTCGAGACGACGTACCTTCCCGCGCCCGACATCGGCAGCGTGATGTCGGGCGGGCGTTACGACCATCTCGCGCGGTTGTTCACGAAGAACGAATTCCCCGGTGTGGGCGGCAGCATCGGGATCGACCGGCTGCTCGGTGCGTTCGAAGTCGAAGGGCGCACTGTTGACGCCGGTGCGGAACTCGTGGTGGTCGGTTCGGTCTCTGGTGCCGTGACCGCCGACGTTGTGCGGGCGGCAGCCGAGTTGCGTGCCCACGGCCTCGCCGTCGAATCGTTCGTGGGTGACAAGCCGGCGAAGCAGCAACGCCGCTACGCGGAACGGCGCGGGGCCCGCATCGTTGCAACGATCGACCCCGAACAAGACAGCGTCGAGATCATCGATCTCGCGGCGGGGAACGCGACCGCGTCGCGCTCACCGAACTTGTACCCACGGTGTTGCGGTTCACAAGCACGCAGTAGCGTGCGCGCATGCGTCTCTCGTTCAAAACCGTTCCGCAAGATTCACCGTGGGCACCGATGCGCGACATGTGGCTCGCGGCCGACGACATCGAGCTCTACAACGCGGGCTGGAACTTCGACCACTTCTATCCGATTCTGCAAGACGATCGCACCGGCCCCTGCTTCGAAGGCTGGACGATGCTCGCCGCGTTGGCCACGATCACGCGGCGCATACGACTGGGCGTGATGGTCACCGGAAATCCGTACCGTCATCCGGCGGTGCTCGCGAACATGGCGGCGAGCATCGACGTGATCTCCGATGGCCGTTTGGAAATTGGCATCGGCGCGGGGTGGAACGAAGAAGAAAGCCACGCGTACGGCATCGACCTCCCGCCGTTGCGCGAACGTTTCGACCGGCTGGAAGAAGCCTGTGCCGTGCTCGACGCGCTCCTTACGAAAGACACGGCATCCTTCGACGGCGCGTACTACCGGCTCGCCGACGCCCGTTGTGAACCCAAGCCGGTGCAACGGCCGCGTCCGCCGATTGTGATCGGTGGCGGCGGCGAGAAACGCACGTTGCGCATTGCCGCCCAATGGGCCGACCAGTGGAACGTGCCCGCCGCGTCGCCGGAGGTCCTCGCCCACAAGATCGAAGTTCTGCACCGGCATTGCGCCGACGTGGGCCGCGATCCCAAGGAGATCGAGGTGTCGGTGCAGGTGCGCAGCGGTCGTGATCCGTCGGCGATTGCCGACGAGGCGGCCACGCTCGTCGAGGCCGGCGCCCAGCACGTGATCGTGGGCTTCCGGGCGCCGTTCGATCCCTCCCCGTTGGAGCCAATCGCGCAGGCAATTGGCGCCCGATTAGATGTTTCCGGAAGATAGTTTGCTGAGCTAATTAGTTAGGGTAAACTCATGGCGTGCCCACCCGGACCCGCCCCACCCGAGCCGACGACGAGACCACCGAAATCGCAGGCCGTCTACGTCTCAGCGCCACGCGCTTGGCGCGCCAACTGCGCCAAGAGTCCGACGCCGGCCTCACGCCGAGCCAACTCGAGCGCGATTTCGACGCTCGAGCGGCACGGCCGTCTGACGCTCGGCGCGCTCGCGGAATACGAACGCGTCGCGCCGCCCAGCATCACGAAGATGATCGCCAAGCTCGAAGCGGCTGATCTCGTCGCGCGCACGCTCGACGCCAACGATCGCCGCGTCGCGTGGGTGACGCTCACGCCGACGGGTGAACGCCACCTCACGCAGATCCGTCAGCGCAAGAACGTGTGGCTCGCCGCCCGGCTCGCCGAACTCAGTGACGACGAACGCCGCCGCATCAGTGACGCGCTCGACGCCCTCGACCTGCTGACCGCCGATCGCCGATGAACTCGTTCCGCGCCGCCACCGCCGACACGTTCCGCTCGCTGCGCGTGCGGAACTTCCGGCTGTTCTTCGGCGGCCAGCTGATCTCGCAAGTCGGCAACTGGCTGACGCTCGTCGCGCAAACGTTGTTGGTCTACGAACTGACGCACAGTGGGATCGCGTTGGGGGCGCTCGCGGCGGCCCAGTTCGGGCCGGTGCTGATTCTCGGCCCGTGGGCGGGGCTCATCGCCGACCGCTCCGACAAGCGCCGCTTGCTGTTGGTCATCCAGACGATCGCGATGTTGCAGTCGTTCACGCTGGCCGCGCTCGCATTTACGGGTCATCCGCCCGTGCTCGCGATCTTCGGTGTCGCGCTCGTGGGCGGCGTCACCGTGGCCTTCGACAACCCGGCGCGCCGCGCCTTCGTCGTCGAGATGGTCCCACCCGAAGACATGAACAACGGCGTGAGCCTCAACAGCGCGCTGATGACGTCGTCGCGCGTCGTCGGGCCCGCGCTCGCCGGCCTCCTCGTTGTCACCGTTGGTTACGGCTGGTGCTTCCTCGTCGACGGCCTCTCGTACATCGCGGTGCTCGTCGCGTTGTACATGATGCGCACCGAAGAACTGCACCCGGCGCCGGTGACGCCCAAGGCCAAGGGCCAGGTTCGGGCCGGCTTCCGCTACGCCCGCCGCGTGCCCCAACTCTGGGTGCCGCTCGTGATGATGGCCGTCGTCGGCACGCTGTCGTACAACTTCCAAACCGTCTTTCCGATCTTCGTGTCGCGCGATCTCGGTGGCGGCAACCTCACGTACACGCTCTTGTTCTCGGTCGTCAGCGTGGGCGCGTTGTTCGGCGCCCTGAAGGTCGCGCGCCGGCGCACGATCGACGTACGGGCTGTTGCGTTCGCCGCGCTCGGTTACGGCGTCGCGATGACGTTGATGGCGCTGTCACCGAACGAGCTGCTTGCGTTCGTCTTCGGCATCTATCTCGGCATGGCGAGCATCGCGTTCCTGACTGCGTCGACGTCGATCGTGCAGATCGAGTCGGCGCCCGAGATGCGCGGCCGCGTGCTTGCGTTGCAAGCCGTCTTGTTCCTCGGCAGCACGCCGATCGGCGGCCCGATCGTCGGTTGGGTTTCGCAGGAGTGGGGTGCGCGCTACGCCATCGGTCTCGGTGCGGCCGCCGCGCTCGGCGCGGGCGTGTGGGGTCTCCTGCGGGCGCGGAAGATGCACGACGTCCCTGATCCGGTCGACGAAGAAGCGGTCATCGAGACGGAAGAGGCGCTCGACGCCGAACTCGCGCGCTAGTTGACCGTGCGCGCTACGCGCTCGGATGAAGCGCGCAGTTCGACGGTGCGGGCTTGCCCGCGGCGCGATCGTGCAACCAAGGCTGCACTTTCGGGAGCGCTTTCAGTGCCGCGAGGGCGTGGCCGGTACCCGGCAGCGCGACGTATTCGACGGTCTCGTGCATCGCACACAGCTGCGCAACGTACGTGTTGGTGGTCACAGGCCGTACCGTGTGGTCGTCGGTTCCCTGCGCGATGAAGATCGGTACGCCGATCGGCTGCGCACCCGGCGTGTTCTCCGCGAGCCAGGTCTTCCACGGTTCGATCGTGCCGGGATCGGCGGTGAGGAACTTGCCGACGAGCGGTTTGGCGATGCGATCGAGGTCGCGCATCTGGATGGGGTTGAGCGAGCAGTAGGTCACCAGCTTCGGTATCGCGGCGACGCCCGCGGGCGTGACGAACGACGAGATGGTGGCTGTCGGGTGGGTCGGGCCGTACGCCTTCAAGTACGCGTCGAATGCGTACGCGCCGAGTTCGACACCGAGATTGTCGACGATGTCGTCGCGCAAGAGTTCGTCGAGTTTCACGGCCGGCGCCGCCACCGCGACGCCGACCAGGCGGAGTTCGGGTGCGTACGTGCGTGCGCCTTGCGCGGCGAACAATGCGGCTTGGCCGCCTTGCGAATGGCCCCAGAGCAAAAACTGCGCTCCGGCGTGCGCGTCGGGAATCTGGCGGGCCGCGCGCACCGAGTCGAGCGTGTTGTTTCCTTCGGTCGTTCCGATGAGATACGAAGGGGGACCGCTCGCGCCCATCCCGGAATAGTCAGTCGCGGCGACGGTGAAGCCGTGGTCGATGAGATCGCGGAGGCCTTCGATAACACCGAACGGGTCGAGTCCTTTCGACGGCGCGCACCGTTGCGCGGTGCCAGTCGTCGGATGCGCCCACGCGACGACCGGCCAGCCGTCGTGTGGCGCGGAACGATTCGGTGTCACGACGACACCGGAGACCGCGATGTCGTGGTCGAACGCGTCGCGTGAGTGATAAAGGACGCGCCACGCGATCGCGCCGTTGGGCGCGCCGAGCAGTCGCTCACTTCTGATGAGCGTTCCCGGCGCGGCCGGCGGCAACGGATTGGGAACGTCGTAGAACGCGTCGTCGGTCGCGTGTTCGATGACCGATTCGCCGACGCGGCGCGTCGACGTCGCGTTGCATGCGGTTGCAATGAGCGCGATGGCAACCGCGACTGCAATCGCACCGAACCTCAATTGATGATCCGTTCGTCGTGCGGGCACTGACTTTGTTTTACCAGGGTCATACGCTCCGCGGGTCAACAAATGGTGAAGCGTGTCACGAACAGGCGCGCTGTCTGCACACGCATCGCAATTTCATGGCGCGCGAAGTTGCATCGCGCGCGCAGTGCTTGATTTATTGCAAGCACTCGCGGTCCCGTCCGCGATTCGAGAGGTGGGGATTCCATGGAAGATGGTGTTGTTGTTCCGACGCGGCGCGGCATCGATGTACGCATCGTGTTCGTGTTGCTCGTTCTTACCGCGGTCATCGCTATGGGCGCGGTGCGCATGTGGCCGGCCGGCGCAACGGGAAGTCCGACGCGCCCCGTCGACCGCACGATCAACAGTTATGTGCTCTTCGGGCTTGATTCGATCAACTTGAAGGGTGGCAACGGACAAGTCACCGAGATCGACAACGGTGACGTCGGCGTCCAGAGTGACGACCCGAGCGACTCGTTGAACTTGTGCCAAGGCGGCAGCCCGCACGCGACGACGTTGGGTGACGGAACGCAGGCCAACTCGGCGAACTTCAACGCCGGTGCCGCTTGCAGCTTCTGGGACGTCTCCTCGAACCACTACGTGGGCGCGGCGACGATCCGGAACTCCGGGCCGACACCGTTCACGACCCCGTTGATCCCGCCGGCGAACCTGCCGGCGTTCCCGTCGTTCTCATGTGACCCGACGAAGCCGGTGACGGTGCCGAACAACGGTTCCGTCAACCTCGCGCCCGGAACCTACGGCGCCGTGCAAATCAAAGACGGCGCCAAGCTGACACTCGCAGGCGGCACATACACGTTCTGCAGCGTCAGCATGGGCCAGGGTACGTCGCTTCTCGACGTCGACGCCACGATCGTTCAGATCGCCGGCAGCATGAACACGAACGGCGGCACGGTTGGTCCGTCGGCCAACGCGCAGTTCTTCGTTCGGGGTGACGGCACCGGCGGCAAGATTGCCGTGACGTTCGGCCGCGAAGGCACTGTCGCGGGGACGTTCTGGGCACCGAACAACCAGATCAACCTCGGTCACGGCACCGACCTGACCGGGCACTTCTGGGCCAAGAGCTTGCAGAGCGACTTCAACATTCAGGTGCACGGTGTGAAGGCTCCGTGCGTCAATACCTGATGCATCTCGTTTGATGCGATGACGCGACGGCGCGCCCGCAAGGGCGCGCCGTTTGCGTGCTGCGACAAAAACCGTTCCATCACATGGCGCAGAAAGTTTCGTATGGAGGGAAAAACTGCGCCATCAGATGGTGCAGTTCTGTTCGCGCTATTGCGCGCTGACCGGTGCCGGAGCCGTCGCCGACGCTGGTTCGGCGCGGCGAATGCGCACGTAAGCGGGCGCGGCAAACAGCAAGGCAACGCCCGCGGTGACGACGCCCGCGAGCGCAAAGCCGGCCCGCGGGCTGAAGCGTCCGCACACCCAACCGACCAACGGGCCGCCGATCACGGTGGTGCCGAGTGTGAGCAGCGTGTAGATCGCCATCACGCGCCCGCGCCGGTCGGGACGCGACGACATCTGCATGTGGCCGTTCGCGGTCGAGCCGAAGAACACGGCGAGCGCGCCCACCGGAACGAGCGCGACCTCGAAGAGGATCTGCGTGGGCAGCGCGGCTGCGATGGTGAGCGCAGTGCCCAACATCGCGGCCGCGAGGATCACCATGCGTCGCGTCGGGCTGGCGCGGTGCGCGGCGACGAGACCGCCGATCACGGTTCCGATGCCGAGGATCGCCATGAGGAAACCGGCGAGCCCGGCGCCACCGTGAAAGGTGTCGCTCGCGAAGAGCGTCAGAAATGTCGGGAAGTTGTAGACGAGCGTGCCGACGACCGCGACCAACGCAATCGTCGTGCGGATGTCGACGATGCTCCACGCGTACGCGAGCCCTTCACGCACGCGCGGCCGACTGGCTGCCGGTAGCGGGCGCCGCAAGGCAGCCTTGTGCATCGCCAGCAGCGCACAAACGACGGCAAGGAACGACACCGCGTTCAGGAAGAAGACCCACGCAACTCCGGCGAGGGCAATGATGATTCCCGCCAGCGCGGGACCGGTGATGCGCGCGGAGTTCATGACCGAACTGTTGAGCGCGACCGCGTTGGCCAACTTGTCGCGCCCGACCATCTCTTCGACGAACGCGTGCTGGGCGGGCTCGTCGACGACCGTGACACAGCCGAGCGCGATCGCGAGCCCGAAAACCATCCACACCTGCACGACGCCGGTCAGCACGATCAACCACAGCGCAACCGCGAGCAATGCCATCAGCGACTGCGTGATGAGCAACACGCGCCGCCGTTCGAAACGATCGACAAGCGTGCCGCCCCAGAGTCCGAAGAGCGTGACGGGCAGGAACCGGAACGCGAACGTCGCGCCGACCGCAACGCCCGAGTGCGTCAACGACAGCACCAGCCACGCTTCCGCCATCGTCTGCATCCACCCGCCGATGTGCGAAATGACGTTGCCGGTGAAATACAGGCGGTAGTTGTGCGTGTCGAGCGAACTGAATGTGCGCTTGATCGCCTGCAGGACCATCAGACCCACCACGCTAACAATTCGGCGCGGCCGGGCCTTCGGGGTATTCAGTGGCGTAGCCAGAGGTGGACGGCGTCGTCGGGACCGTTGCTGACGCCGTTGAGGGACTCGTTGAGGAGCGGCCCGCCCGCAGTCGACGCGAGCACCCTGCTGTTCGGCGACCAGGCGACCGCGGTCACGATCGTGTCGTGGCCGACGAGGGTGTCGTACAGCGCGCCGGTCGCGGCCGTGAAGATGTAGACGTTCTTGTCACCCGCGCCGGCAGCGATGAGTGTTCCGTCAGGACTCCAGTCCAGTCCGTACAGCGCCGTGTACGCCGGTTGGCCGTTGTGCCGCGTCGGTTTGTGTACGTCGCCCGCGTGGGTTCTGTACAACACGGTGCCGGTTCGGGCCGTGTAGACCGAAAGTAGACCGGTAGAGGTCGCGGCCGCGATCTTCGTCCCGTCGGGCGAGTACCGCGCGTTCCATACCTGGCTCTTCGGCATAGTTTCGCTCCACAACATCGTTCCCGCGAGCTGCGACGCGTGCTGCGCGAAGTATTGCGGCTGCCCCGCCCAGCCGATTTTCGCGAACGCGGCGATCGTCGCTTCGTCCCAACGATCGTGCGCGGCGTTGAACGACCATTCCGCGACGCGGCCCGATCGGTCGCCGGTCACGAGGCGCGTGCCGTCGGGCGACCAGCGCACGGAAAGGAAGTTGCCGGCGGACTTGTCGTACCAAAGCTTCACGACTTGGTATTGGTCCGGTCCGGGTGCGATCTGCCAGATGCGAACGGTGCGATCGCGGCTTGCGCCCGCGAGGTAACGCCCGTCGGGCGAAAACGCGAGCGACGTCACCCAGCCGTTGATGTTGTAGAACGCGTGGACGCCGCCGTCGCTCGTCGAGAACTGTCCGGGCGACTTGCAGCGCGAGCTCCCCGTGCCCGCGGCATTCCAGATCTTCACGCTGTGGTCTCCGCCGCCGTCGGCGATCACGTTCCCGAGATACGGGTTCTGCTGCCACGCTTCGGAGACGGTCCACCAGTAGTGACAGTCGAACGATTTCGTGAGCGTCATCGATCGCACCGACGCGACGCGCGTGTCGTAGCGCTCGTGGTCGCTGCTGTCCGCGAAGTGGCCCGCAGTCGCGAGCGCGTCACCGGCCGGCGACCACGTCAGCGCGAGGCCGCGGCCGGGCAACGCGATCGTCCCCGCCGGTGTGAAGTGCACGTTGGCCGGGGTCGTGCCGACCGCCGCGTGGGCGAGACCGATTGCGACGACGAGCGCCGCGATCGGCGCGACGACGTAACGCTTGCGGTGGAGGGACGAGCGCGTCATCAGGTTCCCTTCCTGGGATCCGTTGCTTCCATGCTCGTGCCAGTTTCAACCGGCACGTTCGCCCCGTTTTGCAAGCATATTTCGCGCGGATACGTTCCGCACCATGCGTGAAATCGCCGATCAACCATTTGCTGGCTGGAATCCCCCCGGATACCGCGTCGACACGCGGGGAAAGGTTGTCGGCGCACGGCCCGGCGAGCTGAACAACTGGGGCCGATTTGGTGACGACGACCAGCTCGGAACCGCCAACCATCTGACGGCCGAGCGCGTCGCCCAGGCGGCCGCGCTGGTGAAAACCGGGAAGCGGTTTTCGCTCGGCTTGGCGATCGGTCCGCCGACACCCGGCGGTTATCGCGCCGAGCCGCTGCATCTCTACAATTTCGCGGCCGGCGACGGCGTGCTCGGGAGCGGTCGCGGCGGCGACAAGTATCAGGTGTCGGACGACTACGTCGTCATGGCCTTGCAAGCGTCGACCCAACTCGACGGCTTCGGCCACGTCGGTGGCGAGCACACCTTGTACAACGGCTACTGGGCGGGATTGGTCACCGCGACCGGCGGGGCACGTCGACTCGGCGTGCACCATCTCGCGCGCGCCGGCATCGTGGGTCGTGCGCTGCTCCTCGACGTCGCCCGTCACCTCGGCGTCGAACACTGCGAGCCCGGCTTCCCCGTCGGTCCCGACGAACTCGACGGCGCGGCGCGGGCGCAGGGCGTCGAACCGCAAGCGGGCGACATCGTCCTCGTGCGCACCGGTCACCTCGGTTGGAAGATGCAGCTCCCCGCGAGCTCACCCGAGCGGGCGGCGCGGGCCGAGCCGGGAATTTCGACGCGCGCGATCCCCTGGTTGCACGACCACGACGTCGCGATGATCGCAACCGACACCGCGGCCTGTTCCGTGGTGCCACCCGAGCCCGGCGACGAATTTCTGACGTGGCACGTGGCCGCGCTGCGTGATCTCGGCCTGCTCGTCGGCGAACTGTTCGATCTCGACGAACTCGCCGACGATTGCGCAGCGGACGCGATGTACGCCGCGATGTTCGTTGCAGCGCCGCTTCCCATCGTCGGCGCCAGCGGTTCACCGCTGAATCCCATCGTGATCAAGTAACCGGCGGCCGATGAGAACACGATGACCACGCCTATTTGGAGTGCGCCACCTCCGCTGCCGCCGTCCGCGCCGCGCGACACCACACCCATGAAGGGCATCATCATCACCGGGCTCGTGTTGATCGCGGCGATCGCGTTGATCGCCCTCGTGCCGTCGAAATCGTGGTATCCGAGCCAGTGGGATCCGCGTGTTGCGCCGATTGCCGACAAAGTCGAGCAACTGCGCGGCCTCAACTTCGTGCATCCGGTGCAGGTGCGCTTCCTGAACCCGCACGACTTCACGCAAGCGGTCGAAGGCAAGGATCCGTCGTTGAGCGCGTCGGATCGCGAGTCGTTCGCGATCGCAGGCGCGACCGGCCGTGCGCTCGGATTCATCGGCGGCAACGACGACTTGGCCCAAGCGTCGAAGACGCAAGCCGAGTCCGACATCGCCGCGTTCTACAGCAACACGGCCAAGGAAGTGTTCGTCAACGGAACGACGTTCGATGTCGAGCATCAGGTCACCGTCGCGCACGAACTCACGCACGTGTTGCAAGACCAACACTTCAACTTGGATGCAATCCAACGCCGGGCTGCCGAATCGACGACGGGCGACCCCGAGGCATATACCGCGCTCGTCGAAGGTGACGCGGTTCGCATCCAAGACGACTACCTGAAAGGGCTGACCGCGGCGCAACAACGCGAGTACATCCGCGAGAACAATGCGTCGGCTTCAGCCGCCGATTCCGCCGACTCGTCGGTGCCCGACATGTTGGAGTTCATCTTCCAAGCACCGTACGAATTCGGCCCCGCGACATCGAACATCCTCTTCGACACCGGTGGCAATCTCTCGGTCGACAACGCGCTGACCGGCCCCACGCCCGGCGCGCGCATCCTGATCGAGCCCGCCCTGCTCACGCCGCCGCGGTCGGTTACCGCGCCGGAGCTTCCCGACGGCGCGCGTCGTATCAGCGAAGGAGATCAGCAGACGGTGAGCGCGTTCGAGCTCTACCCGATGCTCGCCGCGACCCTTTCACCTGCGCAGGCGTTGCACGCCGCCGACGTCGTCGACGGCACGAGCTCGTTGACGTACACGCGCAACGGCAAGATCTGCGAGGCCGTGAACTTCGTGCCGCATTCGCCGAGCGACGCTTCACTTGCGCCGGCCCTGCGCAAGTGGGCGCGATCGCATCCCAGCGCCCACGTCACGACCCAAGGCGAGATCGTGAGGCTGACCGCCTGCGATCCGGGGCCGAAGGTGGCCCCGCCGTCGCATGCCCGGTTCGTGGCCGCCGACAATTTCCTCCTGGCGCGTACGCAGTTCACCGAGGGCCTTGCCCAAAACAAGATCTCGCCTGCGAGCGCTCGCTGTACTGCGCGTCTGCTCATGAACACGCCTGCGATCGCCAAGATCGTTCTCGGGCTGCTCGATCGCGAACCGACAGTGGCCGAAGAGGCGCAGCTGCGCGACGCCGGCACTCGCATCGTGCCCGAGTGCACATCCAACCCGGACGCGGGCCTGCGCTAAACGCCTTTGCGCGTGTTCAGTTCAGGTGTTCGGTCCAGCTGTTGCCGTCCCAGTAACGCTGCTTGGGCGTGCCACCCGGATCGGGATACCAGCCCGCGGGCGGCAGCGCGGTTGGCGCCGGTGTCAGACCTGGTGTCGTCCACACCGGTGACGTCGTCGGCCCGTAGGCGTAGCCAAAGCCGCCCGGGGTCACCTTCTTGTCGGAGATGACTGCTGCGGTGATGACTGCCGGCAGCCAGCACAAAAAACCGAACAGATAAAACAACGCGAACGAGTAGCCCTTGCGCCCGGCAAGCCACGCGGGAAGCAGTGCGAACACCAGTTGCACGAGCAGCGCAACGACGAGGATCCCCGAATTGAAGTGTGTCGTCGTTGTTGTCGTTGCGTCGCTGACCTGACTGATCACTGCATGCAGCACGGCGTAATCGTACGGCGCGAACAGTTACGCCAAAAGGATGTGGCTGGAAATCGCAGGCAATCGAACGGGCACGTCAACGAACCCCGCGCGCGGAACGTTGAACACTCTTGCCGCCGTGGACGCGCGGCATGTTCTGGCACGGATGCCGCCGGGACTCGTGGGGGAGCCTCAGGCCGAAGCATTCGGTCGATCGAAGCCGCCCGCGCATCACATGCGATGTAGTGACACGCGATCCAAAGGGGCCGGATCAATGCGAAGAGGAATTTCGATCGTTTCGGCGATCGCGTTCGTTGCCAGTGCGGTAGCGATCGCGGTCACCATGACACCCGCCTCGGCGGGACCGCCGCCGCCGGCGTTGAATCAATACGTCATCCTTGGGACCGACGGGGTCACCATCGGTGTCGGTTCGACGGTCATCGGCTTGGTCGGCGACTTCAACAACAACCCGATCAACAACCTGGCGCTCCGTATGAACGGGCAAGCGCAGATCATCGGTGACGCCTCGAAGGGCCTCGTCGGTGATGCGCGCATCGGTGGCAACACGCGCCTCGACAACAACGCGCACATCGAAGGCACGCTGACGCACCCCGCCGGAACGACCGTGAACCTCGGTGCCGGCGCGACCATTGGTAGCCAAGTCGTGGGCGACCCGCAGTTGCCCAGCTTGCCCGCGCCGACTCCGATTCCGGGTGGCTGCCCGATCGCGGCGCCCGACCAGAACGGTGGCAACGGTGTGTCGAAGACGCCCGCGCCCGGTTCGATGAACGGCAACTGGTCGTTCGGTGGCAACTTCACGCTGAACCTCACCGCGCCGGGGAACTACTCCTTCAACTCGATCAGTGGTGGAAGTGGTTCGGTGATCAACGCGGTGCCCGGCGTTCACGTGTTCGTCTGCGGCACGGTGACGTTCGGCAGCGTGACGGTGCTCCCGAACACGCTGACCAACACCGACTTCACGCTCGAAGCGCAAGGCACTGACGACCACAACACGGTGCGCGCCGGTGGTGGCTCGCAGTGGATCGGCGACGTCTTCGCACCGAACGGTGGTATCCACATCGGCTCGGGTGGTTCGACGGCATCGGTGCTCGGCCACTTGTGGGCCGGCGGCCAGGTCGACATCGAACACGGTGTCGTCGTGAAGAGCGAAGCGACCGGACAGACGAATGGCGGCGCCGCGGAGAAGGACGCGACGTTGTTGCACGGCCAGAAGGTCGAGAACAACGGTGCGAACAACTCGCTGGAAACGCACTACCAAGTTGCGAGCGTCGTCGGTTTCGACGAACACGCGCTCAACCTCGCCACTGTGCACCACGCGGTGCTCGAGTTGACGGTGTGCAACACGCCGGGCGACATGAACTTCTGCCCGGACCCGCCGAGCCAGTGGCCGGTAAAGGGTGGCGTCGACACCGTGCACCGTCTCGAGGACGGTTGGGAACGGTGGGGCAGCGGCTTCCCGAACCCGACGAACACGCCGCCGGAAGGCAACGGCAACAACTTCCCGATCCTCAACAACCCGCGCGGTTCCGGTGCGGGTGTCACGTGGGACTGTGCCATCGACCCCGACATCTCGAACCAGGCGATCGACTGCCCGCAGAGCGATTTCTGGAACGCGGGTCTGTCGCACGACGGTCCGGGAACCGACTCGACGCCGCTCATCATGAACAACATGCCGAACGGCACGAAGATCGACTTCGACGTCACGGCCGACGTGTTGAAGGGCCTCGGTCCGAAGGACACGACGTTCATGACCTGGTTCATCCGTAAGGATTCCGGGAGCGGAACCGTCTTCTTCTACTCGGTGCAAGGTGCGGCCGCGAAGGGCGACCCGTCGCTCGCGCCGCAGCTGATCATCACGTAGTTCGGTCCAGCCCCTGAGGTGGCGGCGTCGGCCCGGGTGCATACCCGGCCGGCGCTGCTGCCGCGTATGGTGCCTTTTGATGTCCGCAGTCGTTGATGTCATCGGACTCGAGAAGTCGTTCGGGCCGGTGAACGCGGTCGAAGACTTCTCGTTCTCGGTCGGTCCCGGCGAAGTGTGCGGCTTGCTCGGGCCGAATGGCGCGGGCAAGACCACGACCTTGCGCGTGCTCATGGGGCTCGAGCGGGCGACCCGTGGCGAAGCGCGTCTCTTCGGGACGCGGGTCGTTCCGGGCGTGCGAGAACTCGCGCGCGTCGGTGCGATGGTCGAACAGGCGGCGTTCGTACCGCACCTCTCGGGGATGCGGAACTTGAAGCTGTGGTGGGAAGCCGGCGGCGCCAAGATGCGCGACGCCGATCTCGACAGCGCGCTCGCAGTCGCCGGCCTCGGGAAAGCCATCGATCGTCAAGTGCGGACGTACAGCCAGGGCATGAAGCAGCGGCTTGGGTTCGCCCGCCTGCTGCTCGGACGGCCCGAGCTGCTCGTGCTCGACGAACCGACGAACGGCCTCGACCCGGGTGAGATCCGCGAGATTCGCGAGCTCATCGGTCGTCTGAGTGCGAGTGGCGCGACGGTGTTGTTGTCGAGTCATCACCTGAGCGAAGTCGAACAGACGTGCACCAACGTCGTCGTGATGAATCGCGGTCGGCTGATCGCACAAGGTTCGGTGAGTGATCTTGTCGGTACGAACGGTTCCGTGTACGTCGAGGTCGACGATCGCGAGCGGGCGCGCCAACTGCTCGCGTCGTTGCCGGGGGTCGCGAAGGTCGCGCCGCAGGGCGACGGTCTCGTCGTCGACACCAGTCACGCAGCCCGCTCTGATCTCGCGGCCGCGCTGATCGGTGCGGGATTCAAACTCGAGACGATCATGCCGACCCAGCGGCTCGAAGACGCGTTCCTCGACTTGCTCGCGACGCGCGAAGTGGAACCGCAGTGATCCCGCTCATCCGAACCGAGTTCGTGAAGGCCACACGGCGTACGCGCACGCTCGTCGTGTTCCTCGTCCTCGTCGGCATTCCGACCCTGATCGTCATCGCAGTCCATGCGCGTGGAACTCGCGTCGACCGCAACGGTGACCAAGGCGAGGGCTTGTTCCGCCTCGCGCACCAGAGCGGTCTCCTCGTTCCGGCCGCGGTGTTGAGCGTGATGAGTGGATTCCTGCTGGTCGTGATCGCCGGCATGCTGGCGGGCGACTCGGTTGCCGGCGACGCGGCATGGGGCAACCTGCGCTACGTGCTGATGCGGCCCGTATCGCGCACGAAGCTGCTCATTGCCAAAGCGTTCGTCGCCGGTGTGCTGATCTGGGCGTGCACGGTGCTCGTCACGATCGCGGCCTTGATCGGGGGCGTCATCTTGTTCGGTGCCCACCCGGTGTCGACGAACGACATCGTTCCCTCGTTTGCGCAGCAGTTCATCAACCCAATCTCGCTTTCGGAACAAACGCTGCTGTTGCGAGTCGGCATTGCCACCGCGTACACGGCGTTCGGTTACACCGCGCTGCTCGCACTGGGCATGCTCGCATCGACCCTGACCGACGTACCGGTCGGTGCCATGGGCGCCACGATCGGCGTCTACATCGTGTCCGAAGTGCTCGACGGCATCTCGCAGTTCGGTCGGATTCGCTACTTCTTCCCGACCCACTACCTCACGTCGTGGACGTCGATGTTCACTGCCAACACGTACTCGCACGACATGATCGCCGGCATCCTTGTGCAGGTCGCCTATCTCGTGATTTTCGGCACAGTCGCGATCGTTTCCTTCAGCCGCAAGGACATCAAGAGCTAGGCGGGAGGCGCCTCCCGGGCGGGTTTCCGCGCCCATTTTCCCGGGTCGGCTCCACGCTCCGCTTCCCTCCGGTCGCTGCGCTGTCGCCTCGCCCTCAGGTGCGCCCTCGGACGCGTCGATATCCGCACGTGGCCGAGGACGCGCTGTCGCCCCTACGAACGCGTCTCCGCGCGCGCCTGCTGGACCCGATCGTGATCCCGACGATCGTCATCGTCGCCCTGGCGTTCGAACTCGCGCACGAGCTCGGAGTGATTGCCCCCGTTCCGGCGTGGGCGCTCGTGGTCGTCCTCGGCGGCTGCTTGGTCATCGTGTGCTTGGGCGACGCGCTCTGGGAAACGGCACAGGGCGGCTGGCGGCTGTGGGCGAAGATGGCGATGCAGCTCGGCGCGATCACGTTCGTCATGTACACGATCGGTTGGGGGCCGACGCTCGGCATCGGGCTTGCCTTCGGCGCGGTCGAAAGTTTGCGGGTCGCCGGCTCGCGCGCCCTCCTTCCCGCCATCATCTTGAGCGCAGTCGCACTGGCGTGTGGCGAGATTGCGATCGCGACCGGCCTCGCACCGTCCCTCGTCAGCTCGCCGCTCGTCCACGGACTCGCGGTGTTGTCGGCGCTCGGCGTCGCGCTCACGATCAGAGAGTTCGAGCGAACCATCACGGCCGCCGAACGCGCGCAAGAAGAAGTGCGCAAGCGCGAAGAGCGATTCAAGGCGCTGGTGCAGAACGCAGCTGACATCATCATGGTTGTCGGTCCCCACTCGAACGTCGACTACTTGAGTCCCGCGTACGAGTCGCTCCTCGGCTACTCGCTCGATGAAGCAGTCGGCGCGTCGAGCCTTCAGCTCGTGCACCCCGAGGATGCCGAGTTGCTCCAAGTCTCGCTGGCCGACATGGAATACTCGAGCACGCGCAGCGCCATCGAAATTCGCATGCTGCACGCGGATGGCTCGTGGCGGTGGTTCGACGTCACCGTGACCGATCTTCGTGAAGACTCCGATGTCGGCGGCTGGGTCGCAAACCTGCGCGACATCACCGAACGCAAACACTCGGACGTCGCCCTGCGTGAAGCGCAAGAAGCGTTCCGGCATGCGTTCGACGATGCACCGATCGGCATGGTGGTGACCGATCTCACCGGCTACGTGTTGCGCGCCAACCATTCGCTCGCGGCGTTGCTCGGCCGGGATCGCGACGACCTCGTCGGCATCGGGATGCTCGACCTGACCGTGCCGGAGGACCGGGCAGCCAGCGAACGGCTTCGGCTCCAGTTGTGCGCGGGCGAAATCCCGTCGTACCAACTCGAGATGCGCTACTTCCGGTCCGACGCCACGATCGTGTGGACGTCGCTCAGCGTGTCGGTGATCCGAGACCAAGAAGGCCGGCCGGAGACGCTGATCGGGCAGCTCGAAGACATCACCGAACGCAAAACGCTCGGCGACCGCCTGGCCTATCAAGCGGCGCACGACCAGATGACCGGCCTCGCGAACCGCGCAACGCTGACCGATCACGTGTCGCTTGCGCTCGAGGAGACGGGCGGCGGGCAACGGGTCGCAGTGCTCTTCATCGACCTCGACCACTTCAAGCTGGTGAACGACGGCCTCGGGCACGCGGCGGGTGACGAGCTGTTGATGACGATCGCACAGCGGCTGCGCAGCGCGCTGCGACCCGATGATGTCGTCGCCCGTTTCGGTGGCGACGAGTTCGTCGTGTTGTGCCGGGATGTGCCCAGCGTCGCGGTCGGTATGGATGTCGCCCAGCGCGTGAACGACGCGCTCGAAAAGCCGGTCATCCTCGTCGAAGGCGAGGTCTTCGTCTCTGCGAGCATCGGCATCGCGTTCTCGAACGAAGGTGACACCGCCGAGACATTGCTCCAACACGCGGACGCCGCGATGTATCGCGCCAAGAACGACGGCCGGGCGCGCATTCAAGTGTTCGAGCCCGACCAGGACGGTGCCGCGGTCACGATGCTGCGCACCGGCAACGAACTGCACCGCGCGATCGAACGCGACGAGCTCGAGTTGCACTACCAACCGATCACGGAACTGCGAACCGGGCGCGTTATCGGTTTCGAGGCGTTGTTGCGCTGGAACCACCCGGTGCGGGGCCTGCTGAATCCGGGCGAGTTCATTCACCTCGCCGAAGCGACCGGGCTCATCGTCAGGATCGGCGCGTGGGTGCTCGAAACCGCGTGCGAACAAGTCGCGCACTGGCAGACGTGCCGCAAGCCGGAGCATCGCACGACGCCGCTCGGCGTCAACGTGAACCTCTCGCCGCGCCAGATCGCAGACCCGTCGTTGACGAAGACCGTCGAGCGGGTGCTGCAACGCACCGGGATCGCGCCCGACGCCGTGTGGCTCGAGATCACCGAAGACAGCCTCATGGCCGACACGGTCGCGGTGATGACGACGCTCAACCAACTGCGCGACCTCGGTGTGCACTTGTGTGTCGACGACTTCGGTACCGGGTTTTCGTCGTTGAGCTACTTGAAGCGATTGCCGGTCGAGACGTTGAAGATCGACCGCACCTTCGTCGACGGGCTCGGCACCGAACCCGAAGACACGAGCATCGTCGAAGCGATCGTGACGCTCGCCCACGCGCTCGACATGACTGCGATCGCCGAAGGGCTGGAAACGCCCGCGCAACTCGACGCGCTGCGCACCCTGGGCTGCGACTTCGCGCAGGGCTACCTCCTGGGCGTCCCGCGCCGCACTGCCGACGTCGGCGATTATCCCGCCGACGATCTGACCGCGTGGCAGTCACCGCGCGGCCAGGTGGCCGGATAACCGGGGGCGCCGCGCGTGGCAAGCTGACACGCGTGACCTCGAGAATCGCCCGTGACGACGAAGTCGAGCGGTGGCAAACGGATGGTTGGGTCGTCGTCGAAGGCCTCATCGACGCGGGCGAGGTCGAGGCCGCGCTCGAAGACCTGTTCAACGTGTTCCCGCGTCCGGAGAAGTACCACTCCGATCCGGTGAAGTACACGCCGGCCGGAAAGACCAACGAAGACTTACGCAGGGGCTATCCGCCGCTGCCCGAAACCGGGCCCGTGTTCCGGCCCGAGCAACACCGCTGGGGCGCCGAGTTTCCTTTCTACGGCAGCGGTGCAGTGAACCGGCTCGCCTGTCATCCGTCCATTCTCGATTTCGCGGAACGGGCGCTCGCCACACCCGACATCCGGCTCTATCAATGCCAGGCATCGGCGAAGTACACCGGAAGCGCAAACTACGAACAGCCGTTGCACACCGATCGCAATCACGGTTTCTTGCCGCCGCCACCCGCATCGGGGCCACCGTGGTGGCACCTCGAAACGTTCCTCTATCTCTCCGATGTCGAAGACGACACCGCGCCGACGCACTTCGTCTCGCGGCCGTATCCCGAAGGCGTCTCACTCAACAACATCTATGTGCCCGAAAACGGCGCCGAGCTGTACGCGCGCGAACAGCCGGCGCGCGGCGTGCGCGGATCGCTCCTCGCGTATCGCAACGACGTCTTCCACCGCGCGGTCAACATGACGCGCCCGGGCGGGTCGCGCTTCTTCTTCAACGCCAGCTTCAAGCGGGCCGACTACGAATGGATCAATTACACGGGCTACCAGTCGCGGTCGACGCACCCGAACTGGACGCAGCTCGTCGGCGAATGCACACCGCGCCAACTCGAGGTCTTCGGTTTTCCGAAGCCGGGCCATCCGGTCTGGACCCAGGAACTTCTCAGTGTGACGGCGGAGCGGTATCCCACGCTCGATCTTTCTCCGTGGCAGGCGGCGCTCGATGCGCACGGAGAGGCACGGGCCGAAATAGGGTAATCGGGCCTTTCCGCCCGGACCTTGGGAGTCGTGGTCGTGCGCCGATCGCTCGTGTTGTTCGTCGGACTCGTCGCCGTGCTCGCCGCGTGCAGCAGTAGTTCGAAGGCCAGCGTCTCGACCCAACCCGCGGCGACCACGACGACGGTTTCGGCCAGTCCCGCCGCCAAGCCGGCGGTGGCGGGCAAGCCCGCGACCGCCACGATCGTGACGACCATGGGCACGATCGTGATCAAGCTCGACACCGCCAACGCGCCCATTGCCGCGGGCCGCTTCATCGAGCTTGCGAACAAGGGTTTCTACAACGGGCTGACGTTTCACCGCGTCATCCCCGACTTCGTGATCCAAGGTGGCGACCCGAACGGTGACGGCACCGGTGGTTCCGGAACCCCGCCGGTCGTCGGTGAAACGCCGAAGGACGGCTACCCGCTCGGATCGCTCGCAGCCGCGAAGACCGGAACCGATCCCGACGGCACGTTCGACTGCCAGTTCTTCATCGTCATCGGGCCCGAAGGCGAATCGCTCCCGCCGCAGTACGCACGGTTCGGTCAAGTGACGTCGGGCATGGACGTTGCGCAGAAGATCGCCGCGGTTCCCGCCGACCCCGATACCAACAAGCCGAACACGCCCGTCGTGATGACGAAGGTGACGATCTCAGAGTCGTAGCCGTTAGAGCTGCGCCGCGATCTTCGCGACCGCGGGGTTGGCGCATGCCGACGCCGGCTGATTGTTCGTGATCTTGCAGATCGCGGCAGTGAGCGCGTTCGCGGTGCCGACGACCGCTTTCGCGATGTCAGAGTTCGGATTCGAGAGTGCGGCCGCGATCTCGTCAGCCGACTTTCCCGAGAGGACGCTCGCGTCGTATGACGCACCATTCACGAGATACTTCCCGCCGATGTCGATGAACGGGATCGTTCCGTTTTGCGACGTGTACGGCGGCGCGTCATATGTCGTCATGAGCTGACTCTGCTCCGCGTTCGGCGTCTCCAACGCTTTGCTCGTGTTGGTCTCGAGCTCGACGCTCTGGAAGGCGAGGTACTTGCTCGTGTACGTCGCGCCGTAGAACGAGAACGTCTGAATGTTCCCGTCGTTGACGGCGGAGTGTGTCGTCTGCAGATTGCTGAACGTCCCGAAACGCGACAGCGCGTTTACCATCGCCCAGCGTTCGGCCGCGCAGTAGGGGCAGTACTCGGCGCCCATGTAGAGCACTACGGGCTTTCCGTTTTCGGTCAGCGCAGGCGCGGTGATTTTTTGCGGACCCTGCGTCGTGGTCCCGGCCCCGACCGCGTTGATCGTCGCGTCGTTGACACCCGTGACCTGCGCGACGAGAGCGGCCGGCGCGGGCGACCGGAGCGGTCCCGAACTCGACGAGGACCCACTGCCGCCGACGGCCGCGACGACGACTGCAACGACGATCACCAACACGACGCCGATGATGATCCAGCGCGTCGCATGTGATTGTTGCGCGGCGCGCGCCTGGCGCGTGCGGTTGTTGGACGGGCGAGTCGGTTTCCGTTTCGCGGGTTGGGTCTTCGTGCTCACGCTTGCTCCGGTACCGATCTCGCGACCAATACGAACGTGATTATCGTCACGAAAGCTGTGAGCGCCATAAGCGGGAGCGAAACGAAACCGAACTCCCAGACGTATCGTGTGGTGCACGGTTCGCTGATGGTGCAGAACGACGAGTGCTGGCTCGGGAACGCTTGAAGTTGCGTGTGGTAGACGGCGAATCCGGCGCCGATCACCGCTTGCGGAACGACGTACCACCAGACGTTGCGATCGCGCCGGAACGACGCGACAACCAAGATGATCGCAAGCGGATACGCCGCGATCCGCTGATACCAGCACAGCGCGCACGGCACGAAGTGCGCGACCTGCGAGTAGTAGAGGCTTCCCGCCATCGTGCCGCACGCGACGAGCGCGGCGAGCGGGAGCGCGACCCGGGCGATGTCGTCGTAGATCCGCGCGAGCTCGCCGTCGGGATCGCGCCGGCGCGCTACGTACAGGGCCGCGATCACGAGGATCGCGGCCCAACACGCGAACGTCAGGAGCGCAAAGAACAGCGAAAAGCTACGGGTACTCATTCCTTACGAATGAGCATGCCGTTCTCGCGCCGGGCGCGGGCGTCAGGCCGCGGTCTTGCGCCGCCCGAACACGAAGCCGAGGATCCCGAAGATCAGGGCGACGACCGCGACGATCAACGCGATGATCCCGATCGTCTTGGCGTTGTCGACCTCACTCTTCTTCGCGGTCGTCACCTGAACGGTGGGTGACCCTGCGGCAGTGGTCGGCGTCGTCGACGCAGCTTCGTCACCACTCGTCATTGTGAGCACCGGCGCCGGGTGATCGGGTTCTTGGCCGCCGGGCGGCGTCGTTTCGATCCAGCTGACCTTCTGACCGTTGCTGTACGTCTGGATCGCCGGGAACATGAGCGAGTCGGTGTCGTCGGGCAGGCCGACGGAAACCGCGAACGTTTGGAAATCGCCGACGGCGATGCCCGTTCCCGTCGCGGACCACGTGACCGTGTCGACCGCGTCGTTCACCGGACCATCGTCGGTCTGCACCGGCTGCGTCGTGTGGAAACTCGTGACATCGGCGTTCCAACCGGCAACCGGCTGAATCAGCGCTTCCGGAATCGGGTGATCGTGCGGGAACTGCACTTGCAGTTTCACGGTGGTCGCGTTGTCCATCTCGTTCGGCACCACGAAGTGCAGGACCGCGTCGCTGCCCTTCACGGCTGTGTTCGGATCGAGGGTGACGTGCGCCCACGCCGGCGCAGCGGTCAATAGCACCGCCCCGAACACCATGACGATCGCAGTTCCTATCCGCCGCACGAGGGCTCCTCTCTTGTTGTCGTGTCGTGGCACTTGTCGTCTGACACGACGAAAAAGTTCCCGAAGGCTTATACGACTTGAAGGTCCCGGCGCACGACGGGTCGCGGCGATGCAAGCATCCAAAGCAGCAGCGTCCCGAGGAGCTCGAGCAGGTGCGTGGTTTCGGTGATCGCGACCGCTCGGCCGTGCACCACGTCGATCACCGCCGTAAGCAAGAGCCCGGCCGAAAGGGCCGCGACGAAGGGCAAGAGCCCGACCGCACGAAGTGGCCGCCAGGCCGCGAACAGGAAGCCGATCGCGAGGGCGAGATCCCACGCACCGACTTCGTGCGCGATGTGGATCGGCGCGCCCTCGTCGCTCCCGTACACCAGACCGGGTACGGCAAGCGCGAGTTGGGCGAGCGCAACCGCGACAAGCCCGAGCCGCAGCACCGTGACCTCGCGGAGACGGGGATGCCGTTGTTCTCGTGCCGCCGCCAGGATGCGCGTCGTCAGATCGGGGCCGTTCGGCCGCTCCTGCCGTATCGCTTGACGAAGGGCGCGCGCATCCTCGACGAAGTCCCGACAGGGCGCGCAGCCGTCGAGGTGGTTGGTCAGGACGGACGTTGGCAACGAGGCGTCCTCGCCGTCGAGCAACGCCGAACACGATTCACGGATGGTGCGGCAATCCATGCTCCATACGTCGCCGCCCGCACGCCGCGAGTTCCCGAGAATCCCAGGCTTGTGTGTTTAGCATCGGGCGTGACCGACGATCTGCAGCTCGTTCGTAGCGCGATCGCCGGTGACCGACTCGCCCTTGCCGCGATCGTGCGCGAGACCCAGCCCCATGTGTGGCGGTACTGCGCGTACCTCGGGCGCGGGACCGATGTCGACGACCTCGTGCAAGACACGTATCTGCGTGCGCTGCGCTCACTTGAACGTTACGAAGGCCGAAGCAGCCTGCGCACCTGGTTGTTGTCGATTGCGCGGCGGGTGTGCGCCGACGCAGTGCGTGCTGCCCGCCGTCGCCGCGCGCTCGACGCGTTGTTCGCTCGGGAGCACTTCGTGGCCGACCCCGGCGACCGGGTCGCGTACGCGATGCTCGTCGACTCGCTGGCGCCCGAGCGGCGCGAAGCGTTTGTGCTCACACAGATCGTCGGGCTCTCGTACGCGGACGCGGCCGAGGTTTGTCGCGTTCCCGTCGGCACGATCCGGTCGCGCGTTGCGCGCGCACGAGACCAACTTCACGCGCAGATCTCGGAAGAGACTGCCTGAGAAGCAACGCCCGAAAAGAGAAGGGGGCCCCGCCGAAACGGGGCCCCAGCCGAGGGCCGAGTGGGGGTCGGGCCTCGACGTACTGGCCGAAATACTAGGCGCAACCTGAGAGATTCGCCAGCGCTGCGAACACCCGTGCAATCGCTGTGTGCGCAGGTGAGAGGCGGTGCCGACCCGACTTACCAACATGTGGAAGAACGGGCGTGATGCGGAGAGCGGCCGGCGAGCGGTCGGTCGGGCCGGGCTCGGCGGTCGGAATTCGTCAGAATGACCGCGTGCGTTGCACGTTCCTCGGCCACGTCGGCTTCTTCGTCGAGACGCGTGGTGGCTCCGTCCTGTGCGATCCGTGGTTCACGCCGGCGTACTTCGGCTCGTGGTTTCCGTTCCCGCGCAACGACACGCTCGCGATCCGAGCCGTTCGTCGCACCCGACTACGTCTACATCTCGCATCTCCACCGCGATCATTTCGATCCCGCATGGCTCGCCGCGCACGTCGACAAGCGTGCCACGGGTGCTGCTGCCCGGTTCGACGTGCCGTTCCTCGAACGCGAGTTGCGAGCGATCGGCTTCGAACACTTCGTGCACACTCGCAACGGCGAACCCGTCGACCTCGACGGGCTCGAGGTCACGATCCTCGCGTTCACCGACGCCGGCCGACGGGCCACTCGGCGACTCGCTGATCGTGCTCGACGACGGGAGCGCCCGCGTGCTGAACCAGAACGACGCGCGCCCCGGCGATCCCGACGTGTTGCGCGCGCTCGGACCGTTCGACGCGCAGATCGTGCAGTTCTCGGGCGCGATCTGGTACCCGGTCGTGTACGACTTCCCGCCGGAGCTCAAAGAGCAGTCTGGCGCGGGAACAAGCGCGTGAACCAGATGGCGCGCGCGCGCCAGTACATCGAGTGGGTCGACGCCGCGCACGTGTTCCCGTGCGCCGGACCACCGGCGTTTCTCGACGACGACCTGTCGTATCTCAACGACGTCGACCGTGATCCGGCGAACATCTTTCCCGATCAGGCGGTGTTTCTCGATTACCTCGCTGACGCGGGGATCGACACGCGGTGACTTGATCGTGCCCGGTTCGGTCGTCGGAGCTCGACGGCGCCGAGTGCAAGGTGACCCAGCCCGCGAGCGATGCGGAGGTGCGGCGGCCGTTCACCGACAAGCCCGCCTATCTCGACGAATACGCGGCGCGACTGGAATGCGATGGCTCGCACGCGAGCGCGCGAGCTGGTCGAGCACGACGTCGCGATCTGGTCGCCGAACTGGCGCCGTGGTTCGAACCACTGCTCGAGCGGGCGCCGATCACGTCGGCGGGTGTTGCCGGCAACGTCGTGCTCGACGTCGGCGAGCCCGATGCGAACGTCTGCATCGATTTCGTCGAATCGCGAAGTGCGCGTGTGGCGACGGCGAGCCGTACGTCTACAAAGCCGACGTCGACCGCGCGCTGGTCGAGGCGTTGCTCGAACGCCGCACACCGACGACTGGGTCAACTCGTTGTTCCTGTCGTGCCGGTTCGTCGGGCATCGACCCGACCCCGCGAACTTCAACGAGTTCGTGATGACGTTCTTCAAGGCGTTGTCGCCGGAGCGCATCGCGTACGTCGAACGCTGTTACCGCCAGCGCCGCAAGGTCGACGACGAGTTCTTCGAGCGCGACGGCTGGCGCATCGAACGCTTGTGTCCGCACCGTCAGGCCGACCTGACGAGCTTCGGCGAGATCGCCGACGGCATGCTCACCTGCAGCCTGCATCACTGGCAGTTCGAACTCGCGACCGGCCGCTGCCTGACGAGTGACGACAAGCACCTGCGCTGCGAGCGCGTCGAAGAAGAACAGGAGTCGTCGTGAGTTCGCGTTCAACCACGTCGGGCAGTGCGTCACCGACCTCGAACGCTCGAAGCGTTTCTATGTCGAAGCGTTGGGCTTCGCCGTCGAACGGGAGATCCAGCCGCCGGACGAGGGATCGGCGCAGTTGATGTCGCTGACGCCGCCCGTGGGCATGACTGCCGCGTATCTCGTGCGCGACGGGCTCGTGCTGGAACTCCTGTTCTTACGCGGCCGCGGGGCAGACCCAGCCCTACCGGGCCCGAACGATGAACGAGCCCGGTCTCACCCACATCTCGGTCTCGGTCGACGACATCGACGCGTCGTGCGCGCGCGTCGTCGAGTTCGGCGGCGAGGTCGTCGAGGGTTCCAACATCGGGGCGGCCGTGTTCGTGCGCGACCCCGACGGTCAAATGGTGGAACTGTTGCCCATGACGTACCGTCAGGCACTCGAAGCGCAGGGGTATCAATGAGCGATGTAGAGAGTGTCGAGCGCGTGATTGCCGCGCCGCCCGAGAAGATCTTTGACCTGCTGGCCGATCCCGCACGCCATCACGACATCGACGGTTCCGGTTCGGTCGTCGCGTCGAAGGAGCCGTCGCAGCGACTCGCGCTCGGTTCGAAGTTCGGGATGAGCATGAAGCTCGGTATCCCGTATTCGATGGAGAGCACGATCATCGAGTTCGACGAGAACCGGCGCATCGCGTGGCAGTCGAAGCCGCCGGGCATCGGCGGCAAGTTCGGGGGCGGGCGCATCTGGCGCTACGAGTTGGAGCCGGTCGACGGCGGAACGCGCGTGGCGCGAGTCGTGGGATATCTCCCAAGAGCGGTTCAAGTGGATGGTTGCGCCCGCCCGCAAGAAGACGCTCACCAGCATGACGCGGACGCTCGAGAACATCGAAAAGCTCGTCACCTAGGCTGCGCTCATGCGCTATGTCGAGGTCAACGGTGTCCGGTTGTCGGTGATCGGGCTCGGCACCTGGCAGTTCGGTTCGAAGGACTGGGGCTACGGCGCCGACTACGCGCGAGAACGAGGCGGGCAAGATCCTCGACCGCGCGCTTGCGCTCGGCGTGAATCTCGTCGACACCGCCGAGCTCTACGGCAAGAACGAATCGGAACGGATTGTCGGCCGCGCCATCGTGGGCCGCCGCGACGACGTGTTCGTCGCAACCAAGTTCGCACCCATCTCGCCGTTGGCGAGCGTGATCGAAAAGCATGGGCGCGCGAGCGCCGAACGGCTGGGTGTCGACGCGATCGACCTGTATCAAATGCACTGGCCGAACCCGCTCGTGCCCATCGCCGAACAAATGCGGGGCATGAAGCGACTGCTCGACGCCGGCATCGTGAAGCACGCGGGCGTGAGCAACTACAACCTCGCGCGTTGGCGGGCCGCCGAAAAGGCGTTGCACGCGCCGGTGTTCTCGAATCAAGTGCAATACAGCTTGGCCGTACGCAAGCCCGATACCGAGCTCGTTCCGTACGCGCAGGCCAACGACCGGCTCGTGATCGCATACAGCCCGCTCGCGAAGGGCTTGCTCTCCGGTCGTTATAACGCGGCCGACCTGCCGCGTGACTCGGCGCGCGCGAACGACCCGTTGTTCTTGCCGGACAATGTCGTGAGTGCGAACGACCTCATCGAGACGCTGAAAACGGTGGCCAAGGTGCACGACGCAACTGCGAGCCAAGTCGCGCTCGCGTGGGTCGTCAGCCATCCGAACGTCGTGGCGATTCCCGGTGCGAGCAGCGTCGCGCAACTCGAATCGAACTGCGCGGCGGCCGATCTCGTGTTGAGTGACGAGGAGATCGCCGAGCTCACGGCGGCTTCCAACGCGTTCGCACCGATCACCGGTGCGAAGGCCTACGCCAAGGTCGCCGCGCACCGTCTGCGCCGGCACTAGCGCGTTGGCCGACCACGTGAACACGTCGCTGCGCCCGGTTGCGGCGTCATTCATCGTGTTCGGCGTGTACGGCGGCGCGTGGGCCGTTGCCGCGATCGACGTCGAGCGGGCGTTCGACCTCACCGACGCCCAACTCGGTTTGTTGTTGGCCGCCGGCATCCTCGCCGCGACCGGTGTCGCGGCGTTCGGCGGTGCGATCTCGGATCGCATGGGCGCGGGCCGCACGTTGACTCGGTCGATGTTCCTCTGGGCGGCCCTCGTCGGCGTCGAAGCGCTCGCGCCACACATCGGCGTGTTCGCCCCGTTGTTCATCGCCGCGCTCGCGGCCGGCGGATTGCTCGACGTCGTGATGAATGTGATCGCAGCCGACGCGCTGGGCGCCGAACCCGGCAAGCTCGTGCGATTCCACGGACTCTGGAACGCGGGCACGGTTTTCGGTGCCATCGCGACCGGAGTCGTGCTGCGGCTCGGCGGATCGTGGCGCGCAGTGTGGGTTGGTGTCGCGTGCGCGGGCATCGCCGTCGCGGCATCCGTGCGACGAAGTCGCGTGCCCGAACCGGCGCGCGTCGAGCATCCGTCGATGTTGCGCGCGCTGCTCGGCCTACGGCACGAGGGTCTCGTCGTCCTCGCGCTGGTGTTCGCGGCGTCGGCGATGGTCGAGGGCGGCATCGCGACCTGGGGCGTGTTGTTCCTGCGTTCCCATCTCGATGTCGGCGTGTTAGGTGGTGTCGGTGCGTACGTCGCGGGCGCAACGCTTGCGACCGTGACCCGCATCGCGGGCGGCCCGATGTTCGGCGCGCTCGGGACGCGACGCGCGGTCGCGCTCGGGGCCGGACTTTCGTGCGGCGGGATCGCGCTCGAAGCGTTGAGCACGAACCCCGTCGTTGCCGCGGTCGGCCTGGCGGTTGCTTCGGTTGGCATCAGCGTCGTGTGGCCGTTGTTGCTCGCCGACGTCAACAACGAAGCGCGCCACCCGGCGCTCGCAATCGGCGGTGTGACCGCCAGCGGCTACCTCGGGATGGTCGCCGGGCCCCCGATCGTGGGCTTGTTCTCGGCCCTTTTCGGCCTGCGCGTCGGGCTGATCGTGCTCGCCGGTACCGCGTTGTTCGTCGCGGTGACACCCGCGCACGTGCGACCCTCGAGCCGCGTCGCTACTTAGGTTCGCCGTCGAGCGGCCAGACGTTTTCGAACGCGCGTTTCAGCAAGGGAGTTTGCGCGTCGAACACGTCTTCGAGATCGGCGATCGGCGGAACCTCGAGCAGTTCGGACGTCGACTCGCCTGCTTCTTCCTCGTCTTCGTCTTCGTCTTCTTCTTCTTCTTCGTCTTCGGGCGGTTCGACTTCGACCGTTTCCGAGACTTCGACCTCGACGACTTCCACTTCGATTTCGACGACCTCGACGACTTCCAACGCCTCTTCTTCGGTGTCTGCGAGATCGAGTTGCGGTTGCGGCCCAGGAACCGCGCGCAACGGGCGCCGGGCGCGCGTCGGACGGCGCGGCTTGGGCGGCGGCGGCAAGTCGTCGCGGTTCTCGGGTCGTTCGATGCGTTCGTCGTGCAGTTGCCAACCACGCGGCAACACCAGCCCCGCGGCATGGCGCGCGCACAAATCGCCTTCGGTGCGCGGGCTCGTGTCGTCGAGTTCGACGAGCCATGCTTCGCGCTGGGTCGGCAGGAACCGCAGCGTCGCGGCGGCAATCGCGCCACAACCGGGGCGCGCGCACAGCCTTCGGTGATGCGATCCGTACCGCCGACCCCAATTCGGGCCGGGAATCATGTTGGGGGGATCACCTCCCGGCGAGCCGCGCCGCGCGCGCTCGTTCGATTCGCTTGTGTCATGGCCCCACCAGTGTGCTCCCCCCGAGAACACTGAGTATGTCGCATCTAGTACGGCTTTGCTCAAACCGCGCCGGCGTTGCGGAACGCGCGCGCAAGGAGCGGGCTATGCGCGTCGAGCACGTTTGCCAATTCGTGAGCCGCCGCGTCGCGTTTGCCGCGGCGATCGTCGAGACGCCAACCGCGCGGCAGCGTCAAGACCTCGGCGTGGCGCTCGCAAAGCTCACCGGCGCGCGCACCTTTGTCATCTGGTTGGTCGAGCCACACCGTTTGTTCCTCGGCGTCGAAGGTAAACGTCGCGGTCGCCGTTGCGGTACATCCGGGGCGCGCACACTGCCGCTGCTGCACGGCATTGAAGATAACGCCGCGGCGCGCACCAATCGCGCCATGCACCCGCCGGGTTCACGAATGCACGCGCCTGATGAGAGGCTGGGCCCGTGCGTACCGGTTGGCGAGTGAAGGTTCCGGCGTCGTCGGCGAATCTCGGACCGGCGTTCGATGCGCTTGCGGTCGCGGCCGGAATCTTCTTGGAGGTGGCCGACGAGGGGGAGCGGCCGGAAACCGAGACGCATCCCGCGGTTCGCGCCTTTCGCGCCGCCGGCGGCACCGGACCGTTGTTCGTGCGCTCGCAGGTTCCCGGTGGCCGCGGCCTGGGCTTTTCCGGCGCGGCGCGCGTCGGCGGGTTGCTCGCGGCCGCCGCCCAGCAGGGTGAATCCGTAGCGAGCGTGCGTGCCGCCGTGCTCGCGCGCGCCGCCGAGCTCGAAGGCCACGCCGACAACGTCGCCGCGTCGTTGTTCGGCGGCGTCGTCGCTGTCGCCGCGGGCCATGCAGTACGCGTGCCGCGCGGCTGCGAGCTCGCGCTCGTCGTGTGGATCCCGGACCACGAAACCGCGACCGCCGGCGCGCGCCGGTTGCTGGCCGACGAGGTTCCGTTTGCCGATGCCGCGTTCAACGTCGGTCGCACCGCGTTGCTGGTTGCCGGGCTGGCGGCCGGGGATACGACGGTGCTCGGCGTCGCGACCGAGGACCGGCTGCACCAGGATCGGCGCCTCGCCCGCGCACCCGACACGAGAGGTGCGATCAACGCCGCCTTGCAAGCGGGCGCGTGCGCGGCGTGGCTTTCGGGATCGGGCCCGACGGCGGCCGCGTTCGCCGAACCGTCCCGCGCGGAAGCGGTGGCGGCGGCGTTGCCACCGAATGGTCGGGCCCTCGTCTTGCCGATTGACGACGAGGGAGCAATTGTGATGCAGGGGAGCGAAACATGAGGCTTGACGGGAAACATGTCGTCGTCACCGGCGGCGCATCCGGAATCGGCGCCGCGCTGGCGCGCCGTTTTCATGCCGAAGGGGCGCGGGCTGTCGTCGTGGCCGACGTGCAAGACGCCAATCTCGCGGCGGTCGCGTCCGATGCCGACGGGCTCGCCGTTCACTGCGACGTGACGAGCGAGAGCGAAATCGCGGCGCTCATCGACACGGCCGAAGACCGCTTCGGTCCGATCGACTTGTTCTGTTCGAACGCCGGGATCGTCGTGCCGGGCGGCGCCGAAGCGTCCGACCGCGTGTGGGAGCGCAGCATCGGCGTCAACGTGCTCGCACATATATATGCAGCGCGCGTTCTCGTCCCGCGCATGATCGAACGGGGCGAGGGCTACCTGTTGCAGACCGCGTCGGCGGCCGGGCTGCTGACGCAGATCGGGAGCGCTCCGTATTCGGTGACGAAACACGCCGCGCTCGCGTTCGCGGAATGGCTCGCGATCACGTACGGGGAACAAGGCATCCGGGTGTCGGTGCTGGCACCCCAGGCGGTGCGCACGGCGATGACCGCGGGCGTCGAGAACGGCGGAGTCGCCGGTGTCGACGGCATGCTCGAGCCGGAAGCGGTGGCGGATGCGGTGGTTGCCGGCCTGGCCGCCGAGACGTTCCTGATCCTTCCGCACCCGGAAGTCCTCGAGTACTTCCGGCGCAAAGCGTCCGATTACCAGCGTTGGATTCGCGGCATGCAGCGCTTGCAGGCCCGTTTCGGCGCAACCTTCTGATTCGACCGGCGATAGCGTGCCCGGCCGTGAGTGTTGAGGCCGCCGCCGAAGCTGTCGACGCCGCGCTCGACGATGCCCGCGCCGAACTCGAAGCGCTCGTGCGGATCCCGAGCATCAGCGCCGATCCGGAACGGGCCGCGCAGGTGCAGGAGAGTGCTGAAGCAACGGCGGCGTTATTGGGTTCGCACGGGCTGGAAAACGTGCGCATCGCCGGCGTCGAAGGTTCGCAGCCGTTCGTGATCGGCGAATGGATGCACGCACCCGCGGGCGCGCCCACCGTTTTGTTGTATGCGCATCACGACGTGCAGCCGCCCGGCGTCGTCGCGAATTGGGCGAGCGACCCGTTCGTCCCCGACGAGCGGGACGGTCGGCTCTACGGGCGCGGCGCCGCCGACGACAAAGCCGGCGCCGTCGCGCACGCATTCGCGGTTGGTGCGTGGCTTTCGAGTTCCGGCTCGTTGCCGTGCAACGTGCGCGTGCTCGTCGAGGGCGAAGAAGAGATCGGCTCGCCGACGTTGCACCGGTTCCTCACCGCACATCTCGAAGAGTTGCGCTCCGACGTGCTCGTGCTCGCCGACGCCGGCAACTGGGAGGTCGGCGTTCCCGGCCTCACCTATTCACTACGCGGACTCGCCGCGGCCGACATCGAACTGCGCGCGCTCGACGGGCCGCAGCACTCGGGCGTCGTCGGAGGCGCGGTGCCCGATCCGG
Organism: uncultured Actinomycetes bacterium; assembly: GCA_963841195.1. Classification (GTDB taxonomy): domain Bacteria; phylum Actinomycetota; class Acidimicrobiia; order IMCC26256; family PALSA-610; genus CAWJBX01. Next base: position 174,375 of record CAWJBX010000010.1, on the reverse strand, counting down.
TCATGGCGTTGGCGCGTGTGCTGGCATCACTTGTCGACGAGCACGGCGACCCGGCGTTCGCGGGCGCGTACGACGGCTTGCGGCACCCAACGCCGGCCGAGCGCGCGCCGATCGAAGGCCTCGACGACAAGCTCGGCGCATTCGCGCACACGATGGGCATGCGGCCGGGTGTCGAGCTTGTCGGTAATCCGGCGACGACGCTGCACGAACGGCTGTGGCTCCGGCCGACGGTGACGGTCATCGGGATCGACGGTCATCCGATCAAAGGGTCGTCGAATCAGATCGTTGCGCAAGCGGCGGCGCGGGTTTCGATGCGGATCGGTCCCGGCCAGGATCCGGAGCGGGTGATCGCGGCTTTCGCGCGCCCACGTGGAAGCCCACGTTCCCTGGGGTCTCGAGTGCACGATCACGCCGCTCGAAGGCGCGCCCGCGTGGGAGACCGATCCGACCGGTCCGGCATTCGAAGCCGCGACGCGCGCGTTGCACAAAGGATTCGGCGTCGCACCCGTGTTGATGGGCATCGGGGGATCGATCCCGTTCGTCGGGCCGTTCGCCGACGCGTTCGGGGGGATTCCCGCATTGCTCATGGGGCCCGACGACCCGCACAGCCGGATTCACGGCGAGAACGAGAGCTTGCATCTCGGCGACTGGCGCAGCCTGATTCGCTCCGAAGTGTTCTTGTTGAACGAGCTCCGCGAACTCGAGCGCGGTCGGCGGCTGACCGCCCAGACGAACAACGCCGCGGCTGCGGCGCTGAGCGCGACGAGCTTGTAGTCGGGCGCGGCTTTACCGAATGCCGCGGTGATCTTGCGGTCCGCGTGACGCAACGACATCACCGTGCGCTTGCCATCCGCGTCGAGGACTTCGACGAGATCCGTGTCTTCTACGAGCGCGATCGTGCGACCGTCGACACCGACGAGTTGCGCCCCCGCGTACGCCACGGGCGCATTCTTGACCCGTCCCAGGGCGATCGCGCGGATTTCGGCCCAAAGCCCGGACCCAGTGACGGGTGTGCCCGTCTGGGGCGATTGTTCGCGCAACCATTCGGCGCCCGAAAAATGACGCGGCCGGGCTAGACGGCCCGCGACTCCGTGCCCAGGGCGGTGATCATCGCCTAGTCCTCAATGACTATTTGGCGCAGTCAACAGCCAGTCCGGGTTCGGCAGCAGACCTTTCGTCCTCCTACCTTCCTCGGCCATCCGCCGTGCCTTCGCCCTGGTCGCGGCGCTTCCCGAACCAACCAGCCGGTCGGTTCGCGTCCTGAGAGAGGAACACCGCAATGGCCAGGAGGCCGAACTTCAAACGAAACGATGCGACTGACGCGTTGCCGCGCGCGTCGCGTCGCACCCCGCTTGTGCGTCGTCCGGTCGCGCGCATCGTCACGTTGCTTGCAACGTTGACGTTCGCCGGCGGGGCTGCCGTGTACGGCGCAACAACATCCGGCGCGGCAACCGATGCCGCGGCGAACAGCGTGCGTGCCGTGTCGGGTGCACCCGCGTACGGTCCCGACCCCGGTCTCGCGCTGAACGCGCCGCTCGTTGCGATCGCATCGACGCCGTCCGGTCATGGCTACTGGGCCGCGGCCGCTGACGGTGGCGTGTTCGCGAAAGGCGACGCGCGCTACGAGGGCGGTGCCGCGGGCCTGCCGCTCGTAGGTCCGGTCGTTGGGATCACGCGCACGCCGAGTGGCAAGGGTTACTGGCTCGTTGCCGCCGACGGTGGTGTGTTCAGTTATGGCGACGCCGGTTTCTTCGGATCGCTCGGCGGTTACCACGACGGTGGTCTTCCGTTGAACGGCCCGATCACTGGTATCGCGGCAACGCCTGACGGTGGCGGCTACTGGCTCGTCGCTTCGGACGGTGGTGTGTTCGCGTTCGGGAACGCAAAGTTCGCGGGCTCGGCCGCGTCGACGTGGCACGCCGCTCCGTTCGTCGGGATCGCCGCTTCGCCGACCGGCGACGGGTACTACCTGCTCGAGGCCGACGGTGGTGTGTTCACGTACGGCAACGCGCGTTTCGAAGGCTCGTCAGTCGACGGCGTGCACCGGTCGGTAGGCATCGGGGTCGACCCCGACGGCCACGGCTACGTCGTCGCCCACACTGACGGCAGCGTCGCCGGTTTCGGTGGCCAGCCTTCGGTTGGCACACCTGCCGACGGCACCGTGATGCTGCATCCCGCAGTCGCGATCGCGGCGCGGCACGGCAGTGGTGCGTGGCTGGTGCGTGGGTACATGCCCCCGCCGCCGCCGGATCCGGTCGTCGACATCAGCCAAGACCCGTTCCTCGTGTGCACGCGTGCGCACGAGTCGGACTCGGCTGGTGGTTACCGCGCCGTGAGCCCCGACGGTCGTTACCGCGGTGCGTACCAATTCCTACAGTCGACGTGGAACAACATTGCCGCCGCGGCGGGCCGGCCCGATCTCATCGGTGTCGATCCCGCGCAAGCTGCACCGCATGATCAGGACGAGCTCGCGCTCTTCCTGTATCACCAACAAGGTGCGGCACCGTGGGGCGGTCGCTGCGCCGGCCTTCCGTAATCGGTTCTGACGGGGCGTCGCTTTGCCGGTCTATGACCGGCAAAGCGACGCACCCATCTATCGTTCTGGTATGAGCGTGTCACCGGATCTGGCGATCGGATCGTTTACGGACAACGGTCCCTGGGTCGTCGATCCCGACACCTTCACGTGGCGACGCGACGTCGCCGCCGCCCGAGCCCAGGCCCACGCCGACGTGCCGCGCTGGCTGGAGACGGGTCATCTTCCGCCGCTCGGCCGCCTCGTCAAGGTGATGTGGGGCGTCGGTTCGGCACTCGGTCTCTGGGCCGTTGGCGCTCGGCGCAAAGGCCCGCCGTATTCGCGCCGAGACCTCTCCCGCCGTTTGCGCGTCGCGTTCAGCCGCCTCGGCCCCACGTACATCAAGCTCGGGCAGATCGTCTCGGGTGGTGAAGGACTCTTCCCCGAGGAGCTCGTCAGCGAGTTCAAGCTCCTGCGCGACCGTGTTCCCGCCGAGCCGTTCGACGCAGTACGCCGCGTGGTCGAACTCGATCTCGGTCGTTCCCTCGACGACGTGTTCGCGTCGTTCGAACGGGTGCCGATCGCGGCGGCGTCGATCGCGCAGGTGCACGCGGCCCGTCTGCGCACCGGCGAAGACGTCGTCGTCAAAGTGCAGCGGCCTCAGATCGCGCGCCTCGTTCGCGAGGACATCGAAGCGATGGCATGGCTGGCGCCGTACCTCACCGGTCGCATCCCGATCGCCGCGCTCGCAAATCCGCCCGCACTCATCGAGTTGTTCGCGGAGACGATCGTCGAAGAGCTCGATTTCCGGCTCGAAGCGGAGAACATGCTCGACGTTGCGCGTGTGCTCGCCGAAACCGAACAGCGCGCGACGATCGTTCCCCGTCCGCACCCCGAGCTCGTGACGCGCCGCGTGCTCGTAATGGAACGCCTCGACGGCATTCCGTGGGACGACGTGCAAGCGATGCATGCCGCGGGCGTCGACACCGAAGCGGTGTTGCACGCGGGGCTCGTCTCGTTCATGGAAGGCGCGATGTTGTACGGCGTCTTCCACGGTGACTTGCACGGCGGCAACCTGATGGTGCGCCCCGACGGTCGCACGGTCTTGATGGACTTCGGCATCACCGGTCGGCTCGACGAAACGAAACGGCTTGCGTTTTTGATGCTGCTCGTCGGCGCCACGAGTGGCGACACGATGGGCCAGCTCCGCGCGTTGCGGGATCTCGGCGCGTTCCCGCCCGACACCGATCTCGACGCCGTGTTCACCGATCTCGGGCTCGACCGCACGATCGACCCGACGACGCTTTCGGCCGACGAGCTCGTGCACGAGTTGCAAGACCTCACGAAGAAGCTGCTCGGTTACGGCGCGCGTGCGCCGAAAGAGTTGATGTTGTTCGTGAAGAACATGATGTTTCTCGACGGTGCGATTGCGCGCCTCGCGCCCGACCTCGACATCCTCGGCGAGCTGCAGCAAATCCACACCGAAATCGCGCTGCGCCACGGCGCGCGCCTTGCAGCCGAGCTCGGTATCGATCCCGAAGCCGTCAACGCGTTCGACATGGACGCCGTCCGCGCCGGCATGGGTGTGCCCGGTGTCGACAAGTTGACCTATCGCGACGTGCAAGAACGCCGCGAGATTCTTCGCCAGCGCATCGAAGAGAAACGCAACCGCGACTAGCGCGGGCAGGTTTTGTTACGCGGGTGTCGTGACGCCCGGAACGCTTTCGTCGTCGGACCACACGAGCACTTCGCCCTCGGTGCCCGCGGTCAACAAGAACGTGCCCGGGAAGACGCGCAAGCGCCACGGTTCGAGTTGCAGCACCGCGAAGCCTTCCGCGGTTGGGCTTGTCCATGCGGGCACGATGCCGGGGTCGTAACCGACCGGCGGCGGCGCGTTCTTGAACTTGTTCCAAACCGCGACGCACGTCTCGTCGTCGTAGTGCCACACCGCTCTGCACTCGGCGGTGCAGGTGTCGTGATTGTCGGTCCAGTAGCTGCACGACACGTAGGGACTGTGCGCGAGATGCGACCGCTTGGTGGGCGTCGGACCGGTTGCAATCCATCCGGTGATCGCGGTGCCGTTCCACTCCCAGAGCGGGTGCAAGATGCGCGTGCGGGGCCGGCCTTGGTGGTCGACCGTCGCGACGGTGCACCACACGATTTCGTGTGCCATGGCAACGAAGTTCGGTGCAACGTCGGAAAGCTCGGACATGAGCGCGCAACGTACACTCCGCGCATGACTCCCCGCCTGTCCGGGCGTCGCGTTGTGGTGGTCGGTGCCGGAACCCGGCGTTCTTCCGATCCGGACGCGCCGATCGGCAACGGCCGCGCGATTGCAGTGCTCGCGGCGCAAGAGGGAGCGACGGTTGCATGCGCCGACGTCGACGAGGACGCCGCGCTCGAAACTGCACGGCTTGTAAAGAACGCGGGCGGGCGCGCCGAGGTCGTGCTCGGCGACGTGTCGTCGGCCGCGGATTGCGAGCGCATGGTCGCGGAATCGGCCGCGGCGCTCGGTGGTCTCGACGGGATGGTTTGCAACGTCGGCATCGGCCTGGGGCGCGGGCTGGCCGAGACGAGCGTCGACGAGTGGGATGCGGTTCAGTCGGTCAACGTGCGCGCTCACTTCTTGTTGTGTCGCGCCGCGCTCCCCGTGATGGAAGCGGGCAGCGCGATCGTGTTGATCTCTTCGATCGCCGGTCTGGTGGCCGGCACTCGCATTCCCGCGTACGACACGTCGAAGGCCGCGCTCGCGGGATTGTGCCGGCACGTCGCGTTGGAAGGCGCGCGGAGCGGTGTGCGCGCCAACGTCGTCGCGCCGGGTTTGATCGACACACCGTTGGGGCGCCGCGCGACGCAGGGACGGCCGGCGCGCACGAAAGCCCCGGTGCCGCTCGGGCGGCAAGCGTCGGCGTGGGAAGTCGCGGCGCCGGTGGTGTTCCTGTTGAGTGACGACGCGTCGTACATCACGGGCCAAGTGCTCGCCGTCGATGGAGGATTGACTGCCGTATGAGACGACAGCGGAGCGAGCGGAGCGTGGAGTCGACCGATGAAGTGTGAACGACAGCGGAGCGAGCGGAGCGTGGAGTCGACCAATGAAGTTGAGACGACAGCGGAGCGAGCGGAGCGTGGAGTCGACCAATGAAGTGTGAGACGACAGCGGAGCGAGCGGAGCGTGGAGTCGACCAATGAATATGAGTGTTGATCGTGACGAGGTCGAGCAAGCGTTTCGTCAGTACTGGGAGCTGGGTGCCGTCGGCGAGAACTGGGACGAGTGGTGCGACCTGTGTTTCACCGACGACGTCACCTACATCGAACACGTGCTCGGATCGCATTCCGGTCGGGAAGCGGTGCGGGCGTGGATCAATCCGACGATGGCCGAGTACGGCGAGATCTACACCGCGTACGAATGGCACATGATCGACGCCGGCGGGCGGGTCGTCGTCTACATGCAGAACCGGCGCGACAACCCGAAGCCCGGTGCCGCGCCGATCGACTTCCCCGGCATGACCGTGTTGCAGTACGCGGGCGCGGGCCGGTTCTCGCTCGAAGAAGACTTCTGGTCGTTGCCCGAAGGCGTGCGCACGATGAAGGAGTACCAGGCCGCGTGTCGGGAGTTCGACCCTGACCACGCGCAGAAGCGCACCCGGTTGAACTGGGGGAACGGCCCGGACTGGACGCGGGGCGCCGCGTCCTACGATTCACGGTGATATGCCGGAGGCGCCCCAGATGCAGGCCCTCGGCGAGCGCATCGCCGAGTGGCTGCACGACGCGACATTCGAGGGCTACGCCCCACTCGGGTTCACCGGGCTGAAGACGTACGACCCGCCGCCCGAAGCGTTGGTCGGCGCCCGGCTCGAGCGGGTCGATCGGCGGGCGAAGTACGTGTCGCTGTGGTTCGACAACGGACTGCGGATTGTTTTTCACTTGTCGCAGGCGGGCCGCCTCGACTTCGAACAGCCACCGAAGAAGACGAAGCCCAAAGGGTCGGTCGTGCGGTGGCGTTTCTCCGACGATCGGGCGGTGTTGTTGCGCGAGCACGGCACCGAACGCAAAGCCGGCTGGTGGGTGCTTGCGCCCGGCGACGACGGCCCGCTCGACAAGCTCGGTCCCGAAGCGGCGAGCGACGAGTTCGCTGCGTTCGTGCGAACATCCGACGACGGCCGCCGCATCCACACGATCTTGCGCGATCAACGCACGGTCGCCGGCGTCGGTCGCGGCTATGCCGACGACGTGTTGCACCGCGCGCAGTTGTCGCCGTACGCGTCGTTGAAGTCGTTGTCGGCCGAAGAGCGTGAGCGCTTGTTGGCCGCGCTGCACGAGGTGCTCGACGAAGGGTTGGAACGCGAGCGCGGCCGCGAAGGCGGCTTGTCGCAGAACAAGTTGGGCGAGCACTTCACGGTGCACGGCAAAGCCGGTGTCCCGTGCCCGACGTGCGGCGCCGATTTGAAGCGCGTCTCCTACGAGTCGCACGAGGTCGTGTACTGCCCGACGTGTCAGACCGGTGGGAAGGTGTTGGCCGACCGCCGGCTGTCGCGGCTCGTCAAGTAAGTTCCGCCCAGGTTTCCCAGATCACGGCTTCGGTGTCGTCGGCGTTCGCGGTGAGCGTGAGGGAACCGGCGTCGGTGAGGCGGGCGGCGTCACCCTGTTCGAGGTGACCGGCACCCTCGAGCGTGGCTTCGCCGCGTGCGATGAACACGTCGACGAACGGCGCGTCGGGCATCGTGAGCGCGGTGCCCGGTGTCATGCGCGCGATCCAGAGCGTCGCATCGTGCTGGTGGATCTTGATGGCGGCGTCGTTCTCGCGGCCCGACGCGAGCGGGAACAGCGTGTCGGGTTCGAGATCGGCGACGACGTCGCGCTGCTCATACGACGGCGGCAGGCCACGCGTGTCGGGTGGCACCCACATCTGCAACAAGTGGAGCGGCTCGGACGCGCTCGCGTTCGATTCCGAGTGGCGGATTCCGGTGCCCGCGCTCATACGCTGCGCCGTGTTCCGGATGATCGTGCCGACGTTGCCTTCGCTGTCGCGATGTTCCAACGTGCCGTCGAGCACCCAGGTGACGATCTCCATGTCGCGATGGGGATGCGTGCCGAACGCGCCGCTGGGCGCGATCACGTCGTCGTTGAAGACGAGCAACAATCCGTGGTGCGTGTTGTCGGCGTCGTAGTGCTCGCCGAAGCTGAAGCTGTGCCAGCTGTCGAGCCACGAGATATCGGTGTGGAAACGCGTATCGGCTTTGCGAACGTCGACGTCGGGCACATGAGGGAACGTACCCGCTCGGCGACTAAAACCGAACGCCGTAGGCGTAGCCGTGTCGGTTGGTGCGGACGTTGGGGTCGCCGTTGCGCCATTGGTCGGTGACTTTGCCGAGGATGATGACGCCGGTGGGGCAGCGGTCGACGCAGAGGGCGCAGCGGGTGCAGACGTCTTCGTCGACGACGAAGAAGACGTGGTCTTTGGGGTCGTCGCCGGGTTTGTCGGCGTTGAGGGCTTCGTCGATGGCGCCGGTGGAGAGCATGTGGATGCATTTCCAGGGGCAGATGTCGACGCAGCCTTCGCACATGATGCATTCGGCTTGGTCGATGTGGAGGAACTGTTTGGGTTTGACCGCGCTGGTGAGCCATTTCGGGTCGACCTCTTGGAGGACGTAGGAGGTCGAGAACTCGGGCATCGGCGGGTTTGCGTCCGTGCGGGCCATGAACCGATTTTATCCCGGGTTTCGCGTGTGAAATCCCCGCCGACGAATTCGTCGCATTCGCATCGCGCCTGGTCACAACCCCCGTGTGCAGTATTGACGATTCGTTCGACGAATCGTCGACATGGGTTCGGCGTACAAATGGGAGTCCCGCGGCGTAGTGCGCACGTAGCGTCCGGCCCGTGCTGCCCAGTCCCGTTCAGCTGTGCGTGCGGTTACTCGGCGCGCCGCCCGCCGACGTACAACCCCTCATCGTCTGGGACCATCGCGCCACCTACCGAGTCCGCGTCGGGAACGACGAGTTCGTCGTCAAGGCCGACGCACACGAGGAAGAGCTCCTCAACGAAGCGGCCGGCCAGTTGCATGCCGCCGCGCACGGCATCCCCGTCCCCGAAGTGGTGGCGGTCGAGCGGGGCGCGCTCGCGATGCGCTTCGTTCCCGGTGAGCAACTGCGCGCGGATTCGTCTGACGAGGCGTGGCGCGCCGCCGCCGCGGTGACGAAACGAATTCACGCCGCGCCGCCGATCGGGCCACTCGGCGGTGGCTTCACCCACGAGTTAGAACCCGAACTCGAATACGCGTGCGCCCACGGGCTCGCGCCTGCGAGCGCCGACAACATTCGACGGATGATGAGCGCCGCGCTCCCACTCCCACCGATCACGTGGGTCCACGGCGACCTCCAAGCCGAGCACTTCATCTTGCAGGGCGATGAAGTGGTCGCGGTGCTCGACTGGTCGGATCACGGTCGCGGCGATCCCCTCTGGGACTACGTCGTCCTCACGTTCGACGATCCCGCCAAGATCGCGCTCGTGCTCGACGAACCGCCGGACGCGTTTCGTCTGCGGATCAACCGTACGCGCCGGCTCCTCACCGACGTGCGCTGGCTGACCGAACACGACATGATCGCCGCGGCGAACCAGGCGCTCGCCGAGCTGAACGCTCAGTGATGAACCGTGCCAGTGTTGACGGCTTCGAACGCCGTGCCCGGCACCGTCTTCAACTGGTTGAGATCGGTGTCGTTCCAACGCTTGTCGACCGCGCCGGAGATGTACCACGACGAGCCGTTATCGGCGACGATCATCCCGTAGACCTTCAGCGCTTGCAGGATCACCAACGCTTCGCCGTGAAACTTCGTCAAATCGAACGACGCTTTCAAGCGTAAACGCAGCCCCATCGGCGGCAGGTTGGCGTTCGTCGACGACGACGCATAGTGCGTCGCCGGGAAGATGTAGCCCTTCTGCGACACGGGCACCGTGAAGCGCAACGCGTGCGTGATCTTCCCGCTCGCGACCTGGTCGTAGTTTGCGAGTCCCGGCAAGATCGGCAGACCCGCCGCGTCGGCCGACGTGTAACCGAGCGGCCGCAACGCGTCCGACGACAAGTTCCAGTTCACACCCGCGTCGGCGTTCCAGTGATTGGTGCTCCAGTGCGCGTTGTACAACTCGTAGTCGTGGCACGTGCCTTGCTGCAGCACGATCACGTGACGGTCGCCGTCACTCGTGGAACCGCCTTCGACCGGCGCGTTCGACGGAATCGGGAACGGCCCCGGGTCGCTCTCGTCGCCGTAGGCGGTGTAGTTGATCGGGACCTTCGCCTGCGTCGAGGGCACGACCATGTACGGAATGCCATAGGCGCCGTCGCCACCGAAGTCGGCGTGCAGATTCTTCGGCGAACCGTTGTTGATGCTGGTGACGAGCGCCGCCGAGTTCGAGAGCACCGGCAGCGTGTCGACCTTCTCGTTCCACGCGTTGTCGGAGGGCATGATCTGGCAGCCGGAGATCACGGGCGGATTGGCCGACCCGCCGCCTCCGCCGCCACCCCCGGTCGGCACGCAGGCCGCGGTGGAGCATGCGATCGACACTGCAATTACTGCGACGGCGAAGCGTCCCCCCATAGACATTGCATCGGCCTCCTGCCGCTTCGGTCTTGAATGGCGAGCGCTCTAGGCTCGGCTCTCGTGTCCGCCGGTTACATCCCGAGCCCCAGCGACGGAATGGTACACATCGGACCGATTGCGCTGCATGCCTACGGGCTCATGCTCGCGATCGGTGTGCTCGTGGCCGTGTACGTCTCGGAAAAGCGGTGGGCCAAAGCTGGTCACGATCCGAAGGAAATCGGCCAGATCGCGATTCCGGTCGTCATCGCCGGCGTTATCGGCGCGCGCGTGTACCACTTGTTCACCGGATACAAGTGGAGTGAGAACGGCATCGTCGGAACGGTCGAGATCTGGAAAGGCGGCCTCTCGATTTGGGGCGCGGTTATCGGTGGTCTCATCGCGGTGTGGATTGTTTCGCGCGTCAAGCATCTCGACGCGCTCGTGCTCGATGGACGCGATGGCTCCGGGCATCGTGCTCGCGCAAGCGATCGGGCGCTGGGGGAACTACTTCAACCAAGAGCTGTTCGGTCGTCCCACGACATTGCCGTGGGGTCTCGAGATCGACGTCGCACACCGGCCCGCGGGCTACACCCAGTACGCAACCTTCCACCCGACGTTCTTGTACGAGTCGCTCTGGTGCCTGATCGTTTTCGGCATCCTGTTGTATGCGGAGCACCGGTTCACGCTGCAGAGGGGACAAACGTTCGCGCTGTACGTAGCGCTGTACTGCTTCGGCCGGGTGTGGTTCGAGGCGCTGCGCATCGACGAGGCGACGAAGATCTTCGGCATCCGCTTCAACCTGTTGCTTTCCGCGGTCTTGTGCGTCTTCGGCACCGTCTGGTTCGTCCAGCTCGGCCGGAAGGGCCGGAAGCAGGACCCGGCCCTGAGTCCGGCTGCGGGAAATCCCGGATAGTCCGGTCCGGCCCGGTTCCCTAGCCTGTCCCCGTGACGACCACACTCCCCCCCACAACGACGATCGCGGCGCGTGCCGTCAATGCCAGCAAGATCTACGGCAGCGGTGACACCGAGGTACGCGCGCTCGACGGCGTCAACGTCGATTTCGCCAAGGCCCAGTACTCGGCGATCATGGGCCCGTCGGGCTCGGGCAAGTCGACGCTGCTGCATTGCCTCGCGGGTCTCGACAAACTCACCGAAGGCCACGTGTTTCTCGGCGACGTCGACCTGAGCGTGTTGCACGAGAAGGAACTCACGCGTTTGCGCCGCGATCGCATCGGTTTCATCTTTCAGTCGTACAACTTGATCCCGACGCTGACCGCGATGGAGAACATCACGCTGCCGTTGTCGCTCGCCGGCCGCCAGCCCAACAAGCAATGGCTCGACAACGTCGTCGAGATTGTGGGTCTGACGGGCCGCCTCCAACACCGGCCGTCGGAGTTGTCGGGTGGTCAGCAGCAGCGCGTCGCGGTCGCACGCGCGCTCGCGAGCCAGCCCGAGATCATCTTCGCCGACGAACCGACCGGCAACCTCGACACGCGCGCCGGCGGCGAGATCCTCACGTTCATGAAGCGGGCCGTCAAAGAGTTCGGCGCCACGATCGTGATGGTCACGCACGACCCGAGCGCCGCGTCGTATGCCGACCGCGTCGTGTTCCTCGTCGACGGCCACGTCGTCGACGAACTGCGCGATCCGCGCACCGACGCGGTGCTCGACAAGATGCGCACCATCGGCGGGGAGTAAGCGCCGTGTGGAAGGTAACGATCAAAGGGCTCATGGCGCACAAGGTGCGCTTCTTGCTCACCGGCATTGCCGTCATCCTCGGTGTCGCGTTCGTGTCGGGAACATTCGTGTTCACGGCGACGATCAAGTCGACGTTCGACGACCTCATCACGAACATCTATAAGAACACCGACGCTCAAGTGCGCGGACAACAAGCGTTCAAGAACGACCAAGGTTTCGGCGGCGACACGCGCCCGCGGATTCCGGCGTCGCTCGAGGCGGTTGTGGCGCGCGCGCCCGGCGTGCAGTCGGTCGAGGGCAACGTGCAGCTCGACTACGCCCAGATCGAACAGGCCAACGGCAAGCCCGTTGGAAGGCCGGGGCAGGGCGCGCCCACGCTTGGGTTCGGTTGGAACGGCAACACCGATCTGAGTCCGTGGCGCTTGGTGCCGGGTGGGAATCCGCCGGCATCTGCTGACCAGATCGTCATCGACCGCGGCACGGCGAAGAAGGGCCATTTCGTCGTTGGCCAACGCGCGACTGTTCTCACCAACAAGCCGCCGAAGCAGTACGAGATCGTCGGTATCGCGCGCTTCGGAAATGCCGACAACCTCGCCGGTGCGAGCGTGGTGTTGTTCACCGTGCCCGAGGCGCAGCGCATCGCCGACGCGCCCAACCAGTTCGACTACATCAACGTGAAGGCGCAGCCGGGCGTTTCGCAAGACCAACTTGCCGCGAACATTCGCAATGCGTTGCCGCCGACCACGAGCGCCGAGGTCGTCACGGGCCACAAGCTCATCCAAGAGAACCAGTCCGATATCGCCAAAGCGCTCGGCTTCCTCAACACCTTCCTGCTCGTGTTCGGTGTGATCGCGCTCATCGTCGGTGCGTTCATCATCTACAACACGTTCAGCATCATCATCGCCCAGCGCAGCCGAGAGATGGCGTTGTTACGCGCAATCGGAGGCAGTCGCGCGCCAAGTGCTGACGTCCGTGCTCGGTGAATCGCTGGCCGTCGGCGTCGTCGCGTCCGCGATCGGCGTGGGCTTCGGTGTATTGCTCGCGCTCGGATTGAAAGCGTTGCTCAGCGTGCTCGGCGTCGACATCCCCGGTTCGGGCGCGACCGTCCCGCCGGCCGCGGTGATCTACGGCATGCTGCTCGGCATCATCGTTACGGTGTTTTCGGCGTTGTTCCCGGCGTTGACCGGTTCACGCATTCCGCCGGTCGCCGCAATGCGCGACGTCGCGATCGAAAAGCCGCTGAACCGCGGTCGCCGTTTGGTGATCGGGCTTGCGATCCTCGCGGTGGGCCTCGTGATCCTCTTTTACGGGTTGTTCGGCGCCGGGCAGTTCGGCATTGTCGCGATCGGCATGGTCCTCGTGTTCGTCGCCGTCATCGCGAGCGGACCGTTGTACGCGCAAGCCGTCGGCCGCGGCATCGGCAAACCCATCGCCAAGCTCCGTGGGATCACGGGCGAGCTTGCGCGCGAAAACGTCGGCCGCAACCCGCGGCGCACTGCGAACACCGCGGCCGCGTTGTTGATCGGCGTCGCGCTCGTCGCGTTCATTTCGATCACGGTCGCGTCGACGAAGGCATCGTTTGCCGACCAGATCGATTCGCAGATCAAGGCCGACTACATCGTGAACAGTGGCGGCCAGTTCGGGGGCACGGGCCTGAGTCCGGCGCTGGGCGACCGGATTGCCGCGCTGCCACAGATCCAAACGTCGACACCGATTCGCGTCGGGCAGTTCGAAATCGGCACGAGCGTGCAGCCGGTCGGTGCAATCAATCCCGCCGGCGCGTCACTCTTCAACCTCGATCTCGTTGCCGGCAATCTCAACGAGATCTCACCCGACGGGTTGATCGTTTCCAAGACCAAGGCCGACAACGAACACTGGACGCTCGGGTCGCAAGTCCCGGTCACGTTCGTGAAAACCGGCCATCAAGTGATGAAGGTCGAAGGCATCTACGGCGTCGACAACCTCGCGCTCGGCGGTGGGTTCAACTACATCATGTCGATCGCGGGCTTCGAACAGAACTTCGCCGGCAACCAGCAACTCGACGTTGCGGTCTACGCAAAGTTGAAGCCGGGCGTGAGCGCCGAACAAGGACGCGCGGCGATCACCCCGCTGCTCGCGAACTACCCGAACGCGAAGCTGCAGGACAACGCGCGAGTACAAGGCCGACCAGAATAAGCAGGTCAACGGTTTCGTCGGTTCTGGTGTACGGCTTGCTGTTCCTTGCCATCATCATTGCGGTCATTGGCATCGTCAACACGATGATGCTTTCGATCTACGAACGCACGCGTGAAGTCGGTCTGCTGCGGGCCGTCGGGATGAGCCGCCGGCAGGTGCGATCGATGATGCGATGGGAGTCGGTGATCATCGCGTTGTTCGGAACGTTCGCTCGGCATCGTGATCGGCGTTCTTCTTCGGATGGGTCGTCGTGCGCGCCTGCACGACAGGGCATCACGAAGTTCTCGCCCGCGTCCCGACGCTGATCTTGTTGGTCGTCATCGCGTTCGTTCTCGGTGTGATCGCCGCGATCCTGCCGGCGCGACGAGCCGCCAAGCTCGACATCTTGCAGTCGATCGCCAGCGAGTAGGAGTTATTGCTCGCGGAGACGAGCGTCTTTGTCGCGTACCGCCTGCGCGATGTCGGCCTGGTAACGCTCCATCGCGGTGCGTAGCTTCTCGTCGCTCGTGCCGAGAATGCGCACCGCGAGGAGGCCGGCGTTGCGGGCGTTGCCGATCGCGACGGTGGCAACCGGAATGCCGCCGGGCATCTGCACGATCGAGAGCAACGAGTCGAGGCCGTCGAGTTGTTGCAGCGGCACGGGTACACCGATCACCGGCAGCGACGTCATCGACGCGGTCATGCCCGGGCAGATGGGCGGCGCCGCCGGCGCCCGCGATGATCACCTCGAGGCCGCGGTCGGCGGCCGTGCGGGCGTATTCGAACATCACGTCGGGGGTGCGGTGCGCCGAGACGACGCGGACCTCGTAGGCGACGCCGAACTCGACGAGCACGTCGATCGCGCCCTGCATCGTGGGCAGGTCGGAGTCGCTGCCCATGATCACGCCCAACGACGGCGGGCTTGCCCACGAGCGTATGACACTCGCTAGGATCGGACAGCGTGCCCGGATGCGCACACGACTGCACCGAGATGCTGCTGGCGATCGAGCACCCGGTGATGCTCGCCGGGATGGGCGGTGTCTCGTACCACGCGTCGTCGCCGCGGTGTCGGACGCCGGCGGCTTCGGCACGCTCGGCGCGGCGACGATGTCGTCCGAGCAACTCGACGACGAGATGCGCGGCGTGCGCAAGCTCACCGACAAGCCGTTCGGTGTCGACCTGCTCGCGGCGCTGCCCGAGCGGATGGTCGACGACGCGCGACAAGGTCGTCGAGGGCGGCGCGTCGTTGTTCGTCGCCGGGCTCGGTGTCCCGCGTGACGTGATCAAGGTGCTGCACGACGGCAACGTGCTCGTCGCGAGCATGTGCGGCAAGGTGCGGCACGCGATCGCCGCGGTCGAAGCCGGTTGCGACTTCGTCATCGCGCAGGGAACCGAAGCCGGCGGTCACACGGGCACGGTCGCGACGATGCCGCTCGTTCCGCAGATCGTCGACGCGGTCGGCGAACGCGTTCCCGTCGTCGCCGCGGGCGGCATCTTCGACGGCCGCGGGCTCGCGGCCGCGATCACGCTCGGCGCCGACGGCGTGTGGCTCGGCACCCGCTTCATCGCGACCCCCGAAGCGCGCACGGTCTCGGGCTACAAGGACGCGCTGCTCGCGCGCGCACGAGGACGACACCGTGATCAGCCGCGGGTTCACCGGCAAGACGTTGCGCGCGTTGCGCAACGAGTGGACGCAGTACATCGAGGAGCACCCCGAGGAGCTGAGCAAGTTCCCCGAGCAGATGGCGCAAGGCGGTCGCAGGCGAACGCGTTGCACCTCGGTGGCGACGAGAACACCGCCGTCGACCCGAACAAGGAGTGCTACCCGTCCGGGCAGGGCGTCGGCGCGATCGACGACGCTCGATCCCGCGGGTGACGTCGTGCGGCGCATCGTCGACGAAGCCGAGCACGCCCTGGCCCGAGCCGCCGCACGGTCGTGCGCTAGCACGCGTCGCTCGAGAGAGCGGGTACGCCCTGCGGCGAGCAAAGGGCCGGTGCCGAAGGCATGGCAATTACGTCTCATAGATCCGGTCGTGGGCGTCCCTCCTCCCAGGGAAGCCGCGCATTCCGGCCGAGGCCGGCTGTTACCGCCGGCCTTCGCGCTTTCTTCGGCGAGGTCGTGCTCGTACATCATGCTGCACGAGCTCTTCGAAGCTGACGCGCGGCTTCCAACCGAGCTTCTCGTGCGCCTTCGACGCGTCGCCGATGAGCAGATCGACCTCGGCCGGGCGGTAGAAGCGCGGGTCCTGCGTCACGTAGCGGCTTCCAGTCGTCGATGCCGGCGTGCTGGAACGACGACGTCGAGCAGCTCGCGGATCGTGTGCGTCTCGCCCGGTCGCGATCACGTAGTCGTCGGGCTCGTCCTGTTGCAGCATCATCCACATCGCCTCGACGTAGTCGCCCGCGTAACCCCAGTCGCGCGACGAGTCGATGTTGCCGATCGTGATCGACGTCCTGCAGACCGAGCTTGATCCGCGCGACCGAGTTCGTCACCTTGCGTGTCACGAACTCGAGGCCGCGCTGCGGCCCTTCGTGGTTGAACAGGATGCCGCTGCTCGCGTGGATGTCGTACGCCTCGCGGTAGTTCATCGTCGTGTAGTGCCCGAACACCTTCGCGACGCCGTACGGCGACCGCGGGTGGAACGGCGTGCCTTCGGTCTGCGGCGTCTCGTGCACCTTGCCGAACATCTCCGACGACGACGCCTGGTAGAAGCGGATCGGGTTGTTCTGCGATACCGCCGACGATGCGGACTGCTTCGAGCATGCGCAACACGCCGAGACCGGTGATCTCCGCGGTCAGCTCGGCCTGTTTGAACGACAGCTGCACGAAGCTGATCGCGCCGAGGTTGTAGACCTCGTCGGGCTGCACCTGTTCGACGACCGCGATCAGCGACGACAGGTCGCGGAGGTCGCCTTCGACGAGCTCGAGCGACGGGTTCTCGTCGCTGCACCATGTCGATCTTCGGGTTCGCCTGGCCGTGCACAAGCCCGAAGACCTGGTAGCCCTTTGCCCGCGAGGAACTGCGAGAGATGCCGGCCGTCCTGGCCGGTGATTCCGGTAATGAGTGCCCGAGTCACGGCGTACGGCAGACGCTACTCGCGCCCGGTTCGCCCACTCGGGGTCCAGCTGGTGGAGAAACTCGGCGCAGCGCTGGGCCTCGTCGGCTTCGCCGATCGCTTCCGCGCTCGCACGCAGCCCGTCGAGCGCGCGAAGGAAGCCGCGGTTCGTCTCGTAACGCCAGCGCACGTAGCCGGAGCCGCGCCACCCCGACTGGCGCAGACGATCGAGTCCGCGGTGATAGCCGACGCGGAAGTACGCGTACGCCTCGACGTCGTCGCGCCCGAGGCGTCCGAGCTGTGCCCACGCGTCGAGGAAGCGCGGCCAGCGCGCGCAGACGTCGGCGACCGCGTCGCGCCGGCCGTCGACGCTGGGCGAGCGCGGCGCGCAGTGCGTCGAGCGCGTCGTCGGGTTCAGGGTCGAGAATGGTCTCGGGCGGTCCAGCCGGGCGAAAGGTTCATGTCGGTCATCGCGAGGGATCGTACGGGATGCGCGACCGGTATCCTGGATCGCCGTGACCGACGCTGCCGACGCGCCCGAACGCGCGACCGAAAAAGAGAAGCCGAAGCCGCCGACGCGGCTCGTGCTCGTGCGGCACGCCGTGACCGCGCACACCGGTCCGCTGCTGTCGGGACGCATGCCCGGAATCGACCTGTCCGAGAAGGGTGTCGGTCAGGCCGAAGCGACCGCGCAACGGCTCGCGAAGCTTCCGATCGCCGCGGTTTACGCGAGCCCGATCGAACGCACGACCCAGACCGCGCAACGCATCGCGGCCATGCACGCCTCGACGTCGTTCCGCTCGCCGGGTGTGATCGAAGCCGACTACGGCGACTGGACCGGCGGCAAGATCGCCGATCTGGCGAAGACCGACGAGTGGAAAGTCGTGCAGGTCGCGCCGTCGCGGGCGCGCTTCCCGAACGGCGAGTCGATCACCGAGATGCAGGCGCGCACCGTTGCCGCGCTCGACGAGGTCGTCGCGCGACACCCGAACGAGACGATCGTGGTCGTGAGCCACGCCGACCCGATCAAGTCGGCGATCGCGCACTACAGCGGGATGCATCTCGACCTGTTCCAGCGCGTGCACGTGTCGCCCGCGTCGGTGACCGTGTTCGACTTTCATTCGTATGGCGTGATGATGGTGAAGTGCAACGACACGGGTGGGCTCGACGATCTGCTGCCGGAGCCGGAAGCACCGGCGACCGAGGCGACACCATGACTGACCTCATCGAGTTCGATCCGGTCGACGACATCGCCGCGGGTGCGTTCGGTGACCCGGGCGCGCGCACGTTCGTGATCCAGGCGCGCAAGGGCGACGCGGTGCTTGTCGGTGCTCGTCGAGAAGGAACAGGTGCGCCTGCTCGCGATCGAGGCGCGGCAGTTCCTCGACCGCATCGCGCGAAGAGGAGCCCGAGGAAGCCGCCGAGCGCGCTCGAGGTCGATCGGCGGCGCGGTCGCGAAGACGAGCCGCTGTTCCGGGCCCGGCTCATCGGCATCGGTTACGACTCCGAGCGTCGATCTCGTGCTGATCGAACTGCGCGAAGACGCGGCCGAAGAAGACGACGAAGATCCGCCGCCGCCGCCCGACGAGGCCGAGGGTCACATCGCCCGCTTCTACGCGACGCGCGCGCAGATCCGCGTCGATGATGCGCAACGGCGTCGCCGCGGTCGAAGGCGGGTCGGCCGCGCTGTCCGCTCTGCGACTTCCCGATGAATCCCGACGGGCACATCTGTCCGCGTTGGAACTGACGAGTCCGTGATGACCCTCTCCGACGAGCGCGCGCGCGACGTGCTGCGCGAGGGCGACGTCGACGTGCTCGGCCGGATGCCGTGGTCGTCGAACGCGACGTTCCTCGTCAATCTCAGCCGACGGCGACGACGAGATGCTCGCGATCTACAAGCCGCAGCGCGGCGAACGGCCGCTCTGGGACTTTCCGCGCGGCACGCTGTGCCACCGCGAGGTCGCGGCGTTCGAAGTGTCGGAGGCGCTCGGCTGGGACATCGTTCCCGACACCGTCTTGCGCGACGGCCCCGCCGGCATCGGGATGATGCAGCGCTTCGTCGAACACGATCCCGAAGAGCACTACTTCACGTTGCTGTCGAGAGCACGACGACGATTTCCGGCGGATGGCCGTGTTCGACGTCGTGATCAACAACACCGACCGCAAAGGCGGTCACTGCCTGCGGGCGCTGGCCGACGGTCGCATCTTCGGCATCGACCACGGCGTCTCGTTCCACGCGCAGTGGAAGCTGCGCACGGTGATCTGGGACTTCGCCGGCGAGGCGATCCAGCCCGGTGTGTGTACCGATCTGCATCGTTTTCGGAGTCGTTGCAGAACGGGCGACGTCGGCGAGGTGCTTGGCGAGTTGCTCGACCGCTTCGAGATCGACGCGCTGCGCGCCCGTACTGAGCACCTGCTGGCGGCCGGCGAGCTGCCCGAGCCGGACCGCGACTACCACTCGTATCCCTGGCCGATGATCTAAGCGTGTTTGGACGGTTTCCGCCCCTATAGGGGCGCGTTCGGTCCAAACACAGCGGCGGCGGGGTCGCGGAAGAACTGCGAGCGCGGCAACACGACGTCGGCGTCGACGGCGGCGAAGTTCGTCGACGTGGGGACCGTACAGACGATGCGCACGCCGGGGTGCGCCGCGCGGACTCGCGCAACCTGTTCGACGCCGCGGCCGAGGTCGACGATCACGACGTCGGCGTCGTCCGTCGAGCTTGAACTCGACGTCGGGAATCGCGGCCGAGAGCTTCGACCGGTCCATGAGATCGGTTGTCGAGCGCGACGACGCGCACTCAGACGCCAAGCCGGGGTTCGGGCAACGCGAACTCGGGCCAGCGCTTGCGCGACTTCCGCGACAGCTTGTGCATCAGCGCGATCGCGTCGGGATCGTCGTCGCCGGGGCGGGTCTCGATGACGCCGTCGGCGAGCATCCGCTCCATCAGCTCGCGCCCGGCGTCGGTGCGCACGATCGTGAGCGTCCAGTCGTTGTACTTGCCGATCCCGCCGGTCGAGATGTCGGCGTGTTCGGCCGCGAAGTCGGGGCACATGCTTGCAGCCCTCACGCGTCCACTGGTGGCACTCCTTCAGCGGCACCTCGTGGTAGTCGCCGTTGTTCATCCAGATCTGGAAGACGCCTTTGATGTTCATCTTCTTGATGTCGGCCTTCTTCAAGCCGTACTTCGCTTCGAAGAGCTCTTCGAAGATCGCGTCGTCGAACGTCTTCGAGCACAGCAGGCCGATGCTCAGCGCGAGCCGGCGCGCGACCTTGCCCGCCTTGCGTTGCTTCATCACCGGCGGGATCGACGACTGGCACGACATGCCGACGAGCGCGATGCGCTCGTCTTCCTTTTCGAGATCCTGTACGCGAGCGTGTTCGCGGAGTACGTGTAGCGGCTGCCGGCCGACGCGACGATGTCGGCGCGCGTGCGCGCGATGCCGGGGATCGCCTTCCACGTGGAGCCGTCGCCTTCGAGGTACGACACGAGCGCGGCGTCGATGATGTCGTGCTCGAGCGCGTACACGAGCATGGCCGAGACGAGACCGCCGTCCTGGCCGACCTCGTGGAGCTCGCGGGTCGGCGGCGCGGGCGAGGCAGATGTCCTTGAAGACGCCGCTCAGCTCCTCGGTCTCGCGGGCCCGGCCGAACATGAAGTTGTCGATCTCGGGTTCCCACGCCCGAAAGCGCGGGCAGGCGCGGGTGCACGACGTGCACGCCTTGTCGCCGTGGCTGCAGTCGCCCGGGCCGCCGTACTCGTCTTCGAGTCTGGAACGGCTTGTAGACGCCGTTCGTTGTCGTCGTAGCCGAGCACGTCGTGCGGGCACGCGATCACGCAGCCGGCGCAGCCCGTGCACAGGCCCGAGGTGACGACCTCGGAGTAGAGGTGCTTCCACGAGAACGATCCAGCGTTCCTTCTTGGCGGCTTCGCGGCTCGGTCTCGACCATCGCGCGGGAGTCTAGAGATCGCCGTCCGGCCTTGTCACTAGATACCCTACGGGGGTATAGCTGGCGGGCATGGCCGGATACACGCGACAAGAAGGGCGTCGATCCAGCAGCGGCTGCGCCGGATCGAGGGCCAGGTGCGCGGTGTGCAGCGGCATGGTCGACGACGACGCCTACTGCATCGACGTGCTGACCCAGATCTCGGCGGCGACGAAGGCGCTGCAGGCGGTCGCGCTCGAGCTGCTCGACGAGCACCTCGCGCACTGCGTCGCCGACGCGCTCGGCGAGGGCGGCGCGGCCGCGCGAGGAGAAGATCGCCGAGGCGTCGGCCGCGATCGCGCGCTCGTCGGTCGTAAGTCGTGATTGCGTTCGTCTCGCTCGCTGACATCGGCGACAGCCTGCGCGAAGCGTTCTTCATGTTCTGGGAGACGCTGTGGGCGCTGGTGCTCGGCTTCACGCTGTCGGGCGCGGTGCAGGCGTTCGTGTCGAAGCGAGCAGCATGCAGCGCGTGATGGGCGATCACCGGGCCGGCGCGGTCGCTGCGCGCATCGGGCTTCGGCATGGTCTCGTCGAGTTGTTCGTACGCGGCGACCGCGATGGCGAAGTCGCTGTTCCAGAAGGGCGCCGACTTCACGACCGCGATGATCTTCATGTTCGCGTCGACGAACCTCGTCATCGAGCTCGGCATCGTGCTGCTCGTGTTGACTGGGCTGGCAGTTCGCGGTGGCCGAGTTCGTCGGCGGCCCGATCATGATCGTCGGTGCTCGCGTTCGTCGGCGGCTTCGTGTTCGCGTCCGCGGCTCGTGAACGCGGCGCGCGAGCCCGGATCGGCCGCGACCCGATGAACACGGTGCACGTGCACGACGACGGCGGTCGATCGAAAACCCGCGCCGGCTGGTCGCGACGCCGCCACGTTCACGATGGCCGACATCGGCATGGTCCGGCGCGAGCTCGTCATCGGCTATCTCGTCGCCGGTTTCCTCACCGTGCTCGTGCCCGTCGAGTGGTGGAACGACTTGTTCCTGCACGGCCACGGCTTCTGGACGTCGCTCGAGAACGTCGATGCATCGGACCGTTCATCGCGTTCATCAGCTTCGTGTGCTCGATCGGCAACGTGCCGATGGCGGCCGCGCTGTGGCACGGCGGCATCGGGTTCGGCGGCGTGATCAGCTTCATCTTCGCCGACCTGATCACGTTGCCGCTGCTGCTCATCTACCGCAAGTACTACGGCACCGCGCCTCACGCTGCGGTTGTTCGTCGACGTTCTGGGCGGTGATGTCGTCGGCGGGACTCGAGGTCGAAGGGCATCTTCCAACTGTTCGGCGCGGTGCCGACCGATCGGCCCGGCAGCGGTCGTGCCGGAACACTTCGCGTGGAACTACACGACGTTCCTGAACATCGTCTTCCTCGGGCCTGTTCGCGGTGGTGTTCTGGCTCGCGCGCCGGCCGGGCCGATGCGACGGAGCGGTTCGCGACCGACCCGACGTGCGGGATGCAGGTCGAAAAGGCCGTACGCGCCCGCGCGCACATCGATGGCGACGGGTCGAGCACTGGTTCTGCTCCGACGGCTGCCGACGGTACGTCGCTGACTCCGTCCGCCATCCGCCACGAAAATCGACGTTGAAGTCAAAACCGAGCCCGAGCGGTACGAATACGACCTTGATGGCAAAAGTGCGAGCGGCGATGCAGCGAAGAATCGTCGACATCCGATGACGCTGATCGCCGAGAAGATCGCCGCCGGACCGACGTCTCGTTCGAGTTCTTCCCGCCGAAGACGCCGCCGGCCGAGGCGCAGCTCGAACAGACGCTGCGCGACCTCGAACCGTTGCAGCCGTCGTTCGTGTCGGTGACGTACGGAGCGGGCGGCTCGACGCGCGAGATGACGCACGACATCGTCACACGCATCAACCGTGAGACGTCGCTCACCGCGATGGCGCACCTCACGTGCGCGGCCCACACGCGCGCGGAGCTCGAAGAGATCGTCACCCGTTATCGCGACGAGGGCGTCGACAACATCCTGGCGCTCGGCGGTGATCCGCCCAAGGAACTCAACCTTCCGCCCGGTGAACTTCGCGCACGCGACCGATCTCGTCGACGCTCGTTCGCGACGTCGGCGACTTTTCCGTCGGGGTTGCGATCCATCCCGAAGGTCATCCCGCGTCGACGAAGTCGCACGACCGACCGTCGCCGCCAAGCCGAGAAGCTCACGCTCGCCGACTTCGGCGCTCTCGCAGTTCTTCTTCGACCCGAGGTGTGGTTCGAGTTCCTCGACGAGCTGCGCGAGCTCGGCGTCACCACCCGCGTGATCCCCGGGATCATGCCCGTGCTGAACGTGAAGTCGGTGAAGCGCATGGCCGAGATGTCGGGCGCCGAGTTCCCGCGCTGGCTGGAAGACCGCCTCCGCGCGGTCGAGGACGACGAAGACGCGATGCGGGCGGTCGGCATCGAAGCGGCGACCGAACTGTGCCGTGAGCTCATGGCCGGCGGCGTGCGACTCGTTCCACTTCTACACGCTCAATCGGTCGCCCGCGACCCGCGAGATCTACGAAAACCTCGGTCTGGCTGCGTCCTAAAACGCCACCAACTGCCGGCCGGATTTCGCGCTCCTGGCGCTCGTTTTCCTGCCAACTGTTGGTGGGATTCGGCTCAGCCGCCGAACACCGGCGGCACGTAGACGCGTCCGGGCCGAAACGCATGCGCGGGGTCGAGCGCGTTCAACACGTCGCGCAGCGCGATCAGGTCGGGGCCGGTACCGCGGCGGCGACAATCACTGACATCGCCACGCACGCGGACGAAAACATCATCCAACGGCGCATGTGCCCTCCCCCGGGACAGTGCGGAGAACGTACCGCGAATCACTGACGCCGCAACCCGTTCGTCGTTATTTTTCTGACATGCCTCTTTACGAACATGATCCGCACCCTCGCCTGCAAGAGCTGAAGGCGCACCCGCCGACGACGATCGCCGAGCAGCGCGTCAAGAAGGACAACGTGCTCGGCCGCATCAACGCGCGCGTCGGGCTGTTCATCACCGTCGTCGTTGGCACGATGTGGTGCGCGTATTTGTTTACGTTGCTTGCGCTGGTGTCGTTCCCGTCCGCGATCAAGACACACGACAAGCTCATCATCGTGGCGTGGATCGCGCAGACCTTCCTGCAATTGGTGTTGTTGCCGATCATCATTGTCGGCCAGAACGAACAGGCCGCGGCCTCCGACCGCCGTTCCGAAAGCACGTACAAGGACGCGGAGGCGGTGCTGCACGAGTCGATCGAGATCCAAAAGCATCTCGCCGCGCAGGACACCGCGATCGAACACATCATGGATCAGGTCGCGGCCTTGCAGCGCGGCGCCGGCGCGTAGGGCTTCTCTGCGGGTGGTATCTGATCTGATACCATGAGTCGCATGGAGGCTGCGACCCTGCTCCGACACGCCCGGCGGCGATCGGCATTGAGTCTGCGGGCGCTCGCGCACGAGGCCGGAACCTCGCATGCGACCCTCGTCGCCTACGAGGCCGGTCGGGTGGTGCCGAGCGTCGGAACATTCGAGCGGATCGCCCGGGCAGCCGGCTTCACCGTCACGGCGACGCTGACGCCAACGGTCGACAATGACGCGCGCCGCGCCCGAGAGCTGCGCGCCGCGCTCGAACTCGCGGAGCAGTTCCCCCGGCGGCCACGCCGTACGCACGCGGCGCGGTTGCCCGTGTTTCCGAGGCCGTGAGCCGGCAGCCGTCGATCGTCAACAAGATCGTTGCGTTGCAACGCGCATTTGCGAAAGCCGAACTGCCGCACGGCTTCGGCGGCGCGCTCGCGCTCGCGTGGTGCACGCAACAGGCGCGCGGCACGATCGACATCGACGTGAACGTCTTCGTCGATTCCTCGCGTTCCGAGGAGGTGTTTGCGGCACTCCCACGGGGCGTGAAGCGCACGGCCGCGGATCTCAAACGATGCCTCACGGACGGTCAGGTCCGGTTGTGGTGGGACGAAACTCCGATCGACATTTTCACGAACACCACCGACTTCCACGACGCGGCCGCCGAACGCGCCGTTGGCCACGAGTTCGCCGGCGAGCAGATGGCGTTCCTGTCGTGCACCGATCTTGCGGTGTTCAAAGTGTTCTTCAACCGGACGCGCGATTGGGCCGACCTCGAAGACATGCTGGCGGTCGGCACGCTCGACGTCGACCGTACGGTCGGCGTCCTCGTCCGCTATCTCGGCGCCGACGACGAACGCGTGCAGCGCTTCATTGATCTCGCGCAGACATGAAACGGACCGGAATCGAGTGATTCCGGTCCGGAGCGGAGGGAGTGGGATTTGAACCCACGGTGACTTGCGCCACAATGGTTTTCGAGACCATCCGATTCGGCCGCTCTCGCATCCCTCCGGGGCGAGATGATAGGGGACGGGCTACCGGCGGCTTGCGAAGAACGCGCTGAGCAGCGCACCGCATGCTTCCGCCGACACGCCCGCGACCACGTCGATTTCGTGGTTCAGCCGCGGATCGGCAGCGAAGTTGTAGAGCGTGCCCGCGGCCCCCGCTTTCGGGTCGGCGGCGCCGAACACGATCTGTGCGACGCGAGCGGCCCACGCCGCGCCCGCGCACATCGGGCATGGTTCGAGGGTGACAATCAGCGTGTGGTCGTCGAGCCGCCAGGTTCCGGCGGCGCGTGCGGCCGCGCGCGGAACGCGAGGATCTCGGCGTGGGCGGTGGGGTCGCCGTCGCGTTCGCGGGCGTTGTGGGCGCGGGCGACGATCTCGCCCGTCGAACGGCGCACGACGATCGCACCGACGGGCACGTCGTCGTGTTCGAGCGCGCGCTGGGCTTCCTCGAGCGCGACACTCATCCACTCGCTCTCGGTCATGCGCGTTGCGCGGTGACTTGGGTCGCGTTGTTCTTGTCGCGCAGGGTCAGCGTCGTGCCTGAGATCTCCCATTGCGTGACGTGCGAAAGCGCAGTCGAGTACTCGGTTTCGATTTCGCCGACGTCGCCTTCGCAGGCTTTCAGCGTCGACCGGAGCGGACCGATCGCGACGCCGTTGGTGCCACTGAGCTTGTAGGGCCCGCTCAACGTGTTGCAGCCACCGAAACCGCTGAACTGGTCGTCGGCGCGGAACGCGGCCGTCAGCTTTTCGGTCAGCGCGGTCGAGCTGACGGCGCCGTTCCCGTTGTTCACGCCGGTGACTCTCCACGACGTGCTGGTCAAGCCGGTGGCGCCCGCCTTGTAAGTGAAGAGTTCGTCGCCCTTTGCGTTGGTGAGGGTCAGCACGTGTGACTTGATGGTGTAGCCGGTGACCTTCGGCAGGTTCGTCGTGATCGCCTTCTCTTGCGCCATCAGGTCGCTCGGGCATGCGACTTGCGTCATCGCGCCGAGCTTGATCGTGACCGCCGATGATCCCGTGGCGGTGTAGGTGCCGGAGAACGAGTTGCATCCGGTCGAGCCCGTGAGCGCGCCACCGGCGCGGAACGTCAAGTACGAACCGCCGCGCGTCGACGCCGCTTTCATCGCGTTGCCGCTGCGGTACTTCGTGAGGTCCCAGGACGAGCCGACCAACGGGTTCGCGGGAGTTGTTGCCACGGGTGTCGTCGTAGGAGTGGACGGGTTCGACGACTTGCTGCTGCTCGAACAGGCCGCGCACACGAGTGCTCCGAAGATGAGTACGAATCCGAACCGTCGCATCAGCACGCGCGGAATGTATCTCAGTCCGAATGTCCCAACATGTCGAGCGCGTCGTCGACGGCCTCGTTGCGTTTTGCCTCGGGGTCGTGCTCCCAGCGGCGCGTCGAACCCTCGATGTCGGGGAAAAGGAACGTCACCGTCCCGGTCGGTGCCTGCCCCATTGCGTCAAACGCTCCCGCTGATGTCGAGCCCAAGCTCCGACGTGCGCACGGCAAGCACCTGGTAGCGCTGGTCGAGCGCGGTCAGGCGTTGGTCAAGTTCGGCCTTGGCGCGCGCGTCGGTGCTGAGCAGCGTGAGCGAGCCGCCTTTGCCGCCCGCGCCGTTCACCTTCCATCCGAGTGCACCGGAGTCGCGCGCACACGCGATGGCTCGGGTCGCATCGTCGCCAACGAGTCCCGGATGCAACGCTCGTTGCGCGTCGGTGTTCGTCATCATCGCCTCGCCAAACGCGCTGAGATCCTGCGCGAGCACGGCCGCGCGCGCCGCGCCCGCGGCCGCGCGCAAACGATCCAGCGCCGCGGCCCGGACTGGTGTCGCGCGTTCGATCACCTGCCGGTGGATCGCCGACGAGTCGTGGGCGCGCCCGAGGTACAAGAGCGTGACGCGGTCGTCGAGATCGGGCCACGCGGGCAACCGATCGACGACTGCATCGGGGTACGTGTCGATCTCGAGGAAGTTGATGCCGCCGAGCGCGGCACTCAACTGGTCTTGGATCCCGCTCTCGTTGCCGAGCATGTCGACTTCGACGCGGTGGGCGAGCGCGGCGATTTCGGTCGGCGACCGCTTTTCCTCGCGCAACGCGGCGAGCGCGGCGAGCGTCGCGACCGCGACGGCTGCCGAGGTCCCCGCGCCTGATCCCGGCGGAACCGCGGTATCGATGTCGACGACCACTTCCATGGGCGGCGGCAGCATGTCGATCGCGGCCTGCACGAGCGGACCATTCGGCACGCTCGCAGTGCCGGCGCGCAGCGACACGGTGATGCCCGGCCGCACTGCGAGGTTGAGGACGCGCCCGGGGCCGCCGAACCACGTGTCGGTCCAACCCCCGATATCGCAGATCCGCACCGGAACCGAAACGCGCATCGGCACGACCGATTCTTGCCTCGAAAGGTGTCAACACCGCGTCTGCACGGGTATCCCACGGCTCGTCCACAGTTTTTTGAAACCGACGTCGAAATGGAATACGGTCGCACAGCCGCGACCGGGGGAGCTCGTTCGCGGGCCGACGAGGAGGCAGGCCTGTGACGTCGAAAGCCGTCGCGCTCGTAGTCGCACTGATGATGTCCGCGACGTTGGTCGCGTGCAGCAGCAGTAGTAAGTCGAGTAACTCGACGCCGACCACGGTCGCCCAAAAGCTCGACTACAAGGCCCTCGGCCTGTGGGACGACGGTCCGTGCGACACCACCAAGCCGCCGCTGAAGATCGGCTTGATGACGACGTTCACTTCTCCCGTCATCTCGCTGAAAGACCAAGCCGACGCGCTCCAAGCGTCAGCGAAGGCGTTCAACGCGCGCGGTGGCGCGAACGGTTCCTGCATCGCAGTCACCGCGTGTGACGACGGCGCCAACACCGACCAAGCGGTCGCGTGCGTTCGTACCGAGGATCAGGCCGGCGTCGTCGCGACCGTGAACGACCAAGGAACCGCGGGACAGGCCGAAGTCTCCCAGGCGATGCAAAAGGCGGGCATTCCCCGTATCGCATCGAACGTCACGCAGGACGACTGGGGCGACCAGAACGCGTATCCGACCGATGCGTCGGGAACCGGTGTCACGTTCCTGCTGCCGTCGTCACTCATCACGAACAACGTGAAGAAGATCGGCATGATCCGCGTCGACCTCGCGGCGGCGTCGCAGTTGAAGCCGCTGATTTCGCAGCTGTACCAAAAGGACGGCGCGACGTTCCCGTACGACACGCCGGTCCCCGGCGGAACGACCGACTACAGCCAGTTCATCCTCGGCGCCCAGAACGCCGGTGTGGGTGGCGTGTTCCTCGCCGTCGGCGACCAGGACGCGGTACAAACGGTGAAGGCCGCGCAGCAGCTCGGCTCGACCTTGCTCATCGGCGCGAGCTTCGGGATCGTTCTCGCAAAAGGACGTCTCTGCGCTCGGCGACGAGGGCAAGCAGATGGAGTTCATGTGGTCGTACCCGCCGGCCACCGACACGACGGTTCCCGTGTACGCCGCGATGCGCGCCGACCTTGCCGCGTCGGGCCAACAGTCGCTGCAGCCCGAGAACTTGAAGGCGAGCCCGATTCGCTCGTGGATCGGTCTGTACGCGTTGTTGGAGATGATCCGCAGCGCGCACATGACGACGTTCACGCGTCAGGGCATCAGCTCGATGTTGAAGAGCGCCAAGGACGTCCCGATGCTCAACATGTTCGGCGGTGAGAACTGGACACCGAACCTGAACCACCAAGGCGTCTTCCAGCGTGCGGGCATGAACCACTGGGAGGTCTACAAGTGGGACCCGAACGCGAGCAGCCCCACCGGCGTGAAAGGTAACTTCGCGCCGGTCGCCCCGGTTAGCTGGGACAAGACGGTCTGCGGTTCCGCCTTCGGCGCACCCACATGCTGACCGCCTGAGGACGCGATGACGTCGTTTCTGCAATTCCTGGTCATCGGGCTGGGTGCGGGCGCGACATATGCCTTGTTCGCACAAGGCGCGGTGCTGATCTACCGCGGCTCCGGACTGATCAACTTCGCGCAAGGCGCGATCGGATCGCTTTCCGCGTACATCGCATTCGTCGACCTGAAAACGAATCGCAACTGGCCGACGCTGCCGTCGATCATCGTCGGTTTGGTCGTGGCCGGTCTGGTCGCGCTCGCTGTTCCAAGCGGTCGTGCTACGCGCATTGCGCAACGCAGCTGCGATCGTTCGGGTCATCGCAACGATCGGCCTGCTCGGGCTCCTGCAATCGGTGATGCTCAAGCGGTACGGCGCCGACGGCCAATCGGTGAACTCGTACTTGCCGCACAACGTCTACCACTGGGGCGGCGTTGTCGTGCAGGAAGAGCGCATCATCATCTTGGCGATCACGGTCGTCGTGACGATCGCGCTGTGGGCGTGGACGCGCTTCACGCGCGTCGGCCTCGCGATCAACGCGAGCGCGCAGAACGAGCGTGCCGTGCAGACAATGGGTTGGTCGCCCGATCGGCTGGGTGCACTCACATGGGTCGTCGGCGGGATGCTTGGTGGCTTTGCTGCCGTGTTGGCCGCGCCGTTGACCGGACTGACGGTGACCACGTTCACGATCGTCGTGACGGTCGCCGGCCTCGGTGCCGCGCTCCTCGGTGGGTTCCAGTCGTTCCCGTTGACGTTGCTCGGCGGTCTCATCATCGGTATCGGCGAGGCGATGGCCACGCGCTACCAGGGCGACATCCAGAAGTGGCTGCATCAAAGTCAGATCAGCGGCCTCGCGCGCGCGCCCGCGTTCCTTGTGATCCTCATCGTCGTTGTCGCGGGCGGGCGCGGCCTGCCGTTGCGATCGCACGTTGCCGAACGATTGCCGAAACTCGGCAGCGGCCAGATCAGCATGCGCGCGCGTCATCCTCGAGCGCGGCGGTGCTGCTCGCGCTGTTGTTCGGCGTGATGAACGTCGCATGGGCGGGCGCAACGTCGATCTCGCTCGCGACCGGCATCATGATTTTGTCGATCGTGGTGTTGACCGGTTACGCAGGGCAGATCTCGCTCGCGCAGTGGGCGCTGGCCGGCATCGGCGCGTTGATCGCCGGTCAGTTCGTACGCGCCGGCGTGCCGGTCGAACTCGCGATCCTGCTCGGCATCGTTCTCACCATCCCGGTGGGTCTGGTGTTCGCGCTCCCGGCGCTGCGCACGCGGGGCGTGAACCTGGCCGTCGTCACGCTCGCGCTCGGGTTCATCGTGTCGGAAGTCGTCTTCAGCAATGCGCACTACCTGGGCAACATCCTCGACGGCGGCACGCGCATCGGGCGCGTGAAGCTGTTCGGTATCCACGTCGACGCGTTCAACCATCCCTACGCCTGGTCGGTCGTCAGTCTCATCTTCTTCGTGGCGGCCGCGCTCGTCGTCGCGAACCTGCGGCGATCGCGCACCGGGCGCCGGCTCATCGCCGTGCGCACCAACGAGCGAGCGGCCGCGTCGCTCGGGATCTCGGTGTTCGGCGTGAAGATGTACGCCTTCTCGTTGTCGGCCTCGTTGGCGGCCGTAGCCGGCATCCTCGTCGGGTTCCGGGGTGAGATCATCACCTACGAGCAGTTCAACGTGTTCGCGTCGATCACCGACCTTGGGAACTCGGTGATCGGCGGTCTCGGCTTCGTGCTCGGCGCGGTGTACGGCGCACCCAATGCCGTCGGCGGTTACTCGACCCGCATCGTGCACGACTGGTTGCACCTCGGGGCCGAGTGGGATCTCATCGTCGGCTCGGCACTCGTGTTCGTCATTCTGATCTTCCACTCGAACGGCATCGCCGACCTTGGTGCCCGCGCGCGCCGTTCTTCGAACGACTGCACCTCATCGGCCGCGTGAAGACGCGTGAGGCGTTGCCGGACGCGGTCGTCGAACCGCTTCCGGGTTCGACATTGTCGGTCGAACACCTGACCGTGCGGTTCGGCGCGGTTGTCGCGGTCGACGACGTTTCGCTCGACGTGAAGGCCGGTGAAGTTGTCGGCTTGATCGGGCCGAACGGCGCCGGCAAGACGACGCTGATCGATGCGGTGACCGGGTTCGTGCCGGCCGCGGGCGGTTCGATCTTGCTCGACGGTTCACGTGTCGAACGAATGAACGCGACGCAGTCGGGCGCGGCTCGGGCTTCGGCGTTCGTTCCAGTCACTCGAACTGTTCGAGGACATCAGCGTCGAAGAGAACATCCGCGCCGGGAGCGACCAGCACGCGTCGCGGTTGTCGTGGTTCACCGACCTGTTCTGGCCCGGCAAGCACGACCTGCCGTCGACCGCCGTCGCGGCCGTGCATGCCTTCGGGCTGAACGACGACCTCGACAAGAACCCGGATGAACTGCCCTACGGGCGGCGGCGGCTGGTCGGTATTGCGCGCACCGTCGCGTCGGGACCGTCGATCGTGATGCTCGACGAACCGGCCGCCGGCCTCGACGAGAACGAGAGCGCCGAACTCGCGGGGCTGATCCGCCGGCTCGCCGACAAGCGCAACATGGGCGTGCTGTTGATCGAACACGACGTCAACCTCGTGATGTCGACGTGCGACCGCGTCGTGGTCATCGACTTCGGCAGCGTGATCGCGAGCGGCACGCCGGCGGAGATCCGCGAAAGCACGGCCGTGCGCGACGCCTATCTCGGTCACCCCGCGGAGGTTGTCAGCACGTGAGCGATTCCACCTCGACGTTGATCGAAGGGCGCGGCCTCTCGGCCGGTTACGGCAAGATGGCCGTCGTCCGCGAGGTCGATATTCGTGTCGACGCGGGCGAGGTCGTCGCGCTGATCGGCGCGAACGGCGCGGGCAAGACCACGACGCTGCTCACGCTCGCGGGCGAGTTGCCGCCGCTCGAAGGCGAAGTGCGGTTCATGGGCGAACCCACGCGCGCGCCGATGCACGCCCGCTGCCGCAGCGGTCTCGGTTACGTCACCGAAGAACGTTCGGTGATCATGAACATGTCGGTCGCGAACAACCTGAAGGTCGCAGGCGTCTCGCCGGCCGGAGCGTTCGAATACTTCCCTGCGCTCGAAGGGATCATGAATCGCCGGGCCGGACTGTGCTCGGGCGGCGAGCAGCAGATGTTGTCGCTGGCGCGCGCGTTCGGCGCGCAAGCCGAAGATTTTGCTGGCCGACGAGTTGTCACTTGGTCTGGCGCCGATCATCGTCACGAACCTGCTGGCCGCAGTGCGGGCCGCGGCCGACGGGGGCGTCGGCGTCTTGCTCGTCGAGCAACACGTTCGCCAGGCGCTCACGATTGCCGACCGCGTGTACGTCATGCAGCGCGGCCGTATCACACTGAGCGGAACGACCGCCGAGATCGAAGGCCAGCTCGACAAGATCGAAGCTGCGTACCTCGCCACCCGCCACTGACTCGCGAAACCCCACCAACTGGCCGCCTCGGGACGCGATGATGGACACGTGCTCATCCGGCTTGAAGGATCCGAGCTGCCCGGCCGCACGTGTGGGCCCGGTCCCGACTTTCCCGACGGCCATCACAACATTCACGTCGCGGTCCAAGGCCGAAAGAGTCAGCAGGACCTGGTCGGATGTTCTCCGGGCGATGCGGAATCGGTTGTCTGGGAACTCGAGTGCGATGTCGTCACGCCCGCACCGCATGCGGATGTGCGAGGTGCGCAGATTCAGGGGTCGTCCGGAAACCGATTCGTGTACATCACCTGGGGTGTTGTCGACGACGCCGGCACGTTCACGATGTTTCGCCGCGCCAAGCTCATGCTCGACGCGGTGCCCGACGAGGTCATGGCGGCGGCCATCGACAAAGGTGTACTCGTTGGTCGGCTCGGGCTGAGCGACGACCACGGCTGGCCGTTGTGTGCGGCGGTTCGGCCCCCGCGCATCCGGTGGTCGGCGCGCAAACGCCGCTCGTGACCCGACTACTTGTCGGCGCGGGGCTTCATCAACCGGTCGAGGTTCGCTCGCAGTTCGGGTGACGTGAAGGAACGGTCCTCGGCCGCGAGCGCGTGGTCGATCGTTGCGAGCACGGCGCGTTCGAGGTGCACGTTGATCACGCGCTTGGTGTCTTCGACGGCGCGCTTCGGCAGCTTCGCGATCTGATGGGCGCACGCCAGCGCCTGGGTCAGCACTTCGTCGTCGGGACACATGTGGTTTGCGAGCCCGATCTCGACCGCGCGCTGCGCCGGGATGCGCGCACCCGTCAGCGCGTATTCCTTGACCAGCTGCAAGCTCATCAACAGCGGCCACGTGATCGGACCGCCGTCGGCCGCGACCAGGCCGAGCGCGACATGGGGATCGGCAAGGTGCGCGCTCTCGGCAATGAACACGATGTCGGACAACGCAACGAGGCTGCAGCCCAGACCGACCGCGGGCCCGTTGACAGCCGCGACGACCGGCACGCGACACGCCGCCATGCTCGTGACGATGCGCTTGCCGTCGGCCAACGTCTGCTCGCGTAAAGCAGCGTCGCGCGTGAGTTCGTCGAGATACTGGAAGTCGCCGCCCGCCGAGAACGCACGGCCATTGCCCGTCAACACAACGGCGCGCGCGTCGTCGTCGGCATCGATCTCGGGGAACAACGATGCGAGCGCGTGATGCAGCTCATGGTTCGTCGCGTTCAACTCGTCGGGACGGTTGAGGCGCACGATCCGGATCGGGCCGTCGTGTTCGATCTGAATGACGTCGCTCATTGTTTCTCCGCTCTCGGCGGCTTCGCCGCCGGGCCGCTCGGGCCCCGCTCGCTGCTCAGCGTGGGGCTCAGGGAACGCGCCGCAAGACCTTGGGTGGTGGTGCTCCCAAGCGGCGCCTCGCGACGCTCGCTCATGAGTTCGGCAGTCCAAGGAGTCGAGTTGCAACGAGGTTGCGTTGTATTTGCGACGTGCCGCCCATGACGCTCTGGGCCCGGCTGTAGAGATACGCCTTGAGCCACGTGCCGCCGTCGCTCCCGTGGTCGATCCCGCCGATTGCGATGGCCGCGTGCCCGACGGTCTGTTCGGTCGCGGTCATCAGCAGCTTGTCGATCGAGCCTTCCGAACCATGCGTGATGCCGTCGAGGCGAGCCGAAAGGCGCCGGCAGACGTGGAGGCGCAGCATCTCGGTTTCGACAATGGCCCACGCCAGTTCGCGGCGTTGTTCGCTGTCGTATGCGTCAGGCCGGCTGCGCACGAGCGCCCCGAGTTCGTTGACGATCTTGCGGTACCGCGCGACGTAACCGAGTTCGCCGGGCTCGCGTTCGTGGCTCACGACCGTCATCGCGAGCTTCCAACCTTCGCCCGGCGCGCCGATCATGTTCGCCGCCGGAACGCGCGCGCCGTCGAAGCGAACTTCGCCGAACTCCTTCGTGATCCCGTTGATCATCGGCAGCGGCCGCCGTTCGATCCCGGGCTGGTCCATGTTGATCGCGAACGCTGAGATGCCTTTGTGCTTGGCGACTTCGTGATCAGTGCGCGCCAGCAACAAACACCACCGCGCGTCGTCGGAGTAGCTCGTCCAGATCTTGTGGCCGTGGACGACGTACTCGTCGCCGTCGAGATCAGCGCGCGTCCGCAGCGACGCGAGATCGCTGCCCGCTTCCGGTTCGCTGAACCCCTGGCACCAACGCTCGCGGCCGTTCACGATGCCCGGCAAGAAGCGTTGCTTGATGTCGTCATTGCCGTGCGCGGCGATGCCGTGCACCAAGTAGCCAAGGCCCGGCCGCGGCGGCGCGCCCGCGGCTGCAAGTTCGTCGTCGACGATCGCGTCGAACGTCGCCGGCATACCGTGGCCACCGATCTCGACCGGCCAGGACATGCCGAAGAAGCCCGCGTCGTAGAGCGCAACGTGCCAAGGAGCCTGCGCGCGCCAATACGCGTCGTCAGTTGACGACGGCGGCAACTTCGGATTGTTGGCTTCCACCCACGCGCGCAGGCGGGCGCGGAACTCGGCTTCCGCCGGCGAGTCAGCGAAGTCCATCGCTCGCTCCGACTCCGTTGTACGCGAGCACGCGCTCGAGGCTACGGCCGACGTCACCGAAGAGATCGATCGCAAACAACGCCCGCCGCAGGTAGACGTGGGCGAGACAATCCCACGTGTTCCCGATGCCGCCGTGCACTTGGATCGCGGTTTCGCATACGGCGACGGCCGCGCGCGAGCAATACGCCTTGGCGAGCGCGCACGCCGCGATCGCGTCTTCCGGGTCGAGCGCGTCGACCGACCAGGCCGCGTGCAACGCCGCGCTGCTCGAGCCTTCGGCGGCGACGAGCGCGTCGGCTAACAGATGTTGCACCGCTTGGAACGAACCGACGGGCGTGCCGAACTGACGGCGCGCCGCCGCGTATTCCGTCGCGAGTGCAGTCGCGCCGCGCATCACACCGACGAGTTCGGCGCACGTCAACGCGATCCCGAGCGCTTCCCAACGGGCGCGGTCGTCGTCACCAAGCTCGCCAATCCGTTCGATCGAGGTGTCGGCGACCGGCGCGACCGCGCGCGTGAGGTCAGAGGTGCGATGGGTTGTGGTCAGTTCGACGCGTCCGAGCGCGCCGTCGGCTCCCACGACGAGCGCGGCTTCACATTCCTGCGCGTCGATCGCCAGCGCGTCGACGACGATCGTTTCTCCGCTCGTCGCGCCGGGCACGCCCGCGCGCCGGCGCAAGTCGGCGGCGAGCGTCGGGCCGATGAACGCGGTGTCGGCGAGGCCGCGTGCCAGTTCTTCGGCCACGAGCGCGACCTCGACGGCCGATGCGAGCGGGGCGTCGCCGTCGGCGGCCGCGCGAAGTTCGCGCCACCCCGCGGCCGCGATCGCGGCATCAAGCCTGCGGGCACGGTCGACGTCGTCGAGCGCGGCCACAGTGTGCGGGCCGAGCTGGTCGACGAGGCGCGCCGCGGCGTCGCGGAGTGCGAGTTGTTCGGCCGAAAGGCGGACGTCCATCAGCGGTCCAAGTCAGTGGGAAGCCCATTGGCGGCACCCATATGGCGCCAATCTTGAGATTGACGTCGATTTCAGTAGAGTACCGAACGCTGGCCCGGATGCTCCAGTGGCGCGCCGGGATACCGTGCGCTTTGCGGCCAACGAGAGAAGGACACGCGTGGCAAACGCGGCGGCAGCCGACCCCGCACGAGAGGGCGGTTCTGTTCCGGCCACGCCGCGCTCCCGCAAAGGTGCCAAGACGCGCGCCCGGCTGATCGAAGCGGCACGCGAGGTCTTCGAACGCGACGGTTTCCTCAACGCGCGCATCTCCGACATTGCCGCCGCCGCCAACCTGTCGCAGGGCTCCTTCTACCACTACTTCGATTCCAAAGAGCAGATCTTTCGCGAGGTCGCGGAAGCACAAGAGGAGCGTTTGACCGCGCCCGATCCGGAACGCGATGACGCGCGAGAAGCGGGGCCGCGTGCCGTGATCGGCGACGCCAACCGCCGCTATTTCGAGCGTTACCGCGAAGCGTCGAATCTCATGGGTGTCGTCGAACAGGTGTCGCGCTACGACGAACACGTGAGTGCGGCGCGCTTTGCGACGATGAAGCACTTCGCCGAGCGCGCCGAACGTTCGATCCAGCGTCTGCAGCGCGACGGCCTCGCCGACCAAGGGGTGAACCCGAAGATCGCCGCCGATGCGCTCGGTGCGATGGTTGCGCGCTTTGCGGAGCTCTGGATGGTGCAGGGCTACCGCGACTACGACTTCGACGAGGCGGTCGAACAACTCACGCGGCTGTGGGCCAACGCGCTCGGCCTCCCGCCGGACTGAGCGCTTCGTTGAGCAGCCGGCTTGCCCGGCCGAGGATTTCGCAGCATAGTGCTGCCACCAATACGAGGAAGGGGCCGGCATGGCGCTGTTGGACGGCAAAGTCGCGGTGATCACAGGCGCGGGCTCGGGCATGGCGAAGGCTTCCGTGAAGCTGTTCGCGGCGGAAGGCGCACGCGTGATCGCGGCCGACATCAGCGGCGCCGAGAAAGACGTTGCCGCCGAGATCGGTGACGCAGTCGTGCCCGTGCACTGCGACGTCACAAAAGAGTCCGACGTCGAAGCCGCGATGCGCGCCGCCGTCGACGAGTTCGGTCAACTCGACGCCGTGCTCAACGTTGCCGGTATCGGTGACGCCGCGATGGTCGCCGACATCACGATGGAGCATTACGACCGCGTCATGGACATCGACCTGCGCGGCGTGTTGCTCGGTACGAAGCACGCGATCCGCACGATGCTCGAAAGCGGCCAGGGCGGCGCAATCGTCAACTGGTCTTCGATCGGCGGGTTGAACGCGTCGCCGTTCACGGGCGTGTATTCGGCGGCGAAAGCGGGCGTGATCTCGGTGACGCGAACAGCCGCGGTCGAGTACGCCGACAAGGGCATTCGCGTGAACTGCGTGTGCCCCGGTTACATCAAGACCGAAGGCATGGGCGCGAGCCTCGACCACTATCCCGGTGCCGCCGACAAGACGCCGATGAAGCGCCTCGGTCAAGCCCACGAGATCGCCGAAGTCGCCGCGTTCCTGGCCTCCGATCGGGCGTCGTTCGTCACCGGCGCGGTCATCCCCGTCGACGGCGGGCGCAGCATCTTGATTCCGTGAGCGGAGACGCGGCGCGCTACGTCGGCGCGCGCATTCAGCGCGTCGAGGATGCGCGACTGCTTACGGGTCGTGGTGCTTACGTCGACGACATCGTGCTGCCGCGCATGCTGCACGCCCGTTTCGTTCGCAGCACCGTCGCGCGCGCCACGATCCGCAGCATCGACACGTCGGCCGCGCGCGCGTTGCCGGGCGTGCACCACGTGTTCACGGCCGCCGATCTCAACCCCGACGCCAAGGAGCAGTGGCACACGTCGATCGGGCGCGACGGGCCCGGACACACCCCGGCCGCCGCTCGCCGACACCGCCGTGCGGTTCGTCGGCGATCCCGTCGCGCTGGTTGTCGCCGACACGTTGGCGATCGCGCACGACGCCGCCGAGCTTGTTGACGTCGACTACGACGTGCTGCCTGCCGTCGTCGACTACACCACTGCCGCAGCGTCCGAAGAACTGGTGCACGAAGCGCACGGCTCCAACGTCATCGCGGAACTCAACGGTCTCCCACTTGGTGCGATGCAGTCCGAGCTCGACGCGGCCGCGCATGTCGTGACGGAAACGATCCGCCAACACGCGCACGTGCCCGCGCCGCTCGAAGGCCGCGGGATGCTTGTCGACTACGCGACGACCGGCGAGCTCACGATCTACGCGGCAACGCAAGCTCCCCACGAAGTCCGCATGTTTTGCGCGCGCCTGCTCGGCATGCCCGAACATCGCATCCGCGTCATCATGCGCGACACGGGCGGCGGCTTCGGCCAAAAGGTGCTCGTGCAGCGCGACGAGATGTGCTTGATGCTCGCGGCGCCGAAGGTCGGTGCGCCCGTCAAGTGGGTCGAAGACCGGCGCGAAAACCTGCTCGCGGCGGGCAAGTCGCGCCACGAACACGGCGTGTCGACGATGGCGTTCGACGACGAATGCCGTATCACGGCCGCGCACATCGATTTCGTGCAGGACTGCGGCGCGTACCCGACGCCGTGGCCGCTGATGACCGCGGCCGCGGTTGGCGTGTTCTTTCCCGGCCCGTATCGGGTTCCGCGCGCTGGCTTCTCGGCGCAGACGCTTTACACGAACACAGTCGGACGCACCGCGTATCGGGGGCCGTGGCAGTTCGAAACGCTCGCGCGTGAAGTGCTGCTCGACATTGCGGCGCGGCGCATGAACATTGATCCGGCCGAGCTCCGGCGCCGCAATCTGTTGCACCACGACGAGTTGCCGTTCATGAACCCCAACGGCATGACCTACGACAGCATCTCGCCGTACGAAACGCTCGAGCAGGCGCTCGAGATCCTCGACTACGACGCGTTCCGCAAAGAACAAGCGGCCGCGCGTGCGGAAGGCCGCTATCTCGGCGTCGGCATCTCTTCGTACGTCGAGCCATCGACGCCGGGTTACGGCTACTACGGCACGGAAGCGGCAACGATCCGTATCGAACCGTCGGGCACGATCAACGTTTACATCGCGGGTGGGTCGACGGGGAACAGTCTCGAGACGACGGTCGTGCAACTCGCGGCCGACGCGCTCGGCGCCGACATCGCCGACGTACACACGATTCAAGGCGACACCGCGCTGACCTCATTCGGTGCAGGCACGGGCGGCAGCCGCAGCGGCTCGATGACCGCCGGCGCGATCAAAGAGACCGCGAGCATCTTGCGCGAACGCATTCGCACGATTGCCGCACACAAACTCGAAGCCGCGGTTGACGACATCGAGCTCGCGGAGAGTCGCGCCTACGTGCGCGGTACGCCAGCCATCGGGATTTCGCTCGGCGACATCGCGCAGCTCGCGTACTTCCAACCGCAGGCGCTGCCGGAAGGGATTCCGGCCGGGCTCGAAGCCAGCGCCCGCTATGCCGCGACGAATACGTCGATCTGGGTGAACGCGACGCACGTGTGTACGTGTGAGGTCGATCCCAATACCGGCCGCGTCGAATTGTTGCGGTTCATCGTGAGCGAAGACTGTGGTCCGATGATCAATCCCGATGTCGTCGAGGGTCAGATCGCGGGCGGCGTCGTGCAAGGCATCGCGGGCGTGCTCTACGAACACTTGCAATACGACGACGAAGGCAACCCGCTCGCGACGACGTTCATGGACTATCTCATGCCGTCGGCCGCCGAGATCCCGCCGATTGAATACGGCCACATCGAAACGCCGAGTCCCGGGCCCGGTGGCGTCAAAGGCGTCGGCGAGGGGGGCGCGATCGGCGCGCCGTCCGCGGTCGTCAACGCCGTCGCCGACGCGCTCGCGCCGTTCGGCGTCACCATTACTGACCTGCCGCTTTCTCCGGCGCGCATCATGGACATGTTGAAAGGTCGAAACCAGTGAGCGATATCTCCTACGACCCGTACACCGCGATCAACAACATGGATCCGTACCCGTTGTACAAACGCATGCGCGACGAAGCGCCGCTTTACTACAACGAGGAGTACGACTTCTACGCGGTGACGCGTTACGAAGACTGCGAGAAGGGTCTCGTCGACGCCAAGCGCTACATCTCCGGCCGCGGCGGCATCCTCGAACTGATCCGGGCCAACATCGAACTGCCGCCCGGCAACCTCATCTTCGAGGATCCGCCCGCGCACGACGTGCACCGCAGCCTGTTGGGGCGCGTGTTCACGCCGCGGCGGGTGTCGGCGTTGGAGCCGAAGATCCGCGAGTTCTGTGCCACCGCCCTTGATCCGCTCGTGGGCTCGCGTCGAGTTCGATCTCATCGCCGACCTCGGTCAACAAATGCCCGCGAAGATGATGGGACTGTTGTTCGGCATCCCCGAGGAAGACGTCGAGACCGTGCGCGCCAGCGCCGACGCCAATCTGCGCGTCAAGGCGGGCGAGGCGATGAAGGTCGAGGAAGGTACGACCTTCGGCAGCGAGGCCTACGCCGAATACATCGACTGGCGCATCGACCATCCCTCCGACGACTTGATGACCGACTTGCTGACGACCGAGTTCGAAGACGAACACGGTGTCACGCGCACGCTGACGCGCGAGGAAGCGTTGCTCTACACCACGGTGGTGTCGGGCGCCGGCAACGAGACGACCACGCGGCTCATCGGTTGGTTCGGCAAGGTGCTCGCCGAGCACCCCGACCAACGGCGCGAGATCGTCGAAGACCGTTCGCTGCTGCAGAACACGATCGAAGAGTTGTTGCGATTCGAGTCGCCCGGTCCGCAGATCGCGCGCTACATGCCCGAGCCCGCCGAGCTCTACGGGCAAACGGTCCCCGCCGACAGTGTGATGATGTTCGTCGTCACGGCCGCGAACCGCGACGAACGGCGGTGGGAAAACGCCGAGCAGTTCGACATACATAGAAAGGTCGGACAGCACCTCGCGTTCGGATATGGCATTCACTACTGCTTGGGCGCCGCGCTCGCTCGTATCGAAGGGCGGATTGCGCTCGATGAGATGCTGAACCGCTTCCCGGAATGGGACGTCGATCTCAGTCGAGCGCACATCGCGCCGACGTCAACTGTGCGCGGCTTCGAGACGCTTCCGGTGCTGCTGCCATGAGCATTCGCGTCGTGCAATGGACAACAGGCAATGTCGCCAAGCGCTCGGTGCGTGCGATCGTCGGCAACCCCGAGCTCGAACTCGTCGGTTGTTACGCGTGGTCGGCTGAGAAAGTCGGCCATGACGTCGGCGAGTTGTGCGGCATCGATCCGGTCGGGGTCGCCGCGACCAACGATGTCGACGCGTTGCTCGCGTTGCAGCCGGATTGCGTCGTCTACAACCCGATGTGGCAGAACGTCGACGAGCTCGTGCGCATCTTGGAAGCGGGCGTGAACGTCGTCAGCACCGCCGCGTTCATCACCGGCGCGAATCTCGGCGACGGGCGGGCGCGCATTGCCGATGCGTGCGCACGCGGTGGTTCGTCGATGTTCGGTACCGGCGTGAATCCCGGTTTCGCCGAGCTGCTCGCGATCGTGACCGCGGGCATTTGTGATCGCGTCGACAAGATTACGGTGCAGGAGTCGGCCGACAGCACGCTGTACGACTCGCCCGACACGGAACTGTTGGCCGGGTTCGGACGTCCGGTCGACGATCCCGAACTGCAATCGCTCACCGCCCAGGGCACCGGAGTGTTCGCGGAAGCGGTCGCAATGGTTGCCGACGCGCTGGGCGTCGAACTCGACACGATCGACTGCGTTGCGGAGTACGCGCAAACGACGCAGGATCTCGACCTCGGCTCGTGGACAATCAAAGCCGGTTGCGTTGCCGGGATGACGGTGAGTTGGCAGGGTCGTGTCGGCGATCGCACGATCGTCGAACTGCGCGTGCGGTGGAAGAAGGGCCAGACGCTCGACCCCGACTGGCCGATCGAAGACGGCTGGGTGATCACCGTCGACGGCCGTCCCACGGTCACGACGAAGGTCGGGTTCTTGCCGCCGCCCGACTTCGAAGCGACGACGTTCGCCGACTTCATGGTGCTCGGCATGATCATGACCGCGATGCCGGCGATCAACGCGATCCCGCAAG
Organism: uncultured Actinomycetes bacterium; assembly: GCA_963841195.1. Taxonomy (GTDB): domain Bacteria; phylum Actinomycetota; class Acidimicrobiia; order IMCC26256; family PALSA-610; genus CAWJBX01. The sequence continues at coordinate 132,143 of CAWJBX010000010.1, read as the reverse complement.
TTGTCGGCGCGCCGCCCGGCATCGTCACGTATCCCGAGTTGCCGCTCGTGTTGCCGCGCGGCTTGGTACAGCTCTAGCCCCGTGTTTGGACGGTTTTAGCCCCTAGAGGGGCAAGAACCGTCCAAACAGGATCTACATCGCGATGCCGCGCATGAAGATCTCGGCGAACGGTTTGGCAACGTCGCGCGCGGTCAACGAACCGCCCGGCTTCAACCACAGATACGTGTAGTTGTGCAGGCCGAGCCACGCGAGGGTGGTAAGGCGCGGATCAAGGTCGCGAAATTCGCCGCTGTCGACGCCCGCTTGCAACACCGCTTCGACACGCGCCTCGTACTCGCGCCGGCGAACGCGGAACTGCTCGGCCCGTTCCCCGCTCAACGCGGGGAACTCGTGCAGGAACACCCACACATGGTCGGGGTAGCGGTTGATCACGTCGAGCAGTTCGTCGCCGAGCCCGGTGAGCTGCTGGGTAGGCGAACCGCCGGCTTCGTCGACTCGATCGGCGCCGCGCATCACTTCGTCCATCACGCGGTCGTGGATCGCGACGAGCAACTCTTCTTTCGAACCGATGTAGTGATAGAGCGCGCCCTTGCCGAGTTCGTTGGCGTCGCAAAGTTCGGCGATACCCGTCGCGTGGTAGCCGCGCTGGGCGAAGACGCGCGCCGACGTGTCGACGATCGCTTCCCGGCGCGCTTCCCACTTCGCGTTACGAGGCATCGGGCTGCAAGTGCTTTGTGAACGTGGCGGACCAGTCCATGAGATCGGTCGGGATCGAGTAACCGGTTTCGTCGTTGATGACGGCCCAATGCTGCGCGACATCTTCGATCGTCGGCGCGCCGCTTGCGTTGACGTACCCCGGCGTCGACGCAATGAACAGACGCGCAAAGCGGCCCGCACCCGCGGTGTAGACCTCGCCGGTTACTGGGCACGACTCGTGCGCGAGGAACGCCGCCATCGGCGCGACGAGCTCGGGCTCCATTTCGGGCGGACCGGCCCCGCCCGCCATGCGGGTCGTGGCCGCGGGGGCAATCGCGTTGACCCGAATACCGGGCTTGGCACCTGCTGTCGCGAGGCTGCGCGTCATACCGATTACGCCGGCCTTTGCGGTCGCGTACGAAAGGTTGTTGGGGAGGCCGAACAAGCCGGTCGACGTCGTCATTACGACGCGCCCGTAGCCCTGCTCGACCATGTGCGGCCACGCGGCCCGCGTCGTGTTGAACGAACCGTTCACGTGTACCGCAACGTGCCGGGCGAGGTTGTCGGCATCGGCGTCGGGAAAACCGGCCCAGCGCATGATCCCCGCGTTGTTGATCAGGATGTCGATCCTGCCGAACTCTGCAATTGCGCGTGCGACGAGCGCAGCCGCGCCCGACTCCGACACGATGTCGTTGCCATCGGCGACGCCGCCGATCTCCTTCGCGACCTCGGCCGCGACAGTCACATCGGACCCCGTCCCGTCCATCGCGCCCCCCACGTCGTTCACGACGACCTGGGCACCGCGTTGCGCGAGCAGCGTCGCGTAGGCGCGGCCGATACCGCGTCCGGCGCCGGTGACGATCGCGACGCGCCCGTCAAATCGCAGCTCGCTCAGACGCTTGCCTTTTCAAGCCCGAGCAGTTGCGCGAGCGTGCCGCCGAGCATGGCGGCACGCTCGTCGTTGGGAACGCCGACGAACTGGCGCGCCATCAACTCGCGGCTGCCGCGGAACGTTCCTTCGGCGTGCGGATAGTCGTTACCCCACACGATGCTCGATACGCCGGTGATGTGCCGGCACGCAACCGCAACCGGATCGTCCTGGAACGACACGTGGAACTGGCGTTGCACGTATTCGCTCGGCATGAGCGGGTACAGCCACTTCTCGTTCAAGCGGAACAACTGCGCCATGTTCGGCTGGTCGTTGTTCGGCCGGGTGTCGTCCCAGATGCCGAGCCACCAGTCGGGGTCTTGGCCGACGCCGGTGACCCAGCACTTGTCCATCGAGCCCACGAGCGACGCGAGCCAGTGCGCGTTGAACTCGATCAACGAGAAATGCAACCCGGGAAAGCGCTCGGGAACGCCGCCCCCGATCAGCTCACAGATGACTTGTTGCGGAACGAACGTGCTGTAGATGCATTGCGTGATCATGCGCTTCGATGCCGACTTCTCGGTCATCGGCTGGTTGACCTGCTTCGCGTTCTCCATGACGACTTTGAGCGTTGTCGACGCGGGGTCGTTGACCTTCACGCCGCCGGTCTGCGTGTGGAAGAAGATCTGTTGGCCGTTCGCTTGCGCGGCGGCCCAGATCGGGTCGAAGTCACGCGAGTAATACGGCTTGTGCGGCACCGCGGGCAACAGGATTGCCCGAAAGCCCGCGGCAGCGACGCGTTCGATCTCGGCGATCGCGTCGTCGGTGTCGGTGATCGGTACGGGCGCCGTCGGCACGATGCGCGAGAAGTACGGCGAAAACCGTTCGATGATGTAGTCGTTGTAAACGCGCGCGTGCGCCATCGACAGTTCGTGATCGTCGGAGTACAAGCCGAACAGCGAAAGGTTCGGGTGCATGACCGCGGCGTCGACGCCGTCGGTGTTCAAGTCTTCGACGATCAGCGCCGGGATCGCCTTCGGGGGTGCGGCCGCTCGTTTGGCGATAACGCGAGATCGTCCAGCCTTCGAAGCCGGGCGTGTGCAACCGGCGGAAGACGCGCGCGCCGCCCTCGACGAGCGGTTCGATCTCGAAGTCCTCCTCCCAGACCGCCCGGTCCCGCAAATGGGCCGGCATGCGAGTGCGGAAGAGGTCGATCGGCTCGAGGATGTGCCCGTCGGCCGAAACCACGAAATCGGCTTTGGGAAATCGCTCGTCGGAGAGTTGTCCGTCATCGCCGCCGAGAGTAGACCAACCGGTCGGTACAAACCACGAGGCGTCGTTGAGCCCGCTTGAGCCAGGTTCAGCGACGCATCGATGTATAGAGGAGAAGGCGTGGCGCAGCGGTGGAAACAACGTCCGCCCGGGTCGACCTGGGGCGACTTCGGCGACGACGACGAACTCGGCCGCGTCAACCTGATCACGCCCGAAAAGGTGCTGCAGGGCGTCCGCGAGGTCGAAGCCGGCATCAGCTTCTGCCTCAGCCTCCCCCTCGACTATCCGGGTGGCACCGCGCTCAACCAGCGCCGCTATCCGCCACGGGTCGCGCCCACCGAAGACATGAACGGCGTCGTCGACACGTTTTACAACGTGCACATGAGCGAGATGGAGGAGTGGGGCGACCCGCGTTACGTCGACGTCTGGGCCGACGACAACGTCACGCTTTCGTTGCAGTACTCGACGCAATGGGATTCGCTCGCGCACGTCGGTGCCGAGTTCGACGCCGACGGCGACGGTGTCGAAGAAGCCGTCTACTACAACGGCTACCGCGCCGGCATTGATCTCGTTGGTCCGAAGCAAGACGCGCGCGGCGACGGCGGTCCGCATGTTGCGTTCGCGCACCACCTCGGCCTCGAACACATGGCGTTCCACGGCGTGCAAGGGCGCGGCGTGCTCGTCGACGTCGCGCATCACCTCGGTCACGACTTCCAACCCGTCAACCGCGCCAAGCTCGAAGAGATCATGGCGGCCGACAATGTCGTCGTCGAGCCCGGCGACATGCTGCTGATTCACACGGGCTTCGCGACCGAGATCCTCGCGATGAACCGCAACCCCGACCCGCGCAAGATCTTCACCATGTGCGCCTACCTCGACGCAAAAGACGAATCGCTGCTCGAATGGATTGCCGATTCGCAAATCTCTGCGCTCGTCGCCGACAACTACGCGGTCGAAGGACTCCTCGGCAAGGACCGCGATCCGAGTCGCCATTCGTTCCTGCCGATCCACAACTTGTGTCTGTTCAAACTGGGCGTGCCGCTCGGCGAACTCTGGTACTTGCACGAGCTCGCGGCCTGGTTGCGCGAACACGATCGCAGCCGCTTCTTGCTCACCGCGCCGCCCCTGCGCATGCCGGGCGTCGTCGGCTGCCCGCTCACTCCGATCGCGACAGTGTGAAGTCCTCGTAGCCGTTCGCGACCAGTTCCGCGATCATGGCGTGCAGCTTCGGGCGTCCCGCCGCGTTGAGCAAGTACTTGCGCGGCTTGCCGGGAATGTTCGTGCCGAAGTAGTAGCTGCCTTCCCCAAACGAAGGTTTGCGCGTCGCGTTGCGATCGATCATCGCCGTCCACGCCTCTTCGGGACCGGGGCCGACTTCGACCCTGTCGAACCCGTGGTCGCGCGCGTAGACGAGCAGGTCGGTGACGAAGTCGACTTGGTCGCCGTTGTAGCGCGGGTTGTTGCCGGCCGCCGCGTGCGGACCACCCGGAAAGAAGAAGTTCGGGAAGCCCGCGGTTTGAATGCCGAGGAATGTGCGCGGACCATCGGCCCAGTGATCGTTGAGCGCGACGCCGGCGCGCCCACGAATACCCATGCGTGACAGCGCGCCGGTTCCGAAGTCGAAGCCCGTTGCCCACACGATCATGTCGAACGGCTCGGCGCCGTCGGCCGTCTCGATCGCTTCTTCAGTAATGCGCACGATCGGCGTCTGTTTGAGGTCGACGAGCGCAACGTTGGGCCGGTTGAACGTTTCGTAATAAGCGGTGACGAACGGCGGTCGCTTCTCGCCGAAGCGGTGGTCGTTCGGGATGAGTTTGGCCGCGGTCGTGGGATCCTTCACGGTGGCGCGGATCTTGGCGGCGATGAAGTCGCACCACAGCGCGTTGGCGCGCTCGTCGAACAACAGGTCGGTGTAGTTGCTCGTGAGCTTGGAGAAGCCGGGGCTCGCCCACATCTTCTCGTAGAACGCGGCGCGTTCCTCGTCGCCGTCATCGAACGTCGTGCGATCGTTCGGTTCGTGCAGGAACCCGGCGGGCGACGTGTTCAAGGTCTCGCAAATCGACACGAACTCGGCGCGTAACCGCGCTTGTTCGTCGCGCGTGATCGGCGCGTTGTTTAGGGGCGTGCACCAGTTCGCGGTGCGCTGGTACACGGTCAGCGACGCAGCGGTCTCCGCGATGATCGGAATGACCTGCACGCCGCTCGATCCGGTCCCGATGACCGCGACGCGCTTGCCCGCGAAGTCGACACCCGTCGAAGGCCACAACCCGGTGTGATACGTCTCGCCGCGAAAATGCTCGCGACCGGGAACGTCGGGGAAGTAGGGGATCGACAACACGCCGGTTGCCGCGACGAAGTTGCGCGCGCGAACGACCTCCCCGTCGGTCGTCTCCACGCGCCACATCGCCGACGCGTCGTCGTATGTCGCCGACGTCACCCGCGCCCCGAAGCGCATGTGCCGCCGTAAGTCGAAACGGTCGACAACGTGGTTGAGGTAGCGCTCCGTTTCGGGCTGTTCGGCGAAGTGTTCCTGCCACTCCCACTCGTCGAAGAGTTCGCGCGAAAACAAATAGCCGTACGTGTAGCTCTCGGAATCGAAACGAGCGCCGGGGTAGCGGTTCCAGAACCAGGTGCCGCCCACGCCGTCGCCCGCTTCGAGCAACTGCACCGAGAATCCCGCTTCGCGGGCGCGGTACAGCTGATAGATGCCGGTGATCCCGGCGCCCACGACGAGCACGTCTACGGGTTCGCTGACCGCCATGACCGAGAAATGTACCGACCGTTTGGTCTACGGTTCTGACGTGGCGATCGTCGATCGGCAGTGGCCCACGCGCGCGGTGCCCTTCGCGATGGAGGCGCCTGATCGGGTGCGCAAAGAGCGCTATTTCGATCCCGACTTCTACGCGCTCGAGGCCGAGCAGCTCTGGCCGCGCGTCTGGCAGATGGCCTGTCGGCTCGAGGAGATCCCGGGGCCCCGGGATTTCGTCGAATACGAGATTCTCGACCAGTCGGTGGTCGTGCTCCGCACCGACGACATGGGCGTCCGGGCCTTCCAAACCGCGTGCCGGCATCGTGGCGTCAAGGTCGTCGAGGGCCAGGGAACGTGCGAAGGCGGTTTCGTGTGCCCGTTCCACGGCTGGTGCTACGGGCTCGACGGCAAGAATTCGTTCATTCCGCGCGCCAAGGCGTTCGCCGAGCACAACCGGGCGCCCGACGACATCAATCTCATCCCGGTGCGCTGCGAAGTATGGGGCGGCTGCGCGTGGATCAATCTCGACGACAACGCACCGCCACTGCGCGCGTGCCTCGAACCGGCGGCAACGATCCTCGACGCGTGGAAGGTCGAGTCGCTGCGCACGGAATGGTGGTACGCGTGCCGGCTACCGGTGAACTGGAAGCTCGCGCAAGAAGCGTTCGTCGAGCAGTACCACGTTGTCGAAACGCATCCGCAGCTCGTGATCCCGGCGCGTTACGCCAAGCCTCGCCAAGAAGAGTTCGACGCGCGCGCGTACATCGAAGCCGACCTGCATTACCTGCGCGTGATGAGCGAAGGCATGGCGGGAATGGTGCACGCCGACGACGTGCGCGTCGCCGAAAGCCTCCGCGACATCGAACTCCCCGAGGAGCCGAACGCGGCGATTGCAACGTGGAATCGCGCGCTCAACGACGCCGTCGTGCACGCGCATCGAGCGCGTGGCCACGACGTTCCCGATCTCAACGAGCTCGAAGCCAAAGGCCTGAACGAGCCCATGGGCTACGGGTTTCCGCACTACTTCGTGTTGCCCATGTACAGCAGCGCGTCGTCGTACCGGTTCCGGCCGCTCGGCCCGGAAGAGACGCTGATGGAAATCTGGTCGCTCACGCGCTACCCCGAAGGTGAGGAACGCGAACGGCCGACGCCACCCGAACCATGGGAGTGCAACGACCCGCGCTGGCCGCCGATCCCGCGCCAAGACTTCTCGAACTTGCCGCGCCAGCAGAAGGGGCTGCACGCGCGCGGCTTCGAGTACATGCGGCTGTCGGAAACGATGGAAGGACATATCTCGAACTTCCATCGTGTGATCGACGGTTTCCTCGCCGGCTTGCCGTACGAGCGCTTGCTTCCGGCGTTGCAGACGGTCAACGTGAACCCGCTCGAACGCCCGATCGTGGACGTGGGGCTGTGACGTACGAAGAGGTGGCAGAAGCGGTACGCGGTGCCATCGCGGCGTACGCGCAGGCACTCGACGACGGCCGCACCGACGACGTCGTCGCGATGATGTGCGACGATGCCAGCATCGACATGCCCGGTATCGGCGCCCACGAAGGTATCGACGCCCTGCGCACCACCTATGCGAAGTTGCAGCCGCGCGTTCCGCAGCGCCACACCGTGTCGAACACGGTGATCACCGACTGGAGCGACACCAAAGCCTCGGCAGTCAGTGATCTCGTGTTCTTCGTCAAAGGCGACGCGGGCTGGTCAGTGATGCTGGTCGGCCGCTATCACGACACGTTGCATTGCCACGGTGGGGCTTGGCGCTTTCACCGCCGCGTGCTTACCGCCGACTAACCGTTCCGTCGGCTACTCGTCGAGCAACGCCGGTTGCACCTCGACGATCCATTCGTACATCGGTTGGAACTGCCGGTAGCCCGACATGTGCCCGCCGACTTGCTGCGCAGTCTTCTCGGCTTGTTCGGGTTCGATCAGCACCGGCATGCCCGCGGCCTCGGCGAGCAGCTGGGCTTGGCACGTGCGTTCCATCGTGATGAACCACCACGCCGCTTCGTCGACCGATGTTGTTCCGACCGTCAACAACCCGTGGTTCGCCAGGATCACGGCTTTGTGGTCACCGAGCGTTTGCGCGATCCGCTTGCCCTCGTCGAGATCGAGCACGACGCCGGTGTAGTCGTCGAATACAACATGGTCGCCGTAGAACGCGCACGCGTCCTGCGTGAGCGGATCGAGCGGGCGCCGCAACGACGACCATGCCTTGCCGTGCACCGAATGTGCATGGGCGGCGGCGACGACATCGGGCCGCGCCGCGTGGATCTGCGAATGAATCGCGAACGCAGCGCGATTCAGCTGCGCATCGCCCTCGACGATCTCGCCGCGATTGTTCACGAGGATCAAGTCTTTGACGCGCATCTGTTTGAAGTTGCGCCCGAGTGGGTTGACCCAGAAGTGGTCGAGATGCTCGGGATCGCGCGCGGTGATGTGACCGGCAAGGCCTTCGTCGAATCCGAAGTGCCCGAACAAGCGGAACGCGGCCGCGAGCCGCTGTTTCCGGAACCGGCGTTCGTCGGCAACCGTGTCGAACGTGGGCAGGGTCATGCGGTGCCCTCCGTGAAGTCCATGCGCAAGCGCGTCAGCTTGGTCGATGCGATCCGCCACTCGCCATCGCGTTTTTCGTACGTCTCGTGATAGTGCCCGTAGCCGTGCAGTTCGGAACCGTCGGGCCATCGCAGCATGTCTTCCATCGCCCACACGCCCGACGCGGTGTCAGGTGACGTGATCTCGATCTCGGGCATGTGGCAGTGGTGCACCGTCACGGCCGGACCGATGACACCCTGCAGGAACTCGAGGAATGCGTCGGCGCCCGTCACGACGTTTCCGCCGGAATCGGCGCTGTCGACGGTGACGTCGTCGGTGAACACCGCGCGCATGCCGGCCCAATCCTTCGCATCCATCGTGCGGCAGTAACGCGCTTTCAGTTGTTTGATCGCTTCGAGATCATCCACCGGCCCGTAACTCCCGTTTCAGCACTTTGCCCGACGGGTTGCGCGGGAGCGCGTCGACGAACACGACGTCTTTCGGCACTTTGAAACGCGCGAGTTGACTGCGACAGTGCTCGACGAGTTCGTCGGCAGACGCGGTTGTCGTGGGCTTGAGCGCGACGTAGGCAACCGGCACCTCGCCCCACTTCTCGTCGGGGCGCCCGACGACCGCGACTTCGAGCACCGCGGGGTGTTCGTACAGCACGCGCTCGACTTCCGAGCCTGCGATGTTCTCGCCACCCGACACGATCATGTCTTTGAGGCGGTCGACGATCCAGAGGTAGCCGTCGTCGTCGCGTTCGCCGATATCGCCGGTGTGAAACCAGCCGCCCGCGAACGCTTTCTCGGTGGCCTCGTGGTCGCGCCAGTAGCCCTTGAAGACCTTCGGCCCGCGCAGTACAACTTCGCCGCGCCCGCCCGCAGGAACGGACCGGCCGTGCTCGTCCCAGATGTCGAGATCGAGATAGAGGCACGGACGGCCGACGCTGCCGAGCTTGGTCACGATGCTTTCGCGGTCGAGGAAGGTGTCACCCGACACGGTTTCTGTGAGCCCGTACGCGTCGGCGAACCACGCCGATGAGAACACGCGCTGAATGCGTTCGATGAGTGGGATCGGCATCTTTTCGCCGCCGTTGATCACGAGGCGAACCGACGAGAGATCGCGTTGTTCGATATCGGGGAGCGCCATGATCGCGTTCACCATTGCAGGCGCCAGCCACACCGTGGTGACGCGCGACCGTTCGATCTCGTCCACGACTGCGGGTGCGTCGAACATGCGGTGGATGATCGTCGTCGCACCGGTCGCGATCAGCGAAGTGGTCGTGAGGTCGAGCGCGCCGACGTGGTACAGCGGTCCGCACGCGAGCCCGAGGTCGGCGTTCGTGAACCCGAACTCGACGATGTGGGCGAGGTTCTTCCACGCGAGGTTGGCGTGCGTGAGCATGACGCCTTTGGGCCGGCCCGTCGTGCCCGAGGTGTACATCAAACGGTGCACGTCGTCGGCGGCAACCGGTGTCGGCGCGGGCGCCCGCGTACGCACCTTCTCGAATTCGTCGGTCTGCACCCGAACGATCGTCGCTTCCGCCGCGAGTTCGACGAGTGTCGGATCGACGACGAGCAGGCGCGCCGACGAGTGTTCGAGGATGTAACGAACTTCGGGTGCGGCGAGGCGCCAGTTGATCGGCATCGCGATCGCGCCGAGGTAGTTGGCGGCGAAGATCGTTTCGAGGAACTCGATGCAGTTGTACGAGAGCAACGCGACGACATCGCCCGCGCCGATGCCGCGTTCCTGCAATCCGCCCGCGAGCGCAGCCGCGCGCGTCACCATCTGGCCGTACGTCACGGTTTCTTCGCCCATGCGCGGAGCGGTTGGCTCGGCGTGCGCGTCGCGTGGTGCGCGAGCACTCCGAACCAGTTGAGGTTGGGCTCCACAGCCGTTCCCGCGCTTTACCGTGACAGGATCGAAACGCCGGCCGTACCGGGCGCGCCGTACAGCTGCGTATAACCGACCAGCGGATTGCCGGGCACTTGTCGGTCGCCGGCCTGACCGCGCAGCTGACGCACGATCTCGTGCACTTGTCGCAGCCCGGACGCGCCGATCGGTTCGCCGTTGGCGATCAAACCGCCGTCGGTGTTGACCGGGAGCTTCCCGCCGATCTCGAGTTCACCGTCGGCAACGAGTGCTTCTTGTTCGCCGTCGGCGCAGAAACCGTTCTCGGCCAGGTGGATCACTTCGGCGCCGGCGTCGGTGTCCTGCAGTTGGATGACGTCGACGTCGGTCGGCGCGATGCCCGCCATCTCGTACGCAGCGCGCGATGCGTCGACCGTCGGCCCAACGGTCTCTTCGACCGGTAGCCACGGACTATGCACCTCGAACGCGCCGAGCCGACGTGTGCGCACGGTCGATGCCCGCAAGTAGATCGGTGTGTCGGTGAAACGATGCGCCTGGTCGGCACGGCACAACACCACGGCGGCCGCGCCTTCGTCGGGACTGCAGAACATGTACTGCGTCAGCGGGTAGTTCAGCATCGGCGCCGCGAGGATCTCTTCGTCCGAGAGCGGCTTGCGCCGGAATGCGTTCTCGTTCAGCGAACCGTTGCGATAGTTCTTGGCCGCCACGCGCGCCAGCGTTTCCTGCGAAACGCCGTGATCGTGCATGTACTTGTTGACCTTCATGCCGAAGAACTTCGTCGTGATGAAGTGGCCGAGCTCGCCGTACCACGAGGGGCACGCGTACAAGCGCGGGTCGGCGGTGAACGCGCCAGGGAGGTGCTTGTCCATGCCGACCGCGATGCCGAGTTCGTATTCGCCGAGGCGAATCGTTTGCGCGGCCAAGGAGAGTGCGCTCGCAGCTGTTGCGCAGCCGTTGTAGACGTCGGTGAAGGGGATGCCCGTGAGGCCCATGAGCGCGACGACAGCGTCGGGGTTGTCGACCTCGTAGCTCCCGCCGAACGCGAACTGGATCTGCTTCCATTCGACGCCCGCGTCGGCGAGCGCACGCCGGATCGCAACCGCGCCCATGTCGATGCCCGTGACCCCGTCGCCGAAGCGGCCGAAGGGGTGCAGCCCGACGCCAATGATCGCGACGTCGGTACTCATGATGCTGCGGGCGCGAACGCGAAGGTCACGACGTCGTTGCCTTCGTCGTCGGTGCGAAACGGCACGATCACCAACTCCATGTCCATGCCGATCGCGAGCGCGTCGGGATTCGATTCAGTGAGGCGGCTCTCGACCTTGACGTCACCGAGGTCGACGTAACCGATGCCGAACGGAACGAACGCCTTGCCGCCCGCGCCCATGTACGGCGGCGACGGCGGCGGGAAGTCTTGCGTCGTCCACGCCCACAACGTGCCGCGCCGCGCGAGCAAGTGTTCCGACATTTCCATCGACGCGCACCGCGGACACGATTCCTGGGCCGGGAACGTCACGATGCCGCACGCGGTGCAGCGGCTTCCGATGAGTTGCGGCTCGGCGGCGGGCCAGGTGAACAGCCGCTCGGCGACCGGTATCTGCGTCATTCCTTGCTCCGTTCCACACGGGCGCGTAATTCGTCTTTCACGACTTTGCCCGTTGCGTTCACGGGCAGCTCGTCGATGAACTCGACGGCGCGCGGCACTTTGTAGTTCGCCATCTCGGCGCGGGCCCATTCGATGATCGCGGCTTCGGCGACTGGTTCGCCCGGCTGCACGACGACGAACGCCATCCCGACTTCACCGAGCCGCGCGTCGGGCACACCGATCACCGCGACTTGCGCGATGCGCGGGTGGCGCAGCAGCAGGTTTTCGATCTCGGCCGGATAGGCGTTGAACCCGCCGACGATGAACATGTCCTTGATGCGCCCGACGATGCGGAGGTATCCGCCCTCGTCGAGCGTGCCGAGGTCGCCCGTGTGCAAGAAACCATCGGCATCGATTGCCGCGGCGGTCGCGTCGGGATCGTCGAGGTAGCCGCGCATCACGGTTTCGCCGCGCACGAGCACCTCACCGGGTTCGCCCGCCGGCGCGTCGACGCGCACGTCGAAGCCGGGCCACGCCACGCCGACCGTGGTAGCGATGTGTTCGAAGTCGTCGTCGGGCTTGCTGCCGGTGACGGTCCCTGCCTCGGTGAGGCCGTAACCGGTGAGGATCCGCTCGAACGGAAGTTCTTCGCGGACGCGCCGGATCAGCTCGACGGGGATGTCGGCCGCACCGGTGACCCCGAGCCGCAGGCTCGAGATGTCGCGCTTGGCGCGATCGGGGTGGTCGAGCAACGACTGGTACAGCGTCGGCGGACCCGGCAACACGGTGATCGCTTCTTGCTCGACGCGTTCGAGCACGACACCGGGATCGAACACTGCAACCGGATAGATGGTGGCTCCCCGCATCAACGACGCGAGACAACCGGCCTTGTACCCGAAGATGTGAAAGAACGGGTTGACGATGAGATAGCGATCGCCGGGGCGCAGGTCGGCCCAGTCGCACCAATCGAGGTAGGCGCGCAGCGTCTGGCCGTGCGTCATCACCACACCCTTGGGGCTGCCGGTGGTGCCCGACGTGTATACGACATCGCTCGGATCGTCGGGCCGGATGGCGTCGACGTCGATGTGTGCCTGCGCGTCGGCGCGGGCGAGGAAGTCGTCGAACGAGGTGCAGTCGTGCGCGTCGCCCGAAATGATGATGGTTTCGGGTGCGGCGATGCCGGCATCGCGCAAGAGCGCCGGATAGTCGGTGTCGAGAAAGCCGCGCACGGTAAAGAGGGCGCGCGCGCCGCTGCGCTCGAGCACGTAGCCCGCTTCGGCACCCTTGAAGCGCGTGTTGACGGGAACGAGCACGCCGCCCGCGGTCGTGATCGACAACGCGGCGACGATCCATTCGAGCGAGTTCGGTGCCCACACTGCGACGCGATCGCCGGCACTAATCCCCGACGCGACCAGGGCGCGCGCGCCCCGATCCGCGAGCGCCGCGAGTTCGTCGTAGTTGACGCGGCGCTCGTCGGTGATCACTGCAGCTTGATCAGGATGGCGGCGCGCACCGTCGCGCACCATCGCTGGAATCGACGGCCACGCGACTTCGGAACGCATCAGCAAGGCTCGTCGCCGGCGAGCGTGATGCGATGCATCGTGCGCGTGTAGCCGTGGTAGTCGTTGATCGGGTTGTGCATCGCGCAGCGGTTGTCCCACAGCGCGAGCGACCCGACGCGCCACTGGAAGCGGCACGTGAATTCCTCGCGCACTTCGTGTGCGAACAAGTATTGCAGCAGCGGGCGGCTTTCTTCTTCGGTCATGTCCGCGAAGCGGGCAGTGTGCGCGACGTTGACATACAACGCTTCACGCCCCGTTTCCGGGTGCGTGCGCACGACCGGATGCTCGGAGACGTATTCACGTGCATCCTCTGCGCCGGAGTCGCGGATGCGATCCTCACGCGTCTTCGACACGTCGGCGAGCGCGGAACTGTTGATGCCGCGCAGACCCTTCAGCATGCGCTGCATCCCCGGGGAGAGCGCTTCGTACGCGGCGTACATGTTGGCGAACATCGTGTCGCCGCCCTGCGGTGGAATTTCGCGCGCCAGCAGCAGCGTCGCCATCGGCGGCCGGTCGAGATACACGGTGTCGCTGTGCCAGATGCCGCCGAAGTTCACGGTCTCCTCGGGGAGTTTGCTGACCGTGATGATCTCCGGGTAGCCGTCGATACCTTTCACGAACGGGTACTCGACCGGCGTGCCGATCCGGCGCGCGAACGCGAGGAACGCGTCGAGCGAGAGGTCCTGGTCGCGGAAGAACACGACGAGGTGTTCGAGCCAGACCGCTCGGATCGCGGCGATCGTGTCGTCGTCGAGTGGGCCCGCGAGGTCGACCCCGCTGATCTCGGCGCCGAGCGCGCCGCCGATTGCCTCCACGCCAAGCGTCGAGGACCCCCGAGCCGTCATGCGAGAACGACGCTAGCACTGAGCGGAAGTGGCGTTATCATCCACTTTCCTGGTGACCGAAGTTCTGACCGACGAGGTTCTGATCCGGCTGGGCCGGCAGGCGCACACGCTGGCGTACCGCGCCGGCGACACCGTGCTGGAGACCGCCCGAAGCGGCGGCCTCAACCCGCCGTTCCAATGCGAGTCGGGCAACTGCGCCACCTGCATGGCGCACCTCGACGAGGGCTCCGTCCGCATGCGGGCCAACAACGCGCTCACGCCCGAAGAGGTCGAAGAAGGCTGGATCCTCACGTGCCAATCACTTCCGACGAGCGCGCGCGTCGTCGTCGACTACGACGCGGTCTGAGCGTTAGATCTCGGGGCAGATCGACGAGAGGAACGCTTCGGTGCGTTCCCACGACTCGGCGCGCGTCTCGCGGTCGGGCCCGAGCGGCAGGATGCGAACCGACAGGTCGGTGACGCCCGCATCGCGGAACTGTTCGAGCCGTTGCACGATTGCGCGCTCATCGCCGCCCGCCAGGATGTCGCCGACGTCAGTGGCATCGCCGTGTTCGAGCAGTCGTTGATAGTTCGGCGAGAACTCGGCGTGCCCGAGCACGCGATTCGCGCACGATCGCGCGCGGCGTCAACTTCGTCGTTGCGGCACAACGCCACCGGAACACCGGCAATAATCCGGGGCTCGGGCCGGCCCGCATCGGCGGCCGCCTTCGAGATGCGCGGCACGACGTGGTCGCCGATCGCGCGCTCGTCGGCCATCCACAAAATCGTTCCCGATGCGTGCGCGCCCGCAAGGCGCAGCATCACCGGCGCGAGCGCGGCCAAAACGATCGGCGTCGGCACGATGTCGGTGACGTCGAGCGGATTGTGAATACGGAAGCCGTCGTTCTCGACGTCGACCGGGCCGGGGCCCGCGAGCGCGACGTTCAACACGTCGAGATAGTCACGCACTTGCTGTGCCGGCCGGTCGTACGACAGCCCGAGCATGTCTTCGACGATCCAGTGGTGCGACGGCCCGAGGCCGAGCGTGAAGCGCCCTTCGCAGACGGCTTGGTTCGCCAACGCTTGTTGTGCCATCGCGACCGGATGCCGCGTTTGGATCGGCATGACCGCGGTGCCGATCTCGACGCGCGATCGGTCGCGCGGCCCATCGAGCGCGACTGCCGTGAGTGCGTCGAAATCGTTCGGTACCTGCGGCACCCAGATCGACGCGAAGCCCTCGCGCTCAGCCTGTTGCGCAGCATCGATCAGGCGCTCGACCTTGCTGCGGTACTGGCCCTTTTCGGGGCCGATCATCAAGCCAAGCCGCACCGTGCTCCTCCGACGATCCGGCGACCTACGGCGCCAGATGGCAATGGTATTCTCCGATTTTGAGAGCGCCATTGCTGAACCGACGGAGATGCGTCATGAGCCGGGTAGCGGTGGTCACGGGGGCCGCGTCGGGAATGGGATTGGCGATCAGCCGGCGGTTGGCGGCGCGCGGGCGACGCAGTCGCGTTGTTCGACATCTCGGGTGACGCGGCCGACGCCGCGGCGGGCGAACTCCGCGCGAACGGCGGGAAGGCGATGGGCGCGGCGGTCGACGTGAGCAACCGCGCCGCCGTCGAAGACGCGCTCGCCAAGGTGCGCGCCGAGTTCGGGCCGATCGCGATCATGGTGACGAGCGCCGGGATCGACAAGTTCGAATCGTTCACCGACATCACGGTTGCATCGTGGGAGCGCATGCTCGCGGTGAACCTCACGGGTACGTTCCATTGTGTGCAAGCCGCAGTTCCCGACATGCTCGAAGCGGGCTGGGGCCGCATCGTGATGATCTCGTCGTCGAGCGCGCAATCGGGCGCGGCGCGCATGGCGCACTACGTGGCGTCGAAGGGCGGCGTCGTCGGCCTCACCAAGGCGTTGGCGTTGGAACTGGCGCCGAAGGGCATCACGGTCAACACGATCCCGCCCGGTTTCATCGACACGCCGATGACGCGCGGTGCCGAGGCGCGCGGCGATCTTCCGAATCTCGATGCAGTCATCGCGCGCACGCCGGTGCGCCGTGCCGGTACCGCCGACGACATCGCGGCCGCGTGCGAGTTTCTCTGCTCCGACGACGCGGGCTACATCACCGGGCAAGCGCTCAACGTCAACGGCGGGTGGTATCTGTGACCGATGCGCGCATCGTTCCGCTGCCCGCCGAACAGTGGAACGACGACGTGATGAACGCGTTGCGGCAGGCCTTTCCGGAACCGGTCGTCGACCGTTTCGTCGCCGACGGCGCACCGACCGCGATCTCGACGATGCTGCACCACCCCGCGCTCGCGGGGTCGTGGCTCGCGTACAACAACGTGCTCTTGTGGTCGCCGTCACTCGATCACCGTCTGCGAGAACTGATGGTGTTGCGGGTCGCCCATCTCACGGGTTCGCCCTACGAGTGGGACCAGCACGTGAAGCTGAGTGAGCGCTACGGCGTGACAAACGCCGACATCGAAGCCGTCAAAGCGGGCCCCGAAAGCGACGCGCTGGCGCCTCTCGAACGCGACTTGATCGAAGCGACCGACCAGCTCATCAACGGCTACCGCATTGCCGACGACACGTGGCAGCGCCTGGCCAAGCAACTCGACGAACGTCAGCTGATCGAAGCGATCTTCGTCGTCGGCACGTACACTTGCTTGGCGATGGCGTTCAACACCTTTGGGTTGGAACCCGATACTCCTCGGCAATGAACGGAACGCTCCAACACCGTCACGCGTTCTGGAGCCACCAGCATCATCACCACGGGCCACACCGGCACGCGTGGCTTCCCTTCCGCTCGGCCGAGGAAGCCGGTGACCATCATCACGATCACGACGCACCCGGTCACACGCACGGACGCGTCGATCCGTCGATCGTGCGTTCGCGAGAGGGTGTCCGTGCGGTCGTACTGAGCCTCGGCATCCTGGCCGCGACGGCGGTCGTGCAGGCGCTCATTTTCATGGCCACGCGTTCGGTCTCGCTGATGGCCGACGTGATCCACAACGGAGGTGACGCGCTCACCGCAATCCCACTCGGTATTGCGTTCTGGTTGCGCAGTGAGCGCGGTGAACGCTGGGCGGGATACGCCGTTGTCGCGACGATTTTTGCGAGCGCTTCGGTCGCCGCGATCGAGGCTGTCAACCGGCTCGTGCACCCGCGCGATCTCACCCACCTTCCCGCGTTGGCGCTCGCCGGTTGCGCGGGCTTCATCGGCAACGAGATTGCGGCGCGCGTGCGGCTTCGCGCCGGCCGTCGGCTCGACAGTCCCGCGCTCATCGCGGACGGTCAGCACGCGCGCGTCGACGGGTTCGTCAGCCTCGGGGTAGTGATCGCGGCCGGTGCAGTCGCGATCGGTATCCCGCGCGCCGACCCCGTCATCGCGCTGGCGATCACCGTGCTGATCTTGCGGATCACGTGGCAGGCGTGGCGCACCATTCGAACGGGCCACACCCACTGAACGTCAGGTCGTGACCGGAAGCGTTTCCCACCCGCGCACAGTCGACGTGCGCGCTTGTTTGGCGTTGTCGTAGTCGACGTCCCATGTCGGGAAGCGATTGAGCACTTCGTCGAGCGCGACGCGCCCTTCGAGGCGCGCCAACGCCGCACCCATGCAGAAGTGGATGCCGTACCCGAACGCGAGGTGATGGTCGATCTTGCGGCGGATGTCGAAGCGGTCGGCGTCGGGAAACTTGCGGTCGTCGCGGTTGCCCGACGCGGTCAGCAACAAGATCGCGCTGCCCTCGGGCACCGTCGTGTCGTAATGCTCGACGTCGGCAGTGACGTAGCGCGCTTGTACCGGCGACGGTGACTCGTAGCGCAAGATCTCTTCGATGGCGCCGGGAATCAACGAGCGGTCAGCGACCAAAGCCGCACGCTGGTCGGGATAATCGGCGAGCAGCTTGCCGGTCCAGCCGATGAGCCGGGTCGTCGTCTCGTTGCCCGCGCCTGCAAGCAACCCGATGTAGCCCAACACTTCTTCACGTGTGAGACGTCGCCGCGTGCCCGTCGTGTCTTCGAACTCTGCCTGCAGCAGCTCAGTCATCAGATCGTCGGACGGGTTTTCGTAACGCCAGTCGACGTACTCGGCGAACGCGTTGTCGCCGATATCGACCGATCGCTCGCTGAGGTCGGGCATCTCGCCGGAGTCGATGCGAAGCCCTTCGTCGATCTGATCGCGGATTGCTTCTTGGTCCTGTTCGGGAATCCCGAGAAGCATGCCGATCGTGCGCATCGGCATCTGCGCGCCGAGATCGCTGATGAAGTCGAATCCGCCACTGCCGACGAGCGGGTCGAGGCTGTGCGCGCAGAACTCGCGGATCTTCGGTTCGAGCGCGCTGACCTTGCGCGGCGTGAACACACGGGAGAGCAACGAACGGTGTGTGTCGTGCGCGGTCGGGTCTTCGAAGATGATCGAACCGGGCGGCAGTGAGAAGTTCGCCTTGATCAGCTCGAGCAGCGTGCCTTTCGCCGAGCTGTAGTGCTTCCAGTCGACCGACGATTTCTCGACGTCGTCGAAGCGGCTCAGCGCGAAGAAGTCGTAGCGATCGTTGTAATAGAGCGGCTGCTCCTCGCGGAGGCGCTTCCAGATCGGATACGGGTCGGCGTCGATCTCGAAGTCGTACGGGTCGTAGTAGACGTCGGTACCGGCGGCGCTCATCGAACCCCTCGTGCTCGCTCGGGCGGAAACGCCCTTCTCATTTTCGGAGATCGATGCTATCGTCCTTCGCCGGAGGATGTCATGCCGCTGTTCACCAAGCCCGACGAGGGCTCCTGGACCGAGCACTATCCCGAGCTCGGCACCGATCCGGTCTCTTACACAGACTCGATTTCGCCCGAATACTACGAACGCGAGCGCGATGCGGTCTTCGGCCGCACGTGGCTGAACGTCGGGCGGGTCGAGCAGCTGGCGCGCAGGGGGAGCTACCTCACCAAGGAGCTCGACGCGGCACGCACCTCAGTGGTCGTCGTGCGGGGGATGGACGACGAGATCCGCGCGTTCCACAACATCTGCCGGCACCGCGGCAACAAGCTGGTGTGGAGCGACTTCCCGCGCGAAGAGACGAGCGGTGTGTGCCGCAACTTCACGTGCAAGTACCACGGCTGGCGCTACACGCTCGAAGGCGAGCTCACCTTCGTGCAACAAGAAGACCAGTTCTTCAACCTCGACAAGGCCGACTATCCGCTCGCGTCGGTGCAGTGCGAAGTATGGGAGGGGTTCATCTTCGTGAACCTCGACCCGAAGAACACCACATCGCTGCGCGAGTACCTCGGCGAGTTTGGCAAAGGCCTCGAGGGTTATCCGTTCGACCGGATGACGCAGGCGCATCGTTATCGCGCCGAGGTCGGGAGCAACTGGAAGTTGTTCGTCGACGCCTTCACCGAGTTTTACCACGCACCGGTGTTGCACGCGAAACAAGCCGTTGCCGACGAATCGGCGAAGTTGCAGAAGTACGGATACGAAGCGCTCGCCTACGGCATCGACGGTCCGCACGCGGTCGTGTCGTCGTGGGGCGGGATGTCGCCGCCCAAAGACTTGAACATGGTCAAGCCGATCGAACGCGTGTTGCGCAGCGGTCTTTTCGGCCCGTGGGACAAGCCTGATGTCGGTCTCGACGAGCTGCCGCCGAGCCTCAACCCGGCGCGGCACCGCAAGTGGGGCCTCGATTCGTTCTTGTTCTATCCCAACTTCATGGTGTTGATCTGGGAGCCCAACTGGGTGCTCACGTACCACTACTGGCCGACGTCGTACAACACGCACATCTTCGAAGGCGCGTGTTACTTCGTGCCGCCGACGAACGCGCGCGAGCGGCTTGCGCAAGAACTCGCGGTCGTAACCTTCAAGGAATACGCGCTGCAAGACGGCAACACGCTCGAAGCAACGCAGATGATGATCGAGTCGAAAACGCCGGTGAAGCAGTTCCCGCTGAACGATCAGGAGATCTTGATCCGGCACTTGCACCACCAGGTGCGCGAGGACATCAGCGACTACGAGGCCGCGCAATGAGCGTGCTGCCGAACGAGTTCGCCGATCTCGAGCCGTTCGCCGACTTTGCGTTGCCGTCGGAACGCGAGCGCTACAACAAGCGCGTCGAGAGCACGATGCCGGAGTTGCAAGCGTTCTACGACGCCGCGTTCCCGCGCATGGACGAAGCGATCGCGTACATCGACCAGTGGCCGCTCGACGCGTTGCCGGAAGACGCGCAACGTTTGTTGTGGCTGTACTGCGCGCTCGTGACGGTGTCGTTTCCAGTCGAGGTGTGGCGCCAGCCGCGCGTCCCCGACAGCGGTGCCGCGAGCTTCGACGAAATCACGCCGGTTCCCTAAGCCGTCAGCAGCTTTCGCACCTTTCCGACGGCTTCGATCGCCGTCTCGTCGTCATGCGCGCAGGGAATGATGTTGAAGGTCGAGCAGCCGGCCTCAACATAGGGCGCGAGGAATTCGGCGATGTCTTCCGCGGTGCCGTACGGCGAGTAACGCTCGAACGGGTCGAACGGCATTTGGTAGAAGGCCTGCATCGCCTTCGCCAGGGGCTCACGCGCCGTTTCCCGCGTCGGCGCAAAGCCGCACCACACGTTCAGCGCATGTTCGAAGCGGCGCGGATCGCGCTTCGCTGCGACAGCTTGCTGTTCGATCTGATCGGTCGCGGCGGCGTAGCGACGCGGCGAGACCCAAATGCCGAGCCAACCGTCGCCGAAGCGCGCCGCGCGCGCGATGGCAGCATCTGACCGTCCGCCGATGATCAACGGGATCGACGGCGACGGCGCGGGGGTAATGCGCGCGTTCGTGAGTGAGAAGAACTCGCCGTCGAAGTCCATCGGTTCGCCGGCGGCCAGGCCCCGCAAGATCCGAAGGCACTCGTCCATGCGGCGGCCGCGCGACTTCGGGTCGACACCGCAGACCTCGAGTTCGTGCGGGTCTTCGCCGCCGATGCCGACGCCGAACGTGAGTCGGCCCGGCGCAAGTTCGGCGATCGTCGCGAGCTGACGCGCGGCGATCACGGGATGGCGTAACGGCAACAAGTAGAGCGCGACGTAAACGGGCAGCTCCGGTTGCGCGCTGAGCAACGAACTGGCGGTGATCAGCGCGTCAGATCCGGCGCCGGTGAAGAAGCTCACGTGGTCGCCGACGCAAAGGTGGTCGACGTTCGCGCCGGCGAACGAGTTGAGCGTGGCGGGAAAGATGCCAACTCGCACGTCAGACATCACGGCCTCCGATCCGCGCCCGTCCGACGACGAGCGGTCGCACGATCGGCACTTGGGCGCGCCACGTCGTGGGTTGGATTTCGTCGAACGTAAATCCGCAACTCACAATGAGTTCCGGTGTGGCGCGATTGCAACGACACCCGCGTGCAAAGCCGCGCCAGGGACGGGCAAGGCGATCCTGCCAGCGGGCCAACCGCGGTGAGTCCGACCGGACGTGTTCCAAGAAGAGCAAATGCCCGTCGGGCCGCAAGACGCGGGCAATCTCGTGCAGGACCGCGTCGGGAGCGTCGACAGTGCACAACACGAGCGTCGAGACGACGGTGTCGACCGACGCATCTGCGAACGGCAGTTGTTCGGCGGGCGCGTCGATCATCCGCGCTCGAAGTTCGTTTCGGCCCACCTTCTTTTCGAGGTGAGCACGCATCGCACGATCGGGTTCGCTGAGGATCAGTTCGTCGACCTGCACGCCGTAGTGCTCCAGGTTCAGACCCGTGCCGGCACCGATCTCAACCGTGCGTCCGCGCGCGTGCCGGAGCAGTTCCGCTCGTAACGCGCTCATGCCGGCGCGTTCGCCGGCCGCGAGCAAAGGGTCGTACAAGGCCGCGAACACGCGTGCCCATGTCGAGGAACGCTCCGCCGGAGCGGTTTCGGGAATGACGTTCTGCATACCGGCGATCGTGCGCCATCCCGTCGCCGCTCGCATCGCTCGCGCGGGCCATCTTCCCGAGATGGCCGGTTTCGGTGATGGGGAAGGTCAACGGCGGGTCACGTTCTCGACGAGCCGCCGCGCGGCATCGCGGAGCACGCGGTGCAGCACGTTGGGTGACGCAAACTCGAGTTGGTTGAACTCGCGGCGTGACAGCACGAGCAGGCTCATGTCGGTCGCGGCGACAACCGTTGCCGTGCGCAAGCCTTGTTCCGCGAGCAGGCCCAGCTCGCCGGCGACCTCTCCCGGTCCGATGCGGGCAATACGAGCATGGTCGACGATCACGTCGGCGTGGCCGTCGACCACGACGAAGCATTCATTCGCGCACTCACCCTGACGGCAAAGCACGCGACCGGCCCGCACCTCGACCGGCGTACAAAGGGCCGCGATCTCCCGCCGCTGACGGGCGTTGCAGCCCGAGAAAAGCTCCAGTTCCGGGAACCACGACCCTCGGGCTCCTCTGGCATTTTTCTTCATCGCCTTCAACCTCCGGTGGGGGACAACCGGGAGTGTGGGCGCGTGCATTTGACTGAGGTTCAACCGGCGTTTGATCGGGTGCGCCCCTCCGGGAACACCCGTACGCTGTTCGTGCGATGCGTTTGCGCTTTGGTGTGCTTGGGCCGCTCGAGGTGCGTTCCGGGACCGAGACGATCGAGGTCCGGGGGGCGAAGCGCCGAGCGCTGCTCGCCTATTTGCTTGTGCACGCAGGTTCGCCGCAACCGCTCGATCGTGTCGTCGACGCCCTCGATCGGGAACCTGAAGGGACAGTTTCGCCGGCGACCATCCAGACGTACGTGTCGCAGCTGCGCAAGCTCTTCGGTACCGCGCGCGATACCGAGACGAGGCTGGTGCACCGACCGGGTGGATATGTGCTCGAGATCGCCACCGACGCGTTGGATGCGACGCGTTTCGAAGCCTTGGTCGCGGCGGCGAGCGTTGAATCTGACCCGCGAACCCGGCTCGCTTCACTTGTCGAGGCACTCGCGTTGTGGCGCGGTCCGCCGCTCGACGAGTTCGCCGGACTGGCTTGGAGCGACGACCTGGCGCGCCAGTGGACGCGCATGTACGTGCTCGCGCAGCAACTCCGCGCCAACGCGCTGATCGATGACAACAATCATCGCGATGCGCGACCCCTGCTCGAACAGCTCGTCAGCAGTCATCCGCTGCACGAGCCGTTCTGGGAGCTGTTGATCGTCGCGCGCTACCGCTGCGGCGAACAGGCCGAGGCGTTGGCGGCCGCGCGAGAGGCGCGGGCGGTGCTCGCGCAAGAGCTGGGGGTCGAGCCGGGCCCCGCACTTGTCGAACTCGAAGCACGCGTGCTCGCGCACGATCCCGCGCTCGCGGCGCCTTCGGTTTCACCGGCTCCGGGCCCCGTGACCACGCGCATGCTCGGCTCGTTGCCGACCGGCGTCGTCACGTTCTTGCTCACCGACATCGAAGGATCGAGCCGGCTGTGGGATGAACAGAGCGACGACATGGCCAAGGCGCTTGCTCGCTACGAAGATCTCGTCGAAGAGCTCGTCGAGCACCACGGTGGCCGCTTGATGAAGTGGCGCGGCGAAGGCGACTCGACGATGTCGGTGTTCTCGAAGGCGACCGACGCGTGTGCGGCTGCCGTCGCAGTTCAACGGTCCCTCGGTTCGGAGGCGTGGCCGGGCGAGCTGACGTTGCGCACTCGCGCCTCGCTGCACAGCGGCGAAGCACAGCTCCGCGACGGCGACTACTACGGAGGCGCCGTGAATCGCGCGGCGCGGATCCGGGGCCTGGCAACAGGAGGCGAGACGCTCTTGTCGCGCGCGACGCACGACCTCGTCGCCGACGCCCTTCCCGACGACGTTCGCCTCGTCAGCGTCGGTGAGTACGAGATGCGAGGCTTGCGGCGCAACGAGAACCTGTTCGTGTTGGAAGCGCCCGGCATCGAGGCGCACGCCACCGCCCGGCGTACGGTCGCCCCGCGCTTGCCGGACGACTTCGTCGGTCGCGTCGAAGAGGTCGAGCGCGCCCTCGAGGCACTTGCCACGCCCGGAATCGTGACGATTACCGGACCGGGCGGGATCGGTAAGACGCGCATGATGCGCGAGGTGCAGGCATCAGCGCCACGCGGTGAACACGGGTACGACCGCGTCTACAGCGTCGCGTTGGCCGGCGCCCGCGACCGGGTCGCGGTCGAGGGCGCGCTCTATGCCGCCATCGTTCCGGACGCGGCCGACGCAATGACGTCGCCCGCGCGTCCCGAAGACGACGCTGATGTGATCGACGAACTCACCGCGGCTATCGGTTCGCGTCGCGCGTTGCTCGCGCTCGACAACTGCGAGCACGTCGTCGACTCCGTTGCCGACCTCGTTGCCGACATCACCTCGCGGTGTCCGAAGCTGTCCGTAGTCGTCACGAGCCGCGAACCGCTCGATCTGCCGAACGAACGCGTCATTCTGCTGGGCCCGCTCGCGTTGCCGGCGCGCGACGAGGCCGCGCCGGAGCAGCTCGCAGAGGTGGAAGCGATTCGATTGCTGGTGCGCCGCGCGCGCGACGCGGGAAGCGAGCTTCGGCTGACGGCCGACACTGCCGGTTCGCTCGTCGCGCTCTGCCAAATGCTCGACGGTGTGCCGCTCGCGCTCGAACTGGCCGCCGCGCGCCTCCGTTCGACCACTGCCGACGAGTTGTGCGCGCGGCTCGAGCGGCAGATGCACGTGCTCGACGCCAAGCGCGGCGATCCTCGTCATCGCTCGCTCTACAGCGCGATCGACTGGAGCTATCAGCTCCTCGATTCGTCACAGCAGCTGCTCATGCGGCGGCTTGCCATCTTCGTCGGGGGCTTTACGCTGATTGCCGCCGAGGAAGTATGCGCCGACGACGACGGCGAGTTGGCGGCATCCGACGCGGTGTACGTCAACCTTGCAGAGCTCGTTTCGAAATCGCTCGTCATGTTCGACCGCGACCAGAACCGGTACCGGTTGCTCGAGCCAGTGCGCGTGTTCGCTCGCGAACGACTCGACGAGCACGGCGAGGCCGACGCGGTTGCCAAGCGTCTCGCGCAATGGGCGCTCCGGGCGTCTGAGGCGGCGCTGGCCGACCAGGTGTTCGGGACGGCGGGCGCCGCGAGTGACATCGTTGCCGACCTCGACAATGTGCACGCGGCGCTCGAATGGCTCGACGTCACGGGCGATCACATCACCTATCTGCGCATGGTCGCGTTGCTCGGGTTCACCTGGTTCGTCAGCGACTGGCGGCGCGGTCGCGTGGCGGCCGCGCGAGGTGTCGAACTCGCGGCGAGTGCGCGACCGCGCCTGCGGGGGGCGGTCCTGCTCAGCTACGGAATCGTCGAGCAGCGGGCTCCACGCACCGAGAGCGGCCGCTTCTTGCGAGAGGCGATCGAGATCTTTTCCGAACTCGGCGACACGATGCGACTCGCGTGGGCCACGTTCTTTCTCGGACGCGCGGAGATCGTGCGAGACAATGCGAACTCAGCCGTGCACATGAATGACGCAGCAGAAATGTTTCGCGCCCTGCGCGTCCCGATCGGGGAGGCGTGGGCCGTTATCCACCTGGGGTCGCTCGCCGAGATGGGCGGCGATCTCGAACGTGCGCGCGCCGAGTACGGCCACGCGCGCGACATCGCGACGTCGATCGGTCACAAGGCTCTCGAAGGTTCAGTCCTCGGTGAACTGGCTGGCATCGCAGTTGCGCAAGGCGATCTCGACGGCGCCCGCAAACAACTGGGCGAAGCAATCGAGATCCAACGTCAGAGTCGCGACCTTTACAACGTTGCGCCGCACCTCAACGACCTCGCGCTGGTCGAAATCCTCACCGGCAACATTTCCGCTGCGCGCGCACGCGCCATCGAATCTCTACGCGCCAGTTTCGAGATCGACGACGAATGGGTGGTCTGCGAAGCGCTGCTGCTGCTCGCGGTTGTGCTGCTCGAAGAAGGCAACCCGCGTGACGCCCGTCGCGTCACGGCGGCGACCGGGTGGGACCTCGAACCGCCGGAAGGATTGCTTGATTTCAAAGAGTCGATTGCCGCACTGGCGTTCGCCCGGCTCCAACCGATCCTGGTCGCGGCATACGACAACGCGGCTGCCGAAGGACGACGGCTGGGCCGGCACGAGACCGCGCGCGCGTTCATCGCGCTCGAGATGAGTTAAAGCAGGCCCAGGCGCGCCGCTTCGGCGACTGCGGCGGTGCGGGTTCCGCGCCCGAGCTTGTGGCGAATGTTTGCAACGTGGCGGT
This sequence comes from uncultured Actinomycetes bacterium, assembly GCA_963841195.1. Lineage (GTDB taxonomy): Bacteria > Actinomycetota > Acidimicrobiia > IMCC26256 > PALSA-610 > CAWJBX01. The sequence continues at coordinate 106,021 of CAWJBX010000010.1, read as the reverse complement.
GCACCGTGTGTTCGCTCAACACCAGCTGCTGCGCGATCTCCTGATCGCTCAACCCGTTTGCGACCAGCGCGAGTACCTCGCGCTCTCGGCGGGAGAGCAGCACGGCGGCGGGCTCACCGTCGGCGCGCCTTGGTGCTTCGGGCGCGAGCGCCGACCGCAACGCACGTGCGACCGATTGCCAGTCACCCGCCCAGGGAAAGTGTGCAGTGCCGTCGAGGGGGAGAAGCGTTGCCTTCGGGATCGCAGCTGCGAGTTCTCGGCCGAGCTCATACGGGATCGCCCGATCGCCCCGCCGGTGCACCACCAACGTCGGTGCGCGCACGTGCGACAGCTCGGCGCGGACGTCGTTGGAGTAGACGAACTCGAGCAACGCGGCCGCGGTTTCGGAGCTCGCGGCGTCGCGTTGGTAACGCGCGAGTCGCTCCTGTTCCGCGCTGTTGCTCTCACCCAAGAAGATGTCGGCGAGCACGCGCGAACCCAAACCCCAATGCGATCGCACAGTGCCGACGATCGACTCCCGCACCTCTGGTGTCGTGATCGCCGAACCGTCCGCGTACGCGCCGTACAAGAGCAGGCGGTCGACGCGTTCCGGAAACCGCGCCGCGAACGCGATCGCGGCACAGCTTCCGGACGAACCTCCGAGCAGGCTCACGGTGTCGAATGACAACTCGTCGACGATCGCGGCGAGCAAGGCCACGTCGTTGTCGATCGTGAGGTCTTCGCTGCGCACGTCTCGATCTGACATGCCGACACCGAGGCGGTCGTAGAGCACGGAGCTGTATCCGTCGCCGATCGCTTGCCAAAGACTTCGGAATGTCTCGTCGCGCCAGTCGAGTTCCAGATGACTGATCCACCACGCGGGGGCGACGATCGCGGGCCCCGAGCCCGTCACCGAGTAGGCAACCCGCCTCCCCGCGAACTGCAAGAACCGAATCTCCGGTGCCGGGCCCATCGGATCCAGCGTAGGTATGAACGGGCGCCCCGTCAGGCCTGATACCACGGAAAGTAGTCGACCACTTACCGTGAGTATTGCGCGACGACCCAACCGTTGGAAGAATCTGCCCCGCCTGGTGCGGGTTGGGCGGCACGAACAACGGGAGGGATCCTCATGTCACTCGAAGGTGCCGTCTACCGCATTACGGACGCAAAGTCGTTCTTCACTCCGATCGTGCTGGGTTCGGGGCCGCCGACAACGGGCTTCGAGCCGTGGCCCGGTGTAACGGTCGGCGCCAGCCTCTACGGCAAGATGCTCTTCTTCGTCATCGACTACGACAACCTCTACACGACGACCAACAGCAGCGGCCGTTTCCTGATCGACGACCCGCCCACGAACTTGTTGAACTTCTTCGGCGGTTACAACGAGGCGTTCGTCAGCTTGTTGTTGTGGGACGGCAGTCGTCCGATCTACCGCTCCGGCGTCTTCTCGCTCGCCGAAGGCGACCAGCGCGAGCTCAACATCTATCTGTTCCCCGACCAGCTGGCAGTGTCCGACGGCATCGGCGCGGGCGACGTGAGCGGCGTGCTCGGGAACAGCGGGCTTCCCGGCAACACGCAGATCACTGCGAGCCCGAGCGGTCTGTCGTTCTCGGGGAGCGAAGGACAAGTCAGTCTGCAGTTCGGCATCTCGATCCGGCCGGACACGTCGAATGATCTGAACGCGTTCCTCGACCTCTCGCTCGCGTCGTGGAACATCAACGTCGACTGGCCGACGTCGTGGGTCAAGAGCGCCGACGATGTGCTGAACGACTTGCGTTCGGGTCTCGCCGGTGCGGCGGGGTCGGTGAATACGGCCGTGCTCGCGAAGATGGAAACGATCATCGAAGACGAAGACGGGCTTCCGTCGTCGCTCGCGGAGACGTTCTTCAACAACGACGTCTCGGTCACGTTCATGGACGTCTGGTATCCGAACAATCACTCTTGGGGCATCGGAGACAAGGACGATGAGACCGTTGTGGTGATGGCCGACCCGTGCATCGGTTATCCGCGCGATTTCTCCAAGGAGCCGGTGAAGCACCGGATTCCGTGGTGGTGGATTCGTGCCGGCGATCTCGCCGTCCTCAAAGTGAAGGGCTGAACCGGGCCCTTACACGTCGTTCCGGTAGACCTCGCCGCCTTTCATCACGAACTTCACCTGTTCGGTGACCGTGATGTCGGCGGTGGGGTCGCCGGGCACGCCGACGATGTCGGCGTAGAGGCCCGGTGCGAGCCGGCCCCGATCGTCCTTCGCGATGAGTTCGGCGGCAACCGTTGTCGCGGCGCGGATCGCTTGTACGGGCGTCATGCCGCGGTCGACGAGCGCGATCAACTCTTTGGCGTTGCGGCCGTGCGGGATCGCGGGCGCGTCGGTGCCGCACGCGACTTTCACGCCCTTGTCGATCGCCTTGCTGATGGTCTTCCGCGCTTGCGGGAATACCTCCGCGGCTTTCGCTTGCAGTTCAGGCGCCGCGTGCGAAACGTCCATGCCGTCGGCCAAGTATGTGGTCGCGACGAGGAACGTTCCGCGCTCGACCATGAGATCGAGCGTTTCGTCGGTTGCGAGCGAGCAGTGCTCGATGCAGTCGATGCCCGCTTCGATCGCGGCGCGGATGCCGTCGTCGCCGTGGGCGTGGGCCGCGACCTTGAGCCCGGCGCGGTGCGCTTCGTCGGCAATCGCCGCCAGTTCGGCGTTGCTGTATTGCTGCGCGCCGGCGGGGCCGGTGTGTGACATCACACCGCCCGACGCGCACACCTTGATCAACTCGGCGCCGTACTTGATCTGATAGCGAACTGCTTTGCGGCATTCGTCGACGCCGTTCGCGATGCCCTCTTCCACCGTGAGCGGCATGATGTGCGGCGCCAACGCTTGGAACATCGTTGGGTCGAGGTGGCCGCCCGTCGGACAGATGGCGTGCCCGGCCGGTACGACGCGCGGTCCTTCGATCCAGCCGAAGTTGATCGCCTTCTTGAGTGCGACGTCGAGCAGCAAGCCGTTGGTCTGTACGAACAAGCCGAGATTGCGCACGGTCGTGAAGCCGGCGCGCAACGTGCGGCGCGCGTTGGCGACGGCTCGCAGCGTCCGCAGCGCGGGATCGTCTTGCACGGGGTTGAGCGGGCTGGCGTGATCGGGCCCGCCGAGCAGGAGGTTCACCTCCATGTCCATCAGGCCCGGGATCAAGGTGAGATCGCCGACGTCGAGGACGACGGTTTCGTCGGGCAACGAGCCCGGCGCAAGGTCGACAATGCGCTCGTTTTCGACCAGCACTTCGCCCGGGGACTCGATCTTGCCGGTGTCGACGTCGAGCAGGCGGGCGCTGCGCACCAGGACCGGCGGCTTCGGAACTCCGCGTCGCGGCATGGCGCGCAGGCTACCGAAAACGATCCTTTCATGAAAAGAGAGCAGTATTATCAACGTGATGGCGGAGCTGGAACCGGCCTCAAAGCCGGACGAGGGCGAAGTCGACGAGAACGCACCGGCCTGGCGCCAGCGCGCTGTTTCTCGCAGCCTGAACGCAGCCCGGTCGCGTGCCGAGAAGCGCGCGCAGCGCTTTCTCGACGCCGCATTCGAACTCATGGACGAGAAGGGCACGACCGACTTCACGATCCAAGAAGTGATCGACCGTTCGAAGCAGTCGCTGCGCGGCTTCTACCAATACTTCAACGGCAAAGACGAGTTGCTGCTCGCGCTCTTCGAAGAAACGATCGGCGAATCGATCGAAGACCAGCGCGCTGCGATCGCATCGGAACACGATCCGCTGTCGCGGCTGCGCGCATTCGTCATCCGGTTGCACGAATGGTGCGATCCGACCGACAGCGATCGCAAACGCGGCAAGCACAATCGCCGGCCGATCTCGGAGTTCATGGTGCAGCTCGTCGGCAGCCACCCCGAACGCGTCCGCGCCGCGGTCGCGCCCACTGCCGAGATGCTCGGCGAACTGCTTGCGGCCGCGAACGACGCCGGTGAGATCGACATCATCGACACGCGCGCTACTACCGCGCTCGTCATGCGCACGGTCATGTACAGCTGGTTCGGCAACCGGCTCGCCACGAGTGCCCGCCAGCGCATCACCGCCGAAGAAACGTGGCTCTTCCTCTTGAACGGGCTGCGCGCGGGCATCTAGTTCGTCGCCGAAGTTCTTGCACTTCTCTTAATCTGCGCGGGAGCTGAGTCTCAGCTGCTGGTCCGATGCTCGCGGCATGCCGTTTGATTCCGAAACTCCACCGTGGCCGCCTCAGCCCCAACCGCCGATGGCAGAGGTCGAGCCGACCGAAACTGCCCCGAAGAAGCGACCGGCGTGGTTCGGGTGGGCGATTGGCGGTCTCGTCGTCGTCGTGGCCGCAGCGGGTTTCTTCATCGCCAAAGCGGTCTCGGGCGGCAGTTCTCCCGCCGCAGCGAGCACCGGCAACACGCCGACCGCGAATGGCGGGAGTGGTCAGAACGGGTACTTCCAAGGGCGCTTTCCCGGCGCAGCCGGAAAGATCACCGCGATCAACGGCACGACGCTGACGCTGCAAGACCAGCAGAACCAGTCGGTCAAGGTCACCACGAGCAGCAGTACGCGGATCACCGTTTCCAAAACCGTCGCCGTTTCCGACATCGCCAAGGGTGATCGCATCACGGCGACCGGCACGCAGTCGGGGACGACGGTCGCGGCGACGCGTATCACGATCGCGGATCTGCAAGGCGGCAACTCGCAGCGCACCGGCGGCCCCGGTGGATTCAATGGCGAAGGCGGGCCACCGCCGGGCGGATTCAACGGTCAAGGGGGTCCGCCCGTGACTGACGCGAACGGCAACCCGACCGGCAACGCGAGTGGCAGCACCAATCAACGGCCGAGTGGGTTCGCCGGTGGGACCGTCACCGACATCAACGGCGGCACCATCACGATCTCGAGCTTCGACGGTTCGACGATGACCGTCACGACCACGTCGTCGACAACGGTCACGAAGAGCGTGCAAGGTTCGTTCAGCGATCTGAAGGTCGGCCAAACCGTTCGCGCGATGGGCAACACCAGTAGCGACGGCGCGGTTGCCGCGACGTCGATAAACGAAGGCATGGGCGGGTTCGGCGCATTCGGCGGTGGCCGGCGCACACAACAAGGCACGCCATGAGCACGCGGCCGCTCTGGCGTCGTCCGGTTGTCGTTGTTCCCGTGGCGGTCGTCGTTGTCGGGGGCGCGGTGTTCTTCGGTGTGCGCTCCGGCAAGTCGAATGCCGCCAATGCTGCGACGACGACGCGCGAGCAGATGTATACGGTCGAGCCGACGAATCTGCAACAAACGGTGTCGGCGTCGGGAACGATTGCACCGGCGGCAACCGACGACCTGAACTTCACGAGCGCGGGAACGGTCACGGCCGTGAACGTGAAAGCCGGGCAAGCGGTCAAGCAGGGCGACGTGCTCGCGACGATCGACTCGGCCGCGTTGCAAAGCGCGATGCAGCAAGCCAACGCGAGCTACGCGTCGGCCCAAGCCCAGTTGAGTGACGACGAAGCGGCGGGCGCATCGTCCGCGCAAATCAGTTCGGACGAAGCAAACGTTGCTGCGCAGCAGGCAAGCGTCGCCGCCGCGTACTCCAATCTCGCGGGCGCAACGCTCACCTCACCGATCGACGGCACCATCGCGTCGGTCAACCTCACCGTTGGCCAGGTGCTCAGTTCGTCGGGCGGCTCCGGCAACGACCTCACGGGAACCGGCAACGGTTCGGGTCGCTCACCCTCGACCGGCTCCACCGGGAACGGTTCGACCGGTTCGAGTGACAGCTCGACTGCGGAAGTCGAAGTCGTGTCCAACTCGTTCGTCGTCAACCTCAGCGTCGACACCGCAACCGTCGGCAAGATCAAGGTCGGCCAGACCGCGAACGTGACGCCGACGACCTCGTCGGGTACTTCGGGCGGCACCGGTCGCTTCGGCTTCCCGGGCGGTGGTGGCGGCGGCTTTGCGATCGGCAACTTCGGCGGCGGCGGCGGGAACAGCAGCAACAGCTCGTCGCAGTCGAACACCAATACGGCCGTCGGTGCGGCTGCGACGGGCAAGGTGACCTCGGTCGGCACTGTTGCATCGTCGAGTTCGGGCGTTGCGACATTCCCGGTTGTCATCACCGTCGACGGCACGCCCGACGCGTTCCACGCCGGCGCGAGCGCGTCAGCCGCGGTGGTCTACAGCCAACTCTCGAACGTGCTCGCGGTACCGGTCAACGCGGTTACGCAATCGAACGGCCAGTCGTATGTGACGGTGTCGGCGAACGGTCAGACGACGAAGCGCACGGTCACCACCGGCACGACGTCGAACGGTCAGATCGAGATCACGAGCGGACTCCAGGCCGGCGAACAAGTGGTGGTCACGCTGCCCAACTTCACGCGGAACGGTTCGCGCACCGGGAACGGCTCACCGACCGGCGGGCAATTCCCCGGCGGCGGCGAGTTCCCGGGTGGTGGCTTCACCCGCGCCGGGAACGGCGGGGCGGGAGCGACGCCGTGACCGCGGTCATCGAACTCGTCGACATCGGAAAGACGTATCGCGCCGGTGAACTTGCAGTGCACGCGCTGCAAGACGTCAACCTGACGATTCGTCAAGGCGATCTCGTCGCGATCTCGGGCCCGTCGGGTTCGGGCAAGTCGACGCTGATGAACATTCTCGGGCTGTCTCGACGTCCCCACGTCGGGCACGTACCACCTCGCGGGCGACGACGTGTCTCGCCTCAACGAAGACCGGCTCGCAGAGATCCGTAATCGCCACATCGGTTTCGTCTTTCAACAGTTCAACTTGTTGCCCGCGCTTCCGGCATGGCGGAATGTCGAACTTCCCCTCGCGTACAGCCAAGTTGCGCGCCACGAACGGCGTGAGCGCGCGCTGGCGGCGCTGGAACAAGTCGGGCTCGGCGATCGGGTCGACCACAAGCCGAGCGAGCTCTCCGGCGGACAACAGCAACGTGTCGCGATCGCGCGCGCGCTCGTCACCGAGCCGGCACTGATCCTCGCCGACGAACCGACCGGCAACCTCGACTCGGTTTCGTCGGCGGAAGTCATCGCACTGCTCATCGGACTCCATGGTCAAGGCCGCACGGTCGTGCTCATCACGCACGACACCGACGTCGCGCGCGTCGCCGAACGCGTCATCGAGATTCGCGACGGCCGGGTGCGTGAGCTGGCGGAAACGTTGTGAGTTGGTTCGACACCTTCCGGACCGGCGTGGAAGCCGTGCGCCTGCACCGCTTGCGCTCGGGGCTCACGGTGCTCGGCATCCTCATCGGGATCGCGGCGGTGATCCTCACTGTCGGGCTCGGCGAAGGCGCGCAATCGGACGTGCGCAGCCAGATCAACGCGCTCGGCAGCAACTTGCTCATCATCCAGCCAGGGAGCTCGACCAGCACCGGCGGGGTGCGCGGCGGCTTCGGTTCCGCGTCGACGCTCACCGCGACTGATGCGACCGCGCTGACATCAAAGACGGTTGCGCCCGACATCGCCGCGGTCGCGCCAACGACGTCGAGTAATGCGACATTGACAACTTCGTCGAACAACTGGAGCACGAGCGTGGTCGGCACGACCGCGCCGTGGCTGCAGGTGCGCGCCCGCAAGCTCGAATCGGGACGCTTCCTCACCGACGCCGATGTTACGAACGCGTCGCCCGTCGTCGTGCTCGGATCCAGCACCGCGACGGAACTCTTCCCGGTCGGCGATGCCGTCGGTCAGACCGTGACCGTGAACGGAGTCGAGTTGCAGATCGTCGGCGTGCTCGCACCGTCGGGCTCGACCGGCAATACCAACGACGACGACCAAGCGATCGTGCCGATCAGCGTGGCCGGTCAACAACTCTTCGGTGGCTCGGCCCGGTCGAGCGTTTCGACCATCTACGTCGAGGCGGCATCGCCGTCGACGCTTTCGGCCGCGTACCAAGAAGCGCAAGCCGAACTGCTCGCCATGCACAACGTGTCGAGCACGAACGCCGACTTCACGATCACAACCCAACAGTCGATTCTTTCGGCGGCGACGTCGGTCGACCACACGCTCACCATTTTGCTCGCCGGTATCGCCGCGATCTCGCTGCTCGTCGGTGGCATCGGCGTGATGAACATCATGCTGGTGTCGGTTACCGAACGAGTTCGTGAGATCGGTTTGCGCAAAGCACTCGGCGCGCGGCCGCGTGTCATCCGGCGTCAGTTCCTCGTTGAAGCGTCAGTGCTGGGCTTCGCGGGCGGGATCCTCGGCGTCATCATCGGGATCGCAGGCGCGCAGATTCTTCCGCACTTCGTATCGTCGAGCGTGGCGCTTTCGCCGACCGCGGCGGTGGGCGCGATCGTCATTGCGATCGTGATCGGTGTCGCCTTCGGTGTGTATCCAGCTGCGCGTGCCGCTCGCCTCGCGCCTATCGACGCGCTGCGAACGGAGTAGCTGTGCGGACCCGAACCATCGTCATCGTTGTCATCATCGTCGTCGTGGTCGGCGGTATTGCCACTGCCGCACTTGCGTTCTCGACGTCCGATTCCCACGGCTACCGCACCGCGGCGGTGACAACCGGTGCGGTGACACGCGAGTTGTCCGGCACCGGCACGATCGAACCGGTCTCGCAGGCAACCGTCGCGTTCCCAATCGCGGGCACGGTTGCAACCGTGAACGTAAAGCTCGGCGACCAAGTCGCAGCCGGCACCACGCTCGCGACGCTCGACACCACGATCCTGCAGAGCACGGTCTTGTCGAAGCAAGCCGCGCTCGCGAGCGCGCAGCTCAATCTGTACAAGGCCGAACATGGTGAAACCGTTTCCGGTGGAAGCGGTAATCGCAATGGTGCGGGCAACAACACGACCCCGACGACGAACGCGGTGACAACGGCTGCGGTCACGACTGATGCCAACGCGGCCGCCATGGCTGTCGCGGCCGCGCAACACGACGTCGACATCGCAATGGCCGCCGTCAACAACGCGCTCGCGGCGGCGAATACGGCGTGCGGCCAGGGTTCGGGTGGCTCGCCGAAGGGCTCGACCGCGACCACGTCGACAACCACTCCCGCGAGCCCGCCCAATGCCGGGATCGGGAGCGCCGCATGCCAGAGCGCGCAGCAGACACTCTTTACCGCCCAACAAAATCTCGCACAAAAGCAACAGGCGCTCGGACAAGCCGAGAACGCGTACGGGCAAGCGTTGCGGGCGTCGTCCGGGAACGGTGGCGGAAGCGGCGGGAACGGCGCGAACGGCGCGAACAACAGCAGTAAGAACTTCAGCGGCGGCGACAGCAGCAAGACCGGCTCGACCGGTTCGACGTCGGTGACGTACTCGGCCGAACAACTCGTCGCGTACCAGGCCGCAGTTGACGCGGCCGCGGCCGACGTCGCCGCCGCGCAAGAGAGCGTGACGCAAGCGACGATCACCAGCCCGATCAATGGCACCGTTGTTGCGCTCGCGTTGCAGACCGGTGAGCAAGTCAGTGCAAGCTCGTCGACCGCGAACGTCGTCGTCGCCGGCGGCAACGGCTACGAGGTCGCAACCCAAGTCGGCGTGAACGACATCACGCAGGTGAAGATCGGCGATGCGGCAACGGTCGTTCCCGACGGCTCTCTGCAACGCATCAACGGCAAGGTGGTCTTCATCGGTTCTCCGACAACGTCGAGTTCGTCGACGACGTATCCGGTTGTGATCGGTCTCACCGAATCGCCGAGTGCGTTGCGCAACGGCGCGTTGGCGACGACCACGATCGACACTGCGACGTCGAAGACCGCTGCACTCCTCGTGCCGTCATCGGCCGTCCACAATCTCAACGGGGTGCACACGGTGACGGTGTTGAACAACGGGAAGACGTCGACCGCAGTGGTCGAAGTCGGTGTCGTCGGTGCGCAACAGACCGAGATCACGTCGGGTCTCAAGTCCGGACAGACGGTTGTGCTTGCCGATCTGAAGGCGGCCGTGCCGTCGTCGAGCGCCGACTCGCGTATCGCGTCGCAGTTCGGGAGCGGCCTCACCGGTGGTGGAGGCGGAAATGGGCCGAGCTTCCGCGGCGGTGGGTGACGCCGCGGCGCGCTGCACGCGATCGAGTTCGAGCATGCGGATCGCGTTGCCGCGCAGCACCTTGTAGCGCTGCTCGTCGGTGAGCGACGCGGTGGCACGGGTAGCTTCGTCGTTCGGTGAACGGCCACGTGGTGTCGGTGTGCGGGTAGTCGGTCTCGAAGCAAATGTTGTCTTCGCCGACCTCGTGCGATCGACTCGATACCGTGCATGTCGGTGGTGAAGCACCCGAAGACGCGGCCGCGGTAGTAGCTCGACGGCCGCTCGGGGATCGTCTGCTTCACCTGCGTCCAGGCCGCGTGGTACTCCCACACGTTGTCGGCGCGTTCGAGCGCGTACGGAATCCAGCCGATCTGGCCCTCGGAGTAGGCGAGCTTCAGCTCGTGGGAACCGCACGAGCACGCCTGAGAACAAGTAAGTCACCGAGTGATGCCATCGAGTTGTAGAAGCCGAGCATCGTCTCCGTGGTTGCGGGCGCGTCGGGCGACGCGGCCGGCATCTTCGACGACGACCCGATGTGCATGCACAACGTCGTGCGCGTCTCCTCGCACACCGCGAACAGCGGATCCCAGTAACCCGTGTGAATGCTGGGCAGCTTCAGGTGCGGTGGGATCTCGCTGAAGCATACGGCGTGGGCGCCGCGTGCGGCGTTGCGCGTGATCTCCGCGACCGCGAGGTCGACATCCCACAGCGGCATGAGGCACAACGGGATGAGGTGGCCGTCGGAGTTGGCGCACCACTCGTCGATCATCCAGTCGTTGTACGCGCGTACGCACTCGAGCCCGAGTTCGTGGTCGTTGCCTTCGAGGAAGGTCTGGCCGCAGAAGCGCGGGAATGTCGGGAACGCAAGCGAGCCGTCGACACCCGCAAGCGTCGAGGTCGTCGACGCGCGCCTTGGGCTCGTAACAGCCGGGCCGCATCTCGTCGTACGTGATCGCGTTCAATGTCAGCTTGCTGCGATCGAAGCGTTGCAGGTCGCCGTCGGGCGTCGCTTCGAGCGGGATCGTGACGTGCCGCTTGTGCAAGTAGATCAGGCGGTCTTCGTAGACCCAGTAGTCGCCCCAGCGGCCGTCTTCGGTCTTCTCCTGCTTGTACGACGCGCCGGCACCGAGCGCGATGTCGCCCCAGCGCGCCCGTTCGATGCGCGGCCCTTGCTCGCGCATGCGTTGCGGCAGCCGGTCCTGCCAGAGGTGCGGCGGTCTCGACGACGTGGTCGTCGACGCTGATGATCTTCGGCAATTCCGTCACGCGTTACTCCGCTTCGGCGAGAGGATCGTGCTGGCGGCCCGAATCGAAGCCGCCGTGCTTGCGCATGAACGTGGTGGCCCGGCGATGAATGCGCCAACCGTCGGCGGTGCGCCGGTACTCGTCGCGGTACCAACCGAGCCGCATCGCGTGCGTCTGCTGGTCGATGAACACGAAGTGCTGCACGCCGGCTGCCTGGTCGTCGCCGTCGAAGTCGACGACGGGCATGTTGCCGATGAACTGGCCGCGCGGCGCGGCTTCCAGCAGCGCCGGGAAGCGGTCGAGCGTGTACGGCCGTGCCGAACGCGTTGTACTCGGCGTCGGGCGTGAACACGTCGAGCCAGCGGTCCTGCGACGAACTGACTCGTGTACGACATGTACCGCGCGCACAGCGCGTGCAGTTCGACGAGGTCGGCCGTACGTTCGTTGTCAGCCATCGAGCGGCTCGAAGTTCAGGTGCAGTTTCCGGAGGCCGCGCAGGATGTACGTCGGCGCGTACTCATAGCGCCGTTCGCCGGCCGGTCCGTGTTCGCTTTCGTCGATGCGAATGTCGCCCATGCGGTCGAGCATGCGCTCGATGCTCACGCGCCCTTCGGCGCGCGCGAGCGGCGCGCCCGGGCACGTGTGGGCGCCGTGGCCGAAGGCGATGTGCTGGCGGGCGTTGACGCGTTCGACGTCGAAGCGAGCCGGATCCTCGAAGCGGCGCGGATCACGGTTGGCCGCACCGTTGACGAGCATGACGGTCGCGCCGGCCGGAATGTCGACGCCGCCGACCGTTGTCGAGACACGCGCCAGGCGGAAGTCGCCCTTCACCGGGCTCTCGAATCGCAATGCTTCTTCGACGAAGTTCGGCACGTGCTCGCGGTGCTCGCGCAGCAACTGCTGGAGTTCGGGATCTTCGCCGATGAGTTGGAGCGCGGCCGCGAGCATGCGGACGCTGGTTTCCTGACCGGCCGCGAAAAGGTTGGACGGCGATACGAGCGACGTCGAGCACATCGGGTGTCGAACCGTCGGGGAACGTGGCCGTGGCCAAACCGGTCATCACGTCGTTGGTGGGTTCCCGTCGTCGTTCTTCGATGTAGGCAGTGAACTGTTCGTACAAGAACTCGAGGGGGTTCTTGTGCAGGCCTTCCTTGCCGAGCCCGCCGAGGGTTCCCGTCTGTTTGCGGCCGACGAGCAACTGCTCACGGAACAGCTCGTGGTCGTGTTCAGGCACTCCGAGGAGATCGGCGACGACCAACATCGCGAACGGTTGCGCGTAGTCGGCGATGAACTCGCACGAACCGCTACTCACGAACTCGGCGAGCTGCTGGTCGGCGAGGCGCCACATGAACTCCTCGTTCTCCTTCAAGCGCTTGGGCGTGATCAAACGCATGAGGAGGGCGCGATGCGCGGTGTGCTTGGGCGGGTCGAACGTGGGGAGTTGGTCGGCGAACGGGAGCTCGTCGCGGTGCGCGTCGATCTCCGCGGCGACGTCGTCGCCCGACAGTGGTATCGGGAAGCCGGGGAACGGTCCGGTCACCGAGTTGCACGACGAGAAGCGGGCGGTGTCGTTGTAAATCGAGACTGCTTCGTCGTACCCGGTGACCATGACGACGTCGTGGTGCCGTTCGCGTTGTACCGGGCACTGCGCGCGCAGGTGCTCGTAGTACGGGTACGGATCGGCGACGAGCTTGTCGCCTTGGAAGAAGTCGGTCGCGTCGAAGTCAAGCACGGCGTTCGATCCCTGTGAATACAGCGTTCACACTCTAGGAGAGCGGCGTTTCCGCCGCAACGCTATAGCTCGATCAGGGTTGGTACGTAGCGGTCGGCGAGGAGGTCGCGGCCGAGGCCGACGGCGATTTCGTCGGCGCTCCCGAACAGACCGTCGAGCAGCAGCGTTCGCTTGAGGTAGCGGTGGAAAGGATGGTCGGTCGTGAAGCCGATGCCGGCGAGCACTTGTTGACAGTTCGTTGCGACCGTCCGCGCCGTCTGACCGGCGGTCAGTTTGGCGAGCGCGGCCGTTCGGTCACCCGGGTCCTGCGCAGCCGCCGCGAGCGTCGCGTCGAGCGCTTCGACCGCAACGAGCGCCTCGGCGAGGCGATGCCGGACCGCTTGAAACTGCGCGACCGGCCGCCCGAACTGCACCCGATCGAGCGCGTGCAGCGCGCGCGAGTTCCAGCATCGCGCGGGTCGCGCCGGCGATCTGGTGTGCAACTGCGCGCTGTCCGAGCGCGACAGTGGCCGGCGCGGTGACGCCCTCGGCGCCGCGAACGATGCGTATCCCGGCGTCGGGATCGATGCCGTCGACCTCCTCGACCTGCACGGCCGAGATCGGAACGAAGGCGCGGCCGACGAGCAGCTCGGAAGCAGTCGTCGCGCGCGCGCCGTCGCGAGGCTTCGGCCGAATCCGAAGAGCAAGGCGGCGCGTTTCGGTCCCGGCTCGAGGCCCGCGTCCGAGACGATCACATCGTCGAGCGCCGTTGCGTTGGCGTTGGTGGCGCCGACTGCTTCGAACACGATTGCAATTGCGTCGTCGCGTTCGCTCGCGAGCATTTCGAGCCAGCCGAGTTCGGCGAGCGCCGTGTCGGCGGATGCCGAGTTCGCGAGCGCCCCGCGCACAGTGGTTTCGAGCAGCGCCCGCTCTTCGGCGTCCATCACGCTTCCTCGCCGAGATCGAGGAGCCGGCGCGCAATGATGTTCCGCTGCACTTCGGCGGTGCCGCCGTAGATCGTCGCGGCGCGCGAGTACAGATACTCGCCGCGCCAAAGATCTCCCCAGTTGGAGTCGTCGATTGCGATCGCATCGGGCAACAAACGAAGCGCGGCGTCGTACACCGCTCGTTCTGCGTTCGCGACGAGCACCTTGTCGATCGACGTCTCCGCGCCCAGCGTTGCGCCCGCGGCAAGACGATGTTGCGTCAGCCGCGACCGAGCACGCAACGCGTGGAGCTGCGCGTACGCGTTCCCGACGATCTCAGCGGCCCGGTCGCCGGGCGCTGCGGCCTTCAGGATCAGTTCCAGACGTAGGTACAAATACGCGATGCGTTGCCAGAAACACGACGACCGTTCGTAGGGGAGGATGCTCATCGCGACTGCCCACCCGCCGTTGAGCTCACCGAGCATCCGCTCGCCGGGCACAGTCACGTCGTCGAAGAAGACTTCGCAGAACTCGTGCACACCGTTGATCATCTCGAGTGGCGAAACGGTGATGCCGGGTGAATCCATGTCGACGAAGAACGCGGTGATGCCACGATGGCGCGACTCCACCGAACCCGTGCGCGTGAGCAAGACGCACCGTTGTGAGTACTGCGCCAGGCTCGTCCACACTTTCTGGCCGTTGATCACCCACTGGTCGCCATCGGGGGTTGCGCGACACGCCAACGCCGCGAGGTCGCTCCCAGTGCCGGGTTCGGAAAACCCCTGGCACCACATCTCGGTGCCCGAAAGCAGGAGCGGCACCACCTCGGCCGCGAGATCGGGTGCCGCGTAATCGATCAGCGTCGGCGCAAGCACTTCGATGAGTGAGAACAGTCCGGGATCCGTCAGGGCGCGCCCCGCCAAGCGTCGCGCCGAGTTCGGTGCGCATGCAGCGGCGAGCCGCCGAGACCGCCGACGCGCTCGGGCCATCCGTAACGCATCCATCCGGCGTCGAACAGGAGCGCTTTCACGCGTTGCATCTGCGCAACTTGGTCGTCGAGCGTTCCCGGCATGTCGTAGCGGGGCGCGAGTTCGTCGGCATAGGTGTCGAGCCAGGCGTTGAGTGCCGCGGCGGAACTCGGCCATCGTGTCCATCGCTGGTGAGAATCCCACATCCGCTTGGAGAGAGAGCAATTCTCGCGTACGGTGACTGCTCGTGACGGGGCGCCGCTACCGCGTCGTCCAGTGGGCGACGGGCAACATCGGGACGCGCGCGTTGCGCGAAGTGATCCGCCACCCCCAGCTCGACCTCGTTGGCGTGCTCGTGTACGACGCCGCCAAAGCCGGTGTCGACGCGGGCGAGTTGTGCGGCGAGCCGCCGGTGGGCATCGCCGCGACAACGGATCCCGCCGCGATCCACGCGCTCGCCGCGGACTGTGTGCTCTACATGCCGCGTGCCACCGACCTCGACGAGGTCGTCGCGTTTCTCGCAGCCGGCACCAACGTCGTGACGACGCGCGACGAGTTCTTCAACGGTGGCGGTGGCCTCGACGACGAACAACGAGCGCGGGTGCTGGAAGCGTGCGCGACCGGTCTCTCGTCGATCTTCGCAACCGGGAGCAGCCCGGGGTTCATCACCGACGCGCTTCCGTTCGCGCTGCTCTCACTCCAACGGCACGTGGAATCGATCGAGATCGAGGAGTTCGCCAACCTTTCGGAGCGCGACTCGCCCCATTTGTTGTTCGAGATCATGGGGTTCGCCAAGCCGCCCGAGTCGTACGACGCGCGCCGCGCCCAATATCTCGTGCGTTCGTTCGGGCCCGCGCTCACAGGTCTCGCGGAAGCGGCGGGTCGTCCGGTCGACCGTTGGTCGGCGACGGGCGAGGTTGCGACCCGCGCGCAACAACGCAGCTCGCCGCGGGCGAAATTCCCGCCGGAACGATCGCGGCGCAACGCACGACGATCGTCGGTCACGCGGGCGACGACGCGGTCGTGAAGTTCTCGCCGACGTGGTACTGCACCGCCGACATTGATCCGGCGTGGGAACTGCAGTCGACCGGGTGGCGCGTGCGCGTGCGCGGCGAGGCGCCGCTCGACGTTCGCCTCGAGTTCCCGATCCCGGTTGCCGATCTCGGCGGGTACACGCCCGCCTACACGGCGAATCGGCCCGTGAACGCAGTGCCGTATGTGTGCGCGGCTGTGCCGGGGATTCTCTCGGCCACCGACCTTCCGCCGATTACCCCAGCTGGGGGATAACCCGGTTCAGGACGAGGTCGAGCGTCTCCCACGCGAGGGCGGGCGGGCAACCACCGCACAGGGGATGCAAGGGCAGCACGCCGTGCACGCCGATGTACTCGACCGCTTGCTCGGGCGTGAGCACGCGATAGGGGCCGGCTTCTTCGCGCAACGCGTCGACAGTGGGCGCATTCGACTTGCTCGCGGCGGCCGCGTCGTGCAGCCACGATGCGTACATCTGAGCGTCGTGCAACATGAACGGTCCGATGTCGTGCCACGCGTGGTCGACGTCGTCGGCGACGAAGACCGACGTCGCGCTGCCCGGAGCGGGCACGAACGCCATGCCCGCTTCCGTTCCCGCGCGCGCACATTCGTCGCGGTACGCGTCTTCGAGACCGGGCGCCCACGTCTGCGCGAAGAATCCGAGCCCGAAGCGCGCGGCGCGCCGCGCCGCCGCGATGCTGCCGCCGCCGTACATCAACGTCGGTCCGCCCGGCGTCAACGGCGTAGGTGTGACGCGAACGCGACGACCGTCGTATTCGAACGGTTCACCGCTCCACGCGCTGCGCAGAGCAGTCAAGCTTGCCTCCATGCGCCGGCCCCGTTCCTTCATCGACTGGCCGAACATCTCGTATTCCTCGGGCCGGTAACCCAACCCCGCGATGTAGGCAACGCGTCCGCCGCTCACGACGTCGAGCACCGCCATGTCCTCGGCGAGCTTGATCGGGTCGTACAACGGCACGAGCAACGCCGCCACCATGATCGGCAGTGTCGACGTACGCGCCGCGATCGCGCTCGCTAACACGATCGGCGACGGCAGATAACCGTCGGGTGACGCGTGGTGTTCCGAGAGGACGACCGACACCGCGCCGTTCTCTTCGGCCCACACCGCCATGTCGATGGCCGCGTTGTAGAGCTCGCGGATCGACGCCGGACCGTCGGCCGGCGCGCGCATGTCGAAGCGAAGCATGAACATGCGTGTTGACTATCAGAAATCGTGCGTCAGGAGCCCGGCGTCGGTTTCTTCGTGAGCTCGACCGGCACGTATTCGGGGTCGTCTTCGTCGCGCATACTGAACTGCCACTTGCAACATACGTCGCCTTCGTCGACCCGCGGCGGGATCGCCAAAATGTCGACCTTCATGTTGGGGTGGTACAGCTTCGTCGTCACGATCATCGACTTCGGGCACGTCGAGTGACAGTTCTTCTCGAGAATGTCGGGCCGGCCCATCTGCTCCCACTGGTCGGCGGCGACGCAACGATTGAACGTCATGATGCCGACGTCGGGCTCGGGCATCTCGAACGACAGGTCGAACGCCTTCCCCGGCATCGACGTCGCGTCCATCTGGAGGTCTTTCATCCAGTCGGCGACGGTATTGCCGCTGATGCCGAGGTACTCCTCCTTGAGTTTCTTCACGCCCGGCAGCACGACCTCGCCCCACAACGCGTACTGAATGTCGAACATCGAGTCGAGGCCGTAGCGCACGACGATTTGCGCAGCCCATGCCTCGATGCACTGCAACAAGTACTCGTGCGCGCCGAGGATCCACGTGACGAGTTGCTCCTTCGTCAGGTCACTCAGAGACGGGCGCGGGCTGAACAACCCGCTGTACGTCACGCGCGTGGTTGCGCGATCCGATTCGGGAACGGATTGGTTCGGATCGTTGTACGTCGTGCCCGCGGGCAGGAACTCGTTCTTCATGCGTTCGAGTTCGGGAACGATTTGGTCGTTCCATGCCGCCCACTCGATTTCTTCCATCGTTTCGGCGCCGTAACGCTTTGCGATTTCGCCGGCCCAACCGTCGACACACAACTGCATGTACGCGTCGCTCCACGGGATCACTTTCGACGCGAGGAATTCCTCGAGAAGTCGGTGTAGCGAAGATCGGGACGGTACGGACCGCTGTAATCGTCGAGTTCGGCACCCGAGTCCGTCATCTCGTAACGGATGTCGAGCGCCTTCTTCGGATAGGTGACGGTGTCGTCGACCTTCGGGAACTTCGGGAAGTTGACGAGATCGACGCCGAGCATCAGCACGAAGTCGTCGGCGACCGCGCCTTCATCGAGGTGCGCGCCCGGCTTGCGGATCTCCAGGAACTGATCGAGCTGCTCGTCTGACACCACGAACCTCCTGGTAGCCGATCGGCTCTTCGAAAGTAGCCGATCGGCTAGGAGGTGGCAACCATCGTTACGCTGCCGCCGTGGGCTCCTACAACGCGGCCCAGACCCGCATCATCACGGCCGCCGCCCAGCTCTTCACCGAACACGGCGTCGGGGGAACGTCGCTGCAGATGATCGCCGACGCGGTCGGCGTTTCGAAGGCTGCGGTGTACCACCAGTTCAAAACCAAGGACGAGATCGTGATCGCGGTAGCGGGCGAAGAACTCGCTCGGCTCGAAACTGCGATCGACGATGCCGAACGCGAAAACGACCCGGCGCGCGGACGCGACGTGTTGGTCACGCGCATCGTCGATCTCGCGGTCGAGCGGCGGCACATGGAGAGCACATTGCTCGGCGATCCCGTGATCGTTCGCTTCTTCGCGCATCACGAACCGTTCCGTGTGGTGATGGGACGCTTGTATCGCGTGTCGATGGGCGACGACGCGGGCGCCGACGGTCGCGTGCCGGCCGCGATGCTCACGGCGGCAATCGGCGGTGCTGCGATGCATCCGCTCGTCGCCGACCTCGACGACGACGCGCTGCGATCGCAACTCTTGCGACTCGCGCGCCGCTTCCTCGACATGCCCGACTGAGTTACTTCGGTGCGGTGCTGAGTGACGGCAAGCACAGCATGTTGCCGACGAGCAACGGCGCGCCGCTCGGCGACTGCACAATGCCTTGCACGCGCCCGACGCCGAACTGGTTCTTCAGCCAGGGTTCCACGTTGTATCGCTGGTCGTCCTCGGCCTGGAAGCACACAAGGTGGGCGTTGGGGTTCGTCACGGGAGTGACCGGCTTGTTCGGAAGATCGATGCGCGTCTTCTCGACCGGGTTGCACAAGAGGACCGGCCGGCCGAGCGTCGCGATCTTCGGGCCGAACTGGTCCTGCACCATCACGTTCGCAGGTTCCTGGCCGAACACGTTCGTCGGGTTCCCGCTCGCGTCAACCGTGTAACGCACCGTGTAGCACTTGAAGTGGTCGAGGCCGGACGGCGCGGTCGCCGCGGGGAAGTTTGGCGGCGTCTGAAGCGACTTGAACGACGGGAGACACAACGAGTCGACCGCGAGAACGTCGAGCGCGGCGTCGCCAAACTGGTTCGTGGCTTTGACTTTGCGGGCTTGGAAGTTCGGTTCGCTGATACCGAAGCACGCGAGATGCGCGTCGGGATTCTGCGGCGGCGACGACTGCCCGTTGTCGAGCCGAGTCTTCGTCGCCGGCGCGCACAATCGCTTGACGGGCAAGACGTCGTTCGTGGTCGTCCCGAAGTCGTCCTTCAACTGCACTTGGGATGGCGCGGCGAATGTCGAACCCGAGACGGGCGTGACCGGATAGCAGTAGAAGTGATCGAGCCCCGGCGGTTGGGTGGTCGGCTCGCTCGCCGCCGCGGCCGGTGCTGCGATCGCAGCAAGGGCCAGAACGCCGGCGAACATCAACATGCCCGCGCGTCGCAAGAGAGTGGTTGCCATGGCGTGGCCTCCCCGTCTCGCCATCCAATTTCTGGATTGCATCCGATGGAAACACACAGGTTGACGCGTGGCAATCAGCGATTGGGTGAACTCGTCATGTCACAACGGCGGCGGCCGCTCTGGGTGGTGTGCCTTCCAGTGATCGGCGGAGCACTTCGCTTTCAGGTTGTCGAGATCGGTGCGGCCGCCTTGGTGCCATGGGGTTTCGTGGTGGATATCGCATTGGTCGGCGGGGACGTCGCAACCGGGTTCGGTGCATGTCACGTCGCGCGCGATGACCGCCTTGCGAAGCGCGGGTGAAATCACGCGGGTGGCGCGCCCGACATCGAGAACTTCGGATCGTCCGGCCATCAACACGCGGGAAATGCTGCAATCGCAGGCGAGCTGTTCGAGCGTCGCGCGCGAAAGCGCGCCGGTACGAGTGGCTTCGTTCCGGACGTTCTTGACGAGCGTCGGGTCGTCGCTCAGGGCTTCCACGTCGGCGATGAACATGACATGGGGAAGCGCACCGGGTGTGTTGCGCTCACCGCGGTCGAGATAATCCCGACTGATGTTGACAAGCGCATCGGCGCGTCGTTGCGCCTTGCTACGCGTGTCGCCGGCGTGGTGGTCGCGTTGCATCTCGGTATCGAGCGCGGTCAAGACCCACTGACCGCCTACGGGGTCGAACGTACCGGCGAGGTCGATCATGTCGTCGAGCGTCTTCGCAGCAAAGAGCTCCCGCCGCGAGTGCTTTGCCTCGTCGTCGGCCGCACCTCCGTCGCCGTCAATGGCGTCGGTCGCGTGCTTGACCAACGCGCGCAGTTCTTTCGGGCTCACGTCTTTCGCGGCCTCGACCAGCACGGGCGTGATCGTGTCCATCGCGGCCGCCCGTTCGGGTGTGTACGCGTCGGCGATCGCGTACACATGCTGCCGTGAGAGCTCACCCTGCGCGAACGCGGACGCCACGGCCGGGAGTCGCTCGAGTTTCGCCGCGAGCTTCACGTGCCCGGCGGCGGTGCCGCTGGTCATCTTGCATGCGTCGCGTAGTGCGGCCGCGGTGCTGCCATAGCCATCGGCCCGCCATTCCTCGGAAACGTCGTAGGCACGCACCATCGCGAGCCATTCCGCCTCGAGCGCGTCGATCTGTTGGCGCATCTTCTTGAGGACTTCGAGCGGGAACACATGTTCGATTCTAGTCGAAAAGCACCAATAAACAAGGAACTTTTTCGGCTACGCCCGCGTGTTCGTGTCGCTAACGCGTGAGCTTGCGACCGCGTCGCTCCCAACGCTTCGACGCGAGGACGAACGCGGGATCCTTGATGCGGTCGGGCAAACGGGGAATCAGGTGGCCCATCATCTTCGCGTCGGGCCCGACGAGATAACGCGCCTTCGGACGCTTGGCCGTGAGCGCGTGTTCGACCGCGTCCGCGACCTTGTCGGGCGTGACGCCTTTCGCTTGGCCTTCGTCGAGAAAGCCGCGGGTTTGGTCGAGCAGCCATTGGTAGCGCCGGCGCCCCTCGGCGTCGACGCGCGCTTCGAACTCGCTGAGATCGTGGTTGCCCTTGTCCCAGATCGCAGTCTTCACTTCCCCGGGTTCGATCAGTGCGACGCGAATCGCCGTGCCCGATCGCTTGAACTCGATGCGCTGTGATTCCGCCAGCGCTTCGAGCGCGAACTTCGACGCGGAGTACGGGCCGAGACCGGGCGACGCGATCCGCCCGCCGACCGAACCGATGTAGACGACACAACCTTGGCCCGCGCGCAGCAGCGGAATGGCCGCGAGCGTCAGTGCGACGACGCCGAACACGTTTACTTCGAACGTCTGACGCCATTCTTCCTCGGTGATGTACTCGAACGGTCCGCCGGTTCCGATACCGGCGTTGTTGACGAGTGCTTGCAGGCCGGTCCCTGCGGTATCGCGCGCGATCTCGTCGATCACGCGCTGCATCTCGTCGCGCTTGGTGACGTCGAGAATGACCGGCCGCACGTCGCCGGAGATCGTCGTCTTCAAGCGGTCGGCGTCGTCGGCGCGCCGGACACCGGCATACACGGTCCAACCGAGGGCGGCGAGACGCCTCGCACACGCTTCGCCGATTCCGGTAGACGTCCCCGTTATGAGTGCGTTCTGCATGCCGCCTCTTTCTCCGTCGTTATTTCGCGACCACTGAAACCGGAAGCGCGCCCATGCGGGGCTGGCCGGTGTATCTGTCGTATTCCACGTCGGTTCGCAACAGCCGGTTGGTGTTGGCACCGTCGACGCGCGGGTCTTCGTCGTCGCCGGGATTGCCGCCGAAGTTGTGGCTCATCGAAACCATGCCGGTACGCAATGCTTCGTCGGCCTCCGCAACGCCGATGATCGCGTCGTACTCGGAACGGATCTCGACGAGATCGCCGGGTGCGACGCCGAGACGTGAGAGATCGTCGGGATGCATGAACGCCGGGTTGTAATGCCGGCCGCGCATGAGCCCGGGCAGTGTGCGACCAGTCGTGTTGATCACTCTGTTCTCGCGACGCGGCACGAAGAGGAACGGCCGGTCGCGATCAACCTCTGCGGTGAACGCCTTTTCGCGAATCTCTTCCAGCTCTTCGAGCATCGCGGCATTGCCGACGTCGAGCCGGTCTTCGCAGTCGGCGTCGGCCGGGCCGACTCGTTTCTCCAGCAGTTCTTCGAAGAGGTGACCGTGCGGATAGCTCTTCACCTCGTCGAGCGAGATGTTCGAGTTTCGGCACATGATCTCGTAGAGGTCGTCGGTCGTCGGCTCGTTTTCCATGTCGAGCGGTTCGACCTGGATCGGCGCTTCGAGGTGCGCGCCCATGCGGCCGAAGACGTTGACGAGGTTGAGCGAAAGTCCGAGCCGCTGCGCGATGCGGTAGTAGAGCTGCCAGTCTTCGATGAGGTCGGAACCTTCGGGCGGATCGATCAGCGCGGGCGTGTATTGCGCATACGGCGAACGGAAGCCGTAACCGGGATGGAAGTACTTGATGACCTCGGTCACCTGCGTCATGCTCGGCGTCTCGAACGTCATCTTGGTTGCGACGACGTAGTCGGCCATCCGCGCGGTCGCTGAATATTCGACATCGGTCGTAACGAAGAGGTCCAGCGACTCCAGTGCCTCGCGCGTTTTGCGCTGGTCGGGCCACGCCATCATCGGGCTGCCGCCGACGTTGAACAACGCGCGGATTTGACCTTCGCCGGGAAGGAGGATCTCGTCGGCCAGCGCGGCGGTTGGCATTCCCCCATTGGTTTGCTCGAGCCCGCGTACACGCATCTTCTTGCCGAACCCAATCGCGCGGAACGGCCGCCGGGCCTGCGCCTTGGCGTGGTTCTCGGGCATGAGCACGTTGGGCCGCTCGATGCGATCGCCTTCACGGGCCCACCAACCGCGCACGGTCATCAGACACAACAGGAGATAGGAGACGACGCTTGTGCAGCTCGTCATGCTGATGCCGGTGCCGCCGCCCGCACCGCCGCGCCGCGCCGTGCCCAATGTGCGCGCGGCTTCGACGAGGTCGGCGATCGGGATGTCGGCTTGACGCGCCACGAACTCGGGTGTGAACGGTCCGACAGCCGCGCGCAACGCGTCGAGGCCGGTGACGTGCGCGCCGACGAACTCTTCGTCGACCATGTTCTCGCGCAAGATGATGTGCACGATGCCGGCCATCACGATCGCGTCCTGGCCGGGGCGCGGTTGGAGGTGCACGTGGGCCCAGCGCGCCGTCTCCGTTCGCCGCGGGTCGATCACGACGATCTTGGCGCCGCGCTCCTTCGCACGCGCCAGCCGCTTCGCGGGATTCTCGGCGAGGAACTGTTTCGAGATGACAGGGTTGGTGCCCGCGAAGAGGAACGCGTCGGTTTCGTCGAAGGGCGTGCGGCCGCCGAGCCACAAGCCGTGCATCGCGTCGGCGATACGCGTGCCGGGCTGGTCGATGGACGCTGCCGAGAACATCATCTTGCTGCCGAGCGCCATGACGAGGGCAGCTGCGATCGAACCCATTGCCGGATACGCGGCGCTCGACGTTCCGGTGTACGTCGCGACCGCGTTCGGTCCGTAACGGTCGACGACCGCCTGCAAGCGCTCGGATATCTCGGCCACCGCGTCTTCGCTCGAGATCGGTTCGTGCGTTCCATCGGGTCGGCGCCGGAGGCTGTGTAACAACCGATTCGGGTTGGCGTGGATTTCCGGAAGCGCGCGCCCTTTCGGGCACGTGTAACCCTCGAAGAGGGGCGCATCGCGGTCGCCGTGTACTTCGACCGCCCGCCCATCTTCAATGGTGACGACGATTGGGCACATCGCTGTGCACAATCGACACGTACTGGTCTTCGTGATCGTCATTCGCGACCTCGCACTTGCAACAACGCGCCTGATTCAGCGTGCACCCTCGGCGCCTCAGTCCACAACTCTCCCGCGCGCCCGGCAATACTCCCGGCATGCCTACTGCGCTTCCGGTCACCGACCGGCCCGTTCGCGTCGCCGTCGTCGGTCTCGGCCAGATCGCCGAGCTGTGCCTGCCGCCGTACACGGCTCGCGCCGACGTCGAGGTCGTCGGTCTTTGCGACCGCGAGCAGCAACGGATCGATCGTTGGGCACGCGCGTTTCCGGGCGCGGTGTGCACGCGCGAACTTGACGAGATGTTGCGGATCGACGCCGACGTCGTCGACGTGCTCGTACCCACACCGAACCACGCTGACGTCGTAACGCGCGTCCTCGATGCCGGCTTCCACGTGCAAGTGCAGAAGCCGCTCGCCCGGTCACTCGCCGACGCCGATCGCATCCTCACCGCCGCGCGCCGAACGAACGCAGTGGTGCGCGTCATGGAGGACTACGTGTGTTTTCCGCCGCTCGTGAAGCTGCGCGAGATCGTGGAGTCAGGCGAGATCGGGCCCGCGCAGTCGATGAGTATGAAGATCACGGCCACTGCGCACGGCGGGTGGGAAGTCAATCCGGCGAGTTACGACTGGCAGTTCGCGCAAGCGCGCGACGGGCACGGCATCCTCACGTTCGACCACGGCTGGCATCAACTCGCAGTCGCGCATTGGCTCTTCGGGCCGATCCGGCGCATCTTTGGGTGGATCCGGCGCACGAACATCACGCCCGAGATCGTGCTCGACACGCCCGCCACGTTTGTCTGGGAACACGAGAACGACGTGCGCGTCGCGCTGGAGATCGTGCTGGCGCCCGAGATGTACTACCGCTCTGATTATTACGCCGACGACGAACGCGTCGAGGTCACCGGGACGCGCGGTTACGTCCGTTGCAATCGCATCAGCGGACGCGGCGTGCAAGAACCTTCAGTGGTCGTGTATCGCGATGGTGAGATGCGTGGATACCACGCGCTCGCGGACCAACCGCCGGATGCCTTTGCCGCTTCGGCCGCGAGCGGCATCGATTTCTTTCGTACCGGAAACGGCGACATTGTGATCGACGGCGAAACGGCGCGCGCGGTGCTGCTGTCGCTGCTGACCGGACTCGACGCCGCGACCCGGGGGGTTCCGCTCGACGTGCCGCAGGTGTAGCCGACGAAGTGGAATTTCAGGCGGTATCAACGACGCGCCGACCTTCGCGGGTAATGATTTCGCGGTGGGAAGCGCGTCGTCGCCGCCGAACGAACCGACCGAATCCGACCCCGACGTTCGCTTTTCGTACGCGAACGAGCGCACGTTCCTTGCGTGGATCCGCACCGCGCTCGGCTTGGTGACCGCCGGTCTTGCGATCACGCAACTGCTGCCACCGTTCGACGTGGCCGGGGGACGCCGCATCATCGGCCTTCCGCTGATTGCGCTCGGTGTCGTCCTCGCGATCGCGAGCTTGTACACGTGGCGGGCGAACGAACGGGCAATGCGACGGGGCGAGTCGATTCCTCGTTCCCCGATTCCCGCGCTCACCGCGGTCGTCGTTGCGATAGTCGCGGTCGCGGGCTTCGTGCTCGTCGTGTTCGCGGGGTCGAGCAAGTGACGAACCGCGATCCCGACGGGCGGGAGGCCGTCATCGCGGCGGAACGCACGGATCTTTCGTGGCACCGAAGCGGCCTGGCGTTGTTGGGGTGTGGTGCACTGATTCTGCGCGGACTCAGTGGGGTGACGACCAAAAATTTCGCAATCGGTGTGCTCGTGCTGTTGCTGGGTGCGACGGTCGCGTTTCTCGGCGCCTGGCACGCGCGCCATTTGCGCACGCGGGGGACACGGGCGACGACGCTCGCCGACCTGGCGCCGATCGCGTTGGGCGTCGCGTGCGTCGGGCTCGCGGCGTTCATCGTCGGCGCCGTGCGCGGGTGACAATCGAACCGGCCGGATGTCACGCTTTGGTCAGCTTTGCGCGCGGAGAAGCCGCCTGACCTGGGTGTTAGCGTCAAGTGATCGCTCGTTCTCGTTCCGCCGTCGTCATCGCAGTGTTCGTCGGTCTGGCCGCATCGCTGGCGCCGACCCACGCTGTTCCCCGGTCGGCGCGCACGCGCGCGCACGAAGCCACGATCGATGCGACGGCGATCGTCCTGCCCGAGATCGTTGCGACACCGCGTCGAACCGCGGTGCGGGACGGCGCGCGTTTGCTTCCGCTCGTCGCGGCAATGCCGGTCGTCCTGCTTCTCCTTCTGCTCGCGATGCTGGTCGGGCTCGCGCTCGGCGTCGTCGCATCTGATCCCCGATTTCGCGTTACGCGCTTTCGTACGCGAGCACCGCCGCGCTTGTCGCACGTTGCCTGACCCGTAACGGCATCCGCGCGCGTTCTGACGCGCGCGACAAGCGGAGGTACGCAATGACGCGAAGTCTTGCCGAGAATCCGGTCGCCCCGGCCGGCGCGCCTCGACTCCAAATTCGATGGTGGTGGGCGCTCGTACTCGCCGGAGTCGTCGTGGTGCTCTTCGGCGTGGTCCGGCTGGTCGAAACGTCACCAAAGACGGTTCCGCGCGTGACATTTGTGAACAACAGCGCGTACGACATCGGCGCGTCGGTGACCGGTGGCGCGCCCAACGACAAGATGGAACTCGGCACCGTCAAGGCGCACTCGTCGACCGATATCAACGAAGTCATCGATCAAGGCTCAACGTGGGTGTTCGACTTCACGGGCCCGTTCGGCGACGGGGGCGAGGTCACGGTTGCGCGCGCCAACTTGGCGAACGGGCAGTGGCGCGTCGTGATCCCTGATGCAGTCATACAGCGCATTGCGGCCGGCGAGTCGATGCCGACCACGACGACGACGAACGCGCCCTAGTTGAAATACGAGCCTGCCTCGAGGTCTTCGAGCAACGTCGGACCGGACGGCTCCCAGCCGAGCCGGGCGCGCGTCAACTCGTTCGCCGTCGGCGCGTTGAGCGCCCAAATCGTTCCGAGCCAACCGAAGTGCGCGATGGCGTCTTCGGGAGCGATCGATGCGACGGGTACCGCGAGGTGGCGACCGATGACTTCGGCGATCGTGTGCGTCGGCACGCCTTGTTCGCCGACGGCGTGATAGACGGCCGGCTCCGACGTGCGTTCGAGCGCAAGACGAAACACGCGTGCCGCGTCCGAGCGATGTACGGCCGGCCACTCGTTCGCACCGTCGCCGACGTAGCCCGACACGCCCTTTTCGCGCGCGGTTGCCACGAGCATTGCGATGAAACCGTTGTCGCCGCGTCCGTGCGTTGTCGGCGGCAGCCGTACGACGGCAGGTCGCACGCCGGATGCTCCCAGCGCGAGCGTGAGGTCGGCGGCTTCCGAGCGCGGGAAATCGGGCGCGGGCGGATCGTTCTCCGTTGCCGGACGCCCGGTCGCGGTCGTCGCGACACCCGAGGCGATAACGAGCGGCCGTTGGGTTGCGCGTAACGCATCGCCCATGGTCGTGATCGCGCGCCGGTCGGTGGCGTTGGCGTTTTCGTACTGCGAGAAGTCGTGGATGAACGCGAGGTGGATCACACCGTCGGACTTGCTCGCACCTTCGCGCAGTGCATCGAGGTCTTCGAGTGAACCTCCTTGTACTTCGGCACCGGCGGCGGCCAGCGCGTCGGCCGAGGCGTCCGAGCGGGCGAGGCCCACGACGTGATGTCCCGCCGCGATGAGCTCGGGAACGACGGCGGAACCGATCCAACCGGATGCACCGGTAACGAAGACTCGCATGACGGCGACCTCCTTGATGTCAGCGACTGTCATCAGACTAAGTGATGTCAGTCCCTGACGTCAACCGGTATTCTGGTCGCCATGGGCCGGTGGAAGCCCGACGCGCCCGGGCGACTCGCGCAAGCGGCGATGGAGTTGTACGTCGCGCAAGGTTTCGAGAACACGACGGTCGCCGAGATCGCGGCGCGCGCGGGCCTGACCGAGCGCACGTTCTTTCGCCACTTCGCCGACAAGCGCGAGGTGTTGTTCGCGGGGTCGGAAAGCCTGGCCGCACTTCTCACCGATGGCGTTGCCCAAGCGCCCGCCGACGCGTCGCCCATCGATGCAGTTGGCGCCGCGTTGCAAGCCGCGGGTGCGATGTTGCAAGAACGGGGCGAATGGGCCGCGCAACGACAAGCGGTGATCGCGTCGAACGCCGAGTTGCGTGAGCGCGAACTGATCAAGCTGGCGACCTTGGCATCGGCGCTCGCCGACGCGTTGCGCCGACGCGGCGTGAAACAACCCGCTGCGAGCCTGACCGCGGAAGCCGGGATCGCCGCGTTCAAAGTTGCGTTCGAACGGTGGGTGCAACAACCGACGAAACGCAACTTGCCCCGCCTCATTCGCGAATCGCTCGACCAGCTCAAAGCCATCACCGCCGGCGGTTGAACGGGTGGAAAGCCGCCCGAGTGGGGAGACTCGGGGCGTGGCGGTACTCGACGAGGGTCATGCGCTTGTTGTCGCAGGGTCGTTCCTCGATGCGAGGAGTACGCCCGCGGCCGGGCGTGTCGAAGCCGCGTATCGAGCGCTCGAGGTCGAGAGCGACCAGCTCTTCCGCACGCTGACAGCCGGACGACCTCGTCACCGCATACGCGTCGGCTTCACCGACTGCCTCACGCCGTATGACTCCGATGCCGAAATGATCCACGCGGTGCGGTCAACGCGTGTGCTCGAAGTGGTCTCATCGAGAACCGATCACGACCGCCGGCACCCGTTCTTCTCCAACCGCGCCGGCGACAGTTACGACCGGTTGCGGGCGGTGCACGACCTCATCGGCCACGTCGGTCAGTACGCGGGGTTCGACCGGCAAGGCGAGTTTGTCGCGTGGCGGGCGCAAGCTCGCTGCCACACCGAACTCGCGCGCCACGCGCTGGCGACCGAACTGCACGCCGAGCACAGCGTGCGATGGACGACCGGTGTGCTCCCTGACCACAAGGCAACGCTGCTCGACGCTCGGATCGTGGCGCGGGCGGAGCGCGGAAAGGCCGGCGCGTGAGCAAAGACGTGATCGCCGGCGACGACGATGGTGTTCCGCGTTGCGTTTGGGCCGGACATGCACCGACGCTGTTACGCGACTACCACGACAAAGTGTGGGGCAGGCGAACGTACAAGCAGTCGGCATTGTTCGAAGCGCTGACACTCGGCGTTTTCGAAGCGGGCCTCAGTTGGTCGATCGTGTTCGGTAAGCGGGACGCGTTCTTTCGAGCGTTCCATGGTTTCGACGTCGACAAGGTTGCCGCGATGAAGAGCCGCGACGTGAACCGCCTGCTCAAGGACGCGTCGATTGTCCGCAACCGGGCGAAGATCGAAGCGACGATCGCGAACGCGCGCGCGATGAAGTCGGCGTCGCCGAGTCTTGCTGCGCTTGCGAAGTCGTACGCGTCGAACCGAACACGTGCACCGCGCTCGTTGGCTGTCCTTCCCGCTTCGACACCCGACGCCGAAGTGCTCGCCAAGGAATTGAAGACGCAGGGCTATCGATTCGTCGGACCGACCAGCGTCTACGCGTTCATGCAGAACGTGGGCGTCGTCAACGACCACGTGCAGGGTTGTTTCCGCGCGATCGATTCCGGGCAGTGAGTCCGGCTCGGGGAACACCGCCGAAACGGCGGGATGAACGCCCGGCAAAATATCCCAACGCTCGCCGCCGGAGCCGGGTAACACGGGCGCATGAAGAAGAAGCTTCTGCCCGTCGTGCTCGTGTGCGCGCTGTTCCTCGCGGTCGTCGGACAGAAGGCCGCCCAGTCCGCGAGCCGCGGCGGCGTTCGGCGCGGCGAGATCGGTCCCGCGTTCTTGACGACCGCGAACGGTCGGCATCTTCAACCCGCGGGCCGCATGACCGAAGTCGGCGACTTTCCGACGGGCGGCGCGCTCACGCACGACGGTCACTTCTTCTGGGCCGTCGATTCCGGGCACGGCAAGGACGGCATACACGTCGTCAACGTCGCGACCGGCGCGATCGTTCAGGTGTTGCCGCTGCCCGGCGCGTACGGCGGCATTGTGTTCAGTCCCGACGGGAAGACCGCGTACGTCTCGGGTGAGCCGCGTGGCGATCAAGTCCCGTACGGTCCCACGCTCGCCGACAACGGCGACGCGGTCCACGTCTTCTCGGTCGACGCCGCGACCGGGCGCGGAACGGAACAGCCGCCGATCATGTTGCCCCCCTCGGCGCCGAACAAGCTCGGCTGGCCGGAAGGACTGACCGTCACGCCCGACGGTTCCACGTTGCTCGTCGCGTTGAACCAAGCGAACAAGGTCGCGATCATCGACCTCACCAAACCGGCGCATCCGACGCAGTTGGTCTCGGTCGGTCAGTTCCCATACTCCGTCGCGGTCGAACGTGCAGGCCGCGACGCGTACGTCAGCAACGAACTCGACGGCACGCTGTCCGTCATCCAGCTCGCGACGCGCAAGGTCACCAACGTCATCGGCGTGGGCGGCGCGCGCGGCGATCTCGAAGCACATCCCGAAGCGTTGTTCGCCGATCCGCTCCGCAACGTTGTGTACGTCGCCGTGACCAGCCGTGATTCCGTCGTTGCGATCAACACGACGAACCGATCGGTCGCGCACACGGTGTCGGTCCAACGACCGCAAGGCATCGGTTCGGCGCCGCTCGCGCTGGCCGAGAGCCCGGACGGAAACGACTTGTACGTTGCGGACAGCGGCGAGGACGCCGTCGCGGTGATTCATCTCGGCACCGGGCGCACCGTGCAAGACATGAACTTCAACCTCGCCGGGAAGATCCCGACCGCGGCCTACACGTCGGCGGTCGCGGTCACGCCCACCGGTGGGCGTCTCGTATGGCTTGCCGCGAAAGGCCTCGGTGCCGGACCGAATCCCGGGTACGGCTCCCCGTTCGCGAACAGCGAAGCGGCGCCGTACGGCACCTATGTGATCGACAAGCTGAACGGTGAAGTGGGCGTGCTCCCGCGCCCGGCCGACACCGACTTGTTGCGCTTCTCGCTCGCGGCCAACCGCCAAGTCAAGCCGAGCGACTTCCACACTGTGCCGCCGAACAGTCCGTTGGTCGGTCCCAACGGCGGTGCGAGTCAACAGATCACGCACGTCTTCTATGTCGTGCGTGAGAACCGGACCTACGACCAAATCTTTGGGAGCGATCCGCGCGGCGACGGCGACGGCGCGCTCGAGGTCGTCGACGACAACGGCGTGCCCGGTCCCGCGGGTGGCATCACACCAAACGCGCATGCGCTCTCGCGTCAGTTCCCGCTGCTCGACCACCTCTACGCCGACAGCGAAGTGAGCACCGACGGTCACGTGATCACGTCGAGTTCGTACGCGATCGACTTCGTGCAAAAGGCACTACACGCCGACTATTCGGGACGGGGGCGCGAGAACAACGCCGGTCAAGACCCGGTGACGTATCCGCCCAACGCGTTCGTGTTCGACCAAGCAGTGCGCCAAAACGTCTCGTTCGACAACTTCGGTGAGTTCTCGGCCGGTCTCGCCGACGACGGCCGGCCGACCTTCCCGGCCGTGCGTGCGGGCCAAGACTTCGGCTACCCGTTCCACTTCGGCTGCGACGGCACCGCACCCAACCTCGCGTGCAGTACCGACTCGGGCCATCCCGGTCAGGTCGGTGATCCGACGACGAGCCGCTACGACTATTTCCAGCGCCAGTTCAATACGTGGACCGCGGGTGGCGCCGATCACGTGCCGTCGTTCGTCTATCTCACGTTGCCGAACGACCACACGAACGGCGTGTCACCGGGACACCCGACACCACAGGCGATGATCGCCGACAACGATCTCGGTCTCGGTCAACTCGTGCAACTCATCAGTCACAACCAACAGGTGTGGGCGCACAGCGCCATTTTCGTCATCGAAGACGACTCGCAAGACGGCGCCGACCACGTTGACGCGCACCGGATGCCGGCGTTCGTGATCTCGCCGTACGCGGCGCACGGAGCAGTCGTGCACACCCGATACGACCAGTACAGCGTGATGCGCACCGTCGAGCTGATCCTCGGACTGCACCCGTTGTCGTTGTTCGACGCGTTCGCAACGCCGATGGACGCCGCGTTCACCAGGCACCCCGACTTCACGCCGTACACGGCGATACAGCCGACGCAGAACCTCGACGCGACCAATCCGGTGACGACGAGATTCAACGACGACCCGTTCGGTCAGAACAATGCGCAGGAACTCGCGGCGCAGCTTCCGTTCGATCACGTCGACCTGGTGCCGCAGGCACTCTCCGACGAGGTGTTGTGGCACGCCGTCTACGGCTGGGGTTCCACGCCGCCGCTTCCCGGACCGGATCCGTCGGCGATCGAAGAGGAACGGGCGTCGGTCGCACTCGGTGCCTTCGGCCAAGGCCGCGACATCGCGACCGCGTTGCTCGCGATCTCACCCGACGACGACGACGCCAACGATCCCTAACGGCGCGGGTGCAGCTCGCGCGGCTCGTCGATCTCGCCGAGCGCCTGCAAGTCGAGCGCGTCTTCCTCGACGGAGATGACGTCGCGAGCGTCGACGAGAGCTTCGATCTTCTCGACCGCACGTGCGCCGCGGCCGAGACGGTCGATCGTTCCTTGCACGTCACGCGCGGCATCGCGGTAGCGGTTCGATCGGATGACGGACTGGATCGCCTCGCGCAGCGCTCGCACGTCGGCGTCGGCTCCGAGTGCGCGTCCGGCGCCGATCGCTTCGACGCGCTCGGCGTTGACGTGCTGGTCGGCGCCCGTCGGGATGCAGACGAGCGGTGTGCCGTGTGCGAGCGCGGCCGTCACAGTGCTGTGCCCCGCGTGCGTGACGACGGCGCTCGTCGTGGGAAGCAGGTCGCGGTGCGGAACCCACGTGCGTATCTCGACGTTGTCGGGCGTGTTGATCGCGCCGGCGTCGACGGCCGGCCCGGTTGTCACAACCGCGTGCACGTCGAGCGCGCCGACGGCATCGACCGCGCGCTGCAGCGGCGCGAGCTGGTCGAAGTCGTTGGTGCTGAAGCTCACGAGGAGGAGCGGTGTCGGATCGTCGGCGTCCCACGGCAAGAGCGGCGGCCACGAAGCCGGCGCCTCGTCGAGGATCGGACCGACGTATTGCAGGCGCGCCGGTGACTCCTTTGCCGCCACATCAAGCTGGGGCGGGGCCGCGACCAACACCGTCGTCGCGTCGTCCCAAACGCGTCGCACGTGCGTCAGCGGCGCGAGCCCGCGCTCGTCACGAATCGCGTTGAGCAACGGCAGCGCGGGACCGTAGTTCCCGCTCCAGTGGCCTTCGACCTGGGTCGGCCCGTACAAGAGATGGAACAGTGCCACCACCGGGAGCTCGTGTGCGACGGCAGCCGTGAGCGCGCCGAGCATCATGCAGTCGACGATCACAACGTCGTGACCGCCGTGCTGCAGCTCGTCGTCGACCGAGTCCATCACTGCGCCGCCAAACGTCATCTCGACGAGCGTGTTCTCGGTTGCGAGCTCACCGGAACGGGGCCGCCCGTGCGAGGTGCTCCAAGCCGGAATGCCGGCGGGCCGGAACGTGATGCCCGGCGCACAGGACGGTTCGAGCCCGTCCTGGCCGAGAACGGTTACTTCATGACCACGTTCCGTCAGACGCTGCGACAAGGCGAGCGCGGGAAGTACGTTGCCGCCGCCGTCGTACGTCACGAGCAGGATTCGCACGTGCTCTGGTCGGCGCGGCGCACGATGAGTTGCGACGAACGGGCGGACAATCCGGAGTGCCGAGTACTCAGCCTGATCGCGTCAGATTGTGTGTAACTGCGTAGTGCCTATGCCAGTACGTTGTAACCGGTCTGGGAATGCTTTCCAGACTCCGAAGGTAGCGAGAAGGAATCACGTCATGTCCTACACCGTCGACTTCACCACCGTTTCGACGCATGGTCTCGAGTCGTCGCCGGTCGCCGACGCGCTGGCCGGCCTCCGTGCGCACGAGGCGCGCTACTTCAAGAAGAAGTACGACTACACGTTCACAGTCGATCCGGCGAGCAAAGCCAAGAAGACGATCGGGTGGGTGAACAAGATTCTCAGCGACGAGCGCGACATCGTGATTGCGTCGCCGCCCCTCGAAGCGACGGCGTTCCAAGTCGAGGACATCAAGATCGCGTACGTCTTCTACGAGAGCGGCCTGTCGGTCAACGTGATGTACACGCTCGACAGTCTCGGGAAGCGTGCGGTCGGGTTCAAACTCTCAGAGGGGATGGAGATCCCCGAGGAACTCGCGGCGCGCTTCAAGTTCGCGCGCCAGAAGTCGACGCTTGCCGGAACCATCCGCGGCTCCTACTTCACGTTCAAGAACGACTACTGATGTCTTCGGCCAAGCCGACGACGACGCCCTCAGGCCCGCGCACGTAACAGAGCAGGAAGCTGTCCTGGTAGCGCGCCACTTCCCCGAGGACTTCGGCGCCGTGCGGGCGCAGTCGCGCGAGCGTGTCGGCGAGATCGTCGACGGCGAACATCACGCGATGGAATCCGAGCGTGTTCGGCGGGAGCGGATTCGGTACGGCGCGGATTGCCGCGGGTCGGTGATACTTCGAGAGCTCGAGCCGGCCGCTTTGACCGTTGGGGGTGCGCAGCATTGCGACGCTGCAACGGATGTTGTCGAGCCCGACGCATTGGTCGGCCCATGGTCCTTCGATCTCGGCCCGGCCTTCCACTTCCATGCCGAGTTCAACGAAGAATGCAATCGCGGCGTCGAGGTCTTCGAACACGATGCCGACGTTGTCCATGCGCGTGACGGTCATGCGCGCACGCTACGCGGCTGATCGTTCTAGGCGAACTTGACGATCGAAAGTGCACCGAAGGCCATGCAATAGATGGCGAACGGCGTGAGCGTGCGCGTCTTGAAGTAGCGGGTGAGGAAGCTCACCGAGAAGTAGGACGCGAGCCCGGCGGCGATCGCGCCGGCCACAACCTGTCCGTGAATCCCGTTGCCCGCCGAACCCGCGAGGCTCGGCAGTTTCAACACCCCGGCGGCGAAGATCACAGGCGTTGCGAGCAAGAACGAGAAGTGCGCGGCGTCTTCGTGGTCGAGACCGCGGAGAAGTCCGCCGACGAGCGTGATGCCGGAACGTGAGATGCCCGCGAGGAGTGCGAACGTCTGGAAGATGCCGATCACGCCCGCCTCGCGATACTCGAGCGATTCCAGCGTGCGGTGGCCCTCTTTGTCGTTCGGCGCGCCGTCTTTGATTGCAAGCTCGCGCACTTCACTGCGGCGGCGCAGGCGTTCGCCGGCCATGAGAATGGCGCCGTTGATCGTCAAAAAGATCGCTGCGGGTAAGGGTTTTGCGAACACCGTGCGGAAGGTGTGCTCCAAGAGCAGACCGGTGATCCCGACGGGGATGGTGCCGATGATCAGCAAGATTCCGAGTCGTTGCGCCGACGTTTCAATGCGCCGCGTGCGCGCTGCGTGCAACAAGCCGCCGATAATGCGGATCCACTCGCGGCGGTAGTACCAGAACAGCGCGAGCGCGGTCGCGACGTGCAACGCCACGATGAACGCAAGGTACGGCGAGTTGTTGCTCGAGCTTTCCGACGATTGCGTGACGAGGTCCGACCACGACCCGCCGAGCCATGCCGGTATCAATACCGAGTGTCCGAGGCTCGATACGGGGAAGAGTTCGGTGACGCCTTGGAGCAGTCCGATGACGATCGCTTGGAAATAGCTGATCACGGGCGAGCCCCCAAGGGTCGAGTAACTGGCGTTACACTGAGAAGAGTAACGCTTGATACAATCCCGTTGTGGACTGGGTGCTCCTGACCTACCACCTTCCGACGGAGCCGTCCCGGCACCGGGTGGCCGTTTGGCGGGAGCTGCGCCGCGTCGGCGCGGTTTCCCTGCAACAGGCGACGTGGGCGGTGCCCAAGCGCCAGGACTTCGTCGACGCCGTGATGCGGGCGGTCGACCTGATCGAGCGGGCAGGCGGTGAGGCGCTGGTCTTCGACGCTGCGGCCCGGGGCGACGGAATGGGGGCCCGGCTGGAGACGTTGTTCACAGCCGAACGCGAACAGGAGTGGACAGAGTTCCTGGTCGAATGCGACAAGTTCGACGCCGAGATCGACAAAGAGATCCGTACGGAGAAATTCACCGCTGCGGAACTCGACGAAGAAGAACAGAACTTGGAGCGTCTTCGACGCTGGTATCGAGAACTCCGCAACCGTGACGTCTTCGGGGCGTCGCACGAAGAACCCGAACGCCGGCTGAAGGAATGCATCGAGCGTTTGGAGAACTTCGCCGAACTTGTCTACGAGCACCGAGGTGGATCGTGAAACGCAAGAACGAACAAGTACAGCTCGTGCCGGTAACCGCGGCACCGATGACCAACGCCGCGTTCGCGAATCACGCTCGCACCGTCGTGGCGCATCATGGCGAACGCATTCTCGCCGAAGTGCCGACGACGCTGAAGCGGATCGGTCAGCTGTTCTTCGTGCTGTCGCTGACGATCCCGGCGTTCTGCGTCGGGCTGCTCTTCGTGCTCTGGCACTTGGCGCGCTGAGTCATTCCCGGTGAAGGCGCGCCCCCGCGCGGGGACGTGCCTTCACCAGTATTTCGCGAGAGTCAAACCTCGCATTCTTTCGGGTCGACGTGACCGAGGTTCTTCACGACGCGGAACGTGCCTTGCTCGGCGCGCGCGATGTACATGTTCATGCGTACGTGGTGTTGGCCCGGCACCATCTCCGCCGGCCCGCCCGGACCTTGCGTGATCCGCGCGTGGTCCAACGCCGCGATGACGTCGTCCTGGTTGAGTGACCCGGCTTCGTTGACGGCCGCTTCCCAGAGCTTCAGAGCTCGGTACGTGCCCGTGCATGCACTTCCTGCCGTGAACATCGCACTCCCGGGATACAGCCGTTCGTAACGGTTCAGGAGTTCGGTGCTGAACGCGTCGTCGACGCCGCGGTAGTAGTCGAGGCAGCCGTACAAACCCTCGACGTGCTCGGCCGGCGCAAGGTTGAGGAAGTTCTCGTCGAAGTACGTGCAGACGATCGTGCCTCCTCGCCGAGTGAAGCCGGCATTGTGGAGTTGCTCGAGGAACGGCGTGAGTCCCGGCGGGACGATCGTGTTGAACACAACGTCGGCGCCGCTGGCCATGATGTCGTCGACGACCCGGCGATAGTCGGTGTGATCGAGCGGGAAGTACTCCTCGCCGACGATCTCACCGCCCTCGACGGCGACGACCTCGCGCACCTTCTTGTTGAGCGTGTGCGGCCAGATGTAATCGGCCGACGGCATGAAGAAGGTCTTGGCACCGGTCTCCCGCATCAACCACGGGAAGAACGGTTCGATCTGCTGGGCCGGTACCGGACCGGTGCAGAAGATCAGCGGGTGACATTCCTGTCCCTCGTATTGCTCCGGATAGATGTACAGCTTCCCGGCGCCGTCGACGACGGGCTTCTTGATCGCCTGACGCGTCGAGCTGTAGATGCCGCCGACGACGACGTCGACTTCGCGCTGCACGAGTCTTACGGCGGCCGCTTCCGCGACCTCGTCGTCGGTTGCGCTGTCTTCGACGAACAACTCGATCGGACGACCGAGCAGTCCGCCTTTGGCGTTGATGTCGTCAATCACCATCTTGGCGAGGTTGACGTTGGCGATGCCCATGAAGCTGAGCGCGCCGGTCTGATCGGTGATCAAACCGACGCGGCTCGGGCGGTTGATCGTGCTCATCGTCGCCGCCTTACGCGTCGTACGAGCCGAGCAGGAGCGCGGACTCCGGCTTGCCGAGGTGGCCCGCTTCCTTCAGGATCGGCGGCACTTCGGGGTCGGACACGAACTTGCCCCAGCCCGCTTCGTCCCACTCGAACAGCGCCCACACGCGGTTCGTCTCGGTCGGGTCGCGGAAGACGGTCGCGCCCTTCGAGCCGTGGAGCGCGCGCTTGTCGGCGCCTTTGGTACCGAACACTTCGAGGAAGCGGTCGACGTCTTCGACGGTCGTTGTTGCGAGGATCATGGTGGTCTTCTTTCAGCGCTTGGACCGCGGCGGGTCCCCCCTTGCGCCGTCCGGTTTCGGGCGGCGTCGAAGGTCATTCTCCGGATGGGGCGGGCGCGCGGCATCGGTAGACCTACCTATTTCCGCGGAGTTCTCGGCGCGGCGTTGCGGGGCTCAGGAACCGGCGACGACCTGGTGTTTCACAGCCCAGCGCGTCGCGGCGACGCGACTGGAGACGCCGATCTTCGTGTAGATGTTCTGAATGTGGTGCTCGGCCGTGCGCTGCGAGATGAAGAGCTCGGTCGCGATGTCGCCCGCGGTACGGCCGTCGGCGACGAGGCGCAGCACTTCGACTTCGCGACGGCTCAGCCCGCCAGGCCGAGCTTGACGCGCGCGGGGTGC
Source organism: uncultured Actinomycetes bacterium (assembly GCA_963841195.1). Lineage (GTDB taxonomy): Bacteria > Actinomycetota > Acidimicrobiia > IMCC26256 > PALSA-610 > CAWJBX01. Next base: position 67,699 of record CAWJBX010000010.1, on the reverse strand, counting down.
CGGCTCCCGGCGCGCGAGGTCGATCTGCTGACGCGCGTACACCGCCGCGTCGCCGAGCTCGAACGCCGCGCCCTCGTTCATCAGCTCTTCGGCCCGGGCTTTGCCCAACTGCCGACGGACGCGGTCACCGAGTTCGGCGAGTTCGGGAACGTGATGGAAGGCGGAACCTTCGCGCGTGAGCGCGCCGAGCAGCATGGTTGCGGGCGCCGGTCGTTCGAGTCGCTCGAACAACGCGGGCACACTCGCGAGCGTAATCACAAGCTGCGGAATGTTGCCGGCGCGGTGGAACGCACCGATCGCGTCGGAAAACAACATGAGCGCGGCGTCGGCTTCGCCGTCGGTCGTATGTAAGCGCGCCGCGTCGCGCGCGAGAAAGCCTTCGAAGAACAGCACGCGATGCTGACGGACGAACGCCACGCCTTCGTCCCACGCTGCAAACGCGCGTCGGACATCGGCCTTCGAGTACGCCATACCTGCGATCCACAACGCGTACGCGATCCAATACGGATTGCCGAGCGACCGTGCTGCCGCCACGCCCTGCTCGGCCAACTTCAGCGCTTCTTCGAGCCGGCCGCACGACTGCAGTCCGTCGACATATGAAGCAATGCCGTAGCCCCGGTCGCTTCCATAGCGTTCGACAACAGTGGCCGTGAGCTCTACGTAACGATCGAGGTCGCCGCAGTACACGTTCCCGAGCGCTTCGATGAAGGTCGCGTATCCGGGCTCGCATGCGTCGTAGCGGGGATCAGCTTCGAGTTCGGTTGCCCGATGCGCGTTGGCGCGCGCCGCTTCGGCGCGGCCTGCGAAGCATGCGTAACCGGCCCCGGTGTACAGGCGGGGGAGACGCCGAACGTCGGCTGCGGTCGCGGCGTCGAGTTGGGCTTCGGCCCACGCCAACGTCTCGAAGAGTTGCACGGAGAACCCCATGAGTGCCGCGTGCGCAGCAATGTCAGAGGCGACTTCGGGCGCGCCGCGCGTCGTGCTCCACTGCATACCGGCGCGCAGGTTGTTCAGTTCGATCTCGATCCAGTCGACGGTCTCGCGCCACGCCGGCCCGTTCCAATCGTTCCAGCGCGTGACGGCTGCGCGCGCGAAGTGCTGCGCGTGCCGATCGCGTGCGAGCTCTCGTTCTTCGGCCTCCACGAGGCGGTCTTCGGCGAATTGCCGGATGGTCTCGAACAACGTGTAACGCGTGCGGGAGACGACGGGGTCGGCGACGACGAGCGACTTGCGGACCAACGAATCGAGTTGCCGCAGCACGTCGATGTCGTCGGCGTTGTCGGCGACGGCGCACAGGTCGTCGAGAAAGAAGCCGCCCGCGAACACCGACATGACGCGCAGTAGCGCCCGTTCGTCGTCGTTCAACATGTCGTATGACCATGCAACGGCGTGCTGGAGCGTGAGCTGGCGTTCGGGGCCGGGCGCGGTGCCTTGCAGCAGGCGGAAACGATCTTCGAGCCGATCGCGAACTTCGACCGCAGACATGGCTGCCATGCGGGCGGCGGCGAGCTCGATTCCCAACGGCAGGCCGTCGAGCCGGGCACAGATCTCTGTGACTGCGATGGCGGCCGCAGGCTCTCGCAATCCGAAGTCGGGACGCACCGCGCGCGCCCGTTCGACGAACAACGAAACCGCGTCGGAGGTCGTTCCGCCGTCGTAGGCGAGCGGCGTCACGGTGAAGATCGTCTCGCCTTCGACGCCGAGCGATTCACGCGATGTCGCGACGATCTTGGCGTTGCGGGAACGGGCGAGCATCGTCGTGATCGCTGCACTCGCCGCCGACAGCACATGCTCGCAGTTGTCGAGCAGCAGTAAAAGCTGGCGGCCTCCGAGCGCATCGGCGACAGTGTCGATCAACGGCGCGCCGGCCTGGGGAGTGATGCCCAACACGGTTGCGATCGCGGCGGGCACCGATGCCGCGTCGGCGACGGAAGCGAGCTCCACCACCCACACGCCGTCGGGGAACTCGCCCGCAACTTCAGTGCCCACTTCGAGCGAGAGCCGCGTCTTTCCGACACCGCCCGTGCCATTCAGCGTCACCAACCGGTGCGTGCGTACGAGTTCGGCGATGTCGTCGACCGTCTCTTCGCGCCCGACGAGCGAACTCAGCTGTGTCGGCAAGTTGCCCGGGAAGAAGTCGACGCTGCGCAGCAACGGGAATTCACTGGGCAGACCGTCGACAACGACTTGGTACACCGACATCCGGCCCCGCAACCCGCGCAGCCGGTGTTCACCGAGCGGCCGGAACCCGACGCGGTTGCGAACGAGCGCCTCGGTCGTGTCGGAAACGACGATCTGGCCGCCGTGCGCGAGTGCCATCAGTCGGGCGGCGCGGTTCACTTCGCTGCCGAAGTAGTTGCGATCGCGCTCGACGGCCTCGCCGGTATGCAGTCCCATGCGCACGGTGAAATGCACGGTCGCGTCGTCGCGGAGTTGTTCTTGTGCCGCGATTGCGGCTCCGAGCGCGTCGGCCGGGCTCGAGAAGGCGGCGCTGAATCCGTCGCCGCCGACGCCGAAGACGTATCCACCGTGACGTTCAATCGTGTCGCGCACGATCGCGTCGTGGACGCGCAGCGCCTCGGCCATGTCGGCCGGCGATTCCTCCCACAGTTGGGCGGAGCCTTCGATATCGGTGAAGAGGAACGTCACCGTGCCGAGCGGGCGGGCGACTCGCACCGCAGCACGGTAACGCGCCGAGCGGTCGCGTGGCTCGGTCGTTTGCGTACTCTTGGGTATGGCTGCGAGCACGAAATGGGGCGTGATCGACGGACGCGCGATCACGTTTCCGATGGAAGTGACGAGCTTCAACGCGGTGACGATGGGCTTCGACGTGCCTGCGGAAGCGGCGCGCAAGTTGCTGCCCGGTGACGCGTTCGAGCTCGTCGAGTCGGACGGCGTCGCGCAGTTCATCCTGAACGTCTGCGACTACCGCGAGAATCCGTGGGGCGATTACAACGAAGTCAACCTCGGCTTCTTGGCGCGTCCGGTCGGCGCGCCGGCCGACGTGATCGGGTCGTTCGTGTACCGCATGCCGGTCGACCAAGCGTTCACGTGCGAAGCCGGTAACCGCGTGATGGGCTTTCCGAAAACGGTCGAGCGCATCGACGTGAATTACTCGAATGATTCCGTCGCGGTCGAACTCTGGTTCCAGGGAGAGCGCGCGTTCACGCTGACGTTCCCGCGCCTCGTGGGCGGTGACGCGCCGGTACGGATGGCGAACGTGAGCTACTCGTACCTCGACGGGGTGGCGTACGGCACGCCGCTCGAAATCGACCTTGCGACGGGCGCACTCGCGCCTGACGACGTTTCGATCGAACTCGGATCAGGCGTCGTTGCCGACGAATTACGTTCGCTGGGTATCCCCCGCGCGCCGGCTTACTGCACGTGGGGTGAAGGGCTGAGCGCGACGTTCCAGTACGGAGCGCCGATCTCGCCTCCGGATTGAGACGAAGGACAATGCGATGAGCGAGAATTACGTCAAGGACCCCGACGCGATTGCCAAACTCGACGACCGCCAGTACGCGGTGACCCAGCAGAACGCGACCGAGCCCGCGTTCGACAACGAGTTCTGGGACAAGAAAGACGCGGGTATCTACGTCGACATCGTTTCCGGCGAGCCGCTGTTCGCATCCACGAAGAAGTTCGACAGCGGCTGCGGGTGGCCGAGCTTCACGATTCCGCTCGAGCCGTCCAACGTCGTCGAGAAGACCGACACGAGCCACGGCATGCGTCGTACCGAGGTTCGTTCGACGCACGGCGACAGTCACCTCGGCCATGTCTTCAACGACGGCCCGGCCGACGAGGGTGGCTTGCGGTATTGCATCAACTCGGCCGCACTGCGCTTCGTTCCGTACAAAGACCTCGACGCCGAGGGGTACGGGCAATACAAGAAGCTCTTCGACGACCTGAAAAAGAACGGTTAGTTCCCAGGCGGAACGAGAAAGCCGACCATGCCGATGGTGCGGTGGTACTTGCAGACGTAGACGACGGGATCACGCCCGACGGTGACACCGACGTTCACCGTTTGTCCGGGTGCAATGTCGACGTCGACGTGCTGTGCGCTGATCTGCACGTTGTGAATGCTCTTCCCGGTGTTGTGCACGACGAGCGTCACCGTGCCCTCGGGCACGTCGGTGACGCACGTCGGCGCGAAGCCGGCGTTCGCGGCATCGATTGTGATCTGAGATCCGGTCGCGCGTGTCGTGCCCTTGTCTGTGACCGGAGCCCACGTCGTGCGCAACTTGGCACATTCGTTCGTGGCCGTTGGCCCAGCCGACGATGTTCCGCAGGCCGTGCAGGTGAGCGCGAGCGCGAGCGCGGCGATCGTCGCGCGGATGTAGGTGCGACGGTGGACAGGCAGTCTCCAGGGCAAGACTCGTGCTTTCACTCACATGACGGGGAGCCGATACCTTGTTGTGCGGCCCCGCAACGCAGTCTTCTGAGAATATGCACCCTCGTCAGCGTCTCGCCTTGATCAGTGTCGTGCTGGTTGTTGCGCTGTGCGCGCTCGGCGCGTGGCAGGTCTCCAGTCACCGCACGAATGCGAAAGCGATTGCGATTACTGCGCCGTTCGTCACGACGACGACCGTGCCGAAGCCGCGGGTCGTGAAGAAGAAGCCGACGGGGATTACAACTGTCGCCACGATTCGATCTTCGGGTGCGCCGGGAAGCGACAGCCCCGGTGGCCCGTCGACACAAATGGTTCCCGGTTCCTGGTACAAGGCCGCGTCCGTGCTTCCGGTCATCGCGCAACGTCCCGGTTGGGTCGAAGTTCGTCTCGCGCAACGCCCGAACGAATCGACGACATGGGTACCGAAGGCCGACGTCACGCTCGCGCAGGTCGCATATCGGATTGTGATCAACCTGAGCACCGAACATCTTCAGGTGTTCAAGAGCGGCACGCAGGTCGCCGACTTTCCCGCCGGGATCGGCACAGTCGACGACCCCACGCCAACCGGCGAGTTCTTCCTCGCGTTCATCGCGGCACCACCGTCACCGGGCTACGGCGCGTTCATCCTCGCGACGTCGGCGCACAGCAACGTCATCACCGACTTCGACAATTCCGGCGATGCAATTACCGCGATTCACGGACCGTTGGGCGCGGACGCGGCGATCGGCACAACGGGCGCGAAGGTGTCGCACGGTTGCATCAGGTTGCACGCCGCTGATCTGCTCCAGCTCAAAGATGTGCCGGTAGGAACGCCGATCAGCATCGTCGCCTGAGCCCCCGCTCTCTGTTGGCCCCGGCGCACTGAGAGGTCGAGGCCGAGGTTGACGACCGCGTCGGCGACGCCGTGAAGGCTCGCGTTTCGGGTGCGTGCGTGCCGGCGTTCGGTCACGGAGATTGCAACTCGCGCGGCCTGACGCTTGTGCAAATTCTCGCCCTTCAATGGGGCGTGGAGCACAACACGAACCATGGAAAAACCGTCTGGGCGCAGCTCAAAGTCTGACGGGCACGATCGGCGTTGAGCATTCGGTGGCGGACCTAGTGCACCAGCTTTCGAACCCTTCGGACGTTCTCAGAGACGTGCTCGACCAGCTTGGGTTACGACCCATGTCCCGCGCTCGCCCCTGATGCGGCGTTAGGGATACGTCCAATGGAAGTTCGCGTGCACTCGCGCCGTCAAATTGTTACTCCCACATTGGCGGTTTCTTCGTTGCCTGTGGGTTTCGTCAGCTGAGTTATCGGACTGATGCGAATGCGGCGCGGAGTTCTTCGGTGAAGAGTTGCGGTTCTTCCCAGGCGGCGAAGTGGCCACCTCGTGCTGCTTTGTTGAAGTAGACGACGTTCGGATAGAAGGTCTCGACCCAGCTGCGCGGTGCGCGGACGATCTCGCCGGGGAATTGTGTGAAGCCGACTGGGATCGTGACCGGCGGTGGTGTCTGGCCAGCTGCCGCGGCTTTGGCTTGGGCCTGGGCGCTCTCCCAGTACGACCGTGCCGCCGACGCGCCGGTGCCGGTCAGCCAGTACAGCGTGATGTTGTCGAGGATGTGATCACGCGTGAGGTTCCCGGCCGGTTCCTTGTCGACGAACGTGTGCGTGATCTTCTCGTAACTGTCGGTGTCGTGGTCGAGCATCCACGACGCCAGCGCGACCGGTGAATCGAGCAAGGCATAACCGATCGTCTGCGGGCGTGTTGCTTGTTCGAGGAAATAACCGAAGCCGGTCGCACGGAACGCGGCACCTTGGGCGGCCGCTGCCTTTTCCTCGTCGGTGTTCGTCGGGCGCGGTGCAGGACCGAGCGCGGGCGCGAGCAGGTTCGTATGGATCGCGAGCAGTCCGGGCGGCCCTAGACGGCCCATCGCGTCGGTGATCGCTGCGCCCACGTCGCCGCCTTGCGCGACGTAACGGGTGTATCCGAGCCGTTCCATCAGGATCGGCCAGGCGGCAGCGGCCCGGCCTGCCCACCAGCCAAGCTCGGTCGGCTCGCCCGAAAAGCCGTAACCGGGAATCGACGGCAACACGAGATCGAATGCATCTTCCGCGTTGCCGCCGTGCGCGGTGGGATCGGTCAAAGGCCCGACCGTTTCCAACAACTCGATCACCGACCCGGGCCAGCCATGGGTCATGATCAATGGCAACGCGTCGGCGTGTGGCGACTTCACGTGTATGAAATGCACATCGACGCCGTCGATCTCGGTCAGGAAGTGCGACAGCGCGTTCAGCTTGGCCTCACAGCGACGCCAGTCATAGTCGTGCTCCCAGTAACGGGCGAGCTCCTGCGCGGTTGCGAGCTGCACGCCCTGGGACCGATCGTCGACCAACTCCCGATGCGGAAAGCGCGTGTCAGCAATGCGGCGGCGGAGCTCGGCGACATCGTCGTCTGAGACGGCGACCGTGAACGGGCGGATGCTGGTGTCAATCACTTCGGACCTCCTCACTGAGACCCCCACAGCATGCGGGCCTCCGCCCGACCTCGCATCCCGCGGTTGCGTAGTACGCGACGCTCCTATCTCCGCAACATCGATTGCCACCCGCCCTGCACTAACCGGCCCGCCTCCGCCGCCCGATCACGGCCGGTGCCGTCAGCGCGTCGCAGCACCGTTCGGCGGCAACCAAGAACACGTCGCTGAGCCGGCGTTAGGAGACACGCGTCTATCGCGTGTGGAAGAGTCCGTGCACGTCGCGGCGTTCGACTGGCTACTCGAAGTGCTTTGAGAGCGGGCTTCCACGAAAGTCGTCGGCAAGCAGACGGGCGAAGTGAGCGATTGAGGTGCGCGGCCGATAGCTCGCCACGACCTGCTGCGTCTCACCGGCGGTGTTTCGCGTCACCAGGACAACGCAACCAATCGGCTCACCGTCCACCTCTGCGACGTAGTCCTCGATCCAACCGTTGTCTCCGAACTGGCCAACCGACCTGAACTCGTGATGTTCGTAATGCGACCGAATCGTCACAATGACCTTCCGGACATCGTCTCCACCTACGACAGACCCGTCCAACAAAGATCCCTCGACGGTGGCATCCTTAGCCATGTTGTCTACCCACGCGGGGTAGTAGTCCCGCAGTGCGGGATCGCCGCTGCCTTGGTACTCGGCTAGCAGGTCGTCGTTCATTGTCATGTTGACTCCTCAATTCCAACCCAAAGATCGGGACGCGAATGTCCTCTCGAGTGTGCGCCGCCCGCGACCAGCATCGAGTCCCCCGAGCGCGTAGTCGCTGCTCGGCGTACCGTCCCGACGCGTAGGCCGGTGATGCGGCCGGTTGCAGAGTGACCGCGAGCCTTGACGCCGGCCGACACAAGCGCCCTGATTAGCCGTATCGCTGTTCGGTGAGCGCGAAATTCAGCTCAAGACAGGGCGGAGCGCGGAATCACCGAACGGGTACCTAGGCCGCGATTGGCCCGCCGGTTGAGATTCAAGTTTCTTGTCTCCAATGGTCTGGCCCGGTCGGCTCCGGCAACCGTTCCGGGTATGCGGCCTGCGTGAGCGCTGCTCGAAGAAGCTGTTTCAATCACGCCGACGTGATTGGCAAGGTGCGCTGGAGCTGCCGTCTCGATGTCACCGAAAGCTTCCGATACACCTTGCGCAGGTGGTAATCGACCGTACTCGCGCTAATGAAGAGCTGCGCCGCGATTTCGGGATTGCTGTCACCATGTGCAGCGAGCTGCGCGATCCGCGTCTCTTGGGGTGTGAGGTCGTTCACCGTGTCGACGGTCCGCTTCCGTGCTGTCTCACCAGTCGCTCGCAACTCATCTTTTGCGCGGACCGCGAAAGCTTCAGCACCCGCAGCTGCGAACGCCTGGTAAGCGGCGCGAAGTTGATCCCGTGCTTCGATGCGGCGGTTCCCACGTCGCAACCACTCGCCATAGACAAGGCGACTACGTGCGAGTTCGAAAGTCAAGCTGGTCGTCGCGAACAACTCGATCGAGTTAACGTAGCGGGCTTCGACGGGCTCGTGCCCAACAAGCGCGCTGGATCGCGCGAGCAGGGCCCGTGCCCACGTTGTTCCGCTTGCCGATGCGCGCGCGGCGAGACGGTCGAGCGCAGCCTCGGCGAGATCCTTTTTTCCCGCACGCACGGCAGCCTCGATCACGTCGGGAAGCGCTTGATTCGCCTGATTCGTCGGATCATTTTCGAACAGGGGGATCGCGTGGACAAGCGCGTCGGCGTACTGGCACATACCAAGATCGAGGAGCAGTACGTAGTGGTGCGCTGAATAAACCAAGGAGCCCAGCTTCATGTCGGTGGCCAGCGCGATGATGAAATCGGCGCGGGCCCGTACCTCGGCCTCATTACCTTGATAGGCCAGGAGTTCCGTCCCAACGACTTCGAGCGACAGTGGGTTCTCGCCCGCAGCGATGTACGCGTCGGCTGCGGCGGCGAAGTCGTCGGCCGCGTCGGCGAACCGACCGGCCGGCAGGTGACCCGAAGCGCGCGCCCACAGCGAGGTCGCTGCAAGTTGCAACGCCCCTGCAGCACGCGCGGCGCGTATGACACGAGTCATGAGCTCGTTGTGCGCTTCCTCGTCCCATGTCGCGCGCGCGGTGACGGCAATGAGAATCGTCCACGGGACCAACGCTTCCGTCGAGACCCCGACCCTTCGCAGCGTGTCGAGCGCTGAGCGAAGCTCGCTGGCGGCGACGACAAAGCCGTCTCGAATCCATAAGGAAAGCGCCTTTAGAAGCGCATCCACAATATGTTCTGCACCCGAGGGCGCGGCGACTGCCGCGGCGGCGATGGCTTGCGTCAGGGCCCGATCTTCCGACGTCAGATTGCCAAGAAGGAGGGCGGCGTCGAGTGCTTCGAGAAGCGTTCGGCGCGACAGCGACGGGTCGGTGTCCCGGAGCGCAACGCTTGCCTCAAGCAACAACGGTGCTGCCTCGGCACCTCGGGCTTCCTGGTAGAAGGCCAGTCCTTCGACACGCCTTGCGTGTGCCACGAGCACGGCGTGTTTGAGCTCAGGAACGGCCAGAGTGAGCAATGCGCGGGCTTGGTGCGGAGATCCGGAGTCGATCGCTGAGGCCGCGGCCTCCAGCCGGCGTTCAGCGGCGTACTCCGCCAGGGGACTGAGTTCGGCGGCGCGGCTGAACATTGCGACGGCAGCTTGATGCCGCCCTCGTTCGCGCGCCTCGAACGCGCAACGTTCGAGGGCGGATGCAATCTCTTCATCGGCCTTATGCGACGCCGAGGCGAGATGCCATGCCTGGCGCTCACTGTCGCCCTTGTCGCCGCTCAGTGACGCGAGCGCGTAGTGGACGGCTTGACGTTGCTCAGCCGTCGAGCTGTTGTATACGGCGGAGCGAACGAGCGGATGCCGAAAATCTAGACTCGGATTCAGCGTCACGAGATCTGCCGTCAGCGCAGCATTGATCGCCTCTTGTCCCACGCCGAGCCGCGAAGCTGCACCCCAGATGGTCGCGATGTCGCGGGTCGAATCTGCTGCGGCAATCAAGAGCAGCGTTTGTGTTTGCGGAGGGAGCGCTGTGACCTGCCGGACAAAGCTTTCTTCAACGCGTTTCGCGAGTGGAAGCGGTTGAAGACCAGATGCTGCGCCGAGGAGCTGTTCGACGGAAAGGTCGCGGCCCATCTCGAGTAGAGCCAGTGGATTGCCGTTTGCTTCGGCGATGATGCGATCGGCCACTTGGTGATCGAAGCGAGATGTCGCGCTCGACATCAGCAGCGTATGAGCATCTCGAGTTGATAGACCGCCGAGGTCGAGAGCGGAAAAGTTCTCCAACGTTGCTGTCGCGGCCGTATTGCTACGCGCGGCAAAGAGGAGAGCGATGCCCTCAGCGTCTATCCGGCGACCCCAAAATGCGAGTACTTCGAGGGACTCTCGGTCGATCCACTGCGCGTCGTCGATCAGGGCAAGGAGTCGTTGCTTCGGCCGCGCCGCGTTCGCGGCCAAGGTGATAAGTGCAAGTCCGACCAAAAACCTATTGGGCGGCCCGGTCGCCGACAACCCGAATGCGGAGTTCAACGCGTCACGTTGCGGATACGGAAGCCCATCGATCTCATCGATCATTGGAACCAGCAGGCGGTGTAACGCTGCAAATCCAAGCTCGGACTCACTCTCGACCCCGGTGAGCCGGACTAGCGGGAAATCCGTGCCGGCGTCGACGGCGTAACCCAGGAGAGCACTCTTGCCGATCCCCGGCTCCCCGCGAACTACGAGGGTGCGGCTTTCGCCCCGGCGCGCCGCGTCGAGCATCGCGTCGACGGCTCGACACTCCTCTTCACGCGAAAGAAGCGCCACGACGCGGACCCTAGATCGCGACGGGATCGGGCGTCGACCGAGTCGATCTCTGCCTCAAATGCGACTACCCAGCACAGCTCCACGTTGAAGAGCGACACCGTACGCGTTCGCAACACGAGCGGCCCTGTGTCCGACGGTATTCGCGCTGGATCTCGGAGATGTCGTCGCGACGGCCGTGCCGGCCCGGTGTGGTCGAGCTCTACACCGACTGCACGCGGCGTCGTGCCACTGACTACGAAGAGCACGGGACTCGAATACGGCCCCTAAGCGTCACTCTGATGTGCCAGGAAACGTTGAGCAGTGCGACCCGCCAGGATCTCAAGAGTCGACAAAAGTCAGCCCTGGATGTGTGAACGGCTGCGCGGCCCGTGAGATGAGCAAGGGAGTTCGAACAATGACAACACCGACCGACACCGATCAACGGGAAGCCACCAGTGCCTCGATCCGACCGTTCGCGATCGATGTACCGGACGGCGCTCTCGCGGCACTCCGGGAACGGATCGCGGCGACGCGCTGGCCGACGAAGGAGCTCGTTGTTGACCGATCGCAGGGCGTGCAGTTGACGACACTCGAGGAAGTCGTTCGTTACTGGACCACCGACTACGACTGGCACCGGTGCCAAAAAAGATTGAACACGTTGCCACACTTCAAGACAGAGATCGATGGCGTGGACCTTCACTTCATCCACGTCAAGTCGCGACACGAGCACGCGTTGCCTCTCATCATGACGCACGGATGGCCCGGCTCAGTGATCGAGTTGTTGGAAACAGTCGGCCCGCTCACCGATCCGACTGCGCACGGCGGACGCGCCGAGGACGCGTTTCACATCGTGTTGCCATCGTTACCCGGCTACGCGTTCTCGGGCGAGCCGACCAAGATCGGCTGGTATCCGGGGCAGATCGCGAACGCATGGGCGGAGTTGATGCGTCGCCTCGGCTATACGCGCTACGTGGCCCAGGGCGGCGACATGGGCGCCATCGTTACTGACGCGATGGGTCGTCAGGCCCCCGAAGGACTTCTCGGCATCCATATGAATCTGCTCGTGACGACGCGCGATACCACAAGGCCGTTACCGAGCAACACCGAAGGGGAACGCGCCGCGCTCGAGGCGATCAAGACGTCAACCGCGACTGGTTTCGCGTATTTCCAGGAGCAGAGCACGCGGCCACAGACGATCGGCTACGCGCTGTTGGACTCTCCTGTCGCGTTGGCGGCGTGGATACTCGACCACGACACTGACAGCTACTACAAGATTTCCCGCGCGTTCCTCGATGGAGTAGCGACGGGCAATCTCACCCGCGACCACATTCTCGACAATGTAACGCTGTACTGGCTGACCGGGACCGGGGCTTCGGCGGCGCGTGTCGTATTGGGAGCTCGCGCGTGCGCAGACGCTCACTGCAGGACAGACGCGCCGCGACGTCTCGGTTCCGGTGGGCTTCACCACGTTCCCGGGTGAGCGCTTTCGCGCCCCGCGGAGCTGGGTCGAGCTGTCATATCCGAATGTGACCTACTTCAACGCGGTCGACAAGGGCGGCCACTTCGCGGCGTGGGAAGAGCCCGAGCTCTTCGTAGCCGAGCTGCGGTCTGCATTCGCCCGAGTGCGCTGATGAGACGGGACGCTCACCGCTCACTTCAACAGAACGAGGAGCCATGACTTTGCATCTTGACAACGAGACCGGTCGGCCCAGCGCGTCGGAGCTATACGAGAACGCGCGGACCGAACAGGAAATCGTGCTCTCGATCGGCGGCCCGACGGAACCTTGGCAGGAGTGCGCGGACGCCTTCCAGGCTACGTATCCCGGCATCGAGGTGACGATCAACGGCGGATTCTCCAACGTGCTCACCCCGCAGATCGACAAGCAGCTCCGAACCGGACAGCTCCAAGTGGACGTGGCCGTGCTGCAGACGCTGCAGGACTTCGCGCGGTGGAAGAGAGAGGGCCAGCTGCTGCGCTTCATGCCCGAGGGCTGGGAGACCATCGACGCGACCTTCAAGGATCCAGATGCTGCGTGGGTCGGCATCACGGTCAACCTGATCGCCTACACGTACAACAGCGAGCGCCTACAGCCAGCCGACGTCCCACAATCGGCGCTCGATTTCCTGCAGCCGCAGTTCAAGGGCCAAGCGGTCACCCCGTATCCCGCCGATGACGACGTCACGCTGTACCGGTTCCACACGATCGTCGAACGCTATGGCTGGGAGTTCATGGATCGTTACATGGCGAACGAACCAACGTTCATCCAGGGGCATCTGGGCGCACTTCGCTCGATCTCCGCCGGAGACAACCTCGTAACTTTCGACATGATCGCCGCGCTGACCCTCATCGAGAAGGCGGAGGGAAAACCCGCGGAGCTTGCGTTCCCGAGCGCTGACCTCATGCCGATCTGGGCGCAGGGCGCCGCAATATTCAAAGACGCGCCTCATACGAACGCAGGGAAGCTGTTCATCACTTGGTTCCTCGAGAAGGAACAACAAGCGAAGTTCACCGGGTGGTCGGTGCGAGCCGACGTCACACCCCCGGCTGGGCTCAAGCCGATCTTCAGATACCCCGTGGCGAACAACTATGCCGATTTCGTTTCTGACGAGGCGAGACTGGCCGAGCTACGCAAGCGGTTCGAGAGCTATACGGGAGTTGTGAAGAACGTCGGCGGGGTGCGCTAGCTAGCTAGCTAGCAGCGGGCGTGGCCTCATTGCCCGTTTGCCGCGGCGGTTGGCCCGTCGGCGCAGCGATCCGAGCTTTCGGCGCCCTCGCACCTGGCGTGCCATCCGAGATTGGGCCGCCCAGGACTTGAATCCTCAGGCAAGTTCCGACGAAGAGCCTGAATTTCGCGTCCCCGAAGTGCCGTTCGGGGACGCGACGTGACAGGGGTTCGAAACAGATATGTTCCTCGCTCAGCGACCGGACACGACGAACGAGTGTGCGCAGGTAGAACGTTGTCGCAACGAAAACAGCGGAGGGAGTGGGATTCGAACCCACGGAAGGTTGCCCCTCACACGCTCTCCAGGCGTGCCGATTCGTCCGCTCTCGCATCCCTCCTGAGAACCCGTGATCGTAGCGACCGGCGAACGGGTACCGTGGTGGCGGCCCGCTCGCGCGGCGCCGGGTCCGGCGCGACGAGCGCCCGTGAACCGAGTCAGGTCCGGAAGGAAGCAGCTCTCAGCGGAAGCGCTTGGGTGCCGCCGGGTCGCCTGGCATTGCTGCGAGCGGGCCATTCTTTTTGTCGCCCGCGCGGGTTGGCGGCAGCCGGAATCGGCGCTGCCCATCGGTAGGGTGGCGGCGTGGCGTCGCAGAGCCTCTACCGCAAGTACCGACCGCAGCGATTCGACGAGGTCGTCGGCCAGGAACACGTCACCACGGCGCTGCGCAACGCCGTGCGCGACGACCGCGTCGGCCACGCCTACCTCTTCTCCGGCCCGCGCGGCACCGGTAAGACGACGACCGCCCGCATCCTCGCTCGCGCCGTCAACTGCCTGGGGCTCGGCGCCGACGGCGAGCCCGACGGGATCTGCGAAAACTGCGAAGCGATCGCGAGCAACGCGTTCTACGACCTGCTCGAACTCGACGCGGCGTCGAACAACGGTGTCGAGGCGATGCGCGAACTCATCCAGAACGTGCACCTCGGCATCGGCGCGTCGAGCAAGCGCAAGGTGTACATCGTCGACGAGGTGCACATGCTCTCGGCGGCCGCGTCGAACACGCTGCTGAAGACGCTCGAAGAGCCGCCCGCGCACGTCATTTTCATTCTCGCGACCACCGACCCGCAGAAGGTGCTGCCGACGATCCGGTCGCGCACGCAACACTTCGAGTTCAACTTGCTGTCGCACGGCCTGATCGTCGGACTGCTCGCCGACATCCTCGCCAAAGAACATCTCGAAGCCGACACGGAAGCGCTCGACGTTGTCGCGCGCCGCGCCGCGGGTTCTGCCCGCGACGCGCTCACGCTGCTCGACACCGCGCTCGCAAGCGGTGACGGTCAGCTCGACGCCCATCAGGTGCAGAACGCGTTTGGCGGCGCGCCGTTCGAGAAACGGCTCGAAATTCTCGAAGCGGCTGCGAACGAAGACGTCGCGGGTGTGCTCGTCGGCGTGCACGATCTGCTGGCCGACGGGCACGAACCGCGCCGCATCGCCGACGACATGTTGCGCACGTTGCGCGACGCGTTCCTGCAAGCGAACGCGTCGGGCCGGGTGCCATACGACGGCCCGCCCGAAGAATCGGCGCGCTTGACGGCCATCGCGAAAGAGATGGGAAACCCCGCAGTTGTGCGCGCGATCGAGATCATGGGCGTCGCGATCGTCGACATTCGCGGGCAAGCGGTTTCTGATCCGCGACTTGTTCTCGAAGTCGCGTTGGTGCGCGTTGCGCAGCGCGCGGCGCGCACGCAAGTAGAGACGCTGCTCGAACGCGTCGAACGGCTCGAACAACGCGCCGCGAGCGCGCCAGCAGCCGCAACGCAGCCGGCCGCGCCCGTTGTCGCGGCGGCGCTGCCGACGAACGCGGTGCTCGCGGCGCGTCCGCGTCCCGCGAAGGCCGAAACGAAGGCAGAACCGGCCGGACCGGTCACGTACGGGCTCGACGACGTGATCGAAGCGTGGGCGGGTGTGCTCGCCGAGCTGAGCCCGCCCGTGCGCGCGGCAGTGCAGGACGCGCAACCGATCGCGCTGGAAGACGGCGTGATCGTGTTCGGCGTGGCGCCGAATCGACGCGACGAAATCAATGAACGTCTTCGCAAGTCGGCCGACACGATCAAGGACGGATTCGCCGCCCGCCTCGGGTCGGCGCCGCGGTTCTCCGTGCGCGCCCACAACTTCGACACGCACGACGCCCTTGCACCGCCGGACGCTGCGGAGCCGCCGCCTGAACCGGAACCCGAGGCGGAGAACGAACACGAACATATCGATCTCGAAGAGCTCGTCGACGCGCCCGACACGCCGCCCGATTCGATTACGCGGTTGACGAGCAAGCTCGGGGCGGAAGTCGTCGAAGAGATTCCGCGGGAGGGTTCGCGATGAGCGATCCGATGGACATGTTCAAACAGATCCAGCAGATGCAGGCCGAAATGCAGGCCGCGCAAGACGCGTTGGCGAACACGCTCGTCGAGGGCAGCGCCGGTGGGGGCGTCGTGAAGGTCACCGTCACCGGAGACGGCGAAGTGCGCAAGATCTCGATCGATCCGAGCGTGGTCGACCCGGCCGATGTCGAGACGCTCGAAGACCTCGTGCTCGCGGCGCTGCACGAAGCGATGCGGGAGGCCAAGGAAATGCAAGCGCAAAAGCTGGGCGCGGCGACCGGCGGCATCGATCTCGACGGGCTCATGGGCGGGCTCGGAGGCATGCTCGGCTCGTGAGCGGCGTCTACGAGGGGCCCGTACAGACCCTGATCGACGAACTCGGCCGGTTGCCGGGTGTCGGACCGAAGTCGGCGCAACGGATCGCGTTCTACTTGTTGAAGGCCGACGCCGTTGATGCGAAACGACTCGCGCGTGCGATCGAAGACGCGAAGGACCGCGTGTCGTGGTGCCGGCGTTGTTACAACATCGCCGAAGGGGAGTTGTGCAACTTCTGTCGCGACGAACGGCGCGACGGGCATGTTCTGTGCGTCGTCGAAGAACCGCGTGACATCGTCGCGATCGAACGGACGGCCGAGTTCCGGGGCCGTTACCACGTGTTGCAGGGCGCGATCTCGCCGATCGAAGGCATCGGGCCCGAGCAACTGCGCGTGAAGGAACTGCTCGGGCGTATCCAGGCCGAAGAAGTCACCGAAGTCATCCTCGCGACCAACCCGAACATCGAAGGCGAAGCAACCGCGATGTATCTCGCCCGGCTGTTGAAGCCGATTGGTTTGCGGGTGACGCGTATTGCGAGCGGTCTGCCGGTGGGCGGCGACTTGGAATACGCCGACGAAGTCACGCTCGGCCGCGCCCTCGAAGGCCGCCGCGAAGTCGACGCGTAATCACTGGGGCGTCGTATTGCTGGTCATAGACCAGCAAAGCGACGCACCTAGCGTAAGAAGAGTTGGTGGAACGTCGGATTGAAACCGATGTTCCACAGCCACAACACGCCGAGTGCGACCCACGCCGTCCATTGGGGAACCCGCACTTTGCGCAGCAGGCTCGGCTTCACGATCAACACGATCGCACCGACGAACAACAGGACGCCGCCCGGGTTGTAGGCGAGCGATTGCGCCACGTGCCCGTGCGAGGCCGCGATCCACGACCGTGTCATTCCGCAGAAGGGGCACGGCTGACCGGTCAGCGTGCGGAACGGGCAGTGGAACGAACCGTGCCACGGCAAGTGGTGCCACGCCGCGGCCGTACCGACGAGCGCGACCGCGCCCACGCGCACGTAACGCTCGCGCAGGCCGAACAACGTCGGCGTCATCGCGGTCATGCTCTTTGCTGCTTCGCGACGACGACACCTTCGAGCAGATATTCGGGATGCGCGCCCGGCGGCGCGCCCGCGATCTTCGGGCCGATGCGCGATGCGATCGCGCTGGCGAAGTACGCGCGCACGGGCCACGTGAGTGCGTACCGCCGGTCGAGGAACTGGCGAATCGTTGCCAACTCGTCGGACTCGACCGAGGACACATCCCAGGTTGCAACCTGGTTGACGGGGACCGACAGCGTGAACACCGGAGTCGCGTCGATCCCGGGGAACTTGTCGCGCGCGACGACCGTGCCCGCCGCGAGGTCGCCGAGCCGTTGATCGCTCTTGGTGACGACGATCGAGGTGCAGCCGACCGCGTAGAGCACGGGCAGGAAGTCGATGATGCGCAGGACGTTACGCATGAGGCTGGCGAAGAACGAGATCGGCTCGCCGGCCGTGTCGACGACCCGAATCCCGGCGGCCATCTTGCCCAGGGTCCGGCCGTCGTTCAGCAGCTCGAACGGGATGTCGTACGCGAGCACGACCAAGAACGTGACGACGAAGACGAACGCGAGGACGACGCCCGGTGGGTGCGTCACGACCACGCCGAACACAAGCGCGAAGATGATGACCAGCTGCACCAGGGAGTCGAGGAGCCGGGCGACGAATCGAGAACCGAGACCGGCGAGCACCAGCTCGAGCGTGACGCCTTCCGGTGTCGCGATCGTGACGCGGTCGTCGAGGCGCACGTGTCAACGCTAGACGACTTCGTCGCGGAGCGGAACGCGTCGTGGACCGAGTTCGAGGCCTTGCTCGACGGGGCGGGCAACTCGCCTGCCAAACTCGGCGCGGAGGGTGTCCGTCGCTTGGGCACCTTGTACCGGGCGACGGCGGCCGACCTCGCGTTGGCGCGGCGCCGTTTCCCGAACGATCCGGTCGTGGCTCGGCTCGAACGGCTCGTGCAACGCGGCCGACGCGTCGTGTACCACACGGCGAAACGGTCGACATCGTTTCGCGAGTACGTGTCGCACGGATACTGGCGCCGGGTGCGCGAACGTCCGGCGTTGTTGCTCGCGTCGATCGCGTTCCTCGCCGTTCCCACGTTGCTCGCGGGGTATTGGGCGTGGCGCGCGCCGGGACCGGCGAGCGGCCTCGTGCCGAGCCAATACCAATCGGTCACCCAGCCCCGGCAACCCGGCCAAGATCTCGGCGAATCGGTTGACGAACAATCGGCGCTCGCCGCGCAGATCTTCACGAACAACATCTATGTCGCGGCGATCGCGTTCGGCGGCGGGTTGTTGTTCGGTCTGCTGACTGTTTACATCCTCATACAAAACGGCGTGTTACTCGGCGCGGTGGCTGGGCTCGCGATCGGTTCCGGCAACGGGCGACCATTCTTCGAACTCGTAACCGCGCACGGCATTCTCGAGTTGAGCTGCATCGCGGTCGCGGGTTACGCCGGGTTGCGCATCGCGAGCGCGATCATCGATCCGGGAACGCGCACGCGCGGCGAAGCGCTTCGGCAAGAGGCGCGCGCCGCGGTCGAAATTCTGCTCGGTACCGCGGCGTGGCTGGTCGTCGCCGGCCTCGTCGAAGGGTTCCTCACGCCCGCGGGCAAAGGCCTCACGGTCGTGTTGATCGTGGGCTTCGGGCTCGGGATCCTCTACTGGGGCCTGGTGATCTGGCGCGGCCGGCCGGTCAGTTCCGATGCGTCGCTGAGTCCGATCCAGTCGGGCTGAACGACGCATCGTGGTTAGAGCCGCGCTCGCGCCTTGAGGCGCAAGTACGCCCGCACGCACGCCTCGCCTAACACGGCGGGCGGCGCTTCGATGACGTCGGCGCCTGCGTGCCGCAACCGCGTCGCGACGCGTCGGCGCGCGTCGAGTACGTCGATCGAAACTGCGGCCGCGTAGACGTCGTGCGGCGCGGCCGGCGGACGCGAAACTGCCGCGTCGAGATCGGGATCGCGCACCGAAGCCACAACCACCGCGTGCCGGCGGGCCAGCACGGGAACCGCGTCGACGAGCGAACGGGCGGCCGCTTCGTCGACGAGATCCGTACACACCAGCACCAGTGCGCGCTTGGCGCCGCCGACGGTTCGGAACGCGAGGTCGTGGTTGCTGTCGGTTTCCGTCGGTTCGACGTCGAGAATCGAACGGACGATGGCGCGTCCGCCGTTGCGCCGGGGTGCAAGCCGGCGCCGGATCGTGTTGTCGAACACGGTGACGCCGCAGCGGTCGCCGAGTTCGTCGGCGACGAGCGCGACCATCGCGACCGCGTCGACCAGCGCGTCGAGACGCGTCATGCGTTCGCCGATCGGGGCCGACATCAACCGGCCCGAGTCGAGCAGAACCACGACATCGCGGTCTTGTTCGATGCGGTAGACGTTGCTCATCGGACGGCCGACGCGCGCGGTCGCGATCCAGTTGATCTGGCGCACGTCGTCGTCGGGCTGGTAATCGCGGATCGATTCGAACTCGGTGCCGAGCCCGAGCGGTCCGCGGGTACGCATGCCGGGATCGCGGAAGCGGCCGCGTCGCAGCGCGGAGACAACCCGGTGCGCGGCATAGACGTCGGGGTACACGAGCGCGTCGGCGGAGCCCTCGCCGTCGAACGTGCAACGGCCGAAGCCGAGCGGACCCGTTCGTCGAGCGCTGATCGGCGCGAACGTCGCGGCACCGCGGCGATGAGCAACGACCTGCGCGTGGAGTTCGCTCCGCTCGACCGACGGTGTCACCGTGATGTCGGGTGGTTGCGCTTGCCGCAGTTCGACGCGCGCAGGATCGTCGGCGTTCGTCGTGACGGTGAGTGCGGCCGGGACGCCGCGCGCAAGCACACGCGGCATCGAACGGCGCACGACGAGCCGCCGATGCGACAAGAAGAGGTCGGTGCCGATCGCGATTGCCACGAGCACCGCGAGTGTGATCGTCACCGCAACCGGCACGAACAAACCGATTGCCATCACGACGAGCAACGCGTACGCGGCGCGCGACGTCGGTGTCATCGGGGCACAGGTACCGAAGCGATCGCGGCCTGGATGGCGTCGTCGGGGCGGTAACGCTCGAGTTCGGCTTCAGGTCGCAACGTGATGCGATGCCGCAATACGGCCGGTGCGACCGCGACGACGTCGTCGGGAATCACGAACTCTCGTCCCGAAAGGCGCGACGCCGCTTTTGCAGCAGCCAGCAAGTGCACCGCCCGCGCGGGCTCGCGCCGAGCTGCACGCTCGGGAGATCGCGCGTGCGTCGTACGAGCGCGACGATGTAGTCGATGATCGCGTCGTGCACGGCAGTCGCGTCGACGAGATCGCGAGCGGCAAGTAATTCTTCGCGTGTCGTCACTGCGTGCACGTCGTCGAGGGTCGCGGGCGCGACGCCGCGGTGCGCGAGGTGCAAGATCGCCGATTCGTCGGGCGCGCTGGGGTAGTCGACGTCGACCTTGGCAAGGAAGCGGTCGAGTTGCGCTTCCGGCAACGGATAGGTGCCTTCATATTCGATCGGGTTCTGCGTCGCCACGACGATGAACGGATCGGGGAGCGGGTGTGCAGTGCCGTCGACGCTCACTTGTCGTTCTTGCATGGCTTCGAGCAACGCCGCTTGGGTCTTCGGCGGCGTGCGGTTGATCTCGTCGGCGAGCAACAGGCTCGTGAACACCGGACCGGGCCGGAACGCGAGTTCGTTGGCGCGCAGCGTCATCGTGCCGGTGAGATCCGATGGGAGCATGTCGGGCGTGAACTGCACGCGGCGGAACTCGACGCCGATTGCGCGTGCGTACACGTTCGCGACCAGCGTCTTGGCGACGCCCGGCGCGCCCTCGAGGAGCACGTGGCCGCCGACCGCTGTCGCGGCGAGCAACACCTCGACGACATGGTCTTGACCCACGACGACTTTGCGGACCTCTGCGACAACTTTGTTGCGCAGTTCGTTCACACCGTGCTCCTCTCGTCGCTCGTGATGCGGGCAATCAAACGGCCCAACGCGAGCGCTTGTTGATCGTTGACGGGCGGTGAGAACAGCGCGGCGATCTCGGCGTCGCTTGCACCGAAGCCACGCGCGGCCTTGGCGATCTCTTCGTCGGTTGCATTCGGTCTCAGGGCTGCTCTTCTCGCGATCTCGTTGCGCGCCCAGCGCTGGGCCGGTGTCAGCGCACCGACGCGGTCGCGGGTTCGTTCGAGCGTGGTCGACAAGGCTCGCACGTACTCGGCGCGCGCGGGCGGAAGCTCGCGCGCACGACGATCGGGCGGCCCGAAGCGGCGGGCGCGCGACCAGACGAACACTGCGATCGCGAGCAGCAAGATCAACAGGGCGGCTTTCCACCGGGATGGAATCGCCGAAATCCCGGTCTTCTGACCGTAACCGTGGGTGCCCTCCGCGAACACGACGGGCCGGTGATCGGGGCCCGCGAGCGCGAGTGCAAACGCGGCGTTGTCTTCGTTGGCGAGGTAGTTGTTCGTGAGCGGGGTCACGTCGGCGAGCATGTAGATCTCGCCCTCGCCCGCGTGATCGACGACCACCAACGATTCGGTCGGTCCGCCGACGAGCACCTTGCCGGAACCGGGCGACGTCCACGAGCCGATGCCTTGACTCGCGATGCTCTGCGCGCCACCGAGCGACGGGTCGACGGTCTGCCACGTGCCGACACCGTCGGCACTCCACTTCGGCGGGTCGTCGCGCAGGTTGCGCACGTAATACGGCGCGTCACCGCCGATGATCAGCCGACCGCCTTCGCTCACGAACTGCAGCAACGCGGCTTCGTCGTCGGTTGTGAGCTCCGTCGGTTCGATGACGACAAGTGTTGTCTCAGGATCGAGTTTGCTCTTCGCGAGTGAGCCGCGCTGCACGCTCACGTCGTGGCCGTAGTGCTCCAACAACGACGCGTAGGCCGCCAATCCGGTTTCGTTGGTGGCATACGACGAACCGGGTTGGCCGCTCGGCTCGCTGTCGCTGACCGCATGGTCGAGGCCCGACGCGAGGAGGTTCAACAACACGATCCCGGCGATCACAACGCCGATGACGATCGCGACCCGGCGCGTGCCCGTCTTCATTTGCGGCCGGCTTCGTCGAGCACGCGCGGCCACGTGCGCCGGGCCGAATCGACGTCGGGTTGGGCCGCCGGTTGGCCGCCGTAGGCGATGCCTTCGAACGTGCGTGCCAGTTCGTCGAACACGTCGGAGCCGAGCACGCGCCGTACTTCACCGGTCGTGACCGAAGGTCGGTAAGTAATCGCGCCGCGTTTGCCGAGCCGGATGAGACCGAGCGCGAAATCGCAGCCGCACCGCGCGCGCAAGGTCGCCGTCGCGCTCGGCCGCATCGGCTTCGCGTTCGAGCGCGTCGGGATCTTCGGGCCCGTCGGTTGCGAACGCGCCGCCCGCGCCTTGCGAACCGATGGTCACGCGGCGGGCTTGCGCGGAAAGCACGATGCGCGTGACGAGCGCGGCGACGGCAATCACTCCGATGCCGAGCCACACCCAGCCCGGCACGAACGAGAACACGTGGCCCAACCAATGGCCGAAGCTCTTGAGGCGGTCGCCGATCCACTGCAGCGGTCCGCGCAACGGGCGCGGTGCCGAGCGCGAATGAAAGCGGCCACCCGAGAGAATGTTGCGCGCCGCATCGCGCGCCGAGTTCGGATCGACTTGCTGCGCCGCCCGCATCTGCCTCAGCCCGCTGCCGGTGGCACAAGCGCCCCGCGCGCCGCAGCTGCATGGCGATCGTCGACGGCTTGCATCATCAACTGCACGTCGAAGCCTTCGTCACGAATGCGGAGATCGAAATATACGACGACAACCGCCGCCGCCGCGAACGGTGTGGTGAGCGTCGTCGCGATGATGTTTGCGAGGCCTTGCGCGATCACAGCGCTCGTTGCATTCCCGCCGTGGTGCAGGACCAGATTGACGCCGGCCGCGAGCCCGACGCTCACCACTGAAGTCAGCAGTTGTACCGACAACACGAGGCCGAGCACGCGAAAGAAGTGCGACTTCGTCAGGTTGAAGGAACGGCTCAGCGCGCCGCCGACGGGCTGGCGTTCCAAGATCAGCGCGGGCACTGCAACCGCGAACCAGGTGAGCGGCGCCAGCACGCCGATGCCGCATGCGATGAAGCCGAGCCCGTCGCACAGGAGGATGAGGATCTCGAGCCCGATGATCGCAAACGCGCGTCGGCGCGCCTCGGCGGCTGCCGCCTTCCCGTCGTCGGGGCGCCCCGAATAGGCGTCGGCGACGATGCGGGCGCACACCGCGACGACGAACGCCGTCGCCAGCAACGGCGCGATCAACACGATGAGGTTTGCCGCGAGCTGGGCCGACGCGTTCCCGGAGTCGTAGGTGGGCGAAGCGTTGCCCGTGATCCCGATGTTGTAACCGCTCGGCTGCGCGGACAACAGCACGATCGTGTTCAGGATCTGGACTGGAATGATGATGTACGCAGCGACGCGGATCAGATGCCGGGCGCGCAACCGATACAAACTCACGGCGGCGTCGAGCATCTCCCCGATTCCGCGCGGCCGTAGCTCCGGCACCATGAGCTCAGAGCGTACGCAACGTTGCGTCCCTCAAGCGTCTCACCGACGTTTTTGGGACGCAGGGTCGCTGTGTTGTCAGAGCGTGCGGATGATCGCGGCGTCGCCCTGGCCGCCACCGCCGCACAACGCGGCCGCGCCGACCCCGCCGCCGCGGCGGTGCAACTCGTTGATGAGCGTGAGCACCACGCGCGTGCCCGACATCCCGACCGGGTGGCCGAGCGCGATCGCGCCGCCGTTGACGTTCACGATGTCGTCGCTGATGCCGAGGTCCTTCATCGACGCGAGGCCGACCGCGGCGAACGCTTCGTTGAGCTCGAAGAGGTCGACTTGGTTGACGCTCAGGTCGTTGCCCTCGAGCGCCCGCTTGATCGCGCGCGACGGCTGCGTGAGCAGCGACGGGTCGGGGCCCGCGACCATGCCGTAGCCGATGAGTTCGGCCAGCGGGGTCGCGCCCAGCTCTTCGGCCTTGGCGCGACTCGTCATGATCACCGCGGCACCACCGTCGGAGATCTGCGAGGCGTTGCCGGCCGTGATCGTGCCGTCCTTCGAGAACGCCGGCTTCAAACCGCCGAGCGAGTCGGGCGAGGTGCCGGGCCGAACGCCCTCGTCGCTGTCGACAACGATCGGGTCGCCCTTGCGTTGCGGAATCGAGACCGGTGTGATCTCGTCGGCGAAGCGGCCTTCCTTCTGGGCGGCGGCGGCGCGCTCGTGCGACTTCGCGGCGGCTTCGTCCTGCGCCTCACGCGTGATGCCACCGACTTGACCGACGTACTTCTCCGTGCCGGCGCCCATGTGCACGGCGTCGAACGCGCACCACAAGCCGTCGTTGATCAGCGAGTCGACGACTTCGTTGTTGCCCATGCGGTAGCCGGCCCGCGCACCGGGCAAGAGGTACGGCGCTTGCGTCATCGATTCCATGCCACCCGCGACCACAACCTCGGCGTCGCCGTTCTGGATCATCTGGTCTGCGAGGTAGATCGCGTTGATGCCGGAGAGGCAGACCTTGTTGACCGTCATGGCGGGAACCGTCATCGGGATGCCGGCCTTCGCCGCAGCCTGCCGGGCGGTGATCTGGCCCTGGCCCGCCTGGAGCACCTGGCCCATCAACACGTAGTCGACCTGCTCGGCGCCGATGCCCGCCTTTTCGAGCGCCGCCTTGATGGCGATGCCACCGAGATCCATCGCGGTGAAGCCCGCGAGTGCGCCCGAAAGTTTCCCGATCGGCGTGCGAGCCGATCCGACGATCACCGAGCCGGACATAGGGCCTCCTTGGGCAACGAGAAGGAATCAGTGTAGGGACGGGTGGTTGGTTTTCGCTACTGGTCGGTAGCGTTCCCACCCATGACCGAGATTGAAGCGATCCGCACGGCCATCCTCGAAGGCGCTCCCGGCGACGAGATCGGCGCGCTGCCCGTACCCGAGGCGGTGCGGGGCGCCCTCGTGCGGGCCGACGAGCAGGAGATGTTCGCCGGACTTCCGTCCGCCGACAAAGACCCCCGCAAGTCGATTCACGTCGAAGAGTTCCCGCTGCCCGAGATCGCGCCCGACGAGGCGTACGTCGCGGTGATGGCGAGCGCGATCAACTTCAACACGGTCTGGACGTCGATCTTCGAGCCGCTGCCGACGTTCGGCTTCCTCAAGCGCCTCGGGCGCGAGAGCGTCTGGGGCAAACGCCACGACCAACCGTTCCACGTGATGGGCTCCGACGCGGCCGGCGTCGTACTGCGCGTCGGTTCGGCGGTGCGCAACTGGAAGCCCGGCGACGTCGTCACTGTGCATTGCCTGCACGTCGACGACCAGGACCCGTCGGCGCACGACGACTCGATGATGGCGACCAACCAGCGCATCTGGGGCTTCGAGACGAACTTCGGTGGTCTTGCCGACGTCGCGATCGTGAAGGCGAACCAGTTGATGCCGAAGCCCGCGCACCTCACGTGGGAAGAAGCGGCGTGCAACGCGTTGTGCAACAGCACGAGTTACCGGATGATCGTGAGCAAGAACGGCTCGCACATGACGCAAGGCCAAGCCGTGCTCATCTGGGGTGCGACTGGTGGTATCGGCGCGTACGCGACGCAGTACGTGCTGAACGGTGGTGGCACGCCGGTTGGTGTCGTGTCGAGCGAGAAGCGCGCCCAGTTGTTGCGCGATCTCGGCTGTGAAGCCGTGATCGACCGGCGCGCCGAGGGCTACAAGTTCTGGAACGACGACGACACCGAACAGGATCCCGCCGAGTGGTTGCGCCTCGGGAAGAAGATTCGGGAGCAGATCGGTCGCGACGTCGACATCGTGTTCGAGCACCCCGGCCGTTCGACGATGGGTGCGTCGGTGTTCGTCGCCAAGCGCGGCGGCATGATCATCACGTGCGCGGCAACCAGCGGTTACAAAATCGAATACGACAACCGCTACCTCTGGATGAACCTGAAGACGTTGAAGGGCTGTCACTTCGCGAACTACCGCGAGGCGTGGGAAGCGAACCGGCTCGTCGGCGAAGCGAAGATCCACCCGACGCTCTCGAAGGTGTATCCGCTCGACCAAACCGGTGAAGCGGCGTTGCAAGTGCACCACAACCTTGTCGAAGGCAAGGTTGGTGTGCTCGGGCTCGCACCCGAAGAGGGGCTCGGTGTCACCGACGAGGCGACGCGCGCCGAGCACATCGATCAGATCACGCTCTTCCGCCGCTTTACTGACTAATCCGACTGGTTACGGCGCGACGAACACGAAGATCGCGGGCGCGATCGCGCGCGCCGGATAACTGGCGACGAGGCGATAGCGCGGGTCGTTCGAATACTTCTTCGCGTCGTCGCCGACCGCCACGATGACTTCGCTGCCCTGATCGCCGAGCGTGATCGTGTGCTCTTTGCCGACCGCATTCGTAAACAGTGTCGGCAGACGCGCGTCGAGGCCCTCGTCGATACCGAGATTCGCAATCGCCGAAGCGAGCGTGTCGGCGTAGAGATTGCCGACGGGATAGACGAGGATCGGCTGCGGGAGTCCGCGCAATGCAGTGCGGGTGGCAGGTGCCAAGGCCGTCATTGCTTGTTCGTCACCGTTCACGTCGACGAGATGGGTGCGCACCGCGCTGACGGTCAGCGTGAAGGTCAGCACCACGACTGCGACCGCGCCGACGACTTCGACGACCGTGCGCGCGCCGGGCTTGCGTGCCAACAGCGCCCGCACGGCGGTCCAGAGGATCGCCAGCCACGTCACCGCGCCGACGATCCAGAGCCAGCGCACGACGTACGTGAACGGAACGTCGACAATGCGCGCCGCCGAAACAAACCCGGTGACGATCAACACGAAGGCGAACGCGCAGAGACGGATTGATTCGCGGTCGCGCTGCGCCGCCGCTCCCACGGTCGCGGCGACGAGGAGGAGCAGCGCGAACGGAACGTGCCACGGCGTGTACAGCCCACCCGAAAACGGATCGCGCAACTCATGGCCGGAGATCCACGACGGCCAGCCTGCAAGTTGCGCGCTCACGAAGCGAGCGCCGAGCGACCAGCCCGTGGTGTTCGGATGCGAACGCGTCCAGAAGCTGACGATGGAACTGAGGTTGCCGCCGCCGTGTCCTTTGAACTCGTCGACGAGCGGCGCGAGCCAGCCGAGCAGCAACACGCCGAACGAAATCAACAATGTTCGACCGAGGGCGCGGTCGCGGCGCTCGACGACCAACAGCACGATCGCGGCGAGCAGCGGCGCGGTGACGGCCAGTGCGACGCCAACGTGGCTCTCGATTGCGAACGAACCCAGCGCGACCGCGAGCGGCAACGTGAGCCGACCGCGCGACTCTGTCGCGTCCCAACACAACAACGTCACCGCGAACGTCGGCATGACGATGACGAACGGATTCCACGGATCGACGAAGAAGCCCGCGCCGAGCGCGCGTGCAAGCAGCAACACGATCGTCGCGACAACGAGGAGACCGACGAGCCGGCCGCGCCGGTAACCAACGAACAACGACAACGCGGTCGCAAGCACATTCAGGCTCAACGCGCCGAGTAACAAGCCCTTCCCGTGTTCGCCGAGTAACCGGTACGGCAACGCCAGCGCGTAGAAGAGCAGCGGGCCGGGATGGCTCCAGCCGTAGCGCGAGAAGGGGCCGATGAGCGGCGTCGCACCGGTTCCGACGGCGCGCGTGCGCAACTCGATCGCCGAATAGTCGGAGTACGAGATCCAGTGCGACGAGAGCGCACGCACCGCCAGGACCACGACCGGTAGCGCGAGGGCGCAAAGCAGCAACCTCGCGATCAATCGGTCCCGCGCCGAATTCCCCGCACTCGTCGCCGCCACTGCGCCGACCCTACAATCCCGCGTCATGTTGCTCACCGAGATCGACCATGTCGCCATCGCCGTCAACGATCTCGAGGCGGCCATCGACTATTACCGCGACACGTTCGGGTGCGAGGTCGAGCACCGCGAGGTGGTCGAGCGCGACGGTGTCGAAGAGGCGTTGTTGAAGGTCGCGGATTCGTATATCCAGCTGCTCACGCCCAGCCGGCCTGACTCGACGGTCGCCAAATACCTGGAAACCAAGGGCGAGGGGATCCACCACGTCGGCTATCGGGTCGACGACTGCGCGGCCGCGCTCGAGTCAGTGAAAGAGCACGGCTACCGAGTGATCGACGAAGCGCCCCGGCCCGGAAGCCGCGGAACCACCGTCGCGTTCGTGCACCCGAAGACGGCGTTCGGCACGCTCATCGAGCTCGTCCAGGAATAGTTCGGTTCGGGGGACGGGAAGGCTCGGTACGCGCGCCTACCTTGGGAGCCCTCATGCCCGTCCCGATCCCTACCTCCGCCGAGGCAAAGCAAGGACCGCCCGACGCCGAAGAAGCGCGGATCATCGCGGGTGGTGTCGCGGGTGCAGTCGCCGTCGACGGCCAGTTCACAAGCCTGCAGCGCATGATCATGGAGGCCACGCTCGAATCGATGACCGGCTTCGTCGTGCCGGTCGAACACGTGCCGCGGCTTTCGGCGGAACAGTTTGCGCGCGCGGTCGCGCAGCGGGACGCGCTCTGGCGGCAACGCATGTTGCAGTTCATGTTGGTGTGCGCGCTCGTGCTTTCGCCGCTCCCGGAGTCGGTCGTCGATGCCATCGAGGAGTACGCCAACGAACTGGGCGTGTCGAACGACATGCTGCGCGTCGCCCAGGACTACGCGCACGGGAGCCTCGGCCTCGCGCTCATCGACTTCGAGCGCAGCGGCTACATGAACGGCTGGGAACCGACGCGAGCCGAGGTCTTGCACTCGTCGCGCGCCCTCGACGACGCGTGGCAAACCGTCGTCTCCGACGAAGCCATGGCGCGCGATTGGGAATCACTGCGCGATCTGCCCGAGGGATCACTCGGACGCGAAGTCGTCAAGTTCTACGACGCGCGCGGCTTCGTGTTTCCCGGCCGGCCCGGCAGTGCGCCGCCGCTGCTCGCGCAACACGATTGGGTACACGTGCTCGCCGATTACGGCTCGACCGTCGAATGTGAGCTCGAAGTCTTCACGTTCATCTCGCGCGCGAACGACGATCCCCGCGCGTTTTCGTTGCTCGCGATGGTCATCGGCCTGTTCGAAACCGGCTACCTCGCGCGCGGCGCCGGCTTGTTCGAGTACGACCGCGGCCACCTCTCGCACGAGGGAATGGCAGTGCGCATGGCCGACGCCATGCGGCGCGGCGCGCTCTGCGCGGCCCACGCCGGGAACGGCATCGACTTCTTGGAGCGCGATTACTTCTTCGACGCGCGCCGGCCGGTCGACGAGGTGCGCGCCGAACTCGGGATCGCACCGAAATCGGAGCGCGCGATCGAAATGGGTTCGGTCACCCCGTGGGAGCCGGGTGGCATTTCGGCGTTCCAGCTCGCGTGCGGGCGAGAACGCGCCGAGCAGAGCGGACGCATCTACGACGCATACGGCGCAGCACTGCTCGGATGAGCGACGCGCTTGCGAAAGGTTCTCCTTCTCGGCCGACCAGTTCACGCGGAGCGCCTGATCAGGGCGGCGACCGATAATCTTTGGCCATGGCCGAAGAGATCCCGCCGTCCGTGCATCCGATCGAGGAACGTCTCGAACAGCTTGCCAAGCTGAAGGAAGAGGCGCGCCAGCCGGGCTCCGAGGCCGCGGTCCGGCGCCAGCACGACCGCGGCAAGCTCACGGCGCGCGAACGCATCGACTTGTTGCTCGACCCGGGCTCGTTCGTCGAACTCGACATGCTGGCGCGGCACCGCGCCCACGGCTTCGGGATCGAAAACAACCGACCGCTCACCGACGGTGTGGTCACCGGTTGGGGAACCGTCGACGGCCGCAAGATTTTCGTGTTCAGCCAAGACTTCACGATCTTCGGCGGCGCGCTCGGCGAGGTGTACGCCGAGAAGATCCACAAGGTGATGGATCTCGCCGAGTCGACCGGCGCGCCGCTGGTCGGCCTCAACGACGGTGGCGGCGCGCGCATTCAAGAAGGTGTCGTGTCGCTCGCGAGTTACGGCGGCATCTTCTTCCGCAACGTGAAAGCGTCGGGTGTCATCCCGCAGATCTCGGTGATCCTCGGGCCATGCGCAGGTGGCGCGGTGTACTCGCCGGCAATGACCGACTTCATCTTCATGGTGAAGGGCGTGTCGAACATGTACATCACGGGTCCCGACGTCGTGAAGACCGTGACGGGTGAAGACGTCACGCACGAGGAACTCGGCGGTGCGCTGACGCACGCAACGAAGTCGGGCGTCGCGACCTTCCTCGCCGAGGACGAGCCGACGTGCATCGAAATGGTGCGCTACATGCTTTCGTTCCTGCCTGCGAACAACCTCGAAGATCCGCCGTACTTCGAACCGGCCGACGATCCGGAACGCCGGTGCGACGGCTTGCTCGAACTGATTCCCGAGTCGTCGAACCGCGCGTACGACATGAAGAAGGTCATCGCCGAGATCGTCGACGACGGCGATTTCTTCGAATACTTTCCGCTCTGGGCCATGAACATCGTGTGCGGGTTCGCCCGGCTCGACGGTCACGTCGTCGGCATCGTCGGCAACCAGCCGCAAGTGCTCGCGGGCAGTCTCGACATCGACGCGTCGGAGAAGGCGGGGCGCTTCGTGCGGACGTGCGACGCGTTCAACATCCCGCTCGTCACATTCGTCGACGTGCCGGGGTTCTTGCCCGGGACCGATCAAGAATACGGCGGCATCATCCGGCACGGCGCCAAGTTGTTGTACGCGTTTTGCGAATCGACCGTGCCGCGGATCCAAATCATCACGCGCAAGGGTTACGGCGGCGCGTTCGTCGTCATGAACTCGAAATCGATCGGTGCCGACATCGCGTTCGCGTGGCCGTCGGCCGAGGTCGCGGTCATGGCCGCCGACGGCGCCGCGAGCATCATCTTCCGTAAGGACATCGACGTCGCGCCCGACCCGGTCGCACGCCGCGCCGAGTTGGTCCTCGAATACGAAGACCGCTTCATGAACCCGTATCAAGCAGCTGAGCGCGGCTACATCGACGACGTCATCGACCCGCGCGACACGCGCAAGCTGCTCGTACAGGCGTTGAACATGTTGCGCACCAAGCGCGAGCAGTTGCCGGCGCGCAAGCACGGGAACTCGCCCCTATGAGTCCTTCGCCGGAAGAGGTCGCCGCGATTGCCGCGGTTACGGCGCTGCTCGACGAGCAGCGGCGCGCGGCCGGTGCGGCCGTCGAGTCGAACGACGACACGCTCAGCATGTGGGTCGAAGCGTCGCGTCGCTCGGCGCAGCGCGCACTCTTGCAGCGCGGCCCCTGGCGTCTGAGCGGCCGGTTGGGCCGCCGGTCTCGCACTTGATCCTCGATCCCGAGCTCTTCACAGTTGCCGACGACGAAGTCGTCGTCACGTTCCGCACCGACGATGCGCGTGAGATCGAAACCAGTATCGGCGAGAAAAGCGTCGTTACGAACGGCCCGATTCACTACGCGCGCGTCACCGGGCTCGAACCGGCCACGACCTATTCGGTGCGCGTCGACGGCACCGAGCCGTCTGCGCTGCTGCCCGGCTCGGTCACCACGCTGACACCGCCGGGCGGAAAACGCCTGGCGACCGTCGCCACTGTCAACGACGTGCATTTCGGTGAGACCGAATGCGGCTTGCTCGGAACTCCGGAAGAGCTCGGGCCCGTGTTCACTGCCGCGCCCGGCGAAGAGCCGTACCCGGAAGTGATGAACCGCGGCGCGATCGACGCCATCGCGCGCCTCGAACCCGACGCCGTCGTCGTCAAGGGCGACCTCACCGACAAGGGCTCCGAACCGGAGTACGAAGCGTTCCTGCACGCGTATTCGCGCCTGGGCGCGCGCATGCATCACGTGCGCGGCAACCACGACGCGATGATCACGGAAACCATTGCCGCCACCGGGCCGTTCGTCGTCGAAACGCCCGGTGTGACGCTCGCGGTGCTCGACACCGTTCGGCCGGGAACCGACCGGGGACGCGTTTCATCGGCGCAGCTCGAATGGCTCGACGCGCTCGCCGCGGAATCGACGAAACCGATGCTCGTGTTCGGACACCATCACCCCTGGGACCCGAGCTCGGACGAGCGCAACGACGAGTACTTCGGCATCAATCCCGACGACAGCGAAGCGCTCTGTGCAGTAATCGCGCGGCGCGAATCGATCGCCGGCTATTTCGCCGGACACACTCACCGCACTCGCACACGCCACTTCGAACAAGCGCGCAACGTGCCGATTGTCGAGATCGCGTGCGTGAAGGATTACCCCGGCGCGTGGGCCGAATACCGCATCTACGACCACGGATACACGCAGGTCACGCGCCGTATCGATGCTCCCGACGCACTCGCGTGGACCGAGAAAACGCGCAACATGTTCGCGGGCTTGTATCGCGACTACGCGTTGGGAACGCTCGACGATCGCTGCTTCGTGCATTCGTTCTGATGCAAGCGCTCGCGGGGTTACGCGTCCTCGATTTGGCGACGGTGTTTGCCGGGCCCGGCGCGGCCCGGCACCTCGCCGATTTCGGGGCGGATGTCGTCAAGGTCGAGGCGCCCGCGGGTGACGGCGTGCGCCGCATGGGTTGGTTCCCGCCCGGCGACCCCGATTCGTATACGTGGAAACTGCTCGGGCGGAACAAACGCGCGATTGTGCTCGACCTGAAAACCGACGACGGACGCGATGCGTTGTTGCGGCTTGTCGACCGTGTCGACGTGTTGATCGAAAACTTCCGGCCCGGCACGATCGAGCGCCTCGGCCTCGGCCCCGACGTGTTGTTCGCACGCAACGCCGGTCTCGTGCTGCTCCGCGTTTCCGGCTTCGGTCAGGACGGCCCGTACGCGTCGCGGCCCGGCTTCGCAACGATGGCGGAAGCGATGAGCGGCTTTGCGGCAATCAACGGCGAACCAGACGGCGCGCCGTTGTTGCCGCCGATCGCGCTGACGGATGAAGTGACGGCGCTCGCGGGCGCGTTCGCAGTGATGGTCGCGCTCCGGCATCGCGACCAAACCGGCGAAGGACAGATCGTCGACGTGAACCTGCTCGAGTCGATGGTGCAATTGATGTCGGCGCTCCCGTCGGCCGCCGCGCACCTCGACTACGACCAGCCGCGCCTGGGATCGGGCATCCCGTATTCGGTCCCGCGCGGCACCTATCAGTGTTCCGACGGCAAGTGGATCGCAATCTCGACGTCGGCGGAATCGGTCGCGCATCGCGTGCTGACGTTGCTCGGCATCGAAGGCGACGAGCGGTTCGCAACGTTCGAATCGCGCGCCCGGCACCGCGACGAACTCGACGCCGCGGTGCGCGCGTGGGTGGGCGCCCGCCGATCGGCCGACGTGCTTGCACAGTTCGAGGAAGCACAGGCCGCGATCGCGCCCGTGTACACGATGCGCGAGCTGTTGCGCGATCCCCACGTTGGCGAACGCAAGATGTTCCCGACCGTGGGCGGCATCGTGCAACAAGGTCCGGCCGCGCGTCTTTCGCGGACACCGGCCGAGCTGCGTTGGCCGGGACGCGCGCTCGGTGCCGATACCGACGAAGTGCTGCGCGAGCTCGAACCGTAACTACGTTGGCAACGGATCGTCTTCGTTGCGCCGGCTTCGCTTCCGCAAGTAATACGCGACGCCGCCGAGCGCGCCGGCGAGCACCAACAAGATCAAGAGCGTGCCGATCACGCCACCCGTGTTGCTGCCGCCTTGGCTTGCCGGCAACGCGGGTACGACCGCGGCGATCGGCGTGGCCGTGCCCGCCGGTGCCGGGGTTGTCGCGGGCACGATCGTCGACGATGTCGACGTCGTGCTCGAGCGCGTGGTCGTCGTCGCCGCGATCGTCGCGGGCGCCGGGACGTAGGAGACGGTCGGACTCGTAATTGTCGTCGGTGCCGGGCGCGTGAGTGTCGTCGTCGACGCGGGAGCGGTGGTCGTCGAGCTCGACGCCGTTGTCGTCGGTGACGAACTGGCCGTCGCCGCGTGCGCGCTCGACAGACCCGCGAGCGCGGGCAGGAGGACCGCCACGACAATCGCCACACCCCTCCAACAGATGGCAGCAAATTGAGCGCCCCGCGCTCGTTTTCCTGCCAGCAGTTGGTGGGCTTTTGGACCCATACTCCAAGGATCGGCGGCGGCCGCCGGGCCCTGAGCTTCAGACGGGCGCTATTGGCTCGCTTCGGGCGCGAGTTCGACGCGGTCGCGGCCCCGGGCCCGGGCTTCTTCGAGAGCCCGGCTCGCCTGGTGCACGAGCTCGGCCGCACCGAGGGCGTGCGTCGGATAACAGGCGACGCCCGCCGAGAGGGTCAGCGCATCACCGACCGGCGACGCAAGGAGCGTGCCGCGCACACGTTCGGCAGCCCACACCGCGCCGGCTTCGGGCGTGTCTTCGAGAATGGCGCCGACCATGAGATCGCCGAGCCGGCAGGCGGCGTCGCTCTCGCGCAAGGTCCGGCGAACGACGTCGCCGACGACGCCGAGCGCTTGCAAGCGCGTGTCGCGGTCGGCGTCGCCCAAGCTGTCGATCTCGAAAATGATCACCGAAATCGGGCGCAACGAGCGGCGGGCCGCCGCGACTTGCTGTTGGACCAAGACCGCGAAGTACTTCTCGTCGTAGAGGCCGGTTGCGGCGTCGAATGCTTGCTCACCACGCGCACGTGCGTCGTCTTCGATCGAAGTGCCGAGTTCATCTTCGGCGGCGCGCCGGCTCGCTTCTTCTTGCAGCACCGCGTTGATCGACGCGAGCTCGCGCCGCACGGCACGAATCTCGTCTTCGGCTTGCACGAGCTTGTCTTTGTCTTCGCGGCGCGCGCGCCGATGCCGACGCCGGCGATCGCGGCGACAACGCCGGCCACACCCGCGACGACCGCGAACAACGGTTCCTGGGTCGCGGCGCCGGCTGTGCCGGCCGCCAGCGCGACCACACCGGCCGCGACAGTTACGACGATTCTTGAATCGTGCATCGGAGCCTTCATCGGCTACTCCCGACCCCTGCCTGAGGAGTGCTCCGGTGCTTGGCAGCCAGTTCGGCAATGTCCCGCATGATCTGCGCCAACCGGTAATCCTTGGGCGTATACACGCTGGCCACGCCCATGGCCTCGAGTTGCGCGCGGTCCGCGTCAGGAATGATCCCGCCGACCACGACTGGCGCGGTCACGCCGGCACTGCGCAATTTGTCGATCGTCTCGGGCACGAGCGCGAGGTGCGATCCCGAAAGGATCGAAAGTCCGACCACGTCGACGTCCTCGTCGCGAGCGGCCGCCGCGATTTCGGCGGGCGTCAGACGAATGCCCTGGTAGACGACTTCCATCCCGGCATCGCGCGCCGCGACCGCGATCTGTTCGGCGCCGTTCGAGTGACCATCGAGGCCAGGCTTGCCGACCAGCAAACGGATCGGTCCGCCCGCGCCTTGGGCCACGGCCTGCACGGCGGCCCGCACGTCTTCCATTTCGGCGTTCGGCTTCACCGCGACGGCGCTCACGCCCGTGGGCGCGCGGTACTCCGAGAACACGTCGCGCAGCGCGCCCGCCCATTCGCCGACGGTTCCCCCGGCACGTGCGAGCGCGATGGTGGCGGGAACGAGATTTTCATTCGTGCGCGCGATCGCGACCAGCGTTTCGAGCGCGCGGTCGACGGCCGCTTGGTCGCGAGCCGAGCGCCACGCTTTGATCGCGTCGACCTGCGCGTGTTCGGCCGCGGGGTCGACGGTCACAATGCCGCCGCGCTGGGCGATGTCGGCGAGCGGCGATGGTTCGGATTCCGTGAACGAGTTCACGCCGACGACCTTCAGATCGCCCGACTCGATCCGGCGGACGCGCTCGGCGTGCGCTTGCACGAGCCGGCCCTTCATCGCGTCGATCATTGCAAACGAGCCGCCGCCGTCGAGCACCCATTGCAACTCGGCTTCGGCTGCTTCGATCAGTTCGTTGACCTTCTTCTCGACGACGACCGAACCTTCGAACAGATCGCCGTACTCGAGAAGATCGGATTCGTACGCGAGCACTTGCTGAATGCGGAGTGACCATTGCTGGTCCCACGGGGTGGGCAAACCGAGCGCTTCGTTCCAGCACGGCAGCTGAATCGCGCGCGCCCGCGCGTCCTTGGAAAGCGTGACGCCGAGCATCTCGAGCACGATGCGTTGCACGTTGTTCTCGGGCTGTTCTTCGGTCAGTCCGAGCGAGTTGACCTGCATCCCGTAACGGAACCGCCGGAGCTTGTCGTCGGTGACGCCGTAACGCTCCTTGCCGATGCGGTCCCACATCTTCGTGAACGCGCGCATCTTGCACATCTCTTCGACGAAGCGGACACCCGCGTCGATGAAGAACGAGATGCGACCGAAGACTTCGTGGAACTCGTCTTCGGGAACTTGACCCGAGTCGCGCACAGCGTCGAGCACCGCGATCGCGTTCGCAAGCCCGTATGCGAGCTCTTGCACAGGCGTCGCGCCCGCCTCTTGCAAGTGGTACGGGCACACGTTGATGGGGTTCCACTTCGGAACGTGCTTCACCGTGTAGACGATGAGGTCGACCGTCAGCCGCTTCGATGCTTCGGGCGGGAAGATGTACGTGCCGCGCGACAAGTACTCCTTCAAGATGTCGTTCTGCGTGGTGCCTGCGAGCTGTTCGTACGGCACGCCCTGTTCGTCGGCCAGCGCGAGGTACATGCCGAGGAGCCACATCGCAGTCGCGTTGATCGTCATCGACGTGTTCATCTCGCCCAGCGGGATCTGGTCGAACAGCGCGCGCATCTCGCCGAGGTGCGGCACGGGTACGCCGACCTTGCCGACCTCACCCCGGGCGAGGGGCTGGTCCGGGTCGTAGCCGGTTTGGGTCGGGAGGTCGAACGCCACCGAGAGGCCGGTCTGACCCTTGGCGAGATTGGTGCGGTAAAGCTCGTTCGACGCCCGCGCCGAGGAGTGGCCCGAGTAGGTGCGGATCAACCACGGACGGTCGGCCATCTCTCCATTGTCCCGGATTGAGCGGGCTCACAGAAATCGGAGGCTGGGCTCGCCGAGGTTGGGTGCGGATTTCGTGGTGTTCACGCGTGCCTGCACCGGTGCATGGGCCGATGCAACCACCGGTGCGCGCGCCCTCGTCATGTGCAGGTCTGCGGAGCGAGGTCGGGTCTTTAGTGGCCGCGGTTCGGGTCGCCGACCAGCAGTTGCAAGTTCGTGACCGAAGGCGGCGCGCCGAGGCTGTTGATCGTGGTGCCCTTGGGCACGAACGCGATCACGACGACCTCGCCGTCATGGAGGCGCCAGGCGGCCGGATTGCCGTGTTTCGTTTGCCCGTCGACCGCCCACACCACCGATGCGGGCTTGCCGTCGCAGACTTGAACGTTGGAAACCGTGGTGTCGAGGAACGTGAAGTCGGTCGCGCTGAGCTCCCACCCGCCGTACGTGAAATAACGCCCGACGGTCGCGTTGGCGCCGGCCTCACTCGCGGATTGCGGCTCCATGTGGATGATGCCGTCGTCGTGGCTGTGCAGCCCCGCGTACCGAGCCGGGTTCGTCGCCTGCCCGGGCGCGCCCGCTGGGGTCGTGTGCGGCCACTTCCAAATGCCCGGGCCGGTCGCGTCGCCCATCCAGTGGTCGCAGTCGTAGACGCCGAGCGCCGCGTGCCAGTGCGAATACTTGTTGTGCGGGTCGTTCGGGTTCGCGGCGTCGGCGACATACGGGCCGTTGCGCGCCAATGCCGACGGACTCGCGTGACGATGTTTCAGAACGAGCGCGACACCGACGACGATCGCGAACGTCGCGACGACGATCGCGACGTAGGTGAAAATGCGATGGGCTCGACTCAGCGCTTGTACTCGTAGAAGCCGACGCCGGTTTTACGACCGAGCCGCTCCGCGCTCACCATGCGGCGCAACAGCGGGGCGGGTGCGTAGTTCGGGTCCTTGAACTCGGTGTACAGCGCTTCGAGGATCGACAAGCTCGTGTCGAGCCCGACGAGGTCGAGCAATTCGAGCGGCCCCATCGGGAAGTTGCAGCCGCCCTTCATCGCGGCGTCGATGTCGTCGCGCGAAGCAACGCCGGCGTCGTAGAGCGCGACCGCGTTGTTGAGGTACGGGAAGAGCAGCGCGTTGACGATGAACCCGGCTTGGTCTTTCACCTGCACCGCGTTCTTGCCGCAGGTCGTTGCAAACGCGACCGCGTCGTCGATCGTCGTGTCGCTCGACGTGATAGCCCGCACCACTTCGACGAGCGCCATCATCGGCGCCGGGTTGAAGAAGTGGATCCCGCAGACCTTCTCGGGCCGGCCCGTATTCATCGCCATCTCGACGACGGGCAGCGTCGACGTATTGGTGGCGAGGATCGCGTGCTCGGGGCAGATGCGGTCGAGTTCGGTGAAGAGGTGCTTCTTGGTTTCGAGGTCTTCGACGATCGACTCGATCACCAGGTCGCATTCGCTGAGTTCGCGCAGGTCGGTGACGGCGCGGACGCGGCCGAGCACGGTGTCGCGCTCCGCGGCTTCGAGCTTGCCGCGGTCGACTTGCTTCGCGAGCGACTTCTCGAGCCCGGCGACCATGGCGTCGGCGGTGCTCTGCGCCCGGCTGCGCAGTACGACCTCGAAGCCGGCCTTGGCCGCGACTTCGGCAATGCCCGAGCCCATGATCCCCGAGCCAACAATTCCGACGCGCTTCACCGTCATTACTCCCCCTCTTCGGAAGCGGTCAGGCTACCGGCCGGTAAGACGTTTCAGCCAGGTCGTAGGATCGCAACCGTGGCAAAACGGGGGACATTGGCGCTCGTCGGCGGGAACGAATGGACCGAGCCGTGCCGGGAGTTCGACACGGCGCTGCTCGAGGAGTCAGGGGCGGACGAGGTCGTGATCCTGCCGACCGCGGCCGCGTTCGAAAACCCCGAAAGCGTCGTGGAACGAGCGGCGCGCTGACTTCGAAGGCCTCGGCGTTCGCACGCGGGGCCTCATGGTCTTGAACCGCCGGG
This sequence comes from uncultured Actinomycetes bacterium, assembly GCA_963841195.1. GTDB lineage: Bacteria > Actinomycetota > Acidimicrobiia > IMCC26256 > PALSA-610 > CAWJBX01. Next base: position 28,733 of record CAWJBX010000010.1, on the reverse strand, counting down.
ACGCCGAAGTCGACAAGAACGTGAGCGCGGCCCGGCATGCGAAGTTCGTGTACCTCGCGGGCGGCTCGCCGTTGCATCTCCGGTCCGTGTTGAAGGGGAGCGCGTTCTACGGCGGCCTCGTCTACGCGCACGACAACGGCGCGGTCGTTGCCGCGTCGGGCGACGCGGGAACGGTCTTGTGCGACCCGATGGTCGATCCGCGCGGCGGTGCGTACACCGTCGGGCTCGGGCTCGTGCAAGGACTCGCCGTATTTCCGTATCACGGCACCGCGGCCGATCACATCCGCGAGCGTTCCATCGACCTGTTGTCGGCGAACGCGGTGCTGGCCGGTATCGACGAACAGACCGCGTTGTTGCGAGCGGGGAACGGTTCGTGGTCGGTGGCGGGCCGCAACCGAGTGACGCTTTACCGCAACGACGCCAAGCCGAAGGTCGTCAAGGCCGGCGCCGCGATCGATTTACACGAGTTGGTGAGCGCGGGCTGATTACGGCGCCGAGACCGGAACGGTCGTCGCGGGCGCGGCGGTCGTGCTGGTCTTCGGGCCGACCGTCGTGCTCGTCTTCGGCGCAATCGTCGTCGCGGGCGTCACGATCGTCGTCGTCGTCGTCGGCGACTTCTTGCTCGACCCGCTGCTGAACACGTTGATCAGCACGATGACGATCACGAACACCACGACGACGATGCCGACGTTGCGGATCGTCTTCATCCGACGGCTGCGTTTGACCGCGGCCTCCCGGGCCTCGCGCGCTTGGCGCGCGTTCTCTTTCTTGCGTTGCCGTTTGTCGGCGCTGGGCACGGCGGAGAAATCTACATGGGGAAGTGCGGACGGAGCGCAGCCATGGACGGCGGAGCGAGGGAGCCATGCGTCTGAAACCCTTCCGGACGCGGGCCGGGGCGCCGGTACCCTGGTTGGCCGTGGCATTTGCGGCGGACGCAGCGAAGCCACGGACGGCGCAGCGAGGGAGCCATGCTCGTAGTTCAGAAGTACGGCGGGACGTCGGTCGCCGACCCGGATCGCATCCGCGCGGTCGCCGACCACGTCGTGCGGACCCGCCGGGCGGGCGACGACGTCGTGGTCGTCGTGTCGGCCATGGGCAAGTCGACCGACCAGCTGGTGCGCCTCGCCCACGATGTCGCCGAACGGCCTGGTGGCCGCGAGATGGACATGCTCCTGACCGCGGGCGAGCGGATCTCGATGGCGCTGCTGACGATGGCCGTCGAAGACATGGGCCAGCCCGCGGTGAGCTTCACCGGAAGCCAGGCCGGCATCCTCACCGACACCGAGCACGAGCGGGCCAAGATCATCGAAGTTCGCGGTGACCGCATTCGGGAAGCGATCGGCGCCGGGAAGGTGGCGATCGTCGCCGGCTTCCAAGGCGTGTCGACCGCACGCGACATCACCACCCTGGGCCGCGGCGGCTCGGACACGACTGCGGTCGCGTTGGCGGCCGCGCTGGGCGCCGAGGTGTGCGAGATCTACACCGACGTCGAAGGCGTGTACACCGCCGACCCGCGCGTCTGCCCGACTGCGCACAAGTTGGCGCGTGTCTCGTTCGACGAAATGTTGGAGATGGCGGCCACTGGCGGGCGCGTGCTCGCGCTGCGGTCGGTCGAGTTCGCTCGTAATCACGGCGTGCGGGTGCACGTGCGTTCGAGTTTCACGTGGGCGCCCGGAACGTGGGTGACAGAGGAGGACGACATGGCGACGGCCGAGTCGATGGAACAAGCAATCATCTCGGGCGTCACGCACGACATCAGCGAAGCGAAGGTGACGATCGAGCAAGTACCCGACCGGCCCGGTGTCGCGGCAACCGTGTTTCGCGATCTCGCCGATGCCGGTGTCAACGTCGACATGATCGTGCAGAACGTTTCGACCGCTGGTCACACCGACATTTCGTTCACGGTGCCGCGTTCCGACATCGGCAAGACCGGTCAATGCTTGGAGAAAGTCGTCGTCGACACCGACGCGCACGGCTACCGCACCGACGAAAAGATCGGCCGGGTTTCACTGGTCGGTGCCGGCATGAAGACGCATCCGGGCATCGCCGCCAAAATGTTCGAAGTCCTCGCAACTGAAGGCATCAACATCGAGATGATCAGCACGTCGACGATTCGCATTTCGTGCGTTGTCGCCGAAGACGACGTCGAGCGCGCGGTGCGCGCCCTGCACGCGGCGTTCGAGTTGGAGCGCGAACAATGAGAATCGGTGTGATGGGTGCCACAGGCATGGTCGGCACCGAGTTCCTGCGTTTGCTCGACGAGCGCAACTTTCCGATCGACGAGTTGCGCGTGTACGCGTCGCCGCGTTCGGAAGGGCGCAAGCTCGCGTTCAAGGGCGGCGAGGTCACGTGTGAGGTCTTGCGCGACGGTTGTTTCGACGGTCTCGACTTGGTGATCGTCGACGTCGACGATCCGATCTCGGCCGAATGGTCGCCGCGCGCGGTTGACGCCGGCGCGAAGGTGATCGACAAGTCGGGCGCGTTTCGCATGGACCCCGACGTGCCGCTCGTGCTCGCCGAAGTCAACCCGGAAGACATGCAGCAGATGCGGCGCGGTATCGCGTCGAGTCCCAACTGCACGACGACGGTTCCGCTGATGGCGTTGGCGCCGCTGCACCGCGCCGCGCGCATCGACCGCATGGTCGTGTCGACGTATCAAGCCGTGTCGGGCGCGGGGCAACCGGGTCTGCACGAACTCGACGCGCAATGGACGAAGCTCGACGGCCGTTCCGCCGACTTGGCGCGCGCGGCAACGTTCGGGCAGCCGCTCGTCGAAGGCGAGGTGTGGTCGAAGCCGATCGCCGGCAACGTGATCCCGCTCGCCGGGTCGGTGAAAGAAGCCGGCTACACGTCGGAGGAATGGAAGATGGTGCGCGAGGCGCGCAAGATCCTCCACGACGACGAGATCAAGTGCACGGTCACGTGCGTGCGGGTGCCGGTCTACGTCGGCCATTCCGTGTCGGCGAATGTGCGCTTCCACCGGCCGATGTCGAAGGCCGAGGCCGTTTCGCTGCTGCGAGATGCGCCCGGCGTTCGGTTGATCGACGACGGTGACGGGATCCCGACCCCGCAGGACGCGGCCGGCATCGACCCGATCCTGGTGGGGCGTATCCGGGAAGACCCGTCGGAGCCGGGAACCCTCGACCTGTGGGTCACGGGCGACAACGTCTTGAAGGGTGCCGCCCTGAACGGCATCCAGATGGCTGAACTGTTGCTCTAGTCACTTCAGCTTCCGGGCTTCGCGCGCCGACACTCTCCGTGATGGATGTTTCGGCTGTTGGCAACGCCTCGTCGTTCGCAGGGGTCACGAACTCGCCGATGGTGCAGATGCTGCAGTCGCAGCAGCAGAACGACTCCGCGCTGTTCAGCGGCGTGTCGGGTGAGCCCAGCGACCTGATCGGCTTCACACCGACCGCGGCGTCGAGCAGCTTGTTCAACGATCCGGCGTTGTTGTTGCAGTTGCAGAACTGGGACGGCAGTCAAACGCCGGGATCGGAGCGGGCGGCCAACGCGCCGGCGACGCCGACGCCCGCCGCGGTGACACCGCAGTTCTCGTTCAATCCGTTCGATCAGTCGACATGGTCCGGCGCGCCGGCCGCGCAGTCTTCCGGCCGCGCGCCGAGCGCGCCGCAGGGTTACACGACCGCGACCGGCACCGTGGTGCCGTATCCGCAGTACTCGTTCAACCCCTTCGACGAATCCAGCTGGTGGACCGGTTCGAACTCCGGCACCAACGTCAACACCACCGCCTAGTTTCCGATGCGTCGTATTGCCTGTCTCAGGCGGGCAGAACGACGCATCTATGAGAGGCGGGCGATGGCGAGGCCGACGAGGATGCCGACGGTGCACGCGATCGACAGCGGGATCTTCCGCAGGATCGCATAGCTGGTGCCCCCGGCCGCGGCGAACGCGGCCAACGTCGCAACTCCGTGGTTGAAGTGTTCGAACGCGAAGATCACCAACAGGCAACAAACGAGCGCGGCCGGTTGGGCTGCGGCCGCGAGGATGAGCCCGATCGAATCGTTGTCGTCTTCCTCGTCTTCGCGAGCGCGCGACTCGATGTTCCAGTCGCGGGCGCGTGCGGGCGCGGGGAATCCCGGATGCTCTGAGATATAGCGCTCGAGGCGCGCGAGGACATCCTGAGCCTCGGCATGGTCGACGTCCGTGTCCCGCTTTGGCGCGACTTGGACCACGCCTCTCCATCGGACGAGTTCACCGGACGGTTGAGCTACCCGGCTTCTTCCGCAGGTGGGAGGGGCTTCGGAGGCCGGACGATGTGCTTGGCGAGCTCGAAAAAGGCCGGATCGCGCCGGTACTCGTCGAGCATCCAGTTGACGAACGCCTCGCTGTATTGCGGCGATCCGAACTTCGGCCTGTGGAAGAACTCGGGCCGCTCGTCGGTGTGAAACGCCTTGCGCACGCATTGCACGTCGTAGCCCGTCGCGATGTGTTCGCCGGCGCGCGCGTTCAACATGTCGACAACTTCGCGCTGGCGGTACGGGTGCGTGATGTCGAAGTCGGTGCGCGCGACGGCAGGCGCGTTCGGATCGTCGACGACGCGCACCTGCGCAAGCGTTCCCGTATCGGTTGCCTTACGGCGGACGACGTAGACGTCTGCGTCGGCCGGCGCGTGGGCGGCTTTCTTCACGTTGGTCTCCCACGCGCGGTGCTGTTGGCGCGTGACGCGTTCCGCGAAGCGATGCATGTCGCGCGCGTTGGCAGGGTCGGAGTTTCGCCCGTGCCGGAAGAACACGGTGCCGCGTTCGAACACAACGTGTTCGACACCCGCGTCGTCGTGCCACGCGCCCATCTTTTCGAAGACGGCCGGCGTGTCCGGACGCCCTTCGACGACAAAGACCACGACGTCGCGTTCGTCGACCCGTTCGGTTCGCATGTCGACGTCGATGTGTTCGCCGGTGTACATCTCGAGCGCGGCTTGCGCGCCCGCGGCGCCGAGTGCAGTCAGTGCAGGCGTGTCGCGCGCGACAACCGCGCCGCCACCCGAGTTGGCGAGGGCCGCGAGGTTCATCACCAACTCGAGCTCGGCCCGCATCCCGCCGTTCGAGGACGGGCGGGCAAACGCAACTGCGCGCCTCGGTCGCGCGGCCTCCAATGCTTCGGCAACGAGGCGATCGACGGTCGCCCGGTCCTGGGGCACGCCTCCATTGTCGGCCTCGGCGTGCGCGCTCTCAACTACCGCGGCGCGGGCGGGCTGCCCGGCCGCTCCAGCGCTGCGTCGGCGTCGCCGTACGCCTTCAACTCGATGACGTTGCCGCTCGGGTCGGCCAGCTTGGACTTGGTCTGTTCGCGCGCCGTCCCCGCGTGTTCCGTGGTCAGCGTGTCGATCCATTCGACGCGGCCGTCCAACCGGTCGACCAATGCGCGCAAGTCGTCGATCGGCAGCGTCACTCCGAAGTGCCGCACGCCGGGTGGCGACAACTCCGACGGCCGGTCGTGCAACGTCACCTGCATGCCGTAGAACCACACGTCGACGAAGTCGTCTCGCACTCGTCCGAGCGAGCACCCGAGCACGTCGACGTAGAACGCGCGGCTCTCGTCGAGGTCACCGACCGGTATCGACAAGTGCAAGATCGGGGCATCCGCCACAGGATCAGCCCTTCACGTACGAGAGCTTTTCGGCCACGAGCCCGTCGCGAAACGTGAAGACGTCGACGCCGCGCACGTGGCCGCCGACGAAGCGGTACGTCCAACGCGAGAACGCGCGGTCGCCGGCAATCACGAGCTCTTCGGTCTCGAAGCGCGCGTTCGTGTCGGCGAAGATCGGCTCCCACGCGGCCCGGACTGCGGGCCGACCTTCGGCCCGCTCGCCGTCGGGCGACGGGCTCGTGCTCTCGAACACGATGTCGTCCGTCGTCAGCGCCAGCGCGGCGTCGAGATCGTGGTCGTTCCAAGCGGTGCCGAAAGCATCGAGAAGCTTTGCCGTTTCGGCTTCGTTCATGCCCAGACCGTAACCGCCGATTCATACTTGAGAACGCAATTATCGGGGATCGCAAACAGCTCGCGAATCGGCAGCTGCTCGCCGCGCTGCGCAGAGCTTCGGCGTCCGGCCTAACTGCGGCGCCAGGCGGCCAAGCCGAGCGCTTCGACGTGGTCGACGAAAAGCTCGGGGTGGCGATACACCCAGTCGTGGTCGACGGGCCGATCGCCGCGCACGTGCGCGACGTCGAACGACGCACCGAGTTGCTCTGCGAACGCCCGGCCGTCGTCGCGGCGAAGGATCGAATCGCGGTTGGCCCACAACACATGGGCCGGGATGCCGTCTTCGACGATCTTCGAACTCTCGGCCGAGCGGCCATTCGTGAACCCCCACCACGCCGCCTCCACGATCTCGCGTGGGTGGGTGAGGATGGTCCGGTCGAACGAAGCGGCTGCGCTCGGTGTCGCCATGCGCAGCAGGCGCAACGGATGACGCATTGCTTCGCGCGCTAACGGCCATTCGCGGCGCGCTGCGAGCGTGTCGGTGAAGACGAGTTCGTTGACGCGTTCCGGCCAGCGCGTCGCGAACTCGAGTTGCACCGCGCCCGCAAACGAATGGGCGATCATCGTCACACTGGTGAACTCTTTTTCGTCGAGTACGGCGAGGAGCCGATCGGAGATCGTCGTCGCGTTCCAACCGCCCGAGACGCGATAGATATCCGGCATCACGACGCGAAACCAGCCTCGGTGAGCGAGCAATCCGGCCGTCTTGCGATAGACGTGCGGTGACAGTGCGAAGCCGGGCAGTACGACGAGGGGTTCGCCGTGCCCAACATCGATCGAAACGTGCAGCGGCCTGCTCATCGCACGGGAACCGTAGACCGTTCGCAACTCGTGTACCGATTGTGCCGATAGGGCAAGCGCTCGCGTCGGTGATTGTGCAACGATCGCGTTCGTGAACTGGCCGGGCCGTTGAACACCGATATCGCGGGCGTCGCGGGCGCGCTGCCCGGTTACGAGATCGAGGGCGAGATCGGCCGCGGTCAGTTCGGGGTGGTGTGGCGCGCGCGTCATCGCCACCTTGGCCGCGCCGTCGCAATCAAGCAGCTTGCGGGCTCCGACACCGCTGCATATCGCGCCCGGTTCCGCCGCGAGGCGCGCGTGCTCGCGCAGATCGACCACCCGCACGTTGTTCGTGTGTACGACTATCACGAAGAGGGCGATCTCCGGTTTCTCGTGATGGAACTCCTGCCCGGTGGAACGCTCGCCGATCGCCGGAGCGACGGAATCGACCCACCGAACGCGCTCGCGGCGACGCTTGCGGCCGCGTCGGGGCTGTACCACGTTCATTTGCTCGGGATCTTGCACCGCGACGTGACGCCTCAGAATCTGATGTTCGATCAGAACGGCACGCTCAAGGTCACCGATTTCGGCGTTGCGCGCGTTGACCTCGTCGACGCGACGACGATCAACGTCACCCAAGCCGGTGAGTTCTTCGGAACTCCGGCGTATGTGTCACCGGAGCAGGCGGCGCACGCGCTCAACGGTGCGGGTGCTGCAGTCGGGCCGGCAACCGATCAATACAGCCTTGCCGCGGTGCTCTACGAAACGCTTTCCGGCGAACTTACGCACGACACGACTGGTGGTGCGATCGCGCTGTGCAATCGCCGTATCAACGAAGACGCGCGGCCTTTGCGTGACGTCGCCCCCGATGTCGATCGCGAGATCGAAACCGTCGTGATGAAGGCGCTCGCACGCGATCCCGCGGCCCGTTATGTCGACATGCAGGCGTTTGCAGTCGCGCTCGCGTCTGGCGCGCGCGCGTCGCTCGGTGACGATTGGCTTGCGGGTGGCGACGTGCAGCTGCGCGAGGCCGGTCCGATTCTCGACGCGGCAACCGGCCGCACCGACGCCGGTGCTGCGCCCGAACCGGCGCCGCGTCGAAAATTGCGAGCGCGTTTGATCGTCGGCGCGGTCGTCGTCGTTGCGGTAGTGGCCGGCGTTTTCGCGTTCTTGTCGCGCGGCGGCTCGCCATCTTCGAAGACCGACTCGGGCGGGTCGGCCCAGAATCCGATCGGGAACGGGTCGCAGCTGCTCAAGCAATGGTCGGCATCTACTGGTGGTGCGGTGTTCTCGTCACCCGCCATCAGCGATGACACCGTCGTCGTCGGCAGTGACGACGAATCTGTGCGCGCGTTCGACGCGGGTTCGGGTGCCCCGCGCTGGAAGTTCGCGACCGGCGGGCCGGTCCGATCATCGCCGACCATCGTCGGCAACAACGTGTACATCGCGAGCAACGACGGCTACGTCTACGACCTCGACCTGGCGAGCGGCAAAGTCGTGTGGAAGACGTCGACCGGCTTCGAGATCGTTGCCCGGCCGGCAGTGGCCAACGGCACCGTCGTCGTCGGCGCCGACAAGCTCTACGCGTTCGACGCCGCGACCGGCGCGAAGCGATGGACGTTCACGCCCAAGCAGGCGATTGTTTCTTCGCCCGCGATCGCGAACGGTGTCGTCGTGTTCGGCAGCAACGACAAGAACGTCTACGGCGTCGACCTTGCGACCGGGGCGCAACGCTGGCATTTGCCGACCGGCGACATGGTGCAGTCGTCGCCCAAGATCGTCGACGGCATCGCCTACGTGGGCAGCAACGACGGCGACGTGTACGCGATCGACATCGCGACCGGCAAAACGCGTTGGGGCACGGATCTCGGTGCGCCGGTGAAGTCTTCGCCGGCTGTGGCGAACGGGTTGGTGTTCGTCGGTACTGATTCCGGCAAGTTCGCCGCGCTCGACGCGACGACCGGTCGTACCGCGTGGACGTTCGTCGCGCCCGACCGAATCGACTCGTCACCCCTTGTCGTTCACAACGCGGTCGTCGTCGGCAGTAACGACGGCCGCGTGTATGCGTTCGACGCGAGTACGGGCCGATCGCTCGGTTCGTTCAAGACGAACGGAGCCGTGCTGTCGTCGCCGGTGGCGTCGGGTCTCGGTGTTGTCGTCGGCAGCAACGACAACACCGTTTACGACATCACCGGCTTTGCCACCGCTTCGTAGTTATCGCTTCGGTTCCTGGCTCGCGGGAACGGTCGACGTCGAGGCTTTGACGAAACTCCTCGAACCGCTCGAGTACGTGTATGTGGTCTTGGTGAAGTTGCTCGGGCAGCAGTCGTAGTCGTTCGGTCCGGGCGCGGGAACCCACGTCGTGATCGAACCGGGGTACGGCGGGAACGAAGCTCCGTCGAGGTATGCGACGTTGACCGGCCGGCCGGAGCTCATCGTGAACACGCCCGTGTACGAAGCAGCTCCGAGCGCAGTACCACCCTGACTCCCGGTGAAGTTGATGATTGCGTCGAGTTGGCCGTCGCCGGTGACGTCGGCGAAGTCAACTCCGGAAATGACTTCACCGCAGTTCTGCAATTCACCCGTTCCGTGAACCTCACCGTTGGTGTACTTCACGTTTCCGCCACCCTGACATGAGAAGAAGTCCTTGTACGTGTAGTTCTTCCAGTCGAAGCTCTGCACGGCGCCGTTGTTCGCGGGCGGCGACGTGACCGGAGTTGTCGCGGGCGGCGTGGTGGTTGCCGGTGCGGCCGGAGTTGTCGTGGGTGTCGGCGCGGGAGTCGTCTTGGTGTTCGTCGGCACCGGGCCGTAGACGATCGCAGTGGTTTGCAGATGAAGCGAGCCTGCGGGGGTCCACGTCTTGGCGTCGCGGCTCGTCGAGAACTGCGCGACAACGGGACCGTCGTCGTCTTCCTCGGGGTGCGGGTGCGTGTTGTCGACGGCCATGAACATGCCGTTCCCGAATCCGATCGCGGCGGCCTGCGGCGAATTCGGGACCACGGTCCATGTCTTGGCGTCGGGGCTGACGCTGACAAACGGTGTTCCGTTTCCCTGGGTCGTATACGCGGTTCTCGCCCATTGGGTGTTGCCGAACGCGGCGTTCTGCGTGATATCGCCTTCGACCGCGCGCGGCGTCCAGTTGCTCCAATGCGTGCCGTCGGTACTCGTCATCTCGTTCACCGCGCTCTGGCCCGTCTGGCCCTGCTGGAACGCGATGAACCGGTCGGCGCCGAAGGTCACGGCCGCGAAGATCGTGCCCGAGCCCGCAGGAGTGGAGTACGACTCGGTCCAGTGCTGCGCGTCAGTGCTCGTGTAGACGACGCCCGTCGGGTTCGTCGCACTGGTTTCGCCAACCGCGACCCAATGGCCATTCCCGTACGCGACTCCCGTCAACAGACTGGGCGCGGAGAATGTCCGGTGCCAGTTCTTGAGGTCGGTGCTCGTGTCGATTCCGAGTTCTTCACCGGCTTGCGTTCTCGTGACCGCCACCCAAGTGCCGTTGCCGTACGCGAGTGCATCGAACTGATCGTTCGGCAGTGTGGTGACGTTCGACCACTTGCGCCCGTCGGGGCTGACCGCGATCGTCGTCTCGTCGGCCGCCGACGGGTTCGCGATTTGAGTCACGACCCACTGTTGGTTGCCGCCGCTGCCAGCTGGCTGCGTATAGGTATCGCCGGTGGTGACGTTGATCAGCGTGAAGTTCTGCGTCGAAGAACCGGCGTTGACGACGACGACTTGCGTCGAGGTGTAGCCGGGCCACGCCGCGCCTTGCGTCTTGCCGATCGGTGAGGGCTCGGCGGGGGTGAGGGGGTTGCCGCAGTTGCACTTGGCGCGCGGTACGCCGGTGTTGTCGATCATCACCGCGGTACCGGCTTGCAGCACCGATTGCAACGTCGTCGCGTGGCCGTTGGCGTAACCGTGATTCGTAACCAGTGTGTCGCTCGTGAGGATGATGGGGGTCAGCGTCGCCACGTACTTGCCGATGTCAGCGGGCGCGATGCCTTCGACGCCCGCCCACGCGGAACCCTTTGCCGGGTTCTGTTGCAGGAACGTGACGAGCTGTGTCGCGTCGCACGTCTGCGCATTCCCGGTACCGCCGTAGAGGCCCGGCGCGGTACCCGTGGCGGCCAGCGTTTTCGTCTTCGGATCGGTTGCGAACGTTTTGCGCGTCGACGCAGTTATCGCTTGCACGTTCGACGGAAACGCGGCGGCAGGACCGATCGCGACCGAGTTCGTGAATGGATCGGCGCCCGTATTGCTCGATGGTTCGAGCTGGGTCGCGGCGCCGGCCGAAGATGCGCCGCACGCCGCGAGTGTCGCGGCCGCGACGAAAACAACCACCGCGCTGACGAGTAGTCCCCGCACCTTCATGACGTTCACTCCTCCGAGTTGCCGCATGCGCGGACCCTACAAGTCACCCGCTCAAAAAGCGCTGAAGACGCGCTCAAACGTCTCAGCGCGCCGTTGAGAAAAAGGTGAGCTCGACACCGCCGATCCCAATTCGGTCACCATCGTTCAGAAGTTTCTCAGCCGTGATCGTTTCGCCGTTCACCGTCGTGCCGTTCGTCGACGCGAGATCGCGTACAACACAGCATCCGTTGCGCGTGTCGATTTCCGCGTGCCGCCGGCTGACGCGGCTGTCGACGAGACGAATTGCGGCGGTCGGATCACGGCCGATCAACGTCGTGCCGACGGTCAGGAGAAATGCTTGGCCGTCGGGAAGCCGGATGTGGCCGAGGTCGTCGCGCGCGTCGGCGCGAAAGGTCGCGTAGACGTCGCCGACGGAAATAACGCCTCGAGTGGTGCCGGTTTGGAGTTCGGGGCTTTGCAACAAGATCGCTTGTTCGAGATCGCGGAGCTCCGCGCCTGGTTCGATGCCGAGTTCGTCGATCAGCGCACGGCGAGCGTTTTGGTACGCAGCGAGGGCATCGGCCTGGCGGCCGGCGCGATACAACGCGAGCATCAACAACGCCCGAAGGCGCTCGCGCAACGGATGGCTCACTACGAGTTGTTCGAGTTCCGGTACCAGTTCGCGCGCTTGTCCGCATTCGAGCCGGGCCTCGAAACACATCTCCAGGGCGGTGAGACGTTGTTCGTCGAGGCGCACGGCCGCGGCCTCGAGTGAAGCCGACTCACGTACGTCGGCGAGTGCGTCGCCGCGCCAAAGGTCGAGCGCGTCCTGAAACGCAACGCGCGCATCGGCCCAGCGGGCATCGGTGGTTGCTGCCAATCCCTTCGCCGTCGCATCCGCGAACACGTCGACGTCGAGCGCATCGACGTGGAGCATGTAGCCCGGGCTGCGCGTCACCAAGTGCTCCGAACCGATCGACTTTCGCAAGGCCGAAACGTGTTGCTGCAACGTGTGTTCCGCACGATCGGGCGCCGGGTCGCCCCACACTGCGTCGACGAGCGCCGACACCGAGACGACGTGGTTTGCTCGGAGCGCAAGCGCGACAATTACCGCGCGCTGACGCGGTCCTGTAATCGAGATCGGTTGCTCGTCGACCGCCAACTCGAGCGGACCCAGCACTCGCACTTCCACCCGCGCCATAAGGTTCCAGATTCGCGAAGGATGCGCGCTTGCCGCAAGGCATTGCACACCTTGGGAGAAACATGCGGGGAAAACGGTTGGTGGGCGTGTCGTTGTGCGCGGCGCTCGTGGTTCTCGGACTCGTCGCGTGCAGCGGTTCGTCTTCTGCGGGTGCGGTGACGCTCGAATCGGCGAACGCGTCGGGAGCCGATCCGTTCTCGACGTCGGTCGCGATCGGACCGGCGGCGGCGTTTCCGGCAAATGTGCAAGCGATCGCGGCTTCGAAGCGCAAGACGCTGAAGTCGGACACGCAAACGAAAACGCTGGTTGCGTCGGGAACAGCACCGGGCCTGTATGGCGGCAGCGGCGACGTGCATGTCTGCAACGCGTCGCAGCTCGTCGCGTTTTTACAGCAGAACCCAACGAAGGCCGCGGCATGGGCCGGCGTGCTCGGGGTTCCGGTCGCGAACATCGCGTCGTACGTTGCGTCGCTGACACCCGTGTTGTTGATGAGCGACACGCGCGTGACGAATCACGGCTACGCGAATGGCCGCGCGACGACGCTGCAATCGGTTTTGCAGGCCGGCACCGCGGTGATGGTCGACAACACCGGAACCCCGCGTGTGAAGTGCAATTGCGGCAATCCATTGACGCCACCCGAACCGCTGGACTTGTCCGACGCGCATACGCACGGTTCCGCGTGGCCGGGTTACTCCGGCACGAATGTCACGACCGTTCAGGCCGGCGCGCCCGTGATTCAGATCACGATCGTCAACGTGACGACCGGCGACACCTATACGCAACCGGTTGGCAGTACGTCTTCGCCTTCGACCGTTCCGCCCTTGTCGGGAACGCCGCCGTGCAGCGAGGCAACGCTGTGGTTCGGCGTGACCCAAGGAGTGCCGCCCAACGAAAAACCCGGACTCCATCTCGACAAGTTCCAATGCAGCGGCGAGTGGGCGTACGCGTCGTGGCAGGGCGAGTCGGGTGGAACGTTTTCGACGGTTTTACATTTCGACACCGGCAAGTTGCTCGGCGAGTGGGTCGTCGACGCGGGCGCATGCGGGCAGGGAACGGTTCCCGCCGCGATCGCGAGCGCGGGTTGCAACGGCGGTGCGTCGAGCGCGACGCCACCGACGACAAGTGCGACCGTTTCCTCGGCGCCGTGCACGACTGCCGCGATTCAGTCCGATCTGAACATCGGTTCGTCGCCCAACACCACGGTGCAATCCGTGAAGTGCTTCGGTGGCGACTACGCGCAGGTCTTCACGACGAACGGTCACGAGGATGGAACGTTCTTGATCCACTGGGACGGATCGCAATGGGCGAGCGACGAACAAGCGTGCAACGCGCCACAGCCTCCTCCCGGCTTGTCGACCCCGCACTGGCACGACGCCTGCTCGACGACCGGTTAACAAAACTCGCCCGCTTCGCGTGATGCGAAGCGGGCGAGCTTGACGCGATGCGTCGGATCGTTCAGCAGTCGATCGAGCTGTAGTCGCACGAGCTGTTGTCGGAACCGTCGTCGATTGACGTGTCGGAGCTGTTGTCGCTGTAGGAAGTGCTGTCGGAGCCGTTGTCGATTGACGTGTCGGAGCTGTTGTTGCTGTAGGAGGTGCTGTCGGAGCCGTTGTCGATCGAGCTCGAGCTGCTGCCGAGACCGTACGGGTCGCTCGACTGCACGGTCGTCGGCGTCGAGTTGGCGTGCTGAGCAGCCGCGGTGGCACCGGGGCACTGGTCCTGGGCGAAGTTGTCGACGTGGTCGCCTGCTGCCGAGCCGGCTTCTTGGACCGCTTCGTCACCCTTGCCGCTCGCCATCTGCTTCAAGCCCTTTGCTGAGGTCTGCGCTTCGGCACGAATGGTGCTGGGCGCGTCGTTCGCAAGCTTCTGCATCAGCGACGCGAGTTGCTGGAGCTCTTTCTTGCCGGCCGGGTCGGCGGCGGTGAGGTCGCCGTTGTTGGTGTCGTTTGTGATGACCTGCATCTCCGGCGAGTTCGCCATGTTCACGTAGTCGGCGCAGAACTTCTTGAGCGAACCCTTGCTGCTGCCGCCGCCTATGGCGCTGCATCCGGCGACGCCGAACGCTGCCAGGCTGAGGCTCAGGCCGGCGGCTGCGATCTTTACGGTGCGAAGTGCGTTCATTGGATTCCCCGATCTTTTTCGTGTGTGGTCAACGTCTGGGGTGACGGTACGAACGCCCGCTCAAGCCGGAACCAAGACGCGCTCAGAGCAAGAAATCGGCACTTGAACAGGGTTTTCGGGGGATGCGCAGTACTGGTCGCCGCGCTTGAGCCGCCCCTGAGTTGGGGTTGAGCGCGGGCTCGCAGAGTGCGTTTCGACGGCACGCGCCGACAGCGGCGCTCGCGAAACGAGGAGATCAAGACATGACGAACGCAGGTTGGTACCCGGACCCGGCCGACGAGCGAGTGATGCGTTACTGGGACGGCTCCGAATGGAAAGGCCAGCGCGTGCTGAACGTACCGGCGCCGACATCGCCGGCGCCGGTCGCACCGACGACTGAAGTTTCGCCGACCTCGACCGTGCAAACGCTTGCCGAACGCTTTCCCATGACGAAGACGTCGTGGGTGCTCTTCGGCGGTGTCGCGCTCGCCGCGATTGGCGTACTGATGCCGTGGGAGCACGACACGATGGCGCTCTCGACGATCACGCGTGGCCCGACGTCTTCACCGGCCGGCGCGATGTTCTTGTTCGTCGTGCTCGCCGCGGTCGGTTGGCTCGCGTGGCCGTCGCGCACGGAAGAGCTCTCGAAGAAGCGCCGCGTTGCTCTTGCAGTGCTCGCGGGTGTGCTCGGATTCTTCGTCGTTGCGAAGTTCGCGTCGCTCGCGCATGCCCAAGCGCAGGCGCAGGCGCAAGCGGCGAAAGTCGACAGCGGACTGTTTCCCGGTCTCGGTTCCGCAACGGAGATCAAATACGGAGTCGGTTTGGGCCTGTTTGTGTACGCGGCCGGCGTGATCACGATCGCAATCGGTCTCGGACAGAAGTGGATCGTTCGTTTGCGCGACACCATCCGGGGACAGCGATGACCCAGCCGTGCGCGTTGACAATGCACGCAAACGAGAAATACGTTCCAAGTGCTGGGAGGGGTCGAAGTATGAGGGCTGGCAGTTGGCGTGCGCGGTTGCTTGTCGCGTGCGCGATGACGGGATTGCTCGTGCCGGCGACGGCGCTCGGTGTGAAGGCAACGCCGGTGGGGGCGACGACGCCCGCGGTCAGCGTGACGGGCGGCGGGTTCGTCGCACTCACTCCGGCGCGCGTCCTCGACTCGAGTGTCGCCGCGAACACGACGACGAAGCTCACGGTGCTGGGCGCGGGCGGCGTCCCCGCGTCTGGTGTGAGCGCGGTGACCTTGAACGTGACTGTCGTCGCGAGCCCACAAGCCGGTGGTTACGTGACGGTGTTTCCCGACGGTGTCACGCGGCCGGTGACCTCGAACGTGAACTTCAAACCGGGTGTCACGATCGGGAACTCGGTCGTCGTGAAGGTCGCGTCGAACGGGAAGGTCGATCTCACGAACTCGTCGGGCGGTTCGATCGAACTTGTCGTCGACGTGCAGGGTTATTTCAAGTCGGGAACGGTTGCACCCGGTGGTTTGACGGCTCTGACGCCCGCGCGCTTGTTGGATACGCGCAACGGCACCGGTGGTGTCGCCGGTCCGGTTGCCAAAGCCGCGGTGGTCAAACTCGCGGTGTTGGGACGCGGCGGCGTGCCGTCGTCGGGAGTCGGTGCGGTCGTGTTGAACGTGACGGCGGCGTCGTCGCAAACCGGTGGCTACTTGACCGTGTATCCCGACGGAGTGGCTCGCCCGTCGACGTCGAATCTGAACTTCCGTGCCGACGAAACCTTCCCGAACCTCGTGATCGTGAAGGTGGGAAGCGACGGCAAGGTCGACCTCTTCAACGGAACGAGCGGGACCATTCGTTTGATCGCCGACGTGCAGGGTTGGTTCAAGAACGGCGCACCCGCGGCGGGCGGGCTGGCGCCGTTGACGCCCGGCCGGCGTCTCGACACGCGTAACTCGACCGGCGGCATCACCGGACCGGTCGCGTCGGGCGCGACGATCTCGCTTCCGATTCTCGGTCACTTGGGTGTGCCGGCCTCTGGTGTCGGTGCGGTGGTCTTGAACGTCACCGCCGCCGCGAGCACCGGCGCCGGCCACTTGACGGTCTACGCCGACGGCATTTCGAAACCGTCGACATGGAACGTGAGTTTCCCGACGAACAAGATCGTGCCCGAACTTGTAACGGTCGCGGTTGGCGCGGACGGCAACGTCGCGTTCACGAACACGAGCGGCGAAAGCGTGCAGATCGTCGCCGACGTCTTCGGCTGGTTCCGCACCACGACACCGCTTACGGGCGTACAACAAGTCGTGAGCGTCGGCCTTGGTGCGTGCGCGGTCACCACGACGGGCGGTGTCGACTGCTGGGGCGCCAACCCCGATGGTGAGGTCGGAAGCGGTAGCACCACGGGGCCGGAGCAGTGCCCGGGCGACGACGATTCCGTGCAGCCGTGCGCGACCACGGCGGTTCACGTGAAAGGTGTCGGAGGAAGCGGCACGCTCGCCAACGTCACGAACCTCGTACAAAACGGGGCGGGCTATTGCGCGCTGATCTCGTCGGGTGGTGTCGACTGTTGGGGTGCGAACGGCGAAGGCGCACTCGGCAATGGCACCACGACCGGCCCGGCGCACTGCTACGGAGGGGAAGTGTGCGCGCCGTACCCGGTCGCGGTCGTGGGCACCGGAGGCAGCGGCACGCTGACTGGCGTCACCGCGCTCGCGAACTCTTCCAACAGCATGTGCGCGCTCATGAATTTCGGGCGGTGTCGATTGCTGGGGTGGCAACCAGTCCGGTCAGCTCGGCGACGGCACCACGACGAACCGCGCCGTGCCGACTCCGGTCGTCGGAACGAACGGCACCGGAACGCTTACCGGGATCGCGAGCGTCTACGGCGAGTACGAAGGTTTCTGTGCGCGCACGAACGCAGGTGGCGTCGACTGCTGGGGTGACAACTCGAGCGCCGAGCTTGGTCGCGGTGTTGTCAGCGGTCCGAGTACGTGCTCGGGACTTCCGTGCTCGAAGCACCCGGCCGCGGTGCTCGGCGTCGACGGCGTGGGAACGTTGTCGGGCGTTGCAAGCGTGTCGGCCGGCTTTTCTCCCGCCATATGCGCGTTGACGAACGCGGGCTCGCTCGATTGTTGGGGCGACAACGGCAACGGCCAGTTGGGGAGCGGATCAACCTCGGCGCCCAACTCGTGTGCCGACGGCGCGCTCTCGGTTCCCTGCTCGGCGACGCCGATCGCGGTCGTTGGTGTGGGCGGTTCCGGCACGCTCACCGGTGTGGCCGGCGTCACGACGGACGGCAGCGGCATGTGCGCGACGCTGACGTCGGGGCATGTCGATTGTTGGGGCTGGAACATCTTCGGCTTCCTCGGCAACGGGACCTTCGGCGGCCCCGAGTGGTGCTTCGGAGGTTGGTGTTCGACCGCGCCCGTGCAAGTTCTCGGTGTCGGTGGTTCCGGCTTGTTGAGCAACGTGCAGGGCGTGAATGCGGCACCCGGAGGATTCTGCGCGCTGCTGAGCACGGGAACGGTCGACTGCTGGGGCAACAACGCGAGCGGCGAACTCGGTATCGGAACGTTTACCGGGCCCGACCAGTGTTACTTCGCGAGTTACGAGGACTGCTCGACGACGCCCGCGGCCGTGCGCGTTGCGGGCGGAACGATGACCGGCATCACCGCGCTCAACACCGGCTTCTTTTCCGAAGTGTGTGCGGTCGATTCCTCGCAAGGCGTCGCGTGTTGGGGTGGCCCCGGCGACCAAGGCCGGCTCGGGAACTCGTCGGTAAACACGGCCAACTCCGCGGTAACCGTGCTTTCTCCGTAAGCGAAGTCAAGCCGGCACTCAACGGTGCGCGTCGAAGAACTGCGTCGTTTGCTTGGCGTACGTCGCTGAGTATTGGTGTACTGCAAGCACGACGTTGATCTCGTCGAAAAGCATCTGCTTCTCGTCGCTGTTCACGTTCGCCGGATAGTGGAGGGTGGGCAGCGCAGCTTGCACGGAGTCGATGCTCTTGAGTCGTTGGCCGGCGTTGTTCCACAGTCCGGCGGTCGTGAGCGTCGCGAAGATGGCGTCGGCGGTCGGCTGGTCGATTCCGGGCACGCGGCAGGAACCGCGCCGCCTGCAGTGGCGTCTCGGGCTCGACGAAGTACTGGGCGGCGACACCGCGTTGTTGCACCTGCTGGACCTGACGAATCACTTGCGTGTTGTCGACGATCGCGTCGTTCGCGCCGAGTGCGAACAGCGCGGGGACGTCGAGCCCACCGGCGGCGCGCACCGCGACCGGTATCTGGCCGTGACTCGGTGCGATCGCGGCGACCGGATAGCCGGCGTTCTTGAACGCCTGCGCGAACACCGACGCGAAACCGGCACCGCGCGACATTCCGATCGCGTAGATCGGTGTCGCACGTGTGATCTGCCCGCTCGCGATGAAAGATGCGTAGAGGCGTGAGAGGCGCGCGAGGTCTGCGTTTGTCGTGAGCGACAAGCTCGACGTGTCCCACTGCTTGCTGTTGCGATCGGTGCTGTCGGTCGACACGAAGCCGTAACCGTCGGCGACGAGATGATTCAACATGTCGACGGATTCGATCTTGGTCGCGAAGTCGGCGCTGCCACCCGTGCCGTGGAACATGAACACGATCCCGCGTGCGTTGGCGGGAACGTGCGAGATCACGGGGAAGCCTTCGAACGCGGTTGTCGACGCTTGGTACGTGGGGACGACGCATCCCGCGAGGACCGCGGTCAACACGGCGACACCGAGCAGCTTGCCAATCGAGGTGAGGCGCATGGCTGGATGTTGGCGTCGCAGCATGAGGCAGATACGCGCGTTTCATGAGCGATTTGTGATCGTCGCGACGAGTATCACGGCACTTTGCGTCCTTTCAGACGGTTCTAGGCACGGAGACGTATCAACCACGGCTCACGTGACTCGCAATAGTCGGGTGAGGGGGTAGGGGTATGTCTTCGATGCAATTGCCGAGTCTCGGTCGGCGACGGTCGTTGTGGACCGCGTCATTCGCAGTCGCACTCACGGTCGCAGTCGCGGTATTCGGCCTCGTGTCGATCCGGACCGCCGGCGCCGCGACACCCGCGTTCGTGCAGGTCAAAGCGACGCAGATCACGAGCGGTACGACGGACGCCACGACGTTCACGACCGCGAACACCGCGGGCGACCTCATCGCCGTCTACGTCATATGGAGCAATTCCGGCGGCGTCTCGCTTTCCGACACGCGTGGAAATACCTACACCGCCGCGACTGCCCGCACGGCGTGGGGTGGCACGTGGAGCGCGCAGGTCTTCTACGCGAAGAACATTGCGGCCGGCACGAACACGATCACCGCGACCTTCGGTACCGCGATTTCCTTTTTCGGCATTGTGTACGCGCACGAGTATTCCGGGCTCGACAAGGTCAATCCGGTCGACGTCACTTCGTCCGCAACCGGTTCGGCTGCCGCGATGAACAGTGGAAACGCGACCACGACGAACGCGTCCGACCTCCTCTTCGCGGTCGGGCGCGTCGATCAACACGGTGACCGCCGCGGGCAGCGGTTACACGAAGCGCTCGGGCGCGTTCGACAACATCACCGAAGACCGCGTCGTCTCGGCGACCGGTTCGTACGCGGGAACGGCGACGCAGAACTCCAACGTGTGGGTCATGCAACTCGTCGCGTTCCGTGCTGCGTCCGCGAGCAGCGACACGACACCACCCAACGTCTCGATTACCGCGCCTACCGGCGGCACGACGGTGTCGGGATCGGTAACGGTCACCGCGAACGCGAGTGACAACGTCGCAGTGCAAAGCGTGCAGTTCTTGCTCGATTCGAACCCGCTGGGAGCGCTCGACACCACGTCGCCGTATTCGATTTCGTGGGATACCACGCTCATACCGAACGGTTCGCACACGCTCTCGGCGCGCGCGACCGATACGTCAGGAAACACGGCCCTCGCGACAAATGTCGTCGTCACCGTTTCGAATGCCGTCGCGCCATCGGCGGAATGGCCGATGTATTTCCAGAACATCGCGCACTCGGGGTTCAGCACGGGGAACTCGGCGCTCACTCCGACCTCGGCCGCCAACTTGCAGTTGAAGTGGCAGGTTTCCGACACGGGCAACCCGGAGAGCGGCGTGTTCTCGCAGCCGGTCGTTTCGAACGGAAGCATCTACTGGGGCTCGTGGGACGGGTACGAGCGCGCGTCCGATACCTCGGGCCACCAGTTGTGGCAGACCTACCTCGGTCATACCGTGAGCCCCGGTTGCACCGATCCCGACGCGGCAGGAGTCTCGAGTACCGCGTCGATCACGACTGACGTTCCCATCGGTTCCGCAACCTCGGTGCTATACGTCGGCGGCGGTGACACAAACGTGTACGCGTTGAACGCGGCCACGGGCGCGATCTTGTGGTCGACCTCGCTCGGCCAGAACCCCGACCACTTCATTTGGTCGTCGCCCGCGGTCATCGGGAACAGCGTCTACATCGGGTTGGCCTCGTTCGGTACGTGCCCGGACGTCCAGGGCAGGATGTACCAACTCAACCGCGTGACCGGTGCGATCCAGAACTTCTTCAACACCGTTCCCGACGGTTGCACCGGCGGTGGCGTGTGGAGTTCACCGACGATCGATGCCGCGGCCGGCACGCTGTACTTCACGACGGGGAACCCCGACCCGTGCGCAAACGGATCCGAGATGGCGCCCGCGATGATCGAACTCCGTCTGTCCGATCTGAGTTTGGTCGGCCAGTGGACACTGCCCGACAGCGAGCAAGTGCACGACTGCGACGTGACTCAGTGCGTGCGGTTCAACGACAGCGACTTCGGCGCGACACCGACGCTGTTCAACGGTGTCATCGGTGGCGTGTCAACGCCGATGGTCGGTGCGATCAACAAGAACGGCCGGTTCTACGCGTTCACGCGCGACGCGCTCGCGAACGGGCCGGACTGGAGGGCGCAAGTCGCGAGCGGTGGCGGCAACCCGACCGTCGGCACCGGTGACGTTGCGGTGGCGTCGTGGGATGGCACCACGCTCTTTGTCGGCGGTGACCACACGACGATCGGCTCGCAGGATTGCAGCGGTTCGGTTAACGCGCTCGATCCGTCGACCGGCAACTTCAAATGGCGCAGCTGCATCAACGACACCGGGTTCGTGCTCGGCGGCGTGACGGCCGGCGACGGTGGCATCGTCGTGGCCGGAGAGAACAACCACATCAACGTCTACAACGCCGCTACCGGCGATACCGTCTACACCTTCACCGGCACCGGGCCCTTCTTCGGTTCCGCTTCCATCGCCAACGGGAACATCTACGAAGGCGACATGTCGGGCCACATGTACGACCTCGCGGTATCGGGCGGGGGTGGGACGACAACGACCACGACGTCGACGTCATCAACATCGTCATCGTCGTCATCGACTTCGTCAACGTCGTCGAGCACGACGACGACAACTGGATCGACGTCGACGTCGACGTCGACGACCACCACGACGATGCCGTCGACCGGCGGATCGCCGAAGTTCGTTCAGGTGAATTCCGTGACGCCCACAGAGCGCGCAGTCGACGGTGACCGTGCCGTATACGGGCGCGCAGTCGGCGGGCGATCTCAACGTTGTCGCGGTCGGGTTGAACGACGCGACGTCGACGATCACGTCTGTCACTGACACGTCTGGAAACACGTATTCGCTTGCGGCACCGCTCACACGCGGTTCCGGCTTGAGCCAAGCGATCTACTACGCGAAGAACATCAAGGCGGCCGGCGCAGGGACGAACACTGTGACGGTGAAGTTCTCCGGCGCGGTGCCATACGTCGATCTGCGTGCCGCGGAGTATTCAGGAATCGATCCGGTGAACGTGTTCGATGTCACCGCGTCCGCGAGTGGCTCCGGGACAACCGCGAACAGCGGGAACTTCGCGACGACCTCGGCCAGCGAACTGATCTTCGGCGCCGGTATGACGACGGGGATCTTCTCCGGAGGTGGAAGCGGTTTCACGACGCGGGTCGTGACGAACATCGACGGCGACATCGCCATCGATCGCAACGTCACGAGTCTTGGGACCTACAACGCAACTGCGTCGGGCCTGTCGGCGCCCTGGGTTATGCAGGCGGTGGCCTTCCGCGCGCAATAGCGAGGCGCAGCAGCGGCTCGCATCACGATTTCAGTCGGGGTGCCGGGATTTGAACCCGGGGCCTCAGCGTCCCGAACGCTGCGCGTGAACCAAGCTGCGCCACACCCCGTTCGTTGTCGAACGAAGCGGTGAGTGTAGCGGCCGCGGCTGAATCATCGTAAGCGAGAATTCCCGGCCTTTCTGCCCTGCGGGGTGACGTTCGCCCTCCCTCCATCAGGAGAGAGGGCAATGCGGGGAGTCATTCGTTCTCGCCGCCGCAGAATCCCGTCGACGCCGACGGAAACATTCATGCGCGTTACAACGCGAAGAGCGGGCCGGTGAAGTTGCAGACCGTGCCGGCGTGCGCCACGTCGCTGCAGCCGATCGACCACCAACACGGTTGCTTCGCTCGCAGTGCCGCAACGTTATTGGGAACTGATAACCGCGAGCACTTGCTCGGCCAGCTCGGGACGGCACACGAGTAAGTCGGGGAGGTACGGGTCGGGCCGGTTGTACACGAGCGGCGCGCCGTCGAGGCGCGAGCAGTGACAACCGGCTGCGGCCGCGACACCAACCGGCGCGGCCGAATCCCATTCGTACTGTCCGCCGCTGTGCGCGTACACGTCGATGTCGCCTTGTAACACCGACATCGTTTTGGCGCCCGCGGAACCGAGCGGAATCAGTTCGGCGTCGAGCTGTTCGGCGAGATACTCCGCGATCGCGGGCGGGCGCGTGCGCGACACGACGAGCCGCAGCTTGCCGGGTTTCCGCGGCGCGAGCACCGGCGACGGGGTGGCGAAACAGAGTTGTTGCGCGGGCAGCGTGACCGCGCTCGGGCCGGGCGTGCCGTCGACGACGAGCGCGACATGCACCGCCCAGTCGGTGCGACCGGCTTCGCCGAACTCGCGTGTGCCGTCGAGCGGGTCGACGATCCATACGCGGCTGCGCTCGAGCCGTATCGGATCGTCCTTCGATTCTTCGGAAAGGATCGCGTCGTCGGGACGCCCCTCGTGCAAGATCGAGAGGATCAGCTCGTTGCTCTCGCGGTCGCCGTCGTCTTTGCTCGCGCCCTGGGCGCGCCGGCGCACGAGCAGTTCGCCGGCGCGCGTCGCGATATCGGCAGCGAGTTCGTCGTCGTTCACCGTGACATGGCTCCCTCGCTGCGCCGTCCGTGGCTTCGCTGCGTCCGCACGGCTAACTCGGAAGGAGTTGACGCGTGGCGTGCCGCAATACGCCGGCGTCGACGGGCTTGACGAGCATCAAGTCGACGTCGGCCCGGCGAGCAACGAACTCGTCGGCTTCGCGGTCGAGCAACAACAAGATGTTGGCGCGGTCGAGGCGGCCGCCCGATTCCTCGAGCCGCAGATCGAGCGCAACGGCGACACCGCCCATGTTGCCAATCTGCATGTCGAGCACGACCAGCTCGGGATCGACGTCGGCGAACGTGGCCCGGACGTCCTGGCCGCGCGTGACTTCGACGACTTGCTGGTCTTTGTCGAGGAATGCGGCGTGCACCTGATCGCGCACCCACTTCGCATCGGCGGCAACGAGGATGGTGGTCACGAGTCCGAGATCGTAGTTGGCTCGAACAGCAGGCGGCCGATCTCGTGCAGAGCATCGAAGTCGTACACGTCTTGCGCGAGATAGGGCACGAACGCGATCCACGGCCGCCCCGATCTTGTGCCGCACGCCTTCGACATGCTCCCGCTCCTCCCGGGCGACCGTGCGGAAGTCGGCGAGATTGTCGTAAAGGGTCGCCAAGCGCTCGTTTTCGGGGCTGGGATCGAGCCGGAGCGCGCGGTGCCGTCGTTCGCAATCCGTCGGGCGATTCGTCGCCGAACGACGGGTGGACCCGGTTCACGATCAACGCCTCGACCGATTGACCGTTCTCCGCGAGGCGATCGGCGAAGAACGAGGCCTCGTCGACCGAATCGCGGTGGGGTGACGTGACGAGCACGAACGCGGTGCTTTCGTCGGCGAGCAACTTCTCGACGGCTTGGGCCCGGGCGCGGAACCCGTCCTCCATACCTTCGAACGTGTGGAAGAACGCGATCACATCGTTGATGACTTCCGAACCGACGACGCGCTGAACCGTTTTCAAGAACGTCTGCACCGCGACACTCGCCACGCGGAGGCCCGCACGTGGTCGGCATCATCAGCAAGCGGAAGATGCGGTTGTCGAGCAAGCGCATGAGCCGCTTCGGCGCGTCGAGGAAATCGAGCGTGTGACGTGTCGGCGGCGTGTCGACGACGATCAAGTCGAAGCCGCCGGAGTCGTGCAGCTCGTGCAGCTTCTCCATCGCCATGTATTCCTGCGTGCCACCCATCGCGCCCGAAACGTTGCGATAGAAGGTGTTGCCGAGGATGCGCTGCGCCTGGACATCGTCGGCCGCGTTGCTCGTGACGAGTTCGTCGAACGTCGACTTCGTGTCGAGCATCATCGCCGAGAGTCGACCGTTGGGCGCGGCATCACCCGTCGCCCAGCGAGCCCGGTCGATCTCACTCGGCTCGTTCGTCAACGTGCCGACGCCGAGTGCGTCGGCGAGCCGGCGCGTGGGATCGATCGTCACCACGCACGCGTTCCGCCCGCGGCGCGTGCCCTCGAGCGCAATTACTGCCGCGGTCGTGGTCTTGCCGACACCGCCGCTGCCGCAACAGATCACGACTTGGCGTTCGGTGACGAGTTCCTCGAGCTTCACAGGTGCTCGATTCCCGCGGTAAGCGCGGTGGCAAGCGTGTCGAGATGGGCGCGGTCGATGTCGGGCGTGAAGACGAACGGCAGGTCGATCTGGGGCAGGGGCAACCGTTCCCGCAGGCGTTCCTTCTGCGCCTGTTGCAAGTGGTGGCGAACGCTGCGGAAGTCGGCGGCGTGCAACAGGTCGCGGGCTTCTCGTTCCGAAACGAAACGTTGCGAGGCGTGCGCGTCGCGGAAGATCGTGTCGAGATCGGCCGGCGCACCAACCGGAAGCGGTTGGAAACACTGGTTGACGACGACGGGGCCGAGCGCTATGCCGAGCGGTCTTCGATCGCGAAGGCGGTGTCGACGATCTCGCTCACCGGTGTTTCTTCGGGCAGGGTGACGAGCAGCACTTGGCAGCGCGCGGGATCCGACAACAAGTCGACGACGTCTTGGGCTTGTTTGCGTACGGGCCCCACTTTTACGGCGTCGAGCAGGCCGCGCGCCGAAAGCAGAAACGTGATCGCATGGCCGGCTGCGGGTGCGTCGATCAGGATGACGTCGGCCACTTTCTGTTCCTCGATCGACTTGACCTTGCCGAGCACGAGAATGTCTTTCATTCCCGGAACGGCAGTCGCGACCACTTCGAGCGCGCCCGATGCGACGAGCCGCTTGGAAATGCGCTTCATGCCGTGGGTCACGAGGTAGTCGACGAGCGCGGCGTCGGGGGTGAGGAACCGGGCGCGGATGCGGGGCTCGAATTCGATCTCGTCGTAGCCGAGCGGGTTGGCGTCGAACATCGCCGGGAGGCCGGATTTCCCTTCGACCTCGACGACGAGCACGTTTAAGCCGGCTCTTGCCGGCTCACAGCAAGAGCCGCCGTCACCGTCGTTTTCCCGACGCCACCCTTGCCGGCGACGATAAAAACGTGGGAGGTGGAGCAGAAATCGGCAACCTCCATGATGTGCATGGTAGGAGAGGTGTGTGCGTGCCCCTCGGCTCGTTGCTGCGATTGTGCTGTGTGTCCTCGTTGGGTGGACGGGTGTCGTGTGGTGCCCAGACGCACCGACGCCCCGACTGGGCGAATTGGACGTTGTCCAGATCAACGGGTTGCTCGATCCGGCGAATGCGGCGCTGATCCGGTCGTCGATCGCCGACGTGTACGCGAACCACTCGACGGTGCTCGTGTTCCAGCTCGACGTCCGGCGCGGTCGATACCAACGTCGAGACGCTGCTGCGCGACTTCCAACAGGCAACGGTGCCGATCGCGGTGGCGCGGGATCGGCCCGTCGGGTGGCGCGGCACGTGGCGCCAGCGCGTGCTCGTCGTTCAGCGCGGGCTACGCCGCGATCGCACCCGGTGCCCACTTCGGCCCGGTCGAGCCGGTCTCCTACGACCATCCGTCGAGCACGGTCGCGGGAGTCGACGAGTTGAAGAACAAGACCGTCACCGTGCAGTCACCGACATTGCAGGACTTTGTCGCGTCGCTTGACGGGAAGACGATCGACGGTGTGCGCGTCGACGTCGAAAGCACCACGCAACGGCGAACGCTCTCGCAAGACGTGCACTTCCACAAGCTCGGATTGACCGCGCAGCTTGCGCACACGCTCGACAACCCGTGGGTCGCGTACTTCTTGTTCATCGCGGGCTTGCTGCTGATCGTCTTCGAGTTCTTTACGGCCGGTGTCGGTATCGCCGGGTTCATCGGCGCTGTCGCGTTACTCGGCGCCTGTTTCGGGTTCTCGCATTTGCCGGTCGCACCATGGGCAACGTGCCGTTGTTGCTCGGCGTGCTCGGTCTGTCGATCGATCTGCAAGCGGGCGGGCTCGGACCGTGGACGTTCATCGGGAGCGGCGCGCTCGTGGTCGGATCGGTGTGGCTCTACGACGGTTCGTCGCGCCTCGATCCGAAGTGGTGGGTGCTCGTGCTCGTTATCGGTGGCGCGATCATCTTCATGCTTTCCGCGATGACGGCAATGATCCGGTCGCGGTCTTCGACGCCGACGATCGGTCGCGAAGAACTCGTCGGCGAGATGGGGAACGCTGGAAGCCGACGTCGCGCCCGACGGCGTTGTGCGTGTGCACGACGCGCTCGGAAGGCTGCACGAACCGGGCGACACCGATCCGGGCCGGCGAGCCCGTGCGAGTCGTTGCGGTCGAGGGCATCGTGCTCGAGGTCGAACCGGAAGAGGGCGGCGCCCGCGACTACCGGCACGGAACCTGACCTGCCGGTTTGTCCGGCGGTAGCGGCGGCAGTACGTTCCGCCGGTCCGAGCAATGGGCTGCGGGGGAAATGGGAGAGGGCGTGGCGCTCGGGATTCTTCAAAGAGACGTGGCATTTGAAAGCGGCGTGCCGGGGCCCGGCCTCGGCGTTGTTCTTTCCGCCGTCCCTCCCCGAGCGACGAGAAGAGCGCGATCGCGCGAGTTCGACGCGAAGGGCATTTGCCTTGGCTGCCCGGTGCAGCGTGAATGCCTCGAGTTCGCGTTCCGCGTGTGCGTGAACCGCACGGCATTTGGGGCGGCCTCACAGAATCCGAACGCCGACACTTGCTTCCGATCGACGACGAGCACTAGCGGCATCGCCGCGACCGACGTCTTGGTCATTTTGCCTACGAAATGTGTAGGTCAATTCACCAGCAGGGCGCCGCTGTAAACTTCCCCTGTGGAGGCAGTGCGAGACGCGGCAACAGTGATCGTGGTGCGCGTAATCAGCCGAATTGCACGTGTTCATGCTGCGGCGGAATCACACGCTCGAACGTCCCCGGCGCGACGGTCTTTCCGGCGGCGCGGTCGATCCCGGCGACATCGAACAAGCGCAGACGACGGGCATCGACGAGTTCCGCCTCGCGGCCGCCCCGGTGAGTGCCTCGAAGAGGCCGGCATACCGCTCGAGCCCGAACATCTCGTCGAGTTCGCGTGTTGGATCACACCCGAAGGTGCGCCGCGCCGCTACGACACGCGGTTCTTCGTCGCCGCTGCGCCCGATGGTCACGACGGCGAGCCGACGGCAGCGAACTGGACGCGTCGGCGTGGATGCGTCCGGCCGAGGCGTTGCGCGGATTCGCGAGGGCGAACTCGATCTCATCCTTCCGACGCAACGCAGCCTCGAAGTGCTGGTCCGCTTCGACACGGTCGCGCGCTGTTCGACGAACTTCGCGAGGTGCCGTGCCCGACCTGACGCCCGACGTCCCGAGCGTGTTGTCGGCCCCTCGGCGCCGGGTGGTCGCGAACAACCCGAGCCTGATGACCGGACCCGGCACGAACACGTATCTCGTCGGCATCGACGAGGTCGCGGGCGATCGACCCCGGGCCTGACATCGCGAAGCACATCGACGCGATCATTGGTGCCTCGATGTGCGTACGCTTCTCCCGCTGGGGTGTTGCTCACACATACGCACCCGGATCACTGGCCGGCGGCCGCAAAGATCCGCAAGAAGACCGGCGTGTTGATCGGTGCGTTTCCCACGTTCCCGAAGGCCGACGAAGTCGATCTCGATCTCGATCTCAAACTCGGCGACGGCGACACGGTCGACGGCACCGAGTTCCGCCTCGAAGCAATTCATACGCCCGGCCACG
>CAWJBX010000009.1:0-834254 GCA_963841195.1 uncultured Actinomycetes bacterium | reverse complement strand
CCGTTACGGTAACCGTGTGACTGACGATCCCGAAAGCCTCAGCGTCACATTCACGCTCTCCGACGTCGTTGCGGCACGGCGTCTCATCGAGAACTACAACGGCGTATCCGTCTCCGTGCCCGCAGAAGATCCGGTGCGGCTCCTCGTCGCCGTGACTGCGCTTGCGAGCTTCGCCCTGCGCGCCGCGGTAGCAGGGACGAACGAATATCTGGGCTATGAGGCGATGACAGAGGTTGCGCCTCTTGATGCCGCAGTCGACTTCATCCGCAACCAGACCGTTTCAGTTGTGCGGACACAAGCCACCAATTCACGAGCACGCCCAGACTGGGCCGCGCTCATCGTTATCGCCGGCCAGGCAGTTACAAACTGCCAATATGTAAGCCGACCGCGATCGCGGTAACGATGTCGGTTGGGCCGACCGCGAACTGCAAGAAGCCGAGTGCGAACACGACCCTCGGCTGTTCGGGTTGAAGCGAACTCATCCACTTCGGAGGGTCGCTCTGCGTGCGTGTCACGAAGGTGTGCACAATCGCAATGGCCAGCAACGCGTAAGAATCAGCCAATCGAGGGCGGTGTGCGTTATGTGCCGCTACTACGGGTTCAGCACGTCGTCGGACAGAAACGATCGCAGAAGCATGCATAGGCGCTCGATCGATTGCTGGTCGCTGCCGCCGAGGTTTCGGTCATCGGCCGGTCGTTCCGCTCCGAACGCCTCATCGAGAACGAGTGCAGTCCAGAGGATGTTCGGCTTGTTGGGATGACGTGACCTCATCCACTCCTGAAAGCCATCGAGCACTCTCGACTCTCACCCGATGTTGAAGCCGACAATGAGCGAGCGCGCACGGTCGTAGTAGGGCCGACAACTGAACATGCCCAAAGCGGTGTTCGACGTGATCCAGAAGCTGATCCCAAAGACATCGGCGCGCACGCATATTGCCCGCTCTGGCGCATTATTGCGAGTGCCGAACGGCAGTTATGGCGTCGCGGATCGAAACATTGTGCGAGCGGCCTCGGCGAACGCCTCGACTTCGTCGGCGTTTGGGGATCGGTTCGCTGCGAACATGGCGGGCTGAACGCTGGAGCCGTGACCGTACTGTTCCATCACGTTTCGAGTGATTGGTTGTACGACGTAGTGGATGTGTCCCGGTCGTCCACCCGCGTGCGACCAAAGCGTCACATAGACCTGTTCCGGATGTGTGATCGCCGTCGTGACGCGTGCTGCGTCACGAAGCACTGAGCCAAGCTCGTCGGCCTCGTCGTCGCTCAGATCGGCGACATGAACGACGTGACGCGACGGCTTGACAATCAAAGTGCCGACGCCAAGAGGCCCGACGCAGTGATCGACGTGCCAGTACCGCGTTCGGTGAATGAGGCCGCCCGGCACTGCTCCGCGTCCGTGAACAACATCACAGACAAAGCATCCCAGTACGTCTTCCATGGGCGAAGCATGCACGGCGCTCGCTCGGACGTGCCAGCCGACAACGGCCGGCGAGCGAGTGTGCGCCGGGTTGGGGTCGGGCGGTAAAGGCACACGTTCTTGAATGACGGCGCGCCTACGATCGGCGCGGTGGCAGAGTCACGGTCAGCGCTACGACGGGATCGCAGATTGGTACGTCGAGTTCACCAGCAGGTGGCCATCCGAGCCGATCGCGCGAGTGCCCGATCACGGCGCCGGTCAGCGCGTTCTTGATCTGGCGTGCGGTTACGGCACCGCGGCTCGATACCTCGCGAGCCGTGGCGCGCTCGGTGACTGCGGTTGATCTGTCCTCGAAACTCGTCGCGCACGCCGAGGCGATCGAATCCAAAGAACCGCTCGGCATCCGATACGTACACGGAGACGCGAGAACGACCGACTGGTGGGATGGCGTTGTGTTCGACGGGGTGCTGTGCAACATGGCGCTCATGGACATCGATGATCTCGACGCTGCGCTCGCCACCGTGTCGGCGGTGCTGAAATCGAATGGCTGGTTCGGCACGTCGATCCTGCATCCATGTTTTCCCGGAGCTGTTGACGGTTCTTCGCTTTCGAGTTGGCCGCCCGCCCGCGGCTATGCGTGGGAAGGGAGATGGAACACCAATGGCGCGGGCGTGCGCGGCCATGCCAAGGTCAACCATCGAACATTGGCGACGTACCTCAACGCGCTTGTGCGCAACGGATTCGTCCTCGACCAGTTCGTCGAAGTCGACTCGTCAGAAGTACCGCGCTACCTCGTCGTGCGGTGCCACCGCGCCTAACTCGCCCGCTCCGGCGCTCTTACACCCGTGCCGAACGGCGGATGTGCGCTGTCAGGTTTCGGGTTCGGGGTAGTACGGATCTTCGGGATCTCTGGGCCTCGCGACTGCGTCAGCCGGAAGAACTGTGACCTTGTAGAGGCTCGGACCGACCCCCGGATAGCGGCCGACCACTCTCGCGAAATCGATTGCCGTCTGGGCTGCTTGCCCAAGGTCATCGGCATGAACCCAGAACAGAAAGCCGACGACAGGACGCCGTGCGTCACCGATGCCTTGATCGACGGCATGGTCGCCACCCATGCCGGGCAATGTCTCGCCGTCGTCTTCTGGAAGAAGTCGGTCGAGCGCTACGGAGCACGCTCCAACTCGGTGAAACTCTGCATCTGGGGCGAACAACTCGACGCGCACGCGCCACAACGCGTCACCATTACCAACGATTCGCACGGCCGCGCATGATGCCGGATCCGGCGTGCCCTTGCGAGTGCATAGCGGCGGTTATCCGCCTGCTGACTTCACGCCTGAGGCGAGACAGAACCTTGAACCGAAGGTCTGCACGTCAACGTCCATTCCGGCAGCGTGAAAGACGTCCGCGATGCGACTCGGCGGCCGAGGATGGTCGACGATCGTGAAGCGACGCCCATCGTTGAGGGTTCGTTCTTCTAGTTCCGTCGCTCGTTCCGCTCCTGCTGCCTTGTCGAGGCAGCACACGACGCCTCCGGGCCGCAAGGCGTCGGCGACCGCCTGCATGAACCGACCGAGGCGGCGTCGGGAACTTTGCAGAGCCAGAAGCCGAAAACACATGCATCCCAGGTGCGAGTAGGACGCCAGTCGAAGAGATCAACTACGCCGTACACGACGCGCTCAGATGCCGGACCGAGCCGCTCTCGGTTTCTGGCGAGCATCTCAGGGCTTGCGTCGAGGACCGTTAACGACCGCGCCCGTTCTATCAACCGGGCGGTCCATGCACCTGTCCCTGCGGCCAACTCGATGATGTCACCCTCGAGTGGCACACGTTCGAAGGCGCGTTGCAGACGCGCCATTTCCTCGAGCCAGTCCGCGTTGGCTTCGGAACCGCGATCGTGTTGACCGCCGCGTTCGTACACGTCGTCATACTCGCCGGCCCGCAACGCGTAGTACCTTCGCTGCTCGCGAAGAACGGAGTCCGATTCGGCGGTCTCCACCGCGCACACATTGCCCGATCCGGCGTGATCTTGCGAGCGCCGAACGGCAGATCGGAGCGCCTGGATTTCCGCGGCGCGGTGGTTGCGCGCTCGTCTGTTCGATGTCGGTGGTCGCAACAACGTCACCAACACGCGTCTACCACCGCCTGACTCTCACACTCGACGGTCGCTACGCGGGGACACATCACTTGGACCAACTGTCGGGTCCCACCGACTGTTTTGTGGACTTGTCTGGAGAGCAGGCGTACGTTCGTAGGTGAACTCGTGACGGTCGTTGGCTGCCAGGGCGCGTCGACGGCAGGAGCACCTAGGTGCTGTCAGTGTTCATCGCTTCTGATACGCGACGGCTGTCGCCTGGTCCACCGGACCCGCATCATTTCGAACCGCCTCCTCGGGGACGATTTCCGAATCGCACTCGCGGCCGACGACTCCGCCGGGCCCGGTCCGTACCGTGCGTGTTGCGCGATCTACCGGGGTTACCGCCTGACCGAGGGACGTGATCGACTTGAAGGCAACGCGGATCTATACCCCGGCTCGGATCGTTGCCTTGGTGGTCATCGGCGTGTTGTTGGTCGGCCTGACGTACCTCCGGTTCGCACCCGGCGGAGGCGCCTCGATCTCGGTGCGCGCCGGAGCCAAGGCCGGTGACGTGACAATGCACGCGTGCACGTACAAGACCGAGCAGGGTGCGATGCCTGCGGACTGCGGCACGTTGGTCGTGCCGGAGAACCGTGCGAGCTCGAAGTCGCGGCTGATCGCGCTGCCGTTGACGCGGGTGCGCTCCCGTTCATCGCGTCCGTTGGCGCCAATCTTCCGGCTCCAGGGCGGCCCGGGCGTGACCAACATGAAGTTCTCCGATGCGAGCCGTCTGGCCGCCCAGCACGATGTTGTGATGGTCGGCTACCGCGGCGTCGATGGCTCTTCGGTGCTGAACTGTCCCGAGGTGACGCGTGGCGCTGGAGCATTCGGCGGATTACCTCGGCAACGCGTCGCTGAGCGCGTACTCCAAGGCCTTCGCCTCGTGCGCGCAGCGGCTTGAGCGACACGGCGTAGACCTCGGCGGCTACACGCTGGCGGAGCAGGCCGACGACATCGAGACCGCTCGCGTTGCGCTCGGCTACACGCGCATCGACCTGGTCAGCGAGAGCGCCGGGACCCGTCTTGCGATGATCTACGCGTGGCGGTACCCGAACAGTGTCGAGCGATCGGCGATGGTCGGGGTCAACCCGCCCGGGAACTTTATTTACAGCGGCGACGAGATCGATCAGGGGATCGAGCGTTACTCGGCGCTGTGCGCGCAGGAGCCGGCCTGCCGCGCCCGCACCGGCAACCTCGCCGCAAGCATGCAGCACACGGCGGCAAACATGCCGAGCAGTTGGTACTCCCTGCCGATCAAGCCGGGCAACGCGCTGGTCGCGACGTTCCTCGGGCTCACGGAGGCGACCTCGGTGAACTCGCCACTGTCGGGGCCGATGACCGTCGACTCGTGGATCTCCGTCGCGCACGGCGACCCGAGCGGCCTGTGGTTCCTGTCGCTGCTGTCTGGTATCGCCCTTCCCCAGTCGTTCACCTGGGGCGAGTTTGCAAGCATCGGGATGGCCGACGCGCAGCCGGTCGAGCGCTACTTCAGCTCCGGCGCGGACCGGGGCTCGATCATCGGCAATCCCCTCGGGGAGTTCTTGTGGGGGGCAGGAGGCCTTGTGCACGCCTGGCCGGTCAACCCGGGTGAGAACCAATACACCAGCGTGCAGAACTCGAGCGTCCCGACGCTGCTCATCGGCGGGACGCTCGACTTCGAAACGCCGGCCCAGAACGCCACGAAGGAGCTGTTGCCGCACCTCTCCAAAGGGCATCAGGTCATCGTGTCCGGGCTCGGGCACTCGGACGACTTCTGGTACTACGAGCCGAGCGCCAGCACGCAGCTGCTGACCACGTTCTTCGCCACCGGCCGGGTCGACACGTCCCGCTACACCCCGAACGTGGTCAGCTTCACCACATCGTCAACGCAGGCAGGGATTGCCAAACGCATCCTTGCGGCGATGGTCGGCTTCGCCTTGTTGGCAGTGATCTGGCTCTTAGTGTTGGCGTTGCGGATCCGCCGCCGGGGCGGTACCGGCCGCAAGACGGGAGCATGGATCCGTTCGGCCGGTCCGATCGTGTTCGGGCTCGGCGGATGGTTCCTCGGCGCACTGTTGCTACTGCGGTTCTGGCCGAGCCGGCCGCTCGACGACCAGCTGTTGGCAGTGGTCTCGATCGCGGTGCCGATCTGGCTCGGGGTCTACGCCGGCTGGGTCCGCACCGACACGCCGAAGGCGATCGCGCGCCAAGGGCATCGGTGCCGCGGCCGTCGGTGCGGTGGTCGGAGCCGCACTCGGTTTCCACGCGGTGAGCGGACTCATGGCGTTGATCACAGCGATCATCGGTGCGGCGGCCGTGTCGAACCTGAGCCTGCTCGTACTCGACATCTGGACCGAGCGGGCCGCCCGCAGACGAACGGCCGCTCCGGCGGTGGTGGATCTATCGGAGACCGAGCACCTGCAGCCGGCCCTGCACTGATCGCCTCTCATTGAAACGAGGTGAGGGGGAACGTGGACGTTCAGCGAACGGGACGGATCTTCGGCTGGTTGTTTATCGGGACGTTCGTCACGAGCATCCCGGCGCGGCTGCTCTTCATTCACGGAGTGGGCGCGACCTGGAGCGACATGCACTTCGTCTCCGGGGCTACCTCGCACGCGAGCCTGAAGCTGGGCGCGGTGCTTGAGTTCGGACTGATCGTCACTCAAATCGGAACCGCGGTCGTCATCTACCCGCTCGTCAGGCGGCAGAGCGAAACGGTCTCACTCGGGTACGTCACCGCTCGCATCATGGAGTCCGTATTCGCCGCGATCGGCCTCATGAGCATCATCTCGGTTATCTCCGTGGCTGATGCGTTGAGTGGTTCGAGCGGTGCCGGAGCCACGGCGCTCGGTGTTCAAGGCAACTCCCTGGTGCACACCTACGAATGGGCGTTCCTGTGGGGGCCCGGACTCGTCGCTGGGATCGGGAACGGCTTGATGCTCGGCTACCTGATGTATCGATCGGCGCTTGTCCCGCCTCGGATGGCATTGCTGGGGCTCATCGGTGGTCCCCTGTTGATCCTGTCCTTCGTCCTGCAACTGATCGGTGTGTACAAGAACGGATCGTCGGCGTCCGGCCTGCTGACGTTGCCGGAAGCCGCCTGGGAGTTGTCGCTCGGCATCTACTGCGCCTGGAAGGGCTTCAGACTCGACAGTCCGCTCGCGAAGCGCGCGATCGCCGCGGTCCCCGAACCGGCGCTGGCGTAATACTGAAGTACGTAGGTGTGCGGCGACGTTGCGACCAACAGCCGGAAGTGACCCAGTGCTCTACGCGACGAAGGCCGCTTTACGGACCTTAGGCCGCCAGGTCCTCGACCTCGAAGACACCGCACAGCGCCTCGACGTCATGCTCGACCAACTCGTTCGAACAACCGCGCCAAGTCTTCTCGAGCTCGACGGGGTCGGTGTCGACACCGCTGTGATCTTGTTGGTCGCGGCCGGCGACAACGCGAACCGCGTCCGTTCCGAAGCCGCGTGGGCGAACCTCTGTGGCGTTGCGCCGCTCCCCGCGACAAGCGGCAAACGAACGGAACGGCATCGCCTCAACCGAGGCGGCAACCGCCAAGCGAATCACGCGCTCTGGCGGATCGTGTTCACCCGCATGAGTTCCGACGACCGAACCCGCGCTTACGTCGCACGCAGGGTCGCCGAGGGACGATCCAAACCCGAGATTATGCGCGCGCTAAAGCGTTACGTCGCACGCGAGACCTACCAACACCTCCCGATCGCATAACCAACAGATCGAGCGGCGGCTTGGCCCGATAACTGCCTGACGCCACACGCTGTACTTGAACGATATGCCAGCCGCTGCTCAAACCAACCGGCGACGCATGGCCTCATAAGAGCTGCCCTCAACACGAGTGGCCCATCACTGGTCTGCCAGCACACCGCCGGAGCACCTTGACAACACATAGGAGCATCGTTCGGCGCTCGCAAGATCACGCCGGAGCGGGCAATATGCGTGCGTGAGCGGCTCGCCTCCGCCGCGTTTCGACGGGATCGCAGATTGGTACCCGTCGTGGGTTGGCGATGGGAACGGCATCATCGTTGACGGCGTCGGCGATCTTCTTCCAGCAAGTTTGCGCGGTGCCCGTGTGCTTGATGTGGCGTGCGCACACGGGCGCGCATCGTGCGGCCTCGCACGACTCGGCGCGGCGGTTGTCGGTGTCGATCTCTCGGCCGAACTCATCGCGGTGGCGCGCAAACGCGAACGTGAGGAGTGCATAAGTCGGAAGCGGTGGCGAGGCGTGTCCGCGACGCAAACCGCAACATCAAGGCTGAGGTCGTCAGCGGAGCCGGGCACGGCCTTCCGATCGACAAGCACGATGAGGTCGCCGCGCGACTCTTGTCGTTCATTGCTGAGACGTCAGCGCCATCTTGACGCGGCGCGCGACGCGCCATATCTGCCTGATTGAGTTGCTGGTGCTGGCGTTGCTTGTTTCGTAGCGTCGGTGGTCCCGGTGGGTGTGGTTCTCTATCTGCCTGCCGTCGGAGCGATCCGACTGGTTTTCTATCGAGGTTCCTGCCTGCCGGGACTGTTGGGGTGTGGCTCGAAAGAGGTGCGCGAGCACGATCCTCCGGAATCAGGAGTGCCCACCTCGACACGCATGTCACGAGCGATTTCGGGAGGCGATGATGACGGTGGTGATCGGTGTCGATCCGCACAAGGGATCGCACACGGCAGTCGCGATCGACGCGAACGAGCAGCAACTCGCGCGGTTGCAGGTCCGGTCCGGTCCGCGGCAACTCGAGCAGTTGCTCGGTTGGGCCGGCGAGTTCGACGAGCGCGTGTGGGCGGTCGAGTCCGCGGGCGGTCTCGGCTATCTGCTCGCGCAGCAGCTCGTTGGTGCGGGCGAACGAGTGTTGGATGTGCCGGCGACGTTGGCGTCGCGGGTGCGGGTGCTCGCGACGTCGAAGTCGCAGAAGACGGATCGTCATGACGCGTTGTCGATCGCGATCGCGGCGCTACGCGCACCTGATGTGCAGCCGGTTGCGCGGGCGGATCACGCGGTCGTGTTGCGGTTGTTGGCGAAACGGCATCGGGATCTGGGCCGGGCCCGGAATCGCAGCGCGTGTCGGCTTCACGCGCTGTTGATCGAGCTCGTTCCGGGCGGTATTTCCAAGGAAATCACCGTGAACGCGGCCCAGCAGCTCCTCGACCGGATCGCACCGGTCGATCCGGTCGCGCAGATCCGTCACGACCTCGCGTCGGAACATCTCGACGATCTCCGTCACCTCGACGCGCAGATGCGCGCGTCGAAACGGCGGCTCGAAGCCGCGGTGCGCGCGTCGGGCACGACCGTGACCGACATCTTCGGTGTCGGTCCTGTCGTCGCGGCGATGGTGATCGGACACGCCCGCAACATCGACCGGTTCGCCGACCGCGATCACTTCGCCGCGTACGCGGGAACCGCACCAATCGAGTTCGAATCTGGTGGTCGTTCGCATCCGTCGCCTGTCGCTGCGCGGGAACCGCCAGCTGAACCACGCGATCCACATCGCGGCGGTCACCCAGATCCGTCACCGGCACTCGCCGGGCCGCGCGTTCTACGACCGCAAACTCGCTGCGGGCAAGACCAAGAAGGAAGCGTTACGCGCGTTGAAACGACGGATCACCGACACGCTCTACCGACAACTCCGCGCCGATGCCACACGAACGCAAGCGGGCCCGGGAGGGCAAGCGGGGACGACTCATCAATCCAGCGTGACCGGCTTCGAACCCCGAACACCGACGCTTCGGAAGAACCACTCCCGAACCCGACCCAACGCTAGAACCGAAACCAACCGAACGCCATCAGCCGATCAGAACCGCCACTTGACAACAAAGAGGAGATCGTTCTGCATGCTCGGCGCGCACGCGAGCGGCGCGAGGCACACAGCCCGTTATGTGATGCCTCGCCGCCGCGTCGAGCCCTCTTTCCCCGCTTCGCACTAAAGGCTCTAACGTGTCGAGCGGCAATGGGTAGCTACGAAACGTGACCGAAGTTGCTGACGCAATGGGTCCAGGTCTGGGCCGTGCGACCTACGCCGAGCGCTCGCGGTCTGTCGATCAGAACGCCATGGTGATCTTTGCCGTACTCCTTTTGGTAATGGTTGGTGCTGCGAAAGTGATCGACCGTCGGCATGAGTCGCAAGTCAAAGCCTCGCGGGTGGCTCGCGGTGACGCCGGTTCGCAGACGATTCCGTAATCCTCCCTGCGCCCAGAAATTAGAGAAGGCCTTCGGTCAGACATGTGGGCGTCAGAACCGAAGGCCATCCCTGCGAGCGAACACCTCCGGGGCGAAAAGGAAGCTTCCACTCTGTGTGCTGTGCGAGTTCGCAGTAAACGCGATCGTCGGCGAAGATCATGTGCTTCGGAGATTTTTCGCGGTACGCGATTCGCGAGGTCGGCGGTTTGCGTCTCGAACGCTCCGACGATTTGCTCTTTAACAAGGATCAGATCGCGTTGCGAGGCAAGACGCGCGTCGATGGCGTGCTCACCGACACCACCGCGGTGAACTACCTACATCGAGCCGTGACGTGATCCAGTTCGAGCGCGCGCTGGCGGACGCCTTCGTTGCCGTCCGCCAGCGCGCCTCGTGTCGACGCGCGGGATCTGGCGAGCAGCGCGTCGACGAACGGGGTGCGGGCCAACTCCCAAGGCAAGAGCGGATCAGGGGGTTGTTCGCTCCCTCCCGCCGCCCGCACCCTCTTTCGAACCCGAGGGATCGCCGTAGGCTCGACGACGTGGCCGTTCAAGACTGCTCAAACCCGAAATGCCCTCGGCATGAGCCGGAAGCCGACACGCAATGCATGATGCTGAGAGCCGGTCAGCCACAGCGTTGGTTCTGCAGTAGCGGCTGCATATACGAGTTCGTGCTCGAAGAGTTCGTCGGTAACGGAAGGCTCGAGCCATACACGCTCGACGAATATCGGCGACAGCGAGAAGCATGGTCGTAACGCGCCACTCCTAGAGGCCCGTTTTTGATTACCACCAACCGAAGGCCTTGCGGCCTGCCCAACGACGCGCACACCGTTTCGCGTAACGCTCCGCAGCGGTCTTACCTCCCGGCACTGCGAGGCCGCGTTCGGTGCATGCGGGCCCTATAGAACCAAGACGACAGCGGACGACTGCGCACCAGGGCGGGAAATGTCTCACGCCGAAGCTACCGTCCGCATCAATGGCGTCTTCGCTAGCGGGCTGATCCATCATGTCGACGGCGCAGTCGCGGGTTGCACGCTCGACGATGACATGCATGGCTGCGCCGTTAGTTAAACGGAGTGTGCGTGTTCAGCTCGCATCGGTGGATGATGCGACCCTGAATCCGAAGCGTCATAACGGTCGGAGATCCCTTCGCTCCTCGAATCGCCATGTCCGGCGCCGGTTCGACAGGAATGTCGATCGCTTGGCCGCACCACGAGCATCGGTATCTACTGTCGACGAGTCGCATCGCAACCTCATGCCTTCCCAATTGAAGCGTGAACGGACGAGCCGTTCGTTTCGCCGATTTCGCAGCGATGGATCTCGTTGCCGTCGAAGAACAACCCCCGCACGTTCGCACGGTGGTTCGCGGCGCGGAGAACGACCTGTGAGGACTTGGTCCAGGGAAGGTCGAGCACCGCATCGCAATGGGCGCAACAGCACCGACCGTAATAATTTCGCATCCGATTCATCTCGCCTTTGCATTGATGCGGAAAGAGGCGAGGAAACCCGTAGGCGGCAACAGCTCTGCCTGGTGCGAATCTGGACGTCGCTCTCCCAAAATGGGACGCCACTAACGCTACGCCGATCCCGACGCGAAACAAGGCCCCTATTCCGCCCTTCGGCGGCGTACCCCGGGCATACCGTCGGCCCATGGCGAGCCGTCCCGGCCGCCTGATCCTTCACATCGATGGCAGCGTCTCCGGTTTGCACACTCGACGACGACGCGGACGGCTGCGCCTGGTCGCGACACGCGACATCAATCCGAGCCGCAGGTGTGTTGGCGTTGGTGGGGTTCGTGCACGCGGTGCGGCATCACCAGTTAGCGCGCGGTGGGCGGTATCAGCCAGCGGTGTTCGCCCAGAGTACGAGTGCAAGGAAACCCAAGATTCCGGCGCCGAGCAGCATCGCGATGACAGCGCTCGGGATTTGTTGGGCTACAGGCTGCAGGTCGGCGGCGTTTCGGTCATGGTGCGTGGGACGTTCGGCGCGCGCAGCAGGGCCTGGTTCGACCGTACGAGCATCAACAACTTCAATCGATGCGTCCGCGACCGTCGCGATATCGACATCCGCGAAAGGAGATCTTTCGCGCCTCGAAGCCAACGACGAAGTTGACCGAAGCGCTAGCAATGACCGAGTCTCAAGCCGGGCGCGTCTGCTGCGATTCTTTCGCGGCAGCTGCATGACCTGCCCGAAGCCAACATCGCGGACCTTCGCCTTGGACGAGAAGGCATCGCTAATCCGCAAACAGATCCAGAAGAGAACGCCCCCGAACGCAACGACCGCCAAGAAGCTCACGCGACTCCCCTCGCCACGACCGAGAAGAGTCTGCCCGAACACCCATGCGGGACGCCACGAACAACGCGTGCATGGCCGACGCGCCTGGCAGCGATTACACCGACAAGCCGCGAGTCAACGCGGAGGCGCGATCTCGCAGGAGTGGAATTCTTCGTCGTCGAGGATCAGCGTCCGCACGATCACATTTTCCAGGGTTGCCTCAACCCTGATGGTGACTTGGTTGTGCCGGGGGATGTCGAGAACCGTGTCGCAGTATGCGCATGGGTGCTGACCTTCGGGCAGATGCACGTTTGTCCCCTGAATGCTGGCGCGGGTTGTTGCTCTCTGTGAGCGACACTCTGCGAAGTCGATACACCGGTTTCCGAAGCGAACAACAGTCACACTCGCCAAGCATTTCGCTCATTGGCACCTCTGTGTGCACGACTACCGCGGTCAACGCGAACACTGGTATTTCCTCACATTTGCCATGATCAAGCACAAGGAACTAGAACTTGCCCGCGGCGGCACGATCCTCGACGATACGGAGAAAACCCCGGTGGAAAACCACGACGACGAAGCCCTTCTCACTCCTTCTGAGGTCGCCGCGATGTTCCGCGTCAACCCAAAGACGGTCACACGCTGGGCGCGCTCCGGCAAGATTTCCGCCATCCGCACGCTCGGAGGTCACCGACGCTTCCGCGCGAGCGAGATCCGCCAGGCCCTCGCGCAGACCGACGAGGCAGTGCAGCCCTAAACCGCGAAGAGGCCTGGCCACCTGAGCAGCCGCACGCCGCGCATTCGCGGCCGGCGCGACAATGCCCCCGCAACGCGTGACCGCATACGAGGGCATCGCCATCCGACTGCATCGACCAAAGTCCGGCAGGAAGTCGGTCGGCAGTCTGCGTCTCAGACCTACCGCGTGCGCGACCGACTGAACCAGTTTTGCGCCCTTGTCTTTCCGCTTCGGAAGTTGAGTCCGTTCTGTTTTGCAGCAGACGCGAAGAGGCGCGGCCACCTGAGCCGCGCGCTCTCGCGACAGTGCCCCCGCAACCGCGTGGCCGGGATTGCGAGGGCATTGCCTTGCGACTGCATCGACCGGAACGAAAGTGGGGTCGGCCGGTCGGCAATCTGCGCTATGAGCCTCTCGCGCACGCGCACCGATAGCAAGAGGCCGCGCCACCCGAGCAGCCGGAACGACGCGGGTTACTATCCGCCGAAACTGCGTCCGTCCTACTTATCTGCAGGGAGTAGGCGTGCCCAACATCTTCATTTCTTATCGGCGTGACGATACGGGCGGAACCGCCGGCCGGCTCGCTGCTGAGTTGAGTCGCCGGTTCGGCAAAGCGAGGGTCTTTGTCGATATCGACGCGATACCCGCGGGGGTCAACTTCGAGGAAAGCATTTCGCACGCCCTTGATTCGTGTCAGGTCGCACTCGTGCTCATAGGTGATCGGTGGCTCACGGCAATCCAGCCTGACGGAAGCCGAAGACTCGACGGCGAAGGTGATTACGTGCGAATGGAGGTCGCCACCGCGCTCGATCGTCAGGCCGTCACGGTCGTGCCAGTCCTCGTCGAGGATGCCCGAATGCCAAGCGTCGATGAGCTCCCGCCGGACCTCGCACCACTTGCGACGCAAAATGCTGCGTCCTTGAGCGGCAAACGGTGGCGATACGACCTTGGCCTGCTCCTCGACGTCATCCAAAAACAGGACTCACGCAGGAGACGGCTCCTAACTCACGCCCCGCGTTGGACCAAGCCCGCGGCCATTCTCGCGGCCGTTGCGATCCTTGCCGTTATTGCGCTTCTCGCTATCAAGCCGTTCTCGCGTTCCCAGCAGTTGGCTCTTTCGCCCGCCACCGTGCCGCCGGTCGGCGGCGAATGCAGCCAGCCGTTGGAGCAAACCGTGGACGGCAGCGTTCGCCCGCTGAGTTGCGGCAAGAAGGTGAACAGCGTCGCGTGGCAAGACATCGCCAGTAACGGCAACCCACTTGTCATGGCACTCGGACAACGCGCGACCCCGACCCAAGTCGGGCAAGCGCTCTGCAGCGACTACAAAACCAACAAGAACCTCGACACGTCGCAACTGGAGAACGCATACCAACTCTCGGCCCTGTATTACGGGTGGAACTTCGCGCTCAACCCCTTCGCCCTTCTTCAGCAACACAGCTTTGCCGAGTGCTAGTCCACGCTGCTCTGTGGTAGCTGCGCCGCGTGCGCGACAAGGCCCCGGCCACCGAAGCCTCGTGGTCCTACTTTCGTCGTCATTTGGCGAGAACATGTAGACGCTTTCGCTCAGCACCGACCTGCAACAACACCCACCCGCACAGCGCTTATACGTTCAACATGAACGAAGTGATCGCGAAGCGGTCCCGGTGACGACGGTTTCGGCTGAACGCAACTCGACCGCGCGGCTGAACGAATCGCAGCATCGACGCGCCATGCCCGCGCATGCCGCCAACGCCCGGTTACACGCATGTTGTAACTCGTCCGCAGTCGGGCTGAAAGAGTTCCTGCACCGCGCGCGTTCGAACCCGCCCTTTACGCCAACGCGTCAGATCAATCCCGGCGTCATCAATCGTCTCCAAAAAGCAGCGATCTCCACGAAACGCGCGGTCCGGGCCCGAGTGCCTCCCGGAGGCGAACTTCCACACTCGCCAAGACATCCGTGCCGAGCGCGACTTCAACTGCGCGTTGGTTTTCGCCTCCGCGTTGCGCCAACGCAGACAGATGCAATCGGACTGCATGGAGATCGTCGATCGCTTCGAGAACAAGATCGTGATCCACTGCCCCACCCCCCATTCCTTCGGGAAGCGCCCGCTCCACGACTTTTACCCGCATCGTCTTTCACGCACCTTGCGCGGCGAGATCGAAGTTGCGTGCGCGCAACATTTGAAACCGCCACACGCAAGACGGCGCGGGCTGACGCGTCCTGTCGCTCGCACCGCAACTTCGTCAAGGTTGCGTCAAGTGATACGAGCACCGACGACATCGGATGAAGGGGTCGCCGCGGCCCTGCCCGCAGACGCTGTCGCGAATCGCGCGCAGCTGTTGTCTTCGGTCGTCGAGCAGAACCGGGAGACCCGCTGCAGTGGAGTCTTGCAGCCATCGCGAGCGCGTGTCTAGAGGACGTCAACGGATGTATCTGCGGCAGCCGAGCACGCTCGTCTCGAACGTGGCGCGGCGTTTCGGACGAGGCCGGTTTCGGCGGATAGCGGTTGCCGCGCTCGCGGTCGCGGCAGTGCCGACTGCAATCGGCCTCGTTTCCGCGACCTCTGCCGCGGCGGCGACGCCTGCGTTCGTGCAAGTGAACGCGCACGAGATAACGAGCGGAACGACGAACAGCACGCCGTTCACCGCCGCGAACACGGCCGGGAACCTCATTGCCGCGTACGTCGTCTGGAACAACACCGGAAGCGTCGCGCTTTCGGACACTCGGGGCGACGCATACGTCGCGGCGACGGCGCGCGTCACCTGGGGGAACAACTGGAGCGCCCAAGTCTTTTACGCCAAGAACATCGTTGGCGGCTCGAACACGGTCACCGCGACGTTCGGCACCGCGATCAACTCGTTCGGCATCGTCTACGCGCACGAGTACTCCGGCCTCGACAAAGCGAATCCGGTCGACGTCACCGCTTCCGCGATCGGCACGGCCGCGGCCATGAGCAGCGGGTCGGCGACCACGACGAGCGCGTCCGATCTTCTGTTCGGCGCCGGCGCGTCGATCAACACGGTCAACCAGGTCGGGACGGGCTACACGAAGCGTTCGGGCGCCTTCGACAATCTCACCGAAGATCAAGTTGTTTCGAAGACGGGCTCGTACGCGGCGACCGCCCATCAGAACAGCAACGCTTGGGTCATGCAGCTTGTTGCGTTCCGCGCCGCCTCGTCGGGCGGCGACACGACGCCCCCGACCGTGTCGCTGACGGCACCCGCAACCGGTTCGACGGTGTCGGGTTCTGTCACGGTTTCCGCGAACGCGAGCGACAACGTCGCAGTTGCGAGCGTGC
The DNA here is from genome assembly GCA_963841195.1 of uncultured Actinomycetes bacterium. GTDB lineage: Bacteria > Actinomycetota > Acidimicrobiia > IMCC26256 > PALSA-610 > CAWJBX01. The sequence goes on along the minus strand of CAWJBX010000009.1, from coordinate 818,259 downwards.
AGTTCTTGCTCGACGGGAATGCGCTCGGCGCGGCCGACACGTCATCGCCGTATTCACTCTCGTGGGACACAACCACTGCCGCGGACGGCTCGCATTCGCTTGCCGCGCTGGCCACCGATACCTCGGGAAACACGACGACGTCCGCACCAGTCAGCGTGACGGTCTCGAACGGTGGCGCGCTCGCGGGCCCAGTCGCCGCGTACGCGTTCAACGAAGGAACGGGAACGACGACGGCCGACGCCACGGGGAATGGCGCGACGGGAACGCTCACGACGGGCGCAACATGGGGTACGGGCAAGTTCGGCTCGGCGGTGAGCCTCGACGGCCTCACCGGCACTGTCGGCCTCGGGAATCCCGCGCAACTCCAGATCACGGGCAGCATGACGATCAGCGGCTGGATCAACCCGTCGACGTTCCCGGCCGACGACGAAGCGATCGTGTCGAAGCGCATCGTCGGCGGTCCCGGATACCAGCTCGACACAACGGTCGACACCGGCGTGCGAACAGTCGGCTTCAAGCTCACGAACAGCTCGGGCGGCGACATGATTCGCTACGGCGCGACAACGTTGCAGCCGAACACCTGGTATTACGTCGCCGGCGTTTACAACGCGACGACGCAGACGATGGACGTCTACCTGAACGGCGTTCTCGACGACGGCACGCTGGTCGGCCCGGTCACGACGTCGCAGCAAAGTTCGACCGCGAACGTGACCATCGGAGCGCGCACGAGCGCGTACTTCTTCAACGGCCGCATCGATGAAGTCAGGATTTACAACCAGGCGTTGACGGGAACGCGCGTCCAGACCGACATGAACACACCCATCGGTGGCGGCAACCCAACCGATTGGTCGACCTTCTTCCAGAGCAACGGACGCACCGGCTTCGGAATCGGGAATTCAGGACTCACGCCGTCGTCGGCATCGAGCCTGAAGCTGGCGTGGACGGCATCCGACAGCGGCAACCCCGAAAGCGGCGTGTTCGCGCAACCGATCGTGGTCGGTGGCACGACCTATTGGGGTTCGTTCGACGGCAACGAACGCGCGACCGACGCGACCGGTCACCTGTTGTGGAAGACGTTCATCGGTCACGTGAACGACCCCACATGTACGGATCCTTCGTCAGCCGGCGTCGTCAGTACCGCCACCGTGCGGTCGGACGTGCCGGTCGGTGGTGCATCGTCGGTGCTGTACGTCGCCGGCGGCGACACGAAGATGTACGCGCTGAACGCGGCGACGGGCGCGATTCTCTGGTCGACTTCGCTCGGCGTGGGCCCCGATCACTTCATCTGGTCGTCGCCGGCCGTTTTCGGCAACAGCGTCTACATCGGCGAGTCCTCGTTCGGTGATTGTCCGCTCGTGCAAGGGCAGTTCCTGCAACTCAACCGCGTCACCGGTGCGATCCAGAACACCTTCAACGTGGTGCCCAACGGATGCGTCGGCGCCGGGGTTTGGGGCTCACCCGCGGTCGACCCCATCGCCGGGACCATCTACTTCACGACCGGAAACTCCGACCCGACGTGCGCGGCCGGCGAACCGCTCGGGCAATCGATCGTCGAGGTGAGCGCGTCGAACCTCTCGCTGCTCGGTTCGTGGGAAGTACCCGCGGCGCAACAGACCGACGATCCCGACTTCGGTGCAACGCCGACACTGTTCAGCGGCGTCGTCGGTGGGCAGAACACGCCGCTCGTCGGCGCCATCGACAAGAACGGCATCTTTTACGCGCTGAAGCGCGACGCGCTCGCGGCCGGTCCGGTCTGGAGCACCCGCATTGCAACCGGCGGCGGCAACCCCGACGTCGGCTCGGGTGACGTTTCGATCGCGTCATACGACGGTGCCACCCTGTACGTGGGCGGCGACATCACGACCATCGGCTCACAAAGCTGCAGTGGCTCCGTCAACGCGCTCAACCCGTCGACGGGCAGCTTCAAGTGGCGGGATTGCATCACGAACGGATGGCCGTTCGGCGGTGTCGTGGCCGGCGACGGCGGCGTCGTCGCGGCCGGTTCGGGCAACAACATCAACGTGTACGACAGCTCCACCGGCGCGAATGTCGGGAGCTACACCGGAACCGGTCCCTTCTGGGGCACCCCTTCGATCGCCAACAACACGATCTACGAGGGCGACATGACCGGCCACATCTACGCGGTGACGCCGTCGAGCACGACGACAACGACGACCACCACCACGTCTCCTTCGACGACGAGTTCGTCGACGTCGACAACCAGCTCGTCGACATCAACCAGCAGTTCGTCGACGTCCACGACGAGCTCGTCGTCATCGACAACGAGTTCATCGACATCGACAACAAGTTCATCGACGTCCACGACGAGTTCTTCGACGTCGACGACGACCACCACCATGCCCACCGGCGGCCCGCCGACCTTCGTGCAACTCAACGCGGCGACGCCACAGAGCCCGCAGTCGAGCGTCTCGGTGCCGTACGCCGCCGCGCAGCACTCCGGCGATCTCAATGCCATCGCCATTGGCTTCAACGACGCGACGTCGACCATCACTTCGGTGACCGACAGCGCCGGGAACGTTTATCAGCTCGCCGCGCCGCTGACGCGCGGCGCCGCGTTGAGCCAGGCGATCTACGACGCGCCGAACATCAAGAGCGCGCAAGCCGGCACGAACACTGTCACGGTTCAGTTCTCGGGCGCGGTGCCGTGGGTCGATCTACGCATCGCGGAGTATGCAGGTGTGGCGACGGTCAATCCCGTCGACGTTGCAGCGTCGGCATCCGGGAGCGGCACGACCGCGAACAGCGGAAACCTCGCAACAACAAACGCAACCGATCTCATCTTCGGGGCGGGTATGACGACCGGCGGCTTCACCGGCGCGTCCGGCTTCACGACCCGGATCATCACGACACCCGACGCCGACATCGTCTTCGACAAGAACGTCACGAGTACCGGCACCTATAGCGCAGTCGCTCAGAAGGACAATTCAGCCTGGATCATGCAGGGCGTCGCGTTCCGCGGCGCCTAGGACCCTCGGATCGATCGGCACGACGCGCTCAGCGCACCTTGCAGTCGAAGCGCACGAATTGCTCTTCGGGCGTCTTCACTTCGAACACGAGGTCGGCCGGCGGATCGTCGAACTCGATGGTGAGCGTGTCGCGTCCGGCAAACGAAGCGTTGGGCGTTTGCAGGTGGCGGCCGTCGGGCCGATACACGCGCGGCATAAAACCCCGGCCGGTCCTCGACGCTTTCGTTTTGCCGATCAGCTTGATTCGGTTCGCGGCGTAGTGATCGTCGATCCGAATCAGGAATCGCGTCGAGTAGCACGGATGGTCGTCGGTACCGACGGGCATGTTGCGGTCGATGACGCCGTAGCTCCAATGCGCCTGCGGCTCCACTCGCTGGAGCGACACGCGCAACATGCACGCGGCGGCGAGCGCTTCACCGGCCTTCCGCGGCATGGCGTCGCTCACCGTGGCGACGAGCTGTTCCCGCTCCATACATTCATGGTCGCATCGCCGAAGCCCGAGACAAAGCGCGGCGTGTACGTCCGCATACTCGGCCGCTTAGACGAGCACTTCGAGTGCACTCGACAACGACATTCCACGACGGTCCCGCTCGGAGACGAGCGTGATCGGCAACGGCCATGGGATCGCGAGTTCGGGGTCGTCGAACGCGATCGTGATGTCCTCGGCCGGGTCGTGCTCCCGGTCGATCCGATACGACACATCGGCCGGATCCGACAACGCTTGGAAACCGTGGGCGCAACCGGACGGAATGAACAGCGACACCTGGTCGTCGCCGCTCAGCTCGAGCGCGACTGAGTTTCCGAAGGTCGGCGAGGTGGACCTGAGGTCGACGACCACGTCGAAGACCGCTCCCGCCGAGCAGCGGACGAGCTTCGCTTCTCCACATCCCCCGCGCGCGTGCATTCCGCGGACGACACCCTTCCTCGATCGCGACACGCTGTCCTGTACGAAAGAGTTGGGATCGACTCCGGCGGCGCGCATGACGTCGCGATCGAACGTGCGGCAAAAGAATCCGCGCTCGTCGAGATGCGGCTCCGGCGTGAACAAGAGGACGCCCGCAATCTCAGAAACAGCGCTGACCTTCATTCGGTGTCGTCGTCGGTCCGGCGCAACAAGTCGTCGATCTCGCCCGCCGCAAGAAGTTCCGAGATCCTCCGGAGCCGCACGAACCGAGACGACGTGAAGTCGTCGTACGTGAAGTTGTTCGCCTCGTACGCGTCGACGAGTTCGGCGACGCCCTTCGCAACGTCCCAACCGAGCTCGAGGCCGGGAAACGTGCTGTGCAGCTTTGCGAAGTCAACCCGGTAGTCGCGCTGGTCGGGACCGGCGCCCTCGGCGAAGGAAATGCTCGATCCCGGGACGGTGTCGCGAACCATTTCGGCGATTTGGCGAACCTGGACGTTGTCGTCGTCGCGCCCGACGTTGAACGCCTCGTCGTGTACGAGCTCGCGCCGCGCTTCGATCATGGCCAAGAATGCGCGGCAGATGTCTTCGACGTGGACGAGCGGTCGCCGCGGCGATCCGTCGCTCTGGAGCCGCACCTGGCCGGTCGTCACCGCGATTGCAGTGAGGTTGTTGACGACGATGTCGAGTCGCAGCCGGGCCGAAACGCCGTACGCCGTCGCGTTCCGGAGATACGTGGGGCTGAAGTTGTCGTCGGCCAGCTCCGAAAGGAGGCGCTCGGCGCGCACCTTCGTTTCGCCGTACGGCGTGACCGGAGCGAGCGAGGCGTCTTCGGCAACGGCCGCCGAGCCCGCAGCTCCATAGAGACTGCACGACGACGCGAAGACGAACCGTTCGACACCCGCCAACTTTGCGGCGCGGGCAAGGCGCATCGTTCCGTCCACGTTGATGGAATACGTCGCGGCGGGATTGAGCTCTCCGAGCGGATCGTTCGACAACGCCGCCAGGCACACAACCGCGTCGTAGCCGGTGACGTGGTGCGGCTGGACGCTGCGGATGTCGACCGGCACCCGCTGTGCGACGTCGTCGGCCGGCGCAAAGAAGTCGCAGCCTTCGTAGAACATCGCGTCGAGCCCGTCGACTTCGTGCCCGGCGGCGCGAAGAAACGGAACCATGACTGCGCCGATGAAGCCGCGGTCACCCGCAACTAGGATTTTCATTGGTGGCCTCGCACCTTGGAAAGAGGGATCGAACCTCCGAGTGATACGGGAAGACGTGGAGAAACCGCTCTCAGGCTTCGCCTGCCGCGCTTGTCACAGTTCGCGAGGCGCGGTCGTACTCGATTTGGGCGAACAGCCCCCCGCCGACCACTTCCCCATGTTCGAAGAACCGGGGCCCGACCCCGCGTACTCGCTCCAAATGTGGCTGTGTGCCGAATGTGGCCTGGCCCAGCTCGTCTCCGATCCCACGCAGGCCGAGGAACCGCTGGCGGTCGAGCCCGCCGCGCTGGTGGCCCAAGCCCGCGACGCCGTCGCGCGCATCGACGCGGCCGGATACATCCGGCGCGGCGAAACCGTCAGCGAGTACGCGAGCCCGCACGGCGGCTCGTGGCTCGAACTCCTCGAAGCGCGTGGGCTTGCCCCGACCAACGGCGCGGGCGCCGCCGACCTCGTCGTCGACTGCTTCGGCATGATGCACTCGCCCGATCAGGCGGGCGCGGTCGCACGTCGGGTCGCGCGCGTCCGCGACGACGGCGTCGTGTTCCTCCAGTTCCATTCGCTCGAAACAATCATCGAGCGCGGACAATGGAATGCGCTCCGGCATGGTCATTTCGCGTACTACTCCACGACCGCCCTGCATTCGATGCTTGCCCGCGCCGGATTCGTGCCCCAGCGGACGTGGGAGTTCGATCTCTACGGCGGAACCGTGTTGCTTGCCGCCGTGCGCGCCGGCAGCAGTCATCGCGTCGACGATTCCGTCGCGACGCTCATGGCGCGCGAACAGAACGCGGGCGTCTGCGATGCGGCGAGCGTCGAGCGACTGCAAGATGCTGTGCAACTCCAAGCCGCGCAACTGCACGCGTGGCTCGCCGCCGCGCGCGACCGCGGCCGCCGCGTCGTCGGTTACGGAGCTGCGTCACGCGCCGTCGCGCTGCTCGTCCGCGCCGGCATCGACGCATCCCTCCTGGCCGCGGTCGTCGACGCGTCCCCGACGAAAGCGGGGCGCCGCATGCCGGGAACCGACATTCCGATCGTCGATCCGTCGGCGCTCCGGCAACCGCTCGACGAAGTGCTGATCTTCGTCCCCGATCTCGAGCCCGAGGTGCGGGCGGCGTTCCCCGAGGTCGAGGCGGCCGGTGGTCACTGGCAGAACATCGAGGCGATTGCCTGAAGGGCCCGGCCCGGCCCGGTGAGCCACGTATCAGGGTGGCCGGTTGGGTGCTCTCACTCTGTGATGACGCAATCGCCCCAATGCCGCCTCTGTGGCGAAAACCTGACTGAGACGTTCGTCGACCTCGGAATGTCGCCGCTGTGCGAGAGCTACGTACCGAGCGAGCGAATCGACGCGGCCGAAACGTTCTATCCGCTGCACGTACGGGTGTGTTCTTCCTGCTTGCTCGTGCAGCTGCCTGCTTACGTGGCGGGCGAGGACATCTTCTCGGACTACGCGTACTTCTCGTCGTACTCGGACTCTTGGGTCGAACACGCCCGGCGGTACGCCGACGCGATGACCGACCGGCTGCAACTCAGCGCCGACAGCCTCGTCACCGAGGTCGCGAGCAACGACGGCTACCTGCTTCAGCACTTCGTGGGGCGCGGCATTCCGGTGTTGGGCGTCGAGCCCGCCGCGAATGTGGCCGAGTCGGCGCGGGAACGCGGGGTCAACACCATCGTCGAATTCCTCGGATCCGACACGGGACCCGCGATTGCAGCTGCGCACGGAAAGGCGGACCTCGTCGCCGCGAACAACGTGTTCGCGCACGTCCCCGACATCCGCGGTTTCGCCGCCGGGCTCCGCGCCCTCGTCAAGGACTCCGGACTCGTAACGCTCGAGTTCCCGCATCTCCTGCGCCTCATCGAGCGCCGGCAGTACGACACGATCTATCACGAGCACTACTCGTATCTCTCGCTCTTGACGGCGTCCCGTGCGCTCGCGACGGCGGGACTCGAGGTCGTCGATGTCGAGGAACTCTCGACGCACGGTGGCTCGTTGCGCGTCTACGCGACGCCCACCGGGAACGCGGGCGAACCCAGCCGCACCGTCAAAGAAGTGCTCGACGAAGAAGAACGGGCGGGCCTGCACACGCTCGCCGGGCACATGGGTTTCGCCGATGCAGTCATGAAGATCAAGCGCGATCTTCTCGGCTTCCTGCTCGACGCCGCCGAACGCGGCCTCACCGTCGCCGGTTACGGCGCCCCCGGGAAGGGCAACACGCTGCTCAACCACTGCGGCATTCGCGCCGACCTCGTCGAGTACACCGTCGACCGCAATCCTCACAAGCAAGGGATGTTCCTGCCGGGAACGCACATCCCGATCTACGCGCCCGAGCGGTTGGCCGAAACGCGGCCCGACTTCGTGCTCGTGCTGCCGTGGAACCTGCGCGACGAAATCAGTGAGCAACTGTCGTACGTCCGCTCCTGGGGCGGACGGCTCGTCTTTCCCATTCCCGAGCTCGACGTCGTCTGAAGGAGCGTGCACAGGTGAAGGTGGTGTTGTTCTGCGGCGGCCTCGGCATGCGAATGCGCGACAGCTCGATTACCGGCCCCAAGCCAATGGCAACGGTCGGCGAACGACCGCTGCTGTGGCACGTCATGCGCTACTACGCGCACTACGGCCACACCGACTTCGTGCTGTGTCTCGGGTACGGCGCGCCGGCCGTGAAGCAGTTCTTCCTGCACTACGACGAGACGATGTCGAACGACTTCGTGCTCGAAGAGTCGGGCGGCAAAGTCACGATGTTCAAGACCGACATCGCCGATTGGCGCATCACGTTCGTCGACACCGGTCTGCACTCGTCGATCGGCGAGCGCTTGCGCCGCGTCCGTGAGCACGTCGAGAACGAGCCGATGTTCCTCGCGAACTACGCCGACGTGCTCACGAACGCGCCCCTCCCCGACATGATCGATCGTTTCAGTGAGACCGACGCGGTCGTGAGCTTGATGGCCGTACAGCCGCAGTCTTCCCACCACGCGGTCGACGTCGGCGACGACGGCACCATCACGCAGATCATCCCGATGCGGAATCTGCGCCTCTGGGAGAACGGTGGCTACTTCGTCATGCGGCCGTCGATCTTCGACCATCTGCAACCGAACGAAGACCTCGTCGAAGACGCGATCATGCGGCTTGTCGAACAGGGCCGCGCCCGGGCCTACACGTACAACGGCTACTGGTCGCCCGCCGACACGGTGAAGGAACGGGCCCAGTTGGAAGAGCGGTTTGCGCGCGCCGACTGTCCCTGGATGATCTGGGATCCGGATCGGTCGGGCGAGCCCTACCCCACGACACCACTCACGCTTCCGACGCTGGGCTGACCCGTTGCTCTCGCTCGGATTGCATACGTCGCGGCACCGGCCCCTTTCGGTCCTCGCCGTCGGTGCGCACCCGGACGACATCGAAATCGGTGCCGGCGGGTTGCTGCTCACGCTCGCGGCGCGCCCGATCCATTTGCGCGTTCGCTATGTCGTGCTGACGGGCACTCCTGAACGTCACACCGAAGCGCGTCACGCCGCGAATGCGTTCTGTCCGACCGCCGAACTCGACATCGAGCTCCACTCATTACCCGAGGGCCGACTGCCGGCCGTGTGGGAAACCGCGAAGAACACGCTCGAATCCGTGAAGGCCGCGGAAGCGCCCGATCTCATCATCGGGCCCGCCCGTGACGACGCCCATCAAGACCACCGCACGATCGCCGAGATCCTTCCGACTGTTTTTCGCGACGCGTACATCATCGAGTACGAGATCCCGAAGTGGGACGGCGACATGGCGCGCCCGACGATGTACGTGCCGTTGTCGACAGAGATCATGAGGCGCAAGGTCGAACTCCTGAACAAGTCGTTCCCGTCGCAGCAATCCCGCGACTGGTGGGACGACGAGTTGTTCTCGGGTCTCGCGCGGCTGCGCGGCGTCGAATGCCGGGCGCGCTACGCCGAGGCGTTCCACAGCCGGAAGGCCGTCCTGACCTTCTGACGCGTGGGAGGCCTACGACTGTTCAGCGCTCATCCGGGACAATCCCTCTACCGCTTCCTTCACCCAATCGCCGTCCCAGCGATGGCTCGGCGCCAGCCGCGCGTGCCCGGTGAGATGCGCGACGCCTTCGGACTTCAGGAGCGCGTCGTAGCTCGCGACGTCGGCGCCGAACGTGTTGTAGCCGCCGATCCAGATCCGGTTCGTCGCGAGGAACGGCGCCTTGCGCGACGCGACGAACTCGCGCGTCAACCGATAGGTGGCCTGAAAGTTCGCGTCGGTTCCGTACGCGACCGCGGAACTCGGGCCGTATTCGTCGTACGAAGAAATGCTTGCGGGAAAATCCCACGACGCCGCGAAACGCGAACTCGTCGGGATGCTTGAGCAACAAGCCCTGCGCGCCGAGACCCGACTTCGAGAAGCCGAGCAACCAGTGCTTTTCGTTGCCTGTCGTCGCAAGGTTCGCCGCGACCCACGGGTGAAGCTCCGCCGTTATGAAGGTCTCGTGTTGCGCGTCCGGAACTTCAGGATTGTTTGCGTACCACGGATCGATCGGAAACGACGGCGCGACGATCGTCACGTTGGAGCGGTTGTGCGCGCCGAGCACTCGCAGCACCTCGAGACCGTCGCCGTAGAAATCCTGCAAGCGAGGTTGCACGGGAAGGACATACAGAAAATTGTGCGGGACGGACGCCGCCGGTTCGTTCGGCCGCAGGACGCGCAATATCTGTTCTCTCGCCCCGTTCTTCGCGGAGGCAACGCTGAAATGCTCGACACCTGCGCGGTCGGTGCGCCGGTACCGCACCGCGAAGTCGACGCCCTTGCGCCTCCGCTGCACGCCCCGCTGCGCGAGTTCGGAGACACGCGCTCGTGCGCGCCCGAAGGCGTCATCCATGAGGTCATGTTAAGACGCGCGCGCGAGCCCCGAATCGGAGCGAACAGCGCCGGTACCGTTCTCCCGTGCGTTACCTGAACGCCGACACCGAGAAGCCGATCTCCAAGATCGGACTCGGTACGTGGCAGTTCGGTTCGCCCGAGTGGAATTACGGCGAGCGCTACGCGGCCGCGGATGCGGCCGCGATCGTGGCCCGCGCGCGGCAACTCGGCGTGACGTTGTTCGACTCCGCGGAGATCTACGGCATCGCCGCCCGGTCGCTGTCATGCCGAGCGCTCGTGCGCGGTGTGGCAATTGGCGACTCCGCTCGCGTGCACGGCTTCGGTCGGAGCGAGCAGATCTTGGGCGCGGCGCTCGGCCCCAACCCGCAAGCCGCGTTCGTCGCGACGAAGTACTTCCCAGCGCGCCCCCGAACTCCGCCACTGCGAGCCCACGCGCTCGCGAGCGCTCGGCGGCTCGGCACCCGGACGATCGACCTCTACCAAATCCACGAGCCACGCGATTCGAAACTCGTTCCCCCGGTTCTCGATGCGCTGCGCGGCCTGCGTGCTGAGCGAGTTGTCGACGAGGTCGGACTGAGCAACGGCAGCTTGGAGATGTGGCGCACCGCGGACCACGTGCTGGGCGCCCGAGTCCTCAGCAACCAGGTCCCGTACAGCCTCGTGAACCGGACCGCGGAAGCGACCATTCTTCCGTTCGCGCGCGCCAACGGACGCGTCGTGATCGCGTTCAGTCCACTTGCGCAGGGTCTGCTGTCGGCGAACTACGACCGCGACCGCGTGCCCACCGATCCCGGCCGACAGACGAACCCGCTGTTCCTGCCGGAAAACCTCGATCGGGCCGAGGGGCTTCTCGCGACCCTCCGGTCGATAGCGAAGGCGCACACCGCGACACCGGCGCAGATCGCGCTGGCCTGGGTCATCCGCGACCCGGCGGTGACGGCAATCCCGGGCGCCGCGACCGTCGAGCAGCTGGAGCACAACGTCGCCGCCGCTGACATCGACCTTTCCGACGCCGAACAAGAGGCGCTCGCGACCGCTGCCGGCGCGTTCCACCCCGTCTCACCGCCGCGATCCGGTGGCGATCGGCTGCGCAGGTGGGTCGCGGACCGGTTGGGGCGGTGAGGTCGGGGGCGGACAGTGCGAACCGGAGAAAAGCCCGCCACATGTATCAAGCGCCCTCCGCCACGGATCATCTCGAATAGTGGCACCGTTGGGGAGAGGTTCGTCTCAGTCGTACTCGCGCGGGCGGACGGGCCGCCGCGCGCAGCGGTAGCGACCCGGTGCTGTTCGACCAGACCCGGCGTCAGAGCGGCGTTCGCGTGCGCAGGCAGCGTCTCGCCGCGCTCTGGCCGTCGGTGGTTGCGGCCATCCGTCGCATGGGCTGGGGAATTCCCGATCAAGGGATGTCCAGCCTCACCAACTTCGCGCTGAACATCTACATCGCTCGCCAGCTGGGAGCCGTCGAGTACGGCGCGTTCGCACTCGCGTACGTCACGTACGCGTTCGCACTGAATGCCTCGCGCGGGTTCGCCACCGATCCGTTCTTGGTCCGTTACAGCGCAACTGATCAACCGACGTGGCGGCGCGCGGTCGCGAGTTGTACCGGCACTGCAACCTCGACCGGCCTGGTCATGGGCGTCGCCGTCCTCGGTGTCGCGCTCTTGCTGCACGGGTCGGCACGCATGGCCTTCATCGCACTGGGCCTCACGTTGCCCGGACTGTTGTTGCAAGACAGCTGGCGCTTTGCCTTCTTTGCGGCGGGACGAGGCGCGTACGCGCTCGTCAACGACATGGTGTGGGCAATCGCGCTCATCATCGGGCTCGCATACCTGCACGTCAGCGGGCACGAAACCGTCTTTTGGGCGGTTTTCGTCTGGGGCGCGGCCGCGGGCGTCGGCGCCCTGCTGGGCCCGCTCCAAGCCAAGGTGAAACCCAGGATCCTCGAAACGCGGCAGTGGCTGACGGCGCACTGGGACCTCGCCCCTCGCTACGTCATCGAAGGCACGACGAACAGCGCGTCGACACAGGTCGCGAACTACACCATCGGCTTGCTGCTCGGTTTGGCCGCGGTCGGAGCCGTGCAGGCGGCGAGCACGCTGATGGGTCCCGTCATGATCGTCGTCTTCGGTATGGGCCTCGTGCTCTTGCCCGAGGGCGTCCGAATCGTCCGGACCGCGCCGCACTACCTGTACCGCGTCTGCATTCTCGTCAGTGTCGCGATCTCGGGCTTTGCCGCGGTGTGGGGCGTCGTGCTCCTCATTGTGCTGCCGATGGGCGCCGGCGAGGCCTTGTTCAAGGACCTTTGGCACTCGACCTCTCCGCTGGTGTTGCCGTCGGTGCTGTACGTCATGGCAGTCGGCGCGACGAGTGGCGCCGGACTCGGCATGCATGCGCTCGCGGCAGCACGTCGCAGTCTGCGCGCATCTCTCATTACTTCGGCGCTGTATGTCATTGGCGTCGCCATCGGCGCGGCCGCGGGCGGAACGGTCGGCGCCGTGAGTGGCGGGGCCGTCGGTATGTGGATCGGAGTGATCGTTTTCTGGTGGGAGTTGCATATCGCGATGCAAGAAAATGACGTCAGCACAGCGAATCAGGAGCCGGAAGCGTGAGGTGGACGCGGCGCGTTCAACCACTCACTGTTGTATTCAGGGGGCGGCACCTGACTCTCAGTAACATGCGGTTGCTGCCGGGTGGGCCGGTTGCAAGGGAGAACGGATCGGCGTCCGACGCCGATGTACCGCCGCTCATCATTGCGACCATGCTCCGAAAAGAGGGACGCACCGGCGTGCACACGCACGCCCGGCAGTTGCGCGCGTACCTCGCCGAGCAGGGTTCGTCGGCCCCGATCGTCACACCGTTTTCGTGGTTCCGGGTCGCCGCCGTACCGGTCTTCGCGTTGCGCTGGCTCGTGCACCCGTTCAGCACCTCGGCATCGGTGGCGTGGTACCGCCGCTGGCACGCCGCGTTCCTGACACGCGCGTTGCGCCGGCGCCTCGGCACCAGCGAATGCGTCGTGTACGCCCAGGACCCGCTGGCGGCGCGATCTGCGTTACGCGCCCGGCGAGGACCACATCAGCGAGTTGTGCTCGCGGTGCACTTTCGGACGTCGCAAGCCGACGAATGGGTGGACAAGAAACAGATCAGCCGGGATGGCGATGTGTTTCGTTCGATCCGTGCACTCGAGCGCGAGGTGATTCCGCAAGTCGACGGCGCGGTCTACGTGTCGCACTGGGCCCGCGACGCGTTGTTGACGTGGCTTCCGCAAGCCGCTTCGGTCCCCTACGCGATCGTCAACAACTTCGTCGCACCGTACAACGCACCGATCGGTGGCGAAACGCTTGCCGACCTCGTCAGCGTCGGTCATCTCGAGCCCGTGAAGAATCACCGCTACCTGTTGCGCGTCCTCGCCGAAGCGAAGGAGTCGGGCCGCACGGTGACACTCGACATCTTCGGTGATGGTCCGCTCAAACGCGATCTCGTCCGGCGCACGCGCGCGTTGGGGCTGGAGCATCAGGTTCGGTTCCGCGGCTTCCGCACCGACATCCGCGATTTCCTTCCGCGTTACAAGGTCTACGCGCACACCTCGTACTCGGAGTCGTCGTCGCTCGCGATCATCGAGGCGATGGCCGCGGGGCTGCCGATCCTCACGGGTGCGATCGGTCCGCTCGCCGAACTGTGCGACGACGGCGTCGAGGCGCGCTTCTGGCCGCTCGACGACCCGGCCAAAGCTGCGGCAATCCTGCTCGAACTGCTCGACGACGAACCCGCGCGTCGAGCAGCATCGGAAGCCGCCAAACAACGCTTCCGCCGCGACTTCGACACGGAGATCATCGCGCCCCGGCTGCTGTCATTCCTGTTCGATTCGCAACCCGCCCGTCAGGAAGCGTCGAACGATCCCACGTCGAAGGCGGCCAAGTCGTGAGCGCGCAGCCGCGGGTGAGCGTCGGTCTGCCGGTGTACAACGGCGAGCGCTATCTCGAAGAGTCAATCGACTCGCTGCTGGGCCAGACCTACGAAGACTTCGAGCTCGTCATCTCCGACAACGCCTCGACCGACCGCACCGCCGAGATATGCAAGCGCTATGCCCGCCAGGACTCGCGAGTCCGCTACATCCGGCAGTCGCAGAACATCGGCCTTGCGCCCAACCACAACTTCGTCTTCCGGCAGTCACGCGGCGAATTCTTCAAGTGGGCCGCATCCGACGACCTCTACGCACGTGATCTCTTGCAGCGATGCGTCACCGCGCTCGACGAGCATCCCGACGTCGTAGTCGCGCACGCGTGGGAAGCGGTGATCGACGACAAGGGCACCGTCACGCAGGCACTCGAGTACCCGTTGACGACGGACTCACCATCGGCGCCGCAGCGATTGCGAAGTTTTCTGTTCGGGAGTAGCGGCCTGTTCGACCGCGCGGATGGGCGCGGAATGCTCCGGATCGACAACAACGGAATTTTGCGGGCATGCGACGAGTACGGCGTCATCCGTACCGACGTGATGCGTCAGATCTCGCCGCTGGCGAGCTATCACCACTCGGACCGGATCGTCGTGTGTGAACTGCTCTTGCGCGGCACGTTCCACATCACGCCCGACTGGATGTACTTCCGGCGCGAAATTCCCGACCGCGCGTACAACGCTGACCCGTCAGTTCGAGCGCGCGCCACCGTCATGAACCCGGCGCGAGCGAACCGCGTGCGCCACCCGACCGCGCGCCTCGTCGGCGAATACTTCTGGGGATATGTCACGGCGATCCATCGGGCGCCGCTCTCATCGCGCGACCGGCGCGAGTGCTACCGGCAGCTCGCACTTTGGTCAATGGACCGGGCGACGAGTCGCATCGCGCCGAAGCCGACCGAGCGAATCGACGACCAGTTCTCGCCGTTGGCGCGGGGTCGCGACCTTGTGGACGCGGTGGTCGTCGGGCCGTGAGCATTGAACGCCCGCGGGTGGGCCTGGTCGGCCTCTTCGGTCGCGGCAACCTCGGGAACGACGGCTCGTTGGAGGCGGTCCTCAACTACCTCCGTGACGCGCATCCCGACGCGGTCATCAGCGTTCGCGCGGCGAAACCGGATCGCGTCGTCGAACGCTTTGGAGTACCCGCGTTCGCGTTGCGTTGGCACGAGCAGAAACCGGGCCAGGGCCGCCTCACGCACGCGCTCGAAACTGCACTCGGCGTCGGTGTCGACGCGGTCCGGACGGCGAGGTGGGTTCGGCACCAAGACGTTGTGATCGTTCCCGGCATGGGCGTCTTGGAAACCACACTGCCGCTGCGTCCGTGGCACACGCCGTATCTGATGTTCCTCGTGTTCCGTTCCGGCCGCATCTTCGGAAAGCGCACCGCGCTCGTCAGCGTGGGCGCGAACGACATCAAGCAACGGACAACGCGCCGACTCGTCGTCAGCGCCGCGCGCGCCGCGAACTATCGATCGTTCCGCGACGCCGGCGCGCGCGATGCGATGGGCGCGATGGGACTCGACGTCACCGCCGACGCGGTATACCCCGACCTCGCGTTCGCGCTTCCCGTTCCCCAAGGCGCGGGTGAGGCAACCGCGGCCGTTGGCGTCGGCATCATGGATTACTCGGGCGACAACAACAGTCGCCGCGATGCAAACGCCGTGCGCGCTCACTACATCGAGACGATGACGCGCTTTGTGCTCTGGCTCGTCGACAATGGCCGCGTCGTGCAACTCCTGCTCGGCGACAGCCAGGACGAGCCGGTTGCCGCCGAAGTTCTCGCCGACGTACGTGCCCGCCGGCCGGAACTCGCAGAATCTGCGATCAGCGCGACGCCGGCCGCATCACTCGAAGAGCTCATGGAACAGCTCGCGACGGTCGAATCCGTCGTCGCCACCCGGTACCACACCGTGTTGTGCGCGTTGAAGCTCGGCAAACCGACGTTGGCGGTCGGGTATGCCGACAAGTTCGGCGCGCTGATGGAGAGCTTTGGTTTCCCCGAGTTCTCGCTGCCGGCAAATTCGGTCAGCGTCGAAACGCTGATCGACCGGTTCACCGCACTCGAACGCAGCGCACCGATCGCCGAGAAAATCGTCGAACGCACCAACGAAAATCGGCGGCTGCTCGCTGAGCAATTCGCCGAGCTGTCGGCCGCCACGTTGCGGGCCGACGCGAACCGCGCACCGAACTACTACTCGAAGGACTTCTGGAGTCGCGAGAACCTCAAGTATTCCGAGCCCCATTTTCGAATGCAGAAGTGCGCGCGGATCATCTCGCAGTTGGCCGAGAACCGGCGAAGCTCGCTGCTCGACGTCGGGTGTGGCCCGGCGACGCTGAGAGAGCTCCTCCCCCCGAACGTCGAATATCACGGCATCGACATCGCCCTTCACGAACACGGTCCCAACCTCGTCGAGGCCGACCTCGTGAAGTCTCCGATCAGATTCGGCAGCCAGAAGTTCGACATCGTTGTGGCGCAGGGGTTCTTCGAGTACGTCGGCGACGCGCAGTCCCGCAAGCTCGACGAGATCGCGCAACTCCTCGCGCCGGGCGGCACGTTCGTCGTGTCGTACGTCAACTTCGGGCACCGCAAGCCCGACGTGTATACGCGTTACAGCAACGTCCAGCCGATCGAAGACTTTCGCCGTGATCTGAGCCGGAACTTCTCGATCCGTAAATCGTTCCCGACGTCGTACAACTGGTCACACCACGAGCCGAACCGAGCTCTTGTGCGAGCCGGCAACAAGTACTTGAACGTGAACCTGCCGTTCCTCACGCCGCGGTTCGCGGTGCAGTACTTGTTCGTTTGTTCGGCACGCAGTGACGACGATCGAACCATGCCGGCGCCGCGCAAGTTGGTGGCGACGCGCGGCTGACGCGTAAGAACCCGAGCATCGGACCAAATGTGCTCGCAGAGAGCACGTTTGGTCCGTCGCTCAGGTGTCGCGGCTACCGCCTATGACGTCGTCAAGGCGTAGAGGTTGCCGGACTGGTCACCGTCGAACACCATGCCGTTGGCGATCGTCGGTGGGCCGAGGAACGTGCCGGCGCCGGTGAACGTCTTGGCGGTGTTCCCGTTGGCCGCGTTCAAGACCGAGATGTTGTTGCCTTCTCCAACCGAGACGATGCCGCCGGATCCGCCGGTGACGCCACCCAGCACGAAGCCGTCCGTGTAGCAGTGCCGCCAGATGAACTTGCCGGTCGACGGGTTGACCGCGTTGAGCGATCCCTGGCAATCCTGCGAATTGATGGTCACGGTGTCGCCACCGATGTAGAGCGTCTTGCCGTCCCACGCCGCGGATGCCGCGTCACCGGAACCGGTGAGCGGGTTCCCGCCGCCGACGGCGATGCGCGTCTCCCAAACAGGGCCGGCCCCGAGCGCGCCCCGTTTGAAGGCATAAAAGAGGCCGTTTTTGTTGATGGCGCCCACCAAGTCTTGCGTGGTGCCGTTGATGGTTCCCGTGAACAGTGTGGGCGTCGAACCGAAGTCCGGGTCCTCGTCCTGCTGCGCAAGGGGAATCGTCCACGCCCCGATGAAGGAAAGGTTCGACATGCTCACCTCGACGACCGACGGGGCAACATCGAGACCGCTCGCGCTGCACGGATCCGGGGTGCCGGTCGTGAAGTAGATCGTGCCGGCCGCGGCGTCGAGCGTCGGTGAACCCCAAACGCCGGCACCAACGCAGCCGTTGGGGACGAGGTTGATGAAGTGCTGCACGGCGCCGGTGACGCGATTGAGCTGCAGGATTTGGCCCTGCACCAGCGGACAGTCTCCGAACGAAGCGACGCCGATGTAGACGCTGTTGCCGGAGACAGCCGGCGACGAGTACAGGAAGTGGTCCGGGTTTGATCCGACCGAGTGCTTCCACAACACCGCGCCCGTCAGAGCGTTCAACGCGTACATGTTGGAGTCGCCACCGCCGACGTACAGGACAGACTGCGCCGAGCCGACCTTCACGTCAGTCGTGAGCGTCCCGGTGCTCACGACGCCCAGCGTCGACGGGTCGACGCAGCCTTCCGCGGTCGCGTCGGTGTGTCCCAAGAACGTTTTCCACTTGAGGTGTCCCGACGTGTCGGTTGCGCGCTCGTAACCGTCGTACGAACCCCAGTACACGACGTCGCTCGCCACGATGGGCTGCGAGAAGATGCCGCTCTCAGGTTTTCCGCTGTCGGAGACCTTCCACGCTTGGTGCAGGGTCGCGGCGGCCGCCGGCGTCAGCGAATTCTCGCCGGCATTCCAGCCCGTTCGACCGTTGCCACCGAGGTACCCCGTCCAGTCGCACGCCGACAGCGCAACGACCATCAAGAGCACCCCAAGAACCAGAAGACCCCGAACCCCGTGGCGCGAGCGCATATTGCTCCCTCCGTGGCGCGTCGGAACGCGCGACCGTGCCGGCACTGCGCCGGACCCAACCCAACTCGATAGAGCGCGGGCGCGTCACTCGGATACACAGCGTTCACTCCGGCACCACGCAGGCTCGACGCACGACGACGACGACGAACGCGTCAACGAATGAGTACAAGTTGAGTAAACGGGCGTATTGCGGATTCCGTACCTTGACGTTGGCGAAATCTCTCTCCCCCCAAGGCGGCACCCAATGAACGACGATTCAGACGCGCGCGTCGAAAAGCTCACGGCAATGGTCGAACAACTCCAGGCCGAAGTTGCCCAGCTCCGATCGCGCCGCCACCATCCGGCCTCCGCGCGCACGAACGGCACCGACGAACCGCTCAACCGGC
The DNA here is from genome assembly GCA_963841195.1 of uncultured Actinomycetes bacterium. GTDB lineage: Bacteria > Actinomycetota > Acidimicrobiia > IMCC26256 > PALSA-610 > CAWJBX01. The sequence goes on along the minus strand of CAWJBX010000009.1, from coordinate 799,599 downwards.
GCCGCATGCTCAAAGGCGCGGGACTCGCGGCGGCCGCGGGTGCGGCCGCACTGGTCGTGACCGGCCGCCCCACACCCGCAGGCGCGCTCAACCCAACGTTGACGCTCGACCAGACGAACAACATCAACGCGAACACGACGCTCAACTGGAACGGCACCGCGGGCGCGGCACGCGCGTTGTTCCTCGTGAACGACACGGAGTTGGCGGCGAACACATCGACGTTCGAGTGCGCGATCGGCGGCTGGGCCGGCGGAAACGCGGGCGCGACGACATCGGTCGGCGTGTACGGGTATTCGGAGTGCGACGGCGGTGAAGGCGTCGTCGGCATGGGCGTCACCGGCGTGCACGGGCAGTCGTATTTCGGCTCGGCCGGCATGCACGCGGAGGGCATGACCGGTCCCGCGCGCGGACTGATCGCGGAGGCGCACGGCACCGGTCAAGCCTTGTGGTCGCGTATCGACAACGCGACGAACACCAAAGACTCGGTTCGCGCCGAAACCAGCGGCTCGGGCTCCGGTATCTACGCGTCGAGCGTGAAGGGCATGGGCGGCAAGTTCCAAGGCAAGACCGCGCAGATTCAGCTCATGCCCGCGACGTCGTCGACGCATCCTGCGAGCGGAAGCGCCGGTCAGTTCTTCGTCGACTCGACCAACCGCTTGTGGTTCTGCAAAGGCGGGACCAACTGGCACCAGCTCGCGTAACGCGAAACGACTAGCGCTCGGTCTTGCGGCGCGCCGGCGCTCCGGGGTGCGACACGGACGCGCTGCGGTACCGCAACGAAGGCGGTCCCTCGACTGACGCAACTTGATCGTCGAGTCCGATCTGACAGCGATGTACCTCTTCGCCGCGCATCACCGTGACGCGGTAATTCGGTTCGCCGCTCTTTCCGACCACAACCACTTGAAGCGGCGCACTGCTCGGTATGTCGAGCACCACACCGCAATTCCGGCACTGCCACTGATCCCGCACGAGAACCCCTCCCAGCCCTCGACCTTCCCCCCCAAGCGCCCTCAGTTGAGAGGAAGAGGCAAAAGCTGGCAAGGCGTCCATGGATAGTCCGGTACCGCGCGAGCGCCAAATCGCACGTACGGGAACAAAACACCGATCGTGGCGTCCGGCGATTTCGGACAAGATCGCACCGCTTGTGCTCGCGCGCGATCGCCGGCGCGCGCCACGACTGTGACGCGGTCTACGTCGTCTCGTCGTACTTGACTCGGCCCTTCCATGACTTCTTGCCGTCGCACGTGATCGAGAACGACGCGTCGAACTGCTGGACGTGGCCGTCGCCGGCATATCTGAGCGCGGTCACGACGAAGTCGCCAGTTGCGACGCTCACCACGATCTGGCGCCGCGACGCGCGTCACAGTCCCGGCGTTAGAGACGCGTTACCGCCGAGCGCGCCAGCTGCCGTTCGGCCGCTTCGCTCGCGGCGACAACTTGCAGGGTCCAGCCCTTGGCCAAGACGTAGAGCACCGACGACTGCTTGTTTCCGAGCAGCACGGCCCTGTCTCCGATCTTCGGTACCTCGGCGTGGTGCCCCGAAGTACCGGAGACGAGACGGTTCAGGTCGGTGGCGTTGGCCGCGCCGCCATTCAGGCCGCGATCGATTTCGATGGTGACGACGACACGTGTGCCCTTGCGATACTCACACGTGTTGGAGCCGTCGGTGCTTTGGGCCGCGGTGACCGACTGGCCGATGACGTGACCGGCGGTGGCCTGCGTCACCAAGGAACACGCCTTCACATCGAAGCTCGACGGATCCAGACCGCCGGCCGCGTCGGACGCAGCCGTCGTGGGCGTCGGGCTCTCGCTCGCGGCATGCGAACTGTTCCGCGACGACGCGGCGACTGCAGCGAACACTCCGACGACAACGACTGCGATCGCGGCGGTGAGCGCGACGCGCTTCTTCGACGCGGCGCCGCTCACCGGCACGACCTGAAGGTATGGGTTAGCAGCCGGGGCCTCGGTCCGCCTCGAAGTTCGTCGTCACACCGTTGATGGTCCAGAAGTAGCGCACGTGCGTGTGGACCGATTGGCTGCCGTCCAAGACGATTCCAAGCGGAATGCTGAGGAAGTGATACGTCTTCGAACCCAACTTGCCGCCACCGATCGCCGTGAACGTGCCTTTGACGAGCGTGGGCTTATTGGTCTGGTTGATGCGCCAGTTGACGACGGTGCCGTCCGGGAAGCGGTTGTAGCCGATCCGTAGCACGGTGCAGTTGCGGAAATCAGTTCCGAAGATGTTTCCCTGAAGGCCGGATCCACCAGAGATCGATGTGGTCGTTGTCGACCCGGGAATCGACGTTGTTGTTGTCGTCGGCCGCGTGGTCGTGGTGGTCGCCATGATCGTCGAACTCGTGGTCGATGAGGTCGACGTCGACGTGAACGTTGTGGTCGACGTCGACGTTGTCGTCGTCGGCATCATCGTCGTACTGGTCGACGAGGTCGACGTCGGCTCGATACTCGTCGATGTCGTCGACGTCGAAGTGGAGGTCGGCATCATCGTGGTGCTGGTGGTCGAGGTCGACGTGGATGTCGAGGTCGACGTGGACGTCGAAGTCGAGCTGGACGTTGACGTCGAGGTCGAAGTGGAAGTCGACGTACTCGTGCTCGTCGAGGTCGAAGTCGACGACGACGAGGAGTCGCTCGGAAGGTCGGGCATCGTGATCAACAAGAACACTTGATCACCGGTCGCGGCAGCGTTGTTCGACGACACCCGCATGCGACACGTTTTAAATGTGGGCTTGCCGTTGGCCGGCGTCGGATCGTCGGGCCCGATGCAGTTGAACTTGTTCTGTGCTTCTTGCGCGAGCCGGAACGCTTGGAAGTTGTTCCCCGCGCCGGTGAACGACGCGGTCCCGTTCCCGTCGGCGATGGCCGGGCTCGGCGCGAAGCCGAAGTCACAGTCGATCGAGACCGACCAGGCCGGGCTCGAGGGATCGACGCCGTCGCACTGCTCGACGAAGACGTTCTGACCGGAGGTGAATCCGGTCGCGACGACATCGACCGGCAGCGGGTTGCCGACCGTCGCCGACACGTCGCCGGGAATCGCGAAAGGGCTGGTCGACGGGGTCGTGATCGACGTCGCAAACGCGGCACCCGCAGTCGCGAGGCAAACCAACGCGCCAAGGAGCGCGACGAGACCTCGTCGGGACATGTTCAGACGTCGCATTGCGCTCCTCGGGTGAACTGACACGCGGCGGGGCCGTTCGCCGAAGATTCAACCCGCCCAGAAGGAGGAAACCAGTTACTGCCAGAAACACTTCGGTGCGGCTTCCTCCGCCGTTCACCTAAGGCCGTGGTCGTTCACCTTCGGCCGGACGGTCGAATCGGTCGGCATCCCGGGCGCGCGATCCGATCGCGACGACGGCGCACCCTCGTCAGGCGCGCCGTCTGAAGAGCCAGGTGATGTGTGCCCGAGGAGGGATTTGAACCCTCACGCCCTTGCGAGCAACGGATTTTGAGTCCGTCGTGTCTGCCATTCCACCACTCGGGCGTGGTCGATTTCGCGACAGCATGCATTCTGCCATTCGGTACGATCCGAGCGTGGTCCCGTTCGTCGTCGGCCTGGTTGTGGGCGCTTCGATCGTCGCTTTACTGGTGATCGTGATCGGTCCGTCGCGCAAGGTTCGGGCCGAGCCGCCGCTGCCGCGCGACGTCGCCTCGAAGCTGCTCCTCGGCCAGGATCCCGATCAGCCCACCATTCCCCCGCCACCGCGCTCGGAGCACCCGCAGCAGTATTCGCCGAGCGATCTCGCTGCTTTGCAACGGCTCGGTCAAGAACAGGACAAGCGGCGCCGGAAGCGATAACCGAGGCTCCTACGGAGCGTCGGCGAGCGCGAACAAGAAGCGGCCCCGGCAGCACTCCGTGTCGGCGACCGTGGCGCGGCCGCGGCCCCAGCCACCCCGTGCCGAGAGCCGCTCCATCTCGACCGCGAGCACCATCTCGTCGCCCGGCACGACGAGCCGGCGGAACCGCACTTCTTCGACGCCACCGAAGAGCGGCAGCTTTCCCGCGTAGCGCGCGTCGGCGAGCACCGCGATCGCGCCCGTTTGCGCGAGCGCTTCGAGTTGCAGCACACCCGGAAAGACCGGGTTACCGGGGAAGTGGCCGGCAAGAAAGGGCTCGTCACCGGTGACGCGATAGCGCGCACGCACGGTCGCGCCCGGCTCGAGTTCGTCGACCGCATCGACGAAACGAAACGGCGGCCGGTGCGGAAGGAGCGCGACGAGCGCATCGGAGTCGGTCACGCGCGCGCAACTTACTTGTAAGTAGTGCTGGTTACCGTCCCGTAGGAAACGCCCTGTTCATACATCATGTATGGAGCCGACACGGCCCGGTGTAACCCTGCACCGATAAAGAGAGTCGGATTCCTTCGACTCTCTGATACCCCCCCTCAACCTCTACCGCCCGGAGGCCAGGTTTTGCGCGTTGCCATCGTCTTTCCCGGCCAGGGAACGCAAGTCCCCGGTATGGGCGAGCCCTGGGTCGGTCATCCCGCGTGGAAGATCGTCGAACAAGCAGAAGCCGCGCTGGGCGAACCGCTCGCACCGTTGCTGCTCGACGCGCCCGCCGAACAACTTGCGCGCACGCGCGACGCGCAGCTCGCCGTGCTGTGTACGTCGCTGGTCGCGTGGGAAGCCGCCCGCGCGTACGTCGACGACGTTGTCGCGTTCGCCGGCCACTCACTCGGGCAAGTAACGGCCCTGATCGCGTCGGGCGTGTTGTCGCTCGACGACGGCGTTCGCTTCGCGGCGCGCCGCGCCGAACTCACGCAAGCCGCCGCCGACGCCCATCCCGGCAAGATGGCGGCGCTGCTCGGCGCGTCGATCGAAGACGCGGAAGCCGCATGCACTGCCGCACCCGACGCATGTTGGGTCGCGAACGAAAACGCGCCCGGCCAAGTCGTCATCGCCGGCACACCCGATGGTCTGGCCGCCGCGTCGGCCCACGCCAAGGAACTCGGCATCAAGCGCGCCATGGCGCTCAACGTCGGCGGCGCGTTCCACACACCGCTGATGGCGAGTGCGCGTGACGGTCTGATCGACGCACTCGCGTCGACAACATTCGCAACGCCGGAAGCGCCGATCGTCTCGAACCACGACGGCGCGTCGTACGACGACGCTGACGGTTGGCGCACGCGTCTGCCCGATCACGTCACTGTTCCTGTGCGCTGGCGCACGTCGATGGAGACGTTGGTCGCGCTCGGTGCCGAAGCCTTCGTCGAAGTCGGCACCGGCTCGATGATCGCCGGCGTTGCCAAACGCACCGTGCCCGGCACTCCGGTGGAGCCGTGCGGTTCCCCGTCTGAATGCGACCATCTCGCGGAGGTGTTGTTGTGACCGTCCCGCTCGTTCCGCTGCATGGCGAACGCCTCGCAGTCCCTGAACGCATGATCGTCGCACCGGGTGTCGGCGTGTTCAGCCCCGTCGAGATCGACGAGGGCAGCGCGGTTGAGCAAGGTGATGTAGTCGGAGAGATCGTCGGTCCGGGCACGCGTGTCGCGATACGCAGCCCGTTCCGCGGCACAGTGATGGGGATGATGGCGCACCCGGGCGAGCGGCTTCGCGAAGGCCAACCGATCGCCTGGCTGCGGGTGGCGTGAGGTGACGCAAGGGCTCGGAGCCGCAATCGTCGGATGGGGAACAGTCGTCCCCGACGCACGCGTCACGAACGCCGATCTCGAAGCCCGCGTCGAAACGACCGACGCGTGGATCGTCGAACGCACTGGTATTCACGAACGACGCGTCGCGAACGAAAACGAAACCACCGCGACGCTTGGTACGGCCGCCGCGGCCGAAGCAATCAAACGCGCCGGCTTGTTGCCGACCGACATCGACTTGATGATCGTCGCGACGGCAACGCCCGAACAGCCCCTCCCCCATACCGGCGCGTTCATCGGCGACGCCCTCGGTCTTCGTTGCGGCTCGTTCGACCTTTCGGCCGCGTGCGCGGGATTCGTCTACGAACTCGTCGTCGGTGCTTCGCTCTTGCAGGTCGGCTACGAACACGTGTTGCTGGTCGGCGCCGAAACGTTGAGCCGCATCATCGATCCCCTCGACCGCACGACGACCGTGCTCTTCGGCGACGGCGCCGGTGCCGCGGTGTTGGCCCGGTCCGACGAACCGTCGCTCCTCGCCTGGGATCTCGGATGCGACGGCTCGGCGGCATCGCTGCTCGAGATTCCCGCCGGGGGAAGTCGCATGCCGGCCAGCGTCGAGACACTTGCCGAGCGCAACCACTATTTGAAGATGTCGGGGCAGGAAGTGTTCCGGCGCGCGGTGCGCGCGGTTGTCGACTCCGCCCACGTCACGTTGGAGCGGGCCGGTCTCGAGCCCGACGCGGTCAGGTGGTTCGTGCCCCATCAGGCAAACGCGCGCATTATCGATGCTGCGGGTCAACGTCTTGGGTTCGCTCCAGACCGTACGATCGTCAACATCGACAAGTACGGCAACACCTCGTCGGCATCGATCCCGCTCGCGTTGTTCGAAGCGGTCGACGACGGTCGCGTGCAACCGGGCGACCTCGTGTTGTGCACCGGCTTCGGCGCGGGCATGACGTGGGCGAGCGCGTTGCTGCGTTGGGGTGTTTCGTGACCGATTCGCAATCGCGCGTCGCGTTCGTCACCGGCGGATCGCGCGGCATCGGGCGGGCAACTGTTGTCGCGCTCGCCGCCGTCGGCCATCCGGTCGCGTTTTGCTACAGCAGCGACGAAGACGGCGCCCGCGCAACACAGTCGGAAGCCGAAGCGGCGGGCGGCAAAGCGATTGCCGTGCGCGCCGACGTCGCCGACACGGCCAGCGTCGACGCCGCGTTCGGCGAAGTCGAAAGTGCGTTCGGTCCGGTAACCGTGTTGGTCAACAACGCCGGCATCACGCGCGACGGGCTCGTCGTCCGCATGAGCGACGACCAATGGCAGTCCGTTATCGACACCAATCTCACCGGCGCGTTTCACACGATCCGCCGGGCAACGCCCGCGATGATGAAGGCGCGCTACGGGCGCATCGTCAACGTCGCGTCGGCGAGCGGGCACATCGGCCAAGCGGGGCAGGCGAACTATGCCGCCGCCAAAGCCGGCCTCCTCGGGCTTTCGCGCAGCGTTGCCCGTGAGCTCGCCCGGCGCTCGATCACCTGCAACGTGGTCGCGCCGGGACCTATCGTGACGGCGATGACCGCCGACCTCTCCGACGAGTGGCGGACCCAAGCCGAACAGGCAGTGCCACTCGGCCGGTTCGGCACCGCCGACGAGTGCGCGGCCGTCATCACGTTCTTGTGTTCGGAAGCCGCCGGATATGTGACGGGAGCGCTTGTTCCCGTCGACGGCGGTCTCGGTATGGGCCACTGACGACAGGAGAAGACATGGAACGCGCCCAGGCATTCGACACGATCAAGGAGGTCGCGGCCGAGGTCTTGAGCGTTGACCCCAACCAGGTCACCGAAACCGCTCGCTTCAAGGAAGACCTCGACGCCGACAGCCTCGACCTCGTGGAGCTCGTGATGGGTCTCGAGGAGCGCTTCGACATCGAAGTGCCGGAAGACGATCTCGAAGGCGTGACGACGATCGGTCAAGCGGTCGATCTCGTGCTCGCAAAGGTGGGTTGACGAACTGATGCATCGCGTCGCGATTACCGGCTTGGGCGTGAAAACGCCGGCGGGCACCGATCTCGAAACGTTCTGGTCGACGATCACGTCGGGGCAATCGACGGCGGCGCCGATCGAACGCTACGACCCGTCGCCGATACCGGTGCGCTTCGGTTGCGAGGTACGCGACTTCGATGCGTCGGCCTATCTCGCGCCGAAGGAAGCGCGCCGCATCGACCGTGTGACCCAACTCGGGTTCGCGGCCGCGGCCGACGCGCTCGCCGACGCCGGCGAGATCGGCGCCGACCCCGCGCGCAGCGGGGTCATCATCGGAACCGGGATCGGCGGGCTGATCACGCTCGAAGAGCAAGTCTCGACATACATCGAGAAGGGCGCGGCGCGCGTCAGCCCGTTCCTCGTTCCGATGATGATGGCGAACGCGACCGCAGGAACGATCGCGATGCAGTTCGGCTGGACCGGCCCGAACCTGTGCATCGCAACCGCGTGCGCAGCGAGCGCCAACGCGATCGGCGAAGCGATGCGGCTGATCCGCGACGGATCAGCCGACGTCGTGATGACCGGTGGTGCCGAGTCGTGCATGACGCCGACCGCGATCTCCGCGTTCGCGCGCATGACCGCGTTGAGCACGCGCAACGACGACCCGGCCCACGCGTCCCGGCCGTTCGACGCCGACCGCGACGGTTTCGTGATGGGCGAAGGCGCCGCCGCGCTCGGTGCTGGAACGGTGGGATCGCGCCGTCGCGCGTGGCGCGCGCATCTACGGCGAAGTCATCGGCTACGGACGCAACGCCGACGCCTACCACATCACTGCTCCCTCACCCGGTGGCGAAGGCGCGGCCGCGTGCATGCAGCTCGCGCTCGACGACGCCGGGCTCTCCCCTTCTGACATCGGTCACGTGAACGCACACGGCACCTCGACACCCCTGAACGACGCGGCGGAGGCCGAAGCGATCAGCAAGGTGTTCGGTGAAGCGGCGCCGCCGGTGACGTCGACGAAGGGCGTCACCGGTCACCTCATTGGTGCCGCGGGTGCGACCGAAGCAATCGCGTGTGTCCTCGCGATCGGCTCCGGCGTCGTCCCGCCCACTGCGAACCTCACGCGACTCGGCGACGACATCGCGCTCGACGTCGTAGCGGGTGCGCCGCGCCCGGTCGCGGCTGCACCGGCGATCTCGAACTCGTTCGGGTTCGGCGGACATAACGCGACGCTCGTGTTTGCGCCCGGTTCGTGACCACGGCGGCCGACCGGTTCCCGATCCGGGCGCGTGCGGATCTCGCCGCGAGCGCCGAAGTCCGGGACATCGACGGTCGGCGCGTCGTTTGGTTCCGCATCGCGGGCGGCAAGCACCACGGCGCTATCGGCGTACGAGGTGCGGCGACGGTTGAGCGCGCGGTGCAACTTGCCGACGAGTTGCAGATCCCGCTCGTCGGCGAACTCGACACCTCGGGCGCGGAGTTGCGCGACGGTGTGTCGTCGTTGCATGCATGGGGCCGGCTGGCCCGCGCGCTTGTCGGCGTTTCGGGCCGCGTGCCCACCATCGCAGCCGTCACCGGCGCGTGTGTGTCGGGCCCGGCGCTCGCACTCGGCGTGTTCGATCACGTCGTGATGACCAGCGACGCGTTCGCGTACGTGACCGGGCCGGAGTCGGTCGCCGAGTTCACCGGCGTGTCGGTCACCCGCGAAGCGTTGGGCGGTGCCGCGATCCACGACCGCCACACCGGTGTCGCGTCGATCGTCGTGGGCGACGAACGAGCGGCGCACGAAGCAGTCGCCGCAATTCTTTCGTACCTGCCCGACCACCACCTAGCCGATCCCCCGCGGGCCTTTGTCGACGATCCGAGCGATCGCCGCTGCAACGTTGCCGCCGCGTTGGTACCGGCGCGCGCGACTGCGTCATACGACGTGCGCAGCGTGGTCGCCGACGTGGTCGACGTCGACTCCGTCCTCGAACTGCGCGCCGATTACGCACCCAATCTCGTCACCGCCCTGGCAACGATCGCGGGCCGTCCCCTCGGCATCGTCGCCAACCAGCCGCTGCACCGCGCCGGAACCATCGACATCGAGGCGTCGCGCAAAGCCGCGCGCTTCGTGGCGTGGTGCGACACGTCGAATCTCCCCATCGTGACGTTCGTCGACACGCCGGGGTTCGAGCCCGGTCGCGACCTCGAGTGGCGCGGCATGATCCGCCACGGCGCCGAACTCGTCCACGCCTACGCGGCCGCGACCGTGCCGCGGGTCTGCGTGGTACTGCGCAAGGCGTACGGCGGCGCGTACATCGTCATGGATTCGCGCGGGATCGGCAACGACCTCTGCGTCGCTTGGCCGAGCGCGGAGATCGCGGTCATGGGCGCCGCGCCCGCGGTCGCAATCCTCAACAAGGGCCGCGCCAACCCCGAGCTCGTCGCCGAATACGCCGAGAAGTTCGAGAACCCTTACATTGCGGCCGAGCGTGGCTTTGTCGACGCGGTCATCGATCCCGCCGCGACGCGTGCAGTTCTCGCGGACGCGCTCGAAGTCTTGGTCCACAAGCGCGACACGCAGCCCACTCGTCGCCATTCGAACACCCCCTTGTGAGGGAAACCATGCTGCTCGCCGAGAAACGCATCCTGGTCACGGGTGTGCTCAACGACGCGTCGATCGCCTTCGGTGTCGCTCGTTACGCGCAAGAACAAGGCGCCGAAGTCGTGCTGACGTCGTTCGGGCGCGCGATGAGCCTGACCCAACGGGCGGCGCGCCGGTTGCCGAACGAAGCGCGTGTCGTCGAACTCGATGTGACCGACGCCGCGCACCTCGACGCGCTCGCCCAACTCGTGGGCGGGAAACTCGACGGCGTCCTGCACGCGATCGGGTTCGCACCGGAATCGTGTCTCGGCGGCGGCTTCTTGACCGCACCGTGGGACGACGTGGCGGTCGCGATGCAAGTGTCGGCGTATTCCCTCAAGGCGCTCGCCGTCGCGTGCCGGCCGATGATGGAGCGGGGCGCGAGCATCGTCGGCCTCGATTTCGACAACAGCCGGGTCGCGTGGCCCGTGTACGACTGGATGGGCGTGGCCAAGGCCGCGTTCGAAGCGACGGCGCGGTATCTCGCCCGTGACCTCGGGCCCGATGGCATCCGCGTGAACCTGGTTGCGGCCGGACCGCTCCGCACGATCGCGGCGAGAAGCATCCCCGGCTTCGAGCAGTTCGAAGAGGTGTGGGACGAGCGGGCACCGCTGGGCTGGAACTTGAAGGACACCGAGCCAGTCGCGCGGGCGTGCGTGGCATTGATGTCCGACCTCTTCCCCGCCACCACCGGCGAAGTCGTTCACGTCGACGGCGGCTACCACGTGATCGGTGCTTGATCCCAGGGGCGTCGTATTGCTTGCCTGAGACCAGCAAAGCGACGCACCATTGAGAGGACGTGAAACCCCCGCGACGGGGATCGACACCTTGGGACAAACGTCGGCCGTCGCGGGGGTTTCATGCACCTTGGCACGCCCGCGCCGCGAACCCCGAACTCCTTTACGCGATCTTGTCGCCGCTTGTGCGCGACGCGAGTGAGCACCCCAACTCGTCGGCAATCGCGACTGCGACAAGACGCTTCTGCAACGGCGCGCGCGTCGCATCGTGCGCGTAAAGAACGAGCCTTCCGTACTGCCGGCCGCGACCTTTCACGGCCACCTCCACACCGCCGGTCGGCAACAGGAAGTCCCCCGCCGCAACCAGTCGCGCGTGTTCAAGTGCACCGCGCTGACCGAGCCGCGGCAGTTCCGGACCCGAAGCGGTCGGTTCGTAAATGCAATCGACGAGACCGAACAACCCCATGAGTTCGGCGCGCGCCGCGCTCACGACGTCGTCGAGTTCGACACCGCGCGAAGACAGGTCGGCGACGCGGTAGAGGCGATCGATCTCGGACCGGGCTTCCCGCGCGTCGGCACCGCCGCGCCGCGCCCGCACGCCCAACTCCGCCGCGACGAGCGCAACGATCGCGAGCACGATGAACGTCCCCAGATCGTCCTTGCTCGCAATGCGTAACGAGTTGAACGGCTTCGTGAAGACGAAGTCGAAGCACAACGCGGCGACAACGGCCGAGACCAAGCCCGCAAGGCGTCCGCCGATGATGGCACCGGCGAGCACGGGAATGACGAGCGCGAGCGCCATGTCGGCGTTCGGGACGTTGTCGCGCAACGGCACCAAGAGGAACGCAAGGAGCATCGCGCCGAGGGCGCCCACCGCGACGCCGATGTACACGTTTCCGTCGGTGTCTTCGCGCGGCCGGCGAGTGAGTGCAACTGGCATCACTGTTCCTCCGCGACGAATCGATAACCCATTCCGGGTTCGGTAATGAAGTAGTGCGGGCGAGACGGATCGGGCTCGAGCTTGTGGCGGATCTGACTCATGTAGATCCGCAAGTAATGCGTCTCCCGCTCGTACTGCGGACCCCACACCTGCTGGAGCAACGTCTGTTGACTGATGAGCTTGCCCGGGCTCCGCGCGAGCACTTCGACGATCTGCCACTCGGTTGGCGTGAGATGCACTTCCTCCTCGCCGCGCCGCACACGCTTCGTGCTCAAGTCGATGGTGAAATCGGGTGTCGTCACCACCGGCGCTTCTTCGGTCGGCGCCGCTCGTCGCAGCGCGGCCCGCAAGCGCGCGAGGAACTCGTTCATCCCGAACGGTTTGGTGACGTAGTCGTCGGCACCGGCATCGAGCGCGGCGACCTTCACGGCTTCGGCGTCGCGAGCCGACAACACGACAATCGGAATCGTGCTCCAGGTTCGCAACGACATCGCGACGCTGACGCCGTCGATGTCGGGGAGCCCGAGGTCGAGGATGACGGCGTCGGGGTGTTCCTTGGCCGCGAGCGCAAGTCCTTCGTTTCCGGTCGCGGCGAGCACGACTTGGTAGTCGTGTGCTTCGAGGAAGATGCGCAGCGCGCGCCGTAGTGCGGCTTCATCTTCGATCACGAGCAGTGTGTTCGTACTCATGACGACCTCATGACGCTGCCAACGGAAGTGTGAACAACACGGTGGTACCTCCGCCCGGCGTGTCGTCGACGCGCAGCTCGCCGTCGAGCGCAGCCACGAAGCCGCGCGCGACCGCAAGCCCGAGCCCGACGCCACCGCGTCCCGAAGCATCGCCGAGCCGTTGGAACGGCTGGAAGACCCGTTCGCGATCTTCGGGCGAGATACCGGGCCCGTGGTCGATCACTCGCAACACGAGTGCATCGCCTACTGCCGCGGCGGTAATGCGCACGGGCTGTTCGGGCGGCGCGAACGAGAGCGCGTTGTCGACGACGTTCGCGATCGCGCGTTCCAACAATGCCGGGTCGACCCGCACGCGCGGCAGGCTGTCGGGAACGTCGACGACGACACCTCCGGCGCGGTCGCCGAGGCTCACCAACGCCCGGCCGACGATTTCGTCGGGCGCGACATCGGTTGTCGCGAGTTCCAACGCGCCCGCTTGCAATCGGCTCATCGCGAGCAAGTTGCTGACGAGCTCATTGAGGCGGTCGACCTCTTCGTCGATCGTCACCTTCAGCTGCCGTTCGGTGTCGTGGTCGAGATGCAGGTCGTCGGCCAGGAGCGTTGTGGCCGCAGCCTTGATCGACGCAAGCGGCGTGCGCAGGTCGTGCGACACCGCGCGCAACAGCGCGGTCCGCAACGCGTCGGCTTGGGCGAGCGCGTTCGCCGTCGCGGCTTCGGCGCGCAGCTCGCGGCTGGTCAACGCGACGGCCAGCTGCGCCACGAACGCGTTGAGCACGCGCCGGTCGTCGGCCGACAGGTTCGGGCCGCGGTACGCGAACACGCTGCCGTCGGGCAGCTCCGTCGTCGCGGTCGCTTCTTCGGGGCTCGTGATGGTGCCATCTCCCGCAGTCGCGACCACCATCCACGATCCGTCGGTCGCCGGCCGCAACACGCTGGCCGTCGTGAGACCGAACGTGATCTGCAGCTCGTGCATGATGCCGGGCAGCGGATCGTCTTCCGCGAGCAATGCACCCGCAAGTTGCACAAGCGACGACGCTTCGCGCCGAGCCCGCGCCGCTTCGAGCGAACGGCGCGCGGCGAGAGTGACAAGCGCGCTTACCACGGCCGCGACGACGAAGAACACGACGAGCGCGAGCACGTTCTGGCCTTCGCTGATCGTGAACGTGTGGACCGGGGGCGTGAAGTACCAATTGACGAGCAAGAACGCCGCGATCGCCGAAAGTCCGGCGACCCACGCGCCGCCGATCGCCGCGATGACGACGACGAGCAGCAGATACAAGAGCAGCGTGCTACCGAGCGAAATGCTCGTCTGGCTCAGCAACAACGTGAGCAACGGCAGCCCGACGATGGCAACGACCGCGCCCAGTTGCTGACGGCGCCGCGAGATGCCGAGCGAGATCCGCAAGCCGGGCCCGGCCGCTTGGGTTTCTTCCTCTTCCGCATGCGTCGAAATGATGTGGACGTCGATATCGCCGGCCGCCCGCACCACCCGGTTGATGACCGAGCCCCGCACCACTTCCGCCCAACGCGACCGCCGGCTCGAACCCAAGATCAACTGGGTGGCGTGTTCGCTGCGCGCAAACGTCACCAACGCGTCGGCGGGATCGGTGCCAACGATCTCGTGATAGTGGCCTCCGAGCGATTCGAGAAGCGCCCGGTTCTTCTCGAGCGCGCCTGTTGGCGGTCCGGCCAGGCCTTCGCCCGCTTGCACGTGCACACCGAGCAGATCGCCCTTCGCGCGCGTCGCCATGCGCGCCGCTCGCCGCACGAGATGCTCGCCGCCGGGCGCGCCCGTCAACGCGACCACGATGCGTTCGCGCGTCTCCCACGCGGCCGTGATGCCGTGGTCCTCCATGTAGCTCTGGAGGCCGTCTTCCACGCGGTCGGCAACCCACAACAGCGCGAGCTCGCGCAGCGCGGCGAGATTGCCGGGCCGGAAGTAGTTCGCAAGCGCGGCATCGATCTTCTCGGCTCGGTAGATGTTGCCGTGCGCCATCCGCCGGCGCAGCGCTTCGGGCGACATGTCGACGAGCTCGATTTGGTCGGCCCGCCGCACGACTTCGTCGGGAAGCGTCTCGCGCTGCTGAATGCCGGTGATCCGCTCGACGACATCGTTGACCGATTCGAGATGCTGGATGTTGACCGTCGAGATGACGTCGATTCCTGCGTTGAGAAGATCTTCGACGTCTTGCCAACGCTTCTCGTGCTTGGATCCGGGAATGTTCGTGTGCGCGAGCTCGTCGACCAAGACCTGTTTCGGATGCCGCCGCAAGATCGCGTCGACGTCCATCTCCTCGAGCTTGGCGCCGCGGTACTCGAGAATGCGCCGTGGCACGACTTCCAACGTGCCGATTTGCTCCGCAGTGCGCGCCCGCCCGTGGGTCTCGACATACCCGACGACGACATCGGTGCCGCGTTCATGGCGGCGCCGGCCTTCGTTCAGCATCGCGAACGTTTTGCCGACGCCGGGGGCGGCGCCGAGATAGATGCGCAGCTTGCCCCGTGCCACGGCCAGGCCCTATCCGAGCCGATCAAGCGCAAGATTCAACTCGAGCACATTGACAGTTTGCTCCCCCAGGAACCCGAGCTGGCGTCCCTGGGTGTGTTGGTCGATCAATTGCTCCACTTTTTCGACGGGAAGATTCCGAGCCTTCGCGACACGCGCCGCTTGCAGCCGCGCGTTCGCCACGGAAATCGCGGGGTCGAGACCTGAGGCTGACGCCGTGACCGCGTCGATCGGCACCTTGACGTCGGTCGCCAGGCCGTTGAGCTGCCGGTACGCGAGCACCCGCTGGGGCACGGTATTGGGATCGCAGACATACGTACCGTCGGTGTTCTTCTCGTAGACCGGGTTGCCCGCACTGTCGGTAACGTCGTTGCCGTCCTTGTCAGTGGCCTGTACCGGCACGCAGTAGGGGTCGGCGGGCGTCGCGTAGTCGTTCTTCACGAGCGGCTTCCCGGTGTTCGGGTCCGTTGCTTTCCCGGGAACGTTGCCGATCAAGTTCGGGTTCGACGGCCCGAGGTTCGAACCGCCGCTCGCCAAGCCGTTGTACGCGCTCGTGCCAGTGTCGGACGGGCGGGGCTGGAAGTACCGCGGCAACGGGTTGCCGTCCTTGTCGCTGAAGCTCTGCCCGATGATCGACGAACCGACGACCTTGCCGTTCTCCGTCACGAATGAGCCGTTTGCACGCGACTTCATGAACACTTGCGACACGCCCGCGACCGCGAGCGGATAGATCAACCCGAGCAGCACGGTCAGCACGACCGTCATCAACAAGCCGGTGATGAGTTGGCGGCGGATCATCAATGCACCCCCAACGCCGTGACGACGATATCGATGAGCTTGATGCCGATGAACGGGGCAATGAGCCCGCCGACGCCGTAGATCAAGATGTTCCGCCGCAGGACAGCCGCGGCGCCCATCGGACGGAACTTCACGCCGCGCAACGCGAGCGGAATCAAGATCACGATGATCAGCGCGTTGAAGATCACCGCCGAGAGAATCGCGGAGTGCGCGTTCGACAGGTGCATGATGTTCAGTGACTTCAAGGCCGGGAACACGCCGACGAACATGGCCGGGATGATCGCGAAGTACTTCGCAACGTCGTT
Source organism: uncultured Actinomycetes bacterium (assembly GCA_963841195.1). Lineage (GTDB taxonomy): Bacteria > Actinomycetota > Acidimicrobiia > IMCC26256 > PALSA-610 > CAWJBX01. The sequence goes on along the minus strand of CAWJBX010000009.1, from coordinate 783,419 downwards.
CGCGATCGAGAACGTCGTGAGCGATCCACGCGTGATCAGCAACTGCTTGCCGATTTCGACGATCTCGATGAGCTTGGTCGGGTTCGAGTCGAGGTCGACCATGTTGCCGGCCTCTTTGGCGGCCTGCGTGCCGCTGTTCATTGCGACACCGACGTCGGCTTGCGCGAGCGCGGGCGCGTCGTTCGTGCCGTCGCCCGTCATCGCGACCATCGAGCCGCCGAGCTGCTCGCGCTTGATCAACGCCATCTTGTCTTCAGGCGTGGCTTCGGCGAGGAAGTCGTCGACGCCGGCTTCCTTCGCAATCGCTTCCGCGGTACGCGGGTTGTCGCCCGTGATCATCACCGTGCGGATGCCCATCCGCCGAAGTTCGTCGAAACGCTCGACCATGCCCGTCTTCACGACGTCTTTGAGATAGATGACGCCGAGGATCTTGGATCCTTCGGCAACGGCGAGCGGTGTGCCGCCTTGCGTCGAGATGCCGTCGACGATCGTTTCGAGCTCGGGCGGGATGTGGCCGCCTTGCTCCTCGACCCAACGACGCACGGAGTCGGTCGCGCCCTTGCGAATCGACATCCGTACGCCGTCAGGACCGTCAAAGTCGACACCGCTCATGCGGGTCTGCGCCGTGAACGGAACGAGTTCCGAGTTCGCAAGCTCGCGCGGGTGCAAGCCGTATTCCGACTCCGCGAACGTCACGATCGAACGGCCTTCGGGGGTCTCGTCGGCCAAACTCGATAACAATGCCGCGTCCGCCAGCTCGTGCTCCTCGACGTGCGGCACGACGAGGAACTGCGCGGCTTGGCGGTTGCCGTAGGTGATCGTGCCCGTCTTGTCGAGCAGCAGCGTCGAGCAGTCGCCTGCTGCCTCGACCGCGCGCCCGCTCATCGCGAGCACGTTGCGCTGCACGAGCCGGTCCATGCCCGCAATGCCGATCGCCGAGAGCAGCGCGCCGATAGTCGTTGGGATGAGGCACACCAGCAGCGCAATCAGCACCGTCAGCGACTGGCTGGCGTTCGAATAGATCGCAAACGGCTGCAAGCTGATGACCGCGAGCATGAAGATGATCGTGAGCCCGGCGAGCAGAATGTTCAGCGCGATCTCGTTCGGCGTCTTCTGCCGTGACGCGCCTTCGACGAGTGCGATCATCCGGTCGAGGAACGTCTCCCCCGGCTTCGACGTGATGCGCACGACGATCTCGTCGGAAAGCACGCGCGTACCGCCGGTCACTGCCGAACGGTCGCCGCCCGATTCCCGGATCACGGGTGCCGATTCACCGGTGATGGCTGACTCGTCGACCGTCGCGATGCCTTCGATCACTTCGCCGTCGCCCGGAATCAGTTCGCCCGCCGGCACCACACATTCGTCGCCGATCTGCAGGTCGCTCGAAGATTTCTCGACCACGCTGCCATCGGCTTGGCGGACCCGTGCGACGGTCTCCGATCGCGTCTTACGCAACGTGTCGGCTTGCGCCTTGCCCCGGCCTTCGGCGACGGCTTCGGCAAAGTTCGCGAACAGCACGGTGAACCAGAGCCAGATCGATACGAGCCCGGTGAACACACTGTCGGACGCACTCGCCGACGGCAGCTTCTGAAAGAACAACACGGTCGTCAGCACACTGCCGACTTCGACGATGAACATCACCGGGTTCTTCATCATCTGACGCGGGCTCAGCTTGACGAACGAGTCGCCGACCGCGCGCCGCATGATCGCGGGATCGAACATCGACTGGCCCGGGCGCGTGCGTACTTTCGGCGGCCGTTCGGCCGGCGTCGGCGCCGGTTCCATCGGTTCGGTGGTGTCGTTGGTCATGGTCACGGCGCGGCCCTCAGAACTTTCCGACGAGGTGCTCGACGATCGGGCCCAACGCCACGACCGGGAAGAAGGTCAGCCCCACGACGATGACGACGACGCCGGTGAGCAACGCTGCGAACAACCCGCTGCCCGTCGGGAAGGTTCCGGCCGACGGCGGTACCGGTTGCTTGCGGCCGAGCGCTCCGGCGATCGCGAGCACTGGGATCATCAGCATGAAGCGGCCGATGAACATCGTGAACGCGCCGGTGATGTTGAACCAGTTCGTGTTGCCGTTCAAGCCGGCGAACGCGCTCCCGTTGTTGTTCGCCATCGACGTGAACGCGTACGTCATCTCGGTGAGGCCGTGGGGGCCGTGGTTCGTCAGCGAGTTGAGTGGCGTGGTCGTGACGAGCGAGATCGCGGTGAAACCGAGAATGACGAGCGGTACGAAGAGGATGTACAGCACGACGAGTTTCATCTCGGAGCCTTGAATCTTCTTGCCGAGATACTCGGGTGTTCGGCCAACCATGAGGCCGGCGATGAACACCGACAGGATCGCGAAGATCAACATGCCGTAGAGGCCGGAGCCGGTACCGCCCGGGTCGACCTCGCCAAACATCATGTTGACGAGTGGGGCCGCACCACCGATCGGTGTGTAACTGTCGTGCTGCGAGTCGATCGAGCCGGTCGACGTTCCCGTGGTCGACGCCGCAAACAATCCGGAAGCGGCCGTGCCGAAGCGCGTTTCCTTGCCTTCCTCGTTCCCGCCCGCTTGTTGCGCGGTGGCGGTTTGGGTGACGCCCGCCGGTTTGAGCTGAGGGTTCCCCTTCGCCTCGAACACCATCGCGACGAGGGCAACCGCGAACCAGAGCACGAACATCGCGCTCAAGACCGCGATCCCCTGTTTGAGATCGCCGGCCATCTTCCCGAACATCCACGGGAACGCGAACGGGATCGCGAGCAGCAGCCAGATCTCGAGGATGTTCGTAATCGGGTTCGGGTTCTCGAAGGGGTGCGCCGAGTTCGCGTTGTACGGGCCGCCGCCGTTCTCGCCGAGCTCTTTGATCGCTTCTTGGCTGGCCACGGGCCCGCCCGGCACCGTCTGGGTCTGCCCCGAAACCGTCGTGTAGGTGCGGTCGGCGTGGAGGTTCTGTACGACGCCCTGGCTTACGAGCACGAGCGCAAAAACGAATGCGAGCGGCAGCAGCACACGAATGCAGGTGCGCACGAGGTCGACCCAGAAGTTCCCGATCGTGTGCGTGCGCTTGCGGGTGAGGCCGCGAATCAAGGCCACCGCGACGGCCGCGCCGGCGGCCGCCGAGACGAAGTTGTGCACCGCCAACGCAGCCATCTGCGAGAGGTGCGACATCGTCGTCTCGCCCGCGTAGTTCTGCCAGTTCGTGTTGGTAAGGAAGCTCACCGACGTGTTGAACGAGAGGATCGCGCCGACACCCTTTTGGTGGTCGGGGTTGAACGGCAAGTGCTCCTGCAACCGCAGGAAGCCGTACATCACGATCAGCGACATCAACGAGAACGCGAGCAACGAAAGCGCGTACGTCTGCCAGCGCTGTTCACTCTCGGGATCGATACCGCAGATGCGATAGATCAGGTTCTCGACCGGCCGGAACACGCGGTGGCCGAACGAATTCCCGTCGCCGTACACCTTCGCGAGGTAGTTGCCGAGCAACGGTGTGCTGATTGCAAGAAGGATGATGAGCGCAATGAGCTGCGCCCAGGCTGCCGCCGTCATGAGTTCAGAGCTTCTCCGGGAAGATCAATGCGTAGACGAGGTACACGATTGCGAGGACGGAGAGAATCAGGCCGATGACGGCCTCAGGCCCGGTCATGCCGCGGCCTCTTCTTCCGCTGTCTCTTCTTCGCGTTCGGTGTCGACGCGTTGCGATTCCAGGTCGGGCCCGATAATGCGTTCACACCCCTTGATGAACGCCCAAGCCGCCGTGAACATCACCAACGTCAACACGAGCATCAATAAATCGGTCACGCCTGGAGGATGAACCCCTCGGGCCCGTTCCGTAACGGCTTTTGATGCCTTCCTTGCGAGCGGCCTTCGTTTCTTTACGCCGTCCGAACGCGGACGACCCCGCAGTCATCGGCGCGCATCGTTGGGACGAACGAGCCCGACCACGGGGTCGACCAACGCCACGTTCCGCTCAGTTGATCACTACCTCGCGGTGCAGCCGCGCACAGGCTGAGTCCCGCCGCGTGGCTCGTGCAAGCGTTCCGGGCCGTCCTAACGGCATCTTTGCGCGCTGCGTTTGCGCGATGTGTTTGCGCGCGGAACGAGCGACCGCTGAACGCGGTCGCCCGTTGCCGCAACGCCTTACGAGTCAGAGCGCTTCAGTACCGAGTTCACCGGTCCGGATGCGAGCCAAGTAATCGACGGGAAGCACCCATACCTTGCCGTCGCCGATCTTGTCCGTGCGGGCCGACGTTTGGATCTGCTCGGCGATCTTCAACGCATCGGCGTCGTCGGCGAGGATCTCCATTTTCACCTTGGGCACGAAGTCGATCTTGTACTCGGCACCGCGATACACCTCGGCGTGTCCGCGTTGGCGGCCGAAGCCTTGAACCTCGGTGATCGTCATGCCTTGCACACCCGCGCCTTCCAGCGCGGTCTTCACGTCTTCGAGCTTGTGCGGTTTCACGACCGCAACGACGAGTTTCATGGTGTCTCCAAATCAACGCTCGAGCCACGGGGCGCGACTGCTGGTACATCGACCGCGCCCTGCGTCACGAAGCCAGGGGGCGCCGAGTGCTGCACGAAGTCGGGGTACGCAAGCGCGCCGAACTCGGGAACGTCCAGCCCCGCGATCTCGGCTTCGGGCGTGACCCGAACCTGGATGAAACGCTTGGCGAGAAGGAACAGCACGTACATCATCCCCCATGCCCAAATGAAACCCGCCACGACGTGGATGGCCTGGGCGATGAACTGGCCGGGGTCGCCGTAGAACAAGCCGGTTACGCCGCCGCTGATGCCGTTCCAGCCGACGCTCTTGGCGGGGTACGTGCCGTCGGCGAACAGTCCCACCGCGAGCACACCCCACGCGCCGTTCACACCGTGCACCGAGATCGCACCACACGGGTCGTCGATCTGCTTGCGATCGAAGAACTCCACCGAGTACACGACGATCAGACCCGCGATTCCGCCGATCACGCACGCGGCCCATGGTGCGACGAACGCGCACCCGGCCGTGATGGCAACCAAGCCGGCGAGCATGCCGTTGCACGACATCGACACGTCGGGCTTGCCGTACTTCACGTCGGTGATGATCATCGCAACCACAAAACCGACGCATGCGGCAAGCAGCGTGTTGACCGCGACGACGCCGATGCGCAAGTCGGTCGCACCGAGCGTTGAACCCGGGTTGAAACCCATCCACCCGAACACGAGGACGAGCGTTCCGATGACAACGAACGGGATGTTGTGACCGGGGATCGCGTTCGGTGATCCGTCTTTATTGAACTTCCCGATGCGCGGCCCGAGGATCATCGCAAGGGCAAGGGCCGCCCACCCCCCAGTTGCGTGGACGACGCCCGATCCCGCGAAGTCGACGGCACCATGACCGAGGTGCATCGACTTGCCGAGATTCGCCATCCAACCGTTGCCCCACATCCAGTTGCCGTAGATCGGGTAGATGATGGCACCCATCGCAACTTCCGCGAACAAGAAGCCGGCAAACGAGATCCGCTCGGCGATGGCGCCGATGATGATGTAACCGGCCGTTTCCATGAACACGACTTCGAAGAGGAACAGCACCATCACGCCCGCGTCGTACGTGCCGTGGCTCTGCAAGAAGAAGCCGTGGGTACCGATCACACCGGTGCTGATGTGACCGAACGCGCCGTTGAGTGGAGGCGTTCCACCGAGATTCAGCGCACTGAAGTTGCCGAACATGAACGCGAACCCGATGGCGAAGTACGCGAGCAGCGCCACCGCGAACGCGGCGATGTTCATCATCATCATGTGCACCGCGTTCTTGGCTCTGGTGAGACCGGTCACCAAGAACGCGAAGCCAACTTGCATGAACAGCACGAGGAAGCCGGTCATCAGCGTCCACGAGAAGTTGATCGAGACACCGAGGTGCCCGACGTCAGTCGCAAGCTGATTGATGCCCGCTTGCGTGTTGACCGGGACTGTGTTCCCGGTCACGCCGGTGTAGTTCTTGAGATTGCCGGCAGTGAGATTGCCGGTTGGATCGCCTGGGCTGTGATGGCCCCACGCGGCCCCGATCACGATCAAGAGAATGAACGTGAACAGGGACATCGCGATGAACTTTTGAGCTCGCGACACGTCGCCTCCCCCTGAGCGCGGCAGGAGAAGTCCCCCGCCGCATGGATGGTGGTGATGTGCGCCTTGAGCTGCGCTCGTTCGTCCCGCCGCGAACTTGAACATCACTTGCTTTCGACGGCGTCACCACTCCGTGTCAGGCGTGTGAAGCGATCCTGACATCAATCTGACGCATGCCCTCCGGCCGGCCGCCTGTCGTGCCGATGGAGTCCTATATGCGGGAGCGAGGATTCGCGTTCGTCGAAATCGCTATCGGGTTGGTGATCCTCGCGATGGTCGCCGCGATTGTGATCATGGCGATGAGCAAACCGAACCACGACGGCGCAGTGTTTTCGTGTCAGAAGGAAGGGGCAGCGTTCGCCGACGCGGTGAGCGTGTATCACCAGAAACACGACAACAAGGCCTGGCCCGACACGAACGCAAACGGTTCGGTGTACGCCACCAGCCTGGCCCTGACGATCGGCTCCAACCTCGACAGCAAGGACCCGGTCAAGTATCTCGACGGATCACAGCAGAAGCCCGTGACTCTCGCGCACGGCTGGACCTACGACTTCAAGAACCACACCGTCGACACGTCGGGCTGCCTGAACGCGAGTTAGCTACCAGTGCCGCGAGTTGACGACGAGTCGAAGGCGCTGGCGATCGAACGTGACGACGCTGCCGTTTTTACGTAGCTGGTTGAGACGTATGAGCAGCGTTCCAACCGTCAGCGCAAGACCGAACGCAACGGCAAGATCAGCGACATTGATGATGAGGGGCCCGACAACGAGGAAGTCGCGCACAGATCCGAAGCGCACCCGATCCGCGAGATTGCCGAGCATGCCGCTCACGACCAACGTCGGGCCGACAACGGAGCCGCCGATCTGGATCGTGGCGCGGAGAATCGCGGCGGTGAAGACGGCAATGACGACGAACGACACCGTGATCAGCGCGACGCGCGGGCTGACACCGATGCCGAGCAGGAAGCCCGAGTTGCGGGCGCTGAGGTTCCCGCGTGTTGCGGCGCGCTTCGAGAGTTGGTCGACAGCGAGGACCGCGACGCCGACGAAAAGCGCCAAACCGACATCGGGCAGGATGCCCGCGCCTCGCGTTCTCGGACGCATCTCCACTGCTTCCTTATCGGTAGGTGCCCGGCTCGTTCCAAAACGGGGTCGTACACGTGCTTCGCATTTCTACCCCGTCCTCGGCCCTCATCGGGGAGCAATGAGGAAACCGGTACTCATGCCCAGGTCAGCGGTGCGAACGCGCGGTCGAAGGGTCGCGGGGCTGATCTGCACGGTCGCGGCCTTGGCGCTCTCGGGCACGAGCGCGGCGGCCGGGGCACCCGCGCAATCACCCACCCCGATCCAACGGTCGATCGCGTCGAAATCAACCTGGACGCCGACGGGCATCGAAGTGCGCTCCGGCGAAACCCTCATCGTTGGCGCAACGGGAACGGTCGAGTTTCGAGGACGAGGCAACACGGTGGGCCCCGAAGGCGTTGCCTGGGGCGCCGCGTGCGACAAACGCGAGAGCCGGGCGACAGTGACCGCGCCGTGGCCAGTGCCGGGTGGGGCGTGCTGGTCGTTGATCGGCCGCATCGGGACGGGACGGCCCTTCGTCGTGGGCCACTCGGTGAGGCTGAGCGCGCACGACAGCGGGCAACTCGAACTGGGAATCAACGACAACTACCTCGTCGACAATGCCGGCTCGTGGAAGGCGACGGTCTTCGTCATCCCTTCGGCCGCGGCCTCACCCTCGAGTACGGCCTCCAGCCACAGCAGCTCAGGCGTACTGCTCTTCGTCATCGTCGCGATCGTTGGCCTCGGTATCGTCGCCGGCTTGGTCGTGTTCGCGCGTCGATCACGCGCGAAGGGTGCACGCGAGGAAGAAGCGATGACGGAAGCGGTAGCGGTCGCTGTCGCAGCCAAGCCGCCGGTGGCACGCGCCACGCGTCTCACACCGACCGACGACGACGATACGGTCATCCGGGGCCAGCACGACGCGACGAAGGTCAACATCTTCGACGTCGCACTCGCCACGGACACGCTGCGGATCGGCTACAACCAGTTCCCCGCAGAGCGTCGCGGTCGAGTGGACAATCCGTGAGGGTCTGGCAACGGAGCGCGCTCGGATCGTTCGTGACGAACGGCGGCGGCGAAACCGAGCCACTTCGTCTCGTTCCCGGTCGTTCTCCCGAGCACAGCCGACGGCCACACGCTGACCGTTGGCTTCCGGTGGACGATCGACGACGTGCCGTTTACATACTCGGTACGCCGCGAGCCGACGGAGCTTGCGCCCGAACCTGCGCTCGGCACGCTCGGTGAATGAAGAGCGTTAGGAACCCATCGCCACCTAACGACATGTCAACGACGACGGCACGGTGCCCCCGCCGGAGATGATCAGCCGCCAGCCCGCTCCGTCGAGTTCCCTCGGGTTCGCCTGGTTGACCGCGGTGTTTTCGGGCAACGCGAAGAGGCGAGGCGAGGAGCCAGTGAGGTCCGCCCATCGGGTTGGATACCTCCCGCCCGAGTTTGCGAGGTAGAGCGCGCTTGCAGATCTTGCTGCATCGGCCGTCGCGGTGCACCCGACAGTGGGCGGCACCCCGCTTTCGTGGGATCTGTCTGCATTGCTCAACCCGCTGGCAACGCCCGCCGGGGCGGCCGCGTTCGCGGCAGGTTCTACGGCGCCGTTCGTCGCATCGAGCGAGTGCAGCCCGACGACCGCTCCCGCCATCAGAACGCCGAGTACCACAACAATCAGCAGCAGGCCGACGAGTGAAGCGCCTTGGGCCCGGTTGCGGTTCCGACGTTTGATGGTCGGACGTCGGTCGCATCGAGACACCGTCGACTGACCCCTGAGCTACGAACCCATCGCGAGCATCGGTGACACCCGGCTCGGGTCGACTTCGTGCGGGACGAACGCGATCTCGACTGCGGTCTCCAGCGTGATGACGCCCGACCGCGACGAGTTCGTTGAGCGACATCTCGAGCGTCTTGTGACCGTCGCGCAACGCGATCTGCATCGCGTTGCGAAGCTGATTCGTCTTGCCCTCGCGAATGAGGTTCGAGACGGCCGTGCGTGCCAAGCAGACACTTCGTACACGGCGACGAGCCCACCGCCGACACGCGGCGCGAAGTCGCTGCGCGACGACTGCGGTCAACGTGCTCGCGAGCTGCAGGCCGGATCTGACCCTGCCGCTCGGCCGGGAACACGTCGACGATGCGGTCGAGCGTCTGCGGCGCGTCGTTCGTGTGCAGCGACGAGAGCACGAGGTGCCCGGTCTCCGCCAGCGTGAGCGTGATCGAGATGCTCTCGGGGTCGCGCATCTCGCCGACGAGCACGATGTCGGGGTCTTCTCGGAGCGCAGCGCGCAATGCCCGCGACGAAGGAGAGAGCGTCGATGCCGACTTCGCGTTGATGTACGACCGCGTCTTGATTCTCGTGCAAGTACTCGATCGGATCTTCGATCGTGATGATGTGGCACGGCTTGGTCTTGTTGATCGCGTCGACCAGCGTTGCCATGCTCGTCGACTTTCCCGAACCGGTCGGTCCGCAGAACAGGATGAGTCCCTGCTTCTGGTGGATGAGCTCGCGCACGATTGTCGGCATCCCGATCTCTTCGAACGTCGGGATGTAGTTCTGGATGTTGCGCAGCGCGATCGCCGGCACGCCACGCTGGTAGAACGCGTTGCCGCGGAAGCGATAACCGTCCCACGAGAACGCGAAGTCGACGTCGCGTTCGTGCTTGACAGCTCGTTCACCTGGTCGCCGTCGAGCAGGTCCTTGCAGGTATTGCTCCATGAGCTCTTGGTCGATCGCGGGCTCGACCGGCGACGGACCGGATCGCGCCGTCGAGGCGAATCATCGGCGGATCACCGATCGTGAGCACGAGGTCGGTGCCCCCGATGCTCGTGACGGCCCCCAGCGCCTTTGCCAGTGCTTCGTGAATTTCTTTCATCCCTGCAGTCCTGTCTTAGGTGGCCGTAAATCCGTTGGCGAGGGTTGCCGTTCCACCGTCGGGGTTCGTCACGACGACGCTGTACGCGCCACTTGCCTTCTTCGGAATATTGATTGTGAAGGTGAGCTGCGTTCCCGGACCGTTCACGGTGATCGTTGAAGCAACGGTCGGCTGGTTGCTGCCCGTGAAGGTCACCGTCGCCCCCGGCTGGAAACCGGTGCCCGTAATCGTCTCGGCGACACCGTTCGAGTTCGCGGCGTGTGTGTTCGGCGTGATCGAAAGGATCGTCGGCGCCGCGTTCACCGTGAGGCCGTTCGTCAACGTGAACGTCCCACCGTCAGGGTTGGTGACGGTGACATTGCGCGCCCCCGTCGCCGCTCCACTCGTCACCGTAACCGTGAGCGTGAGCTGAGTCGCACTGTTGAACGCCGTCGTCGCAGTCACGCCCGCACCCGAGAAGGACACGGTCGCGCCGGACACGAGTCCGGTCCCGGTGAGCACGACTGACTTTCCGGCCGCGCCCTGTCCGAGGACGTTTGGCGACAAGCTCGTGATTGTCGGTCCGGCGTTGACCGTGAAGCCGTTGTTCAGCGTGAACGTCCCACCGTCAGGGTTGGTGACGGTGACATTGCGCGCTCCCGTCGCCGCTCCGCTCGTGACCGTCAGCGAAAGCGTGAGCTGCGTCGCACTGTTGAACGCCGTCGTCGCAGTCACGCCCGAGCCGGAGAACGTCACAACTGCGCCGCTCTGGAAGCCCGTGCCGGTCACGGTGATCGATTGGTTCGTTGCGCCTTGGCCCCGCGAGGCCGGGTTCAAGCTCGTGATCGTCGGTGGGGTACCGATCGTGATCGAGAACGCCTTGGTCGTGGTCGCGCCCGCACCATCAGCAAGCATGATCGTGAAGTTCGACGTCGCGACCTGCGTCGGCGTCCCCGAGATGACACCTGTGCTCGCGTTCAGATTCAGACCCGCGGGGAGCGTGCCGACTGACACCGACCAGGTGAGCGGTGCGGTACCGCCGGTCTTCGCGAGCGTCGTGCGAGTAGGCGACGTTCTTGTTGCCGGCGGGCAACGGCGACGTCGACGTGATCGACGGCTGCGCGTTGATCGTGACGGGGAAGACGCGCGTCGCCGCGGTGTCACCGAACGAATCGTTCAACGTCACGGTGAGTTGTTGTCCGGCTGCGGACGAAGTCGGCGTTCCCGAGATCTTGCCCGTGCTCGCATTGATCGTCAGCCCGGCGACGCCCGACGCGGACCAGGTGTACGTTCCGAAGCCGCCGCTGCCTTGCAGCGTCGGTCCGGGGTAGTTCGGCTGGTTGATCGTCCACTGCGGAAGCGTCGCTGCGGCGATCGCGAGCGCACTCGGTGTCGGGCCGAAGCTCGCCCCTGCACCGTTACTGAACGTCGCGGTTTTCGCGACGAGCGCGGTCACGCTCGGCGTGACCGAACCACCGGTGAAGTTCACGTTCGCGTTCGGCGCGTACACCGTCCCGCTCACGGTGAAGCTGCCACCGTTCGAAATCGTCATAGTGGAGCTTGACACCTGCCAGATCGCGAGGCCCGCGTATTGCGGTTGCGAACAGTCGGCGGATGCCGTGAAGCACTGGGCGGCGATCGTGATCGTCGACCCGCCCGACACGTTGAACACGTCGGCGGCGGTGTTGTTCGGGAAGTAGAACAACACTCCGGCTGACGCGTCGACGGAAGCACCGTTGCTGATGGTCAACCCGTTTTGGAAGACGTAGATCCCGGGCGCGAAGACGCACTGCGTGTTGCTTTGAATGTGAACGTTGGCGGCGTAGATACCCGGACTCAGATGGCCCGTAGGCGGGCTCGAGTTCGCGCAGCCGGCTCCGGTTTGGCTCGGCATTCCCGTGGTTGAGACTGCGGGCGGCGTCGGGTATGTGACGGCGGGCGGTGAGTAAGTCGTGATCGGGGACGGGCATACCGCTGTACCGCTCTGGGTGCACGTTCCGCCCGAGAGCATCAACGTTCCGCCGTCGAGGAAGGTCGCGCTGTTGGCCGTCGTCATCGCGTGACACGTGCCGCTGTCGACGGTGTTGTCGATGACATCGCCGTACACGTGCACGACCGGGTTTCCGGTCAGGGAGATGCCGGCGCTTCCCGGGCACGTGTTGCTCAGCGTAAGCAGCGCGGCCGATGCCGACGGGGGAAGCCCCGAGATGTTCTGCGCCGCGAGCGACGGACGCAAGCTCGCCGTCAACGTGTATTGGTATGGCGTGACCGAGTTTTGCGGTGAGTTCGTCGCAGTGAACGTGACGTTCACCGCATCTGGCATTGCCGTTGTACACACACCTGTCGATCCGCTGGTCGTGCACCGTACGGTCGGCACGGTTGCGATCGTCTTCGCGATCGTTGCCGACACCGGCGTGGTCGGCGCGCACGTCGTACGTACGATCGAAGTCGACGCGGCAACGAAGGAGTATTCGGCGAAGTGATACGTCGCGGAACCCGATGCCGGGCGATCCGCCCAACCGAACTGTAGGAACACAGTTCCGGTGGTCGCGCACCCTGCTGTATTGCTCGTCGCGACACCAATACCGGTCGTCGTGTCGACGAGGCCGGTGTGATGTGTTGGTCGCGCCCGCGGCTTGCGCGTCGCGCACGAGGAACGACGCGAGCACCTGCGCGTCGTTTGTCTCCTTGGCGCGCTGTGTCGTCGCGGCCGACCCGTTGATCCCGGTGAGGAAGACGCCCGTCAGCGCGGCGAGCAGCATGCCCGAGACGACGATCGCGATAACCATCTCGATCAGCGTGAAACCAGATTCCCGTTGAAGTGCTGGACGCACATTCATGAGTTCACGCTCCACGACAGAATGACGGTGCTGGACACAGTGATGCTCGTTGCCGCGAGCGAATTCGTCGACGCGAAGTTGACCTGAGTGTCGATGATCGACGATCCCGCCGGGCATTGATGACCAGCTGCCTGTAAGGGGCAAGCCGTGAAGCTCACAACGCGTTGGATGCTCCCGGAGAGTGTGAACGCGGGAACGGCTTGCGTACAGTCGACCTGGACGGCGACTTTGTTCAGCGCTTGCGCGCTGGTCTGCGTCACGATTGTCGCCGTCGTACCCGTCGCGACCGTGCAGGCTGCCGCGGGTGCCGACTGCATCTGCGAGCGTGTTTGCGCGATCGCGGTTTCCACGGCTCCGTCGGCCGCGTACTCGCGGTTCCGCGCAGTGTCGAAGGCACTGCGATCCAGGGTCGTCGATGTAATCCGCGACACCATGCCGGCGACGACGAGGCCGGTGAGCACCATAAATCCGATGACGAAGAGCAGCGTCGCACCGTCTTCGCCGCGGAAACGTCGCGACATCATGCCGCCCTCACGTCGATGTCGAGCTCGCGCGAAGATCCGCTGGGCACGGTCACGGTGATTGCGACCTTCTGCACTTGCGTGGTCGATGGGCACGTCGGGCTGTTCGAAAGGCTTGCGTTAAAGCCCGAGGCCAGCGCGGGCTGACCCGACTGCGGGTACGACACGGTGAGCGGTGCACCCGCGGTGCAGCCACTGCGTACGGCGGCCTTCACGTCCTCTGCGTAGTTGCGGAGAATCGCGTCCGCCGTAGCCAGATCTTTGTTCGTTGTGGATGCACTCGTGGCAGTCGAGAACGCGACGAAGTAACCAGCAACGATCGCGCCGATCAGGACGATCGCGATAAGGACCTCAACGAGGGACTCGCCAGATTCGGTTCGCAGATTCCTTCTCATCACTACCCTAAGAGAGAAGTTCCCGGGGTAGCGGAGCTACCCCGGGAACTCAGTGCTACGAGCAGCCGAAGGCCGGCTGGCTGGTGCCTGTTGCGTTGGCGTTGGTCATCGTCAACGTCCAGGTACCCTGCTTGAGCGTGCCGCCAGTCGCGGTGTCCGCGACCGCTGCCGTTGCCGGGTAGTCCCAGACCTTCGGCGTTGCGCCGGTGAGGTCGCTCATCTTCGTCGGCCACGTGTTGTTGTTGTTCGCGTAGAACGCCGCCTGAGCGGCCTTCGCCGAGTCGGCTGACGCGGTGCAGGCGCTCGTGCTGCCGGTAGTGGTAAGACCGCCGATACCGACGATCGCAACCGCGGCGAGAATGCCCACCACGACGATGGCAATGAGCAATTCGATCAGGGTGAAACCCTTTTCGTTGCGCTCCTCTTTGTATTCGTTCATTCCTTTGATTTCCTCCTGGACGTGTCCCCCCAACGGAGACTGGCTCCCGTCCCCGTTGGGGACGTTCTGATTACTCAGACCTTGACTTGGTGATAGATGCTGTACATCGCCGAAATCTGGGCGACGGCGACGAACGCAACGGCGCCGCCAACAATGAGAAGGATTGCGGGCTCGAACATGTCGGTCACACGTTTGAGCTCGTAGTTCAATTCCCGCTCGTAGAACTTGGCGGCGTTCTCGAGTTGATGATCGAGCGAACCAGTCGATTCGCCGACACGAATCATCTGCCGCGCCGCGGGCGGAAAGATTCCCGACTGCTGAATCGGGCGCGCGAGGCCTTCTCCACGCATCATGGCCTCACGAACGGTTGCGAGCTTCTCCTCGAACACGCTGTTGTTCGTACTGTCCGCGGCAACCTGCACAGCGTCGGGAAGTGGCACGCCCGTCGTTCACCAGCGCCGCGAGCACCCGGCAGAATCGTTCGATCGCGATCAGCTTGAGCAGATGACCGATCGCCGGAAGCTTGAGCAGCGCCGTATCGCGTCGGGCTTTCCCGTGCTGTCCGCCGAAGATCAGCCGCCCATGACGAGCACGACCCCTCCAATGATCAGCAGGACCAGCCACCACCAATTGCTCATGAAGTTGGTAAAGGCCAACAGCATGCGCGTCGGCAGCGGCAAGTGCGCGTTGCAGACTCGCGTAGAGCGAGCGGAACTTCGGCAGACACGTAGACCGCCATGACGATCAGCGCCGCGATCGCGAGGAAGAACACGATCGTCGGATACGTCGAGCGCGCTCTTGACCTCTTTGCGAGCTGCGACCTCGCGTTCGATGTAATCGGAAAGCTGGTCGAGCGCGTCGTCGAGCTTTCCGGTGAGTTCGGCCGCGCGAACGATGGCGACGTAGTAACCGGGAAACACCTTCGGGTGTTGGGCAAGCGCGTCACCGAATGTCGAGCCACTGCGCAGTCGCAGCTGCAGGTCGTCGAGGACCTCGACCATCTTCTTCGACGCGCCTTCCTCGGCGACGACCGCGAGCGAGTCGAGAATCGGAACGCCGGCGCGCAGGAACGCCGACTGCCTGGCGCGTGAAGTTCATCAGCTCTTCGAGCTTGACCGCGCGCCCGACGTAGTAGTCGGCCTTGTACCACGGCTTCTTCTCGGGCTGGTCGTAAACCGTGACCTCGCCCGGTACTCGAGGCGTGGGCACGGGCGGCGGCGTCAGTTGTGTTGTCATTCCCCCACCTCAGTGAACGAGCACGTGCTTCACGATCTCGTCCATCGTCGTGATGTTGTTTTCGACGAGCCGGATCGGCTTCGTACTGCAACGTGTGCAGCCCTTGATCGATCGCCAACTCACGCGCGACACGCGGCGGCTTGCCGTCGACGACGCATTGCCGGAGCTCGTCGGTGATCGCGAGCACTTCGTAGACACCGACGCGGTCGAAGTAACCAGTGCCCGAGCAGAGCTGGCAGCCTTCGCCGCGCAGCCACGCCGGCTTCTCGCGTCCGCCGAGCTTCTCGTAGAGCGGCCTTCTCCGAACTGTCGGTTCGTATGCGACCGCGCACGACGCGCACGTGCGCCGCACCAACCGTTGTGCGACCACACCGATAATCGCCGACGTGACGAGGAACGGCTCGATGCCCATGTCGAGCAAGCGATAGAGCGACGACACCGCGTCGATCGCGTGGATCGACGAGAACACACGGTGGCCGGTCAACGCCGACTGCACCGCGATGCGCGCCGTCTCGACGTCGCGCACTTCGCCGACGAGGATGACGTCGGGGTCCTGCCGCAAGATCGACTTCAACCCGGTGGCGAACGTCAGGCCGGCTTGGTCGGCAATCTGGATCTGGTTGACCCGGGGGAAGATGTACTCGACCGGGTCTTCGATCGTCATGACGTTGATGTCGCGGCGGTTGATCTCGGACAACGTCGCGTACAGCGTCGTGGTCTTGCCGCTGCCGGTCGGCCCGCCGACGATCACCATGCCGAACGGTGCGGTGACGATGCGCGAGAACAGACTCGGCCGACTCGTCAGGCATGCCGAGCTCGCTCAGCTTGAAGAGCGAACGGGTGCGGTCGAGCAACCGCATCACCAGCTTCTCACCCCAGATCGTCGTCGTCGTCGACACCCGTACGTCGAGATCGCGGCCGTCGATATGCATCTCGAACTGACCATCTTGCGGTCGTCGCCGTTCGACGATGTTCATGTCCGCCATGATCTTCACGCGGCTGACGAACGCGGCGGCCATCGCGGACGGCAGCTCGACGACGTCCTTCAGCGCACCGTCGATCCGGAAGCGGACACGCACGCACTGCTTCGGCCGGCTCGACGTGCACGTCGGATGCGCGATCACGCAGCGCTTGCGTGACGATCTTGTTGACGACCTGCACGATCGGTGCGTTCGGATCGACCACGACCTCGATCGACTCCGACGGATCGGCGACGATGTCGCTGGCGTCGAAACGCTTCGATGTCGCTCGACAGCGCCGACAACGCGGGATACGTCTGGTTGATGCGGCTGCGCAGTTGCGACGGCGGCACGAGTGCCAACCGCACTTCCTTGACAGGAAGCGCCCGCAGGTACGACACGACATCGGCCTTGAAGGGATCACCGATCGCGACACGCGAGCGAGCCGTCGACGACAAGCAACGGCAAGATGTCGTAGCGATGGGCATCGGCACTCGGCACGAAGGCGATCGCGTCCTCGGTCGGCTCTGCGGTGCGGAGATCGACGACCGGAATATGCAGCTGTTCGCTCAGTGCGCGTGTGACGTCGGCGTCGGAGACAAGACCTTGCTCGATCAACGTCTCGCCGAGACGTGACGCGGCCATCGTCGGTCGCGGCAAGCTCAACGTCCTCGCGGGACACCGCGCCCGATTGCACGAGAATGTCTCCGAGGCGCGTCTCCGGCGCAGACGCCGGCTCGGGGATGAGCACGGCGTGCGCGTCGGGTCCCGGCGTTTCGCGTTCGGCTTTCCGATCGCGCGGCTTGTCCTCAGCGTCGAGAAGGATCGAGATCGTCGCGCCTTCTCCCGGTTGCGTCTTCGCGGCGCGACTACGACGCATCGTCGACGACAACCCCGTTGAACGCGTGCGCAAGCGACGCGGCAAATGCCGAATACAAAACGACTGACACTTCCCCCCGCCGGAACGTCGCCCCCAGTAGCGACATACACAGCCCGGCTGAAAAAACGTACATGGTCCTGTTCGGTTGCCCCATAGTCAATTCGACTCAAGCCGGTACATGCACGGTCTACACGTTGAGGTGTGTGTTGTCGCGAGATGCGGGTGACTGCACACATGCGACAAACGTTCGGCATTGCGATTCGTAAACGTCCTCGTTCGCGATGCGCGCGCGACGCGAACGCGTGCGTTGACGTGTCGACAAGCGCGATCAACGCGTCGCGCGTTGGGGCGTTCGTCACGCTTTCATCAGCGCGCGGGTGTGAACGAGTGTGCGCGCGTCAGCACGAACCCGTACCACAGTTGTTGATTCGCTCATCAACGCGCACGCGAACACTGCACGCGCGTCTTACTGTTTCGGCGGGACCAACTGTGGCTCCGTCATTACCCCACAGTGCGCGGGGTCACGGTTGATCCCAATGCCCGGGTCCTCAACGCGGGGTAACAAACCCGTGGCGCGACTCGGGGCCCGGCTGATTGCCACGGCCGGGCCCCGACGTCACCACGGTGCGACAGGCGAGCGGCGAGAGGCACACAGCCCGTTATGTGATGCCTCGTCGCCGCTCGAGCCGTCTTCCCCCGTCTCGCAGTAAACGCTCCAACGCGTCGCGCGGCAACACGTATCAGCGAAACGTGACGGAGTTTGCTTGCCGACGCGGCTCGGCGACACCAACGCGTGTCACGAAGACGACCCACGAAAAAAGGAACGGCCTCCGGTGACCAAACCGGAGGCCGCTCTCACGTGACCTCGAACAACCACTCTTGCACGAGTAGAACGAGGCCACTTCTTTTTCGGCCGTTGCAACATGCGATCGAGGGCACGTGCCGACATCAGGAAACGTGAACAGAGAACGGCCCCCGGTGCGTGCTGCCGGGGGCCGCTCTCGTGCATCGACTTCGGTGGACCTGTGATCTGGGAGAAGAGGAACCGAAGTCTTGTTGTAGTGGTGAACGGCTCTCGAGCAAGCATGGAAAGCCGAGAGCCGTTCACCTACCCCTGCATCCAATCGAGGCGAACGAGCAAGATCAGGGGACTTTTGTGATGTCGGCGCTCTGCGTCAGCTGCTGAATGAGTGGGCGCAATCTTTACGATGTCACTGGATGCTTGGTCTGCGCACAACACTTATCGCAGTTACGCATTCGTTCCGTTCGCAACGGCATTGCTGGGACTCACGATCGCAATGACCAACTTCGCCAGCACGCTTTCCACCTCTTGCGGCGTCCGCGACGCGTGCCGTAACTGCTCGTACGTCGAATACGACATCAGCGTCGACAGCGCGTCTGTCGCTTCCTTGACCGACCAATGAGACCGCAGCTGGTTTGCGGCCTTGATCGCTTCGACGATTCGACGCAGTTGCTTCGCGTCGACGCCTTCGTTCGCTTGTTCGACTCCGGTGAGCGCGTTGATCCGGCGCAGTTCGCGCATGCGTTCCTCGGTGTCAGCCCAGTGTCGGCAAACCTCCCCGAGCATGTTGCGCAACGTCGCCAGCGGATCTGCTTCCGGTTCGCGCTGTCCCTCGAGCGTGATCGTGCTCGAGATCGACGAGGCGAGCTCGTCGAGGACGGCCCGCTTCGAACGGAAGTGTTCGTAGACCGTCGCGCGTGCGACGCCGGCTTCTTTGGCGAGTACATCCATCGAGAAGCCGTTCGGGCCGCGCTCGCACGTCAGCCGTCCGGCTGCCTCGACGACGCGTGCTCGTGTTGTTCTGACCATCTCGCGCCGCGTGGGGCTCATGCGCAGTTCCTTGCCTGGCCGGGAATGAACATCGGTGCCTCATCGGTATCGCTCACGCAAGCTGAGCCCAGAGCTACCAAAAATTGGTCAAGAACCCGCGACAGTTGGCTATTTGGCCACTACTGACGAAGAACTGTCGGTCGCGATGTCCGGGCAAGGAGTGGCATAGCGCAAGAACACGGATTTAGTACGCGTGTGGGTACGACAAGACACCGTCGCGGTGCGACGTAGGCGCGCCATAGCCCGAGGTTCTCGCGTCAGTGACTCGCACCGAAAGGTGTGTGAAAGACGATGCGAGTACACAAAGGGTGCGGACAGTTCTCGAAGGTTGAGGTGGGCCGTGGACCGAGATCTTGTGCTTGACGCGATCGAAGACGTCCGGACACTTCGCGCGCACCTGTCTGCGTTGGCCAACTATCACGGCGTATATCAACGCGCGCTCGAGGTTGCGGCCCTCGGCGCCGAGGTCTTGGCCAGCGTCGAAGACCGCCTCGTCGAGGCGCTCAACGATGGCCCGTATGTGTCGTGGCCGTCCAACCAGGACGGGCGAACATCGCGTTGAACACGCCGAACCCGACGTCGGAAGAGTGACCAGCGCGCGTCGCGGATCAGCGGGCGCGAAGAACTGCGACGCCGTCACCCTCGAGTTCGGCGAGCACGCTTTTGCGTCCGCACATCGCCATCAAGAGCGCCTCACCGGGACCGCAAAACGCGACTGAGCTGCTCGTGACGCGACCGTGAACGTGGCGTCACAACCGTCGATCTACGGCTGATTCGTTCCCGTGCCGGGCGGTCCCGGCTGTGGAACCTTGGGTGGGTGCTTGGTGTGCAACGCCGGATCAATGCGGTTGAACAACCGATCGAGCGGGTCGTAGTGCGCCGCGATCCTGTCCGGCAGAAAGAGATGAACCACGAGCAGCACGATCAACACGAGGACCGGCCACTTCCACCACGTCTGTGCGATCGCGCGCCGGAACGTCCACGTCAGCGTTTCGCCGTTCGTCAGCGCGGCGGCGAGATCCCAAGCGACGATCACGAAAAGGAGCAACAGCCAGCCGTAGCGTCCCTTCATGCGTTGACCACCTGGAGCTCGAGTCGATGGGGCAAGGCGCAGCGTAAGGGCGACGGCCCGCGCAGTACAGACCGTCGCCCATCCGCTTGCTTCGCTGTCAGTCGTCGTTGACGATTGTCCCGACACCTTGCGAGTCACCGAACGCCGCGTTCGTCGGCGACGACAACCTCACGATGAAGTTCTCGTCCGTTTCGTGGCTCGTGTCTCCCTTGATTTGTACGGTGATGTGTTGCGTCGTAACCCCCGGCGCGAACGTCACCGTTCCCGACGTGGCGACAAAGTCGCTCGGCGACGTCGCCGAACCGTTGACCGTCGCGAAGTGCGCAGTCACGGTCAACGGCGACGGGTTGTCGAGCGTCACGGTGAAGACCATCGGTGTCGTTCCCGAGTTGCCTTCGTTCTGGCTCACGTCGTTGATCCGCATCGTCGAGTCGTCGTCGATGATCGTGGTCGTCTTGGAGCCCGTGTCGATCGCCGCGTATTGCGGGAACGACTGTGCACCCGCGTCGAGCCCCACCGAGTTCGGATTCGAGAGGTTCAACGAGTACGTCTCGTTCGTCTCGTCGATCGAGTCCGGGTTGATCGGAACGTTGACGGGCATCGACGTCTGGCCGGGAGCGAACGTCAAGGTCCCGCTCGTCGCCGTGTAGTCGCTCGGCGCTTTCGCGGTTCCGTCAGCCGTCGCATAGTGGACCGACGTTGTGAACGGCAGCGCTTCGCTCAACGTGACGTTGTAGCTCGCGGTGGTTGTTCCACCAGTGCCCTCGATGATGCTCGAAGGACCCGACACGCTGAATGCCGCGCCCGAGTAGTTCTGCGAGGCCATCTTGAGGTTGTCGATGAACAGACCGTTGCCTGCATGCGACGGCTGCGGAGTGTCACCCGTGTCCGGGTTGTGCAGCCGGAACAGCATGCGGTCGACGCGGCTGGTGTTGGTTTGGTCGGGTCCGTTGTCGCCGTTGCGGTAGAAGTCCTCCCAGCTATGACCGACAACGCATTGCGTGCCGTCGACGCAGACCTGGACGACGTCGTTGTTCGGACCTTCGAAGAACCACATCCGCAGGCTCACGTGGTGCGGTTGCGTGCGGTCGAGTCCGGTCGCCACGTGGTGGACGACGAAATCGTCGACGGGTGGGTCCTGGTAGTCCTGGAAGTTCACCTGCAATCCCGGCGTCGCACCGTCGCACTCGTAGGTCGCCGTCGAAGGCGGATTGGGATTGGGCCGAGGCGTACTGCCGCAATCATCGATGCTGATGAAACTCATGCGCGCACCGGCGGTCGCGCCGCTCCCGCTCTCCGGACTGACGGTCACGTGGAGATTGGATTGCAAGCTCGCCGGGTTGCCGGCATCGGCGAAGTCGAAACTGGAGTTCCAGTAACCGTGTGTCGCACCGGCGGTGTCGCCGTTGTTCGACGCGTTCGTCTCACCGGATTGGTCGGTTGTTTGCGGCGAGAGCGGTTGGTCGCCGAAGCTGCCGGAGCCGGTCGCGTCGGAGATCTGCCAACTCTGATTGCCGAAGCCGAAGAACCCGGGCGTTGTGCCGGCCGCCGATTGCGTGGTGACCGATTCGTCGTAGCCGCCGGTGTTCGACCAGCCGTTCTGGCCGTTGATTGTTCCGGGGTTGTACGCCGGGCTGTCTGTCGTCTCAAACCCGGTCGGACCAAAAGGTGTGCCCGTTACCGCGGGCTTGCACGCCACGGCAACAAGGCCGACGGTGCCGATAATCGCGATGAGTTTCCATCGGTGACGTAATTGAAGAACTGATCGACGCATAAAGGCGCTCCTACCTGACGAATCCAGCACAGCCGCGCGGAACGCCCTGCAGTGACGCGCCGCCGGTAGCGAGAGCAGAAATGGGCGGGCGCAGTCTCAATGTCGCGACTTTCACAGCCCTTTCACGCGAAGACGCGTCGTGACGCGTCGAGGCACGTGTCGCGACTCAAAGCGGGCCAAGGCGCGCGTTTCGCGTCCTTTCGCCGGGCGGCGTTCTTCCTCGCCCGCGCGTGCTGCCGACGCGTCACTCCCCGCGTAACGCGGCCTCGGCTTTGGGCACGGTGTCCTTCGGTGACACCTTGTAGAAGACGCCGGCGAGCTTGCCCTTCTCGTCGATCACGAACGCCGAACGCACGATGCCCATGAACTTCCGGCCGTACAACGACTTCTCGCCCCACACACCCCACGCGTCGGCGACGCTGTGTTCGGTGTCGGCAAGCAGCGGGAACCTGAGCTTGTACTTGTCGTCGAACTTCTTCTGCTTCTCGACCGGGTCGGGACTGATACCAACGACGACGGCCTTCAACTTCTTCAGGTCGGGCATCGCGTCGCGCAGGTTGCACGACTGCTGCGTGCACCCGGGCGTGTCCGCCTTCGGATAGAAGTACACGACGACCCGTTGCCCCTTGAACGACGACAGGCGGCACGGTCTTGCCGTTCTTGGTCCTTGAGTGCGAACGCGGGCGCTTTGTCGCCGACCTTGAGCGTGGGCATCGAGGGCCTCCGAGGAACCAACGGGTGTCGCCCGTAGCATGCCGCGCGTGCAGCGGCCTGCGCTCATCCGCTTGGCGGCGCCGGTCAATGCGGTCCGTGACGCGGCCGTCGCCGAGCTGAACGCCCGCGTCGAAAACGAGACGACGCTGCGCACGGGCGCGGAGCCCGACGCCGAGCCGGGCGTCGCGCAACTCCTACGCCTCGAGGCCGACGGCACCGGCACGCTCGTCGACATCGAACGCGTCGGCCGCATCGACATTCCGTTCTTCGCCTGGTTCTTCCGACCGATGCTCGCCATCGCCCAGAAACGCGAAGCCGTCTACACCGAGGCAGCCTTGCGGCACGCACTCGAAGGGGCGCCGCGCCGCACCCGAGCCGAAGCCGGTGATCGGCCTCCCACCGGTCGCGTTCAATCGAACCCAGGCCGGCCTCCTCGCGACCGCGTCGCTCGCGACCGCAATCGTGTCGTTCGCGGACCGCGCTGTTCGGACAGCTCGCCGATCCGATCAGCCGCGCCTTTCGCGCGTCGAACGCGACGATCGGCGCTCGCGCTGGCCCTCACGCGCTCGGCGTGTTGTTCGCGTTGTTCGCCATCGCGCTCGCAGACCGTCAAGGCCGGCGCCGATCGATCCTGATCGGTGTCGTCGGATCGGCGATCGTGTGCGCCATCTCGGCGGTCGCACCCAACCTCTACGTGTTCACCGGTGCCCAGATGCTGCAACGCGGCGTCGTCGTCACGACCGCGACCGTCGCGGTCATCGCGGTCATCGAAGAGGCACCCGAAGGTGCGCGCGCGTACGCGGCTCTCGATGCTCGCGCTCGCCGGTGGACTCGGGTTCTCGCTCTCGGTCGTGATGTTGCCCTTCGGCGACATCGGTGGCGGCGGCTGGCGCATCCCGTTCGCCCTCGGCGCGCTCGACCATCGTCGTTCGCGCCGGTGTTGCGGCGCCATCTGCGCGAGACCACGCGCTACACAGCGCTGGCTGCACGGTCGGACATTGTGCGGGGCCGCGCTGCGCGATGTCTTTCGATCCGCACACAGCCGACGCTTCTTGCTCCTCGCGATCGTCGCGTTCCTGACGAGCGTGTTCAGTGCGCCGTCGTCGTCGTTCATGAACAAGTACCTGACCGACGTCCACGTTCTCGAACACCGACATCGCTCTGTTCCGTACGGTCACAACCGCGATTCCGGGGCTCGTCGGCTTGCTGCTCGGCGGTCGCCTCGCCGAAGCGCGCGGCCGCAAACCGGTCGCCGCGCTCGCGCTCGTTCGTCGCGACCGCGACGCAGATGATCTTCTTCCTGGGGGCGGTGCGATCACTCTGGGTGATGTCGGCGGTGTCGATCTTCATGGCCGGCGCGAGCGGCATCGCGCTCGGCACGCTCGACGCGGAGCTCTTCCCCACCGAGGTGCGTTCGACGTCGAACGCGTTGTCTGATTGTCGTCGGCGTCACGGGTCGGTCACGGGGCTCGTTGCTCGCCGGCGGCCTCTCGAACGCGCTCGGCGGGCTCGGACATTCGATCGCGCTCGACGGGCATCGGCCGCGCTCGTTGCCGTCATCTTCGTCTTCCCGCTCCCGGAATCCGGCGCGGACGCTCGACGCGATCAGCCCGACCGCCGCGAGCGGCGAGTACCGTCCCGAGCCATGACTCGCACACCCCAAAGTCTCCTCGACGGACTCGCGTTCCCCGAAGGCCCGCGCTGGCACGAGGATCGCCTGTGGTTCTCGGACCAACACGACAGTCGGGTCTTCGCCATGGACGTCGACGGCAAGACCGAGACTGATCCTCGAGGTTCCGCAGCAGCCGTCCGGATTGGGATGGCTGCCCGACGGCCGCATGCTCGTCGTGTCGATGCTCGACCAGAAGGTGCTGCGCCGCGAACCGAACGGCGATGTCGTGACCCACGCCGATCTCTCGGCTCTCGCACCCGGCGAATGCAACGACATGGTCGTCGACCAACACGGCCGTGCATACGTCGGGAATTTCGGCTTCGACTGTACGCGGGCGAGACGGCCGCAAGACACGTGTGTGATCGCGGTCGAGGCCGACGGCTCGGCGCGCGTTGCCGCCGAGGGCCTCGCGTTCCCGAACGGTTCGGTAATCACTCCCGACGGACGAACGTTGCTCGTCGGTGAAAGCGTGGCGCCCGGATCAGCGCGTTCGACATCGCCGACGACGGCACGCTCTCGAATCATCGGATCTGGGCGACGATCACGGATGCGACCGTCGACGGAATGTGCCTCGATGCCGAAGGCGCAATCTGGGCCGCGTGCCCGTTCACCGGCCGCGTGCTGCGCATTCGTCGAAGGCGGCGAGGTCGTCGACGAGGTCAAGGGTTCACACCCCGGGACGTTCGCGTGCATGCTCGGCGGCCCCGACCGCCGCACGCTCTATCTGTGCACTGCCCCGAGCACGGACCGACGAAGACCCGTGTCGCGCACACGGTCGTATCGAGGCCGTCGCCGTCGACGTGCCCGGCGCCGGCCTCCCGTAGCAACAACTCCCCACACTGACAACACGTACGCGGCTGCACTCAAGTAGATCGGCCGCGTTCGCGTCGATGACCCCGGACAGCGAAGGCTGAGCAGACCGACCGGGGGGATCGTCCACGTGCCGCTTCCGGCTGATGTTGCCCATCTCCTTCGGCGCGCCGGCTTTGGCGGCACCAGCGTCGCAGATCGCGACGCTCGCGGCGCAGACCTGGGCGACCACGGTCGACCAACTGCTCGACTTCTCGAGCGCGCCCGCCGACACCCAGCCCGCGTTCCTGACCGACAACAACTACGCCGACTGGCAGCGTGAAGTACCTCTTGCATCCAGTGGTGGCTCGATCGCATGGCGACCACGACGACACCGCTCCAGGAGAAGCTCACGCTGTTCTGGCACGGCCACTTCGCCACCGCGAACTACAAGGTCAGCGACATGCTGCTGATGTACCAGCAGAACGCGCTGTTCCGAGCGAACGCGGCCGGCAACTTTCGTGACGATCTCGTACACCCGATGTCGCTGCAACCCGCGATGCTCATCTGGCTCGACAACGACCCCAACGAAAAGGGCAACCCGAACGAGAACTTCGCCCGCGAGCTCATGGAGCTCTTCACGCTCGGGGTCGACCAGTACACCCAAGACGACGTTGTCGCGTCGGCGCGGGCGTGGACGGGTCACAACACGCTCGACTCCGACCGCGAGCAGTTCCACTTCTATCCCGAACCGCCACGACGACGGCATGAAGACGTTCATGGGCGTCGACCCAGGACTGGAACGGCCCGCGAATCATCGACTTCATCCTCGAACGCGACGCGACGCACAAGCAGATCGGCGCCCGGTTCATCGCGACGAAGCTCTGGTCGTTCTTCGCGTATCCCGACCCCGACTCGACGATCGTCGACGACATCTCGCAAGCGTTTCTCGACGCCGACCTCGCGATCGACGACCTCGTCCGGGCGATCTTCATGCACCCGAACGTTCGTGTCGACGCAGGCGAAACAGGGCCTCGTGCGCTCCCCCGCCGAATGGGTGGTCGCGTGCATGAAGGCGGTGAACATCACTGCCGAGCGATGCGAATCCGCAGTGGTGGATGAGCGACATGGGCCAGCAATTGTTCGAGCCGCCGAACGTGTCGGGGTGGCGGCCCAACGACTACTGGCTCACGACCTCGCGCATTTGGGCCCGCGCCAACTGGCTGAGCAACCTGGTCTGGCAGGACAACGTGCAAAACACGCTCAGCTCGATCACGTCGATGAGCGTTGCCGACGCGGTTCAGGCGGCGTTCGACCTCTTCGTCATCGACAACCCGTCGGCCCACACCCGCACGACGTTGCAGAACTGGCTGACCGCGCAACGCGCCGACAACAACGCGTGGATCAACTGGTCGTTCATCAACCTCTTGATCCTCGTGCTGCTGAGCCCCGAGATTCAGCGTTGGCCTAGGAGACGACGACTCCGGCTCAACCGTTTCGAACGAACCTTCTCTCGCCGCCGTTTCTTGCAGTACAGCGCGGTCGGTGCCGGAACTCGTCGCGATCAGCCCGTACCTCACGAAGCTGCGCGCCTTCGCGGCGCCGCCTGTCGCCGACAACCAAGGCATCCTGATCACGATTCAGCTCGCCGGCGGCAACGACGGCCTGAACATGATTGCGCCGTACGGCGATGCCGCGTACCGCGTCGCTGCGCAACACCCTGCGCATCACGAACGGGCTCTCCATCGGCAGCGGGCTCGTGATGCATCCGGCGTTGGTCAAGACCAAGGCGCGCTTCGATCAAGGCAAGGTCGCGGTCGTGCGCGGCGTCGGATACAAGCCGCCCGACCTGAGCCACTTCACGTCCACCGACATCTGGATGCACGGTTGGGGCGGCAACAGCACGCCCGACACCGGTTGGGTCGGCCGCTTCCTCGACACGCTGCCGAATACCAACCATGAGTCGCTGTACGGCGTTTCGTTGCACGGCGACGTCAACCCGCATCTCGTCGGCGACCTGGCCCACCCTTCGTCGCTGCCGCTCGGCATCGACGACGCGTTCGGCATCGACCGTTCCGATGCCTCGTCGGCGCGCTTGTTCGACGCGGTGCAGAGTTACGGCACCGGCTCGTCGGGGCTCGGCGATCTCGGTGACCTCTACGACCAAACCGCAATGGAGCTGATGCAGCTCACACAGCGCATCAAGCCGGCGTACGGCTTCGCGCAACAACCCACCGACATCCAACAACAGCTCGTGCTCGCCGCCCACCTGATCAACGCCAACCTCGGTATTCGCGTCTTCGACACCGAGCTCGACGGCTTCGACACGCACTCGGACCAGCACGACTGGCACGCGACGCTGCTCGGCCAGCTCGACGCCGCGATCGACGCGTTCTTCGCCGACGCTCGCACCGCGCTGGCGCGGGCAGGTGACGCTCATGACGTTCTCCGAATTCGGACGCCGCCCCGAAGAGAACGGCGACGCCGGCACCGACCACGGCACTGCGGCACCGCTGCTCGTCGTCGGCGATCACGTCAACGGCGGTCTTCTCGGTTCTCAACCGAGCCTCACCAATCTGGATGACGACGGGAACCTCGTGCCGACCGTCGACTTCCGGTCTGTGTATGCGTCGGTGCTACACACGTGGCTCGGCGCCGACGACCACGCGCTGCTCGGCAAGGCGTACGCGGCGCCGTCATTGTTCGCGCTCGCCACCGAGCAACGCGTCGGTCGTCGGGTATTGGCTCGCCGGTCCGGGAGGATCGGTGCACGGGTTCGGCGGCGCGACGAAGTTCTCGTCGCTGTCACATCTCTCTCGCCCGATCGTCGCGGGCGTCGCGACTGCGTCGCACCACGGGATGTGGCTCTGCGGCAGCGATGGCGGCATCTTCACCTTCGGCGACGCGCACTATCTCGGCGGCGAAGGCGGGAAACCGTTGAACAAGCCGATCGTCGCGATGGCGGCAACACCGTCGGGCAAGGGCTACTGGCTCTGCGGCAGCGATGGCGGCATCTTCACCTTCGGCGACGCGCGCTACCTCGGCGGCGAAGGCGGCAAACCGTTGAACAAACCGATCGTCGACATGGCCGCGACACCGACCGGCCGCGGCTATTGGCTCGTTGCATCCGACGGCGGCATCTTCACCTTCGGCGACGCGAAGTATCACGGGTCGACGGGCGGAGTGCGGCTCGCTCATCCGGTGGTCGGGATGGCGCGCACGCCCAGCGGCAACGGCTACTGGTTGTGCACGTCGGGCGGAACGATCTATCCGTTCGGCGACGCCAAGTCGCACGGCTCGCATATGTCGAGTTCGGCGGCGGTGTGTGCGATCGCCTCGTCACCAACGGGTAAGGGCTACTGGTTGAGTGCAATCGACGGCACCGTCGGCGCGTTCGGCGACGCGCCCGTCCTCGGCAGTACGCATGATTCGACTGCAGTGTTGGTGAGCACCTGATCCGCGCACGCGCTCAGCGCCCGAGCAGTTCCCCAGCCCTCGGGGCGGTTCCTGCGGCCGTCGACACTGTTCGGGCGCGGGCGCGGCGAGCGTTTGGTCGGAAACACGCGACGAGACGCAACAGCATGGCGCCCCGGCGACCGATAACCCACCTATGAACACGCTTGCTCTCGAAGCGATTGCGTTCGTCGCGGTCGTGTTGTCGCTCGGCCTCGCCGCCCTCGTCGTCACGTTCGCGATGCGGTCACACGCCGAATCGACGCCACGAGAGCTCTCCCCCGCCGGCGCGGTCGATCCCGGCGATCCGACCGAGACGATGGCGCGAGTGCTCGGAGAGATCGAGCGGCTCGCGACGTTGCGCGATCGCGGTGTGCTGACCGCCAAGGAGTTCGCTGCGCAAAAGGCGAAGCTCCTCGAGTCACAACAGCCGTAACTGCTCGCCCGTTCGCGGCCTCAGCCTCTTGGTCCCGGATACTCAACAAATACGATTGACTTTTTCGGGTTTCCGTGCGAACGTAGTTATTGGCGGGCCGCACTGCCCTTTTTCGAACGAACGAATGCGTTCGCTCGATTCCACGCGCCCGCAATTCGCGCAACGCGCCATCGCAATCGAGGAGCTCTCGCCCGTGCATGACTTCGTCCAAACGCGCTGCGAAACCGGCTCGGCGGCGCGCGCGCAGTTCCTCGATGTCATCCGAACGACGCCGTCGTCGTTGACGATCGCCGAGCGCCTCCTTGCCGCATTCACTGTCTCCCGCGTCAACGGCGCAACGACCGACGCCGAAACGCTGCGGACCGAATGCACGGAACTCGGTCTTCCCCTTGCGCTGCTCGACAACATCGAACGGGTTGCGGGGCGCTGGCCGGTCTGTGACGACGAACGACTCGCGGTCGTCGTCGACTACGCGGCCAAGCTGACACGCGCGCCCGCTGCAGTCGGCGCGGGGGATCTTCTGCGACTGCGCGCGGTCGCGCTGACCGACCTCGACATCGTCGTACTGAACAACGTCGTCGGCGCGTACAACTATCTCAACCGGGCGCGCGCCGGTTTGGCGGAGTGATCGACGTGAAGCGGTGATCAGGAAAGTCGTCCTGCCGGGCGCGCGGCCGGGCTTCCTGGTTGGGCTGCGGCTGTCGCTCGCAGTGTCGTGGCTCGTGCTCGTGTTCGCCGAACAGATCAACGCGGTCAACGGCATCGGCTACCTGATGATCAAGGCCCAAGAGTTCTTCCAAACCGACGTGATCGTCGTCGGTGTCGTCGTCTACGCGGTCCTCGGCCTTGTGTGCGATGCCCTCGTCCGCGCCATCGAAAGGAAAACGCTCGCATGGCAGCCCCGCATCTGAGCATTCGATCTGATGGTGTTGCGGTGCAAGCGCGCAACGTCACGCGCTGCTTCGCCGGACGAACCGTGCTGGACGGCGTCGACCTCGACGTCGCGCCCGGAGAATTCGTGGCGTTGCTCGGCGCGAGCGGCAGCGGCAAGACGACGTTGCTCCGCGCGTTCGCGGGGCTCGACCGCGATGTCGAGGGCGCGATCGTCGTGCCGGCTCGCCGATCGGTCGTCTTCCAAGATGCGCGCCTGTTGCCGTGGGCCCGGACGGCAACCAATGTTGCACTCGCAGCCGAAGGCGGGCGCGTGACGGAACGCGCCCATGCGATGCTGCGCGAGGTTGGCCTCGCGGGACGTGAACACGACTGGCCGAAGACACTCTCGGGTGGCGAGGCCCAGCGCGTCGCGCTTGCACGCGCGCTCATCCGTCAGCCCGATCTGTTGCTGCTCGACGAGCCCTTTGGCGCGCTCGACGCGCTCACGCGCATCAAGATGCACGCGCTACTGCAACAACTCTGCCGGCGCTACCAGCCCGCGGTTCTCCTCGTCACGCACGACGTCGACGAAGCGATCTTGCTCGCCGACCGCGTCGCAATCTTGCACAACGGCCGCATCACGCTCGACGAGCTCGTGACGCTGCCCCGCCCGCGGCTACGGCATCAGGCTGCCTTCGGTCGGTTGCGAAGCACGTTGCTCGAAAGCCTCGGCGTCGACGAGTCGGCCGAGGGACGCCACGAATCACACCTATCGGAACTCGAACAGGAGCCGGCTCGCGCATGACCCTCACGACCACCGCCCTCGACCTCGACATCCGTCCCCTTTCGGCGACAATCGGCGCGGAGATCCGCGGCGTCGACGCTTCCCAACCGCTCAGCGACGAAGCCGTGCAAGCGCTGCGAGACGCGCTGCTTTCCTACAAAGTCATCTTCCTGCCGGGCCAGCATCTCGATCCCGAACAACACCTCGCGTTCGCGAGCGTGTTCGGTGAGCCGACACCCGCGCATCCGGTGATCCCCGGTATCGACGGCTATCCGGAGGTCTTCGAGATCGACTACTCGAAGTTCCAACAGCTGTACGCGACCTACGGCGACATCGCCGAGTACGAGGGACTGTCGTGGCACACCGACGTGACGTTCGTCGAACGACCGCCGCTCGGCTCGATTCTCAACGCGGTCGTCATCCCCGACGCCGGCGGCGACACGATGTTCTCCGACCAGCGCGCCGCGTACGACGTGCTCAGCGTGCAGTTCAAGGAGTTCCTC
The DNA here is from genome assembly GCA_963841195.1 of uncultured Actinomycetes bacterium. Classification (GTDB taxonomy): domain Bacteria; phylum Actinomycetota; class Acidimicrobiia; order IMCC26256; family PALSA-610; genus CAWJBX01. The sequence continues at coordinate 752,208 of CAWJBX010000009.1, read as the reverse complement.
GAGCCGCTCGTTGCGGTGCACGACGGGAAAGAGCAGTTCCGCAAAGCGCTCGAAGACCGCGATGGCGATGGCGAGTGGGATGGCGCGCCGTATCGCGCGCTTGAACCGGTCGAGCATCCCGTCATCCGCACGCATCCCGAGACGGGCAAGAAGAGCATCTTCGTCAACCCGGGATTCACGTCACACATCAAAGGGATCCCGCGCTCCGAGAGCGATGCGATCTTGCAGTACCTCTACGCGCACAGCACGAAGCCGCAGTTCACCGTTCGCTACCACTGGGGCGAAGGCGATCTCGGCTTCTGGGACAACCGCGTCACGCAACACTCGGTGGTTGGCGACTTCACCGGCCAGCACCGCGTGATCCAGCGCGTCACGCTGCGCGGAGATCGTCCGAACTGAGTCCCCCCGGGCCGGACGCGCAGGCCATGTCTGCGCGTCCGGCGCGATGTCGACGCTCGAACGAGCGGACCCGCCGAAGAGAGTTCACGTGTTGGAAACCATGCGTGCCGACGTCCCGCGTACGGTCCGCGTATGGGAGGCGTGCAGCTTTCGCCCTTGAACGTCGAGGTCGAAGGTCGGTCGGCGTGTTACCACGCGGGCGGCGAAGGTCCACCGGTGTTGTTCCTGCATGGATGGGCGCTGGGCGCCCGTGCTTATCAGAACGCGGCGCGGCGTCTCGCGGGCCGCGGGTGCCGCGTGTACGCGCCGGCGCTTCCGGGGTTCGCGGGGACGGCCGACCTGCCGCGGCATGTCATGTCGATGGAGGGGTACGGGGATTGGGTCGACGACTTCATGCGGGCGCTGAAGATTGACGAGCCCGCGCTGGTCATCGGTCATTCGTTTGGCGGTGGCGTGGCGATCAAGCTCGCGCACGCGCACCCGGAACGGGTCGGCTACCTGGTATTGCTGAATTCCATCGGTGGTGTCACGAACCGTCCGCTGTGGGAATGGGCATGGTGGTTCTGGCGTGAACTGATTCCGACGCGTCAAGGAATCGAAATCGCGCGAGCAATGCGCGACGACCTCGTCACCAATCTCTTCCACAACCCGCTCGGCGTTTGGCGCGCGGGTGAGTTGGCGCGAACCGTAGATCTCCGACAAGAGCTGGCCGATCTGCGCGACCGGGAACTCCCGGTTCTCGCGCTGACGACCCAGAACGACGGGGTGATCCCGCAAAAGGCGTTCGACGCGCTTTGCAGTGCAGTTGGTACCGAGGGGCGCGTCCTGTCGGGTCGTCATTCGTGGCTGCTCGCCGATCCTGACTCGTTCGACGACGTGATGGCCAACGTCGTCGAGGTCCGCGTGCGCGAACATCAAGTCCACGCCGCGACGAGTCGGGCGCGCCGCGTGGCCGACGCGCTCGACGACACGAACATCCCCGCGTTCTGCACGCGAACCTGGCTGCGAGACGCGCCGACGCTGTGGTTGATGAGCGCGCAACCCGAAGTGCTCGCAGGCGACCTTGCCTTGTGTTACCCGCCGCTCGAATCCGACGAAGTACGCGCCGTTGCGCGCCCGTTGGACGCGTCGAACGCGACGCGGTTGACGATCGTGGCCCCGGAACGGCGCGGATTACTCGCTGATACCACCGCCGTGCTCGCCGCAAATGGCCTGTGCATCATCGACGCGTCGGCGGCCACCTGGAACCATCAACGGCTTGCACTCCACGCGTTCACCCTCGAGAACACTTCGCACGTCGATGAAACCGGCTGGAAGCAAATTGGTGAGGACCTGCGCGCGATAGGTACGCAGCCGGGAAAGGAGCGGCTCGAGTTCGTGCCCGCCGGTCGGGCGACAGTGACCGCCTACGGGAGCGAAGGGCAGCCCACCCTCGTGCGCGTCGAGGCCTCCGACCAGGTCGGACTACTGTCGACGATCTGCGCCTGGTTCGCAGATCACGACCTCAGTGTCGAATCTCTCCATGCGGCGACCGATGGTGACGTTGCGCGCGATGTTTTCCTCGTAGACGGGAGCTGCGACGCCCGCGATCTCGCTCGTTTCCTCGGCAGCAGGTAGACGAGGCGCCGTTCACGCGATCTCTTGCGACGCGGCAAAGCGTCGCGCCCGACGATTCCAGAAGGTGCGAAAACCCGACAGTGGAAACCCGGCTCAGTCCAATCGAAGCGATCATGTGGAAGGCAGGGCAAGACCCGGCACTCCGTATGACCGTCGCGCTCGTGATGGTTCTCGACCACGCGCCCAGCCACGAGCTCTTGGCCGAACGCTTCGCGAGCGTCATCAAGCGTTCGCCGCGGTTGCAGTTGCGTCCCGGCAATCAGTCTCTCACGCACGCGTCTCCCGCGTGGCTCGAAGACGACGCGCCCGACGCCGAACATCACCTGCGGATCGCCGCGATCGGCGCGCCGGGATCGCCGCGCCAACTGCTCGAGCTCGTCGGGTTGCTCGAATCGGTTCCGTTCAACGCGGAACATGCGCCATGGGACGCAACGCTGATCGAAGGGCTCGCGGGCGGTCGCGCTGCGCTATATATGCGCGCACATCACGTCGTTGCCGACGGATTGGCGGGACTTCGCCTCGTTCGTCGTTTCCTCGATGGCGACGAGAGCAACGTTCGCGAAGGGCCGTCTCCGACGAATCAACGCGCGTCGGGCACCGGGATGATCGACCTGGCGAAGGCGTTCCGCCCGTTGCAAGCAACGGCGAACGCAATGGGCGACCTGCGAACGTTCGATGGCATTGCGCGTGGCGTTCACAACGTCGTCGACCTTGCCGCCTCGGTTTCTCGTCAGGTCTTCATCGTCGGCGGTTCGTTGTCGCCCCTGCTCGTCGATCACTCCGCGACGAACCGCTTCGAAACGCTATCGATACCCGACGCCGGTCCTGCGGCGCGCGCCTTGGGAGGCAGCCGGAACGATCTGCTCGTTGCCGGTGCCGCGTCGGGGCTCGGGCTCTACCACGAACGGCTCGGTGTTCCGTGCGCGGAACTCAGAGTCGCGAGCCCGACCGTTCAGCGCCGCGGTCACCAACCGGCCGGTAATGGGTTCACCCCGACGCGTGCGACGGTGCCGACCGAGAACTCGCCTGCGGGAACGAGCTTCGACGTCGTCGCCGAACGTCTCACCCACGCGCGCGTCGAACCCGCGTTGCGATTCGCCGCGCCGTTGGCGTCGACGATCAGCCACCTTCCGGCGCAGATCCTCATCTCGCTGCTACGCGCGCAAGCGGGAACGGTCGACTTCTCCGCGACTGTTGTTCCGGGTCTGGGCGCGGCGAACCGGATCTGCGGCGCGCGCGTCGAGTCGGCGTTTCCCTTCGGGCCCCGACTCGGGTGTCCGGTGAACTTCTCAGCGTTCGCGAACCGTGGCGCGCTCGAGGTCGGGATCGCGTTCGATCCTGCCGCGATCACCGAGCCGGCGGTGTTCCTCGAATGTCTCGAGGAAGGCTTCGCGGGATTGGTATCGGGATCGGACGCGCAGTCGCGGCGCGTCTCTCCGACCATTCGGGAGGTCTGACGTATGACGTATTGCTTGGCCATGCGCATGCGCGACGGTCTTGTGTTCTTGTCGGACACACGAACGAACGCAGGCGTCGACAACGTGAGCACGTACCGCAAGCTTCACGTGTTTCGGCCCGCTCCCGATCGCCTGTTCGTTCTGCAATCGGCCGGCAACCTTGCGACGACGCACGAAGTTCTCGATCGACTCATGGTCGACCTCGAGGCGCCAAATGAACACGAGTCGCTCGCATCCGCTTCGCACCTGTTCGAGGTGGCGCTGTACGTCGGGCGACGCAATCAAGAGGTCGCGAACGCGCATGCCGAAGCGCTGAACAACGTCGGTAGCGATGGCACCGCGACGTTCATTCTCGGCGGCCAGATCGGCGACGCGCCTCCCGACATCTTCTTGGTGTACCCGGAGGGCAACTACATACGCGCTTCGGACGAGCGGCCGTTTCTCCAGATCGGCGAGACGAAGTACGGGAAGTTCTTGCTCGACTTCGCGGTAAACCTCGACATCGATCTCGTGACCGCAACCAAGGTCGCATTGGGTTCGATGATGAGCACCGCGCGCGCGAACGTCGCGGTCGGTCCGCCTTACGACGCCGCCGTGTACCGGACCGACTCCTTCGATCTCGACGAGTACCGATTCGAAGCCGACTCGTTCATCTTCCGAGAGCTTGCGGAAGTTTGGGAACGCCATCTCGTGGGTGTCGTCCACGAGTTGGACGTCAACTGGTCAGAATTGCGCGACGCCGATCGCCCGTGAACGGCCGCGTGATCGCGACGACGCCGGCCGCAACCAGTGGGGCCGTAGACCTAGCTCTGGTCCGTAGCGATGCGTTCCCATCCTTCGGGCGGTGCTTCGATACGCCAGTACTGCTCAGGCGCCGGTGCCGCGAGCTTCGCTCTGATCTGCCAGTCGTCCTCGAGTGCGTACAACTGCGTCGGATAGCACGTCGGCGGCGGCCATCTTGCGTTCGTTGCTGTCGTCGACGGTCGGGCACACCGGCGTCGGCCACAGCGTCGCGCCGGAACAAGCGCGCCACGCGCCACGCCAGCATGCCGGGGATGTGCTTGTAGCCGTTGTCCTCGTAGCACCACCACGAGATGCGCGTCGTCGAGTTCGTCGCGCACCCGCATGCACGCGCGGTGCGTCACGTCGTGATCCGGGTTCGCGAGACCGAAGGGCGCGAGCACGAGTGTCGGCTCGAGTGCGCCGATCGCTTGTGACAGCGCCGGCGCGACGACGTCGGGCGCGACCGGCGTGTCGTTCGGGAGGTACGTGTGCTCGATGAAGTCGAGATGATGCGGCGTTGCGTCGAGGAGCGCGAGGGCGTTGCGGTCTTCGTTCCGCCGCGTCTCCATGACGTCGTCGCCGGGTTCGAAACCGCTCTGCACGTCCCAGAGCCGCATCGGGTCGGGGTACTGCGGCGGATTGCCGGCGAACACGGTGACGACGTGTGGCACCGGGATGCACCGCCATGAACCGCGCGCAACGAAAGCACCGCGTCGTCGAGATGGGGCGACACGATGACGACGCGGTCGAGCTCTCCCGGCTGCGGGAGACCCCAGCCGCGCATCGGAAACGAATCGTCGCGAATGGGTGTGGGCGCGCGCACGGCGCTTCCTCCGCTTGCTCGTCTGCTTCTGCAACACACGGAACTCGTCGTACATGTCGTCGTAGACCGCACGCGTACTCGCGGTCGGGCACGTACCGCTCGCCGATCTTCACCGTCGTCGCGAGATCGTCGATCTTGATCCGTTCGAGCGCGAGTCCGGCGAGCAGCGCGGCGCCGCGCGCGTTGGCCCGAATCGGGTGCTCGACCTGCACGGATCTCGCGGTCGAGCACGTCGGCCATGATCGCGGCACCAGAGCTCGCGACTGCGCGCCCCCGCCGATGAAATGCAGCGACGGGAACGGACGACCGACGAACTTCTCCACCGTTTCGAGCAACCAACGGCTGTTGTACGCGACGCCTTCGAGCACCGAACGCACGAGCTCGGCGCGCGTCGTCGCGAGCGACAGGTTGTGCCAGCCGGCCCGCAACGTGTGGTCGTCGACCGGAGTGCGCTCACCGTTCAGCCACGGCGTGAAGATCACGCCGTTGCTGCCCGGCGGGACCGCGCCCGCGAGCGCGTCGAGCGCGGCGCAGGTCATCGTCGGTCGCCAGCGCCTGTTCGCGCAACCAATCGAGCGCAGCCGCCCGCGACCTCCTGCTCGTCGGCGACGTAGTACTTGCCCGGCAGCGGCGACGGCAGCGACGCGATGCCGTGGAAGAGATCGGTCTTCTTGAACGGCACGTGACACGTCAGCCACGACGACGTGCCGACGTAGAGATGTCCCTCGAAGTCGCGCGACCGCGCCCGAACCGATCGCGGCCGATCTGCAGATCGGGCGTCCCGCCGACGACCGGGATGCCGGCCGGAACGCCGAGCTCGGCCGCGGCGTCGGCCGTCAGCGGGCCGACGACGTCGGTCGCGGCGACCGAGATCGGGAAGTTGGTCGCGCGGTCGAGCCCGCGATGCGAAGAAGCTCGGGGTCGTAGTCGACGTGGGCGCGGTCGCGGTTGTCGGTGACCCAGTGCAGGACGATCGAGTCGTGCGTCGCGACGCACGCGGCCGGTCAGCTTGATAGTTGAGCCAGTCCTTCGGCTCGAGGTACTTCCATGTGGCGCGCGCGATGTCGGGACGCTCGTCTTGCAACCAGAGGATGTGCGCAGATCGAGTCCTTGCCCGACTGCGCGGGCGCGCCGCCGGTGCGGCGTGATCCACGTACGCAGCTTCACGGGTCGTAGCCCTGCACGCGCACCGCGCCGCCGACGCACTGCGCGTGGGTCTCGCCGCGCCGCGCGCGTCCATCCAGATGATCGCGTCGTGCAGCAGCGTGCCGTCGCGATCGATCGGCACGGTGCCCGACCATTGCGACGTCACCGACACGGCGACGACGTCATCGGGTTTGACCGCGGCGCGCTCGTGCAACCGTTGCGCGGCCGCGACGATCCCCGCCCACCACTGCGTCGGGTGACTGCTCGGCGCCGTCGTCGGGCGTGACGGTGCAGATCGACGGGCGTGAAGTCACCGTCGACGAAGACACCGTCGAGCGTGAAGAGCGCGACCTTCGGACCCGACGTTCCGAGGTCGATCGTGAGAACGTACTCGGTCACGTCGCTGTCGGCTCACGTCTCTCGCGCTTGAGCCCGTGACCGAAGAAGCCGCCCTGCGGGCGCGCGTGCGCGTGGTAGTGATCGGGGATGTTGCGCATGTTGTCGTCGACGTAGTGCTCGAACGTGAAGTGCGTCTCGACACACGTTCGCGAGTTGCGTCGTGCATGTGCGCGAGTTCGTCGGCGGGCGGCGTCACACCGTGACTGCGCCACACGACCATCGGAACCGCGCAGATCTCGCATTCCGCGATCCAACAGATGTCGTCTTCGTGGAACCACGGCGTGATGCGAGCCGCCTCGCAGAGGTCGCAGTTGTCGACCTTGGTGTGCTCCTGAGCCATGTGCGCGACCCTAACAACCGCTCTGGCAGACTGTCTCGGCGATGAAGGGCTTGATCCTGGCCGGCGGCGCCGGCACCCGGCTGCGACCGATCACGCACACGAGCGCCAAGCAGCTCGTGCCGATCGCCAACAACCCCATCCTGTTCTACGTCGTCGACGACTGGCGGCGGCCGGGATCAAAGACATCGGGTGGTCGTGGTCGCCGAGAGCGGCGCGAGATCGAAGCCGCGCTCGGCGACGGCTCGCGCTTCGGTGTCGAGCTCACCTTCATCCCCCAGGCCGCAGCCGCTCGGCCTCGCTCACTGCGTGCTGATCGCGCGCGACTTCCTCGGCGACGACGACTTCGTCATGTACCTCGGCGACAACATGCTGCAGCAGGACCTCAAGACCGCTCGTCGACCGCTTCGTCGCGCGAGCGCACGCCGCCAGCTCGAGCTCGACGAGCCGACGCGCGGCCGCCCGGTCGCGCAGATCCTGCTCGCCCACGTCGACGATCCCCGCCAGTTCGGCGTGGCCGAGCTCGACACGCACGGCGGCGTGGTCAGCGCCTCGTCGAAAAGCCGGCCGAACCGCCGTCGGATCTCGCGCTCGTCGGCGTGTACATCTTCGACGCGCGCGTCCACGAGGCGGTCGCGCGCGATCGACGCCGTCGGCGCGCGGCGAGCTCGAGATCACCGACGCGATCCAGTGGCTGCATCGACAGCGGCTACCCCGTCGATGCACGAGGTCCTCGAAGGCTGGTGGATCGACACCGGCAAGAAAGACCCGCTGCTGCACTGCAACCGGCTCGTGCTCGACACGATCGAAGCGCGCCTCGACGGCACGCTCGACGACGACTCGCGCGTCGAAGGGCGCGTCGTGATCGAAGCGGGCGCACGCCTGGAGCGCTCGGTCGTGCGCGGGCCCGCGATCATCGGCGCCGGACGCCGTGCTCGTCGACACCTACGTCGGTCCGTACACCGCGATCGGTGCCGACTGCGAGCTGCGCGACGCGGAGATCGAGCACTCGGTGCTGCTCGAACGCAGTCGGATCATCGGCGTACACCACATTCACGATTCGCTTGCTCGGCCGGGAGGTCGAGGTCGTACGCAGCGGCGAACGCCCGAAGGCGACCCGTCTGATGCTCGGCGACCACTCCCGGGTCGATCTGGAGTAACGATGGCACCGTGTCCGGAACAGCGAAGTGATCGCCGGCGTCGTCCACGTCGTGCCGGCGGTACATCGCGACGAACGCGGTCTGTTCGTCGAGACGTACCGCCGGGAGTGGATCCCGAGCGGCGCGCGAGATGATCCAGTCGAACCGCGCCGACCGCACGGCCGGCTGCATCGTCGGTCTGCACTACCACCTGCACCAGGCCGACTACTGGTACGTGCCGTTCGGCCGGGCGCGCGTCGTGCTGCACGACCTGCGCGTCGGCAGCGCGACCGAAGGCGCGACCGAAGTCGTTCGATCTCGGCGAGCCCGAGACCGGCGAGAACAACCACGCGGGCGTGTTCATCCCGCCCGGCGTCGCGCACGGGTTCGCCGTCGCTCACCGACATGACGATCACGTACCTCGTCGACGGCTACTACAACGCGGACGACGAGCTCGGCGTCGCGTGGGACGATCCCGCAGATCGGCGGCCGACTGGGGCGTCACGAATCCGGAGCTCTCCGACCGCGACGCGGCCAACCCGAAGCGCGCCGAGATCGCCGAGCGCGCCCGACCGGTCTGGCCGATGCGCACATGAACCTGCTCGTCACCGGCGGTGCCGGTTTCATCGGGTCGAACTTCGTGCGCTGGTGGAGCACGCGACGCGCCGGGCGACACGGTCGTCGTGTACGACGCGCTCACCTACGCCGGCAACCGCGCCAGTCTCGACGGCGTTCCGCACGAGTTCGTCGCAAGGCGACATCGGCGACCTCGACGTTCGCCGAGACAGACGCTGCGCGACTACGAGATCGACGTCGTCGTCAACTTCGCGGCCGAGTCGCACAACTCGTACGCGATCACGAACCCGGGCGTGTTCTTCCGGACCAACGTGGTCGGCACGCAGACGTTGTGCGAAGCCGTGCGCCGCGTCGGCGTCGAGCGGTTCCACCGCTTCCACCACGTCTCGACGTGCGAGGTCTACGGCGACCTCGACCTCGACGCCACCGAGCCGTTCACCGAGTCGTCGCCGTACGCGCCGCGCACGCCGTACAACGCGTCGAAGGCCGGCGGCGATCACGCGGTGCGCGCCTACCACGAGACATTCGGACCTGCCGATCTCGATCACGAACTGCGCGAACAACTACGGGCCGTACCAGTTCCCGGAGAAGGTGATCCCGCTCTTCGCGACGCGCGCGCTGATCGACGACCACGACATCCCGTTGTACGCGTCGACGCAGAACCGGCGGGAATGGATCCACGCCGACGACCACTGCCGCGCGATCGCGATGCATCCTCGACGACGGCCGCGTCGGCGAGACGTATCACGTCGGTACCGGCGAGGAACGCAGCATCGAGGAGATCGCCGACGGCGTGCTCGCCGCGCTGGGCAAGCCCGACGTCGCTGAAGACGATCGTTCCCGACCGCCCCGGCCACGACCGGCGCTACCTCCTCGATCGCGTCGAAGATCACCGCGAGCTCGGATGGGAACCGACGTTCGAGTTCGAAGCAGGGCTCGACGAGACCGTGCAGTGGTACGCCGAGAACCGCGACTGGTGGGAACCGCTCCTCGGCCGGGCGCCGGTCGACGAAGCAACGTCCTGGAAGTGAGCGCGTGCGCGTCGCGGTAACTGGCCCGCGCGGGCAAGTCGGGTCCGAGCTCGTTGCGTTGGGCGCGGAAGCCATCGACCGCGACGTCAACGCGGTAGGCCGCGTCGAAGCCGACGCGGTGATTCACACCGCCGCGTACACCGACGTCGACGGCTGCGAAACCGATCCAGAAAAGGCGATGCGCGTCAACAGCGAGGGCACCGCCAATCTCGTCGCGTCGACCGACGCGTTCGTGGTCTACGTGTCGACCGACTACGTCTTCGACGGCACCAAGACCACGCCGTATCTCGAATCCGACCCACCCAACCCGTTGAGCGTGTACGGCACGTCGAAGCTCGCGGGCGAGCACGCGATCGACGTGACGCGCCACGCGATTGTGCGCACCTCATGGGTGTGCGGCGGTGGCAAGAACCTCGTCCGTACGATCGTGCGGCTGCTCGACGAGACCGACCAGCCGTTGCGATTCGTCACCGATCAAAAGAGCTGCCTGACGTACGCCGCCGATCTCGCGGCCGGGTTGCTCGCGATCGCGCACGACCGCCGACCCGGCGTGTTCCACGTGACGAATCAAGGCGCGCTCACGGCGTACGAGCTCGCGTGCGCGGTCGCGCGCATGAGCGGTCACGACGAAGCGCGCGTCGAGCCCGCGGTCACCACCGACCTTCCGCCCCGCCCCGCCCCCCGGCCCGCCTACGCCGTGCTCGGCACCGAAGTGCTGCGCGCCGACCAGCTCCTCCCGCCCTGGGAAGACGCCCTCCCCCGCCTCATCTCGACGTTGCGTCCCTGAGACGTCTCCCAGACGTCTCAGGGACGCAACGTCGCAGGAAAGTTAGAGGCGGTCGACGATTGCTTGCGCGAACTCGCGACGTCTTGACCTCGGTCGCGCCGTCCATCAGGCGGGCGAAGTCGTACGTCACGACCTTGTCGGCGATCGTCTGCTTCGAGCGCACGCTCGATGTCGGCCGCGGCCTTCGTCCAGCCCAGGTGCTCGAACATCATCACGCCCGAGAGCAACACCGACGACGGGTTCACCTTGTCCTGGCCCGCGTACTTCGGCGCGGTGCCGTGCGTCGCTTCGAACACGCCGTGGCCCGGTGACGTAGTTGATGTTGCCGCCCGGTGCGATACCGATGCCGCCGACCTGCGCCGCCAAAGCATCCGACAGGTAGTCGCCGTTGAGGTTCGTCGTCGCGATCACGTCGAAGTCTTCGGGGCGCGTGAGCACCTGCTGCAGCGTGATGTCGGCGATGTTGTCCTTGACGAGGATCTTGTCGCCGGGCTTGCCGTCGCAGTCGTCCCACCCGACCGCAACGTCGGAGAACTCTTCGCGCACGAGGTCGTAGCCCCAGTTGCGGAACGCGCCTTCGGTGAACTTCTGGATGTTGCCCTTGTGCACGAGCGTGACGCTCTTGCGGTCGTGGTCGACCGCGTACTGAATCGCGGCGCGGATCAACCGCTTCGACCCGGTGATCGAAATCGGCTTGATGCCGATGCCGGAGTCTTCGCGGATGTTCCAGCCGAAGTTCTCCTTCAGCAGCGCGATCAGCTTGGCCGCTTCGGGCGTGCCCTCTTCGACTTCGAGCCCCGCGTAGATGTCTTCGGTGTTCTCGCGGAAGATCACCATGTTCACGGCTTCGGGATGCTTCACCGGCGACGGCACACCGGGGAACCAGCGCACCGGGCGCAAGCACACGTACAGGTCCATGATCTGGCGCAGCGCGACGTTCAGCGAACGGATACCGCCGCCGATCGGCGTCGTCAGCGGGCCCTTGATCCCGATCAGGTACTCGCGGAACGTGTCGACCGTCTCGTCGGGGAGCCACGAGCCGGTGTTGTCGAAGGCCTTCTGCCCGGCCAGCACTTCCTTCCACGCGATTGTCTTGCCGTGCTTCGCCGCGGCTGCGTCCATGACGAGCTGCGCGGCCGGCCAGATGTCGACGCCGGTGCCGTCGCCTTCGACGTACGGGATGATGGGCTCGTCGGGCACCGACAGCGTGCCGTCGGCCTGCATCGTGATCTTTTCGGGCATGTTCCCGAAGTTAGTTGCCCCGAGCTGCGGATTGACACTCGGCGCCGCACCACTCGTCGGCGAATCGACCGGCTTCGACACCTGCGGGTTCAGCGAACCCTGCTTCGCCGGGACCGCGAGCTTGTTGTCGAGGCCGGCCTGCTGCGAGCGTCTCGTTGACGACCTTCGACTGGACGATGATCTCCACCCGCCGGTTCCGGGCCTTGTTCGCGGCCGTCGTGTTCGGCGCGACGGGATCGCTGATCGCCCAACCCGGACGGGAAGAGCCGTTCGCGGTCGAGCCCGAGCCCCTCGAAGTACGTCTCGACCGCGATCGGCGCGTGCAGCGACAACGCGTCGTTCGACGGGTACTGAGCGCTGTGGATCGGGTCGCTGTCGGTGTAGCCGTTGATCTCGATCGGGTTGTCGATCGCTTTCAGCGAGTTGCCGACGATGTCCAACAACGCATTCGGACCGGGCGCCAACGAGCCGTTCCCGGGCGTGAACAGCACCTGGTCGGTCACGAGCGTGACGACGAGCCCGCTGTTCTCGAGCTTCAGGTTCAGGTCGCCGCCGAATCCTTGTTTGGCCGCGGCGTTCTTGATCGCTTGTTCCACGTCGCCCAGCGTCGCCTGCTGTTGCGCCTTCGCCGACGCGTTGTTCGCGATCTCGGCAAGGACGCTGCGTGCAGTTCTTTCGCGTTGAGCGTGCTGGCCGTCGGCGTGAGTGTGCCACCGGTAAACGGACCGTTCCCTTGCCCGTTGCCGTTGCCGACGTCGGTCGCTTTGCCGTCGCCGCCGATGCCGGCGTCGAGCTTGCCGCCGCCGAGCGCTTCGTTGAAGCCGATGGCGAACGCCTTGAACTTGGCGACGTCGACGGTCGACATCGCGAACAACGCGATGAACATCGCCATGAGCAGTGTGAGCAGGTCGGCGTAGGGGATGACCCACGCCTCGTGGTTCACGTGCTCTTCGTGTTCCTCGTGGACCTCGTCGTCGCCTCCGTGCGACATGTCATGTCCTCAGAACCGTCGCTCAGGCGGCCGCGGCTTCGGGTGCGGCGTCGCCGCCGGCCTTCGCGGGCCGGAAGTTCACGCTCCGACGGCGGGACGTGCGACTTCAACAGCTCCTCGACGACGCGGGGCTCACGCCGGCCTGGATCGCCATGATCCCTTCGACGATCAGCTGCTTGTGCGCGACCTCGGTCAGCGAGAGCTGCTTCAGCTTGTTCGCCCACGGCAGCCAGATGCCGTTGGCGAGGAACACGCCCCAGAACGTCGCGACGAACGCGCCGGCGATACCTTCACCGACCTTCGCCGGGCTGTTCAGCTGCGCCATCGTGGCCATGAGGCCGAACACCGCGCCGATGATGCCGAACGTCGGCGCGAACACACCGGCCTGCGTGAACCACCCTTGTCCGACCTTGTGGCGCTCCTTCATCGCGCTGATCTCGGCGTTGAGCGTCTTCTTCACCGTCGTCGGGGTCGGTGCCGTCGACCGCGAGCTCGATGCCCTTGCGGAAGAACGGGTCTTCGATGCCCTTCGCCTCTTCTTCGAGGGCGAGCAGGCCCTCGGCGCGGGCCCGGTTCGTGAGCAGCACGATCTGCGTGATCGTCTCGCTCGGCCGAGTGCGCTTCGTCGCCCTTCATCGCCTTGCCGACGTACTTGCTCAGGTTCTGCGTCGCTTCGCACGGGAACGACGCGATCGTCGCGCCGAGGTGACCGAGCACACACGATGATGAGCGACGCGAATCTCCATGAAGAGGAACGTCGATGTGATGCCGTGCAGGATCGCGCTGACGAAGACACCGACGAGGGCGACAGTCCGAGCCCGATCATCGAGCCCTTTTCCATCGTCCCTCCCTGCGTCCGCCGCCGTCCCTAGCTGCGGTCCAGGTATCGACCGCCTCCGGAGGGCCCTGTAGGACCTATGTCACATCTCGATGCGGCCCGGCGCCCGCTGGCCGGGCCGTTCGCAGCGGGCTCTCAGGTATCGAGCGCGGCGCGGAGGGTCTTGACGAACGCGGCCGCCTCATCGGGGCCGCCGCCGTCGAGGAGCCGCCGGACGAGCGCACTCCCCACGATCACGCCGTCGGCGCTCGCCGCGGCCTCGGCGGCTTGCTCGGGCGTCGAGATGCCGACGCCGAGGAGCACGGGCTTGTCGGTCGCGGCCTTGCAGCGCCGTCCCATCTCGCCCGCTTGGGTCGCCAGGCTGGTTCGCTCCCCGGTCACGCCGAGCAGCGAAACGCCGTAGACGAAGCCGTGCGACCGTTCGCAGATCGCCCGCAAGCGATCGTCGGGCGTTGTGGGCGCCGCGAGCAACACGGTTTCGACTCCGGCTCGCGTCGGCGGCGTCGCCCCAACCGTCGAGCTCGTCGAGCGGGAGGTCGGGAACGATCGCCCCGTCGACGCCCGCATCGCTCAGGTGCCGCGCCGCACCGCTCGTGTCCGAGGCGCGCGACGAGGTTGTAGTACGTCATGACGACGAGTCGGTGCGTCGACGTCGAGGGTTGCCATCGCGTCGATCACGCCAACGGGCGTCGCGCCGAGATCGAGCGCGCGCTGGCTCGCTTCTTGAATCGTGCGGCCGTCCATGATCGGGTCGCGGAACGGAATACCGACTTCGACCGCATCGGCACCGGCATCGACGACCGCGCGCACGACCTCGCACCACTCGCGACCGAGACCGCCGGTGACGTAGGGAACGAGCAACTTGCGACCGGCCTCGCGCTTCTCGCGCAAGTGCCGTTCGAGGTTCACAGTTCGCCCAGCGTTCCGCGACTTGGGCTGCGTCTTTGTCGCCGCGGCCCGAGAGCGTGACGAGCACGGTCGCGCCGCGTGGGACCGCGTTGCCGGCCTCGCGCGCGAGCCAACCGATCGCGTGCGACGGTTCGAGCGCGGGCACGATGCCTTCGGTCTCCGCAAGCAGCTTGAAGCCGGCGAGCGCTTCTTCGTCGGTGGCGGCGTAGTACTCGGCGCGACCGTGCGCCGCGAGCATCGCGTGCTCGGGTCCGACGCCGGGATAGTCGAGCCCGGCGCTGATCGACGTCGCTTCGAGCACCTGGCCTTCTTCGTCTTGCAGGAACAGCGAGCGCATGCCGTGCACGATGCCGGGGATGCCGCGCGCGACGGCCGCACCGTGATGACCGCTCTCGAGTCCGAGGCCGCCGGCTTCCACGCCGATGAGGCGAGCGTCGGACTCGACGAAGGCGCTGAACGTGCCGATCGCATTCGAGCCGCCGCCGACACACGCGAGCACCAGATCAGGGTCGCGCCCGATGATCTCGACGGTCTGGCGGCGCGCTTCGTCGCCGACGACGCGCTGGAATTCGCGCACCATCCACGGGAACGGGTGCGGTCCCATCGCAGAGCCGAGGCAGTAGTGCGTCGTTTCGACTCTCGCGACCCACGCGCGCATGGCTTCGTTGACCGCGTCCTTCAAGGTCGCGCTCCCCGACTGTACGGGAATGACTTCGGCACCGAGCAGGCGCATGCGCCACACGTTGAGCGCTTGGCGTTCGACGTCGACCGCGCCCATGTACACAACGCACCCGAGCCCGAAGAGCGCGGCCGCGGTCGCGGTCGCAACGCCGTGCTGACCGGCACCGGTCTCGGCGATCAGCCGGTCTTTGCCCATCCGCTTGCGTGAGCAGCGCTTGCCCGAGAACGTTGTTGATCTTGTGCGAGCCCGTGTGCGTGAGGTCTTCCCGCTTGAGCAGCACGCGCACGCCGAGCCGGTCGGACAGGCGTGGGCAATCGGTCACAGGGGTTGGGCGCCCCGCGTAACTCGCGAGCAGCGTTGCGTATTCGGCCCGGAAGGCATCGTCGTGCCACGCGGCCCGGAACTCACGCTCGAGTTGTTCGAGCGCGGGCACCAGCGTTTCGGGCGCGTACCGGCCGCCGTACTCGCCGAAACGGCCGAGACCCTCGGGTTCGGGGCCAGGCGGTTCGAGCAGGACGCCGTCGCCGCGTGCGGGTGCGGTCATGGGAACGGAAGCGTAGCGACCAGCCCGGCGCGAACCCTGAGCGTTATTCGTCGAGTTGCCAATCCCACGGTCTCGTGACACCGGCGATGTCGTCCGAGAGTGTGAGATCGATCGAGCGATCCGCGACTTCGACACCGGCCGCGCGGGCAGCCACGACGAACTCGCGCAGTTTCCGAGCGTCCTTGCGGCCGGGCGACTCCTCGACACCCGTCGACACGTCGACGCCCCACGGCCGGACGAGACGGATCGCGTCGCCGACGTTTTCGGGCGTGAGCCCACCCGCGAGCAACAAGCGGATGCCGCTCGGCGCGCCCTCGGCGAGCCGCCAGTCGAAGACCTTGCCCGAACCGGGATCGGGCGAGTCGACGAGGATGATGTCGGCCGGGCTTTCGGCCGCGGTCGCGAGCGCGGCATCACCGGCGGAAAACGCCTGGATGACGACCTGCACCCGCTCGCGGACGTACCCGACGTCGGCCTGCGATTCGCGACCGTGAAGCTGTGCACCGTGCAGGCCCGTACGCGTCACGATCTCGACGACACGCTCCGGATGTTCGTCTTTGAAGACACCGAACGTCAGGATCTCGCGCGGCAGCCGCCGCACGATGTCGCGCACTGCTTCGGGATGCATCTGACGCTTGCTCGGCGCGAACACGAAGCTCAACGCGTCGGCGTCGAGCGCGGTAGCAAGCAGCGCGTCGTCCTCCGACGTGATGCCGCAGATCTTGACGAACATCAGCCGCGCCTCGCGACGGGCGCAGCCGCCAGCTCGCGCAGCAACGCGACCGGATCGTCGGCCCGCACGAGCGCTTCACCGACGAGCACCGAGTCGAAGCCCGCGCTCGCCATCGCGCGTGCGTCGTCGGCGGAGCGGATCGAGCTTTCGGCGACGGCGACGCGATCAGCAGGGATCGAATCTGCGAGTGCGCGTGCACCCGCAAGGTCTTCGTTGAACGTGGCGAGGTCGCGACTGTTGACGCCGATGACGTGCGCGCCGATCTCGACCGCGCGCGATATCTCGGCCCAGTCGTGTGCTTCGACCAAGACCGACAGGCCGAGGCCGATCGCCAGTTCGTGCAGGTCGGAGAGCAAGCCGTCGTCGGAGATCGCCGAACAGATCAACAAGATTGCGTCGGCACCGATCGCGCGCGCTTCGTAGACCTGCACCTCGTCGATCGTGAAGTCCTTGCGCAAGATCGGAAGGCCCGTGGCCTCCGACGCCGCTTGCAGGTCGGCCACCATGCCGCCGAAATACGGACCGTCGGTCAGCACCGAGAGCGCGGCCGCGCCACCGGTTTCGTACGCCTGGGCGGTCGTCGCCGCGTCGAGATCGGGCGCGAGCTCCCCTTTGGAAGGCGAACGCCGTTTGATCTCGCCGATAACGGCGACCCGGCCGTCGGCCCGGCGCAACGCGCGCCGCGAAATCACGAGCGGGCGGCGCGTCGAGCGCCCGGCCGCGCAGCAGATCGCGGGTCTGCGGCTGCCGCAAGAGGGTCACCTCGTCGACCTTGGTTCGCAGGATCTCGTCGAGGATCGTCACGCACAGGACAGTCTACGGGCGCCGGCTCTACGCTCCTCGCTCATGAGCGTGACGTTTCCCGAAGGTTTTGTATGGGGCGTGGCTGCGGCCGCGCACCAAATCGAAGGCGGCAACTGGAACAACGACTGGTGGGCCTTCGAGCACACGCCCGATACGCCGTGCGCAGAACCGTCGGGCGACTGCTGCGACAGCTACCACCGTTACGCCGACGACATCGCGCTCGTGCGCGACCTCGGCTTCGCGCCTACCGCTTCTCGATCGAGTGGTCGCGCATCGAACCGGAAGACGGCGAGTTCTCGCGCGCCGCGCTCGACTACTACCGCCGCATGCTGGCCGCGTGCCACGAAGCCGGCGTGAATCCCGCGGTCACGTTCCACCACTTCTCGAACCCGCGGTGGTTCGCGAACATGGGCGGCTGGGCGAACAACGAGTCGGTCGACCGTTTCGCCCGCTACTGCGAACGCGCGGTCGCCCAGCTCGGCGACTTGATCACGATCGGGTGCACGATCAACGAGCCGAACATCGTCTCGCTCATGGGCTATCTCGTCGGCGTGTTCCCGCCCGGGCACCACGACATGGAGGAATACGCGCGCGTCAACGAGAATCTCAAGGCCGCGCACCGGCGCGGGTACGACGCGTTGAAGAGCGGTCCCGGTGACTTTCCCGTCGGTTCGTGCGTCGCGATGGGTGACTGGTGGGCGCCCGAAGGTGCGGAAGACACGCTCGAACGCACGCGCCAAATGCACGAAGGCCAACACCTCGAGATCACGAAGGGCGACGACTTCGTCGGTGTGCAGGCGTACTCGCGCACGCGGCTCGACGAGCGCGGCCTTCCGCTCGGTCCCGAAGAAGGGGTCGAAGTCGTGTCGTCGATGGGTTACGAGTTCTGGCCGCAGGCGCTCGAAGTCGCGATCCGCCACGCGGCCGAGGTCAGCGGCGCACCGATCTACGTGACAGAGAATGGCCTCGGCCACGACGACGACAGCCGCCGGGTTGCCTACGTCACGGGCGCGCTCGAAGGGCTCGGCCGCTGCGTCGCCGACGGGATCGACGTGCGCGGCTACTTCTATTGGTCGTTGCTCGACAACTTCGAGTGGGCGTTGGGGTACGTGCCGAAGTTCGGCCTCGTATCGGTCGACCGCGAATCCTTCGCGCGCCGGCCCAAGGCGTCGGCGGCGTGGCTCGGGGGCATTGCCCGCGCGAACCGCCTCTGATCTGCGGCCTTACGTTCCCCTCACAATCCGATCACACTCCGCGCCGAAGTCGAGTGCGACGATAGGGGTGTTATGGAACGCGGAACCGTGCTCGTCGTCGACGACGAACCGAACATCGCCGACCTTGTCGAGCTGTATCTCCGGCGCGACGGCTACCGGGTCGTCAAAGCTGCGAACGGCGAGGACGGGCTGAAGGCGGCCAACGACCACCGGCCTCGCCTTGTCGTGCTCGACGTCGGCCTGCCCGATATCGACGGGCTCGAGGTCTGCCGGCGACTGCGCGCGTCGACGAACATTCCGGTGATCTTCCTGACGGCGCGCGACACCGAGGTCGACCGGGTACTCGGCCTCGAACTCGGCGCCGACGACTACGTGACCAAACCGTTTTCGCCCGCGGAGCTCGTGGCGCGCGTGAAAGCGGTGTTGCGCCGCTCCGAGGGCGCGGCGACGCCGACCGAGATGGTGCACGTCGGTAGCGTCACGATCGACATCGGCCGGCGCGAGGTCCGCGTGAACAACGAGCCGGTCGCGTTCACGACGAAGGAATTCGATCTGTTGAAGTTCCTCGGTGAGCGGCCCGGCCTCGCGTTGAGCCGCCAACAAATTCTCGACGGCGTGTGGGGCTACGACTGGTTCGGCGACATCCGCACTGTCGACGTGCACATCGCGCAGGTTCGCAAGAAGGTCGACTCGGCGGTGAAGATCGACACGGTGAGGGGTGTGGGTTACCGCCTCGACCCGAAGTGAACCGGTGAACCGGTGAAACGCACATCATTGCGAACGCGTCTCGTCGCGGCGATCGTCGTCGTCGCGTTCGGCGTGCTCGGTCTTTCGTATCTCGCAACCTATGCGCTCGTGCGGCGCTCGCTGCAGCAGAACGCGCTGTCGAATCTCAATCAGCGCGCCGACGAGTTGTTGAATCTGTCGTCCGATCAGACGCTCGCGGCCTTACCTGCGACGCGCATCAACCGGGCGCTCAAGCTCACCGACTTCCAGCTGGTGCGCGTCACAACCACGGGCGCGGTCGAACCACTGAACGCGAGCTCGCCGGGCTTGCCCGCACCGCTGCACAACAGCGATGTGCTCCCCCAGAGTTTGTTGAAGGGCGAACAAGTAAGCGGCCGGCGCAACAACACCGTGTTTCTCGCGATCCCGACCGCACGCCACGCGCCGAATGGCGACCTCATCGCGGTGGTGGCCACCGACACGGTCGACATGTCGGTGTTGCACAAGCTCTTCCCCTTGCTGTTGATCTCGGGCCTGGTCGTGCTCGCGATCGCGTTCGCAGTTGCGAGCTGGCTTGCCCGCCGCCTGATGCGGCCGGTGAAAGAGGTCGAGCGCGCGGCGGGACAACTGGCCGGCGGCGATCTCTCGGCGCGTGCCAACGTGCCACCGGAGTCCGACGCGGAACTCGCCGCCCTCGCGCAGACGTTGAACAACATGGCGGGCGCGCTCGAACACGCCGACGAGAGCGAGCGCGCGTTCTTGCTGTCGATCTCACACGACCTGCGTACGCCGCTGACGTCGATCCGCGGCTACGCCGACGCGCTCGCCGACGGAACCCTCGACGACGCCAACCCCGACGACCGCAAGCGCGCCGCGAACGTGATCGGTTCCGAAGCGCGACGGCTCGAACGGCTCGTCCGCGACCTGCTCGACCTCGCCCGGCTCGACGGACGCCAGTTCTCGTTGAACATCCATCCCTGCGACGCGACCGAGCTCGTGAAGTCGTCGGTCGACGCCTTCCAGCCGCAAGCCGTCGAGCTCGGCGTGCGGCTTTCGATGCTGTCGTCCGAGCCCATGCCCGTCGAGGCCGACACCGAACGGCTTGCCCAGGTCGTCGCCAACCTCGTCGAGAACGCGTTGAAGTACGCGCGCGCGCGAGTCGACGTGTACACCGCGCAGTACAGCCCGAGCGAGGTCGCGATCGTCGTCACCGACGACGGCCCCGGCATTCCATCCGACAAACTGAGTCGTGTGTTCGACCGCCTGTACACCGTGCGCGAAGCACCCGGGCGCGCGGTCGGCACCGGTCTCGGGCTTGCGATCGTGCGCGAGTTGGCGGCGGCGATGGGCGGGCGAACGTGGGCCGATGCGGCACCCGACGGTGGCAGCCGCTTCGTCGTCGCGCTCCCGAGCAAGGCGGTGGTGCAGTCGTGAAACGCAGCGTCGTTGCAATGCTTGCCGGGCTCATGCTCGTGGCCGCGGCTTGCAGCAGTAGCAGCAGCAGTACTGCGTCCCCGACGACAACGGACGCGCCGGCAACAACGCGCCGCACGCGCGACCGCACCGGCCGGGCCGGCCGCGGGCAACTGCAATCGTCCGCATGCGCCGGGCCAGTCCGAGCAGTCGTTCACGTTCGACGGCCAGAACCGCACGTATCAGCTCTACGTTCCGCGCGTGTACGACGGGACGAAAGACGTCCCGGTCGTCTTCAACTTCCACGGGTTCGGCTCGAACGCGGTGCAACAGATGCTGTACGGCAACTTCAAACCCGAAGCCGACCGCGACGACTTCTTGATCGTCGCGCCCAACGGTCAGGGCTCCGCGGCCTCGCAGCATTTCAACCTCACCGGCACACCGGGCGAGCAGAACGACATCGAAATGGTCGGCGCGCTGCTCGACCACATCGAAGCGACACTCTGCGTCGACACCAAGCGCGTGTACTCGACGGGCATGTCCGACGGCGGCGCGATGACGTCGGTCCTCGCGTGCACGATGGCGAACCGGTTCGCGGCCTTCGGCGCAGTCGCCGTGATCATTTACGCGAAGGGTTGCGGCACCGGGCGCGCGGTTCCGATCAGCGCGTATTCCGGGACCGCAGATCCCATCGTGCCGTTCAACGGCGGCAAGGTGAACTGCTGTGGCGGCACAACGGTTGGTGCAGCACCCACCGCCATGGCGAACTGGGCGAAAGCCGACGGTTGCGAACCGAAGTACGTCGACGCGAAGCCGTCGTCAGAGGTCGTCGTGCGGACGTGGCACGGTTGCCGGGCGGGCGGGGCCGTCGTCTTCTACATGATCCAGGGGGGCGGGCACACGTGGCCGGGCGCGATCCCGATCCCGCGGCTGGGCAAGACGACCAACCAGATCGACGCCAGCGCGACGATCTGGCAGTTCTTCGAAGCCCACCCCCTCCCCTAATTGCCTGGGGCGTCGCTTTGCCGGTCCCAGGCAAGCAATGCGACGCTCCAGTAACGGCCTAGCGTTCGACTTCGACGCGGACCGCGGTTCCGGCCTCGGAACACGAGATCGCGACCCGATCCGTCACCTGCGTCACGAGCCACAGGCCGTATCCGCTCTCGGCTCCCCACGCGGGCCGGGCGACGGCCAGCGCCAGCTCCGGCATCTGACCAGTATCGGCAACCTCGGCGACGATGCGGTCATCCTCGACCCAGCAACGCAATCGGCCCCGACCTCCGCCATACCGAATGGCGTTCGTCGCCAACTCCGACACCGCCAGCACGAGACCGGCCCGGCGCTCGGGGTCGAGCCCGTAGCGCGCGCAAACCTCCTCGACGCGCCTGCGAACGTCGCGCAGCGTCGAGAGCTCGAAGTCCAGGGCGCGGCCTACCTCGACCATCGCCGGGACTCCTACCCAGGGTGTAGCTGCTCGACAACCGCCTGCGTCGAGCCGACCTGCACCATTGTTCCGATTTCGACCTCACGCCGCACCATCGCCAGTGCCCGGTCGCCCGCGCTGCTGGTGACCTCGCCGACGGCACGACCGTCGAGCGAGAGGCCGGCGCCCACGGCCACGGCCGCATCGGGCTCCTGCACGACAAGTCGCCGCAGATACCGGTTCACGTGGCCCCGAGTGTCGATCCGGCACACGAGCTCTTGGCCGAGGAAGCAGCCTTTGGTGAACGACACGGCATCGATTTCGAGCCCGGCTTCTTGCGGGATCGTCCGTTCGTCGATGTCGACACCCAGGCGCGGCATTCCGGCCGCGATGCGAACACGCTCGTACGCGTCAGCGTCGATTTCGTCGGCAACAACGGCCTCACGGACTGTGGAGACGGCGGCGACGGGCCCGACGACCTCGGTACCGACCGCGGTCGTGAAACGCGCGCACCCGACGGCGTCACCCACGGGCGCACTCGTCACGAATGCGCCGAACTCCGGTGACGCGTCGCGGACCGTCGCGTCGACGCGGATCTTGAATCGGTTCAGGCCGTCGGCGAGCACCGGGCCGTAACCGCGTTGGCACACGAGCCACCAGCGGTCGTCAGCCTCGTGGACGGCCTGAAAGTCGGCGACAAGCTTGCCCTGCGGCTGCAACAAGAGCGCGGGCACGTTCTCGCCCACCGCGACCGGCTCGAGATCTTGCGAGACGAGGCTCTGCAAGAACGACGTCGCGTCCGGCCCGACGACTTCGACGACATCGCGCTGCGGATCGGCAACGAAATCACTCACGTGCGTTCTCCTCGAACAACCGCCGGGCGGCGGCCGCTGCTGTAAGCAACGCCTGCGCTTTGTTGCGGCATTCCAGCTCTTCGTCGGCCGGCACCGAGTCGGCCACGATGCCTGCTCCCGCCTGCAACGTCGCCTGGCCATTTCGCCAGAACATCGTCCGGATTGCGATCGCGGTGTCGAGGTTGCCCGAGAAGTCGACGTAACCGACGACCCCCGCGTACGGCCCGCGCTTGGTCGGTTCGAGCTCGTCGATGATCTCCATCGCGCGCACTTTCGGTGCGCCACTCACTGTGCCCGCCGGGAAGGTCGCGCGCAGCACGTCGATCGGCGTCTTGCCGTCGGCGAGCTCCCCCGCCACCTGACTCGTCATGTGCATGACGTGCGAGTAGCGCTCGAGCGTCATCAGTTCTTCCACCTGCTCGGTACCGAATTTCACGACGCGCCCGACGTCGTTGCGCGCCAAGTCGACGAGCATGACGTGCTCGGCGCGCTCCTTCGGATGCTCGACGAGTTCGGCTTCCATGCGCCGGTCGTGCTCTTCGTTGCGACCGCGCCGGCGCGTGCCCGCAATCGGACGGCTCACCACGCGGCGGTCGAGCACCTGCACGAGGGCTTCGGGCGACGACCCGACAACGGTCGCTTCCGGATGGCGCAGGAAGTACATGTACGGCGACGGGTTGACGAGCCGCAGCACGCGATACACGTCGAACGGGTCGACCGCGTCGACCAGATCGAAACGCTGAGAGAGCACGACTTGAAAGATGTCGCCTTCGAGGATGTGTTCCTTGGCGGCTTCGACCGCGGCCGCCCATCCGTCGCTCGAAAAGTTGCGGCGCACTTCCGGCAACTCGGCGAGGTCTTCGCCGGGCGGGAGCGCGGGTGCGTACGGCAGGGCGCGGCCGAGTTCGTCGACCGCGGTGTCGAGCTTCGCAACGGCGGCGTCGTACAACGTGCGCAACGCGGTCGGGCTCGCACCCGGCGGCGGGTACACGTTCTCGATCACGAAGAGCCGTTGGCGGAAGTGGTCGAAGGCCGCGACTTGGCCGGCGAGCGAACACACGGCGTCGGGATAGCCCATGTCGTCCCGCGGCACGTTCGGCAACCGTTCGATTTCCCGAACCGTGTCGTAACCGAGCCAGCCGACGATGCCACCGTGAAACGGCGGGAGCTCCGGCAACTTCGGCGCTCGGAAGTGCGCGCCCAGCGCTTCGAGCGCGGCGAGCGTCCCCTGGTCGGACGGCACACCTTCGGGCGCCGGGAGACCGTCGAGCCACTCGACGTTTCGGCCGCGGGTCACGAAGGTGCGTGCCGGGTCGCGGCCCAAGAACGAGAAGCGCCCCCACCGTTCGGCGTGCTCGACCGACTCGAGCAAGAACCCTTCGCCGTTGCCGACGAGCTTCACGAAGGCGGAAAGCGGCGTCTCGAGATCGGCCAGCACCTCGCGCCAGACCGGCACGACGGTGTAGTCGCGAGCGAGCTCGCAAAAGGCCTCGGCCGAGGGCGAGATCACACGGGCCCGGGCGTTGCGCCGCTACCGAACGCACGGAAGAAGCAGCTGCGATTCCCGGTGTGGCAGGCGCCTGCGCCCTCTTGCTCGATCAGCCAGAGCACAACGTCGACGTCGCAGTCGTAGTACGCCTCGCGTACGAACTGGCGGTCGCCCGACGACTCGCCCTTGCACCAGGGTTCGCTGCGACTGCGGCTCCAAAACCACGTGCGGCCGGTCTGCAGGGTGCGTTCGAGCAGCTCCCGGTTCGTCCACGCAAACATCAACACCTCGCGTGTCGAGGCTTCCTGGACGATCACGGGCACCAGGCCCTGGTCGTTGAACTGCACCGCGTCGAGCTCGGCGCTCGTGTACGCAATCGGGGTCGTCTGCGGTGCCATTGGGCGTCGATGGTAGCGGTCGAGTCGGAAGGCTCCCGTGTTGTTTAGGCTTCGCCGCCAATGGCCGGCACCCTTCCCGGGCCGCCGATCGCACCGAGGCGGCCCCACGAACTCAATGCACACGGCGACACGCGCGTCGACGACTGGTATTGGTTGCGCGACCGCGACAACCCCGAAGTCGTCGCGTACCTCGAAGCCGAGAACGCATACACACAGCAGCTGCTCTCACCGCTTCGTACTTTGCGCGACCGGATCTTCGCCGAGATCAAAGGGCGCGTGCAGGAAACCGACGAATCGGCGCCTGTGCCCTACGGACCGTGGGAGTACACGGTACGGACCGTAGAAGGTTTGCAATACACGAAGCACTGTCGCCGGCCGCGCGGCGCGTCGTCGGCCGACGCCGTTGTTCTGCTCGACGAGAACGAGCTCGCCGACGGCCACGACTACTTCGCACTCGGCGGCTTCGACGTCGCTCCCAATCACAACGTTGCCGCGTATTCCGTCGACACCGACGGGAGTGAGCGCTACACGTTGCACTTCCGCGATCTTTCGACGGGCGCCGACCTCGACGACGTCGTCGAGAACGTCACGTACGGCCTCGCGTGGTCTGACGACGCGCGCACGTGTTTTTACGTTCGGCCCGACGACGCGATGCGACCGTTCGAAGTGTGGCGGCACGTGCTCGGTACCGACGCGGCAACCGACGTGCTCGTTCGCCGCGAGGACGACGAACGTTTCTTCGTCGACATCGGTCGCACGCTCAGCGGCCGCTTCGTGTTGATCGACTGTTCCTCGAAGACCACGTCGGAGATCTGGTTCATTCCCAGCGACGCACCGGAGACGCCGCCACGCGTTGTTGCGCCGCGCGATCCCGGCCACGAATACGACGTCGAGCACCACTGGAGCGAAGAACGCGGCGACCGCTTTCTGATCGTTACGAACCAGGGCGGCAACGCGCGCAACTTCGAGTTGGTGGCGGCACCGGTCGTCGACCCGGCGCGCCAATACTGGACCCCGATCATTCCGCACCGCGACGACGTGAAACTCGATGCCGTGCACGCGTTTCTCGAACACATCGTGCTTACCGAACGCGCGAACGGGCTCGATCGGCTGTCGGTCATGAACACCGAAGACGGCGCAATCGAACCGATCGTGTTTCCCGACCCGGTGTATTCGGCATGGGTCGGCCCCAACGAAGAGTACGAAGCCACAACGTTGCGGTACGGGTATACGTCGCTCGTCGCGCCGGTCACTGACATCGACTACGAGATGGACACGCCGCGGCGGCGACCGTCCGCGTGCAGCCCGTGCTCGGTGGCTACGACCCCGCGCAGTACACGTCGGCGCGCGAGTGGGCCACTGCTTCCGACGGCACCCAAGTGCCGATCTCGCTCGTGTATCGCCGCGACACGCCGATCGACGGAACCGCGCCCGCGCTGCTCTACGGCTACGGCTCCTACGAGCACACGACCGATCCCGCTTTTCGCGCGTCGCGGCTCTCCTTGCTCGACCGCGGTTTCGTGTTCGCGATCGCGCATGTCCGCGGCGGCGGCGAGATGGGCCGCGCGTGGTACGAGCAGGGCCGCCTCGAACACAAGACGAACACGTTCACCGACTTCATCGCGTGCGCCGAGCATCTCCTCGCGGGTGGCTACGTCGCGCCCGGCCGCATTGCCGCACGCGGCGGCAGCGCCGGCGGCCTCCTCATGGGTGCGATCGCGAACCTGCGGCCCGAGTTGTTCGGCGTCATCGTGGCCGAAGTGCCGTTCGTCGACGTCGTCACGACGATGCTCGACCCATCGCTCCCGCTCACCATCACCGAGTGGGACGAGTGGGGCGACCCCAACGAAGCCGATGCGTACGCGCGCATGAAGTCGTACTCGCCCTACGACAACGTGACGCGGCGCGACTACCCGTCGATGTTCGTGACGACGGGGCTGAACGATCCCCGCGTGCAGTACTGGGAGCCCGCGAAGTGGGTCGCCAAGCTGCGCGTGAACTCGACCTCCGGCCGCCCGATCGTGCTGCGCACCGAAATGGGCGCCGGCCACGGCGGCCCGTCGGGCCGGTACGACGCCTGGCGCGACGAAGCCGCCATCCTCGCGTTCATCTGCGACCAACTCGGCGTCGAGTCGTAGCAACGACGTTCAAGCCGCTCGAACATTTCATTGGGAAACGTAAATTCGCCTTTGTTTCAGGGCACTTTTCGGGTATCATCGAACGTATGTTCCCCCTCGACGTGCTGAAGAAGAAGCGTCAAGAGATCGACGCGCTCGAGGCGGAATGGCTCACGATGGTACGCGCGTACGACCGATCGGGCGCATGGCGCGCCGACGGCTATCTCAGTGCCGCCGCCGCCTTGCGCGCCGCATGCAACATGAATCGCGGCACCGCCGCCGGCCACGTTTCCCTCGCGGCGAAACTCGAACAGCTCCCCGACGTCGCGGAAGCATTCGCGCAAGGCGAACTCTCCCGCCAGCACACGCTCGCGATCGCCAACGCGTACACACCCGAACGCGCACCGGCATTGCAGTCAATCACGGAGGCGCTCGTTGCGGCCGCGCACGACGTCAACCCCACCGATCTGCGATCGCTCGTCAAGTACGCCACCGACGCGATCGACGGCGACGGCGGCGCAGCCGACGACAACACCAAGCACGACCGCCGCCAGTTCTACGTGTCGAAAACGCTCGACGGGATGGTCGACCTCGCCGGCCAAGTCGACGCATTGGGCGGCGAATGGATCGAGACCGCCCTCACCACCGAAATGCGGCGACGACCAACGCGCCGGCGACACGCGCAGCAAACCGCAACGCCGTGCCGATGCCTTCGTCAACATCTGTCGCCGTGATCTCGACCGCGGAGAACATCACACGCCCGGAGTGCTCCCGCACGTGATGGTCATCGCCGATATCGAAGCGCTGAGCGACGACCCCGAACTCGTCAAAACGGTCCGCAACGAGGCCGCCCACACCGGCGCCCTCTCCCGGGCAACGCTCGAGCAACTCATGTGCGACTGTTCACTCTCACGCGTGCTGATGGCAGGCCAATCAGAGGTGCTCGACGTCGGCCGCGCCAGCACGCGTCATCTCGCCCGCGTTACGCAAAGCCGTCATCGCCCGAGACAAGACCTGCACCGAACCGGGCTGCGACGTTCCCGCCCAAGATTGCGAAATCCACCACGAAGAACCGTGGTCGCAGGGCGGACCGACGAACCTCGCAAACCTGAAAGCCAAATGCAGCGCCGACCACTGGAAATTGCACCACCCCGAACGGCCACCGCCCTGAGTGGGGTGGTACCTGTCGGACGAGAACGCTTCATGTCGAGCAGTTTTGGCCGGACGCGGGATAATCGCAGCTCGTGAGCACCACCCCGACCACCATCCAAACCCACGACGGACTCACGCTCGAAGGCGAATGGGCCGACCCGGTCGACGGCACGCCGCCCAAGGTCGTCGTCGTCCTCGCCCACCCACATCCGCAATACGGCGGGACGATGCGCAGCATCGTGATCTCGGCGCTGTTCGACGCGCTTCCCAAACTCGGTTACGCGTGCCTGCGCTTCAACTTCCGTGGCGTCGAAAACAGTGAAGGCGCATACGCCGAAGGCCGCGACGAGCCCAACGACGTGCGGGCGGCGATCGCATCGGCAACAAACAAGGCACCCAACATTCCCTGCGCGCTCGTGGGCTGGTCGTTCGGCGCCGACATGTCGCTCACCATCGACGACGCCGCGCTCGCGGGCTGGGTCGGGATCGCACCGCCGCTGCGCTTCCGCAACACTGCTGACTACGCGCGCGTCGGAAACGACGCGCGTCCGAAACTGCTCGTGCTCGCCGCCCACGACGAGTTCCGTGCACCCGAAGACATCGAAGCCGACGTCGCGGACTGGAAGAACACGCGCGTCGAGATCATTCCGGGCGCGAGCCACTTCTTCGTGGGCCGCACCGACCGCGTGGTCGACGCGGTCGCCGGGTTTTGTGCGGAGCTAGGTCGTTAAGACCGTCGTGATCGAGAGACCGTGGGTCTCGAGGAAGCTCGCCCTTCGCATGATCGCTGATCGCCACGCGACCAAGTCGACTTCGAAGGTGGCGCGGTCGCCGTCCTCGTAGGCATGCTCGAGCTCGTCGAACGCCTTGTCCTCGGCGTCGAGGATCTCGCGGTAGCGGCGGAAGAAATGGTCGTCGACACTCTGGTCGACCGCAGTCCCTCCGCCGGCCCATTGGTGCGTCTCGGTCATGACACCTCCTACGCACGTACCGGGTGGACCCGGCACTTGGTGGCGTCACGGTAGCCCCGCGCGGGGGTCGCGCGGAACGACCATCGGTCAACGCCTTGTCACCAGGTGTTTACGGCGATCTGACGGTAGACGGGGCGGCCGTTTGCAGTCGTCTAGGGCCGGACGACGAGGCCGCGATCAGCAAGGAAAGCCTTTGCCTCGCGCACCGAATAGCGCCCGAAGTGGAAGATCGACGCGGCCAGCACCGCCGACGCACCACCGGCAGCGGCACCGTCGTAGAGATCGTCGAGCGTGCCGACACCGCCGCTCGCGATAACGGGGACGCCGACGGCGTCGTTCATCGCTTGCAGCAGCGGAATGTCATAACCCGCTTGCGTGCCGTCGCGGTCCATCGACGTGAGCAGGATCTCGCCGGCGCCGTTCGCGCACACGCGCGCGGCCCACTCCAGCGCGTCGAGCCCGGTCGGTGTGCGGCCCCCGTGCGTCACGACTTCCCACCGCGCTTCACCTTCGTGGCGGCGGGCGTCGATCGCGACGACGATGCACTGCGATCCGAATTCGTCGGCACCCGCCCGCACGAGGTCGGGATCGTTGACGGCCGCGGTGTTCAACGACACTTTGTCGGCGCCGGCCCGGAGCATGTTGCGAACATCTTCGACGGTCCGCACACCACCGCCAACCGTAAACGGAATGAAGACTTCGTCGGCCACGCGCTCGACGACGTGCACCATTGTGTCGCGGTCGTCGCTCGACGCGGTGATGTCGAGGAACACGAGTTCGTCGGCGCCTTCCGCGTCGTAGCGCGCGGCCAGTTCGACCGGATCGCCGGCATCGCGGATGCCGACGAAGTTGACGCCTTTCACCACGCGGCCCTTGTCGACATCGAGACACGGGATCACGCGGGTTGCGAGCACGCTTCGATCCCCTCTGCAACGGTGAAGCGGCCCTCGTAAATCGCAGTGCCGACGATCGCACCCTGGAGCGGGAACTGCGCGAGCGTGCGCAAGTCGTCGAGCGACGAGACGCCGCCACTCGCGACGACCGGAAGCTTCACCGCGTCGAGCACGATCTGCAGTTGCTCGACACCTGGACCAGAAAGCATGCCGTCGCGGCTGATGTCGGTCACGATCAACGCGCCGACGCCGGGCCGGTCGAACCGCTGCGCCGTCGTCACCAAATCGGCTCCGGTCGACTTGCCCCAGCCCCGAATCGCAACGTCGCGGCCGCGGGCGTCGAGACCGACCGCAACCTGGCCGGGATGGGACGCGGCGAGTTCGTCGACGACTTCGGGATGCTCGACCGCGCTGCTGCCCACAACAACGCGCGTCACTCCCGCGTCGAAACGCGCGCCCGCGTCCTCGATCGTGCGCACACCGCCACCCGACTGCACGGGGATGTCGACGTTCGCGCAGATGTGCGCGATCACGTCGATGTTGGGGCTGCCACCGTCGCGCGCGGCGTCGAGATCGACGACGTGGATCCACTGCGCGCCGGCCGCTTGGAACGCGCGCGCAACTGCGGCGGGATCGTCGGAGTATTGCGTTTCGCGGTCGTAGTCGCCTTGCTTCAGCTGCACGACGCGGCCGCCGCGCAGGTCAATTGCGGGAAACAGATGCATCGACAAAGTTCTGCAAGAGTCGTAAACCAGTCTCGCCGGATTTCTCGGGATGGAACTGCGTGGCCCACACGGGCCCCTGCTCGATCGCGGCGGCAAACTCGCGGCCGTAATCGGTCCGCGCCGCCACGACATCTTCGTCGGCCGGCTCCGGTGCGTACGAGTGCACGAAGTACAGCCACGGTTCGGCGCCGAGGTCGGCGCACAACCGCGAGCCGCGCGTGACCGCGAGCGTGTTCCAACCGATCTGCGGCAACCGCACCGTCCGCGGCAGCAACGTGACCCGGCCCCGCACGATGCCGAGCCCTTCGACGTCGGGCGATTCGTCGCTTCCGTCGAAGAGCATCTGCATACCGATGCAGATGCCGAGGAAGGGTCGGCCGTCGGTCGCCGCGGCTTTGGTCGCGGGTTCGAGACCGCTCGAGCGCAATGCGTGCATGCACGCGCCGAACGCACCGACACCCGGCAGCACGACGGCATCGGCCCCTTCGATCGTGCGCGCGTCACTCGTCAACTTGGCGTCGGCGCCGAGATGCTGGAGGGCCTTCTCTGCCGACCGCAGGTTGCCGATCCCGTAGTCGACGACGGCGATCACAGCGTGCCCTTCGTCGACGGGATCGCATTGCCGTCGACGCGTACTGCGTCGCGCAGCGCCGAGGCGACCCCTTTGAACGACGCTTCGATCACGTGGTGACCGTTCTTGCCCGACACCGAACGTACGTGCAGCGTGACGCGCGCGCCGTCGACGAAGCCCTTCCAAAACTCCTCGCAGAGCTGGGGATCAAACGTGCCGATCCACTCGGCAACGGGATCGACTTCGTACACGAGGAACGGGCGGCCGGAAAGGTCGAGCGCGACCTGCACGAGTGCTTCGTCGAGCGGCACGAGCGAGTTCGCGAACCGGCGCACGCCTTTCTTGTCGCCCAGGGCTTCCCGTAACACGTTGCCGAGCACGATGCCGACGTCTTCGACCGTGTGGTGCAGGTCGACCTCGAGATCGCCGTGCGCTTCGACGACGAGATCGAAACCCGCGTGCTTACCGAGCTGTTCGAGCATGTGGTCGAAAAACGGAATGCCGGTGTTGGCTTTGGCTGCGCCGTCGCCGTCGACGACGAGCTCGACCGACACCGTTGTTTCCTTCGTTTCGCGGTGCTGTTTGGCCGCGCGACCTTCAGTCATCAGATCTCCTCGCTCAACGCCGCAAGGAACGCGTCGTTCTCCCCCGGCGTGCCCACCGTCACGCGCAAGCACCCCTCGACGCGCGGCCAGCCCGAAAAATCGCGCACCAACACGCTGTGCTTCAACAACCGCTTCCAGATGTCGTGACCGTCGCCGTCGATGCGGAACAACAAGAAGTTCGCACCCGACGGGAACACTTCGATGCCGTTCATCGCGCTCAACGCCGCAAACAATCTGCCGCGTTCCTCGACGAGTGTCGCGACACGCCGTTCCATCTCGTCGACGTAGCCGAGGGCGACCGTGCCTGCGACCTGCGTCGGCACCGACAGGTTGTACGGCAACAAGACCTTTTCGAGTTCGGTGATCATCCAGCCCGGCGCGACGACGAACCCGAGCCGTACGCCGGCGAGTGACCACACTTTCGAGTACGTGCGTACGACGGCGATCGGCCGTTCGTCGTCGACGAGTTCGAGCGCACTCCACGGCGCGAATTCGCCGTAGGCCTCGTCGACAACGAGCACCGCGCCCACGGCCGCGCACGCATCGCTCAACGCTTCGACCGTCGCGCGGGGGTCAACCGTGCCCGTCGGGTTGTTCGGACTGCACACGAAGACGACAGCCGGCCGTTGCGCGTTGATCAGCGCAACCGCGGAAGCCGCGTCGATCGAGAAGTTCTCGTCGCGCTCCCCCGCGATGACACCCGTGCCCGTGCCCCGCGCGATCTGGGAGTGCAACGCATACGTCGGTTCGAACATCAACGCGTTCCGCCCGGTGCCGCCGTAGGTCAACAGCAAGGTCTGCAGCACTTCGTTGCTGCCGTTGCCGCAGAGCAAGCGTTCCGGGGGCTGCCCGAGGAAACCGCCGAGCGCATTGCGCAATTCGGTTGCGGCCCGATCGGGATAGCGATTCCACGGCACCGCGCCGAGCGCACCCAGCCACTCGTCGACGAATTCCCTCGGCGGCGCCGTACGGGCTCTCGTTGGTGTTGAGACGCACGTCGACATCGACTTGGGGTGAGTGGTAACCCTCGAGCGCGCGCAGGTCGTCGCGCGGTTGCGGTCTCACGACGGCGCCTCTCGCATCCGCACCGCATCGGCGTGCGCCCACAAACCTTCTTCTTCGGCAATGCGGCGCGCGGCCGGGCCGATGCGTCGTAACCCGTCGGCGTCGGCGTGCACGACGTGGATGTGCTTTTGGAAGTCGGCGACCCGCAGCGCGCTCGAAAAACGGGCGCTGCCCCCCGTGGGCAGGACGTGGTTCGTTCCGGCGACGTAGTCACCGAGCACGGCCGGTGCGTACGGCCCGACGAACACCGCGCCCGCGCTGCGCACCAACGGCACAAGCATCTCGGCATCGGCACACATGAGCTGCAGGTGCTCGGGCGCGATCGCGTTGGTTGCGTCGAGCGCTTGCGCGCTGTCCTCGACGATCAGCACGCGGCCACCGGTGCTCAACGTGGCTTCCGCGTCTTCGCGTCGCATCGTCGTCAGCAGCAACGTCTCGAGCGCGAGGTCGACGCGCTCGGCGACGTCCTCGTCCCAAACGACGAGCGTCGCGGCGCCGCCTGGTCCGTGTTCCGCTTGCGCGAGCAGGTCGGCCGCGACCCACGCGGGATCGACGCTCGCGTCGGCGACAATCGCGACCTCCGACGGACCGGCGAGACCGTCGATGCCCACCACGCCGAACACCTGGCGCTTCGCTTCGGCGACGTACGCGTTTCCGGGCCCGACGATCACATCGACTGGGCGAATCGTCTCGGTGCCGTACGCCATCGCCGCAACGGCTTGCGCGCCGCCGACGCGGTACACCTCGTCGACGCCCGCGAGTTCGGCGGCCGCGAGAATCGGCGCGGCAACCTCGCCGTCGGCGCCCGGCGGTACGCACAACACGACTTCGCGCACACCGGCCACGCGTGCCGGGATCGCGGTCATCAACACCGACGACGGATAACGGGCCCGACCGCCGGGCACATAACAGCCGGCCCGGTCGACCGGCGTGACGACCTCGCGGATGTCGATCCCCGGCACCGCGCGGTGCGCGTCCTTTTCGCGCTGCGCTTCGTGCCAGCCTGCGATCTGGTCGCGCGCCAGTTCGAGCGCGTGCCGCAGATCGTCGGGGATACGAGCGAGCGCATCAGCGACGTACCCCGGCGCAACCCGCAGTTCGTCGATCTCGCACCCGTCGAACCGAGCCGTGAGTTGCCGCAGGGCGATGTCACCGCGGGCGTGGACGTCGCCGAGGATGGCGGCGACCGCCGTTGCGACCTCGGGCGCGGACGCGTCGGGGTGCACGAGCACGGCGCGGAGGTCGCCGGAAATACCGCGGAGGTCGACACGAGCGAGCATCGGAACCCTGCATCGTACCGGCCGCTGCGCTCGCGTCCGGGCTGATTCCGAGCGCGGAAATCCAAGGCCGGCTCCCGGCTCCGACCGGATTGCGACGACACCCGTTGTGGCACACTCCGACCGTGAGCACCACGAGCGACATCGCCACGCTCTCGAGTGTCGCGACCCAAGTCGACGAACTCGGGCGGCGCGTGACCGAGATCGCCGAACGTTACGGCGAGACGCCCGACTCCGCGATCAGCGCCGAACTCTTCGCAACGGAACGGGCGCTGGCCACGGCGCGCCGCACGCTTGACCGCGCGATGTCGTTGCTCGATCAGCTCCGCGACTGACGCGTCTTCTTTGCGGGCGCCGCCTTCTTCGATCCGCCACCCTTGGGTTCGGCTTTCGGCTTCGCTTTCGCCTTGACCCACGGTCCGACCTTGAACGCCGACGGGCAGATCTCGACCAACCCGCATGCGTCGCAACGCGGCCGCTTCGCATCACACACTTGGCGTCCGTGCTCGATCAAACGCAGCGACAGCAAACCCCAGTCGTGCGGATCGACGAGCGCGCCCACATCGAGTTCGATCTTCACCGGGTCCGTTTCGTTCGTGAGCTTCGAGGCGCTTCGACAAACGCGTCACGTGGGTGTCGACGGGGAAACCGGGCTCGTCGAACCACACCGAACGCACGACGTTGCCGGTCTTGCGGCCGACGCCCGGAAGCGTGACGAGATCGTCGAGCGCGTCGGGTACCTCGCCCTTGAAGTCGTTCTCGACCGCCGTCGCCATACCGATGAGGCTCTTCGCCTTGGCGTGGAAGAAGCCGGTCGACTGGATGAGCGTCTTCGAGCTCGCTTGGATCGGCGCCCGCGAGATCGACGGGCGTCGGATACTTCGCGAACACGCCGGCGTGACCATGTTGACGCGCACGTCGGTCGACTGCGCAGACAGAATCGTCGCGACGAGCAACTCGTACGCGTTCGAGTGATTGAGCGCGCAGCGCACGTCGGGATACAGCTCGGCAAGCAGTTTGACGACTTGGCCGGCGCGCTCTTTCGCACCACGGGGTCGGGCCATCCCCGCACGGTACCCTCTCGTTGTGAACTTGGAGGCCGTCGTCGAGGTCGAGCCCGCGGCCTTCGCGGCGCAGCGAGCGCGCGTCGAACGCGTCGAAGCGCACGCGTCGGCACGCAGTGGTCACCCTGCGCTCGGCGACGCGGTCTGGCTCGATCTCGACGCGCCACGGCCCGATTCGGCGCGGTTTCCTCGTCGACGACGCGGCGGTACGCGCACGTTGCTCGCAGCGACAACTTCTCGCCGAGGCACTGGGCGTTGGGCTTCACGAGTGTCGATGGTGACGAGCCGACGCAGGCCGCGCTCATCAAGACCGCGTTCGCACCACGTCGCCGCGCACGGCGGCGGCCGGGTCGTGCTACTGGGTCCTGGGTGCGTCGGACGACGATCGCCGAGCTCGCGAACCTCGGCTTTCACCGCGACCGCGAACTCTACGAGATGCGCGTGCCGCTCCCGATCGTGCAGCGGCCGAAGCTGGCCGGCGGGTGTGACCGTGCGCACGTTCGAACCCGGGCGCGACGAAGCCGGCGTGGCTCGAGGTCAACAACCGCGCCTTCGCCGGCCACGACGAACAGGGCGACTGGATCGAAGAAACGCTCGCACGCCGGATGCGCGAAGCGTGGTTCGACCCGGCGCTGTTCCTCCTCGCGTTCGACGCCGAGGGGCTGGCCGGTTTCAACTGGATCAAGATCCACGAGAGCGCACGACGGCGACCACAGCTCGGCGAGATCTTCGTCATCGGTGTCGACCCGCGTGTCCAGGGCAGCGGTCTCGGGCGCGCGCTCGCGATCGTCGGACTCGATGCGGCGTGCCGATCGTGGGATCGACGACCGGCATCGTTGTTCTGTCGCCGCCGAAAACGCGGCCGCGCTCGCAGCTTGTACCGAGTCGCTCGGATTCACGTGCACCGCGTCGACCGCGCGTACGAGACCGAGGTGGCCGCGTCATGAGCACGCGGTACGGCGCGCACGACGCGCGCAGAGCTCGACGAGCTGGTCGCCGACGCTCGGCGAACCGTCCTACCGCGCCCGCCAGCTGTTCGAAGGCCTCTACGACCAACGGCGGCCGCTCGAAGAGCTCACGAACCTGCCCGCAGGCGCTGCGCGAGCGCGCTCGGCGAGAGCGTTGCCGCTCGCGCTCGACGATCGACACGTGCAGCTCGCCGACGACGACACCACCGCGAAGTGGCTGTGGCGCGCCGACGACGGCGCCCAGATCGAGACCGTGCTCATGCGCTATCCCGACCGGGCGACCGTGTGCGTTTCGTCGCAGGCCGGGTGCGCGATGGGCTGCACGTTCTGCGCGACCGGACAGGCCGGCTTCGAACGTCATCTCGACGCGGCGGAGATCGTCGAGCAAGTCGTGCGCGCCCAGCACGCTCACCCAGGCGCGTGTCGAACGTCGTGTTCATGGGCATGGGCGAACCGCTCGCGAACGTCGACGCCGTGCTCGACGCGTGCACGCGCCTGCACGACGACCTCGGGCTCTCGGCGCGCCACCTCACCGTCTCGACGGTGGGCGTCGTTCCCGGCATGGAACGCCTCACCGAGTTCCCGCTCCCCGTGACGCTCGCCGTGTCGCTCCACGCACCCGACGACGAGCTGCGCGACCAGCTCGTGCCGCTGAACCGCCGCTACCCCATCGCCGACGTGCTCGACGGCCGCGCGCGCCTACGCCGACCGCAAGGGCCGCCGCGTCACGTTCGAGTACGCCTGCATCGCAGGTGTCAACGACCTGCCCGCAGCACGCCGACGCGCTTGCCGGCCGGCTCACAGGCTTCCGCGGCGGCGCGCACGTCAACCTGATCCCGCTCAACGACACCGTCGGGTTATCGCGGCCGGCCGACGGGGCGAATCCGCCGGATCGAGGCGTTCGCGGAGCGCCTGCAGGCGCGGCGGCGTTGCAGGCCAGCGTGCGCCGCAATCGGGGCACCGACATCGACGCCGCGTGCGGCCAGCTCCGGGCTCGCAGCGAGGCGCCGAATGGGCGTGCGGTATCAACCCCCCGTCACGAATCCGCGAGAATGGCAGACGTGAGCGACACGAAGTGGATCAATCCACACCAGCCCCAGACCCTCTACATCGGCGCGTCATCCTCTGCTACCTCGAGGCCGTGTTCGGGTTGCTGTTCTTCCCGGGCAGTGTGCCTCGCGGTCGCCGATCCTCGGCGTGTTGATCATCGTCGGCGCTCGGCCGTCGGCGGCTTCGGGGTCGCCAACGAGAAGAAGTGGGGCTACACCGTTGCCGTCGTCGGTGCGGTGGGCCAGTTGCTCGCGTTGCTTGCGGTGTTCGGCGCGTCGACGTTCACGTCGCTCGGCCCGCTGATCTCGTTCTTCTTCGATGTCGCGCTCGTCGGTTTGCTGTTGCACCCGATGAGCCGCGAGCTACCAGCGCATCTGGTTCACGTGAGTCGGTGAAGCCCGCGGAGCTCGTCGCGGCATGCGACGAGCGACTCCGAGCCGCTCGAAACTGCGGCGAACGCGGCGTGGTGGGATGCCAACGTCGACGCCGATGCCGAGACAGCGGCGCGGCGGGTCGCAGCCGATGTCGCGTTGTCCGACGCGCTGGCCGATCCCGACGTCTTCGCCGACGTGCGTGCCGCCGGTGCGCGTCCGTCAGGTCGATCCGCTCGTCGACCGCATGCTCGTGCGTGCTCGAGCACGAGCACATTCCGCACCAGGTCGACCCGGAGCTGCGGCATCGCATCGTCGAGCTGCAAGCGTCGATCGAATCGCGGTTCGCCGCGCACCGTGGCGACGATCGACGGTGAAGCGGTCGACGACAACACGATCCTCGCGATCCTGCGCACGAGCGACGACACCGACCAACGGCGAGCCGCCTGGGAAGCGTCGAAGAGCGTCGGCGCGGACGTCGCCGACGATCTCCGCGAGCTCGCTCGAACCCGCAACACCGCGGCGCGCTCGCTCGGATACCGCGACCACTTCGCGCTCGCGCTCGCGACGACCGACTTCGACGAAGACACGCCTGTTCGCCACGCTCGACCGAGGTCGACGACCTCACCGCGCGAACCGTTCCGCGCGCTGAAGGCCGAGCTCGACGATGCCGCTCGCCGCTCGCTTCGGCGTGCCCGTCGACCGATCTGCGGCCGTGGCACTACGACGACCCGTTCTTCCAGGAGCCGCCCGCGTCGGATCGGTGTCGACCTCGACCCGCTGCTCGAGCCCCTCGACGTCGAGGCGCTCACCGTGCGCACGTTCGAGCGCGATGGGTCTCGACGTCGCGCGCCGTCCTCGACCGCAGCGATCTGCTGCCCGCGCGCGGAAGGTGCAACACGCGTTCTGCATCGACGTCGACCGTGCCGGCGACGTGCGCGTGCTGAGCAACAACGCGCCCGGCGACCGCTGGACCGAGACGATGCTGCACGAGTTCGGCCACGCCGTCTACTTCGAAGGCGTCGGACGCGAACTGCCGTGGCTGCTGCGCACGATGCACCTCTGCCTCACCGAAGGCGTCGCGATGCGGTGCGGACGGCTCGTGCACGATCCCGACTGGTTGCACGTGATCGCCGGCGTGCCCCGCGCCACCGTCGACGAGCTCGCGCCGGAACCGCTTGCGGAACAGCGCCGCGCCGACCTTTTGGTCTTCGCCCGCTGGGTGCTCGTGATGACGCACTTCGAGCGCGGGCTCTACGCCGATCCCGACGCCGATCACGACGCGCGTTGGTGGGATCTCGTCGAGCGCTATCAACTCGTGCGTCGCCCCGACGGCCGCCACGCGCCCGACTGGGCGGCCAAGATCCACATCGCGGCCGCGCCCGTCTACTACCACAACTATCTGTTCGGCGAGCTCATCGCGTCACAG
The DNA here is from genome assembly GCA_963841195.1 of uncultured Actinomycetes bacterium. Lineage (GTDB taxonomy): Bacteria > Actinomycetota > Acidimicrobiia > IMCC26256 > PALSA-610 > CAWJBX01. The sequence continues at coordinate 713,196 of CAWJBX010000009.1, read as the reverse complement.
CTGACCGAAGCGTTCGGCGGCCTCGTCGACGATCCCGATGCAGGACGGGCGCTTGCCGACGCGGTGTTCGCGCCCGGCGCGACGCTGCGGTGGGATCATCTCGTCGAGCAAGCCACCGGTCCGCTCTCGCTCCTGCGGTCGTTCGCGCGCGACCTCGCGAGCTGACGCGCACTCGATGTGCGACACGCTCTGCGTCCGCCACGACGGCGGCATGCTGTTCGCGAAGAACTCGGACCGGCATCCCGACGAGGTGCAGATCGTCGAGTGGCACGCGCGCGCGGCGCGCCGGCGCAGAACTGCGACACGCAGTACCTCACGACTCCCCGACCCCGACGCGCACGCGTTCGTCGGGTCGCGGCCGACGTGGCTGTGGGGTGTCGAGCACGGCGTCAACGAGCACGGCGTCGCGATCGGCAACGAGAAGATCTGGACCGTCGACCGGCCGCGCGACGCGCCCGGCCGCGCTGCTCGGTATGGACCTCGTGCGGCTCGTCCTCGAACGGGCGCGCACTGCCGACGAAGCGCTCGACGATCGTCACGGCGCTCGTCGAGCAGCACGGACAGGGCGGATCGGGCGAACCGCATCAGCGACGAGCCGTACGACTCCTCGTTCCTGTTCGCCGACGCGCGCGGGCGGCTGGGTCGTCGAGACATGCAATCGCACGTGGGCGGCGCGTCCCGTCGGCGAACGGTGCCGCGATCTCGAATCGCATCATCGCTGACAACCGACTGGACCCGCGCGTCTGCGGATATCGCGGCCGGAACGACTTCGACAGCTTCCGCAATCCGAAGGTCCCGACCGCGATCGCCGACGGCCGGCTCGCGACAACGCGCGCGTGCGTCGCCGCGCCGCGGATGCAACGCCCGCGTCGAGCTCGCGGCGACGATCGCGCGATCACAACGGCGCCGTTGCAGCCCGACGACGATCTTCACGTCTGCATGCACTGCCCGAAAGTGCAGGCGCAGACGACCGCGTCGATGATTGCCGACATTGCGACCGACGGCTCATGGCGGGCGTGGGTATGTCTCGGCAATCCGTGCACGAGTGTGTACGTGCCGACTTCGGCCCGGCATCGTGCCGTCCGAACTCGACGATCCGGCGCAATGGGAACGCTTTGCGCGCCTGCGTGACGCGGTGGAGCGAGAGCCGCAACAGCTGGCAGCCGTGCGAGCTGACCTCGATCCGGTTGAAGAGCAGCTGTGGGCCGAAGGCACGGCGACAGCACCTCGACAGCATTCGCCCGTCACGTGTTCGCGCCGGTTGACGCGGCTCTGCATCGACTCGGCGTCTAACCGCCACTACGGTTTCCCGCCGGATGGAGTTCAACCTCGCCGATCTGCTGGAGCGGGTCGCCGACACGGTTCCCGATCACCTCGCGCTGGTGTGCGGTGACCGGCGCCTGACGTTCGCGCGAGCTCGACGAACGCGCGAACCGGCTCGCGCACGCGCTCACCGACCGCGGCGTCGGCGCGGGCGATCACGTCGCGTTGTATCTCTACAACTCGACCGAATACCTCGAAGGGATGCTCGCCGCGTTCAAGATCCGCGCCGTTCCGATCAACGTGAACTACCGCTACGTCGAAGACGAGCTGCGCTATCTCCTCGACGACGCCGACGCGGTCGCCGTCATGTTCCACGACGACGAGTTCACCGACAAGCTCGCTGCAATCGCCGAGCCTGCCGATCCCGACGTTCATCGCGGTCGACGACGGCAGTCGCGCTCCGGCGCGACGCTGACGACTACGAGATGCGCTCGCGGCCGCGTCGCCAGTTCGCGACTTCGCGGCCCGCTCCGCCGACGACCTCTACCTCCTCTACACCGGCGGCACGACGGGCATGCCGAAGGGCGTGATGTGGCGTCACGTCGACCTCTTCTTCGGCGCGATGGGCGGCGCGGGCGGCGGTGGCGCACCGATCACGACGCCCGAAGAGATCGCCGAGCGTTGCCTCGTAGCCGCGCACGCGCTGCGTCCCGTCTGTCCGTTCATGCACGGCACCGCGCACTGGATGGCATTCAGCGCGCTGTTCATGGGCGGAACCGTCATCATCCCGGCCGAGCACCATCTCGATCCCGCTCGCGCTGTGGCAGCTCGTCGCGCGCGAGCAGGCGAACTTCATCGTCATCGTCGGCGACGCGTTCGCGCGTCCGCTGCTCGACGCGCTCGACGCCGAACCGGAACTCGCCACTCGATGTTTCGTGCCTGCACGTCCTGCTGTCCGGCGGCGCGATCCTGTCGCCGGCGCTGAAGCAGCGTTCGTCGAACGGCTTCCCGGCGCTGCTCGTCGTCGACGGCTACGGCGCGTCGGAAACCGGCGGTCAAGGCCAGTCAGTCGTCGTCGCCGGCGGCGAGGTGCCCAGCGCACCGCGGTTCCGCGTCGGCGACGACACGCAGGTGCTCGGCGCCGACCTGCGGCCCGCGCGGCGTCGGCGTCGTCGGGCTGCTTGGCGCGCCGCGGGCACATCCCGCTCGGCTACTACAAGGACCCGGAGAAGACCGCCGCGACGTTCCCGGTCGTCGACGGCGTGCGCTGGGCGGTACCCGGCGATCACGCAGTCGTCGAGACGGACGGCATCGATCACGTTGCTCGGCCGTGGTTCGGTCTCGATCAACACCGGCGGCGAGAAGGTGTACCCCGAAGAAGTCGAGTCGGTGCTGAAGGCGCACGCCGACGTGTTCGACGCGGTCGTCGTCGGCGTGCCCGACGACCGCTGGGGCGAGCGGGTCGTCGCGGTCGTGCAGCGCGCGACGCGGCCGCGCCGCCCGGTCTCGACGCGCTGCAAACGCACGCCCGGTCGTCGCTCGCGGGCTACAAGGTCCCGCGCGAGGTCGTGCTCGTCGACGCGATCGAACGATCGCCGTCGGGGAAGCCCGACTACCGCTGGGCCCGGGCGGTCGCGACGCCGCGCGCCGGGTACGGTCGAAGCGTGACCGAGAATCGACTCGCCGACGAGACGAGCCCGTACCTCCGCCAGCACGCCGACAATCCCGTCGACTGGATGCCGTGGGGCGACGAAGCGTTCGCGCTCGCGACGCGAACGCGACGTTCCGGTGTTCTTGTCGGTCGGCTACTCGTCGTGCCACTGGTGCCACGTGATGGCGCACGAGTCGTTCGAGGACGACGCGACCGCGGCGTTGATGAACGAGCTGTTCGTCAACGTGAAGGTCGACCGAGAAGAACGCCCCGACGTCGACGCGATCTACATGCAGTCGGTGCAGGCGCTGACCGGGCGCGGCGGCTGGCCGATGAGCGTGTGGTGCACGCCCGACGGCCGCCCGTTCTACGCGGGCACCTACTTTCCCGACGAAGATCGCCACGGCATGCCGTCGTTCCGGCGCGTGTGCGACGCGGTCTCCGAAGCCTGGCGCGAACGCCGCGATGAAGTCACGCAGCAGAGCGAACAGCTCACGGCCGCGATCGCCGACGACGTCCTTCCCGACGACGCCCGCGCCGAGCTTTCGGGCGACCTGCTCGTGCGCGCGTACGAACGCATCGCGCAGCAGTTCGAGCCGCAGTTACGGCGGCTTCGGCACGCGCCCCCAAGTTCCCGCAGGCGATGACGATCGACTTTCTCTGCAACGCACTCGTCCGCAACGACGCGCCGCAGACTCGCACGATGATCACGACGACGCTCGACGCGATGGCCGCCGGCGGCATCCACGATCAGCTCGGCGGCGGCTTCGCGCGCTACTCGACCGACGACGAGTGGCTCGTGCCGCACTTCGAGAAGATGTTGTACGACAACGCGCTGCTCACGCGCGCGTACCTGCACGGCGTACTTCGTTGACCGGTGACGAGCGCTACCGGACCGTCGTCGAGGACATCGTCGGCTACGTGCTGCGCGACCTCCGCTCGCCCGAAGGTGGTTTCTACTCCGCCGAGGACGCCGACTCCGAGGGCGTCGAGGGGAAGTTCTACTGCTGGTCGACTCGCCGAGATCCGCGAGGTGTGCGGCGCCGATGCCGACGCAGTGATCGCGTACTACGGCGTCACCGAGGGCGGAAACTTCCTCGACCCGCACACGGGGTTCCGCGGGCAACATCCTGCACGTCACCGACCGGCACGCAACGCCGTCCGCGGCAGTCGAGCGTGCGAAGCCTCGACTCCTTGCCCGCCGGGAAACTCGCGTGCGGCCCGGCCTCGACGACAAGGTCCTGCTCGGCGTGGAACGCGTTGATGCTCGCGCGCGCTCACCGAAGCGGCCGCCGCGCTCGAACGCGACGACTGGATGGAAGCGGCCCGGATGAATGCGCACTTCCTGCTCGACGCCTGCGGCGCGCCGACGGTCGCTTCCTCCGTTCGTGGGGCGCGCCCTACCTCGCCTACGCCGAGGACTACGCGGCGTTGCTCGAAGCGCTCTGCACGCTCGCCGAGCTCGACGATGTCGTGTGGCTCACGGAGGCACGCACGGTTGCGGACGAATTGCTGCGGCTCTTCGGCGACACCGACGCGGCGGGTTCTTCACGACCGGCTCCGACGCGGAAGCGCTCGTGGTGCGGGTGAAGGATCTGTTCGACGACGCAACGCCGTCGGCCAACTCGCTCGCCGCCAGCGGTCTGCTCCGCCTGGCTGCGCTCACCGGCGCACCGAGCTACGAGGCGCCGGCGATCGCCATCCTCGAGATGTTGGCCCGGCCAATGGCAACCCATCCCACTGCGTTCGCGCACCTGCTTTCGGCGTGCGAACGTGCGATCACACCGCCGATCGAGATCGCGATCGTCGGGCCACAAGCCGACGCACACACGCAGGCCCTGCGGCGCGTCGTCGCGTCACGTGCTGATTCCGGCGTCGGTCGTACTCAGCGGCGACGCCGCCGACGACATGATTCCGCTGCTTGCAGGCCGCGAGATGCGCGGCGGCAGCCCGACCGCGTACGTCTGTGAGCACTATGCCTGCCGTTTGCCGGTCACGACACCCGACGCGTTACGCGCCGAAATCGACGCGGTACTTGCCGGCCGTCAGCAGGCCGCGAGGTAAGAGCCGGCGGCGAGTTCTTCGGCGACGGCCCAACCGAACGCGATCATCGCCTGACCGCGCGTCGCGTCGAGTGTGCCGACGAGCGACGCGATCTTGGCGCCGCCCGTGGCCTTCACCGGGCTCGTGTCGAGCATCGGCAAGCACGGCGGCTTGCGGCCCTTGACCGCGACCTTGAACTCACGGTCGTCGAAGTGCGGCGTCGTTGCCGTAACGCTTGGCCAGGCGGCGTCCCCACGCGCGGTCCTCACCGTTCGGCGTGTAGCCCGGGCCGCGGGACGACGTCCGCGTAGCTCTGCAACAAGACGTAACAGCTTGGCTGCGCGAGGCGGGCCGCGACGAGCACGTCCTCGTCGGGGAACGAGATCGCGGCTCGCCGGGTGAGCTCACCGGTCATCGTCTTCAACGTGTCGGACGCGTTCTTGCCCTTGCGGACAACGCCCATGCCCCACAGGATCGACGGCGTTCCACCGATGCGTTCGAGCGAGCCGAGCATCATGCCCTGGAGTTCGCCATCGAGTGATGCAACGACCACGAGCGGGAAGGATTCGACCTGGCGATCGAGCTCCTCGTCGGTGATCGGGAAGCCGTTGGCAGCGAAGATTTGGCCGACCTCATCGAGCTCGGCGGGCTTCAGCGAGACGGAATCACGGGACTCGACGTTCATCGCCAATACATTGTGGCCGAAGTCAGGCCCGTTGGGAAAGTCGGCCTCTCCGGCGCGCGCCGAAACAGGGGGACGAATCGGACGTTTTCGCCGCAGCGTGTCGAGAGTTACGCGCTTTGTGAACGTGCGTTGCCCATGTCCCAGTACGCCTTGACAAGGGAGATCAGCCCGTCGTCGTCGAGTTCGAACGTCTCGACGCAATCCATGATCATCGTGTTTCCACCAATCGTCGCGTGGATCTCGATAATCATCGCCGCTTCGCCGCCGGCGACGATGACGTCCCGCGGCTTCATCTCGATGCGGTCCGCCATCATGCGGGTCTGGTCCCAGAACTCGGCGACTCCGTCGCGGCCGACGTGCGGCGGCTGACCGACCGGGTCGTACCACGTGGCGTCGGGCGCGAACATCGCGACGACCGCGGCTTTGTCGTTTTCGTTGCTGCGCTCGATGTATGCGTCTACAGCAGCGCGGATCTGTTCAGGTGTCGCCATGCCACCGACGCTATCCCGATGCGTCGCTGAGCATCGCTGAGGCGGGCTATACGACGCCTCGGAGGGATCAGGCGCCGCGGCGGCGTAAGAGCTTGAGGTTGCGGGAACGCAGCGCTTCGGCGCAGCCGACGCACCAGAGGTCGGACTCGCCGGGCACGTAGACGAGGCAGTCGACGCAACTCCCCCGGCCACAATGCGCACACTCGGCCGCCGCAACCTTGTCGGGATGCAGGCCGCACATCGACGGAATCGAAAGGTCGTAGGTGCGAGCCGCGGCCGGCTCGGGCGCGGGCACAGGAGCCGCCATGTAGCGGGGAGCGGCGCCGGTCAACGGCCAGACGACGGTGCGGGCACCGACGCTTGCGAACGCCGAGACGACGGCGCGCTCGCCGGTCACCACGATCGTCTGTACGTCGTTCGCCGCCGCCAGCTGGTGGGCAACCAACGCGACCACGCGCGGATCGAGCTCGTCGAACGGGCCGTCGAGGACAACCGGCAGCCGGCCCGCGAGCAACTCGGCATTGCGGTAGCGGTCGAGCATCACGCCGACGAGCGCGAGGACCGTGTCGACATCGAGTTGGTGGAGCGACAACGTGCGCAACTGGTCCATCGCTTCCAACCGCGCTTCGAGCGCGGCGAGCGCCTGTTCGTGCGCAGCTCGTTCGTCGAGCAGCGCGTGCAGCTCCACATCGAGCGCGCGCTGTTCCTTCGCGAGATCGTCGACCCGGCTGGCCGGCAGAGGCGCGGGCACCGTCTCGACAATCGGCGCGACCGGCGCGACCGGGGCAGCCGCTTCCTCGGCCCGGCGCTGGAGGAACGCGCGTGCTTGCGCGACGACGTCGTCGCCCGGCGCCTCGCCAGCTTGGGTCAAAACTTGTCGGAGCGCGTCGCGCGCCGCGGTCGCGTCCGGATGTTCGACCCGCAATGCCCGCAACTCGGCGGCGGGATCGGCGCCGGGGAAACGACCGAGCAGTTGGGCGGCACGAGCGCGCAACTCGAGATCGCGCTCCTCGTGCAAGCGCGCACGCGTCGGGTCGACCGCGTTGCGCGCCTGTTCCAGTGTCGCTTCCGCGTGCGCGAGATCGAGTTCGGCGCGCAGCCGTCCTTCGAGATCGACGGGCACGACGCCGGCCGCGGTCGTGACCAGGAACGAGGCGTACGAGTCGACACCGGCGTCGTTCAGCGCGGTCCGCTCGTCGGCCAGCGCGGCTTGGTACTGCGTGAGCGCATCGGGCCGTTCCTTCTTCCCCGCTTCGAACAACAGGCGTTCGGTCTCGACGACGGCACGATGACACGTCTCGATGCGCGCCCGGGCCTGCGGCAACATCCCACCGGCAACGCTTGCCAACGCGAGCGCGGGCAGCCTCGACGCGTTGTTCCGCGGCGCCGAGATCGACATCCGACGCGGCAACGGGCGGCGGCGGTGCGGTTGCCGCGAGTTCGTCGAATGCGTCAGCAAGCCGGAGCGCGGCGGGCGAAGGCACGGGCCCGAACGCGTCGAGCGCCTCGAGCATCGCGGTGACCACCGGCGTGACGGTGTCGACGACCGGTGCGACTGCGAGAACCGGCTCTGGCACCAGCGCGGTGAACGGCGCGGCGACCGAAACCGGAGCGGGCGGCACGCTCGTCGCGCGCGCGGCGAGCGCGTTGGCACGTCCACGTGCCCGTTCGATCGCGGCGTCCGTCCGATGACGATCCAGCCGTCGCTGCGCGTGCGCGGCTTCGAGGTCGGCGCGTTGTTGCGCGCTCGTGGCGCGCCACAACTCGTCGAACAACGCGCCGTCGATCGTGGCCGCCGCGCTCGGGCGCAACAACGGCGCCGGCAAACTCTGCAGCGAAACGAAACGGCCGGCGATCTCGATGGTCCCGTCGATCTCGCGTTGGCGCGGTCCGATAACTGCGCGTGCGATCGATTCGGCCGCAAGCGGTCGGGTTGCTGCGTCGGTCGCGACACACGACACGCCACCGCCCAGATCCAGGCGACCGTCAGGCATTTCCAGAGAAAGGAGCCGTAGGCGCGTGGCAACATCAGGACGTCCGTGTTCGCGCTGCGTCCCCCCAGATTGCATCCCGGCCCCGTCCCCATTTCCGCCCGGCCGTCGCATTCGCGCTGTATCGCCAGGTTACCCGGAGCGCCCCTTTTGCGCACCCTCCGCGTTCATCGAATCCTCGCGGCACGCCCCCCATGCTCCCCTAGCCGCACACCGCCAACAGGGGCCACAGCAGCCTTGTGACGAGGGCGTATCGCTCGCCCAAAATCTTCCGACCGGGCAGGACCGGTCACCACAACGCGCGGTACGCTGCCCGCAAGGGAGTAGTCGGCTTTTTCGCCCAGTGGGGGACAAACACGGATGGCTGGTGTCGGGCGCACAGCGGCGCCGCATGTGCTGCGACTCGTCGCGGCCGGTGGCCCGGCGACGTGTGACGGCGAGATTCGCTTCCACGAACGCCTGACGGTGCTCGCGGACTCGCGCCCCGGCCTTGCGAGCTGGGTCGTCTCACTGCTCGGCGTGAACGCGCCGCCCGACACGTTGCTCGAGATCGACAACACTCCGGCGCGCACATACGACTTGCCGCGTGGTGTCCGGGCGTTGCCGTTGCCGGAACCGTTGCGCGCCGACATGTTGCGCGCGATTGCGGCCGGCCAAGACATCGGCAAGCCCGGTGCGCGCCCGCGCGGTTCGAGTCAGATCGCCGAAGAGTTGCACCGCTGGGAACGCGTGCTCGGTGAGGCGAAGGTCCGCCTCGGACGCGCGCACGACAACGCGCCGCGCGTCGACCCCGCCGATCTTGCGGAAGCGTCACGTCTTCGTAACGAATGGCAGTACTCGGTGCACGTCGACCAATGGGAACAGCGGCGCCGGTCGCGTCGAGAGGCAAACTCGCGCCGCGCCGAGTTCGACGAGTTCCTCGCCCAGTTCGGTGCATCGTCGTTCGAAGACTTGTCGATGGTCGGCACCGGCTTCGGTGACACGACGTTCGACGTCGCGATCCGCGAAGCCGCCACCGTCGTCTCGATGGCGGAGCAGCGTTGCCACAAGCTCCGGATGGAGCTCGAAGAAGCGCGGCGCAACGAATCGATGTCCGACGACGAGCGCGTCGCGCTCGCGCAGTACGCGCAACACAAGGTCGACCTCGCGGAGCTCGAACCCGAGCGGGCCGACCGCATCCTCGCGCGCGCGCTCGCCGAACTCGACGACACGGCCTATGTGCGCCCGCTCGTTGTCGACGGTGTGCTCGACGCGTTCGCGCCGGCTGCCCGCCGCCGCGCCTTCGACCGCTTGGTCGCGCACGGCCGCCGCCGCCAGATCGTGCTCGTGACCGCGATGGACGAGATCGCCCGCTGGGCGGTCAACGGCTCGACGACCGACGTCGCGCTGCGGCTCGATTTCGCGAGCCTGGCCCACACCGACTGATCGAGTTCCGGCGCGGCCGTTGCCGGCGCGGCCGTTCCGCCGGTCGTCAGCTGAAGTGTTCGGTCCAGTTGGCGCCGTCCCAGTACCGCAGCCTTCCGCTGCCCGCGGGATCGGCGTACCAACCGGCGGGGACGGCTTGATAGCCGGCGGGTGCGAAGCCGCCGTAGGCCCCGTACGCAAGGTCGCGCCACCGACGCCGGCGCGACGCGCCGACGATCCACATGACGACGCCGGCGACGAACGCGCCTCCGCCGAGGACCGTGAGTCCCCACCACGGCAGCCCGGCTCGCAGCGAGTCGAGCACGGACCGGCCGACGACCACGTCGTGCGCCTCTCCTGTTGCCGGCGTCGCGAACTTGAGCGTGTACTCGCCCTTACTCCCCGCGTGGAAACGCACGACACCGACGTAGACCACACCGTCCACCGTCACGCGTTCCGTCGCCCGGTCGCGCGCTTCTGAAGTCACAGGCTCACCGTTGGGTCCGGTGATCGTGACTTCGTCCGGCGTGATTGTGGTGGCGCCACTGTCGTCGCCGAAGCTGAAGCCGCTCTCCGACGTCTGTTCGTAGATCTCGTACTGCCCGGTGTGCGTGATGTCGACGCCGTGCGTACCGGTCGCGGCGAAGGGCACCGTCGGACTGAACGCGCGCACGATCGGGCCGATCGCCTTCACGAAACCGAAGATCGCGACCACGAGCCCGACCACGAGGATCACGATCGACAGGCGGGTCGTCGGTCCCGGAGGCTTCGTCGCTTGCATGTTCACGTCAGGATGAAGCGTACGGTCATGCGTGCTGCGTACGGCGGACTTTCTCGGCGAGGCGGCCGAACATGGGATAGACGTCGGTGCCCATGGCGTCGATCGAGGGCTTCCACATGTCGTAGCGCTCGACCAGGCGATCACCCAGCAAAAGCTGGATCAGCTCGAAGTGAATCGCGCCGGTTGCCTCGGCCGCTCCGAGCTGTTCGAAGAAGTCGAGTTCGCGATAGAGGATGTACGCCTCGACGTCGTTGTTCTCGATGTGGCGCTGAAAGGCCGTCGCGAGTTCTTCCTTCGTCTTGTACGTGGCGACGAGCCGGCGCGTCTCGACGAGGGGCTCTTCGTTCCACCGCCGCAGGAAGTCGGTAGCCATCTGGGCTTGCCGGCTGTGCTGCGCCTCCTGCACGCTGCGGGCGGCGAAGATCGTCGCACCGATCGCGCTGACGAGACCGACGGCTCCGATCGCGGTCGCAATCGCGGTGACTTGCTCGGCCCAGTTCGGCGCGCTCATCGCTTGCAGCTTCGCGCGTTCGCGAGTCGCGACGCAGCGTCACGCGGGCGGGCGCGCCAGCGTAGCGAGTGTCGCCAGTGCGGCGATGAGCACGACAATGCCGACCGTGATGAGCCCGATGCGCGCCCCGCGCAACTTGAAGTGCCCGGAGATCGCGACGAGGAACAGCACGGTCGCGAGGTAGACGGTGACGCGCACGTAATCGTCGGCGTTGGTTCCCGCCGTTGCACCTTCGGTGTAGAGCCGATCTGCTTCGGCGTTGAGTTCGTTCGCCCGATCGAGGTCCGGCTGTTTGTACTCCGGCATGTACGTCGGTCCGGGCGGCGCGTTCGGATTGGTCTCGGGATGCGTCGCTTGCCACGCGTCGAACGCGGCGCGAAATTTCAGGACTGAAGCGTCGCGCCGCGATCTTCATCGCGCTTTGGTTTCCAGCAACGTACGCCGAGAACCAGGCGTCGAAGGTCGTGGAGTCGAAGTTGCGTTTCGAGAGGGCGTCGAGGTTGGCGTTGCTCGCCTCGGTGCGCGCCGTCGACGCCTTGGCCAGCTTCAAGCGCGACTCAGTACTCCACTTCGCCGACGCGTAGCCGGAATACGCGGCAACGATCGCCACGATCGCGAGCAGTACCGCCTCGGTGATGACGAGTGCCCAGTCGCGTGTCTCGTGGAGCGCGCCCGCATGCGCGTTGTGCTCGCCGATTTCCTTGCCGACCTCGGCCGGCGACAATCCTTCCGCCACGTCGTACCTTCGGTCGTCAGTCGTGACTCATTCGGTCGACACAGACGGAGATCGCGAGCAAGAGCGCGGTGTCTTGGCCGGGCTCGATCTTGATGCCGTAGGTGTCGCGGATGCGGAACCAACGTTTCGACACTTCGGCGATCTTGTCGTCGTCGCGTTCCATCTTGTACTCGTGGTCGGCGATCTTGCCTTTCACTTCGATGTCTTTGCCGTCCATCTCGACGACGAAGCGGTCGCGGATCGGTGAGATCATCGCCTTCTTGATGGTCGCGATCGTCTTGTCGTCGCGCTCGATTTCCATCTTGTCGCGGATCGTCAACTTCTTCTCGTGCGACTTCAGGAGCTCGTGCCCGTTGAGGTCTTCGAGGACGAACGTGTCGCGAATGCGAAACGCCTTGCCGTCGACTTTGAACACTTTGTCGCCGTGGCCGTTCTCGATCCAGTAGTCGTCGCCGATCGCGAACATCTTCTCGCGCATGCGGAAGTGCGACGGGCCCAGTTCGTCGTCGTTGTCGTGGTGTCGCAGCAAACCCACCGTTGTCTCCGTCGTCCGCGGTCGAGATTTCCGAGGCCGACCTTACGGCCCGAAGCGCACGGCGCCGGTTCAGTACGGGACTGTTTCGCCGCGGCTTGCTTCGGCCACGCAGCGGAAGGAAGCTGCCACAAAGTGGTCGGCCGCGGGGAGCCCGGTAACGAGGAGACCGCAATGAAATCGAGGGTGGGCGCCCTGCTTGCAATCGTTGGTGTGGTCTTGCTGATGGCCGGAACGGCCAACGCCGTACCTGCGCATTACACCGACGGATCGACGTTCGACGGCAATACCAACTTCGGTCCGCCCGCCGCTGCCGCCCGCGTTCTCGACCGCCTGCGAAACGGTGATCGTCGACCCGCCGTCATTCGTGTTCGTCACCCTCCACTTCGTCTACGGCACGACCGCGCCGACACCGGAGCTGTGCCGGTGCACGACGACGCTGCCGACGTCGTGCCCTACGTGGGCGGCGCGCCCGGCACCTTCCTCGTCGACGTGCATTCGTTCGTCGCCGGCAAGGTTGGATTCCTTGCGTACACGTGGAACATCGGCACGGGTGTCACCACGTGGTTGCCATTCGATTGCACACCACCCGCGTCGTCGACCACGACGTCGATCGCGAGCGAAGGTACGACGGTGCAGTCGTCGACAACGACGAGCATCGCGCCGCTCGGATCGACATCGACATCGTTCGACCCGTCGACGACGAGCATCGCGACGTCGCCGACGGGCGAGCAGTTGCCATTTACCGGCGGCGACACCGAACCGATGGTCTTCGTCGCCGTGCTCTTGCTCGCAACCGGCGGCGTCATGGTGGCGCGTGCTCGCGTGCACCGATAAGTAACGTCGTTGTAAAGACAAACCACACAGGGCGCGCGCAATGCGCGCGGCCGAGTAGGCGTCCTCACACTCCAGGCGTGCAGATCTAAAGGTTCGCTATCAACTCGCGCGCGCGGATTGATTGTTCGCGGCGGCTCGTGTTCCATCGACGAGACCGACCGACGAACTGAACATCGATCACACGACAGGCGCCGGTCGACGCTTGGGCGGCCATCGAAACACACCCTTTGCCGAAGGAGCACCATGCGATTCCGAACTCTCGCGCTCTTCGTCGCGGCTTGCGCCGGTCTGACGGTTGGCGCGACAGCAATCCCAGCCGCGGCATCGCCCGCAAGATCTGCGGTTGTCGGGCACGTGTATGTCAACGACAACACGTCGGGCACGAACACCATCGCCGCGTTCGATCGTCACGCCGACGGCTCACTCTCCTCCGTTCCCGGCTCACCATTCAACATCGGTGGCGCCGGTACTGGCGCGGGACTGGCGTCGCAGGGAGCGCTGCAAGAGAGCAGCGACGGCCGTTATCTCCTCGCAGTCGACGCGGGCAGCAACGAGATCTCGGTGTTGCGTATCCGCAACGACGGCAGTCTGCAGTTGCGGCCCGATGGCGTCAGCCCATCCAACGGGTCAACGCCCGTCAGCATCGCTGTACACGGCGACTTGGTCTATGTCGCGAATGCCGGCACGACCGACTCGAACTACACGGGCTTCAAATTGACGCGGGGCGGCCATCTGCGACCGCTTCGCGACTCCACGGTTTCTCTTCCCGCCGACGCGCAGCCCGGCGACGTCTTCTTCAACACGACCGGAAGCAACCTCGTCGGCACTCGTGTCGGCACGTCGCAGATCGACAGCTTCGCGGTCGGTCGCAACGGCCGGCTGAATGCCGCACCGGGCTCGCCATTTGCCGCCCAGGGCGCGGGACCGTTTGGGAGCGAGTTCCGGCCGACGAATCCGAGCCAACTCTTCGTATCGAACGCGCACGGCGGAACGGGGAACGGCACGGTGTCTGCGTTCCACGCAGCAAGCGACGGCACGCTCTCGTCGATCGGGTCGTCACCGTTCGCCGACATGCAAACTGCACCTTGCTGGATTGAGATCAGCCACGACGGCCGGTTCCTCTTCACCGTTAACACGGCTTCGGGAACGATCTCTCGGTACGCGATCGCGCACGACGGCTCGTTGACGCTGCTCGGCAGTACGCCGGTTGGTTCGCAAGCCGGCATGGGGGCGGTCGACGCTCGTCTGAGCCCTGACGGCCGCACGCTCTACGTCGATGAAAGCCGCGTCGCAACGATCGGCGTGTTCGCCGTGAACGGCGGCGTGCTGACTGAGCTTCCGAGCACGTCACTTCCGGTCGGTGCGACGCCCGCCGGAGTTGTCGTGACCTGAACGGTCAACGCGATGGCCGGAGACGCGCGTCGTCTCCGGCCGTCGCCGCACAAGGAAGTGCACTGGTCGCATGGCCTTGATCGCGCCGCAGCGGGCAAGCTGTAGAGCGTGACGACAACCGTCGGCCGGATCGAGACGATCAGGCGCTACCCGGTGAAGTCGATGCTCGGTGAGAAGCTCGCGGCAGCGACCTTCACGAAGGGCGGCGTCGTCGGCGATCGGCAGTACGCGCTGATCGATACTGAAACCGGCCGGGTTGTGAGTGTGAAGCGACCGAAACGGTGGGGTCGCATCTTCGAACTCCGCGCCACCACCGGAGCCGTGAACGTGTCGATTGCGTTCCCCGATGGCACCGCGCTCGACGTCGACGACCCTGCACTCGCCGGGCGACTCAGCGCGTTCTTCGGACGCGCGGTAACCGTCGCGTCGACTCCCCCGCCGAATGCCTTGTTCGACGAAGTCTGGTTGCGCGACCTCAAGGACGGCGCCGATCCGTACTTCGGCATGCCGAGTTGGGAGGTCGACGGCGAAGAGTTGATCGACGGCGGCCTGCCGATGAGCGCGAACAACAACTTCTTCAATTTCGGCGGCGTGCACATCGTGACGACGGGCACGTGTCGCGCGCTCGCCGAACTCGAACCGGATGTTCGCTTCGACCCGCAGCGTTTCCGGCCGAACCTCGTGATCGAAACCGACAACGACGGCTTCGTCGAGAACGCGTGGCCGGGCAAGACGCTGACCGTCGGTGAAGTGCAGCTGGCCGTGTCCATCGTCGTGCCGCGTTGTGTGATGACCACGCTCGAACAGGAAGACGCGCCCGCGGATCAGAACGTGCTCCGCGCGATCACGAAGCACAACGCGTTGGATCCCGGCATCGGGACGCGTTACCCGTGCGTCGGCGTCTATGCCGAGGTTGTGCGCGCGGGGGAGATACGCGCCGGCGATTCGGTTGTCGTCGACTGAAAGTGCGCTTACGCGCTCATTGCATCCGTCGATTGCTCGTCGGCATAGTGCTTGTCGGCCATCGCGAGTCCGGTCGCGACAGCACCTTGGTGCACCTGCGCGATGTGCTCGGCCGTCACCTTCCCATCGGGAACGCACGGATGGTGCTTGCGGCACGTCACGTACGGAGTGCCGATGACGTGGTGAATGCCAAGGCGCCAACAGCCGCTCGCATGACAGTTGAGCCGCCGGATCAACACGAACAGCGTGCCGAACAACGCCAAGTCGCCGACGATGCCGCTCCAGAACAGATACCAAGCGCCGGAACCGTCATCCATTCCGAACGTGTGAAGGATCCAGGTGATCACGCAGCACCTCCGCCGTACTGACCTTGTTCGTGCAGTTCCTAGCCTGCTCGACTGATCATTCGACGGAACGGATGATCGAGTCGTTGCATTCCATTCGGCACCGGCAACGGTCGCTGCAAGAACACTCGCTTGTGGGCGCCGGACGAGCGGCGGTGTGCACCTACACACAATCCCTCGCTGTGTGACACACGAGCGTTCCGCGCCGCTGTCCTTCAGGCCTTCAGTCGATAGATGCGCACGCGAGATTCCGCGGCGTCGCCGGCGAAGTACCACTCCATATAACCGGGCACGACCGACGGCGAGCGATCGAGCGCGGCGGTCACCTCGTCGTCGCTATAGGACAGACCTACTTCGCGGCAGATCTTCGCGATGTCGCGCACACGAAAGAACGGCGGGTCGCCGAACTGCGCAATCGTCTTGAGCGCTTCGCGTACATCGTCGTCGACGCTCACATCGATTGACGCTACTTGAGGCCACGGCGGGGCTACCGGGGCACGCAAAAGTCGAGGCGGTGCCGCCCCGGTTCAGCGACCGATGCAACCCAGGGGTTTGGAACAACACCGCCTCGACTCAGAGCCGTACTCCGGCCCTCTTCCGGGGCTAGGTAGTGCCCAGCCTGATCGGAAGACCACGCCGTTTCCGACTCGAAGACAGCGTAAACGAAAGCGAGTAAGAGTTTCGTGTGACTCGCGTCTTCGTTCGGGACGAGGACGACTCTGTTCCGCGATCAAGCAGACCGAACGTGAATACCGCGAGCGGCGGAGTGGCGGATCTCTTTTTTGGGTGTCGCCCGCGCCCGACCCATCGGGTGTTCCCCTGCGCAACGCACAGGATCAAGTGTCAAAGAAGCCGGGTCAACTCCATTGCACAAGCACGTTGAGACTGCTGGGGCGGTAGCTGGCGTCGCCATCTATCTATAGACGTGACGCTGATGAACGAGACTGCTCGGGGTGTTCGGTATCGCGTTCGTAGCGCTCCGCGATAGCCGTGTGCGGTTCGGGATCGTGCGGGCCTTGGTATCTGTAGGTCGGGACAGTCAAGGACCAGTCCTTCTGAACCACCCGCCGATAGCGCCGTATAGGGTGCGCTGCAGTGATGTACCAGTCTTCGTTCTTGGCAAACCCGAGCAATGACGCGGTGAACGCTCACCTCGCGGACTGGGCGGACGCGGGCTGGCGCTTGATAACCGTCAACACGTATGTCTCAAACGTCTCTGGTATCAACGAGGTCGTTCCCTGTTACTCCTTTTTCTGGGGAAAGGACTCGGATGAACCGACGGTACAAACCAGGTGAGCGGTGTTCCCGTCAAAGCCAGTTGTGGCCTCCGGGAATCACACCGTTCCTTGGTCGGGGCGCGGTTCAACGCTCGCGTTACCCCTTACCTGGGCGCGCCCTGCCCGGTTGCCTTCTCAGGGCAACTTGCGTCGGAACGGACGAGGATCCGGGCCGTAGGAAGGTTTGCGGAAGGTCGTCCGTTCCGACGCCAGTAAAGAGCCTTGATGATCTCGCGCAGATACACGCGTTCGGGCGCAGCTCGCGTAACTGCCGAAACGCCGCCGGCTCGCGGAGAGCCGCACCCGGCTCAGCCGGTCACGAGCTCCCCGAGTTCGTGTGTATGTCTCGATTTGCGGCCAATCGGCGGAGGCGTTCGAGGCAGCGTCCTCGTGTGGGACCGATGCTCCCGACGGCCATGCCGAGGATCTGGCCGATCTCGTCGTAACTCAACTGCGATTCCGCGTTGAGGACCGAAAGTAAGAGCCGGCTCGAAAAGAGTTGCCAGAGTTCACGGTCGCGTTCTTCGATGAGTGACGACGTACTCGACACATCGAAGGGTTAGGCACATGCGCCCGTCCCTGCATTGGCCAGGTGATCAACTTTGATTAGTCGTCTGGGGGCGATGCGCCCTCGTTGGCGGAGCGGGGGACGATGCGCGAGACCACCAGTGCGACGACGGTTACGAGGTAGATCTCTCCGAGGAGCGCTTCGAGGACTGCGCACGCCCGGCCAAGATTCCCGGCGGCGGTGAGATCGCCGTAGCCGACTGTGAGTTGGGTGATGAAGCTGAAGTAGAGGTAGTCCGCGCTCGTCGGTTTGACCGGCTGCGCGAAGAATGCTGCCGAGCCGAAGTCCCCGATCGTTGTGAAGATGAACGCCCACAGCATCCCGAAGAGGACGTAGACGCAGAGCGCGGCCAGCACGGTTCGTGCGTCAATCACTCGCCGCCGCAGTACGGATCTTGCGATCGCGATCGGCGCGAGAAAGACCAGTGCCGCATTGAGCAGCGCGGCCGCGCCCTCACCCGATTTGCCGAACGCGACGAGCGAGAGCGAACCGGCGAACGCAACCAACGCCACCACCGCGGCCACACGCCGCAGTCGAGGCGAAACATCAGCAGCGAACAATGACGCAAGCAACGTTGCTCCCATCAAACCCACGCTGACGGGCCGAGTCCACTTCGCAGTGCTCCCCGCCATCAAGAACACGAACGTCGCGAGCAACAAGATCAAGACAAGACCGAAGCGGTACTCCCCACGCGCTGCAAGGTCAACACCATGACGACGGTCGCCTACGTCCGACACGCGCGGGCCCTCTCGGTCCTCATCATGCCGGCGCCTTGCCGCTCGCCTTTTGGACGCGGTCCACGAGTTCCATGACAAGCCAGCCGAGCCCGACGCCGGCGAGCGTGAACAGAACGCGGTTGATCTCTGCGCTGTAGCTCGTCGGATTCCCCAGCCCCGCCGCAATCAGTACCAGGGCTGCCATCGCGGAGCAGTAGATGGCGTAGTTGACGCTACGCACCGAACCCGCGAGCGCTGCGAGCACGATGATGACCGCTTCGAGCACATGTTTGTTGTCGACGCTCACAAGGAACACGCTCGCTAACTCCAGCTCCGATGATCGCGCCGATGAGGCGCTGTTCGGCCGCGAGCGCGGATTGTCCGAGGGTGCCTTTGATCGCGGCCAGCGTCGCAATGGGCATCCAGTCGGCGTTCGGCCAATGCAGACCGAACGCGATCGCAACTGCGATCGTTACCGCGAGCGCTTTGATCAACGTGAACAGCACGACCGGACGGGTCAATGCCGTCGTCGTCATGTCGGCCGGAATCTCCGAGAAGTGCGTGGCCTGCGCGTGTTTGCCTCGCGCGATCCAACGGATGAACGTCAGCGCGATCCACACCGCGCCCCCGATAAGCCATGCGAGCGATTGTTGCGCCCATCCCGAATGTGCTCGGTCGAGATGCGCACCAGCAGGGACCGCGATCGCGACGAGGAACCACGAGTTGAGCATCATCGCCGACGTGAAGCGGTGCGTCCCGTACTTCGAGCGCGAGACCCGCGACGAACGTCACCACAAACGCCGCGAGCACGACCCAACCCCACGGGCCGCCGCCGATCGCGAACCCCAACCCGGTGAGGAACGTACCGACGATCGCCACCCAAGCCATCTCGCGGACGCGCACGCGATACGTCCCACCCGGGTCGCTGAGCGCGACGAACAAGATGCCAAACGCGAGGCTCAGCCAATACTTCTCCTTGTCGAGCACTCCGAGCACAAGGAGCGGCACGAGCAGCACCCCGACGACCTCAAGCGCGCGCCGCACATTCAATCCGCGTCGATTGAGCGCGAAAACTGCCGTCATCGTGTTCACACGGCAGCCTCATTTCGCGAGAGTTGCTCGCAGTTCGGTCGCGAACAGCATGGCCGTTCGGAAGCGATATTGCGAACGCGCCGGTCAGTGCACGCGGCAGGAGTTACAGCTCCCCCACCAATCAACACGCCGCCGCGGAGCGCACTCGTGTCGTACGTTCGCGACCGGCGCAACCATCGTCGTCGTCGTTCCTACAGCCTTCGATTGGGCCGGGAAACGAATCCGGCCGGTTTCGGGCGCAAGGCGAGAACGAGCACCGGCGGGTGCGCGATGCCATGTGACACCACGCACCCGCCGATGGACGACTTTGGTCGGTCGCTAGCCGATCTTGCGGAAGATGAGCTGCTGCGTCGCCGTTGGGTCGTCGGTGTAGACGCCAGGCACGTTCTTGTCCACGAACTTGCCGAAGTCAGCGTTGGCAGCGAGCGTCGTTTCCGCGCGTTCCATTTCGCCGACGTCGGTATAGCCAGTGATCCAGCCCACTGCGCCGTAGTTGCCGGTCGCACTCACGCCGAAGAGGCCGGTGACGCCGGTGACCTTCTCGGCCCGTTGTGCAATCTCGACGCCGAGCTCGATGCCGCGCATGACACCACCGTTCGCGCACGTCGTCGCGACCGTCGACACGTACTCGATCGGTCGGTTCGGGTCGGGTGCCCCGTAGACGATCTGCGACAGCAGATCGTCCGCTCCGCCCAGCGCGAACTTGGCGCCCGAGTCAATCAGCGACAGGTAACCCTCGTCGGCTGTGAGCTTGTCATTCGCCGTCTCGAGCGTCACGAGGTCTGGTGCGAAAGTGCTCCATGCGAGTCTGCCGACCTCGGGCGAGAAAGTCTGCATGTACAGACCAACCGGTAAGCCCGAAATCTGGTTCACCTTCTCGGTGACCGCGGCCGCCCACGTCATCGCCGCCTTCGTGTTGCCAGGGGCAACGCGAGCCGTTCTACTGAAGAGGAACATGGTTCCTTTCTCGCATGACAAGTCTTGTCATGCGACCGGACCCTTTCAGCAAAGGGTGCCCCCGTCAATGGCACTCGCGACGACACGCGCAACAAATGCCGAACAAGAAGAGATCGCAAACCGTCGCGTGGCGAATCACATGCAGACCGCACAGAGTGCCGATTGGAAGCGTTCTTTCGAGCGTTCAAAGTCTCACGATGCCGCGGTAGAGACAGTCGTGGCCCGCATCAACGCCGCGATGAACCTCGACTACCAACTTGATCACGGATACGAGCACGAAAGAGCGCGAAAGGGAAGTTCGCTACAACAACTCCTTCTTTTCGGGCGTTGAGGTTCGACTACCGCCGGTCGCGGCGGTCGTCGCGGCGGTCTTGGCGTCGGTTCACACCGTGCGAGACAACCGCGGCGGTGCCGACCACCGCGGCTGTGCGCGCGACAGGCGCACCGATCGCACCGCGACGAGCCATACGTCGTGCAGCCATGGGCATGTCAAGCTCCTTCTTCTTCGTCGGCTTCGAATGAGGCGATCAACGCCTGGACCGGAATGCGGCCACTTGCGACGAGCTGGCCGCCGCAGTGCCGTACTGCCGACGCGAACGGCGCGGCCCAGAGGTTCTCGTACACGAGCACTCCGGCCGTGCTCCCCGGCTCGAGCGCCGCCGCGACATTCGCGATGTCGTCTGCGCTCAGGATCTCGGCGATCTCGGTTTCGAGCCGGTGCAGTTCCCCGAGCGCGCCATCTTCGACGTCGTCCAGCTCGAGTGCGTCGAACGAACCGTCGGCGTCCTTCGTGATCATGATCAAGTCGAGCACACGGATGGTTCCGCGGTCGACGAGGTCGACGAGCGTGGGTGCGATGTCTCCGTTGAACTTGCTGCCAGGGAACTCGACGACGAGGTAGTCCACCGGACCGAGTTCATCAATTGCGGCTTCTGCCATTGCCAACTCCTCTTGAACGTTGCGTGCGAACTACAGGCACAGACGCTTCGAAAGTTTCCGCGAGCGAGGCCAGATACAACACTCATCCCCGTCGGTCGGATTCGCTCCGCCACCCGGGAGAGGTGTTTTCACTTCGTCGCGGACACGGCCGTCGGTCGGTCACATCGCTTCGTGGCCGCCGTAGCGCGCGAGTGCATAGAACGTCAGAACTGCGACACCGACGTATGTGAGCGACCAGATCGGGTAGTACGGCATCCACGTCATCGCGCTCAGTGCGCCGACCGTGGCCGCGATGAAGCCGATCCATCGGGCGAACTGCGAGCGCGTGAGGACGAAGAAACTGGACGCGAGGAGCACCACGCCGACGATCAGCCACGCCCACGCGTAGTTATGCAGATTGGAACCGAGCACGCCGTTTTGCAGATTGTCGGGCAGCGCACCGTGGTAGCGGAACGCCCAGATCGAATCGAGGATTCGCATCAGGCCGGCGAGCCCAAGGATCGTGCCCGCAAAGAACAGCCACCCTGAGCCGCGATCCTCCTCGCGAGACACCTCTCGCTTCTCAGGGGCTCTTGGAGAAACGCTTGCGTTCGTACTCGTGGCAGTCATGCTGCCTCCTGGTTCTACGGCCGCGCCGCGTTCGGTACGGCACCACGACTCATGCTGCGCCGCCCGACCCATTCGCAACAGAGGCTTAGGTCCGCGGCCAGGGGCCGATCGGATGTACCGACCAATCAACATGCAAGGACAAACCGTCGCCGATTCGCAGGCCGATCTCCTTCTCGTTACCGCGGCGGGGTACGCCGAAGGCCACGAAATTCCGCGCTCTACCGCGTCCCATAACGCCGGATCAGACGCCCGCGATTCATCGTTCGTTGCACGCGTGAGGAGCCTCGACATCCGCGACGCGCGTTATTGCGAGTGGTCCCGGGACAGTTGGACAGTCCCGGTGTCTGTTGTGGCCGTCCGAGTTAGGCGTAACGGAGCGCGTCGCCGGGCCGGCAGTGCGTTGCGCGTCTGATGGGCAGAAACGTGATGACCAGGGCGAGAACGATGGTGCCGACGAGAGCGAGCGCGACGTAACGCAGCGGGAAGGTGAACGGCACGTCGAGGTTAGCGACGCTCTTCAGCATCCAGAGCAAAAAGCGTTCGAACAGATAGCCGAGGGGGATCGCGATGAGCCAGCCGATTGCGGCGAGCGCGATGGTTTCGCTGGCGAAGATGCGGCGCACATCTCGGGCACGGGCGCCGATGGAGCGCAAGATGCCGATTTCGCGTCTGCGTTCCAAGACGCTGGTGGTGAGCGCGCTCGCGAGGCCAGCCATGCTGATCGCGACGATCAGGAAGCCGACGATGGCGAGCGTCGTGGTAATGGTTCGGTTCCTCGCGACCTCGTTGGTGAGTTTGACGTATTTGATTTCGCTGTAGTTGGGGTATCCGTGCGCGGCGAGGGTGTCTTCGATGCGTCGTGTTGTGATGTCGATGAGCGGGTGGCTGTGTGATGTGGTTCGTACCCAGTAGTCGTTGTCTTCGGCGGCCACGCCCGCCGATAGCGCGTGCATTGTCGTGAGCGGTACGTATAACGCAGTCCCGTTTTCTTGTTGGTTGGTGGAGATGCCGATCACGTGGAACGCGACGGGTCCGGCGGCGGTTTGGACGGTGATGGTGTCACCGACGTGTGCGTTCGTGACGCGCGCGAGGTCGCGTTCTACGACGGCGACCCGGGCGTTGTTCTGTTGTTCGATCGGCGTGTACCAACGTCCGTCCGCGAGGTGATAGTGGAACATGGTGTCCTGGTCGACGGCCCAGATCTTGGCGTCTTTGCCGTCGAGGTTCACGTCGGTGACGAACATCGGCTCGATGCTCGCGACACCCGGAGTGGTGCGTATGAGGTTCGCGGCGGTCGCGTCGAAGCGTCGATGACCTTGCGCGGTGATCTTGACGTCTTCACCGTGGTCGCTCCACGACGCGCGGCTTGCGTCGGCGGCTCCGTTCGCGAGTCCGAGGATCGCGAGCAGTGTCCCGACCGCGAATGCGATGACGAGCGCAGTCGCGATACTTCGCTGTTGACGGCGGCCGACGTTGCGGAGCCCAATCTGTGCGGTGCGAGGCAGGAACCGGGCCTTGCGCAGAAATCGGTCGCCGGTGTTCTGGTCGCCGACTGCCGAGCCGCTCGCTTCCAACGCGTCACGGAGCGGAACTCTGACTGCGCGCCGGATTGCGGGCAGTGCCACCAGCGTCGGCGCGGCGAGCCCGATCAGCGCGCTGAAAAGGATGATGCGCCAGTCGATGCTGGGGTGCGTGGATACGGCGTAGTACGTGGAGCCGAAGTACCGCGCCAGTCCGTTGGCGAGTACGAGGCCAAGGACAATGCCGACGCTGGTTCCGAGCGCGCCGAGCAGCAATGCGGTCTTGAGGTACACCACCGCGATTTGTCGGCGCCGCGCGCCGACCGCCTTCATCATGCCGATCTCGGACGTCTGTTCGGCGACGAGCGTCGTGATCGTGTTCGCGATGAGGACGAGCGCGGACAACAGCGCCAGGACGGTGATCACGTAGAAGAACTTCGTGAATGTCAAGAACTTGCTCTTGCCCGGCCAGTCGCCCGCCGCCCGCGTCTGCGGGAGATCAGAGAAGCCGCGAAAGCCGGGCACGGCTGCGAGTCGACTGCGTATCGCCGTGAGGGTTTGCGCGACGGCGCGCGGCGAGGTATCGGCGAGTCGGAAGTCGAGTTCCTCGTACCCGTTGACGCCTCCGAGCAACGACACCGTTGGGATGTTGGCGTACAGCACATTCACGCCGTCGGAGGTCACGGATTGGCCACCGTCGAGGTTGCGGCCTTCACCGCTGACACGCAGTCGCTGGACGACACCATCGGCCCCGACGATCTCGACCGTGCCGCCGGCGTGGAGGTCGAGAAGCCCTTGCCTCGCGTTTTGGACATCAGTAAGCGCCTGGCCGGCCGTCGGTGCCGCACCAGAGGTGACGTGCACCACGTTCGCGGTCTGTCGAGCGAAGTTCGCGATGCCGCGGACCTGCGCGAACGCGCGGCGAGCACCGACGTCGACCTGCCCGCTGAAGACCGAACGTGGCTCGACCGCAGTGACGTTTGGGACCGAACCGAGTGCAGCGAGCTGCGTCGAATCGAGAACGATCGGACGCGTGAACACGGTCAGGTCAGGGAGCTCGTCCGCCGCGACCGTCGCGTCCATCGAACGGTTCATCAACGTTGGCAGCGCGAAGAGACCGACGCCGGCCACCGCCAGGGCCAATGTCGCAACCGCGAAAAACGTGCGCGACTTGCGCCGACTTAGCTCGGTGATCGACTTACGAGTCGACGCCGAAAACATCGCCAGCTGCTTACGCCACGACGACGCCGTCGCGGATCGACACGACCCGATGCGCGCGCTCGGCCAAGCCAAGGTCGTGCGTCACATACAGGACCGTCTTGCCCTCGCCGTTGAGGCGCGAGAACAGCTCGAACATCTCGGCTGCGGTCGCGCTGTCAAGATTGCCGGTCGGCTCATCGCCAACTAGGAGCTTCGGATCATTCGCCAACGCGCGAGCGATCGCCACGCGCTGCTGTTCACCGCCAGACAGCTCCGCCGGCAGGTGCTCGAGCTTGTCTCCCAAACCGACAAGCTCGAGATTGTGCCGCGCACGCGCGAACCGCTCGCGCTTCGAGCCTCGGCGTGCGAAGTCCAGCGGCAACACCGCGTTCTCAAGCGCCGACAGCGTCGGCAACAGCTGGAAGAACTGAAACACCAACCCAACATGCGCGCCGCGCCACACCGCCAGGTCCTCTTCGCTCATCGTGTCGATACGCAACCCGTCCACCGTCACTGTCCCCGCGGACGGCCGGTCAATCCCCGTGATCACGTTGAGCACCGTCGTCTTTCCACTGCCCGATGGGCCCACGACAGCCACCAGCTCGCCGGCGCCGACCCGAAGATCGATCCCGCGCAGAGCCTTGTACTCAAGGTGACCCATCCGATACGACTTCTCGACGCCAACCAGCTCAATCAACGGCTTGACCCCGTCGTCGCGCCCAGCGGGTTCCGTGTCGGCGGTCGGCGCTCGGTCCATTCCCTCAAGCCGCTTCTCGCTGACCTGCCCCATCAACATCACCTTCCGATGCTGGCCGACGAAGAGGGCCCGCCGGATCCGGCCGAGCGTGTCACCGTCGCCGACCAGGCCGCTAGTGCCTTCGGTCACAGATCCAGCCGCAGGGGCAAGATCGAACTCGTTCTGCCGCGGCTCACACTGGTCCATCTGCGAACCAAACAGGTCTTCAAGTGGAAGAAGCTTGAGGCCCGGGTTTTTGACCCGTCGTTCGGTGCAGATGTTCATGCGGCCTGAAAGCCAGGCCAGACCAAGAAGAGTGGGCGGTAGAGGACTCGAACCTCCGACCTCATCCGTGTGAAGGATGCGCTCTAACCAGCTGAGCTAACCGCCCTCGGAGACGAGCGAGGTTAGCGCGTCGGCCGCCTCCGCGGCATCGGCGAGGTAGCTCGATCGCCGATGCCGCGTACATCGCCGCGCCGACCGCCATCGCGTCCTCGTCGATCGTCATGCGATTCGAGTGGCACGCGTGCGCGCGCGCCGGGTGCTCGCCCGGGCGGGCACACGCCGAGGAACGACATCGCCCCCGGTCGCTCGCTGCAGCACGTACGAGAAGTCCTCGGCACCCATCACCGGCGCGGGCATCCGCCCGACGGCCTCGGCGCCCGAGCAGATCCGGTCGCGACCTCGCAGCGCGAACGATCGCGCTCGTCGTCGTGGTTGACCGTGACCGGATAGCCCTGGTGCACGCGTCAGCTCGGCGCGCATCCCGTGCGCGGCCGCGATGCCCTCGACGAGCTGTCCATCGCATCGAGCGCGACGCCCGGCTCGTGCTCCGGAAACCGCGCGCAGCGTGCCGAGCATGTCGACCGTCTCGGGGATCACGTTGTCGGCCGTCCCGCCGCGGATCTTGCGTGATCGTCACGACGACGGGATCGAACGTGTTGATGCGGCGCGTCACCATCACCTGCAACGCCTGCACGATCTCGGCCGCGATCGGCATCGGATCGTTGGCGAGGTACGGCGTCGACGCGTGGCCGCCCTTGCCGGTCACCTTGATCTCGAGCACGTCGGCCGACGCCATCAGCGGCGCCGCCGCGTGTCCAGATCGTCCCGGAAGGAAGATTCGGCGAGACGTGCAGCGCGAACGCGGCGTCGACCGGCGACGTCGCCGTCGAGCACGCCTTCTTCGATCATGTAGCCTGCGCGCCGTGGTGACCTTCTTCGCCGGGTTGGAACATGAAGCGCACCGTGCCCGCGCAGCTGACCCGCGCCGTTCGCTGCAACAGCGGCGCCGCGCCGACGAGCATCGCCGTGTGCGCGTCGTGTCCGCACGCGTGCATGCAGCCGTCGACGGTGCTCGTGTACTCGAGCCCGGTGTCTTCGGGCATCGGCAGCGCGTCCATGTCGCCGCGCAGCAACACGACCGGGCCGTCGTCTCGCCTTCAAGGTCGGCGACGACCGACGAGACCGCGTCGCCGGTGTGCACGTCGAAACCGAGCGAGCTCGATCGCGTCGAGCACCGCGGCCTGCGTGTTCGGCAGGATCAGGCCGAGCTCGGGTTCGCGATGGATGCGGCGTCGCAGCTCGACCAGATCGGGGAGCAGACGTCGGCCATCCGTCGAGCAGCGTCGTTCAGCAATCGTCGTCACGTGCCGAGCCTAAGCTCAGTGCGCACGAAACCACGCCCGCAGCGCGTCCGAGAAGGCGCGTTCCCATATGCGCGGTACGCGCGCGCAGCGCGTCGCCGGCTGCCGCACTCGGACCGAGCTCGCTCGGAAGCAGCGGATCGGCGCGGACGTGCGCGAGCGCAGCCGCGCCCGCGACGAACCCGTCCGCGAGCGAACCGTCGTCGGTTCCGAGCCCGGTCACGCGTCAAGCGATCGCGCGAGCATCGCGGCGCGCCACGACCATCGGCGCGTCGAACAGTTCGACGGCGAGGCGTTGCCGCGTCGTCGTCGGGCGCGCCCGATCCACCACGAACACTGCGCGTCGACAACCTCCCACGACTCGGACGGCGCCGACGCGCGCGGCAGGTTGTCGGGTCGCGTCCAGACGCCCTCCCGCAGCGGCGGCGTAGCGCAGCTGCCGCATCGCGTCGCGCAGCGCCGCCCGGTCGGCCGAGGCCCGCGCCGGTGCGACGACGAACGCGATCCGCCAATCGCCCTTCCAACGCCGCGGCTTCGGATCGAGGCTCCAGTCCTGCGCCGACGCCCGGCCGCTGCACCCGGCCGCGAGCTCGTACACCCCGTCGTGCGCGCGCAGCTCGCCCCGTTCGACCATGCGGCTCAGCGCGACGCGGGTCGTGCCTTCGGCTACGCCGAACAGCGCGCACCACTGCACGAGCCGGGCCGCCGGCATCCGGGGCGGCCGCGTCCGCAGGAGCAGGCTCGCGATCAGCGATCGGGCGCAGAGCGGCCGTTGGGCCGAGGCGGCCGGAGCGGTATTACGTGCTGGCGACATCTGTTGGCGAAGTGTAATATGGGTGCGTGGCCGTCACGATGATCCCGGAACCGGCGGCGCTCGATGCCGTCCAGCCCAGCGACCGCATCGGCCGAACGCGCGGCCGATCGGCGCATTCCGCGAGGAGCTCCGCCGCATCCCGAACGCGCGCAACGCGTTCGCGGTCGTGCTGCTCTACGCGCAGACCATCGCGATCATCGTGGTCGGCCGTCCACTTCGACAACTGGTTCGTCTGGATCGCCGCGTTCCTCCTCATGGGCCGCGCCCACGCGCAGTTCGCGGCGCTGATGCACGAGGCCGCGCACCGGCTGCTTGTTCCGCAACCGCAAGATCAACGACTTCGTCGGCCGCTGGTTCCTCGGCTTCCCGTCGTTCACGCCGATCGACTCGTACCGGCGCGGCCACATGGCGCACCACCGCGACGAGTTCGGCCCCGACGAACCCGACATCCCGCTGTACCGCGGCTACCCGATCTCGCGAGGCGTCGATGCGCCGCAAGCTCGTCCGCGACGCGACCGGGCAGCACCGGTTGGAAGCTCTTCAAGGGCCTGCTGCGGCGCCGTGCGTCCGAAGAACCCGGCGATCCGCTTCCAGGCGCGCGCGATCGTCGCCACGCAACTCGTCTTCATCGCGATCGGCATCGCGCTGCGGCCATCCGTGGGTCTACTTCATTCTCTGGCTCGCGCCGTATCTCACCGTGTGGCGCGTGATCAACCGCCTGCGCTCGATCGCCGAACACGGCGGCATGCAGCGGTCGAAGGACCGCCGGCTCACGACGCACTCGGTGCGCCAGTCACCCGGTCGCGCGCTTCATCCTCGTGCCGTTCCACATCGGCTGGCACCTCGCGCACCACGTCGACGTGGGCGTGCCGATGGCGCACCTGCCGAAGCTGCACGGCGAGCTGCGCCGCGCCGGCTACGTCACCGACGACCTCGAGTACCGCAACTACCCCGCGCTCTGGCGCAAGCTCGCGAGCCGTCCTGCGTAGACCCCCTCGGGCGTTACGCTTTTGCACGTGACGGGGAATTTCCGCAACGAGTTGGCGTACCTCATGCGCGCGCAGGCTGCGCGGCCGGCGACTGCGCAACGACCCGATCGACGACGACACCGTGCTCGCGCTGCTCGAGCTCGCCGCGCACGCGACCGCCGGGCGGCGGCGGCGCGTGCGCGTTCGTCGTCGTCCGCGACCCCGACGTCCGCCACCAGCTCGCCCGCACCTACCGGCAGGGCTGGTCGATCTACAAGCGCGTCCTGCGCACGCGCAGCCGAGCGACGACGCGCTGCTCGAGGACCGCCAGTGGGAGTCCGACCACTTCGAGGACGTCCCCGTGCTGGTCGTCGCGTGCATGCCCGGCCGCCGGCCCGCTCTTCCCGGCCGTCGGCGCGGCCGCGTTCTACGGCGCCGCGTTCCCGCGCCGTCCAGAACCTGCTCCTCGCGGCGGCGGCCCGCGGGCTCGGGGCGTCGGCGACGACGTTGCCGCTGTGGTCGGTGTGGGAAGCGCGCCGCACGCTCGGGCTCCCGCGCAGCGTCACGCCGGTGTCGGTGGTCGCCCTCGGGTGGCCCCGCGGGGCCGGCGCCGCGCCCGGCGCGCCCATCGCCGCCCGTCGGCAACGTCGTCCACCTCGACCGCTGGGGCCACCAGCCCTTTCGCGCCCGGCGCGCACTCGCGACGCGCCGGACACGGCATAATGGGTGTCACGACTTCGAGGCAGGTGACGACGTGCCCAGAAAAGGACGAGCACGCCGCTTCCGTGAGGCGCGCAAGCTCAAGCAGGGGTACGACGATGGGCTGTTCCGGGAAGGCTCCGGCACCCTCGCGGATCTGAGCGAAACGACGGCGAGACGCGACGACGACGACGACTTCGACGATGAGTTCGACAGACGAAGAAGAAGACTGGGACCCGGACCACCAGCTCGAACCGGTAGACCGGCCTGCCCCGGTCAGGCGCTCAGGCGGTCCGGGGGTCCGGCGCGTCGGCGTCGATCTCGTAGCGCTCGATCGCCTCGGCCACGATCCTTCGGCCTTGACGTCGCCGGTCTGGGCCAGCCCGTCGAGCACGCCGACCACCACGTGGGCCGCGTCGACCTCGAAGTGGCGGCGCAGCGCGGGGCGAACGTCGGAGAAGCCGTAGCCGTCGGTGCCGAGCACGACGTACGGCTGCGGCACGAACCGCGCGATGGAGTCGGGCACGGCGCGCACCCAGTCGGAGACCGCGACGACCGGGCCCGGTCGACTCCGGCGAGCAACTCGGTGACGTACGGCGTGCGCGGCGGCTCGTTCGGGTGCAGGCGGTTCCAGCGTTCGCACTCGAGCGCGTCGTCGCGGAGCTGCTTCCAACCCGGAACGCTCCACACGTCGGCGCCGACGTCGTAGTGCTCGGCCGAGCATCTGCTGCGCCTCGAGCGCCTGCAACACCATCGGCCCGCTCGCGAGGATCTGCGCGCGGTGTCGTGCTGCTCCCCGGCCGCCGGCGCAACAGATACATGCCGCGCACGATGCCGTCCTCGACGCCTTCGGGCATCGGCGGCTGCACGTAGTTCTCGTTGTAGAGCGTGAGGTAGTAGAAGCAATCCTCGGCGTTCGGGTCCGTACATGCGCCGGATGCCGTCGCGGACGAGCACGCCGACCTCGTACGCGAACGCGGGGTCGTACGCGCGGCAGTTCGGGTACGCGAGCGCGTACATCTGCGACTGCCCGTCGCAGTGCTGCAGACCTTCGCCCGACGAGCGTCGTGCGGCCGGCGGTCGCGCCGAGCAGGAAGCCGCGGCCCCGCTGGTCGCCGAGCGACCAGATCATGTCGCCGACGCGCTGGAAGCCGAACATCGAATAGAAGATGTAGAACGGGATCATCGGCTGACCCCACGACGCGTACGCGGTACGCGGCCGCGGTGAACGACGCCATCGCGCCCGCTTCGGTGATGCCCTCTTCGAGGAGCTGGCCGTCCTTGGCTTCGCGGTACGAGAGCATCAAGCCCGCGTCGACCGGCTCGTACTGCTGACCGAACGGCGCGTAGATCTTGAACTCGGCGAAGAGCGCGTCGAGGCCGAACGTGCGCGCCTCGTCGGGAATGATCGGCACGACGCGCGGCCCGAGCTCGGGCTCCTTCAACAGCACGCGCAGCAGCCGCGCGAAGGCCATCGTCGTCGACGCCGGCACCTTCTCGCCGTGCCCGCGGTCAGCTGGTCGATGATCCCGTCGCGCGGGAACGAGGACCGTCTTCGAACGCTCGACGCGGTCGGGCAGGAAGCCGTCGAGCGCGCGCCGGCGCTCCATCATGTACTCGTACTCCGGCGACTTGTAACCCGGGTGGAAGTACGGCGCCATCGCCCTCTTCGAGGTCGCTGTCGGGGATCTCCATGTAGAGCCGGTCGCGCAGCGCCTTCAGCTGCTCGGGCGACATCTTCTTGATCTGGTGCGTCGCGTTGCGCGCTTCGAAGTCGGCGCCGAGCGTCCAGCCCTTCACCGTCTTGGCGAGGATGACCGTGGGCGTACCCTCGTGTTCGACCGCGGTCTTGTACGCCGCGAAGATCTTGCGGTAGTCGTGCCCGCCACGCGGCAGGCGTTGCAGCTCGTCGTCGGAGACGTGCTCGACCATCTTGCGCAGCCGCGGATCGGGCCCGAAGAAGTGCTCGCGGATGTACGCGCCCGACTCGACCGACGTACTTCTGGAACTCGCCGTCGACGCGTGCGTGTTCATCTTGTTGACGAGCACACCGTCGACGTCGCGCGCGAGCAGGCTCGTCCCACTGCCGGCCCCAGATCGACCTTGATGACGTTCCAGCCCATGCCGCGGAACGTCGATTCGAACTCCTGGATCACCTTGCCGTCGCCGCGCACCGGCCCGTCGAGCCGCTGCAGGTTGCAGTTCACGACGAAGATCAGGTTGTCGAGCCGTTCGCGCGCCGCGAGGTCGAGCGCGGCGGTCGCTTCGGGCTCGTCGAGCTCGCCGTCGCCGACGAAACACCACACTCGCGCGTGCGACGTGTCGACGAGCTTGCGGTTGTAGAGGTAGCGGTTGAAGCGCGCCTGGTACACCGCGTTCAGCGGGCCGAGGCCCATCGAGACGGTCGGGAACTCCCAGAACGTCGGCAGCCGCCGCGGGTGCGGGTACGACGGCAAGCCGCCGCCGTTCGTCTCGCGGCGGAAGTGGTCGAGCTGGTCCTCGGTCAGGCGGCCTTCGAGAAACGCACGGGCGTAGATGCCGGGCGCGGCGTGACCTTGGAAGTAGATCTGGTCGCCGTAGCCGCCGTCGCCCTTGCCGCGGAAGAAGTGGTTGAACCCGACCTCGTAGAGCGACGCGGCCGACGCGTACGTCGAGAGGTGACCGCCGAGTCCGTCGAAACGGTGGTTCGCGCGGTCGACCATCGCCACCGCGTTCCAGCGGACGAACGCGCGGATGCGGCGCTCGATGTCCTCGTTGCCGGGGAACCACGGCTCCTGTTCCGGCGGGATCGTGTTGATGTAGTCGGTCGTGACCATCGCCGGCACGAACGCGCCCTTGTCGCGCGCGCGCTCCATGAGCCGGGCGAGCAGGTAGTGCGCGCGGGCCTTGCCCTTGACGTCGATGACCGCGTCGAGTGACTCGAGCCACTCGCCCGTCTCTTGCGGATCGACATCGGGGAGCTGATGGATCGAACCGTCGCTGAACATCACGAACCCTTCGGGCCGCTTGTGACGGGGAGCGCCGACATCTCTTGAATTATCGGCCGCACGTACGCCTTCGTAAGCGACGTACTCCTAGGCTACGGCGCGCTGCTCAGCGGCTGGTGCCGCAGCCGCCGCCCTTGAGGTCGGAACCGAAGAGCGAACATTCGCAGCCCGACTTGTCGCAGTGGTTGAGCGTCTGGCGATAGTGCAACAGACCGAACACCGCGACACCGAGCAACACCACGACGATGAGTCGGGTCGCAACGGAACGCACCGTGAAAACGACAATGAGCAAGAGCACGACCGCAACGATCGCAAGGACTGCGGTGGCGTTGCGCGCGAAGTGAAGGTCGAGCCAGTCCGGCAACGATCCGACGACCGAAGCAGCGATGTGCACCACTCGTACCCCCATTCCCTCCGGTCAAGGAAGGGCCCCACACACAGAGCGTAGCGCCCATTCGCGCGCTTTGCAGCCGGGGTGAGGTAAAAATTGCCTATGGGCGAAGGGTCACCAGGTAGCCGCCCGGGAGCGGCGTCACATCGCTCACGGCGTCGGCGGGCAGGCGGTCGATCATCGCCTTGGCCGTCGCCGGGTCGTAGGCGAGCGCCCCGTTCGCGCCCAGTTGGGGCAGCGCACTCACCGGCGGCGTGAGCACCCCGGGAATCCGGGTCCGGAGGACGATGTAGCGGACGCCGAGCTTGCGGGCCTCGGCGATCGACGAGGGCGACGGGAAGTCGTCGAGCGCAGCCGCCACCGCGTCGAAACCTTTCGGCTGGAAACCCGAGTAGCCGTTCACGCGGGGATCGCTGTCGCGCAAAGCGAGGAGTTGGCGCGGCGACTCCGCGTAGGGCCACACGACGCCGCGCGCAACGGACTCCATCGGCAGTTCGGCGACGACGCCGCGCGGCCGAGCGCGCAGCGCGTCGCTCACTCCCCCGTCGTCGGCAGCGGTCGGCACGCGTACGAACGTGAGACCGATCGCGGTTTCCGCGCACACGACGACGGCGAGCACGACGGTGATCGCGATGGCCGCGCCGTTGCTGCGCACCTTGGCGAGCAACGCATCGATCGCGACGGCCGCCAACAACACCAACGCGAGTTGCGCGCCGAGTTCGAACCGTGCGACCGCGCGTATGCCCGCAAACCCGGGAACCAAATGCCGGAACAGGACGAACGGCAGGAAGATGCGACGACCGTCGAGACGGAAGTAGTCGCCGAACGACAAGATCAAGCACACGATCCCGGCGACGCATATCAACGCGAGATCGCGCGTACGGCCGGTCCGCATGCCGCGCCGGCGGATCTCACCGATCACGATGACCGCGCCGGCGATTCCGAATCCGAGTGCGACGAACCCGGGGAACAGCCGGTTCTCGATGCCCCGGCTGTTCGTTTCCGAGTGGCTGCTGATCACGGGCGCGTGCCGGAGGACGTAGTTGTCGGGCCCGGTTGCGAGCAGGTCGCCGGGGTGCGTTGCCGATGCCGGTTCGAACCCGCGGCGGAATGCGGGATCGCGTTGCAGCTTCACGTATTGCGCGCCGACGGGCACGACGAACACGGCCGCCGCGATCCCTGCGACGACGAGTGCAATGAACGTTCGCCTGCGATCACTGCGCGGCTGGAGCAGCAACCAACCACCAGCGACGACGACCGTGACGACCACCATCATCGTGCCGTAGTAGCTGGCCGTCAGCGTCGTCGCCGCGAACGACAAACCGAACCAGATCGCGCGGCCACGGCTCGGCACGTCGAGCATGCGCAACAAGAGCAGCACGCTCAGCGCAACGAGACCGCCGCCGACGACGAGCTGAAAGTGCTGCTGATGCACGAGCCGGATCGCGGCGTAGGTGTACGCGAGCGCGGCCACGAACGCCGCGCCCCAATGCGTGGTGACGCGACGAGCGATCCGGTACACGCACCACGACGACAACACCCACGAACTGAGATAGATGAGGTTGAACGCGACGACGTCACCGAACAGCAACCGCAACGGCCAGTGCACCAGCGCGACCGGCAAGAGGGTGTCGCTATACGCGAGGACGTTGTGCGCGGGATAAAAGACCGGAGGATCCCAGAGGCGACTCCATCCGTGGAAGAAGCCCGCTTGGACCGACCGCATGATCCACAGATTCAGGAGCGAGTCGCCCGAGTCGCCGGCGATGAAGGTGTGGAAGCGCGACAGGTTGGGGAACGTCAGCGCGATCGCGAGGCCCGTGAAAACAAGGACGAGGAGCCACGCGGGCGGCTCCTTGGGCGGCGTCGCCGTGGTGATCGCAAGGTCGTCGACGTCGGACGCTTGCACCTGTCCGCCCGCCGGCGGCTTCGTCGCCGTAGCCACGGAGCGACGGTAGCGTGCCGCCCCTTTTCTTCCCGGGCATACCGACGGCTCGTTGAGTTCTGCAAGCATTCTTACAATCCGCCACGACCCGCTCAGGAGGCGGGATCGCGGCCCTGGTTCCCTGGCCCGGACGCGGCAGTATCACCGATAGCCCTCACGGCTCGGGTACCTTGGTTCGCCGTGCGTGTCCGCAGCGGGGGAAACCGGATTTCCGGCCGGAGAACGCGCCGCGTCGGGAGCCTGCTGGCCGCGATCGCGATCCTCGGCACCCTCCTCGCCGCCGCCACGCCCGCCCACGCCAGCGTCGCGTCCGATCAGGCGCAGATCACCGCGCTCGAGAAGAAGATCGCGAGCGACGGCCAGCGCGTGCAGTCGTTGGTGCAGAAGTCGAACGACATTCAGGCGCACCTCGATACGTTGAACTCGCAGATCGCGAGCGACCAACAACACCTCGACGCCGACATCCAACAACAGCAGGCGCAGGCGGCGGCGGCCCGGCGCGTTGCCGTGCTCGCGTATGTCACGCGGGGCGGCTCCGACAACTCGATGCTTTCGTTATTCGAAAGCGCGACGACGATGACGAGTGTGCTCGCCCAGAGCACCTACCTCAATTCGGTCAACGCGAACATCGACAACACGCTGTCGGCGTTGTCGATCGACCAGCAACGCACGAAGGCTGACCAGTCGAATCTCGACTCGGAACGTTCGCAAGCGCGCGCGACGCTCGACAAGCTCACGTCGTCGAGAAAGGACGCGCAGGCCGCGATCACGTCCGACAACTCGCTGCTGAAAAACACCAAGGGCGACTTGAAGGCGTTGCTCGCGGCGGCCGCGGCGCGTGCGGCTGCACAACAGAAGTCAGAGGAAGAAGAACTCGCCCGCACCACTGTCGGCGGTGGTAGTGGCGGTGGCCGAGGCGGACCGATTCCGCCCGCGCCGGTTCTTCCGCCCGCAACGCCGGGCTCGTACGCGAACCCGTTGCGCGCGATCGGGGGTTTGAACCCTGAGCGCATCGACCAGGGCGTCGACTTCAGCGGCTTCGGTCCGATCTACGCGATCGGCGACGGCGTCGTGCTCAGCACGGTGAACGGTGGCTGGCCCGGCGGCACGTTCATCGCGTACCGGCTCACCGACGGTCCTGCCAACGGGTTGACGGTTTACTTCGCGGAAGACATCCAACCCGCGGTCTCGATCGGGCAGACGGTGAATGCCAATACGGTGCTCGGCACCGTGTATGCCGGCGGTTCCGGCATCGAGCTGGGCTGGTCCGATCCGTCGGGCAACGGCAACACGATGGCCCGCGATTACGGCCAATATCACGGCGGCAACACGACGGCCTTCGGCGCCAACTTCTCGCAGTTCTTGAACTCCTTGGGCGCGCCCGGCGGTATCCCGCAGAACGATCCGCCCACCGGATCACTGCCCGCCAACTGGCCAAACTGGTAGCTGGGCGAACTGCTCCGTCGCGAGCAGACTGTGGGTATGTCGCCCCACATCGAGACCGACTACCTCGTCGTCGGCGCCGGCGCGCTCGGCATGGGCTTCGTCGACACGCTGCTCGACAACTCCGACGCCGACGTCGTCATCATCGACCGCCGCCACCGGCCCGGCGGCCACTGGCTCGACTCGTACCCGTTCGTGCAATTGCACCAACCGTCGATGACCTACGGCGTGAGCTCGACACCGCTCGGCAACGACCGCGTCGAGACGACTGGTCGCGACGCCGGCTTTTACGAACGCGCGACCGGAACCGAGATCTGCGCGTACTTCGACGAGGTCATGCGGCAACGGTTCCTCGCGTCGGGTCGCGTGCGCTTCTTTCCGCTCGCCGACTACGCCGGCAACGGAACCTTCCGCTCCCGGCTCAGCGGCACCGAACACGCGGTGACGGCGAAGCAGGCAATTGTCGACGCGACGTACATGGCATCGGCGGTTCCCGCGACCGATCCGCCGCCATTCACGGTCGCCGACGGCGCGACGTGCATTCCCGTCGGCGCGCTCACGAGCATCACGAATACTCCGGCTGGCTACGTGATCGTCGGCGCCGGCAAAACCGCGATGGACGCGGTCTGCTGGTTGCTCGACCACGAGGTCCCGGCCGATGCAATCACATGGATCCGTCCCGGTGATTCGTGGGTCCTCAACCGCGCGTTCTATCAACCCGCGAGGGGCGTCCGCCGGACCTTCGAAGGCGTCGTGTTCGAGCTCGAAGCGGTCGCCGAGTGCGACACAACCGAGCAGTTGTATGCGCAGCTCGAAGCGCACGGAGTCGTCGCCCGCCTGGACCCTTCGGTCCAGCCGACGATGTTGCGCGGCGCGACCGCGAGCATGGGAGAGGTCGAACTCCTGCGCAGTGTCGAGAACGTCGTGCGCATGGGCCACGTGAAGCGCATCGATGCCGACACGATCACGTTGGAAGGTGGGACGATTCCCACAACCCCGGGCCACGTGCACGTCCACTGCGCGGCGGCCGGCCTGCGTGATTCGCCGCCGGCACCCATCTTCGGTGACGACACCATCACGCTTCAGCCGGTCACTCGCGTCAGCCTGCCGCTCTCGGCCGGATTGTTAGGGCTCGTCGAGGCGTCGGGCCGTTCCACGGCCGAAAAGAACCTGTTGTGCCGGCCCAACCCGTGGCCGCAAACACCGTTCGATTTCGTGCGGCACCTCATCACCGGCC
This sequence comes from uncultured Actinomycetes bacterium, assembly GCA_963841195.1. Lineage (GTDB taxonomy): Bacteria > Actinomycetota > Acidimicrobiia > IMCC26256 > PALSA-610 > CAWJBX01. Next base: position 675,828 of record CAWJBX010000009.1, on the reverse strand, counting down.
TGCGCATCGAGATGGCGTGGGCCGAGGCCGACGACGTGAACGTGTGGGTCAACGCGTCACGGTTGAACCTCATCAGAGACCTCGACAGTGATCCGGAAACGGCTGCCGTCGCCGAACTCCAAGGCCGCTTCCTCAACGCAGTGTTCCCGGCGCTCGCCAAACTCGACGAGCTCGCGACACGCGCGACGCCCGCGGAGCAGCGCCGGCTGACGCCGTTCGAGTAGCCGTTATACGAGGAGTGCGGCGCGCAGATACCCGGCGGCGGAATCGACGTCGAGCGATTCGGCGTACTTGTCGAACGTCTCGTAGTCGGCGTGCAGCGACGCGGAAATTGCCGCATCGTGTCGGGGTGCGCCGCGAACATGACGGGCGCGATCTCGTCGAGACGTTCTCGAGCGTCCGGATACTTCGTCTGCATGTATGCGAGCAGCCGCGCCATGGCCGGTTCGCTCAGCGCGTAGTCGGCGACGATCGTGTCGTCGGCAACACCTAACACACCGAGCACAATCGCGGTGCAGAATTCCCGTGCGGTCTTTGCCGGCGGTGCAGTGGACGAGCGCGGGATACGCGCTCGGGTCCGACAAGATCGCGAGGGCCTCGGCGACACTTTCGGGCGCGGCGTCGAGCATCTCGCGGTAGCGGTCGGCCATCGCGTTCGGGTTCGTCCAGCGCGCGAGGTCGTCCATACCAGGAAGCGCGTCGAGCATCGGGAGCCGGTACACGATCACGTCGTCAACGTGCGTTGCGTAACTCCCCCGTTCCTCACCTTCCTCGGTCGTGCGCAGATCGAGCACGGTTCGCAAGCCGAGTGCGCGTAGCAGCGACTCGTCGCGCGCGGTGAGCGTGTGCGGACCGTCGGCGCGGTACAAGTACTGCGGCCGGACCCAGCGGCCGTCGACCGTCGGGTAGCCGCCGACATCACGGAAGTTGAAGCATCCTTCGAACTCGAGGACGCGATCGAAAGCCATGGGCGCGACCCGCACGGCAACGACGATAGGCGCGCGGCGTGACGTGATCGTGGCCGAGCCGTGAACTCTGCCTTGTTTTTACGGCGGTTTTCGTTCAGCGCAACGACGCCAGACCCGTTAGCTCGTAACGCCGAAGAGGGCGGCGAGCTTTTCGATGGTGGCCTGTTCGTCGGGATTCACCGTCTTTGCCGACGCGGCCGTGGCTTTCGCGATCGCCACATACCACTGCGCAACTTCGGTCGCTTCGTCGGCCGGCAGCTTCTTCAACGCGGCGACGGTCGGTTGCAGCTCCTGCAACACGGCCTCGACCGCCGCTTGCGGGGTCGGTCCGCGCTTCTCCTTGAGCTCGGCGCGTGACTCCTTCGTGTTTGCTTCCGCGACAATTTGACCGATGAGCGCGTTGGCCGAGCCGTGCTCTCCCGGCTTGGCAATCGCGCGGGCGCTGGCACTCGCCTCTTTCAGCATCGAGATCGGCCCGTGCTCGCCCGTGTACAGCATGGCCGCCGACACGAGCAGCGGCGCTTCGGTAACGGCGTGCCATTCCTCGTCGGTGAAGATCGACTTGTCCGACATCTGTTTCTCCTCGCTCGGCGATCGGCGCGACGATATCGGCAAGCGCAACTGCCAGGAGGCTCGCGATGAGCACGATCATGCTGGGAACGCAACGGGGCATACGCGTGGTTGGCGAAGGCAGCAACTGGGCCGATCCGCTCGACGATGTCGACGTCACTGCACTGGCCCGCGATGGCGACACTCTCTGGGCGATCACCGACGGTCATCAGCTGACGCGCGTGACGCCCGGTTCGAGCGAAGGCGTCGCGCACATCGATCCGACGCCGACCTGCCTCCTCGTGCGCGACGGCATCGTCTGGGTCGGAACTGACGAAGCACACCTCTTCCAGTTCGAGCTCGAGAGGCCGGCGCTGCACGAGCTCACGAGCTTCGAAGCCGCCCCGAGTCGCGCCGAGTGGTACACGCCGTGGGGCGGTCCCGCCGACACGCGTTCGCTGGCCGCCGGGAACGGCCGCGTCTACGTCAACGTCCATGTGGGCGGGATCCTCATCACCGACGACGACGGCGCAACCTGGCGCGCAACGCTCGATCTTCACACCGACGTGCACCAAGTCAGCGTCGACGACGACGGCACGGTCTGGGCCGCCACCGGCGCGTCGGCGCTTGGTGAGAGTCGCGACGGCGGCGCGTCGTGGACGTTTCACCACGCGGGCTTGCACGGCACCTATCTCCGCTGCGCGGTTCCCACCGGCGACGGTGTGCTCGTCACCGCGTCTTCCGGTCCGCACGCGCATGATGGCGCCGTCTACCGGTTCGACGGCGATCGTTTTCACGCGTGTAACGGTGTGCCCGATCGGTTCGCCGGCAATCTCGACACCGGATCGCTCGCAGCGAGCGGCAAGCTCGCCGCGCTCGCCGGTGTCGACGGTCGTCTCTATGTGTCGGAAGACGCAGGCCGATCGTGGACGGTCGCGGCCACCGACCTGCCACCGGTGCGGGCGGTCGTCGCGTGAGCCGTTGGTCGCTGTGGTCCGAGAACTCGGTGCTTTCGATCGCGTCGAAAGGTTCGATCCTGTCGATCGGAAGCGTCGGTTCAGTGCTTTCGATCGGATCGATCGGTTCGGCGGCGTCGATCCTGTGTATCGGATCGTTCGCATCGGTCGGCGCGATGCTCGCGGCGCGTTCGCGCTGGTCGATCATGTCGCACCGAGCGCGCGGCGCGGTGATGCAGGGGCGTTAAGCCGCCGAGCTCGGGCTCGGGCTCGGTTGGTCTTCGCTCGCGTACTCGCGAATCAGGTCTTGTTCCCGGTCGCGCTTCGGGAAGAAGAAGAACACCAGGGCAGCGCCGACCAGCACCGCAAGAATGCCTGCGAGGTACGCCCAGTCCTGGCCCTTGGTGAAGGAATCCTTGGCGGCCTGGACGATCTGGTTCGCGTATTGCGGATACTGCTTGGCGGTGTCGGCGGCGCTTGCAAACGACTTCGTGAGCTGACCTTGCACTTGCGTCGACGCGTTGCTCGCGGCCGGGTTGGCCGCGATGGCCTTGTTGAACGCCGACGCATATCCGGCGGTCAGCAAGGCACCGAAGATCGACTGCATGATGGCGCCACCGAGGTCGCGCTGGAGGTCGGCGGTGCCGGACGCCATACCAGCGCGACTCACCGGCACTGCACTGGTGAGCGAATGCGACGCGGGCGTCCCCGCAAAGCCCACACCAAGGCCGACGAACGCGTACCCGAGCCCGACCGGCCAGTACGACACGCCTTCCTTCCACGAAATCAACATCGTGAGGAACCCGAGCAAGACGAACACGTAGCCGAGCAACAGCGTGAAGCGCGCGCCGTGGGTTTCAACGAGCTTCGCCGAACGCGGTGCGGCGATCACCATGCAGACCGCCGCGGGCAAGATCGCGAAACCGGCGTCGACGGTCGAATATCCCAGCACGTTCTGCAGGAACTGTTGCCCGATGAACATCGCGCCCATCAACGAACCGAACACGATGATGCCCGCGCAGGCGGCAACCCAGAAGACCGGACGGGCCGCCACGTGCAGGTCGTACAACGGGTTCTCGGCGCGTCGTTGCCGAAGCACGAACGCGATGAGCGCCGCCGCCGCAATGATCGCGAGACCGAGTACCAGCGTGCCCTTGTCGGGTACGGCTGCGAAGTTGATCGCGAGGATCAGGGTCCCGACCAGGACGACCGACAGAATGCCGCCGAGGTTGTCGACGGATTCATCGGTTTCGTTGACGTGCGCGGGCACGAGGCGGATCGTCAGCGGAATCGCAACCGCGATCAACGGCAAGGTGATGAGGAACACTGATCCCCACCACCAATGTTCGAGGAAGATGCCCGCACAGAGCGGCCCGAGCGCGGAGATTGCGCCGCCAGTCGCCGACCACAACGCGATCGACTTCGTGCGTGGTTGGCCCGCCCAGAGCGCCGTGATCAACGACAGCGTCGTGGGATACGCCATGCCGGCCGCGAGCCCGCCGACGATGCGCGCAATGATGAGGACCTCGATCGACCCCGCCCACGCCGCGACCAGACACGCGGGCAACGAGAGCGCGACGCCGACGAGCAGGATCTGTTTGCGGCCGTAGCGGTCGCCCACCGCGCCGAGCCACAGCACCGACGCCGCGAGGCCGAGCGAGTAACCGACCGCAACCAAGTTGAGTTGCGTTTGCGATGCATCGAAGTGCAACCCGATGTCGGGCAACGCAACGTTGGCGACCGCGAGCGGAAGGTTCGCGACCGCGGCAACAAGAATCAGCGTGCCGAGAACCGCCCCCGCGCGCGGGAACGTGATCCGCAGTTGCCGCCGTCGTCTCCGCGGTCGCCACGTCTAGTACTCGTCGAGGAGTTCGGGAAGCATGATGCGCGCCGCCGCCTCGATGAGCGCGAGGTGCGAGAACGCCTGCGGGAAGTTGCCGAGGTGGCGCCCGGTCGAGACGTCGAATTCCTCGGCGTAGAGGCCGAGCGGCGATCCGATAAGGAGCAATTTCTCCATCAGGTCGCGCGCTTGTTGCAACTCGCCGATGACCGCGAGCGCCGACACGAGCCAGAACGAGCAGATGACGAAGGTCCCCTCCTTGCCCGACATGCCGTCGTCGGTTTCGTCGGTGCGGTAGCGCAGGACGAAGCCGTTCTCGGTGAGATCGCTGGCGACGGCATTGACCGTAGCGACCAAACGTTCATCGTCGGGCTCGAGGAAGCCGAAGATCGCGGCGAGCAGCACCGACGCGTCGAGCGAGTCGGTGCTGTAGTGCTGGCGGAGCACACCCTTGTCGCTGACACCCTTCGTCAGGATGTCGTTGCGAATCTCTTCGGCGATTTTGCGCCATTCGTCGCCGAGTTGGTCGTCGCCGCGCATCGCCGCGAGTTCCGCGGCGCGATCGAGCGCAACCCAGCACATGAGCTTCGACGAGACGTAGTGCTGCGGTTCGCCGCGCGCTTCCCAAATGCCTTGGTCGGGATTGCCCCACACCTTGATCGCACACTGGGCTTGCGACTCGACGATCGGCCAGAGCCGGCTCGGCAGTCGCTCGGAATGGCGCGTGTGCAACAAGATCGAGTCGAGCACCGCGCCGAATACGTCGTTCTGTTTCTGGTCGAAGGCACCGTTGCCGAGCCGCACGGGTCGGGCGCCCATGTAGCCCGAGAGGTCGTCGCGCGTCGACTCCGTGAGGTCGCGGCGGCCGTCGATGCCGTACATGATCTGTAGTGAGCCATCTTCGGTCGGTTCGACGTCGGCAACGAACTGCATGAACTCGTCGGCTTCCCAGTCGAGCGCGAGGAAGTGCAACGCCTGCAACGTGAAGGTGGTGTCACGCATCCACGTGTAGCGGTAGTCCCAGTTCCGTTCGCCGCCCGGCGTCTCCGGCAACGACGTTGTCAACGCGGCAACCGTCGCGCCGGTCGGCATGTACGAGAGACCCTTGATCGTGAGCGCCGAACGCTGAAGCGAGTCGCGCCACCGGTGATCAGGGATGCGCGCCCGGTTCAGCCACGAGCGCCAGAAACGAATCGTGTGGTCGATCCGCGCGTTCGCATCGTCGACGTCGGCCGGAACGGCGAGGCCTTCGGCCCACGACAGCGCGCAGTACGCCTTCTCCCCTGCTTCGAGGGTGTGCCGGCCGCGCACGTGCGAGCCCTCGACGCCGAGCGCGAGGTTCGAAGCGAGACGAACCGTGGGTTGTCCGGGAACGTTCGCATCCGCGCCGTGGCGATCACCGTCGCAAAGCGTCCAGGTCGGAACGCCGCGGCCATAGTCGAATGCCGGTTCGCACACGACCTCGACTTCGACGCGTCCGTTGATGCACTCGACCGTGCGCACGAGCATGTGCTCGGCGTCGTCGTCGGCGGGCGGGCGCGTGTGCGGTGTGACGTGGTCGTCGTGATCCCACGGCCCCATCGTCAGCGCGTCGCGCACGACGACCCAACCGGCCGGCGTCTTCCAATGGGTGACGAGCACGTTCGTTCCGGGCTCGTACCAGCGCGACGCGGGATGCCTCATCCCGAACGGTCCGAAACGAAAGAAGCCGGCGCCGCGGTCGAGCAGGCTGCCGAAAATACTCGGCGAGTCGAACGCAGGAACGCAGAGCCAGTCGATCGCGCCGTCGGGCGCGACGAGCGCGCCCGTATGGCAGTTCGACAAGAACGCGTAGTCGGCGATCGGCGCGAACGGCGATGGGGCCGCGGCGCTCGAGTTATCGGGTTTGGCGCGCAAACTCATTTCGACATCCAAGGTTCGTGCCAGCGGCCGTGGCCGGTGATCAGTTTGTCAGCATCCGCCACTGGCCCCCACGAGCCGGGCGCGTACGAGTGAATCGGCGACGGGTTCTCGATGAGCGGCGCCATGATTCTCCACTCTTCCTCGACGGTGTCCTGGCGCGTGAACCGCACAGCCTGCCCGACCATCGCCGCGTGGAGGAGGACCTCGTACGGAGTCGCGCCCTCACCGCCTTCTTGCGCGAACTCCATCGGGAAATACACGGGCGCGGCTTCCACGCTGTCGGCGCGCTTGGCGTCGAGTTTGAAGCGGATGCCGGTCGTGGGGTCGAGCTTGATGACGATCCCGTTGGGCTCGGTCTTGTCGCCGCGCAGGCCGAAGCCGAGACGAGGCGGGTTCTTGAACACGAGCCGAACTTCGGTTTGCGTGATCGGCATGCGCTTACCCGTACGAATGAAGAACGGCACGCCTTCCCATCGCCAGTTGTCGATGTCGAGGCGCAGGGCTGCATACGTTTCGGTCGTCGAGTCGGGCGCGACACCGTTGATGGAGCGGTACCCGTCGTACTGACCGCGCACGTAATGCGCGGGATCGGCGGCGACCACCGCGCGGAACGCAGCCGTCTGTGCGTCCTTGAGCGTTGCGGGATCGCCGCCCGCGGGCGCTTCCATCGCGGTCGCGGCGAGCACTTGCATGAGGTGGTTCACCACGACGTCGCGCAGCGCGCCGACCGGATCGTAGAAGTGACCGCGGTCTTCGACGCCGAAGCTCTCGGCCATCGTGATCTGCACGCTTTCGAGATAGTTCCGGTTCCAAACCGGTTCGAGCATCGTGTTCGCGAAGCGTAGGTAGAGGATCTCCTCCAATCCCATCTTCCCGAGGTAGTGGTCGATGCGGTACAGCTGTGATTCGTCGATGTACTGGTGCAGATCCGCCGCAAGTGCGCGTGCCGACTCCAGATCGTGCCCGAACGGCTTTTCGACGACGACGCGCGCGTTCTTCGTGAGTTCCGCGTCGTGCAGGCCCTTCACGACGGTCGCGAAGAGGAACGGCGGGATCTCGAGATAGAACACCGGCCGTTCGGCGTCTTTGATCGCAGTGCCGACACGTTCGTACGTCGACGCGTCGGAGAAGTCGCCTGACACGTACGACAGCCGGTCAGCGAGCCGTTTCATCACGGCTTCGTCGATCTTCTCACCCGTCCCGATGATCGATTCGCGCGCGCGTTCGACCAGCTGGTCGACGCTCCAGTCGTCGACGGCCACGCCGACGATCGGGCAGTCGAGCAGCTTGCGTTGCTCCAGCCGGTACAGCGACCGGAACGTCATCACCTTTGCGAGGTCACCGGTGATCCCGAAGATCACGAAGACGTCGCAGCTCGTCTCATTCGTCATAGCTCGCTCATTCTGTCTGAGGGGCGTTGAAACTTTCGGCGCCGGGCGCGCTGAGGTCGCCGCCCGTGTGCGCCACGCTGATCACGCGCTCGGCGCGGGCCCGGCCCAACATCGAGCGGGCCCAGTGGAACAGCGTGCCGGCGCGGCTTGCGAAACCGTTGAGGAACGCGAGGTGCACAAACAGCCACACCACCCACGCCGGGAAGCCGCTCATGCGGATGCGGCGCCAGCTGAAGATCGCACGGAAGCGGCCCACCGCGGCAACGCTGCCCAAATCGCGATACGTGAAAGGCACCGCTTCCTTGTTGCCGAGCAACCGGCGGCGAATGGTGTTGGCCGCGTGCAGACTCCCCTGCATCGCAACCTCGGCGACGCCGGGCAGGTTGTTGAGCGACGCCATGTCGCCGACCGCGAACACTTCGGGGTGGTTCGGCAACGTGAGATCGGGATTCACGTTGATGCGTCCGATGCGGTCGGTCTCGGCGCCCGCGGCCTCGGCGAGCTTGGCGGCCAGCGGTGAAGCCTGCACGCCCGCGGCCCACACAACGGTGCGCGTCGCGATGCGTTCCTTCGTGTCGCCGGTTGCGTATTCGACACCGAACGCGTCGATGTCGGTGACGCGCGCGTTCATGAGCACCTCGACACCGAGGTCCTCGAGTTCCTTACGCGCTTTGCCCGACAGTTGATCGCCGAACGTTGCGAGCGGCGCCTTCCCCGCGTCGAGCAAGATCACGCGCATGGTGCGCGGATCGAACGTGCGGAACTCGCGCTTCAGGCTGCGCGTCGCAAGCTCGCGGATCTGGCCCGCCAACTCGACGCCAGTCGGTCCGGCACCGACGACGACAATCGTGAGCCACTCGGTTTGTTCGTCGGGATCGCGCGCGGTTTCGGCCATCTCGAACGCACCGAAGATTCGGCGGCGCAGTTCGAGCGCATCGTCGATGGTCTTCATGCCGGGCGCGAACTTCGCGAACTCGTCGTGTCCGAAGTACGACTGCGTGACGCCGGCCGCGACGATCAGGCTGTCATACGGCACTTCGACCGGATCGCCGAGCGGCCGCGTTGCGTGCACAACGCGCCGCTCCAAGTCGAAGCCCGTCACCTCTGCAAGTTCGACGGTGACGCTCTTGTCGCGTCGCAAGACGTGGCGCAGCGCGGGCGCGACTTGGCCCGGCGGAAGAATCCCTGTCGCAACTTGGTAAAGCAACGGCTGAAACAAGTGATGGTTACGCCGGTCGATCAACGTCACGTCGACCGGCATCTTGCCGAGATACCGGCACGCGGGCAGGCCACCGAATCCGCCGCCGACGACAACGACGCGATGGCGCGCGCCATCATGGGCGCGCGCGTATCGCCCGTTGCGGGTGAGACGCAGTCGCAGTCGTTGCAACGTGCCGTTCACTTCATGCACCCTTGCGCGAGCAACTGCCCGTGGCAAGACTCCAATCGGGTGGTCTCACGAGGGAACAGGCATGGCTGAGCAGTACGACGTCATCATCATCGGTACCGGCGCGGGCGGGGGACGCTCGCGCACACGCTCGCGAACGCGGGGCGCAAGATTCTGCTCCTCGAACGCGGCAATTTCCTCACGCGCGAGACCGAAAACTGGGATCCCGGATCTGTGTTCATCGACGGACGCTACATGTCGAAAGACACGTGGTACGACGCCGATGGCAAGGAATTTCAGCCCCAGGTGCACTACTTCGTGGGCGGCGCGACGAAGTTGTACGGCGCCGCGCTCTACCGTTTGCGGCCACAAGACTTCGGCGAACTCAAGCACGTCGACGGTGTCTCGCCGGCGTGGCCCGTCTCCTACGACGACTTCGAGCCGTACTACACCAAAGCTGAATGGCTGTATCAGGTGCACGGCGAACACGGCGCCGACCCGACCGAAGGAAAGTGGAGCAAGCAGTACCCGTGGCCCGCGGTCTCGCACGAGCCGCGCATTCAGGAAATCGTCGACGCGATGTCAGCGAGTGGTTACCACCCGTTTCCCGCGCCGTGCGGTGTGCTGCTCAACGAAGAAGAGCGCTCGCGCAGCGCGTGCATCCGGTGCACATGGTGTGACGGGTATCCCTGCATGGTTCACGCCAAGTCGGATGCGGAAACGATCGCGGTGCGGCCGGTGCTCGATCTCCCGAACGTGACGCTGCTGACCGAGGCCGAGGTCACGAAGCTCGTCACCGACGACAGCGGGCGCAAGGTCACCGACGTCGTCGTGCAGCGCGGCGGGAAGGAAGAGCACTACTCCGCCACCGTCGTTGCGCTGTGTGCGGGCGCGTCGAACAGCGCCAAAGCGCTGCTCGCGTCGGCGAACGACAAGCACCCGAACGGTTTGGCAAACGGTTCCGATCAAGTCGGCCGCAACTACATGTTCCACAACAGCAAGGCCGTTGTGGCGTTGGCGAAAGAACGCAACGACACGGTGTTCCAAAAGACGCTCGGCTTGAACGACTTCTACTTCGGCGCCGACGATTTTCAGTTCCCCGTCGGCAACATCCAGATGGTCGGGAAGTCGAATGCCGAAGCCATGAAGGGCGAAGAGCCCATGCTGACGAAGTTGGCGCCGCACTGGAGCCTCGACGACGTCGCGCACCACGCGGTCGATTTCTGGCTCACGACCGAAGACCTGCCGATGCCCGACAACCGGGTGACGCTCGCCAAAGACGGGAACGTGCAGCTCGCGTACACGTCAACGAACGACGAAGAAGCCGACCGCTTGTACAGGGAGCTGAAGAAGCTGCTGAACCACATCGGGATGAGCGACCACCACGTGCTCAAGAAGAACTTCTACATGCACATGAGCATTCCAGTGGCCGGCGTCGCACACCAGGCCGGAACGACGCGCTTCGGCGACGATCCCGCGACGTCGGTGCTCGACCCCAATTGCCGCGCCCACGAGGTCGACAACCTCTACGTTGTCGACACGAGCTTCTTCCCGAGTATCGGTGCGGTGAACCCGGCGCTCACGGCCATGGCCAACGCGATCCGTGTCGGCGAGCACATCAACGCGGCAATGTGAATGATTGACCTTCTCGCCGTCGATCCCGTGCCGTGGGCGCGGTCGCAGATGGCGTTCACGCTCGCTTCGCACATCATCTTGGTGCCGCTCGGCGTGTCGTGGGCGTTCATGGCGTTGATCGCGAACTGGCGCGCGATCAAGCGCGACGACCAGGACGCGCTGCGGCTCGCGCAGCGGTGGTCGAAGTACATGGCCGTGACGTTCGCGGTCGGCGCGGTCTCGGGCACGGTGCTGACGTTCGAATTCGGCTTGTTGTGGCCTACGTTCATGGGCCGGTTCGGCGCCGCGTTCGGCATTCCGTTCACGGTCGAAGGTCTGTTCTTCTTCGCGGAAGCGATCTTCATCGCGATCTACATCTACGGCTGGAAACGCATGAAGCCGTGGCCGCACTTCTGGGTGCTGGTGCCGATCATCATCTCCGGCCTCGGCGGAACGATCTCGGTCGTCGCCGCGAACGCGTGGATGAACGAACCGGGCGGCTTCACGCTCGATTCGGCCGGCAAGGTCACGAACGTCCAGCCGCTGAGCGTGTTCTTCAACAACGCGATGCCGCTGCAAGCCATACACATGGCGCTGGCGGCATATGTCGTCGGCGGGTTCCTGATCGCGTCGGTGTACGCAGTCGCGTTGCTGCGCGGGAAGACCAGCCGCTACTACCGGCTCGGGTTCATCATTCCGTTCACGGTTGCGTGTATCGCGGTGCCGATTCAGATGATCGTCGGCGACGAACTGGCGCGCTACGTGTTCAACAACGAACCGGCGAAGTTCGCAGCGATCGAACTCGTGCCGCAGACGAAGAGCGACGTGCCGGAGACGTTGCTCGGGCACGAGAATTCGAACGGCACGGTGAGCGGCGGGTTGCCGATTCCCGGATTGGCATCGTGGCTCTCGGATCCCGCAACGGGCAAGAACACGGTCGTCGAGGGTCGCAACGCGTTTCCGGTCAGCTCTCAGCCGACGATCGGCGAAACCAACGTCGTGCACCTCGGCTGGGACCTCATGGTCGGCATCGGCACGCTGCTGACACTGCTCGCGGTTTGGTACGCGGGTTCGTGGCTGTTCAAACGGCGATATCCGAAGATGAAGCTGTTCATGTGGATCGCGGCCGCGTCGGGGATCCTCTCGATCATCGCACTCGAAGCGGGATGGGTGGTGACCGAAGTCGGTCGCCAGCCGTGGATCGTGCACAACTACATGACGGTGGCGCAGGGCGCGACGACGAACGGCGGCGTGTGGCTGACGTTCCTGATCATCTGCGCGATCTATCTCGCCGTTGGTGTCGGGCTCATCTATGTGATGCGCCGCATGAGTCGCGGTGACGGCGAGTCGGGCATTGACGAGAGCGACGTTCCCTACGGCCCGCCGGAGCCGTTCGACCGCGAAGCGGTTCCGGTCGGATGAGCACAGTTACTGCGATCGTGTTGTTCTTCGGGGTGACGGCGTACGCGGTGTTCGCGGGCGCCGACTTCGGGGCCGGCTTCTGGGATTTGATCGCAGGCGACGCCGATCAGGGCGCCCAGCCGCGCGCGCTCATCGACCACTCGATCGGACCGGTGTGGGAAGCGAACCACGTGTGGCTGATCTTTTGCCTCGTGGTGTTGTGGACCGGGTTCTCGGTCGCGTTCGGTTCGATCACACTGACGCTGTTCGTTCCGTTGTCTTTGGCCGCGTTCGGCATCGTGTTGCGCGGTTCGAGCTTCGCGTTTCGCAAGACCGTGTTCGTGACGCGTCAACGGCGTTTCTACGGCGCGATCTTCGCAACGTCGTCGGTGCTCGTTCCGTATTGCCTCGGCGCGGTGGCGGGCGCGATCGCGTCGGGCCGGGTACCGAACGGCGGGTCGACGAGCGATCTGTGGTCGAGTTGGATCAACCCCACATCAGTGCTCGGTGGCGTGCTGGCCGTGACCGTGTGCGCGTATCTCGCGTCGGTGTACCTCGTGCACGACGCGCAGCGCCTCGACCCGGGCATGGTCGAATACTTCCGCCGGCGCGCGGTTGCAGCCGCGGTGGTCTCGGGTCTGGTCGCGTTCGCGGGCATCTTCGTGCTCGACGCCGACGCGACGTACCTGTTCCACGGGCTCGCGTCGCGTGGGCTGCCGTTCATCATCTTGTCGGCGATCTGCGGCGTGACGTCGCTCGTGTTCCTGCTGCGCGGAAAGGGCGCGATCGCGCGTCCGTTTGCGATTGCCGCAGTGGCGTCGGTCATCATCGGTTGGGGTGCGGCGCAGTGGCCGTACATGCTGCCGCAGTCGTTGAAAGTGTCAGCAGCAGCCGCGCCCGATCCAACGTTGTGGACGATCCTCGTGGTGTTCATTGCCGCCGCGGTGTTGATCCTGCCGTCGTTGGCATTGCTGTACTACCTCGACCAGCACGGCGCGCTCGCGGCCGAAGGTGCCGCCGAACCGGGCTGATTGCCGCTGCGTTTGGACACTTATCGTCGCCCCGCGACGGAAACCGTCCAAACGCGAGTTGGTTCAGGGTTGGATCGGTGCAGCTTCGACGTCGGTGCCGTGGATCAACGCCTTCCACGCGACTTTCGGCGCGTGTCTCCATCCGCATGTCTTGACCGCTTGCGCGAACTCAGTGCCGGCGAGTGCGAGACCGATGAGACCGAGTGCGATCTCGAAGACCCACGCGAGCGTGAACCACAGACCGTCGAGCCCGAGGATGATGCCGTAGGGAACCCACGAGAGGATCCAGAGAAGAATGCCGATCCGCAGCCGCACGGAGTGGAGGGTAGTGATCGCGCCAAGCTCGCGTGAAGCAACGTGATCGTGCGTCATGTTCGCGCCAAGCGGTGGGTTTGGCCTTGTGAAGCGTGACCGCGCCAAGATACGGACTCGCCAGGCGGGAGGGCAGCAATGTCGCGATTCGCGAGAGCGTTCGGCGTGTTCGGGCTCGTCTTCGTTGCGGCCTGCGGAAGCAGCAGCAAGTCGACACAGTCGTCGACCACCACGGTCCCGACACCATCGACGCCGGCGGCGTCTTCGATCACAAACGACCAGTTGAGCGCGGCCGCACTGGCCGCGAAAGATCTCGGGCCGGGCTGGTCGTCGCAACCGCTCACCCCCGCGTCGGGCGGTGTATGTAGCAAGGGCCTGCTCACCGACAACGCGCCGCCGTCGGCGACCGCCGAGGTGGAATTCGTCAAAGGCACCGATCTTCCGGTCGTCGACGAACAGCTGTTGGCATATCCGAATGCGAGCGCCGCAAGTCAGGCGCTCGACGTGCAGACTTCAAACGCGCACGCGTGCACGTCGTACTCATCAAGCGGCACGACGCTCCAGGTTGCGCCGCTGACACCACCGTCGCTTGGTGACGCGCAGCTCGGTTACGTGTTGACGACGAGCGGCGGCGCGATCGCAAACGGCTTCTATCAAAAGGGCCCAGTGATCGTTCACGTCACATACGCGAGCGATACCACCGATACATCGCCGCTCACGACGTACTCGAAGGTCGCGTACGACAAAGCTGTTGCGCAGCTCCACACGAGTTCCACCTGACGAGAAGGGCGCCGAGCGTGTCCGACGCGTTCATTTCGTACTCGCGACGCGACGGTGACTTCGCTCGTCAACTCGTCGCCGCGCTGGAAGCCCACGGCAAGACAGGGTGGCTCGACGTCGAGGACATTCCACCGGCGTCACGCTGGGACGGAGAGCTGAAGCACGCGATCGAAGGTGCGGACGCATTCGTCTTCGTGATGAGTCCGGACTCGATCCAGTCGGTCGAATGCCGCAAGGAACTCGAGCACGCCGTTGCGTTGAACAAGCGCATCATCCCCGTGCACTACCGCCAAGTCGATCCCGCTTCGGTCGACCCCGAACTCGCGGTGCGCAACTGGATCCCGCAGGTCGGCTTGTTCGCCGACAACTTCGACAACGACGTGACCACCCTGGTCACGGCGATCGAGACCGACCTCGAGTGGGTGCACCAGCACACGGTCTGGCTTGGCAAATCGCTCGATTGGGAGGGTCGTAACGAGGACGCAAGCCTTTTGCTACGAGGGAGCGAACTCGACGCGGCCGAGCAATGGCTCCAAGAACAGACCGGCAAGTCGCCGGCACCAACCGAACTCCAGCAGCGATTCATTTTCACGAGCCGGCGCGCGTCCGTACGGCGCCTGCGACGCACGCGCACAGCCATTGCCAGCGCACTGGTCGTCACCCTCGTTCTCGCGGCCATCGCACTCGTGCAACGAAACACGGCGATCAACAACGAACACACCGCCACGGCCCGGCTGCTGCTCGCGCAATCAGAGACGGCGCTGGGCGCGAACCCCGAGTTGAGCGCCGCTTACGCGATGCAATCGCTCCGTACGAAGTCGACGAGCCAGGGCGAAGCCGCGCTTCGGAACGCGGCTCCGAGAATGGCTGCCATCCATACCCTCAACGTCGGTGGCCGCGTCAACGACGCGGAATACAACCCGGCCGGCTCGCTGATCGTCACGGCGAGCAGCGACGGCTTCGCGCGTTTGTGGGATGCGCACACGGGCGCGCACGTCGCCGATCTTCACGACAGCAATGCCGGTGGGTTGAACTCCGCGGTGTTCGATCATTCGGGGAATCGGATCGTCACAGGAGGCCAGAACGGCATTGCAACGATCTGGGACGTGAACTCGCGCACGATCGCGCGAGCGCTCAAGGAACCGGCGAAGGCAAGCATCACTCGCGCCACGTTCAATCCCAAAGGCACCGACGTCTTGACCGCGAGCGCAGACGGGTTCGCCACGGTCTGGAACAGTTCGAACGGAACCGTCGTCGCCCGGTTGAACAACCACGCGCGACTCGAAGACGCCGAGTTCAGCCCGAACGGAAGGGACGTCGCGACGGCCGGCGACCGCGGGACCGGGGTCGGAATCTGGGTGTTTGACAGCCCGTCGAAACCAAGGAGGGTCGAAACCATCGCCGCCGGCGGCTCGGAACAGAACACGATCGTTTTGAGCGTGCGCTACAGCAACGACGGGATGCGAATCGTTACCGCCGAAGATTCCGGCGTCCAGGTCTGGCTCTCGCTGGTCGGTACGGCCGACGGCCCGGCGTTCACCAACCCGAAATCTGAAGGCTTCGCGAGCGCTGCATTCAGTCCCGACGGCAACAGCGTTGTCGCCGCGAGCGCGGACGGCCTCGCGCGCGTGTGGAACCCGCGGATCGACGAAACGCTGAACGTACTCACCGGCCACGAGGCGGTCGTCGAAAGCGCGGTGTTCAGCCCGGACGGCACCAACGTGCTGACTGCGAGCGCCGACGGGACGGTGCGGACGTGGGATGCAAAGCCACCTGAGCTCGTCGCGCTCATGCCCACAGCTGCTTCGGCTCCGGTCGCGTCGACGAACGGGATCGCGTTCGCACCCGGCGGGGCGTACGTCGCGGTGGCGAGCGATTTCGGAGTCGAACTTTGGGACAGCCACGGGTCGATGCCGCCGACGTTCCTCAACGCCGTCGGGGATTCGGAGTCAGTCGCATTCAGCCCCGACGGGCACACGCTCGTCGCCGGTTCCGCCGACGGATCAGTGCAGCTGCTTTCCGTCACGAACACGACCCAGCCCGCGACGACGCTGCTGCCGGCGACCCCGACCGGCTTTCCGATTGCACGCGTCGCGTTCAATCCGAGCGGCACAGAAATCGCGACGGCCGGACTCGACGGGACCGTTCATCTCATCGACCTCGCGACGAACACGACACGACGTGTCCTCATCACGCCCTCGAAGCAACGTTTTTACGACGCACAGTTCAGCGCCGACGGGAAACAGCTCGTCACCGCGGACGCGGGCGGTCGCGCGCGCATCTGGGACGTCACGACGGGCAAGCAAGTCGGCGAACTCGACGAGCCCAACCTCTTTCCGCTGCGCGCCGCGTCGTTCAGTCCCGACGGGAGCCGGGTCCTCACCGCGAGCGTCGACGGCTCAGCGCGGGTCTGGGACGTCGCAACCAAGCAAGCCAAAACTGTCATCACGGAACCGAACGGCTCTCCGTTCTACGGCGCCGAGTTTGATCCCGCGGGCAGACGGATCGTGACCGCGAGCGTCGACGGTACGACGCGGATTTGGGACGCGAACACCGGCTCGCAACTCGAAGATCTCGAAGTGCTCGACACGGTGAACACAACCCAGGTTTTGCAGGCGGCCTTCAGCCCGGACGGCACTCAGGTGGTCTCGACCGCGACTGACAACACGCAGCCGGGACAGATCGCGGGACTCGTGCGCGTGTGGTCGACGGAGCTTGCGGTTCCAATCTCAGGTGTGGAAGCGATCGCGTCGCGACGACTCGAACCACAGTTCGTCGCGGCCGCGAAGTCGAAGAGTTAGCCCGTCTGCAATCACGGCGCGAGCGTCGTCGGAGTCTCGGTGACGGGCGGTGTCGTTTCCGGCGTTGTCGTCGGCGGTGGTGTTGTCGTCGGCGGGGACGTCGGCGGCGGTGAGGGCCAGAGCGGCGGCGGGCTCCACGGCGACGTTGTTGTTGTCGTTGTCGTGGTGTGCGTCGTGTGATGCTTCTTCGGCGGCGTCGAGCCCGAAGACGCCGGCGGTGACGACGCCGATGACGCGAGCGCAGCTGCGGCAGACGCGCGCCCGCCCGGCGCTTTCACGCGCTTCCCCGGCGGCTTGGCGGCAGCCGCGATCTCAACGCCCAGTCGCACCAGCGTCGGATCGAGCGCCGTCACTGGCAACGTCGCCTGCGACGCGTGCAAGCCGTGTGGCCCGAGCGGGATAATGAGATCGGGCACTGGTTCGGTCGTGCTGTCGACGGCGCCCGCGGGGATGAAGGCATCGTTATTGCTGCCGCCCCGGGTCACGATCGCGCCGAGCATCGTCAGGATGAAGAGCGCGACGGCAACGACCGTGATTCTGCGATTACGAGCGCGGCGCGCGCGCAAACGCGTCGCGCGCGTCCCTCGTTGCGGTGTCGTGCGCGTTTGCTTCCGCGTGCGCTTCCGCTTGCGACGACGGGGCGCGTCGCGTGGGCGCGAGGCTCGGGTTGAGGGTTCCAAAACGCGTGGTACGGATCACCGTCGACGCGCTGCTTGCGGGCAGGCATGCTCGAAATTCCTTCGGGGCCGAGCACGCGGCACCGTACTTGGCAGACCCTGGCGCGGACGGCAAGACCGCACCCCGCGTCCGGCCTGATATCTGCGAGGTTGAGTGGGCGGTAGGCGACTCGAACGCCTGACCTCATCCGCGTCAAGGATGCGCTCTAGCCAACTGAGCTAACCGCCCTCGCGAGAGCCCGCCACAATAGCCCGATGCTGATCACTGCCTCACAAAGCCCTCATAAACAGGGGCGATGATCTCGACATGAAGATCACTCAAATCATTGCAAGCGCCACCGTTGCCGCAGTGCTCGGTACCGGCGGCGTCGCCATTGCCGGTGCGGCAACGTCCGGCTCGTCCTCTCCCAAACCCGCAACCTCGACGGCCCCCACGTCGAGCAACGCCAACCACAAGGGCATCCTCAAGCAAAACGCCAAGGACGCCCTC
Organism: uncultured Actinomycetes bacterium; assembly: GCA_963841195.1. Classification (GTDB taxonomy): domain Bacteria; phylum Actinomycetota; class Acidimicrobiia; order IMCC26256; family PALSA-610; genus CAWJBX01. Next base: position 657,729 of record CAWJBX010000009.1, on the reverse strand, counting down.
GCCCTCGCGGCCAAGACGATCGGCATCTCCGACGCCGACCTGGTCAAGGACCTCGCCGGCGGTAAGACGATCGCCCAGGTCGCGTCCGAGCACGGTTCATCCGGTGCGGCCGTGATCAGCGCGCTCACCACGGCCGCCGACGCCAAGGTCACCGCGGCGTTGAACGCCCACAAGATCACCCCTGCCCGCGCCCAGAAGCTCGACGCCCGCATCCCCACGGTCGTCGCCAACTTCGTGAACAAGCCGCACCAGCACGCGGTTCGTGCCGATCTCCGCGGCCTCGCGAAGGACGCGGTACAACTCACTGCCAAGACCATCGGCATCACGCCGAAGGAGCTCCGCAGCGAAGTAAAGGGTGGCAAGACCGTCGCCCAGGTCGCTTCGGAACACGGCTCGTCGGCGACCGCAGTCACGGCGGCGCTGGTCAAGGGCATCGACGCCAAGATCACGGCCCTGGTCAACGCGCACAAGCTGACCTCGGCCCAGGGCCAGGCGCTCGAAGCCAAGGTGCCCGCCAAGGTCGCGAACTTCGTGAACAACTGGCACCCGAAGAAGTAGCTGCAGTCCTGTAGCGGGTTGCGGATCATCCGCCGCAGCGACCGGCACCGAACTCCGAGTGGGTCTCGCACGTAGATCCACTCGGAGGCGGTGCCAATGTCGCGTTTACGCCCCGCACATGACGATGACGGCCTGCACGCGTTCCTCGACCGTGCCGGTACTCGACGGTTGCTCGACCGGCAGGCCGAGACCGCGCTCGCGCAGGCGATCGACCGCGGTCGCGCTGGCTCGGCGAGTGCTCGAGCTCCCGCAAACCGAGGACGAACGTTCGCGGCTGCTGCGCGTCGCCGAAGACGGCGACCGAGCCCGGCAACGATTTGTCGAAGCGAATCTGCGGCTCGTCGTTTCGGTGGCGCGCACCTTCGAAGGCCGCGGGTTGCCGCTCGCCGATCTCGTGCAAGAAGGCAACGCCGGCCTCGTACGCGCGGTCGACGGCTTCGACTGGCGCCGCGGCTTCAAGTTCTCGACATACGCGGTGTGGTGGATTCGCCAGGCGATCCAGCGCGCGCTCTCCGAACAGGGCCACTCACTTCGCCTGTCGTCGTCGGGTGCCGACGACCTGTCTCGGGTGCAAGCGGCAACGCGCGTGTTCGAAGAACTGCATCGCCGCCGGCCGCGCGTCGACGAACTCGTGTCGGAGACCGGGTTGAGCGCGCCGCGCATTCAACGTGTGCTCGACGCGGTGTCGCCGTTGCTTTCGCTCGACGCGCCCGTCGCCACGCCGACCGGGACCGACGGCGACGCGCTCGGCTCGTTGCTCGCCGACGACGCACCCGCAGTTGCCGAACTCGCGGAACGAGCAACGTTCCGTCGTGTCGTCGACCGCATGATGGCCGTGCTCGACGAGCGAGAACGCACCGTCGTGATGATGCGCTTCGGGCTCGACGGCCGCGCACCCGCGGAGAGCAGCGCGATTGCTGCTGCGGTCGGTCTTTCCACTGAGCGCGTGCGCCAGATCGAAGCCCGCGCCCTGTCGAAGTTGCGGCACCCGTCGGTCGAACCGGAAGCTCGCGACCTGCTCGCTGGTTAGTGACGTAACCCGATGTCTTGTCTGAGACAGCAATAGCGGGCATGCTCCCGCACCAATTGGTGGCATACGGCAGGCGGGAACTCATGACTGATACAGGTCAGCCAGCTGCGGGTTGGTATCCGGATCCGGACGGCACGGGCCAACAGCGTTATTACGACGGCACCGCGTGGACGGCGAACTACGCGCCTGGAGCCGGAGCGGCGGAAGCAGCACCACCGCCCGCCGGCCCTGCACCGGCGATGGGGCCCGGGCCAGTGCCGGGGCCGGAACAGTCCGCAAAGAAAAAGCGCGGGTGTCTCTACGGTGCGATCGCCGCGCTCGTGCTGCTCGTCGTCATTGTGATCGCGGCGGTGGCCACGTCGGGATCGAGCAACAGCAACGCCGCGAATCACGAGGCGTTCCAGAACACGAAGATCACGTCGTGCGCGTCGAACAACCTCGGCAACGTCGAGATCAAAGGCACTGTGAAGAACACCACGTCGAAGACCTCGGACTACACCTTCAGCATCGAGATCAAAGACGCTTCCGGCGCGCAGCTCGACGCGGCCGGCGCCGCGGCACGCGGCGTCGCGCCCGGTGCGACCGCGAACTGGAGTGCGCCGACCAAAGCCAAGGGCGCGTCCGGCGTGGAGTGTGTCGTCTCCGCGGTCGACCGCACCGCAGTCTCGTCTTGACGAAAAGAGGGGCCGGACCCGAAGGCCCGGCCCCTCTGCCCAACGCAGCGTGCAGCGTTACGCAGCCGAGTGCACGACGCGCACATGACGATGTGACCGGCCGCCGCCGAACACCGGCGAGAGGATCGCGGCGAGCAACACCACCGCGCCGACGATCACGAACAGCCAGCCGTTGCGGTGCGTCACCGCGAGCCAGTGGTTGAGGCGCGTCGGCGTCGAGCCGACGACGATCACGAGCCCGAACGCGAGTGCGATCGCGCCGAGCAGCCCCATCAGCGAACGCGAGCCACCGGGGACGACCGACGCGAAGATCATCAACACGCCGAACGCGATTTCGATGACCGCGAACAAGGGACTCGTCGAAAGGTGCCACACGACAACGTGCGGCGTGTAGATGTGTGAAGTGTCGAAGCCGGTCCGCACGACGGCCGCGACTCCCAACACGACGAAACCGATACCGACGATCAACCCGATGATCTGCGCGGGACTCCATGGAGCCATATGAGCCCCGGTGGTGTCTCGCTCTTCTACGGTGCGCGTTGGCTGGTCGTCGTACGCTTCGTCGACCACATCATCTCTCTGCCGTGACATGTGCGATTCCTCCTTGTTATGAACCGTGCACATGTCGTACCCATGAACTGCACACGTGTAGTCGGCGCAAGAACGCGGTAGAGAGACGCGTGATCATGCGCGGCGCGCGTCGTTCGCGCCGTGTAGCAGATGGTGCCGGAGCGGCTTCGTTGAGGTAAGCCCAAACGCTGTGCTGTCGTCGGGTTCCGCTCGACGGGCGCACCGCTCCGGCGCACGCATGATGGTCACGTCGCGTCGAGCAACGCATCGGTCGGACGCGAGAACTGACCCACCCTTTACAGGAAATGGATGTCCGGAAGCATCGCGTCCGTCATCGCTTCCGAGTACAACCGTTGCTCCCACAAACACAGCGGGGCCCCGCCCCCCGCACACGGGACACCGCGCGCGCGACGCAAACCTGTGTCTCGCCGTGAAAAGTGGAAGACGACCCGTAGGCGTCGCCGTCCGTTCTTTCAATTTCCATCAATTGGAAAGACCAGTTGTAACCCGCGCTCTCTAGGTTTGCGCCACTCCGCTCTCCAGCCGGAAGGATCGTCATGGGCTCGAACCCGACCCGCCGGCCCCGCGTGCGCGCGCTGGGCGTCGTCGTCTTCGTACTCGCGGGAATGGCCTACGTCGTTGGGTCCGCGTCTGCTGCGAACGCGATGCCGGCGAACAGCGTTCCGGGTCCCCAGACCACGGCCGAGAACACCGCGTTGGTGTTCTCGGCCGCCAACACGAACGCCATCACGATCGCCGACCCCGACAACCCGTCGAGCAACGAACAGGCCGAGCTCACTGTCGCGAACGGGACACTCACGGTTGGTTCGACCGACGGCGTTTCCGTCTCGGGCAACGGCACTGCCGACGTGACTGTGACGGCGCCGCTCGACGCGATCAACTCGGCCCTCGACGGTCTCAGTTACGCGCCGAACCAGTACTTCCATGGCTCTGACACGCTGACGCTGAATACGAACGACCTCGGCAACGGAACCGCAGGCGGTCCCTTCACCGACATGTCGAGCGTCCAAATCACGGTCAACGACACCATCCCGCCGACCGCGGTTAACGATGCGTTCTCGACCAACGAGAACGTGTCCCTCACGACCGGCAACGTGTTGACCAACGACAGCGACCCCGACGGCGACACCCTCACCGCGGTCCAAGTGACCGGCCCCACCAACGGCAGCCTCACACTCAACTCCGACGGAACCTTCACCTACACGCCGAACAACGACTTCCACGGAACCGACAGCTTCACGTACCAGGCCACCGACGGCACGCTCCTCTCGAACACCGCCACCGTGACGATCACCGTCAACCACGTGAACCAAGCGCCCGTCGCGAACGACGACTCGTTCACATCCCCTGAAGAACAGACATTGTCGGGCAACGTGTTGACCAACGACACTGACGCCGACGGCAATTCGCTCACTGCGATCCTCAACACTGGACCGTCGAATGGAACGTTCACGCTGCACACCGACGGAACGTTCGCATACACGCCGAATCCGTTGTTCCATGGCTCCGACTCGTTCACGTATTTCGCAACGGACGGCCAGGCGTTGTCGAACCTCGCCACGGTGAATATCACGGTGACGTTCGTGAATCACCCGCCGGTCGCGAACGACGACACGTACACGATCGACGCGAACCAGACGCTGTCGGACAACGTGCTGACGAACGACACGGACGTCGACGGCCAAGCGTTGTCGGCGATCCTGAGCGATTCGCCGTCGAACGGCACGGTCACGCTGCACACCAACGGAATATTCACGTACTCGCCGAACGCGTTCTTCGCCGGCACCGATTCGTTCACGTACTTCGCCAGCGACGGCCAATCGGAATCGAACCTGGCCACGGTCACGATCACCGTGCTCCCCGTGCCGACGACACCGACGAACGTGGCGGCAACGCCCGGGAACGCGTCAGCCGTGGTGACCTGGACCGCCGCTTCCGGCAACGGCTATCCGATCACTGGCTACGTCGTCACGCCGTACATCGGCTTCTTCGCGCAGCCGAGTCAAACCTTCAACTCGGCGGCAACAACCGAAACCGTGACCGGCCTGACGAACGGACAGAAATACGGTTTCAAGGTGACGGCCAGGAACGCCAACGGCCTCGGGCCGCAGTCCACGTCGTCAACCGCCGTCACGATCGGGATCCCGACCGCGCCGACCAACGTCGTTGCAACGCCGGGAAATCACGCCGCGACCGTGCAGTGGACGGCGGCTGCAACGAACGGCTCGGCCATCATGTCGTACACCGTCACGCCCTACATCGGAACGGCCGCACAGACGAGTGTCACGTTCAACTCGGCGGCAACAACCGAAACGCTGACGGGCTTGACGAACACGCAGACCTACACCTTCAAGGTCGCCGCGACCAACGCCAACGGCAAGGGACCGCAGTCGGCGGCGTCGCCCGGGATCACCGTCGGTGCACCGACCGCCCCCGGAAGCGTGACTGCGAAAGCAGCCGTTGGCGCCGCCAAGGTCTCGTGGACCGCGCCGGCGACCAACGGATCAAAGATCACGGGCTACATCGTGACCGTGTACTCCGGCACGACCGTCGTGAAGACCGTGTCGTTCAATACCGCGGCGACGACCGAGACCGTCAGCGGGTTGACGAAAGGCCACAGCTACACCTTCAAGGTCGCCGCCAACAACGCCAACGGCACCGGCCCGCAATCGACGCTTTCGAACGCAGTCACTCCGACATAGAGCGAGATGTTGCGGCCCGCGGCGACCGGAGGGTCGCCGCGGCTGCGGCAATGGCAAGCCCGGCGACCACGAGCGTCGGCGCGATGCCGGCCGCACGCGCCAGCAACGCGAGGAGCACGCTGCCGATCGCCTCGCCGATCGTCTCGGCCTGCGACAGGAACGACAGCACGGTTGCCCGCACCTCACTCGTCGTCCGTTGGTTCACCCAGATCGTGCTGACGGTGCGGGTGACTTGGAACGCGATGCCGACCAGTGCGATCACGCCGATGCTGCCAATCAAGGCGTTCGGCGCGGCCGCGAGCAACACCGCGCCCGCGGCACCGAGGATGCACGCAATCGTGTAGTTCGCGCGCAGGTGGCGGGTCCGCTGCTCCACGAGTCGGAGCGCAATCACACCGACGCCCGACGCGACGACGAGCAACGCCGTGTACCAGAGCACAGGATCGTTCGGATACCCGAGCGCGACGAGTTGCTTCGGGATGAGCCACACGACAACCCCCGCGCCGTTGACGATCAGCGTTGCGACCAGCATCTGCATGACGAAGCGATCGCGGCGCGCGAACGCGTACCCGCGTCGGAGCACCGCGATCGATGCGCGCACGCCGCGGCTGACGGCCGGCACGAAGTGGTGTTCGGTGAACCGCAGCGCGACGTACGCGCCGGTGAGGGCCATGCCGATGCCCGCGATCACGATCGTTGGGCCCAGAGCCCAGACGTACACGAGCGCGCCGAGCGAGACCATCCCGATCGCACCGCCGACGAGGTCGCGGCGCGCGGCCGCGGTCAACACGCGGGGAATGCGGTCGGGTTCGTCGAGTTCGTCGGTGATCCACGCGACGTCTGCGCCCATCGAGAACGACCAGCCCAACGCCCAGAGCACTTGCGTCACGGCGAGCAGTCCGAACGAACGAACGACGCCGGTCATGATCATGCACGCGGCGAGGCACGCATGGCCGATGACGAGCGGCCATTTTCGGCTGAACGTGTCGGACCACGCTCCGAGCGGAATGTCGGCGACGAGATAGACGGCCGAGATCACGACGACGAGCGCGAGTAATTGCGCGGCCGTCAGGTGGGCAACGATCACGAAGTAGAGCGAGGACGTCAGCGTGTAGCCGCGATGAAAGATCGCGCGCAGAAACGTCCAGCGCAGGAAGATCGATTCGACGGTGCGCGCCTTCATGCGGCGCGCCAGAGAGCACTAGCTGCGGAGAATCTCGCAGAGAGTTGCGGCACGGGTCATACCTTCCGAGGTCGAGGCCTTCGTGGTCGGTATGAACGCTGCACGCATGTCGTGGCTCCCCTGCTCTCGTACGTTGCGCAAAAGCGTAACGAACCCGAGAACCGCGCGCCGGGAAATGACGTACCAAGCCTTGAACTTCACTGATCCCCCGTTCAAGGAGCATGCAATGCGTTTCCCCCAGATCCTCGGCATCGCTGCCATCGGCGTCGTCGCGCTCGCGGCGTGCGGAAGCGGTGGCGGTAGCAGCAGCAGCGCTGCTGGTGGCTACGGCTCGTCCGCGGTCACTTCCCCGCCGCCGGCAGTTGCGCAAGCGGCAATGCCCGCAGTCCACACCGGTCAGACCAAGCTCGGAAGTGTCCTCGTCGACGCCAACGGCATGACGCTCTACGGCTTTACGAAAGACACGAACGGCATGTCGACGTGCGATGGCTCGTGCGCAACGGTGTGGCCGCCCGTCATCGTGAAAGGTACGACCCTCCCCGCCGGTTACGACGCGAAGGTGTTTTCAGTCGTCGCACGCGCCGACGGTTCGTATCAACTGCGCGCCGGCAAGTGGCCGCTGTACCGCTTCGCGAGTGACGCCCAGCCCGGCGACACGAGCGGTCAAGGCGTGAACGGCTTTTTCGTCGTCCAACCGACCGGTGCGTTGAACAAGGCATAACCGCGTTCATGCATTGGGCCGGCCGAAGGTCCCGATCCCTTCCCCCCGGGATCGGGGCCTTTGCGCGTCTGCACTGCGGGTTTGGGGCCCCGAACAGCCGAGAACCGGTTCGCGAGCAACGACGTACCCCCATTGTTCGCAACCCCGCGGACGTTCCCCCCGAATGCAAGGAGTCCTCACCATGCACGCACTCTCGTTCGGAGCCCGCGTTCTCGCGGGTGCCGCGGCGCTCGTCTTTGCCGGCTCGATGGGCATGGCGGCTGCGGCGAACAGCAAGCCGGATCACACCAGCTTTCAGCTGTTCCCGCAGAACGCGTTGATCAACTGCCTCAAGCCGTCACCCGACGCCAAGACGCCGGAAGTCAACGTCCGTCTCCACCGCGACAGCCTCAACGACACGGCCGACATCGATTTGAAGAACTTCAAGCCGAACCTCGACTTCGACTTGTTCACGATCCAGCACAGCCCGCAAACCGCGACGGGCACGCCCGACGCCAACCCGAGTGTCGGCCTTTCGTGGTACCAGACCGACATCCACGTGAGCCGTGACGGCTCGGGCCACGCGCACCTGCGCACCGTGTTGCTCGACCAGATTTTCGGTGTCGACAAAGACGTCGCACTGCCGCCCACGAACACGTTCAACATGGGCTTCTGGTTCAACAACCCGGCCGACGCTGCGAACTGCGGCTTCACGGGTTCGACGCCGTTCAACGGTGAGCACAACGCCGGCCCGCTGGCGTTCGTGAGCCGTCCCGACGCGACGACGAATCTCGGCCCCCTTTGCACCGACCCGGTCTCGAGTGGCAGTGGCTTCAGCTGCAACCCTTGACCGTTCCCGGAGCGCCCGCTCGGCAAAGGTGCCGAGCGGGCGTTTCCGTCGTAGCGTGCCCGTGGTGGACGCCAACGTGCTGCGCGCGTTTCAGCGCCGCGAGCCCGAAGCCGTGCGAACGATGTATCGCGAGTACGGGCGACTCGTGTACTCCGTCGCTCATCGTGTGCTCGGTCGGCACGAACTCGCGGAAGATGCAGTACAGCAGACCTTCGTGCAAGCGTGGCAAGCATCGGACCGCATCGACGTCGACCGCGATCCGGCGCCGTGGCTTGCGACGATCGCCAAGCGCGTCGCGATCGACATGTACCGGCGCGATTCGCGTCGGCCGGCAACACCACTTGACAGCGTCGCACCGAACGACAGCGGCGTCATCTCACTGCCGCCCGATCTCGCGTCGCTCGACGCGGTGTGGCACGTCCGGCGCGCGATCGACGCGCTCGAACCTGAAGAAGCTGCAATCGTGCGGCTGCAACATCTCGATGGCCTCACGCAGGCGCAAGTCGCGGAGAAACTCGGCATCCCGGTCGGTACCGTGAAGTCGCGTTCGTATCGTGCCCATCAGAAACTCGCCGAGCTGCTCGGACATCTCAGGGAGCCGGTTGAATGAGTGATCGCTCAAACCAGGAAGAACGCGAAGCGCTCATTGCGGGCGACCGCGAACTCACACCCGACGAGTCAGCTGAACTCTCGATGTTCGCCGACTTGCTCGCGAATCCGTCGATGTGGGCCGAACCGGGCGGCGAACTCGAAGACGAAGTCGTCGACGCGGTGGAAGACGCACCTTCGCACACGCGCCGTCATCCGTGGCGTCGTCTTGCGCTCACCGCGGTTGCGGCGGCTGCACTGATCGCGGTGATCCTGATCGTGAGTGTCGGGATCGTCGGGCGCACGTCGTCACCCGACTATCGCGCCGACCTCAGCGGCACACCGCTTGCGCAGAACGCGAGCGCGAGCGTCGTGGTGCGTCACAACAGCGCGGGCTTCCACATCACGCTGAATGCGCACGGACTCCCCGCGCTTCCGACGGGCGAGTACTACCAAGCGTGGCTCAAGAACGCGGCGAATGTCCTCGTGCCGATCGGGACGTTCAGTTCGAGCGACGCGCGCATCACGCTGTGGTCGGGCGTGTCGCCGAAGGACTATCCGACGATGACGGTCACGATCGAGAAGGCCGACAACGACCAAACGTCGTCGGGTCGACGCGTGTTGACCGGCACGGCCCGCCCCGCGTGACCTACGGTCGCGGCTCGTATGGCCTTGGAAGGTCCCCCGGCAGCCCTGATAGGTCGTCGCGCTCGAAATTCAACGACTGACCGACCTCGTCGATGGCGCGCGCGGTGGACAAAGCAGCGCGGTGCTCGTGCGGGGCGAGCCGGGAATCGGCAAGACCGCGCTGATTGAACGTGCGATCGCCGAAGCCAACGCGGTGCGCGTGTTGCGTGCGGTCGGCGTCGAGTCCGAGATGGAACTCCCGTTCGCGGCGCTGCATCAGCTCTGCGCGCCCTTGCTCTCCGGGCTCGCCGAGCTGCCGGAACCGCAGCGCGAAGCATTGCGCACGGTCTTCGGGTTGCGCACCGGCGATGCACCCGATCGGTTCTTGGTCGGTCTCGGTGCGTTGAGCCTGCTCGCGAGTGCCGGCGCGCAACAGCCGGTCATCTGTTTCGTCGACGACGCCCAGTGGCTCGATCAGGCGTCCGCGCAAGTGATGGTGTTCGTCGCACGCCGTCTCCTCGCCGACCCGGTCGTCTTGGTCTTCGCGGCGCGGGGAACACCGCCGCTCTTCGCCGACCTTCCCGATCTCACGCTCGACGGCTTGAGTGATCCGGAGGCGCGCACCCTGCTCGACACGGTCATGCCGTTCAAGCTCGACAACGAGGTGCGCGAACAGATTCTCAGGGAGGCCGACGGAAACCCGCTCGCGTTGCTCGAACTTCCGCGCGGGCTGGCCGCGTCGGATTTGGCGGGCGGCTTCGCAGTCTCGACGGTCACACCGGTCGCCGGTCGCATCGAAGAGACCTTCCGGCGCCGGCTCGACACACTGGGGGCCGAGACCCGTTTGCTCATGCTCGTTGCCGCCGCGGAACCGACCGGCAATCCCGCCGTCGTGTTGAAGGCAGCCGAGGCGCTCGGCGTTCTGCCCGAGGCGGCGACCGCCGCCGAAACCGACGACCTGTTCGAGATCGGCGCACGTGTGCGTTTCCGGCATCCGCTCGTGCGGTGGTGTGCGTACCACCGGGCCGACTTCGACGAACGCCGGCGCGCCCACCGCGCCTTGGCGGACGCAACCGATCCCGACCTCGATCCCGATCGGCGGGCGTGGCATTTGGCGCAGGCGACGATCCGACCCGACGAGGACGTCGCTTCCGAACTCGAGAGCTGCGCGGCGCGTGCGCAAGCACGCGGCGGGTTCGCAGCCGCGGCTGCGTTTCTCGAACGATCGACGACGTTGACGCTCGACGCCTCGGCGCGGGCGCGGCGGTCGCTGGAGGCGGCGCAGGCGAAACATCTCGCGGGCGCGCATGCCGACGCGATGACCATGCTGATTGCGGCCGAAGCCGGGCCGCTCGACCAAGCGCAGTATGCCGAGGCCGATCTCTTGCGCGCGCAGCTCGCGTACACGGAACGCCGTGGCTATGACGCGCCGCAACTGCTCGTGAGCGCGGCCCGTCGGCTCGATGACATCGACGCCGGGGCCGCGCGCGCGACGTATCTCGACGCGTTGATCGCCGCACACTTCGCGGGCAAGCTCGCGCGCGGCACCAACATGCGCGGCGTTGCGGAAGTCGCGTTGCGTTCACCCACTCGGGCTGATCCGCCGGCGGCGTCCGACCTTCTGCTCGAAGGGCTCGCGACCGCAAGCATCGACGGCTACGTCGCCGCGGTTCCGGTCCTGCAAGAAGCGGTGCGCGCGTTCCGACGCCCGGATGTTTCATTTCAAGACGAGCTGCGTTGGTTGTGGCCCGCCGCCCACGTCGCCATGGGACTCTGGGATGACGAGTCCTACGAAGTGCTTTCGGCGCGTCACATCGAAATCGGTCGGGCTTCGGGACTGCTCGCGGTCATGCCAACGGCATTGACGACGCGTATCGTCGCGCACGCGTTCATGGGCCAGTTCGGCGCCGCCGACCAACTGATCGGCGAGTTGCGCTTGCTCACGGAGACGATGCAAATACCGACGCCGTCGTACGGTCCGCTCTTCGTGGCCGGTTGGCGCGGTCGACCCGAGCCGTTCGCCGAGTTGCGCACAATCGCGGTCGAAGAGAACACCGCGCGCGGCGAAGGTGCCGGTGTCGCGTTCGCACACTACGCCGACGTCGTGTTGTACAACGGCCTCGGTCGCTACGAGGAGGCGTTGCGCTCGGCGCTCATCATCGACTCATTCGCGACCGACGGCTTCGTCATCTATCCCGCGATGCTCGTCGAACTCGTCGAGGCCGCAACGCGCGGCGGTGCTCCCGACCGCGCCGCCAACGCGTTCGCGCGATTGTCGGAAGCGACCCTCGCGACCGGCACGGACTGGGGGCACGGCGTCGAGGCGCGGTCACGCGCGCTGCTCACCGACACCGAGGCGGCCGAAGACCACTACCGCGACGCGATCGAACGCTTCGGCAACACGCGGATTCGTCCGCAGCTCGCGCGCTCCCATCTCGTGTACGGCGAATGGTTGCGGCGCCGCAGTCGGCCGGCCGACGCGCGGGAACAGTTACGCATCGCGTACGAGATGCTCGTCGACATGGGCGTCGACGCGTTCGCCGAACGAGCCCGACGCGAACTCGCGGCGACCGGCGAGACCGTGAGGAAGCGCAACGTCGAGACGTACGCCGAACTCACCGCGCAAGAAGCGCAGATCGCGCGGCTTGCCAGCGACGGGCACACCAACCCCGAAATCGGCGCGCAACTCTTCCTCAGTGCGCGCACCGTTGAATGGCACCTGCGCAAGGTGTTCACCAAGCTCGGCGTGGAATCGCGCCGCCAACTGAGCGCGGCGCTGGCGCAACTCGGACAGGCCAACGCGGGCGCCTGAAGAATTTGTTGCGCAAGCGATCACAGAAGCGCATGTTCTGCGCGTACTGAACGACGCGACTTTGGACGCGGTGAGAGCACCAGACCTACGTTCGAATCGTGGACGACGCGACGCTGGTCCGCGTACTGAGCTGGATTATCTATCTCGCGCTCGTCACGCTTGTGGTCGTCGTGTTCTACAGCCCCACGACTTCGTTCATCGTCGCAGTCGCTTTCGCGGCCGGGGCGCTCTGGATGCGCAGCGAAACGAAACACCGTTCCGACAGCCATTCGTAGCCGCGACTGCGTGTATTGCGGCGCACGGAACCGGTGCTATGCGCCGCTCGCACACTTCTCAAGGCACGGTCCCGCTTCTTTTGACCACCACTGCAAAAAGGTGCGGGCGTTGCGCGAATCGGTTGCCACATTGCCAACGATCTTCGGGCCGTGGGCCACCGAAAGAACGTTGAGCTTCTCGTTCGTCCATACGAGCTTCAGCGTGCCGTCGGTGTCTTGCGTACAGATCACGCGACCTGAACCCGCGGACGACACCGGGTCAGTTGGCTTCGCAGTCACACCGGTCAGGGGCAGCTTCTCCCAGACGGCGTTCGTGAACGCGCTCGGTACGCCCGACAGACAGCTTCCCGGGGCGGGATTGAACGTGTCGGAAAAATGGGTGTAGTGCTCGTCCAAATCCATCTGCGAGCCGAAGCTCAGGTAGAGCGTCGAATAGTCGAATCCATGAACGCTGGTGCACTGGATCTGCGCAGTCGAGTTCCCGACATCTTCGGATCCCGAGTAACGCATGCACTGTTCCGACTCCGGAGGGAGAACGTCGTCCAACATTTGTTCGGCGCCTTCGTGCGGGAAGGGACCGGTGATGCGAGCACCTGTCATTCCCATCCCGCCACTCCCCGCCGCTTTGTTCTTGCCACTGCTTCGGGTCAAGAGATAGGTCGGTATAGCGAGCGCGATCACAACGATGGCTGCGATCGCGACCCATCTCATCCGCTGGTTTGGCGTTCGCTTCGGCGGCTCGGAGCGTTTCGGCTCGTCCGGAACTGCACCGTCCGAGTTCTTTGCACCACCGTCTCCTATCGCCCTCGGCTGCGGTTCTTCAGAGAGGGACGAGTTCTGGGCCAGTATCCTTTTGAGTTCTTCGGCGACGCTGACCACCAAGTCGTGGCGCTTTGCGAATTTCTCTAACAGCGACCGGACAACTGCACGGTCGGGAGTGTCGAGCCGCGCGCGAAGGTCCGAGACGAGCATGTTCTGTTGCGCGCGCGTGAGATCGTCGGGCGAGTCAATGAGTTCCCGATACGACGTCAGATACGAGATAGGGACGGCCGGACGCGGTGGCATCGCCGCTGGTAACGGCGGTGCTTGGGGCACATTTCTGAATGCCCGCATAAGCGCAATGATCGATTTTCTGTCGGAGTTGTTGTAATCGACCCATTGTGTTTCGGCGAGATACGCAGGAAAAAGTGACGCACTCACGGTGTCGACCGCGATGGGGAGACATGGCTTGTTGAGCCCGCGCGCGTATTCGGCCTCGAGCGCGCACGGGTGCGACTCGAGGTAGTCGTTGCTGAGCACGGGCAAGAAGACATCACAGCTCTCGATGCGAGAGAGGAGCTGATCCCACCATGCCTGGCCGCCGGCAAGCTGTTCGTCGAAGAAGGCGTCATAGTCCATGTCCCGAAGGTCTGACGCCAACGCTTCGACGAGTGATCGATTTTCGCGTGCGTAGCTCAAAAAGATTCGCACGTCCCAAGCCTTCCCGCATGTCGCCGCACTGCGGGAGAGTACACACGACTTCCTACTGCTGCTACTACCACGCTGGTACGCGAGCGGAAACAATCGAGGCGATTGGAGAGCAACGGCGATCGTCGAAGGTGGCGTCAGTCACGCAATCCGGACAGTGCCCCTCTCTTTGAACACTCGTTTGTCGGAGCACACCGCGAGGTTTGTGAATCCACTGGGATTCTTCGGAGAGTTCGGAGTCGAAGACGCGAGCGTCCTGACTGCGTCGCGTCAACACACTCGGCAGCTGCAGTGCACAACTGGTTCGTCGTGCTTCGGAGATGCACGCGTTGTGATGCGCGTGTCGTTGTTTCATGAAGTCCCGCGCGCCATACTTTGGTTCGCAGGTTGCGGGGAGGCGCGTTGCGGGTTTGCGGGCATTGTCATCGAGAGGTTCCGGCTCTCGATTTTTGTGTTCGGTGCGGACATCGGCTCGCGCAAACAGACGACGAGGCGCGCAGTTCGGCGCGCAAAGGTGCGTTCGCCGCCGCACCCCACGAGTACGCGCTTGCACCGCACGTCGGATCCACGCTGTTTCCGAAGTTGCCGCGTCGCGATACCAACGCATTTCTTTGCGTGCTTACGGCGGGTCTCGTTGTCGTTGTCGCGCTCGCAGTCGCACGGTTCTACCCGCTTGCCGTGCTCGTCTCTGCGGTGCTCCTGCCCGTGATGTTTTTCTTCTACATGTACGCGACGAACGTCTACGAGTCGAAGCCGGGGCTCGCGCTCACGCTCACGATCGGTTGGGGTGCGGTCGTCGGCATCGTGCTCGGGCTTTTCTCGCGCCACATTGCTCTCGACCCTCAGAGCTTCGGGTTCGCGCACCTCGCTGATGCCGACGTCTTCAAACGAGTATTCATCCTGCCAATAGCAGCATTCATTGCGACGATCGTCGCAATCGTCGTGCTCTACCTCGCGCCGCACTACGACGAGTTGCTCGACGGTATTGCGTTCGGCGCCACAACGGCGGTCACCATTGCCGCCGCGCAAACGGTCGTTGAGGCCGCCACCCTTCTTCACGACGGATTTCGCGCGGCCGGGGCCTTCTCGGCGTGGCTCATGCGTCTGATCGAGGTCGCGTTGCTCGTACCGATTTCGTGGGCAGGGGGTGCCGCGCTGATGGCGGGGGCGCTTTGGCTCGGCGGCCGTGTGCCGGTCCGTGACCAGCGGCGCGTCACCGTGTTGGCAAATCGGTACGTCGCTTCGATCGCCGGCATCTTGCTGTTCGTCGCGCCGGAGTTCGTGCTTCAGGGCCTGCGGCGCGGTGCCGCGTTCGCGGCGCTGATCGGAGTCGCGTTGGTCGCGCTCGTGCTCACTCGCACGATCATTCACTCCGGTCTCCTCGAGGAAGCAGAACTGCTCGAGGAGCCGGGCGGCGCGATCACCTGCGCGAATTGTGATCGCATAACTCCGAGAGATCTCTTCTGTGGTCGCTGCGGCGTCGCACTTCGGGCTCTTCCCAAGTCGCGTATGGAGACCGTCGCGTGACGACTGTTGCCGCTCCCGTCTCTTTCCGAGCGCCGACGGCGCCGGCCGGGGGCACCCGTTCGCATCTCGACCCGAAGGTCGTCGCCATCGGTATCGCTGCGGTGATCGGCGGGATCGTCGTTTTTGCCGCGATCGTCACAGCCATCGTGAAACCGACGACGAAGCCGCCGTGCCCGAAAGTCGTTACGTGCCTGAGTGTGGGCGTCCACCGCGGACCTGATTTCACCCAGACGTACAAGAACATCCAGTACGGATTCTCCTTCCAATATCCCTCGAACTTCGTTTCGGTGAAAGAGAACGGCCGTGCGGTCCTTGTCGATCACTCGGGAACGAAAATGGTGATCAACATTTGGTCCGCTTCGACCATGGATGTGGCTGGGGCGTTCAACGCGCAGCGCAACGCCGAGAACTTGAACTTCGACCCCGTTGATACAACGTCGTACCTTCGCATCGTTTCGCCGCAGATCGGATTCGTCCTCGGTGAGGGTGGGTCGTATACCGGCGTCGATACCAATTTTCAGACGTGGAACGACGCAATCATGGCGGCAAGTGACGGACGCATCACGGTCTCGATCGCACTCGCCGACAAGACGAATGATCCGAGCACTGCATACGCAATGCGCGCCCAGATGGCCACGCTCATCATGGACAGCTTCACGTGGCACTCGTAACCCGCGAACGAAAGGGCCGCCCGTTGGGGACGCGCGCGGGGACGATCGTCATTCTCGCGACGGCATTCGTCGCGTTGGGTCTGCACGTACGGGCGAATACGCCGATCCAGCGCGTTGCGCCTACTGAAACCATCGCGTTCGACGTGTCGCTGCGATCTTCGGGCGACGCTGCGGCGATAGACGACTGGTTGCGAGCCGGTGGGCTTGAGGCGTCGACGATCGATGCGGCCGGTGAGCTCGTCGCTGTGTCAGGAACCGCACGCGACGTCGAAGCGCGACTCGGTGTTGTACTCGTGAACGACATAAAGGACGGCACGGTCTTTCACCGGCCGCAACGTGACGTCTTGCTGCCCGCACAAATCGCGCCGCGTGTACACGCGGTGCTTGGTCTCAATAACTACACACCTCAGCGCCTGGCTCCCGCCGCTGTGAACTGGCCCGACGACGCCTGCATCAGCCGGAACGCATGCGTGAGCCGCGCCCAAGTTGCAAAAGCGTTCGACCTCGAACCCCTCTACAAGAAGAACATCCTCGGCGACGGTCAGACGGTCGCAGTCGTTATGGACGGACAGGTGTCTCGCAGCGACCTCGATCAGTTTGATCGGGAGATGGGAATCGCCGGACCGATCGACTTCACTCCCATTACGGTGGACAAACTTCAAGACGTCGATACGAACAAGGACGCGGCGCCAGAAGCAACCACAGAAGCGACCATGGACATCGAGACCGTGCACATGATCGCCCCCGCAGCCAAGATCCTTTATTACCAGACGACCTTCGCCGGCATGGGACCGGCCGACGCCTACGCGCGAATCTTGAAAGACGGTAAGGCATCGATCGTTTCGCAAAGCTTTGGCGGTTGTTCGGACTTCGACCCGAACAGCACGGACGCCGACGAACGCGCCGCGGCAGCCGATCAGGCGGCCGAACGTAATGGGATCAACAAGCTGAGGCAGGCCCACATCAACCTGTTCGACTCGAGCGGCGATCACGGTGCGTACGACTGCCTCGACGAATCGTTCTCGGGCGACACCACAGATTGGAACGTCGAGTCCGAGTGGCCCGCCGAAAGTCCGAACGTCATCGCGGTAGGCGGCACATACCTCAAAACCGCGCCCGACGGCACATACGAATCGGAGTCGGCCTGGGTGAACCCGTTGGACAACTGGGCAACGGGAGGTGGCACGAGCCGGAAGGACCCGGCGCCGCTGTGGCAAACGCAAGCGGGCATCACGTCGGGGACCGCGAACCGCCGGTATCCCGATGTCGCCGGACCCGCCGACACCGAATCAGGCTGGACAGTCGTCGTCAAAGGACAAGACGACCGTTCGGGTGGCACGAGCGCGTCCGCACCGTTTTGGGCCGGCTACATGGCGCTCGTCCGTCAAGCCGCATCGAAGGCGCAGACTGGAACATTTCCATTCATCGCACCAGTGCTCTACGCGGTCGCGCACTCCAACCCGAGCACGTTCCACGACATCGTCCGTGGTACCAATTTGCAACACGCGGCGGGCCCCGGTTGGGACGATTCAACCGGACTCGGCTCACCCGTCGGAGCAAACCTCGCTAGTGCAATCGTCGGGTACCTCGAACAACATCCCAACCAAGCCGCGCAAGACTCGCACTAGTTCAAGAAACGACCGAGTTCGCGCTCGAGAGCGTCGGGAAGAGTCAACGCGAACAAGTCAGTCGAGCGCAGACCCTGTCGGGAACAGCGTTGAAGCCGGAGTGACGACCCCGCGACAAGCCGCTCCCGCTTTCGGGATCGTGTATTGCTTGCCGCACGCGCTCTTCCAAGGGACGAAGCGCGACTTCCCTTTGGGTGCTTCGAGGCATCGCCCTTCCTTGCACTTCGGGCATCGGCAAAACACGTGCTGCTTGCCGCATGCTCCGCAAGTAAAGCCCTTCTCCTTCTGCGGGAAAACATTCCATTGCGAACAAGTACACGGGACGGCAAGCGAAGATTCCGACGCAAGCACTGTGAAGAACTGGCGCGACTTGCATGCCGGACACGAGTAGTTCCCGCTCCCGCCTCCCTTCGGACAGCAGAGGCGACACGTTTTGTTGCACGCCTTGCACCGCGGAAACACGTTGACACCCTCGCAACTTCGACAGATGTAACCCAGCTTGCCTTTGGGCACACGATTCACTGTCGAGCAGTTGCTGCAGGAAAGGTCGACAGTGTTGTTGTCGGGTGGTGGCGGAGGTGGGGGCGACGGTTCGTCGACTTTCTCTTTCTCGGCGTTCGCGTCGTCGGGCGGCGGAGGAACAGGTGACGGCGCCGGGGCGTCGTGCGCCTCCGCAAGCAACGCGGTGATTTCGTTCGCGACGGAAACGATCAACTCGGGACGTTGACCGAGCTCTCGAAGGAGTTCGCGCGACGTTGTATCGCTGACCGTCGCCGTCTCCATCACGTTCTTGAGGTCGGCGAGAAGCAACACCTGTTCTTGACGCGTGAGATCGTCAGTTACATCGAGACGCGCTCGCAACGCCTGCACGGTTTGCCCTGCATACGAACGCGGAACCGCGGGGCGCGCCGGCATCTCGTCGGGAAGATCTGGGCAGTCCGGACACGTCATCAACGCGCGCGCCAAATCGAGTGCTGAGTTCGCGTCAGCGTGATCGTATTGAAGACACTGCGTGTCCGCGATGATCGACACGCACTCATCCGGGTTCATGGCTTCGATCATGATTGGAAGGAGCGGCTTTCCGAGCGCGTGCGCGTACTCGACTTCGAGGCGGCAAGGCGTCGATACGACGTACGCGTTGCTGAGCACCGGAACGAACGCGTCGCAGGCTTCAATCTGGTCGAGGAGCGTGTTCCACCACTCTTCGCCGGTGGTGAGGTTCTCGTCGAAGAACACCTCGCAACCCGCGCGGTTGAGGTTTTGGGCCAACGTGGCAACGCGCGCACGCTCCGGTCGGGCGTAGCTCAAGAACAAGCGACGTGCCGGCATCGTTTGCCCTCCCGCGTGCGTTGGTCAGCTCCGGCAGGACAATGATGTCAGAGTTGCGACGGTGAGGTCAGGGCGCGAATCAGCCGCCTCGAAAGGCGGCCGACCAGCAACTTCTTGGAGCGGACGACCGGGTTCGAACCGGCGACCTCAACCTTGGCAAGGTTGCGCTCTACCAACTGAGCCACGTCCGCGTGAGTCTGTGAGTATACAAGCGACGCGCAGTACGGTTCCCGTCATGAGGATCGGTTTTTTCGGCGGCACGGCACCCGGCCGCAGCATCGATGACCTGGTCGGCGACGCCCGGGAGGCCGCCAACGACGGCTTCTCGTCGTACGTCCTGCCCCAAATCTTCGGGCTCGACGCAATGGGCGTCCTCACCGTCATCGCGCGCGAAGTTCCCAACATCAAGCTCGGCACCGGGGTCGTCCCCACCTATACGCCGCCATCCGCTCACCATGGCGCAACAAGCGCTCACCGTGCAGGTGGCGAGCGGCGGTCGGTTCATGCTCGGCATCGGGCTCTCGCACAAGCCGGTCGTCGAAGGCATGTACGGCGAGTCGTTCGACAAGCCGGTGCGGCACATGCGCGAGTACCTCTCCGTGCTCGTGCCGCTGCTGCGCGAGGGCAAAGTCTCGTTCCACGGCGAAGTGTTCAACTGCGAACTGACGTGCGACATCGAACCGCGTCTCACACCGCCGGTTTACGTCGCCGCGCTCGGCGAACAAATGTTGAAGCTCGCGGGCACGATGGCCGACGGCACCGTCACGTGGATGACCGGGCCTGCGACGCATCGGCAACCACACCGCGCCGGCCATCAACGCGGCCGCCGAGAAAGCCGGACGGCCGGCGCCCGAGATCTTGGCGTCGCTGCCCGTCTCAGTCACGAGCGATCCCGACGCGGCGCGTGAACGCGCCGCGAAAGACTTCGTGGTGTACGGCTTCTTGCCGTCGTACCGCGCCATGCTCGACCGCGAAGGCGCCGAGGGCCCCGGTGACGTCGCAATCGTCGGCGACGAAGCGACCGTCGAGAAACACGTACGCGCGCTCGCCGATGTGGGCGTCACCGAGTTCGTCGCGTCGATCTTCGGTGGGCGCGACGACCGCGCCCGCACACGCGAGTTGCTGAAGTCGTTGCTGTGACCGACGAGCCCGAGCCGCGCTCGCCGTTGGAGCTCCTCGAAGCGCTCGTCGTCGAAGAAGTCGAAATCACACCCGGGCTCGCGCACCTCGAGATCTACACGTTGCGGGGACTCCTCACGTTGCTCTGGCACGGCGAACGCGACTTGTCCCGCGTGCTCGTGACGTGCGGCGGCGGCATGGGTTCGTTGCTCGGCCCCGCCGACGGCCTCTACCACTGGCTCGGCGTCGAACTTGCGGCGCGTGGCATCGGCACGATCCGCGTCGGTTACCGCAAGCCCAACGACCTCGCGCGCTGCATGCACGACGTCGCGGCGGCGTGCGATCTTGCGAGCCGTTCGGGCGCGCGCCACTTCGTCACGATGGGGCACTCGTTCGGTGGCGCGGTCGCAATCCAGGGCGCCATCGTGCTCGGCGAACACTGTTCCGGCGTCGTCACGCTCGCAACGCAATCAGCGGGCTGCGAGATGGCCGCCGAACTCGGCGACACTCCCCTGCTGTTGCTGCACGGCACGCACGACGAAATCTTGCCACCGGAGACGAGCAACGTCGTCCAGATGCTCGCGGGCCACGGCGACATCGTGCTCTTGCCGGGAACCGGCCACTTGCTCACCGAGTCGGCCGACGAAGTGCGCGAACGCACGCTCGCGTTCGTTACCGAACAACTCGCGTAACTACGTCCCGGCCAGCTTCGCGACGACGGGCGCGAACTCTTCGACGTTCGCGTCACCGACGACGACAAACGACAAGCCCCACCGCTCACGCCGAGCGTGCAGTTGCTCGATGATTTCGTCGACAGTTCCGACGAGCGCGGCGCCGGATTCCAATGCTTCTTCGGGCGTCACACCGAACGCGGGCGCGAGTTGTTCGGCCAACTTCATGCGATCGTCGCGCACGCTCGTGATGAAGAACCGCATTTGAATCTCGAGATCGTCGAAGCGCGCACCCGCGGCGTCGCGCACCCACTGCACCTTCTCGTCGGTCTTCTCCCGTAACGAATCGAGCGTCGCGTCGAGACCGATTTCACCCGCGCGCAAATTCGGGTTGATCCCGACGATGTCGGCTTCGCGCGCCGCAATCGAGAGCACGCGCTTGCCGCCACCACCGATCAGCAACGGTGGACGCGGTTGCTGCACCGGCTTGGGCCACGCCGCGTAATCGGTCAGGCGGTAGTGCTCACCGTGATACGTGAACTTCTCGCCGGTGAAGCACTGCTTGATCACGTGCAACGCTTCTTCGAAACGGTCGACACGCACCGCCGGCGAGTCGTACGGCAAGCCGAGCTGGTCGTAGTCGGTGCGCATCCAGCCCGCACCAATGCCAAGTTCGAGACGGCCGTCGCACAAGAGGTCGATCGTGGCGGCTTCCTTTGCCAGGATCGCCGGATGCTTGTAGTCGTTGTCGAACACGAGTGAGCCGATGCGCAACGTCGTGGTGTGCGCGGCCGCCATCGCGATCGCCGGCATCGGCGCGAGCTCTTGGCCGAAATGGTCGGGCATGAACAACGTCGAGTAGCCGAGGTCTTCGATCTTGCGCGCTTTGTCGCGCCACTCGGTCGCGCTCGTTGCTTCCGACACCTGAACACCGAAGCGGAACGGTTTCATCGATTCACTTCCCTGCGAGACGAGCCACCACGGGCGCGAACACGTCGGCGTAGTCCTCGTCGATGACGTGATACGAGATCTGCCAACGTTCCCGGCGTTCTTCGAGCGACGCGACGATGTCGTCTTCGCTCCCGACGACGCACGGCAACGCGACGCGCGCTTCGTCGGCACTGACACCGAACGCACCCGCGATCCCTTCGAGGATTTGTTGCGGATGGTCGGTGACGTGCACGAAACCGACGAGCGTCTGCAACTCGAGGTCGTCGAACTTGGCACCCGCGGCCTCGCGCACCCATGCGATCTTCTTGTCGGTCTCGGCGGGCGTCAGCGAGTGCGCAGCGTCGGGTGAGGTGCCGTCGCCAGACCGCAAGTTGGCGTTGATGCCGACGATCTGCGCCTCCTGCGCCGCCAGCGCGAGCACCTTCGGGCCGCCTCCACCGATGAGGAACGGCACCGGCTGCTGCACGGGAGTCGGCGCACCGTCGAGATCGGTGATTTGGTAGAACTCGCCCTCGAAGGTGAGTGGGCCGTCGGCGAACAAGCCCTTCATAACGGTGATCGCTTCCGCCAAGCGCGCGATGCGTACGCCCGCCCGGTCGAGCGGCATGCCCGCCTTCTCGTAGTCGGCCGTCATCCAGCCGGCACCGACGCCGAGCTCGAGGCGCCCGTCGGAAAGCAGGTCGAGGGTCGCCATCTCGCGCGCCGTGACGACCGGATGCTTGTAGTCGTTGCCGAGCACGAAGGTGCCGACGCGCAGTTCGTCGGTAACCGCGGCCGCGTGCGCGAGCGCGATCGTTGGCGCGAGATCGTGGTCGACGAAGTGATCGGGCACGAACATCGTTGCGTAACCCTGCGCTTCGCGCTTGCGCGCCATCTCGGTGAACTCTTTGCGAGACCGAGCCTTACTCACCCCGACACCAAACCGGAATCTGCGATCGTGCATGGGCCGGACCCTAGCGGGCGTCAGGACCGGCCGGTCGAGCCCCAGCCGCCGAGACCGCGCACCGAGTCGTCGAGCTCGACGACCTCGTCCCAGTCGACCGCTTCGACGCGCTGGATGACGAGCTGCGCGATGCGTTCACCGCGTTGCACGTCGAACGCGTCGTGCGGGTCGAGGTTGACGAGCAACACCGAGATCTCGTCGCGGTAGCCGGCGTCGATGAGCCCGGGCGTGTTCAGACACGTGACACCGTGCCGCAACGCCAGACCGGAGCGCGGTTGCACGAACCCGGCGTAGCCCTCGGGAATCGCGATCGCGATGCCCGCGGGCACCAGGGCGCGACCGCCGGCCGGTTCGAGGCGGACGGACGCGCGCGCGTACAGGTCGTAACCGGCATCGCCGGGATGGCTGCGCGCCGGCAACGGCAGTTCGTCGTCGAGACGCCGAATGGGAATCCGCACGAATGCGGACACTACTCAGGTGACGTCGTGCAGGTCGCCGGCGAGTGCGTCATGCTGCTCGCTCGTCAACGCGACCTCGTACGTGTACTCCGGATGGTCGACGACGATGCGCGCCTCCCCCGTCGCGAACGTCGGGATCTGCTCGGTCGCGAAGTGAAACTTCAAGAAGTGCACCGCGGGCGTCGTGTCCTCACGCGTCAACCGCGCTTCGTCTTCGTCGGACGCGCGGCCGCGCACCTCCGAGCCGTCGGCCAGCGCGATCGCAACGTGCCGTTCGATGCCGACGAGCCGCGGCAACCATTCCCGCAGCGCGACTTCGGACGTCAGCTCGATCAGCAACGTCGCCGAAAGCTCGCCCGCGTCGGGAATCAACGCGTTGTACGTGTCGACTTCGTGCGCGATCTGTTCGTCGCGCAGCATGCGCTCGGCGCGGGCCATCTCTTGCACCTGCCAGCGCATCGTGTCCGTGTTCTCGAACACGAGTGTCATGATCGGACCGATTGCGATCCGGCGCGCCCGTTTCAGTTCGATGATCTCGCGGCGAAAGTCGTCGCGCGCGCGCTCGTACGCGCGGAAATCCTGAATGTCGTCGACGGTCAGCTTGCGCATGATCAGCGATCAGCTTGCGACCGGCGAGGCCTCGGACCCACGTCCGAGACCTACCGATCACGTGCGAGCTCAGCTGAGGTTGTCGAGCCCGGACTGGAAGCGGCCGGCGTGGCTCTTCTCGGCGCGCGCCAACGTCTCCAGCCATTCGGCAACTTCTTCGAAGCCTTCGTCGCGCGCAGTCTTGGCGAAGCCCGGGTACATCTCGGTGTACTCGTACGTCTCGCCCGCGATCGCCGACTGGAGGTTGTCGCTGGTGGCGCCGACCGTCACGCCCGTCACCGGGTCGCCGACTTCGGCAAGGAAGTCGAAGTGGCCGAATGCGTGGCCGGTCTCGCCTTCCGCAACCGAGCGGAACAGCGCGGCAACGTCGGGGTAGCCCTCAACGTCGGCCTTCTGCGCGAAGTAGAGGTAACGACGGTTCGCCTGGCTCTCTCCCGCGAACGCCTCTTTGAGGTTGTCGTGGGTCTTGCTTCCCTTCAGATCGGGCATCACTGGGCTCCTTGGATGATCGACTTCACTGTGAACATTCTTCGCAGCGACCGCGGAAGATCACGACGACGTCGTCGACGGTGAACCCGCGGCGCCAGCGCGCCGGCACGTGCAGATCGTCGTACGCGACCGGAAGGTCGCGCACGCGTCCGCACGACGTGCACACGAGGTGCTGGTGCTCGACTTCGACGTTCGGATCGACACGCACGCTGCCGGTACCGAGGTCGAGGACGTGCAGTTCGCCCAGCCCTTCGAGATCGTGGACGGTTTGATACACGGTTTTCAGCGAGAGCGTCGGCATCTCCACCCGCGCCCGGTCGAACAGCGCTTCGACAGTGGGATGCGTCGCGTCGCCTTGGAGCAGGCGGAAGATCGCCTGGCGTTGGGGCGTGACGCGCAGACCTGCCTCACGAAACAGTTCGGTGAGCTCGGTCTCGCTCTTCATGACAATCGCACGCTATCGACAACGATTGTCGAGAAGCAAGTCGGCGGGCCGCGTGCGAAGCTGCGCGGGTGTTGCTGATCGGTGAGATGCTCGAGAACGCGGCGCGCGTCGCGCCCGCCGCGGTTGCCGCGACGCTCGACGACGACGCGCTCACGTTCGCCGAGATCGACCAACGCGCGAATCGCATCGCGAACGGCTTGCTCGACCTCGGGATCGGACGCGGCGACCGGGTGTTGTGGTGGAGCGACACCTCGCTCGAAGCCGTACCCGTCTTCGCGGCTTTGGCGAAGATCGGCGCCGTGTTCGCGCCGTTGAACGCGCGCGCACCCGTCGAAGAACTCACGCCCGTGGCGCGTTACGCCCGCCCGCGCCTGCTCCTCAACGGTTCGTCACACGCGCACGTTGCCGCCGAGCTCAGCGCCGCCGCCGAGGTCTCCCACGCGCCGGTCGTGCCCGAAAGCGTCGACGAATCGGCACCCCGCGTCGAGCTCGACGAGCGCGACGCGCACGTCATCTTCTTCACGAGCGGTTCGCACCGGCCTGCCCAAAGGTGTCGTGCTCTCGCACCGGACGAACTGGATTCGTACGTTCGTCGGTGCCACCACGACCACAGGCGGCAGCGGCACCGTGTGCATGTTCCCGTTGTTCCACATGGCGGGCTGGACGATCGCGCTGGGCACGTGGCAAGGCCGCCGAGCCGTGCACTTCGTGAAGGTGCCCGACGCCGCGACCTTGCTGGCGACCGTCGAACGTCACCGCGCCTCGCGCTTGTATTGCATCCCCGCCGTGTGGTCGCGGATCCTCGAACACGGCGTCGACCGCTACGACCTCTCGTCGCTCCTCGAAGCCGACACCGGCACGTCGGCGACGCCGCCCGAACTGCTCGCCGCGATCAAGGCGGCGCTGCCGAATACCGTCACGCGCGTGTTCTACGGATCGACCGAAGCCGGTCCGGGCGTGCAACTCGGCGACGCCGATCTCGCCCGCAAGCCGGGCAGCGTCGGCCTCGCGCAGCCGGGCGTGGAAGTTCGCCTCGCCGACAACGGTGAAGTGTGCATGCGCAGCCCGTTCCTGATGGACGGCTACTTCGACAACCCCGACGCAACCGCGGCCGCGTTGCAAGACGGCTGGTATCACACCGGCGATCTCGGCGCGTTCGACGACGAGGGCTATCTCTCGATCGTCGGGCGAGCGCGCGACGTCATCCGAACCGGCGGCGAAACCGTGTCGCCCGTCGAAGTCGAGCAGGTGCTCGGTGAACACCCGGCGCTTGTCGAGGTCGCGGTCGTCGGCATGCCCGACAACGACTGGGGTGAGGTCGTCACCGCAGTTGTCGTCGTGCGGGAAGGCGGCAACGCGCCCGATGTCGACGCGTTGCGCGAGTTCTGCACGGGCCGGCTCGCGTCGTTCAAGCAACCGCGACGCGTCGCGGTTGTCGACGCGCTGCCGCGCACGGTTCCGACCGGGCAGATTCAGCGAACGTTGATCGTCGAGCGGCTCCTCGCCGGTTGACGACCGTTGTCAGGCCGGGCAGGTGACGAACACGTTGGGCGGCGGCGCCTGCGAGGTTTTCGGTACCGCGACGACTCGCACCTTTGCCGACGCGTGACAGACCGCCTTGCCCTGTTTATAGGCCGGGCTGCGCCCGACGAACTGGTACGTGCCCACCGTGAGCCCCATCACCGTGAATCCGGAAGGATCGGTGGCCGCGGTGCATGACCGTGCGGGACGGCGTGCCGTGATCGTTCCGGCGAGCGGCTGACCCGGACCAACGTGTCCTTTCGGAGGAACCACGCCGTTCCCGACGAGATCAAGATGCACGATGACGCCGCTTCTCGTTGCACCGACAAAGACGGGCCGACACGCGTTCCCCTTCGGTCGGGTCGATGGAGGTGTCGTTGACGAGGAAGTCGTGATCGTGGTCGAACTGGGCGGCGTTGCGGCGCTGTGATGCGACGAACTGCAACCGGCCGCGATGACGGTGATCACGATGACGAAGAGTTTGACCGCCCGCGACACAGGTGCAGTCTGCCCGTGGGTCGCACTGTTATGCGAACGCTGAACGCCGGTTCTCAACGCTTCCGACGTTCACGCTCTCGACTTGTCGAGCAAAAGGAGCAGTTTGTGCGCGGCAATCATCACCTCGGTGTGCTCCCACTCCGCGGCTCGGTAGTAACACGAAATCAGACCCATGCGGTCCAGTCGATGGAAGTCGCCGAACACGAACGCGTAGCGCGCCTTCGTCTCGTCTGGCGCGCCGTTCGTGAGCGCAAGGTGCCACGACCCGTACTCGCGCCAACCGTGGCTCTTGAGGAACGCGTTCTGCTCGGCCGCTCGAGGTTGAACGTCCGCCCAACGGCTACGCACTCGATACTGGTGGGCCTTGATCAACGCCCGCGCTTTCGCAACACCCGCCTTGTTCACGGTGTATTTCGCCATGCACTTACTGTTCCCGGTAAACGGCCCGCCGAAGACGGTCGAGGTCAGCGGACGTCGCAGTGCAGGTCTCGCGCGCCCGATCGGCAGCTCTGTATGCCCGATCGGGAGCGCTGCGGCGAGTGCCACGCGGCAGTTCGGGCGCGAGGTCAGGCTCTTGACCCGCTCGTCGCTGCGAAAACTGAGAGGGTGCCGGGAACGCCTTTGAGTTCGTAATCGCCGCGGGCGGCGAAGTTGATGCCGGAGCCGCCGATCAGATCGACGACGGTTCGCGAGACGAGGATCTCGTTTGGTTCTGCGATGGCGCTGATGCGAGCCGCGATGTGCACGGCGATACCGGCGAGATCGGAGCCGCGTCGTTCGCATTCGCCGGTGTGTATGCCAACTCGAAGCGGCAGTTGCACTTGCGCAGCGGCTCGCACGACTGATTGTCCGCACGCGACTGCTTGGGTCGGACTCTCGAAGCTTGCGATAAATCCATCACCGGTCGTGTTGATCTCGTGGCCTCCATACCGTGTGAGTTCGGCGCGCACGATCTGGTCGTGGGCATCGAGCAGCGCCCGCCACGCCCGGTCCCCGAGCTTCGTGGCCCGTTCGGTCGAGGCGACGATGTCACTGAACAGAATCGTTGCAAGCACTCGCACCGCGCTCGACGTCCGCTGGCCAGTCGTGAAGTCTTCGATCCGATCGAGGTATTCGTCGGCGCTTTCACCCCACATCGCAGAATCGGCGGTTGCGATCTCGGCGTAGGCCGCGTGCGGGATGTGATCGGCAAGGTAACGGCCGAGTTCCACCGGGGTAAACGCGTTGCGCGCCGCGTGCAACACCAGCGTGGGCGCAGTGATTTCGGGGAGGCGTGCCCGAACGTCGGCCATCGTGTTGCAACCGACGATCGCTCGCGCCGTAGCGGGACTCGCGCTGCGGCGACTTGCTCGAGACCACCACTGGCGGAAACCGACGTCGTCGGCGAGGCTCGGCACGATCAAACCAACGTCGTCGAGTCCGTTGTCGTCCGGAGCCCAGTGCTGCGCCGGGTCCGTGTTCTGCGCCAAGAACGCATCGAGGATCTCTTGGTCGAACCCGTACGGATAGTCGACGCCACGCACGTACCTCGCCGCCGCGTTGACCAAGACCAACCACCGGACCAGCTCCGGTCGAGTCGCCGCGTACTCGATCGCTGAAGCGCCGGCAGCATCGCCCACCAAACACACGTGTGATGCCCCCACGGCCTCAACAACTGTTGAAAGGTCGGCCGCCATGTGCTCGATCGTTGGCTCGGCAGCGGTGTCGATCGGATCGGACAGTCCCATCCCTCGAACGTCGAACCGGATGAGCCGAGCAAACGACGAGAACCTCCTCCATATGTGCGCGACATGCGGTTCGTCGTCGTACGAATCAATAGAGATCATGTAGCCGCCCGCGTAGACCACATCGAGCGGGCCATCGCCCACGACTGAATACGCGAGAAATGCGCCATCGGCGGTGCGGGCGTACGAAATCTCCGTCATCCCATGAAATCGAACCGCAATCTTGTCGGTACGTCCAGCGGTCGGGCCACACCATCAAGTTCGGTCGCTCACGCGCGCTGAGATCGGCTGAGGTCGTCCCAGATTCGGACGCGTGCTTGGTTCTGCAAGCGGCGATCGTCCGGTAACGCGGTCACACCAAGCGGCTGGGCGCGCGCGCCACCATGCTCCGTCGTTCGCGCTCGCGACACGTGGGCCGTTCGGGGGCGGCCGTGCGGCGACACGTTGTAGAGAGCAGGCGGGTTAGATGATCTCGCTCGTCTGTAAGACGGGCATGATCGTCGTGTAGTTCGCAACATCGGCCAGGATCGCGCCGGTCCCTTCGGAAGCCTGCGCGGCCTGGAGGGCGTCGAGCGACGCGAACTTGAAGTGCACCGCCGCCACATACGGCCCGCCGATTCCCTTGTCGATCTCGGCTCCGTCGAGACCCCAGGTCTTTACACACAACGGGACGTGCGTCTCGCGGTAGTAGTCGTGGTCGAACGTCGCTCCCTCGGTGGCGGGATACAGGACACTGAGCCGAATCATTCGTGTGCTCCGTTCAGACGTCGAGACAAGACGCATGAGTCTTCCGACGAACGACGCGCAACGCAAATGCGAGATCGGTTCCGCTAGCGCGCGACGTCGAAGCGCTTCTTCATCCAGAAGGGTTCGCTTCCGGTGCGTTCCCTTGTGGTGGAGACCTCGTAACCGAGCTTTTCGTAGAACCCTCGGGCGTAGATAACCGAAGCGACATAGATCTCGGCTGCGGACGTTCGGTCGCGGAAGTCGGACTCGGCACGACCAACCAAGCGGGTCCCCAGGCCTGCGTGTTGCGCGTCCGGGGCTATGTAGACATGTCGAAGGTGTCTGCCGCGCCAACCGGCGCATCCGACGATAAGGCCGTCGGTCTCGACAACGACGAAGAGCTGCCGATCCGTGACCATGGCGCGCAGCTCGTCGACGTCAAAGCCGTCGAGAAGCTCGATGACTGCGCGGGGTGAGTACACGCTCGGCGCGCTGGCCGACAACGCGGCATAGCGCAAGGCCTCGACGACCTCGATATCGCCGGCTTCGGCGACCCTGATCAGCATCTACTTCGGTGCGACCTGGAGGTCGCCGCCTGAGTATCCGCTGATGTGCGATGGGCACGTTCCCGTGCCGATCATGTGCTTGTCACTCGCGATCTGCACGGCTCCCAGGTTCGCAATCGGGAAGTCGAACCGGGCGCGAGCCTTTGGAATGTCGGCACACGTGTCGGACGGGTCACCGAAGTATTCCGTCCAGGAAACAATGCCGTAGATCTCACCCCAGCCGGCGGGCACGTGCAGCGATCCGATCGTCGACGTCACGCCCGCGACCGTGTCGGTCACGGTCGCCTGATACCAGGCGCCGGTCGAGTCGAACGAGGCGATCCGAACCGCAACCGTGTACGCGCGACCAGTCGTCCAGTTATACGGATCGATGCGACAACTCTCTCCCGAGCCCTCACCGCTGAACACATTGCAGTCGTTTCCTACAGCGGCGTCGGCCTCCCACACGGAGAACAGCGCGATCTTGTTTCCGCTCGGCGCAGAGTCGTCCTGCAATCCGACATAACCACCGTCACCGAATTGCGAGTGGAACTGATACGACCAGAAGTACGGCTGCCCCGGTGTCGTACTGCCCTCGATCATGATGTTTTCCGACGTCTGGTTGTAGGCGAAACCGCCCGGCCACGACCACCACGAATACGGTTGCGCGAGTGTCACGCCTCCGGTCGCGGCGTTCTTCGTTCGCCCGAGTTGTTGGGCGAACGTATGGAGGGTGACCTTCGAAGGCGATGGCGCGGGTTGCGCAGCGTCGACAGCTCGCGCAGGCGCGAGCAGCATGACGAGACCGGCGATCATCGCCGCGGCGACACGTGCCATCTCCGCAAAATTTACCCGTCAACGGGTGCTCGTCAGCCGGTAAACGTCGATTCGCAGTTCTTCACGACGTCGAGACCTTGGTCGATGTCGGCCGAGTCGCCCCCGTCGCCGCAGTTGATCGTGTCCTTGGCGGCCGGGCAGTCCATGTTGCCCCAACCCAACTCGAACGCGTCGATCGAGTCGTCGTCGGCGCCGCCTTGCAAGTTGTCGGCGCCACTCTCAGGACCCGCGACTACGAATCGTCGCGTTGGGCCTGCTTCACGCTCTCGATCATGTTGTCGGCGAAGCGGTGGGCGGTGTCGGTATGCCGCGCGAGGGCCTGCAGCTCCGTACCGGCGCGGATGGCGGCGCGCGCGCCCGACACGTCGAACGCGCGGTGCACAGACCGCTTGTTCAGCTGCGCAAGGTCGCTCGGCACACCGGCAATGCGGCGCGCGACCGCGAGCACTTCCTCCTCGAGCCGGTCGGCGGGAAACGATCGGTTCGCGAAGCCGATCAGTGCGGCTTCGACGCCGTCGATCGCGTCACCGGTCAACATCAGTTCCATCGCACGCCGCAGACCGAGCAGCACGGTGTGGTACTGAAAGTCGGGAGGGCTCGCGACGCGCACGACCGGATAGCTGATCGCGGCGTCGTCGGCGACGTAGACGAGGTCGCACGCCGATGCGAGCTCGGTCGCGCCCGCGATCGCGTATCCGTGTACTTGTGCGATCACCGGCTTGGCCAAGTCCCACACGCTGAACCACGTGTCGTTCGCTTGGCGCGCCCACTGCCCGTCGCCCGGCGCCGAATAGAACGGTGAACCTTCCATCAACGGCGTCGAAAGGTCATATCCCGAGGAGAAGCACGGGCCCGCGCCGCGGATGATCGTGACACGTACGTCGGGGTCGTTGTCGTGCGTACGGAGCTGTTCGAGGAGCGCGACGCGTAAGGGCGTGGAGATCGCGTTGCGCTTGTCCGGACGGTTGAGGGTGATCCGCCGGACGTACTCCGCGGGCGCGTCGACGAGGATGAGGGGTTCGTCGGTCATGTGGTCACCGTGTCTCTCGTGCCGGCGAGATCCGCCATGAGTTCGAGTGCTTCGAGTTGATCGGTTCCGACGATCAAACCAGTCACGCCCGGCCCCGCAACACCTGACTCCCAGCGGGCTCGGATGCGCGCCGGGGATCCGAGCAAGGCGTTCTGTTCGAGGTACTCGACCGGAACTGCCGCCATCGCTTCCTCCTTGCGCCCGGCGCGCCAGAGCTCCCCGATCCGCGCCGCGGCTTCGGGGAAACCGCGGCGGGCCATTGCGTCGCGGTGATAGTTGTGCGTTTCGCTGCCCATACCGCCGACGTACATCGCCGTAAGCGGTCGCATCGCGTCGAGCGCAGCCTGCACGTCGTCGGTAATGCGCACACTGACGCCGCCGAACACTTCGAAGGGCGCGTCGCGTCGCTCGGGTGGACGCTTGGCGAAGCCGCGATCGAGGACCTCTTGCACTCCCGCCGTACCGTCCGGTCCGAGCCCCATTGGCAGCCATCCATCGCATAACTCCGCGCAGAGTTCAGTGTTGCGAGGCCCCCCGGACGCCAGCCAGATCGGAATACGCGATGCCGGGTGCAAGATCGACTTCAACGGCTTGCCTTGCCCGAGCGCGCCCGGACCGCGATACGGCAACGAAATCTCGGGACCCTCGTGCGTGACCGGCCCTTCGCGGTCGAGCACTTTGCGCGTGATCTCGACGTAGTCGCGCAGGCGGGCCGATGGGTGGCCCCACGGTTGGCCGTACCACCCTTCGACGATCTGCGGACCCGAGACACCGATACCGACGATCATCCGGTTGCCACCGGCCAACGCGTCGATCGTCATCGCGTGCATCGCGAGCGAGGCGGGGGTCCGCGCCGCGAGTTGCACAACGGCCGTGCCGAGCTTGATGCGCGACGTCACCGCGGCGAGATACGCGAGCGGCGACAGCGCGTCGGTGCCGTACGCCTCGGCGCTCCACACCGAGTCGTACCCGAGTGCTTCGGCCCGTTGCACGGCCTCGACCGGCACCCTGAGCTGCGCCGAGCGGTACATCTCCAACCGGTACGCGAGCTTCATGGACGACCTCCGGTTCACGCTTCGACGCTGTCGTTCTAGTGCAGCCACGGAAAGGACAGCACGAGGACTTTGCCGCATTTTCGGGGCATTGTTGCGACCCCACCCCGGCGGGAATACTGTTCTGGGTATGCAGAACGTTGTTCCGGTTGAGGAGCAACTGGCCGATCGCACGCTCTCGGCTCGCCGCGAGACGTACGCGGCCGAAGTGCGGGCCCTGATCGATGCCGCCTTCGAGGTCATGCGCACGACCGGCGACATCGACCCGCCCGTGCGCGACATCGTGAAGGCGGCCGGTCTCTCGAACCAGGCCTTCTATCGCCACTTCGCGTCCAAGGACGCGTTGCTGCTCGCAGTGCTCACCGACGGGCACGCGCAACTCGTCGAGTACCTGCGCACGCGCACGCGTACCGCTCCTGGCGCCGAAGCCAAAGTGCGGGTCTGGATCGAAGGCGTGATGGCGCAAGCGCGCAACCCGCGCGCAGCCGACGCGACGCGGCCCTTCGCAATCAACGGTGCCCGGCTCGCCGACCGCTTCCCCGACGATCTCGCCGCGGCCCGGCGCGAGCTTGTCGAAACGCTCGCGCCGGCGGTGCAGGAACTCGGCGGACGCGGCGCCTACGCGTCGTTCATCTGCGAGCTCGCGATCGCACGGATGAACGATGCGATCGCGCATCGGCGCCGGCCCCACCCCGACGAAGTCAAAGCGCTCGTTTCCTTCTGCCTCGGAGGCATCAAATATGGAACGTGAGGTGCTGATCACCGGCATCGGTGGCCAGGGAGTACAGCTCGCGGCGCAAGTGCTTGCCCGCGCCGCAACCCTCGAAGGCCGCGAGGTCATGTATCTCGGTCTCTACGGCGGGATGATGCGCGGTGGGAACACCGACAGCACCGTGGTCGTGGCCGACGGCCCTATCGCGGCACCGCCGGTTGTGTCGCGCGCGTGGGCCGCGATCGCCTTGCACGACGACTACTGGCCACCGGTTGAAGCGAAGTTGCGTCCGGGTGGGCTGGTGCTCGTCAACGACGCGACGTTCACCAGCAACGTTCGCGACGACGTCACCGTGCACCGCGTGCCGGCCACGACCGTCGCGGCCGATCTGGGGAATCCGCTCGGCGGTTCGATGGTCATGCTTGCCGCGTTCTGCGCGACGACCGGCGTCGTCGACCGCGACGCGCTCGTCGAAGGCATGCGCGCGTCGATCCCGCCCTATCGCACCCAACACATCGAAGCCAACGAACGCGCGATTCACGCCGGCTGGGAACTGCTCCCCGTCGGCGAGTTTCCCGCATGGGAGGTTCCGGCCCGTGCCTGAGATCAAGTCGCGAGGAACAGTGACGATCGACGTCGAGCATTGCAAAGGCTGCGAGCTCTGCATTCCCGCGTGCCCGCCGCACGTGCTGACGATGTCGACGCCCGTCAACCACATGGGCTACCGGTATCCCGAGCTGCATCCCGGGTGCACCGGCTGCGCCGCATGCTTGTACGTCTGCCCTGATTTCGTGTTCGAGGTCTTTCGGTTCGAGCAGCCGCAGATCACCGAGGTGCCGGCATGACGGCGACAACAACCAACGAACGCGTCCTCATGGAAGGTTCGGAAGCGTTGGCGCGCGCTGCGATCGCGGCCGACTGCCGCTTCTTCGCCGGCTATCCGATGACGCCGTTCACGGAAGTACTCGAACACTTCGCGCGCCTTCTGCCCGAGAACAACGGCGTGTGCATCAACGCCGAATCCGAGCTCGAAGCGGTCGGAATGGCCTGGGGCGCGCTCTCCACGGGCGCGCGCGCCGCGACCGGCTCAACCGGGCAAGGGCTGTCGCTCATGCAGGAGTCGTTCTCGGAGATCACACTCGCGGAGTTGCCGCTCGTCATCTTCAACATGGCGCGCGGCCAGCAGGACTACTACCAGGCGACGCGTGGCGGTGGTCACGGCGACTACCGCCACATCGTGCTCGCGCCGCAAGACGTGCGCGAAGGCGTCGAGCACGTACAACTCGCGTTTCATCTCGCCGACAAATGGCGCAATCCGGTGCTGCTGTACGGCGACTATCTCCTCGCCCACACGCAAGAAGCATTGGCGATCGAATCAATTACGTTCGACGCACTGCCGGACAAGGACTGGGCCGTCGACGGATCCAGCTCGGGTTCGGGCCGCAGCGGTGCGGTCACCCCGCTGGGCGTCGGCAAGATCGGCCAACGCGCGCTCGGCCAAGAGGGCAAGGCGCAGTACATCGCAACCAAGATCCCGTTCATGGAAAGCGAAGTGCGCGTCGAGCACGGATTCCTCGACGACGCCGAAACGGTGATCGTCGCGTTCGGCTCTCCGGCCAAGTTCGTGAAGTACGCGATCGGGCAGCTGCGCGAGCAGGGCCACAAGATCGGCTACGTGCGACCGATCACGTTGTGGCCGTTCCCCTACGACACGGTCGGCGACGCCGCCGCGGGCGCCAACGTGAAGCGCGTTGGCAGCTTCGAACTCTCGGCGGGCCAGATGATCGACGACGTCCGCATCGGTGTCGCCGGCCGCGCACCGGTGACGTTCATCGGTGGTGTCTCGACCGACCACTCCGGCTTCGGGGTCGGACGCATCCTCGACGTCGAAGTCATCGCCGAACGCATTCTCGCGTTGCACGAAGATCGCGAGCTTCCGCTCGTGCCAGGTTACGACGATCACGCATACGAACTTCAGGAGCACCAATCATGACGACGCTCGACACGTCTGCTCCCCCGTCGGTTCCGGCCCGCAAGGTCGAGGAACTGAAGCCGCGCTTGCTCATCAGCCAGGAGCACCACATGTGCCCCGGATGCGGCGAACCGCTGGCGGTGCGGCAATTCCTCGAATGCATCGACGAACTCGGTGTCGCTTCGCGTGCGGTAGCGGTCGCGGGCATCGGGTGTTACACGTCGTTCTCGGGATCGATGGACATCGATCTCGTTCAGGCCTTGCACGGACGGGCGCCGAGCGTCGCGACCGGCGTGAAGCGCATGCTCCCCGACGCGCTCGTCTTCACCCTGCAAGGCGACGGCGACATGGTGAACGAAGGCCTGCAGGAAGTCATTCACACCGCGGCGCGCGGCGAGAACCTCACGTGCATCCTGTTGAACAACGGCGTGTTCGGCGAAACCGGCGGCCACATGACGGCCACGAGCGTCATCGGGCAGCGCACCAAGAACTCGCTCGACGGACGCGACGCCGAGTACCACGGGTACCCCATCCTGATCGGTGACCTCATCGCGCAACTGCAGGGTGCGGCGTACGTCGCGCGCGGCTCGGTTCACAACGCGGGCTCGGTCGCGCGCACGCGCAAGATGTTCAAGCGTGCGTTCGAAACGCAGCTGCGCGGCGAGGGCTTCACGTTCGTCGAAGTGCTCACGATGTGCCCAACCGGATGGTTCATCCCGACGGCTGAGGGCCCCGAGTACATGAGCGAGACGCTCGGCGAAGTACACATCATGGGCGAACTCAAGGTCGACGGCCGCGTGCGCACGACCGAAGAGCTGCACGCCGAGAACGTTGCCAAACAAAAGGAGCTCGACGCCCAACTCGCGGGCGGCGGCATCGACAAGTGACACAGGTTGGCACCAAAATTCCCGCTCTTCGGGAAAAACCGCGCCATCACATGGCGCAGAAATTCCCGCTATGCGGGAAAAAGGGTGCCAACACACGGGAACGTTAGGATTCGCGGTTCATGGACTTTCGGTATCCGGCTGAAGCAGAAGCGTTCCGCAAGGAGTTTCGGGGCTGGCTCGAGCAGCATCTCCCCGACGACTTGCGCGGCAACGGCATGAGCTCCGGCTCGATGGAGTACTCCGACACGCGCCTCGAACGGCAGCGTTGGTGGAACCGCGAGCTCGCCGACGCGCGCTACGCCGCGATCGCGTGGCCCGAAGAATGGGGCGGGCGCGGCGCGGGCGTCATGGAGCAAGTCGTCTACGCCGAAGAGATGCACCGCGCCCACGCGCCCGGCACGCTGAATCCGCTCGGCCTCTCGAACATCGCGCCCGCGATCATCGAGCACGGCACCGACGACCAGAAGCGCACGCTGCTCCCCCGCATGCTGCGCGGCGACGACATCTGGTGCCAAGGGTTTTCCGAACCCAACGCCGGCTCCGACCTCGCTTCGTTACGCACACGCGCCGAACGCGACGGCGATTCCTGGATCGTGAACGGCCAGAAGACGTGGAACACGCTCGGCAACATGGCCAACTGGTGCGAACTCCTCGTGCGCACCGATCCCAATGTGCCGAAGCACAAGGGCATCACGTGCCTGCTCGTCGACATGACACTGCCGGGCGTCGAAGTGCGACCGCTCGTCACGATCACGGGCGAAAAGGAATTCAACGAGATCTTCTTCACCGACGTGCGCGTGCCCGTCGACTGCACCCTCGGCCCGGTCAACGAGGGTTGGCGAGTCGCGATGACGACGCTCGCATACGAGCGCGGCACCGTCGCCAAGCTGCACCTCGGTACCCGCGCCAAGATCAAACGCCTCATCGACACCGCGAAGGAAACGCCGCTCGGCGACGGCCGCAACGCGACCGACGATCCGGTGCTGCGCCAAGAACTCGCCCAGGTCTACATGGAAGGCGAGCTCCTGAAGCTCATCTCCGACCGGGCGATCTCGGCCGAAGTCCACGGACGTGCGATGGGTCCGGAAGGCAGCATCGCCAAGCTGTTGTGGAGCGAGGCAGAACAACACATCAACGAGGTCGCCGCCGACGTGCTCGGTCCCGACGCGCTGAGCGGATCGTGGGCGCGTGATCGCGTCTACAGCCGGGCGCTCACGATCGCGGGCGGCACCACGCAGGTGAACAAGAACATCGTCGCCCAACGCATTCTCGGGTTGCCGCGCAACTGAGCGAGACGAAGCGCGCGCGTTACGCCGGGTGCTGACCGTTGCGCGTCGGCAACGTTTCGCCCGGCGCGAGCGGGAAGTGGCAGGCGACGAACTGCCCGGTGCGCAGTTCGCGGATCTGCGGCTCTTCTTCGCGCGCACCGGTCCTGGGCCTTCGGGCAACGCGTGCGGAAGCGGCAACCCGACGGCGGTGCGACCGGCGACGGCACCTCACCACCAACCTGGGCGCGCTCGTGCGGCTTCACGTCGGGGTCAGGCACGGGAATCGCGGCAAGCAGCGCGGCCGTGTACGGATGTGCGGGCTGCTTGAAGATGTCGTCGGGCGGGCCAACCTCGCAGATCTTGCCGAGGTACATCACGATCACGCGGTCGCTGACGTTCTTCACGACCGAGAGGTCGTGCGCGATGAAGATCAGCGTCAGCCCGTGGCGCTGCTTCATGTCTTCGAGCAGGTTCAGGATCTGCGCCTGCACCGACACGTCGAGCGCCGACACCGGCTCGTCGCAAATGATCAACGCAGGATCGGTGATCACCGCGCGCGCAATCGAGATGCGCTGACACTGGCCACCGGAGAACTGGAACGGACGCCGGCCACGCTGCAACGACGGGTCGAGCCCGACGGTCAACATCATGTCGTCGACCTTCTTGTCGCGCTCTGCGTCGGTTCCGATGTTCCAGATAGACAGGCCCTCGGCGATGATGTCCTCGACCTTGCGGCGCGGATTCAGCGACGAGATCGGGTCTTGGAAGATCATCTTCATGCGCGTGCGCGTTTTGCGGAGTTCTTTCCCCGGAAGCTTCGTGAGGTTGGTGCCCTCGAAGACCACCGAACCCGACTTCGGGCGCGGCAACTGCATAATCGCCTTGCCCGTGGTCGACTTTCCGCAGCCCGACTCCCCGACCAAACCCAACGTTTCACCGGGCTTCACGTCGAGGCTGATGTTCGACACTGCGTGCACCTTCAGGCCGGTGTGGCCGAAGGGGAACTCGACGACCAAGTCTTCGACGCGCAGCAGCGTCTCGCTTTCCGGGCGAAGATGCGCGGTTCCGGAGCCGGCCATCAGACTGCCGTTCCCGTGAACACCGCGTCGCCTTCCTTCCGCAACGCCAAGCCGGTCGCAGTCTTGCCGGCCGCGAGATTCTTGGCGAGCGCTTCATCACCGGCGGGCGTGCCAACCGGGAAGTGACACCGGAAGAAGTGGCCGGGTTCTTCCGGATCGAGCAACTGTGGCTCGGACGCGATGCATTTTTCTTGCGCGTACGGGCAGCGGGCTGCGAACTTGCAGCCGACCGGCGGCTTGACCAAGTCGGGCGGGCGGCCGCTGATCGCGTCGAGCCGCGAGTGCGACGGGTCGTTGAGCTTGGGAATCGACTTGAGCAACGCCTCGGTGTACGGGTGACGTGTGTGCGCGAACAACGAACGCGTCGGCGCGCGCTCCACGATGCGGCCCGCATACATGACGGCGATGTCGTCGGTACGGCCTGCGACGACACCAAGGTCGTGGGTCACGAGCACCATGGCCATGAAGCGCTCGCGCTGCTGGGCCTGCAACAAGTCGAGGATCTGCGCCTGCACCGTGACGTCGAGCGCGGTCGTCGGTTCGTCGGCGAACAGCAGCCGCGGGCCGCATGCGAGTGCGATTGCGATCATCACGCGCTGGCGCATACCGCCGGAAAGTTGGTGCGGGTATTCCCGCAAGCGCCGCTCTGCTTCCGGAATCCCAACCGATTGAAGCAGCGCGAGCGCGGTTTCGTCGGCGTAGTCCTTGCTGACGTCGAGGTGATACTTCAGCGATTCGGTGATCTGTTTGCCGACGCGCATCACCGGGTTCAGCGACGTCATCGGATCCTGGAACACCATCGACATCTGCGTGCCCCAGAACGGCCGCATCTGTTCGGTTGTTCCCTGTCCGATCTCCGCGCCCTCGAACGTAATGCTGCCTTCGCGGACGACGTTGCCCGGGAGCAATCCCATGATCGACCGCGACAACACCGACTTGCCGCAGCCCGACTCGCCGACGATCCCGATCGTCTTCCCGCGCTCGAGCGAGAAGGAGACGCCGTCGACCGCGTGCACCAGCCCGCGCGGCGTCTTGAATTTGGTCTTGACCTCGTTGACGTCGAGCAGCGGACCGTCAAGCGGCGCATCGCGAAATCGATCGTCGGCCTGGGTTTTCGTACGCCCCCGCCGGAATGCCATCAGAGCACACTCTCGCGAACGTCGAAGCGGGCCCGCACGATGTCGCCGAGGTAGTTCAACGACAAGACGGTGAAGAAGATGATCCAGATCGGTTCGAACACCAGGTGCGGTGTCGTCCGGAGTTGTTCGGCGTTCGAGGCGATGATGTAACCGAGCGAACCGGGAACGCCGGCGCCGAGAATCGCGAGCCCACCTTCGGCGATGATTGCGACGGCAACGCCGAGCAGCGCGATGGAGAACATCGCGGGCAACACGTTGGGCAGAACTTCGCGGACCATCACACGGAAATTCGTCGCGCCTTGCGCACGCGCCGCCATGACGAACTCGCGCTGGCTCCACTGCAGGGTGTTGGCGCGCGTAATGCGGCCGAGGATCGGCACCGACACGATGCCGAGGGCGATGACTACCCAGAACATCTTCGTCGACGTCGGAACTGCGCCACCGGTGTTGGTCGGGGTCGCGAGGACGGCGACCAACGCGAGGGCGAGCACGAGCGCCGGGATCGCGAGGAACACGTTGAAGAGCGTGGTGAGCACGGCGTCGATCTTGCCCCGGAAATAACCCGCAATGAGACCCAGCGACCCGCCGACAATCAGCCCGAACAGGACTGCGCCGAATCCGATCATGAGTGAGTAACGCAAGCCCTGCGCGAGTTCCACTGTCATGTTGTTGCCGAGCTGGTCGGCGCCGAACGGGTGCGCCGCATCTTTGAACGCGCCGAGGATCGAACCGGATGTCGTCGTCACCGCGAACTGATGCGTCTTGGCGATCAGCGGCACGAAAATCGCAACGACGATCGCGAAGGTCAGCCAGATCAGCGAGAGCCAACCGCCGATCCCCATCCGTTGCGTCTTGGCCCGGACGAACTCTCCGCCCGGTTCGGGTACGGGCGCGCCGGTACCAGTCTCGATCGCTTCGATGCTGGCGACGCCGCCGCCCGGAAGCATGCCGCTCGTCATGTGAGGCTCCGTGCGTCCCGGATACGCGGGTCAGCGAGCGCGTACAGCAGGTCGACGATCACGTTGACCAACACGAAGCCGATCGCGATCACCGCGATCAGGCTTTGGAACAACACGTACTGCTTTTCACCGATCGCGGTGAAGAGCGCGAGGCCCATGCCGGGAATTTGGTAGATCACCTCGATGACGACACTGCCGCCGACGAGCGCGCCGATGTTCAGACCAGCGACGGTCAACACCGTCAAACTCGATGGTCGTAACGCGTGCTTCCACAGCACGCTGCGCGTCGGTAACCCTTTCGCCTTTGCCATCAGGATGAAGTCTTCTTGCAGCGTCGCGATCATGTCGCTGCGTAAGAGACGCATATACGCCGCGATCTGACCGACCGCGAGACTGATCGCCGGCAGCGTCAACGATTTGATATTTCCACTGACGCTGGTAGAGAGATGGACGAACCCCGACGTCGGAAACCACCCCAGCTTCACGCCAACCCAGTACTGCAAGAGCAACGCGAGCGCGAAGTCGGGCAACGAGATCGAACCGAATGCGAGGAAGTTGGCGGCCCGGTCGAAGCGGCTGCCGGCTTTGTATGCCGAGAACAC
The DNA here is from genome assembly GCA_963841195.1 of uncultured Actinomycetes bacterium. Classification (GTDB taxonomy): domain Bacteria; phylum Actinomycetota; class Acidimicrobiia; order IMCC26256; family PALSA-610; genus CAWJBX01. Next base: position 616,281 of record CAWJBX010000009.1, on the reverse strand, counting down.
GCCGAGCGGGATCGCGATGAGGATCGTCAGAATCATCGCGTAGGCCATGAGCTCGAGCGTGACCGGGAGCGCCTGGTGAATCGTTGTCGACACGGGCGCGCGTCCGGTGGGGCCGTAATAGACCTTGCCGAAGTCCCCGTGGACGAAGCCCGTGAGCCAGGTCCAGTACCGCTGCAAGAGCGGCTGATCGAGATGCAGATCGTGCGCGATGACCTTGTGATCCTGCGGACTCGTGAACCCGACGATCGCGGTGACCGGATCGCCGGGAATCAGCGCCAGGAGAATGAAGGAGAAGAACGTCACGCACAGCACTACGACGAGCAGTTGCACCAGCCGTCGTAGTACTGCGCGCATCGTTCCTTCCGTTCCCTAGACCTCGTGGCCGCAAATCAACTCAACCACAATCCCGATACGTCGTTGCCACTCGAGAGGCCCGGGAACGGCTGGGCGCCGGCCGACGACGCGTTGTTGTCGGTCGCGGTCGGCAGGGTCGGCCCGAGAATCTCGTTGACGTTGGTCTGATACGGGATCGTCCAAATCGAGTAGTAACCCCAAGCTTCCCACCGCTGCTTGGCGAACTCGACGTTGAGGTTCTGGTATGCGTTCGCACGGGCTTGCGGGTTGGGGTTCTCGCGACCGGTCTCGAGATCCTTATTGATCGTCGCGTCGTTGAATCCGGAGAAGTTCACCGCGTTGTCGCAGTTGTTCCCGTTCGACGGCGGGCCGGCGTTGGCGATGTTCTTTTCGGAGCCGGAGGCGGTAGCCGGTGTCGCGTAGCAGTGCCACCAGATCCACTGCGTATCGGGGTCGAAACCCGGGTGATTCCGCCAGCCGGACACTTGGTAGTTCTTCGCGATCACGTCGTTGATGTTCTGCGACTGCTCTTCTTGCTTGATGTCCATCTTGATGCCGGCGGCTTGCATGAAGCCCTGGATCAGCTTGGCGTCACGCAGCGAGTTGGCGTCGGTCGCGGTCAAATACGTGAACTGGAGAGCCTGACCCGTGTCGGTCTGATACGCCTGCGCGTACTTCTTCGCTTGCGCCACGTCACCGGACGAAGGCGGAATTGTTCCCGCCGGGTACTTCGACGGGTCGACGTATGCGATCGTGCCGGGCCCGAACGGACCAGCAGTCTTGGTCTGCAAGTTGTGCTGCGCAACCTGGTTGTACTGATCGCTGTTGACCGCGAACGAGTAGGCCAGGCGAGCGTTGATGTCGTCAAACGGCGCCTTGGTGACGTTGAAGATCGCGTACGTGGTCTCCGGGAACTTCGTGTCCTGGAGCCAGTTGAGCTGACCGTTCTTCTGCGCGCTTTGCAGACCCTGGACCGCGTCTGCCGAGTCGGTGAGCGCGAGGTCGTATTGCTTGGAGAGTAGACCGTTCACGAGCGTGTTCGTGTCGACCACCGGCTTGAACGTGATCTGGTCGAGGTACGGCAACTTCTGGCCGTACTGGTCGGAGCGCCAGTACTTCTGGTTCTTCACGACGGTCAGGTGGTCGTTGGGAACCCAGCTGCCACCGTTGATGAACTGGAACGGGCCGGTGCCGATCATCGTGTTGTAACACTTGCTCCCGGCGTGCAGCTGCGCTTCGGCTTCCATACCGAGACGGCCGTACGAATAGAGGTGCGCTGGGAACGCGACCCAAGGGTTCTTCAAGTCGACTTCGACGGTCAGCGGACCGGTCGCCTTGATGTCGTTGATCCAGTGGTCGGCGTCGAACTCGAACTTGAAGAGCAAGTTCTTCGAGTCGGTCTTTCCGGTGTACGCGTTCAGGTTGTCGACGACGGCCTGCGCGTTGAACGGTGTGCCGTCCTGGAACACGATGCCGCTGCGCAACGTGATGGTCCAGACCGTGTAGGCCGAGTTGTGGTCGACCGACTTGGCGAGGAACGGCACCATGTTGTTGTTCGCGTCGGGAACGGTCAACGTGTCGTAGATCGCCCGTGCAACCTGGATGCCGGCCGCTGCGAGCTGCGCCTCGGGGAGGCACCACCCGCCGGTGGTCTCCGCCTCCATGGCGATCGTGACTTTGCCGCCTTCCTTGGGCTTGCCGGGATTGGTCGTGGCCGTGTTGCCGCCGCTCCCACCGCTGCTGTTCTTGCTGCTGCTACTGCACGCGCTGAGCGCGAGCACCAACACGAACATCACTCCGAACGCGCGCGTTGCGCGCCGCTTGCCCGTCAGGCCCACGGTTCCCCCCGTTCGCGCCGGCACTCGGCCGGCCCTGGCCAATCGATTTTCATGTTTTCGTCACTCCGGCTGCGCCGAAGAGTGTGACCTACGTCACAGGCGGAGTGTAACGAGGGAACCTACGGATGAGCGCGCGCCTTGTCAACGCGGGGCGGAAGCCATATTCACGCGAGCCTGCCCCATCGGACCCTCGACGTCGCGCGGCTCGAGCCGGACAGTCGAACCAACAAGCTCGGTTTGTTCGACTGCCGCACACGCATCGGCGTCGCGCAGCTGCGCGTACGTGCGGGCGCCGTCGCCGACGTCGCACACGAGGAGCGCCCACTCCGGTTCGCCGTCACGTCCGTGTACAACTGAGTACGCACTGACACGAGCGTCACCTTCGTGGTTCGCGACCACGGGCGTCTCGGCGGCCGGCGCGGCCTCGCTTCGCGGCGGCGCGAGCGGGCCCGGCACGGTCGAGTAACAGCCGTACACGTGCTTGGTCATGTGCATGCCGACGCCCGACACGAGCCCGAACGCGCCCGGGTCGGCGCGCAGGCGTTCGACCATCGCCGCGATCGAGTGGGTCAGATAGCCGCTCGCCGGTCCTCCGTGATACGGCAGCCCGCCTGTGACCGTGAGGCCGCGTGCGTCGGTGGGCGCGATGCCGAGAGCATCGGCCGCGAAGTGCAGCGAACTCGCGAAGCACGAATAGAGGTCGAGGTACTTCACGTCGTCGATCGTGATGCCGGCTGCGTGCAATGCTGCTTGGCTCGTTTGCTTCATCGCCGGCGAACGCCACATCTCGGGATGGGCCGCAACGAGAACCGGGTCCGTCGCGTAACTCCAACCGCGGAGGTACACGCGCCGATCGGCGGGTATGCCGAGTGCATCGGCGCGCTCGTGCGTGCTGACGATCAACGCGCCCGCCATGTCGACGTCCATCACCGCGACCGAGTACTTCGTGTACGGGTAGCCGACCATGCGGTTGTCGGGCGCGGGCGTGATTATCTCTTCTGCGCTCCGAGCAATCGGAAACCACGCGTTCGGATTCGCGGCCGCGACCGCGCTCATCGGCGCGAGCATCTCGCCGATCTCGGCGCGGTACTCGTCAAGTTGCATGCCGACGTGGCCGCGGCGCGCGTTGTCGAACACCGCGAACGTCAGCCACGCTTGGAAGACTTCGTGCGCGATCTCGATCGGATCGGGCGGCGACTCCCAGGGGAACGGTCGCTTCTCTTCGGGCCGGTACGAGTACGCGAACCGTTCGCCCCGCTTCTTATAGGCGCGTTGGGTTGCGAGCGCTTCCGCACTCGTGATCAACGCGAGGTCGAGCTCTCCTGCGAGCATGCGTTCGGCCGTCGCGTCGACGAGTTGTTGGGTCGTCGTGCCGCCGATTCCCGAGTAGTACGTGTGCTTGGGCGCAGTTGCGAGGCGTTCGGCGAGACGCGCGCACGCGTCGTCGTACTGCGTTGTCTGGCAGTAGACGATCTGCACGCTGTCGAGCTGTTGCAGGATGTCGGTGCGTGCGTTCGAGTCGGCCGCCGCGGCGCGCGCGACCTCTTCCCACATTGCCAGGGGTTCGGGCGCGCCCGCTTCGCCAACGTCGCCGGGATGCCACGTGTGCGCCGCGACCCCGACGATGCACGGCGCGTTTGGATCTACTTCGCCTGCCACACCGGCGGCCTTTTCTCGGCGAACGCTTTCGGGCCTTCCTTCGCGTCTTCCGTTTGGAAGATGACGCTCGAGAGTTTCGATTCCTTCTCGAACGGCGAACGCAGTTCTTTCCCGAGTCGCTCGAGGATTTCGGTCACGGCCGCGGGATCAGCCCCGGCTTCAACGGCCTTGCGGAGTTCGCGCACCGCGCCGCGCAGCTGTTTCGTGAGGTCTTCGTCGAAGTACAGACCTTGCAGCGCGCTCTGCTTCGTCGCCTGCACCGCGAGCGGCGCGTTGACGATGATGCGGTTCGCGTATTCCTTCGCCTTGTCGATGAGTTGGTCGCGCGGAACGATCGCGTTCAGCAGCCCCATCTCGTACGCACGTTGTGCGGGCACGAGATCGGCACACAGCAAGAACTCCATCGCCTGCGGCCACGGAATCTGGCGCGGCAGCCTCACCGTCGTTCCGCCGCCGGCGAACAACCCGCGCTTCGGCTCCATCACCGCGAACTTCGCTTCCGGGCACGCGATGCGAATGTCGCAGCCGCCGAGCATCTCCATGCCGCCTGCGGTGCAGAAGCCGTTGACCGCGGCGATCACCGGCTTGTACAGCGGCCAGTTCCGCAGCACCGACTTCGTACCGTCGTCGATGCGGTAGCCGTCGATTTCGGTGAGGCCGCTCTCGGCGATCTGCTTCTGGAACTTCGTGATCTCGGGGATGTACGTCTTCAGGTCGGCGCCGGCGAAAAACGCCTGATCGACACCCGTCACGATCGCAACCCACGCTTGGTCGTCGGCCGCGAAACGCTCCCAGGCCTCCCGAAGCAACTTGAAGTGCTCCATGTCGGCCGCGTTCCGGGCCTCGGGGCGGTCGATCGTGATGACCACGATGTGGTCGTCACCGGTGTCGTAGTGAATGGGCATGCGTCCTCCGGACCTGACACGTGCGTCAGCGACGTGCGAGGATAAGCGGTCCCCCGAAGGAGTGCATTTTCGATGGCAGACCGTCCGAAGGCGCTGGTAACCGCACCGTTCCGCGGCGAGGGCATGGACACGCTCCAGTCGGTCACCGACGTGATCTACGACCCGTGGATCGAGCAGAGCCCGATTCGTCTCTACGACGGCGAAAAGCTCGCGGCGCGGCTCACCGAAGAGGGCGCCGACGTGCTGATCGTCGAATCCGACTTCGTGAACGGCCCGGTCTTCGACCTGCCGTTGAAGTTGATCGGCTCGTGCCGAGGCGACCCCAACAACGTCGACGTCGCGGCGGCAACCAAGGCCGGGATTCCCGTTCTGCGGGCACCGGGTCGCAACGCCAACGCGGTCGCGGAGCTCACGATTGGCCTGCTGTTCGCGGTCAACCGCTTCATCGTGCAGGGCGACATGGACGTGCGCACGGGCCAGGTGTACCGCGACGGCAAGATCCCGTATCAGCGCTACCGCGCGTGGGAGCTCTCGGGCCGCACCGCGGGCATCGTCGGGTTGGGCGCCGTCGGGCGCGCCGCCAAATGGCGCTTCGAAGGCATCGGCATGAACGTGTTGTCGTACGACCCGTACAACCCGGACGCCACCCACAACGACGACCTCAACGGCATGCTCGCCGAGTGTGACGTCGTGTCGGTGCACGCGATCGTCACGCCCGAAACCGAAGGCATCATCGGCGCCGATCAGTTCGCGGCGATGAAGGACGGCGCGATCTACATCAACAGCGCGCGTGCGATGTTGCACGACACCGACGCGCTGGTGGCTTCGTTGCAATCCGGTCATCTCGGCGGTGCCGGGCTCGACCACTTCAAGGGCGAGCACCTGGCCACTGACCATCCGCTGGTGGCCATGCCGAACGTCGTGCTCACGCCCCACATCGGCGGCGCGACCTACGACACCGAAGCGAACCACTCGAAGCTCATCGCCGACGACGTGGCGCGACTGCTGCGCGGCGAGAAGCCGGTGAACTGCGTGAACCCGGAGGTGTTGTAGGCGTGAGTGGCCAGGCGCAGACCGGAGGTCCGGTGCACGACATGACGACAACGCGAGTTCGAGGACCGGAAGTCCGGTGCACGACATGACGCACAACGCGAGTTCGAGGACCGGAGGTCGAAGCCGCATGAGTGGCCAGGCGCAGACCGGAGGTCCGGTGCACGACATGACGACAACGCGAGTTCGAGGACCGGAGGTCGAAGCCGCATGAGTGAGGTCAAGGGCACGGCCGACGAGATCAAGGCCGACCTCGTCTGGGTCGCGCAAGAAAGCCTGCGCATCGGGCTCGTACACGGCACGGCCGGCAACTTTTCGGCGCGCTTGCCCGACGGCAACGTGGTGCTGACGCCATCGTCGCTTCCCTACGAGACGATGACGGTCGACGACTTGGTCGTCACCGATCTCGACGCCAACGTGATCGAGGGCACCCGTCATCCGACGACGGAGAAGGCGCTGCACACGGCATGCCTGCGCGCGTACGACGACATTCACGCCGTCATCCATTGCCACGCCAAGTTCTGCACGATGTTCGCGTTGACGCACCAGCCGATCCCGTGCGAGATCGAAGAGATGGAAGCGCTCGTCGGTGGCGATGTTCCCGTCGCGAACTACAAGTTCACAGGTTCGCAGGAACTCGCCGACGAAGTCTCGAAGTGGGTCGGCGATCGCGCTGCGGTGTTGATGGCGAACCACGGTCTGTTGACGGTCGGCAAGAACCCGAGAGACGCGTTGAAGCTCGCGCAGATGGTCGAGTTCACGGCCGAGGTCGTCTGGGGCACGCGTGCGCTCGGCGACATCGTCCCGCTGCCGTCGTCGACACGAGAGAAGATGGCACCGATCTACAAGATGCTCCGCGGCATGTAATTCGTTGTTTGGACCGTTCGCGCCCCTATGGGGGCGGAAACCGTCCAAACAAGGTTCTTAGCGTTTGCGGGCGAGGGTCAGGCCGTCGCTGATCGGGAGCATGACGACGTCGAAACGGTCGTCGCGCGCCAACTTGTCGTTGAACGCTTTGATCGCAATCGTGTTGTCGTCGGTCGCCTTGTCGTCGACGACCGCGCCATGCCACAAGACGTTGTCAACCAAGATGAGCGCGTTCGACTTCATTTTGGGCGCAAGCGCATCGAGATAGTTCGCGTAGTTCGGCTTGTCGGCGTCGATGAACGCCAGATCGAACTGCTCCCCTGCCGGAAGTGACGCGATCGTGTCGAGCGCGGGCGCGATGCGCAGCTCGATGCGGCTGCCGACGCCGTCGTCGTCCCAGGCGCGCCGTCCGATCGCCGTCCACTCGTCGGACACGTCGCAGCAGAGCAAATGGCCGTCGGCGGGCAAGCCGCGCGCGATACAGAGCGCCGAATACCCCGTGAACGTACCGATCTCGATCGCGTTCCGGGCACCGAGCGCACGCGTCAGCACCGTCAGGAACGCGCCCTGTTCGGGCGCGACCTGCATGCCGGCCACCGGTCCCAGATTGCGCGTTTGTTCAATCAGCTTCTGCTGGGTCGCGTCGGGCGGCGTCCCGTGCGCGACGAGATAGTCGGCGATGTCACTGCCCAAGAAGAACGACTTCGGTTCGGCCATGACTATTGGTCGACTCCGCGCTCCGCTCCCAATGGCTGGTCGCTTCTCGGCTTCATCTCGTACGGGCCCTTCTCGTCCGGTCGCTTCGCTGTCGTCTCCATATCAGGAAGATAGGCCGCGCGCTGGCCTGACACGCATGTCAGGAACGGCGTACGATCCGCACACCACCAGCCCCGGGGGAAGCGTGACGACATCCGAGACCACGGGCCCGAGCGGGGGCGACGCCGCTTCGCTCGCGGCCGCCGTGCTCGACGAGGAAGCTGCCCGGCAAGCGGCACAGTCGCGCGCCAAAGAGCAGGTCATCTTCCCCGACGACCTGCTGCCCGGCGTGAACTCCGATCCCGTCAGTTGGAAGCAGGCGTTCGGCGTCGGTGGCGCGGTGATGTTCGTCGTGCTCGGGCTTCTCTACTCGTTCGACCAGTTGACGTTGAACGCGGTGCAATCGATCACGCCGGAGATTCGGCACACGTTCCATGTGAGCAGTGGTTCCGCGGTATTCATCACGTCCGCGTCCGCGCTCTTCTACCCCCTCGGCGCGATCCCGCTCGGTTGGCTCGGCGATCGCACGCGTCGCGTCGCGATCGTGGGCATCGCCGCGGGTTTCTCGGCACTGTTCACGTTCTCGATCGGCATCGCCGTCAGTTCGTTCATGTTCTTTTGGGTCGTGTGCGCGACCGGTGTTTCGAAAGCCGCCGACATCGCGGTGTACCCGCCGCTGTTGGCCGACAACTATCCGATCGGGATTCGCGCCCGCATGTCGGCCGTGATGAACCTCGGAACGCAGATCCTCGGAAACGCAGGACCCGTGATCGTCGGCGGCATCGCGGTGTTGGTCGGCGGGAGCGCGGGCTGGCGATGGGCGTTCTTGGTGATCGCGATTCCCGCCGCAGTTCTCGCAATCGCAGCTTTCATGATGCGGGAGCCACCGCGCGGACAGTTCGAAAAGAAAGACGTTCTCGGAGAGGTCATCGAAGACGAAAACCCGATGTACCCCTCGATGGAAGCCGCGTTCGGACGACTCAAGAAGATCGCGACGATCCGGACATCGATCGCCGCGTTTGCCGCGCTCGGCTTCGGCGTGTTCGCGCTCGGAAGTCTGCAGGTGCTCTACCTGAACGACACGCTGCACGTGACGAACATCTTCCACCGCGGCTTGATCCTCAGTATCGCGGGTTACGTCGCCGTGCCGTTCCTGTATCCGGTCGGGGCATACTTCGACCGCACATACCGCAAGGACCCATCCAAGGCTTTGGTGATCGTCGGCCTGTTGATCCTGCCGTCGGCGTTGTTCACTCCGCTACAGGTGTCGACGCATAGCGTCGTCTGGTTCGTGATCTGGGGCATGCCGCAGGCGGTGCTCACGGCGTGCGCGTTCGCAATGGTGACGCCGGTCCTCCAGGCAGTTTGTCCATACCGCATTCGTGGGCTCGGCGTCGCGATGGGAGTCATGTACGTCGTGTTCATCGGCGGCTTTGCGGGATCCATCGTCGCCGACTTCTTCACGAACGCGATCGGCGTTCGCGGCGCCGTGCTCATTCTCGGGATTCCAACCAGCATCATCGGCAGCCTCTTGCTGATCAACGGCGCTCGCTACATCAAGCATGACCTCTCGCTCGTCGTCGAAGAACTCCTCGAAGAACAAGATGAGATGCGCAAGCGCGCGGCCGACGGTGCGCACACGCCCGTACTGCAAGTGGTGAACATCGACTTCTCGTACGGACAGGTGCAGGTCTTGTTCGACGTGAACTTCGAAGTTCACAAAGGCGAATGCATCGCGCTCTTGGGCACGAACGGCGCGGGCAAGTCGACAATCCTGCGCGTCATCAGCGGACTCGAGATACCCGAACGCGGCGTCGTACGACTCGACGGTCGCAACATCACGTACACGTCGCCGGAGCAACGCGTGAAGCACGGCATCATGCAGTTGCCGGGCGGCAAAGGCGTGTTCCCGAGCCTCACCGTCGAACAAAACCTCGAAATCTCGGCTCGGCTCCACAACGCGGAAAAGCCCGCAGTGAAAGCTGATATCGCGCGCATCTTCGGGGTCTTCCCCGAACTCGCCGAACGCGCCAACCAGCCTGCGCGCAGCCTCTCGGGCGGCCAGCAGCAGATGCTGGCCCTCGGGCGCGTGCTCGTACATCAACCGGAAGTTCTCTTGATCGACGAACTCTCGCTCGGCCTCGCGCCGGTTGTCGTGCAACGGATGCTCGAGATCGTCGACCGGTTGCGCGAGGCCGGGCAAACGATGATCATCGTCGAACAGTCGTTGAACGTCGCGCTCGCGATCTCGGACCGCGCCATCTTCCTCGAAAAGGGTGAGGTGAAGTTCGAAGGCAACGCGCAGGAGCTCGCCGAGCGCGACGACCTTGCGCGAGCAGTCTTCTTCGGAACCGAGGGCGGGTGATGTTCGCGCACCTGTTGCTCGGTCACATCCTGCCGCCGTGGCACATCGGCACCCTCAACACGGTCTTCGAAGGTTTCATCGAAGGTCTGAGCTTCGCGTTGATCGCGATCGGCATCGTGTTGATTTACCGGTCGTCACGGATCATCAACTTCGCGGTCGCCAGTCTCGGGGTTCCCGCGGCCGCGGTGCTCGCGGTGTTCGTCGTGGGTTCGAGTTGGCCGTACTGGATTGCGCTGCTGTTCGCGCTGCTCGTCGGTACCGCATCGGGCACCGTCGTCGAGCTGACGGTCATACGCAGACTCTTCAAAGCGCCGCGCGTGATCGTGCTGGTCGCGACGATCGGCATTGCCGAACTTGCGATCGCGGTGACACAACCACTTCAGAAGCTCATCGACAAGAAATCCTCCGCCCCGTATCCCACGCCGTTCAGCTCGACCTGGCACATTGGCTCCGTCACGGTGACGGGCCCGCAGTTGCTCGTCCTTCTCGTCGTTCCGCCGGTGGTCATCTTCTTGTGGTGGCTGCTCGGCCACACGCGCTTCGCGGCATCGGTGCGGGCGTCGGCGACGAACGCCGACCTCGCGCGCCTCACCGGCATCAGCCCGAAAATGATGTCGACGTACATCTGGACGATTGCCGGGTTCCTCTCCGCGATCTCCGTGATTCTCTACGCGACTGAGCAAAGGTCGACGCAGCTCGTGCAGGTCGGGCCCGACACGCTGCTCGCCGGCCTCACCGCCGCGCTGATCGGCGGCATGCGCTCGTTCCCGCGCGCCGCGATCGTGGGAATCGTGATCGGCATCGTGCGTCAGATCCTGTTCTTCAACTTCTCCGACCCGACGCAGACCGGTCTCACGCAGTTCTTGTTGTTCTTGCTCGTGCTGGGGCTGGTCGCCTACATGAGCCGCGTCGACGACACCGGCGGCGAGAGCTTCTCGTTCGCACCACGCGTGCCGCAGGTACCCGAGCGGCTGCGAGAGATCTGGTGGGTCCGCCGGATACCGCAGATCATTGCCGGTATCGGGTTACTCGTCGGCTTGCTGATCCCGTTGGTCGTCACGAAGTCGTCGTCGCACCAGACCTACGCGGTCATCCTCAGCTTCGCGATCTGCGCGGTTTCGCTCACGGTGCTCACCGGTTGGGCGGGCCAGTTGTCGCTCGGCCAGATGGGCTTCGCGGGCATCGCCGCGCTCACTGCAGCCCGTCTCACCACGGGCGTGACCCTCAACGTGGGAATCGGTTCGCAGCGATTCGTGAACGGATCGATGCGACCGATCTGGTTCTTGCTCGGCGTGGCAAGCCTCATTCTCGTGGCGTCGATGATCGGTATCGCGCTCAGCCGCGGCACGCAGCGGCGCGCCCGCATGATCGCGTTGGCTGTTGGCGTCGGCGCACTCGTCTTCGGCGCGATCGCGTTCCGAGCCGCCAACGACCCGAGCGGCAACTTGCACCCGTTCCCGTTCATCCTTTCGATGATCGTGGGCGCCATGCTCGCGTGCGTCACCGCGATCGCAGTTGGCATCGGTGCGTTGCGCGTGAAGGGGTTGCTGCTCGCGATCAGCACGATGGCATTTGCAATCGCGGCGCAGAGCTACATCTTCCCGCGGCCGTTCTTCGACCCCGACGGCAGCAACCTCGTCACTCTTCCCCGCGGACATCTCGGCCCCGTCGACCTCACCGATCGCAACCGCGGGTACTACTGGATGGTCTTCGTCGTTTTGGTCGTCGTGCTGTTTCTCGTCGGGCACTTGCGGCGAACCGGGATCGGCCGATCGATCGTCGGCGTACGCGAAAACGAGGCAAACGCGGCCGCGCTGACCGTGTCGCCGACGCGTTCGAAACTGCTGGCGTTCGCCCTCGGTGGTTTCGTCGCCGGTGTAGGCGGCGCGCTGCTGGGCGGCGCGATCGTCAACATCGGATACACGACGCAGTTCTTCAGAATCGACGACTCATTCGCGCTGGTGTCGATGGCTGTCATCGGCGGCATCGGGAGCCTCGCGGGCGCAGTGATGGGCGCGCTGTGGGTTGTCGGACTGCCCGCGTTCTGGCCGAGCAACGACTCGGTGCAGCTGCTGACGTCGAGCATCGGCCTTCTGGTCGTCGTGATGTATTTCCCTGGTGGCTTTGTCCAGATCGGATACTGGCTGCGCGGCTCGCTCCTCAACTGGCTCGAGAAACGGTTGCCGGAGCGGCCGACGAAGACTGTGACGGCCCCGCCCGTGTCGCTGCGGCGCGCGTCGGAGATTCCGCTCGCGTTGAATGCCGACGGCAGCGTGCTCTCGACGCACGCGCTCTCGGTTCGTTTCGGCGGCTTGACCGCGGTCGACGCGGTGAACTTCCACGCCAACGACGGCGAAGTCATCGGCCTCATCGGAACGAACGGCGCCGGCAAGTCGACGCTCTTGAACGCAATCGGTGGCTACGTCTCGAGCGATGGTGACGTGTCGCTGCTCGGGCGCGACGTGTCGAGTCTGCCTTCCCATATGCGCTCGCGCTTCGGACTCGGCCGCACGTTCCAGGCGGCCACGCTGTTCCCCGAGCTCACGGTGCGCGAGACGGTGATGCTGGCGCTCGAAGCCCGTGCGCCGACGTCGTTCTGGGGCTCACTGCTCATTCCGCCGTACACGATCAAAGCGGAGCGCGCCAAGAAAGCCGAGGCGTCCGAACTGATCGACTATCTGGGTCTCGGCCGTTACGCCGACCGCTTCATCGCCGAGCTCTCGACTGGAACGCGCCGCATCGTCGAACTCACGACCGTGCTCGCGGTCGCGCCGCGCGTCATCTGCCTCGACGAGCCCACCGCGGGCGTTGCGCAACGCGAAGCCGAGGCGTTCGGGCCGCTCATCAAGCGCGTCCAAGCCGAACTCGATGCCACGCTCATCGTCGTCGAACACGACATGCCGCTCATCTTGTCGATCAGCGACCGCGTGTACTGCCTCGAGTCGGGCGCGGTCATCGCCGAAGGTCCCCCGTCCGAGATCCGCAGCAACCCGCAGGTCGTCGCGTCGTATCTCGGAACCGACGAACGCGCCATCCAGCGCAGCAACGCCTAACCCACCACCTTCTGGCGTCCACCGCACGCCCTATGGCCGGGCCGTGGACGCCGGAAAGCGTTAGCCGGCGGCGGTGTTGCCGACGTTCTGCTCCGGCGTGATGTGCACCCAGTCGCCGTCGGGCGGAATCGTCGGATCGAATTGCACGAGGCCGTACGTGTCGTCGGCGTCGTACTTCCCGGCGTGGATCGACGCGTAAATCGTCTGCATGTCCTCGATCGAACCGAAGTTGTTCACGGTCCGGACCCAGTTGTCGTTATTGAGGTACGGCCCGACCTTGCGGGCGATCGTCGCGAACATCGTGACGAAGTTGCAGGCCTCCTCCATTGCGCCGTATTGCAGGTCCTGATCGCCGTTCGGCACCTTGACGATCACGTTGGGCAACGGCGCCGGCTGGTGCATCGCGGCCGTCCAAATCTTTGCGCAATAGGTGTAGTGCGGGGTCTTACTGTGCTCGAGGCCGGTCTGGCCCTCGGCCGAGATGATGCCGTCGTAGTTGTTCGGGGATTGGTGCGCTTGCTGCTCGCTCTGACCGCCGTCACCCACGCTCGTCGTGTCCGAGATCAGCTGCATGCTCGGGATCGCTTGCTTGATCCGGTCGACGAAGTTCTGTGACGACACGTCTTCCCCGATCATGAACAGCGCATTGGTGTGGTCGCCCTTCCACTTCTCGATCGCGGCATCCAGTTGCGTGTTCGCGTCGGTGAGGTCGCCGCTGCTGATCGACAAGACTGCGTCGGAACCCCGCTTCACGCCGAGTTGCTGGAGCGCGGGGTCGACAATGTTGCTGACACGTGTGCGGTTCGCCGCGGTCGTGATCGTGCCGACCGTTTTGCCGGCCAGAACGTTTTTCGTCTTGAGCAACGACAGAATCACGTTAAGACGCCGCTCCGGCGCGATATCAGAGGCGACCATGTATCCCGCGGGGCCTCTCTTCACCAACGCATCGGTCAACGAGTCGGCAACGATCACGGTGTGATGCTGCTTGATGAAACACAGTTGCGCGTTGCCGTTCGGATCGTAGAAATCGCCGATGGCGGCGAACACGTGCTCGTCGTCGGTCAGCTTGGTGCAGGCGGTGAGTTCTTGCGTCGGTTGGAGCTGCGGCGGGCAATACTTCTCGTACACCGGTTTCAACATGCGGCCGTTGACCCCGCCGTGCGCGTTGATGTCGTTGAAGTAGATGTCGAAGTCGGACTGCTGCTGCGTCTCGGTCTGATGGATGTACTTCTCGACGCAGGAGTAGTCGGTCATCATCACGCCGACTTTGATCGTGGTGGCGGTGACGCCCGTCCCCAACGCAGTCGAGAACGGTGTCGTGGTCGACGGCGAATTCGAGGTCGACGCACCCTTGGAACTCGAACTGCTACACGCCGCGAACAGCGACGCGACGAGCGCGATCACGACGAACTTCCGCATGACGGCGGACTGTACGTCGTTCAGGCCAGCTCGACGAGGTCGAGCAAGGTCGTCCGACCAGTAGTCGACGACGCCGTCGGGCATGAGCAGCACGCGGTTCGGCGCCAGCTCGGTGACGAACTCGGCGTCGTGGCTCACGAGCACCATCGCGCCCTTCCAGTCGCGCAGCGCGGCGCCGATCGGCCGAGCGCGACGGCGGGTCGAGGTTGTTGGTCGGCTCGTCGAGCAACAACAGGTTGTGACGGCCCGCGACGAGCATCGCCAGCGCGAGCTTCGTCTTCTCCCCGCCCGACAGCGTTCCCGCGTCCTGGAAGGCCAGCTCGCCCCGCAGCCCGAACATGCCGAGCAGCCCGCGCAGACATCTGGTCGGGCTCGCCGGACGCTTCTCGCGGATGTGGTCGATCACCGACCGGCCCGCGCGTGATGCCTTCGTGCTCCTGCGCGTAGTAGCCCATCGACACCTCGTGACCGAGCTCGACCTCGCCGAGTTCGGCTTCGAGCTCGCCGATGAGGGTGCGCAACAGCGTCGTCTTGCCGGCACCGTTGAGCCCGAGCACGAGCAATCGCTCGCCGCGGCCGACGTCGAACGTGACGTCTTCGAACACGGTCTTCGGGCCGAAGGCCTTGGCGAGATCGACGACTTCGAGCACGGTGCGGCCGGAGTGCGGCGGGTCGGGCAGCTTCACGCGCAAGCTGCGACCGTGCTTCACCTCGTCGAGCTTCGAGGCCTCGAGCTTGTCGACGCGCGTGTCGAGCGTCTTGGCGATGGCGGGCGCGCTTCGCGGTCTGGTGCCGCATCGAATCGGCGAGCGTGCTGCAGGCGCCGGATCTCCGACTCCTGGCGGGCCGCGATCTTGGCGCGGCGTTCCTCGTCGGCCTTGCGGGCAACGAGGTACTGCGAGTACGTGCCCCGGTACTCGATGAGCTCGCCCTCGTCGAGATGCAGCACCCGCGTGATCGCCTGGTCGAGCAGGTCGAGGTCGTGGCTGACGACGAGGAGCGCGCCGCGGAACGTGCGCAGGAACGACATGCAGCCACGCCTTGGCGTCGACGTCGAGGTGGTTCGTCGGTTCGTCGAGGAGCATGAGATCGCCGCCGGCGAACAGGATGCGCGCCAGCTCGACGCGGCGGCGCTCACCGCCCGACAGCGCGCTGATCGGCAGGTCGAGACGGTCGGCCGGGAGCCCGAGCCCGGCGACGATGCGCCGCACCTCCGACTCGGCCGCGTAGCCGCCCGACGCGCGGAACGCGTCCTCGGCGTTCGCCGAAGGCCTTCACGTTGCGTGCCGACGGATCGGCGTCGACCTTGGCGCGCAGCTCCTCGAGGCGCCGCATCTGCGGCGTCGAGGCCGCGTCCGGACAGCACGTGCGACGAGCGCGGTGCCGTCGAGCCCGGCGCCGCGCGGCGGCGGATCCTGCGGGCAGGTACCCGACCGACTCGGGCCGCGAGCACGACGCCGGCCGCGGCGGGCGCAGCGCCCGCGAGCACCTTCAACAGCGACGTCTTGCCGGCGCCGTTGCGACCGACGAGACCGACCTTGTCGCCGGCGTGCAGCGAGAACGACGCGTCAGTGAGCGTGTACCGCCCACCGACCTCGACCGCGAGCTCGCGTACCTGGAGCACGGACGTCCATGTTACGGGTGACCGCCAGGCACCCCGGACCCATTTCCGGGGCGTCGCTTTGCTTGCCTGAGACCGGCAATACGACGCCCCAGGCGCTCACTCGCGAGCCGTGGGGACCGGCTCGTCGGGCGAGGAGGGGGCGCGTCGCCGTTGCATGAGCGCGGTTTCGACGATCGCATCGGCGACGAGCAACATCACCGCAATCCAGGCGGGTGTGCGTGCGTGCGGGAACAACGTCGGCCATTCGAAAACCGACGGGTAGCGGTAACGGAACTGTTGCGACGACGATGATAGGCGCCGCCGAAGAGCAAGCAGTGCCGCGGGCAACAACATCAGCCACGTACGCGCAGCCGCGGCCGGTGCACTGCGATCAGCGTGAGCACCGCGATCAGCACACCGACCCACGGTGACACCGACGATCGCCGCGAGCACCCCGGCCAAGATCGGCGCACCCCACTGCACGCGGCCCGGCAGCGCCGGCGAAAGCTCGACCGGGAACCCGATCGCGACGTCGGCGTCACCCGCACGCGCCGTCTGACCGGTGTGCACGAGGTACGGCGCGCCGCCAGGTGAACGCGATGATCGAAGACGCACACGAGCGCGGCGAGCAACGAGAACCAGAATCGCGAACCAGACCTGGCGTTGCGGAGTCCACTCGAACACGACGTCGAACGACCCGACTCGTCGGCTTGACCAACCAACCGTTGGCGTAGCCGTCGACGAGATGCGAGCCGCCGAGGTCCGGGCCCCCGACGACGTGCGCCTGCCAGCCCGGGCTCTGCGACTCGCCGAGCACGAGCCAGAACGGTGCGGTCGCGCCGGTGACGTGAGCCCGCACCGTCGTGGCGCCGTTGTGTGTGACGGTGATCGTCGGGCCGGCCGGTGCGGGCGTGCCCAACTGCGTCACCCGGCCGTCGTGTACGGCGAGCGGTTGGTCGTCGGGCGACGCCAGCACGAGCCGGTCGATCGACCAGCCGACGTTGCGGCCGAGTGCGGTCGTGAGGTGGTGCGTTCCCGCGTCGAGCACGAGCTGCGAGCTGCCACACGGCGTGACGGTCAGCGCCATGACTTGGTCGGCGCCTTTGGCCGCGCCCGTCATCCGCACCGGCACCGGGCGGCCGTCGATCGCGAGCAGATCGGTCCGGCAACCACTGTCGACGGTTGTGGGCGCGGGCGGCAGGCGCAGGCCGGGCACGCCGAATTCGGCAATACCGACGGGCTCGAGCGTCGTCTTCAGCGATCCGTATTCCTTGGAGCGTTCCTCGCGCACGGCGTCGATCGTGACGCGAATCGTCTTGCCGGTCATCGGCGGGAACGAGACGTGCACGGGCGTCGACGCGTTCTCGGCGGACTGATCGGCGATCGCCGGCAGCGACACGACGCGCGACTTGCCGTCGACAGTGAGGGTGATCTGCGTCGGGACCGAGTGGCGGCCGTCGGCGATCACTGCAGGTCGAGGTGGTCGAAGGTGAGTGGCGTGGCGTTGGTGTACTGCGCCCACTGCCCCAGAACGGTGATGAACGGCGTCTGCCACGCGGTCGCGGTGTCGCCGTCGATGGCACCGGCCGGCGTGCACGCGAGGCAACCGGGAAGTGACGCCGACGCGCTCATCGTCACGCCACCGTGAGCCGCTCGGGTACCCCCAATGCCGTTTCGAGGGTCTCCGCCGGCGCGTCGGTACTGACGCGTCGCGTTGCCGGTCAGCGTGAACGTGCGCGTGGTCGGTACCGAGAACTCGCGAGCGATGGTCAGCTCGGGTTGCGTGCGCGGCGGCACCGGCCGGGTCGGCATCGCGCCGCATGACGAACACGAGTGGATGATCGGCGCTCGACGGCTCCCGAGCGCGGTCGTCAGGTCGGTCGGCATCTGCACGACCTCGTGGACACGAACGTCGTGCGTCGGCGTGTGCGTCGCGCAGGCGGATCTCCGCGAAGCCGACCGCATCGTCCTGGCCGAAGAGGTTCGGGCGGTGGTCGTTCGTCTGTATGATCGTGACTCGAGAACGTGTGGAACGTGCGCCTCGGGAACGTGATCGTCTGACCCGCGGCGGTCCGCGACGCGTCGTTCGAGCGCGACGTCGACCGGGTTGCTCGCCGTCGAACGTGAGCTGCACGTTCGTGATGTACGGTTCGAGCGGCCCGTTGACCGGCTGCACGAGGTTGACGTGATCGGTCGTGATCGGCGCCGTCAGGTCGACTCGATGCGTCTGCCCGCGCGCGTCGCCGAACCCTTGGGTGCGCCACGCGGTCAGCGGATCGCCGTCGAACGCGCGCTCGGCGCGGTCTTCGGGCCGTACGTGTTCGTGTTGCCGTACGCGGACGCGACGACGCGTTGCACGCCGACCTGCTCGGTCGTCGTCATCGCGAATCGCTTTGCTCGCTCGGGAACAGCGCGAAGCCGCGCGTCGCTCGGGTCGGTCGTCGAGCGGCGCGTCGGCGCCGTTGGCCTGTTCCGTGAAGCCGACGTTGTCGAGCACCGTCGTCCACCGGCGCGCCCGCAACCGGTTGTTGTCGGTGACGACAAGCACGTCGCCGGCATCGGTCGCGTCGCGCAGCGCAGTCGGTGTCGCCGTACGAGGCCGAATACCGCACCACGCCCGCGCCGTCGAGCAGACCGACATCGGCGACGTCGACGAGTCCTTCACCGTCGCCGCTGACCATCAGCGCGTGCGTCGGTCGATTCGCCCGCGCACGATCTGGCGTCGGGTTTTCGACCGGATACACGACGACGGGCGCGAGCATGTTGCCGGTCGGCGGGTTCCCCAACGCGATCTCGTCGCTCGTAACCGACCGGCGCCGGAACTGTCGATCGGCGGACCGTACGCCTGGGGCTTGCCGAGGCCGGGCGCTTGCGCGAGCACGCCGGCGAGGATCGTCGGGGCGGCACGAGGTCGTAACGCTCGTACTGGATGTCGTTGCGAGCGACGACATCGCCGATGCCCATCCGGCGCCACAGCGCGGCCAGACCGTGCGGATCGGCGATGCCTTCTTGCAGGCGGCGGTCGATCGCGTTGAGGAGGTCGGCGCTGCCGGCGGTGCCGTACGGGATGAGCTCGCGCGCGACGTAGGGCCGGTCGGTGAGGCCGGGCGTGATCGGGTCGACGGTGTTGCCCCACGTGTACGACGCGAAGTCGGCGCCGGGCTCCTCGAGGATGCGCGTCTGGTGGTCGCCGCGGCGTTCAGCGCCGCGATCGCCTGCGTCCAGTACGTCGGGAGTGTTCTCGGTGCGTTGCAGGTTCTTGCCGTAGAACGTGCCGTCGACAAGCGCCGGGAAGTTCACGAAGATCAGCATGACCGACGAGCACGGGCACCGCGATACGCGAGCGCGACGTGTTCGTGCCGGCGGAACCATTGCGACAGCGCGTTGGTGCGCGAGCCCGAGGAACACCGCGAGCGCGAGCACGACGAGCGGCGCGGCGCGCGCCGGTGCTGCGCAGCGCGAGCCGGCCGCGAGCGAGCTCGCCGCAACGACTTGAACAGCGCGCCCAGCGGCGTCGGGCTCGCGTACGGGTTGCGCGCCGACCGCGATGACACGCCGACGAACAGCAGCAGCACGAAGAAGACGCGGTGTCGCCAGCGCACGAACGCGGCCGCGAGCAGCGACGAGCACGACGAGCTGTAGCCGGCGAAGATCACGTAGGAGTGCTGCGTGTAGTCGCGTGCGGCTTCGATCCACGGTCCGAGCCGGTCCTGACCGTAGAAGAACCAGTAGCCGAGGCCGCGCAGCACTTCGTTCGGCGTCGACGTGAGCGCGACCGTCTGCGACGGTCTCGCTGTACTTCAAGATGTCGAGGCCGTACGTGCCCTGCATGCGCAGGCCGGAGATCCACCACAGCGAGGTCAGCGAACGTGAGCGCGCCGGTGCGCAGGGCGACACCGATCGCGCGCCGGGCGTCGACCTCGCGCGCGACCAGCCACGAGTAGAGGATCCACAACACGGGCCCGAGGCCGCGAAGATCAGCGCGGTCGCGTTGACCCCACCGATGACTTGCACGATCAACGCGAAGATCGCGGGATAGCGCCAGACCCTTCTTCGCGCAACGCCTTGCGCATCGACGAGATCATCCACGGCAGCGCGGCCCACGGCATCAGCAGCACCGAGATGCGCGCCGCGTAGTCGAGGACGTACGGCGTGAACATGAACGCGAGCGCGGCGACGACGACGCCCGGGCCCGCGGAGGTCGAACGTCCGCAGCAGATACGAGCGACACCGAGCCCGGCCGAAGAACAGCAGCGAACCGAGCCACAAGCGTTGCGAGACCCACGCCGGCACGCCGAGCTTGTTCGAGCACCCAGTAGTACGGCCCCATCGGGAACGCGTAGCCGATGGTCTGGTGCGTCACCGTGCCCATGCCGACGTGCGGATCCCACATCGACACCGCCCGACGCCAGCAAGCGGCCCGGGTCGAGGTACAGGTACTGCTTCGTGTCGGCGGCGACCTTGCCCGGGCGCGGTGAGCAGCGGCGGCAAGTACGCGAGCAGCGCAAGCGCGACGTATTCGAGGATGCGTACGCGCCGAGCTCGTCTCGAGCGTCGCCTCGTCGGTGGACGGCTCCTCGGCGAGTCTTCGCGCTCGGCGACTGTGCTCACGCGGACGGGTGGCGCAGCGCCTCGGCGGCGAGCACTTCGAGCGTGCCGCGTGCGGTTGCGCGCCCACGTGAACAGCGAGGCGTGCTCGAGTGCGTCCTGGGCGAGCAGCGCCCGGAACGCATCGTCGGCAGAGCAGCCGGTCGAGCGCGCGCGCCAGCGCCTGCGTCGTCGTCGACGAGCACGCCGGTCGTTCCGTCGACGATCGCGTCGCTGTGACCGGCGATACGCGTCGCCACGGCCGGTGTGCCACACGCCGCCGCCTCGGTGATCGTCATGCCCCAGCCCTCGTGCGCCGACGCGCTCGCGAGTACCCACGCCTGGCGGTACAGATCGAGCAACGCTTCAGCGTCGTCGACGGTACCCGGCCAAGCGAGATCCACTCGGTCGCGTCGAGCTCGGCGATCTGGTGCTCGAGGGTGTCGCGTTCGTACCCCTCGCCCACGATCACGCGCCGCAGGCCGGGATGCCGTTCGCTTGAATCGTCGGCGAGCGCTTCGATCAGCACGATCGAACCGCTTGACGGGCACGAGCCGCCCGACCGCGACCACGAGCGGCGTCGGCGACTTCGCGACGCCGCCGGGCGAGAAGCGACGGATCGATACCGGGCGGCACCACGGTGATGTTCGACGTCGCGGAAGCCGCAGCTTCGTTCGATGATCTCGTCCTTCGACGACTCCGAGAGCGTGACGATCGGCGTCCGCCGGTACAGCGGCGGCGCGACCCGGAACTCGAGCGTGCGGCCGAGGCGCGCCAAGCGCGGCGGCAGCGTCATCTCCCACATCGAGTCGTGCACGTGGTGCAGCCACACGACGTTCGTGCGCCGGCACCACACCGGCGAGAAGAACGGCATGCCGTTCCAGATCTCGACCAGCGCCGTCGCTCGCGCCGTGCCAACCCATCATCTCGCTGAACGCGGCCCGCGGGAACACCAGGTACCGCCCGGCCTTGCGGATCACGCGGTAGCCGTCGCGCCAGCTGACCTGCGCGGAACCCGGCGCGTACGAGGTGCGCATCGTGACCTCGATGCCGGCGCTGGCCCCACAGTTCGGCCACACGCGACGCGTGCAGCTCGGAGCCGCCGGCTTCCGGATCGTCGAGGTCGCGCCAGGCCAGGATCGAGATCCGCCGCAGGCCCGCGGCCGCGGCGATATCGCCGAGCTTCGCGATCGTGTCGTCGCCCGCGCCGAGGTCGTGCGGGTTCACGAGGTCAAAACCGGGGTCAAGTGCGCGCGAATCGTCATCAGAAGGTGAACCAGAGCAACCGGGGCGGCGCTGAATACTAGGCAGTGGCGGCCCCGACAGTTCGTGTCGCTCGCTACGATCCGCCCGTTTGACGCGAGGTCGGCGATGGAAAAACCCAGCACGCTCACTGGCGAGCGGCCCGATGCAGGGCGCGACGCCCGATTCGTTGCTCGCGTTCCACGACGCCGGATACCGCGAGGTCGTCGGCCCGGCTCGGTCCGGGCGTGATCGTCGACGTCGGCTGCGGTGTCGGTGACGAGACCGCGACGTCTGACCGGGCCCGACCGGACGGTGATCGGCGCCGACTACAGCGCGCAGACCGTTGTCGACGCGGGCCGCGTTCACAGCGGACTCCGATTCGCGGCCATGGACGGATCTGAGCTTGGGCTGAGCAACGCCAGTGTGGACGCGTGGTGTCGTCGCACATCATCGAACACTTCACAAATCCGGTGACGCACGTTGCCGAGCTCGCCCGGGTGTTACGACCGACGGGCACCGCGTTCGTGATCACGCCGAACGCGCCGGCCGATTTCGAGAACCCGTTTCACGTGTACTTGTTCGAGCCCGCGCATCTCACGTCGATGATGGCGTTGTTCTTCGACGAGGTCGACATGCTTCGGACTCGAAGGCGACGAAGTCCTGCAGGCCGACTTCGCGGCGCGGCGTGCGAGCGGCGAGAAGCTGCTGAAGCTCGACGTGTTGAATCTGCGGCAACGCTTGCCGCGCGCCGCGTACGTCTGGTCGTACGAGCACTTGCTGCCGATCGTCTACCGGATGCTCGGTTCCGGACGCTCCGGCGTGGGTTCGGGCATCGACGCGTCGCACCTCGCGTTGCAACCAGGCATCACGCGCGAGACGCCGGTGCTGTTCGCGATCGGTCGCCGGCCGCGGCTTCCGGTCGGCAAGTAGTGCGCGCGTGAGAGCGTGGGCGGGCCGCCACCGGTTCGCGCTCGCGCTCGCGGGCATCGGTTTGGTCGCGTTCCTCATCCGGATCGCGTTCGTCAGGATCGTCGACCCGAGAGTGCTGCAACTCGGCGACTCCACCGTGTATCACTTGTTGGGCAAACAACTCGCCCAGGGCGACGGTTACATCCGCCCGTATGACTTCCTGCTTCTGCGCCGCGTGTTTCCGACCGCGGAATACCCGCCGCTGTTCCCGGCGCTGCTCTCGGTCCTGTGGCGACTCGGCATCCACGGTGTGATCGCACAGCGCGAGGCGATGGCGGGGGTGGGTGTCGTCACCGTTGTGCTCATCGGTTTGCTCGGCCGCCGCGTGGGTGGACCGACGGTCGGTCTGGTCGCGGCCGCGCTTGCTGCGTGTTACCCGATGTTGTTCCAGCCCGAGGGCACGTTGATGGCGGAGGCACTGTACGCGCCGCTCGTCGTCGTCGTGCTGCTGCTCGCGTACCGCGCCCACGACCATGCCAACATCGTGAATTTCGCGCTCCTCGGGATCGCGATCGGATTGGCGACGCTGACGCGCGCCGAGGGACTGCTGCTCGGCGTGGTGATCGCGATCGGGCTCGGCGTCGCGCGGCGCGACGGGAGCGCGGGGCGACGCATCGGGCTCGTCGCGGTCGCGATCGGCGTCGCGTTGCTCGTCGTCACGCCGTGGACGGTCCGTAACGCCGTGCGCTTTCACGCGTTCGTACCGGTGTCCACGAACGTTTCCACGCTCGTCGACGGCGCGAATTGCGACGCCACGTACAACGGCACGCTGCTCGGGCAGTGGCGCGAGACGTTCAGCGGTCCCGGCAAGGCCGATCGTACGCTCCCCCAAGCCCAAGCGTGTTTCGAAGGCTTCGACACGTCGAGCCCGAACTTCAACGAAGCGACCGTTGCGTCCACCCACTTGCACGACGGCTTGGCGTACGCGCGCCATCACGCGATCGACCAACCGAAGGTCATGACCGTGCGCGTGTTGCGCACCTGGGCGCTGTACGCGCCGAACCAGCAGGTCAACTTCGAGACGCTCGAAGGCCGGCCGCGCACGTGGCAGTGGCTCGGCACGATCATGTTCTGGATCATGTTGCCGTTCGCAATCGCGGGCTTCGTGATCGCGCGCCGGCGACACGACTTCGTGTGGCCGCTGCTTGCGACCGCGATCACGGTCACGATCGTGGCGGCCCTGACGTACGGACAACAACGCTTTCGTATCGCCGCCGAACCCGCGGTGATCGTGCTTGCCGCGCTTGCGTTGTGTGAGGCGGCCCGCCGGATACGACGACGCGTCCCCGCCGAATCGTGAAGCCTTTCGCGCGCAACCTCGCGCTGATCACCGGCGTCGCACTCGTCATTCGCATCGCGTGGGTTATCAACCGGCGCAACGTGCGCATCATCGGCGACGCGTACTTCTACCACTACGGCGCCAACTTGCTCCTGCACGGCAAAGGGTTCATCGCGCCGTTCCAGTACTACGCGTACCACGGCCTGCACGTGCAGGCGGCCGATCACCCACCGTTGTACTTGTTGTTCCTTGCGCTTCCGTCGGCGTTCGGCGTCAGTTCGTCGTTCGCGCATCTGGTGTGGTCGGCACTCTTGGGCACCGGGACCGTTGTGGTGGTCGGACTGCTCGGGCGCCGCGTCGGCGGCGAGCGCGTCGGCCTGCTCGCCGCCGGGCTCACGGCCGTCTACCCGAACATCTGGGTGTACGACGGTCAGTTGCTCTCCGAAACGCTCGCGATCTTCGTCGCGACGCTCGCGCTCTTGCTCGCATATCGCGCGTGGGAGAAGCCGACGCTCGGCCGCTATTGCGCACTCGGTGCCGCGTGCGGCGCGGCTGCACTCACGCGTTCGGAGTTGGTGGTGCTCGCCGTCGCCCTCGTCGTGCCGCTCGCGCTCACGAGCGGCAGTTCGGCGCGCGTGCGGTGGGAACGAGCCGGTGTCGGCGTGGCGGTTGCGCTTGCGATCGTCGCGCCGTGGGTCGCGTACAACATGACGCGCTTTCAGCACCCGGTGTATCTGTCGTCGCAATTGCAGCCGACGCTCGCGGGCGCGAACTGCGACGACACGTATTACGGCAATCGCATCGGCGTCAACACGTACACGTGCATCACCGGGGTGTCGCCGACCGAAGATCAGTCGGTCGCGGACCGTGTGCTCGGCAAGGAAGTACGCGCGTTCATTCGCGCCCACTTGTCGCGAGTGCCGGTGGTCGTTGCGGCGCGCGTCGGGCGCGTCACCGGGCTCTACGCGCCCCGGAGCCAGATCGACGTCGACACCGCGCTCGAGAGCCGGCCCCGGCCGCTCGCGATTGCCGGACTGTTGAGCGCGTATGCAATCGACATCGCGGCCGTTGTCGGCATCGTGGTCCTGACCCGGCGACGGCGGCGCGCGCCGGACAGCCCGCCCACCTGGCCTCTCGTGGTGCTGCCCGCCCTGGCAATCGTCACCGTCGCCGCTACCTACGGCACGAACCGGTTCCGCGCCACCGCCGAGACCTCGCTCGTGCTGCTGGCCGCCGTGGCCGTCGACGCCCTCGTGCGGAAATGGTCGGCCAAGAGATCAGAGTCCGTCGCGGCGACCTGAGTAACCTGAGAGACCAATGCTGTGGTTCGAGCGCCAAGTCGTAGGCGCCCTGATGAGCCCATCGCTCGACGACTCGGGCCGCGCCGAGGTCGAGCGCTACGTCGACGAAACGCTGCGCGCCATGCCCGAGCACCTTCGCCTCGGTGTCGCCGGCGAAACCTGCTTGTTCGGCGCCGTGCCATGGGTGCGGGCCCGGCTCGGCCAGGCGCCCGACGACATGCGCAAGCGCATCGAACGCTGGCGCGACAGCCCCATCGATCTGATTCGCCAATACGTGCGGCTCCTGCAATCGCTCGTGCTGTTCGCCGAGAACGAACTCGTGCCCGAGCAGGTCGCGGAGCCCGCATGACCGTCCTCGACACCGAGATCCTGATCATCGGCTCGGGTGCAGGCGGCGCGGTGACCGCCGCGACGTTGGCGCGCGCCGGACACAAGGTCACAATCGTCGAAGAAGGCCCATGGGTCGACCCCGACGCGACCGAACCCTTCTCGCTCGCCGAAATGGCCGCCAAGTACCGCCACGGCGGATCGTGCGCGGCGCTCGGCCGGCCCGCCATCGCCTACGCCGAAGGTCGCTGCGTCGGGGGCAGCACCGAGATCAACAGCGGTCTGTATCACCGACTCCCCGTCGAACTCGCGAACGAGTGGCAGCGCGTCTACGACATCGACGAGTTCGGCGGCGACGCGCTCGACCGTTACGCGCAACGCGTCGAGGACGAGTTGCAGGTGTCGCGCTTGCCGGGCGCGCCGCCCACCTCGTCGGCCGTGCTCGAACGAGGCGCGGCCAAGCTCGGATGGCAAGCGGTCGAGTTCTCGCGCGTCTTCCGCTACGAATCCAACGGCCGTGCGGTCAAGCAGACGATGCTGCGCACGCTGTTGCCGACCGCGATGGAGGCCGGCGCCGAAATCCTCGCCAACTGCCGCGTGCAGAAGCTCGTGCGCACTGGTTCGCACGTCACCGCCGCGAGTTGTGAACGCACCCGCGACGACGGCACGAGCGAAGCACTCACCATTCGCGCCGAGCACGTGTTCGTGTGCGCGGGCGCGAGCCAAACGCCCGCGTTGCTCCAACGCAGCGGCATCTGGCACAACATCGGGCGCGGGTTGAAGATGCACCCGACCGTGAAGATCGCGGCGCGCTTCCCGCACCCCATCGACCACGGCGACGTACCGATGCACCGCGTCACCGAATTCGCACCTGGGCTCACCATCGGCGGTTCGGCAAGCCGCCGCGGCCATGTTGCGCTCGCGCTCGCCGACTCCGGCGCACCGTACGAAGACGCGCTCGCCGACTGGGAACACGTCGCCGTCTATTACGCGGCGATTCGCAGCGAAGGATCCGGACGCGTGATCGCGCTGCCCCGATTGCGCGCCCCGCTCGTCACCTACAACCTGACCGAAGGCGACATGAGCCGCTTGGCGCGCTCACTCGTGCACCTCGGTGAAGTGTTGCTGGCGGCCGGTGCCACCGAGCTCTATCCGTCGGTGAGCGACGGCGTGACCGTGCGCGAGCCCGCCGATCTCGTGCAGTGGTGGGACGCGACGACCCGCAACCGCACGAACCTCATGACCGTGCACCTGACGTCGACCGTCCGCATCGGCGAGAACAAAGCGCGCACCGGTACCGACAGCTTCGGCCGGGTTTGGGGCTACGAAAACCTCTGCGTCAACGACGCGTCACTCTTGCCCGACGCGCCCGGCGTCAACCCCCAGGGCACGATCATGGCCATCGCCGCCCGCAACACCGACGCCTTCCTCGCTCGGCTCTAGCTCGACTGGTCGCCCACGCCGGAAGAACGCGTCGATTGCGAGCGCGGCCAGCAGCGCGATCGAAGGCTCGGCGATTGCGCGGAAGCGCGTGCTCGCGTACGTCACCAACACCGTGATGACGAGCGCGTAGATCGGCGCCAGCACGGGATACAGCGGCGGCCCGCGTGGTTTCCGGCGTTTGTGCAGCACGATCCCGACGATCGCGAGCAGCGCGAGCAGCCAGAAGCTGTAGAGACCGACCCAGGAGATCCAGAGCTCGCGGCCCTCGATGAGGTTGTCCATGTGGACGTACAGCGACGTGTGGTACAGCCCGACGAGCCGCTGCATGCGGATGCGCTCGACGGTTGGCAACCGGCCCAGGTGCGTGCGGATGTAGTGAAACGCCGCCTTGCGGTCGACCTGATCAGCTTGCGATTCGTCGTCGTTCGGGCCGACGCCGGCGGCCTTGTCGACCGCGACGTTGCACTGGATGTCGAAGTAGCCCTGGAGCGGGCCGTAGTACGTGGAGTCGCAATTCGCCGCCGCGAGCAACGGCCCCGACTGCGCGCTCAACACCTCGGGATGCACGAACCGCGTCGAGTTGTAGATCGCCCACGGCGCGATCACGACGACGGCCGCGGCAACGCCCGCGCCGAGCAATCCGAGCCGGTGTTGCCAGGTGCGATCGCGCGTGGCGATCGCCAGCGGCACCACGATGAACAACACGAGCAAGATGAGCTCCGACCGGGCCAGCGCGGCCAGACCGCAGAACGCGCCGCACCCGGCGAGCCGCCCCCACGACGGCGCATTGCGGTAGCGGTACGCGAACAAAATCGCGAGCATCGTCATCGAGCATCGCGAGGGTCTCGGCCTCGAGCTGGCCGTCGTGCGACCACACGTTCGGGTAGATCGCGACCAGACCCGCTCCGATCAGACCGGCGCGCTCCCCCGCGAGTTCGCGACCGACGAGCCCCGATACCGCAACCGTCGCGGTGCCGGCGACGCACGACCACAGCAGCTGCGTGAGCACGCTGTGCATGCCCAGCACCGCCGGTATCGCGAGGTACAGCGAATACAACGGCGGGTGTTCGGCTGCTTCCACGTGACGGGCCGGATAGAAGAACGGCGAAATGAAACCATGTCCGTCGGCGAGCAGGTTCGCCGTGCCGTGGTAGAAGAACGCGTCGCCGCTCGGCACGAAGTTGCGGCGCTCGATCAGCACGTACGTGACGCGCACCGCGAAGCCGACGAGCGTGATCGCAACAAGGCCCCGCCGGAACGTCTTCGTGCTCAAGGGAGGTCGACGTCGGCGGGACCGATGAAGATCGCGGCGGGCTCGGTGAGGTCGAGCATCTCCGACACCTTGGCGCGCGTCGTGGCGGGGACGTCGGGCGCGAGCGCGAGCATGAAGAGGTTCGAATCGATCTGCGCGACGTCACCGGGGTTCGACTGCTGCAGACTCGCCGCAACTTCGCCGTGGAGTTGGTTGAAGCGCGCCCGCTCGGCGTCGGTACGGGGATCGCTATACGCGATCTGCGTGAAGCGCGAGTCGCGCTGGTAGTTCAAGATGTCCGCCCCGGTCGCGAGGTGTACTTGCAACGCCGGATGCGCGCCGTTGTTCAACACGTGATACTGCGTCGCGCCGGGCGTGTTGGGGACGTCGGCGCGGGCGTCGAAGCCGTGACGCAACATCTCGTTCAACAACGTGTAGCCCTCGGCGCCGATGCCCTGGGCGTCGGGCAGCCACGTGACGCGGTACGGCCCGTTCTCTCCATTCTTTCGGAGCGTCTCGAGCTTCGCGATCGTCGGCGGGATGAGTTCCGACATCTGCTTGTTCAGCCGCGGCGACATCACCGTGACGCGCGCGGCGTCGATCGAGAAGAAGAGCGTGGCAACGGCGATCACAGCGACGAGGGCAACCGTCCCGCGGTCAGCCCACTTCTGCGGCTCGTGCACGCGCGTGCGCGCGTACTCGACGCCGGCCCACCCGATCGTGAACAACATGAGCGCGACGATCGCCCACGCCCACAAAAACAGGTAGAACCAAATGTCACCGACGATGCGCGAGGCGGAGAACCAACCCGCGGCCAGCGCGACCGCGAGCACGGCGTCGAGCCACAACAGCTTGCGGATACGAAGCCGCCACGCGAGCGCGACCGAACCAGCCCACAGCAGGATCAGCGCGATACCGGGAAGACGGGTGCCTTCGACCGCGCGCTGATGGCCGTCGCGCACGAGGGTGGTGCCGAACAGCCGGAACGGATTCAGCTGGGTGAGCAGCGAGTTCGTTCCTTGCTGCACCCCGATCGGTCTGTCGGGCGGCGGCGGGTGCGCGAAGTAGTCGCGGATGGTCGCGAGGTTCCCGGGCGAATGACGAATCTGGTCGACGACCGGCGGCGCCCACAAGATCGCGAGCAGCAACACCGACCAGAGCAAGAAACGCAGAAAACGGCGACGCGCATGCGCGTCGGCGCGTTGCCGGTACCGCGCGCACGCACATCACCACGAGTCCGAACGCGCCCAGTCCACCCACGAGGCCGAGGTACGAGATGTGTGTCTCGAGCGCGAACGAACCCGTGAATACCGCGACCGGCAACATCGCGAGGTCGTCGTCGCACACCGACCACACCGCGAGCACGAACACGAACCACCACAGTGCCGGCATGTACGGGTTCCACGGCGACGTCAACATGAACGCGCCGTACGCACGCATCAGCACCGCCATCGTCGCGCCGATGCCGAGTGCCATCCGCAGTCCGCCGCGCCGGAAGCCGATCCACAACGCGAGCCCGATGTTGATCGCGTCGAACACTGCGTCGCCGACTTGCAGTCCGTACGACGAATGGCCGAGCAATGCGTAGGTCGGCCACAACCCGAAGAAGCTCAACGGCCCCGGGTGACTTCCGCCGTGTTCACCGTACGGACCGATCCGGCCCGCGAGCCCAATCAGCGGCGGGTGACTGCTCCACACGTCGCGTACGCGGATTTCGGTCTGCGCCCAATCGAGCAACGGATACCAACGCGGCGAGTGCAGAACCGCGACCGCGATGAACAGCGGAATCGCGAGCACGACGCCGACCGCGACGACAAGCCACCCGTCGCGGCGCGGCGCGCGCTCGTCGACTGTCGGCGCATCGTCGTCCGGCGCCCCGTCGGGTGACGAAGGGGCCGTCACAACGGAATCCACGGGCACCGACGCTATCGGAGGTTCATCGGCGCGAGCGCGTCACGGCAGGAGTTTCAGCAGCCGTACCACACCGGGACGTACCGGCGACTGATGATGCGAGCCGGGCGTGGTGTCGAGATCACGCCGGTGCGCGAGGAACCATTCGTACGACTCGACGATCATCTCGGCGTTCGAGAACTGCGGCGTGAATCCGAGCTCGCGCTGCGCCTTGCCGACGTCGAAATACAACGACTCGCTGTAGAGCAACCAGTGGTAAGGAGCGAACGGCGCGATGCCGAGTTGCGCGGCCGCGTGCATGGCGGCGCGCGCCGGCGCAACCGGGAGCGAACGGACACGCGAGCCAGTGGCCGCGTGGTCGACGAGTGCTTGCAGCGTCTCGCGCATGGTGCCGAACTCGGCCGCACCAATGTTGTAGACGGTCGAACCGCCGCGATCGGCCGCGCGCAGGCACGCGTCGGCCAAGTCGTTGGCGTGTACGAACTGATAGCGGTTGTTGCCGCCGCCGAGCACGAACACGGGCGCGCCGTCGGCGACGAACTCGAACAGCAACGCGATGATGCCGAGCCGACCGTGCCCGAGAATCGTGCGGGGCCGGATGATCGTGACGTCGAGGCCGGCCGCGGCGGCGTCGCGGCACAGCAGTTCGGCGGCGAGCTTGGCGCGTCCGTACGCCTCGAGCGGTTGCGGCGGCGTGTTCTCGTTCACCGGATTGTGTTCGGGGATCCCGAAGATCGCGCTCGACGACGTCGCGACGACTTTGCTGACACGCGCGTCGCGCGCCGCAACCAAGACATTCGCCGTGCCGCCGACGTTGACCGACTCGAACAACGCACGATCGCGAGCGAGCGGAACCTGCGCAACGTTGTGGAACACGACGTCGACGCCTTCGCACGCAGCCCGAACCTGCGCGCGGTCACGCACGTCACCGGCGACGTATTCGGCGTCGGCGAGATCGGCGCCGGGCGGGTTCAGGTCGAAGATCCGCACCGCGTTGCCCTGCGCCAACGCGGTCGCCGCCAGCAGCGAGCCGAAGTATCCGCTGCCGCCGGTGACGAGCACCGATCGGCCCATCAGATCTTCCAGCCCCGCTCGAGACAGAAGCGGACGCTCGTGCGCATCCCTTCGAACAGCGAGACCGTCGGTTCGTATCCGAGCTCTTTGCGGGCGCGCGAAATGTCGCACGCGATCGTGTCCTTCAACTCGCCGACCACGTGCACGGCTTGGCTGTAGCGACCGGTTGCTTGGAGAAAGCCGTCGGCGCGCGCGGCGAGCGCGGCGGCCGCATGCGGCAAGACGAACGGCGCGCGCGAGGTGACGCTCAAGCCCTCGGCTGCGATCGCGTCGCGCACGGTGCGATAGATGTTCGCGAGTTCGTACGGTTCGGCGTCGGCAACCCAATACGCGTTCCCGGCCGCGGCCTCGGAGGTTTCTGCGAGCAGCGCCGCCTGCACGAGGTTTCCCGTGTAACACATCGATCGCCGCTGCGTACCGGGACCGATCAACGGGAAGCGTGCCCTTGCGGATGCCGGCAAAGAACTTTGTCTGGCGCTCCGGTTGATACGGACCGTAGAACCAGGGCGGCCGCAGGATCACCGTCGCGAGGTCGCCCCGCGCCGCGCTGCGTTGCACGAGTTGCTCCGCTTCGAGCTTGGAACGCCCGTAACCCATGTAAGGGTTGTAGGGCGAGTCTTCGTCGAACTCGTCGCCGTTCGATCGATTGGCACCAAACGGAGAGTTCGACGAAATGTGGACGAAGCGGGCGGCGCCGACGCGGCGCGCCCGGTCGAGCGCGAGCTGGGTGCCGCCGACGTTGACGTCGTAGAACTCTCGCACGTGGTGCGCGGGATGAATCACCGCCGCGGCGTGAAACACCGCGGCGCGCCCCACGCCTTCGAAGAGCGCGTCGAGCGCGACGGGATCGCGGACGTCGCCGACGACGGTGTCGATGCGCGGATCGAGGACTTCGAGCGGACCGGCGTCGGCCTGGTCGTGCACGAGACACCGAATGTGGCGCCGGCCCTGCTCGGTGAGCGCCCGGACGAGATTCTGGCCGAACCATCCGCCGGCACCGGTTACGACGGCGGTCGCGGCAGCCGGACCACGCTCACTGTTCGGGGCCATGAGTTGCGACGCTACCGCCCGCCACGCGCCGCCGTCCCAATCTCGCGGTCTTGCTGTCCTAACGTCTCGCCGTGGCCACCTCCGTCGAACCGGCGTCAGCTGAGCGGGCGACAGACGCCACAGTGACGCCAGAAAGCAAGCGGAAGTGGCGTTGGGGTGCAGAACTCCTGCCCATTGGGATCGTTGCCCTGGTCTTCGCGATCCCGTTGCGCGGTCTCATGCGCGCGCCCGGCCCGCCGATGGAAGAGGGCTTCATGCTCGTCTTCCCCGAGCAGGTCCTGAAGGGCGCGATCCCGAACAAGGACTTCTTGCACCTGTACGGGCCGGGCTCGCTATGGGTCCTGGCCGGCATCTTCAAAGTGTTCGGCGTTTCGTTGTGGTCGGAGCGCGTGTTCGGATTGCTCCAACAACTCGCGATCGTCGTCGGGATCTACGCGCTCGCCCGGCGCTGGAATCGCACGCTCGCGGTCGCGTCCGCGGTCTGCTCCGGCGTCATCATCATCCCGTTCGGGCTCACCGCGCTCGCGTGGGTCGGCGCGGTCGGTCTCGGCATGCTCGGGCTGGCGTGCGGGATCGCAATGCGGTCAAGTGCCGACGAACGCGTCGCGCGCCGCTGGGCGCTCGGCTCGGGTCTGTTGCTCGGCGTCGCGATCCTGTTCCGGCTCGACCTTGTCATCGCGGTGACGTTGAGCGGCCTCGCGTTGTGTTGGGGCGTCGACAAAGCGCGCCGCAACCGCTTCGTCACCGGCATCGTGATTGGTGTCGCGGCCTACGTGATTCACATCGCGACGGCCGGGCCGGGCAACGTGTGGCGCGGCATGGTGCTCGATCCCGTGTTTCACCTGCGCGGGGGCCGCAGCTTGCCGATTCCGCCGCCCTGGGGTCATCTCGACGGCTTCCTGCAGAAAGCGGGCGCGATTCAACAGCTTTCGTGGCCGCTGCCCGCGCCCGGCATGTCGCAGCAGTTGTTCCTCTGGTTCTTCTTGCTGCTCGCGGTGATCGCATTCTTGGTCTACGAAGGCGTGCGCGCGGTGCAAGCCGACCGCGTCGGTATCCGTCCGCGCGCGTCCTCCTCGTCGTCGGACTGTTCAGCCTCGGCATCCTTCCGCAGGCGTTGCAACGCGTCGACAGCGCACACTTCGCGTGGGTCAGTTGCGTGCCGCTCGCGTTCCTCCCCGTTGGTCTGTACGAAGCGGTGCGCCGGCGGAACTCGAAGATCAGCGCGCGTCCGCTGTCGATCGCGTGCGGCGCGGCTGGACTCGCGGTGTTGTTGTTCGTGATTCCCGCGTTCACGTTCACGCGTTACAGCGACTACGCGCTGCAGACGTTCGGCGTGCACCGCAACTCGTTCATCATCCACAACGACGGGCGGACCTTCTATTACGGAAAGGCCGACCGCGCTCAGGCCGCGCAAGAAGCGATCGACGCGGCCGACAAGATCACGAAGCCCGGACAGCGGCTGTTCGTCGGGCCCGGCGACCTCCGCAAGACGCCGTACAGCGACGCGTACCTCTACTACATGCTCCCCGACCTCAAGCCGGCGACCTACTACATCGAGATGGACCCGGGGATGGCCAACACCGCGAACTCGGGCCTCGACAAGCAGCTGGAGTCGGCCGACATCGCGATCTTGTCGAAGATCTGGGACAACTGGTCGGAGCCCAACGACTCCCGCAACTTCGGCTCCGACAAGCCCGTTCAGGTGCTCAACCGCGACTTCTGCCTGGTCGGGAACTACAACGATCTCTACGAGCTTTATCAGAAGTGCAGCGAGCGCGCGCCGAGCCGGTAGCGTGTCCCCTTTGTGCGAACGCTGATCGTCACGCCGACCTACCAGGAAGCCGACAACATCGCCGAGTTCCTCCGGCGAGTCCGCGCCGCGGTCCCTGACGCCGACGTCCTCGTTGTCGACGACAACAGTCCCGACGGCACGGCCGACATCGCGCAAGGTGTCGCCGACGAACTCGGCCAGATCGAGGTGTTACGGCGTCCGAAGAAGATCGGTCTCGGCGACGCGTACCGGGCCGGGTTCTCAGTTGGTGTCGAACGCGGATACGACGTGCTCGTACAGATCGATGCCGACCTGTCGCACGACCCGACCGCCTTGCCGTCGTTGCTCGGCGCGATCGACGCGGGCGCCGACGCCGCGATCGGTTCGCGCTACGTCCCCGGTGGTTCGATCCCGCACTGGCCGTGGCGGAGGCGCGCGATGTCGAAGTGGGGCAACCGCTACACGTCGTTCGTGCTCGGCCTGCCGATCAAGGACGCGACGTCGGGGTACCGCGCGTACCGAGCGCCGATGTTGAAGAAGGTCGACTACGACGAGACGCGCGCGAAGGGCTACGGCTTCCAGATGGAACTGGCGTATCGCGTGAAGCGCGCCGGTGGGAAGATCACCGAAGTGCCGATCACGTTCACCGATCGTGTGCGCGGCCATTCGAAGCTCACGCTGACGGTCGCCGCCGAAGAGCTGATGCTCGTCACATGGTGGGGCGTCCGCGACCGCGTCATCCACCGCACCCCCAAGAATTAGTCGGAGCGTCGCTGACTGTCGCTACGCGACAGTCAGCGACGCTCCAAGGATCAGGGGTTGGTGGAGGTGGCGACGTCTTCAGCCTCTTCGAGCGACGCCTCTTCGTGGTACTCCTCTTCGACGTTCACCGACCAGATGTCGTGGTTGGCGCCGAAGATGTTCTCGACCGCGAGCATCGCCGTGAACATCGAGTGATCCTGGTTGTTGTACCGGTGCTGGCCGTTGCGGCCAACCGGGTACACGTTCGCGGCGTTGGCACCGAGCCAGTCGGCGAGCACTGCCACATTCGCCTTGTAGTGTGCGTCGTAGAACGGATACGCCTTCGGTGTCCGCACGACGTAGCCGGCTTCGATCGTCGACGCCTTCACGAGCCCGATCTGGTCGAGCTCACGCTTGCCGGTCTCGATGAGATCGTCGTCGGTCTTCGTCCACCACTCGTCGCCCTCGTTGACGAAGAGCTCGAGGCCGAGGCAGACCTTGTCGTCCTTCACCAGGTACGGCGACCAGCGGCCGAAGTTCTGCACCCGGCCGACCTTCACGTTGGCGTCGTTGATGTAGATCCAGTTGTCGGGGAAGCTCGCGCCTTCGGTCACGACGAGCGCGACAGTGATGTGGGCGCGGTACCGGAGCGAGTCGGCGGCCGCGAGCACCGCAGCCGGCGGGGGCGGATCCATTGCGCGCAACAACGCGCTGATCGGCATCGACGAGATCACTTCGGTGCACTCGTAGCGCGTCGGCACGCCGTCGGTTTCCGTGGTGACCGCGACCGCGCGGCCGTCGGCGTGTTCGATCTTCGTCACTGCCGAATCGAACACGACCTTGGACCCGCGCTCGGTGACGATCTCCTCGCACCGCTCCCACATCATCCCGGGCCCGTACTTCGGATAGTTGAACTCGTCGATCAGGCTCGTGATCTGCTTGCCCTTGGAGCGCCGCGCCTTCACCGACTTCGGCGTCAGCGCGTCAACCGCCGCTTTCCACAACGACAGGTCCTTGATGCGTTGCGCACCCCAGTCGGCCTGGATCTCGGTGCACGGCACGCCCCACACTTTTTCGCTCTGCGTCTTGAAGAAGTGCCCGTAGAGCCGCCACCCGAATCGTGACGCAACGAAACCTTCGAGCGTGTGTGTGTCCTTGGGCTTGCGAATGCGCACCCAGAAGTACGACAGCATGCAGCGCACGGCTTCCAGAAATCCGAGATTCGTCAGCGCGTTCTTGGCCGAGATCGGATAGTCGTAGAACTTGCCGCGGTAATAGACCCGGCTGATGCGCGGTCGTTTCAAGAAGTCGTCGGGACCGAGAATCTCGAACCACACGTCCTCGACTTGCTTCACCTTCGTGAAGAAGCGGTGGCCACCGATGTCGAAGCGCCAACCGTCGCGGACCGCGGTACGGCTGATACCGCCGACGACGTTGTCGGCTTCGACGATCGTCGACGTCACACCCCGCTTCGAAAGCATGTAGGCCGCAGTGAGACCGGCTGGTCCGGCGCCGATCACGACGATGTCGTGCTTCGGGTTCTTCTGATTGCCGTTGGATTCGGTCGCGGTCATGTTCTCGAGTCTGGGAGCGGAATACGGCTGGCCTGAGGGCCGCGGCAGTCTACGGGAGGGCGCCCGCGAGCGTGGTTACAGTGACCGCGCCGTGAGCCGCCCCGATCCCATTCCCGAGCAACGCGCGTTCACGAGGGCGGCGCTCATCGGATCGCTCGCAAGCCTGCCCGTCTTCCTGTACGTGCTCGCAATCGGACAGCGGTCCTTGCTGCGGCGCGACGCGCTCGGCGGCTTCTACGACGCGCAGGCGCACGCCTGGCTCGCCGGACACTGGGACATCCCGCTCGACAAGCTCGGGTTCGAAGCGTTCCTCATCAACGGTAAGGCGTACACGTATCTCGGACCGTGGCCGTCGGTCTTGCGCTTGCCCATTGCGGTGTTCACGCATCGCTTCGACGGCCGGCTCACACAGTTGTCGATTCTTTGCGCGTTTTTCGTGTTCATGATCGCGACGACACGGTTGCTGTGGCGCGTCCGCGAGTTGGCGCGCGCCGGCCACGACGTCACGCGCGCCGAACAGATCATGCTCGGCGCGTTCATGTTTCTCATCGGCGCCGGTTCGATCGTCGTGTTCCTTGCGAGTCGTCCAGTCGTGTACCACGAAGCCGAACTGTGGGGCGCGGCGTGGTCGGTCGCCGCGTTCGGTTCGATCTTGCACTACATGCGCGCGCCGTCGACGCGCACGCTTGTGTGGTCGGGCGTTTTCACGACACTGGCGATGATGAGCCGCGGTTCGGTTGGGCTCGCGCCGCTCGTCGCGCTCGCCATCGTGTTCCTCGGGCGCGCCCTGCAAGCCGTTCGATGGGCCGCACCGAGCCGTTGGATCGGTCTCGACGATGAGCGCCCCTCTCTTGGCGCCCTGGGCGGGATCCTCGTCGCGCTTGTCGTACCGGTCGTCCTCTACGCCTACGTCAATGTGGCGCGCTTCGGCACACCGTTCAAACTCCCGATCGACAAACAAGTCGCGACGACGATCGACCCGATCCGGCCCAAGATCTTCGCGGGGACGCACGGCAGTTTGTTCGCGGCGAAGTTCGTTCCCACTGACGTGCTCGCGCTGAACCGTCTCGACGCGGTGCACTTCACGCGCGTGTTCCCGTATGTCACGTTCGGTTCGCGCGCGGGCGTCGTCGGCAACGTCACGTTCGCGTCGATCGTGCCGAGCGGAAGCTTGCCGACGTTGATGCCGGTGTTCATGTTGCTCGGCATCGCCGGGTTCGTGTTCCTGTTCCGCCACCGGCTCGCGGCCTTGCGGCCCTTGGTCGTCGGCGGCATCGTCGGCACCTTCGGCGTGATCACGATCCCGTTCGTCGACCAGCGTTACCTCTCGGATTTCCTTCCGCTCGTGGTCGTGCTCGCGGGCGCCGGATTGTTTTGCGGCTTCACGTACGTCGAACGTTGGTCGCGCCCGGCGCGCGTCGCGATCGCCGTGGGCGCGGGCCTGCTCGCGCTGCTCTCGATTTGGGTCAACCTCGGCATCACGCTCGTCTACCAACGCCAATACAGCCCGTTCACGACCGACCCCGAGCGGGCCGCGTTCGTGCGCTTCCAACAAGCGGCACCCGGGGGCTCGCACCTCACCGTCCGCCAAGGTTCCCAACTCCCCAAGCCACTCGCGGGCGGCACCGTCTTCGTCGTCGGCGACTGCGCGGGCGTCTACTGGACCGACGGCACGTCGTGGTTCCCAGTCGAGCGCACGAACGCGACCGGGCGCTTCGACCTCGACCTCACGCTCCCCGTGATGCCCGCCGGAACGACCGAGACCATCGCGGTCGCCGGCCCGCCCGAACAACAGATGCGCTTCGGCATCGAGTACACCGGCCCCGATACCTACCGCTTCGTCGTGAGCGCGCCCAACTTCACGACGCCGGTTACGAGCCCGGAGCAGCACCTCGGCGCCGATCGCAAGGTGCGGGCCGAGATCCTCTACGACCCCAATGTTTCCCAAAGCGGGGTGTTCCTCGACGGGAAACCGGTCGCGGGCAGCGCGTTCCCAATTCCCGCCGGGCCCGTATCGATCGTCGGACGAGATCACGATCCGGTACTCGCGTTTACCGGAAACGCGCAACTCCTGTTGTCCCCTGCAGCCTTCTGTTCGCAGTTGCGACGGAGCTAGGTCGCGCGGCTCTGGCCCGATTTGGGACTTGCTCTGTATTGTCCGCCAAAAGAGGTCAGTGACGAATTCGTCGACAAACGTTTACGTCGCTTGGGCACACGGGGACACGGGGGAGAATGGCGCAACGCGGCGTGCGATATATGCCCGCACTCGACGGGCTTCGTGGGCTCGCAGTGCTTGCCGTGCTCCTCTACCACGGCGATGTTTCGTGGGCGAAGGGCGGCTACTTCGGCGTCGACGCCTTCTTCGTTCTGTCCGGCTTCCTGATCACAAGTCTGCTGCTGCACGAATGGCAAGACAGCGGCCGCATCGACCTCAAAGGCTTCTGGACGCGCCGGGCGCGCCGGTTGCTGCCCGCGCTCGCACTCGTGCTTGTTGCCGTTGCCGTGTACGCGGCGCGCGCCGCAACGCCGGTCGAACTCTCGCAACTGCGCCGCGACGCGCTGTCGACGATGGCGTACGTCGCGAACTGGAACCAGATCTTCTCGCACGCGTCGTACTTCCAGAAGTTCGCGGCGCCGTCCGCGTTGAAGCACACGTGGTCGCTCGCGATCGAAGAGCAGTTCTATCTCGTGTGGCCGTTGGTCGTGTTCGCGGCGTTGCGGTGGAAGCGCATGACACGCCGCAAGATGCTCATCGGGATCGGCGGCCTTGCCGCGGCGTCGGCGATCTGGATGGCCGTGCTCTACCACCCGGGCCACGACCCGTCGCGCGTCTATTACGGCACCGACACCCGCGCCCAGTCGTTGCTGATCGGCGCGTTCTTGGCGGCGCTGCTGCACGGCCGGAACTTGATCGAATCGCCGCGCGTGCGCCGGGCCTTGCAGGGCGGCGCGATCGCGGCTGTCGTCGTCCTCGCGTTCATCTGGGCGACAACTACTGATAGCGCGTCGTGGCAATACCGCGGCGGCTTCGCGTTCACCGCAATCCTCGTTGCAATCGTGATCGCGAGCGTCACGCACGTGTCGAACACGGGCATCCTCGGTGCCGCGCTGTCGAGCAAACCGTTACGCGCGGTCGGTCTCATCTCCTACGGCCTCTACCTCTTTCACTGGCCGATCTACGTGTACCTCAGCCCCGACCGCACCGGACTCCCCCACTTGCAGTTGCTGTTCGTCCGGCTCGGCGCGAGCTTCGCGGTTGCCATCGCTTCGTTCTTCATCGTCGAGCGTCCGGTCCGGCGCGGCGCGTTCCACGGTTGGCAAGTTCGTTTCGGCACGCCCGTTGTCGCGGGTGTGCTCGCGGTCACGCTGCTCGCCGTCACCGCGCGCCCGTTGCCGCCCGAGTTCCAAGCAATATCGGCGTCGAGTCTCAAGCCGCCGACTGTCACGGCTGCCGCCGTCACAGTCCAACATCCGTTGCGCGTGATGTTGGTCGGTGACTCGGTTGCGGCGAGCATGGCGCCGGGGTTGGCCGCGCAGGCAAAGGCGAAGGGCTACGTGTTCTGGAGCGCGGCCGTTCCCGGCTGCGGTCTCGCGACCGATGTCGGCGAGCGCTGGTTCGACGAATGGGACGGACTCGACCCGCGCTGCGTACCCGGTTGGCGCACGCGTTGGCCGTTGCAGGTCGCGGCGTTCAAGCCCGACATCGTCGTCATGCTTGTCGGCGGCCAAGACGCATTCGACCGCCGCATCAACGGCCAGGTGATCAAGTTCGACACGCCGGCCGGCGCCTCCCTCGCCGAAAGCGACGAGAAGGAAGCGGTCAAGCTCCTTTCGGCGCGCGGCGCGCGCGTCGTCGTGCTGACGACGCCGTACTACGTGCTCGGCTGGCCGCAGAAGGTCGAGGTCGACCGCTCACCGCTCTACAAGCCCTGGACCGACATGTACAACGGCTATCAGCGCACGGTCGCCAAGCAGGCCGGCGGCAAGGTCGCGATCCTCGACCTCAACCGTTTGCTCGATCCTGCCGGCGTGTGGACTGACACCGTCGACGGCATACAGGTGCGCACGTTCGACAAGTGTCACCTGTCGACGGCCGGTTCCAACTTCGTCGCGAAATGGCTGACACCGCAGTTGGCGAAGCTGGCGCCGCAGTCGGCAATCCCGATCAGTGGCGCGCACGGACTTGCGGTAGCCACCATTGCCATACCGCAAGCGCTCCAGAATCACTGAGGTGCACGTTGTCGGCCTGCCACGCGGGCCGGCCGTCGAGTTCTTCGACGCGCTGACCATCGGGGCACACGAGTGATCGCCAGTTGACGAGTTGCACGTGCGGGTTGGTGCGTGCGGCTTGCGCGTAGATGTCGTTGAGCGCGGCGATGCGTTTCGGTTCGGCACGTTCGGGAATCGGTGAGTTGGGATCGCCCGCGCCGTAACACGGCACGTCGAAGAGGTACACCGTGCGACCGTCGCTCGTCAGCGTCGCGAGCGCGTCGTGCAGCGACGACGACACGAGTTCGGTCCACTCGGGTGTGCCGAACTTGACGTCGTGACCGTTGACGCGGTGGTCGAGGATGTCCCACGCGCCCGTCATCAACATCAGTGCCGCGTGCGGATCCTGTTGCAGGTCGTGTTCCCAGCGTTGTTGCCAACCCGCACACTGGTGCGGCAAGCCGATGATCTGGCCCTGCGACATGTGGTCGGCTTGCACGACACCACATCCGAGGATCGCGTCGCCCCCGACCGACAGGTCGAGTTGCGACGCGTGGTTGCGCCCGGCGAGACCGAACACGAGCGCGGTGGAATCGCCGAACGTGTCGACGCGGAAGGCGTTCGCATTCCCAGTCGCGGCGCCCGCGGCATCGAGGCTTGCGGGGGGCAATGGTCCGGGCGCGGCAACGGTGAACACGAGCACGATCGTGATCACGGCTGCGACGACGTAGTACGTGATCGCGCCGCGGCTTCCCGTCCGCTTCGCGATCGCGCCGGTACGGAACGGCCGTTCGATCAGACGATACGAGATCTCGGCGAGCACGATCGAGATCACGAGCCGCACGACGAACAGCGAAAGGCCGTGGAGACCGGGCCGGGGCGTGACGAACACGCGCACGGGCCAGTGCCATAAGTAGAGCGAGTACGAACGCAAGCCGATCTCGACGAGCGGGCGCGTGCCCAACAGCTTCGTGAGCGGACTCTCCGGCAACGCGACGACAACCACGACGATGAGCCCGGCCAGCAACGCGAACACGAGGAAGCCGCCGCGGTACAGGTTGTAGGTGTGGTCCTTGACGGCGCGCATCATGACGATCGTTGCGATCAGCGCGGCGGCCGCACCGAACGTCGCGAGCGTCGGGTTGGCGCGCACGCGCGCGGTCACCTTCTCCCACGGCGCGCCCGCCCCGGCGAGAATGCCGAGCGCGCTGCCGACGAGCAGGCCCATCGCGTGGCTGCCGGTACCGAGGTACGCGCGCGACGGGTCGCCGTGCGGCGACACGAGCAGCGCCATCCAAATCGTCGATCCGATCGCGCCGGCGAACGCAACCCACGCGGCGCCGACCGGATGCCGCACGATCGAACGACGGAACGCGAGGCACACGAGCGGCAACACGATGTAGAACTGCTCTTCGACCGCCAGCGTCCACATGTGCAGGAACGGTGACGGGCGGCCGAGCGTTGCGAAGTAGTTCGCTTGCTGGTGGATCATCACCCAGTTCGCGCAATAGAACAGCGTTCCCAGCGCCTGGCCCCGAATGTTCTGCAGTTCGGCGTTGGAGAAGCTCACGGCTACCGCAATGCACACGACGACCGTGACGGTGCCGAGCGCGGGCAGCAGGCGGCGCGCCCGACGACCCCAGAAGTTCCCGAGGCGAATGGTGCTGTGCCGTTCGAGTTCGACGACCAGCAAGCGCGCGATCAAGAAACCGGAGACGACGAAGAACACGTCGACGCCGAGAAACCCCGCGGGCAACACCGACGGCGAGAAGTGGAAGACGATCACTGCCGCAACGGCAATCGCGCGCAGACCG
The DNA here is from genome assembly GCA_963841195.1 of uncultured Actinomycetes bacterium. Classification (GTDB taxonomy): domain Bacteria; phylum Actinomycetota; class Acidimicrobiia; order IMCC26256; family PALSA-610; genus CAWJBX01. The sequence goes on along the minus strand of CAWJBX010000009.1, from coordinate 573,865 downwards.
TCGATCGCGCCGACGTACCGACCGGCGGTACGCGCCGGTGCGGGCGCCGAGACGGTCGTAGTCACTCGTGCAACCTAGGCGGGCTCGGGCACGCGCTCGGGTTCGGGTGCGGGCTCCACTGCGCGCGACCTGCGGAGCGCCTCGTACGCGGCGACGGCCGCGACCGCGGCCAGCACGACCAGCGACGGTTCGGCGGCGGCGCGAAAACGCGTTTGCCCGTACGTCGTGGCGACACCGATGGTGACCGCAATCGCGGGCACGCCGAGCACCCACAACACGGCGCGTCGTTTTCGGCGCCACAAGATCACGAAGCCCGCGATCGCGGCGATGAGCACCGGGTAATAGCCGACGAACCCGAGGCGCGTCACCCACTCCTCGCGGTCCTCGTTGATGTTGAACTTCACCATGTCGCCGGGCCGGTAGAGACCCCACGTCCGCCCGATGCGCGCCAGCACGACGACCGGAACGCGCCCCGAGTGCGCCTTCATGTAGTCGATCGCCCGTTGCCGGTACACCTTCTCGACTTGTGACTCGTCGCCGGGCGGCACCGGCTGCAGACAGTTCGTGAGGTTCGTGAGCCCGATGCCACCGCCGTAGTACACGTCGTGGCAGTTCGAACCCAACAGCGCGACACCGTCGTTCGTGGAGATGAACGTCGGGTCTTTGAACCGCGACAAGTTGAACCCAACCCACGGTCCGATCACGAGAATCGAGGCCGCGAGCGCGGCCACGGTCAACGCGGAACGATCCGACCACGACGTCTTGACGGTCAGCGGGATGACGAGCGCGAGCAACGGGACGAACAAGATCATCTCGGCGCGTGCCAGTGCGGCGAGGCCGCAGAACAACCCGAGCGCGGCCGCGCGCCACAACGTCGGACGTTCCCGCAGCCGGAGCGCACAGAGCATCGCCGCGACCACCGCGACTCCGGTGACGGTCTCCGACATCACCGCGCCGTCATTGACCCACAGCGTCGGAAGCACGGCCGCGATACCGGCGGCTACCAGTCCGACCGCCGGACCACCGACGCGCTTGCCGAGCAAGCCGATCAGCAACACGAGCAACGTACCCAGCAACACCATCGTGTAGCGGTCTTCGCGAATGTGGTCGTGCACCTGTTCGTGGATCACCCACGAGAGCGGCGGATGGTCGACGAGCCAGTCGACTGGCGCCAGCACGAGCACCGTCAACGGCGGGTGCGCGGCCGTGGGCGGCGCGTTCGTCGCGCCGGGGTGGATCGTCGTGTAGTACGGATCGTTGAAGCCGTGCCCGTTCGCGATGTAGTTCGCTTCCGCGTTGTAAAACACTTCGTCGCCGGTCGCACACTTGCTCGGTTCGCTCGCGACCGTCTGGCCGTGCAACTTGATGTCACACGGGCCCGACTTGGCGACCGCGACGTACGTCACGCGTATACCGAACGCAACCGCCACGATCACCAACAGGATGCGCGAGAAACGGTCCATACGGACCTTGGCGTCGCTCACGGCACCATCACGCCGGTGAACGCGAGCACCGACGCGGCAATGAGTCCGGCTGCGGCGACGACGTACACGACCTCTTCGACCTCACGCTTGCTGCCGACGAGGTCGGCACCGGCGATGACGAGCGGGATCGTCGCCAACGCGTAGCGCTCGAACGAATCGAGATTGCGGCTGCTCAACGCCACGACAACCGCGACCGTCGCGTAGATGAAGAACGAAAACGGCCACCGTTTGAAAAGCACGACCAACAATCCGACCGCAATCACGGCACTCACCACGTGGATGCCCGCACTGATGTGATCGCCGGCGAAGGTCTCGTGGATTGCGTGGGCCACTGCGCGGATCGGATCGACCCAGCGGCCGCGCTTGGTCGGATCCTCTTGCACGCGCAGCGGATACCAAAAGTGATGCGTGCGGTGGGCGGCCCACACGAGGTATGCGAGCAGCCCGGCGATCGGCGCAAGAATCGCGGCGATCGCCTCTTTGTCGCGCGTCTTCAGTCCTTCGCAGAACGCAGGGATCGCGAGCAGTACACCGACCGGCCGCGTGAGCGCGCCGACGAGTCCGGCCAACGCGGCCCACCACCATCGACGCGAACGCACGAACAACAGCACCAGCGTGGCAGCCGTCATGAACAGCGCCTCGGCGTACCCCATCACCAGCACGTAGGCGGGCGGCAACAGATACACGAGCCACACCGCGCGGCGCGCCAACGCCTCGTCATCGGGCCGTTCGTGGCGCACGAGCGCAAAGAGTGCCAACCCGAGCGTGAACGCGAAAACGTTGGCCAACACCACCACGGCCGCACCCGCGCTGACACCCGGAAGCCAGTTGAGAACGCGCGCCAGCAACGGGAACAAGGGGAAGAACCGCAGCCCTTCTTGCGGCACCGCGTTGTAACCGCCGTGCGCGATGTCGCGGTACCAGCCCGCGTCCCACCCGAGCAGCGAGGCTTGTACCCGTTGCGCGTGCGGCGTGTTCAGCGTCGAAAACACGTGGCGCGTCGTGGCGAGCGCGCCGATCACGAGCACGCGCGACACGACGAACGGAACGAGCACCGCGCCCGCGGCGGCGCGCGTCGGTCGCGCCATCAACCGCTCGCGGGGAATTCTTGGAGCGCGGGCTTTTCGAAGATGTTGGCGCTCGAGAACGTCCGTTGCTCGCGCGTCCGTGCCGACGCGAACGCGTCACTCAACGCGTCGCACGTTCCTTTGTGCGTCGTGTAACCGGGCGCGTTCACGTACCAGAGCGTGTGCCCTTGCGCGCGCTTGAGCGCCTGTTGCGCAAAGTCGTTCAGGTTCGCCTTCGCAAGCGTCTTCTTGTAGTCGACCCAGTCGATGAACTGCGGACGGGCAAACGTCGGGTACACGAACTGGTCGAGGTTGTTCGGCGCGAGCCGCGCAACCGCGGGGCCAACCTGGTCGGGGCAGTAGACGACAACGTCTCCGGGCTTCGCCTCATGGCGCAGGACGGCCGCGACCGCGCCCGCTTGCGTCCGTTGGGTGGCGACGTTGCGCACACCACCGATGAACCCGAGCAGCACGACGACCGCGGCGACGAGCGCGAGCACTCGCCCGTCGCGGAAGGTCGTGAGGCCGCGCCCGACGATGATTACGTAGAACGGGAACACGATCGCGCTGTAACGCGACTGGAACGCACCGCCACCGAGATAGTTGAGCGAGAGCGCGACGACGAGCCCGGCCGCGAACACGAACGCAAGGGGCCGAATCACCGGCTGGGTCCGGATGTCGAGGTCGATGTGACGATCGTCGCGTGCAACGCCGAACGCGCCGAGCAGCAAGAGCGGGAACGTGATGAGGAACAGCAGCCAGCCTTCTTGCAGGTCGACCAGACCGCTTGCGCCGCCGGCGAAGTCGCGCAACGTGTACGCGATCGGCAAGCCCGGCAGCACGGGCGTACCCCACGGCGTACCGGTGTGCTTGGCCTGATAGAGGAACGTCGGCACCCAGGGCAAGAAGCAGAGCAGCCCGACAATCGACGCGCCCAGCAGCAATCGCCCGGCTTCGCGATGCGGGCCGCGCCACGCCATCCACACGAGCATCGCACCGACGACCACGAGCAGATAGAAGATCCAGTACTGCGTGTAGACGCCGAGCGCGACGAGTACACCGAACACCGCGGCCCGTCCGAGCGTCGGCTTTTCGACGGTGCGCTGAAACGCCAGCAGCCCGCTCGCGACGAGCAGCATTTCCAGCGAGTACATGCGCGTTTCGGTTGCGTAGCGGATTGCGTACGGGCTCGTGGCCATGACGAGCGCCGACAGCCACGCGAGCTTCTGGCCGCCGATGCGCCGCGCCGCGAACCACGTCACCACGACCGCGCCGACCATGAAGCATCCCGCCAGCGCGCGCACAGCCATGTCGCTCGTGCCGAACACCTGCATCCAGAAGTGCAGGAGGACGTAGAAGAGCGGCGGCGCGCCGTCGTGCTTCAACGCCTCGTGCAGCTGCGACAGCGGCAGGCGCGCGATGTTGACGGTGAGCGCTTCGTCGAGCCAGAGGTCGGAGCGGGTGACGAAGAAGAAGAACAACGCCCCGAGACCGATCACGACCCCGGCGACCACCACGATTCGCGGTACTCGGTTGTGCGGCTCCGAGACCGCGGCCGTGTCGCGCGAGCGCGCGTCGGAAAGGGCCGTCACGTGGGAGAAAACTAGCTTGAGGTGCTGGTCAGGCGGGGATCAACGGATCCGCGGCGCAACGTCGCGCATCATCGCTTCGAGGCTGTCCGACTCCGGAAAGTCACGGAACCACAGGACGAACTCGCCGCAACCGGCGTCGACGAAGCCTTGGACCTTCTCGCCGACTTGCTCGGCCGTGCCGACGAAGTTGTCGCGCACGTACTCGTCGGGGTCACCGCGGCCCCACAGCGAGCCACCCGTGGGCGAATCGAGCCACTTCTTCAGATCGGCTTCGGTGTCGAAGACGCGACAGTCGGGGCCGTGCGTGCGCACGATGCTCGCGAAGTCACGGCCGATCTCGTCGCAGTATTGCTTCAGCAGTCCTGACTTGCGCTCGAATCCTTCGAGGCCCGTCTGCCAGTTGGTCTTGTCGGCGAGGCGCGCCTCGATGCGCAGCGTCACCTTCTCGCCGCCGCCACCGATCCAGATCTCCGGCAGCTGCTGAATCGGCTTCGGGTCGCAGTACGCGCCGTCGAACGAAACGTGCTTGCCCTGATACGTGACGGTCTCTTCCGTCCAGAGCTTCTTGATGACCTCGACCGTCTCTTCGAGGATCTGCAAGCGCGTGCCTGCGGTCGGGAACGGGAAGCCGTACGCCTGGTACTCGCGCTCGTACCAGCCCGCGCCGATGCCGAGGATGAAGCGCCCCTCGGAGAACACGTCGACGCACGCCGCTTCTTTGGCGAGCAGGCCGGCATTGCGGTAGGCCGCGCACGTGACCATCTGGCCGAGGCGGATCGTGCTGGTGTGCTGCGCGAGCGCGGCGAGCGTCGTGAACGCTTCGAACATGTGCGTGGGCTCGCGGCGCGGCACCGTCTCGACGTGGTCATAGACCCAAAGGTGTTCGTAGCCGAGTTGCTCGGTGAGCTTCGCCAGCTCCTTCGTACGGTTCCACGCGTCGGCCGCGTTCCAACCGGTGTACTCGAGCTTCCAGCCTTGCGGGACGAACGCGCCCCACTTCACGTCACTCACTTGTCGTCCTTCTTCTCTCGTTCTTGCGGCAATCGGCGACCGCTACGGGCGCCAAATGCCGCAAGAACAGGGTTTGGTTCTAGTTGGGCTTCGGTTCCTTGAAGCTCCACCACTGGATCTCGACCATCATCGGGAGCATGTACTTGACGTAGATGCTCGTGATGGCGACCATGCCGTGGTCGTCGACCTTCTTGTCGATGATCTCGACGCGATCGTCGCGCGCCTGCCATTCACGCGCCTTGGCAAGAATCGCATCGAGCTCTTCTTCGGCGCCGACCGACAAACCGAAATGGTCGAGCCGCGGGCACTCCATCTTCGAGCCGTCGTCTTCGGCGATCAGGAACACGAATTGCTCGATGTTGTGCACCTGGAAGACCTGACGCTTCCGATCGAGCGTCAGCATCGGCAAGTCGTAGAAGCCGAAGACGTCGCCGTAGAAGTCGGCGCGCAGCTTGCGGTTTTCTTCGTCGAGATCGTCGGCACCGAGGCTCATCGCCACGTGGTTGAACCGGGGCTTGCGCGATGTAAATGCGGGTCCGGTCACGGCGTCTCCTTCAGTCGACGTTCGGGACGACCATCGCCTTGGCCGCGAGGTCGCCTTCGTGCAAACCGATCGCGGCATCGAGCAACCGGTTCAGCGGAAAGTCTTCTTCTTCGACGAGCAGATCGTTCGGCATCTTGCCCGAGGCGAGCAGCTCGATCGCACGCGGGAAGCCGTCGTAGTCGTAGACGAACGCGCCGGTGATCTCGAGCTCGTTCAACAAGATGCGGTTCGGGTCGAACTTGGGGCGCGCCATGCCCGCGCCGACGAGCACGAGCCGGCCCGCGCGCTTCAACTGCGCGAGCGCCGCTTCCTGGCCCTTCTCGTTCCCCGAGCATTCGAGCGCGACGTCGAACGGCTCGTCGACGATGTCGTGCGGCATGCGCGGAAGGTCGAGCTGGTCGGGTGACACGGTGCGTGCCCCGAGCTTCTCGCACAACGCTCGGCGCGATTCCTTCGGTTCGCTCACGACGATGTCGTCGATCCCGAGCGCCTTCAGCGCCGCGACGGAAAGGAATCCGATTGGTCCCCCGCCGGTGATCAACCAGCGCGTGCCGGGCCGCGGGCCGCCGGCCTGCGTAATGCCGTGGAGCGCGACTGCGAGCGGTTCGGTGAGCGCGGCGTGCTTCAGCGAGAGGTTGTCGGGCACCCGCAGCGCACCGGCCGCGTTCACGACCTTGTAGCGGGCGAAGGCGCCCATGTGCTCTTGCTCGTTCAGGCCGACGCGGCCCCGGCCCGTACAGAGCGACGGCCGGTTCGACCGGCAGTACTCACATTCGCCGCATTTCTGACCGGGCCCGCCGATCGCCCGGTCGCCTTCCTTCCACCCTTCGACCCCGTCGCCGACCGCGACGACGGTGCCCGAGAACTCGTGACCCTCGACGACGTTGTGCGCGGTGCCCCATTCGACGAGAAAGTGCAGGTCGGAGCCGCAAATGCCGCAATGGCTGACCTGGAGGAGCAGCTCACCCGGGCCCGCAATGGGCGTCGGACGGTCCTCGACCGAGACCTCGCGCAGGCCCATGAACACGGCCGCCGGCATCACCTCGGGGATATTCACCATGGTGGCAAGGCTCCCCCAACCTGACACGCGCGTCAACTTCCGGAAAAACCCGCCCATCTGATGACGCAGAAATTGTCGCTATGCGGGAAAAACCGTTCCAACTGGGGACGGCGCGTCGCGGGTTGGGCGCGAAACGTCCCGCTATGCGGGAAAAACTGCGCCATCTGATGGGGGACTTCCGGTCGCGCGAGAATCCGGGCATGGCCGCAGATGTCGTGATCAAGGGCGGAACTGTCGTCGACGGGACGGGCGCGCCCGGCCGGAAGGCCGACGTCGCCATCACCGGAGGCGTGATCACCGAAGTCGGTGCCGGTCTCGATGGCAAGCGCACGCTCGACGCGTCGGGGCAGATCGTCAGCCCCGGCTTCGTCGACATCCACACGCACTACGACGCCCAGGTCTTCTGGGATCCGGCGCTCACCCCGTCGTGCTGGCACGGCGTGACGAGTGTCGTCGCCGGCAACTGCGGCTTCTCGATCGCGCCCGTACATCCCGAGCACCGCGAGTTGCTCGTACGCACGTTGCAACACGTCGAGGACATGGCGCCCGACACGCTGTTCGAAGGCGTGCCGTGGGACGACTTCGAAACGTTTCCGCAGTATCTCGACGCGATCGACAAGCGGGGCACGCTGCTCAACTTCGCGTGCTACGTCGGGCACACCGCAGTGCGCATCTGGGTGATGGGCGACGCCGGCTACGAACGCGCCGCAACCGACGACGAGATCCGCGCGATGCAACAAGTGATCGGCGAGTCGATGGCGGCGGGTGCAGCCGGGTTCGCGACGAGTTCGTCGCCGACGCACAGCGGCGCCGAAGGCCGGCCGGTGCCGTCGCGCGTCGCCGACCTCGACGAAGTACGCGCGTTGCTCGATGCCGTGCGCGCGTCGAACAAGGGTGTCGTCGCGCTGCTTCCGGGCGAGAAGGTGAAGCACGCCGACGTGTTCGACCTGCAACGCGCGGCCCAGCGTCCGGTCACGTGGACCGCGCTGCTCACGATGAAGAACTACCCGTGGCACGAAAAGATCATGGAAGCGAACAAGGCGGCGCGCGCGGAAGGCGTCGAAGTGTGGCCTCAGGTTTCGTGCCGCCCGCTGACCTTCCAAATGAATTTACGGGAGCCGTTCACGTTCAACATGCGGGCCGCATTCCAAGAGTTGATGGACCGTCCGGACGAAGAGCGAATGGCCGCGTATCGCGACCCCGCGTGGCGCGCGCGTGCGTATGAAGAACTGGCGGGCCGTACGGGCGCGTTGCCGACGAACTTCGACGCGCTGCTCGTGGCCGAGTCGCCGAAGCATCCCGAGCTCGTCGACCGCAAGATCGTCGACCTCGCCGCCGAACGCAACCAGACCCCGCTCGACGTCATGCTCGATCTTTCGCTCGACGAAGACCTCGAAACGCGCTTCTGGAGCGTGCTCGCAAACAACGATCCCGAAGCGATCGCGACCTTGCTGCCCGAAGACACTGTGTTGCTCGGCCTCGCCGACTCGGGCGCGCACGTGAGTCAGCTGTGCGACGCGTGCTTCGCGACCGACCTCCTCGGCAACTGGGTGCGCGACAAAGAAGTGATGCCGCTCGAGCACGCGATCTACAAGCTCACCGGTGAACCGGCGGGCGTGTTCGGCTTGCGCGACCGCGGCACGCTCGAAGCGGGCAAGGCCGCCGACGTCGTGGTGTTCGACTACGACAACGTCGCGCCCGGACCGTTGCGCCGCATCCGCGACTTTCCGGCCGACGGTGAACGGCTCGTCGCCGACCAACCCGAAGGCGTCACGCACGTGTTGGTCAACGGCACCGTGATCCGCGAAGGCGGCACACCGAACGCCGACGCGCTCGCGCAACGCCCGGGAACGCTGCTGCGCTCATAAGCGCGCACGTACGCCCGCGCCCGATCAGGATTCGGCTTTCAACTCCTGCCGCAGGACGAACTTCTGCACCTTCCCGCTCGGCGTCCGCGGAAATTCGTCGACCGAGCGGACGTGCTCGGGCCACTTCTGGCGCGCCAGGCCCGCGCCCTCGAGGTAGCTCCGGACGGCGGGAAGCTCGGGTGCCGATGCGTCGGACTGCATCCGGAAGTAGGCGCAGCCGACCTCGCCGAGCCGGGCATCGGGCGCGGCAACCACCGCGACTTCGGCGACGCCCGGCATCCGCACGAGCAACTCCTCGATCTCGGCCGCGCTGACGTTCTCGCCACCGCGGATGATGATGTCCTTTTTGCGGTCGGTGATCGTGAGGTAACCCTCGTCGTCGAGCACACCGACGTCGCCGGTCATGAACCAACCGTCGCTCGTGAACGCGGCCTTGGTTTCTTCAGCAACCGTGTAGCCGACGAAGCACTCGGCGCCCTTCGACCAGATCTCACCCGCTTCACCGATCTCGACGTCGCGGCCGTCGTCGTCGACGAGACGCAACTCGATACCAGGCAGCGCTCTACCGTCGGTTGTGACGCGCTTGTAGTGCGGCGCGTCGGGATAACTGCCGGTGATCGACGGATGTTCAGTGCTGCCGTAACTACGCGCGGTCTCGATCCCCAACTTGGCGCAGCGTTCGCCGACCGCGGCCGGCACGGCCGAACCGCCGAGCCCGATGAACGGCATCAACTTCGCGTGCCGGTCGGGATCGAAATCGGGATGGTCGAGCAAGCTCGTGAGGAAATACGTCGAGCCCTGACCGGACGAGACGTTGTCTTCGAGCATCGCCTGCAAGACGCGTCCGGGATCCCACACGTCGATCAAGTTGACCGACGAACGCCGGTACACCGGAATGAGCAGCGCCGCGAGCATGCCGATGCCGTGACCGACGGGCGCGCCGGTGATCATCGCGGGGCTGCCGCGGTCGCTTTGCATACCCGACAACTGCGCGATCTCGGCGTTGATCGTGCGATGCGAGTGCACGACACCTTTTGGATTCGACGTCGTGCCCGAGGTGTACGCAACGAGTGCGGGGGTACGTGGATCGATTGCGGCCGGCGTGCCGAAACGATCGGCCGCCGCGAGGTCGTCGAACGCGAGGAGATCGGCGCGGCCGTCGCGCTCCCCCACGACTGCAACCCACTCGAGATCAGGAAGATCGGAACGCATCGAGTCGAGGTTCGCGAGGAAGTCTTGGTGCCCGAACCGGTCGGCGGTGACGAGCGCTTTCACGCGCGTCTTCCGCAAGATGTAGCCGACTTCTTTCGGCCCGTAGAAGTGCACGATCGGAACGACAACCGCGCCGAGATACGCGATCGCGTAAAACGTTGCCGCCGCCTCGAGCCAGTTCGGCAACTGGAACGCAACGACGTCGCCCGCCTTGATGCCGCGGGCTTGCATGCTCGTCGCGACGCGGCGTGCGAGATCGTCGACGTCGCCGAGCGTTCCCCGGAACGGCCTGCGGTCGGAACGAACCGTGAACGGGTTCGCGGCGGCGTCGTGCAATCCGGACGCGAGGAGCGCACCGAGCCCTTCGTCGTTCCAGAAGCCTTCACGGAAGTACCGCTCGGCGTGTTCGGCGTCGGTTTCGCGGGGCGTGAAGTCCACGCCCTCAAAGTAACGTGCGCGCCATGAGCCTGCGACTTTGGACCGTCGTCGTCGACGCGCACGATCCCCACACGCTCGCCCACTGGTGGGCCGACATCCTGCACTGGAAGATCTTCTTGGAGACCGACGACGAGGTCGTGATCACCACACCGGACGAGCGGTTCCCCGGTCTCGTGTTCGTTCCGGTCCCCGAATCGAAGACCGTGAAGAACCGGCTACATCTCGACTTCGCACCCGACGACCGCGACGCAGAAGTCGAACGATTGGTGCGCCTCGGCGCGCGGCGCGTCGACGTCGGTCAGTCGAACGACGTCGGCTGGGTCGTGCTCGCCGATCCCGAGGGCAACGAATTCTGCGTGCTCAGCGCGCGTGACGGTGGGATGTAGCGCGGAGTACCGTCGCGCACGGTATGGGTTACACACGGATCGACGTGTCGCCGCTGACGAATACGCTCGGCGCGACCGTGCACGGACCGGATCTGCGCGAACCACTCGACGACGAAACGGTGTCGGAGCTTCGGAGCGCGTGGCACGAACACAAGGTGCTCTTCCTGCCCGGCCAGCCGATCGACCGCGAGCAGCACAAGCGGTTCGTGAGCTACTTCGGTGAGGTGTTCCGGCACCCGTACTTGAAGGACATTGCGGCCGATCCCGACATCGTCGAGTTGTACAGCGGCGGCGAAGGCGGCCGGCGCTACGTCGCGAACAACTGGCACACCGACGTCACATTCGTCGAACAACCGCCCATGGGTTCGATCATTCACGCGATCGACGTTCCGGCGTACGGCGGCGACACGATGTGGCTCGACCTCGAGGCCGCGTTCAACGGCCTGTCGCCAGTCATGCAGCAGTTCGTTTCGACGTTGCGCGCCACGCACGGCGCACCGCGCGCGGCCTTCATCCGGGGCGACACGAGCGGTGAGTTCATTCGCAGCTCGCATCCCGTCGTGCGCACGCATCCGGTCACCGGCCGGCGGTGCCTGTTCGTCAACCCGAGCTTCACCCGCAAGATCGACGACGTCACGCCCGCCGAGTCAACCGCGCTGCTTACGTTCTTGCATGCGCACTGCCAGCAGCCCGAATACCAAGTGCGTTACCACTGGGAACCCGACACCATCGGTATGTGGGACAACCGCTGCACGCAGCACCGCGTCGTCGCCGACAACCTCGAAACGCTCCGCAAGATGGAGCGCATCACGCTGCAGGGTGAGACGCCGGCCTAACGCCGGGGCCCTAACGCTTGGCGTCGAGCTGTTGCAAACGAGTCTTGACGAGCTTGCGGACGAGACGTTTCGGCAACGGCTTGTCGATCGCGAAGTGCAGCGATCCCTTGGTCTGTTCGTAGCCCGCGACGTCGTCGCCGAGCGCGCTGAGCACGGAACCGCTGTGCGGCAGATAGCTCAGATGGTTCTTGAACGCGGCGAAGCCGGCAACCGTCGTGCCGCGCACTTTGAACCCGGGATAGTTGTACGCGATGCACTGCTCGGCGTCGGGAATCACTTCGAGAATCGTTTCGCGTAAGGCCGCGAGCGTGCTGCGCTTGGGTTCGTCGAGCGAGGCGAGGTAGCGGTCGATCTTTTGTTGCCCGTCGTCGGCGGTCATGGTGCAGAATCGTGCCATGTTCGTCGCCGAATGCTGGCGTCACCCGGTGAAATCGACGCAAGGTGAACCGCTCGACGAGGCGCGTGCTCGAGGAGTCCGGCGTCGTCGGCGACCGCCGCTGGGGCATCGTCGATTGCGAGACCGGCAAGGTGCTGACGGCGCGGCGCGAACCCTCGCTGCTGCTCGCCAGTTCGCGACTCACGGACGACGGCGTTGTCGAGCTTGTGCTTCCCGACGGCACCGCGTTGAAGGGGCCGGGCACCCACACGAACGAGGCCCTGTCGGAATGGATCGGGCGTCCGGTCGAACTCGTACACGCCCAGTCGACCGACCCGCGCACCGCCGAGTTCTTTCAAGACGCGACCGACGACGACAGCGCGCTCATTTCGTGGACGATGCCGGCCGGCCGTTTTGTCGACGCGCTGCCGTTGCTCATCATCACGACCGCGAGCTTGCGCCAAGGCCACGCGCTCCACGCCGACGGCGCGTGGGTGGCACGCCGGTTCCGTCCCAACATCGTGGTCGACGTCGACGACGACGGATGGGTCGAAGACGCGTGGTGCGGGCACGAGGTGCGCATCGGAACCGCAGTCGTCATGCCGGTGGTGCCGTGCGAACGCTGCACGATGGTGACGCGTCCACAACCAGGACTCGACCGCGACCTCGACGTCTTCAAAACGCTCGCGCGCAACCACAGCTCGACGTTCGGCGTGTGGTCCACCGTGCAGACGCCGGGCATCGTGCGCGTGGGCGATCGCGTGACGGTCGGCGAACGCTAGAGGCGGCGCGCCATGTACAGCGCGGTCTCACCCGACGCGTACGTGGGCTCGTAGCGCAACGTGTCGAGGCCGCACAGCTCGAAGCCGTGCGCGCGGTACCACTGCACCGCGGGATAGTCGAGGTTGCTCGTTTCGAGCCAGACCGCGTACGCATCGTTGGCGCGGGCGTCGGCGATTGCAGTTTCGAGCAGCGCGTGCCCGTGGCCTTGCCCGCGAACCGTTCGGTCGACGTAAAGATGCCAGAGCACGAGTTGGCGGTTCCACTGTTGGTCGCGCACCGCGCAGAACCCGACAACGACGTGGTCGACGGTCGCGACCCATGCCCGTTCCCACGCACGCCACCCGCCCAGACCGTCGATGGGAAAGGTTTTGACGACGGGCGGATCGACGGGCGTCGGCGTGATCCCGAACCCGTCGTCGGTCAGGCGTACGTCGTAAATCGTGTCCGTGGTGAACGACGTGTCGATGCGCGCAATCGCGTCGGCGTCGTCGGGCAGAACCGCGGGACGAATGTCAGGCACGCGGGAGGCCGAGCACGCGCTCGGCGATGATGTTGCGCTGGATCTCGCTCGTTCCACCGGGGATCGTCGCACTGAAACTGCGCAGGTATTGCGTGAGCCACGCGCCTTCGCGCCAGAGCGTCGGGCCGAGCCAGTCGAGATCCATCTCGTCGACACCGAGCGACTCGGCACCGAAGAGCAACGCATTCTGCAAAGCTTCGCTGCCGTACAACTTCAGCAGCGAGTGTTCGGGCGCGGCTTTGCCTTTCAAGAACTTCGAGAAGCCGCGGTATCCCATCGCGAGCAGCGCTTGCCCGTCGACGTACGAACTCGCGACCGCGTCGCGGAAACGAGGATCGTCGCCGAGGCGAGAACCGTCGGGTGCTTCTTTGTCGGCCAGCGCTTGCAGCGCGCGCACGGCGCGCTGCACCTCGTACGCGTACTGAATCCAGAGCATTGCGCGCTCGTGTGCAAGCGAGCCTTGCGTGATCGGCCAGCCACCGTTCAGCGGACCGATGAGATTCTCCTTCGGGACGCGCACGTCGGTGAAGAAGACCTCGTTGAAGTCGCAGTACTCGGGGTCGGAGAGTTCCGGGAACGGCCGGCGGTCGACACCGGGCGACGACGTGTCGATGATCAGCGCGCTGATGCCTTTGTGCTTCGGCGCGGTCGGATCGGTGCGCACGAAACACAAGCACCAGTCGGCGTGGTGCGCGCCCGACGTCCACACCTTCTGACCGTTGACGACGAACTCGTCGCCCTGGAGTTCGGCGCGGGTCTTGAGGCTCGCAAGGTCGCTGCCCGCGCCCGGCTCACTCATGCCGAGACACCACGAGATCTCGGCCCGCAGCGTCGGGAGGAGGAAGCGTTCCTTCTGCTCCGGCGTGCCGTAGTCGTTGAGCGACGGCGCGATGATGCCGAGCCCTTGCGGGTTCGCGCTGCGCATGATCTCGCGACGGTTGATCTCCTCGAAATAGATCATCTGCTGCGTTGGCGTGGCGTTGCGGCCACCCAGCTCCGGCGGCCAGCCGGGGACGAGCCAGCCCGCGTCGAACAGCGCTCGCTGCCAGGCGCGTGCCCACTCCGGCATGTGCGCGCTCGACAACTTGGGCTCGTCCCACCGCCCGGCCGACGGCTGGTGCTCGTCGAGCCAGGCATCGAGCTCGGCGCGGAACGCCTCGTCCTCAGGTGCGTACTGCAGTCGCATCGAGAAGCACGGTAGTTTGCCGCTCCAATGGACTTCGAGTTCTCGGCCGAGCAAGAGATGTTGCGCGAATCGGTGCGCGCGTTCCTCGCGGCGCGGGCGCCCATTTCGTCGGTCCGGGCCGCGTACGACGACGCCGAGTTCGATCCGGCGGTGTGGGCCGGCCTCGAAGAGCTCGGCGTACTCGAGCTCGACATGGTCGACGCCGCTGTCGTGCTCGAAGAGCTGGGGCGCGCCGTGTGTCCGACCCCGTACGCGGCATCGGCGGTGGGAGCGCGCACGCTGGTGCCGTCGCTCTCCGGTATCGGGACGTTGGCCTTGTTCGAGCCCGGCACGCGGTATCAGTGGTCGTCGCCGTCGACTTCGGTGGATTCGTCGGGGCGCTTGACCGGCACCAAAGTGCACGTGCCTGACGCGTGCGCGGCATCGATGTTCGTGGTGAGCGCTTCTGACGGTGTGTATGTCACGTCGGGCGGTGTGGCAACGGCTGCGCCGACGGTCGACGGGTCGCGCAAGTTTGGGCGCGTGGTGTTCGACGGCGTTCCGGCCGAGCGACTCTCGGTTGATGCCGACGACGTGGCGCGGGCGATCGACCGCATGGGCGTCGCGTACGTCGTCGACGGTGTAGGCGCCGCGCAACGCGCGTTGGAGCTGGCAGTCGAGTACGCGAAAGAGCGCGTGCAGTTCGACAAGCCGATCGGTTCGTTCCAAGCGGTGCAGCATTTGTGCGCAGACATGCTGCGGACGGTTGAGCTCGCGCGCGCGGCGGCGTACTACGCATGCTGGGCGCTCGACGATGCGCCGGCCGAGGAAGCGCACCGCGCCGCGACGCTCGCGTGCGCGTTCGCGTCGCAGGCGTTCCCGCAGCTCGGCGGAACCGCGATTCAAGTCTTCGGTGGCATCGGGTTCACGTGGGAACACGACATCCACCTGTATTACAAACGGCTGCTCACGTGCGCGTCGGCGCTCGGCACCGCCAGCGACCACCTCGAAGAACTCGCCGCCATCGCGATCGACTAAACCGCTTCAGGCCCGAACCCCCGTTCTTGCGCCAATTCACGCCCGTGGTGGGCTCCATTTGGCGCAAGAACGTTGCTGTCTCACGTGGTCGCTACGTTTCGGACGCTTCCCACAGACGCAGGAGGCGGTGTGGAAGCCCTCTTCGCGATCGCGCGATCGCAACTCGGACTGTTCACTCGGGACGAAGCACATCGACTGGGAATGTCGGACAAAATGTTGCAGGCGCGCGTTCGTAACGGGATGTTCGAGCGCGTTGCTCCCTCTCTCTTCCGCGTTGCAAGCACGCACCCGACGTGGGAACAGCGGGTACTCGCCGTGTGCATCGCGGGAGGAGACTCATGTGTTGCGAGCCACCGCACCGCGGCCGCACTTTGGCAGTTCGACACGTTTCGGCCCGACCGCATTGAAGTCACAGTGCCTCGCACCGTGAGATACAAGACGAACCTCGCGATCGTGCATCAGTCGCTCGACCTTGTACCGAAGGACATAACGAGGCTCGGACCGATTCCAGTTACGACGCCGGCACGAACGCTCATCGATCTCGGCGCCGTCAACCACTGGCGCCGCGTCGAAAACGCGTTTGACAGCGCAGAACGCGAAGCACAAGTCCGAAGGCGAGGTGTCTCGATTCGCCACGCCGAGATTCGAAAGCGAGGGCGACGCGGGGTCGGGCCAATGGCGGTGGTCCTCAAAGACCGACCGGAGTCGACGCCCGAATCAGTGCTGGAACGTCGTTTCCTTCGATTGCTAGAAGACGCGAGCATCCCGCCGCCTATTTGTCAGTACCAGGTGACGCTTGCGAACGGCCGCAAGGCGTTTATCGACGCGGCCCACGTTGTAGCGAAATGCGCGTGGGAACTCGACGGTCGCAAGGGCCATGCGAGCGACGAGCGGCGAGCGCTCGACAACGCGCGCACGTCGGCACTCCAAGCACTGGGCTGGAACGTCGAGCGGTTCACCTACAACCAAGTCAAGTACGAAGGCGCCCACGTCGTCCGTATCGTGCGCGACGTGCTCGCCCGCCGTTCTTGCGGCAATTCACGCCCGTAGAGGGCGCCATTTGGCGCAAGAACCGAACGGGAGGGGGGCCGGTTATTCGCGGACGAGCAACAGGCAGCCGCAGGTGTTGCCGCCGCCGGCGGCGATGATCCCGATCTCGGGCGGCGTCGCGAGCTGACGATCGCCGGCTTCACCCCACATCTGCGTCGCACCTTCGTGCAAGAACCCGTAGCCGTGGAGCCGCCCCGCGGAGAGCTGGCCGCCGTGCGTGTTCAGCGGCAGCTTCCCGTCGCGCGCGATGTTCTTCCCGCCGTCGATGAAGTCGCCGCTCTCCCCGATGCCGCACAACCCCAGCGACTCGAGCCACGACATCGTGATCCACGAGAAGCCGTCATAGAGCTGTGCCATCTGCACGTCCGACGGCTTCAGCTCCGTACGTTCCCAGATGTGCTTGCCCGCGGCCCGGTTCGCCATCGTCGACAGGTCGTCGAACTGGTCCCACGACGGCCGGCCGTCGATACGCGTGCCAACCGCTTCAACACGCAACGGCCGGTTCCGCAAGATACGGGCCGCATCGATGCGCGAGACGATGACCGCCGTCGCGCCGTCGCACGGTGCGTCGCAGTCGTACAAACAGAACGGCGACGCGATCATGCGCACGTTCATGTAGTCGTCGAGCGTCATCGGGTCCGTGTAGATCGCTTTCGGATTCAAGCGCCGCGTTCCGGCGCCCGTTCAACGCGATCCACGCGAGCTGTTCGCGCGTCGTGCCGTACTGGTGGAAGTGCCGTTGCGCGAACATGCCGATCCAGATCGCGGCCGACGGCGCGCGTGAACGGCAGGTACCATTCCGTGATAGCCGGCAGCCTTGAGCACGCCGCCACCGCCACCGCCGCCCATCGTCACCGCGGCGCGACCCTTGTCGCCCTGGGCGGAGCCTTCCCACACCGAGCGGAAGCACAACACGTGAGTGGCGAGGCCGGATGCCACCGCCAAACACGCGTTAATCACCGAACCCAACTGGCCCGATGTCTCGAGCCCGCTGCCGTACCAGCCGCACTTCAATCGCAGTGCGTCGATCACTTCGTACGCGCCCGCACCCGAGAACCCGCGCGGTGTCGCCCACGGGACCGGGGTACGTCGACAACCCGTCGATGTCGTCGGTGGTGAGATCCCGCGTGCTCGATCGCGGCGAGACAGCCGTCGATCGTGAGCTCCAACGGATCGCGGAACAAGCGCCGTCCGATGTCGGATTGACCGACCCCCGAAATGCATGCGCGTCGCTCGATGATGGTGTTCGCATCAAGAGCCACGTCATGCCTCCGGGTCGGGCTCGAACATCGGGAGATACACGTCGCCGTCGGGATCGGGATGCGTGTTCGAACGTGACGCGTACCGGCATCTCGATGCTGGACGTCGTCGATCGGGCAGTTCACGAGGTTCGTCGTCAACCGCAGCGACGGCTGCTCGACGATCTCGACGATCGCGACGATGTACGGCAGCTCCGGCCCCGGCATCCACGGTCTGGTGGTTGACCGAGTACGTCGCGAGCGTGGCCTTGCCCGAAACCGCTTCCGTCTTCAGGTTCTTCGAATGGCGATCGGGCAGACGGGCTGCGGCGGGTGGATGTAGTAACCGCAGTCCTGGCAACGCCAGAAGCGCAACTCGCCCTTGGCACCACCGGTCCAGAAGTCGCGGTTGATGTCGGTCAGCTTGGGCAGGATGCGAAACGGCACGTTCTTCGCGTCGGCGTCACTCCTGTTCCGCTTCTCGCGCTTCTTCGTATCCGTTGCGCGCGTGCGGGATCGCCTCGAACGCGGGCAACAGTCCGTGGCCGGGCACGGTCAACATGATCGACCCGAGGATCTCCTCCCACGACGCGCCGACTTCGCGAGCAAGCTGCGCGTGGCGCCGCACACCTTCGCGGATTGCGCATGCCGACGGTCACTGCGAGCCGGATGAGCTCGTGGGTCTTGCGGTCGGGCGCGTCGAGCGAGTCGAGCTGCGCCAGCCACACGTTCTGCGCGGCGTGCAACTGCGGGAACACCTCGTGCAGCGGTTCCTCGAACGGGAAAGTTCCAGTCCTGCTCGTCTTCGTTCACGGCGGACGCTACCGGTCAGCCCGGGACGGAACACCGGGATCGTGACGTCGTCGGAGATCGGCTTGTAGTCGACGACGACCGGGCATGTCGCGCGCGCAACTCCTCGAAGGGCACGTCTTCGATGTTCGTCATCACCCGCGGGCCTTCGTCGAGCTCGACGATCGCCGCCACGTACGGCACACGCTCGTTGAACGGCGGCAGGTCGTTCACGTGCACGACCGAATACGTGTAGAGCGTGCCGCCGCCCGACGCTTCTTTCCACGCGACGTCGTCGCTCCAGCACGTCGGGCAGAACGGTCGCGGGTAGTAGTGATCGTGACCGCAGGCGTTGCAGTGCCGGAAGAGGAACTTGCCTTCCTTCAGCCGTCCCAGAACGGCTGGGTCTCGTCGTCGGGCGACGGCAGATCGAACCGGGGCGTGCGTCACGGCGCAGCACCGCGACCGCTTCGCCTTGGATCTTGGTCTCGCCCTTCTCGTTCACGACCGAGCAGTCGAGCACGACCTCGTTGCCGGCGCGCTTCTCGCGGACGATCACGCTCGTGGTCAGCACTTCGCCGGGCCAGGTCTGCTTCGTGAAGCGCACCCGGTACGACTTCGAGGTTGCCGACACCGACGTAGTTGGTCACTGCGGTCGCGAGCAGTCCAGCGGTGAACATGCCGTGCCCGAACACCGACGGCAGGCCGGCCTGCCTGCGCCGCGATCTCGTCGTGGTGCATCGGATTGAAGTCGCCGCTCGCGCCCGCGTACATGACGAGATCGGTACGCGTGAGCGGGTGGGTGATCGCCGGGCCGGCATCGCCGGCCGCGACTGTCGTCGTAGTCGAGTTGCGTGCTCGCCCATTGGGCGCTACGACTATCGGTTCACTGACGCCGGCGTCAACTTCTGCGGTTGATCAGCGCAGATCCGCGCGCGACGGGCCGGCACGAGCAGCTCGCTGAGCAACCGTTCCTGCTCGCGCAAGTTGCGCCGCGCGCGACTCGAGGTACTCGAGCCGCGCTTCGAGGCGGCGCAGGTCGTCCTGCACCCACTCGAGCCACGTGTACAGCTGTTCGGCGGGCAGGCCGGTCGGCGGCGGCGTGGTGCCGGCGGCGCCGTTGCGCGCGCCGGCGTCCGGCACCTCTACCGGCACGTCCGCCGCAGTCGGAAGTCCTCCGCGTAGCCATGTCATGGCCATTGGTCGGTCTCCCTCTCGTATCGCCGTCCATGGCCACCTCCTCCCGGAGCAGGCTTAGTTCCACCAGATCCAGATCGATCGGTTCCCGTGCGCACCTGGCGACCGCGACCGCGACCGGCTGTGGACGCCACCGAGCGACTGTCACTGCAGCGACGGCAGACGCGCCGCCCCAGTTCAGGAGCCCGGGTAGCCTCCACTCGCTCCTTTTCGGCCGGTTGGACCGAAAACCCCAGGGATTGCGACAAATCACGGATCACTCTCATCACGGATCTCGGGGCAGTCCGAGCAGCCGTTCGGCGATCACGTTGCGCTGAATGTCGCTGGTGCCGCCCGCGATCGTGAGGCACCGGTTGAACAGGAACGACGCCGAGGCCCATCCGGCCGCGTCGCCGTCGCCCGCCATCGCTTCGAGGCCCGACAGCGTCATCCCGACCTCTTGGACGTGCTGGTCGTGCTGCACGCCGAGGAGCTTGCGCACCGCAGCTTCCGAGCCCGACGGGTCGGCGCCGGCCAAGCGCGGCGAGGGTGAGACGGAACCCGAGCGCGGACGAGGGCGTGGCCGGTGGCGACGAGACCACCGGCAACGGCTAACGCAAGCCGGTCGTCGGCGAGGCCACTGCGCTCGATGAGGGCGAGGACACCGACGACACCCGAACCGATCGTGTTGCTCGAACCCATGTAGACGCGTTCGTTCGCAAGGGTCGTGCGGGCCGCGCGCCAGCCGTCGTGCTCCTGGCCGACCAGGCAGTCCTCGGGAACGAACACGTCGTCGAAGAACACCTCGTTGAACATCGCCTGGCCGGTGAGCTCGCGCAGCGGGCGGATGTCGATACCGGGCGTCTGTCATGTCGACCATGAAGCACGAGATGCCGTCGTGCTTTGCGGCCTCGGGGTTCGTGCGCGCGAGACAGATCCCCCAGTCGGCCTCCTTCGCCATCGACGTCCAGACCTTCTGGCCGTTCAGCAGCCAGCCGCCTTCGACGCGCGTCGCCGCGCGTCGACAACGACGCGAGGTCGGAGCCCGCGCCGGGCTCGCTGAACAGCTGGCACCAACCGATCTCGCCGCGCAACGTCGGCATGATCCAGCGCTCGCGCTGTTCTTCGGTGCCGTGCACGATCAGGTTCGGCAACGCCCACGCGCCGACACCGATGTTCGGACGCTGCACCTTCGCGGCGCGGAACTCCTCTTCGATGACGAGCAGTTCGAGTGCACTTGCGCGTCGCGGCCCCACGGCTTCGGCCAGCCGGGAGTGACGTAGCCCTCGGCCGCGAGGCGAGCCCGACGGTCGGGCCCGTGGACGTCCTTGATGTCTTCGAGGAAGCCGCGCACCTCGGCGCGGTACGTCGCTCCGGCATCGGCGGGCAGGTCGACCGCAAGGCGCCGGCGCGCCCCGCCATCGCGGCTGCACGCGCGGCACGTACGCGCCAGTCGTCGGGCGTGCCAGTGACTTGGTGCAGCGTCATCGCGCGCCGCAGATAGATGTGCGCGTCGTGTTCCCACGTGAACCCGATGCCGCCGAGCGTCTGCACGCAGTCCTTGCCGTTGGCGAAGACGGCGTCGAACGCGAGCGCGGCCGCGGCCGCGATCGCGAGCGCGGCGCCCGGGTCGTCGAGATCGTCGGCGGCGGCGCGCCGCGTCCCAGACCGCGGCCCGCGCGAGCTCGGTGCGCGCCAGCATCTCGGCGCACCGGTGCTTCACGCCTTGGAACTGACCGATGGGCCGGCCGAACTGCACGCGCACGGCCGCGTACTGCGATGCCGTGTCGACGCACCACTGCGCGACTCCGATCGCTTCCGCCGCGAACATCACCGCGGCGAGCGCGCGCACGTCGTCGGTGGTGATGCCCGCGAGCTTGCGATCGGCGGGCGGCGAACTCGGCACTTCGATGCGTGCGAGCCGGCGCGTCCGATCGATGCTGTCGACCGGTTTCGCGTTGAGCGTCGACGCGTCGAGCGCGTACCAAGCGCCGTCGACTTCGCAGATGATCAGCTGGGCGAGTGCACCCCCGACGACGAGTGATGCCCCGTCGAGTGCAACCGCCGCTGGTGTCGTGCCGGCAACGACGTCGGCGAGCAGCGCGTCGTGCCCGCCGGCCGCCGCGGCGAGCACCGCGGCCACGATCGCGCTCGGCACATATGGCCCGGGCGCACAGGCGCGCCCGAGTTCCTCGACGACCACGGCCTGTTCGACGATCCCGGCATCGTGCACGTGCACGCCGAGCCAGCCCGTCTCGTTCAGCGCGGGCCAGAACTCGGGCAACGCTTCCTGGTCGGCGTCGAGCGCGACCCGCACCACTTCGGGCGTGATGCGAGCGTCGACGAAGCGGCGGACCGCCGTCCGCAGTTCCTCTTGCTCTTCAGTGATCCCAATCGCCATAGAAGAGGGATCGTAGGCGGCAACCTGACGCCCGTGTCAGGCCGCGGCCGGAGCGCGCGATCAGACGAGTTTTTCGCCGTCGCGCACGACGCTGATCGCCTGCGTCGGGCAACCCTGAGCGGCGAGCACGATTTTGTCTTCGGGTTGGGCGTTCACGTCGAGCACGATCGCAATGCCGTCGTCGTCGAGGTCGAAGACGCCCGGCGCCCAGAACCCGCAGTTGCCCGAACCCATGCAGGCATCGCGGTTGATCGTGATCTCCAGAGCAGTCACATGGCTCCTTCGCTGCGCCGTCCATGGCTCCGCTGCATCCGCACGGCGCCTCGAAGCTACCGCTTACACACGCGATGCGGCCTGCTTGCCGATCTTCACGACCGCAGCCTGTTGGTCTTTCGGGCTCTTCTGCGCGGTGCCTTGGAAGCCGAGGATGGAATACTCGATCACAACGGTCTGTCCGTTCTTCACGAACGAAAGGGTGAGCGTCGAAGTGTTCGACCGCACGTTCGCCTTTTGGCCGACACCCTTCACCGACTTCCCGCCGAGCTTCTTTTCCGCGTCGTAGTACGACGTGCCCGGATAGATGCGGGCCTGCAAGACGTACTTGGTGTTCTGGGTCGTGCTCCCCGGATTCGATTCGAATTTCCACACGCAGGTCGACGTCGCGCCCGTGCCACCGCTCGGATCGGGCGTCGACGTCGCTTGGTTGCCGAACAAGTTGTTCGCCTGGGTTTGCGTCACCGTTGCGCACGCTTTGGCGCTGCCCTGTAAACCGTTGGCCGGTGCGGGCAACGTGGGGTGCGTGTCAATACGCGAGCCGGCCTTCTTCGCGGCATCGCTGCTGCTTCCGCCCCCACTACACGCGCCGAGCGCGAGCATTGCGATGCACGCGAGCACGACGAGTCGGACCTTCATCAGCCTGCAACCTCCAAGAAGCGCGCGTAGCGTTCGTCAGCCGGACCGGTCCAGGAAGGGTCGGGGTCGACGACACGCGCGGTCGTCGCCCACTCCGCGGCGCGATTGTGCGATTTCTCCAGGCCGGCCGCCATGCGCGCCAGGAACGCAGCCCCTAATGCGCCGCCCTCGGGAACACCGCGCGACGTGGACGGGCAAGCCTGTGCAGTCGGCGAGCGCCTCGACCCAGCCGGGCACGCGCGTGCCGCCTCCGACCGCGACGATGCGGCGCGCCGGCACTGTCGACGCGTCGATGATGCGGCGGGTAACGAACGCCGACGATTCGAACGCGGCGCGCCGGATCGCAGACGCGTCGTGCGTGAGATCGAGGTCGACGAGTTGGGCGCGCCGGCTCGAATCTTGGAACGGCACTCGTTCGCCGCGCGGATACGGCGCCCAGATCGGAACGCGGTGCGGGTCGGCCGGCGGCGCGTCCGGTGCAAGCATGCGATCGACCCAGTTGAGGAAGAGGCCGCCCGCGTTGCTCGGTCCGCCGATCAAGAACTTCCCGGGCGCGGTGTGCGGAATCGTGTAGTAGTTCGGAACGGTCGACCACTCGTCGACGACGGCCCAGACGATCAACGTCGTGCCGCAGATGACGAGCACGTCGCCGAGATCGTCGCAACCGGCAACGATCTGTTCGGCCATCGCGTCGATCGTGCCGCCTTCGAGCACACAGTTCTTGTGACCGGCGACGTCGGCGAGGGGTTGACCGCTGATACCGATGGCCGGCATCTGTTCGACGCGCGCGCCGCACGCCTCGACTTTGGTCGCATCCCACTCGAGACCGGTCGAGAGCGGGGCCGCCGTCATCCCAACGGTCGTCGACACGATCGCCTTGCCGGTGAGCGCGTGATTCGCGACGGCCTGCGCCATCCAGTAGCCGCGGGCGTCGGGGTGTTCGCGCACATGCCACTCGAGGAACGACATCAGCTCGCCCGCTTCGGCGACGACGCCGCTCGTTGCTTTGTGGCCGCGGTCGTCGCCGTAAAGGAGCCCGGGCGCGATCGGCATGCCCTCGGCGTCGACTGCGGTGAGCGACGGCACCATCGCCGCGACCGATACCGCGCGCGCGTCGACGTCGCCGAGCGCTTCGAGTGCGGCGCGCGGACCGTTGTGCCACGCGACCGCGGCGTCGTGTTCGAACTGCAACGGCGCGGGCACGTGGAATTCGTGCGGTATTCGCGCGCGTGCGATGACGTTGCCGTCCTCATCTGCGGCCACAGCTTTCACTGAGGACGTGCCGATGTCGATGCCGACCGTAACGTCGCCCATACCCCTCCGAACCCTAGGCGTCGGGCGCGAGCGCACCGACAACGGCATCGTGTAATTCGCCGTTCGTACATACGAAACTCTTGCCGTCCGGGTCGGCTCGGCCGTCGAGCGTGCTCCAACGGCCGCCGGCCTCCGCGACGATCGGAATGAGCGCCGCGACGTCCCACAGCGACACGATCGGATCGACCGCGATGTCGAACGCGCCTTCGGCGACCAGCAGATGCTGCCAGAAGTCGCCGATGCCACGCGTACGCCAACACTGGTGCGAGAGCGCAAGCAACTTCTCGCCGATCCCCAGGTCGTGGAAGCGCTCACTCGTGTCCCATGCGAACGACAGGTGGGCGTCGTTGAGCGTCGAAACCGACGACACGTTGATCCGTTCGCCGTCGCGGTACGCGCCGAGCCCGCGGCCGGCCCACCAGCGCATGCCGAGTGCAGGAGCCGCCGCGACGCCCACGACAAGTTCGCCGGCTTGTTCGAGACCGACGAGCGTCGCCCAGATCGGGACGCCCCGTACGTAATTCTTCGTGCCGTCGATGGGGTCGATGATCCATCGGTACTCGGCGCCGGCCGCGTCGTCGGCGCCGAACTCCTCGCCGAGCACTGCGTGACCGGGGAAGGCGACGAGCCGGTCGCGGATCGCACGCTCGACGGCTTCGTCGGCTTCGCTCACAGGGGTGAGGTCGGGTTTGGTGGAGACCCGCAGGTCGCTCGCGCGAAAGCGCGCCATCGTGATCGCGTCGGCGATGTCAGCGAGCTCGAGCGCCAGGTCGAGAGCGTCCGCGATGTTCACGATGCCGGAGCATAGGAGGCGACAGCGAAGCGACCGCCAGGCCCACCCATGCGCGCGCGCCGAATGGGAGCGGAGCGCGGAGCCGACCCATGAACACAGGAGGCGACAGCGAAGCGACCGCCAGGAGCCAAACGCCAGGCCCACCCATGCGCGCGCGACGAATGGGAGCGGAGCGCGGAGCCGACCCATGAACACAGGAGGCGACAGCGAAGCGACCGCCAGGAGCCGAAGCCGGGCCTACCCATGTGCGCGCGCCGAATGGGAGCGGAGCGC
Organism: uncultured Actinomycetes bacterium; assembly: GCA_963841195.1. Classification (GTDB taxonomy): domain Bacteria; phylum Actinomycetota; class Acidimicrobiia; order IMCC26256; family PALSA-610; genus CAWJBX01. Next base: position 548,539 of record CAWJBX010000009.1, on the reverse strand, counting down.
GGAGCCGACCCATGAACACAGGAGGCGACAGCGCAGCGACCGCCAGGAGCCGAAGCCAGGCCCACCCATGCGCGCGCGCCGAATGGGAGCGGAGCGCGGAGCCGACCCATGAACACAGGAGGCGACAGCGAAGCGACCGGAGGAAGCGAACCCACAAACTCCCGGACCGTGAAGCAGCCGCCCGCGACCGTATCGGAGCGGAGCGCGGAGCCGACCCATGAACATAGGAGGCGACAGCGAAGCGACCGCCAGGAGCCAAACGCCAGGCCCACCCATGCGCGCGCGACGAATGGGAGCGGAGCGCGGAGCCGACCCATGTACGTGGTTACGAATCTGCGGCTCGGCCCGAGCCGTGCCGATGAGACAGATATGGTCCGCACCGTGGCGTCCGACGCCCTCGTCCTCCGCGATCAGGTCGCCGCGCGCGTCGCCGCGCTGCAGGGCGACGCCGACATCGAAGAGTTCGCGCGCCGCTACTACGCGGGCGTCGACGACGAAGATCTCGCGACCCGATCGGTCGACGACCTCGCCGAAGCCGCGCTCGCGCACTGGCGACTCGCGCGCCAACGGCGGCCCGGGCGCGCGATCGTGCGGGTGACCGCACCGGGGCGTGGCCATACAACCGTCGCGGTTGTGAACGACGACATGCCGTTCCTGGTCGACTCCGTGACGATGGCGCTCGACCGTCACGACCTCGGCATTCATCTCGTGGTGCACCCGATCCTGCGCGTGCGCCGTTCCGCGGAAGGTGAACTGCGCGGGTTGGCGCCGGACGACGCGTCGGAACTCGGCGACGACGTGGTGCTGCTCGAGTCGTGGTTGTTCTTCGAAGTTGACCGCGAGTCGAGCGACGTCGCGCTGGAAGCGCTGCGCCTCGACATCGAAAACACACTGTCGGACGTACGCGCCGCGACGACCGACTGGGTGAAGATGTTGTCGCAACTCGCGATCGTCGGCGCCGAACTCGACCAGTCGCCGCCGCCGGTCAGCGACGACGAACTGTCCGAAGGCCGGTCGCTGTTGCAATGGCTCGGCGACCAGCACTTCACGTTCTTGGGCTATCGCACCTACGACCTCGTCGACGAGAACACGTTGCGCCCCGTGCCGGGTTCCGGCCTCGGCATTCTGCGCGACGCGCCCGAGGACGCGTCGGAGTCGTTCGCGCAACTGCCCGACGCGCTCCGTGCCAAAGCGCGCGAACGCACGCTGCTGGTCCTCACCAAGGCGAACTCGCGCTCGACGGTGCACCGCCCGACGTACCTCGACTACATCGGCGTGAAGCGCTTCGACGCGAACGGCAACGTCGTCGGCGAACACCGCTTCCTCGGCCTCTATACGTCGACCGCCTACGTTGCCCCGCCTGCGGAAGTTCCGGTGTTGCGGCGCAAGGTCGCGATCGTGATCGAACGGGCCGCGCTGTTACCCGCGAGCCACGATTACAAGGATCTGTTGCAGATCCTCGACACGTATCCGCGCGACGACTTGTTCCAGATCGACACCGATGCGCTGCTCAAGAACGCGCTCGCGATCCTGCGCATCCACGAACGGCGGCAGGTACGCCTGATCGTGCAGGAAGGCTCGTACGGACGCTTCATCTCGTGTCTCGTCTACCTCCCGCGCGACCGCTACACGACGAGCGTGCGCGAACACATGGCGCACATCTTGATGGACGCGTACGGCGCCCTGAGCTACGAGTGGAACACGCGGCTCTCGGAATCGGCGCTCGCGCGTTTGCACTACGTGTTGCACGTCGATCCGAGCCGGCCGCGTGAGGTCGACGAAGGCGCACTCGAACAACGCGTCGCCGCGGCGGCGCGCGCATGGGTCGATGCGTTGCGCGACGCGCTCGTGGACGCGCGCGGCGAAGAGTCCGGCCTCGACACCTTCCGTGAATGGTCGACCGGTTTCCCGGGTGCCTACGAAGACGACTTCAACGCCGAGACGGCCGTCGCCGATATCGGGCAGTTGGAACAGCTGCAACAGGTGCGCCCACTCGCCGTTCACCTGAGTTCCCAAGGCGACGGTCTCGACCTGAAGTTGTACGGGATGGGCATGCCGCCGTCGCTCTCCGACGTATTGCCGCGCCTCGCGAACATGGGTGTGACGGTCGACGACGAGCACCCGTACACGATCACGCCGATGAGCTCGGGGCCGCGCTGGATGAAGTGGTTCCGGTTGCACGCGGCGGCCGGTGTCAGTGCCGACAGCGCGGCGCGGCGCGTGTTCGAAGACGCGTTCCTCGCGGTCGTCGACGGCCGCGTCGAAGACGACGGGCTCAACCGGCTCGTGCTCGGTGCCGGGCTCGAGTGGCGCGAGGTCGCGCTGTTGCGCGCGTACTGCCGTTACCTCCGCCAGACCGGCACGATGTTCAGCCAGGCGTATATGGAGGAGACGCTCGCGCGCCACTGTGACCTCGCGCGGCGACTCGTCGAGTTGTTCACCGCGCGTCTCGACCCGTGGGGATCGGCTGCGAGCGAGGGCGACGGCGCAGTGCACCTGGCTGACACCTACCGCGCCGGCGCTCGATGCAGTGACGAGCCTCGACGAAGACCGCATCCTGCGCGCGCTCTTGAATCTCGTGCTCGCGACGCTGCGCACGAATTGGTTCTACGACAGCGCGCCGTGCGTCGCACTGAAGCTGGACCCGGCCCAGATTCCCGACTTACCGCTCCCCCGCCCGCTGTACGAAGTGTTCGTGTACTCGCCGCGCGTCGAAGGCGTGCATCTGCGCGCGGGCAAGGTCGCACGCGGCGGCATTCGTTGGTCGGATCGCCGCGAAGACTTCCGCACCGAAGTGCTCGGGTTGATGAAGGCGCAGCGCGTAAAGAACGCGGTGATCGTGCCCGCGGGCGCGAAGGGCGGCTTCGTCGTGAAGCAACCTCCGGCCGATCCCGCGCAACTGCGCAACGAGGTCGAAGCCTGCTACCGCGTGTTCATCGGCGGCCTGCTCGACATCACCGACAACCTCGTCGACGGCATGGTGGTGCCACCACCGCCGGTCGTCCGTTACGACGGTGACGATCCGTATTTCGTCGTCGCGGCCGACAAGGGAACCGCGACGTTCTCCGACATCGCGAACGAGATCGCCCTCGACCGCGGCTACTGGCTCGGCGACGCGTTCGCGTCGGGTGGCGCCAACGGTTACGACCACAAGGAAATGGGCATCACGGCGCGCGGCGCGTGGGAGTCGGTGAAGCGCCACTTCCGTCACGTCGGTATCGATCCCGACCAGCACGATTTCACGGTCGTCGGCGTCGGCGACATGTCGGGCGACGTGTTCGGCAACGGCATGTTGTTGTCGCGGCACATCAAGCTCGTGCTCGCGTTCGACCATCGCCATGTGTTCGTCGACCCGGATCCCGATCCCGACAAGTCGTTCGAAGAACGCAAGCGCTTGTACGCGCTGCCCCGGTCGTCGTGGGCCGACTACGACACCGCGTTGCTCTCGGCCGGCGGCGGGATCTACCCGCGCACGCTGAAATCGGTCCCGATCACGCCCGAAGCGCGCGCCGCGCTCGGGCTCGACGACACGATCACGGCGCTGACACCCGCCGAGCTGATCCGGACCGCGCTGCGCGCGCCGGTCGACCTGCTCTACAACGGCGGGATCGGTACCTACGTGAAAGCGCACACCGAGTCGCACGCCGACGTCGGCGACAAAGCCAACGACGCGGTGCGGGTCGACGGACGCGACCTGCGCTGCCGCGTGGTCGGCGAAGGCGGCAACCTCGGCTGCACGCAGCTCGGGCGCGTCGAATACGCGCTGGCAGGAGGTCGCATCAACACCGACGCGATCGACAACAGCGTGGGCGTCGACACGAGCGATCACGAAGTCAACATCAAGATCTTGCTCGACGGCGTCGTGCGGCGCGGCGACCTGACGCGTCCCGATCGCAACGCGCTGTTGATGCAGATGACCAGCGAAGTCGCCGATCTCGTCCTGCGCGACAACTACCGCCAGAACCGCGCCCTCGACGCCGCGTTCGCGCAGGCCGCGACCATGGAAGAGGTGCACGCGCGTTTCATTCGCTCGTTGGAGAAAACCGGGCACCTCAACCGCGACGTCGAACGCCTGCCGAACGACGAACAGCTCGCGGAACGGCACGCGAACGGACTCGGCCTGACCGTTCCGGAACTCGCGGTGCTGATGGCCTACGCCAAGATCGGCTTGGAAGAAGAACTCCTCGCGACCGATCTGCTCGACGATCCCGATCTCGTTCCCGAGCTGATCCGCTACTTCCCGAACGTGTTGCGGCAGCGCTACCTCGACGGGATCCGCGCCCACACGCTGCGCCGGGAGATCACCGCGACCGCGTTGGTGAACGGGCTCGTGAACCGGGCCGGCATCACGTTCGCGTTCCGGCTGCACGAGGAGACGGGCGCTTCGTGGTCCGACGTGGCGCGCGCCCACGAGACGTCGCGCGCGATCTTCGATCAAGACGCGCTGTGGCGCGAGATCGAAGCAAGTGACGGAAGCGTCGACGTCGACGTGCAGACCGAGATGTATCTGGCCGATCGCCGCCTCGTCGAGCGCGGTGCACGCTGGCTGCTGCGCCAGCGGCCGCAGCCGCTTCCGATCGCGACGACGGTCGCGTACTTCGCAGTCGGTGTCGCACGCCTCGCCGAGATGGCGGCCGCGTCGGAACGGTGCGAGGCCGCGGCGTCGCGGTACATCGCGCGCGGCGTGGATCGCGAGCTTGCCTACAAGGTCGCGGCGCTCGACCGGCTCCCCAGCGCGCTCGACATCGTCGAGCTGTCACTCGCACACAACGTCGACGTCGAGACGGTTGCGGCCAAGTATGACGAAATCGGTGACCGGCTCGAGTTGGAGTGGCTCAACGAGCACATCGTGGCGTTGCCGCGGGCCGATCGGTGGGACGCGTTGGCGCGCAACGCGTTACGCGAAGACGCGGCGGCCCAGCAACGGCGGATCGTCGACGGCGTCATGGCAGCCGGTTCCTACGACGCGTGGGCCGCGTCGCGGTCGACGATCTTGGTGCGCGTGCTCGCGTTGCTCGAAGACGTCCGCGCCCACGGCGTCTACGACGTGGCAACGCTCTCAGTCGCGCTCCGCGAGATCCGCGCCCTCGCCTAATCCGTACGAGCGTTTAGCCGGGGGCGACTTCGAAGACGGTGCAGCTGCCCATGCCGCCGCCCGCGCACATGCTCGCGATGCCGATGCCACCGCCGCGGCGGCGCAGTTCGTACATCGTCGTGAGGATCATGCGGGCGCCAGTGGCTGCGACCGGGTGGCCGAGCGAGCAGCCCGAGCCGCTCACGTTCGTGATGTCTTCCGACAAGCCGAGCTGACGGCAGGCCGCGACCGGCACCGACGCGAACGCTTCGTTGATCTCGGCGAGGTCGACGTCGCTGACGCTGAGGCCGGCGCGCTGCAACGCCTTCGGGATCGCGCCGATGGGGCCGAGGCCCGTGTCGCGCGGGTTCATCCCGACCGAGGCCCACGACTTGATCGTTGCCATCGGCGTGAGGCCGTTCGCCTTCGCGTATTCGGAGCTCACGATCATCAGCGCCGCGCCACCGTCGTTCACGCCCGATGCGTTGCCGGCGGTGATCGGGAAGTTCTCGATCTCGGGGTGGATCGGCTTCAGGCCCGCGAGCTTCTCCATCGAGCTGTCGCGGCGCGGGTGCTCGTCGGTGTCGAACACGATGGTCGTGCCGTCGCGCCGCGTCACTTCGATCGGCACGATCTCTTCTTGCAAGCGGCCTTCGTCGATCGCTTGCACGGCGCGCTGGTGTGAACGGAAGGCCCACGCGTCGCAGTCTTCACGCGTGAGGCCGGCCGACTTCGCGGTGTTCCAGCCGACGGTGATCGACATGTCGCGCGACGGCGCGTCGGGCTGTTCCTTGTGCGACGGCGACATCCACATCTCGTAGTCGTCGGTGCCCATCGTGCGCTTCTGCACCATCGGCATCGACGACATGCTTTCGGCGCCGCCGGCGATCACGACTTTGTCCATGCCGGCGATGACGCTCGCGGCCGCGCCTTGCACGGCGGCCATGCCCGACGCGCAGTGGCGGTTGAGCGCGACGCCCGGGACTTCGATCAGGCCCAGTTCGATCGCGGCGTAGCGCGCGATGTCGCCGCCGCCTTGGAGGACCTCGCCCATCTGGGCGTCGTCGACGTCGCCGGCCGGGATGCCGGAACGCTTGAGGGCTTCGCCCATTGCGTATTGGGCCAGGTCGAACGCGCTCACGTCGAGCAGCGTGCCTTTGCGGGCGGTGCCGATTGCAGTGCGGGCTCCGCTGACGATGACGGCCTCGGGCATGACTCCCCCTGATGCGGACTGGGTAGGTTTCCCGAGCGTACCTGACACTGTCGTCAGTTGAATTTGGGAGGCGGCCATGGCGACCGTGAGCGTCCGGTATTTCGTAAACGACGTCGACGCTGCGATTGCGTTCTATACGAAGCACCTGGGCTTCACCGAGGTGATGCACCCGGCGCCCGCGTTCGCGATGTTGCAGCGCGGCGACCTGCGCTTGAACCTGAGCCAGCCCGGCGGCGGGCCTGGTGGTGGCGCCGCGATGCCTGACGGCACGCTGCCGACGCCGGGCGGTTGGAACCGGTTCGCGCTCGAAGTCGACGACCTCGACGCGGTTGTCGACGAACTCGAGAAGGACGGCGCGACGTTCCGCAACAAGATCGTCGACGGCGTGGGCGGCAAACAGATCATCCTCGACGACCCGTCGGGGAATCCGATCGAGCTGTTCCAGCCGAAGATCGACGAAGCGCGGATGAGCAAGTAGCGCTCTGCAACCGAGCGTTGGACCAAAAGTGACCGCTCAGCGCGCATTTCGTCCTTTGCTCACCGTTCACGAGCGTTCTTCGGGTGCAGCCGACGCGTGCACCTCGATGTGGAACTGGCCGCCGCCCATGAAGATGCCGAGCAACGAAAAGCCGACGTGACCGTGCAATGTCACGACAACGCGATCGGATGTCGCGTCGACGTCGGCACTGTCGAGGCTCGGCGGCGGCTTCCCTGACGCGAGCGCGTCGCGCGCCAACGCGCGCGCTCGGCCCGGATCGAGCACAACGGTTCCGTTGCGCGCCGCCGATTCGTCCAGACCGTTCGCACCGGCCGTCGCGGCAGCATCCGCCATCGCCGACAGTTCGCGACGGGCGGCAACCGCGCGCCACAAATCCAACGAACACCCGGCCAAGAACATCAAACCGATACAGAGGCCGAGTACCCACAACGTGACGGTCCCGCGTTCGCGCATCACCGGCTCCGGTAGTCGTCGACGCGCCGCACCTCGACCGCCGTGTAGTGCCAGCTGCCCACGCGCATCCCCATCACGGCGATCGCCGGCATCCGCACGACGACTTCCACCCGGACGTACGAACCGCGATCACCACCCGCAGAGCGAACCCGAACAACGACGTCGGCGCCGTCGACGCCGTGGTCGGACGCGACACGATCGGCGACGTCGACCGCATCCCGCGCCTCGGCATTCGGCCACGCGTCGACCAACTCACGCGCGGCCTCACGCGCCGCGACCGTTGCCGCGTGGCGCCGCTCGGCCCAGATCGGAACCGTCGCAACGAGCACGACGATCGGCAGCAAGAGGAAGGCCACCGCCGCGACGAACTCGATCGCGATGAACCCACGCTCGCGATCGTCGCTCACCGTTCTTGCAACGCTGACGCCCGCAATTCGACGCGCCAATCGCGAACAAGCATTGGCAACCACGACCGCAGCACGATGCGCGCATGGGCGACGACGAACTGGCCATCACGCGTGCACGTGAGGCTGTCGACGCGCAGCAACGAACCGCCCGTAACCGAACGCAACACGTCACGCGCCCGCGCTTCGCAATCGGCGGGTGTCGCGGCCGATGGCACCGCCGCCCGCACGCCCTCGTCGAGCGCGTCGCGAACCGCACCCCGCTCGTATGTGTCGACGAGCAGGTTCGCCATCAGCACGAACAGCAACAACGACAGCGTCGACGCGACGACGTACTGAATCGTCGTGAACCCCGCTTCGCGTTGCACTCAGTGGACGAGCGCGTCGCGGAGCATGTTCACGATGTCGACGCCGAGAGCCTGGAGCAACCCCCAAATGACCACCAACGCCAGAACGCCGAGGGCGGCGTTGCCGAGCAACTCGGCGGTCGTCATTCCTGCTTCGTCTCGCTTGCGCAGCATGGCTTCTCCTCAACGATGACCGAGAACGATGGACGGGAGCGGCGCCGCGATGAACAGCAACATGATCGGAGCGAGGATCGCGATCGTCGGGACGAGCATCGCCGCCCGGCGCCGTACCGCTTCTTTGTGCAGCTGCTCGCGACGCGCGTCGCGAATGTCTTCACTCAACGCGAGCAGGCCGGCCGCGAGATCGACGCCGCGTTCCACGCCCGCCGCGAGCAGCTGGTATGTGCGTGCTGCGCTCGGCTCGGGTGTGAGCTCGGCCGCGTGCCGGAACGCTTCACCTTCGGGCATGCCGCTGCGCGTCCACGTGACGACGTCGGCGAGATCTTCGGCGACAGCACCGCGCGCCCGCGCCACGATGCGCTGGACCGCCTGCATCGCGCCCGCGCCCGTGCGCACGTGCATCGCGAGCAAGTGGTTGACCGTGTACAACTCGAGCCGGAGCTGGGCCGCGCGTGCATTCACGGCCTTTTCCAACCCGCGCCGAACCCGGCTCGCACCGTACGCAAAGCCGGCCGCCGCGCTGACGACCACGAAGAGCGGTGTGTGCAGCGTGACTGCGACAACCGCACCCGCCGCGATCGCGAACACCAGGCCGCGCCCCAGCTGCCGAACGCGAAACTCGTCCGGGCCACCGGGCGCGCCCGCCTGGCGCATGAGCTTCGCGAGATGGTCGTCGGTGCGCGACTCGAGCAGCGCACCCGCGCGCCGCACAACCGCACGCAACGGCGGCCCGAAGAGGCGCGGCAACGTCGACGAACTCGCGACACCGGCCCGCGCGTCACGCACTGGTTCGGGCGCGTGTCCGAGCGCCGAGCGGGCGACGATCGCGTAGGGCCGCACCCGCGGCGCCAACCGCCGCGGCACCGGCCTCACGACCGCGGCAATCGCGGCGCAGCCCGCGCCGATACCGAGCGCACCGACCAGTTGCATCCCGTTCACGGACGCGGCCCAACGAGCACGCGCTGGTCGACGGGTTCGCGGGCCAAGCGGCCGAGTACCAGCACCCCGATCATCGTCAACCCGGCCGCAACCACGAGCGTGACCGCACCCCCCGACGTTCGGTAGAACGCGCGGAATGGACCAGGACGCGCCGTCAACGCCACCAACACGAGCCACGGCAAGATCACGACGGCGCGCGCGTTGATGCGCATCTCGAGCCCTTCGGTCTCGAGCGCGTCGAGCAACTTGAGATCGCCGGTCGTGGCCTGCACGAGATCGTCGAGAATCTGCCGCACGATCCCGCCGCCGCGTTCTTGCGCGAGCACAAGGACTTCGATCACGCGGTCACTCGTCGGGTCGGCGAGTTCCTCTTTCACGATCTCGAGGGCGGGACCGGTACCGAGCACGCGCGCCAAATCGGGGAAGCGGGCGAACGCTTCCCGCAACGGCGCGGGACCGTGACGCGCCAACTCCGAGACCGCTTGCGTCAGCGAATGACCGGCCGCGATCGACGCGGCGAGATCGCGTAATCCGTCGGGCCACGCCGCCTGAACCTCACGCATACGCGCGCGCCGTCGGCGCGCGAAAGTACGCCGCGCGGCACGAACGCGACCGCGACCGCCGGCACGATGGCGACGAGCAACGATCCCGTCAGCGCGGTCAAAAGCAGCAACGCGACCAGACCGGCACCGGCGCACCCGAGAACGAACCGTACGGGCGACAACGGAACACCCGCCTCGTCGAGCCAGGCCGCGAGCCGACGTTCGCGCCGACCGCTCGGCACCGTCATCCGAAACGCCGGCAGCGTGCCCATCAACGCGCCGGCCAACAGCGCGCAAGCCACGCCGATCGCAAGCGCGGCGGCGACGCTCACGCGATCCGGCTCCCGCGCTCGAGGATCCCGCGCAGGCGCTTGCCGGCCGGGAGCGCCCGGTCGACACGCGCTTCGAGCTGCGGCGGGATCGCGCCCGTCCAGGTAAGCGGACGGCCGATCGCCTCCCGCACGAACAGCGGCTCACAGGTCTCGCCGTCGCGCAGACTCGGCACGACCGCGGTGATCTCGGTGATTTGGCGGCGGACGCGTTGGTCGCCGTGCGCGACATCGTCGCGGTCGACGTGGATGACGAGGTCGAGCGCTTCGACGAACACCTTGCGCACAATCGACTCGGTCACGTTCTCCCCCGCCATCAGCGCCGCGTTCACGAACACGTTGAGGGCGTCGCGCGCGGTGTTGGCGTGGATCGTGCAGAGAAAGCCGCAACCCGCGTTTACCGCGCGCGTGAGTTCGAACGCTTCGGCACCGCGCACCTCGCCGACGACGATCCGGTCCGGGCGCATGGCCAGCAGGAACTTGACCAAGTCGCGCAGCGAGATCTCGCCGGTGCCGTCGAGCCCGGCCGGGCGCACCTCGTAGTAACCACCGTGCACGAGCGGCACCGCGAGTTCCCGAATCTCCTCGCAACAGCGCACGCAATGCGCCGGCGGAACCGCCGACACCAGCGCGGCGGCGAGCGTGGTCTTCCCGGCGCCCGGCTCGCCGGAAATCGCGATGCGGCTCCGGAACTGCATCACCGACCACAAGAACGCGGCGGCTTCTTCGCTGAGCGCGTCACGCGCGACGAGCGCGTCGAGGCTGACGTCGCGCACCGTGTAGCGCCGGACCGTTGCCGACAACCGATCCGCGATCGGCGGGATCGCCGCGGTCAATCGGGCGGTGCCGTCGAGAATGCGCGCCTGCACGATCGGGTGCTTCGTGTTGAGTTGGCGTTCGGTAACGGCAAGCAGGCGCTCGAGGATCTGGCGGTTCTCGTCCTCCGTCGTCGGTTCCGCAAGGCCGCGCAGCCGGCCGCCGTCGTCGAGATACGTCACGCGCGCACCGTCGACGAAGATCTCTTCGACGTCGCGTCGTTCGAGGAGCTCGCTCAACGGCCCGAGCTCGATGATCGAACGCAACACGCGTTCGGTCATGACGGTCGGATCACCGAGCGGAATCTCGTCACCGAGCCGCGCTCGCCGTTGATACGCGTCGACCGCGCCCTCGACCTCGGCGCGCACCTCGGTCGCCTGCTGCGCGGGCTGCAGCCGCCGCTGCTCGACGCGAGCCAACGCATCGCGCCGGATGACGTCGTACGCGTCTGAACGAACAGCCGCGTTCATGCAACGCCCGCAACGAACAGCCGGCACAGTTCGACCAGATGGTCGACCACGCGCGTGAACGGCCCTCGGCCTACCGGTTCTCCGTTCCACGCGGCGTCGACGACACGCGCATCGTTGGGAACGAACACGACCTCGTGCGGCGCCAACGCACTTTGCACTTCCTCGTAGAGCTCGGCGCGCCGGAAGCGGCTCGCGGGCGCGCGATTCGCGACCACCACCAACGGTGTCTCGCTCGCGAGCGCGCGGGCATCGGCGGCCCATGTCAGGAGCCGATGGACGCCGTGCGGCGACGCGTCGCAGACCGCCACCACGACGTCGGCCTCGACGACGAGGGCACGCGCGGGTCGCGCAACGGGCGCGCCCGTGCGATCGGTACGCATCGTCGAGCAGGCCCGCACCGTCGGCGACCACCGCCTCCGCCCGATCGGCGAGCCGATCGACGACGCGCACGACCTCACCGGGTTGGAGCTGCGTCCATGCCCGCGGGTTGGGAAGACCGGCGACCACCGGCACGCCCGAGCGCGGCTCGATCTGCAACGCGCGATCGAGCGTCCCCTGTCCGTGCTCGACCGCGTCGACGGCCGTACACACGTTGGGCTCGAGCGCGAGCCCAAGTCGTTGCGCGATCGCAGGCGCGACATCGTCGGCATCGAACAGCGCGAGTTCGTGGTGGCGCGCGAGACCACGCGCGAGCTGGATCGCGATCTCGGTGCGGCCGCTGCCGGGCGCACCGCCGACGGTGATGAGCGCACCGATACGGACCGGAATCTCCGGCGGCGCGACTGAGACTCGATCGCGCAGGTGACCGGCGACGGCAACGATCGCCCGCGTCATCCCGTCGACGCCCGAATCGGATTCCACGACCGCGTCGACACCAATCGACGCCAGATGCGACCGGCTCGCCGGTTCTTCGCGGTCGCTGACACCCAGCACGACCCGCCCACGCGCGTGCACGTCGGCAACGAGCGCGTGGGTTAGCGCCGGCCACCGATGGCCGGCGACGAGTACGTCATACGACTCTTCGAGCGCGATCGTGGGATCGACGAGAATGCTGCGGACGCGCGCGCCGCCGTGGTCGGTGAGGTGCCGGTGTACGTCCTCGACCCAGGGATCGGGCGTGAAGGCGAGCGCGACCTCGGGTTCGCTCACGATGCTCCGTCCTTCGCCGCGGGAACGAACGGCGCGGGATTCGCAAGCGGCGCGGCCCCGGTCGCCCGCACGAGCATCACCGTGCCGGCATCGAGGGCAATCGCGAGACGAGTTGCGGCTTCCGCGTCGACGATCAGCGAGACGGTGACGTCGTCGCTGTTTCCTCCGAGTGGACTGCTGTCACCGTTGTCGATGCTCACGACGGCCGCATCCGTCATGACGTAACCGGCACGCGCCGCGTCGTGTTCGACCGCAACGACGTCGACGTGGTCGCCGCTTTGCAGCTTGCCGTCGACCGCACGGGCGCGCGGCAACGGGAAACTCATCACGCGCCCCGCCGCGCCCACGTCCGACGCGCGCACGTTGTCGCGCGCGATGAGGGCACCACTCGGCATTGCGGCCGTCACGACTTGGCCGCGCGCCGCCGCAACGTCGGCGCCGCCGAACAGCGTCCGAAGAACGGAACCGTCGACGTGCACGCGCGCCACCCGAACGTCGGCGTTCGTGAGAACGGTGCCGGGCGCCAGGTCGTGCGCGGCTTCGAGCACGGGCTGGGTGTGGTCGGCCGACCGGACCGCGCTCAACGTCAGGAGCACTCCGAGCGCGCCCGCGCCGAGCATGACGACGTGGCCCGACGACACCCGGGTGCGCAGGGCACGCCGTGACGTCGTGATCGTCCCTGCGGCCGCCTGCGCCACGCCGCCTCCCCTCGCCGATCGGCATTCCGCGGCGGGCATCGAAGCATGACACCATCCGACAAGACAAGAGGAATGTTTTGACAGTCTCACATGTATTTGCGCTATTTCAGACACTCAGCCGGGCCGGACGAGAGATATCGCCTGATCAGGAGCGGTATGCCGGTTCGCGGGGCTCGGGCCTGGATTGTGTAAAGTCCATGTCAAGTCACGGAGCGTTGTGTGAATCGGGCCCTGTGACGCATGTATGTTCCACAACATGGATATGCCGATGGACGGGCAAGCCGCGAACAACTTGCCGGAAATCCTGACAACCGCCATGGCGGCCGAGATGCTGCATGTGCACGTCGAGTACCTACGGCGCATGGTGCGCGAGAACCGCATCCCGGCCCACCGCTTCCCCGGTGGCCGTGAGATCCGCTTCCTGCGCGACGAGCTGATCACCTGGGTGCGCGACCAGCCCGGCGAGGACCGCTCGCCGAGCGCCGTCGAACGCGCCGGCTGACTCCCCTGCCAGACTCGCGCCCATGACAGACCTCGGCGGCAAGACCGTCGTCGTCACGGGCGGCAACAGCGGGATCGGCAAGGAGACGTCCGTCGAGCTGGCGCGCATGGGCGCCCACGTCGTGATCGCGGCCCGAAATCCGGCGAAAGCGACGGCGGCCGTCGAGGAAGTGCGCGAACGGGTCGGCGCGTCCGCGAGCGTCGAGACGATGTCGCTCGACCTCGCGTCGTTCGAATCGGTGCGTGCGTTCGCCGACCTGTACACGAAGGCGCACGATCGCTGCGATGTCCTCGTCAACAACGCCGGCCTCATGCTGGCGAGGCGCACCGTCACCGTCGACGGCCACGAGGCGACGTTCCAGACCAACCACCTCGGGCCGTTCTTGTTGACGAACTTGATGCACGACACGCTGAAGTCGAGCGCGCCCGCGCGCGTCGTCAACGTCGCGAGCGACGCGCACAAGATGGTGAAGGGCGTGCAGTTCGACGACCTCGAGTGGGAACGCCGGCGCTACCGCGGCTTCAGCGTCTACGGCGCAACGAAACTCATGAACATCTTGTTCACGCGCGAACTCGCCCGCCGCTGGGACGGTGAATCGATTACCGCCAACGCGGTGCATCCCGGTTTCGTCGGCAGCAACTTCGGCCGGGAAGGCGACTACGGACTGCTCGGCAAGATCGGTATGCCGCTGGTGCGCCCGTTCGCGATCTCGAACGCGCGCGGCGCGCTCACGTCGATCTATCTCGCGTCGTCACCCGATGTCGACGGGGTCAACGGGCAGTACTTCTACAAAGGCCAAGTCACCGGACCGAAGGCGACCGCGCTCGACGACGACACGGCGGCGCGCTTGTGGGATATCAGCGCGCAGATGACCGGCCTCAGTTAGGCACGGCGCGCGCTCACCCACAGCACGTACCGAATCGGTAACACCGTCACCGCGCCGAGCTTTGCCGCGACTTCGACGAAATCGGTCCCCACGGTGAGCACGCCGTCGAGCCCGTTGGGCTCGTGCATCGTGGCCATCGTCACCTCGGTGCCGTCGCGGGCCGCGAGCGCGTCGTAGAACGACTTCGTGGTGGGCGTCCGCCGGCCGCCGCTCTCGGGGTGGTCGACGAGCTCGATGTAGAGCGGGCTCCCCGACGTGAGGTGCACATCGACCCGCCCGAAGACCGCCTTCAGCGCGATCAGGTCGGGCCCCGTCTCCTCGACGAGCCCGGCAAGGCGCTGCTGGCCGACCGCGACCGCAATGCGGTCACCGGCGTGGGCGCGTTCGGCGAGCCAGTCGGAAAGGCTGCGCCCGCGGCGGCGCTGTTCGGCGGCGTCTGCGGTTGCCGCGTCGGTCTCGGCCCGCCATTCGGCGCGCATTTCGGCTCCGGTACCGGCCAGGTCGGGTTGTTGCGCCTCGGTCATCCAAGAATTGTACGGACAAATGGGGCGCCCCGAAACCACTTACTGGGCGGCCGCCCGGTAGTCGAGACGTCGAGTGTTCCGGATCCTTGTCGAACCGCGGGATGACCTCGTCACCGAACAGCGTCACCGTGCGCTCGAGCAACTCGTGCGGAGTAGGTGCTGCCCGACGGGCCCATGATGAGTTGGTCGACACCGATGTCGACCCACTTCTGGATGCCTTCCGCGCAGTCGTCGGGCGTTCCCACGATCGCGGCGCCGCTCTGGAAGCCCTTCTCGATCTGGTCGACGGTCGGGTCGGGAATCTCCGTGGGCCAGTCGGGAACGAACGGCGGCTTCGGGAACGTGTCGAGGTAGTGGAACACCAGCGTCTGCTGGCGACCGTTGCCGGAGTGCGCCATGTAGTTGCGCGCTTCGTCGCGGTCCTCGAGGCACATGAAGCTCGTCGTGATCGCGATGTTGTCGTTGACGTACGCGCCGACGGGTTCCGCGTCCTTGATGTGCTTCTTGTACGTCTCGACGAGCGGCGCCATCTTCTCGGGCGTGCCGCCGGTGAAACAGATCACGCCGATGCCCATCTTTGCGGCCTTTTCGAACGTCTCCGGGTTGCCGGCCGCGACCCAAAGCGGCGGGTGCGGCTTCACGTACGGCTTCGGCAACACGTTGCGCTCCGGCATCGAGAAGAACTTGCCGTCGTACGTGTACGGCTCGTCGCGCCACATGCGCACGATCTCGCGGATCGCCTCGTCGTACATGTCGCGCGTGATCTCGGGATCGGTGATGCCGAAGCCACCCATCTCGGTGGTCGAACTACCCGCGCCCGGTGCCGAACTCGAAGCGGCCGTTGGAGACGAGGTCCATCATCGCGACGCGCTCGGCGACGCGCGCCGGGTGGTTCACCGGCGGCGTGATGTTGATGATTCCCGACGCGACGTGGATGTTCTGCGTGCGCGCCAGCACCCACGCCATCAGCGTCTCGCTCGCGGAGATGTGCGAGTACTCCTGCAGGAAGTGGTGCTCGGTGAACCAGGCGTACTTCCAGTTGTGCTTGTCGCCGACCTCGCAGAGGTCGACCTCGCTCATCAGCCGGTCGTGCTCGGCGTTCGGGTTCTTGGCCGCGAGGTCCTTGTGGACGAAGCCGCCTTGGAACAGGCCGAATTCCATGTGCGAGATCCTCCGTCGTGCCGGCCGATGGCGTTTTTAGAACGTGTTCTAAATCCTAACGGGTCGGCGGGCCATGTCCAGCAGTGCTCCCGGTCGATGGCGCACCCCGGCTGTACCGTCGCTCGCATGGAGTCGACAGCGGAGCGACCGGATGGAGCGGAGCGGACACCCGTGGGCATGGAGTCGACAGCGGAGCGACCGGATGCGCGCGAAACGACCCCTCGGACCAGCCGGAGGAACTGGTCGGCCGGGTCCTCGGGCACCGAAGACGCCACGCCGCTGTCGTTCTGGGTCGCGGTCGCGCCCGAGCAGTACCTCCAGCTCGACGACGTCGTCGTCTGCGAGCGCGGCGTGCCGGGGCGCGACGCAACCGGTGCGGCTGTCGGGGGTCGTCACGCAGGTGCGCGCCCGCCAAGAAGGCGCACGCTTCGACTCCGACGTGTTCCTGATCGCCGACGGTCGTGCTCCCGGCCGAGACGGTCGAGGCCGCGCGAGGTGCTCGACGACCCGCTTCGATCCCGAGGTCTTCGTGCCGCCGACTCCCGGGTCCGAGGTCGTCCGGCGCGCGACCGGGCGACGAGCGCGACGCCGCGCTGTTCTTCGACCAGATGACGTCGCAACTCCCGATCGGCCTCGGCCGCGACGGCTTGCCGCATGTTCCTGAACCTCGACTTCCTCGACGGCACCCGCGGCGCGCACGTCAACATCTCGGGCATCTCCGGCGTCGCGACCAAGACCACGCTACGCGACCTTCCTGCTGTACGGCCTGTTCCACTCCGGCGTGCTCGGCGCCGACGCGACGCAACACGAAGGCGCTGATCTTCAACGTCAAGGGCGAAGACCTGCTCTTCCTCGACCACGAGAACGTCAAGCTCTCGCCCGAGCAGTCGCAGAAGTACCGCGACCTCGGGATGATGCCGGGCGCGTTCGCCGACGTCGCCGTGTACGCGCCGCCGCGCCGCGACGATCCGCAACGCGACTCCCGACGTCGCAGACCCGCCAGCTCGGCGTGTACCCGTTCTTCTGGACGATCGAGGAGTTCGCGACCGAAGAGCTGCTCCCGTTCGTGTTCGCCGACGCCGAAGACGAACGCCAGCAGTACACGATGGTCGTGCACAACGTCGCCGCCGCGCTCGAAGCGCGACGGCCAGCCGGCGGGCGACGGCGCGTGGCGTATCGACGGCAGTAACGCTGCGCACGTATCGCGAGCTCGTCGACTTCGTCGATCGCGCACGTCACCGACGACGATCCGATGGTGCGCGGGCCCTGGGCCGGACCGGTCAACGGGCATGGGCACGATCAACGCGTTCGTGCGCCGCTTGTTGTCGTCGCAGCGATCGCTGGCTCGTCTCGTGCGGGCCGACGTCGCCGCCGACGCGTTGGTCTGCGGCACCGGATCGACACCGCCGCCCAGGTCACCGTCGTCGACCTCCACAACCTCGACGACCGCGCCAAGCGCTTCGTCGTCGGCGTCACGCTGCGGCGTGCGTTCGACGACAAGGAACGCAGCGGCCAGGCGCGGCCGTTGCTGTTCGTCGTGCTCGACGAGCTCAACAAGTACGCGCCCCGCGACGGCGAGTCGCCGATCAAGGAGATCCTGCTCGACGTGGCCGAGCGCGGGCCGCTCGCTCGGCATCATCCTGATCGGCGCGCAACAGACCGCGAGCGAGGTCGAGCGGCGCATCATCTCCAACTCGTCGATCCGCGTCGTCGGGCCGGCTCGACGCCGCGGAGGCGGCGCGTCCCGAATACGGGTTCCTGCCCAAGGTGCACCAAGCAGCGGGCGATGATCGCCAAGCCCGGCACGATGTTCGTGCACCAGCCCGAGATCCCGGTGCCGCTCGTCGTCGAGTTCCCGTTCCCGGCGTGGGCGACGCGGCCCGTCGGAGCGCGGCGAGAATCCGGCCGAAGTCGGGGCAGCTCACGATTCCCGACGATCTGCTCGAGGGTGTGCCCCCCGGACCGCGGGACCGGCTAATGCGGGTGTTGCACACCTCCGACTGGCACGTCGGCAAGCTGCTGCGCGGCGCGTCGCGCATCGAAGAACATCGCGCAGTGCTCGGCGAGATCGCGGAGATCGCCGATCGGGAACGGGCCGACCTCGTGCTCGTGGTCGGCGACGTCTTCGAAACGGCCGCGCCGCCGCCCGACGCGACCGCGGTCGTCTGCGACGCGTTGCTGGCGTTGCGCGAGACCGGCGCGCAGGTCGTGGTCGTCGGCGGCAACCACGATCAACAGTCCGCAGCTCGATGCGGTCGCGCCGGTGTTCGCGCGCCTCGGCATCACGGTGCTCGGGTTGCCCGCCGGCCCGGAACGCGCGGTCGATCGACGTCGCCGGCGCGCGCGTCGCGATGTTGCCGTGGGTCTCGCAGCGCTGGGCGATCAAGACCGAGCAGCTGATGGGCGCGACGGCCGCGGCGGCAACGCAGTTCTACGCGGCGCGGGTCGGCCGGTTGCTCGCTTGGCTGTCGCGAAGGTTTCGCCGCCGACACTGTCAACATCGTCGCCGCGCACTGCATGGTGCAGGGCGGCATGCTCGGTGGCGGCGAGCGCGACGCGCAGCTGATCGACGAATACGCCGTACCGATCGACGGTGTTTCCGGCGTCGGCGAACTATGTCGCGCTCGGCCACCTGCATCGCGCGCAACAGATGCCGGGCGCGGCGCCGATCTGGTATTCCGGGTCGCCGATCCAGGTCGACTTCGGCGAAGAGCGCGACACCAAGCAGGTCTTGCTCGTCGACATCCCGGAGCGCGGCGCCGCCAAGGTCAATCCCGATCCCGCTCACGCGCGGCGCGGTACTTCGAACGGTGCGGGGCACGATCGCCGAACTCGAAGCAGTGGCACCGACGACGGCGACGCGTTCCTGCGGGTGTTCGTGCGGGAACGGCCGCGCGCCGGCCTCGCCGACGACGTGCGTGCGCTGCTGCCGAACGCGGTCGACGTGCGGATCGCGCCCGATCTCGATGACACTCCGAGCGAGGCGCGCGCACGCGTTTCAAGCGGCGCGTCACCACGTGAACTGTTCGCGGGTTACCTCGAACACGAGGGCCGCGAAATCGACCCGCCGCTCCTCGCGTTGTTCGACGAACTGCTCGACGAGGAGACGGTCTGATGCGTCCGCTCGCAGCTCGAGATCGAGGGCTTCGGAGCATTCCGCGACGCGGTGCGCATCGACTTTGCCGACGCCGATCTGTTCGCGATCGTGGGGCCGACTGGTCACGGCAAGTCAACGATCATCGACGCCATCTGCTTCGCGTTATACGGAAGCATTCCGCGTTACGGCCGCAAGGACATCGCCCCGCTGATGACGCTGGGCGCCAACGAGACTCGGGTGTAGTTCACGTTCGCGCTCGGCGCCGACACGTATGTCGCGACACGCATACTGCGCCGTAACGCCGACAAGGACGGTGCGAAGACCCGCGCCGTTCGGCTCGAGCGCGTCGAGGCGAACGGCGAGATCGAGGTGATCGCGGGCGGCGACCGCGAGTTCGACAAGCAACTCGAAGCGCTGCTCGGTCTCGACTTCGAGCAGTTCACGAAGTGCGTCGTCCTCCCACAAGGCCAGTTCGCCGACTTCTTGAAGTCCAGTCCGGGCGAACGCGTCGGCATTCTCAGCGCCCTACTCGATCTCGGCCGTTACGACCGCATGGCGACGACCGCACGCGAGCGCGCCAAGGTCGCTTCCGGCCGGCTGAACGCCCTCGGCGAGGAACGCACACGGCTCGGCGATCTGAGCGACGAGCAACTCGTCGAAACCCGCGGCCGGCGTGACGCCGTCGTTGCATTGCTCGCTGATGTCGAGGCCGCCGCACCGCGCGATGCCGAGCTGGAGACCGAAATCAGCACGCACCGGCAGAGCGCCGAGGCCGCGCGGCGCGCCGCGAGTGCACTGGCCGTCGTGACAATTCCGGAGGCGGCGCGCGCACTTGCCGACCAGGTTGCGGCGGCGCGTGCTGCGGTGACCGAAGCTGAAGCGCGCGCTGATGCCGCCGAGTCCGACGCGACCGACGCCGAGGCGGTGCGCGACGCGTTGCCCACCATCGATGCGCTGACCGATGCGATCCGTGCGCATCGGGATCGCGCCGGCGTTGAGGCTCGCATCGCGCAGGGCGAGAAGGTGTTGGCGACACGCGACTCGGCGGCCCATGCCGCCAAGGATGCGTTGCTCGCAGCGACCAACGAACTCGAGACATGCGAGGCGATGCTCGCCGATGCGCAACATCGGCACGCCCACGCCGAGCTGCGGTCCTCGTTGCACGTCGGCGAACCGTGCCCGGTGTGTGAGCAGCAGGTCATGGCGCTACCGCCCAAGCTGCGTGCGACCGAACTGACGAACGCGAAGAAGACCGTCTCGTCGCAGAAGAAGCACGTGCAGACCGCGAACTCGGACGCGACGAAGGCGCTCGGCGAATTCCGAGTGGCACAGGAACTGTTGTCGACGCTGCAGGAACAAGCGGCAGAGTTCGCGGAACGCGTCGACGTCTTTCCCGACGCCAAGCAAGCAGACGCGCTCCTTGCGCAGGCGCGTGCCGCGCAGCGCGCCGCACAAGCCGCGCGGGCGGAAGCGACCCAACGACGAAACGACGCGCGCACGGCGGCGAGGCACGCGGCGCAATTCGACGACGCGCAGCGCAAGGCCGACGCCGTGATGCAGGCGCAGCGAGACGGCGTGATCGCAGCTGGGCTCGAGCCGCCCGGGGGCGACTGGAACGACCTCGCGGCCTGGGCCGAAGCAACTCGTCCGGAGCATGAGAAGCACGCGGCGGAACTCGAAGACATCGCGAGCGTCCGGTCGGCTGAGCGCGAGGAACTGTTCGACGACCTCGCGGCACGCGCCGGCGAAGCAGGGCTGAGCGAAGTCACGGAGCGCACGCTGGGTGTGCTGCTCCTCGCGCTGACCCGCTATCGGCACGAGACCGATGAGGGGGTGCGCCGCATCGAAGAGAAGCTCGCGCGCGCCCATGAACTCGACGACGAGATCGTCGCGGTTCGCCGTGACGAACAGGTCGCCGCTGATCTCGGTCTCCTGCTCGACAAACGGCACTTCGGCCAGTGGCTCGTCGACGAAGCGTTGCACGGCCTCGTGTCCGGCGCGTCGGAATTGCTCGAGAAATTGTCGGGCGGCCAATACGCATTGACGGCGAACGACGACGGCGAACTGCTCGTTGTCGACCACGTGAACGCCGACGAAACCCGGTCAGTGCGCAGTTTGTCAGGCGGCGAAACGTTCCAGGCCTCGCTCGCGTTGGCGCTCGCGCTCGCCGATCGCATCGAAGATCTCGCATCCGATGGCGGCGCACCGCTCGAATCGATCTTCCTCGACGAGGGCTTCGGCACACTCGATCCGGAAACGCTCGACGTCGTCGCGGGCACGATCGAATCACTCGGACACGGCGAGCGCGTCGTCGGCATCGTCACGCACGTCGCCGATCTCGCCGAACGAATGCCGGTGCGGTTTCGTGTCCGCAAGGACGGACGCACGGCGAAGGTCGAGCGGGAGGACGCGTGAGGTTCACCGTCGACCCGTGGGATCCCGCGTACGGCGCGTCCGTACAGACGGAGCTCGCCGAGAGCACTTCGGTACCGACGACCGACATCGAGCGCGCCGACGCCGAATGGGCGCCGATCGCGAGCGCGACGCGAGCGAGCGCAGCGGGCGAGGTGCTCTTCGTCGACGGAGTTCGGCGCGTCGAAGCGCGGGTGTGGGTCGACGGCGACGTGGAACCGGTGCCCGGAGTGTTCGCGTCGTGGGCTGCGGGTGTGGTCCGGTGCGATGGGCGCGCTCGTGTCGACACGGTCGAGATCGGGCGCGGGGTGTTCGCGCCGTCGTCCTCGCTCGAAGACGTCACGACGTCGTGCGGACGTTTTGTGGCGTGTCCCACGACAAACGCGCGGCCCGAGACCCTGAACACCCAGATCAACACGCGCATGACTGAACTCGAAGCGCGGCTCGCCGAACGCACGCGCCGTTCGAACGACGAGCTCATCGTGCTCGACGGACCCTTACGGGAAGCGACCCGGTCGCTTCCCGACGCGGTCGGGATCATCAAGTCGCACGACGTGAAATACCTGCCGACCACGCTCGATCGCATCGTCGGAGAGCTCGCGGCGGGCGAACGCACACCCGTTTTCGGGCTCGACGCGCGCTTTCGCAAGTTCTCCTGGTACTTGCGGCTGCCCGGCCCGGCCGGTGGTCCGTGGGCGGGAATCGTTCGCTGCGAGGCAAGCGCGTCATTGCGCGCAGAAAACGTCATCGCGCTCGCTGACCGTGTCGCGGCGACGCTGCCGCGCTACGCGTCCGAACCGCACAAGGACGCCCGCGCCCCTCAGAACCTGTATCCGATCGCCGGACTCGAACGCGAACTCCGCCGGCGGCTCGGCGACGCCCGCCTCTTGTACCGAGCGCTGCGGACGGCGAGCACGCGGGTCTCGGCCTGACCGTTAGCGCGTCGGCACTTCCGGGTACAAGCAGGACATGATCGACACCGCCGACGTCAGCACGCTTGCCCAACACGCCATCGACGCGGCCAT
Source organism: uncultured Actinomycetes bacterium (assembly GCA_963841195.1). Lineage (GTDB taxonomy): Bacteria > Actinomycetota > Acidimicrobiia > IMCC26256 > PALSA-610 > CAWJBX01. The sequence goes on along the minus strand of CAWJBX010000009.1, from coordinate 525,819 downwards.
CGACGTGACGGCCGACCGATTGCACGACACGACCGAACGCCTGCAACAAGTTGCTGCGGCGCGCAAACCGCGCAAGGCGCACCGTATGCGGCGCGCAACCTTGCTGGCCGTCGTGCTCGCCGCGATCGGCATCGGTGTTTTCGTCGCGCTCCAGCGTCGAGCGGAGACGAACGACATCGCGCCCGACCCGTTCGGCGACGCGGCCCAACGCGAGCAGCGGGCGCGCGATTTCGCAAGCCTTCCCTAGGGCGACGTGACCTGACCCGACGGGATCTCGGTGTAGTCCGTCACCTGCCGCGCGTTCGAGACGATCGTCCGAATGCGATTGTCGTACTCCACCGAAAGGTGCAGCGCGAACGACGTCGTCGTCGCGCCGCCGACGGCTTGCGTCCACGTCAGGTCGATCTCGGTCTCACCCGCGGGGTCGGCGGGCACACTCGGCGCCCATTCGAGGACGGCACCGGAATCTGATTCGAGAGGCGGCGGCGGGAATCGAACCCGCGTGCGGGGCTTTGCAGGCCCTTGCCTGAACCACTCGGCTACGCCGCCGGACAGAACACGGGAGTCTAGTTGTCTGACCCAGGCTACGCGCTGACGGCGTTGCCCGTCGCAGCACCACGAAAGGGAGGTGAGCACCCGTAACGAGTGGTGCCCCCAACCCTGAGTTTGGCAAGACCGTCCGTCAGAATGACTGAGATGAGAGCAATCGTCATACGCACTCGCGCGCAGCTCCGGGAGCGCGCGGTCGGATGGTTCGCACTCGCGTTGCTCATCGGTCTGGCGGGTGGCGTCGTGCTGACGGCCGCGGCCGGCGCTCGGCGCACGAATTCGGCGTATCCGCGCTTTCTTGTTTCCGCGCATGCAGCCGACTTGTTGTTGTCGCCCAACGAGTCGGGCTCCGCCGCGTTCTACCAAGCGATGGCTCGGCTCCCGGGCGCTTCGAACGTGGCGCCCGTGATCGGTTACGGCGTGGCGCCGGCCGACAACGTCAACACGCCGATTTTGGTCCAGGCCGCGACCGACGGTCAGCTCGGAACGACCATCGAGCGACCGAAGATCTTGCACGGGCGGTTACTGCACGCAGACGCCCCCGACGAAGTCCTCGCCGACGTTACAGCCGCGCATCAGTTCGGATTGCGAGCCGGTTCAACGCTGCGCGTTGTCGTCGCGAGCGCAAGCGAGCAACTGCCGGATCCGAAGCATGATCCGGTCGTCACAGTGCACGTCGTCGGCATCGGCGTCTCGCGCGACAACATCGTGACGACCAATGCGCTCGCTGTGCAGCCAACCCTCCTCGCCGGACCAGGCTTCGCGAAACAGTTCGGGCCGAAGTTCTATGCGTTCGACGGCGCGATGGTTCGCCTCGCACCGGGCGTGTCGAAGCAGTCGTACATCGCCGAAGCGCAACAGCTGGCGACGAAGTATCCGCAGACTGGCGGCGGTGTGTTCGCGGCCGACGAGGCGACCCAAGCCGCCGCCGTCCAGCACGCGATCCGACCTCAGGCCGTCGCGCTCGCGCTGTTTGCGGCGTTGTTCGGCCTGACGTTCGTCGTCGCGCTCGGTCTGCTCATGAGCCGTTACGTTCACGTCGCCGCGGGCGACAACGCCACGCTCGCATCGCTCGGTTTCGGCCGGCGCGACCTGTTCGTGATCCTCGTCGCCCAGGCCGCGCTCGTCTCGTTCGCCGGCGCAATCGTCGCGGTGCTCGTCGCGTTCGTCGCCTCTCCGCTGATGCCAATCGGCCCGGCGCGACTCGCCGAGCCCCACTCCGGTTTCGCGTTCGATTCCATCGTGCTCGGCCTCGGCGCGCTCGCAATCTTCGTGTTCACCACTGCCTTCGCTGCGCTCACGGCCTGGCGCGATGCCCAGCTCCGAGCGTATGAACAACGAACGACACTCGCGCGGACGCGTGGCAATCCTCGTGTCGTGCCGGTCGGCGCCGCACCGTCGATCTCGATCGGCGTACAGCACGCGACCGAATCCGGTCGTCACGCGGCCGTTCCGAATCGCACCGCTCTGCTCGGTGTCGCACTTGCGATCGGCGCGGTCACGGGCGCGCTCACCTTCGGTGTGAACTTGGCGCACCTCGTGCAGACGCCCGCGCGCTACGGCCAGACATGGAGTCTCAGCGCCGACGCGCAGTTCAGCAATTTGCAGTCCGACAAGATCAGCGCGTTGCTTGATCGCGAACCGGGCGTCGACGCGTGGACGTACGGCGAGCACGGTGACGTCGTCGTCAACGGCGACGCCGTCGCAGCGGTGGGACTGACGTCGGCCCACGGGCCGCTCATCGCACCGGCGCCGGTGAACGGACAACCCGCAGCAACCGTCGGAGAAATAGCGCTCGGCGGCAAGACCCTTGCGAGCGCGCACGCGGCGTTAGGGCACACCGTCTCCGTCGACCTCGCCGGCGTCGCGCCCGGGTCGACCAAACCGGTTCCGATGACCGTCGTGGGCCGCAGCGTCTTTCCGTTCTTCGGGCGGGGCAGCTTCACACCAACCGGTCTTGGTGTCGGCGCGCAGATCGCGGAGGCCAAGCCAGGCGCGCTCAACCCCGGCCAGACCCCCGGATACAACTTCGTGCTCGTGCGCGTCGCCCCCGGTGCGGAGCACAACGCCGATGTCGCGCGCGTCGCCCACGACCTCGAAACCACCGATCTGTGCGGCCTCGACAACCAGTGCACGGTTGCAACGACGAATCGACCCGACGACATCATGAACTACGCGCGCGTGCGCCTCACCCCGATCGCACTCGCAGTCGTGCTCGTCGTGCTCGCGATCCTCGTCGTCGCGTCCCTGCTGATGACATCGGTGCGGCGCCGGCGCAACGAGTTCGCGACGCTGCGCGTGCTCGGGTTTACCCGCCGCCAAGATGCCGTCGCGGTCTTCGCACAGAGCGCGACGATCGTCGGCGTCGCGCTGCTCGTCGGTTTGCCCTTGGGTATCGCGTTGGGCCGCTTCACATGGAAGGTCTTCGCTTCGAATCTCAGCGTGCCGAGCGACACGATCACACCCGCGGTGTTGCTGTACGCGATACCGGTTGCAATCGTGGTTGCGATCGTCTGTGCGGTCGGCCCGGGCCTGCTCGCCGGGTCCCGCCCGCCAGCGCGCGCCTTGCGGACGCAGTGACTTAGGCGCGTTTGCGAAGTTCGACGACAACGCCCTGACGCACGCCACCGTCGGGACGGAAACCCGCTTCCGCGATGCCCGCCAGCTGATCCGCCGGTACCGCCTTCGACCAGAGCCAGCCCATCGCCGAGTCGCAACCAAGGTCGCGCAGGCGGGATGCTTGCTCCTTGCGTTCCACGCCTTCGGCGGTGACCTTGACACCGAGCGCGTGACCCATCGTCACGATCGCTTGCACGATGGCGAGGTCAGACGCGGCTTCGTCGAGTCCGTCGACGAACGACTTGTCGAGCTTCAAGACGTCGATCGGAAGCCGCTTCAGATACGACAGCGACGAGTACCCGGTTCCGAAGTCGTCGACCGCGACGCGCACGCCGAGTGCACGCAACTGGTGCAACTGCGCGCACGTCGACTCGAGGTCGGTAACCGCACTGCGTTCGGTGATTTCGAGTTGGAGGCACCGCGGGTCGACACCGCTCTCGCGCAATACGGCGGTGATGTCGGCCACCACATCGGTCTGGCGCATGAACCGCGGCGACAGGTTCACACTGACGACGAGGGGATCGTCACCCGTACGCAACGGCGACCAGCGCCGCGACCATTGGCACGCCTCGCTCAATACGAAGCGGTCGATCGCGACGATGAGGCTCGACTCCTCCGCGAGCGGAATGAAACTGTCCGGCTCGAGCATGCCCCGGCGCGGGTGTTGCCACCGCAACAAGGCTTCGGTCGCGACCACGTTGCCACTGCGAAGCTCGATCTCAGGCTGGAACTGCACCTTGAGCTCGCCGTGCTCGAGCGCGCGCCAGAGGTCGCCTTCGAGTTCGAGCCGTTCCATGACGTGCGGCGCAAACGACGGGTCGAACACCTCCCAACGGCCCCGACCTTTTTCCTTGGCGACGTACATCGCAAGGTCGGCCTGGCGGAGCAAGTCCCCCGCCCGGTCGGCACCTCCTACCGACAACGCGAGACCGACACTCGACGAGACGTACAGCTCGTGGCCGTCCATCACAACCGGTTCGCGCATGGCTTCGATGATCCGCTCACAGATCACGAGCGCGGTGTCGGAGTCTTCGAGATCGGTGAGCAGCACGGTGAACTCGTCGCCGCCGAACCGAGCGACGATGTCGCCGGGACGCAGCGAAGCGGCCAGCCGCTCTGACACTGCGAGCAACAACCGGTCGCCGACTTCGTGCCCGAGGCTGTCGTTGATGAGCTTGAAGCGGTCGACGTCGGTGAAGAGGACGGCGACGAGGCTGCCGTCGGCGCGCGCGGCGCGTTGAGCCTGTTCGAGCCGGTCGAGGAAGAACCAACGGTTCGGCAACAAGGTGAGCGCGTCGTGGTGCGCTTGGAACGTCAGTTCCTCTTGTGCGCTCCGCCGCTCGCTGATGTCGCGCATGTTGCAGACGAAGCCCTCGATCGCGGGGTCGTCGAGCAGGTTCGTGACGCCGATCTCGCACCATCGGTAATCACCGCTCGCACACTTCAGCTGCAGGTCCATCCACGCGACGTTGCCACTGGTCGCAATCACGTCGGCGAAGACGCCGAGCGCGTGCTCGAGCTGATCGGGGTGCACCAGCGAATCGTCGAACTTCGGCAGGTTCTTGATGCTGTATCCGAGCAAGCGCTCGATCGCCGGGCTCGCGTAGGTCGGGGTGCCGTCGCGCTCGAGGACGACGATCGCGTCCGACGCGTGTTGCACCAACGCCCGCAAGCGTTCCTCGCTGTTGCGCAGCTCGGCATCCATCGTTTCTTTCTCGCGTTGCGAGAACGTCATGATCCAGATGACCGCGCACATGCCGGTGACTTCGAGCACGGCCAGGCCGTGGCCCTGTGGCTCGGGAATGAGCGTCTTCACCCAGCCCAATGAGATCGCGGCCTCACCCGCCGCGATCGTGAGCAAGCTGAACAGCATCGCCCACCGGCCCATGCGCGAACCGTCGGCGCTCATGTGACCGACGGTCGCGAAGATGAAACCGACGCAGAGGACCGCGCCCCACCCCGTGATGTAACACGCAAGGCCGATCACTGCGATCTCGACGCCGAGGTGTAAGACCGGTCGGGCGCGATCGGTGCCGGGCGGGAAGGTGAGGGCGAACGCCATCGTGATCGCCTGCGCCGCCACGATCGTGCCCAAGAGCAACCACGCGGGCTCGTTCGCGATGAATCCGAAATGCCTGCCGACCAAGAACAGAATCCAGACCGGAATCGGAATCAGGTTGACCGGGTGGAAGAAAACGTCGCGCGGCTCGCGGACCATCCCCGGAACGCCGTAGGGATTCTGCTGAGCCGTATTGATTCGCTTTTGATCGCTCGTAGGCACGCCGCCGCCGATGCTTCTGGCCACCCCCGCGGTAGCCGTTCGTGACCTATCGACCGTGCATCCGGGCCGCTTGACGTCACCGAAGTCACGAAATGGGCCTCCGCTACAGTCGCAAGCGTGTCTGTAACCGTTGCCGGCGTTGGCGCCGCCGCACCCACACTGCGCCTCTCGGCCGACGACGTTGCCGCCGCATGGGGCCGCAAGGCTCGCGGCGTCGCCGCCGTCTGCGCTCCTGACGAAGACACGCTCACGCTGGCGTGGGAAGCCGGAACCCGAGCCCTCGCGGCCGCCGGGGTCGAACCCGACGGCGTCGACGCGTTGTATTGGGGAACCAGCCGGCCGCCGTTCGCGGAAGGGCCAAGCTTCGCGTTCCTCGCCGCCGCGCTCGGTTGCGAACCCCAAGTCGGTGGCGTGTTGTGCGCGGGTTCCGCGCACGCGGGCATGGAGGCGTTGCTCGCCGGCGCGGATGCAGTCGCGGCCGGATCAGCACGCGTCGTGCTCGTCATCGCGTCCGACGCGGTCCGGCCCGGGCCCGGAACATCGTTCGAAACGCGCTGCGGTGCGGGCGCGGCCGCGTTCGTGTTGCGCGAAAACGCCGGACCGGCGCGGCTCGGCGCGCGCGTCACCCGCACGCGTCCGTTGCTCGACCGGTTCCGCGGCGACGGCGAACTCGACAACCGCGACCTTTACGACGCGCGCTTGTTCCGGGAAGAGATCTTCTTGCCGGTCGTAAGCGCTGTGGCGACCGAACTGGCCGCGTTCGAACCAACCGCGTGGTCACTCCCCGATCCCGATGGCCGGCTCGGCGCAACCGTCGCCAAACTCGTCGGCGCGGGCACGCCCGCGTCGGCCAACGCCTACGCCGCGATCGGCGACACCGGTGCGGCCGCCGCGTTGCTGGGTGCGGCGCTGGCCCTCGATGCCGAAGGCACGATCGCGGTCGTCGGCACGGGCGGCGGGCGTACCACTGGCGTGTTGCTCGAAGCCGAGAAACCGGTACCGGGCGCGAATCTCGTGGCCGACGCGTTCGACGGTGGGCGCCCAGCGTCGTACGCCGAAGCGTTGCGCGCACGCGGCCAACTCGAACCGACCGGCGAAACCATTCCGATGGGCGTCCCGCCCGAGAGCGCGATGTTCACGCGCGGCGCCGACGAGATGCTCGGCTTGCTCGGCGGCCGCTGCGTCGACTGCGGCACGATCAGCACGCCGCCTTCGATCCATCCACACTGCATCAACTGCGGCGGACCGAAGCTCGAACCGGTGGCAGTGGCGCGCGGCGGCCAAGTCCACACGTTCGTCGTGAACCACACGATGCCGGCACCGTTCGTCGCGCCGTTGCCGATTGCGGTGCTCGACATGGACGACGGGGCGCGCCTGATGTTGCAAGCAACGGGCGACGGTTCCGACATCGAGATCGGGCGCCGCGTCGAACTCACGTTGCGCAAATACGCGCACGAACGCGGCACACCGGTGTACGGATTCAAGGCGCGGGCCGTGAAAGGAACGCCAGTATGAGTTGGAACAAAGTCGCGGTCGTTGGGGCCGGGCTCATCAAGATGGGTGAGCTGTTCGAGCAGAGCTACGAGCAGATGGCCGCGGGGGCGTTCGACGCCGCGGTTGCGAGCGTCGACAAAGGCTTCGAGCCCGCGCAGGTCGAGGCCGCGTTCGTTGCGACCCAGCGCGGCACGCTTTGGGGCCAAGAGGGCATCGGCGGCAACACGATCCCGACGGCGATCGGACTCGTCGGCATTCCGTGCACGCGCATCGAGAACGTGTGCCCGAGCGGGTCGGACGCATTCCGGGTCGGCGCGATGGCGGTTGCGAGCGGCGTGCACGACGTCGTCCTCGTCATCGGCGTCGAGAAGATGCGCGACAAGTCGAGTGAGGAAGGCTTGTTGTCGCGTGCGGCGGCCGGGCACCCGATCTTCACGCGTGGAGAAACTGCGCCGGTGCTCTTCGCGCCGTTCGCCACTCGTCACATGCATGAGTTCGGCACGACGCGCGAGATGCTCGCATCAGTCGCGGTCAAGAACCACTACAACGGCGCCCGCGATCCGTACGCGCACTTCCAAAACGAGATCAGCGTCGAAGACGTCTTGAAGTCGGCGCCGGTGTGCCATCCCTTGCACCTGCTCGACTGCTGCCCGCAGACCGACGGTGCGGCCGCCGCGATTCTCGTGCGCGCCGATCTCGCCGACCAGTTCACCGACAAACCCGTGTACGTCGCGGGCTTTGGTGTCGCGACCGATCACCCGTACTTGCACGAGAAGGACAGCTTCACCGAGATCAAAGCGACGCGGCTCGCGTCGGAACGGGCGTACGCGATGGCGGGCGTGCAACCGAACGAGATCGACTGCGCCGAGGTCCACGACTGTTTCACGATCACCGAGATCCTCGACATCGAAGACCTCGGTTTCGTCGAAAAGGGCGACGGGGGCCGGGCGAGCCTCGAAGGCGAGACCGCGATCGGCGGCCGCATCCCGGTGAACACGAGCGGCGGCTTGCTTGCGAAGGGACACCCGATCGGCGCGACCGGCGTTGCGCAGATCACCGAGTGCTGGTGGCAGCTGCGCGGCGAAGCCGGCGAACGCCAGGTCGACGTCCGCAACGGTTACGCGCTGCAACACAATGCCGGCGGCCGCGGCTCCGGTGTTTCCGTCGTCAACATCCTCACGAACCGTTCGGCGAACTGACTCATGTCCGACGTCGAGCTGCGCATCGAGAAGGACACCGACGGTCTCGGCTGGATCGTGCTCGACCGTCCCGCCGCGAAGAACGCCCTGACCGTTGCGATGCGCGACGGCATCATCGACGCGGTCCGCGACTTTCGCGCCGACCCCGAAGTGCGCGCGGTCTTGATCACCGGCGAAGGCGACGCGTTCTGCGCGGGCATGGACCTCTCGGCGTCGACGGTCGCGCAGGCCGGCAAGCCCGGCTTCTCCCCTCGATCGACGTCGGAAGCGTTGCGCGCCGGCGTGCAGACGTTCATCCGCGAGCTGTGGGAGCTCGACAAACCGACGATCGCCGCCGTGAACGGCGCTGCGGTGGGGCCGGGCGCGCACCTCGCGCTCGCGTGCGATTTTGTGCTCGTGCACAGCGGCACGAAGTTCATGTGGACGTTCCCGAACTGGGGTCTCGTCGTCGACGCGGGCGGCGCGTACTTGTTGCCGCGCTTGGTCGGTCTGCCGCGCGCGAAGGCGATGGTGATGCTCGGCGAGGGCGCGACCGGCGCCGAGGCCGTCGAGCTCGGACTCGCGTACAAGTGCGTCGACGCACCCGATGCGCTCATGCCCGCGGCGCTGGAAGTGGCGCGCAAACTTGCGGCCGGCCCGACCCGCTCGCTCGGGCTGTCGAAAGCGCTCCTCAACGCGTCGTTCGAATCCGACCTCGCTTCGGCATTGCACCTCGAAGGTCTCGCGCAGGCACTCGCCACGACGTCGCCCGACATCGTCGAAGGCATGTCGGCGTTTCGCGAGAAGCGCGCCGCCCACTTCTCCGGCACCTGACGCCAAGCGGGCTGCGCCCTCACCTGGCCTGAGACGGACCGCGCCTCGTAACCTGACGCCTTCGTCAGCAACCGGTTCGTACAAGGAGCTTCTCGTGGGTTTGTTCGACGGCAAGGTCGCCATCGTCACCGGCGCCGGGCGCGGCATCGGCCGCAGCCACGCGCTGCTGCTCGCTTCGGAAGGCGCAGCGGTCGTGGTCAACGACCTCGGCGGTTCGACCGGCGGTGAAGGCTCCGACGCGACGCCGGCGCAACAAGTCGTCGAAGAGATCACCGCCAAGGGCGGGCGCGCGACGGTCAACTCCGACAGCGTGTCGTCGTGGGCGGGCGCGGAATCGCTCGTGCAACAAGCAATCGACACGTTCGGCGGTCTCGACGTCCTCATCAACAACGCCGGCATCCTGCGCGACAAGATGAGCTTCAACATGGACGAAGCCGAGTGGGACTCGGTCGTCGACGTCCACTTGAAGGGCCACTTCGCGCCGTCGCGGTTCGCTGCTGCGTATTGGCGCGCCAAGGCCAAGGAAACCGGCGAGGGCGTGAACGCCAAGATCGTGAACACCGCGTCGGAGTCGGGCCTGTACGGCAACGCCGGGCAAGCGAACTACGCGGCCGCGAAGGCAGGTATCGCGTCGATGACAATCGTGATGGCGCGTGAACTCGAGCGCAGCGGCGTGCGGGTGAACGCGATCGCGCCGGTGGCACGCACGCGCCTGACCGAAACCGTCGCCGGTGACTTCATGAACCCGAAGGAAGGCGAGTTCGACCGCTTCGCGCCCGAGAACATCAGCGCGGTCGTCGGTTGGCTCGCGTCGGATCTTTCCGCGGGTGTGACCGGCCAGGTCGTGAAGGTCATGGGCGGCCAGGTGCAGCTGCTCGAAGGCTGGCGCCCGATCACCGAAGCGACCGACGACAAGCCGTGGACGATCAACTCGATCCAGGGCGTCTCGGACACGCTCTTCGCCAAGAGCGACAAGGGCGTGCCGCCGTTCATGCCGCAGGTGGGCTGACCCGCATACGCCGTATGACATAGGTCGCAATGGCTCTCCGGCCGATTGATTCGCGTCGGGTCGCGTCCGAAGATCAGGAGACGATGTAGCTGGGCGCGCGGCGGCGCGCCCACGGGCGGAAAGTTGTTCTCTTGCGATTCTCACGTTTGCTTGCGTCCCTGTTCGTTGTCGGGCTCGGCACGGCGGCGGCGATACCGGCGCATGCGGCACCGAACAAGAAGCCGGGTCCCGGCACGATCGCCTTCTTTGCCGCAGGGTTCGCCGGTCGGAGCATTCGCTCGTATTCCGTCGAGACGACGTCCGACGCAGTGGGCGCGTCCATTGCCAAGCTGAGTTCGCGCGCCGTTTACCCGGCATGGTCGCCGGACGGCACGAAGCTTGCGTTCTCGAACGCCGACGGCATCTTCGTCGAGAATCGTGACGGTTCGCAGCGGCACCGAGTGATCAAGCACGGCTGGGACCCGACCTGGTCGCCGGATGGCAAGCGCCTCGCCTTCACGCGCGGCTCCGGATTCGAAACCGACATTTTCGTCGCTGACGCGAACGGGAAGCACGAAACGCAGCTCACGCACGACGGCATGAGTGAACAGGCATCGTGGTCGCCCGACGGTACGAAGATCGCGTTTGTCGGCCTGATCGAACACGACGGCGACAACTACCTGGACGGCGTGCGCGTGATGGACAATGACGGAACGAACGTGAAGTCCTTGCGTCTCGACACCTTCAATCCGTCGTGGTCACCCGACAGTCGGACGATTGTCGCCGCCTACAACGAAGTCCTTCCCCAAGAGGAACACGCGATCGTCATGTTCGACGCCGACGGCAACAACGTGCGTCAGATCCACGACGGCCAAAACCAGAGCATCGAGGGCCCGGTGTTCTCGCCGGACGGCACGCGGATCGCGTATGCGTCGAACATGTCGATCGCAACGATCGGAACCGACGGCTCCGGGTACCGCGTGGTTGCCCTCAAGACCAAGAACCAGTCCTACTGGGACCCGACCTGGCGGTCGTAGAACACCACACAGCTCGGAATAGGCTCAGTTTGTGACACAAACCGTGCCGATTCCCACGACGTCGCTTTCCGTCGACGAAATCAAGCTCAGCGAAGACTGGCTCTGGATGGGGCCCGAACGCGAAGGCGCGTTCGCCAAGCTGCGCGCCGAGCGACCGGTGTCGTTCCACGAGGAGTTCGACCCGCCGCCCGAGATGGAAGGGCAGATCCCGAAGGGCCCCGGTTACTGGGCGGTGACGCGCTACGCCGACGTGATGCAGGTGTCGCGCGACCCTGACACGTTCCATTCCGCGCCCACGGTCACGATCACCGACATGCCGGCCGAGATCGCGGAATGGCTCGGTTCGATGATCAACATGGACGCGCCCAAGCACACGAAGCTCCGCTTGATCGTCAACCGCGGCTTCACGCCCCGCCAGATCGCCAAGATCGAAGAGTCAGTGCGCGTGCAAGCGCGCGCCATCGTCGACCGCATCGCCGACATGCACCAGTGCGACTTCGTGAGTGAAGTCGCGGCGGCGCTTCCGCTGCAGATCATCTGCGACATGATGGGCATTCCGCGCGAAGACAACCAGCAACTGTTCGAGTGGACGAACGTGATTCTCGGCGTCGGTGACCCCGAGTACGTCAACTCGATGGAAGACCTGATGGGCGCAGGCATGGGCCTGTTCCAATATGGCCTCGCGCTCGCGGAAGATCGCGTGAAGAACCCGCGCGACGACATCACGACCACGTTGATGCAAGCGGAGATCGAGGAAGATGGCGTGCGTCACCAACTCACGCCCGGCGAACTCGGTTCGTTCTTCTTGTTGCTCGTCGCCGCCGGCAACGAGACGACGCGCACGGCGATCAGCCATGGTTTGCTCGAACTCACGCGCAATCCCGATCAGCGCGCGATCTGGACGGCCGATCTCGAAGGCGTCTCCCCCACTGCCGTCGAAGAGATCGTGCGGTGGGCCACGCCCGTCATCAACTTCCGCAGGCTCGCGACGCGCGACACCGTCGTCGGCGACCAGCCGATCAAGGCCGGCGAGAAAGTCGTGATGTTCTACAACTCGGCCAACCGCGACGAGCGAGTGTTCGACGACCCGTTCCGCTTCGACGTGTTACGCACGCCGAACGAACACGTCGGCTTCGGTGCGGGCGGCCCGCACTTCTGCCTCGGCGCGAACCTCGCTCGTCGCGAGATCCGCGTGATGTTCGAGGAGCTGTTCCGGCGTCTGCCCGACATCGAGGTCACCGGCGAGCCCGCCATGCTGAACAGCGGGTTCATCCACGGCATCAAGCGCATGCCGTGCGCCTGGAGCACGGTACGGTCATAGAGGCCCTGGTCCGCAGTGATATTGCGGCGGCCTCGAACTCGGCAGGGTCCAGCAGCAAGTCGTGGCGGAGACGGTCCTGCGCTGCTGTGATGATCGTTTGCGTCTCGCGAGACGAAAGACTGCGGCGCGCGCCCGATCACGACGGAGAACTCGCGGCGAAGCAGCTTGCCCCTGCTGACGCAGATTTTCGCGAAGGACCTGAAAAATCCACCGTTGCGCGAAAGAACCACGCACCGACCGCGCTGCGCCCAAAGCCGTAACGGCGCGCGAAAGGCTGTGAGACCGCGCCGCCGCACATTGTCCCCAGACGCCGGGACTGCGGCGTTCGTATTGGGTCACGATGTCGTGGTGTCAGGTAAGGGGTTGGGTTCACGTGGGAGTGGTTCTGATCGCCGCGCGAGTGCGATCGATGCGGCGAGTGTCGTGGCGAACCCGAGTGCGGCGATGAGGGAGAAGCCGGGGCGGGCGCGGTCGTCGAGAAGAGCGACGCCAACGATTGCGGGAACGACGGTTTCGACTGTGAACACGAGCGCGGCGGTCGCGGTTACGGATCCGCGTTGGAGTGCCGTCGCGAACAGGAGCACGCCGAGGATGCCGTAGGCAACGAGGCAGAGCGCGACCGGATCGATCAGCACATGCGTTGCCGGCGACGGTATCTGCAGGACGCGGGCGGCGATACCGGTGCTCGCCCAGCTGATTCCGGCGCACAACGCGAGCCCGATACTTGCTTTTCGGTCGTCGAGTGTCGCGCTGAAAGCGCCGGCGGCGGCCACGACGACGACGCCACTGACAAGGATCCACTGAGCGGCCGGACCGAGCGAAGCCGCACGCTCGGGCCGGGCCGAGATGGCGAGCAGTGCGAAGCCAACCACGAGCGCGACGAGCGCGACCCGTTCGTAGCGGAGCAAACGAATCCCGAACACGAGCGACGCACAGATTGCTGTGACACCGACGCTGCCGGCCACTGCCGACTGGACAACAAACAGTGGCAGCGTGCGCAACGCAACCACTGAAGCAACAAAACCGAAGAGATCGAGCGCGAGACTGCCGACATAAGGCAACTCGCGCATGAGTCGGACCAAAAGCATCGGATCGAGGTTCGCACGGCGCGCGACGTCGCGGGCGGCCGCAGCCTGCATCACCGAGGCGATGCCGTAGCTCACGGCGGCGAGGAACGCGCACGCGAGTGCCAACGAGACGGCCATGTGCTGCTCCGATCCCGCCGTAAGAACCCGAGACGAACGCCCGCCGCTCGCCTCGTTCGCTCGACCCGAGCGAACAATATCTCTGTGGCGACATGGCAGTGAACCGCGAATACGACGCGACGGCGAACGCTCGACAGCGCACCCGGGCGGTGGCGGAGTTACTTGCCGAGGCTTGGCGTGAGTCCGTCGACGTGCATCTCGAAGTATTCGTTCGTCGCCCAGGGTCCGACCGCACCTTCGACGACTTTGCGCACGGCCTCGACGGATTCGCCTTCCCAGATGCAGATGCCGAGTTCGTGATCGTTCGTAGCCGCACGGATCGGCAACGCGACGTTTGACGGAAGTCCGGCTTCGAGTGCCTTGGCTTCGGCTTTTGCTCCTCTCAGTTGCCGCGCCTGTTTCGGCGTGGCTGTGCGGGCGGCCGGCTCCAACGCGACGTGTGGTGTCAGGACGCGATATACCTCGAGTGCACGTCAAAACGCGTTACCTGAGGCTGAGGGATATCGCCGACCTTCTCGAACGCCGGCATGAGCCGTTCCGAGAAGAACTTGTCCCAGTCGCTCTGTGCCCTCCACCACTCCACGACGCAGAAGCCATCGTCCGTCGGCCCGGCGGCGTGGGCGAGCAGGCCCTCGGGGGCGCCGATGCCGTCGCGCCATCCGAGCGCGTCCTGAACCTCGTCGTATTTGTCGATGCCGGCGCCTGCGAACTGAAGTGTCTGACCCATTGCCATTGCGCTGTCTCTCTTCCATTGAGAGCACGTCCGATTGGCGCGCCCGTAGTTTCAACCTGCGCTTACGCCGCGAGGATGACGGTTTCTCGCTGCAGGACATGCCCATCGCGGGCTCGCAGCGGAACGACGAAGCGCCGCAGGTGCGTGCGCGTCAACTCGCCAGAATCTGAGCCTTCTTGAGTATCGAACTCCTCCCGCGTCACAGTTTCCTGCATCCGGGAGCCGGCGCAAACGGTCGCTTCAGGCGGCGCGGCTTTCGTCTGCGGTTGCGAGGCCGAAGCGCCTTTCGTTACTCCTGCGTTGAGCGATCATCACGTCCCGCTCAGACCGTCGGTGCAACTGAAACCACTACCGAGCGGTCCATCAGGGAATCCGTCATCCGTTGCGTCAGACTACTTCTGCAATATGAAACTAGCAATTCATTTCTATAATTGCAGGGTTCCGCACTGTTCAGATTGCGCGCCGGCGCTGTCACGCGAATGCAGAACGGGCAGATACGACGGTCGATTCGGGCCGGCCCGCAACTCTCGCACTCCTTTGGCGACTCGCCCGACGACGGCGGCAACACGGTAGAAGACTACGGTGGGGCGCATGCCGAAACTCCGGTTCTCCGCGCTCAATAGCCCCGAAGAGCACGAGGTGATCGCGGCCGGCTACGAAATGGATGGCAACGTGGTCACCTTGCACGGTGTCACTTCGTTCGATGGCAAGGTCAGTCCTCCATGGCCGCGTGGGGTCGTCACGGAAAAGGGCGGCACAGTCCTGCGCACGCGGTTCGCCGGTCGCGTTGAGGTCCTTGGCTAAAGCCCGCTTGACGAACTCTCTTCACTGAGAGAGCGCGCGCAGGAAGAACTTCCCGGAAGACGAAGGCCACAACTCGGAAGAGTTCGGCCCGTCGTGCAAACGTGTGACCGAAGCGGCTCCTGTGCATCCAGGCCCACTCCCTGTCTTGTCCACCCGCCCGGCCAAGTGCCTGCCGCCTCCACCTTCAACAGAACAAGCGGCACATCCTTGATGACCGAAAACGACGACGAATCCCAGCGCGTGATCGGCCGGATCGACGCGCACAAAGACGTCCGTGTTGCGGCCGTGCTCGACGAGCTCGGCCGGGGCGAGAGCGGGTCTATCGCCCACGAGCGTTGGATGCGCGCGACGCGTCAGGTGCGCTCGGCGGATCGCTTCGGTGGTGTTGCCTTGAGTTCGTCGATCGAGAGGCGGCCGTCGATGACGTCGCGGGCGGTGTTGCTCAACAGGCGGTTGTGAGCGCGTGCGAAGTTGCGGATAATGGCGAATGCTGCGTCGACGTTTATCCCGTCACGTTCGGAGATGACGCCTTTGGCTTGCTCGATGACGACGCGGGATCCGAGTGCGCCTTCGAGCTGCGCCGTCACGGCGGTCGTGTCGCGGATTGTCCGTTCTTGCAGGATGCCGATCGTGGCTACGTCGGCCATGGCTTGGACGACGCGGAGATCGTCATCGCCAAGCATGGTTTCTTGGGTTGAGAACAGGTTCAGCGCGCCGATTGCGCGGGCGCGTAGACGCATCGGCACACCGGCAACGGCAGCAAAACCGTGGTCGTGGGCGTGTGCCGCGAAACGGGGCCAGCGTTGGGCTGCTTCTTCGGACGTGCTACACACGACGGGCGCCTGCTGCCGGTAGGCGTCGTAACACGGTCCTTCCTCGATCTGGAGCTCGAAGAGTTCGACGAGACGCATCTGTTCGTCTGAGCACGCCGCGTGTCGCAAGACGCCCTGTTGATCGACGAGCATGATGCCGGCGGCAGAGACGTCCAGAAGTTCGACGCACCGTTCGGCGAGCACTTGCAGAAAGTCGATGATGTCGAAGTCGTCGACGAGCGTGTCGGCGAGCGTCACGAAGGTCTCCGCCAGGCGATCTTCTCGAGCCATATCTGCCTCCGAGGTGACGGCGTGAGTCTACGAGTCGAGCGAGGTCGGCGGCGCGTCGAAGCGCAGTCGTCTGCCCACGACGTCGTCGGCGACGTGGGTGATCCCTCGGTCGTTGGCAAACGCGTGCGCGCGCAAGAGCACCAGTGCGTCGTCAACCGAGATCGCGGCTTGCACCGACACGATCCCCGCGGCTTGGTGCACGACGGCGCGGTGTACCGGAACCTGTTCGAGCTGCCAGGCCAGCGAACCCGGACCCGCGACCGCTTGCCAACCTAAGACGATGCGCCCTGCGACCTCCGCCGCGACGACCGCGTCCGCGAGCTGCTCATGGCTCAGTTCGCCGGGCTGATGGTTGTAGAGGTTGAGCGCCCCGATACAAACGGTCTCGATGAGCAATGGGAACCCGAACGCGGCCCGAATGCCTTGAGCCTGCGCGGCGACCCGAAAGCCGGGCCAGCGCACGATTGCAGCCTCAGCCAGATCGGGCACCAACACCATCTGCTTCGAATGGCATGCGTCGACGCAAGGACCTTCACCCAAGGTGTACTGCACTTCCTCCACGGCCTCCGCGACCGGATCAGAAACGCAAACGTTGCCCAAGGTGCGACCGCCGGAGATCAACACGACGCCCGCGCCGGAGACGCGGACGAGCGCGGCCACAGCTGCGCACAACACGTGGTTGGGGTCATCCTCGCCAGCGGTGAGCGCGGCCGCGACGCGAGCATTGCGATCGGCGTCCGCCTCCGTCATCACGCGCTCCTCCGTCGGAACGCCACCATCGAAAGGGTGCAGGCGAGAACGGGGACTCGGTCGCCGTCCACACGCCCGGTGACGTGAACAACAAGAGCATAGTCGGCAGAACGATCCAGTCGCAGAAACAGCGCGCGGAAGAGACGAGTCGCGAAGACCAGACAAAGACCGTATTCCCCAAACGCGCTCTTCAGTCACGATCGCGACGGGTATCCCGCGCAATGCATGCTCGTTTCGCACGTCGATCGGGAGCGGTCCGTGCCCGCTGCCTCGTCGGTCTGCGGTCGAGTTGCGGAATCAGCGGGTGATCGGCGACCGCGGCACCCAGTACTGCGCCAGCAGGTCGGCCGCTTGTTGGCGCAACGCACGCGCCCGCGTGCGACTCATCGCGGCCGGTCGCACGCCCGTCCGCGTGTCGTCGAGGACGCGTTGTTCGTTCGCGAGGAGTTCAAGCGCCCACGCAGCGTCTTGCAACTGCTCGTAGCGGTCAATATCCCAGAGGACCATGAGACGGCTCCTTTTCTTGTTCGCGATGCCGACGACGAAGAGAGCTCGCGACGAGCATTCCGGTCGTCGTGTGGTGGACGCGCACAGATCGATCGTCAACCTCGTCCAACGCCCGCAAGCGGGCATCGAAGTGGATCTCGGTGTCGAGAAGATGTGGCGCGCGCTTGGCGTGCCGTCCGTCATGATGCGAAACGACAGGGCACGAAAGTCATGGGGCGTCACGTGGTCGCCACCTTGGTCGATCCGGCGCCGCGTTCCGAGGCGACGGTTTTCGGGCTACGGGTGACCAGGTCGTCGTTCGGCCAGCCGTCGTCGGCGGCGCGTGCAAGTTGTTGCTCGTGTTCTTGTTCGTGTTCTTCCGGCTCATGAGGGGTATGCGCGTCGACGTCGGCGTTGCGCCAGTGCGCGCATCGATGACGCGCCGTCGTGCCGGCCTCGCATGCATGCCAGCGCCGCGACTTGCGGTCCTTGACCATCACGGTGTCGCTCCGGCAGTACGGACAAATGTTGTGGATCATGCTCACCGCGGTCAGCTTTCCCGGCGCAGCGCGCGCCGTCGATGGCGTCGCACAACGCCCATGCCATACGCCGCCATCGCGCCGAGAACCGCCGAAACGGCGAGGAGGAACGAGAGCGGCCACGCGAATGTCCATGACAGGAACTCAACATCGACACTTTTTGTGTTCTGCAGAACGAAGACCAACAGCACCCCCGCCCCGAGAAGAGCGACGATCGCTCCGAAGCCAACCCTTGACGTGCGCGCCTGCGTTTCTTGCGGGACTGCGATCTCCCTGCCCTGTTCCGTATATGTCATGTCGCGACCTGCCTCGAGGTGGAAGCGCGCTCGTTCGTCGTTGCGGCCCGTCGTCTCATGGCGCCGGCTCCACCTGAAGTTTGTTCTCCCGGTCGCACAGTCGGATCAGGCGAGCACACGCGGTGTAACGCGCGCTCGCGCCGATCTGCGCGGGCATGGCGACGGTGTACAGACGTGCGGCGGATTGCGAACGCCGCGCTCACGAGCGCCAGGACGACCACGAGGATTACGACGCTCATTGCGTCTCTTCGCTGCGAGTCGGACTTGTCGGGTCGTCTACCCGCAGCGGCACGGTTTGTCGCCTCTGGAAGAGATGGTGCGGCGGGATCGCGAAAGAAAAGATCAGGGCACCCACCATGAGGAATACCGCAAAGATGAAGGCCATCTCGTCACACCTCTCTTGGTCACGACGGCACGACCCTGTAGCAGACCGAGAACCCGAGACCGCTCTCAGTCTACGCTGGTTGACCATTACTAGCAATCTATTTCTAGTATTGAGGTTCCGTAGACATTCGCTCGGCGCGTGCGGCCATGCCTTCCAGCGCCCTTCGACGCTGTTCGACCGATTGCGCGCGGTCCCCTTGTAACGAGTCCGACCGGTCACGCAGCGCTGCACTTTCCGGCGCGAGGCCGTCGGCTTGCCCCTCCACACACGACCTCTCGGCAATGACAACCGAAGACACGCGCACCGACAACGGCGACCGCCCTACCCAATTCGACCTCACGAAAGGTAGGGGCCGCTGTCGGTCGCCGGCCCATCCGGTGTGTTGCATCGCGTGCATCTCCCACCCGCGCCGCTCGAAGTCAGCTGCCAAAGTGCTTGACGTTCTGACGTACGGGTACAACCAACCTTCCGAGCGCCACGCGCAAGGCCGACCGGACACACCGAGTTCACGGGTGTAGCTGGTCCGACGGGGTCTGCGCTCCCGAAGCGTTTGCTTCGTGCAGTTCGGAGACCACAAGCGCGGGGAACTCATCACGACAAGGAAGAGGGAACATCAACGATGGCACGAGTGACGAAGTGAAAGGGCCGTGTCAAACAGGTGGCCGGTGACCTCACCGAAGACGATGATGTCAAGCGCGAAAGCAAGGGCGACGAGACCGGCTGTCCGAAGACGATTGACCCGTCCAATGCACCTGCTCGCGTGCACCTCGATCAGAGCGAGCCGCCGAGGTGACGCGTCCTCACGCTCCCAGCCTTCCGGTTGCGCGCGGTCCGGTGAGTGAGACGGTCCTCGACGCGCTCGGACGAGCGCCCGGGCCGCTTCGACATCCGAAGCTTCACACGCAGGACTTTCTGTGTGATGACGACGGGCAGTTGGCGTTGACGATCTGTTACGAGTTGCACTATCGCTCGTTCGCCAACGTGGATCAGGGGTGGGAGTGGGCGCCCGAACTGCTCGCACTGCGGGCCGCTCTCGAACACTGTTTTGTTGGTCGATTGATCGACGAACTCGGATCTATCTCACGGATAGGACCGAACGCCGTCCAGTCGGAGCTCCTGGCTCTTGCGGCGCGCGATGTCGGACCGTCGTTGTCGCGGTTCATGTCGGAAAAGGGCACGGAGAACCACATGCGAGAGTTCTGTGTGCACCGTTCGGCGTATCAGCTGAAAGAGGCCGATCCGCACACCTGGATGATTCCCCGGCTGACTGGGCGAGCCAAGGCGGCGGCGGTCGCGATCCAACACGACGAATACGGCGAAGGTACGGCGAGCGCGATGCATTCGGTGCTTTTTGCCGAGACGATGCGGGCCTTGAATCTCGACAGTTCGTATGGCGCCTATCTCGACTTGCTCCCCGGCTCGACGCTCGCGACAGGGAATCTTGTCTCGATGTTCGGATTGCACCGCCGGTGGCGGGCCGCGTGCGTCGGACACCTCGCGCTGTTCGAGATGACGTCAGTGGGTCCGATGAGTCGATATGCAGACGCCCTTGAGCGTCTTGGTGTGAGACCGGAGGCACGAAGGTTTTACGACGTCCACGTTGCCGCGGATGCATGGCACGAGTGCGTCGCACGCGAAGAACTTGTCGCGGGATTTCTTGACGCGGAGCCCTCCGAGGCGGGCGCGGTGATGTTTGGTGCGCGGGCGCTCGTCGAGGTCGAACGGCGCATGTCGGCGGCACTCCTTGATGCGTGGGCGATCGACCGGACGGCGTTGCTCGCGCCGATTCCTGGGTGGAGCACTCCGAGGCAGTCGACCGGTTCGGTGGTCTCGCAGTTGACCCGTGGAGATCGTCATGTATGAGTCCGATGTTGGCGAGTACGGCCGGCACATCGCCGATGAGTACGACGCGATTTACGGGCAGGCATTCGAAACCGACGACGCCGTCGAGCAACTCGTGATGCTCGCCGAGGCCGGACCTGTTCTCGAGTTGGGGGTGGGGACGGGGCGCCTCGCGCTTCCGCTTTGCGATCGTGGTCTCGCCGTGCACGGCGTCGACGGTTCCGAACAGATGTTGAAGCTCTTGGGAGAAAAACCGGGCGGTGAATGCGTGTCGACGACGGTCGCGGATTTCTCCGAGGTCCGCGTGGGCCGGCCGGGCGGGTTCTCACTGGTCGTTTTGGCGATCAACACCATCTTCGCTCTCGAAGACCAAGACGCGAAGGTGCGCTGCTTCGAGACCGCCGCCTATCACCTCGGTCCGAACGGACGATTCGTCGTCGAGGCGTGGGTTCCCACGAACTTGCCGGTCGGCGCCAGTCTCCAGCCGCGCCGACTCTCACCCGGATTTGTCGGCCTTGTCGCTGCGGAGCATGACCCCGCAACACAGACCCTCGCGACGCAGCAGATCGTGCTCGGGGGTGAGCTCGGTGTGCGGGTGTTCCCGGTCACACATCATTACGCGTGGCCGATGGAGCTCGACCTGATGGCGCGCATGGCCGGCATGAGACTTGAGGATCGTTGGGCCGACTGGCGGCGCACGCCGTTCGGTCCGACGAGCACGAACCACGTCTCCGTTTACCGGATCGACGAACGGCTTTCGTAGGTCGTTCGTCGCGTCTCACGAAGCGTTGCGCGTTGAGTCACTGAAAGAGTGTCGCGACGACGTTGATCGTCACCGCGATGATCACGGCGCCAAAGAGGTACGCGAGGAGCGCGTGTCGGAGTACCGTTGCGCGCACCTTGCGTTGCTGAATGTCGGTGTCCGACACCTGAAATGTCATACCGACGGTGAAGGCAACGTACGCGAAGTCGACGTAAATTGGCGTTTCCTTTTCGGTCTTGAAATCGATGCCACCTACCGGCGGCGTGTAGTACTCGTGCGCGTATCGGAGCGCGAACACCGTGTGGACCGTCGCCCACGACAGCGCCACGGTGCCGATCGCTGCCGTCGTGAGAACGAACTTCGTCATACCGGACTCGTGAGACGCTTTGATGAGGTCGAGCGCGACCGCCGCCAGGCTCGCCACGCTCGCGGCGACGAGAACGAGCTCGGCCGCGCGACGACTGCTGTCCTCGCGAGTTGCATGGGAACGCGTCGCGTCCTCGTCGAGGCGCGGCACGACGCCCCACACCATCGCGAGCATGACGGCAGCCGCACCGTCCCACCCGACCAGAAGAGCGACCTGCCACGCGCTGACAAACGCGGTGGCAACGCCGCACACGAATCCGGCTGCCAACGCGAGCACGACGCGCCGGCCTGCAGTCATATCGAGAACAGAAGTCGTGGTCACATGCACGGGCATGAAGTACCAGCTTCACGCCTTCCCGATGCGCATTGTTCGCCGGTTCCTTCCCGCGCTCGCCGCCGCGTGCATGTCGACGAAGCTCGACACTGGTCTGCGAAAGCCCCGCTTCCTCTCACCGCTACGCCGCCGTCAGCGGCCATTAGTCGGCGAAGACGCCGTGGCTGAGTTGTACGAAGTACGTGTGGTCGTGGCCCTTGTTCTGATCTTGAGTGTTGTACTTCGATCTGGACGACCCATCGGGGACGACCTCTTCAGGGTAGATCGCGCCGACGGGACACACATCGGGCTGGTAGCACGCGGTGCACGACGTGCATTCTTCGGTATTCACGTAAAGGATGCTGTCGCCGAAGATGGCGATCGATTCGGGATTTGGCGCATGCCTGTTTTCGATCGCTCCGCTCCCGGCCTCGACCTCAGAAAACAACAGGTTGTCCTTGGGATCGAACTCATAGATGCATTGCACGGGACACACATCGACGCACGCACGATCCTTCACATCGATGCAGGCTTCGGTGATGATGGCGATACCGGACATAAGTCAGCTCACCCCCCGGTGTTGCCGAGCAGATCGGGAACGCGCGCGTCGGGGCAGCTTGCCGAGACGCCGACGACTGCTCGTCTCATTGCCACCTCTCAGCGTCTTCGAGGCAGAGGCCATCCCAATCGCAGACGCAAAGCAAGAGTGCGCACGACGGAGATGGGTTGCGGATCACGAGGGAATGGCCGTGGTCTCTGGCGTAGGAGGTCGCCTCGACGAGCGCGTGATAGCAGGCCGAATCAGCGAACGTAACGGCGGAACAGTCGACAACGACACGTTCAGTATCGCTGCGGTCGATCGTGTGGCGAAGGTCGGCTCGCAGAATCGGTGCGGTAGCACGGTCGATCTCACCGCGTGCGTAACAGGTACCCAGCATTTCCGCCTCATTTGCTTGGAGGGCGAAATGGCCAGGGTCCGGGGCTTGGTCGCGTTCTTGAATCGAAAGGTACACCCGAACGGAAGCGGATCAACCGTGGCGGCCCTCGAAGGGAACCCTTTCGGGCACACGGAGCCCGGCGAAAAGTGATTCCCCGTCTCTTTGGCCGATTCGACGCCGCGCGGCGTGACCTTGCGGGTAGGTGACTGGTGCGGCGTAATCCCGACCTTGGAGTTTCACGTCACTGAACCTCTTCCGTGCCTGTGTGCCCGGCATCCTCATCGCAACGGGCTACATCGGAGTCGCAGTGTTGCAAAGGCCGACTCGCACGACGAGCACTGGAACCACGACGACCGGACCAGCTGACCGTCGCACAACTGCATGGCAGATGACGAGCGCCGTGTCCGCGGTGACCCGCCGTCAATCATTCGTCGCTCGCGTGTAACGAGCACGATTGGGGAGGAACCCAATCATGAACGGAGTGCTCATCGCGATCTCTCTTGTCGCAGTGGTCGTCGCGGCGAATCGGACCAAGGACCAGGCCGCGCTCCCCGTTCTGTACGCCCTCGAAGACGAGATCGCGGCGGCTGAGCGCGCAGGGAGGGAGAGCCGCTAGGTTTGCTGACGTGCACGTCAGGGTTATCGCGTGAAACTGGCCTGGAACGAGGCTGACGAGGCCTTTCGCGACGAGCTCGTCGCATTCCTCGACGCCAACACCCCCGAGGAGATGGCGAAGGGGTTCGATTTCCAAGGCGATGCCGAACTCGACGGCGAACGCGAGCTCGTGCCGCAGTTCATGCGCGACTGGCAGGCCACGCTCTTCGACAACGGCTGGATGGTGCCCGGGCTATCCGCCCGAGCTCGGCGGCCGGAACTGCACGCCGGTACAAACCCTGATCTATCTCGAGACGCTGGCCAAGCGCCGGCTGCTGCGGTCGAGTCACTTCCCCGGCTACGCGATCGTCGCGCCGAGCCTGCTCGAGTACGGCAACGACGAACAGAAGCAGCTCGTGCCGTCGGCGATTCGCGGCGACACGATCTGGTGCATCGGCATGAGCGAACCGAACGCCGGCTCCGATCTTGCGGGGCTGCAAACGCGCGCCGAACTGCGCGACGACCACTTCGTCGTCAACGGCCAGAAGGTCTGGACGAGCTACGCGTCGATTGCGCAGAAGTGCTTTTGCTACGTGCGCACCGACCCGACGTTGCCGAAGCACAAAGGCATCTCGCTGCTGATCATCGAGATGGACACGCCGGGAATCGAGATTCGACCGCTGCGTCACATCAACGGCACCGCCGGCTTCGCGGAAGTGTTCTTCACCGACGTCGTCGTGCCGCGCGAGAACATCGTCGGCCAGCTCAACGGCGGCTGGACGATCACGCAAGGTTCGCTCGCCCACGAACGCGCCGGCTTGTGGGTCGAGGGCGTCGCCCGCTTCGAGCAGACGATCGACGGGCTCGTCGCAGCTCGCCAAAGACCACGGCCGGGCCGACGATCCGCTCGTGCGGCGCAAGATCGCCTCGGCGTACGAGAACGCGTCGTCGCTGCGCGCCCTTGGCTACAAGGGTTTCGCGTCGTTCGCGCAGGGTTCCAGCGCGCCCGAGCACAGCTACATGAAGATGGCGACGTCGGAAGCGGGCAAGGCCGCGTTCGAACTCGGCATGGAGATCATCGGGACCTCGGCGCCGGTCACCGACGGCGTGCCGACCGAACGCTTCGTACACGGCTTCTTCATGTCGTTCGCGAACACGATCGCGGGCGGCAGTTCCGAGATCCAACGGAACATCATCGCCCAACGAGTACTCGGACTCCCGCCGCCGCTGATGGACTTCTCGCTTACCCCCGACCAGGAGCTGCTGCGCGACACCGCGCACAAGCTCATCGAGCGCGAGTGCCCGCCCTCGCTTGTGCGTGAGCACATCGACGACCCGAGCGTGTACGAGCAACTGTGGCGTCATCTCTCGGAGTACACGCCGCTGGGTACGGGCCCGGGCAGCGATTGCTGCTTGTTTCTCGAAGAAACGGGCTACGCGGCCGCGCCCGGACCGTTCCTCGCGACCGTGCTCTACAGCGCGCTCACCGGCGACGACGAGAACACGGGCACGGTCGCACTCGTCGACGACCCGACGATGCCATACGTGCTCGAAGCCGATCGTGTCGACAAGATCGCCTTCGTCGGACCGGGGCCGACGATCGCAGTTGTCGACGCCGCCGACGTGCACGAGAGAACTCGTTTCGCAGGTCGACTTTTCGCGCCGGCTGTTCCGCGTCGACGCGCCTTCGGCCGGCTTCGAACCGTTCGATGCCGAACAGCTCGCGGCGTGGCGCGACCGCGCGTACGTGTGTCTGGCCGCCGAGATGGTCGGTACGTCGCGCCGCATCTTCGACATGGCGCTCGCGTACGCGAAAGAGCGCTACCAGTTCGACGTGCCGATCGGGTCGTTCCAAGCGATCCAGCACAAGCTCGCCGACATGTCGCTCGCGCTCGAACGGTCGACGGCGGCCGTGCACTACGCGTCGATGACCGTCGACGCCGCTGACGCCGATCGCGAGCGGGCGTGCCATGTCGCGAAGGCCGCGGCCGGCGAGGCGGCCCGCCGGATCCTGAAGGACGGCATCCAGATCCACGGTGGCATCGGCTACACGTGGGAGCACGACCTGCACCTCTATCTGCGCCGGGCCACGGCCGACGAGTACCTGCTCGGCACGACCGGGTGGCACCTCGATCGCCTCGCTGACCTGGTGATCGGCCCCGTCGGCGCGTAAGCCGCGAATGTGACCCCGGTCAACTTCGGGTAATTCGGGCTTCACTGCGTCCGGCCAACGCCCGACATACCGGAGGTGAATGCACGGTCTGGGAGCCGTTTGCGTGCTCGCGCATCCGATGACGACGCGATCGAACGCGGCTTCACGCTCGTCGAGATGCTCATCACGGTCTGGATCCTCGGCGCGGTGATCGTGACGATGTGCGGCGCGATCTTCACGATGATCAAGGGCTCCGATTACGCGAATCGCACCACGCTCGCGGAGACGGAACTGCGTCGGTACGCCGACGCGGTGCGCGCCGCGCCGTACCAAGACTGCGCCGGCGTGCCCGGCTACGCGAACGCTGACGACTACGCCGCCACGCGCAGCGCCCCGACCGCCGGCACGATCGACACCGCGCCCGTTGTGTACTTCTGGAAGAGCGGCGCGACCGACGACGTGTCGACGTGGCTCGACAACACGAACGGCAACAACGGTGTGCAAGATGGAACCCATTGCAACTCGTCGGGAATCGTCGCGACGGGTGACACCGGGGCCCAACTGATCCAGCTCACCGTGACCGTGAGCGGCTCACCCACGATCCAGGTCACGTCCACGATCGCGAAGCGCGACGGTTCGTCGTGATCGCGCGCCGCTTCCGGAACTGCCTTCGTCACCATCGACGTGACGAACGCGGCAGCGCGCTGGTGCTCGCGCTGGTGCTGATCATCGTCATCGCGATCGCGGGCACGGCGGTTCTGAATCAGGTCTCGAGTGCACCGGCGGCCGAGCACGCGTACGTCGCCACGCGAACCGTGCAGATCAACGCCGAGCAACTCGCCGAGAGCACGATTCAGGGCATGCGCTACAACGCGACGTCGGGCATGTCGTCGTACGCCAACCCCCAAAACCCGGGCTTCTGTTCCAATTGGCAGAGCCTCGGAAGCGCGGTGACGTCCGACTCGACCGGCACGTACGACGTTTACTGCGAGGCCGACAAGGGCTCGGCTGCACTCTCGGAAAACGCGCCGTACTCGCAAGACGCGTCGATCATCACCCTGGGCGGAGAGGGCTACACCGGTAGCACCGGACTGCCGTATCTGCTGTCGACGACTCCCTACAAGACAGCTGGCCACACGAACGGCATCGTGACCGGTACCGACAACGCTGCAACGCCGAGCGCAAGCAGCCCGAACTTCTGGGCGCCCTTCTGCAACGACTTCCACGACTACCAAGACAAGACCAGCTTTCCCGGTGCCGACCGCTGCGAGTCAGGACTCTTCGTCGGCCGCAACGCGGGCGAGTCGAACTCGGAGCCGTGCGCGACGCAAAACGCGAGCGGCTGCCCGGGCGGCCTCTACATCAAGGGCACGAGCACGACCGTGAACCCTTCGGTCCCGCTCGTTGAGAGCAACAGCAGCATCGTGCTGAGCAACATCTCGAACGGCATCACGCGCGAGCTCGATGTCGCGGGGCCGATTTGGTCTCGCGTCGACTGCGGCCAAGGCGCGGGCGTCGACTCAGCTGGATTTGGCGGACTCCCGTCGCCTCCGTGGGATGTGAACCATGCGCCGACCGGCATCTACGCGAACTACAACCCGCAGAATCCGGGCACCGGGAGCTACACGAACCTGCATTGCAACAACACCGCGAACGCGTGGAACCAGCCGGTTGGCGGCACGTTCACGAACAACGATCCCACGCAGGCAAGCATGCTCACCGACCCGGACTACGTGCACGAGCCGATCGACACGTCGAAGCTTCCGATCGTCAACAACTCGACGTCGGTTGCAAACTGCAACACGATCGGCGGCACTGCCGGCGAAGACCTGACGACCATCAAGAACAGCTTCCCGTCGTTCCCGCGTACCCCGTGTTCGAGCAACAACTGTTGGGACCCGACCCACAACAACAACGACGGTACGTACGGAGCGAACACTGCGAACTGCACGCTCAACCCCGCGACGTTGTGCGCAAACGGGTACGCGGTCATGCCCGCGATGAAGATCATGAACGCGGCCGGCACCGCGCCGTTACAGGAATCCGTGGCGGGAACGAACCTGAAACGCGATGTCTTCGCGGCGTGGTACGACAACGCCGCCGACTTGAACAGTCTCATGGCGGCGTGTCCCGACTCGCTGATCTGGTTCCGGCCCGGCATCTATTACTTCGACTTCCGCGACCTGACCGGCAACACCAAGGGCTCGGCCGCCACAACGTGGCTCGCGCCGAAGGGCTGTTGGCCGGTGACCAACAACTGCACGAAACCCGACGAGATCGTGGGCGGGAGTACGCCTTACGACACCGCGACCGGCACGTATGACACGTGGAATCCGTGCTTGTCGTCGACCACGCACGAACCAAGCACTGTGAAGGCCGACATCCTCGCGTGCACGCAACCCGCACGAGAGATGTTCCCCGAGTCGGCGAGCCCCGTGAACCAGAACGGCTGGGACACGATCGCGGCGGCCAAAGACATCGACGACCAGTCGGCGGCAACGTCGCTGTGGTCAGGCAACGGCGGCAACGGCTCGGACGGCGTGATCTGGGGCGATCTCCAAACGCCGATCCCCCAGAACAATGACGGGACCGACTCGGCCCAGAACATGAAGAAGGTCGACTCCTACGACGTCCAAGTCGCGTACTCGACGCCCGGCGACCACAACGACGTCTCCGCGTACACCACGGGTCAACTCGCGACAACGTCTCCGCCGCCCGACGCGACAACGTGGTACAAGGACCTGACCACGACCGACAAGTACAACAACGGTGGCGGCGCCGAGCTCAAGTTGACGATCAGCGGTGGTCCGTCGTGTTACATCCACTTGCCGAACGGTCTTCACGGCGCCGAGCTGGACCCGTCGCATCCGGTTGTCGGCTCGCCGGTGAAAATCGATCTGCTCAACGGGTGCGATCCCCTCAACATCAACAACAAGAACGGCGACGGCGCGTACGTCGACTCGGTGGGCGCCGGGTTCCCGTGCGGAACCGCGGCCGACTGGGCGGCCGCGCCCAACTCCAGCGGCACCACCGGCGCGACCAACGGCCAGCCGTTGCCGCCGTGCACGACCACGCCCGACACGATGATCAACCACCCCGAGTACGTGAACCTGATGAAAGCGACGTTCAACGTCACGGCGCCTTCAACGGTGACGAACAAGAACGACGCATCACTCGCGTTCATGAACGGGATGAACTTCGACGTGTCATGGGACGGCCGGCCGTCGCCGCCGTTCCCCGGCGGTTGCGACCGATCGTTGCCGGGCGTGCAGTTCATCTTCGGTGGGTTCTCGACCGTCGCGTGGGGAACGACGGCAACCCACTCGTCGTTCAATGAGCTCTGCGCGAGCCGCCAAGACCAGTTCCCCAACTGGGACAACGACCCGGCGTGCGCGGCCGATCCGAACTCGGCAACGTGTTACTCGTCGGCGACCGCGCCGGGCCACAATCTCGGCATCGCGATCTATGGAATGTCGGAAGACTCGGCCGGCACACCGCCAACGCTCGCGCTCAATTCGCAGAACATCACGAACGCGGACACCGCGTATACGTACGACTCCGGTGACTCGGCGCCGAGCAGCGGGCCGATATGGACGAACACCGACTGGAGCACGCCCACCGGCTCGAACTTCTCGAACCCCGACCCCACGAACGGTCACCCGCAGCAGATGAGCGCGATCTTCACCAGTCAGGGATGGTCGCAGTCGGAGGTCGCGTTCTACCTTCCGACGAACATCGTCGGTACCGGTGCGAATCAAATCCCACCGGGCTCGTTGATCACCCACGCCGACGTGACCGTGCACCACCGCGAGGGCCAAGTCATCGGGTCCACACCCGCGAACTCGACGACACCGGGTCCGTGCGCATTCCCCGTCGTCACCAACGCGGTGTGGTCCGCGGGGAACCAAGGCACCATCACCTACACGCTCTCCAACCCGATCAACATGAAGGTCGGAGACCCCGTGTCGGTGTGGAACGCGAACCAGAACGGTTACAAGCAGGCCGGCATCGCGATCGCGACGATCTCGGCCGACAAGATGACGTTCTCCGTCACGCACACGGGCTCGAACCCGGGCGCGTGGACCGGAGGCGGCATCGTGCCGCAGCCGTTGCCGAAGGTGTTGCCGGCGGGATGTTCGCTCTCGAGTTCGGCCGGCGACATCTCCAGCGTCAACCTGAAGATCAGCCCCAGCGTGAACGTGAACTCGGGTTCCAACGCGTACGCGTCGTCGATCTGGAGCACAAAGGCGTCGAATAGCAAGGTCAACAACGGCCAAGGGCTTCCGCCGTGCACCGCGTACTCACCGCCCGACGCCAACACGTCGGTCGGCGCGTTCCCGTCGAACCCCTCGAACCTCACCGACTACCAACCGGGACTCAACTCTGTGAGCACTGGCCCGAGCGGTAACGCATGCCCGTTCACGTGGGGCAACATCAACTCGACGATCGACCATCCGGACTCGACCGGTGAGGACTGGAGCTTCCAGCGCGACCTCACCGACGACATGAGCTCGCCAGAAGCGTGGGCCGGCGCCAAGGTCGAGTACATGGTGGCGACGAAGCAGAACGCCGACCTCAAGGAAGCCGACCTTTCCGGCATCGTCTTCAACATCCAATACCGCGCCGGCTCACCGACGCCGCGGCCGATCGAAGGCTGTGCAACAACGAGAACTGCGTGGCCGAACGGTTACCTCGTGCCCTACACCTCAGCCACGGGATACAAGGGCGTTGCCCAAGCGCAAAAGGGCTACGACTGGCTCGACTACGACTGGGGCACGATCAACTCGACGGGCGCCAAGCCGTTCCAAACCGACGACGCCTACGGCAACAACTCGGGCAACAGCTCACAGACCGGTGGCGCCGGCGACGCGCAAGACTGCGCGCTGTTGCTCATCGACAACGGCGGCGGATCGAGTACCAAGTTCCACGTCAGCGGCGTGATCTACGCGCCGTCCGCAGCGATCGACATGACCGCGAACAACAACGACGCGTCATGGGCGACCGACGGCATCACCGTCCGGCAGTTGAGTGCGTTGCGCTGGCAGAACAACGGGAATACGCCCGCCGTCGGCGGCGATCCCGAGCCCCGAACCAACCGCCAGTTCACGATCGAGGTGTGTCGACATTCGACGGGATGCACGGCGGGCAACATCGTGTTGAAGGAGGTTGTCGTGATCGACGACCAAGCGCAACAGAACGTCGGCTACGCAGTCGACATCGCGAGTTCGGTGCAGAACCAATGAGGCGTTTCCTCGCAGCGCGACGTTCGGCGCGCGACGAACGCGGTTTCACGCTCGTCGAGCTGGTCATGACGATCACGATCATGGGTCTCGTGATCACGCCGTTGTCGATGGCCATGATTCAGGCCCTGACGCTCATCCCTACGAGCGGGGCGCGGACGCAGACCGCAACTGACGGGGTTCGCCTGCAATCGGCGCTCGTCAGCGACATCTCGCAAGCCCAGGGCATGGACTGGATCGGTTTCTATCCGGGCTCGGCCGCGCCGCTCCCGATCTTCGCCGAGGCGACGCCGACGAGCTGGGTTGGCGGTTACGAGTGGGCCAACATCGGCTTTACGTGCCAGGCGGGCACCAGTGTCATGTTCGACACGTGGGGATCCGACGGCCTGACCAGTTCCGGCGGGGTGAAAACGCCGAACACATCCGGCAACCCCGAACCCGACACGATGTACTTCTGGGAACTGTGGAAGACCGCGTACGGGAGCGGGCAGAAGGTCGAGGTACACCGCGAAGTTTCGACCGACGGCGGCGCGACGAAAACCGACCTCGGCCCGTTCATGACGGGCTACTGCCTCTCGACCGACGCGAAGCCGGCGGTGGTCACCGCGAGCCAATCCAACGACGGCGGCTACACCCAACAGTCGTTGAACGTGACGTTCAATCTGCGCCCGTCGATGAGTGATCCGGTCCATTCGACCGTTCTCCAGGCCGTCGCGCGCCCCTCCGGCATCACTGACATCGGCTCCTGACCCGGCCTCAGCCCGCGCAACTACACTCCGACTGACGCGAGCGTCAGGTCTCGCGCGCGGAGGTGGTCCTCGATGACGAACGTCGATCTGCGTGCGTCTCGCCGGTAGCCGGGGTCGGATCTCCGAGGCGCCGACCGTCGATCTCGTCACCGCCGAGGTCATCCGCGGCGGCATGGAGACCGTCTGCTTCGAGATGGCCGAGTACGTCTCGCGTACCGCGACGACGCCGATCCTCAACCAGTCGAACGAGCGCAACGCGACCGTGCTCGACGCGCGCGGCCGGCTCGCGGCGCTGTCGGTCGGCATCCCGCAGTTCATGCTCACGTCGACGCTGCCCGTGCGCTTCGCGCTCGAGTTCCTCGGCGTCGACGAGTTCCGCGAAGGCGACGTGTTCGTCGCCAACGACCCGTACCACGGTGGCGGCCACCTCCCCGACTACAACGTGTTCGCGCCCGTGTTCGCCGCCGATCCGGCGACGCCGGCGGGCGGCGCATGGTGTTGATCGCGAGCATCCAGTGCCACCACGGCGACACCGGCGGCGGTGTGCCCGGCGGTTACAACATCACCGCCACCGACATCTGGGGCGAAGGTGTGCGCTGGCCCGTCGTGAAGGTGCTCGACCGTGGTGTCGAGCGCCGCGACGTGTTGTACGCGCTGCAGGCGAACAACCGCATTCCCGAGCTACATCGGCGACCTGCGCGCGCAGATCGGTGCCGCGCAGCTCGGCGCGCAGCGCCTCGGCGACATCATCGACCGTTACGGCGTCGAGCGCGATCGAAGAGTCCGTCGACTACATGATCGACTACGCGGCGCGCCGCTTCCGCGAAGAAGTCGCGCAGTGGCCCGACGGCGAATACGAAGCCGACGCGTACGTCGACCACGACCCGCTCGGCAACCCCGACATCCACCTGCACGTGAAGGTCACGGTCGCGGGCGACGACGCTGACGATCGACTTCACCGGCACCGACACGCGCCCCGAGCTGCAGTCGTGGTCGACGTTCGGCAACACGCGCGGCTACACGGTCGGTCAGATCGCGGCGATGATGGATCCGGAGATCCCGAAGAACGAAGGTTTCTTCGAGCAGATCAAGCTCGTCGTGCCCAAGGGCTGCCTGCTGAACCCCGACCCGGGCAAGCCGGTTTCGGCGGGCACGCACCACCCCGGCGCCGACGTCGGCGAGGTCATCGCCAAGGCGATGCAGTACGTGCTGCCCGACCGCGCCGTGCCGCAGACGTACAAGACCGGCATCCCCACGATCATCGTCGGTGTCGATCCGCGCACCGGCGCGTCGTTCACCGACCACTCGGCCGAGGTCTACTCCGGCTGGTGCAACGCGTCGAAGGGCATGGACGCGTGGGGCGCGCTCAACGCGAGCTTCGGCAACCTCTGGAAGGCGACCGCCGAGATCAACGAGTCGCTGTATCCGCACGTGCAGTGGAGCCGCGACTACCGCACCGACGGCGGCGGCCCGGGCCAATGGCGCGGCATCTGCGGTTCGCACTACGAGAAGGAAGTGTGCGTCGACGCGAAGGTGTACACGTACGTCGTCGGCATGAAGTACCCGATGCCGGGCATCTGCGGCGGCAAGCGACGGCTCGCCGAACGAGATGATCATCCGTTACGGCAGCGACGACGAGTTCAAGGTGAAGCACACCGCCGACTGGGTGCCGATCCACGCGGGCGAGCGCATCATGTACGACTACGGCGGCGGCGGCGGTTGGGGCGATCCGCTCGACCGCGATCCGCAAGCCGTGCTCGACGACGTGCTCGACGAATACGTGTCGGTCGAAGGCGCGAGCCGCGACTACGGCGTCGTGCTCGACGGGCTCGCTCGAAGAGCTCGACGCTCGAGATCGACGAGGTCGGCACGCACGCCCTGCGCGAGCAGATGCGGGCCGAACGCAGCCTGACATGGGTTTCCGGGTAGGAGTCGACGTCGGCGGCACGTTCACCGACCTCATCTGTGTCACGCCCGCGGGCGAGATCGTGCTCGACAAGACGCCGACGACGCTCGACGACCAGTCGACGGGCGTGATGAACGGGCTCGACCAGCTCGCGGAGCGCTTCGGTGTCGAGCTCGACGCGTTCTGCCGCGACCTCGACATCCTCGTGCACGGCACCACCACCGCCGACAACACGATGATCGAGATGAACGGCGCGCCCACCGGCCTGCTCGTCACCGAAGGGCACCGCGACGAGATCGAGCTGCGCCGCTGCCACAAAGAAGAGATCTGGGACCCGAACTATCCGGGCCCGATCCCGATCGCGCGCCGGCGGGCGCGCATCCCGATCCCGGAGCGCATGAACTTCGAGGGCGAACGTGCTGCTCGCGCTCGACGAGGACGCGGTCCGCCGCGGCGTGCAACGCCTGAAGAAGCTCGGCGTGCGCTCGATCGCGGTGATGTACCTGTTCTCGTTCGTGAACCCGGCGCACGAGCGCCGGACGCGCGAGATCGTGCTCGAGGAGTTTCCCGACGTCGAGCACATCTCGCTCTCGCACGAGGTGATGCCGCGCGGTCCCGAGTTCGAACGGGTTTCGACGACGCTCGTGAACGCGTACGTTGCGCCGCGCATCGCGACCTACACCGCAGAACCTGCAGGACAAGCTGCGCCGCGCCGGCTACCTCGGCCCGCTGCTCATCATGCAGTCGACGGGCGGCGTCATGCCGCCCGACTACGTCTCGCGGCGCGCGGTCACGTTGCTCGCGAGCGGCCCGACCGGCGGCGTGATGGGCGCGACGGTCGCGGCGCGCGACCGCCGGCATCGACGACTTCGTCGCGGTCGACATGGGCGGCACGAGCTTCGACATCTGTCTCGTGCGCCACGGCCGGCCCGAGATCAAGACCGACTGGAACTGGCGCTACCGCTACTACATCGGGCTTGCCGATGGTCGACGTGCAGAGCGTCGGCGCGGGCGGCGGTTCGATCGCGCGTGTGCGCCAGGGCGCGCTGCTCGTCGGCCCCGAGTCGGCGGGTTCGACACCCGGCCCGGCGTGTTACGGCCGGGGCGGCACCCGCCCGAGCGTCACCGACGCCGACGCGGTGCTCGGCTACCTGCCCGTCGACGGGTTCGCGGGCGGGCGCATGCACCTCGACGTCGCCGCGGCGCGCACCGCGATCGCGCAGCACGTCGCCGAGCCGCTCGGGCATCGACGTCACCGACGCGGCGTGGGGCATCGAGCGCATCGTCAACGCGAACATGGCGAACGCCACCCGCAAGGTGCTCGCCGGCCACGGCGCCGACCCGCGCGACCTCGCGCTCATCGCGTTCGGCGGCAACGGCGCGGTGCACGCGGCCGCGATCGCGCGCGAGCTCGGCGTCGACCCGCATCATCGTGCCGAAGGCGGCGCCCGCGTTCAGCGCGCTCGGCGTGCTCGTCGCCGACTACGTCGTCGACCTCGTCCGCTCCTACGTCACTCCGCTGTCGCAGGTCGACCTCGGCCGCGTCCGCGACCTCCTGACCGACCTGCTGCAAGAGGTCGACAAGGAGCTCGACCCGACCGGGCGTCGCCGCGGCCGACGTCGAGCGCAACCTGCTTCGCGCAGATGTGTTACCCGGGCCAGAACTTCGACATGAGCGTGCCGGTGCCCGAAGGCGTCGCGCTCGACGAACCGGGTCTGCTCGATCTCGCCGAGCGCTTCCACGACCAGCACGAGTCCGAGCGCGGCTTCTGCTTCCGTTCGCAGCAGCCGGTCGCTGCGCGGCGTGCGCGTCATCGCGCGCGGCACCACGCCCAAGCCCGATCACCTCGCCGAGACGCGGCACGCTCGCCGACGCCGACCAGGCCCGGCAGCGGACACGCGCCACGCGTACTGGGGCGACGGCTTCGTCGACACGCCGGTGTACGACGGCACGCGCTCGGCGAGGGCGCGACGATCGACGGGCCGGCGCTGATCGAGGAACCGTTCACCGTCGTCGTGCTCCCGCCCGACGCGACCGCGACGCTCGACGGCCTCGGCAACTACGTCGTCACGGTTTGACGCGTTGACCCCCGAGATCCTGCTCGTCTCCCACTTCCACTGGGATCGGGAGTGGTACCGGTCGTTCGAGGTGTTCCGCGGGCCGGCTCGTCGACGCGATCGACGCGGTGCTCGACCTGCTCGCGGCCGATCCCGGCTTCCGCTTCGTGCTCGACGGCCAGGCGATCGTGCTCGAGGACTACCTCGAGGTGCGGCCCGAACGACGCGACGAGCTCGTCGGCCGGCCTGCACGCCGGACGGCTCGCGGCGGGCCGTGGTACGTGCAGCCCGACTCGCTGCTGCCGGGCGGCGAAACGCACGTCCGCAACCTGCTTGTACGGCCGCGCCGTCGCCGGCGCAGTTCGGGCCGGTGTCGGCCGTCGGCTACGTGCCCGACTCGTTCGGTCATCCGGCGCAGCTCCCGCAGACTCCTCGCCGGCTTCGGGCTCGACCCGTTCGTCTACTGGCGTGGCAACGGCGCCGAGCTCGACACGCTCGGTCCGCTGTACCGCTGGACGCGCGCCCGACGGCAGCGTCGGTGCGCGCGTGGCAGCTCGCCGAGGGCTACTTCGCGGCGGGCGGTCTCGACGCCGACGGCGATGTCGCGCGCGACCGTCGCGCGTCTGCGACCGGTGATCGACCGGCTCGTCGCGGCGGGCGGCGAACCGGTGCTGCTGATGAACGGGTTCGACCACCTGCCGCCGACACGTCGACCGCGGCACGTCGCGGCGCGCGCTCGGCGCGCAGCGCGTGCTGCTCGACGAGCCGCGGCCGCGACTCCCCGACGCGTCGACGCTCGCCGAGTGGTCGGGCGCGCTCGTCGGCGCGCCGCACGACGAACCTGCTGCCCGGTGTGTGGTCGGCGCGCATGCCGTTGAAGCTGCGCAACCGCGCGGTCGAAACGCTGCTCACCGCGTGGGTCGAACCGTGGGTCGGCGTTCGGCACCGCGCTCGGTCTCGCCGACGAACGGCCCGCGCTCGATCAGGCGTGGCGCTCGTTGCTGTGCAACCAGGCGCACGACTCGATCTGCGGCTGCTCGATCGACCCGGTGCACGAACGCATGGTCGCGCGCTACGACGACGCCGAAGGCCTCGGCCGGGCAACCTGCAGCGCGTGCTCGAACGGCTCGCGGGCCGCGAACGTCGACCGCGACACGCCGTGGCAGCGACGACGCAGACGTCGTCGTCTTCAACGCGTCGGCCGACCGCGCGCACCGATGTCGTGCGGGTGCCGCTCGAAGGTTTCCCGCCGTGGCGGTCGAGCGTCACCCGCTTCGACATGCATCCGCTGTCGATGCCGTCGTTCACCGGGCGTCACCGTCGACGGCCAGCCGGCGCGGCTCGTGCGCGAGCGACGATCCCGACGCGAGTGCGCTTCCTGCCCGGAGTCGGCGGGCTCGACGTCGAGTTCGTCGCGGCCGACGTTCCCGCGTTCGGGTGTCGCGCGGTACCGGCTCGCAGCCGGGCCCGGACACGCGCCCGACGAGGTCGACGACGGACGCGAGATCGAAGCCGGGACGTCCGCGTGCGTCGCCGACGACGACGGCACGCTGTCGACGTCACGCTCGGCGACGAGTACGTATCACCGGCCTGTTCGGCATCGAGGACGCGATCGATCGCGGCGATTCCTACGACGGCGACCGATCCGCCGTGCGCGACTGGCGATCGTGACGTTCGGTGACCGTCGAGCGGACGCGGCACGCGTCGGGTATCGCAGCGCCTGCACGGTCACTCGCGCGAGCTCGACGAGATCGGCACGCTGACCGTCGACGGCGTGCGTCGCGCCGGGCGTGCCGTTCGTGCGCTGCGACGTGCATGCTCGACAACCGCGCACCCGATCACCGGCTGCGGCTGCGCTTCCCGACCGGCGCACCCGTCGACGAGTTCGACGCTGCGACCACGTTCGACGTCGACGCGCGCTCGACCGCACCCGTCGACGACACCGGTTGGGTCCATCCCGCGCCGCGCACGTTCGTCGCAACAAGGCTTGGATCGCCGCCAACGGACTCGTCGTCGGTGCGCCCGGTCTGCCCGAAGCGGAGGTCACGCCCGCGGGCGAGGTGCTCGTCACGCTCGTGCGCAGCGTCGGTCGCGCTGGCGCGTCATCGACGTTGCGCACCCGGCCGATTCCCGCCGGGCCCGAGATGCTGGCGCCGGGCGCGCAGACGCATCGGGCCCGTCGACGCCGACGATCACGCTCGCGCGTCACCCGCCGACGCCCGCGCCGCCGAGATCGGTCTGCGCGGCGTCCTCGGCGATGCGCATCCGGTCCTCGAAGCCGGAACGTCGCTGCTCGCGCTCGACGCCGACGCGTCGGTCCTGTCGGCCTGCAAACCTGGACGCGAACCCGGGTCGATCGTCGTACGCGTCCTCAATCCCACCGACACCGACGACGACGTCACGCTGACGTTCGGCGTCGACATCGCGAACGTCACAAGCGTGCGACTCGACGAAACACCCGACGGTCGAGACGTTGCCGTCGACGGCCGCCGGGTGTCACTCCGGGTCGGACCGCACGCGCTCCGCACGATCTCCGTTCAGACCTTGCGGCGGTAGATCCGCACCGCGATGGGTGCCGCGATCGCGATGATGGCCGTGCTCCACAAGATCGACCCCAGCACTTTGCCGGGATCGGAGAACACACCCCCGTACGTGAGCGAACGCACCGCGTCGATCGTGATCGACACCGGCTGGTGCTCGGCGAACCACTTCAACGGTCCGGGCATCGTCGCCGCCGACACGAACGCGGTCGACGCGAACACCAACGGAGCGAGGATCGGGAACGAAGCAGCCTGGGCAGCTTCCGCGTTCACGGCCTTCAAGCCGACGATTGCGAAGATCCACGACAGTGCGAACGCGAAGAACAACATGATCGCGAGACCGGCCAAGACCGAAAGCACCGGCGTGTGCACGCGCCAGCCGACCAAGAAACCGATGATCACCATCAACGTGATCACGAAGATGTTGCGCACGACGTCGGCCAGCGTGCGGCCGGCGAGTACCGCCGAACGCGCCATCGGCAACGAGTGGAACCGTTCGATCAGACCGGTATGCAAGTCTTCGGCGAGCCCGACACCGGTTTGGATCGATCCGAACACGACGGTCTGCGCGAACACACCGGGCATGAGATAGTCGACATAGTGCGGCACGCCCGGGATGCGAATGGCACCGCCGAACACATAGCGGAACAGCAAGACGAACACGATCGGCTGAATCGTCGAGAACACCAGCACCTGCGGCTGGCGTTTGAACCGATCAGATTGCGCCACGTGATCGTCAACGCATCCGCGACCGCAAAGTGTTTGCGGTGCGCCGGTTCGACCGGCGTCTCGATTCGAGTGGGGATCGTGGTTGTGGTCATGCCGCACCTCGCGAACGACGCCCGGTCGGCGCCGATTCCTCGTCGATTTCGTCTTCGGCCTTGTGGCCGGTCAGCGTCAAGAACACGTCGTCGAGCGTCGGCTCGCGCACTTCGAGCGTCTCCGGTTCGACACCGGCCGCATCGAGCGCGCGCACGACGTCGAGCACGACCCGCGCGCCGTCGTCGACCTTCAACTGCACGGTGTTCGTCTTCTCGCCGGCCTCACACTGACCGATGCGGGCGAGCGCATCTGCGCGCCTGGGCCGCGGCGGCCGCATCGTCGAAACCGACTTCGATGATCGTCGAGCCCAATCGGCCCTTCAACTCCGACGACGTGCCTTCCGCGATCACCGTGCCGTGGTCGATCACGACGATGCGATCGGCGAGACGGTCGGCTTCTTCGAGGTACTGCGTCGTCAACAGCAACGTCGTGCCGTCGGCGACGAGCTCTTCGATGACGTGCCAGAGATCGGTGCGACCGCTCGGGTCGAGGCCGGTTGTCGGCTCGTCGAGAAACAGGACTTCGGGCTGTCGACGAGCGCGGCCGCGAGGTCGAGGCGGCGGCGCATGCCACCGGAGTACGTGCGCACCGGGCGGTTCGCGGCGTCGACGAGAGCAAAGCGCTTCAGCAGTTCTTCGGCGCGGGGCACGACTTCGTGCTTGGGCAAGTGCGTGAGCCGGCCGACCATGCGCAGGTTCTCGAGACCGGTGAGCTTCTCGTCGACGGCGGCGTACTGGCCCGCCAATCCGATGCGCTCGCGCACGCCTTGCGGGTCTTTCGCAACGTCGATGCCGAGCACTTCGGCGCGCCCGGCGGTCGGCGCCAGGATCGTGGTGAGGATGCGAACGGTCGTGGTCTTGCCCGCCCCATTGGGGCCGAGGAGTCCGAGGACCGTCCCTTTGGGTACATGTAAGTCGACGCCTTTGAGCGCGACGACGTCCCCGAACGACTTTTCGAGGCCTTCAGCAAGGATGGCGTCTGTCATGGCTCCTAGCCTCGCGCCGATCCTTGAATAGTGTCAAGGGTTTATGTCTTCAATCTTCGGCTTCTTGAACAGTTGAAGAATTCGTGGTACATATGAACCGTGGGAACAGCCGCGGCGCCGATCGACCGAGCAGGCGCACCTGACCCGGGCGCAGACGCAGCGGCCCGCGCGTGGCGCCTGATGTACGGCTTGATGATGGAGCGCAAGCAGGACATCCCGCGGATCGCAGCCACCTTCGGCGTGAATCCGGGTGCGATGCACGCGCTGCATGCACCTCGATCCCGAGACGCCGAAGTCGATGAGTGCCCTCGCCGACATCTTGAAGTGCGACGCCTCGAACGTGACGTGGCTCATCGACCGGCTCGAAGAAAACGGTCTCGCCGAACGCCGGCCGCACCCCACCGATCGCCGTATTCGCACAGTCGCGGTTACGCCGAAAGGGTTGCAGGTGCGCTCCGCCGTCGAAGCGCAACTGTTCGAGCCGCCGGAGTCGCTGCGAAACCTTTCCCCCCGCGATCTGGAAGCGCTCTGCAAGGTGCTCGAGAAGATCACCGACGAGGCGACGTCCATCGTCTGACGACTACGTTCGTCCGGTGCCTCGATTTCTCACTGCGGAGGAATACGCGATCGTCGATGCGGCCGCTGATCGTCTGATCCCGCCGTTCGAACAACATCCGGGCGGCGCCGCGCTCGGAGTCGCGGACTACATCGACAACCTGCTCGGCGCGTTCACGTTCGATCCCCCGTTGATCTTCGCGGGCGGTCCGTTCAGCGGCCGATTCGGTGGTGACGCGTCGTTCGCAAACTTCCTTCCGCTCTCGCCGAACGAAGAATTGGCGTGGCGTACGCGCATCGAAGGATCGAACGGCCGGCCTGAACGCGAGTTCAACGGGCCGACACGCGGATGGCAGTCGATCTACCGCGAAGGGATTGCCGCCCTCGGCGCCGACTTCACCGAAGTCGACGGCGAGGAACAAGACCGGCGTCTCGCCGAACAACTCCGTTTCCGCAATCTGTTCTACGAACACGCGTGCGAAGGTGCGTACGGGCCACCCGAGTACGGCGGCAACCGCGATCTCCTTGGTTGGTACGCAATCGACTTCCCGGGCGACTCGCAGCCGCGCGGTTACACCGACGAAGAAGTGTCGCAGCCATGAGTGCAATGACTGATTGCGACGCGGTCATCATCGGGACGGGTCCGGCGGGCGCGACCGCGGCCGAAGTCCTGACGAGCGCGGGCTGGTCGGTGATCCTGCTCGAAAAGGGGCGCAATCATCTGCTCGATCTCGAAGCGCCGTTCGAGCCGCTCGGCCATGTGAGTAACGACGAGATCAAGTTCTTCAAGCGTCACTTTCTCGGTCCCGATCCGTTCCTCGAACCGCGCACCTACCGCCGCGACGACGCCGACGGCGACCGCCTGTTCGCGGGTGAGGTCAACAACCTGCCGTCGACGGTCGGCGGGGGCGGTTTTCACGCCGACGGCAAGCTGCCGCGCTTTCGCGCCGTCGACTTCAAAACGCGTTCCGAACTCGGACCGATCGAGGGCTCCGACGTCGTCGACTGGCCGCTCGACTACGACGAGATGGAGCCGTACTACGCGGAGGCCGAACGCGTGGTCGGTGTCGCCGGACTCGCCGGCGCCAACCCGTTCGCCGAGTGGCGCAGCGGTCCCTATCCGATGCCGCCCGGCGCCGACATGTACGGCGCAGTCCTCACGACCGCGGCCGCGGAACGGCTTGGGTTCAAT
Organism: uncultured Actinomycetes bacterium; assembly: GCA_963841195.1. Classification (GTDB taxonomy): domain Bacteria; phylum Actinomycetota; class Acidimicrobiia; order IMCC26256; family PALSA-610; genus CAWJBX01. The sequence continues at coordinate 484,202 of CAWJBX010000009.1, read as the reverse complement.
CCGTATCCCGCGCCGACCGGTGTGAACTCGATCCCGTACGACGACCGGCCCGCGTGCAACAACTGCGGTTTCTGCGGGCACTACGGCTGCCCCATCGACGCCAAGGGCGATCCAGTCGCGCCACTGCGGCATGCGCTGCGCACCGGTCGCTGCGAAATTCGTCCTGAATCGATGGTCGAGCGCGTGTTGCTCGACGCGAGCGGACGCCTCGCCCGCGGCGTGCGTTATCTCGATCGCAACGGCGAACCGCACGAAGTATCGGCGCGCGTGGTCGTCGTCGCCGGTGGCGCGTGGGAAACGCCGCGTTTGTTGTTGCGTTCCGAAGTCGGGAACTCGTCCGGGCTCATCGGCCGCTACCTGATGTTCCACTTCCAAACGTTCGTGCTCGGCACGTTCCCCATGCGCTTGCACGGCCATCGCGGCCGTTCCGTGACGCATCTGCACGACGACCACATGATCGTCGACGACGACGTCCGCCGCTTCGCCAAAGAACACGATCTCCCCTACTTCCGTTCCGGCATCGTCGAACACGGCGGCGGAGGCGGCCCGATCATCGAAGGCCTCTTCACGCCGCCCGGACTCGCGCATACGCGCGAGATGCTCGACTCGGCGATGCCGCGACCGGATGTGGGCGTTCACGATCCAGGGCGAAGACTTGCCAGTGGTCACGAACCGCATCGATCTCGACCCGCACGTGCGCGACGTGTGGGGCTTCCCGGCTGGGCGCGCGACCGTCGACGTACACAAGCACGAGGTCGTCGCGTCGCGGTACTACGCGCCGAAACTTGAAGCGATCATGCGCGAAGCCGGTGCCGAGTCGACATTCACCGCGACGTCGCCGCCGCTCGAAGGCGACCGTGCCGGCCGCCGCTCGGCATCGTTCTCACGGCACATCGTCGGAACGGTTCGCATGGGCGACGACCCGCGCACGAGCGTCGTCGACCGTTGGCAACGCTTCCACGATGTCGAGAACATGATCTGTACCGATTCGTCGGTGTTCCCGACGTCGACGGGGTACGGACCGACGCTCACCATCGTTGCGTTGGCAATACGAGCGTGCCGGGAGCTCGCCGGCTTGCCCCGCTTGAAAAGCGAGCGTCCGGTCGCGTGATGCAAACCGCACGAACGAACTGAAAGTCTGCTCATGCCGAAAACGAAAACGCCTGCGGAGCTGATCGACGAACGCATCAAGGAGCTCGACGACTGGCGCGGCGACATGCTCGGTCGCATCCGGAAGGTGATCAAGCAAGCTGACCCGAATGTCGTCGAAGAATGGAAGTGGCGCGGCGTTCCGACGTGGTACCACGACGGGATCATCTGCACCGGCGAGACCTACAAGGCCGTCGTGAAGATGACCTTCGCCAAAGGTGCGTCGCTCCCCGACCCGGCCGGCCTCTTCAACTCCAGCCTCGAAGGCAATACGCGCCGCGCCATCGACATCAAAGAGGGCGACAAACTCAACGAGAAGGCTCTGAAAGCGCTCGTCAAGGCCGCGGTCAAGCTCAACGAGTCGAAAGCCAAACGCTAAGCGCGCGCCGTCTCAGTTGACGGCCCGCTCGTGGCCTTCCCAGTAGGGCGCGCGCAAGTCGCGCTTCAACACTTTCATCGCGCCCGAGAGCGGAAGCGGCTCGTCACGGAATTCGATCGACTTCGGAACCTTGTAGCCCGCGATCTGCTCGCGCGCGTGCGCGATCAGTTCCTCGGTGGTCACGTCGGTACCCGGGTGCTTGACGACGATCGCGTGCACCGCTTCGCCCCAGCGCTCCGATGGAATGCCGATCACGGCGACCTGCGCGACCCCGGGGTGCGACGCCAACGCGTTTTCGACTTCGATCGAATAGACGTTTTCGCCGCCCGTCACGATCATGTCTTTCACACGGTCGACGAGGAAGAGATAGCCGTCGGCGTCGAGGTAACCGGCATCGCCCGAGTGGTACCAGCCGCCCCGGAATGCCTCGGCGGTGGCCTCGGGCTTCTTCCAGTACTCGCGCATGAAGTTGCCGGCGCGGGCGCACACCTCGCCGGTTTCACCAACCGGAAGGGGCGTTCCTTTCGCGTCTTGAATCGAGAGCACGACGCCCGGCAGCGGCCGGCCCGCGGAACGCAGACGGGGCCCGCCGGCGCGGTGTTCCTCGGGGCCCAGCGCGGTGAGCACAGCCGACGACTCGGTCATGCCGTAGCCCTGCAGGATCTCGATGTTGGGAAGCAACGTGAGCAGCCGGTCGAGCAACGCGGCCGGCATCGGCGACGCGCCGTAGGTGAGCTGGCGCAAGCTCGCGAGCCGTTCGGCGCGGAACTCCGGATGGTCGAGCATCATCCCGATCATCGTCGGGACCATCACGGTTGTGGTCACCTTGTGCTGTTCGATCAGTGCGACGGTTTGCGCGGGGTCGAACAGCGGCAAGAACACGGACGCGCCGCCGCGGCTCGGCACGCCGAGCATGCCGCCCATCGACGCCGCGTGGAACATCGGCGTCTGATGCAGGAACGTGTCGCGTTCCGTGAAGAGCCACGTCGTACTGATGTGGTACAGGTTGAGCATCTCGGCGCGCTGGTCGAGCAACACACCTTTGGGCAAGCCGGTCGTGCCGCCCGTGTACATCAACACGACGGGATCGTCTTCTTCGGGCTCGGCGGGGAGTGCCGCGGGCGCGTTCGCGAGCATGTCCTCGTAGGCAATGTCGTGCGGCGCGTCACCGGCGCCGATCATCACGACGTGTTCGATGCCGGCGACTTCACGAACCTTGTCGATCACCGGCGCGAAGAACGCGTCGGTAAAACAGACCTTCGTGTCGGAGTCGGCAAGGATGTATTCGAGCTCTTTCGGTGCGAGCCGGAGGTTGAGCGGGTTGACGACACCGGCGCCGAGGAACGCGGCGTGGTAACACTCGAGGAACTGGTGGCTGTTGAGCGCCATGACCGCGAAGCGGTCACCGCGGCCGATACCGAGGCTGCCGAGTGCGCCGCACAGCTGCTCGACCCGAGCGAGATGCTGGGCGAACGAGGCTTGGTACTCGCCGTCGTAGAAGGCAATGCGATCGCCGCCGCGCTCGACTGCCGGCAGCAACTGACGTGAGAAAACCAGCTCTTTCACGGGCAGGACGCTAGCTCCCAGGCGTTGGCGTGCCGAACGCCGGTGGTCGCTCAGTTCGAGATGGAGCCGTAAATGAGCAGGGTCCCGATCACGATGTAGACGATCGGGACGATGACGTGGCCGTAGCGTTCGAGGGTGGCGCTGACGACCTTCCGGTTCGCGATCCAGCGGGCCGCGACGAGCCAGACGGCGACGAGGACCGCGAAGACGACGACAGAGACCACGGCTCGACTGGCCAACCACGATGGCGCGCCGTTCGACGCCGGCCGCGTACAACGTGGTCAGCACGATCAGGTCGTCGAGGTTCGTCCCCGCGAACACGCCGATCGCGGAGAGCACGACGAGCATGCAGCGTTTCTTCGCCGAGGAACTCGGCGGTTTGGGTCTTCACGAGCACGAATCGCCGAACGCGTGACCGCCGCCCCGACGACGCGGCAGACTTCCAACATGGCGGACGAAGAACTCGAAACGGGCTACGGCGCCGGCGCACCTCCGGGCGACAATCTCGTCAACGACTTCCAGCGAGAAACGGCCGCGTCGTACATCGAGCTCGCGCGTGCGCGCGGCGACCGCATCGACGATTCCAACCCGACGCTGAAGATGACTGACTCCGAATCGGTCTTGCCATTTTGGAATCGCGCCGTCCTGCTCGAACCGATTACCGATGCCGCACCGACGGCGAACGCGCTGCACGCTTTCTACGGCGGCCGCGCGGCCGGTCCGTATCTCTTCGACAGCGCGTGGCCCACGCCCGACTTCCGTCCGCACGGATGCACGCTGATGGGGCATCCGCCGCTGATGCTCCGACCGGCCGGCGCGCCGCTTCCACCCGCGCCAAGCGAACTCCGGATCGTCAAGGTGCAGAGCGTGGCGGCAGCAACCGACATGGAACGCACGCTCGTCGACGGTTATCCCGCGCCTCAGTTGCAGCCATTCAAAGGCGTGCAACTCTTCACCTCCAAAGCGTTCGACGCACGGGGCTGGCATCACTTCGTCGGGTACGTGGGCGATCGCCCAGTCGCCGCGGGCTCATGTTTCGTCGGCGACCGGCTCCTGCGTGTCGAGAACATCGCGACCCTCGGCGATGTGCGCGGCCGCGGGTTCGGCGTCGCCATCACTGCCGCAACCGTTGCGGTCGATACGACCAAACCGGCCGTGCTCGTCGCGAGCGATCTCGGGCGACCGATCTACGAGAAGCTCGGCTTCCAAGCAATGACGCGCGTGAGTTACTGGATCGGGAACCGTTAGACGCCGAACTGGGCGGCGTGCAGGATCGCGATGGCCTCGGCGTCGCCGGTGATCTCGACGACCGCGGCGCCCTGACGCCCCGCCATGAACAACGAGAGTTCGCCCGGCTCCCCCGTCATGGTCACCGGCTTGCCTTCGCTCGACACCACCCGCTCGCGGCCTTCGGGAGTGCGCAGCGTCAGCGCTGCGCCCTTCACTTCACGCTTGGCCATTCGCGCGCCCAGCCCGAGCATCTTCCACAGCACCGCGTCTTCGTCGGCATCGAGTTGGCGCGGCGACTCACCGTTCGCGCGCCGTACGTCTTCGTGGTGAATGAAGTTCTCGTTCACGTTCGCAGTCGCCAGCGGGCCGTAGCGGTGCATCACCGGCGGACCGGTGCGCAACATGCCGACGAGGGTGTCGTAACCCCGCGCTTTGTACTTGTCCATCACGTTCTGCAAGTGCCCGGCCAGCGGTTTGAACACGAGCCCGATGGCCGCGTCGGAACGGGCTTCGCGCGCAACGAGATGGGCAGCCAGATCGAGCGTGACCCACCCCTCGCACAACGTCGGCGCGTCGGGACCGAACTTCTCGAACGTGTCACACAAGGCGGCCCGCTCGCGCAGCAAGATCTCGGTCGAGCTCATTCGTAGCACCTCAATTCCACCGTGTTGCCGTCGGGATCTTGCACGTACACGCTCGACGCGATCCCTTGGGCGCCGAACAGCCCGTCGACGCGCTTGCCGCCGGGAAAGCGCGCCGCGATCGCGTCGAGATCGTCGGGCGCCATTACGAGGCAGAAGTGGTTGACGTTTTCGCCGCTGCGCTCACCGGGGAACAGGTCGATGATGGTGTGCTCGTTGATGCGCACGGACGGGAAGAACACGTCACCCCGCCGCCATTCCTCGACGCGTTCACCAACGAGTCCGAGTTCACCGCAGTACCACGCGAGCGCGCGTTCGATGTCGGGGGTGTTGATCACGAGGTGATCGAGGCCAACGATCTTCATCGCGCTCACGCTATGCCCGTCAGCGTGGCAACCCCAAGAGTCGGTCGCCGATGATCGTGCGCTGCACTTCCGACGTCCCGCCCGCGATCGACGCCGCCTTCGACCACAGCCACTGGCGTTGCCAGAAGCCGTCGCCGGCGTTGTCTTCGGCGCCCCACCAGAGCGGCGCGGCGCGCCCGACGACGTCGAGCGCGCGCGCCGAAAGGGCTTGGGTCATATCGGTCCAGGCGAGTTTGGTGATGCTGGATTCCGGGCCCGGTTCGATGCCTTTCGTCAGTCGCGACATCGTGCGCCAGTTGTGCAAGCGCAAGACGCGCAGCTCGACGAACGACTGGGCGAGCGCGTCGGCGATGTCGACGTCTTCGAGCAAGCCACGCTGCGCCGCGAGTTGCCACAGCTCGTCGAGATAGACCTCGTGCACGACTTGTTCCTTGAACGGGAACGCGGTGCCGCGTTCGTGGGCCAAGGTCGTGTTGGCGACGGCCCAGCCGTTGTGCAGCGCGCCGACGAGATGATCGTCGGGCACGAACACCTCGTCGAAGAAGACTTCGTTGAACTCCGCGTCGCCGGTGATCTGTACGAGCGGGCGAATTTCGATCCCCGGCGCTTGCATGTCGACGACGAGATACGAGATGCCGGTGTGCTTGGGCGCGTCGGGATCGGTGCGGGCCAGGCAGATACCCCACCGTGCGAACTGCGCGTAGGACGTCCACACCTTCTGCCCCGAGAGCAGCCAGCCGTCGTCGACGCGCGTGGCGCGCGTCTTCAGCGACGCGAGGTCGGAGCCCGCGTCGGGCTCGCTGAACAGCTGACACCAGATCTCGTCGGCGGTGAGGATCATCGGCAGCCAGCGCTGCTTCTGCGCGTCGGTACCGTGCGCGAGCAAGGTCGGCCCCGCGAGGTTGATACCCACGCGGTTGATCGGCTGGAGCGCGCGCGACCGCGCGTATTCCATGTTGAAGATCGCGACTTGCACCGGCGACGCGCTCCGGCCGCCGTACTCGCTCGGCCAGTGAATGCCGACCCAGTTGTCGGCGGCGAGCTCCGCTTGCCACCGGCGGCCGAACGCAACCTCTTCGGCGATCGTCTCGAAGCGCGGCGGCACCTCGACGTGCTCGGCAAGCCAGGCCCGGACCTCGCGCGCGAACGCGGCCTCCTCGGGCGTGAACGAGAGATCCATCAGAGGTCCCAGAAGCGTTCGCGCTGGTAATGCACGAACGAATCGTGGAGTGCCTTTTCGTCGGCGTCGGTGAACTCGCGGTACACGTCGTCGCCGCGCATGCGTACGAACAAGGCGTCGCCGCCCGTGAGATCGTGCCGGAACTTCTGGTGCACGAGCGTGCGCTTCACGATCTTGTTCGTGCCGGTCGTCGGCGGCTCGCGCACGAGGCGCACATAGCGCGGCCGCCATTTCGGCCCGATTGCCTCTTGGGCGTCGAGCCACTGCGCGAAGCCGGCGGGATCGAACGTCGCGTCGTCGGCCATGACGAGCCCCGCCATCACTTGGTCGCCGGCTTGGTCGTCGGGCACGCCGTAGACGGCCGCGAGCACGATGCCGGGCGCCTTGCGCAACGTCTCTTCGATGGGCCCCGCCGGAAAGTTCTCACCGTCGACGCGGATCCAGTCGGCGTTGCGGCCCGCGAAGTACAAGAAGCCGGCCGGGTCCTTGTAGCCGAGGTCGCCCGACCAATACCAGCCGTTGCGCGTCGTCTTCGCGGTGGCTTCTTCGTTGTTGTAGTAACCCTCGAACGGGCCCACACCTTGCGTGTTGACGATTTCGCCAACGGCTTCTTCGGCATTGAGCACGCGGCCGCGCTCGTCGATCTGGGCGCGCACCTTTTCGACACCATCTTCGTCGACGATCTGCACGTGATCGGGCGCGTGCCCGAGCGCGCCGGACGGCATCTCGACGTCGCGGTTGACCGCGACACCGCCTTCGGTCGCACCGTAGGCGTCGATGATCTCGAGACCGAAGCGGCGTGCGAACGAGTCGACGATCTCCGGCGAGCCCTCGTTGCCGAACGCGACGCGCAGCGTGTTGTCACCGTCGTCCGCGCGTTCAGGTTGCGCGAGGAGATACGCGAGCGGTTTGCCCGTGTAGTTGAAGTACGTGGCTTTGTACCGGCGAACGTCGGGCAGCCAGCGCGACGCGGAAAAGCGCCGACCCAACGAGACTGTGCACGGCACGACCAATGACGGCGCCCAACCGACTTGTACCGCGTTCGAGTGGAACAGCGGCATGCAGACGTAGCCGATGTCGTCGCCGTTCAGGCCCATGATCATCGACATCCGGTTCCCGGTGACGAGCAACCGCCGCTGGGAACAGATCACGGCCTTGGGCGCGTCGGAGGTGCCCGACGTGAAGATCAACGCCCAGATGGAGTCGATGTCGGGTTCGAGTCCGGGATCGGTCGCGTCGGCGTGGGGCGCGAGTGCGTCGGCGAGTGACGCGCCGATCGAGGGCGCGGGATCGTCGGCATCGGCAAACCGCGTCGACGTCAGCACGGTCGGCAGTTCGCCCGCGATCGGCGCGAGCAGTTCTTCGTGACGCGGCTCGGTGATGACCAGACCGGAGTGCGTGTGACGCGCGTCGCGCAAGAGATGCTCGTCGCGGCGCGTGTGGTTCAGGCCGACGATGGCGCCACCGATCAACGCCGCGCCGCCGAACGCGAACAAGTAGTCGGGGGTGTTGTCGAGCAGCACCGCGATGTGACGGGGCCCGTCGGCCGGCAGCCGTTCGAGAAACAGCGTCGCGAAGCGGCACGATTCGGCGAAGTATTCGGCGTGCGTCCACTGCTGCTCGCCGAACTTGATCGCCAGTCGGTCGCCGTACTCGTCGGCGTTGCGGCGCAACAGGGCGGCCGCGTTGGGGGCGACCAGCGGCGCCTGGCCGGGCGCGGGAACAGATCGTGAGCGCAAACCTGACATGCGCGTCAGATCCTACGGGGCAGTGCGTGACGGCCGCAGCTCCGCGAGCAGGGGAATCGCGGCGATTTTCTCGTCGGTGAGCTCGTCCCACCGCAGTCGCGGGAGGCGATGGCCGCGGCCGCGGGGACAGCGCAACACGCGGGTCGGCGTCACCACGAGGTCGACGTGGATGTCGTGCGCCGTGGTGGGAATCGCGCCCGCGGCCTGGACCTGCACGTCGTGCACGGTTGTCGCCACGATCGTGCGCGGCCCGACGAGCCCGGCCGCCGCCGCCAGCGCGAATTCGAGATCACTGAACCCACCGCCCTTGCCGAGCCGGGCGCCGTCCTCCCCCACTGCGACACAACCGGTGACGACGAGGTCGACCGGTTCCATCGCGTCGAGCGCGACGGTGCGAGCCGAGCGAGTCGCGCCTTTGATCGACGCGGCTTTGCGCGGCGGGTCGGCGAGGCGCGCGGGATCGAGCACGAAGAACGGGTCGCGTTCCGCGAGACGCGGCACGGCCATGTACAGCAACTTGCCGTCGTCGAGCGCGCGTACGCGTACGGGCAACTGCGGCGAATCAGGATTCGACTTGAGCGTGTGCGCGCGGTCCCATTCGCGCGTTGCCGCGAGCAGACCGGCCGCGGCCTCGGCACCCACGAAGTTCGGGATGCGGTTCTCGGGCGACGGGAAACGCATGATCCCTTTCACCGACATTGCGTCCCAGACGCGCGTCCGGAGCGCGGCTTTGGCGGCGAGGAGCTCGGCCGGACCGCCGGCGTCGGCGTCGTGACGAGGCATGCGAGCGTGAGCGTAGGCTGCGGGTTTGATGAGCGTTGATCTCGCGGGGGCCGCCGACCTCCACTGCCACTTCGGCCCCGACCCGCATCGCCAACGTTCCGTCGACGCGTTCCAAGCCGCGCGCGAAGCGGCCGACGCGCACCACACGGCCGTCGTGTTGAAGTCGCATGACTCGCCGACGGCTTCCCTTGCATGGGCCGTGCAACGCGACGTCGGCGACCGCATCGCGGTGTTCGGCGGGATTTGTTGTGACCGAGAAATTGGCGGCGTCAATCCGGCCGCTGTCGAAGTCGCGCTCGGTCTCGGCGCCCGCATCGTGTGGTTGCCGACGTTGAGCAGCCGCCAGGATTTCGACAATGGGATCGCGGCGCAGCTCGGCATTCCCGGTCCGGGCCTCGTCGTCACCGACGAAGACGACGCGCTGTTGCCCGAGACGCGCGAGGTGCTCGCGCTCGTACGCGAACACGATGCAGTGCTCGCGACGGGTCACGTGAGCGCGGCCGAGCACTACGCAGTCGTGAAGGACTTCGCGCAAAACGGCAAAGTGTTGTTGACGCATGCGACCGAAGATCTCGCGGGCCCGAAGTTGACCGCGCAGCAATGTCGCGAACTGGCGGATCTCGGCGCGTGGGTCGAGCTGTGCGCGATGACGTGCATCGGCGCGCTTGCGACGAAGTCGGTCGCGGAAATGGTCGAGACGATCAAAGTGGTTGGCGTCGAGCGTGTGACGCTCGGCACCGACTTCGGGCAGAAGGTGAACCCGAACCCGGCCGCCGGCTTACAGACCTACGCCGACGCGCTGTACGCCGAAGGCTTGACCGAAGCAGACATTCGACAGATGGCGTGCACGAACCCGTGCGCGCTGTTGGAACTGGAGAACTGATGCCCCGGATCGATATACCTGATGGCAAAGCCGATCCCGAGGTGCGCGTGTGGGCGCTGCGCCCCGAGATGGGCATGGGCGCGGGTGCGCTGAGCCACGCGATCTACGACCAAAGCGTCGTTCCCGTGCGGGAACGCGAGTTGGCCCGCATGCGCATCGCCCGCATCAACGACTGCGCGATCTGCCAACAGTGGCGCTCCACGCCGGGCGCCGAGGGCCAGCTGACCGAGGACGAGTACGCCCACGTCGAGTCGTGGCCGAGCTATGCCGGATACTCCGACCGGGAGCGCATCGCGATCGAATACGCCGAGAAGTTCGCACTCGACCACCACGCGCTCGACGACGAGTTCTACGGCCGGCTGCGATCGCTCTACTCCGATGCGGAAGTCCTCGACCTGACCGTCTGCATCGGCGGCTGGCTCGCCCTGGGCCGGACGCTGCACGTCCTCGGGATCGACGAAAGCTGCCGCCTCCCCCTCTGAGAAATCCGGGAATGACTGTCGCACCCGCGGCGTAGCGTCATAGTCATGGGCGATCTTGAAGTTGACACTCGCGTCGAAGGCACCGACGGGAAGTACACCTGCGATCTCTCGCGCGACTGGGAGATCTGGGGGCCGAACGGCGGCTACATCGCGTCGATTGCGCTGCGGGTGGCCGGTGTCCACTCGCGCTTCGACCGGCCCGCGAGCATCGTCGGGCACTTCCTCGGCGTGGCCGATTTTTCGACATTGCACGCCGACGTCAGCACCACGCGTTCGGCGAAGCGCGCCGAAGCGATGCGCGTCTCGCTCCACCAGCACGAACAGCCGATCTTCGAAGCGATGGTGTGGTCGGTGGGCGATACGCGCGGGCTCGAGCACGACGTCACGTCAATCCCCGACACGCGCGATCCCGAAGAGATGCCGTCGGTCGCCGAACGCCTTGCCGCCCGCGGCTTGGACAAAGGCCCGTACCACCAGTTCTGGTCGAACTTCGACGAGCGCGTTCCCGACGACCGCTGGAACGAAGACTGGGAGAACCGCCAGCCGACCGATCCGGTTGCGGGCGGTTGGTATCGCTACGTGCCCACGTCGACGTTCGCCGATCCGTGGGTCGACGCGTGCCGTTCGCTGATCCTCGTCGACACGCTGGGTTGGCCGTCGGTCTGCCGGCTGCACGTCCGCAGCGAGTACATCGCGCCGAGCATCGATCTCTCGTGCGCGTTCCACCGCAGCCGGCCGGAAGAGCCGTGGCTGTTCGCGCAGGCGACGTCGCCGAGCGGCGCGGGCGGGCTGATCGGCTGCGAGAGCCGCGTGTGGTCACGCGACGGCGCGCTGCTCGCGCACGGTATGAGCCAGCTGCTGTGCCGGCCCATGCCGAGCCCGTAGTCTCCGGGTTCGTGGAAGACCGCCTGACGCCAGGCCTCTATCTCGAAATGACCGACGCGCCGATCGACGAGTACGCGCGCGAGCGGGTGCCCGCGGTGCTCGAAGGCGCGGGTATCGAGCGCGCGACGTGGTGGCGCAACGTCAATCGTGACCGCACCGATCTGCCGCGCGTCCTTCCCGAGTTCGACCACCTCGGCGTATACGAGGTCGACGCGTCGTTCGTCCCGCCCGCGCCGGTCGACGGCGTCGCGACCCATCATTTCGTACGCACGCCCCGGCCCGGACAAGGCGTGATCACCGGCCGCCCGACAATCGGCTTGTCACTTGTGCTGATCTCGCCCGAGGAAGCGGAGCGAGCGCAAGAGCTGCGCGACTGGGCCGACTTCGTGCACATCCGCCACATCGCCGAAGTCGGGGTGCCGGGGTATTGCATGATCACGCCGTACGAAAACGCGAGCGGCGGCGATCCGCGCTACATGCACTTCTACGAGATGGACACCGACGATCCCGAAGCCGCGTTCAAATCCATGACGCCACTCGTCATGGAGCGCATCGGTCCGTACAAGAGCGACGCGTTCAAGCACTGGGCGTTCGGGCCGAGCTTGCGGATCATGTACGTGAACTCGTTCGCGCTCGTCGGTGCACGAGAAGCATGAGCGACTTCTTCGACGTCGTCAGCCGCCAACGCGCGTGCCGCGCCTTCTCGGATGTGCCGGTCAGCGACGACACGATCGCGCGCATCCTCACCGCCGCCACCTACGCGCCCAGTGCGGAGAACCGCCAGCCGTGGGAGTTCGTCGTCGTGCGCGACAACGGCACTCGCCGGCGCATCGGCGAGCTGACCACGCGCGCCTGGGAGCAAGGCGGGCGCGCGTTCTCGCAAGAGCGGTTGAGCCCGAAGCTCCTCGCCGAAGTGGAAGGTGGAGCAACCGGAGGAGTCGCCGCCGCGCCGGTCAACATCGCGGTGTGCGCCGACACCGAGCGCGGCCTCGAAGCAACCGTTGCGTCGTCGATCTTTCCCTGCATTCAGAACTTGCTGCTCGCCGCGACCGCGCTCGGTCTCGGAAGTGCGCTCACCACGATCACCACCGGTTTTCGCGACGAGCTGCGCGCGATCTTGCAGCTGCCACCGCATGTGTGGCCCGTCGCGGTCGTGCCGATCGGGCATCCGGCCAAGCCGCTCGGGAAACCCCGCCGCGACCCGTTCGCCGACCACACGCACCGCGACAACTACGGCTTGCGCTGGTAAATCAGATCGCGACGACGGCGCCGCCCGCGCGCGCCGACGCGCGAATCGCGTCGAGCACTCGCATTTCCGCGAGGCCGTCGGCGAACGTCGGGAGCGGTATGGCACGACGTTGCGTCGCCGCGCAGCGCTTCGCACAAGCGGGTGTACGGCCCCAGCTCGAGATGCGTGTAACGCTCACGCGGGTCGTCGGAAACTGTCGGGGGTGCCGGCAACTGGAGATCGTCGGGCACGGGCAACGCGCGGCGGCCGTCACGATCAGCCAGCCACACGGTGCCCCCTTCGATGGCGAGCGTGCCGGTCGTTCCGCCGACGACGGAAAGGCCGGGGATCTCGCTCGACCACGAGGCCGCCGTCTGCTGCAACACGCCCTCAGCCCCGTTGTGCATGGTGATGCGCACGACGAAGGAGTCTTCGGCCCCGCCGTCACGCGCGCTGACGGTCGGCAGCGCAGCTGACACGCTCGCGACCTCGCCCAGCCACGTGCGCAACTGGTCGACGACGTGCGAACCGGACGCGCCGAGCCATCCGCCACCCGCGTCGGCGTCGAACCACCAGTGCGGCACACGCGCGGCCGGATCGGCGACCAGAGGTACGTACTGCGCGAGCGTGAACGTCCGCGGGTCGCCGATCAGGCCGTCGCGGATCGCGCGCGCCACAAGCGCGCGTTCGGGTGACCAACGGAACTCGTGGCCGACGAGGTGCGTGACCCCCGCGCCCTCGGCGGCTGCGAGCATTCGTTGCGCCTCTTCGGCGTCGATCGCGAACGGTTTCTCGCAGATCACGTTGTTGCCGGCTTCGCACGCAGTAATCGCGAGCTCGGCGTGCGTCGCGGGCGGGGTCGCGATCGTGACGGCATCGGTTTCGTCGAGCACGTCGGCAAGGGCAGTAGATGCGCGCGGCACACCGAGCCGTTCGGCCCGACGCGCGGTTCGTTCGCGATCCGTACCGACGAGCGCAACGACGTCGAAGCCCGCGGCGCGCAGCGCGGGCACGTGGACGCGGCACCCGAACCCGGTGCCGACGACCGCGGCGCGCGGCACTAATAACCCTCGGCCGCGTCGACGACGTGCAACAACGGCTCTCCGCCCGCATAGCGCCCGAGGTTCTCGACGAAGATCTCGAGCGCTTCGCGTTGCAGGTCGGGCGTGTACCACGAGATGTGCGCGGCGACGCGGACGTTCGGATGCGAATAGAGCCAATGTCCGGCCGGCAGCGGTTCGGGATCGACGGTGTCGAGTGTGGCGCGCCCGACCGTTCCGTCGTCGAGCGCGACGCGCAGCGCGTCCTGGTCGATCAGCGCGCCGCGCGCGATGTTGACGACATGCACGCCCGGCTTCATCAACGAGAACGCGTGCGCGTCGATCAGATGTTTGGTGCGCGCGGTCGCGGGCGCGGCCAACACGACATGATCGGCGCCGGGCAACAGCTCTTCGAGCGAGCGCGCCATCTCAACGCCGGGTACCGGGCTCGGCGCGTCGGTACGCCGCATGGCACGCACGCGCATACCGAACGCGTGGGCACGCGTAGCGACGGCGGCGCCGATGCCGCCCATCCCGACCAGCGCGAGCGTGCTGCCTTCGACGCGATCGAGCGGCGGGTTCGGGAAGTTCCAATATTTCGGCGGCTCGTCGAGAAAGGTCTCGGGCATGCGCTTGGCCCACGCGAGGATCGCGGCAAGCACCCATTCCGAGATCGGCACTGCACTCGCGCCACGTGCGCACGTCACGACCCGTCCTTCGAACACTTCGGCCGGCACTTTGTCGACACCGGTTCCGGTGAGTTGCACCCACTGCACGCCCGTGGCGTTCAGCCAGCGCAGGATGTCGTCCCACGCCATGTAGCCGCCGAAGAACACGTCGGCTTTGAGGTCGGCGGGTGGATCACCCGGTTTGAATTCGATGATCTCGGCGTCCGGGTGGGCGGCGCGCACTTGGTCGGCCTGCGGCGATATGACGCCGATTTGAGCGATGATCCGCACGAGCTGCGACGTTATCCTGCGCGCGTCATGCAGTCACACGTGGTCGGCACCGGCATCCCGTTCGCCGAAGGGCCGGTGTGGTGCCCCGACGGGACAGTCGTCGTCACGAGCGTCGCGGCGGGCGCGCTGTTTCGGGTCTGGCCCGAACAGGAGAAGGTCGAGCGCATTGCCGACACGAGCGGCGGCGCGAACGGCGCCGCACTTGCGACCGACGGGTCGATCCTCGTCACGCAAAACGGCGGCATCGACTTCTCGAATCTGCCGGGCGTGTTCGCGACGTTGCCCGCGTGCGTCCCCGCGGAGCCCGGTTTGCAACTCGCCGCACCCGACGGGACGGTCACGTACCTCGCGCGCGGCGGTTTGCTCGGTCCCAACGATCTCGCGATTACTGCCGACGGCCGCGTGATCTTCACCGACCCTGGTCATTACCCGCCGAGCGCCGACGACACCGGCCGCGTGCTCGTATTCGAACGCGACGGTTCGGTGCGCACGTTCGCCGAGGGCTTTTCGTACTGCAACGGCATCGTGCTCGAAGCCGACGAGACGGTTGTCGTCGTCGAACGGCGCGGCTTGCAGCGCGTGTTTCCGGGCGGCGAGCGCGAATGGGTCGTGGAGAAACTCGGGAAGGGCGGCGGCGACGGGTTCTGCCGCGATGTCGACGGGCGTTTCTACGTCGCGTCGACGATCGAACACGGCATTCGCGTCGTCGACCGCGACGGCTCGATCCTCGACTTCCTCCCGATCGAAGGTGAAGGCCTGAGCACGAACTGTTGCTTCGGCGGGAGCGACATGCGCACGTTGTTCGTCAGCGACGCGCTGCCCGGCAACCTCGTCGCATTCGAGGGCATGCCGACACCGGGCGCGGTGCTGCCGGCGTGGCCGGGGCTCAGCTGAGTGTTCGCAGCCGGGCCGCGAGATCGCGCGCCCATTGCACAGGATCGGCGAGCGCCCAGCCCTGCTCCGGGATGTCGAAGTATTCAACGCTGAGCTTGCCGCGGTAGTCGAGTTCGTCGAGGCGGCGGAAGACGGCCGCAAAGTCGACGACGCCGCTCTCGTCGTCGACGTGCAACTCGGTGTGACCGGGCTTGCCTTGGCGCAGCTGAATGTGATCGGCGAGATCGAGCAGCGCGCACGGATCCTCGCCCCAGTCGGCGACGTGGCCGGTGTCGACGAGGAACCGAACGCCGGGCACCTCGGCCTCGAAGGCTTCCATCGCCGCACGCGAGTTCACGCACGCGCCCGCCCACGGTTCGAGCAATGCACTCGGCGCGGCGCGCCACCAGCGCACGGCGCGCTCCCACGAGTTCTCGAGCGACGCCGCGGGCGCGGGTGTGGTGCACCACGCGTCCTGCGGCTTCGGAAACGAGGTGGGGCACCCGATCGGGAGCGCGAGCTTCGATGCGTCGGTGCCCAGCATCGGATCGATGTGCGCGAAGCCGTCGTCACGCGCGGCGCGAGCGCGCGCGTAGACGTCGCCCACCGCCGCGTACGTCACGTCGACAACCCCGATCGCCCTCATTCTTGCGACAATCGGCGACCGATACGGGCGTGAATCGTCGCCAGAACGAGTGCGCGACTCACTTGGTCATCGACTTGGGCATCACCATGCCGACTTGCTGCAAGTGTTGACCGAGGCCGGCGTCGAATCGCTCGGCAACCTCGGCGGGCGTCCAGCCGCCTTCACGACCCATCCACGCGATCTGCTTCGGGTGTTGGAAGATCGTGTACGCGTATTCGGTGCGGCCGAGAATCTGGCCGTTGACGTGCGCCGCATCCTCGGACGCGAGATACGCCACCAGCGGCGCGTTCAACGCCGGGTTCTCTTCCGGCGGCGCTTCCTTGCCCGAACGTTCGTACAGTGACGCGGTCATGCGCGTCGCGCCGGCGGGCGCGACTGCGTTCACGGTGATCCCGTAGCGGCCGAGTTCCATCGACCAGACGAACGTCATGCCCATGATGCCGGCCTTGGCCGCGCCATAGTTCGTCTGCCCGAAGTTGCCGCGCAGGCCGGCCGACGACGTGATGTTGATGATGCGGCCGTACTCTTTGGCGCGCATCACTTCGGCCGCGTGGCGCGTGACGTTGAACGAACCCTTCAAGTGCACGGCGATGACCGCGTCGAAATCCGACTCGTCCATCTTCAACAGGGTCTTGTCGCGCACGATGCCGGCGTTGTTGACGACGATGTCGACCGTCCCGAACGCGTCGACCGCGGTTTGCACGATGCGGCCCGCGCCTTCGAAGTCGGAGACCGAGTCGTAGTTCGGCACCGCCTTCGAACCGAGCGCTTCGATCTCTTTGCACACCTGGGCGGCGGGGTCGTCGTCGGTCCCCTGACCGTCGAGCGAAACGCCGACGTCGTTGATCACGACCTTGGCGCCTTCGCGCGCGAAACAGAGCGCGAACTCGCGGCCGATGCCGCGCCCCGACCCGGTGACAATCGCGACGCGGCCGTCCAAAAGGCCCATCAGGAAATCGCCGCGGACGCAGTGCCGGTGATCGCCTGCACGCCGTCCTGGTTCTGCACGATGAGGTCGAGGTCGACGAGGTGCTCGCCGTTCTCGTCGCGCTCACCCGTGACTGTGGCCTTGCACGTGAGCACGTCGCCGGGCCAGACCTGCTTGGCGAAGCGCACCTGCAACCGCCGAATCGCCTCGGGACCGAACCAGTCCTTCACCACCCGCGCCGCGAGGCCCATCGTCAGCATGCCGTGGCCGAAGACCGACGGGTTGCCCACCTGGGTGGCGATGGTGTCGTCGTGGTGCATCGGGTTGAAGTCACCGCTGGCACCGGCGTAGCGCACGAACATTGTGCGGGTCAGCGGCGGAAATTTCTTCCGATCGCTCGTCTCCCACCTTTACGTCGGTCACGGTTCCCCCTGAGAAAAGATTGCTGACGTCGGCGTCGGATCGTAGCGGCGCGGGCCGCTCCCAGTCAGGGCGAGCGGCCCGAAAGGTGACACGGGCGTCGGGTACGCCTACCCTCCTTCGAATGTCTCGTGCCGCGGCCCGGGCTGATGACGCCCGCTCTCGGGCCGGCGCACCGGCCCAGTCCCGGGAGCTACGCGCGGGGCAAGCTCACGATGCGCAAGCTGCTCGATGCAGGCGCCGAGGTGTTTGCGACCAAGGGCTACCACGCCACCCGCGTCGACGACATCGTCAAGCTCGCCCGCACCTCGCACGGCACCTTCTACCTGTACTTCGCCAACAAGGAAGACCTCTTCCGTGCGCTGGCGACCGAGGTCGCCGACGAGATGAACGCGCTCGCGGTCTCGCTCGGACCGCTCGAGCCCGGCGCCACCGGGCTGCACGCGCTGCAGACCTGGATCGGCGAGCTGTCAGGCGTCTACGAGCGCAACAGCGCGGTCATCCGGGCCTGGACCGAGGCCGAGATCGGCGGCTCCGAGTTCGGACGTCTCGGCACCGACGTGCTCAGCCAGTTCACGCGCGTGTTGACGCGCCGCATCTCCGACGCCGCACCCGCCGACCTCGACGCCGGCGTCGCTTCACTGGCGCTCGTCGCGATGCTCGAACGGCTGCACTACTACGTGCTCGCCCAACAGGTACGCGTCGACGAGCACGCGATGGTCGACACGCTCGCACGCGTCGTCCAGGGCGCACTCTTCGGACGCGCGGTTTAGTTCGCTGACGGCAGAGGCGGCGCGGGCGGTGGCGCACTCTCGCCGCTGCCGCCGAGCACACGCGATTGCAGGTCGCCGAGCTCGGAGACCGGCCCCGTGTAGGCGACCTCGCCTTTGACCATCACGATCGCTTCGTCGGCGAGCGCGAGCGCGTGGTGCACGTGCTGCTCGACGATCACGAGCGTCGTGCCCGCGTCGCGGATCTGTCCCAGCGTGCGGTACACGTCGTCGACGACGATCGGCGCCAGACCGAGCGAAAGCTCGTCGGCGATCAGCAGGCGCGGTTGCTCGACCATCACTCGCGACAACGACAACATTCGTTGTTCGCCACCCGAAAGCGTCCCCGCATTCTGTTTGCGGCGTTCACCGAGCCGCGGGAACAGGTGGTACGCCTGCTCGAGCCCGGCTTTCGTACCGGCCCGGCCCCGGCTCCGCCGGAACGTGAGCTCGAGGTTTTCTTCGACGGTGAGGGTCGCGAACACCGACCGGCCTTCGGGCGCGTGCACGATTCCTGCGCGCGCGAACACGTGCGGCGCCGACGACGACAAGTCGCGGCCTTCGAACATGACCTGACCCGACGTGGGGTGCACGAGACCGGAGCAGACGCGCGCAACGGTCGTCTTGCCCGATCCGTTCGATCCGAGCAACGCGAGGACTTCACCCGGTCGAACCGCGAACGAGACGTCGAACACGGCGCGGAACGGACCGTACGCGGCGTCGACATTGCGCAGTTCGAGCAGCGGCTGCGTCGTCGGTTCGGCGGCAGCAGCCATCAGACCAAGTCTCCGAGGTATGCGCGCCGGACGGCTGCGTCGGCGAAGACTTCGTTCGTCGCGCCGGTCGCGATCAGCGTGCCGAAATCGAGCACGAAGACACGCGTGACGAGTTGACGCACGAGGTCGACGTCGTGCTCGACGAGCAGGATCGCGATCCCCTGCTCTTGTTGGACCTTGACCAATCGCTCCGCAAGCAGCGCGGTTTCGCGGCGATCGAGGCCCGACGACGGCTCGTCGAACAGCACGAGCTTGGGCTGCGTCATCAACGCGCGTCCGATCTCGACGAGCCGGCCGACACCGAGGCTGAGTGATTCGACGGGCCGGTCGGCCACGAGTTGAAGCCCGAGGAGTTCGAGCATTGCCTCGGCTCGCTCGTTTTCGCCGCGCGTGGGCCGGCCCATGAACAACATGTCTTTCCAGACCGCGCCCTTGCCGGTGCGGGCCCGGTCGGTGACGAGGAAGTGCTCGCGCGGCGTCATGCCGGTGAAGAGCTCGATGCGTTGGAACGTGCGCGCGATCCCGAGACGCGCCCGCTTGTGAATCGGGACGCGAGCGAGATCACGGCCGTTGAACCGCACGACGCCTTCATCGGGCTTGAGGATCCCGAGCAAGCAGTTGAAGAACGTCGTCTTGCCCGCACCGTTCGGACCGATGAGGCCGACGATTTCGTGCTCGTTGACGTTGAGGCTGACGCCGTTGAGCGCGGTGATGCCCGCGAACCGCTTCGTGATGCCGGAAGCGTCGAGCAGCGGCAGTTCCGCACTCACGCTCATACGTTGCCGCCTGCCGCGACGACCGGCTCACTCGCGGGCGCTGCGACCGCGGGCGGGCTTCCTTCGTCGTCGTGCTTCGAGAAGTGGTCGATGCCCCGCTGCACCCGGCCGAGCGAACGGCGCTTCTGGAACTCGAGGATTCCTTCGGGATGCTTCGCGTACGTGAACGCGCCGATGCCGAAGAAGATCGGGACGAGCGCAGCCGGCAAGCTGTGCAGGTGGTACCACTCGTGATAGCCGTTGGCCCACGGTGCCGTGAGGTGGATCGTGCGATTGATCCAGACCTGCACGTTGTTGAAGATCCACGGCAACCAGGTAGGCAACACGATCTGCTGAAAGAAGATGTACCCGATCGCGGCGTTGATCGCGCCCTCAACCGAACGCGGACCCAGTGTCACAACGAGAACGATCCACACCAGACCGAGCTCGGGTATGAACTGCTGCTGCAGCACCGCCGTACTCCCGGAGTGCTGGAACATGACGTAAAGCCCGCCGCCGATCCCGGCGATCGCGGCCGACAGCGCGAACGCGATGATGCGAGTCCGGTTGCGGTTGATGCCGATCGAAGCGGCCGCGAGCTCGCTGCCGCGCATCGCGTCGAGATAGCGCCCGGTCGTGCCCCCGCGCACCCATATGACAAGCACGCTCACTATGACGAGCACGACAAGGATGAGCGCGAGCATGCTCTTGTCGCCGACTGAGAAGTCGATGTTCAGCAGCGTTGGTCGCGGCACCGTGACGTCCTGGGTACCGCCGCCCACCCAACCCAATTGCAAAATCACGACGTCGAAGAAGAACGCGAACGCAAGCGTCGCGAGCGAGAAGAAGATTCCGCCGAGCCGCAGCAGCGGGATCGCGAGCAACGCGCCGACCACTGCGGCGACCAGTCCACCGATCACCATCGCGAGGAGCACCGAGACGCCTTGGTGCGCGGCGAGCTGCGCCGTTGTCGCGCCGCCCACCGCGGCGAACACTGCCTGGCACAACGACACCTGGCCGGCGAAACCGGTGATCACCGTGATCGACATGAAGATGATCGAAAGGATCGCCGCCTGTTCGGTGAGTTGGAGCACGAAATCGCTCGAGTGCCCGAAGACGTAAATCCCACATACGAGGAAGAACACGACGGCTGCGGTGCGCGTGCCGTACGTCAGCGCTTTGCTGCGCTCGGCGTGCGCAGGCGCGGGTGGTGGTGGATCGACACCCGCTAACGGGTCGGTGACCGTGCGCCGCCGCGCGACTTGGGGCGAAATCACGAGCACGAGGAACCCGACGACGAACGGAAGCGCGGGCTTCACGGTTGTCGCGAAGAGGTTGTTCGTCGGGAGATAACGAGACAACAACTGCTGCAACACACCGAGCCCGAGGCCGCCGATGTATGCGAGCGGGATGCTCGACAAACCGCCGATTACCGTCGCCGCAATCGCGGCGACCACCAACTCTTCGTAATAGGGATATGTGATCTGGCCCGCAAAGGTCGGCGTCAGCAGCACACCCGCGAGGCCGGCCAGCGTGCTCGCCAGCATCCACGAGGTCATGCTCACGCGGTCGGCGTTCACGCCCGCGAGTTCGGTCAAGCGGGCGCTCTCGACGACAGCCCGCATGCGCAGACCGAGCGGGGTGTACTTCAGCATCACAGTCAGGCCGATGAAGATGCCGAGCGCGCACACGATCAACGCAATGTCGTCGCGGCTGATGAAGACGTTGTGAATCGGGCTGAACGTGTTGTCGCCGTGCGGAACGATCCCGGTGCCGTTGTACTTGGGCGAGTACCCGAACCACAGCAACACGATTTGTGGAATCGCGACGAAGAGGCCGAGCACCGAAACGAGCTTCGCGGTATCGCTTGCACCCCGTAAGAAGCGGAACAGCGCGCGGTCGAA
Source organism: uncultured Actinomycetes bacterium (assembly GCA_963841195.1). GTDB lineage: Bacteria > Actinomycetota > Acidimicrobiia > IMCC26256 > PALSA-610 > CAWJBX01. The sequence goes on along the minus strand of CAWJBX010000009.1, from coordinate 462,612 downwards.
GATCAACCCGACGAGTGGGGCGACGATGAACACCGAAAACACCAGGGCGATGTACATCGGCCAGTGGTGTGTGGTGTGGGTGTCGTAATAGACCGCGGCAACGAGGAACGCCAACGGGCCGAACGCGAGGTTGAACACTCCGGTCGTGCGATAGGTCAGCACGAGGCCGAGCGACAACATCGCGTAGACGCTGCCGAACACCAGTCCCAGGATGATCGCCGCGACAAAGTCGCTCACGAACGCGTTCTCCTCGTTGTCGTCGTGATCGGTCCGAACATCCTGCCTAGGACACGAATGTCATGTACGTGGGCTCTGTGGGCAGCGTCGGGGGCTGACCGGGCGGCAGACAGATCCACTGCTTGCCGGACGGCACCGCCGGCAGCGGGACGAACTTGCCGTCGTGGATCCGAACCGTCGACGCGCAGTTGTAGTGGCCGTCGTACAACGGGTTGATCTTGCCGCCGGGCAGCGCCGGGTCGTGGTGCTGGCGCGTCCAGTCGATCGGCACGATCATGCCGTTGGCGTTGAATGCGGTCTGCGTGTTCAACGCGTCGATCACGCCTTTTTGGCTGAAGTTCGGGCCCGCCAGCTTCAGACCCGTAACGAACATGTTCGCCAACAGCCACCCGGTTGCGCTCAGCTCGTTGAGCGGAAGGTTGTCCTTCTGCAACCAGGTCATCATCGTCTGCTCTTCGGGGATCGGCCCGTACTGGTACGACGCGAACTGCGGTGCGACGAAGTCACCTTCGAGGTACTGCGCGTTGGCCGACACGAAGTTCTGGTCGTAGGAGTTCGGAAGCGACTGCACTGCGGTCGAGTGCTGCTTCACGAGTTCCTTGCCGAGGATGACCGACTCTTTCTGGTCGATACACGTGAAGATGATTTGGGCGCCGGCCGCTTTGAGCTGGCTGACGTCGGAGCTGAGGTCGGCTTGCGCGAACTGGAGGCCGTCGTCGAAGAAGACGACCTTCGCCGACGGGTAATGCGTGAAGCTGTCTTGCGTCGACTTCGCGCACTGCTTCGACGAGTCGTTCACGCCGTACCCGAGGATGGCGACCTTCGTGAAGTGGTTCTGCTGCGCCAAGAACGGCGACGCCATTCCGTAGCAGCTCGCGCAGATGGCGCCGATCGAACCGAACACGTTGTCGTGCCCGATCATCTCGGGGTTGATGTTCCAAATGAACGTCGGCACGTTCTTGGCGTCGAGTTGCGCGACACCGGGCCCCGACATCGTCGGCGTTGCCATGAACACCGCGAACGGATTGTCGTTCGACAAGCTCGCGCTGATTTGTTGTTGGTTCTGGCTCATCTGGTCGTCGCGGTTGCTCGAGATCTTGAGCGTGCGACCGTAGATACCGCCGGTGGAGTTCATGTAGTCGAAGTACGCCTTGACGCCGTCCGGGAGATTGCCGTACGTGCCGCCCAAGATGTTCGTCTTCGACGTGATCGTCGACACCGAAATGGTGCTGTCGGTCACTCCGTTCGCGTGAACTGGGTTATGTACGTTGATCGACGCCGCCGAAGCGGTTGTGCCCGTCGTTCCGCCCGATGACTGCGGCTTCGACGAGGAGGAGTTCCCGCACGCTGCCAGTCCGGTGACCAAAGCCAACCCGACGATGAGTGTGCGCGTGACCGTTCGCGTTCGCATGCTTCCCCCCGGAAGAGCCCCGTGTTGAACACTGACGCTAACGTCAGTTCACCCAACGGACAAGGCACCTCGCATTTGTCGAGGTCGCGCAGACGGGTGCACAACGATGGCACGCACACTCGTGACCTTTCACGCCCATCCGGACGACGAAACGATCATCACCGCGGGCACGATGGCCCGAGCGAAATCGGAAGGGCACCGGGTGGTGCTCGTCGTCGCGACGAAGGGTGAACTTGGCGAGCAAGCGCCGGGCTCGGTCGCGCCGAGCGAGACATTGGCAGACCGCCGCGTGGCCGAACAGCTCGAATCCGCCCGCATTTTGGGCGTTGATCGCGTCGAGTTCCTCGGATACCGCGATTCGGGGATGGCCGGCGAGGCGACGAACAGTGACGACGGCGCGTTCGCGGGCGCCGACCTCGACGAAGCGGCGGCTCGACTCGCCCGGCTCTTGGACGAGGAACACGCCGATGTCCTCACGGTCTACGACGACCACGGAGGGTACGGACACCCCGACCACATACAAGTACACCGCGTCGGTATTCGCGCCGCAGAGCTGGCGCGAATACCCCGGGTCTACGAAGCGACGATGAACCGCGACTACATCAAGGAACTGCTCGCCCGGCGCGCCGCGGAGCTTCCCGACGACGTTCAGGTCGACGACCCCACCGAGAACGACGAGTTCGGTTCGCCCGCCGCGCTGATCACCACGATCGTCAACGTGCGCGACTACGCGCTGCAAAAGCGCGCGGCCATGGCCGCCCACGCGTCACAGATCCCGCCCGATTCGTTCTTTCTGGCACTCCCCGACGACGCGTTCGTCGAAGCGTTCGGGACCGAATGGTTCATTCGCCGCGACGATCCCGCGGCACGCGAAACCTGGATCTTCGACTGACCGCTTAAACGCCGGCCGCTTTCTTCAACTCGGTCAGCGCGTCGGGAATGAACGCGGCAAGCTCGTCGATGTCGGGGACGAGCTCGCGGCACGCGAGGAATCCGAAGTCGACGTTGTCGAGATACGAGATGACCGTGATGTTCAGGCCGCAGTCGTCGAAGATCGGTCCCATGGGGTGGATGGCGACCATGCGGGCGCCCGCGAGATAGAGCGGCCACGGCGGCCCGGGCACGTTCGACATGATGACGTTGATCACCGGCCGGATGCGTTCGCCGAGCCGCAAGCGCGTGTAAAAGCGCATCGCGCGCGAGAACAAGACCGGCGCCGCGGTTTCGGCCCAGTCTTGCAACGTCGAGCCGCCCACTTCTTCGTGGACGCCTTTCGCACCGGACATCGAGCGAGCAACGGCATGCACGCGGTCGATCGGGTCGCGCAGCTCGACGGGAAGCCCGGCGAACATCGACGACACCCGGTTGCCGAACTGGTCGTCGGTGGCGGCCCGCACCGATGTCGGGATCGCGGCGACCAGCGCTTTGTCGGGCAACTCGTCGCGCCCGGCGAGGTAGTTGCGGAGCGCGCCGGCCGTGACCGCGAGCACGACGTCGTTCACCGTGACGCCGAGCGCGTTCTTCACGGCCTTCACGTCGGCGAGCGGCAACGACGAGAGCGCGATCAACCGATGGGGCGTGATCGAGCGGTTCATCGACAAGCGGGGCGACGTGAGCGGAAGCGCGACGTCGAGCTCTTCGTCGTACGCGCGCGTCGGATCGCGCGCACGAGACCCGGAACGAAGTTCGTCACGGCACGCACGAACTTCATCGGACGTTGCGCCATCTCGACCACCGCGCGTCCGAGCATCTCGGCATCGCCGGGCAAGCGCGCGGGCTGCCATTCGTCAGGCGGCACAACCGGCTCCAACGGCGCGTCGACTTCGAGGTCGAAGAGCGCGGCGAGGATCGCGACGCCGGCAACGCCGTCGATCATCGAGTGGTGCAGCTTGCAGACGAACGCAATGTGGCCGTGTTCGAGACCTTCGACGACGTAGGCCTCCCACAGCGGTCGGGAACGATCGAGCGGGCGGCTCGCGACGTCGGCCGCGAAGGCCGCCAGTTCTTTGGGTCCGCCCGGCGCGGGAAGCGCGGCGCGGCGCAGGTGGTAGTCGAGATCGAAATCGGGATCGTCGGCCCACGACGGAACGAACACGCCGAACGGCACCTCGACAACACGGCGGCGAAACGGCGGAACGAGATGCAGGCGCGCCTCGAAGAGGGCGCGCACCCGTTCGTAGTACTCGCCTGGTTGTTCGTCGCCCGCACTGCCGGGAACCGTCGACGGATCGAGGACGGCGACCGCCATGACCTGCATGTGAGCCGCCGGCGTTTCGAGCGCCAAAAATGCGGCATCGAGTCCGGTCAGGTGTTGCATCGCAGCTCCTTTTCCCCGGGTCGACCCGCATCGTAGGCCGGGCGCGACAATGGTGGCGATGGTCTCGTGGATCTTTTTGGCGTGCGCGATCTTTTGTGCGACCTGGACGTTCGTGTCGTTCCATCCGCCGGTACGCCCGCCGATTCTGATGGTGACGGGTTTCTTCGCGGCGTGGTCGACCACGGAGCTCGCCCCGCTTCACATCCTGTGGCAACTCGCAGGCGTGGTCGTATTCATCGTGTTCGGCGCGCTCGACTCGTGGATTGGTTGGCTCGCGCTCGCGATCACACTCGCGTCGTGGGCCGGTCTGGCGGCAAGCGTTCGCGGCGCAATCTTTACTGATACCGAATTCAAAGACGCCCTCCACGACTCGCTGGGCATTGATCCGATGGCCGTCGAACGGCGCATCGAGCGGGGCCGGGTGGTGTTGCCGTTCCATTTCAAGCGGCGCGGCGTCCGGCGAGTGCGCAATCTGCAATATGTCGACGACGGATCCAAGAAACATCGCCTCGACGTGTACATGCCCGATGGGTTGCAGGCCGGCGCGAGCCCGGGTGCGCCGGTGTTGCTGCAAATCCCGGGCGGCGCGTGGATGATCAGCAACAAGGATCAACAAGCGCAGCCGCTGCTCTACCACCTCGCGGCGCGCGGGTGGGTGTGCGTCGCGATCAACTACCGCTTGTCGCCCAAGGCGACGTGGCCCGACCACTTGATCGACTGCAAGCGCGCGCTCGCGTGGGTGCGCGCACACATTGCCGAATACGGTGGCAATCCCGACTTCGTTGTGGTGACGGGCGGTTCCGCGGGCGGCCACCTCACCGCGATGATGGGTCTGACGCCGAACGACCCGAAGTGGCAGCCCGGCTTCGAGGACGCCGACACGAGCGTGCGAGCGATGGTGCCGTTCTACGGCGTCTACGACTGGACGGGCGACTGCGCGCCGCCGAAGTACCGCAAAGGCTTGCGCGATCTGTTGGAGCGCTACGTCGTCAAGCAGAAGTACGCCGACGCTCCTGCGATATACGCCGAGGCGTCACCGATGACGCACGTGAACGCCGACGCGCCGCCCACGATGATCGTGCACGGCAACCTCGACACGCTCGCGCCAATCGAGGTGGCACGGGAGTTCGCTCGGCGGTTGAAGGCGGTGAGCAACGAGCCGGTCGTGTTCGTCGAACTGCGCGGTGCGCATCATGCGTTCGAAGTGTTCAACTCGATCCGGACGCTCTATTCGATCGCCGGTGTCGAGACGTTTTTGCAGTGGGTCCTCAGCGAGACACCTTCGGCGGTTCCGGCGTCCCCATCGATCGGGCCGCCTCGCGCCGACGCCGGCCCACGCGATACCGGCGCGCCACCCGGCGCGGCGAACGATCCGAAATCCACGGTGAGTACGGAGCGAGTACAAAACTCGCCAACGCGTGTAACACCTGGTCGTAGTTGACGCGCCAGCCCGCGAAATCTCGCCACGCCTGATCGCGGTCGGCCTTGAGCGGTACGCCCTTGGCTTCGAGGTTCCGGCACAACTCATCGAACTCGTCGCGCGCGATGCTGATCGGATCGGTGGGACTCGGGTCGGCGTCGAACTCGAAGCCGTAGAAACCGGCGACCTCTCGGAGCGCGAGATAGCCGGAACGGATGCAGAGGGGTGCGGCCGGCGAAAACGGGATGTCGAGCACCGACGCGCGCACCGATGCGGTGTCGAGCACCGCGCCCGCGGCCGTCACCCAATTGCGGTGCGGGTGGGGAGACCGGAAGAACACCAGCGCGCCGTACGACGTATGGGTCTCTTGCACTTCGGTGAACCACGCCATCCACGCGGTCCAAAAACCGTCCATCTCGAGCAGGAAGCCCGTGAGGTGGGCGCGCACGAGAAACTCGGCAACCGTCGGCGGTGTGCCGGCGCGAATCGAAAGATCGGTGACCGCGGTCTCTCGTTTCGAAAACGTGTTGTAGATCGTCGGCAGGTACGCGATCAGGAGCGCGAGGAGGCCGAGGCCGATTGCCGCTTCGGAAAACGAAACGAAGGCCGACGGGAGTGCGTGCGGTTCGAGGAAGCCAAGGGTGAACAGCGACGAGCCGCTCATGAGGAGCGCGTCGTGCCAGCCCTCGTGTTGGAGACCGGCGAAAATGAACGCATACGCGAAGAAGACGATGAAGAGTGAGATCACGGGCAACATCAGCAGCGCGAGCGGCGCGTAGATCGCCATGACGCGGTCGCGCCGTTCGTAACCCGCGCGGGCGGGCATGAACGGCGCGAGCGCGTAGCGCACCACGAGAAAAACGATTGCCGTGAGGAACACGACAGTGCCGCGCGGAACGACGAACGTGCGGATCGCGGCGTCGACGACGAAGACGATCAGCACGACTCCGATGACGACGGAGAGCACGTCGGCGAAAGTGTGCACGGTGCGCTTCTCTTTAGTCGTCGCCCGCGGGGCGGCGACGCATTTGTTTGAGCTGTCCGTGCTGGCGTTTGGTGTCGACCCGGGCGCGCTTGGCGGCTTTCGACGGTCGCGTGTCCTTGCGGGGCGGCGTGATGTGGAGCGCAGCGGCGAGCCGGGAGCGCAGGCGTTCGAGCGCGAGCTCGCGGTTTTGGTGTTGCGAACGGCGATCGGATGCGGTCACGCGCACGATCGGGCCGAGCCGCTCGAGGAGCCGCTGACGTTGGCGGGGGCCGAGCGACGGCGAGTTCTCGATGTCGAAACGGACTTCGACTTTGGTGTTCGAGGTGTTCGCATGTTGACCGCCGGGACCACCCGAGCCGGTGAAGGACCACTCGAGTTCGTCGAGCGGGATTGCGCAGGTGCGGCTGATGCGTAGGCGGCCGCCGTCCATGGCGGGTGAGGCTAGGCGGGTTGGGTTCGAGTTCTGGGCCCTTCTTTTCCGCCGGCGGTTCGCTGGGCTTGCACCGCGCCTCCCGGTACTCAAATCCCCCAATCCGTGTTGACGAATCTTCCGACGAATCGTCAACACGGGTTGGGAAGTGCATGTGCCCTGGTCAGGGCGGCCTGATCAGTCCGTCCACCTCGAACAAGAACATCTTGACTCGATTACTTTATTCAGAATAATCTACGAGACGTGCCTCGCTCCGCCCGTTCGAATCCGCTCGCCCTCGCCGTCCTCGCCTGCTTGTACGAGCGCCCGATGCATCCCTACGAAGTCGCGCAGACCCTGCGATCACGCGCCAAGCACGAGAGCATTCGCCTCAACTACGGCTCGCTCTACGCGGTCGTCGAAGGCCTCGAAAAGCGCGGCTACGTCCAAGCGCTCGAAACCGTGCGCGAAGGCCGCCGCCCCGAACGCACCGTGTACGAAATCACCGACGACGGCATCCGCGAACTGCACGACTGGCTCTCCGAGATCCTGGCCTCGCCCGTCAAGGAATACCTCCAGTTCGAAGCCGGCCTCTCACTCCTCGCCGTGCTGCCACCCGACGTTGCAACCGTCGTGCTGCACGAACGTGCACTCGCGCTCGAAGTCACGCTTGCCCAAATGCGCGGCGCCCACGCCGCAACCCAAGCGGTCGGGCTCCCCCGCCTGTTCGAACTCGAAGGCGAATACAAGCTGGCGTTGCTCGAAGCCGAGCTCGACTTCGTCAAGAAGCTCATCAAAGACATCGAGTCGGGCGCACTCGAAGGCCTCGACATGTGGAAGGCCTGGTTCGAAGACGGCACGCCGATCGCCTGGCATCCCCCCGAAGACTGAAGAAAGCACAACAACATGACTGCCATCATCGAGGCGGAAGGCCTCAAGAAGCGATACAAGCGCGTCCGCGCACTGGACGGACTCGACCTCGTCGCCGAATCGGGGCGCGTCGTCGCCCTGCTCGGACCGAACGGTGCCGGCAAGACCACGTTCGTGCGCGCGGTCGCGACACTCGTCAAACCCGACGCCGGCAAACTCCGCGTCGCGGGCATCGACGTCGTCAAACAACCCGCACACGTGCGCGAGGTCATCGGACTCGCGGGCCAGTACGCGGCCGTCGAACCGGCAATGACCGGACGCGAAAACCTCGTCATGATCGGACGCTTGTTCGGCCTCGACCGCGCCCAAGCCAAACACGCAGCCCAACGCGTCCTCGACGACCTCGATCTCGGCGAACATGCGGATCGCTACGTGCGCACATACTCGGGCGGGCTCCGCCGCCGCCTCGACCTCGGTGCCAGCCTCGTCGGCAACCCGCGCCTGCTCCTCCTCGACGAACCGACAACGGGCCTCGACCCCCGTAGCCGCAACGACCTCTGGAACGCGATCCGTCATCTCGTGCAAAACGGCACCGACGTCTTGCTCACAACGCAGTACCTCGACGAAGCCGATCAACTCGCGACCGACATCGTGATCATCGACCACGGCCAAGTTGTCGCATCGGGAACACCCGCCGAACTGAAGGCGAAGGCCGGCCGCGACGTGATCGAACTGCACACGTCGAATGCCGCGCAGCTGACGGCCGTCGGCGACGCGCTCGCGACAATTGCAAGCGACGAACCACGCGTCGACGCGCCCACCCGGAGAGTGCTCGTCTCCGTCGAGAACGGCACCGACCGCCTCTCCGACGCGGTGCGCATCCTCGACGACCTGCACATCGCCGTCGACGACATCGCGCTGCGCCGGCCCACGCTCGACGAAGTCTTTCTCTCGCTCACCGGAAAGGAGGCGTCATGAGCGCCACGTTCGTTGTCGCCAAACGCAGTGTCCTCAAGTACGTCCGGACCCCCGCGCTCGTCGTCGTCGGCACGATCCAAGGCGCGATGTTCTTGTTGATTTTCCGCTACGTGTTCGGCGGCGCCATCAACAGCGGTGGCATCAGCTACGTCGACTTCCTCGTGCCCGGCTTCGTCGTCACGACGATCCTCTTCATCGGTGCCGGCGCCGCGGCCGGCGTGGCCGAAGACGTCGAACAAGGCTTCTTCGACCGCTTGCGTTCACTCCCCATCCGTAGAACCTCGGCGATCGGCGGCCGCGCGTTTGCCGACACTGCGACCGTCGCGTGGGGCCTCGCGTTCACCGCCGCGCTCGGCTTCGCCGTCGGGTTCCGTGTGCACGAGGGTGCGGCCAACGCGGCGGCCGCATTCGGCCTGTGCGTGGCGTACGGCTTCGCGTTCGCACTCGTCTTCATCGTCATCGGGTTGTTTGCCGGCAACGCCCAAGCCGCGCAAGGGATGTCGTTGCTCGTGTTCCCCCTGACCTTCGTGTCGAGCGCATATGTGCCGGTCGCGACCATGCCGTCGTGGTTGCAGCCGATCGCCCGCAACCAACCGCTCACGATCATGACGAACGCGGTGCGATCACTCACCCAAGGCCCCGAGGTTGCGCGCGCCCTCGGGCACTCGACCGAGTACTTCGTCGTGCTCTCGTTGATCTGGACCGCAGTCCTCGTCGCGATCTTTGCGCCGATCGCGGTCTACCGCTTCGCGCGGCGCTAGCGCGTCAGCGGCTTGTATTTGATCCGATGGGGCTGGTCGGCGTCGCCACCGAGGCGCTTGCGCCGATCGGTCTCGTAGTCGGAGAAGTTGCCCTCGAACCACACGACTTGGCTGTCGCCTTCGAACGCGAGCACGTGCGTGGCGATGCGGTCGAGGAACCAACGGTCGTGGCTGATGACCACTGCGCAGCCCGGATACTGCAACAACGCTTCTTCGAGCGCGCGCAACGTGTCGACGTCGAGATCGTTGGTCGGTTCGTCGAGCAACAGAACGTTGCCGCCCTGCAACAACGCTTTGGCGAGATGCAAGCGGTTGCGTTCGCCACCGGAGAGATCGCCGACCTTCTTTTGTTGGTCGGAGCCTTTGAAGTTGAAGCCCGCGACATACGCGCGCCCGTGCACCTCGCGGTCGCCGACCTTGAGGTTGTCGACTCCCCCGGTGATCTCTTCGTAGACCGTCTTCGATCCGTCGAGCGCCGCACGCGACTGGTCGACGTACGCGAACTCGACGGTCGGCCCGACCTTCAACGAACCGCTGTCGGCTTGTTCATCGCCGACGAGCATGCGGAACAGCGTCGTCTTGCCGGCGCCGTTGGCACCGATCACGCCGACGATCCCACCGCGCGGCAACGAGAACGACAGGTCCTCGATCAACAGTCGGTCGCCGTACCCCTTGCGCACCGACTCGGCCTCGACGACGAGGTCACCCAAACGCGGGCCGGGCGGAATCGAGATCTGCAGTTTCTCCTGCCGCCCTTCGGCCGCTTCGGCTTCCGCGACGAGCTTGTCGTACGCGTTGATACGCGCCTTGCCCTTCGCTTGCCGCGCGCGCGGCGCCATGCGCACCCATTCGAGCTCGCGCTCCAACGTGCGCCGGCGCGCTTCGTCGGTCTTTTCTTCCTGCGCGAGCCGCTGCTCTTTCTGTTCGAGCCAGCTCGTGTAGTTGCCTTCCCACGGGATACCCGCGCCGCGGTCGAGCTCGAGGATCCAACCCGCGACGTTGTCGAGGAAGTAACGGTCGTGGGTGACCGCGACAACGGTGCCGTGGTACTCCTGCAGGTGCCGTTCGAGCCACGCGACCGATTCGGCGTCGAGATGGTTCGTCGGTTCGTCGAGCAACAACAAGTCGGGTTTGCCGAGCAATAAGCGGCACAACGCAACGCGGCGGCGCTCACCACCCGACAACTTCGTGACATCGGCGTCGGAGGGCGGCAACCGCAGCGCGTCCATCGCGATCTCGAGTTGGCGGTCGAGGTCCCAGCCGTTGACCGCGTCGATGCGGTCCTGCAACTCGGCTTGTTCGGCGAGCAGCTTGTCGAAATCCGCGTCGGCATCGCCCATCGCGTTGCACACGGCTTCGAAGCGGTCGAGCAATTCTTTGGTCTCGCCCACGCCTTCGACGACGTTGCCGAGCACGTCCTTCTTCTCGTCGAGTTCGGGCTCTTGCGGCAAGTACCCCACCGAGAAGCCGGGCGTCACCCGGCATTCGCCCTGATATCCGTCGTCTTCTCCGGCGATGATGCGCAACAGCGTCGACTTGCCTGCACCGTTGAGGCCGAGCACGCCGATCTTCGCGGCGGGATACATCGAAATGTTGATGCCGCGCAGGACTTCTTTGTCGGGCGGGTGCACGCGCCGCAGGTTGTGCATCGTGAGGATGAACTGATGGGCCATACTTCCGGGCACGCTAATCCGGGAGGATCCGATGCCGAGCACCGGCGAACGCAGCGTCTACGAGATCTCGGACGACTACGTCGAGCGGTTGGCGGTCCTCGACCCGTGCACGGCGACGTACGCGGGCATCGCGGGCCACGACCACGAGATGACCGATTTCTCACCGGCGGGGGCGGCCGCTCGTGTGCAACTCGCGCGCGATTCGATCGCCGCACTCGACGCCGCACCGGTCGACAACGACCGCGATCGCGTGGCCGCCGCGGTCATGCGCGACCGGCTCCAGAACGACGTCGACTTCTTCGACGCGAAAGAAGATCTGCGGCCGCTGCGCGTCATCGGCAGTCCGGTGCAGGAAGTCCGTCAGTGCTTCGACCTGATGAGCTTCGAAACTGATGCCGACTGGGAGATCGCGCGGGAGCGCATGACGCGTGTTCCCGAGGGGCTCGCGGGCATCGAGGCGACGTTGCGGGATGGTGTTGCGCAAGGTGTTGTCGCGTCGCGGCGCCAGGCGCTCGCGTGCGCGCAGCAAGCCGAGGCGTGGGCCGGCGACAGCCCGTTCTTCAAACAGCTGGCCGAGCAGCGGCCCGACGATCCCGGCATCGCGACCGCGGCCGAGATCGCGACCGCTGCATACGGACAGCTCGGCGAGTATCTCCGCAACGAGTACGCGCCAGTGGCGGATCCGCGCGACCCGGTCGGCCGCGACCGTTACGCGCTGTTCGCCTTCGCGTTCAACGGCGTCAACCTCGACCTTGACGAGACGTACGCGTGGGGCGTCGACGAGCTGCATCGCATCGAAGACCAAATGAGGCGCGTCGCCGATCGCATCCAACCCGGCGCGTCGATCGCCGAAGCCATCGACGTGCTCGACGCCGATCCCGCGCGCGCAATCGACAGTGTCGACGGCTTTCAGGCGTGGAACCAGGGCTTGATCGACCAGACGATCAGCGAGCTCAACGGCACGCACTTCGACATTGCCGCGCCGTTGCAACGGTGCGAGGCGATGATCGCGCCGCCCGGTGGTGCGGCCGCGATGTACTACACGGGTCCGAGCGAAGACTTCTCGCGGCCGGGCCGAACGTGGTACCCGACGCAGGGCGAGACGCACTTTCCGCTGTGGAAGGAAGTCAGCACCTGCTACCACGAAGCGGTACCCGGGCATCACTTGCAGGTCGGGCAGACCAAGTACTTGGCCGACACGTTGTCGCGCTTTCAACGGCTGTTCGGTTTCGTTTCGGGTCACGGCGAAGGCTGGGCGTTGTACGCCGAACGCCTGATGGGCGAGCTTGGCTACCTCGACAATCCCGACTACGAGATGGGCATGCTCGCAGCGCAGGCGATGCGTGCGGTGCGCGTCGTCGTCGACATCGGCATGCATCTCGAGATGACGATCCCGGATCACGAGCGCTACAACCCGGGCGCAACGTGGACTCCCGAGCTCGCGCTGCCGTTCGTCATCGAGCGTTCGCGGTTCCCCGAGAAGTTCATGCGCAGCGAAGTCGACCGCTACCTCGGCTGGCCCGGCCAAGCGATCAGCTACAAGGTCGGCGAGCGCGTGTGGCTCGAATGCCGGGCCGAGGCCAAGCAACGCAAGGGCGACGCTTTCGACTTGAAGGCGTGGCACACCTACGCACTCGATCTCGGCGGCATGGGACTCGGTTTGCTGCGCGAGGAGCTCGCCCGGTTCTAGTGTGCGCGCCATGACGAATGGCGCCCTCGACAATTTCACCCGGGACTCGTTCACGCACGACGGGGAGACGCGCGTCGTGTGGCGCGCCGGCACCGGCCCTGGCGTTGTGGTGATGAGCGAGATGCCGGGTATTACGCCGAAGGTCGCCGAGTTCGCACAGCGACTCGTCGACGCCGGCTTCACCGTCGCGATGCCGCACCTCTTCGGCGAAGACGGCCGCAAGATGACCGGCGGCTACGCGTTGAAGTCGATGTGGGAAGGCTGCGTCTCGAAGAACTTTTCGAACTGGGCGCTCAATCGCACGTCGCCGGTTATCGAATGGCTGCGCGCCCTCGCGCGCGACCTGCATGAGCGGTGCGGCGGTCCGGGCGTCGGCGCGATCGGCATGTGCTTCACCGGCAACTTCGCACTGGCGATGGCCGTCGACGACGACATGCGCGCGCCGGTGCTCTCGCAACCGTCACTTCCGTTCGGGCTGGGCAAGTCGCGCAAGCGCGCCCTCGGCTTGTCAGACGCAGATCTGGAGAAGGTCGCGGCGCGCGAAGACCTGTGCGTGCTCGCGATGCGATTCACGCATGATCCGATGGTGCCCAAGGACCGGTTCGAGCACTTGCGGGAAGTGCTCGGCGACCGCGTGATCACCGTCGAGATCGACTCGTCGAAAGGCAATCCGCACGGCAATCCGCGGATCGCGCACTCGGTCGTGACCGAGCACCTCGTCGACGAGCCCGGTCATCCCACGCAGGACGCGCTGCACCAAATGATCGACTTCTTCAAACAGCGCCTCACCGCGTAGCTCAGTCGCGGCAGACGAAACAGCCGACGCGCGTCCGCACCGTCAGTTGACCATCGCGTTCGATCGCGGCGCGCGCTCGTTCCTCGACCCCGTTGACCATCACGTCGCGGAGCTCGGGTGCGTCGACCATCGTGCGCATGCTCGTCACGTACCTTACGATCGGTTCGATCTCGGTGATGACGAGTTGGCTGTTGAGTTCGTGCAGTTCGACCCTGCGGAACGAAGCCCGCAAGAGCGGCGGCGCGCTCTCGAGACTGAAGCGCTTCATGCTGCGTTCCATGACGCGGATCGGCTCGCGGCCGGCGTCGCCGCATGCGGCCGCGACGAGATCGTCGAGTTCGGAAAGATGTTGCTCCGAGTTGGTCACGACGAGCGCCCGCCCGCCGGGCCGCACCACGCGCCTGAGTTCCGAGATTGCGAGCGCCCGGTCGGGCACGTGATACAGCATGTGCATCGACAGCGCGACGTCGATGCTGTCGTCGGGAAACGGCAGGCGTTGCGCGTCGCCGATCATGAGCGACGCGTGGGGTGCCCGTTCGGCGGCGGCGGGCAACATGCCCGGCGAGAAGTCGAGGCCTGCGATCAAGCCGCGATGGCCGGCGCGCTCGAGCGCGCCGAGATAGAGGCCGTTGCCGCAGCCGACGTCGGCTACCCGCTCGTTCCCGTCGAGCTCCGCCAGTTCCAGCACCCGTTCCCAGAGCACGATGCGAGGCGCTTGGTAGACGTACATCGATTGGCGCGCCGCGAGCTTCGAGTCGTTGTTGTATTGCACTTCCCGCAGGTAGTGCGCGCTGCTCACGGCATCTCGCAGACGATCTTGCCGTACGTACCGCGGCTGCTGAGGCGCGCGAGGGCGGTCGGAACGTCAGCGAGTGTCACCCGTTCCGAGATCAGCGGATCGATCCCGCCTTGTTCGTAAAGCTGCGTGAGCTCGCCGTGGATCTCACGCACCAACGCCGGATTCATGACGTTGTAGTAACCCCAGTGCACACCAACAACCGAGTAATTCTTGATGAGCACGTGATTCGTTTTCGCTTCGGCGATGCGCCCGCTCGTGAAGCCGATGATCAGAATGCGCCCTTCGAACGCGATGCACTTCGTCGAACGGTCGTAGGTATCGCCACCCACTGGGTCGTAGATGACATCGGCGCCGCGCCCGTCGGTGAACGCCTTCACGTCGTCGACGAAATCACGTTCCCGGTAGTCGATTGCGAGTTCGGCGCCGAGTTCCTTGCAGACCGCGACCTTGTCGGGACCGCCCGCCGTCGCAATGACGCGCGCACCGGCCGCCCGGCCCAGTTGAATCGCGGCGCTGCCGACGCCACCCGCGCCCGCGTGCACGAGCAGCGTCTCGCCCGGTTGGATCGCGGCGCGGCGGTGCAACGCGAGGTAGCCGGTCTGGTACACGACGTGCAGCGCCGACGCGGCGTCGAACGGCATGACCTCGGGAATCGGGAACACGCCACCCGCCGCGCTTGCCGTCGTGTATTCGGCGAAACCGCCCGCACTCGGGATCGCGAGCACGCGATCCCCCACTGCGAACTGCTCGACTCCATCGCCGAGTGCGTCGACCACACCGGCGACTTCCGCACCGGGCGTGAACGGCATTGCAGGTTTGACCTGATATTCGCCGCGGCACATGAGCACGTCGGGAAAGTTCAGCGCGGCCGCGTGCACGCGGAGACGCACTTCGCCTGGCCGCGGCTCGGGCCGCTCGACGTCTTCGAGCTGCAACACCTGCTCGGGCTCGCCCAATTCGTGAACACGCAAGGCCTTCATACGGGAGCCAGTCTGGCACCATGACCGGATGGAGGGAGACGACAGCGCAGCGGCCGCCGACGACACCGCCCCATCAGCCGGACGGGAGCGAAGCGTGGAGTCGACCCAAAAATGGAGGTAACGGCCGAGCGCATGGTCGCCGGTGGGAGCGCGTTGGCGCACGACGACGACGGGCGCGTTGTGCTCGTCGAGGGCGCCCTCCCCGGCGAGCGCGTCGTCATCGAGCCAGTCGTGGTGAAGACCGATCTCGTGCGGGCGCGCGTCCAAGAAGTGCTCGACGCGTCCGACGACCGCGTCGACCCTCCCTGCCGATTCGCGGCGCGCGGCTGCGGCGGCTGCGGCTGGCAACACATCGCAGTCAACGCGCAGACCGAATACAAGCGCGACATCGTGACCGACGCGTTGCGACGCATCGCCCGCGTCGACGTCAATCTCGCGCCGACGGTCGAGCTCCCGGCGATCGGCTACCGCACGACGGTGCGCGCGCTCGTTGTAAACGGACGCGCCGCGTTCCGGCGCGCCCACAGTCACGATCCGATCTCGATCGACCGCTGCCTGGTCGCGCATCCGCTTGTCGACGACGTGCTCGAAAACGGACGGTTCGGGAGCGCGCGCGAAGTCGTCGTGCGGGCCGGTGTCAACACCGGCGAACGCGGGGTGCTGGCCGATCCGATCACGGCACCGGTCGACGTCGCGATCGATGTCGCGACGGGACGCAACCCGATGATCCACGAGATCGTTGGCGACGCCCGGTTTCAGATCTCAGCTCGGTCGTTCTTCCAGATTCGCCCCGATGGTGCGGCCGCGCTTGCGCAACTCGTGCGCGCCGCGGTCGGCGCCCATCGACGTATCGCCGACTTGTACTGCGGCGTCGGGTTGTTCGCGCGTCTCGTCGACCAGCCGCAGTCAATCCTCGCGGTCGAACGCGACCGGTTCGCCGTCGACGACGCGCGTGCGAATCTGCGCGGCCTTCCGGCCAAGGTCGTGCGCGCCGACGTCGGCCGCTTCCGCCCCGAACCGGTCGACGTCGTGATCGCCGACCCGAGCCGCGCCGGTCTGACGCGCGAGGGTGTCGAGGCGGTCGACGCGTGCGACCCGGACCGCGTCGTGTTGGTGTCGTGCGATCCGGCCGCGTGTGCACGCGACATCAAACTGCTCACCGAACGCGATTACCGCGTCCGTTCGCTGACACCCGTCGATCTGTTCCCGCACACGCCGCACGTGGAGTGCGTGACGGTGTTCGATCGTTCGCGCTACTGAAGCTGCTGCTCGAGCTGGGCGAGCGCTTCGTCTTCCGAGACGTTCAACGCGAAGCTCAACTCGGAAACGAGAATGCCGCGGGCCCGCACGAGCATTGCCTTCTCGCCCGCCGACAAGCCCTTCGTGGTTTCGCGCAGGGCAAGGTTCCGAACTACTTCGGCAACTTGGTAGACGTCGCCGCTCTTCAACTTCTCTTGGTGGTTCTTGAACCGCCGGCTCCAGTTCGTCGGTTCGCGCACGTCCTTCTTGCCGAGCAACAAGAACAAGTCGTCGATGTCTTCGACCGAGATCGGCGGGCGCATACCGACGTCTTCGGCTTTGTCGGTCGGCACCGCGAGCGTGAGATCGCCGTGCGCGACCTTCAAGACGAGGTATTCCTTCTTCTCGCCGAAGACCTCACGCATTTCCTTCTTTTCGATCACCGCAGCCCCGTGATGGGGATACACGACACGATCACCGACTTTGAAGGCCATGAGACTCCGTACGAACGCGAAGAACGAGAGCTTTGCATTGTACCAGGTGGCGATCAGCGCTCAGAACGGCTGATCACCCGTCTCAGGAGGGCGTTTCCGCTGCACGCGCCGCTTTGATCCACGCCTTGACGACCGGCGCGAAGTTCGCGGGGTTGTACGCGTCTTCTTCGGACGAGAACTGCATGTTGCCCGCGTACTTGAGCACGGTGAGGTTGTAGGCCTCGTACACCTTGCCGTCACCAGGATCGCGGAAACGATTCTCGATCTGACACAGCCACCAACCGCGCTCTTCATCGCACACGCACCAATCGTGCGGGAACTCTTTCATCTCGGAGTTCGGCCACTCCGCCATCGTCTTCGAAATCCACTCGTAAATGTTCTCGCGACCGTGCATCGTGCCGTAGTGGTGCTCGATGTAGTCGGCATCTTCGGTGAAGCAGTTCGCCCACGCGCGCCAGTCGCCCGTACGCCCAGCCTCTTGCGCGACTGCGAGATAGTTGTCGTGGGCCTGCTGCAGTTCTTCTCTCGAAAACTTCGCCATGAAGGCGACGTTACCTCGTTACCGTCCGTCCCTGAACGAGCCGAATCAGCTCCACGCCCGCGACTTCTTGCTCTCGATCCTCGGCGTCCAGTTTCGTGCGATTGCCAGGCTCTCTCGACGCGTTCACCGGCGCGGGACTCGCGTTCGGTCGGTGCCTGGAACCGCCACTCCTCGACGAGGTCCGAACTTCGTGATTTGGCAGGCGGTCAAGACGGCGTGACGCTCGCGTGCAACGGCCGGTGCAACGAACGGGGCGCCGACGCGTCGGGAACTTCGTGCACCGGCTCGAGTTGCGCGCCGGGAACGACACCCGACGTGACCGCTTCGTTCGCACCACCATCGTCGGTCTCGGGCCACGCTTCCGCGACACCGATCACCGTCGTCAGTGACGCGTAGCCGGCCTCGATGAAGCCTTGGTCGGAATCGGCGGGCGGCTTCACATCGGTCGCTTTCAGTTCGAACTGCAAACGGCCCTCGCCGGTTTCCGCGACGGCCGCGCGCACCGAACCGAACGCGGCGAGACGCGCCCACCGCACGCCGAGCACGTCTTCATAGGGCCGGGCCGGAACGTTGAGGTTCAGGACGCTGCGGGGCGGCGCTTCGAGCAGCATCGGGAGCACGTCGAGCGCGACGCGCGCCGCCGACTCGTAGTGCCACGGATCGGAGACGTCGACACTCACGGCCAACGCCGACGCGCCGAAACTCTGCGCCGCAAGGGCAGCGCCGACCGTTCCCGAATACAGGATCGCCCGGCCGGTGTTGCAGCCGCTGTTGATGCCGGACACGACGATGTCGGGCGGCTCACCGAACGCACCCAGACGCGTGGCACACACGCACAGTCCGGGAAGGCCGTCGAGCGCGTAGGAGCGGATCTCCGGGCGGTTCGGCAACTCGACGCGCTTCACGTCGAGGTGCTGGTCGGCATGCAACAACCCGAGCGCGGGTCCGGTGCCGCTGCGATCGACATTCGGCGCGACGACGAGCACTTCGTGACCCGCGTCGTGGAGTGCGGCCGCGAGCACGTGAATGCCCTCGGCTTCGATACCGTCGTCGTTCGTTACAAGAATTCTGGTCATAATTCTTTCTCGCCCTCGCTGCTCGGCAACGGGCTCGAGGAACTCATCGCAAAACCTTGAGGCGTGATGTGCTCAAGTGGCGTCTCGCGGTCGCTCGGGACTCCGGCCAGTTCGCTTCGCTCACGACGTGGTACATCGTCATCACGAGCAATGGTCGGAATGAGTTGGCGGAACGTCGAGTGCGGGGTTGCGGTCGAAGAAGCCGAACGGTGTGAGCAAGAAGCCCGCGTATTCGACCGGCATCACCGGCCAGTCTTCGGGACGAACGAAGTGCGTCACACCGAACGAATACCAACACACGATGTCGGTGTCGACGAGCGACCGATCGGCGGCCGTCCACGCCGGCAAACCGTCGCCACCGGGATGTTGGTTCGGGTATTCACCGGCGGCGCGCCGTTCCGCGGGCGCGTAGGGCGTAACCCAAAGATTGTGCTGCGCGAACGCGGCGCGCTTGCCCACCGGAGAGTCAGGGTGCGCAAGCATTGTCGGTGTGCTCATCGTCGGCACCAGCTTGTACGCGGTCGGCTGGCCCAGCCCGTTGCGCGCCTTCGGGTTGACGATGCGCCACGCGCGCGACTTCGAGGGGTCGGTTTCGCGTTGCGCGTCGAGCTCGTGGTCGAGGCGCGTCGACTTGGCGCGGAAGGCATTCATCCACGGGTTTTCGGGCCCGGGCGGCACACGCTCGGCGTCGACTTCGTAGATCTCGTTGTCGTCGCCGTCGATGTCGAGGTCGAGGCGCGCGTTGAACATGTGCTGATGGTGCGGCGCCGCGACGCCCTCACCGATCACGTTCGCAAACGCGGGCGGCGGACCGTTCGGGTCGATGGCCATCGGCGACACGATGCCGGTCAGCTTGACCTCGAGCTGAATGTTGCCATCGAGATAGAAGTACCAAAAGAACCCGTACTCGTAGTTGCCGACGGTTGAAATGAAGCTGACCACGAGGCGACGACTCCGCCGCACTTCGTTCGTGCCACCCCACAAGTCGACGTGCTTCCAGAGGATGCCGTAGTCCTCTTCGTGCATACAGATCGCGTTCTCGATCAACCACGGCTTGCCGTGTTCGGTCGCGAGGGTCGCGTCGAAATAGCGGATCTCGCCCAGGCAGTCGCAGCCCAACGTGAGCGGTTGTGTCATCCGGCCGAGGCCCCACTCGCCCGCGTCGAACGCGTTCTTCCAGCCCTGCAGTTCGCCGGGATCGCCGTACGGCACGACCATCTCGGAAATCGACATGCGGTGCGCGATCGGGCGCCGTACAACTTCGCCGTTGGCATCGTCGTTGTACGCGACCTGATGCAAGACCAACCCCTCGAAGGGGTCGAAACCGAGACGGAACTCCCACTTCTGCCACTGCACGAAGTTGCCGTCGACCGTGAAGCTCGGCCCTTCCGGTTGCGTGATCTCGATCGGTTTCAGATCGGTGCGCATACGCGGCTGATCTTCTTCGAGGTAACTCGCACGATTCGGCGGCAGCGGCACGGGGCCATGATCGATCACTTCGATGACTTCGTTCCGGCCGTTGTCGAAGTGCACGATGATGCCTTCGATCGGGCGCGCGTAACCGTTGTCGGTCTGGCTCTCGCGCAGGAACGAGATGCAGCGCGAAATGCGGCGGCCGTCTTCGCAGTCGTAACCGAACGACCCAGCAGGCCACGGGTCGATCTGAATGTCGTCGATGCGGTGCGCGAGGTCGCGGCGCTCCAACGCCGCGAGAAACTCGGGATGCGAACGGATCGTGCCGATCGCAAGCGCGGCTTCGTGCATGAGCAACGTCGGGCGCACCTCGTCGACGTCTTCGAACGACTCGATCGCACCGGTGCCGACGTTGACGACCGCCTCGACGACGCGGCAACCAGCGTCGGGCACGATCACCGCGCGCACCCGCCGCTCGACCGGATCGCCCGGCTTCCACGAACGGAGCGCGCTCTTGTGCGGTTCGTGCAACACGATGCTCGCGAACAGCGCGTCGTCGCCGACACGACCCGATGCACGCAACACTTCGACGGCGCGCGTGACCTCGTCACCGGTCAACATGTCGAGCGGATGGCCGCTCATTTGGTCCCCACTACTCGTACCGCTTCGGCATAACACCCGTCGGGAAGGCCGGCGGCGCTGGCGTTCCCGGCCGCCCACTCCCGCACCATCTTTCCGGTCGCCTCGGGATCCGGCAGTTGGCTCTTGTGCGACAACAGGGCTTCGACTTTGCGATCGATCGCGCTGGTCGTCTCGATGTAGTGCGTCGGCACGGTAGGGCCGAGCCAGACTTCGTCGACCGTCCAGGGTTCGAGCCCTTCGGCTTCCAGTTCAGGATGCGCCCAGCGGTTACGCGCGTCGGGGTACACCGCGCACAACGCCGATTCACCCGCCGCGAGGTGATCGGGATGGCTCGCGTAGATGCGTTCGAAGACGCGCTCGGGTGACTGCGTCATGACGCGTTGCGGGCGCACCTGGCGGATGACTCGAGAGAGATCGCGGCGCAGTTCGAGCGTCGGCTCCAGCCGCCCGTCGGGGTAACCGAGGAAGCGCACGTCGTCGACACCGACGACCTTGGCCGCGGCCCGTTGTTCGTCGCGGCGCAGCGCCGCCATGTCGGCGCGCGGGATGCCCGTCTCGGCGCCGCCGGCGTCGCCGTCGGTCACGATGCAATAGGTCACCGCGATGCCCATGTCGGTCATGACTGCAACCGAGCCCGCCCAACCGAAGTCGACGTCGTCGGGATGGGCAGTGATGGCGAGCACCCGTTCAATACCGGAGAAATCAATCGCGTCCATTACGCGCGACGCTAGTTCCTGGGTGGGAAGCGGACCGGAGGCGAGGGCTCCGACGGCACGATCTGGACGCGCCAGCCGAGCCGAAGGGAGCGGGTGGGAACATGGAACGTGACCGAGAGCCCGTTTTCCGCCCGCGAGCTCGTCGGGCTGCTCGCTGACGACGACCGGCGGCGCGTGTTCGCGGCCCTGGTGCTCGGCGCAACCGACACCGACGCCCTACGCCGCGAAACGGGCTTGGACGCGCGGGGCGCCGGCCGCGCGCTCCAGCGATTGCTCGACGCCGGGCTCGTCGTTCGAGGTGACGACGGCACGTTGCACCTGCTCGGCGAGGCGTTCGCGCTCGCCGCTCGCAGTGCCGCCGAGCGCGAACCGGCGTCGACGGAACACGACGACGAACCGTCTGAGGTGGCGCGCGTCTTGCGCGTCTTCGTACGCGACGGACGCCTGACGTCGATCCCCGCGGTGCACAGCAAACGACTCGTCGTGCTCGACTGGCTCGCGCAACGGTTCGAGCCCGGGCGGCGCTACAGCGAAGAGATGGTGAATCTCATCCTCGTGCAGGTGCATCCCGACACCGCCGCCTTGCGCCGCTATCTCGTCGACGACGGATTCTTGTCGCGTGCGCACGGCGAGTACTGGCGCACGGGCGGGTCAACCGACTAGCGGCGCGTGAGACGGCCAATCAGAAACGCCCAGTTCGTCGTCGTGACGTGCGCGTCGAATCCGCGGGCGTCGAGATCGCGTTCGAGCTCCGACGGTTCGAGAAAACGCTTCACCAGCTTGAAGCTGCGACCATCCGGGAGCGTGCGTTCATGTACATCGGTCTCGCGGTCGAGGCGGCTGTGCGCCCCTTCGATGAAACGAGGGTTGGCGGGCCGTTCGAGGACATCTTGATCCCACCAGCGTTCGGGCGGCGCGTCGTCGGCAAACCACACGTGCCCGCCCGGCGCGAGCGCGCCGCGCACCAGCTCCCAGAACGCGTTGAACTGGTTGCGGGGAACGTGGGTGAGCCAAAACCCGAAGACGACCGCGTCAAAGGTGGCCGCGGGTTGCCACGAGAACAGGTCGGCCGTGACGTAGTCGACGCAGGCGCGGGCATCGCCGTCGAGCTTGGCCGCACTGATCTCGTGGACTTCGGGCGACGCGTCGACCGCAGTGACGCGCGCGCCGTGCTCGACGACGCGGCGCGTGAATTCGCCCGTCCCGGAGGCGAGTTCGAGCACGCTTTGCGGACGCACGGCGCCGATCCACGCGTCGAAGTCGCCGAGCATTGCGGCGAGGTCTTGGTACCAGCGATCGGTGTAACCGCCGTCGTGGTCGCGCTCGCGCTCGTGCTGTCCGCGCCGGTACCACCAGTCGTCGTACCACGGCGCGCGGGCGCGGTAGTACGCAATCTGCTCGGCGAGCAGATCGTCAGCTTCGGTCAAGCGCGTCGGTCGAGCGCGTCGACCATCTGCTTCATCCCGTCTTTCCACGCCATTTGCGTCGGGCCCGCGATCTGCATGCGCTTCGTGTTGTCGGTCGGGATGCCGCCAATCGTGTTCGTCGTGATGTCGAACTGCGCATCGGTGCCGGTGAGCTCGCCGAGGTACGCGCACCATTCTTCGACACTCACGGTTTCGTCGCCGCCCCAGTTCACGATCGTCGCCGGCACGGACGCGGCCGCGAGCATGGCGGGCAGCGTCGCGATGACGTCGGCTTCGTGAATCGGATTGAAGTTGTTGGGCTGGTCCGGGTGCACGGGAACCGGGTGGCCGGCGCGCATCATCGCGAGATGAAAGGCGGGCCAGCCGCCCTCGTCGCCGTACGGCACGTTGAGCCGCGTGATCACCGTCGGCACTTCGAACATGCGGCATGCAGCACGCACAACCGCCTCAGCCGCGATCTTCGAGATGCTGTACGTCGGCATCATCACGCGGTGGTTGTCGCCGAGCGGGTCGGTTTCGCGCTGGGGCGCGCCGCCCGCAGCTTCGTACACGCCCGTCGACGAGCAATGCAGGAACGCGCGCGCCTCCCGGCAATGTTCGAGGAGGAGTCCGGCGGCCTCGGCGTTCCCCGCGATGTCGACATCCCACTTGTTGCTCTTCACGACCGCGAAGTTGCAGACGTAGTCGACGTCATTCGGAACGGCATCGAGCGAACCGCGCGCGAGATCAACGCTCACGCACTGCACGCCCCCAGCCTCGAGGCGAGCGCGCTTGGCTTCGTCAGTGAAGCGTGCGAGCGCGATCACGTCGTTGTCAGCCGCCAGCGCGAGCGCGACGGGCAATGCGACCTGGCCGGTTGCGCCGGTGACGAGGATGCGGGCGTCGCGCAGGCTCACGGCGTTACCGACAGTACGGCGGCGGTTGCTTGATCGATCCCGCTGTCGGCCGGAAGGCGGCCCATCGCCGCTTGCACGAATTGCTCGTCCGTGAGGTCGACGTCGATGCCGTCGCCTTTGACATGCGTGTGGCCATCGTGCGCTTCGATCGAAAGTTCCGGACTCTTCTCGCTGAGCGCGAAGCGGCTGAAGCGCGCGACCCAGTCGGCACGTGCCGCAGCTTCGTCCGGGGTGATGGGCACACCGGCGTCGTCGGCATGGGTCGCCAGTTCGTACGCGAGATGGAATCCCTGCCAGCGCGCCGGATAGGCACCAACCGTTGTGTCGATGTCGCCGCCGTCGCGCGCGCGGAGTCCGTCCGTGTTGGCGCGACACGTCGTCTGCCAAAGTTCGAGCACTTGTTGCGTCGACATCTCGTCGAGCGAACGGACGCCGAGATCGTTCGCGGTCGCGAGATCGGTCGCGCCCTTCTCACCCATGCTGGCGAGAAACTGCTGAACCGTTCCGTCGAGCGCGGCGGTGTTGTATTCCTCGGACGCCGCGAGGTGCGCGAGCAGATCGCGCCGGCTCCAACCTGCACAGCGCGAAGGTTGTTGCAGCTCGTCGTCGGACATTGACTGATAGTGCTGCGCAATGCGCTCGGCTTCGGCGGCCATCAAGTCGTAGGGAACGATGTCGTCGAGCTCGGAATCGTCGGGCATGTCTCCCCCTCCCGACCGCACGCTAATAGGGATAGTGCGGGTTGGGAACGGGAAGAGAACTTGCATGGCAGCACTCGACGGTCGACGCGTGGCATTCCTGGTGGCGAACGAGGGCGTAGAAGAGGTGGAACTGACGCGGCCGTGGGCTGCGGTCGCCGACGCGGGCGGCGAGCCCGTGCTGCTCGCGCCCCAAGGCGGCACCGTGCAGGCGTACAACCACTTGACGCCGGGCGAAGGGTTCGCGGTCGATGTTCCGTTGGTTGACGCCGAGCTCGACGCCTTCGACGCGCTCGTCTTGCCCGGCGGCGTGGTGAATGCCGACGAGCTGCGCACCGTGCACGAGGCGGTGCGGTTCGTCCGCGAGGCAGCCGACGCGGGCATGCCGATCGCCGTCATCTGCCATGGTCCGTGGACGATGATCGACGCCGGGCTCGTGCGCGGTCGCACACTGACGAGCTGGCCGAGCCTGCGTACGGACATCCAGAATGCCGGCGGCGAGTGGGTCGACCGCGAGGTTGTCGTCGACCGCAACGGCGTCAACACGATCGTGAGCAGTCGCAAGCCGGCGGATCTTCCGCGGTTCTGCGAAGAGCTCGTGACCGCGGTTGCGGAAGCGCCTGCCGCGGCGCGGTAGCTACGATCGGCCTCGTGGCCGAGGCGTTCAATCCGTTCGATCCCGCGCAGTCGCGCGACGCGTGGGAACTGTTGAAGACGCTGCGCGACGCAACGCCGGTCGCGACGATCGCGAACGACATGCGCTACGTGACGCGGCACGCGGATGCGCGCGACGTGCTGCGCGATACCGAACACTTCTCCAACGCGTCGGGCATGAAGGCGCCGGGCGTCGAAGTTCCGGCCGAAGACCGGCTGCTCGGCGAACTCGATCCGCCGCGCCATACTGCGGTCCGGCGGGTGATGGTCACCGCGATGACACCGAAAGCAGTGCACGCGGCTGAACCGTTCATGCACGAGACCGCGCAGGCGTTGCTGGCGAGGGTCGGCCGACAGTTCGACCTCGTGCCGTCGTACACAGTCGTGTTACCGAATCGCGTGACCGTGTACCTGCTGGGTTTCGACCCGGCCGACTCCGACCAGCTCGCGCGCTGGGCCAAAGGGCTGATGGAGAGCACGTTCCCGGCGATGAACCGGACCGAGCGCGGCGAAGGGTTCGCCGCCGCGTTCCCGGAGTTCGCGGGCTACATCGACCAACGGATCGCAGAGCGCACCGCCCAGCTACAGGCCGGCGAAAAGCGCGACGACGTGCTGGCCCGGCTGTTACAACTCGAAGTCGACGGCGAACCGCTCCCCCACCGTCAGGTGCGCGCCTTGACCCGCAACCTGATCACCGGCGGTCTGACAACGACGAGTCAGTTGATCGGCAACTTGTTGTTCGCGCTGCTCTCAGATCGCGAACTCGAAGACGCGCTGCGACGCGAACCCGCGTTGATCGCCAACGCGATCGAAGAGAGTCTGCGGTTGACGCCGCCGATGCTGATCCTCGCGCGCGGTTGCAAAGCCGAGGTCGACATCGCGGGCTGCCCGGTGCATAGCGGAGAGCGCGTTGTGATCGGTGCGGCCTCCGCGAATCGCGACGAGCGCGTGTTCACCGATGCCGACGAGTTCGTCGTCGACCGCACGAACGCGAGCGACCATCTGACATTTGGCTACGGACCCCACGTCTGCCCGGGCGCGACATTGGCGCGCGCGGTCGCGCGCATCGGCATCGAAGAGTTCTTCGCGGCGTTCGAACCCGGTGCGGTTCGACTCGCGCCCAACTTCACGTTCGAACAGGTCCCCACCTACTTCGAACACGGCCCCCGCCGTCTCCCAGTCGAAGTCGCGCGCTAACCCGTGTTTGGACCGTTTCGGCCCCTAGAGGGGCGCGAACGGTCCAAACAGGGATTTAGCCGCTGCCGAAGTTGCCGGCGTCGCCGAACGGGACAACGGTCGCGTCCGCGAACTCGAGCCAATAGCCGTGACCGCTCGGGGTTGGCACCATCGCGACGGCCGGTGACGGCGGCGGCGCGCCGCCCGTCGAACCGTAGAAGTGCGCGTCGCCGAACGTGAACACACCGCCATCCGAGCCGAGCAACCAATAGCCGTTGCCACTCGGCGTTCCCGCCATCGCGACGATCGGCTGGTTCAACAAGTGCCCGCCCATCGAACCGTGGAATCGCGCGCTCCCGAACGTGAACACACCGCCGTCGGACGCGACGAGCCAATACCCGCTCCCGGTTTTCGCGGCGGCGATGCCGTCGACCGGCGCAACAAGCGGGGTCCCGCCCATCGAACCCTTGAACGGCGCGTCGCCGTACGAGAACACACCGCCGTCCCACGCCGAGAGCCAATAGCCCTTGCCATCCGGCGTCGCTGCAATACCGTTCACCGGTTGCGCAAGTGGCAACGCGCCCGCCGATCCGTGGAATCCCGCGTCGCCGAACGTGAACACGCCGCCGTCGCTGCCGACCATCCAATAGCCACCGCGATCGGGCGTTGCAGTCGCGCCGCTCATCACCCACGCGATCGGCAGGTTCGCCGCGTCACCGTGACTCGAGAAGTCGCCGTGCGGCACCAACGCGCCGAGTCCCGTGACCGTTGCATAACCGTGCCCACCCGCGCTCGGCACCAGTCCGACTGCGTCGGCGCGGATCGACGAAAGATGCAGGGCACCGCCGTCGCCGACCCACTCCCAATGCCACGGCTCGGGACACGCGCTCCCACCGGGTTCCGCGAACGCGGGATGGTTCCAACCGAGCGACGCCGCGTACTGCTTCATGAAGAAGTAGCCGGGCGACGAGAACGTGAGCTCCTGGCCGCCGTATTCGAGGTCAACCGCTTTGCCCCACCCGTGATACGAGTTCCCGATCGGTGTGCCGTTCGGCGCCCGGCTCACGCTCGCGACACACGCGGGATTGTTGCCGGGCTGGTTCGCTTCGTTCGCGAGCTGCACCTCTTCGGCGAGTGAGCGATAACACTCTTCCGGCCCGAGCGCGACGCCGTGCTCGCGCGCGATCGCAAACAAACGCGCAACGCTCGGCCCCGCGGGCCGCGCCGCAATACACGCAGGCGCGACGCGCACCAACTCACTTCCCGGCAGCTCGCCGTTCGTTCCCGGCATCGGCGTCGGGCGGTTGTTGGGATTGATCGGACTCGTTGCGTACGCGGCCGGGACGTCCGCGAACCCAACACCCAGCCCGATCGTGAGCGCGGCGCCGACCAGCGCGCGCCCCCAACGCCTACGCACCGGCACCGATCCAGACCGTCTTGATGTTGCAGAACTCGTGGATGCCGTGCGCCGCGAGTTCACGCCCGTACCCCGACGTGTGCACGCCGCCGAACGGAAGCTCCGGATACGACGTCGTCATCCCGTTGACGAACACGCCGCCGGCTTCGACATCACGCACGAAACGCTCGTAGTCGGAGCGCTCACGCGTCCAGATGTTCGAGCCGAGTCCGAACACGGTGGCGTTCGACAGCGCGACCGCTTCGTCGAGGTCACGAACGCGGAACAGCGACGCGACCGGCCCGAAGACCTCTTCGCCGAAGATCGCCATCTCGGGTGTGATGTCGGCGATCACCGTCGGCGGAAAGAACCACCCCGGTGAGTCGACCCGTTTGCCGCCGCACAGTGCGGTCGCGCCCTGGGCGAGCGCGCCGTCGACCAGCGTTTCGACGTCGACGCGACCTGCTTCAGTGGCGAGCGGCCCGATGTCGGTGCCGTCGACCATCGGGTCGCCGATCTTGAGCGCGCGCATGCCGGCCACGAATCGTTCCGTGAACGCGTCGTAGACGTCGGTGTGCACGATGAACCGCTTGGCCGCGATGCAACTCTGCCCGTTGTTCTGGCAACGTGCGATCACGGCGACGCGCGCGGCTTCGTCGAGATCAGCCGACGGCATCACGACGAACGGATCGCTGCCACCGAGCTCGAGCACCGTCTTTTTGATCTCACTGCCGGCGATGCGCGCGATCGACGTTCCCGCGCCGGTGCTGCCGGTCAGTGTGGCGGCGACGACGCGCGAGTCGCGCAACACGCGTTCGACCGCGTCCGAACCGATCAACATGGTTTGGAATACGCCTTCGGGGAAACCACCGCGGCGGAACACGTCTTCCAAAATCAACGCCGTCTGCGGAACATTCGACGCGTGTTTCAGCAGCCCGACATTCCCTGCCATCAAGCCGGGCGCCGCGAACCGCATGACTTGCCACAACGGGAAGTTCCACGGCATGACCGCAAGCACTGGCCCCAACGGTTGATACGTCGCGTAGGCGCGCGTCGCGCCAACGGCCGCGGCGTCAGCCGGTTCGTCGGCGAGCATCTGCTCCGCGTTCGCCGCGAAGAAGCGCGCCGCCCGCGCGCACTTCTGCACTTCGGCGCGCGCCGATGCCAACGTCTTGCCCATCTCGAGCGTCATCGTGCGCGCGATGTCGTCGCACTCGTCGTCGAGAATCTGTGCGGCCGCGGTCAGCCATTCGCCGCGCTGCGCGAACGTCGTCAGGCGGTAGGAACCAAACGTCTCGGCCGCCCGGTGCAGCCGGGTGTCGATCTCGGCTTCGGAGAGCGCGTCGAATCTCTTGACCGTTTCGCCCGTGGTCGGGTTGATCGTTGCGATTGCCATGCCTTCATCTTGCCCGGCTCATGGCAGTTCGTCACAGGTGATGCTGCTGGAAAAACGCCCACATCACGTCGTTCGCGCTGACGGCGTCCGACTGTGGACCCAGAACACGGGTGGCCGCGCGCGACTCCGGGGGTCCACCCGGCCATTCGTGACCTTCGCCGCTGATCGCGTACAGCTCGACGGTCGCGCCGTCCTTGCAGCCGCTGTACGTCGTGCGCGTCACCGTGGGTGCAACCGACGACGACGATCCATTCGGCGAGCAACCGTTCTGCGTCGCCCACCGCGAGGCGGCCTCCGGAACCGAGTACGTCCAATACGCCTGCCCGTTGCCGTTGAACGGATCGACGGGATCGGCCGTCCCGTGGAACGCGACGACCGGCACCGGGCGCGTCGCCGGACACGGAGAAGGAAGGCGCAATCCTGCCACCGGCGCGACCGCCGCAAACGTGCCCGACGCGTCGCATGCCAGCTGGCTCGCCATTCGGCCGCCGCCCGACATTCCCGTCGCGTACACGCGCGTTTTGTCGACGCAGTAGCTCGCTTCCGCGTTCGCAACGACGGCCTTGATGAACGCAACGTCGTCCGCGGCGTCCGCGGGCACAGCTTTGCCACCGAACAGCGGCACACCGGGGACATTCCACTCGTACCCGCTGCCCTGCGGAATGACGGCTTGCGGATAGACGACGATGAAGCCGTTCTTGTCGGCGGTCGCGTCCATTCCGCTGAACGCTTCTTGTCCCGCAGCAGTCGAACCGCTGCCGTGCATGTTCACGACGAGCGGCACGGCGTTCGTCCCGTCATAACCGGTCGGAATGTGGACCCGGACGACGCGCGGCTGGCCCGCGATCGTCAGCGTCTCGTCGTGGGTGCCGGGACTCACATTGCCCGCGGTGCACGCGCCCGCCGTGGTGGACCCATTGGTCTGCGTTGCCGTCGTCCCGGTGCTGCTGCTGCTCTTGGCGCTGCTGCCGCACGAAGCGAAGAGCAACCCCACGGCAACGATCAGTACGCCCGCGCTCATCCTGCGCATCGGCCCCCCTCGCGGTGACAAGATGTGTAGGTGAGCGATGTTGCCACCTCGTCGAGTCCGTTTGTCGCACCGGTCGTGCCGATCACGGAGACTGATGACGAAATCCGGGCGATCCTCTTACATGCCGAGATCCCGCCGCTGCTTCCTGCCCTCGCCTATGTGACGGGAGACCTCACACTGTTACGCGACGACCTCCGGCCGAACTCGCTGCTCGTCGGCCTACCCCAGGGCGGGATGACCGAAGAACAACTCGCGGAGGCGCGCGCACTCGCACTCGACGCGCTCGTTCGTTGGCGCGACGCCGGATGCGTGACCGCACCCGTTCCGAGCGACGACGCGCTGCTGCGCATCATGGAGTTCGCGGTCGGTGGAACCGCGATGGATCCCTACCTGCCGCTCCTCGAAGAAGAACTCGCGTATCGCGGCGAGGATCGCCGGGCGCCGGGATGGAAGCGAAGCGAGATCGCGCCCGATCGCAAATTCTCGGTCGTGATCGTCGGCGCCGGTATGTCGGGCCTGCTCGTCGCGCACCGGTTGCGCCAAGCCGGCATCGACTTCGTCATCGTCGAAAAGAACGACGACGTCGGCGGCACGTGGCTCGAGAACATCTATCCCGGCTGCCGGGTCGACAACCCGAACCACAACTACAGCTACTCGTTCGCACAGCGCCACGACTGGCCCTTGCATTACTCGACCCAAGAAGTGCTGCTCGACTACTTCGAGAAGTGCGCCGACGCGTTCGACTTGCGTTCGACGATTCGCTTCGGGACCGAAGTTGTGCGGGCGACGTGGTCGGACACCGACACGTCGTGGTCGGTCGCCGTGCGCGCGGCCGACGGCCGCGAAGAAACGTTGACCGCCGACGCGGTTGTCAGCGCGGTCGGGCAACTCAACCGGCCCAGTTATCCCAACATCCCGGGCCGCGAGTCATTTGCTGGTCCGAGTTTTCACTCGGCGCGCTGGGAACGCGACGTCGAACTGCGCGGCAAGCGCGTCGCCGTGATCGGTACCGGCGCAAGCGCGGTGCAGTTCATTCCGGAAATCGCGCCGGTCGCCGGCGAACTGCTCGTGTTCCAACGGACCCCGCCGTGGCTCGGGCCCACGCCCGACTATCACGACCCGGTCTCGAACGAGTTGCGCTGGCTGTATGCGCACGTGCCGTCGTACAGCGAATGGAACCGCTTTTGGATCTTTTGGCGCATGGGCGACGGCGTGCTTCCCGGCGTCACTGTCGATCCCGAGTGGGATCAGAGCACCGGTTCGGTCAGCTTCTTCAACGACATGATGCGCGTGATGCTCACCGAGTACCTCAACACCGAATTCGCGGACCGGCCCGATCTACTCGAACACGTCGTGCCCTCGTATCCGCCCGCGGCCAAGCGCCTCTTGCGCGACAACGGCGTGTGGGCCGGCGCGCTCAAGCGTGAGAACACGACGCTCGTCACGACCGGGATCCGTGAGATCACCCCGACTGGCATCGTGACCGACGACGGCGTCGCGCACGACGTCGACGTGATCATCTACGGCACCGGTTTCCAAGCCTCGAAGTTCCTTACGCCGATGACGATCACGGGCCGCGGCGGCATCGACCTTCACGAACAATGGGGCGGCGACGCGCGCGCCTATCTCGGCGTGACCGTGCCCGGTTTCCCGAACCTGTTCTGCTTGTACGGCCCGAACACGAACATCGTCATCAACGGCAGCATCGTGTACTTCTCGGAGTGCGGTGTGCGGTACATCCTCGGGCTGATCAAGGTGTTGTTGGAACAAGACCACCGCGCGCTCGACGTTCGCAAAGACGTCCACGACGAGTTCAACGAACAAGTCGACGCCGAAAACAAACGCATGGCGTGGGGCGCGTCCGAGGTCAACAGTTGGTACAAGAACGAACACGGCCGCGTCACCCAGAACTGGCCGTTCACATTGCTCGAGTACTGGCAGCGGACACTCGCGCCCAACACGAACGACTACGAATTCGTCGACTGAGATCCTGATGGCTGAAGACCGCGCCGCGGCGTTCCTCGCGCTGCATCAACCGGGCAGGCCGCTGTTGATGCCGAACCCCTGGGATCTCGGTTCGGCTCGTCTGCTCGAAGCGGCTGGTTTTCAAGCGCTGGCCACGACGAGCTCCGGGTTCGCGGCGACGCTCGGCCGGCGCGACGGCGGCGTGACGCGCGACGAAGTGCTTGCGCACGCGGCGGCGATGTCGGCTGCGGTTTCCGTGCCGGTGAGCGCCGATTTCGAGAATGGTTTCGCCGACGACCCGGCGGGCGTTGCCGAAAACGTGCGGCGCGCGACGCAGACCGGGCTCGCCGGGTGTTCGGTGGAGGACTACGAAGCGCGCGCCGGCATCTACGACCGGGCTTTGGCGGTCGAGCGCGTCGTCGCCGCGGCCGAAGCCGCGCACTCGGGACCGGAACGACTCGTGCTCACCGCGCGCGCCGAGAACCACATCCGCGGGCGCGACGACCTCCCCGACACGATCGCGCGCTTGCAGGATTATTGCGACGCGGGCGCCGACGTGGTGTTCGCGCCCGGTCTCACCAAGATCGACGACATCCGCGCCATCGTGTCCTCGGTCGACGCGCCCGTGAACGTGCTCGCGGGTGCTGTCACTCCTCCGGTTGCTGCGCTGGCCGACGCCGGCGTGGCGCGCATCTCGGTCGGCGGCTCGTTCCTGTACACCGCACTCGGTGCCGTGGTCACGGCCGCGCGCGAACTGCTCGACCAAGGGACCTACGGCTATTGGGAGACGGCCCTGCCCGGGATGCAAGCGGCGCGCGCCGCGTTCCCCGCGCCAGAATCCTGAGATGCGCTTCGAGAACAAGGTTGCCATCGTCACCGGCGCGGGCTCGGGCATCGGCCGTGCGACCGCGAAGTTGCTCGCGAGCGAAGGCGCGCGCGTCACCGTCGCCGACATCGACGAGAAACACGCGAGCAAGGTGGCCGACGAGATCACGAACGCGGGCGGCAAGGCGCGCGCGCAGGTTGTCGACGTCGCCGACGCCGATGCCATCGCCGCGATGGTTGCCGACACGGTTGCCGCGTTCGGCGGCCTCGACGTGTTGCACAACAACGCGGCCGCGCTCGACCAAAATCGCAACGACCAAGATGTCGTGACGATGGACCTCGCCACGTGGGACCGCGTCTTGGCTGTCAACCTCACGGGGCCGATGCTCGGCTGCCGTTTCGCGATTCCCGCGCTGCTCGAACGTGGTGGCGGTGCCATCGTGAACACCGCGTCGGCCGCCGCGTTCTACGGCAGCGGCTCGACCGCGTACAACACGACGAAGGCAGCAATCGTCTCCCTGACGCAATGCGTCGCGACCGAGTACGGCGATCGCGGGATCCGGTGCAACGCGGTGGCGCCCGGCGTCGTCGTCGACCGCGCCGCGCAGGAAGCGCTCGGCGGGCCGATGAGCGATCGGCTCGCGCCGTACACGACGAGTCATCTCATCGGTCGGCTCGGCTATCCCGAGGAGATCGCGGCGGCCGTCGCGTACCTCGCATCGGACGACGCGATGTTCGTCACCGGCGAGACGCTTCGTGTCGACGGCGGATTCACCGCGCACACACCGACATACGCAACGGACAGACTCAGAAAACTCTGAGCCACCTTGCTTGTAGCCCGCCCGCGCGCTACTCATTGCACGCGGCAAACACGAGGTGGGAATGGCGGCACATCAGTTCTCTGGAAAGCGCGCGCGGCGGTGCCTCGTCGCGCTGACGCTCGCATTGGGCGTTCCGAGCGCGCTCGTGATCCCTGCAACTGCGGCCCACGCCGCTGTCACACCGGCAATTACCGTCTCCCCCGCACCGGGCAGCGCGTACGCGAATCCGCACACGACGATTTCTCTACGCGGCGTCGACGCGGCTCAGATCGGCACCATTGTCGTCACCGGATCTGCGACCGGCCGGCACACCGGCGCGTGGATCGCGCACTCCGACGGGAACGGCGCGTCCTTCACCCCGGCCCAACCGTTCGCACCGGGCGAACACGTCACCGTCTCAACCGATCTCGGCGTGCGGGGCGGAAACGGCGGCTCGCTCTCCTTCACGATTGCCCGACCGAGCAGCGTCGCGGCCGCGCCGAACAGCGAAGAAGACGGTGAGCTCGCACCTCAACCTCAACCTCAACTTCAACCTCATGCCGAGGCACCAGGTACGACGCAATCGTTCGTGACCCGTCCCGACCTCCGGCCGCCGCTCTTTGACGTGTCCAAGACCGGCCCCACCGCGCCCGGCCTCATCGCAGTGACCCCGCGCGCCACGCTGATCCAAGGCGGACCGTTGCTCGTCGACGACAGCGGCCAAGTCGTGTGGGACGACCCGATCTCCGACCCCGGCCTGATCGACGACTTGAAGGTCGTCCACTACAACGGCCACGACGATCTCGCGTGGTGGCAAGGCACCGTCATCGACCAAGGCCACGGCTCCGGCACATATCAACTCGTTGACAACCACTATCAGCCGGTCACGACGATCGCGATGGGCAACGGCTTCGCCGCCGACCTGCACGACATGATCATCACGCCGCAGAACACTGCGATCGTCGAGGCCTATGCACCCGTCACGATGGACACGACCGCCGAAGGTGGCGTCGCCAACGGCACCGTGCTCGACATCGTGGTGCAAGAGGTCGACATTGCAACCGGCGCGGTGTTGTGGGAGTGGCACAGCCTCGACCACATCCCGCTCTCGAAGAGTTTGCTCGCCGCGCCGAACACGGCCGCATCGGCGTACGACTACTTGCACGCCAACGCGGTCGAGCTCGCGAACAACGGCGACCTGTTGCTCTCGGGCCGACACGCGTCGCAGGTGTACGACATCAATCGCACAACCGGCGCGATCGTGTGGACGCTCGGCCGCGGTGGCGACTTCACGCCGACGTTCGCCGACGCCCAATGGTTCGCGTTCCAACACGACGTGCGCGTGCGTTCCGACGGCTCGATTTCGGTGTTCGACAACGGCGCCGGACCGGCCGGCCTCCAGAACTTCGTGCACACGTATTCGCGCGGCCTGGTCATGACGCTCGACCTGGCCAAGAAGCAGGTGTCGATCGCCAAAGAAGTGCGGCTCCCGGGACCGCCCGATCTCCTGGCGGCCAGCCAAGGCGACTTCCGCGAGCTTGCCAACGGCGACGACTTCATCGGTTGGGGCGCGGTCGGTGAAGCAACCGAGTTCAATGCCGCGGGAACGCCCGTGCTCGACCTGCAGTTCCCGACGAACGCGCAGTCGTACCGCGCCGTGAAACAAGTGTGGCATGCCACACCGGCGGCCCCGCCCGACGTCGTCGTGCACCGCAACGGCGCGAGCGTCAGCGCGATTGTGAGTTGGAACGGTGCAACCGATGTCGCGCGCTGGCGGCTGCGCGCCGGGAACGATCCCGCGAGCCTGCACGCGATCTGGTCGAGTGCACGCACCGGTTTCGAGACGACAGTGACAACGCAGACCACCGCGCCGATCGTCGAAATGCAGGCGATCGACGCGAACGGCAAGGTGCTCGGGACGTCGGCGTTGGTGTCGACGAGCGGCAGCGTCGATCACAGCGGTTATTGGCTCGCCGACCGCAACGGTGGTCTGCACCCGTTCGCGACCGCGGCGTCGACGTTGAGCATCGCGTCGATACCGAACCGGCATCTCGCGGGAGTGGCCGCCGCACCCGGCGGCGAGTGGATCGTGATGAACGACGGCGCGTTGGCCGCGCCGCCCGGTGAGAACTACGGGTCGCCCGCAAACCTGCCGCTGCACGCGCCGATCGTCGGTATCGCGCCGACCCCCGACGGTCGCGGGTACTGGCTCGCGGCGGCCGACGGTGGCGTGTTCGCGTACGGCGATGCGCGTTTCCGCGGCTCGATGGGCGGCCAGCCGCTGGCGAAGCCGGTCGTCGGTATCGCCGCTGCGCCCAACGGTCAGGGTTACTGGCTCGTCGCGTCCGACGGTGGCGTCTTCGCGTTCGGTGACGCGCACTTCCGCGGCAGCGCGGGCGGCACGCGTCTCAACCGTCCGGTCGTCGGCATTGCGGCCGGTAGTGACAACGACAGCTACTTCCTCGGCGCGAGCGATGGCGGCGTGTTCACGTATGGCAACGCGCGATTCCACGGCAGCGCGGGCGGACTCAAGCTCGCGGCGCCGGTTGTCGGCATCGCATCGACCTTCGACGCCAAGGGTTATTGGCTCGTCGCATCCGACGGCGGCGTCTTCACGTACGGGGACGCGCGATTCCACGGTTCGCTCGCCGGATCCGGCGTTCCAGTGGTAGCAATCGCCCACGACTAGTTCCGGAAAGGCTTGAAATGACCCGCGTTGTCTTCGTCGTCGCACTCGTCGCATCGGCGCTGGGAATCGCCGCACCGAGCCCAGCGCACGCGGCAACGACCGCGCCGACGGTGAGCGTGTCGCCGGTGCCGGGCGACAAGTTCGCCAACCCGAAGACGTCGATCAGCTTCCGCGGCGCGCCGCTTACCGAAATCGGTGCGATCACCGTCACCGGCGCCCACAGCGGTGTGCACCGCGGAACATGGACCGCGCACTCCGACGGTCAAGGCGCGTCGTTCGCGCCTGCGCAACCGTTCACTGCCGGCGAAACGGTCACCGTGCAGACGCAACTGAACGTCCGCGGCGCGAACGGTGGGTCGTTCTCGTTCACAACTGTGCCAACGAGCAACGTGCAGACGACGAACGACACCGACGGCGAGTTCGCGGTGCGCAAGGCCGCGTCGCCCAACGTCGTCGCGACATCGCATTTCGTCACGCGGCCCGACCTGCAGCCGCCGCAACTCACAGTTGACACGTCGACCGGAACTCCCGAGCCCGGCCTCATCATGTTGACGCCGCGCGGCGGGCCCCAAGTCGGCCCGATGGTGGTCGACGACACTGGAAGTCCGGTGTGGTTCGATCCGATTGCGAACGTCGACTTCGTGACCGACGCCAAGGTCGTGCAGTACAACGGCCAGAGCGACCTCGCATGGTGGCAGGGCACGCTCCTCGACAACGGCCACGGTGCCGGCACGTACCAACTCGTCGACAACCACTACCAGCCCGTCGCGACGATCGGCGCGGGCAACGGCGATCAAGCCGACTTGCACGACATGATCATCACGCCGCAGAACACTGCGATCGTCATGTCGTACGTGCCGACCGGACCGATGAACCTCACCGCGTTCGGCGGATCGGCGACGGGCACCGTTACTCAGCTCGTCGTGCAAGAGATCGACATCGCGACCGGCGCCGTGATGCTCGAGTGGGACAGTTTGAACGACATCCCGTTGTCGAAGAGCGTCACGAACGCGCCCGCGGCCGTTGCGCCGCCTGGCGTCACGCCGTCGTGGGACTACATCCACGGCAACGCGCTCGAACTCGCCGACGACGGCAATCTGCTCGTCTCGGGCCGGCACACGTCGTCGCTCTACAAGATCGATCTCCACAGCGGCGACGCCAACTTCCTGCACCCGATCTGGACGCTCGGGCGCGGCGGCAGCTTCACGCCGACGTTCGCCGACGCGCAATGGTTCGCGTTTCAACACGACGTGCGCGAACGCTCCGACGGAACGATCTCGGTGTTCGACAACGGTGCCGGCCCGGGCTTCCCGGCTCGGTCGTATTCGCGTGGGCTGATCATGACGCTCGACCTCGCGAACATGAAGGTGTCGATCGACAAGGAAGTGCGGCTGCCCGGCCCGCCCGACGTTTCCGCGAATAGTCAAGGCAGCTTCCGCGAGCTCGCCAACGGCCACAACTTCATCGGTTGGGGCGCGGTTGGTGAAGCAACCGAGTTCGACGCGTCGGACGCGCCGATCCTCGACATGGTGTTTCCCGCGAACGTCGGTTCGTACCGCGCCGTGAAAGAGGTGTGGCACGCGACGCCGGCGACGCTGCCCGATGTCGTCATGCAACGCAACGGCACCAACGTCACTGCGATCGTGAGTTGGAACGGATCGACCGATGTGGCGCGCTGGCGGTTGCGCGGCGGGAACGATCCCAACAACTTGCACTCGATTTCGTCGAGCGGGCGCCAAGGTTTCGAGACAACGGTGACGACGCAGACCGACAAGCCGATTC
Organism: uncultured Actinomycetes bacterium; assembly: GCA_963841195.1. GTDB lineage: Bacteria > Actinomycetota > Acidimicrobiia > IMCC26256 > PALSA-610 > CAWJBX01. The sequence continues at coordinate 424,431 of CAWJBX010000009.1, read as the reverse complement.
TCGACATGCAAGCGCTCGACGCCCAGGGCAACGTCCTCGTGACGTCGGCGTTGGTGTCGGCGAGCGGTACGCCCGACCACTCCGGCTACTGGATCGGGCAAGCGAACGGCAGCATCTCGTCGTTCGGCGCGATCGCGGCTCAGAGCGTGACGCCGCCCGCGGGGCAGCACCTCGCGGCCATCGCCGGCGCGCCGGGTGGGAACTGGACGGTGACGAGCGACGGCACGGTGAGCGCGCCCGCCGGTCAGAACTACGGCGGACTCGGTGGCGTGCACTTGCACGCACCCATCGTCGGTATCGCACCGACGCTCGACCGCCGCGGGTATTGGCTCGTTGCTTCCGACGGCGGTGTCTTCACCTTCGGCGACGCGCGCTACTTCGGGTCGATGGGCGGCAAACCGCTCGCGGCGCCCGTCGTCGGGATCGCGGCCGCGCCCGATGGGAACGGCTACTGGCTCGCAGCGCGCGACGGTGGCGTGTTCACGTTCGGTTCCGCGAAGTTCCGCGGGAGCGCGGGTGGCACGCACCTCAACGGGCCGGTCGTCGGCATCGCGGCCGCGAGTGACGACAACGGCTACTTCCTCGGCGCGAGTGACGGTGGCGTGTTCACCTACGGTTCCGCGCACTTCCGCGGCAGCGCGGGCGCGATTCACTTGGTGGCGCCGATCATCGGCATCGCGTCGACGTTCGGAGCCGGCGGCTACTGGCTCGTCGCGCGCGACGGCGGCGTCTTCACGTACGGCGACGCCCGATTCCGCGGGTCACTCGCCGGAACGGGCGCGACCGTGGTGGCGTTCGCGCACGACTAACGTCGCGACCGTGTTACGAGCCGTCATTGGCGTGTTGTTGCTGCTCGTCGGCATCGTCTGGTTCTTCCAAGGCATCGGTGTATTGCACGGTTCGTTCATGACCGGCGCCGCGTTCTGGGCGGTGATGGGCGTGCTCTGCGTGATCGTCGGCGCCTTGCTCCTCGTCTCGGGCCTCCGGCTCAACAAGACACGCTCTGACGAGTGAGCGCGGTCGTCGTTCGCACGCTCACGCCCGACGACGTCGACGCGTGCGCATTGGTGCTGGCGCGGTTGCCGCAATGGTTCGGGCTCGAGGCTTCGAACCGCGCGTACATCGCGAGCTTGCACGAACTTCCCGCGTTCGTCGCGTGCGAGGGCGACGACAACGGCGCGGTCGTCGGTTTCGCGGCGGTTGCACGCCACTTTCCCGAAGCCGCCGAGATCACGGTGATGGGCGTCGATCCGAGTCGGCATCGGACCGGGGTCGGCCGCGCACTCGTCGACGCGGTCGAGGCGTTCTGCCGGCGAGAAGGCATCGAGTGGCTGCACGTGAAGACGCGCGGGCCGTCGACGTACGACGACGACTACGAACGCACGCGTCGCTTCTATCGCGCGATGGGTTTCACCCCGCTGTACGAGTCGCAGACCGAATGGGGCCCCGAAAACGCCGCGCTGATCCTGGTCAAACCGATGCGTCGCTGAGACCGGCTGAGCCGGTCTCAGCGACGCATCGTGGGTGGGCGGCCTTCACCGGGCGGGCCCGCGAAGGCTTGGGCAATCTGCATCCATTGCGTCGCGACCGGGCCGCTGATTGCGAGCGCGGTGTCGGCGACGTTGCGGCGCTGGGTCACGACCAGGCAGAACTCCGTCGCATCACCCTCGACCCGATCGGCCGCGTTCGCGTCGCCCCATTCCCACGGTGCGCCGTCGGGCGCGCGCAAGCGCACGAAGATCGGCACGTCGGGAGCTTCGAGCCCGCGCGTCACGAAACTGTTCGCGACCGTGCGCACGCCGATGAACGCGACTTGCTGCAACGCGCGCGTCGACGGATGCGGCATACCGAACGCATCAAACACGTCTTGCCCGTGCGCCCACGTCTCCATGATCCGCGCCGTCAGCGACGACGCGATGCTCATGTCGGGCCCGTACCACGGCACGCGCGTCGACGGATCGAGTGCGCACAACGCCTGCACCAACTCGGCCCGAGCGTCTTCGAACCACGCGAACAACTCGCCCGCCGGCATGTCGGCGTAACGCTCCTGCACGTCGCCGGTGACATCGGCGTCGCGGGCGCGGGCGGCCGCCAGCTCGGCCCGGAACCGCTCGGGTTCGCGTGCGGCGCGCGCGGCGGCTTGGTCGAAGAACGCGAGATGGCTCACCTGGTCGTGCACGCGCCAGCCCGCGGCCGGCGTGGATGTCGACCACCGCTCGTCGTCGACCGGCTGGAGCACCGCCGTGAGCACGGCCGTCTCCGCGGCAAGGTCGTCGGCAAGCGCACCCAGGTCGACCGGCATCGCCGGGACGTTAGCGACGGTACATTGCCGCGCGTGGATTTCGCCGAGACCGCCGAACACGAGATGCTGCGCAACGCCGCGCGCGACGTCGCCGCCCGTTTCGGCCACGACTATTACGCGAAGCAGGCCCGCAGCGGCGGCCGCACCGACGAACTGTGGGAAGCGGTGTCCGAACTCGGCTTCATGGGCGTGGCCATCCCCGAGGAGTTCGGCGGGGGCGGCGGCGGGATGTCGGAGCTCGCGATCGTCAGTGAAGAGCTGGCCGCACAGGGCTGCCCGCTGCTGTTGGTGCTCGTCTCCCCCGCGATCTGCGGCGAGTTGCTGCGCGCGTTCGGCAACGACGCCCAACAACGACGCTGGCTGACGCCGATGGCCACCGGCACCAAGATGGTGTTCGCGATCACCGAACCCGACGCAGGGTCGAATAGTCACAACATCTCGACCACGGCGAAACGCGACGGCGACGTCTACCGCCTCAACGGTTCCAAGACCTTCATCTCCGGTGTCGACGAAGCACCGCAAATGGTTGTGGTCACGCGCACGGGCACTGACCCCGAGACGGGACGCGGCCGCTTGTCGCTGTTCGTCGTCGACACCGACGTGCCCGGCCTCGAACGCACAATGATCCCGGTCGAAATCGCCGCGCCGGAAAAGCAGTACACGTTGTTCTTCGACAACGTCGAAGTTCCCGCCGACCGCCTCCTCGGCGAAGAAGGCGAAGGACTGCGGCAAGTGTTCGTGGGCCTGAATCCCGAACGCATCATGAGCGCGACGATCTGCACGGGCATCGGGCGTTACGCGCTCACGCGCGCCGCCGCCTACGCCAACGATCGCGAGGTGTGGGGCACGCCGATCGGGCGCCACCAAGGCATCAGCCACCCGCTCGCGATCGCGAAGATCGAAGTCGAGCTCGCGCGCCTCATGACCGCGAAGGCGGCGTGGCTGCACGACCATTCCGACGACCGCGTCGGGGCCGGCGAAGCCGCCAACATGGCGAAGTACGCGGCCGCCGAAGCCGGGTTGCACGCGCTCGACGCCGCGATCCAGGCGCACGGCGGCAACGGCCTGGCGAGCGAGTACGGCCTCGCCGATCTCTGGGGCATGGTGCGATTGCTGCGCATCGCGCCCGTCAGCCGGGAAATGGTGTTGAACTTCGTCGCCCAACAGTCGCTGGGCCTCCCGAAGTCGTATTGAACGCGGACGCGCCGCTCAGCACGCTGCTGTCGTGGACGTGGATCGCGTTCGCCATCGAAACTGACAATGCGTTCGAAGGCGCGGGAACCGAACGCGTCCGCCAGCTGTTCCGCTTCTCGCTCGCAATGTGGACGAACGGTCTGCGCGCGATCGACGACGGCGGCGTCACGGTCGACGAGCTGCGCGCTCGTACCCGCGCCCGGTGCAACATCAACGGCCTCGAACGCTGGGGTTGGATCCAGGCCGGCCCGACGCTTCGACCAACCCGCGCGGGCAAGTTCGCGCGACGAGTCTGGCCGGACGTGGTTGCCGAAGTCGAAGACCGATGGGTTGAACGATTCGGTACGGCACGGATCAGCGCGTTGCGCCACGCGCTGGGAACGTCGCACACCGACATGCCGTGGTCACCGCCGGAGATCCACCCGTCCGATGGCTTTCGCACGCATTTTCTCGATGGGCCGCCCGTCGACGAACCCGAGGCCCCGCTCGCCGCCCGCCTCGGACAGGCGTTGACCGCGCTCACGCTCGAGCATGAACGAATCAGCAACGTCTCGCTACCGCTCTCTGCCGTCGTCTTGCACGCGCTCGATCCCGAGCCGGCCGCGACCCGCGACCTTCCCGCCCGTACCGGCATCTCGAAACCGGCCGTGACCATGTCGCTCAACTGGTTGACGAAACATGGCTTCGTCGCCACCGCCGATCGCACCGCTCGCCTGACCGCCAAGGGCCGCACCGCCCGCGCCGAACAATGCACAGCGGACGACGCGAAGTTGCGCGCCGCGCTCGTCGCGATCCTTGTGCAAACCGACGCGCTCGCCGTCGGTCTCACGCCACCACCCGGCTGTTGGCGGCGCGAGAAGCCGTACCTCGCCCAGACGCAGCGCGTGCTCACCGACCCGACGGGCGCGCTGCCGCGTCACCCGTTCGTGCTGCACCGCGGTGGGTTTCCGGACGGCGCCTAGTTATTCGGCTTGATGGCAAACGACCTCGACGTTGTTGCCGTCGGGGTCGCGCACGAACGCGCCGTAATAGTTCGGGTGGTACTCGGGCCAGACACGCGGTTCGTGCAACACCGCCGCGCCAAGCGCGACCGCCGCGTCGTAACAGGCGTGCACCGTCGCGCGATCGTTCGCGGTAAAGGCGATGTGTGATTCCCGAAACCCTTCGCCGGTCTGACGCGGCCCGATCCAGAAATCCGGGCGGGGCGGGATGCCGTAGCCGATGACGACGCCGTCGAAATCCATGATGCGTTGCCCGCCGAGCGGTGCGAGAAATGTGTCGTAGAACGTCGCACTCGTTTGCACGTCTGCACATTGGATCGAAAGGTGATCGAGCACACGCGGAGGCTAGCGAACGGCCGCGTTTCCGCCGGCGGCAGGCCGGGTAACCACGAGTCCTTGTCGAACTTCACGCTCGCCTCTGCGCGCGCCGCGGCCGAACACGACGACATCGCCCGCTGGGTCGGCGAATTTCTCGCGAGCCGCGGGAGCGACAACGCGACGCTCGCCGCCGGCCTCGCCCAGCGCCGGCATTGGTGGCTCGGGCCGCTCGAAATACCGATCGAACGGCTCGAACGGCGCGCCGGACCCGAGCCCGATGTCGAATGCCCGATCGCGGCCGAGGAATGGGAGCACGACGTCGACGCGATCGACGAGAGCCTCGAACAGGGCTGGGAGCCGCCTCCGCTCCTTGCCCGATACGACGAAGGCCACCTCTGGTTGGAGGACGGCAATCACCGTTACGAGGCGCTCGCCCGTGCCGGCGCGACGCACGCATGGGTGATCGTGTGGTTCGACGCGCCCGCCGATCGCGACAACTTTCTCGCGAGGACCAGCGGCTCGTAGCGTGCAGCCCCGATGGACACTGTCGAACCATTCGAAGTGCGCGTCGACGACGCCACGCTCGCCGATCTGCGCGACCGGCTCGCACGCACCCGCATTCCCGACCAGATCGACGGCACGGGCTGGGAGTACGGGATGCCGGCGCCGTACCTGCGCGACCTCGTTGCGTACTGGCGCGACACCTACGACTGGCGCACCCACGAGGCGCGGCTGAACGCGTTCCCGCATTTTCGCACGACGATCGACGGCCAATCGATCTCGTTTCTGCACATCCGCTCGGCGCGACCCGACGCATTGCCGTTGTTGTTGCTGCACGGCTGGCCGGGCTCGATCGTCGAGTTTCTCGATGCAATTCCGTTGTTGTCGGATGCCTTCGACCTTGTCGTACCGTCACTGCCCGGTTACGGATTCTCCGAACCCACGCGCACGCCGGGCTGGAACACGACGCGCATCGCCAACGCATTCATCGCACTCATGGCTCGCCTCGGGTACGCGCGCTACGGCGCCCAAGGCGGCGATTGGGGCGCCCAGATCACGACGCGCATCGGCGCCCTCGACCCCGACCACTGCGCGGCAATACACCTCAACATGCCGATCGCAGTTCCACCCAAAGAACCGGTCGAGCTGACCGAGGCGGAACAAGCCGACCTCGCCGCGTTCCAACAGTTTCGCGCCGAAGAATCTGCGTACGCGATGGAACAACGCACGAAGCCGCAAACGTTGGGCGCGGCACTCAACGACTCGCCGGCCGGCCTGCTCGCGTGGATTGTCGAGAAGTTCCGGGCGTGGAGTGATTGCGACGGCGATCCCGAGAACGCGTTCACGCGCGACCAACTCATTACGAACGTGATGCTCTATTGGGTGACGCAGACCAGCGCGTCGTCGGTCCGGCTGTACTGGGAAGATGCGCACACGCGCGACCGCCAGGCGTACGTGAGCGTCCCGACCGGCGTTGCGCGCTTCCCGAAAGAACCGCTGCGGTACCCGCGCGTGGGTCGAGCAGCACTACAACGTCACGCGCTGGACCGATATGCCGTGCGGCGGCCACTTCGCCGCCATGGAACAACCCCAGCTCTTCGCCGGCGACGTGCGAGAGTTTTTCGGCGCGTTCTAGTTCGCGCTTACCAGGGTTGGGCCGCAAGCAGCCGCGCGGCCAGCGGTTCGAGCGTCGTCATGAGCTCGTCGAGTTCACCGGGCGCAAGGGCGTCGTAGGGCTTCGCCGCGAGCGCGTCGGTAAGCGCCTCGACCCGCTCATGCGCTCGCCGACCCGATTCGGTCAGCCAACCGTCGTCGCCGATCAGTTCGCGATCGCGCATGCCGTCGAGCACCATCGCGATCTGCGCCGCGGGCAGGTGGTGGAGACGTCCGAACTTCTCCGCGGGCATATCCATCGCGAGCGCATACAGCGCGTGCGCCTCGAGGCCGCCGACACCTTCCGCCATCAGCGCAACGATGTGCCCGTCGCCGCGGTGTTCGCGCAGCAACGACGCGGCGTGAAACATGCGCGTGACCACCTCGTCGGGGATCGGGATTGCGCGCAGCGCGGCGTACATGGGCCGTCCTTCAACCGGTGCGCTGATCGCGGCCGTGAGGAGTAGTTCCGTCGTGTGCGCGAACGTGGGCGAGTCGACGTGTTCGCCGAGGATGCTCCGCAGCGCGTTGGCACAGCCCTGCTGGCGAGCGGCGATCGCGCTGTCGGGCGTCGTCGTCTCCCAGACCTTCGGAATGTGGCGCGCCACCTCGCCCGGCGCGAAGTTGTAGAAGAGCGCGTCGACCACTTCCGGGGGCACGAGGCCGAGGGGCGCGGCCCGGCCTGCGAAGTACGTGTCCCAGTAGTTCGTGAACCCGAGCGCGAACATCGTCTCGTTGGGTTCGTCGGCCGAATACGGGATGACACCGATCGGCTCGACGAGTTCGAACATGCGGCGTGCGACCGATTGCATGGTTTGCTCCTCCTGCGCCCCCATTCTGACGACTGGCCGCCGCCGAACTCATCGCGCCGTACTACGGCCATGGCCGACAAACTCGAAGTCTCCCGCGACATTGCTGCGCCACCCGACGCCGTGTACGCCGCGATCTCCGACGTGACCCAGATGGGCAAGTGGTCCGAGGAGTGCGTCTCATGTGAATGGCACAACGGTTTCGACCGACCGGCCGTCGGTGCGCTCTTCGACGGGCACAATCGCAATGGCGACCACGAGTGGACCTCGCAGGGCAAGGTCATCGAGGCTGAGCCCGGGAAGGCGTTCGCGTTCGAATGCTCGATGTTCGACTTCCACTCTTCGACGTGGGGTTACCGCATCGAACCGACGCCCACCGGCTGCCGGGTCACCGAATGGAGCGAAGACCTGCGGCCCGAGTCGGCCATGGAGTTCAGCAAACAAACATCCGGTGTCGACGATCGCGCAGCACGCAACCGCGAGACGATGAGCGGCACGCTCGAACGGCTCGCGGCCGCGCTCGAGCGCTGACACCTCACCGTACACGGCGGGCGCGACCGGCGTTCGCAAAATTTCGCCAGACGCGGCAGTCTTTCCGGACCGGGCCCCCGACCGGAGGAGACGCGTGTACAGCTTGGCGGTCGTTGTCTTCAGTCTCGTGTTCTTCTGGGCGGGTTTGCGGATCATCGACGCGCGGTCCAAACCGAAGTTTCGGCATGTCGGCTTCGGTCAGGTGATGCAGGTCCCGCCCAAGCACCGTGCCAAACGCGCCAATCGCAAGAACGTCATCGTCAGGGACGCGCCGGTCGCGGTCGTTGTGGCCGTACGGGGTGAACGGCCTCGGCTCTCCGTTGCAGATACCGCTTCGGTCGGAGAAACACCGGTCGACGTCGTCGACGTGCGCGCCGTCGAAGAAGCAGACGCGGCCGCGCCCATTCCCGACGCCGTTCTCGCGGTGTTGTTCAGCGCCGCGATCTTGGGCTTCCTTGCGCTCGTGATTTGGGCGAACACCGCGGGCTGAGGGACTCAGTCGGCGTCGAGATCGTCGAGCCACGCGAGAAACAGGTCGGTCCAGCGGTCGGACGGGAAGCCCTGCTTGATCATGCCGAAGCCGTGGGCACCGCGCGCGAACGCGTGGAGCTCCGACGGGCGCCCCGCCGCTGACCATTCTGCGTGGAGGCCCTCGACGATGTTCACGAGAATGTCGTCTTGCGCGACCGCGGTAAACAACGGCGGTGCGTCCTCGGGTACCGGCGCGCCCCGCGTTTCGCCGCCGTAGATCGGCGCGATCCACGCGAGCTGCGCCGCCTGCGGATCGAGCGCGACATCGACCGCGAGAAATGCGCCCGCCGAGAAGCCGATCATGCCGAGCGTCTCGGGCCGCACACCAAATCGCGCCGCGTGTTCGCGCGCCAATGCGATCGCGCGCCGGCCGTCGTCGGCTGCGGCGGCGCGCGCCCGCTTGTAGCCGTTCGTCGCGATGATGTCGCCGATCGCGCGCGGCTTCTTCGCCTTCGGGATCGCGGTCGCCAGGCCACCGTCGATCGCGGCCATCTGCGCTTCGAACTCGGCTTGGTCGGGGTTCGACTTTTGCACGCGGTACTTGAGCAGGAACGCGGTGAAGCCAAGCGGCGCGAGCCAGCGCGCAACGTCGATGCCCTCGTGACTCCACGCATTGATCGTCCACCCGCCCCCGGGTACGACGATGACACCTCTTCCGTTCGCACTGTCTTTCGGTGGGGTGAACACCGAAAGTGTCGGCTCGGAGATGTTGCGCAAGAACGTCGTGCCTTTGGCGATGCCGGCCGGCACCTCGTACGCGACCTCGTCGGGCACACCCTCGATACGCGTGGGCGGGCCGTCGGGCCAGAGCGGGATGGTCTCGGCGATCTCGGCCATGGTCACCTCGTCTTCAATCGTGTTTGGACGCTTTCAGCCCCTGTAGGGGCGGCGAACGTCCAAACACGTTTTACGCGCGGTTGTCTCGATCGGCAAGCAGGCTCTTGACGCTGCGCGGGGGCGGGCCCGCGGTGGTGCCACCGTCGACCGGCAAGACGATCCCGGTGATCTGGGCGGCGCGGTCGCTCGCGAGGAACGCCGCCGCCTCGCCGACGTCGCGCGGCGATCCGACACGCTGTAACGGCTGCATGGCACGCACGATCAACGACTGATCGAGATTGGCGTTGATCGCGGTCGGGATGTGCGCGGGCGCGATGCAGTTGACGCGGATGTTGTGCCGCGCGAGCTCGACGGCGAGTCGAGCGGGTGACGTGGATGACCGCCGCCTTCGTCGCGCGGTAGGTCATCACACCGGCACCCGCGTTGATCCCGCCGATCGACGTGGTGTTGACGATGACGCCGCCGCCGTTCGCAGCCATGTGCCGCGCCGCGCGCTGTGCGCCGACCATCACGCCGAAGATGTTGACGGCCATCACGCGGTCGAAGTCGGCGAAGTCGTCGTCGAGGAAGCGCTTGAACGAGCCGCCGATGCCGGCGTTGTTGCACATCACGTGCAGACCGCCGAAGTGCTCGACCGCGAAGTCGACGACGGCCTGGATCTGATCCGCGTCGGACACATCGGTCTGCGTGGAACGCGGCCGCGGCACCGAGCTCGGCGGCGAGCGCTTCGCCGCCTTCGCGATTCGACGTCGGCGATGACGACGCGCGCGCCCTGCCTCGACGAAGCAGCTCGACCATCCCCCGGCCGAGCCCGCTGGCGCCACCGGTGACGATCGCGACCTTGCCCGCGAGCTCGCGCTGCCCGGTCATGCCTCCTCGATCCAGAAATCGGGGGAGGTGTCGATGTCGTGGCGTGCGAAGATCGCGTCGATCTCGGCGAGATCGGCGGCGCTGATCGCCCAGCCGACCGCGCCGACGTTGTCCTCGACCTCGGCGACGGTGCGACAGCCGACGAGCGCGGTGCTGACGGCCGGGTGCGAGGTCGCCCAGCGCAACGCGAGCTGCGGCAAGATCTTGTCGTACCGGGCGGCGATCGCCCTTCAGCTCCTCCGACGGCGCGCACGTTGTCCTTGAACTTCTCGGGACCGAACAGCGCGGCGAACATCTTGATCGCGCCCATGTTGCCCTGGCGCGCCCGCCAGTCGGCGCTGCCGAAGTCGTGGTCCTCGGTGAACGTGCCGGTCAGCAGCCCGAACGCGAGCGAGCCGTAGGCCATGAAGCCGATGCCGTTCTCCTCGCAGTACGGCAGGATCTCGCGCTGCATGCGGCGGTCGAACATGTTCCAGCCGTACTGCACGACGTCGACGCGGCGCACCGCCATGCACGCCTCGATCTCGTCGAGCTTGAAGTTCGAGAGGCCGACGAAGCGCACCTTGCCTTCGCGCACGATGTCGTCGAGCGCGCTCATCGTCTCCTCGAACGGCGTGTTCCGGTCGGGCCAGTGCACGAGGTACACGTCGACGTAGTCGGTGCCGAGGTTCTTCAGGCTCTTGTCGATCGACGCGATCACCCGCTCGCGGCTGCTGTCGCGCAGGTTCGGCTTGTCGTGGTAGTTCATGCCGAACTTCGTGACGATGATCGCCTCGTCGCGCCGGCTGCCGAGCGCCTCGCCGAGCGCGCGCTCCGACGCGCCCATGCCGTAGCCCTCGGCGGTGTCGAAGCAGTTGATCCCGAGGTCGAGCGACCGCGACCGACCGCGCGCTCGAACTCGCTCTCCTCGATGTCGCCGTAGCCGCCGCCGATCTCCCAGCAGCCGTAGCCGACGGCCGAGACCTCGAGGCCCGTCTGTCCGAACGGTCGATGTTCCATCGTGTCCCCTCTCGAATGCCGCGCTACGCCAAGCGGTAGCGCAGCGGTAAGTGCTTGATGCTGCCGTTGACGGCGGACTTCAAGCGCTCGATCGGCCCGGCCAGCTCGAACGACTCGAGGCGTTGCGAGCAGGTGGCGGAAGATCGTCTCGATCTCGACGCGCGCGAGGTGCGCGCCCAGGCAGACGTGCTCGCCGAAGCCGAACGCGAGGTGCGGGTTCGGGCGGCGGTCGACGCGGAACGCGAACGGATCGTCGAAGACGTCTTCGTCGCGGTTCGCCGACGCGAAGTACAGCGCGAGCTGGTCGCCGGCCGCGATCGCGACGCCGCGCACCTCGCAGTCCTCGGTCGCGACGCGCGTGAAGTGGCTGATCGGGCTGACCCAGCGCAAGATCTCCTCGACCGCGTCCGGCAGCAGCTCGGGTTCGGCTCGCAGCTTCTCCCACTCGCTCGCGGTGCTCGCAGAACGCGAGCAGGCCGCCGCTGATCGCGTTGCGCGTCGTCTCGTTGCCCGCCTCCACGAACAGCTCGCAGTACGACGAGGAGCTGCTCGTCGGTGAGCGGTGCGCCGTCGACCGGACCGGCGAGCAGCTCGCTCACGAGATCGTCCTGCGGTTCGGCCGCCGCGCCTCGATCGAGGTGCTGCGAAGTACGCGTGCAGCTCGCCGCGCGCCCGCTTCATCGTCTGGCCGGGCGACTCGCCCGGCTGGCGGAACTCGGGATCGTCCTTGCCGATGATCTCGTTGGTCCAGCGGAACAGCAGTTCCCAGTCGTCGCTCGGGCACGCCGAGGATCCACGCGATCACCGCGAGCGGGAACGGCGCGGCGATGCGCTCGACGAAGTCGCACTCGCCGCCGTCGCCGCGCGGTCGCCGCGTCGTCGAGGACGTCGGTGCGCGATGCGCTCGACGTCGTCGCTGGCGCGCGCGCACCGCGTTCGGCGTGAAGCGCGCGCTCACGACCCGGCGCATCGGGCCGTGCCGGGGCGGATCGAGCATCACGAGAATCTCCGGTCGGCGGCATCGGCGCCGCGCCCGGCGCGCGCGAGCGTGATCCCGTGCGCGCTCGAGAACCGCACGCGGCTGCGACGCGATCTGCATGATGTCGGCGTGCTTCGTGACCGCCCAGAACGGCTCGTAGCCGGGCGCCTCGACGCGCGCGACGGGTGCCTCGGCGCGCAGCCGCGTCCACACGTCGTGCGGGATACCCGCGCGCGCGCGTAGCGCTCCGGATCGACGAGATCGAGCGGGTCGATGTCGCACGTCATCTTCGGCTCCCGCGGCAGTCCGAGCAGCGCGCTCGCCGATGATGTTGCGCTGGATCTCGCTCGTGCCGCCCATGATCGAGTTGGCGCGCGTCGACGAGCAAGCGCGTGCGCCCACCGTCCGACGCGATCGAGCAGCGACTCCGGGCCGAGCACCGCGACCGCGGTCTCGTACGAGGCGCTGGCTCGATCGCCGGCCCAGAACAACTTCACGAGGCTCGACTCCGCGCCGATCTCCTCGCCGCGCTCGAGCCGGGCGAGCGTGCGCGCGTTGTGCAGGCGGAAGATCTCGACGTCGATCCACGACCGCGCGAGCCGCTGGCGCACGCGCGGGTCGTCGTGCACGCCCGCGCGCGCGCACGCCTGCGACGAGCGCGTCGATCGCCAGCTTCGTGCAGCACCTGCTCCTTCCAGATGAACGACGCGCCCGCGCTCGTTGGCGAGCGTCGTGTTCGCGACGCGCCAGCCCTCGTTCTCGGGGCCGATGAGATTGCTCGACCGGCACCTCGACGTCGTCGAAGAACACCTCGTTGAACTCGTGCTCACCGGTGATCTGGCGCAGCGGCCGCACGTCGACGCCCGGCGCGTCCATCGGGATCGCGAGCATCGAGATGCCTTTGTGCGGCGGCCGCGTCGGGATCGGTGCGCACCAACGCGATGCCCATGTCGGCGAAGCGTCGCGTACGACGACCAGACCTTCTGGCCGGTCACGCGGTACGCGCCGCCGCTCTTGCTCGGCACGCGTCGAGAGGCGCGGCGAGATCGCTGCCGGCGTCCGGGCTCGCTGAACAACTGGCACCACACGTCGTCGGCGCCGAGGATCCGCGGCATCCAGCGGGCGCGCTGCTCGCTCGGTGCCGTGCGCCATCAACGTCGGGCCGACGAGCGTGACGCCCGCGCGCCCGAGCAAGCGGCGGCGCACCGGCGCGCGCCAGCTCCTCGTTGTAGATCGCGACCTGCGCCGGCGACGCGCCGCGCCCGCCGTACTCGACGGGCCAGTGGATGCCGACCCACCGGCCCGCGTGCAGCGTGCGCTGCCACTCGCGCAGGAGCGCGGCGTCGTCGGGTGTCGCCGCGACCGCGACCGGCGGCGGTGCGTGCTCGGCCAGCCAGGACCGCAGTTCAGAGCGGAAACCGTCGTCCGGCATCGCTCTGACGCTACGTGAGAACGCCAATAGGCACAACTCGCAACGTGCATACGTATTTCTCGAGAACGCTATTCTCGCGACCTGATGACAGGGGTCGACGCAGCCGAGTGGCGCGAACGCGCGGTCTCGCGCGGCCTGAGCGCGGCCCGCACCCAGGCCGAGCAGCGCGTACAGAACTTCCTCGACGCCGCGTTCGAGACTCATCGACGAGAAGGGCTCGATCGACTTCACGATCCAAGAGGTCATCGAGCGCTCGAAGCAGTCGCTGCGCAGCTTCTACGAGTACTTCGACGGCAAGGACGAGCTCATCCTCGCCCTCTTCGAGGAGACCGTGCGCGAGGCCGGTGTCGACATCCGCCGACGCGGTGGCCGCCGAAACCGATCCGCTTGCGCGCCTCCGCGCGTTCACCATTTGCCTGCACGAGTGGTGCGATCCGGCCGAGACGCCCCGCAAGCGGGGTGCGCACCACCGGCGCGCGATCTCGGAGTTCTCGATGCACGCGGTTGCGCACCAATCCGAGCGGGTGCGCGCCGCGCTCGCACCGGTCACCCGCTTGCTCCGCGAGCTCATCGAGGCCGCGGCCGCGGCCGGAGCGATCGACGTGACCGACACCAGGCGCGCGGCCGCGCTCGTGCAGCAGACTGTGATGTACAGCTGGTTCGGCAACCGGCTCGTCGAGAATCCGAGCATGCGCCTCACCGCCGACGAGACGTGGGAGTTCTGCCTCCGCGGACTCGGCGGTTGACGAAACCGACGAAAGGACACCTGCGTTGCGAACAGTCGTAGTAGGGGCGTCGAGCGGACTCGGACGGTGCATTGCCGTCGGCCTCGCGCAACGTGGGGCGAGGGTTGCGTTGATGGCGCGCCGCAAGGAACGCATCGAAGACGCGGCCAAAGACGCCGGCAACGGTTCGTTCGCGATCGAGTGCGACGTCACCGACGAGTCGTCGTGTGAAGCTGCGATCGCCGAGGCGACGAAGGAACTCGGCGGCATCGACGCGCTCGTCTACGCGCCCGGTATCGGCCCGCTCGGCCGGCTCGTCGACACCGACGCCGAAACGTGGCGCCGCACGTTCGACACGAACGTCACCGGCGCGGCATTGATCACGCGCGCCGCGCTCCCCTCGCTCGTCGACGTCGGACGGGACCGCCGCGTATCTGTCGTCCGTCGAGCGCGTCGATGACACCGCCCTGGCCCGGACTCGGCGCCTACGCGGTGAGCAAGGCCGCGCTCGACAAACTCGTCGAAGCCTGGCGCGCCGAACATCCCGACGTCGGCTTCACGCGCGTCGTCGTCGGCGACTGCGGCGGCGGCGAAGGCGACGCGGTGAGCGAGTTCCCGAACGCATGGGACATGGAACTCGCCGGCGAGTTCTTCCCGATCTGGTCAGAGCGCAAATATCTCGCAGGTTCGTTGATGGAAGTCGAAGAACTGATCACCGCGGTCGACGCGGTGTTGCGCGCGGGCGCCACGCTCTCGATCCCCTCGATCACACTCGCGCCGCGCCCGTTGCAGTAGTTCAGTACCGACCGAGCAAGAAGTTCACGACCGGCGTCGCGCTCTCGAACGTCTCGGTGATCCCCGAGGGGAAGTAGCCCGAGTCGGTGATCATGATCTCGCCCGCGATCGCCTGGGCCGCGTCGCTGCAGAGGAACACGAGCGGATACGCCTGTTCGAGCGGCGTCGCCGCCTCGATACCGACTTCTTCGCGATAGTCGGAGCCGAACCCGAGCCACATGTCCTTGTTCGCTTGCGCGAGCGGCGTGTCGGTCGGGCCCGGGCAGATCGCGTTGATGCGAATGCCGCGCTTCAAGAACGGCATCGCTTCACGCGACACGTACGCGCAGATCGCTTGCTTGCTGTGGAAGTAGTCGGCGTGGTTGTGCTCCTGCGCCCACTTGGCCGCGGCGTCGAAGTCGGTGATGTCGAGGTATTCCTTCAGCTCGGGCAGCGCCGCTTCCCAGCCGAGACCAGCGGCCGACGAGATGAACCCAATTGCCGAGCCGCGCGGCAGCCAGTCGCGCTCGAGCAGCAGATTGATCAGATGGCGGTGCCCGATGAAGTTGATCTTTTCGATGTTGGGCGTGCCGTCGGCGACGCCCGCGCACGAGAAGACCGCGTTCACCGGACCGCCGACCTGCTCCACGGCCGCTTCGATCGACGCCTTCTCACCCAAGTTCACGTGGATGGCCTTGGCGCCGGCCAGCTTCACCTCGGCGAAGTCCATGACCACGACTTCGGCGCCCGCGTCCTGCACGAGCTCAGCCGCGGCCGCGCCCATCCCGGTTGCACCACCGACGACGAGCACTCGCTTGCCGTCGTACCGAAACGCGCTGAACAACGACATGTTGTGCCTCTCCTCGTTCACAGGTCCGGGTTTCAGCCTGGCCCGCGCGGCCGCGCATCGGCAACTTGTCGAGGGGCCGGGCCGTGGTCGTGGCAGCACGACGTTCGTAGGCGGGATGGCCCCCTTGCGGGGTCGCGATCGTCTCGGGAAACTGCTGGTAGGAGGGCTTACCGGGTGGCGCGCTGGCTCATTGTTCGATCGGAGTTCCGGCAGCGCTGGCGCTCCTGGCTGGCGCTCGTCGTGCTCGTCGGCCTCGTCGGCGGCCTGGTGTTGGCGTTTACCGCGGCCGGGCGCCGCACCGCCTCCGCGTTCCCCCGGTTCGACCAACGGTACGGCTACGACTCCTTCGTCTACTCCATACATCCGGTCCCGCAGTTAGCGAAGTTTCCCGAAGTGCAGTCGTTGACGGCGATCGAGTCGCCGCCGAATGGCAACGTCGACTGTTCGTGCGGGGAGCGCATTCCCTCGATCGACCTCAGCGTTTGGGAAACGCCGCCGAACGGGCTCACGCATTTCGCCAAGCTCGTGTCGGGCCGATGGCCGAACCCGTCGTCGAGCGACGAAGCAGTCGTCTCGTTCAACTTGGCGGAGCACTACCACGTGCACGTCGGCGCGGTCCTCCACGTTCCGTTCTATACAGAGACGCAAATGAACGAAGGCGGGCCGAGCGGACCGAGCGGACTACCGACAGGGCCAACGCAAACCCTGCACGTCGTCGGCGTCGACGCGAACGAGGGTGACTTCCCGTCGGTGGGAACCCCGTCGTATGAAATCACCACGACCGACGCCTTCGGGCGCGCGGTCAATCCGACGACGGGCTTCTTCTCGGTTTACGCAGTGCGGTTGCGGCAACGGTCGGATCTCGGTCGGTTCGACGAAGATGTCGCCCACCTCGACAACGTCGGAAGCGGAGGGCAGGAATCGGCGTCGACCGTGAGCGCGGCGATCCACCCCGAGGCAATCGGTTGGTGGCTGCTCGCGCTGCTGACCGCGCTGGCCGGCGCCGTCATCATCGCCCAGGCGCTCAGCCGGCAGGCGCGCTCCCAACGGGACACGTATCGCACGTTGCGCGTGTTCGGGCTCCGGCCCGCCGGGATCACGACGATCGGCCTGCTGCGCACCGCCGCGATTGCGCTCGCGGGAACCGTACTCGCCGTCGTCATCGCGTTTCTTTGCTCGCCCCTCGCACCAGTCGGCGAGGCGCGCATTGCCGAGCCGACGACTGGCTTCGCGTTTGATGCAACGACGTTGTTGTTCGGCGCACTCGCGATCGCGGCCGCGGTCTTTCTGTTGGGCATCTGGCCCGCCGTGCGAACTGCGCTGCAGTCGCGCGTGGACGGTGGCGCACTCCCGCGGACTTCCCGCACCGCGACTGCGCTGGCGACGGTGCCGACCCCGCCCGCGATGACGATCGGCGTGCGCCGCGCGCTCGAGCGTTCACGCGGAAGTTCCGCGGCACCGACGGGGACAGCGATCTTGGGTGCGATCGTCGCGGTCGTCGCGCTCTGTGCAACGGCAGTGTTCGGCGCGAGCCTGACCCACCTCACATCGACACCGAAGCTCTACGGTCAACCGTTCCAAATCTGGTTCAACAACCTCGGCAACGGACCGCAAGGCATGCAGCCCGTTTTGCAGAAACTCGAAGCTGATCCGTCCGTCACCGCGATCACGCAGGGCACCGGCGGGTCTGCGGTTTCGATCAACGGCGTGACGACTGACGTGATCGCGGGCGACACGCGGCGCGGCCCCGAACTGGTTTCGCCGATCTCGGGCCGCATCCCGTCCGCGCCGGGCGAGATCGCGCTCGGCGCCGCCACCATGCGAGACGTGCACGCGCACGTTGGTTCAACGGTTCAGGTCACAGTGGCGGGCACCGACACGTCAAAGCCGCAGACGTCGGTGTTTCACGTCGTCGGCTCCGCCGCGTTTCCGCCCGACTTCGGCGCGGTGGGTCTGGGGCACGGCGCGATCTTCAGCATTCCTGGTTACGTCGACGCGTCATGCGCGCCGGGCCGCGCCGGCGCCGCGTGCCGCACGCAGGTCGTGAACACGCTCAGCTACGTGTTACTCGTCGGCGTCAAGCCCGATGCCGCGGGGCGAGCGATGATCGCGCGGTACGCCGCCGCCGATCCCACCCAAGTGGTGTTGCCCGAAACACCGTCGGATCTCGTGAACTTCGGTCAGGCGGTGAACTTCCCGTTGATCGTCGCGATCGTGATCGCGCTGTTCGGCATCGCGACGCTCGTACACGTCCTGACGATCAGCGTCGGACGGCGCCGCCCCGAGCTCAGCATCTTGAAAGCGCTCGGCTTCACGCGCCGACAAGCCGCCGCGACCGTGTGGTGGCAGGCCACGACCATCGCCGCGCTCGGAATCCTCGTCGGCATACCGATCGGCGTCGCAGTCGGGCGCCGCGTGTGGACCGCGTTTGCGACGAACCTCGGCGTCCTTTCCGTGCCCGCGGCGCCAACGCGGGGAATCATCGCGTTGGCGATCGGCGTGCTGCTGACGTCGTTGCTCCTCGCGCTCGGACCGGCGGTCATCGCCGCCCGCACCTCACCGAGCCCGCCCCTGCGCGACGAGTGACTATCGCTTCGTCAACGTTGTTTGCGGTTGCTCGGGTAGTAACACCGGTGGCCGCGGTTTCTGGTTGAAGTCGAAGTCGTTCGCGAGATCGCCGAGGATCTTCACGTTCTCGCGCACGGTCGTACGCGGGTCGGGTCGTCCGTCGGTCGCGGGGTCGAGGCGCTGACCGTTGAGGAAGTCGTCTTCGATGAACTTGGCGTACGCGTCGAAGCTCAGCGTCTGGTGGTCGACGTATCCCTGCTTCGCGTACGGACTGATCACGATGCCGGGAACGCGCAGGCCGTAACCGAGTTCGTCGACCTTGGGCGGAACGACGTGGTCGTAGAAGCCGCCCCAGTCGTCCCACGTCAAGAAGATCGCGGTCGAATCCCAGTCGGGGCTCTTCATCACCGCGTTCACCAGACTGGTCACGTACGTCTGGCCCACGCTCACCTTCGCGGGCGGGTGTTCGCTGACCGCGCTCGACGGCACCACCCACGACACCGCCGGCAGCGTGCCTTTCTGCGCTTGCGTGTAGAAGTTGTTGACGTTTTGGATGTTGCCGAGTTGGTTGTCGGCTTTCACGGTGTCGAACCACGGCAGCGGATTCCAGATACCCGGCGTGAGCGAGTTCTGGGGCACGGGCGCGCACGTGTCGGCGCCGCTCGCGCAATCGGGTTCGTTCCCGGGAACGACGTAGTAACCCCAGTCGACGTTGTGCTGATGCATCAAATAGGTGAGGTCGGTCCACGCGTAGATGGGCTGGCCGCCTGGATTCCGCTTGTTGTTCTTCGTTCGCTTCGGCCCGACCTGACCGCCGTACACCGTCGGCGCTGCTTGCGGTTTCGCGGGAGGGTTGCTCTGCGTGCCGGGAACGCAGCTCGAGGGCGAGTTGTTCGGGCAGTACGCCGCCCACTCGGAAACGGTGAACAAGTGCGCGGGCAAGCTCCACGACGCGTTCGGTTCGAACATGTGGTCGTTGAGAACGAAGTCCTTCGCGTACGTCCAGTAGTTCGGGATGTCGGATTCCGTGTGGTATCCCATGACATCGGGCGTCGACGAGTTCGTGCACGCGGGATCAGTGGGGTCGGCGCAACCTTTGCGGCCTGATTCCGCTTGGGCAACGAAGCCGTCCATCTTGCCGCCGTTGACGTCGGCCGTTGCGTTCGCGTAGTTGTGCGGACCACCGCCGTTGACGTCGGCATGATCGATGTACGGCGCGACGCACTTGCCGCTCGACGGGTCCGGCGAGCAGACCGTCGGGGATCCATTCTTCATCGGGATGCCGTCGGCACCGGGAAACGTACCGAAGTACGAGTCGAACGAACGGTTCTCCTGCATGATGACGACGACGTGCTTGATCGTGTGAATGCCGGCCGACGTCGTCTGCACGGTGCTGGGCGCGGGTGACGCTTTCGGCTTCGACGAACTACTGCACGACGCCGCGACGAGTGCGGATACGAGCACGAGCGCGACGGCGGCGAAGGATCGAGTGCAGCGACGGCGCATGCGTGCCAGTATCAAACCGCCGCGCCCGAGTGTCAACCACGGTTGACACTATGCTGGCGGGCAGTTCATGAAGCCCTCACAATCGCATCTCGGCACCGCCTTGCGCCGAGCGTGGGTCGGTTACCAACGGCGGCTCGACGCCACCATGGCGCGCGCCGGCTTTACGGACCGCCGGTTTCCCGACGGCCGCGTTTTGCGCCTGTGCCGTGCCAACCCGACGAGCATCTCCCAGATCGGGCGCGAGCTCGGCATGTCGCGCCAACGTGCGCAGAAGATCGTCGCAAGCTTGCGCGAACGGCACTACGTGCGCCTGCGCGCGTCGACGACGAACCGGAGCGAGAAGATCGTCGAACTCACACCGCGCGCGCACGAATATCTCGCTGCGCATGACAAAGCGGCGCGCGCCGTCGAACGCCAGATCCGGAAGGAGGTCGGCGCCGACGCCTACGCTGCGATCATCGAACTCCTCGACCACCTGGGCGGCGACAACCAGCCCCGCATGCGCGACTACATCAACGCGAGAACGCACCGCGAACCGTGATCAACCCCGACGAGGATTTCGCGTACCTCACGACGACCGGCCGCGCGACCGGCGAACCGCATCGCATCGAGATTTGGTATGCGGCCGCGCCCGGACACGACACCATCTATCTCCTCGCCGGCGGCCGAGAGCGAGCAGACTGGGTGCGCAATCTCGCACAGCAACCGCAGTGCATGGTCGAGATCGCCAACGCGCGCTACACGGGCACGGCGCGCATCTTGAGCCCCGGTACCGACGAGGACGAGCTCGCGCGCGATCTCGTACACGACAAATACGCCCGTGATTTCGACCTCGCGACCTGGCGGGTCGAAGCGTTGCCGGTTGCGATCGACCTGCGCGTGGAATAGCCACGACGGCCGAGCGGTTCCACCGCCCATGCCTGCCGTCACAGCCGCCAATCCCCTCGTTCTTCCCACGATTCCGGCTCCCGGACCCGACGAACACGCTCGCCCAGTCGTGAAGACGATCGCTTCCCAGCGGACCGTCGAAGGTGGCGGCTTCGTCGTCTGGCGGCCGTTCCCGGGCGGGATCGACGCCCACGTCGCCGACCCGTTCTTCTTGCTCGACCAGATGGGTCCGGTCGAGTACGCGCCGTTCAAGGCGGTCGGCGCGCCCTGGCACCCGCATCGCGGCTTCGAAACCGTGACGTACGTGGTCGACGGCGAAGTCGCGCATCACGACTCGAACGGCGGCGGTGGCGTCATCCGCGAGGGCGACACGCAGTGGATGACGGCCGGCTCCGGCATCCTGCACGACGAGCGCCCGACCGACGAGTTCCTCGCGCGCGGCGGGCTCATGCACGGCGTGCAGCTCTGGGTGAACCTCCCCGCGCGTCTCAAAATGACGCCGCCGCGTTATCAAGCGATCACCGGTGATCAGCTGACGTTGCTCGCCTCGCCCGACGGCGGCGCGCTCGTACGGCTCATCGCGGGCGACATTGCCAACGCGCACGGCCCGGGCGTCACACACACGCCGATCACGTACGCGCACGCCACCATCGAACCCGGCGCGCGCCTCGAGGTGCCGTGGAACCGCGAGTTCAGCGCGCTTGCGTACGTGCTCAACGGCGGCGGTTACGCGGGTGACGAACAACGACCGGTCGACGCCCACGAGCTGGTCGTCTTCGGGCCGGGCGACTCGATCGTCGTGCAGGCCGCGGAACACCCGGTGCGTGACGAACCCTTCGACGTGTTGTTGCTCGGCGGGTTGCCGATCCGCGAACCGATCGCGCACTACGGACCGTTCCTGATGAACACGCGCGAAGAGATCATGCAAGCGGTCGACGACTATCAAGCCGGACGCATGGGAACAATCCCCGCCGTCGAACTCGGCTGAGACTGCGTCAGTTCCGTTCGGGCAAGTACGTCGAGACAAGCCAGGTCACGGCCAAGTCGAGATCCAGCGGTTCGCCAAACGCCGTCGCGATGGTCTCGGGTGTCATGCCCGGCGGGGGTTCGAACCTGGTCGGGAGCGCTGGCTCGGGAGCATCACTGAATCGTTTGCCACGCGGGCTCACGAACGTCAGTACTTCGTTCGCGTTACCTTCGATCATCCACCCTCCCTCGTGCACGAGCCGGTGATGGAACGGGCACAGCTGAATGCAGTTCTCCATGGACGTTGCGCCGCCATCGACGTAATGCACCAGGTGATGTACGTGCAGGAACTGACGGCACGGGCATCCTCGCCAACGGCACCCGCCCTTGTCGCGCCGGGCGAGCTTGCGACGCAACGCCCGCGGGATCGTACGAGTTCGCTTTTGATCGCCAACACGAAGTGACGTGTCGCAAAGGTCACGCAGGAGCACCGGCGGCGCTTCGGCGAGGTCTTCGACGTCAGCGTGAATCACGACCTCGGTCGTGACCCGATCGGACTTTCCCGCGAGGAACGAACGCAAGATCAACTCGAAGGCATCGGCCCGGCGCAACTCCGCGGAGTTGTTCTCGGCATCGAAGGGCACCTCTTTCAAAGCGCGCTCCAGCGCGAGCGAGAAGAGCTCTGCAACCTCACGGGTCATCCGCTCGGTCGCGATCACGGTGCCGTCGGGTTCGTCGAACATGCGCACGTACCGCTTGTCGAGCCGGTCACGCTCGGTCGGTGCGTCGCTCCGACACCGCTCGAACGCGCCAATCGTTTGTTCACATTGGGCGGCGGTCGCGACCTCGGCGAACTCGAGCAGCTCGTGCTCGCGCTCCGGCGTGGCCGTACGCGTGATTGCCCGCACTTTGGAATAGCTCAGCCGCCCCTCTTCAAATGCCGCGCTGATCTTCGGGAGCGTTTCGAGCGCACGCGCCACGCGCACGTGGTCTCGCGCCGCATTCATTCCGAGCGCGCACTTCCACGACAACCAGTACGCCATCGATCGGCAGCCCCACTCCTTCCACACTTCACGACGATCGAGCTCGGCGATCAACGTGAGGAACCGGTACGTGGCCGCCGCGATTTGCGCGGCAAGTGTGCACACTTCGGCTTCGAGCCGTTCCGTAGAGATGTCGGTATCGATGCACGCAGCCATACCTCTCACGGTACGAAACAGGTGAGACAACAACGTCGACCGCGAAGGAGCCGAATGGCCAATGATCCGTTCGACCGGCTGCCACACGTTCCCTCTTTCTCGCTGACGAGTACGACGGTGAGCGACGGGAGTGAAATGCCGAGCGCGCAACGTTCGGGCAAGTTCGGTGTTCCCGGCGGTAGGGACGTTTCTCCGCACCTTTCGTGGGACGGCGCGCCGAGCGGAACCAAGGGCTACGCCGTGTCCATGTACGACCCCGACGCGCCCACGATGTCAGGCTTTTGGCATTGGGCGGTCGCCGGTATCCCAAGCGCTGTGACCTCGCTCCCCGAAGGTGCCGGCAACGACGACGGCCGCGGCTTAGCCGTACACCGCGTTGAGGATCCGCCGCACCTCGGCCGCAACCGAAGCGACCGGGAACGGTGTGAGCGCGAGCGTCGTCGCGGCCCGGGTCGCGAGTCGATTGAACAACGCCACGGTTGCGAGCAACGCGGTCGCCGACGCGTCGGCGGCGAGTGCCGACCAGCACTGCTCCAACTCGGCGGTGATGTCGGCGTCCATCCAGTCGTACATGTGCGCGGCGTTGTGCCACGTGTCGTAGCTCCAGCCGTAGCGGCTCTTGTGATCCCACTCGATGATCCGCAAGAGCTGTGCTTTGGCGTCGATGTCGCGCACCTTTGCGCTCCAGAGCTCACCGCGCGCGATGCACTTGGCGGCCATGATCGCCGCCGCCGAGAACCAGTTGACGCACGTGTCGAACTCCGCCTGCGTCGGAGGTCGACTCGGCGCGACGACTTCGGACGCGAGATCACCGACGAGTGCGTCTTTGTCGACGAGCACGCGTGCGGCTCGCTGCGCAGCATCGGTTCGGCGCGCGTCGCGACACGACAGGATCGTGAAGTCGATCTTGCCGTCGACGTAGTAGACGAGCCGCGTCGGATTCCAGCCCGCGTTTGCGAGTGCTTCGACGGCGAGCACTTCTCCGAAACAGTGGTACCAGTCATCGGTCGCGAGCAACGGCGCCGGATCTTGCACGATCAGCTCGAGATCGATGTCGGAGAGCGCATCGCCTTCGCCACGCGCGAGCGAACCGGTGAGCACCGCGGCTCGAATGTTCTCGTCGCCACGAATCCACCTTTCGAGGTCGCCCAGTACCCGCTCGTGGTTCACGTTCTCAATTTCTTCCCGGTTGGTTCTTCGCAACCGAGCGCTAACTCGTCGACCCGGAGGGCGTCGAACTCGCGTTGCCGTCCGTACTGTCGTTGCGCGCGAACAACGTGCCGGCGGCAAGCTGCGAGTTGATGTCGTGTAACCGGTCGTGAATCGCTTGGCGGCGCGCGACGTCCTCTTCATGTAGCCGCTGGATCAATTCGTGGGTCGGCCGCTTGCCCATGTAGTCGGGGTGATGGTGATAGCACAAGAAGAACTGGCCACCGGCAGCCGGATGCGTTCCAACGCGCGGACACCGCGGTTCATGGCAGTTGTACTTCTTGAAGAGTTGATACGCGGCGGTGCCGATGGCGCCGAGAATGCTGAACTCGGCGAGGTCAGAACCGAACCCTGACCAGAACCCGTAGTACGGGCCCGATTCGTTGACGGCACCGGTGTGGACCGCGAGCCAGTGGTTCACGGGGTGAAAGTTGAGGACCCACGCGAAGATCGCGGCCGCCACCACCACAATCACTACCGACATCCCGATCAAGCTCCGTCGCATGACTGCCTCCTCCCCGTCGCAACGGTCACGCGAAGTCTCGCACCGCACCATAAAGCTCAAACGGTGCGCAACGTTGCCCGGGGAGAGGAGTTTCGGTGCTACTTCGGAGAAACTGCGTTCGACATGGTGGACGGAGGGCCGTCGCCGCGCGTATTGCTCGCCGAGACGGTGAACCGGTACGAGGTCCCTTTTTGGAGCCCCGTTACGGTCTGCTGGAGTGCCGTCGTGTTGAAGCGTTTCGGCGGCAGTGCCATGAGCCCGGCGTACGGCGTGATCACGTATCCGGTGATCGGCGAACCGCCGTTGGTTTGTGGCACGGACCAACTCACGGTGGCGCTCCCGGATCCCGCCTTTGCGCTCACCGACAAGGGCGGCGACGGTGCA
The DNA here is from genome assembly GCA_963841195.1 of uncultured Actinomycetes bacterium. Taxonomy (GTDB): domain Bacteria; phylum Actinomycetota; class Acidimicrobiia; order IMCC26256; family PALSA-610; genus CAWJBX01. The sequence continues at coordinate 399,401 of CAWJBX010000009.1, read as the reverse complement.
CCGATGACGACGGGTGACGATTGCGCGGAAAGCGAGCCCACGCCGGTGGCGTTTTTGGCCGCAACCGCGAACGTGTAACTCACGCCATTGGGCAACGGCGTGATGGTCTCCGTCGTCGCGTTCGAGTTGAAGGTCAACGGTGCTTGCGCAACGCCCGCCTTGTACGGCGTCACGATGTAGGCCGCGATCGTCGATCCGCCCGCCTTCGCCGGCGCGGTCCACGTCAGGGTTGCGGCACCGGTCTGCGCCACGGCCGAGACGGCGGTGGGAGCCGCCGGCAAATTGTCAGCGGTGACCTTGACCGCACTGACCAACGGCGTTGCGGTTGTATCGGCCGTGACGAGCACGGCGCGGTACTCGAGATAGCGGCCGCCGGGACTGGTGATCGTGGTGCCGTTCGTGTTCGACCACGCCGACCAGGTCGACCCGTTGTTCGACGTGCGGGTTGCGAATGCGACGCCGGTGTTGGCCGGAGTCGTCGTTGCGCCTTCGAGGGTCAGCCATCCGGTGATCCCGCCGGCGTCGATTGCGCGTGAAACGAACGTGCACGCGCTCCCGAACGGCGTCATTTGCCACCAGTCGACCGACAACGTCGTGCCGCCGCCGACGGCATCGCTCGCGATCGGTCGCATCTGCGTCGCGATGGCGACGGTGTGCGTCGCAACAACCGCGCCATCGACCGAATAGACGATTTGGGTCGGCGTCCAGTCGATGCGGAAGTCGTGCGGCGAACCGAGGAGATTGCCGGGCAACGTCGTATCGGTCTCGTTGTTGCCGGCGTCTCTCGTGCGCGCCTTCAGGCTCCCGCCGTCCGCGCCGGTGCTGAAGATCGCCCACGGCCCCGCGTTGAGGTCGGTGCCGAAGCCGACGTGTTGGAACGCCTCGTTCGCGAACGTCGCGACGAATTCGAGCGAATGGCCGGCGGCATAAGTCTGCGTGACTCCGGCATTCGCGTTGTCGAGAACGAGCTTCCCACCGGCGACGGTTGCGCTGCTCCCTGCCCCATACGAGGTGGTGTCAAAACCGCTCGGCAGACCCGGGCCCCCCGAGAACTCGTTTTCCACCGTGGGCCCGAGCTCCAGCTCACCGTCACCGGTGTGCGCGACCGCAACACACGTCCCGGGCGTCCCGCTCGAGAAGTCCGAAACGGTGGTGTCGGTCGCGACGAACGTTGGAACCGTGAACGACAGCGGCGCGGCCGGGGTGGGAGGCGACGTCGCGGTATTGCCGGCGTGATCTGCCGAGCTGACTCGGTAGAAGTACGCGATTCCGGGGATGAGCCCGTGCAAGGTCACGGAGTGCGACTGCACGAAGTTCGCATTGCCCGCGTTGTTGGTGAGGGCACCGGATGCGGTTCCGTACACGACACTCGAGGTCGACGCCTCGTCGGTCGTCCAGCTGACCGTCGCGTTTCCGGATGCGTCGGCGGTCGCGCTCACGCCCGAGATGACCGGAGGCGTGGTGTCCGGCGTGTACGTCGCGGTGTAGCTGCCGCCTTGCGCGTCGAAGAGCGCGTACGTCACGCCCTTGATCGTCGACGTCGTGAACGGCACGCTCGATCCGCCGCGCGTGATCGATGTGAGGGGCGAACCGTCGTTACTCGTTGCGGGCAGCATTCCTTGCAGGCCGTTCGCCGTCGCCGCGTGATTCACCGAGAACGTCAACGTGTGGTTGGACCAGTGCAGCCCCGCGAACGACGATCCGTTACGGCCGTCCAGCCAGCTGAGCATCTGTTGGGCCGACACGATCGGGACGTTGTGCGCCTGGGCGGACGCGATGATCGCGTCGGCGCCTGCGCTCGTCGGGCTGTCGTTGTGCATGTTCGCGGTGAACACGCCGTAGTAACCGAGCGGACCGAGCGCGTTGTCGAGCAGGGTGTCGACCGTGAACGGATACGTCTGACCGGATTCGTCGGTCATCTGCGTCGTGGCTTGGTACACGTCGATGGTGCTGCCGTCGGGATCGGCGAAACGCATCGGCATGCCCGAGCCGGTGAACATCCCGGGCCGGTTCTGAATCCACGAATCGGGCCAGTAGTAATAGTTCGTGTCGAGACGCATGCCGTTCGCGAGCTCGACGTGCGGTTGCGTCGAGTAGTCGCTTTCGACGATGCAGTGCGTGCGGTTCGTGACCGGGGCCGGCAGGCTCGGGAAACTCGCATGCCATTCGGCAAGTTGGCTCGTGTAGAAGTTCGCGAGCGATGCCGGCGTCCAGTCCGCACAGTCAGTCGTGACGTGTAAGCCGAGCTCGAAACCTTCGGCGGCGTACGTCGCCGCTTGCGCGTCGGTCAGCGGCGTGTTCGGGTACATGTAGGTCGTGCTGCGAATGCACTGCCAGTTCGCCACGTTGCAACCCGCGGGGCTGTCGGCGAGCTCTTCGTCGAAACGGCCGGCCGTGCCGCCGTTCCCGTGGTCGTCGCCGGTCATGACGATCGCGGCCTTGGCGCCGCGCGGCAGGTACCAAAAGCGCGGGAGCGGCATGCGGTCGGCTTCCATCTGGAGAATGAGGTTCGCAAGGAGACGCTGTTGTTCGTCGGCCTGCGGTATCGCGACCTTGTTGAGGTTGACCCAGTCGGGTTGCGGGTCGGTCGCAGACGCACCGAAGAACAAGTCGTCGGAACGGATCGGCGGGGTTCCGTCGCGCTCTTCTCCCGACCACGCCGGATTGCCTTGCCGTGTGTAGACAACCGAGCGCGCCAAGTCGTAGGTGAACGCGGCCGCTTGTCCCCCATTGGTGCCGGCACTGGCGAGCGTGAGCGCGGGGAACGTGGTCGCAGTCGTCGCATCGCTGTAGAGCGTCGCCAACGACGAAGCGCCGTGGAGCTGATACTCATCGGCGGTGCCGTGGAACTGCACGGTTTGGTTCGTGAGCCCTTGGCCGGGTGAACGCGTGGTGTCGATACTGACGTACCCGTTTGCCATCGTGTTACCGGTCGAGGTCAGGCCTAAGACGCCGGCGAGCTGCGCGTCGGGATGCATGGCGATGAGATTCCCGCCGCCGTTCACCCACGTCGTGAACATCGAGGCCTGCGCGCTCGTGAGCGGCATGTCACCGAGGACGACGACGTCGTACGACGCCAGCCGCGCGGCCGTGACTTTCGTGATGTCAGTGACCTTGTACTCGTTGAGGCCCTCGTTGCTGAGAATCTCCCCGAGGTAGCGGCCGAACGGATTGCCCGTGCTCCCGACGACGAGAATCGGACCGTCGGGTCCGGTGTCGGCCGGTGGCGGTGCGGTGGTGAAACTCCACGTCGCGTCGGCAGCCAGTGGATTGCCGGCAACGTCGGTAACCGCGCTGTGCACGCGCGCGGTGTACGACAGCGATGGTGACAGCGGCGTCGTCGGTGTGAGCGTCGCGGTGAACGTCGTCGCGTCGTACGTCACGTTCGCGGGAACGGGATTGTTCGACGGGTCGCGCAGCTCGAACGTCGAGGTCGACAGCGTGGCGGGATCGATCGCTTCGTCGAACGTCGCAGTCACCGGCGTGAGGGCCGACACGTTCGTTGCGCCCGAGGAAGGTGAATGCGACGTCATGACGGGCGGCGTCGTATCCGGACCGTTCGAGAACACGACGTCGGCCCAGTAGTTGCTGTCTTGGTAGCTCTGGTCGGGAAACTGGTCGTTCGGGCCCTCGTGGTACACGGCATTCGGGCCGTCGAGACCCGACTGCAATGCGTGCAGCGGAGGATCGTCAAACCCGGTGCTTGTGAAGTAGCCGTTGGTAGCGACGTAGGAACCGTTCGAAGACCAGATCGACGAGATATACGTGGTCTTGGCGGTGATCGAGATCGGCGATGACAGCGCGACTTGTTGCCATCCGGACGCGGTCTCGTTCGTAAACGTCGCGCTCCCAAGCAACGTGCCGGTGGTCGTCCACAAGTTGCCGACATGCGTGCCGGTGTCACCCGCCGCCTTGTAGAAACGGAATCCCGTGACGGTGCCGTCGGCGTCACTTTGGAACTTCACGCCGTAGTCGATGCCACCCTGACCGTCGTTGAAGCCGTTCGTGCTGGGCGGCACCGTCTGGTTGTTCCAGATGCTGCACGGGCAACCATGCGGCGCGACGGTCACACTGACCGCGTCCGACGGGTGCTCGGTGTTCACGCTGTCGTCGGTCGCGCGACTCTCGATTGTGAGCGATCCTGCAGCCGCCGGTGTGAAGGTGTACGACCAGGATTCGTGACCACGCGCTGGGTGCCAAGTCACTCCCCCGTCGGTCGAAACCTCCACACCGGCGACAACGCCGCCGCCCGTATCGGCCGCCGTTCCCGTGACCGTCACGGGCGTTCCTGCGAGCACGCTGTCGCCGTCGCCGGGCGACGTCACTGTCGAGGTAGGCGGCGAGGTGTCAGTTGAAGGCGACGCCGTCACCAGCCCGCTCTGCAATGTCGCGGGCTGCACGCCCATGTCGGCGAAGACGTTCACCGTCGCTTGTTGCATCGCGCTATCGGGCGTCGATCCACCACGATCGTGGTTTCCGTCGAGTCCCCACGACCACTGCACGGTTCCCGCGTCGAACACCAGCGCACCACTCGACGCGCGGTGCATCGTGATCGAGTGCGTCGCGGGACCCGGCGCGTAGTTCGAGCCCGCGTCTTGCAGGAGTTCGGGAACCTGTTCGCTTGTCGACGAGAGATCGATTTCCCCCGGCGGTCGGAAGCCGTTGTCGAGGTCTTCGTTCCACTCGTAACCGAGGGTGCCATCGGCCAGCGTTGCCGAGCCGCTCTCGAGGCTCGCGATGCGCGTGTTGCGCCAGAGCCGCAAGCCGGCGTCGGTCGCGGGAACCTGGATCGCGTAGGTCCCGCTGTTGACCATGAAGATGGTTCCGGCCAAACCGTTTTCCGGCCGACCCGCGTCGTATTGCGCGCCGAGCGGGTCGCGCCACGTACCGGTCCACGCAGAAGTGGGATCGATCTTGGTCTCGCCGTGTGTCTCCTTGTACGACACAAGCGTGCGATACGAAGTGTTGCTGCCGTCGATGCTCGATTCGTAACGCGTCTTCCAGAAGATCTGGTTGCCACTGAAGAACGCGAGGTTCACGCCGGCGGCCTGCGCGGCTTCCACGTTGGCGCGTTGATCCCCCGACCAATACTCGTCGTGTCCGACCGACATGAAGACCTTGTGGTGTTCCAGCATCGAGGCGCCACCGCGGTCGGTGTCGACCCCGCTGATGTACGACGTGTCGTAGCCGTTCGCTTCGAGCCAGCGCACCATCGGATACTCGGCGTTGAAGAAGAAGTCTTCGGGGCCGCCGTCGCGCGTGATGAACGGCCGGTTGTAGCTGACCTTGTACGCACGGCCGGGATCCGTTCCCGGCCCACCGACGTACAAGCTGTTCCCGCCGTACGTGTTGTACGCCTCCCACGTTGTGTCGGAGGTCTGGAAGAGCAGTGGCGACGTGCTCGAGTCGTTCCGCACGATGAACGGGATCTGACTCGCGCCTTCGTCGTCGCTGCGCGTCAGCTTCGCGAAGTACACACCCGACACCGCGTCGCCGGGAACGGCCCACGACGCCGACTCGCCCCAATTCCCGCAATCGACGAGCCCGGTCGAGTCGTCGGTCAAGCACGGTGGTTGCGTCTGCGGGAGCGTCGCACTGGGCGTGATCGACGTGATGAATCGCGCGCCGTTGCCCTGGTAGTAACCGATCCGATAGATGTCGATCGTGTAGGCCGACGCGTCGGTGTTGATCTTGAAGTGCACGGTCGTGCCGTGGTTCACGCTGATGTCGGTCGCGAAGCCCTGAATTGTCGAGTCGCCGGAACCGCTCACATCCCACTGACTCGGGGGCGCACCCGGCAGACAGTTCTCCGCGACGATCTGATTCGCGGGCGCTTGACACGGGTCGGGCGCGGCTTCCGCCCGACGCGGCGACGCGGCAACGCCCGCAACCAAGACCGCCGCGATCGTGAGAACGGCGAACGCGCGTCGCGAGACATGGCGCGACTCACTCCCTCCGCCGTTGGTGCACAGCTCTTCCACGCCCGATCCCCCGAATTCACGTCAACGGACCACTGCCTGTCGTCACCCCACCACGACGTTCGAGAACGCACGACCCTGGCACGAGGCCACTTTCACCGGCCTTTCACGGCGCGGGTTCGCGGGACCCGACGTCTGCGTAATCGCACGAAAGCGCACGATTCGGAACGAATGTCTGCGAAGCACATGACGCGAAAGGCTCGTGAAAGCGCGGAGGACTTTGCTCAAGACATGCTGCGGAGTCCGTCGGGCGAATGAGTACGCCTACCGAGTGGTTCTACTGTGCGCTCGCGCTCGTTCTCTTTGTCTGCATTGCGTCCCTCTACCTGCGCGCGAACGCACGGCTCAATGCGAAGGAACGCGAAGTGAGACGTCGCGACGCGCAGACCGCGCCGTTCCGCGCGGCTATGTCGCATTCAAAGGATCATCTGTCCGTTTGAAGCTGCGTCCAATTGAACAGTAAATGTCGACCTGTTCAGACGTGGCGTTCGGTGCCTACGATCCGCTCGCGTGTTGTTCAAAGTGCTCGGCGACGTTTCGGTCATCGACGAAAACGGGGCTGTGACGAGAGTGCGCGCCGGTCGCCAGCGCGCAGTGCTCGCGATGTTGATCCTCGAAGCAAACGCAGTCGTCAATCGCTCGGCGCTTATTGACGGCGTTTGGGGTGAGCACCTGCCCGAGGCGCCCGAAGCGGCGCTGCACGTCGCGATATCTCGTGTCCGCAGCCAGCTCGGAAACTTCGGGGCGCGCATTAGCGGCGAGCGAGGCGGTTATCGCTTGGACGCGGCCTGGGACGAGGTCGACCTGCTGCTCGCAGAGTCGTTGTTACGCGACGGTCGCAACGCACTTGCGATGGGTGACGGCTTCGCGGCCGCGCATGCGTTCGAACGCGCGCTCGCGCTGTGGACCGGCGACGCGCTGCAGGAAGTTCAGGCGTACGGGTTCTGCGAAGTCGCCTCGCGGCGACTTGCAGACTTACGGATCGCGCTGATCGAAGCCCGCAACGACGCGTACTTGAGTTCGGGCCGGCACCTCGAAGTCCTGGCCGACGCCGAGACGTTCATCGGCGCCGAGCCTTGGCGAGAGCATTTGCGCGCCCAGTATGTCGTCGCGCTCTACCGGGCCGGCCGCCAGGCCGAAGCGCTGCGCGCGTGCGAGGACCTGCGGAGAGCCCTGCGCGACGATCTCGGCCTCGAACCCTCGGTCGACATGCAACAGCTCGCGCGTCGGGTACTCGACCAGGACCCGCTCCTGCGCGAATCGAAGTCGGGTGTGCTCACCCCGCTCCCGGAATGGACCGCGCAGACGCTGCCTTTCGTCGGCCGGTTGGAAGAACAACAGCAAGCGATGCACGCGTTCGCAGAAGCCGCGCGCGGCGAAACCCGCGTCGTACTCGTCGAAGGCGATGCCGGGATCGGAAAGTCGCGGTTCCTGTTGCAGTTCGCCCGAACGATCGCGCGGGACGCGATCGTTCTTCCCCTCCAGGTGAACCACCTCTGGGAATCGACGCTGCACGCGTTGGCGCGCGCAATGGCCGAAGCGACGGTCGCGGTCTCTGACGAAGACTTGCTCTTCATCATGCGCGATCTTCCCGAGATTCCGCAGGACATCGAGTTTCTGCGCGGCATCAGCCGAGCGTTGATATCCGGAGAAGACATTGACGCGTCACTGAGTGACGCCGACATCTTGAACAACGGCGCGCGCTGGCTCGCGGCACTCTCGGCCAAAGCGCCGGTCGTCATCCTCGTCGACGACTTCGACACCGCGGGAACGCCGCTCACGCACATCGTCGCCAAGCTCGTTTCCATTTCGACTCCGAAGCGCGTGCTCGTGCTCGGGAGTGCACGTGGTCCGATCGACAGCACCTCGCCACAGGTCGCCCAGCTCATTTCGGGGATGACAGAGCTCGGCCTCGCGGAATCGATCGCGCTCGCGCCGCTCACGTTTGACGACATCGACGCGCTCCTCGCCCGGATGCGAGTGGCGCCGCGCGACCGCATCGTGGAACGGCTGGCCGCGTTGACCGGTGGTCATCCGCTCTTGCTCGCCGAGATTCTGAGTAGTGGTCCGGTCGAACGCGTCATCGACGAATGGGCCGCACCGCCACGCGTCGCGGACGTGATACGCCGGCGCACGGCTGAACTCGGGCAGGCGACCGCCGACGTGCTCCGCGCCGCCTCGCTCTTCGACGCAGACTTCTCGGTTGCACTGCTTGCCGATGTGATGGAGGCGAGCGAAGCGACCGTCGCCCGACTGCTCGACCGAGCCGTCGAAGCGCACGTCATCCAGCCCACATCGGGCCGGTCGTATCGCTTCGCGCACCGGACGTACAGCCAGACCCTTGCCGGAGACCTCGGCGACGAACGCCGCGCGCAAGGCCACCGGCGTATCGCAACCCTCCTCGAGGCGCGCGGCGAGACCACCCCTGCCGTTCTCGCGGCCCACTGGGCGCGGGCCTCAGGGCCGGACGCGCCGGCGAAGTGCGCGTTGTACGCACGCGCCGCCGCCCAGGACGCGATGGCGTTGTCGGAACCGCACTCCGCGGTGCGCTGGCTCGAAATCGCGGCGCCGCACGTCGATGCCAACGAGGATGTCACGTTCCTCGTCGAGTTGGCGGAAGCGCAGCAACTCGCGGGCGACCCACGTGGCGTCAAGAACTTGAGTGAGGCCGTTGCCATCGCGCTCGAGCGCGACGACGACACGCTGACGCTGCAGATTCTGCGAGCGCGCCTGCCGGCTTGGTCGACCCTTCCCGGCGTCGCGCGTGAGGAAACGCGACACTTCCTCACGCGCGCGCTGATGGTCGCCGAGGACGATGCAACGCTGAGCCGCGTCAACTCGTGGCTCGCATCGGAGATCTCGCTCGAGTTTCCCGAAGAAAGCGTCCACGTCATGGAACGGGCCATCGCGTTCGCACGCGCGAGCGGCGACTACGACGCGCTCACCGACTGCCTGATGCGTTTCGCAGCAACCGCCGGCGCACCCCACGTACTTGCCGTGCGGCGCGCCGCGATTGCGGAACTGCTCGAGATCGTGCGCCCGCTCGATGTGACGACGCGCTACTTCGCGCTCAGCACCCTCGCAATCGCGGCCATTCAGTCCGGCGACCTGCGCGAAGCGGATGCCGCGATCGCGGAATCGGACGCGATCGCCAAGCAGTACGACCTCGGCTCTGTGCGGTGGAGCCGGCTCACTCGCCGGGCATGGCGTACCGCGCTCGCCGGCGACCTCGCGGAAGCTGAACGCCGCATCAATGCCGCGGCGCGCTTCGGTGACGAGTGCGGCATCTCCGCCGCGCGCGAATCGGCGCTCTTACAGTCGGGTCTCCTGTTGTGGCAACAGGGCCGGCTGAGCGATCGGACCGAGCTGATGCGCGTGAATCAGCCGCACGTGGTCGAAATATTCCCGGCCATCGGACTCGTGCTGGCGCGCGCGCTCGCCGAAACCGAGGACGGGCGCGACGAAGCGCGCGCGATCGTCTTGCCGTTTACGGAGAATCGCTTCGCCGACGTGCGCGCCGCGACGTTCTGGTCGTCGGTCCTGATGTTTACGGCGGAGACCGCGCTCCTCGCGGACATACCGGAGGCGAGTGCCCAAATCCGCGACCTGCTGCTTCCGTTTGCGGACCAGGTGGCACACACGGGCATGTGGGTCACCGGTCCGATCGCATACGGTGTCGCCGTCGCGTGTCGCGGCTGCGACGACCCGCGCGCCGACGCGTTCTTCGAGGTGGCAGTCGATATTGCCGATCGGCTGCGAGCTCCGTTGCTCGCAGCGAAAGCGCGCGAGGCCGCAGTCCTCAGGTAATCCTGTTAGACAACTTGGCATGCGATCGGCCTTGTTGTTCGTTGCGCTGGCGTTGTCGGCGCTCGCCGCCTCCCCCGCGGCTGCGGCCACACCGGCTGCGAACCAAGCCCACACGATCGGGTGCGATCGGGCCGCGGCGCACGTCACGATCACGACCACCACGCACCTCGACGGCAGCTGCACCTACACCGGCGGCTTCGACATCACCGCGTCGAACGTGACCCTCGATTGCCGCGGTGCCCACCTCGAGCACACCGCCGACGACGGCACCAACGCCGTCACGGTCGCCGTCGCAGCGACTGCGAACCTCGCCAACGTCACGATTCGCAATTGCCACATCAACGGCTTCCAGCATGCGATCGACATTGCTCGCAACGGGGCGAACCAGCTCGCCGCCGGCCACGAATACGACAACTCCCTTCGCAATGTCGTCGTCGAGGACAATCAGATCAGCAACACGCACGCAGTAGGGATCTACGTGCATCCGTACGTCACGAATACGACGTTGCGCCGTAACACCATCGCGAACTCGGCGAGCACCGGCATCTACCTCGATGAGGGCTCGCGCGGCGCGCGCGTCGAACGCAACGTGCTGACAGGTAACGGCTTCGTCGAAAACGGACCGGGCGGCACGAACACCACGTTCAGCGGATTGTCCGTTCGCTACTGGGGCCCGGGCCGCGAAGCCATCGCGGTCGACGGCTCGAGCAACAACGTCATTCGAGGCAACTGGATGTCCGGGAATTCCGCGGGCGGCGTGTTCTTGTACACGAACTGCGGCGAGAACGTGCACACCGATCCGGCCGACTGGCTCGATCATCGGTACGGCGCCCAACACAACGACGTTGCCGGCAACGTGATCGTGGGCAGCGGTACCGGCGTATGGGTTGCTTCGCGCATGGGCGAGAACGTGCTGCCAATGGACTGTAGTGACGTGCCGTACGTGTCGGGCCCGTTGCAATCCATCACGCTCGACCGCGCGCCGTACAACACCGTTCGCAGCAATCTGATCGTCAACGCAAACTTCGGCGTGCGCGTCGAAGACGACCACACGACGGTCACCGGCAACCGTTTCATCGCGTCGAGCGCGGCCGATGACGCGGTTGTGGTCGGCACGCCGTACCGCACGTCTGCGCTCGCGCATCCGGTGACGCATACGGTCGTCGCCCGGAACGTGTCGACGATCACCGGAAATCCGAGCCCCTACCGATGGGTCGACGGTTTCATCGATCTGCGCGACTCCCACAATGTCGCGCTCGGGACAACGAGCGCGATGTGCAAGGCACCCGACATTCCGCGCGGACCGTTCGTCATGGTCTACGCGTTCGCAATCCAAGACCCTTCGCAACCACCGGTGCCGCCTCCCGCGTACAGCGTGCCGTCGCTGGGCATACTTCCCCCGTGCGCGTGAAGTGACTGTCGTCGCGATGAGTTTGTAAGACAGGGGCAGTCTCAATCGATATGAAAACAACAAACCTTGGCGAGGCCGACGGATTGCCGCCGGTCGAGTGGTCGGAAGTGGACGCGCAACTCGTCGACCTTTTGATGCACGACGACCCGCGCTCCCCGAATCGAGTGACGTTCTGGCTCACGACGCTGAATGCCGACGGAAGTCCGCACGTCGTGGCCGTGGGCGCGATCTGGCATGCGGGCTCCGGGTGGTTCCAGACCGGCGAACGCAACCAGAAAGCGAAGAACATCGCCCGTGATCCGCGTTGCTCGCTCAGCGTCGCGACGAAGGGCTTCGACGTGAGCGTCGCCGGTGAGGCCCGGCGGGTGACCGACCCGAAGACCGTGGCCGAGATCGCGGCGTTGTGGGCGAAAGGCGGATGGCCCGCGCAACCCGACGACGCGGGGACGGGCATCACCGCACCGTTCAACGCGCCGACGCTCGGTCCGCCGCCGTGGTTCGTCTACGAACTCGAGCCTCGCACCGTGCGCGCAACCGGCACCTCCGAAGAGATGCCGGGTTCAATGCGCTGGGAATTCTGACGTGTGTCTCAGCCGTAGCCGTAGCCGCCACCGCTGCTACTGCTGCCGCTCGTCGTGGGAGGTGACGTCTGTGGTGTCGCGGTCGCGGCCGGCGCCGTTGCTGTCGCACTCGTCGTGCCGGCATGCCATGTGCCACCGAAGCCGTTGATGCCTTGCCCGTTCGTGTCGCCGGCCTTGGTGTCACCGGAGAAGCGATAGAGCGGATCGCCGTTGTACGCGACTTGTTGGCCACCATTCATGGTCACTGTGGTGAGACCGGTGACATTGGTACCCGTTGGCGTGGTCGCCCCGTTCGGCAACAGCAGCGGCGGCCAAACATGCGCACACGTGCCGGTGCATGCCACGGGCTTTCCGGCATTTGTGAGGGTGTAGAGCGTTCGCCCCTCGGCGTCGACGAGGATCACGCCGAGCTTCGCGTTTTGCGTTGTCGCGACGACCGCTTTGGCGGTGGGCGCCGCCGTGGTCGCGGGCGCGGTGCTCGGAACCACGGGGTTCGACGCGGTCTTCGCCGTCGACGATCCGCACGCCGCGAGCGCAAGCGCTCCGACCGCGAGACCCGCGAGGGGAATCAGACGAGCGTGGGCAGACATATGTGCCTCCCTTTCCGGCAATTGCGAGGTCATACGGACGGGAGGCGGCGCCGGTTCACCAACGAATTCGCTACCCGAGGCGCGTGAGCACGTTGCGCGTGATCTGTTCGATCTGGGCGTCGCGACCAGCCAGGCCGTGCGCCCAATCGGTCGATCCCGAGGTCACGACGGTCGCGCCGGCGTCGTTGGTGTACGCGCCGAGAACAGCGTGGCCGTGGCGAATCCGCTCGATCGCTTCGGGGTCGCGCGTGCCGAACACGCGCGACGCGATGTACTCCAACTCGCTCGGCTCCCCGGGCTTGGGCGGCCGGGGCGCCGACTCTCGCGTGAAGTGCTGGGTCGGGCACGTCCCGAGGATCTCGAACGTGGGTGGTGTTCCGTCTTCGCCAGTCGGATACGGGAGCCCGTCGCGGTAGGTGAATACGCAGCCGTCGCATTCGTAGCCGACAGTTGTGGCGCCCGCGCCCAGCACATCGCCGTAGCCGAGTCCGGTGCCGTCGAACATCCAATGTCCGGCGCGGTGCACGGTGTAGCCACCGAGTCCCGACGTCACGTTGCGGCCAATGCGGTGATAGCCGCCGCGCGTGAAGCTGACACCGGTCATGTGGTTTTCGGGCCGCGCGACGAGCACGTCCGACCAGAAGGTTGTGACCTCGCGCTCGCGGTCGGTTCCCATGAACGGATCGTCTTTGAAGAACGCCTTGTAACCCACCACCACGTCGCGGTCGTCGCCCTCGATGCGCACCTGCCAGAGCGACGTGTTGCCCGAGAAGAACGCGGCGTTCCCACCGCGCGCGATGAACGCCTCGACGGTGTCGCGCATCCCGCGCGACCAGTACTCGTCGTGGCCGACCGAAAGATAGAGGTGTGCGTCGTCGAGGACTTCGGGATGCGTCTCGAGATCGGCGTTCGTGCATACGCCGATGTCGAAGCCCGCGCGCTCGGCCCATTCGATGAACGGAAGTTCCCAGTCGGGCCAGCCTGCCGATCCGGCCCAACCCGACAGATGGTTGAGTTGGATATAGCCAACGTGGGCCGCGTTCTGCGGATCGGGTGCACCCGTTCCGGTCACGCGCCGGCCTTTGCCCGGCGGCTTGAACAGGTAGCCCGGCGCCATCGGCCGCCGCATCGCGACGTGGGTGCCACCGTTGTAGAGATTGGTTCCACCGAAGTCGTTGTATGCGTGCCAGGTATTCGTCGCGAGTGCGAGGACGATGCGCGCGCCCGCCGCGGGCCGGACGACGAAGAACGCGTAATCGCGCCGAACCTTCTCGCCGACGGAAATCTCCATGACGACTTCGTAGAAGCCCGACCGCCACGACGGATCGACGTTGATCGTGAGCGCCACCGGCCAACCGCAGCCGTTCGCCGACGCGTCCTTCGGCGTTGCGTGTTCTTCGGCTGCGACACCATCAGAGCGAAACACGACATCGCGCTGCGCACCGACGCGTGCGACTTCGACGCGCACCGCACGCTCGCCCGTCGACGACAGGTGCAGATCAACTTCGTCGCCTGCGGCTACCGACTGGGGCCAGCAGTAGCCGGTGACAACCTCGCGCGCCATCCTGCGAACGTTATCCGGAACTCCGTGCCCGCGCCGTGAAGATGAGGGAGACGGCGATCGCGATCGCCGCCACGATGCACGCCGCAGTCAGGAGTGCGTTCGCGTGAAGGTACGCGCTCAGCCGCGAACCGTGAATGCGCAAGACCGCGTCCGACCAGTACTGCTGCAACAGGAGCAGACAGAACCACGCAACCATCAGGCGCGTGACGACCGCGCGCCGGTGCAGCGCAAGGATCGGGAGCGCCCAAAAGACCGACCAGGGCGACGTATACAGCGCGGTCACTTGCCACACGACGATGACGGTGCCGACGAGAAGAACCGGATCGTCGTCGAGCCGGCGGCGGACGCACACCCACCCGGCGATGACCAACCCGACGACGACGGCGAGCGTCGGCGCCGCGCGCGGGAGCGGCCCGAGCGTTGGATTCACCGCGCGAAACATGTCGAATGCGTGCGTCCGCGTCAGGTTCCACGGTGTCACCGCGTTCGTTCGATCGCGGGCGTTGAAGGCAGGCTGAATGACCGCGCGGCCGCCGAAGATTCCGATCGCGACGATGGCAGCGCTCGCAGCTGCCGCCGCCGCGGTGACGGTTCGGCGAATGCCACCGTGAAAGAGCGTCCAGAACAAGAAGGCCACCAGGCCGATGCCCACCGGCCACTTGACGAGCGTCGCGACCGTGAGGGCGAGCGCCGCGAGGACGTAGCGGCGCGTCTGCGCGCACAACATACCGGCGAGCACCGCGAGGCCGACGAACGCGTCGGCGTGGCCCGCGTTCACCACGGAATAGATGACGACTGGGTTCAATCCGATCAGGGCTACAGCCGCGCCGTCAGCCGTGCGGCGCGCCACCAAGAGCAACGCGATCCAGACCGCGAGCGCAGCAAGCCCTTGCCACGCGAGGCGCGCCGCCAACTCATTCGTTCCCGTCACGGCCGCGACGGCACTCGCGAGGGTGATGAGTGCCGGTCCGTATTCCGCGTCGACGTGCGTCCAGAACTGGTCGGTGCGCGCGAGCACGGGATCGCCCTTGTACTCCTGCGCCTCATGTGTATACGGGCTGTCGTGATAGTGGACGAGAATCCGGCCGTACATCTGGTAGTACCAGAGGTCGGTTCCGTTTGGTTTCGCGACCACCGCGACGACGAGCAGACCGGCGCTGAGCAACAGCACGACGCGCACCGACAACGATGCGCGCCACGAGCGGCGAGCGAACATGGCGCCGAACGCGACGACCGACAGCGTCAACAAGACTCCACCGCGTTCGCCGGTCTCAGTCCACAGAAGGAAGACAGCAAGCAAAAAGGCCGCGACGCCTGCCAGCGCGATCCCGACGATGGAACCGCGATCGTCGTATTGCGCGGTCGTCACTTCCGACTGCGAAACGTCGCCGCCCCTCGACACTGTCACGAACCGAATCATGCCCGCTTCGGATACACGAGTGCGAGCTGCCGTCCCGCAGAGATGCGTTAGTTTCAACGCCGATGGCTGGACTCTCGGTCGGCGTAATCGGTTCGGGTGGCGTAGGCGTCGCGACGGCGTCGGCGTTGATCATGCGGGGCATGGCCAACCGCATCACGATTTACGGCCGCAACGCCGATGCTGCGCGCGGCCTCGCCCTCGACTTCATGCACGCCCGTCCGTTGCTTTCGCGCTTGGAAGTGCGCGGGAAGGGCCTCGACGAGATCGAAGCCGAAGACATCTTGGTGTTCACGGCCGGGCACCACACCCGCAGCGGAGAGACCCGGCTCGACACAATGCACGCCAACATCGAGGTGATGGATTCCGTCGCCTCACATGTGGAAGCGGGCGCGCTGCCCCGCATCGCGTTGGTCGTCACGAACCCGCTCGATGTGATGACGGAATATCTCTCGCGCCGTTGGCACAACCAACCGACGAAGGTGATGGGCACCGGCACTGCACTGGAAACGCTGCGATTGCGCGAACGCATCGCGACCGAATGCGGCGTGCATCCGCGCAGCGTGCACGCGGAGGTGATCGGCGAGCACGGCGATTCGTGCGTATTCCTGTTGAACTCAGCCGTCATCGGTACGTTGCCGTTCGTCGACTTCGCCGCCCAACGCGGGATCGACCTCACGCCGCAACGGCGCGCGCAGATCGAGAAGGACGTGCGCAACGCCGCGTATCAAGTACGCGACTTGAAAGGCGCGGCCGTGCAAGGCATCGGCCTCACGGTGAGCGGCCTGGTGCACGCCTTGATGCACGAGACGGGTGCGCTGATCCCGGTGTCGACGCGCGTCGGGCACCGTGTCTGTGCAAGCTTGCCCTGTGTGCTCGGGCCCGAGGGGCCGAGTGCACCATTGTGGCCACCGATGACCGACGAAGAGTGCAAAGCGTGGGAACGCTCGATCGACGTCATCACGCAAGCGAACGCGGCGCTGCCGATCTAGCCAGTTAGCGCTCGTCGAGACGCGCCGCGATCGCGGCGCCGATCTCCAGTGATGCGGTTGCCGCGGGTGAGGGCGCGTTCAACACATGCACCGCGCGGCCGACGGTGCGAATCGCAAAATCGTCGACCAACTGCCCGTCGGGACCGATCGCTTGGGCGCGTACGCCGGCGGGCGAAGGCGCGAGATCAGCGCGCTCGACCTCGGGCAGGAGGCGCTGCACGGCCTTCGTGAACCGACGGCCGCTCAACGATCGGGCCATCTCGTCGACACCGAAACGCCAGTTCGCGCGCGGCGAACTTCCGGAAGCCCTTGTGTTTGAACGTCCCCGCGAGGTGATGCCTGTCGATCGGGCGCCACGTGTAACCCTCACGTGCGAACGCGAGCACTGCGTTCGGGCCGACGTGGACGTGTCCGTTGATGCCGCGCGTCAGATGCACGCCGAGGAACGGGAAATCGGGGTCGGGCACGGGATATACGAGGCCGTTCACGAGGTCCTCACGTGCGGGCACGAGCTCTCGATACTCCCCTCGAAACGCGATCACGCGCATCCCGCCCGTCGCGCCAGGGCCGCTGATGGTCTCGGCGACGAGATCGGCCTGCAGGCCTGCGCACGTGACGATGCGTTCCGCGTCGATCGGTCCGTTCGACGTCATCACGTGCTCGCCCTGCGCGCCCGTGACCGCTGTTTCCAACTTGATCGTCGCGCCCAGCTCGCTGACTTCGGCGGCGAGCGAGCGGCATACGTTGGCGTAGTCGACGATCCCCGTGTCGAGGACGTGCAACGCGGCCACGCCCCGCACGTGCGGTTCGAGTTCGCGCAGTTGGTGAGGCCCGATGAGCTCGGTGCGCACGCCGTTGGCCTCACACCGTCGTTCGAGTTCCAGCAAGCGCGCGCGTTCGTCTTCGTCGGTCGCGACGACGACCTTGCCGCAGACTTTGTAAGGGATGCCGTGTTCCTCGCAGTAACCGACCATTGACTTCCGGCCCGCGGTACACATGCGTGCTTTCGCGGAACCGGGTTGGTAGTAGACGCCGGCGTGGATCACGCCCGAGTTGCGGCCGCTCTGATGCGTCCCGACCGCGGCTTCCTTCTCGACAAGCGTGAGCGCGCGTCCCGGGTGCGCGCGCAGGATGGCACGCGCGGTTGCGAGGCCGACGATGCCTCCCCCCACGATAAGGACGTCGGCCCGATGCATCCGGCGGACGTTATCCCGCGTGCCGCGCTTGCTTGTGCTTCGTGGCCCGTGCGTGTACCGATTCGGTACACCACGCTCCCACGAACGAGGTTCGGTGTACAGCGGCCGTGTCGCGCTGCGCAATCGAACGTGACACGTCCGTCAGGCTCAGCTCCTTGCGGCGGCATCCGTGTCATTCAGAGTGCGAGAGGCTGCGACGGTGTTTTGCCGTTCGTTTGCCGCCCGATGGCAGTGTCGGTCAAATCCTCAGCGTGTAAGACTCAGCTGAGCGGTTCCGGGGGTCTCGAATTTATTTTCGAGGAGGGCGATGACCGCGTCACGAACGATGACCGTTCCTCTCACGGTCCGCGGGGAGAACACTTTCCGCGCTTCACACGTCGCGCGCGTGAGCGTTGGCGCCGGGCTGTTTGCGTCGGCGGTCGCGTTACCGCTGCTGCGGCAGACCGGCACCCGCAGTTGGCACACGATCTGGGCAGAAGACGGCACGATCTACTACGGGCAGGCACGTCAGTTCGGCGTGTTCGCGGTCATGTTCCGCGGTTACGCCGGGTATCTCCAACTTCCACCGCGAATCCTGGGCGCGGTGGCGACGCTCGTCCCGGCCCGGCAACTGCCGCTCTACTTCGCGATATCGGCCGCACTCGTGAACGCGCTCCTCGCATGGTTCGTGTATTGGGCGTCAGAAGGCTGGATCACATCGCGCGTTGCCAGACTGGCGCTGGCGTCGACGTTGGTGTTGCTGCCGGCCCTCGGTTACGAAAACACCGCAACGATCACGAACACGATCTGGACGTTCGCGGCCGCGGCGCCGTGGGCGATCGTGGCCCAGCAAGACGACAATCGCGACGTGATCATTCGGAGCACTGTCGTGTTCTTCGCGGCCTCCGCCACGGCACTTACAGCGATCTTCATTCCCGTTGCTCTTGGATACGCCATTCTCCGGCGCACCCGCGCGGCCGGGATCGTCGCGACTTCGTTTCTCGTCGGAATCGCAATACAAGCCGTGACCGCGCTGACGACGAGCGACACCCGAGCAGCGCCCAATCTCCAACATAAGCCCGCGCAGCTGCCCGAAGACATCAGCGTGCGAGTCTTCGCGCAATACGCGCTCGGCGACAGGGGCATCAGGTCGATCTGGGATCACCGCGCGCTGCTCGCCGTGTCGGCCCCAATCGTGATCCTTGCGATTTTTGCGCTGCTCCTGCGCGGCGTCGAGCGGGCGCACCAGCTTCTCGCAGGAACGTTTCTCGTCCTCGCAATTGTGACCTTCGTCGTCCCGGTCTGGGGTCGCGGCACCCAAATCGTCGCCCTCAGCCCTTCCGACAAAGGCTTCTTTGCCGTCGGGACCTATCTGCCCACCGGTCGATTCTCCGTCGTCCCGGTCATCATGTTGGCGAGCAGCTTCGCGTTGGTGCTCGACGGACCGCGTCGCCGCAATCCGGAAACGTGGCGCCGCGTCTGCGTCGCGCTGTTCGTTGCACAAATCGCGCTCGTCAGCCTCATCGGGTTTTCCGTTTCAAACCTTCGCTCGCGCGGCGAACCTTGGTCTGCTCGTGTCGACGCCGCCTACCGCTACAAGTGCGCCGATGCCGACCCGTCCAAACAAATCACGGTCCAGTCCGTGGGCGGCGTCTACAACTACCCGATTACGTTCCGCTGCCACGAGCTGGCACCGTGAACCGCAGTCTCAGACGGGGCTGCGAACGAGCGTGCGGAACTATCCCGGGAGCTTCGCCGCCGCTTCCGCGGAAGCGCCCTTCTTCCATTTTTCGTACGCAGACGCGTCGCTCTCGGGCGCACTGCCGGACGTAATGAACTCGAGCGTGTCGCTGACCCCTTGAGTTACCCAAGTGAAGTCCACGAGATCGCCCGCAGTGTGTTCACGTTGAAATGCTGACGGGGACTCGAGAATGTGGCACGACGATCACGACCGCTACGACAACGAGGACAACAGCCACCAGCGCGGACACCTTGGCCCACCGTCGTGTCCACCATTTCGGGTGCGTCTCCGCTTCGGATCCTCCGCCCGCGGCGGCGGTCGTCGCGTCATCTTCGACGTGTTGGACGGGAGGTTCCTCGGGGACGACGCGCGCCGTCTCTCTGGATGGCGCGAGCGACGGCGGCGGTGTCGACTCGTCGCGCACCCGTTCGAGCGACGAAACAAGTCCCGCCATCGTCACGGGCCAATGCTCGTCAACGAGCGGGAGCGAATTGCGACGCGTAAGCGGCACGAGCGATTCCGGGAGGTCTCGTGCCGCCGGCATTGTGGCCCCACCCACGAGGACTGGAAATCACCCGGAGGTCGGCGCGACCGAGGGCGTGCTCGATCTCCATCCGAACGAAGCCTGCCGGGTCGTCGATCCGCCGTTCGCCTTTCGCGTCCGTCGCATCAACCCAGCCCCGACCGATGACCACAAGCGCGCCTGGACGCAATCAAGCGTTCCCGTGAGAACCTCAACGAAATCGCGGCCAGGCGCGATGCCGTCGACGTCGTAAAACACGTGCTCGCGACCGAAGCTCTGCCGCAGAGAGTCGTAGATGCGCCCGGCGTAGCCGCTGGAATCGCTCCGTCGATAACTGACGAACACACAGCTGCCCGTCCACGCAGGCATCGTGCCCGGTCGCGGGCGATATTGCGAGTGTCCGTTGCATTTTTTGCGCGGGTGCGCGCGGGTGCGAGACTGAGCGAGCATGAGTGTCGACGCGACCGCGCTGCCGATTGTCGAGGAACCGGTCATCGACAGCGCGGTGTACGGACGCCGGTGGTTCATTCTCGCCGTCCTCTGCTTGAGCCTGTTGATCGTCGGGATCGACGGCACGATCGTGAATGTCGCGCTGCCGAGCATTGTGCGCGAGCTCGGCGCGACGTCGAGCCAGTTGCAGTGGATCGTCGACGCGTACACGCTCGTGTTCGCCAGTTTTCTGTTGCTCGCCGGCAGCATGGGCGATCGCTACGGCCGCAAGACCGCGCTGACCGGCGGCCTCATCATCTTCGGCATCGGTTCGCTCGCATCGTCACTCGTCGGAACCGCGGGCGGACTCATTTTCACGCGCGCGCTGCAAGGCTTCGGTGCCGCGTTCATCATGCCGTCGACGCTGTCGATTTTGACGAACGTGTTTCCGCCGGCCGAACGCGGGCGCGCGATCGGCATCTGGGCGGGCGTCTCGGGTCTCGGCGTCGCCATCGGGCCCATCACGGGCGGCTATCTCCTCGAGCACTTCTACTGGGGCTCGATCTTCTTGGTGAACATCCCGGTGATCACCGTCGCGTTGGTCGCCGGTTGGTTCTTGGTACCGAACTCACGCGACCCGCATGCGCCGAAACTCGATCTCGTCGGCACCGTGCTCTCGGTGACGACGCTCGTGACGCTGTTGTACGGGATCATCGAAGGTCCGAATCGGGGCTGGACCGATCCGCTGATCGTCGGCGCGTTCGTCGTCGGGATCGTGTTGCTCGGCGCGTTCATCTTCTGGGAGTTGCACTCCGACCACCCGATGCTCGACGTCACGTTCTTCAAGAACCCGCGATTCTCCGCGGCGTCGATCGCAGTCACGCTCGTGTTCTTCGCGTTGTTCGGCTCGCTGTTCTTCGTTTCGCAGTATTTGCAGTTCGTCCTCGGCTACGACCCCTTGCAAGCCGGCGTTCGGCTCTTGCCGATCGCAATCGCACTCGCAGTCGCGGCACCACTGAGTCCGTTCTTCGTCGCCCGCGTCGGCACCAAGATTGTGGTCAGCCTCGGGCTCTTTCTCGTCGCGCTCGCCATGTGGTTGTTCTCGCACGTGACGCTCACGAGCGGCTATCTCCTCGTCGGCATCGTGCTCGTCGTGATCGGGATCGGAATGGCGCTCGCGATGGCACCCGCCACCGACTCGATCATGGGCTCGCTGCCGCCCGAAAAGGCCGGCATCGGATCCGCGGTCAACGACACGACGCGCGAGATCGGCGGCGCGCTCGGCGTTGCGATCCTCGGCAGCATCACCGCAAGTTCGTACTCGTCGTCGATCGCGTCGTCGCCCGTCTACTCGGCGGCCGCAAAACAATCGCCGGCCGGCGCGGCGGCGTTGAAAGACTCGGTCGGCGCTGCTGCCGCCCTCGCAAGTCAGCTCCCGCCGAGTACGGCGAAGCTCGTGACCGACGCGGCCAACAAGGCATTCGTCGACGCGCTCGGTCATACGGTCATCGTGGGTGCGATCGTGGCGTTGCTGGGCGTGGTCGTCGCTGCGATCTTCCTGCCCGCGCGCCCAGTCGCAGCGGAGGCCGGCCTCGGCGAAGACTTCGACAACCTGGTCATCACTTCGGCCCGCCGGCTTTCGGCCGAGAACCGTCCACCGCGCGACGTCTCGGGCACGGTGCTCCGCCTGCTTACCGAGGCCGGCTTCTCCAGCCTCACCTTCCACGGCGTCGCGAGCCGATCGGGGGTGAGCACGCAGATTCTCGAACGCCAATGGAGCTCACGCGTCGACATGGTCGCCGACGCGGTGAAAGAAGTGCTCGCCGACTTCCCGGTCCCCGACACCGGTTCGTTCCGCACCGACGCCGAGACCTATCTCGGGCGCATCGGCGAGATGCTCTCGAGTCCGCAATCGCTCCCAGTCATCGCGCAGCTGATCAACGAAGGCGCACGCGACCCGGAGCTTGCGCGCGGCTTGCGGGCGCGGCTGATCGCGCCTCGCCGGCACGACCTGATCGCGATGATCGACCGCGCGATCGACGACGGCCAACTCCCGCCCGGCACCGACCGTGACGCGCTCGCCGACCTGCTCGTCGCGCCGCTGTATTACCGGACGCTGATCAGCGGCGAGCCGGTCACCGACGACACCGCGCATCGCATCGTGACCGCCGCGCTCGACGGGCACTAATTCGAGGTCAGCGCCGACACCCACTCGGTGTCGGACATTCCCGCGCGAGGCCGCGCAGCCGGTCGCTCTCTGGTGAGGTCGCGTCGGCGCGGTAGAGGAAACCGACCGCGACTTCGAGCGGAGGATCAAGGGGTCGGAGCACGACGCCGTCGAGCGCGTTGGCTGCTGTTTCGAACGAGAGATACGAGCCGATGCCGCCTTGGGCGCACGAGATCCACGCGGAACGCTCGTCGGTTTCGAACACGGGCGACGGTGCGCGGCCCGCGTCGTCGGTGAGCAGTTCGTCGATGAGCTTCCGGCGGCCCGAGCCCACCGATGGCAGCACGAGTTGCGATGTCGCGAGGCTTGCGAGCGGCACGGGCGACGGGAGGTCGGCGCCGATCGGCGACACGACGACGACGCGCGCGCGCCACAGCGGCTCGCGTTCGAGCGTGTCAGTGCCGGCCGAGAGATCGAGTTCGCCGAAGCCGAGTTCGGCCTCGCGGTTCGCGACCATCCGTACGACTTCATCCATGTCGTTGGCGCGGCACAGCCGCACTGCGGTCTCGGCGCGCTGCTTCGCGAACGACGTGATGATCGGGCTCAACAAGCTGCTGTTCGTAGGAGTTGTCGCGACGACAAGTTCTGATCCGGTTGCGGCTCGACGCGCGGTTTCGACGACGTCGTCAATTGCAACGAGCGCATGCCGCGCCGCATCGACGACCGGCTTTCCCGCGTTCGTCAGCGTGAGGTTTCGGCCCGTACGTTGGAAGAGTTCGACGCCAAGCTCGCGTTCGAGCTCGCGGAGTGCGCGCGAGATAACAGGTTGCGAAACGCGTTGCACGCGTGCGGCGGCGCTGACCGAGCCCGAGTCTGCAACGGAAACGAGATAGCGCAGCTGCTGCAGATTCATGCCGAGATGGTATAGGTCCCATGCTTGGTAGGGACCTTGACGGAACGCATTGCCACAGGTCGACTGATGCCCGTTGCTGCGCGCGTCAATTGCGGCGCGATCGAACCTGTGAGGAAGCATGCACAAGCTACGAGTTCTCGCGATCGTCGTCGCTTTCGTTGTCGTCAGCGGGGGCTGTACGTTCACTGAGTTCGCGTCGCGGTACGCGAACGGTGGCGGCGCGAATGTCGAGCCGTTCTGGTGCGCGCCCACCGGCGGAACTGCACTGAGCGGACCGAATTGCACGAGTTTGTCGCTGCAGCTCGATCAAGCCTCGCTCTTCGCGTACGCGCACGATCACGCGGCCGCAGCCGTCGCCGCCGGCGCCACGTCGTCGGCGTACGTTCCGGGCGTCGGCGCGGCCTTCACGTTCTCGGCGCCGCCAGCAACGTTCAACGCGGCGCAGCCCGACACGTTGCTCTACGACGGCACGAGCGACAGCGCGCAGGTCGCCGGTATGGAGTGGAACATCAGCTCCGCAACAGCACCCGACGGATTCGTCGGGCCAAACGACGTCTGGACCGATGTCGGTGGCGGCGTGTGGCAGCTGCGCGTGTGGATGTTGCGGCCGTTCCAAAACGAGCCCAACGTGTTCGCCGATTCGCATCCGTGCCTCGGAAACTCCGGCCCGATCTACGACGTTACCGACGCGTGCTACACGTCGACACACACGTTCCCGTTGCAAGTGCTCGTGACAAACGACGACGGCTACAACGCGGCGGGTATCGACGCCGCGGTGCAAGCGCTCTCGGCCCGGAGCGACATTCACGTCACCGTGTCGGCGCCCGCGACGAATCAAAGCGGTACGGGCGCGAAGACGACGCCGGGAACGCTCACCGCAACGCAATCGACAACGCTGAGCGGATACCCCGCGTACGCTGTGAACGGTTACCCGGCTGACTCGGTGCTCTACGCGCTCAACACGTTGCACGTAAATCCCGACCTCGTCGTTTCCGGCATCAACAACGGCCAGAACCTCGGCCCGCTGATCTCGGTCTCGGGCACGGTCGGCGCGGCCCGCCAAGGCGGCAAGCACTCGATCCCCTCGGTCGCGATGAATCAAGGCTTCGGTTCGCCGCCCGACTTCCCGAGCGGCGCGGCCGAGTTGATGACGTGGCTGAACGACTTCCTGCTCGGCCGGGTCGGACCGCCGCAGAACCAGTCGGTGACGAACATCAGTGTGCCGACATGCACGAGCGGGAGCATCCGCGGTGTCGTCAACATCCCGGCTGCGACGGCGCTGAACGGCCGCTCGATCGACCCGTCGAACTGCCTGTCGACCAAGACGGTGTTCACCGATGACATCGACGCGTTCGTCAACGGTTACATCACCGTCTCGAATATCGGGAACGGCTGATCGGCGACGAGTCGCCGCTCAGAGAACGACGACGGTGCGGCCGATCGTTTCGCGGTTCGCCATCGCCTCGATCTCGGCCGGAATCGCGTCGAAATCGATCGCGCGACCGACGACCGGCTTGATCGCACCGGACTGGTATTGCGAAATGACGTCGCGCATGATCTGGCGGCCGAGTTCGGCGGGCGCGAAGTTCCAACCCATGCCGGTCTTCAGGAACTCGGCGACCGGTCCTTCGGCGTAGGCCATCATCACGCCGCAGAGCTTGAGGTTGCCGAGCATGACGCGCCGGGGCACGAGAAACGGTTCGTCGGCCACGACCTTGTTCGACGCGAAGCCCATCATGACGTAGCGCCCGTTGTACTTCGTGCACTTCATCGACGCTTCCATCACGGCCTCGCCGACGTTGTCGAACACGACGTCGACGCCGGCGTTCTCCGTTTCACCGAGCACGACGTCGGCGAAGTCCTGCGTGTTGTAATTGATGGCAACGTCGGCGCCGAGGTCGCGGCACAACTTCACCTTGTCTTCGGTACCGGCGGTCGCAAAGACGCGCGCGCCCGCGTTCGCCGCGAGCTGGACCGCCGCCGAACCGGATCCGCCGGCCGCGGCATGGATCAACACCGACTCGCCGCGTTGCAAGCCGGCGCGGTCGAACAACCCCAACCACGCGAGGTGAAACGGGAAGAACAACGCGGCCGCGTCCGGCAGCGGAACGGCGTCCGGCATGTCGAACATCGAAACCGTCGGGCAGATTGCGTACTCGGCGAAACCGCCGTGCGCGCCCTTTGTCATCGCAACGACGCGCCGGCCTTGCCACGCTTCGGCGCCGGCGCCGCACGCGTCGACGACACCCATCACTTCCATGCCGGGGCTGTACGGCAACTCGGGGCGCACCATCATGTTGCCGCCGGTGATGCGTTCGAGGTCGTTCAAGTTGAACGGGATCGCAAGCACCTTGACGCGCGTTTCGCCGGCATCCGGTTCCGGAATCGGGACGGTGTCAAGCCGGAGCACCTCGGTCGGCTGCCCGTACTCGTGGGTTCGCCACGCTCGCATCGTGCCGTCGTCACTCATCGCGATGTCCTTTCCGCAACTGCGCGCAGGATGAAGTCGGTGGCGAGCGAGACGCGCTCGACGCGAATCGCGGGCTTCACCTTCGCCATACGTTTTTCGAGCAGCGCGTAGACCGCGTAACCGCCCGTGCGGGCGAGCATCTCGAGCACCGCCGGGTCGAGCGCAGCCGGATCTTCCTCGACCAGCTCGGCGAGAATCACGATGAAGCAGCGCCCGCGCCAGTCGCTGTCGGCGAGTTCCGTGGCGGGCCGCACGATCGCCTCGACCACCGACGCGGCGTCGGTGTTCGGCCGGCTGCGCGCGATGTCGAGGAGTTCGCCTTCCCGTTTGGCCAAGAAGTCGACGTGGCGTTCGAGCACCGCACACAACACGCCGGTACGCGATCCGAAGTTGTAGTGCAGCGCGCCCCGGTTGCGCTGTCCGGCTTTGCGTGTATGTCGATCAGCGACGCCGAAAAGACGCCGTTCTCGGCAAACGCGCGGGCGGCTTCGTCGACCAACTTTCGTCGCGTGGCGGACGCATCCGAGGGCATGATCGGACCTTAGGCCGGAGGCCGCGCCCAGCGCGAGTCAATCGCATCGGGCTTTCGAGGGACGGATCGGCTCGAGCGACGCGAGATAGCGCTCCAGCTCCTTCACGACCACGCCGTGGGTTGTACTCACCCCGACGCCTTCTTCGAGCCGAATCAATTTCGGTACGCCGGTCACAAGAAAGAGCAACGCGCGCGTCGAAAAGTCGGCGCCCTCCACGGCATTGCGCCCGTACTTCGCCTGAACCGCATCAAGCTGGACGCGCCGGATTTGGTCAGTAACTTCTGCGATCGTCTTGCGGATCGACTTGCGGTGGTTGCCCAGCGCCAGGAACTCGGTTGTCAGCGCCGCGTTCACTTCGTCGCGGCTGTACGTCCACAGAACACGTAAAGGCGAGTCAGCGTCGGCGCGAAGCGCACCGGCGAGCCGGGCGAGATTCTGCTCGGAACGCCGGCGAATGGCAGCTTCAAACACATCATCCAGCGTCGGAAAGTAATACTGCACAAGAGCAGGCGCGACTCCCGCGCCCGCTGCGACAGCACGGTACGTCACCGCGGCATAGCCCGATTCCACCATCAATCGCTCGACACAATCGAGCAGCTTGTCGCGCGTCTTCGACGTTTCGGCGCCGACGCGCCTCTGGCTTGCCATCCTTACGACACCATCTCCTTCAACGCGTCCGCGGTCCGTTGCCTTGACGACGCGCGATCGTCGCCCACTGGGAAGGACGCGGCCCAGATGTCGGTGGCACCGGCGTCGACGAGCGCTTGCAGTTGACCCCGAACTTGTTTCTCGTTACCTACGATCGCGGCGTCGCCGGGACTCGATGCGTTCCCGAGTTCCAAGATGCGTTGATAGTTCGGCAGCGCACCGTACATTGCGAAGTTCGCCTGGGCCGCAGCGCGCGCCTCTGCCTCGTCGTCGTGCACGGCGACCGGAAGGCCGACGACAACGCGGGGCTTTGTTCGGCCCGCGGCCTCAGCCGCTGCGTTGATCTTCGGTGCGATATGCGTTTCGATTGCGCGGGCAGGCGCCATCCACGTCACGGTTCCATCGGCGAACTCGCCAGCAACGCGCAACAGGCGCGATCCGAGCGCAGACAACAACACCGGAACTGGATACGCGGGAGTGACGGCGCGGCCGGCGCTCTGCGCGGTCCAATCTTCGCCGTCGAACTCGACGGTCTCGCCACGGAGAACGGCGGTCAAGATGCGCGTGTACTCCTCGGTGTTCCGGCCTGGGTGCGCGTATGAAAGGCCGAACACACCCACGATGACCGGTTCGTGAGACGGACCGACGCCGAGGGTGAATCCCGGTCGCCGCATCGCATCCACGACGGAGGCGGCGCGATTCGCTTGCAGCAACGGGTGGCACGGATACGTCTGAAGCACTGACGTTCCGAGTTCGATGCGCGTCGTCTCGCGGCCCGCGAGCGCAATCGCAACGAGCGGATCGCCTGCGACACGGCTGGCGTACCAAAGGGCGCTGAAACCGTCGGCTTCGGCGCGCTTCGCTTGTTCGACGATCTTGTCGGCCGTCGCGCCTCCACCGGTGAGACCTATACGCACTTGTGCCTCCTCCGCGAACGCTGTACAACTGTACAGCAGTGGTTGACAAACTCACCGAGGTGCAGTCAAGGCTGCAGTACCTCGAAGACCGCGCCGCGATTCTCGACTGCATTGCTCGACACGCTCGCGGCTGCGACCGTCACGACACGGCGCTTCTGGCAGGTGCGTACCACGACGACGGCGTCGACGAACACGGCGCGGCGGTCATCGCCGGAACCGACTATCCCCTGTGGGCCAACACCGCGCACTCGGCCACTTCCTTGGCACACCTCCACAACGTTACGACGCACACGTGCGAGATCGACGGCGACACGGCGCACACCGAGAGCTACATCATCGTCACGATGCTGGCCGCGGACGGGAAGACGGCAACCGTGATGTGCGGCCGTTATCTCGACCGGCTCGAGCGTCGCGGTGGACAATGGCGGATCGCGGTGCGGCGCTCGACGGTCGAAGTCGCCTTTACGGCTGACGCGTCGCTCGTGCAGTCGCCGTTCTTTCGCAATCAGGGTTACCTCGTGGGAACGCGTGACCACAGTGATTTGTCGTACGCACGGCCCCTCGAAGTCGACACGCCCGCGCCGCGACGTTGGTCAGACGAGACGTGGACTGCAAACCAGCCCGCGAACGAAACCTAAGACGGCGCGAGTTCGGCCAGCCGGGCGAGACCGGCTTCGGTGTGCTCGGCGGCGCGCGCAGCGGCTGCCTTCAGCTTCGGGTCGTCGCGCTGCGCGGGTTGGATGCGCGCGGGATTCAGGGCGCACGCGTTGGCCCACGCTGCGATGTCGGGCTCGGCCCCATACGCGCGCACGGCCGTAGCGCCCAGCACCTGCATGCGGGCCCAGCTCGCCGGGTCGTCGGGAAGGATGTTGGGCGGGCACACACGGTTACGTTCGCGATCGTCGTCGCGCGTCGCCTCGACGTATCCGGCAAGCGCCGCGCAGAAGCAGGGAAAGCCGACGCGGATCGTCTGTATTCGGATCTTGTCGGGCTTCCATAACGGCACCAACGGCGGGTACGCGAGGCCGGATGCCGCGCAGTGAACAACAAGCGAGTCGGGCGCCAGCGGAACGCGGCCCTCGTCGAGCACGATCTCCGTGCGATGCACGCCTCTGATATGACCGAGGCGAACGACGTTTTCGATCGTGCGCAACAGTTCGAGCTCCCACGCGCCGAGCGTCGGCGTCTTCGCCATCGTGGGTACGACGTTGGGATCGACGCGCAGCATCACCCCTGCCGCCTCGAGACGCAGGAAGAGATCGTCGAGCGACTCGGCCGCGGCGCCGGCTTCCATCGTGTCGGCACCAAGTTCGAGCGCGACCACCGGGTCGGGCTGCACCATGGCTCGATTCAGCATCCAGGGATCGCGGGGCCGCACCCAAACGATGCGTTCCGGATCGACGCCATTGCGCAACAACCAAATGATCCCGTCGGTTGCGGTCTTGCCCGCGCCGACGATGACGTACTGACTCGGCGCGGAAACCAACTGCGCCAACTCGTGGATCGCGACGACCGCAACGTCGTCGGCGACTGCAAACGGCGGCGGCGTCGTGGCCGGAACCGTCGGCGACAAGTAGGTCGCGTCGACAACGCGCCGGCGCACGCGGATCTCGGTGGTTTCACCACACACCCGAGACGTCACGAGATGCGTGCCGTCGGGCGCGTGATACTCGAAACCACCGAGAAACGTGACCCGCCCCGAGTCGACGAAACGGCGATGCAGGATGTCGTCGTAGTACGCCTGGATTTCCGACTGGCGCGCCCGCTCTTGGAGGCCCGTTTCCGGTCCGTGCGTTTGCCGTTCACCGTTCCCGAGCACCGTCGACGCGACGCCGTAGAACAACGACGCCTGATGCAGTTGGACGAAGGGATACGCGTCTTGCCAGTGACCACTCGCAGCGTGGCGCCGATCGACCAGCGTGACGTGCACGTCGGCGTGGTCGATCAGCGCGTCGGTGAACGCCATGCCCATCGCGCCCGCACCAACGACGAGGTAATCGGTTTCCAACGATCGGGTCGACATCCGGCGCAGGTTACGAGGATCACGTCGTTGGCGTCACGCCGAACACGGCACGTCGTCGTTCAGGCTCGAGTCCAGGGTCGTGACTTTGTCGGTGCTGATCGACTCGTCGCCTGCAACCTCGGGCCGCGCCGGCAACCAAATGGCGGCCATCACCGCGCCCGCCAACGCAACGACACCGGCGACGCGCAAGCTCCCGGCGAAACCGTGGAGGAACGCGTCGACTGCCGCGAGGTTGAGCGCGTGCGCAGTTGCAACAAGCCCGTTGCCGCGCCAAGCCCTGCGCGGCGACGAGCGCACCTCCCAAGGAACCCTTGGCCGCGGCGGCGGCCGCGGGTGGGATGTGGGCCGGTGCACGCGCCGCGAGCCGGCTGGTGTAGAGCGACGACGCGATGCTTCCGATCACCGCGACACCGAGCGCGTCACCGAAGAGGCGCGTCGCGTCGTTCACTGCCGAGCCCACGCCTGCCTTCTCCGCCGGTACCGCGCCCATGATGGCTTCGGTCGCGGGTGCGGTGATGAGACCCACGCCACCGCCGCCGACGATCATCTGCGCCACGAGAACCGCGTACGTGGTCGACGCGCCGTTGCCGGCCATCCAGAACAAATCGAGCCCGAACAGAGCAAGCCCGAGCGCAACGACCGCCTTGTTGCCGATGGCGACCGCCAGCTTCGTGCCCGCGATCGCGGCGATCGCGAGCGAAACCGCGACCGGAAGAAGTCGAACACCGGTCTCCAGCGGACTGTAGGACTTCACGAGCTGGAAGTACTGCGTCACAAGGAACGTGAAGCCCGTAAGCGTGAAGAAGGCGATCGTGATCGATCCGCTCGCGGCCGTGAAGCGCAGATTCCGGAAGAGCGTGACGTCCAGCATCGGATGAGCGCGCCGCCGTTCGACGTCAACAAAGATCGCGAGGACCAGAATGCCCGCCGCGAGTGCCACGAATGTGTGCGCCGAGCCCCAACCCCAGTGCGGTGCCTGAATAACGCCGTACACCAAGACACCCATCCCCGCGCTCGAGAGCACAAGTCCGGGGAGGTCGATCGGCGCCGCCGACGGATCGCGGGACGTCGGCACCGCCCACGCGACAAGCGCGATGACCGCAACCGCGATCGGCGCCATGAACAGGAAGACGCTGCCCCACCAGAACCGCTCCAGGAGCCATCCGCCGACGATGGGGCCGGTGGCGACACCCACGCCCGTCGTCGCACCCCAGAGCCCAATGGCTTGGGCGCGCTCGCCGCGTTCGGTGAAGATGTTCGCGATCAGCGACAGCGTCGACGGGAAGATGGCGGCGGCACCAACTCCCATGACAACGCGCGCCGCGATCAAGGCACCTGACGTCGTGCACAACGCGCCGGCCAGACTTCCCGCCCCGAACACGCCGAGTCCCAGGAGCAGCACGCCTTTGCGGCCAACCCGGTCGCTGAAGCTGCCCGCGGCAAGGATGAGCGCCGCGAACACAAGCGTGTAAGCGTCGACGACCCATTGCAGACTCGTCGTGGTCGCGCCCAGCTCTCGGACGAGACTCGGGAGCGCGACGTTCACGATCGTGACGTCGATGTTGATGATCAATGCCGCGAGACAGAGCGCGAGCAGTATCACGCCTTTCCGCGTGGTTCGAGTCGGGGAATCAATCACGTGCATGGTCGGTGGGCTCCTGTTCGGCGGTGTCTCGTCGTGCAAGCACCGCGGCTTTCCACGTCGTTGCGAATTGCTCGGCGAACGCGCGCCACTGGTCCTGATCCATGCGGCGCGCGTCACCGTGCTTGTCGTTTCCGGTGGTCACGTCGCTGAGTGATCGAGCACCGTGATCTCGCCGACTTCGACGCCGCCGCCGTGCTCCAACGTCGGGCATGCGGTCGCGAGTTTCACGGCGGAATCCAGGTCGTCGGCTTCGACGATCGAGTAACCACCCAGAACCGTCGTCGCAGCATCGGCACCGATCGAGCGCCGCGCGAACGTCGGGTTCCCGAGGGTCACAAGGTGGTCGCCGAGGCCCTGGAAGAACGCATCCCACGCCTGGTACGTGTCGTTCGTCGGCGTGTAGTCGTCGCGAGTGCGGTAGGTGAAGACATAGTTCGGCATGTGCAACTCCAGCGTTGGCGCCGGCCAATCCGGCGTTCGTCATGAAGACGAATGACTGGAGCCCGAATGGACACTCGGGGCGCGTTTACGCCGCGGTCGTTTCGTTCAGTCGCTTCATCAGGAACCGGCGTTCCGCGTCGCTCGGTGCGAGCGCGAGCGCTTGGCGATAGGCGTCGGCGGCCGCGTCGAAGTGTCCGAGCCGGCGCAGAAAGTCAGCACGCGTTGCCGGCAGGAGGTGATAACCGGCCAGTGCGGCACTCGCCGCGAGTTCGTCGACGAGACGCAAACCGGCGGCAGGGCCGTCGGCCATCGCGACGGCAACCGCTCGATTCAACGCGACGACTGGTGTCGGCACCATCGCGTACAACCGCGCGTACAGGGCCGCGATCGCGATCCAATCGGTATCAGCAGCGACGGTCGCAGCGGCATGACACGCCGCGATCGCGGCTTGCACTTGATACGCGCCTGGGTTTTGGAAGGTGAGGGCGCGATCCAGGGTCGTGAACGCGCTCGCGATCGCTTGACGATCCCAGAGCGTGCGGTCTTGCTCGTCGAGCGTGACGACGTCACCGACGACGTCGATGCGTGCCAGACGACGAGCGTCGTGGAAGACCATGAGGCTGAACAGGCCGAGCACTTCTGGTTCGTCGGGCATCAACTCGGCGAGGACACCGGTAAGGCGAATGGCTTCGGCACAAAGGTTCGTGCGTATGAGATCACCGCCGGCCGTCGAGCTGTATCCCTCGTTGAACGTGGCGTACAGCACTGCGAGCACGGCTCCCAGCCGCGCCGGAAGCTGCTCGGCGGGTGGCACACGGTATGGAATCGACGCGTCTCGAATTTTCTTCTTCGCGCGTACCAATCGTTTCGCCATCGTCTCGGTCGGTACCAAGAATGCGCGAGCGATTTCCGTGGTCGTGAGGCCGGCGAGCGTTCGCAACGTCAACGCGACCTGGGCTTCGATCTCCAATGCCGGGTGGCAACAGGTGAAGATCAAGCGGAGGCGATCATCGGGAACGGGACTGTCGCCGAAGTCGCGCCCGGCGCCAGCGTCGACCGATTCGAGCGCCGCCACCTCCTGCAACTTCCCCGCGAAGAGTCGCGCCCTCCGGATTCGATCGATTGCGCGATTGCGCGCGGTCGTTTTCAGCCACGCGCCGGGATTCGTCGGAACACCGTCGCGCGGCCAGCGTTCGAGCGCCTTCGCGTACGCGTCCTGCGTGCACTCCTCGGCAAGGTCCCAGTCTCCGGTCACGCGAATCATGAACGCGACGACTCGGCCCCACTCGGAACGGAACGCTTCGGTGACGGCCGTTTGCGCGCCCGCTATATCTCCCACACTGGTCTCACTTCGACGGTGCCGTACCGGGTGAGCGGGACCTTCGCCGCGATCTCGATTGCTTCGTCGAGGTCTTCACAGTCGACGACGAACAGGCCGACGATCTGCTCTTTCGTCTCCGCAAACGGTCCGTCGGCGATCACGAGTTCGCCGCCGTCACGTTTGGTCACAGAAGTCGCGGTGGCCGTCGTTTGCAGGCGCAGGCCGTTGTCGGCGAGCACGCCGCGTTCACGCATCTCGTCGACGAACGCGACGAACGCGGCAAAGCGCTCGGTTCGTTCCTCGTGGCACGCGTCGGCCGGGTCATCGGTTGCCAGCAACAAGGCATATCGCATCTCGGTCTCCTCACATGGCTTGCCCTGTTACGACGATTGGCAAGACCCGAAATGGACGGTCGGCCGCAGAATTTTTCCGGTCGGGTTCAGCAGGAACAGCGGTATTCGGCGCGCCGTCTGCGCGTCGAACTCGCGGAGACTCGGAGAGGCTGCGAGCAACGCCGGCCAGAGCTCGGCGCGCACCGGGCCGGTCAGTTCTTCGGCGCGCACGCTGAACGTCTCCGAGCCAACCTCGACAGTCGCCGTGGGATGCGCCTTCAGGTTGTCGTACCAGCGTGGATGCGTGGCCGATCCACCGTTCGACGCGACCACGAGGTAGCCGCGGCCGTGCGGCGTGTACGCGAGCGGCGTCACGCGCTCGGTCGACGTGCGCGCGCCGAGGTGATGGAGAAGCAAGATCGGCGTGCCGGTCAATACCCCGCCGACCCGTCCGCCGTGCGCGCGGAACTCTTCGATGACATCGTCGTTGAAGGTGCGGATCACTCAAATCTCCTCGTCGGTGTGGACGCGATATGCAACGTGCAGCCGGCCCGTCGACGTGTGTTCGACCGAGACGAGGCCGAGCGTCGTGCGCTTGTCGAGTCCCGCCAGCAGCGGGACGCCGTCTCCGACAACGACGGGGTGAACGATCAGGCGAAGTTCGTCGAGCAAGCCGTGGTTCATCAAGCTCGTGACAATCGTCGGGCCGCCGACGACGTACACAGCGTTGCCGCGTTCTTGTTTCGAACGCGGCGATGTCGTCGACGTCGTGAACGATCCGCGCCGTTGGCCAGGTCGCGATGCGCAACGACTTCGACAGCACAAGGTGCGGTGTTTGTGCCGCCAAACGCGCGTACGCGGTCTCGCGCGGATACACGTCGCGCCCGAGCATCGTGCCCGCGGCCTGCGGGTCGTCGAGAATGGTTGTCCACCACTGTTCGTAATCCGGCCACATGCCGGCCCCGAGCACGAACGCATCAACGGGTGGCAACAGATCGAGGGCGTCAGCCCACGAGTCGACCCAGTCGGCGTCACCGGGTGAGCTGAACCCGTCGAGCGTTACCTGCATTGCCGCGATGAGTGAGCGTGTTGTCGTCATGTTCTGGTCTCCTGGTCGTGGTTGTGCGTATCTGCTTCCGACGTGTAACCGCGGCCGAATCGAAAAGTCGTCGCGACTGTCGGGATTTTTCGCGGCCCCCGAGACGTAGTCTCAACACGTGAACGCGGTCAGCACATCGAGTCATCCGCGCACGGCGGAGCTGGAGCAGCACCGCCGCGAGTTGACCGGCTACTGCTACCGAATGCTCGGGTCGGGGCACGAAGCCGAAGACGCCGTGCAGAACACCATGCTGCGCGCATGGCGCGCGCTCCCGCGCTTCGCCGACGACGACGCACTGCGCCCGTGGCTGTACCGCATCGCGACGAACGTCTGCATCGACATGCTCAACGGCCGCGCGCGCCGCGCCCTTCCGATGGACGTTGCGCGTGTCGGAACACGCGCAGGGCGACTGATCGACCGTCGACCTGCATCAGAGTGGGTCGAACCTGCGCCCGACAGCCTCGTCCTCCCGACGATCGCCGATCCCGCCGAGCGCGCCGTCGCCCGGGAGTCGGTGCGGCTCGCGTTCATCGCCGCGTTACAACGGCTCGCGCCGCGTCAACGCGCGGTGCTCATCCTGCGCGACGTCCTGCACTGGCGCGCCGCCGAAGTGGCCACGCTTTTGGAGAGCTCGACCGACAGCGTGAACAGCACCCTGCGGCGTGCCCGCACCGCGCTGGAACCGATTGACCGCGACACCACGCCGCACGAACCGGCGGCCGATCATCGCGACTTGCTGGCTGCGTACGTCGACGCGTTCGAACGCGACGACATCGACGCGCTGGTCAGGCTGCTACGCGAAGACGCGATCGTCGAGATGCCGCCGTTCGAGCTCTGGCTGCGCGGTGCCGCCGACATTCGAGCCTGGCTGATCACACACGACGCGCTCCGCGCCCACGTGCTGGTTCCGCTCGAAGCGAATGGCGCGCCCGCAGCGGCGGTGTACGTGCCGCCAATGCCCGGCGCGACGCCGGCGGCGTTCGCGATTCACGTGCTCGACGTCGTCGACGGCCGCATCAGCGCGATCCGCTCCTTTCTCGATCCGAGGTTGTTCGCGCTCTTCGGTTTGCCCGACGAACATTCGTAGCCAACTCCCAGAAGGTCAAGCCCCGTTCTTGCGACGAATGGCGACCATAACGGGCGTGAATTGCCGCAAGAACCGGCCGCGCGTACGGCACGGCTCCAGCCTGGCACATTTGAATCCGAAAGCGATGTCCGAGTAGTTCTCGGCACGCGTGGATCCGGTTGGCGTTTACAGCACGGTCAAAGACCGGCCCCAGGTCACGACACCTCCGACGCGGGCGCGGGCGAACTCGTTTCGCGCGCTGCGCTCCCGACCGTTTCGCATCTACTTCGTGGGTCAAGTGGTCTCGGCGAGCGGCACGTTCCTGCAACAGACCGCGATCGGCTGGCTCGTCCTCGAACTCACCGGCTCGCCGACGACACTCGGGCTCGTATTAGCAGCGGGTGGGATCCCGTCGTTGTTGTTCGGGCCGCTGGGCGGCACGGTCGCCGACCGCGTCGACCTGCGCAAGCTCCTGATCGTGACGCAAACAATCTTCGGCGCGCTCGCCGCACTGTTGTGGGCGCTCGCGTTGGCGGGTCATGCCACGGTCGCGGTCCTCGTAGTGATCAGCGTGCTCGGGGGCTTCGTACAGATCGTCGACTCACCCGCTCGGCAAGCGCTCGTCGGCCGGCTTGTGGAACCCGACGACCTCTCGAGCGCGGTCAGCTTGAACGGCGTCGTGCTGAACTCGGCGAGGGTTGTCGGGCCCGCGCTTGCCGGCGCGTTGATCGTCGCCTCCGGCACAACGGTGTGCTTCGGCCTCAACGCGCTGTCGTACATCGCGGCCATCGTCGCACTGTTTCTGATTCGGCCATTGCACTCCCAGCAGCGCGCCCGTCGCGGCGAAGGTGGCGTGCGCGAGGGCATCCGCTACGCGCGATCACGTCAACAGCTCTGGCTGCCGTTGCTCATGATGTTGATCATCGGACTTCTCGCGTTCAACTTCGCAGTGATCCTGCCCGTTCTCGCGCGCGACACGTTCCACGGCTCGGGCGGCACGTACGGACTGTTGTCGACGATGCTGAGTATCGGTTCGGTCATCGGGTCGCTCGGCGTCGGCTTCATCCGTCATCCGCGACGGCAGTACCTGCTCGCGGCGTCACTCGCGTTCGGCGTGTTCCTCGCCCTGACCGCGGCGTCGCCCAACGTCGCGGTATGCAGCGTGCTCTTGGTCGCGACGGGCATCGCGGCGTTCTCGTTCGTCACGCTCTGCTCGACAACGTTGCAGCTGCACTCGTCGAGCACCTATCGCGGTCGCGTCTTGGCGTTGTGGGTCTTCGTCTATCTGGGGACGACTCCGATCGGGACCATCATCATCGGCTGGGTCACCGACATCGGCGGCCCGCGCGCCGCGCTTCTCGTGGGCGCGGCGGCCTGCGCGTGCGCGGCCGGCCTCGCGGCGTTGGTACACACACCGCCGCATCCCGACGATGCGCTCACCGACCTCGCATAGGTGGTCGGATCAGATCGCGCCGCCCTCGTAGCACCAGCGGTACGCGTCGGGGTCGGTGAGGATGGTGTGACCGACGTCGGCGAGCGCGGCGGAGATCTCGGGCGTAACGCCGTCGTCGGCACTCGTGCCCATCTTGCCTTTGCGCAACATCGCACCCGGGTCGAGCATGGGCACCTCGCACACGCTGCGCAGCTCGAACTTGTCTTCGTGGGCCTTCATCCACGCGAACGAGGTGTATTCGAGGATCGCCGGCCACTTGTCATCGGGAACGTCGAAGCCGAGGAAAGCGGCGATGTTGCGAATGTTCTTTTCCGGCTCGCGCTTGAGATCGGCGTAGTGGACGAGCAGCACGTTCGGCTCATCGCGCCACGGCCACCATGACGCGACGAATTCGAACACTCGCGGCCCAAGCATGTGCATTCCAAAACCATTGGCGTACGTTTCGAAGTCGGGACCGACCAACCCTGCAGGATCAACACCCCACATCGCGAAGAATTCGTCGGAGTGCGACGCGATGAACGGCCGGAACGACGCGAGCGCCTCGTCGGGATTGCGCACGACGACGACATATCTCACGTCGGGACCGGCGCCCGCGCGCTGAAACGGCAGCTCCGGCGGCGCGGCGTGCGTTTTGAACGCGCGCCGTTGGTCGTCCGGCATCGCGTCGAAATTCGCGACGATCGCATCCTTGTCGCTGTTGGGCGAGGGCACGACCTCGAGCCACGGCACCTCCGCGTAGATATCGAAGAATGACGTATCGCCTCCGGAACGGAGTTGATGGACGATGTTCATCGTCCACGTCGTACCGCTCTTCGGCGGAACCGAGATGACAATGTCGCCGTCGCGCCACGTGACGCGCTGTTGCATGGAGGGGTCGATCCACGGCGGCGGGCCTTGCGGTGGTCCGGCGTGCTCGTCTTCCGGCGTCGTCGTGCTCATCTCGTCCCCCGCCTCGTTCTTACGAAGGACCGGAACCTAGCTGTAGAGAACGCTCGCACTTGTTGCCGTGAACAACGACATTCGGGACCAAAGTCCCGAAGACCAAGGACTCGCGGCCCTCCATCAGGTCAACCGTGCCCGGGCACGGTGTCTCGAGAGGGAGGACCGCGATGACGACACCCGTTGGCGCGCCCGGCGCGGCACGACTTCCAACCATCGACGTGGCACTCGTCGACGGACTGCTCGCATTCCTCGCGCACCGCCGCCTCGTCACGCAACCGCACGTGGTGCTCACGGCGGCGACCCTCGCCCACACGTCGTTTTATGCCGCGGAAGGTTTCGTCAACGATCTCCTTCAATGGTCGTGCCTCGGCGAGGAGATCGCGATACCGGTCGCGATGCTCGTCGACGCGCTGCTCGAACTGCGGCACGACCTGACCACCGGCGCGTGACGGTTCGTCCGAGGATGCGCTGGCCTGCGCGGCCAATGCAGTCTGCAGTTGACGCCGCAGTCGGTGGCTAATTCGTGACCGATTCTTTACGGCAGCAGACGCAAACGCGTGATGCGTGAGACGCGAGTTATCGCGAGCATGACGCTACGCACATAGCCCGCGTCCTGAGCCCTGAAAAGGAGCACGCGATGTCCGACATGCTGGTCTTTACTGCGGCCTACAACGACGTGAATTCCGCGCTCGCCGATCTCGACGCGGTGGAGCAGCTCCACAAAGACGACGCCATCGGCAAGTTCGACGCCGCCGTTATCGACAAGGAAAACGGCAAGGCTCACATCGTCAAGCGCATGGATCGACCGCGCATGCGCGTCATCCCCGAGCTCGTCGGGAAGGGGACGCTCCCCCGCAAGGAACTTCACGACGCTGCCGACGAGTTGACGGCAAGCGAGGCGGGCCTGATCGTTGCCGGCGAACCGACGATCGAGAAAGGCCTCGACAAAGCACTGACGCGCGCGGCGAAGACTGCGAAGCACGAGATCAACGCGACGAACGAGGAACTTCAGAACGAGCTGCTCGAAGCGTTCAAGAGTTAGCGCGCAACGCGATTCGTTTCGCGACTGCGCCTTGCGGGCGAGCGCTGGGCGCGAGCATGCTTGCCGGCCATGCCGGCACGCGTACAAGGCGAACTCGTCGAACCTGCGACGAGCATCCTGCTCGGCGGGATCGACGTCGACGACGGACCTACGGCCCCGCAGCTCGCGGTGCTCGGCACGATCGTCGCGCACTTGTGGCAGCGTCCGGATCTCGACCTCTCGACAGTGCAGCCGATCGCGCCGCCCGCGGCCGCGCCGGCAATCGTCGATCCTCTCGTGCGGAAACGTTTGATCCAGCTGATGGTGACGCTCGAACTCTGCCGTCATCCGCAGACGGCTGACCAGATCAGCCGCGTCGAGGAGTACGCAGTCGCGTTCGGGGTCAACGGGCCCGCGCTCGACGTGATCCGGGATTGGATCGACAGCGGCGTCGAGTTCGCGACCGCCGACTACGACCGTTCCTACTCGAGCGTGCTCCCCGAGCTGTCGGAACCGACGCTGCGCGACAACTACCTCACGCTCACCGAACCCGACACCGCGCTTGCGCGCCAACTCGAGGAATTACACGCGCTCCCCGAGGGAACGCTCGGCTACTGGTATCTCGAGTTCTACCGGCGCAACAACTTCGTGATCCCCGGCGCCGACATTCACTTCCCCGCGCACTACGTGAGTCACGACATGAACCACGTGATCGCGGGCTACGAACCAACTGGGCCCGGCGAGATCGCGTTAGGTGCGTTCACGCTCGCGATGAACGACAACGACGCCAACTGGTTGCAGTTCATGACGAATCTGTTGATCCACGAAGCGGGAATGCTCAAGCACGGCGAGATCATGCCCAGCCCGGAGACGCTCGAGCGGGCTGGCGCGACCGAACTCATGGGTGAAGCGCTCGAGCGGGGCGCGCGTTGCACAGCCGACTTCAGCCAGTGCGATCATCTCGCGCTCGCCGCGCTTCCGCTCGACGACGTGCGCGCGCAGTTCAACGTCACGCCGCTCGCAACGCCGATGTTCTGAAAAAGGTTGGCGCGCTCGCGCGTGCGTGTGCGAACGACGGTTCGACGAACCAGTGCAAAGTCATGTTGATCAACGC
This sequence comes from uncultured Actinomycetes bacterium, assembly GCA_963841195.1. Lineage (GTDB taxonomy): Bacteria > Actinomycetota > Acidimicrobiia > IMCC26256 > PALSA-610 > CAWJBX01. Next base: position 359,088 of record CAWJBX010000009.1, on the reverse strand, counting down.
GGCGACACTGCACGTACACGGATCGGTAGCGGTCACGTTCGCCCCGAAATAATCACTCCTCAATCAGACGTTCGGAACGCACACTTGCCGTCGACCCACGTCTCGTCGACGCGTGGTGGATGCTCGGCGTCGAGCGGACCGTCGAGCACGACGAGATCGGCCTGCAAACCCGGCGCGAGCCGGCCCCGCTCGTGTTCTTGCCCGCCGGCGTAGGCGGCGCCCGCGGTGTAGGCGTGCAGCCATGTGTCGTACGGGAGCGACTGCGCGGGTTCGAGCACCGTGCCCTTCGACGTCAGCCGCGTAACGCCCCGCGCCGAGGTGAGCAGCGGGGCCGAGAACGCGCACGGGCTGTCGGACGACGCCGCGATGGCAACACCGGACGTCGCGAGTTCCGCGAACGGCATCCATTCGGCTTCTTCGAGCGTGAACCCGTCGACCGCACCGCCCATGTGGTGCAGGAACCCGGGTTGCACGACACCGACTGCACCGATCGAAGCCATGCGCTGCATTTCGGGCCGCCCGAGGAGCGAGGCGTGCTCGACGCGAAAGCGATGGTCGCCGTCGCCGTGCGCACGCGCCGCGTTTTCGAAGGCGCCGAGCGCCGCCTGTACCCCGCGATTGCCAATCGCGTGCACCGCGACGCGGAAACCTCGGTCGACGACGCGCCCGACTTCTTCGTCGAGACGCTCGAACACGAAGCCGATGTCGACTTCGAAGCCGTGCGTGTGGCCCTGGATTGCCGGCAGCACACCGCCGTCGCCGAACAACTTCACCGCGCCAACGCGGAGACGATGGTCGCCCTCGCCGGTCACCGGTCCGTCGAGCCGCGGCGCGTCGAGCGGACTGAGCAATCCTTCTGCGTGCGGCATCGTGACGACACTGACCGGAAGGCGTTGTTCGCGCGCCAGAGTGGCGTACAACGCTTCGGCCGAGGGCGGGCACGCCGCATCGTGCACGCACGTGATCCCATCGGCGAGGAGCGCGTTCGCCGCCGCGACGACGTGTTCGGCCCAGCGGTCGGGGTCGCGGTACGGCGCGATCGAAACTGCATGGGCCTCGCTGAACGCGCGCTCGACGAGCAGCCCGTTCAGTTGGCCGCTTTCATCGCGGCCGATGACGCCTCCGGCCGGATCCGGCGTGTGCGCCGAGATACCAAGCGCGTCGAGCCCGGCCGACGAAACCACGCACTGGTGGTAGCTGTAGTGCACGACGATGACGGGCCGGTCGAGGGCGAGCGCGTCGAGGTCGGCACGAGTCGGGATGAATCCGTTTTCGAGATCGCTCCAGCCGATGCCGCGCACCCATGCCACGTCGGGTTCGGCCGCAGCTTGGGCGAGCAACAACTCCTGCAACGATTCGGCGTCGCGTGCGGGCGAACAGTCAGCCCACCGCGGATGCAACGCGGCAATGCACAGGTGGTAGTGCGCGTCGATGAAGCCGGGGACGAGTGTGCGGCCCGCGAGATCGACGCGCTGTGCGTGCGGATACCGGTCGAGCAACCCGGCCGGTCCGACGTCGACAATGCGATCGCCGTCGACCACAACGACGTCGGTCGTCGCGCCCGGCGTGTCCATCGTCAGGATTGGTCCGCCTGAAAAAGCCGTGAGTGCCACGGCGCGTCAGCCTAGGGATGGAAGGTCTCGCCGTGCGCCAGCATCTCGACGAACTGGCTGATGCGCCGCGACCTGGTCTCGGGTCGCTTCGCGGTTTCGATCCGATACAAGAAGGCATAGCGGTTCGCGCTGTTGAGCTTCTTGAACGTGGCCTGGGCGCGTTTGTTCGTACGCAGTGCGGCGGCGAAGTCGGCGGGGACCTCGATGCTCTTGCTTCCCGCGTACGCGGCATCCCAGCGGCCGTCAGTCTGGGCGCGTTCCACTTCGGCGAGTCCGGCCGCGTGCATGCGACCCTCGCCGATCAGGCGTTCGCAGATCGCGACGTTGCGCTTCGACCAGTTGCTGCGGGCGCCCCGCGGCGTGAAGCGGCGCGAGTAGGTGGTGTCGTCGACGCGCCGAAGTTGACCGTCGATCCAGCCGTACCGCAGCGCTTCTTCCAGCGCTTCGTCGTAGGTCAGGTTGGTCGGTTTGGTCGTGCCCTGCTTCGCGAGCAAGAGCCACACGCCCGTCGACTGCGCGTGCTGCTTGTCGAGCCACCGGCGCCAGGCACCGACGTTCGCGACAACGAGCGGCGGAAGCTCAGCTGCCATACGGAACGCTGTGACCACGCGTCAGAAGTGTCATCTCGCGATACTCGCAATCACGAGATGACACTTCCGCGCGATTTCACCTTTACGAGCAGCCGCTCGTGCTGCCGCAGCTCGGGCACGCGTAGCAACTGCCGGCGCGCTGCATCATGTCGCCGCACACGTGGCAGAGCACCACTTCGGTCTTGCGCGCTTGCGGTTCGGGTACGGGTGCCGCGATCGGCTTCGGCTTCGGTTGCTCGAGCGCAGCGGACGGTGCGCGGTCTTCGGGCGGCAAGTCGAGCGACGGCGCGCTCGGCGTCGTCGCTTCTTCGACACCCGGCAACGTCGGTTGCAAGCGCTCCCCGACCGTCATGATGCCCATCGCTTCGCGCTTCTCCATCGGCAAGTACGCGACCGCGAGCCGCCGGAAGATGTAGTCGACGAGGCTCGATGCGAACCGGATGTCGGGGTCGTCGGTCATGCCCGCCGGCTCGAAACGCATGTTCGTGAACATCTCGACGAACGCTTCGAGCGGCACGCCGTACTGCAAGCCGTGGCTCACCGAGATCGCGAACGCGTCCATGATGCCGGCGAGCGTCGAGCCCTGCTTCGCAACCTGCAAGAACAACTCACCGGGACGACCGTCTTCGTACTCGCCCACCGTCACGTAGCCGTGGCAGTCGGCAACCCGGAACGAGAACGTCTTCGCCGTGCGCATCTTCGGCAACTTTTGGCGCACCGGCTCTTGCACGATGACCGTCTCGACGATCCGCTCGACCTCACGAGTGAACGGCTCTGCTTCGCCGGCTTTCTTCTGCGTGGCGAGCGGCTGTGCGACCTTGCAGTTGTCGCGGTAGAGCGCGACGGCCTTCAGGCCGAGCCGCCACGACTCCATGAACAGGTCTTCGACGTCTTGCACGCTCACGTCTTCGGGCATGTTCACGGTCTTGGAGATGGCGCCCGAGATGAACGGCTGCGCGGCCGCCATCATCTTCACGTGACCCATGTAGTGGATCGTGTTGTCACCCATCGAGCATGCGAACACCGGCAGGTGCTCTTCCTTGAAGCCGGGCGCGCCCATGATCGTCTTGTGTTCGTCGATGTGGTTGACGATTGCGTCGACCTCGTCGGCGTTGTAGCCGAGGTTGCGCAACGCCCGCGGGATCGTTTGGTTGACGATGAACATCGTGCCGCCACCGACGAGCTTCTTCGCCTTCGTCAGCGCGAGGTCGGGCTCGATACCGGTCGTGTCGCAGTCCATCATCAGGCCGATCGTGCCCGTCGGCGCCAACACAGTCGCCTGCGCGTTGCGCACGCCGTGGCGCTCACCGAGCTCGACCGCGTCGTCCCATGCTTCTTGGGCAGCACTGAGCAGTTCCGGCGGCACCAGGTCTTCGTCGATGTGCGCGGCTTCGGCACGGTGCATGCGCAAGACGTTGAGCATCGGCTCGGCGTTCTTGGCGTAGCCCGCGAACGGACCCATACGGGCCGCAGTGCGCGCGCTCGTGGCGTACGCGTGGCCGGTCATCAGCGCGGTGATCGCGCCTGCCCATGCCCGACCCGCGTCGGAGTCGTAGGGCAAGCCCTGCGCCATCAACAGCGCGCCGAGGTTCGCGTAGCCGAGCCCGAGCTGCCGAAACGCCCGGCTGTTCTCGGCGATCGGCTCCGTCGGGTAGTCGGCGTTGCCGACGATGATCTCCTGCGCGGTGAACATGATCTCGACCGTGCGCTCGAAGCTTTCGATGTCGAACGCGCCGTCGTCGCCCAGGTACTTCAACAAGTTGATGCTGGCGAGATTGCACGCCGAGTTGTCGATGTGCATGTACTCGCTGCACGGGTTCGACGCGTTGATGCGGCCCGTGTTCGACGCGGTGTGCCAGTGGTTGATCGTCGTGTCGAACTGCATGCCCGGGTCGGCGCACTCCCACGCCGACTGCGCGATCTGGCGCATGAGGTCAGTGGCCGGCATCGTCTTGGTGGGATCGCCGGTAGTCACCGCGCGCAGGTGCCAGTCGCGGCCGTCGCGGACTGCGTGCATGAAATCGTCGGTGACACGCACCGAGTTGTTCGCGTTCTGGTACTGGATCGAATGGCTGTCGCGGCCGTCGAGATCCATGTCGAAGCCGGCCTCGGCCAGCGCCCGCGCCTTGCGCTCTTCAATGGCCTTGCACCAGATGAAGTCTTCGACGTCGGGATGGTCGACATCGAGGATCACCATCTTGGCGGCGCGGCGCGTCTTGCCGCCCGACTTGATCGTGCCCGCCGACGCGTCGGCGCCGCGCATGAAGCTCACCGGCCCTGAGGCAGTACCGCCACCCTGCAAGTGCTCGCGCGACGAGCGGATACGCGACAGGTTCACGCCTGCGCCCGATCCGCCCTTGAAGATCACGCCCTCTTCCCGGTACCAGTTCAGGATCGAGTCCATCGTGTCGTCGACCGAGAGGATGAAACAGTTGTGCACGCGCACGTGCTCGCTGAGGTACTCGCCGCTATCGGTTTGGATGTCGTAGACACGCATCTCGCCGCGCTCTTCAATCCGCTCGATCTCGAGCCGCTTCATCTCGTTGTCGGCCAGACCCGGCTTTTCGAACGTCGCTTCGAGCTTCGTGGCCTTTCGCTCACAGATAAACCCGATCTCGTCCGCGAAGCGTCGACGATCGCCTGCAACTCGGATTGAGAGGCTCCACGTGCCAAGACGATTCGCGCGCGTGTCATTCTTGCGACGCACACGCGAGAAGATGCCAAACCGCATCAACAAGCGCTGCGCGCCTCGAATGAGCTCCTCGGAAACCATGTCAACAGCGACTGTCGAGCCGCTCTTCTTTTGCGATACGTAGCCCTCAGCCTGGAAGATCGACCTCAGGTACGCCGCGACAACGGGAAGCGGCGCTTCGAACAGCGACGAAGGCACGCGCATGTCGACTCCGCGAGCATGCAATCCCCACTTCTCAATGAAGGGACGTAGCGATTCGCCATAAAGGCGAATACGGCGACAATCGATCGAGGTGTCCTTGGTCTCGACCGTGCGCTCCTTGCGATGCACGTCGGGGAACACCTGATCGAGCGCCCAGTGCACCCAGTCCCGCTCGTGCGGCGTGACAGCCATTGCTTCGATCGTGAGCGACCTGTTCGTGCCGACGTACTGGCCCACGAATCCGTCGGATTGCAGCCAGCCAGCAAGGGCGGCCTCCGCGATTTCCCTCGTTGTGATCTCGCCCGTGCCCCACGATTCACTTCGGTACCACTCGAGTTGATCACCAGCGGCGAGTTCACCTGCTTGCACCCAGCCGCTTCCTTCACCACGACGATGACGCCAAACAACGTGGTCAGGCGTCACGTCGAGCGTGATGCCGGCCTTGGTGTGCACCCGCAAGACAGGTTTCACGCCGTTGTCCTTCACCGCGACAACGCGAGTGAGGCCGTGAGCGTCGAAGACCTTCCGCCCGATCGCGTTGGATTCGACCAACGAGCCGATCGGGACAAGCCCCTCTGGCGTGGCAACGAGCGCGTCGTACGGCTGGCACGCACTGCCCTGCTGCGGAACGCCCTTCACGCCGATGTTGAACCACACCGGCGAGTTGAAGGCGGCGCGCTGGTGCACCAACACGTACTTCAGCTCGTCGCGAAACGCTTCCGCTTCGGAGTCGTCGACGAAGTAACCGTCGCGCACACCCCAGTCGGTGATCGTGTCGGCAACGCGGTCGATGACCTGACGGAGCGACCACTCACGCTCGGGCGTGCCGAGCGTGCCGCGGAAGTACTTCTGGGCGACGATGTTCGTGGCGTTCAGCGACCAGCTCGTCGGGAACTCGACACCGGGCTGGAAGAAGGCGTCGCCGCCGTCTTTGAAGTTCGGGATCCGCGAGTCGCGTCGTTCCCACTCCACCGTGTCGTACGGATCGACACCCGGGCGTGTGAAGTGCCGAGTGATTCCGATCCCAAGCTGCTGAGGCGCCATCGCCATGTTCGGTCGCTTCTCCCTTCAGAGCCCGCTGATCAGGCCCTCTCCCCCGGAAACTGCAACTTCTGTTCAACCACAACATCTTGTGGTTGCTTCCCATCCCGACCGCGAGATGGAAGGGCATTACACGCATGGAATTCCACGTGTGTCAAGCGTTTCCACGTCCTCGAATGGAAGGCCTGCTCAACGCCGTTTGGGCTCGGTCGTTTTCTGCAATTCGCCGACTTCGCGCTCGAAATCGGCGAGGTCCTCGAAGCCCTTGTACACCGACGCGAAGCGGAGATAGGCGACCGGATCGAGGGCACGGAGCTGCTCGAGCACCGCCAACCCGACCCGGTCACTGCCTACCGGTTGTGGCCCCTCCGCCCGGAGTTCTTCTTCGACCGCCGCGACAACCTCGTCGATCATTGCGTCGTCGAGGCGGCCGCTCGCCGCCCGCTCGATGCCCGCCCGCAGCTTCGCCCGGTCGAAGGGTTCGGTCACCCCGGAGCGCTTGCACACGAGCACCGACACGTCTTCGACGCGTTCGTAGGTGGTGAAACGGCGACCGCACGAGAGACATTCGCGCCGGCGCCTGATCGCGGCCGCGTCTTCCGCCATGCGCGAGTCGACAACCTTGTCGTCGTTCTCGCGACAGTACGGACACCGCATACCCCCAAAATAGTGCGGTTTTCGCGCTTACGTGGGCGCTCATGAGTCGGTCCACGTGATCGTGTCGCCCGGCGTCAGCGCGCTGGTGCCTCGTGCGCGCTCGAGTTGGTCGACGACACCACGGGGGTCACTGTTCGGTGCGAGTTCGTGGGCAACCGACCAAAGCGTGTCGCCCGGCTGCACCACAACCGTCCGCACGTGCGGGAGGCGCTCGGGGGAAGCGAGGGTGGATCCCTCGAGCGCCGCGCCCGCACGCGCAACCGTCAGCACAAGGCCCAAGCCGATGAACGCGGCACAAAAGCGCCGCCTCCGAAGAACGGAGCGGGCCGGGCGGCGCGCCCGCCGGGGACCAGGCTGACGGTACGCCCCGGCCGGGTGGCTCGGCCGGGCGGAACGAGTGGAAGTGAAAGGCGAATCGAGCTGGAGGACTGCGGCCATCGGGAGCTCCTGGAGGGGGCTGTCGCAGCGGCGTTCGCTGCGTACGAAGTGATCCAACCAAACGGGTGTGACACTTACGTTGGCCGAACGCATGTTCGGATGTCAAGACCGAATCGAACGAATGTTTGCCCCGAACGTGTGATCGTGTTACCGTCGCAGACATGCCCAAATCGACCGCCGTCCAACCGGTCTCCCAAGCTGCGCCGCCGCTGACCGAGCGTCAGCGGCAGGTGCTCGACTTCATCGATGCCGAGGTGCGCCGCCGTGGCTATCCGCCGAGTGTGCGCGAGATCGGCGAAGCCGTCGGCCTCTCGTCACCGTCCACCGTGCACGCCCATCTGGCGGCCTTGCAGGACAAGGGCTATCTGCGGCGCGACCCGAGCAAGCCGCGCGCGATGGAAGTCGCGCTCGAACCGTCGACGGGCGCAACGGCCGAACGCCGACCCGTCCGGCACGTGCCGTTGCTCGGCGACGTGGCGGCCGGCACCGGCGTGCTCGCAGCCGAACACGTCGAAGAGGTCATGCCGCTCCCGGCCGATCTCACCGGCGAAGGCGAACTCTTCATGCTGCGCGTGCGCGGCGAATCCATGATCGACGCCGGCATCTTCGAGGACGATTTCGTGGTCGTGCGTTCGCAGCCCGATGCGGAGAACGGCGAGATCGTCGTCGCCGGTATTCCGGGCGAAGAAGCAACCGTGAAGACGCTGCTGCGCAAGCGGGGCAAGGTCATCCTCCGGCCCGCGAACGAGCACATGGACGATCTTGTGTTCGAGCCTGACGAAGTGCAGATCTACGGCAAAGTCGTCACGCTGCTGCGCAAGATCTAAGCCCGAAGGCTCAGGGCACGCGGCTGCCCGGTGTCGCCAGGCCGTGTTCGAAGGCGAACACCACCGCGGCAACGCGGTCGCGCAAGCCAAGCTTGGCGAGAATGCTGCCGACGTGCGTTTTCACGGTGCCCGTGCTGACGCACAACTCGGTGGCGATCTCGGAGTTCGTGCAGCCCCGGCCGAGCAGCTTCATCACGTGGAGTTCGCGCTCGGTCAGCAGCGAGAGCTTGGCGCGCCGTTCCGGCGGCGGAACAACTTCGCCGAACGTCTCGAGCAGCGGGCGCGCGACCGTGTAGTCGATCCAGCCGTTGCCGTTCGCGATCTCGCGCACGGCCCGGTGCAAGTCTTCCGCGCTCGAGTCTTTGAGCGCGAAGCCCGCCGCGCCGGCGGTGACAGCCTCGTGCACCGTTTCGTTGTCGTCGTACGTCGTGAGCACGAGGACGGGCGGCGGGTCGGCCAGCTCACGGATGCGCCGGATTGCCTCGGCACCGTTGGTGCCCGGCATGCGCATGTCCATCACGACAACCTGCGGCTTCAGCGTCTTGGCGAGCTCGAACGCTTCCGCGCCGTCGCCGGCCTCGGCAATGACGTCGAAGCCGTGCCGGCGGTCGAAGATGCGACGCAAGCCCATCCGAACGAGCGGCTGGTCGTCTGCCAACAGAATCGTGATCACGATGCACGTCCCAACTGCGTGTGTTCCATGTCTGCTGCCTCAATGCCTGAGATCGGGAGTTCGGCCTCGACGACCCACCTGTGGTCCCGCAGTTGGGCCGAGAACGTTCCCCCAACTCCTTCGACTCGCTCGCGCATGCCGATGAGCCCGTTGCCGCCGCGCGGCAATTCAAGCATGACACCCGGTTCGAACGAATTGGCACATGTGACGTGCAAGGCCTCGTCGTGCACCCGGAACCAGAGTTCGATCGGGGCGCCGGGCGCGTGCTTGACCGCGTTGGCGAGCGACTCCTGCGCGACGCGGTAGCCGACATGCCAGATCTCAGGCGGTGTCTGGGCGAGCCGATTCATCCGCTCCATCCCGACCTCGAGCCCAAGCTCGACCTTGATGCCGGCGTTGCGATACGACTCGACGAGTTCCTGGACGGCCTCGGCCGCTTCGACGGGCCCGTTCGTGTACGCGGGACCGGTCGCCTCCGACGACAACAATCCGACGGTGCGACGAATCTCCTCGAGGCACTTCCGACCGTAGGCCGCGACCTCGTCGAGCACCTCGGCCGTCGCGTCGGGGTCTTCGTGCACGAGCAGCCGTGCGCTGTTCAAGTGCACCATCAAGATCGTGAGCGTGTGCGCGAGGACGTCGTGTACGTCGCGCGCAATGCGGCGCCGTTCTTCGATGGCCGCCAGCTGCGCGTGTTCTTTGCTCGCCTGCTTCGTGCGGTACACGAGCGCTTGCTGGTGTTTCACCGCGACCCCGACCACCGCGCCGAGTTCGATGTAGGTCTTCCAGAGCCACCACTCGGTCGAGTAGCCGAGCAGTGGGCGCCCGATGACGATCGCGGCGGCCGCCGCGACGAACGCGCCCGCTTGGGGCAGCCGCATCGCGATGCCCGCACGCGATGCCGCCATCGCCAGGACCGCGAAGAAGAACACCGAGCCGCCGGTCCAGGTGAGGAGCAGCACCGGCACGAGGCTCTCGATGACGAACAGCGGTGAGACGATGCGGCGCCGAACCGTCGGCGTCCACGGGTGCAACATGATCAACACGAGTGCGACCTGCACACCGAGCGGCAGCCACGAGCCGCCTTGCGCCAGCGCGAAACCAGCGGCGCTCACGACGAACGCGATCGCGCCGAAATAGATGAAGATCGGGATGCCACGCGGGGGCTTCACACGCCTCGCGATCGGCCCCGCAAACCGATATCCGCCCAAGAGACCACTCCTTCGCCCACCGGGAGGGTACGACAAGCGGACATCAAAGACAACCGTGACGATTGTCCCAAAGGCAGAGGAGGACGAGGCGGCGCGGCCTGTTTTAACTCAGTCCCAAGAAGGAGCTGAGGACCGCCGCGCACCCCTCGAGGTCTTGTCGTTCGACGCATTCGTTGGCCGTGTGGGCAAGTTCGGGATCGCCCGGACCCAGGTTGCAGGCGGCAATCCCGTGCGCGGCGAAGCGCCCGACGTCGGTCCAACCGAGTTTCGGTCGCACCGGCAGGTTGTACACGCCCGTGAGCTCGGCCACGAGTGGGTGCCACAGGTTGGGCGGAGCCGCTGGTGACGCATTCAACACCTCAGTGTGATCTGCGTCACTACAAAGTTCGACAACTTCCGCGACTGCGTCGTCGAGGGAACGGTTCGGCGCGTACCGGCGGTTGACGACCAACGAACAACGATCGGGCACGACGTTGTTCGCGATCCCACCCTCGATGCGAACGACTTGCAACGCCTCGCGATACTCCAAACCGTCGACGTCGACGACGGCCGCTTCGAAATTCGCGAGTTTGTCGAGCAGCGGCGCGGCGCGGTGAATCGCATTCGTTCCCATCCAGGGGCGGGCCGTGTGCGCTCGCGCGCCCTCGAACGTCGCGCGCACGTGGATCGTGCCCTGGCAACCGGCTTCGACCCATCCGCTCGTCGGTTCGAGCAAGACCGCAAGGTCGGCCGCGACGAGTTCGGGCCGTTCTGCGAACAGCCTTCGCAAGCCGTTGTACTCGTCGGCGACTTCTTCACCCTCGTAGAACACGAGCGTCACGTCGTGTTTGGGCGGACGCCGAGCCGCGAGGGCGGCGATCGTCAGCATCACCGCGAGCCCGCCCTTCATGTCGGCGGTCCCGAGACCGTGCAGCGTGTCGCCGTCGCGGCGGGCGGTGGCGTTGTCGTTCGGCGGCACCGTGTCGAGATGGCCGCCCAGCAAGATGCGGCGTTCCGCGCCCTGCGAGGTGCGGGCAACGACGTTCGCGCCGATGCGTTCGATCGCAAGCGTCGACTCGACCGCGCGCGAAGCGCGACTCGATGTCGTTGGCGAGCGTTTCTTCGTTGCCGCTCACCGAAGGGATCGCGGAGAGATCTTCGGTGAGCGTGAGGAGATCGTCCGTCACGACACCACGCCGTGCTCACGCAAGAGCGCGTTGAGCTTGAGCTTGTCGTGTTCTTCGCCTTCGGCCAAGTAACGCAGGATCAGCGCGCACGGCAGGCCGAACGTGCCGCCCGCGAACTCCTTCATGCGCGTGCCTTGCACGACAATTGCCCGCTCGGGGATGACGCCGCGTGCGACTTCGTTGCCGGTCTCGGCCTCGATCACCGGCGTCGTGTCGGTGATGATCACGCCCGCACCGACCTTGGCACCGGCCCGCACACGCGCACCGTTGACGATCATGCAGCGCGACCCGATGAACGCGTCGTCCTCGACGACGACCGGCTTCGCCTGCGGTGGTTCGAGTACGCCGCCGATGCCGACGCCCCCCGAGAGGTGCACGTTCTTGCCGATCTGTGCGCACGACGCGACCGTGGCCCACGTGTCGACCATCGTGCCGCTGTCGACGTAGGCGCCGATGTTCACGTAGCTCGGCATCATCACGACACCGGGCGCGAGGTAGGAACCGAAGCGCGCCGACGCGCCCGGCACGACGCGCACGTTCGCGGCGCGGTAGCCCTTCTTCAGCGGCAGCTTGTCGACGTATTCGAACGGTCCGGCCTCGAGGATCTGCATCTCTTGCACGCGGAACCACATGAGGATCGCGTGCTTCGCCGCTTCGTTGACGACCACTTCCCCGTCGACGACTTCGGCGACGCGCACCTCGCCGCGGTCGAGCATGCCGATGACACTGCGCACTGCGTCGTGGGCTTGCCCCACGCTCATGACGTCGCGCCAGTTGTCGCCCGCTTCGTAAAGCTGCGTCATCAGCTTGGCCAGATTGTCGTCCACCATTCCCCCTCAGGCGTGTGCCGACACAAGCCGGTCGAGCGCGAGTTCCAGTCGGTCGTTCGGCTGCACGAGCGCGAGCCGCACGTGATCGGCGCCGGCCGCGCCGTAGAGATCGCCGGGCGAAACGAGCAAGCCCGCTTCGTGCGCGAGCCGGGCCGCGAGTTCCCAGCCGTCGTCGGCTCCGTCGGCCGCGCGCAACCACAGATAGAACAAGGCCGGTCCGCCGTCGTGCACGATGCCCTCGCGCGCGAGCGCGTCGCCGACGAACGCGCGGCGTTCGGCGTAGCGGGCGCGCTGTTCGCCGACGTGAGCGTCGTCGTCGAGCGCGGCGGCTGCGGCTGCTTGCACAGGGGTGGGCGCCATCATCCCGGCATGCTTGCGCGTCTCGACGAGATATTCGACGAGATCGGGATCACCCGCGTAGAAGCCGACGCGCATGCCCGCGAGGTTTGAACGCTTCGACACGCTGTGCACCGCGAGCACACCGGTTGAACCTTGCGTAAGCACGGTGCCCGCGCCGGGACCGAACTCGGCGTAGCACTCGTCGCTCGCGAGCAGGACGCCCCGCTCGCGCGCCCACGTTGCCGCACGGGCGAAGTACTCGTCGCCGGCCACTTGCGATGCCGGGTTCCCGGGTTCGTTCACCCACAACACCAGCGCCCGTTCGGCATCGGTGTCGCTGATCGCGTCGAGGTCGAGATGCCAGTGCGCGTCGACGGGAACCGGGACGGCCCGCAGCCCGCCGAGTGTCGCGCCCATCTCGTAGGTGGGGTACGCGATCGCCGGATACAACACGGTGTCGCGCCGCGGGTCGCGCAAGTGCAGCAAGTGCGGCAGCGACGCGACAAGTTCCTTCGTACCGATGCACGCGCCAACGTGTTCGGGTTCGGCCGGAACACCGAAGCGGCGCGTGATCCAGCGGGCAGCCGCCGCGCGCAACGCCGCGCTCCCGGCCGACGCGGGATAGCCGTTCGCCGCGTCAAGGGCGTCGATCGCAGCCCGGCGCGCGACGTCGGGCACCGGGTCGCAGGGCGTACCGATCGAACAGTCGACGACGCCACCCGGAAGCGAATCGGCGAGCCGCTTCAGCGCGTCGAGGCGTTCGTACGGATACGGGGGCGGAACGAAACCGGGCATCACCCCGAGATTAGAGGCCCGAGCCGGCGCGTCGGTCGAGCTTTCAGCCGAAGAGGCCCCGACCGAAGTAGTCGTCGGCGTTCTGCACGCCGGGCAACACGAAGAAATAGCCGCCGCCAGTAGGGCTGATGTAGTCGACGAGCGGCTCGTCGATGAGCCGGGTTTGGACCGCGCGGCGCGACGCCCGTCAAGAGTGGACGGGCGCCGCGCCGACAATGAGCAAGCGACAGCGTTAGCTGTTCGCGACCTCACCAGTGGTGGGATCGAGATACAGCGTCGACGTGTGCTTGTTGTGATCCTTGCCGGTTGTGTTGAACTTGAACATGCTGTTCAACGATCCGGCGATCGTCGCGGACGAACCACGGATCTGCCCGAGTGCCAGTTGTCCTGGATGAACTTCATGATCGACGACTGGTCGGTCAGCGTGTGGCTCACGTCGTTCGCCTTCGCGAAGGGTGAGATCACGATGAGCGGCAAGCGCGGACCGTAACCGCAACGGCCTTGTTGGCGAAGCCGCGAGGTAGTTCGCCCACCCGTGCCGTACTGGTTCGCACCGGGCGCGTTCGCGACGTTCGCCGTCTGCGAGGGGTTGGTGACACCGCTGTAGGCGTGGTCGTACCAACCGTCGGAGTCGTCGTAGGCGAGCACGATTGCCGTCGAGCTCCACGTCGGCAACTTCTCGAGTGCGTTCACTTCCTTCACGACGAAGTTCTGTTCGTCGATCGGGTCGGAGTACGCGGCGTGACCGTCTTGATAACCGGGCGCCTTCAAGAAGCTGACGTTCGGAAGGTCGTTGGCGGGCAACTGGCCCTTGCCGATCGCCGACACGAGGTCGTCGAAGTTGCTCATGTCGTACTGGTGGTTTGCGGTGTTGAACTCGCCGGGCGTCGCCGTGTCGGTACCGATCGCCGACAACGACGAGGGCGCCAAGTGGTGCGGGTTCGCCGTCGACGCGTAGTACTGGAACGGTTCGTGGTGCGGGATGTAGTCGGCCTTGGTGCCGTACTGACCTGTGCCGCCAACCGCAACGCCGACGTTGTGCGTGGCCGCACAGACTGCACGCGGTGACTGCGTCAACTGGTTGTAGTTCGACGCCGTGCTCGCACCACCGGTGTACGGCGTGCTCGGCGCGAAGCCGCCTTCGAACCAGCCCCAGCTGAGGCCGGCCGCGTTCAGACGGTCTCCGATGTTCGGGCCGTTGAGCGCAGTGGCATCGCGGCTCGAGCAGTCGTCGTAGTAGGGCTGGGCGTCGCCGATGAGCGAGAAGCCACCGGTGCCGTCGGCGATGGTGTCGCCTTCAGCCGGCGTCAACGAGCCGCGCACCGAGTGCGAGGTGTCGACGTTGCCGGTGTTGCCCGAAACCAGGTTGATCGCGCCGGGGGCCGACGGACCGAACGTGGTGCCGTACGAGTTGTCACTCATGGCGAAGTGCTGGGCGTAGTTCCACATCCCAGTCACCGTGTTGCCGTCGTAGTAGTTCATGATGTCGGTCGCCTGGCACGCCTGGCCGGTCGGCGAAGTGCCCGTTGCGGTCCCGACGGCCGAGGGGAACTTGTCCATCTTCCCGTTGTCGAACGCGATCTGCTCAGGCGTGTAGTCGTGATTCTGGTCGCACGTGAGCACGTCGTTGATGTTCGTCGGGTCGTAACGCTTCGGGTTCGCGCCGTTGGGGTTGTTCGTCAGCAACGAGCCCGACAGACCGTTGACCGACGGCGTGCCCGGCGCGGGCTTGAACTTCACGCCGCTCGTGTTCGTGGCATTGGGGTACGTGCCGAAGTAATGGTCGAACGAGATGTTCTCGCCGAAGATGACCACCAAGTGTTGAATGGGGGTAGTGGCCTTGGCCTTCGCTTCGGGTTTGGCGGCGCTCGACGCGGTCGGGGAGCTTCCGGCTGTCACAGCCGAGAGTGCTACCGCGCCCCCACCAAGTACCGCGACCGCGGCGACAGCCGCGCCCAGGCGATGCTTGAGATGCATTCCTTACCCTTTCGGGTTCAGTCAGGGGCAGCCGTCGTTGTCGCACGCAGCATCCGATATGTAACTGGCGCGAGCAACCAAACAAGACATGGCGCGTACGTTCCGCGTTTGCGAACGAACGACGTTCAGTGCGCGCGCGCAAACTCCGCGAAGCGACCGTTCGCTTTCATAGGGAGCCGGGCGCGCACACGTGTGCCGGATTCTTCGTGCACTTCGACGAGCACTTCACCGGCACGATGCAGCGCGGCCAGTACGTCGCCGCGGTCGTAAGGCACGACGAGTTCGACAACCGGCGCGAGTGCACGCAACCGTTCACCGATTGCTTCCAAGAGTTCAGAAACGCCTTCACCTGTGGTTGCCGACAGCGCAACCGATCGTTCATGCGTTGTCAGTAACACTTTGACGTCGTCGGGATCGGCAAGGTCACGCTTCGTCCACGCGAGCAACCGCGGGACGTCGCCGGCGTCGATCTCGCGCAGCACGTCATCGACCGCGGCGATGCGTTCGTCGACGTCGGGCGCGCTCGCGTCGACGACGTGCAACAACAAGTCGGCGTCGCGCACTTCTTCGAGCGTCGAGCGGAACGCTTCGACAAGCTGGTGCGGCAAACGGCGCACGAATCCCACAGTGTCCGAAAGCAGGACGGTTTCGCCGCCCGGAAGATGTAGGCGCCGCACCGTGGGATCGAGCGTCGAGAACAACTGGTCCTGGACGAGCACGCCCGCATGCGTCAGCCGGTTGAGCAGGGTCGACTTGCCCGCGTTCGTGTAACCGACGAGCGCGACCTGCGGGAGGTCGTTGCGCTTGCGGGCCTTGCGTTGTGTGGCCCGAGTGGCGGCAAGTCGTTCGAGGTCGCGTTCGAGTTTCTGCATACGGCGCAACAAGCGGCGGCGGTCGACCTCGAGCTGCGTCTCGCCGGGACCCCGGGTGCCGATGCCCGCACCTTGTTGGCTCAGCTCGAGCCCGCGCCCGCGCAAACGGGGCAACCGGTAACGCAACTGCGCCAGCTCGACCTGCACCGCACCTTCTTGGCTGGTCGCGTGCTGGGCGAAGATGTCGAGGATCAGCGCGACGCGGTCGACGACGTCGACCGAGAACAACTTCTCGAGATTGCGTTGCTGCGCGGGCGTCAGTTCGTCGTCGAAGATGACGACGTCGACGTCGAGCGTGACCGCGAGCTCGCGCATCTCTTCGGCCTTGCCTTTGCCGATGTAGGTCGCCGGTTCGGGCGAGGCGCGCCGTTGCAGTTCGCGGTGCACGACATCGGCACCGGCAGTGTCGGCGAGCAGCGCAAGCTCGTCGAGCGATTCGTCAGTCGTGGTACCGACGATGAGCGCGCGTTGCCGGACGCGACTGAAATCGGTCTCGGTCGCGGTGAGCCGGCGCCGCTGCCGGTTGGTATGCGTGCGACTCTGACTCACGCGCTCACGCGATCTCGATGTCGACGTCGAACACGTGCACCACCGGGCCGCCGAGCCGCAGCGTGTCGGCGATCACGATGTCGAGCACACCACCGGGCACGTGCATCTGCACTTGGCTGTCGACCAAGCCGCGCCGGTGCGCGACAAAGGCCGCCGCGCACGCGCCCGTGCCACACGAAAGCGTCTCACCCGCACCGCGTTCCCAGACGCGCATCGTCAACGCGTTCGGCGCGTCGACGCGGACGAACTCGACGTTGGTGCCGTTCGGGAACACCGCGTTGCGTTCGATGATGGCGCCGTGCGAGACGACGCGCGCCGTTTCGGGATCGTCGACGAACGTGACGAAGTGCGGGTTGCCGATGTTGGCGATGTCGCCCGTGTAGTCGACGCCGTGGACGGTGATCGTGACGTCGCTCTGTTCGATTGCAACCGCGCCCATGTCGACGTCGGCCGCGATCACTTCTCCGTCAGAGCCGCGCACGAGCGTGACCGTTCGGCGGCCGGCCGCGGTGTCGACTTCGAGACGATGTTCGCGGCCGAGCCCGTGCCGGGCCGCGACCCACGCCAAGCAGCGAATGCCGTTGCCGCTCATCTCGGCGGGACTGCCGTCGGCGTTGCGCAAGGTCATCGTGCAGTCGGCATCACCGGCACCGGGACCGATCGTGATGCAACCGTCGGCGCCAATCCCACGGTGGCGGTCGCACAAGAAGCGCACCGTGTCCGCAGCGAGCGCGGGGGCGTCGGGTTCGAGCGCGACGCGGACGAGGAAGTCGTTGCCGGTGGCGTGCAGTTTTGCGAGTTGCAGCTTGGTCATGCGGTCGCTCGGGCCGGGTTCGCGGGGTTCGGTGCCTCCCAGCGTGCCAGAACCGCGCCCAGGATCGAGTCCCCATTTTCGGCGGGCGCGAACCAGCTGATGCGGGGGTCGCGCCGGAACCAGACGTCCTGGCGGCGGGCAAAACGACGAGTGCGGGTGACGATGTCGGCGAACGTGGCGTCGAGGTCGGACCGCTCGCCCTCCACAAACTCGAGCAGCTCGCGGTAGCCGATGGCCTGGCGCGCGGTGCGCGACAGTCCGGCCGGGCGAGCTGCAAGCGCGCGCACTTCGTCGACGAACCCGGCCGTGCGCATCGCGTCGACCCGCGCCGCGATCCGTTCGGCGCGCGCCTCGCGGCGGTAACCAACGCCGACGAGCGTGACGTCGATCGCGGGCGCCGGGTATTCCTCGAGCCCGGGACCGGCGGCCGAGAACGGGCGGCCCGTGAGTTCGATCACTTCGAGGGCGCGCACGATACGGCGCCGATTCGTCGGCTCGATGCGAGACGCGGCGACCGGATCGACGGTCGTCAGGTGCGCGTACGCGGCGGCGAGGCCGGCGTCGGTTTCGACGCGACCGTCGAGTTCCGCACGCAGGGTCGCGTCGGTTGGCGGCACCGCCAAATCGTCGACGACCGCGCGCACGTAGAGCCCGGTACCGCCGACGAGGATCGCGCGCTTGCCGCGCGCCTCGATGTCGGCAAGCGCGGCGCGCGCGCGGCGTTGGGTCGCGCGCACCGACCAATCGTCGGACGGATCGGCGACGTCGACGAGGTGGTGCGGTACCCGCGCCTGTTCGGCAAGCGAAGGTTTCGCAGTGCCGATGTCCATCTCGCGATAGACCTGCATCGAATCGAGCGAGATGAGCTCGATGTCGGCGCAGTGTTCGCCCAACGCCATCGCCAACGCCGACTTGCCCGACGCAGTTGCGCCAACAATCGCGAGATGGCGCGTCACACGACCTCGACGGGAATGCGGACGCGTCGCTTGCGCGCGGGCGCCGCGAGCGCGACGAACTCGCCGGTGAGCCAGTGCGGTGCCGCATGCGTGATGCGCACGTCGACGAACGCTCCGGCTTCGGTCGCGGCCCCTTCGTTCGCAAAGTGCACGAGCTTGTTCTGGCCCGTGCGCCCCGACCACATCGACGCGTCCTTCTTCGACCGTCCCTCGACGAGCACGCGTTCCGTGCGACCGATGCGCGCCTCGTGGCGGCGGAGCGCGCTGCCTTCGACGACTTCGAGCAGCCGTTGCATGCGCGCCTTTACGACATCCGGCGTCGACGAAGTCGTCGACCATCGTCGCGGCCTCGGTGCCGGGCCGAGGCGAGAATACGAACGTGTAGGCGGCGTCGTAATCGGCGATCCGCGCGACCTCGAGCGTCTGTGCGAAGTCTTCCTCGGTCTCACCCGGGAAGCCGACGATGATGTCGGTGGTCACGGCGAGGTCGGTGATGGCTTCCCGGGCCGCAGCGAGGCGTTCCAGGTAGCGCGCCGCCGTGTAGCCGCGGTGCATGCGGGCGAGCGTGCGATCGCTGCCCGACTGCAACGGCAGATGCAGGTGTTCGCACACGTGCGGGCACTCCGCCATCGCCGCGATCGTCTCCGGCCGAAGGTCCTTCGGATGCGGCGACGTGAACCGGATGCGTTCCACGCCGGGAACCGCGTCGAGGGTGCGCAACAGATCGGCGAACTGCGGCCGGTATTGGCCGGCGCCCAGGTCGCGGCCGTACGAATTGACGTTCTGGCCGAGCAACGTGATCTCGCTGACACCGTCGCGGGCGAGTTCTTCGACTTCGTGCACGACGTCGCCCATCCGGCGCGACACCTCTTTGCCGCGCACCGACGGCACGATGCAGAACGCGCACGTGTTGTCGCAGCCGATCTGGATGGTGACCCAGGCCGCGTGGTCGAGTTCGCGGCGAGCGGGCAACGCCGACGGATACGCGTCGTGTTCTTCGAGGATTTCGACGATCGGACCCTCGAGAGCGGAACGATCGAGCAGGGCCGGCGCGTGGGCAAGGTTGTGCGTTCCGAACACGACGTCGACGTGCGGCGCGCGTTCACGGACGAGCTCGCGATCTTTTTGGGCCAGGCACCCGCCGACCGCGATTTGGAGGCCGGGGCGCTCCTCTTTCAATGCTTTGAGATCGCCGAGGTGGCCGTAGAGCTTGTTGTCGGCATTCTCGCGGATGCAGCACGTGTTGAGGACGACGACGTCGGCCGATGCAAGGTCGTCGGTCGGCTCCATGCCTTCGGCCGCGAGCAACCCCGCGATGCGCTCCGAGTCGTGTTCGTTCATCTGGCACCCGTAGGTGCGGACGTAGAAGCGCTTCGTCATGGCCCCACCAGTTTACGGGGCCAAGCTTTGGACCGAATGTGCCCTCCGAAGGCACATCTGGTCCTTTGCTCGAACCGGATCCGGCATGCAGTACCGGATCCGGTTCAGACCAAGAAGAACGTCAGGCGTCGACGTCTTCTTCTTCGACCTCGGTCAGATCGATGTCGCCTTCGACCGCATCGGCATCGCCGATACCGGACGCAGCGCGGATCTTCTCGCTGATCTCGACCATCAAGTCGACGTTCTCGGACAGGAACGTCTTCACGTTCTCTCGCCCTTGGCCGAGCTGTTCACCTTCGTAGGTGAACCACGCGCCGGACTTCTTGATGATCCCGAGGTCGACACCGACGTCGAGCAGCGAGCCCTCGCGTGAGATGCCCTTGCCGTACATGATGTCGAACTCGGCCTGCCGGAACGGCGGCGCGGTCTTGTTCTTCACGACCTTCACACGCGTCCGGTTGCCGATGACCTCGGCACCGTCCTTGATGGACTCGATGCGGCGGATGTCGAGCCGGACCGACGAATAGAACTTCAGCGCCCGGCCGCCGGGCGTCGTCTCCGGCGAACCGAACATCACGCCGATCTTCTCTCGCAACTGGTTGATGAAGACCGCGATCGTGCGCGACTTGTTGAGGTTGCCGGTGAGCTTGCGCAGCGCCTGGCTCATCAGGCGAGCCTGCAGACCCATGTGGCTGTCGCCCATCTCGCCTTCGATCTCGGCGCGGGGCACGAGCGCGGCCACCGAGTCGATCACCAGCACGTCGAGCGCGCCCGAGCGGATCAGCATGTCGGCGATCTCGAGCGCCTGCTCACCCGTGTCGGGCTGGCTGATCAGCAACTCGTCGACATTCACACCGATCGCCTGCGCGTAGACCGGATCCATCGCGTGCTCGGCGTCGATGTACGCGCACACGCCGCCGTTGCGCTGCGCTTCGGCAACGACGTGGGTGGCGAGTGTCGACTTCCCCGACGACTCGGGACCGAAGATCTCGACGATCCTCCCCCGCGGCAACCCGCCAATGCCGAGCGCAAGGTCGAGTGCGAGCGCGCCCGTAGGAATCGCCTCGACGCCGACATGCCCGCGCTCACCGAGCCGCATGATCGAGCCCTTGCCGAACTGCTTGTCGATCTGGCTGAGCGCCATCTCGAGTGCCTTGTCACGGTCCACCGTGAACCCCTCTCTCGTTCGTTCGTCTGCGTTGGGGGAAAGTCGTGTGCTGGTGACCCTAAAGAGAGGGTGTGACACCTACCCGTCCATGGCTCCCTCGCTTCGCCGTCCGTGGCTCCGCTGCGTCCGCACTGCGAATCACACGGCTGTAACCCTAGAGCGAACGGGTGTTCGGTTCAAGCATTCGCGGCCAACTGCACCCGACCTCGGACAATGTGTTCGGCCGGACCTCTTCCGAGCCGGCTTTCGTAGACGACGACCTCGTCGACCGGCCACGTATCGCCGACCGGTTCCGGCCCTGCGGCGGCCCTCAACGCGGCCATGTTCGTCGGCCGGCGGTAGCGCGCAATCGTGAGGTGCGGCAGGAACGGACGGTCCTCGGGTTCGTAGCCGAGCGGCGCGAGCCGCCCGTTCACTTCCGCGGCCAACGACCGCAACCACTCCCCGCCCTCACATACGAAGCACGCGCAGATCGTCGACCGCTTCGGGTTGCCGAGCGGCCCGATTGTCGACAACCGCAACGCGCCCGCCCCCGTCGTCAACGACTCGAGCGCCGCCACAACCGCATCGAGCTCGGCCGCGTCACCGAGAAATTGCAGCGTGAGATGCCACTGCTCCCGCGGCGCGAGGCGGGCCTCGCCAAAATCCAAACCGGCCACCCGCGCCTCGATCGCGTCGAGCACGCCCTCGGGCGGACGGATCGCGACGAACGCGCGCGTCACGAATGCGACAAGGCTTGCAAGCGCTGCCGCAACAAGTTCAGCAGCGAGATCGTGGAGAACTGACGCAAGCGCTCCCGGTCGCCCGGCAAGCGCGTGCTCAACACTTCGGTCGGGTGGCCGGGCAACGCGATACCGAAGAACACCGTTCCCACCGCAACGCCGTCTTGTTCGGTCGGACCGGCCACACCGGTCGCCGCAATTCCTACGTCGGCGCCGAGCACCCGTTGCGCGCCTTCGGCCATCTGCCGAGCGGCTTCTTCACTCACTACCGACTCGGCGGTGACACCGAGCACCGAGCGCTTCACGTCGGTGGCGTACGAACCGATCGTGCCGCGGAACGTGTCGCTTGCGCCCGGCACGTTGACGATCCGCGCGCCGATCAAGCCGCCCGTCAACGATTCCGCGACGCCCAGTGTCCAGTCGTCGAGCGCGCAACTCGTCGAGCACGGCCGATTCCATCGTGTCGTCGTCGGCGCCGAACACGAGATCGCCGAGGATCGCGCGCAACTCCTTCTCTTCGTCGTCGACCAACGCTTGCGCTTCCTCACGCGATGCCGCCTTCGCGGTCACGCGCACGACCAATCCTTCGATGCCGCGCGCCAGGAATGCGATCGTCGGATTGCCACCGCGGGCGTCCAACGCGTCGAGCCGGTGTGCCACTGATTCGGCGAGTGCCGACTCCGATGTCCCCCACGTTTTCAACGACCGCGACACGATCGCCGACGCCTCGCCCGAACGCTGCAACAGGTCGGGAATCACGTGCTCGTCGACCATCAACTTCATCTCGTACGGCACGCCCGGCACCGCGTACACGACCTTGTCGCCGATCTCGCACAACAAGCCGGGCGCAGTCCCGATGGGATTGTCGATGGCCGAGCCGCCGGCCGGGATGTCGGCCTGCCGCAAGTTGTTCTGCGGCATGTCGCGCACCCGCGCCCGGAACATCGTCGCGATCTTTTCCGCGAGGTCGTCGTGACGCACCAGTTCGACGCCCATCAGTTCGGCGATCGCGTCCCGCGTCAAGTCGTCCTGCGTCGGGCCGAGACCGCCACAGATCAAGACCGCGTCGGAGCGGGAAAGCATGTCGCGCAGGGCCGCAACGATCCGCGCTTGGTTGTCGCCGATCGCTCGATGTTCGTAGGAATCGATCCCCGACGCGGCCAACTGCTCACCGATGTACGCGCTGTTCGTGTCGACGATCTGGCCGAGCAACAGCTCGGTCCCGATGGCCAAGACCTCACATCTCATAGGCGCATCTTTACACGCCGTTCCGCGGGCCTCTTCGCTGGAGCGTCAGGCTTCTTGGCGCTGCCAGTCCTTGTAACCGTGCCGCAGGATCTGCAAGCCGGAAACGACGGTGAGCACGACCGCGATACCGAGCACGATCTTCTGGAAGCCGAGCGCGTTTTCGGTGAGCGGCAACAACACGAAACCAACCGCGCAGTACTGCGTAAACGCCTTGTACTTGCCGAGCCGCTGCGCGGGCAGCACGATGCCGCGCCGACCGGCAATCGATCGGTACGCGGAAATGCCGAACTCGCGCGCCGCGATGAGGACGACCGGCCACCACGCGGAACGTGCCGCGGTCGGCGAGCACCGCAAGACCACCGAGCACGATCAGCTTGTCGGCAACCGGGTCGAGGAACGCGCCCGAACGCGTGGCACCGTCGCGACGCGCCAGCCAGCCGTCGACACTGTCGCTCGCAGTGATCGCGAACCACAACGCGACCGTGTCCCAGCCCGCGCCTTGGTTGTGAATCAACACCAACGTCGGGATGGCGACGATGATGCGCAACATCGTCACGAGGTTGGCGGGCGTCGCGAGCGCGCTCTGCCCGAACCGCTTCGTACGGCTCGCGGGCGTGCCGGCCGCGGCGGTCACCGCTCGACCTTGGCGTCGAGATCGGGACCAACGGCTCCGCTGACGCGAGCGCGCACGATGGCACCCGGGCGCGCGAACACGTCGGCATTATTGCTCACCAGCCGCACAACGCCGTCGATTTCCGGCGCTTCCCGGTGGGTGCGGCCGACGAGCGTGTCGTCGTCGTACCCGTCGACGAGAACGTCGACTTCTGTTCCGACGAGTGACTCCCGGGCCGCGTTCGTGATCGGCTCCTGCACGTCGGAACATTCGCGCAATCGCTCGGCGACGAGCACGTCGTCGACGGCGCCGTCCATGGTCGCGGCGGGCGTGCCGTCTTCGCGCGAGAACGCGAAGAAGCCGGCCCAGTCGAGCTGTACCTCGCCGAGAAAATGGAGCAGCGTCTCGTGGTCGCCCTCGGTCTCGCCGGGAAAGCCGACGATGAACGACGAGCGGAACGCAGCTTCGGGCTCGTTTTCGCGAATGCCGGCGATCGCCGCGGCGAAACGCTCGCCACTCCCCCAGCGCTTCATGCGCCGCAGCAACGAAGGCGATGCGTGCTGCAACGAGAGATCGAAGTACGGCACCACAGTCTCGAGCTCGAGCATCGTGCTGACGAGCGGGTCCTTGACCTCCGACGGATAGAGGTAGAGCAAGCGGACGCGCGCAAGCCCATCGGCTTTGAGCGCGTCGAGCCGGCGCAACAGTGGCGCGAGCGAGCCCGGCTCCCCCGCGTCGCGCCCGTACCACGCAAGGTCCTGCGCGACGAGCACGATCTCGGCAACACCTTGCTCGACGAGCGCGCGCGCTTCTTGTTCGATCGACTCGGGTGCGCGTGAACGTTGCGCGCCGCGGAACGACGGGATGGCGCAGAACGCGCACGCGCGGTCGCAACCTTCGGCGACTTTGACGTATGCCCACGGAACGCTGCGCTTGGGGCGCGGTAACTCGAGCAGGTCGCGGACACCCGTCGGTTTACGTCCTCCGAACGCGACCTGCGCGATGTTTCCCTCGCCCGCGAATCCGACGACCGCGTCGGCTTCCGGCAACGCGGTCGCGAGCTCGTCGCCGTAGCGCTCGGCCATGCAGCCCGTGAGCACGAGACGCGCACCGGGCTTGCGCGCGTCGGCGAGCGCGAGCGTGACGTCGATCGACTCTTGGCGCGCCGCTTCGATAAACGCGCACGTGTTGACGACGATGAGGTCGGCGTCGTCGGGCGACGCGGCCGGTTCGAGGCCGTCGCCGAGCAGCGACGCGACCACCTTGTCGGAGTCGACCGCATTTTTGGGGCAACCGAGCGTCTCAACGTGGAAACGCCGGCCGGGTTTCGGAGCCGCCGACATCCCGAACATCGTACCGACCGGACCCCTAGGCTCCCTGGCCGTGGAACAAGCGACGTTGTGGTGCCCGTCGTGCGGGGCCGAATACGAGGTCGGATCGACGCAATGCCGCGATTGTCGCGTGGCGTTGGTCAACGAACGCCCACCCGGGCTCGACGCCGATGATGGAGACGACAATGGCGACGGTGATCTCGTTGCCCTGGGCGAGTGGCCGAAGGTGCAAGCCCAGGTGTTGCGCAGACGGCTCGATTCGGCCGGGGTGCCGGTGATGATCGAGTGGTCGAACACGCCCGGCGATCAGCGCGGTGTGTTGTTGGTACCGAGCGATCAATTCGAATTCGGTACGGCGGTGGTCAACGAGATCGACGTCGACGACGAGGTGAGCGACGACTCGCCCCACGCCTACGTCGCGCGCATCGAAGAGCTGCTGAGCGCGGCCGCCGGGCTGCTCGACGAGTTGCGGACCCGCCTCGACGACCTCGAATCCGAAGGCCGCTTGTAACGATTTGGCAAGGGCGCGTGTCGGAACGTGTGACGGCGAGCACGGAGCTCACCGCAACCACCTAGGAGGTGGCGCATGTACGACTTCGCGATCGTCGCGCTTCTCGCGCTTGCGACAGTGAAGCTCGTCGACTTCCTTACCGACGCAGTTCCGCAGTTGCGGTCGCTGCGCTCGCTGATGACCTTCGTCATCGCAGTCGGCAGCACCCTGCTGATCGATTACTCGGTGTTCAAGGGATGGGGCATCGGGATCCGGAACGACGCAGTTGGCACGTGGGTGACCGGCTTCATCGTCGCCGGCATGACCGTGCCTTGGCGGGCGCTGTTCGCGTACCTCACGCATGACCGGGCGCGCGCCGACGAGACGCTCGGCGACCAAACCCCGAGCGTGCGCGCCGCGTAGCAACCGGCACGACGACGGAAGGGCGCACAAAGGCGTGCGCCCTTCTTTCGCGTTCCGACGACGTTGCGTCCCGGAGGCGTCTGACAGACGTCTGCGGGACGCAACGTCGAGGAAGGGTTATTCCTTCTCGCGCATCTCGTTGAGCTCGTCGACCGTCATCAGCACGGCCCGGGCCTTCGAACCCTCCGACGGGCCGACGATCCCCCGCCGTTCGAGCAAGTCCATCAACCGGCCGGCGCGTGCGAAGCCGACGCGCAGCTTGCGTTGCAACATCGACGTCGATCCGAGCCCGCTCGTGACGACGAGTTCCATCGCCTCGTCGAGAAGCTCGTCGCCTTCGTCGTCGGTGGCACGCGAACGTCCGCCGGCTGAATCGTCGCCCTGGACGCCTTCGACGTAGGTCGGCTGCACGACTTGGCGCCGCCAATGGGCGACGACCTTGCGCACGCAGTCCTCGTCGACCCACGCGCCCTGAATGCGCTCGGCCCGGCTCGACGACGCGTTGAGAAGCAACATGTCGCCCTTGCCGATCAGCTTCTCGGCGCCCTGTTGGTCGAGGATCACGCGCGAGTCGGCGAGCGTGCTCACGCTGAACGCGAGCCGGCTCGGAATGTTCGCCTTGATCACGCCCGTGATGACGTCGACCGACGGCCGCTGGGTCGCGATCACAAGGTGGATGCCGACCGCGCGCGCCATCTGCGCGAGGCGGCAGATACTCGTCTCGACGTCGCGGGCCGCGACCATCATCAGGTCGGCCAACTCGTCGACCACGACGACGATGAACGGCAGCCGTTCGTACGACTTCCCGGTGTCGGGGTCGGGATCGTCGGGCGTCGGGATGTCGCCCTTGTCGTACATCGCGTTGTAGCCGGTGATGTCGCGGACGCCGACGTCGGCGAGGAGGTCGTAGCGCATCTCCATCTCGCGCACGGCCCAATCCAGCGCGTTCGCCGCCTTCTTGGGGTTCGTCACGACTTCGGTCAACAAGTGCGGCACGCCGTTGTACTGCCCGAGTTCGACGCGCTTGGGGTCGACGAGGATCATCCGCACCTGCGCCGGTGTCGCGCGCATCAAGATCGACGTGACGATGCTGTTGATGCAGCTCGACTTGCCGGCACCGGTTTGGCCGGCGATCAACACGTGCGGGAACGTGGCGAGATTCGCAAGGACGGCGCGGCCCGCAATGTCGCGGCCCATCGCGACGTCGAGCGGGCTCTTCGCTTTCTTCGCTTCGTCGCTCGACAGGATGTCGCCGAGCGTCACGAGCGGACGCATCTTGTTCGGCACTTCGACACCGATCGCGCTGCGGCCCGGAATCGGAGCGAGGATGCGAACGTCGTGGCTCGCCATCGCGTACGCGATCTCTTTGGCGAGGCCCGTGACCTTGTTGACTTTCACGCCGGCCGCGAGTTCGAGCTCGTAGCGCGTCACCGTTGGTCCGACCGTCGCGCCGATCAAGCGCGCGTCGACGCCGAACTCGCGCATTGTCGCTTCGAGCACTTCGCCGCCCTGTTCGACAAGCCGCGGGTCGACTTCGCGCGTCTGGCTGCGCTTCAAGATGTTGCCGGCGGGCAGCTTCCAGTTGATCGGCGGCGGGGCCTTGGCGTGCGCCGCTTCGAGTTCGGCGCCGTCGTCCTCCTCTTCGCCGTCCTCGTCCTCGCCCTCTTCCTCTTCGTATTCCTCGTCCTCGTCGTATTCCTCGTATTCCTCTTCGCCCTCTTCTTCGTACTCCTCGTACTCGCCTTCTTCTTCGTCTTCGTATTCCTCGTCCTCGTCGTACTCTTCGTATTCGTCTTCTTCTGCGAGGTCTTCTTCCGCCTCGGGCTCGGGCTCGGCTTCGGCCGCAATCAAGTCGAGATCGACCGACGGCGCGGGCGCGAACTGATCGAAGAACGGCGCGGCCAACTCCGCAGCAGGCGAAACCGACGCCGCGGCCGGTTTCGCCGACGCATCCGCGTCCTCCGCCGGCGGCAACGTGAACAGTGTGCGCACGGCCTTCATGACGAACTGCACGCCGGCCGCACAGGCGTGTGCGATCTGCCGCAAGCCCGTGCCCACGACGAGCAACACGCCGAGCAACGCGAACGCGATCAAGACGATGTACGCGCCCGTGGTCCCGAGCCCGGCGCGCAGCGGCGCGCCGATCGCAACACCGATCACTCCACCGGCATCGCGGACCGGACCGTCGGGCTTGCCGAGGTACATGAAGCCGACCGAGGTGGCGCAGATCAGACCAAGCCCGATGCCGAGCCGGAGTCCGCGCCGCGAGGGTTCGGCGTCTTCGTCGTCTTCGCCATAACCACCCCGCCACGCGAGCGTTGCGATCGCGCCGATGATCAACGCGATCGGCACGAGCACCTTGCCGTTGCCGAGCAGGATCTCGGCGGCCGTGTCGATCGCTTGGCCGATGGGGCCGACGAGGTCGGAGACAATGGCCAGCAGGGTGAGGATCCCGACGACCGCGAGCGCGATCGCGAGCATGTCGCCGCGGTGCCCGCTCAGCTGTTCGTTGAGATCGTCGCGCCAGGCCGCCCGGACCTTCTGGGGGCGTTTCTTAGCGCGCGAGGACTTCGACGGTCGGCGCGAGGCCATGCCCCAACGGTAACACCGGCCTCACGAGTCACACGGGCATATCGGCAATGCCGCTGGTCAGGCTGACATTGGTTACAAAGCGGGCGCGTAACCCCCGTCGACCGGATACACCTGGCCGGTGATCCACTCGCCCGCATCGCTGCACAACAGCGAGACCAACGGCGCGACGTCTCCGGGCCGGCCGAGCCGCCGGATGGCGTAGCCCTTCGAAAGCCGGCGCTCGAGTTCGGGATCTTGGGCGACGGCTTGGCCGGTCAGCCCGCTGTTCATCGTCCCGAGCGCAACGCAGTTCGCGGTGACACCGTGCTGACCGACTTCGGCGGCGATGCCCCGCATGAAGCCCATTGCACCGGCTTTCGCCGAGCCGTAGATCGCTTGGTAGCGCTCGCCCTTCCGGCCCGCGTCGCTCACGATCGTGACGACGCGTCCCCATTTCGCTTCGACCATCGCGCCCAGATACGCGTGCGTCACGTGCAGGATCGCACCGAGATTGAGGCGCATCATCGCTTCCCAATCTTCGGGATTGGTGTCGACGAACGCCTTGAGATCGAAGCCTTGCGTGGGAATGCCCGCGTTGTTGACGAGAATGTCGACCGGCCCCGTGTGCTCGCGCATGCGCGTGATCTTCACCGGGCTCGTCACGTCGGCCTTCACCGCTTTGGCGTGCGCGTCGCCGCCGAGTTCGGCTGCGACCTTCGCGGCGCGGTCCTCGTAGATGTCGTTGACCCAGACGAACACACCGTCGGCAACGAGTGCGCGCGCAATCTCGGCACCGATGCCGTTGCCCCCACCGGTCACCAGCGCAGTTCGGGTCATACCTCCATCACCACAGGAATCACCGCGGGGCGGCGGCGCGTCCGTTCGTCGATGAAGCGGGCGAGCGACTTGCGCGCGTGGCGGCGCATCGTGTCGAAGTCCGTGGCGCCTTCTTGGGCCGCGTCCGCAATCGACGCCCGCACGACTCCCTTGGCGTCTTCGATCAATTCTTCCGATTCCGGCGCATGAACCCAACCGCGCGTCACGATCTCGGGCCCCGTCACGATCTCGCCGGTCGCGCGGTCGACAGTGACAATCACCACGACGACGCCTTCTTCGGAAAGCATGCGACGGTCGCGCAGCACGCCGTGGCTGATGTCGCCGACAATGCCGTCGACGTACATGTATCCGGCCGGAACCGCGCGCCGATCGACATCGGCGCCTTCGGGCCCGATCGTGACGACGTCGCCGTCTTCACACACGAGCACGCGATCTGACGGGACGCCCACTTCTTCGGCGAGGCGCGCATGATGCACGAGATGCCGGTATTCGCCGTGCACCGGCACGAACCACTCCGGTGACACGAGGTTGAGCACGAACTTCAGCTCTTCTTGCGACGCGTGCCCCGAGACGTGCACCGGCGACGTGCGGTCGTGCACGACTTCGGCGCCGGCGCGATGCAGCGCGTCGATCACACGCGACACGTTGGACTCGTTCCCCGGAATCGCGTGAGCGCTGATCACGACGATGTCGTCGGGCGACACTTTCACGTACTTGTGCTCGTGCGCGGCCATCAACGACAACGCACTCATCGGCTCACCCTGCGAACCGGTGCAGATGATGCAGACCTCGCCGGGCGGGTACTTCGCGGTTTCCTCGATGTCGATGACGGCGTACGCCGGGATGTCGACGAACGCGCGCTCACGCGCGAGCGACACGTTCTGCACCATCGAACGACCGACAAACGCGACCTTGCGATTGTGTGCGATCGCGGCCTGGGCAACCTGTTCGACGCGATGCAAGTGCGACGCGAAGCTCGTGACGATGAAGCGCTTGTCGCTGTGCTCGCGGAACAGCGCGCGCATCGTCGTGCCGACGGTCGATTCCGACGGCGTGAACCCGGGCCGCTCGGCGTTCGTCGAGTCGGAGAGCAACACGCGCACTCCACCGTTGCGGCGCGCGAGTTCGCCGAGCAACGCGAGGTCGGTGCGGCGGCCGTCGACGGGCGTGAGGTCGAGCTTGAAATCGCCCGTGTGAATGATCGTGCCCGCGGGCGTGAAGAACGCGACCGCGAAACCGTGCGGCACCGAGTGGGTGACGGGAATGAACTGACAGTCGATCGGGCCGATGCGCCGCCGTTCACCGTCGGCGACTTCGATCAGCTCGGTGCGCCCGAGCACGCCCGCTTCTTCGATGCGATTGCGCGCCAGCGCGAGCGACAACGCCGAGCCGTAGATCGGTACCGCCACGTCGCGCAACAAGAACGCGAGACCGCCGGCGTGGTCTTCGTGCGCGTGCGTGAGCAGCACCGCCTCGACCCGGTCCGCGTTCTCGCGCAGATACGTGAAGTCGGGAAGCACCAGGTCGATGCCGGGCATGTCGGCGTCCGGGAACATGAGGCCGCAGTCGACGACGAGGATGCGCTCGTCGACCTCAATGCAAAAGCAGTTGCGGCCGATTTCGCCAAGCCCGCCTAGGAAGACGATACGGACCGACGGCTCCATGGTGGCCCGCAAAATATCAGGGAATTCGGGACGCCTCGTCGATCACACGAGCGGGAACCGGCCGCAGGTCTCGCACGATCCCGACGCGCGCCAACGCCCAGAGGACGTAGTACGTCGTGTCGATCTGCCACCAGCGGAAGCCCTGGCGGGCGGAGCTCTGGTAGCGGTGGTGGTTGTTGTGCCAGCCCTCGCCCGCAGTGATGAGCGCAATGATCAGGGAGTTCTTGCTCGTGTCCTCGGTCTTGTACGGCCGCCGGCCCATGACATGCGCGAGCGAGTTCACGAGGAACGTCGAGTGCCAGAGCAGCACAGTCGACAAGAAGAAGCCGACGACCAGACCGCTCCATCCTCCGATGAGGAAACACGCGACACCGAGTGACCAGGGACCGATCCAGTTGTGCTTGTCGAGCCAACGGATCTCCGGATACTGCGCGAAGTCCTTGATCTGCTCGACGTTCGTCTCGTTGTACTTGTCGCAGAGGATCCAGCCGACGTGGCTCCACCAGAAGCCCTTGCCGCGGCGAGTGGATGTCACGATCGGTGTCGGAGAACTTGTGGTGGTTGCGGTGATTCGATGCCCACCACAGCGGACCCTTCTGCGCGCAGGTGAGGCCGCCGAACGCGAACACGAACTGTGCGACGCGGTTCATGCGGTAGCTGCGGTGCGAGAAGTACCGGTGGTAGCCGGCCGTGATGAAGAACATCCGACCGAAGTACGTGACGGCCAACAGGATCAGCGCCGTCTGCGTGACGCCGGTGACGAATGCCAGCAACGGCAAGAAGTGCACGAAGATGAACGGGATCGACGTCTTCCAGTTGACGTGCTCGTCAGCCGGGCGTTGGATCCGCTGGGTCGCGGGCGCCGGAGCCGGTTCCCCTGGTTGGTCGAGGAGCTCGATCGCCATGAACGCCTTCCGCCGCCCGGCCCCAACAGGGCCTTCCGTCTGCCTACCTACCAGTCAGTAGGGTACCCGTCTCAGGCTTGCTTGTCCGCATTCGACTCGGAAACTTTTCGCAAAAATCAAGGGGTCGCGGGTGGGTGACGAAGACGTCGCTGCTCCGTCCCGCGCACTCGACGACTCCGGTTCGACGTCGTCGAACAGCGCCCACAGCTTGACGACCGTCAGCCGGTCGACGGGCAAGGTTGGTTCAAAGTCGGAGTGGTGCACGGACGAATTGCGGACGAAGACGCGCGACCCGCGTCCCGGATTTTGGCGCTTACCGTCTCCGCGCGTAGCCGCCGTCGTCGGAGAGATAGTTGACGACGAAGGTGACGACGTAGGGGCCCGCAAGGTTCTTACCGACCGGAGCGATGGAACGAGCGTCGACGCACGGCGCCGGGTTGGCGATGCCACTTTGCGTCCCGAGCCGAAACGCACGCCGAACCGCGGCCGCAAACTTCTGCGCGTTCGTCCACGTCGGATTGTCGGCGCAGTCGGGAACGACGACACCGACCGTTTCACCGTCGCGCACCTTGTACACGGTCGATGTCGCGTAGTCGGTCAGCGCGCTCGCAAGCGTCGGGTCGGTGAACTTCAGGCTGAGTTGAATCGGGTTGTTCGGGTCGTTGTAGCCGCCGAAGTCGTTGATGAACGACGCGGGACCCGTACACGCGCCGGCGCAGAAGTTCGCGCCGTTCGTTTGCTGGATCTGCACGGGCGCGCCGGTGCCCGTCTTCGGGAGTGAGAGGTCGGTGGGGTTGGTGCCACCGGTGTCGATCGAACCGCTGGGCGCCACGAAACCGGAAGCCGTACCCGGAACCGGTGGCGTCACTGCGGTGGTGATCGAAGCCGGGTTGTTCGTTCCCGGCGTGGCGCGCGCGGTGATGGTGATGTTCCCGCTCGCCGGCGCGGGACTCGGACTCTGCGCGAGCAGACTGACGCTTCCCGATGCGCCCGACGCGAGGTCGCCGATAGTGCAATCGGGCGCGGACGTGAGCGTGCACGATCCCGCCGGTGTCGACGAAAGCGCCGTGACACCTGCGGGCAGCGTGTCGAGCACGGCGTGAACGCCCGAAGCCGTCAACGGTCCGATGTTCTGCACGCTGATCGTGTACAGGACGTCGTTGCCGGCAGTGACCGAGTCGGGCTGACCAGTGATCGTCGTCACGAGCGCGGGGATCACCGTGAACGTGTTGACGCCGCACACTGACGACGACGGAAGGTTGTTGGGATCGGTGTCGAGATAAGCCGCTTGCCAGGAGTACGTGCCGGGCACGAGCGTCGTCGGTGTGGAGTATCCCGTGTCGCCGGGAATCGGGTTCGTCGCACCAACGCCCGCGACGGCCTGCGTGCACTGGTTGTCGGAGAACAGTGAGTACTGCACGCTGCCCGCGAGCGCGAACGCGCCCGGCGCAGGCGTGACGGTTGCTTGGACGCTCACGCTCGTACCGAACGGAACGGTGAGCGACGGTCCACCGGCCTGCGTGAGCGTCGTGGTCGTGGGCTGCGCGAACGCGATCGGGACGACCATTGAGTCGTCGTCGTCGCGGACGATCACCATCTTCACGGTGCATCCCGCGGGGTCGCTGCACGCGCCGAGCACGATGCCGCTCGCGTTCAGGACTTCGCTCGAGTTGGTGTTACGCGTCCCCAGAGAAGTGCAGTTCGTTGCGTTGTGATCGCATTGCGAGATCGCGATCGCTTGCGTGCTCGGTACGTGGCCCGGTGCGAAGTTGCCGGCAACCGTCACCGCAACTCCCGCCGACAGTCCGCGATCGGGATTGACGCTGCCGTTCTTCGGCGGCTGCGCGGGATGGTCGTCGGAATGACCGACATACGTGAGACCGGAGGAGTACGGCCGGACCGCAGTCGCACCGGCCGCGGTCGCGGCAACCGTCGCACTCAACGCCGCGCCCAGCGTGCCCGAAACGAGCAGCGCGATCGTCGCAACGAGAATCTCCAAGGGCCGAACGCGTTTCGCCATCTCCCGCACCTCTCACCCGCGATATGCCAGCTTTTGGCACCCTAGCCACAATCCGAAGTGCCGACCCAAGACGCCGATCAGCGAATGCGTGTACCGGCGAAGAACTCAGGGTTCATTTCTTGGTGCAGACGCACGGGATTGCGGAACGTGAGCTCTTCGAATTCGCGTTCACCGATGACGCCGTCCTCCACGAGTTCGAACGCCTCCTCGACGGGCTTGGTCATGTCGGGCACGTCCCAGTGCGAGATGTCGCTGCCGAATATCGGGCGAAAGCGCGCACCGAGCGGATTTATGTGTTCGGCAAACGCCCACGCGGTCAGACGGTCATCAGCTTCGCACCCGAAGTAAAAGTTCGGGACGAAGCGGTCACGGAGATCGGTCACCGTGCGTAAGCCCGCCGCCACGAACTCGTCGAGCTGTTCGGGGCGAGCAGCCGGACGGGTGAAGTACGCATGCAGGGCGGCAGCTGACTCGCGCACCCGATCGTCACCGTAACGCTCGAAGAGTTCCATGAGCGCGTCGACGTCGAGACGGTCGGGGTCAAGTGCGCCGATCGAGTTCCCGTTGCGCTTCTCCCAGTGACCAACGAGATCGGCGAACAAAGCGCACGCCCATGCGACTCCACCTTCCAGGAAGCCCACGCGCAACTCGGGGAACCGATGCGTGACTCCCGAGAGGAACAACGACTTGCACAACGATTCGTGGTTTGCCGCCAGGCCTCCGACGTGGTTGTACACATACGAAGTCGTCGAGCGCGTGACGCGATGCGATTGCAACGACGAGTGAAACACCGGCGCCACGCCCAGTTCGATGCACTTCGCCCAGAGCGGGTCGTAGTCGAATGCGCTGTCGATGCCGAACGTGTCGAGTCGATAGGCGATTCCGTCGGCTTCGATCGGCCGGCGCGCGTGCCCGGCGAACACCGCGGTCTTGAAGCCGAGCTCGCGAACCGCGAACTCGAGTTCGTCGACTGCCATCTTCGGATTGGTCATCGGCACGAGCGCGCCGACAATGCACCGGTCTTCTTTGCCCGCGAAGAGCCGGGCGAGATAGCGGTTCGCGGCGCGGCAGCGGAGCGCGGCGAGATCGTCGTCGTGGATTTCGAGATACGACAACGTCATCGAGGGATACAAGATCGAGACGTCGATACCGAACTCGTCGAGCCGTTCGTACAGCAGCTGCGGCAGATGCGCGGTGGCTCGGTCGAGCGTGTTCTCGGTTTGCCAACCCCACCACGACGGCATTGCCTGCCACCCGGCACTCTCACGTGTCGCCGCGTGCTCGGCGAGCACCGTCGACGTGTCGGTCACACCACTCCGTTGCACGTACCGATCGCGCAGCTCGCGCCCGCCCATCTCGCCGATGTACGTGAGCACTTCTTCGTTCAGGATCGGACCCAGCTCGACGAAATGCCCGTCGGCATCCACGATCGGATGCGAGAGGCTCGCGCGAATCTCCGCGGCGCGCGTCACGCGACCACTCCCAGCTCGTGCGCCCAAGCCAAGAGCTTGCGCGCGGTTGCAACGTGCGCGATGTGCACCTCGTGGCCTTCGCCTTGGTTGGGATCGCCGTGCAACACACGCGTGCCGGCCGACTCGGCCTCGTTCGTGAGCCGGTCGAGCTCTTGCCAGTACGCAATCTCTTCGGCGGTCGGTGTGAACGCCTCGTTGACGATCGGGACGTGTTCGGCGTTGCCCATCATCATGCCGAAGTATCCGATGTCGCGGAGTTCGCGCAACCAGGTGCGCAGTCCGTCGAGATCGTCGTTGGCACCGCCCCACATACCGCTGATCGGATACTTGATACCGGCCGCGACCGCGTCAATGAGGACCTTTTCCCGGATGAAGAGGGTCTCCCGGCCTTCACGCGTCCAACGGAAGCCGATCGATGCGGCGATGTCTCCGAAGCGCGAGATCGCGCCCCCCATGTAGGCGACGCGGTCGGAGGCCGTCGCGATTTCGTACGCCTGCCGGATCGCTTGGGCGTTCTCCAGAATCGGATACAACGCGGTCGCACCGACCGACACGCCGTGCTCAGTTTCGACGCATCGCAAGATGCCATCGGCGGCATGGACGTCAGCGGGGCCTGTGATCTTGGGCAGCAGCACGCCCGTCAACTGCGGGCACATCACGGCGTCGAGATCGCGCAGCGTCATTCCTGACGACACCGGCTGCACGCGCACGAAATAGCGAGGCGCGCCTTTTCCG
Organism: uncultured Actinomycetes bacterium; assembly: GCA_963841195.1. Classification (GTDB taxonomy): domain Bacteria; phylum Actinomycetota; class Acidimicrobiia; order IMCC26256; family PALSA-610; genus CAWJBX01. The sequence continues at coordinate 323,268 of CAWJBX010000009.1, read as the reverse complement.
GTCGGTGCGTTCTCCAAGAACTCGCGTACAAGCTTGCGCGCCGTGACGCGCGTCGACTCGGTGCACGGCGTTCTGGGCTCCTCGAGGTCGAGGAACAAGGCATCGGCACCCGATGCAGCATTATCGACCATGCGCTGCTCTTGATCGCCGGGCGTGTAGAGCAGCGAACGAATCGGAAGAGCATCACGTCGTGCCACGGTGGGAACGTTACGTCGCCCGCCTCAACCGCGACCGCGCCGACGATTTGAGGGCAGAGACGCACGCACACCGGGCAATCTGCTCGCGTTTTGGGCGCGCCCGGACCGAGCGAAGCGCGCGTGGGTACGGTGACGGCATCCGTCGGTGAAGGGTGATGCTGTGCGCGAAGACGGGATGAGTCGTCGGCAGATGTTGAAGGCGATTGGCGCCGTCGGTGCCGGCGCCGCGGTCGCGAGTGTTTCGGGGAGCGGCGTGCTGCGCGGCATGTCGGCGTGGGCCGCTCCGCAGAAAGGGTTGCCGAGGCACGGACTCCTTGCGCCCGGTTCGCGCCCGTTTCCCAAGTTGCCTGAAGGAGTCGACACACTCCCGCAGATCGAGCACATCATCGTGTTGATGATGGAGAATCACTCCTACGACGATCACTTCGGCATGCTCCGTCGCGGTGATGGTTTCCGCGTAGACCACAACAAGCGTCCGCTCGACGCAAACCCGTACCAGAACGACTTGTATCTGCGCGCATTTCATATGCCGTCGACATGTCAGCTGCACAGCGTGCCGAGCCAAGCTTGGAACGCGAGCCACACCGCGTTTGACAACGGGCGCAACGACGGATTCGTCAAGGGCAGTGGACCCGTTTCGATGGGATTCTGGGACGAGTCCGATATCCCGTTCTATTACGGGCTCGCGCAAACGTTCCCGGTCTGCGATCGCTGGTTCTGTTCGGTGCTCGCGCAGACCTATCCCAATCGCCGGTTCTTGATGGCCGGTACGGCGGCAGGCATCGTGACGACGACAACAGAAGGACTGACCGCACCTCCGCCTCCCAACGGGACGATTTTCGATCGTTTCGCCGCGCACGGCATCTCGTGGCGCAACTACTTCACGGATCAGCCATCGGCCGCGATCATCCTCGAGACGCTGTCGAAGTACCCGTCGAACTTCACACCGATCGCTCAATACTTCAAGGACGCCGGCGCCGGCACGTTGCCGTCGTTCTGCATCGTTGATCCCAACTTCGGGACCCAATCCGAGGAGAACCCGCAAGACCTGCGCGTCGGCGAGCAGTTCGCCGCCAGTGTCATCAACGCGGCGATGCACGGGCCTTCGTGGCCGAAGACGTTGTTGATCTGGACCTACGACGAACACGGCGGCTACTACGACCACGTTGCGCCACCGCGTGCCGTCGCGCCCGACGACATCCCGCCCGGGATTGACACGACCGCGCAGCTCTTACCCGGCGGCTACGACCGCTACGGCTTCCGAGTTCCGTCGGTCTTGGTGTCGCCGTACGCGCGCCACAACTACGTGTCGCGCGTTGTGCACGATCACACGTCGGTACTCAAGTTCGTAGAAACGAAGTGGAACCTCGGCGCGATGACATTCCGTGATGCGAACGCCGACAACCTCTTCGATTCGTTGAAGTTCAACGGCCGGCCGCATTTCATCGATCCTCCCGTGCTCCCGGCCCCTGCACTCGCCCACGGACCCGACCTGTGCATGCCGGGCGACGCCGGCGGTCCGATTCCGCCGTCCGATGCGGTGCAGCCGTTGCGGAACTCGCCACCGCTGCGCGTCGGCGCCATCAATCGCTAGCTGTCGGAAACCTCGGCGAAGCTGCGCTTGGCCGCGCGGTACCAGCCCATCGCCGCGAACGGGTGCTTCCAGCGGCCCTTCATTTCCTTCAGCGCGCCCGCGTGCGTCTCGTCGCCGCTCGCGACGGCTTCCTTCAGGTGGCGATCCTGCGCCTTGATGACCTCGTCGGCCGTCTTTCCGTGCAGTTGCCGTTCACACGGTCCGCCCAGTTGCTTGCACGTCAGCGTCTTCATGTCGATCACCTCTCGTCGCTCGCTTCGGTCTGGCTTCGTATTGCCTGACGAAACAGCGATCAGGAATGTGACGACCCGCCGAGATCACCGAACGCGAAAGGAGCGTCGCTGTGGGCGCTCACCGCCCATCTACGACGCTCCTTCGAAACGCGAGTGCGTGAGATCGATTAGCTGGCTTCGGCGCGGTCCTTGGCGACCTCGTCGAGCATGGCGTATTCCTCGCCGGTGTCGACCCAGTCTTCGAACTGGATCACGCCGAGTTCGGTGAAACGCTTGCGCAGCCAGGCGTCGTTGCGCTCGAGCAAGCCGAGCTTCTTGCAGTTCGGCACGATCTTCGAGAACAAGATGTTCTGGAACATCGCCCGGCCCTCGTCGGCCATGACCAGGCGCAGTGCGTCCTTTACGTCGACGCCCATGCGGTCCCAGACTTCTTGCTGCAAGAACCGGTCGCGCATGCGGACCGCAGCTTCGAACGTGAACTCCTGGCGGTCCTTCATCTCAGCGTCGCTGAGTTCCTTGTAGTACTCCTGCAACGACAAGACACCGAACGCAACGTGGCGCGCTTCGTCGCTCATCACGTAACGCAACAACTGCTTGAGCAACGGTTCGGTCGTCATCTGGTGCATGAAGCCGAACGCGGCGAGCGCCAGGCCCTCGACCATGATCTGCATGCCGAGGTAGGTCATGTCCCAGCGGCTGTCGGTGAGGATGTCGTCGAGCAGCAGGCCGAGGTGTGCGTTGATCGGGTAGTGACCCGAGAGCTTCTCATCGAGGTACTTGGCGAACACTTCGACGTGACGGGCTTCGTCCATCACCTGCGTCGCCGCGTAGTACTTGGCGTCGATCCACGGCACGGTCTCGACGATGCGCGCCGTGCAGATCAGTGCCCCCTGCTCGCCGTGCATGAACTGCGACAGCGTCCAGTTCTGACCCTCGATCGCGAGCTGGACCCATTCCTTCTCGGTCCACTTCTCGAACGGTGTGCCCGAAAGGTCGACCGCGTCGCTGAAGAACTGCACGTCTTCGCGGTTCATCTCGTTGAGCGCCAACTTCTCCTGGTCGACGTCGATCGACCAGTCGAGATCAGTTGTGACGTTCCACTGCGACGTCTTGGCCTTCTCGTAGAGCTTGACCAGTGGTGCCCGGCTGCGCTCGTAGTCCCATGTGAACACGGCGTCGAGATTGGCGTTGACATTGTGCAACGTCTCGTCGACCGACGTGTTCGTGACCGAGAGAATCGCTTCGAGGTCGTTGATCTCGTCGCGACCGATGAGTTCGTGATTGGTGGTCATTGCGATACTCCTTCGAATGCGCCGGCCGCCCACGCGAACCCCGGCAAGACGAAATCGTCGACAAGAGCACGAACCTGCACGGCGTCGAACACGTCGAAGTGTTCGGACGGTGAGCACAGGTACGACATGGTCAGGCGCGCGATCCATTCCCCGAGCCGGATCGCGTGCGCTTCGGACAGAAACCGTGTGAACGCGGGCGCAACCATTTCGGCCGCGACCATCAGCACCACGCTCTCGCGTTCGAACGCGAGGTACGGCAGCAGCACTTCGGGTTCGTGCGTCGTGAGGAAGACGAGCGCCCGGTGATGCGCGAGCGCGTGCGCCGCGGTCGTGATGACGGCGGTCGTCGCGTCGGCGAGGTTCGGCGCGTCGGCTGCGGCGCCGAGGAGTTGGGTCTGCAGCGTGTCGACCTCGCGGGCGACGAGCGCGGCGAGCAGCGGCTGCTTGCCCGGGAAGTAGCGGTAGACGGTGGCGCGGGCGCAACCGGCTTCGCGGGCGACGTCGTCGAGCGTCGTCTTGGTCAGCCCGACGCGCGCGATGCAGGCGAGGGTGGCGTCGAGGACGAGATCGGGACCGGTGCGAACGGGCATGTACCTGAGACAATTAGTCGTTGGTTGTCTCATCGTCAATGTGTCGCGCGTCACATTTCTTCCCCCGCCCAGACCCTGTTTGGACCGTTTCCGCCGCTATAGGGGTGGAAACGGTCCAAACAGGGGCGGAATCAGGCGGAGATGCCGCCCAGGAGCTCGGTCCGGACGAGTTCCGCGACCTGGCTGGGATCGGCCAGATCCCAGCGCCCGGGCGCCCCGATCAGCGACAAGATCGCTCGGGCCAGGTATTCGGCAGCCCGATCGAGGTCGACCCCGGGGCGGAGACGGCCGGCGTCGGCTTCCCGCCGCAGGTACGGCTGCAGGAAATCGGCGATGAACGGCAGCGTCTTGGTCGACTCCGTCGTGAGCAAGGGCAGGAGCCGTTCGGGCTCGGTGTCCATGATCTTGTTGAGGACGGCGTGTTCGGTTACCGACCGGTGGGCGAACTCCAGCCCCCGCTGCAACAGTTCGGCGAGATTGGGCGCGTCGCGCACATGGTCGGCGAGCTCGTTGAAGTAGTTCGCCAGCTCCCACCCGACGGTCTCGAGCAGCAGCTCGTCGCGGCCGCCCGGGAACTGCCGGTAGATCGTCGCCCGCGAGACGCCCGACTCCTTCACCACGTCTTCGACCGTGGTTTTGCCGAGCCCGAACCGCTCGACGCAGCGGTAGGTCGCCGCGAGCAACCGGTCGCGCTGGGTCAGCGGGTCGGCTTGGGTCACGCGGAACATTGTGCGGCAAAATCGGCGCTGTGAGTACAAACGACGAATGGGTGCAGCGCGACGCGGCTGTGGTGTGGCACGGCTTCACCCAGATGGGTAGCTACGCCGAGAACGCGCCCATCGTCGTCGAGCGCGCCGAAGGCCACGACCTGATCGACGTCGACGGCCGGCGCTACCTCGATGCGATCTCGTCGTTGTGGGTCACCACGCTCGGGCACTGCGTTCCCGAACTCGACGACGCGATCATCCAACAGCTCAAGCGCGGCGCCCACTCCACGATGCTCGGCAACGGCAATCAAGTTGTGATCGAGCTCTCGGAAGCGTTGGCACGCGTCGTGCCGGTCGACGCACCGCATTTTCTCTATGCCTCCGACGGCGCGTCGGCCGTCGAACAAGCGCTGAAGATCGCGTTCCAGTACTGGGTCAATCGGGGCGAGCGTGGGCGTACGCAGTTTCTTGCACTCAGTGGTGCGTACCACGGTGACACGATCGGCGCGTTGTCGGTCGGCGACGACGGCTTCGGCAGCGAGATCTTCGATCCGTTGCGTTTTCCGGTATTGCGCGCGCCCGATCTGGAGGGCGCGGCCGCGATGGTTGCCGAGCACGCGCCCGAACTCGCAGCCGTCATTGTCGAACCGCTCGTGCAAGCCGCGGCGGGAATGCAGCTTGCCGATGCGGACGGGTTGCGCGCGCTCGCGCGCGCGTGCGCCGACCACGACGTGTTGCTCATCTGCGACGAGATCGCGACCGGCTTCGGCCGCACGGGAACATTGTTCGCGAGTGAGAAAGCCGGCATTCGCCCCGATCTCATGTGCCTCGGCAAAGGCATGACCGCCGGCTACTTGCCGATGTCGGTCACGGTTGCGAGCGGACCGGTCTTCGATGCGTTCTTGGGCGACGACCTCGGCGCGCGCACGCTGTACCACGGCCACTCGTACGGCGGGAACGCGCTCGCGGCCGCCGTCGCGCTCCGCCATCTCGAACTCCTCGACGCGTGGAATGTGCTCGTCAACGTGCGGGAACGCTCGGACGAGCTGCGGGGTTTGCTCGACGACCGGATCGCCGCCAAGCCCGCGGTCAAAGACGTGCGCCTCGAAGGTTTGATGGGCGGCGTCGAGCTTGCGCCGACGGGCGAAGGACTCCGCTGGGGCCGGCGCGTGTCGGCCGCAAGCGTGGAGCGGGGCGTGTTGTTGCGACCGATCGGCGACACGGTCGTGTTGATGCCGCCGCTCACGATCACGTCGCAGGAACTCCATCGCATCGTGCACGTGCTGGGTGACGCCATCGACGAGACGTGCGCGCCGTGACGTGGGACGCGTGGGCCCAGATGCAAGCCGACGAGATCCGCGCGTCGGGTCGTTGGCGCGCGCCGCGCACGGTGCCGGCGGGCGGTCCGATCGTGTTCGCATCGAACGACTACCTCGGGCTCACGCAACATCCGGCTGTGATTGCAGCAGCCCACGAAGCACTCGACCGCGACGGCACAGGAAGCGGGTCGGCGCGCTTGATCGTCGGCTCGCGCGCGGTGCACGACGAACTGGAACAAGAGCTCGCCGACTGGAAAGGCTGCGAACGCGTGGCCCTCTTCCCCACCGGCTTCGCGACGAACCTCGGCGTCCTGACGACGTTCGGGCGCGACGGCGTGTTGATCTGTTCCGAGGAACGCAACCACGCGTCGATCATCGACGGGTGCCGGCTCGCACGCGGCGACGTGGAGATCTACCGCCACAACGACCTCGACGCGCTCGCGCGCACTCTTGCGCAACCGCGGCGCCCGCCGCGCGCTCGTCGTCACCGACACTGTGTTCTCGATGGACGGCGACCGCGCGCTGGTCGCGGAACTCGTCGAGTTGTGTGCGCAGGAAGGCGCGTTCCTCGTCGTCGACGAAGCACACGCAGTACTCGGGCCCGAGTTGTCGGAGCCGACGCCCGAGCACGTGTTGCGGGTCGGCACGCTGTCGAAAACGCTCGGCTCGCTGGGTGGGTTCGTCGCCGGTGCCACCCGTTACGTCGAACTCGTCGAGAACCTGGCGCGGCCGTACATCTTCACGACCGCACCGACGCCGGCCGATACCGCGGCCGCGCTCGCCGCGCTGCGAGTCCTTCGTTCACCCGAAGGCGAAGCGTTGGTCGCGCGCCTCCGAGCACTTGTCGACCGCGTCCGGCCCGACCACCCGTCACCCATCATCCCGTTCGTCATCGGCGAAGAAACCGCAACCGTCGCCGCGGCGGCCACGTTGCTCGAACGCGGCATTCTCGTGCCCGCGATCCGCCCGCCGACGGTTGCGCCGGGCACATCACGCTTGCGCGTCACACTCTCCGCCGCGCACACCGACGCGGAGGTCGACGCGCTGCTCGAAGCCCTCGCGGCCGTGCTGGGTTCGGTGCCAACGCGGTGACGCTCATCGTCGTCACGGGCACGGGCACCGAAGTCGGCAAGACCCATGTAACGGCCGCGCTCGCGCAAGAATTGAAACGACGCGCGATCGAAGTCCACGCCCGCAAGCCAGTGCAGTCGTTTGCGCCGACCGACACCACAACCGATGCCGTCGTGCTCGCCGCGGCAACCGGCGAACCGGTTGACGACGTGTGTCCGCCTCACCGCTGCTACGCAACACCCATGGCGCCCCCGATGGCGGCCGCCGCGCTGCATCAACCCGCGTTCACGATCGACGACCTCGCCGACGAACTGCACGCGCCGCCGACTGGCATCACGTTTGTCGAAGGTGCGGGCGGCCTGCTTTCACCGATCGCCGACGACGGCGACACGCGTGTGCTCATCGCGACGATCCAGCCCGCGCTCACGGTTCTCGTCGCCGATGCCGGCTTGGGCACGATCAACCTCGTCCGCGCGATGGCGGAAGCACTCGGCGAACTCTCGCCGCTCGTCACCTACCTCAATCGCTTCGACGCGTCGAACGATCTGCACGCGCGCAACGCCGAATGGCTGCGCACGCGAGCGGGCCTCGAGATCGAAACCGACCTCGAGGCCCTCGCAACTCGCGTACAGGACGTGCGTTAGCTGTTCAGCAAGTTCGTCGCGGCCGACAAATCCGCCGTCTTGCCGTTGAGATCGGTCAGCCCACCAACCGGATCGGAGTGACCGGCCGAGGCGTCCCACTTGATGAGTTGGAACGTCTCACCGATGAACCAGTCCGGCGGCTGCATCGACGTCGTCCACGTCGAGTTCGCCAACTGGAGGCCGATACCGCTGACGCCCGGGATGTTGCGCCCGACGTTCATCACCGACGCCCGATCGAGCTTCGGTGACAACTCGAGGATCTTGGCCATCAGCGCGCCGGTCGTCCATCCGTAGGCGACGATGCCGTCGGTTGGGTCCGCACCGGTGCCGTACTTCTGGATGTTGGTCTTGTAGAGCTGCATCGCCGGGTTCGACGCGTTCGCCGGGTTCGCGGGGTCGAGCAGCGGGGTCACAGTCAACACGCCGTTCGCGTTCTGACCGGCCGCCGTCAACAACAGCTTCGACACGCAGGTGCCCGACATGTAGGTGATCGGCTTCCAACCGGCCGCGCCCGCCGCGTTCAACGCCGAAGGGCACGCGAGGAGCGTGCCGCCGAGCACGAACGCGTCAGCTTTGCTCGCCGCGAGCGACGTCACCTGCGACGCAACTTGCGGATTGTTGGCGTCGTACGACTCCTTCGCCTTGATCGTCAGCTGCGTGCCCTTGATCAATTCCTGCAGCGACTGGAGGTACGACTGCCCGAAGTCGTCACTCTGGTAGAGCACCGCAATCGTGGCGTTGGGCTTCGTCTGCTTCAAGTAGTTGACGAACGTGTACATCTCGTCGGGGTACGGAACCAGCTCGGAGCCGAGCATCCACGGGAACTTCGGGTTGCCCCACTGGATCGCGCCCGATGCGATCAACAGGTCGGGCACGCACGTGCTGTTGATGAAGTCACGCGCCCCGATGTTGTTCTTCGTGCCGACGACGTTGAACAAACCGAACACGTGGTCTTGGTTGACCAGCGTTTGAATATTCGTCGCGGTCTTCGCCGCGTCGTACTGGTCGTCGAGCGCAGTCAGCTTGATCTGGTACTGCTTGCCCGCGACGGTCACGCCGCCTTGCGCGTTGAGGTAACTGAAGTACGACTGCTCGCCCTGCAGGATCGCCTTGAACGCCGAGTACGTGCCCGACAGCGGCAAGCTCGTTCCGAGCGTGATCGTGTTGCCGGAGATGCCGTCGGTCATGTTGCCGGTGCAGTTCGACGTGTCGATCGTCGTTGCACCGGTGCCACCGCCCGCAGCAGTAGTGCCGGTGTTCGAGTTGGCATTGCGACTGCTGCTGCTACATGCCGCGGCTACGAGCGACAGTGTCGCGACCAGCGCGAGCACCACCGCCGACCGTCCGATGCCCCGGCGTCGGGATGTGTTCATACTCATGTCCTTTCGGTTGTAAGAGCTGGTTGCGCGGGCTGCGGCGGCCCGCGCCGCCCGATCCGCGCGGCAAGCCGCTTGGCGCCACCGACGAACCCGTCGGGCAGCACGTAGACGAACAAGATCAACACGATGCCGAAGATCGCAGGCGTAGCTGCCGGGTTCGACAGTTGGCGGTGGATGAAACCGCTTCCGTTCGTATGCGAATAGTCGGTGATGTAGCGCTGCAAGAACACGACGAACCACGCGCCGAGCAGTGGGCCGACGATTGTCGCGGTGCCGCCGACGACCACCGCGACGAGAAACTGGATCGAGATCTGGAACGTGACAATCGGATCGGTTCCGCTCGCGAGGTGCGGCGCCACGAGAACGGAACACGAACCGGCGATGCCGGCGTACAACGCGCTGACGCCGAACGCGAGCACCTTGGTCTGCGCGATGTTGATACCGACGGTTTCCGCGGCGGCTTCATGGTCACGCGTCGCAATCAACGAGCGCCCGAACCGCAGCACTCGGATCGCGTACACGCCGGCGAGCCCGATCAACGCGAGGAGCAGCGTGACGTAGTACGCCCATTGATCGTCGCGGTGGAGCCGCGAGATCCAAAGCGGGACCCAGTTCGGCGGCTGTACCGACTTCGCGGAAACCGAAACGAGGCTGGTGCCACCGGGCTGGTGCACGTAGTGGTTGATGAGGCTCGGTAACACGACGGCGAGTCCGAGCGTGACGAGCGCGAGATACAGGCCCTTCACGCGCAGCGCCGGGAAGCCGACCAGCGCCCCGACGATGAAGCACAACAGCGCCGCGATCGGGAGCGTCGGCAGGAACGACCACCCGTGGTCGTGGATCAGCAGCGCGCTCGTGTACGCACCGAGCACGAAGAACGCGCCGTGACCGATTGACACCTGGCCGTTGTACCCCGTGAGAATGTTGAGACCCATCGCGGCGATCCCGAAATAGATCGCTTGCGACCACACCTGCGTCTGATCCGAATTCGCGTGATGCGGCAGGACGAGCAAGAACGCGAGCACGACGATCGACGCGATCGTGCCCCAGATGAAACGGCGCAGCCCCGACATCTACACGCGCTCCACTTGGGGCTTGCCGAACAACCCCGCGGGCCGGAACAACAGGACCAGCAGGATGATGCCGAACGGCACGATCAGCACGATGTCGGAGAGCGACTTGAAGTATTGAATCGTGAGGGATTGCGCAACGCCGACGATCATGCCGCCGACGACCGCGCCGATGATGCTGTCGAATCCGCCGAGCGCGGCCGCCGCGAACGCAAACACGAGGATCGACTGCATCGACGACGGCACGAGCACGCCGCCTCCGCCTTGCGCAGCCGGCACGACGAGACAACCGGCGATGCAGCCGAGCGCGGCCGCCGTACCCCAGCCGAACATCAGCATCCGTCCGACCGGAATGCCGAGCATCCGGCTCGACTCCGAGTTCGACGCGACGGCGCGCACCGCGAGGCCGATCTTCGTTCGTTGCAAGACCAGGTACAGCACCGCACACTCGACGGCCAGCGCACCGAGCAGCACCAGCAAGTCGGTGGAGATCTGCACACCGCCCGGTCGCCACACGTTCTGGGCGTAGGCCGCGTGCAAAATCTTCTGGTCGGAGCCGAACTGCACCTGGACGATCGAGTTGATCGCGAGGAACAAGCCGATCGTCACGATCACCAACACCAGTGGAGATGCTTTTTCGACGGGCCGGAGCACGATGCGTTCGATCAACGCGCCACCGATGAACGAGAGCACGACCGCAAGCAGGATGCTCAGCCACACCGGCCAGCCCCGCTGCGTGAAGTACCACACGAGGTACGTCGAGTAGAGCGCCATCTCGCCCTGTGCGAAGTTCAAGATGCCGGTCGTCTTGAAGATCAGAACCAACGCGAGCGCGAGCGACGCGTAGACCGCGCCGTTCCCGACACCGATGAGCACCTGCGTGAAGAAAAGTGACATGCGGGCTCAGATCCCCAAGTACGCGCGGCGTACGTCGTCGTTGTTGGCGAGTTCGTCGGCCGTACCGGTAACGACAATCGAACCGGCTTCGAGCACATAGCCGCGGCGCGCGATGCCGAGCGCGAGCCCGGCGTTCTGTTCGACGACGAGCATCGACAAGCCCTCTTTGGCGTTGAGATCGCCGAGCACTTGGAACAGTTCCTGCGTGACGATCGGCGCCAGGCCGAGCGAAGGCTCGTCGAGCAACACGAGCTTCGGGCGGGAGATGAGCGCACGTGCGATCGCGAGCATCTGCTGCTCGCCACCGCTCATGCGGCCCGCCGTTTGGGTCCGGCGCTGGCCGAGCCGCGGAAAGATCTCGTACCAGCGGTCGAGATCGGCTTCGACGGCTTTCCGGTCTTTGCGAAGGTACGCGCCGGCGCGCAGGTTCTCCTCGACGGTCAGGTCGACGATCGTGCCGCGGCCCTGGGGCACGTGCGCGAGACCGAGCGCCGCGATCCGTTCCGTCTGCAGGCCGGCGATCTGTTTTCCTGCGAACTCGATGTCGCCGTGCGCGTCGACCATGCCGGACAGCGCACGCAGCGTTGTGGTCTTGCCGGCGCCGTTGGCACCGAGAATCACGACCGCTTCGCCTTCGTCGACCGTGAAGTCGAGGCCGCGCAGCACCTGAACCTGCCCGTAGCCCGCGTGCAGATCCGAGACCGCGAGCAAGCTCACGCGGACGTTCCCAAGTAGGCCTCGATCACCCTCGGGTTGGCGCGCACCTCAGCGGGCGGACCCTGCGCGATGCGGCTGCCGAAGTCGAGCACGACAATGTTGTCGGAGATCGACATCACCATTGCCATGTGGTGCTCGACCAGCAGGACGGTCAAGTGCATTTCGTCGCGCAGCTGACGAACGAGCTCGCCCAACTCGTCGACCTCGGAGTGCGTCAGACCGGCGGCCGGTTCGTCGAGCATCAACAGCTTGGGCCGCGCCGCGAGCGCACGCGCAATCTCGATGCGCTTCAACGTGCCGTACGGCAAGCCCACCGCGGGCCGTTGCGCGATATCGGCGAGACCGAGCCGGTCGAGCACTTCCAGCGCGGCGGCACGCGAGATGCGGACCGAATAACCGCCGACGCGCACGTTCTCGAGCACGCTCAACGCCGGAAACAGTGCAAGATTCTGGAAGGTGCGCGCGATACCGAGCCGCGCGATGCGGTGCGGCGGGAGCTTGAGCAGGTTCTGCCCGTCGAATGTGACCGTGCCTTCGGTCGGCGTGTACAGCCGGCTGATGACGTTGAAGAGCGTCGTCTTGCCCGCACCGTTCGGGCCGATCAGAGCGCAGATCTGGCCTCGTTCGATGGTGAACGACAGGTCTGTGAGCGCGACGATGCCACCGAACTCGACGCGCACGTCTTCGACCGAAAGAAGTTCGTCCGACATCCGCTCCCCCCGGAGGCGGACGAACGCTACCGCGCGGTAGCCGCCGAACTCCGCTTAAAAGCCCAATAACGGATCGAGGCCGATGGTCAGCCCTGGTACATCTGCTACCCGCCGAACGGCAAGCAGCACACCCGGCATGAACGACGACCGGTCGTAGGTGTCGTGGCGCACGGTGAGGCTCTGGCCCGTCGTGCCGAACACGACCTCCTGACTCGCCACCATGCCGTGCATGCGCACGGCGTGCACGGGGATGCCGTCGACGGTGCCGCCCCGCGCACCGGCCGCGGTGTGCTTCGTGGTGGGATCGTGGTCCCAGTCCTTCGAAGCCGCGGCAATGCGCTGCGCGGTCAGCATCGCGGTGCCCGAGGGTGCGTCGATCTTCTGGTTGTGGTGGAACTCGATGACTTCCGCGGTCTCGAAGTACGGCGCCGCGAGCTCGGCGAAGCGCATCATCAAGACCGCGCCGATCGCAAAGTTCGGAGCGATCACGGCGTTCGAGGTCGACTGGTCGAATTGCGTCGCCAGCTCGGTGAGTTCGGCATCGCCAAAGCCCGTCGTCCCCACGACGGCGTGGACACCGTTCTCCGCGCACCAGCGTACGTTCGCCGCGCGGCGTCGATGAGCGTGAAGTCGACCGCAACCTGCGCGCGGGCTTGCGCGAGCGCATCGGCCGACCCGGCGATGGCGACGCCTTCGACCTCTTCACCAGCGTGGAAGGGATCAACGGCTGCGACGAGCTCCATGCCGTCGGCACCGGCGACTGCGCCACAGACGGTGCGGCCCATCCGCCCACCCGCACCGAACACTCCGACCTTGATCACGCCAGCAGCGTAAACGATGCGTCCCTCAGCCGTCTGTGGGACGGTTTTGGGACGCAACGTCGCTCAGGCGAATTCGGATTCGTCGTGGGGGCCGACGACGGCGAGCGTGCGCGGGGCTTCTTTGAAGACGCGGTCGATGACGCGCGTGATGTCGTCGGGAGTGACGCGCTCGATCCGGCCGACGACCTCGTCGAGGCTCGGCACGTCGCCTTCGAGCATCTCGGACCGGCCCAGCCGCCGCATGCGGCTCGCCGACGTCTCCAACGACATCTGCAGTGACCCGGTGAGATGGCCTTTGGCGGCATCGAGTTCAGCACTCGACAAGCCGTCGTTGACGAGGCGCTCGAACTCCGCCGTGACGACGTCGAGCGTCTCGTGCACGCGTTCGGGCGCAGTGCCGGCATAGACCGCGACGTAACCGGCGTCGGCGAAGCCGGCGTGGAACGAATACACCGAGTACGCGAGCCCTCGTTCTTCGCGCACTTCCTGGAACAAGCGCGACGACATGCCGCCGCCGAGGACCTGGTTCACGATCGTGAGCGCGTAGCGGTCGGGGTCGAGCGCGGGCAGCCCACGCATTCCGGTGACGACGTGCGCCTGCTCGGTGTCGCGATGCGAGACCGCCAAACGCACCGGCGGGGCGGGATCGTGTTCCGAGCGGCCGGGGCGGTCGTCGGTTTCGGCCGGGAATGCAGCATCCGCAAGCTCGACGACTCGGGCGTGCTCGACGTTGCCCGCGATTGCCATGATGACGTTCGAAGGCCGGTAATGCGCGCCGTGATACGCCGCGATGTCGTCGCGCTTCATCGCGCGGATCGACGCTTCGCTCCCCAACACTTCGCGTCCGAGCGGATGCTCGGGGAACATCGACTGTGAAAACAGCTCGAACACGAGATCGTCGGGCGTGTCGTCGCGCATGCCGATCTCTTCGAGAATCACATTCCGTTCCGACTCGACATCGGTCTCCCGGAACGCGGGGAACCAGAGCACGTCGGCGAGCACGCCGAACGCCATCTCGAAATGCACGTCCGGGACCCGCACGTAGAACACGGTCTGCTCGTGCGTGGTGAACGCGTTCATCTCGCCGCCAACCGATTCCACCGCTTCGGCGATCTCACGCGCGCCGCGCGTTTCCGTTCCCTTGAACAGCAGGTGCTCGAGGAAGTGGCTCGCGCCCCACTCGTGCGGGCCTTCGTCGCGCGAACCACTGCCGACCCACGCGCCGAGCGTCACGGAGCGCAGCGCGGGCAGCGACTCCGTGACGATGCGCAGACCTGAGGGTCGGCGTGTTCGCTCGATCACGCGCGTCAGCGGCGCGGGCCGCCGCGACCGCGTCCGCCGCGTGAACGACCGCCACCACGACGGTCGCCACCGCGGCCACCGGCCGGTGCCGGCGCCGGCTCTTCACCCGGGCCCAGGTCGCCGAACTCTTCTTTTGCTTGGTCTTCCCAGAAGGATTCGAACGACGCCGACTCGGGACGGTCACCACGCGGCTCACGAGCGCGCGGCGCCTCACCGTTGCCGGAACCACCTGCGTCGCTTCCCGGAAGCGGCTCGCCGTCTTCGCCGACGATCGACAACGACAGCTTGCCGTTCTGGTCGATGTCGTCGACCTTGACCATCACCTCGTCGCCCAGCGAAAGCACGTCCTCGACACGGTCGATGCGCTTGCCGCGACCGAGTTTGGAGATGTGGACGAGACCGTCGCGGCCCGGGAGGATGTTGACGAAGGCGCCGAACTTCGTGATGTTGACGACGCGGCCTTCGTACACCGCACCGACTTCGGCGGTCGGCGGGTCGAGGATGAGCTCGATCCGGCGGCGCGCTTCTGTGACCGCGGCGCCGTCCTTCGAACCGATCGACACGACGCCAACACCGTCTTCGTCGCTGACCGTGATGTCGGCACCGGTCTCCTGCTGGATCGTGTTGATGACCTTGCCCTTGGGCCCGATCACTTCGCCGATCTTGTCGATCGGGATCTCGAAGCTGACGATCTTCGGGGCACTGTCGCGCACGTCGTCGCGCGGCGCCGCGATCGCGCCCGCCATCACGTCGAGGATCTTCAGGCGCGCTTCCTTCGCCTGCCGCAACGCTTGGCCGAGCACGTCGGCGGGAATACCGCTGATCTTCGTGTCGAGCTGCAATGCGGTCACGAACTCCGACGTTCCCGCGACCTTGAAGTCCATGTCGCCGAACGCGTCTTCGGCACCGAGAATGTCGGTGAGCGTCGTGTACTTGCCTTCCGCGAAGACGAGACCCATCGCGATGCCGGCAACCGGCGCCTTGATCGGCACGCCGGCGTCCATGAGCGACAGCGTCGAACCACACACCGACGCCATCGAAGTAGAGCCGTTCGAGGCGAGCACGTCAGAGACGACCCGCAACGTGTAGGGCCACTCCTGCGCGTCGGGAACGACCGGCACAAGGGCACGCTCGGCGAGCGCACCGTGACCGATCTCGCGACGCTTCGGGCTTCCCACCCGGCCGGTCTCACCGGTCGAGAACGGCGGGAAGTTGTAGTGGTGCATGTAACGCTTTTTGTCGTCAGTGGTGATCGTGTCGAGCATCTGCTCCATGCGGGGCATGCCCAACGTCGTCACCGACAACACCTGCGTCTCGCCCCGCTTGAACAAGCCGGTGCCGTGCGCGGTCGGAACGAGACCGACCTCGGCCGAGAGCGGGCGGATGTCGGCCGGGCTACGGCCGTCGATGCGAACGCCTTCGTTGACGATCCGGCGGCGCGTCACTTCTTTTTGCAAGGAACGGAACGCACGCTTCACCTCGGTCGCGCGTTCGTAGTGCGCGCCGGGCGAGTCGGAGGTGCCGACGAGCGTCGCGACGAGGTCGGCGGAGATTTCGTCGAGCTTGCGGTTGCGCTCGTTCTTGTCGGCCGTCGCCATCGCGGCCGCGGTTGCGTCCTCGGCGTGGCGCTTGACCGCCGCGTATTCCTCGGGCGTGTAGTCGATCGCCGGGAGGTACTCGATCGGGTCGATCGGGCCGCGCGCCGCGATGAAGGCCTCGCGCAGCTGCGATTGCAGGTCGATCGACGCCTTGATCCAGCGCTTCGCTTCTTCGAGGCCCTCGGCGATCGTTTCTTCGGTGACCTTCGGTGCGCCTTCCTCGTACAGCTCCCACGACGCTTCGGTGCCACCGGCCTCGACCATCATGATTGCAACGTCGCCGTTGTCGAGGGCGCGGCCGGCAACCACGATCTCGAAGGTCGAGCGGTCGCCTTCCTGGTACGTCGGGTTCGCGATCCACTCGCCGTCGTGGTGCGCGAGCCGCACCGCGCCGATCGGCCCGTTGAAGGGAATGCCGGAAACAGTGAGCGCGGCCGACGCACCGTTGATCGACGGCACGTCGTGTGGGTTTTCGAGGTCGGCACCGAGAACGGTGGCGATCACTTGCACTTCGTTGCGGAAGTCGTCGGGGAACGACGGGCGCAACGGGCGGTCGGTCAGGCGCGCCGTCAGGATCGCCTGCTCACCCGGGCGGCCTTCGCGGCGGAAGAACGAGCCGGGAATCTTGCCGGCCGCGTACATGCGCTCTTCGACGTCGACGGTCAGCGGAAAGAAGTCGATGCCTTCACGCGGCTTCGACGTGGTGACGGTCGACAACACGGTGGTCTCGCCCACCCTCACGACGACCGCGCCGTTGGCAAGCTGCGCGAGCTTGCCGGTTTCCAATGTCATTTCGAGTCCGGCCGCGTTGATCGGGCCGGAGACGCGTACAGCCCCATCATTCATAGGGTCGTCACTCATGGGAGGTTCCTCTCATGTCAAGCGAGGATCCGGTTCCCAGTTGTCAGCGTCCCACCCGTCGTCCTTGTGTGCGGGGCGCTCGCGACTGACAACCTGATCTCGTCGCGTGTTTCGAATATCAAAACGGACCGCCCCGGGCGGTCCGCATGAATCAACTAGCGGCGAATGCCGAGCTTCGCGATGAGCGCTCGGTACCGCTCGACGTCGTTGCGTCGGAGGTAGTCGAGCATCCGACGCCGGCGACCGACGAGCATCAGCAACCCCCGCTGACTGTGGAAGTCCTTCTTGTGGACCTTCATGTGCTCGGTCAGATGACGGATGCGCTCCGTGAGAAGCGCGATCTGCACCTCGGGCGAGCCCGTGTCAGTGTCGTGCAGCTTGTTGTCGGTGATCGTTGCGGCCTTGTCGGGCATGCGCGCGAAAAACTTTCCGTTTGCTCTTGATTCAGCGCAGCAGGCTACCAGACCGCCCGCATCTTCCCTGGCCGGGCCGAAAGCGACGGTAACCTGGGCGGATGTTGCGATTCCTCACAGCCGGTGAATCGCACGGGCGCGCGATCGGCGTCATCGTCGAAGGCCTGCCCGCGAACCTGCCGCTCACGGCCGACGACATCGCCGACGAGCTGGCCCGGCGCCGCCTCGGCTACGGCCGCGGCCCCCGCCAGCGCTTCGAGCGCGACGAGCTCATGCTGCTCGGAGGGGTCCGGCACGGCCGCACGCTGGGGTCGCCGCTGTTCATCGAGATTCCCAACGTCGAGTGGCCCAAGTGGGAAACCGAGATGGCGCCTGAGCCCGGCTCCACGGCGGCGCCCCTCACCAAGCCTCGTCCCGGCCACGCCGACCTCGCCGGCATGCAGAAGTACGACTTCGACGACGCTCGCGACGTGCTCGAACGGGCATCGGCTCGGGAAACGGCTTCTCGGGTCGCGGCGGGCGCGGTGGCGAAGGTCCTGTTGCGACACATTGGCGTCGACGTGATTTCGCACGTCGTACAGCTCGGCGCGGCGCGCGCCAAACCGGGGTTGCGACCGACGCCCGCGGATCTGGAGCGCGTCGACGCGTCGCCGGTGCGCTCGTTCGACCCCGACGCCGAAGAAGCGATGGTCGCCGAGATCAAGGCGGCCGCAAAGGAAGGCGACTCGCTCGGCGGGGTCGTCGAAGTGCTCGCGTACGGCGTGCCGGTGGGTCTCGGTTCGCACGTGCACTGGGACCGCAAGCTCGACGCCCGCCTCGCGCAAGCGTTGATGAGCATTCAAGCGGTGAAGGGCGTCGAGATCGGCGACGGCTTCGAGGTCGCGGGCCGGCTCGGGTCGGAAGCGCACGACCCGATCACCTGGGACGCTTCTGCGGAGCGCTACGCGCGCGAATCGACGCTCGCCGGTGGCATCGAAGGCGGCATGTCGACGGGCGAGTTGATCGTGGCCCACGCGGCGATGAAGCCGTTGGCGACCTTGAACCGCCCGACGTTGAAGACCGTCGACGTGAACACGAAAGAAGAAGCGGTTTCCTTCAAGGAACGCACCGACGTCACTGCGGTTCCCGCGATGGGCGTCGTCGCCGAGACGATGACCGCGTTGATCCTGGCCGACGAAGCGACGCGCAAGTACGGCGGCGACTCGATCGACGAGTTCGTCCGCAACTACGAATCCGCCGAATCTTCGATGCGTCGCTGAACCCGCCCTGAGCGGCATCAGCGACGCATCGGTGGTTAGGCGACGGTGATGGAAGTGTCGAGGTAGACGTCTTGGATGGCGTTGAGGAGTTCGACGCCTTCGGCCGTCGGACGCTGGAACGCCTTGCGACCCGAGATCAAGCCCGTTCCGCCCGCGCGCTTGTTGATGACGGCTGTGCGCACCGCCTCCGCGAGATCGGATGCGCCGGACGACGCGCCACCGCTGTTGATCAACCCGGCGCGGCCCATGTAGCAGTTCGCGACTTGCCAGCGCGTGAGGTCGATCGGGTGGTCGGTTGTGAGCGTGTCGTACACGAGCTTCGACGTCTTGCCGTAACCCTTGAACGCGTTGTAACCGCCGTTGTTCTCGGGCAGCTTCTGCTTGATGATGTCGGCTTCGATTGTGACACCGATGTGGTTGGCCTGACTCGTGAGATCGGCAGCCACGTGATAGTCGGTGTCGCCTTGCTTGAAATCGCTGTTGCGCAAGTAGCACCACAACACCGTGAACAGGCCGAGCTGGTGCGCTTCGGCGAACGCGGCCGACACCTCTTGGATCTGACGCGTCGACTCGTCGGAACCGAAATAGATCGTCGCGCCCACACCGGCCGCGCCGAGGTCGTAGGCCTCGGCAACCGAACCGAACATGATCTGGTCGAAGCGATTCGGCAACGTCAACAGCTCGTTGTGATTGAGCTTTACGATGAACGGAATGCGGTGCGCGTACGTGCGCGACACTGCGCCCAACACACCGAACGTTGTCGCGACCGCGTTGCACCCGCCTTCGATCGCGAGCTCGACGATGTTCGCGGGATCGAAGTACTTCGGATTCGGCGCGAACGACGCCGCGGCCGAGTGCTCGATGCCTTGGTCGACCGGAAGGATCGACACGTAACCGGTGCCACCGAGTCGGCCGTTCCCGTACAGCTGTTGCAGGTTCCGCAGTACCTGCACCGGGCGATCGCTCCCCGTCCACACCCGATCCACGAAATCGGGCCCCGGCAAATGCAGGTCGTCCTTCGGAATGCCCTTGGAAACGTGCGAAAGAAGCGAATCAGCGTCGTTACCGAGCAAAGCCGCGATGTCCATGGCGCGGGATCGTAGCGTCAGCCGTACGGCGTGGCCGATCCTGAGGCGTCGCCATTGCTCGTGCCGCGTGCGACGGCGAGCTGGTCACGAACCATGTTGCGCAAAAGCGTCGCGTCGGTCGCAAGCGTGCACATGTCGAACCCTTGATCCGCAAACGCGTGCGATTGCGCGCCTCCACTCGTGTGGATTCCAGCTTTGATGCCGTGCTTCGCGCACGACTTCCGCACGACTTCGATCGCGTCGGCGTGTTCTTTGGAACCCATCGCTTTCGTCGTACCGGCCATGCTTACCGCGAGGTCGGCGGGACCGATGTAGATGCCGTCGAGGCCGGGCGTGGCGCAAATCTCGTCAGCAGCTTCAACTGCGCGCACTGATTCGATCATGCACAGACACAACACCTGCCGATTCACTTCGACGGGATCGTCACCGATCACGATCGCGCCGCGCACGGGACCGTAACTGCGCACACCGAGCGGCGCGTAACGACATGCGGCGACTGCGGCTTCCGCCTCGGCGCGCGTATTCACCATCGGGACGACGACGGCTTCGGCACCCGCGTCGAACGCCTTGCCCGGCCACGGCGTGTGGTTGAAGGGCACACGCACGATCGGCGTCGCGTTGGTCGCGCGCAACGCCTGCACGAGCTGCCAGCCGAGTTCGAAGTCGGAGAGTCCGTGTTGGAGGTCGACGCAGACATAGTCGAATCCCGACTCCCCCATCAGTTCGGCGGCGAACGGCGAACCCATCGTGCACCATCCGCCGAACGCGGTTTCACCCGCGGCCCATTTGTCGCGCAACCTTGTCATAGTCGGCGAGCATACGAGGGTCGCTCGTTAGTCTGCGGGCCGTGGTCGAACTCCCTTGCACCCTCGAAGGCATCGTCGAGCACGGCGACGAGCGCGGCCGCACCATCGGATTTCCCACCGCGAACATCGCGATCGCCGCGGGCGTCGCGTTACCGGCGGAAGGCGTCTATGCCGGCTGGTACACGCGGCCTGATGGGTCGCGCCACATGGCCGCGGTCAATGTCGGGCGCCGGCCCACCTTCTATCCCGAGAACGGTGCGCTGTTGGTCGAAGCGTTCTTGCTCGACTTCGAGGGCGATCTCTACGACGAGCACGCCCGGCTCGAAATCACGCATTGGCTCCGGGGCGAAGAGCGCTACGACTCCGTCGACGAACTCGTCGTACAAATGCATCGCGACGTCGACGACGCGCGCGCACTGCTTACGGGAGACGCTCGAGAAACTTGATCGAGGCGATGTCGCGGTCGACCGCCGGTGGCTCGATGAGCAACTCGCCGTCGGCGACACGCACTTCGGCAGGTTCGTCGTCGACCTCACCGGCATAACGACCGGGCGCAGGCGCGCAGACGCGGTCGGGCACGCGGCCGACGCCAGCTTCGATCGGCACGCGCAGCTCATGCGGGCGCCCCAAGATCGCATTCGCCCCTTCGATGTCGCCCCGGGCGAGGAGTTCGCGCACGCGCGTCGACGAATACGGAACACCGACCATGCCGCCCGGCGGCGCAACCAAACCGAGGCCAATCGTTTCGAAGTCGAGTTCGGCGCCCATCCGCTGTAACAACGGAACGTCGCCGTGCCGGTGGTAGCCGAAGTGAAAATCGGCGCCAACGATCACGAGCCGCGCGTGCAACACGCTCGCGAGCAACTCTTCGACGAACTGCTCGGCCGGTTCTTTGCTGCGCGCGATGTCGAACGTGAGCACGACGCACTCGTCGACCGTGCCGGTCGCGTCGAGCAACTCCAACTTCTGATCGAGGTTCGTCAACAACTTCGGCGCCGACTCCGGCCGCACAACTTCCGCCGGGTGCCGGTCGAAGGTCAGCACGGTCGCACGCAGGCCGCGCGCCTGCGCGAGGTCGTGCACGAGCCGGAGAACGGCTTGGTGCCCGAGGTGCACGCCGTCGAACGCGCCGATGGTGACCGCGCGCTCGGCCGGTTCGGCAACCACGTCGGCGGGATCGCGAAAGATCCTCATGACACCGATTCTGTCGCGAGCACGACCGCGGGCTTCACACCGCCGCCGCGCCGTTCGTAGACCGCGAGCAGCGCACCGGACTCGTCGACGACCGCAAACGGACCGCTCCCGGCGTCAGGCGGCACCAACCCGCTCGCCGCGAAGGTCGCGCCGTGCCCGACCGCGCGCACCTGTTCGGAGTCGGCGAGGACGACACGTTCCATCGACCGGAGTGCGTCGGCCGGCGCGAGCAGCGCCGCGTCGCGATCGGCTTCCACCGCTTCGATCGGGCGCGCTTCGTCGATCGAGAACGATCCGACGCGTAGACGGCGCAGCGTTCCGAGATGCGCGCACCCGCCGAGTGCGTTGCCGAGATCGGCCGCAAGCGTGCGGATGTAGGTGCCGCTCGAACACTGCACGCGGACGACGGCTTCGGGATAAGCGCCGGGCGTGAAATCCTCGACGACCAGTTCGTCGATGCGCACCGGCCGGGGCGCGCGCTCGATTTCCTCGCCCGCACGCGCCAGCTCGTAAAGCTTGCGTCCGCCGACCTTCAACGCCGAAACCATGGGCGGCACTTGTTCGATGTCACCGACGAATGCGCGCGCAGCCGTTTCGACTTGGGCCCGGGTCAACGACATCTCGGCGCGTTCGAGGACCGCGCCCGACGCGTCGAGCGTGTCGGTGGCGACGCCGAACACGACGCGGCCGCGGTACTGCTTGCCCTCGTCCTGCAGGAAGCGCATCAGACGCGTGACGCGCCCGAGCCCGACGAGCAGCACACCGGTCGCGTCCGGATCGAGGGTGCCCGCGTGGCCGACGCGCCGTTGGCCGTAGATCTTGCGCATCTTGCCGACGACGTCGTGGCTCGTCCACCCGGCCGGTTTGTCGGCAACAACGAGCCCGTCGTACACGCAAGGAACGGTACTTGTTTGGACGGAATCCGCCCTCATGGGGGCGGTTTTGGTCCAAACAAGATTTAGAGCTTGGCGAGGATCTTGCGCACGATGATCTCGACCGGCTCGTCGCTCGTGAAACCGGCCGCGAATCGGTGCCCGCCCCCGCCTTGCGCCTCGGCGACGTGGCACACGTCGACGGCGCCGAGCGAACGCAGGCTCACTCGCCACGTGCCGTCGGTCGCCTGCTTCAACACACACGACACCTCGGCCTCGCGCGTGCGCCGCACCAGATCGATCAAGCCTTCGATCTCTTCGAACGTCACGTCGTGGCGCGCCAGATCGGCTTGGGTGACTTGCGTCCACACAAAACTCTTCTCGGGCACGAGTTGCGCCTTCGCGAGCACGTCGGCGAGCAGCTGCAAGTACGCGAAACGATGTTCTTCGAAGAGCGTGCGCGACAGTGCGGGAATCGGAAGGTCGAAGCACGCAAGCTCGCGCGCGAGCTCGAAGACTTCCGGCGTCGTGGATTCGTACTGGAAGCGTCCGGTGTCGCAGACGAGCGCGGCGTACAAACACACCGCCGCGTCGCGCGTCATCGGCAAGCCCAGGCGCGTAATCAGCCGGTGCACGAGCACCCCGCTCGCGGCGGCGTTGGGGTCGATGACGTTGATCGTCCCGTATCGCTGGTTCGAGACGTGATGGTCGATGACGATGAGTTCGCCCGCGGCCTTGGCCGCGCGCTCGAGATCGCCGAGCCGGCCGAGCGAACCCGAGTCGAAGGTCAACATGACTTCGGGATCGGTCGGGAACTGGTCCGGGGGCGTGAGCAGTTCGAGACCGGGAAGCTCGCGGTAGTGCGGCGCGATCACGAACGGCTCCGAAAAGGATGCGACGCTCGACACACCAGCCGCCCGCAACACGTGATGCAGCGCGAGCGTCGACCCGAGCGCGTCACCGTCGGGGTTGACGTGACATGCCAGCGCAACGTGCGACGACTGCTCGATCACCGCTGCGGCTTGGGCGAGCGCGTCGTCGACCGACGCGGCGTTGTCCGCCCAGCCTGACGCAGAACTCACAACTCCTCCTCGCCGCCCGCCCCACCATCGTGCTCCTCGGCACCCTCGGTGTGGTGGATCTCGCGCAAGATCTCTTCGATGCGCTGACCCGAAACGATGCCGGGATCAACTTTGAAGGTCAACTTGGGGACTTGTCGAATTCTCAATTGCCTGCCCACGACGTTGCGTAGGTGCGGCGCGGCCTTGTTGAGCGCGGCATCCGCGTCGGCGGCGAACGAGTCGGACGCGCCCGCAGTCGTCGCACCGAGTGTCGAATAAAAGACCGTCGCGTACGCGAGGTCGCGGGTGACGTCGACACCAGTGATCGTCACCAGTTCCAGACGCGGATCGTTCATCCGCTCGAGTTCTTCGGCCACGACTTCTAGTACGGCCTCGTTCAGGCGCGCGGTTCGCGGATAGCGCTTCGGCGAGGAGGTCACGCGCGTTCGCTCTCCAACCACGACGTCTCGACGTCGAGCAGTTCGATATCGCGCGCGGCGGCGACGAATCGCTCGATCGACGCCAACACCTCGCGCACCTGCCCTTCCGACGCTCCGACGACCGCAACGGCAATCGCCGCTCGCTGCCACTGATCCTGGTGATCGACCTCGGCCACCGACACCCTGAACCGAGCCCGGACGCCGTCGACAATCGGGCGAATGACCGCGCGCTTCGCCTTCAACGACCGGCTCTGGGGAATGTGCAGGTCGAAGCACATGGCCGCTGCGTGCATCTCCCCATCTTCGCGCCCCACGCGTCGCTTCCTTCACCCCGCCAGCCGCAATGTCGCGTAGGCCGCCAGCATGGCCGGAAGCCCGACCGCCGCACCCACCTTCATGTACGTGGTGGCCCGCACCGCCAGGCCGGCCCGCCGGGCGCCCTCCTGCCAGAGCAGACCGGCCAGCGACCCGGTCAACACCAGCGTCGGCCCCATGTTGACCCCGAGCAGCATCGGCCAGACCGCGTCGACGCGGGTGATATGCGGTAATCCGACGAGCGTTGCGGGCAGGTTGTTGATCACGTTCGCCGACACGACACCCGCGAGAAATCCGTGGGCACCACCGCGTCCGAGTTGGTCGAACGCGTGCGGCAGGCGCACTTCCACCCCGGCCGCGAGCACCGCGAGCGCGGCCGCGAGCACGACGGTGCCAACCGGCAACGCGCGCACGGGCACCGCACGCGTCACAACGATCAGCAAGAGTTCCGTGACCAGCGCGGCTTGCCACGCCTCCACGCCCACGTGTTCTCCACCGACGAGCAGCACGAGAAACAGCGCGATCGCACCGAGCCCGACCAGGAGCGCGCGTCGATCCGTCTCGTGCCCCGGCGGCGACGCGTGGGCGCGGAAGTGCGAACGGAACATCAGTCGGTATGCAATCCAACCGATCGCGCTCGCGACGACCGAAGGCAACGCGAGATGACGCAGAAAGTCGGCGTTGCCGAGTGAAAGTCGCGACGCCGCGAGCAAGTTCGTCAGATTCGACACCGACGAGCACACCGCTCGCGAGTGACGCGAGCAACACCGGTTGGAACGCGAGCGCGAGCGGGTCGACGTCGATCAGACGCGCGGTGCGGATGTAGAGCGGCGTGAGCAAGACGACCGCGGCGTCGAGGTTCAAGAACGCGACGACGAACGCCGCGAGGATCCACAACCATCCGGCCACGTAGCGCCGCCGCGCCGCGATCGCCGCGAGCTCGTGGAATACGCCGACGCGATCGAGGGAAACCGCGAGCGGCACCGCGACGAATACGAAGCCCAACGGCGACGCGAGCGGACGGAGCGCGTCGTGGACCTGCGAGAGATCGAGCACCGTCGTCGCGACCGCGAGTACCGCCGCGATCAACGGCAGCAGCCACGCGGGCAGGCCGCGCGGCCGAAAGATCGCGCCGGCGACACCAACCGCAAGAAGAACGATCGCCAGCACCGACACCGAGGCTTTTTACCCGGCGGCGGATCAGACTCGGGCGATCTCGCGTTCCTCGAAGGTTTCGATCACGTCGCCCTGCTTGAGGTCCTGGTAGTTCTCGAGCCCGATACCGCACTCGAAGCCGTCCCGCACCTCACGCACGTCGTCCTTGAAACGACGCAGCGATGCGATCGAGCCCTTCCAGATGATCGTGCCTTCCCGCAGGAACCGCACCTTCGAACCGCGCGTGATCACGCCGCTCTGCACGTAGCAACCGGCGACCCTGCCGATGCGCGGCACCGAGAACACCTCGCGGACCTCGGCGTCGCCGGTGACGACCTCTTCGAACTCGGGCTTGAGCAGACCGACCAGCGCGTTGTTGACGTCGTCGAGCACGTTGTAGATGACCTCGTAGAGTGCGCATCTCGACGCCCTCACGCTCGGCCACTTCGCGCGCCTTGCGGTCGGGACGCACGTTGAAGCCGATGACCGTCGCGTTGGAAACGGCGGCGAGGTTCAAGTCGGATTCGGTGATCCCACCGACACCGCGGTGCACGAACGACAAGCCGCACCTCGTCGTGTTCCTGGTCGAGCTTGCGCAACGCGTCGGTGAGCGCTTCGAGCGAGCCTTGCACGTCGGCCTTCACGATGAGGTTCAACGTCGCGACCTCGCCGCGCTGCACCTGCTCGAAGATGTCTTCGAGGCGGGCGCCGCCACCGAACATCATCGGGTTGCGCTGCGCCGCGACCTTGCGCCGGTGCGCTCGGGCTTCGGCAACCACGCGCGCCACCTTGTCGGAGGGCGCAACGCGCAACTCGTCGCCGGCGAGCGGAACGTCGTCGAGGCCGAGCACTTCGACCGGCACCGACGGGCCGCTTCGTTCACCTGCGTCGCCGTGCTCGTCGAACATCGCGCGCACGCGGCCCCACGCCGGACCGGCAACGATCGGTCGCCGACCCGCAACGTGCCTTCGTCACCAGCGCGGTGACGACCGGGCCGCGGCCTTGGTCGAGGTTCGACTCGAGCACGTAGGCCTTGCGCCGGCTCGCTTCGGGGTTCGCGACGAGGTCTTCGGCGATCTCGCGCGTCGGCGACGAGCAGGAGCGAGTCGAGCAGCTCGTCGACACCCTGACCGGTCGGCGCGGCGACGTCGAGCACGATCGTGTCGCCACCCCACTCCTCGGGCACGAGCTCCTGCTCGGTGAGCTGCTGACGCACGCGCGTCGGGTCGGCGTCTTCGCGGTCGGCCTTGGTGACCGCGACGACGATCGGCACCTCGGCCGCACGCGGCGTGGTTGATCGCTTCGACCGTCTGCGGCATCACACCGTCGTCGGCCGCGACCACGAGGATCGCGATGTCGGTGATCTGCGGCGCCGCGCGAACGCATTGCGGTGAACGCTTCGTGGCCCGGCGTGTCGATGAACGTGATGCGACGGCCGTCGCGGTCGACCTGGTACGCACCGATGTGCTGCGTGATGCCACCCGCTTCGCCCGCGACGACGTTCGCGCTGCGGATGCGGTCGAGCAGCGTGGTCTTGCCGTGGTCGACGTGACCCATGACGGTGATGACCGGCGGGCGCGGCTCGAGCAGCGCCTCGTCGTCTTCGTCGTCGTCGGCGGTGAGCAGCGCGATCAGCTCGATCTCCTGCTCGCTGCCGGGCTCGACGATCAGCACCTGCGCGCCGAGCGCTTCGGCGATCAGCTCGATCATCTCGTCGGCGAGCGACGCGGTTGCCGTCACCATCTCGCCCGCTTCGAACAGGATGCGGACGAGGTCGGCGGGCGTGCGATTCAGCTTGGGCGCGTACTCCTGGATCGTGCTGCCGCGCGCGACGACGATCTCGCCTTCGGGGACCGGCGCGTCGGCGGGAGTGAGCCGCTGCGAAGCCGGTTCGAGCTCGGCGCGGTCGCGACGACGCTTCTTGCGCCGCCGCTGCGGCGGGCCGCCGGGCCGGCCGCGACCACCGGGACCGCCGCCGGGAGCCACCGGACCACCGCCGGGACCGCCACCGGGACCACCACGGACCACGACCGGGCGCGCCGGTGCGACCGACCGGGACCGCCACCGGGCGCGCCGCCGCCGGGACCACCGCCGGGCGTGTAGCCGCCACCGCCACCGCCACCGCCGCCGCGAGGACCGCCGAAGCCGCCGCCGCCACCACCGGGACCGCCACGCGGACGCCGCCGGACCGACCGCCGCCACCGGGGCCGGGACGCGGACCACCGGGACGACTCCCGAAGCTCGTCCGCGGACCGGGCGGCGGCGGCGGAACCTTGCGCGCCGCCGGGCGGCGGCGGGATCGCCTTGCCGTCTGCCGAGACCGTGCGGGCGCGGAGGCGGCGGTCGGCGGCGGAGTCGGACGCGGGCGGACGCGGCGGGGCGCTCGTCGCGCCGACGCGCAGTCGATGCGGCCGCGGGACGGCGCAACCTCGGCGGGCGCGGGCGTGCCGCGGGTGTCGCGATCGGCGTCGGCGCGGGAGCGGCGTCGGAGCAGGTGTCGGCGGCGCGGGCGGAGGCGGCGGGGGCGACGGAACGCACGACGCGGTGCGCGGAGCGCACGACCGCGGGCTTGGGCTCTTCGACGGCCGGTTCGGGCTCGATGCTCGGTTCCGGCGCGGGTGCGGGCTCGGGCGCCGTCGGTTCGACCGTTGCAGCCGTCGGCCACGGCCTGCTGGCCGCTGCCGGCTTCGGCGCGGCCGGCGGGGCGGGCGCGGGTTCCGGCTCGACGACGGGCTCACGCTTGAGGCCGCGGGAGTCGGCCAGGCGGCGGACGCGATCGGCCGACGGCTCGTCGATGCTCGACGAGTGGCTCTTCACCCCGATCTTGAGCTCGTTGGAAAGCTCGACCACGACGGCGTTGTCAACGCCGAGCTCTCGTGCCAGCTCGTAGACCCGGATCTTCTTCGTCGCCAAAACAGTCCGTTCCCTTAGAAAATGCTCTCTAGTCTCGCGCAACGCTTCGACTTCGGTGCTCGTTAGCTCCCGACGCAGCGCCCGGGCGAGCGTTCTCGCTTGGTCGCCCGGCGAAACAGGCCTCCGAGCAGACCCAGCGCCCCGGCCGGGCGCCGTCCGGCCGATCTGTACCGCTCCCTCACGCGTCGCCGCAATCCGGATCCACCCGTCGGGCCGGTCGGTCCGGCGGCAGCCGACGCATGTGCGGCGCGGCTCCGTCAGCTCTGATCTCCCGCCGTCTCTTCGATCTCGCTTCCTCTTCTACCCGGTTCGCTCCCGGAGCCGTCGGCACTCGCGGCGACTCGTCGAGCCTCGGCGAGGCCCGGCTCTCGGCGCCGGCCTCGGTCGCGTCCTCGGCGTCTCGGCGCGCTTCGGGCGGACGGCCGTCGCCACCGCGATCGTGCCGTAGCCGGCTTCGGCCGCGCTGATCGCCTCGCCGCCCTTCGGCCGGCTGCCACATGAGCTGGCCGTCGGGGCCTTCGACCCACTCGCCTTCGGCGTAGCCGCCGCCCGCCTCTTCTTCTGCGAGCTGCGTCTCGCTCTTGATGTCGACGCGCCAGCCGGTGAGCCGCGCCGCGAGCCGCGCGTTCTGGCCTTCCTTGCCGATCGCGAGCGACAGCTGGAAGTCGGGGACGATGACCTCGGCGATGCCGGTGTCCTCGTGGATCCGAACCTCGCGCACCTTGGCGGGCGCGAGCGCGCGCATCACGAACTCCGGCGGGTCGGCGCTGTAAGGAACGATGTCGACCTTCTCGCCGCGCAGTTCGTTCACGACCTGACGCACGCGCATGCCGCGCGCACCGACGCACGCGCCGACCGGGTCGACGTTGCCGTCGTTCGACGCGACCGCGATCTTCGTGCGGTGTCCGGGCTCGCGCGCGACGGCCTTGATCTCGACGACGCCGTCGAGCGAGTTCGGGAACCTCGAGCTCGAACAAGCGCCGCACGAGACCGGGGTGCGTGCGCGACACGACGATCTGCGGGCCCTTGGCGGTCTTGCGCACCTCGACGATGTACGCCTTCATGCGCGAACCGTGGTCGTAACGGTCGCCCGGGACCTGCTCGGCCTGCGGCAACAACGCCTCGACGCGACCGAGGTCGAGCAGCGTGTAGCGCGCGTCGGTCTGCTGGATGATGCCGGTGACGATGTCGCCTTCGCGGCCGGCGTACTCCTCGTACTTCATCTCGCGTTCGGCCTCGCGAATGCGCTGCAGGATCACCTGCTTCGCCGTCTGCGCGGCGATGCGGCCGAAGTCGGCGGGCGTGTCGTCCCACTCGCGCGTGACGTTGCCGTCCTCGTCGAGCTCCTGCGCGATCACGCGGATCTCGCCGGTCTCGACGTCGATCTCGACGAGCGCCTCCTCGGCCGCTTCGGGCATCCGCTTGTACGCGGTGACGAGCGCGTTCGCGAGCGCTTCGAGCATGATCTCTTCCGAGATTCCCTTTTCGATTGCGAGCGCCGAGAGCGCTTCGAGCATCTCGGGGTTTTTCATGCTGCTTCTCCTTTCGCCGCGTCCGTCGCGCCGACCGGTTGGCGTCGACCCGGTCGCGGCTGCGGACCCCACTCGAACACCGTGCGCGCCTGCGTGACGTCGGCGAACGCGATCTCCTCTCGGCCCTGATCGGTTTCGACAACCGCGTGTTCGTCGTCGGCCTCGACCAACGTGCCCCGTTCGCGGCGCGGACCCTCGGCGGTGTGGAACTTGACCGACACCTGCTCGCCACGCGCGCCGCTGTAGTGCGCGGGCGTACGGAGGTTGCGTTCGATCCCCGGGCTGCTCACTTCGAGCAGGAACGATCCGCGACGGCGCGTCGATGTTGTCGACGATCGGCGACACCGCGTGGGTGGTCGCGGTGATCGCCTCGAGATCGACGCCGCCGGGCCGGCTCACGGTGACGCGCAACGTGCGCGCATCCGGTCCGCCGAGCAGCTCGACGTCGTACAGATCGAGATCCGAGCGCGGCGACGACAGGCTCGATCGCGGCGCGTACCGCTTCGAGTTGCGTGTCTGTCGTGCTCACGGGCTCGTCCTCAGGATCTTCGAATCGTTTGCGGTCAAGAAAAAACGTGGGCCACGGCCCACGTTCTCCGCCCCGCGGGTCGCGAGGCAACCAATACAACTGTCGATTGTAGCGCTTCGGCCCTGGAACGACAGGGCACGAACGGGACGATTCCGCGCGCGGGCCGTGTGCGGGCGGCCGCTAGCTGAACATCTCCCGGAGTTCTGCGGGCGGGACGCTTTCCAACTGGGCGTAGGTGCAGTCGTCGGGATTCTTGTCAGGGCGCCACCGGTGGAAGCGGCCGTTGTGGCGAAAGCGCCCGTTCATGAGGCCCTCGTATTCGACTTCGACGACCCGCTCGATCCGTACCGGCTCCCAGGTCATGTCCTTGCTGGCGTTCCAGCGATTGGGAGCACCTGGCATACGGCCGCCGGCCTCGGCCTGCGCCATCGCGTCGGCCCAGTCCTTCCACGGATGGTTCTTCAGCGCGTTCTCGCGCAACGGTTCCACGTCGGCGAGCAACTCCGTGCGGAGCTTCGCGTTCATGCCACTCGCAACGCCGACGTGGTGCAGGTTGTGTTCGTCGTCGTAGAGGCCGCACAGCAACGATCCGACGCCCTTGCCGTCTTTGTGAATCCGGTAGCCCGCGACGACGCAGTCGGCGGTGCGTTCGTGCTTCACCTTGATCAGCGTGCGCTTCCCCGGGTGATAACCGTCGTTCATCGGCTTGGCGACGAGGCCGTCGAAGCCCGCGCCCTCGAAACGCTTGAACCAGTCGGCCGCGGTTTCGCGGTCGGTCGTGGCGGGCGTGACGAACAGTGGCGGTTTCGCTTTGCCGAGCAGCTTCTCGAGGATCGCGCGCCGTTCGCGCGATCGGCGTATCGAGGAGCGCGTCGTCGCCGAGCGCAATGATGTCGAAGGTGACGTACGACGCGGGGATTTCTTTCGACAGCTTTTGCACGCGCGAGTCGGCCGGATGCTGGCGCAGCTGCAACGCGTCGAAGTTGATGCCCCGTTCGTCGGTGACGACGAGTTCGCCGTCGAGGACGACGCGGTCGGGCAACTGGTCGAGCAGCGGCTCCCGCAGCTCGGGGAAGTAGCGCAGCAACGGCTTCTGGTTGCGCGATTGCAGGTCGATGTCGTCGCCGTCGCGGAACACGACGCAGCGGAAGCCGTCCCACTTCGGTTCGTACAGGACGTCGAGGTCGGCGGCCGGCAGCTCGCGCGTCAGCTTGGCGAGCATGGGCTCGAACGGCGGATTCACGGGCAACGACATACGCGCCCGACGCTATCCCGGCGAAAAATCCCACCCATCACATGGCGCAGAAATTCCCGCTATGCGGGAAAAACGGTTCCAACACGAATTGCCCGTCTCCGCGGTTGGCACCGAAATTCCCGCTATACGAGAAATAGTGCGCCATGTGATGGTGCAGTTTCGCGTTAGAGCAGGCGGCGGTCGCTGGCCCAGCGAGCGAGCTGGTGACGGCTCGACAGCTGCAGCTTGCGCAAGACGGACGACACGTGCGTCTCCACCGTCTTCACCGAGATGCCGAGATCGCGGGCAACCTCTTTGTACGCGTACCCGCGCGCGATCAGCCGCAGCACTTCTCGTTCGCGCGGTGTGAGCTGCTCGAGTTCGGGATCGGCCATCGGCGGGGCTTCACCCGCGAACGCGTCGAGCACGAAACCGGCGAGGCGCGGTGAGAACACCGCGTCGCCCTCGCGCACGCGCACGATCGCATCGGCAAGTTCGTCGGGCGCGATCGTCTTCGTGACGTAG
Source organism: uncultured Actinomycetes bacterium (assembly GCA_963841195.1). Classification (GTDB taxonomy): domain Bacteria; phylum Actinomycetota; class Acidimicrobiia; order IMCC26256; family PALSA-610; genus CAWJBX01. The sequence goes on along the minus strand of CAWJBX010000009.1, from coordinate 290,930 downwards.
CCGCGCGCGCCCGAACGGATTGTCGCGATCACGTCGTCGGGCGCATCACTCACCGATAACGCGAGGAATTGCACGTCCGGATTCGTGCGCAACACTTCGCTGATCACGCGCGCGCCGCCACCGTCGGGCATGTGTACGTCGACGAGCACGACCTCTGGTGCGCGTTCGCGGATCATTTCAATTGCCGCGTCGACTTCCGACGCGGTGCCTACCAACTCGACGACATCACCCAACTCGGCGCGCACGCCCGCGAGGAACAACTGGTGGTCGTCGACCAGAAAGACCCGGGGCGCGTGGTTCGCCGTCACGATTTCTCTCGTTTCGTCCGCGTAAGAGTCAGTTCGACTTCGGTACCCTCGTCGACCGTCGACCGTACCGACGCATGGCCGCCGGCCCGCTCCATCCGGCCGACGATCGAGTTCGCAATCCCTTGCCGGTCGTCGCTCACGCTCGGAGCATCGAAGCCACGGCCGCGATCACGCACGAACACGGTGACCCGCTCGTTTTCGACTTCGAGATAAACCGAAATCGTCGGCGCGCCCGAGTGTTTCGCCGCGTTGACCATCGCTTCGCGCGCCGCCAACAGCAGTGGTTCCATGCCTTCGACGCTGCAGTCCCGGACCCGCACCACGTCGACCGGTACGCCGTGGTCGACCTCGACGTTGGCGGCGAGGTCCTCGAGCGCGCCGCCGAGCGACTCACGCGCCGTCGACTCCTCGGGCGCCTCGCCGGTCATCAACCAGCTACGCAGTTCGCGCTCTTGCATGCGCGCGAGCCGCACGACTTCGCGTGGATCATCGGCGCGCCGTTGCACGAGCGCCAGCGTCTGCAGCACGGAGTCGTGGAGGTGCGCGGCGACTTCGGCGCGTTCGTCGGCGCGAATGCGTTCGCCGCGCTCTTGCACGAACGCACCAACGAGCCGCGAAACACCCGGACCGACGATCATGAGCAATCCGGCCAGCACGGCAATGCCGCCGATCGCGGCGCCACGGAATGCGGTCCACGAGTGCGACGCTGAACACGAACGCGACGATGCCCACCAGTACGAAGCAGATCCCCGCGATGAAACGGGCGAGCGCGCCGCGGCGCGAACCCACGAGCACACCGATCGCGTCGAGCGCGTTCGGGGGCAGCCGCTGCAGCCACGGCCACGCCGGAAGCTCGGCCGTGTCGTCGACCGACGACGACGTCCGCAACGCGAGCAGCGCGAGCCCGACCATGACCGCCGCAATCGGCCACACCACGACGTCGCCCGGCCAGATACCGGTGGCCCGCACCACCAGCGCCAGCCCCAACACGACCGCGCCGAACGCGACATTCGCGGTCGGGTCAAACGGCCGGCGCACGCGCGCCGGAGCGTCGGCGGGCGCGTCGCGCATCAACGCCCAGCCGAGGAGATACAGGGCAATGCCGAGACCGCTCGCGACCGTCAGCACGACGAACCCGCAGCGCACGACGATCGGATCGAGGCCGAAGGTGTCGGCGAGCCCGACTGCGACGCCGGCAACCATGCGCCCCTCGACGGGGCGTACGAAATCGTTGCGGGTCAGGGGCTTCGACGTGCGGCGCACCAACCGATGATCGCGCCGACCGGCTCCCGATCCATCGGGGATCGGGTCGGGGACAATCCCGATGGTTGCGATCTCTGCCACCGCTCACACTGCATCTATGAGCGAGAGCACTCCCCCTGCACCGCCTGAAGCACCGGCCCCACCGCCGCCGCCGCGCCCCCCCTCCCCGGTCACCGGTCGCGGCGCTTCCATCGGTTGCGCCGCGACCGGTCGCACCGGGTGCTCGGCGGCGTGTGCGCGGGCATCGCACGCACCTACGGCATCGACGTCGTGCTCGTGCGCGTCCTGTTCATCATCGCCGGCATCGCGTGGATCGGGATTCCGATCTACATCGTTGCCTGGATCGCACTGCCCGGCGACAACGCCCCGAACGAACCGACCGAGCCGCGCGATCTCGGTCTGATCGCGGCACTCGGCCTCATCGGCATTGGCGCGTTGATCTTCGTGCATCAAGTCTTGCCGCACAGTTGGACGAGCGGCGGCGGGCTCATTGCACCGCTGCTGCTGATCGGCGGTGGCGTTGCCATCTTGGTCTTACGCCGTCCCGTCGACGACGACGAAGATGGCGAAGACGACCGCGAAAACGACGACGAGCTCCCACCAGCCGCGGCCGCGCCTGCCCCTCCCGCGCCTGCCAGTCCCGCGGATCATGCCGACACGCTTACGTTGGAAACACCCGAACTCGAACCCGACGACGACGTTCCACCGACGGCATGGACGCAAACCCAGCCGTGGGCGTCGATACGCGACGAACGCCGGCGTCAGCGGCGCGAAATGCGCGCCCAGCGGCCGCGACCGTTCCTCACGCCGCTGACGTTGAGCGTGTTGTTGATCGGCGCCGGCATCGCGAGCTTCTTGCAAGCGACCGGCTTGCTGAACATCAACCTCGCGATCGTCTTCGCGATCGGCACGTGCATCGTGGGCGCCGCGCTGATCGCGTCGGCGTGGGTTGGCCGCGCGCGCGGGCTCATCGCGATCGGCTTGTTACTTGCAGTTGCGGCCGGCATCACGACCACGCTCGACGTCCCGCTCAGCGGGGGCTTCGGTGCCCACACCTACGCACCCGCAAGCGCCGCCGAGCTTCAATCGCATTACAAAGTCGGCGCCGGCTCGTTGCGCCTCGATCTCACGCACACCGCGCTTGGTATCGCCGACTACACCGTGAACGCGCAGGTCGGCGCGGGCGAACTCAACGTTTTGCTGCCGCCCGATCAGCACGTCGTGATCGATTCGCACGTCGGAGCCGGGGATATCGACGTCCTCGGCTCAAACGACAACGGCTGGGACGTCGACAAGCACGGCGAGACCGGCATCGGCCTTCCGGGCACGCTGCACCTCATCCTGCGGGTCGGCGCCGGGCACATTCAGGTGACCGTATGAAACCGCACCGCTTCGACCTCATTGCGCTCTTATTCGGACTCACATTCGCCGCAGTGGGCGTGCTCGTATTCGTGCACGAACTGACCGACCGCCGCATCAACGGCGCGTGGGTGGCGGCGATCGGCTTCATCGGCTTGGGAGTGGTCGCGCTCGTTGCGACACTCACCAAGCGGGCACACCACTCAGCAGTGGAGGCGGAACACCCAGATGCGTGACTCGCCCCTGTTGAACGACGCCTGCTCGCACGCAGTCGACTTGAGCGAGTTGAGGTTGTCGACAACAACGGGGTCGCGGTCGTAGCCGTTCAAGAAACGACCGGATCCGGCCTGGGTGACGACGATCGCGTCGGGATTACTCGCGCGCGCCGCGTCGAGATCGCGCAGCACAAGCTGCGAACCCTTGACGTTGTATTGCGTCGGATCGACCCACGGCGAGTAGCCGTCGAGCACGATCTTGCTCTGCGCGGGAACGTTCTGTTCGATCCACGTGCGCGCCGCGGCTTTGTAATCCGTGAGTGCGTTCTTCGCCTCGCGTACTGCGAATACGGCGGGCCACAACACGACGACAATTGCGAGGATCGCGCCCGCCACGCGTACCAACGGCGCATCGTGCAGGCGAGCGCGCGCCCACTCGAAGACTTCGACGCCCACGATCGCAGCGACGACGAGTAGCGCCGGCAAGAGCGGCGTGAGGTTCCGCTCGAACCGAACTGTGGGCGCGCTGAATCGCGACGAAGTACAACGCAACGAACGACAGCGGCACCCAACACAATCGCCGAACACGCGAGGGAGTAACGAACAGTCCGAACAACAACAACAGCGCGGGGCCGACCGACGCCCACAGCCAGTTCGCGTTCGTCTGCGGCGAGTCACCTTCGTAGCCGGGATGTCCGGTGTTGTAGTGCCGGATCTCGAACGTGAAGTCAGTCCAGAAGCGGTGCGCGTCGAACAAGACGTACGGCGACGTGATCAAGAACGCACCAATCGCCGCGCCGGCCGCGTACACGAGGTACACGAATCGCACGTTGTGTTCGCGACGGGCGACGAAGTGCGCCACCACCAGCGCGACCGCAACGAGCACGACGTTGTATTTCGAAGAGACCGCGAGGCCGATCAACACGCCGGCAATCACGTAATGACGCAGACGGGGCCGTTTCGCGACAACGACTGCGGCCACGATCGCCGCGGTCGCGGTGAACGCCGCGAGCGAGTCGGGCGTGAACCAGTGTGCGTTTCGTACCGCAGTCGGGTTGAACGCCAGCAACGCGCCGGAAAGCAGCAAGGCGCTCCGCCGCGGCGTGACCAGCCGGCACAGCAACATGCCCGCACCGACCGTCGCGGTGCTCAGCACCACGGTCACCATGCGCGCCGCGATCAGCAGCGAGCCGTCGCGCATCACCCCCGCGCCGCTGACCTCCATGATCGGCCGCGGCATCGTCGAGACCGAGTGGTACCAGCCGAAGAGGCGCCCGAGCTCGAACCACGCACCGATGACGGCGCCGTAGAGGTAGAAGAAGAGCGAGGGGTAGTGGAAGAAGCGCGGGTCGAGGCTCCGGCGCAGCATCATCACGCGGACGACCGAATAATTCGTCGGTTCGTCGGCGTGGTACACGTACGGGAGGTGCCAGGTCACGCCGATCACCCGCACGAGGAAGGCGGCTACCAGGATCGCGACGACGGCCGCCCGGAAGCCCCACCCGGGCCGGCCTTTCAGCTCGGAGTCAGTCTCGACCGAAATGTCGTCCGGCGCTTCGGTCGTTGCCTCCAACATGCGGTTCTGAGGCTAGAGGCGCGCGGCCCCGATTCTTGCGGCAATCGGCGACCGAATCGGGCGCCAATTGGCGCAAGAACGGGGTGCGTTCCCCACCGATCTTGTGGACTTACCCCAGGTCAGACGACGCGAATATTCCTGACCACGCTGCTGGTATTTTGGGTAACCACCGTCGTATGATTTGTCACATGATCCTGCGGGAAACTGGCGCCGCGAGCATCTCCATGGGCCGCACGCCGCACGAGCTGCACGACGAACTCTGTCGCGCACTCCCCCGCTGACGGGCCCGGCTCCGCCGCCCCCGTCCTTCCGCCCCGCCCGCCCTCCGCGCAGGGAGCCGCCGTATGGCGATTGACGTCCGCGAACTTGCAACCCGACCGCTCGACCCGGTGATCTCCGAAGAACTCGACATCTTCGAACGCACCACCAACGAGTACCTGGACGGCCGCGTCGACGAAGACGCATTCCGCGTGTTCCGCCTGAACCACGGTGTGTACGGCCAACGCCAGGGCGGCCACAACCAGATGCTGCGCGTCAAGGTCCCGCACGGGCGCGTCACGCCGGAACAGCTCGAGACCTTTGCGTACATCGCGGAGAACTACTCGCGCGGCTGGGGTCACATCACGACCCGCCAGAACATGCAGTTCCACTTCATTCAGCTCGAACAGGCGCCCGAGATCCTGCGCGTGATGGCGTACGTCGGTCTCACGTCGCGCGAGGCCTGCGGCGACACGGTGCGCAACGTCATGGGCTGCCACCTCGCCGGCGCGTGCCCGCAAGAGAAGTTCGACATCACGCCGTGGGCGAAGGCCACAACCGATTTCTTGTTGCGCCACCCGTACGCGCAGCGCTTGCCCCGCAAGTTCAAGATCAACTTCTCGGGCTGCGAAACCGACTGCGGCCAAGCGATGTTCAACGACGTCGGCGTCGTCGCGTCGACGCGCACGCTCGACGACGGAACCGTGGAACAAGGCTTCCGCGTCTTCGTCGCCGGCGGGTTGAGCTCGAACCCGAAGCCGGCGCAAGCGCTCGAAGAGTTCACCGCCAAGGAAGACCTGCTGCCGACGATCTACGCGTGCTTGCGCACCTTCGACCACTACGGCAACCGCGACAACAAGATCCGGGCCCGCATGAAGTGGCTGCCGGAGACGTTCGAAGACGGTGTCGACGAGCTGCGCGAACGCATCCTGCGTGAGCGCAAGTTCCTCCGCGGCGCACGCGACTACCCGTACGGCATCCCCGACATCGTGAAGGAGATGGGCGACGCGCCCGCAGGTGGCGCGCCCGACGCGACCAAGGTCGGCATCGACCAGCCGGTCACGTTCCTTTCGAGCGATCCCTACGAGCGCTGGGTCACGGCCAACGTCGTGCGCGGCATCGACAACGGCACCGTCAGTGCGATCGCGTACTCGCGGATCGGCGACGTCACCGTGGAGCAGTTCCGCGCCCTCGCCGACATCCAACGCGACTTCGACCTCGACGTTCGCATGACGAACCGGCAGAACTTCGCGCTGCGCGGTTTGCAAGAGTCTGACCTGCGTGCGCTCTACGAACGGCTCGACGTCGTCGGTATGGCGCAGGCCGGCGCCGAACTCGCACGCGACGTCGTGAGCTGCCCGGGCGCCGACACGTGCAACCTCGCAGTCACGCAGTCGCGCGGTCTCGCCGCGGCAATCGGCGACCGGCTCGAAGAGGAAGGCCTCGCCGAAGTGGCGGGTGTTCGCACGAACATCTCGGGTTGCACGAACAGTTGCGGCCAGCACCACGTCAGCGACATCGGATTCTTCGGACTCGAACGGCGTGCGCACAATCGCGCGGCGCCCGGTTACCAGATGCTGCTCGGCGGTCACCTCGGCGGTACGGAAGTGCACTTCGGCGACCGGGCCACGAAGCTTCCGGCGAAGAACGCGCCCGAAGCCGTCGTGCGCGTCGTGCGCAAGTTCAACGACGAACGCAACGCGGGCGAGTCGTTCCAGTCGTGGCTGGCGCGGTCCGGCGGCGCGAGCGGCATCGGCAAGGAGCTGAAGGAACTCGACGAGTTTCCCACTCCCGACGTCGGCCCCGACTTCTACGTCGACTACGACGAAACCGGTCCGTACGTTGCGGATGTCGGCGACGGGGAGTGCGCAGCAACGTGAGCCTCCTCGATCCGACCAAAGTCGACCGGCCGCTCGTCGACATCGACCTCGCCGAACTCGCCGCCGTCGCGGCTGATCTCGAACACAAGCCCGCGTCGGCCGCGATCAAGTGGGCGCACAATCGCTTCGGCGACGACATGGTGCTCGCAGCATCGTTCCAAGACACCGTGCTGATCGATGTTTCGAGCCGCGCGGTGCCGGGCATCGAAGTCGTGTTTCTCGACACGCAGTACCACTTTGCGGAAACGCTTTGGTACGTCGACCGAGTACGCGAACGGTACGACTTGAACCTCACAGTGATGCAACCGCTCGTCGAACCCGACGATCTCTGGCAGACCGACCCGGACGAGTGCTGCGCGATGCGCAAAGTGGAACCACTTGCGCGCGCGCTTGAGGGCAAACAGGCATGGATGACCGGTCTGCGCCGCGTCGAAGCACCGACGCGCGCGAAGACTCCGATCGTGCATCTCGACGTTGGCCGCGGCATCGTGAAGATCAACCCGCTCGCGACATGGACCGACGACGACATCGCCGCCTATAAACACGACCATGATCTTCTCGAACACCCGCTCGCCGCGCAGGGCTATCCGTCCATCGGATGCTGGCCTTGCACGCGGCCAGTGCGCGACGGCGACGATCCTCGGTCCGGTCGGTGGGCGGGGCGCGGCAAGATGGAGTGCGGGCTCCACGGCTGGTCCAACTCGTAAATTCGAGCGCTCGTGAATCGTCTGTTTTCTCATCTCGACGCGCTCGAAGCCGAATCGGTGCACTTGTTGCGCGAGGTCGCGGCGGAATTCGAACGTCCGGTGCTGCTCTTCTCGGGCGGCAAGGACAGCGTCGTGATGCTGCACGTCGCGAAGAAAGCGTTCTGGCCTGCACGCGTGCCGTTCCCGGTGATGCACGTCGACACGGGCCACAACTTCCCGGAAGTCATCGACTTTCGCGACTCGGCCGTCGACAAGTTCAACGTCAACCTCGTCGTCGCATCGGTGCAAGCGTCGATCGACGCCGGCCGCGTCGTCGAACAGACCGGCCCACGCGCGTCACGCAACCAGTTGCAGACCACCACGCTCCTTGACGCCATCGAGGAGTACGCGTTCGACGCGGTGATGGGTGGTGCGCGGCGCGACGAAGAGAAAGCGCGCGCCAAGGAGCGCTTCTTCTCGTTCCGCGACGAGTTCGGCCAATGGGATCCCAAGAACCAACGGCCGGAGATCTGGTCGGTGTACAACGGCCGCCACAAAAAGGGCGAGCACATTCGCGCGTTCCCGTTGTCGAACTGGACCGAGCTCGACATCTGGCAGTACATCGCCGACGAGCAGATCGAGTTGCCGACGATCTACTACGCCCACAAACGCCAAGTGTTTCGCCGTGACGGCATGTTGATGGCCGTTACCGACTTCCTGCAGCCGCTCGAAGACGAAGAAGTGTTCGAGGCCACGGTCCGGTACCGCACGGTCGGCGACGCCACGTGCACTGCGGCAGTCGAGTCGATGGCGTACACGGTCGACGACGTGATCGCCGAGGTCGCAACCGCTCGGATCACCGAACGGGGCGCGACCCGCGCCGACGACACGGTTTCCGAAGCGGCGATGGAAGACCGCAAGAAGCAGGGATACTTCTAAGGATGGGTGGGAAGCGGACCGGAACATGCACGCCGCAGGCCCCTCTGTGCGGGGAGCGGGTGGGAAGGTAATGGCCGAGCTTCTACGGTTCGCGACCGCGGGTTCGGTCGACGACGGCAAGTCGACGCTGATTGGCCGCTTGCTCTACGACTCGAAGCAGATCTTCGAGGACACGCTCGAGATCCTCGAAAGTACGTCGCGGCTGCGCGGCGAAGAGATGAACCTTGCGCTGCTCACCGACGGACTGCGGGCCGAGCGCGAACAAGGCATCACGATCGACGTCGCGTACCGCTACTTCGCGACACCACGCCGCAAGTTCATCATCGCCGACACGCCGGGGCACGTGCAGTACACGCGCAACATGGTGACCGGCGCGTCGACCGCCGACGTGGCGCTCATCCTCGTCGACGCCCGCAACGGCATCGTCGAACAGTCGCGCCGCCACGCGTTCCTTGCATCGTTGCTCGGCGTCCCGCACCTCGTGTTGTGCGTCAACAAGATGGACCTCGTCGACTACGACCAGGCCACGTTCGAGCGCATCAAGAACGAGTTCCGCGACTTCGCAGCCAAGCTCGACGTGCGCGACCTCGCGTTCGTGCCTGTCTCGGCGCTCAACGGCGACAACGTCGTCGACCGCTCGGCGAACATGCCGTGGTACGAGGGCGCATCGCTGCTGCACCATCTCGAAGAGGTGCACATCGCGAGCGACCGCAACCTGATCGACTGCCGCTTTCCCGGTGCAGTACGTGATCCGGCCGCGCGACGACGCGTTCCACGACTACCGCGGCTACGCGGGCCAAGTGGCGAGCGGCACGTACAAGGTCGGCGACGACGTCGTGGTGTTGCCGTCCGGTTTCACGTCGACGATCGCGTCGATCGATACCGCTGACGGACCGATGGAAGAAGCGTTTCCGCCGACGTCGATCACGATCCGGTTGGCCGACGACATCGACATCAGCCGGGGCGACATGATCTGCCGCCCCAACAATCAGCCGACGGTCAGCCAGGACGTCGACGCGATGCTGTGCTGGTTCAGCGAGCGCGCCGAACTGCGCACGGGTGCGAAGTATGCGCTCAAGCACACGTCGAAGTGGGTGCGCGCGCTGGTCAAGGACGTGCACTACCGGCTCGACGTCAACACGCTGCATCGCGACGAAACCGCGCCGACACTCGGGCTCAACGAGATCGGCCGCGTGACGTTGCGTACGACGCAGCCGCTGTTCTTCGACGAGTACCGGCGCAACCGCACGACCGGCTCGTTCATCCTGGTCGACGAGGCCACGAACGACACCCTCGCCGCCGGGATGATTCTGTAACCCTGTTTGGACGGTTCGCGCCCCATAGGGGCGATTAATGTCCAAACACATGGTGCACGAAGTCGCGGCGGCCGGTTTCTCCGATTCGGCCGACTACGAAGCGGCCCGGCCGTCGTACCCGCCCGACGCCGTCGCCTGGTTGGTCGAACAGCTCGGGATCACGCCGACGTCACGCGTCGCCGACCTCGCCGCCGGCACCGGCAAGCTCACACGGCTCCTGCTCTCGAGCGCCGGCTTCGTCTGTGCAATCGAACCAGTCGCGGGGATGCGCGCGACGTTCCGAACCGTGCTTCCCGACGTCCCGCTCATCGCCTCGACAGCGGAAGCGCTCGCGGTACGCGACGCGTCGCTCGACGCGCTCGTCGTCGCGCAGGCGTGGCATTGGTTCGACCACGAGCGCGCATCGGCCGAAGCCGCGCGCGTCGTGCGCCATGGTGGCGGGCTCGGCTTGATGTGGAACGCGCGCGACCGCAGCGTGCCATGGGTCGACGAGGTGTGGTCGATCATGGATCGCGTCGAAAAGCACGCGCCGTGGCGCAATCACGAAGAATGGAGCGACAGCGCGGCGCGTCCCACACCGGGCTTCTCGAGCCAACAGATGGCGCAGTTTCAACACGAGCAACAGATCACAACCGAAGGTGTCGTGCAACGCATGGCGTCGGTCAGCCACGTCGCCGTCCTGCCCGAAGCAGAACGGGCAAAAGTGCTCGACGAAGTCCGCGACGTCCTCGCGACCAATCCCGCAACGGCCGGACGCGACGTCGTCGCGATCCCCTACCGCGTCGACTGCTTCGCACTCATCCGAGACTGAACACTGTTGCTCGTGCAAATATGGGCGGTATGGCGGCGTCGGTTTCCGCGCTCCCCCCGGGACGGCACATCGAGTTGCCGCATCGCGGCACGACGTTCGTGCGCGAGCTCGCGGGCCCGCCCGGTGCACCGACGCTTTTGCTGCTGCACGGTTGGGTCGCGACCGGCGGCCTCAACTGGTACCAGGTGTTCGCACCGCTCTCCGAACACTTCCGCGTCATCGCGCCCGACGTGCGCGGGCACGGGCGGGGCTTGCGGGGCGCACGCGTGTTCCGCCTCGCGGACTGTGCCGACGACTGCGCGGAGACGCTCGTGCAACTCGACGCGGGTCCGGCCATCGTCGCCGGCTATTCGATGGGTGGACCGATCGCGCAGTTGATGTGGCGCCGCCACCGCGATCTCGTCGACGGGCTCGTGATGTGCGCGACGAGCGCGGGCTTCTTCCCGGACTGGTACCGGCGCATCTCGTCACAGGCCGCGATGCTCGGATGGGTCGCGGCCGTGCGCGCCGGTGCCCATACGGGCACGCTGCGCGGTGTCCCGCCGCGTGTCTACTTGCCGGGCAGCAAGAATCTTCCGCTGTGGTTCGCCGACGAGATGTCGCATCACGACTGGCGCATGATCGTCGAAGCGGGGCATTCGATCTGCACCTATCACGCGGGTTGGATCGGTGAGGTCGACGTACCCACGGCCATCGTTCGTACCACCGACGATCGCGGCGTGTCCCCCGATCTACAGCTCGCGCTCGCTCACGCCATCCGCGGCGCCACCGTCTTCGACGTCAACGACGGCCACTTGGCCTGCGCCACTTCGCGATTCGAGCAGCCCTTCCTCGCGCGCCTGCGTCGACGTCGCCGGACGCACCGCGCACCGCGTCGCCTGAACCCGCACGGGCGCCGACAACCTCGGCCCACCACACCGGGCGCTCGCGCCGCGCCCACGACTCGGGCACCCATCCCCGCAACATCGACCGCATCGAGTCGGGGTCGCGCAGCGCGATCGCAATGTGACCGGCGATCACGAACAACAAGACGAGCCATGTCGCGTCGTGCACGAACGTGGCACCCGTGCGCCAACTGTCCGGGAACGGTTTGAACCAGCGCATGATCGAACCGGTCATGAGCATGACGACGATGACCGCGCCGATGAACACCGTGTTGAGCTTCTGACCCGGATTGAACTTGCCGAGCTGCACGTTCGCTCGCTTGGTCCGCGACCACCAACGCTTGTCGTCCTGCGTCCAGCGGTTCATGCGCACGAGATCAGTGCGCAGTTGTTTTCCCGAGCGCAGGAAGATCGCGACCAGGATCGGGATCGGCAGCAGCAATCCTGCGTACACGTGAATCGTCTTCACCGTGTGCCGGTTCGCGACGAGCGTCGACAACGAACCGACCTTCAGCGACGCGCCCGTGATGATCAAGATGAAGAAGAGCGTGGCGTTCGTCCAATGCACGAACCGTTCGGTGCGATCGAACCGCAGGATCCTTTTCCTGCTCATGTTTTCCGCTCTCGGCGCCTGCGGCGCCGGGCCGCTCGGGCCCCGCTCGCTGCTCGGCGCGGGGCTCGGGAACCCCGCGAAGAATTCCGCTCGGCGCGAACAACACGAGCCTCGCGACGCTCGCTCATGGCGAGGTCGGTTGGTCGTCGCGGCCATTGGAGTGGCCGACCCATCCGTCGACGTCGTAACCGTTCTGCTCCCAGTAGCCCGGTTCCACTTGATCGGTCAGTTCGATCCCCTGGAGCCACTTGCACGACTTGTAGCCGTACATCGGCGCGACGTACAGCCGCACCGGACCGCCGTGGTCACTCGTCACCGGTTTGCCGAGCATGTTGTAGGCGACGATCACATCGGGACGGCGCGCTTGAGCGAGCGTGAGACTTTCCGTATACGTGCCGTCGAACGACGTGAACTTCAACGCCTGCGCATTTGACTGCACACCGGCCCGGTCGATCACGTCAGACAGCAAGACGCCGGTCCACTTCACGTCTTTGACGCGCCAACCCGTCACACACTGAAAGTCCTTGTCGAGGTGCGTCGGCCGGCATCGCGAGAAGTTCGTCGTAGGTGAGCGTGTACGGCTTGTCGACCAGACCGCCGACGGTGAGCTTCCAGTCTTGCGGCGCCTTCTTCGGGAAGTCGCCGGTCACGGAGTAGTACCGGAACCCGTCGACGGGCAAGAAGTCGGCGAGGCCGGTGGGGTCGTGGGAGACGACCGGCTGGCTCAGCTTCGACAGGAAGTCTTGGACGTTCGCGCCGACCAGGACACCTACGGCCCCGAGTCCGACGAGGCCAAGGAACACACGCCGGCCGACGGGTGTGCCGTCGGTCATGGCTCCAGGCTACGTCGCTCTCGCCGAGCGACTGGGCGCGCCTACTCCGCGATTTCGCGAATCTTCAGAATCTTCTCGTCGGACTTGTTGGCGTCGAGTCCTTGAATCTGGAGCAGTTCTTCGCGCGTCGCTTCTGCGATCGCCGCCGCGTTCTCGTCGGCCGCAGCCAGGCGAGCGTCGATGCCTTCGGCCATGATGCGCTCGGCTTCGTCGACGAGGGCCGCCACCATCTCGGCTTCCGGTACGACCCGCACCACCTGCCCTTTGACGAACAGGTGCCCTTTCCCGCGTCCGGCGGCGATGCCGAGATCGGCTTCGCGCGCTTCGCCGGGACCGTTGACGACACAACCCATCACTGCGACTTGCAACGGGATGTTGCGTTCTTCCAACGCGGCCTGCGCGTCGGAGGCGACCCGAATGACGTCGACCTCGGCGCGCCCGCACGACGGGCACACGATGAGATCGAGACCCTTGCGTTCGCGCAGGCCCAGCGCTTCGAGCAAGGTGCGCCCGGCGCGCGCTTCTTCGACGGGGTCGGCGGTCAGCGAGAAGCGAATCGTGTCGCCAATGCCTTCGGCGAGCAGCGTGCCGATGCCCGCCACGCCTTTGACGAGTCCTTGCGGCAGCGGCCCTGCTTCGGTCACGCCGAGATGCAACGGATGATCGGTCGTTTCGGAAAGCAAGCGGTACGAGTCGATCATCAACGGAACGTTCGAGGCTTTGACCGAGAACTTCACGTCGTCGAAGTCGACTTCGTGGAACAGTTCGAGTTCGTGCATGGCCGACGCGACGAGCGCCTCGGGAGTGATGCCGCCGTGCTTTTCGGCCATAGCCGGATCAAGCGAACCGGCGTTGACGCCAATGCGAATCGGGATGCCGCGCGCCTTGGCTTCCGTCGCGACCGCTTTGATGTGTTCGGGCTTGCGGATGTTGCCCGGGTTCAGCCGCAGAGCTTGCACACCCGCCTCCATCGCCGCGAGCGCGAGCTTGTACTGGAAGTGAATGTCGGCGATCACCGGCACCGGCGAGCGGGGCACGATCTGGGCGAGCCCCTCGGCCGCGTCTTCTTCGTTGCATGTGCAACGCACGATGTCGCAACCGTTCGCGGCCAGCGCATAGATCTGCGCGAGCGTGCCTTCGACGTCGGCCGTCTTCGTCGTCGTCATCGACTGGATGCTGATCGGCGCGTCACCACCGACCGCAACCGAACCGACGTGGACCTGACGCGTTGTGTGGCGCGGGATCACGCTCACAGGTTACGGCGCGGCGGGCGCGCGCGTCAGAACGGGTTCGCTATGCCGCGGGTGACATCGAGGTAAAGACTCGAAACGAAGATGAATCCGAGCACTGCAAGCACTCCGACCGTCAACGGCATGAGCTTCGCCACGTCGACCTGGACCCGCCGGCCGCGAATCGTCGACGCGATCTTCTCGTAGGTCGCGACTGCGATGTGACCGCCGTCGAACGGCAGCAACGGGAACAGGTTCAACAGTCCGACGAACACGTTGATCACGATCAGCAGTCCCAGCGCGTCGACCCAACCAGCTTTCACGGCGTCGTTCGCGACCTGCGCAAATCCGACCGGTGAAATGAACCGCTGGTTCTGATTGACGTTCTTGCCCTTGTCGCCCGCGAGCACGTGCATGTAGTTCGAGATGCCCGACGGCGAGAACACGGTGCCGAGCGCTTTCAGCGACTCCCACCCGACGTCGAAGGTTTGACGCGGCGCGAGCGCGACTGCCGACAACAACCCGGGGTGCGGGACGACCACTTGCGACGCGATACCCGCGACCACGCGGCCGTTCGCACCCTTCTGGGTGCTCGCCTGCAGTTCGACGTTCGTGTCGATGACCTGCGATCCGCGCCGCACGATGATCCGCACGTGGTCACCCGCTTTGGCGGTGCCGTTCGAGGTGATCAGCGGGCCGACATCGTTCCACGAGTTCACGGCGTGACCGTTGATCGCGACGATCGTGTCGCCCGGTTGCAAACCCGCGGCCGCCGCGCCTTGTGTCGGCGCGGTCTGTCCGCCCGCGAGTTGCAATGTCGCTTGTTCGCCGCGGTAGTTCCCGGCGAAGAACAACACGACGAACATCAACACAAACGCGATCAGGAAGTGCACCGCGGGGCCGGCGGCCGCCATGCTGACCTTCGAGTGCCACGGCTTGGCGCGGTACGTGCGATTTTCGAGCGCGGGGTCGACGTCTTCGAGGTTCGTCATGCCGACGACCTTGCAGTAACCGCCGAGCGGAATCGCTTTGAGTCCGTACTCGGTCTCACCCCGACGCGTCGACCACAAGCGTGGCCCGAAACCGACGAAGAATTCCGTCACGAGCATCCCGCTGCGCTTTGCCATCGTGAAGTGGCCGAGCTCGTGCAAGAAGATCATCAACGGATACGTGAGGATCATCGCGATGAGCGCGATCTGCGCCGGGAAGAGCAGCGTGTAGGCAAAGAGCAACATCACACCGACGACCGTGTAGAGCACCGCCTTGCGGGCGCCTACATGGACATCGTCGAACGGATCCCTGACCCTCAACTGTTGCTCCTTCGGTCGATCGCGACCGACGCGTACTCCCGGGCACGTTGGTCGGCATGGAGAACGTCCGAAACCTCATCGGCGTTCCCGGTGCCTCTGTCGAGCGTTTCCTCGACGACCGCAGCAATATCCAACCAGCTGATGCGGTCTGCCAGAAACGCTGCCACAGCAACCTCATTGGCAGCTGAGAGAACAGCGGGCGCGGTTCCCCCCACCCGCCCCGCTTCGTACGCAAGGGCCAAACAACGAAACGTGTCGCGATCGGGGACATCGAAGGTCAGCTCGTGCATTTGTGACCATTCGATGGCGCCGTACGCCTCGGGAAGCCGTTCCGGTGCACCCAGTGCGAGGCCGATCGGGAGGCGCATATCCGGGTACGAAAGCTGCGCAATCGTCGCCCCGTCGATGAACGTCACCATGCTGTGCACGATCGACTGCGGATGCACGACGACGTCGATGCGATCAAAATCGACGCCGAACAATTCGTGTGCCTCGATGACTTCGAGGCCTTTGTTCATCAACGTGGAACTGTCGATCGTGATCTTGGCGCCCATGTTCCACGTCGGGTGCGCGAGCGCGTCGGCCTTCGACACATTCGCAAGATCTTCACGAGTTCGGCCCCGGAATGGGCCGCCACTCGCGGTCAAGACGAGTTCCGCGACCTCGGAACTGCGTCCGGCGCGCAGGCACTGATAGATCGCCGAGTGCTCGGAATCGACGGGCACGATCTCGCCGCCGCCCGCGGCGCGCGCCTTCGCGACGACGGGACCCGCTGCGATGAGACTCTCTTTGTTCGCGAGCGCGAGACGCTTGCCGGCTTCGAGCGCGGCGAGCGTTGCGGGCAACCCGGCGAAACCGACGACGGCGTTCAAAACCACGTCCGCGTCGGGGTGTTCGGCCAATTCCGCGAGACGTTCCGGTGCGTCGAGGCACGAAATCGCGCAGTCGGCCGGCACGTCGAACGCGGCGGCTTGTTCGGCAAGCAACGCGGTGTTGCGGCCCGCGGCGAGGGCAACGACGTGGTAGCTGTCGCGGTGGCGCGACAACACGTCAAGGGCCTGGGTGCCGATGGAGCCGGTCGACCCCAAGACGACAACGCCGCGGCTCATGACTTGATTTTACGGCGCTGAGGCCGGACTGGTTCGCTCGCCTTGGCTCAGAAGAGCTTGCCGTGCACAGCCAGGTAGTACGCGATCGGCAGGCAGAACAGCAGGCCGTCGAACCGGTCGAGGATGCCGCCGTGGCCCGGCAGCAGCGCCCCGAAGTCCTTCACGTTCAGGTCGCGCTTGATCATCGACTCGCAGAGGTCGCCGAGGAACGCGCCGATGGCCACGAGCACACCCAACGCGAAGCCGTATTTGGTCGTCCACGGGTGGATCTGCGGCACGACCGCGACGCCGAGGATCACCGACGCGAGCATGCCGCCTACCGTGCCGGCGACCGTCTTGTTCGGCGAAACGCTCGGCGCGATACGCGAACGCCCGAACTGCGACCCGACAAAGAAGCCGACGACGTCGTACGCGATCGTGCAGATGGCGACGCCGAGAATAAGACCGACGCCGTCTTTCTCCGCGAGTAACAAGCCCGCGAAGCCACCGAGACCACCGATATACGCGAACGACAACACGGTCGACGAGATACCGATCAGCGGTCGGCCGGGCGTCACTTCCCACAAGAACCAGAGCATCGAGAACACGACGACAACCGCGAAGTACACGGGATACGCCGACGTGCCGTAATGCTTCGTCGCCAGCGGCATCGTGACCGCCGCGACCAGCGCCAGCAACGTGGCTGGTCGCATGCCCTTCTGTTGCAGCGTGGTGCAGAACTCGAGCGTTGCAACACCGATGATCACCGCCGCGAGCACTGCGGTCGCGGTACGACCGATCTCGAAACAGATCAACGCGATGATGACGACGATCGCCGCCGTCATGATCGCCGTCGGCAAGTCGCGCGCCGCGGCC
Source organism: uncultured Actinomycetes bacterium (assembly GCA_963841195.1). Lineage (GTDB taxonomy): Bacteria > Actinomycetota > Acidimicrobiia > IMCC26256 > PALSA-610 > CAWJBX01. The sequence goes on along the minus strand of CAWJBX010000009.1, from coordinate 273,486 downwards.
GGACCGGGCGGCTGCGCTTCGGCGACGGGCGGGCGCGTCGGCTTCGGCCGGGCCGGCACTTCGGCCCGGGCGCGAGCACGAGCGCGCGGGCGCCGCTTGGCCGCGAGCGCTTCCGCGAACTCGGCTTCTTCGTCGACCGGGCCTTCCTCGGAGAGCGCGCCGAGCTTGTCGTTGTCGCTGCTCTCGCTCAACGCGTCGAAGGTGTTGTCGGCCTCGGCCCAGTCCGCACCTTCGGCGCGGAAACGGGGCTGGCTTCCGCTGATCGATGCCCACGCCTCGAGATCGTCGTCGAGCGCCTCGTGCTCCATGCTGTCGTCGGCGAAGATCGCGGGCACCGTGCCCGTCGGCGGCTCGGTCCAGTGCTGGAGCGGCGGCACCTCGCCGGTCGTCGGCTCCGACGTCGCCGGCACCTCACCCGTGTCGTCGGTGTCGGACGCGCTCCACGTGGGACCGTTATCCGGGAAGACGATCGGGCGCTTGTCTTCGGCCGCTTCGTATTCTTCTTCGCCGGTGAGATCGAGACGGGGCGCGCCGTTGTCTTCTTCGGGCTTGCGGTCGGAGCGCTCGCCGCTCATGGCCGCCTGCGCTTCCTCAGCGCCGATGATGCGAACACCCTCGGCAGGTGTCGCCGTCTGCTGATCAGGGTTGTTGCGGTCGGGCACGGATCCTCCCCCAGGGGCCGAGTCAGGCTAGGTGCAACCCGCCGCCGCCCGCTATCCCGCCCCCACAACGCCGCTCCGGGGCCACTCACGAGCTAGACCTCGAGGAGCTCTTTTTCCTTGTGGCCGACCATGGTGTCGATCTCGGCCACGACGTCGTGGGTCAGCTTCTCGATCTCTTTTTCGATCGATTTGACCTCGTCTTCGGAGATGTCGCCGTCGCGCTCCAGTTCCTGCCTGATGTGGCGGCGCACATTTCGTACCGCGACGCGCGCTTCTTCCGCCTGTTTCTTCACGACCTTCACGAGATCCTTGCGGCGCTCGCCCGTGAGCTCCGGAAACGTGATGCGGATGACCGTGCCGTCGTTGCTCGGGTTCACGCCGAGATCGCTCGCCTGGATCGCCTTCTCGATCGACTTCATGTTTCCTTTGTCGTACGGCGCGATCGCGAGCACGCGGGCTTCCGGCACCGTGATGCCCGCCAGCGTCCGCAGCTCGGCTTCGCTGCCGTACGCGTCGACCTTCAGCTTCTCGACGAGCGCAGGCGCCGCGCGCCCGGTGCGGATCGAACCGAACTCTTCTTGCAAGTGCACGACCGCCTTGTGCATGCGGTCCTTGGCCTCGTCGACCTTGGGATGGTTCATTTGGCCTCCGTACTCACAAGCGTGCCGATCGGCTCGCCGGTCAACGCTTTGATGATGTTGCCGGGCTCTGTCACGTCGAAGACGATGATCGGCAGGGCATTGTCCATGCAGAACGTGATCGCGGTCGAGTCCATCACCTGCAAGCCGCGGCTCAGCACTTCGAAGTGCGTCAACGAAGCAAGCTTCACCGCATCGGGATCGATGCGCGGGTCGGCGCTGTAGACACCGTCGACGCCGGAGTGCGTGCCTTTCAACACTGCGTCGGCACCAATTTCGGCGGCGCGCAATGCGGCCGTTGTGTCGGTCGTGAAGTACGGATTGCCGTTGCCGGCCGCGAAAATCACGACTCGGCCTTTTTCGAGATGGCGAATGGCGCGCAGCGGGATGTACGGCTCTGCCACTTGCGCCATCGTGATTGCCGTTTGCACGCGCGTGGGCTGGCCGATCGACTCGAGCGCATCTTGCAACGCGAGCGCGTTGATCACCGTGGCGAGCATGCCCATGTAGTCGGCGCGGGCGCGGTCCATGCCGCGGGTCGCGCCGCTCATACCGCGGAAGATGTTCCCACCGCCGACAACGATCGCGATCTCGACGCCGAGATCGGTGCGCGCTTTGGTGACCTCTTCCGCGATACGCGTCACGGTGTTGGCGTCGATCCCGTAACCGATCGTCTGGTCGGCGAACGCCTCCCCCGACAACTTGAGCACGACGCGGTGGTATCGGCTCGCGGTCATCGGCGGCTCCTCGCTTCAGCGGGTTGGGACGTCAGTGCTTAATCCTGGCCGATCTCGATGCGCGCGAAGCGGCGCACCTCGGCACTGCCACCGAGGGTTTGCACCAGCGCGGCAATCGTCTGCTTGTTGTCCTTCACGAACGCCTGGTCGAGCAGCGCACCGCCCTCGCCCTTGAAGAAGCCGTTCATCTTGCCGTCGACGATCTTGGGCCAGGCCTGTTCGGGCTTGCCTTCCTCGGCGGTCTGCTTCTCGAAGATCTCCCGCTCCCGAGCCACGACGTCGGCCGGGAACTCGTCACGGGTGATGTAGCGCGGCGCGGTGCTCCGGTTCGCGATGTGCAACGCGATGTCGTGCGCGACCTCGCGCGCCTGGGCGCTGCTCGCGTCGACCCCGCCCATCTCGACGAGCACACCGATCGTGCCCCGCTCGTTCTGGACGTGCTTGTAGACGTCGAGCAGACCGTCGTTCGACTCGAAGCGCACGATGCGGCCAAGCTCGATCTTCTCGCCGAGCTTGCCCGAGAGCCCCTTCACGAACTCGTCGATGCTCTCACCATCGACCGACTTCTTCGCGAGATCGTCGGCACCCTCGGCTACGACGACCGCGAGCAGCTTGCTCAGCGCGTCCTTGAACACGTCGCCTTTCGCGACGAAGTCGGTTTCGCAGTTGAGCTCGAGGATCGCACCGACGTTCCCCTGCACCGTGACTTCGACCGCGCCCTGATCGGCGTCGCGACCGGCGCGCTTCGCGGCACCGGCGATGCCCTTTTCACGCAGCCAGTTCTTCGCGGCGTCAAGGTCGCCGTTGTTCTCTTCGAGGGCTTTCTTGCAATCCATCATCCCGGCGCCGGTGACCTTCCGGAGCGCCGCGACGTCTTTTGCACTGATCTCAGCCATTGGTATCGGACTCTTGTACCTCGGTGTTGGCCGGTTCTTCGGCCAACGGTTCATCGGCGGGTCCCGCCGCGGATGGTCCGGCTTCGGACCTTGCTTGTGCTGCGGCTGCACGTTGTTCTTGCAGCCGCGCTTCGCGCTCGCGCTGCGCGGCCTGCGCCGCGGCACGCGCTTCGGCCTGGCGTGCCTCGAACGCAGCCTGTTCTTCCGCAGAACGCTGCGGACGGGCCGGTTCGGCCGGCGCCGCCTCTTCCGAGCGAGTTCCGGCACGTGCACCGCGCCGGCGTGCGAGCTCGCGGCCTTCCCGAACTGCGTCGGCGAGCACGCGCGACATCAGCTGCGCGGAACGGATCGCGTCGTCGTTGCCGGGGATCACGTAGTCGATGACATCCGGGTCGCAGTTCGTGTCGACGATTGCGACAACCGGGATGTGCAACCGGTTCGCCTCGGTCACCGCGATGTGTTCTTTCTTCGTGTCGATGACGAACACCGCGCTCGGGAGCTTCTCGAGGTTCTTGATCCCGCCGAGGTTGCGCTCCAGCTTGGCAAGGTCGCGGCGGACCTTCAGCCCTTCCTTCTTGGGCATCTGGTCGACATCGCCGGAATCGACTTGACGTTGCAGCTCGCGCAACTTGTTCACGCGCGAGTGGACGGTCTGGAAGTTGGTGAGCATGCCGCCGAGCCAACGAAAGTTGACGTAGGGCATGCCGCAGGCCTGCGCGTTCTCTTCGATCGGCTCTTGCGCCTGCTTCTTGGTACCGACGAACAAGACGCTGCCGCCGTCGGCCACCGTGTCGCGCACGAAGCGGTACGCGGTGTCGATGCGGTCGAGTGTCTGATGCAGGTCGATGATGTAGATGCCGTTGCGCTCTCCGAAGATGAATCGACGCATCTTCGGGTTCCAGCGCCGCGTTTGGTGGCCGAAGTGAACACCGGCCTCCAACAGCTGTTTCATGCTTACGACGGCCACAGCCGTTCCTCCCTCGGTTCCGGTCTTCCGCCCGCGCGAGCACCGATCGGAAGAACCGTCGGAGCCACCTCAGGGATCGCGGGCGTGCTTCGGTGTAGGTGATGCGACCCGGGAAATCCCCGGGAAGCGGCGATCAGTGTAGCCGGGCGCCGGTTCCGTTCTCGGGCCGCGAATGTCCGAATTCAGCGGCACGAGGCACCGTCCCAGCTCGAACAGAGCACTGGATCGTCGGCCGGCGGGAGCCCGTCGACGAGCGCGCCGAGCTCGTTCGCCGGCGGCGGGTCCGGGTCGGCAATCGTGGGCGCGAGGTGCACGACCGCCGACAGATCCGGCGGCTCGAACAGCTGCATCGGGTCGACGTAGACAGCGCCGATGCGGAGCCCGAAGTGCAGAACCGTGCCGTCGTGCTCTTCGCCTTTGCCGCCCGCGGTGCCAACGATGGTGCCCGCCGCGACGATGTCACCGACGCGCGCGTGCACCGAGGCGAGAAACGAGTACGACGTCCGCCGGTCGGCGGTGTGCAGCACGACGACGTGCAGCGTGGTGCCGACCGCGCCCGCGAACACGACCCGGCCCGGGCCGGCCGCACGGACCGGCGTACCCGGCGCGGCCCGGAAATCGACCCCGAGATGCCCGGGGCCGTAACGCGTGGCCGGCGGATCGAACGGCCGCACCACGGGCCCGTCAACCGGATGGACCCAACCTGCGTCGGCACCTGCTTGGGCCGGCACCAACGCGGCCATGAACACGATGACGACAAGCAACACTCGTCGCACGACAACCTCCCCGGAACGCGAACAGTTCAGCGGGGAAGGCGAGGAGAAGTGATTGCACCCTAACTCATGGGTGTGACAACTACGCCCGAGCGGGGATGATCTGCGCGCTTGGGCTACTCGGTCTCTGCGTGGGTCAACTTCGGCGTCGGACTCGCCGCGATCGCAGGCGCGCTCGTCGGCCTGCTTTTCGTCGCCGCGTCGGTACGCAGCGGCGCGCTCGCCACGTCGCGCAGCCTCAGCTCCCGCGCTGCACAAACGCTCGTGCTCTTCCTCACGTCGGTCGTCGTCGCGCTGGCGTTGCTCGCACCGCAGCCCGATGCGGCTCTCGGATGGGAACTCGTCGGATGGGCACTTGTCTCGGGCGCGGCAATGCTGACCCTCGACCACCGCGCCGGCCACGAACCCACGACGCGGGCCGAGCGCTTCGTTCAGCACTACGCGCCGAACACGATCACGGCGGTGTTCCTCGCAATCGCGGGCGCAACGTTTCTCGCGAAGCACGGTGGCGGCCTCTCTTGGCTGCTGCCGACGGTCGCGGGAAGCCTGCTTGGTGGCGTCGTCAGCGCGTGGTTCTTCTTGATCAGCGACAACTAACGCTGGCGCCGGTGTCCCCCGCGCTGACAGCCTGGGAACCGTGAACGAGAACTGGACCAAGAACGATCCCAACGAGGTCGCACGCGTGCAGGTCGTTTGGGACGCACTGCTCGCCGGCGACTTCTCGGTCGCGCTCGACTCGAATGGTGACGACGTGATCTACGAGAACGGGCCCGGCGCCGGGCCGTGGCGACGAACCGAAGGCAAGGACGCGTTCGTCGACATGGCGATGAACTTCATCCCGCTCTTCGGCGACACGTGGAAGCAGGTCGGCACGTGCATCTTTGCGAACGAACAGTTCGCGGTCACGCTCGTTGCCGAGACCGGAACGCATGCTGCAACGAACGACGAGTTCGACAACCGCGCGATCTACGTAAGCCGCTTCGCGAAGGACGGCATGACCGACCGGGTCTGGACGGTCGACCTCGACAGCGAGGACATGGAAGCGTTCTGGCAGCGCAATCCCGTTCAGTGAGCGCGCCGTCGCTTCGCCTCCAAACGATCTGCATCGACTGCGCGGACGCGCACGAGATGGCCGACTTCTACGGTCGCTTGCTCGGTTGGGACGCGACCATCAGCGAACCGAACTGGGTGCTGATGCAGGATCCCGCGGGCGGAACCGGCCTGTCGTTCCAAGCCGAAGCGGCTTACCGCGCACCGACGTGGCCGGAGCGGGCTGATGGGCAGGACAAGATGCTGCACCTCGACATCAAGGTCGACGACCTCGACGCGGCGGTTGAGCACGCGCTTGCGTGTGGTGCGCGCCTCGCCGAACACCAACCACAAGAACGCGTGCGTGTGATGCTCGATCCGGCCGGGCACCCGTTCTGCTTGTTCCTCGACTGAGTCGAATGCGAACGCCGGCCGTCAGGTGACGATGCCGCGTTCGGGCAGCGGTTCCGACAGCCGCGAACGCAGTTGGAAAATCGCCTTCGTGTGGATCTGGCACACGCGGCTTTCCGTGACACCCAAGACGTTGCCGATCTCGGCAAGCGTCAGGCCTTCGTAGTAGTAGAGCGTGAGCACGAGGCGTTCGCGGTCGGGCATGCGGTTGATCGCGTCGGCGAGCACCTGGCGCATCTCTTCCGACTCGAACGCTTCGACCGGGTCGTGCCCGCCACCGGCGATCGTGTCGCCGACGGTCGCACCCGAGCCCCGTTCGGAGCCCGCCGAGAGCAACTCGTCGAGGGCGACGACACCGACGAACGAGATCTGGCCGAGCGTCGTCGCCAGTTCCTCTTCGGTGACGCCGAGCTCCGTCGCGACTTCTTTGTCGTCGGGGCTGCGGCGCAGCTCGTTCTCGAGCTTCGAGTACGCCCGCTCGATCGCCCGGGCCTTGGCCCGCACCGACCGGGGCACCCAGTCGATCGACCGGAGCTCGTCGATGATCGCGCCCTTGATGCGCGAGATGGCGTAGGTCTCGAACTTGTAGCCGCGGCCGGGATCGAACTTGTCGATCGCGTCGATGAGCCCGAAGATGCCGTAGCTCACGAGGTCGGACTGTTCGATGTTCTGGGGCAGGCCCGCGGCGACGCGGCCGGCCACGAACTTCACCAGCGGCGAATAGTGGAGAATCAGACGTTCGCGGGCGTCGAGCGTCCCGCCGTCTTTGTACTCGCGCCAGAGATCGGCGATGTCCGAGGCGGACTCGTCCACGTCTGTGCCCTACTCCCTAGGCCCTTGGGTGCGTCCGTTCATACACAGACCGCAGCCGCTCACGGGTCACGTGAGTGTAGATCTGTGTAGTTCCCACATCGGCGTGTCCGAGCAGCTCCTGAACAGCTCTGAGATCTGCTCCTCCATCGAGGAGGTGAGTGGCGTACGCATGCCGCAAAGCGTGAGGATTGAGGACCTGTCCGTCACTCAGCGGGTACTTTGCGAGGACTCGGCGTACGTCCCGAGGCGTCATCCGATTTCCCCGCGAGTTCACAAAGAGAGCTTGCCCCATCACAGAGTGTGATGCCAAATCCTTCCGGGCCCGCCGGAGGTACTCCTGGACGGCCTCGCGGGCCGGATCGCCCAGCGGGAGGCGCCGGATTTTCGAGCCCTTCCCGAGGACGGTCACGGTGCCTTTGCGGACGTGGACGTCGTCGACGTCGAGGCCGCAGACCTCGCTCACCCGCAAGCCGGCTCCGTAGAGCAGCTCGAGAATGGCCAGGTCACGAAGGACCCGCGGGTCGTCGGCACCGGTTTGTTCGATGACCCGGTCGATCAGCTCGTTCGTGGCACCGGCTTTGGGCATGCGCGGCAGCCGGCGGGGACCCCGCGGCGCCCGCAGGCTCGTGGCGGCGTCGCTCTTCAGGATCCCGCGGCGCCGAAGGAATCGCACGTAGGCCCGGATCGACGCGGCCTTGCGAGAAATCGAGGATCGGGCGAAGCCGCGCGTCTGGAGATAGGCGAGATAGCGGCGGACGGTCCGGGAGTCGAGATTCGACGCGTCGGGGCAGCCGCCGCGATCGCACCACGCCACGAACTCGTCAGCGTCGTGCGTATACGCCCGGCGCGTGTGCTCGCTCAGTGCGCTGAGGGAAGTCTCGAAACCCTTGAGGTCGTGGCGGCGCAAGATCTACGACGCTACAGCGGTTTTGGGGGGTGCCTGAACCAATCAGCCAGTGAGCGTCGGTGTCGCGCTGACCGCGGTGGCCGGCGGCGTCGTCGCCGGTGTCGGCACCGTCGTGGTCGTCGTCGGCGCTGTAGTCGTGGTCGCGGACCCGGTGACCGTGAACGACTGCGGGTCGTAGGTGAACGAGTCGGCACCCTGGTCCTGATCGCAGTGCGCCGTCACCGTGTAGCTGCCGGGGTCGGTGCCATTGGGCACGGTCAGGTCCTTCGCCCACGTGCCGTCGTTGTTGGGCACGACGGTGGTCGATGCGACCGCCGGCCCCGATTGCGGTACGAGGGTGATCGTGACGAGCGCGTTGTTGCCGTCGCACTCACCCTGCGGGTCGCTCGTGTGAATCGTGGTGCCCGCCGCGCCTGACGCCGGCGTGACCTGAAACCCGGGCTCGGCGGACGACGCCGGCCCCGCCAGTGCGAAGAGCATCACCGCGCCCAACATGAAACCCACCCCGGCTTTTCGCATCCCGATCACCTTTCGTCGTTCGCGACAGCGCAGCAGCGTAGGCCGAACCGGTTCGACGCGGCGAGATCCTCGAGTTCACTCGCGCGCCTGGGCTAGCTGTCACACCCTCTCGTTATGGTGCGCGCACCGTCGGGGTCGCGGTCATGACCCTCTTCGTTGGGAACGAGGAGGGTTGTCGTGCTTGCAGCAGTTCGGAGCGCCGTACTCGAAGGCGTCGACGGGCGCGTCGTCACGGTCGAGGTGCACGTATCGAGAGGGCTGCCCGGGCTACACGGTCGTGGGCCTGCCCGATACCGCCGGCCGTGAGTCACGCGAGCGGGTGCGGGCCGCGTTGTTGTCGTCGGATCTCGCGTATCCGCAGCAGCGCGTCACGGTGAACTTGGCGCCGGCGTCGGTGCGCAAGACCGGCGCCGGGTTGGAACTTGCGATCGCGTTGGCGCTGTGCGCCGCGGGCGATGCCCTCCCCGCGGGTGCGCTCGACGACACGGCCGTGCTCGGTGAGCTCGGGCTCGACGGACGCGTGCGGCCAGTGCTCGGCGTGCTCGGGCTCGTGCACACGCTGGTCGACGCGGGTGCGACGTCGGTAATTGTGCCGGCGGCGAACGCGTCCGAGGCCGCGCTCGTGCCGGGCGCGCACGTGCGGGTCGCTCGAACACTTGGCGAGCTGCACGAGTGTTTGAAAGGCGAGATCCCGTGGCCTGATATCGGGCCGCCACCGGCGGCCGACGCGTGCCCGCTCGATCTCGACGAGCCCCTCGAACTGGCCGACGTCCGCGGGTTGGCAACGCCGCGGCGGGCCCTCGCGATCGCGGCTGCGGGCGCGCATCACGCGTTGTTCGTCGGGCCCCCCGGCATCGGTAAGACGATGCTGGCTCGCCGCTTGCCCACGATCATGGCGCCGCTCACACCGAGCGAAGCGCTCGAGGTCGCCAAGGTGCACTCGGCGGCAGGCACCGGTCGCGGGTCTGCGTTGCGGACCGATCCGCCGTTTCGCGCGCCGCATCACAGCGCGTCGGCTGTGTCGTTGATCGGCGGCGGGAGCGCGCGCCCGTGGCCCGGCGAGATCACGCTCGCGCATCGCGGCGCGTTGTTCCTCGACGAACTCCCCGAGTTTCCGACTTCCGTGTTGGAGTCGTTGCGGCAGCCGCTCGAAGAACGCGTCGTCCGAGTGAGCCGGGCCGCAGCAACACTGACGTTTCCCGCCGACTTCTTGTTGATCGCGTGTGCGAACCCGTGCCCGTGCGGCCGGCCACCCCGCGACTGCCGGTGCAACGATCAATCGCTGACGCGGTACGCGCGCCGTTTGTCGGCGCCACTGCTCGATCGCTTCGACCTCCGCCTCGGCATCAACCCCGGCGACCGCAGCCAAGGCCCGTCGTCCGCCGAAGTGGCCGCCCAGGTCGCGGCCGCGGTCGCGCGGCAACGCGCTCGGTTGCGCGGCACCGGCTGGCGCCGAAACGCGCACGTTCCTGCCGGTGCGCTCGAGCGCTACGTCGCGCTCACGGGCGCCGCCCGCATCGCCTGGCACGACGCGTGCGAGTTTCGTTCGCTCACAGGCCGAGGCGCGGCGCGGATCCGGCGGGTCGCGCGCACGATCGCCGATCTCGCCGACCGCGACGAGATCACCGCTGTCGACATCGAAGAAGCCGTGAACATGCGGGAGGACCTGTGGCCATGACCCACCGCTGGCACCGCGGCGAGTCGTTCCCGATCCCCGACGCCGACGGTCTCGACAAGATGTGCGACGCAGAGTTACCAGGCGTGCTGCTGGGTGAAGGCAACCGGCCCGACGCGTTCGCGGCTCCGCGCATTGCGATTGTCGGGACGCGCGCGGCAACACCGATGGGAATTGCCGACGCGCACGAACTCGCCGCGTTCTGCGCGCGCGCCGGCATCACCGTGGTCAGCGGTCTCGCGCTGGGAATCGACGCCGCCGCGCACGAAGGTGCGCTCGACGCGGGCGGCTTGACTGTCGGTGTTGTCGCGACCGGACTCGACGTCGTCTACCCGCGGCGTCACAAACAGCTCTACGAACGCGTCCGCGAACAGGGTTTGATCGTCACCGAACACCCTCCCGGCACGCAGCCGTTGCCGTGGAGGTTCCCGATTCGCAATCGCATCATCGCCGCGCTTGCCGACGGTGTCGTCGTCGTCGAAGCGGCACGCAAAGGCGGCGCGATCAGCACTGCGAATCATGCGCTCCGTTTCAATCGCACGGTCTACGCACTCCCCGGCTCGCGTCGCAATGCGGCGGCCGCGGGCTGCAACCAGTTGATCCACGACGGTGCGAATGTGTTGCTCGAACCGAGCGACGTGTTGGGCGCGATCGGCGCCGCCGGGACCCTCGAATGCCCGTGGAAGCCGCCTCCGAAACCGCCTGTCGATCGCGATCAACGCGCGGTGCTCCGGGCCATGAGCGGCGACGCTGCAAGTGTCGACGAACTCGGACAACGCACGGGTCTGGCCCTCGACCGATTGGGGCCGGCGCTGCGGGGGCTGGAACGAGGCGGGCGGATCGTCCGGCGTCGCGGTCTGTATTGGCCCGCTTGAACAAACCTTGGTTCAACTCGCAAAGGAGGTGGTCGATCAGGGCGGGTGGAACTGACGCAGTGTCCCTATGACGGCACGCCGGTCGAAGGCGAAACCTGTTCGGGTGGGTCGTTGCTGATCGTGTGCCCGGCGTGTGAGGCCGAGTGGGAATGGCACGGCGCGTGGATCCGTCGCGTGCGCGAGCCCAACCGCGAAAAGCTCACCGCGGCGCGCGCCGGAAAGGCGCCTACTCGCCAGTGAACCGCGGGTCGCGTTTCTGAAGGAACGCGATCATCGCCTCGGCGGCGTCGCGCGACGTCGACACGAGCGCCTGCGCGTACGCCTCGAGCTCGACTGATTCCGCCATGGTGCGGCTCATGGCGTCGTTCAACTGGCGTTTGATGACCGCGAGTTGCAGCGGTGCCGAGTCGGCAAGCCGCGCGCGCGAGCGCGTGCACTTCGTCGGCGAAGCGATCGGCCGGAACCACGCGATTGACGAGCCCGATGCGTTCGGCCTCGTGCGCGTCGACGATCTCGGCGAGGAACGCGAGTTCTTTGGCGCGGTGCAGCCCGACGAGCCGGGGCAAGATCCAGGAACCGCCGAAGTCGAGCACGAGCCCGCGCTTGGCGAAGATCTCGGTGAAGCGCGCCGACTCCGAGGCGACCACGAGATCACAGCCGAGCGCGAGGTTGCACCCGGCGCCCGCGGCGACGCCGTTGACCGCGGCGATCGTCGGGATCGGCAGCTCGTGCAAGCGAAGCGCGGCGCGCCCGACCACGCGCATCGACGCGACTGCGCCGCCGGCACCACCCAGGCCGCCGTCCTCCGCCGCGCCCGTGAGGTCGGCGCCCGAACAGAACGCGTCGCCGGCGCCGGTGACGACGAGCACGCGGTCGGCGCGGTTCAGGGCGATCTCGTCGAAGAGGTCGACGAGGCCTTGCCACATCTCGAGCGTGATCGCGTTCTTACGGGCCGGACGATTGATCGTGAGCCGCACCACGCCGTCGTCGCGCTCGACGAGCAGTCCTTCCACCGTCACGGCCGGTACCGTAACCGCATGGGTATGAACCCGTTTCGCCCGCATGTGAAGCGCCGCAGCGACATCGTGCTCGTCGCGGCCGCGCTGCTCGTCGTGGCCCTGCTCGTCGTCTGGGCAGCACTTCCCCGTTGAGATTCGTGGACGACGATCCCGACGCGGTCGACGTGCGGCATGTGCAGCCGTACGAAGCCGTGAAGACATACCGCTGTCCGGGGTGCGACCACGAGATTCGCCCCGGCGAAGGCCATGAGGTCGTCGTGCCGCGCGCCGCACCGGAAGAACGTCGGCACTGGCACACCGGCTGTTGGCACCGAGCGACGCGCCCGAGAAAGACGCGCCCTAGAAAGCAGCCTCGATCAGCTCGATGAGCCAGTCGCCGCGGCCGTCGGGCCGCACCGACGCCACGTCGAAGCGCAACACGTCGGCGTGCTCGTCGGCGGCCGCGAGCCACTGCATCGCCAACCCGCGGATCCGGGCCTGTTTGCGCGCCGTGACTGCCTCGAACGGCTGACCGAACGCGTCGCCGCGCCGCGTCTTCACTTCGCAGAAGACGATCGTGTCGGCGCGGCGTGCGATGAGGTCGAGTCTCGCCCTCGCGCACGCGCCAGTTGCGCGCCAACACCTCGAAGCCGGCGCGCGCGTACCAACGAGCGACCGCTTCCTCGCCGGCGTCCCCGACTGCGCGCCGTGCATCGGGCACCGCGCTTACAACTCCTTGCCGGGAAGCTCCTCGATGTTGACGTCTTTGAACGTCACAACGTGCACGTCGGCGACGAAGCGCGTCGGGCGGTACATGTCCCACACCCACGCGTCGCGCAAGTCGCAGATCGAAATACGTCCGGCCGTTCTCGCTGCTTCACGTCGAGCTTGACCTCGTTCGCGAGGTAGAAGCGCCGCTCGGTCTCGACGACGTACTGGAACATCGGCAGCACGTCTTTGTACTCACGGTAGAGCTGGAGCTCGATCTCCGTCTCGTACCGCTCGAGATCTTCGGCACTCACAGGGGCAAGTGTACGACGGGCCAGCGCCAGTCCCGACCGCCCAATCCGGGCGCGAAAGCCCTGGTCAGACCCGCTTTTCCTTGATCTTTGCGGCCTTTCCGATCCGGTCGCGCAGGTAGTAGAGCTTTGCCCGCCGCACGTCGCCACGGGTCACGACCTCGATCTTGGCGATGAATCGGCGAATGCACCGGGAAGGTCCGCTCGACGCCGACGCCGAAGCTGACCTTGCGGACCGAGAACGTCTCCCGGACCCCGCTGCCCTGGCGGCGGATGATCACGCCCTGGAACACCTGGACCCGCTCGCGGTTGCCCTCGACCACGCGGACGTGGACCTTCAGGGTGTCGCCCGGGGCGAACTCGGGGATGTCGTCGCGCAGACTGGGCGCGGTCGACAAGATCGGTGCGGTGCATGAGAGAACTCCCGGGAAGCGGCCGGCGGCGCGACCAGATGCTAGCCGGGCGGTGAACCCTCGGGGAACTCGGCCAGCAGGGCCTGTTCGGCGGCGGTCGGCGCCCGCCCGAGCAGATCGGGCCGGCGAGCCAGCGTCCGCCGCAGCGACTGGGCCTTCCGCCAACGCGCGATCCGGCCGTGGTCGCCGCGGCGCAGCACCTCCGGCACCGTCGCGGCCGCGGAACTCCGCCGGGCGCGTGTACTGCGGATACTCGAGCAACGATTCGCTGAACGATTCCTCGGATGCCGACGCGTCGTTGCCCAGCACCCCGGGCAACAGCCGTGCGACCGCCTCGATCACCACGAGCGCGGCCGCTTCCCCACCTGCGAGCACGAAGTCGCCGACTGACAGCTCGCCGTCGCACAACTGGTCGGCGACGCGCTGGTCGACGCCTTCGTAACGCCCGCAGATCAACGAGAAGCCAACGCCCGCCGCGAGCTCGCGCGCGCGATCGCCTGCGTCGAAACGCCGACCGCTCGCCGACAACAAGAACAACGGCCGTTGCGCGTGTGCTGTCTCGACCGCAGCGAACAACGGCTCCGGCATCATCACCATCCCGGCACCACCACCGAATGGTTCGTCGTCGACGCTGCGGTGCACGATCGGTTGTGGCGGCGCGCGGGTCGTGCAAACGCACGTCGAGCATCTCCACGCTGCACGCGCCCGGCCGAGCAGCGAGACGCGCAGCGGCGCGTCGAGATACTCGGGGAAAATCGTGAACACGTCGATGCGCACGGCGACAACTCACAGGTCGAACAGACCTTCGGGGACGTCGACCACGACCCGGCCGTCGCCGTGCTCCAAAACGAACACGATCGGAACCAGCGCGCCGCTGTCGAGCACCAACAGATCGTGCGCGGGGTTCGCTTCGACGGCTGTGACCGAACCGAGACGCGCGCCCGCTTTGTCGAACACCTCGGCACCGATGAGTTCGTGCACCCAGAGTTCGTCGTCTTCGGCAGTGTCGGGCGCGTCCGCCTCGACGAGCTTGCCCCGCAGGGCTTCGGCGCCGTTGCGATCGTCGACGCCCTCGAACCGAATCAGGAAGCGGTGCTTGGTGCTCGGCGCGATCGACGCGATGCGAAGCGCGCGCTCCCTCGACCTACAGCACCGATCCGGCCGCGAAGCGATCGGGGCGGTTCGTGATCGGGGTCACACTGACTTCGCCGTGCAGCCCGTGGGCGCGTCCGATGCGGCCGACCTCCAGCCGGGCAACGTGCGGCCTACTCCGCGACGTCGACGGTGACGCGCACGTCTTCGGTCGGCGCCGGCCGCGCGCGCGACCTGGCGCACCGCTTGGATCACGCGGCCACGCTTGCCAATGATGCGACCGAGGTCGCCCGGGCTCGCGTGGATCAGCAATGTGACGTTGTCGCCGCGCTCGTTGGCGTCGACGAACACGCCGTCAGGATCGTCGACGAGGTGACGGGCGATGTGCTCGACCGATGCGCGCGCGCGCGCACCGACGCACACGGTTGCCGTCGGGCGCGACATCGTCGTCGAAGTCGTCGTCGTCTTCGAGTTCCTCGTCGTCCTCGAAGTCGCTCATTCGGACGCTTCTTCAGCCGGAGTCGGCTTCAGCTGCCGGTGCGGCCGCGGCCGGTGCGGGGGCAGGCTTCGGCGTCTTCGCCTTGGGGCTCTTCGCCTTCGGCTTCGCGGCGGCGACCTTGCCGTTCGCTTGCTTGTACGCGTCCCACACGCCCGCGATCTGCGAGCAACTTGGCGGCGCTCTCGGTGGGCTGCGCACCCCGGTTCAACCAGTGCAACGCCCGGTCGCTGTCGATGTTCACGAACGACGGCTCCTGGCGCGGCGCGTACTGGCCGATGATCTCGAGGAAACGGCCGTCGCGCGGGCTGCGCGCGTCGGCGACGACGACGCGATACGTCGGCTGCTTCTTCTTGCCGACGCGCATCAAGCGAATCTTTACGGACACACAAACTCCACTTCAGACGAACGACCGAGGAGTCTAGGTCACCGGGCGCGGAAAGCCCGGAAGGCCGCCGCCGTGAGCCGCGCCTGGGCGGCCAGCGGCCCGACCGGCCGGGCATCTTCGGGCCCTTCCCCTTGCCCTTGCCCTTCTTCCGCCCTTCACCTTGCGGGTCATGCCGGGCATGCCCTTCATCATCTGCTGCACCTGCTTGAACTGCTTCAGCAGGTTGTTGATCTCGTTGGTCGTGACGTGCCACTGCCCTGCGCGATCCGCGTGACCGGCGCGACCCGTTGATGAGCTCGGGCTTTCGACGCTCCTCGGGCGTCATCGACCGGATGATCGCCTCGATACGCCCGATTTCCTTGTCGTCGATCTCGGCGTTGCGTGACTCTCCTTGGGCATCCCCGGCAGCATGCCGAGCACGTTCTGCAGCGGACCCATGCGCTTCATCTGCTGCATCTGCTCGAGGAAGTCCTCGAGCGTGATCCGTCCGCTCTGCAATCAGCTCTTCGGCGCGGCGCTTCTCGTCTTCTTCGAAGGTCGACTCGACCTTCTCGATGAGCGTGAGCACGTCGCCCATGCCGAGGATGCGGCTCGCCATCCGGTCGGGATGGAACGGCTCGAACTCGTCGAGCTTCTCGCCGGTACCGGCGAAGAGAATCGGCTTGCCGACGACTTCTTTCACCGACAGCGCGGCACCGCCGCGCGCGTCGCCGTCGATCTTGGTGAGGATCACGCCGTCGAGACCGACCGTGTCGTTGAACGCCTCGGCGACGTTCACCGCTTCTTGACCGGTCATCGCGTCGACGACGAGCAGCGTGTTCTGCGGTTCGATGGCCGCGTCGATCGCGTGCAGCTCGTCCATCAGATCGGTGTCGATCTGCAGACGACCGGCGGTGTCGACGATCACGAAGTTGCGACCGAGCCGTTGCGCTTCCTCGATTGCACCGCGCGCAACGCTGACCGGATCGGTCGTCTCGCTGTAGAACGGAACGTCGACACGCCCGGCGAGCACGCGCAACTGCTCGACGGCGGCCGGGCGTTGCAGGTCGGCACCGACGAGCAACGGCTGCAGGCCCTGCGATTTCAACAAGCGCGCCAGCTTCCCGGCCGCGGTCGTCTTTCCGGAACCCTGCAAACCGGCCAGCAACAGCGACCGTCGGCGGCTTCGGGCTCATCGTCAGCTTGCCGGTGGTACCGCCGAGCGATTCCACGAGTTCTTCGTGGACGATCTTGATGAACTGCTGGCCCGGGTCGAGCGCTTTCGACAGCTCGGCGCCGATCGCGCGTTCCTTCACCCGGTCGATGAACGAGCTTGACGACGCGCACGTTCACGTCGGCTTCGAGCAACGCGACGCGGATCTCGCGCGAGATCTCGTCGACGTCGCGTTCGGACAGCGCCCGCGGTTGCGGACGCGTGGAAAAGATTCCGTCGAGGCGATCGCTTAGGGCGTCGAACACAGGAAAAGCAGGCTACCGGCCCCGCCCGGCCCTACGAGTCGCCCTCGAAAAGCGCGGCCGCGAACTCGGCCGGGTCGAACTCGATGAGGTCGCCGATGCCCTTCGCCCACGCCGACGACCTTGACGGGAATCCCGAGCTCCGACTGGATGGCGAGCACGATGCCGCCCTTCGCGGTGCCGTCCAGCTTGGTGAGCACGATGCCCGTGACGTCGACTGCTTCCGCGAACTGCTTGGCCTGCACGAGCCCGTTCTGGCCCGGTCGACGCGTCGATGACCAGCAGAACTTCCTTACACGCACCTGCAGTCCGGTCGACGATACGCCGGAGCTTCTTCAGCTCCTCCATCAGGTTGCGTCTTGGTGTGCAAGCGGCCGGCGGTATCGACCAGCACGAGGTCGGCACCCCGGCTCGTGGCCGCGGCCATCGCGTCGAACACGACCGAACCGGGATCGGCGCCTTCTTGGCCGCGGACGATTTCGCCGCCGGTGCGTTCCGCCCACAGCTCGAGCTGATCGGCGGCCGCGGCGCGGAACGTGTCGGCCGCGGCCAGCACGACCCGGTGCCCGTCGGCAACTTGTTGCGATGCCAGCTTGCCGATCGTCGTGGTCTTGCCGACGCCGTTCACGCCGACGAACATCCAAACGTTCGGCTCACCCGATTTCGCGTTCAGTTCGCGCGTCGTCGGATCGCTCGTCAACAGCGTCGTGATCTCGTCGCGCAACAATCCGTCGAGCTCGTCGGGTTCGGTGACCGACTCGTCCTTCGCGCGCGTGCGCACCGCGTCGAGCAGGCGCGTCGTGGTCGCCATCCCGACGTCGGCCAACAACAACGACTTCTTCGAGTTCGTCCCACGTTTCGTCGTCGATCTTGCGGCCGCGCATCGCGCGCCGAATGCGCCCGTGAACGCGCTGCGCGTGCGGCCGAGGCGATCGCGTAACCGCGGCTTCTCGATGACGGGCGGCGGCTCAGGCGTGGTCGGAGCAACGGTGGGCTCGGGCGCGGGCGGTTCTTCGAGCAGCGCCTCGAGCTCTTCGACCGTTGGCGTTTCGATCGTCTCGGTGGTGGTCGCCGACTTCGGCGGCTCCGGCAACGGCGGCGTCGCCACCTCGCCGTGCACGTCACGTTTGTCGTTGCGGTGGACGAACCACAGCGCGAAACCGCCGCCTGCCACCACGACAACCGCCACCACGACGATCAAAATCACGATCACAACGGGAGGCTACCCAGGAGGTCAGGCGCGCGCTTCGTCGAACTGGATATCTGAGATCCGCTGGCTGATCACGCGACTCGATCCGCCGGGCGGCATCGACACGCCGTAGAGGACGTCGGCCGCTTCCATCGTGCGCTTCTGGTGCGAAACGACGAGCAGCTGGGCCTCGTTGCGGAACTCGTGCAAGAGGTCGAGGAAGCGGTGCAGGTTCACGTCGTCGAGCGCGGCCTCGACCTCGTCCATCAGATAGAAGGGCGAAGGCCGGGCGCGGAACACCGAGAACAGATACGCCATCGCGCACAGCGAGCGCTCGCCGCCGGACAGCAACGAGAGGCGACGAACCATCTTGCCCGACGGCCGCGCTTCCATCTCGATGCCGGTGTTCAGCAGGTCTTCGGGATTCGTGAGCACGAGCCGGCCCGAACCGCCGGGGAACAGCATCGCGAACAGTTCACCGAAGTTCCGCGCCACGTCGGTGAACGCCGATGTCGAAGACGCGCACGATCTCTTCGTCGACCGACTTGATCACGCGGGTGAGCTCGCGCCGGGTGTTGCGGACGTCGTCGAGCTGCTTCTGCAGGAACTCGTGCCGTTCGACGAGTGCTTCGTACTCCGACAGCGCCAGCGGGTTGATCGGGCCCATCAGGCGCAGCTCGCGCTCGAGCTCGCGGGCGCGCCCGGCAGCGACGTCCCGTCGGGAACATCGGGCACCGGCGCGGCGACCGCGGCGTCGGGTTCACAGTCGAAGTTCTGGCGCACCTGCTCGACGGTTTGTTCGAGCCGCAACCGGATCTCGGCCTCTTCCACCTCGAGCTTGTCGGCCCGTTCGCGCAGCTTCCGAAAGTTGCTGTTCGGCCTCGGACCGCTCGGCGCGCAAGCCATCGAGGCGACGACCCGCTTCGCGCGCGGCTTCCGACTGTTCGCGCCGCCGGGTCCGCAACCGTTCGGTGAGTGCCTCGACCTCCCGGTGCGCGCGCTGCGAGTCGCGTCGCGAGCTCGTCGATCGCCGACCGGCGCGTGTTCGAGCGCGGCGCGCGCGGGCCCGCGCTTTGGCTTCTTCGTCGGGACGGACCGCGAGCCGGGTCTCGACCTCGTCCAGTCGCGACCGTGAGCACCGTGCGCCGCTCCTCGACGGCCGCACCGCGCACGTCGTAGTCGCGCCGCAGGTCGAGCGCGTGCCCGCGCAGGCGATCGTGCTCGGAACGTCGAGCGCGCGCGTCGTCGCGGACGCGAGCAGCTTCGGCCAGCACCTGACGGGCCGCGACTTCGGCGTCGGGCAACGCCGCGAGTTCCTCTTCGAGTTCGGCACAACGGGTCGAGCACGTCGCATGCCGTTCCGCGAGCGAGGCCGCCCGCACGTCGGCCTCGCGCCGCAAACGCGCCGCGTGCGCCGCCCGGCGCTCGAGCTCGGCGCGATCGGCGCGCTCTTCTTCGGTGGCGACGAGATCGGCGCGCCGCGCTGCACCCAAACGCTGCCGCGCCGCTTCGACCGCGGCCGCGGCCGCGTCGCGCTCGACTTCGGCCGCGTCGGCGCGCGTCGTCGCATCGGCGAGCGCGGCCGGCGTGACGACCGACGAACCGGGACGGCCCGGCGCGCCACGGGGTCGGGCCGCCGAACCGGTCGCCTTCGCGCGTGACGGCGATGACACCGGGGTTCGCGAGCGCGACGTCGAGCGCGTGTTGCCAACCGCCGTCGACGAGGACGAACGGTGCGAACAAACGGGCGAGCACCGGATCGAGCCCGGGCCGCAATCCTCGAACGAACGTGCCGAGCGGGCGCGTGCCCGTCGGCGCGAACGAGATCTGCATGCCTTGATTGCGACCCTCGGCAATCAACAACAGCGCTTGGCGGTCGCCGTGCTTGATGCGCTCGATCGCGTTGCGCGCGGCGGTGTCGCCGTCGACGACGATCGCGCGCAGCGCATCACCGAGTGCCGCCGCAACCGCGGTCTCGATCCCGTCGTCGACGTCGAGCACGTCGACCAGCGGTCCGAGCACGCCGTCGAGATCGGCGAGTTCTTCACCGCCGGCCGCGGCGTGGGCTTCTTCGAGCGCGAGCGGCAAGCATCTCGGCGCGCGCCCGCCAGCGCGACGCCTCGGCTTCCGCGGACCGCCATCCGGTGTCGGCGGCCTGCACCGCTTCTTCGGCGGCGCGCAGTTCGCGACCTTCAGGGGTCAACTCGTGCGCGACCGCGGCGCGGGCGTCGACCTCGCTGCGCAGACGCGCAGTTTCGGCTTCGGCCGTGTCGGCCGCTTCGAACGCGGGCGCCAAACCGGCCCGTTCTTCTTCGACGCGCGTCGAGCGCGGCGCGCGTGCGGGTGAGTTCTTCACCGACGGCCGCCGATCGTCGTTCGAGTTCGGCGACGTCGCGTTGCGCGGTCTGAAACGCCGCTTCGGCTTCGGTCAACGACGGGCCGGCAATGAGCGCGTTCGACACGCGCTTCGGCCGCATCGACTTCGGCGCGCGTCGGTGCGAGCGCGTCGAAGTCGGCGTCGACCGCGAGGAGCTGCTCGCGCACGTGGGCCGCTTCGGCTACGAGCGATTCGACGACCCCTTCGTCGGCAACCGCGAGCAACTCGCGATCGAGATTGCGCCGCCGCTCGGTGACGAGATTCACGAGACCGCGGCTGCGCTCGCGCAACGCTTCGGTGCGCGCCAACATGTCGGCGACGTCGTCGTCGCCGGGAATGGCAAGTGCGTGCTCGGCGTCGGTGACCTGCGTGTCGAGCGTGCGGAGCCGCACGCGCACGTCTTGTTCTTGTTCCGCGAGGTCGCGGCGCGCATCGGCGCGTTTCTGTTCGCGCCCGCGCAACTGCTCGATCTCGCGCCCGGCGAGATGCAACCGAACCGCGTTCAGCTCGGCAACGATGCCGTCGTGGCGCCGGGCCGCGTCGGCCTGGCGTTCGAGCGGGCGCAACTGGCGGCGAACTTCGCGCAGCAGGTCGGTCAGCCGCAGCAGGTTGCCTTCGGTTGCTTCGAGGCGACGCTCGGCCTTTTCCTTGCGCTTGCGGAACTTCAGGATGCCGGCGGCTTCTTCGATGATTGCCCGCCGGTCTTCGGGGCGAGCGTTGAGCACGGCGTCGATCTGGCCCTGGCCGACGATCACGTGCTGTTGGCGGCCGATGCCCGTATCCGACAAGAGCTCTTGGATGTCGAGCAAGCGGCACGGTGCGCCGTTGATCATGTACTCCGATTCACCCGTGCGGAAGAGCGTGCGGGTGATCGTGACTTCGGAGAACTCGATCGGCAGCAGGTGCGAGGTGTTGTCGATGGTGAGTGAGACCTCGGCGCGGCCGAGCGCGGGCCGGTCGGCGGTGCCGGCGAAGATGACGTCGTCCATCTTGCCGCCGCGCAGCGAGCGCGCGCCCTGGGCGCCGAGCACCCATGCGACGGAGTCGACGATGTTCGACTTGCCTGAACCATTGGGACCGACGACCACGCAGACGCCGGGCTCGAACTCGAGCGTCGTCTTGTCGGCAAAGGACTTGAAGCCCTTCAACGTCAAAGCCTTCAGAAACAAACGGGCCCCCTCTCCGCCGCCCGATGGTAGGGGGCGCGGGAAGGGGGCCCGCGGATCGCGCGGGTACGTGACCGGCCCAAATACCGATCACCGGAAGGCGACGGGGCGCTCCGACACGAAACCCCAGTTGGGCGCCGCGGCGAACATCTTCTTCGGAACGCGCCTCGGGCCGGACGTGCGTCCGGCCCGAGGGAATGCGTTTGCCGTGCTACTTGCGGAACACCGCGTCGTGGCGGAACACCGGCACGCCCGTGTTGTTCGTCAGCAAGTCGAGTTCGGCAACGTTGTTGCTGCCCTTCAGCCAAGCGTCGCCCATCAGATTCGAGTTCGAGGTGCCGTGGCACGTGGCCGGCGACACCTGGTTCGCCTTCACGTGGAACGAGCACAAGGTTCCCTCGGCGCTCCCGCCCTTGACCTTCTGCGCCACGAACAACGCGTAGTCACCTTCGGAGAGGCCGGTGAACTCGCCCACGCCGTTCCACTTGCCGCCCACGTTCTCCATTTTCACGATGCCGGCCGCACCGTGTGACTTGGCGAACTTGGCCGTACGTGCGGGCGCATCGGCACTGGCGGGCAGCGCCATTGCGAGAACGCCCGCGACCATGACCGCGCCCATGAACAATTTCCGCAACATTGCTTTGCTCCTCCGCCCGCGCCGGCCCCTCGCCGGCGTCCTTCATGAAGACGTGACCCCGGCGCAAAGAGTTGTGCCGGTTTCACGAATTTCGATCTTCGCCCTCTCGCACGAATGCGATGATTCAACGATGGCACGCCCGGCAACCAATTGCGATTGGCCACCTGGCCAATCCCTTTAGCGAACGTGAAACGTCATGTCTCCGACGACGGAAATTGTGTCGATGGTCACATCGTCGACGCGCGCACGGGGCGGACCGTGCCGGCACCACTCGACCATCCGTTCGACCGCCGCGGGCGCGCCTTCGAACTCGGCTTCGACGGCACCATCACCTCGATTGCGAACCCAACCGCCGACGCGCTCGGCGCGCGCCTGTTCGCGACACGAATCGCGAAACCACACGCCCTGGACGCGTCCCGTCACGACGACGCGCACACGCTTGGGCTCTAGACCTGACATGCCTCGCAGTAAAACGTCGAGCGGTTTGAAAAGCGCGCCCGGTGGATCTCGCGGCGACAACGCTGGCACGCCTTGCCTTCTTTGTCGTACACCTGGTGGTACTGCTGGAACTCGCCGGGATGGCCGAACAAGTCGACGTACTGCTCATCGGCGAGCGACGAACCGCGGTACTTGACGGCATCCTGCAACGTTTCCGAGATCGCGCGGTACAGCCGGCGGACTTCCTGTTGCGACAACGAGTCACTCATGCGGTCCCAGCGCAGACCGGCGTTGAACAAGATCTCGTCGCTGTAGACGTTGCCGATACCGGCCATGAACTTCTGGTCCATCAACAGGTTCTTCAGCCGCGTCTTGCGTTCCGCGAGCATGCGGCCGAAGAGGTCCCAGGACATCGCCGTTTCGAGCGGATCGATGCCGAGATGCGCGAGTTCCTCGACTTGTTCGTCGATCTCGTCGTACTTCGTCACGAACATCTCGCCGAACGTGCGGGGGTCGACGAACCGCAACAAGCCACCTTGCGTGAACGTGATCACCACGTGCGTGTGCTTGGGTGCCTTCTCGCGCGCAGTCTTGGCGCGCAGCAGCTGACCCGACATGCCGAGGTGGACGACGAGCGCCTCCGGCCCGTCGAGCCGCATGATCAAGTACTTGCCGCGGCGCTGCACCGAATTGATCTTGTGTCCTTCGAGCGCGTCGATGAACTCTTTTTTGTTCTTGTGCCGCCGCACCGAGCGGGTGCCCGTGACCTCGACGCTCTTGATTTTTCGGCCGACAACTTCTTTGTCGAGATCGCGGCGCAACACCTCGACCTCAGGCAGCTCCGGCATCCCCGTCCCCCGTCTCGCCTGCTTCTTCTTGCAAACGCGTGAACGCCACCCAAGCGGCCGCCTGCTCCGCCTGTTTCTTCGACCGGCCTTCGCCTTCTCCGTACAAACCGTCGCGCACATAGACGGCGGCGAAGAAGTGCTTGGCATGGTCGGGACCTTCGTCGCGCACGACATAGCGCGGGCGTCCGAGGGCGCGCGCCGCGGTGATCTCCTGCAGCCGCGTCTTGTAGTCGCGACCACCCGGTCCGGCGGCCGCGTCCGCAATGCGATCGCGCAAACAACGCAGCACCAATTCACGCGCGACCGCGAAACCCTGGTCGAGATACACCGCGGCGATGACCGCTTCGAACGCGTCGGCGAGGATCGACTGTTTGGCCCGGCCACCCGCTGCGTCCTCGCCTTTGCCGAGCAGCAAATACGCGCCGAGATCGAGTTCGAGTGCGAGCTCGGCGAGTACCCGTGCGTTCACGACGCCGGCCCGCACTTCCGAGAGCTGGCCTTCCGGCAAGGTCGGAAAGTGTTCGAACACGTAGTGCGTCACGACGAGTCCCAGCACGGAGTCACCGAGGAACTCGAGTCGCTCGTTCGACTCGGGTTCACCGTTTTCCGCACACCAGGAACGGTGCATGAGCGATCGGACCAGCAGATCACGGTCGACGATGGCAACGCCCAGCGCCGCTTCGAGCGCGTCGAGCCGTTGCGACGAAAGCGTCACAGTCACCCCGCCTCGTTTCGTGCGCCGATGCGCGCGCAGACGCAATCGACCGCGTCGCGCACCGTTCGCATGTCGACGAGATCGTCGTCGGCGATCGAGACGCTGATCGTGCGGTCGCCGAGCTCCGCTTCCACGGCTTCGACGAGATCGATGAGCGCGTAGTCGTCGGCGTCGAGGTCTTCGCGCAGGAGGGTTTCGGGGCCGATCGCGTCGGGATCGACACCGAGAATTTCGACGAGTTGGTCGCGGACGATGCGTTCGACCTCGCCGCGGATCGATCGGTCCGCGGTGGCTGTGCGTTTCAGCCGGCATTGGTGGCCCCACTGGCGTGCTGCGCGATGACTTCGCGCAGCCGCTCGACGACACCCGATGTCGCGCAGTCACGCGCGACTCGCACCGCATTCACGATGGCCTGTGCCGATGACGACCCGTGCGAAATCACGCACACGCCCTCGATGCCGAGCAACATGCCACCGCCGGTGTTGTCGGGAATCAACGGCGCCGATGCTTCGAGCAGCCGCAGCTTCAGCGCGTCGGCGGCGTCGGCCCAGGGCGCATCCGGCTCGTCGACCACGCCGAACACCAAACCGGCGAGGCCGAACATCGCACCTTCGATGGTCTTCAACGCGACGTTGCCGGTGAAACCGTCGGTCACGATCACGTCGGCGCTTCGCGCGCACGACGATCGCGGCCTTCGACGTTGCCAATGAAGCCTTTCACGCGGCGAGCAGTTCCGACGCGCGCTTGCGCAGCGCGTCGCCCTTGCCGGCTTCCTCGCCGTTCGACAGCAATGCAACCGTCGGTTCGGCGACGCCCAGACGTACCCGCGCGTACGCCCGCGCGAGCTCGGCCCATTCGACGAGCCATTCCGGTTCGGGATCGACGGTCGCGCCGCCGTCGACGAGCAGTTGGTGCGGTGCCGGAACCGAACACCGGCAACGGCACCGCGATCGCAGGGCGGTGCACGCCCTTGATGCGTCCGACAGCGCAACAGCGCGGCCGCCATCGTCGCGCCGGTGTTGCCGGCACCGACCATGGCCGCGGCCCGGCCGTCGCGCACGGCTTCGGCCGCGCGCACGATCGAGGAGTCCTTCTTGGTGCGGATCGCGGTGGCCGGGTCGTCGTCCATCGCGACGACTTCCGACGCGGCGACGATCTCGACGCGCGCGGGCGGCGCTCCGTTCGGGAGATGTTCGGCGATTGCGTCGGGCCGGGCCGACGAGCAGGATGTCGACGTCGCACGCGTCGACGGCCGCGAGCGCGCCCGCGACGATTTCACCCGGGCGCGCGGTCGCCGCCCATCGCGTCGATCGCGATCACGGTCGACACGAATCAGATTTCAGCTACTCGACGTCGAGGACCTGGCGTCCTCGGTACTGACCGCAATTGCTGCACACGGTGTGCGGGAGCCGCGACGCACCACAGTTCGGGCAAAGCGAATGCGGAGGCGTCTCGAGACGCATGTTCGCCGACTTGCGCGACCGGGTCGCCGATCGGCTCATCTTGCGCTTCGGGACGGCCATCGTGTCGAGCTCCTCGGAGATCGTGATCGGGAGGTCGAGCGACCGCAAGGCCGCCCAACGGGGGTCGAGTTCCTCGGTTTTGCAGTCGCACTCGGTCGTGTTGTGGTCGACGCCGCATTGCGCACACAGACCGGCGCAGTCGGGCCGGCACAAGGGCGCGGCCGGGAGTTCGAGCAGCAGGGCGTCGCGCACCAGCGGCTCGAGGTCGATCGTTGTCGTCGGCGAGCGGATAGGTCTCGCCTTCGAGGGGCGTGGCGCTCGAACAGTTCGTCGACGTGCACCGACGCGGTGCCGGTGACGGGCGCGAGGCAGCGGCTGCATGCGGCCTGCCACGGGGCCGCGATCCGGCGCGCACCACGATGCCATCGGAGACCCGTTCGAGGGTGCCCTCGACGCTGACGGGCTGGTCAGCGGGTACTTCGGCGCCCGTCGCACCCAGGCCCGCGAGCGGGGCCCGAACCGCAAACGAGCGCGACGATCCGACGCGCCGCAACAGGTTGGCGACAGGCAGTCGGAAAGGCGAAGTGGCAGTCATACGAGGTGCGAGACAGTTCGATGGGATGCTCGGCGCGGCAATGTATCCCCGCAGCGCGCCTGAACCGGGCGATTCTAGCAGCTGACCTGGGTTTTCGGCCCCCCGCCTGGGGCGTCGTATTGCTTGCCTCAGACCGGCAAAGCGGCGCCCCGGGCCCCGCTAGGCCTCGTCTTGGTCGAAGAACTGGCTGTCGTCGTCGGCCAGCTCGGCGTCGAGGCTCGGCGTGGGGGTCGTGTGCACCTGGAGGCGCTCCCGGCCCTTCTCGACCTGCTGCATCGTGCGGTCGAGCACGACCTCGAACGCCGCGAGCTTGCGGTCGACGTAGTCCTCGGCCTCGTGCCGGATCGCGCGCGGCCTGCCGCTCGGCATCCTCGAGGATCTGCTCCGCGGTCTGGCGAGCCTGGCGCACGAGCTCGTTCTTCTCGACCATGCGCTCGGCGCGGACCCGCGCCGCTTCCGACACCCGTTGCGCTTCGTGTTCCGCGCGTTCGACGACCTGGTCGCGCTCCTTCAACAACCAGCGCGCTTCGCGCAGTTCCTCCGGCAGACCGTCGATCGCGTCTTCGAGAATCGCGCCGAACTCGTCGCGGTTGATCGACACCGACGCCGACATCGGAAGTTTGCGGGCGCTGTCGAGGATGTCGCGCAGCTGGTTCGACAACGCGGTGGTGTCGGGCACCTTGTCGGGTTCGTCTTCGAGCACCTCAGCCCTCCTTCGAGCGGTACATCTCGACGAGGCGTTCATTGACGTTCTTGCGGAACCATGCTCGACACGTCACCACCGAAGCGCGCGACTTCTTGCACCAGGCTCGACGACAAGAACGAATACTGCGGACTCGTCGACAAGAAGAAGGTGTCGATGCCGGACAGCCGCTGGTTCATCTGCGCCATCTGGAGCTCCTAGTCGAAGTCGGAGACGGCCCGCAGCCCTTTGACGATCGCGTCCGCACCCTGCTCTATGGCGAAGTCGACGAGCAGACCCTTGAAGAACTCGATCCGGATGTTGTCGAGGTGCGGGTCGCCTCTTTCAGCATCTGCTGGCGCTCTTCGAGCGAACAGAGCGACTGCGTCTTCTGCGGATTCCGAATGACCGCGACGATCACCTCGTCGAAGTGCCGGGACGAGCGCTCGATGATGTCGAGGTGGCCGAGGGTCACCGGATCGAACGATCCCGGACAGAGGGCGGTTGCCACAAGGCTCTCCCGTCAGTGGCTCCAACAGACAGGAACGTCAAGCGTATCGCCGAACTCCGGTCCCAGCCTGTTCGCCACCCTGGTGGGAGCGACGATGTGGTGGCGCGCCGGACGTTCGACGCTGACGATCGCGTCGTCGGCGAGCCATCCGGGAGCGTCGAGCCCGGCGAGGACGGCAGTCACGTCGGCGTCGTCCATCCCGTAGGGCGGATCGACGAACACGAGATCGAACGGCGCTTCCGGGGGCTGCGGCGCGCGCAGTGTCGTGGCGACATCGGACGCAATCACACGCACACGGTCGCCGAACCCGAGCGTCTCGACATTCTGGGCAATCGCGGCGAGGGCGGTGCGCTCGCGTTCGACCAACACTGCGCGTTCGGCGCCGCGGGAAAGCGCCTCGATCGCGAGCGCGCCCGTCCCCGCGAACAGGTCGAGCACGGCCATGTCGACGAGCGCGCCCCGCGCATCGAGCGCCGAGAACACCGCTTCTTTCACGATGTCCTTCGTCGGGCGGACGGTGTCGCCGTCGGGCGCGACCAACTTGCGTCCGCGCGCGCTGCCCGCGATCACTCGGAGTCCGCGGGGCCGGCTCACGACTTGAACAGGAACTCGACGTCGTCACCGAGCAAGTCTTGGACCTCGTCGCGCAACTGGTCGTGCCGTGCGAGATCGGGGTCGTCGTCGAGAATCGATCCTCCGCGACCGCGCGCGCTTCGACGACCACGGGTTCGTCGCGCGGGATCCGGCCGAGTTTGAGGTCGTTCATGCCCGACTGCTTTTCACCGAACACCTCGCCCGCGCCGCGGATCTCGAGATCCTTTTCCGCGAGGGCGAAGCCGTCGGTCGACGCGACCATCGCTTCCAAACGTTCGACCGCCGTCTTCGGTGGTCGGCTCGGCGAACAAGAAGCAATACGACTCGGCCGCGCCCCGGCCGACGCGGCCGCGCAGCTGGTGCAGCTGCGACAACCCGAACCGATCGGCGTCTTCGACGAGCATCACGGTCGCGTTCGGCACGTCGACCCCGACTTCGATCACCGTCGTCGCGACGAGCACGTCGAGATCTCCGCCGCGGAACGCGGCCATCACCTTTTCCTTGTCGGCCGACTTCATCTGACCGTGCAACAGACCGACGCGCAGGCCTTTCAATTCCTCGGCCTGTAAGCGTTCGTATTCGGCGGTCGCCGCTTTGGCTTCCACCTTGCCTTTGTCGTCGACGAGCGGGCACACGACGTAGGCCTGATGGCCGGCGTCGACCTCGTCGCGCAACGTGGCCCACGCTGCCGCTTGGTCCATCGGGGCCGGACCGACGTAGGTGGTTGCGATCGGTGTGCGGCCGGGCGGCATCTCGCGCAATTCCGAACGATCGAGGTCGCCGTAGACGAGCATCGCCGCAGTGCGCGGGATGGGCGTCGCCGTCATCACGAGCACGTCGGGCTGATCGCCCTTGCCGCGCAACAGCGCGCGCTGCTCCACGCCGAATCGGTGTTGCTCGTCGATCACGGCGACGCCGAGGCGCGTGAACTGCGCGTCGCCGTACAACAACGCGTGCGTGCCGACGAGCACGTCGATTTCACCCGCCGCGAGTCCCGCGGCGATACGGCGGCGGTCCGCGGCCGTCGTCCGGTTCGTGAGCAGCTCGACGCGTACGGGCCGGTCGCCGAGCAACGAGTTCTCCGCCTTCACTTGCAAGCCTTCGAGCATGCGCCCCGAACTCAGATAGTGCTGCTCGGCGAGCACCTCGGTGGGAGCCATGAACGCGCCCTGATAGCCACCCTGCACTGCGACCAGCAACGCGGCGAGGGCAACGACGGTCTTGCCCGATCCGACGTCGCCTTGCAGCAGCCGGTGCATGGGTGCCGCGGCAGCCAAGTCGTGTTCGATTTCGGTGATGGCGCGTTCTTGGTCGCCGGTCAAGGCGAACGGAAGCTGGGCGAGGAACTCGCGCACCAGCGATCCGTCGACCACATGGTGGATGCCGCTCTCCTCGGCGGCGAGCGCGCGTTTGCGGGCGACCAAGCCCACCTGCATGCGCAAGAACTCGTCGAAGATCAACCGTTGCTTCGCGGCCTCGAGCTCCGGCATCGAATCGGGCCGGTGGATCGCGCGCAACGCGGTGCCGCGATCGACGAGGTCGAGACGATCGAGCATCGCGTCGTCGAGCGGGTCGGCGAAGCCACGGGCCTCGCAGCCCCGCAGCGCCTGCGCGACGAGCGAGCGCAACTGCCACGTGAACACTTCGGCTTTCCCCGACTGGGGATACACCGGCACGATCACGCCGGTCTTCTCGTCGGCGACACCGGCGCGGCCCACGACGTCGACGACCGGATTCGTCATCTGGCGCTTGCCGCGGTACACGTCGAGCTTGCCGAAGAACGAAGCTTCGGTGCCGACGCTCAACTGCTTCTCGCGCCACGCTTGGTTGAAGAACGTGATCGTGAGCAACGAGGTGCCGTCCGACACGACGGCTTCGACGAGGGCGCGCCCCTGGCGCGTACGGCGACCGTGGATCGTGCGCACTTCGGCGAACACAGTCGCTTCTTCACCGACGGCGAGCGACGCGATGTCGGTCTTCTTCGTGCGGTCGACCCAGCGGCGCGGATAGTGCTGCAGGAGATCGAGCACATTGTGCAACTCCATCTCGGCGAGCTTTCCTTCGAGCGCGGGCCCGACCCCTTTCAGGCGCGAGAGTTCGATCCCTCGCAGATCGGCCAGCGTGAGCGGCGGATCGCCCCGCGCCACGTGCTACTCCACGCCGACGAGATACGGGTACAGCGGCTGCCCGCCGTCGTGGAACTCGACCTCGACGTGCGGGAACGCGACTTCGACGTGCTCACGAATGCGTTGCGTTTCGGCCGCCGGTGCTTCGGCGCCGACGAGCACCGTGATGATCTCGCTGCCGTCGTCGACAATGTGCGCAAGCAGCTTGCACACCGCTTCGGCCGGTGACGTGGTGGTGGCGACCAAGCCATCACGCGAAAGCGCGATCCAGTCGCCGGCGCGAACGTCGGCACCTTCGACCGCGGCGTCGCGGACCGCTTGCGTCACCTCGCCGGTGCGAACGCGTTCAGTGGCGGCCCGCATCGACTGCGTGTTCTCCTCGATCGTGGCGTTCGGGTCGTAGTCGACGAGCGCGGCGAGCGCTTCGGGCACGCTGTGCGTTTCGACGACGGTGACCGCCTTGTCGGTGAGGTCGTCGACCTGTTTGGCGACCGGCACGATGTTCTTGTTGTCGGGCAACACGATCACTGACGCCGCGTTGCACTCGTTCACCGCGTCGAGAATCTGCGCGGTCGATGGGTTCATCGACTGGCCGCCCGCGATGATGCGTTGCACGCCGAGGCTCGAAAGCAGCCGCTGCACCCCTTCACCGACGCCGACCGCGACGACCGCGGTCTCGACGGGTGGCAAGTCGCCGGCCGCGAGCCCGGCACTCGCTTCGCGCACCCACTGTTCTTCTTCGACTTCTTCGAACAAGTCGGTGACGCGGATCTTGTGCGGACGGCCCGCGTCGACGCCGGCTTCGACCGCGGCGCCGATGTCGTTCGTGTGGATGTGGCAGTTCCACAACCCGTCACCGCCGACGACAACGATCGAATCGCCGATCGCGCCCCACGCGGAACGGAAACCGTCCATCGTGTCGTCGGTCGCGTCGAGCAAGTACATGACTTCGTACCGCAAGCTCGACACGTCGTCGCCCGCAAGATGTTTGGTGACGGCGGCCGGTGTCGAGAAGGCGAGACTCGCTTCGGGAATCGGCCGGTCGGCGACAACTTCGAGCATCGCCGCGAGCAACAACGTGAAACCCTTGCCGCCCGCGTCGACAACGCCTGCGTCGCGCAACACCGGCAAGAGTTCGGGCGTCTTCTCGACGGCCGCGCACGCGGCGTCGTAGGCGACGTCGAGCATGTCGGCGAACGACGAGGTCGGGCCGGCGACGGCATCGGCCGCGGCGCGTACAACCGTGAGGATCGTGCCTTCGACCGGCCGCATCACAGCTTGGTACGCGGCATCGGACCCGCGCCGGAGCCCGGCCGCAAACGCAGCCGCGTCGATCTGTTCGAGCGTGCGGAACTCGTCGACGAGGCCCCGCAGGATCTGCGACGTGATGACGCCCGAGTTGCCGCGCGCGCCCATCAGCGAGCCGCGGCTGACGGCCTGGCAGACCTCTTCCATCGTCTCGGCTTCGGCGAGCGCGCTCGCGACCGATTCGAGCGTGAGCGCCATGTTCGTGCCCGTGTCGCCATCGGGCACGGGGTACACGTTCAGGCGGTTCAGCTCTTCCTGATGGGCCCGCAGCGCATCACGGAAACGCAGGACCGCTTGGCGCAGGTCGGCCGCCGAGAGCGAGGTCAACATCAGAGGTCGATCGTATAGGGGTGCTAGCCTCTCGGGGTTCCGAGAACTGATGATTGCTAGAAGAGGGTGCGTTTCTCATGGCTTCCGTATGCGACGTCTGCGGCAAGAAGCCCGTGTTCGGCATGCGGCTCAGTCACTCGCACCGCCGCACCAAGCGCCGCTGGAATCCCAACATTCAGCGCGTGCGCGCGGTCGTCAACGGCACGCCCAAGCGCGTGAACGTGTGCACGTCGTGCCTGAAGGCCGGCAAGGTCGTCAAGGCCTAAGTCGCCGATGCAGGGCACGATCGTGATGTTCGATCCCGCGACGCGTGAAGGGATCGTGGCCCGCGACACCGATCGCGAACAGATCGTGCTCGCGGCCGACGCGTTGCACGGCTCGATCTTCCGTCTGCTGCGCCAAGGCCAGCGGGTCGTGTTCGATCTCGACGGCGACGGTCGCGCCACCCGCGTGCGTTCGGGCGCCGAGCCCGACCTCGGTCTGGGCGACGTCCAGATCTAAACGGGCGCGACTGCTTCGGCCCAGTCGGGTGGATGGAGTCCCCACCACACTCCGGTCGCGACGAACCAAAGAATGAACAAGCCGGCGCCGAGCTTCAGGTTCATCGCGCCGCCCGGTTCCGCGAACCCGGAACGACCGAACACGGTGATCGTCTCGACGACTTGCTCGGTGAGGAAGACGCCGGAAAGCACGATGTACCAGAACGGGAGACGCGTGCGGCGTCCCGCGGCGAGCACCGCCCCTACGAGCGCAATCGACGCGGCCGTGAGCAGGGGCCCGAAGTAGCTCACAATGTCGAGCAGCGTACGTGCGCTGCCGGGTTCGAGGGTGCGCGCGTGCGAGGCAAGCCCGCCGACGAACCAGAACGACAGCATCGTCGTCGTCACGTAGACGACGGCCGCGATGAGGAACACAAATCGTTCCGGGTCCGGCAGCCGCCCCGTCATCAATCCGAACGCGCCCATCACCGCGGCAAGTGCCAACGTGCCGAAGAACACCGACCAGCGCAGCGCGCTCGCATGTTGAGCGAAGGAGCGCACGACCTCGGCGCCCGACGCGTGCGCGTCGGGTAGGGCGGGCTGGACGGCAAGCACCGCGATGTACAGCACCAACGCGCCGAGGGTCAGAGCGACAAGGGTCACCGAACGCTGCGCCACGCAGCATCATGTCAGGTCAGGGGCGACGCGCGCCCCGGCCGCGACCTGTGATGAGGCCAACGATCGCGAGCAACAACACTGCGCCGACGAACGCGACGAAGATCGAACGCAGCCCGAAGTCGCCGATGCCTTTGTCGCCCGCGAGGTTGAAGATGATCCCGCCGAGAATGCCGCCGAGGATCCCGACGACCGTCGTGCCGATGCAACCAATATCCCAACCGCGTCCGGCGATCGGTTTCGCGAGCACGCCGGCGATGAACCCGACAACGATCCAGGCCAGGATTCCCACGCACCGACGCTAATGCTGTCGGCGCCGAAGTGCTGGTCGATCAGTCCTGTTCGGTCAGGCGCTTGGCCAGGGCGTCGAGCTCGTCGTGGAGCTCGGCCGGGAGCCGTTCACCAAACTGCGCATAGTGCTCTTCGATCGAAGGCAGCTCGGTGCGCCACGCTTCTTCGTCGACCGACGTCAGCGTCTCGAGCGCGCCCGGTGCGAGCGTGAGCCCGTCGAGGTTCAGCGCGCCTGCCGCGGGAAGGCGGCCGATCGCGGTGTTCGTCGCGGCCGCCTTCTCGGTGCAGCGGTCGAAGATCCACGCGAGCACACGGCTGTTCTCGCCGTAGCCGGGCCAGAGGAACGAGCCGTCGTCGCCTTTGCGGAACCAGTTGACGTAGAAGAGCTTGGGCAGCTTCTCGGCATCGGCCTTGTCGCCGATTTCGAGCCAGTGGGTGAAGTAATCGCCCATGTGGTAGCCGCAGAACGGCAACATCGCGAAGGGGTCACGGCGCAAGTTGCCGACCGCACCCGCCGCGGCCGCCGTCGTTTCCGATCCCATGATCGAACCCAGGAACACGCCGTGCTGCCAGTTGTAGGCCTCGGTCACGAGCGGGACGGTGCTGCGGCGCCGACCGCCGAACAAGATTGCGGAGATCGGCACGCCGTTCGGGTCTTCCCACTCCGGCGCGACACACGGCACCTGTGACAGTGGCGCGGTGAAGCGGCTGTTCGGATGGGCGGCCGGAACGTCGGAGGCCGGCGTCCAGCTGTTGCCCTTCCAGTCGGTCAGATGCGCGGGCTTCTCGTCGGTCAGACCTTCCCACCACACGTCGCCGTCGTCGGTCATCGCGACATTGGTGAACACGGTGTTGCGGTTCAACGCCGCGACCGCGTTGGCGTTCGTGTGCGGCCCGGTTCCCGGCGCGACGCCGAACATCCCGTATTCGGGGTTGATCGCGTGCAGGTGACCGTCGGGCGCGAACTTCATCCAGCAGATGTCGTCGCCGATCGTTTCCGCGGTCCAGCCGGGAAGCGTCGGCACGAGCATCGCCAGGTTCGTCTTGCCGCACGCGCTCGGGAACGCGGCGGCGACATAGCGGACGTCACCCTGCGGGTTCGTCAGCTTCAAGATCAACATGTGCTCGGCGAGCCAGCCCTCGTCGCGCGCCATCACGCTCGCGATGCGCAACGCAAAGCACTTCTTGCCGAGCAGCGCGTTCCCGCCGTAACCCGATCCGTACGACTGGATCTCGCGTGTCTCGGGGAAGTGCACGATGTACTTGTGCTCGTTGTTGCACGGCCACGGCACGTCAGCCTGCCCGGGTTCGAGCGGCATGCCGACCGAATGCACACACGGGACGAACTCGCCGTCGGTGCCGATCACGTCGAGCGCGCCCGTACCCATACGCGTCATCGTGCGCATGCTCGCGGCGACGTACGCGGAGTCGGTGAGCTCGACGCCGATGTGCGCGATATGCGAACCCAGCGGTCCCATCGAGAACGGCACGACGTACATCGTGCGGCCGCGCATCGCGCCGGTGTAGAGCTCTTTGAGCTTGGCGCGCATCTCGTCGGGCGGCGCCCAGTTGTTCGTCGGGCCCGCGTCGTCCTGGCGCTCGGAACAGATGTACGTCCGGTCTTCGACGCGGGCGACGTCGCCGGGGTCGCTGCGTGCATAGAACGAGTTCGGCCGCCGGCTGGGGTCGAGCTGCGTGAAGGTGCCGCTCTCCATCAACTGCTCGCACAGTTGCACGTACTCCTCCTCGGAGCCGTCGCACCAGTGGATCTCGTCGGGCTGAAGAATCTCGGCCCAGCCCTGGACCCAGGCGAGCAAGCGGGCGTGTTCCGTCGGAGGCTCATTCGACGCAGTCATGGGAGAACCAGCGTATTCGCAGATTCGTAAGCGGGCCGAACCGGTGCCCGAAAGCCCCACTACGATGCCGCGCACCCGTGGCGAGGAGCACCTGATGAGCGTGAGCGCCTACATCCTCATTCAGACCGAAGTCGGCAAAGCGTCGGCTGTCGTCGAGGCCTGCCGGTCGCTCACCGGTGTCGTGCAGGCCGACGACGTCACCGGGCCCTACGACGTCATTTTGCGCACGGAGGCGTCCTCGATTGACGAGCTCGGCCGCATGGTCGTGTCGCAAGTGCAACTCGTCGACGGCATCACGCGCACTTTGACCTGTCCGGTCGTCCACCTCTAGTTCGCCGATGCGTCGCTGAGCCCGCCTCAGGCGGCGTGAGCGACGCCTGGGTAGTTGTCACACGTCCGCGCCACGATGCCCGGATGGCGAACTTTGACGAAGCACTCTTGCGACTGGCTGGAGCTCAGCACTTCGTAGCTTCACGGACTCAGCTTCTCGACATCGGCACGCGGCACCAGATTGATCAGCGTTGCAAGAACGGATTGCTCGAGCGCGTGCATCAGAGCGTCTATCGCGTGGCCGGTTCGCCATCTTCGTGGCGGCAGGGCGTCATGGCCGCTTGTTTCGCGGGCGGAAAGTTCAGCGTGGCGTCGTTTCGAAGCGCGGCGGCGCTCACGTATCTCCCCGGCGGGGAAGAGATCGTCGAGATCACGTCGCCGCGCCACCGGCGCGCGCGCCACGACGGCATCGTCGCCCACGAAAGCCGATTCCTTACTGACCTCGACATCATGTACCTCGACAACATTCCGGTTACCAGACCCGCGCGCATTCTCAACGATCTCGGTCTCCTCGTGGAGCGCGGCAAGCTCGAGCTTGCAACACTCGATCACGCGATGCACGACGCGATCAGGCGATCACTGGTCGACGTCGAACGTGTGTGGCGCGAATGGGAACGCCTCGGAGGTTCGCTGCGGCCGGGCGGGCTCGCAGTCGAAGCGATGCTCCGGCGCTTCGTCCCACCGAGCGGCGATGTGCAGACGAGTCCAGAGTTGAAACTGTTGCAGCTCGTTCGCGCTGCCGACCTCCCAGAGCCAGTTCCGCAGTTTCGTGTGTGGCTTTCACCAACACGGTGGGTCGACCTTGATCTCGCGTGGCCCTGGCTCAAGCTTTATATGGAATTCGATTCGTACAAATACCACGGCAATCGCGACAAGTTCATGCGAGACGCGCGGCGCCGGCTCAAGCTTCGAGAGTTGGGCTGGCAAGGTGTGTCGGTCACCGACGATGAACTCGACGCCGGCGCGGAACTCGCGTTACGAGTCATGCATCGCCTGATCTCCGAGGCGTCGTTGAACCTGGCTGACGCGGGTTGAACGACGCATCGGGAATGGCTAGCGCTGGGCGCCGCGGCGGCGGGCGCGGCGTTCGGCGCGCGCGATCGCAAGATCGATCAAGCGGTCGATGAGCGCCGGATACGGGATGCCGGACGCTTCCCACAAGCGCGGGTACATCGAGATCGGCGTGAAACCCGGGATCGTGTTGAGCTCGTTGACCACGAACGACCCGTCGTCGCGCAAGAAGAAGTCGACGCGCGCCATCGCCTCGCACCGGCAGGCTTCGAAGGCCCGGATCGCCAGCGCCTGCACCGTGTGCATCTGGTCTTCGGTAATCGGCGCCGGGATCAGCAACTGCGCTTTCCCGTCTTCGTACTTGTCGGCGTAGTCGTAGAAGTCGGCCGCCGGAATGATCTCCCCCGCGACCGAAGCCATCGGCGGTGTCTCGC
Organism: uncultured Actinomycetes bacterium; assembly: GCA_963841195.1. Classification (GTDB taxonomy): domain Bacteria; phylum Actinomycetota; class Acidimicrobiia; order IMCC26256; family PALSA-610; genus CAWJBX01. Next base: position 236,668 of record CAWJBX010000009.1, on the reverse strand, counting down.
CGAGCACCGCGACTTCGATCTCGCGGCCGCGTACCATCTCCTCGACGATGATCCACTCGTCGTACGACGAACGCGAGTTCCACGGCGGCGCGCAATTGTTCGCCGTCGCGCGCCTTCGACACACCGATCGACGAGCCCATGTTCGACGGTTTCACGAAGCACGGGAATCCGAGACTCGGCCTCGACACGCGCGCAGAACTCGTCGATCGTCTTTCCCTCGCGCAAGAACAGCGCGCGCGCGTTGCGCAGGCCGACTGCATCGAACATCCGCTTCATCGCGATCTTGTCCATCGCGACGGCCGAACCGAGCACACCGGCGCCGACATAGGGCAGGCCGGCGAGCTCCAACAAGCCCTGCACGGTTCCGTCCTCGCCGTACGGGCCGTGCAGCAGCGGGATCACGACGTCGACGTTCAGCGAGTCACGGTTGCCACGACTCGGAACCGGAAGCGCATCGCCCTCCACTTCGAACGCGGCCGGCAACGCGTCGCGCGCCGACTCGAGCATCGCGCGGGCGTCGCCGGCGAGCAGCCATTGACCCTCGGTCGTGATGCCGACGGGAATGACCTCGTACTTGGCCGGGTCGAGCGCACGCGCAACCGCGACGGCGGTAACGCGCGAAACGTCGTGTTCGGCCGACTGGCCACCGAACAACAACATGACGCGGCGCCGCGGCGTGTCCACCATGCGAAAACCGTAGCGTCAGACGACCTGCAGAACGGCGCGAATGCCGAGGCCCATGATGAACAGGCCCCCGAAGCCGTACGCGAGCTCCATCCAGCCCCGTGCTTGCCACACGTACTTGTACGAGTAGAGCAAGCCCGACGGTGATGAACGCGACGAAGCCGTAGAACATGTGAAAGCGCGGCGGCTTGTAGTGCTGCACGCTCACCAGCAGCACGCCGAGCAACACCTGGATCATCATCATCGACTCCGCGATGATCGTCGGCCACCACAAGAACCGGGTCCGCAAGCGCTTCCACCGCCAGGCCCGAGCGTGTACGAGCCCGCGAGGAAGTTCGCGACGATCGCGGTGTAGCCCCAGACGCGATGGATGTCGAACAGCACTACGACGCGCTTGGTCGTCGGACGCTGCGAACGCGGAGTCGCCGCCGCGCAACAAGTTCTTCAAGACCTTGCCGGCCGGATTGCGCGGCAGCGGCTCGGTGCGGAACTCGACGTACTCCGGCACCTTGAAGTTGGCGAGATGCTCTGCGACAGAACTCGCGCAGCTCCTCGGCCGTCGCCGTCGAGCACCGTCGCGCAGCTGCACGACCGCCTTGACCTCTTCGCCGAGCGTCTTGTGCGGCACGCCGACGACCGCGGCGTCGATCACATCGGGGTGGTCGAACAGCACGTTCTCGATCTCGACGCAGTACACGTTCTCGCCGGCCCGGATGATCATGTCCTTCGCCCGGTCGACGAGGAAGAAGAAGCCGTCGGCGTCGAGATAACCGATGTCGCCGGTGTGGAACCAGCCGTCGGAGAACGACGCTTCGTTCGCGTCGGGCCGACGCCAGTAGCCGTGCGTCATCACCGTCGGGCCCTTGATCCAGATCTCGCCCCGCTCCCCCGGCGGCTGGTCGACGCCACTGTCGTCGACCACACGCAGCTCGACGGTCGGCGCCGCGCGCCCGACCGATCCGGGATGGGCGAAGTAGTCGTCGCCGCCGTGCGCGGTCGCGACCGACGCGGTCTCGGTGAGCCCGTACGCGGTCGTCAACGTCTTGCGCATGTGCGGGAACACCTTCTCGATCCGTTCGACGAGCTCGGGCGCGGCCGGCGCGCCGCCGTACGACGCGCGCTGCACCGACGAGAGGTCGTACTTGCTCGAGGTTCGGCGATTCGAGAATGCGCCACATGATCGTCGGCACACCGCCGATCGACGTGACCTGCTCGCGTTCGATGATGCTGCATCGCGATGTCGGGGTCGAAACGACCGACCGGCATGAGCACGAGCTTTCCGCCGGTTGCGTACGTCGAGCGTCATCGTCGAGAGACAACCGGTCACGTGGAACAACGGCACGACGAGCAGCGACGCTGATCTGCAGCTCCTGCGTGGCTTCGGGCGGCGCGTCCCGCGCATTGCTGGCGCGACGCCGAGCACGATGATGTTCTGCAAGTTCGCGATCGCCTGGCGGTGCGTGAGCGTCGCACCCTTGGGCTGACCGGTCGTGCCCGAGGTGTAACAGGATCGCGAGCAGGTCGTCTTCGTCGATCGGCGACTCGGGGATACCGGGGTCGTCGGCCTTCGAGGAGCGCATCGCCACTCCGGCGACCCGAACTCGAAGACGTGCTCCAACGAAGGCACGTTCTCGAGCCGGTCGCGCACGATCGCGAGGCGCCGGGCATCGCCGATCAGCACCTTGCGCCTCGGAGTCGTGCAAGCCCGAACTCGAGCTCTTCGGCCTTCCACCACGCGTTGAGCGGCACGAGCGTCGCGCCGAGAATCGCGACACGCCCAGAACGTGATCACCCACTCCGGCACGTTGGCGGAAACGAGCGCGACGCGGTCGCCGCGCTCCACACCCAAGTCGGCCAGTGATTGCGCCAGCACGCGCGCGAGCCGGTCGTGTTCGCCGAACGTGTAAGCGCCGTCTTCCTGCACGAGCCAGTCGACATCGGCGCGCACCGCGTTCTGCGCCATGAGTTCGCGCAACGAATGCATGCGTTGCTTGTAGACCTGCGTCGGATGGCCGACCACGTCTTCGACGACGATCTCGAACGGCCCACCCTCGCCCGTGAGTTGTTCGAGCGGGCCGGCACCGTCAACCGACGTCACGCCCGCTCTTCCTGCACGATGTCGAACGCCAGCACGTCGGAACCGGTACCGACCGGTCCTTTCTCTCCATGTTGACGATGACCGTGCTGGAACGCGGCGCTGTTCAACCAGTTCTCGAAGTCCTCGGTCGACGCCCAACGCGTGTACACGTAGAACGTGTCGCGGCCGTCGGTCGGCCGCAGCAGCTCGAACGCCTCGAACCCGGGCATCTTCGAGACTTCGCCGGCCCGGTTGGCGAAGCGATTCACCAGCTCGTCGGCGTGGTCGGCAGGGACGGTGATCGCGTTGATGCGTACGACACTCATGGGGCTATGACCTCCGGCCCTCGAACAACGTTGAACGCGCGTCGAATGACCGGGCCTCCGGTCTGCGCCTCGCTAGACATGGACACATTCTGTCGGTCGAACCCGGCCAACGCCCAGCCGGGCCCGCTCCGCTCCTTCAGAGCGCTACTTCAGGGCGCCCGAGCGCTGAACACCGGCGAAGGTCCAGGTGATCGTCGAAGACGCGTCCTGGTACGTATCGCCGTCGGCCGTCGGGAAGCACATGAACACGACGAGGTGGTTCGACGCGCTCGTCGTGACCGTCAGGTTGGTGAGCGATGCCGCCGACGAGTTCAGGGCGTTGAGGGAAGACAGCGTGCCGACCGCCGGACACGTACCCGCACTGGGCAGTGTCGATCCGCCCGCGGTCGCGTGATACGTGCCGAGCACGTCGCTCAGGGTGCCGCTGCAGGTGTAGCCCGACGAGGAGTTCCCGCCCCAAGCGACCGTGCACCCGAGGATCCAGATCTTCAGGCCGTTGCTGTCGCTGAGTTTGCCGGTCGTCGACGCGTCCGAGCTGCTCGTCGAGAGCTGAACGCCGGTCAAGTCGGCGGGACTCGCGGTGTTCGTCGAAGCGTCGGTCCCGAGGTCGATCGCCCGCTCCATGAGATCGCCGGGCGCGATGTTCGTCGCCCCGCTCGTGAGTGCGTTGTTCGCCTTCGTCAACGCAATATGCGCCGTCGAAATCGCACCGGCGGTCACGGTCGTGGAACCCGAGAAGTTCGCCGACGCGGTCAGCGACAACACGCCGATCAACCACGCCACCGCCGCGAGCACGCGCGTCCACCACCACGGCCCGCCCACTGGAAGGCGGCGACGCTTCCGTTCGGCGTCAGCACGATCAACTTCGCTTCGCAGCATCTTCACGAGCCGCGCCCGTTCGCCGCGCCGCGCTCGACGCAACGAGATGGAGACCTGTCGCAACGCGGCGGTAGAGCGGCCTCACGTTCGGCCGCCGCGAACGGCGTTGCAACGCGGCTTTGGTGAGCAAGAGCATCGCGAGTGCCAGCGCAACGAGGGCTTGCGGTGTGCCCGCGAGCACGTTCCACGCCGTCCCCACGTGCGGGACCACTCGGGAAACGCGCCCGGCACGGTTGCCGAGTTTGAGGACGGCAAGCTTGCCGTCGTCGTTCTTCGTGTAAACGTCGTGCGTCCACGAGTCGACCGCGACGACGCGGTACAACCGCAGACGCGCGTCCTTGTCGAGCTTCGCGGTGACGACATCGCCGGCACGCAGTTCGAGCGTCGGCACCGGCACGACGACCGCCGCCGCACTGTGCGGGATGTCGACGTTCGGTCCTTGGTTGTCGACGGGCGCGATCTCGAAGCGACCGACTGCTGCGCCCACCGAAACAAGGACGATCAAAGCGACGGCGAAGAACGCGCCGAGCACGGCGAGGCGAGAGAGGATGCGCCGCCGCTTGCCGCCGCGCGCGAAGGCGAAGTGGGCGTGGCCTCCATGTCGCGCGTCGATCGTCACCATGATCCTGCCGCTCGCCTCGTGCGGATGCAGACCTTGTATCGGTGGATCAGGGGTCCGTCGTGAGGTGAACCTGGGTCGGAATGACGCCTGTCACCCTGAAAAATTGGTGCTTTGATCAGGGATTATGTCGATGCCGGAACCTTGGACGCGGCAGGTGTCGCGCCGGCTGCGTGTCGCCGACGTTCGGCCTGGGCGATGATGCCGATCCCCGCGAGGACCAGGAGCGCCGCTTGCACCGGCCCGGCGAGAAGCCGCAACGGGACGCCGGAGTACGGGAGCACGCGGCTCACGCGCCACACCTTCGCCGGGAGTGCGACCTCCTGGACCTGGCTGTGGGCATCGACGACATTGACCTTGGCGTTGGTCGAGTCGGTCACACCACTGATGCGGAACAACGTGGCGCCGACACCGGGCTGGCCGATCACGACGCGGTCGCCCGCCTTCACTTCGAGCGCCGGAACGGGAACGAGCAGCACGGCGTCGTCGTGGGCGACGCCCGTCTGGGCGCCGTTACGGTGCACGGCCCAGAGGCGCCAGCGGCCGGCGGCGTCACCGCCCGCCACGACCACGAGCGCGAGCACGACGACCACGAGGGCGATCGACCCGACGCGTCGACCGAATCGTCGAACGAATCGCTGCACCGCCGGGCACCTCCCTCCTGCTTGCGAACTCCTTTCCTGATATCGGCGGCCCCGGATACCGGCATGAGCCAGGCGTACAACGCGAAGGACGGGCGACCCGTCGGCCGCCCGTCCACGCGGTGAGGAAGCTTGGAAGCTTGCGGAGAGAGCTAGTGGTACGTGTTCGCCGGCTGCACGCCGCTGAACGTGTACTGGATGATCGAGGTCTTGCCCTGGAACGAGTCGTCCGCGCTGCTCGGGAGCAACCACTGGAACTTCAGGTGGTCGACCGTGCCGTCGGTGTGGACGTTGCTCATCGACGTGGCCGAGAAGATGACCGCACGAGAACCGAGCACCGACTGCGAGCTGGCGTCGTCACACGTTGCCGCCGAACCCGCGTGCAGCGTCCAAGCCTCGTCGCAAGTGAGGACCGTCAACTGCAATCCGTTCGTGCCGTCCGTGTCGAGCACCGACGACGTCGTCGCGTTCGTCGCGAGCTTCAACGCCGACATCGTGAGGCTGCCGCCGGTGTGCATGTCGACGAACCGCTCGACGTGATCGCCGGGCACCAAGTTCGACGCGTTCACGCTCATGGCCGTGGGGCCATCGGCGATCGTGATGGTCATCGTGCCGGTGCTGATTTGGTTGTTCGTCGTCTGCGATGCCGTGAAGTTCGCCCAGGCGTTGAACGAGATCACGCCCAGAGCGATAAGTGCTGCGCCGGCCGTGATCGTCAACCTTCCCGGTCGGCGAAGTCGCTTGGCTTCCATGCTTCCTCCTCGAGACGACGCCTCGTCGTCCCACTTTCTGCTGGACCCTTCGTTTGGGTTCAGAAGCAGATAACGGCTCGAAAAACCCCGTACCAAAGCGTTGAGCAGCCTGTTTTCGGGTGCCTTGGGTCACGCAGAAGGGGGTCACAATGTGCGCGCGCAGTGAACAGTCGCGCCCGTCACATCACGCCCGGGCGCCGAAAGCAGCTCCAGCGGGAGTTCGCGCGGTCAGCGCGGCAAGAGGCCGCGTCGACATCGCTGCCATCACCAACCGGTCGACGCACGTACGCGATGGGCTCAGCGAGCGCGTCCGGGCAGGGCGGAAAGGTCGAAACGCAGCACGGAAACCTGTCCCTGCAGCGCGTTTCCGGCGGTCGCCGGCAAAGCAAGTACGACCCGCAGATGGAACGTCGTCGACACCGAGGTGGCCGCCAGCGCGAGCGGGGCACCGAGCTTGGCGCGTGAGAGCGGCATCGACGCGAGCACCGTCCGCGTGGCGCGGCGCGCGCACGCATAATGCAACGCCGGACCCTCCGTCCACGGAGTGCTGCACGCGAGGATCGTGACCTGCAGACCGTCCTGGGGGAGCCGGTCGAGCAACGAAGACTTGGCGATCCGAAGGCTCAGCGAAACACGCGCTTTCACTTTCGCTGTGAGGACGACGTCGAGCGTGCGCTCGGCGACATCGCCGGGGCGCATGTTCCCGGCCTCGATGTTCATGCTGTTCGCGACGGTGCCGACGCGCCCGAGCTGGAGCGAGATCGAAGTCTTCGCCGGGCTCGCGGCGGCGGCACCGGTGCCGAACGCGTTCGAAACGAACGGCGCGACGAGCAAGAAGATGGGGAGCCCGACAATGGCGGCCAGCGTGCAAGGCCAGCGGCGCCTGGTCGTGCGTGCGGCTCCGAACACTCGTGCGTCTCCCGTCCGTTGTGTAGGCCGATCGACCCACCGGGAAGCTGCATCGGCCGCTCACCCCCAGCTCATGCAGCTACCACGAGCTTTGGTGGCAGATATCACTCGGTGTGCAGACGCGCTCAATCCTCGTCTTGGGAGCGCAAAAACAACTCGATCTCGGAGACGAGATCGTCGGTCGACGTGCTTTGTTCTTGGTCGATGCGGTCGACGACCGCCGCGACATCGGGACGCGATGCCAGCCCGGCGTCGACGCGACTCGCGTAACTCTCGCAGCGTTCGTCGAGCGGTCGCAGGTCGATCTCGAGGCGCGTGAGCTCCGCGAGCCGCCGCAACAACGAACGCACGGCGGGCGGCGACGGCGAACCCGACACGTACTGCGGCACTTGCGCCCATAAACCTGCGCACGGAATGTCGGCATCGCCGAGGGCGCGTTGCACGACGGTTTGCAGACCAGTCGGGCCCGCCGTACTGCAGCCGCAACGGCGCGAGTTCTTGTGCGAGCGAGCGATGGGTTGCCGTCGCGAGCACCGGTACCGGGCGCCGGTGCGAAACCAACGACGGGCATACCCGCGAGCGTGTACGCCTGGCGGACACCGAGGTCGCGCGCGGTGTCGACGATCGCCTTCGCGACTTCGAGCCAATGCGCCGACGGTTCCGGACCGGAACACACGATCGCGTCGCGCCCCAGGGAACCGGAAATGAACGTGATCTTGGGCCAGTCGATGACGCGTACCCCGTCGTCGGCCCAGCGCGCGATCGGCCGCGTCTGTTGGAGGTCCATGATGTCGGCAAGGTCGAGCTCCGCGAACGTGTCGGGCGTCCGCAGCTGTTCGTGCAACACGGTGATGGCGCCCGAGCCCGCGAGGCCGGCGTCGACCCAGCCGGTGAACGCGACGATCAGGAGCGGGTCTTGTAGCCGGGGCTGCCGCTCGAAGGAGAGCACCCGGGCAGGCTACGCGAGCCCCGAAGTAGCTTCGGCCCAATGCGACTACGAATTTTCACCGAGCCGCAGGAAGGCGCGACCTACGACGAGCTCCTCGCGGTTGCCCAGCTCGCGGAGCAGCTCGGGTTCGACGCGTTCTTCCGTTCCGACCACTACCAAAAGCTCAGCCCCGGCGACCCTGGTCCGGGTTCGACCGACGCGTGGCTGACGCTCGCCGCGATCGCGCCGCGAAACGTCGAGCATTCGCCTCGGCACGCTCGTCACGCCGGTGACGTTCCGTTATCCCGGCCCGCTCGCGATCCAGGTCGCGCAGGCCGACGCCATGAGCGACGGCCGCATCGAGCTCGGCCTCGGCGCGGGCTGGTACGACACCGAGCACGCGTCGTACGCAATCCCGTTTCCGCCGACCGGCGTGCGCTTCGAGATGCTCGAAGAACAGCTCGCGATCATCACCGGTACTGTACGAGACACCTGCAGGCACACCGTTCTCGTTCGAAGGCAAGCACTACACGGTCGTCGACTCCCCCGCGCTGCCGAAACCGGTGCAGCAACCACGGCCGCCGATCATCATCGGCGGATGGGGAACGGCGAAGCGCACACCGCGTCTCGCGGCGCGCTACGCCGACGAGTTCAACATGCCGTTCGCACCCGTGTCGTACTTCCGCGAGGGGTGCGACCACGTGCGCCGGGCATGCGAAGCGGTCGGCCGCGACGCCGGATTCGATGCGCTTCACGATCGCGGCCGTCGTGTGCATCGGCGAGAACGAAGCGGACTTTGTTCGCCGGGCCGAGTTGAGTGGCCAGTCACCCGAACAAGCGCGCGCGAACGCGGTCGCCGGTACGCCGGCCGAGGCGGTCGAGCGCATCAAAGAGTTCGAGAAGGTGGGCGCGGAAACCGTGTACTTGCAGTACCACACGCTGCGAGAACCCGAGCACATGCAGCTGATCGCGGCCGAGGTGCTGCCGCACGTCATTTAGGAGTTTCACCATGGACCTGAAGTTCGGTGTGCACGCCGGTTTGCAAAAGATCGACTACGCCGACCTGCGCGCGTTTTGGGTGCGTATCGAGGAGTTGGGCTTCGACTGGATCTCGATCTGGGATCACTTCTACGCAGCCGACAACAGCGGCGACCCCGAATGCCTCGAAGCGATCACGTGCCACACCGCGCTCGCGTGCGCGACGACGCGCGTCACATGCGGATCGTTCGTGTACTCGGCCGGCTACCGCCACCCTGCGGTACTCGCGAACGCGATGGCCACGCTCGACCAGATCTCGAACGGGCGCGTCGTGCTCGGCCTCGGTGGCGGCTGGCTGCAAAACGAGTACGACGTATACGGCTTGCACTACGGCTCGCCCGGCGAACGTCTCCGGATGTTGAACGAGTACATCCAGTGCGTGCGAGGGCTGCTGACGCAACAAAAGACGACGTTCGACGGCGAGTTCTTCCACCTGCACGACGCGCAATGCGAGCCGAAGCCGGTGCAGGCGCGCTTGCCGCTCTGGGTCGGCGGCGGCGGCGAGAAGGTGACCTTGCGCATCGCAGCCGAGCACGCCGACGGTTGGAACGTGCCGTTCATTCCGCCGGATGTGTGGGCGCACAAGGCCGCAAGTGTTGAGCGAGCACTGCGAACGCGTCGGCCGTGATCCGGCAACGATCACGAAAGGCGTGAACGTCGGCATGGCGTTCACCGACGAAGAGTTGCGCCGCCAGTTCGGTCCGATGTCCGACTACGTGAAGCCCGGCGTGCTGTCGGGCAGCGTGCAAGAGATGGTCGACAAGGTTGGCGCGTACGTCGAGGCGGGCGCGTCGTGGGTCATCCTTGCGATGCGGGCGCCGTTCGACCGCGACGGTCTCGAACGCTTCGCGGCGGAAGTGCTGCCGGCGGTGCGCGGGTAACCGTACTGATGGACCTCGACGACCTCGTCCGCGACGCGTTGCCGCTCAACGGGCAATACGCGAGCTGGGTCGCCGAGGCGTACGACGTCTGGCTGCCACCGTCGGGCAATTACGCCGACCGCGAGGTGTACCGCCGCGCGATCGAAGCCGGGTCGGGAACCGCGTTGGAGCTGGGCTGCGGCAACGGCCGCTTGCTCGTGCCGTATCGGTGTTCGGGTCTCGACGTCGAAGGCGTCGACGCGTCGCAAGCAATGCTCGACATCTGTGCCGCCCACGCGCGCGAAGCGGGCGTGAACGTCACCCTGCACCCCGGCGACTGGGCGACGCTCGCGCTCGACCGCAGGTACGCGACGATCTACAACCCGGCCGGTTCGTTTTCGTTGCTACCCGGCAACGACGCGGCCGTCGCCGCGCTCGCGGTCTGGCACCGGCATCTGCACCCCGGCGGCACGCTTTTGATCGCCATGGGCGTCCCGACCGGCGATCTCGACGCGAATTACGACTGGCGCGTGCGCCGCAGTGGGACGCGCGCGAGCGACGACATCACGTTCATGGTTCACGAAGCGTTCCGGTACGACACGCGCGCCCAAGTGCAGCACGTCCTCAACAAGCACGAGGTGTGGGATCGTGACGGTGAACTCGTGACGACGTTGATGCGGCGCCACGAAATCAGGTGGTGGACCCGCGATCAGCTCGAAGCGATGCTGCGCGACGCCGAGTTCACCGAGGTGAAGTCGCACGGCAGCGAAACCGAATTCGTTACCGTCGGACGGGCTCCCGCCACATAGCCCACAGCCGCGGTCCGCCGTCGGGCACGTCGATGATCTCCTGGACCTCGAAGCCGCGCCGTTCGTAGAACCCGACGTTCGACTCCTTCGTACTTTCGAGATACGCGGGCATCCCGTCGACGTCGCAGCGCGTCAAGACCGGCGCGAGCGCAGCAACAGCAAGGCCGCGGCCCTGTGCAGGCGGATCGGTCCCGAGCCCTTCGAGATACCAGTGCGGCGCAGAGGGATGGGCGGCCCGCATCGCGACCATCGCGACCTTCAAGCGGTCGAGACCGCGGCCGAGGAGGTCGCGCAGCGGTCCGTTGTCGGGAATTTCACGCGGGTCGGCAACGGGTGCATTCGGTGCGAGCCAGAACGCGCCGACCGAGCACGACGCGTCGGTGAAACAGTGCCCGACGGGTACCGCGCCGCGCGACTGCAAGATGAACAAGCGGCGCAGCACGTTGAGGCGCGTGTCGTCGTCGGGCAGCATCCACGCCTGCAGCGGGTCGTCGTAGAAGGCGCGCGCGAGCGCGGCCGACACGTCGGGCACGTCGGCATCTCGCATGACTCGGATCACAGGCGCCGCGCTCACGACTGTAAGTATGTTGGACATGACCGAGGCGCGGGGCGAGCTCCGCTTCGACGAGCTCACGGGTTCGTGGGTGAACGTCGTGGGCCATCGCCAAGCGCGACCCAACCTCCCCACCAGCGACTGTCCGTTCTGCGTCGGCGGTCTCGAAGCGCCCGACCCGTACGAGGTGCGCTGGTTCCCGAATCGGTGGGCGGCGCTCGCGCCAGGGCCGGCGATCGAACTCGACCCCGCGGCCCGCACCGTGCCCGCGACCGGCGCGTGCGAAGTCGTGTTGTTCTCGCCCGACCACTCGCAGTCGCTCGCGACGTTGCCGCAAGCAGGCGTGCGACGCGTGATCGACGTGTGGGCAGAACGCACCACCGCGCTGCTCGCGCGCGACGAAGTCGAATACGCGCTCGTGTTCGAGAACCGTGGGCGCGAGGTCGGCGCAACCATCGACCATCCGCACGGGCAGATCTACGGATATCCGTTCGTGCCGCCTGCGCCCGCGCGTGAAGCGGAAATCGCACGCGAACAGGGCTGCACTGTGTGCGCAGAGCTCGAAGCCGAACTCGCCGACGGCGCTCGCATCGTGGCGGAGACCGGCGACTGGGTCGCGTGGGTGCCGTTCGCCTCGGCGTACGCGTACGGCATGCGTTTCGCGCCGCGCACACATGTCGGCTCGTTGTCGTCGCTGAACGACACGTTGCGCGACGACCTCGCCGGGCTGTTGCGCGACGCGCTCGGCCGCTACGACCATCTTTGGGCGCCGCCGGAACCCGGCTATCTGTTTCCGTACTTGTTGTGGTTCCACCAAGCACCCACGGCCGGCGGCGACGAGTGGCATGTGCACGCCCACACCGCGCCGCCGTTGCGGGCGCCCGGCGTTCCTCGTTTCGTCGCATCGGGCGAACTCGGGAGCGGCACGCTCGCCAATCCCGTTGTGCCGGAAGACGCGGCTGCGGCGCTGCGCGACGCGCACCCGTAATGCCGACGTATCGCGCGCCGGGGCGCGTCAACCTGATCGGCGGCCAGGTCGACTACCACGAGGGCTGGGTCGTCTCGATGGCGATCGATCGCGACGTCGCGGTGCGCGCATCGGCGCGCGCCGACGATCGCGTCCACGCGGAATCACGCGAGCTGGAAGGCGCGGTCGAAATTTCGGCCGACGGCGCCGACGAACCGGCGGCGGTGCAGCCGGCGTGGGGCCGCACGGTTGCGGGCGTCGCGCGCGTGCTCGCGCAACGCGGGTACACCGGCGTTGGTGCGACGCTCGAAATCACGTCGGACGTTCCGATCGGCGCCGGATTGTCGTCGAGCGCTGCGTTCGAAGTCGCCTGCGCGTTGGCGTTGACCGACCTTGCACACTCGCCGCTCGAACCGCGCGAACTCGTGTTCGCGGCGCAGGAGTCGGAGCACGTCGCAACGGGTGTTCCCTGCGGCATCCAGGACCAGATGGCATCGGTGTTCGGCCGGGCCGGGCACGCATTGTTTCTCGACTGCCGCACGTTGGAGATCGAACAGCTCCCGCTCCCGCCGACACTTGCGTGTCGTCGTCGTGCACTCAGGTGTGCCGCGCATGCTCGAAGCAACGCCGTATGCGCGGCGCCGCGCCGAAAGCATCGAGGTCGCGCGCAGCCTGGGGTTGCAAGTGTTGCGCGACGCCACGTTCGAGCAGGTGCGCGATCAGCCCCGAGGCCGGCACGCAGTTACCGAGATGCAACGCGTGCGCGACTTCGCGACTGCGTTGCGCAACGGCGACATCGACGCGCTCGGACCGTTGATGCTCGCGTCGCACGCGTCGTCGCGTGACGACATGGGCGTTTCGACTCCGGAACTCGACACGCTCGTCGATTGCCTCGTCGACGCGGGCGCGCTCGGCGCCCGCCTCACGGGTGCGGGGTTCGGCGGCTGTGTCGTCGCGCTGGTCGACAAGCAGCGCGCCGCGGAGATCGCCGACGCCGCGTCCCACGCTTACGCGACGCGCACGCAACGCGCGCCGACGGCATGGGTCATGCACGCCGCCGACGGTGCGATGCGCGTCGAGTGAGTTAGTTACCGAGAATGCCGCGGCGGTTGCTGGGCCGGAACGCGCCCTGCAGCTGTTGCGTGTCGAAGCCGGGCACCTGACCGTCGGTCGCGTAGCGGTACAGCGCCATCGACAAGATGCCCGTAAGCGTCGAAGCGACGAGCGACACGGTGATCGCCCAGAGCACGAACAACACGACGCCGATGACCGCCACCGGCCCGCCGACCGCGAAGAGCAACGCCGCGGGAAGCAGCCCGACGAGAATCGCGAGCACCGCGATGAGGCCGATGCCGCCGTTCGAGATGACTTGTTCGCCCCACACTCGCTTGAACAGCGCACCCGAGCGCTTCACAGCCTTGATCGGTCCGAGGTCTTCGACCACGAGCACGGGCAGCACCAGGAACGTCACCAGCGACCACGCGACGCCTGCCAGCGCGCCGATGATGCGACCGACGATCCCTTGCCGCTCGAGTGCGCGCAACACGACGGAAACCGACGCGCTCACCAGCGCCCACGGCAACAGCACGTGCGAGCGCGACGACGCGAACTTGATGGCCTCGCCGATCGTGACTTCCGTGCCGTGCAGGTGTGCGTCAGTGGCATAGACCAGCGCGGCGTTGAAGAAGATGACGACGTACGCCGCAATGAAGTAGGCGATCGCCGCGAGAAGAATCGAGACCGGCCCCGCGCCGCCCTGGTTGTTGGCAACGATCGCGGTCGGAACAAGGAACGACACGGCGACGAGGAGCGTCACGACGCCCGAGATCACCGGGAGCAGCACCAGCTTGCGATCGGAACGCAGCACGTTCCACGACGCCTTGGCCAGTGCGATTGAGTTCTGGAATCGTCCGCCCATCGGCCCTACTCCTTGATGGTTGCCCGCCGTTCCACGATGGTACCGGGCCTACGCTGCTCTGGATGACCGCCCCTCTCAGGCGCGCAGTCGCGCCCGGACGTGTCAATGTCATCGGCGATCACACCGATTATCAGGAGGGATTTTGCCTCCCGATGGCGATCGACCGGGAAGTCACGGTGACGTTCGCCACCCGCGCCGACGCCGAGGTGCACGTGCCGGCCGCGCCCGCGTTCGCCGACGCGGTGCTGCGCGTGTTGGGTGAGAGCGGCCGGCCACGGGTCGGGTTCGACGCGCATATCGCATCGACCGTTCCGGTCGGTGCCGGGTTGTCGTCGAGCGCGGCGCTCGAGGTCGCGCTCGCGGCTGCGGCGGCGCGCGTCGCGGATTTCCCGCTGGAAGGGGTTGCGCTCGCGTTGGCTGCGCAGCGCGCCGAGCATCTGGCAACCGGTGTTCCCTGCGGCGTGATGGACCAGATGGCGTCGGTGTTCGGCCGAGCCGGGCACGCCCTGTTGCTCGACTGCCGCGCACGTACCGTCGAACCGGTCGCGCTGCCGCCCGACGCGATCGTCACAGTCGTGCACAGTGGATTGCCGCGCCGATTGGAAACCAGCGAGTACGCGGCGCGGCGCGCCGCGTGTGAAGCGGCCGCTGCTCGCCTCGGCGTGACGACCTTGCGCGACGCCACATTCGAACAAGTCGCCGACGATCCCCTCGCCCGTCACGTCGTGTCGGAAAACGCGCGCACCCTCGCGTGTGCCGACGCGTTTCGCGACGGTGATCTCGAACACGCAGGCCAGTTGATGCTCGCCAGCCACGCGTCGTTGCGCGACGACTTCGCCGTCTCCACACCCGAGCTCGATCTGCTCGTCACGCTCGCCGTCGAGCACGGCGCGCTCGGCGCTCGCCTCACGGGTGCCGGCTTCGGTGGGTGCGTCGTCGCGCTGTCGCGTGCGCCGCTCGATGTATCGCTCGGCGCGCGTTACCGTGACGCCACCGGCTTCGACGCAACGATGTTCGAAGTCCGCGCGTCCGACGGCGCGCGAATCGAAGAGGAGTAAATCTTGCCGAGCATCTTCACGCGCATCATCGACGGCGAACTGCCGGGGACGTTCGTGTGGAAAGACGACCGCGTGGTCGCGTTCCTCTCGATCGCGCCGATGATGCCCGGCCACACCCTGGTCGTCCCCGCGAAGAAGTCGACCACTGGATCGATCTCGAGCCCGACCTCGCTGCGCACGTGTTCGCAGTTGCGCAATGGATCGGCAAGGCGCAAGACGCGGAGTGGCATCCGAGCCGCGTCGGCGTCTTGATCGTCGGCGAAGAAGTGCCGCACACGCACCTCCACGTCGTGCCGATCAACTCGCCCAACGAGCTGACGTTCGCGCACGCCAATTCCACACCGCCCGCCGGTTCGCTCGACGACGCCGCCGAACGCATTCGCAACCGTCTGCGCGAGCTTGGCGCGCCCGGCGTCAGCGAGTAGACGCGGCGGCCGCGAACGCGGGGTGTACGCGCACCAGGCGAATCGTGTCAGTGTCGCTTCCTTCGCGCGCCCCGACCCATAGCAGCTCGCCGGCAAGAACATCGACGCCGTAAAGCACGATCAACGCGACCGACACCGGCCAGGCGAAGAACACAAACACGATCGCGGCGACCAGCAACGTGTACGAAACCCAACCGAGGATGCGCCGCACGCGCGCCCGCCCCGCCTCGACCGGCAACACCACGTACACGCGCCGCAACCCGACACGCAGGCGCACGCCAACCGGATTCGCACAGGGTTTGCCCGTCTTCACCGACAGCGCAGGAACATCGCCACGTTCGAGCGCGTCGACGGCCATCTCGACGGTGCTCACGCCAATGCCTCGCGCAAACGGTCGATCGCGGCAGGCGTCCGAATGCCCCACCAGAACAGATCGCGTCCGTCGACGAGTGCGACGCGCGCATTCGGAACCGCGTTCTCGACTTCGGGAACGTGGTGCTCGGTGAAACGGTAGGGCTCGTCGGGCAGGACGACGAGATCGGGAGCGCGGGCGGCCACATCGTTGAGCGTCACCTCGGGATAACGCGTCGCGGCCGCGCCGAAAACGTTCTCCCAACCGGTAGCCGCGAGCACCGACGAACCGTACGTGTCGGCGTTCAAGGTCATCCACGGGCGCCGCCACGTTGCGACGAAGGCGCGTCCACCGCGCGGTGCGTCCACCGGAAGTCCCGACGGAGGCGCCTCGACCCCGAGCGCGGCGCACAAGGCGGCGACCGCCGGCGCGACATCCGCGACCGTACGCGGCGACATGTCGTGCAACCGGACGCCCGCGACGCGCAGCCGTTCGGCATCTTCGATGCGGTTCTCCTCGTCGTTGACGACCACGAGGTCGGGCGCGAGTGCCACGACCGCGTCGATATCGGGGTTCTTCGTCCCGCCGACGGTCGCAACCCCCGGCGCGTCGCAGAACCGCGTGCACGCGACCGGTGTGACACCGAGCGCAAGCAAGGTTTCGGTCACCGACGGGACGAGCGAAACGACCCTGACTGCGGGCGCGGTCACATGCGCTCGAGCAGTTGCGCCTTCTTCGCCTCGAAGTCGGCCGCGCTGATCACACCGCGGTCACGCAGGTCGGCCAGCTGCTGGATCTGCTCCGGAATGTTCGGCGCGGCCGGCGCCGGCGGCGCGGGAGCCGGTGGGGCGGCAACGGCGGCCGCCGCTTCCGCGTGCCAGCCCGCGCGCTTCTTCGCGTTCGCCTCCATCTGGCGGTAGACCTCTTGTTGCACGCCGTCGGGATGCCAGATGTCGCTGAAGTGGGACTGCCCCTCGCGCCCGGCCGACTCGATGTCGAGGTCGCCGGCGCCGACGACGCGCTCGATGATCCCCTGGTGGAAGTTGATGTTGTTGATCCGTTCGAGCGGGATCTCGACACCGTGCTTGGCGAACACGCCCGTGCGGAAGATCACTCGGTCGTTGGTCACGACGAAGTGCGTAAAGTTCCAGTTCGCATACCGGGTAGCCAGCCAGCCCGCCCAAACCAGCGCCGCGAGCGCCCAGGGATACAAGAAGATGCTCCGCGCAGTTCCGTGCAGGTAGCTGAAGATCAGCCCGAGGATGATGAACAGCGGAATGCCCGTGATGATGTGCTTCCAGAAGTACCACCAGTGCGGACGCAGGTCGAGCGCCAGCTCCTCGTCCTGATTCAGCAGCCTCTTGGGGTACGGCACGTCCGAATCGTAACCCCCGACCAGGTGCGTTACGGACGGATGTCGGCCGCGGTGAGGGGGTACGCCTCGTCGTCGCCTCGGTCGGGATCGAGGTCGACCGCGATGAGAAAGCCACGCGCCCGCTCCGCGAGCGGGTAGCGCGCGACCAAGGCGTCGTGCCCGGGCCCGTGGTTGGCCTCGACGAGATGCGCGACCTCGTGGACCAACACGTAGTCGAGGACCCACGCGGGGTAGGCCGCCAGGCGCGACGAGATGCGGATCGCGCCGTCGTCGGGCGTGCACGACCCCCAGCGCTGGCGCATGTTGTCGACCCAGCGCACGGACTTGGGCCGGGGCAGCCGATATTGCTTGGCGACGCGCCGGGCCCGCGTCGCAATATCGATGCACGACGGGTCGACGCGGCGTCGCATTCGTTCCGCGAGCTCGTCGGCGGTTGCACGCGCTTCGTCGAGCGACATCCACCGCGGGAACGAAACCTTCAGCCGGTCGCCTTCCAAGACAGCTTCGACATGCTTGCGACGGCGCGTCCCGCGCACGAGCTCGATCTCCATGTGCCCATCTATACCGCGTTCGTGTGACGCCTCGGAACGCGGCGTGAGAAGAGAAGCGAAAACCTCGCTGACGCGTGAATTTCCTGTTCACCGATGCGTTCTTTCTGACGCGAAAATTTCCCTCCCGTTTGCGCTTGACGATCGCAACGCGCGCGCTTATGTTGCGCAAGCCGGTTCGCCGATGCGTCGGACTCCGAGCGAACTCCACCCGGAGTGCGCACGGAACGGATGCACGAGCGAGGCGGACGTAGGAAGGCTCTCGGGCCGGAATACGAGCCAACGAAACGTTGCACGGGCAGCCTGCGAGGGCATGGCCCGAGCAAACCGACGTTGGCAGGAGAGAGCCCCGAGGAGATCGGAGCTGCGACGCAGCGAAGACTACTCGGGGCTTTCCCGCGTCTTCGATGGTTGCACGGCTTCCGTGTCACACCCGTTCGCTACGGTCAGGTTGTGCGGACGCAGCGAAGCCGCGAGACGAAGGCGAAGCCACGAGACGAAGGCGAAGCCACGGACGGCGCAGCCGGAGTCGACCAATCAGTACGGACGGCGCAGCCGGAGTCGACCAATCAGTACGGACGGCGCAGCGAGGGAGCCATTTCCTCGTGAGTGATGACTTGCTCGACGATCTCGACGCCGGCCAGCGCGCCGCGGTCACGTCGAGCGCGGCGCCGCTCGCGATCATTGCGCCCGCCGGGTCGGGAAAAACGCGCGTGCTCACGCGTCGCATCGCGTATCGAGTGCGCGAAGGTGCCGCCGACGCACGCCATGTGCTCGCGCTCACGTTCACCCGCAAGGCCGCGGGCGAGTGCATCGCCCGGTTGCGTCACCTCGGCGTCGACGCATCGGCGACCGCCGGCACGTTCCACGGCATCGCGCTGGCGCAGCTGCGGCGCTATGCCGCCGAGCACAACCGAGAGGCGCCGCAGGTGCTGGGCAGCAAAGGCCGCCTCCTCGGCCCGCTGATCGGCGGCAAGGGCGCGGGCACCGCGCTCGCGGTCAACGAGATCGCCGGCGAGATCGAGTGGGCCCAAGCGCGCCTGATTGCCCCCGAGGACTACGAACACGAGGTCGAGCGCGCCGGGCGCCGGGTCTCGCGGTCACCGGCGGCCGTGGCCGAGTACTACGCCCGGTACGAGCACGCGAAACGCAAACGGCGCGTGCTCGACTTCGACGACGTCCTCCGCCGCTGTGCCGACGCGATCGCCACCGACCCCGCCTTCGCCGACCAGCAGCGATGGCGGTTCCGCCACTGTTTCGTCGACGAGTTCCAAGACGCCACTCCCCTGCAGGTCATGTTGCTCCGCGCCTGGCTCGGGGGCGGCTCCGACCTCACCGTTGTCGGCGATCCCGCCCAGGCGATCTACGGCTTCGCGGGCGCCGACGCGTCGCCGCTCGTCGGGTTCGACCAACTTTTCGGCGGCGAGTCGATCGCGCTCGTGCGCAACTATCGCAGCACCACTCCCGTGGTCACGGTCGCCGAAACCGCGCTCGCACCGCTCGCGCTCGGACCGCGCGTGAAGCCTGCGGCCGTGCGGCCGGGCGGCGTGCGGCCGACGTTCGTCGCCTACGACGACGACGAGCTGGAAGCGTCGGTCGTCGCCGACGCGCTGTTGGCGCGCGTTCACCGAGGGCGTGCCGTGGCGCGAGATGAGCGTGCTGTTCCGCACGAATGCGCAGAGCGTCGGCTTCGAAGCCGCGTTCGCCCGACGCAACGTGCCGTTCGATGTCGGCGACGGTGCGCGTTTCGCGAACCGGACCGAAGTGCGCGCGCTGCTCGAACGGTTGTCCGAGATCGAGCGAGACTCGCCGGGCCGTCCCCTCGCCGACCATCTCGCCGACCTCGCCCAGGAGCGCACAGGCACTCCCCTCGACGACGACCGCGACGCGCTCATCGACCGCGGGCGCGAATTCGTCACAACCGACGGCGCCGCCGGTGGCGTGCGCGCGTTCGGAGCTTGGCTTGACGCGGTGACGCGCGGCGAACGCGTCAGCAACGCGGTGACGCTCACGACGTTCCATCGCGCCAAGGGCCTCGAATGGTCACTGGTGTTCGTCACGGGCCTCGAACGCGGGCTCGTACCGATCGCGAATGCCCGCGCCGCGACCGATCAAGCCGAGGAACGGCGATTGTTGCATGTGGCACTCAGCCGAGCGCGCGACGAGTTGCAGTGCTCGTGGGCGCGGACGCGTACGTTCAACGGTCGCCGCGCGAACCGCGAACCGTCACCGTGGCTCGGTGAACTCGAACACGCGGCGGCGCGATTCGCCGGACCGTCCGTTGACCTCGCTACGCGCGTCGGCGGCATGCGCGCAGCACTCGCTGCGTCCGAACCGCCGGGGCACAAGCCGCGGCCGCGTCCGTCGAACCGTTTGTCCCGTTGACGCCGCGCGCCCGCGGGTCCACGATCGGCACATGAGCGCGAGCCTCCCGCTGTTTCCTACCGACGACGGTTGGCCGTATCCCGACCTGGGCCGCTTCGATCCCGCGGCCGACGTCGTCGACGTCGACGCGCTCGAACTCTTCGGCCCGCACGCGTTCGAGTGTCTCGAGTTCGCCGAGCGCGAAGCGCTCTTTGCCCACTTCGGTTTCGAGGGTCGCACACCGCTTTCGATGAAAGAGCTTGCACCTGCGCTCGGCTGCACGCGTGCGGAAGCCGCCGCGCTCGTTGGCACCGCCATCGACAAAGTGCGCGTCCAACTCCAGCGCGAATAGATCTGCGATCATGGCCGGCGGTGACGCGTCGGCTGGTGTTGGTGACGGGCCCACCCGCGGCCGGCAAGAGCACATTGGCGCGCGCACTTGCCGACGCGCTCTCGCTCCCCCTGCTCTCGAAAGACGTCATCAAGGAAACGCTGTTCGACGCGCTGGGCGTCGGTGACGTTGCCTGGTCGCAGAAGATCGGCGCGGCGAGCATTGAACTCCTCGTCACGTGGGGGCGTGAGGTCGGCGACGCGATCATCGACTGCAATTTCAAGCCGTCGTCGGCGTCTCGGTTCGTCACCGACGACGTAGTGATCGTCGAAGTCTTCTGTCGCGTGCCGAGTGACGTCGCTCGGGCCCGCTTCGAAGCGCGCACGCGTCATCCGGGCCATTGCGATGCAGAACGCGCGCCCGAAGTCGCGCAGTGGGTCGAACAGAGTGCGCCCTTGGGGCTCGGGCCGGTTCTCGAAGTCGACACAACCACCGCAGTCGACGTCGCCGCGGTCGTCGCGTGGGTCGATGGGACCTTCGCTTCCCTCTCGGGGAACTGACGGTCCCATCAGCGAACCGGGCTGACGCGACTAGGTCGACGGGCAGGCGCCCCACAAGCCGCGGCGCGCCATGCGGGCCCCCATCTCCTCCTCCATCATCTCGCGCGCGTACGCGCCGTTCGGCGGAATGATCAACAAACGCGCGTAACCGAGCCGCAACAAGTCGTCGTCAAAGCGATCACCGCCCACGTACACGTAGGCGAGCAGGCGCCCGTACTTGTCGCGCGTCTCGACGTCGGTCTCCAGCGTGACGCGCGTCCCCGGCGGCAAGCGCCCGTGTGTATACGCACTCGCTTGCGGCCCGTAACACTCCACGCCGACTTTCGGTGAGACGGTTTCCGGCGTATTCGCACCCAGGATGCGCACCTTTTCAACGCGCCGCGCGAAACGCACCACGATCGTGTCGCCGTCGACCACGCGGTCGACCGTTGCGTTGAATCTCGCCGTGCGCGGAACACCGCTGTGCCAACCCCAACCGGCACTCGCAAACAGCGCGACGCCGGCCAAGACGGCGAACAGTGCCGCGCGCACGGCCCGAGGACGGACCATGCGGCGAACGTAGCAACGCGGTGTGACAGCTACCGAGGCAAGAAGTCGAGAAGCAACGGGATGACTTTCTCCGGCGCTTCCCACTGCATCCAGTGACCGGGCCCGTCGACACGTTCGTAGCGGAACGTGTTGGCGACGAACTTCGCCGAGCCCGTCATCTGCGCCTCGGTCAACGCGAAGTCGCCAGTGCTCCACACGCCCATCGTCGGCGACTGAATCGGCGGCAACTCGAGGGGCGGCCCGGTCAGCGCTTCCGGCGTCAACGTGGCGCGGTAGTAGTTCAGCCCCGGCGTCAACGAGTCGTTGCTTTCTAACTCTGCAATGACTGCATCGGCGTCGGGATGGCGCGACCACACGCGGAAGTTCTCCCAACCGTCGCGCCGCAACCAGTCTTCGGAGTGACCGACGTACTGGAACAGCAGCATGTACCACGACTTCTCGCGCTGTTCGAAGCCCGCGTCGGCAAACGCCGACGGATGCCCGACGGACATCGGCACCAAGTGGTCGACGCGATCGGGCGCGAACGACGCGGTGGCCCACACGGTTGCCGCGCCCCAGTCGTGGCCGACGAAATGTGCCTTCTCCAGCCCGAGATGATCGAGGATCGCCGGTGAGGTCGATGGCGAGCATCGGGAGCGAGTACGCGTCGACCTCGGCGGGCTTCGACGACGCGCCGTAACCGCGCGTGTCGGGCACGATCACTTGGTATCCGGCGTCGACGAGCGCGGGTGCCACCTTCGACCACAAGCGCTTCGTGTCGGGAAAGCCGTGCACGAGCACGACCGGCTGCCCGGATCCCTCGACCTGCACGTCCAGCGTCACACCATTGGTGTCGATCTTCACGCGTTCCCCCTCCCGCTTACGCGGCGATGATCTGAAGCAACTCTCGCGCGCGACGGCATCGGTACTTCGGCCTGGCCGACGCTCGCGGCAACTTCGATGATGCGTTCGAGGACGCCCGGGCTCGGCCAGCACCACGTCGGGCAGGTCGAGGACGCTTGCGACCCGCAAAAACGCACGCAACACGTCGCCGTCGGCACCGGCGCCGGCTTGCATCGCGCACGTGATGTCCCATTCAGGATCGCCGGGTGCGTACGAACGGCCTTCGATCAGCGCTTCGATCTCGGCGAGGCGGTGACGGTCGAACGACAACGTGGTGCGATACCACGGCTCGACCGCCGACACCGTTGCCTCATGCCAGCCTTTCGCAAACGCGAGGGGATCGTCGAGCGCCACGTCGCGCATCAAGTCGCGGAGCGCGATCGCGTGCAAGAAACCGATCGATGCGCCGCGCCCGAGCGACGGGTTCGTACACGCCCACGAGTCACCGACTGCAACCACGCCAGTCGCGACCGGCGTTCCTTCGACGACGAACGCACGATGGCGGTCTTCGATCTTGGCCATGATCGCGACTTCGTCACCGTCGATTGGTTCACCGTCGGCCCAATGCGCGATGAGCGGAAACGAACGCCACGTGCGCATCCACGTGTCGCGGTCTTTGAGGGCGCGCAGCGGCGCGTCCTTCGCGCTCGTGATGATGCCGCAGCCCATACGTGCCGTTGTCGGCGGGAAGCGTCAGCGTGGAA
Source organism: uncultured Actinomycetes bacterium (assembly GCA_963841195.1). Lineage (GTDB taxonomy): Bacteria > Actinomycetota > Acidimicrobiia > IMCC26256 > PALSA-610 > CAWJBX01. Next base: position 213,560 of record CAWJBX010000009.1, on the reverse strand, counting down.
ACCGTTCCCCAGGGTGTCAACAGCCCGCACATCAGCGGCGGCATCTCACCGGTCGGCGAACGGAAGTAGCGGCCGTAATACAGAAAGCCGCTGTCCTCTTTCTCTTCTTCCGGGGAGCGCGCACCGATCGCAGTCAGCATGGCGGGGAGCGCGGAGCGCCGACCACCCGCGTCGACCACGAGGTCGGCATCGAACCGTTGCCCGTCTTCGGTGACGACACCGGTCACGTGCGGTACACCCGGCGTCGACGGCGTCGGCGCGGTGCACAACTCTTTGATCACAACACCGCGATGCACTGCGATATTCGGAAATGCGTTCGCCGTTCGCGCGATCGCCATCTCGGCGACCGGTCGACGCGCGGTCAGCGCCGTCATGCGCTCGTCGCCGGGCTGTTGACCGCCGATGAGTTCGGGCGGAATGACTTCGAGCGGGTTGTAACTGATCGCGCCGAGACTTTGGAACTCACGCGCCATGTCGGGGAGTTCGCGTTCCATCGCCTGGCGAAATCCGGGGAGAAACATGTGAATCATCCGGAACTGGTTCACGCTCTTGCGTTCCCAGTTCTCCCACGCGTCGTCGGGTGATGCTGGAATCGGCGCCGGATCGCGCTCGATCACCGTGACGTCGTGACCGTCCTTGGCGAACAACATCGCGCTCGACGAGACCGCAGACACCGGCGCCGTTTACGAGGATGCGGGCCATTGAGTACTCCTCCGACGGGATCTCCGGGAACCCTAACTGCGAGATCGTTCGCCGCGGAAGCCCTGGTGGATCACGGGTTTGCGCCGCTTGTCGCACTAGGGTGGATCAGCCATGGTCGTGTTGCGCGCAGTGCGCGTGCTCCTTCCTTTCGCGATCGTGCTGGCGATCGTCGCGGCCGGCGTCGCGATCTTTACCGCCCGCCCGAATATTCAGCGCGCCCGCAGCAACGTCAACGAGGCGTGGTCTCCGCTCTCGACGCAGCTCCAGGGCCGCTATCAGCTGTTGGAAAACGTCGACAAGCAACTGATGTTCTTCGGCGGTCCCGTGCACCAGTTGGCGGCGCAGACCGGAACGTCGCTCGCCGCGTGGAAGCACGCGATCTCGACGAACAATGTCTCCGGTGAAGTCCGGGCCGCGAACGACCTCGAAGCGTTGGGCCGGCGAATGGTTGCAAGCGCGCGGCAATCACCTCAGGTGAAGGCCAACGAGGGTGTCGTGAACGCGGTCGACACGTACGCGGGCGACCAGTCGTACGCGGGGGCGCCCGCATTCAACGCAGCTGTGAGCTCCTACGAGAAGCAGCGCCGGGGCCCGATCCGCGGGGTCGTCGCCGCGATGCTGCGCGACGACGACGTTCCGGCGTTCTCCCCGGCTCCGGCGTCGTCCGCGGCATAGGCACCGACGTAACTGGGCGGGAAGCGCACCGGAGGCGAGGCCGTCGGCAACACGATGAAGACGCGCCAGCCGAGCCGAAGGGAGCGGGCGGGAAGATAACTGTCTCACCCGCTCTTTAGGGTTTCCCGCATGACGAACGTGCTGCTTGCGGTTGCGGTTCTCGTCGCGGTCGGAGCATCGGTCGCGCTGGTCGCGGTGTTGCTCATCCACCGCGAACCGACGGCGTCCGGTCCCGATCCCGGCGAGATCGTGCAACGAGTCATCGAAGCCAATCGAGCGTTGATGGAACACGACCGGGCGCGGGCTGGTGCCGAACTCGACGGGAAGAAGTCGCTGATCGATCAACAACTGGCGACGATGTCCGGCGAGCTCAACAAGGTCGGCGATTTGGTCCGCGAGCTCGAACGCGATCGTCGGCACAGCGTTCGGCACGCTCACCAACGAGTTGCAACGCCAGCACGAAGGCCTCAACGCGCTGACGGAGAACACGCAACAGCTGCGCGAGGTGCTCGCCAGTTCGAAGGCGCGCGGGCAATGGGGCGAGCGGATGGCCGACGACGTGCTGCGCCTGGCCGGTTTCCTCGAAGGCGTCAACTACCGCAAGCAGGCGACGCTGGCCGGCGCGGGCCGTCCCGACTTCACGTTTCTCCTGCCCAACGGTGTCGTCATGCATATGGACGTGAAGTTCCCGCTCGACAACTACCTGCGCGCCATCGAAGCGAACTCCGAACCCGAACGGGGCGCGTTCGGCGACCAGTTCCTCCGCGACGTTCGCAACCGCGTCAAGGAGCTCACGACGCGCGGATATCTCGACGCCGCCGACGAGACCGTCGACTGCTTGCTGCTCTTCATCCCGAACGAAAGCGTGTATGCGTTCGTGCAAGAACACGACCGCACGCTTGTCGACGACGCCTTGCGCCACAAGATCGTGCTCTGCTCGCCGCTGACGCTGTATGCGTTGCTCGCGGTTATCCGCCAGGCGGTCGACAACTTCCGGCTCGAACGGACGTCGAACGAGATCCTGTCGTTGCTCAGCGAGTTCTCGTGCCAGTGGGAGAAGTTCTCGGTGCAGCTCGACAAGGTGCAGCAACGGTTCGAGGGCGTCGCCAAGGAGTACAACGCGTTGATGACGACTCGCCACCGCGCGTTGCAACGGCCGCTCGACCGGATCGAGACGCTGCGGCGCGACGACGGCGCAACCGTCGCCGGCACTCGAGCTGCCCGAACGCGAGGCCGGGTAACGTTGCCTCCCGCATGACGCGTGTCGCAGTTCTGGGCGGAGGGCAACTCGGGCGGATGCTCGGTTTGGCGGGGATCCCGCTCGGCATGTCGTTCGCGTTCCTCGACCCGGTCTGCGGGCGCGCCCGCGGAAGCCGTCGGCGATCTCGTCGTGGGCGCACTCGACGACGCACGCGCCGCGGAGGTCGCGGCCAAAGGCGCCGACGTCGTGACGTACGAATGGGAAGGCGTGCCGAGCGCGACCGCGCGGGCGCTGGCTTCCACCGTCTCGGTCCATCCGACGCCGGAAGCACTCGATGTCGCGCAAGATCGCGTCCACGAAAAGACGCGGCTGCGCGAACTCGGTGTCGCGACCGCGCCGTTCGTTCCGGTCGACACGCACGAGGAACTGGTGGCCGCGGCGGCAACGCTCGGACTGCCTGCGGTATTGAAGACGCGCCGCGGCGGCTACGACGGCAAGGGCCAAGCGTTGTTGCGCGCCGAGGCCGATCTCGAGCGCGCGTGGCGAGAGCTCGGCGGCGTGCCGCTGATCCTCGAGGGCTTCGTCGACTTCGTGCGCGAGCTTTCGATCGTCGCCGTGCGCGGTCGCGACGGCGAAATTCGCTGTTGGCCGGCGGTCGAAAATGCGCACCGCGCCGGCATCTTCCGCGTCACGCGCGCGCGCCGGCACTCGACGCGAACCAGGCGGCCGCCGAGGCCTGCATTCGTCCGTTGCTCGAATCGCTCGATTACGTCGGTGTGTGTTGCGTCGAACTCTTCGATACCGGCGACGGATTGTTGGCGAACGAGATCGCGCCGCGTGTCCACAACTCGGGGCATTGGACGATTGAAGGCGCCGAATGCTCGCAGTTCGAAAACCACGTGCGCGCGATTGCCGGCCTGCCGCTCGGGTCTACGGCGACGCGCGGGCCAAGTGCGATGGTCAACATCATCGGCTCGTTCCCTGACCGCGACGCGATCCTCGCGATCGAGGGCGCGCACCTGCACGACTACGGGAAGTCGCCGCGCCCCGGCCGCAAACTCGGCCACGTCACGATCACCGCGCCCGACCTCGTCACGCGCGACGAGCGGCTCGCACGCGTCGTGGCGCTATGCGACGGCGCCTGACGCGCGCAGTTTCTCGATCTCGTCGCCGTTGACGCCCCAGTCGGCGAGCGCCTCGTCGGTGTGCTGGCCGGGCCACGGCGCGTCGCGCTGGACCTCGGGAACCGTGCGGGAGAAACGCGGCGCCGGTGCCGGCTGCGGGATCCCGCCCCGGTCGATGATCGTGTTGCGCGCCTTGATGTGTTCGTCGTTGACGCACTCGTCCATCGTGAGCACGGGCGCGTAACAGGCGTCGCTGCCGCGCAGCACCGCGTCCCATTCGTCGCGCGTCTTGGTCTTGAACAGCTCGGTGAACTTGGCGCGCCAGGCGTCGTAACCCGACGGATCCATCTGCGCGGGCAGGCCGGAATCGGCGAGGCCGAGGCGCTGCATCAGCTCGGCGTAGAACTGCGGTTCGAGCGAGCCGAGCGAGATGAACTTGCCGTCTTTGGTCTCGTACGTGTCGTAGAACGGCGCGCCGGTGTCGAGGACGTTGGTGCCGAACTCTTCGCGCCAAACGCCGAGCTGCTTGAGTCCCCACATCATCGACATCAAGACCGCGGTGCCGTCGACCATCGCGACGTCGAGCACTTGGCCCTTGCCCGAACGTTGCGCTTCGAGGATGCCGCACACGACGCCGAACGCCATGAACATCCCGCCGCCGCCGAAGTCGCCGACGAGGTTGATCGGCGGCGTCGGCTTGCTGCCCGCGCGCCCGAAGTCCGCGAGCGCGCCGGCAAGCGCGATGTAGTTGATGTCGTGGCCGGCGGCTTGCGCCATCGGGCCGTCCTGGCCCCAACCGGTCATACGCCCGTAGACAAGCCGCGGGTTGCGGGCGAGACACACGTCAGGGCCGAGCCCGAGCCGTTCGGTCACGCCCGGCCGGTAGCCCTCGATGAGCGCGTCAGCACCCTCGACCAGGCGCAGCACGAGTTCGACGCCCTCGGGGTTCTTGAGATCGACGCCGATCGAACGGCGGCCGCGGTACATGGGCTCGATGTTCGGCTTGTCGAACGACGCCGGGTTCACCTGGCCGGCGCGATCGATGCGCACGATGTCGGCGCCCATGTCGCTGAGCAACATGCCCGAGAACGGGCCCGGGCCGATGCCGGCCAGCTCGACGATCTTCACTCCCGAAAGCGGTCCCACGCGTTCCTCCTGCTCAGACCGATGCGTCGTTCAGCCCGCTGAGGTCAGGTTCAGCGACGCCTCGGCCAAGTTAGGCGGTAGCTGACGTGGGAGTCAGGTTCGGGGACGCGCGAGCTCCAACTTCACACGTTGTAGTTGAGCTTCAGACCGGGCCGAGGCCACGGCAGCGAGATCAACCGGCCGGTGGCCGAACAGGTCACGTACGCGGTGCGCATGTCGTCGCCACCCCAACACACGTTGGTCGTCATGGGGTCGCCGGTGATCACTTGGTCGAGCACTTCGCCGCTCGGCGAGATGACCGTCAACGCACCGGTCACGAGCGTCGCGACCACGATGTTGCCGTCGCTGTCGATGCCGAGCGAGTCGAACAACTGCATGCCCGGCAAACCACAAATCGGTGCACCCGCCGGTGCCCCCTCGAACCGCTCGACCTCACCCGGCCCGGTAACGTGTCCACGCGTACACACGACCCGTGTGCGTCTCAGCCGCGTACAACCGCGTCCCGTCGGGGGAAAGACCGATCCCGTTTGGCGAATCGCTCGGGAAGATCACCTCGGTGATCGAAGAACCGTCGGGCTGCGCGTAATAGATCGCGCCGAGGTGCTGCACGCGGCCCTCGCGACGCGCGTGATCGGTGAACCACATGCCGCCCTGCGCGTCGAACACGATGTCGTTCGGTCCAATGAGCTTGTGCCCGTCGCATTCGGTGTACAGCACTTTGACGTCGCCGCTGTCGATGTCGACGCGCTCGATGCGACCACCGCTGTGGTCTTCGGGCAGATCCGTGTGCGGGATCTGCATGCCCATCAACTCGCGGAACTCCCATCCGCCGCTGTTGCAGACGTACAGCGCGCCGTCGGGACCGATCGCGGCGCCGTTCGGGCTGCCGCCCGGCGTGGCAACCGTCGACTTCGCGCCGTCGGGTTGGACGCGCGTGATACAGCCGCCCGCGAGTTCCACCACGAGGACACTGCCGTCGGCCATCGCGACCGGACCTTCGGGAAAACGCAGCCCGTCGGAGATCTCTGTGATTTGCGGTGTGCTCATGCCCGTGAGTCGACCACGGGCACCGCGTCTACAGCAAGAGCGTGCGACTGGCCGCAGCCACCGGGCCCGATTGCTCGCGATGTTCGACAACTTGCGCAACCGAGATCATCGCGATGCGATGCTCCTCGGCGAACATCTCGAGGTACGGGAAGCGCGCCGGCGAACCGTCGTCGTGCAGCACTTCGCAGATCACCGCAACCGGCGCGCAGCCCGCGAGGCGCGCCAAGTCGACTGAGGCTTCGGTATGACCGCGCCGTTCGAGCACGCCGCCGTCACGCGCGCGCAACGGGAACACGTGGCCGGGGCGGATGAAATGCTCAGGGCGCGAACTGGGGTCGAGCACGCGTCGAACTGTTCAGCGCGCGATCTTGGGCGCCGATCCCGCTCCCGCCTTCGCGGTGATCGATCGAAACCGTGAATGCGGTGTCGCAGCCCTCTTGCCCGGGCGGGATCATCGGCCCGATCTCGAGCTTGTCGAGTACCTGCGAGTCGCACGGCATACACACGAGGCCGCGTGCCCAGCGCAACATGAAGTTGATCGCCTCGGGCGTGACCCATTCGGCTGCGAGCGTGAGGTCGCCCTCGTTCTCGCGGTCTTCATCGTCGACCACGAGCACCATCTCACCGCGCCGGATGCGGCGCAGAGCGTCGTCGATGGAGGTGAGTGCCACCGTTACCTACCTTTGTTGATGAGCTCGGCGGGCGCGTCGAGTTCGACATGCCCGGGAATGGTTGCGACCATGCGGCATCCGTGCGGTTCGTTGTTTTCGACGTGAATCTCGCCGCCGTGCAAGCTCACGATCCAGTTCGCGATCGCGAGACCAATCCCGGCGCCGCCTGCGCTCGTCGAGCGCGAGGGATCGGAGCGGTAGAAGCGCTCGAAGACTCGCGTCGCGTCGGCGTCGGCGATGCCGGGCCCTTCGTCGGTCACTTCGAAGCGCGCCCCGCTGGTAAGTGCGACGGCCCGCACGAGTACCCGTCCGTTGGGCGGTGAATACCGGCGCGCGTTTTCGACGAGATTGGAAATCACCTGATGCAAGCGCTCGGCGTCGGCTTCGAGCCGAAACCCACTCGGCTCGACCTCCACCTCGAACTGCACGCCGATTGCGTTCATGCGCGAGTCGCGCACCGCATGTTCGAGCATCGGCTCGACTTCGAAGAGGTCACGCTCGAGGGCAAGCGCCCCCGATTCGAGACGAGAAAGGTCGAGCAGCTGCTGCACGAGCCGGCCCAATCGTTCGACTTGGTCGAGCATCGTGCGCAGCACTTCGGGATCGGCGGGCGCCACGCCGTCGACGATGTTCTCGAGGACGGCCTGCAATGCCGCGATCGGCGTGCGCAGCTCGTGGCTCACGTTGGCGACCAGGTCGCGCCGCATGCGGTCGGTTTCGGCAAGCTCGGCCGCCATCTGGTTGAACGACGTGGCGAGCGTTCCGATCTCGTCGTGCGAGGTCGCAGTGACGCGCTTCGAGAAGTCGCCCCGGGCCATCGCTTCCGTGGCTTCGACCATCTCTCGCAACGGTGACGTCATGCCTCGGGCGAGCACCCACACAACGGCGATCGCAACCAACGCCGCGATGACGCCCGCGATCGACGGCCACATCCCGGCGTGCACACCGATGTCGAAGACGATGACGGTGACCGCGACGGCCGCGAGAATGACGACAGACAGTTTGAGTTTGAGCGTCGGCAGCGGATCGAGCGGACGCTCAGGCGCATGCGGCCGTTTCAACGGCACGATGCACCTTCTTCCACCGCATAGCCGACACCGTGCACGGTCCGCACGAGATCCGCGCCGAGTTTGCGGCGAATCGAGCGGATGTGCGAGTCGACCGTCCGCGCGCCGGAGGGAATGTCGTAGCCCCACACTTGCGCGAGCAGTTCTTCGCGCGTCGCGACTCGTCCGGGACGCGCCGCCAGATAGGCGACTAGATCGAACTCGGTCGGCGTCAGGTGCACCGGCTTGCCGTCGCATTGCACGCGGCGTGTCGTGGGATCGAGCACTACGGAACCGATGTGCACGGGTGCGGCCGTGGCCGTCGCGGGGTCGACGCTGTCGCGTTCGACGCGGCGCAACAACGCGTGCACGCGCGCGATCAACTCGCGCATGCTGAACGGCTTCGTCATGTAGTCGTCGGCGCCGACGGCGAGACCGACGAGCAGATCGGCTTCGGTGTCGCGGGCGGTCAGCATCAGCACCGGAACCGGGCGCTCGCGCTGGATGCGCTTGCAGACTTCGATGCCGTCGAGGCCGGGCAACATGAGGTCGAGCACGACGAGATCAGGGTGCACGCGTTCGCACGCGGCGACACCTTCCGGTCCGTCGAGCGCGACCTCGACTGCGTAACCCTCGCTGCGAAGGCGCGCCGCGACGGCTTCTGCGATCGAGCGCTCGTCCTCGATGACGATGATGCGGGTCTCGCGCGCCCGTGGTGATGCCGTCGCCACATCTGGAGGATACGGACCTCACGTGATGAAGGCCCGATGGGCCTGTGGAGAAATCGTGGAGATGAGCGGTTCGCTAGCGTCGCACCGATGGAATCGCCCGACCCGGCCGCTCTGGCCCTCGTGCTCGGCGGCGGACGCGTCGAGCACCTCCGGCGGCTCTCGGGCGGCGCGTCGCGCGAGACATGGAGCTTTGATCTCGTGGGCGAGGGCGGCGCGCAGGGCTTCGTGCTTCGCCGTGATCCGGGGGAGCACGCCGGCTGGTTGGAACGAACGACTGAATACCGATTGCTCGAAGCGGCGGGCGCCGGCGGGGTGCCGGTCCCGCGCGTGCGCGCGCGCAGCTCGGTCCCGACGACGGGCTCGGGCACGGCTTCATCATGGAACGCGTCGAGGGCGAGACGATCCCCCGCCGCATCCTGCGCGACGACTTCTGCGCACCGGCCCGGCCCCTGCTTGCAGCTCAATGCGGAACGATCGCGGCGCGCATTCACGCCGTCGACATTGCCGAGCTTCCGAAGCTTCCGCGTCAAGGGGCGGGGAAACAAATCGAGCAGTACACGGCGATGCTCGAGGCATTCGACGAACCCCATCCCGCGTTCGAGCTCGGTCTGCGGTGGCTCGCTGACAACGCGCCGCCCGAGCCTTCGCCTCCCGTCTTGGTGCACGGCGACTTCCGCAACGGCAACTTCATCGTCGGGCCGGAGGGCATTCGTTCGGTACTCGACTGGGAGCTCGCGCACCTCGGTCATCCCGTCGAAGATCTCGGGTGGTTGTGTGTGAAATCGTGGCGCTTCGGGGTCGTCGACAAGATCGTCGGCGGCTTCGGTGACGTTGCACCGCTGCTCGACGCGTACGCCGCAGAGTCCGGTACGCGTGTGACGGAAGACGAGCTGCGCTATTGGATCGTCTTCGGCACGTTGCGGTGGGGCGTGATCACGATCCAGCAGTGCTTCACGCACTTGACCGGCGTGGTGCGCTCAGTCGAGCTCGCCACGCTCGGCCGGCGGGTCGCGGAAGTGGAGTGGGATTTGTTGCGTCTGCTCGACGGAGGGCTCTAACGAGATGGATCGACCCAACGCGATCGAGTTGGTGCAAGCCGTGCGCGAGTTCCTCGAACACGACGTGATGAACGCGACCGAGGGCCGTGTGCAGTTCCACACCCGGGTCGCGATCAATGCGCTCGGCATCGTCGAACGTGAGCTGCTCGAAAGCTCCTATCCGGAATGGAACGAGGCCGACCAGGAGTCTGAACGGGCGCTGGTCGCGCAGATCCGCAGCGGTGGCGACGTCTCGGTCGCCGACGTCCGTGACCGAGTCCGGCGCAAACTCCTCGTCGCGAATCCCGGATACATCGAGGAGTAGCGTCGAGATGATGCGATTCGCGACGTGGAATGTGAACTCGTTGAAGGCGCGGTTGCCGCGTGTCGAGGAGTTCCTCGGCTACGCCGACGTCGACGTCCTGTGTCTGCAAGAAACGAAGCTGGCCGACAAGAGCTTTCCCGCGCTGACGTTCAAAGAGCTCGGCTACGACTCAGTGCACAACGGCCAGGGGCAGTGGAACGGCGTTGCGATCCTGTCGCGCGTCGGCATCGAGAACGTCACGCACGGCTTCGGCACCGGGCACACCGATCCGTATGAGGGCGACTCGCGCATCGTCACCGCACTGTGCGGCGGCGTGACGTTCGTGAGCGTGTACGTGCCGAACGGTCGCGAAGTCGGCACCGAATTCTACGAACGCAAACTGCAATGGTTCGACGTGTTGTACGACTGGATCAACGACACGTTCTCGCCTGACCAACCCGTCGTCGTGTGTGGCGACTACAACGTCGCACCCGAAGACCGCGACGTCTGGGATCCCAAGAAGTTCATCGGTGCGACCCACGTCACCGATCCGGAACGCAAGGCCGTCGCGCGCCTCGAAGAGTGGGGCTTGCAGGACACGTTCCGGCACGTGTGGCCCGACAGCGACAAGCTCTACACGTACTGGGACTATCGCGCCGGCGACTTCCATCAACACCGGGGCATGCGTATCGACCTTGCGCTCGCCACCAAGCCGGTGATCGATCGGGCAACGTTCTCAGTTGTCGACCGCAACGCGCGCAAGGGGACGGGCCCCTCCGACCATGCGCCGTTGATCGTCGATCTCGCCGACTGACGCGGCCGACGTCTCTACAGGTCGTCGCGCACGCTCGAACTCGGCTGCTGCGCCCACCAGGCTGCGAGCGAGGCCGCCGCCGCAAGATACATCGCGCGACCGCCGTGATCGCGTTGCGATGCCGCGATGCACGTGAGCGTGTACTTGGCGAAGTGCGCGTCCTGGTGCGTTGCGGCGCGCCCGACGAGGACCGGCAACGCGAGTCCCAGCGCCTCGTCGGTCGCGTGATACCACGCGCCCGCCGCTTCGGCCGGTGACGCGTCGAGCGCGTCGACAAGGTCGAGCGCGTTCGGCTCCGGTTGCCACGCAAGGTCGATCGGCGCGCGCCCGAACGCGGCGCGAAACCCGGTGACATATGTGGCCGCGATCGCGGCCGCGTCGCGGCGATAGGCCGTCCACGGGATGATCTCGAAGATCGCCTGCGGCAGCGTGAGGCAGTGCGTCCACCCGTACGGCGCGTAGCGCGGGTCGTCTTGCAGCATCGAGTGCGCGGCCACACGCATGGTCGCTGCCGCCATCGCCGTGACATCGCGCGCCAGATGAGGCGCGATCACCTTCCGCGCGACACCGGCGTCGTCGACTTGGTGCACCACCGGGAAGATGAAGTCGCTGCCGGGCACGCCGAGCAACGGCGTTTCGGCGAGCGCCGTCGCGAGACCTGACGCGTCAGAAGCGGGCGCGATGCCGTCGATGTCGTCGACCCACTGCATGCGCAATTGCGGCGCCCGTGCTACTTCGTGCAACAACGGACGCAGCAGCGCAATCGCGGCTCGGCTTGTGAGCGCGAGTCGACTCGCGAAGAAGAAGCCGATCGGCGCGTGACCGGCTGCCGCGAGGATCGGGAGCAACGGCTCGGCCGCCGCCATCATCTCGTCGATGCTTGCGACGTCGAGCAGCGCCAGCATCAGCGCGTCGACCTCGTCGACGTCGCCCGCAAGGACCGCTTCGACGAGCGCGTCGCGTGCGCCCGCGACCGAATCGATCGTCGCCTTCTTCGGCACGTCGATCGGTTCGATGGCCCGTTCGTACTCGGCGGCGACCCACGCCATGCGCTCGCGGGCCGCGGTGCGCCGGGCTTCGGGCACAAAGGTCAACAGCAATCGCCGGGCCATGAGTTCGAGCGGTGCGTGCAACACGAAGGAGTTCGCGGCATCGCGGCTTGGTTGGGAAACAACGCGTGCGGCGCCGCGGAAGACCTGTTCATCGGTGAGGGTGGCGGACGTGGTGAGCGACATGCAACGCACCCTACGACCTCAACCTTACTTGAGGTCAAGGATGTAATGTGAACGGCGTGTCCGGCACCCCCCAGCGCGACGACGAGCTCGCAATCGGCGAAGTGGCCGAGCGCACCGGCGTCGCGGTCTCCGCGCTCCGGTTCTACGAAGCCGAAGGCCTGATCACCGCCCGTCGGTCCGCCGGCGGCCAACGCCGGTTTCCCCGGGAAGTCCTCCGGCGCGTCGCCTTCGTACGCATCGCGCAACAAGTGGGCCTCTCGCTCGACGAAATCCGCGCCGCGCTCGCGTCGCTCCCCGGAGAACGCACACCCACGGTCGGCGACTGGGCGCGCGTCGCCAAGACGTGGCGCGCCGCGCTCGACGAACGCATCCGGTTGCTCGAACTCGCGCGCGACGATCTCACGTCGTGCATCGGGTGCGGCTGTCTCTCGTTACAGACGTGCCGCCTCTACAACCCCGAAGACCGCGCCCGCGCCCTCGGCCAGGGCCCGCGTTACTTGCTGGGCGACACGGCCGCAGACGTCGTGCCGCAAATCAAACGGCCAAAGGCGCGTTAGCTCGTTAGTTCGCGAACTCGAGCGCGCGCTGCGCCAGCGCAGGCACGCCGACTTCCAATGCCGCGAAGTACTGGTCGTCGCTCGTGCCGGCTTTGAAGCGCGCGTACGAACCTTCCATGACGCACGCCAGTTTGAAGAGGCCGAGCACGCAGTAGAACGCGAGGTTGGTGAGATCGCGTTCGCTGTGTTTCGCGTATCGCTCGATCAACTCGGCGCGCGTCGGAACGTCGGTGCCCTTCGCAAACGGTGACGCGCCGGCGAGCGTGGCACCCTCCCCCGGTTCGATCCACAGACCGAGGACCCACCCGAGGTCAACCAGCGGATCGCCGATGGTCGACTGTTCCCAGTCGACGACGGCGACGAGTTCAACCGGCAAACGCGGCGCGTACATCACATTGTCGAGTTTGTAGTCGCCGTGAATCACGCCGGGGGCTTGCATCGCGGGTGTGTGGGCCGCGAGCCAGCGGCCGGCTTCGTCGACCGCGGGAATCTCGCGCGTCTTGTAGCGCTCGAGTTGGCCGAGCCAACGCGGAACCTGTCGTTCGAGATAGCCGTCGGGTTTGCCGAAGCCGTCGAGGCCGCCCGCGCGCCAGTCGAACGCGTGAATACCGGCGAGCGCGTCGATGAGCGCGTACGAGACGTCGCGCGGCGACGCGGCCGCGATCGGATCCGGCACTCGTTCGCGCACGACTACACCGTCGACCGGTTCCATGACGTAGAACGGCGCGCCGATCACCTCGACGTCGGTGCAGAGCGCGACTGGACGCGGCACGGGAACGGACGCGCGGCCGTCAAACGCACGCAACACGCGAAACTCGCGCGCCATGTCGTGCGCGGTTGGCGACAACGGCGTACGCGGCGGTCGCCGGAGCACGAGCACACGTTCACCGCGTGTCACGCGAAACACTTCGTTCGAATGACCGGTCGTGATCCGCTCGACCGTAAGCGGAGCGCCGGTCTCGATGCCTTGGCTGTCGAGCCAGTGTGCGAGCCGTTCGTCGTCGACGAGTTCCACGAATTCGAGTCTCGCATTCATCCACGCACGCGCGCAGCTCCGAACACTTCACAACTTCGATAAGCGGCCGGGGAGGCCGAAAAACAAGGAGACCATCGTGTCACTCGTGCGTGTGCTTCCGGCGTGGTTCCACGCCATTGCCGACTACGCAGTCGGCTTCGGATTGATCATCGTCGCCCTCGCAGTGGGCGGTAGCGGCAAGGCCGTTGCCACCGGTGTCGTCGTGGGCGCAGTCGTGTTGCTCGTGAGCATGTTGACCAAGTACCCGCTGGGCGTTGCGAAGGTGCTGCCGTTCACGGTGCACAGCGGTGGCGACTACCTCGCCGCGCTGTTGCTGATCGTTGCGCCGTTCGCGCTCGACTTCAACAGCACCGACACCGGCCTTACGGCCTTCTACATCGTCGCCGGCATCGCGGTGCTGTTGGTGAGCTTGATCACCAACTACCAGTACAGCGACAAGCGCGACTGGAACTCGAGCAAGGCCGTCCCGGCAACTGTTTGACCAAGAACACGGAGACCCCACGAAGCCCCGGCAATGTCGCCGGGGCTTCGTCGCGTCACAGATCCCCGTTTGGACCGTTGCCGCCCCTATGAGGCCGCGAAGCGTCCAAACAGTTAGGTGTAGCGGGTGATGTAGCCGCGCCGGCGGAAGACGCGCAGCATCGCAACGAGCCACGCCATCGCGAGCAACAGCATCAACACTGCGCCGACCGCAGCAATCGCAAGCTGCGACCAGTCGTTGCCGTTGCCGTCGACGAGCGACCGCAGCGCGGTGAACGCGTGCGTCGTCGGTAACGCCTGCGCGAGCGGTTGGATCGCGGTCGGGAGCGCGTCGGTCGGATAGAAGACGCCCGAAAGCGGCAGCAGCACGAACATCACACCCCATGCGAGCGCTTCCGCGCCCGTGCCGTAGCGCAACACAAGACCCATCACGAACAGCGAGATGGCCCACCCCACCACCAGCAGAACCGCCGCGATCGGCACCACACCCAAGCCGAGCGAAAACGTGTTGAACGAGAAGAACACAAACGCACCGAGGATCATGAGGCCGACGCCCATCACCAGCTTGATCATGCCGAAGATCGCGACGCCACCCACGTATTCGACTTCGCGCAGCGGGGTGACCATGAGGTTCAAGATGTTGCGCGTCCACGTCTCTTCGAGCAGCCCTGTGCTCATCGCGATCTGCGACTGATAGATGACGTGCCATAAAACGATGCCGGCCAACAGGTAGCCCGATGCCTTCGCCGCACCCGAGGCTTGACCCGTGCCGACGAACGCGGCCAGGGAACCGAACAAGATCACGTCGACAAGCGGCCACAGCGTGACGTCGAACAATCGGTGCGGACTCCGAAGCAATACGTACGCGTGCCGGCGCGAGATCGCGCGCAACCGCAGCCGTGTCTTCCCCCAGTCGGACAGTTCAGTCGTCATGGACGATCGCTTTGTTGCGCGGTTGCCGGGTCGTGCCGTTCGGCGAGGTGCAGGAACACGCCTTCGAGATCGCCGTGTCCGTACGTGTCCGCAATTTCGGAGGGCGTACCGTCGGCGACAACGCGACCGTGCGACAAGAACACGACGCGTTCGCAGACGTGCTCGATGTCGCTCATGTCGTGGCTCGTGATCAACAGCGCAGTGCCGTCGCGTTCGCAGAGTTCGAGCAAGCCGTCGCGCACGCGTAGGGCGACGTCGGGGTCGAGCGACGCCGTCGGCTCGTCGAGCACCAGCAACTTCGGGCGATGCAACGTCGCCCGCACGATGCCGATCAACGTCCGTTGTCCCGACGACAACTCGGTGCCCATCGCACTCGCGAGGTGCGCGATCCGAAAGCGTTCGAGCCCTTCGTCGATCAACGGGTCGGGGTCGGCAACGCCGTAGAGCTGCCCGTACAACTTCAAGTATTCGCGGACGCGCATGCGTTCGGTCAGGGGCAGGTATCCGGCGGCGAAGCCGACGCGTTCGGCGGCGCGACTGCGATGACGCGCCAATGCGATCCCGTCGATCGTGACGTCGCCCGCGTCGGGCTCGACCACACCGAGAATCATCAAGAGCGTCGTCGTTTTTCCGGCCCCGTTCGGGCCCAGCAGCGCGACGCGTTCGCCCTCGTGGACGACGATGCTGACGCCGTCGACCGCGCGATCGCGGCGGTAGTCCTTCACAAGACCGCGCGCGGAGAGGACGACACCAGGCATGCAAAAACCGTAGCGTGGCGCGGTGCCGGCGCTCTCTGTAATTGCGGTCGACTGGTCGGGCGCGCGCCGCCCAAAAGGCATATGGCTCGCCGCGGTGCGCGGCGGCGAAGTCGTGGAAAGCGTCCCGTGCGCCACCCGTGAGGAAGCAATCGACCGGGTCCTTTCGACGCCGAGACCGGTTGTGGCCGGTTTCGACTTCTCGTTTTCCGTCCCGGGCTGGTTTGCGCGTGAACTCGGTTGCGCAACGGTGTTCGACGTCTGGGCGCGCGCCGCGGCCGAGGGCGACGCATGGCTCGCGCCGACACCGCCGTTCTGGCGCGGGCGCTGCGACCTTCCGCCCGAGCAGCGCTTTCGCGCGTGCGAACTGCGTTTTCCCACGGCCAAATCGGTCTTCCAACTCGTCGGGAACGGACAAGTCGGCGCGGGCTCGGTGCGCGGCATGCCGCTCCTCGCCGATCTGCGGGAGAGCGGATTCGCAATCTGGCCGTTCGACGCTGCGACGGACCGGACCGCGCTGGAGATCTATCCGACCGCGTTGCGGCGTCTCGTCGACGTGCCCGGACCGTTCACCTCACTCGACGAACGCGACGCCGTTTCTTCCGCGCTGGCCATGTGGAAGCACCGCACCGAACTCCAGCATCTCGGACGCGCGCAGGACGCGCGAACGCGGATCGAAGGCGACGTTTGGATGCCGGCGCGCTGAGCGAGCGTGCTCTGGCTACGACGCCGACGCGACGAGCTTTGCCAAGAACGCCGACGCCTGATCCTCGATCGGCGCGCGCTGCGCGTATCCGATTTCGTGGCCCATGCCGTCGAAGGTCTGGACCGTGCACTCGTCGCCCGCGTGGACGGCCGACCCCGGGCGGCTTCACCGAAGGTGACAAGGCGAAAGAAGCCGACCTCGCAACCGATCTGGCGCAGCGGGGTGCGTGCCGTCGTACACGACGTCGTGCGTGACGTTCACGTTTGCAAAAACATGCTCGCGGTACCGGCCGCGCGCCATCTCGTCGATGCGCGTGGTGACGGCTCGGTTGTGTGCCTCAGCCGCGCTCGTGCGCAGTTCCGCTGCGTGCGCCGCGCGTACCGCGAACACTGTTGCGCCCAGCAACAGCACGATCGCGAGCACGACAACACTCCGAAAAATCCGCCCTGCCCACATACACCCCTAGAGATGCTTCCCGGGGCCGAAACGTTGCGCTCGGCCCGGGAAATTCCGAGCGGGTTACTGCTTGGCTTTCAGCAACTCGATCAGTTGGGGCACGACTTTGTGCACATCGCCCACAATGCCGAGGTCGGCGACCGAGAAGATCGGCGCCTCGGAGTCCTTGTTCACGGCGATGATGTTGTCGCTGTTCTTCATGCCGACGAGGTGCTGCGTCGCACCGGAAATGCCGAGCGCGATGTACACCTTCGGCTTCACCGTCTTGCCGGTCTGGCCGACTTGCAACGCGTACGGCACCCAGCCCGCGTCGACGATTGCGCGTGATGCACCCCACGCGCCCTTCAACAACTTGGCGAGCTCTTCGACGAGCGGCGCGTAGTTCTCGGCCGCGCCGATACCCCGACCACCGGAAACGACGACCGACGCCTCTTCGAGCTTCGGGCCCTGCTGTTCTTCGACGTGGCGCTCGAGCACCTTGGCTTCGGCGGCCCGTCCGGCGTCGGCTGCGCCGACGTTGACGATCTCGGCCGCGCCCCCACCCGACTCTTCCGCCGCGAACGACTTGGGTCGGATCGCAATGAGCGCCGGGCCATTGCCGGTGAACTTGGCGTCGACGAGCGTCATGCCGCCGAAGATCGCCGTACCGAACTGCAACGTGCCGCCCTCGTCGGAGAGCGACATGCCGTTGGTGAGCACCGGCTGGTCGAGCTTCGCGCTCAAACGGCCGATCGCGTCGCGGCCGTCGTACGACTGCGCGAACAGGATCGCGTCGGGCGAGTTCTCTTGCGCGAGTTGCGCGATCGCGGCTGCCGCCGCGTGCCCGGGCAACGCAGTGTCGGGATCGATCACGTACAACTTCGTCGCGCCGTACGCGCCCACGCTGGCGGCGACCGCGTCGGCGTCCGGGCCCGCATAGATCGCCTCGACCGTCGAACCGACCTCACGCGCTTTCGTCAGCATTTCGAGCGTCGCCGACGACACTTTGCCGTCGGCCACCTCGGCGAACACCCAAACCTTCGCGACCACGTCAGACCACCTTCAACTGCTCGAGGAACGCGACGACCTTTTCGGCGCCCGTGCCGTCGTCTTCGAACTTCTCACCGGCTTCACGTGCCGGTGCCTGACCAACGTTCGTGATCTCTTGGCGCGCACCCGTCCAACCAACTTGGTTGGCGTCGAGGCCGAGGTCGCTCGCCGTCACTTGATCGACCGGCTTGTTCTTGGCCGCCATGATCCCCTTGAACGACGGGTAGCGCGGCTCGACGACACCGGCGGTCACCGACACGATTGCGGGCAACGGCGCTTCGACGTCGTCGTAACCGGCTTCGGTCTGGCGCTGCACCTTCACCTTGCCGTCTGCGATCGCGACCTGCTTGGCGAACGTGATCGCCGGCCAGTTGAGCAACTCCGCGACCTGCGCGGGGATCGTGCCCGTGTAGCCGTCGGTCGCTTCGGTCGCGGTCAGCACGAGGTCGACCTCGCCCGCGCGCTCGACCGACTTGGCGAGCACCTTCGCAGTCGAAAGGGCGTCGGAGCCTTTCGAGCGCGTCGTCGGAAACGAGGATGGCGCGGGCGGCACCCATTGCGAGCGCAGTGCGCAGACCCGACACCTCGCCGTTCGGCGCCATCGAGATGAGGATCACCTCACCGCCCCCGGCCGCGTCGACGAGCTGGAGACCCATCTCGACGCCGTAGCTGTCGGACTCGTCGAGGATGAGCTTGCCGCTTCGGTCGAGGGTGTGCTCGGCCGTGAGCGACCCGGGGATAGCCGGGTCAGGAATCTGCTTGACGCAGACGACGACGTTCAACGTGACTCCTTCAATGCCCGATCGGACCCGCGATTTTGGCAATACCCCGTGCCGGGCGTCGAAACGAGGCCGGGTACTTTCGATTCCGTGAGGGAGGGATTCGATGTCGCGGTCGTGGGGGCCGGGCCCGCGGGCACCGCGGCGGCGATCACGGCCGCCGCTCACGGCCTGCGCACGATCTGCCTCGACCGGGCAACCTTTCCCCGTGACAAGACCTGCGGCGACGGACTGACCGCCAACGTGTTACGGCTGCTCGAACGGCTCGGGGTCGCCCGCGGCGACCTGAATCTCACCCCAGTGGGCACGACCGTGCTGGTCACGCCGACCGGACATCACATCGAGCTGCCGATGCCGTCAGGCGGTCTCCACGGCGCGGTCATCCGGCGGGTCGAGCTCGACGCGGCGATGGTCGCACTCGCGCGCCGGCACGGCGCCGAGGTGCGCGAAGGGTGCGAAGTCGAGAAGGTGGTCGTGCACGACGACGGCGTGCAGCTCGACGATGTCTTCGCTCGTTACGTGATCGCAGCCGACGGTCACTGGTCGCCGGTGCGGCGCGCGCTCGAACCCGACACCCCGCGCGATCTGGGTGAGTGGCATGCAGTGCGTCAGTACTTCGACGGTGTCGCCGACCAGCGGTTGTTCGTGTCGTTCGAACGCGACCTGTTGCCGGGCTACGCGTGGGTGTTCCCGTTGGGCAACGGCCGGGCCAACGTCGGTTACGGCGTGTTGCGATCCGACGGTCGAACCGGCAAAGAGCTGAAAGCGCTGTGGCCGGCGTTGCTCGAGCGACCAACGATGCGCGCGATTCTCGGTCCGGACGCGCGTGCGGTCGACAGTGTGCGCGCGTGGCCGATACCGACGCGCTACTCCCCCACCCGTTTGATGCACGGCACGCGTGTTCTTCGCGGGCGACGCCGCCGGCGTCGTCGATCCGATGACGGGCGAAGGCATCGCGCAGGCGATCGAGACCGGCATGCTCGCCGCCGACGCGATCGCGACCGGCGCCGACTATCGCGGGCTCGTCGCGCACGCGCTCGGACGCGACCTCCGCTTCGCCGGGTTCCTGCAACGCGTGCTCGCGCATCCGGCGGGGGCACGTGCCGCGCTCGCAGTCGTCGACGTCTCGCCGTGGACGCGCCGGAACTTCGCGCGCTGGATGTGGGAGGACTATCCGCGCGCGGTCGTCGGCACTCCGAGCCGCTGGGCGCGCGGCGTGTTTCGTGCACCGGGCGCATGGAACGTGCCATGATCCCGCCATGGCATCCGGCAAAGCTGAAGTCTCGATCAACCGCAGTCCCGACGACGTGTGGAAGGTGGTGCGGGAGTTCGGCACGCTCGACGAGTGGATGCCGGGCATCGACAAGTGTTCGCTCGACGGCGACGTTCGCACGCTCGACACGATGGGCATTCAGATCAAAGAGCAGTTGCGCAGCCTCGACGACGCGGGCCGGCGCGTCACCTACAGCGTGATCGACTCGCCGATGGGCAATCTCGAGTCGCACGAGGCGACGATCGCCGTCGATCCCGAAGGTTCGGGTTCACATCTCACATGGTCGGTCGAGGTGTCCCCCGACGAACTGCTCGGCATCTTCCTGCCGGTGTACGAGGGCTCGGTTGTGGCGCTGAAAGAGAAGTTCGAGAGCTAAGCGTTCGCCTGCTCTTGCGCCGACGGCGCGGTGACACGAGATTCCGTCGACACCGTCGATTGACTCGCGGCCGCAAGACCCCCGAGTTGTCCGGGCAGCTTGTGCACCGACCGCGCGAGATGCGACGCGTTGGATTCGAAGCGGCGGTCGCTGACGATCATCGTGAGATCGCCTTCGACTGAGCCGTCGTCGTGACCGGCGGCATTGTCGAGAGTGAACAGCCACGCCGGATGCAACGACATCGGCAACCGGCCGCGCGTGAAGCCGTCCCTGCCGCGTAGGACGCCGCTCGAACCGCCGACGTGTTGACCGAGGCGTTCCACTTCGACATGTGAACGCCCGAACGGCACGCGGGATCGCACGGCAACGAAGCTCAAGCCCCGCCACGCGAAACGTTCGCGGCGTTCGCCCGGCAGGCGGTCGCCGAAGTCGGCCCGCGTCACCGTGAACGACGAAACGGAGCCGTCGTCGGCGACGCGTTCGACCTCGCGCTTCGGTCCGACCCGTACACGTACGCGCCCGATCAAGAGATCGTCCTTGAGCGCGACGTCGGGACGGCGGCGCGCGTTCAGCCACCCGAGCCCGACCAATACGAGGAACACGAGGACGATGATCCCGATCAGCGTGAAGGGAATCGAAAACGACGACGAAGAATCGTTGTCGTTTGCGAGCGCGTCGGCGGCAACCGAAATCGTTACCGGGTAGCTCCCCGCATTGTCGTTGATGTAGTTGTCGTTGAGGCCGAGATAGATCGGCCCCGTGACGTCGGCGTGCACTTCGCCCGACTCGCCGATCGCTTGCGGCTTTCCGTCGCCGACACGCGCGACGAGCGAGTAACACGGCAAGCCGGCCGCAGGGAACGGCGCATGCCGCACCGCGCCCAATTGCACGCAGCGCTGGCTCCACGCGATCCCGTTCGGCGGGATGCGGGCAAGATCGTCGGGCCCGAAGAAGATGTCGCCGCTCGCGGAGATCGTCGCGGCTTTGCCGGCGCGCAGCACGACCGTCGACTTCGTCCACGTCTGGGTCGACGGCACGACGAGCGACACGCGCTTCGGCAGGCCGGTGATCGTCGACGGCGTCGTGCTCGGTTCGGCCGCGGCTTGCGTCGCGAACGCGCCGACGAGCGCGAGCGCGGCAAGAACTGCCAACGTTGCGGCCCCTCGAATGCGTCGTGGTGTCATGCAGCCCGCTCAATCCGCCCGGATCAATGCGACAATTGGGAAGAATAATCCACCGAACTGGAAGGAATCGAGAGCTTCTGCGTACAGAGGAGTACGGCCCTCTATCGTCCGGCGGGGCAGCAACTCCTGCCGCTCTTGGTCAATTTGCCTACAGATTCTGTCGGCAAATTGACCAAAAGGCGCTAGACCGGCACGACTTCCGAAGGACCGCCCGGTTCGACGAGCACCTTCACATGGTCGTCGGGGTGACCGAGCGCGTCGAACGCGGCCGGCACACCGTCGATGCCGCACACACCCGTGATCATCGGCGTGACGTCGATTTCACCTTCGGCGATCGCCCGCAACGTGTCGGCGAACTCGAAGGGGTCGTACGCGAACGAAAACATGACCGTGAGCTGCTTCACCTGCGCGAGCACGGGCCGCAACGAATCGGTCTGCATGCACGAGCCGACGATGCAGATGCGCCCCATCGCAGGCGCGGCCGCGATCGCGGCGCTCAATGTTCCCGGCACACCGATCGCGTCGAATACGACCGGGGCCCGGCGACCGTCCTCGCGCTGCCATGCGTCCATGGGCGGTTCTTGCTTCGGATCGACCGCAGCCGTCGCGCCCATTGCCAGCGCGACCGCGCGCCGGCGCGGCGAGTAGTCGGAGGCGACGATCGTCTCGACACCGATGCGGCCCAGCTCCGCGATCACGGCGAGTCCCACCGGACCGGCACCGAGCACAACCGCCGACTCGCTCGTGGTGATGCCCGACCGGGCAACGGCGTGGCGCCCGACCGACATCGGTTCCGTCAACGCGGCGCGCCGGTGGTCGAGGCCGTTCGGCACGCGCAAGCACATGCCGGCCGTCAGCCGCATGAGGTCGGCGTAGGCACCGTTGTACGAGTTGGAGTACGCGCCGACGGGCTCGATGCCCGTCGCCGTGAGCGCGACCGGCAGCGAGGTGACGAGATCGCCGGGACCGACGGGCACGCCGTCGCATCCGGGCCCGAGCTCGACAACCTCACCGGTGAACTCGTGACCCATGATGTAGTCGCGGCTCGGATCGAACATGAGCGGCGCGCCGGTCTCGCGGGCCGAGCTCACCAGCTCGTCGGCGTAGACGAGGGCGTGCAGGTCGGAGCCGCAGATCCCGCATGCCCGCACCGCGACCAGGGCTTCACCCGGACCCGGGCGGGGGTCGTCGACCTCGTCGATCCGCAACACACCGTCTCGAGCCACCGCTGCGCGCATGAGGGGGAGCCTACGGCGATGCGTCGATTTTGTAGCCCTGGGCGCGCGGTTTTGCCATCAAAGTCGCTTTTTGCGGGTCGCTTGCTGTGACTCCTCCCGGCGCATGACACTGCCGCCATGGCCATCGACTTCAGCCTCTCGCCCGAGCTCGAAGAAATCCGCGACCGCGTCCGCTCGTTCATCGACGAAGTCGTGCGCCCGATCGAGCAGAGCATCGACGATCGCAACGACCGCAAGCAGCTGATCGACGGCATCGTCGAGATGCGCAAGGCAGCGCAGGAGCGCGGACTCTGGCTGCCGCACATGCCCGAGGAATGGGGCGGCATGGGGCTCGGCCACGTCGAGCTCGCGATGGTGCAGGCCGAAGCGGCGCGCACGCAGCTTCGGACCGTTCGCCATCAACGCGCAGGCGCCCGACGAGGGCAACATGCACACGCTGTTGCACTGGGGCACCGAAGAGCAGAAGCAGAAGTACCTGAAGCCGCTGTGCGACGGCGTGATCGCGTCGTGCTTCGCGATGACCGAACCCGAGGTCGCGGGCTCCGACCCGACCTTGATCAAGACGTGGGGCTATCCAGACGGCGACGAGTGGGTGATCAGCGGGCACAAGTGGTTCATCAGCGACGCGCACCGCGCGCGATTCGCGATCCTGATCGCGCGCACCGAACAAGAACCCGACATTCCGCAAGCCGCGAACACCGCGTTCATCGTCGACCTGCCCGCGGAAGGGTGGACCGAAGTGCGCGAGATCGAGACGATGCACGGCCCCGACGGTCACTCGGAGATCCGCATCGACAGATCTGCGCGTGCACAACGACCAGATGCTCGGCGGCCGCGGCCAAGGTCACCTGCTCGGCCAGTACCGGCTCGGCCCGGCCCGGCTCGCGCACTGCATGCGCTGGATCGCGCAGGCGGAGATGGCGCTCGACATGATGGTCGACCGTTCGCTCAACCGTTTCTCGCACGGCTCGTTGCTCGCCGAGAAGCAGGGCATCCAGTGGATGATCGCGGAGTCGACGATCGAGCTCTACCAGTGCAAGCTGATGGTGCTGCACACGGCGTACAAGATCGATCGCAAGGAAGACTTCAGCAGCGAAGTGTCGATGACGAAGCACTTCGTCGCGAACGCGCTCAACCGCATCATCGACCGCGCGATCCAGGTGCACGGCGCGCTCGGCTACTCGAAAGACACGCCGCTCGCCGACATGTTCCTGCACGCCCGGTGGGCGCGCTTCGCCGACGGCGCCGACGAGATCCACCTGATGCGCACGGCCGAAGCGTGCGATCTCCGCGTACCGCGACACTGGCAGCACCGCGGCGGCAACCGGCAATCTCCCCCTCTGAGTGCGAGTGAACTGGGATCCGGAGCTCGAAGAACTGGCACGCCGGCGAGAAAGGGCGCTCCAACTGGGCGGCGCCGAAAAGGTCGAGCGCCACAAATCGCAAGGCAAGCTGACCGTGCGCGAGCGCATCGACGCGCTGCTCGACGCCGGGACGCTTCCACGAGATCGGCGCGCTCACCGGCCGCGCGACCTACGACGACGACGGCACGCTCGTCGACGTCACGCCGGCGAACTTCGTGATGGGCCGCGGCCGCATCGACGGTCGTCCGGTCGTCGTCGGCGGCGACGACTTCACCGTGCGGGGCGGCGCGGCCGACGCGTCGATCTTCCAGAAGCAGGTGCACGCCGAACGCATGGCGCACGATCTGCGCATCCCGATCGTGCGCCTCGTCGACGGCTCCGGCGGCGGCGGTTCGGTGAAGTCGCTCGAGACCGAACGGCGTTCGTTCGTGCCGTTCAATCCCGGGCTGGGAACACGTCGTCGCGAACCTCGCGACCGTCCCGGTCGTGTCGTGCTGTCTCGGCTCGGTCGCGGGCCTCGGCGCGGCGCGCGTCGTCACGAGCCACTACAGCGTGATGGTGAAGGGAACGTCGCAGCTGTTCGTCGCCGGACCGCCCGTCGTCGCGCGCCTCGGCGAAGACGTCGACAAGGAGACGCTCGGCGGCAGCGCAATCCACACCCGCAACGGCGCCGTCGACGACGAGGTCGCGACGGAAGCCGAAGCGTTCGCGCGGGCGCGCCGGTTCCTGTCGTACCTGCCGTCGTCGGTCGACGAACTGCCGCCGCGCGCCGAACCGAACGACGACCCGGAACGGCGCGACGAAGTCGCTGCTGACCGCGATCCCGCGCGAGCGCCGCAAGGTCTACAAGATCCGCACGATCATCGAAGCCGTCGTCGACCGTGACTCGTGGTTCGAGATCGGCCGCTACAACGGCCGCAGCGCGGTCACCGGTCTCGCCCGGCTCGACGGTTGGCCGGTCGCGCGTCGCTCGCCAACGATCCGTACTTCTACGCGGGCGGCTGGACCGCGGCCGCGTCGCGAGAAGGTCGACACGGTTCGTCGATCTCGCCGACACGTTCCACCTCCCGGTCGTGCACTTCGTCGACAATCCCGGTTTCGTCATCGGCACCGAAGCCGAGACAGGCGGCAACGATCCGCGACGGCGCGCGTGCGCTCGCGGCGATCTACCAGGCGACGCACGCCGTGGTGCTCGGTGATCATGCGCAAGGTCTACGGCGTTGCCGGCGCCGCGCATCAGGACGCGTCGCAAGTTGTCGCTACCGGTTCGCGTGGCCGTCGGGGAACTGGGGCAGCCTGCCGCTCGAAGGCGGCATCGAAGCCGCGTACAAGGCGCAACTCGAAGCGGCCGACGACCCCGACGCGCTGCGCGCCGAGATCGAGCGCACGCTCACGGCCCGCCAGTCGCCGTTCAAGACGGCCGAAGCGTTCCTGGTCGAAGAGATCGTCGACCCGCGCGACACGCGTCCGTTGCTGTGTGAGTTCGCGAACTTGGCGGCGCCGGTCCGCAAAAAGGGACCAAGGTCCCACGGTTTGCGCCCGTAATTCTGGGGCGCGGCCCGTAGACTCCGACGCATGAGTACGACGTTCTGGCCGACCGCCGAACACTGGTCGTGTGAGATCCCGCTTGCGACGCCGCACCCGCGTCTCGACGTGCTCGCCGCGCACGGCTCGTGCAGCTCACCGATCTTCCGTACGAGATTCCCGCGCACGAGTATCTCGACCTCGAATACATGGACTGGAAGAGCGGCGGCGACACGAACTTCGCGCCGATCGCGACGGCCGACGGTCAACTCGACTGCCGCGGCTTTTGGAACAAGGGCGACGAGCGCCCCGACAAAGGCGCGCGCTTCACGTCGAACGCCGAGCAGTGCCCGACGATCGTGCGTTACGTCGAAAGTGTCGGTGCCGACTTCGGTCGCGTTCGCACGATCAAGCTCGAACCGCAAGACCACGACACCGCGTTCCGCAGCTTCCACCGCGACGACAACAACCGCTTCAATCCCGAAGACCGACGGCTGGGTCGTGCGCACGTGGCTCGAGCTCACCGACAATCCCGACAGCTACATGCTGCTGATGGACACCGGTGCCGACGGCTTACCCGATCCCGCGACGGAGATCCGCGTGCCGCTCCACAAGGGTTCGCGATTCGTCGTCGACACGCAACGGTTGTGGCACGTTGTCGTGCACAACGGCAACGCCCCGCGTTACGCGCTGATCTGCAGCTACGAAAGCGGGCCCGCGCTCGACGCGTGGATCACGACCCAGTTGCCGTAACGCTTACTTGGCGACGCGGAAGATCACAATCGTCCGGGTGCTCGATCCGTTCGTGTACTGGAGCACGTACTTGCCGTAACGCGCGGCCTGGCTCGGCGGCGGCAGCTGGAACTTCGCAGTCTTGCCCTGGTGAAGGTCGCCGTTCGGGTACAAGTCGCCGTGCTGTCCGTTGTAACCCACGATGTGCAACGTCCACGTGCCGCCGACGTTGTTGTCGATGTTGAGGCTCGGCCGCTGCTGCGGCCGCAACGCGAGTCCGACCCAGACGTCGGAATCGGCCGGCGTGTACGAGTCGTTCGTCCAACACGGCTCGTCGCCCTGGTGCAGCGCCGGCACACCACCCAACTCGAAACCGTCGGCATCGAGTGCGGTCTTCACCAAATACGGATTGTTGCGGTTGACGTCGCTCGCGGCCGCCACGTGCACCACGAACCCGGTGTCGCCGTTGACGACCGCGTTCCCCACGCGGGCAGTCAGCGTGTACTTGTTGTTGACGTAGACGAGGTGCACGACCCGCGTCGTACCGGCCGAGATCGCAACCGCCGGCGTCAACGTGACCCCGCGGCCTGCGTCCGCGACTGCCGGCAGCCACAGTTGCGCGACGCCGCTCGCGGGTTGCGTGCGCGCGTCCTGGAATCCGATCTCGACGGCACCTTCGTCAACCCACTGGTCGAGGGTCCCGGTCTGGTTTTGCGCGCTGATGCTCAGCACGTTGCCGTCGTGCAAGACCGCGTGCACGGTGTTCGCGGTGTTGTATTGCGGCGCCGAGGTGCTGTCGGGCGGTCCGCTCGGTCCGGTCGTGCCGCTGCCGCCGTCACCGGTTTGCGTGCCGGTGGCCGTCGCCGTTCCGGTCGCGCCGCCCGGTTGCGTTGCGTCGTTCCCACCCGCTCCGACGTAGCCCGCCGGCGGAACGACGATGTTGCTCCCGGTCGCGGGTGTGTTGTTCGGTGAGATCGCGCCCGGGTGCGTGCCGCGCCCCGGAACGGTTCCCTGGCTCGGGTACGAAATCGTCGTTTGGCTCGCTTCGGCATCGACTTTGGCGCGGCTCGAGCTCTGCACATTCGGAAGCGCGTACGCGGCCGCGCCCGTGAGGGCCGCGGCAGCCGTAAGCCCCGCGAAAAGACGACGGTGCGCCGACGCGAAACCGGCACTGCGGTCGCGCACGCGCGTCGTCAGCGTCGACTTCGGCGCGGGCGACAGCATCTCGTCTCGGTGCGCGGCGGCCACGCGCTCGTAGGGACGTGCGGCCGTTCTCAGACCGGCGTGAAAGAGATCGTCGAGCTTGGCGTCGTCGTCCATTACGACTCCTCCTCGAAGAAGGCCATCTCGGGCTCTTCGTCGTCCGCGAGCCGGCGCGCCAACAGGTAGCGGGCCCGCTTCAACGTCGTCTTCACCGTGCTTTGCGAAATACCGAGTTCGACGGCGACATCCTCGACTGCCATGTCGAACATGTAATGCAGCACGACGACTTCGCGTTGGCGCGGCGAAAGCGTTTGCAACACGCGCTGTACGTCGAGCGTGACGCTCCCGTCGATCGTGTCGCGGTCGATCACGAGCTCGGCGCGCATGCGCTTGCCGGCGCGGCGTTCGAGCCGCTTGCGGCGCGACCCTTTGCGACTGATCGTCAGCGCCCGCTGGCGCACGGACGACGAAAATACCGCCAGCCCCGAGCCCGCGATGCCGTCCTGCCACGCGCCGGCGACTGCTTCGTCGACCGCGTCGCACGCGCTCTCGACATCGTGACCGACCATCGCGACCGCCGCCACGATCTGCGGGTAATCGGCTTCGTAGAACTCCGACAAGACCGCATTCGGCGACGTCGCTTCCGCGAATGGCACGCGCGATCGGGGCGCGCGCAAGTCAATGACGTCGGCGACCTCGTCCTTTCGGAGCTCCGACCTTCTCACGACCGCCCGGCCCTGCTTCCGTCCGCACCCAGGAGCGTCAGCGCGCGTCGAACTGGGACGACGGAAATGTGTGCCCCATGTCACAGCTCAGCACGCAGCTGTTCGTCGTCAGTGTAAAGGTCGTCGTCGTACTCGAATAGAGGTCGTTTGTCTCAACGCGGTTGCGCGAGTCGATGCTATCGGTCGGCTCCGCGCTCCGCTCCCAACGAAAACGCCGGTGAGGGACCGACACCCCGCTCCGTTTCCATCGGGTCGCTGCGCTGTCGCCTCCGCAACTTGACCGGGCGGTCAAGCGGCCGCTCGAATGGCGCGATGCGCTTCGGTCTCTTCATGGCGCCCTTCCACCCGACGGGCCAGAACCCCACGCTCGCGCTCGAACGCGACCTCGACCTCATCGAGCATCTCGACCGCCTCGGTTTCCACGAAGCCTGGATCGGCGAGCATCACTCCGGCGGTTACGAGATCATCTCGTCGCCCGAGGTGTTCATCGCGGCCGCGGCGCAACGCACGAAGCACATCCGCCTCGGCAGCGGCGTGAACTCGCTGCCGTATCACCACCCGTTGCTGCTCGCCGACCGCTTCGTGCTGCTCGACCACCTCACGCGCGGCCGCGTGATGCTCGGGTGTGGCCCGGGTCAGCTCACCTCCGACGCGCACATGCTCGGCATCCCCGCCGACATGCAACGGCCGCGTATGGACGAGGCGCTCGAAGCGATCATGGCGTTGCTGCGCGGTGAAATCGTCACGCAGCAAACCGAATGGTTCACGTTGCAAGACGCGCGCCTGCAACTGCGTCCGTACAGCGAACCGAACCTCGAGGTCGCGGTCGCCGCGTCGATCTCACCGACGGGCGCGAAGGCAGCCGGCAAATACGGCCTCGGTCTGCTCTCGATCGCGGCGACGACGAAGCAGGGCTTCGACGCGATCGGCACCCACTGGAAAACGTGGAACGAAGTTGCCGAGCAGTACGGCAATACCGCGGAACGCTCGCAGTGGCGTCTCGTCGGCCCGATGCACATCGCCGAGACGAAAGAGCAGGCGCGCGCGCGACGTCGAATACGGCATCGTGCCGTTCTCGAAGTACTTCACGCACGTGCTGCCGGCCGGACCGACGCGCGGAGAAACCGCCGAAGAGATCATCGGCAACATTGACGAAGACGGCTTTGCCGTCATCGGCACACCCGACGACGCGATCGCGAAGATTCAGTCGCTCGTCGACGAGTCGGGCGGCTTCGGAACGTTCTTGATGTTCGGCCACGACTGGGCATCGCCGGAAGCGACGAAGAAGAGCTTCGAGCTGTTCGCCCAGTACGTCATGCCGCACTTCACGGGCCAGCTCGACGCGCCCGACGCGTCATGCGAATGGGTAACCGGCAGCGGCGGCGAGTTCGTGAACCGCGCCGCCAACGCGATCATGAAAGCGATCGCGGATCACGCCGCCGAGCAGAGCCCGGCGACGTGACCAACGCAATCGTCACGTCATCGGCCCCTAGGTAATTGGCGTCGTGCAGTTGCCCGCCTCCTCCCCAGGAACGAAGAACGTCTTGTCTTCTACGTCTGCAGTTCCAGTTTCGTTGTCCCGCAATCAACAAGATTTCTGCCGGGCGCGAACGTCGCCTTGATGGTTCGTGTCGCGCCGTGCGGTATTGCAGTTGCCGCACCACCGTCGACCGAGCAGGTGAGCGTGCTGGGCTGGTGATTACGGATCACAACGGTTCCCGGGCCGGCCACGACCGTGGTCCACGGAACCGAGGCATTGAGCGCGTCCGTCGCTCCGGCTGCCACCGGTGACTCCAGACGCGTGTCGCGGTACGGCGTGTTCATGCCGTTGGTATCGACGTTGACCGTGACGCGGTTTCCAGGCTCGCGCGTCGCATCGAGCCGGGGCATCACGACTGTCAACGAACCGCTGCCGGTCATCGGCTTGGCGGTGAGCTGGTATGTGGTGAGATCGCGCAGCGTCGTCAGCTGCGTCCCGGGATGCAACGACAGTCCCGGCGGCTCCGACGCGACCAGCAGCGGACTCTTCGTGTGCGTGCGTGCATCCGTCAGCGTGACTTCGACTTCGCCGGCCGCGACGTTGTCAACGGGCACGTGCACGCCGTGATCGTCGACCCTGACGTCGACATGCGAGAACGTGTCGATCGGGCGCCGCGTGGTCTTCCCGTTGCTCGGTCCGGCGATTTCGAGCGCGATCAAACCCACGCACGCGCTGGTAATCACGAGATTGACGACGAGACGCCCGTATCGCATCTTCCTGCCCGGTCAGATCCGTTCATGCTGACAGTTCGAGCCACGAGAAGGATGGGCCGAACGAATCATTCCGCGGCCGTCTTCATAGGATCGCCGCCGTGTCGACACCTCGTAGCCACGCGTTCTCGGCCGACGGATTGCGTCTCGTCGTGCACGACTGGGGCGGCGACGGCACGCCCGCACTGCTCGCGCACCCGACCGGATTCCACGGGCTCGTATGGGAAGAAGTCGCGGAGCGACTGATCGCGGGCGGCTGCCACGTCTGGTCGTTCGACTTCCGCGGCCACGGCGACAGCGACGCGCCCGCGGTCGGAGACGACGGCTATTCGTGGCACGGGTTCGGCGATGACGTGCTCGCGGTCGCGCGTCACCTCGAACTCGCGGGCCGACCCGACCTCGTCGCCGCCGGCCACTCGAAAGGCGGCGCCGCGATCTTGCTCGCGGAAGCGAAGGCGCCCGGAACCTACGCTCGCGTTTGGGCGTATGAGCCGATCGTCTTCGAATCGGAGGCTCCGCTCGAACCACAAGACGATTTCTTCTTGGCGCGATCGGCGCGCAAGCGACGCAACGTGTGGGACTCGCGTGACGAGGCCTACGACGCGTACGCGTCGAAGCCGCCCCTCAACGTCATGACGCCGCGCTCGTTGCGTGCGTACGTCGACTACGGGTTTCGCGACACCGGCGATGGCACGGTCGAACTGAAGTGCAGGCCAGAGGTCGAGGCGCGCGTGTACGCGATGGGCCCGAACCACGGCGCTTGGCAAGTTTTGCCAAATATCGAATCAGAGGTCGTCGTCGCGTGCGGCGAGCTTTCGAAGTCGATCGATACCGGTCTCGCGACGCGCATTGCCGCGCGCTTGCCGCACGGGCACGTCGAAGTGTTTCCGGGTCTTGGTCATTTCGGGCCGCAAGAAGACCCCGACGCGTGCGCGCGTTCGATTCTCAATCTTTCATCGTCGCCACATTGACGTCATCCGCGCTCCGTCGTGTCGGCGCGAACAGCCGGGCGGCTGATTGATCCGTCTTTGGGAGAGTGCGGTTGCAGCAAAAGTGTTTGGACGGTTTCTGTCCCTCTGGGGGCGGAAACCGTCCAAACACAGAGTCAGTTGCGGGTGTCGGTGAGGCCGTTCGGTAACTCGATCGGCGGGTTCGGCAACGGCGTCGCGTCGTGTGCGCGCAAGAACTCGGCGAACGCGTCTTCGTCGGCCGGGAACGACCGCGGGTCGCCCATCATGACTTCGTACAGCTCGACGCCTTCCGGGCCGGCGACGAACGGTCCGAAGGTCTCGCCCTGATCGAGCGCGAGATGGGTACCCGCACGGCAGACGACGGCGCCGCACGTCATCTCGCCCGCGAGCACGAACACGACGTGATTGCTGTTGTGACCGTGGGGCTGCACGATCATGCCCGGATCCCACTGCGCCCACAGCGCGAGGAATCCGGGCGTGAAGTCGATCCACTTCTCGCGCACTTCGACTTCGTCACCGCCGACGCGCATGCGCCGCACTGCTTGGGCACGAACGTCGTCGAGATGCGTGATCCGCGGCCCGGCCATACGCGCTACGCGTTCTTCAGGTCGGCAACGATCGCCGACCAGCGTTCGCGGATCGGTGCGGTACGGCGCGTAGAACGACAACCGGTCGACGACGCCGCCGTAGCGTCGCTTCAACTCGGCGGCCACGTCCTCCGGCTCGGCAACGACTGCAAACGTGCGCAAGATGTCGTCGTCGATCAGCTCGCCCATCTTGACCCACTCGCCTTGCTTCGAGAGCGCGTTGAGCTCGGTCTGAAGATCGCCCCAGCCGTGCAGCTCGAGCACGCCTCGATACGCGGGGGTCGATCCGTAGAACGCGACCTGCTGCTTGACGCCTTGGATCGCGGCGTCGATCTCTTCTTGCGTCTCGCCGGTCGCGACGAACAGCGGCCCCGACACCTGGAACGACGAACGATCGCGCCCGGCTGCTTTGAGGCCACGCTCGACGGCAGGCAACGTCACTTCTTTGACGTAACGCTCGGTGGTGAAGCCGTGGATGATGATGCCGTCGGCGACTTCGCCCGCAACTTCGGTCATCTTCTCCCCGACCGCCGCAAGAAACACCTTCGGCGCCCCGTAGGGATTCGGCGGCGGCGCGAAGAACGGCGTCATCAGCGTGTGCTTGTAGAACTCACCGTCGAAGCGCAACGGCTCTTTGTCGTTCCACGACTTCCAGATCGCGTGCAGCGCCAAGATGTACTCGCGCATGCGCCGGGCCGGGTGCGACCACGGCATCGAGAACCGCTTTTCGATGTGCGGCTTGATCTGCGAACCGAGCCCGAGGATGAAGCGGCCGTTCGACAGCTGCTGCAGGTCGTTGGCGGTGTACGCCAGCACCATCGGCGTGCGGGCGAACGCCACCGCGATGCCCGTCGCCAGCTCGATGCGGTCGGTGTGCTCGGCCGCCAGCGCGAGCGGCAAGAACGCGTCGTGGCCGGTCTCGGCCGTGAGCAGGCCGTCGTAGCCCATGTCTTCGAGTTCTTTGGCTCGCGCCCCGACCTCGGCCGCCTTGGGAGCCATGACGCCTGTGTCCACCTTCATAGGTGGGGACGCTAGACCGCAACATGGCTCCCTCGCTGCGCCGTCCATTTTTCTTGGTCGACGCCGGCTGCGCCGTCCGTGGCTTCGCCTTCGTCTCGTGGCTCCGCTGCGTCCGCACACCGAAAGGCACGTTGGCGTCACACCCCGGCTGTATCGTCGAACCATGACGGCGGAGACCGCGCACCCGATGCCGATATCCCTTTCGCCCAGCTCGATGGGCACCTTCACCACCTGCCCGCTGTCGTTCCGGTTCTCGTACATCGAGCGCCTGCCCGAACCGCCGTCGGCGCCGGCCAGCAAGGGCACGCTCGTCCACCTCGCGCTCCAACACCTGATGTGGCGTCCGCCCGAGGAGCGCACGCTCGAAGCCGCGCTCGCCGATCTCGACCGGGCGGTGGCCGAGGTCGCCGAAGACGCGGAATTCGCCGAACTCGAGCTCACCGACGAACAGCGAGCCGAGTTCCATACCGACGCCGAGCGGCTCGTGCGCCGTTACTTCGAACTCGAAGATCCGCGCGCGATCAACGTGATGGGCGTCGAGCTGCGCGTGAGCGCGGAGACGGCCGACGGCGTGCTCATTCGCGGCATCATCGACCGGCTCGAGCTCGACGAGAACGGCGAGCTGGTGGTGACCGACTACAAGACCGGCAGCGCGCCGAGCGAAGGCTGGGAACACAAGAGCCTCGCAGGCGTGCACGTTTACTCGTGGTTGTGCGAGCGCATGTTCGGTCGCCGGCCCGCGCGCGTCCAGCTGTTGTACCTGTCGAAGCCCGAGCGCATCGTCACGACACCGAACGACCCGTCGTTGCGCGGCGTCGAAATGAAGTCCGACGCAGTGATGCGCGCGGTGCGCACGGCCTGCGCACGCGACGACTTTCGTCCGCGCCGCTCCGCGCTGTGTTCGTTCTGCTCGTTTCAAGAGTTCTGCCCCGAATACGGCGGTCGCCCCGAAGAGGCGAAACCAACGTTGCTGGCACGTCAAGCCGAACGTGAAGGCCGCCCGCCGTTGCCACTCGTCTTCGCGTGAAGTTCGACGACGCGGTCGCGCGTTTCGACGCGTCTGTGAATCGCGCCGTCGACCAGATCCGGAGCCCCGCGCTCGACAAGTTCATGTACCAGCTCTCGAGCGCGGCTGACCACAGCTTGCTCTGGCACATGGCGGGCGCCGTGCGCGGCCTGCGCGACAACGACTTCGAGGGCACGGTGCGCTTCTCGGCCGCGCTCGGCGTCGAGTCGGCCGTGACCAACGGCCCGATCAAAATGCTGTTCGAACGGATGCGGCCGCTGCCCTACGAACAGGTGGAATTCCGCTACGGGTTGCGGCGCCCGATCACGAGTTCGTTTCCGTCGGGGCACGCCACCGCCGCGTTCTGCGCGGCAACACTCATGGGTGGCGGCCCGGGTTGGTATTTGGCGGCGTCGGTCGTCGGTTTCACGCGCGTATACGTCAGGTTGCATTACGCGTCGGATGTGATCGCGGGAGCAGCCCTCGGTACCGTTCTCGGATTGTCCATGCGTCCGTTCGTACGCTGGCGGGAATGACGGCCACGATCAGCGGGTTGGCCAACTGCGTTGTGTTGTCGTCGTCCGTATCTCTGTAAGGAGTTTCCGTGGCTCGATCATTTGCGGTGAGTTACGACTACCGATGCCCGTTTGCCCGCAACGCGCACGAGTCGGTGATCGCGGGACTCCTGGAAGGACGCGACTGGGACGTCACGTTCTCGCCGTTCTCACTCGACCAGGTCCACGTCGAAGAAGGCGAAGCTCCGGTGTGGGAGCGCGATCCCGCGGACTGGGGTGGCGGCGTCAACGCGTTGTTGTGGTCGATCGCCGTGCGCGACAAGTTCCCCGACAAGTTCCTCGAGTTTCACGCCGCCACGTTCGCGGCGCGTCACGACGAAGGCCGCCAGATTCCGAAGCCGGACGTCTTGCGCGAGATCGGCAACGAAGTCGGGCTCGACACCGACGCGGTCGAATCCGAGATCTCGACCGGCCGCCCGCTCGAAGTCCTCGCGCAGACGCACACGTCGTCGGTGAAGGACCACGCGATGTTCGGCGTACCGACGTTCATCGTCGGCAACCGGGCCGTGTTCATCCGTTTCATGGACCGCAAGAACCCGAGCGACATCGACCGCGCCCTCGATTTGCTCGAGTGGGCCGATTTGAACGAGTTCAAAGAGACCAAGATCGCCCGCTAAATCGCCTAAATCGCCGCTCGTAAAGCGGCGTTATAACGTGCCGACCGTGCGGATGTCGGACACGGAAGCGATCATGTGGGCGGTCGAAAAAGACCCCGCGCTCCGTTCCGACTTCTGCAATCTCACGTTGCTCGACGGGCGCCCGACCGACGAACGCCTGCGCGCGTCACTCGCACGCGCGCTCGATGCGATCCCGCGGTTGCGACAACGCGTCGTCGGCGCGCCGCTGCGGCTCGTGCCGCCCGCGTTCGAAGACGATCCGACGCTCGACGCAGAGTCCCACGTACGCGTCGTCGGTGCGCCGCCGCCCGGCGACCTGCGCGCCGTCCTCGACCTCTGCGGCGCGCTCGCCGAACAACCACTCGACCGGGCGCGTCCGCTGTGGGAGTTCACGTTGATCGACGGCATGGCCGGCGGCCGCGCCGCGCTCTTGCAGAAGGTGCATCACACGATCACCGACGGCGTCGGCGCGCTGCGTTTGTCGCTGGCGTTGGTCGACTTCGATCGCAATCCCGAGCCGAGCGAACCCGAGCCGGTGTCTGCTCCGGAACCGCTCCCCCGCGGGTCGGCTCCGACCACCCCGTTCGAAGTAACCCGGCAAGCCGTCGGCGACGCGACGACGCGCGGCCTCGGCGCAGTGCGCGGTGCGGTCGGGCAGGCGGCGCACGTCGTCACCCATCCTGCCGAGCTGCCGGGGCGCGCGCACGACACCGTCGAACTCGTCGAGTCGCTGCACCGGATCGCGTTCGTCAACGGAGCGGCGCGCAGCGATGTCATGCACGATCGCTCGTTGCGCCGCCATTTCGAAGTGTTCCAGGTACCGCTGGCCGGAATGCGGGCCGTCGCATCCGAACTTGGCGGCAGCCTCAATGATGCCTTCGTGACCGGCCTCGCCGGCGCGTTCGGAAGGATGCACGTGCGGCTCGGTTCCGAAGTCGACGAGCTCCGCCTCGCAATGCCGGTCAGCACGCGTGCGCAAGGCGACCGCATGTCGACCAACACGTTCGCGCCCGCGCGTGTGCTGGTTCCGATTCAGCCGTGGCACGATCTCGCGGCGTTGTTCAAAACAGTGCACGAACGCCTCGAGCCCGCGAAGCACGAAAGCGCGCTCGGTGCCGTCAACAGCCTCGCGGCCGTCGCATCGCTGCTCCCGACGTCGGTGCTCG
The DNA here is from genome assembly GCA_963841195.1 of uncultured Actinomycetes bacterium. Lineage (GTDB taxonomy): Bacteria > Actinomycetota > Acidimicrobiia > IMCC26256 > PALSA-610 > CAWJBX01. The sequence goes on along the minus strand of CAWJBX010000009.1, from coordinate 177,285 downwards.
TCGCCGCGACGCGCTCGCAGACGCGCACGATCGACTTCGCGGCATCAAACCTCCGGGGAAGTCCGGTGCCGCTCTACCTCGCGGGGGCGCACATCATCGCGAACTACCCGTTCGGGCCGCGCACGGGTTGCGCGGTCAACGTGACGCTCTTGAGTTACGGCGACGACATGCATCTCGGTTTCAACATCGACCCGGCCGCGATCGTCGACCCGTCGGCGTTCATGGCCGACGTCGCCGCGAGTTACCTCGCGTTGCTCGCGTACGCGTACTAGCTCTTCAGCGACGCGTCGCCGAGCCCGGCGCTTCCACGACGTCACACCACTCGTCGTACAAAGGATCCCGCCAGTTGAGGTGCCGGCATTCGCTGTCGCGGTCGACGACGTACAGGTGCAGGGTGGGCGCGTCGGAGGCAAGTTCGACGAGTTCACTCCCGCGTGCGAACGGCGGCGCCGCGTCGAGCAGGTCGACGAACGCGACCGTGGCGAGCACCCGCGATCCGCACGCCGGGCACGCGGAAACGGTCGCGGCTTCGAGGCCGTCGGTGAGCGCGAGCAAGCTGCGCGATTCGTGCGTGTCGAGGACGACCTCGTTGCCGTCGTCGTCCAGGATCGAGAGGCCCGCGACCACGCCACGACGGTACCCGCCCCAATCGTTAGGGTTCGCCGGTGCGCGCACTCGTAATCGCCGACGGCCGCCTCCACCTCGAAGCGCGGCCCACACCCGAGCCGGGGCCGGGCCAGGTGCTGGTCAGGGTGCACGGGGCGGGGCTCAACCGGGCCGATCTCGCCCAACGGGCCGGCCACTATCCGGCGCCCCCGGGCGCGCCGCCCGACATCCCGGGCATGGAGTTCGCGGGCCGGGTCGAGGCGCACGGGTCGGAAACCGGAGCCGATGCACCAGCGATCGGCGAGGCCGTCTTCGGCATCGTCGGCGGCGGTGCACAAGCCGAATACGTCGTCGTGCACGCGTCGCATTGCGCGCGTGTTCCCGACGGGCTTGATCTCGTCGCGATGGGTGGTGTGCCCGAGGCATTCATCACCGCGCATGACGCGATGATCACGCAAGCGTGCGCGCGCGCCGGCGACTGGGTGCTCGTGCACGCGATTGCATCCGGCGTCGGTACCGCCGCGTTGCAACTGGCGCGCGCGATCGGCGCGCGTGTCGTCGGGACGTCGCGTACACCCGACAAACTCGAACGTTGCCGCGCGATCGGTCTCGATGTTGGCATCGTGGCGCCGAACGACGACAACGGCCAGCTCGACGTCGACGCGTTGGCGTGGTCGATCGCGGAAGCGACGGGCGGCGGTGTCAACGTCACGCTCGACCTCGTCGGCGGCGACTACCTCGCCGTCGACATCAACGCCGCGTTCCCGCAAGGCCGCATCGTGTTGATCGGCACGATGGGTGGCGGCACCGCGACGATCTCAGTCGGCGCCATCCTCGGCAAGCGCCTCCACATCAACGGCACGTTGCTGCGCCCGCGCAACGTCGAGGAGAAGGCGGCTGCGACCGCGGGCTTCGTCGCCGACGTCGTCCCCCATCTCGCAAGCAAAGCGATCGAGCCAATCATCGACGAGATCGTTCCGCTCGCCGACGGCGATCGCGCCTACGACCTCGTCGCGTCGAACAACACCTTCGGCAAGATCGTCCTCGACTGCCGGAACTAATCCTCACATCACATGGCGCAGTTTTTCCCGCTATACGGGAAAAAGTGCGCCATGTGATGGTGCATTTTTTTCTCAGCCGACGGTGACCACGAGTTGGGTTTGGGGGGCGCCGGTCGCTTGCACCGAGAACGGGCGCTTCGAGTCCATGCCGATCACCCACGTGACCACGCCTTCGAAATCGCCGGTCTCCACGATCTGCGTGACGTGGTTCGCGTTCGCGGGCGCGATCTGCTTCGGACCCGTGTACGTCGTGCGCCCTTTTTCGAAGTCGTAGCCGTACGCGGGCTGCATCGTCACGACGATGAACGCGCTCCCTTTCACCGATACGGGATTGCCCGAACCGGCGTCGACGAACGGCGGGTTGCCGTACGTGATCGAGTAACCCGGCGGATTCGGCGACTTGCTCGTAAACCCGAACTCCACGTGGTCGAGGCACTTGTCGCTCTGCTCGGTTACCTGCGTCAGCAGCACCGTCGACGTCGTCGGCACCGGACTCTTCACCGGCGTCACCGGCGTCGGGAGCTGATCGCACGGCAGCGAAACAGTCGGGAGGACTTCCGTGATCGACGTCGTCGAGCTGGGCACGCTCGTGGTCACGCTCGCAGCCGCGCGCCCGGTGGTTGTCGTCGTCGTCGACGAAGACGCGTGCTTGTGGCTGCTGCCGCAGCCGGCGCCGAGCACGACCGCGGCCGCAACCACGCCGGCCACCCGAATCCAAGACATCGCAGCATCCTCGCGCTCAGGGGCACCGCGAGAACGGTCAACACTACGATCGGTCCGTCGGCCCCGAAACAACCCATTGGGACGCCGACCAGCCCGCGAGACCGGAGGAACACCGTGGCGAACCTCGCCGACAACGACGTCGTGATCGTCGAAGCAGTCCGCTCCCCGCTCGGCCGCCGCAACGGAGGCCTGGCGACCGTGCATCCCGCCGACCTGTTGGGCACCGTGCAACGGGCCGCGATCGACCGGGCCGGTATCGATCCGCTCGAAGTCGGCCAAGTCGTCGGCGGCTGTGTGAGCCAAGTCGGCGAGCAGACGTTCAACATCGCGCGCACGGCGTGGCTCGCGTCGGGCTTGCCGCTCGAAGTCGCGGGCACGACAGTCGACAGCCAATGCGGCTCGTCACAACAAGCGACCAATCTCGCCGCGTCGATGGTGAAGTCGGGGGTTGTCGACGTCGCGCTCGCGTGCGGCGTCGAGTCGATGAGCCGCGTTCCCTTGGGCTCGGCGGCGCGCGGCGACTACGGCCGTCCCACGCCGAAGTCGTACTTCGAGAAGTACGAGCTCACAAGTCAGTTCGAAGGCGCCGAGCGCATTGCCGACAAGTGGGGCGTGACGCGCGCCGACTGCGACGAGTTCGGTCTCGAGTCACAGGTCCGCGCGCAGCGGGCGTGGGCCGAAGGCCGGTTTGAACGCGAGGTACTGCCGCTCGACGCGCCCGACGTCGGTGAAGACGGCAAGCCGACCGGCACGACGCATCACGTCGCGCGCGACGAAGGCCTGCGCGAGACGTCGCTCGAAGCGCTCGCGAAGTTGAAGCCGGTTGCGCGTGAGAACGGCGTGCACACGGCGGGTTCGTCGTCGCAGATCACCGACGGCGCAGCTGCCGTGTTGCTTGCGACGGCGGCAAAGGCGCGTGAACTCGGCTTGCGGCCCCGGGCCCGCATCGTCGACCAGTGTCTGGTCGGCGTCGATCCCGTCTTGATGTTGACCGGGCCGATCGACGCGACGCGCCGCATCGCCGACCGCACAGGTCTCGGTGTCGACGACTTCGATCTCATCGAGGTCAACGAAGCCTTCGCGGCCGTCGTGATTGCATGGCACCGCGAGGTCAACGCCGACCTCGCGAAGACGAACGTCAACGGCGGCGCGATCGCGCTCGGCCACCCAGTCGGCGCGACCGGTGCGCGCCTCATCACGACCGCGTTGCACGAACTCGAACGCATTGACGGTCAGTACGCGTTCATCACGATGTGTTGCGGGGGCGGTCTCGGTACGGGCACCGTGCTCGAACGCGTCTGACATGGCGGACGCGTTCGAACTGGAACCCGGCGAAGAGCTTCGGGGCCGCGCCCATGTGAGCTTCCGGGGCTCGGGCGCGGTCAGCGTGCGCTCGACGTTTGCACTCGGTTCGGCGCGCATGCGCTCGCGGTCGTATCAAGCGTGGTCGGCACTCGCGCGCAACGCTCGGTTTCCCGAAGTCGGACCGGAGATGGTGCTGCACCTGACGAACCGGCGCATCGCCGTACGCAAGCCGAGCTTCTGGATCGGGCGATCCACCGACACGGGTAGCGACATCGACCTGGGCGACATCGCCGCGGTCGCCGTGCAACGGCACGGACTCGTCATCGGCCTCGCGATCGCGATGAAAGACGGTTCGATCGTCGAGGTCGAAACGATGCGGCCGCGCGGGTTGCGCGCGTTCGCCCGTTCCATCGACGAACTCCTCGCCGAGCAACCCCGCTAGGAGCGTCGTATTGCTTGCCTGAGACCAGCAATACGACGCCCCAGAACTTCAGGACGAGACGCAGGCTTTGCGCCGGTTACTCCACGCTTTTTGCACGGTGTACGTGTGGCCGTCGCCACCCCGCACCGAGGCCACTTGACCCACGCAGATGTCGGCGACCTCGCCGTTCGCCCGGTCGTACCACGCCAGGGGCGCACCGACACGCGTCGCGAGCCCGACGTCGGGATCGGTGGTCGCCTCCAACAACTCGTGCGAAGCGGCAATCTCGAGGTTGCCGAAGCCGGGCACGGGCCCGCAGTGCGTTCCGGTCGCGCCGGGCGGCAGCACCATGTAACGAAGGTTCACCGTCGACGTATACCGCACGGTGTTGTGATACGCGCAAAACCCGTGGCTCGAGTCGGTACCACCTTGGCGAACGACTTGGCCCCGGTGGAAGAACAACGCGTAAACGGTGTTCGCGTCGGGCGTCGGCAAATGATGGGCGCGAATCTGGGCTGCGAGTTCGGTGCGAATGTTCGCAATGTCGTCGACGGTCGCACCGTTGTTTCGCGCGGCCGGTGTAATCGTGTAGCGGCCGACGACACTGCCGCGGCCGATCGAATCGGTCGGCGTGTTGTATTCGCGCAGCCAGTCGACATACGGCGATTTCTCGATGCCGTTGTAGAACGCGACGACATTCGAAGACGAGCTCGAAACAACCTGCGACTGGTAGGTGCCGCTCCCCCACACGACGATCACAACCCGGGGATTCCGAACAACGCGGCCACCCCAATACGTGAGATGGGCGGCGCTCGCCGCGACCGCATCCGCCGCGCCGAACCTCGAAACCATGCCGCGCGTCCGGCGGACGCGCCGCCGCATGCGCGACCCCTCCTATTGCGAGCGTCGCCGCGACACCTGCCGCGAGGCCAGCACCGACAACACGCCGACGAAACCACTTGCTCTTGCGCATACGTGCGCCCTCCTTGGATCTCAACTGGGGGGCGCACGGTACGAGCGCGGCTGCGCACGACGAAGTGAAACGGCACGGCCTGAAGCACAACGTTGCACTCCTGAGCACGCGGCTTCTGACTACATTTGTCGGAACATGACGACGTTCGGGTTTCAGATCCCGGGGTTCCGCCACATCGGTGCGCCGGACATCGAGATGTTCGACCGCACGCTCGACCTCGCGCTGGCCGCCGAGCGCGGCGGGTTCACGTCGGTCTGGGTCATGGACCACTTCTGGCAGCTCGCGTCACTCGGCGGACCCGACGAACCGATCCTCGAGGCGTACACGCTGCTCGGCGCGCTCGCTGCTCGCACGCAACGCGTGATGCTCGGCACCCTTGTCACCGGTGTGACGTACCGCAATCCCGCGCTCGTCGCCAAGCTCGTCACAACCCTCGACGTCATCTCGCACGGCCGCGCCGTGCTCGGCATCGGCGCCGGTTGGTACGAGCCGGAGCACGAGGGATACGGCTTTGCGTTTCCGCCCGTGCGCGAACGGCTCGACCGTCTCGAAGAAGCAGTGCAGATCTGCCGCGCAATCCTCGACGACGAACGCCCGACGTTCAGCGGCCGCTACTACCACACGACCGATGCGCGCAACGTGCCTGCGCCGGTGCAACGCGGCGGCGTGCCGATCATGATCGGCGGCAGCGGCGAGAAGCGAACGCTGCGCCTCGTCGCGCAATACGCCGACATGTGCAACGTGAGTGGCAGCGCGAAGACGTTGCAGCACAAGCTCGAAGTACTCGACGCGCACTGCATGAGCGTCGGCCGCGATCCCCGGGAGATCATCACGACGCGGCTCGGCACCCTGGTGCTGGCGGCCAACGCCGACGAAGCGGGCCGGGCCCGCAACTTCTTGTCGTCGATGGCCGGCGAAGACTTCCACGAACAGTTCACCGTCGGCACCGCCGACGACATCGTGGGCGACGTCGAAGAGCTCGCGGCGACGGGCGTCGACTGCCTGATCTTCAACATGCCACTGTCTGACGCCGAAACCGTCACCCAAGCGGGCGAGCTTCTCACGTCACATTTCTCGTAACCTCAGGGAATGCCGACCTCCGATCCGACGCTCGTCGAGCGGCTCGGCTATCCGCCCGACGCCAAGCTCGTCGTCGTCAACTGCGACGACCTCGGCTCGACCCGTTCCGCGAACGTCGCGATCTACGAAGCCCTCCGCGACGGCTTGGCCACCAGCGCGACGCTGATGGTGCCGTGCCCGTGGGCGCGCGACGCGGCGGCGATGTATCGCGGCGAAGACGTGGGCGTGCACCTCACGCTCAACTCCGAATGGGAGACATACCGGTGGGGGCCGATCACGCACTCGCCGAGCTTGCTCGACGGTGACGGCGGCTTTCCCCGCACTGTGCAAGACGCGTGGGACCACGCGGATATCGACGAGGTCCGCAAGGAATGTCGCGCCCAAATCGAGCGGGCGATCTACTGGGGCTTCGACGTTTCGCATCTCGATTCGCACATGGGCACACTGCAACTGCGCGCCGACTTCTTCGACGTCTATCTCGAGATGGCCGTCGAGTTCGCGCTGCCGTTGCGCATGGCCGGCGGGAGTGCGGAACGGCTCATCGGTTTTCCGTACCGCCGCCTCGCACGCGAGGAAGGCGTGCTGTTCACCGATCACTTCGTGTACACGAACGTCGGGTCGCGTCGCGTCATCGAGAAAACGCTGTTCGACCTCCAGCCCGGCGTCACCGAGGTGTACTTGCACCCCGCCGCCGACACCGACGAACTGCGCGCGTCACATCCCGACTGGGCCAGCCGCGTCGAAGACCATCTTGCGCTGACGCGTGATCCTGCGTTCGCCGATCTCGTCGAGCGTTCGGGCGCGCAATTGATCGGTTACCGCGACCTGCGCGATCTGCAACGGGCGTCATGACCCCGGAGACGCTGGCCGCGTTGTGCGACGCCGCAATGCCGGAAGAGCACTTGACTCGCGACGAACTCGCCTACTTGTGCTTCGGCGACACCGACGAGATCATCGGAGACGAAAACGGCGTCGCGGTCTTGCAGATGCAACGTTTCGGTGAGTTCGTCGTCGGCTGGTTGACGCTTGTCGTCGTGCCGCCGGAACAACAGAGCAAAGGCGTCGGCAAAGACCTCGTGCACGCGGTCGCCGACCGCGCCCGCGCCAACGGCGCGTCGCAATTGATGCTCGCGAGCGCGGTGCCTCGGTATCTCTGGCCCGGCGTCGATCTCGCGAACACGCGCGCCGGCATGCTGCTCGAATCGTGCGGGTTCGAGCGCGACTGGGTGGGCACGAACATGGCGATCGACACGTCGTTCCGGCGCGATCCGCCCGAAGGCGTCGTCGTCGAGCGCGAGACCGGCACCGGCGCGCACGACTTCTCCGCAGAGGCGTATCCGCACTGGGTTCCGGAACTCGATCGCGCGGTCGAGCTCGGCACCGCGTTTGCCGCGCGCAACGCCGACGGCCGCACCATCGGCTTCGGCTGCCATTCGGTCAACCGCTTCGCCTGGATCGGCCCGATGGCCACCGACCCGACGTTGCAACACGGTGGCGTCGGTTCGGCAGTGGTCGCGGCAATCTGCGCCGACCTGCACGCGCGCGGCTGCGCGACCGGCGAGATTTCGTGGGTCAGCAACTTGCGCTTCTACGGCAAGTGCGGTGCTCGCGTCTCGCGTTTGTTCATGGGCGGGAAGCTGGTGCTGTGACGCGCGTGCTCGTCGTCGGCGGGACCGGACCGACCGGGATTCCGCTCGTGCAGGGCCTCGTCGAGCGAGGCCACGACGTCACGATCATGCACCGGGGCACGCACGAGCGCGCCGAGACGCCGTCGACAGTCACGCATCTGCACCTCGATCCCTACGACAACGCAGCCGTCGACGAAGCGTTCGCCGCATCCACCTGGGATGTCGTGTTCGCCATGTACGGCCGGCTCCGGCATTTCAGCCGTTGCCGCGCGGTCGCACCGGCCAGTTCGTTTCCGTCGGTGGCGTTCCCGCCTATCGCGGCTGGATGGACCCGTGGCAGTACGACCCGCCGGGCTTACCGGTGCCGGTCGCCGAGGACGCGCCGATGGTCACCGAGCCCGACGAAGACGAAAAGGGCTACCGGATCGTGCGCACCGAGCAAGCGGTGTTGGAGCATCATCCGACCGCGGTGCACTTTCGCTATCCGTACGTGTACGGGCCGTATCAACTCGCTCCCCGCGAATGGCTCGTCGTGCGCCGCATTCTCGACGGCCGGTCGCGCATCGTCGTCGCCGACGACGGGCTGACACTCCATCACCACGGTTACACGGAAAACCTTGCGCACGCGCTGTTGCTCGCAGCCGACGAACCCGACGCGGCCGAAGGCGAGATCCTCAACATCGGCGACGAAGAAGTGCTTTCGGTACGCCAAGTCGTCGAGCTCATCGCGCGGCGAACTCGATCACGAGTTCGAGATCGTCTCCATGCCGTACGACCTTGCGACACCGGCGCGGCCGTTGCTCGCCCAGCCGTTGCCGACGCACCGCGTCCTCGACCTCAGCCGCGTGCGCACGCAGCTTGGCTACCGCGACGTCGTGCCCGCGCGCGTTGCGATCGCCCGCACGGCGCGGTGGCTCGCCGAACATCCGTGCGAACGCGGCGGGCAGGAGGAGATGGTGCTCACCGATCCGTTCGACTACGCCGCCGAAGACGCACTCGATCGACCGTGGCAGCACGCGATCGCGACGCGTCGACGCGCCGTTTCGCGACCGCAGCCCGGGTTCGGGCTCGCGTACAGCGGACCGGGTGGCCGGCCCGATCGAACGCGGTGTTCGAACGCATGAGCGACGCACCCCGCTCGCGGGCATCAAGATCGTCGACCTCTCGATCGCGCTCACCGGTCCCTACGCGGTGCGCGTTGCTCGGCGACCAAGGCGCCGACGTCGTCAAGGTCGAGCGGCCGGGCTTCGGCGACATCGGTCGTTACGTCGGCGTGTCGGTGAACGGGCTCAGCGCCCTCGCGCAGATGTGCAATCGCGGCAAGCGATCGCTCGCGCTCGACGTGCACACGCCGGAAGGCCGCGAACTGTTGCTCGACATCGTCGAGCACCGCCGACGTCGTGGTGCAGAACTTCCGGCCCGGCGTCGTCGACCGGCTCGGCATCGGCTACGACGACGCCCGCGCCCGCAACGACGGCATCGTCTACGCGTCGCTCTCCGGATTCGGCCCGACGGACCGTACGCACCGAAAGGCGCGTACGACACGGTCATTCAGGCGTACGGCGGCTTCGCCGCGAATCAGACCGATCCCGAGACCGACACGCCGCGCTTCCTCAACCAGACCGCGGCCGACAAAGTCACCGCGTTGTACGCGGCGCAGGCGATCACGGCCGCGCTGTTCGAACGGGAACGCACCGGCGCCGGCACGCATCTCGTGCTGGGGATGCTCGACGCGGTCGTGTCGTTCCTTTGGGCCGACTCCGCCGGCAATGAGGTGCTGCAAGACGCGGACCGCAGTCAACCGTCGAGCTTCGTCGCGAACTTCAAACCGTTTCGGTTCCTCGACGGCTGGGGCATCTGTACGCCCACCTCGGATGCGGATTTCTCGGGCATGTGCAAGGCGTTTGGCGTCGACGGGCTACGACGATCCGCGCGTCGCGACGATCGTGCAGCGCATGCAACATCGCGAACTTGTCGGCGAGTTGATGGCACAGGTGTACGCAGCCGCGGCGCGGGTGACAACCGCGGATGGCATCGCCGCGCTGGAGGCCTTCAACGTCCCGTGCGGTGTCGTGTTGTCGCCGACCGAGCTCGCGGCCGATCCCCACGCGCGCGCGATCGGCTTGTTCGAAGACTCGGTGCATCCCGTCGCAGGCCGGTTGCGCCAACCGCGGCATCCGGCGAGCTTCGGAGGCGATCGGCCGCCGCTCGGCGGTCCGGCGCCCATGCTCGGTGAGCACTCCGACGAAGTCCTGCGCGAACACGGCGTCGACGACGCGCGCATCGCCGACCTCCGCGCCCGCGCCATCGTCGGTTAGGAAACGTCGCCCGCGCTGTCTACGTCGGTTGCGCGATCGTCATTGCGGCCGTGATCGCGCTCTTTCTCACGTACGCGAGGCGATCACCGCGTGACTTCACAATCGCCACGTGGGTGCTGTTCGCCACGACGCTTTTCACGTTGGCCGCTTACACGTTGTACGTGTTTTCCACCACCGACGCGTGCGGGTAAGCGCGGCTACGTACCGGCCGACGCGCTGATGCGCACGGTCACGCCGGGTGCCCGCAGCCGGGCGTATTCGTACAACGCCCGGTCAACCTCGGTGCACTCTTCGATGCGGCGCAACGTCGACGGTGAAAGCGCCTCGCGGTGCGGCCGCTGGGGCGCCGCGTTTTCGTGTCCGAGTGCGGGCGCCGGCTCGCGCCCCCACCAGGCGACAACGTCGGCGAACAACGCTTCGAGTTGTTCCGTGACGCCGACGAACTCGATCGCGTCGAGCGCGTGCCGGGCGGCCCGTTCGAGCGCGGGGCCCGAAAGCTCGAGCGGCGAACAATCGAAGTAGCTCTGCAACGGATGCGAATGTTCGGGCGGGAAGGGCGCCCCGAGTGACGCGAAGCGGGCTGCGGGGTCGTATGCAACGCCGGCGCCCGCGACGTCGATCCGATGCGCGAGCTGGCGCGCTTGGTAGTTCACGACGAGCGTGTTCCAGCGCGGCGAGTCGATGAACTCTTCGATGCAGAAGTTCGGCGACTCTTCCCACACGGCCGCCTGCTGCTGCACCTCCCAGTAATGCGAGAGCGTCCGCTCAACCGGATCGCGCAACACCGTCACGACTTGGGTGCGCGCGGGCAGCATCTCGCGGATCTCGTAGGGCAAGTGTCCGGTAAGGAACCCGATGTCGCGTACGCGCCGCCGGTCGAGACGAACGAAGTCATCGAGGAAGATCGGGCCAACGCATTCGACCGGCCGCGCCAGTTCGGCCGCGCACCGGACGATGGCTGCATTGAAGGCAGTGCCGCCCGTCTTCATGATGTGCATGAAGTAGATCGGCGTCCGGTGCTTCCTTGCACTCAACCAAGATGTCGTCTGCCGTGGGTTTCGCATCCGTGTTGCTCGCCACCACACGAGGCGGACGGGACCCTCTCCGTCTGCTCACCTTTGGTCTCAACGAACCTCAAAAGCATGCCATGGCGCGTCACCAAAGCGGTGCATGCCTACGCAACTTCACAGGATGCGAGCCGGAGATTTCAGGCAGGCAGGAGCGCCGGTACCGCGACCTGGGCGGGATTGCCGTGGGTCAGCGGGAGAAAATGCAGGAGCTTCCCGAAGTCGCCGGCCATCTTCACCTGGCCCCGCATGAACCCGACCGACAACTCGAGCGAGCCGTCGTGCAGCGCCTGGGCATCGGCGGGCGTCGCCGTGAACGTCACGTCGGCCACCTCGGCGGGTGCGCCCTCGCCCTGAGCCGCGACCTTGCCGTTCGGCTCGACCTGCGCCCACGACCGGCCCTTCTCGGATTTCCCGGCCGCCACGACGAATTCGACGATCATCGGGGCGCAGTCTGGCGGATACCGGCGAAGAGGTCGTCCTCGTGCTCGCCCTCGCGGACGCCGTTGTCGACGAGCGACCGGGCCAGGGTGAACTCTTCCCACGGGAACGCCTGGCGCACAACGTCGTCGGGCAGCTTGAACCAATGGCCTTCGGGATCGACTTGGGTGCGGTGCGCGAGGAGCGCGTCGCGCCGCTGCTGCATGAAATCACTGATGTCGATCAGCGTCGTGAATTCGTCGACGCGATCTGTGTCGAACCCGCGCTCGAACCACGACGTGTACGGACTCTCTTCGCCGCGCTCCAGGTAGATCGCGTGCAACGCTTTCACTCGCGCGATCGACCACGATACGTAATACATCTTCAGTGGTTGCCACGGCTCGCCCGCGTCGGGGTACGCCTCGGGATCGCCCGCGAGATCGAACGCGGGCACCGAAATGTCGTGCACTTTGATGTGATCGGGATGCGGATAGAAGTTGCGGTCGTCGCGATACGTGATGATCACTTGCGGTTTTTCTTCGCGAATGATCTGCACGAGTTTGCCGACGGCTTCGTCCATCGGCGCGTTGGCGAAGTTGTCGGGCCGCTTGTTGGTCTCGGTGTCGGGCATGCCGCTGTCGTGGTACCCGAGCAGATGCAGTGACGAGTATCCGAGCACGCGCACGCTTTCGCGCAACTCGGCCATGCGCAGCTCGTGCATCTTCTCCGGCGAACCCGGGTCGGGGACGGCCGGGTTGAGGATGTCGCCCGCTTCGCCGCCGGTGCAACACACGAGCACGGTGTGCACGCCTTCGGCGCTGTACTTCGCGTTCGTGCCCGCGCCTTTCGACGCTTCGTCATCAGGATGGGCATGCACCTGCAAGAGGGACAGCCGCTGGTCGCCGTTGGACATGCGCCCGACGCTACCCCCGGCGTTCGAGCGCCCAGGTCGTAACCGTGCCGATGCCCCGGAGCCGATGGGAGCCCTGCGGGATCCACTCGAACGTGTCGGCGCTGAGCTGCGCCCGTAGCTCGTCGCTTGCCAGCACCAGCCCGCGCGGCGCGAGATCGGTCAGCCGGCTGGCCAGGTTCACCACCGGGCCGTAGAAGTCGCCGTTGTGCGCGACGACCGGCCCCGCGGCCACGCCCGCCCGCACGGGCAGGAGATCCGGCGATTGCGCGGCCGCGTCCCGCAACGCGAGCGCGGCATCGACGACCTGGTTCGGCAATCCGATGAACATCACCTCGTCGCCGATCGTCTTCACGACTCGCCCGCCGTGCCGGGTGACGGTGTCATACGCCTGCTCTTCCCAACGGGCGACGAATCCGGCGATCTCTTCCGGTTCGAGTTGTTCGGTCAGCGCGTGTATATCCGGAAAGATCGGCGAAGCCGACACCGATGGCGATGTCCGGCGCGGCGTCCAGCGCGAGCCGCCGCCAGATCGCGGCGCGCAGTTGCAGGCGATGCTCGTAGTCGATGAGGGCCGCAAGGTCGTCGTAGCCGAACGATTCGAACAGGAGGTTGGCGACCTCTTCGGACGTGAGCCCGGCGCCGCGCCACGTCGAAAGCATCTGGACGATGACGTCGGCTTCGACGCTCGCCACGCGCGCCATCGCCGCGCTGACCACCTGCACCTGCGCGACCACCGCCTCGGGCTCAACACCGCCGAGCCGAGAGCGGTCACTCAGCCCACGGGTCGCCTCGAGGTCACGCCGTGTGAAAACGCGCGCGTCGCTCGGAACGTCGGGAAATCCAAGGGCGCGCCACAGCCGGCGCACAACTGCCTCGTCGAGGCCGCTTTCCTGCGCGAACGTCGCCACGTCGAACTCGGCCCGGCCGGGCATCAAGAGGCGATCCAGGACGAGCAGGGGCAGCCCCCGTCGCGCTCGGCGCGCGCGATGTCCTCGTCCGATGCACCAGTGTCGAGAAGGAAGGCCCGGAGTTCCGCGCGCACCTATTTATTGTCGCGGCCTTCGCTACCTTTAGCACCGATGGTGCGTCCCGGTCCTTCTCGTCGGCGGCGCCGACGCCGGCCGCACTACCACCGGATTGCGATCGCGCTCGGCGTTCTTGCTGCGTTCTTTGTCGGAATTCTTGCGCTCGCGTCGTGGGGCGAACACGTCGTGTACGCGGGCCGCGTGTTGCCCGGCGTGCACGTCGACGGTGTGGCCATTTCGGGTCACAAGACCGACAGCGCGGAAAGCAAGGTCGCGACGCTTGCGACCACGCTCGACAAGACACCCATCAACGTCGTCGTCGGCTCCGAACATTTCACGGTGCAACCAACGAGCGTGGCGTACGACGTCGACGTCGACGCGACGGTGCAGCGCGCGCGTGACGACGGTCGCGGCGACAATCCGGTTTCCGTCGTCGGCGGCACGGTGTTGCGGCGATTCCGGCCCGACAAGTTGCCGCTCGTCGTCCATTACGACGACGCGCGCGTGCAAGGGTTGCTCGACGGTTGGGCGGGCGCGGTCGACCGCGGCGTTGTCGAAGGCGACCTGCAGTTTCACGGCACGCAGGTCGTCGCGGTCGAACCGAAGACCGGAACCGGCTTGCAGCGCGCCGCCGCCCAGACCGAAATGCAGCAGTACCTCGAACGCGCGAACCGCAACCACCCGTTGGTGCTCCCGGTCGGGCCGGTGGTTCCGAATGTCGGCAAGCAGGCAGTCGACGCGGCTGCCGCGAAAGCGCGCGCGCTGTTGACCGGTTCGTTCACGGTGAACACGAATGGCCAACACGTCACGCTCACGCCCGCCCAGGTCGCGAGCATGCTCGGCACCGAGGCGGCGGGCGGCCAACTGAACCTGACGATCGATTCCGCGAAGCTGGGCACCGCGCTCGGGCCGATGGTGACCGCCTTCGAACATCCGCCGGTCGACGCGACCTTCTCGGTCAACAGCGCCAACGCCGTTTCGGTGGTGCCCTCGCAAGACGGCACCGGGATCGACCTCGACGCCGTGGGCCGCGCGATCGTCGCGGGCCAGCGCATCATCAACGCGCCGGTCCACCGCGTGCATCCCGCGCACGACACCGCGTGGGCGCAGAAGCTCGGCATCACCCAACAGGTGTCGTCGTTCACGACGTACTTCCCGGCCGGCCAACCGCGCGTCAAGAACATCGCACCTCGCGGCGAGCGTGCTCAACAACACGGTGGTCGAGCCGAACCAAACGTTCTCGTTGAACGACAAGCTCGGGCCGCGCACGCCCGAGAAGGGATATGTGAAGGCACCGATCCTCGTCGAAGACGGTTTCGGCGAGGACTACGGCGGCGGCATCAGTCAGCTCACCACCACGCTGTACAACGCGGTGTTCTTCGGCGGCTACGTCGACGTCGCGCATTCGCCGCACCACTTCTACATCTCGCGATACCCGATGGGGCGCGAAGCGACGATCGTGTATCCGACGGTCGACTTGAAGTTCCGCGACGACACCGATCACGGAGTGTTGATCCGCGCGTCGACGGGAGCAACGTCGGTGACCGTGACGTTCTACGGCAACAACGACGGCCGCGTTGTCCACGAACAGAACCGCAAGATCCTGAAGACGACGCCGATCACCGATCAGGTCTTCCCGTGCCCGCCGCCGAAGCCGCCGGTGCAGGATCCGAACAACCTCTGCGCGCGGCTCGCCGCGGGCCAGAAGGAACAGAGCGCCAGCGGCGAAACCGGCTACGACGTCGAGTTCGACCGCGTGATCGACCAGCCCGGTCATCCCGAGGTTCGTCAGCACTACTACGTGAGCTATCCGATGCTGACGAACACGGTGCTCCAAGGGACCGCGCCGAATTCGCCCGCGACGACGAATCCGTCGAGTCCGACCACGCAGGGCGCTTCCGCCGCTACAACGACGACGACGCAGCGTAAGACCTGATCAGTCAGCCTGCCACGCTCCGAGGCATCTCGGACCCGAAGCCCTGAATCCCTCAACCGGCTCGCGCCTTCTGCCGATCCACCTCGGGATCGCAACTTGCCGTCGGACGGCACTGGTGTGCGCCGGTGCCCGGGGGATTCGGGAGTTCGAAAGTGGACGGGAGCAAAGGTCGCGCATACACGCTGCGGCTCGTATCAGCCACGGCGTTGGTGTGCGGAAGTCTTCTTGGCGCGGGCGCGCTCGCGCCGGCCGCGCACGCGGTATCGGTGAAGCCGACGAACGCGTCGATCTCGACGCAGTCGACTGCGCTCGCCGCACCGGTCGTTGGTGTCGTCGCGACGCCTTCCGGTCACGGCTTCTGGCGCGTCGGCGCGCGACGGCGGTGTGTTGACCGCCGGTGACGCGACGTTCTACGGATCGATGGGTGGCAAACATCTGAACAAGCCGATCGTCGGCATGGCTGCGACCGCGACCGGTCACGGCTACTGGCTCGTTGCGAGCGACGGCGGCATCTTCACCTTCGGCGACGCCAAGTTCCACGGGTCGATGGGTGGAACTCGGCTCAACCGGCCGATCGTCGGCATGGCCGCGACACCGAACGGCAACGGTTACTGGGAAGTCGCGAGCGACGGCGGCATCTTCACGTTCAACGCGCCGTTCAAAGGCTCGACTGGTAGCTACCACTTGAACAAGCCGATCGTCGGCATGGCGTCGACACCGAGCGGCAACGGCTACTGGCTCGTCGCGAGCGACGGTGGCATCTTCACCTTCAACGCCGCGTTCAAAGGTTCGATGGGCGGCAAGCCGTTGAACCAACCGGTCGTCGGCATGGCATCGACGACGACCGGGACTGGCTACACGCTCGTCGCGGCCGACGGTGGCCTGTTCCGCTTCGGCAACAGCGGTCCGTTCTACGGATCAGCCGCCAACGCGTGCCCGGGCGCACCCGCAGTCGGCGTCGCGATTTCGCCCGGCGCGGTCGGCTACTGGATTGCGTTCGCCAACGCCCAGACGTACGCGTTCTCGCCGTCGTCGTCGGCGCCCTCGTGCGTTCCGACCGGATCGTCGCTCACCGACCGCATGGTCGAAGACTTGTTCCAGCGCCTCAACCAAGAGCGCGCCGGCCGCGGCTTGCCGCCGCTGCAATGGGATCCGGCGCTCGGCACGTACGCGACGGTGTGGAGCGCGCACATGGCCGGGTCCGGCTTCAGCCACAGCGACATCGGAAACCTGCTCGGCCCATACGACTTCGTCGGTGAAAACATCGCGGCCGGCAGCGCGGGTGTGCACGACGGCGACTTGCACAAGGCGTGGATGATGTCCGACGGCCACCGCACGAACATGTTGAACAACGGCTTCACGCACGTCGGCATCGGTGCGTACTGCGCGCCCGACCACGGGATCTGGCTGACCACCGACTTCGGCCGGTTGACGTCACAAGGCCCGGCGCCGTCGTCGAACGGCACCCCGCCCGTGAACCCGATTGAACGCCCGGACCCCGGAACGCTCAGCTGCTGACCGGCGGTCGCCGCGCGAAGCGCGCCGTACGCGCGTCCTTCGGTAACCGCCACTGCGCAACCTGCCAGCCCGTCTCGAGCACAACGATGCCGACCAGCGCGCACAACGAGGCTTCGAGCGCGATGTTGCCGCGCGGGATCGAGAGCGCGAAGAAGTCGCGCAGCCAGGGAACCGCGAGCAGGATCGCGAAAGCGCCGATCATGGCGCCCACCAGCAGCCCGCGCAGCGGTGTGATCGGCCGCGCCAACATGCCCAAGATCCACAGCCCGATCGCCGCGAGCGTCAGCGTTGCGGCCGTGCGCGCTTCGTCGACCGTGACGTTCGACGCGTTGTATGCAATCGCGTAGGAGACGAACGTCGCCGTGCCCGCCACCAACCCGCACGGGCCCGCGAAGCGCGCGACGCGCTTGATGAAACCGGGAACGTAACGGCGTTCGTTCGGCCCGAGCGCAAGGAAGAAGGCCGGAATGCCGATCGTGAGGCTGCTGATGATCGTCAGATGGCGCGGCAGGAACGGATACGGCCACCGCGCGATACCGATCAGGATCGCGAGCAGCATCGCGTAGAACGTTTTCGTCACGAACAGGTTGGCGACGCGCTCGATGTTCGCGATCACGCGCCGGCCTTCGCCGACGATGCTCGGCATGGTCGCGAACTCGCTGTTGAGCAAGACAATTTGGGCGACCGCCCGCGTCGCGGGCGCGCCGTTGCCCATCGCAACACCGATGTCGGCGTCTTTCAACGCCAACGCGTCGTTCACACCGTCACCGGTCATCGCAACGACGTGCCCATCGCCTTGCAGGGCGTGCACGATTGCGCGCTTCTGCTGGGGCGTCACGCGACCGAACACCGACGCGCGCTTCAGCGTGTCCGACCAGTCGTCGTCGCCGACTTCGCGCGCGTCCATCGGGTGGTCGGCGCCGTCGATGCCGACGCGCGCCGCGACCGCACCGACCGTGCGCGGGTTGTCACCCGAGATCACGATGCTGCGCACGCCTTGGCGCGCGAAGTACGCCAGCGTGTCGGCGGCGTCGGACCGGATCTGTTCCTCGAACACGACGAGCGCGGCCGCCTGCACGTCGGGCGGCAGCTTGTCGTTCAACGTCTCGGCTTCGCTGCGCGCCAGCAACACAACGCGCTGGCCGAGTGCCGCGAGCTCGTTGGCCTGGCTGCGCACCGGGTCGTCGGCCGATCGGTCGTGCAGCACGTTTTCGGGTGCGCCCAGGATCCACGTGCCCTGGTCGCGAAATGTCGCCGAGCTCCACTTGCGCGCCGACGAGAACGGCGTCGATTCGGTGCGCTCCCACCCTTGCGGCGGCGGGAACGCGTGCCCGAGCGCCACGAGCGTCGCGTTGCCGTGCTCGTCGTCGGCCAACGCGCCCAGGGCGTCGTCGATGGCGTGATCACCCTCGTCGAGCGGGTGCACCTGGTCGAACTGGATCGCACCTTCGGTGAGCGTGCCCGTCTTGTCGAGCAGCACGACGTCGATACGGGCCAGCCCCTCCACCGCGGGAAGTTCCTGCACGAGCACCGACTTGCGCGCCAGCGCAACCGCGGCGACCGCAAACGCAACGCTCGTCAGCAGCACGAGTCCTTCGGGGATCATCGCGACGACGCCGGCCACGACACCCGCGATCGCCTCGCGCGTACTCGAGTGTGGCGTCTGGAACTGGCTGAGCGCGAGGAGCGCCGCGGTCGGGATCAGCGCCCATTGCACGTAGCGCAAGATCGTGTTGATGCCGTCCATCAACTCCGAACGCACGAGCGCAAACCGGCGCGCTTCGATCGCGAGCTTGTCGCGCGTACGCGTCGGCGCCGACGGCCGTGGCACGCATGCGCGCGTTTCCCGCGACGACGATGCTGCCCGAACGAACGTCGTCGCCGGGATGATGCGACACGGGATCTGATTCGCCGGTGAGCAACGACTCGTCGACTTCGAGCCCGTCGCTCGAGAGCACGGTCCCGTCGGCGGGAACCTGGTCGCCGGTACGCAGTTCGAGAGACGTCGTCGACCACGATGTCCTCGACCGGAATATCGGCGACCGCGCCGTCGCGCACGACATGCGCGCGCGGCGCCGACAACACCGCGAGACGATCGAGCGTCCGCTTGGCGCGCCACTCCTGTATGACGCCGATCAGCGTGTTGAACAAGAGCACGAAACCGAAGAGCGCGTCCTGACCCGCACCGAAGATCAGGATCAAGACGAACATCGTGCCGAGGAGTGCGTTGAAGCGCGTAAAGACGTTGGCGCGGACGATCTCGCCCAACGTCCGGCTCGTGTGCTCGTCGGCAGAAGTTGACGCTGCCCTTCCCGGACGCGGGTCGCGACCTCGTCGGCGGTCAGCCCGCGTTCGGCCGCATCAACCTGAGCCACGCGCTTGAAACTAACCGCGCTCTCGCGCCGCGCCGGCATCGACCATCGGAGCCGGTACCGTGCAGGAACGATGCAGCCGGACCCGCAGCCGACGCCGCCGAGTGCGCCGACGACGTGTTATCGCCACCCCGACCGTGTGACGGGCCGCCACTGCACGCGCTGCGGCCGTCCGGCGTGCCCGGAGTGTTTGCAAGAGGCATCGGTCGGATCGCACTGTGTCGAGTGCGTGAGCGCCGGCACACCCTCCGGAAGCGAACGGTTGCGGCGCCGGGTCAAAGGCATCGACCTGGCCGCCACGAAAGCGATCATCCTCGTCAACGTCATCGCATTCGTCCTCATCGCGTTGCGCGACGGTCGCTGGGACGGGCTGGGCCAGACATCGCGTGACCTCGCGCTCTACGGACCCGACGTACACAACGGTGAGTGGTACCGGATGTTCACCCACTCGCTTGTGCACTTCGGCTTCTTGCACATCTTGTTCAACATGTTCTTGATCTGGATCGTCGGCCAGATCCTCGAGCCCGGCGCGGGCTCGATCCGGTTCACGACCATCTACGTCGTCTCCGTGCTCGCCGGCGCCGCGGCCGCGCTCGTCATGCAGCCCAACGTGCTCTCGGGCGGCGCGTCGGGCGGTTGCTTCGGTTTGGCGGCCGCCGCGACGCTCGTGATGCAACGCCGGGCGTGCGCTTCTGGGACACCGGCCTCGGTCCGTTGATCCTCATCAACTTGTTCCTCGACTATTTCGTCATCACGAACGTGTCGATCGCCGCGCACATCGGCGGCATCATCGGGGGCGTGCTCGTCACCGAAGCGATGTTGCAAGCGCGCAAAGCGAATCAGGTCGCGCTCGGCTACGTCGCAGCCGCGTTCATCGGCGGCGCGTCGCTCTTACTGGGGATTACGGCCGCCGCCCATTCAGCGCGTTTTCCTGCCAACCCGCCTTACTTGGCGTCGGCGGGAACCAGTTCGACGGCGCCGGTGTCGTCGTCTTCGATGAGCCGGAAACCACACTGCTGCGCCGAGTTCGGCGCGACCTTCCCACGGCCCGGTCGCGAGGATCTCGTCGCCCGACGCCAACGTGATGCGACGCGGGCGGTAGAAGTAGCGGCCATCGCGGTGAATCGCGAGCAGGTGAAAGCCGGTGTCGTCGCCGATCTGTGTGCCAGCGACGACGAAGCCGTCGAGCGCGCTGCCCGGCGCGATCGGATACTGCACGAACACCTCGTCGGCTTCACCGAGCGCGACCGCGAGCACCGGGTGCATCTCTTCTTCCTGTTCGACCAGCCACACGAGTTGTTGCGCGGCGTCGCCGACTTCTTCCGACGCTGCGCCGAGATGCAGCAAGCCGCGCAGCCCCGACGGATCGACCGTCTCGGCGCTCGCGCGCAACACCCAGAGCTCGAGCTGCTCGCGCATCTCGTCGAGGCGGTCCTCGAGCTGCGTCACCTGCGCGGCGAGGCCCTGGTCGTTCAGGAGCAGCGCGCTGTAGGCGAGACCGACCGCCGCTTCCGACACGTTCTTCATCTCGACGAGCACGTCGACCGCACGGTCGAGGTCGGAGATTGCCGGGTCTTCTTCGACGCCCGCGGGCCGCCACACCGGCGCGCCCGCGAGCTCGCGCACCTCGTCGATGCCTTCGCGGGCGCCGCGCAAGATCAGCACGTCGTCGGGCAGCAGAATGCTCGTCGCCGTCGGGGTCGATGAGCCATTCGCGGCCGCGCCGGATCGCCACGACGCGCATGCCGACCTTCATCGGCAAGCTCGACGTCGTCGAGCGACCGGTTCGCGAGCTGCGACTCGGGCCGCACGCGCACGCGGTGCGACACCTCTTCGGCCCCGCCGAGGTCGGCGACGAGCGACGGCCGGGATGCCGAGGCGGTGCGTGACGACACGCGAAATGTCGACCGCCGCGTTCCCCATCCGTTCGATCGCCGACACCACGTGCAGCACGCTCGACATCTGCTCGGCGTCGCGCTTCGTTGCGACCGCGAGCACGCACACCTCGCGCATCTCGTGCACGAGCTCGGTGAGTACGTTCCTCGAGCTCGTGCACCTCGTCGGCCATGCGCGTCGTCGCCGAAGAAGATTGCGGCGTAGCCGAGATCGACCATGAGCTCGGAGGTGTCTTTCGCCTCCGAGAACATGGCCTTCAGATTTCGTGGTCGTTCGTCCATTGTTGGAAGTGGCTCCTCGCGGGTCCGCTCAGGCGAGCCCGAGGATCACGATCGCCAGGATAAGCGACAGCGCACCCAGCAGATCGAGGCTCGACGTGACCAGGGGAATACCGTGATTGTCGGGGTCGAGCCCGAACCGGTAGGTCGCGACGGCGGAGTAGAAGCCCGACCACGACCGAAGACGTCGTGGCCAAGAAGCCCGGCGATCAGGCTGACGCCGAGCATGTCGAGGATGCCCGGGGCTCGCCTTGTTCGAGCGACGTCGGCCGACGACCGTCGACGTCAGCCCGAAGAACACGAACACGGGGATCGCGTACAGGTACACGAGCATCACGTCGTTCAGTGACGCCGCCGCCACGACGAGCGGCCCTCCTCGCCGAGCGTGCCGAGGTGCAGCTTCGTCGAGACGCGCGCCGACAGGATCGCGCCGAGCGAACCGGAGTCCTCGAGGAACGCGGGCACGAGCACGAGCAGCGCCGGATACTTGAGGAACGACTTGAAGCCGTTGCTGAATCGTGATGCCGGCGAAAATGTCGACGACGCCCGCGAGCAACAAGGATCGGCAGCGACTCGATGATGATGCGCCGCATGATCGGAAGGCCTTGCACGCCGATACCGACGACCGCCGCGCCGATACCGATCGCCGCACACGCGATCGCGAGCACGGGCGTGAGAAGTGGAATGCCGAGCAGGTACGTGGCGAGGAACAGGCTCGGCAGCGTCACCATGTCGCCCGCGGCCGTGACGATCGGTGCGGCCACATTGTCGAGGTCGAGGTCGCGGTGCGCGCAGAACGCGGCGACGCCGACGGTCAGCACGAGCACGACGACCGACGAGAGGATCGCGCCGATCACCGAGATGACCATGAAGTCGCCGATCGAGATCGACGTCTGTGGAGGCGGAAGGCATCCGCACATCACCTTCGCCAGCACCGCGAGCAGCGGCGGAGATCGAAAGCGACGACAGGATCGATGCCGACATGTTCTGACCGACCTAGCGTGTCGATGCGGCGCGAGAACCGGAACGTGCCGGTGTGGATCTGCGTACCGAGCCGGCTGCCGAGCGCTCCGAACACGTTGCCCCGCATGCCGATCGCGGCCGGGACCAGGACGACGCAGGCCGGGAAGCAGGTCGAGGGTGTTGCTGATGATGGCGAAGGTGACGCCGGTGACGAGATCGCCACCCGAGGAGATCAGGAGCGCGACGAAGCCCGCGCGGACTCCGGAGATGTCCGCGCGGACGAACGCGACGAAGCGCGCGCCGACACGACGTGGAAGACGGGGCATGAGGAACTGGGCGGGTCAGCCATCGGAATCGACCTCCGGAACTCTCCGGAACCGGAGAAGTTTACCCCGGAGTCCGGTGAGTCTGCGACGAACGTCACTCGGTCTGAAGTCACATCAACGGACCAAAACTCCGATACATAACGCATGAAGAGCGTCCCGCTTCTCGAAATCGGCCATTCGGTGCTGGTTGCGGCGACGCCCGACGAGCCGCCGTGGCGCATGGTGGTCGACCTCGTGCAAGACGGACAGATCACGCTGGCGACGCCCGACGACGAGATGCTTCCGCGCGAGTGGAAAGCCATCGAAGAGGTGCAGATCACGTCGCTGGACCGCTTCAGCGTGTATCTCATCCACGTCCCGGTTGTGCGCGTCGGGACGACGCGGCTCGTCGTGTCGGAACCGAATCTGACGACGCCGGTGCAGCGGCGCGCGTACGCGCGTGTGTTCAGTCCGGTGCCGGCGAGCTGCACGGTGCTCGATGCCGCGACCCAAGCCTGGTACCCGTTCGAGGCCGAGGTGCGCGACCTCGGTGGTGGTGGGTGCGCAGTCGTTTCGGATTACCCGCTCACCGGCGGGATGACGATCGTCATTTCGTTCGCGCTCGACGACGACGGCCCGATCGTTGTCGTCGGACGCGTGCTGCCGCGCGAAGTGCTGCCCAGCATCGGCAAGATCATGACGCGGATCGAATTCGTGTTGATCCGCGAAGCCGAACGCGACCGCATCTTGCGGTACATCCTCTTGAACCTCGCGGCGCGCCGCCACGCCGCCCTCCTCTGATGCGTCGCTGAACCCGCCTCAGCCGGGTTGAACGACGCATCGGGATTACACGGTGAGTTTGTAAAGCTCGGCGACGTTGTCGTGGAGGATGCGGCTGCCGCGAGTGCTCGTCGAGCTGCCGCGCATGTTCGGCCAACAGCGCCTGGCTGTTCGGCCACGTGGCGTCGCTGTGCGGGAAGTCGTTGGCCCACATGAGCCGTTCGATGTTCATGAGGTTCGCCATGCGGAACGCGACCCAGTCGTCCTGGAACGTCAGATACACGTTGTCGGCGAACCATTCGCTCGGCCGGCGCGTCAACTCCCCCGCCGTGAGCCAGTTGCGATGCCGGTCGTAACCATGATCGGCGCGGTACATCCAGTGCGGCGCCCATCCCGCGTCGGCCTCGACGCACACGACGCGCAAATCCGGATGACGTTCGAACACCGCGCCGAAGATCAGCGTGCCGATGATGTCCTGGTTGCCGCGCACGATGCGTCATGAAGCTGTTGAGCTTCGGACCGCGAACGTGGTCGGCGACGGGCGTGTCGCTGCGGCTCGTGAGGATGTGGAACGACGGCGGTAGCTCGAGATCGATGATCGCGTCCCACATCTCGTCGTACATCGGGATCGTCGTAATCCTTCTCGGGCGGGATGCCGGGCAACATCACGCCCGCAGTCCGAGCGACTTCATCTCCTCGAGGTCGCGAATGCCGTCCTCGGGCGTGACGAGCGCGGTCTGCCCGAGGCCGATCAGACGGTCGGGCGCGGTCGCGCAGAACTCCGCGATCCAGAGGTTGTACGCGTTGAAGCACGCGCGCTGGTAGTCGACGTCGGGATGGTTGCAGAGCAACATGCCGACCGACGGATAGATGACTTCGGCGACGACACCGTCGGTGTCCTGGTCGGCGAGGCGCGCGACCGGATCCCAACCGCCGCGCCACAGGTCGTCGAAGCGCTTGTGGCTGTCGAGGCGAACCTCTTCGGTCGGTCGGCCCGCGGCCGCGACGAGCCAGAACGGCACGAGGCTCTTGCCGTTGTCGATGAGCATCACGTCGCCGAGCATCGTCGTGGTAGTGCATGCGCGGGGCCCGGTCCCGGTACTTGGGATCGATCCGATCGAGTACGTGCCGGGCGGTTCCGTGACGTGCGAATCAGCCGAGATGCACGGGCCGATCGTTGTGGTCATTCCCGGATTGTCGCGCCGAACCCCGGCGTCACGCCGGTGCCCGGATCGCCCGACTTGCGAAGAGTGTGCAGCTGCGCACAAAATGTCGGGACCGAGTCGAGGGGCAGTGAGTGGGGGGCAGACTCGTGGAACTCAAGCAATTTCGTCGCGCCGGTCTTCGCCGGCGTCGTGTGCTGTCGGCCGTTGCCGGTCTCGCGTTGATCGGCACCGCGCTCGTCGCGATCACGAACTTCGCCCAGGCGTCGGCGCCGGGGCGGCAGTACGTGACGCTCGAAAAGTTGTGTAAGTCGGACCCGAAGCAGAAGTACGCGCCGGTGTTCGTCATTCACAACCTGACGGGCACGACGTTGACCAACGTCGTCATCGCCGACCGCTACTTCATTCCGAAGAACGGCTTGGTGTCAGCGGCGATGAACTTGCCGCCGGGCGACACGACGTGGACGGCACCCTCGACGTGGCCGTGGAAGTCGAACATTCCGACCGACCACAAGTACTACGTGTTCTACACGGTGGTCGTGAACGGTGTGCCGACGGCGATGAAAACCGACGAGTACTGCAACTGCAGTCCGAACGGAACGCCTCCGACGACGAAGCCGCCGCGGACGACCACGACGAAGGCGCCCAAGACGACCACCTCGTCGAGTACGTCGACATCGAGTTCGACGTCGACAAGCACGTCGAGTTCGAGCACGTCGAGTACGTCCAGCTCGACGAGCACTTCGACGGCGCCGACATCGACCACGACGACGACCGACGAAACCACTTTCACCTTCTGACCAGGGCCGCGGGCCGTCCCGGACCGGGACGGCCCGTTTCGCTGGGAACATCCCGTTTGACTCATTAGGGCAAATCTGGCAACCTGCGGGTGCTGTGCATGGGGCAGAGGGGCGAAAAAGCATGGCTCGCGCGCGTGGTCAATCACGGCGCATCCTGAAGCGGCTGCTTGACCGCCGCGTTCTTCGTCGTTCCGCCCTGATCTCACAGGGAGGACGCAAGGCTCATGGAACGGCAACGCGGGCTTGTTCGCCGCGCTCTGGTTGCGACCGCGGTCGCAGCCACAGTTGCGACGTCGGGCTTGATGACACTTATCGCAATGCATCCAGCGGGGGCGGTTCCGCAGCCACTGGACATCAGTCAGTTCACGGTGTTCGGTCTGAACAGCTCGCACATCGGTTACGAGAGCGTGGTCACCGGTCTCGTCGGTGGTGCGAACGACCGCAAGGCACCGCTTCCGAACACAAGCACCGCGTTGAAGATGGACGGTGGTGCGCAAATCATCGGTGACGCGCGCGTCGGGCCGGGCGCGGTCAGCATGAACAACAAAACGAAGATCACCGGCACATTGACGTACAGCGGTGCGCACACGTTTTCTTCGACGTCGTCCCGTGGCGCTGCGGTCGTCGGCAACCCCCAACTGCCGACGTCGATCCCGTCACAGTGGCCGGCGTCGCCGAGCCCGGCGTCGTTCTGTACGCAGTCGAGCATCAACACGCACACGAGTT
Organism: uncultured Actinomycetes bacterium; assembly: GCA_963841195.1. Lineage (GTDB taxonomy): Bacteria > Actinomycetota > Acidimicrobiia > IMCC26256 > PALSA-610 > CAWJBX01. The sequence continues at coordinate 151,008 of CAWJBX010000009.1, read as the reverse complement.
TCTCGCGTAACAGCGGCACGACGATCACGGTAACGCCCGGGCAATATGGCTTTGTTCACGCCGGAACGAACACCAAGCTCGTGTTCAACGGTGCGGGCAGTTACTTCTTCGCCGGCGACATCAAGACCGGTGGGCTGCAACTGACGCTCACTCCGGGCGTGAAGATCTTCGTGTGCAACAAGTTGCAGTTCGGCGCGATCTCGAAGTTGTCGCCCACGAACCTGCAGCCGAAAGACGTGTACGTCGAGATCGCCGGCATTCCGAAGCCGGCCGACACGAACGGCTTCGAAGTCTCCGACGGACCGTTCGTCGGCACCATCGTCGCACCGACGAGTGGTATCCACTACGGATCGGGAAGTTCGGGCAACGCGAACATCAACGGCTACTTGTGGGCCGAACACGTCGACCTCGAACACAGCGTGCACGTGAACGCGACGTCGCCGCCGTCGACGACAACGACGACGAGTAGCACGAGCACGTCGACTTCGACCTCGACGTCCACGAGCACGAGCACGAGCACGTCGACCTCGACGACCACGACAACCGAGGAAACAACCTTTACGTTCTGACCAAATCGGGGGGCAGAGGGGCGGGAGACCGGGCTTTCGGGCCCGGCCTTTCTTGTGCCCGAATTCGGCCACGTTTCGTAGTCAAGGGCCGGGTGGCCAGGTTTCAATTCGCGCGAAGTGCAGTTATCATCACAGACGGCACGACGTGGGACGTGTGCCACGAAGGGGCCTTGCAGCCCCGCCCCCGGGCGGAGCTGCCCAGGGGAGAGCTGTGCGTACCGAGAGATTCCGGGCCCGTTGGGGCTCGGCGTTCGCCATTGCGGCGACCACGTCCAGAACAGCAGTTCTGTCACATCGCGCGACGTTGCCCTTCACGCCATCGGGCCTGTCCGCCGAAATTGGGTTGGGCCGGAGCTGTCTCCTCGCGAGCGGGATTCCGGCACTCGGGCGGCCACGCCCGAACACGCACACGTAACGGGAGGCGGTGCCGCCTCCTGCCGGAGGGGAAACCGCGCTGAGCACGCAAGCAACGAGACCGCGAAAAGGGCACAGGGTGGCGCGACGGATGCGCAAACGGGAGCTCTCGGTGGCACCGGGTCCCCGCGCGGTTTCCGTCGACGTGCCGCTTCTCAGCGCGGTCGCGCCCGCGGTCACGCTTTCCAAAGAAGAGTTCGTCGACGCGTACCCGACGCTGTACCGCAACGCGTATCGCATCGCGTTCCGGTTGTTGGGCGACCGCGAAGACGCCGAAGACATCGCGCAAGAAGCGTGCATCCGGGCATGCCAGCGTTGGCGGCGCCTCACCGACGGCGGTTACGCCGAGGCCTGGACCGCACACGTCACCACGAACCTGTCGCTCGATCGGTGGCGGCGCCGGCGGTCGGCGCTGCGGTACCTGCAGACGTCGCCGCGCACCAGCGATCCGATCGCGGCCGACCGCGTCGACCTGCACCGCGCCCTCGAAACCTTGCCGCAACGTCAACGCGAAGTGGTCCTCCTGCGTTATGTGGCTGACCTCCCCGAACTCGAGGTCGCCCGTCAGTTGCGGTGCTCGACCGGCACCGTGAAGACCCACGCGTCGCGAGGCCTGGCGGCCTTGCGGGCCGCGCTCGGCGGAAGCAGGGAGGCGTGATGTTCGAACAATTCGATGATCACGAACCCGTGCAGCTGCGGCCGAGCGTCGAAGGCGTCATGCGGGAAGCCAAACGGCGGACGGTGCGCCGCATCGGCGCCACGACGACGTGCGCAGTATTGCTGTTCGGTGCCGCCGTGACGGCGAACCGCTACTTCCGGACCGAGCAAACCGTGCGCATCCAGAACGCGGCGGCCGACCACGCGAACGGACCGAACCCCGCGCCGGGCCACGGCCCCGCGACCTCGGTGAGTCCGACCACCGCGCAACCGAAGCAGGGTGGCAACGGTTCGTCGCACGCGAACGGTGGTGGCAGCAACGGCGGGCATGACCAACGCCACGCCCGGCACGACACCAGCAAGCAACGGCGGCGACCCTTCAGGGAACCCGCTGGCGAACCCGGATCCGGTCGGCGGCACAACGAACGGCACGGTGCCGAACAGCGGCGGTGACGGCGGAACGACGCAGGCTCCGACCGGTGTGATCTGGAATGCGACCGCCAACCCCACGTCGTCGGCGTCGGCCACGAACGCGTTCATCACGGTCACCGTGACCGTGATGAACAACACGACCACCACGCAAACGATCGACTTCAAAGAGTGCGCCCAAGCGTGCCGGCGCGTGAAGGTCGTCGGCGCGGGCGAGATCGCGCCCGACTGGGACGCGTCGGAAGGCCAGGTCGTGAGCACCATCGCCCCGGGCGCGACCATCACCTACAACGAGGTCATCCGCATGCGCACGGGCGCCGGCTTCCTCGACCCCGGGCTGTACACGCTGGACATCTACGGAACCAGCGTGCAGATCACCATTACGTGACCCGCGTCACCTGAGCGTCCGGCCTGACCAGGCCGAACGACCCATTTCTTGGGTCAGCTCGCTTACAGCGTCAACGAACCTCGGGCCGTGCACGTTGAACCGGCCGGGAGAGCGCTTCGGCGCGTCGGGATGACAAAGGGGCGAGAGCTGTGGGACGGCAACGAGGCCGTGTACGTAGGAACGCGGTAGCCGCATTTGCGGTCTGCGGGTTGATTGCAGCGGCGACGATCGCGGTGACGGTCGGTTCGGCGTCGGCAACGACGACCTACGACCAATACGAAGTGTTCGGCACGAACAGCGTGCACATCGGATTCGAGAGCACGGTCACCGGGCTCGTCGGTTCGGTCAACAACCGCGTCGCACCGGCGCCGAACCCGAGTGAGGCGTTGCACCTCTCGGGTGGCGCGCACATCGTCGGCGACGCGCGCATCGTGCAAGACGTTGACTTGCAGAACCAAACGGGGATCAGCGGCACGGTCACGTACGCGGGCACGTTGACGAAGCAAGCCACGTCGACGATCGGCACGATCAATCACGTGGCCAACGCGGCCGCCGTCGACTTGCCGAGCGGTCCCATCCCGACGGAGTGGCCGAACGCGGCGCAGTACTGCGCGACGAACCACACGCCGGACATCATCGACGGCAACAGCTCGACGATCACCTTGACGCCGGGTAACTGGGGCGACATCAAGGCCGGTGGCACGTCGACGCTGAACTTCAACGGCGCCGGCGACTACTACGTCGACAACATCGACTTCGGCAGTGGCGTCACCATCAACTTCACGAAGGGCATGCGCCTGTTCGTGTGCGCCAAGGTCGAGCTCGGCAAGATCACTTCGACCAACCAGGCCGGCTACGTGCCGAGCGACGTGTACACCGAAGTTGCCGGTATTCCGGCGCCGAGTGACACGAATGGCTTCGAAGTCGACACCGGCCCGTGGGTCGGCGACATCGTCACTCCGACGACGGGTATCCACTACGGCTCGGGCGGTTCGGGTTCGTCATCGATCCTCGGTCACCTCTGGGGCGAGCACATCGACCTCGAGCACTCGGTCGAAGTGAGCAGCCCGCAGGAGACCACGACCACGTCGACGACGTTCGGCAACAACTCGTCGTCGAGTTCGTCTTCGTCCTCCTCGACCTCGTCCAGCAGCACGAGCTCGAGCACGTCGTCGACTTCGACGTCTTCGACTTCGACTTCGACGATCCCGGTCACGTCATCGACCACGACGATCCCGGTCACGTCGACAACCACTGCGAACGACTCGAGCACCACGTCGACTTCGACGAGCACCTCGATGCCGCAGTCGACGACAACGATCACCGAGGCCGGCTCGACGTCGACCACGACGATCCCGGTCACGTCGACGACGACTGCAAACGAGACCAGCACGATCCCGCAGTCGACGACGACGATCACCGAGGCCGGTTCGACGGTCGCAACGACGTCGACGATCGTCGCCAACGGCTCGACCACCACGGTGGCCCACGGAACGCTGCCGTTCACCGGAGGTGGCGGCGGCGCGGTGCCGTTCGCGTTGATCAGCTTGCTCGCCGGTGGCGCGCTCCTCATCGGGTCGCGGCGGCGCAAGGCGGTGCGCACCCACAGCGCGTAGCGCCGAATCCGTCGCACGTGTGACTGCGCCCCTGGTTTGATTTGCCAGGGGCGCAGTCAATTGCAAATTCCCTTCGACGTTGCGCCGCTTTGCGTTCGCGATCTGGCATGCTGCCGATTGCGGGGCTGAAGTAGAGGGGCAAAGAATGTTGGGGCAGAAGGGGCTTGCCCGTCGTCGCGTTCTCGCGGCTGTGCTGACGGGCGCAGTGGTCGTCGTTGCTGTGTTCTCCCTCGCCGGCATTGCCGACGCGAGCCCACCGCCCGGCCGTTCTCGCATTCACTTGATCAAGTTGTGTCCGCCCAAGGCGACGAACCCAGACTTCGACGTCTTCAACTGGACCAACCATTCCGATCCGAACGACAAACAACTCGGACCGACGACGATCACGTTCTGGATCACACAAGGCGACAAGCTCAGCGCGCCCGCGATTCCATTCATCGTCAAAGACGAACCGGGAAGCCCCGTCCACACGACGTATGCGCTCGCACCCGGCCAAGAGATCTTCGTGACGCTGCAAGGCGTGAAATGGGCCGGGCCCCACTTCGCACAGTTCATGTCGTCACCGCACGGGAACGCGCCGGTGCAGATGACGTCGAAACAGTTCTGCGCGTGCGAAAGCGGTGCGACGACCACAACCTCGACCGGTCCGTCATCGTCGTCGTCTTCGACATCGAGCACGTCAACGTCAAGTACGTCGACGTCGACCAGTACGAGCACGAGTACTTCGACATCGACGACCGAGACGACGTTCGAGTTCGATCAGTCGACGACGAGCACGTCGACAACGAGCATCGAGATCTCACCGTCGACGATCTTTGCTTCGACCTCGTCGTCGTCAACGTCGACGAGCAATCCCACAAGTTCGTCTTCGAGCACGCTCGCGCCGCTCGGTTCGACCGTCCCGCCGACATCGACAACGACCTCATCGCTTCCGTTCACCGGGGGCGGCGCCGGGGCGCTTCCGATCGGCCTCATCAGCCTGTTCGCCGGTATTGCTCTCGTGGCGGGGGCACGCCGGCGCGTCAATGAAAGTCGCGGGAGCGGAGCGCGTCGGCCAAGCTGATCGGCAGGCGCGTTATCCGCCCCGCGACCAAATTCGTGACGCCTTGATGCTTTTCGAGCACACCGCGCACGCGTAACGCGGGCGCGCCGCGTGCAACAGTGCGGAAGCGTTTCCATACGCCTTTGGAACAGATCACGTTCACGAGACCGGTTTCGTCTTCGAGGTTCAAGAACACGGTGCCCTTGGCGGTTGCCGGTTGCTGGCGGTGTGTGACGACACCGGCGACCTCGACCACGGTGCGGTCGGGAATGTCCCGGAGATCGGCGCTCGTGACAACACCTTGGCGTTGCAGTTCGGCCCGCACGAACTCCGTCGGATGCCGACCAACCGAGATGCCCATCGCCCACAAGTCGGCGTGCACGGTCTCCATTTCTGTCATGCCCGGCAGCGGCGGCGCGTCGGTGCCCGTGACGACACCGGGCAACGTCTCGACAACCGTGCCGTCCTGACGCGCGTTCGGGCGGGCCGTACCGAGCGCGCCCGCGGCCCACAGCGCAGCCCGGCGCGACTGACCGAAGCATTGTTCGAACGCGCCGGCCGTTGCCAACGCTTCGACTTGGTCGACGGTCGCGCCCGTGCGGCGCACGAAATCTTCGAGATCGGTGAAAACGTGGTCGGCGCGTTCATCGTCGACGCGATCGAGCAACGCGTCGTGGAGCCCTCGTACCGATCGCAGACCGAGACGGATCGCCAAGTGCGAAGGATCGGCGTGGAACCCGCGCAAGGGCCGGCCGATCGGCTCGACGTCGAGCGGGCGCGGCTCGAGTGTGGCGTCGCGGCGTCGACGCGTTGAGATCGGGGCCGAGCACGTGCACACCGTGGCGGCGCGCGTCGCGCACGATCGTGTGCGGCGAATAGAACCCCATCGGTTGCGCGTTGAGCAGCGACGCCGCGAACTCGGCCGGATAGTGGTACTTGATCCACGAACTCGCGTACACGAGATAGGCGAAGCTCACCGAGTGGCTTTCGGGGAAGCCGAACGCCGAGAACGCTTCGAGCTTCGTGTAGATCTGTTCGGCGGTGTCGCCGGTAATGCCGCGCTCGGCCATGCCTTCCATCAGCCGTTCGCGCATCCGCGCCATGCGGGCCTGCGATCGCTTCGAACCCATCGCTTGGCGGAGTTGGTCGGCTTCGGCCGCGCTGAAGCCCGCACAGTCGACCGCGAGTTGCATGAGCTGTTCTTGGAACAGCGGCACACCCAACGTCTTTTCGAGGCACGGCTTCGTCAACGGATGGATGTACGTGACTTCTTCTTCGCCGTTGCGCCGCCTGAGGTACGGGTGCACCGATCCGCCTTGGATCGGGCCGGGGCGGATCAACGCAACTTCGACAACGAGGTCGTAGAACGTTCTCGGACGCAAGCGCGGCAGCGTCGCCATCTGGGCGCGACTTTCGACTTGGAACACGCCCACGGTGTCGGCCGCGCACAACAGGTCGTAGACCTCGTCTTCTTGGGGGATCGTCGCCAGGTCGATCTCGACGCCTTGGCCGCGCACCGTGTCGACCGCGAGATGCAACATCGTCAGCATGCCCAGCCCGAGCAGGTCGAACTTCACGAGACCGGCGGCCGCGCAATCGTCCTTGTCCCACTGGAGGACCGAACGGCCTTCCATGCGCGCCCACTCGACCGGGCAGAACTCGACGAGCGGACGGTCGGCCATCACCATCCCGCCCGAATGGATCCCGAGGTGGCGCGGGAAGTCGAGCACCTCACTCGCGAGTTGGAGCGCGAGCGGCGGGATTGCAGGCGGACGCGTCGTCGCGTCCGGGCCGTCGATCGGCACGCCGTCGCGCATGCGATCGTTTTGCGTCCGTTCGAAACGGCGCTCATATCGCGCTGACTGACGATGCGTCCCTGAGGCGTCTGCCAGACGCTTTTGGGACGCAACGTCGTCGGGAGCGAGTTCGGCGAAGGCTTCGGGGCCGGCCGCCCAACGATCGACCCACTTGCCGAGCGCGTCGGCCTGACCGGGCGGAATCCCGGTTGCTTTCGCCATCTCGCGCAACGCGCTCTTCGGCCGGTACGTGACCACATTGGCAACCTGCGCGGCGCGATCGCGCCCGTAGCGCTCGTACACGTACTGGATCACTTCTTCGCGGCGTTGATGTTCGATGTCGAGATCGATGTCGGGCGGACCGTCGCGTTCGGGCGAAAGGAAACGTTCGAACAACAAGCCGAGCGCGACCGCATCGGCTTTCGTGACACCGAGCGCGTAACACACCGCGCTGTTCGCCGCACTCCCCCGCCCTTGACAGTAGATATCGCTGCGGCGACAGAACTCGACGATGTCGTGCAACAACAAGAAGTAGCCGGGGAAACCGAGCTGTTCGATCACGCCGAGCTCGTATTCGATCTGCCGCATCGCTTGCGCATATTGCGGATGCGACGACGGATAGAAGACGGCCGCGCCGCGCCGCACGAGCTCGCGCAGCCACGACATCTCGTCGTGCCCGACCGGCACCGGATAGTCGGGCAGCTGCGGCGCCGCCAGCTTCAGGTCGAACGCGCACACATCGGCGATCTCGACCGTGCGTTCCACCGCACCCGGCCAGCGCGCGAAGCGGCGCGCTTGTTCGGCCGGACTGCGCAGATGAGCAAAGGCGGCGGCCGGCAACCAGCCGTCGATCTCGTCAAGCGATCGGCGTGCTCTTACCGCGGCCAACGCGTTGGCAAGCGGGCGGCGCGCGGGCGTGGCGTAGTGGACGTTGTTCGTCGCGATCATCTCGACGCCGACTCGCAGCGCGCACTGCACGAGCGCGTCGTTGCGATGACGGTCGAGCGGATCGCCGTGGTCCCAGAGTTCGACGAGGACGCGCTCGCGTCCGAAGGCGTCGACGAGTTCGTGGAGCGCCCGCTCGGCCGCTTTGGGCCCGTCGTCGGCGAGGGCGCGCGGCACTGTCCCTTTGCGGCAACCGGTCGTGACGAACCACGCATCGTTGTGTTCGCTTTGCGCGTGACCGTGCACGGATGCGCGTGCCGCGTTCGCGAGTTGTTCGAGCGTTGCGCGCGGCGCGCCCTTCTCCCCCGCCAACTGCGCTTCGCTGATGGCTCTGGCGAGGCGGGCGTACCCGACGGTTCCTTGTGCGAGCACGAGCACATGCTCACCGGGCGGATCCGCCATACCGTTGGGTGGTTCGCGTGCGCCGAGTGTCATCTCGGCGCCGAAGATCGTCGGCAGGTTCAGTGGGCGCGCGGCTTCGGCAAAACGCACGCTGCCGTAGAAGCCGTCGTGATCGGTGAGCGCGAGCGCGTGCAGTCCGAGGCGCGCGGCTTCCTCGACCAACTCTTCGGGATGGCTCGCCCCGTCGAGGAACGAAAAATTCGAATGACAGTGCAACTCCGCGTACACAGTCGGTCCCCCACTCCGTCGGGAGATCGACCGTATACGAACATACGTTCGTCTGTCGAGGGGGGAACCCAGGGGTTCTTGCGGCAAACGGCGCCCAATATGGTCGTGAAATGCCGCAAGAACACGGAATTGGTCAGTCGTAAATCGCTTCGATCGCGGCCGTGCCGTTGGCGACGACGGCAATGCACGCGACATCGTCGACAAGCAACTGGTAACGCACGCAACGCCGACGGGCGCGGTGATCCCACCAACGAACGTCGTGCGCCCAGGGGCCGGCCCAGCCGGTGACCGCACCCGCCACCACCTTGCTGCGCACATACGCGGGTGCGTTGCGTTGCTCACCGCGGCCCGTGATCGCAACCGGTTCACCGTTCGCGTCGAGCAGTTCGGCCGCGACCGGCGGATCGAAAACGCGCGTTGGAAACGGCGCCGGGAGCGCGCCCGGCCACGCCGCATCCAACGGCAATTGTTCTTCGCGCGGCTCACCCCACGGCACGAACCGCACTTGTTCGACCGGCGTGCGCCCGCCTTGCACAACGGCTGTCACGACCGCGTCGTAACCGAGCATCCCTTGGACACGTGCCAGCGCGCGGTCGGCGCGTTCGTGCGCGGCTTGGTCGCCACCCCAGAACCCGAGTTGACGGCCGTCGGCTGGAACGACTTCGTCGGGGACCAACTTCAGTACCGCAACACCCGCACTGGTCGCACCCGTGCTCACCCAACCGTCGAGTTGCCAACGCACACGCTCGGCGAGCGCGCCCGGCGTCAACGCGTTGTCGTGGCGCCAACAGCGCGTGAGCCGTTCACCGTGTTCGGTCTCGGCTTCGATCATCACGCGCGTACAGCCGAGTCCGCGCTCAGCCAGCCGCGCGCACAACCGGTCGGCCAACTCTTTCGCCGCAAACGCGGCCTGGTCGACGCGTTCGGCGGGCGGATCCAGTTCGGTCTGTTCGACGAGATCGGGCGGCGGCGACACCAAGACCGGCGGCCCCGGGTCGATACCGCGTGCGAGATCGTGGAAGCGACGGCCTTCCGTGCCGAACCGGGCGAGCACCGCATCGGGCGGGAGTGCGGCGACGGCGCCGAGCGTCGGCAAACCGAGCCGCACGAGCAGGCTTGCGAGATCGTCGTCGCCCAACGTCGACACCGGCCACGGCGCGAGGAACTCCGCCGACGCACCCTTGGGCACGATCGCTTGATGCCGGGCCGCAAGCCGGGCCGTGAACACACCGTCGGCAATACCGACCCGAACATCGGCACCGTCTTCACCGAGTTCGTCGCGAACCGCGATACGTATCAAATCGGCGAGCGCATCGTCGCCACCGAAATAGCGAGCAGGACCGCGCGTCGGGAACTCGCAGCGACCGGGCCGGTCGAGCACGACGCGCGGCGTGAACCGTTCGACGGCGCGGGCAACGACTTCGAACACGCGCGCTTCGTTCGCTTCGTCGGCGTCGACACAGATGACACCCGGGCAGCGCGCTTCGGCTTCACGGCGTGCCATGCCGCGTGCCACACCGTCGGCGCGCGCTTCGGCCGACGCCGAACGCACGAGATCACGGCTCCCGACACGTTCGCGCACGACAATCGCAACGTTTCGCAAGCGCTCATCGCGCCGGCGGGCCGCGACGACCGGCCAGTCAGGACACCAAACGCACCCGGTGCGCGTCATGGCGTTCCTTCGCTTCTATGTGCACGTCGAGTTCACGGCTGTCGAGCAAACCGGTGCCGTTTTCGAGTCCCCGCCACGTTCCGCCGCGCGCGTGCAAACGGATCGCCGCTTCGACGGGCCACGCACCGACGACGACGAGAACGCTTGCCCGTTCGCGCGCTTTGGCAATGAGCCGGCGCGCATCACCGGGACGCGGCCGGACCGCGCCCGTGTTCGCGACCACGACCGTCGTCCCTTCGAGCAACGCCGCGACAACCGTCGACCAGCGATCGGCCGGAACGTTGCGAACGATCGCGCACCGTTCGAGCGCGACACCCGCGCCGACCGCGGCGCGGGCACCGAACGTGCTGTCGGGGTCGACGACCGCGGCCCACTCGCCCGCGGAGGTGGCAGCCGCGGCAAGCGCACAGGAAACGGTCGTCGACCCCGCGCCGAGCGGGCCGTCGAGCGCGACGGTGACGCCGCGTCGAACACCTCCGGCTGGGAGCAATTCGCCGATCGGGCCGGCAACCGCGAGCAGGCGGTCGCGCGCGAGTACCGGCGACGATGCTTTGGTCGCCGCCGCGTACAAATGGGCGCGGGCCTCGAGATCTCTTCTGGGAAGGGTTTTGGGGGGAAGCGTGGGCGCCACGACGGCTGCCATCTCCCGACCTTATCGAACACCTGTTCGATCAAGCAACCGACCGAAACTCACCCATCAGATGGTGTCGAAAGGTTCGCTATGCGGACCTCACTCACCCATCAGATGGCGGACTATTGGACCTTCGACTCCTGCGGTTCGACGCCGCGCGCTTCGAAGGACCAGCCCGCGTCGTCGCCGTAGAACTCGAAGAGGTGCTCGATCAGATACGTCGCCTTGTCTTCGAGGCCGCCGCTCCACGTCGCGGCCGGCGCTTCGACCGTCACCACGTTCGAATAGACCGTCACCTTCGTGGCGCCGGCTTCGAAAAGACGACGGGCGAGCACGTCGGGCGGGCGATCGCCAACGGCTGCGGCGGCCGCCGGGTACACCTCGATCGCCATCCCGGTGATCGAGCGGTTGCACTCGAAGAACCGGATGTCGGGGCGTCCGCCCGTCCGCATCGTGACCGTGATCGGCTGACCCATAACTCTGGCTCCCTCGCTGCGCCGTCCGTGGCTCCGCTGCGTCCGCACGGCAGAACCAGAGACTAGGACGAGCGCCCGCGGTAGCGCCGGATCAGGGCATTCGTCGAGGAATCGTGCGTGAGCTCGCCGCCCGCCCCCGGCGCCACCTCGGCCGCAATGTGGCCCGCGAGCACCTTGCCCAACTCGACGCCCCATTGGTCGAACGAATCGATCCCCCACAGCGTCCCGAGCGTGAAGACCTTGTGCTCGTACATCGCGACGAGCGCGCCCAACGCAAACGGCGTGCACTGCGACGTGAAGAACACCGACGACGGTCGATTCCCCGGCATCACGCGCCACGGCGGCAACGCGGGATCGTTCGTGCCGAACGCGAGGGCTTCCGCTTGCGCGAGCAGATTCGCAACGAGCAGATCTTGATGATTGCCGAGCTCGTCGCCGGGCTGGGCGTGGTCGAAGCCGACGAAATCGATCGGCACGAGCGTCGTGCCTTGGTGCAGCAGTTGAAAGTACGCGTGCTGGCCGTTCGTGCCGGGCGTGCCCCACACGATCTCGCCCGTCTTTCCGGAAACCGGCGTGCCGTCGGCCTGCACGCGCTTCCCGTTGCTCTCCATCTCGAGCTGTTGCAAGTACGACGGCAACTTCCCGAGCGCGTGCGCGTACGGCACGACCGCCTGCGTCTGCGCGTCGAGATACTCGCGATACCAATACGCGAGCAGGCCCATCGTCACCGGAATGTTCGACTCGAACGGCGCGGTGCGGAAGTGCTCGTCGGTCGCGTGCGCGCCGGCGAGGAATTCGCGGAACGCGTCGGGGCCGATTGCGATCATCAACGACAACCCGATCGCCGACCACATCGAGTACCGGCCGCCGACCCAATCCCAGAACGCGAACATGTTCTTCGTGTCGATGCCGAACTCGGCGACCTTTTCCGCGTTTGTCGACACCGCGACGAAGTGTTTCGCGACCGCCGACTCGTCACCGCCGAGCGCACCCAACACCCAGTCGCGAGCAGAGCGCGCGTTCGTCAACGTCTCCAACGTCGTGAACGTCTTCGACGAGATCACGAACAACGTCTCGGCCGCGTCGAACCCGCGCACCGCTTCGACGAGATCGGTGCCGTCGACGTTCGACACGAAGCGGAACTCCATGTCGCGCCGGCTGTACGCGCGCAACGCGTCGTAGGCCATCGACGGGCCGAGATCGCTCCCACCGATCCCGATGTTCACGACGTTGCGGATCGCGCCGGCCCGTGTGTCCGGTCCACGCGCCGCTGCGTACCGCGTCGCTGAACGTCGACATCTGCGTGAGCACATGTTGCACTTCGGCGACGACGTCGACACCGTCGACGACGAGCGACGCACTGGCCGGCATGCGCAAGGCGACGTGCAACACCGAGCGGTCTTCGGTGACGTTGATGTGATCGCCGCGGAACATCGCGTCGATGCGGGCACGCAAGCCGCGCTCGTCGGCGAGCGCGCGCAACAGTGAAAGCGTTTCGTCGGCGACGCGGTGCTTCGCATAGTCGAAGTACCAACCGGCCGCTTCGAGATGCAGACGCTCACCCCGTTGCGGATCGGACGCGAAGAGCTCGCGCAACGTTTGGGCGCGCATCGTTGTCGGCGTGGGCGGCAAGTGCGTCGGTGGCGGCAGTCATGCAGGCAACCTCGGGCCGGGCGGAAACAGCGTTGGCTGCCGGTCGAAGCGTTCGATGCCGCCCCAGAGGCAGTAGTCCATGAAGATCCACGAGCGCCGGTGGATTGCCGACGGGCCGTAGCCGGCGAGCGCGCATTTGTGCACGGGCGCGGGATAGCCGCGGTTCGATTCGAAGCCGTACGCCGGGTAGTGCTCGGCCTCTTCGGCCATCATGGCGTCGCGAATCGTCTTGGCGACGACCGATGCCGCGGCCACGGAGAGCACTGTTTGGTCGGCCTTGATGATCGTGCGGACGACGCCGGGCATCGCGAGATAGTCGAACTTGCCGTCGAGCACGATGCGGTCGGGTTGAAAACCCTGATCGCCAAGCTGCGCGAGCGCGCGCTCGCGGCGCGCCGCAACGCCTCGGTCATACCGAGCACGTCGCACTCTTCGTGCGACGCGTGCCCGACACCGTACGCGCGTGCCCAGCCCCGAACCTTCGCGGCCGCAACTTCACGTTCTTGTGGTGTCAACAGTTTCGAATCGCGAATACCCGGCAGGTGCTGTTCACCAGGAACAACTGCAGCGACCGTTACCGGCCCTGCCCACGAACCGCGACCGACTTCGTCGATCCCGACAACGATCTCGTCGCCCGCTTCCCAACACCGCCGTTCGACACGCAGCGTGGGGTACGGAGTCCGTGTCGGCACGGGTATGAAAGCTAGTTGTCGCGAGCGGTTGCTCGCGGGAGTCGCGCCTTGCCAGCGGACGTACGATTGTCGCCGTGAGACCTGGAACACGCGTCGAAGTGCGATCGCGATTCGAGTCTCATTGGTCGCGCGGATTCGAAATCGCCGAGCGGGAAATGGCCAACAACGTGGCCGTTTACAAGGTCCGCCGCCGCTCCGACGGTTCGATCCTTCCCGTTGCCTTCGCCGAAGACGACCTCCGTGAGGAACGCCGGCGCAGCACCTGGTGGATCTAGTCGCGTAGCTGTTCGATCAGCTGTTCGACCGGGATCGCGGGCAGCGTCGTGGTGCGCATGGTGCCGCGCGCCGCCAGCATGATCGCGGCCTTCGCCATCGTCTTCTCGTCGGGCGCTTCGATGAGATTCAAGAAGTCGTACTGGCCCATCAGCGCGTACTGCGCGTGCACCTTGAGGCCGAGCGCTTCCACTTCGCTCCGCACTTGCGTGATCCGCTCCGGGTTCTGGCGCAGCGTTTCCCAACCGTCCGGACCGAGCGTCGAGAGCATTGCGTACATGGGCACGCGCACAGGCTAATCGGGCGGGTCGAGCGACGCGATGTTCGCGGCCTCGTCCGGATCGGCGTCGGTCTCGAACCACGCGTCGAGCATCTCTTTGGCGACCTGCGGGCTCGTCAGCCGCAAACTCATCACGAGCACGTTGGCGTCGTTCCAGCGGCGCGCACCGGCGGCGGTCGCGGCGTCGGCGCACAGCGCGGCACGTACACCTCGCACTTTGTTGGCAGCCATCGACGCGCCGGTGCCCGTCCAACAGAAGAGCACGCCGGCATCGGCCTCGCCGCGCGCGACGTGCTCCCCGACCTCGCGGCCGACCGCCGCCCACTCGAGCGCGACACCGCCGGGCGGCCCGACCGCCACGACGTCGACCCCCCGCGCCCGCAGATCGGCTTCGACCGCTTTGGTCAACGGCGTGACCTCGTCGGAACCGAGCACGATGCGCACAATCCACAGGTTACGTTGCCCGAGCGCGTTCGCTGTCGCGACGCGCGCATGCGTCACAGTCCAAATACGAAGGTTTCTTCTTCGTCGGGAGAGAAGAGAAGCCCGTCGGAAACGATGGGTGGACCGTTGACTTCTTCGGCGTTGAGTTGGGCTTTGAGGTTGCCGCTGGTGTCGATCACGTCGAGCGATGAGAAGCCGTTGTTGTAGTAAATGAGGCCGTTGGCGACGCTTGGTCCCGATCCGGCGAAGGTGTTCTTGTCGACGTAGTGCCAGTTCGGGTTCCCGGTTGCGGTGTTGAGCGCGTAGAGCGGACTCGGACCGAAGACGGGTGATTGCACCTCGGTGACGTAAAGCTGGTTCCCTGCGACCGCGGGTGGTTCAGTCACTGAACCGACGAGGGTGCTGTTGCGCCACAACACCGTTCCTGTCGCGGCGTTGAACGCAGCGACGATGCCGTCAAGGCTCGCGGCGTACACGCTCGAACCGCCGACCACCGGCGAAACAGCGACGCCCTTGGTTGGTGCGGGTGCGACCGTCGCGGTCCACTTCACTTTCAATGCGGTCGTATCGAGCGCCGTGAGTGAACCGTCGGTGCCACCGACATACACGAGTCCGTTCCCGACCGCGGGTGAGGTGTTGTACGGCCCCGCCAAGCTCGTTGCTTCCTTGGTGCCCGCGGTCGAAACGACCGTGACCTCGTTGGGGTTCGACACCGTCACATACAACAAACCCTGACCCTGTCCGACGATCGCAGCCGGACCCGTCGCGAGAGTTGGCGATCCAATCGGAACGCCGGGCAACGAAACGGTCCAGGCTTGCGACCCATCAATGGTGTGCAGTGCCTCGAGCTGCCCGACACCGTCCTTGTTCTGGAACGTGACGAACACCAGGCCCGCACCGCCGTAGATCGTGTTTCCGACAGCGGGCGTCGAAGGATCGCCACCCACCGACACATCCCAGTTCACCGAGCCCGAACTCTCTTTCACTGACAACAACGAAGGTCCGAACCCCGGCAAGTTGCTCTTCGCAGTCGGCTGATACATCGCCGAGTTCCCAACCGAAGGCGGCGCCGACAAGAGGCACACGCACCACGATCCGGAATTCCAGTGCGGCTTCAACGAAGCGACGTTCGCGGAGCTGATGGTCGTCTCGAACGAGTTGTCGCCGGTATGTCCGGGGTCAAATCCCGCCTGATACCAGCACCCGCTTGCCCCGAAACACAACGCCGCGACGAGCACGGCCAGACCCACTCGCCGAGTCAACATGTCGAGTCGTCCTCGGCTCGGGCTGCGACAGCCGAACCTCGAACGTCGCTCGCATCTTCAGACGCTTTGGACGCCGGCGAGAACACACGAAGACGCACTACGGACCCCCAGAGATTCGGCATAGCTCGATCATCACACGTCGGTCCCGAACCCACATCAGTGCTCGACCACGTACATCCGCGAACAGGCGCGGGAGGATTTTGGTTGTCCGCTTCGAGACTTGTCGAAACGCGACCGTGCTGGTCGTCGACGGCGCGACTCCGAGTTACTTCGGGTTCGGCGTCGAGAGGACGTACACCTGGCTCGCGCAACCGCACTGCGGGAAGTACACCTGGTGGAACGTCTGGAAGTCGCGCTGCACGTCGGTGTACGTGTGCGAGACGGAGGTTCCGAACACCACGTTGTACGGCCGCGACACGAACGTGTTCGTTGTGTCCCGGTATTCGGCTGCGACGGTCGACGTCACACCGGTCGTGCATGCCGCATTGTCACCGGTGACACTCGTCATGCCTTTTGCCGTGTTGCGGCTGCCGAACGGGAAGTCGGCTTCCAGGTGGATGACGCAGTGCGCGGTTGGCCCGCCATCGAACGGACTGAAGTCGAATTCGTAGTTCGCCGATGTCGTCGGCGTGGCCGCCGCCGCGGGTCCGACGCCGACCGCGAGTGCGATGACACTCGCAACGGTCGTGCCGACCGCAAGCCGCAGGGAACGTTTCGCGTTCGCGCGCATGATGCCGCCTTTCGCTGTGTGACCCCGCAGTGACAGTAAGACGCGAAGGACACGCTGACAACTGACTCATCGTCCGGTCGCTTTGGGCGGCGCGTAGACGTGCGGTGAACCGTCGCCAAATCCGCGTGGAAGGAGTGCGCGCGCGCCTGTTCGCGCGTCGTGCTGTAGGGCATTACTGAAGGCGCGGTTTCGGGCGCTCGTCCGTGAGGGGAAGCGATGCATGCTCATCGAGGCTCTCGTCGCAGCATTGTTGTGCTGACGGTGACCGTGCTCCTCCTCACCGTTGCCGGTGCCGCGTTCGGCGCGACGCAGATCACACAGCCGAGCACATCGCCGTTTGCGATTCCGGGCGACGGAGCCGGCAATCCGGTGCCCGTCGACGTTGTTGCGACTGGCTACGTGCCGGGCGAGAACGTGTACATAACACAGTGCGACGGTGTTGATCCGACCTTGCCGGCGTGGTCCGTCACTATCGATTGCGACTTCGGCGACGCGCCCAGCCCCACGATCGCGGATGCGGGCGGGACTGCCTCGTTCGTCGGCGCGGGAAACAACTTCCAAGCGTTCAAAGACGGGCGCAACGCGCAGAACAAGTTCAACTGCATCGGACCCAACGATCCGCCGACGAACAACGGCAAGACCGATTACACGACATGCCGTATCCGCGTCGCGTCGAATCCCTCATCGTCAACCGGTGACCAAGCGTTCTTGTTGATCACGATGCCGAACACGGTGACCGGTGGGTCCACCAGCACTTCGACGTCGACTTCGACTTCTCCGAGTACGTCGACCTCGACGTCGACTTCGATGCCCACGTCGAGTTCGACATCCACGTCGACGTCCACGTCGACCAGCAGCACGATGCCGACGACATCGACGAGCTTCGGAGAAACGACGACATCGACCACGAGCACCACAATGCCGACGACATCGACGAGCTTCGGAGAAACGACGACATCGACCACCAGCACGTCGAGTTCGACTTCGACAACGACCGCTTCGAGCACCAGCACGACGATCATGGCGACCACGACGACGACGGGACCGACCACGACGTCGACCGCACCCGGTTCGACGTCGACAACGAGCACGACGATCGCGGGTGGAGGGCACCGGGGCGTCATCTTCGGCACCGATTTCCGTGAGTGCAGCATTCTGCGGGTTGGTTACAACCGCTTCCTGAACGGCACGGTTGTTCACTGGCGTATCGACCAGACCCACACGGGGACACTCGTCAACGGCACGTTCACTGCGATCGGTGGCGGAAAGCTGGGGTCGAAGACGTATCACTTCCTGAGCATCCCGCTCGGGATCGTCTTGAACGGCGCACAGTCGGTGCACACGCACGTGCGGTACTGGTGGACCGTCAACGGTGTCACGACGAACTTCGAAGCGGACCGAGGCCCCGGCTGTTCGTAACGGAGCCGCGGTTCGCTTCTGCGAAGGCAGCCGACGAAAACCGGATTGTGCGCGAGTTACTGCGCCGCGAGTTCGTTGTCGACGTACCGCGCCAACGCGCGTGAGATCACTTGGCGAACGTCGTGGCATGGCCGACCTGGACGAAACACATCAAGCGCCTACTACGACGAGTTCTCCAAGCGCAGCGGCCGATGGCTGTTCACGCATCGCCGCTTCGTTCAGTGCTACATCGAAAACGGTGGCTGGCCGGGCGACTTGCCGACTCCGAGAGGGAACCTTCTTGCGCCGTAAATGAGCGCAGACAACTGCTGTGAAGCGCTCACAATCAACAACTCGAGAAGTCGGGAGCGCTCCTTCGAGCGCGGCGAGCGTGTGAGCGCGGCACGCAGCTTCTGTTCGGTTCTCTCGCCACCGACCGGGGCCAAATATCCTGGTCAGGGAACTGGCAGCGGCGATCGGTACGTGACCGCAGGTTCCGTGCGAGGGTGGACCGATGCGGCGCTTCGACAATCCGGTCGTACGCGCGCTGGCCGCGGCCGGCGTCGTTGTCGTCGTCGCGCTCGTCCTCAAGCTGTTCGACACCGACCTGACGATCGCCGCGCTCGTCCTGCTCGTCGCCGTGCTCGGCACGGCCGCACTCGGGCCCGCCGCCGGTTTTGTGGGCGCGCTCACGGGCTTTTTCGCGCTCAATCTCCTCTTCACCGAGCCGACCGGATCGCTCAAGATTCAGCGCGCCGACGACGTGGTGGCGCTGCTGGTGTTCGCGGCGGCGGCCGTGCTCGTGGGCTGGACCGTCCAACGCCTCACCGCGCTGCGCCGCATCGCACTCGGCCGCGAACGTGAAGCGCAAGCACAACTCGAACTGACGCGCCGTTTGCTGATCGGCAACGACGTGGCGGAAGCGTTGCCGGCCGCGGCCGAGGGCCTCGCCGACCTGTTTGCGTTCGACGCGTGCACGCTGTGGGCGGGAGAGCAATCGGCGACGATCGGCGACTTCTCCGGGCGCGCGCCCGACCTGCGCGTCGAGACGGGCGCGATCGTCGTCGAGGCCCACACACGCCACGATTTCGAACCGGGCGACCGCGCGCTTTTGGAGGCGGTCGTGGCCGGTATCGCGACCGCGGTCGATCGCATGAACCTGCGCGAAGAAGTACGCGAGACGCGACTCGTCGCCGAAGTCGGACGCCAACGGGCCGGCTTTCTCTCGGCGGTGAGTCACAACCTGCGGACACCGCTGACCGCGGTGAAGGCCGCCGCCGCGACGTTGCTCGCGTCGTGGTCGCGGATCGAACCCGAAGAGCGACGCGAGCTTCTCGAGACGATCGCCGACGAAGCCGAACGGCTCGAACGGCTCGTGCGCAACACGCTCGAACTCAGCCGCATCCGCGCCGGCGCGCTCGAGGTCGACCTGCAACCGGTCGACATCGCCGATCTCGTGCAGCACGCGGTGCGTCGTCTACGCCCGATCGCGCGTGCGCATCGCGTGCGGCTCGACGTCGACGACCACTTGCCGACGATCTGGCTCGACGTCACGATGATCGAACAAATCCTGCTGAACCTGCTCGAAGAACGCGTTGCGGTTCGCGCCACCCGGCTCGGAGATCTTCGTCGGCGCGCGCGCGCCGGTCGACGACGATCGGGTCGAACTCAGCGTCAGCGATCACGGGCCCGGCGTTCCGCCCGAGCGCGCGGACGCGCATCTTCGAGGAATTCCAGAGCGTCGACACGCGGCCCGACCGCAGCGGGACCGGACTCGGGCTCGCCATCGTGCGAGCGCTGGTCATCGCGCAGCGCGGCTCGGTCCGGTACGAAGACACACCCGGCGGCGGCGCAACGTTCGTGTGTACCTTTCCGCGGGAGGCCGACGCGACGGGGAGCCGCGTGACGACGATCTTGCTTGTCGAAGACGATCCCGCGTTGCGGCGCGCGTTGCGCACGATGATGCGCAGCCGCGATCTCGACGTGCTCGACGTGGAGACCGGTGAGGAAGCGGTCGTGATCGCGTCGAGTGGCGGCGCCGACCTCATGCGTGCTCGATCTCGGCCTGCCCGACATCGACGGGCTCGAAGTGTTGCGCCGCGTGCGATCGTTCTCGCAGATGCCGGTGATCGTCGTGACCGCGCACCATGCGCAGTCCGAGAAGATCCGCGCCCTCGACGCCGGCGCCGACGACTACGTCACCAAGCCGTTCGACACCGAAGAACTGTTGGCCCGCGTGCGCGCCACCTTGCGCCGGGTGCCGCACACGTCGATCCGCGCCGACCACCGTGACGCGTCGACGATCGTCGAGATCGATCTCGCCCGCCGGCGCGTGACGCTCGACGGCGTGCCAGTGCACCTGACGCGCACCGAACTGTCACTGCTCGAACTGTTCGTACAGAATCCCGGCAAGCTGCTGACGCAGGAGATCCTGCTGCGCGAGGTGTGGGGTCAGGGGTACGGGAGCGAGAGCAACTACCTGCGGGTCTACGTCGGCCAGTTGCGCAAGAAGCTGGGCGACGACGCCGCCCACCCGCGCCTGATCCTGACCGAGCCCGGCATCGGCTACCGCTGGATCGCGGGCGAAGACGAGTAAGGAGTCGCTCAGAGGCGCCTCGCGCCCCGCGACGACGGTCGTTCTAGGCTCAGCGACTATGGCAACTCAGGTCGCGATCGTTCCGCACACGCACTGGGACCGCGAGTGGTACTCGCCGTTCCAAACGTTCCGCATGCGGCTCGTCAAGCTCCTCGACGTCTTGCTGCCGATGCTCGAGCGCGACCTGTCGTACTCGCGCTTCCTGCTCGACGGCCAGACCGCCGTCCTCGACGACTACCTCGAAGTCCGCCCCGAAGCCGCAGCCACGCTCGCGCGCCTCGGCGCGGCCGGCCGGCTTTCGATCGGACCGTGGATCGTGCTCATGGACGAGTTCATGGTGTCAGCGGCGAAACGATGGTCCGCGACCTCCAGTTCGGCATCGAACGGGGCGCCGAGTTCGGCGGCGTCATGGACGTCGGCTACTTGCCCGACATGTTCGGCCACGTCGCGCAGATGCCGCAGCTGCTCGCGCTCGGCGGCTTCGAACACGCCGTCGTGTGGCGCGGCGTTCCCGCGAGCGTGGAACAGACCGCGTTCTGGTGGGAAGCGCCCGACGGTTCGCGCGTCCGCGCTGAGTATCTGTACGGCTCGTACTCCAACGGCCGCGACATTCCCGACGACGCCAAGCGCCTCGTCTTGCGCGCCGTCGACTACGAACAAGAACTCGGGCCGGCGCGGCTCGGCTCGATGCTGTTGATGAACGGCACCGACCATCAAATGCCGCAGCCCTGGCTCGGGCGCGTCGTTGCCGAAGCCAACGCGATCCAAGACGACTACGAGTTCGTCGTCACGTCGCTGCCCGAGTATCTGCCGCAACAATCGACGGCCGGGCTCACAACCGTTCAGGGCGAACTGCGGTCTGGGGCCCGCGCCAATCTTCTCATGGGCGTCGGTTCCAACCGCGTCGACGTGCACCGCGCCTGTGCGGCCGCCGAACGCGCCCTCGAACGCGGCGCGGAGCCGCTGTCGGCGCTGTTCCGGCCCGCGGCGGAATACCCGCACGCGCTCGCGCGACATCGCGTGGCGCAACCTCGTCTTGAACAGCGCCCACGATTCGTCGTGTGCGTGTTCCGATGACGAAGTCGTCGACCAAGTCGTCGTGCGCTACGCGGAAGCACGCCAGATCGGTGAAGGCCTCGCCCACGATGCGACGCATGCCCTCGCCCACGCGGTCGACGCTCCGGCCGGTGCAACGCTCGCGGTGAATCCGACGCAACGCGCGCGGTCCGGCCTTGTCGAAGCGCGCGTGCCGGGAGCCGGTCCGTGTGTGTTCGTCGGTTCGGATGGCAACGAACGCCCGACGCAGCTCATCGCAAACGAAGGTGGCGAGGCACCGCCGATCATGGTCGCGGGCCAGAAGGTCCGTTGGGTCCTCGACGCGATGCGAGGAACCGAGTTCGAAGGCCGGCAGGTCGCGTCGTACACGATCACCGATGCCGATCCGGTCGAGATCGTCTTGCGCGAAGCGCGCCCCGGCGAAGAAGGCACCGATCTCGTAGAGCTCAAGGGCGCGATGCTCGCACGGGGCGAGCAAGGCAAGAACATGCTCGTGCGCTTCGTCGCGGCGCCGGTGCGCCACGTCGTGTTCGACACCGGCGGGATCGAGGGTTACGGCTGGGCCTGTTTCACCGCGCGCGACGCGGCATCGCCCGCAGGCTCGGTGCGCGCCCTCGCCAACGAGCACATGCAGGTCGAGGTCAATCCCGCCGACGGCACGTATTCGATCGAAATGGCCGACGGTTTGTTGCTCTCAAGCATGGGGCAGCTCGTCGACGGCGGCGACGGTGGCGACACGTACAACTACTCCCCGCCCGACGCCGATCGGATCATCGACACACCAACTTCGGTCACTGTCACGACCCTCGAAGACGGCCCGGTGCGCGCCCGGGTTCGCATCGACGCGACCTACGAACTGCCCGCGTTCGCGCACGGCGACTTCCGCGCGTGCAGCGCGCGCAGCGACGAGACCGTCACGGTCGACGTTGCGACGACGCTCGAACTGCGCGCGGGTGAGCCGTTCTTGCGCGTCATGCACGACATCGACAACCAGGCGCGTGATCATCGGATGCGCGCGCACTTCCCGCTTCCGGCGCGTGTCGACGGTTCCTCCGCCGAGTGCGCGTTCACGGTTGTGCAGCGCGGGCTCGCGGCCGAGGGCGGCCCGCACGAATTTCCGCTGCCGACGTTCCCCTCGCGCCGCTTCGTCGACGTCTCGGACGACGAAGTCGGCCTCGCCCTTCTGCACGACGGTTTGCTCGAGTACGAAGTCCTCCACGAAGGAAGCGAGCTCGCGCTCACCGTGCTGCGCGCCGTCGGATATCTGTCGCGGACAGAGCCGTCGTTGCGACCGAATCCCGCGGGCCCGGCGTCGGCGCTGCGCGGC
Source organism: uncultured Actinomycetes bacterium (assembly GCA_963841195.1). Classification (GTDB taxonomy): domain Bacteria; phylum Actinomycetota; class Acidimicrobiia; order IMCC26256; family PALSA-610; genus CAWJBX01. The sequence continues at coordinate 128,029 of CAWJBX010000009.1, read as the reverse complement.
TCCCAACTTCTCGGCCCGCAACGCGCCGAGTACGCCGTGATGCCGCACCGCGGCGACTGGCGCGCCGCCGACTGCTACGGCGCCGCCGATGCGTTCCTCGTGCCGTTCGAACGGACGCGCGTCGCAGCGAGCTCGACGCGTGACCGCAAGACGACCGGACACGCACTGCACGTCGACGGCGCCGAAGTCTCGGCCGTGTTGCGTACGCACGGCGGGCTCGTGGTGCGCGTGTTCCGCAGCGCGGCCGACGAGGGACCAGTGACGATCGAGCACGAAGGCGCGCCCGCGCGTGGTTACGTCGTCGACTTGCGGGGCCGCCCGGTCGCGCCGTTCGAGGGCGAGGTCACGTTGCGACCGTGGCAGATCGCAACGCTGCAACTCGCTTGATACTTACGGCAGGCCGAGCGTCGATGCGTTCGGCGATGTCGTCGGCGTCGTGGCGCTCGCGCTCGGCGATCCCGACGGTGATGTCACAGTCGCGTTCGAAGACGGGTTGGAGACGTTCAGCAGCGGCGTGAGATTTTGGTCGAACGGCAGGATGACCGTGCTGTTGTTCGGCGAATTGACCAGTTGTTTCAGCGCCTGGATGTACGTGAACTGCAGGTACTGCGGCGTGAGTTGCGCCTGCGAACATGCGCTGACCGGGTTCGGAACAACCGTCTCGACAAGGTGCGCGTTCTGGGTGACCTCCGCAGCATGGCCGCCGCAGGCGAGAATTTGTTGCGAGTCGGCCGTGGCCAACGCCTGGATGCGGGTGATGTCGGCCGCCTGTTCTGCGGTTTGCAATTCGAACTGCTCTTGCTCGACGCCTTGCTGGGAGCTGATCTTTTGCGTGACCGCCGCCTGCAGCTGCGGATTGAGGGTGACCTCACGGAGTTGGAACTCGAGGAGGTCGATGCCTTGGGGCTCGACCCTCGCACTCATACATTTCGCGACGTCCGTTTGCAGTGCTCCCCACGCGGTCGTCGACGCTTGCACAATCGGATATTCGGTGAACGTGGTGCGGATGCATTCGCGCGCGGTGGGCCGGACGATCTGCGTGCTGTAGCTGTTTCCGAGTATTCGGTACACAGAGGTGGCGCGGGCCGGATCGAGGCGATACAGCACCGTCGAGTTCACGTTCGCGCCGCCGCCATCGGCGCCCAGGACTGCGACCGAGTCGTCGACGTTGGCGCGGTTGCCGTCGCCCTTGAGGGACGACATCGTGTAGCTCTGCGTCCGGGCGTTCATCGAATACACCACTGTGAACGGGAGGGTGACGTGCAATCCGGGCGACAGCGCCGCGCCTTCGTGGCCAAACGTCACCGGGATGCCGAGGGTGCCGGGCTTGACGATGTGCACCGACGTCCACACGAACACGATGCCGAACGCGACCGCGCACGTTGTCGCCAAGCGCTTCCACGAACGCTTGCCGAGCGAACCGTCGGGATTTCGCGGCCGCATGATTCCGAGCGTGACGAAGACTTCCCGAAGGCCGCCGCCGATCTTCTGGAACGCGAACCGCACGAGCGACGGATTGGTCTGGGTGGTGCGCGGATCGCGCACCGGCGCGCCGATCGGTCTCTGCGGCGCGGCACGCCCGGTCGTCATTCCGGCCGAGCCGTTCGCTTCGCTGTCGGGACCCGTCTCGTCGGCGATGCTTGACCGTAACGAGGCGCGGCCTGCGCCGTACATGTCGGCACGGCAGGTCTTACCGGACCTTTACGCAATCGCGATTGGATGTGCGCGCGTGACGCTCGGACATTCCCCACCATTGCGCCGCGATCCGTCATTCGTGTCTTTGTGATGTTGACCGCGAGCGCCGGTCCTTCGCGCCGGCTCGTAGCAGCCGCGGGCGTACTCGTTCTCGCGAGCCTGGCCTTGTTCGTGTTCATCGGTGAAGACGTCGCCGATGGCGGCGGGCTCATCTCGCGCGACGAAGCGGCCTTGCGATGGTTCGTCGATCATCGCACCGACGCGTGGATCAACGCGGCAAAGTTCATCAGCACGGCCGGAGGGTTCGCCTCGCTTCTGGTCCTGGGATTGATCCTCGCTCTTTGGTTGTGGAGGCGTAACTGGCATCTCGCGGTCGCACCCGTCGTGTCGCTGCTGCTCGCGTTCCTCGCGTCGGCAATCGCGAAGGCGGCGTTCGGACGGGCGCGCCCGCCCATCGTGTTGCACGCAACCCACGTCACCAGCCCCGCGTTTCCGTCCGGTCACGCCACGGACGCGGCCGCGTTCTTTCTCGCCGCCTCGTTCGTGTTGGGGCTCACAGTCGCACGCCGCACACGGACCCAATGCTTGTTCGTCGTCGTCGCAATGGCGTTGGCGGGGCTCGTGGGCGTCAGTCGACTCGTGCTCGCCGTGCATTGGCTTTCGGATGTTGTCGCCGGATGGGCACTCGGCACGGCGGTGGCGATCTCCGTCGTCGTCGGGTTCTGGTACCTCGGCGCCGGCCGCTCGCGCCCCTCACACGCAAAGGATGATTGACGCTCCGCCGACGTCGATCCCAACGAGCTACCTCACCGCGCGCCGGCGCAGGCTCAATGCAGCGTAAGCAGATAACCGCCGGGGAGCACCTCGACGTTCGCGATGAGTCCCCGCGGCGCGCTCGCGATCATTGCTCGCGCGGTTGCGTCGGTGAGAATTCCAACGCCATTCTGATTGGCGACGGCGTTGTAGCCGTTCGGTGTGATCGTTCCGGGAAGGCGTGTTCGCAAGATGACGTAGTGCACGCCAAGTTGGCGCGCTTGCGCGAGCGCGGGCGGCGTCGGGAACGTGTCGAGAATCGCCGAGATACGGCTGAAGTTCTTCGGTTCATAGCCCGAGTAGCCGTTGACACGGGGATCGTTGTCGCGCAGCGCGAGGATCTGACGCGGTGTTTCGACCCACGCCCACGCCGGCCCGGTGGCAGCTCCCTTGACCGGAAGTTCGACAACGACCCCCCGCGGCAAGTGTTGGAGCGCGGTGTCGAAGCCACCGTCGTCGGAATGCGTTGGTACGCGCACGAACGAAATCGATCGCGCCGCACCGAGCAATACGAGCGCAGCGATGCCGCCCATCGCGAGCGTGCGGATGCCCGGCCGTCGGATCCGTCGCAACACGACGTCCAGACCGACGGCCGCGAACAAGACGAGCGCGAGTTGCACCATCAATGCGAGCCGAACCGTTGCGCTGATGCCCGTGAACCCGGGGACGACGTGCCGGAGATACTTGAGGGGCATCGATATTCGGTGCCCTCGCACGGTGATCCAATCACCCAACGACAACACGCCCACGACGATCGCGCCCGCGCCGATCCAAACGAGTTCGCCGGACCGACCCGTCAACCGCTTTCGTCGCGATCGACGAATGACCGCTACCACCCCGATCGCACCGAACGCCGCGGCGAGGAATCCCGGGAACAGGCGGTTTTCACCGGTACGCGCGGTCGGCGCTGAGTGCGAGTCCAGGACCGGTAGATGCCGCTCGACATAGTTCTCCGTGGGAACCGCGAGGTAGTCGCTCCAATGTGTTCCCGTCGCGGGAATGAACTCCCGCTGAAAGTGGGCATCACGCTGCACGCGGAAGTACTGGAATGCCAGCGGCCCGACCGTCACGACCACGAGGCCAATCGCGAGCCCAAATGCGAGAAGCAACTGACGAACGTCGCCGCGATCACGCAGGAGCCGACACAACAGCAGTACGGCAACAACGATCGCCATCATCGCCGCGTAATAGCTCGCAGTCGACGCGAGCAGTACGAATGCAATCCCGAACTCGAGGCCAGCTTTTGTCGTCGGCGACTCCAAGAGCTGCAGCGCACAGAGCAATACGAGCGGAACCAACGCGCCACCGACGACGAGCTGAAAATGCACCACCTGCGCCAACCGCACGCTCGAGTAGGTGTACATGAGCGCAGCAACGAATGCCGGTTGCCAGGTCGACGTAAACCGCGACGCCAGGCGATAGGTAATCCAACCGGAAAACGTCCACGCCGCGATGTAGATCACATTCAACGCCAGGACATCGCCGAGGAAGAGTCGCAACCCCGCGTGGACAAGGGCGACCGGCACCATGGTCTCGCTGTACGCAAACGTGTTCAACGCCGGGTAGAAGATCGGTGCGTCCCAAAACGCGTGCCAGCCGTGGGGCAGACCGATCTGGGCGCGCCGCAGGATCCACAAATTCAGCAGTGAGTCGCCGGAATCGCCCGCCAGACTCGAATGCAGGCGACCGAGACTCGGGAACGTCATCGCGATCGCGATCGCTGCGAACACGACGACGAGAAGCAGTGCGTTCGGCTCCGCGCGCGTGCGCCGTGCCGTGACGGGCGGCTCGGCCCCGAGAACTTCCGTCGTCGTAACGATCTCCCCCTAGCTCACCGGACGCGCCACGACGAACAAGGTGTTGTGCGCCAACCGATCGGGCAGAGCGGCGCGGACGCCACGCGCGACGACCGACCGAAGCCGGTCGGGTGTTCGGTGCGGGAGATACCGCAACTCGACGGGCTCGAATCGGTGTCGCCGCAGCAGTTGGACGACCGTCGCTTCGTCGTACCACGCGACGTGCCCCTCGTTGACGCGCGGCTGACCACCGACTCGGTAAACGAAGTTCGAAACGGCAAATGCGTTCGGGGTTGTGAGTACGAATCGGCCGCGCCGCGCCAGATGCCGGTGCACGTTTTCGAGCAGCTGGCCTGGGCACGACAAGTGTTCGATCACCTCGCCCGCGAACACCACGTCGAACGACCGGCCAAAATCGGCTGTTTCGGCGTCGCCGGTGAACACTGCAAATCCACGAGCTCGCGCGCACGCGGCCAACTCGGGATCGATCTCGATTCCGACCGCCTCGGATGCGACTTCCGCAAGCAAGCCATGCATCCAATCCGTTCGCTTGACGCCCGAGCCGGCGCCGATGTCGAGAACCGTTCGGCCCTCTGCGTACGGGCGCACGTAGACGAAGCGTTCCAAGTACGAGCCGTTTCCCCATCGCTTCGGCTGCAACGGATGCGGCCGCGTCATACGCACTCACTTTGGTGGTCAGAGGCCCCGAGGACGCGGAATGATCGCCCGTCAACGCCATCCGTGGGGACGTCGTAGCGCGACAACTGACTCACTTTTTACGTACGAATGACTGCACGTGGCACCGACTCGCAATCGTTCCTTCACGACGCACCGCGACCCTCTTCGTTTCGGTACGGTGCGACGCGTGACGCACGGACTCGAGCGCGTCGTCGACGATCTGTTTGAGACGCTGTGCAATCTCGTTGCGGAATCGCGCCGGCCGGGAAGCGATACCGAAGCGTGTGGCGAATCGATCGTCAAATGCCTCGCGGCGCTTACGGTGATCGTCGGTCCCGACGAAGCAGAACTCGACTACGAAATCGCGCGCACGCGGTCATCGACCTGACCCGGAGACGTCGGCGGCCTCCTCGGTTCTTTCGCCGACGCGGCCAAGCCGGCAATCATCGCGTCGATCACTTGCGTGTGACGTTTTGGCCAGTCGATGTCGACAAGTCCCGAGTGTTTCAACTCGAGGCTGACGACGCCGTGATTCGCGGCCCAAAGACATGCGGCGAGCTGACGCCGGTCTTCGTTCGGGAACACACCTGCGTCGATCGCGCGCTGCACGCGTTCGCCGAGCGCGTCGAGCGTGCCCAACGCGACCGCCGATGATTCGAGCGACGGTTCGAAATCGGGCACTGCGCCTTCGAACATGACGGCGTAATACGTCGGGTTCGCAAGCGCGAACCGCCGGTAGGCGCGACCGCAGGACCGAAGGTCGGCGAGCGGATCTCCCGTCGGACGCGGTGACCGCATCATCTTCGCCAAGCGGCGGAAGCCCTCGACGAACATCTCGTCGACGACGCCGTTCTTTCCACCGAACCGCGAGTACACGAGCATCGTCGAGCAGCCGGCCTCGGCCGCGATGCGCCGGACCGTGAGCGCCTCGGGCCCTTCGTTGGCCAGGAGTGTGCTGGCGGCTTCGACGAGGGCCTGGCGAAACCCATCTGTGTCGCGCGTCACAGTTGACATCGTAGCACAGTGTGATAACACTGTTATCGAGATAACAGCGTTATCACCCCGCCGGAGGCCGTCATGCCCGTCGCTCCCCCGTCTTCCCGTCGCCGCAACGCCATTCTGGCAACGCTGTGCCTATCGGTGTTCCTCATCGTCGTGGACAACACAATCGTCAATGTCGCGCTCCCGACACTCGTGCGCGACCTGGGCGCAACGACGAGCCAACTGCAATGGATCGTCGACGCGTACACCCTCGTATTCGCCGGACTCCTGTTGGCCGCGGGCAGCCTCGGAGATCGCCTGGGCCGCAAAGGCGTACTCATGGCCGGACTCGCGTGGTTTGGTGTGTGTTCGCTGCTCGCGTCGATGACGACGAGTGCGGGCGCGCTGATCGCGATGCGAGCGCTGATGGGAGTCGGCGCGGCGCTGATCTTCCCGACGACGCTCGCCATCCTCGTCAACGTGTTTACCGAGTCGCGCGAACGGGCGCGCGCGATCGCGATTTGGGCGGCGGTGAGTGGCTTGTCGGTCGCTCTCGGACCCGTGTGCGGCGGTTACTTGCTCGAGCACTTCTCGTGGGGCTCGGTCTTCATCGTCAACGTCCCGATCGTGATCGTTGCGCTCGTCTTCGTCGGTGCACTCGTTCCTACCTCGCGCGACCCGCACGCGACCGCGTTCGACCCCTTCGGCCTCGTGTTGTCCGTCGGCTTCACGACGCTGCTCGTCTACACGATCATCGAAGCGCCCGACCGCGGATGGATGAGCACGGCGACGCTCGGCAGCTTCGTGGTCGTCGCGGCATTGCTGACGGCGTTCGTCGCGTGGGAACGGCACACCACGCACCCGATGCTCGACGTCCGCGTTTTCGCGAACGCCCGATTCAGTGCCGCGAGCCTCGCGATCTCCGGCGCGTTCTTCGCGCTCTTCGGCTTTGTGTTCATGGTGACGCAGTACTTCCAGTTCGTGCGGGGCGATTCGACGCTCGCCGCGGGCGTGCACACCGTGCCGTTCGCGCTCTTCACCGGCGCAACGGCCCCGCTCTCACCTCGGCTCGTACGGCGGTTCGGCACGAACCGTGTCGTCGGCGTCGGTCTCGCGGCGATGGGAGCCGGGTTCGTGATTTCGGCGGTTACGACCGCGCACGCGCCCTACCTCGTGATCGTCGCCGCGATGCTGGGCATGGGCGGTGGTCTGGGCCTCGTCACCGCGCCCGCGACCGATTCGATCATGGGCTCGCTTCCGCCCGAACGCGCGGGTGTCGGCTCCGCGGTGAACGACACGACCCGCGAGCTGGGCGGGACGCTCGGCGTCGCGGTGGTCGGCAGCGTGTTCGCATCGCTCTACGGCTCGCAACTCACGCACAAACTCGCCGGCCTTCCCGTGCCGCAGTTCGCGCTCGACATTGCGAAGAAATCGATCGGCGCCGCGTACATCGTCGCCGGCCGCGCGCCAACTCCGGCCGCGCAAACGGCGATCACGCACGCCGCGAACGACGCGTTCATGTCGGGGTTCCACGCCGGTGCGTTGGCTGCGGCAACTGTCGCCTTTGCGACTGCGATCGCGTCGTGGGTGTTCCTGCCCGCACACGCGGAAGAAACGGTTGCGACGTCCGAACCCGCCGACCTCGTTGCCGCTTGACGCGAAGTCCGGCGATTGTCCGGGGCTGATGCCGATCGTATTCTCCGGGCACTTTCGAGGACTGGGGAAGCGAATGGCGAAACGCTTATTTCCGTTGTTGCTCATCGTGCTTGTCATCGCCGTTCCGGCGTGGCCCGCGCACGCGACAACCGCGTCGACCGACTTTGTGCGCGCACGTGGCGCCGCGACCATCTCCTTCGAGGTACCCGCCCTCCCGATCACATTCCAATATCGCCACATCGTGATCGACGCGCACAGCGACTCCTCGGGCGCAAACGTCGGCGGGACAATCTCGTTTGACTTCGGGACGTCGACCTCGACCTTTTTCTCGCTCGGCGGTCCCGTGACGTGCATGGCCATACACGCCAACAAAGCGGTCATCGGCTTCAACGACACCAAAGCCGGGTTTGGACCCACCACTGTCCAAGTCACCGACAACGGCTCGACCGGGTCGCCACCCGACGTCTTCTTCTCCGATCCGGTCCCAACAAACTGCGTCACCAATGTTCCGTCGCTCATCGAAGGCGGCAACCTCACATCAGGCGACATCGTCGTCCACGACATGACGCCCGGAAACATCGTCGGAACGAGCTTCGAGAAGTGCAACACGTTGCACGTCGTCTACAACCGGTTCCCGAACGGCACGATCGTGCATTGGACCGTGACAACCAACGGTGTCGGGACAGTCGCGTCAGGACAGTTCAGCGCGGTCGGGGGCGGACCGCTCGGATCGAAGACGTATCACTTCCTCGACATCTCGCTCGGCACGACGATCAAACCGAACTTCCAGTCCCACGTCACGTTCACGTGGGGCGTCAACGGCACCTATAGCGCGTCGCCCAACCCTGCGTGCATGTAACGCCCATTGGTTTTACGCGGCCGGATCCTTGCTCGTTTGGCCGTGATCGCTGACGTCGTCGGTCCACGCGCTGCCGTTCCAGTACCGGTATTCGTGACGACCGGTTTGATCGCGATACCAGCCCGCAGTCGTCGGGTTGGCGTCGTCGGGCGGCGGAGGCGGCGGAACCGCGGCCGCGGCCTGAGCAGCAGGCTGAGCAACTGGCGGGGCCGCAATCGGCGCGGCGGTCGGGTAGGCAGCCGGCGCCATCGGGAATGCGGTCGGCATCGCCATCATCGTCTGCTGAGCGCCAGGGAGTGAAGCAAGAAACGCGTTGAGCCGACCGATGAGTTCGCTGCTTCCTTTCCCGGAGATGTTGACCGTCGTGGTGTCGCCCTCTTCGGTTGCGGCGACGCTCAACGTCTCGGTCTCTTTGTACAACAGGCCGAGGAGACCGATCAGGAAGAAAAACGTGCCCACGATGACGACGATGATGAGCCACATCGGCCAGTACTTGCGCGTGAGCACGACCGAGGTCGGTCCCGTCATCTGAAACGAGTAACCGTCGCTCGTCGCCGCCGCACTGCTGATCTGTTGAATGAGCACGTCGGGCCGCTGCTGCTGCACGGTCCAACGGGCGTTGTAATCCTGACCGGTTGAAGTGTTCATGATTTCCTGGTTCCTTTCCCGCGGCGCATCGTTGTACCGGACTTCACCACCGGCCGCAAGCAATCACGGACGCAGCAACTGGAACGCTTCAACCGGTTCGGTGAAACCGGCAAGGTTGAACTTGCCGGCGGCGAGAAACGCGTAGCCGCCCCGCACCCGCGCGAGCCGCTGCTGTAACACGTTGTCGGCGAGCGCGGTGCCGGCTTCGGCCGTCGACACGAGCCGGGCCGCCAAGTTGACCGGCGCGCCGTAAAAGTCACCCTGGCGGACCATGACGTCGCCGAACGCGACGCCCACCCGCAGCTTCGGAAGGCCAACCGCGGCACACGACTCGAGCAGATCCAGCGCGAGCGCGCATGCGATTCCGGGTGCGTTCGTGACGAACATCACTGCATCACCGATGCGCTTGACGACATTCGCGCCCGCCGTCGCGATGACGTTGCCGGTAATCGATTCGAAGCGATCGAGCATGCGCGCGAGATCGTCGGCCGACTGTTCCTGCCACATGCCGGTGTATCCCGCGAGATCAGCGAAGCCGATCGCGAGCTGCACCACGTTCAGAGATGTTGTCGGTGCGTTCACGTCGGTGTAGCGGCGGCTGATCGCGACGATGTGATGGCGGTGCAGCGAGTCGATCGCGTTCGCAAGACGCGGGAACAGTTCGTTGGCAACCTGGACGTAGGTGCGCGCGATGTCGACATAGCGCGTCGTGGTGACGAGCGGCGCTTCGATGTTCGAGCGCATCAACGCGACTTCGGCTTCGGCGATCCGGCTGACCGCCTCACCCATCGTGCGCACGAGTTGGAGCACGCCTTCCGAGTCGACGAGTGTTCCCGCGAGCGCGAACAATGCGAACATATCGGCGTCGTCGGCGCCGAACGTTCGCTCGAAGGGACGCGGTTCGGGAAAACCGGCGGCCTTCCACACTTCGCTCGCAAGCGCGGGTGCAACGTCCGCGACCGCCGCGATCTCGGTGAGCGTGTAACGGTCGCGTCCCAAGCGCACGGCGCGAAACGCGCCCAGACTGAGCAGGCCGCTCGTTTCGTACGCGGTGATCAACTCCGGGATCGACGCGTCGAGCTCCTCGAGCAAATAGACGAGCAGCTCGAGCATCGCGTCGGCTTGCGGCCCGTTGGGGTCGTACAGTCCGGCCGCGATCAGATCGTCGGCGTATTCACTCACGAGAACGACTCCGGCTCGTCGATCGCCTCGCCTTCGCGTGGGCTCGCACCCATCGCGAGCAAAACGGCTTGCGGCTCCGCCAGCAGCGTCTCCCCCACCGGCTCGTCAGTTGCAAAGCTCGGGTCGAGCACTGGCGCGCGCAGCTGCACGCCGGCCGGCGCGTCCCACAACAGTGCCGGGCGCGCGCCATGCCAGCGCAGCGCGAAGGAGCAGCGCCCGCCTCGCAACGGGACGTCGTGCACGGCGAGATGCTGGCCGAGCCACTCGGGGCGGAAACCGGGCAGCACGTCGATCACCGCGTGATCATCGTCGCCGATCAGGGCCGCCCGCGTCGCGCCCAACACACCGGTGTCGACGTTCCGCCGGCGCGCCCGTCGTCGTTCGAACGTTCCAAGGCGCGGCCACATCGCCGCCGCTTCGTCATCGAAACCCCAGTCTTCGAGCGCAACGAACGCGGCCGCCGACGGCGGCGCGAGGAGTGCGTCGACGCGCGCCCGGTCGACCTGTTCTTGCAGATCGACGGGCAGCTCCGTGCGCATGCCCCGGTCGAGCACGCGGTCCCACGCGCGTGCAACGCCGTCGACGTCGGCCAGCGCGGCCGCGTCGACGGCCGCATCAGCGATCGCGCAGCGCACGCGTGTGCGATGCGCGACAGGAAACACGACCAGGCCGTCGGCTTCGGTACGCGCCGGCTTGGGCGCCCACGAGCACACGACGCCGGCGGTCTCCGGAACCACGAACCCGACCGCGATCGCTTCGGGCGACGCGTTCTCCACTTCGATCACGACCGTGTGGGTCGCATCGCCGAGCGCGTACGCCCGTTGCACAGCTTCACCGCCGGGCACGCGTACTGCGGTTTCCGCGATGGGCGCGACGCCGAGCCGGGTTTGACGAGCGCGCCCGTCGGCCGGCGCGAACCACTCGTCGGTCCGGACGCGCCAGTCGACGGCCGCGTCGCCACGCCGAACCCGTCCGTGTTCGTCGACCGTTGCGACCACGCCGGACGTGAGCGCGCCGAGATCGATCATCAGCGCATGCCGTGCAGCTCGGGCTTGGCCTTGCGCAACATGAGCTCGGGAACCAGATCGGCGGGCCGCGCGCCTTCGTACAGGACGCGCCCGACGAACGACGCCAGCGGCATCTCGACGCCGTAGCGCGCCGCGAGCTCGAGCACAGCCGCGGTGCTCTTCACACCTTCGGCAACCATCTTCATCTCCGTCACGATGTCGTCGAGGCTGCGGCCTTTGCCGATCTCGACGCCGACATGGCGATTTCTGCTCTGCGGGCTGCTACACGTCGCAATGAGGTCGCCCATCCCCGCGAGACCGGCGAAGGTCAACGGGTCGCCGCCCATCGCGACGCCGAGCCGCGCCAGCTCGGCCAGGCCGCGCGTCATCAACGCGGCCTTCGTGTTGTCGCCGTAGCCAAGACCGTCGGCGATGCCGGCCCCGATCGCGAGCACGTTCTTCAACGCGCCCGCCATCTCGCAGCCGACGACATCGGGATTGGTGTAGACGCGAAAGCTCGGCGAGAAGAACACCCGTTGCAGTTCGGCCGCAACGTCTGCGTCGGCAGTCGCGACAACCGACGCCGTCGGCTGCCCGGCGGCAACTTCGCGGGCGAGGTTCGGTCCGGTGAGCACACCGATGCACGCCGGGTCGTGTTCGGCGAGCACTTCGGCTGCGACTTCCGTCATCCGTGCAAGCGTGCCCTGCTCGATGCCTTTACTGAGGCTCACCACCGGCGTCTTCGGCGCAATGAACGGCGCCGCTTCGGCGAGCACCGCTCGCATCCCGTGCGACGGAACGCCGAGCACGACGACGTCGGCGTCGCGGCACGCGGTTTCGAGCGACGACGATCCTGCCAACGAGTCGGGAAGCCGCACGCCGGGCAGATAGGCGTCGTTCTCGTGGCGCTCGTCAATGCGTTCCGCCAGTTCGGGGCGCCGAGCCCACAACGTGGTGGGCACGTTCCCCGCGACGATCGCGGCGACGGCCGTGCCCCACGAGCCGGCACCGATCACGGCGACGCGGTTGATCGTCATGCCGATCGCTGGTGCGCGCGCACGGTCTCCGGCTCGCGCCACCACCACGGATCCTCGCCCGGCTCCGGGCGTTGCGGGTACAGCTCGCGCGCATGGGCGACGCACGCCGCGACCGATTCCATCAGCCGGTCCGTCGCGGCCTTCACGTGCTCGTCGGCATCGAACCGCAGTGGCTCGCCGACGACGGCGACTTGCGCGATACGCCAGTGCCATTCGGGCTTGCGGCCTTTCATCATCATGCGGTGCGATCCCCAAAGCCCGATCGGCACGACCGGCGCGTGCGCTTGCTGCGCGAGCCGCGCCGTCCCCGACTTGCCGCGCATTGGTTCGAGGTCCGTCGAAATCGTGCCTTCGGGGAACACGGCCACGCACTCGCCGCTGCCAAGCGCCTTGACGGCGGCGGTCAACGCACCGGCCGCGTCGCCCTTGCCGCGCTCGACGGGTATTTGATGCGCGGCGCGCAAGAGCGTCCCGAGACCCGGCTTCGCGAAGAGCTCGGCCTTGGCGAGAAACCGGATCCGGCGGCGGCGCTGGTCGGCAACGTAGGCAAGCGTGAGCGGATCGAGGTACGAGATGTGGTTGCTCGCGAGAATCACCGGTCCCGACGACGGGATGTGCTCGGCGCCCTCGATCGTCCAACGCAATCCGAACCGCAGCCAGGGCCAGAACACCGCCTTGGCAGCGGGATAAATCACGTCCACGGTCGGTAGCATACGCAGCTCATGGCCGCGCGCTCCGAGGAGCAAACCGACACCGCGCAAGCAGCGGTCGTCATCCCGCTGCGCTCCTTCGCCGAGGCGAGCACACGGCTTGCGCCGAAACTCGGACCGGATGCACGCGCCGCGCTGGCCCGCACCATGGCTGATCGCGTGTACGCGGCCGCGGCACCGTTGCCGGTTGTCGTCGTGTCGAGCGCACCCGAAGTGCTCGAGTGGACTGCCGGGCACGGCTGCGCGGCAATCCCCGACCCGGGTTCGCTCGACGCCGCGGCGACCGCGGGCCGGCGCTGGGCACACGAGCGCGGTTACGCCCGCGTCATCATCGTGCATGCCGATCTGCCACTGGCCTCGTCGCTGGCGGCGCTGGCGAGTGACACCGGCGACACGACCGCCGTGATCGTCCCCGATCATCGCAACGACGGCACGCCCGTTCTTTCGCTGCCGGCCGCGATCGACTTTCCGTTCGCGTACGGACCCGGTTCGGCGGCACGTCACATCGCGGCGGCCCGCGCCTGCGGACTCGAGGTCCGCGTGCTCGACGATCCCGCGCTCGCGTTCGACGTCGACACGCCCGCCGATCTCGAAGTGCTCGAACATCTTGCCGACGAGCCCGCGTCATGATCTCCGTCGATGTGCCGACTCCGACACGCGTGCTCGCCATCGGCGCCCACCCCGACGACATCGAGTTCGGGTGCGCCGCGACGCTCGCCAAATGGGCCGCGGCGGGCGCGCTCGTGACGTTGTGTATCTGTACGGACGGCGCCAAAGGCACGTGGGATGCCGATGCCGACACCGCGGCGTTGGTGGCGCGCCGCCAAGACGAACAGCGCGCCGCCGCGGCCGTAATCGGCGCGGCCGGCGTCGAGTTCCTCGGCTACGTCGACGGCGAACTCGACCACGGCATCGAGGCGCGCGGCGCGGTGTGCGCAGTCATCCGTCAGATCCGGCCCGACATCGTGCTCGGCCACGATCCCTGGAAGGCGTATCGCGTCCATCCCGATCACCATCACGCAGGGATGTTGGCGCTCGACGGCATCGTCGCGGCGCGCGATCCGCACTTCTTTCCCGAGCAGGGTCTGAAGCCGCATCGGCCGTCGACATTGCTGTGCTTCGAGCCTGGGCGCGTCGACCACGTCGAGCGAGTGCACGGCTTCGTCGACACCAAGGTCGACGCGCTGCTCGCACACCGCAGCCAGTGGCAGTCGACGATGGCCATCGACGACGCGCCCGCAGAGCAGCGGGCCGCGTTTGCGTCCGGGCTGCACGCCGAAGCGCGCGCCCACGGTTTGCGCGCGGGCTTGCGCGCCGCCGAGGCCTTCGCCCGCATCGACGACCTCTAATTCTCTGGAGCGTCGCTCGCTATCGCGTAGCGATAGTGAACGACGCTCGTTCCGGCAAAAAGAAGAAGGGCCCCGGTGAGGGGGCCCTTCTCAATCGCCGTGTTACCGGCTCAGCGCTTCTTCGCCGTGCGCTTACGCGTCGTGCGGCGCTTCTTCGCTGCCGGTGCGGCCTTCTTCGTCGCCTTGCGGCGGCGCTTCTTGGCCGGTGCAGCCTTCTTCTTGACGGCCTTACGGCGCTTCTTCGCCGGCGCGGCACGCTTCTTCGTCGCTTTGCGACGCTTCTTGGCCGGAGCCTTCTTCGCGGCCTTGCGCTTGGTCGCCTTCCGCTTGGTCGCCTTCTTCGCAGTTGACTTCCGCTTTGTTGCCTTGCGCTTCGCGGGAGCCTTGCGCTTTGCGGCCTTACGCTTCTTCGCGGGAGCCTTCTTTGCTGCCCGCCTCTTCGTTGCCTTCTTAGCCGGAGGCACGGTCACCACCTTTCGGAGAGCTAGCTCACTCGGGGAAGTTTGCAAACTTCGTCTCATTCGGTGCGCGCGGGAGTGCAACCGCGCGCCCTACGCCATTACGAACCTTGCACCTGGGCCTTGAACTTCGAGCCCACGGAGAATTTCGCGCTCTTGCGCTCCGGGATCTGCACCGGCTGCCGCGTACGGGGATCCATACCCGTGCGCGCCTTGCGCAACGCCGGCTGGAACGTCCCGAAACCCGGCAACGTCACCTTGTCACCCGAGGCAACAGTGTTCTGTACCGCGTTGATGAACGCGTTCAGCGCATTCTCGGCATCCGCCTTGCTCAAGTTGCTCTCGCTCGCGATCGCATCGACGAGCTCGCCCTTGTTCACGACATAACCTCCACGCGCAGTGTGCGTTCGTGCAATGAGAACTGATTCACCAACCAAGGTCAAGCATTTCCCACACAACGCGCGTGGTATCCACCACTTGCTGCGCGACTCATGCGAAGATCATCGGATACGCGTCGACGCGCTTGAGGTTTCTTTCGCGACACGTGCGCGCGCATGAACGACGGCAACGCACCACTTGAAGACGGTCGTTACGACGCGTTCATCGTGTGGGCCGACGCGCGCGACGACGGCATCGCGTTGGAGTTGACGATTACGTCGGGCGCGCATCGTGGTGACGTTGTCAACATCGTGACCAGCACTTTTGCAACGCGCGACGCGATTGATCTCGTTGGACTGCCGTGCACGTTGATCGTCGACGGTGATGCAGTGCGCGTCACTGAATAACGTCACACGCTGCGGTGTTGCACGCCGCGACAACGCGTGTTCGCGCGTGAAGAACTTTTCTTCACATCTATATATGCGTTGCAGTGCTCAATCAGGTTTCGCGCACAGCGTGGTTTTCTCAACCACATAAGTTTTTTGCAGAAACGCGCTCGAATTCACACTTCGAACGCGTTCGCGCGGACTTCGAGCACGTGTAAGCGCGCATCGACGTTGCATCGCGACAGTGTGTACGCGTCGACCGCGCGCGGAGACGAGTACCGCGAACGGATCGCGATCAAGCGCATTCGCATCGTCCACGACGACGCCGCGCCTGCGTGACGCGGCCGTCAGCCGGCACCCGAACGTCGCGCGTGCGGTGGCAAGCGGTTCGCATATCGCGCGTCCAGCGCACGACGTGACATGCCAATGATTGGACACTGACGTGCCGTGTTCGCTTACGACGACGCGAGCAACTTCTGTGCCTCGCGTGTGCGCTCGGCGATGAACTCCACGCCCGGTTCCCACCAATGCAACGCCTCGTGCAACGGCCGCCGGTTGAGCAGCTCGCGCTGCTCGGCCACCGCGCGCTCGAGCTCGACACTGATCCACGCGTACTTGGCGGCGATTGTCGTCGCGATTGCCGCGCGCGGCTCCGATTCCGGCCCGTCCCAACCCGCGTCACGCAAGCCGGCGGTGTATCCGCGCACGATGCGCTCGTAGAGATCGCCGATGCCCTCAGGCGGGAAAGAGAAATCGAGCACCGCATCGGGCACGAGGTTCCCGGCGTCCTCGCCGATGGCGCCGATCCCGACGAACGACCAGTCGATCGCGATCGTCGGCCCGCCGTCGTCGCCGAACAAATTCGCGGGGTGGACATCGAAGTGGCACAACGCGCGGGGCATGCGGTCAAGCGCGTCGAGCAACGGGGCAACGAACGGCTGACGAGTCGTCGCCCAACGAACATCGATGTAGTCGCGCAGCCAGTCCCGACTCAACCAGTCGGCGTGGGCATGCACACTGAAAAGGCTGCCGAGATGACGCGCGGCAACTTCGTACCGGTCCAGCGTCCACTCGGTCGCGGGCGTGGCGCGCACGTCCTCGAGCCAGAGTGCGATCGTGCCGTCGTCACGCTCGAACACCCCACGACACACCGGCACCCGAAGCTCGCCGGGGAGCGAGGTCAACAAACCCGACTCGTACGCGAGCGGCTCCCGCTTCCAGTAGTACCAATGATCGAGCGCTTCGCCCGACTGCCACTTCGGGTTTTCGCCGATTGCGTTTCCGACGAGCTTCAGCACCGCGGTGTCGTCGCCCAACCGAACCCGCCAGATGCCAAGTGTCGCCGCTGGTACAGGTTTCGCGATCGGAGTCGCTTCGACATCGTGCGCGCTTCCGAAGACCGCCTCGAGCTCAGTTGCAGGCAGCACGCTCGAACGTTACGTCAGCGCGTACGAATGCTCAGCCGAGTTTCACGACGTCGACCGGCGGCGAGGTCGGCAGTAATGGAGGTGTGACGCGACCACGACGAATCGAAGATGCGACCGGTCGAACACGACACGCCGATGTAGTTCACGACCGCGATCACGGCCACGATCGCGGGGAATCGACCGCGGCCGGAACTCGCCGGCGGCGCGATCTCGTCGCCAGCGGTCTCGCTCACGCGTTCCCGATCGGCTTTCGTGAACCCAAATCGACCTCGGAGCACGGTTTTCGTTCACGAAAGCGAACAGCCCGAGCCGACGCTCGGGCTTCACCACGCTTGTGGCACCCCGTACGGGATTCGAACCCGTGTTACCAGGATGAGAACCTGGCGTCCTAGGCCTCTAGACGAACGGGGCCGGGCTCGGGAGGGAGGACTCGAACCCCCAATAACAGGGCCAGAACCTGTCGTGTTGCCGATTACACCACTCCCGAAGGCTGAAGCGAGACAGTGTAGCTAGAGCCGAGCCCGGGCCGCTCGAAGTCGGTGCAGCGTCGACTCTTTGCCGAGCAGGATGATCGACGGGAACAGGGGCAATCCCTTGTCGCGGCCTTCGACCGCCGTGTACACGACGTGCATGACCTTGCCCGCTTTCAACCCGAGCGCCTCGATCGGCGGGCGGATGTCGACCTCGTCGCCGACGCAATCGTCGGCTTCGATATGCCCGATGACGGCGTCGAGGATTTCGCCGGCGCGGTCGACCTTCGTGAGCTTTTCCCAGGATGCGGGATCGATGGCGAGTTCGTCGTCGGGCGTGAACAAGAACGCGAGCTGATCGGCGATCTGCACGAGCGTTGTCGCCCGTTCCTGCGCGAGTGCCACACCGGCTTCGAAGCGCGGGATGTCCATGCGTTCGCCGTAACGGTCGCGGGCAAACGGCAACACCGCCGACACGAGATCGGCGATATCCATCATCCTGATGTGCTCGCCGTTCATCCACTCGAGCTTCTTCGGGTCGAACGTGGCGGAGGACGGGTTGACGCGTTCGAGCGTGAACTCGGCGACGAGCTCGTCGGTCGTCAACACCTCGCGGTCGTCTTCCGGGTCCCCACCCGAGCAACGCGAGATAGTTCTTCAGCGCGCTCGCGAGATAGCCGGCGTCGCGGTACTCCTCCACCGTCGTCGCGCCGTGCCGCTTCGACAGCTTCCCGCCGCCGGGCCCGAGGATGAGCGGCAAGTGCGCGTACACCGGCTGATCGTCGTGACCGAGCGCGCGCCGCAACGCGAGGACGCGGTGCGTCGAGTCGATGAGATCTTCGCCGCGCAACACGTGGGTGATGCCCATGTCGAGGTCGTCGAGCGCGTTGGCGAGGAAGAACACGGGCGTGCCGTTCGAACGCACGATGACGAAGTCGGAGATCGTCGACCACTCGACCGACACCTCGCCGCGCACGACGTCGTCGAACGTGCTGCGCCCTTCATCGGGCGTGCGGAAGCGCACCGAGCGCGGCTTGCCCTCGGCGAGGAGCGCGGTCCGCTCGTCGGCCGAGAGATCGCGGCAACGGCCGTCGTAGCCGGGCGGCCGGCCAACCTTCTGCGCTTGTTCGTTGCGCGCCTGCACTTCCTCGGGTGTGCAATAGCACTCGTACGCATCGCCGGCGTCGATCAAGCGCTGGGCCGCGTCGAGATACAGGTCGAAGCGCGTGCTCTGCAGGATCGGGCCCTCGTCCCACTCGAAGCCGAGCCAATGCATCACCTTTTGGATCTGGTCGACGGCTTCTTGGGTCGAGCGGGCGACATCGGTGTCTTCGATCCGCAGGATGAACGTGCTTTCGGTGTGCCGAGCGAACAGCCAGTTGAACAGCACCGTGCGCGCGTTGCCGATGTGCATGAAGCCGGTCGGGGCCGGCGAGAAACGGACGCGCCACTCGCTCATATCGAAGCGAGTCTACGAGACGCCCCCGTACACTCTTCCCCTAATGGCGAAACAACCCCGATCCGCGATCGCACCCACCCGCGCCGACGACTTCGCCGGCTGGTACCAAAGCGTCGTCGCCGAAGCCGACATGGCCGAGATGGCACACGTGCGCGGCTGCATGGTGATCAAACCGTGGGGGTTCGCGATCTGGGAGTTGCTGCGCAACCAGCTCGACGACGAGATCCGCGTGCGCGGCCACGAGAATGTCTACTTCCCGGTGTTCATCCCGCTCTCGTATCTCGAAAAGGAAGCCGCGCACGTCGAAGGTTTCGCCAAAGAGATGGCGGTCGTCACGCACCACCGGCTGGAGGCGCGCGACGGGAAGCTCGTGCCCACCGGCGAGCTCACCGAACCCATCATCGTGCGGCCCACGAGCGAGACGATCATCGGCGCGTCGATGGCGAAGTGGATCCAGTCGTACCGCGACTTGCCGATGCTGTTGAACCAATGGGCCAACGTGGTGCGTTGGGAGATGCGGCCGCGGGTGTTCCTGCGGACGACCGAGTTCTTGTGGCAGGAAGGTCATACCGCGCACGCGACCGAAGACGACGCCATGCGCGAGACGTTCGACATCCACGACATGTATCGCCGCTTCGCCGAAGACGTCCTCGCGATCCCGGTGATCCCCGGCGAGAAGTCGCCCACCGAGCGATTCCCCGGCGCCGATCGTTCGTTCACGATCGAAGCGATGATGCAGGACGGCAAGGCGCTGCAAGCCGGGACGTCGCATTACCTCGGGCAGAACTTTGCGGTGGCCGCCGGCATCGAGTTTCTCGACGAGACAGGCGCGTCGGTGCATGCGTACACGACGTCGTGGGGCGTGTCGACGCGCATGATCGGCGCGTTGATCATGACCCACGGCGACGACGACGGCCTGCGCGTGCCGCCTCGGGTTGCGCCGGATCAAGTTGTGATCATCCCGATCTTGCGCGACACCGAAGCCGACGAAGCCGTCCTCGAGTACGCGCGCAAGCTGGGCGCGGCGATCGGCGGCGACGTGCGCGTGAAAGTCGACGAGACGCAGCATCGCAGCGTCGAAAAGAAGTGGAAGTGGATCAAGCGAGGCGCACCGATCATCGTCGAGCTCGGACCCAAGGACGTCGACGCCAACATGGTCACGGTTCGGTCGCGGCTCGATCCCAATGCGATCGAGACCGTGCCGTTCGACGAGTTCGTGCCGTCGGTGAAGAGCCGGCTTGCAACGATCCAAAACGAGATGCTCCGCGAAGCGCGGCTGCGGCTCGACGCCGGTCTCCGTCGCGACATTCTCGACAAGGCGGCGGCCGAACGGTTCTTCGCCGAAGAGCAAGGTTTCGTGTTGGCGAAGTGGTGCGAGCGGCCCGAGTGCGAGGAAGGCTTGAAGTCGCTCGGCGTCACGATCCGTTGTCTGCCGAGCGAACTCGAAGCCGACGGCGACCTGTGTCTCGTGTGTGCGGAACCGGCAACGATCAGCGCGGTCTGGGCCCAGTCCTACTAACTCTGTTTGGACCGAACGCGCCCCTAGAGGGGCGCATACGTGTCCAAACAAGATCTAGTCGCTGAGTAATCGCTTGGCGATCACGACGCGCTGGATCTGATTGGTGCCCTCGTAGATCTGCGTGATCTTCGCGTCGCGCATGAACCGTTCGGCGGGGAGGTCCTTGGTGTACCCGATGCCGCCGAGCAGCTGTACGCAGTCGGTCGTGACGCGCATCGCGGTGTCGCGCGCGAAGAGCTTCGCCATCGACGATGCCTTGGCCGTGGCCGGCGTACCGCCCAGCCCGTCGTCGAGCAGCGCGCACGCGCGGTAGACGAGCAGCCGTGCCGCTTCGACGTCGGTGGCGAGCTCGGCCAGCATGAACTGCAGCCCTTGGAACTCGGCGATCGCGTGGCCGAACTGGTTGCGCTCCTTCACGTAGCTCGTCGCCAGCTCGAGCGCGCCCTGCGCGATCCCGAGCGCTTGCGCGCCGACGAGCGGACGGGAACGGTCGAGCGCACCCATTGCGTACGCGAAGCCCTGCGCCTTCGTCGCCGATGAGGTTCTCGGCCGGCACCGGGCAGTCCGCCGACGTGATCTCACCGGTCGGTGAACCGCGCACGCCGAGTTTGTGCTCGAGCTTCGACACCGAGAAGCCCGGGAAGTCCTTCTCGACGACGAAACAACTGATACCGCGGTGGCCGGCGTCAGGGTTGGTCTTGGCGAAGACGGTGTAGAAGTCGCTGACGCCCGCGTTCGTAATCCACATCTTGCGCGCCGTTGAGCACGTAGTGGTCGCCGTCACGCACCGCCCGCGTGCGCATACCGGCGACGTCGCTCCCCGCTTCCGCTTCCGACAAGCAATACGAGGCCTGGCACTCGCCCGACGCGACGCGCGCCACGTACTTCTGCTTCAGCGCTTCGGTTCCGTGGTCGAGCACCGGCGTCATGCCGAGTTTCGAGATGAACGTGAACAGCGACGACGACGCGCAGACGCGCGCGACCTCTTCGACCGCGATCGCGTGGGCGAGAAACCCGCCGTCCTGGCCGCCGTACGTCGGCCGGGAACGCGAGCCCGGCGAAGCCCGCGTCGCGCCACGCGTCCCAGCGCTCCCACGGGTATTCCTCGTCCTCGTCGGCCGCGGCCGCGTTCGGCGCGATGTGCGTCTCCGCGAGCCGGCGCAACGATTCCCGCAGCGCGTCGAGATCGTCAGGGGTGAGTTGGTCAACGCGCCCACAGCTACATCGTGGGCTGGCCCGAGCAGCAGCTTGGTAACGAGCTGCGCGCGCCAGGAATCGACGCCCGACTTCAGATCGACGGGACGCAAGAGATCTTCGGGCACGGCGTCGACGAGGGCGCGCCGCTTCGGATACGAGTGGCCGGCTTCTTGCGTCATCAGCGTGCGCGCCTCGACGAAGTCAGGGCTCGCAGTGCCGTCGTAACCGAGCAACGCGATCGCGAGGTCGACGTCGCCGATCACCGGCGCCCGGCCGAACTGACGCGGCACGACGACCCGCGATTTCCGCAATGCACCGCGACGACGTCGTGGTCGTGCTCGTACGGACCGAGGCGCAGCCGGTCCTTGGCCCGCTGCGCGAGCGTGTACGCGTAGCCGACGTTGGGGCCCGGGTCGCCCAAGAGGTTGCCCTCGGGTTGGCGCGGACCGAGATCGCCGGGCCGATCGGCAATCCACTGCGGCGAGGGCGGCAACGCAACGCCGGGCGGCAGGTTCTGCTGCTGGCGCGGCCGCGCACTCGGGATCGGCCGGAACGAACGGATCGGTGGGCACGCCCGCAGGCTACCTGCCGAGGCGTCGCTGAAGCCGCGTGGAGCGGCTTCTACGACGCCTCGGAACGCAACAACGCGAAGTGGATCGAGTCGAGGAGGGCCTGCCACGACGCTTCGATGATGTTCTCGTTCACACCGATCGTCGTCCAGGTCGCGTCGCCGTCGGTCGAGTCGATCAGCACGCGTGTCGCCGCGCCGGTGCCCTTGTTCGTGTCGAGCACGCGCACCTTGTAGTCGGTGAGGTGCACACGTTCGAGCGTCCGGGAACGTAGCCGTTCGAGCGCGGTGCGCAGCGCGGTGTCGAGCGCGTTCACCGGACCATTGCCTTCCGCGGTCGCAACCGACGCGCCGGCCGCCGATGTGGACCTTCACCGTCGCTTCGGTCATCACGGTCGCGCCGGTCTTGTCGGTCAGCGTGTCGACGCCCGACGACGTCGTCGGTGATCACGCGGAACGACTCGACGCGGAACCAGTCGGGTTCCCACCCGGTCGCCCGCCGCATCAGCAGCTCGAGCGATCCGTCGGCGACCTCGAAGTGGTAGCCCTCGTGCTCGAGCCGCTTCAACGTCTCGACGACGTCCGCGAGCTGCGGACCGTCGAGCTCGAGCCCGAGTTCCTTGGCCTTCAGCCCGAGCGTCGACTTGCCCGCGAGCTCCGACACGACGAAGCGAGTGCCGTTGCCGACGACTCGGGCGACGACGTGCTCGTACGCGTCGGGCCGCTTCGCGATCGCGCTCGTGTGCAAGCCCGGCCTTGTGCGCGAACGCGGAGTGACCGACGTACGCGGCCTGCGGGTTCAGCGGCATGTTCACGAGCTCGGCGATGTGGTGCGCGACCGGCGTCAGCCGCTCGAGCCGGTCACGCGGGATCGTCTCGTACCCCATCTTCAACGTGAGGTTCGGGATGATCGTCGTGAGATTGCAGTTGCCGGTGCGCTCGCCGTACCCGTTGATCGTTCCCTGCACCTGCGTCGCGCCGCCGAGCACGCCGGCGAGCGCGTTCGCCACACCGGTACCGGCGTCGTCGTGCAAGTGCACGGCGACCTTGACGTCGCCGCCGAAGTACGCGCACGACCTCGGCCACCGCCTCTTCGACCTCGTGCGGCAGCGCGCCGCCGTTCGTGTCGCACAACACGAGATGACTCGCGCCGTTCGTCACCGCGCGCTTCGAGCACGCGCAACGAGAACTCGGGGTTGCGCTTGAAGCCGTCGAAGAAGTGCTCGGCGTCGAACAGCACCTGCATGCCGGAGCGACGCAGGAACTCGACCGAGTCGCCGACCATCGCGACGCCTTCGTCGAGCGTGGTGCCGAGCGCTTCGGTGACGTGGTAGTCCCACGACTTGCCGACGATGCACACCGTGCCGACGTTGGCCTCGACCAGGTGGCGCAGCGTGTCGTCGCTGTCGACCTTGCCCTTGACGCGCCGGGTCGATCCGAACGCGACCAGCGTGCTCGGTCTTCAAGCTTCAGCTCCGTCGGGCGCGCGCTGGAACAGCTCGTCGTCCTTCGGGTTGGCGCCGGGCCAGCCCGCCTCGATGTAGTGGACGCCGAGCCAGTCGAGCTGCTCGGCGATCCGCAGCTTGTCCTCGACGGTCAGCGAGATCCCTTCGAGCTGCGACCCGTCGCGCAACGTCGTGTCGTAGATCTCGATCTGGCGGCCGGCGCCTTCGGCACTTGCGTCACGCTCACTCATACGAGCTCACACCAGTCTTTGTACTTGTCGATCTCGCCCCGCACGGCCTTGGCGTACTTCGGCGGCGATGACCTTGGTCATCGGGCCCGGGCACGGAATCGCGCGGTCGTCGACGAGTTCACGGCGCTGACACTTCGGCCGCCGTGCCGCACACGAACATCTCCTCGGCAGATGTAGAGGTCGCTGCGCGACAAGTCGTCGACGCGCACTTCGAAGCCGTGGTCGCGGGCGATCGTGGTGACCGAGTCCTGCGTGATGCCCGGCAATGCGCCGGCCGAGACCGGCGGCGTGATCAGCACACCGCGCCGCGCCGCGAAGATGTTCTCGCCCGTGCACTCCGACACGAGACCGTCGGGGTTGAGCATGATCGCTTCGTCGTAACCGGCCTTCAACGCTTCGACCTTCGCGAGCGACGAGTTCACGTAGTTGCCGGTCGTCTTCGACAGCGGCGGCATCGTGTTGTGGTCGTGGCGCGTCCAGCTCGAGATCTTCATGCGCACGCCCTTGCGACACCGCGTCGTCACCGAGGTACGCACCCCACGGCCAGCACGCGATCGCGACGTCGACCTCGCACGGCAACGTGTTCAGACCCATCTCGCCGTAGCCGTAGTACGCGATCGGCCGGACGTAACACGACGGCAAACCGGTGGCGCGCACGGTGTCCTTCGTCGCCTGCACCAGCTGGTCGACCGTGTACGGAATCTCCATCATCATGATGTGCGCCGAGTCGAACAGGCGCTGCGATGTGCTCGGTCAGACGGAAGACCGCGGGCCCGCGCTCGGTCTCGTACGCGCGGATTCCCTCGAAGACACCGGTGCCGTAGTGCAGCGAGTGCGTGAGGATGTGGATCTTGCGCGTCGGCCCACGGGATGAGCTCGCCGTTCATCCAGATCTTCTCGGTCGGGGTGATGGGCATCGGAGTGCCTTTCGTCGAGCGACGTCAGCAGGCGGCGGCGATCGCGTCGCCGATCTGCGTCGTCGTGTCCTTCTACATCGTCGGTTGTTGTCGACGCGCTTTCTGAATTCGGGCCACGGCGTCCGCCTCGCCCAGGAAATCGCACATCATGGCGGCCGAAATCACCGCCGCCCGGGGGTCGGCCTTGCCCGGTGCCGGCGATGTCGGGCGCCGATCCGTGGACCGGCTCGAACAGCGACGGGCCGGTGCGGGCCGGGTTGAGGTTGGCGGAGGCGGCCCGGCCGATCCCGCCGCCGATCGCCCCGCCGAGGTCGGTGAGGATGTCGCCGAAGAGGTTGTCGGTGACGATCACGTCGTAGCGGGCCGGGTCCTGCACGAAGTAGATGCACGCGGCGTCGACGTGGTTGTACGCGGTTTCGACGTCGGGGAACTCGCGCGCGACGTCGTCGAACGTGCGCTGCCACAGGTCGCCGGCGAACGTCAGCACGTTGGTCTTGTGCACGAGCGTGCAGGTGCTTGCGCGCGCGCGACTGCGCGAGCTCGAACGCGTAGCGCACGCACCGCTCGACACCCATCCGCGTGTTGACCGAGCCCTGCGTCGCGATCTCGTGCGGTGTGCCGCTGGCGCAGGAAGCCGCCCTCGCCCGCGTACGTTCCCTCGGTGTTCTCGCGCACGACGAGGAAGTCGACGCCGTCGTTGTGGCGGCCGGGCCGGCCTTGAACGGCCGCAGGTTCACGTAGAGGTCGAGCGCGAAACGCATCTTCAACAGCAGCCCGCGCTCGAGCACGCCGGGCGGAACCTCGGGTGTGCCGACCGCGCCGAGCAGGATCGCGTCGAAGCCGCGCAGCTCGTCGAGCACCGCGTCGGGCAGCACTTCGCCGGTCGCGAGGTAGCGGCGGCCACCGAGGTCGTAGTCGACGGTGTCGAGCTCGACGCCGGCGGCGCGCACGACCTTCAGCGCTTCGGCTGTGACCTCGGGACCGATGCCGTCCCCGCCGATGATCCCGACCCGAGTGGGCCACTGCTGTCTCCTTCACTCCACGAAAAAACCGCCCACGCTGGCGTGGACGGTTGAAGCGAACGCCGGTGCGGCGTTCGCTTACGAATGACGATGACCGAGAAGTGCACGGACATGAGGCCTCCAGGATCGCAGCAGATCACAACGATGTCAAACCACTTACGGCCCGTCACCGGCACGTGCGAAAATCGCCCGTGTCGCCGGATTCGGGCGAGCGACCGAAGTACCCTGCCCGCCATGACCGAGCCCCACCTCTCGCCCGCAGGCCCACGAACGGCTGAAGGCGGAGCTGGAAGAACGCACCACGACGCGCCGGCTGGAGCTCTCTCACGCGATCGAACGCGCCCGCGAGCACGGCGACATCAAGGAGAACGCCGACTACGACGCGGCCAAGAACGAGCATGGCCTCAACGAGGCCCGCATCCGCCAGCTCGAGCAGATGCTGAAGAACGCGGTCGTCATCGACGCAAGACCGCGCGGCCGACGTCGTCGAACCGGGCGCGCTCGTCGAGCTTGCGTACGCCGGCGACGACGACCTCGTCACGTATCTCGTCGGTTCGATCGAAGAACGCAACGAGAAGTACGACGTGCTGTCGACGAACTCGCCGCTCGGACATGGCGATCCTCGGCAAGGCGCCCGGCGCGACCGTCACGTACCAGGGCCCGAAGCGCGAGATGTCGGTGACGGTCGTCGCCGTGAAGTCGCTCGGCTAGCGCTCCGGCACGCGCCCGAAGCCGCCGCCGCCCGGCGTCAGGATGCGCACGACGTCGCCGGCGACGAGATCGCACGGTGCCCTTGTCGGCGAGCCGGCGCGCCGCGGCCTCGTCGCCGCCGGGCAGCAGCCAGTTCTCGCCGACCGCGCCCGGCGCGCCGCCGGCGAGTCCCCACGGCGCGCTGACGCGCGCCGTTCGGTGATCGAGCGACAGCGTCGCGTCCTCGAGCATCTCGAGCTCGCGGACGATGCCGTCGCCGCCGCGGCGCAGCGCCCGCGCCGCCGCTGCCGGTGCGCAGCGCGTAGCGCCGCACCCGCATCGGATACGCGCGCTCGAACGCCTCGACCGGCGTGTCGCGCGTGTTCGTCATCGCGGTGTGCACGCCGTTCATGCCGGCCTGCCCGTTGGGCCGGCCGCCCTGCCCGCCGCCGATCGTCTCGTAGTACACCCAGCCCGTCGCCGCCGACGAGCACGTTGTTCATCGTGCCCTGCGACGCGCGCACCGACGCGGTCGGGCGCGGCCTGCGCGAGCGCGCCGAGGCACACGTCGGCGACGCGCTGGCTCACCTCGACGTTGCCGGCCGCCGACCGCGACCGGCAGCTCCGCGGCGACGATCGAACCCGGCGGCGCGAGCACGCGCACGGGCCGCAACGCGCCACCGTTCGCGGGAAGGTCGGGATCGACGACCGACCGCAACGCGAACACGACCGCGCTGACGCGTCACGGCTTCGACCGCGTTGACCGAGCCCGCGCGTTGCGCGTCGGTACCGGTGAAGTCGAACGTGATCGACGTCGCCGCGCGACCGTGACCGTGACCGCGGATGCGCGCCGGCTGCGGACCGGCCGGGCCCGCCGGTCGAGTCGAGCACGTCGTCGAACGCGTACTCGCCGTCGGGCACGGCGCGGCGATCGCGGCGCGCATGCGGCGCTCGCCGTAGTCGACGATCTCGGCGAACGACGTCGGGCGCGGTGGCGAGCGGAGCTCGCGCAGACGCGCGCGACGCCGAGCCGGTTCGCGCCGAGTTGCGCGTCGAGATCGCCGCGCCGTTCGTCGGGCGTGCGCGACGCGGCGACGAACAAGCGCCTCGACCTCCGGCGTCCACCGCACCGGCGGGATGCGCAGCCCTTCTTGGAAGATCTCGGTCGCGTCGGGCGGCATCGAACCCGGCGCCATGCCGCCGATGTCGGCGTGATGGGCGCGGTTCGCGACCCAACCGAGCGAGCGTCGCCGTCGTCGTCGTACACGGGCGCGACGAACGTGATGTCGTTGAGATGCGTCCCGCCCGCGAACGGATCGTTGACGACGATCTGCTCGCCGGGCTGCAACGCCGTCGCCGCAGGCGTCGATCGCGGCGCGCACCGCGACGCCGGCATCGATCCGAGATGCACCGGGATGTGCTCGGCCTGCGCGAGCAGCGTGCCGTCGGGCGTGAACAACGCGCACGAACAGTCGGCGCGCTCCTTGATGTTCGGGCTGTACGCGGCGCGGCGCAGCACCGCGCCCATCTCGTCGGCGACGCCGGTGAGCCGCGAGATCCACACCTGCAACGTCGCGGCGTCGAGTCGCGGCCGTTCATCGCCGCTCCACGACCCACGCGCCGAGCGGACGCGGCTCGGCGCGCCAGCCCTCGGGAACCCACACCGTGCAGTCGGGCTTCGGCGACGACCGCCGGGCCGACCACGCGGGCCGCGATCGACGGCGGGCAGGTCGGTGATGCGCAACGGCGCCGCGATCGACGCCCGGGCGCGCACCGCGACGACCTCGACCGGCGCGCCGGGCCGCGCGTGACCGTTGCGCCGCTCGTGCTCGGCCGGAAAATCGTCCAGCGGATGGAACGCGTCAGCTCGTGGCTCTGGCCGACGTAACGACAGTCGACCGAACGTCTCGACGACGCTGCCCGCGCCGACGAGTGATCGCACGTCGCGCGGCGACGCGTTCGAGCGCGTCGCTCAGCGAACCGCCGGCGAACGATGTGCACGACCTCGCGCGCTTTCGGTGCGCACAAGAGACCGACGGCCGAGCACACGCCGGCGCGCGGCGGTATGACGACCGCACGCATACCGAGCGCGTCGGCGATCGCGCACGCGTGCAACGGGCCCGCGCCGCCGAACGCGACGAGCGCGAGATCGCGCGGGTCGACACCGCGTTCGACGGTCACGACGCGCACCGCTTGTTCCATCGCGGCGTCGACGACCGCGACGACACCTTCGGCGTTCGACACCGGCGCGCTCGAGCGCGGCGCGTGCCGCGGCGACGTCGAGCCGACCGAGATCTCGCGAGTGCGGCGTCGGCCGGGATGCGGCCGAGCAACAGATCGGCGTCGGTGACGGTCGGTTCGGTGCCACCGCGTCCGTAACACGCCGGACCGGGAACCGCGCCCGCGCTCCGCGGACCGACCACAAGCGCGCCGCCCGCATCGAGCCGCGCGATCGAACCACCGCCCGCGCCGATCGTGTGCACGTCGAGCGCGGGGAGCCGGATCGGGAAGCCGGCGACGACGCGCTCCGCCGTGGGCTCGGGGCACCCGCCCGCGGACCAGGCAAACGTCGGTGCTCGTCCCGCCCATGTCGAAGCTCACCGCGTCGGCGAAACCGCACGCGGCCGCGATCTCCGCCGCGGCGCGCACACCGCCCGGCCGGGCCCGAGAGCAAGAGCGAGGCCGCGGCACGAACGGCGTCGACGGCCGGGATGAGCCCGCCCGCCGACGTCATCACGAGCGCTTCGTCGGCAAGGTCGGCGATGCGCGCGAGATACGGCGCGCACACCGGCTCGAGAAAGGCCTCGACGACCGTCGTGACCATGCGTTCGTACTCGCGGAACTCGGGACTCACGTCGTGCGAACAGATCACGAGCTTGCCGTACGGCGCTTCGGAGCGCGTCCGCGACCGCCTGCTCGTGCGCAGCATTGAGATCGGCGTGCAACAAACACACCGCGATCGCGTCGACATCGTCGGGAATTGCCGGCACCGCTCCGTCGAACGGCTCGAGTCTCGTTGCCGTGACCGTCGAGGCGACCGCTTACGCTCGAAGCGCAACGCGCGCGGAACAAGCGGTGCCGGACGGTCGACGAAGGGGTCGTACAGCGAGGGCCGAACCTGGCGCGCGATCTCGATCTCGTCGGCGAAACCACGGTGGCGACGAGCGCGACGCGCGCCCCGCGTCGTTCCAGCAAGGCATTGGTCGCAACCGTCGTGCCGTGCGCGAGCACATCGGCACGCTCACGCGATTGCCTCGCGCGACAGCGCGGGCCGGATCGTCGGGAGTCGACGAAACCTTGGCGACGCGTGCCGTCGTCGCGTACGACGATCGGTGAACGTGCCGCCGCTGTCGATCCCGAGTCGCACGCCCGGCGACGCTATCTGCAACACGACCTCCCGTGATTGCAGCAGATAACCGCGCGAACGAACGGTGCGGATTTCGAGGCCGAGGGGCGCGATGCGGCGTCGTAAGCGCAGCACGTGCACGTCGAGCGCGTTGCGCGTCGGTACGCCTGCGGGCCATGCCCGGTCGGCCAGCATCTCGCGCGTCACCACCGCACCGAAGCGGTCGAGCATCGCCGATGCCAGCGACTGTTCGACCGGCGAGAGCGACACCCACGCGTCGCGGTGGTGCAAGAGGCCGTCGTCGTCGAGCAGCCGGCCGGACCGCGTGCTGGTTGGCGCGAATCGAGAGCGACTTGCGACGGGCGTCGACTTCCCATTCCGGCGCGCCGGCCGTTACCCAATCCTCGAGACAATCGACCGGCACTGGTGGCTCGGCATCGTCGGCAACCACGAGCAATCGAGGGACAGCAGAATCACGCAATTCCGCCAACCGCTGCTGTCAGCCGGCCATCGCACCACCTCGACGTCCATACTCATGCGGCTTCGACCTCCGGTGCTCCATCACACGGAACGCCAACGGGTTTCCCGCACCGGAGGATCTGCGCCTGGTCCATGCCGGTGACGGTAAGTGGCCATTGTTTCGCCTCTGTTACCTCGCGATGACAGAGCCGAGCCGTTCCGCGGCCTCGGTCACGGCCCGGGCCAAACGCCGCCCGGGATGCTGGCCGAGCCGTTCGATCGGCCCGCTGACGCTGATCGCGGCGACAACCGTCCCGTCGCCGCTCCGAACCGGCGCGCTCACGCTCGCGACCCCCGCCTCCCGCTCCCCCACGCTTTCGGCCCAGCCCCGGCGCCGCACGGTCGCGAGGAGGCCGGACGCGATGTCGAACGCGTCAGCATCGTCGGCCCATGCCAAGAGCACTTTGCCGCCCGATCCGCGCGTCGAGCGGCATCACTGCCCCGAGCGGCACCGTGTCGCGCAGACCACTCGGCCGTTCGGCACGTGGCGACACACACCCGCTGGTCGCCTTCGCGCACGAAGAGCTGCACGCTTTCGCCGGTCTCGTTCGAAAGCGCGGCGAGCACGGGGCCCGCCACGTCGACGAGCCGGCTCTGCGCGAGGGCGCCCCAACCGGCAAGCCGGCCCCCGAGCACGAAGCGGCCCTCGCCGTCGCGCGCCAGCAGCCCGTGGTGTTCGAGCGCGACCGCGAGCCGGTACGCGGTCGGGCGCGGCAGCTCCGTCGCGTCGACGAGGTCGGCGAGCGAACATGGCCCGCGCCCGGCGATGGCGTCGAGCACTGCGACCGCGCGGTCGAGCACCTGCGTGCCACTTGCTACACTGTCCATGTAACGATACTAGCGTCTCATATGTTGAGACAGGAGCAAATGATGCCCACGCTCTCCGAAAAGATTTGGGAAGGGCACGTCGTGCACCGCGCCGACGGAGTGCCCGATCTGTTCTACATCGACCTGCATCTCGTGCACGAGGTGACCTCGCCGCAGGCGTTCGACGGGCTGCGCATGGCGGGTCGCGGTGTGCGCCGCCCCGATCTCACGGTCGCGACGATGGATCACAACGTTCCGACCGCCGACCTCGACCAGCCGCTCGACGATCCGATCTCGGCCAAGCAAATGGAAGTGCTCGAGCGGAACTGCAACGAGTTCGGCATCACCTGTTACGGCATGCGCAATCCGCTACAAGGCATCGTGCACGTGATCGGCCCTGAGCAAGGGCTGACGCAGCCGGGCATGACGATCGTGTGCGGCGACAGTCACACCTCGACGCACGGCGCGTTCGGCGCGCTCGCGTTCGGTATCGGAACGAGCGAAGTCGAGCACGTGCTCGCGACGCAAACGTTGCCGCAGATGAAGCCGGGCACGATGGCGATCACTGTGGAGGGCGACCTGCCCGCGGGTGTGACCGCGAAGGACGTCGTGCTTGCGATCATTGCTCGCATCGGTACCGGCGGCGGCATCGGTTCCGTGCTCGAATACCGCGGCAGCGCAATCCGTTCGCTCTCGATGGAAGGGCGCATGACGGTGTGCAACATGTCGATCGAAGCCGGCGCCCGCGCCGGGCTCGTTGCGCCCGACGACACGACGTTCTCGTACCTCGAAGGCAGGCCCCACGCGCCGAAGGGTGCCGAATGGGAACGCGCACTCGACGCGTGGCGTGCGCTCGCCACCGACCCCGGTGCCCCGTTCGACAAGGAAGTGCACATCGACGCGACAACACTCGTGCCGCACGTCTCGTGGGGCACGAATCCGGCGCAGACGATCCGCATCGACGCGAACGTGCCGAGCCCCGACGACTTCGCCGACGCGTCGGCGCGTGAATCGGCGCAGCGCGCGCTCGCGTACATGGGCCTGAAGGCCGGCACGCCGATGCGCGAGGTTGACGTCGACACGGTGTTCATCGGGTCGTGCACGAACTCGCGTATCGAAGACTTGCGCGCCGCGGCCGCGGTCGTCGCCGGCAAACACGTGAAGGACGGCGTGCGCACGCTCGTCGTCCCCGGTTCCGCCGCGGTGAAGACGCAAGCCGAAGCGGAAGGGCTCGACAAGGTGTTCACCGCCGCCGGTTTCGACTGGCGCGAACCGGGCTGCTCGATGTGCCTGGCGATGAACCCCGACAAGCTCGCGCCCGGCGAACGGTGCGCGTCGACGTCGAACCGCAACTTCGAAGGCCGCCAAGGCAAGGGCGGCCGCACGCACTTGGTATCGCCCGCGGTCGCAGCTGCAACTGCAATCGCCGGCCACTTCGCAACTCCGGAGGATCTCGCATGAAACCGGTTCAGGTGATTACGGGCACGGGCGTCCCGCTGGTGCGCTCCGACGTCGACACCGACCAAATCATCCCGAGCGACTGGCTGAAGCGCGTCGAACGCACCGGGTTTGGCGAGGGTTTGTTCAGCGAATGGCGCGAGAACAGCGACTTCGTGCTGAACCAGGAACGCCACAACGATGCGACGATTCTCGTCGCGGGCCCGAACTTCGGTGTCGGTTCCTCACGCGAACACGCGGTGTGGGCGTTGATGGACTACGGCTTCGAAGCAATCGTGTCGACCGCGTTTCGGCGACATCTTCCGCAACAACTCCGGGAAGATGGGCCTCGTCGTCGCCGCGATCCCGCAGGACGCGGTGCACAAGCTCTGGGAAGCGATCGACGAAGACCCCAATCTCGAGATCGTCGTCGACGTCGAACACAAGCGAGTGGCCGCGCCCGAGATCGGGCTCGACGTTCCGTTCGAACTCGACGACCACACGCAGCACCGCTCTGCTGAACGGGCTCGACGACATCGGTCTCACGTTGCAGCACGACGACGAGATCGACGCGCTACGAAGGCACGCGCTCGTCGTTCATGCCAACCCTCGGCTGACGCTGACGTCGGCGCGGTCTACGCAGCCGGTTCGAAGACTGCGTCGATCGTGCGTGCAGTCCAGACGTCGGCCAGCTCCAACGCCAGCTCGCTCGTCTGTTGGTGTGCTGCCAGGTATTCGAAGAACTCGATGACGCTCATGGTTGCGTCCCTCCCTGTGGTCGCCCGTCCCGTTCGTTTCAGATGCCTCAACCGCCCGAGAAGTTGCCTCGGATCCGGAAATCTTCTCCGGCGCCGGAGGCATCACCCTCGGGACTTGACTCCGCTAACAACGGCGAGTTCCCGCCACTTCCAAAAACAGTCGACGTTTACGAAACCGCAACCATTCAGCCAGGTCAGGTGTTGTTCGGTGCCGACGAGCTGGTTGGACGGGTCGTCGTCGTCAGGAGCTTTCGCCCAGTGCCGTGAGAAATTCCTGGTGAAGCTCCTGCGTGGGCGAGTCGACGTGCTCCGCGTTCACGAACAGGCCGCCCGGCCGCAAGGTGTTCGAAGATTTCGCCGTAGAGCGCGCGCTGGCGGGGCGGGTCGAGATGGTGGATCGCGAAGCTCGAGACGACCGCGTCGAAGTCGCCGATCCCTTCGGGCAGCGGCTGCGACGAGGTCGTGGTGCGCGAGCTCGACGCGGGCGTCGCCGGCGAAACGGTCGCGGGCGCGTTGCAGCATCTCGTCGCCGAAATCGAGGCCGACACCCGTTGCTTCCGGGAACGCCGTGAGCACGAGCGCGAGCGTGATGCCGTCGCCGGTGCCGAGATCGAGCACGCGTTCGACCGGCTCGTTCAACAGCTCGACTACCACGCCGAGCGCTTCGGTGCGATGCGGCAGCGTGTCGCGCGCCGCGCAGGTACGCGAGCGCGTGATCAGTGTTGACCCAAAGGTTCGTGCTCATGGGCCGACTTCCTCGATGCGCTCTTCGTTGCCGCGCGCTTGGAGACGCACGATCTTGTTGACCGCGTTGAGGTACGCACGCGCCGACGCTTCCACGACGTCGGTGGCGACGCCGCGTCCGGTCACCTTGCGGTTGTCGGCGTCGACCGTCACGGTGACCGCTCCGAGTGCGTCGGAACCACCGGTCACCGACGAGACCTGGAAGTTACGCAGCGTTCCTTCGACGCCGGTGGCACGCGAGATCGCTTCGACTGCCGCGTCGATCATGCCGTCGCCGCTACCCGTGGCCTCGACCTTGCCGTCGTTGTGCGTGAGCACGACGCGCGCGCTGGGCCGCGCCGCGGTGCCGCCGTGCAGTTCGAGCTCGTGAATGCCGTACCGGTGCACCACACCCGAACCGAGCTCTTCGGCGACGATCGCTTCGAGGTCGGCTTCGGTGATCTCGACCTTCTTGTCGGCGAGTTCCTTGAAGCGCACGAACGCCGCGTTCAGCGCGTCGCCCTGGACGTGAATGCCCATCTTCTCGAGCGTGTCGGCGAACGCGTGCCGGCCCGAGTGCTTGCCCAGCACGATCTGCGCGGCTTCTTGGCCGACGGTCGACGCGTCGATGATCTCGTAGGTCTCGCGGTCGGACAGCACGCCGTGCTGGTGAATGCCCGACTCGTGCGCGAACGCGTTGCGTCCGACGACGGCCTTGTTGTACTGGACGTGATATCCGGTCAGACGTGAGACCAGCCGCGACGTGCGCGCCAGTTCGTCGGTCTTCACGTTGACGGTCGTGTCCGCGAAGTAGTCGCTGCGGGTTTTGATCGCCATCACGATCTCTTCGAGCGCGGCGTTGCCGGCGCGCTCACCCAAACCGTTGATCGCACACTCGACTTGGCGGGCGCCGTTCGCAACGCCGGCCAGCGAGTTGGCGACCGCGAGGCCGAGGTCGTCGTGACAGTGGGTGGAGACGACGTAGTCACCCGTGACGTGTGTCGATGACGTACCGAATGAGCTTGCCGTAGTCCTCGGGGACCGCGAAGCCGACCGTGTCGGGGATGTTCAGCGTGGTCGCGCCGTTGTCGACCGCGATCTGACAGACCTCGCACATGAAGTCGGGGTCGGAGCGGTAGCCGTCCTCGGGCGAGAACTCGACGTCGTCGAGATACGTCTTGGCGCGGGCGACGCTCTTGGCGGCTTCGTCTTTCACCTGCTCCGGCGTCATGCGGAGCTTCTTTTCCATGTGGATCTTCGACGTCGCGATGAAGATGTGGATGCGCTTGCGTTCCGCGTGACGAACGGCTTCCCATGCCCGGTCGACGTCCTTGAAAGCGGTGCGCGACAAGCCCGGCGATGATCGGGCCCTTCACCGACTTGGCGATTGCTTCGACCGACTTCGAAGTCGCCGTCGGATGCGATCGGGAAGCCGGCCTCGATCACGTCGACCCCGAGGCGCGCGAGTTGTTCCGCGATCTCGAGCTTCTCGGTGACGTCGAGCGAAATACCGGGCGACTGTTCGCCGTCTCGCAGTGTCGTGTCGAAGATTCGTACCGAGTCCATCGGAATCACCTCGGAGCGGGGAGCGTGTTTGCGGCAACGAAAAACCCTCCGGCCAGAGGCTCGGAGGGCGGAACGCGCGAGCACCTGTCGGTGCCCGCGCTACGTAAGGAGGAGGCTCAGGTGTTGCGGAAGCCGTCGTTTCCGTACGCATAAGTCCAACCAGTGTGTCAGGGCCCAACAGGGCCGTCAAACCATATTCGGCCGTTGGGGCCGGCGCGGACATGAGAATTGCCCGATGCGGCCCTCCGTAAAGCGAATGCTCGGCGTCGGCATCTTCGCCGGGATCGCGTTCGCGGCGTGGCGCGCGTGGCAGGCGCGGGTGCCCGAAGGATCACGTGAGATCGAGTGGGCGTCGGCACCGTTCCCGTTCCCGCCGGTGCCCCGGCCGGCCGGATCGACGGCGGCTGCTCCGGCGGCGGCTCCTGCGTCGCCGCCGTTCATGGAGCCGAACGAAGACGGTTCCTGTCCCGTCGCGTTCCCCGTCAAGGGAAAGCTCGCGAGCGGCATCTACCACGTCGCCGGCGGCGCGAACTACGAGCGCACGCACGCCGATCGTTGTTACGTCGACGAAGACGCAGCCGAACGCGACGGCCTCCGCCGCAGCAAGGTCTGATCATGTTTGGACGGTTCGCGCCCCTCTAGGGGCGGAAACGGTCCAAACAAGGGTTAGCCGAGGTCGATGGCGCGGGCCGACTGCACGCGGCCAGACCGTCGATCGCAGTCGACAACTTCGGTCGGCAACCGGCGTGTCCGTCGCGATCACCATCAAGGCCGCTTCACCGCTCGGGCTCTGACCCACGTGCCATGTTCGAGATGTTGACGCCGGCGTCGCCGAGCTCGGACGCGACGCTGCCGATCATGCCCGGGACTGTCGTCGTTGTGCACGACGAGCATGTAACGCGCGGGCGGCAGGTCGACCTGGTGACCGTCGATGCCGACGATGCGCGGCGCCTGTTGCTTGCCGAACAACGTCGCGGCAACGTGCGTGCCCTGATCGCCACGCACGACGATGAGGTTCACGTAGTCGACGCGCGTCCGACGACTTCGTCTCGCGCACCGAGATCCCGCGTTGCTCGGCGATCTGCGGCGCGTTGACGAACGACACCGGTTCGCTGACGACCGGACGCGAGCACGCCTTTCAACACCGAGAGCGTGAGCACGCGGCAGTCGTAGTCGGCGATCTCGCCTTCGTACTCGATGTTGCAGCGTTGACGGCGCGCCGCCGGCCAACCCGGTGAACAGGCGGCCGACCCGCTCGGCGAGCGGCAGGAACGGCCGCACGCTCTCCGACGCTTCGGACGCGGCGACGTTGACCGCGAACGGCACGAAGTCGCCGCGCAACGCGAGCACGACCTGTTCCGCGATCGTCTCGCCCGCCTTGTCCTGCGCTTCGACGGTCGACGCGCCCAGGTGCGGCGTGACGACGACGTTGTCGAGCGCGAACAACGGCGACTCCGTCGTCGGTTCCTTGGCGAACGTGTCGATCGCGGCGCCGCCGAGCCGCCCGTCGGCGATCGCGGCGGCCAGCGCGTCTTCGTCGACGATGCCGCCGCGGCCCGCGTTGATGAGCCGCATCCCGGGCTTCGCGTTCGCAAGCACCGTCGGCGTTGACGAGCCCGATCGTCTCCGGCGTCTTCGTCGCGTGGATCGTGACGAAGTCGCACAACGCAACGAGCTCCTCGATCGTCGGCACGAGCTGCGACGCCGAGTTGGCGGGCGCGATCCGCGCTGACGAACGGGTCGTACGCGACGAGCCGCATCCCGAAGGCGTGCGCGCGCTGGGCGACGAGCACGCCGACGCGCCCGAGCCCGACGATGCCGAGCGTCTTGCCGTGCAGCTCGACGCCTTCCCACTTCGAGCGGTTCCACTGCCCCGCCTTCAGATCGGCGTTGGCCTGCGGCACGTTGCGCGCCTGCGCGAGCAGCAGCGCGAGCGTGTGCTCGGCCGCCGAGAGGATGTTCGACTGCGGCGCGTTCACGACCATCACGCCGCGGCGCGTCGCTTCGGCGACGTCGACGTTGTCGAGCCCGATCCCGGCGCGGCCGACGACGACGAGGTCGTCGGCGGCAGCGAGCAGTTCGGCGGTGACCTGCGTCGCGCTGCGGATCACGAGCGCCTGCGCGCCCTTGATCGCTTCGAGCAGCTGCTCGGGCGACAGGCCCGTCTGCACGTCGACGTCGAGGCCCGCCGAGCGCATCGCGTCGAGGCCGCGTTCGGCTAAGCGGTTCGGAGACGAGTACGCGGTGCGCCATCGCCCCGAGGGTAGACGGCGGGCGCACCGGCCCTCGTAGCGTTTGCGGTTAGCCGCGAGCAGGGCGGCGATCCGGCGGACGCCTTCGCCGAGGTCGTCGTCGCCGAGCGCGAACGAGAGCCGGGCGTAGCCGGGCGCGCCGAACGCCTCGCCGGGAACGATCGCGACCTTGGCGACGTCGAGCAGCACCTCGCAGAGCTCGAGCGTGGTCGCGCGGCGTGCGGCCGCCGATCTCGCGGCCCGAGCACGCCCTCGAACGACGGGAAGCAATAGAACGCGCCCTGCGGCGCGAGCACGCTCACGCCGTCGATCTTCGACAGCAGCTCGTACATCATGCTGGCCGCGCCGCGCGAACGCGTCGCGCATCTCGGCAACGGCGGTGAGGTCGCCGCTGCACCGCCGCGAGCGCGGCGGCCTGCGCGACGTTCGACACGTTCGACGTCGAGTGCGACTGCAAGTTGGTCGCGGCCGTGGTGACGTCGGGCGGCGCGATCATCCAGCCGACGCGCCAACCCGTCATCGCGTACGTCTTGGCGACACCGTTGAGGATCACGCAGCTGGTCCATGAGCTCGGGCACGAGGCCCGGCATCGACGAGAACACGTGACCGTCGTAGGTGAGGTGCTCGTAGATCTCGTCGGTCACGATCCAGATGCCGCGCTCGAGCGCCCACCGGCCGATCGCCTCGACCTCGTCGGGCGGATACACCGCGCCGGTCGGGTTGCTCGGCGACACGAACAGCAACGCCTTCGTGCGCGGCGTGACACGCGCGCTTCGAGCTGTTCGATCGTGACGCGGAACTCGTCGGCCTCCGATGTCGGCAGCACGACCGGCACGCCGCCCGCGAGCGTGATGCACTCCGGATAGGAGGTCCAGTACGGCGCGGGCACGAGCACCTCGTCGCCCTCGTTACAGAGCACCTGGAACGTGTTGTAGACCGCGTGCTTGCCGCCGTTCGTGACGACGACCTGCGACGCCGCGCAGTCGACGCCCGAATCGCGCTTGGTCTTGTGCGCGATCGCCTCCCGCAGCTCGGGCAGACCCGGTGTCGGCGAATAGTGGTGGAAGCGGGGGTCGCGGCACGCCGCGACTGCGGCCTCGACGATCGCGGGCGGGCGTCGGGAAGTCGGGTTCGCCGGCGCCGAAACCGATGACGTTCTCGCCCGCCGCCTTCAGCGCCTTGGCCTTGGCGTCGACGGCGAGGGTCGCCGACTCCTGGATGGCGGCGATGCGCGCCGAGATGCGGGGGGATGAGGTGGCCACGCCCCCATGGTGGCACGGCCGCGACGCCGGTCCCGAGTCGATTTTCACAGGCCGGGACCGCCCAACCCACCATTTCCAGGGGCAGTCCGCCTAGCGTATGCGCCCATGCGCCGCCCCCGCCGCTGCTTCGCGCCGCGCTCGGGGTGGCCGCGGTCGTGGTCGCAGGCGGCCTCGGCGGGATCATGCTCGCGGCGGCACCGGCCGGCGCGCAGACCTTGCCCGTCGCCGAAGGCCGACCTCCTCGTCGATGCGGGAACCGGCTGCGTGATCGATCGGCGACAACATCCACAAGCGCTGCACCCGGCGAGCACCGCGAAGATCATGACCGCGCTCACTGCGGTCGAGCGGCTGTGCCGTTGAGCGCGCCCGTCACCGTCGATGCGCAGGACGCGAGCGTCGAGACGATGCGATCGGGCTTCCCGTCGGCAAGCCTGGCCGCTCGACCAGATGATGGCCTCGATGATGATGGTGTCGGCGAACGACGCCGCGTACGCGATCGGCGAGCACGATCGGTCCGGCGAGTCTCGACTGGTTCGCGCAGCAAGCTCAACGCGACCGCCAAAGACCTCGGGATGAAGGACAGCATCCTCGACGACCCGGCCGGCCTCGACGACCCGACGTCGTACAAGGACGGCCCGTACATGAGCGCGTACGACCTCGCGATCGCGACCCGGAACGCGTTGACCGTGCCCGACGATCGCGAAGTGGGCGGCGACTCACTCGTACTACGTTCGTCGGATCCGTCGGGCGTGCACGCAGACCTCGTCAACCACAACAAGATGCTGCCGGGCGGCGGCGTACGACTACCTCGGCGCGATCGGGTTCAAGACCGGATTCACGGACCGGGCCGAGCACACGTTCGTCGCGCACGGCGACGCGCAACGGCCGCACGTTGATCGCGGTGATTCTCGGCGCGTCCGACTCGGGCTACGCCGAAGCGGCGTCGCTGCTCGACGCCGGCTTCGCGACCCCACCGTCGACGAACTGTTCGATGGGCATGTTGCCGGCGGTCAAGGTTTCGTTGTTCGGGACGCGCCAGCCGACCAGGCCGCGTTCGCCCGTCTGGGTGGGGGCGGCGCTGCGTTGGCTGCTGCGAACGGCGCGGGCGGGACGGCCGGGACGACGCCGGTGACGTCGGACGTGCCCGCGCAGATTCAAACGGCGTCACCGCCGCGCGCCGCGACGCCGACGCACACGACCGTCGTGGCCGCACACAGTTCGCACGGCATCTTGTCGCTGCGCAACGTGTTGATTCTTTTGATCCTCGCGGGCGGCGTGACGTTCTTCTTACGACGGCGCGCGGTGCGCCGGCAACGGGCGCGCAGTTCGCTCGGCGCAAGCAACGCATCGGCGCGATGCGCAGCGGCGGTTTACCCGTGGTCGACGGCCGTTACCGGCCTGGCTTGCGGTTGGGTCAGCCGATCGAATCGCACGTCCGTGTGCGCCGCACCGACGACATCGCCGAAGCCTGATTTCACTGGAGCGTCGTTGACTATCGCCAGGCGATAGTGAACGACGCTCCTTCGCTACCAGGGCATCGCAGACGCCGCCGTTGGGGCGTTCGATCTGGCCCGTCACGAACGCGGCCGCGCTCGGACACGAGATACAGGAACGAGCGGGCAACGTCTTCGGCCTCGCCGGCGCGCCCGAGCGGCGCCATCGCGCTCGCGCGCTTGTGGTACTGCTCGAGCTTCTCCGGAATCACGTTGCCGTCGGCGTCGGTGAAGTTGTGACGCGAGAAGTTGGTGAGGATCATCCCGGGCGCGATCGCGTTGACGCGGATGCCGTTGCGACCGACCTCGGTTGCGAGCGTCTTCGTCAGCATCGCGACCGCGGCCTTCGTCATGCCGTAGCACGCAAGGGTCGGCGCCGGCGTGTCGATCGCACCCGACGAGATGTTGACGATGTTGCCCGAGCCCTGCGGGATCATGTGCCGGATCGCGGCCTGGCATCCGTAGAACACGCTCTTCAAGTTGATCGCCAGAATGCGTTCGAACTCTTCGTCGGTGCAATCGGCGACCATCTTGTTGTGCGGAATCCCGGCGATGTTGCCCATGATGTCGACGCGCCCGAAATCGGCCTGCGCCCGGTCGACGAGCGCGTCGATCTCGGCTCGGCGCGTCACGTCGGTGCGTTGCGTCGACGCGGTTCCGCCCGCCGCGGTGATCTCGTCGGCCGTCGCCTGCGCGCCCTTTTCGTCGATGTCGCCACCGACGATCGTCGCGCCCGCGCTCGACAGCATCCGCGCCGTTGCCTTGCCGATGCCGCTCGCGACGCCGGTCAGCACCGCGACCTTGCCTGAAAGATCGAAGAGATCACTGGTTTGGCTCATGGCGGCGCAGCCTACGCGAGACTGCAATCGTGGAGCTTGGGGCCGAAACGACCGAGCGCGTGTCGGCGATGTGGACGAAGTGGGCCGCCAAAGCGTTTCCCGACGACTTCGACGGCGTCTCGGTCGTCTCGTTCGCAGGCCGGCGCTTCGTGCGCGCGCCCGAGCATCTCGACGCCTACGTGCGCGACGATCCGCCGACCGATCTCGACGCGCTGATCGGCCGGCTCGGGAATCCGGTTGTCGACCGCTCCGGTGTGGCGTTGCTCGCGTACGGCGAGTCGCGCTCGTTGCGACTCGCCGACACCGATGGCGTGGTTCCGATTCCCGACGACGACCCTCGGCTCGCGCGCCTCGAACGCGCGGCCGTGGTCGAGGAATGGCTCGAGGCATCCGCCGACGAACC
This sequence comes from uncultured Actinomycetes bacterium, assembly GCA_963841195.1. Classification (GTDB taxonomy): domain Bacteria; phylum Actinomycetota; class Acidimicrobiia; order IMCC26256; family PALSA-610; genus CAWJBX01. The sequence goes on along the minus strand of CAWJBX010000009.1, from coordinate 86,026 downwards.
GAGTACGGCGCGCGTCGGGATCGTCGAGGACGGCGCGCTTGTGGCCGTCGCGTCCCTCCAGATCTGGGACGACACCGTCGGCCACATCGGCGTCTACACGCACCACGATGCACGGGGCCGCGGCCTCGCGGCCCGGACCGCGAGCGCGGTCATCGGCGACGCGATCACGCGCGGCCTCGTACCCCAGTGGCGGGCCCGGCTCGACAACGAACCGTCGGTCGCAGTGGCCGCACAGCTCGGATGCGTGCCCGCCGGACGCCAGATCTTCGTCCGGGTACGGCCCGCCCGCCGCTGATCGCCCAAAATGTTTCCGATGCCGCCGCTCCTCGCGCTCGGGTCGCGCATCAGCGACGTGAACCTGCTCGCATACCTCGTCGCGTTCGGAGGCGGCGTGGTGTCGTTCCTCTCGCCGTGCGTGCTGCCGCTCGTACCCGGCTATTTGTCGGTTGTGTCGGGCGTCGACCTCGCCGAGCTGCAAGAGGGATCGCACGTGCACTCGCGCCGCGTCGTCATCACGACGATGTTGTTCATCGCGGGTTTCGGCGCGGTGTTCGTCGCACTGGGCTTGTCGGCGTCGAGCCTCGGACAGTTGTTACGCGATCACCAGAGCGTGCTCACGCGACTGTCGGGCGCGCTGATGGTCGGCATGTCGGTGTTCTTGCTGGGCTCACTGTTCCTGCGCGCGCCGTGGCTGTATCAGGAGAAGCGGTTTCATCCCGATCTCGGTCGCTTCGGTGTGACCGCACCGGTTGTCGCGGGCGTCGCGTTCGGCTTCGGTTGGTCGCCGTGCATCGGGCCCGTGCTCGGCTCGATTCTCGGCATTGCCGCGAACGAACACCGCGTCTGGGCCGGCGGCACGTTGCTCGTCGCGTACTCGCTCGGCCTCGGCTTGCCGTTCCTCATCAGCGGGCTCGCGTTGGCGCGCGCAACCGACGCGTTCTCGTGGGTGAAACAACATTTCGTGTGGATCGTCGGCGGCTCGGCGGTTGTGCTCGGCCTGTTCGGGATCCTGTTGGTGTTCGACGAATTGTCGCGCTTGAGCTTGCACTTCCAGCACGTGCTCACCGACGCGCACCTCGATTGGCTCGTCAACCTCGGTTAGCGCGCGACGATTCCGCGAACTCAACGTGAGGAGGGAGCGCTGTGGCAACACTTCACATCGAGCATGCGATCTCGGATCTCGACACCTGGCTCGGTGCGTTCGGAGGCTTCGCCGAAGCGCGCCGAGGCGCCGGCGTCATCGCCGAGCGGATACACCAGCCCGTTGACGACGACCGCTACATCGTCGTCCAACTCGACTTCGCAACGGTCGACGCGGCGCGCGACTTCAAGGATTTCCTCGAGACCGTCGTATGGCAGTCGCACGACCTGTCGCCCGGTCTGGCCGGAGCCCCTTCGGCTCGGGTGCTTCGAGAGGTCGCAACATCGACCGCGGACTGAGCCGCGCGTTGGACGGTGCTATTACTCGATCATCGAGTCGAGTTCGACGATGGCGAGCAAGCGTTCGATGTGTGGTTTGGGGTTGCGTACGCGCGCGGTCGTCTCGGCGAGTTGCGCGATCCGTTTCAACCGCTGCAGAAATCGCAAGCCTGACGCGTCGAGAAACGCCAAGTCGTTCATGTCGACGATGACCGGACACAGTCGCTGCCCGACCAGCTCGCCGACGTGTTCGATGACCCGTTGCGACGCGTCAACGCTCGAAACGTCGAACTCGCCCTTCATTGCAACCTCGACAGTGCGCTCGGTTTCGTACACAACGAACGACCCAAAGGGTGCCTGAATCGTCAAACGATCAGCCGCTTCCTCCTTCATCGGTCAGCGACGCTCCGCGCTCTCGCGGCGAAGGGTGAACCACACAGCTTTTCCTTGCTCGAGTTGCGTAACTCCCCAGTTCTGTGCGAGCACGTCGATGATGCGCAGGCCGTAACCGCCGTCCTCGTCAGCAAGATCAGCGACTGCCGGAAGGATCGACGATCCGTCGCGAACCTCGGCGCGCAACGTGTCAAGGTTCCAGGTGAGCGTGACGTTCAGGCGCGAGTGCGCGTGACGAACGACATTCGCAACCAGCTCGGTCAACAGCAACTCACCGAGAAAGACCAAATCGTCTGCGCCCTCACGGTTCAGGAAATCGCGAACGAGGGCGCGGGCTTGATGCGGAGCGTCGTAGTCCGGTTCGTATTCGCTTGAGATTGAATCCATGACTGAACGCAGACGACGAGGCGATCGGAGGACGAGAAAGGCGTTACCCATTCCTCTCCTGACGCAATACTGCGAGCGCAGATCGTCCGATCAACCTCGGTTAGCGCGTCTCGCTCACGTAGAAGCGGTTCCCGTCGACGTCGACGAACGTGAACATCAACGGCACGCCGGGCCAGTCGAGCAGTTCACCTGCGTCGAGGCCGGCCGCGGTAACAGCTGCGTGGGCGGCACGGGCGTCGTCGGCTCCCAACCGGATACCGGTGTCGATACCCGTCGGAAGTTGCGGTCCGGTCTGGACCAGTGCGATTCGTGCTTCCCCACCGGGCAACTCCATCTCGATCCAACGAAACCCGGGCCGGAGCTCTGCGTCCATCGCGACGGAGAAGCCGAGTTGTTCGAGCAGCGCCTTGGTTCGGTCTTGGTCGGTGACCGGTACGGCCACACTTCTCAGGTTCGTGAACGCTTTCGTCGTCATGCAAGAGACGACTCGCAGGCAGCCGCGAACTCATCGGCGCGCGTTGCGGACAGAAGCGTTTGGACGGTTTCGGCCCCCATAGGGGCGAGAACCGTCCAAACAAAGGATCAGTCGTCTTGCGGCGCGCTTTCCGGTACTTCCATCAACGGCTGGCGGATCAGCTCGACCTGAATGTCGTCGGGATCCTTGAAGTACACCGACTCCTTGATGCCCATGTCGGGTCCGATGTAGTCGACGCCCGCGTCGGTAAGCTCTGCCCTTCAGCCGCTCGAACGTCTCGGGTGTCACCGAGATCGCGACGTGCTGCACGCCGCCGAGTCCTTCGGGCACCGGCTCGAGCCCGAGTCCGGGAAAGTCGAAGAACGCGAGCATGTTGCCGGCGCCGATGTCGAAGAAGAAGTGGCGTCGAGCCTTCGTAGTCGCGGTTCTCGAACAGCTCGACGAGCGGGAATCCCAAGCACGTCCTGGTAGAAGCGGATCGTGCGCTCGGGGTCGGCGCAGATGAGTGCGAGGTGATGGACACCACCGCCGTTCGATCTCGCGCCCGTTCGTCCGCAGGGCGGAGATACTTGTCGCGCAGCTCGGCGCGGCGGCGAGGCCAGTGCGGTGAGGTCTCGTGGTCGCCATCGCGCATCTTCGCGCGAAGCTGCGGCTCATGAGTCGCGTGAGCATCGGTGCGTCGCTGCGGAGCGGGTACGCGCCGCCGGACGTGCGCACCGGCGCGCGCTGGATGGTCGAGCGGGCGCGGGCCGCGGCCGACGCCGGGCTCGACAGCCTCTTCGTCGGCGACCACCACAACGTGCCCGTCCCCTACTACCAGAACGTCCCGATCCTGGGCCGGCTGCTGGCCGAGTGGGACGACCGGCCCGCGGGCGCGCTGTTCCTGCTGCCGCTCTGGCATCCGGTGCTGGTCGCCGAACAGATCGGCACGCTCGCGGCGATCGCGCCGCGGACCGTTCATCCTGCAGTGCGCGGTCGGCGGCGGCGACGAACAGTTCCGCGTGCTTCGACACGACGCTGCGCGATCGAGCCACACGCTTCGAAGCCGCGCTCGACATCATCCGCCGGTTGAGCGCGGGCGAGACGGTCACGGTCACCGACGGACCGTGGAAGATCGACCGGGCGCGCATCGCGCCCGTGCCGCCGGAGCCGCTCGAAGTGTGGATCGGCGGCGCCGCGCCGCCGCCGATCGACCGCGCCGCCCGCCTCGGCGACGCGTTCCTCATCGGTCCGGAAGCGACACCGACGCAGGTCGCACGAGCTCGTGCAGACCTATCGCGACGCGTGCGCACGCCACGGTCGTGACGCCAACGCGGATCGCAGTTCGGCGCGACGTCCACGTCGGGGCCGACCGAGCCGAGGCCGACCGCGGTCGTCCGACCCGATCGTCGCGCGGCGGCTACCGGGGTTTCGATCCGTCCGCGCGCCGTGGTCGGGCGGACCTGAGCCAGGTCGCCGACGCGTTCGCGGCGCTCGGTGCCGCCGGCTGCACCGATGTCATCGTGCGCCACCTCGCCGAAGACCAAGACGCAGTCCTGCGGTCGTTCGAACAGCTCGGCGACGGTCCGCGCGGATGCTTGGCCGACCGCCTGACGCCGTTCAGCCGGACATGGTCCGGGTCGTCCGCGCCGATGCGGCAAGCTGTCGCTGTGGAACCCCTCTGGATCGACGCGCCGGCGCACTGGCCGAGCTCGTCCGGACCCTCGCGACGAGCCGCGCTACGCGCTCGACACCGAGTTCCACGGCGAGACGCTCGTACTGGCCGCACCTCGCGCTGATCCAGATCGCGTGGCCGGGCGGCGTCGCGCTCGTCGACCCGCTCGACCGTCGACCCGGCAGCCGCTCGGAGAGCGTGCTCGCCGGGCCGGGATGCATGGTCGCGCACGCCGCCGATCAGGATCTCGTCGATCCTCGAACGCGCGTGCGGCAGTCGCGCCGACCACCTTGTTCGACACGCAGGTCGCGGCCGGCTTCATCGGCATGGGCACGCCGTCGCTGGCCGCGACCGTCGAGAAGTTGCTCGGGCACGCGGCTCACGAAGGGCGACCGCCTCACCGACTGGACGCGCCGCCCGCTGCGCGTCGAGCAGCGCGTCGTACGCGGCGGCCGACGTCGAATACCTGCTCGCGCTGCACGACGAGCTCGTCGAAGCGGCTCGACGAGCATCGGGCCGGCTCGCAGTGGGCGACCGACGAATGCGAAGAACGACGCCAGCGCATCCGCATCGCGCCCCGACGCCGAGACCGCGTGGTGGCGCATCAAGGGTGCGCGCCAGCTGCGCGGCACCGGACGCGGGTGTCGCGCAGAAGGTCGCGGCGTGGCGGGAGCAGACGCGCCGAGACCCTCGACGTGCCGGCCCGCTACGTGCTCTCCGACCTCGCGCTGGCGGGCATCGTGCAACGACCGCCGCGCACCCGCGAAGACCTCACCGGCATCCGCGGCATCGACGGCCGTCTGCGCGACCACACGGCGAACGAACTGCTCGCCGTCGATCAACGCCGGCACTCGAGCTGCCCGATCGCCGAAGGCTGCGGCTGCCCGAGTCCGGAACGCGTCGACCGCTCGCTCGCGCCCGGCGGTCACGGTGCTCGGCGCCTGGCTCGCGCAACGGGCCTCCGAGCTCGATCTCGATCCGGCGCTCCTCGCGACGCGCGCCGAGCTCACCCAGATGCTGCAGGGACGACCGAGCCGGCTCGGCACGGGCTGGCGCGCCGACCTCGTCGGCGAGCCATTGCGCAACGACTGCTGCAAGGGCGAAACGGCGTTGGTGCTGCGGACGGCGGCCGCCGGATCGAGCTGCAGGACCGCTAGCGTCGCGTCGCCGTGGCGTCTCGATTGCAAAGTCGGTGTTCAGCTCCATCCGCAGGCGACGACCGTCGACGAACTGCGGGCGGCGTGGCAGGCGGCCGACGCGCTCGAGGTCGACAGCATCTGGATCTGGGACCACTTCTATCCCGCTGTACGGCGATCCCGATGCCGCCCACTTCGAGGCGTACACGCTGCTCGCGGCGATGGCCGCCGACACGCACGCACGCGCAGACTCGGCGCGCTCGTCACGTGCAACTCGTACCGCAACCCGAACCTGCTCGCCGACATGGCGCGCACGATCGACCACATCAGCGGCGGCCGCTTCGTTCTCGGCATCGGTCAGCGGCTGGTTCGAGCGCGACTACGACGAGTACGGCTACGAGTTCGGCACCGCGCCGTCGCGGCTTGCGCGACCTCGCGCGCGATCTCCCGATCATCATGGACCGGCTTCAGCCGGCTCGAACCGCCGCCCGACGGGCCGGCTGCCGATCCTGATCGGGGGCAGCGGCGAGAAGGTCACGCTGCGACTCGTCGCCGAGTACGCCGACGCGTGGAACACGTTCGGGCCGCCCGAGAACTTCGCCCAGAAGAACCGCGTGCTCGACGAGTGGTGCGCAACGGCTCGACCGCAAGCCCGAATCAGATCGAGCGCACGGTCGGCATCAACACGAGCGAAGTCGACAAGGTCGACGAGTACCTCGACGCCGGTGCCGAGCACCTCATCGTGATGGTCGGCGCGCCGTACGACCTCGCACCGCTGCGCCATCTGCTGGGGTTGGTCCGCAGCTAACGGTCAGCGGTTCGGCAATACCAACGCCCGGCGGCGGCGCGCGGCCAACAACACGAGCAACGGCACGCTCGATGTCGGCGAGCCCGTCGAGCGCTTGCTCGACGAGTGCTTCTTCGACGAAGGGATCTGCGCGGCCGGCTTCTTCGGCGCCGGCGCCTTGGGCTGCGACGCCGACGGCTTCTTCTTCGGCGGCTTGTGTTTTGGCGGCTGACGCTTCGCCGGCTTGTGGTGCGCAGGCGGCGCCTTGGGCGGCTTGTGCTTCGGCGGCTTGTGCGTTTTCGTCGGCGGCGCCTTCGGCTCAGTCGTCGTCGTCGTGGTCGAGCCTTTGTTTCCGCCCGCACCCGCGGTGTGACCGCCCTGGCCCGGCAAGGTGATCGGCGGCGCCACCGGAACCGGAGTGGTCGTGGGAGTCGTCACCGGGCCGGCGTTCGGAGCGCTCGCACCTTGACCTTGCCCGGTCGAGGTCGAACCGCTACCGGGATTGGCGGCCGCGACGAGATCGCGCGCCGGACGAAGAAGACGACGACGTGCCGTCGCCGTGCGAAGGCGGAATGTGCGACGGAATCTCGACCGGCGCGGTGGTCGGCGGTGTCGGCGGTGCGGGCACAATCCCGCTGCCTTCGCCTTGGTGATTCGGCGCGGGTCCGGACGCGATCTGGTTCACCGAGACCGGCTCGATCGCCGGCGTCCCAACGTCTGCGAGCGACATGAGCACCAGCACGATGACGAGCGCGCAAAGCGCTCGCAATCGCCGAAACCCAACGTCGCCACGGGCGCCGAAGCGCCTCCCCCTCCACCTTCACGTGCTCCCAATCCCGCCCGGGACGGCACTAATTCCCTCACTTGTATCGGCAGAGGCCTGAGGGACCTTGAGCGAAATCTGAAACGCGGAGACGCGCGAATTGGGCGACGGGGGTGTTCGGCGAGTGCCCGCGCCGATGCGCAGCAGCTCCGGCGTGGCCGAACCGAGCGTGAACTCGTAGCGCTTCAGCCAGAGGAAGTAGCGGTGGATCGGGAAGTCGACGTCGATGCTGACGCCGCCGTGGATGTGCAGCGCGGCGTGGGCGATGTGGTTGCCGCCCTCGGCCGCCCAGAACTTCGCGGTCGCGATCTCGAGCGGGTCGTCGCGCCCCTCGTCGAGGTGCGTCGCCGCCTGCAGCATCGTGAGCTCGATCGCCTGGTTGTCGATGAAGCAGTCGGCCATGCGCTGGCCGACGGCCTGGAACGTTCCGATCGCGCGGTCGAACTGCTTGCGTTCGGTCGTGTACTCCGCCGTGAGCCGCAACGCCTTGTCGGCGACACCGGAGACGAACGCGCACGATCGCGACCGTCGTGCGGTTCAGCGTGTAGCGCGAGAATCTCGTCACCCTGCCCGGGCGCGCCGAGACGCGCGTCGGCGCCGACGCGCACACCGTCGAGCTTCACCTCGAAGAGCGGCTCGTGGTTCATCACCTCTTGGCGATCGAGCGTGACGCCGGAAGCGCGTCGGCGCGACGAGGAACAGCGCGACCTCACCGTCGTCGGTGCGCGGCCGGAACGAGCGATCAGCTCCGCCGCGCTTGCCGCCGGGAACGCTGCCCTTCACGCCGTCGAGGCGCCAGCCGTCGCCGTCGCGGGTCGCGGTCGTGACCGGCTGCGTCGGCTCGCGCCGTACTCGACGAGCGCGGCGGTGAGCAGCACTTCGCCCGCCACGACCTTCGCAAGGATCGCTTGCTGCGCGTCGGTGCCGTAGCGCGCGATCGGCAGCGCCGCGCTCACGAGCGTCGGGATCGAGCGGCAGCGGTGCGACGTAGCGGCCGACCTCGCGCAACACCATGCACAGGTCGACGAAGCCGAGGCCGAGGCCGCCGGCCGATCTCCGGCAGCGCGATGCCGAGCAAGTTCGCCTTCGCGAACTCGCGCCACGTGTCGAGGTCGTACCAGTCGTCGGACCGGTCGCGCTCCTTCAAGTGCTGCAGCGTCCATGCGGTCTTCGAGGATGCGCGCCGCCAGCCCGGCCAGCTCCTGCTGTTCTTCGGAAAGTGCGAAATCCATCGTGTCGTCTCCCGCTCCCTCCGAGAGCCTCGGCGAAGTTCCGTCGGCCGCTCCGCGGCGGGCTGCCGGGCATGTTGAGGCCGAAGATCGAGATCAGGTCGCGTTGCATCTCGTTGGTGCCGCCGCCGAACGTGAGGATGTGCATGCCGCGCAGCATGCGCTCCACGCGGCCGCGAACCACTGCGCCGGGCGAGTTGCCCGAGATCGGCGCTTGATCGCGCATGATCTCCATCAGGAGCCGCGCCGCTTCCATGTAGAACTCGGTGCCGTACACCTTGATCGACGACGCGTCGGCCGGGTTCAACGGCGCGCCGCTCTGCGCGAGCCACGCGACTCTTCCAGTTCGCCAGCTTCAGGAACTCGAGCTTGGCGTGCACGCGGGCGAGGTTGACCTGCACCCACTCCTGGTCGATGACGCGGCGGCCGTCGGCGAGCTTCGTCTCCTGCGCCCACTGCGATGACGTCGTCGAGCTGGCGCTCGACGACGCCCGACGAGCACAGCGTCACGCGCTCGTGGTTGAGCTGGTTCGTGATGAGAGTTCCAGCCCTGGTTCTCCTCGCCGACGAGGTTGCCGACCGGCACCCGCACGTCTTCGTAGTACGTGATGTTCGTGTTGATGTCGCCGAAGTTGTCGATCGGCTTGTACGAGAAACCGGGCGTGTCGGTCGGGCACGATGATGATCGAGATGCCCTTGTGCTTCTTGACCTCTTGGTTGGTGCGCACGGCGAGCCAGACGTAGTCGGAGCCGCTCGCGAGCGAGGTGAAGACCTTCTGGCCGTTGATCACGTACTCGTCGCCGTCGCGCACGGCCTTGGTCTTGAGCGACGCGAGGTCGGTGCCGGCGTCGGGCTCCGTGTATCCGATCGCGAAGTGGATCTCGCCGTTCAGGATCTTCTGCACGTAGAACTGCTTTTGCTCTTCGGAGCCGTAACGCATGATCGTCGGCGCGACCGAGTTGATCGTCAGCATCGGCACCGGCGCGCCGGCGCGCATCGACTCGTCGAAGAAGACGAACTGCTCGATCGGCGTCATGCCCTTGCCGCCCCACTCCTTGGGCCAGCCGACACCGGACCACCCGTCCGCGCACATCTGCTTCCAGCGTCTGCTTCGACGACCGGGCCGACGCCTTCGCCTTTGCGGAGATCCTCCTCGACCGCGGGCGTGATCAGCTTGTCGTAGTAGGCGCGCAGCTCGTCGCGCAGCGCTTCTTGTTCTTTGGAAAGTCCCACGTACACGGGCAGTGTCCCTCCGACACGGGTGGGTAGAACGTGTTCCATCTTCGCCGAGGTGGCCCTGCCCTGTCGAACGGGCCGCGACCAGGCACAATTCGGTCCCCATGCCCCTGACCTTCGCCACTCGCCGCCGCCGGTTCCTGCGCCCGCGCAACCTCTTGATCCTCGGGCTCGTGCTCGTCGTCGGCGCGGGCGCGTACCTGTTCGTCTCGAACCGGAAGTCGAGCCAACCCGATCTGCCCACCGCGGAAGTCGACAGCTTCTTGCACGCGTGGCAACAAGGCGACACCGCGCAGATGGCGACGTTGGTGAACGAACCGCCCGCCGACCTTGCGACGGTTGCGACCTCGCTCGTGAAAACCGCGCCGGGTTCGACCGCGAAGTACACGCGCACATCGCTCGTTCGTACGCCGACGGGTGCAACCGCGACGTATCACGCAAGCACCACCCTCGCCGGGTTCGGACCGGTCGAGTGGGACGGCACGTTCGCACTCACGCGCGTCAAGGTCGCGAAACAAACCGTGTGGCGCGTCGTATGGACCCCATCGTTGATCTATCCCGGTTTGCAAACCGGTCAGCACTTTCAGTTGTCGCGGCAGTGGCCGACGCGCGCGCAGATCACGACCAACGACGGAACCGCGCTCACGAGCTCGCAGTCGGTCATTTTGATCCAACTCAAACCCTCGGGGATCAAGGACCTCGGCCAGATCAAGCAAGTGATGCAACAACTGGTCGGCACCGATCCCGCGTCGATCGACACCGCACTCAACGCGCCCGGTGTCGACCCCAACGGCCGCGTGAACATCGCAACGGTCCCCGACGACACGCGCTACGAGCAGGTGCTGCGCCCGACGCTCAACCCGATTCCGGGCGTGTTCTTCACGCGTCAGAGTGGCAGCAGCGGCGGAACGACGTTGCTCGGTTCGCAGATCATCGGAAGTGTCGGCGAGATAACGGCCGAACGTTTGAAACAACTCGGCGCGCCGTATCACGCCGGCGACCAGGCCGGCCGCGACGGGCTCGAGTTCGCGTTCGAACGCCGCTTGGCGGGCACACCGACGGCCACGCTCGCGATCGTCACCGCCAATAACGCGGTTGAAAAGGTGGTCAAGCGTTTCCCCGGTACCGCCGGGAAACCGGTGAAGGTCACCATCGACCTGCACACCCAGCAAGCGGCCGAGAGCGCGCTCGCCGGCCTCGCGCCAAATGTCAACGCGGCGTTGGTCGCGCTCGACGTCAACACCGGCCAGATCCGCGCCGTGGTGTCGAAGCCCGACGGCGGCTTCTCGCGCGCGATCGACGGCAGCTACGCGCCGGGCTCGACGTTCAAGGTCATCACGTCGACCGCGTTGTTGCAGGCGGGCCGGAACGGGAGCACACCCGCGCCGTGTCCCGCGACGCTCACCGTCGACGGCGAAACGTTCAAGAACTTCGAAGGCGAAGCGTCGACCACGCTCGACCTCGCGAACGCGTTCAAGGAGTCGTGCAACAACGCGTTCATCGGGCTCGGCGATCAGTTGCCCGCGATGGCGTTGCCGAGCGCAGCCGCCCTGTACGGGTTCAACGTCAACTGGTCATTGCCGTTGCCGTCAGTCGGCGGATCGGTGCCGTCGTTCAGAGACGATGCCGAGCGCGCCGCGTCGGCCATTGGGCAAGGGCGTGTGAGTGCGAGCCCGGCCCAGATGGCGTCGGTCGCGGCTGCGGTGGGTTCGGGGATGTGGCACGCGCCGTCGTTGACGACAGAACCGGCGGCGAAGCCGGTCACGGCCGCCGCGATCGACCCCGGCGTGCTCGGAAACCTGCGCGCGTTCATGGCGTTGGTGGAGCAGCCCGGAGGAACTGCCGCGGGCGCGGGGCTGCCCGCGGGCGTGCTCGGCAAGACCGGCACCGCGGAAACGAGCGCCACGGCGCCAACCAACGCGTGGTTCATCGGTTATCGCAACGGCCTCGCGTTCGCGGTGATCGTCGAAGGCGGCGGTGTCGGCGGACAGGTCGCGGCGCCGCTGGCCGCGAAATTCCTCAACGCGGTCGGCTGATCTGCGGCAAGCTGCCGCGATGGTCACGATCCGAGCGGAACGGCCCGACGACGCGGACGCGATCCACGACGTCGTGTTCGGCGCGTTCGGTTCCGAGAACGAAGCTGGATTAGTAGCGAAGATTCGTGCGTCCGAGAACTTCGTTGCGCCGTGGTCGTTGGTCGCCGAGCTCGACGGTGAGATCGTCGGGCACGTGATGGCGAGTTACGTGGGCCTGGTCGACGGCGACACGCAGCGACGCGTGCCGAGCTTGTCGCCGCTTTCAGTCGTCTTCGACCGCCAGAATCGCGGGATCGGGTCGGCGCTCGTGCCGGCGCTCGCGCGTGTCGTCGACGACGCAGGCGAGCCGTTGATCGTGCTCGAAGGCGATGCGAAGTATTACTCCCGCTTCGGTTTCGAGTCCGCGACTGCGCTCGGCGTGCACATCCACTTGCCGAGTTGGGCGCCGCCCGAAGCGGCGCAGGTGTTGCGCCTGCGCGCGTACGACCCGGCGGTCCGCGGCCAGATCGTTTACCCACCCGCCTTCGACGACGTCACCGACGACGAAATCTCCGATGCGTCGTATAGCCCGGTTCAGCGAGGCTCAGCGACGCATCGGAACTAGAGGCCTTCGGGCATGAGGACGGTCGGGTCGATTTGGCCGGTGAAGAGTCCGCCCTTGAAACCACCGTCGACATCGAATTGGTGTCCGGTCACGAACGAGGCGCGCGGGCTGTTCAAGAACACGAGCGGCCATGCCTGTTCTTCGGCCACCGCGTGCCGGCCCAGCGGCACCGGGAACTCGTCCATGAACTTCTTGCCCACCGCCTTTTCGAACTCCGGCATCATCGGCGTGTCGGTCGGGCCCGGATTGACGCAGTTGATGCGAATGCCTTCAGGCGCGAGCGGAAACGAGCGCAACGCGACGTACGCGTTGATCGCCTCTTTCGAAAGCCCGTACGAATTCGCGTCGACCTCGTTGCGATGCGCCTCGCACCACGCACGCGCCGACGCGAAGTCGGGCGTCGCGAGCAGCTCGAACAACAGCTCCATGTTCTGCATCCAGCCGATGCCCGCGGTCGACGCGATGCACGCGATCGCCGAGCCCGGCAGCATGTTGGGCACGACCGCTTCCGTCACCGCACGCAGACCACAGAAGTTCACGAGCATGACGTCGAGCGGCGAGAACGTGTTCGGCAGGCCCGCGCAGTTGAACAACGCGTTCACGACTTTGCCGATCTTGCGCACGGCTTCGTCGATCTGCTCGGGCTCGCGCAGGTCGCACTGCGTGTAGCTCGCGAGCCCGCTCATGTCGGGCTTGTTGATGTCGATCGTGTGCACTTCGGCACCGAGCTCGACGAGAATGCGCGCGGTTGCCGCGCCCATCCCCGACGCGGCACCGGTAACGATCACGCGCTTGCCCTCGTACTGCAGGACGTCGGTGCTCGCCATCAGCGCCTCAATCTTCCAGCGTGATCGCCCGTTCCGGACAGTTCTCCGCCCCGACCCGCGCCTGGTCAACCAGGGCGCCCTCGGGTGACTCGACCAGGATCTCGCAATGGCCGTAGTCGTCGGCGCCGAACACGTCGGGCGCCAGCACGTAACAACGGCCATGACCGACGCACAGGTCGGGATCGACACGCACCTTCATGCCGCCGATCCTAGGGTGCCGCTTCCGCAGCCCGCATGCTCAGAGCTCGGTCGACCAGTCGCGGCTCTCGACAATTTCCTGCACGCGGCGCAAGAACGATCCCGCGTACGCGCCGTCGAGCGCGCGGTGGTCGAACGACAAGCACAAATGACCAAGCGGCGCGATGCGCGAACGCGCCGTCGGCTTGATCGACCACCACCTGTTTGTGCACGCCGTCGGTTGCGAGGATGCCGACCTGCGGCCGGTTGATGATCGGGAACGAAATCCACGTTCCCGACGCGCCCGGGTTCGTGATCGTGAACGTTCCCCCCGCGAGGTCGTCGGGCGTCAGCTTGGCGAGCGCGCGCCCGAGTGGCAACGGCGCGGATCGCGTCGGCCAGCGCGCGCAGACGCAAGCCGTCGGCGTTGTGCACGACGGGAACGACGAGGCCGCGGAAATCGAGGTCGACCGCGATGCCGAGATGCACGGCACGCGTGCGCGGTAAAGGTCTGCCCGTCGTCGGCGAGGGTGCGCGTTGAGGAGCGGGAACTCGCGCAACGCGTCGACGACCGCGCGGGCGACGAACGGTAACGCAGTGAGGTGCGCGCCCCGCCGGGCCGCGTCGATGCCGGAGTAGTCGGTCGACCCCACCGTGCACGCGTGGGCCACCGTCTGCTTCGACGCCAACAGCGCGACCGCCGTGCGTTTCCGGACGTTGTCGAAGGGAACGATCTCGTCGTGCGTCTCGCCGTACCAATGCGGCGACGTCGGCACGGGTCACGCGCCCGTTGGCGCCACCGCCCGGCACGGTCGCCGGGTCGACGCCGGCTTCACGCGCCGCGGTTGCGCACGGCCGGCGACAGGAAACCCCGCGTGTCGCGAGGTGGTCGACGCCGCCACGGGAGGATCGCGGACTGCGTCACCGGGCTCAGGTAGGCCGTAGATCGCAGTGCACGATGCCGCATCGACCGATCGCTCGACGCTTGCCGAAGCGCTCGACGATTTCCGCCTCGCGCTCGTGTCCCGGTTCTGCGACGACCGCGAAATCGCGCTGCGCCAGCAGAACCGGGCCTTCTTCCAGATCTCCGGTGCGGGCCACGAAGCCTTGTTGCTCGGCCTCGCGCGTTCGTTGCGCGCCGGCTACGACTGGTTCTTTCCCTACTACCGCGACCGCGCCCTCGTGCTCGCCCTCGGCGTCACACCCGAGCGAGATGCTGATGCAGGCGGTCGGCGCGGCCGACGATCCCGCGTCGGGCGGGCGCCAGATGCCGTGTCACTGGGGTCGAGCCCGCGCTCAACATCGTCAGCGCAGACGTCGGTGCACCGGCGAGCCAGTGTCTGCCCGCGGTCGGCTGCGCGGAGGCGGCGCGCTACATCGGCCGGCGTCCGCAACTCCCGGGCTGCCACCGCGTACGGCGACGAGCTCACCTACGTGTCGCTCGGCGAAGGGGCAACGTCCGAGGGCGAGTTCTGGGAGTCGCTGAACACCGCGTGCCGATTGCACTTGCCGGTGCTGTTCGTCGTCGCCGACAACGGCTACGCGATCTCCGTGCGGTCGACCGACCAAGCACCTGCGCCCCGATCTCGGAGATGGTGCGCGGTATCCGCGGGCTGCACGTCGTGAAGATGGACGGCCGCGACTACTTCGAGGTTCGGCGCAAGGGCGCGAACGCGATCGCGCACGTGCGTGCCGGTGCCGGTCCGTGCTTGATCCACGCGCTCGTCACGCGCCCGTACTCGCACTCGCTGTCGGACGACCAGAAGAAGTACCGCAGCACTCGACGAGCTCGAAGACGAACGTGAGCACGATCCCGATCACGGTGCTGCGAACCGCAGCTGATCGCGGCCGGTGTGCTGACTCCTGAAACGGCCGAAGCAGATGCCGCGCGGAGGCGCAAGGAAACCGTGCGCGCCGGCGGCCGACGCCGCGCTCGCGGCTGCCCGGCCTGCGCCCGAAAGCGTCGTGCGCGACACGTCGTCGGCGCTCCGCCCGTCACCGCCGATCCCGGCGACCCCAACGTCGCGGCCGACGCCGAGGTCGTCACGTTCGGCGAAGCGATCCGGCTCACGTTGCACGAAGCAGATGGCCGCCGACGAACGTATCCGCGTGTTCGGCGAAGACGTTGCCGACGCCGACCCGCACGTCATGGACGAAGTGCCCGGCAAAGGCGGCGTGTTCGGCATCACGTTCGGCCTGCAACGCGCGTTCGGAGAAGCGCGCTGTTTCAACACGCCGCTCGCGGAAGCGAACATCATCGGACGCGCCGTCGGCCAGGCCATGCGCGGGCTACATCCGTGCGCCGAGATCCAGTTCTTCGACTACGTGTGGCCGGCGATGAATCAGCTGCAAGTCGGAAGCGGCGACCACGCGCTGGCGGTCGAACGGCGCGCTTCACGTGCCCGATGGTCGTACGCATCCCGATCGGCGGCTACCTGCAGGGCGGTGCGATCTAGCACAGCCAATCGCGGCGAATCGATCTTCGCGCACGTACCCGGACTGTTGATCGCGTTCCCGTCGCGGGCACGTGACGCCGCCGGACTCTTGCGCACGGCCTTCCAGTGCGACGACCCGGTGCTCTTTCTCGAACACAAACACCTGTACCGCCAGGGCTACAACCGCGATCCGATGCCGCCCGAGCGATTGGATGCTCCCGTTCGGGCGCGGCACGTACGTGACGCGCGGCGATCGGGTCACGGTCGTCACCTGGGGCGCCACCGTGCACCGCGCCCAACTCGCGGCCACCGAACTCGGCGCCGACGCCGGAGTCGAGATCATCGACCTGCGCACGATCGCCCCCTGGGATCACGACATCGTCGCCGAGTCGGTGCGCAAGACCGGGCGTGTCCTGGTCTTGCACGAGGACACGCTCACGTGCGGCTTCGGCGCCGAAATCGCCGCGTTCGTCGCCGACGAGTGCTTCGAATATCTCGACGCGCCGGTGTGGCGCCTCGCGGCGATCGACACGCCGTCGCGTACGAGCCGGCGCTCGAAAACGCGATCCTGCCGCAAGTCGCCGACATCGAACGCGACCTCGAAGCGCTGCTGGCGTACTGAGCAACGCGCCGCGAAGATACGACCATGACGCCGACCGAACACTCCGACTCGATCGTGATCAACCGCTCGCCGGAAGCGGTCTACGACCTCGTGAGCGACATCACGCGTATGGGCGGCTGGAGCCCGGTGTGCAAGGAGTGTTGGTGGGACGAAGGCGCGTCCGCGCAAGTCGGCGCGTGGTTCAACGGGCGCAACGTGTTGCCCGAGCGCACGTGGGAAACGCGTTCAGAAGTGGTCGCGGCTGATCGCGGCAAAGAGTTCGCATTCATCGTCGGCGGCACGCTGACGCGGTGGGGCTACACGTTCGAAGCAACCGACGGCGGGACGCGCGTCACGGAATCGTGGAACGCGCTCCCCGGTCTCCTCTCCATGTTCGAAGAACGCTTCGGCGACGGCGCCGAGGAGCAACTCGAAGCGCGCTATCAGCTCGCCTGCACCGGCATTCCCGAGACGCTCGCCGCGATCAAGCAGACGGCTGAAGCCGGCTGAGCATTTCGTCGCGGTCGGGTCCCAACACGGGCGGCGGCGGATGGTTTTCGCGGTCGTTGTAGGCGTTCATCACGTCGCCCACGACTTCGGGATCGTTCAGTAACGCTTCGGGCGTGACGAGCAAGTTGAACCACCGCACGAACGCGCGGAACACGATCGGTGACGTGCGAGTGGCGGGCAACAATCCGTCGCGGAGGATCGACTGCATGAATTCGCGCGGGTCGTCGGGCGCGACCGCTTCGTCAACAGCAGTGTCAGCCGTTTCGACCGCGGCCCGGGCCTGCGCGTCTTGAAACGCCGCCGAACGAAACCACGGATAGAGCTGGTCACGCGTGAACGTCGCGAAGTTGCGCGCCAAGGCGTCGGCGTCGTCGCTGGTTTCGCGGATCGTGTCGGCCAACCCGAATGCGTGCACGAACGCCAGCGAACACCCGCGGCCGTAGAGCGGATTCGTGCAGACGGCGGCGTCGCCCACCGCGACGAAGCCGTGCACCAACGGACCGGCGTCGTCGACGAGCGGGCGCGAACGGTTGCGCAAGCCGGCCATTACGTGGACGTCGGTAATCGGCTCGGAAACGCCGGGTGCGCGCCACGGTCTGAGGGGCACGATGGATCCCGCGACGGTCTCGAACGGATCGGCGTGCAGCAACTGCTTGCGCAGATATTCGTCGTCGTGCTCGACCGCGAACGTGATCGAGAACGTGTCGTTGTCGCCGAGGAAGACCGCATACTTCATGTACCCGAGGTCGGCGGCAATCGGGCCCGCGTACTCGGTGTTGATCTCGCCGGTCGTCCGGTAGAAGCGCGAGAAGTACACGATGCCGCTCTCGTTCAGCTCCTCGACAACGGGGCGAGCACCGATCGCGGCGAACCACTCGTCGGACGACGAGCGCGGGCCACGCGCGTCAACAACGAGGTCGGCGGTAATGCCGTCGACACCAGTGACCCGCGGCGGCGCGCCCGGCCCGGCGGTCGAGCGCGTTCGCTGCGACACCGTGGCGCAGTTCGACACCGTCTTCGGCCAACACCAGGCGGCGCAGGACCCATTCGAAGGTCGTGCGCCGGCACGCGATCGCAACGAGGTCTTCGTCGCCCGGACGCGAGAGCTGATCGGTCAACGTCGGTGGCAGGTTCTCGGCGAACTTCATCTCCGTTGCACCGGCGGCGAGCAGCGCCGCGAGCACGTCGGGCGCCCGGTCGCGCAGCACGTTGCGCAAGCGGGCGAGGAACGCGTGCGAATGCCGAACCTGCGGCGCACCGGTGCGCTTCCATGCGAACGCGGAGTCGGCATCGGCGGGCATCGGCGTGTCGTCGCGTTCGAGGATCGTGACTTCATGGCCGTCACGCGCGCACGCGAGCGCGGTCCCGAGTCCCGCGATTCCCCCGCCCACAATGACGATGCGCACGGCCTCACGGTACTGTCGCCCGCCGTGGGAAGAGTCATCGACGCCGACGGCCACGTGCTCGAACCGCTCGACCGGTTTCCCGAGCTGCACACGACACGCGACTCCATCGGCCTCGATCATGTGTACGCGGGCAACCAAGAGATCGTCACCGTCTCGCTCGGCAAACTCGGTACGCCCGGCTCCGACATGGCCGACCTCGCGCATTCGCCGACTTACGACAACGCCCAAGCCGGCGGCTTCGACGCCAACGTTCGCCTCGTCGACATGGACGGCGAGAGCATCGACGCCGCGGTGCTCTACCCCTCGCTCGGCCTCAACTTCTGGGCGATCGACGACCCCGAGATCGCGACCTCCGTCGCGCGCGCGTACAACGACTGGCTCGCCGAATACTGCGCCGCCGCCCCAACGCGACTGTTCGGCGCCGCGATGGTGCCGTGGCAGTCAGTCGACGCGTCCGTCGCCGAACTCCGACGCGCGCACGACGAACTTGGATTTCGCGCCGCGTTCCTCCGGCCCAACCCGTGCGTCGGCCGGACGATCGCGCATCCGAGTCACGATGCGTTCTGGACGGCAGCCGAAGAACTCGAAATGACGATCGGCATCCACGAAGGTTCGGCGAACATGATCGCCACGCTCGCCGCCGATCGCAAGCCGTTCAACCCGCTCATCCTGCACGCGACCTCACACGCGTTCGAGCAGATGATGGCGTGCGCGCAACTGATCGCGACCGGGGTACTCGAACACCATCCCGACCTTCACGTTGCGTTCCTCGAAGCCGGCGGCGGCTGGGCGCCGTACTGGCTGTGGCGACTCGACGAACAAGTCGACGGCTTCGGCGGCTTTTGCCCCGAGATGAAGTTGACGCCGAGCGAGTACTTCGCTCGGCAGTGTTGGGTGTCGTTCGAGATCGACGAGCCGAGCTTGCCCGCGCTGCTCCCGCTCGTCGGACCGGAGCGCGTGATTTGGGGCTCGGACTATCCCCATCACGACGCGACGTTTCCCGGCGCGGTCGACAAACTGCGCCGCACGATTGCGTCGTGTTCGGAACCCGACCAAGCACGCGTGCTCGGCACCAACGCGCGCGACTGCTACCGCTTGGAGAACGCATGACCGAGACCGCTGTCATCGACGCGTACTTCAACGCAATCCGCCAACGGGACGCCGACACGCTCGGCGCGTTGTTCACCGACGACGCGCAGCTGATCAGTCAGGGCGGGACGTTCAACGGTCCAACGGAGATCGCCGGCTTCTACCGCGACCTCGCGTTCAAAGTCGACGACCTGTGGCCCGACCCGGGCGAACCGCTCGTCGACGGCGACCGCGTTGCCGTGGAGATCCGGCTCACGATGGCGGGCAAGACCAATCTCGTGAGCGACGTGTTCACGTTGCGCGCCGGCAAGATCGCCCGGCTCGCGATCTACATGGGGCCCGTCGCCGGCTAACTCGCCTGGAACTGCAGCACGAACTCCAGCGTCCCTGCGTTGCCGACGCTTGCGGGTCCGCCGCTCGGGTTGTCGATGTTGTAGTCGGAGAACGTGATCGGGATGTCGCCCTGCACCGCGATGACGTTGCCGGTGCGGCGCGCGTTCAACGGGAACGTGATCGTTTGCGTGGTGCCGTGCAGCGTCAGCTTCCCCGTCGCGTTGTACGTCTTCTGCGCACCGTCGGCCGGTACCGGCGCGAGCGCGATCGGCGTGGTGAGTTCGAACGTCGCGTTCGGATAGCTGGAGGTGTCCATGATCCGGCCTTGGAACTGATCGTCGCGTTGACTGCGGTCGCTGTGCACCGTCGTCATGTCGACCGTGAACGACGCTTTGCTTACATCGGTACCGGTAATCGTCATCGAACCGGTGACGCTGTTTGTCTCGCCGACCGCGGTCGCGCTCTGCCCGAAGAGTGTTTCCTTCACGCGGTAACGCACGATCGAACCGTTCCCGATCGTCCAGGTACCCGCGAGCGGCTTGCGGGTACCCGACGTCGCGTCGCTCGGCACCGGCGTCGTGTCGAGCGAGAGTTTCGGCGGCGCCTGCTTCTCGATGAAGTGGAAGTACACGAACGGGCCGCCGACGACGATCACGAGCACGAGCTACAACCGCGCCGATCGCCCATCGGATCCATCGGGGCCTGCGCCGACCGTCTGCCACGACGCGAACCGTGCCGCGCCCGCCTGTGCCGGTCCTGTGAGACGGCTAAGACTCGGTCGCGATCGCCGGGTTCGCGACCTGGCCGACGAACAAGATCGCGCCCGTCGCGACGTCGCGGATCACAAACAAGAACGGGTGGTCGATGCGGATGGCGTCAACACGCGCGACGCCTGCCGTCGCCACGATTCCGCCCGTCACTGCGGCCGCGACGGTGCCTTCCTCGTCGACGTGTACGAACGTCTGGTGCACAACCGCGCTGAGGAAGAGATCGTGCTGCCCGTCCATCCCGGAGAAGTCGGCGTTTCCAAACGCGTCGCGAATACCGAGCTTTTCGAGTGGCTGCTTCAGGTTCGGGAAGCGGGCGCGCAGCTCGAACTTCGGGAGTGACAACGCGACTTCCTCGGGCTGCATGCTGTTGGCGATGGTGTCGAGCTTCGACGCGTCGAGGCCGTGTTCGAACGACGCGAGGTCGTTCGGCATGACGACATCCATTTCGAGCTTGTTCCCCGCGTACGGCAAGCCCACTGCCGTGTAGTCGGCGGTGCGCACGACGGGCAGCGAAGTCGTTTCGTGCATCGTCGGTGCGTACACCGGCCCGGTGCGAGTGACATAGAACGGTGCGGCCGCGGTGTCGGCGGCGTCGAACGGATGCGCCCACTTGGCGTCGAGGTACACGGCGTTGGCGAGGACGAGTTGCGCGCCTTCGAGCTGCGATGGGTCGACGAACTGTTTGATCTTCCCGTGCGTCATCTGATCGGCCCACGCGTTCATCGCGTCGGCCGCGCCTTGCGGATTCGAGAAGTCGATCCGACCGAGCTGGGCCGCGTACGCGCGCGCAAGCTCGTCGCTGAACGACGACAGCACCTGCAAGCGATTGTCGAGCCACACCCGGTCGGCTTGCTGCAGCGTGACGTCGCGCGAATTGTCGAGCGCGAGCGCGTGCGTAAGCCCGCCGATCGCAGCGTGGAGTTCGCCCGCCGGCATGGTCACGTGCAGCGCGTCGAGGATCTGCTGCGCGGTTTCGCCGTTCGATCCGGCCAAGACCATGCCCAAGACGTTCGCGATGCTGACCGGCGAGATCGCCGTGTTGTCGGCGGGCGAAAGGGCGCGGAACAGGTCGAGCCCGAACTGGTTTTCGCCCGCCGCGGCGGCGTTCAGCACGCCAGCCGGCGGAATGGGCGCCGCGTCGACAACAACGCGGTTCCGGACGACTTCTTTGCCGCCCCCACTGCACGCGCTCAAGCAGACGACAAGCGCAACACTCAAACCAAGGAACCGTCGGCGCATACGTGCTCCGACGACATGGGCCGGCGCCCGGTTCCCTCAGCTTTGCGGCAACTCCCGGAACGGCAGCGTCTTGTCGAGCCGGGGCTCGCCCGGGAGACCGAGGACCCGCTCGCCGATGACGTTGCGCTGCACCTGCTCGGTGCCGCCGCCGATGCGGCTGCTCCACTGCATGAGGAACTGCGTCTGCCAGTAGCCGTCCTGGATCGCGTCGTCGTCGGAGAGCATCGACGTGCGCGCCCTGGAGGGAGAGCACAAGGTCGCCGTCGGCTTCGAGGCGGCGCGACGCCGCCAGCTTGAGCACCGACGCTTCCGGACCGAGGCCTTGGTCCTTGCGGCTGCGCGCGCGCAGCCCGAGCCACTTGATCAGCTGCAAGCGCGTGTACGACGGCGCGAGCTCCTGGCGCAACACCGGATCACCGTCGGAACCGCTGCGGCGCGCCAGTTCGACGAGGTCGCGAAAACCAACGCGACCACCGCTGCCGATCATTTGCCGTTCGTTCGACAACATCGTGTTCGCGACGCGCCAACCCTCGCCACGCGGGCCGAGTTGCGCATCGCTCGGGAATGCGCACGTCGGTGAAGAACACCTCGTTGAAGTGCGACGCGCCCGTGATCTGGCGCAGGGGCCGCACGTCGATCCCCGGCGTGCGCATGTCGAGCAAGAACGCGGTGATGCCCTTGTGCTTGGGCTGCGTCGGGATCGGTGCGCGCCAGGAGCAGACCCCAGTCGCTGTAGTGCGCGCCCGACGTCCAGACCTTCTGCCCGTTCACGATCCATTCGTCGCCGTCGTGCTACGGCGCGCGTGCGCAAACCGGCGAGATCGGAGCCGGCGCCCGGCTCGGAGAAGAGCTGGCACCAGATCTCGTCGCCGTGCAACATCGCGGGCAGGAAGCGCCCTGCTGTTCGGGCAGTGCCCCACGCGATGATCGTCGGGCCGGCCATCGCCGATGCCGACCGCGAACACGCCGATCGCGACGTTGTAGCTTCGCTGTTCCTCGTTGAAGATGCGCTGCTGCCAGCCCGGGCCGCCGCGGCCACCGGCTTCGACGGGCCACGTGATCCCGGCCCAGCCACCGTCGAACAGCGACGCGCTGCCACTCCTTGCACGCGGCGATGTGCGTGTCGCTCGGCGTCGGGCGATCGCCGTCGCCGGGCATGTACGAGTGCGATCCGACTGCTCGCCCGCGCCTGCGCCGTTCCGCGTGCGCGTCGAGCCACGCGCGCGCCTCGGCGCGGAACGCCTTCTCTTCTTCGGTCTCTTCGAAGTCCACTGCTCAGCCGCCCATCACACGTGCCGTAGTCGGGGCCGCGCCGGAGTTGGTGGCCGCCGTCGATGCCGAGCATCTGCCCGGTGACCCACGTCGACTCGGGCCCGGCGAGATAACGCACCGCTGCCGCGATGTCGTCGACGGTGCCGACGCGCGACACGGGCATGTTCTCGTGGTAGCTGTCGAGGATCGGCCCGCCGGCGGTGATGAACGCTCATCAGATCGGTGTCGACGATTCCCGGTTGCACCGCGTTGACGCGGATGTTGTGCTCGCCCAGCTCGTCGGCCGCGCACTTCACGAGCATCTCGATCCCGGCCTTGCTCGCGCAGTACGCGCTCATGAACCGGTGCGTCGTGTGCCCGGCGATCGACGACATGCCGATGATCGAACCGCCGCCGCCATTGCATCATCGCGGTGGCCGCGTGCTTGATCGAGAGGAACGTGCCGACGAGATTGAGGTCGACGGTCGCGCGCCAACCGTCGGCGTCCGACGCGACGATCGGGCCGCCGTGCAACGACCCGCCCGCGCACGCGAACAAGCATGTCGAGCTGACCGCGTCGGCTTCGCACGCGGCCGCGACCGCACGCTCGACGTCGGCCTCGTTCGTCACGTCGCAGACGACGTAGCGGACACGTCGCACCCGGCGCGGCGACGCCGCTGATCTCGGCGACCGCATCGTCGAGTCGCGCCTCGGTACGTCCCGCGATCGTGACGTGCGCACCGTCGGCCGCGAACCGCTTGGCGCATCCGAGCCCGATGCCGCTGCCGCCGCCCGTGACGAGCGCGGCCATCCCCTCCATGCCGGGCATCGCGCCCTCAGGAAGCGTCGACGATGGTGATCGCCTGCTTCGGGCAGACCCGCGCCGCTTCCTCGCACTTGGCGCGCAGGTCGTCGGCGGCTCTTCCTGGAGCACGTACAGGAAGTCGTCGTCGCGCACCTCGAACACCTCGGGCGCGGCGGCCATACACAACGCGTTGCTCTCGCACTTGTCGAAGTCGACGACGACCCGGAAGCTCATCGACGTTCCTCCCGTTGAGTGGCTGGTGAGCCGAACCGTAGCGCACGCGCCGGACCGAAGGCCCAGTCCGGAAGCGGTTTCCCGCGCTCGCCGCGGTCAACGCCGCCGGTTGAGCCTGATCTTCAACTGTTCGAGGCGGCGGTCCCACGCGGCACCGACGTCGTGCATCCAGTGCGGCGGCGTCGACGAGCGGCGCCGGGCGTCAAGCGAACACGACGCGCCGGCCGTCGCGCTCGCCCACGGCCAAGTCCGCGTCTTCGAGCACCGCGAGATGCTTGACGACGGCCTGACGACGTGACCGGAAGATCGGCCGGCGAGCTCGCCCGCGGTCGCGGGCGCCCGCCCGAGCCGCTCGACGATGCGGCGCCGCGTTGGATCGGCGAGCGCGTCGAAGACGCGGTCGACGAGTCGCGCGGGCATTGAGGACGGCGTGCGGAGCGAACGCGGGCACGCGTCGAGGCGCGTTTCGTCGATGTGAATCAGCGTGCCGTCGCCGTGCGCGTCGAGCTTGATCTCGACATACGAGGGCGCGTCGTCGCCTTCGGCGGGTGCCCAGAAGAACGTCCAGCGCCGCGGCGGATCGACACTCGTCGTCGACGCCGGAACGTGCGAGCCGTCGTCGATCACGTCGGGCAGCGCCTCCCACACTTCGTCGGGCGAACCCGGGAGCTCGACTTCGCGCTCGATCGAAAGCGGCCCGTCGTCGTTGCAACTCATGGGTTGCAGCAATAGCAGCCTCGCCGAGTGCTAACCTGCAACCATGGAGTTGCAGAACGAGATCCCCCCGTTTTCCGAAGAACTCAGCCGCCGCATGCTCTACCAGCGCCGGGTCATCCTCACCGGCGCGATCGACGGCAAGCTCGCCGAAAAGGTGTGCGCCCAACTGCTCGTGCATCGAAGCCGACAATCCCGAGCGCGAGATCACGCTGTTCCTGCACTCGCCCGGCGGCGAGGTCGACGCCGGCTTCGCCATCTACGACACGATGCAGGCGATCAGCTGCGACGTCGCCACCACATGCATGGGGTTCGCGGCGTCGATGGCGCAGTTCCTGCTGTGCGGCGGCACGCCCGGCAAGCGCCGCGCCTACGCACACAGTCGCATCCTGATGCACCAGCCGCTCGGCGCGGTGGAAGGCAACGCCGTCGACGTTGCGATCCAAGCCGAACAGTTCACGCTCGCCCGGCAACTGATGGCGGAGCTGATCTCGAAGCACACCGGCCAAACGGTCGAGCAGGTCTTCGCCGACGGCGAACGCGACCGTTGGTTCACGCCTCCGGAAGCGCTCGCCTACGGCATGATCGACGAGATCATCGGCGAGAGCGTGAATTCGTAGCGCCCGGCAGCGTGACAAACGGCGAGAATCGCAGCGCAGTCTCCGAGTTTTCCCACCAGACCGCCCGGGCTAGCGTCCGGCCAATGAGCGACATTTCGACCACAGATGTCACGGTCGAGACCGTTGACGGTCCGATGCGGTGTTACGAAGCGCGCCCTGAGAAGGCGAGCCGCGCCGTCGTCGTCGTGCAAGAGGCTTTCGGCGTCAACGAACACATCGAAGACGTCACCCGCCGGCTCGCGACCGCGGGGTATCACGCGATCGCGCCCGACCTGTTCCACCGTTCGGGACCGGGATCAGTCGTCGAGTACGGCAACTTCGAAAAGGTGCTCGAGTACTTCCAGGACCTCGGCGGCGACGACGCAATCCTCGTCGACATCGACGCCGCGCTCGACCACCTGCACACCGAGGGATTCGCGAATCCGAGCATCGGCATCGTCGGTTTCTGCGCGGGTGGGCGCGTCACGTTCCTGACGAGTGTGCGCCGCGCGCTCGGTGCGGGCGTCGGTTTCTACGGCGGCGGCATTGTCACCGGGCGCTTCCCGCAGTTCCCGCCGCTGATCGCCGAAGTCGGCGCGCTGCAAACCCCGTGGCTCGGCATCTTCGGCGACGAGGACGCGTCGATTCCCGTCGAAGATGTCGAACAACTGCGTGCGGCGCTCGCCGATGCACGCGTGCCGAGCGAGATCGTGCGCTACGAACACGCCGGGCACGGTTTCCATTGCGATCACCGTCCCGACTTCCGGCCCGAAGAGGCCGCCGACGCGTGGGCGCGCACGCTCGCCTGGTTCGACACGCATCTCGGATAACTTCGACGCGTGACGGATGACGCACGCCTCCCGCGTGCGCTGGCTGCGATCGACGCGGCCAACGCGCTCGATCCCAACACGGTCACCGTGCGGGGCCGCACCGGGCCGAAGGAAATCGTGCACGCCGAACTCGTCACGGAATGGGTGTGCGCGCTGCAGCCCGACGCCGGCGACGCGCTCCTGCTCGCGGCGCGTGGTCACCACTTCCGCCGGTGGACGTCGCCGCGCTCCAGCGCGCCGGCCGGACGCGCCGGCTATCTCAAATGGCGCAAGGCGTTGCACGGACAACAGGCTGGCGAACTCGGCACGCTCCTGACCGACGCCGGATACGACGACACGACAATCGGACGCGTCCAGGCACTCGTGCGCAAGGAAGGGCTCGGCCGCGACTCCGACGTGCAAGTACTCGAAGACGCGATGTGCCTGGTGTTCCTCGAGACGCAACTCTCCGACGTTGCGAGCCGCCTCGACGCGGAAACGCTGGAGCGCGTCATCGTCAAGACCGCGCGCAAAATGAGCGACCGCGGACGCGCTGCCATCGCCGACGTACCGTTGTCGCCCGGCGCGCGCCGCATCCTCGACGACGCACTCGCGCGCGACGTCGTGCAGCGGTATCTCGCGCACATGGCGGCCGGCGAGTGGCCGGAGCTACGCGCAACGCTCGCCGCAGACGTGCATCGCATCGGGCCGTACAACGACGTGTACGACGGCGCCGACGCCTACGCGGAATTCTTACAAACGACAATTACCGCGCTGTCCGGATATGAACTCGTCGTCGACCGCATGACCGCGTCGGGTGGCATCGTCGCGGTCGAGCTGAGCGAAACGGTCGACGACGGCGACGCCCGGCTCCACACCGACGAAACGGTCGTGTTCGACGTGGCCGGGGGCCTCATCACGCGGGTGGCGGTGTACCTGCGCACGTCAATCAGCCGACCGCGGGCAGGTGCCGAAACCCGCTCGTGAAGCGCGACACTGGGGTGTCATGACGGACTCTTCGACCGTCCCGACGAAGTACTGGCACCCGCTTCCCGATGGCCGCGTGCAGTGTGACGTCTGCCCGCGCGCGTGCAAGCTGCGCGAAGGCCAGCGCGGCGTGTGCTTCGTGCGTGCGCGCGAACACGACGAAGTCGTGCTCACCACCTACGGGCGGTCGAGCGGTTTCTGCGTCGACCCGATCGAGAAGAAGCCGCTGCATCATTTCCTGCCGGGCAGCTCGGTGCTGTCGTTCGGCACCGCGGGCTGCAACCTCGCGTGCCGCTTCTGCCAGAACTGGGACATCTCCAAATCGAAAGAATTCGACACCCTCGCCGACGCAGCGCGGCCCGACACCATCGCGCGTGCCGCGGCCGAACTCGGCTGCAAGAGCGTTGCGTTCACGTACAACGACCCGACGATCTTCCTGGAATACGCGATCGATGCGGCCGATGCGTGCCGGGCGCGCGGCATCGCGGCGGTGGCGGTCACGGCCGGATACATCTGCGACGAACCGCGCCGCGACTTCTACGCGCACATCGACGCGGCCAACGTCGACCTCAAGGGTTTCAGCGACGAGTTCTATCGCCACGTCTGCGGCGGCCATCTCGACGACGTGCTCGCAACGCTCGAATATCTGGTCCACGAAACCGACGTGTGGGTGGAGTTGACCACGCTGCTGATCCCGGGCCGCAACGACAGCGACGAAGAACTCGACGCGATGACGCGTTGGGTCGTTGCCCGTCTCGGCCCCGACGTGCCGATGCACTTCACCGCCTTCCACCCCGACTTCAAGATGCTCGACGTCCCGCACACACCTCCCGCCACACTTTCGAAGGCGCGCTCGATCGCACGCGCGAACGGCGTGCGCTACGCGTACACGGGCAACGTTCACGACCGCGATGGCGGCAGCACGTCGTGCGCGAACTGCGGCGCGCTCCTCATCGAGCGCGACTGGTACCGCCTCGACGCGTACACACTCGACGACAACGGCCACTGCCGCGCGTGCGGCGCACAACTGCCGGGCCGCTTCGCGGGACCGGCCGGAACGTGGGGTGCCCGCCGTCTGCCCGTTCGCCTCGCCGACTTCGAGGTGGCGTGATGTTCGTGCGCCCGCCGGCCGTCGCCGGCCTCTTCTATCCCGACAACGCCCGCGAGCTCGCCGACACCGTCGACGCGTTGTTGAAGGAAGCGCGTGCCGTCACACCGCCGCCCGCACCGACGCCACCGCGTGCGCTCATCGTTCCGCATGCGGGCTACGCGTACTCGGGCCCGATCGCGGCGCGCGCCTACGCAACGATCGCACCGGGCGCGCCGATCACGCGCGTCGCCGTCGTCGGCCCTGCACATCGCGTGCCGGTGCGCGGGATGGCACTTTCGAGCGCGGACGCGTTCGCCACGCCGCTCGGTGACGTCGCCCTTGCCGATTGTGAAGCGATCGCCGCGCTCCCCCATGTCGGCGTCGACGACGGAGCCCATCGCGACGAACACGGCATCGAAGTACACCTGCCGTTCTTGCAACGGATCCTTTCGAAGTTCGACATCGTGCCGATCGTCGTCGGTCAGTGCGAGGCCGATGCGGTCGGGCGCGTGCTTGCGCGGTTGTCCTCCGACCCCGCGACGCTGCTCGTGATCTCGTCCGACCTCTCGCACTACGAGGACTACACAAGCGCGGCGCGTCACGACAACGAAACGGCGGCCGCGATCCTCGACGGCCGCGGTGACGCCATCGGCCCGTACGACGCGTGCGGCGTCTACGCGATTCGTGGCCTCATCGACGCCGCACGCGAACGCGCCCTCTCGCCCGAACTTCTCGACCTGCGTTCGTCAGGCGATACCGCGGGTGCACTCGATCGGGTGGTCGGCTACGGCGCGTTCGCGTTCACTCCGCACGGGCACTGAGATGACCGACCCGCTCTGTTCGATCGCGCTCGATGCCATTGCCGAAGCACTCACCACCGGCCGGCGGCGCGTCCCCGCCCTCGTCTCGCCCCCGGAAGATCTCCGCGCGCCCGGCGCGACCTTCGTAACCCTCGAGCACGGCCGCCGGCTTCTGGGCTGCGTCGGCACGCTGGAGCCGGTGCGACCGCTCGGCATCGACGTGGCCGAACACGCGCTGGCTGCGGCATTCGACGATCCGCGTCTGCCCGCGCTCACGCCGCGCCGAATACCCGGTGATGTCGGTGAAAGTCTCGGTGCTGTCGCCCCTGGAGCCGATCGCAGTGTGCGATTACGACGAATTGCGCGCCGTGGTCCGGCCGGGTGTCGACGGCATCAGCATCGTTGCTGGTCTTAGGAAAAATCTCGCAGCACGAGCCACGTTTCTGCCTTCGGTCTGGCCCAAAGTGCGTGATGTTGACGAGTTCCTCGAAGCACTCTGGACCAAAGCCGGTATGAAGCCGCTTGCCTGGCCGCCGCAGCTGCACGTCGCGCGCTACACAACGGTCGAGACGTGCGACATCGGACCGCGCGCCGCTCTCGAACCGTAAGCCGACGGTCGCAGCTCGTATGACGTAGTTTCCCCGGCGGTGACCAGCCCCCTGTGCACGCTCGACCTTCCGCGCATGCGACGCGACCGCGTCGAGAAGTTGCGGGCCGCGATGTCGGCCGCGGGCGTCGACGTGTTGATCCTGTGCGGGCAAAACAACGTCTCGTACGCGACGGGCGCGCGCGCACCGGCGGCCGACCATCTGCGCGCTTCGTGGTGGCGACCCGTCGTCGTCTTCGAACGCGCCGCGCCCTGGCCGCACCTGTACACGGAGTTCCACGAGGGGGCGCCGTCGGACATTCCGAGCGACTGTCTGCACGGCCCGATCGAAGTCGAAACAGCCGAAGGTGCAGCCGAACTCGTGGCGCAACTCGCCGCTGGCGTCGTTGCCATCGACGACGCACCGTTTCCGTTGTGGGAGCGCATCGCCGATCGCGCGCCGCTCGACGCGAGCGTGGTGCTTGCACCCGCGAAGTTGACGAAGACGCTCGACGAGCTCGAATGCATCCGGCAGGCGCAATCGCTCAACGAACGCGCGATGCGCGAGGTCCGGGGTGCGGCAGTTCCGGGAACGCGTGCCACCGATCTTTCCGGGTTGTTCTTGCGTGCGATCGCCGAGCTCGGTGCGACCGCGAACACGGTCGATCCCGTCTTTCAAGTCATGCCCGCCTCGGTTGCCGACGGCCCGTTCTCCGTCACCGGCGAAGTCGTGTACCCGTTGCCGACCCGGCCGCAAGTGCTGCAAGCGGGCGACGTGATGTGGGTCGACACGGGCATCAATCTCTACGGGTACGCGTCCGACTTCGGGGCGACGTGGCTCATCGGCCAGGAACCCGACGACCACGCGCGCGTACAGTTCGCGCGTTGGCGCGACACCGTCGACCACGTCCTCGACGTCGTGCGTCCGGGCGCGACTGCGGCCGATCTCGTGCAAGCGGGGCTTGAACGCGGTCAACGACCGTGGCTCTCGTACTTCTATCTCGCGCACGGCTGCGGCACCGACAGCGCGGAGATGCCGTACGTCGGCACCGACCTCGGCGACGAGTTCGACGCGTCGCTCGTTCTCGCGCCGGGCATGGTGCTCGTGCTCGAACCGGTGATCTGGGAGGACGGTCACGCCGGGCACCGGTCGGAAGAGATCATCGCGGTGACCGACGACGGCTATGCGTGGTTGTCGTCGCGGGCCGAACTCGACGAGGCGGGCGGAGCGTCATGAGCGAGCTCGCGGTCGTGCTCGAAGAAATGGAAGCGCGCGGCGTCGACGCGCTGATCCTCGGCCGGGAAGCCAACTCGCGCGTCGTTGCCGACACGAAGCGTTTGTGGCTGGCGGGAACGCGGGCGTTCGCACCGGGATGTGTCGTCGTGCGCGCCACCGGACGCGTGTACATCCTCGCCAACAGCGACGATGCCCTGCCCGTCGACGTGCCCGACGACTCCTTGTACGGGATCACGTGGAATCCGGAGAAACTCGTCGCCGCGCTCACTGCGATCGAAGGCTTGACGAGCGCGCGGGTCGTCGGCGTCGACGGCATGACGCCGGGCATGTACGCGTTGCTCAGCAGCATGATTCCCGAGATTGCGCTCGTCGACGCTGCGACCGTGCTTCAGCCCGTGTGGTCGCGCCCCGAGCGCGGCGCGCCTCGAAGGCGTGCGCGCCGCGGCCGCCGTCACCACGACTGGTTTGGCGGCAATGGCCGGCGCGCTCCGGCCCGACGTGTGGCCGCGCTCACTGCGCGGCGCGTGCGCGCGGGCGTTCGCGATGGCGGGTGTCACCACGCCGGCGTTCGAAGGCGTCGCGACGCCGTTCGATCGCAACCTCTCGACTTGGCTCGCGCCCGAACGCATGCTGGCCGAGGGAGAACTCGTCGTCCTCCGCGCCGGTGCGTTACGCGACGGCTGGGAGGCACCCGTCGCCCGCACCTACGAAGTACACCCGCGGGCGCCGATCGTGCAGGCGTCACCCGCGGCGTGGGACACGGTCCTCGATGAGTTCCGGCCCGGGACGCGCGCCGGCGAACTGCGCGCCCAAGGTGCGATTGTCTACGGCGTGGGGCGCGGCGTCGAACCGTGGGACGACGACTTCGCGTTGTTTGCGGGCGCGACGTGCGTGCTCGAACTCGTCGACGACCGCGGCGTGCGCCAAGACGTCGTGCACGTGCGCGAGGGCGCGCCCGAACTGCTGACCTAGCTGATCTGTTTGCGGCCGCGGTCGACGATCCCCTGCCGGCGCGCTTCGATGCTCGCGGGGTCGAACCCCGGACCTTCCCACTCTCGACTCACGCGCCCTTCGATCTTCCAACCCTCGTCGACGGTCGTCGCGGTCACTTCGTCGTAGGTCTGCAGCATGCGGCGGACGCCCATTTGGTCGTTCGACACGATGTCGGCCGCGAGCGCCCGGCAAAACGGCAGTAACTCCTCGTGCGGAACGACTTGGTTGAGCAGGCCCCACTCGTACGCGGTCGGGGCGTCGAGATAGTTGCCGGTGAAGCTCATCTGCTTGGCGCGCGCGATCCCTATCCGTTGGGCGAGCAACACCGTCAGGCCCCAACCGGGCATCACACCGACGCGCGCGTGCGTGTCGGCGAAGCGGGCCCGATCGGAGCCGATGAGGAAGTCGCAGTTGAGCGCGACCTCGAAGCCGCCGGTGACGGCAACACCGTTCACCGCGCCGATCAACGGCTTGCGATGCGGCGGGAGCGCACCGCGGAACGTGCCGCGCCCGTCGCCCACGTCGGCGAATCCCTCGCCTTCCGCGACGTGGCCCGAGCCGAACTCTTTGAGGTCGACACCCGCGCAGAAGGCCGGATCGGCACCGGTCAAGATCATCACGTCGACGTCGTCGTTCTCGTCACACGCGGTAATCGCGGCCGGTAACGCGCGCCGCACGTCGCGGTTCAACGCGTTGCGCTGGTCGGGCCGGTTCAGCGTGATGACCGCAACGCGATCGGCAATCTCTGTGAGAACGACGTCGCTCATCGGAAATCGAACGCCACTTTGATGGCGCCGGTTTCGTCCTGCGTTGCCAGCGTCGTGAACGCGTCGCGCCAGTCGTCGAGCTGGAACGTGTGCGTCAACATGCCGTTGAGGTCGACGCGCCCGCCGGCCACGAGATCGAGGTAGTGCTCGATGCCGTGCTTGCGTACACCTTCGAACTCTTCGTAACCGAACGCATTGGAACCCACCATCGAGATCTCTTTGAAGTACAGCGGCGTGTCTTCCCACCACGTGGGGCCGTGCACACCCGCCTTCACGAGCGTGCCGCGCGCTTTCAACACGCGCGTCCCGACTTCGAAGGTCTCCTGCTTGCCGACCGTGTCGTAGACGACGTCGATGCCGCCGGGGAACGCCATTGGGAGCCCGTCACTGTCGCGAAGCTGTCCACCCGACCACGCGGCCGCTTCTTCGATGACTTGCAGCGCGGGCGTGTGACCGATCACCGTCGCACCGAGCTTGCGCGCCATCTCCGCCTGCGCTTCGAAACGCGCGACGACGAGCACGTCGACATCGGGATACAGCGCGCGCAAGATCGCAGTGGCGCACGTGCCGAGCGCACCCGCGCCGTAGACCATCACCTTGCCGCCGGGTGTCGGTGGATGCCGAGTGACCGAGTGCAGCGAGACCGTGAACGGGTCGGCGAACACCGCGAGCTCGTCGGGAATCGAGTCCGGCACCTTGAACAGCTGCGAGTCGTGTGCGGCCATCATCGACGCGTACCCGCCGTTGACATCGCGCGCGGTCCCGATGTGAATACCGGGCGGGATCGGCCCGACGTCGAACGACCAGCACAAGCTGTAGTCGCCGATCTCGCACGCGGGGCACATCGGCGTCACGCCGCGCGGCCCGCACGACAACCACGGGTTCAGCACGACGCGGTCGCCGACCTCGAGCCCTTCGGCTTCGGGCCCGACCGCGACGACCTCGGACACGACTTCGTGGCCGAGCACCTGCGGCAGCGAAAAGAACGCCTTCATGGGATTGTCGGGCGTGCGCACCTCGCCCCAGTCCATGAACACTTGCTTGGCGTCGGAGCCGCAAATGCCGGTGAGGCGGGTCTTGGTAATCACCCAATCCGGCAGCGGGAATGTGGGCTCGTCGATGTCGACGAGCTTCATCGGCGTGTGCGCGAGGTTGCGCAGCAGATGATTGTCGGTGTCGGGCTGGGCCGACGGTTCGGGCTTGACGCCGTAAAGCAGTGCTTTCATGCGCCGGACGGTACTCGCGGCGGCGTAGCGTCACCAGCGTGACCGGAGAACGTATCGAGATCGCCGACACCGCGAGCGACGGCGACATCGCCGAACTGCGGAACAAGATCCACGAGTTCAACTTCGCGACGACAGGACTTCACGACGGACGCTCGCTCTCCTGCTTTCTCCGCGACGGTTCCGGCAACCTCTATGCCGGTATCGACGGCTTTACGTGGGGCGGCTACGCCCGCATCGACTACCTCTGGGTCGACGAATCACGCCGCGGCCACGGGCTGGGGCGCGCGCTGCTGATGGCCGCCGAGGCCGAAGCAGCTCGGCGCGGCTGTGCGACGATCGTGCTCGACACGCACTCGTTTCAAGCACCCGAGTTCTACCGGCGGCTGCGCTACACCCAAGTTGGCGAGACGCTCGACACCCCGCTCGGTTACACGCAGGTGTTGTTCCAGAAGCGGATCTAATCGCGCCGACAGCGTGAACTAAATCGTGAACGCCATGTTGTCGACGATGCGATTGCCGAGTGCCGTGTCGCCGGCAACCTCCACGGAGCCCTTCTTGCGCGCAACGTCGCCGGTCCAACGACCGCCGGCGAGGCGCGTATACGTGCGCCGATCGAACGTCAGCTTCGTCGTCGGCGACGCGGGAATCTCGTCGAGCAACGTCGGCGCGTCCTTCGGGCGGCACAGTCACGGCGTACGTGAATGCGGGCGCACCGGCGACGTCGAACACGACCGTCGAACCGGCCGGCGTCGCTGCTTTCTTGCCGACGATGTAGCCGAGTGCCTTCGGACCGATGCGCCCGACCGCGAGGTCGGCGACCGGGCCTTCCATGAAACCGGGCTGGTTGAGCGCTTCGCGCATGTCTTGGTCGTGGAACCAGCAGTCGAAGACGCGGATCTCCATGAACAAGCGATACGGGCCTTGGCCTTCGGGCGTGAAGCCTTCGCGATCCCAGTCGGCTTGCGACAGTGCGCGCAGGTCGTCGAGCCGTTGAGCCGTGACACTGACGAACGCTTCAAGCACTTCGTTGCCGGGCAACGGCTCGTACTCGTCGACCCAGTGTTGGTTCGCGGTGCCGATGTCGTTTTTCACGAAGTCGGGGCGCGGCTCGGGATCGACTTCGGGCTTTTGGCCCATCAACAAGCGTTCGGTACCGATCATGTGCGCGACGTTGTCCTTCACGGACCAACCCGGGCAGTCGGTTGCGAGTCCCCACTGGTCGTCGCTGAGCTTCGAACCCAGCTGCGAGATGTCGCTCCACACCTCGTCGAGACGTTCGATCATCGGTTCCACGGGCGGGAAGTTACGCCATGTGAGGTCGACACACTCTTGCGCGCGCTCCGTGGTCGCTCTTTCACGAAGCGACAGATCGCGGTACCTTCTGCCCGCCCGGCCACGGGGCCGGGAAGGGAGGGTTGCCCACCATGTCGAACCCCGGCCAACCGACCATCAGCGAAGGCGCGACCGGCGATGTTGTTCGCCGGCTCCAACGGGCGTTGCGCCGCACACCCAATCTCTCGTTGCACATCGACGGCGTTTTCGGCGCGCAGACCAAAGCGGCCGTCGAAGAATTCCAAAAGGGAGCGAACCTCGCGGTTGACGGGATCGTCGGACCACACACGTGGGCGGCGCTGCCCGACGGCGGTCCGATGCCGACACTGCAACAAGGCTCGTCGGGTCAGATCGTGCGCAACTTGCAGACGATCCTCACGAACGGCGCCTCCGGCCAGTGGAACACGACTCCGCAGGGCGTCGACGGCAGTTTCGGGCCGCACACGCGCGCGGCGGTGGTCGCGTTTCAGAACTGGGGCCACGTCGCGGCCGACGGGATCGTCGGTGACCAGACGTGGGCCGTCTCGTTGCACGCCATGTCGGGGACACTCGAATCAGCTGTCGGCTTGAACTTCGTGATCGGCTGAGTTCTGAGGTTGGTGCGGGCGCGTCGGATCGGCGAGAATTGTCCCCGTGGAATCGGTGATCTTCTACTTCGATCCGATGTGCCCGTACTCGTATCAGACCTCGCGTTGGATTCGCGAGGTGCGTGCGAACCTCGACGGCGGGCTCGACATCACGTGGCGCTTCTTCTCGCTCGAGGAAGTGAACCTCGAGGCGGGCAAGCGCCATCCGTGGGAGCGGCCGTGGTCGTTCGGGTTCGGGCAGATGCGCGTCGGCGCGCTGATCCGGCGCGAGCAAGGGAACGACGCGCTCGACCGTTGGTATGAAACTGTCGGCAACGCGTTCTTCTACGAAGGGCGCAAGACGCACGTCCCGGCGGAGCACGCGACGGTGATTGCCGAGGCCGGCTTCGACCCCGATCTCGTCGACCGGGCGCTCGCCGACGATTCGTTGCTCGACGAAGTGCGCGAAGAACATCAGGACGCGGTCATGCGTTACGGCGCGCACGGCGTCGCGACGCTCGTGTTGCCGGATGACTACGCGGTCTACGGACCGGTCGTGGTGCCCGCGCCCGAAGGAGACGACGCGGTCGCGTTGTGGCACCTCGTGCGCGGGATGACGCGGTTCCCCCACCTGTACGAGCTGCGGCACCCGAAGACGATCGACGACATCACGCACGTCGGCAACGCGTTCCGCACGTATTTGACGACCCGCGACTGGAACACGGTCGAGAACCCCGCGCCGTAGCAAGCTGTGTTTGGACGGTTTCAGCCCTTAGAGGGGCGCTAACCGTCCAAACGCTCGTTCATCACGGGCACAACGCGCTGCAAGCCGTCGGGGCTCGTCTTCGAACCGCCGCCTTCGCGACCCGCGGCCCGCACGCTCGGCCCCGGCAGCGTCGTGCACGAGTCCGCGGTGACGAACACGAGATCGGCGGCCATCGGTGCGAGCGCGACGAGCTTGCCGCGCGCCTTGTCGATCTTCGCCGCTTTCAAGCCGCTGCCGCCGCGCGTCTGCACGGGGAACTCGTCGACGTCGGTGCGCTTGGCGAAACCGTTCTCGGTTGCGAGCACCACCACTTCTTCGTGCGCAACCGGGCACGCGCCCACAACCCGATCGTCGGGCTTCAGCTTGATCGCGCGGATGCCGCCGGCCGAACGGCCGACCGGGCGCACGTCTTCTTCGGTGAACCGAATGCCTTGCCCGTTGGCGGTCACGATCAACAGCTCGTAGTCGTCCCAGCCGGGGAACACCGCGACGATCCGATCGTCGTCGGCCACCTTCATCGCGACGATGCCGTTCTGGCGTCCGGACGCGTCCGCGAATTCCGCCAACGACGTTCGCTTCACGCCACCCGACGCGGTGACGAACACAAGGTTCGGGTGGTCTTCGTGCAAGCGCGCGTCGAGCACGGCAACGAGCTTCTCGCCGTCGCCGAACTGGAAGAGGTTCTGCGCCGCCGTCAACCGTTCTTTCGGCAGCTCGTGCACCGTCGCGCGGTACGCGCGACCGCGGTCGGAGAAGAACAACACACCGGCCAGCGCAGTGGTGTCGAGCACTTGCACGACCGCGTCGCGCTCGCCCGGATTCGCGACCTTCGCGGACTCGCGCTCGTTCGGGCGTCGCCTTGACGTAACCCCGCGCCGTCAGCGTGACGATGTACGGCTCGTCTTCCACGAGCTCCACGACGTCGATCGCGCCGGTGTCGTCGCTCACGATCTGGGTGCGGCGGGGCTGCTTGTGCTCGTCGCGGATGGCCACGAGTTCCTCGCGGATCACACCCATCAGCACGTCGCGCTTGGCCAGGATGCGGCGCAACTCTTTGATCGCGCGCTTCGAGCTCGGCCTTTTCCTTCGTGAGTTCCTCGATACCGAGCTGCGTGAGGCGCCCGAGCGGCATGTCGAGGATGTGGTTCGCCTGGATCTCGGAGAACTCGAAGCGTTTCGACATCAGCGCGTCACGCGCCGCCGCCCGGTCCTTCGACGCCCGGATCGCTTTCACGACCGCGTCGATCATGTCGACGGCTTTTACGAGCCCATCGACAATGTGCAGCCGCGATTCGGCCTTCTCGAGCCGGAACTGCGTGCGCCGCGTGACGACAACGATCTGGTGGTCGAGCCAGCCGTGCAACGCATCCAACAACGCGATCGTGTGCGGCACGCCGTCGACGAGCGCAACCATGTTCACCGGGAACGTCGTCTGCGCGGTGGTGTGCTTGAACAGGTTGTTCAACACGATCTGCGGATTGACTTCGGCGCGCAGGTCGATGACGAGGCGCGTCTTGCCCTGGCCCGACTCGTTGCGAATGTCGCGGACGCCGTCGATCTTGCCCGATTCCACGAGTTCCGCGAGCTTCCCGGCAATCGCGTCGACGCTCGTCTGGAAGGGGATCTCGGTGAGCACGATCGATTGACTGCCACGCTTGACCGTCTCGATCTCGTGCACCGCGCGCAGCCGCACGGTGCCGCGGCCCGTCCGGTAGGCGTCCTTGATGCCGGCGTCGCCCATGATGAGCGCACCCGTCGGGAAGTCGGGGCCCTTGATGTGCCGCATGATCTCCGACAACGTCGCGTCGGGCTTGTCGATCAAACGCACCGCCGCGTTGCACACCTCGGCGAGATTGTGGGGCGGAATGTTCGTCGCCATGCCGACGGCGATGCCTTGCGAACCGTTCACCAAGAGATTCGGGAAGCGCGCCGGCAACACAACCGGTTCAGTAGTCGACGCGTCGTAGTTCGGCTCGACGTCGACGGTGCCTTCGTCGATCCCGGCGAGCATCTCCATCGCGATCTGCGACAAGCGGCATTCCGTGTAGCGCGACGCAGCCGGCGGGTCGGACGGCGAACCGAAGTTGCCGTGCTTGTCGACCAGCGGCGCGGTCGCCGAGAACGACTGGCCCATGCGCACCAGCGCTTCGTAGATCGAGGAATCGCCGTGCGGGTGGTAGTTCGCCATCACGTCGCCGACGACGCGCGCGCATTTCACGAACGGCCGGTCGGGCCGCAGGTTCGAGTCGTGCATCGCCCACAAAATGCGACGCTGCACCGGCTTCAGACCGTCGCGCACGTCGGGCAATGCGCGCGACACGATGACGCTCATCGAATACTCGAGGTACGCGGCCTCGACCTCTTCCGCCAGCGTCCGCGTCGGCAACTCCGACGGCGGTTCGAGCGTCAACTGGTTCGTCGTCTTCTTGCGCGCCATCTCAACCTCCGATGCGTCGTTCAACCCGCGTCACGCGGCTTCAGCGACGCCTCGTCATACATCGAGGAATCGTGCGTCTTTGGCGTTCTGCTGGATCCACGTGCGCCGGGCCTCGACGTCGTCGCCCATGAGCTTCGACAAGATCTCGTCGGCGATCGCCGCTTCGTCCTCGTTGATCCGAACGAGGTGACGCGTCGCAGGATCCATACACGTCTCCCGCAGCTCCGGCGGGTCCATCTCGCCGAGCCCCTTGAACCGGGCGAACGCCAGCTGCCGGTTGGGGTGATCGTCGATCACGCGCATGCGCGCCGCGTCGTCGGCGATGTACTGCTTCTGTCCGCCGATCTCCACCGAATACAACGGCGGTTGGGCGACGTACAACTTTCCGATCTCGACCAACGGTTTCATCTGCCGGTAGAAGAACGTGATCAACAGCGTGCGAATGTGACCACCGTCGACGTCGGCATCGGCGAGGATGATCACCTTGTCGTATCGGATCTTCGACGACGTCGAAGTCGGGCCCGATGCCACCGCCGATCGCCGCGATCAGCGCCTGCACTTCCGCGTTGGCGACGACCTTGTCCATCGACGCCCGTTCGACGTTCAGGATCTTGCCCCGCAACGGCAAGATCGCCTGCGTTCTCGGATCGCGCGCGTCGCGCGCCGAGCCACCGGCTGAATCACCTTCGACCAGGAAGAGCTCGGCCTCGTCGCGGAACGCGCGACGCGCAGTCGGCGAGCTTGTCGGGCATGCCCACCCCGTCGAGCGCGGTCTTGCGGCGCGTGAGGTCGCGCGCCTGCTTCGCCGCAGTGCGCGCCCGCGCCGCGCTGGCTGCCTTCTGCACGATCGCCTTCGCGGGATTCGGGTGCTCTTCGAGCCAGCGGCCGAAGTGTTCGTTGGTCGCGCGCTCGACGAGCGAACGCATCTCGGTGTTGCCGAGCTTGGCCTTGGTCTGGCCTTCGAACTGCGGATCGGCCAACCGCACCGACACGATCGCGGTGAGACCTTCGCGGACGTCGTCGCCCTGGAACGTCGGCGTCCTTTGCCTTTGACGAGGTTGCGGTCCTTCGCATAGCGGTTGATCGCTTGCGTGAGCGCCCGCTTGAACCCTTCGGCGTGCATGCCGCCTTCGGTGGTGGAGATGCCGTTCGCGAACGAATGCAGGCCTTCGTGGTATCCGGTGTTCCACTGCCACGCGACCTCGACCTCGCCTTCGGCGCCCGTGGTCGCCGAAGTAGCCGACGTCTTTGAACAGCGGTTCCTTCGACTGCGTTGAGGTGGCGCACGAAGTCGACGATGCCGCCGTCGAACTGAGAACGTCTGCGACTGCTTGTGGCCCGGCCGTTCGTCGGTCAGCGCGATCGCGAGCCCGCGGTTGAGGAACGCCATCACCTGCAGACGTTCGGCGATCGTCGCGTACCGGAACTCGACCTCCTCGAACACGTCGGGGTCGGGCCAGAACGTGATCGCTCGTGCCAGTGTGACCACGCTTCGACTGCGCCGACCACCTTCAACTTGCCCTGCGGCACGCCCGGCTTCACCGTGCGCCCTTGCTTCACGGCCGCGTACTCCTGGCGCTACGTCTTGCCGTCGCGGTCGACTTCGAGCACGACGCGCGTCGACAGCGCGTTCACGACCGACACACCGACACCGTGCAAACCGCCGGACACCTTGTAGCCGCCGCCGCCGAACTTGCCGCCCGCGTGCAGCGTGGTCATCACGATCTCGGCCGCCGACTTGCCCTTGTACTGCGGGTGCTCGTCGACCGGGATACCGCGGCCGTTGTCGGCGACGCGCACGCCGCCGTCGGCGAGCAGCGTCACGTCGATGCGCGTGCAGATGCCCGGCCATCGCCTCGTCGACCGCGTTGTCGACGACTTCCCAGACCAGGTGGTGCAGACCGGTCGGGCCGGTCGAACCGATGTACATGCCCGGCCGCTTGCGCACGGGATCGAGGCCCTCGAGCACCTGGATGTGCTCGGCGGAATAGTCGCCGGCGGCGGGTCGGGCCATGCGCGCCAACCGTAGGTGACGGGTGCGCCGGATCGGCTTCACGAGCGGACGCGGCGTCAGGCGATGCAGGAATTCGGCGACCTGGTCGGGCCGGATCGGCGGCCCGAACGCCGGGCCGGCGCCGAAGTCGCAGCCGAGCTCGCGCAGCCGCGCTGGCGTGTTCCTCGTCGTGCACGTCGAACGCCATCACGACACGACCGAGCGCGCGCGCGTACTTCACGATCGCGGCGAGCAGCGTCGTGCTCGCATCGTCGTCGACCGGCGTCGCGCACCGACGCAACGAGCGGACCGGCACGTCATCGTCGGCGCCGGCAACAGTCGCAGCTGTTCGAGTGACGAGACGGCCGACCCGAAGTCACGCAGCCCTACGCCGACGCCGAGATCGTCGAGCGCGTCCGCCACGAACGCGGCCGCTTCGAGATCGTGCGCGACAGCAGCTTCGGGGACACCAAGCCAGCACAGCGAAGGAACAACGTCGACTGCGCGCGAGCAGTTCCCGCACCAGCTCCGGCACGTCGGGCGAGAGCGCACCGGTGCGCGATAAGCACGACACTGAGTCCGGGCACGATCGGTCCGGGCGGCCGTTCTCCCAAGCCGCGAGTTGTGCGACGCACCGTGCGAACCAACGCGATGTCGAGCGCGCGTGACATGCCGGCGTCCTCGACAACGCGTGCGATCGCTTCGAGGCTCGTGCAGACCGGCACGTCTCCCAATCGACCGTGCAGTCGAAGCCGACGACGCTGCCGTCGGCGAGATTGCACGATCGGCGCGCACAGCAGGGGCAACCGTGGTTCGTCGAGCGAGCGCGCCGACGCGGCGTGCGATGCGCCGGCCTTGGCGAGCTGGCGCCGCAACTCGTCGTCGAACATCTCGATGCGGCCGCGGCCCATGCGCTTGGCGCGATAGCGCGGCGAGGTCGGCGTTCGACAGCAGTTGGTCGATCGACACCGGATCGTCGCCCGACGCGCTCGCGATACCGATGCTCGCGCCGACGACGCATCTCGTGACCGTGCACGTCGTATGGCTCGCTCAAGCGCGTCGAGCAGCGCCGGCGTGCGAGCAGGTCGGACAGTCGCCGGGGTCGTCCATGTCGGCGCAACACACGACGAACTCGTCGCCGCCGAGGCGCACGCAGAGGTCGCCGCTCGCGCACCGTGCCGCGTCAACCGCTTCGCCACCTGCACGAGCAGTTCGTCGCCGGCCGCGTGTCCGAGCATGTCGTTGACGCGCTTGAACCCGTCGAGGTCGATGAACAGCAGCGCGACGCCCGGTCCGCCGCGCCGAGCGTGCGCGAGCGCGGCAGCCGAGTCTCCTCGACGAGGAGCGCGCGACTCCCGAGACCGGTGAGGCGGTCGTGCGTCGCGTCGTGTTCGAGCCGTCTCCTCGAGGCGCTTGCGCTCGGTGACGTCTTCGAGCGTTCCGAGGAACCCCGTGACCACGCCGTCGCTGTCGCGCAGCGGCACCGAGCGCACGCTCACCCATCGCGCACGACGCGTCGGGCACCGACGATGCGCAACTCGATTGCGCGTGCGAGACTCGTTCGTGCGCGGGATGGTGGCGATGGGCGCGCATCGTCCCCAGGTCGTCTTCGTGCACGGCGCGGCACCAGCCGAAGCCGAGCGCCTCCGCGGCGACAGGCCCGTGATGCGCTCGAACGCGGGATTGACGAACGTGCACTGGTCCTTCGAGATCGATCTTCGAAGATCCCGATCGGGCTCTCGGCGACCAGCGTGCGCCAGCGCGCTTCGCGGTCGAACACAGTCTGGTCGACGCGCGCGCACGACGTGCCCTGCACGTCGGGATGATCGAGCAGGTTGCGAAAGGTCAGCGTCATGGTGTGCCAGCCGTCCACACTGTCGAACGAGCGGGCGTCGACGCGCACTTCGGTCATCGGGTCGGCGCACGCGGCGTGCAGCGCGTCCACAACTCGGCCGAGGTCGGCGGGATGGACCCAGTCGGCCATGCGCGCGTCGGCCGCAGTCGGGTCACCGTCACCATCACGCGGCGCGAGACGCACCGAGCATCATGCGAGGGCGGAAATCGGCGCCGAGAATGGCAACCGCGTCGGCGAGCGCGCGGACGACATCCGGAGCGCGGACGTCGAGCGGACTCTCGGAGTTGGTCGACGCGCCGGCGCGACGCGGGGCATCCCAGCCATCACGGGTTCATCGGCATGGTCTGACGCGCACCTAATAGGGAGGGCGGCGGACCGGAGGCGAGGGGCTGGGCGAACCGGAAGCGACGGCGCCGGCCCGAGCCGAAGGGAGCGGGCGGGAAGGCAATAGCTAGCGTGCCGGGCCATGACGACGACTTCGACTCTCCCAAGGCCCTGCTCGGCGCGGTCGGCACCGCAGGTGGGCCCCACCGACTGGATCACAATCACGCAAGACCAGATCAACCAGTTCGCGGCCGCGACGCTCGACAACCAGTGGATCCACGTCGACACCGAGCGGGCGAAGGCCGGACCGTTCGGCGCGCCGATCGCGCACGGCTATCTCACGATGTCACTCGCTGCCATTTCCTCGGTCGCAGATGGTGCAGGTGTCGAACATCTCGATGGGCATCAACTACGGGGCCGACAAGGTGCGGTTCCCGTCGCCGGTACCCGTCGGGTCGAGGCTGCGGGCCACCGGCGAGATCGTCGACGCCAAGGAAGTGCCGGGTGGCGTGCAGGCAACCGTCCGCGTCACGATCGAGCGCGAAGGCGGCGACAAGCCCGCCGCGATCGTCGACACAGTGAGCAGGTACCTCGCATGA
The DNA here is from genome assembly GCA_963841195.1 of uncultured Actinomycetes bacterium. Lineage (GTDB taxonomy): Bacteria > Actinomycetota > Acidimicrobiia > IMCC26256 > PALSA-610 > CAWJBX01. Next base: position 42,489 of record CAWJBX010000009.1, on the reverse strand, counting down.
ACTCGCGTCGATCCCTTTCGGCTCGACGGCAAGGTCGCGATCGTCACCGGCGCCGGGCGCGGCATCGGCGCATCGATCGCGCGCACGTTCGCGGGGGCCGGCGCCAACGTTGCGATCGCGTCGCGTACGAAGGAACAACTCGACGAAGTTGCGAACGACGTGCGCGCCGCCGGCCGCGAAGCGCTCGTCCTCCCGAGCGACGTGAACGAAAACGACGCGCTCGAAGAACTCGTGGCGCGCACGATGACCGAGTTCGGACGCATCGACGTCGTCGTGAACAACGCCGGTGGCACCATGCCGCGGCCGTTCCTCGACACGAGCCCGGGCTTCCTCGAACGCTCGTTTCACTTCAACGTGACGACGGCGTTCGTCTTGAGCAAGGCCGCCGCACCCCACATGCTCGAACAGGGCGAAGGCGCGATCGTCAACATCTCGTCGGCGATCGGACGGCTCCGCGACCGCGGGTTCGTGGCCTACGGCACCGCGAAGGGCGCGCTGTCGCACATGACGCGGCTGCTCGCCGCCGACCTCGCACCCAAGGTGCGGGTCAACGGCATCGCGGTGGGGTCGATCGCAACGAGCGCGCTCGAAGTCGTGTTGCAGAGCCCGGAGATTCACGACGAGATGGTGCGGCGCACCCCGCTCAAGCGGCTCGGCGTGCCCGAGGACATCGCGTACTGCGCGTTGTACTTGGCGTCGCCGGCCGCGAGCTTCGTCACCGGCAAGCTCTTCGAGGTCGACGGCGGTCTCGAAGAAGCCAACCTCGAAATGGGCCTCCCCGACCTTTAACAGTGCGAACCTGCGTCACTCAGCATCGCCGGGCGCAGGTGAGTGCAGGTGAGTGACGCCGGTTTGCGTACAGCACGAAAAAACGCCGATGTCCCGTACCGGGCGGTGGACGGGACATCGGCGATTCCCCCCGAGGGTCCGCGAGTGGTCGGGCGGGACCCGCTCGCGTGCCCTGTTGGTAATGTCCGTTTTATACCAGAACGCGGGCGTACAGCAAGGGGCCGACCAGGAATTTCGGCTCAGCCGTCGAGCAGGTGGTGGATCCGGTCCGGGAGCTCGAAGCCGTCGGCGCCCCGCTTCCAGGGGACGACCTCGGTCACGGCGTCGAGCGCGATTGGCCCGTAGACGTGGGGAAACTCACCTGCGAACGCATCGGCCGAAGGCTCCCAACGCAGCTCGCTCGTGAGCGCGGCCGGGTCGATGCACAACAGCACGAGGTCTTCGACGTCCCGGTAAAACCAGTCTGCGACATGCGTCACTTGCGTAGGCAGCGAGCAGTGAATGAACCCCTCGTCGGCAAGGCTCGGCGCGCGGTACTCCCCCGCCGCCTGCGCAGCCTCCCACTCGGGCGCGGTCGTGATGTGCAGGATGAGGCGCGTCATGCGGGCTGCGAAAGGGCGAGGGCGTTCTCACGCATGACCAACCGGATTTCGTCGTCGGTGAAGCCGGGGAGATCGTCGACGAACGACTTCGGATCGGCGAGCCCTTCGGCGTGCGGGTAGTCGGAGCCGAAGATCATCTGCGTCGGCGCCGAGCGCGTCGCGCAGCTCGACGAGATCGTCCTCGTAATAGGGCGACACCCAGACGCTGCTTCTGCACCTGTTCGACCGGGTCGACGTCCTCGTACGCGCCGGGCATCTGTCCGTACGACTTCTTCAGCGCCTTCAGCAGCTGCCGCAACCCACTCGGAACCGCTCTCGATCGTCGCGACACGCAGATGCGGGTGGCGCCGAAGCACACCGTGGCACACGAGCGCGGCGAGCGTGTCGTAGATCGGGCGATGGCCCGACGGTCACACTGCGGAACGGGTCGTTGCGGAACGCCTGGAAGTCGCCACCGCCGCCCCACTCGTCGGCGTAACGCTTGTAGCCCGCGTCGCCCGAGTGGTACGCGCACAGGATGCCGGCCTCGGCGATACGGGCCCACACGCGGTCGTAGACCGGATCGCCGGGGGTGCGCGAGAACGCCGGGACCGCGCACCGGGCCGGCGCGCATCACCACGACGTGGGCGCCGTTCGCCAGCGCGTACTCCACCTCTTGCTCGGCTCGCGCCGGATCTTGCAGCGCGATGTACGGCGCCGCGTAGATGCGGTCGTCGGAAGTTGAACGTCCAGTCGTCGAGCATCCATTCGTTGAACGCGTGGAACACGTCGTGCAGCGCGGCGGGGTCGTGCAACAACGCTTCTTCGACACCGACGCCGAGCGTCGGGAACAAGAAGCACCCTAGCATGCCCTGCGTGTCCATGAGCTTGATGCGCGCTTCGGGCTCGCGGTACGCGGGATTGATCGGCTCGAGATCACCGAACGCGGCGCGAATGTCGTCGCCGGCCTGCTTGCCGCGGAAGTACTCGTCGAGACAACCGGGACGCGCGACCGGATCGAACGTCGGGTTCGGGATGAACCGGAAGATCTTGTTGTCGACGATCATCCGCTGCTTGCCGTCGATCTCGGCCCATTGCACGAGCCGCGCCCGTTGTTTCGGGAGGTGCCGGATGAACGCGTCGGTCGCCTCGTAGTAGTGGTTGTCGGCGTCGAAGACGTCGAAATCGACAGTCGCGTACCCATGTTGCTCCCACCCGCTCACTTCCGCTGGGGGCCTGCGACTAGAAGCGTCCGTTCCGTCTCCCAGCCATGCCGACCAGCGTAACGCTCAGATCCGTTCGGCACGCAAGGCCGTGCGCCGCACCTTGCCGGCGTCGTCGCGGAACGGCTCGTCGGTGAACTCGAACGTGCGCGGAATCTTGTAGCGGACGAGGCGGTCGGCGAGATGAGCGCGCAGTTCGTCGACGTCGATCGGCGGTGCCGTCGTCGGTCTGCACGATCGCGTGCACGCGGTTGCCGAGATCGTCGTCGGGCAGGCCGATCACGGCGCGACGACCGCACGCGCGGGTGCTCGTCGAGCGCGGCTTCGATCTCGGCCGGATAGATGTTCGCGCCGCCCGCGAGGATCATGTCGGTCTGGCGGTCGCTCAGATACAGGTAGCCGTCGGCGTCGATCATGCCCATGTCGCCGAGCGACTCCCATCCGCCGTCGATGCGCCGCGCCTCGGCGCCGACGTAGCGATACGTGCGGATGTTCTCGTCGGTCGGACGGCCGCATGAACACCTCGCCGACCTCGCCGGCGTCGGCATTCGGTGCCGTCGGCGCGACGACCTTGAACTGGTTGACGTTCGACCTTGCCGACCGAGCCGCGGTGTTCGAGCCACTCGGTGCCGGTGATGATCGTCGCGGCCTGCGCTTCGGTCCCGCCGTACAGCTCCCAGATCGTGTCCGCGCCGAGCCAGTTGATCCACTCCTCCTTGAGCCACGGCGGGCACGGCGCCGCGAGGTGCCAGACCACTTTCAACGACGACATGTCGTAGCGATCGCGCACGTCCGGCGGCAGTTTCGAGATGCGCGCCATCATCGTCGGCACGACGTACATCGAGTCGGGGTGGCAACGGTCGATCAGCTGCAACGTGCTGCTCGGCGTCGAAGCTGGCCGCCGAGCACGACATGGTTGCCCGCGAGCAGCGCCGTCGTCGTCCAGATGAACGGACCGTTGTGGTACAGCGGACCCGGCATCAAGTGCGTGCCACCCGGCGTCATCATCAAGCAGCGGATGTGCGTCGGAATCGATCAGGCTCGGGCTGCGTTCGCTTCGATGAGCTTCGGCCGTCCGGTCGATCCACCCGACGTCATCGCCTTCCACGGATTCGACGATCGCGTCGGGAAGCGGCGCGTCGTCGAAGCCGTCGACGTTTACCGGTTCGCGCACGACAACGCGCGGTGACGCCAGCTCGATGATCGCGTCGAGTTCACGCTCGGGCAGACGCGCCGACACCGGTTGCGCGGTCGCGCCGAGCTTCCAACACGCGATCGTCGTCGCCACGAACTCGACCGAGTTCGGCAGCGCGATCGTGACGACGGTCGTCCTGCCGACACCCTGCGCGGCCAGCGCATGGGCGACGCGGTTCGCGAGCCGGTCGAGCTCGCCCGCGCGTGATCGTTCGCCGTTCGTCGGTGACCGCCAGATGATCGGGCTCAGCGGCGGCGTGTTCGTGCAGGCGTTGCGCGTACGAAATCAGGGCACGGTGGTGATTCTGGCGCGCCGGCGCAGCGCCGCACAGCCGACTTGAGCCAACGCAGCGCGATCAGCTCTTCCGCGCAGCCCTGACAGCGGTCGAGATGGCGCGGCGATCACGACCATGTCGACGGCGTCGCATTCGCAGTCGACGTAGCACTGGATGAGCGCCGAGCACCTCGGCACACGAGACGAGTCGCGTCGAGCATGTCGGGCGCGAGCCACGTTCGGAGCCGAGATTCCCGCTGCCTGGTCGCCGTCTATGAGTCCCCGCTCATGTTGGACGACACGACTGCCCTCGTCACGGGCGGCGCATCAGGAATGGGCGAGGCCACGGCCCGCCGGCTGGCCGACGGCGGGCGCCACCGTCGTCATCCTCGACCGCGACCCAACCAAGGGCGAGGCGATTGCCGCAGGAGCTCGGCGGCCGCTTCGCGCCAGCCGACGTCACAAGCGAGGACGACGTGACGGCCGCAGTCGCCGCCGCGACCGAGGTCGGCGCCGCTGCGCACCTGCATCCACTGCGCGGGCATCGGCTGGGCCGAACGGACGATCAACCGGGCCGGCGTGCCGCACTCGCTCGAGACGTTCCGCAAGGTGCTCGACATCAACCTGGTCGGCACGTTCAACGTGCTGCGGCTCGCGGCCTCCGGGATGTCGGGCAACGAAACCGACGAGCGACGGCGAGCGCGGTGTCATCGTGAACACCGCGTCGATCGCCGCGTTCGACGGCCAGATCGGGCAGGCCGCGTACTCGGCGTCGAAGGGTGGCGTCGTCGCGCTCACGCTCACCGCCGCTCGCGATCTCGCCGCGGTCGGGATCCGCGTGTGCACGATCGCGCCGGGCCTCATCGACACGCCGCTGCTCGGCGCACTGCCGGCAGATGCCCGCGACGCGCTCGCGCAGTCGGTGCTGTTCCCGAAGCGTCTGGGCGTGGCCGACGACTTCGCCTCGCTGGCGATGGAGATCGTCCGCAACAGCTACCTGAACGGCGAAGTGATCCGGATGGACGCCGGCATCCGGATGCCGCCGAAATAGGTACGTGGCAAAGTAGGGCCATGGCGAACGCACCCGACCCGCGACGACATCGACCTCCTCGACGGCTCGCTTCTACGTCGACGACCCGCACGAGAAGTACACGTGGATGCGCGAGAACGCGCCGGTCTACTTCGACGAGAAGAACGGCGTGTGGGGTATCGCGTCGTACGCGGCGTTACTCGCGATGGAGAAGGACCCGGCGCACGTTCTCCAACGCGGGCGGCATCCGGCCCGACAGCGGCCCGATCCCGATGATGATCGACATGGACGATCCCGAACACTGGAAGCGGCGCAAGCTCGTCAACAAGGGCTTCACGCCGCGGCGTGTGCGCGACAGCGAAGCAGAAGATCCGCGCCGTCTGCGACGAGATCATCGACACCGTGTGCGAGCGCGGCGAGTGCGACTTCGTCAACGACATCGCGGCACCGCTGCCGATGATCCTTGATCGGCGACATGCTCGGGCGTCGCGCCCGAAGACCGCGCCGAGCTCTTGCAATGGTCGGACGACATGGTGAGCGCGCAGAGCGGCAACGCCACCGACGAGCAGTTGACCAAGGCGATGATGGCCGAGGCGGGCTACGCCGAGTTCTGCACCGCACGCGGTCGCGCAGCGCCAGGCGCAGCCGACCGACGACCTCATGAGCGTGCTCGTGCACGCCGAAGTCGACGGCGACCGCCTCGACGACCACGACGTGATGCACGAGTCGCTGTTGATCCTGGTGGGCGGCGACGAAACCACTCGCCACGTCATCACGGGCGGCATGGAACAGCTCGTGCTGCATCCCGAACAGCGCAAGTTGCTGGTCGACGATCCGTCGAAGATCACGGTTGCGGTCGAAGAGATGCTGCGGTGGGTCACGCCGATCAAGAACATGTGTCGCACGGTCACGCACGACACCGAGTTCCTCGGTCAACAGATGCGTGAGGGTCAGAAGTGCATGCTGTTGTTCGAGTCGGCGAACTTCGACTGACGCGAAGTTCGTCGATCCCGTTCGCTTCGACGTCGAACGCGATCCCAACGAACACGTCGCGTTCGGCTTCGGTACCCACTTCTGTCTGGGCCAGGCGTTGGCCCGTCTCGAACTGAAGGTGATGTTCGAGCAACTGCTTTTGCGCATGCCCGATATCGAGCTCGCGCGACGATCCCGCTTCGATGCCGCGCCGGCGCGCCAACTTCATCAGCGGCTTGGAAGAGATGCCGATCTCGTTCACGCCGTCGCGGCCGCTGGCGCGCTCAGGCGTCTGAGACCTTCAACCAGAACGTTTCGAGGATGTCGTTCAGCGGCGGTCCGGCCATCGTGATCATGTGGCCGAAGCCCGTGATGTAGGCGCGCTCGGCGTCCAGCTTCTCTTCGATCACATCGCCGACGCGACTCGTCGCCGGCTGACCGTCGCCGTTGACGATCAGCTTCGGGAACGGCGCGGCCGCAAGCACGTCGAGCGGAATCACCGCGTCTTCGATCGGGCGTTGGTTGTAGGCCAAGCGCGCGCCGACCTGCATCGGCGGCGGGAACTCCGGCGGCATCGGCCCCGGGCTGCCGACCCATTGCGCGAACTCGCGCGCCCACGCTTCGGTCTCGTCAGCGGAGTAACGGTCGTGGATCTCCGCGAATTCACCGAGCGCCTTTTCGACGACGGGATCGCCGGGCGGCACGACGCTGAACGCGGGCGGGTCGAGCAACGCCAGCGAACGGATCGCGTCGGTCCGCTTTGCGGCCGCGAGCAACGACACCACACCCCCGTACGAATAGCCGACGAGATGATCGCCCGGTTCGATCAGCGCCGCGATGTCGTCGGCATCGCGTTCGTAGTCTTCACCGTCGGCGGGCGGGCTCGCTCCGAAGCCTCGCCGGTTCGGCTTCACGAGCGTCCAGCGCTCGGCGAGCGGCGTCTGGGCGCCCCACACCATGTCGCCGCCCATCACGGAGCCGTGGACCAGCACGACCCGGGGACCGTTTCCTTCGGTGAACACCTGGAGTTGTGATGCCATGCGGCGAATGTACGGACCCGCCGTCGGCGCGGCATGGGGCAATGTCCCCATATTCGGGCGAGCCTCTAGGGTCGGCGTCATGAGCACGAACCGAGAACTCGTCGACCAGCTGTGGAAGCACCTCTACGACCGCGACTTCGACGCGGTTGGCGCGATGTTCGCCGACGACGGCGAATACACCGACATGCCGACCCCGGGCGACGACGTGGCGCGCGGTCCTGCCCAAATCGCCGCGCGGCTGCGGCTCGGTCTCGAGCCGTTGTCGGGCATCTCGCACGACATCCGCACCATCGTGTGTGAGGGCGATGTCGCGGTCACCGAACATGTCGAACATTGGGAATGGCCCACCGGCGAACGCGCGAGCCTGCCCTTCGTATCGATGCAAGAAATCCGCAACGGAATGTTCGTCCGTTGGTGGGACTATTGGGATCTCGCGACCCTGATGAACAACGCCCCTGCCTGGTGGGTCGAGCACATCATGACGAAATCCGCGGAACTCGGACTGCGAGCGGAATAGCGACGAGGAACGACGAGTAGCGCCGCCCGCGCCGTTTCGGACATTGTGTCCTCCGGGTAGGCCAGCCCGGAACCGGAGGAGCAGCGAATGGCGAGCGAGGGCTACCACGAACCGCTGGAGAAGCTGTCGGCTGCCGTCATGGAACGGCACCGCGCCATCATCTCGTTGAAAGAAGAACTCGAAGCGGTCGACTGGTACGACCAGCGCGTCGACGCGTCCTCCGACGCCGACTTGCGCGCCGTGCTCGCGCACAACCGGGACGAAGAAAAGGAACACGCGGCGATGACGCTCGAATGGCTGCGTCGCCGCGACGCCAAGTGGGACGAGGTGCTGCGCACGTACCTCTTCACCACCGAACCCATTGTCGAAGTGGAAAAAGAAGCCGAGGCGACCGATTCTGGCGACGCCGGCGGCCTTGATCTCGGCGACCTCAGGGAGGAACCACCGCGATGAACCATCTCCTGCGAGAACTTGCGCCGATCAGCGACGAGTCGTGGCAGATGATCGAAGAAGAAGCGGCGCGCACGCTGAAGCATTTCCTGACGGCGCGGCGCGTCGTCGACTTCAGCGCGTCGGGCGACTGGGCTGACGACAGCGCGCGGCGCGGCCGCGTCGCGGCTGTGAAGAACGCGCCGGAAGGCGTGCACGCCAACCTGCGCGTCGTGCAGCCGTTCGTCGAGTACCGGGTGCCGTTCACCATGCCGCGCGCCGAACTCGACGCGATCGATCGCGGCGCAGCCGATCCGGATCTCGACAACGTCATCGACGCGGCGCGCCGGCTTGCGATCGCCGAGGACGAAGCGGTGTTCCGCGGCAACAAGGGTGCCGGCATCACCGGTATCGCCGAAGCGACCACTCATCCGGAGCTGATCGTCAGCGACGAATACCGCGACTACCCCGGCCACGTTGCCCGGGCGGTTGCGATGTTGCAGACGGCCGGCGTCGCGGGGCCGTACGCGGTCGCGCTCGGGCCGCGTTGCTACACCGGCGTGATCGAGACGACGGAGATGGGCGGCTACCCGGTCCTCGAACACCTGCGGTTGATCGCGGGCGGGCCGGTGTTGTGGGCGCCGGCGGTCGACGGTGCGGTCATCGTCTCCCAGCGCGGCGGCGACTACTCATTGCAAGTCGGCCAGGACGTCTCGATCGGCTACGAAGCGCACGACACCGCGAGCGTGTACCTGTACCTCGAAGAGTCGTTCACCTTCCAGGTGGTAACGGCCGAAGCCGCCGTCCACCTCGCCTACGACTGACCATTCTCCGGAGCGTCGCTCACTATCGCTACGCGATAGTGAGCGACGCTCCAAGGAATTACCTGGGTTGGAAGCGGACGGCGCCGTCGAGGCGGATGGTTTCGCCGTTCAGGTAGCTGTTCTCGATGATGTGTTGCGCGAGTTTGGCGTACTCGTCGGGCTCACCCAGCCGCTTCGGGTGGGGCACGTTCGCCGCGAACGTGTCGCGCATCGCTTCCGGCACCATCAACATCGGCGGCGTCGCGATCGTGCCCGGCGCGATCGTGCACACCCGCACCCCGACCGCGGCCAAGTCGCGCGCGGCAATGATCGTCATCCCGATCACGCCTGCCTTCGCCGAACCGTACGCAACCTGGCCGATCTGGCCTTCGTAACCCGCGATCGACGCGGTCTGCACGCACACGCCGCGCTCACCGCCTTCGTCGGGGTCGTTCTTCGCCATCTCCGACGCTGCGAGCCGCAACACGTTGAACGTTCCGATCAAGTTGAGCTCGACCACGCGCCGGAACGCGTCGAGGTCGTGCGGTGAACCGTCACGCGCCAACGTGCGCGACGCGATGCCGCCGCCCGCGCAGTGCACCGACATCGAGAACCGGCCCAGTTCGGCCGCGGCCTCCGTCGCGGCCCGCACGTCGTCTTCGGACGTGACGTCGCAGCGCACGACAACCCGCCGGCGGGCGCCGCGACTTCCGCGAGGTCGGCCATCACGACGCGTGCGCCGGCGTTGCTCAAGCGCGCTGCGGTCGCGGCTCCTAATCCGGATGCGGCGCCGGTTACGAGCGCGACATTGCCTGCGATCTCCACAATCCCTCCACGATCTCGGGCTCGCCCGCACAGACGAGGTATTCGAGGTTCTTCAAGTGCGAAACCTGCCCGACCTTCTCACCGCTGGGATTGTGAATGCCAATCTGCGCCCCGACATATCGGCGCGACTCGAACGCCAACGTCCGCACCGCGCCACCCCGGGCGCGCGCTATGTCTTCCAGCTCGTCGATCGTCATCCATGACTCGTTGTTGTACGAGATCACGACCAGATCGGCGTCGACGTCGCGCACCACGCCCGCGAGCGCGAGCGGCATCGACCGCCGGATGTTGAACACGCTCTTCGTCTCGTCGTCGCGCGCGTCGACCCGCTTGCACGCGACGCCGTAGTGCGCGGGTGCGTCCCACGCCACGATCGTTTCCCACACGTGGTAGTTGGTGAAGTAGCGGTGTTGGTTGTACGGCGGGTCGAGGTACGCGAGGTCGAAGTGCCCGAGCTCGCTCACCACTGCGCACGCGTCGGCGCGCACCGCACGCCCCGGCCCGCCGATCACCTCCGGCACGCGCAGCGCGATCGGCTGGAACGACCGCGGCGCCCACGCCTTCACGTACGCCATCTGCACGCCGGTCGTTGAATCGACGCGGTCGGCGGCCTCGAGCAGGCTCGTCAACAACACCGGAGAGAGCCAGCTCCCCCGGTAGTCCTGTTCGATCGCCTCGCGCATCGCGTCGATGCGCACGCCATTGTGAGGCTGGAAGTAGCGCGCTTGGCGGCAGAACGTCTCGGTCACGTAGCCGTCGACATCGGGCCGGGCTTCGAGATCGCGCAACGCGTCGGTGATCGCGCCCCGATCAACCGTGTCGCCATTCAACTCGACGTAACACTGCGCGAACACCTCCGCGTAACGCGCGGTGTCGACCGCGGTGACGTGCGCGCCTTGTTGTTTGAACGCCTGCGCGACTCGGGTCGTGCCGGTGAACAAGTCGAGCGCGCGCGTCGCACCGACGGTCGCGCACATCTCTCCGAGGACCGGAACAAGACGCCGCTTCGACCCGATGTACTTGATCATCGTGCGCCGGACGGTACCCGCCCGTCGCTCACAACGAGCGGATTAGACCGCGAACGCGCCCACCGCGACGATCGGCGCCGGCAGGTTGTTGCTGGCGAGCGAGCCCACGAACGCGCTGTTCGAAAAGTCGAAGATGCCGCCGTCGGACGCGACCATCAGGTATCCGTTGCCGTAGCGCACGCCGCCGACGACGGGCTTGTTCAGCGGGCGGCCGCCCATCGATCCGAGGAACTTGGCATCACCGAACGAGAACACGCCACCGTCGGACGCAACGAGCCAGTAGCCGAGACCGGTCGACGTCGGCACCATGCCGACCACGGGTTTGTTCAGGCGCAAACCGCCCGTCGATCCGTAGAAGTTGGCGCCGAAGGTGAACACCCCACCGTCGGAACCGATCATGTAATAACCAGTGCCGTTCGGTACCGGTACCGCGGCGATAATCGCGCCGTTCAACTGCGAGCCGGACAAGTCGCCGACGAACGGCGCGTCTCCGAAGGTGAACACGCGCCCGCGCGACGTAAACAACCAGTAGCCGTTGCCGGATGGCGTTCTCGACATCGCGGCAACCGTCTCTCCGCTTTGGAGCGCCCCGTTCGGCAAACTCCCGCGGTACACCGCGTTCCCGAACGTTTGCACCGCGCCGTGGTCGTCGGCGACGAAATAACCCTGACCGGTTGGTGTCGGCGCGATCGAGACGGCGCGTGTGAGCGGGAACCGAACGCCGCTCCCACCCGCGGCGGTGCCCAACGGATACACGCGGCCACTCGTGTCGAGCATCCAATACGACGCGGTGGGGTTTCCGCCGTAGCCGTCGAACGTCAACGTGTGCACGCCGCTGTTGTCGTCGCCGTTGATGATCCATTGGTCGGTGAAGTGGCCCACCGATTTCGGCGTAAACGCGATCGTGATCGTCGTCGAGCGGCCGGGCGCGATCGTGCTCGCTTCGTCGAGCGGGAAACCAGCCGACGTGAAACCGACGCCGGCCACCGGCGGTTTCGACTTCGTAATCTGCATCACGTTCTGACCGGTGTTCGTGAGATGCACGTTCAAGAACGCGGTCGAACCGACGCGGACGGTTCCGAAATAGGAGTTCGTCGGCGAGATGACGAGGTGTGCCGGCCCGGCTGCGCTCGCGCTCACGGGTACGACGATCGTCGGGTTGCCGGGCGCGGCCGCGTCGGAGTTCACAGTGATCGCGTCGGCGAACTGTCCCGCAGTCGCGGCCGAGAACGTGATGGTTGCCGACACCGACGCGCCGGGCGCAATCTTCGTGCCGATTGGCAGACCGGTCGTCGTGAACGGCGGCTTCGGGAACGTCCCACCCGTGATCGTGAGCGTTTTCGCGCCCAGGTTCGACAAGGTCAGCGTCGTCGTGGTGGGACGGCCGACGGGCGTGCCGCCCATGCTCAGGTTCTCGGGGAACGCGGAGAGATCACCGGTTGCTGATTGCCCAACGCCTTGCGCACTCACGACGTATTGCTTGGGCGGGCCGTCATCGGGCGAATACGTGACGGTAATCGTCGCGCCGATCGCGCCGGGCGCCGTCGGTTTGAACGTCACCGGAATCGTCAACGTCTCACCCTCGTCGACATCGGCCGGAAGGGCCGTCGACGGTGCGCCGAGCACGAACGCGCCCGTGTTCGACGTGATCGACGTGACGGTCGTGTCGTCGTGGTTCGCGTTGAACGTCAGGTTCTTCACCGCCGATTGCCCGACCGTGACAGTTCCGAAGTTCAAGTGATCGGGCGCGGCGACAAACGGTTGGTCGACCGGCGATCCGAAACCGAGCACGTGGTCGTCGCGCGTGCCGAGGTAGACGCGATTGTCTTCGACAGCCGGCGATTCGAACTTCGTCGCCTGCCCGATCGGTGCCGACCACCGCAACTGCATCACACCGTTCACCGGCACCGCGTCGTACGCCTGCAACTCCGCGTTCCGACCAGTTGTGTCGGCTTGCCAGATCACCCAGACGAGTGCCGAGCCCGACTCGAGTCCGTTCGACGTCACGATTGGAGAGCCCGAACCGAACCCGAAGCCTTCGGCAGTTTGTCCGGCCAGGTTCAACAACGGATTGTTGTGGGCGTCGGTTCCGTACTTGTACGCGCTCATGTAACCGGTGCGCGCGCCGTCGGCACCGTGGTCGTGCACGATGTAGACGTAACCACCGTCGCCCGGCCACACCGACGGCGTGCCCCATACCGGTCCGGTCGGTCCGAGCACTTGCGGCACCGCGTCGCTGCCGTTCGTGCCCATGCGGTAGCCGCCGAGATGGTCGCGGTCGAGCAAGTACATGTATCCGGCTTTGCCGACTTCGATCATCGTGTTCGGGTGCGCGGAATTCGCGCTGAACAGCGGCGTTCCGTTGTACGACGTCGGCAACGCGACGGGGCCGCCCGAACCGAAGTCTTGGTCGTTTATGTCGAGGGTCGGCGCGTTGTCGGGCATGAAGAAGTCGACGGCCTTCAGCGTGCCGTTTGGCTGCACGTTCAAACGCGCAACGGCTTCGTCGATGTCGGCCGGCGGCGAACTGCCGGGCGTCGGTGCGGTGAGATCGTCGAAACCGTTGCCGGTGGCGAGCAGCATGCTGCCGTCACGGTCGCTCACGAGCGCGCCGCCCGCCTGCCAGATGCCGGCGCCCCAATGCCCGTCGGCTTGCGCGCTCCACAACGTCGTTTGTGCACCAGTCGTCGCGTTCACACCCGCCACGAAGCCCCAGTACGGCGGGTGGTCGCAGTGGCCGGCGAAGGCCGCGTACACAACACCGTCGAGCAACAACAGACCGGGCCGCTGAATCTGATACTTCGCGTCGAACAGCTCGTGCACACCAGGTTGTTCGTTGTCGGCTTCGCCGTGAATCGTCACGGGAAAGCCCGGACGAACTGCACCCGTCACCGTGTCGAGCGCGAACATTTCGTAGATCACGCCCGACGGACCGGAAGGGTCGTATTCCTTCGCCGTGAAGTATTCGGTGTGCGTGGTGTCGTCGATGACGGGTGTGTCGGTCACGCCGACGTTCGGGGTGAGGTCGGCGCAACCGAGATCGGCCGCATGCCACGGTTGCGGCGATCCCGCGCTCGGTGGGTTCAACGGTCGGGTCCAGCGGATCGCGCCGCTGACCGGGTCGAGTCCGTAGGCGTAGTCGTCTTCGGTTTCGGCGAGCAACGTCTTCGTGCCGTTGTCGTCGTCGACAAGCGGCTGCGCGTAGATCTGACCGGTCACCGGCGTCGAGAACAACTGTCCGAACGTGCCGCCGACGACCACCTGCGACGCGAGCTTGTCTTGCGTGGGGTACCAACCCGTGCCGAAGGTGTCGTTGTGGTTGCGCACGACTTCGGCGCCGGCCGCGTGGATCGCGACGGCACTCAGAAGTGACGCGACGAGCGCTACCACGCCTATCAACGCGCGCCCGCGGCGCCGCCCGTTTCTCATCCTGCAGCCCACATTTGTCGGGGAACTTTACGCGGAAGTCCCTGCTGAGACCAACGATCAATACACGATGACGCTGCGGGCGACTTCGCCTTCCTGCATGGCGCGAAAGGCGTCGTTCAAATCGTCGAGATCGATGCGGCGCGTCACGAGCGATTCCAGATCCAGCAGGCCCGCTTGCTGCAAGCGCACGATCTCGGGAAAGTCGCGCGCGGGATCGGTCGCGCCGTACACGCAGCCCCGCAGAGTCTTGGCGTCGACCATGAGTTGCATGGCAGCGAACTGGGCGAAGTCTGTGAAGCTGCCCGCGCCGACCACCGTGCACGTCCCGGCCCGGCGGGTCATCTCGAACGCCTGCTGGATCGTGTCGGAACGGCCCACGACCTCGAACGCAAAGTCGACGCCGCGTCCGCCGGACAGTTCACGCACCGCCGACACCGGATCGGTGCCCGACGCGTCGACAACTTCCGTCGCACCCGCCCCACGCGCCAGCGCCAGTTTCGACGCCACTCTGTCGACCGCGATGATCGGGTTGGCGCCGCTCAACCGGGCACCTTGGATCGCGGCAAGACCGACGCCGCCGCACCCGATGACGGCCACGCTCGCGCCGGGTTCGACGTGCGCGCTGTTGCACACCGCGCCGACGCCCGTCACGACACCGCACCCGACGAGCGCGCCCAACTCCAACGGGAACTCGGGCGCGATCTTCACGCACGCGGTCTCGGGCACGATCGTTTCTTCGCCGAACGTCGCGGTGCCGAACGCGCCGAGCAACGGTGTGCCGTCACTTGCAGTCGCATACGGCATCGCGAACGCGTGGTCGAGTCCGTGTTCGCACAGTTCGGGGTGGCCGCGCAAGCAGTAGAAGCACGTCCGGTCGGGCGCGACCCACGACAACACGACGTGATCGCCGGCCGCGACAGTGCGCACGTCCGCACCGACCTCGAGCACGACGCCCGCGCCTTCGTGGCCCAACACCGCGGGCAACGGGTGGGGAATCGTGCCGTCTTGAATCGACAGGTCGGAGTGACACACGCCACTCGCGGCCACGCGCACGTGTACGTCGCGCGGGCCGAGGTCGCGCAACGCCACGTCGTCGACGGCGAACGCCTCCCCCGGCGCGCGTAACACCGCCGCGCGCACGTTACGACTGCACCGGGAATTCGAGGTGCACGCGATCGGCTTGGCGAATGCCCGGCGAGAAGTGGACGTCGTCGTCGATCAGCCGGTACTCGGGAATGCGGCGGTGGAACTCCTCGATTGCGACGCGGAGTTCGAGCCGGGCGAGGTGCGAGCCGAGGCAACGGTGCGGGCCGCCGCCGAACGCGAGGTGCCGGTTCGCTTCGCGATCGAAGTTCACGTCGGCCGCGTTGTCGAACTCGGCGTGGTCGCAATTCGCAGCGCCGAGCAACAACGTTGCGCTGTCGCCCGCCTCGATCGTGATGCCACCGACTTCGAAATCCTGGGCGACGATGCGGGGCACCATCATCACGGGCGTCTGGTGCCGCAGCAGTTCTTCGACGACTGCGTTGTTGAGCTCACCGTCGACGATGACCTTCTCGCGCGCTTCGGAATTGCGCGCCAAGTGCACGACCATGCAGTCGAGCGTGGCCGTCACCGTGTCGAGACCGCCGAGCAACAGCAAGTGGGTCGTGCCGATCAACTCGTCGTGCGTCAACGGCCGCCCTTCGACCTCGCCGTGCACGATCGTGCTCAACAAGAACTCGTCGGGGTTGCTGCGCTTTTCTTCGATCGCGTTCTCGAAGTACTGCTCGATGGCTTTGCCCGCGGCTTCACGCGCGGTTTGCTGCTCCGCCTCGGTCTTGCCTTCGGGCCGGATCGTGTCGTCGCGCCAGCGCAGGAAGTCGGGGCAGGTCTTCCTGCGGCAGACCCATCAACGCGAGGAAGATCGTCGACGGCAACGGCGTCGCGAAGTCCTCGTGGAACTCGCACTGACCCGCCGACGCGAACCCGTCGATGATCTCGTTGACGAGCCGGCGCGCTTCGGGCTCGAGCTCGGCCATGCGCTTGGGTGAGAACTGCGGGTCGAGCAAGCGGCGGTACTTCGCGTGGTCGGGCGGGTCGACCGAAAGCGGCAGCAACGGGACGTCGTTGCCGATGTTCACGACGTTCTTCGACGAGAACACTTCGGGGTGCTTCAACGCCCACAACACGTCTTCGTACTTCGTGAGAATCACGCTGTGGCCGCCGAACATGCCGTCGGTGCGCGCGACCGGGCACGACTCGTGAATCTTCGGGAACACCGACGTGGGATCGTCGGCGCACTCCTGACTCCAAATGGCATCCATGTCGAGCGAAGTCGACGGAGTTTCTTCGGTGTACATCAATTCTCCTTGGGAGATGCAGAGACGGTTTCCGTGTCGCGCCCGCTTCGCAACACGCGGCCTGGCGTCGCGCCGGTGTACGCACCGTCGCGAACGATCTCGGTACCGCCGACGAGCACGTGTTGCATGCCACGCGCGTCAGCAACAATGCGGCTCGCGCCGCCGGGTAAGTCGTCGTGCGTGCGCTCGCCGGCCGGTCCGACCGTTGCCGGGTCGAAGATGGCGACGTCGGCGTGCGCGCCTTCGACGAGTCGCCCACGGTCGCGCACGCCGTACAAGCGCGCCGGGACGTCGGTGAGCATCTGCACGGCTTCTTCGATCGACACCGCGCCCTTGCGCACCGCGTCGCCGACGACAGCCGTCGAATAGCTCGCGCCGCTCATCATGTCGAGGTGCGCACCGGCGTCGGAGCCACCGATGACGGCACGCGGGTCGCGCCAGACGTCGGCGCGCAGCTTCCACACTTCGTCGGATTCGGGACCGCCGAAGTCGGGCCGCAAACCCGTGCGCAAACCGTCGGCAACGACGATGTCGCACAAGGTGTCGAACGGTTCTTGGCCGCGCTCACGCGCGATCTCGCCGACCTTGCGGCCTTCGAGCTTGCGCGTTTCCGGCGTGAAGCCTTCGACGATCTCGAGCCGCGACCAGTTCGCGAGGCCGGCGAGCACACCGGCTTCCGGCGAATGCGCGCGCTCGTCGAGTCGGGCGCGTGTCGCCGGATCGGAAAGAGCCGCCATCCGCTCCTTGATCGGCAGCGCGAACGTCTCTCGCCAGCCCGGGAGCCCGTCGAGCACGAAACCGGTGTGGAAGGAGAGGCGGATGCGCATTCCTTGGGGCAACGTGAGTGCGACGACACGCGCACCCCGCTCGGCGGCGCGGCTGCCGGCGTCGAGTTGCGACTCGTAGTTCCCACCCGGCGCGACACCGAGCACGTTCCAGTTGAGTGGGCGGTCGGCCGCAACCGACATCGCGCTCATCAACTCGATCTCTTCGTCGGTGAAGCCGTTGAGGCAACCGGGAATGATCAGTTCGAGTTGCGTGCCGGGATGCGCGTTCACAACGCGCGCCAGCCGCACCATCTCGGCGCGCGTCGCCGCGCGCGAAGGCACCGGGTTGCCGTCGCCGTCGTTGTGCGTCGGCGCTTGCGACGACGAGAAGCCCATCGCGCCCGCGTCGAGCGCGGCGTGCAACAACTGTTCCATCGTCGTGATCTGCTCGTCGGTTGCCTCGTTGCCGACGCAGTCTTCGCCCATCACGACGCGGCGCAGCGCGGAGTGACCGCACAAGAAACCGGCGTTCACTGCGATGCCGGCGGCGTCGACACGATCGAGATAATCGGCGGTCGTCTTCCAGTTCCACGGCACGCCTTGTTGCAACGCGGGCAGCGGAATGCCCTCGACGCGCGCCATCAAGCGGGCGAGATAGTCGACGTGCTCCTCGCCTCCGGGCGCGAGCGTGAACCCGCAGTTCCCGCCGAACACCGTGGTAACGCCGTGCATCGGTGATGGGCTCGCCGTCGGGTCCCACAACAGTTGTGCGTCGTAATGCGTGTGCAGGTCGACGAACCCGGGCGCGACGACGAGATCGGCCGCGTCGAGCGTGCGCGTCGCGGTGTCGTCGACGTTGCCGATGGCGGTGATGCGACCGTCGGTGATGGCAACGTCGGCGTGGCGAGCGGGTGCGCCGGTGCCGTCGACAACGAGGCCGTTCTTGATCAGCAGGTCGACACTCATGGCTTCTGCAGTTCGTTCGGGACCGGGTGCCGGAACAGCTTCGACGCGTTCTCCCACGTGACCTTGCGGATGTCGTCGGCGCTCACGCCGTCGAGACCGTCGGCGGCCATGAGTTGCGTGTCGGGCCACGTGGAATCGGCGTGCGGGTAGTCGCTTTCCATGCAGATGTGGTCGATGCCGATGTGGTCGCGCAAGCGGAACGTGGAGCCGAGGTCGATCGTGCAGAACCAGAAGTTCCGGCGCAACGCCTCGATCGGCGAGACGTTCGGGTCGTCCCAACCGTGCGAACCGACCGCGGAATGGTCGAGCACGTAGGTGATGCGGTCGATGAGCATCGGCACCCAGCTGATGCCGCCTTCCGAGAACGCGATCTTGATCTCGGGGAACCGCGTCGGCACCTGCGCCCACAACCAGTCGGCCGCGGTGACGAGCGCGTTGACAGGGAACAGGCTCGTGTACAACTCGAGCGGCGCGCCCGGTGAACGCGCGGCCGTCCACGACGACGAACCGTTGTGCAGACACACGACGGTTTCGGTTTCTTCGCACGCGGCGAGCAGCGGATCCCAGTGCGAGCTGATCATCGGCGGCATACCGAGATCGACGGGGTTCTCCGGGAAGCTGACCGCTTTGAACCCGCGCGCCGCGTTCTTGCGAATGTCGTCGGCGGCGATGTTCGGGTCGTTCACCCACGCGAGCTGCAACGGGATCACGCGATCGGGATGCGGACCGGCCCACGCGTCGATGTGCCAGTCGTTCCACGCCCGCAACGCGGCCAGCCCGAGCTCTTGATCCTTCGACTTGGCGAAGATCGTGCCCGCGAAACCGGCAATCAACGACGGGAAACACAACGACGCGTACACACCGTCGAGATCCATATCGGTGACGCGGGCTTCGATGTCGTAACAGCCGCGTCGCATCTCGTCGAAGCGCGCCGGTTCCATGCTCCACTCGGCTTTGGGCCGGCCGGCAACCGCGTTGAGCCCCACCTGCGGATAGAAGCCGTCTTCGTAGACCCACGTTTCCCGGCCGTCGTCGAGCGTGATCACCTTCGGGGCACGATCGGCGAGGGCGGCCGGCATCCGACCTTCGAAGACGTCGGCCGGTTCGATGAGATGGTCGTCGACCGAGATGATCGTGTAGGTGCGGTCGCGCGGCTCGGGATCGGGCAAGAAACTCGCGCTCGTCGTGTGCTCGCCGCCGGCGGCGCGGTGCAGATGCTTCATGACTGAGTCGGAGACGGCCATCAGCCCACTCCCTCTGTACAAAACCGATGGAGATAGCGCGCGAGTTCGGCGGTGTCGTCGACGCGGCCGAGCACGACATCGTGAATCCCGCGGACGAGCACGCCGAACATCGTCTCGGCATCGCGATGCGGGTCGCGGGTTTCGAGGTGCCGGGCGAGCAGATCGATGAGCGGAGCGAGCGCGGCGCGCAGTTCGCGCGTCGTGTTCTTCCATGAGGCGTCCGTATTCGCGCACGAGCACGCCCGCGTAACCGAGCGCGCCCGGCAGCGAGAGCATGTTGAAGAGTTCGACGACGTAGGCGCGTACGGCGGCGGCCTTCGTGCGGTCGTCAATCCGGTCGGCGAGGACTGATGCACCGATGGCGCTGTCGGCTGCGAGCAGCGCGAGGAGTAGCTCGTCCTTACCGTGGAAGCACCGGTAGAACGACTTCAACGACAGTTCGGCGCGCCCCGTGACCTGGGCCACGGTGAACGCGGCGCTGCCGGTCTCGTTGGCGAGATCGCGTGCCGCCGACACGAATCGGTCGGGGCGCGCGTCGAGCTCTTCGGCAGCAAGCGGGGAGAACGTCATTCTCCCCCTTTTTAGCACGCCACCCGGGTGCTGGGTAACGGGGTTCTCTCGGTGTATGCGTGGTCGCGTGAATTCGGCTGTAAAGAGACGCACTAGAGGATGTGGTGAGCAGGGCTTTCTCGGTTTCAACGTTGGATCGTTGGGCGCGCTCATTCAGATATTTCCGGTTGTTCTCTTATCGCACGAACACTACAATCGAACATATGTTCGATGCGATCAAGCAAGCGCTCGAGAAGCTGCTCGCATACGAAGGCGATCTCGATGTCGTCGAGATCTGCACGCTCGCCGAACAGGTCGAAGCCCTGAAGATCAGAGCTTTCCGCGCCTACGAACGCTCCGACGCCTGGCGCGCCGAAGGCTTCCGCAGCGCTGCCGCGGCAGTCCGAGCGAAGACGCGTATGAGTGAAGGCTCCGCCCGCCGCGCCCTCGATCTCGGGCGCACGCTCGAGTCACTCCCCGAGACGGCGGAGGCGTTCGCCCAGGGCGAGATCTCCCGCCAGCATGCGCACGCGATCGCCGACGCGTGCACCGCCGAGCGCATCGAAGAGTTGCAGGGAGTCGAAGAACAGCTCGTCGAGATCGGCCGGCACGTGAAGCCGAACGAGCTGCGCGCGGTCGTGAAGCGGTTGACCGATGCGCTCGATGGCGACGGCGGCGCGGCTGACGATCGCAAGCAATACATGCGGCGCCGGCTGAACGTCTCCCCCACGATCGACGGTCTCGTGATGATCGACGGCGTGCTCGATCCCGTCGCCGGCGAGATCGTGATGACCGCCCTCGACGCAGTCATGGAGCAGACCCGTTGCGCCGGCGACTCGCGGTCACGCGCGCAGCAACGGGCCGATGCGCTCGCGGAACTCTGTCGACGCCCGCTCGACAATGGCGAGCTCGGCACAAGCCGCGGGGTGCGGCCGCACTTGAGTGTCGTCGTCGATATCGAAGAACTTGCCGGTAACTCCACCGAGTTGGTGGCCAAGGCGCGGGCCGACGCGGCCCACATCGGGCACCTGTCAGCGTCAACGATCGAGTGGATCAGTTGCGACTGTGACGTGCATCGCATCGTGATGGCCGGCGCATCCGAGGTGCTCGACGTCGGCCGGGCATCACGAACGGCAACGCCTGCGCAATACAAGGCTTTGGTTGCCCACGATGGCGGCTGCGGCGTGCCCGGTTGTGAGTGCAAACCGGCTTGGTGTGACGTGCATCACTTGATTGCTTGGATCAAAGGCGGACGCACCGACCTTGCAAATCTGATTCTTCTTTGCTGGCGACATCACCGCGAGTACCACCTCGGCGTAATCCAGCTATAGGGCTGCCGCCTTATGTGATCCGTGTTGTCGCGAGTGACTGATGTGTGAACAATCCGGCACACGCGCGTTCATGTATTCGCGAGGGCATAAGGACCTCTTCATACACGAGGGGTCAGTTTGCTGCTAATAATTGCCATGGTCATTGGGGCGGCGTTCGACTGCGATGTCGATGCCGTTGTTGTGCGGGAAGACGGTGTCGCGCGCTCGCAGCCTTTTGGGAGGGTCTGTGACTGCAAACGCGCTGGATGTACGAAGGGTTGAAGCAACGGCGTCGCAAGGGCGCCGGTACCGGGGTCAATCGCCCCACGAACGTCGTGTCGATCAACGGCAGCGGATGGTGCGCGCTGCTATTGATGAATTCGCGGCACGCGGTTATCACAACACGTCAGTCGAAGACATTGTGCGTACGGCGCGGTCCAGCCGCACCGTGTTCTACATGTTCTTCGACGACCGTGCCGACGCGATGTACGCGGCAGTGCATAGCTGCTTGCGTTCGTTGCTCGACACGATCCACAAGGCTCGCTCCGCGGCAACGCTTGGGCACTCGGAGACTGAGATCGTTGTGGGTTCGTTGGTGCGGTTCTTGGTGAACGACGAAGCCGCGGCTCGAATCGTTCTGCTCGAAGCGGCCGGAACATCGGTCGAAGTCAACGCGCTGCGCAGCCGCATGCGTCTCGAACTGGCCGAGATCTTGCTCGGTCTTCGTTCGACCGACGACGGCAACCCGCTTCCGCCGGTCGACGACGTGATTCGTGCCGGCGTCGTGGGCTTGTTGTTCGAGCCGATGGCGCATCTCGCAGAGACGAACCGTCTTGCGGAAGCTCCGTCGCACATTCCCGCGCTCGTCGAAGCAGTCAACAAGCTCATCGGGTAGCGATATCCGAGTCACTCGCTCTACCCGCACCGGACGCATGTGTTGCAGCGTCCGGTGCGGGTGAGAGGGAAGCCGTCGACACCGCCTAGGGAATCGGCGCAGAATCTGCGCATGGCACCGGCGGTCGGGCGTTCATCGGGACTCGGGGGATTCGGTCGCGTGGCCGTCCACCTCGGCATGTTGTGCGCGGCGCTCGCGTTCGCGTCGTGGTGGACAACCCACACGATCCTCGACACCGCCCGCACCCGCCGCGTCGCGGATGCCGTGCTCGAGAACACAACGGTGCGCGACTACATCGCGACGAGGGTCGCGACGGCGACCGCGCCGGCGGTCGGTACGGCCGGGGCCAACCAAGCCGTTCTCGAGCAGCGATTGAACACCGTGCTCGACCGGCCCGACATCCGGGCCAAGCTCGAACAGTTCGTCGTCGACGCGCATGATCTGCTGATCGGGAAGAGCACGAAGCCGGCCGTGCTCGATCAACAAACGACGCGCACGCTCGTCGCCGCGGCGATTCCGAACGTCTCGCTCAAAGACCTGGCGCAAGTGCACGCCGTGACGTTCAACGTCCCGGAGGTCGGCGCCCTTTCCGCATCGCGGAAGACACTCGCGAATCGATTCGGGCTCTATCTCCTCGGCGCGATCGTGCTCGTCGCCGTGGGCATCGCGTTGAGCTCGGATCGCAGAGGGGCCGTGAAAATTGTCGGTGCGTGGTTGATCGGTATCAGCGTGGTCCACTTGATTGTGCTCTGGATCGTTCCCGTCCTCATCGTTCCGCACGTCTCGAGCAGTCCGTGGGCACATTTCGTCGCCGCCGTCGCGCGGGCACTCAGCGCTGGTCTCCTGACGGGGCTGGTGCTGCTCGCGGTTGCAGGCGTCGCGTGCTTGTTCGTGGACCGATTCCTTCCGCAGTCACGGCCGCCCGCGCTCGCCGGCGAGTGAACTCGCCGCCTCCGGAATCGCGTTTTCGCGACTTGGAAGTCCTAGCTGGTCACGTCGTCGGGTAACGCATAGCGCTCTTCGATGCGGCGCGCTTTGTACAGCACGACCGAACCGACCCACACGAGGATGAACGTCGCGACGATGACGTAACCGAGGATCTCGAAGTTCAGACTGTTGAGCCAGTCCCAAAACGCGCCGTGCCAATTGACGTGGCTGCTGATCACCTGGAGATACTCGATCGTGCCGATCACGCTCGCGACGAACACGCCGAGACCGACCGTTGCCATGTTGTAATAGACCTTGCGCAGCGGGTTGCGGAACGCCCAGTCGTACGCCTTCGCCATGAACACGCCGTCGGTGGTGTCCATGAGCGACATGCCGGCCGTGAACAACAACGGCAACGCGATGATCGCGAGGATCGGCAGCGGTCCCGAATGCACCGAATGCGGACCCGACGTTGCCGCCGCGGCCGTCGACGCGAGCAGCCCGACCTCTGATGCCGTGTCGAAGCCCAAACCGAACATGAAACCGATGGGGTACATGTGCCAGCTGTCGCTCACGAGGCGGCGCCACTTGCTCCCAAGGACACGGTTCATGAACCCGCGTTGCATCATCAACTCTTCGAGTTCGTCGCGGTTGTAGTCGCCGCGCTTCGTCTTCTTCCACACGGTGACGATGCCGCGCAGGATCATGAAGTCGAGGAACGCGATCACCAACAAGAAGGTGCCCGACACGGTCGCGCCGATCGTGCCGCCGACTTTCTCCAATGCGGGCAGGTGGTGTTGCACGCTTCGGGTGGAGAGCGCGATCACGATCGCGAGCACGAACACAACCGTTGAGTGCCCGAGGGAGAAGAAGAAGCCGACGCCCATCGGCCGCTTCCCTTGCTGCATCAGGTAGCGCGTCGTGTCGTCGACGGCCGAGATGTGATCGGCGTCGAACGCGTGCCGCAGACCGAACACGTACGCCAAGCTGCCCGCGCCCGCGTACGCGGGGCCGAAGCGGTTGCCGTAGAACGCGAACAGGCCCCAACCCACTGCGTGCAACGCGGCGATGACGCCGAACATCGCACCCAATCGGATCTTCTCGCCCCGCGAGAACCAACGCCTTCGCGTCGTGGCCATCGACGAGTTTTCGTCGCCGACGACGCGCGCAGATGACTCGAGACCGAACCTGTTAGCTGGGTTGTGAACGCAAAACGCCCATGGCGAAGTACTGGGCGGCGCCGCCGTAGGCCTGGGCGAGCGCGGTGCGGGCGCCGTCGACCTGGTGCTCGCCGGCCAGGCCCGCGCACCTGCAGCGCGGCCTCCGCGAACCGCAGCATGCCCGACGCGCCGATCGGGTTCGACGACAACACACCGCCCGACGGGTTGACCGGGAACGAACCGGTCAGCTCGGTGTCGCCGCTCTCGACCATCTTCCAACCCTCGCCCGGGCCGGCGATGTCGTGACCTTCGAGCCACATCGGCTCGTACCAGCTGAACGGCACGTAGATCTCGGCGACGTCGATCTCCTGGCGCGGCACGCTGATGCCGGCCTGGCGGTACACGTCGTGCGCGCACTCCACGCCCGCCTGCGGACGCACCGGGTCGCGGCCGGGGAACTGACCGAGCTCGCTCTTCACCGCGGTGCGCCGTCGACCCACGCGGCCGGCTTCGACGCCTTCTTGCCCGTTCGCCTCGTTCGTGAGCACGACCGCGCACGCGCCGTCGGAAGACGGGCACGACTCGAGGAACCGCAGCGGGTCCCACAACATCGCCGACTCCTTGACCTTCTCGATCGTGATGTCGGGGAGGTGCAGGTGCGCGTACGGGTTCTTCAGCGCGTTGAGACGGTCCTTCACCGCGACCTGCCAGCCGATGTACTCGGGCGCGCCGGTCTGCTCGATGTACGCGCGGATCCACGGCGCGAACGCGCCGCCGGCGCCGATGCCGCGACCACGTCCGCCGGCGAGTCCCCACTGCGCGTTGCCCTCGCTCTGCTTCTCCCACGCGATCGCGAGCACGCGCTCGTGGATACCGCGACTCGATGAGGTGCGAGCCGACGATGAACGTCGAGCCGCCGACGCGAGCCCGCGGTGTGCACGCGCAACATCGGCTTGCCCGCGCCGCCGAGCGCGTCGGCGAGGAACAGCTCGGGCTGCACGATGCCTTCGAACGCGTCGGGTGCCTTGCCGATGACGACCGCGTCGATGTCGGCCCACGTGCATCTCGGCGTCGTCGAGCGCGCGCGTCGCGGCTTCGCGCAACAGACCCGGGGATCGAGACGTCGGCGCGCTTCTTCTTGTGGTGCGTCTGCCCGACGCCGACGACTGCGCAGTGTTCTGCCATGACTACTTCGCCCTCCATGAGGCACACGAGGTTGTGCTGCAGGACCTGGCCGCCGGTTGCGTGCGCGAGCCCGCGGTTCGCGTCGACCGTCGATGATCCGCTGCGCGACTTCGACGATGCGCACGAGTCCGGTCGCCATCACCGGGTTGGCGGCGAGCGCGCCGCCCGACGGGTTCACGTTGGCGTCGGCGCCGAGACCGAGCGCCTCGCGCAGGATCAACTCCTGCGGGCTGAACGTCGACGAGAGCTCGACACGTCGAGCGGACCACCGTCGTAGCCGGCCTTGCGCGCCGCGAGCGTCGTCGACGGCGACGACGTGAGATCGCGCATGCCGGGTTGGTGCACCTCGATGCGGTGGTCGAGGCCCGCGGATCCACGCGGGCCGGTCGCACAACGCCCGGGCCTTGTCGCCGCGGGCCAGCACGACCGCGACCGCGCCGTCGGAGATCGGCGGGAAGTCGTGCGCTGCGCAACGGCGCGCGCACGTACGGCGCCTCGCAGCAGCGTCGTCGACCGAGTAGTCGCCGGCCACCTGCGCGTTCGGATTGTCCTTGGCGTTGCGCCGGTTGCGCGCCACGACCTCGGCGAAGTCGCGCTCGGTCGCCTTGCCCGCGTCGAGCAGCGCCCGCGCCTGGATGCCGGCCAGCGACGCCGGGTCGACGCCCAGCGGCGCGAGGTAGTACGGGTCGAGCTGCTGCGCCCACATCTCGTCGGGCTTCGACGGCGACGACTTGCCCGAGCCGAACACGAGCGCGGTGTCGATGTCGCCGTGCTGCAAGCGCACCCACGCCTCGTACAGCGCCCACGCGCCGTCCATCTCGACGTGTGACTCCGAGATCGGCGGCCACGCGCCCGCGGCCTCGAGGTTCGACACGAACGCGAACGGTCCGCCGGTGAGGTAGTCGCACGACCCCGCGCACGTGAAGCCGACCTCGCGCCGGTCGAGACCGGCGCGTCGCCAACGCCTCGGTGACGATCGGGACGAGCAACTGCACTTCGCTCTCGCGCGCGCGTGCGCACCGACGGCGTCTGCGCGTACCCGACGATGGCGATGTCTGTGGCGGCCATCAGAAGATGTGCTCCTCGTACACGGACCGGTCCGCGTCGGGCTCGCCGGTCCACTCGAACGCGTCGATCACCGAAGCGACGCTCCCCCACCCGCGGTTCGACACCCCTTCGGCGCTGCGCTCGTTCTTCGGCTTCCACACCGCTTGCACGCGCATGCCCGAATGCAGCTTGGTCGTGCGGGACGCCGATGATGTCCTGGCCGCCGAGGTTGCCCGACGAACCGTCGAGCAACACCGACGCGTACACGAACGGCTCGGTCTCGGTCTGGCCGTAGTACGCGACGGGCGTGATGATCGTGAAGCCGGTGACCGTGCCGTGGTCGCTGACCTCGAACTCGTCCTTGCTCGGTGGTCGGCACGACGCAGATCGGGCAGTAGCCCTTGCCGGGCACGTACACGCGCCCGCACGCGGGCACTTGTGGCCGACGATGCGGCCGTCGATCAACGCGTCGACGTAACGCTCGAGGATCGGCGTGAGCTCCTCGGAGTACGTGAGCGACACGAGGTGGTTCATCACGAGGTTTTCCTTGGGCGTGCTCACGTCGGTCATGCGGGCTCCCAGCACGCGAGGTCGTCGATCATGTTGTGCGCTTCGGCGCGCCAGCGCGGCTGCACGCGCATGCCGGTCGACATCTTGTCGATGCTGCCCGCGTCGACCGCGTGCACCATCGCGGTGTCGGCGCCGTCGGGTGTGACCAGCGCGAACGCGAACGGATGGTCGAGCGGATGCTTCGGCGTCGGTTCGGCGACCCACGTCCACGACCCGACGGTGCCCGCGGGCCCGACCTCGACCAGCTCGCTCGAGCGCGTCGCCGGTGTTCGGGTCGTACTCGAGCGGCGGGACCAGCACCTTGCCGTCGCGCGGTGCGGATGCCGAGGATGCGGTGCTCGCTTGAGCCCGGCCAGGAACGCGCCGACGACCGGTCCGAGCGAGCGCGAATACGGGAACTCGAGCGTGCTCTCGACGATGCGCGGTTGTCTTGCTCATGACCGCGAAGCTAACCATCCGGCTCCGAGCGCCGCATCTTCGGCCAGCGCCCGCTTGTCGACCTTGCCCACCGACGTGACCGGGAGCGCGTCGACGACGACGAGACGGTCGGGCGCCTTGTAGTCGGCGAGCGTCGGCCTTGCAGACATGCGCCGGAGCTCGGCGAGCACGGGCGGGGCCGCCGGCGCGGCGACGACGAACGCGACGCCGATCTCGCCGAGCACCGGATCGGGCACGCCGAGCACCGCGACCTGCGCGACCGCCGGATGCTCCGACAGCACGCGCTCGACCTCGGCCGGGTACACGTTGTATCCGCCGCGGATGTACATCTCGCTCCGGCGGCCGACGAGCGTGAGGTAGCCGCGCTCGTCGAGGAACCCGAGGTCGCCGGTCGTGAGCCAACCGTCGGCGTCGAGGACCTCGGCCGTGCGCTCCGGGTCGTGCCAGTAGCCGCGCATCACCGCGCCGGAACGGCACCGCACGCGCCCGACCGACGTCCGGTCGGGCACGCGCTGCCCGTCGTCGTCGACCACCTCGAGCTCGACGTTCACGCGCGCGCCGCCCGACCGTCTGCGAGATCACCTCGGGCGAGTCGCCCGGCACGGTGCCGGTCGTGATCGCGGCCTCGGTGCTCGTGTAACCGATCACGACCGGACAGCCGAGGCGCGTCCTCCATCTCGCGGACGAGCTCGGGCGGCAACGGTCGCCGCGCCGGTTCCCGCGATCCGCAGGCTCGACAGGTCAGCTCCGCGTCGAAGTCGGGGTGGTCGAGCACGAGCCGCCACTGCGTCGGCACGCCCTGGCCGACCGTGACGCGTTCGCGCGCCATCAGCGCGCAGCGCGTCGGCCGCGGTCCACGGCGTCGGCGTGATCACCGTGGTGATGACGTTCTCGATCTCCTCCCACGGCCGCGACATGAACGCGACGTGCGCGAACGGCAGCGGCGCGAGCCGCACGTCGAACGGCGCGCCCATCGCGCCCGCGCCGATCGCGACCGCGCGCGAGATTGCGTGGTCGAACACCGCGCCCTTCGGCATGCCGGTGGTGCCGCTCGTCCAGACGATCGCGACCGGGTCGTCGGGTTCGACGCGCGGGAGGTCGGCGGGCGGGTCGTGCGTGTACGCGGCGCGGACCGCGTCGAGATCGTCGTCGCGGACCACGACCGCGGGCTGCGTGCGGTCGAGGATGCTCGCGATCTCTGGCGGGCCCGAGCCGCGGTGTTGATCCCGGTCGTGATCGCGCGCAGCCGCATCGCGGCCTGGTAACAGACGGCGTAGTCGATCGACGACGGCAAGAGCAGCGCGACGACATCGCCGGTGTCACGCCGGCGTCGAGCGAAGTGCGCGGCGACCCCGTCGGCGGCCCGGTCCCACTGCGCGAACGTCAGCCGGCGGTCGACCTCGACGAACGCGTCGCGATCGCCGTAGGTCGCGGCAACGTGTCGAAGGAGATCGACGGCTGTACGTGATCCGTCCGCTGATGTCACGGGCGATAGCGTTGCTGCGATGCCTCCGTCGAAACAAGCCAGGGCGGCCCAGGAGCGGCAAAAAGATCGCCTCGCGGTCGAACGCGCGCGTAAGGCCGCGCACCGAAAGCGCCGGAACTGGCTCGGTGGAATCGTGATCGGCGTCGGCTTCCTGATCGCAGTCGGGATCGTGCTGTTGATCCAGAACAACAACAGCAGCTCGAAGCTGAAGGTCACGGCGCCCGCGTCAACGTCGCCGACAACGGGTGCGGTCACCGACGCGGCCGGCAAGCCGTGCGTCGCGATGAAGGGCACCCTGCCGAAGGGCGCGCCCGCGGTTCCGATCACGCCCGGCCCGCCGCCGACGAAGTTGACGACGAAGGACATCAAGGTCGGCACGGGCGCGACCGTGCCCAAGGACGCCAAGAAGGTGACCGTCAACTACATCGGTGTGTCGTGCTCGACCGGTGAGATCTTCGACTCGTCGTGGTCGCGCAACCAGACGTTCGACGCCGATCTCAGCGGTGGCGTGATCCAGGGCTGGCAACAAGGAATTCCCGGCATGAAGGTCGGCGGCGAGCGCGAGCTGATCGTCCCGCCGTCGCTGGGTTACGGCACCGACGGTTCGCCGCCGTCGATCGCGCCCAACGAGACGCTGTACTTCGTCGTCAACGTCGTCAGCACCTCGTAACGACTGGGATTTAGCCGCAGTATTTGGCGACCGCGTCGGCGGGTTCGGGCGGGATGCGGAACGACGTGTCGCTCGGCGCGTGCGCGAGGTTGCCGACGAACCGGCCGAGCGTCAGCGGGCTCGTCACGCGCGCCATGAACGCGCGCAACTGGCCGCACGTGAGCGCGCGCCGCGCCGCGGCCACGCGGTCGTCGAACGTTCCGACCGGATGGTCGATCGGGCGCGCGATGAAGAACTGCGGCATCGGGAAGTCGGCGGGCGTCAACGCCGCGTCGGGTGCGAACAACCGCGCACCAACCCACGGGATCGGTAGCGGCTTCTCGTGCGCGATCACCCCGCGGTGCGCGAGCTTCAAGTGCGCCGTGAACGCGTCACCCAAGCCGAGCATGTCGAGGACGTACGAGTTCGCGCCGAGCGCATAGGAACCGATGCCGACACCGAAGTTCGCGTCGACGGTCGGCGGAAGCCCGGCGCGCGCCTGCGCGGCGACCGGCGTTTCGACGAAGTAGACGCCCGGCCCTTTGTCCCACGCCCGGTTCGGGCCACCCGGCTGCCAGCCGTAGTCGGCGAGCGTGATCGCATTGCGCGGCGTTCCGATGAACGTGATCGGCGCGTCGGCCGGCGACCGCAAGAAGCCGATTGCGATCACGGCCCACACACCGACGATCAACGGCACCGCAATCTTTGCAACCGTGCGTTCGACTGCCGTCACCGCAACCGGCGCGACGATTGCCGTGAGCCCGGGCAGCACCATGCGCGCATGCATGAAGTCGCCACCGACACGCGCGACATACAAGAGATGCAGCACCCCGCCCGCCGCGCAACCGATCACGAGCGCGCGCCGGCGCCGGTCGGTCCCTCGCAACGCGAACACGTAGAGCGCCACGACCGCGAGCAGCGGGATCCACAGCCAGTAGGGCTGGCCCGCCACACGTATATATGTGAAGCCCTGCGACCACCACGACCGGCCCGCTTCCTTCGCAATCGCCGTATTCGGCACGAGTGAGTCGTAGTAGCCCATGCGGAAGATTTCGTACGCGACGGGAGCCGCAACCGCGATGCCGACGAAGCCAATACGCCGCCACCAGCCCGCCTGCGTCGCGACCACGACCGCGATCAGCAACGCGCCGGCAATCACCGCGACATCGGGGCGCACCAACGGCCCGAGCCCGATGACGACGGCCGCCCACCACGCAGGCAACGGCCGCTCCCCCGTCGTCCAGCGCGCGAGGAACGCGAACGACGCGCCGAACCACAAGGTGAACAGACCGTTTTCGAGCCCGCTCGACGCGAACTTCCACATCGGCACGTACGCGACGAGCAACCAGATGCCGGTGGGAACGACGAACCGGTCGCGATCACGGTCCGGCATCAATCGCAACGCGCCCCACAACACGAGCGCGACGCCGGCCAGCGTTGCGGCGATGCCGAGCAACACCGCGATCCATTCGAGCCGCAGCGGCAACACGACGTCGGCCGCGGTGAGGATCGCGATCCAGAGCGGACTCGTTCCCGCTTCGACGCGTTCGCCCCGGTTGAACACCGGCCCGTGCCCGGCTTCGATCTGGCGCACGACGCGCAGGTTGATGAAGCCGTCGTCGGACATCCACCGGTAGTGCCACGCGCCGATCGCAAGCACCACCAACGGCAGTACGAACACGACGAGGATACGGACGTACTTCGACTGCATCAGTACGGCGCGCGCCAGTGTTGGAACCACGACGGTTGGCCGGTGCCCCCGGCAACCAGCGTGTGCACGAATCCCGACGGAAGATTCGTCACGTCGATCCCTTCGCCCTCGCCGCCCGTGTGGCCCATCTCCGCCGCCTTGGCGACGGCACCGGTCGCGAGGTCGACGCGATAGATGCCCTTCACCGCGTCGTCGGTGGAGATCCACACCGCGCCGCCACCGATGTCGGCGCCCTGCGTGTGGTGCAACGTCTCGCTCATCTGCACCGGCGCGAGCGGCTTCCAGCCGTGCGCGACGTCGTACCGCAACAAGGTGTTCCCGTCGAACTCGTCCATCGTGTAGGCGACCATTGTCGAGGCGTCGACTGTCACGAACGAATTCTGGTGCTGGCGCACGGTCACGGAGCTGAGAAATCGCAGTGAGTCGCGGTCGAAGAGCGCCATGCGCTGCGTGCCCTTGCTGTAATCCTGTTGTTCGAGGGGGGCGTACACGGTGTCGCCGACGACGTCGATGTCGCCGAGATGTTTGTACCCCTGCGCCTGCAAGCCGGCCGGCACGGCGTTGTCGATATGGGCGACGACGTGGAGCGCGTCGTCGGTGCGGTACAGGCCGAACTCGCTGGTGAAGATCCAACCGTTGGGAACTCGTGCGACGCCTTGGTTGTAGAGCAGCGACACGTTGGTTTGAGATGCGAGCGTCAGCGGCGCAGTGACCGGCGGCGCCGTACTCGTCGTCGTCGATGACGGCGCCCCAACCACATGGCGCGCTGACGACGAACATCCCGCGAGCACGACGACGAGCGCGAGGCCCCAACGACGGGAAAGCACGCGGCGGGACGCTAGCCCGAGGGGGTGCTCGCACCCCGGCAGCCGGGCGAGGGCGCCTCCTTGTCGCCGCCGCCTTTGTGCTGTCGAATGAGGACGGTGAATGCGGAGGGCTGGGCGTTTTCATGAGTGCGGTGCGCATGCTCGCGCGCAAAGACCTGCGGCGATCATGGCGGAACGCGGTGTTCCTCGTCGTCCTCGTCGCCGTCGTCGGTACCGTCGTCTTGGCGTCGGCCGCGGGTGCGCGCCGAAGCAACACCGCGCTCACTCGCTTCGACGACTTCAGCCGGCCGTCGCAACTCAGCTATCTCACCGCGTTCGCCTACAACCCGACCCCGGCCCAGGTCGACGCGGTGGCACACATTCCCGATGTGGAAGCGTTCACTGAACTTCGCTTCTTCGGTGCGCGCGTGCCGCGTTTGGCGTCGGTGGCGAACGTGGCCGCCGACGTCGCGAACGACGGCACCGTCGATCGCGCACTGATTGTTCGTGGGCGCGCAGCCAATCCGAATGCGCCCGACGAAATGGATGTCGACGCGACCTTCGCGCGCGCGCATCACCTCGACGTCGGCACGACGATCGACCTCGAAACCTTCACGCAGGCGCAGGTGAACGCGGCCACGGGCGGCCCGCCCCCGGCCGCGCTCGGACCGAAGGTGCAGTTGCACATCGTCGGCGTCGAGCGGCGACCCGTCGACGTGGGCACCGCGTCGACCCAGGCGCTCTTCGAACTCACGCCGGGATTCGATCGCGCGTACTTCACCCGCGTCGGCAACTTCGGCGCCCAGTTCAACCTTCGCACCAAGCACGGTCTTGCCGATCAGCGCGCCGTGACGGCTGCGATGCAGAGGATCTTCGGCGCCAAAGACCTCAGCGTGCAAGCAGCCCTGCAATCGAACGCCCAGCGGGCGCAGAGCGCGATCGACGCGCTGACGCTCGCACTCTGGATCGTTGCCGCGGTCGCGGCCTTGGCGGGCGCGGTCGCAATCGGCATCGTGATGAGCCGCGCGTTCACGAGCGCGACCGACGAACAGCCGACGTTGCGAACGATCGGTTTGACGCGGGCGCAACGCATGTTCGTGTTCGCGCCCCGCACCGCGCTGGTCGTGCTCCTCGGAAGCGTCGGCGCGGCGGCCGGCGCGATCGTGTTCTCGGCGCGGTTCCCGATCGGTATCGCGCGCCAGGCCGAACCGAACGTCGGTGTGCACGCGGATTGGGTCGTCGTCGGTTTGGGATTCGTCGCGCTCGTCGTCGTTGTGCTCGCGATTGCGATCGTCGCCATCGTGCGCAGCACGCGGGTCGCAGTCGACGATCCGCGCGTCCGTCCTTCATTCGTGGTCGCGCGCGCAACCCGAGCCGGCTCTTCCCCCACACTGACCAACGGGCTGCGCTTGGCTTTCGAATCGGGGCGGGGTCGCACGGCAGTACCGATTCGGTCGGCGCTCCTCGGCGCGGTGATCGGCGTCTTCGGAATCACGGCCGCCCTCGCGTTCACGACGAGCCTGCGCCAACTCACCGCGTCGCCGGCGCGCTACGGCTGGACGTGGAACGTCGCCGCCGTCGACACGAATTTCAGCAGCTCCGCCGCCGGATGCACTGCCGACGACCTCGGTATCTCGAAGGTGCCGGGCGTCACCGCGATCGCGGGCTTGTGTGTGAACGAAATTCAGGTCGGCGGGCGGCCCGTCTACGGCTGGGCGTTCACACCGGTGCGCGGCACGATCCCGGCGACGCTGATCGCCGGGCGCGCGCCCGCGACACCTCACGAGGTCGCGCTCGGACCGGAAACGATGCGCGCATTGCACACGAGCATCGGCGCAACGGTGTCGGCGCACGGCGCCGAGTCGCCGTCGTCGTTCACCGTCGTCGGCGAGGCAGTGTTCGCCGACGCGAGCGACGGCACGCCGCTTCCCGACGGGGCACTGTTCACGCAGCCCGGCCTCACGCGCGTCTTCGATTCCAACAACGAGTCGCACCGGTATCTCGTCGCCGACGTCGCTCCGGGCAAGGATCCGGCCGCCGTTGCCGACGCGATCGCGAAGCAGCCCGGCATCGGCGCGCCCGCGACGCGCATTCTGCCGGTCGAGGTGGCGCGGCTCGACGAGATCCGCAAGCTGCCGGCCATCCTCGCCGCGCTGCTCGCCTTCCTCGCGATCATCGCAATCGGTCACGCGCTCGTGACCGGCACCCGCCGACGCCGGCGCGACCTCGCGTTGCTGAAAACGCTGGGCTTCACGCGCCGCCAGGTCGAGACGACGATCGCGTGGCAGGCAACCGCGCTCGCGTTCGTCGGTCTGCTCGTCGGCGTTCCGGCGGGCTGGCTCGTCGGGCGCGCGCTGTGGACGCGCGTCGAACACAACCTCGGCGTTGTGTCACCACCTGCGATCGGACTGCTCGCGATCGTGCTGGTCGTGGTCGCGACGATCGTCGTCGCCAACCTCATCGCATACCTTCCCGCACGCGCCGCGGCGCGCACACAGCCCGCCACCGCACTCAGCGCCGAGTAGCCCTCAGGAACGGGCGCCCGCGGCCATCCGCACACTTGCATCCACGCACTGCCAAGATGGCGCGGGTGGCAACCGAGAGTGACCGTGAGTTCGCGGCTGCCTACGCGTACCTGCAACAGGTCGTCGGCGCGATCGCCGTGACGTTGCCGCTCGTCCTCATCATCGGCAACGAATTGCTGGGCGGTCATCTCGCAGGCTCGCTCAGCGCGTACTACTACACGCACGTCGGCAGCTATTTCGTCGGGAGCCTGTTCGCGCTCGGCGTGTTCTTCCTCTCATATCAATACCGGCCGCTCCCCGGTTACGAGTGGGACAACCGCCTCGCGAACGTCGCGAGCCTCATGGCGATCGGCGTCGCGCTCTTTCCAACCGCATCGGAGACGGCCAACGCGTCGAACGGCGCCAAGACCGTCGCGGTGTTGCATCTCGTGTGCGCGGGAACACTGTTCACTCTGCTCGGCGTGTTCTCGCTCTTCTTTTTCACGAAGACCGACGACCCGGCCCATGTCACAACACGCAAGCGCGAACGCAACATCGTGTACCGCGTGTCGGGCGTGATCATCTTCGCCGCGCTTGCGCTCGTCGTGGTCGCCGAGTTCGTGCACCCGCCGGCCGGGTGGCACGCGCTCTTGTGGTTGGAGACCGTGATGGTCTTCGCGTTCGGGACCGCGTGGCTCGTGAAGGGCGGGTTCCTGCATCTGCTCGCCGATCCCGCGCCCTGAACATCAGCCGAACAGCGGCCGGCCGCCGCGGGCACCCGCAGCAGCCGGCCGAAACACCCTTATTTCGGGGCGATGTTCTGGTTGAGTTGGAACACGTTCTTCGGGTCGTACTTCGCCTTGATTTCGGCGAGACGGTCGTAGTTCACGCCGTACGTCGCCTTGACCCGTGCCTGTCCCTCGTCGCTCATCATGAAGTTCTGGTAGGCACCGCCGGCCGAGTACGGATGCGTGGCTTCCCAGTAGTCCTTCGTCCACTTCGTGATCGCACCCGCGTTCGCGGGGTCGGGGTCGACGCCGACGATCACTTCCGAGAAGGTGGAGTCGCGGTACCCGAACGCGGTGTCGGTTTCGCCAACGCGGTTTGCCGCACCGTCGACCGGATAGAGGTGCATCGTCGAGAACATCGACGGCAACTCCTCCGCATACTTCTGGTGCGCGGCGACGGCCGCGTCGGGAACGGTGCGGAAGAAGTCACCGCGCCAGTACCACTGCATGCCCTTCGGGTACAGCCCGTCGAACGCCGAGTTCAAGCCGGGGAACGGCGCTTCACCGACGCCGTCGAACGCGGGTTCCATCTCGCGCACCGGTGCGAGCGCTTCGTTGGCGTCGGCCGGGTCACCGAGCCAGCACCACACAACCGCGCACGCCTTCTGCATGTGGAACGCCTCGGGGAACGTGTCGACCGGCGGCACCGTCATCACCGCGAAGAACCCGTAGAGGTCGTCGTCTTGCGCGGGCATGAACTCGCGGTACCACTTGAGCACGTCGGTTGTCGCGGCGACCGGCCATGCGGTCGGTCCGGCCACGACGTTCTTCACCGGGTGGGCGCGGAACGTGAACGAGGTGACAACACCGTTGTTGCCGCCACCGCCGCGCAGTGCCCAGAACAGGTCGGCGTTCGACGTTTCCGACGCGGTCACGGTCGACCCGTCGGCGAGCACGACTTCGGCTTCGAGCAAGTTGTCGATCGTGAGGCCGTACTTGCGCGTGAGATAACCGGAGCCGCCGCCCAACGTGAGCCCACCGACACCAGTCGTCGAGATGATCCCGCACGGGACCGCGAGGCCGTGTTCGTGCGTGGCCGCGTCGACCATGCCCCACGTCGCGCCGCCGCCGACGCGCACGGTTTTGCGCGCGGGGTCGACCTCGACCGTGTGCATCGGTGCCAAGTCGATGACCATGCCGCCGTCGACCGTGCCGAAGCCCGGTCCACTGTGGCCGCCGCCACGGACGGCAAGCGGCAACTTCGCGCGCTGCGCGTATTCGATCGCGGCCGCGACATCGGCGGCGTTGCGGCACTGGGCGATGACGGCCGGGCGGCGGTCGATCATGCCGTTGAACACTGAGCGGGCTTCGTCGTAGCCGGCGTCTTCGGGGAGAACGAGGTTGCCGTTGAGCCGCTTCTTCAGATCGGGGGTTTGTGCGAGGTTCGTCATTGCGACCATTCCTTTCGAGGTGTCCCGAGTACGGACGCACCCGAGGGCAGGTTCACCGTAAAAAATGGCCGCGTGGCAGTCATGACCGGTACTGACTCTTGTTTTCGGCGACGGGCAACGGCGCCGATGATCAGATCTGACTACTCACGTCAGTTCGTGGCGGGTCGCGTACATCGCAGCCTGGGTGCGGTTCGCGGCACCGGTCTTCATCAGGATGCTGCGCACGTGGTTTGCGGCCGTATTGGCGCTGATGAACAGGCGGGCACCGATCTCCTGATTGCTCAAACCGGCCGCAAGCAGCCGCAGCACTTCGACCTCACGATCGGTGAGACCGTCGGGACGGGCGGCGACCGGCGCGGCCACGGCCTCGAGCAACCGGAGCACACGCACTTGGCCGTTCGACTCCGCGAGCGCCCGGGCCCGGCCCGCGAAAGAGCGCGACCGTTCGGTTTCGCCGTGCCGATCCGCGAAACGCGCCGCATACGCAAGTGTTTCGGCAAGATGCGCGAAGGCGTGCATGCGTTCGTCCATTTCGAGCGCGATCGCGAACGCCCGCTCGGCTTCGGCGCTGTCGCCGAGCGCGTCGGCGATACGCGCGCGATAACGGTCGGCGCTGCCGAAGCACGCGATGAGTGTTCCGTTCATCATGTTCTTGCCCGCGAACTCGTCGAACAGCGGACGCAGGACGCGCAACGCGTCGACGTCGTCGAGTAACAACGCGCCTTCGGTCATGAACACGAGTTCCATCGGCCACTGCGCTTCGATGTTGTGCGCGCTGAGGTCGCGGTTCATCACGTGGCGCAGCGTGCGGCGCACGCCAACTTCGATACCGAGCTCTGTGTAGAGCGCGAGCAGCCCCGGAACCCAACGGCCCGCGAGCGTTTCCATGCCGTCGAGGAAGGGACGGAACTGGTCGAGCCCACCGGTTTCGCGGCGCAACATGAACATCTGGACGCCGAACGGCCCTTCGGCGATGTCGTCGCCGAACGTGTCGTCCTCTTGGC
This sequence comes from uncultured Actinomycetes bacterium, assembly GCA_963841195.1. Taxonomy (GTDB): domain Bacteria; phylum Actinomycetota; class Acidimicrobiia; order IMCC26256; family PALSA-610; genus CAWJBX01. The sequence continues at coordinate 4,616 of CAWJBX010000009.1, read as the reverse complement.
GCGACGCTTCCGCCCACTGCTCGGCCGCCGCGAACTCGCCGCGCTGGAACGCGAGCGCATGCGCGAGACCGCACGCGACATAGCGGTAGTACGGCTGGCCCGTCTGTTCGGCAGCGTGCGATGCCATGGCCGTCGAGTCGACGAGGATGTCGGGCAGGCCGAGCAAGTACGCGACCATCGAACGAAAGTTGCCGGCCGCGCCGAGCGTTTCGTAGTCCTTGCGGCTCCGCGCGATCCGGTAGACCTCAGTCGCGCGCTCAAGTTGAAGCTCGGCGACATCGGCGGTCGTGCCGTGCCACAGGCTTGTGACAAGCGTGTGGGCGATCGTCTCCTCGTCGTCGAGCGCCCGCGCCAACTCGATGGCGCGCGTTCCGACCACGCGCGCCCGCGCCGTCTCACCCGCAATCGAGAGCGCGCGCCCGAGGCTTCCGAGCGCGCAGACGTAGCGGCGGTCGCGCTCGTCGAGGCCGCACTCTTCGATGGCCATCGCGAGCAGGTCGGCCGCGCGCGGGCCGAAGAGTCCGGGGCGCCACGCCGCGTCTTCGAATCCCATCGTCGCCAGCAGCCGCACGATGGGGTCGCCGGTCAACGCAAGCGATTCGTAGATGGCCCGCGCGTGCACGAAGTCGGACGCCCGCACGAGGTCACCGGCGGCCGCGAGCAGGAGCTCGGACCGTTCGCGCTCGTCGCATTCGGGGAGCGCGGCCGCCCGCTCGAACCACACGGCCGCTTCTTCGAAGGCAAGCGTGCGTTCGGCGAGCATCGCCGCTTCCCGTGAATAGCGCAGCGCCCGTTCGCCGAAACCGAGCACGTGCGCCGCAAGGCAATGATGCGCAAGCCGCGGGATCGACGACGGTTTGCGCGGTTGTTGTTCGATCGCTTCGGCCGCACGCGCGTGCAACACCTGGCGACGCGACGCCGGGATCTGGTCGAGCACCGCTTGGCGCGTGAGCGCGTGTACGAACGAGTAGCGACCGCCGTCGACGTCGAGCGCTTCGATGAGCCCGAGTGCAGTCGCGGCGTCGACAAATCCCATCGTCAACGCCATGTCCGACTCGCTCGCCGCGATCAGCGTCGCGAGGTCGAACTGGTCGCCGAGGACCGCCGCCAACTCGATCACGCGGCGTACTTCGGGGCCGAGGCCGGCCACGCGCGCGGCGACGCTGTCGCCGATCGACGCCGGCACGCGCTGCGACGTGCGCAGCGCGGCCACACCACCCTGGCGTTCGAGATCCGACCAGAGTTCGCGCAAGAAGAACGGGTTGCCGCCGGTGCGATCGCGCAGCAACGCCGCGGGTGTGCGGGCATCGCGCAGCGGCATACCGGTACGCAGGCTCACGTATTCGGCGATGGCGTCGGTGTCGAGGCCGCCGAGGTCGACGCGCCGCACGCCTTCGAAGCGATGTAGCTCCGCGATACGCGCCGCGAACTCGCCGGAGCGGTCGGGGGCCGTCGTGCGGAACGTCGCGAGCACGAGCAAGCGCGAGTCGTGACACACCTGCACGACGTGTTCCAGCAACGCGAGGGTCGGCATCTGCGCCCAGTGCAAGTCGTCGAAGATCAACGAGAGCGGTTGCGCCCGCGCGATGGTCTCGAACGTGCGCGCAACCGCGTCGAACAAGTCACGGCGCAGTTCCCGTTCTTCGGCACCGGGCTCTTCGCCGGGCCGGAGGCGCGCAACTTCGGCGGAGATGCGGCGCAGCTCGCGCCCGTGCGCTTCGAGGAGTGCGTCGATCTCGTCGCCGTGCGCGCTCCGGAAGAACGCGTCGAGCATCTCGGTGAACGGCTGATAGGGCACGCCCGCGTCGGCGCTGCACGTGCCGACGAGCACAGTCACGTTGTCGGCGTGTAACGCGCGCGCCACTTCGGCGACGAGGCGCGTCTTGCCCGCGCCCGGTTCACCGCCGACCAGCACGAGTTGGCGGCGGCCGGCGTCGACATCGGGCCAGAGCGCGTCGAAGACCTCGAGTTCGGCGCGCCGGCCGACGAGCGGCAACTGCGCGGTCGCTTCGAAGCGCGCCGGAAGGCGCGGCGAATCCCACGCTGCAGTCATCGTGCGATGCCCGCCGTGAAACTCAGAGCGGCGTCGCAGCTCCGTCGGGAGTGAGACGTGTCGACACCTCGATGATCACGTCGGCCGGAAGGCCGGCCCGCTGCGCGGCGCTGATGATGGCCTCTGGTGACGACGCCTCGTACAAGCAATAGGTCTTGCGTCGGTCCGCCGAGAGGAACGAGTACAGCCAGCGCACGCCTTCTTCGTCGTTGATGCGGTTGATGCCATCTGCAATCTCGGCGCTGGCTTCGAGTTCGTCAGCGAACTGGCGCTCGACCATGAAGATCGGCATACCGGAAACGGTAGTCGGACCCCTCCTGCCACTCAAGCGGCGGGTGGGAGCGCCGCTCCTGGCTGCGTCAGAGGTCGCGCACGCCCATTGTGCGCAAGTAGTCACGCATACGCGTCTGCTCGTCGTCGCCCAACGCCCGACTGCGGCGGTTCGTTGTTCGTCACGATCGGCACGCGCATGTATCGCCGCAACGACGGCACGGTGCCCGCGGGGAGCGAACGCTGGTCGCTCGTCTACCAAGCACCGCCGGTCGGCTCGTTCAACAGTGGGTTGCGCGGCATCACGTGCATCACCCACGACGGCGCGCCCGCGCTCTTGGCTTCGACCGAAGGGAACGGCGATGTGTTCCGCTTCGACCACGTGAGTGCCGCGCATTTGACACCGACGCTCGAAGGGCAGCCGATCCCCGCGATCAATCAGATGCTCAGCGCGCACGGAACGCCGGTTCCCGCGCGCGGCGCGGGTCACGTCACCTATGTGATCGCGGCGTACAACAACTTCACCGTGACTGCGCCACACTCGGCCGTCTGCCCTCGGCTCGTCGGTCTTTGACGCGGCCGCGTGCTTCGCGGTGCGCGACGACGCCGGCACGGAACCCACATACACGACGCATTGTCTGAGCGGACCCGACTTCATGCCACCGGGTGCGTCGGGCAAGCCGATTCGGCACGGGCAGGCATTTGTGTCGATCCGCACGATCCAGCTGTCGCCGTTTGCTGACAAAACGCTCTCTTTCGGCGGTTACGACTGCAACTTCTCCCCGGCCGACGGCACCGCCTCGGGTCGCATCCGCTCCTGCCCAGAACGCGCTCTGAGATAGCCCTTTCGCCACGATCTTCCAGGGTGCATTCTGTGGTCCTTCCACCACCCCCCGTGAGAGAGGACCGGCACATGGACGGGCTCAATCAGCAGGAACTCTTGGCGCGCCTCGAGGAGCAACAGGCTCGCATCGAACAGCTGGAGCGCCGGCTCGGCGGCGAGCCTCCGGCGACGCGGGATCGCTCGCTGACGCGGCGCGGCATGTCGACCGCGGCCGCGGCGGGAACCGTTGGTGTCGTCGGCGCGGTGTTGCTCGGCGAAGGCACTGCGAACGCGGCAACGGGAACATTCACGAGCGCGTCGAGTGCGGCGGCCGTCAACGCGACGAACACGAGTAGCGGCAATGCCGTGATCGGGACCGCGAATGGCACCGGTGGGTCGGCGATTTACGGCGTCCAGAAATCCACGAAGGCGAGCGCGGTTGGCGTCAAGGGAAGCATCGTCAGCACAACGCCGGGCGCGGGTACGGGCGTGATGGGCATCGCGCAATCAGGAACGGGTGTCGAGGGAACGTCGAAGACGGGCACCGGCGTCGTCGGAACGACGGACGCGACCGCGTCCGGCGCGGCCGCGGTCCATGGCACGGTCACGTCGACGTCGCCGGGTGGCTTTTCGGCCGGCGTGTACGGGCAGAACAACGGCACGGGCGGAAGCGGCATCGGCGTGTGGGGCGCGCAGATGGGAGACGGCTGGGGTGTCTACGGAACGACGCCGAACGGTTCCGGTGTCTACGGGTACAGCGTCAGTGGTTACGGTCTCCAAGGCGAGAGTAACTCCGGAACCGGCGCGTACGTTTCGAGCACGTCGGGAGTGGGCGTTCACGCCGTGTCGAGCACGAACATCGGCGTCGATGCAACTTCGGGGAACAGTCAGGCGGTGCGCGGCACGTCGACGAGTGGGACTGGGGCCGAAGGCGGCAGCACGAGTGGCTACGGCGTTTACGGGCACAGCTCGAACAACTACGGCACCGTCGGTCTCTCGACTTCCGGCAACGGCGCGTACGGACAGGTGAGCACCGCGAACCAAGCCGGAGTTGTCGGCCGGCAGCTGGATGCGAGCGGCAACTGGGCGTTGTACGGGTTCGGCAACATCGGCGCGACCGGCACCAAGTCGGCCGTGGTGCCGGCGACCGACGGCGGCGAACACATGACGTTGTATTGCGTCGAGAGTCCCGAATGCTGGTTCGAAGACTTCGGCAACGGTCAGTTGAAGAACGGCGTTGTCACTGTGACGATCGATACCGAGTTCGCGCAGACGATTCACACGCGCGACTACCACGTGTTCCTGCAAGCCGAAGGCGATTGCAAAGGGTTATACGTGGAGCGCAAGACGGCAAGAACGTTCGTCGTGCGCGAACTCGACGGTGGCACGAGCAATGTTGCGTTCGCGTTCCGGCTGGTTGCGCAGCGACGCGACGTTGTCGCGCCGCGGCTCAACCGGGTTGCACTCCCG
>CAWJBX010000008.1:0-660043 GCA_963841195.1 uncultured Actinomycetes bacterium | reverse complement strand
TCGTCGATCTTCGTGATCGTGAACGTCGGCCGGGTGCCTTCCCAGTCGGTGAGGAAGGGGCAACTCGTGACGGTCCAGCGCACGAGCGACGGGCGGGTTGCTTCGTCGACACGCATGACGAGCGGGTCGGGCGATCCCATCTTGAAGGAGAGTTCGCCACCCGTTGCACCGGATCCCGACGCCGGGTTCCACCATGCGGCGAGTCCAACCGGCGTCGTCACGGCGTCGAACACCGCGTCGGGGGTGGCGTGGACGCGGACTTTCGTTTCGTAGTCGGTGGTGGGGGTCGTGGTCATTTCGTGGCTCCTTGGTCGATGCTTGGTCGATCGGCCGCCTCCGGTGGGCGGTTCTGCTCGACTGACGAACGGTGATTGCCGCGACGGACGCCCATGCGAGAAATATTTCGGGACGACGTGTCCGTCGGGGCAATGGCGGTTCGTCGAACACTCGACGCGGCAACGACGTGATGGAGGGCTGATGAAGTACGCACTGCTTGCCTACGGCCAGGCTTCGAGTGAAACGCGACCGATCGACGACGCGATCGCCGAGGTGCTCGCGACGCCCGAAGTCGCGGGCTGGGCGCGCCTCTCTCCGGCGGACTCGGCGACGACCCTCCACACGGACGACGCGAAGACCTTGCTGACCGACGGTCCGTTCATCGACAGCAAGGAGTATTTGATCGGCTTGTTCATCGTCGAGGCCGACGATCTTGACGGCGCGATTGCGATTGCGCAACGACTCCAGGATGGCCGTGAAAACGGCGGCGCCATGGAAGTGCGTCCGATCGTTGAGGGCGTGTTCCATGGCACTTGACGAGGTGTTCCGTGAACAGTGGGGTCGCGTGCTCGCGACACTCGTCGGGATGTTTCGCGACATCGAGCTCGCAGAGGAAGTCGCAGCCGAAGCATTTGCAATCGCCGCCGCGCGCTGGCCGTGTGACGGCGAGCCGGCGAACCCGACGGGCTGGCTCGTCGCAACCGCGCGCAACCGCGCCATCGATCAGATCCGCCGGAAACGCGTTCTCGTCGAAAAATCGAAGCTGCTGGAGCGCGAGTTGGCGGTTGTACCGGAGGCCGAGATGGACGAATCGAGAACGATCGTCGACGAGCGGCTCGAACTGATCTTCATGTGCTGTCACCCGGCGCTTGCGCGCGACGCGCAAGTCGCGCTGACGTTGCGCACGTTGGGTGGCTTGTCGACGGAAGAGATCGCACTCGCGTTCCTTGTTCCGTTCGAGACAATGAGCAAGCGCTTGACGCGCGCGAAAGCACAAAATTCGTGACGCGCGCATTCCGTTCGCGGTCCCGCCCGATCACGAGCTGCCCGACCGGCTCTCGGCGGTGCTCGCCGTCGTCTATCTGATCTTCAACGAGGGTTGGGGCGGCGGTCGTGTCGACCTGTCGGCTGACGCGATCTATCTGGGGCGCGCGTTGTGCGCGCTGATGCCCGACGAAGGTGAAGTGATCGGGCTGCTCGCGCTGATGTTGATGCACGATGCGCGTCGCGCGGCGCGCCTGCGCGATGGCGTGGCGGTTCCGCTCGATGAGCAAGACCGCGCCCTGTGGAACGAGACGCAACTCTTGGAAGGACGGCGGCTGCTCGAAGCCGCGATCAGCCGCGGAGACACGGGAACGTACGTGTTGCAAGCGGCGATCGCCGATCAGCACGTGCGACGACCACGCGATTGGGCCGAGATCGCCCAGCTCTACGAACTGTTGATCCAGCGCACCGATTCGCCGGTCGTGCGGCTGAACTGGGCGGTCGCGATTGCAGAAGTCGACGGCGCTGACGCCGCGCTTGCGATCGTCGACGAGCTCGACCTCGACCACTACCGGTATTTCCATTCGACGCGCGCGCACTTGCTTATGCGCGCCGGTCGAGACGACGAGGCTCGGCAGGCGTTTGCGCGTGCGCTCGAACTCGCGCAGACCGAGCCGGAACGGCGTCACCTCCGCCAGCGTCTCGCTGAGATGACCTGACGACGAATCGGTCGAAACCGGCTCTGAGCCGCTTCGCCCCTGGTTGTTAGCTGTTCTGTCAGAGCGGGTAGGCCGCGGGCACTGCGACGGTCCCGGGATCGCACCCGGGAGTACCACGGGTGCGATCCGGCGACGAGGGCGCGAGCCTTCTGCGGTAGCGGTCACGCGAAACCATGCCCGAGTGAGGAGAAGTCCCCGTGTCTGACACAAGCATTCGCCCCTTCAACGTGAGCATTCCCGACGAAGCCCTCGCGGACCTGCACCGCCGCCTGAGCGCGACGCGCTTGCCCTCGAAAGAGTTGGTCGGCGATCGGTCGCAGGGCGTCCAGCTCGCAACCATCCAGGAGCTCGCCCGCTACTGGGAGAACGAGTACGACTGGCGCCGGTGTGAGGCGCGGCTGAACGCGCTCCCGCAGTTCATGACCGAGATCGACGGCGTCGACGTCCACTTCATTCACGTGACATCGCCGCATCAGGATGCGTTGCCGTTGGTCATGACGCACGGCTGGCCGGGCTCCGTGATCGAGCTTTTGGAGACGGTGGGACCGCTGACCGATCCGACGCAACACGGCGGCCGCGCCGAGGACGCGTTCCATCTCGTGCTGCCGTCGATCCCTGGATACGGCTTCTCGAGCGAACCAACCGAGCTCGGGTGGGGTCCGATCCGCATCGGACGCGCGTGGGATGAGCTCATGCGGCGGCTTGGCTATTCGCGCTACGTCGCCCAGGGCGGCGACGTCGGCTCCCAAGTGACCGACGCGATGGCGCGCCTCGGACTCGACGGCCTGCTCGCCTTCCACACCAACCTGCTCACGCCTGCGCTCGGCAACCCGCAAGCTCTGAGCGCGTCGCCACCTACCCAGGAAGAAGCGGCTGCGCTCGGTCAGCTCGCCGCGTTCGGAGCCACCGGAAACGGCTATTTCATCGAGCAGGCGACGCGGCCGGAGACGATCGGCTATGCGCTTCTCGATTCACCGATCGCACTGGCCGCGTGGATGATCGACCACGACACCGACGCCTACTACAAGATCGCACGGGCGTTCGTCGACAAAGAGCCGTCCGGCAACCTCACCCGCGAGCACATCGTCGACAACATCACGATGTACTGGCTGACGGGCACCGGCGCGTCCGCGGCGCGCTCGTACTGGGAAGAGGGACAGGAAAACGCTCGGGCCGCGGGCAAGCCCGCGACTCCTGCGACGACGCCGGCCGCGTTCACGACATTCCCGGGCGAGATCTGGAAGACCCCGCGCAGTTGGGTCGAGCGGGCGTATCCCAACGTCATCTACTTCAACGAAGTCGACAAGGGCGGTCACTTCGCCGCCTGGGAGGAGCCCGAGCTCTTCTCGCAAGAGTTGCGGGCCGCGTTCAAGACCGTCCGTTAACTCGGTCACATGGGTGGGCGCGCACGGGGCGCGTCCACCCGCAGGAAACGAAACGCGACCGCGACAACAGGAGAGAGCGGGCGACGGGAATCGAACCCGCGTTCTCAGCTTGGGAAGCTGATGTTCTGCCGCTGAACTACACCCGCGGAAGATTGAAGACGGTACCAGCGGGCGACTGCGGGTGGAATTCGGACTTGTTCGTTACGACGCGCCCGCTTCCGACCAAGCTTGCGATTCATATCTGTGACCTCCCACGCGTTTGTTCCCAACGTGGTGCTCATTCAACGGATGCGTCCGCCGAATGGCATGAGTAGGCCTTGCTCAAACCGGTGATCCGCAGGCGCGGGCCGGAAAATCAGTCAGATATCCGACCATCAGGGCCGTCCGCCGAGGGAGAATCCCCACATGGCTATGGCTTACGCACCGCCGCGAGACCCGACCGACGTCATGGGCCGCCGCATCGCGGCCTTCATCATCGACAGCATCGTCACGTCGGTGATCGTCATCGCGGTCCTTGCTGCGACGAAATCGCAGTCGCTCACCGGCGCGCCCACTGATGCGTGCCGAACGCTGCGGGACACGACGAACTTCTCGGGCCAGTGCGTGCAGATCGGCTCGCACGTATACACCTGGTCGCACGGCCGCTATTTCCTCGGCCTCATCGTCGGCCTGTTGATCGGCGCCGCCAACGTCGTGCTCTTGCAGGGCATTACGGGTGCGAGCCTCGGCAAGATGATCCTGGGCCTGCGCACGGTCAATGCGCAGGGACAACCATGCGGTATCGGGCGCGCGGCAGTGCGCTGGATTCTGTTGCTCGTCGTTGACGACTTCCCGTATTGCTTCCCACTCGTTGGTTTGATCACCGCGCTCGTGACCCATCCGCACAAGCGGGTTGGCGACATGGTGGCGAATACCTACGTCGTTGCCGCGGCCGACGCGGGTGTACCGATCCCGAGTGCCACCGGCGCCGCGCCGTACGCATACGCGGGACAGCCCGCGTGGGGCGCCCAGCCGCAACAACCGGCATGGGGCGCGCAACCCGCAACAACCGGCGTGGGGCGCGCAACCCCAACAACCGGCATGGGGCGCGCAACCGCCGCCGGCGCAACAACCGGCATGGGGCGCCCAACCGCCAACAACCGGCGTGGGGCGCGCAACCAACCGCGGCGCAGCCTCCGGCCGCGCAACCGCCGCCTCCTCCTCCGCCGCCCCCGCCTCCTCCGCCCGCGCAACCCGGTCCTCCGCCGGCCTACGTTCCGCCGCCCCCTCCGCCGGAACAGCCCAGTTGGGGCGCGCCTCCGCCGCCGCCAACACCACCACCGGCCGCAACTCCGCCGCCGCCGCCGACCGATGCCCCGAGTTGGGGCCGCGCCACCGCCCCCTCCGCCGCCCGCAACTCCCGCCGCCGCCTGCGCAGCCAGGCGCGGGTGAATCGTGGTGGGACAAGGCCGTCAGCGACGACGGCCACGAAGGCGACGAGCCGCCGAAGCAGCAGTAATCGAGAACGAGTTCGCTACGAGCCGGCGGTGGGAACGTTCGGCGCGGACTCGCGCTCGATCGCTTCCCAGAGGATCTCGGCGATGTCTTGGACGCGCACCTCTTCGTCCTTGCCTTCGCCTTTGACCCCGTCGTCGAACATCACGTAGCAGAACGGGCACGCAACCGCGATGCGCGAGGCACCGGTCGCGATCGCTTCTTGCGAACGCTCGGTGTTGACCTTCTTGCCGATGTTCTCTTCCATCCACATGCGCGCGCCGCCGGCGCCGCAGCACATCGACTTCGTGCCGTTGCGGGGCATCTCCACCAAGTCGATGCCGGCAAGTGAACCGACAACGCGCCGCGGTGCGAGATACACGTCGTTGTGGCGGCCGAGATAACAGGAGTCGTGGTACGTCACGCGCTCCTCGAGTGACGCGCCTGCCAAAGACAGCTTGCCGGTGCGCACGAGATCGTCGAGGAGTTGCGAGTGGTGCACCACTTCGTAGTTCCCGCCGAGTTGCGGGTACTCGTTCTTCAACACGTTGAAGCAGTGCGGGCACGACGTGATGATCTTCTTCACGCCCATGCCGTTCATCGTTTCGATGTTCTGCATCGCGAGCATCTGGAAGATGTATTCGTTGCCGGCGCGGCGCGCCTGGTCGCCGTTGCACATCTCGCTCGGGCCGAGGATCGCGAAGTCGATCTCGGCGCGCTGCAACAGCTTCGCCAACGCGCGCGCCGTCTTCTTGTTGCGGTCGTCGAAGCTGCCCGCGCAGCCGACGAAGTAGAGGTACTCGTGATCGAATGCGCCGCCCGCTTCGACGATCTCGACACCGTCGAGCGACGACGCCCAATCGCCGCGCTCGCCCTGGTTCAAGCCGTACGCGTTCGCCGAGTTCTCCATCGAACGGAACGTGTTGCCCAGCTCGGTGGGGAAGTCGCTTTCCATCAACGTGAGGTAGCGGCGCATGTCGAGGATCTTGTCGAGGATCTCGATGTTGACCGGGCAGATCTCGTCGCACGCCTTACAACTCGTGCACGACCACAGTTCTTCGGGTGTGATGCGTTCGAACACGCTGTCGGAGCTCACGCTGATGTCGGCGACGACACCAACGGGTGGCGACACCGCGGGCGAGCCCGTGGCGTCCATCACTTCCCCGACTTTCAACACGATCTCGCGCGGGTCGAGCGGCTTGCCGGTGTTCTGCGCGGGACAGACCGACGTGCAACGGCCGCAGATCGTGCACGCGTCGGTGTCGAGCAGCTGCTTCCACGTGAAGTCTTCGATCTTCACGGCACCGAAGCTCTCGAGCTCGGTCTCCATGAGATTCGGCATGGGCTTCATCGCGCCCTTCGGGCGTTCCCGATCTTTGAGGTACATGTTCATCGGCGAGGCGAACATGTGGCGCAACTTCGTCGTCGGGATCATCACCAACAAGGTGAGGAACAACAACACGTGCGCACCCCAGAGCCAGCGGTGCAACAACAGCAGCGTGTGGCTCGACCAGCCGTCGATGCCGCTCGAGATCGCGTAACCGACGAACGACCACTTCTCGAAGTTGGGCTGGTGCTCAAACGCGATGCGCGCCGCTTCGACGAAGAAACCGCTCACGCCGATGAGTAAGAGCACGGCGAGGATCAGCGCGTCTTCGGGCTTGGTCTTGATGCGAATGCGGTACGGGCGCTGGATGTAACGCCGTCCGATCGCCCAGATCACACCCGCGCAGAACATGAGGCCCGCGATTTCGGCGCCGAACGAGTACGCCAGGTACGTGTTCCCGTGCAGGAACTTCAACGCGTCGGGCAACTGGTGATTGAGCTCGCTGATCACCGTCACGATGAACAGGAAGATGAAACCGAAGTAGAGCAACGAGTGCATGACGCCCGCGGCGGGGTCGCGCAACAACGTCTGCATCCATACGCCCTTGCGGAAGTCGCGGGCGCGGCGTTCGACGTTCTTCTTCGTCGTCCGGCGGTCGTCGGGCTGGCCCCGCTCGTAGTTCTTCACGCGCAGCGACGTCAGCCACGCGACGACGAGCAGCATCGTGGCGACCGCGGCGTAGAACGCGACTTTCAGCGCCGTCGGGATGTTGACGAACACTTCGCGCTGGACGGGCGAGTCGTCGCCCCAATGCGTGAGCGTGGGGACGATGCCGCTCACGATCGTGAACAACGCGAAGGCAACGCCTACCCAGAGGACGACTTGAGATGACTTAGGGCGTCGCATCGCGGCGAAATCTACAAGCCGATCGCGTCGAAGCGGCGATCAGAGGGTGCTACTGGACCGAGCGCGCGTCGGCTTCGCGCAGTCGCTTGGCCATACCGGCGAGCAGCTTGCGGGCAAAGCCCGGCACCTCGTCGATCAAACCGGCGAACTCGCGCTGGCCGAGCACGACGAGCTCCATGTCGGTGTCGGCGGTGACGGTCGCGTTGCGGGGCGCCTTTTCGAGCAGCGCCAGCTCGCCGAACGCGGCGCCGGGGCCGATCGTGGCGACCTTGCGGCCCTGCCGGCTGACCCGGGCGGAGCCGTCGAGGATCACGAAGAACTCGTGGCCGGTCTCGCCCTCGGAAACGAGGGTCTTGCCCGCCGGCACCCGCACGTCTTCCGCCCGGCGGGCCACCAGCTGGAGGTCCTTCCGGGAGCAGGCCGCGAAGAGTGGGACCTGCTGCAGGTGGTCAATGAAGGCGTCTCGCCGAGCCATGTGTCTCCCCCCGGGCGGCCCGTCTTCGGGACCGGACCCGGAATCTAACCCCACCGACCAGTGCTGTCACCTGTCCCTCCAGCCCCGGAAGAAACTCGTCGATCCGGGAATCTGACAATGGTGTTGTCAAGTTATACTGCTTCGAACCACTCAAGTCTGAGTCAAGTTCTCTGTCCCGTTCGCTCTTCGGAGGCATCTATGTCCAAGGCCGTCGGCATCGATCTCGGCACCACCAACTCTGTTGTCTCGGTGCTCGAGGCGGGCGAGCCCGTCGTTATCCCCAACAGTGAGGGTGGTCGCACCACCCCGTCGGTCGTCGCCTTTTCCAAGACCGGTGAGGTCTTGGTCGGTGAGGTGGCGAAGCGCCAAGCGATCACCAACCCCGATCGCACGATCCGCTCCGTGAAGCGCCATATGGGCACCTCGTGGACCATCGACATCGACGGCAAGGCGTATACCGCGCAGGAGATCAGCGCGCGCATCTTGCAGAAGCTGAAGCGCGATGCCGAGAGCTACCTCGGCGACACGGTCAACCAGGCCGTCATCACCGTCCCCGCGTACTTCGACGACGCCCAGCGCCAGGCCACCAAGGAGGCCGGCGAGATTGCAGGCCTCGAAGTGCTCCGCATCATCAACGAGCCGACCGCGGCTGCGCTCGCGTACGGCCTCGACAAGGAAGGCAACGACCAGACGATCCTCGTCTTCGACCTCGGCGGCGGCACGTTCGACGTGTCGGTCCTCGAGATCGGCGACGGTGTGTTCGAGGTCAAGTCGACGTCGGGCAACACGCACCTCGGCGGCGACGACTGGGACCAGCGGATCATCGACTGGATGGTCACCGAGTTCAAGAACGCGCACGGCGTCGACCTCAGCGCCGACAAGATGGCCGCCCAGCGTCTGAAGGAAGCAGCGGAGAAGGCCAAGATCGAGCTCTCCAACGTGATGGAGACGTCGATCAACCTTCCCTTCGTCACGGCCACGACCGAAGGCCCGTTGCACTTGGAGCTCTCGCTGACGCGTGCACGGTTCCAGGAGATGACGCGCGACCTGCTCGACGCGTGTAAGGGCCCGTTCGACCAAGCGATCCGCGACGCCGGTCTCGACAAGTCGAAGATCGACCACGTGATCCTCGTCGGTGGCTCCACGCGTATGCCGGCGGTTGCCGACTTGGTGCACGAGCTCACCGGCAAAGAGGCGCACAAGGGTGTCAACCCCGACGAAGCGGTTGCGGCCGGCGCCTCGATTCAGGCCGGCGTGTTGAAGGGTGACGTCAAAGACATCTTGTTGCTCGACGTCACGCCGCTGTCGCTTGGCATCGAGACCAAGGGTCAGATCATGACCAAGCTCATCGAGCGCAACACCACGATTCCGGTGAAGCGTTCGGAGACGTTCACGACCGCCGACGACAACCAGCCGTCGGTCGAGATCAAGGTCTTGCAAGGCGAAAGCGACATGGCTTACCGCAACAAGCCGCTCGGTACGTTCACGTTGACCGGCCTTCCGCCGGCACCGCGTGGCGTTCCGCAGATCGAGGTCACCTTCGACATCGACGCCAACGGCATCGTGCACGTGTCCGCCAAGGACTTGGGCACGGGCAAGGAACAGTCGATGGTGATTTCCGGTGGCACCGCGCTCGGCAAGGACGACATCAACGAGATGATCAAGGATGCCGAGGCGCACGCGGAAGAAGACCGCAAGAAGCGCGAGGAAGCCGAGACGCGCAACACGGCCGACCAGCTCGCGTGGCAGACCGAGAACCTGTTGAAGGAACAGGGTGACAAGGTCCCTGCCGCCGATCGCGAGAAGATCGAGTCGCAGTTGAAGGCGTTGAAGGACGCACTCGCCGGTGCCGACATCGACGCGGTCAAGCAGGCGCACGAGGCGTTGCTCACGGCGAGCAACGAGTTCACGAAGCGCTTGTACGAAAACGTGCAGGCGCAGCAGTCACAAGCGTCGAGCGGTGGCGCAAGCCAGCCGTCCGATGACGAAGTGGCTGACGCCGAGATCGTCGACGACGACGACCAGCAGAGCGCCTAATCGTGAACGACATGAACGATGCGGAGCCGGATCTCGCGGGAGATCCGGCTTCCGCGGAAGCCGCAGAATTGGTGAACGAGTTGAACACGTTGCAACGCGAGCGCGACGACTTGCTCGACACGACGCGACGGCTGCAAGCCGACTTCGAGAACTACCGCAAGCGGGTGCTGCGCGAGCAGACCGCGCTTGTCGAGCGTTCCACCGAAGCCTTGGTCGAGCAGCTGTTGCCCGTCGTCGACAGCTTCGAGCTCGCGCTGATGACGCTCGCGACCGGTGACGTCGACCAGAACGTGCACAAGGGCATCGAGCTCGTCTACGCCGAGCTCTTAGGCGTGCTGGAGCGGAACGGCTTGGAGCGCATCGACGCGCTCGGTGCCGAGTTCGATCCCAACGAACACGAAGCCGTCTTGCATGACGACTCCGGTGACGGCGAACCGCACGTTGCCGACGTGTTGCGCGCCGGTTGGAAGTTGAAGGGCCGCGTGTTGCGTCCCGCGATGGTGAAGGTCACGCGGAATAACTGATGGCACCCCAGCGCGAATGGTTCGAGAAGGACTATTACGCCGTGCTCGGCGTCGACTCGAGCGCGTCCGACAAAGACGTCTCGAAGGCGTACAAGAAGCTCGCCAAGCAGCTGCACCCTGACGCGAACCCCGGCGACAAAGAAGCCGAGGAACGCTTCAAGGAAGTGTCGGCTGCGTACGACGTGGTGGGCGACAGCGAGAAGCGCAAGGAATACGACGAGGTGCGCCGCATGGTCGCGTCGGGCGTCGGTCCGGGCGGCCTCGGTGGTTTCGGTCCGGGCCCCGGCGGCGGTCAAACGTTCAACTTCGACGGCGACCTCGGCGATCTCGGTGGGCTGTTCGGGAACTTGTTCGGCGGTGGGGGCCGGCGCGGTGCAACGAGGCGCGCGACCGGTCCTCAGCGCGGGCAGGATCTCGAAACCGAACTGCACTTGTCGTTCGACGACGCGGTGCACGGTGTGACGTCGACGGTGCGCTTCCGCGCCGACGCGACGTGTGGAACGTGCGCGGGTTCGGGCGCGGCACCGGGCTCGATGCCCGAGACGTGCCCCGAGTGTCACGGCAACGGTTCGATCGCGGTCGACCAAGGCCCGTTCTCGTTCTCGCAGGTGTGCCCGACGTGTGGCGGCCGCGGTCAAGTGATTCCGAAGCCGTGCCCCACGTGTCAGGGCCGCGGCGTCGAAGTGCGCGCACGCGAAGTCAAGGTGCGCGTGCCCGCCGGTGTGGCTGACGGCCAGCGCATTCGCGTCAAGGGACGCGGCGCGGCCGGCGCCAACGGCGGGCAACCCGGCGACCTGTACGTCATCGTCCACGTGCGCAACCACCCGTTGTTCGCTCGCGACGGCGACAACCTCGCCCTGCGCTTGCCGGTCACCTTCGCGGAAGCCGCGCTCGGTGCCGACGTGAAAGTGCCGACACTCGACGGCCAAGTCACCGTGCGCATCCCGCCGGGGACGCCGAGCGGAAAAGTGCTGCGCGTGCGCGGCAAGGGTGTGACGGGCGAACGCAACAAGGCCGGCGACTTGCTTGTCACTGTCGACGTGCAAGTTCCCGTCAACTTGAACCACGACCAGCGCGAGGCGATCGAAGGCTTGGCGAAAGCACTCGCCGACGATCCGCGCGCGGGCCTGTTTACTGAAGCGAATACGCAGCAACGGAGGCGCGACGATGGATCGTGACAACCGGGCGCTGTACGTCATCTCGGTAGCCGCTGAGCTTGCGGGTGTCCACCCGCAGACCCTGCGCATCTACGAACGCAAGGGTCTCCTGTCACCTGCGCGCACCGTTGGCCGCAGTCGACGTTATTCAGAGCACGACATCGCGCTCTTGCGCCGCATTCAAGAACTCACCAACGACGGCGTTTCGCTCGCCGGCGTGCAGCGCATCCTCGCTCTCGAGGAAGAGCTGACCCAGGCGCGCGAACGCATGGGGGTGCTCGAAGCCCGGCTCGTCGCAATGGCGGCCGAGATGGAAGAGCGCATTGCCGCCGTCCACCGTCAGTACAAGCGCGAGCTCGTTCCGTTCCGTACGCAAAGCATCGTGAAGTCGAGGTAGTCGATGCCGCTCGATCCCAACCGGTTCACTCGGAAGACGCAAGAGGCGTTTGGTGCCGCACAGGCGCTGGCGCGCTCGGCCGGTAACACTGAGATCGCGCCCGAGCATTTCTTGCTCGCGTTGCTCGACCAGTCCGAAGGCATCGTCTCGGGCGTGATCGAGCGCATCGGTGTCGACGTGTCGAGTGTCCGCAGGCGCGTCGAAGAAGCGGCGTCGAAGATGCCGCGCGTCTCCGGCGCGACCGTGCGCGACGCGCAGGTCAACGCGTCGTCGCTGCGCGTGCTCGAAGAGGCCGACAAGGAACGCGCCAACCTCGACGACGAGTACCTCTCGACCGAGCACATCCTGCTCGCGATGACCGAGGTTCCCGGCGGCGTCGGCGATTTGCTGCGCTCGTTCGGCATCACGCACGACGCCGCGCTCGATGCGTTGCGTCAGGTGCGGGGCTCGCACCGCGTGACGAGCGACAACCCGGAAGAGCAGTATCAAGCCCTCGAGAAGTACGGCCGCGATCTCACCGACGCGGCGCGCGCGGGCAAGATCGATCCGGTCATCGGGCGCGACGAAGAGATCCGTCGCATCATTCAGGTGCTCTCGCGCCGCACGAAGAACAATCCGGTGTTGATCGGTGAGCCGGGTGTCGGCAAGACCGCGATCGTCGAAGGTCTCGCGCGCCGCATCGTCGAAGGCGATGTGCCCGAGGGTCTGCGTAACAAGCGCGTGATCTCACTCGACATCGGTTCGATGGTCGCGGGCTCGAAGTATCGCGGTGAGTTCGAAGAGCGGTTCAAGGCCGTATTGAAAGAGATCGCCGATTCCGAAGGCGAGGTCATCACCTTCATCGACGAGATCCACACGATCGTCGGTGCCGGTGGCGCCGAAGGGGCGGTCGACGCCGGCAACATGATCAAGCCGATGTTGGCGCGCGGTGAGCTGCGGCTCATCGGTGCGACCACGCTCGACGAGTACCGCAAGTACATCGAAAAGGACGCCGCGTTGGAGCGGCGGTTCCAGACGGTGTTCGTCGGTGAGCCGTCGGTCGAAGACACGATCGCGATCTTGCGCGGCCTGAAAGAGCGTTACGAGGTGCACCACGGTGTGCGCATCCAGGACGCGGCGCTCGTCGCGTCCGCGGTTCTCTCGGATCGCTACATCCCGGGCCGGCAGTTGCCCGACAAGGCCATCGACCTGGTCGACGAGGCCGCGTCGCGCTTGCGCATCGAGATCGACTCGATGCCGTTCGAAGTCGACGTCGTCGAGCGCCGCATCCGGCAGTTGGAGATCGAACGCGCCACGCTCGCGAAGGAGACCGACGACGCGTCGAAGGCGCGCCTGAGCGCACTCGAAGGCGAGCTGCAGTCATTGCGCGAAGAGCGCGACGGCATGGTTGCGCACTGGCAGTCGGAGAAGGACGCGATCGTCGCGATCCAAGACGCCAAGGAGAAGCTGGAACAGTCGAAGCTCGATGCCGAGCGCGCCGAGCGCGACGGCGACCTCGAGCGCGCCGCGCAACTGCGGTACGGGCACATCCCGGTCGTCGAGCGCGAGATCGATGCGATGACCGAACGCCTCAACGAGTTGCAGCACGACGGCCGCATGCTGAAAGAAGAGGTCGACGAGGAAGACGTCGCCGAGATCGTCGCCAAGTGGACGGGCATTCCGGTGTCGCGTCTGATGGAAGGCGAGATGGCGAAGCTCGTCCGGCTCGAAGACCACTTGCACGAGCGAGTGGTCGGTCAGAACGCGGCGGTGACGGCCGTCGCGAACGCGATTCGCCGTTCGCGCGCCGGCCTCTCCGATCCGCACCGGCCGATCGGTTCGTTTCTGTTCCTCGGGCCGACGGGCGTCGGCAAGACCGAACTGGCGCGTGCGCTGGCCGAGTTCCTGTTCGACGACGAGCGCGCGATGGTGCGCATCGACATGTCGGAATATATGGAGAAGCACTCGGTGTCGCGCTTGGTCGGCGCGCCGCCCGGCTACGTCGGTTACGAAGAAGGCGGTCAGCTCACCGAAACCGTGCGGCGCCGTCCGTACGCGGTAATCCTGCTCGACGAAATCGAAAAGGCGCATCCCGACGTTTTCAACGTGTTGTTGCAGTTGATGGACGACGGCCGCTTGACCGACGGTCAGGGCCGCACGGTCGACTTCACCAACGCAGTTGTGATCATGACGTCGAACCTCGGCGCCGGTGGCTCGGAAGACGTGGTGATGAGCGCGGTGCGTTCACACTTCAAGCCCGAGTTCTTGAACCGCATCGACGAGATCGTGCAGTTCCACCGGCTGTCGGAGGCCGATATTCAGCACATCGTCGGTTTGCAGGTCGACCAGCTGCGAGCGCGGCTCGCCGACCGCGGGCTCGACTTGGTGCTCACGCCGGCGGCGCAGACGTGGATTGCGAAGACGGGCTACGACCCCGACTTCGGTGCCCGCCCGCTCAAGCGGTTGTTGCAACGCGAGGTCGCCGACCCGATCGCGCTCGAACTGCTGAAAGGCACGTATCAGCAGGGCGACACGATCACTGTCGACGCCCAGCCCGACGGTGGCCTCGTGTTCGACCACGCGGTCACCGCCGAAATCGTCGGCTAACGGGAAAAACCTTCCCATCTGATGGCGCAGTTTTCTTCGCTATGCGGGAATTTCTGCGCCATCAGATGTACGAGTTTTGGTTCAGCCTCGGGTCCGGCGCCACGCGACGGGCGTGTCGCATCTTTCCCCGCCCGAGCTATCCGGTCTCAGTGGTTCTCGGCGAGTCTCCGCAGGTCACCCTTGGCGATCTTGCCGCCTGACGAACGCGGGAGCGCGTCGAGGACGACGAGCCGTTCGGGCCAGAGTTCCTTGCCGGTGCCGCGCCCCGCGAGGTGGGCGCAGAGGTCGTCGAGGTCGAGCGGCGTGCGAACCTCGGCGAACAGACACACGCGTTCGCCGAACGTCGGGTCGGGCATTGCGACTGCCGCGCACAACGCGATCGCGGGATGCGTCGCGGCATTCGTCTTCGACCTGCGCGGCGCTGATGTTCTTTCCGCCGCGAATGATGAAGTCTGATGTGCGGCCCGCGACCGTGAGATAGCCGTCTCCGTCGATCGTCGCGAGGTCGCCCATGCGCATCCAGCCGTCTTCCGTGAACAGTTCGGCGTTCGCTGCGTCGTCGTCCCAATAGCCGAGGCACAACGCGGGGCCTTTCCCCGCCGGCACGCCGCGGCCGTCGGGCTCGACGTCGAGCAGCCGGACGTGCATTTCGGGGATCACGCGGCCGGCCGTGCGCAGTCGTTTCTCTTGCGGATCTTCGGGTGATGTGCGCGACAACGCGCCGGTTTCGTTCGAGCCGTAGAACTGCAACACGTACGCGCCGGTGCGATCTTCGAACTCTTTGGCGCGCTCGTACGGGACCATCTCGCCGCCCGTGAAGAGGATCCGCAACGACGACAGGTCGTATGCGCCGAACGCGGGCGAGTTCAACATCATCACGAACTGGGTCGAGACCGCGGCGAGCACCGTGACGCGGTAACGCTCGATCGTGGCGAGCAACGTGTCGGCGTCGAAGCGTTCGAACACGACGCACGGCGCGCCGGTTATCGCGGGCGTGAAATGGCGCGTCCAGAGGCCGAAACCGAACGGTGGGGGCAAGGCGCTCGCGAACACATCCTCGGCAGTGAAGCGGGCGAGTTCGTCGGCGAACGTGTGGAACGCGAACCATCGCGCCTGGTTATGCATCACGATCTTCGGCAATCCGGTCGTGCCTGACGTCGAGTTCAGGAACCACAAGCCGTCGGGATTCGGTTGGTCGCCGCGCGTGCGCGCACCGCGAGGTGTTCGCGTTCCCGCGTGCGCCGCGCGCGCGAACCGACGCCGACGCCTACCAAGCCCGCGAGTTCGCACGCCAGCATCTCCACGTGCGCGGCCGGACCGTCGCCGACGTCGATCAGGACGCGCGCGCCGGGCGCGTGTTCGGCGAAAAGTTGCGCAGCCCGTTCGCGCGCCGCGGCTTCATACGCACGCCACGTCAGCAGCGCACCCGACGCGCCTTCGACGAACGCGACGCCGTCGGGTTGCCGACGCGCGTTCCGCGCCACGATCTCCGCGATGGTTACGGAAGCGTCCAGTTGAACAGCTCCGCCGCGTTGCGCCACGTGATGCGCTCGGCTTCGTCGTCGGGAACGTGCTGGTCGCGCAACTGCCGGACGAGCATCGCTTGTGTGTCGGGCCACGACGAATCGGCGTGCGGGTAATCACTCTCGACGAGGATGTGCTCGACGCCGATGCGATGCCGCATCAACATGCCGGCGTCGTCGTCGAGCGCACAGAACCAGAAGTTGCGCTGCAACACCTCGCTCGGCGGCACGTCGACGTCGCGCCACGTCGGGAGATACCCGAGCTGGTAGCGGTAGCAGTGGTCGAGCCGGTCCATGATCCCGGCGACCCAACCGATCCCGCCTTCCGACAAGCAGATCTTGATGTTGGGGAATCGCACCGGGATCTTCGAATACAGCCAGTCGACCGCGCTGTACATGCCGTACGCGCCGAACAGCACGGCCGGAATCTCGGGCGGCGCGTCGTCGGAGGTCGTGGGCGACGTGCCCGACGAACCGACGTGCAGACACAACACCGTGCCGGTCTCTTCGCACGCCGCGAACAACGGATCCCAGTAGCCGGAATGGATCGTCGGCATGCCGAGCTTGTCGGGTGCTTCCGAGAACGTGACCGCGCGAAAACCGCGCGTGGCGTTGCGGCGAATCTCTTCGGCGGCAATCTGCGGATCGCGTAGGTACGCGATCTGGTTCGGGACGAAGCGGCCGGGCTCGGCCCCGCACCACGCGTCGAGATGCCAGTCGTTGTACGCGCGCATGGCCGTAAGCGCGAGTTCGTCGTCGTTGGGCCACAGCGTGAGCCGTTGCCCGACGAAGCCGGGCAGGAACGACGGGAAGCACAGTGAAACGTCGACACCGTCGACATCCATGTCGCGCGCGCGTGCATGCACGTCCCAGGCGCCCCGTCGCATCTCGTCGAAGCGCGTCGGTTCGAATCCGTATTCGCTCGACGGTCGTCCGACGACCGCGTTGAACCCGACGTTCGGAAGTTCTTGGCCCTGCCACACCCACGTTTCGCCGCCGTCGGCGGTCGGCACGACGCGCGGCGCTTCATCCGCGTACTTCTTCGGGAAGCGACCAACGAAGGCGTCGGGCGGTTCGACGACGTGATCGTCGACGGAGATCATGCGATAGACGCGTGCGCGCGGTTCGGGCTCGGGAAGCCAGTTGATCTCCTCGCGCCGGCCCTTGCCGCCACCGAAGTGCGGGTTCGCAGCAAGGTCGTCGATTGACATGCCCATTATGAGGCTCCCTCGCTTCGCCGTCCCTGGCTCCGCTGCGTCCGCACGCCCACTATTCGAGAACCTCGGGTTCGTTGCGGAGCAACCGACGAACCGCGCCGTCCCAATACGCCTGCGATGGCGCGCCCGTAAGGAGCGCCTTCATCGAAAGGCTCGCTTCACGCGGCAGCGGTTCGGGTTTACGGCCGAGCAACAACGTGTCGTACGTGAACCGGCACATCCGTTCGAACGTCACCGACTTGTACGCGGCTTGCGGGATTGTCGGCGCGATCACGATTGCGCCGTGATGCGCAAGCAGTACGCCGGTCGCGTCACCAACCCCGTCGGCGAGAAACTTGCCGCCGTCGACGTCTTCGACTGCTGCATATTCGTCGACGAGCGCGATTTCGCTCTTCGAAGATGGCCGAGTTCTGGTGCACGACACTCGGGACCTCGCCGATGTTCGAGAGCAATGTCGCGTAGTAGGGGTGGTTGTGCACGACGATCTTCGCGTCGGGACGGACGCGGTGGATTTCGGTGTGAAGGTGCACGACCGGTGTGACATCCCACTTGCCCTCGACGATGTTGCCGTCAGCATCGAGGCGCAAAATGTCGGACGCGCGCGTCTCTTCCCACCAAATGCCCCACGGGTTGCACCACATGCCGCCGTCCGGGGTCGAGATCGTGATGTGGCCCGAGAGGTTCTCCTGCCAACCTTCGTGAGCGAGGATGCGGAGCAGGCACGCGAGTTCCTGCTCGATCGTCAGTTCGTGGCCGATACCGGGGCCTCGCCGCGGTTCACGCATGTATGCCAACGTACAACCGATGAAGGTGCTTGTGATCGGGGCGGCCGGAGATCTCGGTGGACAGGTCGCGCTCGGACTCCGGGATCGGGGAGTCGACGTGCGCGGTATGGCCCGGCGCCCCGCTGAGGGGTGCGTGCGCGGCGACTTGGCCGACCCGGCGTCGCTCGACCGCGCGTGCGCGGGCGTCGCGCGCATGTTCCTCGTCTCGTCGCCGACGCGCGATCAAGTCGAACTCGAAACGAACGCGATCGAGGCGGCCGAACGCGCGGGAATCGCACACATCGTGAAGGTTTCGAACATCCCGATCGCCGGTCTGGAGAGCGGGCTGCATGGCAACCACCGCGCGATCGAACGCCGACTTGTCGACTCGCCGGTCGCGTCGACGGTCTTGCAACCGTCGTTCTTCGCGACGGTGATCGACCGCCAACGCGATCAGATCGCGCGCGGCCGACTCGTGTTGCCGACGGGACCGGGCAAGATCGCGTGGATCGATCCGGCTGACATTGCGGCGGTCGCGATCGAAGCGTTGACGCGTGCCGACGTGCGCGGCGCGCAACATCTCACCGGACCGGACGCGCTCGACGGCGACGAAGTCGGGGCGCGCCTCGGCGTGAAGCGCATCGACCCGCCCCTCGTGCAATGGCGCGACGCGGCCGTCGCGGGCGGCCTCGATGCCTGGCTTGCCGACTCGACCGTGCATCTGTACGAAGCAGTTGCGCGCGGCGCGCTCGCCGAAGTCACCGACACCGTCCCGCGGGTCACCAACCGCCCCGCCACACCTGTGTTTGGACCAAACGCGCCCTATAGGGGCGCGATCCGTCCAAACAGGGGGTGGGCGGGTTCGAGGTGCGGCGTGCGCCCGAGGATCATGGTCGCGGGATACGGATCCCAACCGGGCGAACCGGCGCGCGCGAACGCGGCCCACGCGTCGCGGATGAAGTGCGACAGCGCGTACATGTCGTCGTCGGCGCCCGCGAACTCCGCCCAGCCGTTTTCGAAGTTCCCGAACGGGAACGGGATGTCGATGCCGTGGCACGCACCGACGTCCGGACCTTCCCACGTGAAAAGGAACGCGTACGTCGAGCCGGCGCGGCGTGGGCATCGAGCACGGCGCGCGCCGGATGCACCATCTCGTAGTCGGAGAACACGCTGCACCACACTGCGCCGGCGTCGTCGTTGCCGTAGCGCGCGACGACTTCGGCACCCTGTTCCTCGTCGATATGCAAATAGCGGCTGACGCGTCGGACGAGGCGCTCGTGCGAGATCGCGGCGCCGCCAACGAACAGCCGCATCTCGTCCGACGTCGTGCCGAGCAACAGCGGAACCTCACCGGCTGCGCCCGCCGCAAGCGCGTCGGGCGGAGTCGCGGGAACGAACTCGTCGTCGACCATTGGGTGGAACGGCATCATGCCGATCGTGCCGAGCAGGTCACCCATCGCTCGCGTTTGGGCAGCGATCAGCTCGGCGATGTCGATCGTCGCAAGATCCGCACCACCCGACTGTTTCACGAGCGCGTCGCGCACGACCGCCGCGTTTTCCTCGTCGAGCGTCGCGAACGTCGCGCCGCTCTGCACGATCGCGCCCGCAAGCAGTCCGCGTGCCGCGGGCGATGCGAGTGCATGCAACAACAGTCCGCCGCCGGCCGACTCGCCGAACGCGACCACGCGCGTTGGATCGCCGCCGAAGAACGAAATGTTCTCGCGCACCCATTCGAGCGCACAGATCGCATCGCGCACACCCGCGTTGGCGACGCCGCCCAACGGGCGCGCGTCGAGAAATCCCAACGCGCCGAGCCGGTAGTTGACCGTGACAACGACGACCTGTTGTTCCGCCGCGAGCAACGCGCCGTCGTATACAGGTTGTGACGCCGAACCGATCACGAACGAACCGCCGTGGAACCACACGAGGACGGGAACGCCGGCCGCTTCGTCGGGTGCCCACACGTTCAGGGTGAGGCACGCATGCTCGTCGTAGGCCGCAACGTCCATGCCGGGCACAACCGACGCCAACGGACTGTCGAGCGCCTGGGGCGCGGCCGGCCCGAAGCGTGTCGTATGAACGCGAACTGTCGAACGGCACGGCGACCGGCGCTGCGAATCGCGCCGCATTCGCGTAAGGAATCCCGAGCCAGCGCACTGCGGCGAGGCTACGCAACGCTCGGTGTCGTCGGCTACCATTTCCCCAACGTGACCCCGGTACGGCGGAGCGTTGATCAGAGGTCCTCATGCCCGGCGCAGTGATCGTCGGTACGCAGTGGGGCGACGAAGGCAAAGGTCGCGTCACCGACTACCTCGCGAAGGAATCGTCGATGTGTGTCCGCTATCAAGGCGGTCACAACGCGGGCCACACGCTCGTCGTCGACGGCGAGGTCTTCAAGCTCCAACTCGTCCCGAGCGGCGTGCTTTATCCGTGGGTGACACCCGTGATCGGCAACGGCGTCGTCGTCGATCCGGCCGTGTTGCTCGAGGAAATCGAGATGCTGGAGTCGAAAGGCGTCGACGCCCGCAACCTCCGGCTCTCCGGCAACGCGCACTTGATCATGCCGTATCACCAAGAGCTCGACCGCGTGACCGAGCGTTACCTCGGCAAGAACAAACTCGGTACGACCAAGCGCGGCATCGGCCCCGCGTACGCCGACAAGGCGCTGCGCGTCGGCATCCGCGTGCAAGACCTGCTCGATCCCAAGATCTTTCGCGAGAAGCTCGACTTGGCGCTGCGCGAAAAGAACGGCGTGTTGGCAAAGGTCTACAACCGCTTGCCGATCGACGCCAAGGAGCTCGCCGAGCGCTATCTCGCGATGGTGCCGCAGCTTTCGCCGCTGATCGACGACTCGGTGCACCTCGTACACGAAGCGCTCGACGCCCAGCAGTGGGTGCTGTTCGAAGGCGCGCAAGCGACGTATCTCGACCTCGACCACGGCACCTATCCGTTCGTGACGTCGAGTAATCCGATTGCCGGTGGTGTGTGCACCGGCGCGGGCGTTGGGCCGCTTGCGATTCAGCGCGTCGTCGGGCTCGTGAAGGCGTACCAGACGCGCGTTGGCAGCGGTCCGTTCCCCACCGAGTTGTTCGAGGGCGACGAGGTCGGCGACTTGTTGGTCGACCGCGGCGCCGAATTCGGTACGAACACGAAGCGCCGTCGTCGCACCGGTTGGCTCGATCTCGTGATGTTGAAGCACGCGGTGCGGCTGAACACGTGCACCGAGCTCGCGCTCACGAAGCTCGATGTGTTGTCGTCGCTCAAAGAGTTGAAAGTGTGTATCGCGTATGTCGACGACGAAGGCAAGCGCTACGACCACGTGCCGTACCACCAGTCGGTGCTGCACAAAGTTCGTCCCGTCTACGAGACGTTGCCGGGATGGGGCGTCGACATCGACGGCGCAGCGCGCGTCGAAGATTTGCCGTCACAGGCGCGCGACTACGTGCACTTCATCGAAGAGTTCGCGGGTGTTGAAGTGAGCATCGTGGGCGTCGGCCCCGCGCGCGATCAGACGATCGTGCGGCCCCGGGCCGCGTAAGCGTGGCGACGCGCGTCCTCGTTGTCGGCAGTGGCGGGCGCGAGCACGCGCTCGCGTGGGCCCTTGCGCGCTCGCCGCACGTCGACGAGATCGTCGGTGCGCCCGGCAACCCCGGGATTGCCGAACTCGGCGAGTGCGTGCCGGTGACGACGACCGATCCGGTCGCGGTGACTGAACTGGCGGCCAAGATCGACGCCGATCTCGTCGTGGTCGGGGCCGAGGATCCCCTGGTCGCGGGCGTCGTCGACGCGCTGACCGCCGCGGGCCGCTTGGCGTTCGGGCCGAGCGCGGCCGCGGCCCGGCTCGAAGGCTCGAAGGCGTGGATGAAAGACGTGCTGGTCGCGGCCGAAGTCGCGACTGCCGGTCATGCGACCTTCACCGCGGGCGGTGAAGACGCGGCCGACGCGTATCTCAAGACGATGCGCGCGCCCTATGTCGTGAAGACCGACGGTCTGGCGGCCGGTAAAGGCGTGGTCGTGACCGACTCGATCGACGAGGCGCGCGCGGCGGTGCGCGCGTATCTGTCGGGCGCGGCGTTCGGCGATGCCGGCCGCACATGCGTAATCGAGGAAGCGCTGCATGGTCCGGAGCTCTCGGTCTTCGCATTGTGCGACGGCACGCGTGCTGAAGTGATCGGTGTCGCGCAGGACCACAAGCGAGCATTCGACGGCGACGAAGGTCCGAACACCGGAGGCATGGGGGCGTACTCACCGGTGCCGTTCGTTCGGAACGAAACGGTCTCCGAAGTTCTCGAGCGCGCGATCTTGCCGACGTTGCACGAGCTCGACCGCCGCGGTGCTACGTATCGCGGTGTCTTGTATTGCGGTTTGATGCTGACGCCGTCCGGGCCCCGCGTTCTCGAATACAACGTGCGCTTCGGGGATCCCGAGTGCCAAGTGCTGATGCCGCGAATTGCGAGCGACCTCTATCTGCATCTCGCGGAATCGGCCGCCGGCTGCCTTGAGACGCCGGTCGTGCTCGACGACGTTGCGTCCGTCGGCGTCGTTCTCGCGAGCGAGGGGTATCCGCCTGCGCCGGCCCACACGGGTGACCCGATCGCCGGTCTCGCCCGCGCCGGCGCACACACCGGCGTCGCCGTCTTCCATTCCGGGACCGCGACCGGCGACGCCGGACAGATCGTTACCAAAGGTGGACGGGTCGTTACCGTCGTCGGAACCGGCGCTGACGTTCGGGGGCGCGAGACACCGCGTACGCCGCAATCGCCGAGATTTCGTGGCCGGGCGTCCACTACCGTCGAGATATCGCGTCACAGGCACTCACTTGATTCCTCGTTATTCACCCCCCGAAATCGCAGGACTGTTCACCGACGAAGCTCGCTTCGGCGCGTGGCTCGAAGTCGAAGTCCTCGCGTGCGAAGCCCAAGCTGATCTCGGTGTCATCCCAGCCGAAGACGCGCGCGCGATTCGCGACCGCGCGTCGTTCGACGTTGCCGCCGTGCACGAACGCGAGAAGATCACCGACCACGACGTCGCCGCGTTCGTCGACGTCGTGCAGGCGGCGATCGGCCCGCCCGCGGGCAAGTGGGTGCACTACGGCCTGACGTCGATGGACGTTGTCGACACGGGCCTGTCGCTCCAGGTCACGCGCGCCCTCGATCTCATTCGCGACGCGGCGGCCGCGCTCGAGAACACGATCGCGCGTCGCGCTCACGAGTTCCGCGACACGCCGATGGTCGGCCGCACGCACGGCATTCACGCTGAACCGACGACCTTCGGCAACAAGCTTGCACTTTGGGCGCTGCAAGTGCGGCGCGATCGCGAACGGCTCGACCGGGCGCGCGATGTCATCGCTGTCGGCCGGTTGAGCGGCGCAGTCGGCACGTATTCCAACGTCGACCCCGCGGTCGAAGCGTTCGTGTGCGCTCGGCTCGGGCTCGTCCCCGCGCCGTCGACGCAAGTGTTGGCCCGCGACCGCCACGCCGAAGTTCTGTACGCGTGTGCATCGGTTGCGGCGTCTGTCGAATCGTTCGCGCTCGAGATCCGGCACCTGCAACGCACCGAAGTTCGGGAAGCCGAAGAGCCGTTCCGCGAGGGCGAGCAAAAGGGATCGAGCGCGATGCCACACAAGCGCAATCCCGTGAAGTGCGAACAGCTCACCGGGCTCGCACGCGTTGTGCGCGGGAACTTGCAAGCTGGTCTCGAAGACATCGCCCTTTGGCACGAGCGCGACATCTCGCACTCGTCAGTCGAGCGGATCGTTCTCCCCGATTCGTTGATCCTCGCGTACTACATGCTCACGCGATTCACGCAGATCGTCGACGGCATGCGGGTCTATCCCGAACGCATGCTCCGGAACCTCGACGCGTCGTTCGGCCTCGTGTTCAGCCAGCCGGTGTTGCTGGCGTTGGTCGAGGCGGGCCGGACGCGCGACGAGGCGTACCGGATCGTGCAGCGCAACGCGATGAAAGCGTGGCAGGACGAACGCTCGTTCCGGGAACTGCTCGGGGAAGACCCCGACGTGCGCGCGGTCCTCGACGATGCTCGGCTCGACGCGTGCTTCGACTTGAAGCGCGCGCTCGCAAACGTGAACCACACCTTCGACGCGCTCGATGCAGGAGAACGATGAACACCGCGTTGCCGCATTTGTATTCGGGCAAGGTGCGCGAGCTTTACGAAGTCAGCCACGACGCGCTGCTGATGGTCGCGAGCGACCGCGTGTCGGTGTTCGACGTGGTGCTGCCCGACGAGATCCCCGACAAGGGCCGCGTCCTGACCGGACTCTCGCACTACTGGTTCGAACAGACCAAGGGAATCATCCCGAACCACGTGATCTCCTGCGACCCGACCGACTTTCCCGAGACGGCGGGCGAAGTCGGCGGCCGCGCCACGCTGGTGCGCGCGACCCGGCCGATCCGGCTCGAGTGTGTCGTGCGCGGCTACCTGTTCGGCAGCGGCTGGAGCGAATATTCCGAACAGGGGACGATCGGCGGCCAACGAGCGCCGGCAGGTCTGCAGCTCGCGCAACAACTGCCGGCCCTGTTCTTTACGACGACGACGAAGGCCGACGAGGGTCACGACATGCCGCTGACGCCGGACGAGGCGATCGCGCTCGTCGGCGGCGACGTGTACGAGCAGGTGAAGGAAGCGTCGTTGCGGTTGTACGAGTTCGGAGCGGCGCGCGCCGCGAGTCAGGGGCTCATCCTGGCCGACACCAAATTCGAATTCGGCGACCTCGACGGCGAGATCATCGCGATCGACGAGATGATGACGCCTGACTCGTCGCGCTATTGGCCGCGCGACGAGTACCGCGTCGGTGAGTCGCCGCCGTCGTTCGACAAGCAGTTCGTACGCGACTACATGGACGGCACGGGTTGGGGCCACGAACCGCCCGCGCCGCGCATGCCGGCCGATGTCGTGACTGCGACGCGCGCGAAGTACGTCGAGGCGTACGAGCTCATTACCGGCGAGGGTTTCGACGATTGGTACGACGTCGACGATGACTAATCTTCGCGCCGTGGCTCAATTCATCGCGCACGTCGAGATCACGCATCTTCCCGGAATCGCCGACCCGGCGGGCGCGACCGTCGAGCGGGCACTCCCCGCGCTCGGCTACACCAACGTGACGGAAGTGCACATCGGCAAGACGATCCGGTTGGTCGTCGACGCGCGCGATGCCGAAGCCGCGGCTGCCCAAGTCAAAGAGATGTGCGAGCGGCTGTTGGCGAACCCGGTGATCGAAGCGTACGAAGTGACGATTTCGTGAGTGCGCGGGTCGGGGTCGTGCTGTTTCCCGGCACGAACTGCGAGCACGACGTCGTGCGGGCGATCGGAGCGCTCGGCGGCGACGCCGAAATCCTGTGGCACGGTGACGCGAAGACCAACGGTGTCGACGCCGTCGTCGTTCCCGGCGGCTTCGCCCACGGCGACTACCTGCGCACCGGTGCAATCGCGCGCTTCTCACCGGTGATGAACGCGGTGACCGAGTTCGCACGCGCCGGCGGTCCGGTCGTCGGCATCTGCAACGGTTTCCAAGTGTTGTGCGAGTCGCATCTGCTTCCGGGCGCGCTGCAAAAGAACGCCGGTCTCAAGTTCTTGTGCGAAGCCGCGGAGCTCCGCGTTGAAACCACGACCACACCGTTGACGCGGCTCGCCGAAGTGGGTGCCCGGTTACGCATTCCGATCAACCATTTCGAAGGCAACTACGTGTGCGACGCGCGCACGCTCGACGAGTTGCACGCCGACGAGCGCGTCGTGTTCCGCTACGTCGACAACCCGAACGGCAGCCTCGATGACATCGCCGGCATCTGCAGCGCCGGCCGCAACGTCGTCGGCCTGATGCCGCACCCCGAGCGCGCCTCCGATGCGCTGCTCGGTTCCGACGACGGTGTCGTCTTGCTGAAATCCCTGCTCGCGGCCGCGGCTGATCGCGCGAACATCTCTGTGTGACGTACACCTTCGGCGACAGTGAGCTTGCGCGCGAGCGCCTCGCATTGGTCGCCGACACGTTCGCCGAGCCGACGCGCTCGTTCCTGGGTGAGCTGGCGCAGGGCACGCGGCGGTATCTGATCGATCTCGGTTGTGGACCAGGCTTCACGTCGGCGTTGATGCGCAATGCGTTCCCGGACGGATTCGTGACCGGTCTCGATGCGTCGGCCGCGATGGTCGCCGAAGCGCGCACGCGTGTGCGCGCACCGAACGTGTTCTTCGTCGAAGCCGACATCACCGCACCGCTGCGGTTGCCGGCGCACCTCGTCTTCGGGCGCTGCCTGCTCGGTCATTTGCCCGACCCGGCCCGAGCCCTGCAGAACTGGTCGGACGCGGTTCTCGCCGGCGGCGTGCTCGCGTGCGAGGAACCGGTGCGCTATCGCAGCGACCTCGACCTGTTCGACGAATACGAACGCGCCGTCACCGCTGTCGTCGGCGCCCAAGGGGCGACGCTGTGGGCGGGCGATGTCCTCGACGGCGAGGTACCCGGTTGCGCGCGACTGCTGGACAGAGTCGTCGAGCACCCCGTGCCGGTGGCGCGCGCGGCTGCGATGTTCTGGCGCAACGCGGTCAACTGGAACGGCGATCCCGACCTCATCGCGGAGTTGCGCGCGCTCGAATCCAGCGGTCCGGAAGCGACCGTGATGTGGGAGCTACGCCAGACCGCGTGGGTCAAGCAGTAGCGATCCAGTAGCGGCGTTTCAAAGCGGTCGGGGTGTCGGGCACGCCGCCATTGGCTTCGATCACCTTCTGCGACGCGATGTTCGCGTGATCGCACGTGAGGAGTGCGCGTTCGATGCCGAGCGAATGCGCGACGGGCAACGAAAGCGCGAGCATCCGCGTCGCGTGACCTCTTCGACGCGCGCTCGGTCGCACCTCGTACCCGATGTTGCCGCCGAAGATGATGAGCGGCGGAGTGAGCTGATGGCGGATCTGCAACGAGCCGACGTACTCGTCGTCGACGACATACCAAAGGTTCGTGCCGGGAACCCAGTGTTCGGGGCGCGGCGTCTCGGGAAGTGCGGCCGCAATCAGTTCGGCCACGAACGCCGCAAAGGCGCGCGGCTCGACGAGGGCATCGGCGTCGAGATCAGTGTTGAAGTCTTCGGCGTGAAACTCGCGCAGCGCCGCAATGTACGACTCCCGATAACGCGTATCGGGGGTGACGAGTTCGCCGCTCACGACCCGCGTGTGATGCCGGCCTTTTTCAGGACTTCGGGCGTCACGCCGAACTCGCGCCACGCGCCGTACGAGATGCCTTTGCGGGCCGAATAGTCCTTGGCAACCTTGACGAATTCTGTCTCGAGTTCGGAGAGATCGGGGCCCGCGCCCTGCATGCCGGCAAGCTCGACTTCGAGGTCGCGCCGTTCTTGCAGCAAGGTCAAGCGGTTCAAACCCGACGCGCCTTTCAACTCGGATTCCACGGTTGCGAGGCGCTTCTTCACGTTCTCGCTGGTCCGTTTGCGGCCTCGTTTGGGCTTGTTGGCGTCGAGCGCTTCGAGGTAATTCCCGACTGTGCGAGCGTGATTCCGGCCCTCGGCGAGCGCAGCCTTGTGCTCGTCGGACATGGCGGCCTTCTTCGTCTTTGTCGGCATCTCGTCGCTCTCCATTTCGCCAATTGTCGAACGAGTCATTGTGGCACATTTGGCGGTCGGTACGATCGGCCCGATGGCGGAGGCGCTGCACAAGCGGTTGGGCATGACCGACGACGAGCTCGCCGCGGTCGTGGCCGAACTCGGCCGCGAGCCGACGCACCTCGAGCTCGCGATGTACTCGGTCATGTGGTCGGAGCACTGCTCCTACAAGTCGTCGCGCGCGCTGCTCTCCCGCTTCCCGACTGAAGCACCGTGGGTGCTCGTCGGCCCGGGTGAAGGCGCGGGTGTTGTCGACATCGGCGACGGCATCGCGATCGCGGTGCGCATCGAGAGCCACAACCATCCGTCCGCGGTCGAGCCGTACCAAGGCGCGGCGACCGGCGTCGGCGGCATCATCCGCGACATCTTCTCGATGGGTGCGCGGCCGATCGCGTTGATGGACCCGCTGCGCTTCGGCTCCCTCACTGACGCGCGCACGCGTTATTTGTTCGAGGGTGTGGTGTCGGGCATTTCCGGTTACGGCAACTCGGTCGGCGTGCCGACTGTTGGTGGCGAAGCGGTGTTCGACGACACGTACCGCGGCAACCCGCTGGTGAACGTGTTGTGCCTCGGCATCTTGCCGGTCGATCGACTTGTCCTCGCACGTGCCGAACGGCCGGGCGACGTCGCGGTGTTGCTCGGTTCTGCGACCGGGCGCGACGGCATCGGGGGCGCGAGCGTGCTCGCGTCGGCCGCGTTCCAAGAAGGCGACGAAGCGAAGCGTCCTTCCGTGCAAGTCGGCGATCCGTTCGAGGAGAAACGGCTCATCGAAGCGACGCTCGAACTACTCGACGCTCGGCTCGCAGTCGGCGTGCAGGACCTCGGCGCGGCCGGACTGTCGTGCGCGGCGTCAGAGACGGCGGCCGCCGGGCACGCCGGAATGGACGTCGACATCGCGCAGGTCGCGCGCCGCGAACCCGAGATGAACGCGGTCGAAGTGATGACGTCGGAGAGCCAGGAGCGCATGCTCGCGATCGTCGAACCGGCGAAGCTCGATGCGGTGCTCGCGCTCGCACAACGGTGGGAGATCCGCGCGACGGTTGTCGGGCGCGTCACCGACTCGCAACGCTTTCGTGTGTTCGACCGCGAGCGCGACGACGACGGCGACGCGCTTGCCGATGTTCCGGTCGAGAGTTTGGGGGACGGCCCGCGGTACGACCGGCCGCGCGCTCGGCCGCGCGACCTCGACGCGCGCCAGGCGAACGATCCGGGCGCGCAGTTGCGCGACAAGTTCCCGGCCGGCGCTGATCTCTCGAACGAACTGCTCGCACTGTTGGCGACGCCGACGATCGCCGACAAGACATGGATCGCGCGCCAATACGACCATCAGTTGTTCTTGAACACCGTCGTCGGCCCGGGGGGCGACGCCGCCGTCTTGCGCGTTCCTGATTCGGCGAAGGGTCTTGCGCTTGCGACCGACGGAAAAGCCCGCTTCTGCAAGCTCGATCCGCGCACCGGCGGGCGGCTCGTGGTGCTCGAAGCGGCGCGCAACGTCGCGTGCGCGGGTGCGCGTCCGCTCGCGCTCGTCAATTGCTTGAACTTCGGGAATCCGGAACATCCGGAAGTGATGTGGGAGTTCGCCGAAGTCGTGGAAGGGATCAGCGAAGCGTGCGAAGCGCTCGGCATTCCCGTGATCGGCGGCAACGTCAGCTTTTACAACACGTCGAACGACGCCGACATCGACCCCACTCCGGTCGTCGGCGTCCTCGGACTGATCGACCAACTGCGCGACCGTCCGCCGGTTGCCGAGCTGACCGCAGGCGACGACATCGTCGTGATCGGAACGGTGCGCCCCGAACTCGGCGGATCCGAATGGGCCGCGGTTGTGCACGGTCTCGGCGACGGTCTCCCGCCGGCCGCCGATCTCGACGCGGCGCGTGCGGTGCACAGTCTCGTGTCGGAGCTGGTGCGCGACCGCAGCGTCAACGGTGTGCACGACGTCAGCGACGGCGGCCTCGCAGTCGCGCTCGCCGAGATGGCGATCGGCGGCTCGGTTGGATTTGCCGTCGAAGCCTCGTTCGCCGGGTGCACAAGCGCGGAGGCGTGCTTCGCCGAGCCCGCGTCAGTTGTCGTCTGCAGCGTCGACCGGGAAGCGAGCGCGCTGGTGCTCAGTCAAGCGGCGGCCGCGGGTGTCGAGGCGCGCGTCATCGGCGCGGCACGCGGCGACCGGCTCGTTTGGCGCGGCGTGTTCGACGTCGCGCTCGCCGACGCGACCTCCGCGTGGCGTGACGCCATCCCGAACCTGATGCGCCACTAATTGCAACATCAGATGGCGCAGTTCGTCGCGCATAGCGGGAAAAAGTGCGCCATCAGATGGAGCAGTTTTTACGCGAGGCCGTGGGCTTCGAGCCAGGCGACGACCTCGCCCGCGGACTGTTCCGGCGTCTTGCCCACGGTGACGATCGTGATCTCCGGGTCGAGCGGCGATTCGTAGGGATCCGAGATCCCGGTGAACTCGGGAATCTCGCCGGCGCGCGCCCGCGCGTACAGACCCTTCACGTCGCGCGCCTCGCACTCTTCGAGCGTCGTCGCGACGTGAATCTCGACGAAGTTGTCGATCCAACCGCGCACTTCGTCGCGCACGGCGCGGTACGGCGAAATCGCCGCCGTCACCGACACGACGCCGTTGCGCGCCAACACCGCCGCGACCCATCCGATGCGCCGGATGTTCGTGTCGCGGTCTTCCTTGGAAAATCCGAGGCCCCTCGAAAGGTGTTCGCGCACCTCGTCGCCATCGAGCAGTTCGACGCGCCGGCCGCGGTCTCGCAACTGCTCGACCACGATGTTCGCGATCGTGCTCTTGCCCGCGCCCGAGAGCCCGGTGAACCAGAGGCAGCAGCCCGGCAGATCTGTGGTCGATGACACGGGCGGCAGGTTACGAAACGACCGCGCGCCCATGCGATAATGGACCTCTTGGACGCGGAGCTGAACGGGCCCAAGGACGCGTGCGGCGTCTTCGGTGTGTACGCCCCCGGTGAGCCGGTGGCGCATTTGTCGTATCTCGGTCTCTACGCGCTGCAACACCGCGGGCAGGAGTCGGCCGGGATCGCAGTGAGCGACGGCGAGACGATCACGGTCGTCAAGGACATGGGCCTCGTCACCCAGGTCTTCGACGAGCGCAAGATCGCGCCGCTCGAAGGCCACCTCGGGATCGGCCACGTCCGCTACTCGACGACCGGCAGCAGCACCTGGCGCAACGCGCAGCCCGTCTACCGCAGCGTTGGCGATGCCGGCTTCTGCCTCGGCCACAACGGCAACCTCACGAACACCGAAGAGCTGGCCGACGACCTGGGCATGTTGCCCGGCGTGCTGACGAGCGACAGCGAGCTCGTCGGCGAGCTGCTCGCACGCGAGTACGACGACGACAAGGACACTCGGTCCGACGGTCGTGACCTCGAGCGGGCACTGACGAAGGTGCTGCCCACCTTGCAGGGCGCGTTCTCGTTCGTGTTGATGGACGAAGCGCATTTGTTCGGTGTCCGCGACCGCCACGGTTTCCGCCCGCTCGTGCTCGGCAAGCTCGACGGCGGCTGGGTGATCTCGAGCGAAACGGCCGCGCTCGACCTCGTCGGCGCGCACTACGTCCGCGACGTCGAACCGGGCGAGATGGTCGCGATCGACGCGTCGGGCGTGCGGTCGATTCGTTTCGCCGAGCCCAAGCCGAAGCTCTGCGTCTTCGAGTTCGTCTACATCGCGCGGCCCGACTCGCAGCTCTACGGCCACAGTGTGCACGGCGCACGCCAGCGGATGGGTGAAGAACTCGCCCGCCAGGCGCCGGCCGCGGCCGACATGGTGATGCCGGTGCCCGAATCGGGCGTGCCCGCTGCGCAGGGGTTCGCGCGCGCATCGGGCATTCCCTACGGCGACGGCTTCGTGAAGAACCGTTATGTCGGGCGCACGTTCATCGAGCCCAATCAGAAACGGCGCGGCACCAACGTGCGGCTCAAGCTGAACCCGTTGCGCGACACCATCGGGGGCAAGCGTTTGGTGGTCGTCGACGACTCGATCGTCAGGGGCACCACAACGCGCCAGATCATCGCGTTGTTGCGCGAGGCGGGCGCCACCGAAGTGCACTTCCGGGTGAGTTCGCCGCCGTATCGCTGGCCGTGCTTCTACGGCCTCGACACCGGCAAGCGCAGCGACCTGCTCGCGGCCGACATGTCGGTCGGTGAAGTCGCCGACTTCCTCGGTGTCGACTCGCTCGCGTATCTCGATCTCGAGCGGCTTGTCGCGGCGACGGGTTCGCCGGAGTCGGCCTTTTGCAGCGCGTGCTTCACGGGCGACTATCCGGTGCCGGTTCCCGACGAAGACACCAAACACGTACTCGAAGTCGACGTTCCCGCGCCGTCGCTCCGAATCTCGTGACCAAGCCCGACGACGCGCTGACCTACGCCGACGCGGGGGTCGACATCGCCGCGGGCGACAAGGCGGTCGAGCGCATCAAGGAGCACGTCCGCTCGACGTTCCGTCCGGAAGTCATCGGCGATATCGGCGGCTTCGGCGGCCTTTTCGCGCTGGACTGGAAGCGTTACCGAGATCCGTTGCTCGTGTCGTCGACCGACGGTGTCGGCACGAAATCAGCGATCGCACGCCTCGTGGATCGGCGCAACACGATCGGTATCGACTGCGTCGCGATGTCGGTCGACGACATCGCCGCGCTCGGGGCCGAGCCGTTGTTCTTCCTCGACTACATCTCGGTGGGCCACGTCGTGCCCGACGAGATCGACGAACTCGTCGAAGGGGTCGCGGTCGGTTGCCGCACCGCGGAATGCGCGTTGCTCGGCGGCGAGATGTCGGAGCACCCGGGCGTTATGGAACCGGGTGAGTTCGATCTCGTGGGTTTTGCAGTCGGCGTCGTGGAACGCAGCGCGACCCTGCCGAGCGAGATTCGGCCCGGGGATCGTCTGGTTGGCTTCGCGAGTCCGGGCCTTCGTTGCAACGGCTACTCACTCGCGCGCGCCGCGCTGCTCGATCGCGCGCACCGTTCACTCGACGGGCCCGCGTGGGATGGCGCGCATCACTCGTTAGGCGACGAACTGCTCGTTCCGAGCGTCATCTACTCGCCCGCGCTGCTTGAACTGCGCCGTCATGTCGACGTGCGCGCGTTCGCGCACGTGACCGGGGGCGGTATCCCCGGCAACCTCGACCGTGTGCTCCCTTCGCATTGCGACGCGCGCGTGGAGCTCGGCACGTGGGAGGTGCCGCGTATCTTCGGTGAGATCCAGCGCGGCGGGCGCGGTCGGCGACGACGAGATGGCGCGCGTCTTCAACCTCGGGATCGGGATGATCGCGGTCGTGCCCGACGGGTCTGTCCCCGAAGCGCTCGACTCGATGCGGGCTTCGGGCCACGACGCCTACGAGATCGGCGCCGTCACCGACGGCCGCGGGCAAACTTTTCTGACCGGACGCTGAGAACGGACGCGTTCCCAAATCCTGGGCGAATCTGGAAAAAGAAGGTTTATTTTCGCCCGAAGATCGGGTACGTACACGGCCGTTCCGGGCCTTAGTGCACACTCTGCCCGGTTGCCCTAGAATAGTGCGCACGGCCTACATCGCCTCTGGTGCTTTCACTGAAAGCGCTTGAGGGGATGCGGGAAGTGGGAAGCCCGCGACGGGCTTCGGGTGGAGGAGACGGTGCCGTCACACGCGCCATCGACGCCGCCCGGGTTTCGCCGCACCGACATGGACGTCGAGAACTGCCGAACGGACGTGGGGCACGGAAGCAACTTCCTCGCACGTTCCTCAGATCCGCAAACGAAGACCCTCGACGATCAAGGTGGAAGTTATGGATACCCACGACGACGAAGCCCTTCTCACTCCCTCTGAGGTCGCGGCGATGTTCCGCGTCAACCCCAAGACCGTCACGCGCTGGGCGCGCGCCGGCAAGATCTCGGCGATCCGTACTCTCGGCGGCCACCGTCGCTTCCGTGCGAGCGAGATCCGTCAGTTCCTCGCGCAGACCGAAGACGCCGAACACCTGTAAGCGACCCGGCGAACAACATGAACTGTCCGCGTAAGCGCGGCGCCGACATGACGGGCGCCGCGTTTTCGCGTTCTACGCATAGTTGAAGTCCGGGTACCAATCGGTCGACCGACCGTCCGGCGTCAGGTCGAAAAGATTCCACAACGGATCGATCGTGTCGCCGGCCCGCGGGTCTTGTTCCGGATCGGACGGCGCGTACAGCAATTCCGATCCCCAGAAGTGGCGGACCGTGTCGCCGTCTCGACGGAAGACGTTCGCCATCGGGTATTGCTCCGTGCCGTCGGTGCTTTCGCCGTGGTAGTCGCGGTTGAAGGTGTTGTGTGCGGATGACACGAAGCGCAGGTGGCGCCAGCCCCGCGTTTCGGCGTGGGCGAGCGCACGCGGGAGCGCCGTCTTCACGACGATTGCGACGTTGATGCGCTGGCGCGCGTGGTCGGCGACGCCGTCGAACGCGTCGAGGAACTGCGTGCATGACGGACACGGCAGGTCTTCTTCCGGGCTGCGCGGAAACATCATGTTGTAGACGAACAAGGAGTCCTTCCCGGGCGCGAAGAGGTCGAGGAACGTGACCGTCGTGGGCTTTCCGGTCGGATCCATCGCGTCGAAGACGTAGTTCTCGGGCACAACCCCGCCGGGCGGCAGGGCGCGCCGCGCTTCGGCCACTGCTTCCGTGACGCGGCGAAGCTCGATCTCTTGTTCCAGCAACGCGTCGCGCGCGGCCCGGTACTCCGCCGATTCGTTCGGGAACGTCGTGCTCATGATCCCTTCCGGACCTTTCGGTAGGCGATGTCGAAGTCGGGGGCGAAGTTCTCGCCGTCGTCGGCGCGTTCCCAGCGCGCCGACATCGATGCTCCGTCGTCACTGATCGTCGCGGTGAACCGTTGCGGAAACGGATCACCGCGCCGCGTCAACGTCCACTCGCGGCCGGCGATTGTCATCTCGTAGACGCGACACACGCCCCGAGCGTCGCTGTAGAGCTGGAAGTAGGTGCCGTTCTCGGCGTCGCACCCGATAATGCACAAGCTGTCGGGCGCCTCGGGCTGGTCGATGGTCGTCCGTTGCGTGACGAACGCGCCCGAGGTGTCCCACGCAAACACAGCACGGCCGCCGCCGGGCCAGGGTTCGCCGTCGGGCGCCGACGCCGAAAGCGTCCATTCACCGATCAGCGGTTCGAGCTTGCGCAACGAGTCTGCCGCGGCTGCTGCTTGGT
The DNA here is from genome assembly GCA_963841195.1 of uncultured Actinomycetes bacterium. Lineage (GTDB taxonomy): Bacteria > Actinomycetota > Acidimicrobiia > IMCC26256 > PALSA-610 > CAWJBX01. Next base: position 625,483 of record CAWJBX010000008.1, on the reverse strand, counting down.
CCATGGCCTTCTCCCTTCACAATCTTTGACCGCCGGCTCGGCACAAACTCATCGCTACCGTTGCGGAGAATGAACGCAGCCGAGCGCGCCGTGGCAATGACCGAGTTCTTCTCGACGCGCGTCCCGGGACAGCTCGGCTGCGTGTTCGATCACGCCTCAGAGAATCTCGTCATCGGACATATCTTCGTGACCGACAACCTCATCGCCGGCACCGGTTTCTTGTTCGCGCCGGCGGTTGTCGCGCTCGCCGACACGTGTGCGGCAATCGGCTGCGGCGCCAACATCCCCGAAGGCGCGTCGTTCACGACGATCGAGTTGAAATCGAACTTCTTGTCGTCGGCGCGCGTCGGCGAGACAGTGATCTGCCGGTGCGAACCCGCGCATCTCGGACGGCAGACGCACGTGTGGGACGCAGTCGTCACCAACGAATCGACCGGCAAGAAGATGGCGTTGTTCCGCTGCACGCAGATGGTGCTTACGCGCGATTGAGCTTGTCGAGCATGTTCTGCAACCCGTCGAAGAACAGGTTGTTCGGGTAGGCGCCGTTCGGGTCGTTGTGCGCGTACGTCAGCGCCTCGTTCTGCGACGTGACGTTGGCGTCGGGGATGTGTGATTGCGCCGCGAGCTGGCGAGCGCCCGTGACAACGGCTTCACCGCCGAGCTTGGCGCCGAAGGCGTAGATCAACAACGACGTCGGCAGCTTGTCGCCCATCGTCGCCTTCACGCCCAGCACCGATTGCGCGGGGTTCGCGTTGCCGTTGTTGACGACCTGGGTGTCGTCGGTCAGGCGCTGCGGGAAGTACCACTCGCTTCCGTCGACCGCGAGGATGTCGGCGCCCGAGAACATTGCCGCGAACCGGTCGATCGGGGTGAGCGCACCGGCGCCGTTCCAGCCGCCGTCGGCAGTCAAACCGGTGCCGAGGTGCGCTTGCGCGGCGGCCAGCGACGGTGGCGAAGTTGCCACGTTCAACGCGTAGCCGAACTGCCCGAGGTTGGTGGCGCGCTGTTTGGGCACGAGCGCGGCGGGCAAGAGTCCCGACGTTTGGCCGAGCGAGGGCGCGCTCGGGTCGAACTTGGCGGCGGCCGCGCCCGTCGACGCGTACACGCCGGCGTAGGGCGCCGCGATACCGCCGAACGCGAGCCATGGCGTTTGGTTCGGCGCGTTCAGCGCGTTGAGTTCTTGCGTGGCTTGCGCGGACGTAATCGAGCGGTTGCCGCTGCCGCCGTCGATGTACACGAGCCCGGCGAGATCAGCCGCGCCCGCTTGTCCGTTGAAGTCCCAGGTTGCGTACGCAGTCACAACCGAACCGCCGAGCGAATGACCGCCGAGCACGACCTTGCCGCCGAGTTGCTTGGCCGCGCCGATGACAACGTGCAGGTCTTCGACCGCGACGTTCATGCCCCACTGTTTTGCGAACTCGACGGTCGAGTCGGCCGGTGGCGTGAAATGCGTCGTGATGCTCTTGTCTTTCAACCAGCCCAGGTAATAGTCGTAGAGCTGCGTCGAGTTGGCTTGGTGGTTCTTGTACTTCGTGAGCATCGTCTGGTCTTCGAGCAAGTTCTCGCGCCGTTCGACAGCCCACACCTGCCAGCCCGGTTCCTTCTGCACGATCCATTGCGCGAGCGGCACGAAGTACGCGCTCCCGGCCGACGTTCCCGGTTCGAGCACGAGCACGTTCTTGGCGCTCGCGGGACCGACCTTGATCACGCCGACCTTGTTGTATTGCGCGGGCGTGCCCGGCGCGGCGAAGCCGTTGAGGTAGGTCACGGCGAGCGGCTGCGGCAACTGGGCGACGGGCGCGTCGGTCTTTGTGGTCTCTCCGCTCCCGCTTCCGTTCGACTTGCTCGAACTACTGCAGGCGGCGGCGAGGATGACCCCGCACACCGCCACGACGAGGGCGCGGCGCATGTTCACGGGCGAACCTTACGAGGTGCCCGTTGGAGATGAGTGGCCGGGACCGGCGTCGATCCGGTGACCCCACGCTTTTCAGGCGTGTGCTCTGCCGACTGAGCTACCCGGCCGGGCAAGGGCGCCGCGAACGCCGCCCTTTCCGCGGTCCTGACGGGATTTGAACCCGCGGCCTCCGCCTTGACAGGGCGGCGTGCACTCCAAACTGCACCACAGGACCAGGTTGCATTGCATTGCCGAACTTGCGCACCCCCAAGGGGATTCGAACCCCTGTTACCGCCGTGAAAGGGCGGCGTCCTAGGCCACTAGACGATGGGGGCTCGTGTCCCAGTGGGAGGGGAACAGCGTAGCAGTCGGTCGCTACGGTTGCTCCGTGCATCGGGGGGTGGCGCCGTTCGTCGTCGTGGTCGTGCTGATCGCAGGCGGCTGCAGCGGTGGCTCGAAGAAGAGTGGTCCGAGCGGCAAGCCGGCGTCGTGCGCGCTCATCGCCCAACTCGACGAGATCGTCGGTGTCGTCGCCCACGCCAATGTTTCCGATCCGGAAGCGTTCAACGCCGCGCTGAACACCGCCGTCACCAAATACGTCGCCACGGTGAAGCAGTTGAAGTCGGAGACGCCCGCGAATCTGCAGCCCGATCTCGACCGTTTGATTGCCGCGGTCGACCAAGAGCGTTTCGACGACGCCGCCGACGCGCGCGTGTCGCTCGATCAGTACGCGTTGACCGAATGCGGGCGGCCGTTGCCGACCATCGCGACGGCAACGAGTACGAGCGTTGCGTCGGCGTCGAGTACGACCGTCGGCACCGCGCCGACAACGACGTCTACGGTCCCGCGGCAGTAATCGTCAGCGTCACCGTTCGGTGCGCGATGAGATTGTTCGACGCGTTGAAGCCGTCAAGCGTGTAGACGTACGTTCCCGGCTCGGCAGTACACGTGTCCTTCGTCGTGGTTTGCGCGACACCCGGACACACAACGCTGGTGCCCGTTGCGGTCGTGCGATCGAACACCTTGGTGCTGTCGTAGACGTCGACGCGCGCGAGGCCGCTCGTGCTCCACGTGAGGACGGGACCGGTCGTCGGTTTCGTCGCATATCCCTGCGCCGCCGTCGTGGGCGCGAGTTTGAAGACCGCGACTGCGGGCGCAATGGTTGTCGTTGTCGTGGTCGGCGGCACCGTGACGGGAACGGTGGTTGTCGTCGTCGTACTGGTCGACGTCGACGAGGTTGTCGAGGTACTCGTTGACGTCGACGAACTTGTCGTCGTCGATTTGGCGACGACGACCACCGGCGCAGCCGCGTCGTGGCCCATCGCGCTCGCGCCGATGATCAACGCGATGATCACGATGATTCCGGCTGCGCCTGCGGCAACGAGCCAGCGGCGGACGCGTCGCCGGCCGCCGTTCGGCGGTTTCGCGGGGGGCGGCGCCTCGCCGTCGAACGCGTTCGAGCCTTGCATCGGCACACCCGCGTTGGCGAGGGCGTACGCGGTCTGGGTGCGTAGCTCCGCGATCGTGAGGATCGGAATCGCTGCGAACAGGCGCTCCGCATCGACGTGGAGGTGCTCGCGTTCCGTGCACTCGCGACAACCCGCCGCGTGCCGGTCGACGACGCGCACGGCTTCGCCATCGAACGTCTCGACGTCGGCCGCGATGAGATCGGCGCGCAACGCCGCGCAGAGCGGTGTGCCGTCGCGCCACAACACGCGCGCCTCGAGCGCCGGCCCGAGACGCTGCCGGGCGCGTTGCACAAGTTGGTTCGCGGTTTCGTGGCTGATGCCGAGGACGTCGCCGACCTCGTCGGGCGACAGACCGTGCCGCAACGACAAGTCGAGCACTTCGCGATCGCGTGCGCCGAGCGCGTCGACCGCGTCCCAGAGCAGCGCGGCATACGCGGAGTCTTCGGCGACGCGCGCGGGATCGTCGAACGTGCCGATGACATCTTCGGGCCGGTCCGGCGCGCGGTCGTCGGCCGCCGGCTGCGCATCGCCGACGGGCGCAGTGTGCGGTGCCGCGCGATAGCGGTCGATCGCACGGTTCCGCGCGATACGCAACAACCACCCGCCGAACGCGGGGGGATCTTCGAGGCGACCGAGGTTGCGGTAGGCGGCGAGGAACGCGTCGTGCGCGACGTCGGCCGCGGTCCCGGTGTCGAGCACGATCCGGTACGAGAGATCGAGCACGCGATCGAACCAGCGGTCGTACAGCTCACCGAAGGCGGTGGGGTCGTTGGCGAGGGCGCGGGCCACGATCGCCGCGTCGTCGTCGTCGTTCATTCACCCTTCCTGACTCGCGAACCCGTCCGCGCTGACGTCGTGAATTCTCTCGCGTGTGCGCACGCCGTGGTGTGACCCCGCGGGCTGTGCCAGGCTGAGCTTGTGAGCGACCTCGACGCCAAGCAGCTGATCGCCGACGCGTGCGAACAGGCTGGTTCCGACGACTTCGGCGACGACTCCTACCGAGAAGGCTTGGAACGGCTCGTCGACGCGTTGGTGAACGAGGCCGCGCTGAGTGAACTCGGCGGGGCCGTCGTGGCCGGGGAGCTGACCGGCTACCTGAGCGACCGGTTGCAGATCGTGGCGTACCGCAACGCCCATCCCGAGGTTGCGGAAATCGACGTCGTGCCGCCGATCGTCATCGTCGGCCAGGGCCGCACCGGCACGACGATCCTCTACGACCTGCTCGCGCAGGATCCGGCGGCGCGGGTGCCACGCACCTGGGAAGTCGACAAGCCGTGCCCGCCGCCCGAGACCGCGACGTACGAAACCGACCCCCGCATCGCGGAAGTCGACGCCACCCTCGACGCCGTCGAACTCGTGTTGCCCGGGTTCCGCGCCATGCACCCGATGGGCGCGCGCCTCGCCCAGGAATGTGTGCGCATCACCGCGTCGGATTTCCGGAGTTTGATCTTCGCGACGCAATACCGAGTGCCGTCGTACGTGCAGTGGCTCGTCTACGAGGCTGACATGGGCCCCGCGTACCGGTGGCACCGCATGTTCTTGCAGCACCTGCAAGCGCGCAATCCGGCGCAGCGGTGGGTACTCAAGTCGCCCGGCCACCAATGGGCGCTCGACACGTTGCTCGCCGAGTATCCGGACGCGTTGCTCGTGCAGTCGCACCGTGATCCGTTGCGCATCATCGCGTCATTGGGCTCGCTCGTCGCGCGCCTGCGTTCGCTTGCCAGCGACGACACGTCGATTCCCGAAGCGGCGCGCGACTTCGGCGACATCATTCTCGACGGTCTCGACCGCACGGTCACGGCACGGGAGAACGGAACGGTGCCCGACGACCAAGTTGTCGACACGCAATTCGCCGACTTCATGGCGGATCCGTTCGCGACGATCGGCCGGGTCTACGACATGCTCGGGTTCGAACTCACGCCCGATGCGGAAGCGCGCATGCGCGCATTCCTCGCGCAGAACCCGCGCGACAAGTTCGGCAAGCACGTCTACACATGGGCCGACACGCAACTCGACGAAGGCGAGTGGCGCGCCCGTTCGCAGCGCTACCAGGACTATTTCGAGGTGCCCAGCGAGGTTCTTCCCTAGGTCGATGGGGCGCGTTCAACGGTTCCAAGATTGGGTGCAAGGCCGGCGTGACCGCCTGGAAGACGCGCGCACGACGTCGCCGACCGTCGGTTTCGCGTTCGACGCGTTCAGCTACGACGCCGACACCGGCGCGCCCGTACTGGCGGCCGCGCTCGGGTTCCGCGTGTTCTTGTTCCAAGTGCCCTACGTGTTGGTGTTCGTGATTATCGCCGGCTTCGCCGCCGACATGACGGGCCGCGATGTCGAGTCGTTCTTCCACGGCCGGGGCGTGACGCACCTCACCGCGCAGGGGGTCTTGAGCGCGGCGCACTTGTCGGGCTGGGCGCGGGCGAGTGCGCTCGTCGTCGCGTTGTACGCGCTGATGCTTTCGGCGCGTTCGTTCATGAAGGTGATCAACATCGTGCACGCGCTCGTGTGGGGTGTGCCGCGCGTGCACCTTGCTCACGCAACGCGCGTCGCCGTCGTCTTCATCGGTTTCGTGTCGGTCCTCATCGCGGTGTCGATCGTGATCGGTGAGCTCCTCAAGCGCAGCGTGCTCGGCGGTGTTTTCGCGCTGGCCCTCTACGTGCTGCTCCCGTTCTTGCTTTGGTGGTTCGTTTCGTGGAGATTCCCGCACCGACCGTGCCCGCCGATCGCGCTTGCACCCGGTGCCGCATTGTTCGCGATCGGTGTCGGCATCCTGCACGTGGTAACGGTCGTGTGGTTTCCGTACTACATCCAGAGCAAGAGCGCGGTGTACGGAACGATCGGCATCGCGATCGTGCTCTTGTTGTGGGCATATCTGCTTGGTCGCGTCATCACACTGGCCGCGGTCTTGAACGCGGCGTTGTGGGCGCGCTTCGGTCCGATGATCGCCGCCCAGCAGCGCTGGCACGTGCCGATCTTCGACGATCTCTTCGGCCGGGCGTGGACAATCTTCGTCGGTGACGAGCCCGTGCCGCCCGGTGTGGAAGGCTCACCTGATGGCTGATCGTGCGGAAAGTACGACTGCGAACGTCGCGCAACAGGCGGGCGGCGCGGTGCTGCTGACGCTCGCATCCGCACAATTCCTCATGACGCTCGACACGTCGGTGATGAACGTGGCGATCGCAACCGTCGCCAAGGACGTCGGTACCGACGTCACCGGTATTCAGACTGCGATCACGCTGTACACGCTCGTTATGGCCGCGTTCATGATCACCGGCGGCAAGATCGGCCAGATCATCGGGCGCAAGCGCGCGTTCGCGATCGGTTGCGTGATCTACGGCTGTGGTTCGTTCACCACTTCGCTGGCGCCGAACCTTGCGATTCTGATGATCGGCTGGTCGTTTCTCGAAGGCATCGGCGCCGCGTTGATCCTGCCTGCGATCGTCGCGCTCGTCGCGTCGAACTTCGACCGGGCGGAACGTCCGCGCGCGTACGGCTTGGTCGCGTCGGCCGGCGCGATCGCGGTTGCCGTCGGCCCGTTGATCGGCGGCCTGTTCACGACGTACGCGTCGTGGCGGTTCGTGTTCGCGGGCGAAGTGATCGTGGTGGGCATCATCCTGGCGCTCACGCGCCGGATCGCCGACGCCGAACCGGAAGGACATGTGCAACTCGACCTCGTCGGCACCGTGCTGTCGGCGACCGGCCTCGCGATGATCGTGTTCGGCGTGCTGAAGTCGGGCGAGTGGGGGTTCGTGAAGCCGGAAGCCGGCGCGCCGACGTTGGCGGGAGTATCACCCGTCGTCTGGTTGCTGACCGGCGGCGGCGTGGTGTTGCTCGGGTTCGTCGCCTGGTCGAACCATCGCATTCGGATCGGCAAAGAACCGTTGTTCGATCCTCGGATTCGCAACCCGATCTTGCGCAGTGGCTTGATTGCGTTCCTCTTCCAGTACCTCTTGCAAGCCGGGATCTTCTTCGTGATCCCGCTGTTCTTGTCGGTCGCGCTCGGGCTTTCGGCGATCGCAACCGGGGTGCGGCTCCTGCCGCTGTCGCTGACGTTGCTGCTCGCGGCCGCCGGCATTCCGAAGGTGTTCCCGCACGCGTCGCCGCGGCGCGTCGTACGCGTCGGTTTCCTCGCGATCTTCGTGGGGCTCGTCGTGCTCATCGCCTTGTTGCAAGAGGGCGCCGGTCCCGAGGTTGTCACCTGGCCGCTGCTGCTCGTCGGTCTCGGCGTCGGTTCGCTGGCCTCGCAACTCGGCGCGGTGACGGTTTCGTCGGTGCCCGACGAACAGACCGGCGAAGTCGGCGGCCTCCAGAACACCGTGACGAACCTTGGCGCGTCGATTGGTACTGCGCTCGCGGGCGCGGTCTTGATCTCGGCGTTGACGGCGTCGTTCTTCTCGGGCCTGCAGAACAACCCGGCCGTGCCCGCGAGCGTGACCAACTCGGCGAAGACCGAACTGTCGAGCGGCGTGCCTTTCGTGTCGGACGCGCAGCTGAAATCGGGGCTCGCAGCTGCCAACGTCCCGCCCGAAACGGCCGACGCGATCGTCGACGAGAACACAACCGCGCGCCTCGACGCGCTGCGTACCTCGCTCGCGGTGCTCGCACTGTTGACGCTCGTCGCCGTGTTCTGCGCGGGGCGGTTGCCGGTGCGCGCGGTTCGGCAGCGCGCCCGACGACGAACCGGTTGCTGCCGCTTAGGTCACTTCGAACTCGGCGCGCAGCCCGAGGTCGTCCATGACTTCGAGGAAGTCCCAGTAGATGGAGATCTGCGACACCCGTCCGTCGTCTTCGAAGTTGAGCATGTTCAAGGAGACGAAACGGAACGCGCGCCCGGTGGCGGGCAGCGTTCGTTCGTTCGGCGCGGGCAGGTCGTTGACGTGCGTTCCGCTCTGTTCGAACTCGACCATCGCCCGATTTCGTTCGCGGTCGATGGTGACGTTGATGAGTTCGAGGTTCCAGTCGGGGATCGCGGCGACGATTTCTTTGTTGCGTTCGATCATCGCGTCGATACCGCGACACGTCGCGAGCGGGCCCGTCCAGAACGCGTCCGGTCGGTGGAGCTTGGCGTAGCGCGCCCGATCGCGCTCGCGGATTGCGAGCACGTATTCCGACCAGTAGTCCTTGACCGCGTGCACGGTGACACCAAACGCGCCGTTGTCGTCGGTGTCTTCGTCGCGCAACAGGCCAAGCTCCCGTGCCCGCGCAACTGCCGCGCCGCGGTTTGTCACGCCGAGCTTCGCGTAGATGTGCGCGATGTGGGTCTTGACGGTTTGCACCGACAAGAAGAGCTCGTCGGCAATTTGGGCGTAGGTGCCGTGGGTGACGAGGCGGCGAAGAACGATGAGTTCTTTGGGAGTGAGACCCGCGAAGAAGAACTCTGCTTCAGTGTCCATGGCTCGCCCGTTCCGCATCCGGGGTTGAGAAGTCAGCGAGAGTAGTGGAGGGGCCGTCACCTACGATGAGGGGCTGAACCTTGCTCGGGCCGCTGGCGCAATTGGCAGCGCGACGGACTTTTAATCCGCAGGTTCCGGGTTCGAGTCCCGGGCGGCCCACAACAACTCAGTTGCACAGGGTGCGAGAGTGCGGTTTCGCCCTCGCAAACGTGGACCGGTAGTGGCGGCGGCGTTGTGGGGCGCTGGGCGCGGGATGCAGCATCCAGGTCGATGTGGCCAAGAGCACAGGGGCTTCGAGCGTTCGGGTTCGGTGATCCGGGACCGATGCGGGAGCGATTGACCGCGCTGGCGATCGCGGGCACCAAGGTCGCGACCGCAGGGCTGTGGCAACTGGACTACGTCGACAACGGCGAGGCGTCATTGCGGCTACTACGCAAAACACGGTGTCGAGGTCACGAACGAATCGTTGTTCGTGTGCGTCTGGTTTCGCGTCGTCGAACTGCGCGACGAACGCTGACCGCGCCCGATCCCCAGACACGGCGTCGATGCGGCGGTAATTCACGAACTTTCGGGATCGACGGTGTACGCACCCGCGAAGCGTCTGTACGCTCGAGGTTCCGGGCGCGCGAAAGGAGTCTGCGATGGCCGACCCATCGGACCAACTCGCCGTCCTCGATCAGCGCCTCAGAGCGCTCGCGGAAGTCGTCGAGACACTCATCGACGTCGTCGTGCGACTCGACGACGAGACCTCGGACACTGCGGCAGCCGCGTTTGACAGCAAGGTTCCGCGTGTCGCTGGTCATAACGCAACCGCCACCGATCTCAAGCGGTTGCACGAAACGGTGGAGGCGTGGTTGAAGGAGTGGCGCCCCGGTCCGACCTAGCTTCGCACCACCGCTGTCTTCGTCTCTCGTGCATATTTCGACCGTCGCGTAGGCAGTGTTGTGTGCTCTTGCCGCGGATCGTTAGGTTCGGGCCATGAAGGCTGGAGATTCGGTCGCGGACTTCGCGTTGCCCGACCAAACCGGACAGGTTCGACGTCTCAGCGAACTGCTGACCGCCGGGCCAGTGGTGCTGTTCTTCTATCCCGCCGCGATGACGTACGGGTGTACCAAGGAGAGTTGTCACTTCCGCGATCTCAAATCCGAATTCGACGAGGTCGGAGCGCAGCGCGTGGGGATCAGTGCCGATCCGGTCGACAAGCAACTCCAGTTCGCGCAGAAACACGACTTCGACTACCCGCTCCTCTCGGATGTCGATCGCGCAGTTGCCGAGGCGTTCGGCGTCAAGCGCCGTTCGAACCTGCTACGAGTGAAACGATCAACGTTCGTGATCGACACGGACCGCACCCTCATCGCGGAGCTTCACAGCGAAGTAAGTATGAACTCGCACGCCGACAAGGCCCTCCAGATTCTGCGGGCCCGCCAACCGCATTGACCGCACCGGTCGCACAACTTTTCCCTCGTCCACACTCGCTTTCCGATTCACTCCCTGTGTGGGCGTGTACACTCATTGACACATACCGCTTCTCGCGTCTCGCAACGTCCACGGCGTCGCGGCGCACGACCAGCGAACCCGCACGCGACGCGAGGAGTGGTTCATGCACTGGTTTGGCGAGCGGGCCCGGGCCGCACGGTGACTGACCAGGCGGCGGACCAAGCGAACAATGAGCGGCGCGTCGCTTCTCTTGCCAAGGAGCGTTCCGAGCTGTTCGACAAGGCAAGCGGCCGGGCCGGACTGTCACCATCGGAACACCAACGACTGACGGTCGTTGAGCGTGAACTCGACGAATGCTTTCTTGCTCGTCGCCAACAGCGTGCGGCACGCGATGGGCAACGCTTCGCACGCGATCGCTTCTCGGTGCGCCCGCGTCCGCCTGGGAGCACAACGTGACGACACGCAAGCAAACCGCCAACGAGAAAGTCGTCGCACCGCCGGTCGATTCCGAAGAGGCAGCGGCCGCGCGCGCAACGCGCCCGCGACCGTGCCGGTGAAGAGGCGTTCGTGTCCAAGAGCGGTCGCACACGAAGTGCCGGCCAACAAGCGTCCCGCTGATGCGCATCGAGAGAGTCGAGGCGGGAGTCGGTCCGCACTTTTGTCTTGTTGGACGACTCGAGGGTCTCGCGTCTCGCCATCTGTTGCGCATGTTGAATGGTCCGACCTCTGACGGCGACGTGATCACCATCGACGCCAGTGCGCTCGAGACCTGCGACGTGCAAGGCGCCGACGCGCTCGTGTGGCTCACCAAGCGCGCACGTACCGCCGGCGGAGACCTCCTGTTGATGGAACCACAAGCCTGTGTGCTCGACCAGCTTCAACAAGCGGGAGCACTCGACGGCCTACAACTCACCCGTCCGCAAAAGCCGTAGGACGCGTACCGCGGGATTTGCGACGAATCAGGCCTCGGGTCCGGTGGGAGTGGCCCGGTGCGATGCGATGCTGCCGTAGTGGTGTCGGAGCAGCGCGTGGACGATCACAATCGTCAGCCAGAACCATTTGGCGAGGTTCGGATCGACGAACGCGATCGGGATCGAGGCGAAAAAGACCGCTGGTGCCGTAGCGCTGCGCCAGAACGCGTGGCGGACGAACTGCGAGGGCGTATCACTCGGAATGAGCCTGTGCATGTGCGAGGCGTAGCTCCAGAGGGCGACGTTCAGGCTTCCGAGGACGCCCATCGTCGCGGCGTAGAAGACGACGGCCGCAGTGGTTTCGCCATGCTGACCGAGCACCGAGGTTGGATACGGAACGAATGCAACAACACCAAGAATCGAGAGATTCAAGACAAGCATGGTGGTGTCGGTGCGTTGGATGTATCGGAAGATTCGGTGGTGCACGAGCCAATACGTTGCGATGACGGCGAAGCTCAACGCGTAACTGAACACCGACGGGAGTGAGCTTCGCAGCGCGTGCGCAACCTCAGCATCGCTGGTGTTGGCCGGGATCTCCAGGGTCAGCACCAGGACGGTCATCGCGATAGCAAACACAGCGTCGCTGAAGAACACGACCCGGTCGAGGTCGAGCGCGCGCCACGCGTTTGCGCTCGCCCCGAAAGAGCTGGGTTCGCCGCGATCTGACACTGGTGGAGTTTACGTACCCTCGTTCCCGTTCCTCAGAGGCTGCCGACGAGCAAGTGCCGTGCGGATTGCTCGGGCTGCGCGACTCGCATCGAAGCGCCGGTACTGACATTCGCCGTGACGGGAGGGCCCGCAAGCGTAAGACTCGCTACGTTGAAACGTCGGTCGATCTGGCAGGAGGTACTCATGCCAATCATCGTTGTGGCCCGCCTTCGGCTGCGGGATCCCTCTCTGTTGGATGAGTTCTTCACTCGCGCCACCGGAGTGATCGAGCTGGCGCAAAAGATGGATGGCAACTTGGGCGTCGACGCGTTGGCCGAAGGACAGGAGGTGTGGTGGGACAAGACCGCCTGGCAAGACCGAGCGCACATTGAAACGTTCATGCACACCGAGCCGCACCTCAGCACGATTCAGCTTGTTGACCATCTGTGCTCGGAGGCGAGTTTCGTGGACTGGGAACAAGACACTGCCGAACTCCCGGATTGGCAGACGTGTTGGCGTCGGTTGGTGGCCGACGGTCGATCAGCGACGCTCGCACACCCATCGGACGCAAACGAAACGCGGGCGTTCCCCGCGCCACCGACCAGCAACGCCTGATCGTCGAGAGGTGCTTGCCGCCGCGTGCGTTGCGAGATCGGCTCGGGCAGAATACGCGCGGCCCGAGCGTCGGCGACGCGGGCCGTCGGGTTGGGAGGGTTGCCGTGGTTCACGCTTCGAGTGAAGCGTCGGTCGAGGCCTCGTCTGCGCACCGCGGAAAGATCGTGGTCGGTGGCGTCGCGTGGATCTTGTCGACGGTGGTTTTCTTCATCGCGCAGTTCGTCGCGGCCGCCGCGTGGCATCACCCGCCCTACAGCTGGTCGGGCAACTACATCAGCGATCTCGGCAACACCAAGTGCGGCCTCTTCGCGGTGCCTCACGGAACGAAAGCTCTTGTCTGTTCTCCTCGCCATACAGAGATGAACGTCGGATTCATCGTCAACGGCGCACTGTTCCTTCTCGGCGCCGTCTTGTTGCGGTTCGCGTGGCCGCCCGTCTCTCATTCCCGCGTTGCTGTCGTGCTGTTCGTCATCGCCGGGGTTGGCAAGATCGTCGTTGGCTTGGTACCGGAGAACACGCGTATCGGCCTGCATCTGCTGGGCGCGTTGAATATTCCGATTGTTTGTGTCGCGGTGATCTTCCTCAGCTTGGCGTTGCGCCCCGTGAGTCCGGGCCTCGCCGCGGTGGGCCTGGTCCTCGCCGTGATCGGCCTTGTCGGTACGGTGCTGTCGTCCGCGGGCCAGTTCGGCAGCGACTCGTTGTATCTGGGATTCGGGGTCGGTGGCATGGAACGCGTCTCGGACTACCCGATGAGCCTCTGGACCCTGCTCATGGGTTGCGTTGTCGTGGCGTCTCCACGAGCTTTCGTCGCGTGATCGCGACCTTCGCGGCCGCGTCTCTTTGCAGCGGCGCGCACGCGAACGACGATGCGAGAAATGCATACGCGATGTTCAGGGGTTAACTCATGCCAGTGATTGTTGTGACCCGTCTGCGCTTGCGCGACCACTCGCAACTCGACGACTTCTTTGCTGCGGCGGTGGCGCTGGTCGAACAAGCCAAGGGCTCGTCGGGCATTCACGGTACTGACGCGCTCGCGGAGGCGAACGACACGTGGTGGTCGTGCACGTCGTGGGACAGTTACGACTCGATGCGCTCGTTCGTCAACACCGATCCCCACAAGCACACGATGGCGCGGCTCGACGACTGGTGTAGCGAGGCGAGCTTCGTCGATTGGGAACAGGCGAGCGCCGAACTCCCCGGCTGGCAAGAGAGCTATCGGCGCATCGTCGCCGACGGAACCTCGGCAGAACTCACCTACGCCACCGACGCCAACGCATCTCGGAACTTCCCGCCACCCGTCGAAACCGCCAACGGGTAGCGATCGACACAACGCGCGAGTTCGCGCCTCTTCGTGGCCCTATCTGTTTGGTGGCTCGATATCTGTGAGGTGGCGTCGACGCGGTGGTGGTGCGTGTTTGCGCTTCCATCGGCGATCGAGCATGAAAAGGATCGCAAGTGCCGCGAACGCGATTGCTGCGATTGCGACTGCCTCACCGAGCCAGCTGTTTGTGCCGGAGCTGTTTGTGCCGGGCGCGGGCGCGATCGAATTCGCCCCGGGCGCGGCCCCAATCGAGTGCGTTGATGCTCCGCCGAGCGTCGTTCTTGGATGCGCGGAGAGCAGCATTTTTGGTCGCGGTGTTTGGTTGAAGTCGAAGTCGCTCGTGAGGTCGCCGAGGATGGGAACGTTCTCGCGCACGGTTGGGCGCGGGTCAGGCCGGCCGTCGGTTGTCGGATCGAGGCGTTGCCCACCGAGGAAGTCGTCTTCGATGAACTTCGTGTATGCGTCGAAGCTCAACGTCTGGTGGTCGATGTAACCGTGTTTCGCGTACGGGCTGACGACCAGGCCGGGGACACGTAACCCGTAGCCGTTCTCGTCAACCGTCGGCGGCACGACGTGGTCGTAGAAGCCGCCCCAGTCGTCCCATGAGACAAAGATCGCGGTCGAGTTCCAATCGGGGCCGTTCATAACGGTGTTGATCAGCCCTGTCACATAAGACTGGCCCGCCGACACCGGATCGGGCGGATGCTCGCTCGTAGCGCCCGACGGAATGACCCACGACACTGCGGGCAACGTCCCGTTCTGGGCGGCGTTGTCGAACTTCTGCACCGACTGAATGTTGCTCTCTTGCTTGTCCTGTTTGACGGTGTCGAAGTACGGCAGCGGATTCCAGATGCCGTACGTCTGCGCGTTCTGGGCGACGGGCGCGCAGCTCAACGCCGCGTCGTTTTCGCAGTCGGGTTGGGTTCCGGTGGCGACGTAGTAGCCCCACGAGACGTTGTTCTTGTGGAGCAGATACGTGAGATCGGTCCACGCGTAGATCGGCGCGCCCTTTTTCGGCGGGCTGGTTGGATTTCCGTTTGGCGGCGACGGTGTCGGCATGTCGGTGTTCGTGCACGAAGCGGGATTGTGTCGGGAGCAGTCGGCCGACCACTCCGACACTTGGAAGAGGTGCTCGGGCAAACTCCATGACGCGTTCGGTTCGAACATGTGATCTTGCAGCACGAAGTTCTGCGCGTAGGCCCAGTAGTTCGGGATGTCGCTTTGGGTGTGGTATCCCACCACGTCGGATCCACCGCTGGCCTTCGCGGCCGCGGTGCAGGCCGGATTCGTCGGGTCTTCGCAGTTGCGTTGCGCCATTTGAACGCGCGCGATGAATCCGTTCATCTTGCCGCCGTTGATGTCTTTCGTCGCGTCGACCTGTGCGTGCGGACCGCCGCCGTTGACGTCGGCATGATCAACAAACGGTTTCACGCAGCTGTGCGTCTTCGGATCAGGGACGCAGACCGTTGGCACGCCGTTCTTCATCGGGATCCCGTCCGCACCCGGATACGTCCCGAAGTATTGATCGAACGAACGGTTCTCTTGCATGATCACAACCACGTGTTGGATCTTGTGGATCCCCGCCGGCTCCGATTGCGCGGAAACCGGAGCGGCACCCGCGATGCCAGTGAACGCGAAGACTGCGAACACCGCGACGACGGGCGCGCGGCACTTCGATAATCGGATCACCCAATCCCCTTCGGCGAACTCATCGATGCTCGCAGGTGTTGTGCCGCATCGGGCACCGTAAACACGCCTCACCAATCGTTCGCCGTCGGCGTACACAAAGAATCGGTCAAGCCATCGTTATCGAAGAGTTCAGGCTGCCCGGTTGACGTTGACGTCGGCTCGTGCAACCGTTCGAAGCGCCATCGGGAGGGGTGTCGCATGGGCCGCCGTTGGAGTTTGTTCGGCTTGGTCGTGGCCTTGGCGTTGCTGACGGCCGCGTGCGATTGGCCGATGTTCGGATACAACCCGACCGGCGTCCGGTGGAGTCCCGACACCAGCATCAGTCTCGCCGGGGCGGCCATGTTGCAGGCCAACTGGAAGGGCGCCACCGGTGGAGATGTGGAGTCGTCCCCCGCCGTCGCCAACGGAATCGTCTACGTCGGCTCCGACGACCACAACTTGTATGCGTTCGACGCCAAGGGATGCGGCACTAGTTCGTGTTCGCCGTTGTGGACGGGCGCGACCGGGGGTGTCGTGCTGTCGTCGCCTGCGGTCGCGAACGGGGTCGTCTACGTCGGCTCCGGCGACGGCAAGCTGTATGCGTTCAACGCGAGTGGATGTGGCAGCAGTTCGTGCTCGCCGTCGTGGACTGCCTTCATCGGCAGCTCCATCGTGTCGACGCCGGTGATCGCGAACGGGTTTGTCTACGTCGGCTTCTTCAAGGGCGGGTTGGATGTGTTCAACGCGAGTGGGTGTGGCAAGAGCACGTGCTCACCGTCATGGACCGCAGACATCGGCGCGGTGGACTCGTCGCCTGCGGTGGTGAACGGAGTCGTCTACGTCGCCTCTTTCGACGGGAATTTGTATGCGTTCAACGCGAGTGGGTGTGGCAGTAGTTCGTGTTCACCGTTGTGGTCCGCCGCGACCAACGCCGCGCTGAACTCGTCGCCCGCGGTGGTGAACGGAGTCGTCTACGTCGGCTCCGCCAGCTTGTACGCGTTCAACGCCAACGGATGCGGCGGCAGTTCGTGCTCACCGTTGTGGAGGTCCGCCACCAATGCGTTGAATTCGTCGCCCGCAGTGGCGAATGGGTTCGTGTACCTCGGCTCGGTTGGAAGCTTTGATGCCTTCAACGCCAAGGGGTGTGGCAGCAGTTCGTGCGCGCCGACCTGGACCGCGTCTGTCGCCGACGCGTCCGCGAAGTTCACGGCGCCCGCTGTCGCGAACGGGGTCGTGTACGTCGGCTCGACCCACGACTCCTTGTACGCGTTCAACGCCAACGGATGCGGCAGCAGTTCGTGCTCACCCGTCCTGTCCTTGAACATGAACGGACCGACGTCGACGTTTGGTTTCGCTTCGTCGCCCGCGGTCGCGAACGGGTTCGTCTACATCGGTTCCACCGACGGCAACCTCCAGGCGTTTTCCGTGCCGAAAGTTCCCTGACGGCGTCGCTGACGGTTGCCGCGAAAGACTTCCTCGGAAACCCGACCAGAGGAGGCGCGATGAGTTCGACGGCGAAGGTTGCGACATGGGTCTTGCTTGCAGTGTGGGCGGTGTTCGGTATCGCGTTTTTCGTCAAGTATCACCAGTTCGTGAAATATCCACTTGGGCACCCGAACACAGCCGGTGGTGGGGTCTTCTTCATTGTCAGCCAAGCTGCCCTCGGCGCCGCGGTGATTCTCATCTGGCAGGTGCGCAAACAAGACGTTTAGTCGATGCGGTGCGACGCGCAGTTGCGTGTCCGCGCGCTCGTGCGGTTGGCGAGCGCGCAGAATCTGCAACGCCTTGTCGCGTGCGAGTTCATACTTGTTTCGCTGTGGAGTTCGGTGATGAGGGTGCGGTCCGTGTCGATCACGAACGTTGATCGCTTCACTCGAAGCAGGGTCGAACGGCGCTTGACGCCGGCCCCGCCGTACGTCAACGACGTGTCTTGGCGCGAAATGCTCAGACCGTCTCGCACACTCTGAAACCGGCGAGCGTGAGTTCTGGACCGGCCGCGCAGTAACTCTTCGCACACGGAGAGCACATCAGCGACTCTCCAGGCGCAACCTACGCGCTGCTCTTTCGAGTGGTCAGTGGCTAGACGACGCGACGGCGGCGACGTACCAGCACGAGTCCGCCGGCGGCCAGACAACTCACACCGAAGACGGTAAGACCCGTGATCGAACCGCCGGTGAACGGAAGCGATCCGTCACCCGACGAGGCTGCGATCGAGGTCGTCGTCGAACCCAGCGGCGGGACCGTCGAGCCTTCGGGACCGATGCTCGTCGACGTTTCCGGCGAAATCGACGTCGACGTCGTCGGCTCGAGTGAAGTCGTCGAACCGGCTTCGGTGATCGTGGTGGTCGACGCCGGCAACGTTGTCGTCGACTCCGGGCTGATCGTTGTCGACGTCGGGGGCTCGGTTGTCTGTCGTGCTCGTACTCGTCGACGTTGTGGTGCTCGTCGATGTCGTGGTGCTCGTCGACGTGGTCGGCTCGAGTGAAGTCGTCGAACCGGCTTCGGTGATCGTGGTGGTCGACGCCGGCATCGTCGTGCTCGTCGAAGTGCTGGTGCTCGTCGTCGTGGTCGGCTTCGTCGTCGAAGTGGTCGGCGCGATCGAAGTCGTTGTCGAGGTGGGATGGGTCGTCGACGTCGTAGTGCTGCCCGGCGTGCACGTGCCACCGAGACCAACTGCGGCGTGGTCTGTCGCAGTGAAGTTGTCGCTCCATATGACCGACACGGTCAGCGTGACGCTGCCGGAGACGTTGCCCGGAATCACCGTTGTGGCAGTCGTCGAACCCCCGCCCGCAACGACGGTGGTGTAGCCCGTCACCGGATACGAAGTGGCGCCCGACTTCGCAGTCGCCGACGTGATCGTCATCGACTTGTTGGCTTCGCTGTTGCCGATCTTCCACGTGACGACGTGATTGCCGTTCGTGCACGTTTGATGGCCCGACAGCAGAATTTCGTGCGCCCACGCGGGCGCGCCGATCGTGAGAACCGCGGCGGTAGCGACCAGGCCAACCGCAATCAAGGCCACGCGGCGGTTGCCGCCGCGCGAGCGCCCAATGTTCCCGATTCGGCGTAACGCTCGCACTCTGGCCTCCCAGCGACAGTAGCCACTCTTCTACCAGAAGTTGGCAAGCTCTTGCTGCATGCGCGTGTAATCGCGCGGAGCGCGCGTGCGCTTCGTTCCGGATTGCGTCAACTGCGCAGACTGGCTGCCCGCTACAGAACGGCTGAGCCGTAGACCAAATGGTCTACGGCTCGAAGTCGTACGTCGCGGTGCCGTTCACCGGACCGTTCGCAATCGCGATCGTCAACGAGTCGACATTGCCGGTGAAGCCCGGCGACCAGTTGGCGCCGGCTTTCAGCCAGATGCCACCGGCGATGGGCTGGCCCAGGTTCTGACCGGTCACCGGACGAATCGCGGCGTTCGGGTACGCGGCGAGCAGCTGGCGTCCACGAACACGGCGTCGCTTCCGTGCACGCCTTGCCGACGTTGCTCCCGCCGACAATCGCGTTCCCCGTTTGCCACCAGCCCGAAGGGGCCGTCAACGGGTTCCACGTCTGCCACTGGTCGTTCGTGACCGGTGCCGCGCCCGCGATGCTCGGCTCGAAGACGGCGCGACCTTGGAACGCCGTGCTGTTGTCGGTTGCGTCGTAGTCGGCGTCGAACTGCAACGTCGTCGCGTTCGTTGACGGGTTCTTTTCGTAGGTCTTGTACGACAAGAAGCTCAGCTGGTTGAAACGCGTGCCCGCGTACAAGCCGGTCGCGAGTGCTTCGCCGCCCGTCGCGTCGACGGTGAGTTGCGCGCTGCCGGAACCGTCGGCGCCGTTGGGTCCGGTAACGAAAGAACCGCTCCCGGTCGGTGTCTCTTGTGCGAACGCGAAGCCGAGCGATGACGCGCTGGCCGAGCTGACCGCGACGTGACCGTCGCCCGGTTCGAAGTCGGTCTCGACGACCTGGCCGGCGATGTCGATGATCACGTCATCGGTCGCACCGACGAATCCACCGGTAACGGGGCCTCCGGCGCGAACGAGGAACGCGCCGGGGATGCCGCTGACTTTGGGACGGATGCGCGCGTGCGGGTAAGCGGACATGACCTGCGCCCATGTGCAGAACGTTGCTTGCGTGCACGGCGGGTTCGCTTGGTTGACGCCGCCGACGATGGGGCGGAAACCCGACGCGCCAGTCGCTGACGAATACCAGCCGGCACCGGTCATCGTGTCCCAGGTCTGCCACACGTTCGGCGTCACCGTTCCCGCGGCCGCGGGAACGAACACCAAACGACCTTGGTACGCGGTCGACGCGTCGGTCGAGTCGTAGTCGACGTCGAACTCGAGGGAGAGCGTTTCGTTCGGCGAGCCCGAGAACGCTTGATACGTCGAGTACTTCAACTGCGAAATGCTCGCGAGGCTGACGCCCGAGAACTCGCCGGTTGCGATGTCTTCGCGCCCGGTGCCGTCAATGCTCAGCAACGCGCTGCCGCGACCGGCGGGAGGAGTCCCCGGACCGTTGACGAAGTAGCCGGTGCCATTCGTTTGTTCGTTGACGAACGCCCAATTGTTCGGCGCGCTCGGTGTGACGACGACTCTGCAACCGGCCGCCGCAACAACAAGCGCGAGAACCGCGCCGATCAACATCAGCTTCCGCATGTGTTCTCCCGCATCTCCGCACGATCCGCCTCGTGGTGTGGGTATCGCTACACCGCGTTCCATGGCTTGCACAACGAATCAATGTGAATCACGGCTTGCGCGTCTACGCTTTCTGCGCGGACTGGTCGCTTGGTCGCGAACGTCGCGTTTCAGGTGTCTTCGAGCGCGTTGAAAATCGAAGCGAGCCGTCGCATCCGTGTCGACACCATGCTCGACATGGGCCCGTTGCTGTTGTCGACGACGTAGGCGCGTACCGTGGCGCGGAAGACACCGAAGGCCGTGTTGGCCGCGACGCGCACGTCGAGGTCGTCGATCGGGCGCGCTGAACGTTTGGCGATCTCAGCCGCGACATCGTTCTCGATGTCGAGCAGCAGTTGGGTAATCGCCAAGAACGCGGCACGGTCGCTGTAGAGCAAGATCACGCTGTCGAGTCCGTCGTCGATCTCGGCCTGGAGTTGGTCGGTGAACAGCACGAGTGCATCGCGCACGACGTCGACGACCTTGCGCTTCTCACTTTGCGCCAGCGCGGCACGCGTGCGCGCGACATGCCCTTCCCAGTTGGCGACGAGGACGGCCGCCTTCGTCGGGAAGTAGCGGAAGAACGTGCGCTCGGTAACGCCGGCGTCGTCGGCGATGATCGCCGCGGTCGTCTGCTCGTAGCCGAGGGTCCGGAACCGCGTGTTCGCGGCCTCGATGATCCGGCGCCGGGTCGCGTCGCGTTTGGTGATCTCGTCCACCATTTTCTTTCCTTGACTCAAATGTCAGTCTATGACATTCTCTCGTGTCAGTCACTGACATTTCGGTTTCATGGCCGCCGAACGGGGGTTTCGCCATGGCGCGCTTGGTGCGAGGAATCGCGATCGCGGTTGTGTTGGCGGTCGCATTGGCCGCGTGTTCGAGCTCCTCCAAGAAGGTCGACAAGGGCCCGCGGGCGAGCGGGAGCAGCGATGTCCCGGCCAACGAGGAAGCGGCGAACGGGCCGCTGGTGGGCGACCCGACATTGATCGCCGGTGAGCAATCGTGCGCGCAGTCCGAAGGAAACGCGCCCTGGTATCCGACCATCGCGGCGTTCGAAGTGCACGACTCGAACCGCACTCACCTCTACGACTGCGCGCATTTCACCGGCGCACAGTCGGGCACCAACGACGTCTTCGCGTACAGCTCACAACAGGACTACATCACGCCGTACAACATCGTCGACCGCGGTCCCAACGAGTTGTACATCTACGGCGGCGGCTACGGCGACAACTCGGCCGCGTCCGGATCGTTCGTGTCGCGCGTCGAACCCGGCACATTCAACGAAATGTGGCGGCGCGTGCTGATCAACACGAATGCAACCAACGAGTGGGATTATCCCGGTGTTCTCAACGTGCTTTCCGACGGCACGCTGGTTGTGATCTACGGCTATCACATCGCCAAGATCGATCCCGCGACGGGCGACGTGCTCGCGCAGACGACGCTTCCGACCGGCGCATCGGCGCCGCGTGACACCTCGTACAACGGTTACGACGCGCTCCCGGACGGCACGATTATTGCCAAGACCGTCAACCGGCAGCCGGGCTGCACCGAACAAGGTTTTTCGGCGTTCCTCAACTGTCCCGATCCGAGCGCGACGGCGCCCTCGGTCCTGGTCGCGATCGATCCCAGGACGTTGCATGTGATCACGCAGACGACCTTGCCGGAAATGATGGGTGGCCGGGTCACGACGACCAACTACAACGGCACCGACGAGATCTATCTGCCGGGCGCGACGAAGCTGTACCGCTACACGTACGCCAACGGAAAGTTCGCAGAGGACACAACGTGGGGTCCGGTTTCGTACCTGAAGAGCGGACAGACCGCGGCATCAGCGATGGCCGTCATTGGTGACTATGTCGTCGCGATGACGAACGGAGGCGCGCCGACGTCGACGCCGATGAGCGTCGTCGCGGTGTCACAGGCCGACGCGAGCAAGGTCGCGAACCTGCAACCGTTCGCGAGCAGCGGGGCGAAGAACAGTTTCATCCCGTCGATGGTGTCGGTTGATCCCGACAACAACCGCGTCTACGTGATGGACGCGGGTGCCGGAAAACTCGCGGGCGTGAACCTCACGAACGGCCAACTGTCGGTCGCGTGGAGCCAAGACCAAACGACACTGAGCTTCACGAGCCTGATCGGGCCCAAAGATGCGCGCGTGCTCATCGGCACCGACATTCCGATCAAGGCGTTCCAACAACTCAAGAACTACACGACAGAACAAGTGGTGTGGCGCAACGCGCAGACCGGCCAAGAACTCGCGCGCTCGAGCCAGTTCCCCAAGATGACGCAAGGCATTCTCGTGACGCCCGGCTACGCGGGATTGCAGTATTTCCTCACTGCCGACGGCCACGTCATCGGCTTGGAGGTGACACCGCAGCCGACGAGCGTTCCGGCCGCGACGTCGACAACCGTGAAGGGCTCGTAATCCTCAGGCGGCAGTGTCGCTGCGCCCGGTCGGCCAACCGAGCAGTTGTGGACGTTCTTCGACCCACGCGCGTTCGCGGCCTCTCACCCGTTGCGGGTCTTTCGTTTGACGGCGCCGGTGCAACACGATGAGCGCGTGACCGACAACCAACCGGCAAGCCCAGGACCGCCGACCGGGTCCAGCAAGATGTGGATCGGCATCAGCATGCTGGTCGTCGTCTTCATGATCTTGGTGATCGTGGTCGCAGTTGTCGCGACGCGCTGACAGCGCCCTTGGCCGCTCGCAATTGCGGGGAAACAGCTGAAACTGGCTGAGGTCACCGAGCGTGCATTTTTTGGCACAATGACGGGGTGGCGGGCGACATTCAAGATCAGGAGCCGTTGACCGCAACGGTCACGGTCTTGTTCTGCGACCTCGTTGCGTCGACGGAACGAAGCCAACTCGTCGGAGACGACGAAGCCGATCGATTCCGGCGAGCATTCTTCTATCGTCTGAACGAGGCGGTCGCGTCGACCCGCGGCGAGGTCGTCAAGGGCACGGGCGACGGCCTCATGGTCGTGTTCCGCGACAGCGCCGTCAGCGCGGTCACCTGCGCGGCGACCATGCACGACAAGATCGAAGCCCTCGACGCGGATCCGCCCGCGTTCTTGCGCATCGGTATCAGCGCGGGTGAGGTCTCGCCCGAAGACGGCGACTACTACGGCACGCCCGTTGTCGAAGCGGCGCGTTTGTGCGCGGCGGCCGAACCGGGCCAGACACTCGTGAGCGAGATCGTGCGCGCGATCGTCGGAACGCGCGGCGGTCACCAGTTTCGCTCGGTCGGCGCGCTCACACTCAAGGGTCTCACGGAACCGGTTGCCACCGCCGCGCTCGTTCGTAGTCCCATCGTGGCGCCCAAGCCGCCGCGCGTAACGCCCGCGCGCAAGCGTTCGCGTTGGCGTTACGTCGTCGCCGGCGTTGCAGTTGTTCTCATCGCTGTTGTCGTCACGGTCGTCATCGTCGGGCACGGCGGGAACACGAAGCGCGCCGCGGTCGCGAACGCGGCCGGAACGGGTTACACGCCGCGGGTCGAACCGGCAACGTGCGAGCAACAGTTCCGCGCTGTCTCTTCCAGCGTTGTGTGCGGTGCGCTGGTAGTACCGCAGGACCGCGCGCATCCCGAGGGGAAGTGGATTCGCGTCGAATACCGGCGCTACCCCGCGACACCAGGTGCCACCGCGAGCAAGACGGTCGTCGACGTCGGCGAGTCCTCGCAGCCACTTCCTACTGGGACCGAAGGGGGCGACCTCGACTCGTCCGGCGTGGGACCGGTGATGGTCAACCGGGCCGGTGCCGATCTCGTCGTCCTGGCGGCGCGCGGGCTCTACCGGTCGACGCCCTCACTCGATTGCCCTGAGTTCGACGCGGTCGCGCCCGACGTCGTCTCGCACCCGCAGGGCGATCTCGCCGTCGTCGCTCGGGGCCAACAAGCGTTGCGCGCGTGTTACAAGCGTCTCGTTCGGCAGGGCTTCGATCCTGCGCACTATCGCCTTGGTGACCAGGCGGCCGACGTCCTCGATTTGATGCACGCGTTGCAGTTGCGCACCGTCGATCTCGCGGCCGGACGCGACGATGCGCTCGTCGCGTTCAGCGTCGTCAATCTCGCCCCCGATGCAGTGCGTTCGATGGCCTTGGTGGATCCGGCTGTGCCGGGCGGAAGTTTTCGCGCCGACCCAACCGCCTCGCTGGGAACAGTGTTCGACCGTTACGTTGGTCTTTGTAACGCCGATGCAACCTGCAAGCGGGCGTACCCCGATCTCCCGGCCGCGTACGCGAAGGTCTACCGCGACTACACCGCGCACCCGAAGGTCGTCACCACGTCGTCGCCCCTCGGCTTGCCCGGGCAACTGAACGGGGTGGCAGTACGCCTCGACGGGGGTCACGTCGCACAGGCGTTGGCGGCAGTGTTCGAGGGCAACGCCGGCGGCCTACCGCTGCTTCCGTCCGGCATCGAGCACCCGAGCGACAGTCTCGACGCCGCGCTTGCAGCCGCCGAGCAATACCCGTTGCTCCTCCCGCACTTTCCGTGGGGCGGATTCCTCTCCCGCCTTTGCGGCGACGACTCGATGACCAACCTGATGAACGCGGAAGCGTCGGCAACCGCCCGGCCGGAGTTCGCCGGCTACAACGACCCCGCGTTCAAGTGGATGTGTGAGGCGTGGCCCGTTCCCAGTGTGGCTGTTTCCCCGAATCCGACGGTTGCGGTCCCGCTGTTCGTGTCGGACGAGGATCTTTACCCGCGCCAGTTCATGAGCGCGGTCGCCGAGATCAAGAACGGCAATCATTCGGCGCAGGTCTTCACGTTGCACGCGCCGACCGACCGCGGCATTTTGGGTACGTTCCCGGCGTGCTACTCAGATCTCCGTGTCGCATTCGAGCGCGACCCGACGGTGCCGCTTGACATTGCATCGTGCGAAAAACGTGAAGCCACGATTGCGTGGGCTGCACCGTCGGGCTGACGCTCGATTTAACGCGCGATCGAAATACCCGCGTTGTCGAGAACGATCGTCATGCCTTCCGACGCGAGGCACACGTTGTTTTGCGTCTCGGGCCACTTCGTGTGCACGCCCACGAGAATCTCTTCGAGTTCTTCGTCGGTGTGATACGGATCGTGGTGAAACAACACGAGGTTCCCGACGTTCGCTTTGGTCGCGAACTCGATCGCGTGCGCCACGCTCGAATGACCCCAGCCGATGTGCATGGGGTATTCGTCGTCGCGGTACTGCCCGTCGTGCAACAAGACGTCGGCGTCGTGCGCGATGTCGTGTCCGCTCATCCAGTCGGGCGGAAGGTTTGCGAGGTCGGTGCCGAGCGACGGTTCGTGATCGGGGAGATACACCAACGTCCGGCTGCCGTCGTCGATGCGATAACCAACCGTGGGCCCTTGGTGCATGACGGTTCCGGCGCGGACTTTCACGTTTCCGATCGCGACGTCTTCGATGGGCGCATCGTGAAATTCGACGTGCGCGGGCACGTCTTGCAGCCGCACCGGGAACAGCGGCGGCGAGAGGTACATCGCGATGCGTTCACCGAGGTGCTGCACGGGTGACGCCGGACCCCAGAGGTGAATTTCGCAGCCCGGTGTGAACAAGGGCCGGAAGAAGCCGAGGCCCTGGAGGTGATCCATGTGCAAGTGCGTGAGCATCACGTGCAGTTCGCGCGGCGGCTCGCGCTGCAATGCAACACCGAGCGGGCGCATGCCGGTGCCGGCGTCGAGCACGATCGTGACGCCGTCGTCGAGTTGGACCTCGACGCACGACGTGTTGCCTCCGTACTTCACGGTGTCGGCGCCGGGTGCTGCGACTGACCCGCGGCAACCCCACACCCGCGCTCGCATCACGCTTCGCCCGCGTTCGTCGGGCTTTCCCAGAACACCGACAACACCCCGTACATCTCGCCTTGCGCACCGAGCAGGGGATAGGCCGTCGCTTCGTACGTGCGGCGCTCGCCGCTGAACCCGGTCGCCATCACGGTTCGGTGCGCGGGCTGGCGTTGATAGAACGCGATGCCGGCGGGTGAATCACGCCGCCGTACGGGGGTTCCGTCGATCGTCGTCATTTGCAGCGCGGCGCCGAACTCACCCGAAGGCATCTCGCCGACCTCGGCGAACGACTTGCCGAGCAGCAGCGCGGCTGCGTCGTTGAAGAACACGAGCATGCCGCCGGCATCCAACAAGAACATCGGCGTCGCAAGATGCGAAGCGAGTTCGCGCGCCAAGATGAGCGGCAGACTTCTCGGCGAACCCGGCGCGCCGAGCGCGGCATCGGTCACGATTGGATCCTCCTCACCCGCTCCCGCAATGTTGCCAACGTAGGCGGCCGCCCGTCGAGGGGAAAGGGCCGTCACCAAACGTTCGCCCGCCCTGGGTGATTCCATCGGTGACCGTGCCGCCCAAGTTGGGCGCATGCTGTTTCTTTATCGCCCGCCGCAGACGTGGGTGCCGTATTACCGCCCGGCCAACCCGTGGCAGCAGCGGGAGTACAACGCGCGCATGCAGCAGAAGTTCAACGCGACTCGAAGGGTTCCGGAGGCGGTACCCGCGCCCGAGAAACCGCTTACGAGCAAACTGCAGGCGCTTGCCGATTTGCGCGACAGCGGCGTGTTGAGCGAAGACGAGTTCGCCGCGCTCAAGGCGAAGCTGCTCGAAGCCGACGGCGGCACGGCATGAGCGCGAATGCCGAGCGCGCCGACACGTTGGTGCGCGCGTTGCAGGCGGCGCTCGACGGCGACGCTGACACCATCCGGTCGTTGTGTATCGCCGACGTGCACGTGTGGACCCCGGCCCGGAGCGCGTCGTCTGTCGAAGAGCTCATCGACGGTTTCCTCGACCGCAACGAGATCTTTGACAGCATCGAACTCGAGACGACACCGCTCGATGTGGGTCGCGATCGGGCCTGCGTCGAATGGACGGCGAAGATGACGCACACCGGCGAGGTCGTGTTGCGCGACGGCACGCGCGTCGAACCGACCGATGTCGAGGTGGCGTTGCACGGGATTGCCGTCGCGGAATTCGACGGCGCGCGCATTGCGTCCGTGCGCCAATACTGGGATCACATGGAGTTGCTCGACCAACTCGGCCTCACGGAACCCGCCGAAAGCTAGAGCTTCGGCAGGATCTGCTCGGCGAGCGCCTGGATCTTGGCGAGTGATGCGGGCGCGGTGATCAGCAGTTCGGTGTCGCCCTTGAGCACGACCAGCGTGTTGTACTTGCCGAGCGTCGACGAATAGGCCTGGTCGCCGACGCCGCTGACGGCCGTCGTCTTCTGACCGCTCGAATCGAACTGCGTCTTCTCGGTGGCGAACGCGGCCGCGCTCGTACCGGTTTCGTAACGGATCGTGGTGTTCCGCGGGTTGCTGTTGCCCGGATAGAGACAAACGGTCACGTCGCCGTTCGGTTCCGCGCTCGGGCTTTGTGCCTGCACACCGAGTGCAGCTTCGATCTCGTCGGCGGAAGCGAGCCCGCAGCCGACCGATTTGGCGCTCGACGACGTCGTTGCGGGCCCGGAATTCGCGGTCGCCGCGGTCGTACCCGGCGAAGACGTCGACGACTTGGAAGAACTCGAGCACGCGCCGAGCGCGCTCACGCCGAGCACAAGAACGAGGACCGCAAAGAACGGTTTGGTTGCTTGCAGCATCGAGTCAAAGTACGCCGATTGAACGCCGACGCGTAGGATTCGCGACCTTGCGGGTCGAACGAAGCGTGCGTCAACGCCGGCTGTCATACGTCTTATTGCGGACGTGGGCGCGTTCGGCGTTGCACGTCTTCTATCGAAGTGAAACGCAAGGACGCGAGCGCGTGCCGACGGACCGGCCGGTCATCTTCGCGGCGAACCATTCCAACGCGCTCGGCGACGTCGCCGTGATCGTGGCGAAGACGCCGAAGTTCCCGCATTTCCTCGCGACCGCCACGTGGTGGAAGCGGCGCCCGGCGCGGATGTTGTTCGAACTCGGGGGTGTGCTGCCGGTACGGCGCCGCGCCGACGGGCCGGATCCGAGTGGCAACGAAGCGACGTTCGAAGCGTGCTACCGCGCCCTCGCCGCCGGCGCCCACTTGGTGATCTTTCCGGAGGGTGTCATGCACCCGGAACCGGAGCTCCGCCCGTTGAAGACGGGCGCGGCGCGGATTGCGACCGGTGCGCTCGCGTACGTGCCCGATGGCGTTGCGATCGTTCCCGTGGGCCTCGTCTACGAGAGTCGTGGTCGTTGGCGATCACGCGCGATCGTTCGGTTTGGCGCGCCGATTCTCGTCAAGGACGAATGCGACGTGCGCGTGCTCACACAACAGCTCGCCGATGCGTTGCAATCCGAAAGCACCCCGGCCACCTTCGTCGATCGAACCCCGCGCCCGAGCGCGCTGCTCGCGGTGCCCGCGGTCTTCGGCGCAATCGTCAACGCGCCGGTGTTGCTCGTTGGTCTCGCGGCGCGCGCCGCCCCCGACGACATGTGGCACGCGACCGTCAAAGGCGTCGGCGGTACTGCGCTGTTGCCGATCACGTGGGCGACCGAAATCGGCGTGTTGTCGCGTCGCCTCGGTGTTCGGCCGGCGGTTGCGATCACGACCGCCGGTGCGCTCAGCGGTCTGGCAACGTTGTCGTGGATGGATCGCGTTCGCGACCGGCGGCGACTGCAACCAGATCGCGCAGACCAACCGCACGCGCGGCGCGGCGTTCGGCCGCCTCGATATTCCCCATAGGCACCAGCAACGTAAGCCCGCGCGGATGGATCTCGAACTGCATCGGCGTCTGCATTTCGAGCGCTTCGCCGTCGACCCCGGCGGACGCGGTACCCGATCGTGACCGCACTTCGAACGTTGTCGAGGTGAATTCGTGCCAGTGGCCGCTCCGGTTGCGCTGGCCGGACGCGGTCGCCGCGAAGAGCCGAGCCGCTTCGCTGCCGGTGTTGGTCGTGACGGCGAAGACGCCGAGCCGGCCGGTGTCGACCCGGCGTCGCTGCGCGTTGTCGGGAGTCAGCCCGATCACGTACGGATTGTTCGACACCATGATCACGATCGCGCCGTTGACCTTCTCACCGTCGGGGGTTGTGAACTGCAAGTCGAACGGTTCGGATTGGCTGCTCAGCATGTCGGGCAACAGCGTGAGCGTTGTTTCCACCTTGGCGTCGCGGTACGAGTCTTGTTGCACGATTTCGGCGTAGACACCGAGCGAGACGTTGTTCACGAACAAACGTCCGTTGACGGTTGCGTAGTCGACGCGACGTTCGACGGCATCGCGAAAGGCGAGCATCGACTCGCGGGTCGTCGCGGTTCAGCCCGAGGTCGAGCGCGAAGTGATTGCGAGTTCCGGCACTGACGCAGACGAACGGCAACTCGTGTTCGATTGCGATCGACGCAACGAGTGCCTGCGATCCGTCACCGCCCGCCATGCCCAGACAGTCGGCACCGCGGGCAACTGCGTCGCGCGCGAGCTGTTCGAGGTCAAGCCCCGGTTCCAACACGACGGTCTCGACGCCGAGTTCAGCTGCCTGGTCGAGAAGCCCGAACTGTTCGACTTTGCCGCCACCCGACTTCGGATTGCACAACAGCACCGCATGCTTGGGCGCGCCGCCCGCCCGCACGCGTACGTCGATCGCGCGTTGTAAGTCGTGCACCATCGCGGCGCGGGCGCTCCACACCGTTACTGCGAGCACGACAAGTATCGCCAGGATCCACAACGCGATGACGTCGTCGCTCGAAACCACCTGGACGATGGCGAACGCGATCAACACCACACCTGTGGCGAGCGCGCCGGCCCCGAACGCGCGGCGCGGCATCCGTTCGCTGACGAACACCCAGGCCCCGCCGACCGCGAGGAACAAACCCGCGATTGCGATCAGCAAATCCCAGCCGTGGCGGAACACGATCGCGAGCACCAACACCACGAGTGCGATCGTGGCCACGATCGCGACCAGCGCCGCGATCCGGCGCTTCGGTGTAACGCGCGTCGTCACGTGCCGCCCTCGGAAATCGCGTCCAGCGCAGAGTTCATGCTCGGATAGAAGTGCTCGCGGTCGAGCGTGTCAAACAGCCCGTATTGCTGCACGAGCGTCTGGAGGCGGCTGCGCATTTCGACGAACGCCATGTGCACTCCTTTGGCGTTGAGTTCTTTGTCGAGTTGCTCGAGCATGCCCGCCGCGGTGACGTCGACGTCGGTGATCGCCTCGCACTGCACGACGACCCATGTGGGCGTCCGTTCGCGCACGAGATGACGAATCTGGCGGCGGAATGCGCCCGCATTGGCGAAAAAGAGTGGCGCTTCCCACCGGTAGACGACAACGCCTGGCCGCTCACGCGCGTCGGCATGCGCTTCAACGTCGTGCCAGCCGTCGAGTCCGGCGACCTGGCCGAGGACCGCGCCGTGCGGCCACCAATTCCGGTGGAAAAACAACAGGACGGCGAGGATGATCGCCAGGACGATGCCGGGCAGGACGCCCCAGATGATCACGCCGAGCGACGCCGCGAGTGACAGCACGACGGCCGACGGGCGCACCTTCGCATAGCGGCGGAGCGCGGCGAGATCGAGCAAAGAGAGCGCGGCCGCGATGACCACTCCCGCCAGCGCGGACTGCGGGAGATCGGACAGCAGCGAGTTCAAGAACAGCAAGAGGATCGCGACGATCCCGGCGCCGACAACACCGGTGAGTTGCGTGCGCGCGCCCGATTGCTCGGCGACCGCTGTGCGCGAGCCACTCGTCGAAACCGCGAATCCCTGCACGAGTCCGGCCGCGATGTTGGCGGCACCGATCCCGATCATCTCTTGATCGGGTGACACTTCGTCGCCCCGGCGAGCTGCGAACGCCGACGACGTCGCGATCGTGTCGGTCAACGAAACGAGCGTGATGCCGACCGCCGCGACGAGGAGCGGGCCGACATCGGACAACTTCGTCCACGGGAGCGCCGGCCGCGGAAAGCCTTTCGGCAACGTGCCCACCGTCGCGATGTGCGGGTTGAAAATGGCCGAAATGATGGTCGCACCCGCGACCGCAACGAGCACCGCGGGAACCTTGCGCGTGAGCTTCGGGAGCACGAGCAGCGTCGCGAGCACGGCGACACCGATGATCAGCGCCGCGGCCTGCGTTTCGTCGATGTTCTTGAAGAACTCGCGAAGGTCGTCGAAGAACGTGTCGGCGTCGGTCGAGAAACCAAAGAGCTTCGGCAGTTGGCCCACGATGATCGTGATCGCGAGACCGTTCATGTAACCGACTTGCACTTCGCTCGATAACAAGTCGGCGACGAATCCGAGTTTGCCGATCCCGAGCCCGATCTCGATGAGACCGACGAGCAACGCGAGCATTCCGGCGAGCGCGATTGCAGTATGCGGATCGTTCGTCGCGACGAGCGGAATGATCGCCGCAAAGATCAGCGGCGACACCGACGAATCAGGTCCGAGCACGAGCACGCGCGACGGACCGAAGATCGCGTACCCCACGAGGCAGCCGATTGTTGTGTAGAGCCCGGTGACTGCGGGCAGCCCCGCGAGTTCGGCATACGCCATTCCCTGCGGGACGAGGATCGCGGCGAGCACGAGGCCCGCGACGAGATCGGATCGCAGCCACGGGCGTTGGTATTCGCGAAGCGATCGAACGCCGGGGACCCAGCGTTCCAATGACTTCGCGGTCATCGTGGTTTAGACGGTCGGGTTTTGACCCGTGGGCTCCGCCGGTCCCGCGATGGCGTCGAGCCGAGCGATCGCGCTGTCGAGAGCTTGCGAGTGCCCGCGTCGCGTCGCGTCGGCCTGTGCGAGTTCGTCGGCCGTCGGCGCGGTCGTGCGGTCACGAAGCAAACGCTCGGCTTCGATCGCGAAGCCGTAGCTCCGCAACGACTGGGCAACACTCGCCGCGGCCTCTCCGCTGGTGTCGGTAGGTGCCGACCGGCTCAAGTCTTCGAGCGTGGCCGCGGTGGAGTCGGCCTGCTGGCGGACGGTCGCGATGTGCATCTCGTCGTCGCTGCCGACGGTGCCGTTCAACAGGTCGCGCGCCACCTTGGCGTCGGCGACCGAACCGCGGGTGCGCTCCCGCCACGACGCCGCGCGCTGCTTGTTTGCGCGGCTGCGGAGGATCAACGCGATCACGAGGATCACGAGCCCGACCAGCCCGACGATGATGACGATCCACGCCCACGCCGGTGTGCCCGAGCCGGAGCTCTTGTTGGCGGCCGCGACCGTGGTGGACGTCGTGCTCGTCGACGTACTCGACGTCGTGGTGCTGCTGCGCGTCGTCGTGGTCTGCGGAATTGTTGTCGTCGCGGGCGGGATCGTCGTGGTCGGCGGCGGGGTCGTCGTCGTGGTGATCGGCGCGTCGGTAGGCGGCGTCGTGGGGTCGAGGGTCGCGACGGTCGTGGCCTGAATGGGCAACGTCGGTGTTTCGGGTCGCGCGGTGATTGGCGGGGCCGCGGTCGTTCCCGGTGCGCTCGTCGAACCCGGCGTCGAGATGCTGGGCCGCGGCAGACTTACCGTCGGTCGGGTCGCGCCGGAGCCACCACCCGAGCCGCACGCGCCCAAGAGCGCGACGAACACGACGACATATGCGGCGCGCCGCACAGCAGGAACGCGGGCACCGGTGAGCACGGCGGTCATGATAAACGGTTTGCGGCGCAACTAGGCGATAGCTGGATTCGCGACGCGTTCTTCGGCAGGAAGGAAACGCGTTTCGAGGTCGCGCAAGCGTTCGGCCATGACGATCAACATCTTGCGGTCGACCGACGGCATCGACTCGACCAAGTCGTTGAACGCGCCGACGGTGATCACAAGCACGGTGCTGGCCTCTGTCGTGGTGACGGTCGCGGTGCGGGGTTTCCGGTCGAGCAACGCCATCTCGCCGAAGAACGAACCCTCGCCCAATGTGCCGATCGCGTTCCCGCCGCGGCTCGCTTCGGCCTTGCCGGCGACGATCACGAAGAACTCGACGCCCACCTCGCCTTCATTGGTCAACGTCTTGCCCGCGGGCACATCGAGAGGAGTGGCGATCTCTTGAATCGCGCTGAGCTCCTTGTTCGAGCAGCGTTCGAAAAGCCACACCGAACGCAAGAGTTCGATGCCATCTTGTTTCCGCAGCCGCATCCCGGAGCCTCCCTGGCAGACGCCTATCCGACAGTCTGCACCCGTTGCCGCTGCCGCACCAGAGACGTACGGTCGGAGCCATGGCGATCATCGATGAACTCTTGGCGGCGCCTGGGCTGTACCTGGGGATCGACACTGTTTCCGACACCGATTACCAAGGTGCAGCGCGTCTCGTGGTGACGCCGCTGCCGGGCGCGTCCGGTGTCGCGCTCGACTACGAGATCTTCAACCCGCAGATGCCCGAGAACGTGCGCGGGCATGTGGAGCACACGATGCTCGTGCGGGCGGGCGATGGATCGACGCGAATGGTGATCGCGCATCCGCATGCGTCGACTGCGGCGTTTCTGCGCGAGACCCAGCCCGGCACGTTCGAGCCCGACGGCGCGGAGCCGTTCCCGATGAAGGTCGTGATCTCGATGGCGGGCGACGGCAAGTTGCTTCACGCGTGGTGGTACGGCCGCCCCGGCGGTGAAGCGGTCGAACGGGACGTGTCGATGTTCGAGCGCGTTACGTGAGCGTTGCCACGACGCTGACCGCCGGTTTATGACCGCCTGCGTGTTCTTCGACCGCGATGTCGACGAAGCCATGCGCGCGACACGCGTCGGCGAACGCGTCGGCTTGCGCCCGCGTCCAACCGTGGCTCGCGAGTCCGTGCGCGTTCGGTGTCGTGTGATGTTCGATGGCGAGGAACCGGCCGCGCGGTCGTAACACCCGCGCCAGTTCGTCGAGACTGCGGTCGATGTCGCTCCAGTGATGGACTGTTGAGAGCGACCACACGACGTCGATGGCATTGTCGCCAAGCGGTAGTGCCTCTGCTCGTCCGTCGACGAAGCGAACGCGCGACGAGCCGGGAACGAGGCGCGCGACGCGCAGCATGATCGACGCGGGATCGACACCCGTGACGCGCGCGCCGCGGCGCGCCGCGTAACGGGCAGCAACACCCGGCCCGCAGCCGATGTCGAGGACGGTGTCGCCGGCTTCGATCGGTGTGAGGCGCGCCGCGAGCTCGGCGTCGCGGTCGCGGCCGAAGAGCATGCTCACCGCCGCGACAAGACCCATCGGCCCCGAGAACGGGTGGTGATGCGCGTGGTGGTTGGGGGTTACGGCGTTTTCCATGCGTGCACCTTGACAGTTGAACCCAACTTCAAGTCAAGTGGTTCCATGACCGAAGCGTTGATGACGATCGGAGAAGTTGCCGAGCGGGCGGGCGTGGCGACGTCGACGATCCGGTATTACGAGCGGCGTGGACTTTTGCGCGCCGACTCCCGGCGGTCCGGGCAGCGCCGGTTCCGCGCCGCGACGCTGCGCCGGCTCGTCTTCATCGGCATGTTGCAAGACGCCGGGCTCGCGCTCGACGACATCGAAGGCATCCTCAACGCCGGGCGCGTGAGCGAATGGAAAGCAATCGCGCGTCAGCGCCTCGAGGCGCTCGACGAAGAGATCGTGCAACTCCAAGCCGCGCGCGATCTGCTCGCCGGCGCGCTGCTGTGTCGTTACGACCATCCCGCGACCGATTGCAAAGTCATGGGTATGGAGATCGACCGCCGGCTCGGCGAGACCGCGTAAGACGCGCTGGCGTTGGCGCACGCGCGCGGACACAATTCGCGGCGTGACCGATGCCGGCTCGCCGCCGCCCCCGCCTCCGCCCGATGCACCGCCCGGACCCGGCTGGTGGAAAGCGTCCGACGGCAATTGGTACCCGCCCGAATCAGCGCCCGCCCCGCCGCCGGTCGTCGCGCAAGTCATCGCGCCGCCCGTGCCGCCCGCCGGTACCTTCCTGACGACGATCGGCGACATCGGCATCACGAACGACAGTGTCGTGACGCCGAACGGTTCGGCACCGCTGCGCGGTTCGCAGTGGCTCGCAACCGACATGACGCGCACGGAGTCGAAGATCCCCACATGGGCAATCGTGTGCGCGATCGTGTTCGCGATCTTCTGCTTGCTCGGCTTGTTGTTCCTGCTCGCGAAAGAGCAACGCACGACCGGATACGTCGGCGTGTCCGTGCGCAGCGGTGATCTGCTCCACCAGACACAAGTGCCGGTGTGGAGTCCCGAACAGGTCGCGTACGTGCGACAACAAGTGGCGTACGCACAGTCGCTCGCGGCCCGGCCCTGAACCGTCGAATGCTGTTCTCCGAACCGAGCGTCCGGTTGCCCGGGGTATAGGACGGCGGCGTGCAGTTCCCCCGTTGGAAAACCTGGTACTTGTGCGCGCTCGTGCTGACCGCGGCCGCGTGTTCGGCATCGTCGGGTGCGGCGCCGACGAGCACGACGACGTCGCTCGCCGCTGCGCCCACGACGACCAGCACGACACCGCCACCGACGTCGACGACATCCACGACGTTGCATCCGATTCAGGGTGCGGTCAACGCGCTCGGCGATTCGGTCATGATCGACGCCACGGGCGCGTTGCGTGCCGCGATCCCGACGATCGTCGTCGACGCCGCGGTCGATCGCTCGGCGATTCCCGGTCCCGATTTGCTCGCGGCCCTCGCTCGTTCCGGCCGGCTCGGTTCCGAGATCGTGTTCGACCTCGGGACCAACGGCGGCTTCACACTCGGCGTATTGAATCGCGTGCTCGACGTCGCTGGGGGCCGGCGGGTGGTCATGGTGACGGCGCACTGTCCGTATTGCACGTCGACTGCGCAACAAAACGCAGTCATGCACGCATGGTGCACGCCGGCGCGTGAGTGTTATGTCGCCGATTGGGATGCGCTGGCCCAACAGCATCCCGAGTGGTTCGCGCCCGATGGGGTGCACATGGCGGTCGGCGGGCCGGGTGCCCGAGCGTTTGCGAGGCTGGTCCGCTCGAAGCTGTGAGCCCCGAGTGACTTTTTGGCGCGGCGTCCGGCAAGCTGTTGGGCGTGCTCGAGCCGAATGATCCCTGGGCCGTCGGCCGCTGGCGGGTTGACGAGCGGCTCGGCGCGGGCGGGATGGGTGTCGTCTACCGGGCCCACGACGGTGACGAGGTCTGTGCGCTGAAAGTCACGCGCACCGAGCTGGCGAGCGACCCGACCTTCCGTTCGCGCTTCCGGCGCGAGGTCGACGCGATGGAGCGCATCCGCAGCCGGTGCGTCGCCCAGATCATCGAGGCGAATGCCGATGCCCCGCTGCCGTGGATGGCATGCGAGTTCGTCGACGGTCCCACGCTCGAAGATGTCGTGCGCACCTCCGGCGTGTTGCACGACGCGTTGCTCCTCAAGCTTGCGACGATGCTGGCGGAAGGCCTGGTGTCGATTCACAGCGTCGAGGTCGTGCACCGCGACCTCAAGCCCGCAAATGTGATGTTGCCGACGGACGGCGTACGCATCGTCGATTTCGGCATCGCATCGTCGCCCACGCTCACTTCGGTGACGACGGGCGAACCTTTCGGCTCGCCCGCCTTCATGTCGCCCGAACAGGCGATGGGCCGAACCGTGACGACTGCGAGCGACATCTTCTCGCTCGCGGGCGTGATCGTGTTCGCCGCGACCGGACACGGCCCGTTCGGTGGTGGCGCCGCGAGCGACGTGCTGTATCGCGTCGTGCACGAGCAACCGCAACTTCCGCCGCTGCCCGCGCCACTCGACTCGCTCGTGCGCCAAGCGCTTTCGAAGGATCCGCACGCGCGCCCGAGCGCGGCCGCGATGTACGCCGCGCTCGTCGACTCCGGAAAGACCGTTCCGATCTCGGTGCCGGTCCCGAGCGCGCCACCAGTCGCAGTCAAAACCCGCAAACGGTCACGCCGTACGGAAGCTGTGTTCGCGGCCGCGCTGCTTGCGATCGTGCTCGTCGCGACGACCATCTTCGTGCTCGCGGACAATTCGTCGCCGCCGGCGCGCGCGGGGGCCGCGACCAATCAAACCGCAACAACCATCGCGGCGGCGACGACGACGACGCCGCCGACCACCGCGCCCGCACCGGCGTTGCCGCTCGAAGCCGGTCCGTACGGGTTCTTGGTGCCGAGCGGTTGGGATCGCGATTCGCTGTCGCAGCCGTTCTTCGGCACAACGGCAACCGCGCATTTCAACGATCCCAAGAGCTCGGCGACGGTGTTGTACGCGATCAGCGGCGGCAACACGAGCCAGGTGTACAACGAAGACGGTTCGATCAACATTCGGGGCGCGATCGACGAGGTGTGCGGAGACACGAGCGTGCAACGGTGGTTCGCAGTGGGCGACCACGCGGCGGGCTACGCGTGCACCAACGCCGATCCCGGCATCGAAGTCAACGGCCTGGTGATCGTCTCGCCCGACGAATCCGAGTTCACGTGGAAGAAACTCGAAGTCACGTTGCCGCAACAGCTGCACGCGAGCGCGACGCGCATTCTCGACAGCTTCACGTTGGACTCGACGATCTGCCCATGCCCGTTTAGCTAGCGGCCGCTACTGCGTGTCCTGCAACAAACCGATCACGTTGCCGTTCGCGTCGGTGACGCTGCCGATCAACCGGCCGTTGCCAACGTCGTGCACCGCTTCGTTCTCTTTGCCGCCGGCGTCGATCAACGCCGCGTGCGCCTTGTTGATGTCGTCGACGTGGAAGAACGGAACCGGGCCGGTGAGTCCTTGCGCGTGACCGTTGGGGTTGAGACCGATGTGCTGCGCACCAACCTGGAAGCCGACGTAGTACGCCGAGTCGGCCACAGGTTCGGCCCCGAGCAGGGCAGTGAACTCCGCCTTGGCCTGGGCCAGATCGCGTACCGGGTAGATGATGGTCTGAGCGCCTTGCGTTGCCATGGTGATGTGCTTCTCCTGAGGGTTGGTCACGACGAGCGGCTGCGATTCGTCAATACCCTGACGAACGCCGACCGAAGGATGTGACAGTGAGCGACGACGATTTTCTGGCGGCGCAGTTCGAGGATTACCGCACGCATCTCCGGGCGGTGGCATACCGGATGCTCGGTTCGACGACCGAAGCCGACGATGCCGTCCAGGAAGCGTGGATCCGGCTGGCGCGCGCCGACACGAACGAAATCGAAAACATGGGTGGATGGCTCACGACCGTTGTGAGCCGGGTGTGCCTCGACATGTTGCGCGCCCGCCGTTCGCGTCGTGACGAACCGGTCGGCACCCAGCCGGTCGACGCGCTGTCCCGACGACGCGATCGGTCCGGAACACCAAGCTTTGCTTGCCGATTCGGTCGGGGTTGCGTTGCTCGTCGTGCTGGACACGTTGGAGCCGGCCGAACGCCTGGCGTTCGTGCTGCACGACATGTTCGCGGTTCCGTTCGACGAGATCGCGCCGATCGTCGGTCGTACGCCGACCGCAACGCGCCAGCTCGCAAGCCGGGCGCGCCGCCGTGTGCGCGGTGCCGAGGCGAGCGCGGTCGACGTGGCGCGCCAGCGCGAAGTCGTCGACGCGTTTCTCGCCGCGGCACGCGGTGGCGACTTCGACGCACTGCTCGCGGTGCTCGACCCCGATGTCGTGTTCCGTACGGACGCGGCGGGTGTGGCGCGGGGCGGGCCAGCCGAGTTGGTGGGTGCGCAAGCGGTCGCGGAGCGATTCCAGGGCGGCGCGATGGGGGCTCGCACCGCGCTCGTCGACGGCGAACCAGGCTGGGTCGTCGGCCCGTCGAGTCGGCCCAACGTCGTGCTTCTCATCACGATCGAGGACGATCGCATCGTCGCGGTCGACGCGGTCATGGATCCCGATGAGCTCGGCACGCTCGAGATCGAATCGTTCGCACGCTGACCGAAATAACGTGGCGCCCATGCGCGTCGGAAGTCACTTGCCCCAATACGGCCGGGTTGCGAGTTCGGAAGCGATGACGCGTGCGGCGCGTCATGCCGACGAGCTCGGATTCGCCGATGTCTGGGTCAGCGACCACATCGTGCACCCGGCGAGCCAGTCCTATCCGTCCCCGTTCTTGTTCGACCCGTTCATGTGCTTGGCGTGGGCCGCCTCCGCCGCGCCGAACGTCGGCCTCGGTACAAGCGTGCTCGTCTTGCCGCAGCACAATCCGTTGTGGCTGGCGAACGCGCTCGCGAGCCTCGACGCGTTGAGTAACGGGCGCGTCGTCGTCGGCGCCGGTGTCGGGTGGTCGCAAGCCGAGTTCGAAGCGCTCGGTTACGAGTTCTCGAATCGCGGTCGTCGCACCGACGAGATCATTCAAGTGCTGCGAACGTGCTGGCGCGACGATCCGGCGTCCTTCGCGGGCGAGTTCTACGCGTTCACCGACATGCGCGTGTTGCCAAAACCCGCGCACGACATCCCGATCTGGATCGGCGGATCGGGCGAGCGTGCCTACAAGCGCGCGATCACGTACGGCGATGGCTATCAGTTGATCGGTGTCACACCGGAAGAAGCGCGTGCCCCGATCGAGCGGTTGCACGCTGAGCGTCCCGATCTGCCGATCTCGTTGCGGACGGGCTGGGACCCGCTCGGCATGGACGTCGACCGCATTCGCCGCGAGCGCGACGAATACGAAGCCGCCGGCATTGAACACGTGGTGTCGGCGCCGTGGCGTACTTCACTCGACGATTGGTTGCGCGCGATGGAGATGCTGGCGGAGATCACCGGCCTGACCCCGCGTTGAGAACGGCTGGCAATCCGCATCGATTCGTTCCTCCTTCGTAGGCTGCCCCGCCGTGGCAGTCGTGCTCGGCCTGCTGGTTGCGGCTTCGTTCGGGACCGGCGACTTCTTTGGCGGGAGAGCGTCGACGCGCGCCTCGACGGTCGCAGTGTTGCTGGTCGCCCAAATGGTCGCCGCGGTTGGCGGCCTCATCGTGGCGTTGGTTGTGTCCGCACGCGTCGGTGGCGCGGATCTCGCATGGGGCGCAGCCGCGGGAGTCGCGAACGCGGTCGGGCTCGGACTGCTGTATCAGGGGTTGGCGCGCTTCCGCGTCGGAGTTGTCGCGCCGTTGACCGCCGTGGTCGGCGCGCTCGTTCCGGTGGTGTGGGCATTG
This sequence comes from uncultured Actinomycetes bacterium, assembly GCA_963841195.1. Taxonomy (GTDB): domain Bacteria; phylum Actinomycetota; class Acidimicrobiia; order IMCC26256; family PALSA-610; genus CAWJBX01. Next base: position 585,508 of record CAWJBX010000008.1, on the reverse strand, counting down.
GCGCGCGGCGAACGCCCGTCGACGCTCGTGCTCGTGGGTGCTGCGTGCGCGATCGCAGCCGGCGGCATGATCGCACGCGAAACCGACGACGCAACCGACGGGCCGCCCCGCCCGCGTGGCGTACCGATCGCAATCGCGGCGGGCGCGTGTCTCGGCACTTCGCTCGTCTTTTTCGCCGAGACCGGGAAAGGTTCGGGGTTTTGGCCCGTTTTCACTGCGCGCGTTTCCGGTCTCGTGATCGTCGGTATTGCCGTGCTGGTGTTGCGGGCGCGCGGATCGTTGACGCGCCCTGATCGTCACTCGACCCGGCTGGCGGCGTCCGCCGGCACGCTCGATCTCACCGCGACGACGATCCTGCTCGCCGCGGTTCGCCGCGGCTTGCTCGTTGTCGTCGCACCGGTTGCGTCGCTCGCGCCCGCGTTCACCGTCATGTGGGCGAGCGTGATCTTGCACGAACGGGTGTCGCGCGAGCAGTACGCCGGCCTCGCGCTCGCGCTCGTCGGCCTGGTGCTCGTCGCGACGGGTTAGATCGCCGTCCGACCGCCGTCGGCGGCGATGATCGCTCCCGTGATGTAGCTCGCGTGCGGTGAGGCCAGAAAGCCGACGACTTCTGCGATCTCCTCGGGCTCCGCGGCGCGCTTGAAGAGCGTGGTCGCACCGAGCGCGTCGATGCGTTCGCGCGCCGCGCCCGGCGTGTACACGGGACCCGGCGCGATCGCGTTCACCCGCACTCCGGACGGACTGAACTCCGCCGCCCATGCTCGGGTCATCGACGACAGCGCGCCCTTCGTCGCTCCGTACGCCGCGCCGGTCGGAAGTCCGATCTGGCCCGCCATGCTGCTGACGTTGACGATGCTGCCGCGGCCTTGGGCCGCCATCTTGGGGGCGAGTGCGGCAACCAGAAAGTACGGAGCGCGCACGTCGGCCGCGATGAGGGCGTCGAACGTCTCGACGTCGAGATCTGCGGTCGGACCGAACCAGGAGAACCCGGCGCTGTTCACCAACACGTCGACCGGGCCGGCCTCGTTGACGAGACGTTCGATCTCGGCGTGATTACCGAGATCAGCCGCCACGAAACGGGCGCGGCCGCCGGCACGTTGGATCTCGTCGACGGTTTCGCGGCCGCGGTTCGCGTCTCGCCCGTGCACGACGACATCGGCACCCATCCGGCTGAGTTCTTGCGCGATCGCGTGGCCGATCCCCGACGTCGCACCGGTGACGAGCGCCGTCTGTTCTTGCAGTTCGTTCTGCGGGTTCGCGCTCATCAGCGCTCCTCGCGCTTGTCGGCGACCGCGACGAAGAGATCACGGTGTAGCCACCGCAACTCGACGTCGAAGCCGGCGGCGCGCAACCACGCGAGCTGTTCGTCGGCGCGGCTCGGCTTGTCGAAGCCTTCGTTTCGGGTCGTGACGATGTCGTTCGGATCATCGGGTTCGATGAGGTCGCCCATCACGAAGCGGCCACCGGGCGCGAGCCGTTCGATGATGGCGCGAAACAGCGATTGCTTCTCTTGCTCGTCGAGGTGATGAATCGCGAGCACCGACACCGCGACGTCGAACGGCCCGTCGGGAAGTTCGTGCGGCAAGCGCGCTACGTGCAGCCGGGCGTTGGCAGGCAATGATGCGCGCGCCACCGCAAGCATGTCCTCGGCGGCGTCGAGGCCGATCAGTTCGGCGTCGGGCTGTACGCGGGCGAGCCGGCGCAGCGTTTCGCCGGTGCCGGTACCGAGGTCGATGATGCGCGTCGCAGGGCGCTCGCCGGCGGCTTCGGCCACGGTTCGTTGCAGCGTTTCGTAGTCGGGAACGTTTTCCCGGACCGACGTTTCGTAGCCCGAGGGATCGAAATGGTGTTGGTGCTGGTGACCTTCGCTCATCGCCGTGAGATCGTAGGCGGCGCGCTTGACTCTCGGGCCGGGCGAGGGTGGACCATTGCTGCGTGACGACCGGTTACCTCAACATCGGCGCCTTCGCGTTGCAGGTCGACGACGACGTCGAAGGAGGAATCGGAATGGCTGGAAAGGTTCGTTGCCGGGTCGCCGAAGTGAACATCGGTGTGACCGACGTCGACGCGGCGCGTACGTTCTATGAGTCGGTGTTCGATGTCGAGTTCGGTGAGCACGGCGACGGCTTCCGGCATCTGTTCGCCGCTTTCGGTTTCAAGGTATGCCGCGCTGCTCGGCCGCATGCGACCCGAGCGGGAACCTCGTGAACCTGTATCAGAACGTGTGACGGGCCGTTCGTACTCAGACGCGCGCGTTGTCGACGAGTTCGAGCACTTCGGCGAACGCGATGTTCGGCGCGACGCCGTATAAACCGGTGACGCGTTCTTTCAGCGCATCCGAGAAGAAAGCGCGCGCCGCGCGCTCGTCGTCCCACACGTAGACGTTGGTCGCGCAGCGGGCGGCGTCGTCGACGGTGAAGACCTTGGAGCGCAATCCGGGCATGCCTTCGAACATTGTGCGCGCTTCGGCCGCGACCTTCGCGACCCGTTCGTGATCGAAATCGTTGCCATATTGAAAAGTCACGAAAACACTGATCATGGGACGCGAGCCTTGTGCCGTGCAGCCTGGCGCGCAAGCGAAATGTCAGCGTGGGTCCGGAGCGCCCGCGAACCGGCTCGGATCCACCGTGATGTAGATGGCCTTGCACGTGGCAACGATTTCGTCGCCGTCTCTCGCCTCAGCGGTGATGAACAACTTGCGGCGCTCGCGGCCGACGAGGCGGGCGCGGATTTCGAGATGCTTCTCGACCGGCACCGGCGCGACATAGCGCACTGTCAGTTCCCCGGTGAATGCGGGCTCGCGGAGGAAGCCAATGACGAAGCCCGTGACGTCGTCGAATGCGGCGGCCACGATCCCGCCGTGGGCGCGGCCGGGCGCGCCTTCGAACACTTTGCGCAACACGACGTCGGCGACAACCTCGGCCTCCTCGAAGTGCACTTCGATGTCGATACTCGCGGGGTTCGAAAGGCCGGCCACCGCGCGATCGGAGAACCCGGAGTTCTCTGCCGGCGGGAACGAATCCGTCATCGCGCCGAGCATGAGCGCCATGCGGTCGCGGCGAGGCGCGGCGTCGAGCATCGAGACCTGCACACCGGCCGCGGTGACGAGCTCGTCGAGGGTTTCGTCGGTGGGATCGGCGCGCGCGAACGCGTCGTTCAAGTCGCGCAAGACGGCGGCGGCGCGATACGCGCGCCTCGTCAGTTGACATGAACTGCCGTCGGCGCGACGCGCGGCCACGGATCGTTTCGTTCGACGGCGAGCGCAACGTCGAACAGCAACGCGTCTTCGTGGTGGCGACCGAGAACCTGCATGCCGACCGGAAGTCCGTCGACCGTGCCGGCCGGAATCGATACCGCCGGGTTGCCGCAGATGTTCGACATCATCGTGAGCGCCCCCATGCTGACGAAATCCGGGAAGCGTTCGGCGAAGAGGTCGAGAATCGTGGTCGGCATGCGCGGCGCCGCGGCGGCGACGAAGCGGACGGCCGCGAGCGCCCCTCGCATCCCGTAGTGCACAGCCGCGTTCCCGCGCGGCGCGCCGAGCGCGTTGTTGACGGCGAGGCTGGTCGGCGCGTCGGCCGCAAACGCCACGTCCGGGTTCGTGGCCGCGATGACGAAATCCGTTTGTTCGAACGCGCGCGCCATCACTTCGTAGGCGCGCAGCCTTCGCTCTTCGGCGACGGCCGCGGTGTGCAAGTTGTACAGGGCTTGCGACGCGAAGAGCCCGCCCGCGATCTCTTCGGTGAGGTCGCGCGCGCACGCGGGCCACACGTCGTCGAGTTCGGCGAGCAACGTCGAAAGGTTGCCCATCATCCACGGTGCTGCCAGGTTGGGGAAATCGAGTTCGAGATCGACCTCCACGAGGCCGGCGTGCTTGATGAGATCGCGTGCCGAGTCGCGCACGCGCGCTTCGACCGCCGGTGCCACGCGAGACACGCCACCCAACGTCGGCAAGATCGCGACGCGCTTGCCGCGGAGGTCGTGTGATCCGAGCGCGCGTTCCCAGCCGCCCGCATCGGGAAGGCTCGACGGGTCACCGGCGTCGTAACCCGCGCAGACGTCGTAGAAACGCGCCGCATCGCGCACGGAACGGGCGAGGCAGCCGAGCACGACCGTCACTGGACGCGAGTACGCGCCCGGCGTGCGCGGGATACGGCCATACGTACCCTTCATGCCGAACAGGCCCGTGTAACCGGCGGGAATCCGAATCGATCCGCCGCCGTCACCGCCGGTCGCGATCGTGACGAGACCACCCGCAACCGCAGCCGAACTCCCGGCCGACGAACCGCCCGTCGTGCGACCGTGCTGCCAGGGATTGTGCGTGACACCGTTGAGGCGCGTGACGCTGACGTTCAGCCCGCCGAACTCGCTCGCCGTCGTGAGCCCGACCGGTACGGCGCCACCGCGTCCGGTGAAGCGCTGCACAATCGTCGACGTACGCGTCGCGACGCGATCACGGAACACGAGCGAACCCTCGGTCTGCGGCCAACCCGCGACCGGCTCGAGTTCTTTGATACCGACGGGCACACCGCCGAATGGCTGCGTGAGATCTGCGTGGCGCGCCGCGTCGCGTGCACGGTCGACGTCGAGGAAGGAAAACGCATTGAGATCGCTGCGATCGATAGCCGCAAGCGTCGCTTCGAGTTCCTCGGCGGGTGATCGCTCACCCGCGCGGAACGCATCGACGAGCGAGCACGCGTCTTCCTGCCAAGGTGCGTCGGTCATCCGTTCATTGAACCAGGCGGGTCTGCCGATCACCTATTCCGGGCAACCCCGGCCTTGTTGCTCAGTCGTAACCGAGTGACGCGTACCAGTCGCCGCGCCCTTGCGGCGTGAGGTCGAGCAGATGCCATACAGGGCACAGCAGATCGATACCCCGTTCGCGAATGTCGTCGGCCATCCACGGGTGGCTTGTGTAGCGATGGCGAATGGTGCCGTCGGCATCGCGCGTGAACACCGAAACCGTCGAGTCTTGCGTTCCGTCGGCGTCTTCGCTCAGCAGGTCGTATTTGAACGTGCTCGACCCCGCGCTCAAGAGACGGAGCTGATCCCAGCCGCGCGCGCGTGCGTGGGCGCGCAACGCTGCCGGCTCGGCGGCGGCAACGATCACGAAGTCGGCGTTTTGTTCGACGTGATGCGCGGCACCGTTGAAGCCGTCGATCCAGCACGTACACATCGGGCACGGCACGGTCTGGGCCTTGCCGTACATGAGGTGGTACACGATCAACGGTCGATCGGGTGCAGTGAAGAGTTCACTCATGCGCACCGTGCGCACCGGATCGTCGCCCGCGGCAAGGTCGCGCGGCCCTTCGAGAAACTCGTAGTCGGTGACGGCGGCGCCGACCGGCAACTCGCGCCGCAGCTGGGCGACACGTTCGCGCCGTTGCATGAGTTCGATCTCTGCGAGCCGAAGTTCCTCGCGCATCTTGTCGTAGTCGGCGGATTCGGTGAGTCGAGTTTGTTGCACGCGAACCTCCTACGCGACGAAGGGTTTGCCCGAGCCTGTGGTGCAGAGCAACCGCAGGCTCTCGAGGTAGTACCCCCAATTGAAGTTGTATGTGCCGTACAGATCGTCGGAAAGCTCGACGGCGTAGTCCTGCCAGAATCGGAGACGGATCCGGCCGTCGCCGAGAGACTCGAGCTCGAAACGGAACGTGCCGTTGGCCCAGGGTTCGTGACCGCCCACGCATTTCCAAACGAGTCGCGTTTCGGGATCGATCGAAACGATTTCCATTACCGGGTTGAAATCGCTCGCGAACGTGAACCCCACGCGCGTGCCGACCGCTGGCGCGGGCGACGTCACCTTCGTGCTCCACCACTGCGCCAGTCCGCTCCCAGTCGTGATCGCGTTCCACACCGGGGTCGGACCGGCATCGATGTCAACGAGATGGTGAATCGTTTTCACGAGGACGCCTCCTTGTTCAGAACCCGTACGAGATCGTCGTTGAGCTTCGCGGCCCAACCCTCGTCGAATCCGCCGCGATGTTCGTCGTCGCGCCACCCAGCGTGTGTCAGTCGCAAGCGCGTTCCGGTCGGGATCGGTGTGAGGTCGAATATCACTTCCGTGTCGCCGAACGTGCCCGACCATCGGCAACACAACCGCCGTGGTCGGTCAATCTCGAGAACTTCCGCTTCGATCAACCCGAGCTGCGGACGCGCGTCAACCGTGAACCGATGGCCGACGATCGGCTCGAAGTCATTCGGCATCAACCAACTCGCGAGCTCGCGAGTATCGACGAGCGCACGCCACACGCGTTCAGGCGGCTGGTCGTACTCGACGACATGTTCGATCGCTCCGTCGTGAATCACGGATCCACCGCGAGATGGCGCGCGAGCTGAGACAGGTGTTGCGCCCAGAAATCGTCGATGGTCGTCAGCCATTCACGGCAGGCGTGGAGCGGCTCGGGACGCAGCCGATACCGCTGCTCGCGACCGCGGCGTTCGACGGTGACGAGTCCGACTTCCCGTAGCACCGACAGGTGTTGCGACACTGCGGGCCGACTGACCGGTAGCGGCGCGGCGAGTTCGGTCACGGTGTGATCGTCGTGCGCGAGCCGGGTCAGGAGCTGGCGCCGGATGGGGTGTGCGATGGCGCCAAAGACGTCGGTCACCGTCGGAGCCCCGGCGGAAGTCACGACAACACAATACGTAAGGAATATCTAACGTGTCAATCTCGGCCGCGCAGTTGTTGTTCGATCGTGCGCCGGTCCCAGTACACGCGCTCGCTCACGATGTGATCGTCGACGAATTCGAAGAGGGCAATCATGCGGCATTCGAATCCGCGACCGGACCCAGCGGGTGTTCCGCGCAGCCAGAACTCGACCACGACGGCGTCGTCTGTCGCGCGGATCGAGATGATCTCGTTGCGTTGGTCGGGGACTTGCGTGCGGCTCGCGCGGTAATAGGCGCGAACTTGCTCCTCGCCGTCGTACACCTCGCCGGTTGCGTGGAGTTCGTAGTGAGGGTGCGAGAACGTCGCGATCGTGTCGTCGAAGCGGTGTTCATTTTCCGACGTCATGTGTTCGCGTACGACGTCTTCGCGGCGCCTGAGAAGGTCGGAAGCAGTGGGCACAAGCGCCCCTCCTGTGCGACGATGCGAGTCGACAGACTACGGAGGTTCGCGAGATGGCATCGGGGCACATGACGCGCGCCGAGCGCGAGGCCTTTCTTACCGGCGTGCACGTCGGCATCTTGGCGGTCGACGAGCCGGGACGAGGGCCGCACGCCCTCCCAATCTGGTACGAGGTGATCGACGGCGATGTCGTCGCCCGAATCGACGGGACGTCGCGCAAAGCTGCGTTGTTACACGCCGCGCAGCGGGCGACGCTCACCGTGCAGACGGAAGTCGCGCCGTATCAATACGTGAGCGTCGAAGGCCCCGTGACGATCGCGCCGCGCGAATTCGACGATCTCGCGCTCGCGGTGCGCTACCTCGGTCCGGAGCTGGGCGCGTGGTACGCCGAGAACAACGGCCCCGGCGAGCAGTCGACGGTGGTCACGTTGCACCCCGAACACTGGCGCACGTTCGATTTCGCCAAACTGTTCGAGTAGTCAGCCGCCGAGGCGTGCGACGAGTTCGCGCGCGTAGAACTGCGGCCACGGTTCGCTTGGTTGCGCGGCGGTGAATTCCTTGTCGAGCGCGACCAGTGTGTACACCAGCTCGCTGCGGACGGGCGTCGCGCCGAGCAACGTTGGGAGCTCCGACAGGCGCAGCAACCAGTCGGCGTACCAGGAGGCCCAGTCGGGATCGTCGCCGTCGACGATGCGAAACACGACGTGATGCGTCTCTGACACTTCCTGCAGCAACGCGGCGATGCGATCGAGATCGGCCATGGTCCGACGTTACGCGGGAGCCCGCGCGTAGGCCAGACTTATGGCCGTGGAGTCCGCGAAGTCCGTGACGATCGATGCCGCTGCCGTCCAGCGCGCGGAGCTCATGCACTCGGCGGTGTACGGCACGTTGGCGACGGCCATCGTTATCGCCGGTGAAGTGCACGAGTCGCGGATCGCGATGGCCGCGTCGATCCTCTTCACGGTCATCACGTACGCGATCTGCCACGCGTACGCCGACGTCGTCGGCCTCGCGGCGGCGAGCGTGTGGAACCGCACCCAGCAACTCGGGGCCGAGATCGTCCAGGAGTGGCCGCTTGTCGTTGCCGCGGTACCGATGCTGCTCGCACTCATCGCGAGCGCAATCTTCGGTTTCACTCTCGAAGGGAGTGCGGAGTTCGCGCTGATCTTCGCGACCGTGATGCTCTTCGTCTGGGGCGTGCTTTCGGTTCCGGGCGCGACGCGCATGCGCCAGATTCGTGCCGGCCTTTTCGACGCCGGCCTCGGCGTGATCGTGATCCTCTTCGCGCTCTGGCTGCGCCACTGACGTCGCGTTACATTCGCTCGCATGAGTGAGAGTCGGGACGCGTTCGACGCACTGCTCGCGACGCTGCGCGAAGCAGCCGATCGGTACGCCGGTCCGGAATGGGGCATCAACACACCCGACGACACTGCCGGCGCGTTGCGCTTGCTTGCGTGTCTGCTCGAAGGCGGCCTCGTTGGCCACTTCGACGACGATCCTCGCCAACCAGTGTTCCGCCAGATCGTCACGTCGACGCGTAAGAGCCTCGGTGACAACGCCGACGCGATCTACTTCGACGCGGCTGTATCACCCGACTACGCGTACCGCGTGCGGGGACGGACCGCAGGCGCGGTCTACGTGTCGTTCACCGTCGAAGCGCTGGCGGCCGACGCCGGTTTTCCCGAACGCACTGCCGGCGTGCTCAACGACACCATGTTCGACGTCGACGCCGACGGTCGCTTCGAGATCTTCGTCGGTGGACCGCCGCGCGAACGTAACTGGCTGCGCCTCGAGCCTGATGCCTCGCAGATCACGAGTCGTCATTACTTCGAGGAGAAGCGATCGCCGGCGATACCGCCGATTCCGGATGTCGCGCTCGAGATCGAACTCGTCGATCCGTTGCCGCCGTTGCCGCCGCCGAGCGACGATTCGGTTGCAGCCGGGTTCCGGCGCGTCGAGCGCTACGTGCGCTCGCGTTCGCTTGAACAGACGCGCCCAGGCGTTGGCGACCAACCCGCGTTCGTCTCGCGCGAACCGAACGTGTTCCCCAAGCCGGTGTCGCCGGGCACCCACGCACTCGCCGCGTTCGACGCCGCGTATTCGATGGCGCCGTACGTGCTCGGTCCGGAAGAAGCGTTGGTGATCACGGCGCGTTGGCCCGAGTGCCGGTGCGCGAACGTCTCGTTGTGGAATCGCTTCTTGCAGACGTACGACTACGCGCACCGCACGGTGTCGCTCAATCGCGCGCAAACGACGCTCGAACCCGACGGCACGTTCCAAGTCGTCGTCGCGCACCGCGATCCCGGCGTGCCCAACTGGCTCGACACCGAAGGCCGCCCGTTCGGCATGGTCTTCTGGCGCTACTTCCTCGCCGAGGGCGACATCGACACGCCCCAAGCCAAAGTCGTGAACCTCTCCGACCTGTAACCGAGCGTCGTAGACGCGCGGTATGCGCGCGTATACGACGCCCCTATTCCTCGGTGATGGCGTAGTACGCGACGTATTCCTTGAACGCGGCGCGCACGGCGTCGTCGTCGAGGCCGACGTCGGCAAGTGAGTATGCGTGGGCGCCGTGCTTCCCCTTCGGCTTGTTCGCCAAGTAGTCGGTAACCACCTGGTCGTGACCGGCGGGCCACCCGAGCCCCAGCTGGTCATACGTCGCGCGCAAGCTTGCGACCGGGTCGCGCATCAGGTCGAGGAAATGCGAGTCGACGATTTGGTCGTTCGGAACGACGCCGTCGACGCGCTCGGCGATCGTGTTGGTCAAGAACATCTGATACGTCATTTGCATGATCTGCGCGAGCAGACCGACGTCGACCACGTCGCTGCGCATGAACCGAACCGCCGAGAGGATGCTCACCAGCGACGCAAGAAACTTTCGCGGATCGCGATGCGTGTGGATCACGCGCGCGTCGGGGTACTCGGCGAACAGCGCGGGCAGCGTCGACACGTGGAACGGCGATTTCAACAGCCACGTACGGGCAGTGTCCGAAGGCGCCTCGTGTTCGAACGTTTGCAGCATCCGCCGGTGGAGCCGGTATACGCGGGCGAGCGTCTCGAGATGTTCGAGTTGCCAGCCGGTGTACGTCGGCGTGTCGTAGATCATTCCCCAGTACGGACCGGAGAAGTCGTACATGAGGAAGTGCACACACTCGCACGGAAGATCGCTCGCGAGCTCGTGCATCGTCATGAACTCGGGGTGGATGTCGGCCCAGAACTCTTGCTCCGACTCCGAAAGCATGAGCCGCCGTTCGACGCTGCCCATCGATGCCAGCGGGTACAACGCTTCGTAGGCGATCGGCGCTCGCAGTTGCGGGTCGAGCGCCAGCAGTTCGAGGAGGATGGTCGTGCCCGTCCGCGGCGGGCCGACGACGAAGATGGGAGCGTCGACCGCGACGCGTGTGATCGCCGGTTGCGTGTTCCACGCGTCTTGCAAGCGCAGCCACGTCTGCAGCACACGCAACACTTCGCTGCGCGTCAAGACCCGGCCCAGCAGATGGAGCTGCGACTCGGCGTCGATCGACGCAAGCATGCGTTCGTAGGTTTCTGTCCATCCCGGCCACTGCGACTCGCCGAAATCGTCGAAGCCGGTCGTCGCGCACGCGAGGGCGAGCAGTTCGTCGGCGTCGAGGCTCGCGATCCGGCGCGGATCGCCGACGGCATCGCCGAAGAGATTCAACCGGCGAACCCATTGCGGGTGCGCGAGTTCCTTCACACGAGCGATGCTAAGCCCGGACGAGGGGGCGCGCACTCGACCGCACAACCGCGCTGAGCTGGTCGACGGCGAATGCGAGGTCGTCGCCGCTGACGACGATGGGGGGCGCCATGCGGACAGTGTGTTCGTGCGCGTCCTTGACGAGTACGCCCCGTTCCAGCGCGCGCTCGCAGATTTCGCGAGCCGGCACGTGATCGACGTCGATGCCGGCCCAGAGGCCGTGGACGCGCAATGCAGTCGCACCGTCGCCGACGAGCGGACGCAGGCCGGCTTCGAGTTCGCGTCCGAGCCGCGCTGCCCGTTCTTGGTATTCGCCCGTGCGCAACATTGCGACGACTTCCCGCCCGACCGCGCACGCGAGCGGGTTGCCGCCGAACGTGCTCCCATGCGTTCCCGAAGTCAGCACGCCGAGCACCGACTCGTCGGCCACGACGGCCGATAGCGGAACGATGCCACCTCCGAGTGCCTTGCCCAACACGTACACGTCGGGGACGACGCGTTCGTGGTCGCACGCAAACGTGCGGCCGGTGCGCGCGAGCCCCGACTGGATCTCGTCGGCGATCATCAAGATGCCGGCGTCGTCGCAAATGCTGCGCACCGCGGCGAGATAACCGGCCGGCGGAACGATGACGCCCGCTTCGCCCTGCACGGGTTCGAACAAGAACGCGACAGTGTTCGGCGTGATCGCGGCGCGCAACGCGTCGGCGTCGCCGAACGGCACGGTCACGAAGCCGGGTGCGAACGGACCGAAGCCGGCGCGCGCGTCGGAATCGGACGAGAACCCGACGATCGTTGTCGTGCGCCCGTGAAAGTTGTCGGCGCAGACGATGATCTCAGCGCGCTCGCGCTCGACGCCCTTGGTTTCGTAACCCCACTTGCGCGCGGCCTTGATCGCCGACTCGACGGCTTCCGCGCCGGTGTTCATCGGCAAGACCAATTCCTTACCGCACAACGCCGCCAGCTCGCTGCAGAACGGCTCGAGTTGGTCGTTGCCGAACGCGCGACTCGTCAACGTGAGGCGATCGAGTTGGGTACGGGCTGCGGCGATAAGGCGCGGGTGGGCGTGGCCGAAGTTCAACGCCGAGTACGCCGCCAGGCAGTCGAGATAGCGGCGGCCTTCGTTGTCGGTCACCCAGGCGCCGTTTCCCGCGACGAGGGTGACCGGCAACGGTGTGTAGTTGGGCGCCACGTGCGAGCTCATGGCGTGCCTCGAAGTTCGAGCGTGCAGCACTTCACACTGCCGCCCGCTTTGCGCAACTCGGGAAGGGCGATCGGCACGGGAAGGAATCCGCGCCCTTCGAGATCGGACGCGAGTTGCTCGACGCCCGCTGGGACGAAGACATGCGTTCCGTCGCTCATTGCGTTGCAACCGAACGCGACCGCGTCGTGTTCGTCGACGATGATCGCGTCGGGGAAGCGGCGGCGCAGGGTGGCCTGCGCGTCGGGCGAGAACGCACCGGGGAAGTACGCGATCTGTTCGTCGTCGAGCGCGAAGAGCGCGGTATCGAGGTGGTAGAAGCGCGGGTCGACGAGTTCGAGCGACAACACGGAGAGGCCGAACACGCGCTCGACTTCGCGGTGCGCCGCGACCTCCGTGCGAAAGCCGGTGCCACCGAGGATCACGTCACCGACACACGCGAAGTCGCCCTCGCCTTCGTGTCCGTGTTCGGCGCGCACGACACGAAAGCCGTGCCGTTTGAACCAGCGTGCGTACAACGCTTCTTCGCCGCGCCGTTGCGGATAGCGGAACCGGGCGAGGTAGGCGGTGCCGTCGATCACGAGGGCGCTGTTCGCGGCGAAGACCATGTCGGGGAGACCGAGCCCGGGTTCGACGGTCTGCACGTTGTGGCCGGCGTGCACGTATGCGGCCCGCAAACGGTCCCACTCCGCGAGGGCCCGGTTCGCCTCGGCGGGCAACTCGGGATGCATCCACGGATTGATGGCGTAAACCACCGCAAAGTGCGCGGGCGGGCACATGAGGAGGTCCCGGGTGGCGGCCGCGACGGCTGACCGTTGCATACCTCGAAGATACGGCGCGCCGGACACACAAGATAACGCCCTAGGCTTGCTTTGAAGGAGAGATCCGTTGCTTCGAGACGACCTTGACCGCAAGATTGTTGCGTGTCTCGTCGAAAACGCGCGCGCGTCGTTCGGCGAGATCGGTGGGCAGGTCGGCTTGTCGGCGCCGGCCGTGAAACGGCGCGTCGACCGGCTGGTCGCGAGCGGTGTGATCAGGGGTTTTTCCGCGCAGGTCGACGACGAGGCGCTCGGTGCCACCACGGAAGCCTTCGTCGAACTCTCGTGCCGCAGCCGCACGAACCCGGCGCACATCCGGGAGATGATCACCGACCTCCCCGGCGTCGTGGCCGCGTACACCGTGACTGGCGATGCCGACGCGCTCGTGCACGTGAAGACGACGTCGACCGCCGAACTGGAAGCGGTCGTCGAACGGATCCGCGCCCATCAAAACGCCGAGCGAACGAAGACGACGATCGTGCTTTCGCGCGTCGGTCCCGAATCAGACGCGTGACACGCGCCCGTGCCGGTGCATCGTGCGCGAGATCGCTTGTTCGCGATGCCAGCGCGCGAGCTCGACGAACGACGACGACGTAACGGCCGTGTCGTCGACGGCGATGCCGGCTTCGTGACACGCGCGCGCGAGCGCGTCGTTGATCGGGCCGAGCGCGCGCAATCGGTCACTGTCACTCGTCGCGATGCGGTGCGCGAGTGCGGTGTCGGCAACGTCGTCGCTGCCCGCGATCTCGATCGCGACGTCCGAGACGCGCGCCGCCCGCTCGAGCGTGGTCAGCTCGGCGCGCGTCGTCGACGGATCCGGCCGCACGATCACCTTTGTCAGCGGCCGGTATCCGAGCACGTTCGCTTCCGCGGCGAGCCCGGCGTCGTCGTGCGGCGCGAGTACCGCGAGGTCGAACCGGCCTTCGAGCTTCGCGTCACGAAAACGAACGAAGCGCAGGATGTCGTGCGGTCCACCGGTTTTGGCGCCGGGCCCGACCGCCGAGTGCTTCCATCCGCCGAACGGTTGCCGCCGCACGATCGCGCCGGTCGTGTGCCGGTTGACGTACACGTTTCCGGCATGGACTCGGTCGATCCACGCCTCGATCTCAGCCGGATCGAGCGAATGCAAACCCGCGGTCAGTCCGAATTCGGGCGCGTTCTGCAGTGCGATCGCGTCATCGAGGTCGCGTGCCCGCATGACACCCAGCACCGGTCCGAAACACTCCGTGCGATGGAACCACGAACCCGGTCGCACGCCGACTTTGACGCCGGGAGTCCACAACCGGCCGTCGGGATCGAGCAGTTTCGGTTCGACGAGCCACTGCTCGCCGCTGTCGAGTGACGTGAGCGCGCGTTGCAGCTTGCCGCTCGCCGGCTGCACGATCGGCCCCATCATCGTGGCGAGGTCGGTCGCGGGCCCGACGCGCAAGCTGCGGGTCGCGTCGGCGAGCCGGGCGAGAAACCGTTGGTCGTCGTACAGCGAGGCTTCGACGACGGCGAGGCTCGCGGCCGAACACTTCTGCCCTGAGTGACTGAACGCGGAACGCACGAGGTCGCGGATCGCGAGATCGAGATCGGCGCCGCCGGTGACGACGAGCGCGTTCTTGCCGCTGGTCTCGGCGATCAACCGCATCGACGGTTTCCAATCGAGAAACAAGCGGGCCGTGTCGTACGCGCCGGTCAGGACGACGGTGTCGATGCCGTCGTGCGTCACGAGGTGGCGACCCACTTCGTCGTCGGGACAGCGCACGAGTTGGACGACATCGGATGGAACGCCCGCGGCATGCAGTTGGTCGACGAGTTCGGCGGCCGTCGCCACCGCTTCCGGTGCCGGCTTGCACAACACCGTGTTGCCCGCGGCGAGCGCGCTCACGACGCCGTTGGTCGGGATGGCATACGGGAAGTTCCACGGCCCGGCGACGAGCACGGTGCCGACCGGCGTGGTCGCGACACCGTCGCGTGCCAGCCGCTCCAGTACGCGAGTTCGGGACGCGGCCCAACGCGCCATGTCGATGGCTTCCGACACTTCGACGTCGCCTTCGCGGACGACCTTCGCGGTTTCGTGCGCCATGACTGCGACGGTTCGGCCTCTCCGGGCGGCCATCACTTCCGCGGCGCGCGTGAGCAGGCCCCGACGTTCCCCGTACGAGGTCGCGGCCCAGGCCGAGGCGGCCGCGTTGGCGCGGGCGACGACCGCGTCGATCTCGTCGGTGTGCGTGAGGAGCGGAGGGAACGCGCCGGACGCGTCGGTCGCGAGGTGCGACGCGATCCACTCGCGGTTGCCCGGCATCGTGAAGTCGGTGTCGGGTTCGTTGGCGAACGGTGCGTCGGGGTCGAAGCGGCGTTGCTCGCGCCGGCGATCCTGGTTGCGGCGCGGCCGCGTCGAGACGTCGTGACGGGCCGCGACCGCGCCTTCGAACCGCGCTTGCTCGTTGATCCACGAAGGCGAACCCGGCGTGATCGAGAACAGCGCGTGTAAGAAGTTCTCGGGTGCCGCGTTCTCGTCGAGTCGGCGTGAGAGGTACGCGATCGCGGCCGAGTATTCGCGCTCGTCGACGACGGGCGTGTAGAGCAAGAGCGATCCGGCGACGGCCCGCACCGAGCGCGACTGCGCGGGTGCCATGCCTTCGAGCATTTCGATTTCGACCGCGTGTTCGATGCCGAGTTCGGCGCGCAGGGTCAGCGCCCACGCGATGTCGAAGAGATTGTGGCTGGCCACACCGACGTGCAAATCGCCGGCCCGCGCCGCGTCGAACGCCCGGTCGAGCATGCGCTTGTAGTGCGCGTCGACCTCCGGCTTCGACAGGTAGGGGGCCTGCGGCCAGCCGGTGAGCTCGGCCTCGACCGCCTCCATCGCGAGGTTCGCGCCCTTGACGATCCGCACGCGCACGGGTGCGCCACCGCGTGCGCGCCGTGCTCGCGCCCACTCGCACAACTCGTCGAGCACCGCGAACGAATCGGGCACATACGCCTGCAGCGCGATGCCACCGGTCAGGGCCGCGAATTCGGGTTCGTCGAGCACCGTGCGGAACGCGACAACCGTGAGGTGCAGGTCGCGGTACTCCTCCATGTCGAGGTAGACGAACGTCGGCGGTGTCGTCGCGCCCGCCACCCGATACACCATGCGCAGGCGCTCGATGATGCGGTGCAAGGAGTTGTCCCATGCGAGCACGTCGAGATTTGCGCACAACGCCGAGATCTTCACCGAAACGCATTGCACATCGGGTCGCCGGATGCGTGTGCAGACGGCGTCGAGGCGACGGTCGGCTTCGTCGTCGCCGAGGATGGCTTCGCCCAGAAGGTTGATGTTCGTATCGATGCCCTCGGCGCGGCGCGCCGCGAGATGGCGCGCGAACGCGGGATCGTGCGCCGGCAGGATCACGCCGCGGGTTTCGTTGCGCACGCGTGCGCGAACCGCCCGCGCAACTGCACCCGGCAGTACGCGCCCGCCCGCGGCGGCGAGGTGCATGCCGAGCCGGTCGACGGGGCCGAGGGCCTTCGGCACACCGCCGCGGACCAGCGCATCGAGCCGGTGCATGGCCCGCCGGTCGTCCTCGGTGCGGACCACTTCGTCGGTAAGTGTGAACAGCAACTCGCGCCCGGCCGGGTCGCCGAGCAAATGGCCGAGCCGGCGGGCGCGGCGGCGTTCGGCCCGGCTGGTGTCGGCGGCGGCTCGGCGCAACAGCGCGGCGGCGAGTTTCTCCGCCGTTGCCATGCGCGCGCGTCGTCGTCCACGCCTCTATTGAACCCCCCGCTGGGACCTTTCTTGGGCCGTTCTTACGTTTTTCCGAGTGGCCGCTGAGCTGATCCGACGATGCTCATCGCCATGAGCGATACCACCGGTGTAGCCCGCCGCCATCTCGACGACCCCGCGACGGTTGCGCCGGTCGTCGACATCGTCGTGCCGGTCTACAACGAAGCCCACGTGCTCCCGCGCAGCATCGAACGGTTGCACGACTACCTGACGGACCAGTTCCCGTTTTCGTGGCGCATCACGATCGCCGACAACGCGTCGACGGACGGCACGTGGTTCGAAGCGATGCGCTTGGCGCGCGACCTCGGGCACGTGCGCGCGCTACACCTCGACACCAAGGGCCGCGGTTACGCGCTGCGGACCGCGTGGCGGGAGAGTGACGCCGAGGTCGTCGCGTATATGGACGTCGACCTGTCGACTGACCTCGACGCGCTGCTGCCGCTGGTGGCCCCGCTCGTCTCCGGACACTCCGACGTGGCGATCGGGTCGCGCCTGGCAGCCGGCGCGTCGGTCGCGCGCCGGCCCAAGCGTGAGTTCATCTCGCGCAGTTACAACGCGTTCCTGCGCTGCGTGTTCGCAACGCGCGTACGCGACGCGCAATGCGGCTTCAAAGCCGTACGCGCCGACGTGGCGCGCGCGTTGCTGCCGGCGACCTCCGACACCGGCTGGTTCTTCGACACCGAACTCCTGCTGCTCGCCGAACACAACGGGTTGCGCATTCACGAAGTACCGGTCGACTGGGTCGACGACGCGGACAGCCGCGTCCGTGTCGTGTCCACCGCGGTCGGCGACCTCAAGGGCTCGCTGCGCATGGCGCGCACGTTCTTGCGCGGCGGCGGCTACGTCGATCTTGGTGCCAGCGCGCGCCACGGCGTCGACGACGATTTCGGCCGCCGACTCGTGAGTTTCGCGGCGATCGGTGCCGCGAGCACGTTGGTGTCGCTCGCGTTGTTCCTGTGGTGGCGGAATCCGCTCGGGCCGGTGCTCGCGAACGCAGCCGCGGTGACCGCGACGTTCTTTGCGAACACGTGGCTGCACGCGCGGGTCACGGCGCGTCAGCACCGACCGAACTGGCCGCGCGCGGTCGCGGTGTATCTCGGCTCGATCTTGCTGACGAGCTTGGCGTTGCTCGCGGTCGAAGCGCTGGGGCTCGGCCTCGGCGCCGAACTCGCGGCGCTGGCAATCACGTGGACGCTGGCGACGCTCGCGCGCCTCGCGGTCTTGGACAAAGGTGCAATCGCATGACGAACGTGCTCGATCATCCGCTCGATCTGGAGACGATCCCGGTCGTCGACGAACCGACGCCACCGCGCGCGCCGAACCGTCTGCGCCGATTGTGGCGCGGGCCGGAGAGCGATCCGTCGTACGCGCGCCCGGCGCTGCTGCTCCTTCTCGCCCTCACTGCCGCGCTCTACCTCTGGGACCTCGGCGCGTCGGGCTGGGCGAACTCCTACTACGCGATGGCGGTGCAAGCTGCGACGAAGAGTTGGAAGGCGTTCTTCTTCGGTTCGCTCGACGCGGGCAACTCGATCACCGTCGACAAGCCGCCCGCGTCGTTGTGGGTCATGGATCTCTCGGCGCGGATCTTCGGCCTGAACTCGTGGAGCATGCTCGTTCCGCAAGCACTCGAGGGCGTCGCGGCCGTGGGCGTGTTGTACGCGACGATCAAACGTTGGTTCGGTCCGCCCGCGGCGCTGATTGCCGGTCTCGTGATGGCGCTCACCCCGGTCGGCGCGCTGATGTTCCGTTTCAACAACCCCGACGCGTTGCTGGTGCTCTTGCTGGTTGCGTCCGCGTACGCCTTGACACGCGCAATCGAGCACGGCGCAACGAAGTGGCTGCTCTTCTCGTTCGGGCTCGTCGGGTTCGCGTTCCTGGCCAAGGAACTGCAAGCGCTCGTCGTCGTCCCCGCGTTCGGGATTGCGTATCTGCTCGCCGGCCCGCCGCACCTCGCGCGCCGCATCGGGCAACTCGCGCTCGCGGCCGTCGCGATGATCGTGTCCGCCGGTTGGTGGATTGCGATCGTGCAACTTTGGCCCGCGTCGTCGCGTCCGTACATCGGCGGATCGCAGACGAACAGCTTGTTCAACGTGATCTTCGGTTACAACGGCTTCGGGCGCTTGACCGGCAACGAAACGGGCAGCGTTGGCGGTGGCCCGACGGGCTCGTCGCAGTGGGGACCGACCGGGCTGACGCGCTTGTTCAACAGTTCGTTCGGCGGTGACGCGTCGTGGCTCATCCCGGCCGCGTTGATCCTGCTTGTCGCCGGCCTCTGGTTCACCATGCGCATGCCGCGCACCGACCGCACGCGCGCGGCGCTCGTCATCTGGGGTGGTTGGCTCGTGATCACCGGGCTCGCGTTCAGCCTCGGGCAAGGCATTATCCATCCGTACTACACGGTTGCGCTTGCCCCCGCGATCGGTGCGATCGTCGGTATCGGCGCGACTCGCTTGTGGAACGGTCGCGCGCACCCGGCCGCGCGCGTCGTGCTCGCGGTTGCGTACGCGGCAACCGCGTGGTGGTCGTGCAAGTTGCTGGCGCGCACGCCGAACTGGCACCCGGAGTTGCGCGCGTTCGTTGCGTTCGGCGGTGTTGTCGGCACCGTGTTGCTGCTTGTCAGCGCGCTGCCCGCGTTCAAACGGGGCGCGAGCGCGATCGCCATCGGCGCGTTGCTCGTTGCGCTCGCGGGCCCGGCCGCCTACACGTTGAGCACCGCGGGCCAAGCGCACGCCGGGGCGATCCCGAGTGCGGGACCTCCTGCGGCCGCGAACCTCGCCGGTCCCGGCGGGTTCCCCGGCGGCGGGCGCGGGTTCCGCGGCTTCCAAGGCGGGAACTTCACGCCGCCGAACTTCGGCGGCACCGGCAATGGGAACGGCTTCGGCAACTTCGCGCCGCCCAACTTCGCCAACGGTGGTTTCGGGGGCGGCACTCGCACGGGTGGCGGCGGTGCCGGCGGACTCCTGAACGGTTCGCAACCGTCGACCGAAGTCACGCAGTTCTTGCAGTCGGGCGCGAGTGGCTACCGATGGGTCGCGGCAACGAGCGGCGCCGAGAACGCGTCCGGCTATCAGCTCGCTACCGGCGACGCGGTGATGTCGCTCGGCGGGTTCAACGGCACCGATCCCTCGCCGACGCTCGCGCAGTTCCAGTCGTACGTCGCCAACCATCAGATCCACTACTTCATCAGTGGTGGCGGATTCGGCGGCGGTCGCGGCTTCGGCGGCGCGGGTGGTGGATCGTCGAGCGTGAGCGCGATCACGCAGTGGGTCGAAAGCAACTTCACGGCCCACACGATCGGCAACGTGACGTACTACGACCTCACGGGAAGTTGATGGCGATGATCGTCCCGCCGCCGGGGCGATCCTCGATCGCGATCGTCGCGTTGTGCAGGTCGGCGATCTGCTTGACGATCGACAATCCGAGGCCCGAGCCGGGCGCAGTGCGCGCTTCGGGCGCGCGGTAAAAGCGGTCGAACACGTGCTCGCGATCGGCCGGCGCGATGCCCGGCCCGCGGTCTTCTACCTCGATGCGTTTCCCGCTCACGCGCACGGCAACCGGCGCGCCGGGCGGGCTGAACTTGTTCGCGTTGTCGAGCAGGTTCCAAACCGCGCGGTCGACGGCGGCGGAGCGCGCACTCACCGTTGCCGCGTCACAGATGTCGAGCGTGACCTCGCGGCCGGTGCGGCGGCGCGCCCGTTCGACGACCTCTTCGACGAGGCGGCCGAGGTCGACGTCGTTCATCGGTTCTTCGTTGCGGGCATCGGTCGCGAGGTCGACGAGTTCGGCGACGAGTTCGGTCAACTCGCCCAACTCGGCTTCGACTTCGTCGAGCAGTTCGGCGCGCTCGACGTCGTCCATCTCCGCAGTCGAGCGTTGCAGCACTTCGATGTTGGTGCGCAGCGCGGTGAGCGGCGTTCGCAACTCGTGACTCGCGTCCATCACGAGCCGGTGTTGTTGCTCGCGCGAATTCCGGAGCGCGAGCAGCATCGTGTTGAAGCTGGTGGCCAAGCGACCGAGCTCGTCTTGACGGTCGACTTCGATCGTGTGCTCGAGATCCTGGGTGGCCGCGATGCGCTCGCTCGCGTCGGTGAGCGTTTCAACGGGACGAACGATGCGCCGGGCGATGAACCACGCGGCCAGCGCGGCCACGATCGTTCCCGCCAGTGCGATCAACAACAGCCGCAGGTCGAGCGAGTCGAGCACGTTGTCGGTCGACGAGACCTCGCGTGCGATTTGCGCGGCCCCACCCGGTACCGGCGTGGTGAGTACGCGGTACGAATCGTCGCCGATCCTGGTCGTCGTGAATCTCTGCGACGCGTTGCCCGCCGCGATCGCGCGATCGGTTGCGTTGACCGGGATCGCCGGATTCGACGTGAACGCGACACTGCCGTCGCTCCGGATGAACTGCACGAGCGCATCCGGGTCGGCGAACTCACCTTGCTCCTGCTCACCACCGCCGGTACTGATCGAGAAAGGCGGGGGACGGTCGCCCTGGAAATTCGGCGGACCGTTCGTGACGCGCGGGTCGTGCGCTCGCTGTGTGAGAAATCGGTCGGTCTCGTTGCGCAACGAGTTGCTTGCACTCACGTGGGCGGCGTAGACGCAACCGATGACCACGATTGCGAACGTCACCGCGACCATCGCGGCCAGGCGAACGCGCAGGCTCATGCGTTACGCGGCGCGCGCCGTGTAGCCGACGCCGCGCACGGTATGCACGATGCGCGCCTCGCCATCGGCTTCGGTCTTCCGCCGCAAGTAACCGATGTAGACGTCGAGCGACTTCGACGACGTCTCGAAGTCGAAACCCCAAATACGTTCGTAGATCGTGTCGCGCGTGACGACCACACCCGCGTTGAACAGCAACAGTTCGAGGAGATCGAACTCGGTTTTCGTGAGCCCGAGTTCGCGGGTACCGCGCCACGCTTGGCGGCGCGCGGGATCGAGGGTGAGGTCGCCGACGCGCAGGATCTCGCTGCCGCCGCTCACGCTGACGCGCCGTAACAGCGCGCGCAGTCGGGCCAGCAATTCGTCGAGCGCGAACGGTTTGACGAGATAGTCGTCGGCGCCGGCGTCGAGACCGGCCACGCGATCGGAGACTTCGTGGCGGGCGGTCAACATCAGTACGGGAACGTGGTTGCCGCGATCGCGCAAGATGCGACACACGGCCAGACCGTCAGTTCCGGGCATCAGCACGTCGAGGACCACGACGTCGGGCGCCAGTTCGTCGATGCGCACGAGGGCGTCGTTCCCGTCGGTGGCGGTGTGTACGTCGTACCCCTCGAACCGCAACGCCCGGGCGACCGCTTCGCGCACACTCGCGTCGTCCTCGACGACGAGCACGCGGCCGGATTCCATGACCAAGTGTCGCGCGCCCGGGTAAGAGGTTGGGAAGAGGGCGTACCATTGGGGCATGGATTTCGACGCCGTACGCCTGCACCGTAAGCAACGCCTCGCCGCCGCGTTCCGCATCTTTGCTCGCGCCGGCTTCGACGAAGGCGTTGCCGGTCACATCACCGCCCGGGACCCGGAGCGGCTCGACCACTTCTGGGTCAACCCCTTCGCGATGCACTTCTCGCAGATTCGTGTCTCGGATCTCATCCTCGTGAACGACAAGGGCGAAGTCGTCGAAGGCGACCGTGGTGTGAACACTGCCGCGTTCGCAATCCATTCGCAGTTGCACGCGGCGCGCCCCGACGTCATCGCCGCCGCCCACACCCACTCGGTGCACGGCAAGGCCTGGTCGACGCTCGGCCGTCTGCTCGATCCGATCACGCAGGATTCGTGCGTCTTCTACAACGACCACTCGTTGTTCGACGACTACACCGGTGTGGTGTTGCAGACCGACGAAGGCAAGCGGATCGCGGCCGCGCTCGGCGAGAACAAGGCCGTGATCTTGCGTAACCACGGCTTGCTCACCGTCGGGCATTCAGTGGAAGAGGCCGCGTACTGGTTCGTCACGATGGACACCACGTGTCACGCGCAACTCCTCGCGGAGGCCGCGGGCAAGCCCGTCCTGATCGACACCGAGATGGCGGAGCTCACGGCGTCGCAGGTTGGTTCGCACGTCGCGGGCGAGATCGGATTCGCACCGTTGTACGACGTCGTGATCCGCGAAGAGCCCGACCTCTTGGATTGATGGCGGCATGTCGCCACAGACGCGCCTCGTGCTCGCGACGTTGTGCGTCTTCAATGCGTTTTCGGTGACCCTGCTCGGGGTGGCGAGCGTGGTGTTCGTCGACGGAATGGCGCGCGTGATCTTGGCGACCGGGCTGTGGATCGGCGCAGCCGCGCTCGCGGTGTTGGCGCACCGGCTCCGAAACGACGTGGAGTGGCGCTGATCCGGGCCGCCCGGTGTCTTTACGCAATCTTGGCTTGACCGGGCCGCTTCTCACGCCCGGATCACAGCGGCCTCCAAGGTAAGAAAAGTGACAATGCCGTATGCGTGACGTGAGCAAACTCCGCGTCGCGATGCTCGGCGGTTTGCTTGTCGCCGTGCTCGCGCTCGCAGGCTGTGGCGGCAGTTCGCACTCGGCGAGCGCCAGCCCGACATCGACGACCCCAACCACTGCCGCCAACGGCGCCGGCCGGTTCGCGGCACTGCGGACCTGCCTCCAACAGCACGGCATCACCTTGCCGCAGCGCACCCCGCGCTCGACGACGCCGGGCGAGACCTTCCCGCGCCGCAATGGCGGAGGCGGGGGCGGCGGCGGGTTCGGCTTCGGCGGCGGAGGCGGCGGGTTCCTCAACCCGCCGCCCGGTGTGAGCCAGACCGACTTCCAGAACGCGCTGAAAGCGTGCGGCGCCGGGAACGGGGGCGGCGGCCTCAACAGTTCCGCGCTCGCCGCGTACCGCAGCTGCCTGTCGGATCACGGCGTGAAGCTGCCCGCGCAAGGGTCGACGTCGGGTTCGACGTCGCCGACGACCATCAACCGCAACGACCCGAAGGTCGCCGCCGCGATGAAGGCGTGCGCGCCGTTGTTGCCGGCCGGTTTCGGTCGCGGGCGCAACGGATCGACGACCACGACAACGCCCGCTTCCTGATGGCGACGACGCAGGTCGTCACGCGACCAAATCGCGTGCTCGACATCGGTTTGGGTGTTGGCGTCGTGGTGCTCGCGATCGTCGGGTATCTCGTCGTCGGTTCGTCGTCGAGTACCGCGGCCGCTGCGCCCCGCACCACGACCGTGCAGCGCGGTGCGGTGTTGTCGAGCGTGCAAGCGAGCGGCAACGTGCAGGCCGGCACGACCTATTCGGTCGGATTCCAGACGAGTGGCACGGTGACCGACATCGACGTGAATGTCGGTGACCCGGTGACGCAGGGCGAAACGCTCGCACACATCAACCCGAACATCGCATCGGCGAACCTCGCGTCCGCACAAGCCGGTTTGGCGTCCGCGGAAGCCGGCCTCGCCCAGGCGGAGAATCCGTTGACCGCGGCGGACCAGGCGCAGAACTCGGCGGCCGTCTCGAGTGCGCAGTCGTCGCTGACAACCGCGCAGCAGAACGCCCAACTCGACGCGCAACAGGCGCAAGCGGCCGTCAACACCGCGCAATCAAAGCTCGACACCGACAAGGCGAACAACGCGCCTGCGAACACGATCGCCCAGGACCAAACCGCGCTGACGAACGCCCAGAACCAACAGGCCAGTGGTGCGCTCAAGGACCAGCAACAGGTCGCGAACGCGCAGAATCAGTTGAACAGCACGTTGACGAGCAACGCCGCAAAGGCGCAGCCGCAGGCTTCGCAGGTCGCGCAGGCCCAGGCGTCGGTCGCCCAGGCCCAAGCGCAGTTGCTGAACGCGCAGCAGACGATGGGCTACACGACACTCACTGCGCCGGCGAGCGGCATCGTCACCGCGATCAACGGCGTCGTGAACCAGAACGTGTCGGCGAGCGGCACGTCGTCGACACAAGGCTCGACAACGGCGGGCGCGAGCGGCTCCGCTTCCGGCTCGGGTGGTTCGGGTTCCGGTGGGAGTTCGGGATCTGGTTCGAGCGGCGGTTCGTCGAGCGCGTTCATGACGATCACGAACGTCAACACACTCTCGGTCAAGGCCGGGTTCGCCGAAACCGACGCGACGAAGCTCGAAGGTCGGCCAACCGGCAACGGTTTCGTTCAACGCGCTGCCGAACGTGCAAGCCGCGGGAGTCGTCACTGAAGTCGACACGAACTCGACGTTGGTGAGCAACGTCGTCACGTACTTCGCGCTGGTGACGCTGAACAGCGTGCCGCCGTCGGTCAAGCCCGGTATGACTGCCTCGGTAACAGTGATCATCGACAAGCGCGACGGCGTACTGAACGTCCCGAGCGCGGCGGTGCGCGGCAGCGGGAACGACCGGCACGGTGACGGTCTTGAACGGCAAGCAACAGTCGACGATCGCGGTTGGTGTCGGGTTGCGCGGCGACACCAACACCGAAATCACGTCGGGTCTGACGGCCGGTCAAACGCTCGTGTTGCCGAACGCAACAGTGAGCGGCGCCGCGAGCCAACTCGGTTCGGGCACTGGCCGCTTCGGTACCGGCGGCTTGGGCGGACTCGGTGGCGCCGGCTTCGGCGGCGCCGGCGGCGGGTTCGGTGGTCGCACCGGCGGTGGCGGCGGAGCGCGAGGCGGTTGACGTGAAGCGGCCGCTTGCTCGTGCTCGAGCACGTCGACAAGCGTTACGACGCGGGCGAGATCTCGGTCGTGGCGTTGCGCGACGTGAACCTGGCGGTGACGCGCGGCGAGTACGTCGCGGTGATGGGTGCGTCGGGAAGCGGCAAGAGCACGTTGATGAACATCCTCGGATGCCTCGACCTGCCGACGCACGGTCGCTACATCCTCGCCGGCACTGACGTGCGCTTGCTCGACGACACCGATCTTGCCGCCGTGCGCAACCGGCTGATCGGGTTCGTGTTCCAGAGCTTCAACCTGATCCCGCGCACGAACGCCGCTGCGCAACGTCGAACTTCCGATGGTCTACGCGGGTATCCGCGCCAAGGAGCGCGAAGAGCGCGCGCTCGACGCCCTCGAGCAGGTTGGACTCGCGGACCGTGCGCACCACAAGCCGTCGGAACTGTCGGGTGGCCAACAGCAACGCGTCGCGGTCGCGCGGGCGATCGTCACCAACCCCGCGATCATCCTTGCCGACGAGCCGACCGGAAACCTCGACACGACGCGCGACCGCGCGAGATGCTCGACCTGCTCGACCGATCTGCACGAGCCCGGGCGCACGATCGTCTTGATCACGCACGAACCCGATGTTGCGGCGCGCGCGAGCCGCGTCGTCCGGCTTTCGGACGGGCGCATCGTCAGCGACGAATACCAAGCCGTGGTACCGAGTAGCAACGGCAGCCGGAGCGCGTCGATGAACCTCCGCGAGAGCACGCAGATCGCGATTCATGGGCTGTCCGGGAACATGCTCCGTTCCGCGTTGACGATGCTCGGCATCCTCATCGGTGTCGGGTCGGTCATCGTGCTCGTCGCGGTCGGCAACGGATCGTCGGTCGCGGTGCAGAAGCAGATCGAAGGGCTGGGCACCAACACGCTCGTCGTCATGCGCACGCGCGGCGGGCTTCGGCTTCGGCGGTGGAGGCGGCGGTTTCGGTGGGGTGGCGGCGGCCGGGCGACGAACGGAACGCAGAGCTCCGTCTCGGCGCTGACCCAGAAGGACGTCACCGCGCTCGCGACAAGACGCAGGCACCCGACCTGAAGGCGATCGCGCCGGTGATCAACGCAGGCGTCGGTGACCGCGACGTTCTCCGGCGCGACCTACTCGCCGAGCCAGTTCGTCGGAACCAACGCCGAGTATCTGTCGATCCGCGACTACACGGTCGCGTCGGGCACCGCGTTCACCGACGAAGACGTCACCAACCGCAGTCGCGTCGGCGCTCCTCGGCCAGACCGTCGTGACGAACCTGTTCGGCACGCAGAGTCCGGTCGGCGCGACCGTGCAGTTCAACGGCATCGACTTCCACGGTGTCGGGCGTGCTCACGCCGAAGGGCAGCAACGGCGCTGCAAGACCAGGACGACATCGTGATCACGCCGATCACCGCCGTGCAGGACACGCTCGCGGGCGCGAACGCGCCGCTGTCGCAAATCACGATCGAAGCGACGTCGCGGAGCGCGATGACGAACGCGGCCGACGAGGTCACGACCGTCCTGCTCGGCACGCATCACATCACCGACCCGACGCAGGCCGACTTCCAGGTGCTGAACCAGGCCACGTTGCTGTCGACCGCGAGCTCGACCAACAGGTCTTCACCGTGCTGCTCGGCGCGGTCGCCGCGATCTCGTTGCTCGTCGGCGGCATCGGCGTGATGAACATCATGTTGGTGACGGTGACCGAACGCACCCGCGAGATCGGCATCCGCAAAGCGATCGGCGCGCGCCGCTCCGACATCCTCGGGCAGTTCCTCGTCGAGGCGGTCCTGCTCAGCTTGCTGGGCGGACTGCTCGGCGTGGTCGTCGGGCTTGATCGGCAGCCGGTTCAAGATCGTCGGCGTCACACCCGTCGTCGCGTGGTACTCGGTCGCGCTCGCGTTCGGTGTCGCGGTCGCCGTCGGTTTGTTCTTCGGTCTGTATCCCGCAAACCGCGCCGCTTCCCTGCGACCGATCGAAGCGCTGCGTCACGAGTGACGAGCCGATCGCGATGACCGCAGAGCACGCAGGTGACACGCCCGTCCCGCCGTACGACGGCGATGACGAGGAGCCGGAGTTCAGCCCGCGGCCGCGCCGGCGCGCGCACATGCTGACGTTCGTGCTCGGCGGCGCCTTGCTCGTCGCCGCCGGTTTCTGTCGGCGGGCGTGGTCGTGCAGAAGCACCAAGGCGGCAGCACCTCGTCGTCGAACTCGACGCTGGCCGCGGCGGCGGCGCGCTTCGCGGCCGGCGCGAACGGCGCCACGGGCGGAACCGGCGGTGCAACCGGTGGTGCCGGCGGTGGCGGAGGCCGGGGCGGCGGGGGCTTCGGAGGCGGCGGGGCCGGAACCTTCGGCACGGTGAAGCTGGTCGACGGCAACAACGTCTACGTCACCGACGCCCAGGGCCAGACCATCAAGGTGATCACGTCGGACAGTTCGACGATCAGCAAGACCGACTCGTCGTCGCTGAAGGCGATCGCGCCCGGTGACACGGTGGTCGTCCGGGGCACGACCAGCCCCGACGGGTCGACGGTGACGGCAACGTCACTGACCGACGCCGGCGCCTCGGCGGCCGGGGCCACCGGATTCGGCGGCTTCGGCGGCGGAACGGCCGGGGGCTAGCCGCTTCGGGAATCTGCCGGGCCGGGTCGGCGTTGAAAGCGAGACCATGGCCAGAACTGCACTTGTTTCCGCACCCGCCGACTTCTTCGAAGATGCTGCGTGTCGAACTGCCGACACGTCGGTTTTCTTTCCCACGTCCGAATCCGATGCCGGGCCCGCCAAGGCGATCTGCGCCCAGTGCCCGGTGCGCGAGCAATGCCTCGAGTACGCGCTCGAAGTGCGTCCGTCGGACGGTGTGTGGGGCGGCATGACTCCGATCGAACGCCACCGCGCTGGTTCGCCGCCGCCAGAAGGCCGCCCGCAAGCAGCGCGAACGCGCCGCGCGCGACACCGCCGCCGCGTAACGCGCCGTCGCCGCTCGAGCATCGGAGCGAATGTGCTCCGACACGGCGCCTTGGGTCCTTTGCTCGAGGGTCTCCGCCAAGCGCGCGATTTTCGTTCATGATGCGAGAGTGACCGAGCGCGTTGTTCCGGTCGACATCGGAACCCGCTGGAATCCGAACGTGCCCGACGCACGATTGCTCGTGCACGACGACGGCGAAACGCGGCTCCTGCTTCGACCGCACATGGACGATGCGGATCAACGTTCGGTCGTGCTGGTGTGGCACAGCTCGCGCGCGTCGAGCATGGAGCCTCCGAACGACGAAGCAAGAAGCGGGCACCGTCTCTACGACTCGGGGCTGCGCGAAGTGCGTTGGCTCGGCGAAGTGCGCGAGAGCGCCCTTATTGACGATCTCGAGCGGCGAAACCGTGTGCACGATCGGCACAATCCGGCGCGCTACCGGGAGTTGCACCACTGGATCGTGCCGCTCAAAGAATGCACGGTCGAAGTCGTCGCGCGTTCACTCGAGGTGGAGCGGCGCACGCGCTAAGCCGCGTTGGGCTCCGCCGGCGCTTCTTCCGGTGCCGCGATCGCGGGCGGGTCATCGCGCCGGCGTTGCGGCGACTGCTCGGCGCCGCCCCGCGGTGGACGCGGCTTGCGCGGCTGGCTCGCGTACATCGCAACCAACGCGCCGATGCCGTAGACGCCCGCCCACGCAATCGCGAGCGCAATGAGGTAGCGAATGCCCGCGGTTGTGATGTCGATGTCGCCGTGCAGGGTCGCGTGCAACGTCGGATACCACAGCAACAGCGAAACGATCAGGCTGATGCCGAAGGAGAACGCGGGATCGACGCTCGGGCGGTTCACCGAATTACGCCGGACGCTCGAGGCGTTCCATCAAGAGGTCGGCCCACACGGCCGGTGTCGCGGGCGTCGGTCCGATGCGGCCAACCGGAACGTTCAACCGCAAGATCGCAGCCGGGCTCACCGTGTCGACAATGCCGGTCAACGCCATCACGTCGACGCCGCCGAGCAGCGACACGCGGTGGTAGATGTCTTCCGGCTTGCACGACGCTTCGACGACGGCCCATGTCATCGTCGGTTCGAGTTTGTCGAGCATGCGGTGCGCCCAACCAAGCTGGGCGCGCCCGGCGCCGATGCTGCACGCGATGATCGGTCGGTTCGAGCCGCCGGCGACAACCCCGCCGGAACGTTTCCGCTTCGTCGGGATTCGAAACGTTCGCTTATCGCTTCGGGCGTTGCGAGCACGATGTGTTCCGCAACGATGTCCATCTCGTCGGCGAGGCGGCGCGCCAATGCGATCGGCGCGGTGCCGATACCGACGATCGCGATGACGACGCCGGGCGTGCGGGGCAGCATCGGCGGCGGCGGCAACTGCGCGAGGCGTTGCACGAGCGCGGTACGAACGTCGCCCTGTGCGTT
Organism: uncultured Actinomycetes bacterium; assembly: GCA_963841195.1. Classification (GTDB taxonomy): domain Bacteria; phylum Actinomycetota; class Acidimicrobiia; order IMCC26256; family PALSA-610; genus CAWJBX01. Next base: position 555,944 of record CAWJBX010000008.1, on the reverse strand, counting down.
GTTCGACGGGATCATTTCGTCCGGCAGCCCGAGACCGGCGAGACGCGCTTCGAGCGCCGGCAACGGCGTCGGTGCCAGCGTGTACGGCGACGGTTCGATGATCGGAATTGGTTCGTGCGCGGGTGGTAGCGGCGGTGCCATCTCTTGTATGGGCGGCGCGCTCGTTGTAGTCGTTCTCGAGCGGCGGCGCCGGCGGCGGCAACGATTCCGTCACGCGGCGGTAGTGCGCTCGCGGCGAGACCGGTTTGGCGTCAGGCATCGGCATGCCGGCTTCTTCCTCGTCGAGCTCGCGGGACAACTTGGCGAGCAGTGACCCGAAGTCGGGAGTTTCCGTCGACACACTCGGCGCGTCCGAGAGATCGATGACGTGTTCGCGTTCAGTCGCATTCATCTCGTCCACGAGATCGAGTACCGATTGCGGACGACGCGGCTTTGGGTTGCGGCTGTTTGGGCAGGCGGGACTCGTCGGACACGTCGACAAGTACCTCGAATCCTTCGCGCGCGAAGAAGCCGCCGATGCCGCCTTTGCGGATCCGGTTGGCCGCAACGATGTTGGCGTCGCTGCCAACTTCCTTGCGCACGCGGTCGAGGAGCTCCTCGAGCTCGCCGACCCTCAAACCGCAGCTGGCTGGCCAAGGTTCACCACTCCGATCGTTTCGAGCTCGAGCTGCTGGCCGAGCTCCGTGTATGCAAGGACTGGAAGACGCGGCGCGGCCGCGTGCAACAACCGGTGTAACGACGGTCGCAGCTGGGTCGCGCAGACGAACACCGGCTCGATGCCTTTCATCTCCGCAGCTTCCGCTTCCCGTGCGACCGCGAGCGCGACCTGTTCCGCGGTCTGCGGATCGATCGCGAGATACGTGCCGTGATCGCCGGTACGGAGCGTTTCCGCGAGCGCGTGCTCGACCAGCGGGTCGAGTGAGATCACGGGAAGCTTGCCGTCCTTCGCGTGCGACGCCGAGATCGCCGGTCCGAGCGCGGTGCGCACGGCTTCGACGATTTGTTCGAGGTCCTTGGTGACGCGGATTCGTTCGGAGATCGTTTCGAAGATGCGGACGAGGTCGCGGATCGCGACGCCTTCGTCGAGCAGCATTTGCAAGACGCGCTGGATCTCGCCGGTCGTGACGTTGGCGCCGTTGAGCTCGTCGATCACGACCGGATCGCTCTGCTTGACGACGTCGATCAGCAACTTCACGTCCTGGCGGCCGAGCAGCCGGCCCGCGTTGCGGCGCACGACTTCGGCGAGATGCGTCGTGATGACTGATGCGCGGTCGACAACAGTCGCGCCGGTGATCTCGGCCTGATGCCGGAACTCGGTCGGCACCCAGATCGCGGGCAGACCGAACACCGGCTCGCGCGTCGGGATACCGGGAGCGCCGTCGAGTCGTCGCCGAGCACGAGGACGTGACCGGGCGGCGCTTCGCCGCGTCCGACGTCGACGCCGTTCACGCGCACTGAGTACGTGCTCGCGGGCAGTTCGAGGTTGTCGCGCGTGCGAACGAGCGGGATGACGACGCCGAGCTCGAGCGCGAGCTTGCGGCGCAGCGACTTCACTCGGTCGAGCAAGTCGCCACCCTTGGTGGTGTCGACGAGATCGATGAGGTCGTACGCGATCTCGAGTTCCAGCGGTTCGACGCGCATCTCGTCCGACGAGCTGCTCGGGCGAATCGGGATTCATCACCGGCGCCGTCGTGCTGGTTGCTTCCTCGGCGCGCTTCGCTGCTGCGCGCCGCGAACTCCGTCGTCGCTGGGCAGGCGCGTCGCGAGCAGGAGGAGCGCACCGCCGACGAGGAGGAACGGGATCTTCGGCATCGCGGGCACGATCGCGACTGCGGCGATGGCGCCGCCCGCCGAGTTGCAGCGTGCGCTTGTGCCGCGTGAACTGGTGCAGCAAGTCGGAACCGAGGTCCATTTTCGGTCGCGGCCCGGGTCACGATCAGACCGGATGACAGCGAGATCAGCAGCGCCGGGATCTGTGCGACGAGACCGTCGCCGACGGTGAGCAGGCTGTACGTCTTGATCGCGTCGCCGAACGACATGTGCTTTTGCAGCATGCCGACCGCGAAACCACCGACGAGGTTGATCGCGACGATGACGATCGCGGCGATCGCGTCGCCCTTCACGAACTTCGAGGCACCGTCCATCGCGCCGTAGAAGTCGGCTTCTTCGGCGACTTCCCGGCGGCGGCGCTTCGCTTCTTCCTCGTTGATGAGGCCGGCGTTGAGGTCGGCGTCGATCGCCATCTGCTTACCGGGCATGGCGTCGAGGGTGAACCGGGCGGCGACCTCCGCGACGCGTCCGGCACCGTTCGTGATCACGATGAACTGGATCACGATGAGGATGAGGAAGATGACGAGACCGACGATCACCGATCCGCCGACGACGAAGTGACCGAACGACTTCGATCACCTTGCCCGCGTAGCCGTGCAAGCAGCACGAGCCGTGTGACCGACACGTTCAGCGCGAGACGGAAGAGCGTCGCGATCAGCAGGTACGACGGGAAGATCGAGAAGTCGAGGACGCGCGTCGTGAACATGCTCGCGAGCAGCGCGAGCAGTCGCGAGCGCGATGTTCGTGACGAGCAGCAGGTCGAGGAGCGCGGTCGGCAAGCGGCACGACCATCATCACGACGATGCCGACGATCGCCGCGGGGATTGCGATCTGTCCGATGCGGTTGGCGTTCACGATGCTCCGGCGCGGATTTGCGCGCCGTCCGTGGCCGCTTCGTCCAAGACCTGATCGGCAGCGCGCGGCCCCGAGTTGACGATCTGCCCGATTCCGGCAGATCTACAGCAGCGACGGGTTTTGGCAGCTCGTGGTAGCCGTCGGTCCGGCCCCTTGGCCTGCAGGCCGAAGACGAAGGCCAGGAGGTGGGCGACTGCCTCGTACAGGTTCGCCGGGATGAGCTGGCCGATCTCGCACGCCTTGTAGAGCGTCCGGGTACAGGACGGCTTCGTGGACGATCGGTACGCCGTGCGTCTCGGCCTGGGCCCGGATGCCCTGGGCGATGACGCCGGCGCCCTTGGCGACGACTTCCGGCGCGCCCTTGCCGGCGTCGTACTTCAGCGCGACCGCGTAGTGCGTCGGGTTCACGACGACGACGTCGGCGGCGCTGACGGCGCGGATCATCTGGTTGCGGCTCATCGCCATCGCACGCGAACGGATCGACCGCCGCATCTCCGGGTTTCCTTCTTGCTGGCTTCATCTCCTCGCGGAGTTCCTGACGAGTCATGCGCAACTGCTTGATGACGCGCCGCTTTTGATACGCGTAGTCGGCCGCGGCGACGACGAGACCGACGGCCGCGACGTTGCGCAGCATCGAGAGTCGCGGTGTCGGCCGTCAGGCGCGGCGATGCCGGCCATCGAAGCGACGTTGCCTGACGTCAGCGTTGTGATCGCGTGCATCAGGATGGGGATGCCCACGACCGCGAGCAGTGCCGTCTTGGCGAGGGCCTTGAAGAGCTCCCACCACGTCTGCAGCGCCGACCATCTTCTTGATCCCCTTGAACGGGTTGAGCCGGCAGAAGTCGGGCTTCAGCTTCTTGAAGGTCGGCCGGAACCCGACCTGCGCGACGTTCACGAGCGAGCCCGATGATCATCATCCCGATGAGCATCGGCGCAACAATTCCGATGCCGGCGATCCACATCGCGTTCATCGCGAAGCGGCCCGCAGCCGCTTGATCGGGATGGGCGATGACGACGCCCATCTTGCAAGAGCATGTCGCGGATCGCGACCGCGCCCCGTGCAATCGTGATCTGCAGCAGCACCGTCGTCGCGAGCAGGCTGATCCACGCCGAGAGGTCGGGCGTCTTGGCGACCTGGCCCTTCTCGCGTGCCTCGCGCAGTCGCTTTGGAGTTGGTTTTTCGGTGCTTTCGCTGGTGTCGACTGGGCCATGGTTCGGCTCGGTCAGCCGCGCCGAGCGGCGCCATCGCGTCGTGTACGAGATTGGTGACCGCGGGCGCGATGAGCGGCAACGCGAGCGCGACGACGATCAGCGCGACGATGACGCGGATCGGGAACGCGAGCGAGAACACGTTCAGACTGCGGCGCGGCACGCGAGAGAAGGCCGAGAATAATCTCCGCGAGGAACAGACAGCGAGCACTGGTCCGGCGACCTCGATCGCGGCCGATGAAGAACTGCACCGAGATGCGTCGTCAACACGTTGGCGACGTCGGAGATGTCGAGGCCCTTCGCGGGAACGACTTGAACGAACGGAACCAGCCGTTGACGAAGATCAAGTACGCGTTGGTCGTGAACAACAGCGTGACCGCGATCAGCTCGTAGAAGCGGCCGAAGATCGCGACGTTCGACTGGTTGATCGGGTCGATGATCGCGGCCAGCGAGAAGCCGGCGAAGAAGTCGACGAGCGAGCCCGCGGTCTGGAGCGCGTTCACGAGGATCATCGTCAACATCCCGAGCGTGAACCCCACGAACGCTTGGGTAACCAGCGCGAAGATGAAACCGTGGTGTCGAGCGAGATGGCGTTGGGCGTCGCGATGTGCGGTGCCGCGCATGCGGCCAGCGCGGCCGCGATCCCGACTTTCACCACCGTCGGAATCATGCGGGTGTTGAACGGCGGCGACACGAACAACCACGCCGCGGCGCGCACGAGCGCGAGCGAGAAGGCGATCAGGATGGCGGGGTCGACCGTGAACTGCATGCGCGTGAAAGTCGTTACTGGATCAGGTGCGGGATCATCGCCAAGAGGCCTGGTCGTGAACGAGATCATTTGGTCGAGCATCCAGTGACCGCAGATCACCAACGTGATCGCAACGGCGGCGAGTTTCGGCACGAACGCAAGCGTCTGCTCCTGGATCTGCGTCGCCGATTGGAACAAACCGACGAACAAACCGACGCAAACGAGACGCCAAGTACCGGCGCCGCGAGTTTGGTCGCGAGCAGAATCGACTGCACTGCGATGTCGATAACCGAGCTGTCGGTCATGAGACGTGCTCCTAACGGTTGCTAATGGTGGAAGCTCGTGAGCAGCGAGCTCACGACGAGCGCCCAACCGTCGACCATGACGAACAGCATCAGCTTGAACGGCAACGACACGAGTACGGGTGGAAGCATGAACATGCCCATCGACATCAGCGTCGACGCTGACGACGAGGTCGATGATGAGGAACGGGATGAAGATCACGAAGCCGATGATGAATGCGGTCTTCAGCTCCGAGAGGATGAACGCGGGAATGAGGGTCGACATCGGCACGTCGTTGCGCGTCGTCGGCGCCGGGTCACCCGACGCTTTGACGAACAGGTTGAGCTCGGGCGTGCGGGTCTGGTCGAGCATGAAGACCCGCAACGGCTTTTGGGCGGCGTCGTAGGCCTGGGTGTACGTCATCTTCCCGTTGAGCAACGGTTGCAACGCCTGGTCGTTGATCTGCGACAGCGTCGGGGCCATGACGAACAGGCTCAGGAACAGCGACAAGTCCGATCGACGACCTGGTTCGGCGGGATCGACGGCAAGCCGAGCGCGTTGCGGGTCAGCGAAAGCACGATCACGATGCGCGTGAAGCTCGTGAGCATGACGAGCAACGCGGGCGCGACCGCGAGCAACGTCAGCAACAAGATGATGACGATGCTCTGGTCCGGCTTCTGCCCGTTCTGACCGGTCAAACCGCCGAGGTCGACGGTGATCGAACCGTCGGGCGCGGTCGTGGGAGTTGTAGCGGTCGCACCCGGAATCGTCGGCACGGTCACCACTGGGGTTTGCACCGTCGGGGCCGCAGGCGCGGCGCCGGCCGCGGTGAGCGCGCCGCTCAGAAAGCCGCACAACAGCGCAAGGATCGGGAGTGCCGCCGCCATGAGAATGCGGCGGCGGGTCTTTGTGCGTCGAGAGACGAACTTCTCGGCGATTTTGAAAGTGATCTTGTCCGGCACGGAAACCCTTACGGGTTCGATGATGCTCAGCGGCGCGCGGTGCGTGTGCGCATCTGCTCGAGCATCGTCTTCCATGCCGAACCGAGACTTGGTGGAGTCCCCGAGGGTGCCGTCCAGGTGGCCCCCCTTCTTCTTCTCGCAAATCGATGACTGCCAGCAGCTCGGCGTCGTCGAGTTTCGTGATCTGGTGGTCGGTGACACCGACGACCATCGTGCGGTCACCGACTTTGACGACCGCGATCGACGAGTTGCGTCCGAGCGACCGGCGCGCGATCAGCTCGATCTCGGCGCCGCTCCCGCGGCGCGCGGTGCCGGTGACGAGCCCGCGCTTGCGCAACACGGTGGCCGCCACCCACATCAATCCGATGACGACGGCGAGCGAGAAGATCAGCCGCACGAACAAGATGAGGGTGTCGCCGGACATCAGTCTCCCACGACGATCTCGGCGACGCGAATGCCGAACTCTTCGTCGACCACGACGACTTCGCCGTGCCGCGATCAACGCGCCGTTGACGAGTACGTCGACGGGACTGCCCGCTGCCCGGTCGAGCTCGATCACCGAACCGGGCTCCAGCCCGACGATGTCGCGCACCTTCAGCCGGCGCCGGCCGAGCTCGGCGGTCACTTCCATCTGCACGTCGTTCAGCAGCGGCATCGGGCGCGTCGGGCCGAGCACCGGCTGCGTGATCGCCGAGCGGCTGGAACTCGTGCAAGACGATCGCGCCGGCCGCGGCCGGCCCGGGTGCCGCCGGAATCGCGACGGTCGCGCCGGTGGCAGACGGCGCGGTCACTTGGAACTGCTGCGGCTCGGGTGCCGGGAGCGGCGCCATCGGCGGCGCGCTCGGCGCGGGTTCGGCGCGCGTCGTCGACGATGCGAATCACGACGCACGCGACGAGTTCGTCGCTTTCCGAGGATCGGCACGATCGCGAAGTCGCCGATCACGCTCGTGAGCAATGTCTCGGTCGCGATCTCGCCCGCGTATTCCGCGCGTTGACCTGCAAGTGGATCGATCGGTTCGATCGCGTCGGCCGCGGCTTGCAACACCGGAATCGCCGCGGTCGTGAGCGTGCCGTCGTCGGTCGCCGCTTCCATCGACGGTCGCGAACGGTTCGCCGACGACGAGCGTGACTTCACCGACGACGCCGTCGGCGAACGGCAACACGATCGTGCGCGTCGCGCCGTCGGGCAGGAGTCGTCGGACGGGGTCGCCGAGATCGGGTTCGCCGACGTTCAGCACGACGTCGTGGCCGAGCAGCGCTTCGAACGCGCGCGCGACGCGCGCCGACGACGTCGGCGACGGGAAGGCGGTCGATCAGTGCCATCCCGCCTCCCGGTTCCGTCGACGACGAGACACGCGAGGCGTTTGCCGCGCCGGCCGGTCACGCGTCGTAACAGTGCACCTCGTCGACGCGTGACGGTGAGCGGCGTCGATCGGGCCCTGGTTCGAGCGGCACGATGTCGCCGACCTGCAGCCCGACGATCTCCGCCGACGTCAGCCCGACGCGTCGAAGCGAACACGGAGTCTCGACGCGGCACGCGTGTACAGCGCTGGCTCGAGCTTCTGCTGCCAGCGCATCGGGATCTTCGCCGCGCTGGTCCTGGAACAGCGTCTGGCTCGCGAGACTCTCGAGGACGGGCGCGAGCGTCGCGAACGGCACGCAGATCGTCGCGTTGCCTTGCTTCTCGCCGATGCGCATCTCGAACGAGACGACGAGCACCATGTCGGACGGCGCCGCGATCTGTGCGAACTGCGGGTTGAACTCCTGTTGCACGATCTCGGCTTCGACGCGCACCAGCGTCTCGTACGCGTACTCGAGCTCGCGCAACGCCCGGTCGACGACCGAACGCATGAGGTTCTGTTCGATCTCGGTCAGCGGACGCTTCGGGCTCGCGGCGTCGCCCGTTCCACCGAGCAGACCGGTCGATGGCGGCGAACGTGATCGGCAGCGGGAACTGCAAGCAGCGCCGCACCCGGCAACGGGTTGAGCGAGAGGATGACCATGTACGACGGGTTTGGCAGCGACCGCACGTACTCGTCGTAGGTGAGCTGCTCGACTTTCCCGAACGCGCTGCTTGCGCCGGCGCGCAAGGTCGTGGCGAGCACGGTCGAGAGCTGGCGCGCGAACGTCTCGTGCACGATCTGAAACGCGCGCACGTGATCGCGGCTGAACTTGTTCGGGCGCCGGAAGTCGAACGGAATGACGTTCGATTGTCCTCGGCCCCGACGACTCGTAGTGGTCGTTGCCACGAGGTCTCGATCGGCGTCGGCTGCCAGGATCTGAGCCGTTCGCGCTGAGAGTGAGAGGCCCGCGGGGTGTTACTGCACTCACGAAGTCCATGAAGAACGCGTTGGTGATGAGCCGCCGTCGTTCAGGGTCGGATCGCTGCAGATCTTGTAGCTGTACTGCTGCTGAATCGACTCGACGTTCTTCAAGTCGGCCATCTTCTTCTGTTGCAGTTGCAGGATCACGTAGTTGAGGGCGGGCGCGCCCGGGTTGTTGTCCTTGACGGTCGTGATGTCGGGCCCGGCCGGGAAGAGCAGCGACAGCCCGAGCTTCAAGAAGTGCGGGGTCGGCCGGGTCGCAAGGTTCATCGTGATCGAGTCGAGCGACAGGACGGTCGAGCCCTTCGGCGTCGGCGGTACGACCGGCGACGGAATCTTGTTCACGCCTTTGGGCGGGTCGGGCGCGGTGACACCGTTCGCGCGCGCGCACTTCGTGTCGAGCGTGTACTGCGTTTCCGCCGCCTTTTGCTTCTTTTGGGCGGCGGTGAGCGGCGGCGGCTTCAGCACCGTCATCTTCGCGACGACGAGCGCGATCAGCACGAGCGGCGACGATCTTGATGATCAGCTTCTTCGTGCCGCCCTTCTTCTTCTCTCTTCGGCGTTGCTTCGGCTTCGCCCTCGGCCACCGCCATGCCTCCGGCTCGCCGCCGGGCACGACGCGCAGATTGGGAGCGCCGGCCGTGCGTTGGTCGATGAGGTGGGACAGCGCGATGACCTGCGCGCGCGCGACTCGCGGACGCGCGCGATGATCTCGTCCACCGATTCGACGACGACGTAGTTCGGTACCGCCGACGAGGTGGATCGACAGTGTCGGGCGTCGCCTCGATCCGTTCGATGAGATCTGGGTTCAGCGCGAACGCCGGCCCGTTGAGCCGCGTCACGGTGATCATCTGTCCGTCCCTGGACGAGTTGCTGACGGGGATATCGGCATGGTCTCGCGGGCGGTGAAGACCCAAAACAACCCGTGTTCGGACCGTTCGCGCCCCTATGAGGGCGGAAACGGTCCAAACAAAGTCCGGTTACTGCTTCAGGTTGACGAGGTCCTGGAGCATCTGGTCGGCGGTCGTGATCACGCGGCGAGTTGGCCTGGAAACCACGCTCGGCGACGATCAGGTTCGTGAACTCGGCCGCGAGGTCGACGTTCGACATCTCGAGCGTGCCGCCCGAGAGCGTGCCGCGGCCGCCCTGGCCGGCGACGCCGATCTGGGCGAGACCGGAGTCGACCGTCGCGCTGTAGTCGCGAGTCGCCGTCCTTCTGCAGACCGTTCGGGTTCGCGAACGTCGCCAGCGCGATCTGGCCGAGCGCCTGGCTACGACCGTTCGAGAACATACCGGTGATCAGACCCTGCTCGCGACACGCTGAAGCCGATCGACCGAACCGACGCCGGAACCGTCCTGCGACAGTCGCGGCCGCGGTGTTCGAGGCCGCCGTCGCCGCTCAGGCGGTCGGGGTCGGTCGCCGTTCCGAAGTTCGAGCGTGATGCCGCCGGCGTTCCACGTACCGGTCGTTCCCGCGATCGCGTTCAACTGCGCCTGCGTCACGTTGATGTTGCCGCTCGTCAGCGTGCCCGTTGAGGTCGAACGTCACCGCGCCGTCGCCGGGATGAGCGCGTTGTTGTCCGAGTCGAACACCTTCACCGACCAGTTCGACTTCGCCGGCGGTGTTGGCGACTCTTCGTGAACTCGACGCGCAGCGGGACTGTGGTTCCGAGTGCTGTTGTAGACGTTGATCGCCGCGTCCACCGTCGTGCCCGTCGCTGCGTCGGAAGGCAGGTTGCCGCCGATGGTGACGTGCTGCGTCGTGACCGGGTTGATGATCTGGCCGACCGGGATCTTCAGGTGGCCGACACTCGTCGTTCGTGCTGCACGTTGCCGTTCTGGTCGGCCTGCCAACCCTGCACGAACGTCGCCGTCGGCGGTGACGAGGTTGCCGTTCGCGTCGAGCGAGAAGCTGCCGTTGCGCGTGTAGCGCGGTCTGTGCCGCCCTGGTCGACGGCGAAGAAACCGTCGCCTTGGATCGCGAAGTCGGTCGAGCGACCGGTCAACTGGGTTGCGCCTTGCGCGAAGTTGATCGATCACGCCGGTGAGCCGCACGCCGAGGCCGACCTGCGCGGGGTTCGTACCGCCCTGCACGGCTGTCGGCGCGCCGGCACCGGTGAGCTGCTGACTCAACAGGTCTTCGAAGAGCACGCTGCTCGACTTGTAACCGGTCGTGTTGACGTTGGCGATGTTGTTACCGACGACGTCCATGAATGCCTGGTGGGCCCGCAGACCCGTGACTGCGGCGAACATCGAGCGAAGCATTGGTGTGCCTTTCCGTCCAGGGTCTGTGGGGGTTACGCCGCACGTCGGTGACCGACGTGTAGGGGATTTGCTTGGCCGCCGATGACGAGCTGCGGCCCGTCGGCGGTCATGTGCACGCCGGTGACGATTCCGGTTGCGGTCTTGCCGTCGTTGCCGTTCTGTTCGACGACGCCGATCGTGGATGCGCTCGCCGAGAGCTGGAGCCGGGTCGGATCGCTCGCGTCGCCGAAGCCGAGCGACGATGCCGGTCGCGGGCCAGTCGGTTGCCGCGGTGCCGCTGATGCCGTCGAGCGCGCTCGACGGGAATCGTGATGTCGCCGCTGGTGATGGTCGCCGCCCGCATCGAACGTGACGTGCTGGGCGGGCCCGATCGTTGCGCCGTTGCTCGACGCCTGCACGATCCATCCGCTCGTCGGTCTTCGTGAACGTCGAGGTCGAGCGGGACCTTCGCGCCCTGCCGTCGTGTAGACGTTCGGTGCGACGCAGTGCGCGGTCGCGCCGACCGCGGCATCCGACGGCAGCGAGCCGCGCACCGACGATGACGACGGTCGGTGTCGGCGGTGCCGTGACACCGTTGGCCGCCGCTTCGACGAGCGAGTACGTGACCGTTGTGGCCGATCATCGACGACGCCGCGAGCACCTGCGACGCGATCTGTGTCGCTTGCTGCGACGACTGGATCTTCTGCAGCGTCTCGACCTCCGTGAACTGCGCAGTCTGGGTGAGGAACTGCGTGCTGTCCGCCGGGTTCATCGGGTCCTGGTACTTCAACTCCGCAACGAGCAGCTGCAAGAACGTGTTGCGAGTTGAGCGTGTTGGTGCCGGTCGTCGGCGCCGGCGTATTGCTCGTGCTTTGCTGGGTCGCGCTGGAGATCGGGAAGACGGTGGTCATCGGATACTCCTCAGATACGAACGTCGAGTGCGGAGTCGGATACGAGATCGGTGACGACGGCCGAGTTCGGTTCCGTCGCGTCGACCGTGGGTTCGTTCGCGGTTTGCGCGGCTGCCGAGTCGTTGTCGCGGTCGGACTGGCCGGCGCTCTGGTCGGAAACCGTGAACTGGCCCGACTGCACGCCGTTTCGGCGAGACGCGAGCGCAGATCGTCGAGCGCCGAACGCACGAGATCGGCTGTTTGCGCGTGCTCGGTCGTGGATCGACGCGTGCAACACGCCGTCGCGCATCTCGACGCGCAAGTCGACCCGTCCGAGCTCGGGCGGCTTGCAGCTCGAGGTGGAGTTGATACGAACCGTCGGGCGCGCGCTGCAGCGGTTGGATGACCGAGAACAACTGCTCAGAGGGCGGCGCGGGCGTCGGCGTCGCGCTCGCTTCCGGTGTCACGGCCGGTGCGGTTGAAACCGCGGTGTCGGCGCGCGGTGCCGCGGCCGGACCGGTTGCAACCGCGGGAAGTGACGCCGCATTCGACGGGGCTTCCTGGGTGCGGGGCGCGATCGTTGCGGGTGCGTGAGGTGTGGCGACCGGTGCCGGCACGTTCGGTTGGTCGAGCGGCGCGGGCGCAACCGGCGGCGCGGACGGCGTCGCGGCGGGCGTCGGCGTCACGGCGGCGGGCGTCGGCAGTGATGTCGACGTCGGCGTTGGCGTTGGCGCGGTTGCACCCGTCGGCGATGGTGCGGTCGTCGGAAGGTCGTTCGCCTTGGGTTCCGTCGGTGCCGGGTCAGTCGACGCCGCAGGTGTCGGCGCGGTCGGCCCGGGTGTTGCAGGCACCGGCAACGGCAAGGCGGGCGCGGCCGTCGGCGCGTCCGTCGCCGGATCGGTGGGTGTGTCGACCGCAGTCGTCGCGGCCGGCGGAATCGGCGTCGTCGGTTGGGCCGTCGCGGTCGTGACGACTGCGTTCAACGACGCGAGCAACGCGGCAACTGTCGCGTCCGAGAGCGGCGTCGGATCGCGCGGTGCCGGGCTTTTCGGCGCGTTGCCGCTCGGCGGTGTTCCGTCGGTCGGGCTGTCGCTCGCCGTTTGCTCCGCGTTCGACTGCTGGTCCTTGTCGGAGTCCTTCGACTGCGTTTTCGGCGCGGGTGGCTTCGTTTCGTCGGAGTGCTGCGCATGCGCGTCGTGCGAGCGCGTGCGCAAAACCGGGCGCAGGCGGCGTCGCCGGAGGCTCGGGTGCCGGCGGTTCGGGCGTCATGATCGGGACGGGTAAGACGGTCATCGCTGACTCCTCGGGCGTGTCGGGCGACGACGAGGTCGTCGACGAGTTGGTCTTCGGCGCGCTGCACTCGATCGCGTGCTCGGCGCGGCGGCGTTCTTCGAGTCGTTCGAGCGCGGCGACGTGGCGGCGCGCGTCGGTCCATTCGGCGCGGCGTTCGTCGACGACGCGCGAGCGCGTCGCGGTGCGCGCGCGCGCGCGACGTCGACCGCGCCTGCGGCGGTGTCGAGCAGGAACACGGCGCGTTCGAAGTCGGCGTACGGCTGCGCGCCCGTCGGGCATGCGGCGGTCGCGCGTAGTCGGCGAGCGCGCTCGTCGACGCGCGCCGCGGCGAGGTGCGCGTCGCGATTCGCGGCGAGCAGCGCGGCGCGCGCGCGGTCTTCTTGGACGCGCCGGACGTGCAACACCTGGTCGAGCCGGAAACGGAATCGTTTCATCCGGACGCCTCCTCCGACGAGCCGCTCGAGCCATGCCCACGCATCCGATGCGGGCGTCGCCTCGTGCAAGTCCTGTCGGAGGAAGCCATCCATTGCTTCACGGAGTTGCATCGCGCGGTCGACGAGCGGGTTGGTGCCCGCCACGTACGCGCCGATCTCGATGAGGTCTTTCGCGTCGCGGTACGCGGCGAGCAGGCGGCGCATCTCGGTCGCCGCCGCGCGCTGTTCGGCGCGTCGTGACCGCGGGGCCGACGCGGGAGATCGACTCGAGCACGTCGATCGACGGGAAGTGTCCCGACGGTCGCGAGCGCGCGCGACAACACGATGTGACCGTCGAGAATCGGCGCGGGTCGCGTCGCCGATCGGGTCGAGCATGTCGTCGCCCTCGACGAGCACGGTGTAGAGCCCGGTGATGCTGCCGACGTCGGACGCGCCCGCGCGTTCGAGCAGGCGGGGCAGCATGGCGAACACCGACGGCGGATAACCGCGGGTCGCCGGCGGTTCGCCGGCCGACAGGCCGACCTCGCGCTGCGCCATCGCGAAGCGCGTGAGGCTGTCCATCAGCAGCAGCACGTCTTGGCCCTGGTCGCGGAACGACTCGGCGATGCGGGTCGCGGTGAACGCGGCGCGCAGGCGCACCAGTGCGGGCTCGTCGGAGGTGGCGACGACCACGACCGAACGCGGCGAGGCCTTCGGGCCCGAGGTCGTTCTCGATGAACTCGCGTACCTCTCGGCCACGTTCGCCGACGAGCGCGAGCACGGTGACCGCGGCTTCGGTGCCGCGGGTGATCATCGACAGCAGCGTCGACTTTCCGACGCCGGAGCCGGCGAAGATGCCCATGCGCTGGCCGCGACCGCACGGCATGAGCGTGTCGAGCGCGCGCACGCCGAGCGGCAGCGGCTCGTCGATCATGCTGCGGGTCAGCGGGTGCGGCGCGTGCGTGGTCGACGCCGACGTGCGGCACGTGTGCGAGCGACGGACCGCCGTCGATCGGGCGGCCGAGCCCGTCGAGCACCCGGCCGAGGAGCGCGGGACCGACCGGGATCGACGGTCGCGCCGTCGGCGCCTTCGGCGGGGTCGCCGGCGCGCACGCCGCGCAGCTCGCCGAGCGGCATGCAGACGAGCCCGTCCTCGTGGACGGCGACGACTTCGGCGATCACCGTGGCCGAGCGTCGGCCGTCGACGCGCGACCGACGCGCCGATCGGCAGCTGCAGGCCGTCGACTCTCGAGGTTCAGGCCGACGACGCGCGCGACGCGGCCCTGCACGCTGCGGCCGGGCCGCTTCGAGCACGGGGTCGAGCAGCGCGCTCGATGCAGCTCGTCGCGTGCTCGATCGATCGAGGACCTCGCGGACGCGTTCGAGCGCGGCGCCGATGCGGGCGTCGATGCGGCACGACGCGACGTCGACGATGCAGTCGCCGGGCGCGAGCGAGGGATCGGGGACGATCGTCGAGCGACGCGGCCGGGTGCGAGGTCGGCGGGATCGCCGAGCACCGCGATGTCGGTCGGGGTGCAGGCGGGCGACGACGTGGCCGTGCTCGGGTGCGAGCGCGAGCGCGCGGGCGATCGCGTCGCGGCCGCGCTCGTCGGGCTGCGCGAGCTCGTGGCCGACGAGCACCTCGGCGATCTGAATCGCGGCGGCGACGACCTGGTCTTCGATCTCGGCGCGGGCGGTTGTCTCGCGCGCCGCGAACGCGTCGGCCGCGTCGCCCAGCTGCTGCGACGAGCTGGCCGAGGAGCTCGACGTGGTTCGGCGCGCTGTCGTCGATGCCGTCGGCGTAACCCGGCGTCGTAGCCGCTCTTCGTAACCGGCGTCGTATCCCTCTGCGTCGCGCCGATTCGATCAGCTCGGGGCTCACCACGATGCCGCGCGCGCGAGCCGCGCCGACACCGTGCCGAGGTCGGCGGCGACGACGTTGACGTTCGCGCCGCGAGAGCACGCGGCCGCGGGTGATGCGTTCAGACGACGAGCTCATCGCCGCCTCGCGACATGTCGATCTGGCCGGACTCTTCGAGCGTGCGGATGACGCGCACGATGCCGGCCTGCGCTTCTTCGACGGTCTTGAGCTTGATCGGTCCGAGCAGCTGGATCTCCTCGGCGAGGTTCGCGGCCGCGCGCTCCGACATGTTCTTCATGACCTTGTTGCGCACCTTCTGGTCGACACCCTTGAGCGCGACCGCGAGCTCCTTGGCGTCGACCGAGCGCAGCACGAGCTGCATCGAGCGGTCGTCGAGGCCCTGCGATGTCCTCGAACACGAACATGCGGTTGCGCACTTCGTCGGCGAGCTCGCCGTCTTCGTTGCTCGAGCCCTTCGAGGATCAGCCGCTCGGTCGCGCGGTCGGACGAGTTGAGGATGTCGACGAGCGTCTGCAGGCCGCCGGCCTGCGCGAAGTCCGACTGCTGGATGACCGTCGACAGCTTGCGTTCGAGGATCGCCTCGACCTGCTCGATGACTTCGGGCGACGTGCGGTCCATCTTGGCGATGCGCAGCGCGACGTCGCGTTGCAGTTCTTCGGGCAGCGAGCTCAACACCATCGCGGCCGCGTCGGGGTGCATGTGCGCGAGCACGAGCGCGATCGTCTGCGGGTGCTCGTCCTGGAGGTACGTGAGCACCTGGCGGGTGTCGGCGCGGCGCAGGAACTCGAACGGCGCCGCGACCATCGTGACGCCGAGGTTGTCGAGGATCTCGTCGGCCTTGCTGCCGCCGAAGCTCGCCTCGAGCAGCTCGCGCGCCGTGGAGTAACCGCCTTGGGCGACGTGCGACGCGCGCGGTGTAGATGTCGGAGAACTCGTTGAGCACCTCTTCGATCTCGTTGACCTCGAGGTGATGCAGGCGCGCGACCTCCGCCATGATCTCGGCGACCTCTTGCTCGCGCAGCGCCCGCAGGACCGTGGCCGCGCGCTCCTTGCCCGCCTGCATGAGCAGGATCGCGGCCTTCTGGGTACCGGTGAACTTCTGCGCCACGCGCTACGTCCTCCGGTCGGCGAGCCAGGAACGCAAGGTCTGCGCGACTTCGTCGGGCTGGCGCTCGATGAGATCGGTGATCTCGCCCTCGAGGGTCGTGCGGCGGCGGATCGAGCGATCGGCCGGCGCCGGCGCGGCCGCGACGCACGCCGCGCGCGCGCGCCGCGAGCGCGGCGGCGAGCGCGGCGGGCGCTTCGAGCTCGAGCAGGTCGAGCGGCACCCGCAGCGGAACCCGGTTGCTCTCGGCCCGCTTGATCGCCTTCCAGGCGAAGAACAGCACGACCCGCGATCATCAGCAGCGTGAGGAAGTGCTTGATGAGGTCGAACAGCGCGTTGCGACGCCGCTCGCGCGGCCGCGAGTTGCGCTGCCTTGGCGGCCTTCTGGGCGGTCTTGTCGAACGCAACCGTCGTGCACCTGCAACGCGTTGCGCGCCGTCGCGTGCCGGGTTGATGCCGGCCGCGGCGAGGATCTGCGGCTGCCAGATCGGCGCGACGTCGGTCGGCTTCACACCGAGCTGTCGAGCAGCACCGACACCGACAGCTCGCTTGCACCGTGCCCGGGCGGGATGTCCGAGTCGGTGTTCGTCTGAGTCGAGCGCGTTCGTGTTGTTCGTCGTCGTCTTCTGGTAGTTCGATCCGCTGCCCGTTCCGCCCGTGCCGGCGTTGCCGTTGAAGCCGACGCCGGCGATGCCGTTGGTTCCGGTGGCGCCGGGCGAGGTCAGCGTCTCGTTCGAGGTGTTGGACTGCGCCGGGACGTCGGTCGGGCTGATCGTGCCGTTCGCGTTCGTGACGGGCCGCGTGTAGTTCGTCTGACTTCGTTGTTCGTCGCTCGAGTTGTCGAGCGTCGGCGTGCACGGTGACGGCGGCGTGGCCGGGCCCGAGCGTCGGCGCTGATCATGTCCTCGATCTTCTTCTCGAGCGTCGCGTCGTACGCGTTCTGCGTCTGCGCGAGCTGGATTCGCTGCCGACGAGCTGCGTGTCCATGCCGGGCGCGTGCAACACGTTGCCGTTGGAGTCGGCGACGGTCACGTCGTCGGGGTTCATGTTGGGGATGCTCGACGCGACGAGGTGCACGATCGCGTGCACCGCGTCGCCCGACAGCGTGCCGCCGGTCGTCTTCACGAGCACCGCCGCGGTCGGCTTGTCCTCCGTGCGCGCCGACGAACACCGTGTCTGTGCGGGATCGTCAGCGTCACCGTCGCCGACGCGACGGAGTCGATCGACTCGATCGTCTTCGCCAGCTCGCCCTGCAGCGCGCGCTGGTAGTCGATGTTGCGCGTGAACTGGTCGGTGGTGATGCCCTGCTTGTCGAGCAGCGTGAACGAGTCGCCGCCCGGCGGGATGTCCTTCGCGCTGAGGTCGATGCGCGTCTTGTCGACATCCTGGCTGCGGCACCAGGATCGTCGCCGCCGCCGTCGGTGATCTTGTACTTGATGCCTTGCGACGTCGAGCGCTGCGTGACCGAGCCCGCGTCGGCGACGCTCAGGCCCGTGTACAGCGGCGCGTACGTCGGGCGTCGACGCCCACTTCATGAACGTCATGCCCGCGAGCACGACCGCGACGACACCGAGGATCGTCATCGCCTTCTGGCCCGGCGTGAAGCCGTCGACGAAGCGCTTGCCCTGTTCCTTCAGACGATCGACGTCGACGACGGGCATCAGACCTGCATCCCCATGATCTCGTTGAAGGCCTCGACGGCGCGGTCACGCACGGCGACGGTGAGCTCGGTCGTGAGCGACGCTTCGGTTGCGGCGATCGTGTAGTTGTGGATGTCGGTGAGGTTGCCGGTCGCGGCCGGTCTGCGCGAGCGATGTCGGCGGTGCTCTGCGTCCCCTGCAAGCGAGTCGAGGGCCTGCGTGAACGCGTTGCCGACGCCGCCGCGTCGAGCTCGCCGCGTTCGGCGGCGCGCGGTCGTCTGCGGGCGTCACGGGCGCGATCGACCGATGCCGGCCGCGCTCATCGAGTCCGCTGATGCGGTGTGACATGCCATCGTCTACTGTCCCGTTGATGTTCGAGGGCTTGCTGGTACGACGTCTTGGCGCGGTCGATGACCGTGAGGTTCAGCTGGTAGCCGCGCTGGGCGATGATCAGGTTCGTCATCTGGTCGCCGAGGTTTTCAGCCGGCCGGCGCACGAGACCGTTCTTGTCGGCGAGCGGGTTGGTCGGGTCGTAGGTGACGATGCCGGTCGCGTCGCCGAGCTGAACCGCAACCGGTGCGACGCCGCCGCCGACGCCGACCGGATCGCCCGGATTGCTCGGGACTCCTGCGCGACGATGAACTTCTCCTGGTACGCGGGCTGGCTCATCGGCTTGACGGTGTTGATGTTCGCGATGTTGTCGGCGATCGCGTTCATCCAGAGTCTGGTGCGTCGTGAGCGCGGACGACGCGGTGTCGAAGAGCGGGAACATGGAGCGTCATCAGAGGTCCTGCCTCATCGAGTCGCGCGAGGATGCGGAACTCGTTGTTCATCGACTGTGGTTGCGAGCTGGTAACGCAGCCCGTGTCGATCAGCGACGACGTCTCGTTGTCGATGTAGACGTTGTTGCCGTTGGCGTTCGGCGCGGCGTTGCTGACGCCGGTCGTGATCTGCGCCTGGTCGGGTCGCCGCCGGCGAGGGCCGACGCCAGGCTGTCCTCGAAGTTAACGGTCTGGGCGGTGTAGCCGGGCGTCTCGGAGTTGGCGAGGTTCTCGGCGATGATGCGTTGTCGCGCGGCGAGACCGTCGAGCGACGTCTGGATGGCCTGCATCGTGAGGTCGAGCACGGCTCACCTTCCGCTGTGCAACCGTCCTGGCCCGCGACGGCGAGGCGTCCCTGCTCCGCCCGTGGTGACGAGCATCGAGATCGGCGACGCAGCGTGGAACTTGAGCCGTGGGGCCTATTTCTGGCAGGACCTTGCACGAGTCGCACCGCTTGCGCAGATATCGAAGATTCGCCGTCCGCGTGTCGATCCAAGATTCGTGGACATCGCACCGTCGGGGAACGAGGCGTTCGACAAGGCGCGCGACCTGCTTGCGCACTTCCGCGAAGAAGAAGCGCTGGACTGGTTCGAGATCGCGGCGACCGAAGCCGACGACCGCGCCGATCCGCGTGCTCGGCCGCGGCCTTCGTCGGCTGGACCTGTTGTGTACGCGTGGGCGGCCGTGGGAGGTTTCGGTCTGGGCCGACGTCGTACGCGAAAACAGCGAAACAACCCGATCTCGGCAACCTGCTCGATGCGGCCGCGCAGCTTCAGCTGGCGAACGTCGACGCCGCGCGCGACCTGCTCGACGCGCGTCGACGACCCGACCGACCCGTGGTTCCCGGTCTCGAAAACCTCGGCGCTGATCGCACGGGCGCACGTTGTGTTCGTCGACGGCGACACGGAGCAGGCCCAGGCGAGGTGCTCGAAGCCTTCGCGGCTGAACCGCTTGCCGCCGACGTGTGGGACGCGCTCGCCCGTTTGTGTGCCGAGACCGATTTCGACCCGACGGAGGTCGTCGCGTCGGTCGGCGACGACGACACGTTTACGGTGCTCGCGGCGCTGCGGACGTCGGCGCCGGAGGGTGTCGACCGCATTGCGGAGCTGATCTGGACCCGGGCGCCGGGCGACGCACGGGTGCTCGCACTGGTGCCGTCGTTCGCGGCGAAGCTCGACAGCATGCGCGCCCTCGAGTGGTCGGCGCGCTTGCGGACAGCAGGCATGGGCCGGCTGTGCCCGCTGCTCGACCGGGCGGAAGATGTGCGCGTGGGTGCGGCCGAGCGTGCTCGGGCCGCGGCGCTCGCCCACGCGTCGTTCGGAGACGGCCGGGCGCGCGAACTGCTCGAACGGGCCGTCGCATCCGTCGACGACGAGGAGCTGGGCGCGGTGCTGTCCGAGGTGTGGACGATCGCGCCGATGCTCGCCGATTCGGTGGTCGTTGCGGGCGCGATGACGCCCTCCCGGTCGTTGCGGATCGCCAGTGGGTTATACGCCGGCGGTGCGAGCGAACAGTCGTACATGGTGTTGCGGCACGGTTTTTCGCTCGAAGCCGCCGACGAGCTCACGACCGAAACGGTCGTCGCGCTCTTGCCGCCCGCGGTGATCGAAGGTTTGGCCGCCGAGGCCGAAGCGCGCGGCGACGCCGAAGTCGCCGGCCTGCTCGACGCGGTTGCCGTCGTCGCCGACAGCGCCTAAATCTCTGGAGCGTCGCTTTGCTGGTCTGAGGCAAGCAATACGACGCCCCAGGCGAGTTAGCCGGCGGACAAAGGTTTGACGCGGACGTGGCCGTTCAGCGCGACGAGATCGGGGCGGCTGCGCAACAACGCAACGACCGCGCGGTAGTCACTCGCTTGGTCGCCTAACACCTCGACGACGGCGTCGAGCAGCGCCGCATCGGCGGGTTCGTCGAGCGTGAACCGAAGGTCTGCGCACGGCGGTTCGCCGCCGATCGTCACGATGTCGAACGCGTCGGCGTGGGTCGTGATGTACGACGTCACGTGCGTACGGTCTGCACCCGTCGCCACCGCGTCGAGCTGGCGCAGCACGCCCGCCCGCACCACTTCCACGTCGAGGCCGTGCGCGAGCGCGTGTTCGTGCTCGGTCGTCACGTAGTCGACGGATGCCTCGTCGAACGCGCCCACGCACGCGGCGATCAAGGTCGGGTCGAGCAACGGGCAATCCGCAGTGAGCCGGATGACCGCGTCGTCGTCCGCCGCGCCGGCCGAGTCGATCGCGATGCAGAAGCGCGTGCCAGCACGTCGTCGACCGGTCCGCGCACGACTTGCGCGTTCCGCCCGCTCGCGAGCGCCGCGACTGCGTCGTCGCCGGCCGCCGCGTGTCGTCGCGACGATGATCTCGTCGCACACGCCACTCTTGCGCGCCGCGTCGATCACCCAAGCCAGAACCGGCCGCGAACCCAATGGGCGCAGCACCTTTCCGGGCAGGCGCGTCGAGCCGGTGCGGGCCTGGATTACGCACACACGCACGAGCGCAACACCTCGACCACGTGATCTTGTTCGGCTTCGGTCAGCTGCGGATGCAACGGCAGCGAGAGCAGTCCTTCGTAGGCGCGCTCGGTCTCCGGGAAGTCGGCCGCGGTGCGCCCCGTGTCGGCATAGAGCGGGTGTTTGTAGATCGGTACGTAGTGCACCTGCACCCCGATGCTCGCGGCGCGCATCGCGTCGTAGACCGCGCGCCGGTTCGGCACCCGCACCACGAACAGGTGGTACGCGTGGCGGACACCCGTCGGGCGCGGCCGGCGGGAGTTCGATCGGCAAGCCCGCGAGCCGCCCGCGGTACCGCAGCCGCGAGCTCGTTGCGCCGCGCGACGAACGCGTCGAGCTTCGTGAGCTGGCTCACACCGAGCGCGGCCTGCACGTCGGTGAGCCGGTAGTTGTAACCGAGCGTCTCGACCTCGTAGTACCAGCCGCCGTGCTCCGGCTTGGGCACGGTGCCGTGTGAACGGAAGCGGCGCAGCGCCGTCGGCGAGCTCGTCGGAGTTCGTCGTCACTGCACCGCCCTCGCCAGTGGTCATCGCCTTCACCGGATGGAACGAGAACGTGCACATGTCGGAGCGCGCGCAGTTGCCGACCGGACCGTCGGGCGTCTGGCGCGCCGAGCGCGTGGCGGCGTCCTCGACGATCACACGCGGTCGATGCGCGAGCTTGCGCAGGTCGACGGGCAGCCCGGCGTAGTGCACCGCGACGAGGGCGTCGCACGGGCCGACCGCGGCCGGGTCGAGATTGAGCGTCTCGCGGATCGATGTCGACGAAGTCGGCTCGGGCGCCGACGAAGCGGGCGCAGTTCGCGCTGGCCACGAACGAGAGCGGCGAGGTCAGCACCCGGTCGCCGGGACCGATGCCGCGCCGCGGCCAGTCGCACCGTGCAGCGCCGCGGTGCCGTTGGCGAACGCGACCGCGTGCCGGGCGCCGGTGTCCGACGCGCAGCGCGTCGCTCGAACGCGTCGATCGCGGCCCGCCGGTCAGCCAATCGCTGCGGAGCGTGGCCACGACCGCGGCGATGTCGTCGTCGTCGATCGATTTGGCGGCCGTAGGGAATCACACGTTTCAAATCGGCGCGCCTCCGGCCGATGTGAACCTGTGAGCGCGATCACCGTCAGTGGTCGGCCGATCGGTCCGGGCCATCCGTGTTACGTCATCGCCGAGGCCGGCTCGAACCACAACCGCGACCTCGACATCGCCCGCAAGCTGATCGACGTCGCGGCCGACGCCGGTGCCGACGCGGTGAAGTTCCAGACGTACTCGGGCGCGACGCTCTACTCGACGAAGACGCCGCGGTTCGACTTCCTCGACGACGAGCTCGCCGACAAGCCCGCGCACGAGCTCCTCGACGAGATCGCGCTCCCGCGCGACTGGCAGCCGATCCTCGCCGAGCACTGTCGCGAGCGCGGGCGTCGAGTTCATGTCGCTCGCCGTTCGACCGCCAAGCCGTCGACGAGCTCGACGCGCTCGAACGTCGGTGCGTTCAAGATCGCGTCCTTCGAGCTCGTCGACCTGCCGTTCATCCGGTACGCGGCGGCGCGCAAGCGCGCCGCTCATCCTGTCGACGGGAATGGCGAGTCTGGGTGAGATCGAAGAGGCCATCGTCGCGGCGCGCGACGCAGGTTGCGAGCGAGATCGCGCTGCTGCAGTGTGCGTCGCTCTATCCCGCGCCGGTCAACGTCATGAACCTGCGGTCGATCCCGGCGATGGCAACCGCGTTCGGCGTTCCCGTCGGGCTCTCCGATCACACGATCGGCACGCACATCGCGGTTGCCGCGGTCGCGCTCGGCGCGTGCATCGTCGAGAAGCACTACACGCTCGATCGCACGATGACGGGCCCCGATCATCCGTTCGCGGCCGAGCCCGCAGGAGCTGCGCGATCTCGTCGCCCACATCCGCGACGCCGAGGCGGCGTTCGGCGACGGCGTCAAGCGCGGACCCGTCGCCGGAAGAGTCCGAAGAGATGTACGCGAAGGCGCGCCGCTCGGTCGTCGCTGCGACCGTGCATTCCCGCAGGAACCGTCGATCACCGACGACATGCTGACCGTGAAGCGACCGGGCCACGGGGTGAAGCCCAAGTTCATCGAACTGCTCGTCGGCCGCGTCGCGCGGCGCCGACATCGAAGAGGACGACGTCGTCACGTGGGACATGGTGTGAACGCTCATCGTTCGACGAAGGTCCGGGCGTCGGGCTCGGGCATCGCCGGCGGTGTGAGGCGATCGCGACAAGCATTGCGGTCGATCGAGATCGATGTTGAGCTGCGCGTCGCTCGGCCCCGAAGACGCGATCGAGGCCGATGCCATCGTCGTCGACTCCTACCGCGTGCGCGCCGACGACCACGACCGGTTCCGCGCCGCGCACGTCGTTGCGATCGAAGACCTCGAACGCGACCTCGCGGTCGACTTGCTCGTCGACCCCGACCCGGGTTCCGACGCGACGCGTTACGAACGCGCCGGCCGCGTGCTCGCGGGTGCCGAGTTCGCGCTCGTCGATCCCGCACTGGCCGATCTCGTCACCGCGGCAATCGACGACACGGTCGCAACCGTGCTCGTCAGCTGCGGTGCATCCGATGCCGACGGCGTCGGCTCGCGCGATCGCGACCGCGCTCGCAACGGCGCTGCCGGGCACGCACGTGCGCCTCGTCGTCGGACCGTGGGGCATGCAAGCCCACGATCCGCTCGTCACGCCCGTGCACGCGCCCGACGGTCTCGCGCTCGAGTTGGCCGAAGCCGATCTCGTGGTAACCGCCGGGCGGCGTGACGATGATCGAAGCGTGTTGCCTCGGCCGCCCGACGGTCGCGTTCTCGATCGCGCCGAATCAATCAGCGGCCGTCGCGGGCGCGGCCCACGTCGGCGCGGTGCTCGCGGCTCGACGCGTCGAGCGCGGCCGACGTCGCCGAACGGCTCGCGCGCGATGCCGGCTTGCGGAGCCGGTTGTCGGAGCAATCGCTCCGGTTGGTCGACGGTCAGGGCGCGGTGCGCGTCGCGCGGTCATCGCCGCTGCTCGCCAAGGCGACCACGCGCGCTGACCGGCAAGGACCAGGTCTGCGAGTCGCGTCGGGACCGACCTCGAACAACGCGTCGAGGATCGACAAGTGCGACTCGAATGACGCCGCGTTGCGTTGCGCGTACGCGACGCGGCTCGAAGTCTTGGAACACGACGTCGATTCCTTCGACGGGAAACACACCGTCGTCGACCATGTAGTCGAACGAACCGCGCGCCGCGAGATACGTACGAGCGCCGACGCGTTGCAAGAGGTCGAGCGACGCGTTCTGACCGTTGCCCGTTCGCGCCGACCTCCGACGAGCGTCGCCATTCTGGTGCGAACCCGAGCAGCGCGGCCGCGTGGCGAATGAACGCGATGTTCAGCTCGGCGAGCGACGGCCACTCGGTGTCGAGCCACGCGTCGATCGCGGGCCGCAACTCGTCGTGATGTGGCGTCTTGCCGTAGCTCTGATCGATCGTGCTCTTGATGCGGCGGCGCCACTTCGCGTCGACGAGCGGCCGAGCCGACGCGATCGTCGGCGCAACGGCTCCGGTGTGCGCGACGGGGAGGACCACGAGCGTGTCTCTTCCGTCCGCCAACCGCAGGCGATTGCGATGCTGGAACGAGTGGCGCTCGAACTGGAAGTCGTCGAGCACGACGAAGACGTCGGCGGTCGCGATCAGCGCGAAATACCCCTGCCAGGGCAGAAACGTGGGCTGCATCATCGCCACGCGCGGTGAGGGACATGCACCGCCAACTGACGTCATGTGCTCTCATCGGCGGCTCAATCGGTCGATAAAGAACCATGACCTCGACCAATCGTCTTAGCGAGGCGGAACGCCTCGAGCAGCTGTGGTCCGGAGATTTCGGCAACGAGTACGTCGACCGCAACATCGACGCGTACGGCCGTCGGGGCGAGTTCTGGCTGCCGTTCATCGACGAACTGCGGCCCGAGAGCGTGCTCGAAATCGGCTCGCAACGTCGGCGGCAACCTCCAGTGGATCGCGCAGCGCGTGCGGCCCGACCGGGTGATCGGTGTCGACGTGAACGCGAAGGCGTTGCGGCTCCTCGAAGAGCGCGTCCCCGGTGTGAGGGCCGTGCACGCGCCCGCGCGTGACGTGCCGTTCCCCGACCGTTCGATCGACCTCGTGTTCACGATGGGCGTGCTCATCCACCAGCCCGAAGAAACGCTCGACGCGCGTGATGAGCGAGATGGTGCGCGTGTCGAAGCGCTGGGTGTTCTGCGCCGAGTACTACGACACCGAGACGGTCGAGATGCCCGTACCGCGGGGTCGACGGTGCGTTGTTCCGTCGCGATTACAAGGCGTTGTTCGAGGACGTGTTCCCGACCGAGCTGCGGCTGGTGCGCGAAGGCTTCCTCGGTCCCGAGGACGGTTGGGATCGCGACACCTGGTGGCTCTTCGAACGCGTCGGATTCTCCGATGCGTCGCTGAGCCCGGTTGAGTGAGGCTCAGCGACGCATCGGGAATTATGCGGCGGGGAGGATGTCGCCGAGCTCTTCGACGGTGAGCCACTCGTCGTTGTTGTCGCTCGCGTACGTGAACCCGTCGGCCACGGTGTTCCCGACGATGTTCGAGCCCTTCGAGTCCCACCACGGGTGCTCGGGCAACACGATGAACACCTTGCCGGCGTCGATCGTGTGGCGGGCTTCGTCCGACGTGATCAGGATCTCGTGCAGCTTCTCGCCGGGCCGGATCCCGATGCGCTCGTGCGGGACGCCGGGCGCGATCGCCGCCGCCAGGTCGACCACCCGCATCGACGGGATCTTCGGCACGAACACTTCGCCGCCCTCCATGTTGTCGAGGGCGTACAGCACGAGGTCGACCGCCTGCGGCAGCGTGAGCCAAAAGCGGGTCATGCGTTCGTCGGTAATCGTGATGCGACCGTCGCGCACCAACTGCTCACGGAACACCGGCACGACCGAGCCGCGTGACCCGACGACGTTGCCGTACCTCACGCATGCGAGCCGCGTCTGGCGCTGGGCCGCGTACGCGTTGCCCTGCACGAAGATCTTCTCGGCGCACAGCTTCGTGGCGCCGTACAGGTTCACGGGGTTCACCGCTTTGTCGGTCGACAACGCCACAACCTTGCGCACCCGCGCATCGATCGCCGCGTCGACGACGTGCTGGGCGCCCAACACGTTCGTGCGTACCGCTTCGAACGGGTTGTACTCGCACGCCGGCACCTGCTTCATCGCGGCCGCGTGCACGACGATGTCAGCGCCTTCGACCGCACGCGTCATTCGAGACCGGTCGCGCACGTCGCCGATGAGATAACGGACTTGCGCATCGCCGAACCGGCTGCGCATCTCTGATTGCTTGAGCTCGTCGCGCGAATACACGCGCACGACCGCGTTGGGCCAGCAGCGGGTGATGCGCTCCACGAACGCGTTGCCGAAGGAGCCGGTTCCGCCGGTCAGCAGGATCGTCATTCCGTTGAGGTCAATCAAGGTTCGCTCCTAAACGTGCGTTTGCGCGCGCTCGACGGTCTCGGCCACGGCGCGCGCGGCCGTTGCGATCGGGCCGTCCCACGTCTCGCCCGGCTGACGATGGGCGAGCTCGAGTGACGGCATCCACGGGTAGGAATCGGTTCCGAGCTGGGCCCAACCGAAGGCATTGCCCGTCGCGATCGTCCGAATGCCGAGCGCGCCGCCCAGCATCGCGACCGCGTTGTGCGGAGCAACCACGAGGTCGAGCGCGCTGATCAGCGCGGCAACGTCCTCGAAGTCGTTCATCAAGTCGAGCCAGCTCCAACGCGCAATGCGCACGCCGAATCGGGATTCGGCGTCCAGGAGCTCGGATTCACACTTGTCGTATTGCAGGTTGACCCACGTCGCGCCCTTGATCGCGAAGATTGGTCCCCAGTCTTCGATGCGCGTGTACTCGAGCCGTCGTTCGGCCGTCTTGATCTTCGACCGCCATGAGATGCCGACGTACGGCCCGTGCCCGAACTCGTGCAGCCGGTCTTTCCACGCGGCGACGCGGCCGGGATCGGGCACGAGGTACGCGCGCCGGTCCGGGAAGTGCTCGAGCGACGGGCGGAAGTAGCGGTAGAGGCTGCCGGCGGGGATGACGCGCTCGAAGTCGTGCATCGTTTCTTTTCCCGATGCTTCGAAGGTTTGGGCGCGCACTTCGGCGCCGGGGAACGAACGCGCGAACAACTCCACGACGCGCGGATCGGTTTCGATGACGACCTCGCGCGCGGCCTCGATGAGGTCGGGATAACACGACGCGAACATGATCTCGTCGCCGACGCCTTGCTCCCGATACGTCAGCACGCGCACGTCGGGTTCGTCGGGCGTCCAGCGCGGCACGCCCGTGTTGCGCTCCTTGCCGCGCGGCCCGTCGTCGATGCCGTATTCCCAATCATCCCACGACTCTTCGAGACGCCCGGCTGTCAGCAGCGCGTACGCCATGTAGCCGTGGTACATCGCGTTGTCGGGTTCGAGTTCGAGCGTGCGGCGAAAGTGCTCGATCGACTCGTCGAACCGGCCCATCTGCATCAACACCACGCCCAAGTTGCTGTGCGAGGCGGCCGTGCTCCCGGTGAGCGAGATCGCGCGCTCGAGCGAAACGAGCGCCTCGTCGAGTTGACCGAGATGGCGCTGGTTCGCGCCGATCGTCGTCCACAGTTGGCCGTCGGTGTCGGAGCCGAGATCGATACAGCGCTGCAGCGACGCCGCCGCGCTGTTCAACCGACCGAGGCGGTGCAGGACCTCACCAAGCACACCGTGATTCGGCCCCCACTCGGGCTCGAGCAACACGGCGCGGCGAATCGCGGCCGCGGCCTCGTCGTAACGCTTGCTCTCCTTGAGGACCTGGGCGAGGTTGTGCCACGGCTGCCACTCGCCCGGTGCGAGAGTGACCATCTCGCGCAGGAGTTCTTCAGCGGCAACGAGGCGGTCGGCGCGCCGCAACGCGTTCGCGTAGTTGTTGTAGAACGCGAGGTTGTCGACCGTGACCGGGCCCGCGGCCGGAAGTGCTTCTTCGAAGACGTCGATGGCTTCGTCGATGCGATCGGCCTCGCCGAGGAGCGCACCGAGATGTTGCGCGGCGCGCAGGTCGCCGGCGTCGTTCGCGAGCATTTTGCGCAGCGCCATCTCGGCGCCGTTTGTGTCGCCGACCTTCAACGACTTCATCGCCGACGCGAACAAGAGGTCGGGCGGCAGATGGACCGGCGCGGTGCCGACGACGCGGCGCGTGCGGCTGCTGCGCGTCGTACGAGCCTTGCGTTTACCGCCCACGAATCACCCTCCCGAATGGTGCTTCTTCATCGGCCGCGCCACGCAGGGTGTGAGGGAGTCAGACCTGCTCAGACGCCGATCTCGAAGAGGCTCGTCGTCGCGCTCTGTGGCCGCCGGCGGGGGAGGCGCTGGATCTCGGCCTTGATGTCCTTGCTGCGAGCTTCGGCCCGCGGAACGAGCGCGTCACCACGCGCGGCTGCGGCTTCGGCCCGCGCGCGCAACGCGGTCGGCAGCGGCCCGTCGACCGCGGGCGGAGCGAACTCGAGGTGCGGGTTTGGGTCGCCGTCGGTGAGGGCCTGGTCGAGCGCGTCGAGGCGCGCTTCGATGTCGGCGAGGGCCTGCTCCCATCGCACGCTCACGCGGTGGCCCCGTCGCCGCTCGGAACGATGCCGGCGGCCTCGCGCCACGCATCGCGCAGTGGCTGCAACAACTCCCGGCACGAAATGACTCTCGTCGCGCTCTTTTCGACGTTCGCCGACATCAACTCGGTCTGGACGAACAAGTAGAGCGCGCCGAGGTTGCGGCCACCGGGCCACCGTTCGACGTCGAGCGATTCGTACAACGACATGACGATCGCTTGCGCGTGCTTCAGGTGCTCGTTCGTCGCGGGGATGTCGTTCGCGGCGATGGCTTGCTCGGCGCGAACGAGGTCGAGCAACAGCCGGTCGTAGAGCGCGACGATCGTGCGGCCCGGCGACATGGTGTCGACCGAGTCGTTGACGTACTTCGAACGCAGGAGCGTCGGGTTCACCGGTCCGCGTGGTGTCGTCGGAAGTGCCATCAGCCGCTCGAACTCGAGCTCGAACTCGAACCGCTCGAACCGAAGTTGCCGAGCGCCGACACCTGGCTGCCTAACCAGTTGCTCTGGTTCTTCAGGCTTCCGATCACACTTTCGAGGTTTGCGAACTCGCTACGCAGCATTGTTTCGTACTGGTTCACGCGATCCTGCATATCGGCGATCGTTTGGTTCGTCGTCTTGTTTTGGGCGTTGAGGCTGTTGATCTGGGCCTGGATGAAGCCCGACACGGGATCGTTGGCGAAGGTGGCGGCGGTCTGCACTCGCGCCGCGACGCCGGGGTTGTACGTGATGTTGCCGAGGTCGCCGAGCTGCGTTGTCTTGACCATGACCGCGAGGCCGCGGGATCTGGTTGTCGCTGAACGGCACGATGAGTTCTTGGCCAAACCCTTGTGCGGTTTTCCCGCCGATCGTGCCTTGCACGTCCTGACCCGTGAACGTCGTGGGGCCGTTGCCGTCGCCCCAGTCGACGCTGAATTGAGCGGCCGACCCGTACTGCACGCTGTTGATCTGCAAACCCGAACCGGTGTCGGTGGCCTGCAGTGCGATCTTCGCGCCGGCGAACGCGGCGTTGAGGCCGGCGGCGACGCTGGCGCGCGTGTCGCCGTTCTGCACTTGGTACGAGACGCTCTTGCCGTTGACCGTGACGCTGACCGTCGGGTTCCCGGCGGGCGGGAACGAAGTCAGCCCCGTCGTCGAGGCTTGGGCGGCTGCTTGCGTCACGTTGATGTCGTATGCGCCGGCGTTCGCGAAGTCGCCGGCCGAAACAAACGTCACGCTCGCGTTGTCGGCAGTACCGCCTTGTGTGAAGAGTGCCTGCACGCCCGTGGGGTTCGCGTTGTAGGCGGCTTCGAACGCGCTCTTGTCGAACGTGAACGCACCCGTCTTGTCGATCGACACGCCGGCCAGCCCGGGACTTGCCGGGTTCGCGCCGTTCACCTGGTTGATGAACGCGTTCGTCATGTCGGTGAGGATCTTCTCGGCTGACGAGTCACCCGTCAACGGCGACGCCGAGTTCGTCGACGGATCGTACTGCATGAGACCGTTCACCGTCGTGCGCAGTTGGTTGGCCGCGTCGACCATCGCTTGCACTTTTGTTGCGAGCCCTTCGACGTCGTGGTTCACCGTCACGGTGACCGGCGAGTCCGACTGCGAGATGAGATTGACGGTCACGCCGGGCAGCAAACCGGTGACGCTGTTCGTGGCCGACGTGACGTCGTACGCACCCGGGCCGGAGCCGACGGTGATGTCGGCGTCGGCCGCGGCCGTCAACGTGACGAATCCGCCGACGTGAGTCGTTGAAGGCGCTGGCGTCGATGTTCTCGCCGTTCTTCGCCCCGAGCGTGTTCGACGTGATCTGCAGGCGGTACGTGTTGGCGCCGACCTGAATCACAGTGGCGGTAACGCCGGCGTTCACCGCGTTGATGTTCCCAACGACGGTCGCCAGGCTGCCGTCGCCGGTGCTGACGTTGTTGCCCGTGACGCTGCCGGTGCGCAACCCACCCGCCGCGACCGCGGTGATCGTCCCCGCCGCCGCGTTCAGCATGAGGCTCTGGTTCGGCGTCGATGCTGTTGAAGGTCTGCGCTGCGCCACCGTCGACCTTCAGAACGCCGTCGGTACCGGTGAGCGCCGACCCGTCGGTCGTGAGGCCGAGGGCGGTGAGCGCGTTGCCGCCAGTGACCTGCAACGTGGCCGCGCTTCCTTCGCGCGTGTGTCGCGAGCTGCAACGTGCCCGATCCGTTGAGCGTCGCGTTCACGGCCACGCCGGCGCCGTTCGCCGCGGTCTGCATCGCCTGCGCGAGCTGGGCCGCCGTGTACGTGCCGTGCGCGAGCGTGAGCGTTTGCGGCGTCGCCGTTGATCGTCAGGTTGAGCGTGTCGTTCGTACCGTCGATAACGGTCGAAGCGGCGAGCGTGGTCCCGCCGTTCTTGATCGCGGCGGCCGAAGCCTGCGTGACGGTGATCGTGTGCGATCCGAGCGCGAGGTTCGTCGTCAGACGTGAACGTCGAGAACCCGAGCTGACGTCCACCGGCGGCGACGAAGATTGCCGGCGCGCTCGTGACTGCCGCCGTAGTGCTCGAGAACGTGTTGGTCGAACGAATGCTGCCCGCGGCGGCCAAGTTGTTCACCGTGAACGAGAGCGTGCCGCTGAAGTTGCCGTTGCCGGCGGTGACGGTCGCGACGTTCGTGTTCGACGAGACGGCCGAGAGCGCTTGCCAAGCCGACGCGCTGTTGAGCGCGAGCGTGGCGGTCGACAACGTCGTCAAGCCGCTTTGCAGCAGTCCGTAGCTCTGGATGCGGATTTGATTGAGCTGCACTTGCTGCTGGTACGGAGCTTGCAGCTGTGCTTGGGCCGCAACGAGCGCGGCGATGATCGCTGTTGGTGTCGAGACCGGTCGCGAGACCGCCGATCGACTGGGCGCCGACGCCGTTGGCAGTCTGCGTGAGCGACGACCCGGTACTTGTGGTCGTTGTCGGGGTTGTCGTGGTCGGGAGTTGTCGATGTCGTGCTACCGACTGATGTCATCGCCGTTCACCGCTCTCCGGTCGCAACCCCGCCCTCGCGGCAGCGGCGGAACCAGCCCGTCCGTCGCTCCCGCGAAGGGTGGGGGAGTTGCCTCCCCCACCCCTCCGGTCATTCGGTCGGCGTGTCGCTGTGCTTCACGCCTACGAACTGATCGGCCCGTTGAGCTCGTTACTGGAGGAGCTGCAGGACGGTCTGCGGTGCCGCGTTCGCCTGGGCGAGCATGGCGGTACCGGCCTGGAGCAGGATCTGGTCCTTCGTGAAGTTGACCATCTCCGACGCCATGTCGGTGTCACGGATGCGGCTCTCCGAAGCCGAGAGGTTCTCCGTGGTGACCTGCAGGTTCGAAATCGTCGACTGGAACCGGTTCTGGTCGGCACCGAGCTGACCACGCAGCAGTCGACACCGAGGAAATCGCACTGTCGACGAGGCTGCCCGCTGCACTGTCGTTGGCCGAGTTGGTGACGTCGATCGACGACAAGCGCGGTGTACGTGCTGTTCGTGCCGCCGGTGATCCGGATGTCGTCGATCGACACCTGGATCTGGTTCTGCGCCGTGACGTTCGCACCGACCTGGAACACGCCACCGGCCGTGTTCGCCACCGTCGCCGCGCCGCTGGTCGTCGACCGCGCTGGCACCACGTCGCACTACCGATGTCGCTGACCGCGATGCCGCGTGCCCGAGCGCGGTGCTGTTCCGGGTGAAGTTGACGGTCCACACGCCGGAGCCGAGGTCGGTGACCTTGACCGTGACGCCGCCGGTGAAGCCGGCCGTGAGCCGGTCGTGGCTGCGTTGACGTCGGTCTGCAGTTCGGTCTGGAACGACGCCGCCGTGGCGTACGTGCCTGCGTGCACCGTGACCGTCGACCGACAAGCTGCCCGGACCGGTGTCGCCAGCGTCGAGGTCGAAGGTGGGGCTGCGTCGCGGTGACCGTGACACCAGCGGCGAGGCCGGCCGTCGTGGTCGTGATCTGCACCGCCTGCGCACCGAAGCTGCCGTCGAGCAGGTTCTGGTTGCCGAACGAAGTCGTGTTCCGATGCGGTCGATTTCGTCGCGGAGCTGCGACGATTTCGTTCTGGGCGGCGGTGACGGGCCGTCGAGTCCGACGACGCCGTGTTGGCCGACTGCAACGATCAGGTCGTGGATGCGCTGGAGCATCGAGTTGACCTGGGTCAGCGCGCCTTCTGCCGTTTGCACGACCGAGATGCCGTCTTGGGCGTTCTGGCGTGGCCGCGTCAGACCCGAAACCTGCTTGTCCAGGTTCTGGCTGATGACCAGACCCGACGCGTCGTCGGCGGCTCGGTTGATCCGGTACCCCGACGAGAGCTTCTCGAGGCTGCGAAGACAAGCATTCCGTTGGTGTTGTTCAGATTGCGGTAGGCGTCGAGCGCCATGATGTTCGTGTTGATGCGCACGAGTTGCTTCTCCTCCGTGAACCGTTTCCCGGCCCAATCCTTGGGCTCGTGTCGTCGCCGCCCGCTCCGGATGGCGTCCGGAGAGCGGAGACGAACGGAGATAACGGCTCAGATTCGCGCAAGCTGTAGCGCGAACGACCCATCGCGCGCCGTTTGTGGCGCGGATCACGGTGTTTGGAGGAGGAATTCGGACCGGGCCGAGGGCGTCGTCAGCGCCCTGGCCCGTCCGCTATCAGGTCTTACTGGAGGAGCTTGAGGACGGTCTGCGGCGCCGCGTTCGCCTGGGCGAGCATGGCCGTACCGGCCTGCAGCAGGATCTGGTCCTTCGTGAAGTTGACCATCTCGGATGCCATGTCGGTGTCACGGATGCGGCTCTCCGAAGCGGAGAGGTTCTCCGTGGTGACCTGCAGGTTCGAGATCGTCGACTGGAACCGGTTCTGGTCGGCACCGAGCTGACCACGCAGTCGACGCGATCGCGGTGATCGCGTTGTCGACGAGTGTGGCCGCCGCCTGGTCGTTGGCGGGATTCGTCACGTCGATCGATCGCGAGTGCGCGTGTACGTCGTGTTCGTGCCGCCGGTGATGCGGATGTCGTCGATCGACACGTGGATCTGGTTCGTGGTCGTTGACGTTGGCGCCGACCTGGAACACGCCGCCGGCGGTGTTCGCCACGCTTGCCGCTGCCGCTCGTGGTGACCGGCCTGAGCGATGTCGCGTCCCGACGTCGCTGAGGGCGATGCCGGTGCCCGACAGCGGTGCTGTTGCGCTTGAACTTGACGGTCCACACGCCGGAGCCGAGGTCGGTGACCTTGACCTTCACCGCGCCGGTGAAGCCGGCGTTGACCGGTGAGTCGCGGTGTTGACGTCGGTTTGCAGTTCGGTCTGGAACGACGCCGCAGTCGCGTACGTGCCTGCGTGCACCGTGACGGTCGACCGACAAGCTGCGTGCCGTGTTGCCGGCGTCGAGGTTCAAGCTGAACTGAACGTGGCTCGTCGTACCGTCAGCGGTCACGCCGCTCGTGTTGCCCGCCGTCGTGGATGCGACAGCTGCCCGGCCTGCGCACCGAAGCTGCCGTCGAGCAGGTTCTGGTTACCGAACGCCG
This sequence comes from uncultured Actinomycetes bacterium, assembly GCA_963841195.1. GTDB lineage: Bacteria > Actinomycetota > Acidimicrobiia > IMCC26256 > PALSA-610 > CAWJBX01. The sequence continues at coordinate 521,853 of CAWJBX010000008.1, read as the reverse complement.
TCGTGTTGCCGATCCGGTCGATTTCGTCGCGCAGCTGCGCGATCTCGTTCTGCGCGGCAGTACGCGCCGTGGAGTCCGAAGACGCGGTGTTGGCCGACTGCGACGATCAGGTCGTGGATGCGTTGCAGCATCGAGTTGACCTGCGTCGAGCGCACCTTCTGCCGTTTGCACGACCGAGATGCCGTCCTGGGCGTTCTGGCGTCGCTAGCGTTGAGACCCGAAACCTGCTTGCTCAGGTTCTGGCTGATGACCAGACCCGACGCGTCGTCGGCGGCTCGGTTGATGCGGTAACCGGACGAGAGCTTCTCGAGGCTGCTCGCACAGCATGTCGTTGGTGTTGTTCAGATTGCGGTAGGCGTCGAACGCCATGATGTTCGTGTTGATGCGCATTGGCGCTTCTCCTCCGTGACGTGCTCGCCCAGTTCCCTGGGACTTCCTCAATGCACATCCCGCCGATCCGCCGACGGTGAACGCATCCTCGCTCGGCGAGGTCCCGAACGGAAATCTGAGGACAAACGAAGAATTCCGAGCGTCAGAGTGCGAGACCGACCATCTGCTCGTCGCGATCGGCCGTTCCGAAACACGCTCGTGATGCGACGAACCGGCGGCAACCGCGGAGTAGTACGCGGCCTTGCGGCGCGCGACCCGGCCGTTCGGGCGCGCCTCCGGCTGCGACCGCATCGGGCTCGAGTTGCGAGTTGATGCCGTCCTTCAAGAGCAGCAGCGCTTCGGCGCGCAACTGCGAGATGCGCGATTCACTCACGCCGAGCTCGTCGGCGAGATCCTGCATCGAACGCTCTTCGAAGAAGTAGCCGATCACCACGCGCTGCAAGCGCTCCGGGTAGCGCGTGCACCGCGTCGATGAGGTACGCCTTGCGCTCGCGGTCGAGGATCGAGTCTTCGGGGCCGGCGTCGTCGCCGGCGATGAACGACTCGGCGTCACCTTCGAGCACGAGCGAGTCGTAGTTGAGCACCGTCGCGCGGTGGACGTCGTCGACCAACTTGTGCACGGTCTCGGTCGGAACGTCGAGCGCACGGCCGACTTCTTCGGGAGTCGGCGTGCGACCGAGCTTGTTGGTGAGCTCCTCGTGCGCGGCCTGCAGACCCCGGGCGCGGGCCCGCACCGAACGGCTGGCCCAGTCCCGGCCGCGCAACTCGTCGAGCAGTGCGCCGCGAATGCGGGTGGAGGCGAAACGGTCGAACGCGATCCCGCGCTCGGGGTCGAAACTCCGGGCGGCCTGGGCGAGGCCGAGCATCCCGGCCGAGACGAGGTCGCTGCGGCTCACGTGGCTCGGAACGCGGTGGGCAACCTCGGAAACCACGTACTGGACGAGAGGCAGGTGCTGGCGCACGAGATGGTCTTCGTACTTGGCCCGCTCGATGTCGATGTTGCTTGCTGCGCTGGCTTCACGGCCATTCCCCCGTGTGTCCCCGACTGCCCGGTATTCCGGACGCCTCATGTACGGGTGAGTGCTTCGACGTTTGCGGGGATGCGTCTTGATCGACCCCAGGGTTGAAAGAATTGGCCGCTTTGCGTGGAAGCAGCGACCGCGGAGTGTAGTATTGCCTGATCACGTAGGGGTTGGGAGGCTCTCGCGTGGAAACGCACGACTGCACCGCGCTCGTCGTGGACGAGCTCGCCTTGGTCCGAACCGGGATCGCGGCCGTCCTCGATGGGCGCGGAATCGACGTCATCGGCACGACGCGCGCCGGTCGTGAGGCCTTCAGCATCGCGACGATGGATCACCCCGATCTCGTCGTGTGCGGCGCGCCCGCCGATCTCGCGGTCGCCGACGTCGGTGCGCCGGCTGCTGCGCGTGCGGCCCGCGCCGATCGTCGTCGCGTTGTTGCCACCCGCCCACGAACATGTCGTCGGATATCTCGTCGCAATGGGAGCCCGCGGCGTCGCGCTGCGCTCCAGCGAGCCTGAAGAACTCGGCCTCGTCGTCGACGCCGCGTTGAAAGGTGGACCGTTCGTCGTCCCGCAACTGCACGGCGCGCTCACGGGTGCCGTGAAGCTGCCGCCGCTGGCTGACAGTGACGACGAGCTCCTGACCTCGCGCGAGCGCGAAGTGCTCGTGCTGCTCGCCGAGGGCCGAACCAACCGTGAAATCGCGGCGTCGCTCTCGGTCACGCTCGCGACCGTGAAGTCACACCTGGTGCGGGTGTACGCCAAGCTCGACGCCAACAACCGCAACGAGGCGCTCGGCCGCGCCGTCGCCTTGGGCTTGCTCCGCTAGCCCGCTGTTTGGACACATTCCGCCCCCCTGGGGGCGGGAATCGTCCAAACACGTGACGGACGACACGCCAGGTTCCTTCATCCCAGGCCGACTTCGGGCCGATGAGACAGCACTGGGCTCACGGGTTACGAGGTCGAATCATGGCGCTGAGCGACGTCTCCAACATTTTGTGGCGAGAACGGCAGCTCCTCGAGCTTCTGGTGTTCAAGCTCGAGGAAGAACAGCTCGTGCTGGCCGCGGGCCGCACCCGCTGGCTCGGTCACGCGACGCGTGAAGTGGAAAGCGTGCTCGAAGAGATCAAGCGCATCGAACTCGAGCGCGCGGTGCTCGTTGCCGACGCGGGACGCGAACTCGGCTTGTCGGGCATCGCCGACGTTGAGAGAACTTGCGGGGCTCACGCCGCCGCCGTGGGACGGCATCTTCGCCGAACACCGCCGCGCGCTGTTGAACCTCGCGCAGGAGATCGACGCGATCACGAAGTCGAACCGCGAACTGTTGCAGCGCGGACACCAGGCGACGCGCGAAGCGATCGCCGCATCAGCGAGATCGACATCGACGCGTACGACGCGCGCGGCGCGCTCGCCGAGCGTTCGCTCGCACTGCGGATCGTCGACGAGGCGATCTGAGATGAGCGAGTTCGCGGGCCTCCAAATCGCGCTCACGGCGTTGCAGGCGCAACAGCGCGCCATCGAGCTGTCGGCGCAGAACGTTGCGAACGCGAACACGCCCGGCTACTCGCGCCAGACTGTCAACCTCATCAACATCGGTGCACCGGCAACGCCGGCGTTGTTCTCGACCTACACGGGCGCGGGCGGCGGCGTCCAGGTCGAGCAGCATCACGCGTTACCGCGACCAGTTCCTCGAAATCCAGGCCGCGTTGCAGCACGGGGCGAGGCGCAGCCGCGGACCAGGCGCGACGACGATGAACAACATCCAGCAGTTGTTCAACGAGCCGAGCGACCAGGGCATCGGCCAGCAGCTTGAGTGATTTCTGGTCGGGTTTCGACGACGTCGCCAACAACCCCGACGATCAAGCGGCTCGCACGCAGCTGTTGTCTCGGGCCCAGACGCTCGTGCAGAGCTTCAACACGATCAACCAGTGCGCTCACCCAGCAGCGTACGAACACGATCGGCGAACTCGGTGCGAATATCACGCAGATCAACGGCTGGGCGCAGTCGATCGCACAGCTGAACCAGACGATCAAGCAGAACACGATCGCGGGGCTGCCCGTCAACGACCTCGAGGACCAGCGCGACCTGCTCGCCAACCAACTCGCCGAAGCCAGCGGTGCGACCATTCAGCGCGGGCCAGTTCAACCAAGTGAACGTCGTCCTCAACGGCTCATCGCTCGTCCAAGAGAACAACGTCGTACTCGCTCACGCTCGACACCAGCGGCACCAACGCGGTCGTGCGCTGTACCGCCACGAACAACGCGGCAACGATCACGTCCGGCAAGGCCGGCGGCGAGCTTGATCGCGATCAACACGACGATCCCGAACTACATCGCCAAGCTCGACAACGTCGCGACCACGCTTGCGCGACGAGGTCAACCAGCTGCACGATCCGATCAGCGGCTCGCTCGCGGTCGGCGAGCCAGGACCAGAGCGCGGCCGGCAACCTCCAGTTCCAAATCTCGCTCGACGGCGGCGCGTTCGACCAACGTGTCGGTTGCCGGTGCCGACTGGTCGGGTGCAGGTGGCGCGGCCGCGCTGCAGACCGCGCTTGCAAACCGCGGTCGAACGGCGCGATCGGCGTCGGGCAACGCGACCGTTATCGGTCACGGGCGGCAACGGCACCCCGCTTTCGATTTCGATCAACCCGGCGGCCGGCCACGCAGCTGCAGGTTCAGGCCACCCCGGGCAACAACGGGTTCGCGACGCTGCTCGGCACCACGCCGGTTGGTTCCGACGGTGTCGGTGGTCGCGCGTTCTTCACTGGCAACGACGGCCGCGACGTTCGCGCTGACCGGTCTCGTCGACCGAAATCCCGCGGCCGTCGCTGCCGGCCTCGCAGCCGGTGGCCCGCTCGACGGGTCAGCAACGCACTCGCGTGGCCGAACCTCGCGTCGCAGCCGAACGGTGCCGACGCGGTGTACCAGCCGTCGTCGTGCAAGTCGGTGTCGACACGCAGACCGCGACGGCCGCGACCAGATCCAGCAACAGCGACCAGAGCCTCGACAACTCGCGCCAGCAGTACTCGGGTGTGAGCATCGACGAAGAGATGACGAACCTCGTCGAGTTCCAGCACGGCTACGAGGCGGCGGCTCGGTTCACGTCGACGATCAACTCAATGCTCGACACCTTGATCAACCACACGGGCGTATGAAGAGGTGACGCGATGACGATGTCGGCGAACTTCCGTTCCCCGAACCAGATGCTGGTCAACAACTCGTTGAACGACCTCGCAGCAGACGTTCTCGAAGTTGACGGATCTGCAAGACGAAGCGTCGTCGCTCAAGAAGCTGCGCAAGCCGTCCGACGCGCCCGCTGACATCGTGTCGGCGATGCAGTTGCACTCGTCGATCAACCGCAACACGCAGTACTCGACGAACCTGAACGACGCGACCGCGTGGCTCGGCAACGCCGACAACACGCTGCAGTCGATCACGACGCAGCTGCAGCGGTGAACACGCTCCTCGTGCAGGCCGCGAACGGTTCGGCCGACGCGAACGTCGCAGAACGCCATCGCGTCGGAGATCGACAGCATCCGCCAAGGTCTTCTCGGCGTTGCGAACACCCATACAGGGCAACCGTCCGCTCTTCGGGGGCACGGCCTCGGGCGCAGTCGCCTACGACGCCAACGGCAACTACGTCGGCATCTCGTCCGCGGTGATGCGCAACATGTGGCCCCGAATCAGCAGGTGCAGGTCAACGTCAACGGCGACCAAGTGTTCGGTGCGCCGGGCAACGACCTCTTCACGACCCTCACGAACCTGTCGACTGCGATCCGTTCGGGCAATCCGACCCAACTGTCGACGCTCCAGACGACGTTCAACTCGCAGACCCAGAACGTCGAAACCCAGCTCGCAGCGGTTGGCTCGCGAGATTTCAGCGAGTTCAAAGCCTCCAGAGCCAAAACACTTCGAACGATGTGACGATGAAACAGAACCTGTCCAGCCTCGAGGACGCAGACGTCGCCCAGGTGATGGTGCAACTCCAGACCCAGCAGGTCGCCTACCAGGCGGCACTCCAGGCGACGGCGAAGGCGATCACCCCGTCGCTGACCGACTTCTTGAAGTAGGGAACCATGCTCGAGACGCAACCCGCGACCGACGTCGTCGAGATCACCTTCCCGGCCGGACTGCCCGGATTTCCGCACGCGCACCGCTTCGAACTGGCGCCGTGGGGTCCGGCCGGCAGCCCGTTCCTGTTGCTGTCGTCGGCCGACGACCCCGATGTCGGTTTCGTCGTCGTTCCGCCGTGGGTCTTCTATCCGGAGTACGAGTTCGAGCTCGACACCGGGACGGCCGAACGCCTCGCGCTCGACCGCGGCCGAGGACGCCGTCGTGTTCGCGGTCGTGACGTTGCGCGACCGCCCCGAGGACTCGACGCTCAACCTGCTCGGACCCGATCGTCGTGAACCGCTTCACGCACGAGGCCGCGCAGGTCGTGTTGCCGAGCGCGGGCTACAGCGTGCGCGCGCCGCTTGCCATCGCGAGCTGAACGCGCGCTGCGTCAACCACAGAACGTACACGACTCGACGCGCCGGCACGAAGTGGCATTGACACGACGCGCGCGAAGTGCGTATGCTTACGCGTACTCGGCGCCTGACGGCGGCCGCCACGGAGGGGGGACCTCGTGCTCGTGCTCACGCGACGTGCGAACCAGAGCATCATGATCGGGCACGAGATCGTCGTGACCGTCCTCGAAGTGCGCGGCGACCAAGTGCGCCTCGGCATCAAGGCGCCGCGGTCGATCGACGTGCACCGCGAAGAGATCTTCGCGCAGCTGCAACAGGCGAACCGCGACGCGGCGCAGGCGCCGAAGCAGGCGCATCGAGTCGCTGCCCGGCTTCGCCAAGCCGCCGACGCCGACGCCGACGCCGACGCGTCAGCGACTCGACGGCTAGACCGAGCGCGACCGGTTCGACGCCGAGCGCTTCGCGACCGCCGCGTTCGTCACCGCGCCGTTCAGCGTGTTCACGCCGGCCGCTGAGCGCCGGATCGGCGTCGTCGATCGCGTCGACGCCTCCGGTTGCGAGTTCGACCGCGTACGGCAGCGTCGCGTTCGTGAGCGCGTACGTCGACGTGTTGCGGCACCGCGCCGGGGACGTTGCCGACCGCGTAGTGCAGCACGTCGTGGCGGACGAACACGGGATCGCTGTGCGTCGTCTCGTGGATGCCCTCGATGGTGCCGCCCTGGTCGATCGCGCAGTCGACGATCACCGCGCCCGGTCGCATCGTCGCGATCATGTCGTCGGTCACGAGCACCGGCGCCCGGCCGCCGGGCACGAGCACCGCGCCGATCACGAGATCGGCGTCGCGCACGGCGCGGGCGACCGCGGCCCGGTTGCTCGCGAGCGTCTGGATGCGGCCCTTGTGGATCTGGTCGACCCAGCGCAGGCGGTCGAGGTTCTTGTCGAGCAGGAGCACCTCGGCTTCCATGCCCTGCGCGATCCACGCCGCGTTCCAGCCGACGTTGCCCGCGCCGAGCACGACGACGCGCGCGGGCCGCACGCCGGGCGCGCCGCCGAGCAGCACGCCGCGCCCGCCCTGGCGCCGTTCGAGGAAGTGCGCGCCGATCTGCGGCGCCATGCGGCCCGCGACCTCGCTCATCGGCGCGAGCAGCGGAAGCTGGCCGTTCGCGAGCTGCACCGTCTCGTAGCGCGACGCCGGTCGTGCCGCGACGTCGATCGAGCGCGCGGGCGAGCTCGGGATACGCGGCGAGATGCAGATAGGTGAACAGCACGAGGTCGGGCCGCAGGTACGCGAGCTCGGACGGCCTGCGGCTCTTTGACCTTGATGCACGAGCCCGGCGCGGCCCACACGTCGGCGGCCGTCGCGACGATCTCGGCGCCGGCGGCGCGGTAGTCGTCGTCGGTGATGCTCGAGCCGGTGCCGGCGTCGCGTTCGACGAGGACGCGTGACGCCGTGGTGGCGTCATCTCGGCGACGCCGTCGGGCGTGATCGCGACGCGATGCTCGTCGGTCTTCACCTCGCGCGGCACGCCGACGACCAGCGGAGTGGTCACGATGTCAACGTACGCACCGGCGGGTGCGACGTCGCGCATGAACCGCTCGATGGTCTCGGGCGTGCCGAAGTCGGAGAACTGGCAGACGAACCCTTCGACCCCGCGCTCGACCTCGGCCGCCAGCGCGTGCCGCGACCTCGTCGGCGGTTCCCCGCGATCGACGCCGCCCCACGAACCGAAGCGGCGCTGCACGGTTGCGCGATCGTCTCGTCGCGATCGGCTGCACTCGCCGCGAGACCGATCGGGTGTTGCACCGAGATGCGCGCGTTGCCCGCGAGCGGCCGCAGCTCGTCGAGCCGATCGAGCGCGTAGCCGGGGCAGTTCCACCAGTCGGCGAAGCGCGCGACGAGCGGCATCGTGAGCTTCGGTCCGCCGCCACCGATGTGGATCGGGAATGTGCGACTGCGCGGGAACGGGTCGCCCGTCGCGCCGTGCAGCGTGAAGTGCTCGCCCGCGATAGTCGAACGGCTCGCCCGCGAACATCAGCTCGAGGATCTCGAGCGTCTCGCGCAGCTTCGCGGCGCGCGGTCGCGGCCGGTTCCGGGCCGAACCCGAACGTGCGCAGCTCGTCGGGGACCGAACCCCAACCGATGCCGAGCTCGAGCCGGCCGTTCGAGATCACGTCGAAGGCGCGGCCATCTTGGCGAGCAGCGCCGGATGGCGGAACGGATCGCACAACACGAGATGACCGATGCGGATGGTCGACGTGCGCGCCGCGAGCGCGGTCGCGATCGTCCAGCCCTCGAACGTGTCGACTTCGGGCGCCATCGGCGCGGCGAAGTGATCCATCAACCAGACCGAGTCGAAGCCCGCGGCTTCGGCCGCGAGCGTGCGTTCGAGGATGCGGTCGAAGCTCATCCGGAGCTGCGGGAGGTACAAGCCGAACCACGGGAGTGCCATGCGGGCGGACGCTAGCGTCGGCGTCGATGGAGCTCCAGCGGCGCGGCGCGATCGTCACCGGTGGCGCGAGTGGCATCGGCGCCGCGTGCGTCGCGCAACTCGCAAGCGGCCGGCGCGCGCGTCGTGGCGCTCGATCTCGCGGCATCGCGCGGCAGCCGACGTGTCGCTGCGCGTCGACGTCGCCGACGAAGCACGCGGTCGCACGCAGCATTGCGGAAGCGGCAGGCGCGCTCGGCGGTCTCGACTCGCGGTGCTGAGCGCGGGTGTCGGTGGAAGCGCACCGCTGCTCGAGATGACGACGCGAAGAGTGGGACCGCGTGATGAACGTCAACCTGCGCGGTGCGTTCGTGTGCCTGCGCGAGAGTGCGCGCGCCGATGACGAACGGCGGTCGCGATCGTCGCGATCACGAGCATCTCGGGCTTCCTCGCGCGACCGGCGCATGGCGCACTACGCGGCGTCGAAGGCCGGCCTCGCGCAGCTCGTGCGGTCCGCGGCACGCGAGCTCGGTGCGCGGGGCATCCGCGTGAACGCGGTCGCGCCCGGCACGACCGACACGCCGATGTTCGCGGCGACCGACGCGGCTGCCCGGTTATCGCGAACAGGTCGCGAAGCGGGCCGCGCTCGGCCGCGTCGGGAACGCGCCGAAGACGTCGCGCAGGCCGTGCTCGCGCTGTGCACGCTCGATTGGGTGACGGGCCAGATCGTCGCGGCCGACGGTGGCGTTTCGTTGCACAGCCCGATCGATCCGTTCGAGCTGCTCGAATGATCCGTGCCCTCGTGTTCGACTTCGACGGGCTGATCCTCGACACCGAGGTCCCCATCTTCACCGCGTGGCAGGAACAGTTCGTCGCGCACGGCTGCGAACCGGTCACGATCGAAGAGTGGGCGGTGGAGATCGGGACGATCGGCGGACTCGACATGGAAGCGCTGCTGGTCGAACGGTCGACAATGACGGTCGACCTGGTCGCCGCGCAAGAACTCCGGCGGGCGCGCCGCGACGAACTTCTCGCCGCGGAAACGGTGCGCCCCGGTGTTCACACATGGATCGACGACGCGCGCAAGCGGGGCTGGCCGGTTGCGATTGCGTCGAGTTCGGATCAAGCGTGGATCGACATGCACCTCGCGCGCCTCGACGTCCGCGACTCCTTCGATGCGGTCGTGTGCGCCGGCGAGGATTACGCGGCCAAGCCGGAACCCGACGTGTATCTCGCCGCGTGCAAGGCACTCGCGGTCGATCCGAGCGAAGCGCTCGCGATCGAAGACTCGCCGCACGGCATCACAGCCGCGAAACGGGCGGGACTGTGGTGCGTCGCGGTGCCGAACGCAATCACCGCGCAACTCGACACCTCACATGCCGACGTTGTGCTGCCGTCGCTCGCCGCCGCGACGATCGACGATCGTCGTCGCGCAGCTCTAGCAGCGGCCACCCCACGGCGCCTTGCCCTGCCACTGAAGCAACGCCCATGCCATCTCGTCTTGGTCGTACTGCGACGCGCGTGACGGCAACACGCCCACGAGGTCGCCGCGGCCCGCGTGGTTCGCGGTGACGTTCCACGTCGACGGCAGGAACTGATAAGCGCCGTAGTACACGCCGTCGGGGCTCACCGCTTGATAGTCGCCGTTGCTCTCGCGAGCGCGCGTGCAGACGAGGAACGGGTCGTTGTGGTGTGGGCTCACGCCACCATTCGAGGGCGGCGGCGGCGCCGAAGGCGGGGGCGACGACGTCGAGATCGTCACCGGGCGGGTCGGCGCCGCGGTCGGGCTGCTCGCGTGCGCGGATGTGGCGCGCCGAGCCGTTTCCAAGACGGCGGCAGCTTTGGCATCGCGCTGCGCTTGCGATTCGAGATCGGAGAACTGCGCGTCGAGCGTTGCGCGCTGCGATGCCACGTCGTGTACCGCGTGGGCGAGGCTGGCGCGCTGCGCAGTCAGCGCTTGTTGCTGGGCGCGCAGGTCTTGCAGCGACGCCTGGAGATCGGCGACGGCTTGTTCGTTCTTCGCGTTGGCGTGGTCGATGAGCTCGGCGCGGCGCGCGGAGTCGATCGCGTCGGAACCGAAGATGTCGCCATAGTTCGTCGACGCGCTCTCGTACATCACGACCGCGCGTTGCATTGCTTCGCGACGCGCCGCACTGACGCGCGCGGTGTCACCGTCGATTTCGTGTTGCAAGCTCGCGATGTTCGCGTCGAGATTTTGCGCGCTGTTCTGCGCGGCAAACCAGCGCGAGGCGGCGGCGTCGATCGCGCGCCGCGTTGCCGCGAGCCGCTCGCTCGTCGTCTGTGCGTGCGCGGTGCTCGGGAGAATCAGGAGCGCGCAACCACACGCGACTGCAACGAGTCGCTTCACGATGGGTTGCGTCAGCACGGTGCGATGCGATTGGTGCTCCGCCAAACCGTTGCTGCGCCCCACGCGCACCTCCGAACGAGGCGGCTGGCGCATAAGTGGGCACGCTAATCAAGCTCCGCATGTGAGTTGCAAACTCACTTGTGCACGCTTCGTGGTGAAATTCGTACAAGTTGCGAGAACGTGCTGATCAGCAGGGTTGTGAACATGCACTTGTGAATTTCAGGCAATCGCGTCCGTTACGAGATTGTTGCGCCACCTTCGACCGGCAATGTCTGTCCGGTGACATAACGCGCGTCGTCCGAAAGTAAGAACGCGGCAACGTCGGCAATGTCTTCGGCTTGCGCGTAGCGACCGATAGGCACACGTTGTTTTGCGCGCGCTTTTGCCTCGTCAGTTGCGAACGTTCCACCGGTCATCGGCGTGTCGACACCGCCCGGACAGATGCAATTCGCGCGCACACCTTGCGGTGAATATTGCACCGCGAGTAAACGCGTCATCGCGTCGACGCCACCTTTGCTCGCGGTGTAGCCGGCACCGAATCCGTGGCCGCGAATCGCGGCCGTAGACGCGATCGTGACGATGGCGCCGCCGCCGTCGAGCAACATCGGCAACGCGTATTTGATTACTGCGAACGTGCCGACGAGGTTGACGCGCAATACGTGTACGAAGTCTTCGACGGGAACCTTGTGCGCGGGTTGGAGGTCAGGGCCGTGGAAAATGCCGGCCGCAGTGACCACACCGGTGACGCGCCCGAGATCGCTCCCGATCGCGCTGAGGGCTTGCTCGACCGCTCCGTCTTCGCCGACGTCGCACGGATAGGCGCGGGCGGCGGCGCCGATCATGTTCGCGGTTTCGGCGGCGTTTTCGGCGTGGCGGTCGATCACCGCGACGCGCGCACCCTCACGGGCGGCGCGTTGCGCGGTTGCGCGCCCGATCCCGCTTCCACCACCACTGACGACCACAACACCTTCGAGGCTCATGGCCGGGAAGCGTACGGTCGCCATAGTGTGCGCCGCATGTCCGATACGGCTGCGAACGCGATGCACAGCGTCGAAGGCAAGGTAGTGATCGTCACCGGTTCGGGCCGGGGGGTCGGGCGCGGCATGGCCGTGCATCTCGGCAAGGGCGGCGCGCGTGTCGTCGTCGCCGAATGGAAACCGCACCTGCTCGAAGAGACCTGCGCCGAGCTCGACGCGCTCGGCGTCGAGAACATCGGTGTCGTCTGTGACATCCAAGTGCACAACGACATCGACGCGATGGTTGCGCAAACAGTCGATCAGTTTGGTCGGGTCGACGCGATCATCAACAACGCGCAGACGTTCCGGCCGCTTGCCGCGGTTGCCGACGTCGACGAGCAAGACGTCGACGTCTTCTACACGTCGGGAGTGAAGGGGACCCTGTGGGCGATGCAAGCGGTGTACCCGCACATGCGCGCCCAGGGTTGGGGCCGCATCGTCAACTTCGCGTCGTCGATGGGCATCACCGGTGGCGCGGGATTCGCGGCGTACAACGCGTCAAAAGAAGCGATCCGCGCGCTCACGCGTACCGCGGCGCGCGAATGGGCCGCCGACGGGATCGTCGTGAACGCGATCGCGCCTGCATCGGCGACGCATCACGGCGACGCCGCGAAACAAAGCGAGGGCTACCGGATCTTCGTCGACAACTGCCCGATGCATCGCCAGGGCGACCCGGAACTCGACATCGGGCCGATCGCGTGGTTCCTCTGTTCCGACGCATGCCGTTACCTCACCGGGCACACGTTCATGGCCGACGGCGGGGCGTTCATGTGGGCCTAACGGGACACGAGGAGCTCGCGGCCGACGGGTATCGAGCCATCGGCCCGGTGCCGGTTGTCGAAAGCGACTACGACCGCCAAGGCCATCTCAACAACGCTGCGATCGTGCGCATGTTCAACGACATGCGCATCAGTTACGTGCGCGACCACGTCGGGCAGTGGTGGGGCGACGAAATCGGTGTGCAGGGCTATGTGGTTGCCGCACGTGAACTGCACGTGTCGTATGAGTCCGAAGGCCGGCCCGGCGAACAGTTCGTCGGCGGTATGAAGTACGTCGACCGGGAAGGCAAGGCCGCGATCCTCGAACAACGCATCGTCGAGGGTGAGACGGGGCGCGCGGTCGCACGCGCGTGGGTCGTGCAGCTTCTCGTGCAGCGGGGAACGGTTGTGCAATGGCCCGATCAGTTCTTCGACGCGGTTGCCAAGATCGAAGGGCGCGTGATTCCGTTCCGCGCACGCGGGCCCGCGCGCCCGTGGGGACCTCCGAAGTAGCGTTCCGGTTGTGAGTGACCAGGTGCCGGGGCCCGCGTCGTTCCCGCCGCCGCCTCAGCTTCCTCCGCCGCCGCAGCCGTGGCAGGCGCCGCGGTCGACGAACGGCCTCGCGATCGCGTCGCTCGTTACCGGCATCGCGGAGTTCCTGTTTTGGCCCGTCGGCTTCTTCTGTGCGATTGCCGCGATCGTTACCGGCCACATCGCGCGCCGTCAGATCAAACAGACCGGAGACAACGGTGACGGCATGGCCCTCGCCGGGCTGATCCTGGGTTACATCGGCGTCGTGCTGTTTCCCTTGCTCGCCATCGGCCTCGTGATCATCCTGCTGTTCGCGGTTCCAGCGGCGAACCAGTCGTCGTTGCACGACGACGCGCACGCGTTCGGCGCGCAAGTCGTTTCCGAAGCGCGGTTGACGAATCAGTCGCCGCGTCGTGCCGCCATCGTCAACTTCGTCGCGAATGGCAGCAGCTCCGGTGTGAACACCCGTTGGGACCAAGACCGCATGCAGCTCCCGGACGGGACGCCGGCCGGTCTCGCGAATGACGCCGCGCTCGACCGCACCGGTTGGCAGATCCAGTTCTCGCGCTCGTTCCTCGGCACGAAGTACGCGTGTCTCACGATCCCGTCGTCCGTCGACCAAGTCCCGATCGTTGTCGACGGCCGCTGTCAGGCGTCGGCGGCGCCGGCGGCTTCGAGCAACGCACCCAGCGCCGCGACGGCGCGCGGAACCGCGCGCTCGTAGCCTTCTTCGACGATCTGATCGCCGATCAGTTCGAGTTCGAACACGCCCGGGTAGCCCGCGTCGAGCAGCGTGCGCACGATGCGCTCGATCGGGATGTCGCCGTCGCCCGGCACCAAACGCTGCGACGACGCGACCGTGCCGACCTTGAAGTCGCTGACCTGCACCAGCCGAATGCGGTCGACGCCGTTGCTCATCGTGCGATCGAGGTCGCGTTCGGCCCAGCATGCGTTCATCTCCATGCACACGCCCACATCGAGTCGGCGGGCCAGATCGATCGCGTCGCGCAAGGTGTGCACGAAGCCGACGTCGACGCGCAGCGAATTCGTATGTTCGATCGCCACGTCGATGCCGTGTGCGCGCGCTTCGCCGAGGACGGGCGTGATCGCTGCCTCGAACGCGTCGGCCGCTTCGTCCCACGAGAGCGGCGCGAACGGTCCGGTCGTGAAGACGATCACGGGCGCGCCGATCGCGACTGCAGTCGCGATCGAACGGGTCAGCCGTTCGCGTTGGCGTTCCCAGCGCGTCGGGTCGGCGAGATGAAACGGACCGAGGCCAATGAGGTCGCGCACGTGGAGCCCGTCGTCGACGGCGCGGCGCACGATGTCGGTGCCGGTGTCCCAGCCGAACGCTTCGAGTTTGGCGACGGAAACGCCGACGTTCGTGATGTCGTGCGCGCGCCAGAACGCGACGTCGTCATCGAGCGGGAGCCGGAACGTGCTGATGGCGCTGACACAAGCACGCGGGTGCATCAGCCGAGGGTGAGCCCGCGGGCGATGCTGCTGCCGCCGTCGAGTTGCAGGTTGATGCCGGTGACGTATTCGGATTCCCGGCTCGCGAGATAGACGGCCGCATGGGCGACGTCGGACGCCGTGCCGAGCCGCGTCAAGTGCATGCCTTCGTAACGCGCCCGGCGGCTGTCGTCGATGTCGGCGTCGCGCCGTTCGTTGAGGACATAGCCGGGGCTGATCGTGTTGCAGCGAATACCGTGTTCGGCCTCGTCGACCGCGATCGCGCGCGTCAGGCCGTTCATCCCAGACTTCGCGACAACGTACGCAGCGAGACCGGCACTGGCGCGCTCGGCTTGACGCGACGAGATGTTCACAATCGCGCCGTGGCCCGCCCGCCGCATGTGTGCGATCGCGGCGCGTGCGCACCACATCGGCGCCGTGAGGTCGACGCGCAAGATCGCATCCCACGCTTCCGACGCGATATCTGCAATCGGGGCGTCGCGCGCGTCGCCGCCCGCCGCGTTGTTCACCAACACCGTGAGGCCGCCCAGCGCCGCCGCCGCGTCGTCGACCAACTGCGTGCTCGCGGCTTCGTCGTGCAGGTCGGCGGCGATGAAATGGCCCGTTCCGCCGGCCGCTGCGATCGCGGCGAGGACCGTTGCGCCGCGCGCTTCGTTGCGCCCCGTCACCACGACACCCGCGCCTTCACGTGCGAACGCGAGCGCAATCTCTTTGCCGATACCGGACGTCGAACCCGTTACGAGCGCGCGCTCACCCGTCATCCGCATGTGCCGCACACTAGAACGCGCCACCGCGGTTAGTTGCCGGCGGCCTCGCCCGGGAGCAGCGTGCAGACCTCGACGCCGGTCGGGCGTGACGAGCAGGCTGTGCTCGAACTGCGCGGAACGCGAGCCGTCGCGTGTCGGCGCGGTCCAGCCGTCGGGCCAGATGCGGCCGAGCTCCCACGACCCTCGTTGATCATCGGCTCGATCGTGAACGTCAGCCCGGGCGTGAGCACGAGATCGGCCGAGCGGGTCGTAGTAGTGCAGGACCGCGGGCGCGGTGTGGAACTCCTCGCCGACCCCGTGGCCGACGAACGAGCGCACCACCGCCGAAGCCCGCGGCTTCGGCGTGCGTCTGGATCGCGCGGCCGACCTCGTACAGCCGCGCGCCGGGGCGCACCTGGTCGATGCCCTTCCACAACGCTTCTTGCGTGACCTGCACGAGGCGCTGTGCCGTTCGTCGTCGACGTCGCCGACGAGGAACGTCGCGTTGCAGTCGCCGTGCACACCGTGCAGGATAGATCGTGACGTCGCAGTTGACGATGTCGCCGTCGAGCAGCGTGACGGTCGTCGGGGATGCCGTGGCAGATCACTTCGTTGACCGACGTGCACAACGACTTCGGGAAGCCCTTGTAGTGCAGCGGGCTCGGGTAGCCGCCGCGTGCGATGCACGCCTCGTGGCAGATGCGGTCGAGCTCGTCGGTCGTCATGCCGACCTTCACCGCGTCGGCGCAGCTCGAGCAGGATCTCGCGTCCGGCGTGACCCGCGGCGCGCATGCGGTCGGCGAGCTCGTCGGGCGGGACCGCGGGCACGAGCGCGGGTGCGTCGGGCGCGTACGGCGGACGCGGGATCGACGGCGGGCACCGGCCGATCCGGCGAGAGCCGGCCGGCGCGGACCGGCGGGCGGCGTGTCGGCCGTCGATCCGCGCGGGCCGACGCGATCCGACGCCGGGCCTGCTTCTCCTTCTCCTGGCGCTTGCTCATCGCCGCACCAGTTCTGGCCCTGTCGGGCCGGGCCGCTCGGGCCAGCCCGCGCGGTCGCGGTCGCTCGGCTCATGAGCCATCCCTCGGACGGTTGATCATCGCGGTCGACGCCATCGTCGAAGTACTCGCGCATCATCGGCCTTGGCGACCTCGGGCGCGTCCGCCTCGTCGAGCGGCGGCGAGCATCGCCGCGAGCCAGGCGTCGCGCTCGGCGTCGTCGATCGCGAACGGCGCGTGCCGCATCCGCAGCCGCGGGTGGCCCTTCTCCTCGCTGTAGGTCGGCGGTCCGCCCCAGTACTGGCCGAGGAAGAGCGCCAGCGACCGCATGCCGGGCTCGAGATCGTCCGGGTAGAGCGGACGGAGCGTCGGCGTCGGCTTCGACGTGCTCGTAGAAGCGTTCGACGAGCGCGTCGAAGAACGGCTGGCCGCCGACGACCTCGAACACCGTTGTTTCGGTCACGACCGGTACATTCCTCGTTCGTGCGGCAGTCGTGGCTTCATCCGGACGCGGAACGCGCGCGACGCCGAGCGAAGGGTATCGGCGTGTTCGCGATCGGCTGCGATCCGCGGCGAACACGACGGTCGCCGGGTTCGGCGGCCGCGTCGTCGACGGCCGACGAACTGCACGACCTCGGCGAAGAGGTCCGCGATCCACGCGCTCCAGATCGACGACGACCTGTTCCTCGCGAGCACTCCGCCGTTCGATCCGGCCGACTACGTGAACCACTCCTGCGATCCGAACTGCGGCATCGTCGGCTCGGTGCTGCTCGTCACGATGCGCGACGTCGACGGCCGGCGAGGAGCTCTGCTTCGACTACGCCATGACCGACTCCGACGACTACGACAGTTCGACTGCAGTTGCGGAACCGCGTCGTGCCGCGGCGTCGTCACCGGCGACGACTGGAAGCAGCCCGAGCTGCGCGACCGCTACGCGGGCTGGTTCTCGACGTACCTCGAACGCGCCGGATCGGTTGCCCGGTCAGCCCGCGCAGTCGGCGCACAGCCCGACGAGGTCGAGCCGGTGGTGCTCGGTGCGGAACCCGGCGCCGCGCGCGGCCTCGTCGATCGCGGCCGCGAGCGAATGCTCGACCGCCGGCGTCGCCGGCAGGTCCTCGACGCGTCCGCAGTTCGAGCACACCAGATGGTGGTGGTGCCGGTGAGATCCTCGGCGAGCTCGTAACGCGCGAAGTCGGCGTGGGTCACGATCCGGTGCACGACGCCGGCTTCCTCGAGCACGACGAGATTGCGGTACGCGGAACTCTGCGCGAGCCCGGGATGGGCGTCGAGAATCTCCGGAATCGTGAGCGGACCGGGCGCCGACGCGAGCACGTCGACGACAACCTCGCGCGTCGGCGTGAGCCGTTGGCCCTGCGCGCGTAGCAGGCGCGAGATCGTCTCGTGCAGTCTCGTCGACGGGCGTTCGCCGCCATCGCTTGGAGTGTACGGGTAGGTTCCCTCGCGATGGACGCTGCGGCGTGGGCACGTGAACGGTTCGTTGCGGCGGTCGAATGCCCGCTATCCGAGGTCCGGCTCGACATCGCGGCGTTTTGCATCGCCGCGTGTATGCGGCCCGAACTCGACATCGACGCCGAGTGTGTACGCCTCGACGACCTTGCGGCCGCCTGCCGCGCCGTCGTTCGACGGCATGCGCGCGCATCTCTTCGACGATCTGGGTTTCACCGGGAACACGCGCGACTACGGCGATCCCGAGAACTCGTTCCTCGACGCGGTGATCAACGCGCCGAATCGGTATACCGATCTCGCTGTCGGTATTGACGATGGAAGTCGGCCGCCGGATCGGTCTCACCGTCGAAGGGGTCGGGATGCCCGGCCACTTCCTCGTCCACGACGCCGATCGACCCGGCGTGTGGTGCGATCCGTTCCACGGAGGCGCGCTCTACGACCTCGAAGGCTGCCGCGCGTTGTTCACGCGCGTGCACGGCGCGACCCACGCGTTCCATCCCGCGTTCCTTACGGTTTCGACGCCGCACGAGATCTTGGCGCGGATGCTCGCAAACCTCGAGCACGGCCGGCTCGCGCGTGATCCGTTGCTGCTGTCGTGGTTGTGCCAGCTGCACCGCACCATCCCGGGCATCGGTCCCGACGAGGAACGCCGACTCGACGTTGCGCTCCGCACGACGCGCGCCCGCTGGAACTGATGGCGCGCCGACGCGCGTGTGGTGCCGATGTTCCCGCTCGGAACCGTGCTCTTCCCGTACGCGCTCTTGCCGTTGCACGTGTTCGAACCGCGTTACCGATTGATGGCCCGGCACGTGCTCGACGGTGACAACGAGTTCGGCGTGGTGCTCATCGAACGGGGCAGCGAAGTCGGCGGGGGTGACGTGCGTTTCGACGTCGGCACGTTGGCGCGCGTCGTGCAGGCAAGCGAGTTACCCGACGGCCGCTTCGCGCTGAACAGCGTGGGTGTACACCGCATTCAGGTGACGCGCTGGCTTCCCGACGATCCGTATCCGCGAGCAGAGGTCGTCGCCATCGCGGAACCCGAATCCGAACCTGCCGCACACGCGGCCCGGGAGCGAGTCATCGGTGCGCTGGCTGAGGTTGTCGCGGTCGCCCGACGCGTCGACGAGCGCGTTCCTGATCCGCCTGCGCTCGACACTGATCCGGTGCGCGCGTCCTACGAAGCGACCGCGATCGCGCCCATCGGGCCGCTCGACGCGCAACGGATTCTCGAGTTGCCCGGTGCCGCGACACGACTCGACACGCTCGCGGTATTGCTCGGCGAACGGGCCGAAGAGCTGCGCGCCCGCTTCGGTTTCGACTGAGCTTGCGACTGAGGTGACGCCACCAGGCGCGGTGGGTACCCTTCGCGGCATGACCTTCGATCCCGACCTCGCCCGGCGCCGCCTCGAAGACGAACGCGAACGCGTTACCGGTCTGATCGCGGATCTTCACAACGAAGGGCTCGACGAAGAAGAGTCCGACACTTCCGGTGAGCTGACGCACTACGACCAGCATCCGGCCGATCAGGCCTCCGACACGTTCGAGCGCGAGAAGGACCTTGCGATTCTCGAACAACTCGAGGTCGAGTTGGCCGAGATCGAGGCGGCGCTCCAGCGCCTCGACGACGGGACGTACGGCGTCGACGAGCAGACGGGTCAGCCGATCGATCCCGAGCGGCTCGAAGCGATTCCGACGGCGCGCACCAACGTCGCGTCGGCGGAGTGACGGTCACCCTTCGACTGTTTGCCACCGCGCGCGAGGCCGCGGGCTGCACCACCGACAGCTTCGAACTCACCGACGGAGCGAGTGTCGGTGATCTCGTCAGCCTGGCGTGCGGCCGCTACGGCGACGCCTTTTCCGAGGTCTTGGCAACGGCACGTATTTGGGTGAACGGCGACGAACCGGCTGGTGGCTCCACAGCGATGCTGGCCGCCGGCGACGAGGTCGCGGTGCTGCCGCCCGTGAGTGGCGGCTGACACTGGTTCCGGTTCCGGCCGGTTAGCCTTGGTCTCCGCACGACGGCCGCCGATAGAGACAGGATGAGTCCGACGGAACAGATCCAGCGATTGTTGAACGACGACTTCGTGGAAGGCCTCGACGCCCGGTCACTCGACGACCTGCGCGACATGAAGGCCGAATGCGTCGACGTCGAGAACACGCTTTCGTATCTCCGCCGCCTCGCCCAGGCCCGCATGGAGATCCTCGACGCCGAGCAGCATCGCCGCGAACGCGGCGGCAGCGTCGGTGATCTCGTCAAAGACTTGCCGCGCATCTTGAGCGCGGAATCGGGCCGCTCGAGCGTCGTCGACACCCGCGTGCCGCCGCCCGACGCGCCCGCAATCGAACTCCATTGGCCCGACGGTCGCGAAACACTCGTGGCCGACACGACACTCGCGAATCTGCCCGTGCTGCCCGCCGAAGAGCTCGCGTCGACGACGAGTCAGTTGCAGGACTTCGAACGAGAACTTTCATCCTTGCGCCGCGAAATGCACTCCGTGATCGACACGCTCGAACGCGAGATCGCAGCAAGGTCGGTCGCCGGAACGGCATGATGCCGACCGAGTCGCTGGAGTCGCTGGAGACGCGACTGCGAGATCTCGGCGACTTCATTCGCGATCAACGGAAAAACGCGCGCTTGTCGTTGCGCAAGTTGAGCGAGCGGGCCGGCATCTCCAACCCGTACCTCAGCCAGATCGAACGCGGCTTGCGGAAGCCGTCGGCCGACATCCTCCAAGGCATCGCGCACGGCCTCCAGATCTCGGCCGAGACGCTCTACGTGCGCGCCGGGATCCTCGACGACGAACCGGGCCGTGCGCCGGGCGACCTCGTTGCCGCCATCGCGGCCGATGCCACGATCAACGAGCGCCAGAAGCAGGCACTGGTGGAGATTTACCGGTCGTTCCAGGCCGAACATGCCGATCACGCCGATCACAACGCTGAGGCGGGCTAGGAGACGACAGCGCAGCGACGGCCCGTGATGAGCGTGCACGAGCCGGAACGGGAGTGGAGCGTGGAGTCGACCCATCAACGTGGCCAGCTCCGGGGCGGGGGCTGGGAACGCAGACGGCTCCGGTAGCCTCCCCCAACGATGTCGGTCCGTCGCATCGCCGTTTTCTCGATGCACACGTCGCCGCTCGCGCAGCCGGGGACGGGCGACGGTGGGGGAATGAACGTCTACGTGCGCGCCCTCGCGTCGGCACTCGCCCGCGCCGGTGTGCAGTGCGACGTCTACACGCGCGCCGCGCATCGCGCCCAAGCACCGATCGTCGACGTGCAACCGGGCTTTCGGGTGCTGCACGTCGAAGCGGGCCCGCGCGCCGAAGTTCCGAAGCACGCGCTGTACGACCTCGTCGACCCGTTCGTCGACGCGTCGGCGCGCATCATGGCCGAGCAAGAACCCGTCGACGTCTTGCACGGGAACTACTGGCTTTCGGGTGCGGTCGCGCACAAGTTGAAGCACATGCTCGACCGACCCCTCGTCGCGACCTTCCACACGCTGGCGCGCGTCAAGGCCGATGCCGGGATCGACGACGATCCCGAACACCGCACGAGCGTCGAGCACAGCGTGATCGCGTGCGCCGACCTGATGCTTGCGTCGACCGACGACGAACGCGCCCAGCTGGCCGGTCTGTATTCGGCCGACGAATCGCGCATTGAGGTGGTTCCGCCCGGTGTCGACCACGTCGCGTTCTCGCCCGGCGATCAGGCGACCGCGCGCCGCCGGCTGAACATCGGCAGCCGTCGCATGTTGCTCTTCGTCGGACGCATTCAGCCGCTCAAAGGCCTCGATCTCGCAGTGCGGTGCCTGGCCGCGCTCGACGACCGTGAAACAACGCTTGTTGTCGTCGGTGGCCCGAGCGGAGCCGACGGTCACGCCGAGCTGCATCGCGTGCGGGATCTGGCCGACGAACTCGGTGTCGCCGACCGAATTCGCTGGGTGCGGCCCCAGCCCCACGACCGGCTCGCTGACTACTACCGCGCCGCCGACGTCTGCATCGTGCCCTCGCATGCGGAATCGTTTGGTCTGGTCGCGCTCGAAGCCGCCGCGTGCGGAACGCCGGTCGTTGCCGCTGCGGTCGGCGGCTTGCGTTCGCTCGTCGACAACGAAGAGACGGGCTACCTCGTCGAAGGCCGGAACCCGCTCGACTTCGCGGGCCCGATCGAGAAACTCCTCGCCGACGACGCGTTGACGCGCGACGTGGGGATGCTCGCAGCGACGCGTTCGCTGCGGTATTCGTGGAGCATGACTGCGGCCCGCTTGCGGCGGCTGTACGGAGACCTCGCGATTCGCGACCTCGTGTCCTGCGACTGAGTGTTGTCAAACGAAGGCGACAGCGGCCGCCCGCTCGATCCGCAGGCCTGGCAAGAGCGTCACGACCTGATTGCCGCGCACCTCGAAAACGACGTCGCGAACGAAGAGTGGATTCAAACCGTCGAGTACGACGCGTCGATTCCGCGCTGGTACGTCCGTTTCGGCACCGACACGCGTGACGCGGCGACGATCTACTTCGACCTGCATCAGCGCACGCTGCGCTACGAGGTCTACTTCTTGCCCGATCCTCCTCTCGCCGACGACACCGCGCATGGAGCTGTATCGCTTTTGCCTCGAACGCAACCACGCGTCGTACGGCGCGCACTTCTCGATCGGTCCCGACGGCGATCTCTATCTCGTCGGTCGCGTGTTGCTCGAACACCTCGATGTCGAAGAGCTCGATCGCATCATCGGGGCCTGCTACGAGCTCGTCGATCGCTGGTTTCAAGCCGCGATCCGGATCGGCTACCGCCGCAACTAAAGCTGCCTGAAATACATATAAAGTTGTCTTGTATTGCGTATACGGGCCGTGCTACCGTGCGCTTGTCGACGGGCCCGAGGTGCGGGAGGGTCGGCTCCGTTCGGGGAAGTGCGGAGCCGCAACCCGAAGGTTCCTCGGGCCCCCGCGCGTCTTCGGGGCGCGTCTTCATGACGCGTTTCGCGGCGTCTTCGCAACCGCTCCTTGCAGACTCCGTCTACCGTTGTCGCGATGGCGCGTGTCGCAGTGCTCGGCGGCGGGAAGATGGGCGCCGCGCTCGTGGGCGGACTTCTTCAAAGCGGGTGGGACGAGGACACGGTGTCGATCGCAGAGATCGACGCCGACCGGCGAGTCGCGCTCGAAAAGGAATTCCCCAAGGTGCGCGTCGTGCCGAGCGCGGCGTGGGCCGTCGCCGACGCCGACATTGTGATCCTGGCCGTGAAGCCCAACGACGTCGGTTCGACGATCGAAAACGCGCGCCAAGCGCTCGAACCGACAACGGTCGTGTTGTCCATCGCTGCGGGCGTCACGATCGCAACCATCGAAGCGCTCGCGGAGGGCGTGCCCGTCGTGCGCGCGATGCCGAATACGCCCGCGCTCGTCGGCGAAGGCGCGTGCGCGATCGCGCCGGGCACGCACGCAACCGATGAGCATCTTGAACTCGCCGAGCGCGTGTTGGGCTCGGTCGGCGTGGTCGTGCGAGTGACGGAAAAGGCGCTCGACGCGGTCACGGGGCTTTCGGGATCCGGGCCGGCGTACGTGTTTCTGGTCGCCGAAGCGATGATCGAAGCGGGCGTGCTCATGGGCCTCGACCGGGCGACGGCGTCGACATTGACGCTGCAAACGCTGCTCGGATCGGCGACGCTGCTCGCGCGCGGCGACGACGGACCCGAAGCCTTGCGGGCCGCCGTGACCTCGCCCGGCGGCACGACCGCCGAAGGGCTACGCGCGCTCGAACAGCACGGGGTACGGGCCGCGTTCTTGGATGCGGTGGCCGCGGCCACGCGGCGCTCGCGCGAACTCGGCGGCAATTGAACGATGGCGCGGGCGCGTAACCGACCGCCCAAGCTGATGCCGCGCGTCGGCGAGGTCGCTGCCCGCCGCGCCGGCCACGCCCGCGCAGATGCTCGAACGCGCCAAGGTCGCGGGTTCCGCGGGTGGTCCCGGCCCCACCGAGTTGCGACGATTCGTCGAACGAATCGTCGCGGGCGATCGGGCCGCGTGGGGCGAGCTGACGCCGTTTCCCGAACTCACGATGATCGACGGCTGGGCCGCGTTCACCGAGGTCTTCGGCGCGACGCCCGACCGCGCCGCGATCGACCCCGAATGCACGCTGCGGTCCGCGCACGCGGCTTGTCAGCGCGTCATCGAGATCGCCGAAGCGGGCGGCCGCGTCGCGTTCGCCACCGCCGCGCCCGCATCGCTGCTCGCGCTCCACAGCGCGATCGTTCGCCTCGCGACCGGCGCCGGCGCCGAGGTCGCGGATCTCGCCGACGTCGGGCCGCTTCGTCTCGACGGCCGATCGCCACGGCTCGTGCGGTGGGTCGAGGGCGTGGCGGTCGTGAGCGACGGGTCGGCGTTGTGCGCGACACGCGACGGCGAAGCCGCCCGCGAGTGGTTGTTCGTCCACCCGCGCCCGTCCCTCGTCGTCGCCGACGGTCCCTTCGCCGAAGTCGCGTGGGAGGCGGGCATCGAGGTCGTTGCCTTCGCCGGTCTCGACCGGGGAGCGGTCGCGATCCCCGCGGCCCGCAGCGACCGGTGCACGGTCGTACCCCTCCGCGTCGACCGCCCACCCCGCGCCTACGCGCCAGTCGCCACGGTCTTTTCGTCGCCTCCGCCGGCCGCCGCCGAGCCCGCCCCAGAGCTCGGTCCCGAGCGTCCGACCTGTCCCGAAATGTGACGTCTCACACACAACAGCTGTTGACGCTCGACAACTCCGAGCGCACCGGCGTACGCTCCTGTCCGGGTTGGAGTAGGGAGTTCTCCGCGTGGGCAACGGTTTGAGCAAAGCGCGCTTTTTGACGGTGCAGGAAGTCGCCGACTTGATGCGTGTGTCTTCGATGACGGTTTACCGTCTGATCAAGGCCGGCGAGCTGCCGGCGGTGCGCGTCGGTCGATCGTTCCGGGTTTCGGAACCCGACGTCGACGCCTACCTCGCGTCGCGTTACACGCAAGCGGGCTGATCAGGGCGCGGTACCGCGCGCCGGGTACGTTCGGCGGCGGTGGCAACACAGCGTCCTCCGGTCATCTCGTTCTTGTCGGATTACGGCCGCGCTGACGAGTTCGTCGGCGTATGTCATGCCGTGATGCTCGATATCGCGCCGCATGCGCGGGTCGTCGACGTCACCCATGAGATCCCGCCGTTCGACGTGCGTGCCGGTGGGCTCGCGTTGGTGCGCGCCGTGCAGTACCTGCCCGAGGGTGTGGTGCTGGCGGTCGTCGATCCCGGCGTTGGGACGACGCGCCGGTGCGTCGCGGTCGAAGTCGACGGCGCGGTGATGATCGGGCCCGACAACGGTCTCCTCGCACCCGCGGTCGCAATGGTCGGCGGTGCGGTTCGGGTCGTCGCGCTGGAAGCGCCCGAGTACCAACTGCCCGCGCCGGGCCCGACGTTTGCGGGCCGCGACGTGATGGCGCCCGCGGCCGCGCACATCGCCAACGGGGTTCCGCTCGAGAAGTTTGGGCCTGCGGTCGATCCGGCCTCACTGACGCCGGGCCTGGTGCCGTTGCCGCAGGACGACGAGCAGGGCGGGATCGCGGCCGAGGTGCTGTGGGTCGACCACTACGGCAATTGCCAGCTCAACGTCGGGCCGGAACAGCTCGCCGAACGGGGAGTGGAACCGGGCGGCGCGATCGGCGTGCGGGCCGGAGACCAAGAGCGCCGGGCCCGCTTCGTGCACGCGTTTGCGGATGCCAAGGCGTCGGAGCTCGTCGTGCTCACCGACTCGTACGGGATGTGCGCGCTGGCGTTCGACCGCCGCAGCGCCGCCCAGGAGTTGAAGCTGCGGGCCGGATCGAAAGTCGTGGTTACGACACCGGGAGACGGCGAATGAGGTGGGGTACGAGCATCGTCTTGGTCGCGCTGCTGGTGATGATCCTCGCCGCCGCGATCATCCAGTTCGTCTTCCGCATCTGACGCAAGCGGGGCGGCGAGCGAAGCTCGCGCGCAGGAGCGAGACATCAAGGTTCCGGCCGCAGTTGCGGACGTTTCTGGGGCGGGCTGGGAGGCTACGTTGCGTGGAAGCTCCGGGTTACCCCGGCGCGACCACACGCCCACACCCGCGACCGGAACCCCGATCTCGGGCGAGGTCGACGGTTCCTGACTGGTGGCCGGCGTCCTGCCAACCCTCCCGCCGGTGTCCCGGTCGCCCTCGCTGTACGAGCAATAACGACACTCTGAGCGTTTGTCTTGAGCGAGATTGATCACTCTAAGTGGTTGAGCTTCAGACGAATCGGCGCCTAGCCTGCGCCCCACTCATGAACCTCGCCGATGTGCTGGGTGCCGCCGCCCAACGCTCGCCCGACCGGCCCGCGCTCGCCGGGCCGGAGCCGTACTCACACGCCGAACTCGGCGCCCGCGCCGCCGCGGTCGCGACCGTCGTCGCGGCGCGTTGTGGGGCCGGCGATCGGGTCGCGATCGTCGCCGGCAACGAAGCCGCGTTTGTCGCCGCCTATCTCGGCGTGTTGCAGGCGGGCGCGGTTGCGGTGCCCTTGAACCCGACCGCGCCGTCGCACGAACTTGCGCGCGAGATCGACGCCGTCACGCCCGCGCTCGTGCTGGCATCCGAGGGGTTCGCTGATCTGGCGCGCCGCGCCGGCGCGCACGCGAGCGCGAGTCCCGCGGTCGAAACGATCGACATGACGAACACGGCCGGCGCGCCGTTCGCGACGGTTCCCCGCGACGCCAACGACCTTGCCGCGCTGTTGTTCACGGCGGGAACTGCCGGCGAACCGCGTCCGGCGATGCTCACGCACGGTTCGTTACTTGCGAACATCGAGCAGATGCAATCGCATCCGGGTTTGCGCATCGCGTCCGACGACGTCGTCCTCGGTGTGTTGCCGTTCTTCCACGTCTACGGCCTCAACGTCGTCCTTGGACTGACGCTTGGCGTTGGCGCGGCGATATCGGTCGTCGACCACTTCCATCCGGCCGAGACGCTTGCGCGCGTTCGCGACGACGGCGTCACGATGATCGCCGCGGTTCCTCCGATTTACGACGCGTGGCTCGCGCTCGACGACGCGACTGCGCCGAACGACGCGTTCGCGCACGTGCGTCTTTGCGTCTCCGGCGCGACTGCCCTGCACCCGGAAACGGCGCGCGCGTTGCGCGCCCGCTTTGGTGTCGTGGTGCATGACGGCTACGGGCTCACCGAGGCGTCGCCAGTGGTGACGACGTCGGCGATTGCGAGCGACAACCGGTCGGGTTCGGTTGGTCCGCCGCTTCCCGGTGTCGAGGTGCGTTTGCTCGACTACGAAGGGAATCCGGTCCTGGCCGACGACCCGGGCGAGATCGTCGTGCGCGGCCACAACGTGTTCGCTGGTTATTGGAACGATCCCGACGCAACTGCGAAGGTGTTACGCGACGGCTGGTTGTACACCGGCGACATCGCAGTTGCCGACGCCGACGGTTGGCTTACGCTCGTCGACCGCGCGAAGGATCTGATCATCGTGTCGGGGTTCAACGTGTATCCGGGCGAAGTCGAAGACGCGTTGCGATCGCATCCCGACGTCGAAGACGTCGCGGTGATCGGCGAACCGCATCCGCGCACCGGCGAAACCGTTGTCGCGTACGTCGTGCCGCGCTCGGGTCACACACCCGATCCCGTCGAACTCTTGCGCTACGGCGCGCGCCGGCTCGCGCGTTACAAGCTGCCGACGCGCGTCGAAGTTGTCGACGCGTTGCCGCGCAGTTTGGTCGGAAAGCTTTCGCGTTCGGCATTGGCGGGCCGGGCGACACGCCCACCCGACGCGACGACGAATCCCGCGTAGAGCACTGCGATCCCCAACGCGAGCGAGATAACGAAGCTCGTGTCCTTGCCCGCGATCCCTTGTAACAGTCCGCCGCTCGCGAGGATCAACGTGCCAAGCGCGATCAGCGCGTTGCCGCTCGCGAGCTTGCCCGAGCCCGGTGTGCGCTTGCGGGCGAACCGCACCGCCGACCACGCCGCGCCTGCGAACACCACGAGCGCGCCGACCCCGCTGCCGATGCCCGCCAGCGCGCGCGGCAAGGCGCCGAAGTGGTCTTTGCCGACGGGGATGCCGCCCGTGGGATCGATGGTGCCTTTGATCGGCGTCGCCAGCATCACGCCGATCGCGATCCCCGTGAACACGAGCAGCACCGCTCGTACTCGGTTGCCGGGGACGCGCCCGAAGAGCAGATAGACCGTGCCGAGCGCGAGCCACGGCACGTTGATGATCGCTCCGAGGAGATAGAAGATGCGGAACGTGCCCGCGTCCCAGCCGGTGCCGGCACCGGTCGCGAGCGCGGCCGAGGCGAGCGCAAAAAGCGCGAGCGCGACCGTCCACGCGCCCTGTTGAGGGGAGCGCGATCGTGACCAGCGCACGCCCGTGGCCTGGGCGAACACGGTCGCGATGGCGGTAGCGAGGAAGGCGAGGCCGGCGACCATTGCACTCTGGAAGTTATCCCTCTCCACTTTGAGAACGCGTGCACAAAGTCGGTACCCTGACCCTCGAAAGGTGCGTTGGCCCAACGAAGGGATGCAGGTGGCTGCAGAGGTGAGCCGGACCCCGCGGCGGCGGATTCCCGAGGCCACGGTCGCTCGCTTGCCCCTCTATTACCGGGCGCTCGTCGAGACCGGCGAGCACGACGTCCCCACGATTTCCTCGGAGCGGCTGGCCGAGCTGGCGGGCGTCAACGCCGCCAAGGTCCGCAAAGACCTGTCCTACCTCGGGTCCTACGGCACCCGCGGCGTGGGCTACGACGTCGAGTACCTGCTCCACGAGATTTCCCGCGAGCTCGGGCTGACCCGCGACTGGCCGGTCGTCATCGTCGGCATCGGCAACCTCGGTCGCGCCCTCGCGAACTACCGCGGTTTCGGCGCCCGGGGCTTCCGTGTGGTGGCCATCGTCGACGCCGATCCTGCCCTCGTCGGCAAGAAGGTCGGCGACCTCGCGGTCGAGTCGATCGACAACCTCGACAAGATCGTCGCCGACCGCGGAATCGCGATCGGGATCCTCGCGGTGCCGGCCAACGCGGCCCAAGACGTCACCGACCGCTTGGTCGAAGCCGGGGTCACGTCGATCCTCAACTTCGCGCCCGCGGTCTGCACAGTCCCGGACGGGGTCTCGATGCGCAAGGTCGACCTCGCGATCGAGCTGCAAATCCTGTCCTTCTACCAATTGCGACGGAACGCGACGAAGGTCGTTTCATGAGCGAGCGTCGCGAGCCGGGCCCCAGCGGCCCGGCCCGAAGGGCCGAGAGCGGAAAACAGTGACGGATGGTCGCCCCGAGCTGCGCGGGCTTCCCGCGAACCTGCTCGTGCGCGACCGCTTGCTGGTGGTTGTGGGGGCCGGCCGGATCGCAACCCGCAAGATCGAACCCTTGCTCGACCTCGGCGCCAACGTGACCGTCGTTGCACCCGTCGCGTCCGACGCGGTTCGTAAACACGCGGCGGCCGGCGACCTCGTGTGGCACGAGCGCGAGTTCGCGCCCGCCGACCTCGACGGCGCCTGGCTCGCCTTCACCGCGACCGGCGACCGCGCGGTCGACGCGGCCGTGTTCGCGGCCGGCGAAGCGCGGCGGCTCTGGGTGAACAGTGCCGACGACCCGGAAAACTGCTCCTTTACGCTGGTGTCGGTGATCAGGCGCTCCGATCTCGTGCTCACGCGTCGGCACCGGCGGCCGCAGCCCGGCCCTGGCCGCCCATCTCCGGCGGCAGCTCGAAACCGAGATCGGCCCCGAGTACGAGGCCCTGCTCGACCTCCTCGCGGCCGCCCGGGAGCGGCTCCGGGCGGGTGGCCGCTCGAGCGAGGACGCCGACTGGCAGAAGGCGTTCGACGCGGGCATCGTGGAGTTGGTCCGAGCGGGACGAATCGACGACGCCGAGGAGTTGCTGAACACGTGTCTTTGATCGTCGTCGGCCTGAACCACCGCACGGTGCCGGTCCAGCTCCTCGAGCGCACGACCGTGCCCGATCACCAGCTGGCCAAGGTCCTGCACGACCTCGCGGCCCGCGAGCACTTGCTCGAAGTCGTCGTGCTGTCGACGTGCAACCGCACCGAGGTCTACGCCCGCTGCACGCACTTCCACGCCGCGGTCGGCGACGTCCGTGACTTCTTCTCGGCGTACTCGGGTGCCGACCCCGACGAGTTCGAAGACCACCTCTACACGTACTACGACGACGCTGCGGTCAATCACTTGTTCTCGGTCGCGGCCGGGCTCGACTCGATGATCGTCGGTGAGAGCGAGATCCTCGGCCAGGTCCGCAACGCGTGGCAGGCGGCGGTGCGCGAGCAAGCCGCGCTGCCGACGTTGGCGCGCTTGTTCAAGCATGCCGTCGAAACCGGCAAACGGGTGCGCACTGAGACGGGTATCAGCCGGCACGCGGTCTCGATCTCGTCGGCCGCAGTCGCAGTCGCGACCGAACACCTCGAAGCACTCGACGGCGCGCGCGTGCTCGTTGTCGGCGCGGGCCAGATGGGCGCCGGCTTGGCGTCGACGCTGCGTTCGCGCGGCGCTTCGCACGTGTGGATCGCGAACCGAACGGTCGCGCAGGCCGAAGCCGTGGCCGCCGAAATCGGTGGGGTCGCGCTGCCGCTCACCGAGATCGCCGACACGCTGGTCGACGCCGACGCGTTGCTCACCTCGACGGCGTCGCGCGAAATCCTGCTCGAACGGTCGACCGTCGAGATGGTGATGGCGTGCCGGAACGGCCGGCCGCTGTTGATCGTCGACGTGGCCCTGCCGCGCGATGTCGATCCCGGCGTGCGCGAGCTGAACGACGTGACGTTGCTCGACCTCGACGACTTGAAGGACTACGCGCAACGCTCCGCCGAACGGCGCCGGCGCGAGATCGGCAACGTGCGCGAGATCCTCGCCGCCGAAACGGAGCGTTACCGCGCCGAACGGGCGGCCCGTGAAGTTGCGCCGCTGATCTCGTCGTTGCACGAACTCGGTGAAGACGTGCGCCGCGGTGAACTCGAACGTTTTCAATCCAAACTCGCGCGTCTCGACCCCGACACGCGCGAACTCGTCGAGGCGCTCTCGCACGGCATCGTCAACAAGCTGTTGCACGAGCCGACACTGCGCGTCAAAGACGCGGCCGGGACCCCGCGCGGCGACTACTACGCCGACGCGCTCGCGACGCTCTTCGACCTGCCGACCGAACAGTGATTCGCATCGCGACGCGCGCGAGCGCGCTCGCGCGCTGGCAAGCGGAGCGCGTCGGAACGTTGCTGGGCGGCGACGTCGAGTACGTGTTGGTCACGACGTCGGGCGATCGCGACCAAACGTCGGCGCTCGACGTGATCGGCGGCCAGGGAATCTTCACGAAGGAAGTGCAACTTGCGGTGCTCGAAGGCCGCGCCGACATCGCCGTGCACTCCGCCAAGGATCTGCCACCGGTCGCACCCGACGGATTGGTGCTGGCGGCCGTGCCGGAACGCGCCGACGCGCGCGACGCGCTCGTGGGTTCGGCGCTCGCCACGCTGCCCCGCAACGGCCGCGTCGGCACCGATTCGGTCCGCCGCCGCTCTCAACTTGCGGCGGTGCGGCCCGATCTCGCATTTGGGCCCTTGCGCGGCAACATCGAAACCCGCCTGCGCAAGCGGGAAGAGAACGGTTACGACGCAGTCGTTGTCGCGTATCGCCGCGCTCGAGCGCCTGGGGTTGGCGGCCGAAGCGACCGAAGTCCTCGATCCGGCAGTGATGCTGCCCCAAGTGGGGCAAGGCGCGCTCGCGGTTGAGTGTCGCAGCGACGACGATGCGACGCGGGCCGCGTTGCGCGCAATCGACGATCGCGTCGTCCATCGCGCGGTGGCGGCCGAGCGGGCATTCCTCGCCGAACTCGGGGGCGGGTGTGACTTGCCGTGCGGCGCGCTCGCCCACGTCGACAACGAAGCGGTGCTCATCGAGGCATTGCTCGCAGTGCGTGATGGTTCGATTGTCGTGCGCAAGTCCGAGGTCGGATCCGATCCCGAGGTTGTCGGTCGAACAGTCGCCGAAGCGATCGTGCGCACGTTCGCGGAGGAGGCGGTGTCGTGAGCGTGTTTCTCGTCGGGGCCGGCCCCGGTGATCCCGGGCTGTTGACCCGGCGTGGCGAGCAATTGCTGCGCGCCGCCGACGTCGTCGTCTACGACCGGCTGGCCTCGCCCGCGTTGCTCGAACTCGCGCGGCCCGCATGCCGAACTCGTCGACGTCGGCAAAGCGCCGGGCGCGCGCCGCGATGACGCAAGACGAGATCAACGCCCTGCTTGTCGAACACGGGCGTGCGGGCAAGGACGTGGTGCGGCTCAAAGGCGGCGACCCGTTCGTGTTCGGGCGCGGCGGCGAGGAAGCCGAAGCCTGTATTGCGGCCGGCGTCCCGTTCGAAGTTGTTCCCGGGGTGACGAGCGCGATCGCAGCGGCTGCGTATGCCGGGATCCCGGTGACGCACCGCGGTGTTTCGACGAGCGTCACGATCGTCACCGGTCACGAAGATCCGGCCAAGGGAAGTACCGATACCGACTGGGACGCGCTCGCGCAGGCGGGCGGCACGCTCGTCATCCTCATGGGCGCGGGCCGGCTCGCGCGAGATCGCGAAAGCCTTGATCGCGGGCGGTCGGCCGGACTCGACACCTGTGGCGGCGGTGCGCTGGGGCACGCGCCCCGAACAACAAACGGTACGCGCCACCCTCGCGACCATTGCCGACGCCGGCGTCGAGGCGCCGTCGGCGATCGTCGTCGGCGACGTTGCCGCGCTCGACTTCGCGTGGTTCGAGACCCGCCCGTTGTTCGGCAAGCGCGTCGTCGTGACACGCGCCCGCGAGCAGTCGAGCGCGTTGCGGTCATGGCTTGAAGCGATGGGTGCTGATGTGCTCGAGTTGCCGACGATCGCAGTGGAACCGCTCGAGTTCGCGATTCCCGATCTCGCGCAATACGCATGGGTGGTGTTCACGTCGGCGAACGGCGTCGACGTGTTCTTCGAACAGGGCTTGCGGCGCGCTGGTGTCGACAGCCGCGCGCTGGCCGGCGTCCGAGTCGCGGCGATTGGGAGCGGTACCGCGGCTGCGCTCGAACGATACGGCATCGTCGCCGATCTCGTCCCCGAGCGCTTTGTCGCCGAGTCGCTCGTCGACGCGTTCTCCGATGATCAGGTCCGGGTGCTCATCCCGCGCGCGGAAACTCGCGCGCGACGTGCTCGTTACCGGACTCGAAGGCAAGGGATACACGGTCGACGTCCTGCCCGTATACCGCACGGTCGTTGCGACACCCGACCCCGACGTCGTGGCGCGCGTGCAGCGCGGTGATGTCGACGCGATCACGTTCACGTCGTCGTCGACGGTGACGAACTTCGTCGACGTCGTGGACGTCCCCGACCCGCAACCAATGGTGATTTCCATCGGACCGATCACGACCGCGCGGGCCGCCGAACTCGGACTGCGCGTCGATGCCGAGGCCGACCCGCACACGATCGAGGGCCTGGTCGCAGCTTTGCTCGGTGCACTGTCGAAGTAGCCTGGGGTCGTGAGTTTTCCCGAACGCCGCATGCGCCGCCTGCGCCGGACACCGGCGTTGCGGCGCCTGGTTGCCGAACAGCGGGTGACGGTCGACGATCTGGTCGCCCCCCTGTTCGTGAAGGAAGGCATCACCGAGCCCGAGCCGGTGGTCTCGATGCCGGGCGTGATGCAACACACGCAAGAGAGCTTGCGCAAAGAAGTGCGCGCCCTCGCCGATCTCGGCGTTCCCGCGATCATGCTGTTCGGCATTCCCGCGCACAAGGACGCCGCGGGGCTCGGGTGCCGATGCGCGCGACGGTGTCGTGCAACTCGCGCTCGGCAATCTCCGCGATGAAGTTGGCGACGCGGTCGTGTTGATGGTCGACAACTGCCTCGACGAATACACCGACCACGGACACTGTGGCATCCTCACCGATGCCGGCGAAGTCGACAACGACGCGACCCTCGACCGCTACGCCAGCATCGCGATCGCGCAGGCCGACGCCGGCGCCGACGTGGTCGCACCCAGCGGGATGATGGACGGTCAGGTCGAGGCGATCCGGACCGCGCTCGACGAGACCGGTCATGCGACGACGGCGATCCTCGCGTACGCGGCCAAGTACGCGTCCGCGCTCTACGGACCGTTCCGCGACGCGGCCGAATGCGCACCGCAATTCGGCGATCGGCGCGGATACCAGATGGATGCCGCGAACGGCCGGGAAGCGATCGCCGAGGTTGCGCTCGACGTTGCCGAAGGTGCCGACATGGTGATGGTCAAGCCCGCGCTCGCATACCTCGATGTGATCGCCGACGTGCGCGCGACGTTCGACGTTCCGGTCGCCGCGTACCACGTGAGCGGCGAATACGCGATGGTGAAGGCGGCCGCCCAACTCGGCTGGATCGACGGCACCGCGGTCGCGCTCGAGCACCTGCTGGCGATCAAGCGAGCGGGCGCCGACATGATCCTGTCGTACTTCGCGCGCGAGGTCGCCGAACTTCTCCACGCGCAGCCGTGACCACCGACTGGTTCGCGCGCGCACAGGCGCGCATTCCCGGCGGTGTCAACTCGCCGGTACGGGCCTTCGGTTCAGTAGGCGGTGATCCGTTCTTCGTCGCGCGGGCGGCGGGCAGCCGCGACTCGTCGACACCGACGGACACGAATACATCGACTACGTGCAGTCGTGGGGCGCGTCGATCCTCGGCCATGCGAACCCGGCAGATTGTCGACGCGGTGCAGCGCGCCGCCGCCGACGGAACGTCGTATGGCGCGCCGACCCCGCGCGAAGTCGAACTCGCCGAAGTGATCTGCGACGCAGTGCGGTCAGTCGAAAAGGTGCGGCTCGTGTCGTCGGGAACCGAAGCGGCGATGACCGCGGTGCGGCTCGCCCGCGGCGCGACCGGCCGGTCCAAGATCGTCAAGTTCGCGGGCTGCTATCACGGTCATCTGGACGCGTTGCTCGTGCAGGCGGGGAGTGGCGTCGCAACCTTGGGTCTGCCGGGCGCGCCGGTGTGACCGCGGGCACGGTCGCCGACACGATCGTCGTGCCGTACAACGACATCGCGCGCTTTTGACGCGGCGCTGAACGAACACGGCGCGGATCTTGCGGCCGATCCTCGTCGAGCCGATCGCCGCCAACATGGGCCTCGTTCCGCCCGCGCCCGGCTTCCTCGAACATCTCCGGGCCGGGTGCACCCGGGTACGGCGCGGTGTTGGTGTTCGACGAGGTGATCACCGGTTTCCGCGTTGGCTCGGAGTGGTGCGCAGGCGCGCTACGGCATCACGCCCGACCTTTCGATCTTCGGCAAGGTGATCGGAGGTGGGCTGCCGCTCGCGGCCGTCGGCGGCCGCGCCGTCGATCATGGACGAGCTGGCGCCGCTCGGTCCGGTGTACCAAGCGGGAACGCTGTCGGGGAATCCGCTCGCGACCGCGGCCGGGCTCGCCGCGCTCGCCGAGCTCGACGACGCCGTCGTACGCGCGTCTCGAACAGATCGCACAGCAGTTCGCCGACGGCCTGCAGAAGGTTTGCGCGGGCGCCGGCGTCGACGCGCAGATCACGCGGGCGTTCACGCTCGTCGGCCTGTTCTTCGCGACCCGACCGGTCACGAACTACGAAGAGGCGCAAGCGCGCCGATCACGCGCGCTACGCGCGCGTCTTCCACGGCCTGCTCGACCGGGCGTGTACTTCGCCCCGAGCGGCTACGAAACGCTGTTCCCGAGCCTGGCGCACACCGACGCCGACATCGAAGCGACCCTCGCAGCTGCCGAGGCGTCGCTGAGCCTGGCATAACCGGGCTATACGACGCCTCGGAAAGTGCTAGTTGCGGTTGGCGTCGTCGCGGTCTTGGCGCTTGCGGCGGATCTTGTCCATGTAGAACAGCGATCCCGCGAACAAGAACACCATGATCGAGAACGCGATGAACGCGGCGCCACCGTCCTTGCTCGCGTCGATCAGCTGCTGCGCGATGAACCATCGTGCCGTCTCCTTACGTCGTCTGAGGTCGGCACGGGCGCCAGCGACGCCCGCTTGCGCGCCCGCTCGTCCTGCTCGTACCAGTGCAGGCCGAGCAGAGAAAGCCCGAAGAACAGCAGTGAGAACAACCAGTAGAACACCACCGGCTTGCGCACCGAGCCGTAGGTCGTAGCTGAGGATCACGTAGTGCGTCGGCTTGCAACGGGTCGCACACGGCCGTTCGGGCCGTCGACCGCGTTGCCCGATCGCGTCCTTGCGCGCCGGCACACCTCCACCGCCGCGTACCGGTGGCGGTGCCAGAAGAAGTTCTGCGTCCTGTCGATGTACGGAACGACTTGAAGCCCGGGAAGTCGAGCAGGTAGTCGGAGGTCGACGTGATGTTCAGCGTCGCGAACGGATGGTCGGGCGGCGTCTCACCGGTGACCGACGCCGCCGGAACGATTGCGGCGTCGATCGCCGGCTTGACCTGGTTCGTCAGCTGGTTTTCCGTGACCTGTACGCCTTCGCTTGTCGAGGTTGCGCACGGCTTCGATCTTCGATTCCTGCGGTGTCGGCACGACCTCGACGACGCTTCCACCCGGGCGAAGTTGCCGTGGGGCGGGTCGAGGTCGCTGTTACCGGTCGCTGCCGGGCGTCGTAGCCACAGCGTGGTGAGCAAGACGAGGAAGCCCGTAGAGCCCGGCCGCCGCGACGAGGAAGCCGAGACGGGCGCCGAGGTTCGTGCCGAGCAGCAGGTACACCGAGCCGCAGAACAGTCCGACCGCGCACAGCACGGTGAGGACACCGATGATCGTCGGATTCCAGAGGTTCGCCTTGGTTGGGCCTTCGGCGAGGAGCAGGTGCAAGAACGGAGACACGCTCATCCCTTCGGTGCGGCGGTTGTCGTCGTGGTGCTGCGTAGGTGGCGCAACGGTCGGCGTCTCGCACACCGGCGACACCTTCGTGTAGTCGGTTCCTTCGAGGCAGTAACGCTCGAACGTACACGATCTGCGTGAGCTGATCTTGGGTGAGCATCGCACCGAGGTACGGAGACGGCTTGCTCGGCGCTTGTTGGAATCCGGGCATCTTGGCCCGAGCCGAGGCCGAGGTTGCCGTACGGCTTGAACGGTGCGAACCGTAGACTCACGAAGGCGAACTGCGTTGCCAACCGCCCGAGGCGTCGTCGCCGAAGCGGCGCTGCACGTCGCCGTCGCGCAGGTTGAAACCGATGCCACCGCCTTGACCGCCACCGCCGCCGACCGGTCCGACCGCGGCGAGCGAGTTGGGCTGCGTCTGGTCGTACTGCGTCGGGTCGAACACCGACCAACCTTGCGTGTGACAGCGGGCGCAGTTCAGCTCGAAGAGCAGCTGACCGTCGCTGACGTTGGCGCGTCGGGCTTTCCACTCTTGTCGACCACGCGACGATCGCCTGGTCGTTGGTCACCGTCGTCGCCGACGTGAGGTAGTTGCCGCACGCGACCGCCTGTGTCTGTTCTACGTCGGTCAGGCGGTGTCGGATCGGTGCCGACTGTCTTCTGGAGGTCGGTGCACGCCTTGTTCAGTTGCTCGTCGGTCGCGTCCGGGATGTTCAGCGCCTTCTGCGGCCGTCGCGTTTTCGCCGACGCAGATGCGGCTTGGTCGCGTCTGCGAGCGTGGCCTGCGCGTCGCGCGAGCTCGATGCCCGGGCACGTCATGTACTCCGGGCAGGTGTCCGGAGTCGTCGGACGCGCGCCGCCGTCAGCGCCTCCGTCGTTCTGCGCCTGCGACTGCGCGGGTGTGATCTGGATCGACTCGATGTACGCGACGAGGTCGGCGATCGACTGGTCGTTCTTCGGTCCACCGCCGACGACACCCCACGGCTGCATCGGTGTGCCCGGGCCGCCCGTACGTGATGATGTCGGTGAGATCGCAGATGCGTGTTCGGCTGCCGGCGCGACTGGCTCGAGGCAGTCGGTGTCCTCTTCGAAGCGCAGCGCCTCGGTGTTGAGCGGCGGCACCTTCCAGTTGACCTTGACGCCGTTGATCGATGGTCGAGGCCGACGCCGCCGTCACCCTTTTGGCCGTGGCAGTTCGCGCACTGCAACGAGACTGCGGCGTTGTACTCCGGCGCTCGCGGAGTTGGCGAACAGGGTTGCGCCGCGGGCGACGGAGTTCTTGTCGAAGTAGTTCGCCGACTGGTGCTGGCGGGTGGGCTCGCGCAGCCAGTAGATCGGCAATGCGATCGCGATCGACGGCCGCGAACATCGAGCGCCCAACCCTGCACGCGCTCGAGCCGGCGGCCTTCGAGATCTTCGTCGTCGAAGAACGGGCGTGAGGTTCGCGGGCGTCTTGTCCTCGCGACGCGGCTTTCTTCGGTGACAGCACCGAGCGACAGCACGATAGATGATCAACGCGCCGAACGCGATGAAGTTGATCCAGATCAGCCAGTGCCGAAGGTCGTTCTTCCAGATGGCGGCGATCACGAACGGTTGCCCCGGTCTTCGTTCGCGCCGAGCTCACGCCCGCGATGCTTACACGCACAGCGGGCCCTCGGCGTTCTGGTCGGTCGTGTTGGTGCCGATCGGCGGACCGAGGTAGATGTTGCCGGTGTCGACGATGATGCTGTCGCCTGACCTGCGTCGCGTAGAAGCGGTCGAGACCGCGCGGCGCGGGGCCGGCCTTCTTCTCGCCGACCCGGTTGTACTTCGAGCCGTGGCACGGGCACTCGAACCACTGCGACGTCTGGCAGAACGGCACGCGGCAACCGAGGTGCACGCACCGTTGGTAGAGCGCCACGATCCCGAGCTCCGACATGTCCTTGTAGATCGCGGGCTTGTAGACCTTCTTCGCCTTGGCGAGCGTCGCCGGGTCGTGTCGGGTAGCGCACGACGTACGTACGGGCCTGCGGCGCGTAGAACGGCTTCTGCTGCGCGTCGATGGCGCGCGAGGATGTCGGCGAGCTTGCCGATGTTGACCATGCCGCCGAAGCCGCCGAGACCCTGCAGCGGCCAGAGGAACGCGAGCATCGCCGGCGCGAAACCGGCGAGACCGAAGCCGACCGTGATCAGCAGGGCCCGGTTGAGGAACTGGCGCCGGCTGACGCCGATCTCTTCCTCGTCGACCGGTTCGTACTCGACGACCGCGCCGCCGCGCCGGCGCACGAGTCCGCCGACCGAGGGCGAACGGGTCTCGTCGGAGCGTTCGCGGCCGGCTGCTTCGAGCTCGGTCGACGTCGAAAGGCCGGATTCGTCGGCCGCAGCCGCGCCGCTCGTGTCGCGCGGCGCGCGTCTCGCGCGAGAGCGAACCGGTTGTCGATCGCATGCGATTCGCGAACAGGACAACCGAGATAGCGCCCGCGATCAGGATGATGACGATGAAGATCGGGACGAGCACCGGGGTGCTCCTACAACTCGAAGAAGATGCCCTTGTTCCAGGGGAAGACGAAGTTGAAGCCTTCGCCCCGGAAGAACGAACCGATGATGACGAGCACGGCCCACATCATCAGGAACATCGTCAGCATGATGATCGCGAACTTGCGATCGGTGGTTTGTTCGACGGGTTCTTGTCGATGTACGGCGTGATGGCGAGGAGTCCGAGCGCGACGCCGGGGATCGTCACACCCGCGACCATCGGGTGGAACATCTTCAGCAGCTCTTGCAGGCCGAGGAAGTACCACGGCGCCTTCGACGGGTTCGGCGTTTGGTTCACGTCGGCGAGGCCGAGCAACGGCGCTTTCACAAGTGCCGAGAAGATCGTGATGAACGCCGTGAGCGAAAGGATCGACGCGAACTCGATCGCGAGCAGGTGCGGCCAGACGTGCACCTTGTCCTGCGCTTCGGCGCGCGCCTGTTGGATCGAACCGGACTTGACGACCGTCAGCAGTCGTTGCGTGTGACCGCCGGGACCGCTGCTGGTCGGCGTCGGGCGCGGCGACTGCCGTTGCCGCCGCGGCCGTCGCCGGACCGACCGCCACCGCCGGCTGCCGGCCGCCGCCGCCGGCGAGCGCGGCCTTGCGCTTGCCGCGAACGCTCGAGCAGGTGCGCGGGGATGCCGCCTTTGTCTTCGGTGATCGCGTTCGGATCGTCGCCGCGCGGCTGCCGCGGGCACCGCCGCTTCTTCGGCGGGCGCGTCGGCTGCAGCTTCGGGCGTCGCTTCGGGCGCGGCGTCGCCGCCTTCGCCTTCGCCGCCGGAAAGACCGAGCGCCTTGCGGCGCTCCTGGCTTCGCTTGAGCAGATGTTCGGGTACCTCAGCCATGTGGTGTTCCTCCCCTCGACCTAGAGGGGTCCGGAGATGCCGCCGTCCTTGCGGACGCGCCAGAAGTGGACAGCCATGAAGATCACGATGACGAACGGCAACATCAGTACGTGCAACACGTACCAGCGAAGCAGCGTCTCGCTGCCGATCTCCTTGCTACCCGAGCAGCACGTACTTGACCTGCGGACCGAAGACCGGCGTGTAACCCATCATGTTCGTGCCGACGGTGACTGCCCAGAGCGACAGCTGGTCCCAGGGCAACAGGTAGCCGGTGAACGAGAGCAGCAGCGTGAGCGTCAACAAGATGATGCCGATCACCCAGTTGAACTCGCGCGGCGACTTGTAGGCGCCGTGGTAGAAGACGCGCGCCATGTGCAAGAAGACCGACAGCACCATGAGGTGCGCGGCCCATCGATGCATGTTGCGCACGAGTGAACCGAACGTCACCGCCGTCTCCA
This sequence comes from uncultured Actinomycetes bacterium, assembly GCA_963841195.1. Classification (GTDB taxonomy): domain Bacteria; phylum Actinomycetota; class Acidimicrobiia; order IMCC26256; family PALSA-610; genus CAWJBX01. The sequence continues at coordinate 481,603 of CAWJBX010000008.1, read as the reverse complement.
GCGCCTGCACGTTCGCGTACGCCTCGGTGACGGTCGGCCGGTAGAAGAACATCAAGAAGATGCCGGTGACCGTCAACAGGATGAACAAGAAGAACGACAGGCCGCCGAGGCAGAGCGTGTACGACACCTTCACCGCGTGCCGCTTCACCTTCACCGGGTGAAGGTGGTACAGCACGTTGTTCATGATCACGTACGAACGGTTACGGGGACTGTCGGTGTAGCCCTTGCGGTAGATCGACCCGGGTCGGAAGATCGAGTTCCAGGCCTGCGAGCTGCGCGTCTTGTCGCCGACTGCGGCGAGCCGCTCCGCCCATCTTCGGCCGATGACCGTTTCCGTTGGTTGTGGCCACGTTGTCCCTATCGCTTAGAAGCGGACGCCGTAGGCGTAGCCGTGTCGGTTGGTGCGGACGTTGGGGTCGCCGTCGCGCCATTGGTCGGTGACTTTGCCCAAGACGATGACGCCGGTGGGGCAGCGGTCGACGCAGAGTGCGCAGCGGGTGCAGACGTCTTCGTCGACGACGAAGAAGACGTGGTCTTTGGGGTCGTCGCCGGGTTGGTCGGCGTTGACGGCTTCGTCGATGGCGGTGGTGGAGAGCATGTGGATGCATTTCCACGGGCAGATGTCGACGCAGCCTTCGCAGAGGATGCATTCGGCTTGGTCGATGTGGAGGAACTGTTTGGGTTTGACCGGCTTGGGTGAGCCATTTCGGGTCGACCTCTTGGAGGACGTACGAGGTCGAGAACTCCGGCATCGGCGGGTTTGCATCCGTGCGGGCCATGACTACGTCTCGCTCGTCGTCACGGGGCGACCGAATGCGCTCGTGCGTTCGGCGCGGCGCAGCGCGAGCAACCGGCCGAGCGGCCCGCGCACTGCTTCTTCTTCGTCGGTGTCGGGTTCCGCGGCTTTGCGCTTCTGCCACGCGGCGAACAACCAGACGTTCAGCACGAGCACCACGACGTAGATGCCGGCTGCGATCGCGTCGACGAACTTGTCGCGCGTGATGTTGAACGGCGGCACATGTGTCGCCCACTGGCCTTGTTTGATGATGTACGCCGACGAGTCGAAGTTCAGGTACGAGTTGCCGAAGATGATCCACTCGGACGGGATCACGCCGTAACCGAGCACGAACATCATCCACACCAAGAGCGATCCGAGAATCGTCTGCGCCCACGTTGCTTCTTGGCCGGGTTGTATCGGGCGACGACTCAACACCGCGATGAACAACCACAGGCCCGCGAGCACGAACCCGAGGTACGCGGGCACCGCCCACTTGCCCGGGTGGCTCCAGTTGTTGAACACCGCGATCGAAATCAGCGAGACGACGAGCCACACGGCGACCAGCGCGCCGAGGATTTTGAAGATCGGCCAATGCGGCTTTGCCGGTCGCTTGATCCACGTCGCCGCGATGATGACGCCGCCGACGAAAAGCAGCGACGCCCAGATCAGCCGGCCGGCGCGGCGCGGGAACGCCGAGCGCTTGTAGTGGAACCAGCCGTGTTCCCAGTGGAACTGGAAGAACGGAACCGTTTTCGGCAACGGGTTCGGGACGTGCAGCGCGAGCATGTTCAGGAGATGAATGCTGCCCATTCGCACTCGCCTTTCCCCAATCGAAACTTTCGCTCTTGCTACCACGCTAGATGCGTCCGCGGCACATCGTGTGTCACATATGCACAGAGGCCAAAACGGCCGCTGCGCACGCTTCGATTCGGACCGCCCGAGCATGTGATCATGTGCTTGTGAGCGCGCGCCGCGACGGTCAATTCGGCAACGAACCGTACGACGTGCTCGTCATCGGTGCGGGACCGTCCGGCGCGGCGACGGCGTACTGGCTCGCGACGCGTGGGCGGCGAGTCGCGGTCGTCGAACGCAAGCACTTTCCGCGCGAGAAGACGTGCGGAGACGGACTCACGCCGCGCGCGGTTCGCCAGCTGCACGACATGGGCCTGGGCGAGCGTCTCGTCGACTTCCAGCGCTTCGACGGGCTGCGGTCGATCGCGCACGGCGTCACCCTCGAGCTCGCGTGGCCCGAGCATCCGGACTTTCCGCCGTTCGGTTACGTCGTACGGCGGCGCGGAGCTCGACGAGATGGTTGCCGACCAGGCTGTGAAGGCCGGCGCGACCCTGTGGCAGGGTGCCGAGGCCGTCGCGCCCGTCGTCGACGGCGGCCTGCTCTCTGGTGCGATGGTCCGGCGACAAGGAGACCGGCGTCACCGAACCGGTGCGGGCCCGCTACGTCGTCGTCGCCGACGGTGCGAACTCGCGGTTCGGCCGCGCCCTCGGCACCGCCCGCGACCGCTCGTATCCGCTCGGCATGGCGATTCGGGGCTATTTCACGAGCCCGATTTCACGATGAGCCGTGGATCGAGAGCCATCTCGACATCCGCGATCGCGACGGTCAGCCACTTGCCCGGGTACGGGTGGATCTTCCCCGTGGGCGACGGCACGGTGAACGTCGGCGTCGGTCTGCTGTCGACCTTTCAGGGCTGGAAGAACATCAACACGTCGCATCTGATGGAGGCGTTCTGCGAGACGGCACCCGCCCGGTGGGGCCTCTCGCCGGAGACGGCGACGTGCGCGCCGACCGGCGGCCGTTTGCCCACCGGCGGCTCGGTCACGCCCCGGGTCGGGCCGACTTTCGTGGTCGCCGGCGATGCGGCGGGGTTCGTCAATCCCTTCAACGGCGAAGGCATCTCGATCGCCTACGAGACGGGCCGGCTCGCGGCCGACGCGGTCGACCTCGCGCTCGACCACCGGCGACGGCCTCGCGCTGCAGACCTACGACGAACGGCTCGACGAGGTGTACGGCCTCTATTTCAAGGTGGCCCGCACGTTCGTCTCGCGCCATCGGCAATCCCGCCGTCATGCGCGAGCTGACGCGGGTCGGGTATGCAGAGCCACACCCTCATGGAGTGGGTGTTGCGCATCATGGCGAACCTTTTGCGACCCGATGAGATCGGGCCGGCCGAGGCCGTGTACCGCGCGCTCGCGACCCTCGTGCGGGTGACGCCCCAACCGTGAGCGATACCACTGTTCGTGTTGTCGCGCACCGCACGTGCCACGCGACGCGCGTGAAAACTCGCTCGAGGGCATCGCGCTCGCGGCCAGGCCGGTGCCGACGTCGTCGAAGTCGACGCCCGGCGCGCAGCCGCGACGGGACGGCGATTTTGTTGCATGACCCCTGGTTAGGGCGGGTGCAGCATGTTCCGTGGCCGCTGCGGTGGGCCCCCGATTCGCTGCTCGCTCGCCTCGAGGTTCCGACGCTCCGTGACGCGCTCGATCGCGGCCGTGAGAACGACCTCTGGGTCGCGATCGACACCAAGGATCCCAAGGCCGCGGACGGCGGTCTTGCGCGCCGTCGACGAGGCCGGTTGCCACGGATCGCGTGTTGTTGTGGTCGCAGCACATGCCCGTGGTCCGCTCGTTTGTCCGGGCGCTGCCCGACGTCGAGGTGGCCGTGTTGCGCGACACCTTCGATCCGGTCGCGCACGATCGCCTGCTCGCCGACGCCGAGGCGATCGGCGCCCGGGCCGTGTCCGCCCACCAGGACGCGGTGACACCGGCGTTCATCGGGGCTGCCGCGGCCCGCGGCCTGGGCGTCTACTGCTGGTACCAGCGCGCTCGACCATCAAGAAGGCGCGGCTCGCCGAGGTCGCGGCCGCCGGGCTGGCCGGGTGTCGTCACCGACTGGCCCGCCGAAGCCCGCGCCATCCTGGAGCGTCGCTAACCCGCAGTTTTGACGGGTTGCCGACGCTCCGAGGAGTACCCTCGATCGCATGTGTGCACAGTGCGTCAGCAAGGCCGACGTCATCGTCGGCAGCATCGGATTCGCCGGCTTTCGTCTTCAAGGGACCGTGCGACGACGCGCTGGTCGCGATGCCGGCATCCTGCCGGAGCCGCACCCGCTCGCGGTCGAAATGCGCACGGTCAACTTCCTGCGCAGCCTCGATCTCGAGCCGCGCCCGATCCTCGGTGACGACGTCGTCGACGCCGTCGACCGCGTGCTCGCGTTCCCGCGTCAGGACGTCTTCCGGCGAACGTTCCGCCAGGCGATCGCCTCGGATGCTGCCGCTCTCCATGCGCTCCCAGAGGGCATTCGTGACCCAGTAGACGCGCGCCAGCAGGATCAGCGCCATCGGGAGCACCACCCACGGAGTGACCTGCGGCAACGTGACGCGCTGCACCCACCAGGGTCCCGTCCACGACAAATCCCACGGATAACCGTGGTGTTTGACGCCGTTGATGACTGGATCGGCGACGAAATGCGCCCAGGTCGTCCACGCGATCATGCGACAAACGCCGTAGAAGAAGACGCTGCGATAGATCGCGAGCAGCCCGCGGTCGTCGAACCACTGCCCGAGCCACGACCACACGTACGGGTCGCCGGGCACGACCTTCGTCCGCCAGAACTCCTTGGTGAGGACGCGCCACGAGAACAGCACGACGTGAACCAGAACAGGTCCATCACGAAGCCGAAGCTGCTGAAGTAGGCAGCGGCGTCGAGGTACTTCCCGCCCTTCACCGTGGCCGCGTAGGCCCAGGTGTGCAGGCTCCAGTTCAGCGTCGAGAACGGGAACAGCAGCATCGTGCCGATGCTGTCGTTGACGTCGGTGCAGCACGTGGGCCGCGAACCCGAGCAGGAAGCCGATCGGTCCATGCGCGATTGTGCTTCCAGGCCCAGATCCCGAGGCAGCACCAGCGTCCCGAAGAAGAGCGTGTGGCTGATGCCCATGCCCGGCCAGCCCCGGTGCCACTGGTACGGCTTGGACGCGCCGTAGTGGTGGTCGTTGATAGTTGAAGCCGTACACCCAGAACTTCGCGAGGAAGTCGGGAGTGAAGTCGCCGAAGAAGATCGCGAACCAGCTGATCTGGGCGATCCATCTTCTTCGGGAGATGCGCCTCGACCGCGTAGACCTCGAACTGGTGGGCGGCCCAACTCATCCGACCCGCTCCCTCGCGCGTCGGCCTCGCGAACGGCGCTCGGTCCGCTTCCCACCCGGCTCTGCGGCCGTCTGACCGGCCGGGCCTCGCGATTGGCCGGCGGACCGGTGGTGCACCGAGCGCGGGAATGCCCCACACCCACATCACGAGCCAGAACGGCCCGACGATCCAGTCGAGCAACCACTTGATGTAGATCGAGAGCGAGATGTACGAGACGGCCGCGCCCGCGTAGAGGAAGAAATCTGCCCGCTTCGAGGGGACCCAACTCATCCCGCCCGCTCCCTCGCGGCAGGGGCCTTCGGCGTGCCGCTCTCGGTCCGCTTCCCACCCAGGGGGGCTTGGCCATCGGGCGGCGAACTTAGCGGCGACGCGCGTCGAAACCGCTGCACGCACTTCTCCCACCCGCTCCCCGCGCGATGCGGCCTTCGGCGTGCCGCGCTCGGTCCGCTTCCCGCCCCGACGTTTACCTCCGCGCGAGGAGGTGTGAGATAGCGTCAAGATCGATGATCGACTACCTGCCGCTCCTGATCATGGCGGTCTTGGTAATCGCGTTCGTTTTCCTGTCGTTCATGGCGTCGCAGTTGCTTGCGCCACAGCGTCCGAACGCAGCCAAGCAAGCGCCGTACGAGTGCGGGATCGTGCCGGAACAAGAACCCGCCGAACGCTTTCCGGTGAAGTTCTATCTGGTCGCGATGAGCTTCATCGTGCTCGACGTCGAGATCGTGTTCCTCTACCCGTTCTCGCTCGTGTTCCGCGGCTTGTCATTGTTCGGCCTGATCGCAATGGGTGCGTTCGTCGGCGTGTTGCTCGTTCCGTTCGCGTACCTGCTTTCGGTCGGCGCGCTCGAGTGGGGACCGGTGCGCGACGTCATCGCGAGCCGGCAGCCCGGCAAGTTGTTGCGGACGAAGGAGACGGTGCTCGATCCCGCGCGACGTCACCGACGAGGCCGCCTGAATGGGTCTCGACCAGGTCCCGCACAACTTCTTGACCGCGCGTCTCGAAGATCGTCGTGCGGTGGGGACGCCGCAACTCTGTGTTTCCCGCGACGTTCGGTCTCGCGTGTTGCGCGATCGAAATGATGGCAACGGGAGCCGCGCACTACGACCTCGCGCGCTTCGGAATGGAAGTGTTCCGCGCGTCGTCCGCGTCAGGCCGACTTGATGATCGTCGCCGGCCGCGTGTCGCAAAAGATGGCGCCGGTGTTGCGCCAGGTGTACGACCAGATGGTCGAGCCCAAGTGGGTCATCTCGATGGGCGTGTGTGCGAGCACCGGCGGCATGTTCAACAACTACGCGATCGTGCAAGGCGTCGACCAGATCGTTCCCGTCGACGTGTACGTTCCGGGCTGTCCGCCGGGCCCCGAGACGTTGATGCACGGCATCCTCACGTTGCACGAACAGATTCGAACGGGCGAGTTGTTGCGACGCCGCGAGGCGTCACCGACCGGGGGCGCGGGCATCGACCTCGGTCGTGAACAAGCGGTTCCCACTCCCTGACTGGCAAGCAGATGGCCGACGCAACCGACAACACCGACGCCGAGCCTCGTGAAGAAAATCACGAACCGCAGGGACCGGTCATCGCCGACGAAGTCGCGCGCGCGCAATCGTCGAGAAGTTTGCCGACTCGATTGCGATCGAGAGTCACGGCCAGTCCGTCGTCTACGTGGATCGCGCCCATTTCGCCGACGTCGCCGCGTTCTTGCGCGACGAGCAACAGTTCACGATGTGCGTCGACGTCACAGGCGTCGACCACTTGCTCACGGGTCCGCGCTGGATCGCACCGGGCGTCGCGCCCGAGCGCTTCGAAGTTGTCGCGAACTATCTTGTCGCACACGCGCAATCGACGCGTCCGCGTCATCTGCCAGGTTCCCGAGAACGATCCGACGGTTCCGTCGGTAACGGCCTCGTATCCGGGCGCGAACTTCCCCGAGCGCGAAACGTACGACATGTTCGGGATCACGTTCGACGGCCATCCCGAACTCACGCGCATTCTCATGCCCGACGATTGGCGCGGCTTTCCGCTGCGCAAAGACGACGCGCCCGCGCGAGTCCCCGTCACGTTCAAAGGGGACCCGCAGCCGCGATGAGTGAGATCACGAACCACAGTCGGTTGAGCGACCGCCCCCACACGGAGGCGGAAGAAGCCGAAGAAGAGCGACTCGAACGCCAGACCGACGAAGGCGCGCAGGAACTGCGCAAGTTGTCGCGCACGCGCGAGGTCATCCTGACCGGCGGCGGCATGTGGCCCGAGGACGAACTCGGCGACACGATGATCATCAACATGGGTCCGCAGCACCCGTCGACGCACGGTGTGTTGCGCCTCATGATGGAGCTCGACGGCGAAGACGTACTGCGCATCAAACCCGTCGTCGGTTACCTGCACACCGGCATGGAGAAGACCGGCGAAGAACTGACGTACGTGCAGGGCACCACGAACGTCACGCGCATGGACTACGCGTCGAACTTCGCCAACGAGCTCGTCTATTCGCTCGCGGTCGAGAAGTTGCTCGACGTCGAAGTGCCGCGCCGCGCCCAATGGATTCGCATGATGATGTGCGAGCTCTCGCGCATCGCTTCGCACTTGCTCTTCCAGGCGACGAACGGCCTCGACCTCGGTGCCGTTTCGATGATCGTCTACGGATGGCGCGAACGCGAAGAAGTGTTGCGCCTTTTCGAGTTGATCACCGGGCTGCGCATGAACTGCAACTACATCCGCCCGGGCGGCGTCGCCGCCGATCTCCCGGACGGTTGGCAGTCGCGCACGCTCGAAGTGCTCGACGTCGTCGAGCGCGGCGTTGCGGAATACGACGAACTGCTTTCGGGCAACCCGATCTGGCGCGAGCGCACGATCGGCATCGGCACGATCACCACCGAGGAGTGCCTCGAGCGTTCCATCACCGGCCCGATCCTGCGGTCGACGGGCTTCGCCTGGGATCTGCGCAAGTCGCAAGCGCATCTGCCCTACGACGAAGTCGACTGGGACGTCATCTTCACCGAGAACGGCGACGTTTTCGACCGCTACCGCATTCGGCTCTACGAGATTCTCGAGTCGGTTCGCATCGTGCGCCAGTGCGTCGACAAGATGCCTGCCGGCGATTACCGCGTCCAGGACAAGAAGCTGACGCCGCCCCCGCGGGCGCGCATCGACGAGTCGATGGAAGCGCTGATCCACCACTTCAAGCTGTTCACCGAAGGGTTCAAAGTGCCGCCCGGCGAGACGTATGTGGCGATCGAATCACCGCGCGGCGAGATCGGTTGTTACATGGTGAGCGACGGTTCCGGAAAGCCGGTGCGCATGCACATTCGGGGCCCGTCGTTCTACAACCTGCAAGCGATCGAGGCGATGGGCGACAACAGCCTCGTCGCTGACGCGGTCGCGATCGTGTCGAGCATCGACCCGATCATGGGGGAAGTAGATCGCTGATGGGTGGGAAGCGGACCGAGCGCGGCACGGCGAAGCCCACTCGTGCGAGGGAGCGGGTGGGAAGAACGTGACCTTTTTCACCGACGCGAATTCGCGCGCGCGAAGGAAATCATTGCGCGTTACCCACGCGCGAAATCGGCGATCCTTCCGCTCGCGCACCTCGCCCAAGACCAAAACGGTTGGCTTCCCAACGAAGCCATGGACCAGATCGCAGACCTCACCGGCTGCACGGCGGCCGATGTGCTCGGGACATGCAGCTTCTACACGATGTTCAAGCGCCGACCGTGCGGAAAGTATCTCGTCTCCGTGTGCACGAACGTGACGTGCCTCGTCACCGGCGGGCCCGAAATCTTCGAGCACTTGGAAGAACACTTCGCGACCGACGCCGACGTCACCGTCGAGGAAGTCGAATGCATCGCCGCGTGCGGCGGCGCGCCCGCCTTGCAAGTGAACTACGAGTTCCACGAGAAGATGACGCCGGCAACGGCCGAGGCGCTCGTCGACGAATACAAGAGCGGCATGCGCACCGCGCGCACGGTTTCGGGGGCCAACGTTGGCTGACGCAGCGGAGCCACGACGGCGAACGAGACGCGAATCATCACCAAGCGCTTGTTCGACCGTCCCGACGACTCGTGGACGATCACCGGCGCGAACTCCACGGGCGCGTACGAAGTGCTGCGCGACGTGTTGCGGGCCGGGAACCGCGACGACATTCAGGAACAGGTGAAGCTCTCAGGCCTGCGCGGTCGCGGCGGCGCCGGTTTCCCCACGGCGCAGAAGTGGTCGTTCCTCGCGCCCGATTCTTTCCCGCGCTATCTCGTCGTCAACGCCGACGAAGGTGAACCGTCGACGTTCAAAGACCGCATGCTCATCGAGCGCGATCCGCATCAGCTGATCGAAGGCATCGCGATCTCGGCGTACGCCGTGCAGTGCAACCAAGCGTTCGTATATCTGCGCGGCGAGTTCGCGTTGGGCTACGACCGGTTGACGAAGGCCATCGCCGACGCGCGCGCCGAGGGCTTCCTCGGAACCAACATTCAGGGCTCGGGCTTCGATCTCGAGATCGTCGTGCACCGCGGCGCGGGCGCGTACATCTGTGGCGAAGAGACGGGCTTGCTCGAATCGTTGGAGGGTGAGCGCGGGATGCCGCGCATCCGTCCGCCGTTCCCCGCGGTCGAAGGTCTCTACGCCAAGCCGACCGTCGTGAACAACGTCGAGACGTTGTCGACGGTGCCACACATCATGAAGATGGGCGGCGCGGAATACGCCAAGCTCGGTGTCAATCGTTCGACCGGAACCCGCCTCTTCTCGGTGTCGGGTCACGTCAACAAGCCCGGGAACTACGAAGTCGAACTCGGTATGACGTTCCGCGATTTGCTCTTCGGGCTCGCGGGCGGCGTGCGCGAGAACCGCGCGATCAAGTTCTTCATCCCCGGTGGTGCGTCGTCGCAATGGTTGCTCGGCATCGACGAGCACCTCGACGCGCCGCTCGACATGGACTTCGTGCAACAGACCTTCGGCGTGATGCTCGGTTCGGGCGCAATCATGGTGTTCGACGAGACCGTCGACCCGGTGCTCGTCGCGTGGCGCCTCGCCAAGTTCTTTGCGCACGAGTCGTGCGGCAAGTGCACGCCGTGCCGGGAAGGCACGGGCTGGATCGAGAAGGTGCTGTACCGCATGTCGCACGGTCTCGGTCGTCCGAACGACCTCGACTTGCTGTTCGACGTCGGTGGCAACATCTCGCCCGGCGTCACCAACGCGCCGTTCACGCAGACGACGATCTGCCCGCTCGGGCCGTCGGCAGTCAGCGCGATTGCGAGCTTGCACAAGTACTTCAAGGACGAAATCCAGGCCGCGTTACGCGGGAGTGGCGGCGGTATGACCGCAACCGAAGAGACACCGAAGAAGACGACCGCGACCGTCACGGTCGACGGCGTCACGTTCGAAACCCAGCCGGGCAAGCTCCTGATTCAGGCCGCGCAGGAAAACGGGATCTACATCCCGCGCTTCTGCTGGCACGAGCGCATGAAGCCGGTCGGCATGTGCCGCATGTGCCTGGTCGAAGTCGAAGGCGGGCGCGGCTACCCGCCTGCGTGCACCACGCCGGTGACCGACGGCATGGTCGTGCACACCCAGAACGACACCGTGAAGAAAATCCAAGACGGTGTCCTCGAGTTCCTGCTGATCAACCACCCGCTCGACTGCCCGGTGTGCGACCGCGGCGGCGAGTGCCCGTTGCAAGACCAGACGCTCGCGTTCGGTCCCGGCGAATCGCGGTTCGTCGAAGAGAAGCGCCACTTCCCGAAGCCGATTCCGCTTTCCGATCTGGTGTTGCTCGATCGCGAACGTTGCATCCAGTGCGGACGCTGTTACCGCTTCGCCGACGAGATCGCGGGCGACGCGCTCATCGACTTCGTCGACCGCGGTGATCGCACGCAGGTACTGAACTTCGAAGAGCAGCCGTTCGACTCGTATTTCTCGGGCAACACCGTGCAGATCTGCCCGGTCGGCGCGCTCACCGCGCAGCAGTACCGGTTCCGCGCCCGTCCCTGGGACCTCGCGACGGCCGAGACGTCGTGTACCACGTGTTCGATGCAGTGCCGCGGCGCGGTGCAGTCGTCGTCGAACCGGCTCGTTCGGTTGCTCGGCGTCGACTCCGAACCCGTCAACCACGGATGGCTGTGCGACAAGGGCCGCTACGGCATCGAGTGGGTGCATGCCGACGATCGCGTGCGCGAACCGCAAGTGCGCGCCGGTGGCGAGTGGAAACAAGTTTCGTGGCCCGAAGCGCTCGACGCCGCGGCCGACGCGCTGAAAGCCGCCAAGGAATCGAAGGGTGCGAACTCGATCGCAGTGCTCGGCGGTGCACGCGGAACCAACGAAGACGCGTACGCGTGGGCGTTGCTCGCCAAGGGTGTCGTCCGCACCGACAACGTCGACGCGCAACTTGCCGACGGCCTTCCGGCGGAGTTCATCAACGGTATGCCGCGCGCCGAGATCGCCGACCTCGACAGCGCCTCGGCGATTGTGTTGCTCGGCTGCGAACTCGAAGACGAGGTGCCGGTCCTGGCACTGCGCGTGCGGCGCGCGGTGACCGAGTTGGGCGTTCCGCTGGTCGATTGCGCGCCGCTCGAACACAAACTTTCGCAGTACGCGCCGCGTCGTCGCCCGGTTGCTGCCGGGTGAGACATTGCCGACGCATGTCGTCGGCGAGATCAACGACGTGCGCGAAGGGCGCGACGGTCCACTGGTCGTCGTCGTCGGCCGCACGAACGTGGCCGCGAGTGCCGACGCGACCGTGGCCGCGGCGGCCCGCCTGATGAGCCCGAACACCAAGTTCCTCTCGGCGCTGCGGCGTTCCAACGTGCACGGCGCGCTCGACGCCGGCCTCACGCCCGGGTTCTTGCCGGGTCGCGTCACGCTCGACGCCGGCCGCGACACGTTCATGGGCACATGGGGTGGGGTTCCCAAAGAGCGCGGCCTCGACGCGACCGGTGTGCTGGAGGCAGCCGCACGCGGCGAGATCGAAGTGCTCGTCCTCGTCGGTTCCGACCCGATCAGCGACTTCCCCGACGCCACGTTGGCGCGTGAGGCGCTCGACAAGGTGCCCACGCTCATCGCAGTCGACGCGTTCGCGAGCGCGTCGACGACCAACGCCAGCGTGTTTCTTCCCGCAACGCTGTGGGGCGAGAAGTCGGGGAGCATTACCAACCTCGAAGGACGCGTGCAGCGCCTCAATCGCAAGGTCGCGCCCGAAGGCACGGCGATGGACGACTGGCGCATCGCGATCGAACTCGCGGCGCGCCTCGGCGCTTCGACCGATCTCGTGACGATCGACGAAGTCACCGACGCGCTGGCATCGGTGAGTGCGGTCCACGCCGGTGTCACCGCGGCGCTGACGCGCCACGCGCGCGACGGCGTCGTGCTCCCGCTGGCGGAGCACCGCGACGAGATCGTCTTGCGCACGCGTGAGCTCACGATCAACGCCGAAGACGGATCGGGCACCAGCTGGGATCCGATCAAGGTCACAGGTCAGGTTCCGGCCGACTCCACGAACGCGGTCTCGGGCAGCGGCGCCGGCTTCGAACCGTTGAAGCCCGTCGGTGGGTCCGACATCGACGTCGAAGGCGCGTCGGCGATTGTCGCCGATTCGATCGACGCCACGACGCGGCCAATGCCCGCTATGCACACGTGGTCGCCGGCGGCGCCAAGCGCGGATCCGCCCGCGCGCGACGCGTACGCTCTGCGTCTCGTGGCAAGCCGCGCTCTTTACGACGGTGGCCGCACGGTCCGCAGCACGCCTGTGCTCGCCCGCTTGCGGCAAGAAGCGACGCTGCACATGAATCCGGTCGATGCATCGCGCGTCGGCGTCGAACACACTGGCGAAGTGAAAATCACGTCGGCCCGCGGCACCCAGGTGGTCGCCGCCGTTGCCGACGTACGCGTGCCCGCCGGTGTCGCGCGCTACGACTTCTCAGCCGACGGCGCGGGACCGGCCGCCTTGATCGACATCTCCGTGCCGGTCACCGATCTCCGTGTCGAGAGCGTGCGATGAGTCACGCCGCGCTCCTCGCCCTCGATCCGCTGTTCGACAACGGCATTTCGTGGTCGGTGTTCTTCGTCGTGATCATCAAAGTGGTGATCGCGTTCGTGATCCTGCTCGTGTCGGTGATGCTCTACATCTGGGCGCTGCGCAAGGTCATCGCCGACATGCAAAACCGGATCGGGCCGAACCGCGCCGGCCCGTACGGCGTCTTACAAACCCTCGCCGATGGCATCAAGTTGTTCTTCAAAGAACAATCCGTGCCCGATTCGGCCGACAAGCCGGTCTTCCGGCTCGCGCCGTACCTGTCGATCCTGCCCGCGTTCTTGTTGTTCTGCATCGTGCCCATCGGCACAACAGTGTCGATCCTCGGGCACAAGACCTATCTGCAAGTCGCCGACATCCCGATCGGCGCGCTGTGGATCCTCGCGATGTCGGGCATCGGCATTTACGGCGTCATGCTCGCGGGCTGGGCGTCGGGTTCGAAGTATCCGTTGCTCGGTTCGGTGCGGGCGTCGGCGCAGCTGTTGTCGTACGAAGCCGCGTTCGGCCTCGCCATCCTGGGCGTGCTGATCCAGGCGAACACGTTGTCGACGCACGAGATCGTGTTCGGCTCACTGACGAACAGTGGGCAGTACTCCACCAACATCTTCGCGATCTTCACCGACGCGTACTGGCCACGCACGATCATCGCCTTCATCATCTTCCTGATCGCGGCCACGGCCGAGGTCAACCACCCGCCCTTCGACTTGGTCGAGGCCGAACAAGAACTCGTCGGCGGGTTCAACACCGAATACACCGGCATTCGGTTCGCGATCTTCTTCTTGGCCGAGTTCATGAACGTGATCACGATGTCGGCGATCGCGGTCACGTTGTTCCTCGGTGGTCCGTCGGGCCCGCTGATCGGGAACAGCCACGGGTTCTTGAACACGTGGGTGATGCCGATCTTCTGGTTCCTCGCCAAGGTGCTCCTGCTCCTGTTCTGCAGCGTGTGGGTGCGCGCGTCGTTGCCGCGTATGCGCTACGACAAGCTGATGGCGCTCGGGTGGAAGTGGCTCATCGAGCTCGCGATCCTCTGGGTGCTCGTCACCGCGGCGCTGCAAGTCGGGCGCGACCAAGGGTGGAACCTCGCCGTCACCGCGGTCGTCACCGTCGGAATCGCCGTTGCGTTGTACGCGGTGCTGTACGCGGCGATGCCGAAGCGCGGCGAAAAGCTGGAGGAGTTCCGCTGATGGGCTTCCTCGACGGTTTCCGCGTGACGTTCCGCCAGATGGGCAAGCCGCGCCTCACGACCGAATATCCGAAAGAGAAGAAGCTCAAGCCCGTTCGTTTGCACGGCCGGCACGTCCTCAACCGTTACGAGGACGGCATGGAGAAGTGCATCGGATGCGAGCTCTGCGCGGGCGTGTGCCCGGCGCGCTGTATCTACGTGCGCGGCGCCGACAACCCGATCGACGACCCGGTTTCGCCGGGCGAGCGCTACGGCTTCGTCTACGAGATCAACTACTTGCGGTGCATTCACTGCGACCTGTGTGTCGAGGCGTGCCCGACGGAAGCGATCACCGAGACGAAGCTCTTCGAGTTCTCGTTCACGAACCGCGCCGACGCGATCTACACGAAGTCGGAGTTGCTCGTCGACGACCAGGGTCACGCCAAGCAACAGCCGTGGGAACTCTGGCTCGGTGGCGAAGACGACGACACGAGCGCGTGGATGCGCGCGACCTCGCCGTCGGGTTCGGCCGCGTACGAAGGCCGCGTCAACTGGTCGGGTGAGCTCGGCTTCGGCGTGCGCGAGCCCGAACGCGGCCAGAGCGACAAGGTTCCCGGCGACGCCGACATCGAGCCCCACTTCGACGAAAAAGGCCGAGGCCGGTAATGGCGTGCGGACGCAGCGGAGCCACGGACGGCGCAGCGAGGGAGTCGTAGGTATGGACGCGATCATCTTCTTCGTGTGCGCGGCCGCGGTTCTCGGGGGCGCGTTGGGAGTTGTGCTCGCTCGCAACCCCGTGCACTCGGCCCTTTGGTTGCTCGTCACGCTCGTCAGCATCGCGGTGTTGTTCTTGCAGCTCGAGGCCGCGCTCGTTGCCGCGATCCAGATCGTCGTCTACGCGAGCGCGATCGTCGTGCTGTTCTTGTTCGTGATCACACTGCTCGGTGTCGACCGCCACGAAAGCCTGCGCGACCCGCATCGATTCCAGTGGCCGACCGCGATCGTGTTCGGCGGTTTGATGTTCGTCGGGATCATCGCGCTCGCCAACAACAACTGGGTCACGGGCGCGCCGTCTTCGCGCGGCGCGCTCGACACGGTGACGCGCAACGGCAACGTAAGGACGTTGTCGGTGAGCCTGTTCACGAATTTCATCTGGGCCTTCGAGATCACGGCGGTCCTGCTCGTGATCGCGGTCGTCGGCTCCGTTGTCCTCGCCCGCCGCAGCGGCCATCGTGCCGAAGTGCCCGAGGCGACTCCGACGGGGGAGCGGTCGTGACCGCGTTCATCGACACGGTGACGCCGAGCTATTACCTCGTGCTCGCGGCGGCGCTGTTCACCATCGGCGCGGTCGGCGTGCTCGTGCGCCGCAACACGCTGGTGATGTTCATGTGCATCGAGCTGATGCTCAACGCGGCCAACCTCACGTTCGTCGCCTACGCCAAAGCGCTGAACGACATCAGCGGGCAAGTGATCGTGTTCTTCACGCTCGTCGTCGCGGCCGCCGAAGTTGCGGTCGGCTTGGCGATCATCGTGGCCATCTTCCGGCGGAAACAGGACGTGACCGCCGACGACGTGGATCTCCTCAAGGGCTAGGGCGGGGCAGGTGGGCAGCGGACCGGAGAACGCACGCCGAAGGCCTCTCTTCGCAGGGAGCGGGCGGGTGAGCAACTAGTGGACGCACGGAACATTCTTGACCTCGCCTGGTTGATCCCGCTGTTCCCCGCGGTCGGCGCCGTGGTGCTCTTGCTGTTCGGCAAGCGCATCGGCGACCCGATTGCCGGTTGGATCGCAACGGCGATGATCTTCCTGTCGTTCGTCGCGTCAGTGATCGCGTTCTTCGCGCTGCACTCGTTGCCAGCTGATCAGCGTTCGAATATCAGCCAAGGCTTCACGTGGATCCAGGCCGGCGGTTTCAGCGTCGACTTCCGGTTCCTCGTCGATCCGCTGTCGTCGACGATGACCCTGTTCGTCACCGGTGTCGGCACGCTGATTCACATCTACGCGATCGGCTACATGCACGGCGACGAACGGTTCTCACGTTTCTTCGCGTACTTCAACCTGTTCGCGGCGTCGATGCTCGTGTTGGTGCTCGGCTCGAGCTTCTTGCTCACCTTCCTCGGTTGGGAAGGCGTCGGGCTGTGTTCGTATCTCTTGATCTCGTTCTGGTTCGAGCGCAACAGCGCCGCCGTTGCCGGCAAGAAAGCGTTCGTCACGAACAGAGTCGGCGACTTCGGCTTCATGCTCGCGATGTTCCTGATCTTCGAGAAGCTTGGGTCGCTCGACTATTCAGCCATGACCGGTGTCCCGCACCTTTCGAAGGTGACGGTCACGGCGATCGCGTTGCTGCTGCTCGTCGGCGCCATGGGCAAGAGCGCCCAGATCGGGTTGCACATCTGGTTGCCCGACGCGATGGAAGGCCCCACACCGGTGTCGGCCCTGATCCACGCGGCCACGATGGTGACCGCAGGTGTCTTTCTGATCGTGCGTGCCCATCCGTTCTTCGTACAGTCGAACCACGCGAGTGACGTCGTTGCGTGGGTCGGCGCGATCACCGCCCTGTACGCGGCGACGATCGCCGTCGTGCAGAACGACATCAAGCGCGTGCTCGCCTATTCGACGATCAGCCAACTCGGCTACATGTTCCTCGCGTGCGGTGTGGGTGCGTACAGCGCCGCGATGTTCCACATGATTACGCACGCGTTCTTCAAAGCGCTGTTGTTCCTGGGCGCGGGCTCCGTCATCCACGGCGTGCACGACGAACAAGACATGCGGCGCATGGGCCGCTTGAAGAAGTACATGCCGGTGACCGCGGGAACGTTCATTTTCGGCTGGCTGGCGATTGCAGGCGTGTTCCCCTGGGCCGGGTTTTGGTCGAAGGACGAGATCCTCGACAAGGCGTGGGTCACGCACAACTACGCCCTCTGGGGCGTTGGCTTGGTTGCGGCGCTGCTCACCGCGTTCTACATGACGAGGCAGGTGTACCTCGTCTTCTACGGCAACGAGCGGTGGAACCAAGACTTCCCCGAAACACCGCCCGATCCGGTGTACGAATCGCCGCACGCGCCGCCCGGTGAACACCACACCCCGCACGAATCGCCGTGGCTCATGTTGTTCCCATTGGTCGTGCTTGCCGGCCTTTCCTTCTTCGGCGGCATCATCGATCTTCCGTTCTCGCACCTCAATCTCGACTTCCTCGACCGGTGGCTCGAACCGGTACTGGTTGGCACCCATCCACAGCCCGTTGCGCTCGGCCCCGCGTTTGTGTTGTCGACGGTTGCTGTCCTCGTCGCGATTGGCGGCATTCTCTGGGCGGCGGCGTTGTACAAGGACGGATTGCCCGCGAACAACGAAGACCCGACGATCGCCCGCCTCGGCGGTTTCGCCAAGGTGCTCGAGCACGGCTACTACATCAACGACGCGGTCGCGTGGTTCGTGTCGGTGCCGGGCACGATCTTCGCGAAGTTCCTGGCGTTCAAGGTCGACCGCGACACGATCGACGGCGCCGTGAACGGCATCGGCACTGTGGCGCGTGAGGGCGGCACAGGCTTGCGGCGCATACAGACGGGTCTCGTGCGGAACTACGCGCTCGCGATCGTCGGCGGCACCGTGCTTCTCATCGTCTACATGTTGACGAGGGCGAGCCTGTGATCACCGCGCTCACGCCCATCGTCTCGACCTCCGGGAAGCTCGGTTTCCCGTTGCTCACCGCGCTTGTGTTCTTCCCGGCCGCGGGTGCGATCCTCACCGCGTTCGTGCCGCGCGGCCGGCCCGACATCGCGCGCGCCGTCGGCTACGTCACCAGCGCGGCCGTGTTCGGCATGGCGCTGTTCTTGCTCACGCAGTTCGAGACCGGACCGACGAAGGCCGGCTACCAACTGTTCGAAGACCATTCTTGGATCGCGACCCTCGGGATCCGCTGGACGCTCGGCGTCGACGGCATCTCGTTGTTCATGGTCGCCCTCACCGCGTTGCTGGTGCCGATCAGTTTGTTGGCATCAGCGAACATCGAGAGTCCGAAGGCCTTCACGATCTGGATGTTGTTGCTCGAAACCGCGCTCATCGGCGTGTTTCTTGCGCTCGACGCACTCGTCTTCTTCATGTTCTTCGAGTTCATGCTCGTGCCGATGTACTTCCTCATCGCCGAGTGGGGCCACGACCGCCGTCGCTACGCGGCGATGAAGTTCTTCTTGTTCACGATGACCGGCTCCGCGTTCTTGTTCGCGGGGATCTTGTCGGTCGGGTTCCTGCAGTACCACGCGACCGGTCATCTGACGTTCGACGTGCGCACGCTCACCGACTACGCCTCGACGCACATCCACGGTGCGGCGGCAACGGCGCTGTTCTTCGCCTTCGTCGTCGGGTTCGCGGTCAAGGTGCCGCTGTTCCCGTTGCACACCTGGCTGCCCGACGCCCACACCGATGCGCCGACCGCGGGCTCGGTCGTCCTGGCCGGCGTCATGTTGAAGGTCGGCGCGTACGGCTTCTTGCGGTTCGCCATCCCGTTCTTCCCCGAGAAGGCGGTCGACTACGGCTGGGTGTTGCTTGTCTTCGCGGTAATCGGCATTACCTATGGCGCGATCGTCGCGGCCGTGCAACCGAACCTGAAACGCATCGTTGCGTACTCGTCGGTCGCGCACCTCGGTTTCGTCGTTCTCGGTGTGTTCGCGCTCACGCGCCAAGGCATCTCCGGTGGCTTGTTCACGATGATCTCGCACGGTCTCACGACCGGTGCGCTGTTCTTGTTGCTCGGCATGCTCTACGACCGCCGCCATACGTACGAGATCAGCGAGTTCCGCGGGCTGTGGAAGGTCGTGCCCGTTTTCGCGTTCTTCTTCATCGCGGCGACGTTCGCGTCGATCGGCTTGCCCGGTTTCTCGGGCTTCGTCGGCGAGTTCTTGTCGATGCTGGGCGCGTTCCTCACGTCGCGCTGGTACGTCGTCGTTGCCGCAACCGGCGTGATTCTCGCGGCGGTGTATCTGCTCTGGGCAGTGCAGCGCGCGTTCACCGGCGTACCCGACGAAACAAACACGACCACGCGCGAAATCGGCGTGCGGGAAATCTGCACGGTCGTGCCGCTGCTCGGTCTGTCGCTGTTCCTCGGCTTCTACCCGAAGCCGGTGCTCGACCGCTTCGAGCCTTCAGTCGGTGCACTGGTCCGCAGTGTCGAGTGCAACTCCAGTTACAGCGCGCCCGCGGTTTCCAATCCCGATCACGTGAAGCTCGTGGCCACGCCGGCCAACGTCAACCCGCCGCCGGGCACGGTTGAGAAGTCCAAGGTGTGCCCGCCGGGTTCGACCTTCCCGACGCCGGCGCCGTCCAATACCGCGGCGGCGAAGCCATGACGTTGCTTGCTGCTGCCCCCGCACCGATCGCGCATCCGAACATCGACTGGTTCGCGATCATGCCGGTCATCTGCCTGTTCGGCGCGGCGGTCATCATCGTGCTGAGCAAGGCGTTGATCCGGCACGACAAGCGCGTCAACGACACCGCGTTGGCCACCGCGATCGCCGGCGTTCTGCTCTCGGGCCTGTTCGTATGGTTCCAGTGGCATTTCGTCCACCAAGACGGGCCGTACGAAGCGATCAAGGGGCTCGTCGCGGTCGACGGCTTCGCCGTGTTCATTCAGACGGTCGTGCTCGCGGCGACGTTGCTTGGCTTGTTGCTCTCGGCCGGATATCTGCGCCGGGAAGGTCTCGAAGCTCCCGAGTACTACACGCTGATGTTGTGTTCGGCGACCGGCATGATGCTGATGGCGTCGGCCAACGACCTCATCACGGTGTTCCTCTCGCTCGAAATTCTCTCGATCGCGTTGTACGTGCTGGCGGCTTTCGACCGGCGCCGGATCACGTCGCAGGAAGCGGGCCTCAAGTACTTCGTGCTCGGATCCTTCTCGTCGGCGATCTTCCTGTACGGCGTCGCGCTCGTCTACGGCGCGACCGGCACGACGAATCTGACCGGTATCGCCACCTATCTCGCCAAGACCACGCTGCTGCACGACGGTGTGCTGCTGCTCGGTATCGGGCTGCTGCTCGTCGGGCTCGGGTTCAAGGTCGCCGCGGTGCCGTTCCACATGTGGACGCCCGACGTCTACCAAGGTTCGCCGACACCGGTGACCGCGTTCATGGCCTCGGCCACGAAGGCGGCGGCGTTTGCCGCGATCCTCCGGATTTTGTTGGGTCCGTTCTCCACCTACAGCGTGAGTTGGCGGCCGATCATCTTTGCGCTCGCGGTGCTGTCGTTGCTCGTCGGAAGCGTCGCCGCCGTCGTACAGACCGACGTCAAACGCATGCTCGCGTATCAGTCGATATCGCACGCCGGCTACGTGCTCATCGGCGTGCAGGCGGGCACGACGAAAGGCATGAGCGCCGCGCTGTTCTATCTCGCGGTGTACGCGGTGATGATCACTGGTTCGTTCGCGATCGTGATGGTGGTCGCCCGGCGTGGCGACGACCGCCACGATCTCGCCGATTACCGCGGGCTGGCATCGGCGCGGCCCGTCCTGGCCGCGTTGCTCACGCTGTTCCTGCTCGCGCAAGCGGGCGTGCCACTCACCGGTGGATTCGTCGCGAAGCTTTCGGTGTTCGACGCCGCGATCGACGTCGGCCAGTACTGGCTCGCGATCATCGGCATGCTCGCCGCCGTTATCGGCGCGTTCGTCTACTTGCGGATCGTGCTCACGATGTACGCACCGGCCAACGACGAAGTCGCGCCCGAAGGCAAACGCATCCGCGTCGATCAAGGAACCGGTATTGCGATCGCGCTTTCGGCGATTGCGGTCATCGTGCTCGGTGTCGGGCCGGGAGCCGTCGAGAACTTTGCGCGCGACGCGACGCAGGTGGTCCAGTGTTCGACGCCCGGCGCGCAAGTGCCGAAGACGTCCTGCGGGACCAACAATCCTTAGGAAACCCTCGGTTCTTGCGCCATTTCGCGTCCGAGACGGTCGTCTCCTGGCGCAAGAACGTCGTGGTTCGCTGCGTGGCGACGGCGGAAGCGCGTTGGGATCGTGAGACGTGCCAGGCGTCCGCGCGCCGGATGCGCGTCGCGCGCGTCGAGGTCGCGCGCCGCGAGGTCGTACGCGTCTTGCATCAACTCGGCGGCTCCGGAGAAGTCGAACAAATCGCGCGTGTCGTTCGGTCGCGGGAGCACGATCACCTCGACGTCGGGCGGGAGACTGCGAAGCTCCAGTTCGAAACGCTGGCTCCGCGCGTGCGTGAAGCTCGTCATCACGACGTCGAGCGGGGAGCGTTCGGCGCGATCTCCGGCCCAGCCGGAAACGTTCAGCACGTACACGCGGTCGATCGGTCCGGACAGCGCATGCCAGAGCGGCACATTGTTGACGACACCGCCGTCGACCAGGCGGCGGCCGTCGTGATGCACGATCGGGAACACACCGGGGAGGGCGGCGCTCGCCAGGAGGGCCGGCTTCAACGGCCCCCGGCACAGCACGACTTCTTCACCGGTGTCGAGGTCGGTGGCGATGACCCGCAGCGGCACCTCGAGATCGGAAAACGACCGGGCCGGCGTCGAATGGTGGATCACGGCCGCGAGGCCGGTGTTCTCGAAGAGGTGCGTGCCGCGGCGCACGACGTTCCACGCGCGGTGAATGCGGCCACCGGGAAAGACGTGCTCAGCGCGCAGTTGCTCCCAAACGGCGCTCAGCTGCGCTACACCGGTGAGATTGGGTGCATACGCGACGGCGGCACCGTTGAGGGCGCCCGCCGAGGTCCCGACGACGACGTCAGGCACGATGCCGTGGTCGAGCAGGGCCCGCAGCATGCCCACTTGTGCCACGCCCTGATTGCCGCCTCCGGAGAGCACGAACGCTGTCCGCGGGCGCGTCGGCGTCTCAGCGCGCAGCGCCGATCGCCCACCTCCCGGGAAATTCAGCCGTGCTCCCATATCGAATTCCTCGGCCACGAGTGCGGCCACCTGTGGCTTCAACAACGCCGTGCCCACGGTTCGTCCCGTGAAAACAGGCCACGCGTATACTCCGCGAGATCCCTGTGAAAGGCCCCATCCAGCGGCAACGGGTGCACGCGTGACGTCTCCGATCACCGAGTTCTATAGGCAATATCTTGCCGTCGCGATCTTCATCGGCGCGGGTTTTGCGATGGTCGGCGGCATGCTCGGTATCGCGCGGATATTGCGCCCGAAGGTGCCGCAGGACGAGAAGTACATCACGTACGAATCAGGGGCAGACCCGCTGCCGCTCTTCGGACAGGCGAACGTCCGCTACTACATATATGCGCTGCTGTTCGTCATCTTCGACGTCGAGGCCGTCTTCATCTTCCCGTGGGCGATCGGGGTCGACCAGCTCTCGTGGTTCGGGCTCATCGAGATGTTCGTCTTCGTGCTCGTCCTGCTATTGGGTTTGGCGTACGTCTGGCGCAAGGGACTGTTGAAGTGGGCCTGATCTCTTCCGGCAAGTCTCCGAAGCCGCTCAACTGGTTGCTCAACTACAGCCGCAAATACTCGCTGTGGATGCTCCAGTGGGGCCTGGCGTGCTGCGCGATCGAAATGGGAGTCGCGCTCGCCGGTCCGCGCTACGACGTCATGCGGCTCGGCGTCATTCCTTTTCCGGCGAGTCCGCGCCAGGCCGACCTCATCGTGATCTCGGGAACGGTCACCGACAAGATGGCGCCCGCGATCAAGCGACTGTACGAACAGATGCCCGACCCCAAGTACGTGATCTCGATGGGTTCGTGCGCGAACTGCGGCGGCCCGTACTGGGATTCGTACTCGGTGACCAAAGGCGTCGACCAGATCATTCCCGTCGACGTCTACGTGCCCGGCTGCCCGCCGCGGCCCGAGGCGTTCATTCAGGGCATCGTGATGTTGCAGGAACGCATTCAGAACGAAGACATGCCCACCCGGTGGCGCGGCGTGGAGTCGCAGGAGAGTGTCGAGGCGCAGAGCGCAGGCGCGGAAGTAGGCGCGTCGTGAGGCTGACATGGAGCGCCGAAGCTCGTAGCCGCATAGGTATGGAGCCGATCGTTGTCTCCTGACGCGCCCGAAGAGACCGCGGCGCCGGAACTGACGGCAGAATCGGCGGAATTGTTCGCGCGCCTCGAACGCGAGCTCGGCGACGCGATCGTGGAACACGCGGTGATGCGCGGCGACGTCGTCGTGCGCGTGAAGCCGGACGCGTGGCAGCGCGCCGCGCGCGTATGCAAAGCAGAAGGCGAGTGCGACTACCTCTCGTTCGTCGCCGGCATCGACTGGCTGCCGACGCCGGCCGTTGCGGAGGAAGGTTCGGGTGACACGTCGTCACCGGTGCAGCCCAAGGAACAAACGTACGGGCTCACGGGCAGCGAGGGCCGATTCCAAGTGTTCGCGTGTGTGGAGTCGACGCGTCGGCCGCGCTGGCGCGCCATCTTGAAGACCGACGTCGACGAATCGACCATGCGCGTCGAGTCGTGGGTGCCGGTGTATGCCGGTGCCGACTGGCACGAGCGCGAAGCATGGGAGATGTTCGGTCTGGTGTTCGACGGGCATCCGTCGTTGCGGCATCTCTACTTGCCGTCGGAGTTCGAAGGACACCCGCTGCGCAAGGACTTTCCGTTGTTGGCGCGCGAAGTGAAGCCCTGGCCCGGACTCGTCGACGTCGAGCCCATGCCGGGCGACGACTCGCCTGCCGAAGAAGCGGCGGTGCCGGCCGAATGACAGCGTGCGGACGTAGCGGAGCCATGGACGGCGGAGCGAGGGAGCCATGACGCGGACCGATCTTCCGCAGCCGGGCGAGCTTCCCGACGTCGACGTCGATCCGGCCGCGTTCCGGCATCTCGCCGACGCGGCAGGTGAACGTCGAACTCGACACCGGCGACATGGTGCTCAACATCGGGCCGCAACACCCGGCGACGCACGGAACACTGCGGCTCGTCGTGCGTCTCGACGGCGAACGCGTCGTCGCGGCCGATCCCGTGATCGGTTACATGCACCGCGGCTACGAAAAGCTCACGGAGTTCCGCACCTACCCGCAGATCACCACGCTGATCAACCGCATCGACTGGCTGTCGTCGTTCGCGAACGAAGTGCCGTTCATCGCGGCCGCCGAGCAGTTGATGGACATCGAAGCGCCGCCCCGTTCGCAGTACATCCGCACCATCCTCACCGAACTGTCGCGCATCGCGACCTTCCTGTTGTTCCTCGGCGAGATGGGCTTGCAGGTCGGCGCGATCACGCCCGCGTTCTACGGCTTCCGCGACCGCGAGTACGTCTTGAACCTGATCGAAGCCGTCACCGGCGGGCGGTTCCACCCGAACTTCAACCGCATCGGCGGTTTGAAAGACGACCTGCCGTGGGGCTGGCTCTCCGACTGCAAGTCGTCGATGGTGAAGGTTCTGCAGTCGTGCGACGAGTTCGAGAACTTGGTTGCGGGCAACCCGATCTTCGAACAACGCACGCGTTCGATCGGCATCATCCCCGCCGATCTCGGCGCCGCGTACGGCGTTTCGGGTTCGAACTTGCGCGCGTCGGGTGTCGACTGGGACTTGCGCCGCGACGGCCCGCCGTACCTCGTCTACAACGAGCTCGACTGGAAAGTCTGGACGCACCCCGACGGCGACTCGTTCGCGCGCTATTGGGTGCGGCTGCAAGAGACGCGCGAGTCGGCGCGCATGGTGTTGCAGCTCCTCGAAGGTATTCCCGCGGGCCCGATCATGGCGAAGGTGCCGCGCATCATCAAGGTGCCCGAGGGCGAAGCGTGGGTGAACACCGAAAACCCGCTCGGTGAGATGGGTTACTACGTGTTCTCGAAAGGCGCGACCGGACCGTTCCGCGTGAAGATCCGTAGCGCGTCGTTCTCGAACGTTTCGCTCCTGCCGTGGCTGCTGCGCGGCGTCTACGTCCCCGACATCATCACGATTCTCGCAAGCTTGTACTTCATCTTGGGAGACATCGACCGGTGAGTCCCTTGCTCGCGATCGATATCGGATGGGGCACTACCACCGCGATCAAGACGATCATCGTTCTCGGCATCGTGCCGTTGACCGCACTGTTGCTCGGCTACATCTTCTTGTTGAAGGTAATGAGCCACATGCAGAGCCGGCTTGGTCCGATGGACCCGGGCGGTTTCCACGGCTGGTACCAACTGCTCGGCGACGGCATCAAGTTCATGCAAAAAGAGGACATCATGCCGGCCGATGCCGACCGGCGGGTGTTCGCACTTGCACCCGCGGTTGTCGTCGTGTCGACGTTCCTCGTGTTCGTCGTCATTCCGGCGGGCCCGCGTCTCGTCGTACGCGATCTCGACGTCGGAGTGTTCTACGCGCTTGCAGTGTCGTCGCTCTCGGTCATCGGCGTCTTGATGGCCGGATGGGCCAGCTCGAACAAGTACGCGTTGATCGGTGCATTGCGCGCCGCCGCGCAGCTGATCGCGTACGAACTCCCGTTGATCCTCGCGGTCGTCGGTGTGGTCATCCAAGCGGGAACGATGAGCCTGCAAGGCATCGTGCTCGCGCAGCAGAACGGCGAGATCTTCGGCTGGGGCGGGATCGGTTTCCCGTTCATCCTCACCCAGTTCGTCGGCTTCGCCTTGTTCATGGTTGCGGCGCAAGCCGAACTGACGCAGCCGCCGTTCGACATGCCGGTCGCCGAGTCGGAACTCGTCGCGGGCTACATGGTCGAGTACACGGGCTTCCGGTTCCTGTTCTTCTTCATCGGCGAGTTCGGCACTGCAGGCGCGTTCGCCGCCCTCGCGGCCACGCTGTTCCTCGGCGGTTGGTCGCTGCCGTGGGTACACGGCACCGCGGCCGACGTCCTCGGGCCGTTCGTGCTGAGCGCCAAAGTGCTGTTCGTTGCGTTCTTGATGTTCTGGGCGCGCTTCACGTATCCGCGCTTGCGTGAGGACCAACTGCAGTCGCTCGCGTGGAAGTGGCTGATCCCGATCGCGCTCATCAACATCCTGATCACGGGCGTGCTGAAGGTGGCGTTTTGATGAGTGGGAAGCGGAACGGACGCTGCGCGCCGAAGGCCCCTCGCGGCAGTGAGCGGGAGGGAAAGTAATGAAGCGAGAGATCAAAGGCATGCTCACCGGGCTGGGCATCACGTTGAAGACGATGACGAAGCCCGCGGTCACCGTGCAGTACCCGCACGAGCGCGAAGACCCGGCGCCCCGAGCGCGTGGCGTCATCGCGTTGAAGGAAGAGAACTGCACGGTGTGCATGCTGTGCGCGCGGTCGTGCCCCGACTGGTGCATCTATATCGAGGGTCACAAGGAACAGCGCCCGCCGCGCCGCGAAGGCGGGCGTCCGCGCAGCGTCAGCGTGCTCGACCGGTTCGACATCGACTACGCGCTGTGCATGTACTGCGGCATCTGCGTCGAGGTCTGCCCGTTCGACGCGCTCTTCTGGAGCCCCGAGTACGAATACTCGGAGCCGCGCATCGCCGAGCTCTTGCACGACAAGGACAAGCTCGGCGAATGGATGGAAACCGTTCCCGAACCCGAGCCGCTCGAGCTCGGCGCCCAAACGGGGAAGAAGTAATGGCCACCGCATTGCAAACCTGCGTACCGGAACTGCGCCTCGCGCTGTCGCGGTACGCCGGTTCGAGTTTGGTGGCGGTGTGGTAGCGGAGAACGTTGTCTTCGGGATCATCGCGGCCGCGATGGTGCTCGGCGCGATCAAGGTCGTGACGACGAACAACGTCGTGCACGCGGCGTTGTATCTCGTCGTCGTACTCGCCGGTGGCGCCGCGCAGTTCTTGCTGCTCGGGCAAGAGTTCGTGGCGTGGGTGCAGGTTCTCGTCTACATCGGCGCGGTAATCGTGCTGTTCCTTTTCGGGATCATGCTGACGCGCGCACCAATGCATCCGGAAGGGTCGCTGAACAACGACCTTCGTTGGCCGGGCGCCGTCGTCGCGCTGTTCCTCGCGGGTGTGCTCGGCGGTCTGCTGGTGCGCACGTACCACGCCGACAAGGTCAACATCACGGCGCCGACCCGGACGATCGACGTCACCCAGATGCTGTTCCGCAACTACATCATCCCGTTCGAAGTTGTGGGTGTTCTGTTGCTCGGCGCGCTGATCGGCGCAGTCGTACTGGCGAGGAGGGACTGATGCTGCTCAATCAGTTCTTGCTCCTCAGCGCCTTCTTGTTCTGCACCGGCATCTACGGCGTGCTTGCCCGCAAGCACACGGTGCTCGTGCTGATGAGCATCGAGTTGATGCTCACCGCGGTCAACATCAACCTCATCGCCTTCGGCGCCTTCAAGGGTGGCCAGACGGCGGCGATGGGCCAGGTGTTCGCGCTCTTCGTGCTCACGATCGCGGCCGCCGAAGTGGGCGTCGGCCTTGCCATTGTCTTGTTGATCTATCGCAACCTGCATACGGCCGATCTCGACGACCTCGAAGTGCTGAAGGACTAGCGGCGTGTTCTTTCTCGATTGGGCGTGGCTCATTCCGCTGATCCCTGCGGTGTCGTTCGTGGTGATCTTGTTGTTCGGCAAACGCATGCCGCGCAAGGGATCCGAAGTCGGCATCACCGCGCTGGTTGCGTCGTTCGTGCTGTCGTGCGGCGCGGTCGTCCAATGGATCTCGCGAGTACAAGACGCGCAGGGCGGTACCGCCCTCGGCGCGCTCGGGCGCAGCGTCGGCCGCCTCGGTGAGTCGGGCAGCGAAGCGACGGTATTGCCCGTCGTCAAACAGGTGACGTGGTTCCAGCTGAGCGGCATCAAGCTCCAGGCCGGCATCCAAGTCGACGGTCTCTGCGTGATGATGATGTTCGTCGTCACGCTGGTGTCGTTGCTCGTCCACATCTACTCGACCGAGTACATGCGCGGCGACCGCCGTTACACGTATTACTACGCCGCGCTCTCGTTGTTCACGGCATCGATGTTGCTGCTCGTCATCAGCGACAACACATTGCAGCTGCTCGTCGGCTGGGAGCTCGTCGGCCTCTGTTCGTTCATGCTCATCGGGCACTGGTGGGAGGAGAAGCCGAACAGCAACGCGGCGCTGAAAGCCTTCCTCACCACGCGCACGGGCGACATCGGACTGTTGACCGGCGTGATCATGACGTTCTTCGTCGTGCAGGCCGCGAGCCCGACCCACAAGGGTTCGTTCAACATCATCGAGCTGAACGCAGCCGCCGGTTCGAACAAGGTCAGCCACACCCTGCTGTTGATGACCGCGCTCGCACTCTTGCTCGCGATCATCGGCAAATCCGGTCAGTTCCCGTTACATACGTGGTTGCCCGACGCCATGGCCGGCCCGACACCGGTTTCGGCGTTGATTCACGCCGCCACCATGGTTGTCGCGGGCGTCTATCTCGGCGCACGCGTGTACCCCGTGTTCTGGAACGGTTTGTCGATCGGCACCCCCGGGCACGGCGCGTTCAACATCATGGCGATCGTCGGTGGCGTCACGGTCTTGATCGGAGCCGCGCTCGCGTTCGTGCAAGACGACATCAAGAAGGTCTTGGCCTACTCGACGATCAGCCAGCTCGGCTACATGGTGATGGCGCTCGGCGTCGGCGCGTGGACCGCCGCCGTGTTCCACCTCTTCACCCATGCCTTCTTCAAAGCCGACCTCTTCCTCGGCGCCGGTTCGGTCAGCCACTCGGGCTCGCACCACTCGTTCGACATGAAGCGCGACATGGGCGGGTTGAAGAAGTACATGCCGAAGACGTACTGGACGTTCGTCATCGGCACGCTCGCGCTGATGGGCATCTTCCCGTTCGCGGGCTTCTGGTCGAAGGACGAGATTCTGACCAACGCGGGCCGGAACGGTTATGCCGCGTTCCTGATCATCGGCTTGGTCGGCGCGTTCCTCACCGCCGCGTATATGACGCGCTGCATCTACCTCACGTTCTTCGGTGAGTACCGCGGCAGCGTCGCCCACGAACTTGCGGAAGTGCACGAGGCCGAAGTTCTCGCCGAAGGCGACGAGCTCGTCGAGCACCACCTTGCCGAAGAGCAAGACCAGTTCGTTCCCGGGTTCGGCCACGACGCGCACGACGACCACGGTCATCACGATCCGCACGAGAGCAACAACATCATCGTGTTCCCGCTCTACGTGCTGAGCGCGTTTGCGGTCGTCATCGGGCTCATCAACTTGCCGCACTTCTCCAAGTTCGAGAAGTGGTTCGACCCGCGCTACCCCGAGACGTTCGCGGCCGACATGCGCAACGCGCCCTTCAACATCTTCCTCGCGATCATCTCGGTGTCGATCGCGCTGCTCGCGGTCGGGATCGTGTACGCCTTCTACACCGATCGGATCCCGAGTTGGAAGAACCTCTCGGAGCGCAACAAGGCAGCCCACGCCGGCAAGACCTTCCTCGTCAACAAGTACTACCTCGATGCCCTGTACGAGAACGTGATCGTCGCCGGTATCAAGGGACCGATTGCCGACGGTGCGTATTGGTTCAACCAGCACGTCATCGACAACGTTTTGAACTACACAGGCCGCGGCGCACGGGCCGCCGGGCAGTTCACGTACAACGTCATCGACCAAAAGGTTGTCGACGGTGCTGTGAACGAAATTGGGCGTGTCACCGACCAGACGGGTGGCGAGGTCCGCAAGCTGCAGACCGGTCGTCTTCAGTTCTACGCATTCCTGCTCGTACTAGCCGTCGCGTTGTTCGCGGTCGTGCTCTGGATCTTTACTTAGGCGGAGGGAACCCGCTCGATGCAAGCCACTGGATTCGACGCCTGGGCACTCAGCCTGATCGTGTTCCTGCCTCTCGTGGGCGCCTTGATCATCATGCTGATGCCGCGCGAGAACGAGGGCGCGATCAAGAGCGTGGCGCTCTTGGCCACGCTCGCCTCGTTCGCGGTCACGATCGTTGTCCTCTTCCGGTTCGACTACGACCACACCGGCGTCCTGCAGTTCAACATTGTCAAGCCGTGGATCGACGTCATCAACGCCCACTATCACGTCGCGGTCGACGGCATCTCGTTACCGCTGCTCGCGTTGTCGTCGTTCATCACCGTGCTGTGCATCATCTACTCGTGGAACCACTTTCCCGAACCGCACAACCCGAAGGCGTTCCTCGCGCTCATTCTCATTCTCGAAGTCGGCATGAACGGCACGTTCGTGTCCCAAGACCTCATCTTGTTCTTCGTCTTCTTCGAGATCGTGCTGCTCCCAATGTTCTTCCTGATCGGGGTGTGGGGCGGACCCAACAAGGAATACGCGTCGATCAAGTTCTTCTTGTTCACGCTGTTTGGTTCCGCGCTCATGTTGCTGAGCTTCTTGGCGCTCTACTTCAAGGTCGACGTGGCGCCGAATATCCCGGGCGCACAACACAGCTTCGACATGGTCGCGTTGTCACACGCGGCCGGCGCCGGGTTGGTGCACAGCACGCAGCTCTTGATCTTCGCCGGCCTCTTTCTGGGCTTCGCGATCAAAGTGCCAATGTTCCCGTTCCATACGTGGTTACCCGATGCCCACACTGAGGCGCCGACCGTGGGATCGGTGCTGCTGGCCGCGATTCTGCTGAAGCTCGGCACCTACGGATTTATTCGCATCGCCCTACCGATGCTGCCCTATGCGGCCCAGAAGTGGGCCCCATGGATCGCGTTACTCGCGGTGATCGGCATCATCTACGGCGCGCTGGGTTGTCTTGCGCAGAAGGACATGAAGCGACTGATCGCCTTCTCGTCGGTCGCGCACA
Source organism: uncultured Actinomycetes bacterium (assembly GCA_963841195.1). Lineage (GTDB taxonomy): Bacteria > Actinomycetota > Acidimicrobiia > IMCC26256 > PALSA-610 > CAWJBX01. The sequence continues at coordinate 450,879 of CAWJBX010000008.1, read as the reverse complement.
TGGGCTTCGTCATGCTCGCGATCGCGACGCTCACGTCGGTCGGCATCAATGCCGCGATCTTCGGCATGGTCGCGCACGGTCTCATCACCGGCATGTTGTTCTTCCTCGCCGGTTCCGTGCAGCACAACTACGGCACACGCGAGATGTCGAGACTCGGCGGCCTGTTGAAACAGGCGCCCAAGATGGGATGGATCTTGGGCTTCTGCGCGATGGCGTCGCTCGGGTTACCGGGCCTTGCGGGTTTCTGGGGCGAGTTCCCGGCGATCCTGTCGTCGTTCAATCCCGTCCATCCGCTCTCGGAACCCTTGTTCCGCACGTACATGGTGATCGCGGCGGTCGGCACCGTGCTTGCCGCCGGCTATCTGCTCTGGATGTTGCAGAAGGTCGCGTTCGGCGTTCCCAAGCCTGAGTTCGCCAACGCGCACGTGCACGACGTGTCGGCCTTCGAGTGGACGTCGTGGGTGCCGATCCTGCTGTTGATCGTCGCCCTCGGCGTGTTCCCGAACATCATCTTCCGCGTGACCGACAACGCGGTGACGGCCTCGACGCACTCGATCTGCACTGCTATCAACACTCAGCCGGGTGCCTGCTCTTGATGATTCTCGCCTCCGCCGCGCGTTTCCCGTCGCCGGTCTTCGACTGGCACGCGCTCGCGCCCGAACTCGTCATCGTCGCGACGCTGCTCGTCATCCTGATCGCCGACTTGCTGCTGCCGGAACGACAGCAGTGGCGCACGTCGACGATCGCGGCCGTCGGGATGCTTGCGGCGCTCATCCCGATCGCCACCCTCGCGTACGACGGGACCGACCGCGTGTTGTTCGGTGGTGCGTTCGTCGTCGACCAGTACGCACTGGCGTTGCAGGGATTCTTCGTCGTCGTCACGTACATCGTCGTGCTGTTGTCAGTCGACTACATCAACGAGGGCGACTACTACCGCGGCGAGTTCTATTTCCTGCTGCTCGTTTCCACGTTCGGTCTTGCGATCATGGCGTCGGCGCGCGATTTGGTCACGCTGTTCGTGGCGTTGGAGACGATTTCGATTCCAACGTTCATCCTCGCCACGTACCGCAAGCACGACCGGCGTTCGAACGAAGCCGGGGTGAAGTACTACTTGATCGGCGTGCTGTCGTCGGCACTCATGCTCTACGGCATGTCGCTGATCTTCGGCCAGACCGGTACCACGCTGCTCTCCGGCATCTCGGCCTATGTGACCAACGCCGGCAACCAGCCGCTGTTGACGGTCGCGATCTTCTTGTCGCTCGTCGGCTTCGCGTTCAAAGTCAGCGCGGTGCCGTTCCACTTCTGGGCGCCCGACACCTACGAAGGTGCGCCCACGCCGGTGACCGCCTATCTGTCGGTCGCGTCGAAAGCCGGCGGGTTCGTCGCGCTGATCAACATCATCTATTTCGGGTTCTACGGCCAGAACGGCAAAGCCGGCGACATGTGGTGGCCGGTCGTGTGGGTGCTCGCCGCGCTGTCGATGACGGTCGGCAACCTGGCCGCGCTGCGGCAAACGAACATGGTGCGTCTGCTGGCGTACTCGTCGGTCGCGCAAGGCGGATTCATCCTCGTACCGTTCGCGGCGGCCGGCATTGCGGGCGCCGAAGGCAAGCCCGGCGTTGCCGCGCAGGCGATGAGCGCGGTCGTCGTCTATTTGCTCATCTACGGCGCGATGAACCTGGGTGCGTTCGCCGTGGTGATCGCGGTCGCGCGCAAGACGAAGTCGGCCGAGATATCCAGTTACAGCGGCTTGTGGCAGACCGCGCCCGTACTTGCCGTTGTGATGACGTTCTTCCTGGCGTCGCTCGCCGGTATCCCGCCGCTCGCGGGATGGTTCGCCAAGTTCGTGATGTTCCGTTCGATTATCGATGCGGGAACCGGCTGGGCGATCGCGCTCGGCGTCATCGCGGCGGTGAACTCGGTGATCGCGTTCTTCTATTACTTCCGTCCGGTCGTGCAGATGTGGATTCGGCCGCCCGCAACCGAAGACCGCACGCCGTACGTGATACCGCAGCCGTTGGTCGTTGCGATCGGGTTGATGGCCGCCGTTGTCGTGGTCATCGGCGTGTACCCGCAGATCTTCGCCAAGATCGGTGAGGTCGCGTTCTCCTGAGTCCGGCTCAAGAAATCGCCGCGCTCATACATCGCGAAGGCCCGATCACGTTCGACCGCTTCATGGAAGTCGCGCTCTACGGCGCGGGCGGCTTCTTCGCCGAAGGTGGGGGCGCGGGTCGCGCCGGACGCGACTTCGTCACTTCACCAGAGACCGGTTCGCTCTACGGCGCGTGCGTTGCGCGCGCGCTCGACGGTTGGTGGCGTGAGCTCGACACTCCCGACCCCTTTCTCGTCGTCGAGGCGGGCGCCGGGAACGGCCGCCTCGCGCGCGACATTCTGCGCGCCGCACCCGAATGTCTTCGCGCCTTGCGCTACGTGCTCGTGGAGTCGTCGCCGGTGTTGCGCGCCGAACAGCGCACACGTCTCGCGCTCGAACCGGCCGACGAAGCGCTCGGGCCGTTCGTCCGCGCGTCCGGGAGCGACGCGCCGGTGCCACAGGGCAACGCGGGCCCGGTGTTCGCGAGCCTCGACGTTCTGCCCGCGCTCGATGCGGCTGACGCGGTCGTCCTCGCCAACGAACTGCTCGACAACCTCGTGTTCGGTATTGCCGAGTTCGACGGCGACCGTTGGAACGAAGTGCGCGTCGGTGTCGACGCGGGCCGGTTCGTCGAGGTGCTCGTTCCTGCGGCCGACGAAACGCCGGGTGTCGACGTTCCGGCGGGGACGCGCGCACCGATCCCGCGCGGCATGCGCGCATGGTTCGAAGCGTGTGATCTCGTCCTGCGCCGCGGCTATGTCGCAGTGATCGACTACATGACCGATGCGAGCGACCTCCCCGGCCGCAAGTGGATGCGGACCTATCGCGGACACGAGCGCGGCTTTGATCCCTTGGGCGAACCGGGCGCGTTCGACATCACCGCTGATGTCGTCGTCGAGCAACTCTTCGCATGCGCGCCGGGATTTACCGCCCGTACCCATGCGTCGCAAGCGGCGTGGTTGCGCGATCTCGGAATCGACGCGCTCGTCGAAGAAGGAAGACAAACCTGGAGCGCGGGGGCGCATCGCGGTGATCTCGAGGCCTTGGCCGGCCGCAGCCGGATAACCGAAGCCGAGGCATTGACCGACCCCGGTGGGCTCGGCGGCCATCACGTCGTCGTGCTGAGCAAGGGAACCCGGCGGTAACTTCAACCGTATGGCCGAGACTCTCGAAGCGCTCCTCCAAGAGGGACGAACCTTCCCGCCGCCCAAGTCGTTCGCCGACCAAGCCTTGCTCACCGACGCGCACGTGTACGACGACGCCGAACGCGACTGGCAAGGCTTCTGGGCCGTCCAGGCACTTGCGCTCGACTGGCACAAGGAATGGGACACCATCCTCGAATGGAACCGGCCCTACGCGAAGTGGTTCGTCGGCGGCGTGCTCAACGTCAGCGAGAACTGCCTCGACCGCCACATCGATGCCGGCCACGGTGACCAGGTTGCGTTTTATTGGGAGGGCGAACCCGGCGACACGCGCACGGTTACGTACAAGGAACTGCTCGACGAGACGTGCCGGGTTGCGAACCAGTTGCGGGCGCTCGGTGTCGGCAAGGGCCATCGCGTCGCGATCTACATGGGCATGGTGCCGGAGACGGTCGCGGCGATGCTCGCGTGCGCGCGCATCGGCGCCCCCCATTCGGTCGTGTTCGGTGGGTTCACCGCGGCATCTCTCCGCGATCGCATCAACGACGCCGAAGCGAGTGTGCTCATCACCGCCGACGGCGCATGGCGGCGCGGCACGGTCGTGCCGCTGAAAGACATCGCCGACGAAGCCGTGTCGGAAACGCCGACCATCAAGCACGTCCTCGTGTTGAAGCGCACCGACAACGACGTGAAGATGACCGCCGGCCGCGACATCTGGTGGCACGAAACTGTCGCGCAACAGCCGGCAACGTGTGCGGCCGAAGCAATGGACAGCGAGGACTTGCTGTACTTGCTGTACACGTCGGGCACCACGGGCAAGCCCAAAGGCATCATGCACTCGACCGGGGGCTATCTCACCCAGGTCGCGTACACGCACAAATACGTTTTCGACCTGAAGCCCGACACCGACGTGTACTGGTGCACGGCCGACGTCGGCTGGGTGACCGGCCACTCCTACATCGTGTACGGGCCGCTCGCGAACCGCGCCACATCGGTGTTGTACGAAGGCACCCCCGACTATCCCGACCGCGACCGGTTCTGGTCGATTGTCGAGAAGTACAAGGTGTCGAAGTTCTACACCGCACCCACTGCGATCCGGACGTTCATGAAATGGGGCGACGATCTTCCCGCGCGCCACGACCTCTCGTCGCTGAAGTTGATCGGCAGTGTCGGTGAACCGATCAATCCCGAGGCGTGGGTCTGGTACTACAAGGTGATCGGCGGCGAGCGCTGCCCGGTCGTCGACACGTGGTGGCAGACCGAAACCGGTGCGATCATGATCAGTGCGCTTCCCGGTGCGACCACGTTGAAGCCGGGTTCGGCGACGTTCCCGTTGCCGGGACTCGAAGCGAACATTGTCGACGATGCCGGCCGTGAAGTCGGCGTGCCCGGCGGGGGTTATCTCGTGTTGACGCGACCCTGGCCTTCGATGTTGCGCGGGATCTGGGGCGACCCGCAACGCTTTGTCGACACGTACTGGTCGCGCTTCGACGGCCGCTACTTCGCGGGCGACGGTGCCAAGCGCGACGACGACGGCTACTTCTGGCTGCTCGGCCGCGTCGACGACATCATGTTGGTTTCGGGCCACAACATCTCGACGACCGAAGTCGAACACGCGCTCGTCGACGATCCCAACGTGGCCGAAGCCGCGGTGGTCGGAAAGACCGACCCGACGACCGGCCAGGCGATTGCGGCGTTCGTAACGTTGCGCGCCGGAGTCGAAGCGAGCGACGCGCTCGTCGAAGAACTTCGTGACCACGTCGCGAAATTGATCGGCCCGATCGCGAAGCCCAAAACGGTTCTGTTCACCGACGATCTTCCCAAGACTCGTTCGGGCAAGATCATGCGACGGTTGTTGCGCGACGTTGCCGAAGACCAAGCACTCGGCGACACGACCACGCTCGCCGACCCCACAGTCGTCGACGGCATCAAGGCGAAGTACCTGAGCTCGCAACCGGCGGAGGACTGACTCCGCTGCGATACGTCCCCGAGCATTGGACCGTGCGGGCCGGCACCCTCGCGCCCGGCCGCGCCGTCGTCGTCGACATCGACGGCGTGCTGTCGGACGCGACCAGCCGTCAGCACTACCTCGAATCGCCGATGCAGAACTGGCGCGCGTTCTTCGACGCGTGCGGCGAGGATCCGGTTATCGAAGAGGTGCGCGCCCTGCTCGACCTCCTCGATCCCGAACTCCAGATCGTCCTGCTGACCGCCCGGCCTCATCGCGTCCACCACCTGACCGAAGCCTGGCTGCACCGGTACTCGATCCGCTGGGACCTGCTGATCATGCGGTCGTGGGGTGACTACGACCTGGCCCGCGACTTCAAGCAGGCGACGGTGTGGGAGTTGCGCAGCGCCGGGTTCGAGCTGGTGTTGGCGTTCGAGGACGACCGCCGCAACGTGGCGATGTTCCGGGCCGAGGGCATCCCGTGCCTCTACGTCCACTCCGGCTACTACGACTGAGGCGACAGCGAAGCGATTTCCCTGATCAGTCCCAGATCCTCGATCCGCCCTTGATCCGGGACGCCCGCGTGCCGAGGAAGACCTTGACGTTCTGGGAGAGAGGTCGGGATGCGCGGAGAGGTCGCGGGGTGGTGGCTTGGCGGGCGGGCGCGCCCGTGGGTGCAGCCATGCGCCTGACCGGATCGCGCCCGGCGACCACGGTAGACGAGGCTCCCGCGGCGCCGGCCGGGGAAACACGCGCGCCCGAGGCCCGCGAACCGCTTCCCGCGCCGCGCGACGAAGGCGAAACGCTTCTTCCCGGCCGCGATCTGGTCGATGAGCTGCGCAAACAGGTCGAGGCCGTCGAGACCCTGAAATCCCCTGTGCCGGCGCCTGCCCGCGCGGAATCGGAGCCCGAGCCCGACCCGCGCGTCCCGTCGGCGCGGGCCGACAACCCGCTTCCGCCCGGCATGCTCGAATCGATCTTGCCAGTGGTCGACGACGACCTGACCCCGCGAGCCGCGGGACCCGACCTGTCCGACCTCGCGAGCGCGTTGCCGGCACCGCCTGCGGCTCCCTCCGATCCGGTTCGCTTCGGCCCGACGACGTTTGCGCCGCCGCCCGCGCCGATCGAGTTCCCGCCGATCCCCGAGTTCAACGACACCGCCGACGCGCCCGATCCGTTCGCCGACCGGGCGCCCGAGCCCGCGTTGCCGCCGAGCGCGATGACGGGTGAGGTCAAGGTCAAGAAGTCGTCCGCCCGCAAGCGGGGTTCCAAGCGACAGAAGAACGCCGAGAAGGCGCAAAAAGACGCGAGCGCCACGACCGATGCGCCCGCGGCGCCCCCCGCCAAGGCGCCTCGCCGCGCGTTCGGCCGGAAAGCGGCCGCACCCGCCGGGGCGCCGGCGGCAACGGCTCCGGCCGAACGTTCGATCTTCGACACCTCGCGGCCCGACGACGCGTCGTCGAAGCCCGCGATCCCCGTCGACGAGGAAGGCGGCCCGCGTCACTCCGGTCGTCCGCTCGGCGAGATCCTCGTCGGGCGAGGCCTCGTGTCGGAAGACCAGTTGCGCGACGCGCTGACGACGCAAACCGGGTCGGGCAAGCGTCTCGGCAACATCCTTGTCGAGCTCGGGCTGCTGAGCGAACGCGGTCTCAGCGACGTCCTGGCTGAGCAGCTGCAGGTCGAGTTCGTCGAACTTGCGCGCACCGAGCTCGACCGCGAGATCGTCACGCTGTTGCCCGAAGAGGATGCGCGTCGCCTGCACGCGGTCCCGATTGCTCGTGACGGTGATCGCCTCGACGTCGCGGTTGCCGATCCGCTCGGCGAACACTTGCAAGAGCAGTTGATCGAGAAGCTCGGCACGCCGGTTCGGTTGCGCTTGTCGACGCAGACCGACATCGACGCGGTCATCAACAACATGTACGCGCCCGCGGCCGACCTCGGTGACGCGTTGCGGCTGTTCGAAGCCCGCCTCGAGCAACGGAAGTCGACGAAGGAGACCGAGCAGGTCACGACGACCGTCGTCGACGAGAACGCGCCGGTCGTCAAAGTCGTCAACCTCATTCTCGACACCGCGGTGCGCGCCCGGGCGTCGGACGTGCACATCGAGCCGATGCCCGACGTGGTTCGTATCCGGGTTCGTACCGACGGTGCGCTGCACGAAGCGATGACGCTCCCGGCGGCCATGGGGGCGTCGCTCGTCTCGCGCATCAAAGTCATGTCCGACATGAACATCGTCGAAAAACGCAAGCCGCAAGACGGCCAGCTCGCGGTGACCATTGCCGGTCGCGATCTCGACGTCCGCGTGTCGACGACCCCGACGGTGTTCGGTGAGAAGTGCGTGCTCCGCGTGCTCGACAAGACCAAGGCGGTCATCGAGCTACCCGCGCTCGGCATGAACCCTCACACGTACGGGCGCTATAGCGATCTCATCCGGTCGCCCTACGGCATGGTGATCTGCGCGGGCCCGACCGGTTCCGGCAAGACGACAACGCTGTACGCCACGTTGACGGCGATCAATGACGAAAACATCAATGTCGTCACAGTCGAGGATCCGGTCGAATACGTGTTCCCGACGATCAACCAGATTCAGACCAACGAAGCAAGCGGGCTGACGTTCGCCAGCGCCTTGCGAGCGATCTTGCGGCAAGACCCGGACGCGATCCTGGTCGGTGAAATCCGTGACGTCGAAACCGCGCGCATCGCCGTGCAGGCCGCGTTGACCGGGCATTTCGTCATGTCGTCGCTGCACGCGACCGACGCAACGAGCGCGCTGCACCGCTTCATGGACATGGGTATCGAGCCGTTCCTGGTTGCGTCGTCGTTGCTCGGCGTCGTCGGTCAGCGGCTCGTACGCAAGATCTGCCCCAACTGCGCCGAGCCGTACGAACCGAACCCCGAAGAACTCGCGTTCTACGAACGCGGTGGCGGCGACCCTCAGAAGACGACGTTCTATATGGGCACCGGCTGCAGCTTCTGCGGTTCGACCGGCTACTACGACCGCGTCGGTATCTACGAAGTGCTGGCCGTCACGGACGAGTTCAAGGGGCTCATCGTCGAGAACGCGCCGCATAACGAGCTGCGCAACCTCGCGGTCGAACAGGGCATGCGCACATTGCGCGAACAAGCCGTCGAGCTCGTCACGCAAGACAAAACCACGATCGCAGAGGTGCTGCGCACCGTGTACGTCCTCTGAGCAAAGGCTGACCTCCGATGCCCACCTACAAGTACGTTGCCGTCGGTTCTGACGGAACTCAGGTGAAAGAGACGGCGGAAGCGCCGAGCGAGGATGTGCTGCGCAACCAGTTGCTGATGCGCAACCTCGAGGTTCAGCAGCTGAAGCAGCGCAAGACCTTCAACGAACTCGAGCTCGCGCCGCAGCGGGTCCCGAAGCAAGAAGTCATGCACTTCTCGCGTCAGATGGCGGCGTTCGTTCGCACCGGTATCCCGGTCACCGAGGCGTTGGAAGTGATCGAAGACGGCTCGGGGAACAAGCGCTTCAAGCAGATGCTCTCCGACATGCGAGAACAAATCCAAAACGGTATGCCGTTCTCGGACGCGGTCGCCGAGCACAAGGCGGTGTTCCCGCCGTACTACATCGGGATTCTGCGATCTGCGGAACTCACGGGTCACCTCGACACGTCGCTCGACCAACTCTCCGCCTACATCGAGCGCGATGTCGAGGCCAAGAGCGTCATCAAATCCGCGCTCGTGTACCCGATGGTCGTCATGGGCATGTCGATCGTCACGGTCGTGATCTTGGCCGTGTGGGTGTTGCCCAAGTTCACGAAGTTCTTCAAGAACCTCGGCGCGAAACTTCCCCTGCCGACGCGCATGCTTCTTGGGATCTCTGATATCACGCAAAAGTTTTGGTTCGTGTGGGTCGCCCTGATCATCCTTTTTGTTGCGCTGACGCTCTGGATGCACAAGTCGGCGAAGGGTCGCTACGCGAGGGATCGATTGTTTCTCCGGGTCCCGCTCGTCAAAGAGATCGTGCTGTACGCGGTCACTGAACGCGTGTGTCGCATCGTCGCCGCGATGGTGAAGGCCGGCGTTCCGCTCCCCGACACGATTGCGGCCGCGATCCAAGGTACGAACAACAAAGTGTTCGAAGCGGCGTTGCAAGCGGCGCAGGAACGCATGCTCGAAGGCGAAGGGCTCGCGCAGCCGGTGATCGACAGCGGTCTCTTTCCAAAAGCCGCGACACAGATGATGCGCGTCGGTGAAGACACGGGAACGCTCGACACCCAACTCGAAAACGCGGCGCAGTATTACGGCCGCGAACTCGAATACAAGCTCAAACGGCTGACATCGCTCTTCGAGCCCGCCGTCATCATCTTCATGGGTCTGGTCGTCGGATTCGTGGCCGTTGCACTGATCTCGGCGATGTACGGGATCTTCAGCCAGACCAAGAGCCTGCACCCCAAGTGACGCTGGTCGCTAGCGAGACGAATAGTCCGGCGGACCTATTCAGAACCTTGACGGACCCGCCGTTCAGATACAGGCGGGGTCGCATGGGCCCCGGATTTGAAGGGGACAATGCGTGCTTACTGAACGGTCCGAGGACCAGAAAAATCTCATCGAACAGGGCTTCACCCTGGTCGAACTCTTGATCGTCATCGTGATTCTCGGCATCCTCGCCGGGATCGTGGTGTTCGCGGTCGGCAACTTGACGTCGAGCGCCGGGCAGCATGGTTGCGCGACGGAGGCCACGACCTTCCAGACCGCGTTCAACGCGTTCAAGGCCGCCAACTCGGGCAACGCTCCGGGCACGAAGGGCACGACGGCGGGAACGGTCGCGGTCAACGACAAGATCATGGCCGACCTGACCAACACGAACTTCGGTACTGCGCCGAACACCTACACGGTTGTTGCAAACAACGGTGGTCCGTACCTGAGCACGATTCCGAAGAAGGCCAGCGCGAACGGCTACTGGGACGACGCTCACACCGACGGTTCGCCCGCCGGTGACCCGCAATGGTCGTACAACAGCACGACCGGCGTACCGAGCATGAGTGCCAACTGTAAGTAAGCGTTGAAGTTCTCGAAGTGAGGGGAGGGCGCGAGCCCTCCCCTCATTTCTTGTTGTCCGCCATTTGTTGCAGCGCCGCGGTCGGCAGAAGGCTTGGCGGTCGTCGAACATGGCCGGCTTGACGAACTCGAACTTCGATATCCGGCCGAAGACGTACACGGTTGTTCCGAACACCCGCAATGGTCGTACAAAGCACGACCGGCGTGCCGAGGTTCAGCACGAACTGCAAAGAAGCGGCGAAGGCGTCAGCTCTTGCCGTTGCCGGCCATTGCCGGAACCGGCACCGGCGGCTTGATTTCCTTCGGGTGCATCGAGCGGGTCACCGCATCCTCGTAGGTGATCCAGTTGTTCTGCACGAGCATGTTCAGCCACGTTTCGAGCGTGCACATGCCTTCGTTGCGGCCCGACGACAAGATGTTGCGGACCTGGTGCGTCTTGCCCTCACGAATGAGGCCCCGCACCGCGTTGTTGGCAACGAGGATCTCGAAGGCAGCGACCATGCCGCCGCCAATACGCGGAATCAGCCGCTGCGAAACGACGCCCGACAGACACGCCGACAACTGCACTTTGATCTGGTTCTGGCGCTCGGCCGGGAACATGTCGGAGATGCGGTCGAGGGCCTGCGGGGCGTCGTTCGTGTGCAGCGTGGCGAACACGAGGTGACCAGTTTCCGCAATCGAGAGCGCGAACTGCACGGTCTCGGGGTCACGCATCTCACCGACGAGGATCACGTCGGGGTCTTCACGAAGGGCGGCCCGCAGCGCCCGGGAGAACGAGTGGGTGTCGTAGCCGACTTCCCGTTGGCTCACGGCGCAGTTCTTGTGCGGGTGCACGTACTCGACCGGGTCCTCGATCGTGAGGATGTGATTCCGCCTGTTTTCGTTGATGTAATTGATCATCGCGGCGAGCGTCGTCGACTTGCCCGAGCCCGTCGGACCGGTGACCAACACCAATCCCTGCGGCAGGTTCGCGAAGTATTCGATGGCCGGCGGCAGGCCAAGCTGGTCGAGGGTCGGCAGCTTCAGCGGGATGATCCGCAGCGACATCGAGATCGCGCCCATCTGAAAGAAGCAGTTGGCACGGAATCGGGCGACACCGTTCCACGAGAACGAGAAGTCGACCTCCTTGTCGGTACGGAGCGTCTGCTTGAGGTCTTCGGTCAGGACCGACAGCACGAGGTGCTCGCAGTGGTCCTGGTCGAGTTCGGGCTCGTCCTCGATCGGCATGAGCTGACCCTCGATGCGGATGAGCGGCTTGGCGTAGGGGGTCAGCAACAAGTCGCTGGCGTTGCGGTCGAACATCTCCTGGAGGTAACGCTCGATCGGCCCGAGACTGACGTGACTGATAGCCATGCGCGGGGTGTCCCTGTCCTCGCCCGCGAGTCCTCCATGCGGACCCGCTCCTACCTTTCGCAGTCGGCTCCCAGACCGGCCTGGTTGAGTAGCAACTGCCGCTGAGCCGCGGATTTCGGGGTCCAGCGGGAACGCCGGGACCACGCCCGGTGTTCATCTCGTCAGAGGTGATGAACGCAATGTTCCGCAACAACGTCAAGACCGCTGTCCTGCTCGCTGTGCTGGGTGCTCTCTTCTTGGGGATCGGCTCCCTGTTCGGATCGGGCGGACTCTTCATCGGCCTGATCCTCGCCATCGTCTTCGTCGGCGGCTCCTACTGGTTCTCCGACAAGATCGCAGTGAAGGCCGCCGGCGCGGTGCCGGTCTCCGAAGCCGAGGCGCCGCAGCTCTATGCCATCGTCCGCGAGCTCACGCAACGGGCCAATCTTCCGATGCCCTCCGTCTACATCAGTCCGGCCGCGCAGCCCAACGCGTTCGCAACCGGACGCGACCCGAATCACGCCGCCGTCGCGGTCACGCAAGGCTTGTTGCAAGTCGTCGACCAAGACGAGTTGCGCGGCGTGCTCGCGCACGAGCTCTCGCACGTTCGCAACCGCGACATCCTCATCTCATCCGTGGCAGCAGCGGTCGCGCTGGGCATCACCATGATTGCCCGCATGCTCATGTTCGGCGCGATGTTCGGCGGTCTCGGCGGCGGTGGTCGCAACCGCGGCAACAACGTGTTCGGCTTGCTTGCGATGATGATCCTCGCCCCGATCGCGGCGGCGCTGTTGCAAATGGCGCTTTCCCGGTCGCGTGAGTTCGAAGCCGACCGCAGCGGTGCCGAACTGCTCGGTACCGGTGAGCCGCTCGCCCGTGCGCTCGAGAAGATCGACGCGTACGCGAAGCAGGTTCCGATGGACGTCGATCCCGCGCATGCGACGGCGTACATCATCAACCCGTTGACCGGTCGTCAGGTGCAGTTCGCGAACCTCTTCCAGACGCACCCGCCGACCGCCGAGCGCGTCGCGCGCTTGCGGCACACGCACGCACACTCGTACTGATCTCACGTTTGCCGACGCGCAAGAGGCGGGACCTTTGGGTCCCGCCTCTTCGCATGTCGGCGCTACGAGATCGTGACCTTCTTCGTCACGGCGGTGCTCACCACGCCGTAGCTGTCGGTAACGGTCAGCGTGATCGTGAACGTTCCCTTCGCCGAGTACGTGTGGGCAACCGACGTGCCGGTCGACGACGATCGCGGCGACCGCGAGCACTGTCATCCGTGACTTCACTTGATTCCCCACCCCTAGGAATCCGGCACTCGGCGTACCGAGCGTGCACAGCCAGCCGAAATGGTAGACGCACGCGCTTGCCGACGGCAGGGGTCAATGAGAAATTCGGTGCGTGAGCGACCAATCCGACGACGGCCGCTTGGCCAAGAAGCGGAACGCGGCGGCTGCCCCGGACCGGCCCGGCGAGCGCTGCAACGCTCCGGCGGGCAGTTGGACGCCGGTCGTCGACCACGGGCGCTGCGAGGCAAAGCACGACTGCGTCGACGTCTGTCCGAACGACGTCTTCGAAGTGCGCCGCATCGACGACGCCGATTTCGCGGCGTTGAGCTTCTTCGAGAAGCTGAAGAGCCGAGCCCACAAGCGGCTGACGGCCTACACGCCGCACGCCGACGCGTGCCACGCCTGCGGGCTGTGCGTTGCGGCCTGCCCCGAGCACGCCATCACGCTCACGCCACCGGCGTAACTCAGTCGCGGAAGTTCGTGAACTGCAATGGGACGCCGAAGTCTTTCTCGCGCATCTTCGCAATCGCGGTTTGCAGGTCGTCGCGCTTCTTGCCGGTGATGCGCAGCTGGTCGCCCTGCACTTGATGTTGCACGCCTTTGAGGCCGAGCCCCTTGATGAACTTGCCGATCTCGCGCGCCTTTTCGTCGTTGATACCGACGGCGAGCGTGATGTGCTGGCGGGCGCGGCCCTGTGTCGCCTCTTCGACCTTGCCGTAGTCGAGCGCCTTCAACGAGACCTTGCGCTTCACCATCTTCTCTTCGAGCACTTGCGCGACGGCTTTCAGCCGCTCCTCGGACGCCGACTCGATGTCGATGGAGTTCTCTTTGAGCTCGACCTTGCTGTCGGTGCCTTTGAAGTCGAAGCGCGTCGACAGCTCGCGGTGGGCTTGGTCGACGGCGTTGCGCACCTCTTGGAGATCGACCTCGGAGACAACGTCGAAGCTGGGCATGATTTCGCTCCTGAGGAGACGACAGCGGTTGGCTAGATTAGATCCGGGTCGGTACCCGAGTGGCCAAAGGGGACGGGCTGTAAACCCGTTGCGTTACCGCTACGTTGGTTCGAATCCAACCCGGCCCACCATCCATCTCGTTGACGCCGCACCGCGCGCTACGTTGCGTCCACACGCACCCGGCACGGGGGAGGTCGCCCGGCGCGAAACCACGTTAGGCAGTCGATTCAACGCGGATCGGGCCGGATCGAGGAGCGGTGATGGCGGATCAGAAGCCGAACATTCTGGTGTTGTGGGGCGACGACATCGGCATCTCGAACCTGAGTTGTTACACCGATGGTTTGATGGGCTACCGGACGCCGAACATCGATCGCATCGCGTCCGAAGGCGTGCGCTTCACCGACTATTACGGCGAGCAGAGCTGCACGGCGGGGCGGGCGGCCTTCATCACCGGCCAGAACCCGTATCGCACGGGTCTGACCAAGGTCGGGATGCCCGGCGCCGACATCGGGCTGCGCGCCGAGGACCCGACGATCGCGACCGCGTTGAAGTCGTGCGGCTACGCGACGGGTCAGTTCGGCAAGAACCATCTCGGCGATCGAGACGAGTTTCTTCCGACGATGCACGGCTTCGACGAGTTCTTCGGGAACCTCTACCACTTGAACGCCGAGGAAGAGCCCGAGGAAGACGATTACCCCACCGAGGAAGAGATCCCAGGGTTCCGCGCCCGTTTCGGTCCGCGCGGTGTCATCCACTCGTGGGCCAATGACGACGGGACCCAGCGCGTCGAAGACACCGGTCCGCTCAACCGGAAGCGCATGGAGACGTGCGACGAAGAGTTCCGCGACGCGGCCATCGATTTCATGCGCCGCCAGCACGAAAGCGCAACGCCGTTCTTCCTCTGGTTCAACACGACGCACATGCACTTCCGGACGCACGTCAAGTCGCAGAGCAAGGGTCGGGCCGGACGCTGGCAGTCCGAGTACCACGACACGATGATCGACCATGACGACGTCATCGGCGAGCTCCTCGACGCGCTCGACGAGTTGGGCATTGCCGACGACACGATCGTTGTGTACTCGACCGACAACGGCCCGCACATGAATACCTGGCCCGACGCGGGCATGACGCCGTTCCGCAACGAGAAGAACTCGAACTGGGAAGGTGCGTATCGCGTTCCGGCAGTGGTGCGCTGGCCGGGCCGCATTCCCGCGGGCACGGTGCTGAACGGGATCATGAGCCACAACGACTGGTTTGTGACGCTGCTCGCAGCAGCTGGTGAACCGCAGATCGCCGAGCGTCTGCGCGCCGGCACCGAACTCAACGGCGTGAACTACAAGGTCTGCCTCGACGGTTTCAACCAGCTCCCGTATCTCACGGGTGAGGTCGACGAGAGCCCGCGCCAACACTTCTTCTACGTCTCCGACGACGGCGACCTCACGGCATTCCGGTTCAACAACTGGAAGCTCGTGTTCCTCGAGCAACGTGCCACAGGGACGCTGCAAGTGTGGGCGGAGCCCTACACCGTTCTGCGCGTCCCGAAGATCTTCAACCTGCGAACTGATCCATATGAGCGGGCCGACATCACGTCGAACACGTACTACGACTGGCTGCTCTCGCGCGCGTGGATCCTCGTCCCCGCGCAGGCGTATGTCGCGAACATGCTCAGCACGCTCGTCGAGTTCCCACCGCGGCAGGCGCCGGCGAGTTTCAACATCGAACACCTCATGGAAAAGCTCAAGGCGGGCGTCCCGAGCGCGTAACCGCGCAACCCGGCCCACGCTTTCGTTGGTGTGCGTCAGCTTTGCGGGCGGGAACCAACGATCCAGAAGTCCCCCTGGACGACATTGCCGGGAGCCATGGCGTCCGCGCTGAGTGGCGCCACGACGTCGATCGTCATCGCAAAGGTTTCGACGCGCGCCGTGCGGAATGCGATGCCCGTAAACGAGTTCGTCGGCGTGGCGGCACTCTGCACGAAACCCGTGAACCTCGCCCGCGCGGTCACGGGTGACGACCCACCGGTGAACAGACCGGTGGGGATGAGCGACTTCGTCGCCATTTGCAGATCTTCGGTTGCTCGATGGTCGGCGAAGCCGGATTCGTCGGCGTAGACCGTCAGGGTTTCGGCGAACGCGGTTGCGTGCATCTCCGGACGCGCGCTCGCCGCGTCGATGGGTCCGAGGTGCCAGTCGTCGAGCTCGATCGCGAGCGGGTACGCCATCTCTCCGAGTTGCAGGACCTCGACGTTTTCGATCCCGCAGAACGGGCACCCGCGCGGATCGGCGATTGCCACTGTCGGGCGGGCCGCGATGTTCGGACCGCGGCGAAACGTCGGCTTGCCGCACACGATGCTCCCGCGTTCGTCCACGAACATGGCGAACGCCGCGCCCGAGTCGTCTTCCCAATGAAGACGCGTCCCGCCGGCTCCTTCCTCGCGGCGCGAGACCTGAGCGAGACCCATGACGAGTTCGCCCAGCGCGTCGTTCGATTGGATATCGAATCCCACACAGGCGAGGTGATCCGGCATGCCGTCACAACATCCGTTGCATCAGGACGACGTCGAGCCATTTCCCAAATTTTCGGCCAACTTCGCGTTCGCGGCCCACTTCCTCGAAGCCACACGCGCGGTGCAGCGCGATCGAGGCCTCGTGACCCCCGACGATGCGGGCCATGATCGAGTGGAAGCCATGGTCGCGGGCGAGTTCGACGAGGTCGGCGAGCAACAGCCGGCCGACACCGCGGCCGCGCTGGTCGGGGTGCACGTAGACGGAATCCTCGACCGTGGGTGCGTACGCGGGCCGCGAGCGGTACGGCGACAGGGACGCGAAGCCGAGGACCAAGTCGTTTTCTTCGTCGACGGCCACGATCGCCGGATGGCCACCGGTGTGCTCGTCGATCCAGACGAGTTGTTCTGCCGCAGTTCGTTCCACCAGGTCGAAGGTGACCGTGGTGGTGACAACCTCGCGGTTGTAGATCGCTCGGATCGTGTCGGCGTCGCCACGCTCGACCAGACGAGTGCGCACGGCGGCGATTATGACCGTCGGAGCGAGATTCGGGGGGCGGCTATCCTGTTCTGTCTCGCCCCCTTAGCTCAGTCGGCAGAGCACTTCCATGGTAAGGAAGGGGTCTACGGTTCAAGTCCGTAAGGGGGCTCGCCGGAGTGGGCCTGCGGGCCCGCTCCAGACACGGCGGAGTAGCTCAGTCGGTTAGAGCACACGGCTCATAATCGTGGGGTCGCGGGTTCGAGTCCCGCCTCCGCTACCAACGCAAGCAAGCAACAGACAGGCGAGAACGTGCCGAAGAATGACAAGCGAATCAAGGTCACGCTGGCCTGCGAAGAGTGCAAGCGGCGCAACTACATCACGATCAAATCGAAGGTCAACGACCGCGAGCGGATCGAGATGAAGAAGTACTGCCGCTGGGACCGCAGGCACACGCTGCACCGCGAGACCCGCTAGCCCGAACCCGCCTCCTGACCAGGGACGTAACCCTTTCGGGGCGTTCCTGGTCGAAACCTCCACACGAACGGAGGTCCCGTTTGGACGAGGCCGAGCTGATCGGCGCCGCACGGAGCGGCGACCGCGAGGCGTTCGACGAATTGGTGCGCCGCACATTTGTCGACACCTTCACGCTCGCGCGCCGTCTGACGGGCAACGAGGAGGACGCGCGCGACGTGGTGCAGGACGCCTACTTGCGAGCCTGGAAAGGCATCGGCAAGTTCCGCGGCGACGCGCAATTCTCCACGTGGCTCTACCGGATTACCGCCAACGCGGCCTCGACCCACATGCACAAGCGGCGCCGCCAGCGCGCCGAACCGTTCGACGAGTCGTTCGAGCCGGTCGACGCCCGGGCGGAGCAGCAGGTCGCGGAAGGGGCGGAGTCGGCGGAGGCGCTCGATCGCATCAGCGCCGCGCTCGACGAGCTACCCGCCAAGCTTCGCAGTGTCGTCGTCTTGAAAGACGTGTACGACTTGCCGCACGAAGCAATCGCAGACGAGCTGGGCATCAGTGTCGCGGCGGCGAAAGTTCGTCTGCACCGGGCGCGTCGCAAGCTCCGCGACGTCTTGTACGACGAAGGAGCCGAAGCTCATGCGGTGTGACGAGGTCACCGTGTTGTTGCCTGCGCTGGTCGACGGAGACGCAGTCGACGACGAAGTGGAACAGCACGTGTCGTCGTGCTTGCGGTGCCAGGCCGAGCTCGCGCGTTACCGCCGCCTGCTGCGCACACTTGCGATGCTCCGTTCGCGCTACGTCGAACCGACACCCGGCCTCCTCGGCGAGACGCTGGCCGCGATCACCGATGTCGCCGAAGGCAGTGCGCGCCGCACGCTGCTCTCGGGTCGCAGGCTCGCGTATGCCGGTGCGATCGGCGGCGGTGCGCTGGCCGCGGGCGCGACGGCCGCCGTCTTGATCGCGCGATCGCGCCGCCGGGCGCTCGCCCTCGCCGGCTAAGGCCCCAGTCAGGGCCTCCCGCCGCACGGAGCCGGCGAGTTTTTCGCTGCTATCCTCGTGGGTCGGCCCCCCAAGGCCAGGATGCCGGTCCGAGGGCACTAGCTCAATTGGTAGAGCACCGGTCTCCAAAACCGGCGGTTGGGGGTTCGAGTCCCTCGTGCCCTGCTCACTTCCCGTCCGTTCCGAGGCAACATGAATCGACAAACGAAGCGAGCGATGGCCAAGCAGGGCGCCGACCGCCCGCAGCAGCCCGACCGCGCGAAACGCGCGCCGAATCCGCAGGTCGAACGCACCGGACCGCGCCAGTACTTTGCCGAAGTTCGCGGCGAGATGAAGAAGGTCGCGTGGCCGCCCCGCCAAGAGATCTGGCAGAGCACGGTCGTGGTCGTCGTCGGTCTTGTCTTCATGACCGCGCTGATCTTCGGATTCGACTGGTTGTCGGTCCACATCGTCAACTACATCTTCTGATCGCGGTCCATGTCTCAATTCGAAACTCCTGAATCGAACAATGCGTCGTCGAACGACGACGCCTCCAACGAGTCCGACGCGCCCGCCGCCGACGCAGTTGAAGAAGTCGCCGACGCAGTTGAAGAAGTCGCCGACGCGGTTGAAGAAGTCGTCGAAGGCCTCGACGCAGCCGGTCGCGACGAACAGGCGGAAGCGCCCGGCGTGGAAGACGAACTCGACGAGATCGTCGAAGTCGTCGAGCCTACGCTCGGCGACGCCGAGTTGATCGAGATCGAAGAGATCGACGGCGCCGCGAGCCAGCGTTACGAGCCGAGTCCGTTCGACCGTCCCGGTCGTTGGTACGTCGTGCACACGTACGCCGGTTACGAGAACAAGGTGAAGTCGAACCTCGCGAGCCGCGTGCGTTCGATGGCGGTCGAGGATCGCATCTTCGAAGTCGTCATCCCGATGGAAGACGTCATCGAGTTCAAGAACGGCCGCAAGGTCGTCGTGCAAAAGAAGGTCTTCCCGGGCTACTTGCTCGTGCGTATGGATCTCGACGACCACGCTTGGTACGTCGTGCGAAACACGCCGGGCGTGACCGGGTTCGTCGGGAGTGGCGCCAAACCAACGCCGCTTTCCAAGAAGGAAGTCGAAGACATCCTCGGCACCGGCGTGCAAGAAGAAGGCCCGGCGAGCGAGAAGAAAGTGCGGCCGCGGCTCGAATACGAGGTCGCGGAGCAGGTGCGGGTCGTCACCGGTCCGTTCGCCGACTTCAACGGTGTCATCAGTGAAATCGACGTCGACCGCTCGAAGCTCAAGGTGCTCGTGAACATCTTTGGTCGCGAAACACCCGTCGAGCTCGAGTTCGGCGACGTCGCGAAGTTGTAGGAGTAGTTCGATGGCAAAGCGTCGCGTCGCGGCGATCGTGAAGATTCAGATCCAGGCCGGCGCGGCAACACCCGCGCCGCCGGTCGGTACCGCGCTCGGTCCGCACGGCATCAACATCATGGATTTCTGCAAGGCGTACAACGCCGCGACGGAAAACCAGCGCGGCACAGTGGTGCCGGCCGAGATCACCATCTACGAAGACCGCACCTTCAGTTTCGTAACGAAGACGCCGCCCGCGCCGGTGCTGTTGCGCCAGGCCGCCGGTCTCGACAAGGGCGCGCAGAACCCGCGCCGCGAAGTTGCGGGTTCGGTCACCAAAGACCAGGTGCGTCAGATCGCCGAGACCAAGATGCCCGACCTCAATGCGATCGACATCGAAGGCGCGATGAAACAAATCGAGGGCACCGCCCGCTCGATGGGCATCGAAGTCAAATAGCGTTTTTGTGTTGCCCGCCGCCGGACGACCTCGCCGGCGGAGTACGGGACCCGAGGGAGCTTGCAAAGGAGCGAACATGCCGCACGGCAAAAAGTACGTCGACGCGACCCGCCGTTACGACCGGGCCAAGGATTACGAACCGACCGAGGCGTTCGAGCTCGTCAAGCAGCTCGCGACTCGGAAGTTCGACGAAACCGTAGAAGCCGCGTTCCGGCTCGGTGTCGACCCCCGCAAGGCCGACCAGATGCTGCGCGGCACGGTCTCGCTGCCCGCGGGCACCGGCAAGGACGTGCGCGTTGCCGTCTTCGCAGCGGGCGACGCCGCGCGCGACGCGCAAGAAGCGGGTGCCGACGTTGTCGGCGCCGATGATCTCGTGAACCGCGTGCAGAACGAAGGCTTCATGGACTTCGACATCGCGATCGCGACGCCCGACATGATGGGCCAGGTCGGTCGTTTGGGCCGCGTGCTCGGCCCGCGCGGTTTGATGCCGAACCCGAAGACGGGCACGGTCACCACCGATGTCGGCAAAGCCGTTTCCGAGTTCAAAGGCGGCAAGGTCGAGTACCGCACCGACCGCCACGGCAACGTGCACGTGCCGATCGGCAAAGCGAGCTTCTCGGTCGACGCGCTGACGCAGAACTACGGCGCCGTGCTCGACGAGCTGATGCGCGCCAAGCCGGCTGCCGCGAAGGGCCGTTACCTGAGGAGTGCGTCGACGTCGTCGACGATGGGCCCGGGCATCAAGATCTCCACCGACGCGCGCGTCGAGGCCTAGACAAAACCGAAGGGCCGGCGTTCCGTCTTCGGCGGGATGCGCGGCCACGGCATGCGCGTGCGCCGGAACGGGCGCGCGAGGTTGTCGCGGTAACTGCGCATGGTGGTCCACAGCGGTCCGCGCTCGAGTTCGAGTACGACCCGACCGTTGCCGACCATCTCGATGAACTCGTGTGCTTCGTCGCGGCTCGTGAACTCGACGGATTCGGGCGCGTAACGCACGATCACGCGGCGGTCGTCGATCTCGAGTTCGATGTCGCGTTCGTGGTCGGTCGTGTGGGGCAACCGGACGAGCGTCGTGCCGTCGGCCGAGCCGACCGAAATCGCGCCGCGGTCGAGGTTCTTCCAGGCCCGGGCGTCGAACAGCTCCTCGAGGCGTACGAGAAACTCCCTGGTGGCGGGCGTCATCGTCATGGGTGGACGACCGTACCGATCATCCTCGTGACGCGCAGGATTTCGTGTAACACTCGCGCCAGATCGTGCGTTTGTGATCCGAGCGGGAGGACCTGTCATGACCGATCCGACTCCGGCGCCGCCGCCCCCGGCCCCGGCACCCGCGGCGGCCATGGCACCGGCCGGCCGAGGGCCCGTTGGCAAAGTCCGCAACCCGTGGGCGGTGATCGGCCTTTCGATCATCACGCTCGGGATCTACTTCCTGTACTGGACCTACCAAGTCTTCCGCGAGATGAAGGACCGCACCGGCAACGGAGTGGGCGGCCCGATCGGCCTGGTCATCGGCATCGTGATCGGGATCGTCAACGTGTTCTTGATCCCTTCGGAAGTCGGGAACATGTACGCCCAGTCGGGGAAGCCGAAACGAGTGAGCGGCGTCACCGGCTTCTGGACGTTCATTCCGTTCATCGGGTTCTTCATCTGGGTGATCAAAGTGCAGGGCGCGCTGAACGCCGAGTGGCAAGCGGGCTAGCGCAACATCCGAATCAGCGTGTTGTAGCGATAGATCTCGCGGTAACCCATGCGCGCGTAGGTGTGCTCGCCGAACGATGACGCTTCGAGCGTGCAGAGTTGGGCACCCCTTGCGAATGCTTCGTTCGTGAGGGCGCGGGTGACCGTGTCGCCGAGGCCGCGCCCGCGCGCGGCATCGGCGCACGCCACCCAGCTCACGTACGCGATTGGTTCCGGACCGAAGAGTGTGACGAGCGCGCCCGCAACCGGTTCACCGTCGATCTCGGCGAGCGAAACGATGCAGTCGTCGGCGAGCAAGACGTCGGGGCGTTCGAGCGTGGTGCGCGTGACGTCGGCGTCGATGAGCAAGTGCGCGAATGCCTCGCCGGCGATGCGCGCGTAGGCGAGGGCGTCGGCGGCGGTTTCCGCGAACCGAACGGTGACGCCCGCCGGCGGTTCGCGCGGCTCGAGCGCCGCGGTGCACACCATCTCGGGCGAGTCCGACCAGTTTCGAAAACCTCGGTCTTCGAGCGGCTTGATGAGTTCGTCGTCGGCGCCCACGCGTGCGAGCACGCAGGCCGAGCGGCCGTTCGCCGCGGACGAAGTCGTCGACGCGCGCGGCCCACGCGTCAGGAGCAAGGGTCGCATCCGACCGCACGATCTGGCGCGTGGCCGGATGGTCAGGACCCCCGCACGCGGCGACCACACCGTCGGCATCGAGCAACGGGCCGCTCTCGAGCCGGGCGACGAAACGCACGAAGTCACCGAGGTTGCGGTGCGCGAGAGCAGCGATCTGGGCGCCGTCCATCGGCGGGACGCTAGGCGCTCCGACGGGGGCCGGCTGCCCGATCCGCTAGCATCTTCAGCCGTCAACCGAACGCCGAAGACCTTCGGTCTCGCCGTGGCGAGGTAATGGGCTCCAAACCCTCGGGAACAGGGGCCCGCCGAAAGAGGTGGAAACAACATGCCCACGAAGGCCGACGCGGCCAGCGCGCAAATTCAGCGCAAGGCCGCGGTCATCGACGAGATCAAAGAGCGCCTCGAGAGCTCCGACGCTGCGATGCTCACCGAGTACCGCGGGCTCACGGTCTCCGAAATCGCCGACCTGCGCGCCGCGCTGCGGCCGGCGGCGACCGACTACAAGATCTTCAAGAACACCCTGGCGCGCCGCGCGGCCAGTGACGCCGGCCTCGGCGAGCTGACCGACCAGCTCCTCGGCCCGGTTGCGATCGCGTTCGTGCGGCGCGACGGCGGCGATGCGGTCACTGCGGCCAAGGCGCTGCGCGATTTCGCCAAGAACAACCCGAACCTGATCGTGAAGGGCGGTGTCCTCGGGCCCCGCCTGCTCACGAGCAAGGACGTCGAGGCTCTCGCCGACGTGCCGCCCCGCGAGCAGCTGCTCGCCCGGTTGGCCGGCGGGTTCCAGGCCCCGCTCACCAAAGCGGCGGGCTTGTTCCAGGCGTTCACACGCAACTTTGCGTACGGGTTGAAGGCGTATATCGACACTCGTCCAGCCACGGAGGAGTCGCGGCCCGGGACGGCGGCGTCAGCCGCCCCCGATGGTGGCGAATCCGACCAGTCAGCAGACGCTGCCGCGGAAGTCGAAGCGCCCGTCGCCGAAACGACAGCGCCCGAGGCCGAAGCCGCAGCGTCAACAGCATCCGAGCAAGAAGAGCAGGAGTAAGTAATGGCAACGATGAGCACCACCGAGCTGCTCGACGTCTTCAAGAACATGACGGTCTTGGAGCTGAACGAGTTCTTGAAGGCCTTCGAAGAAGAGTTCGGCGTCACCGCCGCGGCCCCGGTCGCAGTGGCCGCGCCCGGCCCGGGTGGCCCGGCGGCGGCTGGCGAAGCCGCGGCCGAGGAGCAAGACGAGTTCGACGTCATCCTCGAGGCGGCCGGCGACAAGAAGATCCAGGTGATCAAGGTCGTCCGCGAGCTCACCAGCCTGGGCCTCAAGGAGGCCAAGGACCTCGTCGACGGCGCGCCGAAGCCCGTCCTCGAGAAGGTCTCGAAGGAAGACGCCGAGAAGGCCAAGACCAAGCTCGAGGAGTCGGGCGCTCAGGTCACGCTGAAGTAATCCCTGGTCAGGGAGCACTTTCGGCAGAAATCTTGCTCCGGTGGTTGCCGGGAGCGGGCACGAGGTTTATCCTCCCCGGCAACACTTGGAGTAGGTATTTGGCACCCCGTCCTTTCGCGCGCTATGCTTGCGAGAGCCGTGTCTGCCCGCTCGTGCCTCCTGTTCTCTTCTGACCTTTTCGACGCGCGCCCGAATGCCCGGAGCGCTTCGCGTCGACGTCCTGCCGGTAACCCCGTGCAGGCCGGCTGCTGTTCCGCTCTGTGATCGTCCCCGGATTGGAGTGACGTTGGCTCGTCTCGCGTCCCGTGAGCGTCTGTCCTTCTCGAAGCTGCGGGAGGTCAAAGACCTTCCGAATCTCATCGAAGTTCAAACCGATTCGTTCCGCTGGTTCCTCGACGAAGGTGTCGCGGAGGTCTTGCGCGACATTTCGCCGATCGAGGACTTCACCGGTCAGCTCAAGCTCGAGCTGACCGACCACGTCTTCGACCCGCCCAAGCACTCCGAAGACGAGTGCCGCGAGCGCGACATGACGTACGCGCGCCCGCTGTTCGTCACCGCGCGGTTCATGAACGCGCAGACCGGTGAGATCAAAGAGCAGACGGTCTTCATGGGTGACTTCCCGATGATGACCGACCGCGGCACCTTCATCATCAACGGCACCGAGCGCATCGTCGTTTCGCAGCTCGTCCGTTCGCCGGGCGTGTACTTCGGCGTCAACGCCGACAAGACGTCACCCGAAAAGGAAATCGTCGACGCCAAGATGATCCCGAGCCGCGGTGCGTGGCTCGAGTTCGAGATCGACAAGAAGGACGTCGTCTACGTCCGTATCGACCGCAAGCGCAAGCAGCCGGTCACCGTGTTGCTGAAGGCGCTCGGGTTCGGCGAGTCCGACGAAGAGCTGCTCAACCTCATTGTCGACGACCAGGGCCGTCCCTACGAGTCGATGCGCAACACGCTCGAGAAGGACCACACGGGAACCGTCGACGAAGCGTTCATCGACATCTACCGCAAGTTGCGTCCGGGCGAGCCGCCGACCCCCGACTCGGCGCGCGCGTTGCTCGAAAACCTGTTCTTCAACCCGAAGCGTTACGACCTCGCGAAGGTCGGTCGCCACAAGGTGTCGAAGAAGCTTTCGAAGGAGTACCCGCTTCTCGGTCTGAAGCGTTTCGACCTGCCGATCCCGCAGGCCGATGTCGACGCGGGCCGTGCCGGCGCCGACTTCACACTCACGAAGTCCGACATCCTCGCGACCGTCAGCTACCTCGTGAAGCTGCACAACCGCGACGCGACCTACTTCCCCGACGACATCGACCACTTCGGCAACCGCCGCGTGCGCACGGTTGGCGAGTTGATCCAGAACCAGTTGCGCGTCGGTCTGTCGCGCATGGAGCGCGTCGTGCGCGAGCGCATGACGACGCAAGACGTCGAGGCGATCACGCCGCAGACGTTGATCAACATCCGTCCGGTCGTCGCGGCGATCAAAGAGTTCTTCGGATCGTCGCAGCTGTCGCAGTTCATGGACCAGACGAACCCCTTGGCTGGTTTGACGCACAAGCGGCGTCTTTCGGCCCTCGGTCCGGGTGGTCTGTCGCGTGAGCGCGCCGGCTTCGAAGTGCGAGACGTGCACCCGAGTCACTACGGCCGCATGTGCCCGATCGAGACGCCCGAAGGTCCGAACATCGGTCTGATCGGTTACCTCTCGTCGTTCGCGCGCATCAACCGGTTCGGTTTCATCGAGACGCCGTACCGCCGAGTCGAGAAGGGCCGCGTCACCGACGAGATCGAGTATCTCGCCGCCGACGACGAGGACAACTACGTCATCGCCCAGGCCAACGCCAATATCGACGAGCAGGGCCGTTTCCTCGACGACCGCGTGCTCGTGCGTACCGGCCGCGGCGAGATCGGCTTCTACACGCCCGACGACATCCAGTACATGGACGTGTCGCCGAAGCAGATCGTCTCGGTCGCAACCGCGTTGATCCCGTTCCTCGAACACGACGACGCGAACCGCGCGCTCATGGGCGCCAACATGCAACGCCAGGCCGTGCCGCTCTTGCGCGCGACCGCGCCGTACATCGGCACCGGTGTCGAAGCGCGTGCCGCACGCGACGCCGGCGACGTGTTGCTCGCGAAGGACGACGGAACCGTTACCGACGTCGCCGGCGACACGATCACCGTCGACTACAAGTCGGGCGGCCGCACGACGCACCGCATCGCGAAGTTCCGCCGTTCGAACCAGGGCACGTGCATCAACCAGAAACCGGTCGTCAATGTCGGTGACCAGGTGGACAAGGGTGATGTGCTCGCCGACGGTCCGTCGACGCACGAAGGTGAGCTCGCGCTGGGCAAGAACCTGCTCGTCGCGTTCATGCCGTGGAAGGGTCACAACTTCGAAGACGCGATCGTGCTTTCGGAGCGTCTGGTGAAAGACGACGTGCTCACGTCGATTCACATCGAAGAGCACGAGATCGACGCGCGCGACACCAAGCTCGGCGCGGAAGAGATCACGCGTGACATCCCGAACTTGAGCGAAGACATCCTCAAAGACCTCGACGAACGCGGGATCATTCGCATCGGTGCCGAAGTCGGCGCCGGCGACATCCTTGTCGGCAAGGTCACGCCGAAAGGTGAAACCGAGCTGACGCCGGAAGAGCGTCTGCTGCGCGCGATCTTCGGTGAGAAGGCGCGTGAAGTGCGTGACACCAGCTTGAAGGTGCCGCACGGCGAGAACGGCAAGGTGATCGACGTGCGCGTGTTCTCACGTGACGACGGTCATGAGCTGCCGCCGGGCGTGAACCAGCTGGTCCGGGTATATGTCGGCCAGAAGCGCAAGATCAGCGAGGGCGACAAGCTCGCCGGCCGCCACGGCAACAAGGGTGTGATCTCGAAGATCCTGCCCGTCGAAGACATGCCGTACTTGGCCGACGGTACGCCCGTCGACATCGTGCTCAACCCGCTCGGTGTTCCGTCCCGTATGAACGTCGGCCAGGTGCTCGAGTCGCACTTGGGTTACGCGGCGCGTCACGGTTGGGACGACGAACATCGGCGTCCGGCCGAAAAGAACAAGACGCGGACTCGTACCGAGCCCGCGGTCTGGATCTCGAGCCCCGTCTTCGACGGTGCGCACTGGGACGAGGCCGACCAAGCCGGCCCGACCGGAACGATCCAGACGCTGTTCGAAAAACTCAACCCCGATGGTGCCGACGGTCAAAAGCTGATCGGCAGCGACGGCAAGGTCACGTTGCACGACGGTCGCACCGGCGAGCCGTACGACCGCGCGGTCACCGTCGGTTACATGTACATCCTGAAGCTTTCGCACCTCGTCGACGACAAGATTCACGCTCGTTCGACGGGCCCGTACTCGATGATCACGCAGCAGCCGCTCGGCGGGAAGGCGCAGTTCGGCGGTCAGCGTTTCGGAGAGATGGAGGTGTGGGCGCTCGAGGCCTACGGCGCGGCGTACACGTTGCAGGAGATCCTCACGATCAAGTCCGACGACGTGCTCGGTCGCGTCAAGGTCTACGAAGCGATCGTGAAGGGCGAGAACATCCCCGAGCCCGGCATCCCCGAGAGCTTCAAGGTGTTGATCAAAGAGATGCAGGCCTTGTGTCTCAACGTCCGCGTGATGAACGAGGACGGCCAAGAGATCGAGATCCGCGAGCTCGACGAAGACGCGTTCCGCACGACGGAGTCGCTGGGCATCGACTTGTCGAGGCCCGAACGCGGCACCGACGAAGAAGACGCGGCCAACGCTCGCGCCCGTTCCGGTCTCTAAGAAGAAATCGCGCCATCTGATGGCACCGTTTGTTGCGCATAGCGGAACTTTCGGTTCCATCAGATGGGTCAGAAAGGGAGCACATCTGTGTTCGATGTGAACGAGAGTCACCGTCTCACTATCAACCTCGCGACCGCGGGCGACATCCTCACCTGGTCGAACGGTGAGGTGAAGAAGCCGGAGACGATCAACTACCGCACACTCAAGCCCGAGAAGGACGGACTCTTCTGCGAGAAGATCTTCGGTCCGACGAAGGACTGGGAGTGCTACTGCGGCAAGTACAAGCGCGTCCGTTTCAAGGGCATCATCTGCGAGCGTTGTGGCGTCGAAGTCACGCGCTCGAAGGTGCGCCGCGAGCGCATGGGCCACATTCAGCTCGCCGCGCCGGTCACGCACATCTGGTACTTCAAAGGCGTCCCGTCGCGGCTCGGGTACTTGCTCGACATCGCGCCGAAGAGCCTCGAGAAGGTCATCTACTTCGCCGCGCACCTCGTCACGTGGGTTGACGAAGAGCGCTTGCACAAGGACCTGCCGTCGCTCGAAGCCGAGATGAAGGCCGAGATCGACGAGGTCGAGCGCGAGCGCGAAGTCAAGCTCCGCGAGCGCGACGAGACGTACATCGCGGAACTCGAAGAGCTCGAAGGCCGCGGCGCCAAGAAGAACGAGATCGAGCGCGCCGAGAAGGCCAAGAACAAGGACTTCGAGGACATCCGCGCCCGGTACGACGAAGAGATCGGCCAGCTCCAGCTGGTCTGGGACACCGCGCGTTCGATGAAGCCGAAGCAGCTCATCGACGACGAGCGCGTGTGGCGTGAACTCCAGGACCGTTTCCAGGACTACTTCGCGGGCGGCATGGGTGCCGAAGCCGTGAAGGACCTGGTGTCGCGGCTCGACCTCGAACACGTCGAGGTGGAGTTGAAGGAGACCATCGCGACCGCGAAGGGGCAGCGCAAGGCCAAGGCGATCAAGCGCCTGAAGGTCGTCAGCGCGTTCAACCGTCCCGGCGACGCCGGCCGCGCCGCCAACTCGCCGATGGGCATGATCCTCGACGTCATCCCGGTGATCCCGCCCGACCTGCGCCCGATGGTGCAGCTCGACGGTGGCCGGTTCGCGACGAGCGACCTCAACGACTTGTACCGCCGTGTGATCAACCGCAACAACCGGTTGAAGCGGCTCCTCGACCTCGGTGCGCCCGAGATCATCATCAACAACGAAAAGCGCATGTTGCAGGAGGCCGTCGACGCGTTGTTCGACAACGGCCGCCGCGGGCGTCCGGTCACGGGTCCCGGCAACCGCGCGCTCAAGTCGTTGTCCGACATGTTGAAGGGCAAGCAGGGCCGGTTCCGCCAGAACCTGCTCGGCAAGCGCGTCGACTACTCGGGTCGTTCGGTCATCGTCGTCGGTCCGATGCTGCGTTTGCAGCAGTGCGGTCTGCCGAAGCTGATGGCGCTCGAGTTGTTCAAGCCGTTCGTGATGAAGCGGCTCGTCGATCTCGAATACGCCCAGAACATCAAGAGCGCCAAGCGCATGGTGGAGCGCGCCCGTCCGCAAGTCTGGGACGTGCTCGAAGAGGTCATCAAGGAGCACCCGGTCTTCTTGAACCGTGCACCAACGCTGCACCGTCTCGGCATCCAGGCGTTCGAGCCGGTGTTGGTCGAGGGCAAGGCGATTCAGATCCACCCGCTCGTGTGTGCGGCGTTCAACGCCGACTTCGACGGCGACCAGATGGCCGTGCACCTTCCGCTTTCGGCGGAGGCGCAGGCCGAAGCGCGCATGCTCATGCTCAGCGCGCACAACATCTTGTCGCCCGCATCGGGCCGGCCGATCGCGGTGCCGAGCCAGGACATGATCATCGGCGTCTACTACCTGAGCGAGCTGATCGAAGGCTTGCGCGGTGAGGGGCGCGTGTTCGGTTCGCTCGACGAAGCGTTCGCCGCGTACGAAGAGCGTTTCGGCGGTGACGGCGAAACCGTGTCGCTGCACGCGCCGATCAAGGTGCGGATGCCGGCCGGCAAGTTCCCGGTGTCGCAGTTCCCGCGTCCGTTGGACGACGGAACGCCGCGCTCGATCGTGTTGCGCGAGTACGGCACGAACGGCACCAGCCAGGTGCTCGTGAGCACGTCGCTCGGCCGTTTGCTGTTGAACACGGCGTTCCCGGACGACTTCCCGTTCGTCGACCGCGTGATGCGCAAGCGCGACATCACCGAGGTCGTCGGCGAGCTCGTCATGCAGTACGACAAGGCGGTCGTGAGCAACAGCCTCGACCGCATGAAGGCACTCGGTTACGAGTGGTCGACGCGTGCGGGCCTGACGATCTCGATCGACGACGTCACGACGCCGCCGGAGAAGGCCGGACTGTTGCAGCAATTCGAAGGTGAAGCCGACAAGGTCGAAAGCCAGTACGACCGCGGCATCATCACCGACGACGAACGACGCCAGCAGGAAATCGAAATCTGGACCGAGGCGACCAGCAAGGTCACCGAGGCCATGCAGGCGTACATGAAGCGCGAGGTGTTCAACCCGATCGACATGATGGTCAACTCGGGTGCTCGAGGAAACGTCATGCAGGTGCGTCAGATCGCCGGCATGCGCGGCCTCGTGGCCAACCCGAAGGGTGAGATCATCCCGCGCCCGATCAAGAGCAACTTCCGTGAAGGCCTGTCGGTGCTCGAGTACTTCATCTCGACGCACGGTGCCCGCAAGGGTCTCGCCGACACCGCGTTGCGTACCGCCGACTCCGGCTATCTGACCCGTCGTCTCGTCGACGTTGCGCAAGAGCTCATCGTGCGCGAGGAAGACTGCGAATCGACGCGTGGTATCTGGGTCGAGAACGTGAACCCCGATGGTGAATCGATCCGAGTGCTCGAAACGTCGTTGGTCGGTCGCTGCCTCGCCGAAGACGTCACGCTCGCCGACGGTTCAGTTGTTCCGCGGAACACCGAAGTCGACGACGACGTCATGCTCGTGCTCGCCGAAGACCCGAACGTCAAGCGTGTGCGCGTGCGTTCGGTGCTGACGTGCGAGACGGTCGCCGGTGTGTGTGCGAGTTGCTACGGCCGCATGCTCGCGACGGGCAAGATCTCCGACCTCGGAGAAGCGATCGGCATCATCGCCGCCCAGTCGATCGGCGAGCCGGGCACGCAGCTCACCATGCGTACGTTCCACACCGGCGGTGTCGCCGGCGAGGACATCACGCACGGTCTCCCGCGTGTCGTCGAGTTGTTCGAGGCTCGTACTCCGAAGAGCGCGTCGTTGATGGCGGATGTTTCCGGTGTCGTCCGGCTCGGTGAAAACGAGAAGGGCGAACGGATCATCACGATCGTCTCCGACGACGGCAACGAGCTCGAATACGCGGTCTCCCGTCGGGCCCATGTCGCCGTGCGCGACGGTCAAGACGTGCAGGCCGGTGACCGGCTCGTTGGCGACGAGAAGAGCCCGCTCGACCCGAAGAAGCTCCTCGAGATCAAGGGTGTGCGCGAAACGCAGCAGTACCTCGTCGAAGAGGTGCAGCGTGTGTACCGCGACCAGGGTGTCGCGATCCACGACAAGCACATCGAGGTCATCGTTCGGCAGATGTTGCGCCGAGTCACCGTGTCGGAACCGGGCGACAGCCCGTTCTTGCCCGGTGAGAAGGTCGACGCCCGCCGTTACGCGGAGGAGAACCGGCGACTCGTCGAAGAAGGCTTGCGTCCCGCCGAGGGCCGGCCCGAGCTGATGGGTATTACCAAGGCATCGCTCGCGACCGACTCGTGGCTGAGTGCGGCGTCGTTCCAAGAGACCACTCGTGTGCTCACGGAAGCGGCGATCGAAGGACGTTCCGACGGTCTCGAAGGCCTCAAGGAGAACGTGATCATCGGCAAGCTGATCCCGGCCGGGACGGGCATGCCGCTGTATCGCGACATCAAGACTGAGGCCCCCGACTACGAGCCGTTGCCGTTCTACACATCGGAAGCGGAAGAGGAAATGGACCTCGCGACGTGGCTGCGAGAAGCCAGCTCGACGCGCACGCCCGAAGCCGATTTCGCGGTGCTGGAACAGACTGCACCCGGTGACGACCTCGGCGAGCAGGACGGTCTCGACCGGGCGCCGAGCGAGTCCGCGGTCTTCGAGGAGCAGATCCAAGACCTGCCCCGCGAGCCCGACCACACGCTCCCGACCGACGCAAACCCCGGAGAGTTCGCAGCCGGCGGCGAGTAACCCGACCCACCGACGTTGCGTCCCAAAGCCTTGATATAGACGGTTTTGGGACGCAGGGTCGCGGGGCTATCCTTCCCTGTCCCCATTTTCCTGAAGGAACACGCGTGCCCACAATCGCCCAGCTCGTCCGCAAGGGACGCGAAACCAAGGCCGACAAGACCAAGACGCCGGCCCTGAAGGGCTCCCCGCAGCGCCGGGGCGTGTGCACCCGCGTCTACACGACGACGCCGAAGAAGCCGAACTCCGCGCTGCGCAAGGTCGCGCGTGTCCGGCTGACAACGGGTGTCGAAGTGACCGCCTACATCCCGGGCGTCGGCCACAACCTCCAAGAGCACTCGATCGTGCTCGTGCGTGGCGGCCGTGTGAAAGACCTTCCGGGCGTCCGTTACAAGATCATCCGCGGTGCGCTCGACGCGTCCGGCGTCGCGAACCGCAAGCAAGCACGCAGCCGCTACGGCGCGAAGAAGGATTCCTAATGCCCCGCAAAGGTCCGGCGCCGCGGCGTGAGTTGATGCCCGACCCGATTTACCGGTCGGTCGTTGTGACGCAGCTCGTCAACAAGGTGTTGCTGCGCGGCCAGCGTTCGACGGCCGAACACATCGTCTACAGAGCGCTCGACGAGATCGGCCGCAAGACCCAAGGCGACCCGGTCGCGGTGCTGAAGCGCGCGATCGAAAACGTCCGGCCCCAGCTCGAGGTGAAGAGCCGGCGCGTCGGCGGTGCCACCTACCAGGTGCCGGTCGAAGTGCGGCCCCGCCGGGCCACGACCCTCGCCGTCCGCTGGATCGTCGGCTACTCCCGCCAGCGCCGGGAGAAGACGATGGCGGAGCGCCTCGCCGGCGAATTGCTCGACGCCAGCAATGGCATCGGTGCGGCCATCAAGCGTCGGGAAGATATGCAGAAGATGGCGGAATCAAACAAGGCGTTCGCGCATTATCGCTGGTAGGTAAACAGTCGGGCGCGAAAGCCGAAGATTCATGTCCGGGGGGACGATCAGAGACATGGTGAAGAAGCAAGAAACATACGGGAGGGCGTCAGGGCGCTAGCAGCGACAGGACGCCGAGCGGCTCCGAGCCGCGACTCCCGACCGGACCTGAAGGGGTCCGGTCGCTTGCGTGTAGAGAGACGAAAAGACGAGAAGATGGCACGCGAATTTCCCCTCGAAAAGACCCGCAACATCGGGATCATGGCCCACATCGACGCGGGCAAGACCACCACGACCGAACGCGTCCTCTATTACACGGGCCGCACCTACAAGATCGGTGAGGTGCACGAGGGTGCCGCGGTGATGGACCACATGGTCCAGGAACAAGAGCGCGGCATCACGATCACCTCGGCCGCGACCACTGCGCAGTGGCGCGACTGCCAGGTCAACATCATCGACACGCCCGGCCACGTCGACTTCACCGTCGAGGTCGAGCGTTCGTTGCGCGTCCTCGACGGCGCGGTCGCGGTGTTCGACGCCGTCGCCGGCGTCGAGCCGCAGAGCGAAACGGTGTGGCGCCAGGCGAACAAGTACAACGTGCCGCGCATCTGTTTCGTCAACAAGATGGACCGCGTCGGCGCCGACTTCGAGCGCTGCGTGCAGATGATCCGCGAGCGTCTCGACGCGACGCCGGTCGTCGTACAGCTGCCGATCGGTGCCGAAGGAACGTTCCGCGGCGTTATCGACCTCGTCGAGATGAAGGCACTCGTGTGGCCGCTCGACGACGACACCGAAGGCGCCAAGTTCGAGATGGTCGACATTCCCGACGACCTGCTCGAACACGCGAAGGAAGCGCACGGCCGTCTCCTCGAAGTCGTCGCGCACGTCGACGACGAGTTGCTCGAGCTCTACCTCGAAGACCACGAAATCGATCCCGACCACATTCGCAGCGCGCTGCGGAAAGGCACGCTCGCGTTCGAGTTCGTGCCGGTGTTGTGTGGTTCGGCGTTCAAGAACAAGGGCGTGCAGCCCATGCTCGACGCGGTCGTCGACTATTTGCCGTCGCCGCTCGACATCCCGCCGACGGAAGGCACCGACCTCAAGGGCGAAGGGGTCGAGCGCAAGGCCGACGAGAACGAGCCGTTCTCGGCGCTCGCGTTCAAGATCGTCGCCGACCCGTACGGCAAGCTCACGTACTTCCGCATCTATTCGGGCAAGCTCGAAAAGGGCGCGGAGATCTTCAACTCGACCAAGGATCGCAAGGAGCGCGTCGGCCGCATCTTGCGCATGCACGCGAACCAGCGCGAAGACATCGACGTTGCGTACGCGGGCGACATCGTCGCGGGCCTCGGCTTCAAGCAGACGACGACGGGTGACACGCTCTCCGACCGCGCGCACCCGATCATCCTCGAACGCATGGAGTTCCCCGAGCCGGTGATCTCTGTCGCGATCGAGCCCAAGACGAAGAACGACCAAGACAAGCTCGGCAAGGCGCTGGGCTCGCTCTCCGACGAAGACCCGACGTTCCGCGTCCACACCGACGAGGACACGGGCCAGACGATCATCCGCGGCATGGGTGAACTTCACCTCGAGGTGCTCGTCGACCGGATGATGCGCGAGTTCAACGTCGAAGCGCACGTCGGCAAGCCCCAAGTGGCGTACCGCGAGACGATCACGCAGCCGGTCGAGAAGGTCGAAGTCCGCTACGTCCGCCAGACCGGTGGTCGCGGCCAGTACGCGCACGTCGTCATCGCCCTCGATCCGACCGGCCCGGCCGGTGGTTACGAGTTCGTCGACGAGATCAAGGGTGGCGTCGTCCCGCGCGAGTACATCCCCGCGGTCGACGCCGGCATCCAAGAAGCGATGGAAGGCGGCGTCCTCGCCGGCTATCCGCTCGTCGACGTGCGGGCCCGCCTCACGTTCGGCTCGTACCACGAGGTCGACAGTTCGGAGATGGCCTTCAAGATCGCGGGATCGATGGCGCTGAAGGAAGCGGCCAAGAAGGCCAAGCCCCAGCTGCTGGAACCCGTGATGGAGGTCGAGGTCGTCACGCCCGAGGACTACATGGGCGACGTCATCGGCGACCTGAACTCCCGACGGGGCCAGGTCGAAGGCATGGAGCAGCGCGGCAATGCGCAAGTCATCCGCGCGAGGGTGCCGTTGGCCCAGATGTTCGGGTATGTTGGCGATCTTCGGTCACGGACCCAAGGGCGCGCGACCTACACGATGCAGTTCGACTCCTACCAAGCGGTGCCGGAGTCGATCGCAACCGAGATCATCGCCCGCGTGCGCGGCGAGTGATCCATCCGCAGTTACTTGAAAGAGGAGTAGAGGTCATCTCATGGCCAAAGAGAAGTTCGAGCGGTCGAAGCCACACCTGAACATCGGGACGATTGGTCACATCGACCACGGTAAGACCACGCTCACTGCGGCGATCACCAAGGTTCTGCACGACCAGAACCCGAAGAACTCGTTCACGGCGTTCGACCAGATCGACAAGGCGCCGGAAGAGAAGGCGCGTGGCATCACCATCTCGATCGCGCACGTCGAGTACGAGACCGAGAACCGGCACTACGCGCACGTCGACTGCCCGGGCCACGCCGACTACATCAAGAACATGATCACCGGCGCTGCGCAGATGGACGGTGCGATCCTGGTCGTCGCCGCGACCGACGGTCCGATGCCGCAGACGCGCGAGCACGTGCTGCTCGCCCGCCAGGTTGGTGTGCCGTCGATCGTCGTCGCGCTGAACAAGTCCGACATGGTCGACGACGAAGAGATCCTCGAGCTCGTCGAGCTCGAAGTGCGTGAGCTGCTGAACGAGTACGAGTTCCCGGGCGACGACACGCCGGTGATTCGCGTCAGCGCATTGAAGGCACTCGAAGGCGACGCCGAATGGGCCGGGAAGATCCTCGAGCTCATGGCTGCCGTCGACTCGTACTTGCCCGAGCCCACGCGTGACATCGACCGTCCGTTCCTGATGCCGATCGAGGACGTGTTCTCGATTACCGGTCGTGGAACGGTCGTGACCGGTCGCGTCGAGCGCGGTCAGGTCAAGGTCGGTGAGGAAATCGAGATCGTCGGCTTGAAGGCGACGACGAAGACGACCTGCACCGGTGTCGAGATGTTCCGCAAGCTGCTCGACGAGGGCCGCGCCGGCGACAACATCGGCGCACTGCTGCGTGGCACGAAGAAGGAAGACGTCGAGCGCGGTCAGGTTCTGGCGAAGCCGGGATCGATCACACCCCACACCGACTTCACTGCCCAGGTCTACGTGTTGACGAAGGAAGAGGGCGGCCGGCACACGCCGTTCTTCTCCAACTACCACCCGCAGTTCTACTTCCGCACCACCGACGTGACGGGTCACGTGGTGTTGCCGGAAGGCACCGAGATGGTGATGCCGGGTGACAACACCGAGATGTCCGTGCAGTTGCAGAAGCCCATCGCGATGGACGAGGGCCTGCGCTTCGCGATCCGTGAAGGTGGCCGCACCGTTGGTTCCGGCCGCGTCGTAAAGATCGCCAAGTAGTCATGGCAGCTTCGGGTCAGCGCATCCGTATTCGTCTCAAGGCCTACGACCACGAGGTCATCGACCAGTCGACGAAGAAGATCGTCGAGACGGTCGTCCGCACGCAGGCGAAGGTGCGCGGCCCGGTGCCGCTGCCGACGGAGATCCGCAAGTACACGGTGGTGCGTTCGCCGCACGTCGACAAGGACAGCCGCGAACACTTCGAGATGCGCATTCACAAGCGTCTGCTCGACATCGTCGAACCGACCGGGAAGACGGTTGAAGCGCTGCAGCGTCTCGACCTCCCTGCTGGTGTCGACATCGAGCTGAAGATGCAACAGAGCTAGCGCGTCTCGCGTTTTGTGAAACGGCGGCCTCCGGGCCGCCGTTTTTCGTTTGCGCAGCAACGAGTCGCGCGGTCGTCGTTTGTTGTACCTAGATCGACCCCACAGCGCGATCGAGGTACATCAAGCCGAACCGAGCAACGAGCGCTTCGTCTAGCAGCCGGTGATCGCGGGCGCGGGGCCGGTTTTCATGTTCGTCAGCTTCAGGTTGCTGCGCTGACTGGTCATGCGAACGCTGACGTTGTTCGGAATGTCGACCGCGGCGCGGATCTGCCCGTTGACGACGAGCGCGGCGGCGCGCTTACCGACGATCAAGCTGAAGTGCGCGGGAACGGTCCCGGCATTCGTCAGCCCCGACGGCACACGGTGGTACTCGACGTTCGCGTTGGCCGCGCTGACGTGATCGCCGTCGAAGTCGAGGTTGACGGGCTGCGCTTTGCCGGTGTTGTCGTAAAGCCAGAACACGACACCGCCGGGCGGACCGTCAGAGGTGATGTCGCCCGACACCACGCTGCACGACTGCGCCGTTGCGTTGAGGAAATCGCTTTCCCGGTTTCCCGTGTCGCGGAAGACGGCGCCACCTTCGCTTGGAGTCCAGCCCGATCCGTTACCGACCGCTTGCGGCGCGCTCCAGACGTTGGGTGTGTTCGGAGTCAAGATCTGTTGCGCAACGTCGTTGCGGAACGAGATCGGCATCGCGTCGGGATACACCTGCGTCATGTTCGCGGCGAGGTAGCCGGCGAACGGTGAGTTCGGCGGAATATCGCCCCCGTTGCTCTTCATGTACGCGACCGGATGCGACTGCTTGAGGTCGTCGGCAAACCACTGCCACGAATGCGGAAGCACATACGCGTCGCTGGTGCGGCCGAGATAGATCTGGCCGGTGAGGAACGATTCCCAGATGAAGCGCGTCGCCGAAACTCGCTTGTAGTTGAGGTACGGCCAGGGATCGTTCGTCCACATGAGGACCGGATCCCAGTCCTTCGACACCAGGTCGAGGACGGCCCGGCCGGTGCGCTGGTCGCCGGCTTCTTGTGAGGCGACCGCGACGGCGTGGTCGTGCACCGACGTGAAGTTCGAGAGATCACGCATGCTCTGCACGAAGGTCGCGGGCCCCATGAGGTAGATCGACAACACGAGCGCGATCAACGGATAGGTGTAGGTGCCCCCGACCTTGCCGCGCGCCGTGACGATCGCCCGCCAAACGCGCCCCGCGAGTGCCGCTGCGATCAACGCCATCGGCACCGCGATCACCATGTAGTACTGCGGCGAGTAACGCTGGCTGATGATCAGTTCGATCCATGCGGCCGCCCACCACCCGGTCAGGCCGACGTACAGCACTTTGTCTTCGCGACTCGCGCGCGGCCAATCGAGAACGGCGGTGGCGATGAACGCGAAGATCACGAGGAAGATCAGCGGGCGTTTCTCGTAATAGATGTAGAAGTGGTCCCAGCCTGACGCGAACTGCGTGCCGAGACTCGTGCCGGTGCCGACGTTCATGAAGTGCGCGTACGTCCACCAGCCCTCGAAGAACTCGGTGAAGCTGCCGCGCAGCAGATACCAGATCGGTGCCGACAGGAAGCCGGCCGCGCCGCCGCCGACGAACGCGATGTCGATGGCGCCCCGGTCTTCGCGTGGGCGCTTGGTGCGCGCCCATGCCAGCACGACGAGCGAGATGACGCCGCCGGTCAAGACGGTCGACAACAGGTTCTGCACCGCGAGTCCGAGAACGGCGCCCGCGATCGCGGCGAGAACGATCGAGCGGCGGCGTGTGCGCCACGTTCGATCGTCGAGCGCGATCAACCACGCGATTGCGAGCAGCGTCGTGGTGAGGTTGCGCACGTAGAACTGACCCGCGTAGGGCGCGTTCGTGAGTGTCAGATGGACGAACACCACGACGCCGGCCGCGACGGCAACGTCGCGGTGCGCGCCGAACAACTGCGCGGTGCGCCCCGCGGCGGCTGCGGTGATCAGCGCGAAGATCGCGACGAGCAACGAAATGCCGTACCAAAACGCGTCGCGCGAAAAGACGTGGGCGACGACGCTGTAGAGATACGGCTCGCCGGGCCCCCAGTCGTTGATCGAGTTCTGGTAGTAGGTGCCGCCGAAGTGCATGGTGCGCAGCACGACGTCGTAGGCGTACATCGGGTCGACGTTCTGCACGCGCAGCCAGTTCCCGATGACCGAAGCCGCGAACACCGTGACGAACGCGGCGAACGTGATCGCCCGCGTCAGACTCACGATGTGTTGTTTGGAACGGGCCCGCGCTTCAGGTGACCGCGCCGGCGCGGTCTCTTCGGTCTCGGGTTCGGCGTCGGCGGCGGCCGTTGCTTCGGTCTCTTCGTCAAGCATTGACCGGCGCGTCCTCGAGTTCGTCTTGCGGTTCCGGTTGCGGTTCCGGCTTCGGCGCGTTGCGGCGCTCCTTGCGCCAGGCGCGGAGCTGCGTGAACGCGCTGTCGGCGCCGATCGCGATTGCCATGAGCGCGAGTACGTCGAGGCGCAGCATCGGCCCGACCATGTGCCGGTTCACTTCCATCGGGTCACCGGTGTACGACGTCCAGATGTCGACGGCCGCGGACAAGAGCCCGATCGCCAGCATGTAGGTGATCAGCCGGCGCCGGCGTTCGAACGCGGCGATCGCGAGCCCGACGGCGGCGAGCCAAAGCTCGAGCCAGAACCCACCCGTCGTACGCGGCTCGCCGAGCGGTGCCGGCCAGTGCGTGGGCAATCGCTTGGCGACGCCGTAACTGTCGTATTCGGTGTTCGGTTGTTTGAGGATGTTCGGGAGCTCGTGGTGCAGGTCGTTCCACCAGTCGGGCGCGAGCACGACCATGGACTCCAAGAGTCGCCGGCCGCCCGGTCCGCGCGCCGACGTTCGATACTTCGCGAGATTCGGTGCGTCGAGGAACGCGGAGTTGTCGTCCCACGCGTTCTTGCCAGTGCGGGCGCGGAGCGCGTCGTCGAGGGGCATGCCCCCTTGCACGAAGAACTTCGTGATCGACGGGTGCGGGAGCACGCGCATGCCCACCACGTCGTCGACCGAATACTGCGTGCGGTGCGACGACGCCTGGCTCACGTAGACGTAACCGCACACGACGAGCACGCTCACCGCGCCGACGATCAATCGGCGGCGGAGCGCACGCTCGCGACGCGGGATGAAGAACAACAGGCCGAGGGCACCGGGCAGGATGACGAGCACCGTCGGCAAGACGTTCGTGTCGCGCACGAGAATCCACGCGATCGTGCCGATCCACGCCCACTTGAGCGTGCGCAACGAGGGGCGAGCCGTGGCGCGGAACCACGCAGCGATGCTCAAGATCGCGAGGGAACTCGAGAGGCTCTCGCTGAGGATCACGTCGTTCCACAGCGAGTTGCGGGGCTCGATCGCCACGGCGCCGATCAACACGACCGCAAAGAACGCGATGGTCCGGGAACTGAGCTCCTTCACGAGCACCACGCACAAGATCCAGAACGCGGCGACGTAGATCAGCGTCTGGGCGACGACGGCGAGCGTCGCGCTGCGTCCGACCGTCCAAAGCAGGAGCGGGTATCCGATCGGGCGCTCGTCGAAGTAGAAGTGCAAGCGCAGCGGGCCGTGGGTCGCCACCTTCAGGTAGCTGAACGAGTCGGGGAAAGTCGGCGGAAAGTGGGGCCAGGGGCCGCCGAGCACTCGCACCAAGAAGAACGCGGTGACGAGCGCGCCGAGAACGAGCGCCATCGTGTCCTGGTCAGGCTGTTCCGCCTCGGCCTCGGTGTCGCCGCCCGGCGGCAGATCCGGGGCAGCGTCCCGCGTCGATGCTTCCATCCGATTCCCGTGATCGAAGACCCTTCATTCTACGGCAGCCCTGGTCAGACGCTTCCGCGGGCCGATGGATTGAAAGTCTGATTGAAAGGCGGGCGGGCGTGAAACGGAGAGTGGTCGTCTTGGCGGGTGTCGTTGCGCTCGGTGCGTGCAGCGGCGGAAACCACAGCTCGAGTGCAGGTACCGCGCCGGGTTCGACGCGATCTTCGAACCCTCCTTCGACCGCGGCCGCGAGGAGCGACGCGCTCGCGCCGGCCGTCGCGGCGACCCGGCGCGGCGGCACGGCCGACTTCACTTACGAGAAGACCTCGGCCGGGAGCAAGGGCAAGGCGATCTTTACTGCCACCGTCCACGGCGTCGTCGACTTCGGCAACGGCAACACCAGCTTCGGATACACGGTGAAGAACACCAGCACCCACGACGTCACGGTCGACGAAGCCCGCGGCGTTGGCGGTTCGTTGTATGTGCACGTCCCGGCGGGCTATGGCATTTCCGGCACGCGATCGTGGACCAAGATCGAACCGGGCCAGTCAAAAACCTCGGTGAGCGTGAACGTGTCGTCGCCGGAAGAAGCCACCGCGCTCGCCGCGCTGCTCGATTTCCTCGGGACCGCAACCGACGTGAAGTCGACGGGCGCGCACGCACTGGGCTTCCAGGTGCGGACCGACACGCCGGCGCTGGCTGGAGAGTCCGCGGCGGTGAAATTGTTGATCCTCGGACCGAATGCGGCCGACTCGAGTTTCGGGGTCGGCACTGTCAGCTCCACGGGTACCGCCCAGCTCGACAGCGCGGGCCGCCTGGCCCGGGTCGAGATCGTCACGACGGTTCCGATCGTGAGCGCCACGTCCACCGTGACGTTCACGTTCGGCCACTTCGGCGTCGCCGCCCCGCCTGGCGCACCGAATACCACAGAAATCGCTAACCAGGCCACGCTCTGCGCGGACAAGAACGTCGACGTGGTCACGGCGATCAAGCGGTACCGGTCGAGCCACGGCTCGACGGCCCAGCCGACCGCCGCCCAGCTCGCGGCCGCCGGCTACCTGAAACAGCCCGCGGCATGGGTCATCTCGTATTCGCACGAGGCCGGGAACGCCTCGTACTTCGGCATCTACGAGAACCCGTGGTGCCCGGGATCGCTCGGATAGCGGGCCCCCCGGCGCTGCGCTAACATCACTCGGCTCATTCGGGTGCAAAATTTCGCACCCGGCCGCGCTCGCCGCCCCAGGCCTCGGGCCGCAGCGCGACATCAAGCGAGGCCCGCGTAGGCCGCTTCCGAGCGGAACCGCGCGGCACAACCAAGATCGACGCTCCGCCGGCTTTTGCCCGCGCGGAGCGTTCGCGTGAACCAACGAATCAGCGAGCGCATCGACATGGCACTCAAAGGGATCCTGGGCCGCAAGCTCGGCATGACACAGGTCTTCGATGAAAGTAACCGGGTCATTCCGGTGACCGTCATCGAGGCCGGGCCGTGCCGCGTCGTCCAGCTCAGAACACCGGAACGCGACGGCTACACCGCCGTGCAGTTGTCGTACGGCGAAACCAAGCCCGCGCGCCTCAACAAGCCCGAGCTCGGTCACTTCAAAGCGGCATCGGCGACACCCGCGCAATACCTCGCGGAACTGCGCGTCGACGATCTTGCCGGCTTCGAAG
Source organism: uncultured Actinomycetes bacterium (assembly GCA_963841195.1). GTDB lineage: Bacteria > Actinomycetota > Acidimicrobiia > IMCC26256 > PALSA-610 > CAWJBX01. Next base: position 408,909 of record CAWJBX010000008.1, on the reverse strand, counting down.
TCGGCCAGGTCTTGAAGGCCGACGTGTTCGCGGCAGGTGAGCGCGTCGACGTGACCGGCATCAGCAAGGGTCACGGTTTCTCCGGTGTGATGAAGCGCCACAACTTCCACGGCCAGGGCGCCTCGCACGGCAACCACAAGAAGCACCGGGCGCCGGGCGCGATCGGTGCGTGTGCCACGCCGGCGCGCGTGTTCAAAGGCGTGCGCATGGCCGGCCAGTACGGAAACACACGCGTGACGACGCTGAACCTCGAAGTCGTCGAGGGCGATGCCGAACGCAACCTCTTGCTCGTCAAGGGTGCGATTCCGGGCGCGTCCGGGGGCCTTGTGTTCGTGCGCAACGCCGTGAAGTCGGGGGTGAAGGCATGAGCATCCAGGCGCAGATCCTCCGCCGAGGGACGCGGCCGACTACCACCGCGGCATGCGGTGATGGAGCGGCGGAGGTCGAAGCCGCATGAGCAGCCTCACCATGAAGAAGGCCGACGGTGGCGACGCCGCGGCCGTCGAGTTGCCCGACGACCTCTTCGGCATCGAGCCCAATGGCGCTGTGATGCACCAGGTGGTGACCGCGCAGCTCGCGGCCAAGCGTTCGGGAACGCACTCGACGAAGACCCGCGCCGAAGTGCGCGGCGGTGGTGCCAAGCCGTGGCGGCAGAAGGGCACCGGCCGCGCCCGCCAGGGTTCGATTCGCGCACCGCAGTGGAAGGGCGGCGGCGTCGCGCACGGCCCCAAGCCGCGCGACTACACGCAGCGGACGCCCAAGAAAATGGTTCGGCTGGCGTTGCGTTCGGCGCTTTCCGATCGCACCGCCGACAGCAAGGTCATCGTGGTCGACGACTGGGGCATCGACGAGCCGAAGACGCGCGACGGCGTGAAGTTGTTGAGCGCACTCGGATTGCGCACCAAGGGCGAACGCCAACCGCGCGTGCTGCTCGTGTTGCGCGGCGAGGACCAAGCGGCGTGGAAGTCGCTACGGAATCTCGGCGAGCGCGTGCACTTGATCACGCCGCAGGAACTGAACACGTACGACGTTCTCGTGAACGACTGGATCGTGTTCTCGAAGGCGACGCTCGACGCGGTCGTCGCTCGACTCTCGGGTGAAGGCGAGGGCGAAGCCGCATGACGAATAGCCAGGCGCAGACCGCAGATGCGGTGACGCAACCGCCGTGCATCGGTGATCGAGCATCGGAGGTCGTAGCCGCATGAATAAAGACCCGCGCGACGTGATCATCCGACCCGTCGTCTCCGAGAAGAGCTACTCCGCGTACGACAACAACGTGTACACGTTCGTCGTCGCGCCGACCGCGAACAAGATCGAGATTCGCAACGCGGTCGAGCAGCTGTTCAACAAAAAGGTCGCATCCGTCCACACGATCAACCGCAAGGGCAAGCGCCGCCGCAACCGTCAGACGGGTGCGTACAACCAGCGCGCGAACCAGAAGCGGGCGATCGTGACCCTCGCCGCCGGCGAGGACCGCATCGACATCTTCGGAAGTTAAGAACTCATGCCGATTCGCAAGCGCAAGCCCACATCTCCCGGCCGGCGGTTCCAGTCGTCGTCCGACTTCTCCGAGGTCACGACGACCACGCCCGAGAAGTCGCTGACGAAGCCGAAGCCGAAGACCGGTGGCCGCAACTCCTACGGCCGTATGACCTCGCGGCACCGCGGCGGCGGCCACAAGCAGCGTTACCGCATCATCGACTTCAAGCGGAACAAGGACGGCGTTCCCGCGAAGGTCGCGACGATCGAGTACGACCCGAACCGCAACGCGCGCATCGCGCTGTTGCACTACCGCGACGGCGAAAAGCGTTACATCATCGCGGCGGAGGGTCTCGACCGTCGGCGACATGGTGCAGAGCGGCCAGGGTGCCGAGATCCGCGTCGGCAACGCGCTGCCGCTGCGTTACATCCCGGTTGGTACCACCGTGCACAACGTCGAGTTGAAGCCGGGTGCCGGCGCCAAACTCGGCCGGGGTGCCGGTGCCGCAATCCAGTTGATCGCGAAGGACGGGCCGTACGCGACGTTGCGGTTGCCGTCGACGGAAATGCGCCGCGTCCCGATCGACTGCCGCGCGACGGTCGGCTCGGTCGGCAACAGCGAAGCCGGTCTGGTATCGGTCGGTAAGGCCGGTCGTAACCGTTGGAAGGGCAAGCGCCCGCACACGCGTGGCGTCGCGATGAACCCGGTCGACCATCCGCTCGGTGGTGGTGAGGGCAAAAGCTCCGGTGGACGGCACCCCGTGTCGCCGTGGGGCAAGCCCGAAGGGCGCACGCGCAAGAAGGGCAAAGCGAGCGACAAGCTCATCGTTCGGCGCCGGCGTACGCGCGGCGCACGGAGGTAGTTACAACATGCCCAGGTCGTTGAAGAAGGGCGCGTGGATCGACGAGCCGCTGCGCAAGAAGGTCGACGCGATGAACGAAGCGGGCGACCGGCGCGTGATCAAGACGTGGTCGCGGCGCAGCACCGTCACGCCCGAGATGGTCGGTCACACGCTTGCCGTGCACGACGGTCGTAAGCACGTGCCGGTGTACATCTCCGAAGCGATGGTGGGCCACAAGCTCGGCGAGTTCGCGCCGACGTGCACGTTCCGGTATCACGCCGGTCAAGAACGATCGGCGAAAAGGTAATGGCTGGGAACGGGTCGACGCTCGCTCCCGGAGCGGCGCGCGCGAGTGTGCGCTACCTGCACGTCTCGCCGTACAAGGTGCGCCAGGTCCTCGACCTGATTCGTCACCTTCCGGTGTCGGACGCGATCCGCATCCTCGAGTTGAGCGAGAAGGACGCGGCGAACCACGTGTTGAAGGTGCTCGAGTCGGCGATGGCCAACGCCGAGCACAACAACGCGCTCGAGCCCGACGAGTTGTTCGTGTTGCGCGCGTGGGCTGACGAAGGCCCGACCCGCAAGTGGGGTCAGGCGCGCGCACGCGGCCGGTACTTCCGGGTGCGGAAGCGCACGTCACACGTAACCATCGTGCTCGAGCGCTTCGAAATGGACGAGCTCGAAGAACGGCGCCGGCGCGAAGAAGTGACCGGACGCGGTTCCGGAAGTTCGCAGCGCCAGCGCGCCGAGCGCGTGCGCCGGTCGCGTGCCTCCGAGGCCGAGACCGAAGAAGAAATCGAAGAAGAGGTCGACGACGTTCTCGGCGAAGCCGCCGAGGCCGAGGCGGAAACGGAAGCGGCGGCGGAGACCGAAGCTGCGGCCGGCGAGCCTGAAGAAGAGGCCGAACCCGAAGCCGAGGCAGAAGGCGAAGAGGAATAGTCATGGGCCAAAAGGTCAACCCCTACGGGTTCCGGCTCGGCGTGACGACGGACTGGAAGTCGCGCTGGATCGCCGGCAAGAAGGAATACCGCGAACAGCTGATCGAGGACTGGAAGATCCGCGACTACTTGCGGCGCCAGCTCGAGCGCGCGGCCGTGAGCCGTATCGAGATCGAACGCACTGGCGACCGTTTGCGCATCGACGTCTACACCGCGCGGCCCGGCATCGTGATCGGCCGGCGCGGCGCCGAGGCCGAGCGCTTGCGCGAAGGGCTGCGCAAGATCAGCGGCAACCCGAAGATTCAGTTCAACATCCAAGAGATCAAACAGCCCGAGGTCGACGCGACGTTGCTCGCGCAGGGTGTCGCCGACCAGCTCGCCGGTCGTGTCTCGTTCCGGCGCGCGATGAAGCGCGCGGTGCAGACCGCGATGAAGGCGGGCGCGCAAGGCGTGCGTGTGCAGTGCTCCGGCCGGTTGGGCGGCGCCGAAATGAGCCGCAAGGAGTGGTACCGCGAGGGTCGCGTCCCGCTGCACACGCTGCGCGCCGACGTCGACTACGGACTCGCGGAAGCGCGCACGACGTTCGGCCGTATCGGCGTGAAGGTGTGGATCTACAAAGGCGAGATCCTGCCCTACAAGAGCGCGGTCGAAGACAAGATCGCACGCGAAGCCGCGATGGCTGTCGGCGAGACGGCGGGTCAGCCCGGCGGTCGACGCGTGGTGAGTGCGGGTGGCGGTCGCCGCCGGCGTCCGGAAGACGGCGAAGCCGGTGCAACACCGGCCGAACCGACGCCGCCCGAAGACGGCGACGACGACGCCGCGACTGCGAAGCCGTTGCTCGGCGAGGCCGACCCTGAACTCGAGCGCTTGCTGCAAGAAGAAGAAGACATCAACCGTCGCATCCGCCAGCAACACGAGACGCCGCACTTCCGCGGCGACGAGGAATAACCGCCATGTTGATGCCGCGGAAGGTTCGTCACCGCAAACAGCAACGAGGCCGCACCGGCGGATTGTCGAAAGGCGGCAACCGCCTCGCGTTCGGCGACTACGGCATTCAGGCCCTCGAGCCTGGCTGGATCACCAACCGTCAGATCGAGGCCGCTCGTATCGCGATGACTCGTCACATCAAGCGGGGCGGGAAGGTGTGGATCAACGTCTTCCCCGACAAGCCCGTGACGCAGAAGCCCGCCGAAACGCGCATGGGTTCCGGCAAGGGCAACCCGGAGAAGTGGGTTGCCGTCGTGAAGCCGGGCCGCATCATGTTCGAACTGGCCGGTGTGCCCGAGCCCGTCGCGCGTGAAGCGATGCGGCTTGCGATTCACAAACTGCCGATCAAGGCGCGCTTCGTGACTCGGGAGGCCGGCGAATGACGAAATCAGATGAGCTACGGAACCTGACCGACGACGTCTTGGCCGACAAGTTGGCCGAGGCGAAGCAGGAGTTGTGGAAGCGCCGCCTCGACTTGGCGACGGGCCAACTCGACAACACGTCGGAGATGTCGAAGTACCGGCGGGAAATCGCGCGCGTTTCCACGCTCATCCGTGAGCGCGAGATCGCAGCGCACGAAACGCAGGCAGGGGAGTGAACATGGCCGACGACGAGAACCGACCGAACGCGCGCAAGGTGCGTGAGGGCATCGCGGTGGCAACGAAGATGGACAAAACCGTCGTCGTTGCGGTCATCGACCGCGTGCGTCACCCCCGTTACCAAAAGACGTTGCAGCGCACGACGCGCCTCTACGCGCACGACGAGGCGAACGACGTGAAGGAAGGCGATCGCGTGCGCATCGCCGAGACGCGCCCGCTTTCGAAGAACAAGCGCTGGCGCGTCGTCGAGGTACTTGAGAGGGCGCGGTGATCCAGCAAGAGTCACGACTCAGGGTTGCCGACAACTCGGGTGCACGCGAAGTGTTGTGCATCAAGGTGCTCGGTGGCACCCGCCGGCGCTACGCCAGCATCGGCGACGTCTTCGTCGCGACCGTCAAGGACGCGGTGCCGGGTGCTTCGGTGAAGAAGGGCGACGTCGTGAAGTGCGTCGTCGTCCGTACGAAGAAGGAAAAGCGGCGCCCGGACGGGAGCTACATCCGTTTCGACGAGAACGCCGCGGTGTTGATCAACGACCAGATGCAGCCGCGAGGCACCCGCATCTTCGGTCCGGTCGGACGCGAGCTGCGCGACCGGCGCTTCATGCGCATCGTGTCGCTCGCCCCGGAGGTCTTGTAGTCATGGGTGGAAAGCGCACCGGAGAATGCACGCCGAAGGCCGCTCTTCGTAGGGAGCGGGAGGGAAGGTAATGCCCCATCTCAAGCTCAAGAAGGGCGACGAGGTCGTCGTGCTGGCCGGCAAGGACGTCGGTCGCCGCGGCACGATCACCCGCGTCATCCCGTCGCGCGACCTCGTATTGGTCGACGGCATCAACATGGTCAAGCGGCACACCAAGCCGCGCGGCCAAGTGATGCAGGGCGGCATCATCGACAAAGAGATGCCGATCCACGTCTCGAACGTCGCGCTGTGGTGCAAAGACTGTGGCGCGACTCGCATCGGCTACCGCTTCGACAACAACGGCGAGAAGCACCGCATCTGCCGCAAGTGCGGAGGCGAGGTCTGATGGCGACCACAACAGAGGTTCCGCGCCTGCGCACTCGTTACGACAAAGAGCTCAAGCCCGCCTTGCAGAGCGAGCTCGGGCTGGCCAACGTGATGGAAGTGCCGCGGCTCTCGAAGATCGTGGTCAACATGGGTGTCGGTCGCGCGACGCAGCAGCGTTCGCTGCTCGACGGCGCCGTCAACGACCTCACGATCATCACGGGTCAGAAGCCGAGCGTGCGCAAGGCGAAGAAATCGATCGCGACGTTCAAGCTGCGTGAAGGCAACGAGATCGGCGCGATGGTGACCATGCGCGGCAATCGCATGTGGGAGTTCTACGACCGGCTCGTGAGCCTGGCGATCCCCCGCATCCGCGACTTCCGCGGCATGCCGCCGAACCAATTCGACGGACACGGCAACTACACGTTCGGTCTCACCGAACAGCTCGTGTTCCCCGAAATCGACTACGACAACATCGACACCGTGCGCGGCATGAACATCACGATCGTGTCAACCGCACGGAACGACAACGAAGGACGCGCGCTCTTGCGTGCACTCGGCTTCCCATTCCGCCGCGACGGGCAAGGGTAAAGGTAGAGATGGCAAAGAAGGCACTGATCAACAAGTCGTTGCGTAAGCCGAAGTTCAAGGTGCGCGGCTACACGCGTTGCCGGCGCTGCGGTCGCGCGCGTTCGGTTTACCGCGACTTCCACCTCTGCCGTATCTGCATCCGTCAGATGGCGCATGCGGGCGAGATCCCCGGCATGACGAAGAGCTCGTGGTGAGGGGGCGCGCGCAATGACGATGACAGACCCGCTCGCCGACATGCTGACTCGTATTCGCAACGCGAACACCGCCTTCCACGACGACGTCGCAATGCCGTCGTCGAAGTTGAAGGAAGCGGTCGCGACGATCTTGGAGCGCGAGGGCTACATCACGGGGTTTGCAACCGAAGACGTTCCGGGGCGTCCCGGAAAGCGGTTGACGATCCGCATGAAGTACACGAACGACCGGCGCCGCACGATCTCTGGTTTGCAGCGCGTGTCGCGTCCGGGCCTGCGCGTGTACAAGAAAGCTGACTCGGTGCCGCGTGTCCTCGGCGGCATGGGCATCGCAATTCTTTCGACGAACCAAGGCTTGCTCACCGACCGAGAAGCGCGCGATCGCAACGTCGGTGGCGAAGTCCTCTGTCAGGTCTGGTAGCGGAGCCGTTTAGATGTCCAGAATCGGAAAGATGCCGATCACAGTGCCGAGTGGTGTCGACGTCACGATCGACAACGCCTTGGTGCGCGTGAAGGGCCCGAAGGGCCAGCTCGAACACGAGGTCGTCGGGCACGTGTCAGTTGCGCGCGACGGCGACACGCTGGTCGTGACGCGCGCCGACGACGAACGGCGGAGTCGATCGCTGCACGGGCTGCAGCGCACGCTGATCGCGAACATGATCACCGGCGTCTCCGAAGGCTTCGTGAAGGAGCTCGAGATCGTCGGCGTCGGCTACCGCGCCCAGGCGCAAGGGCCGACCGCCCTCGAACTCGCGCTCGGGTTCTCGCATCCGGTGAATATCCAGGCGCCCGAAGGTGTGACCTTCGAAGTGCCGCAGCCGACGCGCATCATCGTGCGCGGCCACGACAAACAGCTGGTCGGCCAGGTTGCGGCCGACATCCGCAAGATCCGCAAGCCCGAGCCGTACAAGGGCAAGGGCATCCGTTATGCCGGCGAGCGCGTTCAGCGCAAAGCCGGCAAGTCGGCGAAGTAGCGAAGTAGGTCGTTATGGCGCTCACCAAAGCCGAGCATCGCCTGCGCCGTCACCGGCGAGTGCGCAAGAAAGTCATGGGCACGGCCGAACGGCCGCGACTCGCGGTGTTCCGTTCGAACAAGCACATCTACGTGCAGGCAATCGACGACTTCGCGGGCAAAACGATCGTGTCGGCGTCGACGATGGAAGCCGACCTGCGCGCGGTCGAAGACCGCGACGGCCGATGCCGCCAAGGCTGTCGGCAAACTCGTCGGCGAGCGCGCCAAGGCAGCGGGCATCACGACCGTGGTGTTCGACCGCGGCGGATTCAAGTACCACGGACGGGTCGCGGCTCTTGCCGACGGTGCGCGTGAAGCAGGACTGGAGCTGTAATGCCCGAAGGTCAGTACGACGAGCGGGTTATCGCGATCAACCGTGTTGCGAAGGTCGTGCGCGGTGGCCGGCGCTTCTCGTTCACCGCGCTCGTGGTTGTCGGCGACGGTTCCGGCAACGTGGGCCTCGGTTACGGCAAGGCGAAGGAAGTGCCCGCCGCGATCCAGAAGGGCATGGAAGAGGCGCGCAAGCACCTCTTCGCGGTTCCGCTTGCGGGCTCCACGATCACGCACGTGATCATGGGCGAACACGACGCCGCAAAGGTGCTGTTGAAGCCGGCTGCTCCCGGTACGGGTGTGATCGCCGGTGGTGCGGCGCGCGCCATCCTCGAAGCCGCCGGAATTCACGACGTGCTCGCGAAGTCGCTCGGCTCGTCGAACGCGATCAACGTGGCGCGGGCGACGATGCAGGGCCTGCAAGACCTGCGCCGCCCCGAAGACGTTGCCGCCTTGCGCGGTAAGTCGGCCGAAGAGGTTTCGACCAAGGGGATGCTCAAGGCGTACCGCGAACGCCAGCGCGGACCGGTCGAGATCACTGAGGTTGCATAGTCATGGCCAAGCCGGAGTCGACCAATGATCGCGGACGGCGCAGCGAAGGAGCCATGTCATGGCCGAGTTGAAAGTGACGCTCGTCCGTTCGCAGATCGGTATCAAGCCGAAGCAGCGCGGAACGTTGCGCGCGCTCGGGCTCGGCAAGATCGGTTCGAGCAACGTGTTGCCCGATCGTCCGGAAGTGCGCGGGATGATCGCGCGCGTGCCGCATCTCGTGAAGGTTGAAGAACAGTGAAGATCCACGATCTGAAACCGGCGCCCGGCTCGCGCCGTCCGAAGCAGCGCGTTGGGCGCGGCATCGGCGGCAAAGGTGGCAAGACCGCGGGCCGCGGCAGCAAGGGTCAGGGTGCGCGCGACACGGTGCCGGCCCGATTCGAAGGTGGCCAGACGCCGCTGCACCGGCGGACGCCGAAGGCGAAGGGCTTCAACAACCCGTTCCGCATCGAATATCACGTCGTGAACCTGTCGACCCTCGAGGGCTTCGACGCCGGGGCCGAGGTCACGCCCGACACGCTGCGCCAGCGGGGACTGGTTGCCAAGCAGGGCCTGGTCAAGGTGCTGGCGCGCGGCGAGCTCACGAAGTCGCTGACGGTGAAGGCCCACGGGTTTTCGGCGGCCGCCGTTCGCGCGATCGAAGCCGCGGGTGGCACCGCCGAGACCCTGCCGCTGCCCTGGCGGACCGGTCGGCCGCCCGCACGCGGCAACGCCCTCACGAACCGCTGATCATGGTTGGAAGCGGGGCGTTTCCGGCGGTCAGACCCCGTGGCGCCGTGCCTCCACGGGCTGGGTACACTGCGAAATCCGTCTGCCGTGATCGGCGTCCCACGAGGTTCCGGTGATGCAAGGGCTCTCGCGCCTGAAGAACATCGTTCGAGTTCCGGACCTCCGGAACAAGATGCTGTTCACGATCTTCATCATCGGCCTCTACCGCTTGGGCTCCCACATCCCGGTGCCCTACGTCGACTTCAAGGCCGTGCAGCAGCTCAGCGCCGCGTCGAAGAGCGCGGGTGGCGTGCTCGGCCTGTTCAACCTGTTCTCGGGCGGCGCGCTCACGTCGGTCTCGATCTTCTTCCTGGGGATCATGCCGTACATCACGGCATCGATCATCATGCAGCTGCTCGGCGTGGTGATCCCGAAGCTCGAGGAATGGCAGAACGAAGGCCAGACCGGGCAGAAGAAGATCACGCAGTGGACGCGTTACCTCACGGTCGCACTCGCGTTGATGCAGTCGACCGCGTTCGTGTTCGTGTTGAAGAGCGGAAACGGCGGGCTGCTCGGCCAGTCGAACTTCACGCTCCCTGCGGGCATCGTTTTGATCCCGAACTTCACGGTCTACAAGGCGTCGATGATCGTCATCACGTGGACCGCGGGTACCGCGCTCGTCATGTGGCTCGCCGAACTGATCACACAGCGCGGCATCGGCAACGGCATGTCGATCCTGATCTTCACGTCGGTCATCTCGCGTTTCCCTTCGCAGGGCGCGCTCGGTGCTCGAAGCAGAAGCACTGGTTCCCGTTCGTGGTGCTGCTGGTGATCGCCTTCTTCATGATCTTCGCGATCGTGACCGTTGAATCCGGGCAACGACGTATACCCGTACAGTTCGCGAAACGCGTCGTCGGCCGGCGCATGTACGGCGGCCAAAGTACGTACATCCCACTGAAGGTCAACCAGTCCGGTGTGATCCCAGTCATCTTCGCCGCCTCGTTGCTGTCGTTCCCGGCGCTGCTGGCCACGATCCTTCCGCACAGTTCGCAGACAATTCGATCCAGGACCACCTCGTCGGGAATGCGACGAACAGCTGGTTCTACATCATCTGTTACGCGGCGCTGATCCTGTTCTTCACGTACTTCTACACAGTTATCGCGTTCAACCCGCAGCAACAGGCCGACATCATCCGCAAGCAGGGTGGGTTCATTCCCGGCATTCGTCCCGGGCCGCCAACCGAGCGCTATCTCGCGAAGGTGCTGAACCGCATCACGTTGCCGGGTGCGTGTTTCATCGACGTTCATCGCGATGATCCCGTTCAGCTCGCATTCAAGCTGTGGAACATCCAGCAATTCCCGTTCGGTGGCGTCGCCATCCTGATCGCCGTGGGTGTGATGCTCGAAACGATGAAACAGCTCGACAGCCAGCTGATGATGCGCAACTACGAAGGTTTCCTGCACTAGATGGGCAACTGCTCCAAGCCGCCGCGGCTCGTATTGCTCGGCAAGCAGGGTGCCGGCAAGGGAACGCAGGCCAACGGCTGGCTGATCACTACGCGGCTGTGCACCTGTCGACCGGCGACATGTTCCGTACCCAGGCCGCGCAGGGAACCGCGTTCGGGCTCGAGGCGAGCGCTACATGGACGCGGGCGATCTGGTTCCCGACGAAATCGTCATGGGCGTGATCGAGGAGTGTTTGGTGCCGGGCGGTCCGCTCGACGACGGCTTCGTGCTCGACGGTTTTCCGCGCACGGTGCCCAGGCGCGTTGAGCTCGACCGCGTGATCTCGGCCCCCGTGGGCTCGATCTCGTCATCGACCTCGACGTGCCGCGCGAGATCGTGCTCGACCGCATCGCGGGCCGGCGCGTGTGTGTGAGCTGCCAGACCGTGTACCACGTCAACATGCCGCCGGAGCACGACTGGACGTGCGACACGTGTGGCGACGAAGTTCGCCAGCGCGACGACGACACCGAAGAAGCGGTCGAGCGGCGTCTCGAGCTGTACGAACGCGAGACGGTTCCGATCGTCGACTACTACCGCGAGCGTCGGCTTGCTCGTCGTCGTCGACGGCGTGGGTGAAGGCGACGACGTGTTCGAACGCCTCGTCAAGGTCGTCAACGACCACGTCCAGGCCTGAGCTCGCGTTGGTCCTGCGCAAGTCTCCGCAACAGATTGCGCACATGCGGCGGGCGGGAGCGGTCGTCGCCGAGATGCACGAGGCGTGCACGCGGGCGGCGATGCCGGGTGCGACCACGGCTGATCTCGATCTGGCGGCACGCGAGGTGCTCGATGCCCGGCACGCGCGGTCGAACTTCCTCGGCTACCACGGCTTCCCCGCGGTCGCCTGCATCTCGCCGAACGAGGTCATCGTCCACGGGATCCCCGGCCCGCGGGTGCTCGAAGACGGCGACATCGTGTCGATCGACTGCGGGGCGATCATCGAGGGCTGGCACGCCGATGCCGCGATCACGGTGCCGGTCGGCGAGATCGACGCCGAGTCGCAGCGCCTGATCGACGTCACCCGCGAATGCGCTCGAAGCCGCCATCGTCGACGACGGTCGACTCGGCAACCGGCTGGGCGACGTCGGCGCCGCGGTCGAGGGGGTCGCGCGGGCGGCGGGCTTCTCGGTCGTGCGCGAGTACGTCGGGCACGGGATCGGCACGGCCATGCACGAGGAGCCCGACGTGCCGAACTACGGCCCGCGGGGCCGGGGGATGAGCTGAAGGACGGGATCGTGCTGGCCATCGAGCCGATGGTGACCGCCGGCAAGGCCCGGACCCGCACGCTCGACGACGGCTGGACCGTGGTCACCGCCGACGGTTCCCGCGCCGCGCACTTCGAGCACACGGTGGCCATCACCGACAGTGGCCCCGAGATCTTGACCGTGCGTCGCTGAGCATCGCTGAGAGGCGCGAGGCGACGCATCGGGCCTGGTTGTGAGGCGGGACGCCGATCCGGTACTCTTTTCGGTCGGCTCCCTGCCCGTTCCGCGCCAGGCCGCATTCTGGTCCGCTGGCGCGCTCCAGCCCGAAGGTGATGCTCTCTGGCCGAAGCCGAAGGATGACACGATCCTGGTCGAAGGCACGGTCGTCGAACCGCTGCCGAACGCCATGTTCCGTGTCGAGCTGGAGAACGGGCACAAGGTGCTCGCCCACATCTCCGGGAAGATGCGGATGCACTACATCCGCATCGCGCCGGGCGACCGGGTCCAGGTCGAGCTCACGCCCTACGACCTCAGCCGTGGGCGCATCACCTACCGCTACAAGTAACGAACGAGGAAACGATGAAGGTTCGACCTTCGGTCAAGAAGATGTGCGACAAGTGCAAGGTCATTCGCCGCCACGGTTCGGTGCGGATCATCTGCGACGACCCGCGCCACAAGCAGCGGCAGGGTTAGGAGACGTCATGGCCCGTATCGCCGGTGTCGACATTCCGCGCGAGAAGCGACTCGAAATCTCGCTCACGTACATCTACGGCATCGGTCGTAACACCGCGCAGCAGGTGCACCGACGAGACGGGCATCTCCCGCGACACCCGCGTGCGCGACCTCACCGAAGAAGAAGTGGCGCGGCTGCGCACCTACATCGACCAGAACCTGAAGGTCGAAGGTGACCTGCGCCGCCAGGTGAGCCAGAACATCAAGCGCAAGATGGAGATCGGCTGTTACGAGGGACTGCGCCACCGCAAGGGGCTGCCGGTCCACGGACAGCGCACCCGGACGAACGCCCGGACCCGCAAGGGACCGAAGAAGACGGTCGCCGGCAAGAAGAAGGCCCGTAAGTAACAACTTTCTCTCGAGAACGAAACGAAGATCAGTGGCGAAACCTGTTGCCGGCGGACGTCGGCCGAAGAAGAAGGAACGCAAGAACGTCACCTACGGGATGGCGCACATCAAGTCGTCGTTCAACAACACGATCATCACGTTCACCGACCTGCAGGGGAACACGCTCTCGTGGGCGAGCTCCGGCAACGTCGGCTTCAAGGGTTCGCGCAAGAGCACGCCGTTCGCGGCGCAGCTCGCGGCCGAGGCCGCGGCGAAGCGAGCGATGGAGCACGGCGTCCGCAAGGTCGACGTGACGGTGAAGGGTCCGGGATCGGTCGCGAGACCGCGATCCGTTCGATCCAGAACGCCGGCATCGAAGTCGTCGGCATCAAAGACGTCACGCCGATCCCGCACAACGGTTGCCGCCAGTCCAAGCGGCGGAGGGTGTGGAGCTGTAAGATATGGCGCGTTACACGGGCGCAGTGTGCCGGTTGTGCCGGCGCGAGCGCATGAAGCTGTTCCTCAAGGGCACGAAGTGCGACTCGATGCGCTGCCCGATCGAGCGCCGTCCGTACCCGCCGGGTCAGCACGGCCGCGGTCGCGTCCGCGACAGCGAGTACTTGCTCCAGCTGCGCGAGAAGCAGAAGTGCCGCCGTATCTACGGCCTGCTCGAAAAGCAGTTCCAAGCTCATCTACGACAAGGCGAGCAAGCAGCCCGGCATCACCGGTGAGAACCTGCTGCGTCTGCTCGAGCTGCGCCTCGACAACGTGGTGTTCCGCACCGCGTTCGCGTCGAGCCGCAGCCAGGCGCGCCAGTTCGTGCGCCACGGTCACGTGTCGGTGAACGGCAAGCGCGTCACGATCCCGTCGTACGTGCGTGCGCAAGGACGACGTCGATCTCGCTGCGCGACAAGTCGCAGAAGATGATCGTGATCCGCCACAACATCGACACCCTCGACCGCACTGCCCCGCAATGGCTCGACGTCAACGCGGGCGATTTCAAGGCGACCGTGCGCGACCTGCCGCTCCGCGAGCAGATCGACATCCCCGTTCGCGAACAGCTCATCGTCGAGCTGTACTCGAAGTAAGCAAGCGAGGCCTTCCCCATGCTCATCATTCAGCGTCCCGAGATCGAAGCCGTCGAAGCCGAGGGCAACACCCAGAGCTTCATGATCTCCCCGCTCGAACCTGGTTTCGGGCACACGCTCGGCAACAGCTTGCGCCGCACGCTTGCTGTCGTCGATTCCCGGCGCGGCCGTCAACGCAGGTGCGTTTCGACGACGCGCTGCACGAGTTCGACGTCATCAAGGGTGTCAAGGAAGACGTCACCGACGTCATCTTGAACCTGAAGGACCTCGTCCTGCGGTGCACGTCGGACGAAGCGGTCACGCTGCGTCTCGACAAGCGTGGCCCGGCCGAAGTGCGCGCCGGCGACATCCAGACCACGGCCGACGTCGAGATCCTCAACCCCGATCTCTACATCGCGAACGTGAACGCGACCGGCCGCCTCGCCCTCGACCTCACGGTCGAGCAGGGCCGCGGTTACCTCTCGGCCGAGCGCAACAAGCGCACCACGACGATCGGTGTCATTCCGGTCGACGCGATCTTCTCGCCGGTGCGGCGGGTGTCGTTCTCGATCGACCCGACCCGCGTCGAGCAGTCGACGAACTTCGACCGGCTGACGCTCGAGATCGAGACCGACGGTTCGATCACGCCGCGCGACGCGCTCGCGTCGGCGGGCGACACGCTGCGCAAGCTCGTCGACCTGGTCGCCGAGCTTTCGGAGCAGCCGCGTGGCCTCGAGCTCGGTGAGGTCGCGTCGCCCACTTCGACGTCGCCCGACCTCGACTCTGCCGATCGAAGAGCTCGACCTTTCCGAGCGTCCGCGCAACTGCCTGAAGCGGGCGCGCGTCGACTCGATCGGTCAGCTCGTGCAGAAGTCGGAAGACGACCTGCTCGCGATCACGAACTTCGGTGCCAAGTCGCTCGAAGAAGTCATCCAGAAGCTCGACGAGCGCGGCTTGTCGTTGCGGGTCAAGGAGTAACGAAGTCATGCCGGCTCCGAAGAAGGGCGAGCGCTTCGGCGGAAGCCCCGCGCACCAAAAGCTGATGCTCGCGAACCTCGCCTCGCACCTCATCATCTCCGAGGCGGGCGCGATCACCACGACCGAGGCGAAGGCGAAGGCGCTGCGGCCGTACGTCGAGAAGCTCGTGACGAAGGCGAAGCACGGCGGCGTGCACAAGCAGCGCCTCGTCGTCGCGCGCATCCACGACAAGGACGCCGCGCACGCGGTTGTTCGACGAGATCGGCCCGCGCTACGCCGACCGCAACGGTGGCTACCTGCGGATCCTGAAGCTCGGCCCGCGTCCGGGCGACAACGCGCCGATGGCGCGTATCGAATTCGTCTGATCGTTTGGCGTCAGCGGTGACGTTGTTCGACGCGGCCGCCCCGTCAGATCCTTCGGCGAAGCAAGAAGCGGAGAAGGTGAAGCTCGTCGTTGCCTACGACGGCACCGACTTCTGCGGCTTCGCGGCCCAGCGCGGCCAACCGGGCGTGCGCACGGTGGGCGGCGTGCTCGAAGACGCAATCGGCAAAATGCTCCGTCACACGTCGAGCTCGCGTGCGCGGGCCGCACCGACGCCGGTGTGCACGCGTGGGGCCAAGTCGTGTCGTTCCCGTCCGAGCCGGGGCTCGATCCGGCGCGGTTGCAGGCCGCGGTGAGTTCGATGCTCGGGCCGGAAGTTGTCATCCGCGCCGCCGAGCTCGTCGCCACCGACGTTCGACGCGCGCCACAGCGCGCAATGGCGGCATTACCGCTACACGATTGTGAATCGGCCGGTTGCCGATCCGTTTCGCGACCGCTTCACGTGGTGGGTTCCCGACCCGCTCGACCTGCGCGCGTTGCGGCTTGCGGCTGATCCCTTCGTCGGCGCGCACGACTTCGCGTCGTTCTGCCGCAAGGGACCGGAAGGCTCGACGACGGAACGGAACGTGCTCGAGTCGTCGTGGGTCGACGAAGGCGACGGTGTGCTGCGCTACGAGATCCGCGCCAACGCGTTTTGCTGGCAGATGGTGCGTTCGATCGTCGGCACGCTCGTCGAGGTCGGCAATGGGAAACGCCGGCCCGGCGACATGATGGGCATCATCCGCGCGTGTGATCGCGACGCGGCGGGGCAACTCGCCCCGCCGCGTGGACTCTCGCTCTGGGAAGTCGGCTACTAGCCGGCCGGAATCGTGATCTGCGGAATCGTGCCGCCGCCGGGCAGCGTGATCTGCGGAATGCTCGGAATGGTCTCCGGCGTCGACGGCGGGTTGAAGTCGGAGTCGCTCGCGCTTCCGTAGCTCGTCGCCAGGAAGACGTTCTTGTCGTTGCCGTTGCTCTGGCTCGCGAGCTTCAAGAGGAAGCCCGACTGGCTGTCGACACAGAACGTCGCCTGCGCATTCGGGTCGTAGTCCTTGCTTCCGGCAACCGCGGCGAGGCCGGCGTAGTCGGAAGCCTTGAACGTCACGCACTTGGCTGATTGGCCGGCGATCGTGTCGTCCGACACGTGGCCGCCGTAGACCGACGAGTTCAGTCGCGCAAAGCCGTTGTAGAGCGACAGGAAGCCGGTGATGATCGACCCGCCAACGCCTCCCGTCGACGACGGCAACTGGGTGCACTTCGCGGTCGAGGTCGTTCCGTCACACGACACCGTGCTGCTGCCATTGGAGATGATCACGGAACCGTCGCTCTCGAACAGCGTCTTGCCGTTGCCGTCCTGCGCGATCGTGATGGGCTTGCCGTCGGAGTCGGTGTAGGTGATCTTGACGTTTGCCTTCGACGCGTTCGACACGAGTTGCGCGAACGCGTTGTCGCCACCCGCGACGGTCGTGCTGGAGCCGCCCGTACCGCTCGAACCTTTGTTGCTCGAACTACTTCCGCACGCCGCAAGGAGGAGCAATCCCGCGACGGAAACTGCGACGAGCCTGCGCATCGTGCCCTCCCCGTTGATGAAACGAGGGGAGCCTAAACCGGCGGAACCCCGAAATAGAGGAATCCGTACGCTTCGTCGCGAACGTCGATGCCTGCTGCGCGCAAGGTCACGTCCCAGTCGCCCCGGCATTCACGATCGTTTTGCTGCATGCCATGGTCGGCGACGAGAAAGAATGCGCAGTCGTCGAAGATGCCGGCGCGCTCGAGCCGCGGCGAGGATCTCTCCGAGGCGAGCGTCGCTGTCGCGCACCGACGCGGCGGCCATCTCGGAGTAGGGCCCGCCTTCGTGCATCGCCGCATCGGTCAACGTGAAGTTGCACCACATGAACTTGGGGATCGGGTAGTCGGTGTCGCGGTAGCGGCCGGCGAGAATGTTGGTTGCCTGGTCGATGCCCATGTGGTCGACCACTGACGACCACGAATAATCCTTCGACGGCCGCACGAATCGTTCGGTCGTGTGGGGCAGCCCGAACGGATCGCGCGGGATCGGGGGCACCTCGCCCCGGCGGAAGAAATCGAACGTCGAATAACCCGCGCCGCGTGTCGCATGGTTCGTTACACGACGCGGTGAACGCGTCGGGCCACGTGCGGGCGATGGCTTCGTGCAGCGTCTCGATACCGGGCGACAGGTGTTGCATGCTCCACGGCCACGTCGCGGTCGAGTTGGTGATGACCTGCTCTCCCGACGCACGGTCGAACCACGCGTTGTTCAAGATGCCGTGGTGGCCGGGGTGCGCGCCGGTGATGATCGTCGTGTGGTTCGCAAGCGTGACCGTCGGCAGCGACGCCATCGCGCCGTGACCGAACGCGACACCCATGTCGATCAAGCGCGCGACGTTCGGTGCCTCGCCGCGCGCCGCCATGTCGTACAACACGTTCGCGTTCGTGCCGTCGAACAACGACGCCGATGACGTGACGGGGTCGATCTTCGAGATCGAGGATGTCGTCGAGGGCGTGGCCGTCCTGGCCCAGCAAGTACGAACCGTCGTCGTGTGGCGCGCAACCGAGCAACGCCGCGACCGTGGGGGCAACGTCGACGAGTTGGGCCGCGCGTGGCACGAGGCCGAGGTTGCGGACGCCCTTGCCGCCGAGCACGAACGGCGCCCGGGCCTGCACGATGCCGAGCGAGCCGTGCTCGCCGAGATGGCCGCCCTGGTCTTCCCAGTTGTGTGCGGCGGAGTGCAGCACGCAGAGATCGGGCGCGGCCGGCGACGTCGAAGAGCTGGGCGATCTGCTCGAACGCGAACGGGTAGGCGTTGTCGGCCCGGTGGGGGGAGGGCTGCGCCTGCTCGTCGGCGAGCGGGTGTGAACTTGTCGGTCGACTGGTCGGCGAGGGGGTCGCGGCCCTCGACCGTCGACCCGTTCGTAGAGCCGTCGCCGTTGCGCCGGAACGGGACCGAGCCCGTCGTGGGCGGGGCCTCGTAAGCGCCGTCGCGGTACGATGCAGATCATGTCGACGATCGGGTCGAGCTCGGCGTCGCAGAGGATGTCGAGGGCGGCGTCGGCGACGGCCCGGTAGGCGTCGGGGACCTCGTGCGGAGCGGTTTGGCGTGCCACGCTTTGACGGGTCGACTCCACGCTCCGCTCCCCTCCGGTCGCTCTGGTCTTGACTCCCGCGAAGGTTAGACCTGGGCCTTTTCTCCCGGCTATCCTGGTGCGTTCGCCCGGCTGGGCTCGCCCGTCGACGCCCCCGGGCCCGTTGAAGAGAAGGCCTTCCCGTGCGTACATACACGCCCAAAGCCCGCCGACATCACGCGCGACTGGCACGTGATCGACGCCGAAGGCGCGATCCTCGGCCGCCTCGCCACCGAGATCGCCACCTTGCTGCGCGGCAAGCACAAGCCGATCTGGGCGCCGCACATCGACGTCGGCGACCACGTCGTGATCGTGAACGCCGTCGAAGCTCGCGGTCGGGCCGCGCAAGCTGCTGCAGAAGACGTACCACCGCCACAGCGGGTACCCGGGCGGTATCAGCAGCGAGAGCCTCGAGCACCTGCTCGCGCGCGATCCCGGAGAAGGTCATCAAGCTCGCGGTGCGCCGCATGCTCCCGAAGGGCCCGCTCGGTCGCCAGATGCTGCGCAAGCTGCAAGGTGTACGGCGGCCCGACGCATCCGCACCAGGCGCAGCAACCCGTAACGTCCGCCCGCTGCCCGAGCGCAGCAAGGCGCGCATCGATCGCGTGAGACGCAAAGGATGTATCGTGAGCAAGCCCCTCATCCAGACCACCGGTCGGCGCAAGGAAGCGGTTGCGCGGGTCCGGCTGCGTCCCGGCACCGGCAAGATCATCGTGAACGGCCGTCGAGTTCGCGGCGTACTTCCCGATCCTCACGCACCAGGTCATCGCGAAGGAGCCGCTGCGGCTCACGCAGACCGAAGAGGTCTACGACGTCGACGCCACGCTCGGCGGCGGCGGGGTCAGCGGCCAGGCCGGTGCGATCCGCCTCGGTATCGCCCGCGCGCTCGTTGCGCTCGACCCCGAGTCGCGCGGCGTGCTGAAGAAGGCCGGCCTCCTGCGGCGCGACGCGCGCGAGAAGGAACGGCGCAAGTACGGCCTCAAGAAGGCGCGCAAGGCTCCGCAGTACTCGAAGCGGTAGCGCTCCGGCGCAGCGCGTGTTGCGCTTCGGAACCGACGGCGTCCGCGGCGACGCCGACGCACGATCTCACGACCCCGTTGGTCGTCGCGCTCGGACGCGCCGTGGCCCGGGTGCTGCGGCCCGCCCGGATGTTGATCGGGCGCGATACGCGCGACGTCGGGACCGCGCATCGAGGCCGCGCTTCGTCGTCGGTCTGGCGGGCGAGGTCGTCGAAGTCGAGTCGCTGGGCGTGCTGCCGACGCCGGCGATCGCGTTCGTCGGCCGCGCAGCCGGGCGTGCCGGCCGCGATCGTGTCGGCGAGTCACAACCCATGGAGCGACAACGGCGTGAAGGTGATCGGACGCCGACGGCCGCAAGCTGCCCGACGACGCGGAAGCCGCGATCGAAGCCGAGCTCGACTGGAGCTGGCCTCGATCTGGGAGCGTCGGGCCGTACGCCGCACGACTTTCGTTGCCGATCGCGAACGCGCCGACGCATACATCGCGCACCTGCTCGCGACGCTCGAGGGTCGCACCCTCGACGGACTGCGATGTGGTGCTCGATTGCGCGAACGGCGCGGGGTTCGACGATCGGCTCTCGAAGTGTTCCGGGGTGCGGGCGCCGAGGTGTTCGCCATGCACGACAAGCCCGACGGCCGCAACATCAACGACGAGTGCGGTTCGACGCATCCCGAGATCGCTCCAGGCGCGAAGTCGTCGAGCGCGGTGCTGCACTCGGTCTCGCGCTCGACGGCGACGGCGACCGTGTGCTCGCCGTCGACGAGCACGGCGCGCTCGTCGACGGCGACCAGATCATGACCATGACCGCGATCGACATGCACGAGCGGGCCGCGCTTCTGCCGACACGGTCGTCGTGACCGTGATGTCGAACCTCGGACTGCGCCGAGCGACTGCGCGCGGCCGGAATCGGCGTGGTCGAAACGCCGGTCGGCGATCGCCATGTGGTCGCGGCGATGCAGCGCAAGCGATGCCGGCATCGGTGGCGAACAGTAGCGGCCACATCGTCTACGCGCGAGCACGCGACAACCGGCGACGGACTGCTCACGGGTCTCCTGGTCGTGCGATCTCGTCCGGCGCACGGGCCGGCCGCTTTCCCTGCTCGCCGCGCAGATGACGCTGTGCCGCAGGTGCTCGTGAACGTGCGCGTCGCGACGCGGGTCGACGTCGACGACGCGTACGCCGTTCACCGAAGCGTACAGGCCGTCGAAGCCGAGCTCGGCGACGCGGGCCGGGTGCTCGTGCGGGCGTCCGGGACCGAACCGCTGGTCCGGGTCATGGTCGAGGCCGACACGCAGGCTGTCGCCGAAGCCGCGCTGCAACGGCTGCGGAGCGTGGTGGAAGCTGGAATTCGGCTCGCAAACCGGGCCCTAGAATCCTCCTCCATGTGCGGCATCGTCGCGGTCCTGCGTCGCCGCGCTCCCTCCGATTCGCTCGATCTCCGGCGACCATCCGGGCGCTCGACGACGTGCACGAGTTGTTGGGTGCGCCCTCGCTCAGCGCGGCAGAACTCCTTGCCGCCGCAACGCGCTTGCGAGCGCTCGACCACGATCTTCTGCGTCACGACGGCGTCGCCGCACTCGTCGCTGATCCGATCGCGCGTGCCGCGCTCGACCAGCGGGTGGGCGCGTGCACGGAGCTGCTCGGAACCGTTGAAGGTCGCCTCGACGCGGAAGGCTTCGGTGGTGCGAGCGTC
Organism: uncultured Actinomycetes bacterium; assembly: GCA_963841195.1. Taxonomy (GTDB): domain Bacteria; phylum Actinomycetota; class Acidimicrobiia; order IMCC26256; family PALSA-610; genus CAWJBX01. Next base: position 387,656 of record CAWJBX010000008.1, on the reverse strand, counting down.
GAAGAACTGAATGCCGCACTCATCGCGTGCAAGGACGCGCTCGTGGGCCATCCGCAACGACCGTGTCGGCGCGGCGCGTGCGATCGACGAACTGGTCGGCGGTGCAGCCGTCGGCTCGGCAGCTGTGGCCGCGTATCCACGGCATGCAGATCGCGCTCTCGGCAATCGACCGGCTCGAGGTACGCGGCCGCGACTCCGCCGGGCTGCACGTGCTCGTGACCGGGCACGGTCTCGACCTCGACGATCCCGCGATCGCCGAGTTCGTCGGTGCCCGGAGTCGCGACCCTTGTTCACGGCGGGTGCCGTGCGCACGTTCGTCGGCAACGCGTTGAGCTTCGTCTACAAGACCGCGGCCGAGATCGGTGAGCTCGGAGACAACACCGCGGCGCTGCGCGCCCAGATTCGCGACGACGAGTTTCTCCGGCTCGCGTTGCGCGACGAATCGGCGGAAGCGTCGGTGCTCGCGCACACGCGCTGGGCGAGCGTCGGCATCATCTCCGAGGCGAACGCGCACCCGCTCAACAGCGAGCTCGATGGAAGGCACGTCGACGTGCGCCCGTACGTTGTCGCGGCGCTGAACGGCGATGTCGACAACTACGCCGACTTGAAAGCGCTCGAAGCGTCTGCAGTTCCCGGCTGAGATCACGACCGACGCCAAAGTCATTCCCGCACTCGTCGCACGCCGCCTCGAACAGGACGACGACCTCGTCGGCGCGTTTCGTGCGACGGTCGCCTCGTTCGAAGGCTCGGTCGCGATCGCGGCGCAGATTGCGGCCCATCCCGACCGGCTGCTCTTGGCGCAGCGCGGGAGCGGGCAAGCGCTCTACGTCGGCTTCGGTCCCGACACGTTTGTCGTCGCGAGCGAACCGTACGGCCTCATCGCCGAGTGCGAAACGTACCTGCGCCTCGACGGCGAATCGATGCTGGAGGCGGGCAATCCCGCCAGCCAGGGCCAAGTGGTGGTGCTCGACCGGCGCCGCGCCGGTGAACTCGACGGTGTGCAACGCCGCTCGTACGACGGTCGGGAACTTCCTATCGATCGACGGTGAACTGCAATCGCCGCAGATCACCACGCGCGACGTCGACCGCGGTGACGCGCCGCACTACCTCCTGAAAGAGATGTTGGAAGCGCCCGCATCGTTCCGCAAGACACTGCGCGGCAAGATCGTCGAGCGAGACGGCCGGCTCGACGTGCAACTTCCCGCCGAAACGCTGACCGACGCGGTGCGCGCCCGGCTCGGCGACGGTTCGATCACGCGCATCCTCGTTATCGGACAGGGCACGGCCGCGATCGCGGGGCAAAGCTTGGCGCACGTCTTGCGGGGCGATCGCGGGCACCGTCACGGTCGAAGCCATGACGGCAACGGAGTTGTCGGGCTTCGGTCTGGGCGCCGACATGCGCGACACGCTCGTCATCGCGATCTCACAGTCGGGCACGACAACCGACACGAACCGCACGGTCGATCTCGCCCGCGCGCGCGGCGCGCTCGTTCTCGCGATCGTGAACCGGCGCAACAGCGACCTCGTCGAAAAAGCCGACGGCGTGCTGTTCACCTCCGACGGTCGCGACGTCGAGATGAGCGTCGCGTCGACGAAAGCCTTCTATTCGCAAGTTGCGGCCGGCCTCCTGCTTGCGTTCGCGCTCGCGCTCGAGCTGGGGCGACGTCGCCGACGGTGCCGACGCGTATCTGCACGAGCGCTTGGTTGCGCTGCGAGAACTTCCCGATGCGCTCGCCGAGCTCGTCACGCGCCGGCCTGCGATCGCGGCCGCCGCGCAACGCACCGCATTGGGACGGCGTTCCTGGGCGATCGTCGGCAATGGGGTCAACCGCGTTGCCGCCCAGGAGATCCGGATCAAGCTGTCCGAGCTTTGTTACAAGTCGATCTCGTGCGACGTCACCGAAGACAAGAAGCACATCGATCTTTCGGCCGAGCCGCTGATTGTCGTGTGCGCAGCCGGACTGCGCGGCTCCAACGCCGACGACGTTGCCAAAGAGGTCGCGATTTACCGCGCGCACAAGGCGCTGCCGATCGCAATCGTCGACGACGGTGAAACCCGCTTCAGTTCGGCGGTCGAGACGATCAGCGTTCCGGTGGTGCACCCCGAACTCGCCTTCGTCCTCTGCACGATGGCGGGCCATCTCTACGGCTACGAGGCTGCGCTCGCGATCGACGCGTCGGCGCGGCCGTTGCGGGAGCTACGCGGCGCGATCGAGCACGTGCTCGCGTCGTCTTCCCGCGACGTCGATCCGCTCGAGGCGTTGCGCGTCGAGATCGAACCGGCCACGGCCCAGTTCTTCGATCAGCTGCGGGCCGGGAACTACGACGGCGCGCTCGACGCAGGTACCGCAGTTCGCCTGGCCGCGGTCGTGCGCTATGCAACCGGCATCGTTCCGCTCGACGCCTATCAAGTCGAGTTCGGAAAGGTCGGCACGCCGAGCACGGTGATCGAAGACCTCACTGCCGCGCTCACGAAGGCGATCGACGAACTGACGCGCCCGATCGACGCGATCAAGCATCAGGCCAAGACGGTGACCGTCGGCATCTCCCGTTCAGACGAAACGCTGTTGCTCGTTCCGCTCGTCAAAGAAGTGCTGGCAGCCGGAACGCCGCGCGACAGCTTGACGTACCGCACGCTGCGCACGCTCGTCGCGCTCGATCCGGCGGTGCTGTTGACCACCGGTTGGACCCGTTACAGCATCTCGGGCGAGACAATCCATGTGGTCGACCGCGGTGGGATCGCGCGCGACATTCCGTCGCGCACCGACGCCTATCCGGTCTTGCGCGGCACGAAGCACCGCGCCGCGACCGAACGGGAAGTCACGGTGGCGCGCGGCGCCGACGGCCGAACGTTCGTGCTCGTGCCCGAGGTCAAAGGCAACCAGACGACGGGGCTGACGCTCGTACACGTGCGCTTCGCGGATCGCCTCCCCGGCGACGTCGCCCGGCGTGTCCTCGAGGGCTACCGCGATCGCTATCGCGCGATCTCCGACCAGGTGACCGAAACGCAACCCGTTCTGCGCGACGACGTCCTGGGAACGATCGACGTTGTGGAGTTGCTGACCGAACCGGTTGTGCGCCTGGCCGAGCACTGGGAGCAGTGAAACCCGTCCTCACACCGCAGGAAATGGGTGCGGCCGACCAGCGCGCGATTGCCGCAGGAACCCCGGAGGCGGTGCTCGTCGAGCGGGCGGGCGGCGCAGTCGCGCGCGCGGCGTTGCGCATGCTGGGCGGTTCGTACGGTCGACGCGTCGTCATCGTGTGCGGCAAAGGCAACAACGGCGCCGACGGCCACGTTGCCGCGCGCCGGCTGCGGGCGCGCGGCGTTGGCGTCGACGAGATTGCGATCGACGACACTGACACCGTCTCGGCGTTGACGCGCGCGATCGGACGCGCGCCGACCTCGCGGTCGATGCCATGTTCGGTACCGGATTCCGGGGTTCGCTCGGTGGTGCGGGTGCTGCAGTCGCCGCGGCCTTCGCGCGCGCAGGTGTTCCCGTCCTCGCGGTCGACATTCCTTCCGGCGTCGACGGTTTGACCGGCGTGGCCGCGGGGCCGGCCGTGCGCGCCGACGAAACCGTGTGCTTCGCTGCGTTCAAACCCGGGTTGCTCTTCGAACCGGGGCGTGCCCTCGCCGGCCGCATCGACGTCGTCGACATCGGGATCGCCACCGAACCGGTGGCGCTGCACGTGCTCGACGTCGCTGATCTCGCGCTCCCTGAACGCGCGTCCAACTCGCACAAGTGGTCGGCGGGCGCGCTGATCGTCGGTGGGTCGACGGGCATGGTCGGCGCGCCGCTCATGGCGAGCCACGCCGCGACGCGCTGCGGCGCGGGCATGGTCGTATGCGCGCTCCCCGGCGCCGAAGCCGCCGCACGCGCGTCGTCAGGCGAGATCGTGGCGCGCGCGCTCCCCGCCACCGCCGACGGCGCGCTCGATGCCGACGCGGCGGCCGCGGTCTTGAAAGACGTCGAGCGCTTCCACGCGGTTGCGATCGGTCCCGGCCTCGGGCGCGACGAGCGCACGCAACAAGCGATTCGTCAGATCGTTGCCGAATGCCCGGTGGCGATCGTCGTCGACGCCGATGCGTTGAACGCGCTGGCCGTCGATCCCGACGCCCTTGCAACGCCGCCGCGCCGCCGGTTTCCCGCCGCGGTGCTGACGCCGCACGCCGGCGAATACGCGCGGCTCGCGGGCGAGCCCGTGAGTACCGATCGCGTGGAGAGCGCGCGCGACGTCGCCGCGCGCGCTCGACGCGGTCGTGTTGCTGAAGGGACCGGGTACCGTGATTGCCGACGCCGACGGCACCGCGTTCGTCAACCGCACCGACTCGGCCGTGCTGGCCACGGCCGGAACGGGCGACGTCCTGACCGGCGTGATCGCCGGACTCCTCGCGGCGGGCGCAACGCCGGTGCACGCTGCAGCGACCGGTGCCTACGTGCACGGCCGGGCCGCGACTGCGGCCGGCACCGGAGATTCGCTGGTTGCAACTGATCTTGTAGGTGCGTTGGCCCCTACGCTGGAAGCGTTGCGTACGGGCCGCGATCCCTGGGAGCAGTGAGTGACGAATGACGCGCCGCGTGGTGCGCGACATCATGACCGCGTCGCCCGTCACGATCGGTCCGACGATACGCGTCGAAGAAGCCGCCGACCTGCTTTCGGAGAGAGGCTTTACCGCGCTGCCGGTTGTCGACGCCGACGGGAAGCTGCTCGGCATGCTCCGCGACGACGACTTGATCGCGTCGGCCGCGCGCGTCCACGTGCCCACGTTCATCAACTTCCTCGGGCTCGGCATGGCCTTTCCGGGCGAGATGAAACATCTCGAGCAGGAGTTGAACAAGATCTCGGGCGCGACCGTCGACGTCGTCATGCAAGACAAACCGCCGACGACAACGGCCGACACCAGCCTGGAAGACGTCGCGACGATCCTGCACGATCACGGTGTGAACAGCCTGCCCGTGATCGATGCCGACCGGCGCGTCATCGGCGTCGTCGCACGCCACGACATCGTGCGCTACATCGCGCGGACGACATGACGGCTTTGCGCCCGGTCTGGGCCGAGATCGATCTCGATGCCGTGCGCGCCAACGTCGCGCGCGTGGTCGGCGCTCGTTGCACCGGCCTCCGTGTGCGCGGTCGTGAAGGCCGACGGCTACGGCCACGGCGCCGTTCCTGTTGGGCGGGCTGCGATCGAGGCCGGTGCCGCGTGTCTCGCGGTCGCGCTCGTCGAAGAAGGCGAGCAGCTGCGCGACGCCGGGATCGAAGCACCGATCCTCGTGTTGTCGGAACCGGTTCCCGAAGCCGCCGAATCAGTTGTCGCGCAGCGCCTCACGCCGGTTGTGTACACCGCGGGTGGCATCGACGCGCTCGCCAAAGCGGCGAGCGGCAACGCCGCGGGCATGCCGCTTCCCGTGCACCTGAAGGTCGACTCCGGTATGCATCGCGTCGGCTGTGCTCCCGATGCTGCCATCGAGTTCGCGCGCCACGTGCTCGAACGGCCCGAGTTGGCGTTGGCCGGCGTGTGCACACACTTCGCGGTTGCCGACGAGCCCGGCAACGACTTCACGCGCCGCGCAAGAGGAAGTCTTCGCGAACGTGCTCGCCGAGTTCCGCGCCGCCGGCATCGCGCCGGGCATCGTCCACGCGTGCAACACCGCGGCTGCGATCACGGTGCCCGAGGCCCGTTTCGACATGGTGCGCATCGGCATCGGCGTGTACGGCATACCGCCCGCGCCCGCGCTCGACGGCCGGGTCGAGCTCACGCCGGCGCTTTCGGTAAAGGCGCGGGTGTCGTACGTGCAGCAGTTGGGCGCGGGGGCGGGAATCTCCTACGGTCTGCGCTATGCGACGCGGGAGCCGACTCGCATCGTGACCGTGCCGATCGGTTACGCCGATGGTGTGCCACGCGAGTTGTCGCTGCCGCGGCGGCGAAGTGCTCGTGCGGGGGCGGCGGTATCCGATGGCGGGGACAGTGACAATGGATCAATTGATGGTCGACGTCGGGGACGCGCGCGGTCGACGTAGGGGACGAAGTCGTGTTGCTCGGACGGCAAGGAAACGAACAGTCATCACCGCGGAGGAGTGGGCCGAACGCGTGGACACCATCGCGTACACGATCGTTTGCGGCATCGGACCGCGCGTGCCTCGGACGTACTTCTCGTGAGCGTCGGCGCGGCGTGTTGTGATTGGCGCGGGTGCGTTGGCCGGCACCGCCGGCGTGGCGTATGTCGCGTCACGCGTTGCCGCGGGCCGGATCCGGCGCACACCCGACGACGACGCGAGCCGCGTGCTCGAAGCGCCTCCGATCTATCCGGATCATCGACTCACATCGCACGACGGCGGCACGATCTATGTGGTCGACAACGGCAACGAAGCAGATCCCGCCGATCGTGTTGTCGCACGGTGTCACGCTTTCGGTGCGCACGTGGTTCTACCAACTCGAACAACTCCCGAAGGAAGGCTTCCGTGCGATCGCCTTCGACCATCGCGGGCACGGTCAGTCGGTAGCGGGCGACTCGGGCCACTCACTCGAGAACCTCGCGCTCGACGTCAAGACCGTGGTGGAACGGCTCGATCTTCACAACGCGGTGCTCGTCGGCCACTCGATGGGTGGCGTCGCGGTGCAGGAGTTCGTGATCCGCTATCCCGAACTTGCCGCCGAACGCGTCGCGGGCATCGTCTTGCTGTCGACGCTCGCATACACGATGCTCGGTTCGCGTTCGACGCGTACCAAGGACCGGCTCCACAAACTCACGAACCGCACGCCCGATACGCAATGGCTTTGGAATCGCCCGAATCTCGCGTTCGTGGCGGCCCGGCTCGGCTTCGGGCGGGATCCGAAACCGAGTCACATCGAGCTCACCCGCCGGATGCTCGCCGAATGCTCGCCGCGAGACGCGGCTCGAAGCACCCCGCGTGCTCATCGGACTCGACCTCACGCACGAGCTTCCCCAAGTGCGAATGCCAACGCTCGTGATCGGCGGGACCGCCGACGCCATCACGCCGCCGAACGAATCGCGGCGCATGGCCAAGCTCATTCCGGGTGCGCAGCTCGAACTGCTCGACGGTGGCGGTCACATGTTGATGCTCGAACGCAATGAAGAAGTCGACCAGCTCATCGTCGACTTCGCTCGTCGCGTGCAGTCGCGCGACCGCCACACGGCCTGATGGCCCGGTTCCCGATCGCGGGAGTCGGCTTCGGTCATGTGACGCGCGCCGACACGGGTGTGACTGTCCTGTTGTTTCCCGCGGGCAGCGTGGGCGCCGCCGAAGTGCGCGGGGGTGCACCGGCGACGCGCGAGTTCGACGTCTTGCATCCTTCGCGCACGGTCGCGCGCGTCGACGCGGTCACGTTTGCAGGAAGTAGCGCGTTCGGTCTCGCCGCCGCCGACGGCGTGATGCGTTACCTCGTCGAGCGCGGGCAGGGCTTTCCGACGGCTGGTGGTCCGGTGCCGATCGTGCCGACCGCATGCATCTTCGATCTCGCGGAGTCGGGTGCGGGCGAGCCGGTGACGGCCGCCGACGGCGAAGCCGCCGCGACCGACGCGGCGCGTCCGGGCGATGCTGTCACCGGCCGGGTCGGCGCGGGCTCGGGCGCAACCGTCGGCAAATGGCGCGGGCGCGAGGACGCGGTTCCCGGTGGCCTCGGGATCGCGGCCATGCGCGGTCGACGACGCGACGATTGCCGCGCTCGCGGTCGTCAACGCGGTGGGCGATGTCGTGGGCTCCGATGGGTCGGTGGTTGCCGGTTCCCGCGCGCCGGGCGACGCGGTCGCGTTCCCAACACCGGCGCCGTTCGAAGAGGACGCCGACCGCTCGCACACGACACTCGTCGCCGTCGTCACCGATGCCAAGCTCGACAAGCCGTCGTGCGGGCTGGTCGCAGAGAGTGCGCACGACGGCTTTCGCGCGTGCGTTGCAGCCCGCGCACACCCGCTTCGACGGCGACCTTGCGGTGGCGGTCGCAACCGGCGCAGTCGACGCGCACCTCGATCGGTTGCGGCACGGGGCGGCCCTGGTGACGGCCGACGCGATCCGGAGCGCGTGTAGCTAGGCTCGTCCGTGTCGCTCGATTCCACTGATTCGCATCCTGCGACCAGCGCCGGCTCGACACTTGCCGAGGTCGCAGCCGCATCGGCGACCTGCGCCCTCTGCAAACTCGCGGGAAATCGCACGCAAGTTGTCTTCGGTGTGGGGCGCCCGGATGCCGATCTGATGTTCGTGGGTGAAGGTCCGGGCGAACAAGAAGACCTGAAGGGCGAGCCGTTCGTGGGCCGCGGCGGGCAGCTGCTGACCCAGCTGATCGAAGGCATCGGGCTCACGCGCGCCGACGTCTACATCGCCAATGTCGTGAAATGCCGCCCGCCCGGAAACCGTGATCCGCAACCCGACGAGATCGCGGCGTGCGCGCCGTGGCTGGATCGTCAGCTCGAGCTGATCAGGCCGCGCGTCATCGTGACGCTCGGGAATTTCGCGACCAAGCTCCTGCTCGACACGAAGGTCGGCATCACGAAGCTGCGCGGTCAGGAGTTCCCGTTCTCACGCGCGCGGCACCGAAGCGGTACTGATCCCGACGCTTCACCCGGCCGCGGTGCTCCGGAACGGTGGCGCCGCCCTCGCCGAGGCGCGTTCCGACTTCGTGCACGTCAAACGCGCGATCGCTCGGCTCGCATGAACATCACGACGCGGGGGCCGCAGGAAACCGAAGCCGTTGCCGAGGCGGTCGGTGGTGTGCTCGCGGCCGGCGATCTCGTCGTGTTGAGCGGCGATTTGGGAACGGGCAAGACCACGTTCGTGAAGGGCGTTGCGCGCGCGTTCGGCGTGCGCGACACGGTGACGAGCCCGACGTTCACGATCGTGCAGGAGTACGACGGGCGTGTGCGCCTGGCCCACGTCGACGTCTACCGCCTCGACCGCATCCAGGAGCTGTACGACTTCGGGTTCGAGGAACTGTTCGAAGATCGCGTCGTATTGATCGAGTGGGGCGAAACGGTCGAGCCTGCGTTGCCGCGCGATCGTGTCGACGTCCGGCTCGCGCTCACCGACGATGCCGACGAGCGCCGCATCGAGATCGTTGCACGTGGCCCCAGTTGGAACGGCCGCGCCGCCGAGCTCGCGGCCGCGCTGGAACGGGTGGGCGCCTAATGCTGCTCCTCGGCATCGACACCGCGACGCGCCGGATCGGCGTCGTGCTCGCAAACGAACACGGCATGGTGGCGCGCGTCGAGCTCGGCGGAACCGCCGATCCGACGCCGCCCCGGCATGCGGAAACGCTCGCGCCCGCGATCGCCTGGATGTGCGAACAGTCGGGCGTGACACCGGCCTCGTTCTCGGCGGTCGCGGTCGGCATCGGGCCGGGCATGTTCACGGGCTTGCGGGTGGGCGTGACCACCGCGAAGGTGCTCGCGCAGTCGTTGCGTATCCCGGTCATCCCGGTCCCGAGCCTCGACTTGCTCGCGTACCCGCTGCGCTACGCGCACGGGCTTGTCGTCGCGACCATCGACGCGCGCCGCGAACAGCTCTATTGGGCGATCTACCGGCCCTCGCCCGGTGGGGTGCAGCGCGAATCCGAATACGAACTCGGCACGCCCGACGATCTTGTCGCCGAAATCGAAGCGCGCGGCCACGACGCGATCTTGTGTGGCGACGGCGTGCTGCGGTTCCGCGACCGGTTCTCGGCGCTCGGCCGGCACGCGGTTGTCGCGGGGCCGGCCCATGCTTCGCCGTCGTTGACCGCGCTCGCGGATCTCGCACTCGCCCGCTTCCAACGGGAAGATTTCGTCTCGCCGAACGAAGTGAGCCCGATGTATCTGCGGCGCAGTGACGCCGAGATCGAGTGGGAACGGAAGGGCGCGTAATGGCGGCGGCGCGCACGATCCCGGATCACGAACTCGCAGTGCACATCGTGCCCATGCGGCGGCGGCATCTGCGATCCGTCGGCCGCATCGAGGCCCAGGTGTATCCGCGACCCTGGTCGCACTCGCTCTTCGTCAGCGAGTTGGCGTTGCGTTCGACGCGCGCGTACTTCGTCGCCAAAGTCGGCCGTGACATCGTTGGGTACGCGGGGTTGATGATGTCGCTTACCGACGGTCACGTCACGACGATCGCCGTCGATCCCGCGTGGCATCGGCACGGCATCGGTACCCGGCTGTTGCTCGCACTGGCGCGCGAAGGCCTCGAGCGCGAGGCGACCGCGCTCACGCTCGAAGTGCGCCTGTCGAACAAAGGCGCGCAAGAGATGTACAAACGCTTCGGGTTCACGGCCGTCGGCGTGCGCAAGGGCTACTACGCCGACACTGGTGAGGACGCACTGGTGATGTGGGCGTACGAGGTCGACCAGCCGCCGTATCGCCAGCTGCTCGACGGGCTCGAGCGCGGCATCAAAGGCACGACGGTGTTCGAGGCGCCGAAGCGGTGGTAGCGCGGTGGTAGTACGCATCCTTGGCATCGAGACGTCGTGCGACGAAACGGCGGCGGCGGTCGTCGACGACGGCCGATTGATACGCGCGTCGGTTGTCGCGAGCCAGGCCGATCTGCACGCGCGTTTCGGAGGCGTCGTTCCCGAGATCGCGAGCCGCGCCCATGTCGATCTGATCGGCGACGTGATCGAAGAGGCGCTCGTCGAAGCGGGCACGTCGCTCAACGAGATCGATGCGGTTGCAGCCGTGCACGGACCGGGGCTCGCCGGCGCGCTGCTTGTCGGCGTCAGCGCCGGCAAAGCGATCGCGCTCGCGACCGGTGTCCCGTACGTCGGCGTGCATCACCACGAAGCGCACGTGTACGCGGCGCTGTTGGAAGAACCCGAACTCGAGCCGCCGATCATGACGCTCGTCGTTTCCGGCGGACACACGCTGCTGATCGCGATGGAAGACCACGGCGTTTACCGCGTGCTCGGTCAGACCGTCGACGACGCGGCCGGTGAAGCGTTCGACAAGGTCGCGCGTTTTCTCGGCCTCGGCTATCCGGGCGGACCGGCGATCGACCGCGCCGCACGCGAAGGCGATCCGAAAGCGATCGCGTTCCCGCGGCCCATGCTCGACGACGGCTACGACTTCTCGTTCTCGGGCCTGAAGACCGCGGTCGTGCACTACGTGCGCAAGCATCCGGACGCGCCTGTCGCCGACGTGGCGGCATCGTTCCAAGCCGCCGTGGTCGACGTGCTCGTCGCCAAGCTGGTCACCGCGGCCCGCGACACCGGCATCGACGCAGTCGTGGTCGGTGGGGGCGTGGCGGCCAACTCACTCCTGCGGGACCGGATGCACGACCTCGCCGAGCAGGGCGACATCCGGGCAGTGCTCCCGGCCCTCGAGTTGTGCACCGACAACGCGGCGATGGTCGCCGCGGTGGCCGCGTACCGGCTCGCCGCCGACGGCCCGACCCCGCTTGACGCCCCGGCCGTCCCCAACCTCCGTTTGCCCGAGCGGCGACCGGCTTGATACCGTTAGCACTCCACCCGGCAGAGTGCTAACAGCCCGCCCTGCCAAGCCCGAGCAAGAAACGTCTATTGGAGGCGTCGATGAACCTTCAGCCGTTGGAGGACCGGATCGTCGTGCGGCCCGCCGAGGCCGAGGAGACGACCATCAGCGGTCTCGTCATTCCTGACACCGCGAAGGAAAAGCCCCAGCAGGGCGAAGTCCTCGCAGTTGGCCCCGGTCGCCGCGCCGAGCAATCGGGTGAACTCATCCCGCTTGACATCGCGGTGGGCGACAGCGTCGTGTACTCGAAGTACGGCGGCACCGAGATCACCGTCGAGGGTGAGGACCTCTTGATCCTCAGCTCGCGTGACGTGCTGGCCAAGGCGGACGCACCCGCCAAGAAGAAGAAGTAACGACTCTTCGTCGAAGCGAACGAGGCGCGGCGCAGGCCGCGCCTTTTTCGCGCCCGGAATCTCGCCGGCGGCGTCAGCCGCCGCGCGCGGCCGTCTGCTTCGCCCAGCCGTAGTCGGCTTTCCCGTTCGGTCCGCGCACAACCTCGGGCACGAACACGATGGTGCGCGGCCGCTTGAAGCGCGCGAGCGATTCCAACGCCGCCTGTAATTCGTCCGACGTCAGTTCCGCATCCGGCTGCACCGAGACGACCGCGGTCACCGCTTCGCCGAAGCGTTCGTCGGGCACGCCGACGACGAGACAGTCGTGCACGGCCGGATGCCGCTTCACGGCTTCTTCGACTTCTTCCGGAAAGATCTTTTCTCCGCCCGAGTTGATGCAGACCGAGCCGCGGCCGAGCAGCGTGATCGAACCGTCGGCCTCGACGGTCGCGTGGTCTCCCGGAATCGACCAGCGCGTCCCGTTGATCACGACGAACGTCGCGTCGGACTTCTTCTGGTCTTTGTAGTAACCGACGGGAACGTTGCCGCCGACCGCGAGTCGGCCGACAACGCCGGAGCCGGGTTCGACCTCGGTGTCGTCGTCGGCGAACACTTTCGTGCTGGCACCGATCGTGAATTTCGCGGTCTTCTGTTCGGATCCGGGCGTGCTGACCGACGCCGCGAAGCCGACGCCCTCGCTGGAACCGAGCGAGTCGAGGCAGATGAACGAGCCGCGGCTGCATCAGCGCGTGCTTCACCTCGGCCGACCACATCACGCCCGAACTGATGATCAGCTGCAGCGACGAGATGTCGTATGGCTTCCCGCGCGCTTCGGCTGCTTCGAGCGCGCGCACCATCGGCTTCGCGAACGCGTCGCCGACAATCGCCATCTGTGTCACGCGCTCGCGCTCGACCGTTTGCCACAGCTCGTCCGCGTCGAAGTGCCGGTCGACCAGCGTGACGATCGACGCGCCCAAGGTCATCGCTTGAAATGAAGAGAACGCGCCAGTGCCGTGCATGAGCGGCGACGCGGGAAGGTGCACGCGCTCGACCCCGGCGTCGGCTTGGGCCTTCGCGACCGCGCCCGCGGCCACTGCTGTTCTCCGGCATCTGCGCGCCGACGAGTGAATAGACGGCTTCGGCGAGTACGCCGAAGAGATCCTCGTTGCGCCACATCACGCCTTTCGGCATGCCGGTGGTGCCGCCGGTGTAGAGGAAGTAGAGATCGTCGCCGCTGCGCGCGATCCGCTCCATTGGATCGTTCGCTGCAATCAGTTCTTCGTAGCCGACCGCGAAGTCCTGGCGCGGCGATCCGTCGTCGACCTGGATCCAGAGCTTCACCATCGGCGCGCGGTCGCGCACCTTGGCGACGTGCTCGCCGAGCGAGCCGTGAAACAACAGCGCCTCGGCGTCGGAGTTGTCGAGCAGATACACGAGCTCGTCTTCGAGATAGCGGTAGTTCACGTTGACCGGAACGCCGCGCATCTTCATGGTGGCGTACACGCCTTCGGTGTACTCGTTGCAGTTGTAGAGATACGACGCCACCTTCGAGTTCGGCGTGAGCCCGGCGGCGGTCAATGCGTTCGCGAGCCGGGCGGCACGCTCGTCGAACTCGCGCCATGTCAGGCGCCGATCACCTTGGATCAGAATCGTGCGGTCGGGAATCGCATCAGCAACCGATTCGAAGACGTCGGCGAAGTTCCAGTCCATGCGACGAAGTCTCGCGTAGGAGCCCGCAAGTACGCTCGTCTGCATGGCGAGAGGCGGACAACAGCAGATTCCGCGCCCCGCTTCTGTGGAACCCGGCGATCCGCCACCGTGGGCCGGGCTCACCCCGGCCCAGCGCCGCTTCTCGCTCGCCGAGGTGCGCGACCGCCTCGCCGATCTGCCGCCGCCCATCGAAATGGTGCCCCGCGCCGAGGGCTCCCGCGCCGCCGCGGTGTTGATGCCGATGTTCGACCTCGATGCCGAAGCGCACATCGTGCTCATCAAACGGCCCGACACGATGGCGACGCACAAAGGCCAGATCGCGTTTCCGGGCGGCAAGATCGAACCGCTCGACGTCGACTTGCGCGCGGCCGCGCTCCGCGAGGCGTACGAAGAGGTGGGTATCCCTCCGAACGACGTCGAGGTTGTGGCCGAACTTGACGGCGTCGGCACCGCAGCGTCGATGTTCACGATCGCGCCGTTCGTCGGCTTTCTCGGGTCGCGGCCCGCGCTCTTGCCGAACCCCGGCGAAGTCGTACGCGTGTTGGAAGTGCCGTTGTCGGAGCTGCTCGATCCCGACGTGTTCCACGAAGAGAAGTGGAAGATGGCGGAGTGGTACCAGCCGATGTCGTTCTACGACCTCGACGACGAGACGATCTGGGGCGCGACCGCGCGCATCCTCACGAGCTTCCTCACGCATCTCGTTACCGGCCGCTGATGGCGCGCTGGACGTGCCCGCGTTGTGATCGCGAGTTCGAACGGACGAACCAGTCGCACACGTGCTTGCCCGGCAACTCAGTCGACGCGACGTTTCGTGCCCGGCCCGAACAACGGGCGATCTACGACGCGATCGCGGCCCACCTCAAGACGCTCGGGCCGTTCCATGCCGACGCGGTAACGGTCGGCGTGTTTGTGAAATCGGATCGGAAGCTGGCCGAGCTGCGGCCCAAGTCGAAGTGGCTCGAACTGACGTTGTATCTCGACCACGCGCTCGACGACCCGCGTGTGGCCAAGTCGACGCGGTACTCCGCGGCGCGGGTGATCAACTGGATCAAGCTGCGAGACGTTGCCGACGTCGACGATCAGCTCTGCGACTGGCTCGCCGAGGCCTACGAGCACGCTACGGACTGAAGGTCTAATCTCCGCGGCCATGGCCAATGGGAGAAGGCCGTCGTGCGCGGCCGCAGTCGCCGCAGTCGCAGTAGTTGCCGCCGTCATCGCGCTCGCGGCGTGTTCGTCGAGCAGCGGCAAGGCCGCAGTGCACGCGAGCGGTACCGACGCGGCGACGACGACAACCCAACCGCGCGCGATCGGGCTCCGTACCAACGCCGACGAACAATCCGAGAACGTTCCCGACGTTCCGCTCGACGCCAAGACCCAAGCGGAAGAGAACATGCAGCTCGCGGCGGCGCGTACGACTGCGTTGAAGTACCCGACGGTGGCCGACGCGCTGAAGGCGGGTTACATCCTCGCCGGCAAGTTCACGCCCGGCGCCGGCGCGCACTACATCTCGTTCAGTGCCGGCAAGAACGCGTACGCCGGCTCGACGGACTTCGACGCGTCCAATCCACTGGCGCTCATCTACGACGGCACGTTCCCGACGTCACACGTGGTCGGCGTGATGTTCGGTTCGTACTCGTTGAATCCGCCCGAAGGATTCGCGGGCCCGAACGACCATTGGCACCGCCACTCGAACCTCTGCATCACGTTCAGCCACGGCAAGATCGGCGTTCCGTATCCGCCCGACTCGAGCGTGACGAAGGATCAGTGCGACGCCGTGCACGGCCAGTTCATGCGCAAGACGCTGTGGATGGTGCACGCGTGGGTCGTGCCCGTGTGGAAGAGCCCGCAGGGCGTGTTCTCGCACGCGAACATCAACTTGAAGTGCGGCGACGGCACCGACAACGTCGACGCCGTCGGCTTCTGCGTCGGCTCGCGGACCTAACGCGCGGGGCCGCGCAGCAACACCGGTTCGTCGCACGCAGGCATCTCGACCTCCACGGCCGCGCCGACCGTGCGGAGTCGCACGTTGTCAGCGATCGGTCCGGCGGCCGTCCATTGCGACGCATCGCCGACGTTCGTGACCCGGAACGTCGTGCGGACGCGCGGATCGGCGTTCACGGCGACCGGCGTCGCGGTCAGCGTCGAAGTCTTCGGATCCCAGCGCGCTTCGCGTAATGCAACCTTCGGGAAATCCACGCCGATGATCGTCGGTTCGTCGAAGCGGTTGCCGGGGCCGACGTTGGCGAGCCGCCACCACGAGTTCTCGGTTGCGACTTGGGCTGCGGCCATCGTGCCGTTGTATTGCCCGCGCGGGTGCGGCTCTTCGAGTTGGAAGCCCCACGTGAACTCGCCGCGGTTCGTGTCCCATGTCGGCTGGCATGCCTCGTCGACGACCGCACCCAACGGCTCCGACAGCCACGTGAGATTCCATTCCTTCGCGAGCCAGAGATTCATTGCGGCAAAGCGTGGCGGCGGTGCGACGATCGGATCCTTCGTTTCCCACATCCCCATCTGCGTCATGCCCGCCTGAAACAGCCGGCGCGCTTCGTCGGGCACCTGCGGCGCGAGGTACGTCGCCGGCACCATGCCCAGCATCACCGGGACCTCGTGATGTACGTCGAGGATCGGGTCGTAATAAAACGTGACCGCCGAGGGCAGCTCGTCGCCGTCCAGGTGCAGATATTTCGTGCGGCACGTGTCGGCCCACCAACGGCGGAACACTTCATGGTGATCGGTGCCGCGCAACAAGTCGTGCAGTTGCAAGCCGAGCCCCGCACCCGCGAGGCAGAACGGCCACACCTTCGTGTTCTCGCAGTGACAGCCCGCCGGCGCTTCCGTCCATTGCTTGTGCAGATGGTCGGCGATCGCGGAGTGGAACCACGTGAACGTGTTCTCGCCGTCGCGGATCATGTCGAAAGGCTGGTTCCAACGGTCGTCGCCGGTGGTGCGCAGATGCAGACCGAGCATGACGAGGAAAAAGCCTTTGAAGAACAGGTTTCCGGTCGCGCCGATGGGATCCATTTGCAGACCCCACGGTTCGACGCCGTTCGCGGTCCAGCCCGGAACGTCGTAGTCGCCCCAGAGGTGTTCGGGAATAAGGAGGCGGTAGAGGTCGGGGTATTCGGCGCGCTGGGGATCGTGGCCGATCTGTGTGAGCCAGTCTTCGGCCGCCCACCAACCCGTGTGCCGGAAGATGAGCTCGTCGAGGATGCGGCCGTAGACCTCGCGCCACGCCGGCGTGATGTCGGCCATCATCGCGATCGCGTACGTCGAGTCGATGAGATCGAAGCGGTACCAGCACAACATCGGCGGATCGCTGAGCGTGTCCCAGTGATCGTGCGGATGGCCGTCGCGATCCCAGTTGTCGGGCGTCGTCGCCTTCCGGTGCAAGTAACGCAGCCAGCCGATGTCGCGATCGGAGAGTGTCATGCGTTGACCTCGAACCGCGTCGCGTCGGCACCCGCGTAGCGTGCGACCGTTGCGTTCGCGTGCGCGGCAACCGTGAGACGATCGATCAGCGTGTCGAGGACGCTGACCGGGATCGCAGCAGTCGCTTCGGTCGGTGGCATGCCGGTGCGTGCCCGAGAAAGCGCGCAACCCACGCTGGCGGCAACGCGCTTCTGTTCTTGCGCGATGGCAATGATGTGGCACTGCGGCTTACCTTCGATGACGAGCTCGGGCCACGCGTCGAGCAGCGTCATCAAGCCCGCGCTGTGGAGGCGGACGAGCACGACGTCGGCGTACTGCGCGTTTGCGAGCGGCGCGTAACTCACCGCGCCCGGCGCCGACGCGACGGCCGGAATGCTCGGGAAGTCGGACTCGGCGACCCAGCCCGCTTCGACGATGGTGGCCACGTCGCCGCGGGTCGCAGCTTCCTGCAACGAAACGAAACCGTGCGTGTAGCTGCCGACGCTGCAGTTCGCATGGTCTTCGGCGAGCGTCAAGAACGCGTGCTCGGTTGCGTGCATCCAGAACACGCATCCGGCCGGGACCCGACCGGTGCGACCGTCGGCGGCCGGCGCGGGCATCGGAGCGTCGAAGCGATCGAGGTCGGCGGGCGGCGACGCGTGAAACGCGATCGCGATGGGCGGGGCCGCCAGCTGCAAGAACGAACGCAGTGCGATCGCCTGGTCGTTGAATCGTGCGTTCACGGTTTCTTCCTCGTGTTGTCGATTGCTTCGGCTTCGGCGCGCAAGCGCCGCAGTACCGCGCGCTCGTGCCCGAGGGGCTTGCCGCCGTTCGTCGCGCGCCCCAGGGCGAGACCGAGCATTGCTTCCCGCGCGGTGAGGAAGAACGTCTTCGCGTCGGTGTCGCGCAGCGGACTTTCGCGTCCCGCGCTTTCGGGTGAGACGAGCTTCGCGAACCGCATCATCGTGGGCCGCAGTTCGACGGCGAGTTCAGGATCGTTGCCGGCCGCGGACCACGCTTCCAGCACCGCTTTGAAGCGACGATCGCTTACGGCGCGCCAAACGGCGTCGAGCGCGGCGACCATTGTGAGCGGCGTGTCGCGTTCGGCGGAGGTGAAGTCGTCGTAGAGCGACTCGAGCGCGTGCGCGAGCAACGCCGACAAGTTCGGGTAGTGGTGCACGAGCGCGCCGCGCGTGCAGCCGACGCGGTCGCAGATCGCGACCGAAGTTGTTGCCGCCCAGCCGCGCTCGATCAGTAACTCGATCGCGGCCTCGACCAACGCTTGCTGCATCGCGGCCGAACGCTCGGCTTGGGTGCGCGCCACGCCCAACCCTCGCGCGAGATACATACATCTGTCAATGTATGTTGTTCTGGTTGTTCGCTACGCGGGGTTGAACTGCACGTTCGCCGTTCGTGCCATCCCAGCCAGGTCGAGCGGCGTGCCGTTGAGTGTCATCTGCATCGCCGCCGTGTTCCCCATTCGGATCGTGAGCGGGCCGGCGCCCGACAATTGCTTTTGCTGACCGGCCAACAACGTTCCTTCGAAGAGCGTTTGCCCGGTGTTCGTTTGCACCATGACCCAGCACGGTGCGTTCGTCGTCAACGTCAGCGTGAACGGAACCGCGACCACGACGGTTCCGCTGACACCGCCGGGCGCGGCGGTGAGGTGCGCGGCTGACGGTGTCGTCGCGGTTGTCACGGGTGCCGGTTTCGTCGTGGGCGTGGGCGCGGGCCGTGTGGTCGGCGTCGTAGCGGCACGCGGCTTGCTCGTTCCGCCGGACGGCGCAAATGCAATGACGCCGGCGAGGCCGACGGCGATCGCAGTTGCCGCAAACGCCACTGTTTTCACGCGCCGACTCACGTGCACGTGCCCGTGCGCGCGTGGCGTCGTGCGGCTTTCGCGCAGATGCGTCGGCTCGATGTCGACCGAGGGCATTGCCGGCACGGGTGCGGGCCGGTCGAGGTCGGCGTCGTAGGCGGGAATGTGGACGAGGGACGGCGGGCGGGTCGGAAGTTGGGCCGCGGTCGGTCGGTCGGCGACATTCCGCGGGTGGGTCTGGGCCTCGGCGCGCCGGCGGGCTGCGGCGGCGACACGCCGGGCGCGCCGTCGGCGTGCGACGGCTTCGGCGGGTGGTTCTTCGAGGATTCTTATGTTCCGCGTCGGCGGGAGCTGCGGGTGCGGCTCCGCGACCAGGGGTTGGGGATGCTCCGCGACGTCGCGGAGCGCGGCGATCGCTCGTTCCTGGCGGACGAGCGGGTCAACGTTGTTCCGGCGCCGACTGACGTACATCTGCGCGCCTGCGGTCGCGATCAGGACGATGCCGATCACGACGATCACAATCATCGCGTCCTCCCTCCCGGCGGGAGCACCCAGCGCTCGCCGCGCGATAACTCAGCCCCTATTCATCGCGCGTCCGGAGGCGCAAGTGTTGTCGGGGTCCAGGACGCACGTTCCGCCGGTCTGCGGCGGTATGTTTCTTGTTTCCAGGCATGACGGCGGAGTAACCGGAGGGGCCGTGGAAGTTGAGATCGGGATCGGAAAGTCGGGACGACGTGCGTACGGATTCGACGACATCGCGATCGTGCCGAGCCGGCGTACCCGAGATCCCGAAGACGTCGACATCTCGTGGGAGGTCGACGCGTACAAGTTCGAGCTGCCGATGATGGCGGCCGCGATGGACGGCGTCGTGTCGCCGTCGACCGCGATCGAGATCGGCAAGTTGGGCGGCCTGGCGTGCCTGAACCTCGAAGGTATCTGGACGCGCTACGAGGACCCCGACGCAGTGTTCGAGGAAATCGCGTCGTTGCCGCCCGAGAAGGCAACGCGTCGGATGCAAGAGCTGTACGACGAGCCGATCAAGCCCGAGCTGATTCCGCAGCGCATCCGCGAGATCAAGGCCGGGCGGCGTCGACGCGGCGCATCGCTCACCCCGCAACGGGTCGAGCAGTACTCGAAGCTCGTGCTCGACGCCGAGCTCGACGTGCTGGTCGTCCAGGGAACGGTCGTCTCGGCCGAACATGTGTCGCACGATCCCGAGCGCCAGCCCCTCAACCTGAAGAAGTTCATCCGCGAGTTCGATCTTCCGGTGATCGTCGGCGGGTGCGCGTCGTACTCCACGGCGTTGCACCTGATGCGTACCGGCGCAGTCGGCATCCTCGTCGGCGTCGGTCCCGGCCACGCGTGCACGAGCCGCGGTGTGCTCGGCATCGGCGTGCCGCAGGCAACTGCGATCGCCGACGCGGCGGGCGCTCGTATCCGTCACCTCGACGAGACCGGCGTGTACGTACACGTCATCGCCGACGGTGGCATGTCGCACCGGTGGCGACATCGCCAAGGCGATCGCATGCGGCGCCGACGCGGTGATGATCGGTTCGCCGCTTGCCGACGCGTACGAATCGCCCGGGCGCGGCTACCACTGGGGCATGGCGACGTTCCACCCCACGTTGCCGCGCGGCGCGCGCGTCTTCGCGGGCCAGAAGGCGTCGCTCGCCGAGATCCTCATCGGCCCCGCGCACGAGAACGACGGCACGCTGAACCTGTTCGGTGCGCTGCGTACGTCGATGGCGACGACGGGCTACGAGACCGTGAAGGAATTCCAGAAGGCCGAAGTGATGGTCGCGCCCGCGCTCAAGACCGAGGGCAAGTCGCTGCAGCGGGCGCAGGGCATCGGCATGGCCTGATGGACGACGTCGCCCTCTCCTCGTCGTCGACTTCGGAGCGCAGTACGCACAACTGATCGCGCGGCGAGTTCGCGAGGTGCACGTCTACAGCGAGATCGTTCCGCGCTCGATGCCCGTCGCGGAAATGCTGGCGCGCGAACCGGCGGCGATCATCCTGTCGGGTGGTCCGGCGTCGGTGAACGTCGAAGGCGCACCCGCCATCGACGACGCGATCTTTTCCGCGGGCGTTCCCGTGCTCGGCATCTGTTACGGCGCGCAGCTGATGGCCCGCGATCTCGGCGGCGAGGTCGCACGTACTGATTCGGGCGAGTACGGACGCACCGAGCTGCACGTCGAAGGCTCGTCGTTGTTGTTCGGCGATCTTCCCGTCGAAGAAGTCGTGTGGATGAGTCACGGCGACTCGATCACGCGCGCCGCCCAAGGGTTCGCGGTGACCGCGCGCACCGACGCGGTGCCGGTGGCCGCGTTCGAGGATCGCGATCGCGGTCTGTACGGCGTGCAGTTCCACCCTGAGGTCGCGCACACCGAACACGGCCAGGAGATCCTCAAGACGTTTCTGTACGACGCGGCGGGCTGCCGCCCGACGTGGACGAACGTTTCGATCATCGAGCACGCGGTCGAAGAGATCCGCGCGCAGGTCGGCACGGAACGCGTGATCTGCGGGCTGTCCGGTGGTGTCGACTCTGCCGTCGCGGCCGCGCTCGTCCACAAAGCGATCGGCGACCAACTCGTGTGCGTGTTCGTCGACACCGGACTGTTGCGCCTCGGCGAAGCCGAACAAGTCGAGGAAACATTCCGCGACCAGTTCGCGATCGAGCTCGTGCACGTGAAGGCCGGCGACCGTTTCCTTTCGGCGCTCGACGACGTCGTCGATCCCGAACGCAAACGCAAGACGATCGGCGAGTTGTTCATTCGCGTGTTCGAGGAAGCCGCGCGCGACCTCGACGACGCGCGGTTCCTCGTGCAGGGAACGCTGTATCCCGACATCGTCGAGTCGGGCGGTGGCGACAACGCGAACATCAAGAGCCACCACAATGTCGGCGGCTTGCCTGACGACATGAACTTCGAGCTCGTCGAACCGCTGCGCAACTTGTTCAAGGACGAGGTGCGCGCGATCGGTGCCGAGCTCGGCTTGCCCGAAGAGATCGTGTGGCGCCAGCCGTTCCCGGGCCCCGGGCTCGCCGTGCGGATCATCGGGACGATCACGCGCGAACGCGTCGAGATCTTGCAGCAGGCCGACGCAGTAGTCGTCGAAGAGATTCGGCGCGCCGGGCTCTATCGCGAGATCTGGCAGAGCTTCGCCGTGTTACCGGCGGTTAGCACCGTTGGCGTGATGGGCGACGATCGCACGTACGCGTATCCGATTGTGTTGCGCGCGGTGACGTCCGACGATGCAATGACCGCCGACTGGGCGCGGCTCCCGTACGACGTGCTGGAGCGCATCGCGAGCCGGATCATCAACGAAGTCCCGGGCGTGAACAGGGTCGCATACGACATCACGTCGAAGCCTCCCGGCACCATCGAATGGGAATAGGCGAACAGGAGTGACGATGAGCACGTTGAACGAGACCGCCCGCGCCATCGTCGCACCCGGCAAGGGCATCCTCGCCGCCGACGAGAGCACCGGAACCATCAAGAAGCGGTTCGACACCATCGGGTGCGAATCGACCGAAGATCGCCGGCGCGCGTATCGCGAGATGTTGTTCACCACCAAAGGTGCCGACAAGTACATCAGCGGCGTGATCCTCTACGACGAGACGATTCGCCAATCCGCGAGCGACGGCCGTCCGCTGCCGAAGATTCTCGAAGAGCAAGGGATCATTCCCGGGATCAAGGTCGACAAAGGCACCACGCCGTTGGCGAAGTCGCCGGGCGAGCTCGTCACCGACGGCCTCGACGGTTTGCGGGCGCGCCTCGTCGAGTACCGCGAGCTCGGCGCCCGCTTCGCGAAGTGGCGCGCGGTGATCGACATCGCCGACGGCATCCCGTCGCAGTACTGCATCAACGTCAACGCCCACGCGCTGGCGCGTTACGCGGCGCTGTGCCAAGACGAAGGCATCGTGCCGATCGTCGAGCCCGAAGTGTTGATGGACGGCGACCACTCGCTCGAGCGTTGCTCCGACGTCACGACCGCGACGCTGCTCACGGTGTTCGACCAGTTGATCGACCAACGTGTCGAACTCGACGGCATGTTGTTGAAGCCGAACATGGTCATCCCCGGCAAGAAGTACTCCGGCGGCAAGGCCGCGCCCGAACTGGTGGCCAAGGCGACGGTGTCGTGTTTCCGCGAGGTCGTGCCCGCTGCGGTTCCCGGCATCTTGTTCCTGTCAGGTGGCCAGGGCGACGTCGAGGCGACCGAAAATCTCGACGCGATCAACAAGCTCGGCCCGCACCCGTGGCAGTTCTCGTTCTCGTACGGACGCGCGTTGCAGGCTGCCGCGTTGCAGGCGTGGAAGGGCGACGACGTGAACATCGGGGCCGGTCAGACGGCATACCTGCACCGGGCGCACATGAACGGCCTCGCCGCGTCGGGAACGTGGACGCAGGCCGCCGAGAACGCTGCCTAGTTGCGGGCGCTCGTCCAACGGGTGACCGAGGCGTCGGTCACGGTCGACGGCGAAATCGTCGGCGAGATCGACGCGGGCCTCTGTGTGCTCGTCGGCGTCACGCACTCCGATGCGGTTGCCGACGCCGACAAACTCGCAGCGAAAGTGGCGAACCTGCGCATCTTCGACAGGCGAGGTGTCGTTGCTCGACACCGGCGGCGCCGCGCTCGTCGTCAGTCAGTTCACGTTGTACGGCGAAACGAAGGGTGGCCGGCGGCCGTCGTGGATCGCGGCCGCGCCTCCTGAGCAGGCCGAACCGCTGGTCGATGCGTTCGCGGCCGCATTGCGCGGACTGGGAGTTGCGGTCGCGACCGGGCGCTTTCGCACCCATATGCAAGTCGCGCTCGTCAACGACGGGCCCGTGACGCTGTTGCTCGAGCAGTAATTTCGGGTGGATCGTGCTTGACCTCTCGGGACTGAATCCCGCGCAATACGAAGCGGTTACGTTGCCGCCCGGCCCGGTACTCGTCGTCGCGGGCGCGGGTTCGGGCAAGACCCGCGTGCTCACGCACCGGCTGGCGTATCTCGTGGCCGAGCTGGGTGTGTCGCCGTTCGAGATCCTCGCGATCACGTTCACCAACAAGGCCGCGGGTGAGATGCGGAGCGGGTTGCGTCGCTCGTCGGCCCGGTCGGGCGGCGGATGTGGGTGTCGACGTTCCACGCCGCGTGCTCGCGCATCCTGCGGCGCGAAGCGTCGTTGCTCGGCTACCGCTCGAGTTTCACGATCTACGACCAGTCCGACGCGATGCGCCTCACCGATTGGGTGCGTCGCGATCTGAACCTGGATCCGAAGCGCTTTCCGGCCCGGCAACTGCACGGGCAGATCAGTTCGTTGAAGAACGAACTCGTCCTGCCCGCGCGAGTACGCCGAGATGGCGGTCGGGCCGGCCGAGCGCCGGATCTCCGAGGTGTACACGGAGTATCAGCGCCGGCTGGCTCGAAGCGTCCGCGGTCGACTTCGACGACCTGTTGGTGTTGGCGGTGCGGCTGTTCCGCGAGCATCCCGAAGCGTTGTACCGCTACCAGGATCGCTTCCGGCACGTGCTCGTCGACGAGTTCCAGGACACGAACGCCGCGCAATGGGAGCTCGTGCGCATGCTCACCGAAGAACATCGCAGCATCATGGTGGTCGGCGACGACGCGCAGAGTGTGTACGGCTTCCGCGGGCGCTGACTTCCGCAACCTGATGAGCTTCGAGGACGCGTTCCCCGAGGCGACGATCGTCGTCCTCGACCAGAACTACCGGTCGACGCAACGCATCCTCGAAGCCGCCAACGCGGTCATTGCGAACAACGCGATCGACGCGCAAGAAGCATCTCTGGACCGACAAGGGCGAAGGTGCGCCGATCGCGCGCTACCAGGGCGACGACGAACACGACGAAGCGCAGTTCGTCGTCAGCGAAGTGCAGCGTCTCGTCGACGGCGGCGACTATCGCTTTGGCGACATCGCCGTGTTCTACCGAACCAACGTGCAAAGCCGCGTGCTCGAAGAAGCACTCGTGCGGTCGCGGCATTCCGTACCGCGTGTTCGGTGGCGTCAAGTTCTACGACCGGCGCGAGATCAAGGACGCGCTGGCGTACATGCGCGCGCTCGTCAATCCCGACGACGAAGTGTCGTGGAAGCGGATCGTCAACACGCCCCGGCGCGGAGTGGGCGACACGTCGATCGCCAAGATCGACGCCTATGCGAACGGGACCGGCTTGCCGTTTGCCGATGCATTGCGCAGCGCGATGGCGGCCGGCGTCACCGGGAAGGCGCTCGGCGGGCTCAAGGACCTCCTCGACCTGATGGACGAGGTGCGCGTCGCGTCGGCCGACGGTGTGGCGTCCGACGCTGGAAGCGGCGTTGACGCGCAGCGGATACATCTCGGAGCTCGAAGCCGAACGTTCGGTCGAAGCGCAAGGCCGCCTGGAGAATCTGCAAGAACTGATCGGCTCGGCGCGTGAATACGACGACGCCCTCGATTCCGGCGACCTGTCGGGCATGGTTGCGATTGCCGGTGTCGGTATCGGCGAAGAAGCATCGTTGCCGCAAGGCATGGTGCGCGTGCAGACGTTCCTGGAATCGATCTCGCTCGTCACCGACCTCGACGAGAACGACCCCGAGCAGAGTTCGCTCACGTTGATGACGTTGCACTCGGCGAAAGGCCTCGAGTTCCCGGTCGTATTCCTGATCGGCCTGGAAGACGGCGTGTTCCCGCACGTGCGTTCGCTCGGCGACCCCGACGAACTCGAAGAAGAACGGCGCCTCTGTTACGTCGGACTCACGCGCGCCGAAGAACGCTTGTATTTGTGTCACGCGTGGTCGCGCATGATGTTCGGCGCGACCGACTACCGGCCGCCGAGCCGGTTCCTCGAAGAGATTCCTGAATCTTTGGTCGAGTTCAGCGGGTCCGATACGCGGCCGCGGCGCGGCAGTGGCGGTCGGCGCGCATCGCGAAGCAGTTGTCGCGGCGGCGATGCGGCGCGAGAACACGTCGGCACTACTCGACTTGCGCATCGGTGACGACGTACGCCACGACAAGTTCGGCGAAGGTGTTGTGGTCGACATCTCCGGCAGCGGCGACAAGGCCGAGGCGCGCGTGCGGTTCAGGGACGCGGGAGAGAAGACGTTGTTGCTCTCGTGGGCGCCGTTGACGCGGGTGTAGGCCGCAGGTCGACGATCACCGCGTCGATGTTGTTCACCGTCTGGATCGCGACCGGATACTGCGAGAGCGAAGTTGCGTCGATCGGCTGACCGTCGCACTCCCAGTGATCGCGTTTGAGTTTGAGCGTGCAGCCGCTCGGCTGTTTGGCCTTGTACGCAACGACGTTGTCGTCGACGAGCGCGAGCCAGAATCCGCAGCCCGCGCCCCCGGTCTGGAAGTACGGGCCGCCGGTCACGAGAGTGTGCTGGATGTCGGCCGCCGCCCCGATATTGAGCTCCGGACACACGATGTTGCCGCTGCCCCGGGTCGCGACGAGCGCGGCGCCCGCGATGAAGAGTCCCGCGAGTATGACGGCGACGGTCGCTCCGGCGATGAGCTTCGCGTCCGCCGCGCGCGAGCGACGGTAAGGTGAGGCGATGTTGCGACGCTACCGCGTCGTTATCGCGAAACCCGGGCTGGACGGACACGACCGCGGCGCCAAAGTGATCGCGCGCGCGTTGCGCGACGCGGGCTTCGAAGTTGTGTACACCGGCTTGTTTCAGACGCCCGTGACGGTCGCCGAGGCCGCGCTCCAAGAGGACGCCGACGCCGTCGGGCTGTCGGTCCTGTCGGGTGCGCACATGACGTTGATCCCCGCCATCGTGTCGGAACTGGCGGCACGCGGGTTGGGAGACGTCCTCGTGTTCGCGGGCGGCATCATCCCCGACGACGACCGGGCGGCGCTGGCCGCAGCGGGCGTCGCCGCGGTCTTCACGCCCGGGGCGCCGCTCGCCGAGATCACGGATTGGCTCGAAGCGGCGCTCGATCGTCGCGAACGCCAGCCGACCGCCTAGCTTCTGCGCCCATGGACCTCTTCGAGTACCAGGGCAAGCAGCTGTTCGCCCGCTTCGGCATCCCGGTCTCGCCCGGCGAAGTGGCCGACACGGTTGACGCCGCGGTCGCCGCCGCCGATCGCGTCGGCTACCCGGTCGTCGTCAAAGCGCAAGTGTTGGTCGGCGGTCGCGGCAAGGCGGGCGGTGTGAAGCTCGCGGCGAACGCGGACGAGGTGCGTACCCACGCCGGCAACATCTTGGGCCTCGACATCAAAGGCCACGTCGTTCGCCGACTCTGGATCGAGCACGCGTCCGACATTGCCGAGGAGTACTACGCGTCGTTGACGCTCGACCGTTCCGCGAAGAAGTTCCTCGGGCTGTTGAGCGCGCAGGGTGGCGTGGAGATCGAAACGGTCGCGGCGTCGTCGCCCGACGCGATCTCGCGCATCGAGATCGATCCGGTGTCGGGGTTGTCGGAGAAGGATTGCCGCTCGTGGGTCGCGCGGGCGTCGCTGAACCCGGCCGCGACCGACGGCACCGTCGACATTCTCATGAAGCTGTACCGAGTGTTCGTCGAAGGCGACGCCGACCTTGTGGAGATCAACCCGTTGATCTTGACGCCGTCGGGCGCGGTACACGCGCTGGACGCCAAGGTCACGCTCGACGACAACGCGCGCTTCCGGCATCCCGAATGGGACGAGTTGGTCGGGCTGGAGAAAATCGATCCCCGCGAGCGCGAAGCCGCCGAGAAAGGCCTGCAGTATGTCGGGCCTCGACGGCGACGTCGGTGTGATCGCAAACGGTGCCGGGCTTGCGATGGCGACGTGCGACATCGTGCACGAAGTCGGTGGCAAACCCGCGAACTTCTTGGATATCGGTGGCGGTGCGTCGGCACAGGTGATGGCCAACGCATTGGAAGTGATCAACAACGACCCGTCGGTGAAGTCGATCTTCATCAACATCTTCGGTGGGATTACCAAGGGCGAAGAGGTCGCGAACGGGATCGTGCAAGCGTTGTCGCAAGTCGACATCACGTCGCCGATCGTGATCCGGCTCGACGGCACGAATGCAGTTGAAGGACGAGAGATCTTGCGGTCGCACGAGTCGGATCGGCTTGTGAGCAAACCGACGATGGTCGAAGCGGCCCGTACCGCGGTGGAGATGGCGCGATGAGCATCTTGGTGAACAAAGACACGAAGGTGATCGTCCAAGGGCTGACCGGAGGCCAAGGACGCTTCTACGGATTGCGCAACCGCGCGTACGGCACGCAGGTTGTCGGTGGTGTCTCGCCGAAGAAGGCGGGCACCGACGTCGAGGGCATTCCGGTGTTTGCATCGGTCGCCGACGCGGTCGACGCGACGGGTGCCGACGCAACGATGGTGATCGTTCCGGCGCCGGCGGCCGCGGCGGCGGTGATGGAGGCCGCGGAGGCCGGGATCGCGTTGATCGTCGTCGTGACCGAGGGCATCCCGATGCACGACGAAGCGCTGTTCTACAACCGGGTGCGCGAAGAGTTTCCGGGGTCGCGCATTCTCGGGCCGAACTGCCCCGGGTTGTTGACGCCCGGCGAGTGCAACATCGGATTCATTCCCGCCGAAGTTGCGCGCGCGGGCGGGCCCGTTGGGATCGTCAGCCGTTCCGGCACGCTGACCTATCAGGCGCTCAACGAGTTGAACGAGAAGGGCGTCGGCGTGACGACGTGCGTTGGCATCGGTGGCGACCCGGTTCCGGGGACGAGCTTCATCGATTGCTTGACGTTGTTCGAAGCAGATCCCGACACCGGCGCGGTGATCATGTTCGGTGAGATCGGCGGTTCGGCCGAAGAGGAAGCGGCCGCGTTCATCAAGGATCACATGACGAAGCCGGTGGTCAGCTACGTGGCGGGTGTGACCGCGCCGCCCGGAAAGAAGATGGGCCACGCCGGCGCCATCATCTCCGGGTCGCAAGGGACCGCCCAAGCCAAGATGGCCGCCTTGGAGGCCGCCGGCGTTCGGGTCGCGACGAATCCCACCGCGGCCGGGGAACTGATGGCCGAGGTCGTCGCCGGGTTGTGACGGTTGCGGGTCTTCCGGGTAGCGGCCGAGTCGGCGCTGCTCGCCGGGGTTGAGGAAGCCGAGTTTGTAGACGCCGCGCTCGACGCGTTGCGCGCGCCCAAGTTTGACTTCGTAGCCGAGCGCGTCGGCGAGGCGTTTCACGGGAAAACGCGAGACGAGCGCGTAGCCGGTGAGATGTAAGACGCGGTGAATCTCGACGAGCTTCATGGGACGTCTGTTGCGGGCGAGGACCGCGAGCGCGGCGAAGCGAATGTGCTTGCCGTGGACGGGAAAGGCGTTCGGTGCTTCCGGCGGGATCGGCGCCGGACCGTTTCGGCGCGTGTGGCGGAACGCTTTGACGATGTCTTTCGGCTCGACGCGCGGCCACATAACCGTGCGCAGCTCGGCGAGTTTCGTGCGAATGTCGGCGAGCTGGATCGCTAGGGCCTGTTGGGCGCGGTCGACTTCTTTGGCGTGTTCGATGAGGTCGTTTTGCGCTTGTGCGAAGGCGGCGCGTTCTTCGGGAGTGTGTGGGTGTCTGCGGTAGCGCTGCGGGCGCCTCGCCGGCTCGATCATCGCCGTGCTTCTCCTCGCAGGTGTTCGGGCGTTTGCATGCGGGGGAAGCTGCGTTTGGGTGCAGCGTACGGAGAGGGTGTGACAGTTACGCGCGCGCTTGGGCGCTCGCCGGCCGCCTGACCGATTGCCGCCCGCCGGCCGCCTGACCGATTGCAGCGCCGCCGGCCGCTTGCCGCCCGCCAGCCGCCGGCCCTCGACCACCCCTGTTTCTCCCTTCGCTGTTGACGATTCGTCGAACGAATCGTCAACACGGCGATGGGGATGTGTTGACGTTGCGAGCGTGGGCGCGCGCCGCGCTGGCTCGAATCGTCGGCACGGCGATGGGGATGTGTTGACGTTGCGAGCATGGGCGCGCGCCGTGCTGGCTTAGCCGCGCCAGGAGAGGGAAACCGGCTTCAGAAACTCGGTCGGCGTTGAGGTCCGTTCCGCACGGCGCGCAGAATCGCTCCCAACAAACACGCGATCGCAGCAAACAGCGTCAGGTACATGCCAACGCCTTTGTCCACGCCCGGGTAGTTCTGCAGCACGACCGCGAAGATCATCAGCGTCGCCTGGAACGCAAGAATTAGGTGCACTTGGTTCAACGAAAACCCGAGCACGCGAGCGGGAACGGAGACCCGCGACGCGAATGATTCCAACCCGGCGACGACTCCCATCGCGAGTGCAAGCAGCGCGGGCATCGTCACGATGATGAACAGGCCGGTGCTCCACGCGTTGTGATTGCTGGACCGAACGAAAATCGAGGCGGGAAGGTGGTAGTAGGGAAGAAACGAACCGATGAGCGCGAGTACGCCGCCGACCATGATCACGATATTTCCCGGCGTGAGTTTTGTGTTGTTCACGCGCCAACCGCGCCCGTGTTGCGCTCGCGTTGGAGCATGACCGCGCCGACCGCGAGTGCAATCGCGCCCAAGACCTCGATCCATAAACCGAAGTTCTTGTTGCCGGTATCGGTGATCAACCAGCCAACCGCCATGAGCGCGGCCATCGAGACCCAGCGCGAGATGAATCTGCTCCCACGTGAACCCCGCCACGCGCGCGCCCAACTTCACGTTGCCGAAGCGGGTAATCGCGATCTGCACTGCCATGATGACGCCGTAGAGCGGCATCAGCGTCGCGAGCGGAAACCATGGCTTCTGCCAAATGGTCTGCTTCGCCGAAAAGTCCAGGAACGAAAAGATCAACATGAGCGCCCCCGCCGCCGTGATCACGATCTCGCCCCGTGTCGCCTGCCCGCCCTTCTGACCGCCGACCATGCACGAAGTGTCGCACCTCCGGCCCGGAATTCAGGGGATTTCCGGCGATAGGGTGGCGTTATGCGCGTCGGAGTCCTCGCCTCGGGAAGCGGCACGATTTTGCGCGCCATGCTCGATCGCGCGCTGCCGATTGTCGTCGTCGTTGCCGACCGTCCGTGCGGCGCGCTCGAGATCGCGCAGAAAGCCAACGTCCCGTCCGAGCTCGTCACGCGCACGAACTTTGGAAAGGATTTCGACCGCGTCGCGTATACACACGACGTCGTCGACGCGCTGAACCAACACCGCGTCGACCTTGTCGCGATCGCCGGCTTCGGGACGATTCTGTCGAAGCCCTTCGTTGACGCGTATGCCGGGAAAGCCGTCAACACCCACCCCGCTCTGCTCCCCGCGTTCAAAGGCTGGCACGCGGTGCGAGACGCACTCGACGCCGGCGTCAAAGTCACGGGCACAACCGTGCACCTCGTCACCGAAGACGTCGACAGCGGGCCGATCCTTGCCCAAGAAGCTGTCGAAGTTCGCGCCGACGACACCGAAGACACGCTTCACGAACGCATCAAGCAAGTCGAACGCCGCCTATATCCCGACGTCATCGAGAGGCTCGTCAACCAATGAGAGTGAAGGTCAAGCGCGCGTTGTTATCGGTCTGGGACAAGACCGGCCTGCTCGAACTCGCGCGCGGTCTCAGCGAGCTCGGTGTCGAGCTCGTCAGCTCCGGCAAGACGAGCGCCGCGCTCGAACAAGCCGGCATTCCGGTAACAAGCGTCGCCGAAGTCACCGGTTCGCCCGAGATGCTCGACGGGCGCGTGAAAACGTTGCACCCCAAGATTCACGGCGGTCTGCTCGCCGATCTCGGCAAAGAAGAACACCGAAACGATCTCGATCTGCACGGCATCCGTCCCTTCGAACTCGTCGTCTCGAACCTCTACCCGTTCTTCGAACGACCCGAGATCGAAACGATCGACATCGGCGGGCCGGCGATGACGCGCGCCGCGGCCAAGAACCACGCATGGGTTGCGATCGTCACCGACCCGAGCCAATACGGAGCGATTCTCGAAGAGCTGCACGCCAACGACGGCACGATCGGCGACGACACCCGCCAAAACCTCGCGCGCGAAGCGTTCGCAAGAACCGCCGCGTACGACGCCGCAATCGTCGAATGGCTCGAGCAAGACCAAGGCGAAGGCAACACGCTCCCTGAACACCTCGTCCTCGCGCTCGACCGCACCAGCGAAACGCTGCGCTACGGCGAGAACCCGCACCAACAAGCGGCGCGGTATCGCCGTGCCGGAACGAAGAGTTGGTGGGACGACGTACGCCAATACAGCGGACTCGCGCTCAGCTACCTCAACTACTACGACGCCGACGCGGCATGGAAGCTGGTCCACGACCTGGGCGATCAACCGACGTGCGCGATCATCAAGCACGCGAACCCGTGTGGTGTTGCCGTCAACAACGATCTCGCACTCGCGTATCAACGCGCCCTCGAATGCGACGAGAAATCGGCGTTCGGAGGCATCGTCGCGTTCAACCGCAACATCGACACCCCCACCGTCGAGCGGATGGTCGAAGGGCCGCAAGCCGACGTCGTGATCGCGCCCGGTTACGAACCGGGAACCATCGAGGCGCTCCAGAAGAAGCGCCGGAACACGCGCATCCTCCAGGCGCCAACACCAACGGCCGAAACGCTCGACATCCGCCAGATCTCAGGCGGATTTCTCGTGCAGGATGCGCACCACTTCGCGTCAAAACGCGACGACTGGCGCGTGGTCACCAAGGTCGCGCCCACGCCGGAACAATGGAACGACCTCGAACTGGCGTGGCGGATCTGCGGCCACGTGAAGTCGAACTCGATCGTGCTCGTGCACAACGGCCAGGCCGTCGGGATCGGCGCGGGGCAACAGAGCCGGGTCGACTCCGGCGAGATCGCGGCCCGCAAGGCGAACGGCCGCGCCAAAGGTGGAGCGAGCGCCAGCGACGCGTTCTACCCGTTCGAAGACGGACTCGACGCGGCGGCCAACGCAGAGGTCGCGGCAGTCGTCCAGCCCGGCGGTTCAACGCGCGACGAACACATCATCACGCGCGCCGACGAGCTCGGTCTGGCCATGGTGTTCACCGGCGAAAGGCACTTCCTCCATTGAGTGCGACGATCCTCGACGGCGCGGCATTGCTCGAAGCGGTCAAAGAAGATTTGCGGGTCCGCATCAAGCGGCTCGCGGAGAAGCACGTCACCCCCGGCCTCGGCACGATTCTCGTTGGCGACGATCCGCCCAGCCACGCGTACGTTCGTTTGAAGCGCGCCGACTCGGCCGAAGTGGGGATCGCAAGCATCCACACCGAACTCCCCGCCGACGTCAGCCAACAAGAACTCCACACCGTCATCGAGCGCTACAACAACGACGCCAACGTCGACGCGTATCTCGTGCAGGTGCCGCTGCCCAAACACCTCGACGAAGAAGCCGCGCTTCTCGCGATCGATTCCGCCAAGGACGCCGACGGTCTGCACCCCGTGAACCTCGGCAAGCTCGTCATCGGCGTGAAGAACGCGCCGCGCCCGTGCACGCCACTCGGGATTCAGGCGCTGCTCGTGAAGTACCAGGTGCCGATCGAAGGTCAGCATGTCGTCATCATCGGGCGGGGACTCACCGCCGGGCGGCCGCTCGCCAACCTGCTCACCCTGAAAGAGCAACACGCCAACGCCACGGTCACGGTCTGCCACACCGGAACCAAATTCCTGCCCGAGTACACCCGCCAGGCCGACATCATCGTCGCCGCGGCGGGCCGCCCCTCGATCGTGACCCCAGACATGGTCCGACCAGGCGCGGCGGTCGTCGGAGCGGGTGCCACCTTCGAAGGCAAGCGGGTCATTCCCGACGTCGACGAAGCCGTCGCCGAGGTTGCCGGCTGGATCACCCCGCGCCTGGGCGGCGTCGGACCCACGACTCGCGCGATGCTTTTGCGGCAGACCGTCGAGGCAGCGGAACGGAGGGCAGGCGGGTGAGCGCAGCGCCGCAGCCGGACTCGGTATCGACGTGTGCCGTCTGCGGAACCCGTGTCGCTCCTGACGCCGACCGTTGCCCGTCGTGCGGACTTTCCCGGCCCGGCGCGCACGGGCGGCCGCGTGCTCGGCCGCAAGGGCCTCTGGATGATTGCCGCCGCGATGGCAGCGGTCTACGTCATCGTGTTGCTGATAGTCGCAGCCGCGAGATAGGCGGGTACCCTTCGGCGTGCTCCTGGCCGAACTGAGCGTGCGTCACA
Source organism: uncultured Actinomycetes bacterium (assembly GCA_963841195.1). Lineage (GTDB taxonomy): Bacteria > Actinomycetota > Acidimicrobiia > IMCC26256 > PALSA-610 > CAWJBX01. The sequence continues at coordinate 353,865 of CAWJBX010000008.1, read as the reverse complement.
CGCGCCGTCACATGCCGACACGGCGGGTCGCGCTCGAAGGTGCGTATCTCCCGACGACCGGTCCGGCGCACGGTCTGGCGCTTCTCTCGGCGGTCGTAGCGACCAACCTTCCGGTCATCGACGACGAGCAGCGTGAGCTGTTGCCTCGACTTCTACGCGACGCGCGTCACGGGCTCACGATTCCGCGCATTGCGTTGCGGCACCGCTTGCAACATGACACGCACGGGCTCGATCGTTCACGCCACCGGCTCCTCGGAGAAGACGGTCACATCGTGCTCGAGCTCGACGTGCACGGCGCGCCCGTGCCGCAGGTGCTCGGCGCGGTGATGGCTGCGGCGTCGCTGCGCTCGAGCGCACGTCCGGTCGCGGTCGACGCGATCACGAAGGTCGTCAACGGTCGTTGGCGGGGCCTCTCGGACGACGTGAGCGTCCGTTACGTCGCCGAGGCGTGGAACGGCACCCGCCCACCGCTCGCCGCCGCCGACGCCTGGACGCCCGGTGCGCCGCCCGAAGAGCTGCTCTGGCAGGGCGTCGGCCCCGACGAGCGCTGGGCGATGGAAGTGCTCGGGCTGCGGGCCGGGATGCCCATCGAGCGCGACGACGTCAACCGCCGCTTCCGGCGCCTGTTGCGCGATGCCCATCCCGACAGCGGCGGCTCTTCGGTCGGCGCGGCCGCTCGCATCGAGGAGCTCACGGAAGCGCGCATGATCTTGCTCGCGGTGGCTTCGGAGGAAGTCGCGGCCGAGGGCTAGCTTCGGACCCGTGAAAAATCCTGTACGTGTCGCAGTGACCGGCGCCGCCGGCCAAATCGGTTACAGCCTCGTGTTCCGCATCGCCCGCGGCGATCTGCTGGGTCCTGACCAACCGGTCATCTTGTCGTTGCTCGAGATCACGCCCGCGCTCGGCGCGCTGCAAGGCGTCGTCATGGAGCTCAACGACTGTGCCTTCCCGTTGCTGCACGGCATCGAGACGAGCGACGACGCCGACGCGGCCTTCAACGGTGTGAACTACGCGCTGCTCGTCGGTTCCCGTCCGCGCACGAAGGGCATGGAACGCAGCGAACTGCTCGAAGCGAACGGCGCGATCTTCACCGTGCAGGGCAAGGCGCTCGCCAAAGGCGCGGCCGACGACGTCCGCATCCTCGTGGTCGGGAACCCCGCCAACACGAACTGTTTGATCGCGATGAACAACGCACCGTCGATCGGGCGCGAGCGCTTCACTGCGATGACGCGCCTCGACCACAACCGGGCCAAGGGCCTGCTCGCCGAGAAGTGCAATGTGCAAGTCGCGTCGGTCACGAACATGACGATCTGGGGCAACCACTCGGCCACCCAGTATCCCGACGTGTACCACACCAAGATCGACGGCAAGGACGCGTCCACGCTCGTCGACGACGCGTGGATCGAGCAGACATTCATTCCCACGGTGCAACAGCGCGGTGCGAAAGTGATCGAGGCGCGCGGCGCGACGCGGCGCGCGACGCGCGGCCAACGCCGCCATCGATCACGTGCACGACTGGGCGCTCGGAACACCGGCGAACGACTGGGTGAGCATGGCCGTGTGCTCCGACGGTTCGTACGGCGTACCGGAAGGACTCATCTCCGGCTTCCCCGTCACGACCAAGCATGGCGAGTGGTCGATCGTGCAAGGGCTCGACATCAACGAGTTCTCGCGCACACGCATCGACGCGTCGGTCGGCGAACTCGGTGAAGAGCGCGACACAGTCGCGGAGCTCGGTTTGATATGACGGGCTGGCGTCAGCCGAGCCCGTACGGGGAAATCACCGTCGTCGTCACCGATCGCGGCCTGCAAGAGATCAGCCTGCCCGGCGACGACCAACCCGACGTCGATCTCACGAAGCCCGATCGCGTGGTCGCGAAACAACTCGACCAGTGGTTCGCGGGCACGCGCCACGAATTCGAACTCGACATCGACCTCGACGGCATCAACGGTTTCAAGCGCACCGTGCTCGAAACGCTCGTACGCGAAGTGCCGTGGGGCGAGACCGTGTCGTACGGCGAACTCGCCGGGCTCGCGGGCCGGCCCCGTGCCGCGCGCGCCGCGGGCAGCGCAATGCGTAACAACCCGATTCCGTTCGTCATCCCATGTCACCGCGTGATCGCAGCCGGTAACAAGATCGGTGGTTACGGCGGCGGCCGCAACGCGATCGCGCTCAAGCGCGAGCTCTTGGCGCGCGAAGGGGTTTCGATACCTCGCTGAAGAAGTCGTTGCCCTTTGTCGTCGACGACGACAAACGCAGGGAAGTCGTGCACTTCGATCTTCCAGACCGCTTCCATGCCGAGTTCGGGATACTCGAGGACTTCGACCTTGCTGATGCAGTCTTTCGCGAGGCGCGCGGCGGGGCCGCCGATCGAACCCAAGTAGAAACCGCCGTGTTCCTTGCACGCGTCGGTGACGGCGCGCGAGCGGTTGCCCTTCGCGAGCATGACGAACGAACCGCCGTTGCGCTGGAAGAGGTCGACGTACGAGTCCATTCGGCCCGCGGTCGTCGGGCCGAACGAACCCGACGCGTAACCCTCCGGCGTCTTCGCCGGGCCCGCGTAATAGACGCAGTAATCCTTCAAGTACTGCGGCATTCCCTCGCCGGCGTCGAGCCGTTCTTTGATCTTGGCGTGGGCGATGTCGCGCGCGACGACCATCGGGCCGTTGAGCATCACGCGCGTCTTCACGGGCAGTCGTGACAACGTGCGGCGAATCTCGTCCATCGGCTGGTTGAGATCGATCTGCACGACGTCGGCCGAGAGATCTTCGTCGCGAACCTCAGGGAGATAGTTCCCCGGATTGGTTTCGAGTTGTTCGAGGAACACGCCCTCGCTCGTGATCTTGCCCAGCGCCTGACGGTCGGCCGAACAAGAAACTGCAAGCGCGACCGGGCACGACGCGCCATGGCGCGGCAAGCGGATCACCCTCACGTCGTGACAGAAATATTTGCCGCCGAACTGGGCGCCGATGCCGAACTGCTGCGTGAGCGCGAGCACTTCGGCTTCGAGTTCGACGTCGCGAAAAGCGCGACCCAGTTCGTTGCCGGTCTTGGGCAACGTGTCGAGGTAACGCGCCGACGCGAGCTTGGCGGTCTTCACCGTCATCTCCGCAGACGTACCACCGATGACGAGCGCGAGGTGGTACGGCGGGCACGCGGCGGTGCCGAGCGTGCGCAACTTTTCGTCGAGCCATTCCATCAACGACGTCGGGTTGAGCAACGCCTTGGTCTCTTGGAACAACAGCGACTTGTTCGCCGAGCCCCCGCCCTTCGCCATGAACAGCAGCTTGTATTGATCGCCGTCGACCGCTTCGATTTCGATCTCGGCCGGGAGATTGGTGCCCGTGTTCTTCTCTTCGTACATCGTCAACGGCGCGAGTTGCGAGTACCGGAGGTTGTCGGCGGTGTACGTGGAAAAAATCCCACGCGCGATCGCTTCGCGGTCGCCGCCGCCGGTCAGCACGAGCTCGCCCTTCTTGCCTTTGACGAGCGCGGTGCCGGTGTCTTGGCAGGACGGCAGCGGGGTGTTGGCCGCGATGTTCGCGTTCTTCAAGAGCTCGAGCGCGACGAAGCGGTCGTTCTCCGACGCCTCCGGGTCTTCGAGGATGGAGGCGAGCTGCGCGAGATGCCCGGGCCGCAGCAAGTGCGCGATCTCGTACATCGCCTGCTGGGTGAGCAGCGTCAACACTTCGGGCTCGACGGTGAGGAAGCGCCGGCCGGCGGCTTCGACCGTGCCGACGCCGTCGGTCGTGAGCAGCTTGTACGGCGTGTCGTCGGGACCGACGGGGAAAAGCTCTTGATAAGCGAATTCGGCCATACGAGAGAAAGTACCGTCACCCCATGCCCGCAGACCGGGTCGAGCACGATTCGATGGGCGAGGTCCGCGTCCCGGCGGAAGCGCTGTGGGGCGCGCAGACCCAGCGCGCCGTCGAGAACTTCCCGATTTCCGGCCGCCCGATCCCGTCCGAGGTCATCCACGCCCTCGCGCTGATCAAAGCGGAGGCGGCCCGGGTGAACAAGGTCGACAAAGCGATCGCCGACGCGTCCGAGGAAGTCGTCGACGGCCGGCACGACGACCAATTCCCGATCGACTCGTTCCAGACCGGTTCGGGCACGTCGTCGAACATGAACGCGAACGAAGTCATTGCGCACCTCGCGTCGGCGCGCCTCGACGAGCCCGTCCATCCGAACGACGACGTGAACATGTCGCAGTCGTCGAACGACGTCTTTCCCTCGGCCGTGCATCTCGCGGCCGCGCTCGCGATCACCGAACAGCTGATCCCGAACGCGCGCCATCTCGTGCGCTCGCTGCGCAAAAAGCAAAAGCAATTCGCGCACGTGGTCAAGAGCGGCCGCACGCATCTCATGGACGCGACGCCGGTGACGCTCGGCCAAGAGTTCGGCGGGTATGCGTCACAAGTCGAAGACGGGATCGCCCGGCTCGAATCCGCGATGCCTCGCTTGTGTGCGCTGCCGCTCGGTGGCACCGCGGTTGGTACCGGCATCAACGCGCCGAAGACGTTTGCGCGCAATGTCATCAAGCGCTTGGCCGCGCGTACGGGATTGCCGCTGACCGAAGCGAAGGATCACTTCGCGGCGCAGGGTGCGCGCGACGCGCTCGTCGAAACGAGCGGCCAGTGCCGCGTCCTCGCGGTGTCGTTGATCAAGATCGCGAACGACATCCGGTGGATGGGGAGCGGCCCGCGCACCGGACTCGCCGAAATCCGGTTGCCCGATCTCCAGCCCGGCAGCTCGATCATGCCGGGCAAGGTGAATCCGGTGATCCCCGAAGTCGTCACGCAGGTCGGGGTGCAAGTGATCGGCAACGACACTGCGGTTGCGATCGCGGGAAGCCAGGGCAACTTCGAGCTCAACGTGTTCGTGCCGCTCATGGCGCGCAACCTGCTCGAAATCATCACGCTGCTCTCGCAGGTGAGTCGCGTGTTCGCCGACAAGTGCATCGACGGGATCGAAGCCAACGTCGACACGCTGAAGGCGTACGCCGAATCGTCGCCGTCGATCGGCACCGCGTTGAACCCGCACATCGGTTACGAAACTGCCGCCGAGGTCATCAAGGAATCGACGAAGACGGGCAAGTCGATTCGGGAAGTCGTGAAGCGCCGCAAGCTCATGACCGACGACGAGCTCGACCGCGCCCTCGACGTCGAAGCGATGACGCGCGGCGGCATCATCGAGTGAACAGCAAACGCGCGGTCATTGCCGCGCTGCTGGCGAATCTCGGTATCGCTGTCATCAAATTCGGCGCGTTCTTGCTCACTTCTTCGTCGTCGATGCTGTCGGAAGCCATTCACTCGGTGGCTGACACCGCGAACCAGGTGTTGTTGCTCATCGGTCGCGCCCGTGCGCAACGCCCGGCCGACGAGTCGCACCCGTTCGGCTACGCGTCGCTGGAATACTTCTATTCGTTCATCGTCGCGTTCATTCTCTTTTCGCTCGGCGGCGTGTTCTCGTTGTTCGAGGGCGTCGACAAGATCCGCCATCCGCACGAGCTCGACAGTCTCGGCATCGCGATCGCCGTCTTGCTCGGGTCGGCGGTCCTCGAAGGTCTCTCGTTCCGCACCGGTCGCGCCGAGGCCAACGCGATCCGGCCCGCGGGTGAATCGTGGTGGCAGTTCATCCGCAAGACGAAGAGCTCCGACCTTCCGGTCGTACTGCTGGAAGACAGCGCTGCGCTCGTCGGTTTGTTCTTCGCGCTCGTCGGCGTAACGCTTTCGGCGGTCACAGGCGACGCACGTTGGGACGGTGCCGGCAGCTGCGCGATTGGTGCTTTGCTCGTCGCGGTTGCGGTCGTCCTCGTGATCGAGATGGGCAGTCTCTTGGTGGGTGAGGCGGCCCGGCCCGAAGTGGTGAAGGAAATCAGCGTCGCGATCGACGCCAATCCCAAAGTTCACCGGTGCATTCATCTGCGGACCGAGCAGCTCGGCCCCGGCGACATCATCGTCGCGGCCAAGATCGAGTTCGACCTCTCGCTCACGGTTCCCGAACTCACGCAGGCCATCGACGACCTCGAAGTCGACATCCGCGCGGTCGAGCCGCGCGCAACGCTGATCTTCATCGAGCCCGACGTGTATCGCGAATCCGCCGACGAGGGCGAGAAGTCCGACAGCTAGAAGTTCGAAAGCGCGGCCGGGAGCACGGTGTCGATGGTCGTCGCGTTCGTTGCGTCGTAGAGGCGCGCGTTCGACGTCTGTGCCACGAGTGTCAGCGTGCCCATGTCAGCCTCGCCGGAGTAACCGATCGGGAAGATCTTGATGTTGTCGCGCAGGTGTGCGAGCAGCGCCTTCCGGTTGTTGTTCGCATCGTCCTCGTTGAATCCGTCGGTCAACAGGATGATGCCGTTGATGCGCGTCGGGTCGATGCGGGTTGTCATCGCGTCGTAGGAATCGTGGAGCGCGGTGTAGAGGTTCGAACCGTCCATTGGCTCCAGCGCGTTGATCGCCTTCGTGAGCGCGGGCTTCTGCTTGGCGAGCGCGCCAACGGAAACAAGGTCGTGCCACGACGAACTCGGACCGGTCTTGATGTTCGACGTGAAGATGCGCAGCCCGACTTCGTCGTCGGGCGCAAGCCGATCGAGCGCCGACAGCAAGGCCGCCTTGGCGAGGTCGATCTTCGTCGGTCCGTGCGGCACGACCGGGTCGGCGGGGTCGCCCATCGAGTCGGAGACGTCGAACAGGATCATCACGCGCGCCTTCTTGCGGATCGAGGTCCATGCGTTCAGCGCGTTGTTCGACGTTTCGTACACGATGTTCGTGAGGTCGGCGTGACCGTTCCCGGGTCGGAAGCCGGCGGCGACGACGGTGCGCTGGGCGAGGGGTGCGAGCGCGTACTTCACGAACGCGGCGGCCCCCGCGTTGGTCACGGGCGAGACCCAAGGCGCGTCGAGCACCACCAGCGGGTTGTCGCTTTCGAGTGCGGGCCCGCCCGTCGGGACGACGGCGGCGAGCGGCACCTTCGGCTTCTTCAGGTTCGCGTTCTTGTCGGGCACGACGCCGTTGGCGCTGCCCTCGTTGTACGCGGTGACCGCGCGTTCGTCGGTGACGACGCCCGACATATACGAGTACTGGCTGCGGTGGCCGTCGAGCCGTTGCCAGTCCGCGAGGAACGGCCACGATGCGTCGCCGTACGACGTGACCGATGCTTCGAGCGCAGCCGCGGTGCCGTCGCTCATCGGCGTTGTGGCCATCGTTTCGAGCAACGCCGACGTCGACAGTTCCGGGCTGGCTTTGCCGAACCGGAACGAACCCCATTCGGGGTGGCCGTACGCGGCCCAACCCTTTGGTGACGACGCCAGTTCGGCGAGTTGGTGCCAAGACACCGCGTGCGCGGGCCAGCCGAGCGCGTGCGCGACCGGGTTGAGCATCGCGACGACGAGCGGTGTGCGAGCAAACGAGACGCCGCTCGTGGCAATGGGGTCGAGATGATCGGTCGCGCGGCGCGCGTTGGCGAGCGTGACCCACGCGCTCGACGCGGGCGCCCACACGACCGGCGCGGGACCGTCGGATCCGGGGTCGGGCCAGTTGGCGACGAGGCGCTGCGCAGCCAGGCTCGAGTCGACCTGCGCGACGCGCACGAACACGCATGTTGTCGGCGTGAGGTGGGCAGCCGTTGTCTCGTTGAACTGATCGGCGAGCGGCGCGAGGAGCGGCGCGGTCTCCGGCGCGGCGGCGACGTCGACCGGCGTGCACCGGCCCGGGTTCGCGAGCTGGACGGTGCCCGCGGGTTCGCTCTCGCGCGTGCACGCGGCGGCGACCAACGCGAGCGCGACGACAACGGTGACGATGCGCAGACGATTCATGATTCGACGGGGGCTTCCGACGCGCGATCTTCGCCCAACGCGAGCAGTAAGTCTTCGTGAAAACGCATCCACACCGTGTGGTACGAGTCGCACCGCGGTGAGGTGATCCACTCGTTGTCGCCGCCGTCGACGTGTTCGAGCGCCGCGCGCAGGCTCGGCCGGTAGTCGGCAAAGCGCGCGTGGACGCGAGCGACGCGCGTCACGATCGGGCCGGCGCGCTCGTCGAGCGTTCGGACGCGCTCGATCACCGAATAGTCATAGCGCGCATCGCGGTGGTCGTTCGGGACACCCCCGGGTCGTACTTGCCAGTCGTTGCAGATGCGGATCAGCTCACGGTTCAGTGGGAGAAAGCGGTCGTAGCTGCGGCGGACGGTGGCTTCGTCGTCGCTGCCGGACGGGAGGCGGGCCCACGTGGTGTGGGTGGCGCGGCCTGCAACGGTCACGCGCACGCCTTTCGGACCGGCGTTCACGAGGCCGGATTCCAGCAGCCGACCGACCGCGGGATCGTTGGCATCGAGGTCGGCGACGCCGCGGAGCCGGACTTCGTGGAGGACCAACCACACCTCGTCGTCGAGCTCGACCACCGGAAGATGCTAACGGCGGGCCCACGGCTACATTCCATCGCCGATGCCGGAGATCGGTAGGACGCCAATGCGAGATATCGGGACCGGGACGCGGGTGTTCGAGGCCACGGCCGTGCGCGGCCGGTGGCGACGCTTGTCCTCGCCGGACGACGTGCTGGCGCTGATGGACACCACCGCGGAAGGCGTGGTGGCGTGCGTGGCCGACGCCGGCGCGACGTTCCTCGCACCGATCTTCGACGAGCTGGCCGCGATCGTGTGTCTTTCAGGCACGCCGTTGTCGCATATCGGCATCGTGAGCCGCGAGTACCAAGTTCCCTGTGTAATGGCTGCGACCTTGGCGCGTGAGCCGGCCGACGACGACGAGGTCGAAGTCGACTGTTCGACCGAGCCCGGAATCGTTCGGGCATGACGAACCGGATGAGCGCCGACGACGTCAATCGCTGGATCAAGTACCACTCCGCGATCTCGTACACGCTGACGATGGAGCGCACCGCGTTGGAGTCGGCGCTGATTCCGGTGACGGCCTACATCGTCATCGCGTGCGTCGAGGCGTATCGCCGTTATCCCGACATGATCGAAGCGATCGAGCAGGCGGAACGTCCGGAGGCACTCGGTCGCGAAGGCCATCGTCTCAATTCCGAGATCGATCCGGTGCGCCTGTGGGGCGTTCCGAACTTCGTGCTCACGGGTCGCAAGGTTTTGACCGCGGCGGGCCTCGTCGATCCCGCCGACGACGAGCGGCGGCTCGGCATCGTGTTCGACTTCTGGGAACGCGCGCCGCGCGCGCCTATCGCTTCGACGACGGCACGCATCAAGCGGCCGACGCCAACGGTGTCGCAACGCCGTTTCGCGCGCACGCGTTCGAGATCGCGGCAACGTGCAAGCCGATCGCCGACGAGGCGGAGCGAGCGCGCATCAGCCGCTTGAACGCGCTGCTCACGTCGTATCTGTTCTTGCTCTGGTTCGACACCCGCTCGGGCTATCAGGACACGGGCCCCTACGACCTCGGTGACGGCCGCGTGTTGTTGTTGCGCCGTTACAACCGGCTCGGTGTTTCGCACTTTCCGTGGAGCGCCGCCGTGAGTGCGGAGATGCCGCGGCGGGAACTGCTCGGCGCGTTCGTGCTGCACGGCGCGACGTTGCGCACCACCGACTTCGGCACGTCGGTGACCGAACCCGCCGACTATTGGCCGCACGTCGAGTCGTACGCGTTCTTCGATGTCGAAAACGAGCAGCTCAAGCCGCTGCGCGACGCCGATCTCGAACCGCTCGGCGCCGCCGCCAAAGCTGCGCAGAAGCAGCTGTATCGCAACATTGCGGCGATGGAACGCAACGAAAAAATCGACGCGGGCGCGTACGTGTACTTCACGTTCCTGCGGCCGTTCGCCGACACCGCTGGCGCCGATCTCGACTGGACCGTGCCGCGCGACAGCCTCGATCTCTATCCGTTCCTTTCGTTGCTCGACGCGTCGATGCAAGACCCGGCTGCCTCTGCCGAAACGGTCGACAACTACTACTTGCCGCTGGCGACTTCGTGACGGCGTGGTGTTGCGAGTTCGCGCCCGAGACCGGTTGCGCGGGCTTCCTCCGCCTCGACCTTCGCGGCGACGAGAACATCGCATGGTTCTGGACGTATCTCGTCGACGTTCCCGATGTCGACGGCATCGTCGCCGTGCGCGATCACGAAGTTCCGTTGCCGCGCCAGGGGCTCGAGATCCGCGCCGAAGGTCTGTGGGCGGAGTTGTGGTGCGAGACGCCGAACGAGCACTGGACGTTCGGCTTGGAAGCGTTCGGCATCCGGCTCGACGACGCGGACGACGCGCTGCGACCGGGCGGCGAAATCGGCGAGCGGGTCGCGGTCGGGCTCGACCTCGAGTGGGAGACCGGCGCGGCGGGTGGAATCGTCCACGGTGACGTGCTCGTCGGGCGGGCGCGGGTGGCGATCGACGGTTGGGGCCGGTTCGTGGAAGACCATGGATTGCACGACGACGTCGTTGTCGGCGATCCCGTGGCGCGCGTCCTCATCCCGCTCGGCGCCGATGCGGTGTGCGAACGCACATTGGTGCGGACGGCGAGCGGCGCGCGCCGGTGGTCGCAGGTCGTACGAATGGGACTTGGCTGACACCGCGTGTCACCATGACCGGATGGATCTCGACCAACGCCAACTCGCGCTGATCATCGCCCGGGCCCGTGCGATCAACGGACTCGTCTTGTTGCTGGCTCCCGGCATTGCCGGCCGCCTGATCTTCGGCAAGGCCGGCAGTAACCCCGTCGTGAAGGCATCGCTGCGGATCGGCGGCGTGCGCGACCTCGTGCTCGGCGTCGGCGCGATCACGACGTTGAAGGAACACACGATGGACGCGGAATGGGTCGGCATGGGCGCGGTCGCCGACATGGTCGACGGTGCCGTGCTCACCTTCACGCCCGGCATCGGTACGCGGGCGCGGCTGACGTCGGTCGTGGGCTGGACGTTCGGCACGGTCGGCTACGTGTTGTCACGCGGGCTTGCCGATGCACGCGACAACGCGGAGTTGTCAGAGATCGACGGCTAAGTACTCGTCGCCAGCCGTATCCAGGTTGCCCGCGCGATCGCGCACAACTGTTCGTCGCCGTCGTAGACCGCACTCGCCGAGAAGATCTTGCGGCCTTCGTTTCCCAGCAGCCAGCTCATGATCACGTGTGGCTCGCCCGGTTGCGGAACGCGATCGACGCGCGCCGCCATTCGGCCCAACACGCACGGGGTGTCGTCCCCGAAGAGTTTGATCACCGCGCTGCTCGGGCAGTCGAGCGCGGCCCACACCATCACGGCGTCGTCATCGGCAGGCGTCCAGGGCGTCGCGAACACGTCGTCGCGGCCGGGAATGCGCCCACTGAAGAGACGCAGACCGTCGCCGGGCTCGCGCAAAGGACCGCACACGAAGCACGTCGGGAACGGATGGGTGTCGACATCGAGAAAGTGCGACGTCTCGCTGGCGGTACGAGCAACGTCGAGTGCGACGGGCGGAATCGCAGCCAGGTCGATCGCGGCCGGTATGGCCTCGGCGACCAGCTCGGTTCCGTCGCGCAAGACAACCCGGCCGTCGTCCTCGTCGATGAAGAGTTGACGATCGACCGGTGGCGGTCGTCGCAACGTGACCTCCGCTGCGCCGCCGAGGTACTGCGCGAGCACGCCCGCGGTGTAGCCGCCGTTCGCGCTGTCCGGCGGGCCGCAGAATCGACGTGGGATGGTTACCGACTTCGGAGACATCGACTCAGAGGTCGATTCCCGACAGTTCGGGAATCCAGCCGCGCGACCGACGCACGGCGTCGCGCCATTGTTCGCGATCGAGTATGCGTTTGGGCTCGATGCGGGCGCGCGGCGCCCACGTTGTGGCGAGATCGTCGACCTCGTTGTAATGACCGAGTGCCAGCGCTGCGAGTAACGCGGCGCCGCGCGCGGTCGCTTCGCGCACCGGCGAAATTTCCACGGGCCGTTGGGTCGCGTCGGCGAGTGCCTGCACGAACGTGGGGTTGTCGGTCATGCCGCCGTCGACGCGTATCGCAGGAATCTCGATGCCGGTGTCGTCGACCGCGGCGTCGACGAGATCGGCACCCCGCTGCGCGACCCCTTCGAGCACCGCTCGCACGATCTGGGCGCGGTCGCTGCCCCGCGTGAGTCCGAAGAGTGCGGCGCGCGCGCCGTAGTCCCACGCGGGCGTGCCGAGGCCGAGCGGCGCGGGCACGTATACGACGCCGCCCGTGTCGTCGCACTGCGACGCGATCTCGTGCGACGCGTCGGACGACGGGATGATGCCGAGGTCGTCGCGCAACCACTGCACGTTCGTGCCGGCCGCGAGCATGATCGCTTCGATGCCCCATGTCGTCGCGCCGCGGTGACGCCACGCGATGATCGGAAACGTTCCGGCCTTCCCACGCGACGCGAACGGCGGGGGCGCGTCACCGAGGACGACGTCGAGCATGCCGCCCGTCCCGAACGTGATCTTGGCGTTGCCCGGGCGCACGCATCCCTGGCCAACGAGTGACGCCTGTTGGTCGCCGAGCAACGCGGCGATCGGCGGTGCGCCCGGCAGCGCGCGGGCCGGTCCGAGCACGCCGCTCGAATCGACGATCGTCGGCAACACCGACGAAGGAATGCCCAGCACGTCGAGTGTCGCTTGATTCCACGTTGGATCGGGACCGGTCGTCTGCAAGCCGGTCACCAAGAAGTTCGACGGGTCGATCACGTGCTGCGAACCGTTACTGAGTGCCCACGCGATCCAGGTGTCGACCGTGCCGAACACGAGGTCGCGCGTCGCGCCGCGCTCGGGAAGTTGGTCGAGCAGCCATTGCACTTTCGTCGCCGACTGATTCGGCGCGAGCGAGATGACGCCCTCGGCGCGCAACGCCAGACAGGTGCCAACGGTGCGCAGGTCTTGCCATCCGAGGCCGGGACCGACCGGTTCGCCGGTCGCGCGATCCCACACAATCGTGGAGCCGCGTTGATTGGAAATGCCGACCGCGTCGACCTCACCGACTGCGTCGATAACGGCGCGCGCGAGTTCAATGCACGTCGACGCCATGAGCTGCGCGTCGAATTCGACCATGCCATCGGCGGGCGTGTCGGGCAACAACTCTTGTGCGAACGACGCGAGCTCGGTGCCGTCGGGATCGAACGCGCACGCGCGCACGCTCGACGTACCGACGTCGATGACGAGTACCCGTCCGTTCACGGCCATGCGACCTCGCCGAAGGGATTCAACAAGCCGAGCTTGCCGGGATTGAGGATGCCGTTCGGGTCGAGTGCGTGCTTCACCTGTTGCAATACGTCGACGCCGGCGCCGAGCGCGTCGCCGACGAACCGCGCCCGATTCAATCCGACCCCATGGTGATGCGAAAGCGCACCGCCGGCGGCGAGGACCGCGCGCTGACCCGCGTCCCACACGGCCGCGTAGTACGCGTCGCGCTGGTCTTCGGGAGGCCGGCCCGCGAACGTGAAGTAGATGCAACCACCGTCGGTGTACGAGTGGCTTTGATGCGCGGAGGCCGACATCGTGTGTTCGACGGCGCGGATCGCCGCGGTGCCGCGGTTGTACACCTCGTCGAGACGCGACCAGCTCGCCGACACTTCCATCGTGTCGACGACGAAGCCGCGCGAGATCAGCGCTTCGAGCGCCGAGACGTCGTTGCGGTGGGCCATCCATTGCCCGACGAGCGCGACGTCGAGCACGGACGCGCCGGCGTGCGCGCACTCCTCGTCGACGATCTTGCGGGTCGCTTCGACCACATGGGCGTCACCTTCGTCGAGCATCAACAAAACGTTGGCGTCACCGGTCTTGAAGTTCCGCTCGCCCTCGATCGCGTCGTACAAGCGCAAAACGGCGGGGCGCGCACCCCGCTGCACAATGCGTCGCATGGCGTCGAGTGCGCCTTCGAACGTCGGGAACGAGAACGCGCCGCGTACTTCCGCCGGCGGCAGGGGATGGGCGCGCAGCCGGACCCCCACGACGATGCCGAGCGTGCCTTCCGATCCGACGAACAGCTGCGTGAGATCCGGACCGACCGCGGCGCGCGGCGAGCCACCTGTGTGCACGAGCGTGCCGTCGGCGAGCACCACGTCGAGACCTTCGACGATGTCTTCGATCTTGCCGTAGCGCGTCGAGAGCTGCCCGGCACCGCGACACGCGACCCAGCCGCCGACCGTCGAAAGCGCCATCGACTGCGGCCAATGTCCGCACGTCATCCGGTGCTCGGCGCGCAGCGTGTCTTCGAAGACGTCACCGAAGGTTCCCGGCCGGACGTCGACGAGGCGCGCGGTTTCGTCGACGCTGACGATGCCCGTGAGCGCCGTGAGATCGAGCAACACGCCGCCGAACACCGGGACGCTCGCGCCGCACACACCGCTGCGTCCGGCCGCAGCCGTCACGGGAACGCGCGCGTCGTTGCACACGCGCAACACGCTCTGCACGTGTTCGATCGACTGCGGCCGCACGACGACCGACGCGCGCGCCGCGACCTGCGCATCGAGCGCCCAGATCATTGCGAGCGGCCACCAGTCGCGGCTGGCCTCGGCGATCTCGCCCGGCGTGACGATCACTTCTGCGCCGGTCGCGTCGAGCCGCGTGCGCAGCGCGTCGTCGACCTCGACCCGCGCGTTGCGCAAGTGGTCGCTGACGTCGCCCGCGGCGAACGCGATCGGTGGTGTCGGTGCCCCCCGGTTGGTCTCCACGGCCGGAGACTACGTGTTTGGACCGATCGCGCCCCTGGGAGGGCGGATTTGGTCCAAACAGATTCAGGGATGCTCGGTCAGCGCGTCGAGTGCAACCTCGGGCAAGCCGCCCGCGGTGCGCTCTTCGTCGACGAGGGCCCGGTACCGCGCAACCTGTTCCGCGCGTTCCGCAGCCGACCATCCCAACTCGTCGCCCATCAGCGCGGCGACGTCGTCGGCGGCGGCCGCCGACGCATCACGCGCCAACAGTCGGGCGCGGGTTCGGCGCGACAAGACGTCGTCGACCGTTCGCGCCATCTCGGCGCGCACCGCGTAGACAACCTCGGCGCGCGAATACGGGAGCCCTTCGATCAACGGCAAGGCGAGATCGGCATCGGCGCGTTCCAGCGCGACGACGTCACGCGCGGCCGACCCATAACGCTCCGCGAGCGAGCGGGGGATGTCGGGCGCGTCCCAGCCGTCGGCACCGAACAGGCGAACGCGTTTGGTCGTGGCTGCGGCGCTTCCGATCGAGCAGCTTGTTGACTTCGTCGACGGTATCGGCCGCCATACGCCGATACGTCGTGAGCTTGCCACCCGTCACCGTCACCATGTTGCTCGGCGCGACCTTCACCGACGCGCGGCGCGACAAGTCGGCGGTTCGTTCGCTCTTGGCGGCCGCGACCAACGGCCGCAAGCCCGCCCACGTGCCGAGAATGTCGGCCTCAGTGATGTTGGTGGTGACCGCGCCGTTGATCGCGCGCAACAGGTACGCGACGTCGTCGGCGTTGATCTGCGGATCGTCGATCGGGCCGTCGTAATCGGTGTCGGTTGTGCCGATGTAGGTGAACCTGTGCGGTCCCCCTTCGCCGCCCCACGGGACGACGAACACCGACCGCCGGTCCTTCGGTACCGGGATCACCGCTGCAATCTGGTTTTGCACGAGCGACCACGGCACCGTGATGTGAATGCCTTTGGCGGGCCGGATCGTGTGCTGATGCCTTCCGTCGTCGAGCGCGTGTACGTCATCGGCCCACACGCCGGTCGCGTTGACGATCACGCGCGCCTTGACCTCGATCGTGCGACCGTCGGCTTCGACGCGCGCGCCGGTGATCCGGCCGGTTGCATCTTTCGTGATCCCAACGAGGGTCGCGTAGTTCGCGACGACTGCGCCGTGCTCCGCCGCCGTCTTCGCGACGGTGAGCGTGAGGCGGGCGTCGTCGGCTTGCGCGTCGTAATAGATGTACGACGCGGCAACGTTGTCGGCCGGCAGTGTCGGCATGTACCGCAGCGCTTCTTCTTTCGAGATGCGCTTGTGCAACTTGCCGATGCGCAACCCGCCGGTGAGGTCGTACATCCACATCGTCGTGCCGAGGAGACGCGCCAGCTTGCGGGGGAGCAGACCGTCGCGCGTGAACACAGGCAACAAGAACGGCAGCACGCGCACGAGGTGCGGTGCGGTCTTGCGCAGGGTCTGGCGTTCGGCCAGCGCCTCGTAGACGAGCCCGATCTCTTTTTGCTGCAGATAGCGAATACCGCCGTGTACAAGCTTCGACGATTTGGACGACGTGCCCGAAGCGAAGTCGCCTTTGTCGATCAAAGCAGTGCGCAGGCCGCGCGTCGCCGCGTCGAGCGCCACACCCGTGCCGGTGATGCCGCCGCCGACGACGAGGACGTCGAAATTTGTTGACGCCAATTGGTCCAAAGCGCTGGCGCGAGCGAATGCCACTCGGCCAGGCTACTGGTCAGTACTGATCTCGGCCGGAGGCGCTCGCATGGTGGCAACCCAGTTCGACCTGCCCGGATTCGAAGGAACGCTGTTCCATCCCGACGATGCGGGCTACGACGACGCCCGCAAGATCTTCAACGGCATGATCGACCGGCGCCCGGCACTCATCGCGCGCTGTTCGAGCACGGCCGACGTTGTACGCGCCGTCAACTGCGCGCGCGAAAACAACCTCGTGATCGCGGTACACGGCGGTGGTCACGGCGTGACCGGCGCCGCCATGTGCGATGCGGGCATCTGCATCGACCTGCGCGGCATGAAGGGCATGACCGTCGACCCGCACGCGCGCACGGCGCGCGCGGAAGGCGGTCTCACGTGGGGCGAGTTCGACGCCGCGACGCAAGAACATGGTCTTGCCGTCACTGGCGGTCGCGTGACGACGACGGGCGTCGCCGGACTCGCGCTCGGCAGCGGAAGTGGTTGGCTCGAACGCAAGTACGGGCTCACGTGCGACAACTTGATCGAATGCGAAGTTGTGACGGCCGACGGTCGCGTGGTCACCGCTTCGGAAACGGAAAATCCCGATTTGTTCTGGGGAATCCGCGGTGGGGGCGGCAACTTCGGCATCGTCACCGCGTTCAACTTCCGGTTGCACGAACTCGGCCCGATCGTGCTCGGCGGGATGCTCGTATTCCCGCCCGACCGAGGCGCCGAACTCTTACGTGCCTATCGCGACTTCGTGCGCGACGCGCCCGACGAAGTCGGCAGCGGGTTTGCGTTCGTGTCCGCACCGCCGGAGGACTTCGTTCCGAAGGAAGTGCAGGGAACGCCGATGATCGGCATGCTGGTTTGCTATGCCGGTCCCGTCGAAGACGGCGAGGCAGCCATCAAGCCATTGCGCGACCTCGGTCCGTTGATCGACATGGTGCAACCGATGCCGTACACGATCGTGCAGACGTTGCTCGACGGGGGCAATCCCCACGGGATGCAGAACTGGTGGACCGCCGACTTCTACGACGAACTGCCCGACGAAGCGATCGACATACTCGTGGAGAAGGCGACGAAACCGGTTTCGACGCTGTCGCAGGTCATCGTCGTTCCCGGCGGCGGCGCGATCGCGCGGGTCGACAACGACGCGATGGCATTCGGTGAGCGTCAAGCCCGCTTCAACATCCACTACCTGTCGATGTGGCCCGACCCCGCCGACGACGAGAAGAACATTGCGCACACGCGCGACTTGGCGGGCTCGATGAAGCCCTTCGCGTCGGGCTACGCGTACCTGAACTTCATCGGCGACGAAGGTGCGAGTCGCGTGGAAGCGGCGTTCGGGAAAGAGAAGTGGAACAAGCTGCGCGCGCTGAAGAAAACCTGGGATCCGCAAAACCTGTTCCACTTGAACCAGAACATCCCGCCCGCAGACTGAACGAGCCGGCTCAGATCACGGTGCCGGGTTCTCCGTCGTCGCGCACGACGGGGAGCCCTTGCGCTTCCCAGGCCTTCATGCCGCCCTTCATGTTGACGGCGTCGAAACCCATCTGCAGCAGTTCGGCCGTTGCGCGCGCCGAGCGCTGACCGGAACGACACACGCACACGATGCGGCGGTTGATCGGCAATTTGAAGCGCGCGCCTTCGAGCTCGCGCAACGTCACCCACACCGCGCCGGGCGCGTGGCCCGCTTCCCATTCATCGGCGTTGCGTACGTCGAGGAGCACCGCGTGCTCGCGACCGGCGTCGGCGTCGGTGACGTCGACTTCGGTGATGCGCTGACCTTGCCACATGCTCACGTGCCGAACCACCTTGCGCGACGCGTCGCGCCGAATTGTTCTTTGTCCTTGGCGATCTCGCGCGATGGTGCCGCGAACGTTCCGGTGATGCCCGGCCCGCTCAAGAAGTCGACGATGACTTTGCCAACCCGTTCGTCGCCGAACTCGATGTAGCACGCCGCCTGGCCGCGGTACGGCTCGGGTTCGGCGCCGCCGCGGAGTTGCTTGACGAGCACGTCGGCAACCGTACGCGCTTCACCTTCTGCGAACACACCCGCACGCGGAACCGGCGCGCTCGTGACGTCGCCAACCGCGAACACGCCCGGGAATTTCGTCGCGAAGGTCGCGGGATTCACGCCGATCCAGCCGTCGTCTTCCGTGAGGCCGGAGTTCACGACCACCTCGGGCGCGCAGTGCACGGGCACACCGAGGAAGAGGTCGAAGGTGAACGTTTCGCCGTTCTCAGCTGACGCGGTGCTCGTTGCGGGGTCGAGGGAAACGACGCGCGTCCCGCCGCGGTACTCGATGCCCCGCACCTCGAACTCCTCGAGAATGGCCTTCGACGTGTCTGGCGAGACCGGCACGGGAATGCCGAGCGGGCTCAGCACTTTGATCGTGATGTTGTCGCGCACACCGCGCTCCACGAACTTGTCGTGCAACATGAAGGCCGTTTCGCACGGCGCCGGCGGGCATTTGAAGAACTGACCAAGCACGCCGACGATCACGGTGCCCTCGTCGAACGTGTCGACAACGGCGCGCGCGTTGTTCGCACCTTCGGGCGAGTAGTACTCGTAGCCCGCTTCCAACAGGCCCGGTGTGGCCTCGGGACGAAGGTCGGCACCCAGCGCGACAACGAGAATGTCGGCGTCGTAGGTTCCTTTGTCGGTGACGACGCGTTTCGCGTTCGGATCGATAGAGACGATGGTTTCCTGTTTGAACGTGACGCCCGGCTTGTTGATAGCCGAGTAGTGGTTCTTCACGGCGTCGAACGTCGTGCGGCCGAACATCACGTCGAGCTTGGCGTAGCCGAAGATGAACCAGTCGCTCTTGTCGATCAGTGTGACCTCGACCTCGCCGGGCAGGTCTTCGACCAGGCGGCTGGTGAGTTCGAGCCCACCGAACCCGGCTCCCAGGATGACAACGTGAGTCATGACCGGAGCGTACTCGCCGCGATTTCGCGCAGCAGTTTGTAGTCGGCCTTGCCGGCGGGCGAGCGTTGCAGCGAGTCGAGAGCCACGAATCGCTTGGGAACCTTGTAACCGGCGAGCGTTGCGCGTGCATGCGCCGCGAGTGCGTCTTCGTCGACGCTGACGCCGTCGCGCATCTGCAACAACGCGACGACCATTTCACCCCACCGATCGTCGGGCACACCCACGACGACGCAGTCGAAGACGTCGGGATGGGCGCGCAGTGCGAGTTCGACCTCTTCGGGGTACACCTTCTCGCCGCCGGTGTTGATGCACGCCGACCCGCGTCCGAGCAGTTGGATCGTGCCGTCGCGCTCGACGGTGGCGTAGTCGCCGGGGATCGAATAACGGCGGCCGTTGACCGTGCGGAACGTCGCGTCTGATTTTGCTTCGTCCTTGTAGTAGCCGAGAGGAATCGGACCACCGACGCCGAGCATGCCGATGCGGCCGTCGCCGGGTTCCACGACTTCGCCGTCGTCGGTGACGACGACGATCCGGTCGCCGGCTTTGAAACGCGCGGGCGCGATGTCGTCGGACGCGCGTGTTTCCGTGCGCGTCATGATGCCTTCCGACGCCCCCAACGAGTCGATGAGCGTCACGCCCGGAAGATGCGCGAGCAAGCCGCGCTTCGTTTCCGGGCTCCACGTGACGCCCGACGACGTGATCGCGCGCAGGCTTGAAAGGTCGTACGTGCCGGGCCCGTTCTCGAGTGCGTTCAGGAGCGGGCGGGCGAACGCGTCGCCGACGATCGTCAGCACTTGCACCCGTTCGCGTTCGATCGCAGCCCAGACCGCGTCGGGGTCGAGGCGCAGGGTGTCGAGCAACACGACCTTGCCGCCGCCCGACAGCGTCGACAGCGTGATGAACAATCCGGTGCCGTGCATGAGCGGACACGCGGGCAGCAAGGTTGCCGCTTGTTTCCCGGCCTTGATCGACGTTGCAACGTCCGGCGGTTCGGTGCCGGGCCGGCCCATCTGCCAGAGCGCGACGTACAGGTCGTCGCTGCGCCACATCACGGCCTTCGGAAACCCGGTGGTGCCACCCGTGTAGAGGAACACGAGGTCGTCGCCCGTCGGTGTCGCGCGTTTCGACGTGCGGCTGCGTGTCGCTGATTGCGCGCTCGTAGTCGAGCGCGTTGTCGAGCAAGGGGCCGTCACCGTCGTGCGCGGCTTGCAGGAGCACGCGCGGACGGCGGTCGGGATCGAGCGCGTCGAGTGCGTCGGCGACCGTCGGCGCAAACTCGTCGTGGTACACGAGCACGGCGGCATCGGAATTGTCGAGCAAGTACGCGAGTTCCGCGCCGACATAGCGGTAGTTCACGTTGACCGGAACGGCCCCGAGCTTCTGCGCCGCGTAGAACGCTTCCATGTAGGCGGGCGTGTTGACGCACATGATCGCGACTTTGTCGTCGGGCTGAACGTCGTGGGCGGCGAACACCGAAGCGAGGCGCGCGGCCCGGTCGTCGAACTCGGCGTATGTGAGATGCCGGTCGCCGCAGACGAGCGCAACGCGGTCGGGCGCGAGATCGGTGACAGTGCGCCAGGCCCGGGCGAAGGAGTGGTCGGTCACGGCCCGGCAGGGTATCCGTACCCCTCGAATACCCCTCCAACTGTCGGCAGGAAAAGGTGCGCCTGACGCTCGTTTCGCTGCCAACAGTTGGTGGCGAAATGCGTGTTACATGCCGGGGATCATGCCCGCGTAGTTGAAGTGCGAGGCGTCGGCGAAGACGTTGGTGCCGTACGCGTGGCCCTTCGCCTCCATCACGTGTACGCCGTCACCGACGCTGATGCCCACATGCCCGTCCGCGGGCACGCCCGTGTTCGGATCGGTCCCGAAGTGGAAGAGCAACGCGCCGGGCGTGTGCAACGCCTGGTCGACCGACATCGTCGTCCCGTGTTGTTCGAGGAAGCGGTATTGGAACGTCGCGCCCGCAGGGATGTCGATGCCGAGGCGCGCGGCCGCCCACTTCGTCAAACCTTCGCAGTCGAACGCGCTCGGGTTCGCGTTGCTTGGCGACGGATCGGCGCCGTAGATGTACGGCTTGCCTTGTTGCGCGAGCGCGAGTTGCAGAAACGATTGCGCGGTCGGCGACGATCCGTACGACCCCGATGTCGTCGACGTGGGCGACGTGCCGAGGACCGGCAACGAACTCTGCGTGCCACCGAACAGCGACGAGAGCTCCGACAGCAACGACGACGAACCCGACGTGCCGCCGCCCGTGAGTCCGGTCAGGGCCGACAAGGGATTGCTCGATCCGCTCGAGCCGTCACCCGTTGCGCCGCTGGCCATCGCGTCTTCCAACAGCGACGCGAACTCCGGCGACGTCGCCGCCGCGCTGCTGGCGTTGGCGTCCGACGAGCTGCCGGTCGAGCCGGACGCGCCCGTCGCGTTGGCGATGATCTGATTGATCTCTTGAATGCGGGCTTGCACGCCCTGTACCCCGTCGAGAGTCATCCGGCTCTGATCGGCGGGTTCAGCCGAATTCCCAGCGCCCGGCGGCGATCGGCACGCACGCATCGAGCGGGGCGATCCAGGTATAGGCCTGGGCCTCGATGCCGGCGGCGGTGCGGACGGTGATCCGGGCGTACTCGCGGCCTTCGTACCGGTCCAGAGCGGCGAGGGCCGCGTCGACCCGGAGCGGATCGATCTCGACGACGGCCCCATGGACGACGGTCGCCGCGTCCGGTGTGAACGTCGCGGCCGGGTACCCGCGCGTCGTGTCGTACAACAGACCCGCGACCGCGTCGGCCTGCGCGACCCCGACGGTCCACCGCTCGAGCACCGGCGACACGCTCGCGCCCGGCACGAGCGTGCCGTACACGAACAGGCGCGTCACCGGCTCAGCGAGCGTCTTCGGCGGCGCTTTCGGCCGCTTGCTTCGCGGCGCGCGCCTTGCGCTTCTGGTGCCATTTCAGGCCGCCTTCGAGCGCAGCGAGGATCGTGTCGTTGTCTTTCGACAAGAATTCGTGCACGCGTTTCTCGAACAACACGCGCATCACCGGGTTATACGCCTCGTACTCCTCGATGAACGTCACCTTCGTGCGGCCGTTGCCGAGATCGCTCAGCCGTGTCCAGCCGGTCGCGTGCGACCACAGTGGCTTGCCGATCGCGTCGTACCGCCACGATTCGTACGGCTTCACTTCGGTCAACCATTCCCACGACTGGCCGACGCCGTTCGACAGCAACCACTTCGGCACTGGGAAGTAGCAGTGGCGCACGAGACCGTTCCCGTCGGTGTCGCCGGGATGCAGGATCTCGATCCGCGTCTTCACGTCTTTGGGTTGCGGGCGGTCAGGCCCGCGGTACCAAAAGATCTCCCACACGTCTTCGGGGGGCGCACCGATCTCGAAGGAAAATTCATGGCGTTGCACGACGGCATCTTGCCGCGTCCGCGGCCGCGACGGAGTATGGGGACATGACGGATTACCAGCCGCGCCCCGACGACCGCTTCACGTTCGGCCTCTGGACGGTCGGCAACCGGGGCCGTGACCCCTTCGGCCACGAGACCCGGCCGCCGCTCGATCCGGTCGACGCCGTCAACCACCTGGCCGAGCTCGGCGCCTACGGCGTCAATTTCCACGACGACGACCTGATCCCGCCCGGCTCCACGCCTGCTGACCGCGAGGCGATCCTGAAGCGCTTCCGCCGCGCCCTCGACGCCACCGGCATGAAGGTGCCCATGGCGACGACGAACCTGTTTTCGAATCCGGTGTTCAAGGAAGGCGCGTTCACCGCGAACGATCCGGCGGTGCGCCGTTACTCGATCGCGAAGACGCTCGACGCGATCGACCTTGGTGTCGAACTCGGCGCGACGGTCTACGTGATGTGGGGTGGCCGCGAAGGAACGGAATCAGACGCGGCAAAAGACGTGCGCGGCGCGCTCGACCGTTACAAGGAAGCGGTCGACATCTGCTGCGCGTATGTGCGCGACCGCGGCTACGACGTCCGGTTCGCCCTCGAACCGAAGCCGAACGAGCCGCGCGGCAACATCTTGTTGCCGACGGTCGGGCACGCCCTCGGGTTCGTGTCGATGCTCGAGTGGCCGGAGATGGTCGGCCTCAATCCCGAGTTCGCGCACGAGACGATGTCAGGCCTCTCGTTCCACCACGCGGTCGCGCAGACGCTGTGGCAAGGCAAGCTGTTCCACATCGACTTGAACGCGCAGGTGATCGGCAAGTTCGACCAAGACTTTCGCTTCGGTTCGGAAGGCATCCGCGACGCGTTCTATCTCGTGAACCTGCTCGAGGACTCGGGCTGGCCGGGCATGCGCCACTTCGACGCGCATGCGTATCGCACCGAATCAGCCGACGGCGTGTGGGAGTTTGCGCGCGGTTGTATGCGCACGTATCTCGTGCTGCGCGAGAAAGCCGAACGCTTCCGCACCGATCCCGAGATCCAGGCCGCGCTGGACGACGCGATGGTCCGGTCGATCGCCGAGCCCGCGATCTCAGGTGCGCCCACGGCGGAAGCAATCAGTGCGATGCGACGGGGCCCGCACGATCTCGAAGCCTTCGCGGCTCGGGGCTACGGCCACGAGCGCCTCGACCAGTTGGTCACCGAACTCATCATGGGTGTGCGCTGACGCGCGCCCGGCGCACGGCTAACGTCCGGCGCGTGCGACAGGTTGCGGTGGGAATCATTGCGGTAGTGCTGTTCGCCGCGTGCGGCGGCAGCAGTGGCAAGTCGGCGAGTTCGACGACTACGACGGTAACCGCGAATCCGACGGTGTCGACGACGGCGTTGACCGGTACCGACGCCTCCAATGCGTTTTCCTGGAACATCGCCGTGCCGCAAGTCTCGGGGCTCGAGAGTCAAACGGCCCAAGCCGCGATCAACGCATCGCTGACGCAAGGAGCGAACGACGCGCTGGCGAGCGCCAAGAAGGACGCGCAAGCTGCCGGACCGTGCGAAGCGGGCTGCGCGGGCGGTTCGACGTACAAGTGTGTGCCGAACTCTCACTTCATCGACGCGCGCGTGGTGTCGCTCGAGTCGACCTGCACCGAGATGATCTCGGGCGGTGCCCACCCCGACTCGCTGCCGGTGACGGCAAACTTCGACGCGACCACGGGGTCGCAGATCACATTGGCTGACCTCTTCACGCCGGGATCGGAGTATCTCGACACAGTGTCGTCCGCGGCTCGGGCCCAGCTCGCGAACGTCTACCAATACGATCCGACTGCCGAGCCCGATGGCTCGTCGGCGAAGGCCGAGAACTTTCAGTACTTCCTGATTGCAGCCGACGGGTTGCACATCATCTTTCCGGAATACGCGGTCGGGCCCTACGCGCTCGGCATCGTGCGCATCACGGTTCCTTACTCCGCGCTCTCGGGCGTCGTGCGCGCGGGTGGCCCGATCAGCGGTCGCTGATCAACACGTGCGCCGGTACGACTCGTTCGGCATGAACGTCTGCCATTGCCCACGGTCAAGCTCGTAACCGTTCAACTGATTGCAAAGCGTTTTCGTCGCGATCGACACGTTCGCGGTCCAAAACGACGGCATGATGCCGAGCCGTCCGTACTGGTCGGAAACGGCGAACGTGTCACTCTGCGGATTCGCCGCGATCGCACGTACCGGGCCGGCATCGCCGTCGTCGAGTACCGCGAGCCGAGCGCGGGTTGCGGTGTCCCACACGATGACCTGCCCCGTCGTTGTCCCGGTCAGAAGTGTGTTCCCGTTGTCCGTGAACGCCACGGCCGTCACCGCCGCGCCCTCGTGCAATGTTGTGATAACACGCCGTTTGGCGAAACTCCACAGCACGACGTCGGTCGGGTCGCCGACCGCGACCGTGCCGCCGTCCGGGCTGATCGCGAGAACATTGGCGCTCGACGCGTTACGAAACAGCGGACTGCTTTCTCCGCTAGGAATTGCGAAGCTGACTACCCACCCGTCGCTGTTTCCGACAAGAACTGAATTTCCGTTCGGGGCGATCGCGATGTCGGGATCTGTGCGATCGTTTCCGAGATCAGAAGAGACGCCGCCCTGGTTGATCGGTATCCGTTGCGGGTGAGCAGGATCGGCAACGTTCCACACTTCGGTGTCGGCGTAGTTGCCCTGTACCGCCAGCGTGTGACGATCGCTCGAGAGTGCGAGGAAGAAGCCGGGGCCGGCATAAGGCCCGGAGATCGTCGTCACCTTCTTCTCGGTGGTTGTGTTC
Source organism: uncultured Actinomycetes bacterium (assembly GCA_963841195.1). Classification (GTDB taxonomy): domain Bacteria; phylum Actinomycetota; class Acidimicrobiia; order IMCC26256; family PALSA-610; genus CAWJBX01. The sequence continues at coordinate 328,450 of CAWJBX010000008.1, read as the reverse complement.
CAGATACTGACCTTCTTGTTGTCGGCGACGGCGAGCGTCGTGTTATCGAGGAAGACAACTGCCTGAACCTGAGCACCATCGTCGATCGTCGCGCGCCACTCGGTTGTGTGGGCGTCCCAGAGCGAGACGTTCCCACCGAGGTCGCCGAGCGCCACCGTTTTGCCGTCAGGACTGAACGCAACGCCCGTGAGCGACGCGCCCGCTCGGACTTCGGCAGCGTTGACGATCACAATTTGTCCTGCCCCATTGACCGTTGCGACGTCAGTGCCCTTCGGACTGAACGAAACAGCGTTTACGGCGCTGCCCTCGTTGAGTACCGGTTCGCTGACCTGATCGAGTGGATCGAACAGCGCCACGTCGCCGTTCTCGTGTCCAACGGCGAGCAGCGTGTCGTCCGGGCCGTACGAAACCCCGTTGACCGCGCCGAGCGCCCGCAGCGACACAAGGATCTGGTTTTTCGAAAGATCGAAGGTGACCGTTTGGCCTGTGTCCTGGCCGACAGTGAGGTAGTGCGTCGGGCTCCATGACAACGTCGTGACGTCGCCGCCGACCGTGAGGTCATGCAACTGCGCGCCCGTCGCGACGTTCCACACGCGAACGTGGCCGCTCGTATCGCTGGCCGCGATCTGCGATCCGTCGGCACTGAAACCGATCGCGCTCACGCTCCCCGTCCCCGTGCCGTCGACATCGCGGGGCCGACCTTCGCACGCGTCTGCGCGTCGTAGAGCTGCACCGGCCCCTGGTCTTGCGATGCTGCGAAAAGCGCTCCGGTCGGGCTGAAGGTGACAAGCGAGCGTTCTCCGAATGACGCCCCGCTTGCGACGATCGTTTTCGCGTGCGTGTGCACGTTCCAAAGCGTGACCGCGCCGTCGTTGCCGGCCGCCAAGAGCGCGGCGCCGTCGGGGCTGAACGCCAGGCTCGTCGTCGCTTTCTGGCCGTAGCCGTCGGGGTTGTAGTTCAAGGTCGCGGTACGCGTCTTCGTCGCGAGGTCCCACAACGTGACGGTGCCGTTGTCGTCCGCAGCTGCAATCGTTCGTTCGTCGGGCGAAGACGCGACCGCGTCGAGGGCACGAGTTCCGGCGTTCAACACGGTAACGACGGGTTGGCGGGCGGCGAGACCAAGCGCGTTCCGTGACGCCTCGGTCGGGTTCCCACGCCGCGCCGCGTTGATCGCGACGAGCATGCCGGCGGGCGCGTTGTTCGACAGCAGGTTCGTCGCCTCGGCGACCATCTCCCCCGTCTGGGCCCGATACGACTCTTGCTGGGCCCGATTGCGTTGAATGAACGCGAAGACTGCGAGCACGATCGCGGTAACGAGCGCGACCGATACCGCGACGAGCACCGCCCGTTGGCGGCGCCCGACGCCGCGCCGGCTTTGGGTGATGTAGCGGTACTGCTCGTCGGTTGGTTGTTCTTCGTGTGCACCTTTTTCGCCGTACCACGTTTCGGCCGCGCGGAGGTCACTTCCGCGTAACAAGCGGCTGCGGTCTTCACCGGCATCGGCCCACTCGTGCGCGCACGCACCGCGAGCCGCGTGTGCATGTCGCGCCATTCGAGGTCTTGGTCGAGTGCGGCCAGGATGTCATTGAACGCGCGCTCGCGGTCGGTTGCGTTGTTGCACCAGATCCAGTTCGGTGCTGTCACCGATTCGGGAAGGTCGTCGGGTTGGACCGAGCGCAATACCACCGGAACGATGCGCTTGTTGCGCGCCGCGGCTTGGTCAATCTCGTTGCGGCACTCGATCGACGTGGCCGATTCGGGTGTGATCACGAAGATCAGTGCGGTCGCACCTTCGATCCCGCGCGCAACGCGCTGGCGCCAGTCCGCAGCCGGTTCGATGCTGCCGCGGTCGACCCACGCTTCTTTGCCGTGCGTTCGGAGCCACGCGTCGAGTGCGTCGACGAACTCCATGTCTTCGGGGTTTCTATGCGAGTACGAGATGAACGCGTCGAGTCGCCCCGGTTCGGTTGGGGGCGCGTGCTCCTCGATTGCCGCCTCGCGATCGACCATGCGTGCTCGTTTACACCCACGCGAGCGGCACCGGCGCGCCCGCAACGCCAACGTCGGTCCGCAACACACAGCCTCCGAGTTCGGGCTGATCGCGGTGACCGCCCGTCGTGATGTACAACGTCGTGTCGTCGAAGCACACGCTCGTCACGAACTCCGACGGCGGTTCGATGCGGCGGTCGAGCTCCCCGGCCGGCGTAAAACGTCCGATGCCGCCGCTCACGAGCGCAAGCCACACGCAGCCGGCGTCGTCGCACGCGAGTCCGTCCGGGTGACCATAGGGCGAGATGTCGACGGCAGCACGCGACGACGTTTCACGGTCGAACACGATGAGCGCGCGCGCCCGGGTGTCGCTGAGATAGATCACCGATCCGTCGGGCGACACGGTGACACCATTCGCGTGCACGACGTTGTCGATGACCGGCCACGCCGCGCCTTCGCTCGTGACTTGCCACAGTTCGCCCGGCACCGCGGTCGCGCCCGGATCGAACACGGCGAACTTCAGCGCGCCTGCGAGCACTCCGCCGCCGGCCTCGGCGCACAGATCGTTCCAGCCCGCCACTCCGTCGACGTGCATCACGGTGCGCGTCTCACCGTTTGCAACGTGCACAACATCGCGGCCGGAACACACGATGCCGCCGTCGGCGTGAAGCGCGATGCCACCGACGCCACGACGCTTCGGTACGACGGTGACGACCTCGCCGTTCGCGTCGAGCCGGTAGACACCCCCGCCGAGCACGTCCGAGAACAGCAGCGAACCGTCGGGCGCGATCGTCGGCGCTTCGGCCAGCCGGTAACCGTGCGCACACACCTCGAAGTCCATAGCGTGGGAAGCGTATGCCTCTTGTTCTCGGTGTCGACTCGTCGACGCAAGCGACGAAAATCGAAGTGCGCGACGCGGATACGGGCGCGCTCGTCGGCGACGGCCGGGCGCCGCACCCGCCGACCGCGCCCCCGCGCAGCGAGCAGGATCCGCGCGCCTGGTGGGACGCGTTCGAAGCCGCTCGCAGCGGACTTCCGGCGGTCGACGCCATCGCAGTCGCGGGCCAACAGCACGGCCTCGTCGTGCTCGATGCGGCCGGCGCGCCCATCCGGGCCGCCAAGCTGTGGAACGACACCGAATCGGCACCCGACGCACAGTGGTTGCGCAGCAAGCTCACCGACGACGCGTGGGCGCGCGCGTGTGGCTCGGTTCCGGTCGCGGCGTTCACGATCTCGAAGCTCTCGTGGCTGCATCGTTCCGAGCCCGACGCGTGGGCTCGCATGGCGCGTGTCTGTTTGCCGCATGACTGGCTCACCTTGCAACTCACCGGCGAGTTCGTCTCCGACCGCGGCGACGCGTCCGGTACCGGCTACTTCTCGGCCGCCACCGACGCGTACCAATACGACGTGCTCGCGATCGTCGACGACGAACGCGACTGGACGTCGTCGTTGCCCCGCGTGCTCGGTCCGGTCGAAGCGGCCGGATCGCACAACGGTGCGGTCGTCGCAGCCGGCACCGGCGACAACATGGCCGCCGCGCTCGGCATCGCGCTGGCGCCAGGCGACGTCGCGATCTCACTCGGGACATCAGGGACGGTGTTCGCGGTCAGCGCGACGCCGACGTTCGATGCAAGCGGTGCGGTCGCCGGTTTCGCCGACGCGACCGGACAGTTCTTGCCGCTGGTCTGCACGCTCAACGCAACCAAGGTCACGGAATCGATCGCGCGCCTGCTCGATGTCTCGCTCGACGAGTTGAACGCGCTCGCGCTCGACGCGCCGCCGGGCGCAAACGGTCTCACGCTGGTGCCCTACTTCGACGGCGAGCGCACACCGAACCGGCCGGACGCAGCCGGCGCGATGAGCGGATTGCGCACGACGTCTGCGCGCGCCGACGTTGCCCGCGCCGCGTTCGAAGGTGTCGTCTGCGGTCTGCTCGACGGGCTCGACGCCTTGCGCGCCAACGGTGTCGACACGAGCGGGCGCCTCGTCCTCGTCGGCGGCGGCGCTCGTTCGGCTGCATATCAGCGCGTCGTCGCCGATCTGACCGGCCGCAGTGTCACGGTTCCGCCGCCGCACGAACATGTCGCGGCGGGCGCCTGCGTGCAGGCGGCGGCGGTCCTGCACGGGCGTGCGCCGGGCGAGATCGCGCGCGCGTGGCATCTCGACGCGGGAACGATCGTCGATCCCCACGAGTCGGTCGATCGCGACGCGATTCGCGCGCAATACCACGCCGCCGCCGGGTAGCGTCGCGGGCAGGGTGCGGACGCAGCGGAGCCACGGACGGCGCAGCGAGGGAGCCATGTAGTGGAATACGCCGACTCGATCCTCGAACTCGTCGGCAACACGCCGCTGGTGCGGTTGAAACGGATTTCCGAAGCCGACGGCATCACGGCCACCCTGTTGGCGAAAGTCGAAACAACGAATCCCGGCGGAAGTGTCAAGGATCGCGCCGCGATCGCGATGATCGACGCGGCCGAACGCGACGGCCTGTTGCAGCCGGGCGGCACCATCGTCGAACCCACTTCCGGGAATACGGGTGCCGGTCTCGCGATCGTTGCGGCCCAACGCGGCTACCGCTGCATCTTCGTGATGAGCGACAAGATGAGCGACGAGAAGGTCGCGTTGTTGCGCGCGTACGGCGCCGAAGTTGTCGTCTGCCCGACGGCGGTCGCGCCCGACGACCCGCGCTCGTACTACTCGACTGCCGAACGCTTGGTGCGCGAGACGCCGGCGGCGTTCCGTCCCGACCAATACTCGAATCCCGCGAACCCGGCCGCGCACGAAGCGACGACGGGCCCGGAGATCTGGCGGCAGACCGACGGCAAGGTCACGCACTTCGTGGCCGGTATCGGCACCGGGGGCACGATCACGGGCGTCGCGCGCTTCTTGAAGGCACAGGACCCGAACGTGCAGATCGTCGGCGCCGATCCGTCGGGCTCGGTGTATTCGGGCGGCACCGGCCGGCCCTATCTGACCGAAGGCGTCGGCGAGGATTTCTGGCCGACAACGTTCGATCCCGCGATCGTCGACCGCGTTGTCGAAGTGAGCGACGCCGACGCGTTTGCGATGGCTCGGCGCGTGACGCGTGAAGAAGGGCTGTTGATTGGCGGCTCGTGCGGTACTGCGGTGCAAGCGGCGCTCGTCGTCGCGCGCGAGGCAGGCCCCGACGCTGTCATCGTCGTGCTGTTGCCCGACTCCGGCCGCAACTATCTCTCGAAGATCTTCGACGACCAGTGGATGTTCGACTACGGATTTCTGCGGGCCGAGTCGCCGGTAGCCGGCGACGTGCTTGCGACCAAAGGCGACGCCGCCCACGATCTTGTGCTCATCACACCCGAGGAACCGGCGCGCGACGCGATCAAACTCATGCGCGACACGGGCGTTTCGCAACTCGTCGTGAGCGTCACGAAGGAACTGCCGCTTGCCGCGAAGGAAGTGGTCGGCACCGTGCGCGAACTCGAGATGATGGATCTCGCGTTTCGATCGCCGAGTGTCCTCGAGCGACCCGTGGGGGAGATCATGGGGCCGCCGATGCCGCGCGTCGGGATCGGCGAGCCGGTTGCAAGCATCGTCGAGTGCCTGGAATCGGCGACGTCGGTGCTCGTGCTCGACGGTGGTCATCCGCTCGGTGTCTTGACGCGTTCCGACGTGCTCGAATTTCTCGCAGCGCGGGGTATCGCGTGAGCGAAGGCGACGGCTTCGAAACCCGCGCCATTCACGCCGGCCAGGCGCCCGACGCGCACACCGGCGCGATCGTCCCGCCCATCACGCTCGCGACGACGTTCGCGCAAGACGCGGTCGGCAAGCACCGGGGTTACGAGTACGCGCGCAGCGACAACCCCACCCGGCACGCGCTCGAAACATGCGTCGCCTCACTCGAAGGCGCTGGGAACGGTCTCGCGTTTGCGAGCGGTCTCGCGGCCGAAGATGCCGTGTTGAGCACGCTCGATCCCGGCGACCACGTGATCCTCGGTGACGACGCGTACGGCGGGACGTTCCGATTGCTGTCGAGCGTGCACGAGCGTTGGGGCCTGGCCTGGACCGCGTGCGACTTGCGCGATCTCCCGGCGTTGGAAGCGGCGTGGCGCGACGAGACGCGGCTCGTCTGGGTCGAGACACCGACGAACCCGGTCTTGAACGTCGTCGACATCGAAGCCGTCGCCAAGTTTGCGCACGAGCGCGGCGCGCGCGTTGTCGTCGACAACACCTTTGCGACGCCGTATTTGCAACAACCGCTCGCGCTCCACGCCGACCTCGCGTTGCACTCGGCCACGAAATATCTCGGTGGCCACTCGGATGTCGTCGGTGGCTTCGTCGCCTTGCACGATGCCGAATGGGCCGACGAGATCCGTTTCCTGCAGAACGCGATGGGCGCGGTGCCGTCGCCGTTCGACTGCTATCTCGTGTTGCGCGGGGTCAAGACGCTTGCGGTTCGCATGCGCGCCCATTGCGAGAACGCGCGGGCCATCGTCCAGTTGTTGCGCGAGCACGACGCCGCCGTCGAGGTGTTCTATCCCGACACGTCGGAAGTCGCGGCCCGCCAGATGCGCGACTTCGGCGGCATGGTGAGCTTTCTGGCCGAAGACGAGGACGCCGCGCTCGACATCGTCGCCCGGACTCGCTTGTTCACGCTGGCCGAATCGTTGGGCGCGGTTGAGTCGCTGATCGAGCACCCGGCGCGCATGACCCACGCGAGCGCGGCCGGCTCACCGTTGGAAGTCGATCCGCGTCTGGTTCGGCTGTCGGTCGGCATCGAAACGACGGCCGACTTGGTCGACGACTTGAAGCAGGCGCTCGATCGCGTCGACGGCCCTTGACTGTTTGGACCGTTCGCGCCCCTATAGGGGCCGAAACCGACCAAACAAGGGCTACGGGTAGCTCTGGCCGACCAGGCGACGCTGCTTGAGCTGCGCCCGCACGTAGTCGCGGTTCATCAACGCGATGAAGTCGATCGAGATCTCCTTCGGGCACGCCGCTTCGCATTCGCGATGGTTCGTGCACGAACCGAAATACATCTCCATCGTCTCGACCATGCCGATCGTGCGGTCCCAGCGTTCGGACTGCCCCTGGGGCATGAGATTGAGGTGTTGCAACTTCGCCGACGTGAAGAGCTGCGCGGCTCCGTTCGGGCACGCGGCGACGCACGCACCACATCCGATGCACGCGGCCGCGTCCATCGCTGCGTCGGCAACCGGCTTCGGAATCGGAATCTCGTTGCCGTCGGGCGTACCGCCCGTGCCGACACCGATGTAGCCGCCGGACTCGATGATGCGGTCGAACGCGGAGCGGTCGACGATCATGTCCTTGATCAGCGGGAACCCGGCCGCGCGCCACGGTTCGATTGTGATGCTGTCGCCGTCGTTGAACTTCCGCATGAACAGCTGGCACGTTGCGGTGCCGCGTTCGGGACCGTGCGGAATGCCGTTGATCATCATCCCGCACGACCCACAGATGCCTTCGCGGCAGTCGTGGTCGAACGCGACCGGCTCTTTGCCGTCGTGCATCAAATTTTCGTTGAGCGTGTCGAGCATTTCGAGGAATGACATGTCGGGGCTGACCCCCGGCACCTCGTACGTCTCGAATTTGCCCGGCGCATCTTGCGACGCTTGCCGCCATGCCGTGACGGTGATCTTCATTTGTACGACCTTTGCGACAGGTGCACTTCTTCGAACTCCAGCGGTTCTTTGTTCAGCACGGGTTCGACCCCCGGGCCTTTCCATTCCCACGCTGCGACATACGCGTAGTGCTCGTCGTCGCGTAACGCTTCACCGTCTTCGGTTTGGTATTCCTCGCGGAAGTGGCCGCCGCACGATTCGTTGCGTTGCAACGCGTCGTAGACCATGAGCTCCGCGAACTCCAAGAAGTCGGCGACGCGGCCGGCCTTCTCCAACGCCTGGTTGCGGGTTTCGTCGCCGCCGAGCACGCACACGTTCTTCCAGAACTCTTCGCGGATCGCAGGAATCTCCGAGAGCGCCTTGTTCAACGATTGCTCGCTGCGCGCCATGCCGCAGTTGTCCCACAACACGTGGCCGAGTTCACGGTGGATCTCGTCGACGGTCTTCTTGCCGTTGATCGAAAGCAACTGCGCAGTGGTCTCCGCGACCGACTGCTCGGCTTGTGTGAACGCGGGATCGTCGACCGACACCGGCTTCGTGCCGAGGAGCGGCGCGAGGTAGTCGCCGATCGTGTACGGAAGGACGAAATAGCCGTCGGCCAAGCCTTGCATGAGCGCCGACGCGCCCAGCCGGTTCGCGCCGTGGTCGGAGAAGTTCGCTTCACCGAGCACGAACAACCCGGGCAGGTTGCTCATCAAGTTGTAGTCGACCCACAGCCCGCCCATCGTGTAGTGGATCGCCGGGTAGATGCGCATCGGCACGACGTACGGATCTTCGTTCGTGATCCGTTCGTAGATGTCGAAGAGGTTGCCGTAGCGCTCTTCGATCACACTGCGCCCGAGGCGGTCGATCGCTTCCGAGAAGTCGAGGTATACGCCGTTCTTCAACGGCCCGACACCGCGACCGGCGTCGACCTCGCGCTTCAGCGCGCGCGACGCGACGTCGCGCGGCACGAGGTTGCCGAACGCGGGGTAGCGGCGCTCGAGGAAGTAGTCGCGGTCGGCGTCGGGAATCGCGTCGGGCGAACGCGTGTCGTCCATCTTCTGTGGCACCCAGACGCGACCGTCGTTGCGCAACGACTCCGACATCAGCGTGAGCTTGCTTTGGAACTCGTCGCTCGCCGGGATGCACGTGGGGTGGATCTGCGTGAAGCAGGGGTTGGCGAAGTACGCGCCCTTCTTGGCGGCGCGCCACGCGGCCGTGACGTTGGAGTTCTTCGCGTTCGTCGAGAGGTAGAAGACGTTGCCGTAGCCGCCCGTCGCGAGCACGACCGCGTGCGCCGACAGCGAGAAGATCTCGCCCGTGTTGAGGTCGCGGCACACGATGCCGGCGGTCCGACCATCCTTGACGACGAGGTCGAGCATCTCGGTGCGCGGGATCAGGCGAACGCCGCCGAGGTGCACTTGCCGCATGAGCGCTTGGTACGCGCCCAACAGCAACTGTTGGCCGGTTTGGCCGCGTGCGTAGAACGTGCGGGATACCTGCGCGCCACCGAACGAACGGTTGTCGAGCAACCCGCCGTACTCACGCGCGAACGGAACGCCTTGCGCGACGCACTGGTCGATGATGTTCACCGACTCTTGCGCGAGCCGGTACACGTTCGCTTCCCGCGAGCGGTAGTCGCCGCCCTTGATGGTGTCGTAGAACAAGCGGTAGATGCTGTCGCCGTCGTTCTTGTAGTTCTTCGCCGCGTTGATGCCGCCTTGCGCCGCGATCGAGTGCGCGCGCCGCGGCGAATCGTGGAACGTGATCACCGTGACGCGGTAACCGAGTTCGGCGAGTGACGCGGCGGCTGACGCGCCCGCCAATCCGGTGCCGACGACGACGATGTCGAAGCGGCGCTTGTTCGCGGGGTTGACGAGCTTGATGTCGAACTTGTGGCGGTCCCATTTCTCGGCGATGGGCCCGGCGGGGATCTTCGAATCGAGTTCCATGGCCATCAGCTCTTGCACTCCGCGGTCACCGGCAGGGTGTGTGGACACTTCGGCGTGACCGCGTGCGTCTGAATCGCGATCGGGAACGTCAGGAACCCCGCCGTTATGACGCCGGCGAACGCGATCGCGAAGGCGCGGCGCGCCTTGTTCCAAGCCGGGTTGTTCAAGCCCAGGCTCTGAAACAGCGACCAGGATCCGTGGTACAGGTGGAAGCCGAGCGCCAGCATCGCGACCGAATAGGTGATCGCGACGACCGGACGCTGCAGCGAGTAGATCATGTTGTTGTACGCATCACCGCGGACGAACTGAGGGTTGGCCGCACCCCATGTGAGGTCCGTGAGATGGAAGATGATGTAGAGGGCGAGGATGATGCCCGTCCACCGCATCGTGCGCGAGGCGAAGTCGGCGGCCACGTAGTCGCGCTTCGACTGGTACTTCGTCGGGCGGGCCTTCCAGTTGATTCGGGTCAGTCCGTAGGCCGCGTGGATGTGGAAGAAGAACGCCACGATGAGACCGATGCGGAAGAACCACAGCAGCACCGTGCGCGGCAAGAGATCGCCGCCGAGGTCGCGCAGCGCTTCGCCGTACGCGTTGAACTCGTGCTTGCCGAAGAACAGCGTCAAGTTCCCGATCAGGTGCTCGACGAGGAAGAGCATGATCGCGATACCGGTGAGTGCCATCACCCACTTCTTGCCGACCGCGCTGCGGTAAAAGCGGACCGGCAGCGGCCCCCCGGATTTCGGTTTGCGTATGGGTTGCGGGCCGCCCGTCCGCGCGGGCGGGCCTTCAATCGTCGTGGCCATTCCTGCTTCCCGACGAGGGGCGTTTGCCCTCGTGCTCTTGTGAATCGGACTCTACGCTGGCGTCTGGCGCCGGAAGCGAATCGTGCAGGCGTTCACATGCACGCCGCCGCGCGAGCTACTCCGAGTCGGGAACGGGAACGAGGCGCGCGCCGTCCCAGCGACCCGCGCCGGGGGTCGGCCACAACGGGCCGAGAAGGATTGCGCCGCTGTCGCGCAACGCGACAGTTGTTTCCCAAGCGCCGGCCGCGTCGCGATTTTCGATGCTGTTCGGACCGGTCGCGACGAGCAGCGGGCTCACCGCGAGATGGCCGACGATTACTGCGTGCTCACCGTTTGATTCGATGCGCACGAGCACATGGCCGGGGCAGTGGCCGCCGTCGCGTTCCAGGGTGATCGCGCTCGTGACCTTTGTCGTGTCGCCGACGGCGCGGAACGCGCCGTTCGCGCGGAGCTGCGCGACGACCTCGGGCATGGCCGGTGTCTGTGTGCCCGAGTCGACGTCGTCGAGTTCCCTTTGCGTGACAAGGATTGGCGCATTCGGGAAGAACGGTTCCCACGAACCGTCGTCGTTGCGCCAGCCGAACATGCCGACGCCTTCGAGGTGCGACGCGATCGCCTGCGTAAAGCTCGCGCGCGGAAAACCGGCGTCGGCGAGCAACTGCGCGAACGCTTCTTGATGAACGGCGGCGTCGGTGTCGCTGCGCAGGATTTGGTCGGCTGCTTGCGCGGGATCGACGACGATGCGTTCGCCGTCGTGTTCGATGATCCACGCCGCGGCCGCTGCTCTGGCATTGTTGCCTTCGGCCCAGACCGGGCTCGCCCACTCGATGCCGTTGATGTCGCCCGCCGTGAGGCCGACCGTTTCGGCGGAAACGTTCACGTCGGCGTAGCAAACGCGAGTCAGGCGGACGTCACCGATGCTGAGCTGTTGGGTCGTCACCCCACGAGCATCGCGCCGGTCTTCAGGCCCCGCACGCGATTTCCGATGATGAGATATGCGGCTCGTCCCCACGCCCCGTCCGTCGGTTGACGCGGTCAAAGCCGGACCGTGGACGCCGGTCGAGGACATTTCGGAGCAGCCGCGGTTTCGCATGTTCGCCGATCACCGCGGCCGGGCCGAGTACGGCCTGGCCGCCTCCGCGACCTTCAACGACACGAAGGTGCTCGCATTCCAGATGTCGTTCCGTGCGACTGGTTCGCGATACAGCGGACACCCTGACGCGTTCCGGCTCGACCACTCGGGAAACCCCGCGGCGCGCGCCTCTTGGACGACGTCGTTTCGCTTGCGTTCGTGCGTGCTTGTCGAGCTCCACGATCCGGTTCCGAGCCTGCTGATTTCGAACCGCGCGATCTATGACCTCGAGCCAACGTTCTTCGACGGCCTGCGTCGAGTACGCAGCACGCCGCGCCGGTTCCGTCGAGTTTTCCGCGGCGCACCCACAACCGTGACTTCGCGCGTGAGGTACTGAACGACGCGACCTGCTCGTTGTTGTTGGCTGAGCCCGCGTTTTCGTGCCTCGAGTGTGTCTACGACCTTGCGCTCTTCGTCTTCGACGGTGATGCGAGCCGAGATCACGCGGTCGCGTTCGCGCTCAGCTTCGTCGACCAGCTTCGAGCAGTAACAACGGGTACCGGTTCCTCACGCGTCCGTGTGCTGGATGCGTGAGCGAGACTTCGACGTCGATCGCATCGGTCAAGTCGACTGTTCCGACGTACGCGATGTCGTCGTGGTCCACGTCGCCGCGGAATCGGCGCGTCCGGCCGTCGACGGTGCATTCGACGATGACGTCCCTGAGCCAGGCGCGCGTGTCGTTGACGACGTGCACCGCACCTGTGCGCGGATCGACCATTGGCAGCATCGGCCGGCACGCGTCGCGGAGTGCCGCGTACCCGCGCTTCGGTGCCCGTTCGTGGTCGAGCACCCCGAAGCCGACCGCCGGTGCAGGATCCACAAGCGTGAACATGGCGAATCCGGCGCACGGGTTCCCGCGACAACGGCGCAAGTCCTCGATCTGCAGCTGTAACAACGCGGCTTGGTACGCCTGGCTCGCGTCGCGCCACTCTTCGAACGTCTTGGCATCGGCGGGCGGGACGTGCGTGTCGAACGCGTGGCGATCCATGCCGTGGTGCGCCGCGAACGCGTCCCAGTCGAGATTGGGCCACTGTTCGGGCTGCATCCAGTCGGCGTTGCCGGGCACCGCTTGCGCGCCGAACGCCGACACGAACCTTCCCAGGCGCGGCACTGCGCGCATCGCGTCGGCCAAACCCGCCAGGTTGCCGTGCGACCATCCGAACCACAGGTGTGCGTCGACCGCGGAAACTGAGTGCGCGAGCACCGGCCGCGTCGGATCGGCGTTGCGCATCGCACGCGCAACCGAACGGTCGAGAACGTCTTTCGCCCACGTCGGTGCGGCGAGGCCGGCGACGACACGCGTCGTTGACTGTTCGCCGACCGGCGCGTCGTGCGCGCACCACATGAAGATGCTCGGATGATGCGCGAGCAGATCGACCATCGCGCGCGCTTGGGTTATCGCGGCGCGCCGAATGCCGCGCGCGTAGCCGCCGCGCATCGGAAGGTCCTGCCACAACAGCAATCCGGAGCGGTCGGCCGCGTCGTACAGCGCAGTTGGCGCGACATGCGTGTAGACGCGCAGAAAGTCGAGGTTGGCGTCGATCGCGCGCCGCGACGTCGGCCTGCGCGAGACCGGCGTCGACGTCGCCGAGGAACGGGCGCGCCGGACGCGTACGACGCGCCCTTCAAGAAGAGATGTTCGCCGTTTACCGCGAACCCGTCGTGATCGCGCCGTACATCTCGGAACGCGGTGGTGACGTCGAGGGCGTCGCTCGCGTGCCCGTCGGCTTCGACCGTCAGTTCCAGGCGGCAGAGATGCTGCGGACCGAGCGCGCGCGGCCACCAGCGCGGCGGTTCGTCGACGGTCAGCACCCACGACAGTTCGTTCGGCCCGGCGGCCAGGCTCACGTCGCGCGTCGTTTCCAAGAGCACGACGTCGTTGGGTCCGTGGACTCTTGCGCGCAACTGCGCGTCCAGCGCGTCACGAGCGTCGAGCGTCATGTCGCAACCGAGCCGGCCTTGTTCGACCGAGGCTTCGACACACGCGACGCGTGCACGTGCAATGCGCACCGGACCGCTGCGCACGATCCGAACCGGGGCCCAGATTCCACCGGGGTTCAAGTCGGGATCGATCAAGGGGCCGTCGAAATACGGAGCAGTGATCGTGCGCTTGACGGAGCGATCGCGTTGCGGTGGACACGAAACTTCGATCGCAAGTACGTGCGAGTCGCGCGCCGTCAACGCGTCGCTGATCTCGAAGCTGTGCGGCGCGAACATTCCTTCGGCGGCGCCGAGGTATTCGCCGTCGAGCCACACGTCGCTGTAATACGCAACGCCCTCGAGCACGAGGAAGGAACGCGTAGCGGTTCCGGATGGCGCGTCGGTGAACGAACGGCGATAGAGCACCGGGCCGTCGCTTTCGGCGAACGTGGGCTCTCGGCGCCAATGGTGCGGAACCTGCACTGTTTCCCACGTGGCGTCCGGTGAGTCGGGATCAGCGAATGTCTTCGCGAGCTCGTGATCTCCGACGTGTGCCCGCCACGAACCCGACAGGTCGGCTGCTGGTCCGGGACGCGAGTGCCTGTTCACCGGACCTCAGCGTATGCTCAGAATCATGAGTCGTCCCGCAACACTTGGTGAACTGCGCGCGAGCGGGTGGGAGTCGCGTCCCGTCAAGGAAGAGATCCGCGCCAACGCCGTGCACGCGCTTGCGGAGAAGCGGCCGCTTGTCGACGGCGTGATTGGTTACGAAGACACGGTGTTGCCGCAGCTCGCGAACGCGTTGCTTGCGGGGCACGATATGATCTTTCTCGGCGAACGCGGCCAAGCCAAGACGCGCATCATCCGTTCGATGGTCGAACTGCTCGACGAGTGGATGCCGATCGTCGCGGGTAGCGAAATCAACGACGACCCGTATCACCCGGTTTCGACGCACGCACGCGTGCTCGTTGCCGAACGGGGCGACGACACGCCGATCGAGTGGGTTCACCGCGAGCGCCGTTTTGGCGAGAAGTTGGCGACGCCCGACACGTCGATCGCCGACCTCATCGGTGAAGTCGACCCGATCAAGGTCGCCGAAGGGCGCTACCTCTCCGACGAGCTCACGATCCACTACGGGCTCGTGCCGCGTACGAACCGAGGCATCTTCGCGATCAACGAACTGCCCGACCTCGCCGAGCGCATCCAAGTCGGTTTGCTGAACGTCCTCGAAGAGCGCGACGTGCAGATCCGCGGTTACAAGATTCGCCTCCCGCTCGACGTCGTGCTCGTCGCGTCGGCGAACCCCGAGGACTACACGAACCGCGGCCGCATCATCACGCCGCTCAAGGACCGCTTCGGTTCGCAGATCCGTACGCACTACCCGCTCGACACTGAACTCGAAATGGCGATCATCGACCAAGAAGCGCGTCCGCTCGCGGCCGAGGGCTTGCAAGTGAACGTGCCCGAGTTCATGACCGAGATCGTCGCCGAGATTTCGCAGCTCGCGCGCCGTTCGCCGCACGTCAACCAGCGCTCGGGTGTCTCGGCGCGGTTGTCGATCACGAACTACGAGACGCTGGTCGCCAACGCGGCCCGGCGCGCGCTGATGAACGGCGAGCGCGAGGTGGTGCCGCGCGTATCGGACCTCGACGCGTTGGCCGCGTCGACGTCGGGCAAGATCGAAATCGAGACGCTCGACGACGGTCGCGAGAATCAGGTGCTCGACCGCATCGTCAAGGCCGCGACGCTCGAGGTGTTCCGGGCCCGTGTGAAGCCGGAGCGGCTGGGGCCGATCGTCGCGTCGTTCGAAGACGGCTCGATCGTGCACACCGGCGAGGACGTTCCCGCGGCCGACTACCGCGACCTGCTGGCCAAGCTCGACGGCATGCGGGCGGTGCTCGCCGATCTGCGGGTTGGCGAGTCGCCGGCGGGCATCGCGAGCGGTATCGAGTTCGTCCTCGAAGGCCTGCACCTGACGAAGCGTCTGAACAAGGACGCCGTCGGCTCGCGCGCGACGTACCGCGGCCGCGGCTAAAAACGGCCGAACTTCCTCCTGGTCACTTCCCCCACAAATTTTGTAGGGAGGATGACCATGAACGAGTTTTTCGCGCTCGCAGAGCGGCAATACGGCGTTGTGACTCGCGAGCAAGCTCTCGCGTCCGGTCTTACCGAACGCCAAATCGACCACCGGGCTTCAACGGGTGCGCTCGAACGCGTCCATCCGGGCGTATTTCGGATACCTGGTTCATTTCCAAGTGCGCGCCAACGGGCAATGGCCGTCGTTCTTCATTGTGGGAGCGACGCGTTGCTGTCGTACAGCTCGGCAGCCGAATTGCTGCGATTGCCCGCGCGACACGACGAACGATTTCACGTCTCGGTGCCACACACGACCCGTCGCTGCGCAACTGACCTCGTTCTCCATCGAACGACGACCCTTCTGAGCGCCGATCGCTACGTCGTCGACGGGTTGCCGTGCACGTCGCCGACGCGCACGATCATCGACCTCGCGACTGAACTCGACGGTGAGACGCTCGAGCACGCCTTCGAGTCGGCGCGGCGCATGGGCCTCACCACCACGCTCGCGCTCGAACGCCGCATCGGCGCCGACCGCGCACCGACTGCGCTGCGCGATCTCCTGAAACTCGTCGCGGCCCGGCCCAAGGAATCGCGCCTCGAAGTTCGCACCGCGCGCCTCCTCCGCAAGCACCGCATCACGCAAGAGGCGACTCAACACCAAGTGGGCCACTACCGCATCGATTTCGTCCTCTCGATCGCCCGCAAGCTCGGCCTCGAATGCGATGGCTTCGAATGGCACGGGAACCGTCTGGCCTGGAAGCGAGACCGTCGGCGGATCGCCGCCCTGGAAGCGGCCGGATGGCGCGTCGTGCACGTGACCTGGGACGACGTCAGCGAGCGGCCGCTGGAGACGGTCGACCGGATCCGCCTCGCCTATAATCTAACGTTGACGTAAAGGTATGATCGACGGCGGCGGGAGCGAAGGATCCGCTGATGAACGAGCGCTACAAGTGGATCGTCTTGTCGAACACGACCCTCGGCGTGTTCATGGCTTCCCTCGACGCTTCGATCGTTCTGATCGCGCTGCCCGCGATCTTCCGCGGCATCCAGCTCGACCCGCTGCAGCCCGGCAACGTCGGCTTCCTCCTCTGGATGCTGATGGGGTACCTCGTCGTCACCGCGGTGCTCGTGGTGACGTTCGGCCGCCTCGGTGACATCTTCGGCCGCGTCCGCATGTACAACGCGGGCTTCGCGGTGTTCAGCGCGGCGTCGCTCGCGTTGTCGTTGTGTCCGTGGACAGGCACGAGCGGTGCGATGTGGCTGATCATCTTCCGCATCGTGCAGGGCATCGGCGGCGCGTTGCTCACCGCAAACTCGGCCGCGATTCTCACCGACGCGTTCCCCGCCGCGCGGCGCGGGTTCGCGATGGGCGTCACGGTCATCGCAGGTATCGCGGGATCGTTCATCGGTCTCGTCGTCGGCGGTCTGCTCGCCGACGTCGACTGGCGCGCGGTGTTCTGGATCAATGTTCCCGTCGGCGTGTTCGGGACGGTGTGGGCGTACCTGAAGCTGAAGGAAGTGGGTGCGCGCACTCCGGCCAAGATCGACTGGTGGGGCAACCTCACCTTCGGCGTCGGCTTGATCATGATCCTGATCGGCCTCACCTACGGCTTGTTGCCGCACGGTGGTCACTCGATGGGCTGGACCGGCCCGTGGGTGCTGTTCGAGTTGGTCGGCGGCTTCGCGATTCTCGTGCTTGTTCGTCTACATCGAGAAGCGGGTCCGCGACCCGATGTTCGACATCTCGCTGTTCAAGATCAAAGCGTTCACGATGGGCAACTTGGCGGGGCTCCTCGCGGCGATTGGTCGCGGCGGGTTGCAGTTCATCTTGATCATCTGGCTGCAGGGCATCTGGTTGCCGCTGCACGGCTACAGCTTCGAACGCACGCCGTTGTGGGCCGGCATCTACATGCTTCCGCTGACGGGAGGTTTTCTGCTCGCCGGACCCGTGTCGGGTTGGCTTTCCGACCGATACGGCGCGCGGCCGTTCGCGACCGGCGGCATGTTGTTGAGCGCGTTGACGTTCGGCCTGTTGATGTTGCTGCCGGCGAACTTTGCGTTCCCGGTGTTCGGCGCGCTGCTGTTGCTGAACGGGGTCGGCAACGGACTGTTCGCGGCGCCGAACATGACCGGCATCATGAACAGCCTGCCGCCCGAGAAACGCGGTGCCGGGTCCGGCATGCGCGCGACCTTCCAGAACAGCGGCATGGTGCTCTCGATCGGGCTGTTCTTCTCACTCATGATTGTGGGGCTCGCGGCGACGCTGCCGCATTCGATGTCGACGCAGCTGCAAGCGAACGGCGTCAGCGCGGCGCACGGCACACCAAATCGCGACGTTGCCGCCCGTCGGAAGTCTGTTCGCGGCCTTCCTCGGCTACAACCCGATGAAGAACCTGCTCGGCAGCCCGCAGAAGGCGGGGATCACGCAAGCGCAGTTCAACAACATCACCAGCAAGACGTTCTTCCCGCACCTCATCTCGAGCGCGTTCTTGACCGGATTGCGCATCGCGTTCACCGCGTCGTTGATCATGTGCTTGCTCGCAGCGTGGGCGTCGTGGGCCCGCGGCGGGAAGTACGTGTACGAAGGCGAAGGCGAGGATGACGTCGAGGAGAAAGTCGAGGAGACTGAACTCCTGACCGACGAGGTGCTGGCGACATGACGAAGAACTTGCTCCGCATCGGCGAAGTCGCGCGCCGCGCCGGCGTGACGACACGCACATTGCGCTACTACCAGGAAGTCGGTTTGCTGTCGCCGAGCACCACCCCGGGCGGCACGCGCGTGTACAGCGACGAAGATGTCGACCGTCTTCGCCGCATTCTCGAACTGCGTGACGTGATGGGCCTCGACTTGGAACGCATTCGTTCGATCCTTGGCTCCGAAGACCGGCTGGCCCAGTTGCGGGCCGAGGCGCAGCGCCACCCGTCCCCGAAGCGTTATCGCGAGATCGTGGCCGAAGCGATCGAGATCAATGCACGCATGCAAGACGACGTCAACCAAAAGCTGGGGCAGTTGCAAGGCTTTCTCGCCGAGCTCAAGGCGAAAGAACACCGTTACCGCGAGATCGAAGCGGAACGCGTCGATTCGGCCTAGAATTCTCGTGTGCCGGGGGGCGGAAAGCACGCGTGTTTTGTTCATCGGCGACAGCCGAACTACGACTTACGCCACGACGGCCGAACACGTGGGGACTCAACCGCCTGTCGCCCACTCCTTGAGCAGTTCGGCTGAGCCGCGCGGCTCGCGATCGCGCGTGAAGCACCCGAACTGCACGTCGAACCCGTGGTTCCACTCGTAGTTGTCGACGCCGGTCCAGTGAAAGAAGCCGCGGATGTCGATGCCGTCGTCGAGTCGCGTTCTCGACGAGACGTGAACGACTCGCGCAACACGTCGCAGCGCCACTCGTCGTCGTCGGTGCCGACGCCGTGCTCGCAGATCAACAGCGGGCGCCCCGGCAGCTCGTCGTGCAGCCGGTGCAACACGATCGCGAGTCCTTCGCTCCACGGTGCGTAGCCCATCGGGCCGACGCGGGCGTCGACGGGATACGGCACGATCGTGCCCTCGGCGTCGACTCCCGTCGCGCGTAGTACGAGAAGCCGATCAGGTCGCACGCTTCGCGCAGGTCGGGCACCTCGCGCGCGGCCCGGCCCGGAAGCTCGAGCACGCCGTCGCGGTCGGCGCGCATCCACACGTCCCACGTCATCGCTCTCGACCGCGTCGTGCATCGGGTCGGCGGGAACCGTGTTGGCGACTGTGAACATCGGGCGAGAGGTTGTGGATCGTCGCGACCGGCTTGCCGCCGCCGCGCAGCTCGCGCCACGCGTCGCGCTGCGCGAGCAGAATCGCGCCGAGCATGTCGAAGCGCTTCTGCCCGTGCGGGTAGATGCCCGCGAACGCGCCCGGTTCGTTGATCGGTTTCCAACCGAACACGAGGTCGCCGAACGTCTCGGCGCAGAACGCGACGTGGCGCGCCCAGTAGTACGAGCGGGCGCGGTCGTCGACGAAACCACCCTCGCCGATCTCGGTGAACCAGCCCGGCAGCGTGAAGTGGTGCAGACAGACCCATGGTGCGATGCCGGCGGCGCGCGCCGCGGTCAGCACCTCGAGGTAGTGCTCGATCGCGGCGTCGTCGCGTCGGCCTTCCTCGGGCTCGATGCGCGCCCACTCGATCGACAGCCGATGATGCGTGAGCCCGTACTGCGCGTACAGCTCGAAGTCTTCGGCGTAGCGCTCGCCGAACCCGTTGCCCGTCGCCGCTGACGGCGGCATCACGCCCGGCGCGTTCGAGTGCATACCAGTCGGATGCGGGCGCGGCGCCCTCGGCCTGGGTCGACGAAGCGCCCGTTCCCCACCAGAAACTCCGGACGGCGCGAAGATCCGATGCGACGACGGCCACGGAGGCTACGGTAACGGCATGTCGAACCGTGCCCAATACTCCCGCTGGGACGGCACCCAGGTCGGGTTCGATCTCGACGCCGACGCGCTGCTCGAGGAGATGACCGACGACCTCCTCTACCACGGCGATCTCAACGCGGCGTTGCGCCGCATGATGCAGCAGGGCTTCCAGGATCGGCAGGGCCGCGACGTGCAGGGCATGCGCGAGATGCTCGAGAAGCTGCGCGAACAGCGCCGCGAGCAACTCGACCGCTACGACCTCGGCGGCGTCTACGAAGACATCGCGAACCGGCTCGACGAGATCGTCGACGAGGAGCGCGCCGGCATCGACCGCCGGCTCGACGAAGCGCAACAGTCGGGCGACAAGCGTCGCGAGGAGCTTGCTCGACGAGCTCGCCCAAGCATCGCCGCGAGCAGCTCGAGCAACTGCCGCCCGATCTCGCGGGCCAGGTCAGCGACCTCCAGCAATACGACTGGATGGACGACGCCGCGCGCCAGCACTTCGAAGAGCTGATGGAGGAGCTGAAGAAGCAGCTGCTCGACTCGATGTTCAACCAGCTGCAACGAAGGCATGTCGCAGATGTCGCCCGAGCAGCTCGCGCGCATGAAGGACATGCTCGCCGAGCTCAACCACATGCTCGAACAACGCGAGGCCGGCGAGGAGCCCGACTTCGAGGGCTTCATGGAGCGCTTCGGCGACTTCTTCCCCGAGCAATCCGCAGACGCTCGACGAGCTGCTCGAACAGATGGCGCGCTCGATGGCGCAGATGCAGCAGCTGCTGAACTCGATGTCACCCGAGCAGCGCGCAGCAGTTGCAGGAGACTGGCGAATGCGTTGCTCGACGACATGGACCTGCGCTGGCAGGTCGACCAGCTCGGACAGAACCTGCGCAACGCGTTCCCGCAGATGGGTTGGGGCCAACGGCATGCGCTTCCGCGGTGACGAACCGCTGCCGCTCGACGGCATGAGCGGCCTGCTCGACCAACTCGGCGACATCGACGCGCTCGAGAACCTGCTGCGCAACGCGACGAGCCCGGGCCCGCTCGCCGAAGTCGACCTCGACAAAGTCCGCGAGCTGCTCGGTGACGACGCGGCCCGTTCACTGCAGCAACTCGCGAAAGCTGGCGAAGGAGCTCGAAGAAGCGGGCTTGATCGAACAGCGCGAAGGCCGCATGGAGCTCACGCCGAAGGGCATCCGGCGGATCGGCCAGCGCGCGCTCGGCGATCTCTTCAAGCGCTTGCTGCAGGACCGTGCCGGGCAGCACGAGATCGAACGTTCCGGCGTCGGCCACGAGCGCTCCGACGAGCACAAGCCCTACGAGTACGGCGACCCGTTCCATCTCGACGTCGGCCGCACGATGAAGAACGCGATCACGCGCCAGGGTTCGGGCACGCCGGTGTCGCATGCTGCCCGAAGACTTCGAGATCGAACGCACCGAACAGCTCACGCGCAGCGCGACGGTGCTCATGCTCGACGTTTCGCTCTCGATGGAGATGCGCGGCCGGTTCCTCGCGGCGAAGAAGGTCGCGATGGCGCTGCACGCGTTGATCTGCTCGCAGTTCCCGCGCGACTACCTCGGCATGGTCAGCTTCGGCCGCGTCGCGCGCGAGGTGAAGCCCGAGCGGCTGCCCGAGGCAACCTGGGACTTCGAGTGGGGCACGAACATGCAGCACGCGCTGCTGCTCGCCCGCTCGATGCTCGCTCGCCAGACCGGCCGCAAGCAGATCATCATGATCACCGACGGCGAGCCGACCGCCCACATCCTCGACAACGGCGAGCCGTTCTTCGACTACCCGCCCGACCCGCGCACGATCGAGATGACGTTGCGCGAGGTGCAGCGCTGCACGAAGGACAACATCCGCATCAACACCTTCATGCTCGAGGACAACTTCTACCTGCGGGAGTTCGTCGAGCGGATGATGAAGATGAACCGGGGTCGGGCCTTCTACACGACGCCCGAAACGCTCGGCGACTACGTGCTCGTCGACTTCCTCGACCAGCGCCGCCACGAGCGCCGGGCGGGCTAGGGGTCAAGACCGCGGCCCGGACCGCCGATCAATCTGTACCGGGCACGGACGCTCGGGGTTTCGCTCATGGAGGAGGTGCGCGGTGGTCCCGCGCGTGCTGGTGGTGCACGAGCGCCCGGAGAGGGCTGACGTCGAGCGGGAAGTCGCGCCGACGGCGACACGGCGCTCGACCTGCTGCGCCGGGAACGCTTCGACGCCGTCATCTGTCGACCTCGGCGCTCGCGCCCCTCGACGGCTGGTACGTGCTCGCCGCCCTCGGCACTGCGCGCCGATCGGCCCCGGCTCATCGTTCAGGTCGGCGACCGGGCCGACATCGGCCGCGGCGCTAGCATCTCGGCGCCGATTTTGTGTGCTGGCGGGAACGCAACTCAACGCGCGAGCGTTTCAAGCCGACATGGAAACGACACCGAAACCGACCAACTTCCCACAACCGACGAAGAGTGGCGTGCGCGCCTGACGCCCGAACAGTTCGCGGTGGCCCGGAAGGCCGGCACGGAACGTGCCTTCACGGGTGAGTACTGGGACTGCCACGACGACGGCACGTACAGCTGTGTTTGTTGCGACGCTCCGCTCTTCGTCTCCGACACCAAGTTCGAGTCGGGTACCGGCTGGCCGAGCTTCTTCCAGCCGCTCGACGACGACGCCGTCGCCGAGCACAGTCGACCGGAGCCACGGCATGGTCCGGACCGAAGTGACGTGCAACAACTGCGGTGCGCACCTCGGACACGTCTTCAACGACGGCCCGAAGCCGACCGGCCAGCGCTACTGCATGAACAGCGCGTCCTTGAAACTCGAAAAGCGCTAACCCCAAGGGCGCCGGCCGCAACGCCGGCGCCCGTTGCTTTCAGTCGAGCAGCGCCGCGTACAAGCCGTACGTCAGCTCGTCGAACGCGACCAACCGCACGACCATGGCGCCCGCGCACTCGCGCACGGTCGTGACCGCGATCTCGGCTGCCGCGTCGGGCGGGTAGCCGAAAATGCCCGTCGAAATCGCCGGGAACGCGATCGACGCCACGCCGGCCGCGCGCCCCACGTCCAACGACCGCCGGTAACACGACACCAAGAGCTCGGGCTCACCGTGCGTCCCGCCCTGCCACACCGGGCCGACCGTGTGGACGATGAACCGGGCCGGGAGGTCGAAACCGGGCGTGACGACGGCGTCGCCCGTCGCACATCCCCCGATGGCTGCGCACGCGTCGTCGAGCCGCGGGCCCGCGGCCGCGAAAATTGCGCCGCAGACGCCCGCACCCCGCGCGAGGCGGGTATTCGCCGCATTGACGATCGCGTCGGTTCTTTCGGACGTGATGTCGCCTTGGATTGCTTCGACGGTCACAGATCCTCATCGTCGCGTGCCGGGGGCCGGTGACATGCATCACAGGAGGCCCCTCAACGCTGTGCTTTCCGCTCGGATGGGCCGAACAACACACTCGTGACGGCCCTGACAATCGGCGTGACCACCGCCCGAGACCCGGCTTGCAAGCGAGGCCTCGCCGCGAACATCGCGGCGAGCCTGGCGCGCAACGCGGCCGCCTCGGGCAAGGTCTGCGTGGTCGACGCCGACCCGATCGCCCTCGACGTCACCACCCGCCTCGGCGTGCGGTCCCCGATGCTCGAGGACTACGCCCGTCCGAACCGCCCGACGATCGCTCAACTCGGCCGCCTGTATTCGCCCGCGCTCGAGGTCCTTCCCTGCGGCGGTGCGCCCGTCGCGCGTCTGCACTTTGCCGCCGAACACGCGCTCCCCGAGCTGCGCGACGCGTTCGACGTCGTCGTCTGCGATCTCCCGGGCGGACCGGCCGGCCCCGGCAGCGTCGTCGGGTCGAATCTCGATCTTCTCGACCGGCTGATCCTCGCGGTCACTCCCGAGCCGGGCGCGGTCGCCGCCGCCCGGCACTTCCTCGAACTCTTCGAGGAGAGTCGCAAGCGGGGCGTGATGGGCGTCGAGCTCGCGGTCGTCTGCACGGGCGACGAGTGCTCCACCGAGCTCAATCTGTACGAGATGAGCCGTGCGCTCGGGGTCGACATCGCGGCTCGCATCCCTCAGCTGTGGGGCCGGGCGGTCCCGAACTTCGGGTTCGGGCCCGCGCTCGCCATCCCCGAACTCGACGACGCCGTCCACGACTTGTTCGTGTCGTTCGGCCTGGGCACCGACTACCAGCCCAGTTTCGCCACAGTCTGAAGCGGCCCTTTCACGCTTCGTCAGAGAAGCGGCCCTTCAGCTCGAAACTCCCCCTTGCGCGTTGTTGCGCGCCGCGGCAACAATGACACCGCTGTAATTCCATCGGCGGGATTTGCAGCCGGCGACCCTTCGGGGACCTGAACCCAGGCCCCGAACGCCACAGCCCAGGCGGGTCGCCCGGCCAGCCGTCAAGCGAGGGGAGCGCCGATGCGAGAAATGTTGATTCAGCTCGACGTAGATGCCGCGGATCGTCGCTGGCAGGAGCGAGCGAACTGCCTCGGGGTCGATCCCGACCTCTTCTTCCCCGAGCGCGGTGCCTCCACCAAGGAGGCGAAGTCAGTGTGCGGGGGATGCGAGGTCCGAATGGAGTGCCTCGAATACGCGCTGCGGCACGGCGAGAAGTTCGGGATCTGGGGTGGGATGAGCGAGCGGGAACGCCGCCGCATCCGCCGCCAGCGCGCGCTCGCTCGCCGCGGCTTGGCCAGCGCTTAACCGGCGGTTTCGTCGCCGGGCCACGAACGCGGCCCGTGCCCGATGCGCGCTTCGATCGTCGAGGTCGCGTCGATCCCGCTCCAAACGAGGAAGTCGTCCGAACACCGGTCGAGTTCCCGGCGCGGTACGAGACCGACGAGTTCGACATCGGCGACGTCGGTGCCAATCTCTTTCGCGCGTTCGCGCACGGCCAAGCACGCGTCCTGGATCCCGGTGTGGTCGATGTCGGTGAGGTTCATCGACACTTGCGCGCGCCGGCGATCGGGAAGATAGAACCCCAGCGCGCGCACGCCCCGCATCCCGCCGTCGCGTTCGCGCATCGTCCGCGCGATGCGGCGCGCGTCGGCGATATCGCGTGAAACGAGCACGCAGTTGATCGCGACCAACGGGCGCCGCGCGCCGACGGCCGTGGTGCCGAGACGCGGATGCGGTTCGGCGGGCCCGAAGTCGGGCTGGCGCGACTTGAAGCCGTGCGTGCGCGCGTGGGGCAGGTCGCGCTTTTCCGGGTCGGCGTCGTCGTAGAGGAACACCGGCACGGCGAATTCTCTCGCCCACC
Source organism: uncultured Actinomycetes bacterium (assembly GCA_963841195.1). Taxonomy (GTDB): domain Bacteria; phylum Actinomycetota; class Acidimicrobiia; order IMCC26256; family PALSA-610; genus CAWJBX01. The sequence goes on along the minus strand of CAWJBX010000008.1, from coordinate 303,335 downwards.
ATTCGCCGAACGTCCGCGCCTCCTCGGCGGCTTGTTCGCGTTCGGCGTTCGTGCCGCCGACCGCGACAAACGGCACGACGTCGAGCGCCCCGAAGCGGGGGTGTTCGCCCTCGTGGCCGACGATGCTGACCCGCTCGGCGACCGCGGCGGCGAGCGTGCGAGTGGCATCGCAGGCATCACGCGGTCCGGGACCGGCGAGCGTGAACACCGACCGGTGGTGGTCGCCGTCGGCGTGAACGTCGATCAGCGAGGCGATCGCGGCCTGCCCAATCCAGCGGAGGGCATCGAAGTCCCGACCCTCCGACACGTTCACCACCGTCTCGAGCACGAGACCAGCCTACGGTCACCAAGCCTACGGTCGCCGCGCGTTGTACCCGCCACACTCGTCAGGCCGTCGCAGCCTCCTTTTTTGTGGCTGTGACGCCCGAACGTGCCGCAACGTCGATCGTCGCGATGACATCTCGACTCCGGTTCGTATCGGTGTTCGCGACGGGACGATTCGCACGGTGACGTGCGCTCAGTTCCTTGGTGGAGGTCGGGAACATCCGGCGATTGGGAACGCGATTGGTTCGCGATCCGCAGGCCGGGGTCTCGCGCCGACAGCGGATTCCTGCGCCCGGACAGGCGACGAACTGCTCTCCGCAACAATGCTGTAGCCAGCAGGTAACAACATCGCAGAGCGCGGGAGATAGTCCATGACCGCACTGCGACTGCGCGCGTCCCAGTTAGCACGGTAAACCGACGCGCAGGTTGCAAGGGCCGCGCATTTCACCGCGCTGCTTTCAGGCTCGTGTGAATGCATGCAGCACTCAACGCGCTGATGTCCGACTTGCGTCGCGTCCAGCTCCCTTGACGAACCACAACTGCACCGAAGTGATTGTGTTTCCAGAATCTTGCTGTTAGACCTTGCCACCTGTTCGTTAGAAAACGATCAGGTGGCGGGCTCCATCTGAGCAGTAGGGGGAAGGGCTATGGGTCGAAAGCGATCCTTTGTTGGACTTGTCGCGGCCGCACTAGCGGTCGCGACCATTGCACTCGCAGCACCAGCAGGTGCCGCAGTCTCGAATGCTTGCGCGTCACCCGGCGGTATCTCGCAGTTTCCGAACGCGCCGGCGGGCCAGAGCACGCTGCAGGTGTCGTGCACGTTCACGACCGCGACCGCAATCGCCAATCCGTTCTTCAAGGTAGAGGACTCACCGCAAGCCGCGTGGCACTTCGGTGCCGGCCGTCAGGTCACCGGCAACACAACCAGTGGAAGCACCACGATTACGTTGACGGCGGGCAGTGTCTTCGCGACCGATGTGAACCACGGCATCAGCGGCTTCAGCGCGTCGGTATCGCTCAATGGCGGCACTGGAACTACGGCCGTCGCGAACTCCGCGCTTCCCGCGGGTGCCTACATCGTCTCGGTCACGAACGCGACGACAGCAGTACTGAACGTCGCCGCGACCGCGACAGGAACCGCCAAGAAGTGGACGATCGAGAACTCTGACTCGCGGACCTTCAAGGACGCGGTTACGACGTCAGGATCCGGAACCGTCACCTCTGCGACCGCGAACTTCACGGCCGCCGATGTCGGTCGCACGATCACCGGCACCAATATGAAGCATGGTGCGAAGATCACCGCCCGCACCGAGCGCGACGCAAGTAACGGTGGCGCCGGCCGCGACGGCGACAGGTACAGCCCAACAACTGTCGATCGGTCCGGCCGCTACCCAGACGAGCGCCCGCTTCGTGCACGATGCGCACACGACGGCCGCATCGACGACACTCACATCGGCCTCGGCTGCTTTCGTCGCGGCGTATGACGTCCACCTACCCGTGACCGGCGCCGGCATCCCGGCCGGAACCTCGATCGCGTCGGTGACGAACGGCACCACGATTGTGCTCTCCGCGGCCGCCACGGCAACGTCGACGACAGCGTCGGTCACGATCGGATCGCCGAGTGCTACGGCACCGACGAACGGCGACACGGCGCTGAACCAGGGAGCGGAGCTCCAGCTCAACCCGGCACTTGTTGCAGGCTCCGCGCCGTGCACCGCCAACGCCCCGACCGGCTTCAACATCACGGGTGGTTGGGAGAACCCGGGTGCGTACATCGGCACAAGCGGAACGAGCCCTGCGCTGTCGAAGCCGAGCGTCGGTCAACTGGCAGTCCCCACTGCGGTCGTGACATTCGGCGGCTTCGTGGAGCAGGTGCCGGCGTCGACCGCGGGCGAAACGCAGACCGCAGCGCACTACGACGTTATCTTCCCGAGCCTGCCGACCGGCCTCGCCGTCTGTCCGGCACCCGCAGCTGCTGGTGTCGCCACGACGTTTGAGTTCCTCGGCACTGCGCACTCGCAGTCGGGGATCCCCACTGGGGTCGGCACACCGAGTTCGGCCCAAGTGCGAGCGCTGAAGGACATCACGACGGCCACCGTGTCGAGCAGTGTGTACTTCCACGTGCGCACGAGTCAGACCGCCACGACCGACACGTTTTCGTTCAACCAGGCGTGCACTGAGCAGTATCCCGACCTCGTCGACTTCGGTTGCGGTATCGGGTAACGCGCTCATATAGCGAAGGAAGTACGTAGGATTCGGGGGGCCGCCTACCTCGGTAGGTGGCCCCTCGTCTCGTCTCACACATGCCGAAGGCCCGACACATGCCCATCACGTCGTGGCGTTGTTTGATCACGTGTGCGATCGGCGCGCTGATTTTCCTCGGCCTGTTCGCTGCACCCGCGCGCGCCGAGGGGGCCGGCGTCGATATCGGCTCTCAGATCGTCATCTTCGGCGCGAGCGTCAACTGTCCGGGGCAGCCCGTGCGCGAGCTCGACGCGACACAAGCAGCGGCGTTCATGCAGAGCTGGCTCCCCGCGTCGATCTTCGGGAAGGTCACCTCCGAAAATCCACCGACGGGCGTCGATGTTTGCCACCTCGTCGTTACCGATAGTTGGCAGGGCGGCCCGAAGACGACACTGACTGCTCTGTATGCGACGCAAGGAGAAAACGTCTGGGTCGGCATGCCGCCGCAGAGTCTCGGCCCGGGCGCATATGTGCAGCAGGAGCGCTGGATTCAGGCCCCGTTCGCGCAACGCACCAAGGATGCATTTGCCGGCCACGGCCAACTCGTGCCGGTCGCGCTGGATACCACAGCGCCGCCGACGACCGCGGCGTCCACCGCGAACCATGCCAACAACGGCGGCAGTAGTTCATCGGGCTGGGTCATTGTCGTAGCCGTCGTGCTCGTTCTCGCGTTGATAGCGACTGTGGCGGGGTTGTTGTTCAGGCGGAGACGGGGCGCCTCGCGTGGTTCAGCGGTTCAAAACTCGAACGGGCCACGCGACCTCGCTCGGTAGCCTCGGCCCGTGCAGTTCGGACTCGCGTTGCCGCAGTACGACTATTCGCTCGCCGGCGACGACCCGTTGCACTTCGCATCGATTGCGGATTACGCGCGCGGCGCGGTCGACGCCGGCGCGTCGTCGCTCTGGCTTTCCGACCACCTCTTCCTCGACCTCGCGAAGTACGGGGGCTCCGACGCGCGCAAGGGTTGTTACGACCCGCTCGTCACCCTCGCCGCGCTGGCGCGGCTCGTGCCCGATGCCCGCATCGGCACGCTCGTCATGTGCGAGGCGCTGCGCCCGGCCTCGGTGTTGGCCAAAGCGTTGGCCTCGCTCGACTGCATCGCGCACGGTCGTCTCGACGTCGGGCTCGGCGCCGGGTGGTACGAGCCCGAATACGAAGCGATCGGCATGACGATGCCCGCGCCTGCAGAACGGCTCGACCGTCTCGTCGACGCGCTTGCCGTTGTGCGCGGTCTGCTTGGTGGTGGCCCGTTCACCTACGACGGAAAGCATCACCGCGCCGTCGACGCGCCGAACCGCCCGGCAGCACAGCAGGAGCCGCACCCGCGCGTGTTCGTTGGTGGGAAGGGCGACCGCTTGTTACGTATCGCGGCGCGCCACGCCGACGGTTGGAACACCTGCTGGGTTTGGACGCCCGACGACTACCGCGGTCGCCTCGAAGTGCTCGAGCGCGCATGCGACGCAGCCGGCCGCGACCCCGCGACGTTCTGGCGCACGCTCGGTCTCTACGCGCTCTGCGGCGAGGACGAGCGCGACCTCGAAGCCCGGTTCGCCCGCATGAAAGCGAGCGCGCCGGCGGGCGTGATGGACGACTTCGACCTTGCGTCGTTTCGCAAGGGCCGGCTCGTCGGAACGATCGAACAAGTGCAAGCGCAAGTCCGCGACTGGGACGCGCTCGGTGTCGAAACACTGATCGTGGGCGTCGGTGCTGTGCCCTTCCACGTCAGCAGCACCGACGACGTAGAGCTGTTGCTCCACGCCTGCACGACCGCGTAGCGCGCGGGCGCTATATCTGGGGCGTCGGCGCGAGCCCGCGTCGGCGACGAAGGATGCGGCGCCGTTCGCGTTCGGATGCACCACCCCAAACGCCGTGCTCGATGCGGTTCGCCAAGGCGTATTCGAGGCATTCGAGCTTCACGGTGCAGCCGACACAAATGTGTTGCGCGGCTTCCACACCAAGACCATCAGACGGGAAAAAGTCAGTTGGCTTGGCGCCTCTGCAGCGGGCGTGGAGCATCCACGCGTACTCGTCGGGAGTTTCGTCCACGGTCGTCACCTCCCTCTCCTTATGAGCCTACGGCTCGGTTGAACATTTGGTTCGACATCTCGCGTCCCCGGAACGTTCCATCAGCAAACTCTCAGACGCTTAAGGCAGCCTTGGAGATGCATTGGAAACCGCGGATTCCGCGAAATCTTCACCGAGAACTCTTGCCTTGAAGGTTTCCGGAACCGGCGAGCCGAACGGATCGAAACCGCGCATCAATTGCGTGGTCTCGAGCGTCTTGAAGAGAGAGCTGCGACCCCAATTCGTTCGGTCATGTCTTCACAGAGCGTCCGCTGCCGCCTCCCCGTCCGCAGTAGCGGGCGCTCTGTGAGATTCTCCTGAGCGGGTTCGCTAGCCTTACTCCCTTATGGCGATGGAGCCCGAAGAACTCGAAGAAATTCCGCCTCAGGGACACGTCAAGATCGTGTACACCGGGCCGGTAGCGCCCCATTGGGAGATACACCGCGTCTTCGGCGACCAGCACGCGATCGACGAGTTCCGGCAGCGGGCGATGGCGCGCCTGCAATTGTTGCCGGTCTACGACCCGCAGTTCCGGCGCAACCGCGAACGCGTTGCGCGCGACGCGGAGCGTGAGCACCTCATTCTCGAGTGGGACCTCGGCGACGAGCCGGAATAGGTGCCGGCGTCGGCGCGACAGCTAGCGCCGAGCGACTGAGAAGCGCGACGCCACGACCCTCGCGATGATCGTGCAGACGAACACGATCGCGATGAGCGTGAGCGCCATGCCCCAAGCTCGGTTGATCGCCGCGTTGTACGGCTGCTGCGCGTTGAACCAGATTTCCTGAGACAGCGCAGTGTTGGTGCCGTGGAACGGGTTCCAGTTCGACGTGCGCGTGATGCCGAGCGTGAACAGCAACGGCGCGGTTTCACCGGCGGCGCGCGCGACCGCGAGCATCGAGCCGCTCACAATGCCCGGGAGTGCGGCGGGCACCGACACCGACACGATCGTGCGCCAGCGGCGCGCGCCGAGTGCATCGCTCGCCTGGCGCAAGTCGTTGGGGACGAGCTTCAGCACTTCTTCCGACGACCGGATCACGATCGGCAGCATCAAGCACGCGAGCGCGAGGGAGCCGGCAAACGACGAGTAGCCGTAGTGCAAGCCGCCGCTGACCCACACCGTCGCGATGAAGAGACCCATCACGATCGACGGCACGCCGGTCATCACGTCGGCCAAGAAACGAATCACCTTGGCGATCGTTTTCTGTTTGCCGTATTCGTTGAGGTAAATCGCGGCCAGCACGCCGAGCGGGATGGCCATGAGCGCGGCGACGCCCGTCACGACGATCGTGCCGACGATCGCAGGCTTGATACCGCCGCCCGGGAACTGCGTGATGATCGGCAGGTTCTTCGTCAAGAAGCTCCAGCTGATGATCGCCGCGCCCTTCTTGATCACGTACGAAACGATCACGATCAGCGGGACGAGGGCAATCACAAGTGAGCCGACCATCCACGTGGTCGCGAGCCGGTTCTTCACGCGGCGTTTCGTCGACATCGAACGCTGCAGGATCGACTCCGGCGATTCGAAGGGGCCGGTGGTGACGGTCACGCCACGACCTCACCAAGCGAGCGGTTCGTGCGGGCCACGACGATGCGCGCAAGAACGTTGATGATGATCGTGATCCCGAACAACACCGCGCCCAGGCCGATGAGGGCGCTGCGTTGGATATCGATGTACTCCGCGAAGTTGTGCGCGATGTTCGACGCCATCGTGTCGCCGGTCTGGAAGATGTGCGACGTGATTTGCGGGTTCGCGCCGACCACCAGTGCGACGGCGATCGTCTCGCCCATCGCCCGGCCGAGCCCGAGCATCACCGCGCCGACGAGTCCGCTCCGAGCCCGCGGGAAGACGGTCGTCGTGGAGCATTTCCCATCGCGTCGCGCCCATCGCGAGCGCGGCGTTCTTGTCGTCTTGCGAGATGGTGAGCAGCACCTCGCGTGAGAGTGAGGTGATGATCGGCGTGATCATGATCGCGAGGATGATTCCCGCGGTCATGAAGCTGGCGCCGCTCACCGGCCCGCCGAAAACGCGACTCAGCGCCGGCAAGCTCCCCAGTGTGTTCGCGATGTGTTGGTACAGGCTCTTCACCGGTTGCGTGAACACGGCGAGGGCCCAGAAGCCGTAGACCACCGAGGGGATTGCCGCTAACAAGTCGACGACGTAGGTCACGAACGTCCGGAGCCGCCTACCCGCCATTTCGGTGATGAACAGCGCGATCCCGAGGCTCAGCGGTACCGCGATGATGATCGCGATGAACGACGGTCAGCAGCGTGCCGTAGATGAACGCGAGGGCGCCGAAGTGTTCGGTGTTCGGATCCCAGTTGTCGCTCGTGACGAAGCTGAATCCCTGATGCTTGAACGCGGGCCACGCCTTGCTGATCACCGTGTACGCGATGAGCGCGAGGACGATGAGCACGAGCAAGCCCGCGCCGAGGGCGACCGCGCTGAACGCGCGGTCGCCCCATGCACCGAGAGACTTGCGTGAACCCTCCGGCGCCAATTCCGGCGCCGGAGGCGCAGCGACACTCACGACGCGAACGTCAGCCGATTTGCAGCTGGCTCAGCTGCGCGTTCGCCTTCTGCTGCAACGACGGCGGGAGCGCTGCGTACTCGGCCGGCGCGGCGAGGCTCTGTGCGCCGTTCACGAGATACGAGAGCCACGACTTCAACGCGTTGCCGACGTTGGCGTTGGTCTGCTTCTGGTACACGATGACCCACGTCGGCGACGTGATCGGGTACGCAGTAGGCCCGGGCGCGTTGATCGGGTTGTACGTGAGGTCGGGATTGATCGTCGCGCTGTCGACTGCGGCGGTCGCACCGTCGAGCGTCGGCGCGATGTAGTCGCCGGCCTTGTTCTTGATCGACGCGTACGTGAGGTTCGATGCCTTGGCGGTGCTGAAGTCGACGTAGGCGATCGCGCCGCTGGTCTGCTTGACGATCTGGGCCATACCGCTGTTGCCCTGACCCGCTTGTGAGCCTGAGGGCCACGTGGTCAAGCTGTCGCTCGAGCCGAGGGTCCAGTCGCTGCCGCCTGCGGACACGAGGAACGTCGTGAAGTTGCTCGTCGTGCCCGACGCGTCCGCGCGGTGTACGACGACGATGTTCGTCGACGGGAGGTTGACGCCCGGGTTGTCACTCGCGATCGGCGCCGCGTTCCACGCCTTGACCTTGCCCGAGAAGATCTGCGCGAGCGTCGGTCCTGACAACTGCAGCGGCTTGTTCAGTCCGCTGAGGTTGTACGAAACGGTGATCGGGCCCGCGACGGTCGGGAAGTACAGGACCGTGCCGCCCTGGTACTTCGACTTGTCGGCATCCTTGATCGTGCTGTCGGTACCCGCCCACTGGACGGTCTCCGTCTGCAGGTCGGTCTTGCCCGCGCCCGAACCCTTCCCCGCGTAGTTGACGGTGATGTTCGGGTTGGTGCCCTGGAAGCCTTGAATCGCGGCCTGGTTGAACGTCTGCTGGAACGTCGAGCCGGAACCGTTCAGCGTCACTTTGCCGCTGCTGCCGCCGCCCGGGCTCGTTGTGCCCGAGCCGGTACTCGACTTGCTTGAGCTACCGCACGCGGCGGCTGCGAGCGCGAGTGCCGCGACGACGATCAGTGCTCGCGCCCCGCGCGAGAACCGAAGAGTGGGAGTCACCATGGGCCCCTTTCGAGGGTTGTTTGCGTACCTGCCAATAGTTCCCGTCGCGCGTAGCGGCGCGACGAACGACAAGTGGACACGCTTACACGTTCACGTGAACGACAGGTAAACCAGATGGGAACGACGGATGGCGTCACGCGTTGTTGCTGCCACTTAGGGCAGCGACAACTGATTCTGGTCGCCTTCCCCCGGAAGTTCGCCCGTGACCATGAACGCAACCCAGCGCCCGATCATGACGGCGTGGTCGGCGGCGCGTTCGTAGTCGCGGCCGACGAATGCGATCTGCACGGCGGTCTGCAGCGCAGCCTCGTTGGCCGGCTCCGCCGAGAAGCCCGCAAAGATCTGGCGGAACAGCTCCTTTTGGAGATCGTCCATCACGTCGTCCATGTCGGGGAGTGCGGCGGCGACCTTCTCGTCGCTGTCGGCGAACGCGTCGACCGCGAGATGCGTCTGGACGCTGGCTTGCGCGCCCATCCGTTCGATGATTCCCCGGATGCGGGGCTGCAACTCGCGGGGGTAGAGCCGGCGCGTTTCGCCGCGCAACGTTGCGCATCAGTCCCGCGGTGAGCTCGATTTCGTGCAACATGCGCAGTACCGCGAGCATCACACGTAGGTCGGAAGCCATCGGCTGCTGCAACGCGAACAGCTGGTAGACGTGATGCTCGATCTGAACGACGCGCTGTTCGATCTCGAGGTGGGCTTCGTCGATCTCGTTCGACGAGGGCGAGATCGGCGTCGAGGAGCGCCTGGGTCGCAGCGCCGATCAGTTCGCAGGCTCGCGCCGAGAGCTTCACCACCTCGCCGCGGACGTCGTCGAGCTGTTCATCGAACGTACGACGGGCGTCGACCACGTTTGCCTCCTCGGTGAGCGGAACGGCCGGATGTTGCGGGAGTCTGCCCGCGTGGACACTCAGGCAATGACGCAGATGAACGCGCCGATACCCTGTTCACGTGTGGTTCACCCATCGGCCATCTGTGCCTAACGGGCCGGTCAGCGGGCGTCCGTACCATGGCTAACCAGCGGGGAGCTTGGCGGGCGCAGGCCCGAGCCGCAAGGCTATGGGCCTCAATGGCCGGCAAACCCGGAAGGTCGACGTGTCCAAACAGGGTGACGCAGTAACGATGACGGTGACGGTGCGGCCCCCAGAGGGCGCCGAGCGCGACGACCGCGACCCCCGCTCCGGCGGGGTGGTCTTCGACGTTCTCGACGTGAACGTCTCGTATTCGGGCGTCGTCGCGGTCGAGGGCGTCTCGCTTTCGGTGTACCGCAACAACATCACCGCGCTCATCGGGCCGTCCGGTTGCGGAAAGAGCACGCTCTTACGCTCGTTCAACCGCATGAACGATCTCGTCACCGGAGCTTCGGTCTCAGGCGTGCTCACGTATCACGGCCAAGACCTCTACGGCGCCGGGCGTCGACCCGGTCGAGGTGCGACGCCGCATCGGCATGGTGTTCCAGAAGGCGAACCCATTCCCGAAGTCGATCTACGACAACGTCGCGTTCGGTCCTCGCATCCAAGGTCGTCGCAAGAACCTCGACGATGCCGTCGAGCGCGCCTTGACGCACGCCGCGCTCTGGGACGAGGTGAAAGACAAGCTCAAGCAGTCGGCGTACGCGCTCTCCGGGGGTCAACAGCAGCGCCTGTGCATCGCCCGCTGTCTCGCCGTCGAACCTGACGTGCTGCTGATGGACGAGCCGTGTTCGGCACTCGACCCGATCGCAACGTCGCGCATCGAAGACTTGATGGAAAAACTCAAGAACGAACTCACGATCGTCATCGTCACGCACAACATGCAACAGGCGGCGCGCGTCTCCGACATGACCGCGTTCATGACGGCAGAGATCAACGACGAGGGCCGCCGCGTCGGGCGCCTGGTCGAGTACGACACGACGAACCTGATCTTCACGAACCCTTCTGACTCGCGCACGGAGGGCTATATCACCGGTCGATTCGGATGATCGCCGGCCCGCGCCGGGACTCGTGACGGCGCTCTTCATCGTCGTTGCGCTTCTCGGGTGGGCTGTCGTTGTGGTGATCGCATTCGAACTTCGAAAGGCGCGCGGGGAGCTGCATGACGCGCGCCGGTTGGCATCCGGCGACGAACGGGTTTCGCTCACCGATGCGATCGCCGACGAGCGCCGCGACGCCGAAGATCGAGTCGCCCATGCCGAGGCCGTGCAGCACTGGTTGCTGCTCGCGCTCGACGAGTCGACTGACGCCATCGTGGTCGTCGACCGCATCGGTCGTGAAGTCGTGCGCAACGCGGTGGCGCGGCGCTTCGCCGGTGCCCGCACGGGCGAAGTGCTCGCCGAAGAAGCGATCGCCGAACTCATGCAAGACGCGCTCGCCGGCCACAGCATCGAACGCGAACTGCAGCTGTACGGTCCGCCCCGCCAGGTGTTGCAGCTGCGCGTGTTCCCGTTGCGGCGCGACGGCGAAGATCGTCGGCGCGGTCGGCTTCACCCGCGACATCTCGGAGTCGCGCCGGGTCGAAAGCGTCCGTCGCGACTTCGTCGCGAACGTGAGTCACGAACTGAAGACGCCGATCGGCGCGCTCGGATTGCTGGCCGAGACGATGGCGGCCACCGACGATCCGAACGTCGTCCGCCAACTCGCCGACCGCGTGATGCGCGAAGCCGACCGGCTCGCGCGCATCGTCGACGACCTGCTCGACCTCAGCACGATCGAAGCGCAAGAAGCGCCGACACGCGAACCGCTGCCGGTGCGGCTGCTGATCTCGGAGTCGGTCGACCTCGTGCAGGTCGGCCGCCGACGCCGCGAACGTTCCCGTGCGCGTTCGCCCGAGCCGCCCGACATTCGAGATCGTCTGCGACACCGCGCCAGATGCGCAGCGCGGTCGTCAACCTGCTCGACAACGCGATCAAGTACTCGGGCCCGGGCGAGGCCGTCGAGATCGGCGCGTGCGTCGACGACGATCGCGTCGCGTTCGTCGTCCGCGACCACGGCATCGGTATTCCGAGCCGCGATCTCGAACGCATCTTCGAGCGCTTCTACCGCGTCGATCGGGCTCGCAGCCGCGAGACCGGCGGCACCGGGCTTGGGCTCGCGATCGTGCGTCACGTCGCGCAGGCGCACGGTGGCGAAGTCACCGTGCAGTCGCGCGAAGGCGAGGGCTCGCGCGTTCACGCTTTAGATCCCGATGGCCAACGGAAACGGCCAACGTCCCTATTTCGAATCAGATTGATGGAGGCTTCGATGGCGGACCCGCCCGTGATCCTGGTTGTCGACGACGAGCAGTCCTACCGGGATGCGCTCGCCGTCGCGTTGCAGCGCGAGGGTTTCCTCGTGGAGACGGCTGCCGACGGACCCGAGGCCATCGCGCGCTTCGACGCGGCGCGTCCGGCGCTGGTGCTCCTCGACGTGATGTTGCCGAAGATTTCGGGCATCGACGTGTGCCGCGAGCTGCGCGCTCGCTCGCGCGTCCCGATCATCATGGTCACGGCGCGCAACGCCGAGATCGACGCGGTCGTCGGGCTCGAGGTCGGTGCCGACGACTACGTCACGAAGCCGTTCCGTTTGCGCGAGCTCATCGCCCGGGTGCGCGCCGCGCTGCGCCGCGGGCCGGTCGTCGACGAGTCGGCCGAACAACCTGACGTCGTCGAAGTCGGCGACGTTCGCCTCGATGCCGGCCGGCACGAGGTGTACGTGCGCGGCACTCCGGTCGCGTTGCCGCTGAAGGAGTTCGAGCTGCTCGAACTGCTGATGACGAACGCCGGACGCGTGCTCACACGCGACGTGTTGATCGACCGCATCTGGGGACCGAACTACTTCGGTGACACCAAGACGCTCGACGTACACGTGAAGCGTCTGCGCTCGAAGATCGAGATCGATCCGGCCAATCCGAGCCGCATCGTCACGGTTCGCGGCGTCGGTTATCGCTACGAGCGCGCGGCGGCCGCAGCTTCGTAGCGGCGCCTGCTCGTCGTCGCCGTCTGGCCATTTGTTGTTCACCTGACTCTCCTAATTTCGTCGAGACCGGCGAATTCCGTCATTGAGACCGGCGATCCGACGAGGACTTGATGAGCATCGGAGACGGCGCCCTCGCCGTACAAGACGTCGATGACGTTCCGAAGCGCCCGGTAGCGCACCTCACGCGCGGCGACAGGACCTTCCACCTGCTCGCGACGATCGCCGCTTCGGTGAGTCTGTTCATCGTCTGCGCCACGTTGGTCTTCCTGATCGACAAGTCGCGGCCGGCGTTCCAGCGCGCCGGCTATGTCGGAGTTCTTCACCAAGAGCGTGTGGAACCCGAGCGTCGGCAGCTTCGGTGTCGCGGGTCTGCTGTACGGAACGATCATCATCGCCGTCATTTCGATGATGATCGCAGTTCCGCTCGGCGTCGGCATGGCGCTGTTCATCAACGAATACGCGCCGAACCGGATCCGGCGCATCCTGACGACCACGATCGACCTGCTGGCCGCGCTGCCGAGCCTGTTGTTCGGCATCTGGGGGCTGAAAGCCCTCGAATCGCACATCAAGTCGGTGTCGTATTTCATCGCGTCGCATCTCTCGGTGGTGCCGTTCTTCGCGCGCAGAAGAGTCAGGCGCTCGTCGGTTCGAGCTTCCTCGCCGGTCTTCGTCGTCGCGTTCATGATCACGCCGATCATCACGTCGGTCTCGCGCGACGTGATGGCGCAAGTGCCCCGTGAACAGTGCGAGGGCGCACTCGCGCTCGGCGGGACGCGCTGGGGCATGATCCGCGAGGTCATCCTGCCGTTCGCGCGCGGCGGCATCGTCGGCGCCGCGTTGCTCGGCTTCGGGCGCGCCCTCGGCGAAACGATCGCGGTCGCGCTGCTCATCAACCCGAAGGTCACGGTCAACACGCACATCCTGAACAGCGGCGCGTCGTCGGTCGCGGCGTACATCGCGATCCACTTCGGTGAAGCGAACAACCTCGAACGCAGCGGCCTCATCGCGGCCGGCCTCGCGTTGTTCTTGTTGACCTTTGCCGTCAACCTTGCCGCACGCGCAATCGTGGGACGGTCGAAATGACCGCGACAACCGACGTGCAGAACGAGGCACCGGCACGCGCACCGCGGTCGTCGCGTCGGCACAAGGAGCGCAAGCGCTCGCGTCGCAACCAGGTGATCGTCGAGATCATCGGCGCCGTGATCGTGGCCGTCGGCGTCATCTTCGTGGCGCGCGCCGGTTTCGGTGTCCAAAGTCCGCTCGCGTTGGGCATCCTCGGTTACGTCGGTTTTGTCGCGACCATCGCGATCGTCGAATTCGCCGATCGCGCCCAGCCCGAAACGGTCATCGACCTCACCCAGCCCGAACCGGTCGCCAAACCGGAACCGCGTCCGCTCGCCGCCGTTCCCGACAACCCGGCCGACGACGTCCCGATCAAACGCCGCTCGCTGTCCGCCGACGATTTCATCGAAGCGGGCATCGCGGCGTTGGGCGCGGCGGCAGTTGCGGAGCTCATCCGGATCACCATCCACATGCGCAGCACCATGGGCACGTTCCTGTGGTGGTACGTCGCCTTCGTCGCGCTCTTCTTCCTGCTGACGCGCGAGCGCGCGACCGCGGAAACCGCACTCGATCGCATCATGACCGTGATCGTGTGGTCGGCCGGTATCGCGGTCGCGTCGATTCTCGCGTGGATGATCTTCTTCATCGTCTTCAAGGGCCTGCCCAAGCTCACCGCAGGTTTCTTTACGCACGACCTCAGCCAGACCGGACCGCTAACGCCGGGCGGTGGCGCGGAACACGCGATCATCGGCACGCTCGAGCAGGTCGGTCTCGCCACGCTCGTGATCGTGCCGATCGGCATTCTCACCGCCGTCTATCTGCACGAGATCAACGGTCGCATGGCGAAGCCGGTGCGCTTCATCGTCGACGCGATGACGGGTCTTCCGAGCATCGTCGCCGGTCTGCTCATCTTCACGGTCTGGTCGCAGAACCACGGGTACTCGGGTGTCGCCGGCGCGGCTGCGCTCGTCGTACTGATGCTGCCGACGATGACGCGCGCGTCGGAGGAGATTCTGCGCACCGTTCCCGATGGCTTACGCGAAGGCGCGCTCGCGTTGGGCGCACCGCAGTGGCGGCTCGTGCGCAAGGTCGTCCTTCCGACCGCGATCGCCGGTCTCGTTACCGCGATGTTGCTCGCGATCGCGCGCGCCGTCGGCGAAACCGCGCCGATGATCCTGACGGCGTTCGGCGCCGACGCGACGAACACCAATCCGTTGAAGGGCCCGCAAGAAGACCTGCCGCTGTTCGTCTACAAGTTGATCTTCGAGCCGAACGAGACGCAGAACCAGCGCGCGTTGACCGGCGCGCTGATTCTCGTAGGCCTGGTGCTCATCCTCTTCGCGACCGCGCGCATCGTCTCCGGCCGCGGCGCCCGCAAGCTCTCGGAGGTCGACGATGACGACGCTCGTCCCCGAACCGCCGCAAGCCGCGCCCGCGTCGCCTGTGGGCGTGCCGTCGCTCCACCAGCCCGCCACGCTCAAGGCGTCGAACGTGAGTGCGTGGTTCGGCAAGCGCAAGGTGCTCGAGCGCTGCTCGCTCGACATGGACGCCCGCCGAGTGACCGCACTCATCGGTCCGTCGGGCTGTGGCAAGTCGACGTTCCTTCGCATCCTCAACCGCATGCACGAAGTCATTCCCGGTGCGCAGATCGCGGGCCGAGTCGAGCTCGACGGCGTCGACATCTACAGCGGCGAGATGAGCGTGACGCAGGTGCGCACGAGGATCGGCATGGTGTTCCAGAAGCCGAACCCGTTCCCGGCGATGTCGATCGCCGAGAACGTGCTCGCCGGTCTCAAGCTCTCGCGCACGAGCACCCGCGACAAGAACGCGCTCGTCGAGGAGTGCCTCACGCGCGCCGGCATGTGGAACGAGGTGAAGGACCGCCTCAACGAGGGTGGTATGTCGCTCTCGGGTGGTCAGCAGCAACGGCTCTGCATCGCGCGCGCGCTCGCGGTGCGGCCACAGGTGCTGCTCATGGACGAACCGTGCTCCGCGCTCGACCCGATCTCCACGCGCGTGATCGAAGAGACGATCGGCGAGCTCGCGCCGGAGATCACCATCGTCATCGTCACCCACAACATGCAACAAGCGGCGCGGGTGTCCGACACATGTGCGTTCTTCCTCGTCGAAGAACTCGGCGAGCCGGGACGCATCGTCGAAGTCGGTCAGACGAAGAAGATGTTCGAAGCGCCTGACGACCCTCGCACGCTCGACTACGTGACCGGGAGATTCGGGTGAGGTTCCGAACGATCGCGCGGCTCGTCGCCGCCCTCTGCATCGTGCTCGCGACCTGCGTTGGTACAGGCGCCAACGCGTTCGCGCTGCCTTCGGTGCTCGGTGGCGGTTCAGGATTCGCCGCGCTCGAAATCGACCAGTGGCGTGCGGAGACAAATCGCGCGCCGTTCAATCTCACGATCAACTACGTGCCGCAAGGTTCGACGTTCGGCCGCGTGCAGTTCGGCGGCGGCCAGTTCGACTACGGGGCGACCGACATCGAGTACACCGAACAGGAGCTGAGCAGCGGCAACAGCGCGATTTCAGGTCGATGCGGAAGCCGTTCGGCCGCGCAGTGTTTCGTGTACGTGCCGGTGAGTGCCGGTGGGCTGTCGTTCATGTACAACCTCATCGATCCGTCGGGGAACCGCCTGACGAACTTGCGACTTTCGCGCCGCGCCGCGTGCAAGATCTTCACCGGCGCGATCCGGCAGTGGAACGAGCCCGACATCGTGAAGAACAATCCCGAGCTCGCGTCGAATAGCAACACCATCAACCCGGTGATCCGCACCGACGGTGCCGGCGAGAGCTACGTCTTTTCGGAGTTCTGCCTCGACGTGGCGCCCGATGTCTGGCACAGCTTCATTGCCAAGGAAGAGGCGAGCAGCGACGACGGCCCCAACCTGTCGCTCGAAGCGCGTGAGGGGAAACCAACATCGTTGTGGCCCGGGCCCAACTGGGGTGCAACTTCGGTCGCGACCGCCGACGGTGTTGCCGACTACGTCGCCGACCCCGCGAGCGGTGCCAACTCAATCACCTACGTCGCGGCCGGCTACGCCAAGGTGCGCAACTTCCCGACCGCGTCCGTGCAGAACGCCGCCGGCGTGTTCACCCAACCCGACGAGCACAACGTGACGATTGCGCTCGCGTATGCGACCGAACGCAGCAACGGAACGTTCCAGCTGTCGTACGACGGCCCCGACCCGAACGCGTACTTCCCGTCGACCTATTCCTACATCCTCGTGCAGAACTTCGTGAGCGGTTCCTTCGGTGCAGACAAAGGGGAGACGCTCGGCAACTTCCTCTGTTACGCGATCAGTCAAGGACAGCTCGACGCGGTCCAACTCAGATACGCGCAGCTGTCGGCGCCACTCGTGAAGATCGCCCAAGACGCCATCGCGCAAATTCCGGGCGCACCCAAACAAAACAATTGCTTCGTTGGGACTTCGAAACCGCCGCCTCTGCCGACCGTCCAGGGCGGTGGCGGCTCCTTCAACTCGAGTGGCGGCGGCGGAAGTGGCGGCGCGAACGGCGGCTCCAGTGGTAGCGGAGGTGCGAAGGGCAAGAACGGTTCCAACGGTGGCGGTGCGAACGGCGCCAACGGTGGCGGTGCGAACGGCGCGAACGGGGGCGGCACTGATTGCGTGCCGGCCGCGGGTGCGAACGCGGCGGTCACGACGACAACCGTGAAACCGGCGAAGGGTGCGAGCACACCGACCACGGTGAAGAAGAAGGCGCCGGCAACGACGACAACGACCACCCTCGTATGCACCAACACGTCGGGTGGGGCCGGCGGCACCGGCTCCGACTCGTCGCTCGACAACGCGTTGCTCGCGGCGGCCGCCGGGCACAACAAACAAAGTTCTGGTGGCGGCACCTCGACGATCTGGCTGCTCGTGATCGGCATCGCAATCGCGTGGGCAGTGACGACGGCGTGGAGCAAGCGAAAGGCGATCGGCTGATGCGGCTACGCATTCCGCGAGTCATGCGATCGCTGGCCGCGGCTGCCCTCTGCGGTTCTCTTGCGTTGGTCGCCGTGCCGACACATTCCGGCGCGCTGACGGTTCCCACCACGTTTGTCACGCTGCGCGGTGAAGGCGCGTGGAGTATGACGGGTGAGCTCGTGCCGTGGCAGAACGAGCTCGAGTCGGCATCGAGCCCGATCAACTTGAACTACACACCGAACGGTTCGCTCCTTGGCCGCCAAGACCTCGCGCTGAAACAAGACGACTTCGCGATTACCGGTGTCCCCTGGCAGCCGGGCGAGCTCGACAAGGTGAAAGGCGGCGCGAGCGCGTTCATTTCCGCGCCCGTGCAGGTCTCGACACTCGTGACGTACATCGAGCCGACGTTCCAGCGGCCCGTGCCGTCGTTCAAGACGTTCAAGCAAATCTGCGATCCCGACGACCCGACGACCTGGCCTCCGGTCGGTGCGAAACGACCGACCGATTGCTTCGTCCGCGCCGCGTTCACCGGGCCGGTGCACATTCCGAACGAGAACCTCGCCGCGATGTATCTCCACTACGACGGCACCGGTGATCTACCGCTGTACGCGTGGAACAACGCCGACGTGTTGACGGCGTTCGGTTTGAACCCCGCGACCGACGCGATCGACCTCGCCGACGACGGAAACCCCGCGATCGGGCCGGGCGTCGCGCTCCGTGCGGATGGCGACGAGACCAATTACTTCATTCAGCAATACGTGAAGGCAGTTGCGCCCGATATCTGGAACGGCGAGGTCCAATCGGGCGCCGGAATCGTCCAATGGGAGCCGATCTCGGAACGCATTCCGATCGTTCCGACGTTTGGCGCCACGCGTGATGGTGCCGAGCAGCAAATCGAGCTGATGGCCTCGGGTGGCTGCGGCGTGGGTGGCGGTTCCTGCCCGAACGCGAACTCGCCGTCAGGCGGCGTTGCGGGAGCACCTCCGTCGATGCTCGCGCGCTTCCAGAGCACCTTCCCGGGTGCGCCGCTCCTCGAAGCGCAGATGCAAAACGCCAATGGCGACTGGGTCCCACCGACGCCGGAGTCGATCGACAAGGCGGTTGCGGCCGGCGGTGAAACGCCGCTGTTCGCATTGACGAACAAGGTGCCCGGCGCCTATCCGTTGGTCTGGGTCGATCGCTTGTACGCGCCCGCGCACGGCCTTTCGATCGCGAAGACCGAAGGCATCGCGATGTTGATCCGCTATCTCGCAACGAGCGGACAGTCCAAAGAAGCCGCCGTCGGCGACGGTCAGCTGACATCGGATTTGGCGAATCAAGCGCTGCAAGCAGCAAACGCGCTCGTGACGTCGAACTGCACGGGGTCTGATCGTCACATCGTTTCCAGCAGTGATCCCGGTCCCCTCGCTCCCGCGAGCGCGACGGCAATGAAGTCGATCGGCACGATGCTGCATTGCGAGCCGGTAGCCGCCGCGACCACAACGACGACCACGTTCTCGAGCGCCGGCAATACCGGTAGCGACAATTTCGGCGGCGGCAGTTCGTTCACCTCCAACGACGGTTCGTCGTCCTTGTCATCGGCGAGTGGAACCGGCGCGTCGAACAGTGGCTACAGCAGCGGCGACACCGGCTCGAGTTCGAGCGGCGGATCTACGGGTTCCGGAGGCGGCAGCTCGTCATCGAGCGCGAGCAGCGGCTCCGGCAACGCGTTGTTGGTGGCGAGTCAGTTGCCACTGACACAGCCGGGAGGTGCAAGCGGCACTGATCGACTTGCGACGTTCCTGCTCGGCGCGTTCTTGTATCTGCTGTTCCGAAAACCGATCGGGCGCTTGTTCAACCGAATTGCGGCGAAGGTATGACGGTTCTCGACACGCGCAACGAAACCGCGCTGCCTCAAGCACCTCCACCGATCACGGAGGATGAGAAGCCGAAGGTCACGCCCCGCGAAATCGCGATGCGGCGGACGATTCGCATCAGCGCGGTCGCCTTGGTGATCGGCGTCGTTGGCTTCGTCATCTTCCAGTTGTTCGAAGGGCCCTTCGCGCAGTCGTGGTACACGACGCGCCAGCATCAGCTCGCCTCGCAGCTGCAGTCGGCCGTACCGCACCAAGCAAATGGCCGCGCGATCGCGTACCTGCAAATTCCGCGGCTTGGTACGAACCTTGTGGTCGCGCAAGGCGATTCGCCGCAACAACTTCGGAGCGGTCCCGGCCATCGCGCCGACACGCCGTTGCCAGGTGACGTCGGCAACAGTGTGATCGCGGGGCATCGCAGCAGCTGGGGCGGTTCGTTCAACGACCTCTCGCAGCTGCAGACGGGCGATTACATCGTGGTGCAGTTGCCGTGGCTCATCGGCAACGACGGAACGCCGCGCACCGGCGTCTTCAAAGTCACTTCGGTGGTGCCCGCGTCGAGCAGCGACGTGCGGCCGTTCGCGCCTTCTACCGACCGGCGCATCACGATCGTGACGGGAACCGGCGGCGAATTCTCGAACCGGCGGCTCGTTGTTACCGCAGTTTCCGGGAAAGAGGGTGTACTGCAAGCACCCACATCGACGACGCGCGCCACGACTGGTGGCGGATCGCCGCTCTTCAACACCGACGGATTGCTTGCGATCATCGGTTTCGCCGGTGCGATTCTCGTCTACGTGCTGGCGCGTAAGCGCTACCGGTTGCCGTTGGTTATTGCGGTCATGTCGCCGCTTGTCTTGCTCGGATTGTTGGGTCTTTTGCTCAACCTCGACGCGGCGTTGCCGCCACTGCGATAACTCATGCGCCGATTCATTGTTCTTGTCCTTGTGTTGTTCGCGCTGGCGTGCGTGTTCGCAGAGGTCGCGGGTGCCGCCACCGCCATCGTCACGCCGAGCGACAACCCGTATCACACGCAGGTCGACTCGCGGGGCAACGTCGTGCCGTTCACTGTCGTGGCAACCGGCTTCCAGCCCAACGCCAACGTGTATGCCGAGGTTTGCAACGGCAGAGTGCCGAGCGATCCCCATTGGCGTCCGCAGGTCGACTGCGATCTCGGGAGTGCGCCATCGCCGGCAATCGCCGACTCGCATGGAAAGGTGACCTTTCCCGCGGGCGATCCCAATTCGGGGGTCCTGTTTTTCCACGGCGAGAGCCCGCAGCACATCTTCAACTGTTTGACGCCGAGCGAGCCGTCCCCGAAGAACCACCTCGACGACTACCGGACCTGTCAGGTGCGGGTCTCGACGAACAACGCCGACGCGACCGCTGACCAGGTCTTTGTGAAGTTCACGCTGGGCACATCGGGGTCGTCGAGTTCGTCGAGTTCGTCGAAGGGCCTGCTGGTGCTGGTGCTCGTCGGGATCGCCATCATCGTGATCCTGGCAATCGTTTTCGTGAGCCGCCGCCGCTCGACTGCGACCCGCTGACGCCCCACGCGAACACCCTTCGTAGGCCAGGTGAACGGCTCGCCAATCTCCGCGTAACAGGCCCGCTTCAACCTCCCACGGCCCGCTTCGCCCGACTTCAATCGTCCCGTGTGGCCCCCGAACCATGCGACTTTCCGGTGTGTGTCCTCGGACGCGGGTAGCGGCTGTAGAGCTCACCGGCTTCAGGCTCGGAAACTTCACGAACCTAACGGAGGACAAACGTGAGAAAGTTATGGAAGCTCGTGGCCGTGACGGGGGTCGCGGCCGTGGTGGGGATAGCGGTGGCCTTGCCGGCCGGCGCAGTGACCCCACCCTCGGGCTACGGGTTCGACGACCACGCGCACATCATTGTGGGCGGGGGCTCGGACACCACGTACAAGGCCCAGCTGGGCATCACGGACCTGTGGGACCAGTCGAGTGTCAACAACGGGTGCCAGCACCTGACGACGACCGGCCCGAACCAGAACTCGTGCCAGCAGGACAGCCCCTACGCCTTGAGCAACTACCAGGGTGACACCGTCGCGCAGGCCAACCCGGTCGGTTCGGGCGGTGGCATCGGCGCGCTGAACGGCAATGCCGTCGGCGCCAACGAAGAGGGGACTGCCAACCCGATCAACAACCCGTCCCGTTCGGACTCGGTAACGATCACGAGCGGTTCGTCGACGGTGACTGACAACAGCATCACCGCGGGTGACGTCGGCGAGTCGGTGTCGAGCACGTCGCCCGGCATCCCGCCGGCCAGCTACATCCGTAACGTCAACACTGGCGCGCACACGTTCCAGCTGTCGTCGGCACCGGACCAGAACCTCTTCGTCAACGCCACGGCGAGCAACACGATCAACGCCACGATTCAGACGTACGACTGCGTGGGTGCCGAATCAGGCAACATGCCCGACTTCGCGCGTTCGTCGCGTTCGCCGAACACGCCGACGGGCGGCTCGGCTCCCTGTGGTGACGAGCTCCGTGCCGACACCTTCTGGGGCTACGCCCAAGACGGTGTTGCAGTCGTCGGTTTCAACGACCACGGCACGAAGTTGAACGCGCTGACGGCTCCGAACCTCTCGGGCCAGCAGCTGTTCAACATCTGGAACTGCTCCGGTGGTACGGGTAGCGCGTTCGGCGCCAGCCGCACCGACAGCAGCGGCGTTACCGTCACCAGTGGCTCGGCGACCGTCTTGGACTCGAACATCAAGTCGACTGACCAAGGCCACACCGTCACCGGTACTGGCATTCCGGCGAACACGTTTGTCGGCTCGGTGGCTGTCGGCACGAGCTTCAAGCTCTCGTCGTCGGCGAGCTCGCAGGTCGACGTTCTCGCCACCGCTGGCGGCACGTCGGTGACCATCGCAGCGGCCAACCGCATGCGTTGGAGCGACATCATGCCGAGCGTGATTGCGCCCGGTAGCGCTCAGGACGCCGACATCGTTCCGTGGCAGATGAACACTGCATCGGGCACGTTCTCGACGTTCCAGAACTACATCAAGTCGAAGGTCACGAACTTCCCGACCGGCTGGTCGCCCAACGGCCAGTGTGCACGGAAGCTCTCGCGTGTTGACAGCGCAACGGTTACCAACGGTTCGTCGAACGTGACGGACGCGGCGATCGTTGCAGGCGACCAGGGTCACGTCGTGCAGCCCACGACAGGTATCCCGGCCGGCACGTTCGTTGGCACGGTTACCGCAGGCGTCGGCTTCACGCTGTCGTCGTCGGCGACATCGAATGTCCCCGTCAACGCCACCGCCGGTGCGAGCAGCGTCAACATCGAGAACTCGGGTTCACTCCCGCTCGAAAACGACATCAAGCCGCTCATCACCGACCCGGTGACTCTCGCTACGGGTACCTCGAACCCGTCGCAGGAAGACCCGGAGAACTGGATGTGGTGGGGCAGCTTCGGCGTGTTCTCGTCGTTCCCCTTCACCTCGAGTGAAGCGCGTGGCGGGACGACGTGGTCCGCTCACTTCGCGGCGATCAACGGCATCAAGCCCGGCACCGGCAACATCTTGCAGTTCACGTACCCGATCAGCCGCACGCTGTTCCACGTGACCCGCAAGGCCGACGCCGACTGTGTCAAGACGGCCGGCGCTTGTGACTTCAACGGTCACGTCGGACCCAGCCTCGGCGGTGGGATCAACGACTTGAACGTCACTGGTGGTACCGGCGGTATCAGCGGTGCGGTCCGTGAGTACACGCGGTTCATGTGCCGTGCGGACTCCACGGAACAGGGCGTCGACCCGTACACGGGTGTGAACTTCGACACTGAGATCACCGGCGCAATCAACAACGCCGGCTTCACGACGGTGAAGTTCGCACTTCAAACGTCTGGCTCAAGATGCGAGGTTGTGTCTTAGCCATCTGACGGAGCAAATGTGAATGGGGGGTCGCCCGCAAGGGCGGCCCCCTCTTCCTTTGACAGCACGTGAATGGCAGCAGAACGCATGGGCAACAACCACATTCGGACTTGGAGCTGCGGCCGCGTACGCGCGTCAATCGGCGGCGTGAGGAAGTCCGTCGCCGTAACGGTCGTCGTGCTGGGCGTGCTCCTCGTGCTAGCGGTCGTCGCCGGCGCGGCGACGATCACGACGCCGAAAGGCCCGGTCAAGGTCGCGGCCGATGCGAAGGGCAATCCCGCACCGTTCGTCGTCGCGGCAAGCGGCTTTTCTCCCGGCGCGAACATCTTCGCCGAGCAATGCGACGGAAATGCACCCAGCACGCCGCGTTGGAGCGCGACGCTCAATTGTGATCTCGGTTCCGCACCACCGCCCGCGATCGCCGACGCCAACGGCGTCGCCACGTTCAACGGCCAGTCGATGTTCCAACCGGTTGCCGGCCCGAGCCCGCAGCACCTGTTCAACTGCATTGCGCCCGGAACTGCGCCGCCGAAGAACCACCTGAAGACCTACACGAACTGCCAAGTACGCGTGTCGAGCAACAACTCGCAGAACACGCAGGATCAGTCGTTCGTCACGATGGTGCTGCCCGGTCCGAACGCGCCGCGGCAGCCGGCCACGACGACGAGCACCGCGCCTGCGGCCGGCGCGAATCACTCGTCGACGACGTCGGTGCCCAAGGGCGCGCACGCGGGCAAGGCGAAAGGCGCGAAGGCGGGCCGCGGGCGCCGGTGCAACACAGAACGTGGCAAACGGGACCGACCCGGGGACGCCACTCGTGGCTGTCGCCGCGGGGTCAGCCGGCTCGAGTAGCGACCATGGCCTCACCGATCCGGGCGCGGTCCTCGGGTATGCCCTGATTTTGGTGGGTTTGTTGCTGGCCGGCGTGTGGCGCATTGTCTTCCATCCCGCACGCGTTGCGTAACTGCATGCACGGGTAGCGCGCCAACGGATCGAAAGTGAACGAAGAGCGAACGGGCCGGAAAGACCCCCCGTCGGCTTTGGCGCGCGGTCACTCTGTCTGACTCAATCGTGTTGGCGCGGAGCCCGTCTCGACGAAAGGCCGCTTTCATGCGTCTCGGTGTTCGACGTCTCGTGGGGGTCGCGGTGCTCGTCGCGGCTGCGTTGCTCATCGTCGGTGGGGTTGCGTTCGGTGCAACTCAGATCACGACGCCAGGCACGTCACCATTCGCAATTCCCGGCGACGGGGCAGGCAATCCGCTACCGATTGACGTTGTCGCGACCGGATACCAAGCCGGCCAGAACGTCTTCATCGAGCAGTGCGACGGTGTCGACCCGTCTACGCCTGCGTGGTCGGTAGCGATCGACTGTGACTTCGGTTTCTCACCGAGCCCGGCAATCGCCGACAACAACGGCACCGCTTCCTTCGTCGGAGACGGCAACAACTTCCAAGCGTTCAAGGACGGCCGCGACGCGCAGAACAAGTTCAACTGCATCGGGCCCAACGATCCACCGTCGAACAACGGCAAGACTGACTACAAGACGTGCCGTATCCGGGTGGCGTCGAATGCTTCGTCGGCGACGGGCGACCAAACGTTCTTGTCGATCACCATGCCGAACGCGATCAGCGGTGGGACGACGACCGACGACCGTCGCACCGACCACGACATCGACGACCGTCGCGCCGACCACGACGACGACAAGTGGTGGCGGTACGACGACGACAACGGTCGGCGGGCCGACGACCACCACGACGGCCGGCCCGACGACAACGACGACGACGCTCGCGCCGACGACGACTACCACGGTTGAGCAGCCGACGAGCACGACGCTCGCGCCGACGACAACGACCGAAGAACCGACGACAACGACGACGACGCTTGCGCCGACGACAACAACGACGCTTGCGCCGACGACCACCACAGTGAAGCCGACGACGACGACGATCAAGACAGCCGGCAGCACGACGACGTCGACCACGTCGTCGGTGCACACCAGCGAACCGTCGGTCGCGCCCGGTGGATCGATCACCGTGACCGACACCGGCTGGAAGGCCGGTTCGACCGAGACGCTGACGTTGCACTCGACGCCGGTCACGCTGGGCACGACGACTGCGAAGGACGACGGCTCGATTTCGAAGACGGTGACGATCCCGGTCGACACCACGCTCGGTACGCACACGATTTCAGTGAGCGGAACCGACCCCAGCGGGAAGGCCGCGACGCACTCCGTCACGATCGAGGTCTCCGAGACCGAAGGCTCGACGGTGACGACGGTTGGCTCGAGTGGAACCGGCAGCGACTTGCCGTTCACGGGTTCGTCGTCGACGCTGCCGACGTTGGGCCTCGGCTTCGTGCTGATCGGTTCCGGCATCGGGATCGCCCTCGGCCGGCGCCGCCACCGCACCGCCTGATGCTCGAACCGAAGGAGCGTCGTTCACTATCGCTGGGCGATAGTGAACGACGCCTCGGGAGTTAGGACAACTTGGCGAGCGCGGCTTCGTATGCCGCTTTCTCGCGGCGTGCCGAGGTTCGGTGACTCGAACACGTCGACGATCGTTCCGTCCTTGTCGATCACGAACGTCGCGCGGTTCGCGGCGCCCAGCTGCTCGTTGAACACGCCGTACTTGCGTGACACCTCGCCGTGCGGCCAGAAGTCGGAAAGCACCGGGAAGTTGAAGCCCTTCTGCTTCGCCCACTGCTGCTGCGAGAACCGAGAGTCGTTCGAAATCGCGAGCACCTGCGCGTCGCCGCTCTCGAAGTCCGAAATGTCGTCGCGCAGCGAGCACAACTCGCCTTCGCACACTCCGGTGAACGTAAACGGGTAAAAGACCAGGACAACGTTCTGCTTGCCCTTGAAGCCGGACAAGCTGACGTCGTTTCCGTCCTGATCCTTCAGTGTGAAGTCGGGAGCGGCGGTTCCGGCGGCGAGTGTCATGGTTTCGGAGTCTACGGATCGCCTCGCGGGCGTCACCGAATCGCTACCTGAACGATGACGCACCGAAACTCACGCGAGTTACTTTGCTGTCCGCGGAACCACCCGGCCCGGTCGACGTGAACCAGGGGCCGCAGTCCGGGCCGGGTCGTTTCGCCTTCTCTCGCCGCGCGAGCGAGTGCGAACTAATCGGGCGGCGGAAAGTATTCGGCGTTCGTGATCTCGCCGGTGGCGTCGGTCTGCAGCACCCACGTGCAACCCTTCGGCCACTGCGGGGCGGGGCCGATGTCGACGCCTTGACGCGCTGCGTGATCCAACAGCATCGGGATCACGTCACCGTGCGTGCACATGACGGTTGCACCGCCCGCGTTCTTGCGCACCAGCGCGAGCACTTCGTCGAGTGAGGCACCTTCTGCCAACGCCTCGGACGTTTCGACGGCAAGCCGGCGCGCGCCCGCAAGTGGCACGACCGTTTCCATGCATCGCACATACGGACTCGAGATCACGCGATCGAGATGCGCGTCACCAAAGATCTCGAGGAGTTCGCGTGCTTGCAGATGTCCACGACCCGACAACGGTCGCAGTTCGTCGTCGCCGATCCACGCGTCGCGCTCACCCGCTCTGGCGTGGCGCACGAGATAGATCGTCATCCGGATCCTCCGGGTCCCTGACCAGCACCTCTGCAAGCAGGCGCCGATCGGAATCGTACGTGAGAAGTGCCTCGGCATTCCTCCCCGATATCCAGCGGACCTCGTCGACCTCGGCGTTCGGCACAAAAGGCCTGGTGGACTCGACCTCCATCCTCCACCAGTGGACGATCTTGTCGCGTCCCTTCCTGTCGACGTACTGGATGGAGCCCAGCGCGCGGCCCAGCACACAGCGCGCGCCGGTCTCTT
Source organism: uncultured Actinomycetes bacterium (assembly GCA_963841195.1). Lineage (GTDB taxonomy): Bacteria > Actinomycetota > Acidimicrobiia > IMCC26256 > PALSA-610 > CAWJBX01. Next base: position 276,554 of record CAWJBX010000008.1, on the reverse strand, counting down.
CTTCGACCTCGCGGACGGCTGCCTCGGGCGGCGTCTCGCCCGGTTCGAGTTTCCCTTTCGGCAAACTCCAGTCGTCGTAGCGCGGACGGTGCACGACGAGCACTTCGAGTGTGTTGTCGCGCATACGAGTGACGATGCCGCCCGCGGCTTGGATTGTCGCGGTCACCCGTTCACATCCACGCGCGGAGTTGTTTGCGGCGCGCGTCGTCCCACACGTCGTCGAAGTCGTCACGCGCGTCTTCTGCCGCGCTGCGTTCGATCTCGGCCAAGCGGCCGAGCGCGTACGCCTCACCCGCGGTGCATTCGAGCGCGGTCTTCGCAAGCCACGCGCTCGACACAGTCGCGTCGTGGTGTTCGCCCAAGACGTCTTGCACGTCGGTCATGGCTCGCGCGAAACGACGCGCCGGTTTGCCGAACACGGGCACGCACGCTTCGGCGGCGTAGCGCGTTCGCTTCGCGCGTATGCGCACGTTGTGCAGCGCGTCGGCGCTGGGAACCGGGCCCAACTTGTTCACCGCGTGCTTCAACTTCTTCCAACGCATTTCGACGACATGGGCGAGCGCGGGCGCGGGTTCGGCATCGGCGTCGGCGTGCAGAACCGGCGCACACGCGGCTTGTTCCAAGTCGGTGCGTAGCTGTGAGTAGCGATTCGTGCGCATCGACGCGACGAGCGTTGCGCGCGCGGCTTCCCGATCGGCGTCGAGTCGATGCAGCACGCGCTCGACCGCGTCGGCTTCGGCCGGTTCGAGACGCTCGCGCGCGTGCTCGCCCAGACGCTCGCGCATGACCTCGACGTCGCGAACTTCGCCGAGGTCGGCGCCGAGCCAATGCAGTTCGGCCCGCAGATTGGCGGCCCAGCGCGGGTCGAGGAACGGTTCGAACGTGCGCAGGTCGGAGCGCAGACGCCGCGTCGCGACGCGCGCTTGATGGATCGCTTCCGGATCGCGCCCGGCGAGGACGCCGGCCTCGTTTTCGCGCAGTTTCCGATAAGCGTTCGCGATCGCGCCCGTCACGACCTCGCCGATCGTCGGGTCGCTCTCGGTCACGCGTCAGCCCTCGGGTCCGCGGACCTTGGAGCGCGCAATGGCGAGTTCTTGGAACCGGACTTGTGATTCGACGCCGATGGTGGTGGGAACTTTGTGCCACGCGCCGTCGGGCTGCATCGTCCACGCGAGCACGTCGTCGGCGAGGTCGATCTCGAGAATCTCGTCGAGTCGCCCGCGCATGCGGGGATCGACGACGCGCAAGTCGGCTTCGACGCGGCGGTCGAGGTTTCGCTCCATCAAATCGGCCGAGCCGATGACGTACTCGGTGCTCGGTTCACCACGGGGTCCGAAACGGAAGATGCGTGAGTGTTCGAGGTAACGGCCGACGATCGATCGCACGCGGATGTTTTCCGACAAGCCGGGAACACCGGCGCGCAGGCAACAAATGCTGCGAACGATCAAGTCGATCTGGGCGCCCGCGTTCGAAGCGGCGTACAACTCGTCGATCATTTCCGAGTCGACGAGCGCGTTCACTTTGATCGTGATCACGCCTTCGGGATGCGCTTGCGTGCGGATCAGCGCAATGAGCTCGTTGCGCAGGTGCATCGGCGCGACGAGCAGCCGCTGGTACTCGCCGGGCCGGCTGTAGCCCGTGAGGTGGTTGAACAGCTCGGAGATGTCGGCACCGAGTTCGGGGTCGCACGACATCACGCCGAGGTCTTCGTACGTCGTGGCCGTTTTCGGGTTGTAGTTGCCCGTGCCGACATGGCAGTAGCGGCGGATCCCGTCGGCTTCTTGGCGGACGACCTGCACGATCTTGGCGTGCGTCTTCAGCCCGACCAGTCCGTACACGACGTGGGCGCCCGCTTGTTCGAGCATGCGGGCCCGTTCGATGTTCGCTTGTTCGTCGAAGCGCGCTTTCAACTCGACGAGCGCGACGACTTGGATACCGGCTTCGGCGGCTTTCGCGAGTGACGCGACGATGCCTGCTTCGTCGCCGCTCGTGCGATACAGCGTCTGTTTGATCGCGAGCACGTTGGCGTCGCGCGCCGCTTGCTCGACGAACATCTCGACTGAGTTGGCGAACGACTCGTACGGATGGTGCACGAGGATGTCGCCGTTGCGCATCGCCCAGAAGACGTCGCTCTCGTCGCCACCGGCGAGCGCGGGCGGATTCTGGGGCTGGAACGGCGGGAATTTCAGTTCGGGCCGGCGCAGCGCGTAGATGTCCCACAGCCCGGTGAGGTCGAGCGGCGCGTCCATTTGGTAGACGTCGCTGCTGTCGAGCTCGAGTTCCCGGCACAACAGCTCGAGGACTTCGGGCGTCATGTGGGTGTCGACTTCGAGCCGGACCGCTTGGCCGAATTTCGTGCGCTGCCGCAACACGATTTCCATCGCGGCGAGCAAGTCTTCCGACTCGTCGTTGAGTTCGATGTCGGCATCGCGTGTGACGCGGAACGGGTGATGTGAGAGCACGTTCATGCCCGGGAACAGCGCGTCGAGGTGCGCGGCGATGACCTGTTCGAGCGGCACGAAGCGCGACGTGTTGGGAATCTGCACGAAGCGCGGGAGCAGCGGCGGCACCTTGACGCGCGCAAACCGTTCTTCGCCGGTCGCTGTATCGCGCACAACCGCAGCCAGATTCAGCGAAAGGCTCGAGATATAGGGGAACGGATGCGCGGGGTCGACGGCGAGCGGTGTGAGTACCGGGAAGATGCGATCGTCGAAGACGCGCGTGAGTTGGGCGCGCGCGTCGTCGTCGAGTTCCTTCCAGTCGGTGAACTCGATGCCGACTTCGGCGAGCGCGGGCGCGATGTCTTTCGTGAACGCGGCTGCGAGCCGGTGCACTTGCTCCTCGACGCGCATGCGGATCGCACGCAGCTGTTCGACCTGGTCGAGACCATCGGGTGAGGTCGAACGGAGACCGACCGCGACTTGTTCTTTCAGACCGGCGACGCGTACCTGGAAGAACTCGTCGACATTGCCGCTGTAGATCGCGAGGAACTTGGCGCGCTCGAGCACCGGCAGCGCTGGATCCTCGGCGTAGGCGAGAACGCGCGCTTGGAAGTCGAGCATCGAGAGCTCGCGGTTGAGATATCGGGACGCGTCGGGTGCGGCGATCACGTCCGGGACACTCATGGGGTGATGGTAGGTGTTCGGAGGCCGCCGCGTCCTGGTCGCGTTTCCGGCGTTTCCGGCGTTTCTCGGCCGCTCGCTGCGGTCGGCGGACGGCGGTGCCGAACGGATTGACCTGGTCCGGCCGGCGGTACGCTGCGAAGACGGACACACGGGGACGCCTCGAGTCGACGACCTTCACGCCGTTCGCCCGGCTCGCGCTTGCGCAAGCGATCGGCGTGGCCGGTGACGTCTTCGTGACGGTGTCGCTCGCCGGCACCTTGTTCTTCGACGCCAGCGCGACGGCCGCCCGCTGGAAGGTCGTGCTGTACCTCTTGCTCACGATGGCGCCGTTTGCGCTCGTCGCGCCCGTGCTCGGGCCGCTGATCGACCGAACCCGGGGCGGGCGCCGCCTGATGTATGCCCTGTGCATGCTCGGCCGAGTTGTGCTGTGCCTCCTGATGGCAGGCCACACCAAGAGCCTCATGCTCTATCCGCTCGCGTTCGGTGCGCTCGTCCTGTCGAAAACGCAGTCGGTCGCGAAGAGCGCGTTGGTGCCGGCGGTGGTCGACGACCCGAACGATTTCGTACGCGCGAACTCGCGGCTCGCGGTCATCGCCGTCGTGGGCGGAACGATCGTCGCGCCGTTTGCGGCCGGGATCTTGAAGACGTTGGGCGCGCCATGGGTGTTGCGCGCCGGATCAATCGTGTTCCTCATTGCGACCGCGGCCGCGTTCAACGTGCCGCGTGCCGAACGCGCCGCGCCCCAGGAGACAACCACCGAGCGGGAGGCCCTGCACGCGCGCAGCATCGTCCTCGCGGGCTCGGCAATGGCGCTGCTGCGCGGCGTCGTCGGTTTCTTCACGTTCTTCGCCGCATTTGCGTTGAAGCGCGCCGGCGAACCGGCATGGATGTTCGGCGTCGTGCTGATCGCGAGCGCCCTCGGGAACCTGCTCGGCGTCATCGTGGCGCCGCTGCTGCGCAAGAAGTTGAAAGAGGAGTGGATTCTCGGGGGGACGCTGCTCGTGCCCGCGCTTCCCCTCATCGTCGCGGCGCGGTCGTACGGACGGTGGGCGTTGATCGGCGCGGCTGCGTCGGTCGCGGGGTCGGCCGCGTGCGGCCGGGTCTCGTTCGACTCGTTGCTGCAACGCGACGGTCACGAAGCCGCGCGCGGTCGGGCGTTCGCCCGGTTCGAGACCCGCTTCCAACTGGCGTGGGTGGCGGGCGGTGTGCTCGCCGTGCTGTATCCCGGCGGCGGCCGGGGCGGCATCTTCCTCGTTGCCATCGCGTTGTTGTTCGCCGGCTCCTCCTACGTCGGCCAGACCCGGCGGCTTGCCGCGCGAAATACCGAGACGGACGAGGCGCGCCCGATGCAGACTGCTCCCCGTGACGATCTCCATCCGCCCGATCGAACCTGACGAGCTCCCGGCGCTCTTGCAGGCCGACGCGCGCGCGTTTGGTCACGCGGGCGTGCCCGCCGACGGTTCGATGAGCTGGTCAAAAGGCGAGCTCGACCGAACATGCGTCGCGTTCGAAGACGACGGCATCGTCGGTGCTTCACGCAACTATTCATTCGAGCTGACAATGCCGGGTGGGTCGTATCTTCCGGCCGCCGCAGTGTCTTGGGTCGGTGTGCTGCCGACCCACCGTCGGCGCGGCATTCTGCGGCAGTTGATCGACGCGTTGCACGAGGACGCGCGCGCTCACGACGAACCGCTTGCGATGCTCACCGCTTCGGAGAGCACCATCTACGGACGCTTTGGATACGGCGTCGCGGCGTGGCGGCTGGGCTTGCTGGCCGAACGGTCGCGCATCTCGTTTGGGCCCGAGGCCGACACGGGGCGTGTGCGCTTGTTGACGCGCGCCGAAGCGATGGCACAACTGCCGGCGTTGTACGACCGCATGCGGCCGTTGCGTGCGGGCATGGTGACGCGTCCCGAGTTTTGGTGGCCGCAGGTGTACTGGGAGTACGTCTTCGAACCGAAGAAGGCGTGCTTCTTCGTGGTGCACAGTGACGCGGCCGGGAACGACGACGCGTACGTCGCATACGAGATCACCGAAGGCTGGGTCGGCGGCCTTCCGAGTAAGAAGCTCCACGTCTGGGACTTGCAAGCCTCGGACGGTTCGGCGCGCGCCGCCTTGTGGCGTTACATCTTCGGGGTCGACTTGGTCGACGTCATCGAAATCGATACCGCGCCGATCGACGATCCGTTGCGCTGGCTGGTGCGCGATGGTCGCCGAATCCGCGTCGACCATCTGAACGACGGTTTGTGGATCGCGCCGTTCGACTGCGCGCGCGTGTTCGGCGCGCGGACCTACGCGATCGACGGCGTGCTCAACTTCGCGTTTGTCGCACCCGACGGCACCCATTCGACGGTCGCGCTCGACGGTGGTCCCGACGGTGCGAAGTGCACGGCCACGAGCGCGGCGCCCGACATTTCGTGCAGCACCGCAACGTTGGGCGCGTGCATGCTCGGCGGCAACCGCTGGACGGAGTTGGCGCAGGCCGGTCTGGTCGAGGCGAACGATCCGGCGGTGTTGTTGCGCGCCGACGCCATGTTCTTGACCCAGCCTGCCCCCGCCCTGCTCAGCAGCTTCTAGTCGGAACGAGCGTCGTATTGCTGGTCTGAGGCAAGCAAAGCGACGCTCCAGCCAATTAGGACCAGCCGGAGCCGGCGCCTTTGACCATGCCGAAGGGGCCGCTCGGCCAGCGGTAGCAGTCGATCATCAACTGGTCGACCTCGTCGCGCGTCGCGATGCCTTCGTCGACGACGCGTTGCGCCTCTCGCACCATCGCGAAGTACACACGGTTGGCGACGAAGCCCCACTGCATCGGATTGTCTTTCACGACGATCGGGTGCTTGCCGCAGCGCGCCGCCGCGTCTTTCACGGCCTCGGCCGTCGCGTCGCTCGTTGCGGGCGTGACGACGATCTCCGCGAGTTTCATCACCGGCGCGGGCGACGCCCAGTGCCAGCCGATCACGCGGTCGGGTCGATCAGTCGCCGCCGCCAACGCCGTGATCGGCAATCCCGACGTGTTCGACGCCAAGATTGTCGTCGCCGGCGCGGCGCGGTCGAGATCGCGAAACACGCGCATCTTGATGTCGAGCCGTTCGGGGACCGCTTCGATCACGATGTCGGTGTTGGCCGCGTCGTCGAACGTTCCGGTGAACGTGATGCGCGCGCCCGCCGCGTCGGCGTTCTCCCGCGACAGCAAACCGCGCGCGACGGCGTTTTCGAGACCGAAGCGTCCGGTCGTTGCGTGTTCACGCGCGGCGTCGAGCGCGGCGGCATCGATGTCGTAACAGACCGCGTCGAAACCGGCGACCGCGCAGACCTGCGCGATGCCGCCACCCATCACGCCCGCGCCGACGACGCCGATCTTCATTCGGTCGGCAGGTCGATGCGTGCCAACCAGAGGCCGGGCGCTTGCAGTTCGGCCGGTGTCGGCACCATTGCTTCGTCGCTCCAGAGGCGGTTGAGCTGGTCGAGGGTGTCGTCGCTGCGTTCGACGACGCCGCGGCAGAACGCGACACCCGCTTCGTAGTGGTCGCGGTCAAGTTGCAGGCCGAGCAAGCGGTCGACGAAGCCGCCGGCCTCGCCGCGCTCCAGGCGATGACGGCGCAGCGCTTCGTCAATGCGATCGTGCGACGCGGCCATGCCGTGCCCAAGTCTTGAAACGACAGTGTCGGTGTAACCCTCGAGCACCGACACGAACCGCTGGAGCTCTTCGAGGAGCGGCTTTTGCTGCTCGGACTGCATCGCGCCGAGCAACGCGTCGGGGTTGGCCAGCTCGTCGATGCCGGTCATCGACGACGGGTCGTTCATGTCGAAGTTGCCGAACTGCTCTTCGAGCGCCGACGTCTGTACTTCGTAACCGCCGACGTACGCGCTTGCGAGCCGAACGAGCCGATCGCGCACCCACGGCACCGAACGCTCGGCGCCGTGCACGACTTCGCGTAACGCGAGCGAGTAGCGCAGTTCGTCGATCGGCAGCGACCATTCCTCCGCGAAATCGTCGACGTTGCGCACCACGAACAACAACGCGGGTTCGCCGGCGAGGGGCAACGGCAGGTCGTATTGCCCGAGCGCCTGGTGCGCGAGCGAGCCGATCATCGAGCCCGCCCACGTTCCGAGCAACAACGGGACGAGCTGCTGCATGATCATCGGCAAGAACGCTTCCGGCGAAAAGCCCGCCATCCCTTCGGGCGCGGCGGCGCCGCCGAGTTGGCCGCGCGACAGCGCCTGCGCGAGGGACGCGAACACCGGTTCCAGGGCGTCGAGGGTGGTGGTCGACCAGCCCTTGCGATCGACTGCGCGGAACGGCACTGACAGTGCGCCCGACAGACTGGTCGCATCGGCAACCGTGAGTTGTGTCGCGCGCACGACGTCGTCGAATGCCTTCGTCGCGTCCGGTGCAATCGGCGGTTCCGGGCGTTGTTCGCCGGTCTCGAGATCGCTGACCGCGACGGCTTCCGCGGTCGCCCGCGCGACTTTCATGTTCACGGGGCCGGGCGACTGCAACATCTGCATGACTTCGTTCCAGTCGATGTTGCCGAAGTTCCCGAACGGGTTCGGCATGCCCGGCATTTGGGGAACGTCGCTCACTAGGCCAGTCTATGGAGCATGAACGGCGATCAAGTCGAAGGCGTTCGGGTGATCGCAGTCACCGGCATCTCGGGCTTTCTCGGGCAACGATTGCTGCCGTTGCTCGACGCCAGCCCGCGTGTCGACCGCATTGTGGGGCTCGACGTCCGTGATCCGGCGCGCCGGGCTCGCAAGCTGGAATTCCATCGCCTCGACGTGTTGGGCGCCGACCTGACGCCGTACGTGCGCGGCGCCGACGTGATCGTGCACCTTGCCGCAGTCATCGGTCCGATGAACGACGAGGAGTTGTTCACGCGCGTCAACGTCGGCGGTACCCGGCGCGTGCTCGAGACCGCGACGCGCGCCGGAATTGCGAAGGTCGTCCGGCCGTCGAGCACCGCGGTGTACGGCGCGTGGGCGAATAATCCCGTGCCGCTCACCGAGGACGCCGCGTTGCGGCCAAGTCCCGGGTACCTGCCCGCGATCGTCGACGCGGAATGCGAGCGCTTGCTCGCGGAGTGGGAACACGCGCAGCCCGGCCGCCAGGCTGTGCGACTGCGGATCGCGCCGGTCGTCGGCGCGGGCGCGCACTCGTTGTTCGCCGCGGCCGCGCTCGGCCGGGCGCCGGTGCGCGTGCGCGGCGCGCAGCCACCCGTGCAGGTGGTGCACGTCGACGACGCCGCGGCCGCGCTCGAAGTCGCGACGAACACCGATCTCGACGGCGCGTACAACGTCGCGGCCGACGGCTGGCTCGCCAACGACGATGCCGCCGCGTTGTTACCGGGCCGGCGCGTGCCGGGCATGCCCTACGAGTTGGCGGGGCGCGTGCTCGCGGCCGGTTGGTCGACCGGTCTCGGCGACGCGCCCGCGTCGGTGCTGCCGTATCTCGCACAACCGTGGGTTGTTGCGAACGACCGGTTGAAGTCGACGGGCTGGAAGCCGCGTCACTCGAACGACGAAGCCATCCTGCTCGCAACGCCGGTAGGCGACACGAGTGTGTTGCCGTGGCTCGTCGGCGCCGGCGCGGTTTCCGTCGGAGCGGCCCTCGGAACCTGGTGGCTCACGCGCTCACGCAAGAGGCGTCGCTGAGGCCGTCTCACGCGGCATCAGCGACGCCTCGTGCGGGTCAGCTGAGGTGTTTCGCGGCCCAGGCGTCCCACTCGGGCGTGAAGTACTCGAGCCGGACCTTCTTGTATTCCTTGATCGACCACAGCAGGCAGTACTCGTCGATCCCGGTTTCCGTTCGGATCGCGTCGACCGTTGCTTCGCAGTCACGCGCGCTGCGCCCGTGCACCATCGTGAACACGCTGTAGGGCCAGTCGTCGTAGGTCGGCCGGCGATAGCAGTGCGACACAGCGGCAAAGCCCGCCATCTGCGGACCGATCTCGCCGAGTTGTGACTCGGGCACGGCCCACACGCCCATCGCGTTGGCTTTGAAACCAGCGCTGCGGTGATTCATCACGGCCGCGAAGCGCCGCATCAGCTTGCGTTCTTTGAACGACGCGAGCATCGCGAGCACATCGTCTTCCGTCACGCCTTCGCCGATCTGTTCGGCGTACGCCGCGAACGGCCGCTCGATCGCGGGCAGGTCGTGTTGCACGACGCGGATCGCGGCCACTTCGAGGTCGGTGAGGTCGGGCGCCGGCATTTCGGCGCGGCGTTCCGGACGTTCGTGCTCGAGCACTTCGGCCTTCGCGTTCGCCGCGGTCTGACCGGTCATGTCGAGCTTCACGCCGATCTTGTAGAGCGTGATCGTCGGCAGCTTGCGCGTGACGAGCGCGCCCGAATCGTGGTGCAGCACGTCGATGTGGTCGTCGAGTGACTCGCCGGGCGGAACTGCGACCGTGTACCAAAGGTTGTACGTGTGGTTGCGCTTGTAATTGTGGCTCACACCCGGATGCGCGCTCACGACCGCGGCGGCCGCGTCGACGTGCTCCGGATCGACCTTCGCGGCAACGAGCGCCGAGTTGTAACCCAACGCGCGCGTGTCGAAGATCGCCGACAACTGGCGCAATACGCCCGCGTCCTTCACTTTCTGTACACGCTCGCGAACCTCGGGCTCACTCATGCCGAGGCGTTCAGCGAGCACCGCAAACGGCCGCGCGTCGAGTGGGAAGTCCCACTGCACGGCGTTCAGGAGCTCGCGGTCGAGGTCGTCGAGCTGGTCTTCGCCGGTCACGCCGCCATCGTACGCGTCAGCACATGGCTCCCTCGCTTCGCCGTCCGTGGCTTCGCTACGTCCGCACGGCCACCGTTCAGCCTGCTGTCGAGCCGAGCACCACGCGCACGTTGACCTGCTTCTTGTCGCGCGCGAGCTGGAAGGTGACTGGTTGTCCAGGACTGTCGCCCCGGACGAGGGCTTCCACGTCGCTCATCGAATCGACGGCGCGCCCGTCGACCGCCATCACGACGTCGCCGGGGCGGATGCCGGCGCGGGCGGCCGGACCGCCCGCAGTCACGGTCTCGACGGTCGGTCCGTTGGTCGTGTCCCCGCCGACGAATCCCGCCGTGCCGTGCTCGACGACACCATTGTCGTCCAGTTGTTTGGCGACCGAAACTGCATCGGAGATCGGGACTGCGTACGTCGTGCCGTTGGTGTCGACGTGGTCGAGCACGATGCCGACGACGGAGCCGCTGTGGTCGACGAGCGCACCACCGGCGGCGCCCTCGCTCGTGGCGGCATCGGTTTCGATCAGCCCGCTCGTCGTCGGACCCGCCATGGTCGCGACGATCACATTGTTCGACGACAAGACGCCGTTGCTCATCCACGCCGCTTTCGCGCCCGGCGAAGGCGCGCCGACCACCCAGACGCCGGTGCCCGTCGTGGGTGCGGTGCTCGCAAGCTGTGCAGCCGGCACGCTCGCGTCGGCGTCGACGTCGAGCAGCACGAGGTCGGTGGTCCGGTCACGGCCGACGACGTGCGCGGTGTGGTGCTGGCCGTCGTTCGTGACCACGTCAACCGACGTGGCGTTCCCGACCAGGCGCGCGGTCGTGAGCAACTCACCACCGTGGCGGACACACACGCCCGAACCGCGGCGCGTCCCGGCGCTGTCGTGGGCGACGATCGTCACGACCGAAATGCCGACTCGGGCCGCGATCTCCTGCGCAGTTACCGACGGATCGGGTGCCCGAGCCGTGAGGGTCGGAGTCGGCGGGGAGTCCTTGTGAAAGACGCCGGCGGCGGCGAGCACCACGAGCGTCACGAGCGCACCGGCCGCGCCCGCGGCGAGCGGCACCAGCCAGGATCGGGTCCGACGACCGGTCGATCGGGCGGGCGCGGGTGTTCCCGCGAAGCCGGCCGACAAGGGCAGCTCGGTCGGATGGCGCCAGAGGCGGTCGAGAGGATCCGGCACGGCGCTCCGGGGAGCGTCGTCGTGGCCCTCGCCGTCGTCTTCGTTCCCGCGGCCCTCGGCGAGGGGCTCGTCCTCGTCGCCGTGCCCCATAAGGAGATGAGTGTAATGACGCGTCCCTCGCAATCGACCGCGGCCTCGCGCCGCCGCGAGATGTCGTCGGGCGCTCGACGAAGCTCCTTTCCTAGACTGCGCCCGTGTTCCGGCCTCCTGCCGATCGCGCGCGATTGGGTCGCGCTCACAACCGAGCCACTGGCCGCCGACGCCGCGATTTCGTGGGTGACGACGGCCGGTTCCGGCGCGGTCGTTTCCTTCTCGGGCGTCGTGCGAGATCACGCCGAGGGTCGGGACGGGGTGCGGGCGATGACCTATGAGGCCTATGAGGAACCGGCCACCCGCGCGATGCTCGCGATCGTGGCCGACATGCGCGCCCGCTGGCCTGAGCTCGAACGCGTCGCGGTGCTTCACCGCGTCGGCGAACTCGAGCTGTCCGAAGCGAGCGTGGTGATCGCCGTGTCGGCGCCGCACCGGCGGGCCGCGTTCGACGCGGCGTCCTACGCGATCGACACGTTGAAAGAAACAGTGCCGATCTGGAAGCAAGAACATTGGGCGGGCGGTTCCGACTGGGCCGTTGAACAGCACCCGATTCGCGCGGTGCCGAGAGGCTGAGATGGCGTTCCTCTTATTCGCGGTCATTGCCAGCGCAGTCGGCATTGCGATTGTCCTGTGGCGCAACCGCCGCCCCACGTCGATGGAACACAGCATCGCCGAGTTCGAACGCGGCCGGCGCGCGCTTGCGCCCGACGCGGGCGAAACCACTTCGCGTCGACGGCGCAAGAGCGAGTAGGAGCCTGCCCTGCCGCGCGACCTCGCCATCGACTTGGGTACTGCCAACACCCTTGTCTACGCGCGCGGCAACGGAATCATCCTCAACGAACCGACGGTGATCGCGCTCAACAGCCGTACGCAGGACGTGCTCGCCATGGGGCACGAAGCGTGGCAGATGATCGGCCGGACGCCCGGCTACATCATTGCGGTGCGGCCGTTGCGCGGTGGGGCCATCACCGACTTCGACATCACGCAGCGGATGATCCGGCTGCTGTTCCAACGGGCCGGCGTGAACCGGTTGTCGCGTGCGCGCGTGTTGATCTGCGTTCCCTCGGCGATCACGCACGTCGAGAAGCGCGCCGTGCTCGAAGCGGCGCGGCGCGCCGGCAGCGCGCAGACGCACCTGCTCGAACAGCCGATGGCGGCCGCGATCGGCGCCGGGCTCCCGATTCACGAGCCGATGGGCAACATGGTCATCGACATCGGTGGTGGCACGACCGAGATCGCGGTGATCTCGTTGGGCGGCGTCGTCGCGCTCGAGGCCGTGCGCGTCGGTTCCTTCGACATCGACGCCGCGATTCAGGCCTATGTGCGACGCGAGTACGGCATCGCGATCGGTGAACGAACCGCGGAGGAGATCAAGCTCGCGATCGGTTCCGCGTATCCCGTCGACGACGAGTTCAAGGCCGAAGTTCGTGGCCGCGATCTCATGTCGGGGCTGCCGAAAACGATCATGCTCGTGCCCGAGGAAGTGCGCGCCGCGATCGAGGAACAGTTGCGCGCAATCTGCGACGCGGTCATCGCGTGTTTGGCGCGCACACCACCTGAGCTTGCGCAGGACTTGATCCTCAACGGCGTGCACTTGGTCGGTGGCGGCGGCATGTTGCGCGGCCTCGACCGTCGCATCAGCGACGAAACCGACTTGCCCGTGCACCTCGTCGACGCGCCGTTGGAATGTGTGGTGCTCGGCGCCGGTCGTTGTCTCGAAAGCTTCGACTCACTCCGCGACTTGTTCATGGAGTAGGTCTTCGGCGGCGTGGCGAACCTGCCAGTCGCGGTCGTCGAGCGCGGCACGAAGGCGCGCCTCCACGTCGGGCCCTTCGAACGCCGCGAGCGCCAGCACCGCACGCCGGCGGATCGCCGGTTTGTCGTCACACGCGCGTAAGACGATCGGCAGCGTCGCGGGATCGCCGCGCGCACCCAAGGCCGCGACCGCGGCTTCCCGCACGAGCGGATCTTCGTGGTGCGCGGCCGCCTCGGCGAGCGCGTCGGTCGCAACGCGCGCGGGCCGCGGATGCTCGCCGATCGCGAAGGCGGCGGCTTCGGCGACCCACGCGTCGTCGTCGCCCAGGAGGGTGGCGAGCAGGCCGCTGGTCGCCGAGCGGCCCAGTTCGGGCGCCAGCTGCGCGGCGCGTAACCGCACCCGCGGGTCCGGGTCGACCGCGGCTTCCCGCCAGAGCGCCGCCGCTTCCGGTCGCGGGGCGGTGCGAACGACACCCGCCAGCCCGAACGCCCGTAGGGATCCGGGCAGGTCAGCGGCGAAGATCCGAGCCTGCGCCTGCCAATCGGTCGACGTGACGACGTCGGCCGGGCGCTCCATAGATGTTGAAGCTAACCGCCCACCTTGGTGGCGACCATCAGCATTCCCAGGGCGACCACAGCTGCCGCCAGGGAAGCTCCCAAGGCGGTGGCAGTTACTAGGACTGCAATCTTGAGCAACGTCCGATTGCGTTGGACCTCAGGAACGAGCTTGAGCGCGTGCGTGTGCCGCGGCCGGGCGGCAACCTGTGACATGGCACTCTGTTGGGCGATGGACACCAGGTCGCTCCTCGGGGTGGGACGGCGAGCCGCTCTCTTCCTTGGGTCGGCGCGCTGCCCGAAAAGCTGAAGGAATGGACCCGAACGAGCCGCTTGCCGAACCGACTGCGTTCGCGCCTCCGCCCCCTCCCGCACCCGTGCCGGGCCCCATCGAAGCGGCGCCGCCCCGGCGGCGCATGCGTTGGTACAGCTGGGTCGCGATCGGCGTCGCGGTACTCGTGCTTGCGGTTGGCGTCGGCGGCTTCGTCAAGAAGATGCCGTACTCGGAGATCACGCCGGGCGACGCGGTCGCGCTGAACACACTCGTGCAAGTCAACGGCGCGAAGACGTTTCCCGATACGGGCGACATCCGTTTGTTGTACGTGCGCGAACGCAACAACATCTCGTACTGGCGTTACCTGTTCGCGAAGTTCGACAAGAACGCGGAGTTGCTCAAGAACTCCGCGGTCAACCCAACGAACGAACCGCAACCCGATCTCGACGCCGAAGCGCAAGCCGACATGAACGACGCCAAGATCGCGGCGACCAAAGTCGCGCTGCAAGCCGCGGGCTTCACGGTGAAGCCGGCCCCGGGTTACGTCGTGCAAGCAGTGTTGCCGTCGAAGCCCGCGTCGAAGACGTTGAAGGCCGGCGACCTCATCGTGTCGGCCGACGGCAAGAAGATCGTGCAAGGACCCGACCTCACGGCCGCGGTGCGCTCGCACCGGGCCGGTGAAACGATCACGCTCGGCATCATCCGCGCCGGCAAGCCGATGACCGTCAAGGTCGGTATCGCGCAGGGCAGCGCCGGTCCCGAGATGGGTGTGCGCGTCTTCCAGCACTACGACTTCCCCGTGCAGGTCTCGGTCGATACCGCGGGCATCGGCGGGCCGTCCGGCGGCCTCGCGATGACGCTTGCGATCCTCGACCAGATCACGCCCGGCAACCTGACCGGCGGGAACCGCGTTGCAGTCACCGGAACGATCGACATCGACGGGAACGTCGGTGAGATCGGCGGCATCGCGCAGAAGGCCGTCGCCGCGCGCGCACGTCACGCGAAGGTGTTCATCGTTCCCGCGTGCTTGCCGGAAGAGGGAGACGTTGCCGGCTGTAAGAAAGATCTCGCGACCGCGCAGCAGAAAGCGGGATCGGGACTCAAGGTGATTCCGGTCGCAACGTTCTCCGAAGCGCTCGCGGTGTTGCAGAACAACGGCGGCAAGCCGGTTGTCAAGGTCGGCCCGACACTTACTGCTGCTGCCTGAATCGCATCTCGCTCGGGCGTTTTTCGAGAGCGCCGGTTACCATGCCCCGCGGGCGGAGGAGCGCCTACCTGCATGCAGGTTTGTTGGGGGGATTCCCGGATGACAGATTTCGATCGGCGCCAGCGGCTCATTTCGAGCACTCCGCATCTCACGGCTGAAGAGGTCGCAACGCGATCCTTCGGCAAAGGTGTGCGCGGTTACGCCGAATCCGAGGTGCGCGCGTTCTTGAAGCGCGTGGCCGACGAGCTCCTCACCGCGCAGGAGCGCGAACGCGAGCTCGAAGTTGCGATCGATGCGCTCGAGGAGCAGCTGCGTACGCCCCGGCCGCTGACCGAGCAGGAACTGCTCGACGCGCTGGGCGAAGAAACCGCCCGGCTGCTGCGGTCCGCCCGGGAGGCGAGCGACGACATTCGCCGCAAGGCGGACGAGCACGCGGCGAAGGTGCGCGCCGACGCGGAAGAAACTGCGACGCGCGCGCTGCAAGAAGTCGACGACCACGTCACGCGCCGCCGGCAGGAGATCGAGGCGGTTGCCGCCGACACCGCGAGTGCGGCGGAAGCGCGCGCGCAAGCGCTTGCCGACGCGACCGTCGCCGAAGCCGAGAAGATTCTCGAAGCGGCGCGGCAACAAGGTCGCGAGATGATCGAAGAGGCGAAGCATGCGCGCGAGCGCGTGCTCGTCGATCTGGTGCGGCGGCGCGCGCTCCTCAACGCGCAGATCGAACAATTGCGTGTGGGTCGCGATCATTTGCTCGACGCCTACCGCACGGTGAAGCGAACGTTCCTCGACGCGACCGAAGCACTCGCGCAAGTCGAAGGCCGCGCTGCCGAAGAGCGCGCGCTCGCGCCCGAGCCGCAACCGGTCGACATTGCCGAACAAGTCGAAGCCGAGATCGAAGCACTCGAAGGTGCAGCCCCGCCCGAGCCCGATGGCGAATCGACGCAGCTCGTCGACATGCGCGCGCTCGAAGCGTCCGAACGCACCGACGACGACGGACAGGACACCGACGAAACGCGCCGCGCGCTCGCCGACGTCGACTCGCTCTTTGCTCGCATCCGGGCCGGTCACGACGACGGCCCGGCTCCGGATACGACCGTCGAGGTCGGCGCGGTCGCGACCATCACCGAGATCACCGTCGTTGCCGCTCCCGAAATCGAGCCCGAACCGGAGAACCTGGTTGGCGAGGCCGACGAGCAAGCCGGCGAACCGGCTCTCGAACCGGTCGACCAGCGGTTTACGGCATCCGAATGGCGCGACCTGCGGGGCGATGCCATCGATCCGTTGCTTCCCACGCTCGTCAAGCGGGCGAAGCGCAGTGCCCAGGACGATCAGAACGCGTTGCTCGATGCCGTCCGCCGGCACAAGGGCCGGCCGAGCGCAGCCCAGGTGCTTCCCGATCTCGACGCGCTGCTGGCGTCGTGGGGCGACGTGCTCCGAGACGCGGTCGACCAGGCCTACGGCGCCGGTCGGGTAGCCGCGGGTGGTGAAGCCGCTCCGGCCGATGCCGAACTCGTGCGCGAGGCCGCCGACGCGGTCGTCGCGCCGCTGCGCCTGCGCGTATCGGTCGCGATCGACTCGGGTGAAGAAGGCGACACCGGCGGGCTCGTCGAGCGCATCGGTGCGCGCTATCGCGAGTGGAAGAACCAGTCGCTCGAACGCGCGCTGGCCGAGGTGCTTGCGTTCGTCTGGTCGCGCGGCGTCTACGACGCGGTACCCGAGGATTCGGTGCTGTGGTGGATACCGCTCGAAGAGGGACGCTGCTCCGACTGCGACGACAACGGCCTCGAACCGACGACGAAATCCAGCGTTTTCCCAACCGGGCAGGTGCATCCGCCTGCGCACCCGGGTTGCCGGTGCCTGCTTGCGCCCGCTGATCTCATCGTCGCGCCTACTGCGAGCGCATAGCCACACCCCAACCAATCCACAGCGGGCGCGCGACACCGCAATGGTCGCGCGCCGCGCATAGATTGCGGCCCGATGCGCGTTCCGCCCGTAGAGACGCGGCGACGGAAGCTCGGCCTTCGCGGCTGGCTGATCATCGCTGCTGTCCTCATTGTCGTTCTGCTGTTGAGCTTGCGCGGACTCGCGCGCGTCTACACCGACTACCTCTGGTTCCAGGACGTCGGCTTTGCGCACACCTGGCGCTCGTTGATCAGCGCCAAGATCGTTCCGGCGCTGATCTTCTCGGCCTTGTTCTTCGTGCTGATGCTCGTGAACTTGATCGTCGCCGATCGCGTTGCGCCGCGTTACCGCGGCAGCGGTCCGGAAGACGAGATCATCGAGCGCTACCGCGGCTATGTCGCGCCCTACGCCGGGCGCGTGCGCGTGCTCGTCTCCTTGTTCTTCGCGATCGTCATGGGCAGCGGCGTCGCGGCTCAGTGGCAAGCGTGGGTGCTCTTCTCGCATGCGAAGAGCTTCCACACGAAGGATCCGCAGTTCCACAAGGACATCGGCTTCTACGTCTTCCGGCTGCCCTTCTATCAATTCGCGGCGGGCTGGGTCTTCAACGCATTGCTCGTCGTGCTCATCGTCACTGCGGTGTTCCACTACTTGAACGGCGGCATCCGGATTCAGAGCCCGTTCCAGCGCGTCACGCCGCAAGTGAAGGTGCACCTCTCGGTGTTGCTCGCGCTGATGGCGCTCACCAAGACGGTGCAGTACTACCTCGCCCAATTCTCGCTGACGCTTTCGCACAACGGCTTCGTCGACGGTGCCACCTACACCGACGTGCACGCGCGGCTCCCAGCGCTGCGCCTCCTGATCGTCATTTCGATCGCCGCCGCGGCGTTGTTCATCGTGAACATCTGGCGCAAGGGCTGGATCTTCCCGATCATCGCCGTTGGTCTGTGGGGCTTCATCTCGATTGTGATCGGTGCGATCTATCCGGCCGTGATCCAACGCTTCACGGTGCAGCCGAACGAACTCGCGCGCGAACAGCAGTACATCGTGCGCAACATCGCGGCGACGCAAGACGCGTTCAATCTTTCGCCCAAGACGATCAACACGCAGCAGTTCAACTACACGAACACGCTGAATCCCACTGCGACGAAGGCCGCCACCGACACGCTCGCCAACGTCCGGCTCTACGACCCCGATCCGGCGAAGCAAGCGTTCCAGGTCACGCAGGCGATCTCGCCGTTCTACGACTTCAACAGTGTCTCGGTCGATCGCTACAAGATCGGCGACGAGATGGACAAGCCGACGCTTATCGCGCTGCGCGAGCTCGACCAGGGCCACTTGCCCGACAACTCGTGGACGAGCCAACACCTTGTCTATACGCACGGCTTCGGGGTGGTCGCGGCCGCGGCCGACGATCATCAACAGGACCAGCCGAGCTACATCTTGCAGGGCATCCCGCCCACGGGCGACCTGCCGATCAACCAAAACACCGCCGGCGTCTACTTCGGTGAGCACTTCGGCGGTTACGCGGTCGTCAACACCAAGGTCGCAGAGCAAGAAGCGACAAGCGGTGGCAGCACGAAGACGACGACGTACGGCGGTGACGCCGGCGTGCAGGTCTCGAGCTTCCTGCGCAAAGCAGCGCTCGCACTGCGATTCGGTGACTGGAACCTGTTCGTCTCGAGCCAGCTGACGAGCCAGTCGCGCGTCATCTACAACCGCGACATCATGCAGCGCGTACAGACGGCGGCGCCGTTCTTGCACTTCGACGCGGACCCGTATCCCGTTGTGTCGAACGGGCAGATCTTCTGGATGCTCGACGGGTATACGACGTCGAACAATTATCCGTATTCGCAATCGATCAACGGTCCCGACGGCAGCGGGCTTTCGAACGAGATCAACTACGCGCGTAACTCGGTGAAGGTGACGATCGACGCGTACAACGGAACGATGAAGTTCTACGTCGTCGATCCAACGGATCCGATCATCCAGGCGTATCGCTCGGCGTTCCCGAGCCTGTTCACCGACGTGAGCCAGATGCCGCAAGACCTCGTCGCGCACTGGCGCTATCCCGAAGACCTGTTCGACGTACAAACGCAGCAATACGCGCTGTACCACATCACCGATCCGGTGCAGTTCTTCAACAAGCAGGCCATCTGGGACATCGCGACAACGCCCGAAGCGGCCGGCGGCGCGACGACCGCAACGACGTCACCATCGGGTGGCAGCAACGGCGGCCGCAACACCACCCTTGCCGCGGGAACGAGTCCGATCGATCCGATCTATCTGACGATGCAGTTGCCCGGTCAGATTGGGCAGCAAGCGGGGCAGGAATTTGTGATCGAGAGATCGTTCACGCCTCGAAATACGAACGGCATCCTCTCTTCGTTTGTCTTCGCGCGCTCTGATCCCGAACATTACGGACAGATCGTGCTTTACAACGTCGCGAACACGAGCGCGCCGTCACCAAGCCAGGCCGCAACCGCGATCCTCTCCGATCAATTCATCAGTTCGCAGTTCACACTGCTCGGCCAAGGCGGGTCGGCCGTGTTGCCGGGCGAAGTGCAGTTGATACCCGTCGGCAACACGGTGGTGTATTTCCGGCCGATCTGGTTGGTCGGCGAGGGATCGTCGACATTCCCGCGCTTCAAATTCGTCGCGGCCGCGCTCGGCAACCGCGCCGTCCTCGGTATCGACGTGAACGACGCGGTCACTGCGTTGTTGAACAACACGGAGACCACACTGCAAAAGGACGTGCAGAGCGGCACGCCGATCACGAGCATCACCGGCCCGGGTCAGACCCCGGGTGCGTCGACCACCACCACGACGACTCCGTCGAGTGGGGGAACGACACCGCCGCCGTCGGGCCAGACGGTCGACCAGCTGCTCGCCGCGGCCAATGCCGAGTTCGCGGCGGCCAATACTGCGCTCGCGAACAAGGACCTCGCTGGGTACCAGAAGCACGTGCAGCAGGCGCAGGAAGACGTGGCCGCCGCCGAAGCCAAGCTCACGGCTACGAGCGCGCCGCCGGCCTCCACCACCACAACCGTCCCGTCATCCACGACAACTCGCCCGTAGGCACGCGCGGGCGCGCGGCCCGGCCCGCTCGGGATTGTTTGGGTGGGTTCGGATTGTTACTATGGCGGTAGTGTTAATTACCGGCGGAGAACCCCTCACGCGCCGGTCTCGAGGAGGCTTCCGATGGCCGTTTCGGGCATCGATCTCGGCAAATACAAGCTCGGCTGGCACGACGCGACCGACGACTACGTCTACAACCCTACGAAGGGTTTGAACGAGCAGACGGTCCGCGACATCTCGCACCACAAGTCCGAGCCGGAGTGGATGACGAAGTTCCGGCTGAACTCGCTGAAGCGGTTCGAGCGCAAGCCGATGCTCGACTGGTTCGCGAAGAACATGCCGACGATCGACTTCGACGACATCTACTACTACTTGAAGCCGACGTCGGGCGAGACCGTCAGCGACTGGGACATGCTCCCCGAGGGCATGAAGGCGACGTACGAGAAGCTCGGCATTCCCGAAGCCGAACGCAAGTTCCTCGCCGGCGTCACCGCGCAGTACGAGTCCGAAGTCGTGTACCACAAGAACCGCGAGGACCTGGAGAAGCAGGGGATTCTCTTCACCTCGATGGATCAAGCGGTCGTCGACTATCCGGAGCTCGTGCAGAAGTACTTCGGCACGGTGATCCCGCCGGGCGACAACAAGTTCGCGGCGCTGAACTCGTCGGTGTGGTCAGGCGGCTCGTTCATCTACGTGCCGCCGGGCGTGCATGTCGACATGCCGTTGCAGGCGTACTTCCGCATCAACGCCGAAAACGCGGGCCAGTTCGAGCGCACGTTGATCATCGCCGACGAAGGCGCGTCGGTGCATTACGTCGAAGGCTGTAGCGCGCCGGTGTACACGAGCGACTCGTTGCACTCGGCGGTCGTCGAGCTGATCGCGCTCAAGGGCAGCCGCATCCGTTACACGACCATTCAGAACTGGTCGCCCAACGTCTACAACTTGGTCACAAAGCGCGCGCGCGCCGAAGCCGAAGCCACGGTCGAATGGATCGACGGCAACCTCGGTTCCAAGCTCACGATGAAGTACCCGGCCGTCGTGATGGTCGGCCCGAAGGCGCACGGCGAAGTGTTGTCGGTTGCGTACGCGGGTCCCGGCCAGCACCAGGACGCGGGCGCCAAGATGACGCACGCGGCACCGGAAACGACGTCGATCATCGACTCGAAGTCGATCAGCAAGGACGGCGGTCGCACGACGTACCGCGGGCTCGTGCGGGTCGAGGAAGGCGCGCACCACGTCAAGAGCCACGTGCGGTGCGACGCGCTGATCCTCGACGAGGAGTCGCGCAGCGACACGTACCCCTACATGGAGATCGAAGAGAAGGACGCGCGCATTGGCCACGAAGCCACCGTGTCGAAGGTCGGCGACGACCAGCTCTTCTATCTGCGCAGCCGCGGCCTCACCGAACAGCAGGCAACGGCGATGATCGTCAACGGTTTCATCGAGCCGATCACCAAGACGCTGCCGATGGAGTACGCGGTCGAGTTGTCGCGCTTGATCGAGCTGAACATGGAAGGCGCGGTCGGCTGAGGCCATGACGGCGTTCACAGTTGATGCCGCGCGCGCTCTTGGCGGTCCCGAGTGGCTCGTGCAACGGCGCGTCGCCGCCGCGGAGAAACTCGACGGGTTGACGTGGCCGACGCCGTCGGAAGAGATCTGGCGTTACTCGCGTATCGACGAACTCGATCTCGACAAGTACCGGCCGTTCGTGGAAGCCGAACTCGGCCGCGCCGGCGACGAACGGGCGCCCGGTGGTGGTCCGTGGGCAGCCGAAGCCGGCAAACACGCGGGCATGATCGTCGTGCGCGACGGCCGCGTCGTGCATCACGAGCTCGATCCGTCGCTCGAAGCGAAGGGCGTGCGGGCGTGCGGAATCGCGACGTGCGAAGACGACGTGGTGCGCGAACTGCTGGGCCGCGCGTCGGCGGCGACGGCCGACGCGTTCACCACGCTCCACGATGCGTTCCTGGCCGGTGGCGCGTTCGTCAACGTGCCTGCGGGCGTGGTCGTCGAAGATCCCATTCTCATCTTGCACTGGTGTGAAGGTGACGGCCGGGCCTCGTTCCCGCACACGCTCGTGCATCTTGCCGAAGGCGCGGAAGCCACGGTGCTCGACCGCTTCGGCTCGCCGGCAACGGATCATCTCGTCGACGCGGTCACGGAACTGCTCGTCGACGACAACGCGCACCTGCGTTACCTCTCGGTGCAGCAGCACGGTCCGCGCACCTGGCATCTCGGGTTCCAGCGCGCCGAGCTCGGCCGCGACTCGACGGTCAAAACCTCGGCGGTTGCGTTGGGCGGCGACTATGCCCGTCTGCGCAGCGAAGCCCGGCTCGACGGGCAGAGCAGCGAGAGTGATCAGCTTGCTGTGTACTTCGGTGACGGCGACCAGATGCTCGACTTCCGCACGCTGCAAGATCACAACGCGCCGTATACGCGCAGCGACTTGCTGTTCAAAGGCGCGGTGGAAGACGAAGCCCGTTCGGTGTATTCGGGGCTCGTGCGCTTGCGGCGGCCGGCGCAGAAAGCGAATGCGTACCAAACGAACCGCAACTTGGTGTTGACCGAGGGCGCCCGTGCCGAATCGATTCCGAACCTCGAGATCGAAGCGAACGACGTGCGGTGTTCGCACGCCTCGACCGTCGGGCCGATCGACGACGAACAGCGCTACTACCTCGAGTCGCGTGGCATCGCCCCCGAAGACGCCGAGCGGCTGATCGTGCTCGGCTTCTTCGACGACGTCTTCGACCGCTTGCCGGTGGGCGCGCTCACCAAAGGATTGCGGCGCGCGGTCGTCGACAAGCTGGAGCGTGGCCGTGGGTGACGCGATCCGCTTGTGTGGTCGTGCCGATGTCGCGCCCGGTTCGGCGCGCCGCTTCGACGTCGACGGACATCGCATCGCGCTCGTCCGCATCGGCGACGACTTCTACGCGATCGGCGACGAATGCTCGCACGCCGACTATTCGCTCTCCGAAGGCGACGTGTGGGAAGACGAGCAAGAGATCGAGTGCCCGAAGCACGGGTCGACGTTCTCGCTGGTCACTGGTGAACCGCAGACGCTGCCCGCGACGAAACCGGTGCCCGTGTACGTCGTGCAAGTCGACGGTGACGACGTGAAGGTCGTACTGCCGTGAGTGTGTTGAAGATCGAGGATCTCCACGCAACGGTCGGCGGTCACGAGATCCTGCGCGGGGTCCATCTGGAAATCGGTTCCGGTGTCGTGCATGCGTTGATGGGACCGAACGGTTCTGGGAAGTCGACGCTGTCGCACGTATTGATGGGCCGCGGCGACTACGACGTCACCGAAGGACGCGTCACGATCGACGGCGAAGAGCTGCTCGACAAGCCCACGTGGCAACGGGCGCGCGCCGGCCTCTTCCTCGCCATGCAGTATCCGGTCGAAGTGCCCGGCGTTCCGCTCGCCGCGCTCGTCGGCGCGGCGCGTGGCACCGACGAAACCGAGGCCGTTGCGCGCGAAGCGGCGGCGCTCGACGTGCAACCGGAACTCTTGGTGCGCGGCGTCAACGACGAGTTCTCCGGTGGCGAGAAGAAGCGCGCCGAGACAGTGCAGCTCGCGGTGTTGAAGCCCAAGTTCGCGGTTCTCGACGAAATCGACTCGGGCCTCGACGTCGACGCCTTGCGCGCGGTCGCGCGGCGCGTCGCCGCGCTGGCGCGCGACGACCACGTCGGCGTGCTCGCCATCACGCACTACGCGCGTCTGTTGACGGAACTGCGGCCCGACTACGTGCACGTCTTCATGGCCGGCCGCATCGTGAAGAGCGGTGGGCCCGAGCTGGCCGACGAACTCGAGCGCACGGGTTACGAGGCGATCGCGGCCGAACTCGGCATCGACGACATGACCGTCGCCGAACCGGCTGCCGCCGACCCGTTCAGCGACCCCACGATCGGCAACAACCCCTTCGCCGACCCGTTCGCGTAACTAACAACCGCCGTTCTTGCGCCAAGCGGCGACCGTCTTGGTCGTGAAATGCCGCAAGAACGAGGGTGACGTTCACTTCCCGGAAATGCAGGTCGACGATCCGAGCGGAACCCTGGTT
Organism: uncultured Actinomycetes bacterium; assembly: GCA_963841195.1. GTDB lineage: Bacteria > Actinomycetota > Acidimicrobiia > IMCC26256 > PALSA-610 > CAWJBX01. Next base: position 252,594 of record CAWJBX010000008.1, on the reverse strand, counting down.
GCAACCGGGCTGCTCGTCTACCGGATCGTGCCCTAGCTCTTTTTCTTCGGAACAGTGGTCCCGGTCGATTTCACCGTTGTCGGCGTCGACTTGGGCGGACTCGTGGCGGGAGTCGTCGCCGGCGTGGCCGAAGTCGCAGGCGTCGTTTGCGGTGCCGCGGGCGGGGTCTTGACCGGACCGACGTAACCGCTGCCCGGCTTCATCGGCGTGCCGACGACGAACACCGACTCACCGATCGACACGAGCGTGTGGAAGTAGTCGGCGATGAAGATCGGGATGCGGGCACACCCGTGTGATGCCGGATACGGCGGAACCGATGCGAGCCCGTGCACGGCGATGCCGCCGTTGAAGTAGTCGGGGTTCCACATCCGCCCGAGCTTGCCGTTGTCCCAGCCGTTGTAGAACTCGTAGAAGTGGTAGTGGCCCGTCGGCGTGATCGCGTACTGACACCCGTCGGAGCCACCGCAGAAGTGTTCACCGCTCCCGGTCGACGTCGTCGTCAACAAGATGGGCTGCCAGTTCTGGAACACGGTGAGCACTTGACGGTCGAGATCGATCTCGACGCGGTTCGGTTCCGTGTTCGCTTCGGCGGGCGAGTACTTGAAGTCGCTCAGCGCCCATTGCACGCCCGTGTCGATCACACCGGTGCGCGGCTGGTTGTAATACTTCTGCACCGCGATCACGGCTTGGTACGTGTCTTCGTCGAAGACGCCGTCGACGGGACCCGGATCGAAGTGCAGGTCCTTCATGCGCTGCTCGTAGATCTGCACGATGCCGCCGCGGCTGCCGATGCGAAGGCCGCCGGGCGACGGCATCGTTACGACCTTCGGCTGCGTCACCGGCGGGAGCGTCGAGGTTGTTGTGGTAGCGATCGTGGTCGTCGACTTCGTGGTCGGCGGATTGGTCACCACGGTCGCCGCGGTGTCTTCGGTTCCGGCCGACGACGAGTCGCTTCGGAAGACGAACGCGTACGCCGTACCCCCGGCCACGGCAATCGCGACAACGACCGCGACTACCGCGAACGTGCGGCGATGTGAGCTTTTGCCGCGCTGGGCAGCAAGCCTGCCCGCGCGCGAAGCCTCAGAGGGGGGATCGACTGGCTCCACTGCGCGCGAATACTACAAGCTGCGCGCGCAAGAACTCTGCGCGGCTCGCGTTTTCCCAGGCCGGGCCCTCAGTGTGCGGGCTGGGATTCCTGTTCGATGAGGGCCGCGAGCGCTGCGTCGGACACGACGGCGCTCCGGAGGTCGAGCAAGAAGTCGACGATCTCCGATCCGGAGATCAGGTCGCGGCTCGCGTAGCGCTCGAGGGCTTCGTCGATGATGCTCACGATGCCGGCCTGTTCCATGTCGCTCCTCCTGGGGCTCCGTGCGTGCAGCCTACCCGGGTTGCCTCTTCTCAAAGGTAAACGTTCGAAACGACGAGAAGGTTCCCGATCCGTAGAAGATCGGGACGCAATGTGACAGGTCCGACGTTCGCAACGGTCGCACGAGGTGCGCGCAGTGTGTGAATTAGGGCGAGCGGACTATTGCTCGGACTCGTCAATGCCCTGTTGAAGGGTGTTCCACGCCAACGTCGCGCATTTGATTCGCACAGGAAACTTGACGACACCCTGGAGCGCGGCGAGATCGCCGAGATTGACGCCTTCGAGATCGGACGCAAGATCGGCACCGTCGCCGGCACCGTCGAGCTTCGACTCGTGGATCGACATCAGCGCTTTGAACGCGCGGATCAACTTGCGCACCTCGTCGATCGGCTTGCCTTTGACGGCCGAGCTCATCATCGACGTCGACGCTTGCGAGATCGAACAGCCCTGACCCTCGATCTTGATGTCGCGCACGGTTTCGGTTTCCGGATCGACGTCGAGATACAGCACGACTTCGTCGCCGCACAGCGGATTGAAGCCCTCGACTTTGTGCGCGGGCGGTACCGGTAACTCCCCACGGTTTCGCGGCGAGCGGTAGTGATCGAGGATGATCTCTCGGTAGAGGTCTTCGAGGCCAGGCATGACGATCCGATCCTACGATCTCTCGAAGAACTTCTGCGCTTTGATCAACGCTTCGACGAGCGCGTCGACATCGGCCTCGTCGTTGTAGACGTAGAACGACGCTCGGCTCGTGGCCGGAACGCCGAGCTGGCGCATCAACGGCTTGGCGCAGTGGTGTCCGGCCCGGACACACACCGCATCCTCGTCGAGTACCTGGCTGATGTCGTGCGCGTGGATGCCGTCGAAGAGGAACGACACCGCGCCGCCCCGCACCTGCACGTCGGTGGGACCGTAGATGCGCAGGTCGTCGCCGAAGCGGTCGCGGAGCGCGTCGAGCGCGTACTGCGTGAGCGCCTTCTCGTGCGCACGAACGGCGTCCATGCCGAGGTTGTTCAAGTAGTCGACGGCCGCACCGAATCCGATCGCTTCGACGATCGGCATCGTGCCCGCTTCGAACTTCCAGGGCACGTCGTTCGTCGAGAAACCGTCGAGCCGAACGTCGCGGATCATCTCGCCGCCGCCGAGGAACGGGGGCATCGCTTCGAGCAACTCGCGGCGAGCCCACAACGCACCGATGCCGCTCGGCCCGAGCATCTTGTGCGCCGAGAAGGCGACGAAATCGGCGTCCCAGGCCTGAACGTCGGTCGCGACATGGGGCACGTACTGGCACGCGTCGACGAGCACGAGGGCTCCGGCCGCGTGGGCCGCGTTCAGCGAGCGGCGCAATGTCGTTGATGGTGCCGAGAACATTCGACATGGCGCTGATCGCGAGCAGCTTGGCGCCCGCAAGCAACTCGTCGATGTTCGACGTGTCGAGCGTGAAATCGGCTTTGAACGGGATCCAGCGCAACTGGATGCCGCGTTCGGCGACGAGCATGTGCCACGGAACGACGTTGGCGTGGTGCTCCATGTGTGAGAGCACGACGACATCGCCTTCGCGCAAGTTCGCGCGCGCCCACGTGTACGCGACGAGGTTGATCGACTCAGTCGCGTTGCGCGTGAACACGATTTCGGCTGCGTCAGACGCGTTGACGAAGGCCGCCACCTTGCGGCGCGCGTCCTCGTATTCGGCGGTCGTTTGCTCGGCGATCGCGTACACGCCGCGGTGGATGTTCGCGTAGTGGTCGCGGTACACCCGGTCCATGACGTCGAGGACCGGAATCGGCTTTTGCGACGACGAAGCCGAGTCGAGATAGACCAGCCTCTTCCCGTTGATTTCCCGGGAAAGAATCGGGAAATCGCGCTTGATCGTTGCGACGTCGAGGCCGGTCATGCCGCGTGTTCCTTGAACGCGTCGAAGCCTTCCGCTTCGACCGTGCGCGCGAGTTCGGGGCCGCCGGTCGCGACGATGCGCCCGTCGACCAACACGTGCACCGTGTCGGGCACGAGGTACTGCAGCAGCCGCTGGTAGTGCGTGATCGCGAGGATCGCGAGTTGCGGGACGGCTGGTGCGCACGGCTTCGATCCCGGCCGCGACCTCGCGCAGCGCGTCGATGTCGAGACCGCTGTCGGTCTCGTCGAGCACCGCGACGTCGGGTTCCATCAGCGCCATTTGCAAGATCTCGTTGCGCTTCTTTTCTCCGCCGGAAAAACCTTCGTTGAGATAGCGCTCGGAGAAGCGACTGTCCATCCCGAGCCGCTTGGACCATTCGATGAGCTGCAACCGGACCTCGAGGACGGAGAAATCCTCGATGCCCTTGCGGCGTGACAATGCCTGCCGCAAGAAGTTGAGCACCGACACGCCCGGGATCTCTTCGGGGTGCTGGAAGCCGAGGAACAGGCCGCGGGCCGCCCGGTCGTCGGGGCCGCTGGCCGTGATGTCGTCGCCGCCCAGGAAGATGTGGCCGGCGGTGATCTCGTAGGCGGGGTGGGCGAGCAGGGTGTTGGCGAGCGTCGACTTGCCGGAGCCGTTCGGGCCCATCAGGACGTGGATCGAACCGGGCTCCAGGGCGAGCGAGACCCCGCGCAGGATCTCGTGTCCGTCGACCGCGACGTGGAGGTCGCGAATCTCGAGGGCGGGCGCGTCAGACATCGCAACCATTCTAATAACACTACGTCCGTAGTGGAAATAGCGTCAGCGGGCGAGGGTCTCGAAGAGCCGTTCGTAGTTGCGGACCATCGCGGTGGCCGAGAACATCTCTTCGACCCGGGCCCGGCACCGGGCGGGGGAGATCGTCGTCGCCTTCCCGACGGCCTCGACGAGGTCGTCGTCGCCGTCGCGGCGAAAGCCGGTGACGCCGTCGTCGACGACCTCGACCGCGGCACCCCAGTTGGTCGTGATGACAGGCGTGCCGCACGCCATCGCCTCGACCATGACGAGACCGAAGGGCTCCGGCCACCGAATCGGGAACACCATCGCCCAGCGCGCGCCCGAGGAGATCGACTTTGACTTCGTGCGTGACGTTTTCGTACAGCTCGACGTCGCTCGCCAGCAGCGGCTTGATCTCGCTCTCGAAGTATTCGCGTTCGGGTATCTCGCCGCGCTTCAAGATCATGTGCAACGGCAACCCGGCGCGCCGCGCGATCGTGATTGCTTCTTTCGGGCCTTTGTCGGAGATCGCCCGGCCGATGTAGACGAGGAAGTCTTCCTTGTCTTCGCGGAACGGGTACACGCTCAGGTCGATGCCGTTGTAGACCGTTCCGAGATACGGAACGTCGAGATTGTCGGCGCGTTGTGCTTCGCTGATCGCAACGAGATGCACGTCGTTCGCGATCGTTCCATAGAACAGCCGCGTCTGCGGCGTCCACGGACCGTGCAACGTGTGCACCACCGGCGGACGGCCGCGCTTCATCGTGCCGCAGACCGGTCCGCAGATGCCGGCGTGATCGTGCACGACGTCGAAATCGTCGACTTGGCGGTACGCGATCACCGCGTGCAACGCGTCGTACCACGGGTTGCCGAGTTCGTCCGGGTCGGGCGGCTCGGGCATCGGAGTGACAAGCGTGCCCTTTGTGCGTGAGCCACCACTGGCGAACAAAGTCACATCGTGCCCGGCGTCGACGAGGCCGTCGGCGAGGAGCGAGACGACAAGTTCGATGCCGCCGTACCCGGCTGGCGGGACCGGAAACCACACCGGCGCGACGATCGCGATGCGCATCCCGCCGACATTAATGCTCGGCCGTTGGGTGCTGAGCAAGATGCATTGGCTGTGCAGCGAAGGAAGTAGCTTGCCGCAATGCCGGATCCCTGGACGACAAGCGCCAGCGCGAGCCTGTCCAGCGCCGACGGCATCGTCACGCTCGTAGAAGGCTCGGCGTTTTGCATCTCGTCGCGCGCCGGTGAAATCGATCCCGCGCATCCGCAAGGTTTGTTCTTTCGTGACACGCGCTTCTTGTCCGAGATGCGCGTGATGTTGAACGGCGTTGCGCCTGAGCCACTCTCGGCTACGACGACTGATCCGTTCAGCGGCATCTTCGTGCTGCGCGGCTTGCCGGCACCGGGCCGCGCCGACTCGCACTTGATGTTGTTTCGTCGGCGCTATGTCGGGCGCGGCATGCGCGAAGACATCGAGATCAAGAACTTCGGCGAGGAAGCCTCGTTTTGTTTGGTCGAGCTCGTCATCAACGCCGACTTCGCCGACCTCTTCGAAGTAAAAGAAGGTCGCGTCACGAAGCACGGCGAACTGACGACGGCGCACGAAGCTTCGCGCCTCACGTTCGCGTACAAGCGGCATTCGTTCGAGCGAATGACACATGTCGATTTCAGCGCCGCACCGCGCGTCAGGGGCAATCACATCGCCTACGAAACGGTGATTCCGCCACGCGGGTCGTGGTCGACGTGTCTTCAGGTCACGCCGGTCATCGGCGACCTCGAAGTCACGCCTCGTTATCTCTGCGGTCAGCCCGTCGAGCGGTCGACACCGGTGGAGCGGCTCGAAGCGTGGAACGCGCGCATGCCGGTGGTCACCGCCGAGAACGACCAGTTCCGCGCGCTCTTGGATCGTTCGACGCAAGACCTTGCGGGCCTGCGCATCTTCGACCCCGAACATCCCGACCGCGCAGTGGTCGCGGCCGGCGCGCCGTGGTTCATGACGCTGTTCGGGCGCGACTCGCTGATCACGTCGTGGATGACGATGCTCGTCGACCCCGACCTCGCACTCGGCACGTTGCAAACGCTCGCCCGCTTCCAAGGCACGGAAGTCGACCCGCGCACCGAAGAAGAACCGGGTCGCATTTTGCACGAGATGCGCTTCGGTGAGACCGCGTCGCTCGCGCTCGGCGGCGGTCGCGTCTACTACGGCACGGTCGACGCGACGCCCTTGTTCGTCATGCTCGTCGGCGAACTTTCGCGTTGGGGAAACCGCCGCGAGGAAGTCGACGCGTTGTTGCCGGCAGCCGATCGCGCGCTGCAATGGATTACCGACTACGGCGACAAGGACGGCGACGGGTACGTCGAGTACCAACGCACCACCGACCACGGCTTGCAGAACCAAGGTTGGAAAGACTCCTGGGACTCCATGCGGTACCTCGACGGTTCGTTGGCGACCGCGCCGATCGCGTTGTGTGAAGTGCAGGGCTATGTGTACGCCGCGCTCGTCGCGCGGTCGCACTGCGCGACCGAAGCCGGCGACCACGAACTCGCGGTCTCGCTCAGCACGCGCGCCGAAGCCTTGAAGCGGCGCTTCAACGAAGACTTCTGGGTCGAGACTTCCGACGGCGGGTACTTCGCGCTCGGTCTCGACCGCGACAAGAAGCGCATCGACGGCATCGGTTCGAACCAAGCGCACTGTCTCTGGACGGGAATCGTCGACGCGGAGCGGGCGCCGGTCGTCGCGCGCTCGCTGCTGTCCGACGAGATGTTCAGCGGCTGGGGCATGCGCACGCTGTCGACGGCGAACGGCGGTTACAACCCGATCTCGTATCACTGCGGGAGCGTGTGGCCGCACGACAACGCGATCGCGGCGGCGGGGTTGATGCGGTACGGGCTCGTGGAAGAAGCGCATCGCGTGATGCGCGGCCTGGTCGAAGCGGCCCCGTGGTTCGGTGACCGGTTGCCCGAACTCTTCGCGGGCTTGCCGCGCGCCGACTTCGAATTCCCGGTCAGTTACCCGACGTCTTGTTCACCCCAAGCGTGGGCGGCGGCATCACCGTTGCTCTTCTTGCGGACGCTCTTGCGCTTCGAGCCCGACATTCGCCGTTCGTCGCTGCACATCGCACCCGCGGTGCCCGACTGGATCGGCACCTTGCGGCTCGAGCGCATCGCGGTAATGGGTGGCCACTTGGCGATCGAGGTGACGGGCGAAGTCGTGCGCGTGCTCGATGTGCCCCCGGGGCTCTCGATCATCAGCGACCCGCGCTCGGCAACCCGCTGAAAAGCCAACAGTTGGTGGGATTGCGCGCAGAACTATTCGACGAGGTGCCAGTGACCGTCGTTCTTGTTGTCGGCACCCGGCGTGCGGCGCGCGAGTGAAAGGGCGAAGTCGCCGGCCGCGTCGGTCCACCACGCGAGGAGTTCCATGCCGGCTGCTGCGAGTTCGACCTCGACCCGATCGCGACGGAACTTGGCGCTGACCTCCGTGCGCATCTCCTCGCCGGCCGCGAACTCGATTTCGAGATCCATCGCGCGAATCTCGACGGTCTGGCTGCGTGTGGAGCGCAACCGCATCTCGATCCACTCGCGTTCGTCGTCGCACACGGCGACATGTTCGAACATGTCGAGTTCGAACGTCGGCGTCGAGTTCGCGGTTCATGACCGCCAACACGTTCTTGTTGAACTCGGCCGTCACGCCCTGGGCGTCGTCGTACGCGGCGACCAGCCGGTCGACGTCCTTTACGAGGTCGGTGCCGAGCAACAACGTGTCGTCGGGCCCGAGCATGTTCGCGATGTCGCGCAGGAACGCACGCCGGGCGTCGGGCAAGAGGTTGCCGATCGTGCCGCCGAGGAACACGACGAGCCGCCGCCCGCCGCGCGGAATCGTCTCGAGGTCGATGGTGAAGTCGCCGACGACGGGCTGCACGTCGATGCCCGGGTATTCCTTCTCGATTGCCGCCGCCGCGTCGTGCAACGTCTGCTTGCTCACGTCGAACGGAACGAACCGGCGCAGGCGTGCCGGCGTCGCGCATGCGCGTCGAGCAAGACGCGAGTCTTCTCCGACGTGCCGGATCCGAGTTCGACGAGCGTGTCGGCTTGCGCGAGGTCGACGATCTCGCGTGCGTGCGCGCGTCGAGGATCGCGCGCTCGCGCCGCGTCGGGTAGTACTCGGCGAAGGCGCGTGATCGCGTCGAACAGTTCCGAGCCGCGGTCGTCGTAGAACCACTTCGGGCGGGATGTCCTTCGGCGAGATCGTGAGACCGCGCCGAACGTCTTCTTCGATCGAGCTCATACGGGTTACACGTCCTGGGCGAGGCGAACGCCGCCGAACATCCAACGGCTCGCGGGGGAAAGAAGTTTCGGTACGTCGGACGCGTGTGGTCCGGCGAGGTGACGCGCGCGCCGCCGCGCAACGTCATCTGCCCGCTCATGAACTTGCCGTTGTACTCACCGACCGCACCGGCGGCGGGCTGGAAGCGCGGGTACGGCAGATAGGCGCTGGCCGTCCACTGCCACGCGTCGTCGGCGAGTTCGCGCAACGTCGTCGGCGTGCGTGCTCGTGGCCGCGTGTTCCCATTCGAACTCGGTGGGAAGTCGCGTGCCGCGCCAACGCGCGTACGCGTCGGCTTCGTAGTGGCTCACGTGGATGACGGGCTCATTCGGGTCGACCGGCCGCCGGCCGTTCAGCGTGAACACCGTCCACGTCGTCGCCGTCGTCGCGCCAGTAGAGCGGGGCGTCCCACTCGTTGGCCTGCACGGCGTACCAGCCGTCGGAGAGCCAGAGCTCGGGCCGCTGGTAGCCGTCGTCGGCGATGAACTCGATCCATTCGCCGCGCAGTTACGAGACGGTTGGCGATGCCGAACGGCTCGAGGTAGCACGACGTGGCGCGGCCCTTCGTTGTCGAACGCGAAACCAGTGCCGCGGTGACCGATCTCGATGTTGCCGCCCGCGATGTCGAGGAAGCGTTCGGGCAACGCCGCACGCGCGGCTTGCGCGCGTGACGCGTACACGGGGTCGGTCGGATTGCAGTGCAGCACGTGCTTGATGTCCATCAACAACAGCTCTTGGTGCTGTTGTTCGTGATGCAGACCGAGCTCGATCGAGCGCGGCTGCTTCGGCGTCGCACGCGTCGATCAAGTCGTGCATCGCGTCGTCGACGTCAGCGCGGTAGCGCGCGACCTCGTCGCACCGACGGGCGGGAGAGCAGGCCGCGCTGCGGGACGCGGATGCCGGGGCCCGACGGCCTTCGTAGTACGAGTTGAAGAGGTACGCGTACGCCGGGTCGAACTGCTGCGTAACCGCGCGAGCCCGGGCGAGAGCAGGAACGTCTCGAAGAACCACGTGGTGTGGGCCCGATGCCATTTCGTCGGGCTGACGTCGGGCATCGACTGGACGACTTGGTCTTCGTCGGAGAGCGGCGCGGCGAGCATCTCGGTGTGGTCGCGGACCCGGCGCGTAATGCTCGTGCAGCGCGACGCGGTCGGCCGACGTCGAGGGAGGAGCCGGTGGCGAGCGCGGTCACCGTCGAGCGTCCCGAAGCAGGCCGCGACCCACGCGGAGTTACGGACCGGAGCGCATCCATTCGACGACGACCGATCATCGGGCTCCCCCTTTCGGACGCGGGGACGGAACCACATGTCGGAGCAGCGGTAACCCGACGCCGCAATCTTGCGGAGCAGGTACCCACCTCGTGAGACAGTCAGGTCCCCGGATGACTGAACGTTGACATCGTCCGGAAAGGGTGGGAGCGGCCCGGCGTGGTGCCCGGCGCGGGTGTGCCGGCCGCACGCGTCTCACCCCGGCGGCCGGCGGCCCTCGCGCCGCAGTTGGGAATTCGCCGAGCCACGCGCGAGCGCTAACCGCGATCACCAGCCCCGGTCGACCCACTCGTCGAGGTGCGGGCGCTCGGTGCCGATCGTCGTGTCGAGGCCGTGACCGGGGAGAACGAGCGTCTCGGCCGGGAGCGTGAACAGGCGGTCGTCGACCGACTGGATGATCGTGGGGAAGTCGCCGCCCTCGAAGGTCGTGTTGCCGACGCCGCCCGGGAACAGGGTGTCGCCGCTGAACAGCACCGGGTGGCCCTCGAGCAAGAAGCACGTGGAGCCCGGGGTGTGGCCGGGCGTGTGGATCGTGCGCAGCCGCAGGTCGCCGACCTCGATCACGTCGTCGTCGGGGATCGTGAAGTCGTACGCCGGGCAGCATCTCGGCGTCCTCGGTCGCGATCCCGACGTCGATGCCGGCGTCGCGCATCTGGGTGACGGCCTGGATGTGGTCGAAGTGGCCGTGGGTGGTGAGGACCCGCCGGACGCCGGTCGCCCGGGAGACCTCGAGCAGCAGCTCGTGCTCGTTGGCCGCGTCGACGAGCACGGCCTCGCCCGTGCCTTTGTCGCGCAGGACGAACACGTTGTTCTCGAACGGCCCGACGACGATCTTGTCGATCCGGACGTCGGAGGTCTCGTAGTGCGCGGGCCGCGTGGGCGTCATGGTTCGAGGCTACTGCCACCCTGCGTTCGGACGGTTGTGGCCCCGATCGGGCCGCGACCGGTCCAGACGACGGTCCTGATCTGGAAACTTGACCGGTCGGTCAAGTAGCGTCGGCCCGCCATGGACTTCGTCGACACGCCCGCGGAAGCGGCCTTCCGAGCGGAGGTGCGCGCCTGGCTCGGCGAGCACCTGGTGGGTGAGTTCGCCGCGCTCGGGCCGGGCGACGGACCGAGCGACGAGACCGGCTGGGACATCCGCGTCGAGTGGGAGAAGCTGCTCGGCGCCGACCGCTGGGTCGGGCTGTCGTGGCCGACGGAGTACGGCGGCCGGGCCGCGAACATCGCCGAGCAGATCATCTTCAACGAGGAGTACACGCGGGCCGACGCGCCGACGCGGCATCTCGTTCTTCGGTGAGGGCCTGTTCGCGCCGACGCTGATCCAGTTCGGCACCGACGAGCAGAAGCAGCGCTTCCTGCCCGAAGATCCAAGCCGTCGAGAGATGTGGTGCCAGGGGTTCTCCGAGCCCAACGCCGGCAGCGACCTCGCGAACATCCAGACCCGCGCCGTGCTCGACGGCGACGAGTGGGTGATCACCGGCCAGAAGGTCTGGACGACGCTCGCGCACCGCGCCGACTGGTGCTTCGTCGTGTGCCGCACCGATCCCGAGTCGACGTCGCACCACGGCCTCTCGTACCTGTTGTGCCCGATGCACCAACCCGGCGTCGAGGTGCGGCCGCTGCGCCAGATGACCGGCAGCGCCGAGTTCAACGAGGTGTTCTTCGACGGCGCGCGCACCGCGAAGGACAACGTGCTCGGCCCGGTCGGCGAGGGCTGGAAGGTCGCGATGGCGACGCTCGGCTTCGAGCGGGGCACCGCCTTCATGTCGTCGCAGCTCGCCTTCGAGGGCGAGTTCGCGGAGCTGCTCGACGACCGCGCACAAGAACGGCGCCGCCGAGCGAGCCGGCGCTGCGCGACGAGCTCGCGGAGCGCTACGTCGGCCTGCAGGTCATGAAGTACAACGGCATGCGCATGCTCACGAACCTCGTGCAAGACGGGCGCGCGTCGGGCCGGAGGCGAGCATCGGCAAGCTGTTCTGGACGACGTGGCACAAGAGCTTCGGCGAGACGGCGATGCGCGTGCTCGGCGCCGACGCGCTCGACGGTGCAGCGCGCGCAGGGCGGCGACTACGAGGTCGACGAGCTGCACTACATCTTCATGGCGAGCCGGGCGGAGACCATCTACGCCGGCGCGAGCGAGATCCAACGCAACATCATCGGTGAACGAGTTCTCGGGTTGCCGAGAGAACCCCGGTGATCACGGGAGTCAAGGAGCACAGATGAACTTCGCCTTTTCCGAGGAACAAGAAGAGCTGCGGCGCACGGTGCGGCAGTTCCTCGAGGCCAAGTCGCCCGAGACCGAAGTCCGCCGGCTCATGGAGACGACCGAGGGCTACGACCCCTCGGTCTGGAAGCAGATGGGCCAGGAGCTCGGTCTGCAGGGCCTCGCGATCCCCGAGGAGTACGGCGGCCAGGGCTTCACGTTCATCGAGCTCGGCATCGTGCTCGAGGAGATGGGCCGCGTGCTGCTGTGCGCGCCGTACTTCTCCTCGGTGGTGCTCGCGGCGAACGCGATCCTGAACGCCGGGCACCGACGACGCAGAAGGCGGCGCTGCTCCCGCCGCATCGCGAGCGGCGACACGATCGCGACGCTCGCGTTCACCGAGCCGACCGGCAAGTGGGACGCGGCGGGCATCACGCTCGAGGCGACCGCCGGACGGCGACCACTACACGCTGTCGGGCGAGAAGATGTTCGTGATCGACGGTCACATCGCCGACCTCATCGTCGTCGTCGCGCGCACCGCGGGCACGAGCGGCACCGACGGCATCTCGTTCTTCACCGTGCGCGGCGACGCCAAGGGTCTGACCCGCACGTGCGCTCTCGACGATGGACATGACGCGCAAGCAGGCGAAGCTCGAGTTCGACAACGTCGTGGCCGAGCCGCTCGGCGCGCCCGGCGCGGGTTGGCCCGCGTTCTCGAAGACGCTCGACCAGGCCGCGGTCGCGCTCTCGAACGAGATGATGGGCGGCGCGCAGAAGGTGCTCGAGATGTCGGTCGAGTACGCGAAGGTGCGCGTGCAGTTCGGTCGCCCGATCGGCTCGTTCCAGGCGATCAAGCACAAGTGCGCCGACATGCTGCTCGAGGTCGAGTCGGGCAAGTCGGCCGCGTACTACGCGTCGTGGGCCGCGGCCGAGGACAACGACGAGCTGCCCGTCGTGGCCGCGCTCTCGAAGGCGTACTGCTCGGAGGCGTACTTCCACGCCACCGCCGAGAACATCCAGATCCACGGTGGCATCGGCTTCACCTGGGAGCACCCCGCGCACCTGTACTTCAAGCGCGCCAAGAGCTCCGAGATCTACCTCGGCGACCCGACGTACCACCGCGAGCTGCTTGCCCAGCGCATCGGCATCTGAACCCGCGACTTGGATCGCGACTTCACCGTCGCGGCGTTCAACGCGCACTGGGGGGTCGGCCGCTTCGGCCGGCTCCGCGGCGTTCGTTTCGACGTCGCGCGCGTCGTGCGCGGCTTCGACGCCGACCTCGTCGTGGTCCCCGAAGCGTGGCGCGAGCGAAGACGGTGTCGGCGCTGCTCGACGACGTTGCGCGACGACGGCTATCAGGTCGAGACCGATGCGAGCTGATGCCGCTGCGAGCTCCGCGCCGCGACGCGCAGCGCGACCGCGCACGGCGTGCCCCTCGACGGTGCGTGGGAGCTCGCGGTGTGCTCGCGGTTCCCGGTGCTCGATCGGCGCCTGATCCCGATCGGCAACGGTCGGCGCCGATCCCGTCGGGCGACCGCAACGCGCTCGCGCTCACGGTCGACGATCGACGGGACGCCCGTCGAGGTGATCGGGCTGCACATGTCGTCGAAGATCGTGGCGGCTCGCGCCGCTGCGTCATCTGATGCGGACTGCGCACGGTCTTGCGCACGACGGGCCGCAAATCATCGCGGGCGACTTCAACTTCTGGGGTCCGCCCGTCGGCCTGCTGATGCGCGGTTGGAAGCGCCCGGTGCGGGGTCGCACGTATCCCGCGCGCCGTCCGCACAGTCAGATCGATCACGTCCTCGTGCGGGGCGGCATCGAGCCGCTCGGCGGCGAGGTGCTGGCGGAGACGCCGTCCGATCACCGCCCGATCCGAGCCCGGCTGCGGCTGCCCGAGCGGAGTAACGTGACCGACATGTCCGCGCCGCCAGAGCTCGAGTGCCGCGCGCCTCGCGGCGAAGCGACGGTCGTCCGGCCCCGGATCTCGGCCCGGGAGCGGCTCGCCCGCATCGTCCAGCGCCGCGAGCTCCTCGTCGGGATGGTCCGCAACGAGCTGAAGATCAAGTACAAGAACAGCGTCCTCGGGTTCGCGTGGTCGCTGCTGAACCCGTTGCTGTACCTCGTCGTCTTCTACATCGCGTTCACGATCATCCTCGGTTCGCGGCATCCCGGCGTTCCCGATCTGGCTGCTTTCGGGCCTGCTCGTGTGGAACCTGTTCTCGACGGGTCTCGGCGGCGCCACCGGTTCGGTCGTCGCCAACTCGGGCCTCGTGAAGAAGGTGTCGTTCCCGCGCGAGATCCTGCCGCTCGCCGTCGGTCGGCAGCATGCTCGTGCACTTCTTCCTGCAGAGCCTCGTGCTGTTCGCAGTGCTCGCGATCGTGCGATGGAACGTGGCGTGGGCGTACATGCCGCTCCTCCCGGTCGCGCTGGTCGCGCTGCTGCTCGTGACGGGCGCGCTCGGCATCTTGCTGTCGGCGATCAACGTCTACCTGCGCGACACGCGCACTTCCTCGAGCTCGCGTTGCTCGCGTGGTTCTGGGTCACGCCGATCGTGTATCCGTTCTCGACCGTCGACGCAAGAAGACGACGGCACCTGGTACTCGATCTGCGCCATGTCTGGCTGCTGAATCCGATTACACCGATCGTCGCTGATCTTCCAGCGCGCGATCTACGCGCGCTCGACAACACGACAAGACCACCGGGCGCGCCGTTGCTGCCGCACTGGCCGTACTCGACATACGTCGCGTACCTCGGCTACTCGTTCGTGTTCGGGCTCATCTTCCTCGCGATCGCGATATGGGTGTTCGGGCGTTCGGAGGCGAACTTCGCGGAGGAGCTCTAAGATGGCGGCCGCGATCGAGGTCCGCAGCGTCTCGAAGCAGTTCCGCTCTACCACGAGCACTACACGTCGCTGAAAGAGCGGATCGTGCACTACGGCCGGATCCCCTACGAGCCGTTCATGGGCGCTGCAGGACGTCGACTTCGACGTCGAAGCAGGGCTCGACCGTCGGCATCCTCGGGCCACAACGGCTCCGGCAAGTCGACGCTGCTGAAGTGCGTGGCCGGCATCCTGCAGCCCACGCGCGGTGAGATCGTCACCCGCGGCCGCGTCGCTGCGTTGCTCGAGCTCGGCGCCGGCTTCAACCACGAGCTCACCGGCCGCGAGAACGTCTTCATGAACGCGGCGATCCTCGGTCTGTCGAAGAAGGACACCGACGCTGATCTTCGACGAGATCGTGGCGTTCTCCGAGCTCGAGAAGTTCATCGACATGCAGGTGCGGCACTACTCGTCGGGCATGTACGTGCGCCTCGGCTTCGCGGTCGCGGTCAACGTCGACCCCGACATCCTGCTCGTCGACGAAGTGCTCGTCGGTCGGCGACGAAGCGTTCCAGCGCAAGTGCATCGAGCGGGTCAAGAAGTTCCAGACAGAGGGCCGCACGATCCTGTTCGTGACGCACGCGCGCCGACCTCGTGCGCCGCATCTGCGATCGCGCGATCGTGCTCGACCACGGGAAGATGGTCATCGACAGCACGCCCGGCGAATCGGTGCGCGTGTTCCGCGAATCGCTCTCGGCCGAACACGTCGGCTTGGGCGCCGACGACGGCGACGAAGAAGCCGCCGAGCTCGAACGGCGTGAGGCCAAGCGCGGCAACGGACGCATCACGATCACCAACGTGCAGATCGAACATCCGGGCACGCTCGTCGGCCGGAACTACCTCCTGCCCGACGAGGCGATGAGCGTGCGGGTGCAGTACCGGAGCGTCGAACGCACCGACGACGTGTTGTTCGGCATCGCGATCTACGACCTGAACGGCAACCATCTGTTCGGCACCAACACCGCGATCGCTCGGTTATCGACGTGCCGCCCGCCGACGGCGACGGTGAGATGACGTTCGACTTCGATCGCGTCCCGCTGCTCGACGGTACGTATCTCGTCACGCTCGCGATCCAAACGAACGACGAAGGCACCGTCTACGACTGGCGCGAGCAGCAGTATCAGTTCGAAGTGATGAACCCGTCACGCACCAACGGCTTGGTGTCGTTGCCGTTGCAGGTGCGTTTCGGGCACGAGCAGATGGAACCGCATTCGGAGGCCAGGTGAGCTTGCGCCGCCGGCGCGAGCCTGGGGACGCGCCTTCTGCCGTGTCGGGCGATTCGACGGCCGCGATGCAGCATCCCGACGGTGCGGTGTACTTCCCGGATCCGAAGGAAGGCACCACGTTCTCGTGGTGGCCGACGTATCCACCCGAGAAATATCTCGGCCAGCTCGCTGACGACTTCCAAACCGACCTCGCGAAGTCGCGGGCGTTCTTGGAACCCGAGCACTGTCGCTTCTACCACACGGTCGATGTCCCGGGCGTCGGCACCATCGAAGGTGCCTGGGACTTGCGCAACCGCGAGCGCGCGTATCTCGGCGACGTCGCGTTGAAGGGCAAGCGCGTGCTCGAACTCGGGCCGTCGACCGGGCATCTGTCGTTCTGGATGGAGAAGCAAGGCGCCGACGTCGTCGCGTTCGACGCGGGCTGGGACGTCAGCATCGACTTGTTGCCCGCGCCCGGCTTCGAAACGCGCAAGCTCCGGCGCGACCACGCCAAGGTTGTCAGCGACTTCTCGAACTCGTGGTGGTACTTGCACCGCATGTACGGGTCGCGGGCCAAGGTCGTCTACGGCGACATCTACGACCTGCCCGGCGACATCGGGCGCTTCGACATCGCGACGTTCGGTTCGATCCTGTTGCACCTGCGCGACCCGATTCAGGCAATGGAACAAGCGGCGCGCTGCTTCCCGGAGACGATCGTCGTCACCGACACGTGGCCCGAAAGCCCGGAAACGATGATGGACAACATCATGCGGCCGTTCCCGAACGGCGAAGCGGGCCGCTGGGTCGTGTGGTGGTTGATTTCGGCGGGTGCAGTGGTCGAAGCGCTGAAGATCATGGGCTACGGCGACACCGAAGTGACGACGCATACGCAGTTGCATCAGCACGGACACAACCCCGAGAACCCGTGGGTGGAACAGCCCATGTACACCGTCGTCGCCCATCGCACATGAACCGTCTCGGCAAGTGGTTGCCGCAGTCGGTGCAGGACCGGATTCATCTTGCGCGGGTGCGAGCGCGCGACCGGGTGTTGTGGGGTTCCGACCCCGACGTGCGAGAAGCGTTGCCGGAGCGCTTCGTGCGCGTCGCGTACCAGGTCATGCTGCGGCGCGGCGGTGATCCGGCCGGCATCGACAACTACGTCACCCAGTTGAACGACGGCCGGCTGACGCCCGACGGCGTGCTCGACGAAATGCTGACCTCGATGGAGCTGCGCAACATTCCTTATCGCAACTTGTTGCGCTCGCAGCACCAGTCGCGGTGCGACTTCGTGCGCCTGATGCCGCGCGCGGCGCGCATCCTCGATCTCGGGGGCACCGACCAACAAGACGACAGCGGCGCGCTCGTCACCATGGGCTATCCGTACGCGTTCGAGCAGCTCGTCATCATCGACTTGCCCGAGGACGAACGCCACGAGTTGTACGGCTATCTCGCGTCGTCAGACGTGATCGCGTCGCCGCTCGGGCCGGTGCAGTACCGGTACCACTCGATGGTCGACTTGTCGCCGTATGCCGACGGGTCGTTCGACCTCGTGTTCAGCGGCGAAACGATCGAGCACATCACCGAAGACGAAGCGCGCAAGATGCTCGGCGAAGTGCGACGCGTGCTCGTGCCCGGCGGGTGGTTCTGCGTCGACACGCCGAACTTGCGGGCCACACAACTCATGCATCCGCAGGGCGAGTTGTCGAACCCCGATCACAAGCTCGAGTACACCGTCGCGTCGCTGACCGATCTCGTGCGCGACGCGGGCTTCGAGGTCGCTGCGACCTACGGGCTCAATCACGTCGGTGCGTGCTTCGAGCGCGGCGAGTTCGACGATGCGATCGCGGCGGGGAATCACGGCGTGTTCAGCGACGCCGAAAACTGCATGCTGCTCGCCCTCGTCTGCCGCGCCCCCCAGTAGTTCCGGAGCGTCGCTGACTGTCTCTCAGCGACAGTGAACGACGCTCCAGCGATTTGCCAGCCGGTGTTCCAGGGGCCGGCGAGCGCGGAGTGGTTGGTGTCGGCGGGGTTCGGTCCGCCGCCACCGGGAACGCGGCATCCCGCCGAGACGACGACGAAGAGACAAACGAGCAATCGAAACGCGTGGGACCCTTCCCGGTGAACGGGTGCTGCATTTCAAGTTGGGAATTGTCGGTAACGCAGTGTCATGCGAATAACGTTGTATCGACATGAAGACGCACCACAGCCGCTACCTCGACAATGGGCTCGGCTTCAACCACGGCCAGGACGCCACGGTCATCGAGATTGAACGCGACGACGACTTCGTCGACATTCTCGATCACATTGTCGCGACCGATTTTTACGGCCGCGCCTACTTGGCACGCCGAAGCGGCCAGGTCGATGACCGCCTGACCGCGCACTTCTGGTGGGTCGCCGCCATGGCGGCCGCGCTCAAGCCGCGCCGCGTTGTCGAACTGGGTTCCGGTCGCGGCGACGTGCTTTTGATGTTGCAACAGCAATACGGCGTTGACGACGTGTTCGGCATCGACTTCGGAAACGCGCTCGACACCATGGTTTGGCCGTCGCTCGTTTCTGGGTTTCGTTCCGGCGCGGTCATCGACGTGCTGCGCGATTGGAGCGACGCGCCTTACGACCTCGCGTGCGGCTTCGACATTTGGGAACACCTTCTCCCGCAGTCGCTCGACGAAACCGTCGATCGCTTGATCGAACACAGCACCGACGACGCGCTGTTTCTCTTCGTCATTCCCGCGTTCGGCGACGACGACGTCTTCGGCGAGCCGTTCCCGCTCGAACTCGAAGAGAATCGCGTCGCGTTCGACAAGCGCGTGCCCTTCCGTTTCTTGCTCGCCGACGAAACCGACGTCGATGTGCCCGCGGCCGGTCATCTCACCTGGGCCCACACCGACTGGTGGCAGAACCTCTTCACGTCGCATGGGCTGGTTCGCGAGCGCCCCATTGAGCGCCGCTTTCACGCCGTGATCGACGCGCACGTGCCGCACTCCATCAAGTCGTTCTACGTGTTCCGGCGGCCTACGAAAGCGGCCGAAGCTCGTGCCGCAAAGATCGAGCGCGCGCGCACCCTGCCGGCGCCGCTCGTCTCGCTCGTCGACATCGCGCAGCGGCGACGCTTCGAGCGGCGCACGGGCGCAACGTTCACCAACGTTGTTCGTGACGAGGTCAAGGTCTGGGCCGAGACGCACACGCCCGGCGCACTCGACGCTGCTCGGCGCGTGCGCGGCGCGCTACGGCGCTGAGTTCGCGACCTTCGTCAAGAACGCGTCGTAGCGGTGCACGACGTCGGGCCAGCGGTAGTTGTGCTCGACGTAGGCCTGACCGGCGGCGCCCAACGCGGCGCGCAGCCCGGGCGATGCAATGAGGGTGTCGAGCGCGACGTCGAACTCGGGGTAGTTCCCGAATGCAATGCCACCCTGTGAGCGTTCGACGTGGTCGCGCGTGACAGCGCAGCGGGCGTTGACGAGCGCGGGCGTCCCTACGGCCCACGCCTCCATCAGGACGATCGAGAACGACTCGAACGCGCTCGGCGAAACGAGCGCGAACGCATCGCGCAAGAGGCCCCATTTCACGTCGTCGTCGACGCGACCGGCCACCACGACGTCGGCGGATGCCGCGAGCGGTTGGGCGATTGGGCCGGCGAACACGAGCCGCAGCGGTGAGTTCGTGCGCGCTTGATAACGCGCGAAGCACTCGGCGAGGAGGCGAGAGCCCTTGCCGTCGTCGACGCGGCCGAGGCAAAGCAGGTACGGCCGGTCGTCGAGACCGATCGAACGCCGGGCCGCCGCGGGATCGCCCGCACCCGTGTCGATGCCGAGGCCGACGACGAGCGCGGGCTTCGACGCGACCGCGAAGTTGTGCTCGACAACACGCTGCTCGGGCGCGCTCCAGTACGCGAGGCCGTGCGCGTCGCCGAAGACCGGCTTGTAACAGCGGAGCTTGATTGTCGGGTCGTCGTGCGCGGCGGGATGCAACACGGTGCGCGACGCGACGCGGGGCAGCCCGGCAACAGTGGGATGGTAGAGGTACGGATGAAAGGCCACGACGTCGGCGTCGGTGCCGGCGATCGCGTCGATGAGGTCCGGCGCGATCGGGCCCTGCTTGATCACCCATTCCTCGATCTCGCGGTCCGTCGCCCGCTTGCCGCGTCGAACGACGAGATCCGTCGCGGCGTCGAAGTCAGCCGCGCGCCGGCCGCGGACGGGGAATCGGCGCACGTTGACGCCGTCGATGATCTCGTCGCCGGCGGGGTAGTGATCGGCCCACGTCGTCGTGTCGAGCGCGCAGGTGGTGAGCGCTTCGACCGTCCATTGCGTGTCGGCGGCGAGACGCGTCGCGAGCGTGCGCGCGGCGTGTTCGGCCCCGCCCGCGATCTCGCGGCCGTAGCGCGGGGAGACGACCGCGAGCTTCATCGCGCGGCTTTCATCGCACCGCGGACGTCACCGCGTCGACCCACGCCGGGCCGGTGCACGAGACGTCGAACTGCTTGGCGCGAATGCTGCCGGCTGCGACGAGCTGGGCGCGCAACTGACTGTCGGTGATCACGTGATGTACCGCGGTCGCGACCACGAGCGGGTCTTTTTCCGCGAGCAGCAGGCCCGCCTCACCGAGCGTTTCCGGAATCGCGCTCGACGCGTACGCAACAATCGGAACTTCGTACGCCATCGCTTCGATGAGCGGCACGCAGAAACCTTCGTGGTCGCTGACGACCACCATCACGTCGGCGGCTTCGTAGTGCGCGGCGAGCGCGGCACCCGACACCGGGCCGGTGACCGTCACCGCATCGTCGAGGTCGAGCTCGTGTACGAACCGGCGCAGTGTGCGCGCGTAGCGATCGTCGGTACCGCCACCAACGAGAACGAGGCGCGCGGTGTCGTCGAAGAACCGGCGGTACGCGAGGAACGCCTTGACGAGATCGTGCTGGGCCTTGTTCGGCGCGATACGCCCGACGAAAAGCCACGTTGTTTCATGCGATCGCACCGAAGACCGCTCGCCGTTGGACTGTTGCAGCGCGTTGACGTCGAGCAAGAAGGGAACGACCGTCGTCTGCCGGAAACCGGATTCGATGAGATCGGTTTCGTTGAACGTCGACACGGCAATGCCGAGCGCCGCGCGCGTGGCGAGTTCGCGCAGCTGCACGCGGCCCCACATCACGCCGGTTGAAGCGTTGGGTTCCCAACCGGCGAGGTACCGAATCGGAGTGAGGTTGTGGTAGTTGACGACGATCGGCTCGTGCCGCGTAAGGGTGGCATCGGCCACGGTCGAACCGATGGCCATTTGGTAGACGATGACGTCGGCGGCGCCTTTGTATTCGTCGATCAGACGGGCGCCGCGATCGCCGTACGGCGCCAGTATTTCGGTCGCATAGATCTCGGACTCGTGCCCGGCGGCGCGCAACAGATCGCGCGCGAGCAACGAGTGCGAACCAACCGCGCCCAACTCGAACGTCGGGAGGAATTGATGGACGATCACGTAGCCGCACCGACAACGGGCGTGAGCGCGTCGAGCAGCTTCTGACGCGTCACGTCGAGCGAAAAGTCACGCAGGCGGCGTTCTCCGGCCGCGACGAGTTGGGCGCGCAACGCGTCGTCGGTCATGACGCGGTGCACGGCCTCGGCAACGGTCGGGGCATCTTTCACTGCGAGCGTGAGGCCGGCGTCGCCGAACGTCTCCGGGACGGCCCCCGCTCTGTACGCGACGATCGGCAAACGATGCGACATCGCCTCGAGGAGCGGAACCAGGAAGCCTTCGTGGTCGCTGCACACCACCAGGACATCGGAGGTCTCGTAGTAGGCCGACAACGCGGCGGACGAGACCGGTCCGGTGATGTCGATCGCGTCGCGCAACCCGAGCGCGGCGATGAAATCGGCGAGGGAGTTCTGATAGCTGTGCGACGACGAACCACCGACGAGATGCAAGCGCGCGGTCGGGTCGAAAACTTGGCGATACACCGCGAACGCCTTGACGATGTCGTGCTGCGCCTTGTTGGGTGCGAGCCGGCCGACGAACAGCCACGTGGTCGCGTCGAGACGCGGAATCGCGGGATCGGGCGGTGTGCGCTCGAACGCGTCGATGTCGATCAGGACGGGCACGACCGTGGTCGGCGAGTATCCGAGCGAGACGAGCTCGTCGGCGCTGAACCGCGAATGGGCGATCCCGAGCGATGTCCGAGGTTCGAGCGCGGCGAGCTGACGACGGCCCTTTGCCAATGCGCCCGCGACGACCGGTTCCCAGCGCGCGAAGATACGCGCCGGCGTGATGTTGTGATAGTCGACGAGCAACGGTTCGTCGCGTTGGTTGACGAAGTCGGCGACCGGCG
This sequence comes from uncultured Actinomycetes bacterium, assembly GCA_963841195.1. Classification (GTDB taxonomy): domain Bacteria; phylum Actinomycetota; class Acidimicrobiia; order IMCC26256; family PALSA-610; genus CAWJBX01. The sequence goes on along the minus strand of CAWJBX010000008.1, from coordinate 230,371 downwards.
AACCGACCGACGATTGGTACAGCAGCCACGTTTTCTCGCCTGCAACACCACCGTCGAACGATTGAAAGTCGTGCGCGAGCCGGGCGTACTCCTCCTTCGCTTCGAAGGCGTAGATCTCCGAGCGATATCCCGCATCGCGCAACGTGGCCTGCACGGCGATGTAGTGCGCACCCGCGGCGTCGCGCGGTGCGAACGTCGGCACGAACTGATGAATCGCGGTCATAGGGAGCGGGTCGCGGGGACAACGTACGCATCCGTGCCCGCGTCGACGACGTTCACGTCGGTGAAACCAGCATCGGCGAGGAGTGCCGCCCATGTCTGCGGTTGCAGCGGACGGCCGGGAAGGAGGTCGGCTTCGACGACCGTCGCGCCCGTTCCCCACGCCTCACGCCGGATGCTGCACACGACGATGCGCCCGCCCGGCTGCACGAGCTCCGCCGCCGCGTCGAGCATCTCGAGGAGTTCTCCGAGTGGTGCCCGTTCGACGATCGCACGCAACACGATGCCGTCGAGCGCGTTGTTGGCGACGGCTTGGAGATGCGCGGCACCCGCGTCGAACCGAACCTCGAGACCCTTTTGCCGCGCCGCGTCGGCGAGCTCGCTACGCGACTCGACGCCGTAGGCATCGAAACCGGCCGCGACGATCGGCTCGAACAGCGCGCCGTCGCCGCATTCGACGACGGCGATCCGGCCGGTTGCACCCTTGAGCGCGTCAACGACTGCGCCGGCCCACACCGCGTCGTCGCGAACGGCCGCGATGCGCGTTCCGGCCGCTCGTGCGCGGGCGACGTCGCCTTGCGTCTGTTCGAGAAAGCGCACGCGGTCGCCGAGCAGGCGGAGCGCGTTCGTGATCGAGATGGCGAGCGAGCTGATCTGTTGGCCGAGCCACACGTGGTACAAGCCGATCAGCTTGGCGACCACCTTCTTCACGAGGCCGAGCACCGGCTGTTGGCTCGCGATCGGAATGATCGGCTCGACGATCACAAGGTCTTCGGCCTTCTCGAGCGCGGCGCCGAAGTCGGTGCTCACCTCCGGGGGCGCGAAGCGTGCGAAGAGCTCATCGAGCTCGCGTTCCATGCTGGGCGGGTATTCGCCGGCGGCCCGGCGCGCGCGCACCTCGGCCTCGATTTCAGCCGCAAGCAGGTGGAGATCGATCTCGGACGGACCCTCTGTCGGTTCGGGCATCAGGTGTAGCACTCGAAAAAGTCGCTGGTCACCGATCAACCCTAGAGGGCGCCTCCCCCCGCTCGACGCACTGTCGATCAAGAATCGAGGGCTCGGGGCCTAGCTTCAAGCGCCCGAGCCGCCCCGCCGATACCTCTCTGTCAAGAAACAAGGGGATCCGACGCCGTGCTGCGCAATCGCATTTTGTCCGCCCTGCTGACCGCCATCGTTGCCGTTCCCGCGGCCGGTGCGATCGTCGCGACCGTGGCGACCGTCGCCCACCCGGCGACCGCCGGTGCGAGCATCGTGTCGAGCACGGCGTCGTGGACGCGACCAAACGAGCGGCTGGGACCGCAGCTCGTCGCCGACGATCGCCGACATCAACGGTGACGGCACGAACGACATCGTCATCGGTCACCAGAACGGTCTGCTGCACGTCATCAACGCGTCCAACGGTCAAGCGATCGCGCACTGGCCGCAGTTCGCAGTCGTTTCGGGCGCGCCGACCGCGATCGACAGCACGCCGGCCGTCGGCGACCTGTTCAAGAACGGGAAGAAGGAGATCGTCGTCGGTGTCGGCTCGACGTGGGTGCCGAACCAGAAGGGCGGCGTCATCATCTTCAACCCCGACGGTTCCGAACACTGCGTGTTCCACACGCTCGACGACTGCAACCTGTGGACCAACAACGGCATCCCGACGGCTTCACGCAGACGGTGTTTTCGTCGCCCGCGATCGGCGACATCAACGGTGACGGCTTCCCCGACATCGTGTTCGGCTCGTTCGACCTTCACATCCACGCGATCGACCGCAACTGCAACAAGATCCTCGACGAGAACGTCGAAGACACCGTGTGGTCGTCACCCGCGTTGTACGACATCGACGGTGACGGTCGCCTCGACATCCTCATCGGCGGCGACCAGGCCGCGGGCGGCGCGATCGACTGGTCGGGCGGCGAGTTCCGCGCGATCGAGTGGATGCCGGGCGCCCCGGGCAACGCGGTCGAGCTCTGGAAGCACCAAGTTAACGACACGATGTGGTCGAGCCCGGCCCTCGGCGACATCGACGGCGACGGTCGACTCGAGGTCATCGTCGGCGACGGGATCTTCTACCACCGCTCCGCGACGAACCAAGTCTTCGCGTGGCACGTCGACGACGGTTCGGCGTTACCCGGTTGGCCCGTGACAACCGGTGGTCGACGATGGCCGCACCTGCGTGCGGCGACCTCGGCAACGGTCAGATCCCCGAAGTCGTCGTCAGCAGCGGTGACGGTTTCGTGCACGCGTACAACGGCAACGGCTCGCAAATATGGGCGAAACAGCTGCTTTACGTCAACGGTCAGGCGCACAATGCGCCCGCTGCGTCGCCGATCATCGCCGACTTCAACGGCGACGGAATCAACGACGTCGCGGCCGGGAACGACTACGCGTTCTTCATGTTGAATGGTCGCAACGGGGCGATCATGCAGATCAACAACACATTCGTGTCGCACGAGAGCGCGGGTGCCGTCGGCGACTTCGGCGGGAGTTGGCAGTTGATCGTCGACGGCTTCAACACGCCGAACCACACGAACCGCTTGAGGCGTTCAACATGCCGACGCCGGGCAAGACGCCGCCGTGGCCCGAGTTCCGGCGCGACGCGCGCATCTCGGCGGCCCGGTCGCGTTCAACCTGCTGCCGCCGGATAGTGCAGCCGCGTGGTCAACCCGACGCCGCATCCTCTGAGTGCGTCGTCAGCGGGGTACTGGGTCGCGAGTGCAAACGGGTCGGTGTACTCGGTGAAGGGCGCGCCGTACTACGGCAATGCGCTCGGCAAAGTGCACGGCATCGTCGTCGGCATCGGCGCGACGCATTCCGGCGACGGTTACTACTTGCTCGACAACAGCGGGCGACATCTTCCCGTTCGGCGACGCCAAGTCGTTCGGGTCGGATGCCGGGAAACGTTTGAACGCGCCGATCATCGCATTGGCCGCGACGCCGAGCGGACACGGCTACTGGTTGCTCGGTCGCGACGGCGGTGTGTTCAGTTTCGGCGACGCGCGCTTCTACGGTTCGATGGGCAGCGCGCGTTTGAACGAGCCGATCATCTCGATGGCGCCGACGACAACCGGTCACGGTTACTGGCTGCTTGCCGCCGACGGCGGTGTGTTCAGCTTCGGCGACGCCAAGTTCCACGGTTCGACCGGCAACATGCGCCTCAACTCGCCGGTCATCTCGATGGCGACCGCACCGTCGGGCGCGGGCTACTGGTTGGTCGCGAGAGACGGCGGCATCTTCAGCGTTCGACGTTCCGTTCTACGGCAGCGTGCCCGGATCGGGCTTGTGCCGCACGCCGCAAGGAATCCAGATTCGCCCGTCGCTGACCGGTGCCGGCTACTTCGTGCTTGCAACGAACGGCTCGATCTGGGCCTTCGGCGACGCGCAGAGCGGCGGCGGTGCGCCGCCGTTGCCGCTCAACAACGCCGCAATGGACCTCGCCATACGTCCGTAGATTCCGCACTTGCTCCGGTACATTTCATGTTGTGCCGGATGCCCCTGATCTCGACGCGCTGCTCGCCGAACTGCGGGCGCGAGTCGACCAACGTCGGCGCGACGGCGTTTACCCGCCCGGCCTCGAACAAGAACTGGAAACACACTTCGAGCAGATCGTCGAAGACCGGCCGCCCACACCGTCGTTCCTGATGGACGAGCTCGAAATCGCGATCGACGAGTTGCAGCAATTCGGGTACTCGCGCAACCGCATCCAGACGGACTCGAATCTGCCGGGCGGTTCGAGCGTGCACCGCGCGGTCGCGAAGGCCGTGTCACGGCAAGTGCAGGGAGTGCTCGACCAGGCCCAGGAGCAGTCGCGCCGCGTCGCCCATGCGCTGACGTTGCTCGTCGACGTCACGAACATGCTCACCGACGCGTACGACGGCCGGGTCGTGCAGCAGCTCGACGATCTGCAAGCGCGTCTGGCGGAACAGCAACGTGAACTGCACGACGCTCGTGGCGCGCCTTGACGACGTCGCGGCCCGGCTGCCCGGTGTTGCGGTGCGCACGTGGTATCCGTACGACGACTTCGCGTCGTCGTTCCGTGGCGAGGTGGTGTCGATCTCGGATCGGTACCGCGACCTCGCGGCACGGTTCGTCGACTGCAGTCCGGTGCTCGACATCGGTTTCGGCCGCGGCGAGTTCCTCGAGCTGCTGCGCGACCTCGGCGTCGACGGGCGAGGCATCGAAGTCGACCCGACGCTCGTCGAGTGGGCGCGCGCCCGCGGCCTGCGACGTCGACGACGGGCGCGCGGTCGAATACCTGCGCACGCTGCCCGACGACGTCAGCCTCGGTGGGCTCGTGATGATCCAGGTGATCGAGCACCTCTCGCCGCAGCACGTCATCGACGTCGTGCGGCTCGCGGCCGACAAGGTGCGGCCCGGTGGCCGGCGTCGTGATCGAGACCGTGAACCCGATGTCGATGTACACGTACGCGCACGCGTTCTGGGTCGACCCCGACCACGTGCGGCCCGGTGCACCCGAATTTCCTTGCGTTTTTGTTCCGCGAGGCCGGCTTCGTCGAAGTCGAGCGCGTCGATCGGTCGCCGGTACCGGCCGACGAGAGTCTGGAGCTGATGCCGGGCGACGACGAAGCGACCAAGCGGCTGAACGTGAACTTCGAACGCATCAACGCGTTGTTGTTCGGCCCGCAGGACTACGCCATCGTCGCGACTCGATAGTCGTGAACGAGCTCCTTGGCGAACGCGAACAAGCCGACATCGACTACGACGACCGGCCGTCGGCATCCACCAGGTGCTCGTCGCGGCCGTCGCCCGGCGACGCGATCACGAACATCGCGTTCGCGACGCGGCGCCTGTTGCGCCAGGTCGGGCCGTCGGAGATCTATGCGCGTTTCATCGACGCGTCGCTGATCGGCGACGTGCGCGACCTTTCGGAATATCAACCTCGGCACGGACGCAACGTGCTCGTGTCTTCCACGCGTCGATCGGCCAGTCCGAGATGCACGACTTCCTCGACGCGCGCGCAACGAACCGCTCGTGCTCGTGTACCACAACGTCACGCCGGGGAAGTACTTCGAACGCTACGACCCGATGTTCGCCGAACTGCTCGAGCTCGGGCGCGCGCGAAGTCGGCTTGCTGCGCCCGCAGGTCGTGCGCGCAGTCGCCGACTCGCACTACAACGCGCGCGAGCTCGAGGAGATGGGCTACCCCGACGTGCGGGTCGTGCCGCCGGTCATGCATCTCGACCGGCTTGCGGCGGTACAGCCGCGTCTCTTGACCCTGAACCACCTCGCCGGTTTCGAAGGACCGATCATGCTCGTCGGTCGGTCAGCTGATGCCGCACAAGCGCCCCGACTTCCTCGTGCAGATGATGCACTGCGTCGAAACGTTCGGCGTTTTGCGGCCGGTGTTGTTGCTGGTCGGCCATCAACGGCTGGCGCCGTTCACGCACGCGCTGCGCGAAGCAGATCCGCGAGCTGACTGGTCGACGTGCACGTCGTCGGCCCGGTCGACGAACCTGATCTCGCCGCGATGTTCCGAGGCCGCGACCGCGGTTGTGACCGCGAGCGAACACGAGGGTTTCTGCATTCCGCTGATCGAAGCGATGACGCTTCGAGCAAACCGATCGTCGCGCGTGCATGCGCGGCGATCCCGGAGACGGTCGGCGACGCCGCCCTGTTGCTGCCCGAAGCACAGGGGCCGGCGTTGATGGGTGAGGTGCTCGCCGAACTCACGGCATCACATGCGGTGCGCGCCGAGCTGATCGCGGCGCGGTCACCAACGAGTCGCCGAGCTCGCGGCCGCGCCGCCCGACCACGGCATCGTCGACGCGCTGCTCGCGGTCGTGTGATGCGCGTCTGCTCTACGTCGTACAGCGCTACGGCGAGACGATTGCGGGCGGCGCCGAGCAACACTGCCGAGAGATGGCCGAGCGGATGGCGGCGCGCGGCCACGAGGTCGAGGTCGCAACCACGTGCGCGGCGTCGTACGTCGACTGGGCGAACGAGTTCGCGCCGGGACGATCGATCGAACGACGGGGTCTCCATCCACCGCTTCCCGGTCGCGCGTCCGCGCAACAACGTCATGTTCAACGAGTACGAACCGCCGCATGCGCACCGGGCGGGGCACCCGACCGTTGTTCATCCAGCAGGAGTGGATGCGGATGCAGGGCCCGTGCGTCGCCGGAGTCTCGTCGCGCTGGCTCGAACGCAACGCCGGCCGCTTCGACTGGTGATCTGGTTCACGTATCTCTACTGGACGACATGGGCCGCGATGCACACGCTGCCCGGGCTCGTGCCGGTGGTCTTGCATCCCACGGTGCACGACGAACCGCCGCTGCGGCTGTCGATCTTCGACGAGGTGTTCCGCGGGCCCGACGCGTTCGCACTTTCGACGCCGGAAGAGATCGATCTCATTCGCGAGCGGTTCCACATCGATCCGCCGGGCGGAGTGATCGGCATCGGCGTCGAGTTCCCGAACGGCGATGGCGCGCGCTTCCGCCACGCGTATCCCGCGCTCGGCGACGCGCCGTATCTCCTCTACGTCGGCCGCGTCGACGAAGGCAAGGGCGCGCAACAGCTCCTCGAGTTCTTCGTGCTCTACAAGGAGCGCCATCCCGGCGATCCGGTGAAGCTCGCGATGGTCGGCGATCCGTTGATTCCGATTCCCGAACATCCCGACATCATCGTCACCGGGTTCGTCGACTACGACGTGCGCGACGACGCGCTGGCCGGCGCGTACGCGCTCGCGCAGCCGTCGTTCTTCGAAAGCTTCTCGATGATCCTCACCGAGGCGTTTGCCGCCGGGCGGCCCGCGCTCGTGCAAGGCAAGTGCGCAGTGCTGCGCGGCCACGCGCAACGCAGCCGCGCCGCGGTTCCGTACGAAGGGTTCGGCGAGTTCGAGGCGGGGTTGGAGCTGCTGTTGCAAGACCCCGCACGCGCCGACGCGATGGGCGCGGCCGGGCGCGCGTACGTCGAACGCGAATACCGCTGGGACGTCGTCATGGACCGCTACGAAGCACTGTTGCAAAAGACCGTCGACGACTGGGCCAATCGGTCCGCCGCCGCGGCGCGCTGATATTCTCCCGCGCCGATGCCGAAGTCGCTCGTTACCGGAGCCGCGGGGTTCATCGGTTCGCACGTTGCGCGCCATCTCGTCGATGCCGGGCACGAAGTCGTCGCGCTCGACGACTTTTCGGGCGGTTTCGAGGACAACGTCCCGGGCGGCGCACGCCTGGTCAAGGGCACTGTCGTCAACAACGACCTCGTCGCGCAGCTGTTCGACGAAGAGCGCTTCGACTACGTCTTCCACCTCGCGGCGTACGCGGCCGAAGGGTTGTCGCACTTCATCCGGCGCTTCAACTACACGAACAACGTGATCGGCAGTGTCAACCTGATCAACGAGTCGGTGCGGCACGAAGTCAAGCGGTTCGTCTTCACGAGTTCGATCGCCGTGTACGGCGCGAACCAGCTCCCGATGACCGAGTCGCTGGTGCCGCAACCGGAAGACCCGTACGGCGTTGCCAAGTACGCGGTCGAGCTCGACTTGCGCGCCGCCCACGAGATGTTCGGCCTCGAGTACTCGATCTTCCGCCCGCACAATGTCTACGGCGAACACCAGAACATCGGCGACAAGTACCGCAACGTGGTCGGCATCTTCATGAACCAGCTCATGAAGAACGAACCGATGACGGTGTTCGGCGACGGGTTGCAGACGCGCGCCTTCTCGTACATCGACGACGTTGCACCGGTGATCGCCGGCGTTGTCGACGAACCGAAAGCCGCCGGTGAGGTGTTCAACATCGGCGCCGACCGTCCGTACTCGGTGATGGAGTTGGCCTCGGTCGTCGCGCATGCGTTCGGCGTCGAACCGAAGATCGAACACCTGCCGCCTCGCAACGAAGTTGTCGACGCGTACGCGTCGCACGACAAAGTGCGATCGTTCTTCGGCGAGACGCAGCCGGTGAGTCTCGAAGTGGGAATCGGGCGCATGGCGGATTGGGCGCGCGCCAAAGGTCCGCGATCGACGCCGGAGTTCGAAGGCGTCGAACTGTGGAAGAACTTCCCCGCGGGCTGGGAATCAGCCGTGCGGCGAGAGAGCTGATGGCGCGCGTCGTTTTCGCGGGCACCTTCGACCGCGAGTTCAACCGTAACAAGCGCTTACGGCAGTTCCTCGAAGGCGCGGGCCACGATGTCGAGCTCTGCCAGGTCGACGTGTGGGGGAGCGACCGCTACGAAATCCCGAACCAACGCAAAGCGAAGATGCTGGCGCGCGTGTTGGTCGCGTATCCGCTGCTCGCGTGGCGGTTCCTGCGGACGCGCAAACCCGATGCGGTGCTCGTCGGCTATCCGGGTTGGTTCGACATGTTCGTCATTGGTCCGCTGGCGCGGCTGCGCCGCGTTCCGGTGATCTTCGATCCGTTTATTTCGCTCTCCGACACGGTCGTGTCCGATCGCAAGCTCGCCGCGCGCTCGTCGCTGATCGGGCGGGTGACGGTGTTGGTCGACAAGCTGAGTTTGCGATTGGCGACGCGTGTGCTCGCCGACACGCCCCAACACGCGGCGTTCTACGCATCGTTGGCGCGCATCCCGCGCGAGCGCATCGGCGTGATGTGGATCGGCGCACAGGACGACCTGTTCGTTCCGCGCCCGGTCGAACCGGCGCCGCGCCTGGTCGTGTTCCATGGCACGTTCATCGCGCTGCAAGGCATCGACACGATCATTCGCGCCGGCGCGTTGCTCGCAGACGACGACATCTCGGTGCGTGTCGTCGGCGCGGGCCAAGAACAACCGATGGTCGACGCGTTGATGTTCGAGCTCCAGCCTGCGAACGTCGAATTGGTCGGCCGCTTGCCGTTGGAAGAGATCCCGGGCGAGATCGCGCGCGCGACCGTGTGTCTCGGTATCTTCGGCACCTCCGACAAGGTGCAGCGCGTCATCCCCAACAAGGTCTTCGAATGCGTCGCGATGGGACGCCCGGTGATCAGCGCCGACACGCCCGCGATGCGAGAAGCATTCAGCGCCGACGAGATCGCGCTCGTGCCGGCGGGCGACCCGCACGCGCTGGCCGATGCCGTACGGCGGCTCGTCGCCGACGCGGAAACGCGCGAGAAGTGCGCGGCCGCCGCTCACGAGCACTACCTCGCCGCGTATGCGACCGAGCCGCTCACTCGGTTGCTGGATGTTCAGCTGCAACAGGTGCTGTAGCGCGTAACCGCGACGGCCGCACACGATGCGATGCCACGCCGGCCAGCAATCCTTCGGCTGCGATCGAAACCAGCCGGTGATACACGCTGGCCGCGACGATCACTGACGACGGGAACGAGCCGTGCAGGATGCCGACGAGCACGGCCTCGCGGATACCGACACCCGACGGGATCGGGATTGCGATGAAGCCGATTGTCCACGCAGTCGCGTAGGCGGCGATCACGAGGAACGGTTGATGTATCGGACCGAACCCGCCGAGTATCAGGTAGAAGCCGATGCTGTTCGCGCCGAGCGACACGAGCGCGGCGAGCCAGCCCACGACGATCGCTGATTGCGGCGGCACGAGCTCGCTCGACGCATCGCGCGTGCGCGGGATCTTGTGCAAGACCCACACCATCCACCGCCGGTCTATGAGCGCGACCGAGAGGATGGCACCGATCGCGAGCAGGATGCGCACGAACATCGGCGCGTCGTTCCAGGTGATCGCGAGCAACAAGACGAAGTTCGCGCCCGACACGGCTTGCAGAACGGCGAAGACTGAGAAACACGTCGCACCCTTTTGCAACCGCACACCGGCGCCGCGCGCGAGCCCGACTTGGCCGCTCGCTTGCCACACGCCGCCCGGGATGTACTTGCCGAGTTGGGAGACGAGGAGACCGGCCGCATGGTCGAGGCGGCGTTCGCCGCCGAGCAAGACGCCCCACGCGTACGCGGCGGCCATCAGTCCGACACCCCAGAGCACGCCCGCGGTAACGAGGCGCCACACCGCCGGGAAGGTCCCGTTCGTCTTGTGCCAGGCGCTGACGAGCGCGAGTGCGAAGAACACGATCGCCGTGATGACAAACGCGACGACCAGCACGCGGACAACGATGCGTCGGCGCCCAGTCATTCGCGTGCCTGTGCGAGGACGACGTAACCGATGCCGATCTCGGTTCGAGCAAAGGGTCGCTGCACGAGCCGAAACGGCAACGCCACCGCGTAGTTCGCGGTCACCCTCAGCTTGGTCTTCGGCTGAAAGAGTCGCCCGCTTTCCGCACTCCCAGCCGCCGCCGAGTGTTTTGGTCGGCGCGCGACGACTCGGTTGCGGGCCCCGTCGATGACTTGTCCGAGGCCGGCGCCGTAGCTGCTCCAGTGCACGACGTCGAAGCTGGCTGCGTCGAGCACTTTGGCGAGATCGTCGTGGTCGTACCGACGGAAGTGGCCGACGTATTCGTCGGACGGACCAAACCGATCGGCATGCGCGGGAACACTGAGGAGAAGGTGTCCCTTCGGTCGAACCAGTTGGTGCCACGATTCGAGGGCGCGCACGTCGTCGTCGATGTGTTCGAGCACCTCGAACGCGCAGACGAGGTCGTACGCGGCGTCGTCTGGAAGTTCTGCGAGCACGTGCGCGGTCGAGACGCGATCGGCAGCGACGGCGCGAGACTGGGCGTCGGGCTCTACGCCGGTGTAGTCGCACCGTTCGGTGAGCCACGTGCCCAGCGCGCCTTCACCCGCGCCCACTTCGAGGACTCGCTGGGGACGCGCAGTCTCGAGCGCGGCGTTGATCGCGTCGAAACGAAGCCACGCGGTAATTGTCAGGGGCGGCCAGGTTTTTCGGCGGCTCATCGCGTGTTCAACGCTAGAGCACGGCGGCATTCACACCATCTCCACAGCGGCTGGAGACGAGGAATCGGCCTGACCCGTTGGTAGGGTCAATCGTTTCCCCGGCCGCGTGGTGGTGTTCTTGCAGACGATCGATCCCGAGACCGCCGACGCGGCCGACGACCTTCAGGTCGAAACCGCCGCGCCCCGGCCGTCCTGGACCGAGCGCCTGGGGTTCCCGGCCGGCCTGAAGCCGATCCGAGAGTCGGCGCTTGTCTGCGTTGTCGTCGCGCCGATTCTCACGGTGCTGTACCGGCTCTGGGACGCGCACTGGAAGGTGCCGTTCAACTACACCGGCGACGGCCTCTCGACCGCGGCCTACTCGAAGGCCATCGTCGACAACGGTTGGTACCTCTCGAACCCGCGGCTGGCCGCTCCCTTCACGGCCGACGTGCGCGACTTTCCCGTCGGTGGCGAGAACCTTCACTGGATCGCGATCAAGCTGATTGGTTACGTCACCGGCGACGGGATCAGCGCCAGCAACATCTACTTCGTTCTCGGGTTCTTCCTGATCGCGCTCGTCTCGTACTTCGTCGCGCGCTACATGCGGTTCAGCATTGCGACGTCGCTCGTCGTCGGCGTGATCTACGCGTTCCTGCCGTACCACGCGTACCGCAATTACGGGCACCTCACGCGCGGCGTCTACTACTCGCTGCCGCTCGCGATGCTCGTGCTGTTCTGGGCGATCAATTACCGAACCGAGTACTTCTCGCAGAAAAGTGGCGAAGCGCCGCTGCGCTGGCGACGCGGCCGCATTCTCACGATCGTGATTTTCTGTGTGATCGTCGGTGCGAGCGACACGCAGAACTCGGCGTTCCTCGTCTCGATCCTTGCCGTCGTTGCGATCATCGAGATGTTCCGCAACAAAGATTGGCGACCGATCGCGCTGCTCGCGATCGTGGGGGCCGCCACGTTCGGCTCGCTGCTCGTCAACAACACTCCGTTCGTGCTGTCGCGCATCGAGCGCGGGCCCAACACGGTCGCCGCGCAGCGACCGCTCACCGACCAAGACCGCTACGCGCTCCGACCCCTCGACTTGATCCTGCCCGCGCCCGGGCATCGCATCAACGCATTGTCGAATTTCAACGCCAAGGGCGACGACGGCAAGATCACGAGCAACGAGTCCGGTGGCACCCCGCTCGGCACCTTCGGCACGATCGGCTTTCTGTGGAGCCTCGGCGCGGTCCTCGCGCTCGGGCTCGGTATGCGCGCTCGCAAGGACGAGACGAAGTTCGTCGCCCAGATCGGCGGCTTGAACCTCATCTGCATCTTGATCGGCGCGATCGGCGGCTTCGCGTATCTCATCGCGCTCGAAGGCTTCGGCATGTACCGAACGTGGAACCGAATCTCGCTGTTCATCGCGTTCGGTTCCGTGCTCGCGACCGCGGTCTTGCTGGAACGGTTGTTCCGCTGGATCAAAGGCAAGACGACCAAAGTCGTCTCGCTCGGCATCATCGGCGTGATCGTCGCGCTCATCTGCGTCGCCGGGGCGTACGACCAGATCACGCCGCGCTACATCCCGAACTACAAGAACATCGCCGTTCGGTTCAACACTGACGCGACCTTCTACCACGACCTCGAGAAGATGGTCCCGAAGGGTTCGATGATGTTCCAGGCTCCGTTCGAACAGTTCAACGAAGCCGGAACCATCGTCAACATGACCGACTACCAAGACTTCACCGGCTACTTGCACACGAGCAATCTGCGGTGGAGTTACGGCGGCATGAAGGGCCGGCCCGAAGGCGACTGGGAACAGAACCTCTCGGTCTACGACCCGGTTTCGATGATGGCGTCGGTTGCTTCGGTCGGGTTCCAAGGCGCGGTCATCGACCGTTCCGGACTCGACAACAACGGCGACGACTTCTTGAAGGCCATCACGCCGTACACCGGACCGATCCTGTTGCAAAGCGCCGACAACCGGCTCGTCTATGTCGACCTCACCGGTCTGCGGGCGCGATTGACGAAGCGAACTCGGTGCGGCCGCGGTTGAACGCGGCAAAGCAAGTGACGCTCGGCAACACGCTTTCGTGGGGCGGCTTCTCGTTCCCCGAGCCGATACAACCGTGCGGCACGCGTCGGTGGGCAACGTCGCCGACCGCGACGATCACCGTCGACAATCCGACGAACGCACCGACCACCACAACGGTGTCGACGCACTACGAGGGGAACCCAGCGGCCAAGAGCATCGAGTTGCGCGGGCCCGGTGTCGACACCGCGACGCCGCTCGCCAAGGGCCTCGGCTTCGTGTCGCAACCGATGACGCTGCCCCCTGGCAAGTCGACGCTGAGCTTCACACTCAACGGTCCGGCGGTCGTCAAGCCCGCCGGCGAACTCCGCGACCTCCAGTTCTCGCTCGTCGACACCGAACTCGGCCCGCAATTCGACTCGCCGGTCGTGACGTGGGCGCACAACCGAGGCTGGAGTTGCCCCGGCTGAGCGTTCCGGGGGCGTCGACCTGCGGCCGGTAGCCTTGCGGGCGATGCAACCCGACGTGTCGGTGCTCCTCCCGGCGTACAACGAGGCTCCCAACCTGCCTGAGGTGCTCGAGGAGATCGTCACGACGCTGGGCACCGCCGGGCTGACGTTCGAGATCCTCGTCGTCGACGACGGCAGCACCGACGACAGCGTCGACGTGTTGAAGAAGTACGGCGAGCGTTTCCCCGAACTGCGCTGGATTCACTTCCGCCGCAACTCCGGTAAGTCCGAGGCGTTGCAAGCCGGCTTCGATCTCGTACGCGGCCACAACGTCGTGTTGATGGACGCCGACGGGCAAGACGATCCGAACGCGGTTCCGATGTTGCTCGACGCGCTCGACGGCGGGCTCGACCTCGCGACCGGCCGGCGTGCCGAACGCAACGACCGCTTCATCAAGCGTTACACGTCGAAGCTCTACAACTGGGTGACCGCCAAGATGACCGGCGTACCCGGCAAAGACTTCAACAGCGGTTTGAAGGCGATGCGCGTCGAGGTTGCGCAAGAGGTCGATCTCTACGGCGAGATGCACCGGTACATCCCGGTGCTCGCGGTGTCGAACGGATTCCGCGTCGGTGAAGTCGACGTTCCGCACCGCGCCCGTTTGCACGGTGAGTCGAAGTTCGGTCGCGCCCGCTTCTGGCGCGGCTTCTTCGACCTCATCACCGTGAAGTTCCTCACGACGTACAAGACGCGGCCCTTCCACATTCTCGGTGGTCTGGGCGCGGGGCTCGGTTTCGTCGGTTTCGGGTTGCTCGCGTGGATGTTCGTCGACTTCTTGCGCGGCGTGCACGTGGGGGGCCGGCCCGCGTTGCTGACGGGTGTGCTGTTCGTGCTCGTCGGCGTCCAACTCGCCGCGACCGGACTCATCGCCGAACTGATCGTGGCGCGAACGCGGTCGCGGGAACGGCGCCGGCCCACGGTGTCGGCGTCGGGTGGGTTCAACGCGGCCGAACTCGATCTCACCCAACAACTCGCATAGTCCGGATCTCGGCGGCACCCCGTGGTTCTCGTCATCGCTCTTCTCGTCATCGGCTTGGCGTGTGCGATCGCGGCGTGGTTCGTGATCCGTGAAGCGGGGCGCATGGCGGCCGAGCCGGCCCCGCCGGTCTTCGACATGGACGAGGCCTACGACTGGGTCGTGCAGCACGTGCCCGACGAGGTTGCCGCGTCGCTGACGCCCGAAGACGTGCGGCGCATCCTCGACTTCCAGCTCGAGTTCTTCCAGCGGCGAGGAGTCTCGGGGAACGGCTCGTCGGCGCACCCACCCGGCGACGTCGTGGTGGGCGGCACCGAGACCGTCGACTACATCCTCCACCGGGCCTCGGCGACGGGGGAGTCCTACCTGCCCGAACAGGTGCACGCCGTCATCCAGACCCAGATCGAGTACCTCCGGGCGATCGGTGCCGTCGGCCCCGTCGCCGACACCGACGAAGACCCTCCGCCCGCCTCCTGAGACGTCGGGGCGTCCGAAACGCGCGCCGCGCCGGGCTCAGTTCTGCTACAAAGGTCGGACCGGAGAGAGGAGGTGGTCCACCAACATGCACGATAAACCTGGGACCCTGGAGGTGCGCGGCCGCTAGGCCGTCAAATCTCGACTGGACTACCTGGCGGAGTCCAACCGCCGCACCGCCGTCGATTGCCCCGGAAATGGTCCCTCCGGAATCAAGGCACCGACGGATCCGAATCAGTCGAAGAACCGGGGATGTTTCGGCATCCCCGGTTCGCTTTTTCGGGCCGATATCGTTCGGCCCGATGTCACGGCCAACGAAGTTCGAACACAACCGCTACCTCGGCGACAAGCGCACGCTCGTCGTCCACGACCTCGACCTCTACGGCTCCGACCCCGACGTCACGGCCGCGGTCGACGAACTGCTCGAGTCGGAGCGGTTCCTCTCCTTCGGGCCTGACACGCTCGCCGAGGCGCGCAACCGGGGCTACCGGCCCGACAAGACGCTCAAACGAGCGCTCGCGGCTGCGGCCGAAGCCGCCGACGACAGCGCGTAAGCGGCTAGCTCTGCCAGCAGTCGTCGGGGAGCGACTCGCGTACGCCTTTGCGCTTCGCTTCGAACGCAACGTCCGACAAAACCGCGTGCGCCGGTACTGACTCGGGATCCGGCAGCGAGTCGTAGTCGACCCACGACGTGCAGCCGCCGTATTCGTCGCGCCACGGCACCATGATCGGTTCGTGCAACCGATGCACGCGCAACACGAGCACCCACAGCGGGTCGCGCTTTTTCCACGAGAACCGCTTCTCGACGTAGTCGGCCGACCAGATCAGCTTCGAGTCGATGGCGGCAACGTGTTCCGGTTCGGTGATCGTCGCGACGTCGACGACATCGGCCCAGCCCAGCACGCTGACCGGCTCACCGACCGGTGACGCCGTCGCCAGGTCGACCCAATGCGCGTACGCCGGCTTCAGCAGTTCCGCCTTTTGGTGCTCCGCGGTTGGCGACAGCCAGACGCGGCGCGCCGGCACGTCGAAGTGACGGCCGTCTTCGTGCAACCCGCCTTTGCGGACGTCGACAATCTGTTCGCCTTCGAGCAGTGCGTGCACGATCGCGGCCCATTCCTTGAGCGCGGGCACTGCATTCGTCGTCTGGGGTGCCACGCGGGCCAGGATAACGCTCGCGATGGACGAGATCCTTTCCGAGGGGCTGCGTCTCGGCGCGCATTTCGCGCGACCGCCGGGCATGACGCGCGTTCCGGGATTGCTGGTGCTTCCGGGCTTTCCCCGCGGACCGGGCGGCGCCGCGAGCGTCGGCAACACCGACCAGACGCTGTGCGATCGCGTCGCGCGCGAAGCGGGATGGGCGGGGCTCACGTTCACATTTCGCGGCACCGGTCACTCCGAGGGCGATTTCTCGATCGAAGGCTGGCTCGCCGACGTGCGCGCCGCGGTCGACGCGCTTTCAACGCGCAACGACGTCACCGGTGTGTGGATCGCGGGGTTTCGGTTGGGCGGCACGTTGGCGATCATGACCGCGGCCGACGACGCGCGCGTCCGCGGCATCGCAACGTTTGCAGCGCCCGCCTCGCTCAAGACGTGGGTCGAAGATCCGGGCTGGTTCCTGGAGTACGCGCGCACGACCGGTGTGTTGCGTACGCCCGACTACCCAGGCAACCCGGCGGCGTGGACGCGCGCGATTGCGAACCTCGATCCGGTTGGTGCGGCGACGCGCGTTCCACCGCGACCATGGCTGCTCGTGCACGGCAGCGCCGACGACGTGGTGCCCGTCGAAGACGCGCGCGTGCTCGCCGATGCGGCCGACGACGGCGTCGAGCTCCGCATCGTCGCCAACGGAGCGCATCGCTTGCGGCACGATCCCCGCGCGATCGCGGGCTTGCTGGGCTGGCTCGATCGTCAAGAGCCCTGACGGGCGACCGCGAGCACGTCGGCAAGCGTCTGTTCGAACGAGTACTGCGGCTGATAGCCGGTCGCGTGCTGCAGCTTGCCGGGATCACCGACGAGTTCGGGGATGTCGGCGGGCCGCAAAAGCGATTCGTCGACCTCGATCCGCAAGGGCCGTTGCGCGTGTGCGAGCAACCGCTGCGCGATCTCTCCTGCCGAAACACCAACGCCGCTGCACACGTTGTAGACCTCGCCCGGTTCGCCGTTGACCATCAGCAAACGGTGGGCGCGCACGACATCGCGTACGTCGCTGAAGTCGCGCACGGGATCGAGCGCGCCGGCAACGATCGCGTCGAGGCCCCGGCGCTCGGCGTCGACGATCCGGGAAGCGATCGCGGGCACGAAGAACGACGGAGCTTGTCCGGGGCCGGTATGTGAAAACGGGCGCACGCGAATCGTCTCGAGCTTGCCCCCGAGCCAGGCTTGCAGTGCGAGATACGAGGCGCCGACTTTGCTTGCGGCGTACGGCGACAACGGCCGCAGCGGCGCGTCTTCGCGCAGCGGCACGTCGGCCGGATCGGCGCGGCCGTACTCCTCGGCACTGCCGACGACGAGCACGCGCCGCACGCCCACGGCTTGCGCAGCCTGGAGCACGTTCGCGGTGCCCAACACGTTGACGCGCAAGACGCTTTGCGGATCGCGCCACGAGTCGCCGACGTGGGTGCGGGCGGCGAGGTGATACACGACTTCGGGTTCCGCGGCGGCGAAGGCGCGCTGCACCGCGTCGGCGTCGGTGACGTCGAAGCTGTTCGTGTGGTCGCCCGGTTCCACAACTTCGTCGCCCTCGGCCAAGAGGTGCGTGACCAGATGCGGCCCGACGAAACCCGATGCGCCCGTTACGAGCGCCTTCATTGGCGGGTCTTGGCCGCGCGTCGGTAGGCGTCGAGATGGCCGGCAACCGAACGCGCCCACGTAAACGTGGCGGCCCGGGCGAGGCCGTCGGCCCGGAGACGCGCCTGCAGATCGGCGTCGTTGACAACGCGTGCGAGCGACTCGGCGAGCGCGTCGACGTCGCCGGGAGTGACGAGCAATGCGGCGTCGCCGACCATCTCTTCGATTGCCGAGCCGCGCGTCGACACGAGCGGCGTTCCGCACGCGAGCGCTTCCAGCGCGGGCAGCCCGAAGCCCTCTTCGAGCGATGGGTAGACGACGGCGATTGCTTGGCGGAACAAGGCCGTGAGCGTTGCGTCGTCGAGATACCCGGTCCGTTGAATGCGCGTCGCGACACCACTGGAGGCGATCGCGTCGCGCACCGCGTCGGCACCCCACCCGTTGCCGCCCGCGAGCACAAGCCGAAGGTCGGGTTCCGCGTGCGCGATGCGCGCGTACGCCTCGACGAGCGAGGGCAGATTCTTGCGAGGCTCGATCGTCCCCGAGAATGCGATGAAGGGCGGTTCGATCCCGCGCCGAGCAAGCAGTTCGAGATCGGCGGCCGCATCGGCGACGGGATGGAACCGCTCGTGGTCGACGCCGTGATGAACGACGACGACGTCGCCACGCGGCGAACAGTGCGCGCGCAATCGCGCTTCGGTGTACGCGCTGACGCACACGACGACATCGGCGCGCCGGACCGCGGCGCGAATCATGCGCCGGAAGTACGCGACTTTCGAACGCTCATGCCATTCCGGGTGCTCGAAGAACGTCAGGTCGTGCACCGTCACGACTGCCGGCGATTCGATGCGGACCGGCAGCGTGTAGTGCGGGCCGTGCCACACGTCGGTGCCGATCTCGGTCGCGAGCGCGGGCGCGCGGACCTGTTCCCATGCGAGCCGCACCGGCCGGCGCGTCGGCGCGGCTGCGTGCACGACGGCGCCGGGCGCGATCGTGGTCCATCGGCTCGCGTCGTCGGCGCGGGCGACCAGATGAAGATCGATCTCGGCGGCGGTATCGAGGCCGCGGGTCAACGCAACCGTGTAGACGCCCGCGCCAACGGGCCTCTCGGGAACCGCGGAAACGTCAAGGGCGACGCGCACGCGTGGAGTCTACGAACGAACGCGTGCAACCGCGCGTTCGTAGGCGCGCTTGTCGGGAACCGTCGAACCCGTCACGCCTGGACGGCGGTAAGACGCGCGCGGAGTCCGGCCGTGGCGCGATCGCCGATCCGTTTGAACACGAGCGCGAGGAGCGGGTCGGCGAGACGCCTGAAGCCTTTGCCGTCGAGCTTCGCGTCGTACACGACGACGCACCCGTCGTCGGCATCCTCGAAGGTGATGGTGTCGACGGAGCGTACCGAGCCGCTCTCGGCTCGCAGCACAATCCGTTCGTTGTGGTCGTACTCGACGATTTCGTATACGAGCGGGATCCGCCGCCCGAGAAATACCGCCACGAGACGGAACTGCGACGCAACGCCGACGGGCTCGGGCGTGAGCATCTCGCCGGCTTCGACCCCGGGGTCCCATTCGGCAGCACGATCGAAGCGACCCAGGTAGGTGAACGCGGCGGACCGCGCGATGGGAACTGGAATTCTTGTGATGTAGCGAGCCATTCGCCATTCCTCTCGATCGGGCCAACGTTCGGTGTGTAGCGACTGCCCCGCGTGAAGCGCGTCGCCTCGTTCGTTACGACGATGGCGGCAGAAGGACGGTGTCGATCACATGGATAACGCCGTTGGATGCGGGAATGTCGGTCTGCACGACCTTCGCCTGGTTGCCCTGACCGTCAGTGATGACGATGTTGTTGCCATCAACTGCGACGGTAAACGACGCACCATTTACTGTTTTCACTGCGCCCGGTTTGACATCAGCGGCCGTCACTCTTCCGGCCACGACGTGATAGGTGAGAATACCGGCGAGCTTGTTCTTGTTTTCCGGCTTGAGCAACGAATCGAGCGTTCCGGAGGGGAGCTTTGCGAACGCGTCGTTCGTTGGCGCGAAGACTGTGAACGGTCCCGCGCCCGACAACGTGTCGGCGAGTCCGGCGGCCTTTACCGCAGAGACAAGCGTCGAGAACTCAGGGTTCGACGCCGCAACTTCGACGATCGTCTTCGCCGCCGGCGCGGTCGTCGGTGGTGCGGTCGTGGCGGGCGCCGTCGAGTCGGTACCGGCGGCACTGCTCTTGCCGCTGCTCGATGAGCAGGCTCCGAACAACAGCGCCGCAGATACCACGGCGGCCAGCGCGACCGTCGTTGGGGTCTTCGGTATGCGGATCATGGGTGAATTCCTCCGGGCTGTGCGGGCGGACGCTCGTCTACGGACCGAGGCCCGGAACCGGATCAACCGAGACCGCAATTTCTTTTCGCAAGTCAATAGCCTGCAGAACGCGTGGCACCGGGAGGGTTGACCGAGCTCGACGACGCGGAACTCGTCGTGCGAATCGGAGGGCGGGACGAGCGCGCTCTCGGCGAGGTGTTACGTCGGCACCGACAACCGACGATTGCATTCGCACGACGACTCGTCGCCGACGATGCACTCGCCGAAGATGTCGCGCAGGAAGTGTTCTTGCGGCTCTGGCAGCATCCCGAGCGCTATGACCATGAGCGCGGTGCGTTGCGCGCGTTCTTGCTCGCACAGACCCACGGACGTGCGATCGACCGCGTTCGCAGCGACGCCGCGCGCCGTCGCCGCGAGGA
This sequence comes from uncultured Actinomycetes bacterium, assembly GCA_963841195.1. Taxonomy (GTDB): domain Bacteria; phylum Actinomycetota; class Acidimicrobiia; order IMCC26256; family PALSA-610; genus CAWJBX01. The sequence continues at coordinate 209,912 of CAWJBX010000008.1, read as the reverse complement.
GCGCGAGGTGGTGTTGTCACCGCATCGCGCCGAGTCCGCGGAAGAGCCAGTCGTTGTGGGCACCGTCGCCGACGAAGTGCGACAAGCGCTACAAACACTCTCCGAGCAAGAGCGCAGAGCTATCGAACTGGCGTACTTCGGCGGCCGGAGCTATCGCGAGGTCGCACGGCTTCTCGACCTGCCGGAGGGGACGGTGAAGGGACGCATCCGAACCGCGCTGTCGAAGTTGCGCGAGATACTGGCAGACCGCGACCTATTGCTCCCTTAGCAGGAGGCGTACCCGCGAGGCATCGGCGGGCACCGCGAGGCGGAGTGCGCGGACGGCTTCGTCGACCGCAGATTCGGCAACGCCGTACGCGGGCGCGGTCTCACGCAACCACGCGAGTTGCTCGGCGACGAGTTGCGGTTCGTCGACGATCAGGGCGCTCTCGATTACCGCAACCAGGCGCCGCATCTCATCTGCGAGCGCGCCGGGCTGAACATCCGGCATCTCGCGTCGCAACGATTTCAGTGCGTCGTGCTCGCGAACTGGCTCCGGTACCGATGCGAGCGTTTTCGGTTTCGCAACTTGCCACGCACGCAACACCTCGAGCGCACTCGCCGGCGTGGGTGCGAACGCGTCGGCACCGAGGCGTTGCGCGCGCGTTTCTCGTCCACCGAACGCCTGTCCGCCGACGACAACCGGCACACCCGTATCGTGCGCGACCGCGATCGAACGCGCGGCATCGGCCAGCGCGCCGGGTAGAGAGACGCTCAACGCGAGCGCAAGTGGTTGTTGCACCTCCAGATAGTCGGCGAGATGACCCGGCGGGATCGACGGACCGAGCGGCAAGGCTCGAAAACCGTCGAGGTTCAGGAGACTTGCAACGACGCGACTACCGAGCGCGTGAAGATCGTGCTCGGCGCATGCGAGAACGACCTTGGGCCCTCGTGGCGGATCGAGCGTCGCGCCCAACCGAATGACGAGTTCTTCGACCGCTGCACTTGCGGCGTGTTCGTCGGCGATCCCGAGGTCTTCCATTGCCCAGCGTCGGCCAACCTCGTGCTGAACAGGCGCGACGACCTCGGTGACGAGCTGTTCGAAACTCACTCCGTCGTCCAAAAGCTTCGTTGCGAGCCGGAACGCGAACGCAGCGTCGCCGTCGACGAGCGCCGATAAAAGCGCCAGACGTTCGCGGTACAACGCGTTCCCATCAGACTCAGGCATCGCTGTCATCGTCTCCAGTCGGTCGCGGAGCCTACGGTGCCGCTGGGCGAAGTGGACGCCGAAGACATGCGGCACCGTCTTTACATCCGTTCGGGCCGTCGCGCCGTACACGGTTGTGGGTGCATCCGAAGCCATGCAAGCGCGAGTCCTCGTCGCAGGAGCAACTGGGTATATCGGGCGCCGGCTCGTTCCCGATCTGCTGGCACGCGGCTACCACGTGCGGTGCCTGGCCCGCACGCCGAGCAAGCTCGATGCCGAGCCCTGGAGGACGCGGGTCGAGGTTGTCGTGGGAGACGTACTCGACGCGGACTCGCTCGAGTCAGCCTTCGCGGGCGTCGACGTCGCGTATTACCTCGTTCACTCGATCGGAGCCGAGCCGTCGTGGCAGCAACGCGACATCCAAGCTGCGCACAACTTTCGCGACGCGGCCGCGGCCGCGTCAGTCCGCCAGATCATCTATCTCGGCGGCCTCGGCGACGATGCCGGCGGCCAGCTGTCGGCCCATCTGCGGAGTCGCCAAAACGTCGGCCGGGCGCTCGCGGCTGGGCCGGTGCCGCTCACAGAACTGCGGGCAGCCGTCATCCTCGGCTCCGGAAGCGCCAGCTTCGAAATGCTGCGGCATCTCGTGGAAGTGCTGCCTGTGATGACGACCCCGCGATGGGTCGAGACGCGCGTGCAGCCGATCGCCGTGCGCGACGTCCTCGCGTACCTCGTCGGCGTGCTCGGCGTTCCGGCCGCGTACGGCGAAGTATTCGAGATCGGCGGACGCGACGTCGTGACATACCGGGAGCTGATGAACCTGTACGCCTCCGTCGCGCGGCTCCCGCACCGCGTGATTGTCCCGGTGCCCGTCTTGAGCCCGCGGTTGTCGTCGCTGTGGGTCGGACTCGTGACGCCGATTCCTGCCAGCCTGGCCCGGCCGTTGATCGACAGTCTTGTCAACGAAGTGGTCGTAACTGACGACGCGATCAAACGGGTTGTTCCGTACCAACCGATGAGTTGTCGGGACGGCATTCGACTCGCACTGGAACACGTGCAGGAATTCGACGTCACGGCGCGCTGGACCGATGCCGAGTTGTTCGGGCGGACCCCGGCGAGTTCGTTTCCGACCGATCCGGACTGGTCTGGAGCGACCGTGCTTGTCGACCGGCAACGCGTCAGCACTGATGCGTCGCCCGAAGCGCTGTATCGCCAGGTGTGCGCGCTTGGCGGGGAACACGGTTGGCTGGTTGGCGGCTGGCTCTGGAGCATCCGCGGGTGGATCGATGTCGCGGTTGGCGGCGTTGGGATGCGGCGCGGACGCCGTCACCCCACCTCACTTCGTGTCGGCGACGTCGTCGACTTCTGGCGGGTCGAAGCTCTCGAACCCGGCCGGCTCCTACGCCTGCGCGCCGAAATGCGTCTGCCTGGAGAGGCGTGGCTCGAATGGCGAATCGAGGGCGAGGGCGGCCGCACGTACCTGTTACAGCGTGCGATGTTCCGGCCGCGCGGCCTCTTCGGTCGCGCGTACTGGTACGCGGTCGCGCCGTTCCACCGTTTCATCTTCCGTCCGTTGGCGCTCGCGATTGCAGCGCGCGCCGCGGCCGAATCGAACGCACCAGCTTCGCTCGGCCGTTCGACCACGTTTCGAGGCACTCACTCCAGCGCGGTATGAGAATGCAGCACGCGTTTCTTCGGGCTAGTTGACTTCGCTCACGCGGCCAGCGTGGCGATCGGGGCGGTTGCGCTCGTCGTTTTCGAGGTAGCGGCGGGTTGTGCTCTGGTCGGCGTGCCCTGCGTTCTGCCGGATTGTGTCGAGATCGGTGCCGTGAGCGTGGGCGGTCACGATGTACCGGCGCCGGAGGGTGTTGCCCGAAATCGTCGCACTGATGCCGGCGGCACGGGCGACCTCCTTCACGAGGTAGTCGATGCCGAAGCGGGATAATCGTTCTTGTGTGCGTCCGCGTTGCTCGTTCAGGAGGAGTGGTCCCTCGAGCCGGCGACCGACGTAACGGCCGATCGCGGCACCGGTGTCGGCGTGCAGGATGATCGTCGGGATTATCCGACCTGGGACCTCCATCGAAATGCGGCCTTGGTTTCGGTGGACATGCTTCGCGTCGGCTCTCGTCGCTTCTCCGACCTTCAGACCGTCAAGCATCAACAGTCTGATCAGAACCGCTGATCGGTTGCTCGTGCGGTCCGCCGCGGAAAGGATCGCAAGGGCGTCGTCATCGCTGAGCACGGTTCTCTCGCTTCGCGGCTCGACCGTTGGACGCGCGAGCACAGTGTCGGATGGGAGAACGGGCTCGAGACCCTGGCGGGCGGCATACGCATTGAACGACGTGATCGCCGAGAGGCGACGCGCGATGGTCGAGGCGCTGAGTCCATCGATTTCACATGCGGTGCGGTACCGCGCGATGTCCTCGGCATCGACGGTCAGAAGGTTTCGCGCTTCGCCGGTTGCGCACCACGCCGCGAACTTCGCCAAGTCAATGCCATACGCGGCACGGGTGTGCTCCGACCGGCACGACGCCAAGAAGCCGGCAACCGCCAACGTCACGACGCTGGACTCGTCTGGTCGCTGACTCGGCACGCCGAAATTGTCTCACCCAAGTGTCTTGACAGTCAACATAATCCTTCGCATTATGTTGAGAGAAACGAATGGACGCCCGGCACTGTGGGCGTGAGCCGGAGGTGATCATGACCATGCTCATGCGATTCGACCCGCTGCGCGAATTCGACCGGGTCTTTGACCAAGCGTGGAGCCAGACGCGTCAAGCGAGCGTTCCGATGGACGCGTATCGCCACGAAGACAGCTTCGTCATCAACCTCGACCTACCCGGAGTCGATCCCGCGTCGATCGACCTCACCGTCGAGCGCAATGCGCTCACGATCACCGCCGAGCGGCACTGGGAGCCCGTCGAAGGTGACCAAGTTCTCGCAGCAGAGCGCCGGCACGGCACCTTCAGCCGCCAACTCTTCCTCGGCGACGGTCTCGACACCGAAAAGATCCACGCGACCTACGAAAACGGCGTACTCACCCTCACCGTGCCCGTCGCCGAACGCGCGAAGCCGCGCCGCATCGAAGTCACGAGCGAAACGCACAAAGAAGCAATCACCGCCAGCACATAATTCCCGCCGCGCGCAACGGCGCCCTCGCACGTGAGGGCGCCGTTGCGCGCCACCGAACGGGGGGCGTGCGATGTCGATACGCGACGACTCAGACCCCGAGTGTCTCTACGAACGCCTCGCGCTTGCGCCGAATGCGAGCCAAGCGGAAATCACGGCGGCGTACCGTCGCCTCGTACTCACGCTCCACCCCGACTCCGCGCCGCACGCCGCGGACTCCGATGCCTTACAACAAGTCATCGCCGCGCATCGCATCCTCTCCGATCCCCAACAACGACGCTCGTACGACCAACGCCACGGCCACGCCCGCGGCAGCGAGGCGCCGCCGCAACCACACCGTTGCGCGGTGTGTCGCGGCGCCGGTCACATCCAGCTCGCCTGCCCACGCTGCGCGGGCACAGGAAAACAACACGCGAAAGCTGCGTGGCTCCAAACCTCATTGACCTGCGCCGCGTGTGCAGGCAGCAAGACCCGGCTCACATGCTGCGGCGCATGCGCCGGAACCGGAACGCAGTGAGTTCCGCGAGCGGGAGCACAACCGATCGGTCTCGCATCCAACTTCCTGCACGTCCGCCGACGCCCCTGCTTTGAGCGATGAGCTCTTCGGAATCGTCCCGGCTGGGTCCCGGATATTTAGTGCTAAACATCGTTTCGCGGCATCCGTCCGCTCTTCGGGAATCGAAAGCGCCAAGGTGGCCCGATTCCTGAGGAGGTACTCAGAATGAAACGACCCGTCATTGCTGCGTCCGTTGTCGTTGCGCTGGCGTTGATGCTTGCGTTCGCGGCAGCGCCAGCGAACGCTGCCGTCCGGCATCCGAACTTCCAGGCCCGCGTCTTGCGTTGTCGGCCCACGAATGGTCGGGCCGCCGAGCTCAACATCGTGCACGGCATCCCTGATCTGCCTGTCGACATTTATGTCCTGAAGAACTTCCGCGCGACGCAGAAGTTGCGAGATGTCCAGTTCGGCACCGTCGCGGATCTGAACAGCGCGGTTCCCGGATTCATCGACCCTGGTTTCTATGTCATCGACGTGGTCAAGGCCGGCGCGAATCCCTGGCGGCCCCTGTTGCTCACGTCGTTCTTTCTCGCTCCGGGTCAGAGCAAGTCGGTGGTCGCCTACGTGCGGGCCAACGCGGCCGGGCAGCCCGGCCGCCCGGCGTTGGAGACATTTGACAACGACCTGTCATCGACCGGTGGTGCGAGCCGTGTCACCGTGCGTCATCTGGCGGTCGCACCAACGGTCGGTGTGTATGCCGATGGTGCGGTCCCGATCACTCCGGCTTTTTCGAACGGGCAGACGGCAACGGCTGTCGTTCCTGCCGGAAGCTACGACGTGACCGTAACCGCTCCGAACACCCCCACATCGGTGCTCGCCGATCTCGGTCAGGTCGCGCTCCCGTCGAACACCAACACGTTGGCGTTCGCGATCGGCACGTACCCGAGCACCTTCACGGTCAAGGTCCTGCAACTCACGACGAGATAACAAGCGCGGGTGCCCGGCGACCCGCCGTGGACGTCGGGCACCCGTATTTTTCGAACTTGACGAACCTCAACGGTCGAGAAGACGACGTCGGGTTGTCGGTTTAGGTGCTGGCGAGCACCGCGGCCACGGCCTCAGGTTCTTCCACCTGGGGGAGTCCGCTCTCAAAGTCGATAACGTTCGCGCCCGACGAGCGCCACACGTCGCGTTCGCGGTTGTCGATGAACCGTTGGCCGCACCCCCAAATCACGGTGGGTCGGACGGCCGCGATGTCGGCCGGGTCCACGCGCAACGAGAGCGCACCGAAGACGAACGCGAGCTGAAGGTGCTTCGCATTCGAGAGGCGACCGGCACGACGAGTCTCTTCAATCTCGCTGTGCTCGAGAAAGCCGGCGTCGCGATAGGTCTTCTTGGTTTGGAACCACTCGATCGATTGTTCCGACGTGAGCGCGCGGGTGAGAAGGTCTCCGGTCGGCGTGTGGCGAGCGAATGTCAACGCGGTACGTGCGAGAATGCCGGACCCGAAAACGCCGCGTGCTCCACTGGGTGTGATGAGCACGGCGCGCCGCGCCGGGCGCCGAATGGCCTCCGATCGAACCGTGTACACGCCCGTCAGCGAACTCGCGCACACGATAAGCGGCTCCGGTCCACAATCCTCGATGAGCGCGTCGACCGCCCGCTGTACGACGTCGACGCGGTACTCGAGATCGGGACGATCACTTTCTCCCGCGCCGAGAAGATCAGGAACTCGCACGCGGAATCTCTCCGACAGGCACGGGATCAGGTTGCGCCATTCGTAACTGTGCGCCCCCGCATAGATGCCGTGCAGAAGCAAGACGCGAGGCGCGCCGGTTTCGCCGTACTCCTCCCATCGCATGGTGAAAGGTCCAAACGGCGTCGTCCCTCGATTCATACGTGATCTGATACCCAATCTCTCGGCGCATTTCGTCGAAGTTCGACGAAGTGCGCCTTCTCAAGGGGCCTGAACTGCGCGCTCGTAGGCGCGTACGTGCGCTTCCGCCGATTCTTCCCACGTCAGCTCGGACGACCGGGCGCTCGAACGTTCGACGATGCGCGTGCGCAGGGCGGGGTCGTCGAGCACCGACGCAATCGCGGTGCTGCATGCCTCTTCGTCGCCCGGTTCGAACAGCAGACCGGCGTCGCGCACGAACTCTTCCATGCTCGAACCCGTTGTCGTGATCGTCGGTGCGCCGCGCGCCATAGCCTCGAGCGCCGGCAGCCCGAATCCTTCGTAGAGCGAGGCAACGCAGAACGCTTCCGCACGCCGGTACAACGCGTCGACGACGCGCCACGGCTGACCGCCGAGTACGCGCACGAACGATCGGTCGAGTTCGGGAACTTGGCCCCAGCCGCGCGGCCCGACGACGACGAGATGCAAATCGGGATGTTCCTTGCGTACGCGCGCGACCGCGCGCACGAGCGTCGGGAGATCCTTGCGGGGCTCGACCGTGCCGACGGTCAGGACGTACGGGCGCCGCACGCCTGCACTCGCGATCGCGGCGTCGATGTCGTCGGCGGTGCGCGTGGCCGGAGCGTCGATGCCGAAGCGCGCAATCGAGATCCGGTCGGCCGTGAATCCCTCGCGTTCCAGTTCGACGCGCGTGAACTCCGACGGAACGATCACGAGCGCGGCTTCGCGACGCGCAATGTCGAGACCGCGCCGATGGAAACTCAGTCCGCGCGTCGTCGTGGCATTCGGCACGCGCAGGAACGCGATGTCGTGCACCGTGACGACGAGGGGCGTGCCGGGCGGCGCGGGTGGGATTGCGAGCGACGGCGCGTGCATCAGATCGGCGTCGATGCGTACGACCGGTCGGCGCGTGCGATGCCACAACTCGTAGCGCACGCTGCCGTGCGGCGCGCCGAGATCGATCCACGGCACGCGGGGTGCGACCCCCGGCGGCCGGTCGCCGGCGGCAAATGCGATCGGCTCGATACCCAACGCGGGGAGGCGCGCGAGCATGGCACGCTCGTACCGGCCAATTCCGCCCGGCACCGGCTGCAGGAGTTGGCCGGTATGGAATGCGACGCGGGTCATGCGGCCAACGACCGGTACACGTCGTTCAGGCCCCGGGCGGTCGCGTCCCACGAGAACGCGCGGACGCGCTGTTCGCCGCGCGCGACGAGATCGGCGCGCAACTTGTCGTCGTCGATGATGCGTTCGAGCGCGGTGGCGAGACCGTGCTCGTCGGTTGGTTCGACGAGCAGCGCGGCATCACCGGCAACTTCGGGGATCGAACCGGCGCGCGCTGCGACAACGGGAACGCGCGCCGTCATCGCTTCGAGAATCGGGAAGCCGAAGCCTTCATAGATCGACGGGTACGCGAGCGCGGTCGCGTGGTCGAGGAGGGCGCGGCGTTCGCCGTCGGAGACGGTGCCGAGCACGTCGACGCGTGCGCGCGCCGATGTGCTCAGGCGCTCGATCGCGCGGTCGACCGCAGGGCGCGCGGGCCCGTCGTGGCCCGCGATCACGAGCCGCAGATCTTCGTGGCGGGCCGCAAGCTCGCCGAACGCCCCGACGAGATGCGGGAAATTCTTGCGCGGTTCGAGGGTGCCGATCGCGAGGACGAACGGCGCGCCGTCGAGGCGCGCCGTAGCCGCCTCCGGCCGCGCCGATGCGTCCCCGAGCGTGGGGACACCAAGGGGCACGACGACCAGACGCCCGGACCCCCCGAGTTCGTTCCCAAAAATGTCTTCGATTTCGGACGCGACGAAGTGTGAGCCCGTGTGCACCGTCGCACCGCGTGCGATCGCACGCCGCACGATTGGTTCGAACGCTCGAACTTCAGGCGTACACAGCTCCGGGTAACGAACGAATGAACAGTCGTACACACTCACAAGCGTCGGCAGGGCACTCGGAGGCGCGAGATAATTCGTCGTGTGGACAACGCGCGCGGGGCGTAGCCAGCGGTCGATACGCGGCTGCTCGCTTCGAGCCCACGAACGGAGTAGCAGGCGCGCGGGAAGCGGCACGAAGTGCGTCCCCTCGGGCGACGTCGTCGCGCTGCAAGGCGCGCACGCAAGCTGAGCGTGTACGGAACGAGTTCGGGACCGTCATCGAGCGCGCGCAGCGCGGCAAAACTTTCGGCGACCGCGACACCAATACCGGCGCGCGCGCCGAACAGTGGCGTAACGTCAATCGCTACAGTCGGACGCGCGGTCTCGGGCATTCACAGGTTTCGTAGCACATGCCGTGCACAGAACACGTGACGGACACCGGGAAACGTGCAACGCTCTCACTTTGCGGAAAGCGGGCGGGGCTGCCGATTACTCCAGTGGAACTGGGGGAGGTCCGTGTTGCAGGACGAACGTGGACGGAGAAGCCGTCCTATCAGCCGTCGCGCTGCGCTACAGCTCGGTGCGGGCGCGAGCGCGGCCGCAATCGCCGCGCCGTACATCGGCAACCTCGCGGGCGAGCGCGGCGGCGTACGGCGCCAAGGCCGCGCTGGTTCCGAACCCGAACTGGCCGGTGCCGCCGATCATCACGCGCGCGCAGTGGGGCGCGAACGAGGCGCTGCGCAAACCCGGCCAGACCTACAACAACACCGTCACGAAGATCGTCGTGCACCACACGGGCACGCCGAACGACATCACCGACATCCCGCAGTTGCTGCGCGCATGCTCGCCAACGAGACCGTCGGGCGAATACATCGATATCGCGTACAACTGGCTCATCGATCCCAGCGGGAACATCTACGAAGGGCGATGGGCGCAGAACTATCCCGGCGGTGCACCGCACATCGGTGAGCTCAACGGCCAGAACGTGCAGGGCGCGCACGCGATCTACCACAACGTCGACACGATCGGCATCGCGATGCTTGGAACGTACGACGTCGTGACGCCGCCTCCCGTGATGCTCAACTCGCTCATCACGATGCTGACGTGGAAGTGCGCGCGTTGGGCGATCGATCCGCACGGTATGACCCCGTACAACGCGTCGAACGGCGTCTTCGAAACGAACCTCAACAACATCTGCGGTCATCGCGACACGTCGGCGACCGACTGCCCGGGCCAACTCCTCGAACCGATGCTGCCCTCGTTCGCGCGACAGCGTCGCGGCGCGGCTCACGGGCGGCGGCTACTGGATCGCGTCGAGCTCCGGTCAGATCCTGCCGTTCGGTGGCGTGCCGAATGTGGGCGGCTATCCCGGTCGTCTGTCGGCGTTCGCGGGCCAGCCGTCGGGGAAGGGATATTGGCTCGTTGCCGCCGACGGCTCAGTGTTCTCGTTCGGCACCGCGCTGTACCACGGTGGCATGCACGGCATCGGCCTCGCGGCGCCGATCATCGGCATGGCGTCGACGCCATCGGGAAACGGATATTGGCTCGTCGCGGCCGACGGCGGGATCTTCACGTTCGGCGACGCCAAGTTCCACGGCTCGACGGGTGGCTTGCGGTTGAACGCGCCGGTGCTCGGCATGGTGCCGACGCTGAGCGGCAACGGTTACTGGCTCTACGCGCGTGATGGTGGTGTGTTCACGTTCGGCGACGCCAAGTTCATGGGTTCGACCGGCGGGATGAAGTTGAACAAGCCGGTGACGTCGATGGCGGCGCGTCCGCAAGGCGACGGCTACTGGATGCTCGGTGCCGACGGTGGCATCTTCTGTTTCGGGAACGCGCGCTGACCGCGGGTCCGGCGCGAACCTGAATGCGGCCAACGCCGTCGCGATGCTGCCGACGACGACCGGCAACGGTTACGTGATCTTGCGCAGCGACGGGCGCGTCGACGGTTATGGCGACGCCGTGAACATGGGCGGCGCGAACGGTTTGCTCGGCGGCAGCGCGATCGGCATCTCCGGCAAACTCAAACCGTTGTCGTAAAACCACGCCAACAGTTGGTGGGGGTTCAGCGGAGGCGGCCGCGGCGCACACGCACCGGGTGATCGGCGAGCGCGAGCATCGCGTCGTCACCGCTGCTGTTGCCGTAGGCCCACAGCTCGACCTGCGCATCGCCCATGTGTTCGCGCAGCCGGGCGACCTTTTCGTCGCCGCGGCAGTTGCCGCCGAGCATGCGGCCGGTGACGCGACCAGCGTCGTCGAGTTCGAGCGACGTCGACAACGTGTGCGGAATGTCGATCGCACGCGCCGCCGCGTCGACGTACACGTCGAGCGACGCCGACACGATGACGATGTCGTGGCCCTGGTTCTGATGCCACTCGATCCGCTTGCGCATCTCGGGCGAGATCGTGCGGGCAACGGCGGCGCCGTAGGCCGCGCCCGCCGCCGACAGGTCGGCGTGTTCGCGGCCGGCGAGGGTGCGGGTCAGCAAGTGTTGTTTGCTCGTGTCGCGATCGGCGCGCGATCGACATCGCGAGCGCGGGACCGAGACGCGACCAGCCGACGACACTCGTGAGGAACGGCAACAACGTGTCGCGCCGCGTCAGCGTGCCGTCGAAGTCGAATGCGGCGACTGTGCGTCGTCGTCAAATCGGCAAGCGGCGGAAAATCGCGGTCGGCGTGTGCCGGAACGCAGACATCACGTAGCGCATCGCGCGCGGGACCCACACGATCTCAGTCCCGCGCGCGATCGCCGTGACGGTCGCGTCGGCGACCTTGTCGGGCGTCGACGACGAGCGGCGCCGCCTTCATGCCCTCGGTCATCTTCGTGTGCACGAAACCGGGCCGCACGATCATCACGTGACGCCGCTCCCCTCGAGCGCAGCGGCGAGGCCCTGGTAGTAGCCGTCGATGCCGGCCTTCGACGAGCCGTACACGAAGTTCGAGCGCCGCACGCGTTCGCCTGCGACCGACGACAACAACACGAGCGTGCCGTGGCCTTGCGTCGCGCAGCCGGGCGGCGAGTGGAATCGATACCGAGACGGTGCCGGTGAAGTTCGTCTGCACGATGTCGACGGCCATGGCGGCGCTCGCGCTCGGCCTGCGCTTGGTCGGCCGACGCCGAACGCGACGAGCACGAGGTCGAAGTCGCCGAAGCGGTCGAACGTCGTGCGCACGAACGCCTCGTGCGAAGCGAAGTCGGTGGCGTCGAAGGCGACCGCGTCGACCGCCGAGGCACCGGCGCCGCGCAGCTCGGCCGCGACCGCGTCGCACGCTCTCGGGCTTGCGCGCCGCGAGCACAACGTGGGCCGACCGGCGCGCCACGAGCTTGCGGCAGGTCGCCAGCGCGATGTCGGACGTGCCGCCGAGCACCAGCACCGATTGCACGTCGCCCAAAGCGTCTTTCATGACTGATCCGTCCCGGCGCCGCTGAGGTCGAGCCGCCGATCCATGTCGCTGCGCAACACGTCCTGCGGATCGAGCGCGGCGCGCGCTCGCTCGCCATTCGTCGAGGCGCGGGTACATCGCGGCGAGGAGCTCGGGCCGCAAGCGTGAATCCTTCGTCAGATACACGCGCCCACCGGCGGCCACGACAAGCTCGTCGAGCCCGTCGAGCAATGGCGCGAGCCCGGGCGCGGCCGGCATGTCGAGCGCGAGCGTCCAGCCCGCGACCGGGAAACCGATCAGCGACCGGCTGTCGTGTTCGAAGCGTTTGAGCACCGCGAGGAACGTCGGGATGCGCGCCGCGCTGAAGCGTTCGAGCGCCGTGCGCACGACATGTTCGGCGCCGAACGGCACGACGAACTGGTACTGCACGAACCCGCGCGACCCGTAGATGCGGTTCCAGTCGCGCACGCCGTCGAGCGGGAAGAAGAAGGCTTGATGCCTTCGACGTGGCGACGCGGTTCGGCCGGGTGCCTTGCGGAACCACGACTCGTTGAACGCGCGCACGCTGAGGAGGTTGATCATGCCGTTCGGCAGCCACGGCGGCGCGCCGAGCAACGTGCCGCGGTGCGTACGCGCGCGCGGTCGGCCGATCGGCCGCCGGCAGATCGTCGAGCGTCGCGTGGTTGCCGCGCGTCAGCACGGCGCGGCCGAGGTTGCGACCACCGGCGAGGCAGTCGATCCACGCGACCGAGTAGCGGTAGTCGTCGTCGCCTTCGAGCATGCGCGCCATGCAGTCGTCGACGTCGGCGGTGCGTTCGGTGTCGCACACGATGCGCGACGTCTCGACCGGCTGCAGCTTCGAGCGTCGCGTCGGTGATCACGCCGGTGAGGCCCATGCCGCCGCTCGTCGCCCAGAACGCGTCGGCGTCGGCTGTCGGGGTCGAGGGTGCGTGACGCCGTGCGCCGGTGTGACGATCCGCATCCGCTCGACGTAGTCGGCGAACGAGCCGTGCCGGAACTTGCCGTGGATGTCGGACGCGATCGCGCCGCCGACCGTCACGAAGCTCGTGCCGGGGATGACCATCGGGAACCAGCCGAGCGGCAGGAGCACGCGCAACAGCGTGTCGAGGCTCACCCCGCTCTCGACGGTGACGGTGCCCTTTTCGACGTCGAGCGCGAGCACGCGAGTCGAGGTTGGTGCACAACACGACGTCGCCGCCGGCGTTCTGCGCGGCGTCGCCGTAAGAGCGGCCGAGGCCGCGGGCGATAACACCGCGCGCGGAGGGCCGGGCGACGCGTGCGACGACACGCGTCGAGGTCGCGCGGCCGTGGACCGTCGCGAGCGTCGGCGACGTGCGGCCCCAGCCGGTGAGCAGTCCGGTGGTCGTCAGGCACGTCATGAACCGTGCACCGCGAGCGCGAAGAGGACCGCCCAGATCGCGCCCATGCGCGAGCAGCACGCGATCGGAGAGCACGAGATCTTCCGGCGCGCCGCCGCCGCCCTGTTCGAGGAGCAACGCGTAGCGCAGGATGCCGAGCACGAACGGCACGATCGACGAGCTCGAACCACACCGGGTTGCCGACCTTCGCCGACTTCTCGAACGCCCACAGGCAGTACGCGAGGATCGTGACGCTCGACGAGACCGCGCGCACGTAGTTGAGGAACGAACGCGAGTACATCGCGAGCGTGACGGCGGTGGCTCGCTGGCGCGCGTCGCCGAGCTCCACCATCTCGGCGTGGCGCTTCCCCGTGACCATGAACAGCGACGCCGAGCCGGCAACGATCAGGAACCACGGCGAGATCGTAACGCCGACTGCGACGCCGCCCGCGATCGTGCGCAGCACGAAGCCCGACGCGACGCACGCGAGGTCGAGCACGGCTTCGTGCTTCAGCCACAGGCTGTACACGCACGTCTGCAAGAGGTAGCCGCCGACGACGAGCGAGAGCTGCCAGCGCGCGGCGAACGAAAGCCCGATCGACGCCGCGATCAAGACGATGCCGCCGGTGATCGCGGCTGCGGACCGAGACCTCGCCCGGCGCGATCGGTCGATTGCGCTTCGTCGGGTGACGGCGGTCGGCTTCGACGTCGAGCGCGTCGTTCATGAAGTAGGTGCCGCTCGCCGCGAGGCAGAAGCACACGAACGCGATCGCGGTGCGGAAGAGCGCGGTGCTGTCGCCGAGCACGCCGGCCGCGCCCGGCGCCGCGACGACGAGCACGTTCTTGATCCACTGCTTCGGGCGCGCCAGTTTGATGTACGCCATGACGCGACTGCTCGACGCAGCGCCGACCGGCTCGGGGATCGACGGGTTCTCGGCGGCGGTCACGGCTGCAGTCTCAGATCTCGAGGGGTTCGTGTTCGACGACCTCGACGAGGTCGTCGACCGTGGCGTTCGCGGCGCGATTCATGCGCACGAACAGCAGCACAGCCATCAAGAGTGCGGCAACCAGGCTCCCGGCGACGAAACCGAGTTCGTTGCGCAGGATCAGGTCGTTGCCGAGCGCCACGACCACCACGAACGCGACGACTGCCGACGATCCACGAAAACGCCGTCTGCGTGTAGGCCTTGAGCGCGATCAGGCCCTGGGCCAGCGTGAGCGCGAGGATGAACCCGGTGGCGGCCAGCGTGAGCAGGAACATGTCGCGGTTGGTGAGGTCCCACTTCGTCGGCGAAGAGCTGCTTGCCCGCCCACGGGCCGAGCAGCGTCGCGGCGACGGTTCCCGCGACGCAGACGCCGACGACGATCACGAGCAGCCGATTCATGCCGCTGCGGAAGTCGTCGTGCTTGCCCTCGCTCGCCTGGCGCGAGAGCTTCGGCAGCAGCGCGGCCTGGACGGCCTGGAACAACAGCAGCGGGATGCGGGCGATGAACAGGCCGGTGATGAAGTTGGCGAGCGATGTCCTTCTGGTGCGCGGTTGCGAACAGCTGTACACCGAGCACGCTCGCGTACGACAGGAGCTGCGCGAGCACCGACCCGAGCAGCAGCCAGGCGAGTGCGCTCGACAGCTCCGAGTACGGCGCTTCGGGTCCGGGCGTCAACAGGCTTGTTCTGTCCGCGCAGCGAGATCGCGACCGCGATGAGCGGCGGGAGCGCGAGCGCAAGACCGTAGAGACCGACCGCGGTCCAGCCGATGACGAACAGCGCGAAGCAGAAGACGATGCGGACAGTGCCTTCCGACGCCGTGCATGAGCTCCGTACGCGCTGAAGCGGCCGTTGCCGGCGAGCGTGCCGCGGGTCGATGAACGCGACGTAGTAGCAGACGATGCGCGACGAACAGCGCGAAGAGCAGCGACGCTTGGCCGTTGAACAGGTGGTCGACGATCGGGACGTACGCGCCGGTGGCGACCAGGCAGACGCCAGCGCGAGGAAGCCGCCGAGGAGCGCGGCGCGCTTGACCAGCGGCGCGCCACCGACCCCGCGCGCGCGCCGGGCCGCGACGGCGCGCGCCGACCTCTTGTTCGAGGGGTTGGAACAATCCGGGCGAGAAGACGAACACCATCGCCCACAGCACGTTCAGTGCGTCGTAATTCGCGGTCGGAAAGCGCTTGGCGGCGAGGATCTGGAAGCCGTACGCGCTGAGCCCGACGATGAGGAGACCCGCGCCGATCGCCCACGTGCCTTCGGGTACAGGAAGCTTCTTGGCGGCGCCCGATCAGCCGCTGAGCGCGCTCGACCACGAACGTGAAAGGTTACTCGTCAGCGGGCAACTCCTTGCCGCGACGCTCCGGGGTAGCCTCGATGCGGGTGGAGCTGGGATCCCGACACGGACTGCGCGTGAGCACTCGGACATACATCATCCTCGCGGCATTGACCGGCCTGGTGATCCTGGTCGCGTTCGCCGTGCAGGTCATCGTGGCGCGACGGTAGCGAGAAGGAGCGGTCATGGCATCGGACGACTTCGATCTCGTCGTGCTCGGTGGTGGGCCGGGCGGCTACGCGGCCGCGCTCTACGGCGCGTCGCGCCGGCATGAACATCGCGATCGTCGAAGAGCAGACGGGTCGGCGGCACATGCCTGCACCGTCGGCTGCATCCCGGCCAAGGAGTTGCTCCAGACGGCAGAAGTGCTCCGCACGGTGCAGGGTGCGGCCGAGTTCGGCGTCGACACTGCGTCACCCACGATCGCAGCTCGCGCGTCCCAGACGCGTAAGCAGGGCGTCGATCGACAGCTCACGTCCGGTCTCGAGTCGTTGCTGAAGGGGCGCAAAGTCACCGTCGTTCGCGGGCACCGGCGCGCTCGCACCCGACGGCCGCACGGTGAGCGTCTCCGACGGGACCGAGGTGCGCGGCCGCAACGTGGTGATCGCGACCGGCTCCGAGCCGCGGTCGCTCCCGCTCGCCGGGCCTCGAGTTCGACCTGGTGCGGGTGCTCTCGTCGACGAGGTGCTCCAGCTCGACCGAAGTCCCGCGGCGCGTCGCCGTGATCGGCGGCGGCGCGATCGGGTGCGAGTTCGCGTCGTTCCTCGTCGACGTGGGCGCCGAAGTGACGATCCTCGAAGCGTTGCCGCAGATCCTCGCCGGGGTCGACCAACAGGTCGCGCAAACGGTTGCCCGCGCCTTCACGAAGCGCGGCATCAAGACGCAGACCGGCGTCAAGGTGCTCGGCTTCGACGGCGACGCCGTCCGCTTCGAAGCCAAGAACGGCGAAGAGCAGCTTGGAAGTCGACGCGATCGTCGTTTCGGTCGGCCGCCGACCGCGCTCCGAGAACATCGGGCTCGACAGCGCCGGTGTGAAGGTCGACGAGCGCGGCTTCGTCGTCGTCGACGGCAACATGCGCACGAGTGTCGACGGTGTCTACGCGGTCGGCGACGTCGTCGCCACGCCGCAACTCGCGCACGTCGCGTTCTCCGAGGCGATCGTCGCGATCAAGACGATGCTCGGCGAGCACCCGGTTCCGATCGACTACGACAAGGTGCCGTGGGGCATCTACTGCCACCCCGAGGTCGGGTTCTGCGGGCTCACCGAGGCGCAGGCGAAGGAGCGCGGCTACGACGTCGAGACGTCAGTGCACCGTTGGGTGGGCAACGGGCGCGCGCTGATCATCGGGGAGACCGACGGCATGGTGAAGATCGTCGCCGAACGCGGCGGTGCGATCCTCGGTGTGCACATCGCGGGTCCGTGGGCGACCGAGCTCGATCGCCGAGGCGTACCTCACCGTCAACTGGGAGGCGACCCCGGCCGACGTCGGCTTGTTGATCCACGCGCACCCGACCCTTGTCCGAGCTCTTCGGCGAGTCGGTGCTCGCGCTGACCGGCCGCTCACTTCACGGGTAAAAGGACGAGGTATGGACGTAACGATGCCGCAGCTTCCTGGGCCCGAGCGGCCCTTCAGAGCGGGAAGGACAGTTCGCGATGGACGTCACGATGCCGCAGCTCGGTGAAACAGTCACCGAGGGCACGATCACGAAGTGGTTCAAGCAGGTCGGTGATCAAGATCGACGCCGACGAACCGTTGTTCGAAGTCTCGACCGACAAGGTCGACTCCGAAGTTCCGGCGCCGGAGTCGGGTGTGCGTCACCGAGATCGTCGTGCCCGAAGGCGAGACGGTTCCCGTCGGCGCGCGGCTCGCGGTGATCGGCGACAGCGGTGGTGCAGCCGCGAGCGCGCCGGCACCGGCCCCTGCCGCCGCGGAACCCACGCCGCCGCCTGCGCCGCGCGCCTGCCCGCTGCTGCCTGCACCGGCCGCGGCTGCACCGCCTCCGCCCGTTCCGACGCCCGCGCCCGCTCCGACGCCCGCGCCAGCCCCCGCGCCGGCTCCTGCACCGGCGGTTGCGAGTGCGCCGGCCAACGGTGGTGGTGTCGTGACGTCGCCGATCGTGCGGCGACTGATCGCGGAAGAAGGCCTCGACGCGGACCAGATCCGCGGTACCGGAGAGGGTGGACGCATCACGCGGAACGACGTGCTCGACGCCGCCCGCGCACGCGGTCCGCAACCCGCGGCCGCCCCGGCCGCGCCGGCCGCGCCGGCGCCACGCGCGCGCCCGCACCTGCGCCCGAGCCGGTCGTGCGCGGAGCCGGCGACGAGATCGTGCCGTTCGACAACATCCGCCGCCGTACCGCGGAACACATGGTGCGTTCGCTCGCAACGAGCGCGCACGTGTACACGTCGGTGCGCGTCGACTTCGAGCGCATCGAACGGGCGCGCAATGCGCACCAGGCCGAGTGGAAGGCCGAAGAAGGCTTCGCGCTCACGTACCTGCCGTTCATCATCCGTGCGTTCTGCGACGTCGTGCACGACTACCCGTACGTGAACGCGAGCGTCGAAGGCGAAACGCTGATCGTGCACCGCGACATCAACCTCGGCATCGCGGTCGACCTGCACTTCAAGGGCTTGATCGCGCCAGTGATCCGCAACGCCGACGGCAAGCGCCTGCGTCTCATCGCGCGCGAGATTCGCGATCTCGCGGCGCCGCGCCAAGTCGAAGCAGCTCAGCCCGGACGAGATCATCGGCGGGACGTTCACGATCACGAACATGGGACCCGTTCGGAACTGCGCAGACGTTCCCGATCATCAACCAGCCACAGGTCGCGATCATGGCAACCGACGGCATCCGCAAGGAGCCGGTGGTGGTCGAGGGCCCCGACGGCGACGACGCGATCGTCGTGCACCACGTCGGGTTCCTCTCGCTTGCCTGGGATCACCGCGCGTTCGACGGTGCTTACGCCGCGTCGTTCCTGAACGCGATCCGCAAGGTGCTCGAGACGCACGACTGGGAGGCCGAGCTCGCGTGACCGCAACGCCGCTGCACGCCCGTTGGCTCGGCACGGTCCCGTACCGCGAGGCCGAAGCGTTGCAGCGCGCGATCCACGAACGCACCACCGACGACTACCTCCTGCTTGCAGGAGCATCCGCACGTCTACACGCTGGGTTCGAGTGCAGACCTCGAGCACGTCTTGCGCGATCCAGCCGTCGGTCGGCGCCGAGCTCGTGCAAGCCGACCGGGGTGGCGACGTCACGTATCACGGGCCGGGGCAGCTCGTCGGCTACCCGATCGATCTCGCTCGCGGAGTGGCGGGCCGGCCAGCGCGATGTCGTCGCGTACGTTCGGAAGCTCGAAGAAGTGTTGATCGCGCGTCCTGCGCCGACTTCGGCATCGAAGCCGAACGCTCGCAGGGTTACACCGGCGTGTGGGTGGGCGACGAGAAAGATCGCGGCGATCGGCGTGCGCGTCGCGCGCGGTCGCACACGGCACGGCTTCGCGTTGAACGTCGACCCCGATCTTTCGATGTTCGAACACATCGTTCCGTGCGGGATCCTCGACCGCGGCGTCACCTCGATGGCGCGGCTGCTCGGCCGTCCGGTCGAGATGCACGAAGTCGTCGACCGAGTCGTTGCGCGCTTCGCCGACGCGTTCGGCTACGACGAGGTCGAACGCCAGGACGTTGTCGCGGGAACGGCCGGCGCGGCCCGAACCGGCGGGCGGTGTTGCGATCTCGCTCACGCGCAAGCGGCCGGAATGGATGCGCGTGCGCGCGCGCATCGACGACGAGTTCGTCGAGCTGAAGCGCCTCGTCAAGGACTCAGAACCTGCACACCGTCTGCGAAGAAGCGGGCTGCCCGAACATCTACGAGTGCTGGTCTGATCGCACCGCGACCTTCATGATCATCGGCGACCGTTGCACGCGCGCGTGCGGCTTCTGCCTCGTCGACACGCGCAAGCCGCTGGCGCTCGATCTCGACGAACCGCAGCGCGTCGCCGACGCGGTCGCGACGCTCGACCTCGCGCACGCGGTCATCACGTGCGTGGCGCGCGACGACCTGCCCGACGGTGGCGCGTCGGTGTTCGCGGCGACTGTCGACGCGATACGCGCCACGAGCCCGGGTACCGCAGTCGAGTTGCTGATCTCCGACTGCAAGGGCGATCGCGGCCGCGTTGCAAACGATCTTCGATGCGCGCCCCGACGTGTTGAACCACAATCTCGAAACGGTTGCGCGGCTGCAACGGCTGGCGCGGCCGTCGGCCGGGTACGCCCGTTCGCTCGTCGGTGCTTGGCCCGGGCCAAGAACGCCGGTCTCGTCACCAAGTCGGGACTCATCCTCGGCATGGGCGAAACCGTCGACGAAGTGCGCGCCGCGATGGCCGATCTGCGCGCCGTCGGGCGTCGACATCCTGACGCTCGGCCAGTATCTGCAGCCTGTCGGCGGTCGCATCTTCCGGTCGCGAAGTGGTGGCATCCCGACGAGTTCGCGGCAGTTGCGGGAATTCGGCGAGACGTTCGGGTTCGCGCACGTCGAAGCCGGACCGTTGGTGCGCTCCAGCTATCACGCCCGCGAGGCGCGGATCGGCTGGTCCGCGCCGCCTGAGCATAATGGTGGGATCGCCGACCGGTTCGCCTCTCTGAGCGAGGAACTCGCGCAATGGTGGCGCGAGCAGCCGCTGTTCTTCGTCGCGACCGCGCCGGCGGCGAACGGCGGCCACGTCAACCTTTCGCCGAAGGGCTCGACACGCTGCGCGTGCTCGGTCCGAATCGCGTTGCGTATCTCGATCTCACGGGCAGCGGCGTCGAGACGATCGCGCACGTACGCGAGAACGGGCGCATCACGTTGATGGCGTGCGCGTTCTCCGGGAACCCGCGCATCTCACGCATCTACGGAACCGGCACGGTGCATGAACTCGGTTCGACGGATTCGACGCACTCGCGCCCGAGTTCCCGTTGCTCCCGGGCGAGCCGTTCGATCATCGAGATCGACGTCGACCGGGTCTCGACTCGTGCGGATATGCGGTGCCGCTGATGGATCTCGTCGGCGACCGTGACCGGCTTCTCGAGTGGGCCGAGAAGAAGGGCGACGACGGGCTCAGCGAGTACCGGGCGCGGAAGAACGCCGAAAGCATCGACGGTCTGCCCGGCTTCGCGCGATGACCGATCGATCGGCGCCGGATCGCGCGCGTGCGGGCGCGCATGGACGAACTCGGCATCGACGCGCTGTTGCTTTCGGTCGGTCCGGATCTGCCGTACCTCACCGGGTACGAAGCGATGCCGCTCGAGCGGCTGACGATGTTGGTGCTGCCGCAGACGGGCGATGCCGCGACTCGTCGTTCCCGCGCTCGAAGCGCCGCGCGTCACGCCGGTCCTGAGCTCTTCGAGATCGTTCCCTGGGAGGAGACCGACGACCCGATCGCGTTGGTTGCCCGACTGGTCGGCAACGGCCCGCGCACGTCGCGATCGGCGATCACACGTGGGCGCGCTTCGTGCTCGACCTGCAACGCGCGCTGCCGAACCGTGCGTTCTCCCGTGCGTCGGAAGTCCGTCGCCGATTCGGATGGTGAAGGACGCGGCCGAAATCGCAGCGCTGGCGCGCGCCGGTGCGGCGGTCGACGCGATCGCGCACGACATGCGCGCGGTGCAGTTCGCGGACGCTCCGAGCTCGACGTGCACCGAGAACTCGTCGAACGCATGCTCGCGGCGGGGCACGAGCGGGCGAACTTCGCGATCGTCGCCGCCGGGCGAACACGCCGCCAGCCCGCACCACGAACCGTCGGCGACCCGTTCGATCCGACCGGGCGAGATCGTGCTCTGCGACTTCGGCGGCACGATGGACGGCTACTGCTCCGACATCACGCGCATGTTCCACGTCGGCGAGCCCGCCGCCGAAGTGCGGGATGTCTACGCGGTGCTCGCCGAGGCCCAGGAAGCCGGCGTACAAGCGGCGACGTGTCGGCACCGCGTGCGAAGACGTCGACGCGCGCCGCGCGCGCGGTCATCGCCGCCGCCGGTTACGGCGAGCAGTTCGTACATCGAGTCGGCCACGGGATCGGGACCGAAGCGCACGAAGACCCGTACATGGTCGCACGGCAACCGCCTTGCGCTCGCACCCGGCCACGCGTTCAGTGTCGAGCCCGGCATCTATCTGCCCGGGCGCTTCGGCATGCGGCTCGAAGACATCGTGGTCGCGACCGAGACGGGCCCGGTGCGGTTGAACAACGCGGCGCGTGATATCGCTTTGGTCGCGTGAAGCTCGACGGTGGAACATTTCTGCTCCAGTGGGCGGTCGGAGGCTTGCTGTTCTGCTGGGTGACAACCCGGCGGCGCGAAGTGAGCCTCGGATACGGTTGGTTGCTGCGCATCACCTACGGCGTGATGCTCATCGGCGGGCTCGCGCTCTTCATCGCGAACGACCACACGTTCGTCGCAGTCGTCACCGCGTTGACGATCCTCGCCACCGGCATCGCGCTGCTTGTTTCCGTCGTGCGCCGCGGCGCGGGTGTGCGTGGACGCGAAGAACTGCGCGCCGAGCGGCGCGCGCGCGTTGCGGCGATGGTCGGCCGCGACGCCGATACGCCGGATGCTGATACCGGCCCCGAGTTTCCGCCCGTGCTCGACGTCTTCGCGCCGGCCTTGGGTGCGATCGCGCTCTTGGGTGCGGCGGTGTTCGCGGGAGGTCCATATGCGCTCGCCGCGGTGCGGTTGCTCGTGGGCGCGGCATTCCTCGGGTCGGTGTCGGACGCGATGCTGCTCGGACACTGGTATCTCGTGCAGCCCGGACTTCGGCGCGACGCGCTCAAAGAGTTGGTGCTGTGTACCGCGGCGGTGTGGCCGTTCGAAGTCCTCGTGTTCTTGTGGCCGACCGGGATGGTGCAGGTCTTCAACGGCACCATCGACGACGGCTACAACGGCCTGCTCGGCTGGATCTGGATCGCGTGCGCAATCACGACGATCGTCCTCGTCGCCCTCACGTGGGCCGCGTTGCGCGAGCGGTACTACAGCGCGGTGATGGCCGCGACCGGGTTGCTGTACCTCGCGATCCTCACCGCGTTTGGCACCGACCTCTTGGCCCGCGCCGTCCTGAAGCCTTAGCGGGAACAACTGCAACATGTGATGGCACCGAAATTCCCGCTATCCGGGAAAAACTGCGCCATCAGATGGGGGAGTTTCAGACGACGAAGTATTTGGCTTCGGGGTGGGGGACGATGATCGCGCTCGTCGACTGCTCGGGAACGAGGTGGCATTCCTCGGTCAGCGTCACGCCGATGCGGTCGATCTCCAACAACTCCGCGACCTTCGCCTGCTCTTCGAGATCGGGACACGCCGGATAACCCCACGAGTAACGCGACCCGCGGTACTGCTGTTTGAACAGCCCGGCGAGCGACGGGCCGTCTTCGTTGACGAAACCCCACTCTTCCCGAATGCGGTGGTGCCACAGTTCGGCGAGCGCTTCGGCCATCTCGACCGACAAACCGTGCAAGAACAAATAGTCCTGGTACTTGTTGTCGGCGAACAGTTCCTTCTCGCGCGCGCTCGCAATCGGCCCCATGGTCACCACGTGAAACGCGGCGTAGTCGGGGTCGCCCGACGCGACCGGCCGGAAGAAGTCGGAGATGCAGTGATACGGCGCCTTGCGCTGACGCGGGTACGTGAAGCGCAACCACTCCTGCGTGCGCGTGTCGTCCTTCCACACGACGAGGTCGTTGCCTTCGGAGTTCACGGGGAAGTACCCCCACGCGACCGCGGGAACGAGCAAGCCTTCTTGGCGAGCGATGTCGAGTTGGGTTCGCAACGTGGCGCGCACGCGCGTCTTGAAGTCGGCGTCCGACTCACCCGACTCGGGACGGAACTGCCACTGGTTGCGGAACAACGCGGTCTCGTTGATGTACGCCGCGATCTCGTCGAGCGGCACACCCTTCGCGACCCGCGCTCCTACGAACGGCGGTGTGAAGACCGGGACGTCGCGCGCCACGTCAGATTCCGCCGGCACCACCGCGTCGGCGAGTTGCTCCGAACGCCGCGGCGGCAGCTTGCGACCACTCGGCTCGCGCCCGAACGACGGGTCCCATTCGCCGGTGCGCTTGGCCTCCATCAGCTGGTCCATCGTGCGCAGGCCCTCGAACGCGTCCTTGCCGTAGAAGACGCGGCCGTCGTACACCGTGCGCAAGTCGCCCTCGACGTACGAACGGGTCAACGCGGCGCCGCCAAGGAGCACGTTGACACGATCCGACAACCCGCGCGTGTTCAACTCTTCGAGGTTCTCGCGCATGATGAGTGTCGACTTCACGAGCAGCCCGCTCATGCCGATCGCGTCGGCGTCGACCTCCAGCGCCTTCTCGATCATCTCGTTGATCGCGACCTTGATGCCGAGGTTGTAAACCATGTAGCCGTTGTTCGTGAGGATGATGTCGACAAGGTTCTTGCCGATGTCGTGCACGTCACCCTTCACGGTCGCCAGCACCACCGTGCCTTTGCCGCCGGCGCCCGCCTTCTCCATGTGGGGCTCGAGGTATGCGACCGCGGCCTTCATCGTCTCGGCCGACTGCAACACGAACGGCAGCTGCATCTGCCCGCTGCCGAACAGATCGCCGACAACCTTCATGCCGTCGAGCAGCACTTCGTTGACGATGTCGAGCGCGCTGACGCGACTCCAGCTGTACGGCCAGATCGTCTTCGAGACCGTCGCGATCGCCGTCGATGATGCGGTGCTTGAGCCGTTCTTCGATCGGCCAGCCCGAGCGATCTTCCTTCTCGACGGCCGACGCTTCGACGTTCTCGAACAGCGCCATGAACGCGACGAGCGGGTCGAAGTTCTCGCGGCGGCGGTCGTAGATGAGGTCGAGGGCGGCTGCGCGCTGCTCGTCGGGGATCCGGTGCATCGGCATGATGCGCGCCGCGTGCACGATGGCGGCGTCGAGGCCGGCCTCGCGACACTCGTGCAAGAACACACTGTTCAACACGTGACGCGCCGCGGGCTTCAGGCCGAACGACACGTTCGACAGCCCGAGAATCGTCGAAGCGCCCGGCAGCTCGGTCTTGATCCGGCGGATGGCTTCGATCGTTTCGATCGCGTCGCGCCGCAAGTCGTCGTCGCCGGTCGACAACGGGAACGTCAGCGCGTCGAAGATCAGGTCGGTGGGTTCGAGCCCGTAGCGCGTGGTCGCGATGTCGTAGAGCCGGCGTGCGATCCGCAACTTCCAGTCGGCGTCACGCGCTTGACCTTCCTCGTCGATCGTGAGGCAGATCACGGCCGCGCCGTACTCGCGTGCCAACGAGAACACGCGGTCCATGCGCTTGCCCGCCTCTTCGCCTTCTTCGAGGTTGGCGCTGTTCAAGATCGCTTTGCCGCCGTGGTGGCTCAGCCCCATTTCGACGACTTGTGGTTCCGTCGAGTCGAAGACCAACGGAAGGGATGCCTGCGTGGCGAAACGCCCCGCGATCTCGTCCATGTCGACGGTGCCGTCGCGGCCGACGTAGTCGACACAGACGTCGAGGACGTGCGCGCCTTCCTTTACTTGCTCGCGCGCCATCTGCACACACGTGTCCCAGTCGGCTTCGAGCATCGCGTCCCGGAACTTCTTCGAGCCGTTGGCGTTCGTGCGTTCGCCGACCGCGAGATAGGCGAGCTCCTGGTGGAACGGCACGTGCGAATAGATCGACGAACAACCCGGCTCGAACTCGGGTGTGCGCACAACCGGCGCCCGCTCGGCACCCAAACGCGAGACCACCGCGCCCAAGTGCGCGGGCGTGGTTCCGCAACAGCCGCCGACGACGTTCAAGCCGAACTCGTGCACGAACCGGTCGTGGGCCTCGGCGAGCCCGTCGGCCGTCAAGTCGTAGTGCGTGTGTCCGTCGACGACCGAAGGCAGGCCCGCGTTCGGCAACGCCGACAAGAAGGTGCGCGCGTGTTGCGCGAGGTAGCGCAGGTGTTCGGTCATCTCGAGCGGACCGGTCGCGCAGTTCATGCCGATCACGTCGGGCCGCATCGCCTCGAGCGCGGTCAACGCCGCGCCGATTTCGCTGCCGACCAACATGCGACCGGTCGTTTCGACGGTCACTTGGACCATCAACGGCAACTGCACACCGGATGCGGCCATGGCGCGGCGCGCGCCGTTGATCGCAGCTTTGGCTTGCAGGAGGTCGTACACCGTCTCGATCAAGACGAGGTCGATACCGCCCGCAAGCAACCCGTCGACTTGCGCTTGATAACCGTCGCGCAGATCGGCGTAGCGAATCTGACCGAGGGACGGCAGCCGCGTGCCGGGCCCGATCGACCCGACGACGAAGCGAGGGCGGCCGTCGGCCGCGTGGCCCGACGCAACCTCACGCGCGATCTCGGCGGCCCGCCGGTTGATCTCGAACGTGCGATCGGCGATGGCGTACTCGTTGAGCACGAGCGGGAACGCGCCGAACGTCGCAGTCTCAACTGCATCACAACCAACATTGAAGAACTCGTCGTGCATCTGGGCCACGAGATCCGGGCGGGTCAGCACAAGTTGTTCGTTGCAGCCTTCGAGTGCCTCGCCGCCGAAGTCGTCGGGACCGAGATCGTGGCCTTGCATGAACGTCCCGAACGCGCCGTCGAACACGAGGACGCGCTCGTGGAGCGCGTCGAGGAACGGGTGGCTGACGCCGCTGTAGACAGGCGTCGCGGTGCCGCGGGGATCGGTCATCACACCAGGCTACGTGTGGTCATCCTGGGAAGCCGACCCCAATTCCTCACGCGTCAGGCTGTCGCTCACGGCGTGCCGGGCGGCAAACGCCCAAAAGCGTCTTTCTCCGTTTCAGCGCGCGCCACCTTCGCCACGGTTCTGCGTAACTGTCCGCTCCTACACTCCTCGCTCGATGGGGCGCCCAAGGGCGACACTGGTGGGGGGAACAATGTTTCGCAAGATGGGTGTATTGACGGGGGCCGTCGTGCTCGGACTCGCCCTGGCGGCGCAGTCGGTCGGCGCGGCAACCGCAGCTCCGATGCCGGCGGGCAACATCACGTGCGCACTTACGGGCACGATGAAGTTCGCCAAGCCGCTGCCGAACGCGAACTCCGACACCGGTTCGCTGAAGAACGTCCACGTGAAGATCGACGCGACGTTGACGAACTGTGTCGCGCCCGGCGCGGGAACCGGCGGCAAGGCGCCGATCACTGGGGGCTCGCTCACTGCGACGGGCATCCTCGAAGCCGGCGCGAGCTGTGCCGACATTTCCGACGGCAGCGCGCCCGATTTCACGTTCGACACGAACAAGTTGCAGGTCACCTGGAAGGGCACGGTCGGCAAGGGTCACCCGACGGTGGGCAAGAGCAAGACCGACGTCTTCTCGACCGGCGATGTCATCTTCGGCGGCTGGGAGTACTTCAGCGACTCGTTCGGCGAGAACGACGCCTTCGCGAACGAATACGCCGACATCGACCTCGGTCTCAACTCCGCTTCGGGTTTGAACGTGCGGCAGTGCATGCTCGGCCAGAACACGGCGGCAGGGGCTCCGGTCACCATCGCCCAGGCCAACTTCGACCCGACCAACGGTTCGAAGATCACGATCTCGCCGGACTTCCCGAGCTAACCAGCGCTTGTTCGTAAACTCGCCCGTGCATGAAGGTTTACACGCGCACGGGCGACGACGGCACGACCGGGCTGCTCTTCGGCGGTCGAGCCGGGAAAGACGATGCCGGGCCTGAGGCCTACGGCGCGGTCGACGAGGCGGTAAGCGCGCTCGGTGTTGCGCGTGCCGAAACGGAACCGGGTTCGGAACTCAACGAACTGCTTATCCGCTTGGAGCGAGAGCTGTTCGTCGTCGGTGCCGAACTCGCGACCGCGCCCGACAATCGCAGGAAGTGCAAACCCGAGGTTTCGCTCGTCACGGCCGACATGGTGACGCGGCTCGAACCGATCATCGACGACGTCACCGGCCGGTTCGACCCTCCGAAAGAGTTCGTGCTTCCGGGCGAGAATCGCGTCGCGGCCGCCCTCGACCTCGCGCGCACGATCGTGCGGAGGGGCGAACGGGCATCGGTCCACGCGACGCGCACCGGTTGGCTCGGCACCGACAGTCAGGTCGTCCCGTACCTCAATCGTCTGGCCGACCTCGTCTACACACTCGCGCGCTGGCAAGAAGGCCAATACCGCGCAGTCCGCGAACGGTAAGGAGCGCGCACGCAATGGCACCCACCCTGGAAGTTGCAACCGCGGTTCCGAACGTCGACGTGCTCGCGGTTCCGGTGTTCAGCGGCCCCGTACTCGGTGCGGGCGGCGACATCGTCGACGATGCAATCGACGGAACACTCGCCGAGTTCATGGCCGAGACCGGTTTCGAGGCGAAGCGCGGCGAAACGCTCGCAGTCCCGACGCGCGGCCGGTTGGCGGCACGGGCCGCGTTGCTCGTCGGCGTCGGCGACCGCGCGTCGTTCGACCTGGCGGCATTGCGGCGGGCGGGCGCGCTCCTCAGCCGCCGATCGGGGAAGGTTGCGAGTCTCGCCACGACGCTGCTCGACGCCGTGCCCGACGACGTCGACCGGGTCGCAGCGGCGCAGGCATTGGCGGAAGGGCTCGAACTCGGCGCGTATCAATTCCTGCGTTACAAGTCCGACGCGAAGCCCTCGAAGCTCGAACGCGTGGTGATCGTGACGCGCGGGGGAACGCGCGTCCGGGCCGCGATCGAGCGCGGCGCGCGCGTCGCCGAGGCTGTGAGTTGGGCGCGCGACCTCGTGAACGAACCGGCGGCCGCGAAGTCGCCGGCCGATGTCGCGGAGATCGCGCGCAAGGTCGCGCGCGCGCGTCGGGGCTCAAGGTCAAGGTGCTCGCGGGCGAGCAACTCGAAGCCGAACGCATGGGCGGCGTGCTCGGCGTCGGGAACGGTTCACAACGGCCGCCGAGGTTTGTGCGGCTCGAATACGCACCGAAGGGCGCGCGTACCACGTTGGCGTTCGTCGGCAAGGGTGTCGTCTTCGACTCCGGTGGTCTGTCGTTGAAGACGGCAGGCGGCATGGAGACGATGAAGACCGACATGTCGGGTGCGGCGGCGGTGATCGGCGCGATGTCAACGCTGCGCGACCTTGGTGTCAAGACTCGCGTGATCGGCTACGTGCCGCTGGTCGAAAACATGCCGAGCGGCCATGCGATGCGACCGGGCGATGTGCTGAAGATGCGCAACGGCAAGACCGTCGAGGTGTTGAACACCGACGCCGAAGGCCGACTGATTCTCGCCGACGCGCTGTCCTACGCTGACGACGAAGAGGTCGACGCGGTTGTCGACCTCGCGACGTTGACGGGCGCGGTCTCGATCGCGCTCGGCGAGAAGGTCGCCGGTCTCATGGGCAACAACGAAGCATGGATTGACCAGGTCCGTGATGCCGCCGATCGCGCCGGCGAGCGCGTGTGGCACCTGCCGTTGCCGCCCGACTACCGCCGCAACATGGATTCGGAGATCGCCGACATCCGCAACATCGCAACCGGCGGCGGCGCCGGAACATTGACGGCCGGCTTGTTCCTGCAGGAGTTCGTCGGCGCGCGTCCGTGGGTCCACCTCGACATTGCGGGCACGGCGCGGGCGTCGTCGGACGACGGCGACATCTCCAAAGGTGGCACGGGCTGGGGCGTGCGCACGCTCGTCGAACTCGCGCGCGGGTTCAAGGTGCCGCGCGGGTGAGACGCGTTTTGGCGTTGTTGGCCGTGCTCACCGCGGCGTTCGGCTTCGCGGCGTGCAGCACCAACGCTTCGAACAAGCCCCGGCCCGCGCAGGCACCGGTCGACTTCCGCGGCCGCAAACAGGTCGAGGTCGACGCCGAGAACGGCAACCTGTTCACGCCGCCCGACATCATCATCAGCCCGGGTACCACGGTGACGTGGCACAACCGAGACTCGCAAGCGCACAACATCATGAAGGCGACCGACCTCGTCGACTTCCACGGCAACTTCGGCGTCGATGCCCAACACTTCGGTCCGGGCGCGACGTACTCCTTCACCTTCACGACGCCGGGCGTGAATTACTTCTACGCGTGCACGATTCACACCGGCATGAGCGGACGCGTCGAAGTCGTGGCCGAGCCGGGCGGGCCGACCACGACCGTCAAGCCGTAGCGAGCGTTTCGTCGAGCCAGTCGAACATGCGTTGATCGGTCAACGCGCGCCCCATCGGTTGGCAGTGACGGTCGGCGCCTTCGGCCGCGGTGAACTTCGCGATCGCCTTGGGGCCGCGCAGCTTGTCGTACATCGTCTGCGCCTGGCCCGGCCAGAACTGCTCACCTTCGGGGTCGGTGACGAACAGCGGCGTTGTGATCTGCGCGAGTTGTTCGTCGGTGAGCCGGTACTGCTCGACGGCCTTGTACACGTCGAACACTGACGTCAGGCCGTACGGCTTGGCGCGCCACGCGATCTCTTGTTTCTCTTGCGGCGACGCGTCGGCCAAGCCGATCTCCATGAACTGCTCGAACGTCGTCTTGTCGCCCGTGTCGAGCATGCCGATCATCTCTTTGGGGAGATGCGAGAGCCACGACGTCGAAACGTCGACGACGCCAGGGTCGGCGATGGCCGCCGCGATGCGGTGCTCGGAGACGAGCGCGCGTGGCACCCAGTAGCCGGCTTGGCTGATGCCGTACAGCGCGATGCGATCGGGATCGACGTCGGCGCGCGTCAGGAGGTAGTCGACAACGGGTGTGATCACCTGTTCCCAGTCGGGCCGAAACGGCACGCCCCGCTCGAACAGCATGCTCTGCTGGCCCGGTCCGTCGAACGTGACGACGTTGTAACCGCGCGCGAGGGCGGCGTGGCTGACGCCGGGAATCATCGACGTCACCGCGCCGTCGCTGCCGTTGTTCAAGATGAGCGTCGGGCGTTTCCCGTCACCGGCGCTGACGAAGTAGCCCGGCATCGTCGATCCGTCGTACGGGATCGTGATCTTTTCGCCGGGACGTTCGCGGCGCGCGATGTACGCGTCAAAGCACCGGCGATGGGCGGTGAAGAGTCGCGTGATCACCGGTGTGGGATCCGGGAGTCCGTCGGCGGACGACAGCGCGGCCGCGTAGTACACCGCGGCGCGCAGATAGGTGTCGGCCGCGCTGGCCGTGTGACCTTTCGCGTCGCAGTCGTCGGCGATCGCGGCGACGCGCTGCGCAGTGGCTTCCCATTCGCGCACCCAACTCGCGGCGTCGCCGTCGGTGACGCGCTCCACTGTGCTCAGTACTTCGCCGGCATCACTCGCGCCCGCGTGCGCGTGACCGAGAATGTTCTGCACCTCGAAGTTCATGCCGTCGTCGTCGAGGAATTTGTAGGCCATCGGCTTGCGGCCGATCAGTGACTGGTCGTGGTTCCGTCGGCCAGTGTTGCGTGCGGCATGCAGAGGTCGTCGTATTCGGCGATGACGATCTGCGCGTTCTCACCGCACGCCGGGCAGTTCGGATCGCGCCGGACCTTGAACGTGCGGAAGCTCTCTTCCAGCGCGTCGTATGCGAGCAAACGACCGCGCAACGGTTCGCCGAGATCGAGAATGATCTTGATCGCTTCGAGCGCTTGGATCGAACCGATGATGCCGGGCAGCACGCCGAGCACACCAGCCTCCGCGCACGACGGCGCGAGTTCGGGCGGCGGCGGTTCCGGCAACAAGCAGCGGTAGCACGGTCCGTTGTACGGATCGAACACCGTGACTTGGCCTTCGAAGCGGAAGATCGAGCCGTGCACGACGGGAATGCGCTTCAACAGCGACGCGTCGTTCAACAGGTAGCGCGTCGGGAAGTTGTCGGTGCCGTCGACGATCACGTCGTAGCCGTCGATGATGTCGAGAATGTTGTCGGCGCCGAAGCGAACGTCGTAGGTGACGACGTCGACATCGGGGTTGATCGCGGTGATCGTCTTCTTCGCGGAGTCGACCTTGCGCTCGCCGATGCGATCCATGTTGTGCAGGATCTGGCGCTGCAAGTTCGACGCGTCGACAACGTCCATGTCGACGATGCCGAGCGTGCCGACACCCGCGGCGGCGAGGTAGAGCGCGGCGGGCGAACCGAGACCACCGGCCCCGAGCAACAACACCTTCGCGCCGAGCAGCTTCTGCTGACCCTCTTCACCAACCTCGGGCAAGAGGATGTGGCGGTGGTAGCGGTTGCGCTGGTCGGGCGTGAGCGACTCGGGCGTGATCCACGGCCGGCCTTGGTCCTTCCAGCGGCCGAAGCCACCGGCCATCGAGACGACGTCGGTGTAGCCCATGTCGGCGAGGGTCTTGGCCGCGAAGGCCGAACGCATGCCCCCCGCGCAGTACACGACGATCTGCTGGTCGTGGTTCGGGATCGCGTTCTCGACCTTGCTCTCGAGGTGGCCGCGCGGAATGAACACCGCACCAGGGATGATTCCCTGCTCCCACTCGTCGAGTTCGCGGACGTCGAGGAACGTCGCCCCGCCGAGTTCCGCCTC
Organism: uncultured Actinomycetes bacterium; assembly: GCA_963841195.1. Classification (GTDB taxonomy): domain Bacteria; phylum Actinomycetota; class Acidimicrobiia; order IMCC26256; family PALSA-610; genus CAWJBX01. Next base: position 177,833 of record CAWJBX010000008.1, on the reverse strand, counting down.
GGCCTCGTCGGTCGTGACCTCGCGGATCTCGGCCTTGGTCTTCTTCAAAAGGTCCCGGTAACTGGCCATACGAATTGAAATCCTACCTGCCCGGTCGGATATTCCCAACGAGATCGACCAGCTCGGGGAGGGCTTCCTCGAGGGGCTCCCGGACGACGGCTGAGGCGAGATCGTCGTACGGGGTCGGCTCGGCGTTCATGATCACCAGCCGGGCGCCGTTTTGGAGGGCGATCTCGGGCAAGGCAGCGGCCGGATAGACGACGAGCGAGGTGCCGATCGCGAGAAAGAGATCGGCGCGAGCGGCCGCGATTTCGGCGCGGCGCAGATCGCGCGGCACGAGATTTTCGCCGAAGCTGATCGTCGCCGACTTCAAGATGCCGCCGCACTCGTGGCATTCGGGGTCTTCTTCGCCGGCGCGCACGCGGTCGAGTGTTTGCTCCATCGGGCCGTGCCATCCGCAGTCGACGCACTTCGCTTCGCGGACGTTGCCGTGAATCTCGACGACGATGTCGGCGCGTTGTCCGGCGGCGTGATGCAGGCCGTCGACGTTCTGGGTGACGAGCCCGTGCAACTTGTCGCGGTGTTCGAGCGCAACGAGCGCGTCGTGCGCGGCGTTCGGTTTCGCCGACCACATCTCGCTGGTGAGGCGGTTCTGCCACGCGCGTTTCCGCAGCTCGGCGTCGTTCAAGTACACGTCGAGTTGCGCGGCCTTTTCGGCGTCGGGGTTCTTGGTCCAGACACCGTTGGGGCCGCGGAAGTCGGGGATGCCGGAACCTGTGGAGATGCCGGCGCCCGTCAACGCGACGACGATGCGGGCGTCGCGTATCCAGCCCGCGATGATGTCGAGTTCGGCCGGCACGGAAGCGAGCGTACCGGCGGGAGGTGTTGCCTCCACCCTTGCCGAGGGCGGAGGCGTGACGTGTAATCGCCGAGACCGGTTGCGAGAGGGAAGTACTGGATGCGCGCAATCACGATGGTGGCGTGGAGTGATCTGCGTCGCCGTTGGGTGGGCACACTGGCGGTCGCGGTAATCGTCGGAATCGTGGGCGCGCTGGTGCTCTCGACCGTCGCCGGCGCGCGGCGGACCAGTACCGCGCTACGTCGGTTCAACGAATACAGCCGCTCCGCCGACCTCGAGGTCACGCCCGGACGGGCGACGGCCGAACAACTCGCCGCGTTCCGAACAACGCCGGGCATCGCTGCCCTCGGACTCTTGCGCATCTACGCGCTGCAGCCGACCAACGCGACTCCGTACCTCTCGATTGGTGCGCCCGTCGACGGCGAGATGAACAACGCAGTCGACCGGCCTCGCTTGATCTCGGGCCGGCTTGCCGACCCGAACGATGCCGACGAACTCGACATCGGTGAGTCGATCGCGAACCTCGCGCACCTCAAGATCGGCGACACGCTCAATTTGAAGTCGTGGTCGCAAGCTCAGGTCGACCGCGTCTTCACGACGGGCAAGTTCGAGCCGCCCTCGGGGCCGGCGCCGCAGCTACACATCGTCGGGATCGTCCGGCGCCCCCTCGATCTCGGCGCGCGGAGTGCTGCGGGCGGCGTCGTCGTGCTGACGCCGGGGTTCAACCGCAAATACGGCAACCAGATCGGCACCTTCAACGGTTACGCAATGCGCATACGCACCGTCTCGGCGGCCGACGTCCCACGGGTCAGCGCGCAGGCGCAGGCGATCTTCGGCCGCGACCCGAACTTTGAATTTCAATCCCTCAGCGTCGACAACTCGGGAGCCAACGGGGCGATCCGCGTGTTGACGGCTGTGCTTTTGATCTTCGCCGCGGTTGCCGCCGTCGCCGGGTTGTCGGCGATCGCGATCGTGCTGCACCGCGACCTGACCTCGACCCGCGCCTTGCAGCCGACGCTCGTTGCACTCGGCTTGACGCGGCGCGATCGGTTCGCGGCCTCCATCGCGCGAGTTGCACCAGTCGCAGTGATCGGCGCAGCTGTCGCGGTCGTTGGCGCAGTCGCAGCGTCGCCCTTCTTCCCGTTTGGCATCGCGCGGCGCGCCGATCCCGACACGGGGATTCATGCCGACTGGCTCGTGCTCGCGATTGGAGGCGCGGTGGTATTCGGCGCGGTCGCGCTCTTCGGCGCGTTCGCAGCCTGGCGCGCGACCGCGAAGCCTCGTGCGACGCGCGGGGCTCGCCGTCCGGGGGTTGCCGCCAAGTTCGCTGGTATCGGGACCGGGCCGGGGCTCCCCGTCGCCGTCGGCTTGAACATGGCGACGGATCCCGGGCGCGGGCAGCGTGCAGTACCGCTGCGTTCGGCTTTTGTCGCGGCGGCGTTTGCCGTTGCCGGGCTTACCGCGGTCACGGTGTTTGCCTCGAGCCTGAATCGGCTCGCATCGAACCCGCGTCGCTACGGCGCGCCGTTCGGGTTCGGAGTGGAAACCACGAACGACGCATTCTGCGGAAAGCAAGACCACGGCCTTGCGCACGCGCCCGGCATCGCGTCGCTCGCGGCGATTTGCACCGAGAGCATCCAGGTTGGTGGCCACGCGACAACGGGCTGGGGCGCGTTGCCGTTGCGCTCGGACTTCGGCCCGGTTGTCGTCGCCGGCCATGTGCCGGCCACGTCGACCGAAGTCGCGCTCGGAGCGAGCACACTGTCCGCGCTACACAAGACGATCGGCGACACGGTTGTTGCGTCGGTGCCGAGCGGACACAGCGAGTATCGAATTGTCGGTCAGGTTGTGTTCCCGCAACTCACCGACGCTCAAGCGCTCGCCGACGGCGCCTGGTTCACACAACCGGGATTCGATGCGATTCTCGGCAAGCCGACTTCGGCAAGCGACTCGAACACGAGCCGATATCTCGTCGGTACGTTCGCGCCGCACGCTGATCACGCAGCCGTTGTCGCGGCGGTCACGCGCGCGACGTTCGATCCTTCGTCGGGCAATCCGAGCATCGTGTTGACGCCACGCCTGCCCGTCGAGGTCTCGCGCTTGCGGCAGACGAACTGGTTCCCCGGCGCGATCGCGCTGCTGCTGGTGTTTCTCGCGCTGGTGACCGTTGGGCACGCGTTGGTGACGAGTACGCGTCGTCGCCGTGGCGAATTCGCGTTGTTGAAGACGCTCGGTTTTGCTCGGGGTCAGGTCCGTTGGTCGGTCGCGTGCGAGGCAACCGCGGTGGCGCTCGTCAGTCTCGGCGTCGGAATTCCGCTCGGGTTGCTCGCGGGGGTGGTGATTTGGCGCACGGTCGCGCACGGACTCGGAGTCGCGCCCGACGCGCTGATTCCGGTTCTCGTCGTCGCGCTCGTTCCGTTCATGGTGGTCGCGGTGAACGTCGTCGCGTACTGGCCGGCGCGCGCAGCCGCGCGCATGCGGGCTGCGGTCGCCTTGCGTACGGAGTGACAGCGGGGTGGGGCGCCTCCGACACGCCCCACCCCGCCTCGGTCGCTACCGGTGGGGGACGACCTCCGGTAGCAACATCTCGTCCGATTCGTTCTCGGTGGCTTGGTCGCGGGCCCAGCGCACGGCTTCGTGCGCGAGCGCGGGGTGAAATCCGCAGGCGTGCAACGCCCGTTCGACCGCGTCGATCGGTTCGCCTTGCGCGAGCAACGTGAGTGCGAAGCGACGCGAGCGCCGGCGCGCGATGTCGAGCGGCCCGTTCGACTGTTGCTCGACCCATTCCGCGTGACGCGCTTGCAGAGCGACCGGCAATCGCCTCACATGACGACGGTGTACCGGCGGGAGCGCGCGTCGCACTGCGATCGTTTCTTCACTCTCTTGGCACGCGAGTTCGAACTGCCGGAGCCGGTTGATGCTGCGCACGAGTGGTGAGTGCTGTCCGTCGCGCGGACCCAGCCCGAGCGCGGCGGCCGTGTCGGCGACGGGGAGTTCGACACCGCTCGGATCGAGCTCGAACCGGTCGGCGAGATGACGCAGCAACAACAGCGCGGTCGGGCCGAGCGTGGGCAACCAGAACGTCTCCGCGTACCAGCTGCGGGGGTCGTGCCCGATGACGTCGATCACCGGGTCAGGCCACGGGGTCACTCGTATTGCAGCGGGCATATCAACACCTCATATCACGTAAAGTTGTGTTGAGATGTATAACCCGGGGAGGAGGCGTTGACAAGCTGGTAATACGAGACAACGCCACTGCACGCCGGTGAGCAGGCATTCGCGCGCGCGTGACCTGAGGCGCGCGCCGTGACGATCCGTTTCAGAACACAAACACGCCGGGCCTGTGCGAGCCCGGCGTGTTCTGTGGGGGGGATTGCTGCGTCCGGCAGGCAGGAGGGACCACCGGAGGCTTTTGTGATGACCGCAGGAGCGCTGTCAAGGGAAGTGATCGGCCTTTGATCAGCCCAGTTGAGGATCGAACCCCGAGTTGCGACCAAGGTCACAGGGCGACCCGTCCGGCTTGTCGTGGACGTTCACTCCCGTGGTTCACTGGGGCCCATGAGTGATCGTGAAGCCGACCTCGAACAGTGGCGGGAGCTGGCCTCGAAGGAGCTGAAGGGCGCACCGCCCGAATCGCTGACCTGGGAGACGCCCGAAGGCATCCCGGTCAAGCCGCTCTTCACGGCGGCCGACCTCGAGGGCCTCGAGACGGTTGGGGGCCTGCCCGGCATCGAGCCGTTCGTGCGCGGACCGCGGGCGACGATGTACGCCAACCGGCCGTGGACGATCCGCCAGTACGCGGGCTTCTCCACCGCCGAGGAATCGAACGCGTTCTACCGCCAGAACCTCGCGGCCGGGCAGATGGGCCTCTCGGTCGCGTTCGACCTTGCGACCCACCGCGGCTACGACAGTGACCACCCGCGCGTCGTCGGTGACGTCGGCAAGGCGGGTGTCGCGATCGATTCCGTCGAGGACATGAAGATCCTGTTCGACGGGATTCCCCTCGACAAGATGTCGGTGTCGATGACGATGAACGGCGCGGTGTTGCCGGTGCTCGCGGGTTACGTCGTCGCCGCCGAAGAACAAGGCGTACCGCAAGAACAACTCACGGGGACGATCCAAAACGACATCCTCAAAGAGTTCATGGTGCGCAACACCTACATCTATCCGCCCGCGCCGAGCATGCGGATCGTCGCCGACATCATCGAGTACACGGCGAAGAACATGCCGAAGTTCAACTCGATTTCGATCTCCGGCTATCACATGCAAGAAGCGGGCGCGACCGCGGTGCAGGAACTCGGTTTCACGCTTGCCGACGGTTTGGAGTACGCGCGCTACGCGTCTTCGCGCGGCTTGAGCGTCGACGACTTCGCGGGCCGGCTCTCGTTCTTCTTCGCGATCGGCATGAACTTCTTCATGGAAGTGGCGAAGCTCCGGGCCGCACGGTTGCTGTGGTCGCGGATCATGACCGATCTCGGCGCCAAGAAACCCGGCTCGAAGATGTTGCGCACGCATTGCCAGACGTCGGGCGTGTCGCTTACGGAACAGGACCCGTACAACAACATCGTGCGGACCGCGTACGAAGCAATGGCGGCCGTGCTCGGCGGGACGCAAAGCCTGCACACGAACTCGTTCGACGAAGCGATCGCGCTCCCGTCCGACTTCGCCGCCCGCATCGCGCGCAACACGCAGCTGATCCTCGCCGAAGAGACCGGCGTCACCCATGTGATCGATCCGCTCGGCGGCTCGTACTACGTCGAAGCACTGACGCAGTCGCTGGCAAACGAAGCGTGGAAGCTCATCGAAGAAGTCGAAGCGCTCGGCGGCATGACCAAGGCCGTCGAATCGGGCATGCCGAAGCTGCGTATCGAAGAAGCGTCGGCGCGCCGCCAGGCGCGTGTCGACCGCGGCGAAGAAGTGATCGTCGGCGTGAACAAGTACCGGCTCGAGGCCGAACCACCCGTCGACGTGCGTGACATTGACAACACCGAAGTTCGGCGGCAACAGCTCGCGCGCCTGGAGAAGATTCGTGGGTCGCGCGACGCCGGCCGCGTGCACGCGGCGTTGGAAGCACTCACCGACGCGGCTCGCTCCGGCCAAGGGAACCTGCTGGAGCTGTCGATCGATGCCACGCGGGCGCGGGCGACGGTCGGCGAGATTTCCGACGCGCTCGAGAACGTGTTCGGCCGCTACCGGGCCGACATTCGCACGATCTCGGGGGTGTACGGCGGCGCCTACGCGGGCGACGAAGAGTTCGAACGCATCCACAAGGAAGTCGACGAGTTCGCGACCGAAGAGGGGCGCCGGCCGCGCATCCTCGTCGCCAAGCTCGGCCAGGACGGCCACGACCGCGGCGCCAAGGTCATCGCGACCGCCTTCGCCGACCTCGGCTTCGACGTCGACATCGGCCCGTTGTTCCAGACGCCCGAAGAAGCGGCCCGCGAAGCGATCGAGAACGACGTGCACGTGGTCGGGGTCTCGAGCCAAGCCGCCGGGCACAAGACCCTCGTGCCGCAGCTGATCGAAGCCTTGCGGACGGCGGGTGCGCGCGACATCGTCGTCGTGGTCGGCGGCGTGATTCCCGCGTCCGACTACGAGTTCTTGCACGACGCGGGCGTTGCGGCCGTGTTCGGGCCGGGCTCGAACATTCCGCGCGCGGCGTCGGAGATCCTGTCGCTTGTCGCGCGAGCGTCGCCGCGCCGCATAAGTCGTGAGCTCACTCGCCGACGAAGTACGCGCCGGCGATCGGCGCGCACTCGCGCGGGCGATCACGCTCGTTGAATCGACGCGGCCTGATCACCGCGACGAAGCCGCGGGCTTGCTCGACGAGCTGATGCGCCCCGCGCACGAGACCGCTCGCGTCGGCATCAGCGGCGCACCCGGCGCGGGGAAGTCGACGTTCATCGAAGCGCTCGGTCTTTCGCTGGTCGACGCCGGACACCGCGTCGCCGTGCTTGCAGTCGATCCGTCGAGCACGCGCAGCGGTGGTTCGATTCTCGGCGACAAGACGCGTATGGAGCAGCTGTCGCGTCGGGCGGAAGCGTTCATCCGGCCGTCGCCGTCGGGCGGCACGCTGGGCGGTGTCGCGCGGCGCACGCGCGAAGCGATGCTCGTCTGCGAGGCCGCGGGCTTCGACATCGTGATCGTCGAAACCGTGGGCGTGGGCCAGTCCGAAGTCGCCGTGGCCGGCATGGTCGATCTGTTCTTGCTCCTGCTCGCGCCGGGCGCCGGCGACGAGCTGCAAGGCGTCAAGCGCGGGATCGTCGAGCTCGCTGATCTCGTGGTCGTCAACAAATGCGACGGCGCGCTCGCGGATCTTGCCCGCCATACCGCGGCCGACTACTCCCACGCGCTGCACTTCGTCGGGACCGCGCAAGTGTTGCTCGCATCGGCGTTGCAAGGCGAGGGGATTGCCGAGGTGTGGGCGACCATCGCGGCCGCGCTCGCCGAACGGCGTGCGTCGGGCGCGCTCGCGGCTCGGCGCGCTGCGCAGGCGCGTGACTGGATGTGGTCGGAAGTCACCGACTCGTTGCTGGACGCCGTGCGTTCCGATGCGCGTGTGCGCGAGCATGTCGATGCGCTCGAGGCCGACGTCACGTCGGGCCGGTGCTCGCCGACGACGGCCGCCCGCCGAATCCTGGAAACGCTCGGGGAGGAGTCGCGATGACGACCGCGGCCGAATTGCTGGCGAGCGCGAGTTCAGTGTTGTTGATCGACTATCCCGGCCGCGAGGTGCCCGAGGCGTTTGCGCGGGTGGGTTTCGACACGACGGCCCACGAAGGGCCCGGGGACGACGAGTACTACGCGTACGCGTTTGACGGGACTGCAATCGTGCGGACGCACGTAGGTGCGGCGCCGGCGCACGTCGATCTCGTCTACACCTACCGGCCCGTCGACGAACTTCCGGGAATCGTGGCGTTCGCATGCGACCTCGGGGCCCGGTCGGTGTGGTTCGCCGAAGCGGACGCCGACGAAGCGCGCACGATCGTCGAAGGGGCGGGACTGGCCTTTGCCGACGAGCGTGATGCGCTCGCCGTGCTCGGTTAGCTCGCCTTACGCGCCGGCACCTTTTGCATCGGCTCCGGGGGTTGCGCCTGGCGCAGGATTTCACGCGCCGCCGCAACTCCGCGGCGCCCGACGCGCCGAGTGCGCTCGTCGAGCTTCCAGTCTTCGTGGCCTTCGCTGCCGGGCAACAGACGGAGTTGGGCTGCTCCGCCTTTGTATGAGTCGCTCCGCTCGCTCATGTCTGCAGTATCCCCGTTGGGTGTGACACTTACCCCCGCTGCTGGTTCCCAACGGCTGGGGTATGCGGCCTGTTCCTGATTTATTTTCGGGGACGTTGCTGTGAGGACACCGGCCCTAGCCTGGTGGGATGGCTGTGTATCTCGACAATGCGGCTTCCACGCCGATGCGGCCCGAGGCCGTCGAAGCGATGTTGCCGTTCCTCGCCGAGCACGCCGCCAATCCGTCGGGTTCCCACGGCGCCTCCCGCGTTGCCGAAGACCGCGCTGGAACAGGCCCGGGAAGACGTCGCGGCTGCGGTGGGCGCCGCGCCGAGCGAAATCGTGTTCACGGGGAGCGGTAGCGAAAGCGACAACCTCGCGATCAAGGGCGCGGCTGCGGCTGCGATTGCGCGCGATGCCGCGCTCGACCGAGTCGTCACGACCGGCATCGAACACAAGGCCGTGCTCGCCGCGGCCAAGCGTGCTGGGGAACGCCACGATCGTCCCGGCCCTGCCTTCGGGTGTCGTCGACCTCGACGCCCTCGCCGCGGCCCTCGACGAACGCACCGCGGTCGTGTCGCTGATGCTGGTCAACAACGAAACCGGCATCGTCCAGCCGCTGGCCGAGGTCGCGGCTGTCGTTCGCGAGCGGGCGCCGCGCGCGGTGCTGCACACCGACGCCGTTCAGGCACCACAGTGGCTCGATCTCCGGGCTGCAAGCGCGCCGGCCGATCTCGTTTCGATCTCCGGCCACAAGTTCGGTGGTCCCAAGGGAGTGGGCGTGCTCGTGGTGCGCGGCGATGTACGCCTCGTTCCGCTCGTCGAAGGCGGCGGGCACGAGCGTGAGCTGCGCGCCGGTACGCAAAACGTCGCGGGCATCGTCGCTCTCGCGGCGGCGCTGCGCGTGACCGATGAGCGACGTGACTCGGAAACTGCGCGCATCGGCGCGTTGCGCGACCGTCTCGAACGAGGTCTCAGCGACGCGATCACAGGCTTCACGCCGACGGGCGATCCGGCGCGGCGTGTGCCCGGTGTCTTGCACGCGGCGGTCGAAGGCCTCGAGGCCGAGACGTTGCTCGTCGCGCTCGATCAGCTCGGCGTCTACGCGGCTTCCGGTTCGGCATGCAGTTCGGGGGCGATTGATCCGTCGCATGTGCTCCTGGCGATGGGTATGACGCGCGAGCGTGCGCTTTCCTGCGTGCGGTTCTCGCTCGGCTACGCGTCGACCGTCGACGACGTCGAAGAAGCGCTCACGTTGATTCCCGAGGCCGTCGCGAAACTGCGAGCGGCATCGTGAGTCGCGTCATGGTGATGATGAGCGGTGGCGTCGACTCGTCGGTCGCAGCCGCGCTGTTGCGCGACGCCGGCCACGATGTCACGGGTGTCACGTTGAAGTTGTGGGGCGGCGAGAGCGACAGTGGTTGCTGCAGCGTCGGCGATGTGGAAGACGCGCGGCGCGTTGCCGCCCAGCTCGACGTTCCGCACTACGTGTTCAACTTCTCCGACGACTTCGACACGAACGTCGTCGAGCCCTATGTCGACGCCTACGCCGCGGGGACGACGCCGAATCCGTGCGTCGAATGCAACCGCACGATGAAGTGGGGGAAGGCGTTCGCGCGTGCACGTCAGCTCGGCTTCGAATACGTCGCGACCGGCCATCACGCGCGGGTCGTCGAGACGCCGGAAGGTCCCGCGCTCGCGCGCGGCGCCGACCCGGCCAAGGACCAGTCGTACGTGTTGTACATGCTCGGCGCCGACGAGCTCGCGCACACCTTGTTGCCGGTCGGCGAAATGACGAAGGCCGGCGTGCGATCGCGCGCGGCGGCGCTCGATCTGCGCACGGCAAGTAAGAAAGAAAGCATGGACGTGTGCTTCATCACGCGCGGCGGACGCGAGACCTTTCTCGGTTCGCGGATCGCGCGGCGGCCGGGAACGATCGTCGACACCGAGGGCACGGTGGTCGGCGCGCACGACGGCGTCGAAGCGTTCACGATCGGGCAACGGCGCGGCACGAACGTCGCGCTCGGCGAGCGCCGCTACGTCGTCGACATCAAGGCCGACGACGCGACCGTGACAGTCGGACCGAAGTCGGCGCTGCTGTGTGATCGGGTCCAGCTGCGCGACCTCCATTTGACGCGTTCGCTGCCGTCGAACTTCGTCGTGCAGACGCGCGCGCACGGTCGCGTTGCGGCCGCTCGTTTCGACGGCGACGCGATTGTCTTCGCGGAGCCGCAGGCGCGCGTCGCGCCCGGGCAAGTCGTCGCCTGTTACGACGGCGAGTTGTGCTGCGGCGGCGGCATCGCTGCGTGACCGACGACATCACTGGTGCGCTCCAGCAGCGCATCGACGCCGGCGGTCACGTACGCGTGGATGCCGGCACCCATATCGTGCGAACGCTGCACCTGCGCAGCGGCGTCACGTTCGAGTTGGTGGCCGGTGCCACCCTGCTGGCGCATCCCGACAACGCTGCGTTCGATCTGCAAGCGAAGCTTCCGTACGACCCGCACGCAGATATGGAGACTTCCGACTTCGCTCACGCATTGCTCGCCGGGCAGAACCTCGAGAACATTCGCATCGTCGGGGACGGCACGATCGACATGGCGCGCACGTTCCGTTGGGGGCCGAAGCCCGTTGCGCTCCGTGAGTGTCGCGGCGTGGAGATCTCGGGAATCACGATCCGGCGGGCGCCGAATTACTGCGTGAGCCTCGGCGCGTGTGACGACGTCGTTGTCGAACGCGTGACGATTCGCGACGCGCTCTCTGACGGCATCGACCCCGACTCGTGCCGCCGCGTCGTCATCCGCGACTGCGACATCGAAAGCGACGACGACGCGATCTGCGTGAAAGCAAGTTGCTTTCTCGGAACGCCGCGCGCCGGCGGCGATATCGAGATCAGTGGTTGCCGGACGTTGTCAGGGACGAACGGCTTCAAGATCGGCACGGAAACGAACGGCGACGTGCGCGGCGTCCACGTGCACGACTGCGCATTCGACGCCCGCCCGCGCGCGGGACGCGACCCGAGGATGGCCGACTTCCACGATCTCCACGAAGCCGGCGGGTTCTCGTTGCAGACGGTCGACGGCAGCAACATCGAGGACGTGCTCGTCGAGCGCGTCACCATCACGCACCCGCGCGGTGCGATCTCGTTGCGGAGAGGCGCGCGCGGTCGCGGCCAAATCCCCGCGCAGCCCGGTGTGCTCCGCGACGTCGTCGTGCGCGATGTCACGGTCACCAGCGCGCGCGAACCGTCGTCGATCGCCGGCCTGCCCGAATGGCCAGTCGAACGCGTCACGTTTGCGCGTGTGCGATTCGAGATGATCGGCGGCGGATCGCACGACGGCGCGCCGGTTCCCGAACTTCCCGACGCGTATCCGCAGAACACGATGTTCGGTGCGCTGCCCGCGTCGGTCCTGTACGCGCGTCATGTCGACGGGTTGACGCTCGACGACGTCGGTTCGGTGTTCGCGTCGCCCGACGCGCGCCCGCTCTACGTTTTCGACGACGTCGAGCTTCAGAACACCCTGATATGACGGGCGTTGGCTTGGGCAAGCAAGGCACGCGGCCGCGCCACTGACGTCGCGATGACTTCGGCCTCCACGAGCGTGCCGGTGGCGCGGCCTTGACGGCGCGTGAACTGCGCGGGCTCTTCGAGTTCGATCTCGATACCACCGCTGATGCTTCCGAGCCGGATGTCGAGCACCGATCCGCCGAGCGAGGTCGCGGGAACTCTGCGCATCGCGGCGATGAAGTCGCGCGAGAGCAGGACCGGATCAACGAGGGTCAGCGAGTCGACCAGCGTGACGCCGGCCGGGACCATCACGACCCAACGCCGTGAAAGCGCGTGAAGCGCGCGCACGACGAGAAACGCGACAGGGAGTCCGACAATCGTCAGCGGTATGCCGGCGACGAAGTTGGCGTCGGCGAGCAGCAGCGGGCCGACGACCGCGCCGCATCCCGCGACCAACACCGCGAGCGGAACCGGTCCGAGCGCCAACGGCGTGGGAATTCGCATCGGATAGCGCACTTCGTCGCCGTACGCGAGCGCGTTCCCGGCCGCGGCCGTGACCGGTTCCGAGCACGCGAGCACCGCGGCGAGCACCGTGGTCGCGACTGCGGCGATCGCGGAGACGGTGCCGGTCGAGGTGACGGTGAAAACCGATGCGAGCGCGAGCAGCGGCGCGACCGTGCGCAACAACGTCGTTCCCCACGGGCGCGGCGCGAGCAACGCGAGTAATCCGGCCGCCCATGCGGCCCAGACCATCACGGTCGCCAAACGTGAGGGCCCTTCGGTCCATCCGCGTACTGCATCGGCAAACGCGGTGCCGGCGGTCGCGGGCAACAAGATCCACACGAGCCGTGCACACCACAATGTGATCGGCGTTTTCATGCTCGTGCCGCTCCGCTTCGATGCGTCATCGCCGGGACCCGTATCCTACGAAGCTTCATGGGGGACACCGGGCTCGTAGCGGGTATGGCCACCGCGATCGGCAGCGTGCCGCACCGCGATGCGCACAGCGCGGCTGCACTCGTCCTGCGCTGCCTGCCCGAACTGCCCGCTGCGCCCGAGTTGCCGCTGCGGTCGCCGCTCGAAGGTGTCATTGCGCAATGGGCAGGCGCGGTACCGGGCGTCGACGTCCGTCCCGATGGTTCGCTCGAAATCACGGAACCGCTCGACGCGCTGGCACCGGTCCAACCGACATTCGCGAACGAAACGCACTGCGGCCTGCTGACGTTTCTCGAAGTCGCGGCTGCGCAGCCGCGGCCGCCGAAGACGGTGAAGGTGCAGTTGGTCGGGCCGCTGACGCTTGGTGTCGCGTTGGTCGACGCCGGCGCGTCGGCGGAAACCGCGTTTCCGCTCGCGGCGCGGGTTGCCCGGGCCTGGACGCGCGCACTCGAACAGTTGGTCGCGCTCTCGTTGCCCAACGCGCGTGCAGTCGTGTTCTTCGACGAGCCTGCGCTCGTTCGTTGGCGCGACGCCGAACCGCCCGTCGAGCGCGAAGTTGCCATCGACTTGTTGTCGACCGCGCTGGCCGCGGCGACCGGCGCGTCGGGTGTGCACGTCTGCGGGCGCGGCGATTTACGCCTCGCGCTCGACGCCGGCCCGAACATCGTGCATTTCGACACCGCCCTCTTCGACATCGACGACGCGTCCGCGCTGTCGCGGTTCCTCGAAGGTGACGGGTGGGTCGCGTGGGGCGCGATCCCGACGCACAAGCCGGTGGGTGAGCAGCCGCAGCCGCTGTGGAAGGCGTTGCTCGACCTTTGGTGCGAGCTGACCCGACGCGGGTGCGACCCGGTGCGATTGCGCGCCCAGGCGCTGGTGGCGCCGGCGTGCGGTCTCGCGGGGCACGGCGCGAGCCAGGCGGAACGGGCCATGTTGCTCGCGCGCGAGATCGGCAACCGCGTTCACGACCACGCGGCCGCCACCAAGCTTGCCGTCGGCGCGTAATCGCTGGAGCGTCGTTGACTGTCGCCTCGCGATAGTGAGCGACGCCCCGGAGAATTGGCGCAGGGCGTCGATAGTCTCCGGGCGTGGCAACGAAGCCGCCCAGGAAACCGCCGGCATCGGCAGTCGCGCGCGTCGGGCAACTGCGCGACGAGATCGAGTACCACAACGATCGCTACTACGTGTTCGACGAGCCCGACATTGCCGACGGCGATTTCGACGGGCTCGTCGGCGAACTGCGCGAACTCGAAGCGAAGTATCCGTCGCTCGTCACGCCCGATTCGCCGACGCAACGCCCGGGTGGCCGCCCGGCCTCGACGTTCGCGCCCGTTACGCACCGCGTCCCGATGTTGTCGCTCGACAACGCGTTCTCGCGCGACGACCTCTTCGCCTGGGGCACACGCATCGAACGTCTTGTGCCCGGTCCGATTCGTTATGTCGGCGAGCCCAAGCTCGACGGTCTTGCGATCTCGCTGCAATACGAAAACGGCCGCTTCACCGTCGGCGCGACGCGTGGCGACGGGGTGACCGGCGAAGACGTCACCGCCAACCTGCGCACGATCGACGACATCCCGAAGACGCTCAAAGGCAAGCGAGTTCCCGCCCTGCTCGAAGTGCGCGGCGAAGTGTTCATGCCGTTGGCGGGATTCGCGAAGTTGAACGAGCGTCAAGCCGCGGCCGACGACCGGCTCTTCACCAACGCCCGCAACGCCGCCGCCGGCAGTCTGCGGCAGAAGGATCCCCGGATCACTGCGTCGCGCGATCTCACCATCTACTGCTACCAACTCGGTATCAAAGAGGGCGGTCCCCGTCTGAAGACGCACCGGGAAACGCTCGACTGGATCGAGGAACTCGGCTTCCCCGTCAACCCGCACATCGAACTGCTCGACGATCTCGACGCCGTGTACGCGTTCTGTGAGCGGATCGAAGCGAATCGCCATTCGCTCGGCTACGACATCGACGGGGCCGTGGCCAAGGTCAACGACCTCGCGCAGCGCGACGAGATGGGCTTCACGTCGCGCGCGCCGCGCTGGGCCATCGCGTACAAGTTCCCGCCCGAAGAAAAGACGACGCTGCTCCGCGACATCGAAGTCTCGATTGGCCGTACGGGCCGCGCGACGCCGTTCGCGGTGCTGGAGCCAGTGTTCGTCGGTGGTGCGAACGTCGGGATGGCCACCCTGCACAACGAAGACGAAGTGGCGCGACGCGATGTGCGGCCGGGCGACACCGTGATCGTGCGTCGCGCCGGCGACGTCATTCCGGAGGTTGTCGGGTCGGTGCCCGGCAAGCGACCGAAGAACAGCAAGCCGTGGAAGTTCCCGAAAAAGTGCCCGGTGTGCGGTCAGCCGTTGGTGCGCGTCGAAGGTGAAGCGAATCACCACTGCGTGAACGTCGATTGCGCGGCGCAGCGCGTACAGCGCCTGGTGCATTGGGCGAGCCGCGGCGCGCTCGACATCGAAGGCCTGGGCGAAGAACGGGTGCGGCAGTTCGTCGACGCCGGGCTCTTGGAAGACGCGGCCGACGTGTACGCGCTGACGGTCGACAAGTTGGTGCCGCTCGACCGCATTGGTGAACGTTCGGCGCAGTTGCTCGTCGACGCGGTCGAGGGATCGAAGGCGAAGCCGTTGTGGCGCGTGATGGTCGGCCTCGGGATCAACCATGTCGGGCCGACGGCCGCCCAGGCGTTGTCGCGCCGGTTCGCGGATCTCGACGCGATCCTCGCGGCACCGGAAGAAGAGCTGACGGCCGTCGACGGTGTGGGCCCCACAATCGCCGCGAGCCTGCGGTCGTGGTACGGCATCGATCGCAACCAACGGCTGATCGCGCGGCTGCGCGACGCGGGCGTCAACTTCGAAGGCGAGCGCGCACCCGCTGGTCCGACGCGCGAACAGACGTTGGCAGGCCAGACCTTCGTGTTGACCGGCTCACTCGAGCGTTACACGCGCGACGAAGCCGCCGCCGAAATCGAAGCGCGCGGCGGGAAAGTCACGGGGAGCGTGTCGAAGAAGACGAGTTACGTCGTCGCGGGGGAGAGCCCGGGTTCGAAGCTCACGAAAGCCGAAGAACTCGGCGTTGCGATTCTCGACGAACCCGCGTTCGAGCAGTTGCTCGGCTAACCGACCCGGAAGCTCCAGCTGTAACTCGCGAGGCGTTGTTGCGCTTTCGCAGCTTCGGGTGTTGCGATCGTCTTCGGCCACCATTCGATGACCGCGTTCGCGTTCCCCTTCGGAATCGTCGTGAAGTCTTTGCCCGGTCCCGGTTCGAAGTACCACTGGCCGACGTTGTGGTCGCCGGTCGTCTGGTCCGCTGGAATCAGATGTCCGTTGATCGTGAGTTGCGCGTTGTAGTCGGAGTTCAGCACCGCGCCGACCGGCGCCTCCGGAACCTGCAACGCGCCTTCGTCGGGGATCAGCTCGACGACGGCCGTCGGCCGGTTGCTCGCGGCCGGTGGACCTTGCACGAGGTAGTGACCGCCGAGCCACGCGAGGTTGACGACAACCAGCAGCCCCGCAATGACGATGCCGACGCGCGGGGTGCTTCGGCTGGGTCAGAGACACGTTGGCGAACATACCGTCGTTTACGGCCACACACCGGAACGGGTCGCCGCGATACGTGGGTGACCGGCCGCGGTACGACTTGGCCACTAGCGTTGCAATATGCCCGGGAGCGCGATCAGCGACCTCGCGGGCCGCGTGCTCGCCGGTCGCTACCTCCTGCACAACGCGATCGGCACCGGGGCAAGCGGCCGCGTCTACGTCGCCGACGACACGCGTCTGCGGCGACGCGTGGCGGTAAAAGTCCTGCACGCGGCGCTGTCCGACGACGCCGCGTTCCTTCGGCGCTTCCGGGCCGAAGCCCAGCTGGCGGCGTCGCTGCACCACCCGCACATCGTGACCGTGCACGACTGGGGCGAAGACGACGTTCCGTTCATGGTCCTCGAGTTGCTCGAGGGCGGAAGCCTGCGCAGCATGCTCGATACCGGGAGCCGGTTGTCGCTCGCCCAGACCGCTCGCATCGGCCGCGACGTTGCTTCGGCCCTCGACTACGCACACGGCCGCGGCGTGCTGCACCGCGACATCAAGCCCGCGAACCTTTTGTTCGACGAGCACGGCATCGTGCGCGTCGCCGACTTCGGTCTTGCGCGCGCACTGGCCGAAGCGAGCATGACGGAGCCAGCGGGCGCGGTGTTCGGAACGGCGCGCTATGCCTCACCCGAACAAGCGCGTGGCTCGCAGCTCGACGGTCGCTCCGACTTGTATTCGCTCGCGCTCGTGCTCGTCGAGTCGGTGACCGGCACCGTGCCGTTCAGTTCCGACACGACGCTCGGCACGTTGACCGCGCGCACGCAGGCGCCGCTCACCGCGCCGCCCGAGCTCGGCCCGCTCGCGCCGGTTGTCGACCGGGCCGGCGCGCTCAATGTCGACGATCGTTATCCCGACGCGTCGACGATGCGCGCCGCGATTTCGGATGCAGCCGACGCGATGCCGCCGCCGGGTCCGCTCCCGCTGGCGGGGATGATCGACCGCGCCGATCCGAATCCCACGCGCGCGGTTCCGGGCTCCACGCTGCCGTTGTTCGACCAGGATCGCGCCGCAATCGAGCCGGTGCTCGAGCCGACGGTCGACGCCGAACTCGTCATCACGCCCGACAAGAAAAACTCGCAACGCGAGAAGGTAAAAGGCCAGCGTCGTCTGGTTCCGTTCGTTGTCGCGATCGTGTTGATCATCACGGTGGCAATCGCGGCGTCGGCGCTGGCTCGCATCAGCGGCAGCACGCCGTTACCGGTTCCGTCGCTCGTTGGTCTGACCGAAAGCGGGGCGCGCACCAGCGCGCAACAGGCCGGGCTCACCGTTTCGGGCGTGTCGAAACGCGCCGCGCCCGACGCGGCCGGAACCGTGATCTCGCAGTCGCCTGGGCCCGGCGCGTTCAGCGGCAGTCATCACGTCACGCTCGTGGTCTCGACCGGTCCTCCCGACGTTGCGGTGCCTGCCATCAACGGTGAGCAGTGGTCGCAAGCGCAGGGGCAACTCGACGCGCTCGGCATTCTCTACAACAAACAAGACAAGTTCGACGAGACCCACGAAGCCGGCGTGGTGCTGTCGTCGACGCCGAGTCAAGGCGTGTTCGTGGCTCCCGGCGCGACTGTGTCCGTGTTCGTGAGCAAGGGTCACGCGCCCGTCCCGATCCCCGACGTTTCGAAGATGTCGCCGGCCGACGCAACCGCACAGCTGACGGCGCTGCACTTCGTCGTCAAACAGGCCGACCAACCCGAGTTCTCGCCCGACGTTCCCGCGGGCCAAGTGACGCGGACCGATCCGCCTTCCACAGCGCCGGCGGCTCCGTACGGATCGACTGTCACCATCTACATTTCGAAGGGCCCGGACCTGGTGAAGGTTCCTGACGTGACGATCGAAACGCTCGCCCAAGCTCGCATCGATCTGAAGAACGCGGGCCTGACCGTCGGCACCGTGCAGAACGACAGCGGTGAGAACGGTGTCGTGGTGAGCCAGTCGCCGCAGCCGGGATCGAAGATCGCCCGCAACTCCTCGGTCAACTTGGTCCTGAAGAAGCACAAGGGCGGTTGACCGGCGGTTGACCGCTCGCGACCGCCGCTGCGTAGCATCCGGCCAACAGCGAGAGGGAGGCCGACATGGGTGCACTCGACGGACGCGTGGCAATCATCACCGGAGCGGGCCGCGGGCTCGGGCGCGAACACGCGCTGTTGTTCGCGAGTGAAGGCGCCAAGGTCGTCGTCAATGACCTCGGTGGTGACATGCATGGTGAGGGCGGCGACCCGAGCGCGGCGATGGAAACGGTCGAAGACATCAAGAAGATGGGCGGCGAGGCCGTCGTCAACGGCGACAACGTTGCCGATTGGCTCGGCGCGCAGCGACTCGTGCAACAGGCGATCGAGACCTTCGGCGACCTGCACGTGCTCGTCAACAACGCCGGCATCCTCCGCGACAGAGTCATCATCAACATGACCGAGGCGGAATGGGACGCAGTGATCGCCGTGCACCTCAAAGGCCACTTTGCTCCCACACACCACGCAGCGGTCCATTGGCGCGAACAGACCAAGCTTGGAAACGACGTCAACGCGTCGATCATTCACACCACGTCGACGTCGGGCTTGTTCGCGAATCCCGGCCAAGCCAACTACGACTCGGCGAAGAGTGGAATCGCAACGTTTTCGCAAGTGTGTGCCAAAGAATTGTCGCGTTACGGCGTGCGCTCCAACGCGATTGCGCCCGGTGCGCGCACGCGTTTAACCCTTGCGACGCCGGGTCTCGGCGACGCGGTCAAGGCGCCCGAAGAAGGCTTCGACCGCTGGGATCCTGCGAACGTTTCGCCCTTTGTTGCGTACCTCGCAACGGCAGATTGCAAGATCACCGGCGAGTGCTTCATGGTCTCGGGCGGGAAGGTGCAACGCGCGCAGTCGTGGAAAGGGGCCGAAGCGATCGAGAAGGACGATCGCTGGACGATTGCGGAACTCGCGGCAAAGGCGTCTGCGCTCATTCCGGCCGAGTAATCCGAATGGCCTAGTCGTTTCCGATCGAAAGCCGCGAAGCGCGAAACGACTGTGACAACAGGCCACTTTTGCGCCCTTGTTAGTACGCGCGCGTTGTCGTATCTTCGCTCGAAGCTCGAAATGGATTGTGGCAAACGAGCTTGCGGGGAGGCAGTCACGGGCGACTGTTGCTCCGCGTACGCGGGTGCGGATCAGTGGGGGTTTTCACTATGCGACAAGGGCGGTTTTTGCGGGGGTGGTCGGCATGATGCGTCGATACGCGCACGGCGCGACTCGACGTCCGCCGCTCGAGCGTCCGGGCAACGGCTTTGGTCGTCCGCTGCGGGCGCGTCCGAACGCAACGCTGCGCGACGCCGCGACGATTCAGCGGTTGCGCACCTGGGATCCGGCCGAGCTGTTGCATACGCCGACGGTCGTCCTGCTCGAAGCCACCGACGCGTAGACGCGCGTCGGGCGTCGCTATGCCGGTATATGACCGGCAATACGACGCCCCAGGGGATTGAAACGCGCTATTCGGTGATGTCTTGCAGTGCTTGGGTGAGCGCGGGGCTCGCGCCGCCGCCACCGGCCTGCGCCATCATCATCTTCGTCATGTCGCCTTGGATGCGCACCTTGCCGGCCATGAACGCCTGCATGCCCGCTTGCTGATTCCCCGAGACGAAGACTTCGCGCGCGGTGTCCATGTCAGTCGAAAGCGTGAGGTCGGCACCGTCGGCCGGGCCCTTGCCGAACAACGTCGCGCCGTCCTTCGATCCCATGTGAAATGAGATCGTCTTGCCGTCGCCATCGGTGACTTCGAGATTCATCACGAGGTTTGCGGTCGGGGGCGCGCCCGTGCCGTGCTCGTTGATGAGGTTGGTGGCCGCGTCGAACCACGCATCGGAAAGGAACGGATACTTGTCGGCCACACTTGCCTCCTGAGTCCACCGCCACGTTTCGTGTGGGCGCGCGGGATCGTAGGGGATCGAACGACTGGTGGTCGAGCCACGCCGGTAGCCTGACTGCGTGCCTGCGACCACACGGATGGAGCGCATCGACGCGCATGAGCGTAATCCGAAGTGGAAGAACGTTCCGCTGCGGATCGAGATGTCGGAGTGCATCAATTGCGACGCGTGCCTCCGTCATTGCCCAACGCAGTTCGGGGCGATCTTCAACCACGGCGCCGACGTCGTGATCATTCCCGAGCTCTGCAGCGGGTGCGACAAGTGCTTGCCCGCGTGCCCGGTCAACTGCATCTATCCCGACCCGGAGTGGAAGCCGGCGCCGGGCGCGTGGTGGGAATTGCCGCTCAGCAAGCTCGACCCCTACAAGTAGTGTCGAGCAAATGTCCAGTCGCATTACCCGGACCGAGGTCGAGCACGTCGCGCAGCTTGCGCGTCTCGCGCTCACCGACGCCGAGATCGACGCGCTGACCGGCGAACTCGGCGCGATCCTCGATCACGCCGCGCAGGTGTCGGCGCTCGACACCGCCGACGTTCCGCCCACCGCGCACCCACTTCCGCTCGTGAACGTCTTGCGACCCGACGAAGTATGGGAATGCCTCGACCGCGACGAAGTGCTCGCGGCCGCGCCTGCGGTCGAAGAGGGTCGCTTTCGCGTCCCGCGCATCTTGGGCGAGGAACCGTGAGCGCGTTCGAGATTGCGGCCGATGTCACTTCGGGTCGTCGGAAAGCGCGCGATGTTCTCGAAGAACATCTCGCGCGCATCGACGAACGCGAGCGCGAGGTGCACGCATTCAACTTGGTGATGGCCGACGAGGCGCGCGCCGCCGCCGACGCGATCGACGCCGCGGGCGGCGAAGCCGGACCGCTCGCGGGCGTGCCGATCGCGGTGAAAGACAACATGTGCACGCGGGGCATTCCCACCACATGCTCGTCGCGCATTCTCGAAGGCTGGCGGCCGCCCTACGACGCGACGGTGATCGATCGCA
Organism: uncultured Actinomycetes bacterium; assembly: GCA_963841195.1. Classification (GTDB taxonomy): domain Bacteria; phylum Actinomycetota; class Acidimicrobiia; order IMCC26256; family PALSA-610; genus CAWJBX01. The sequence continues at coordinate 156,845 of CAWJBX010000008.1, read as the reverse complement.
TTCGCGCAGCCGGCGCGGTGATCGTCGGCAAGACGAACCTCGACGAGTTCGCAATGGGTTCCTCCACCGAGAACTCGGCGTTTGGCCCCACGCGTAACCCGCACGACACCACGCGAGTGCCCGGCGGTTCGAGCGGTGGCTCGGCCGCCGCGGTTGCCGCCGGATTCGCGTCGCTCGCCCTCGGTTCCGACACGGGTGGTTCGATTCGTCAGCCCGCGGCGCTGTGCGGTGTTGTCGGCATGAAGCCGACGTACGGGCTGGTGTCGCGCTACGGATTGATCGCGTTCGCGTCTTCGCTCGACCAGATCGGCCCGTTTGCCAACGACGTCCGCGACGCCGCGCTCGTTGCTCGAAGTCATCGCCGGGCACGACCACTGCGACTCCACCTCGATACGCGCCGACGCGTCCTCGGTGCTCGCGGCGCTCGACGGCGTCGGCGTCGAAGGTTTGCGCATCGGCATCATCGAAGAGATGACGAATGCCGATGGTGTCGAGCCCGCGGTGAAAGCTGCGGTCGATGCGGCGGCGGCTGCGCTCGGTGACGCGGGCGCCAAGGTCGACACGGTTTCGTTGCCTTCGACGCAGTACGGGATCTCGGCCTATTACTTGATCGCGCCGGCAGAGGCGTCGTCGAACCTCGCACGTTACGACGGGGTGCGCTACGGCTTGCGCGTCGACGGCGACGACGTTGCCGACATGAACGCGCGCACGCGCGACGCCGGCTTCGGCCCAGAAGTGAAGCGCCGCATCATGCTCGGAACGTATGCGCTCTCCGCCGGCTATTACGACGCGTACTACGGGCAAGCGCAACGCGTCCGCACGTTGATCGTGCGTGATTTCGATCGCGCGTACGAAAACTTCGACGTCTTGTTGTCGCCTACGTCACCGACGGTCGCGTTCGAACTCGGCGCCAAGACCGCTGACCCGCTCGCCATGTACTTGTGCGACGTGTGCACGGTGCCGGTCAACCTCTCCGGACAGTGCGGCATCTCGGTGCCGTGGGGCGGTGCGAACGGCCTGCCGATCGGTGTCCAGGTGCTCGGGCCGGCATTGGGCGAAGACGTGATGTTCCGCGTTGCACGCGCAATCGAGGAGGCGGCACCGTGAGCACTGCGTACGAAACCGTTATCGGGCTCGAAGTGCACTGCGAACTCTCGACATCGACGAAGTTGTTCTGCGGCTGCCCGAACTCGTTCGGCGAAGAACCCAACACCAACATTTGCCCGGTCTGTCTCGGGCTCCCCGGATCGTTGCCGGTCGTCAACGAGAAGGCGGTCGAGTACGCGTTGCGCGTCGCGGAGGCGTTGAACCTCGACGTGCCGCCGGAGTCGGTGTTTTCGCGCAAGAACTACTTCTATCCCGACATGCCGAAGAACTATCAGACGTCGCAGTACGACCTGCCGATCACGATCAACGGCGAACTCGACGTCGACGGCGCGCGCGGTCGGCGTAACGCGCGCGCATCTCGAAGAAGACACCGGGAAGTCGCTGCACAAAGGTGGCGCGGGCCGCATCCACGGTGCCGACTACTCGCTCGTCGACTACAACCGGGCCGGCGTTCCGCTCCTCGAGATCGTGAGCGAGCCCGACATTCGTTCGTCGGAACAGGCGAAGCGTTACGTCGAAGAACTGCGCGCCGCGTTGCTCGCGATCGGTGTGAGCGACGTGAAGATGGAAGAGGGCTCGCTGCGCGTCGACGCCAACGTTTCGGTGCGGGCTTCGGGGTCTTCCGAACTCGGCACGCGCTGCGAGATCAAGAACCTCAACTCGTTGCGTTCGTTGGTGCACGCGATCGAGTACGAAGCCGATCGGCAGTGGGAGTTGACGCAAGGCGGCGAGCGCGTCGTGCAGGAGACGCGCCACTGGGACGAGTCGAGCGGCCGCACGATCTCGGGTCGCTCGAAGGAAGAAGCGCACGACTACCGCTACTTCCCCGAGCCCGACCTGGTTCCGGTCGCGCCGACGGAAGCGATGCGCGCCGAAGTGCGGGCGACGATGCCCGAGCTGCCGGCGGCGCGACGCCGCCGCTACATCGAGGATTGGGGCATCCGCGACGAAGACGCGCGCGTGCTCGTCGACGTACCCGGTCTCGCGGCGTACGCCGAGGAAGCGGTCGCCTCGCTGGCCGACGGCAAGGGCACGCCGAAAGACGTCGTGAACTGGGTTCGCCAGGACGTGCTCGCGTACTTGAACGAGTCGGGTGGTTCGCCGTCGGAACTCTCGCCCGAGATGCTCGGAGAACTCGTCGGCTTGATGGCGGCCGGAACGATCTCGCGTAACACCGCGAAAGACGTGCTGCTCGAGTCCATGCAAGAGATGAAGTGGCCGCGCACCATCGTCGAGGAACGGGGTCTGGCCCAGCAGAGCGACGAAGGCGAGATTGCGGCGATGGTCGACCGGGTGCTGGCCGAAAACGCGTCGGTCGTCGACGAATACCGCGCCGGCGACGACAAAGCGAAGAAGCAGAAGAAGGGCTTCTTGATGGGTCAGCTCCGCAAAGCCGACTCCAGCGCCAACCCGCAGATCGTCGCCAAGCTTCTGGACGAGCGCCTCTCCTAACCCGTCACAACTCGCGATCGGCGAGTTGTTCGGAAATCCATTGCAACACCCAGTCCATCGCGTCGCTGATGGTGCGAAAACGATTCGTCGAGGGCGGGCGCAGGTCGAGCCGCGCTTCGATCTTCTGCGCGCGCTCGCGTGCCCATTGTTCGCGGAATGGGCGGAAGTGGCCGCCTTGGAGAAGATCGGCGACGTAGAGCAACTCGCGCGCGCTTTCGGGATCGTCATCGATCAACAGATACGCGCCGAGGCCGGCGAAGATGCGAGCGTCGCCGAGCCCGATCATGCGATCGAGTTCCATCGCCTGTCCGAGCGCCCGGAGTGCTCGCGCTCGGGTTCCCACGAGGGATTCGATCCAGGACCGGTTGTAGAGAAGGTTGACGAGACTGAAACGGTCGCCGCTGCGTGATTGTTCTTCCGCGGCTGCGATGTAGCGGAGCGCGTCTTCGTCGTTCCCCGCAGTCATCGCCGCGAACGTGGCCCGGCTGTATGCCGCGCCCAGTAACGCAGGCACCTGTGACTCGGCGATCTGAACCAACTCGTTGACGAGCGCGAGCGATGCGTCGTCGTCGCCGGCTTCGAATGCGACCATGCTCAGGAAGTAGATCGCCCATGCGGCACCGAAGATGTCGTCGGACGCTCGAAACAGGGCGAGCGCCTCGTCGAGCCGCGACTTGGCCCGCACCGGGTCGCGTAGCGCGAGGGTGCGGCCGTGCCACGACAGCGCCCACGCGAGCGATCGGTTGCGTCCGAGGTCGCGATAGATGGTGACCGCCTCGTCGAGCCACGCGTCAACGGCTGCATCGTCGGCCGGCACCTGCGTGACCTGCCCGGCCGCGACCAGCACCGCCGCGCGGAGCTCGCGCGGTATGTCGCGTTGCTCTGCCGCGGTCCGGCGCGTCCAGCGAACGCCCTGGTCTGCGTTCGTGGTGAGCCAGAAGAACCCGAGCGCGGCAACGAGCCGGCACAGCGTGTCGTCGTCGTGGCGTTCCTTCGACCATTCGAGCGCGGCTTCGATGTTGTGCTCGTCGTCGTCGAGTTCGGTCTGTGATTGGTTGCCCGATCCCTGGGCACGCGCCACCCGTTGCGCAGCTTCGAGAAAGTAGGCGGTGTGACGGTCATGCACTGCGTCGGCATCCTCGTCATGATCCAACAGTTCACCGGCGTACTGACGTACCGGCTCGAGCAAGCGATACCGGCTCGCGCTCGTGTCGAACACGACGAACGATTGAGAGACAAGTTGATCGATCAGCTCGGGGACTTCTTCAGCGTCGATCTGCTCGCCGTCGGAAGCGACCCGCTCCGCGGCTTCGACCGTGAACCCCGAGAAGACCGACAAGCGTCGGAGCACGACGCGTTCCTCGACCGCGAGCAGCGCGTAGCTCCAGTCGAGCGTCGCGCGCATGGTCGCGTGACGCCCCTCGCTCGGTCGCTTCGCCGACGTGTCGAGCACCCGGAGGCGCGCGAGAAGGTCGACCGCGGTGATCGATCGCAGACGGGCACCGGTCAGTTCGAGCGCGAGCGGGATGCAGTCGAGCCGGCGCACGATCTCGCGTGCGCTCGTCCACTCCGGTGCGTCCGGTCCGGAAAGGTCGCGACCGGCGCGGTCGAAGAGCAATCGGATCGCCGCGTCATCGGTAAGCGGCTCGACCGGGACGATCGTCTCGAAAGGAAGGTCGAGGGGAACGCGGCTCGTCGCGAGCACTCGCAGCGTCGGCGTCGCGTCGACGAGCTCGGCGACGATCCGCGAGCATTCGTCAACGAGGTGTTCGCAGTTGTCGAGCACGAGCAACGCACGTTCGTTCCCGAATGCGGCGGCAATACTCGCGACCACGTCGGTGCCGTGGACGCCGATCGCAGCTGCGATGAGGGAGGGCACGGCGCTCGGATCGCTCACGGGTGCGAGTTCGGCGACGCACACTCTGCTGACTCGTTCCCGCGCGTACAGCCCGCTCGCGGTTTCCAGCGCGAGGCGCGTCTTGCCGATGCCGCCGGGACCGACGAGTGTCACCACCGTCGACTCGTGCAGTGCCAGTTCGATTTCTTGTACTACGCCGGACCGCCCGACGAACGATGTGCGCGGCCGCGCGCTGCGCGCGTCTCCCGCCATGCGGGGTTGGGCGTCGAGGCCGGCGCCGGTGATCGCGTATATCGACTCGCTTCGCCGCAGCCCCCTCATCGAATGTTCGCCGAACGCGACGAACTCGACATCGGGCGGCAGCCCGTCGACGACCACGTCGTGCACGGCGCGCGACACCAATACTTGTCCGCCCGCGGCCAGGCTGCGGATGCGGGCGGCGCGGTTGACGGTGCCACCGAAATAGTCGCCGCCGCGTCGCTGTGCTTCGCCGGTGTGTACCGCGACCCGAGTCGGAAGGTCGATATCGCCGGGCCACGCTTCGTCCGCAAAGCGCCGTTGCAACATCACAGCCGCCGCGACCGCGTCGGTCGGTTTGGAGAACACTGAAAACGTCGAGTCACCCTCGCCGCGCGATTTCAGCAACCGGCCGCCGTGCGTTTCCACGACGTGCGCGGTGATGTCTTCGTGGCGTGCCAGTGCCGCGCCCATCTCGCCGGGAGATGAGTCCCACAACGCAGTGGAACCTTCGATGTCGGTCAACATGAATGTCACAACGCCGTCGGGGAGTGGCTCGATGACGGTCGAGACCGCGTCCGGCGGCGACGATGTCGCGACTTCCGGAGTCTCGAGCGTGGGATCATGTGTGAGAACGCTGTGCTCCAACGCGACCAGTTCCGGACCAGGTTCCACGCCGAGTTCCGTCGCGAGTACGTTGCGCGCTTCGCTCAGCGCCGCGAGCGCGTCGGCCGGTTGCCCGCAGCGATAGCGCGCAACGACGAGAAGTGCCCAGTACGGTTCGTGCAGCGGATGGGATGCGACAAGGTTTTCGAGGATCGGGAGGGCGTCTCGGTGCCGCGCCGCGTCGAGCAACGCCGACGCCCGCAGCTGGTGGGCGAGGACGAAGAGGCGAGTCCACTGGCGGGCGCGCTGATCGGCCCACTCGTTACCCGCAAACTCGACGAGGGGAGTGTCGCGCCAAAGCATCAGGGCTTCTTCGAGCAACACGATGCGCCGGTCGCGATCTTCGATTGCCGACGAAGCGGTTACCGCGACTTCGAACCGGCTCGCATCCACGGCATTCGGGTCGACGTCCAGTACGTAGCCACCGGCCCGGTGCTCGAGGGTCGGGCCGTCGGTGCCGAACAGTTTGCGCAGCTGGGAGACGTACGTCTGCACGGTCGCTTCGGACGATGACAGCGCCTCGATGATCCGGTCGAGAGAGTGCACCTCGCCCGCGTGGACGAGGAGGTACGCGAGCAACGCTCGACGCGTGGCGCCTCGGACGGCGAGCGCTTCGCCGTCGGACGTCACCTCTAACGGGCCCAGGACCCCGAACTGCAGCGCCATTCGAACATCTCCCGCCAGGGTCTGGCAGATCGTAGATCGCCCGGCCAAGGCGGGTCGCAGCCGATCGAACGGCCGTCAAACGACCGTCAAACGGTTCGGCGCACGGTGTTGGCACCCGACGACCGAAGGAGCCCGCTGTGCGTTTCCCTTCCAGCTTTCCCGACGAGGTATCCCGACTGCGCGAGGTCGACCTCTTCGCCCCTTGCTCCGACCGTGAGCTTCGCCGTATCGATCGACTGGCGACGATTGTGACCATCCCGGCCGGACACCTGCTGTGCAGCAGGGGCGAGATCGGTCGCGAATGTTTCGTGTTACTCAGCGGTCGCGCCGATGTCGACGTCGACGGCCGTCACCACGCGGTCGGCCTCGGTGCAACTGTCGGCGAAATGTCGTTGTTGGTGCCCGACGGCCATCGCACCGCGACGGTGACGGCGGTGACCGACGTGGACGCGCTCGTCTTTTCGCGCGCGGAATTCACGTCGCTCATGCAAGCGGTGCCGACCGTTGCGCACTCGATTCTGCGCGAAGCCTCGCGCCGTCTCGTTCAGAACCACGAAGAACAGTGAGGGAGCGAGACATGTTCGGAACTCGGTGTTCATCGTTGACGCTCGTGGTGCTGTTGTTCGCAGCCGCGTGTTCGTCGACGACGCAGTCCACACGAACGAGCCCGACGACTCGCGCGGAGACGTCGCCGTCGCCTTCGACGGTTGCGGTCGTGCGGCCGCCGGGCCCCGCCGCGGACATCACCGGACCGGTTTCGGGTGGAAAAGGTATGTCGCTGTTGGCGCGACCCGACGACGCGCTCTCGGCGCATGGCTATCACGAGACCGAATGGGTCGCGTCAGGAACTGCGCAGTCGTACCGGGCCAACGGCGCGACGGGAAATGACGGTCGTTGGAGTGTGAGCGCGTCGCAGCCCGGCTCGCCGTTTCGCACTCGTGTGCTGACGTTCGTTCCCGACGCCGCGAAGTTCAACGGGACCGTCATCGTCGAGTGGATGAACGTCACTTCGGGTTTCGATCTTGCCAACGACTTGGCGTTCTTGTCGCCCGAACTCGAGCGCAGCGGTTATGCGTGGGTCGGCGTGTCCGCGCAGAAGGTCGGCGTCGACAACCTCGTCAGCACCGACGCGGCGCGCTACGGGACGCTTCACCATCCCGGCGATGTGTACGCGTTCGACATGTTCACCCAAGTTGGCCGGGCGGTGAGGAGCGGAGCGTTCGAGCCATTGCGTGCACTGCAACCGCGGACCGTTCTGGCGGTTGGCCAGTCGCAGTCGGCGTGGGCGCTTACGACGTACATCAACGCGATTCAGCCGATTGCCGGCGTGTTCGACGGGTTCTTCGTGCACAGCCGGGGCGGGGGCGCGATGCGTCTCGACGGCGTGACCGCGGTGGACAGTTTTTCGACGGGGCGCGTCAGGATCCGCAGCGATATCACGGTGCCGGTGCTCGTCTTCGAGACCGAAACCGACGAGGAGATCGGCAATTACTTCAATGCGCGCCAACCTGACACCGGTTCCGTTCGGCTCTGGGACATCGCGGGCGCGGCGCACGAGGACTCGTATCGAGTTCCGTCGGCGAGTGTGGTCGGCTGTACGGGATCGGTGAACGCCGCGCCGACGCACTATGTCGCGGAAGCGGCGTTGCACGCCCTCACGCAGTGGGTTCAAGCGGGTTCACCGCCCGCGCCGGCGCCGCGGCTCGCGGTGTCGATGGTCGGCGGCAAGCCGGTCGTGCAACGCGATGCGCGTGGAATCGCGATCGGCGGCGTCCGCACCGCGGCGATCGACGTGCCGGTCGCGGCCTCTTCCGGTATCGGCACGGATCATTCGAGCGTCAACTGCGAGCTCATCGGTAGTACGAAGCCGTTTTCGGCGGCACAGCTGCGCGCGTTGTATCCGTCGAAGGCCGCGTACGTCGACGCGTTCACGAAGTCAACGGATGACGACGTCGCGGCCGGGTACATTCTGCCGACGGACCGCGCCGAAATCGTGGCGAACGCGCAACACGTTGTTATTTGAACGTTGCCAACACCGCGGCGGTGCGCTCGGGCGTGAGCGGTACCGACGAGTCGAACGACATCCGTTGCACGATGTCGCCGTAGCGGTCCTGCATCCGCGGGCCGATCTCTTCGGGGCGTGCCGGAGACGACGAACGTGTCGACGATCTCGTCGGTGATCATCGACGCCATGCGTCGCCCAGTCGCCGGTCTTCGACAGGCGGTTGAGCTCGGGCTGCAGGTCGCCCCAACCGTGCGCGTCGAGCACGACCTTGTACGCGGGCGTCGAGCCGTAGAACGCGAGGCGCGGGCGCATCGCGTCGCGGCCCTGCGGCGAGCTCCTCGTCGGTCTCGGCGACGATCACCATCGCCGGGAACGCGATCTCGAGCTCGGAGCGCGTTGCGCCCGCTCGTCGCGAGACCCCGCTCGAGCGCGGGCATCGTCGTCTCGCGCATGAACTTCTCGGTCGAGAACGGGTGGATCATGAAACCGTCGGCGACCTCGCCGGCGACCTCGGTCATCCGCGGGCCGACACCGCCGAGGAAGATGCGCGGCACGCCGTACGGGTTCGGGCCCGGGATTGAAGAACGGCGTCATCAGCGTGTGCGTGTAGAAGTCGCCGTGGAAGTCGAGCTTCGTGCCTTCGTGCCAGCGACGCCCAGATCGCGCGAATCGCGAGCACCATCTCGCGCATGCGCTCGACCGGCTTCGACCACTCCATCGAGAACCGCTTCTCGATGTGCGGCTTGATCTGCGTGCCGAGCCCGAGGTTGAAGCGGCCCCGCGACGCGAGCTGCAGGTCGTAGGCCGACTGCGCGAGCGTCATCGGGTTGCGGGCGAACGCGATCACGACTGCGGTCGTGAGTTGCACGCGCTCGGTGTGCTCGGCCGCGAGCAGGAGCGGGAACATGCGCGTCGTGCGGGCCCTCGAACGTGAAGATGCCGTCGTAGCCGGCGGCCTCGATGCGCGCCGCGCCGCGTCGGGAACGTCGTGCAGATCGGTGGTCGTTAATGCGGCGTCGACGAGCATGGGTCGATCCCTACGATTGGGCGATGGAGCACTTCGGGCCCGAAACCTACGGCGAGCGCGTCGCCGACGTCTACGACGAGCTGGTACAAGCCGGTCGACACGCGCGGCCGAGGTCGCGCTCCTGGCCGAGCTCGCCGCAGGGCGGGCGTGCGCTCGAGCTCGGGATCGGGACCGGGCGGGTCGCGATTCCGCTCGCGGCGCGCGGCGTCGAAGTGCACGGCATCGACGCGTCGCCGGCGATGGTCGAGCAGATGCGCGCCAAGCCGGGCGGCGACGCGATCCCGCGTCACGATCGGCGACATGGCCGACGTTCCCGTCGACGGTGACGTTCGCGCTCGTCTTCGTCGTGTTCAACACGTTCTTCCAGCTGTACTCGCAGGAAGCGCAGGTGCGCTGCTTCGCCAACGTCGCCGCGCATCTGCGCGCCCGGCGGACGCTTCCTCGATCCACGCGTTCGTGCCCGACACGTCGCGCGTCGAAGCGGGCCAAGACGTCTCGGTGACGGAGGCGTCGCTCGATCGCGTCCGCCTCGACGCGACGCGTGTACGACGCCGCGGACGCAACGCGTCGACACCACGCAGATGCGCATCACCGAAAGCGGGATCCGGCTCGTCCACGCCAAGCTGCGGTTCGCGTTGCCGCCCGAGCTCGATCTCATGGCGCGGCTCGCGGGCCTCACCCTCGAAGCACCGCTGGGCGTCGTTCGACAAGCAACCGTTCACCGGCGAAAGCGGCTTCCAGGTGTCCGTCTATCGCGCATGATCTGGCGCGTCGCGTGCAAGCCCGGGAATGCCGGTCACGCCGCCGCCGCCGTGCGTTGCGCTGCTCGCCTGGTACAGGCCCGCGATCGGCGTGCGGAAGTCGGCGTAGCCGGGCGCGGGCCGCATGTGGAACATCTGGTCGGGCGAGAGCTCGCCGTGGAAGATGTTGCCGCCGATCAGCCCGTACTCGTGCTCCATCTCGTACGGCCCGATGACCTGGCGGTGCAGGATCGAATCGGTGAAGCCGGGCGCGACCGCTTCGACGCGCGCGATCACACGGTCGGCGTAGGCGTCGAGCTCGGCGTGCGTTCGGTTCTCCGGCCCACGTGTGCGGCACCCACTGCGTGAACATCGAGACGACGTGCTTGCCCTCGGGCGCGAGCGTCGGGTCGAAGACGCGCGGGATGCAGATGTCGGCGAAGGGCAGCGTCGCGGCGCGGCCCGGCGACCGCGTCCTGGAACGCGCCTTCGATGTCGTCGAGCGATTCCGCGAGCACGATCGTTCCGCCGTGCACTTCGGGATCGAAGCCGGGCTTGGCCGTGAACTCGGGCAGCCGGTCGACGGCGACGTTCACCTTCACGGTGCCGCTGCGGGACCGCCAGCTTTCGATGCGCGCGACGAAGTCGGTCGGGCAGTTCGGCGCGTCGATCTGCTCGCAGGAACGTGATCTGCGGATGCGTCGCGGCGACGACGACGTCGGCGCGCAGCTCCTCGCCCGACGCGAGCGTCACGCCGCGTACGTCCGGCCGTTGCGCACGTCGATGCGTGGCGACGGCGGCGTCGGTGCGGACGCGTCACGCCGTTGGCGATCGGCGGCGTCGCGCAGCGCCCGGCTGACGCCGCCCATGCCGCCTTCGGGAAAGCCCCACGAGCCGAGCTGACCGTCGCCGACGTCACCGATCTTGTGGTGCGCCATCACGTACGCGGTGCCGGCCGACCGCGGGCCCGCCCACGTGCCGATCACGCCGCTCACCGCGAGCACGCCCTGCATCTGCGGTGACGTGAAGTACTCGTCGAGCAGGTCGGCGATGCTCATCGTGAACAGGCGGGTGACGTCGGCGATGCCGCGCACGCCGAGCCGGCGCAACGCCACGCGAGTTGGGCTTGGTCGATCAGGTCGCGGGACGTAGCGAGCCGACGCGCGGCGGGATCGTCGTCAACAACGGACCGAGCACGTCGGCGAGGCTGCCGAGCCACGCGTCCCAGCGGTCGTACGCGTCGGCGTCGGCCTTCGAGAACTGCGCGATCTGCGCGCCGGCGACGAGCGGGATCGTCGTCGGGAGCTGCAGCGCGCGGCCGTCGCGGTAGGGCACGAAGTAACCGTTCTGCGGATACACCTTGTAGCCGTGCTCGTCGAGCTCGAGCTCTCGCACGATCGTCGGCGGCATCAGGCTGACGACGTACGACAGTGCGGTGACGTTGAAGTCGGGCCCCCATGGCTGCTCGGTGGTGGCCGCACCGCCGACGCTGCGGCCGGCGTTCGAGCACCGTGACGCTCGCGCCCGCGCCGCGCGAGCAGCCCGGCCGCGACGAAGCCGTTGTGCCCGCCGCCGACGACGACGACGTCGAAGTCGTCTGCTCATCGACGTTCGGCGACTTCGACGAGCACGGTTCGCCACGCGTCGAGACCGGCGGACGCGTGCCGTCGGATCCTTGGCCCGTTCGTCGGCGCGGCGCAGCGCAAGGATCGCGTCGAGGTCGGGATCGGCGCTCATCGTTGCGATCTCGGCGGGGGAGAGCGCGTCGCCCTGCAGGCGCAGCGTCTCGACGCTGCGCGGGCTCAGGCGTGCGCGAGTACGACGCGTCGGTCGCAACGAGATAACGCTTGGCGCGCACGTGCGCACCGACGAGCTTCGCGACCCGCGCGCCGAGAAGCGGCTCGACGAGTGCGGCGCCTTCGTGCGCGTGGTCGCCGTGGTCGTGCGGGTACGCGATGTCGGCGATGTCGTGGACGAGTCCGGCGACGCGAGTTCGTCGTCATCCGCGTTCTCGGCGCGCAGGATGGCGCCGCATTGCAACGCGTGGGCGAGGCCGTCGACCTCGGGTTCGTCGAACACGCCATCTCCGTTTGCAAGGATTGCCAGCAGCTCGTCGACTGTCACGGCTGCATTGTCGCGCTCGGCTGGCGCGTTCGTTCTGATCGCGTGAATCCTCTCGGAATGCGATTCGCCCGCGACGCGACGATCACGGCCGTGGACCGATCCTGGTTCGATCAGTTCTCGGGTGCGGCCTTTGACCGCTTGACGGCGGCGGGGATCCGGCCCGGTCGGCAAACGTTTCCGCCCGGATCGGCGGTTGATGCTCGAGACATCAATGTCTTGTCGTGGTCTCGCACGGGCGACACGCGTGTCGACGTCGACACGGCCGGAGCATCCGGTATGGCGCTCAGCGACACGTTGCTCCGCACGCCCGAACACCCGCGTCAACTCGTCGCGGCCGGTTCGTTCGAGGGCGCGGGTCGTGCGCAGCGGTTCAGTACGCGTTGGACGGCGAGCGTCGACTTCGACCGCTGGTGGGAAGGCGAGGACGATGCTGCGCTCGCCGACGTCCAGGTGAAGTACGCGCGCATCAAGGTTGTGGTGCGCCGCACAGATGATCGCGACGATATTTGGCAGGTGTCGGTACGCGCGCACGTGCGTTTCGTTTGGTGGTGCAAGCCGTTTGCGCTCGTCGCAATGCCGTTTCACGGACGCTTGCAAGCTGAATTCGCGAAGGCCGTCAACGAGTTGGTCGCCGGTTGGAACAAAGAAGTGCCGGACATGATCCGTGCGGCGCCGGCCGACGCCGCCGCGAAAGTCGTCGGCGACATGCTGCGGCCCGAGCCCCGGAAACCGGAGTCGGCCTAACCGACCTGCTCTTCGATCCGTGCGATCAGTTCTTGCAAGTGGAGCGCGTGGTCGACGTTGGCGGGATGCTCGGCGCCGGCCGCGACCGCCACGAAAGCCGATCGCACGCGGTCGGCCCAGTCGGCGCCGTCGACGGCACCGTCGTAACGCGCCGATCCCTTGCGGCCGTACACCTCGACGCCCGACGTTCCTTCGGCTGCGACCGCAAGCGAGAGTGATCCCACGCTTGTTGCACCCGACGCGTGCGTGCACAACACCGACACCCATGTCGCGCGGTTCGCCGGCTGCTCGTACGTCGACGATCTCGCCGAGCGCGCCTTCGAGCATGTCGAGCATGTGCGGACCGACGTCGAGCACTGCGCCGCGTTCGAGGCGCCAATCGGTTGCAAACGGACCGCCGAGCGACGCGCCCGACACGAACGATGCCCAGCCGCCGACCGGGTCGGTTGCGGCCGCGGCCGCGAAGAATTCGTCGAGGCTGCGGTTGAAGCGGTTCGAGAGCATGACGAGCGCGCCCACGCCGGTCTCGTGGACGGCGTCGACGATGGTCCGGGCCGAGGCAACCGAATCGCCGAGCGGCTTTTCGAGCAGGAGCGCTTTGCCCGCTCGTGCGGCGCGTACGGCGATTGCGGGTTGCGCGACGGGTGAGATCGAGATCGCAACCGCGTCGCAGGTGTCGAGCAGGGCGTCGAGGTCGTCGAAGGCGTCGACGTGCAACTGCCCAGCAAGTTCCGCGCGCGTGCTCGGGCGTGCGGTTCCACACGCCGGTGACTTTCGTCTGCGGTCCGGCGGCGAGCAACGGTCCGGTGGCCATGCGCGCCCACGGTCCGGCGCCGACGAGACCGATTCGGAGGGCAGATGCCATCGAGCCCGACGCTACCCTTGCAGCCCATGGCCGAACCCCGGTCGAACGCCGTGGAAACACCGACATGAAGCCGCGCAGCCACGAAGTCACCGACGGCATGGAACGCGCACCGGCGCGTGCCATGTTGCGGGCAATCGGTATGACCGATGCCGACTGGGGCAAGGCGCAGGTAGGTGTCGCGTCGAGCTGGAACGAAGTCACGCCGTGCAACATGCCGCTCGATCGGCTCGCCAAACGCGCCAAGCAGGGTGTGCGCGATGCCGGCGGATTCCCGATCGAGTTCGTGACGATCGCAGTCAGCGACGGAATTTCGATGGGCCACGAGGGCATGCGCGGATCGCTCGTTTCGCGCGAGATCATCACCGACTCGGTCGAATGCGTGATGCACGCCGAACGCTTCGACGCGCTCGTGAGCTTCGCGGGTTGCGACAAGAGTTTGCCCGGCATGTTGATGGCGGCGGCGCGGCTGAACTTGCCATCGGTGTTCTTGTACGGCGGTTCGATCCTGCCCGGCCACTACAAAGATCAGGCGCTCGACATCGTGTCGGTGTTCGAGGCGGTTGGCGCGTGCGCGGCCGGGACGTTGAGCGAGAACGAGCTCGGCGAGATCGAGATGCGTGCATGCCCGACCGAGGGTTCGTGTGCGGGCATGTTCACCGCGAACACGATGGCGTCGATCAGCGAAGCGATCGGTATGGCGCTGCCGGGATCGGCGAGCGCGCCCGCGGTTGACCGCCGCCGTGACGACTACGCGTACGAGTCGGGCCGGGCGGTCATGCGGCTGTTGGAGATGGACTTGCGGCCACGGCAGATCATGACGCGTGAAGCGTTCGAAAACGCGATCGCGATCACGATGGCGTTGGGCGGGTCGACGAATGCGGTGCTGCATTTGCTCGCGATCGCGAACGAAGCGCACGTCGAGCTCGAGCTCGAAGACTTCAACCGCATCGGCGCGCGGGTGCCGCATCTCGCCGACATGAAGCCGCACGGCAAGTACCACATGGTCGATCTCGACAATGTCGGCGGCGTGCAGGTCGTATTGAAGATGCTGCTCGACGCCGGGCTGTTGCACGGCGACTGCATGACCGTGACCGGCCAGACGATGGCCGAAAACCTCGCGGCGCTCGACCCGCCCGGTCCCGACGGCGACGTCGTGCATCCGTTGTCGGATCCGATTCACGCGCAAGGCGGGATCGCGATCGTGCGCGGGTCGCTCGCGCCGAACGGCGGCGTGGTGAAGGTCGCGGGAATCGACCAGTTGCGCTTCGAAGGTACGGCGCGCGTGTTCGACGGCGAGGACGCTGCGATGACAGAGATCCTCGCCGGCAAGATCAAGCCCGGCGATGTCGTCGTCATTCGTTACGAAGGCCCGAAGGGTGGGCCGGGCATGCGCGAGATGCTGGCCGTGACCGGCGCGATGAAGGGCGCGGGCCGGGGCGCGGATGCGGCGCTCGTCACCGACGGCCGGTTCTCCGGTGGCACGCACGGGTTCTGCGTCGGCCATGTCGCACCCGAGGCGGTCGACGGTGGCCCGATTGCGTTCGTGAACGACGGTGATCGGATCGTGATCGACGCGTCGAACCACACGATCGAACTGCTGGTCGACGACGCCGAGCTGGCGCGCCGCAAGGCGAACTGGAAGCTGCCCGAGCCGCGGTACACGAGCGGCTTCCTTGCGAAGTACGCCAAGCTCGCGCAAGGCGCGGAAAAAGGCGCGATCACGAACGTGTGAGCGCTCGGTGCTCTGAATCGAGTATTCGTTTCGGGGTGCTTTTCGCGCGGCTCGCCCGCTCCCACCAGGGCATATACGCGCCCCAACCCCTGTTGACGATTCGTCGGAAGATTCGTCAATACGGATCTGACCATTCATCAATACGCAGCGGACTCCGGACCGGAAGGAACTGGGCTGCGATCGCGCGTCGGTACCCTCGCTCTCGTGCCGGAAATGCTCGAGGTCGAGGAAGCGCGCAAGCTGCTCGAACAACGGGCGCTCGACCGCGAGATCGTCAAGGTGTACGCCCCCGATGCGTGGTTTCTCAAGCGCGGGACCACGGCACCCGCGTTGCGTCACACGCTCGTCGGTAACGCCTTTACCGCGGCGCGCCGCACCGGTAAGCAGATCGTCCTCGAAACCAAAGATCCCGACACGACCCTCGGCGTGCATCTCGGCATGAGCGGCCGCGTGCTCGTCGACGACGAGGAAGCCGGCGACCCGCTGATCTACGCGAGCAACAAGCGCATGCCGAAATGGCACCGGTTCGGCGTCGAGTTTGCCGACGGCGGTTCGTTCATGATGCGCGACCCGCGCCGGCTCGGCGCCGTCGTGCTCGATCCCGACGAATCACGGCTCGGGCCCGACGCCAGCGCCCTCACGCGCAAGCAGTTCGAGCACGCGCTCGGCATGCGCACGGCGCCGGTCAAAGCCGTGCTCATGGACCAAGCGCGTATCGCCGGCCTCGGCAATCTGCTCGTCGACGAAGTGTTGTGGCGCGGCGGGTATCGCGCCGACGCGACGAGTCGATTCGCTCGACGACGACGAACGCGCCGCGCTCTACAAAGCGATTCGCGGCACGGTTCGCACGCTCGGCAAGCGGGGCGGATCACACATGGGCGACATGCCGCGCGACCTCGAGACGCCCTGCCCGCGCGATGGCGGGCCCCTCACGCGCGGCAACGGTCGCCGGTCGCACCACGTTCTGGTGTCCGGTCCACCAGAAGTGAACGAACCCATCGACGCGCTCAGCCGCCGTTGAGTCGTGCCGCGAGGACGTCGGTGCGTCGATAGCGGCCGGGACTGACCGCGTCGAGGAGACCTTCGTTGACCATGACGTCGATGCGATCGGGTGTGACGTCGAGCAAGTCGGCCGCGTTGTCGCGATCGAGCAGATCAGACTCGTCAGCGCCGCGCCTGCCGACACCCGCACCGCGTCCGAACGCGAGGTACCCACCGAGGTACGCGGTTCCGGTCGCGAGCGCGCCACCGGCCATGCCCCACGCAACGCCGCGCAGCTGATGACCGCGTGCGCGCGCCCGCCACGACTTCCAGTACATCGCCACGACTGCGCCGTTGCCGAACGTGTGCACGATTGCAACCCGCTTCGTGCGGCGGTCGGTGATCGTTGCGAAGTCGGCGCTCCCGGCGGCTGCAGTTACCGGTACCGACAACAGTCCGATCGCGATCAATCGCCGCGCCGAAGCCCGGCCGCGCTTCCCGCCGATGACGTCGAGCAGAGCGGCAGTTGTCCAGCAACCGATCGGAAAATCGGTGAGCATTGGATGCAGCGTGTGGCCCAGCCACTCGCCGCGCAGGAACCATCCGCGCTGACCCTGCGAGAGCCAATCCGGAATGGGCTCGTAAAGTTCGATCAGGCGGTCGAGCCGTTCGTCGTTTTCGATCCGGGCGACCGCATCTTGCAATCCGAGCGACCTCATGCCGCGGTCTCTACCCGAGGGCGTTGCCCCTCACAGCTACGCATTGACGGGCCTGCTCGCAGGCGTGTTATCCTGGATCCGATGTCGCCCTCGACGATTCTCGTAGTTATGTAGCGCTCGGCCGCCTCGTCGCGCCCGAGCGCTTTTCGCCCCTCGCAACCGCGGGGGGTTTTTCATGTCCGCCGTTCGCCGAAGAGAGATCGTGATGAAGCTCACCGGAGCCCAAGCCCTCATCAAGAGCCTGGAGATGGAGCAGGTGGAGGTCATGTTCGGCCTCCCCGGCGGTGCCATCCTGCCGGTCTACGACCCGCTGATCGACAGCTCGATCCGCCACATCCTCGTGCGCCACGAGCAGGGCGCCGGCCACATGGCGAGCGGATACGCATGGCGCGACGGGGCGTCCGGGCGTTGCGATGGTCACGAGCGGTCCGGCCGCGACCAACATCGTCACGCCGCTGTGCGACGCGTACATGGACTCGATGCCGATGGTCGTGGTCACCGGTCAGGTGGCGTACTCGGTGATCGGCACCGACGCGTTCCAAGAGGCCGACACCGTCGGCATCACGATGCCGATCACCAAGCACAACTGGTTGATCACCGACGCGCAGGACATCCCGCGCATCGTGCGCGAGGCGTTCCATGTCGCGACGACGGGGCGTCCCGGTCCGGTGCTCGATCGACCTGCCGAAGGACGTCGCCAACGCGCCGATGGACTGGTACTGGCCCGAGAAGGTCGACCTGCCCGGTTACAAGCCGAACGTGAAGGGCCACCCGAAGCAGATCAAGGACGCGGCCCGGCTCATCATCGGAGGCGGACCGCCCGGTGATCTACGCGGGCGGCGGCATCATCAAATCGGGTGCGGCGACGCGCGTTGCGCGAGCTCGCCGAGCTCACGGGCATTCCCGCGGTCACGACGTTGATGGGCCGCGGCGCGTTGCCCGACGAGCATCCGTTGTGCCTGGGCATGCCGGGCATGCACGGCAACTACACCGCCGTCACCGCGATGCAGAAGTCCGATCTGCTGATCACGCTCGGTGCGCGCTTCGACGACCGCGTCACCGGCAAGGTGTCGTCGTTCGCGCCCGACGCCAAGGTCATCCACGTCGACATCGATCCCGCCGAGCTCGGCAAGGTGCGTTACGCCGACGTGCCGATCGTCGGCGACGTGCGCACCGTCATCGAAGAGATGATCAAGGCGGTGAAGGCGGAGCAGGAAAAGCGCACTGAGCCGCCTGACCTCGCGCCGTGGATCGCGCAGATCCGCGAATGGCAAGAGCAACTATCCGCTCAAGTACACCCAAGAAGAAGGCGGGCCGCTCAAGCCGCAGTTCGTGATCGAGCAGTTGCGGAACAACACGCCCGACGACTGCGTCTTGGTGTCGGGTGTCGGTCAGCACCAGATGTGGGCGAGCCAGCTCTGGAAGTTCAAGCAGCCGAACACCTGGGTGAACTCCGGCGGGCTCGGCACGATGGGCTACGCGGTTCCGGCGTCGATCGGTGCGAAGGTCGGTCGGCCCGACCGCATGGTGTGGGCCGTCGACGGCGACGGTTGTTTCCAGATGACGGCGCAAGAGCTCGTGACCGCCGCGTCTGAGCGCATTCCGGTGAAGGTCGCGATCCTGAACAACGCGTACCTCGGAATGGTGCGCCAGTGGCAAGAGCTCTTCTACGAAGAGCGCTACAGCGAGGTGTACCTGTCGCCGGACTTGCCCGACTACGTGAAGTGGGCGGAGGCGATGGGTTGCGTCGGCATGCGCGTCGACAGCGCCGAAGACGTCGTCGCGACGATCGAAAAGGCGAACGAAATCGACGACCGTCCCGTGGTGATCGACTTCCGCACCGACTGGCACGAGAAGGTGTACCCGATGGTGCCGGCCGGCGTCGTCGAACGACGACATCATCCTCGGCCCGGAGTTCGGTGAGGCGGGTGCGAACCAATGATCTTGCACCACATTCTCACGGTCACCGTCGAGAACAAGCCCGGCGTGTTGTCGCGCGTCGCGGGTTTGTTCTCGCGGCGCGGCTTCAACATCGTGTCGCTCGCGGTCAGCACCGACCGACGACGAGAAGTTCTCGCGTATGACGATCGTCGTCGACGCCGAATCAGCACCGCTCGAACAAGTCGTGAAGCAGCTCAACAAGCTCGTGCCGGTGATCAAGATCACCGAGGTCGCGCCCGCCGACGGCGTCGAGCGTGAGTTGATGCTCGTCATCGTCAAGGCGTCTGCGGATGCCCGTTCGCAAGTGACCGAGTTGACTGCGATCTTCGGAGCGAAGATCGTCGACGTCGGTTACGACGCGATGACGATCATGGTCGCCGGTGAGCCCGACAAGCTCGACGCGTTCAGTGATCTGGTGAAACCATTTGGCATTGTGGAGCTTCAGCGCACGGGCCGGATCGCCCTGCCCAAGCTCAGCCGCCAACCGACCCGCTTGCGGGCCGTCAAGACCGCGAGGGGATAGCACGCAATGGCTGCCAACGTGTACTACGAGAACGACGCCGATCTCGGGCTGATCGCCGACAAGAAGGTCGCGATCCTCGGTTACGGCTCGCAGGGCCACGCTCACGCGCTGAACTTGAAGGACTCGGGCATCGACGTCATCGTCGGCCTGCGCGAGGGCTCGGCGTCGAAGGCGAAGGCCGAAGCCGCCGGGCTGCGCGTCTTGCCGACCGGCGAGGCTGTGCGCGAAGCCGACATCGTCATGATCTTGCTGCCCGACACGGAGCAGAAGAAGGTCTACGAAGCCGAGATCGAGCCGAACCTCGTCGACGGCAACTCGCTCGCGTTCGCACACGGCTTCAATATCCACTTCAAGCAGATTTCGCCGCCGAAGGGCGTCGACGTGTGGATGATCGCGCCGAAGGGCCCGGGTCACCTCGTGCGCCGCACGTACGACGAAGGCGGCGGTGTGCCCTGCCTCGTTGCAGTCGAGAACGACGCGACCGGCAAGGCGAAGGAGATCGCGCTCGCGTACGCCAAGGGCATCGGCGGCACGCGCGCCGGTGTGCTCGACACGACCTTCGAAGAAGAAACCGAGACGGATCTCTTCGGCGAGCAGGTTGTGTTGTGCGGCGGGCTCGTCGAGTTGATCCGCAATGGTTACGAGACGCTCGTCGAGGCGGGTTACCAGCCCGAGAGCGCGTACTTCGAGACGTTGCACGAAGTGAAGCTGATCGTCGACCTCATCTACGAGGGCGGCATCGCGGCGATGAACTACTCGATCTCCGACACGGCCGAGTACGGCGAGATGTCACGCGGCCCGCGCGTGGTGACGCCGGCGACGAAGCAGGAGATGAAGAAGATTCTCGGCGAGATCCAAAGCGGCGAGTTCGCGAAAGAGTGGATCGCCGAGAACGAGAACGGCCGCCCGAACTTCAACAAGATGCGCGAGCAGGCCGCTGCGCACCCGATCGAGAAGGTCGGTGCCCAGCTGCGCGGCATGATGCCGTGGATCGCGGCGGGCAAGCAGCGCGTGCAAGACGTCAGCGGCGGCTAATTCCGCGAAACCTCACCAACTGTTGGCAGGAAAAAGAGCGCCTGGCGCGCAATTCCCTGCCAACAGTTGTTGGCTTTTCGGCGCTCGTCAGTGGCGACGGGCGGCCGCGGTAACCGTCGCGGCCGGAGTCGCGTCGATCTGCGCGTCGACTGGGTTCAGCTTGACGTTGGACAGCGTGTTCGAACCCGCGCCGTCGGATCCCGAATCGGCGTGCAGTTCGATCACACCGTCGCCGTGCGGGATCGTGATCGATCCACCGGTGATGGCGATGTGCCGCGCCGGGCTTTCCGACGATGCGAGTGCACTGATCTTCACGCCGCGGCCTGCGAGCTTGGCGCCGCTCAGGTCGATGTCGGAGTGCGCGGCGATCCGCGTCGAGCCCGGGCCCTCGTCCGGTCCCGTCGTCTCGAGGGTCACCTTGTGGCCGACGAGGAGCGTTCCCGCCGCGCCGACCGACAACGACGCGTTGTAGCCCTGGGCCACGACCGACGCGTTGTCGCCGATAACGACGTTGTTCCCCGAGATGGTGATCGAGCTCGGCCCGTCACCGCCGTGCGTCGTCACGCTCGCGCCCGCGCCGATCGCCACCGAACCGCCGGGCGCGGCCACGAGCTGGACGTCGAGGTCGCCACCGCGCACGCTGGTGCCCGGTGCGACGTCGATGTCGCCCGTCGTCGACGTCACGTTGAGGAAGCCGTTGCCGCCCGTGCTCACGTTGCCGTTGATGTGCACGTTGCCGCTCGCGACGATCGATGCACCGTTCTTGATCTTGCCCCCGCCGAGGACGACGCCAATCGGTGAGACGAGTCGCGTCGGAGCGCCTGGCACGCGCATCGTCGTCGTGTTGATGATGCCCGTCTCGAGCAACGTGTTGATCGGCGTGTCGTTCGCATCGCAAACGCCATTGTTGTTGTAGTCGATGCACGAGGTTGCTCGACCAGATCTTGCCGCCGCGTGTGCAGCCATCGGTACGAGGCCCGCGGTAACGATCGCGGCCGCGCAGAGGTAAGCGCTTTTCTTCATCCTTGATTCCCCCACTCTGCACACCCATCCGAAGGGTGCGCGCTTGATGATTATGTCGGTCGTGTTGTCAAACGCCAGTCGGAGCCGCGATTTGATCCGCGGGTCCTATGTCGCTGGGTGTATGACCTCAGAAGACGCGGATTGCGTCGAGCGCGGGTGCGACGCGTTCGACCTCACCGTCGACGTGTGCGAGGTCGCGCCAAGAACGGCGTTGCGAACCCCACACGACGAAGTCGTGATCGCTCGATCGCACGATGGCAGCAGCTTCGGCCTGTTCGGCGTTGCACACGACGACCGCGCCGTTGTCGCGCATGACCGTCCACGATCCTCCGCCCGGTCCGGTCAACGCGATCGTCAGCGGTGCGGTGAGATGGGCGTGCATCGCATCGCCGCACATCGGAGCGAGCGCGGCCATCATCCACGCGATCGTCGGTTGCAAACGCGCCGCGTCGCGCGGTGGTTCGGCGCGGCCGAGCGGCGGGAGCAAGTCGGCCCGGTAATGGCCGTACATGTCGAACAAGTACAGGTCGGCGAGGCTTGATGCCGGATGCGTACCGAACGCGCCCATCGTCAGCGCCCGATCCGACGACTGGGCGGCGGCGAAGCGCGCATGCGACTGCTCCGTATAGGTCGCGAACTCGTCGACGACGTGAGCGGTGCTCCACTGCCGGCGCTCGTCGACCCGTTCCTCGTTCCCGCCGGGGCCCGGTAGCACCGCGGGATCTACGACACCGTGATGCGTCGCGGCAACATGCGCGACGAGATCGCGGACTCGCCAACCGGGCGCGCCCGAGGGTGTGTTCCATTCGTCGTCGGAAAGCTCGCCGAGGGTCGCGAGCAACGCGTCGCGCTCGGCTTGCAGGCCTTCGAGCGCGCGCTGCGACATCAGAAGATTTTCACCGCGTCGAGGACTTGGCCTGCGTACGCATCGTCGCCGGCAATCTTCACGGAGTCGCGCCACGGACGGCGTTTCGTGCCCCAGACGACGAACTCGTGCGCCGGCGACGTCACCGTCGCGGCTGCGTCTGCGCGCGCGCCCTCGGACACGATGGCGCGTCCTTCGCTCGCGGCGTCGCCCGGCGCAACGGTCCACGTGCCGCCGCCGGGACCGGTCAGTTCGAGCACGACCGGTCGATCGAGCACGTTCGCGAGCGCAGTCGCCGACATCCAGGGCAGGCCCGCGAGCATCCATTCGACGGTCGCACGAACGCGCGTTGCGTCGCGCGGGGGTTCGGGCCTGTTGATCGGTCCGTTGGGCGCCAAGATGTCGTTGCGCAGATGGCAATACGTGTCGAACAAGAACAGGTTCGGCATGATGGCCATTGGATGCGTACCGAGGTCGCCCATCGGCAACGGTGTGTCCGCCATCGGCGGATCTTGGAACGTCGCGACCATGTCAGTGACCTGCGCGCTGTACGACTCGTATTCCGCGAGCACATCGGCGACACTCCACCCGCGGCGTTCCGCAACCGGGCCTTCCATCGCCTGCTCGGTGCCGCCAGTCATGTCGACCATCGCGCTCGGGTCGACCACACCATGTTGGGTACTGCCCATGTGCGCGACGACATCGCGGACGGACCAGCCTGCGCAATCAGAAGCCGCGTTCCATTCGTCGTCGCTCAAGCTCTTGAAGACCTCGAGTGCCAGGTCGCGTTCGGCTCGTAACCCTTCGACGCCTTGCCGGCTCATCGGCGATCTCCAATGTATTGACGGACGCGAGCGAGGTTACCGGCGAGGGGATCGACCGCGTCGAGCACCAGCTTTTCGCACGGAAGGGGCTGATATGACGCGCGCGTCTTCAGCACGGACTCCCACCGCAGCTCGTACCAGCCGGGGATATCGCGCGTCCGCCCGACAACGCGTGATTCGTGCACGGCGAGGTCGGAGCACGTGCACTCGATCACCTTGAAGCCGGCGTCGTACTGCCGGGCGAGCGCGTTCCAGCGATCGTGAATCCCGCCGCGTGCGACACAATCGAGCACGACGGATTGCTCGTTCCGCAGCTGCTTCTCGACGACCTGCGTCATCAACGAGTAGCCGACGTTGCGGTACTCCTCGACCTCCATCGCTTCGAGCGCATTGTGAATCGATGCGAACGGCGTGAGTCCGGCCATCAACCAGTCGAACCCGACGTTCGGCGCGCCGAGGTCGCGCGCGATCTCGTCGGCCAGCGTCGACTTCCCGGTACCAGGCGGCCCGGTAAAGAGGACTAGTTGCGGGGAACTTCCGACCACGGCAGGTCGCGGTCGGTACGCGGTTCGCCGGGCAAGCCGAGAATGCGTTCGCCGAGGATGTTGCGCATGATCTCCGACGTGCCGCCTTCGATCGAGTTGGCGCGCGCCCGCAAGAACATCTTGCGGGCGGAACCGAGCGGCGCTTCGAGACCGGCTTCGCTGGGGCGCTTGAACGTGTAGTCGTAGTCGATGAGCCCGTCGGCGCCGAGCAGGTCGATGCAGAACTCGTACGTCGCCTTGTTGATGTTGGCGAGCGCGAGCTTCGCGATCGAACCTTCCGGTCCGGGGTTCCCGCGGCGCGCCCGCTCGGCCGCGCGCAGATTCGTGTACCGCAACACTTCGTTCTCGATCCACAACTGCGCGAGTCGATCGCGGCGCGCGGGATCGTGGTCGGCGCGCTTGCCCCACAGGTCGATGGCTTCTTGAATCGCCGACACCCTCCGGCCGCCGCCGCTTCCGGTCGCGCCGCCAATCGTCGTGCGCTCGTTCATCAGCGTGGTCATCGAGACGCGCCAGCCGTCACCGATGTCGCCGATGCGATCGGCGTCGGGGATGCGCACGTCGGTGAGGTACACCTCGTTGAACTCGGCTTCGCCCGTGATCTGCCGCAACGGCCGCACTTCGACGCCCGGCGCGTGCATGTCGACCATGAAGTAGGTCAGGCCCTTGTGCTTGGGAATGTCGGGGTCGGTGCGCGCAACGAGCATGCCGCGATCGGCGAGATGCGCGAGCGTGTTCCACACCTTCTGACCGTTCACCACCCACTCGTCGCCGTCGCGCACCGCGCGCGTTGCCAAGCCCGCGAGGTCAGAGCCGGCACCCGGCTCGGAGAACAGCTGGCACCAGATTTCTTCGCCCGTGAACATCGGGCGCAGCGCGCGCCGTCGTAGTTCGTCGCTGCCGTGTGTCGCCACCGTCGGTCCCGCGAGCGACAAGCCGAAGAACAGCGTGCCGTGCGGCGCGTGCGCGCCCGCCTCGCGCAACCGCCGATCGACGTGTCGTTGCACGCGCGGCGCCAAACCGAGGCCGCCGAAGCCTTCGGGAAAGTGCACCCACGCGAGGCCGGCGTCGTACTGCGCGCCGCGGAAGATCTTCGTTTCAGTGGCGCGCGGATCGTGCTCGGCGAGGAGCTTGTCGATCGCTTCGTCGGCTTGCGAAATTTCGTTGTCGGCCACGACTTACCTCACTTCGTTGTGGCGATTCCGCCGTCGACCGGAATGATCGCGCCGGTCACGTAGGCGCCGGCCCGGCTGGCGAGATAGATCGCGACGCCGGCCATGTCGTCGGGCCGCCCGATGCGACCGAGCGGCGATGACTTGGCGATGGAGTCGCCGAAGTTCTTCAGCGTTTCCGCCATCATCTTCGATTCGAACGGACCGGGCGCGACCGCGTTCACCGTGATGTGGCTGCGACCGAGTTGACGGGCAAGGTGCCGGGTCAGTTGATGCACCGCCGCCTTGCTCGACGAGTAGGCATACGTCTCCATCAGCGGTACCTGTATGCCGTCGATCGAACCGATATTGATGATGCGCGCCGGATCGTCGGCCGAACCCGCCGCCTCGAGCAGCGGCAAGAGCGCTTGGGTCAGCAAGAAGGGTGACGTGACGTTCAGCGTCAGCAATTTGTCGAACGCCGATTCGGGGTACTCGGCCAACGGCGCTCCCCACGTAGCACCCGCGTTGTTGACGAGGATGTCGAGGCGGTCGGTGTGGCCCCGCACCTCGGCGGCCAGCCGCGTGATCTCGTCGGCCTCGGCCAGGTCGGCGGGCAGGCTGATGCAGCTCGGGCCCAGCTCGGCGGCGACCTCGTCGCACACTTCCTTCTTGCGGGACGAGATGAACACCGTCGCGCCCGCATCCACGTAGCCCCGGGCGATCATCAGGCCGATTCCCCGGCTCCCGCCCGTGACCAGGGCTTTCTTCCCAGCGATATCGAAGAGTCCAGACATTGCGCGGGATACTACGGCGGCACGTGATCCAAGAGCCCGGGCACAGCGAAGCAGACGTGTATGAGCGCCATCGAAGGCACGGCGTGGGAGACCGAGGTGCGCAACCGCCTCGTCGCCCGTGACCCGGCCGCCCTCACCGAGATCTACGACCAGTTCGGCTCGTATGTCTTCGGGCTTGCCGCGCGCGTGATCGGCGATCGCCGCGCCGCCGAGGACGTCGCGCAAGACGTCTTCCTCTCGTTGTGGGAGCGGCCCGAAGTGTTCGAGCCCGAACGCGGGCGACTGCGCACGTTCGTCGGAACGCTCGCGCATCGCCGCGCGATCGACTACGTGCGGCGCGAAGAAGCGCGGCGGCGGCGGGCCGCCCGTGATGCTGCGGGAGCGGTCAACGTTCCCGACGTCGACGAGATGGCAATGGCGATTGTGACCGCGGAACAGGTCCGGGCCGAACTCGAACGACTTCCCGCCGACCAACGACAGGCAATCGAGCTCGCGTACTTCGGGGGACGTACGTACCGGCAAGTTGCAGAAGAATTGGGTATCCCCGAAGGAACCGCAAAGTCGCGGATGCGACTTGGCTTGCGGCGAGTCGCTGACGCGCTCGCGGCGCAGGGTATGGAGCGAGCATGGATTTGACCCCCCAAACGTTCGAGGATTTGATCGGTGCGTACGCGCTCGATGCGTGCGAACCCGACGAGGTTGCCGCGTTCGACGCGTACGTCGAACACAACCCTGACGCCGCGCGTGAGGTCGAACGGCTGCGCGAAGCCGCCGCCGCGATCGGTTCGGCCGGCGCGTTGCGTCCACCGGGCGAATTGCGCGACCGACTGCTGCGCGCCGTGGGGCAGCCGGTCGCGCCCGCGACCGCGCGCCAAGCCCTCGAAATGGAGACCGAACGTTTCGACGCGCTGCTCGACGCACTCGATGCCGACATGCTTGAACTGCCGACGGAAAACGGATTGTCGGTGCACGATCTCGTCGCCCACGTCGAGGCGGTCGACCGGGCGTTCGTCGCCGAAGCCGACGACGCGCGGTACGGCTTCATCGGGGCCGACGAAGTCGCAGTGATTACCGAGGAGACGTTGCCGCAGCACGCCGACGAGTCGTTCGCGCAGACCCTTGCGCGCTTTCGGAGCACGCGTCGCGAGCTCATCGAACTTGCCGACCGGCTTCCCGAATCGCAGCGGCTCGCCGGTTACGAGCGCGACGACGCCCTCGTCATCCGCGCCTTCGAAACCTGGACCCACGACGACGACATCCGCCGGGCCACTGGTCTTCCGGGCTCGCCGCCCAACCCTGCCGCGATACGCCGGATGGCCGAGCTCGCCATGCAGTCGCTCCCGTTGGCGATGGCGGTACGGGGAACCGACCGTTCCTCGGCCACGGCTCGGTTCGTGATGACCGGGCCGGGCGGCGACGTCTGGACGATCGCGTGCGGTCCGGCCGAGCCCCACCCGGGGCAGCCCGACGTCGAGATCGAGGTCCCGATCGTCGACTTCTGCCGGCGTTTCGCCGACCGGGTGGCCGTCGAGGACGTGCCGATGCGGGTCACCGGCGACGACCAGCTCGCGCGCGAACTGGTCAGCGCGGCCAACGCCTTCGCCGGGCTGTAGCCGGGCCGCGGGCCGCCCCCAAGAATTCGCTCAAGGTCCGGTCCTCCGGCGCCGATATCCCGGGCGGGGAAGGTTGTCGCACGTGGGAGGCGAGCGGTTCCGTGACCGCGTCAACGTTGAAGCGCCTGGTCGTGGACCGAGCGCGGGAGTTGCGAAGGCAAGGCGATGACCTCGACGTCGCCGCGCTCGCGCCCCGCATCGCCGCGCTCGTCTATCTCGTGGGCGGGGTCCTCGCCCTGGTCGTCCACTGGCTCGTGCCCGTCGCGCACGTCGACACGCGCATGGGCGAGATCGGGATCGTCGCCGCCGTCTTCGGCGCGGTGGCGCTCGCGCTGCCGTGGTCGCGTTGGCCGGCCTACACGCAACTCGTGCTCTCGGGATTCGCCTTCGTGTTGTTCGCATGGGGCGGTGTCCTCGCCAACGGCACGGCCGCCGCGTACCTCGCGGCGTTGCCCCTGCCGTTCGTCTACGCCGGGTTCACCCAACGGCCCGGCGTCTCAACCGTGCTCGCGCTGCCGGGCGCGATTGCACTCGTGATCGCGGCCCGTTTCGAAATGTCGAGCGCCCTCGCGGCGACGCTCTTGTTCGCGCTCCCGATGTCGGTGGTTGTCGGCGAGGCGATCGCGCAAGGCGAAGAACATCGCAAGCGCGCCGATCACCGCGTCGAGCGGCTGCTCCATGCGGTGCGCGTTCTCGCACGCGTCGAGGACGAACGCTCGGGCGCGCAACTCGTTGCCGCGCTGACCGCCGATCTGCTGCACGCGCAGGCAGTGGCCGTCATGCTGGCCGACCGGCGCGGCAAGCAGCGATACCTCAACCGCGCGTTCTTCGGTCATCCCGCGCTCGCCGACACCGCGCCGCTCCTGTTGGACAGCTACGCCGACGACACGCTCGTGCGCGGCGGCCGGACTGCGTTTGTCGCGCTCAAGCGGTCGCGCGGCGCGATTCGTGCGGCGGCCATCGTGCCGCTCCCGAGCAACGGGAACCGCCCGATCGGATTGCTCGTCGCCATGTTCGGCACCCATCGGCGGCGGCTCAGCGCGAGCGAACGGCAAGCGGCCGAACTGCTTTCCGAGGAAGCGGGCCGCATGTTCTCACGGTTGCGCGAGGCGGCCGCGCTCACGCGCGACGCGCGCACCGACCCGCTCACGCATCTCGCGAACCGTCGGACGTTCTCCGAGGCGTTGCGCAAGATGGAAGCGGGCGACGCGCTTGTGATCGTCGACCTCGACCACTTCAAGAGCGTCAACGACCGGTTCGGGCACCAAGTGGGTGACCGAACCCTGCGCGCGCTTGCGCATTGCTTGCGCGAGACGACGAGAGACGTCGACTGCGTCGCCCGTTACGGCGGCGAGGAGTTCGCGGTCGTACTGCCGGGTGCGGGAGTCGAAGGTGCACGCGCCATGCTCGATCGGACGCGGCTGGCGTGGAACGCAATGCGGCCCGCGACCTCGTTCTCGGCGGGCGTCGCCGTGCACGAGCCCGACATGTCGCCGCGGGTGACGTTGCGGCGCGCCGATACCGCGCTCTATGCCGCCAAGGACGCCGGCCGCGACCAAGACATGTTCGCGCCGGTCGTGCAGCTCATCGTGGGGCCGGGGCGGGCGCCAACTGGCACGTCGGGCACCAGTAGCTGACGCGCGGCGGCGTTCCCGTTTCGGCCCGCTGAATCGGTGTGCGACAACGCGGGCAGGGCCGCCGCGCCCGGCCGTACACCGCGAGCTCGCCGCGGTACGTCGCGCGGCGACCGGTTCGCGTTGCGTCGACGAGCAACCGGTGTGCGTTTTCGTACAACGCCCGGCGCGTGTCGGCATCGAGCGCGCGTAACGGCGTCGTGGGATTGATGCCGACGGTCCAACAAACCTCCGACTTGAACACGTTGCCGATGCCGGCGGCAACACGCTGATCGAGCAACACGTCACCGATCGGCCGATCGGGATCGCAGGCGTCGACGTTTGCGAACGCGGCCGCGAGGTCCGTGTCGGGTTCGCACAAGTCGGGACCGAGTTCGGCGAGCGACCGGCTCGCTCGCGTCGTCCGCGCCCGTTCGCCACGCCTCAGCTCCACGGTCGGTGCGTCGAAGCACACCGCGGTCGCGCCGTCGACCTCGATGATCACACGCGCCCGGTGCGCGGGCCGCCGCCAGCGGGCGCCCGGCGCGTACACATGCCACGCACCCGTCATCTGCATGTGCGTGTGCAACACCGCCCCGTCGCCGAACGTCACCAACAGGTGTTTCCCTTCGGCGTCGACGCTCGTGATCTCGGTTCCCGCCTCGGGGCTGCGGACGCCGCGCGGATCGCGACGCAGTTCGAAGCGCGTGATCTCGTGCCCGACCAACGCGTCGCGCAACCGACGTGCCGTGTTGTGGATCGTGTCGCCTTCGGGCACGTGCGCGCCGCCGTCAGGACGCGGCGGCTTCGCCGCCTTCAGGCTTGTTCGCCTCGATCTCTTTTTCGATCTCGGTGATCGAGTCGATCTTGGTGCTGATCTGCGCGTCGGCATCCGGCGCTTCGCCGCGACGTTGCGCGACAACGAGCGCGCCTATCTCCTTCTGCAGATCTTCGATCTTCTTCAGCGCCTGCAGGTCGTCGTACTTGTCTTTGGCGACCGCGGTTGCAGCCTTGGCGGTGTCGGCCGCCTTGTTGGCGGTCTCCTTGACCTTGTCCATGAAACCCATCTCAACCTCCTCGAGAGTTGGCGAGGCTAACCCCGCAGCGTCAAACCCTTGTAGCCGTCGGCGAAGCCCGCGTCGCGCAACGCCGCCGCGTGCGGCGAGGTGCGCGCCGGTTCGTCGTCGATGCGTTCGAGTTGCACGCGCCCGAGCCGGCCGTCTTTGGCGGCTTCGACGAGCGCGTTCGTCCACGCGTCGACGTCGACCCCGGCGAACGTCAGCAGCGATTTGCCACCCCGTTCGAGATACGCCGCGCACATACCGTCGACCAGCACGACGAACGCGCCCGCGTGCCGCGCCGGGCGCGACGAATGCTCGGGCCACGAGAGCGTGGCGCCGTAGGGCTGGGCCGGGTCGGTGGCGGCGAGCACGAGCACTCGTGCCCGGTCGTCGTCGTCGACCGTTCGATGGGCGCGCAAGCGGTCGACGGCACCTGGGAGTGCGAACTGCGCCGCGCCCTGGCCGGCAATGAACCAGCCCCGGCGCGCCCGGCCTGACTCTTCGAGCGCGCGGAAGACGGGATACACGCCCGCGAAGCCGCCGGCGACGCCCTCGGCGCGCACACCTTCACGGGTCACGACGCCATGGCGTTCGAGAAGCTGCAACGCGAGCGCGTGCGCCGACTCGGTAGCGGTCGGTGCCGGGTCGAGCAACGGCGCGACGAGCGACCAACGCCCGGCTCCCGACGGCGGACCGAGGCGCGTGAGACGCCCCGGCCTCGGTTTCGCCGACGCGGGCCGGCGCGCCGACGCCCGCCGTGGCACCCGCAACGGACCGAACGTGTCGTTGGTGACCTCACCCGCCCACACCAGATCCCACAGCGCGGTGAGCACCACCGCTTCGTCGGCCGTGCCCGCGGCCGCGACGAGATCGGGCCAGAAGCTCGCGCCCGCGCGCAACAACCGATCGCGGATGGCGTCGTGGATCCCATCGTTCGGCGCGTCGTCGACGTTCGGGCGCACAGCGAGCAATCGCACGCGGTCGCGGAAGTACAAGCGCACGCGACCGTCGTCGCTGCCGAGCGCACCGGCTCCGATCCACACCAGTTCGCCGGCCGCACAAAGGTCGTCGAGCATCGACGGCCGGTAGCCGTCGACGCGCACCGGCAAGACATCGCGCTCCAACACGGACGCGGGAATCGCGACGCCTTGTAACTGTTCGATCGCTTCGACGAGCGCGTCGAGGCCGCGGCGGCTCCGACCGACGCCTTGCCACGCCGGTAAGAACCGCGCAAACACGGTGCCGTCGACGGGTTCGATCTCGTGGCGCAGCGCGGCGAGCGAACGGCGCCGCAACGTGCGCAACACGGTGACGTCGCACCACTCGCGTTCGACGCCACCCGGCCGGAACTCGCCGAACACGACGCGGCCGTCGGCTTCGAGCCGGGCCAGCGCCGCCTTCGCCCGCTCGACGGGCACCCCCAGGCGTGCACATACCTCTTCGGTCGTGAACGGAACGTGGGTACGGGCGTAGCGCGCGACGAGGTCGTCGAGCGGGTGCTCGACCGGGTCAGTGAAGGCGTTGGGCAAGCCCTGCGGGATCGCCCAACCGAGCGCGTCGCGCAGGCGGGCCGCGTCCTCGGCGGCCGCGTACCGGCCTTCGATCGCGATCACGCGTCGCTCGACGACCATCGTCTCGATGAGCGCGGTCGGTTCGAGCACCGAACGGGCGCGGATCTCGTCGAGCGAGAGCGGCCCGAGATCAGCAAGGAGATCGTGCAGATCGTCGGCGTGGCGGGCGTGGCGCGTCGGCGTGAGGCGCTGCAGTTCCAGTTCGAGTTCGGCGATGACTTCGGGATCGAGGAGTTCGCGCAGCTCTTCGGCGCCCATGAGATCGCGCAACAAGTCGCGGTCGAGCGCGAGCGCAGCCGCGCGTCGCTCCGCGAGCGGCGCGTCGCCTTCGTACATGTAGACCGCGATCCACCCGAACAGCAACGACTGCGCGAACGGCGACGCGCGCCGGGTCTCGACCGGCACGACGCGCACTTTCCGGGACCGAATGTCGCTCAGCACCTCGCGCAACGCCGGAAGGTCGAAAACGTCGCGCAGGCATTCGCGCGTCGTCTCCAACAGCATCGGGAAACTCGGGTACCCCGACGCGACCTCGAGCAAGTCGGCGGCGCGCTGGCGTTGTTGCCACAACGGCGTCCGCTCTCCCGGCCGGCGGCGCGGCAACAACAACGCTCTCGCCGCGTTCTCGCGGAACTTCGACGCGAACAACGAGGTTGCGGGCAAGCGGGCGACGACGAGATCGTCGAGATCGTCGGGTTCGGGCAACAGCAACTGCGTTGCGACGTCGTCGAGGGCTTCCGGCAGGCGCAGGATGATCCCGTCGTCGCTCCACAACACTTGTACGGGAAGGTCCTCGCGTTCGAGCCGTTCCTCGATCGCGAGCGCCCACGGCGCATGCACGCGCGCGCCGAACGGCGTGAGGATGCAGACGCGCCAGTCGCCGATCTCGTCGGGGAAACGCTCGATCACGATCGTGCGGTCGTCGGGGATCGCACCCGTGGCTTCGGCTTGTTCGGCGAGGTACTGGCGCAGGTTCGAAGCAGCCCGTACGTCGAGGCCGGACGCGTGCAAGGTGGCTTCGGCTCGTTCGGCGGGCATCGCGTTCAACTCGCGTGCGAGCTTGCCGAGGGCGCGCCCGAGTTCAAGTGGGCGGCCGGGACGATCGCCGCGCCAGAACGGTGTCTTCGCGGGCTCGCCCGGCGCGGGCGTGACGACCACGCGATCGACAGTGATCTCTTCGATGCGCCACGTCGACGCGCCGAGCACGAAGCACTCGCCGACGCGGCTCTCGTAGACCATCTCTTCGTCGAGTTCACCGACGCGCACGCCGTCGGGCAGGAACACGCCGAACAGGCCGCGGTCGGGAATCGTGCCGCCGCTCTGCACCGCGACTCGCTGCGCGCCTTCGCGCGCGCGGACGCGGTTCTGCGTGCGATCCCACACGATGCGAGCGCGCAGCCCGGCGAAGCGGTCGGACGGATACCGGCCCGCAAGCATGTCGAGCGTCTCGCGGAACGCGTCGTCGGAGAGGTCGGCGAAGTTCGCGCACCGGCGGATCAGCGCGACGAGATCGTCGACCGACCACTCGTCGACCGCGCACGCGGCGACAATCTGCTGGGCCACGACGTCGAGCGGATTGCGCGGGTAACGCATCTCTTCGACGAGCCCGTCGCGCATGCGTTCGACGACGATCGCGGCTTCGAGCAGATCACCCCGATACTTCGGAAAGATCTTGCCGGTGCTCGGTTCACCAACCTGATGGCCGGCGCGGCCGACCCGTTGCAAGCCGCGCGCTACCGAACCGGGCGACTCGACGAGCACGACGAGATCGACCGTTCCCATGTCGATCCCGAGTTCGAGACTCGACGTCGCCACGATTGCCCGCAAGCGGCCCGCTTTCAGTTCCGACTCGACTTGCACGCGCTGCTCGCGCGACAAGGAGCCGTGGTGCGCGCGCACGAGCTCTTCGCCCGCGAGATCGTTGAGGTTGGCGGCGAGGCGTTCGGCGAGGCGGCGCGCGTTGCAGAACACGATCGTGGTGCGATGGGCACGGATCAACTCGAGAATGCGCGGGTGCACATGCGGCCAGATCGAGTGGACCTCTTCGGGGTTGTCGAACCCGAGCGCGTTCGCTTCGGTGTTTCCGGCGCGGCCGTGCGCGCCCGGCTCATTCATGTCGTCGACGGGGACGATCACCTCGACGTCGAGCGTTTTGCGTGAGCCCGCGTCGACGATTGTGACGGGCCGCGGGCCGTCGGCCGTTTGCCCACCGAGGAAGCGGGCGATCTCGTCGAGCGGGCGTTGTGTCGCTGACAGCCCGATGCGCTGGGCCGGCCGTTGCGTGATCGCCTCGAGCCGTTCGAGCGACAGCATCAAATGCGCGCCCCGCTTCGTCGGCGCCAGCGCGTGAATCTCGTCGATGATCACCGTCTCGACGTTGCGCAGCGTCTCGCGCGCTTGCGACGTGAGCATCAAATAGAGCGATTCGGGCGTGGTGATCAGAATGTCGGGCGGGGTGCGCACGAGCTGCTGGCGTTCCTTGCCTGACGTGTCGCCCGTGCGCATCGCAACCGACGGCGCCTCGAACGGCGCTTCGAGGCGCTCGGCCGCGAGCGAGATGCCGGCGAGTGGGGCCCGGAGGTTCTTTTCGACGTCGAACGCCAGCGCGCGCAGCGGCGAGATGTAGAGCACGCGCGTGCGTTGCTTCTTCGCGGGTGGCGGGCGTGGTGCCGAGCTGGTCGATCGCCCAGAGGAACGCCGCGAGCGTTTTGCCGGAACCGGTCGGCGCGAGCAACAAGGTGTGTTCCCGCGCCGCAATCGCGGGCCAGCCCTGCGCCTGCGCGT
The DNA here is from genome assembly GCA_963841195.1 of uncultured Actinomycetes bacterium. Classification (GTDB taxonomy): domain Bacteria; phylum Actinomycetota; class Acidimicrobiia; order IMCC26256; family PALSA-610; genus CAWJBX01. Next base: position 122,576 of record CAWJBX010000008.1, on the reverse strand, counting down.
CGGTGGGCGCCGCGAAGCTCGTCTCGAACCAGGCCCGGACGGGCGCGCTGAACAGGTCGAGAGCAGGCGCGGGAGCCATGCCGTCACGGTATCCCTCGGGTGCGACAGCCCAGTCGCCCGGGTGCGACGATCGCGCCGTGCAGCTCACCCAAGGCGCGGCGGCGGCGATTGACCGCTACCTCGAGGCCGTCGACGCGGCCGTACCCGGCTTGGTTGTGGGGCTCTACGTCGTCGGGTCGCTGGCGCTGGGCGACTACGACCCTGAGCGCAGCGACATCGACGTCGTCGTGGTGGTTGCGGCCGCGCCCGGTGCAGAACAGCGAGCGCTGCTGGGTGAAGTGCATCGCGTGGTCGCGACGCGCGTCGACGGGCCGTACGTGCCGCGCGCGCTCGTCGCCAACGGACCGGAACACGTCGGCGACGTCGCCTATCACGTCGACGGACGCTTCGAATTCGGGCCGTGTCACGAAGTGAGCCCGGTGACGTGGGCGATCCTTGCCGACTCGGCGATTACCGCGCGGCGACATGCCGAGCGCGCTTGGGGTACGGGCTGACGACGCCGCGCTGCGCGCCTTCAGCGCGGAGAACTTGCGGGATTACTGGGCGGGCTGGGCGCGCACGATGCACGCGCTCGTCGACGGAACCGACGACGACGATCCGATCGAGGCGCGCTTGCTCGAATGGGGCGTGCTCGGTGTCGCGCGCGTCCACGCAGCGGCGATGACGGGCGCGGTGTTGTCGAAGCGCGGCGGCGGCGAGTACGCGCGTATGGCGTTTCCTGACTGGGACGACGTCATCGCGCTCGCGCTTGCATCACGCGTGGGCGAGCAGCGCGAGGTGACGATCGCCCAGTTCCGTCGCGCGTGCGACTTCGTCGCGTTGGTGGCCGACTCGGTGTAGTTACTCCTCGAGCAGCGCGGCGCTGAAGCGTGCCCGTTCCCGCTGCACCGCGGCCCGATGCACGCGCAAGCGGTCCATGTTCTGCGCGATCGTCCGCGTCGCCTCCGGAATCGGATGTGCATCGAGGAAGGCGGGGATGTCGTTCGCCGACTCGTCGTCGACGAGCCACGTCGCGCCTTCGATCATGCGCACCGCGAGCGAACCGCTGACTTGCTTGCGGATCTCGTCCCAGTTGTCGCGCACGAACTCCCACGCGGCCGGGCCGTGCTCACGGTTCCGCAAGGCGCGCTGCAACACGAACGGTGCATTTTGCGGCCGCACGGCCGGCGACACGGCGTGCTCCATCGCGCGCAAGACGAGCGCCTCGTCGGGAAAGTCGCCGAGCGCGTACAGATACCGCAGCTGTTCCTGCGGACTCGCGGCCGGATCGGCGGAACGCCGCAGATATAACGCGAAGTCTTGATCGGTACCGACCGCGGCAATCACGTTCACGCTCGCGGCCGCGATGTCGGCGTCGACCCCGTCCGGTGTCGCAACGATCGAACGCGCCCGCGCAATCGCGTCGGCGTCGCCGACGAATGCTCCGAGCAAGCTGATGATCGTGCCGCGCAGTTGGCGGGTGCGGTCGTCGTCGGCGGCGCCACCATTCCAACCGAGCCGTGCCATCGAAGGCGCAACGAGTTCACCGACGATGCGACGCAAGGCGCCGAACGCGTCGCCTTCGACGAGCCGCCCGCACGCGCGCAACGAGCCCGCAAGCCCGCGCCACACGACGAGATCGGTTTCGCCCGAGAAGCGCTGGGCGGTGTCGACGAAGTCGGCCGCGGTCGCGTCGCCGGCAAGCACCAACGCCCACAGGTCGTCGACGAGCGTGAACCGTTCGAGCGGTTCCAGCACGTTCCCGTCGAGCAGACGGGCGCGCCAGTCGACGGGGTACGCGACGCGGTAGAACCCTTCGCCGCCCGCGTTCAGCACCGCGGTCTCATCACCGATGTCGAGCGGCGCCGCTTCGGTCGCGAGCAACAAGGTGCGGGTTTCGACATTGTCACCGGTATGCACGCGCGCGAGCACGGGCACCGCGTAGTGCTCGCTTCCGCCGCCTTCGTACGCGAACCGCCGCTGTGTGATGCGTTCGCCGTCGGGATGCAACGCGGGGAAACCGGGTTGGAAGATCCACGAGTCCATGATGCGACGCACCGGTTCTCCGGTCGCTTGTTCGAGCGCGTCCCACAGGTCGGTCGTTTCGGTGTTCGACAGTTGGTACGTCGACAAGTACCGACGCACACCGGCGCGGAACGCGTCGGCACCGAGCCAACGCTCGAGCATGCGCAACACCGATCCACCCTTTTGATAGGTGAGGACGTCGAACATGCCGTCGGCGTCCGAGGGTGTGCGCACTTCGTATTCGACGGTGCGGGTGTGCGCGAGCGCGTCGACGTCGAGCGCGGCGGCCCGGCCCAACGCAAACGAGTCCCAGGTGCGCCACTCGGGTTTGTAGGCGTCGACCCCGAGATGCTCCATGAACGTCGCGAACGCTTCGTTCAGCCAGATGCCATTCCACCATTTCATCGTCACGAGGTCGCCGAACCACATGTGCGCGACTTCGTGCACGATCGTCAGCGCCGCACCCGACATCTCGTCGAGCGTCGACTGTTCGGGATCGAGGAGCAGGCGCGTTTCGCGGAACGTCACGCACCCGAGGTTCTCCATCGCGCCGAACGAGAAGTCGGGGAGCGCGACGAGATCGCATTTCTCGCCGGGATAGGGGATGTCGTAGTAGTCGGCGAAGAACTGGATCGCGAACGAACCGACGTCGAGCGCGAACTTCGTGAGGTGCGCTTTGCCGGGCGCATACGCGACGCGCACTGCTACGCCGCCCGCGTCGACCGGCTCGGTGACTTCGAGCGGGCCGACGACCCACGCGACGAGGTAGGTCGACATCGCGATCGTGTCGCCGAAGGTCACGCGTATGCGGTCGTCGTCGATCGCTTCGCGATGAATCTCCGGACCGTTCGAAAGCGCGCACAGTCCGTCGGCGACTTCGAGCGTGACGCCGAACACCGCTTTGAACGAGGGCTCGTCGAAGCAGGGGAAGGCGGCCCGGGCGTGGGGCGCCTCGAACTGCGTGGCGGCGAGCACCCGCTCGTTGCCGTCGGCGTCGGTGAACGTGCTCCGGTAGAAACCGAGCAGGCCGTGGCTGATCTGGGCCGAGTAGACGATCTCGACGATCGCGGCGCCCGGACCGAGCGTGCGGCCCGCCGACAGCACGAGCTGGTCGACGTCGGGGCGGAAATCGACCGCCGCGGATGCACCGTCGATGGCCGCCGCGAGGATGTTCAGCTCCTTGCTGTGCAGCACGATCTCGTCGGTCGGTTCCAGCACGTCGACGCTGATCACGACCCGTCCGTCGAACGTCGAGGCGTCGAGATCGGGGCTGATCGTGAGGTCGTAGCGGCGGGGGAGGACGCCGGTGGGGAGACGAAAGGACTCACTCATCGGTGCGCAGCGTACGGGGACGTTGCCTCAGCGGGTGGGAAGCGGACCGGAGAACGCTCGCCGGAGGCAGCTCTTCGGAGGGAGCGGCGGGAGAAACAGCGTGAGCTTGGTCACAGATCAGGCTTAGGGCGCGCCGATCGTGACCGATATATGGAGGGTCCGGACACGACGGCATCCGGGGCGCGGGCCCAAACGGGGGCAACCACATGGCGACAGCCGAAGCGAACGACCTGATCACCGAAGTCACCCAGCTGCCGGTGCAGCCGGGTGCCGCGATGCGTCTCTTGTGGATGCTCGAGGACCCGCGCACGTCGGCGGCCGACCTGGGGCGCCTCATCGAGTCGGACCCGGCGCTCTCGACGCAAGTGATTCGTCTTGCGAACACCGCGTTCTACGGCCTCTCGGGCAAGGTGTCGAGCGCCTGGCGCGCGGTCACGGTGCTCGGTCTCGCGACGGTGCGTGCGATCGCGACGACGGCTGCCTTCGACTTGTTCTCGGAAAAGGGCCGCTCCGTGCCCGACGACTTCTGGCCCCACTCGGTCACGACCGCAGCTTCGGCGGCGGCGATCGCGCGGCGGGTCGGGCTGCAACCCAACGACGCGTTCAGCTCCGGCTTGTTGCACGACCTCGGTTCGGCCTTGGTGTTCCGCCGGGCGCCGCGCCGTTACGACGCGGTGCTCGACCTGATGGCCGCCGACCCCACGCTCTCGCGACTCGACGCCGAAGAGCGCGAGTTCGGGATGACGCACGCGGCCGTTGGTGCGGCTGCGCTCGGCGTGATGCGCTTCCCGGCCGACATGGTCGAGGCGATCGGTGCGCACCACACGCCGCCCGCGCAGGTGACGTCGCACATGGGGCGCGTGCTCGTTGCGGCCGACTCGGTTGCGCTCGAGGTCGACCACATCTCGTCGGAGCAGAACGCCGACATCGGCGAGGCGCTCGAAGCGCTCGACATTCCGGCCGCGTCGGCGGACGGGTCTGCTCGAAGAGGTCCGCAAGGACCAAGAGAACCTCGCCGGGTTCCTCACCGTCCGCTAACTCTGTTTGGACGGTTTCCGCCCCTATCGGGGCTGATTCGGTCCAAACAAGATTGCGTCGGCCCACGAGACGTCGGGACGGGCGCGGCGCACGTTCGCCATCGCGTCGGGCACGTCGATCTCCATGCGGACGAGCGCGCCACCCAGCGTCTTGCCGAGGTTGTCGGCGCGCAGCGACGCGGGACCTCCGCCGCCCAGCGCGCCCTGCATGACGAAGTTGAGCGCGCGCACGTTCGCGGCCTCGTACCGGTCGACGCGTCCGGTCACCATCGAGCCGAAGTGTTCCTTCACGCGCGCGGCCGTGACCTCGCGGACGATCAGCGCGTACGTTTCGTCGTCGTCGGCGAAGATCGCGACGTTGGCGATGTCGCCTTTGTCGCCGGCGCGGTAGCCGCAAAGTTCGCGCAGCGCGAGTCGGGCCATTACGAGACCTCTTCGACGATCACGCGCACCTCACTGTCGACCAACGCCTTGTCGACGAGCGTGGGCCAGATCGACAACAGCTCGGTTGCGCCCGCCCCGCCGCGCCCGGCCCCGGTCAAGCCGGCCGGCGGCGCCGAGAGCGTGAGCGGCACGAGTTCGCGTCCGACCAGACCCGCGGTGCGCTGATCGGAGCACCGCCACGCGATCCGAAGCACACATTCGGGCGGCTCGCAGCCCGGCGCGAGCGGCGGCACCGTCGGGCCCCCGAGTGCGTCGACGCCCCAGTACTCGACGCACCACTCGTCGACCTCCAGCTCCGCCATCTCGACCCGCTTCACGAAGATCGCGGCCGTCGCCCTCGCCTTCTCGTAGGCATCGGGCCACGAGAACGCGACCCGCGATTCACCCGACCAGCCCGCGTGCGACGCGAGCAGCAGTTTGTACGTCGGCGTTGCGGGTTCGCCGCGCACGTTCGTCACGCGCACCTTGTCGTTCGGGAAATCTTCGAAGTGCGCCGACGTGAAATCGGCCACGACATCGGGCGACACGTAACGCGCCGGATCGTGCACCTCGTACAGCAACTGGTGGCGCAGCGTGTCGGTGCTGACTCGACCGCCCGAACCCGCGGGCTTCGAAATCACCGAAGCGCCGTCGGCATAGACGGTTGCGATCGGATAGGGCAGGTTCCACGGCTCCGGCAGGGCCCACCAGTCGCCCGAGTAGTTCCCACCCAGGCTCTGACCGGAACATTCGAGCAAATGGCCGACAAGAATGCCGGCCGCGAGCTTGTCCCAGTCGTCCCACGCCCACTCGTGTTCGAACACGCACGGCGCAAGGAACAACGACGCGTCGGCGACGCGGCCCGTGATGACGACGTCGGCGCCTTGCTCGAGCGCCTGCGCGATCGGACGGGCGCCCAAGTACGCCGATGCGAACAGCGCGGGTCCGGGAAAGGTGTCGAACGAGGCGCCCGTGTCGAGGTGGGTCAACGCCTGGCTGCCGGTCGTGTGCAGCGCGTCGAGCCGGCCCAGCACGTCGTCGCCGACGACAGTTGCGATCTTGATGCCCGTGATACCGAGTTGACGCGCGGTTTCGATCGCGACGTGCGCGGCCGCGGCCGCGTTGATGCCGCCCGCGTTCGTGACGATCTTCGTGCGACCATCGGCGACGAACGGCAACGCGCGCGTCAAGTACGCGGGCAGATCGCGCGTGTAGCCGCGCGTCTCGTCGCGTTGGCGGTCTTTCTGCAGGATCGCAAGCGTCAGTTCGGCGAGCGCTTCGAGACAGAGATAGTCGACGCCTTCGGCGAGCAGCGCGTCGACGGCCGCGGGTGTGTCGCCGTAAAACCCTTGGCCACCGGCGACACGAACGGACTTAGGCATGAACGGGCGGCACGCGGTCGATCCACGGTTGCGCGCGTTCGAGCTGAGCGGCGACGCGGAACAACACGTCTTCGCGGTGCGGTGCGGCGACCAGTTGCACGCCGACCGGCAAACCGTTCGGCGTGACGTGCAGCGGCACCGACATTGCCGGTTGGCCGCTGATGTTGAAGGGTGCCGTGAAGATTGCGAACGGAAGCTGCCGCCCGATGCCGGCATCGGGCCGGGTCAGATCGCCAATCGCGGGCGCTGGTTCACCGCACGTCGGGATGAGCAAGAGGTCGTAACCGTCGTCTTCCCACCACGACGCGATCCGGCGCGTCCACGCGTGCATCTTCGTGAGCGCTTCGACGTATTGCGCACCGGTGATGCCGGCGGCGCCTTCGTAGTTGTCCCACGTGCCGGCCTCGACGTCGTCGCGCGTGATCGGCCGTCCGATCAATTCCGCGATCGCGTCGAGCTCGGCGCGCAACGACGTTCCCATCACGGCGCTGAACACTTCCAGAAGCACGGGCTCGTCAAAAGCCGCCGGCGCCGACTGTTCGATTGTGTGCCCGAGCGAACCGAGCAGCGTCGCCGCGTTTTCGACCGCGCGCACGCATTCGGGATCGACCTCGACGATGTTCATCGGTGCAGTCGTGCTCACCCCGATGCGCAGCGCGCCCGGCTCCATTTGCGCTTCCTGCGCGTACGAGCGACCGGGCGGCGGCGCGGTGTACCAGTCGCCGGTCATATATCCCTGCAACGCGTCGAGGGTCGCCGCGCTGTCGCGCACCGTGTGCGTGAGCACGTGGCGCTGCACGAGGCCGGCCCAGTCTTCGGCGACCTTGGGTCCGAAAGAGATGCGACCGCGACTCGGCTTCAGACCGAAGAGGCCGCAGTGGGTCGCGGGGATGCGGATCGAACCGCCACCGTCTCCCGCGTGCCCCAGCGGCACCATCCCACTCGCGACCGCGGCGCCGCTCCCGCCACTCGAACCACCGGTCGAGTGGTTCGTGTTCCACGGGTTCCGCGCCGGCCCGTACGCCTCGGGCTCGGTCGTCGTCATCAAACCGAACTCGGGCGTGTTCGTCTTGCCGACGATCACGAAACCGGCGGCCTCGAGTTTCGCGAAGAGGTAGCTCGTGAACGTCGAGACGTTGTTGCGCGCCTTCAACAACTTGTTGCCCGCGTGGTACGGCGTGCCCGCGAGTTCGCCGTCGAGGTCTTTGACGACGATCGGCACGCCGCGGAACGGGCCATCGGGGAGCTCGCGGCTTTGCGCGGCGGCACGGGCGCGGTCGAACAGCGGGTGGATCACCGCGTTCAGGTCGTCGTTCAGCTTTTCGATGCGCGCGATCGCGGCGTCGACGAGTTCGATCGGCGTGGCGTCGCCGTTGCGAACGAGGTCGGCTTGCGCAGTCGCGTCGAGCTTCGAAAGGTCGGTGTTCATGCGGCTTCGACCTCCGGTGCTCTATCACGGTTCGTTGCGATTCGGATTGGTTCTTGTCCGCACCGGAGGATCTGCGCCTGGCCCATACACCTGACGCTATCGGTCGACCGACCAGCCCCGCAGGTCGATCGCCCAGGTGTCGATGACAGCTGCATCGGCGTCCAGCGCGTCGGCGAGATGCAGATGCGAATGGATCGCGACGGTCGGATCGACGTGCGCAGGCCGGACGAAGACACGGTCGCCGACGCGGGGACGGCGCTCCGGTGCGAAGGTGATGTGCTCGTCGGAACAGAACCAAACGCTCGCATTGCTGATCGACGGATTTCCGTGGTCCATGCTCAGCGCTTTGATGCCACAGTCGGCGACCGCGTAGGTGTCGCTCACATGGATGACGGTTGCCGCGATCGCGAACGAAGGCACGAACGGCAGGCCGAGCTCTGCGTACGCGGTGTCCATGAGCGCGTACGAACCGGCTTGGATTTCTGTCGCGTAGGTGTTGACATCAAAGGTTCCGGTGCCGCCCGCGGAGATGATGTCGCCACCGACGTCGTCGTGTGCGCGTGCGAGCAGGTTCATCGCAGTTGCGGTCTTCGCTTCGCGCTCGGCCCGATCGGTGAGACCGACAACGTGCCCTTCGTAACCCATCACGCCCCGAACGTTGAGCCCGACGGCGCGTGCGCGGTCGGCAACGCGCCCGGCGTCTTCGGGTGCGCAACCGCAGCGCGGCATGCCAACATTGACGTCGATCAAGACGCGCTCGATCCCGTTGCGGGCGGCGGCGTCGATCGTTTCCGCGCTGTCGACCGCAACGGTGACGTCGGCACCGCTGCTCGCCATCGCGCGTATTCGCTCGTTGTCGAGCGTTTGATTCGCGAGGAGGAGGTCGTCGCCCATTCCGGCTCGTGCCATCCCGACGACCTCGCCCGGTGTTGCGCACGTGAAGTGTCTGTGGCCGCGCGCGAGTTGCTCGCGCGCGAGGGCCGTGCACTTGTGCGCTTTGACGTGCGGCCGCAGCCGGGCGCCGGGGAGCGCGGCGGCCATGGTGTCGAGGTTGCGGGCAAGCACGCGCGTGTCGACGATCAACGCGGGAGTGGGAAGGTCGGCGACGAGCATTACGACGCCCACGCTTCGTACAACAGCTTCCCGACCGCACCCGCAAGCCGGGGGCCGGTGTCGTCGGGGTGGTTCATGTCTTGCAAATCGGCGGCGAGAAACGCGACAACCCATTGGGTGGTATCGGTCTCGAAACGCGCGGCATCGCTGTAGACACCAGGGTCGCCGCCCGTCTTGTTGAACACGCGTACCGGCATGTTGAAGCCCCAATCGACCGACATGTTCGCGTGCGGAAGGGCGCGCGGCAGGCCTTCGGTGAATTGTTGGCGCAAGAGAATCTTGCGGCATCGCTCGTCGAGATGCGTGAAGGCTTCGGCCAAATCGCGCGCCGACGAGGTGCCGAACGGTTGCATCTCGCCGATGCCTTCGCGCCTGAACGTTGGATTCGACGCGCGCGTTCGGGAGCGCGAGCGCGTCCATCGTGGCGTTCACCGATTCGGCGCCGCCGACCGCACGCAGCAGGATGTCGGTCGCAGTGTTGTCTGACACGATGATCATCAGGGTTGCGAGATCGTCGAACGCGAGGCTCGTCGGCGAGAGGAAGCGCAGGATGCCGCTTCCCAACGCGTGTTCGGTCGGCCGAACCTCGATGCGTTCGCTCGGGTCGAGTGCGCCGGTCGCGACGAGGCGCGCGTAGTGAACGAGGATGAAGACCTTGGCGGCGCTCGCGGTGTCCATCACCCGATCCGGCTCGACACCTGCAACTTCGTTCGTTGTGAGGTTGCGGGCGTAGACGCCGAAGGTGCCCGGTTCGTCGGCGAGCACCGCGGCGAGGTCGAGCACGGCGCGATGATGGCACGTGGCTCCGCAACCGGCCGAGGCCCGTACGCCGACCGATCACGACTGGCACACCGAGGCACTGCCGGCGACGCCGCAGCGCGACTTCCTCATTCCGGCCGAGCGGTGGATCGAAGCGCCCGCCGAGCTGCGCGCGCTCGGTGCCGATTTCGGTGTCGACCTCGTTGCCTACAAGCGCCGGATCGGCCGCTTTCTGTTGTGGCGAGCGGGGCCGGCCGCGCGCGCCGACGCGCGCTACATGGCGATCGCGGCCGACGATCTCGGCGAGCGCTACACGTTCCGCTTGTATCCCGACGGGCGCGGTGAGGGCACGAGCGCCGACGGCGTCGTGCACACGCGCTTTCGCACGTGGAAGGAAGGTCTGCTTGGTCGCGAACCCGTTCGCCGCATCTGAAGTCGGCGCGGTCTACGACGCGGGCCGACCTTTCCACCACCCGCGCACGCTCGCGCGCATTCGCGCGCGCGTGGGTGAGACGCCGGTCGATCATGCACTCGATGTCGCGTGCGGCACTGGCATGTCGACGGTCGCGCTCGCCGCGGTTGCTCGCCACGTCACCGGTCTCGACGTTTCGACCGAGATGATGCGCGCGGCCCGAAGCGCGCCCAACGCTTCGTATTGCTTCGCGTCGGCCGAAGCACTCCCGATCGCCACCCGGTCGATCGACGCCGTCACGTGTTGCTCCGGCATTCATTGGTTCGACCAGACGAGCTTCTTCGCCGAGCTGCGACGAGTCCTGCGTCCGAACGGATGGGTCGGGCTGTACGACCACTACTTCATGCGCGTGCGCGCGTGCCCTGAGTTCCGCGGCTGGGTCGAGTCCGTGTTCGAGCAGTATCCGCTGCCGCCGCGCGGCGCGCAGGTTGGCGCGCCCGAGACCGACGTTCCCGCCGGCTTCGAACTGGTCGCCGACGAGACGTTCGACGACGACATCGAAATGACGCAGGACCAATTCGTCGACTACCAACTCACCGTGAGCCACTGCGTCGCCGCGGTCGAGCGCGGGACGCCCCGCGTCGAGGTGCGCGACTGGCTGATGACGTCGACGACACCCTTGTTCGCCGGTGCCGCCACGAAGACCGTCCGGTTCTTCGCCGCGATCCGCTGCCTACGCGTCGTCTCGTAGGACGCGCCGGAGCGGCTTGCCGCTGCCGCTGCGCGGAATCGCGTCGACCACGCGAACCTCGCGCGGCAACTTCGGCGCTGCGAGGAGATCGCGGGCAAACGCGCGCAGGTCGTCGACGGTCGGCGCCGCGTCGCGCGCGACGACATAGGCCACGACACGCTCGCCCCACTCTTCGTCGGGAACGCCGACGACGCACACGTCTTCGACGCCGGGATGACGCTCGAGCACCCCTTCGATTTCTGTCGGGCTCACGTTGACTCCGCCGGTGATGACGAGGTCTTTCAGGCGGTCGACGACGCGTAAACGGCCGTCGTCGTACGCGCCGACGTCGCCCGTGTGCCACGAACCATCGGCTTCGAGCACCTCGCGCGTACGGAGCGGGTCGAGCCGGTAGCCGCGCATCACCATCGGGCCGCGCACGACGATTTCCTGTTCGGGACCGCGCAGCTCGACGTGGGCATCTTCGATCGGCACACCGTTGAGCACGAAGCCGCTCCACGTTTCCGTACAGCCGTACGCGTCGACGATCGTCGCGCCGTTCGCTTCGGCGCGCGCCCGCAAGCCGGGCGGGCACGGCGCGCCGCCGACGATGATGCAGCGGAATTCTTCGAGCGGTGCGCCCGCTTCGAGCAGGCGATACAACGCCGTTGGAACGACCGACACGATCGTGGTGCCTTCCGCACGCGGCGACGCGGCGACGCGTTCGATGTCGAAACGATCGTGCACGGTGTACGGAACACCCGTGATGTACGAGCGGGCGATGACACCCAGGCTGGCGACGTGATGCAGCGGCAAGCACGCCAGCCAGTTGTCGTTTGCGTTCGCACCGACACCCGCCGAATAGGCGCGGCCCATCGCGTCGCGCCCCGCGGCCGTGAGCTCGACGCCTTTCGGGTTTCCCGTCGTACCCGAGGTGACGACGATTGCCGCGACGTCGGCCGCCGTCGGGACGCCGTGTGCGAAGGCGCTTCGTTCGGAGCCGTCGTCGAGGAGCGTCGGGCGCAGCTGGTCGAGCAGGCGTCGCTGCTCCGCGATGGGCAGCCGGGGGTCGATCGGCAGGATCGCCCGGCCCTCGTCCCAGCACTGTTCGACCAGCCGGGCGAGGGCGTTGCCGGCGCGCGTGGTGGCGACGACCTCGGTTTCGTCGGCGGCAGGCACGGTCGGTAGCCTAACCATGGGAGTAATCACTCCCAGAGTTGGAGCGATGGAGGCCGCGATGGAGATCCGACCCGGCGCCGAGTGGAAGCCGAAGACCCCCGACGGCTTCACCGACGTGACCTACGAGACCGCCGACGGGATCGCCAAGATCACGATCTGCCGGCCCGAGGTGCGCAACGCCTTCCGCCCCCGCACGTTGTTCGAACTGCGCGACGCCTTCGAGATCGCGCGCGACGACCCCGAAGTCGGCGTGATCATCTTCACCGGCGAAGGTCCCGACGCGTTCTGTTCCGGTGGCGACCAGCGCGTGCGCGGCGACGACGGCTACCGCGACGACCACGGCATCGGCCGGTTGAACGTGCTCGATCTGCAGGTGCAGATTCGCCGACTGCCGAAGCCGGTCATCGCGATGGTCGCCGGGTACGCGATCGGCGGCGGCCATGTGCTGCACGTCGTGTGCGATCTGACGATCGCGGCCGACAACGCGCGCTTCGGCCAGACCGGTCCGCGCGTCGGCAGCTTCGACGGTGGCTACGGCTCCGGTTTGCTGGCGCGCATCGTCGGCCAGAAGAAGGCGCGTGAGATCTGGTACCTGTGCGAGCAATACGACGCGCAAGCCGCGCTCGACATGGGGCTTGTCAACAAGGTCGTGCCGCTCGCCGATCTCGAAGTCGAGACGGTCGCGTGGTCGCGCCGCATGTTGCAGCACTCGCCGCTCGCGTTGCGCATGCTGAAAGCGTCGATGAACGCGGCCGACGACGGGCTCGCCGGCATTCAACAACTCGCCGGTGACGCAACGCTTCTCTATTACATGACCGAAGAGGCGCAAGAGGGCAAGAACGCGTACCTCCAGAAGCGGAAGCCCGCGTTCGACCAATATCCGAAGCGCCCGTGACCTCACCGAAGCTCTGGTACGAGGGCGCGCGGCCGAAGACGCTCGGGGTCGCGGCCGCGGGCGTGATCGTCGGCACCGCGGCGGGATCGCTCGACGGCCCGATCAACTGGTGGCGAGCCGGCGCGGCGTTCGTCGTCGCGCTCGCACTGCAAGTCGGCGTGAACTACGCCAACGACTATTCCGACGGCGTGCGCGGCACCGACGCCAATCGGCGTGGTCCCGTGCGCCTCACTGCAACCGGCCTCGCAACACCAACCGCGGTCCGCAACGCCGCGATCATTTCTTTCACGGTTGCGGCGATCGTCGGTGCGGTGCTTTCGCTTGTCGTCAACCCGTGGCTGTTGCTCGTCGGTGTCGCCGCGATCATCGCGGCCGCGACCTATACCGGCGGCCCGAAACCGTACGGCTACTCGGGCCTGGGCGAACTGATGGTGCTCGTGTTCTTCGGTTTCGTCGGCACCGTCGGCAGTGCGTACGTACAACACGAAACGATCCCCGGTGTCACGTGGTTTGGTGCGCTCGCGGTCGGCTTGCCGGCGTGCGCGATCCTCCTTGCCAACAACATTCGCGACATCCCCACCGACACCGTGAGCGGCAAGCGCACGCTCGCGGTCCGGATCGGCGCGGCGCGCGCTCGGGCGTTGTTCGTTGCGTGTCTCGTCGGTGCGCTGGTCGCGGTCGTCATTTGCGGCGTCTTCGAACCGCTTGCGTTGATCGCGCTTGCGGCCGCGCCGCTCGCGTACGTCCCGGCCCGCAACGTGCGCACGCGCAACGATCCGCCGTCGTTGATCGCAGCGCTGATCGGCACCGTGCGCTACGAGCTCGCGATCGCGGTGCTGCTCGCGATCGGCTTGTGGGCGAGCTAACCGTGTTGGGCTGCGAACGCCGCCACGAAACCGCCCAGCACCGCCGGTTGTTCGAGCGGCAGCGCGTGCCCGCCCTCGATGCGCACGTGCTGCACGTCGCCGTGCATACGTTGCAGCATTTGCACGGCCACGGCGTCGAATTTCTCGTCGCCGGTTCCCGTGACGAGCGCGACCGGCATCGTCAGCTCGCCGATCCGCGACCACATCGATTCCATGGTTCCGGTTCCGAGCACGCGCAAACAGTGTGCGATGTAGCCCTCCGACAGCGCGTGCCGCTCCGCGAGGCCGGGCGCATCGGCCGGGACAGTTGCGAACAGAGGCTGGGCGAGCCATTGCTCGAGAAACCGGTCGACGCCTTCGCGCTCGACGGTGCGCGCCCACACTTCGTCGGACGCGACCCGTTCGGCGCGCGCCACGCGGTCGCCGATGCCCGGCGACGCGCCGACGAGCACGAGCGCGCGCACGAGGTCGGGCCGATCGAGCGCGAGTCGCAAGCAGAGCCGGCCACCCATCGAGTAGCCGACGTAGATGCCTTCCTTGCCGCGCGTCCCGATCGACGCGGCCGTCGCCGCGAACGTGTCGCGCACGGGAACCTCGACCACGAGCGTGTCGCAACTCTCGTCGACGACTTCGCGCACGCCGTCCCACGACGCGCCGGTCTGCGTGAAGCCGGGAACGAAAATCACGTGCGGCACAGGACCATTCTGACGCGATGACTGCGCCCGACGTCACAACCTCCTTCGCGACCACGTTCGTCGACGAACTCGCCCGTAGCGGCGTGCGCCACGCCGTTGTCGCGCCCGGCTCGCGCAACACACCGCTCGTGCTCGCACTGGCGCGTCACCCGGACATCGTCACCGACATCGTGCTCGACGAGCGTTCGGCCGCGTTCCGGGCACTGGGTATCGGCATCGCAACCGGAAGCCCTGCGGTCGTTTGCTGCACGTCCGGCACCGCCGTTGCGAACCTGCATCCGGCCGTGATCGAGGCCGACCACGCGTGCGTTCCGCTGCTCGTCTGTACGGCCGACCGGCCGCCCGAGCTGCGCGACTGGGGTGCACCGCAAACGGTCGAGCAGGCGGGTGTGTACGCGACGGCAGTGCGCTGGCACCACGACCCCGGGCCGCCCGAGGATCTTCCGGGCGCGCCCGCCCGTTGGCGCGCGCTCGCGGCACGCGCCGTCGACTCGGCGCTCGCACCGGTCGCCGGCCCCGTACATCTCAATCTTCCGTTTCGCGAACCGCTCGTGCCGACGGGTGCACCGCTCGTTGCCGATGCGCCGGAGCGCAGCGTCACGCGCGCGCACGCCCGTGCGCCCGAACTTGCTCCGAATGACGTTGAACGGCTCGCGGCGCGCATCGGTGCCGTTGCACGCGGCGTCGTCGTCGCCGGCTTCGGCGCGCGCGTCGATTCCGAGGTCTTGACGCGGTTCTCCGAAGCGACCGGCTGGCCCATGCTCGCCGATGCGATTTCGAACGCGCGCACGCAAACGCAGACGATCTCGACGTACGACGCGTTGGCGCGCGTCGATGCCTTCACGCACGCGCACACGCCGGATCTCGTACTCCGGCTCGGCGCGCCGCTCACGAGCAAGGCCGCAAATTCGTGGCTGGCCGACGTGCCGACAGTGCTCGTCGACCCGAATCATCGCTGGCTCGATCCGACGCGCGCGGCTGTTGAACACGTTGGTGCCGCGGCCGACCCGACATTGCAAGCACTTCTCGACGTGCTCGAACCTTCGGGCGCGGGCGCATGGACGAACGCGTGGCGCGCAGCCGAGTCGCGCGCTCGCGCTGCGCTCGACGCGGTGCTCGACGAGGCGGTCGACAGCGAAGCGCGCATCGTGCGCGACCTTGCCGCCCTGATTCCCGATGACGGAAACCTGTTCGTTGCGTCGAGCGTGCCGGTGCGCGCTCTCGAATGGTCGATGCGCCCGCGGCGCGGGCTTCGCGTCGACGCGAACCGGGGCGCGAACGGCATCGACGGCTTCGTCTCGACCGTCGGTGGTGTCGCGGCCGGGTCGCGCGGTCCGGTCGTCGGTTGCACCGGCGACCTCGGGTTCCTGCACGACGTCAACGGGTTGACCAGTTTGGGCGACGCCAAACTCGTCGTCCTCGACAACAACGGGGGCGCGATCTTCTCGTACCTCCCGCCGCGCGATCTGCCCGAGTTCGAACGTTTGTTCACGACGCCGCACCACCTCGATCTCGTCGCCGTTGCTCGTGCTCACGGCGTCGACGCCGCGCGCGTGGAACAACCCGACGACTGGGACGCCATCTTGCGCAGTGGGCCGCCCGTGGTCGTCGTGCCGCTCGACGCGGCAACTGCGCAGAAACGGCATCAGGCCTGCTGGGACGCCGTCGCGACGGCTGTCGGAGCCTGAGCGGGCGTAATATGCAGGGTTTGATGGAGAGGTTGCGGGCGCTGCGCGCGCAGTTCGAGCAAGTGGCGCGCACCGAGCCGATGGGCACGGTGCTCACATGGTGCACCCTCGCGCTCTCGACCGTTTCGATCGCGGTCGTACTGCTCGCGGTCCAATCGCTCACGCCCACCGAACGAGCGTCGGTGTTGATCGTGTCGCTCTCGAGTTGGGTGCTGCTCATCGCGCTGGGCTGGACGCGCGGCACGTTGCCGAAGTGGGGCGTGTTCGGCGCGATCGCCGTCACGCTGACGCTTGCCGTCGCGACACCCTCGTATCAATCGAAGGACGTGTACTCGTACGCGATGTACGGACGCATCCTCGCCGTGCACCACACGAGTCCGTACGACTCGTACCCGATGCACTTCGAAGGCGACCCGATGCGCCGCCACGTGAGTGAAGTGTGGCAACGCACGCCCGACATCTACGGGCCGGTCTTCACCGGCATCATGGCCGGGCTCGCGCCGATGATCGGCGAATCGATGTTCCTCACGCGGTTCAGCTACCAGCTCATCGCGCTGGCCGCGGTTGGCGCGCTGCTGTGGCTGTTGTGGAAGCGCACGCGCAACCCAACCGTGCTCGCGTTCATCGGCCTGCACCCATTGCTGGCGGTGAGCGTCGTCAACGGTGGCCATCCCGACGCGCTGATCGCGCTCGCGTTCATGTGCGCGTTCCTGTTCGCGCTCGACCGACGGGTTGTGTTGTGCGCGCTCGCGCTCGCGTTCGGTATCGCGATCAACTTCAGTGTTGTCGTTGTCGCGGTTGCCGTTGCCGTGTGGGCGTATTGGCGCTGGACCAAACGCGAGGTTGTTCTCCTGTCGGCGATCTCGGTCGGGTTCGGCGCGGTGCCGTATCTGTTCCTGTCCGGCTGGATACAAAATGCGCACGAGCACCAGCAGCTGATCAGCCGGCAGTCGATCTGGAATCCGCTCGCGAGTCTGCTGACGCATACCGGCTGGCTTTCGATCTCCGCGCTCAGCCCGAGCCAACTGCGAACGGTGATGCCGAACAGCACAACCCTGCTCGCCGGGGTGCTGCTCGTCTTCGTGCTCGTGCGTTACACGCGCCTCCCGACGCCCGATGTCGCGATGGCAGCCGCGATTGCTGCGTTTCTCGTCACGAGCCCGTGGGTGATGCCGTGGTACGCGTTCGCGGCCTTCCCGTTCCTCGCGATGCGCAGGCCGACATTGCTCGCCTGGGCGGTCGCGCTCTACAGCGGGTTGATCCTGATCGGCGATCAATATCCGTCGCTCGGGCCGGAAGCAATCGGCTCGTTCTCGCACGGGCTCCTCGAGATCGCGGTGCCGGTCGTGGCGTGCATCGCGTGTGTGATCGCAATCGTGATCTGGCCGCGCGGCCGCAAGCACGACGACTCGCAGGTGTTGACACCGCTCGCCGCGTAGGCGGACTCGTGTTACGGGCGGATCAGCGCCCGCAGGATCGCGTCGAACTTCAGTTGTGACTCTGCCCATTCGGCGTTGCTGTCGGAGCCGGCGACGATCCCGGTGCCGGCCCAGCAGCGAGCGCGCGTGCCTTCGATGTCGGCGCCGCGCAACGCAACGACGAACTCGCCGCTCCCGCCGGCATCGACCCATCCGCACGGGCCGCCGTACCGGCCGCGGTCGCTTGCTTCGAGCCGCTCGATGAGTTCGAGCGCCCGGTCGGTCGGTGTTCCCGCGACCGCCGGGGTCGGGTGCAGCGCGCGTACGAGGCCGACGACGTCGACATCGGGGCGTTGACACACCGCGGTCACTGTGGTTCCGAGATGCGCGAGGTCGGCGAACATGTGAATATCGGGCCCTTCGGCGTGCACGTCGCTGCACGATTCGGCCAGCGCGGCTTTGACCGCGTCGACAACGAACTCGTGTTCGCGCGCGTTCTTCGCCGACGCGCGCAGACGGTCGGCGTCGTGGCCGGTTCCCGCGAGCGGACGGGCCAAAACGTTCGATCCGGCCTTGCGAATGAGCAATTCCGGCGACGCACCGACGAAGCCGCCGTCGGCGTAGATCGTGCAGCCGGGTTGGGCGCGCAGCAGTTCGGCGAGCACGGCGCGCACGTCGAACGGCGCGTCGGCTGTCACTTCGATCGCACGCGCGAGGACGACCTTCGTCACCTTGTCGTTCGCGATCTCGTCGAGCGCGGCCGCAACCGCGTCGTGCCATTCGCGTTCGGTGCTCAACGCCGCGACGCCGAAGCGCGTCGGACGAGAACCGCCTCGTACGAGCGGGGGAGTGTCGGCGCGCGCGATGCGCGTGCGCCACGCGAGGCCGGTGTGGGCGTCGCGGCCGGTGATCACCTCGGGCACGAACAATCGCCCGGCGCCGCGGAACGGGAGCGCGCCGACGGCACGCGGCCCGACGGTCGCAGGCGTGTCGTCGTCGCGGTCGTGCGCGATCGTGCGCAAGAAGGCCGGTGCGTCGTCGGGCGCGACGACGTTCGCGACGCCCGCAGTGACGAACCCGTATTCGCCATCGAGGAACGCGAAACCGTCGGCACCGAGATGGTCGAGGAGTTCGACCGGCTCGCGTACCAACGACGTATGGGCGATCAGGGTGGGAGCGACGCGGCGCGACGTGTCGGTCATGGCCGCCGCGCCACGATCAGTTGGGCGGCACCGAATCCGAGCGCGCGCCAGCTGACGTCGACGAACCCGCTCGCGCCGATCAGCGCGAGGAGTTCGGGCGTCGACGGCAAGTACGCGGTCGAGGCCGGGAGATAGCGGTACGCGGCTTTGTCGGAAAGCAAGCCGCCGATCGCGGGGACGACCCGCCGGAACCAGAACGCGTGGCCGGCGCGCGCGAGCGGATTCGCGGGCTCGGACACGTCGAGCAGCGCAATGCGTGCGCCTGGTCGCAAAACTCGCTGCGCTTCGCGCAGCATTGGTTCGAGACTTGTGAAGTTGCGCAGCGCGAAACCGCACGTGACGCCGTCGAAATGTTGA
This sequence comes from uncultured Actinomycetes bacterium, assembly GCA_963841195.1. Lineage (GTDB taxonomy): Bacteria > Actinomycetota > Acidimicrobiia > IMCC26256 > PALSA-610 > CAWJBX01. The sequence continues at coordinate 103,595 of CAWJBX010000008.1, read as the reverse complement.
TCGGCAAACGGGAGGTTGAGCGCGTCGGCGCGCAGCAGGGGCGCATCGGTACGGGCCGCTTGCAGCATGCCGAGAGAGAAGTCGACACCGATCGGCGTCAGATTCTTCTGCCGCAGGGTGCGGCACAGGTCGCCGGTTCCGCACGCGATGTCGAGAACGCGCGCGCCCGGTTCGGCGCCGAGTGCGGCAACCGCGCGCAAGCGCCAGCCGACGTCCATGCGGAACGTGAGCAGGCGGTTGAGGAGGTCGTAGCGCGGCGCGATCCGGTCGAACATGTCTTCGACGACGCGCGCCTTGTCGGACTCGGCCGGGAGGTCGACAGCCTGCGCGTTCACGACGGCCACCCGCTCTCCAGGCGGCGGATCGCTTCGGCATTGATCGCGGCGAGCTCCAGTTCTTCGCCGACTGATTCGAGATGCGCGGTCGCGACTTCGAGCAACACGCGCCGGAAGTGGTGCGCAACCAGCGCGGTGACTGCGGGCAACAACGTGCGGAACGCGTCGACGAGGAGTTCGGCTTTCTCGTCGTCGGGCCGGTCCGAGGCGCGCAACGGCTCGCGCACGTAGCGGTCGAAGAGTTGGACCGCAGTCTCCGCGATGTCGACCGTCATGTCGTGGTGCTCGCGTGCGAGTGCGAGCAGATCGGGCAAGGGGAGGCCTTGTTCGAGCAAACGCAGTCCCTGTTGGACGATCGCGATGTCGGCCGTCGTGAAACGCGCTTCGCCTTCGTGCGTGCGCGGGACGAGGAGCCGTTCGCGCGCGACGGCTTCGAGCAGCGCGGTCGGGACGCCGGAGCGCTGCGCGAGTTCGGGGAGCGTGAGGAACTCTTCGGGGCCTTCGGCGTCGGCCGCGGCAACCGCGGCGGCGAGCGGGGCGTCGGTGGCGTCGAGATCGCCGTCGAGAACGCGGGCGATCAGCGCGAGCGTCAGACCTTGGCCTCGTAGTTCGCGGATCCGTTGCAGCCGCTCGAGGTGCGTTGCGTCGTACCAGGCGACGCGGCCTTCCCGCTCGGGCGGGGGGAGCAGGCGGCGCTTTTGGTAGAAGCGGATCGTGTCGACCGAGACGTCGGCGGCGACCGCGAGGTCCTCGACGCGCAGACGGTCCGTGCCGGTCTTCACGAGTCCTGATTCTAGGAGTATTCACTCCCACGGTTGTCATCGTGCCTGGGGCGTCGTATTGCTGGTCTCAGGCAAGCAATACGACGCACCGGGCTGATCAGGTGCTTTTCCAGACCGGGGGGCGCTTTTCGGCGAAGGCGGTGGCGCCCTCGACGGCGTCGCCGCTCTCGAACACCGGCATCATCAGCTCGATCGTCCGCTTCCAGCCTTCGGCTTCGGTCAGTTCGCCGGCCTCGCGCACCAACTGCCGGGACGCCCGGACAGCCGCCGGCGAGTTCTCGCCGATGCGATCGGCCAGCGCCAAAGCCTCGTCCATCACGTGACCGGCGGGCACGACGCGATTCACGAGCCCGAGTTGCAACGCGCGCTCGGCATCGATCGGATCGCCCGTCATCGCGAGCTCGAGCGCGATTGCGAGCGGCACGCGTTTGGGCAGCCGAATCAGCCCGCCCGCCGCGGCCATCAGCCCGCGCTTGGCCTCGGGAATGCCGAAACGCGCGGTGTCGGCCGCGACGACGAGATCGCACGAGAGCACGATCTCGAAGCCGCCCGCGAGCGCGGGGCCGTTGACCGCCGCGATGATCGGCTTGGGGAAGTCGCGCGTCACGATTCCGGCGAAGCCGCCTTTCCCGCGCGATGTCGTTGGCCTTCCCTTGCGCGACCACCTTCAAGTCGGCGCCCGCCGAGAACACCTCCCCGCGGCCGGTGATCACGACGATTCGCAAAGCGGGGTCGGCTTCGATCGTGTCGAGGTGCGCGGCCATCGTCTGGCTGACTTCGGGGCTGATCGCGTTGCGGGCCTCAGGCCGGTTGAGCGTGAGGATCGCGACGTTGTTTCGGGCTTCGAACTCCACCACCGTCATGGCGCGGACCCTACCGCGACCGGCTCGTCGATCGCCCGGGAGATGCCCGGCCGGACGACCCGCACCAGCAACAACACGGCGGCCATCACTGCCGCGGAACCAAACGTCGTCGCGCGCAGGCCGATGCTGTCGGCGATGGTGCCCTGCACGATCGCGCCGAGCGGATACAACGCGCCGAGGATGACGGTGTGGACCGCGAGGACGCGGCCCCGGATGTTCGCCGGCGCGCGCAGCTGCGCGATCGTCGTGAATGTCGAGAGCGCGCCGAGGTAGAACGCGCCGACGAAGAGCAATGCGAGCGCGGACAACGCGAAGATCGGGCGCGAACGCATACAACGTCAGCGCGATCGGCAGCACACCCATCATCGTGACGAGCACGTGCCGCGCCCCGTAGCGTCCGACGAGGGGACCGAGCGCGAGTGCCATTGCAACCGCGCCGATTCCTTGGGCAGTGACGAGCACCGACGTTCCCGTCTTCACGTTCCCGAGCACTTGACCGGCCATCGCGGGAACCAACGCGATGAACGGCGCCGCGAGAAACGTGTTGAGGCACATCGCGCTCGCGTTGACACGCAAGCCCGGATCGCGGCGCACGAACGAAAAGCCGTCTTTGATCGACGCCCAAATCTTCTGTAACCGCGCGTTCGGGTCGGGTGCCGGGAGCACCAACGTCAACAGCACGGCGACAACTGCGAGAAAGCTCACTGCGTTGATGGCTTCGGCCCACGCGAACCCGCCGAACTTGATCACGATGCCTGCGAGCGTGGGCCCGACGACGCGCCCGAGGTTGAACTGCGCCGACGACAACGCGATCGCGCCGGAAAGGTCTTCGACCGGGACCAGATCCGGAAGCAGAGCTTGGAATGCGGGGAAGCCCAGCGCGGCGCAGATGCCGTTGCCGAACGCGATCAGCGCGACGGCCGGCGCGCCGGGACTCCCGGTCGCGAAGAGGATCGTGAGGACCGTGGCCAGGCCGAGCTGCACCATCGTCGTGCTGATCAGCAGCCATTTCCGGGGGAGGCGGTCGGCGAGCGCGCCGCCCAGGGGTCCGAAGAATGCGATCGGAACGAATGCAGCCGCGGCGACGATGCCGACCCACAGCGCTTGACCGGTCAGGTGATCGACGTACGTGCCGAGCGCGATCGACTCCATCCACGTGCCGATGTTCGACACGAACGCGCCCGTCCAGAGCATGGCGAAGGGGCGGTGCCGGAACGGCGCAAGCGCCTTCGTGCGCTTGTGCGCCCCCTCCATCGGCCCGGCCTCGGTCACGGCGACGAGCGTAGGCGGGCGGGGACGCGTCCTAGCTCGTCCAGCGGGGCGCCCGCTTTTCGAGAAATGCGCGCATGCCTTCGTGCGCGTCGTCAGCTTGCGCGTTTTCGACCATCACGTCGCACGTCAGGTCGTACGCGGCGTCTTCGCGTAGCCCGTCTTGCGCGTAGAACGCGCGCTTGCCGAGCGCGAGCACGTACGCGCTCGACCGTACCAACCGCCCGACGAGTTCGTCGATGGCGTTGTCGAGCGCGTCGGACGGCACAACGCGATTCACGAGGCCCCACTCGAGCGCGGTGGGGGCGTCGATCATGTCGCCCGTGAACAGCATTTCGAGCGCGCGCTTACGCCCGACCGAACGGGCGACCGGCACCATCGGCGTCGAGCAGAACAGCCCGATATTCACACCCGGCGTCGCGAACCGCGGATCGTCGCTCGCGATCGCGAGATCGCATGCGGCGACGAGCTGGCAGCCGGCGGCGGTCGCGACACCGTGCACCTTGGCGATCACCGGTTGCGGAAGCTCGTGGACACGCGTCATCACGCGTACGCACGTCGTGAACTCTTCTTCGTAGAAGGCCGCGTCGCGATGTTCGGTCATCTCGGCGAGGTCGTGACCGGCTGAGAACACGGGCCCGTTGCCTTCGACGACGAGGACCCGCGCCTCCGATGCGGCCACCGCGTCGAACGCGTCGAGCAGTTCCCGCATGCATGCCAGCGAGAGCACGTTCCGCCGTTCAGGCTGGTTCAGGACGAGCCTCGTGACCGGGCCGTCGGGGAGCAAAAGGATGGTCTCGTACGTCATAACCCCACAATTGTGGGAACCGGCCGGGGAATGGTGCAAGGAACCCGGCCGGTCGAGCGTCGAGGGGGACAGTGCGGGAGCGAATGCCGGTCCCGGAAGCCGAGATCGCGGTGCTGCCCGAGGCGGCGCCGCCGGACTCGGTCGCGCCTGTAACCGGCACGGCGCCGCCCGTGGTACCGACCGATCCGACGTTCTCCGACCTGTATCGAGATGCATATGCCGACATGGTCCGCCTCGCGTTCTTGCTCACTGGCTCCACCGAAGTCAGTCAAGACGTCGTGCAGGACGCTTTTGTCGCGATGCACCGCGCCTGGTCGCGCGTCCGTGAGCCGCGCGCGTATCTGCGCCGCACGGTCGTCAACGGATGCACGTCGCATCACCGGCGCCGGTTCCGCGAGCGGGCACGTCCGCTCGTCGTGCGCAACGACGCCGCGCTCGAAGCCGACGAGCTGTTCGACGTGTTGGCCGCGCTGCCCGACCGTCAGCGTGCCGCGGTCGTCTTGCGCTACTGGCACGACCTCGACGAGAAGCAGATCGCAGACGCACTCGGTTGCCGGCCCGGCACCGTGGGCTCGTTGTTGCACCGCGCGTTGGTGCGGTTGAGAGAGGTGATCGAGCCGTGAACGAGTTCGATGATGTCGACGGCACTGCGTTGCACGAGCGGCTCGACGCCCGCGCCCAGGCAATCGCACCCGAGGAAGACTGGGACGATCTGCTCGCGCGCGTTTCCCGACGCGGACGGCGTACGACACGCGCGTTGGCGGGCGCGTTGTCGGTCGTCGTGATCGCAGCCGCGGTTGGGATCGTGCTCGCGGCGCGCGGCAGCGAGCCCACGTCGAAGGCGAAACCGGTCGCGGCGCCGCGTGATCGCGTCGACGCGACGAACACACCGATCCCGACGTTCAGCAACCCGCCGAATGGTGGCTTCGCGGGAGCCGGGTCAGCCGCGACCGCGCCGCTCGTGGCCAACGGACCCGCCGACGGGCTTTCGTACGCCAAGGGTGTCGTCGTCGAGGGGGGAACGGACGTGCAGTACCTCTTGGGCGGTCAAGCCGTCGACATGGCCCGCGTGTTCACGCGCACAACCGCGAATGGCACCGTGATTCGTGCGTACCGCGCTGACGTCGACCCCGCCAGTGAAGCGCAAGGTCCGCCGTGGTGGACGCCGCCGGGCTATTGCTTCCCGAATGCGTACGTGCAAGCCGACGTTTCGACCGCCGACATCGCGGGCGTCGGGAACGGTCAGCTCTTCGCGGCCCAACCGCCCGGTTCGACCGTGGGGGGACAACTCACGGTCATCGGGCACAACGAGCAATCGCCGCACGCCGTTGTGCTTGCGCAAGGGCCGGCGAACGCGACCGTGTTGCGCGCCACGTTTGCCGACGGGTCTCACGACGAGATGGCGCCCACCGGTGGTTTCGCGGTGCTGGTCGGACCCGCGCCGAGCGATCTCGCGAACCTCAAGGTGACGGTTGAAGCATTCGACGCCGCGGGCGCGCGCCTCGGATCGAAGACGTTTTCGACGGGAACCGGCTTCCTTTCGGTGCGCAACCCCGCCGCGCCGTGCTTGGCGCCCACGACGCTTCCCGCGCCGGGCACGGAACAACCGGCCGACGTGAACGCGGCGCTGCCGAGCCGTAACCGACACGTTCAACGCCGCGTTCGCGCACGGCATCAGTGACTCTGCATTCGACGCGTACTTCGACGACAGCCATGGCTTCGACCAAATCAAAAAACAGTTGCTCGCCGGCGCGTTCAAAGAACAGGTGCAGACCGCGACGTTGAAACTCAATGATGTGGTGTTCCTCGATGCGACGACCGCCGCGATCCAATACGAGATCGACATCCCGAACTACGGAACACCCTCATTCCCGAATCGCTTTACCGAGGCTCACCTCGTAAACGGTTCGTGGAAGCTCGCCCGCGCCGGTTGGTGTGCCGACGTCTCGCTTGCCGGAGTGACCTGTCCGAACTAAATCTCGGTCGCGGCCGAGCGCGACGCGCAACAATGCGGGCGTGACGGCAACGTTCCCGCCCGCCGAAGGCGTCCGCATGTCGTGGCCCGAGGTACCGGCGGCGGTCCGCGCCGGCATCGAGGAACTGTTGGGTGCGCGGGTCGTCGACGCCGCGTCGCAATCGGGCGGATTTTCTCCGGGTGTCGCCGCGCGCGTCATGCTGGCAGACGGGTCGCGCGCGTTCGTCAAGGCCGTTACCGGCGAACGAAACTCGGAATCGCCCGACATTCACCGACGCGAAGCGCGTGTTGCGGCGCAGCTTCCCGCGACCGCGCCGACGCCGCGGTTTCGCGCCGTGTACGACGACGGTATGTGGGTTGCACTCGTGTTCGACGACATCGACGGCGCGCTTCCGCAGCTGCCGTGGGAGCCCGACGAACTGACGCGCGTCCTGCTCGCCGTCTACGAGATGAGCGACGCGCTCACGCCGTCGCCGATCTCGATCGACGCCGCGCCGGAATGGATGACGCGCCTCTTCGGTCGATGGAGCGAGTTCGCCGCCGACGACCGCCTCCGGGCGCAACTCTCGGCGGCTTGGCGCGGGCGCGTCGACGAGCTCGTCGCGCTCGAAGCGCGTTGGCCCGAGGCAGTCGCGGGCGACACCTTGTTGCACCTCGACACGCGTGCCGACAACATCCTGCTGACACGCGATCGTGTCTACATCGTCGACTGGCCGTGGGCCGCGGTTGGCGCGGCGTGGGTCGATCTCGGCGAACTGTTGCCGAGCGTCGCAATGCAAGGCGGACCCGATCCCGAAGTCCTCTGGCAGGCACATCCGCTTGCGCGCGGCGTCGACGGCGAACAGCTCGACGCGTTCCTCGCTGCGCTCGCCGGGTTCCTGACGTTTTCGTCGTTGCAGCCATCGCCTCCGGGCCTGCCGACGATCCGGCCCTTTCAAGCCGGTGTGGCGGCTCATACGCGCGCGTGGCTCGCACAGCGGCGCGGGTGGCGCTGAGCTCAACGCCGACGCGCGACGACGATCAGTTCGCGCGTCTGCGCTGAGACAGGCCGGCGGTCCCAGTTGCCGAATCGCGCTTCGATCGAAAAGCCGGCGGTATCGAGCGAACGCGTGAGTTCGGCGTCGGTTCGGAAGCGCAATCGGCCGTTGGAAACGATCTCGTTACCGGTCGCGATGAAGCGGTAGTGGTTCCGGTAATCGACCACGCCGTCGGAAACGTCTTCGACCTCGACCCAATGTTCGACGGGTCCGGCATCCGTCGCGACGGTTTGCGCGTTGGCGTACGTCCACCGTTCCCATTCGCGCGCGTCGGGGTTCCGCGATTCGAATGCAAGATGCCCACCCGGGCGGAGCGCGTCGTGGAGCGCGACGAGCGCGTCGTTCCATGCCGCTTCGGTCACGAAGAACTGGGCGACGTGCCCGCTCATGACCGCGAGATCGGCGCCGGGATTCCCGATCGCGCCGGCTCCGCCCTCGATCCACTCGATGCGCGCGTCGCGGTCGCGCGCCGCCGCGATCATTGCCGCCGACGGCTCGACCGCGATCACGCGCCGGCTTCTCCCCGCGAGCGCCCGCGCGACGATGCCCGTTCCCGCACCGAGCTCGACGACCGTCTCGGCGCCCAACTCGGTCGCGAGCGCCGCGTAGAAGTCGGGCTGGGTTCCCGGTTCGTATGTATTCAGGTTGTCGTACACCGCGACGAGCCGCGCATCGGTGAACTCTGTTTCGTTCACTTCAGACGAGGTCGGCGTCGGTCACGACTTCCACGAGCGCAGGCCCGTCGTGCGCGAACGCGCGCGCGAGCGCGTCGTCAAGCTGGGAGATGTGCGTGACCTGTTCGCCGTGCGCGCCGCACAGTCGCGCGTAGGCCGCGAAATCCGGATTCTGGAGTGAGGTCTGCCACACATCCCACTCCGCGGCGCGTTGCTCTTTGGTGATCTTGCCGAGCTGGCAGTTGTTCAGGAGCACGTGTGTGATGTTCATGCCGTACTTGACGGCCGTCGTGATTTCGGCGAGATACTGACCGAAACCGCCGTCGCCGGTGATCGCGAGAACAGGACGCGTGTGATCGGCGGCCCAAGCCCCCATCGCGGCGGGGAAGCCGAAGCCGATCGAGCCGAGGTAACCCGACATCAACACCTGTTGGCCGGGTTTGCACTCGAAGTAACGACCGAACGAATACGTGTTGTTGCCGACGTCGACCGCGATGACCGCGCCCGCCGGAGTTGCGCGCGTAACAGCCGCGAACAACGGCGCCGAGGCGACACCGCGACCGTGGTCGTCGCTCTCGCGCCGAGCTTTCTCTGCGTTCCAGATCGTGTGCCGGGCCGCGACGTCGGTGCTCTGGTCGACGGTGTTCACGCCGTTCGCGCGCGCGTCGGCCAACAGTTTGCGCGCGGTCACGGCGATGTCGCCGAGCATCGGCACGGTCACCGCGTGGAACCGGCCGAGCGCAGCAGGATCGGCATCGACCTGCACGATCGGTTTGTACGAAGCGATGCCGGTGTGATTCGCGAACGACGCGCCGAACACCAACAGGAGATCCGACTCGTTCATGTGCCACGACGCGACCGGCGTACCACTCCGGCCGAGCACACCGCACGCGAGCGGATGGTCGTCGGGAACGATCCCCTTGGCCTTGAACGTCGTGAGGATCGGTGCGTGCAAGAACTCGGCCAGCGCGACGACATCGTCGATGCCGGCCCGTGCGCCGTGCCCGACGACGACAACCGGCCGTTTCGCGCCTCTCAGGAGTTGTCCGGCGCGTTCGAGTACCGCGTCCGATGGCGCGACCGCGAAATCGGCGAGCCGCCCGCTCGGTCCGCCACGGGCGCGCCGTCGTCGGCGGGAAGGGTCTGGACCTCGTCGGGGAGCACGAGGTGCGCAACGCCCCGTTCGTCGAGCGCGCGCTTCACGCGAGGTTCGTCAGTTCGACCGCGTCGGAACCGGCCGTCACCGTTTGCGTCGACACGGAAACGTCGGCGAACGCCGCGCTCAGATCGAGATCTTGGAAGGCGCCGCGGCCGCGTACTTTCGACGGCACCTGCCCGGAGATCGCGAGTACCGGCGCGCGGTCGACCTTGGCGTCGTACAAACCGGTGAGCAGATTTGTCGAGCCCGGACCCGCGATCGCGAAGCACGCGGCCAGCCGGCCCGTGAGTTTGCCGTACGCACTCGCGGCGAACGCGGCCGCGCCTTCGTGACGAATCCCGATGAACGTCAGGTCGCCGCGCGCTTCGGCGACACGCATCGCGTCCGCGAATCCGAGGTTCGAGTGCCCGACCATGCCGAACACGTGCGTCACGCCCCACGCGACCATCGTGTCGACCATCGCATCAGAAACCGTTCGTGATCGGGCTCGGTCGGGCGGCAACGCCACGTATACATCGGAGCCCCGCACCTCGACGGGGTGCGCGGCCGGCGCATCGGTGAATCCGGGCGGAGGTGTTCCCGTGATCGGGTCGTAGTCGTAGCCGTGCCACGGGCACCGCAACCACGACTTTTCGATGGAACCCTCGCCGAGGGGGCCGCCCTGGTGCGGGCAGTGATTGTCGAGCGCACCCCACGCTCCGTTGAAGTGTGTGAGCGCGAGCGAACGCCGGCCTGCGGTCACTGTCATCACGCGTCCGTCGGCGAGATCGTCGACTGACGCCACCCGGTGCCAAACCAGCTCGTCCATCAACGAATCCCGCCGTATTCGATGCCGGTGAGGTCGGCCATATCGCGGTCGAACGTGGTGAGGTCGTCGAGCGCGAAGTGCGACAGGTCGTCGTGTCCGCATGCGCGGGCGAGAACCTGCATCAGCTCGACGGTCGAACTCAAAAAGCGGCACAACCGGTGCGAGGCCTCGTCGACTGGCAAGCGGGCGCGGAGGTGAGGCTTTTGCGTCGCAATACCCACCGGGCAGTTGTTCGTGTGGCACGCGCGCATGCCAAGGCACCCGATCGCTTGAATCGCGCTGTTGGCCACTGCCACCGCGTCCGCGCCGAGTGCGAGCGCCTTTGCAAAGTCGGCGGCGTCGCGTAGGCCACCCGTCACGATCAACGTGATGTCGTGCCGCTTTCTCCGATCGAGATGGCGGCGAGCGCGCGCCAGAGCGGGGATCGTGGGTACCGAGATGTTGTCGCGGAACAACAATGGTGCCGCGCCGGTACCGCCACCGCGTCCGTCGAGAATGATGTAGTCGACCCCGACTTCGAGTGCGGCGTCGATATCGGATTCGACGTGCTGGGCCGAAAGCTTCACGCCGATCGGGATGCCGCCGCTGCGCTCGCGCACCTCGTCGGCGAAGTGGCGGAAGTCGTCGACGCCGTGCCAGTCGGGAAACGTCGCCGGTGAGACGGCGGGCGTGCCTTCCGGCAACATGCGTACCTCGGCAATACGCCCCTTCACTTTCGGGCCCGGCAGGTGACCGCCCGTGCCGGTCTTCGCGCCTTGCCCGAGCTTGAAGTGAAACGCTTGCACCTTCGGGAGTACGTCCCAGCTCCAGCCGAAGCGCGCCGACGCGAGTTCGTAGAAGTAGCGCGAGTTCTCGGCCTGTTCTTCGGGAAGCATGCCGCCTTCGCCGGAACAGATACCGGTGCCGGCAAGTTGCGCGCCCCGCGCCAGTGCGGTCTTCGCCTCTTGCGACAACGCGCCGAACGACATGTCGGAGACGAAGATCGGGATATCGAGAAACAGTGGTTTGGTCGCGTTGGGTCCGATGCACACCTCGGTACCAACCGGATGGTCGTCGAGGAGCGGCAAGCGCGCCAACTGCGCGGTGACGAAGTTGATCGAGTCCCAGCTCGGAAGCTCCTGGCGCGGTACGCCCATCGCGGCGACGAACCCGTGGTGACCGACCTTTGTGAGCCCGTTCGCGGCGAGTTCGTGAATGCGCATGACGTACGGCTCTTCGGGTACGCCATGCGGGTCCTTGTACAAACCTTGGTACACGTCGGGCGAATACGGCTGCGGATGATGCAGCTTCCACTTGATGACTTCGTCGCGGTCGATGTACAACGCGTCGTCGTCGACCTCAGAGGTGAATCTTGCGAGGGCCTCGGCGTTGTTGTACGCGCTCACGCCCGACTCGATGCGATAGTCCCAGCCGTGCAGCCCGCAAATGAGGTCGTCGCCCTGGATCGTGCCGTCGGCGAGCAGGGCGCCGCGGTGCAGACAGCGTCCGTAGAGCACCGAATGCTCGTCGCCGCGGCGGACGATCACGAGATCGATGCCTTCGACATCTCCCGCCGTCAGCGCGTTATCGGGCACCTCGGACCAGGTTGCAATCTTCACGCGGTTCATAGGTGGGAGCGTACGCGGACGTCGGGTTCGCCGTCGTGGGCTTCCGACGTGATTGGATCGTTGCAGTGAACATCAGTGACGAGTTCCGCTCGCTGCTCACCCGGGGCGGACGATTCGTGTTGGCGGCTGCTCTCGTCGGCGCGGCAACGGGTTTCGCGGTGGCCGGCTTCGAACGGCTCACCGTGAACGTTCTGTTCAATCACGTGATCAACAAGCTGCCGATCGTCCTGCTCGCGTTCGCACCGGCCGTCGGTCTCGCGATCACGACGCTGTGGCTGCGTGGCCCCGGTCGCGGCCTCTCGCCCGCAACCGCCGACGAGTACATCGACGCGTTCCACACCGAGAAGGAGTTGACGCTCCGAGCGCTGTTGCATCGACTGGTCGGCGCGGTCGCGACGCTCGGTTCGGGCAACGCGATGGGCCTCGAAGGTCCTTCGATCTATCTCGGCGCCACCTTCGGACAAGTCGCGCAACGCCGGTTCCGTGCGTTGTTCGGTGACGCCGATCGCAACCTGCTGCTCGTTGCCGGTGCGGCCGCAGGCATCGCAGCAATCTTCAAGGCGCCGGCGACGGGCGCGATCTTCGCCATCGAAGTGCCGTATCAAGACGACCTGGCACGCCGGATGCTGTTGCCGGCGCTCGTTGCGGGTGCATCGGGATACCTCGCGCTCGCGGCGGTGAACGGTACCGCGCCCTTGTTCCCGATCTCCGGGGTCCCGCCGTTTTCGTTCGCCGACCTGGCGGGCGCAGCCGGTCTCGGCCTGGCGGCCGCTCTCGGTGCGCGTGTGTTCGCGTGGATGTTGTTGCGTGCCAAGCAGATCTCCGAACGCGGGAACACAGTGTTGCGGGTCGCGACCGCCGGCGTGTCGATTGCGGTGTTGTTCGCGCTCGGTCGTGGGCTCACTGGTGAGTCGCTCGTCCTCACGCCCGGATACGGCGTCGTGTCGTGGGCGCTCGCACCGCAACGCACGATTCCTTTGTTGCTCGGCGTGCTCGTGCTTCGTTGCTTGGCAACGAGTTGTTCGGTTGCGGGCGGCGGCGTCGGCGGTCTCTTCGTCCCGCTCGTCGTCGCGGGTGCCTTGCTCGGCCGGGCGTTCGGTCTCGCGGTCGGCGGAAACGATTCGCTCTTTCTCGTGGTGGGCGTCGCGGCGTTCCTTGGCGCCGGCTACCGGGTGCCCCTCGCCGCGGTGATGTTCGTCGCGGAGACGACGGGGCGGCCCGGCTTCATCGTTCCGGGTCTGATCGCCGCGGTCGTGGCCGAACTGGTGATGGGCATGTCGTCGGTCACCACGCATCAGGTGCATCGCATGCCGGGTATGCCCGAACCTGACCAACCGCCGGAGTCAGGGGCCAGTCCGTAACGCCTGCTCGAACGCGCCGGCGACCGCGAGTTGACCTTCCTTCGTCGGCTGCGGCGCGAGTCCTTCGGTGGGCGCGAGGGCCACGGTCGTGTTCGCAAGTTCGACGAGTTGGGCGCCGGTCGCGCTCGCCACCGACCGGATCGCCCCGTTTATCTGCGCGCTCTCGCCACCGAACGACAACGGCATGTCGGCGACGAGCACGTGCTGTGCTCCTGCCGCTTGTACTTCTTGTACGAGCGACTCATACGCACTCTGGAACTGAGCGATGTTCGTGTTGGCGGCCACGTCGTCGGCGCCGATCCAAATCGCAACGGTGTTTGCGTGTACTTGTGCGGCGAGCGGTGCTTGCTCCGCCAGCGCGTTCGCCGCGGTCGCGTCGTCGAGCGCCGCGTTGACGAGGTGGTCAGCAGGAGTGAGCACGTCGTTCAACAAGAGATAGGGCCACGCGTCGCGCAGGCGGTCGCGAACGCCGTCGCCTTCCGTCGCGCTCCCGCCGATCGTTAACAGCGTGATGCCGGGTTCGTTCGAGGTTGCGTTGGCAGTGGAAGATGCCGCGTGCTTGGTGGCGCACGCAGTCGTCAACATGACGAGCGCGACGAGGATTGCGACGCGTTTCATTCGTCGGCGATCGCTTGCCGGGCGGGCAACCGGGCGGCGCGCGACGCGGGCAGCACGCCGGCGCCGAGCGCGAGCACGGTCGCACCCGCGACAACCGCGGCGAGCAACGCCGCGGGAAACCCGAGATTCACGGTCTCCAGTCCTTGGCCCGACAGATAGTTGTTGACGACGCCCGCGAGAATCTGCGCGACACCGAATCCGACCGCGGCGCCGATCACACCACCCGCGAACCCGAGCGTGCCCGCTTCGACCAGAAACACGCGCCGCACGTCGCGGTCGCTCGCGCCGACCGCTTTGAGCACACCGATCTCGTGCCGGCGTTCGCGCACCGCGGCGAGCATGGCGTTCGAGATGCCGAGCGCCGCGATCGCAAGCCCGATCAAACCGATACCCGCGAGCACGATCTCGACGACGTGCAGGTAGCGCTGCACCTGCGTGATGAGCGATTCGGGCGCGCTCGTCGAATACCCGACGCGGTTGATCTCGGCGCGCACGTCGGTGACCTGGTTGAGGCCGCGCGCGACGACGAACAGCGCGCTGTACGGCGAGTTCTGTTGCTGATCGAGTCCGAACGTGTCGCCCGCGGCCGACCACGTGCCGCGCGTCCTTGGCGCGGTTGATCGGCATCAACACGAGCCCGTCGCCCGCCTCTTGTGACACGACGCCGACGATCTCCGCGCGGGCCCAGAGCGCGCGATCGCGGCGGCCCTCGCGATACACGAAGACGCGCGGCGCGCCGAGCACGAGATCGGTGCCGACGACGGCCGACGCGTTGGTCTTGGAGATCCCGACGCGCTGGAGATAGTCGAGGGTGACGTCGACTTCGGTCGTCGAACCGGCTGCGGGCAGCCGGCCCGACACGACCGTGATCGGGAGGTTGCGTTCTTGGCTGAGGTCGACGCCGAGCACCGATTCGAAGAGGGGATTGCCGTCGGCGCGCGTCGCGTGGGCAGCCGGCGGGAACGAGCGGGGCGGCACGATGAGCATCGGCGTGGCGACGACGGGCACGACCGACGCGACGTTGGGCAGCGATTGAATCCGGTGCAACGCGTCGTCGTCGATGAGTTTCGGTGCACCGGGTTGCGGGTTGTCGCTGTCGAGTGCGCCCGGGTCGGGCGCGGCCGCGTCGACCTTGATGCCCGCAAGCGGTCCACCCGACGCGACCTGGTCGAGCACGCGTTGTTTCGCGGCCGCACTCGCGATCAGCAGCGAAGACAGCAGCGCCGCGCCCAAGGCGACGGCGAGGACCGTCAACACCGCGCGCCCACCGCGCCGGCCGACGCTACGGCGCGCCAACGCGATCGCGTCGCGCCAGCTCACGGCGCGCCCACCCGGCCGTTGACCAAATGCAATCGATGGTCGGCGCGCTCCGCCACGTGGTCGTCGTGCGTGACGACGACGACCGTGCACCCGTGCTCGGCGGGCACGCGCACCAACAAGTCGAGCACGATCTCGGTCGACGCCGCGTCGAGGTTGCCGGTCGGTTCGTCGGCGAGCACGAGTCGCGGCTCGTTGGCGAGGGCGCGGGCGATCGCGACGCGCTGCTTTTCGCCGCCGCTCAACGCGCTCGGACGATGGCCGAGGCGGTCGCGCAGTCCGACGGCCGCGAGCAGTTCCCGCGCCCGGTCGCGGCGCCCGCGGCGTGCGCCCCGGCTGAACGTCAGCGCGAGTTCGACGTTCTCGAGCGCGGTCAACTGGCCGAGCAGTCCGAAGTCCTGGAAAACGAAGCCGACGACATCGCGGCGGTACTTCGCCATGTCGTCGCTCCGGAGTTGCGCGAGATCGATGCCGCCGACCGTGACCGAGCCGCCTTGCGGTTGATCGAGGCCGCCCAGCACCGACAGCAGCGTGGTTTTGCCCGAGCCCGACGCGCCGGTGATGGCGACGACCCAGCCCGGTTCGATGTCGAAGTCGAGACGGTCGAGCACGCGCAAGCGGCCGGCCGGCGTGTCGTAGCCGAAGTCGAGACCGCGCGCTCGAATGGCGACGCCGCGCGCGTCAAGGGCACCGGAAGTGCTCGCGGGCGTCGCCATGGGCCGACGGTAGCGGGAGGCCGGGGCCGAAATTCCGCGGCCTCAGCGGCGCGAGCGGCGCAGATCCACCACGAACCACACGCCGCAGATGAACCAGACGATCACCACGACCGTAGCGACAGCGGTCGCGTAGTTCAGTGGTTGCACGCTTGCGTTGTCGGGTGCCCGCATGCGCCCGTACGCACGGATGCCGGGCCACGCGATCGCGACGACGATCGCGGTCGTGAACAACGCGGCGCGCGTTTGGGCCCGCGCCGAGGTCGGAACTCGCCGCAGTACGAGCACACCGACGAGCGCGGCGATCGGCGCGACGATCGCGTCGTGGATCACGTCACCGCCGATGAAGAAGCGGGCAACGCTCGCGGTCGGGCTGGCGGCGCGGTGAATCGCGAGGGCGTACACGCCCCACGCCATCATCGGGAGACCAACGACCAGTCCGATCAGAAGTCCAATGCGCTCGGAGTGCTTCACAACACCACGACCTTGCCGACCCATTTGGTCTGCATCACCCCCGGCCGGTTTGGTGCGATCAATCGGCAGGGGTAGCCGTGGTCGAGTGCGAGCGGTTCGCCGTTGACCTGCAGCGCGAGCAGCGTGTCGGGGTCGTGCGCCTGATCGGCGTCGAGGTCGGAAACCGTGTAGCTGCCGTACGGCTGAAACGACTCGATACGCACGCGAGCGTGATGCGGTGCCCCTGCACGCGTGAGCAGCTCGCGGACTTGCACGCCGGTCCAGCGTTGCGACGTGCTCCAGCCTTCGACGCATGAGATCGGCAGCGTCGCCGAGTGTTGGGGGAGCCCGCTCAGCTCGTCGAGTGTGAACGAGAGTGTTGTCTGTACGTTGCCTTCGACGACGAGGCGGTACGCCGGCGAGCGCGCGAGCGTCAGCACGCCGGTTTCTTTCGCGGTCCCGTTGACGGGAAAGCCCTGGGTTCCGATGTCGGGTCGTCGGGGCGACAGCAGCGCGAGTCGCGACAGTGGGCGGAAGGTCTGGCCCACTGTGAAGAGGGTGACGAGCGCGCTTGCACCGAACGCGGTGCCGAGAAAGCGGCGGCGGTCAACGCGCTCGGCAGGTGTCGTCGGTGCGTCGGGCGCTTCACGCGCGAGGGCATGACGCGTCGTGCTCCACTTGGCGCCGATGTGCACCGCGAGTGCGCCCATCGTGATCCACGCGATCCGGAAATGAGTATCGGGGAAGTCGAAGTGCCACGGGTACCACAAGTTGATGTTCGCGAGACCGGTGAACAACATGAAGATGCACCCCGCGACGAGCGGAAAGATCGTGAGGCGTTCGACGGCGTGCGCGAATCCGTGGAACGGCGGCCACTGGAACAGCTGCGGATAGACGGTCCACAACTTGGCGAAGAGCAACGGGATCGAGGCGAAGCCGGTCACGACGTGGAGCCCTTGCGTGAAGCGATAGAGGCCCACGGGGCGAGCCGGGAGTTGAAATCCGAACGACGGGTGCTGCGCAAAGTGCGAATACAACCCGGTGAGGAAACAGATGGTGAACGTGACGCCGAGGGCGAGCCCGAGCCGCGCCGCGACTCGCTCGTTGTGCACGGGGCTCGTAAACGTGGGAGCCGGAGCTTTCACACGGCGTCTTCCATGCGGTCTTCGCTTTCGAGTGACGCCGAGCGCGTCTGCGAACCGCGACCCAGGTGCCGCGCGTGCGACGGCCTGCGCGTCGGCGAACGTGTCGACGTCGCGCAGCGTTGGCAGTGTCGCGTGCGGAGCCCGAGGTCGGCGAGGCGAGTTCGTTGCTGCGCACCGGTGTGCGGTGTGCTCATCGGCACGCCGACGAACACGCGTGGGTCGGCATGGCGCAGCCCGATCGCCCACCAGCCGCCGTCGTGCGCCGGTCCGAGTACTGCGTCGATGTGCGCGTCGTGCAGCGCGTCAATCGCGCTCGTAAGGAGCGCGGGCGATACCTGTGGCGTGTCCATACCGATGAGCAACGCCGGACCGGTCACCGCCGCGAACGCATTGGCGAGACGCTCGTCGAGGCCGTGGCCGAGTTGCGGCACGATGACGAACCCGTCGGGAATCCACGGACCGGGTGCGCCGTCGAGCGCGAGGACGCGCGCCGTCGCCGGCGTCGACGCCACGACCGCGAGGGTGTCGCGCAGTGCGGCCTCTGCGAGCGCGGCCGCCTCGGCCGGCGTGCACGGCGGGCAGAGTCGCGTCTTGACGCGCCCCGCCACCGGCGCCTTCGCGATGACGATGATCGTCGGCGCGCGATCATCGGAGGAGCCGCGCCATGTCGCGCACGGTGCGCGCGGTACCGCCGATCGTTCCGGTGACCTTCGAGCGGCCGACGCGCGGCTCGTAGCGCACGTCGACCTCGTGGATGCGCCAGCCCGCGCTGCTGCGCGCGCAGCACCATCTCGAGCGGCCAACCGAACCGGCGGTCGGCAATCGCGAGGTCGAGGAGCGCATTGCGCCGAGCGGCGCGCATCGGGCCGAGGTCGCGCAACCGGAGCCTGGTCCGCCGCCGGACTTCGAACGTGAGCACGCGGTTCGCGACGCGCGCGTGCAGCGGCCACGCGCCCGGAACCGCGCGGCGGGCGCCGAGCACGAGATCGGCGTCGCCCGTCGTGACGAGATCGGCGACGAGCGGAAGATCCGCGCCGTCGAACGAGCCGTCGCAGTCCATGAAGCAGACGACATCGGCGGTCGCCGCGCGCAGGCCGGCGAAGCACGCGGCGCCGAAGCCGCGCTGTTCCTCGACGACGACGCGCGCGCCAAGGGCGAGGGCGACGTCGGCAGTTCCGTCGATCGAGCCGTTGTCGACGACGATCGGGTCGAAACCGGCCGGAAGCGACCCGAGTACGCCGGGCAGGGCGTGGGCTTCGTCGAGCGCAGGCAGGATGACGTCGGGCATCGCGAGACCGTAACGATCGCCGTGCGGCGTGCCTACCGAGATGAGCTTACGATTCGCGAAACTCGTTCGACGTGTGCTGCGGCTTGCGGTCGGCGCGCGTGACCGTTAGCCGTCGTCGATGCTCGACGTGCGCGCGTCCGACGCGCAGTTCAGTCGCGCGCGCCGCTCGCGCTCTGGTGCGGCCTGATCGTCGGTCGCAGTCGTCTGGGGTCATGTCCTCGTCGCAACGCATCATCACCTCGACCTCGCGGCGCCACCGTTCTGGAGCCCGTTCGATTCCACGTCACGTGGCACGTGTTGCCGGCGCTCGGCGTGGCGCCGCGGTGGTCAAGTGGGGTCCGAACGTCGCACGATCGGCGTCGTGGCGCCGAGTTGTCGTGTCCGTCGCGGGCGCGACGACTGCATGGGCGCTCGCCGTCGCGTTCGTCGACAGCATTCACGGGGTCGAACGCGCTCACCGATCCGGTGCGGCTCGACCGCAACGACTACCTGCAAACTGCGCATCAGGTCGGATCGCTGCACGCGTTCCTCGTCGCGCTTCGTCGGATGTGCTCGCGATCTATCCGCAGAACACCAAAGGCCATCCGCCCGGCATGGTCGTGATCGAGTGGATGCTCGACAAGCTCGGCCTTACGTCCGCGCCGGCTGGAACGCAGCGCTCGTCGTCGCGGGCGGTGTCGCGGCGAGCGTGGCTGTGCTCGTCGCGTTGCGCGAGGTCGCGGGCGAAGACGCGGCGCGCGTCGCGGCGCCGTTCATCGTGCTGGTTCCCGCGGTGATCTGGTGGCAGACGGCCGACGCGTTCTTCGCGGGCGTTTCGGCGTGGGCGGTGACGGCTCATCGTGCTCGCGAGCGGTCGGCGCGGACGGCGGTGCCGACGCGTACGCACTCGCCGGCGGCGCTCGGCTTCGGGGTCACCGCCTTCTTGTCGTACGGGTTGGTGCTACTCGCGATCATTCCGATCGCGGTGTGTTGCGCCCGGCGTCGCGTGCGGCCGCTCGGGTTGGCGGTGCTCGGCATCGCTGCCCGTGTTCGCCTGGTTCGCGGCGATCGGCTTCTCGTGGTTCGCGGGGTTTGCCGCGACGCGCCACGTCGTACTGGACCGGCGTTGCGATACATCGCCCGTACTCGTACTTCTTCGTCGCCGATCTCGCGTTGTTCGCGGTCGCAGTCGGGCCCGCGGTCGCGGTCGCGCTCGGACGGCTGCGCGACCGGCGCGTCTGGTTGCTCGTCGGAGCCGTCCTCGCCGTCGTCGCGCTTGCCGATCTGAGCGGCATGTCGAAGGGCGAGGTCGAACGAATCTGGCTGCCGTTCGTTCCGTGGGTCGTGCTCGCGACCGCCGCGCTCGGCGAGCGTCGAACGCTCGAGCGCATTCGCCCGTGGCTCTGGTGTGCAGGTTGCATGCACGCTGGTGGTGGCGGTGACGATATGGTCGCAGTGGTGAACGTCACGCGCACGTCCTCGTCGTCGAGGACGATCCGACCGTGCGCGAAGTCGTCGTGCGCTATCTCGAACGCGAAGGGCTCGTCGTGGAAGCGGTCGGCGACGGCGAAAGCGCGCTGTCCGCGGCCGCCGCGTGCTGGCCCGATCTCGTCGTGCTCGACCTGATGCTGCCACGCTCGACGGTTTCGAAGTCTGTCGGCAGCTCCGCGAGCGCGCACCCGTACCCGTCATCATGCTGACGGCGCGCGGCGACGAAGACGACCGCGTCATCGGACTCGAACTCGGTGCCGACGACTACGTCGCGAAACCATTCTCGCCGCGCGAGCTCACGGCGCGCGTGAAGGCGGTGTTGCGCCGCGCCGCGGGTACGGTCAGCACCGCCACCGGGCCGTCGACCATCGTAGTCGGCGACGTGCGCATCGATGTCCCGGCGCGCGAGGCGTTTCGTGGTGACGAGTTGCTCGCGTTGACGGCACGCGAGTTCGATCTGCTCGTGTTCCTCGCGGCGCGTCCACGCCACGCCTTCCGCCGCGAAGAACTGCTCGAACAGGTGTGGGGCTACACCTACGGCGACACTGCGACGGTCACCGTGCACGTGCGGCGCATTCGCGAGAAGGTCGAAGCCGACCCGGGGAATCCACAGCACCTCGTCACCGTCTGGGGTGT
Organism: uncultured Actinomycetes bacterium; assembly: GCA_963841195.1. Taxonomy (GTDB): domain Bacteria; phylum Actinomycetota; class Acidimicrobiia; order IMCC26256; family PALSA-610; genus CAWJBX01. The sequence continues at coordinate 83,277 of CAWJBX010000008.1, read as the reverse complement.
CGGCTACCGGTGGGATCCATGACCCTGACCGACGCCATCGAGCTCGCCGCGATCGCGGGCGGAGTGACGTTCGCGGCCTTCGCGATCGGCGCCGCGGTGCTACGCGCGCAACGACGCCGGTCCATCGGTGCCCAGATCGTCGTCCTCGTGGTGAGCACGGTGATCGCGGTCATCGCGGGCGCGTTCGCAGCGTCGCGCGCGATGTTCATCTCGCATCACGATCTTGTCGCGTTGACCGTTGTGCTGATCTCTGCGGGCGTCGTCGCGATCGCGATCGGCCTGTGGCTGGGCGCGCGCCTCGGCGCGGCCAGCCGCTCGCTCGTCGCAACTGCGCGCCGGCTCGGCGACGACGACAATGCGCAGCCCTCGGCGCTGGAACGCAGTGCGCCCGCGGAACTGACGCAACTCGCGACGAACTCGCGGCGACGCAAGCGCGTCTCGACGAAGCGCGGGCCCGGCAAGAACAACTCGAGTCGTCGCGTCGGGAGTTGGTTGCCTGGGTGTCGCACGATCTCCGAACACCGCTCGCAGGCATGCGCGCGATCGTCGAAGCGCTCGAAGACGGTGTCGTCGACGACGAGGTGACCGTCACGCGCTACCTGCAGACCTTGCGCGAGGAAGTCGACCATCTCGCCGCGCTCGTCGACGACCTGTTCGAGCTGAGTCGCACGCAGGCCGGTGCGTTGCGACTGCAGTTCGAGCGGGTCTCGCTCGGTGATCTCGTCTCCGACGTGCTCGCCGGTTCGGCGCCGGTTGCGGCGGCGAAGAACGTCCGGCTCGAAGGCCGGCTCGTCGGGCCGCCGCCGGAGCTCGATGTCTCCGCACCCGAAGTGCTGCGCGCCCTGCGGAACCTGCTGGAGAACGCGATCCGGCACACCCCGAGCGACGGCAGCGTCGTCGTCGAAGCGGGCGTCGACGACGACGATTCCCGCGTGCGCGTACGTCGCCGTGCACGACACGGGCGGTGGTGTACCCGACGAGGACCTCCCTCGCATCTTCGACGTCGCCTTCCAAGGCGACCGCGCGCGCTCGCCGGGAAGCGGTGCGGGCGCGGGCTTGGGGCTGGCGATCGCGAAGGGATTCGTCGAAGCCCATCGTGGCGACGTGAGTGTCCACAACAGTGACGGGGGCGCGATGTTCACCATCCGACTCCCGTTGCCGAGCGCGTGATGCGCGTGCTCGTCACCGGCGGCGCCGGATTCATCGGGTCGCACGTCGTCGACGAGCTCGTCGCCCACGGTCACGAGGTGCGTGGTGCTCGACGCGCTGCTGCCTGCGGTGCATGCGGAGCCGCCACCGTGGTGCAACGACGGCGCCGAGTACCGCTGGGGCGATGTCACCGATCTCGACGACGGTCGGGCGCGCGTTGCAGGTGTCGACGCCGATCTCGCATCAAGCCGCGATGGTCGGCCTCGGGCGTCGACTTCGACGACGTCTGCCGACTACGTCCATCACAACGACTTCGGCACCGCGACGCTCTTGCGCGGCATGCACCGCGCCGGCTTCGCCGGCCGGCTCGTGCTCGCGAGCAGCATGGTCGTCTACGGCGAAGGCCGGTACGAATGCAACCGGCACGGGCGAGGTCCGGCCCGCGCCGCGCGCGCGCCGTCGATCTCGACGCCGGCGACTTCGAGCCGCGTTGTCCCGAGTGTGACGGTGCGCTGCTCGCGCCGTCGCGATCGACGAAGACACGCCGGTCGATCCGCGCAACGTGTACGCGGCGACGAAGTTGCAGCAGGAGTATCCTCTGCCGTGCCTACGCCCGCGAGCACGACGGCGTCACCGTCACTGCGCTGCGCTACCACAACGTGTACGGGCCGCGGATGCCGCGCGACACGCCGTACGCGGGCGTCGCGAGCATCTTCCGGAGCGCGCTTGCTTCCGGTCTCTCGCCACGCGTGTTCGAGGACGGTGCGCAAACCCGCGACTTCGTCCACGTACGTGACGTCGCCCACGCCAACGTCTGCGCGCTCACGCATGATCCGTACGATGGTGCCTTGAATGTCGCAAGCGGCGATCCGCACACCGTCCTCGACATGGCCATCGCCCTGCACGCCGCGTTCGGACCGGACGTGCCGGCACCGCAAGTTGTCGGCGGGTATCGCCTGGGCGACGTGCGGCATGTGTTCGCCTCGCCGGCGCGTGCTGAGCAGCACATCGGTTTCCGCGCCGCGATCGAGTTCGCCGACGGCATGAAGGAGTTCGCGCACGCGCCGCAGCGTGCTGCGGTCGTGGTCTAGCGTCGACACGCGTGTGGGGTCTCGAAGAACACGGCGCGCACGACCGGCTGCTCGTGTTGTCGCCGCATCTCGACGACGCGGTCATCTCGTGTGGGGCGCTCATGCGTGCCCACCCGGGTGCGACGGTCGCAACGTTGTTCGCGGCATCACCCGTGGCGTACACGAATCCGTTGAACGAGCACGACACTGCGTGCGGCTTTCAACCCGGCACCGACACCATGGCTGTGCGGCGCGAGGAAGACGTCGTGGCCCTCGGGCGCGTCGGCGCGTCGACGCGCCCGCTCGGTTTCTGCCAGAACTCGCACGAGGAACGCGCTGATCCCGTCGCGGTGGTGCCGGGCGCGGTCGACGCGTTGGTCGCGACGATCGACGACGTGCAGCCGTCGTGTGTCGTCGCGCCGCTCGGTTTGCTCCACGTCGACCACATGTCGTGTCACGCGACCGCACTCGCGGCGATGGCGCGCACGACGAGCCTGCCGTGGCTCTGGTATTCCGATCTTCCGTACGTCTACGTGCCCGGCGTGTTGATGACACGATTTCGTGAGCTGCACAAGGCGGGGTACGTCGCCGCGCCCGCGTGCCCGGTCGTCGACGACGACGCCGACGCGAAGTGGCACACGTTCGAGGGCTACGCGACACAGGTCGCGGTCATGGACGGCCTGTGGGATCTCCGCGAACGTTTGCGCCGCGGCGGCGAGTCCTACTGGGAACTTACGCGCTGAATGGGATCTCGTACTCGATGAGGACGCCCATCCAGGTGTTCGGGTCGTCGCGCAAGCCTTCGTAGGCGCGTTGCAACCCCGCACCGAACGGCATCCGGTGCGTGACGAACGGATCGACGACGAGCGCGCCGGATCCGAGCAGGTCGAGAAGGTACGCGTCGTAGGGACGCCGTTGGGCGCGATCACGCGCACTTTCGTGTGTGCCGATCACTTGCTTCGACGGGTGGTGGATGTCGAAGTAGGGATCGATCTCGACCTTCTCGCGCGGGCTCGACAGGATGATCGTCCGCCCGCCCGGCGCGGTCGCGCGCATCGCGTCGCGCACGGTTGCGCCGAGTCCGACTGCTTCGATCACATACGGCAACGGATCGGCAACATCGGCGAGCGACGCCCGCGCGTCGACACCACACGCCTCGGCAACCGCGCGCCGGTGGACTGCCGGATCGATGCCGACCACCGACCACGCGCCCGCGGCGCGGCACAACTGCGCGGCCAAGTTCCCGACCATGCCTTGGCCGATGACCGCGGCGCGTTCGCCGAACCCTACGGGCGACACCATCTGCGGCGTCGCCGCGATGCCGGCGAGCTTGAAGAAGACGGCGCGTTCGTCGGTGATGTCGGCCGGCAGCTTTACGACTGATGCCGAGTGCTGGCGCGCAAACGTCGCGTGCGTGCTTTCGTGTACGACGCGATCACCGACCTCGAGCCCGAACACGCCGCGGCCGACCGCGACGATCTCGCCCACGTTGCAATACCCCGGCCACCACGGGTACTTCGCCCAGTGGTCGGGCATCTCGAAGCCGCGGTGTTCGCCGGTGAAGATCGCGAGCTCGGTGCCGGGCGAAATCAAACCCAACTGGTTGCGAATGAGCACTTCGGTCGAGCGAATGTTCTCGTCGACCTCGACGGCCTCGGATTCGCACCGCCCGACCGCGGTGAACACGAGCTGTTCCGATTTCATGCGTGCCCGCCGCGCGACTCGAGCCAGGCGGCTTCCAGCTCGCCGAGGGGGGTCGACGGTTCGCCATGGGTAAACGGCCACAGCTCGAACGCGATGCGGCGCCAGTTGCGCCGCGCCCGCAGCCGGCCGAGCAGTGCGTGCAAGCCGAGGTTGATGCGTTGCGTGATGACGAACGCAGGCGGCACGTTCGACGAGCGTGCCACGTGCGCGTACGGGCTCGACGGGTCGAACATGTGCCGAACGGTTTCCGACGCGAACTCGGGCGTGAACGCGAGCTCGCGGTCGTCCATCACGAACTCGTAGAAGTGCCCGAAGTATTGGCGCACGTCGTCGTCGGAGATATCGGACTCGCGCAAGACGTCGTAGTTCTCGAGCTCGCGGCGGAACTTCGGAATGTCGCGGTCGATGACGAAGGCCTTGATCAAGCTCTCGAACATCGCGACCTCTTCGGCCGTGTACCGCTTGACGAGCCCGAAGTCGAGGAACGTCACGTGCCCGCCCGGCATGAACAGATAGTTGCCCGGATGCGGGTCGCCGTTGAACGCGCCGAGGCGATAGATGCTGCGGAACACGAAGCGGAAGATCGACTCGGCGGCCGCGTCGCGCTCGTCTTGCGACCACCTTTCGACATCGGAGAAGCGGCTGCCGACTGCGAGCTCGGTCGTGAGCACACGACTCGTCGAGAACTCGTCGCAACACCTCGGGCACGTGGATGAACGGATGGCCTTCGTACTAGTCGGCGAACAACTGTTGGTTGTCGGCCTCGATCGCGGTAGTCGAGCTCTTCGACGATGCGCGCGCGCAGTTCTTCGACAAGGGGTTTGGGGTCGAGACCGGGAAACAACAGCCCGAGGGCGCGGAACAAGAAATCGGTGTTGGCGAGATCGGCGCGGATCGCTTCGTCGACGCCGGGATACTGCACCTTCACCGCGACGCGTAGCCCCGTTGCGCGTTACCGCCCGGTGCACCTGCCCGATCGACGCCGCCGCGATCGGGATGGGATCCCATTCCGCGAAGACGCGCGTCGGCACGTCGCCGAGTTCGGTCGCGCACGACCTCGTTGCGAGCTCGGGCGCCATCGGCGGCGCGTCCTGCTGCAACGACGCGAGCGCATCGCGCACAGGTTGCGGCAGACCGTCGTCGAGATAGCTGACCATCTGCCCGACCTTCATCAGGCGCCCTTCAGCTCGCCGAGCACGTTCGGCGACGTCGGCGGCGCTGCGCAGCTGGTGCGCGGCTGTCGAGCTCGGCGCGGCGTTCTGCCGACGCGGTGGCGAGCCGAGCCCGGTGCGCGAGATGCCGCGGTCCCAGTCTTGGCGCCGATCAACGCGAGGCGGGCGTTGCGCGCCGCGATCGAGTTCGCCACGAATACATCGCCCCGCCCGCGAACCCGCACGCCCTGATTCCGGGAGCGCTGCACGGCCCGCGCGATCGCGATGCCGGCCGCGATCGCAGCACCACCCACGAGGATCCGACCGGCAGCACGCACATGGCGACGGTAGCGGGCCGCCAGTACACTTGACCGATCGGTCAAGTTTCCGGGAGGACCGATGACCGCCGTCCAATGACCGACGAACAGCGCGTCACCGAGCTTTGCGACGAACTGCTCGCCAAGCTCGATCCCAAGTCGACGCCCGCGCGCGAGTTCCTCGGCGCGCAGTACGACCTCGGCCTCGCGTGGGTCCACTTCCCCGAAGGCTTCGGCGGCCTCGGCCTCTCGCCGAAGCTGCAGAACACGATCAACGCCAAACTCGTTCGGCGCGGGCGCGCCGATTCCGTACGGGCGCAACCCGATCGGCTACGGCATGTGCGCGCCGACGGTCGTCACGCACGGCTCCGACGAACAGAAGCACCGCTACCTGCGCCCGCTGTTCACCGGTGAAGAGATCTGGTGCCAGATGTTCAGCGAACCGGGCGCCGGTTCCGACGTCGCCGGTCTGTCGACGCGTGCGGTCCGCGACGGCGACGAGTGGATACGTGAACGGCCAGAAGGTTTGGACGACGCTCGCGCACGTCGCGAGCTACGGCATCGTGCTCGTCCGCACCGATCCCGAGCAGGTGAAGCACAAGGGCATGACGATGTTCGTCATCGACATGCACGCGCCGGGCGTCGAGGTACGTCCGCTCGTGCAGGCGACGGGCGAGGCGGAATTCAACGAGGTCTACATGACCGACGTGCGCATCCCCGACACCGAACGCCTCGGCGACGTCGGAGACGGTTGGGGCGTCTCGCTCACGACGCTGATGAACGAGCGCGTGTCGATCGGCGGCCAGGTGCACCCGCGCGGCTCGGGCGTCATCGCGGTCGCGGTCAACCAGTGGAAGAAGAACGGCGCACCGTCACGACGCGGTCGCGCGCGACGCGCTCGATGCGCCTCTGGATCGACGCCGAGGTCAACCGCCTCACGAACATGCGGGCAAGCCAGACCCGCGCCAAGGGCACGCCGGGGCCGGAAGGCTCGGTGGGCAAGCTCGCGATGGCCGGCCTGAACCAGCGGATCATGAGCTTCGTGATGGACCTGATGGGCCCCGAAGCCCTGCTCTATCCGGCCGGTTACGCCATGGACCGGCCCCGCCACGCCATGGACCTCTCGAATCCCCAGAAGGCGTTCCTGCGCGTTCAGGCCAACTCGATCGAAGGCGGCACAACCAACATCATGAAAAACATCCTCGGCGAACGGGTGCTGGGTCTTCCCGGCGAGCCTCGCGCCGACAAGGATCTTCCCTGGTCCGAAGTCCCGCGTAGTTAGTCGGGGTTCAGCGGGCGGCAGGCCGGGGCGGGCGCAAAGTAAGAGTCAGGGTGGGGAGCGGTCGGGGTGAGCCGCTCGGGGTATTGACGCCGGTATGTCCGGCGCGCGAGACATGGGGTCTGGCGGAAGTGGGGGCTCAGACCTGAAGTTCTGGGGGCAGGATGCCGACCTGGAAAGGGATGTTCTCCGCTCGACGTGTGCCCGTCACGTTGTGCGTTTCGGTCGCCCTTGTCTTCGCGCCCTCCGTGGCCGCGGCCGTCACGCCGACTTCGAACGGTGGTTCTACGACGCCCACGACTGTCGGCGCGCCCGGAACCAGCACGCCCGGAACCGGCAAGCCGAACCCGAAAACCACGCCCGCGCCGCCCGCGTTCAGCCTGCCGACCGACTTCGGCCTGCAGCTGATCAACGAACAGAACTCCGCCAACGAGGCCCTGAAATCGGCGCAGAAAGGCCTGCCCGAGGCCAAGAAGCAGCTGGCGGCGGCTCAGAAAGACGACACGACCGCGCAGAAGCGGTTGAAGTCGCTGAACGCCACCGCCCAGCAGACCGAAGCGCAGCTTGAAGCGACCCGCGCCCATCTGCGGGCGGCCGCCGCCCAGGCCTACATCCATGCCAGCAGCGGTGATCTCGCGGCCGCGATCACGTCGTTCACGAACGCGTCGTCGGCGATGGAAGTGGGGAGCCAGCTGCACCTCATTTCGTCATACGGCAACAACGAACAACAAGCGCTGCAGCAGTACCTGTCGTTGAAGGCGCGCGTCGACTCGCAGGTGTCGGCGATCAGTGACCTCCGCGACCGGACGAGCCGCGCGCTGTCGGCCGCGAAGAAGAACGTCGACACGCTGCGCAAGACGATCTCCGATTCGAAGACGCAGCTCGCGGCCGCGCTCGTCGGTATCCAACAGTTCGAAGCCGCGGCGACGAGCGCGTCGAGTCCGATCCTCGGTCCGTCGCAACTCACGGCGAATCAAATGGCCGACTACGTGATGTCGCACGGCGGTCATCCGAACATCACGGTGCCGCTGAACGTGCTCGCGCAGATGTATCTCGTCGAAGGCGCCAAGACGGGCGTGCGCGGCGACGTCGCGTTCGCCCAGTCGATCCTCGAAACCGGCAGCTTCGCCTACCCCGGCTCGTCCGCGTCTGACAACAACTTTGCCGGTATCGGTTGGTGCGACTCGTGCGCACACGGCTTCGACTTCCCCGACGCGCAGACGGGTGTGCGCGCACAGCTCCAAGAGCTGCGCATCTACGTCGATCCCAACTTCCCCGAGGCCGATTACACCGATCCGATCTTGATGCCCGGATCGTTGAAGCTCGGGTTCCGCGGCAAGGTGCAGACCTGGTGGGACTTGTGGGGTACGTGGGCGACGGGCGCGCTGTACGGTCAGCGCGTCTACGACATCTATACGAAGATGGTCGCGTTCTCGGCGACTGATCCGCCCACCGCGGCGCCGGCGTTGCCGCCGATGGCCGCGCCGCCCCCGCCCGGGGAAACGACGACGTCGATGTCGCCGATCACCTGGCCCGCCGGCAGCGGCCCCGGCACCAAGAAATAGAAACAAGCCGGGAAAAACCGTTCCATCTGATGGCGCAGAAATTCCCGCTATCCGGGAAAAACTGCGCCATGTGATGGGTGGGTTTTTAGGGCGCGACGAGTTGGACGGGGCAGTGGCGGATGCCGGTGTGCTTGTTGCTCCGGGTCCATTCGACGTCGCCCGTGAGCTGCACGTCGCGCACGCGGTCGAAGAGTTCGTCGAGCACGACCTTGATCTCGAGGCGCGCGAGGTTGGCGCCCAGGCAGTGATGTATCCCGTGGCCGAAGCCGAGGTGCGGGTTCGGGTCGCGGCGCAGATCGAATCGGAACGGGTCGGCGAACACGCGCTCGTCGCGATTTGCCGACGCTTCCCAGAAGACGACTTTGTCGCCCGGCGCGATCGTTTGGCCTTCGAGTTCGACGACGCGCGTCGCCGTACGCCGGTTGTACGAAGCCGGGTGCGTCCACCGCACGATCTCTTCGACCGCGGTCGGCATCACCGACCGGTCGTCGCGCAGCAGCGCGAGTTGGTCCGGGAACGCGCCCATCGCGACGATCGCACCCGCGATCGAATTGCGCGTCGTGTCGGCACCCGCCGCCCACAACAGTGAAAAGAAGAATTGCAGTTCTTGATCGGTGAGCGTCGGCGGCTCTTCGCCGTCGAGCCGGGCGTGGCAGACGACCGAGAGCATGTCGTCGGCCGGGCACGCACGCTTCTCCGCGATGAGTTCGCTGCCGTACGCGAACATCGACCCGGCTGCGTGCGCGACCTCTTCGGTCGTCTCGAACGATCCCCGGTCGCCTTTGAAATCGAAGGAATGCTCGATCCAGCTGAACAGCTGATGACGGTCGGCTTCGGGAATGCCGAGTAAGACGCAGATCGCCTGCATCGGAAGCTCGCCGGCAATGTCGACCACGAAGTCGCACGCACCGCCACCGTTGAGGACGTCGTCGACGAGCCGCCCCGTCCGCGCCCGGAGGTCGTCTTCGAGACGCGCGATCGTCCGCGGCGTCAGGCCTTTGCTCACGAGGAGCCGCACGCGCTGATGACGCGGGTCGTCCATCATGTTCAGCATCTGACCCGCGATCGGCAGGTCGTTGAGCGTTGTGCCGCCATACGGGCGATCGCCGCCCGTCACCGACGAGTACGCGTTCGGATCGTGCACCACGGTCATGCATGCCGCGTGGGTGTGAACCGACCAAAAGCCCTCGCCATCAGGTGTGTGTTCGGTCGGCTCGTGCCACATCACGGGCGCGTCGCGCCGCAACTGCGTGAACACCTCGTGCGGAAAGCCGTGTGCGAACAGATCGAGGTCGGTGAGGTCGACGTCCACCGCCGCCGACCTTAGGGCCCGGAACAACCCGGTACCCAGATGTGTTGACCCGACCCATGACGAGCCTCAACGACTTCAACCGCAATCTCATCGACGAGTTCCGGAACAACGACGGCAAGGTCGATGGTCAGTTCGCTGGATCGCCGCTCGTGCTGATCACGACGACGGGCGCGAAATCCGGCGAACCGCGGACGAACCCGGTCGTGTACACGCGCGACGGCGACAACATCGTCATCATCGCGTCGAAAGGCGGAGCGCCGACGAACCCCGCGTGGTACCACAACCTTGTCGCGCATCCCGAGGTAACGGTCGAGTTGCCCGGCGAGACGTATACCGCTCGTGCGCGCGTCACGCAGGGCGAAGAGCGCGACCGCCTCTTCCGCGCCCAAGCCGATCTCATGCCCGGCTTCAACGAGTACCAGCAAAAGACGACGCGGATCATTCCGGTCATCGTGCTCGAGCGCGTCTAGCTCAGTTCACGTTCCAGACGTGCGGCCACGTCGCGGTAACGGCTCACCGGAATCAGGTGCACGCCGTCGAACGCCTCGGACTCGCGTATCGCCACGACGAGGTCGCAGGCGCGCGCGACGCCCGCGTCGGGATCACGTTCGATGTCGTCGATCCAGTCCTTTGGCACCTGAAGTTGTGGCGCATCGCCTGAGATCTTGCGCGCCATTGCAGTGCTCGCAACGACCATCACCCCCGCGTAGACGGGACCTTCGAAGTTGATGCGGTCGCGCCAGGCCAGCAGGTCGTCGAGGGAGAACTGCACCTGCGCGCACACGAAGTCGGCCTCCCGTTTCCACTCCGGAAGCGGACCGGCACCCGCCGCGACACCGACCCGAAACGGCCCGTGCGGCGACCCGCGGAGCTCTTCGATCATCGACCGCACGGTGAGATGACCGGTGCGCGTTCCCGACGCGGGACGGTCGCCGTACACGAAAAGGAACTGGTCGACGCCGTAGGCCGCGGCGGTGAGCAGGTCGCGGCGAAAACCGAGCAAGTTGCGGTCGCGCGCGTTGAGGCACGCGATGCAGCTGCCGCCCATCTGTTCGACTTCGTGCGCAACCGCGATGCTCGACACGGTCGCGCGGCCGATGTGGTTGTCGGGCACGAGGAACTGCGTCGCGATCTTGCCGAGCACCCCGATCTGATGACGCACGTGCACGAGATCAGGCCGGGTCGGCGGCTCGATCTCGCAAATGATGTCGAACGTCATCACCAAAGCCTACGGTTTCAGGTTCAGCAAAGGACCGAAAGCGCGTTCAGCGTGAACATTTGGTCCTTTGCTCGGCTCCGAACACTCGGCACGCGCCTAGCCTCGACGCATGCCCGTCAAAGAAGGACCCGTTCCGCCGTTTCCCGAAGGTGCCGACCCCGACGAGTACGACCGGTTGCGGCGGCGCGTGTTGTGGAAGATGCCGAGCGGTCTCTATGTCGTCGGTTCGACCGACAAGGCCGAGCGCCGCAACGGCATGACCCTCAACTGGGCGACGCAACTTTCCTTCGATCCGAAGTGGCTCGGCGTGTCGATTGAACACGAGGCGTTTACGCACGAGCTCGTCAGCGCGTCCAACGTGTTCGCGCTCTGCCTGATCGATCGCGAAGACCGGGCGATTGTCCGCAAGTTCACGAAACCCGTCGACGTCGATCTCGGCGCGCACACACTCAACGGCTTCGAATACTTCGACGGCCCCGCGACGAGCGCGCCCGTTCTCGCGCAGTCGGTCGCGTACGTCGAATGCGAAGTCCGCCAAACCGTCGACATCGGCAACCACACGTTGTTCTGCGGTGAGGTCGTCAACGCCGCGTTCTTGAAAGACGAAGCGACGGAAGTCCTCCGCATGGAGGACACGCGCATGAACTACGGCGGCTAAGTCAGCCGAAAAGAAGCTTGCGTACCGGTTCGCCCGCGGGCCGCGCCGGCGCAGCAGCAACGGAAGGCTGCGGCTTGAAGGCGCGGTGATAGCTCGCCAACGCCGTCGCGGCGTCGGAACGGCTCTCCGCGATCGGGGAGCTCTGCTCGCCGTCTCGGTGCTGCCAATACCAGCGTCCGTTCGCGGAACTGACCTTGCCAATGCTGACGGAACCGGCGCCGGCGGCCAAGCGGACCTCGGCGGTGCTCATCGTGAGGGGGACGATCTGCACGTCGGTCGCAGTCTGGGTCATGGTCATACGGAGCGGACCTCCTTCGAGGGCGTATTCGCTCGCGGATGCCATTTGGTGACGGGTTGGAGGGCGATTTCTTGCATCGAGTCCTAGGCTTCGGCATGTGACCGAGATCTCTGCAGGTCAGGGGACTTCTCAGGCCCCCAGAAGTGGCGTCTTTCACAATTGGCGGTACGTCCTGGCGACAACGAATCCGCCGGAAGGCCGCCTCGATCCGGTGTCCAAGTGGCTGTACCTGACGCGGGCCGGGGTCCTGCCGATGACCCTCGTGGCGGCCGCGCTGGCCGGTCTGCTCGCCATTTACCGAGGTGACAGCGTCGCGTGGGGCTGGTATTCGCTCGCGGCCGTCGGGATCGTGCTCGCCCACATGGCGAACAATCTGATGAACGACCTCTTCGATCTCGGCGTCGGGACCGACCGCGAGGACTATCCCCGCAATCTGTACTCGCCGCACCCGGTGCTCTCGGGTGTGATCACCCGCAAGGGCCTGGCGCTGTGTGCGCTGGTCGTCAACCTGATCTGCCTGGCGATCATGATCACCCTGGCGGTGGCGCAGGGCTGGCCGATCATCGCCTTCGCGCTCGGCGGCTTCCTGCTCTCGGCCGCGTACACCGCACCGCCGCTGCGCTTGAAGAAGCACGGCCTCGGCGAACCCACCGTGCTGGTCGTCTGGGGGCCGCTGATGGTCGGCGGCACGTATTACGCGGCGACGGGCCACATTCCGGGCGCCGTGCTCCTCGCGTCGTTGCCGTACGCGCTGCTCTGCACGACAGTGCTCATGGGCAAGCACATCGACAAGATCCCGTGGGACGCGGCCGACGGCACGCACACCCTTCCCGTCATCCTCGGCGAAGCCCGCGCTCGCAAACTGACGCAAGGAATGTTCGTCGCGTTCTATGTCGCGATCGCTGCGCTCGTGATCGCACGCGTTCTCCCCGTCGCTTCCTTGCTCGTCGTGTTCTCGCTTCCGGTGCTGCGCCGGGTGTTCGCGGCCTATTCGCACCCGAAGCCGGCAAAGTCGCCGTTCCCGAACCCGGTCTGGCCGCTCTATTTCGCAGCGTTGTCGTTCGTGGTCACGCGTCGGGCCGGCAGCTTGTTCGTGCTCGGCTTGATTATCGGCGCGATTCTGGGCTGGTGATATTGACCCGCCCGGCCGGGCGCGGCGAATGTCCTGCGACGAGGAGGCACCCGTGATCCCGAGCACCATGCAGGACTTTCCACTGACGATCACCCACGCGCTGCGCCACGGCGCGCGCGTCTATCCGAACAGCGAATGCGTCTCGTGGGGCGACGACGGCCCGCGCCGCGCCACCTTCGCAGAAATCGGCGCCAACGCGAACCGGCTCGCGTTCGCATTGAAGAAGCTCGGTGTCGAGAGCGGCGAGCGCGTCGGCACGTTCATGTGGAACTCGCAAGAACACATCGAGGCGTACCTCGCGATCCCGTCGATGGGTGCGGTACTTCACACGTTGAACATTCGGCTGTTCCCGGAACAGCTTGCGTACGTGATCAACCACGCCGAAGACAAAGTCGTCATCGTCGACGATTCGCTGATCCCGGTCTTGTCGAAGATCGTGCCGGAGCTGACAACCGTCAAGCATTTTGTCGTCGTGGGCAACGGCGATGTCGACGGACTCGGCCACGACATTCCGATCTCGCGCTATCACGAACTGCTTGCGGCCGAGCCCAACGAATATCCGTGGCCCGAACTCGACGAACGCCAAGCGGCCGCGATGTGTTACACGTCGGGCACCACGGGCAACCCGAAGGGGGTTGCGTACTCGCATCGCAGCGCGTTCTTGCATTCGATGGCGGCGATGATGCCGAACGCACTCGGATTCTCCGAACGCGACCGCATCTTGTTGATCGTGCCGATGTTCCATGCCAACGTGTGGGGCATTCCGTACGCCGCGTTCTTGTGCGGCGCCGATCTCGTCATGCCCGGCAAGTTCTTGCAAGCCGAACCGATCACGCGCATGGTGAAAGAGGAGCGGGTCACGTTCGCAGGCGCGGTGCCTACGATCTGGGCCGACATCTACCGCTACGGCCAAGACCACGAGATCGATCTCTCTTCGATGCGGATGATCATCTGCGGCGGTTCTGCGGTTCCCCGCACGCTCATGGAGAACTTCGAGCGCGACTACGGCGTGCGCATCGTGCAGGCGTGGGGGATGACGGAGACGTCACCGCTGGCGGCCGTCGCCCATCCGCCGTCGCGTGTCGAACTGGGCGCAGCCGAGGAGATGGAGTGGCGCGCCAAGACGGGCCGCGTTGTCGGCGGGGTCGAGCTCCGCATCGTCGACGACCAGGGCCAGGCCCTGCCGTGGGACGGGGAGGCCGTCGGCGAGATCGAAGTGCGCGGCCCGTGGATCACGGCCGCCTACTACCGCGATCCGGCGCCGGAGAAGTTCGACGACGGCTGGTTGCGCACCGGCGACGTCGGCACGGTTTCGCCCGACGGTTACGTGCAGATCACCGACCGGGCGAAGGACGTCATCAAGTCGGGCGGTGAGTGGATCAGTTCGGTGGAGCTCGAGAATCTGTTGATGGGCCACCCCGATGTGGTCGAGGCGAGCGTGATCGGTGTTCCCGATCCGCGTTGGGACGAACGGCCCCTCGCATGTGTCGTCTGCAAACCCGGATCGAATGTCGACGCGGGCGCCCTCGCCGAATACCTGGGTGGTCACGTCGCCAAGTGGCAGGTCCCAGAACGCTGGAGCTTCATCGAAGAAGTGCCGAAGACGTCGGTCGGGAAGTTCGACAAGAAGGTGTTGCGGGCTCGGCACGAAGCGGGAGAACTCGAGACTGTGCGGACGAGCGGAGCCACGGACGGCGCAGGCGAGGGAGCCATGTGAGTGACGAACTGGGTGAGTTCTCGGAGTAACGAACCGAGCGGGGCCGACGCCGCGCCGGCCGCGACCGTGGTGTTGTTACGCGACGGCGAACATGGACTCGAAGTGTTGTTGGGCCGCCGCTCGTCGAAGCTCGCGTTTCACGGTGGCGCGTGGGTGTTTCCCGGCGGCCGCATCGATCCCGAGGACTACGCCGACGATCCGGCCGACCTCGACGCAGCCGCGCGCCGCGCCGCCGCGCGCGAAGCGAAGGAGGAAGCGGCGGTCGACGTCGATCCCGACGCGTTGATCCACTTCTCGAACTGGACGACGCCGGAGATCGCGCCGAAACGATTCGCAACGTGGTTCTTCGTCGGGCCCGTCGCCGGTGGTGACGCAGTTGCCGACGGCGCCGAAACCGAAAAGATCCAATGGTTCGAGCCAGCCGTTGCGCTCGCGGCGCGGGCGGCGGGCGAGATCGAACTGGCGCCGCCGCAATATGTCACGCTGCTCGACCTGTTGCGGTTCGAACGCGTCGACGACGCGCTCGCCGCCGCTTCCGAACTCACACCCGTCGACTACTTGCCGCGCTTCCACTTCGCCGACGACGGCAGCGCAATCTGCGTGTACACCGAGGACGTCGCGTATCACGACCTCGGCCAACTCGACGCGCCGGGTCGCCGCCACCGTCTCTACTTACGAGACGGTGGCTGGGAGTACGTGCGCGACCCGGCCTAAGCGCCGGTTACTTGGGTTGCGCGGTGGTGCGCAGGTACGGCTTGACCTGC
Organism: uncultured Actinomycetes bacterium; assembly: GCA_963841195.1. Taxonomy (GTDB): domain Bacteria; phylum Actinomycetota; class Acidimicrobiia; order IMCC26256; family PALSA-610; genus CAWJBX01. Next base: position 67,942 of record CAWJBX010000008.1, on the reverse strand, counting down.
TTCCAGCCGGGGAACTTCTTGTCGGCGTCCTCGTTCGAAACTGCCGCAGTGATGATGACGTCTTCGCCCTGCTTCCAGTCGGCCGGTGTCGCCACCGCGTACTTGGAGTTGAGCTGCAACGAGTCGATCACGCGCAGGATCTCTTGGAAGTTGCGACCCGTCGTCATCGGGTAGACGAGGATCATCTTCAGCTTCTTGTCGGGCCCGATGACGAACACGTTGCGGACCGTCATGTTGTCGGCCGGCGTGCGTTTGCTCGGGTCGCCCGAGACCTCGGCGGGAAGCATGTTGTAGAGCTTCGAAACCGCGAAGTCGGAGTCGGCGATGATCGGGTAGTTCGGCGCCGCGCCGGTGACGTCGGCGATGTCGTCGGCCCAGCCCTTGTGGCTGTCGAGGGGGTCGACCGAGAGGCCGAGGACCTTGACGTTGCGCTTGTCGAACTCGGGCTTCAGGTTGGCAACTGCGCCGAGCTCCGTCGTGCAGACCGGGGTGAAGTCCTTGGGGTGTGAGAACAGCACGCCCCAGCTGTCGCCGAGGTAGTCGTACAGGTTGATCTCGCCCTCAGTGGATTCGGCCGTGAAATTCGGGGCTTCTTCGCCCAAGCGCAGCGCCATGGCAGACCTCTTTTTCGGAGACGGCGGGCAGACTAGATCGGATGTCGCCCGAAAATCGAGTGGAAGAGTCAGGAATCGTCAACGCAACCGGGCACCCGTTTGTTCCGAGCGGGGAGACAGGCCGTCGATCGGTTGGTACGCGAACGAGTTGTAAAGACGCAAGCGGCTTGTGCTGCCGCGACCGCGCGTTCCGCGCGGGCGCGTCGACCGCGCGGGCGATTGACCGCGCGTGACGCACTGCGGTTGACTTCGAGTCGTGGCGGGGTACTCGGGAACACCCTTGTCGAAGAAGTTGGGCATCAAGCCGGGCGCGCGCGTCGCTCTCGTGCGAGCGCCCGAAGGCTTCGAAAAGACGCTTGCACCGCTTCCCGACGGCGTGCGGCTGCGTACGCAAGTGCGTTCGACGCAAGACGTGGTGTTGTTCTTCGCGACGCGGCTCGCAGAACTCGAGCGTCGGTTCGACGGCTTCGCGAACGCGCTCGCGCCGAACGGCGGTCTCTGGATCGCGTGGCCGAAGCGCGGCGCGTGTGTTGCGACTGACTTGCGCGAAGGCATCGTGCGCGAAGTTGGTCTCACGCACGGTCTCGTCGACAACAAGGTCTGCGCGGTCGACGACGGCTGGTCGGGTCTTCGATTCGTCTACCGATTGAAAGACCGCGCGCGGAGCAACGGACGCGCGCGCTGACGAATCAGCACGCGGGCGCGAACGGCATCGTCGCTTCGTAACCGCCGCTTGCGAAACGCACGGTCGCGTCGGGCGACAGCTTGCGCACGAGACTCAACGCGGCCCGGTTGTCCGGGAGCATCGACGCCGTGAAGTGTTCGTAGCCGCGGCTGGCGGCCAACACCGCGAGCCGGCGCGCGAGACGCAGGCCGATACCCCGGTGCTGCCATTCGTCGGCGACCGTCAGCGCAATCTCGGCGTCGTGGGCGCCGGCCGGAGCGTCGTAGCGCGCCGACCGCGACAATCTGGTTGCCATGCAGCGCGACCAGGGCATCTCTCCGCCCGTGGTCGACGTCGGCGAGGCGCAGAAGATACGCACGCGGTGGACGGCGGATCGGCGAGAAGAAGCGGAAGTGCACCGACTCGGGGGACAGGCGCGTGAAGAGGTCGTCGAGACCTTCGACGTCGCCGATGGTGATCGGCCGCACAGTCAGCTGCGTCTCGTCGACGCACATCGGCTTCGTAACCGTGTACGCGTTCATCGCAAGTTCCTCGTGATCAAGCACGTCGACGTCGCGTGCGCGTACACCAAACCCGATTCGTCGTAGACGCGGGCTTCGGTCGTTGCGACGCGTCCGCCCGAGTGCACGACGCGGCCTTCGGCGTAGATACGGCCGGTGCCGGTCGTGATCGCGCGCGTGAAGTTCGTGCTCAACTCGAGTGTCGTGAACGACGCGTCGGCGGGCAACGTCGACGACACCGCGCAACCCATCGCGGTGTCCACGAGCGTCGCGACAACGCCGCCGTGCATCGTGCCCATCGGGTTCTCGTGCAGTTCGTCGGCGACGAGCGAGAACACGGTGCGGCCGCGTTCGATGAGATCGAGTGTCAGACCGAGCGCGGCGACGGCGGGCGGCGGTGACGCTTCGCCGGCCTTGATGGCCGCGAGACGCGCGTAGCCGTCTCGGTTGCGGAGCGCGAACCGAGTGCGGGCCGGATCGGTCCATTGAATTGTTCGGGAGCGGATTCCTTCTTCCACGGCGGTCATTGGCCCACCTCCGGGTTTGCGCGCAGCGTCTCGACGTGCGCGATCAAGTGGTCGACCACGCGATCCATGTGCGCGGGGTCGTCGTACAGGCGAGAGAGCATCAGCGCGCCTTCGAGCGCGCTGGTGATGGTCGACGCAAGGGCGTAGGGATCGATGTCGCCGCGCAGCGTGCCTTCGGCCTTGCCGTCCTTCACGATGCGGCCGACCAACCGGTGCCACGACGTCATCGACTCGCGAGCCCGGGCCTGCAGTTCGGGGTGCGTGTCGTCGGCTTCGATCGCAGTGTTCATGATCGGGCAGCCGCCTTCGATGGCCGGCGTGCGGGCGGTCACTGCGAATGCGCGAATCATGCGGACCATGCGGTCGGGCGCGTCGGTGGCGCCGTCTTGGGAGCGGGCAAGCGCATTGGTGACGCGCGCCATCGCGTAGTCGTACGCCTCGAGCGCGAGCTGCTCCTTGGAGCCGAAGTGGTTGTAGATGCCGCCCTTTTCGAGACCGGTCGCCTGGGTCAGGTCGCGCATCGAGGCGCCCACGTAGCCCTGGCAGTTGAAGATGGGCGCCGCCATCTCCACAATCCGCTGGCGGGTGCGCTCTCCCTTGGATGTCGTCTTGACCATCATGGCGTTTACCAGGCCTTTTGCTGTTGTTTACAAGAAAAACCGACCGGTCGGTCTCTACTTTGGGGTATGAGACGACAGAGGTCAAGCGATTTACGGTTTGGGGGGGCGGGGGAGTCGACGACCGGGGGCGTCGAGGGCTGACTACGTCAGGAGCCACGATCTGGTTCGACGGCCGTAGGGTGATTTTCGTGCCGATGACGTCGACGGATCCGGACGAGTAGACGAGTGGCGGAGACGACAGCGCAGCGACCACCGCGAAAGAGGCAGAGAGGTCGATCGATGCACCAGACGAGCGCGCAGGGAGCGGAGCGCGGAGTCGACCAGTAGTCATGTGCGGCCGCTATGTCTCCGTGTCGTCGCCGACGATCCTCGCCGAGCGCTTCAACGTCGAAGAGGTGCGGGTCGACGAGTCGGAGCCGAACTACAACGTCACGCCCCGCGCCGAAGTGCCGGTGGTGGCCGAGAGTCAAGGGCATCGCGTGCTCGACCTCGTGCGCTGGGGTCTGGTGCCGTCGTGGGCGAAAGACCTCTCGATCGGCGACCGCCAGATCAACGCGCGCGCCGAGCGCATCACGACCGCGAACTCGTACAAGCGCGCGTTCGAGCGGCGGCGGTGCATCATTCCCGCGGACGGGTTCTACGAGTGGGAAGCACTCCCGTCGGAGCTCAAGAAGAAGCCGAAGCGGCCGTGGTTTTTTCGGGCGCGCGACGGTGAGCCGCTCGCGTTCGCAGGGTTGTGGGAGATCTGGCACGACCCGAAGATCGGTGACGACGCGCCGCGCATTCGTACGTGCGTGATCATCACGACGGAAGCGAACTCGCTCGTCGCGCCGGTGCACGACCGGATGCCGGTAATTCTCCCCGAGTCGGCATGGGATCAGTGGCTCGACCGCGAGAACCACGACACGGCCGCGCTGCACAAGCTGTTGCTTCCTGCCGCTGACGGTGTGCTCGAACGGTGGGCGGTGTCGACGCTCGTCAACAAGCCCGACAACAACGGCCCCGAGCTGCTGGAGCCGGCGCCGGTAGGGTGACGCGCGTGGAGTTCGGCGCGCGTGTCGACGCGCTGCAACACGAGGGCAATGTTTTGGCTGCGGCCGCGCGCACGGCCGGCGTCGACGCGCAGGTGCCGTCGTGCCCGGAGTGGCGCGTCGAAGATCTCGTCGGGCACATCGGACGCATTCATCGCTGGGTAACGCGCATCCTCGTCGAACGCTCGGACGCGCGCGGCGAGCACTGGTCCGAAGCGGCGCCGCCCGGTGCCGACGAGATTCTCGATTGGTTCGCGACCGGCGTCGATCCGTTGGCCGACGCGCTGCGCGCCGCCGGTCCCGGTGTCGAGTTGTGGACGTGGACGTCGGATCAGAGCAGCGGATTCTGGGCCCGACGCATGGCGGTCGAGACGGCAGTGCATCGGTACGACGCGCAACTTGCGGCTGCGGTTGGCGCGGAGCCGATCGCACGTGAGCTCGCGGTCGACGGCGTCGACGAGTTCTTCTGGCTCGTTCCGTTCTGGCCGTGGTCGGAGCGCGTGCGCGGGAACGGCGAGACGTTGCACCTGCATGCAACCGACGGCGAGGGCGAGTGGCTGGTGCGGCTGACACCCGACGGCGTCGACGTGACGCGCGAACACGCCAAAGCCGACGTTGCCGCGCGCGGCACGGCGTCCGACCTCCTGCTGTTCCTGTACGGACGCGTCGCGCCCGAGCAGTTGGAAGTGTTCGGCGACGCGTCGTTGCTCGCGCGCTGGCGCGAACTCGTCACGTGGTAGCGGGCGCTAGGTCGCGACGGCGTTGCGCAAGACGTCGATGACGTGTTCGCGGCGAGCCGCGAGCGCGATCGGTGAAAGCGGATCGGTGTCGAGCAGTTCGTTCATCAGCGACGCATCGGACAGATACGACAGCACCGCGCCGTAACCAGTGAGGAGCAGTTGCCGGGCGTCGTAACGCCGTAACCGCCCGGCATCCATTTCGCGCTCGAGCCAGGCGGCGCCGCGGTCGAACAACGGCTTCAAAAGGATGTGCAGTTCGTTCTGGAGCATGTTTCCGCCGACGAGCGCTTCCCAGCGCACGAGCCGCACGAAATCGGGACTCTCTTCGAAGAAACGGAACGCGGCGCGCAACATCCGCTCGACCTGCGGCCATCCTTCGCGCGGTCCGAGGTTGGCTTCTTCGACGAGCGTCACCCAGCCCGCAAACGAATCGAGCAGCACGGCGCGGTACAGCTCTTCTTTGGACGGGTAATGGTGCAGGAGACTCGGCCGGCGGATTCCGACTTCGTCGGCGATCTCGTTGAGGCTGGTGCCTGCGTATCCGGTGTCGGCAAAACGGCGGCGCGCGACGACGAGGATGAGATCTTTCGTCGAGGTCCCGGGCGTCGGCTCTCCCGGGGGCACCGGTAACGCCATGTGATGAGTCTACCTACAGGTCGGTAGTACGATTTTTGAGATGTCTCCGACGCAGTTGCTCGCCGCAATTGTTGCGGCCTTCGTCGTGACGCAATGCGCGATCTTCGCGACCACGGTGTACCTGCACCGATCGTTGAGTCACCGGGCGCTCGCGGTTGAGCCGCTGGCCGCACTGCCCTTTCGTTTCGTGATCTGGATCACGACCGGTATGCGACCGCGCGAGTGGGTGGCCGTGCACCGCAAGCACCACGCGGCCACTGACACCCCCGAAGATCCGCACAGCCCGGCCGTTCTGGGCTTTTGGCGCGTGCAACTCGGCAACGTCGGCCTGTACAAGAAGACCGCGGCCGACAAGCGCAATCTGCAGAAGTACGCACGCGACATCCCGACCGATCGTCTCGACGCGCTGTTCTTCGACCACACGCTCTTCGGACTCGCGTTCGGCATTTCGATCCTCGTCGTCGTCATGTGGGCGCTCGGCTTCGGTTTGATCACCGGTTTCGCCGCGGCCGGCATTCACGCGGTGCTCTACGTCATGCTCGCCGGTGCAATCAATGCGGTTACGCACACGTTTGGCGCGCGCCCGTACAAGAACTCGGCGACGAACCTGAAGTCGCTCGCGCTCGTCACCGGCGGTGAGGGGCTGCACAACAATCATCACGCGGCGCCGACTTCCGCGCGCTTCTCACTGCACGGTGGTGAGATCGATCCTGGCTACTGGGTCGTGCGGATACTCGTTGCGTTGCACCTCGCGCACGTCCGCCACGACGAGGTGCACCTCAAGTCGGTCGCGTAGCCGCGCGTCGGTGTGCGTCAGCGCGCGAGTGCGCGCAACACGGTTTGCAACTGATCCGGTCCGCAGAACAAGGCGGGCGCCGGCGTGGTGACACCGTTCTCGATGTAACGGGCGATGTGTTCTTTGCACGCTTCGGGTGAGCCCCACACCAACAAGTCGTCGACGACGTGGTCGGGGATCGATTCGGCGGCGGCCTTGCGGTCGCCTTCTTTCCAGAGCCGCCAGAGGTCTTGCAGTTCGTCGCCGCGTCCGAGCCATTCGTGAAACGCTGCGTACACGGGAACCGTGAGGTACGACGCGATCGCGCGCTTGCCGACGGCCCGCGCCGTTGCCGCGTCGTCGACCGGGAACACGAAGATGCGCGCGACGATTTCCTTGTCGGCACCGACGTGGGGCACAACCGTCTTCACGTCGTCGGCCGACAGCCAGTTGATGATCGCGCCGTCGCCCTTCGTGCCCGCGAGCTCGAGCATCCCCTCGCGCAAGGCGGCGACGAGGATCGGCGGCTGTTCGGGAACCTTGATGCCGAGCCGAAACCCGCGCACGCGGAACGTTTCGTATTCCTCGTCGACTTTCTCGCCGGTGAGCGCGGCGCGCAGGAACGCGATCGTGTCGCGGACGCGCTGATACGGCTTGTCGAACGTCAAGCCGTTCCAACGTTCGACGATCACATCGGACGACGTCCCGATGCCGAGCGCGAAGCGTCCGGGCGCGGCTTGACACATCGACGCGACCGTCGACGCCAACGTGTGGGCGCCGCGCGTGTACACGGGAACAATCGCAGTGCCGAAGCGGAGTTCGGGCGCCCACTGGGCCGCACGCGACGAGCGGTGATGAAGGCGTCGTAGCCACCCGACTCGGCCGACCAGAGATCGGTGTAGCCGAGGTCGACGAGTTCGCGGACGATCTCGCGCTGGTCGAGCAACGTGCAAGCCGTCGAACGGGAACGTGATGCCGTAACGCTGCGGAACGCTCATCGTTGCAATTCGCCTTCCAACTCGGTGAGTGGATGTGATTGATCGTCGCGCCACGTGCGCACGATCGTCGACTGGCTCGCGGTGCCGAGCAGTGTGCCGTCCTCGCGCCCAGAGGTGCACGAGCCCGTGACCGAAGCCGTCGGCGACGGCGTGCACGCGCACGTCGGCGAGCACCCATTCGGTTGGTACACGGTGCGCGACGCGCAACGTGTTGTCGAGGCTGTTGCCGCCGGCGCGCTTGCCGAGGGCCTGGCCGATGCCGAACGGCACGAAGTCGCCGATGATCGCGAGTGCCGCTGCCGACATCTTCGAGCATCTCGGGCATGCGGATCCACAGCGCGGAGTTGCCCGATGCCGGGCGGCCCGGGAAGCTCGTCCGGCCGCGGCCGTTCGCGAGCTTGCCGTCGAGGCGGCTGCTGATGCGCCCTTCGTGGTTCGATCCATCATCCGGCGCGGCGGCGAGTCTTCGGGCGGACGGTACGTCGGGCATCGTACCGCCCACTGGCCGTCGAGTGGCAGCGGGCGCGTGCCGAGCGCGCCGAGCACCGTGAGGATCTCGGTGTCACCGACGTGCGCGATGACGCGCGCTTGGCGAGATCTGATGGCCGCGCACGACTTCGATGACGTCGAGCTCGACGACCGACGGCGGCGTTGCGAACGACGAGGTACTGCGCGGTCGCCCAGATGCACGGCCGGCCCGTCAGTTCCTCCATCGCTTCGATGCACGCGCCGAGCCCGCACCCGCCGAACAGCGCGCCGGTGCCCGAGGTCAGGCCGAGCGTGACCGGCATCCGCCAGCGGTTCGTGTCCGTTGTCGGTTCGAGCCCGAAAAACGTCCGTGCATCCACCAGCCGGGAGACTATCGACGGGCAAAACCGTTCCATCTGATGGCACGCTTTTTCCCGCATAGCGACAATTTCTGCGCCATCAGATGGGTCACTTCCGTGCGGCGCGGCGTTCGACGAGGCCGGCGTGCATCGTCAGCTTCATGCCGGTGAGCGTGCGTTCGGTGTGTTGCATGCGCCAGGCGAGCATGCGCTGCGCGTAGTCGAGCACCGTCGCCGCGTACGCGGGATCGCCGGCGACGTTGTGGATCTGCGCGGGGTCGGCGTCGAGGTCGAAGAAGATCGACGGCAGCGCCGGATAGCCCGGAGAACTGCACGTACTTGCCGTGGTCGTCGCGCAAGCACCGCGAGCGCAGCACTCTTCCATCGTGACGCCGAACACGTCTTCGAACAGCGCGGACTGTCGGGATCGCGGAAGTCGAACTCGAAGTGCGTACTCGGCGCGCCAGTCGTCGGGCGACTCGCCGCGCAGCCACGGCGTCAGCGCGCGACCGTCGCACTGCAACGGAACGTCGGCGCCGAGCAGTTCGCAGATCGTCGGCAGCACGTCGACGTGCTCGGTGAACGCGTCGACGACGCGACCGCCGTCGACGACGCCCGGTCCGCGCGACGATCAACGGCACGTGGTACGACTGAGTCGAACCATCCGAGCTTGTGCAGCATGTAGTGGTCGCCGAGGTTCTCGCCGTGATCGCTCGTGAAGATCACGATCGTGCGTCGGCCTGTCCGGATCGCTCGAGCCAGTCGAGCAGCCGCGCCATCTGGTCGTCGACCTCGGCGATCATGCCGTAGTAGGTCGCCTGCAGCTCGCGCTGTTCCTGCTCGTCGTCGGGCGACTTCAGGAACGGATGGTCGATCATGACGCCGAGCAACGGATGTTGCGCGCCTTCCTCGGCACGCGTCGCGCGCGCGCACGGGCGCGGGCACCGACGCCGGATCGAACATCGTGTCGTAGGGCGCGGGCGCGAGGAACGGCGGATGCGGCCGCAGGAACGAGATGTGCGCGAACCACGGGCGGTCAGCCGGCGTGGCCGATGCCCATTCGAGAAACCGGTCGGTGAGGAACACCGTCTGCGAGTGTTCGGCGTCGTACTGGGTGCGCCACCGCGTGCCGGGCGCCGGTTCGGTCGACGAACGGGCCGCCACTCGTCGGGCACGTCGACGCCGTCGGCGCGCATCCAGTCGAGCCACGCCGAACGGCTCGCTCTCGGGGAGATGGCAGACCGGATCGAAGCCCGGGCAGCACCCCTTCGTATCGCGACAGGCGCGGGTCGTCGGGCGGGCACCGTGCGGGGATCGATGCTCGTGTCGGTGTAGCCGAAGAGCGCGGGTTCGTAGCCGAGGCGGCGGGCGACGAGCGCGACGTTGTCGTGGCGGGCGTCGAGCGGCGTGCCGTTCAGCACCGACCGGTGGTTCATCAGGTACATGCCCGTGTAGAGCGCGGCCCGGCTCGGCCCGCAGGGCGCGGCCTGGGCGAAATGGCGGCGGAACGAGACGCCGCCGCGCGGCCAGCCGGTCGAGGTTCGGGGTCGCGCACGACCGGGTGCGCGGCCGCGCCAGGCAGTCGCCCCGCCACTGGTCGGCCGTGATGAACAGGACGTTTGGCCGACCAGCCATCGAGCCGCCTCCGAAAACCGACCGTGGGAATCGGGAATGCCCCCCGTCGTTACACCGGCACTATGTCAGACACCAAACCCAACTCCTGCCCCTGTTGCCGCTCACCCAAGGCGTCGTGCTGCCGCAGATGGTGGTGACGATCGCGCTCGAGACCGACGAGGCGAAGCGGGCCGGCGCGGCGGCCGCCGATGCCGGCGACCGGATCGTGCTCGTTCCTCGCGTCGACGGTCGCTTCGCAGCCGTCGGCACGATCGCCGCGATCGAGAGCGCCGGCGACCTCCCCAACGGACCAGAAGGCCCTCGTCATCCGCGGCATCGGCCGCGGCCGCGTCGGCAGCGGCGAAGCTCGGCGCGGCCGGCGCGCTGCACGTGCAGGTCGAGGATGGTCGACGAGGCCGCGCCGACGCCGCGCGCCCGCGAGCTCGCACGTGAATACCGCGCGGTCGTCGAGACGATCCTCGAGCACCGTGGCGCACGTCGCATCGCCGACGTGCTCGCCGGGGTCGACGACCCGGGTCAGCTCGCCGACACCGCGGCTACTCGCCCGAGCTGACGATGGAGCAGCGCGTCGAGCTGCTGGAGACCGTCGACGTCGAAGCGCGGCTCGAGCTCGTGCTCGGGTGGATGCGCGAGATGCTGGCCGATCTCGAGCTGAAGGACAAGATCCGCACCGAACGTCACCGACGATCTCGACAAGCAGCAGCGCGAGATGTTGTTGCGCCGCCAGATGGACGCAGATCCGCAAGGAGCTCGGCGACGGCGACGACGACGTCGTCGCGGAGTACCGCGCCAAGTTCGCGGAGAAGGAACTGCCCGACGCGGTGCGCGCTCGCGGTCGACAAAGAGCTCGACCGGCTCGAGCGCATGGGCGCAGCAGAACCCCGAACAGGCGTGGGTGCGCAACTGGCTCGACGCGGTCGTCGGACTTGCCGTGGGGCGAGTTCGCCGACGAGCAGCAACGACATCTCGCGGCGCGCGCGACGTGCTGGACGCCGATCACGAAGGCCTGGGCGACGTGAAGGACCGCATCCTCGAGTTCCTGGCCGTGCGCGTGCTGCGCCGCGAGCGCGGCTTGGGCAGCCGAGAGCGGTCGCGGTTCGGGTGCGATCCTCGCGTTGGTCGGTCCGCCCGGCGTCGGCAAGACGTCGTTGGGTGAGTCGGTTGCGCGTGCGTTGGGTCGTCCGTTCGTGCGTGTCGCCGTCGGCGGTGTGCGCGACGAGGCCGAGATCCGCGGTCACCGGCGTACCTACGTCGGTTCGCGGCCCGGTCGCATCGTGCGTGCGCTGACCGAAGCGAAGGCGATGAACCCCGTCGTGCTGATCGACGAGATCGACAAGTTGCAGGCTGGTGGTTGGTCCGGCGATCCCGCGAGCGCGTTGCTCGAGGTGCTCGACCCGGCGCAGAACCACACGTTCCGCGATCACTTCCTGGAGCTCGACCTCGATCTCTCCGACGTGTTGTTCCTCGCGACCGCGAACCAGCTCGACACGATTCCCGGGTCCGTTGCTCGACCGGATGGAGATCGTGCACGCTCGACGGTTACACCGAGGACGAGAAGGTCGCGATCGCCAAGCATCACCTGTTCCCGCGCCAGCGGGCGAAGGCCGGGTTGCGTGACGACGAGCTCGACATCACCGACGCCGCGTTCCACGCGCTGGTCGAGCGGGTGGACGCGTGAAGCCGGTGTGCGTGGCCTCGAACGGCAGATCGGCAAGATCGCGCGGAAGACCGTGCGCAAGATCGCCTGGCGAGAGTGCGTCGGTCGTGGTCGACGAGCCCGACTTGAAGGAGTACGTCGGACGTGCCGCGCTTCCGTCACGACGACGCGGACGCGTGCCGCGATCCCCGGGCTCGCGACGGGTCTGGCGGTCACGGGTGCCGGTGGCGACGTGCTCACGATCGAGGTGACCGCCATGGACGGCGAGCCCGGTCTGCAAGTGACCGGTCAGCTCGGCGACGTCATGTCGGAGTCGGCGCAGATCGCGCTGTCGTTCGTGCGGTCGAACGCGGACGAGCTCGGTGTGTTGCCGGTGCGTTCGAGCACCGCAAGTTCCACCTGCACGTGCCGTCGGGCGCGATCCCGAAGGACGGTCCGTCGGCCGGCATCACGATGACCACCGCGCTCGCGTCGTTGGTCACCGGACGTCCGGTGAAGCCGAACGTCGGTATGACCGGTGAGGTGACGCTGCAGGGACGCGTGTTGCCGATCGGTGGCCTGAAGCAGAAGCTGCTGGCGGCGCACCGAGCCGGACTGACCGACGTGGTCATCCCGATCGACAACGAGCCCGATCTCGACGACGTGCCCGAGCAGGTGCGCGAGCTGCTGAACGTGCACCCGGTGTCGCGACGTCCGAGACGTGCTGAACATCGCCCTGGCATAACCCCCGATGCGTCGCTGAACCCGCGTGACGCGGCCTCAACGACGCATCGGCAAAGTCCCCCCGGCCGATCGGGGCGGTGGCCGCTTAGGCTGCCGCCCCGATGGCTTTGCTCGACGGAAAGGTCGCGATCGTCACCGGGGGCGGTGGCGGAATCGGCCGCGGCATCGTCGAGCGTTTCGTCGCCGAGGGCGCGAGCGTCGTCTTCGGTGAGATCGACGCTGACCGCGCGCTCGCAACCCAGGTCGCGGTCGGCGAACGTTGCATCGCGTCGTCACCGACGTGCGCGACGACGGCGCACCCCACGCGCTCCTCACGGCCGCGCTCGATTCCTACGGCGGCGTCGACATTCTCGTGAACAACGTCGGTCACTACGGCCGTGGGCGCGGCCCGTTCCACGAACAGACCGACGACGAGTGGGACGAGCTCTATCGCGTCAACCTCGGTCACGTCTTCGCGATGTCGCGCGAGGTCTCCCGCGGCTCATCGAACAACGGCGCGGCGGCTCGATCGTCAACGTGTCGACGATCGAAGCGTTCCGCGCCATTCCCACGCGCGCCGTCTACTCCGCGTTCAAGACCGCGATCACGGGCTTCACCCGCTCGCTTGCGGTCGAATACGCGCGCGGAAGGCATTCGCGTCAACGCGATCGCGCCCGACGTCACCGAGTCGCTCCAGGTGCCGTACTCGAAGTGGGTCGGTGAAGACGAGCAACACATGATCCCGGCGTGGGTGCCGCTCGGCCGCTTCGGTCAGCCCGCCGATCACGCGGGCGTGGCGGTGTTCCTCGCGTCGGACTTGTCGGCATTCGTGACCGGAACCACCGTGCACGTCGACGGCGGCACGCTCGCGGCGAGCGGATGGTTCCCGACGGAGGAGGGTGGATGGACCAACCGGCCACGGCGACCCTGACCGTCTCCCGAACTCGACGACACGCCGGTCGAAGGGTGGTGGCGGCGGCTGCGGCGTACGTACATCACCGACGTGCGCGCGTCGGCCAACGCGCAAGCGATGGTCACCAGAGAGACCGACCGCAAGATGGTGATCGTCTTCGTCATGGCCGCGCTCGCGCTCACGTTGAACAACTTCTTGTCGGACGGCAGCAATCCCGCGTGGGCGGAGTCGACGCTCCGGTTCTTCGGTTTCGCCGGGCTGGCGAACCGGCTGAACGACGCGTTGCTCGTCTCGTCGCACCGCGACTTCAACCAACTCGCGTTCTGGGCCGTGATCATGATCGCGACGTATTGGTTGCCGGCCGTGTTCGTCGATCAAGGTGTTCTTCCACGAACGCGTGCGAGATTACGGCCTGCGCGTCAAGGGCATCATGCCGCACGTAAAAACGTACGCGGCGATGTACGCGATCGCGGCGCCGCTGATCATCGCGGTTTCGTTCACGGCCGTCGTTCGAGCAGAAGTATCCCGTTCTTCCATCCGCTCGCCGGCCACTCGCTCTGGCCGTACATGTACGTGTGGTGGGTGCTCTATTGGTTGCAGTTCATCTCGCTGGAGTTCTTCTTCCGCGGTTTCATGGTGAACGGTCTCGCGCCGCGGCTCGGATGGGCGGCGATCTTCGCCATGATCGTGCCGTACAACATGCTGCACTACGGCAAGCCAATGCCCGAGGCACTCGCCGCGATCGTCGGTGGCTTCGTGCTCGGCACGCTGAGCCTGAAAACGAAGTCGATCTGGTGGGGCGCGGCGTTGCATATCTCCATCGCGTTCACGATGGACTTCTGCGCGCTCACGCACGCGGGCCGAATCTTCTAGCCGCGCGATCGCGCGTTACGCGAGCGTCACCGGCAGTTCGTTCAACCCGCGCAGCACGATGCGGCCGTTCCACTGCATCGTGTCGGTTGCGAGTTCGATGCGCGGAAACCGCTGCACGAGCGTCGAGATCGCAACGTGGCCTTCGAGCCGCGCGAGATGCGCACCGAGGCACGAATGGAACCCGCCGCCGAACGACATCTGGTCGCGCGCGTCGCGCGCGCCGCAGATCGAGCTTGTCGGCGGTGTCGCCCCACTTGGCGGGGTCGCGGTTCGCCGAACCCAAGCACGTCATCAGGATCGAGCCGGGCTCGATCGTCTTGCCATCGATCTCGTAGGGCGCCAGCGTGATCCGCCGTGACATCTGCACCGGCGAGTCGTACCGCAACAGTTCGTCGGCGAAGTTGTTTTCGAGCGAAGCGTCGCTGACCAACAGCTCGAGCTGATCGCGGTTGCGCAACAACGCGAGCGTTCCGTTGCCGATGAGGTTCACCGTCGTCTCGTGGCCCGCGATGTAGAGCAGCATGACTTGTTCGACGAGTTCTTCCGGACTCAAACGGTCGCCTTCGTCCTCGGCAGCAATCAACGCGCTGAGGAGATCGTCGGTTGGGTTTGCGCGCTTCCAGTCGATGACTTCGTTCGTGTAAGCGATGATGTTGTCGACCGCATCGAACGCAGCCAGCGATTCTTCGCGCGTGAGGATCGGGTCGAACGTCTTGACGACCGCGCCCGACCACTCTCGCAACTGGAAGCGGTCGCGTCCTTCGGGGATGCCGAGCATCTCGGAGATGACGACGAACGGCAACGGAAACGCGAGCCCGGCAATGAGGTCGAACGTTTCACCGGCCGGCGCGGCGTCGAGATGCTCGTCGACGAGTTCTTGCACGCGCGGGCGCAACTCCTCGACCGTGCGCGGCGTGAAGACCTTCGACACGAGCCGGCGCAACCGGTGGTGGTCGGGCGGATCGAGATTGAGCATCGTGTGTGTGCCGCCCTCGCGCCGCTCGTCGAGCATCGCTTGAATGTCGGCGTCGACTGCGATCTCGAACGGCTTCATGTGCCGCTCTTCGACGCTCAAGCTCGGGTCGCGCAGGGTGCGGTGCACGTCGTCGTAACGGAAGAGTGCCCACGCCCCGATCGGGCTGAGGTGCACAGGATCCTGTTCTCGCACCACGGCGTATTGCGCGTACGGGTTGTCGAAGAACCCGGGCTCGAACGGATTCAACATCGCCGGCAGGTAACCAGTGTCGGGTGCGTCGGACTCGCTCGTCGTCACGTACGCCACCGTACGCCTGCCGCACATTCCTTCGCGACGTGACGTGCGTCACACCCTTTGACCAGGCCTGATCGCGAAAAGGTGGAGATGACCCTCGGCTTTGTACCTGAGTGGGGGTCAGGAGGCCGAGGGCCATCTCCGGGAGCGGGACCCCCCAAGAAGGGAAGTTCCGACTGTGCGTGTGTCTTCGAGGGGCATTCGAAGACGCCCGGTATTTACCCGCGCCGGGCGAGTATGGCAAATCCTCCCAGGTCGACGGGGTATTTGCAGGGCTCCTGCAACTAGCGCGAAACTCGGCGACCGTGACCGCAGTCGACGGCCGGGTCCAGCGCGGCGAACGCAACCGGGAGGCGATCATCGACGCGCTCCTCGCTTGCTACGAGGCGGGGGAACTGCATCCGAGCGTGCCCGAGGTCGCCGCCTGCGCCGGTGTCTCCGTGCGCTCGGTCCACAACCATTTCGCCGACGTCGAGGCGTTGCGCGCCGAGGTTGCGCAACGCCAGTGGGAACGCCACGCCCACTTGCTCGGCCCCGTCGAATCGGTGGAAGCGCTCATCGAACAGCGGGCCACGTTCTTCGAGGCGGTCACACCGGTGCGGCGCGCCGCGCTGCTCACGGTGCACACGTCGCCGATCATTGCCAAGAACCTGGCGCGCCTCGATCGGATTTTGTGGCGGCAACTCGAGTCGCTGTATCCGGCGCTCGACCCCGACACGGCCACCGCGCTCGATGCGGCAACGAGTTGGGACACCTGGAACCGCTTGCGCGTCGCGCAGGAATGCAGCGTGACGCGCGCCAAACGTGTTGTTCAACAAATGATCTTCGCACTCACCGAAGGGAGCCCGCGATGAGCGAGGCGAAAATCCGTCCGAACAAAGATCAGTTCATCGAGCTGATGAACACGCCCGACGAAGGTCCCGTCGTGATGCTGAACTTGTTGAAGTTCAAAGCGCGCGAGGGCCAGGCGGAATACAACAAGTACGGCGACTCTGTGCTGAAGATGGTCGAGTCGCTCGGCGGCAAGTTGTTGTGGATGGGCAAGGTCGACCAGGCGTTGATCGGGCCCGTAGACGAGAACGACTGGGACGCGATCGCGCTCGTGCAGTACCCGAGCCGCAAGGCGTTCATCGAAATGGCGACGTCGAAGGAATACGACGGCATCCACGAACACAGGGAAGGTGGCCTCGAGCGCACCGTGGTGCTTGCATGCACCCCGCGCGGCGGATCGTTGTAACTGGCCATGGGCCGCAACATCCTGTTCATCACCACCGATCAGCAGCGGCACGACTCGCTCGGCTGCAACGGCGGCACGATCGCGCGTACGCCCGTTGTCGACGGTCTCGCCGCCAACGGCGTCAACTTCAAACGCGCGTACAACCAGAACACGGTTTGCATGCCGGCGCGCTCGACGATGCTTACGGGCCAATACGTGCGTACGCACGGTGTCGTTGCCAACGGGATTCCGTTGCCCGCGGACTCGCCGAGTGTCGCGGCGTACTTGCGCGAACAGGCGGGCTATCGCACTGCACTGCTCGGCAAGGCGCATTTCGAACCGGGCTTCGACGCGACGTACCAGTGGCCCGAAAACGCGATGGCGGAAGAAGGAAGCACCGGCCCGTACCGCGGGTTCGATCACGCCGAGCTCGCGATGCACGTGCCGTACGCGCTGCGGCGCACGCTGCAGCACTACGGCAAATGGCTCGTCGACACGCACGGCATCGAAGCCACCAAAGGCTTCTCGCCGTTGTTGCTTGCCGAACCGGGTGGCGACACCGGCGCGCCCGAAACGCGGATCAACCCGATTCCGCGCGACTGGTACCACACGGATTGGGTTGCCGATCGCACGATCGCGTACCTCGACACGCTGAGCGACGACGACGAACTGGTTCGTGTGGATGTCGTTCCCCGATCCGCACCACCCGTGGGATCCGCCGTCGTCGGAGATCCATCGTTGCAACTGGCGTGATCTCGACCTGCCGGACGGCCATCCCGGATCGAACGACGAAATCGAACGCATCCTCGATCAAAAGCCCGCGCATTGGCGCGCGACATGGGACGGCACGTGGGTCAACTGCGAAGGCGGCCCCGGCACGTACCGGCCGCAAAACGTCGGCCCCGACAACATCCGCGAGATCAACGCGATGTGCCACATCATGAACGAGCTCATCGACGAAGCATGCGGGCGCGTGTTGGCGCGCGTCGCGGCGCGCGGTTGGGACGCCGACACCGACGTGATCTTCACGACCGATCACGGCGAGCTGCAAGGAGACTACGGCTTGATCTTCAAAGGGCCGTATCACACGGATTCGTTGATGCGGTTGCCGTTGGTGTGGCGTCCCGCGCCGTCGGCCGGCGTCGACGGTGGCGCGGTTGTCAGCGAACCCGTCGGTCAGCTCGACCTCGCGCCGACGTTCTGCTCGATCGCGGGTGTCGACCAGCCGGACTGGATGCAAGGTTCACCATTGCCGACGGCATCCGGATCGGCGCGCGAACGCGTGATCTGCGAATGGGATTCGCAGTTCCCCGGTTACGGCATGCACATGCGGTCGATCTACCGCGACGGCTGGTTGTGCACCGCGTACGAACCGTCAACCGTTGGCGAACCGAATGGCCTCGAAGAATTCTTCGCCGACACGGGCATGTTCGGCGGTGGCATCGGCCCGACCAGCAAGATCGCGTACGACGGGACCGAAGGCGAGCTGTACAAGGTCGACGAGGATCCGCACCAGTGGGAGAACCGTTGGGACGATCCCGCGTGCAAAGCGGTGCGCGAAGACTTGGTCGCGGATCTCTACGACAACTTGCCGAAGGAGACCAAGCACCTCAAGGTCGAGCGCCCCGCGTAAAAGTGCAACATCTGATGGCGCACTTTTTCCCGTATAGCGGGAATTTCTGCGCCATCAGATGGGTGTGTTTTTCACGACGCGGACGTTTGCGGTCTGAGTCGCGATCGCGCAGAGGTTGCCGGCTTCGTCCCACAAGCGGGCGGGGCCGGTCGCGTAGCCGTCGCCGATGTGCCACGCCTCGATCTCTTGCAACACCCACGGCGTGATCGGCGCGCGCACGAACCGGATACCGATCTCCAACGACAACACCATGAACGGATTCTTCTGCGGGCCGATGGCGCGGCCGACTGCCGGCCCGAGCACGTCGCCGTGCACCGCGAGCGACAACAGATCGGCGTCGCCTTCGACGAGCCGGGTCCACACCAAGAACTGACCGCGGCCGGGATCGTCGAGCGGACTCACGGGTCGCCAATCGGTCTGCTCGTGGAAGTTGATGTGGCCGAACGGATTCGGACGATCCGCAGGCGGTGGCGGAACGTCGTTTGGGCGGGGCACTTCCGGGAACCGCACTTCTTCGAACGCGAGGTCGGTGTCGTGCGCGGCGCCGAACACGCCGTGGACGCGCAGCGCGGGCCCGTCGAACTCGGGTACGCGGCAGATCGGCCGCAACTTGCGACGCGCGCCGGCCGTCGCGCAGCACGTCGACGTCGATCGTGATCGGACCCGGCGGCACGGGCGCGAGGAAGATCGCGTTCGCCGTCACGAGTTCGAGGTCGGAACGGTCGAGCGTTTCGCGCATCGCGCGGAGCGCGGCATACATCGAAACACCGCCGAAGATGTAGACGACCTTCCAGTCGTCGGGGATGCTGCCGTGTAAGCGGCCCGGCCGCGCGGGATCGCGCGTCAGTGCAGTGTCGGCGCGCAGGTCGCGAGGCATCCGAACAGCCTACGCTCCGGCCTCATGGCTCCTCGTCTCGAACCACTACCGCCCGAAGAATGGGATGACGATGCGCGCGCCGCGCTCGGCCGCGGCAAGCCGTTGAACATCTTCGCGACACTTGCGCGCCACCCCAAGCTCATGAAGCGTTGGATGGTGTTCGGCAACCATGTGCTCGCGAAGAGCACGTTGTCGGCGCGCGACCGAGAGCTGCTGATCTTGCGGACGGGTTGGCGGTGCGCGGCGCCCTACGAATGGGGCCAGCATGTTGCGATCGCCCGCGCCGCAGGCATCACCGACGCCGAAATCGAACGCATCGCGGCATAACGACTTCACGGGTTGGACCGAGAACGAGGTCGCGCTGCTGCGCGCGGTCGACGAATTGCACGACGATTCCCGCGTCGGCGACGCGACCTACGCCGCGCTCGCCGCGCACTACGACGATCAACAGCTCCTCGACATCGTCTTCGCCGTCGGTCAGTACCACTTGGTGTCGATGGCGCTGAACACGTTCGGCGTCGAACGCGACGACGGCGTCACCGGCGTGCCGTTCCCTCCCACGCGGTAGCGCCCTCGACACCGGCCCCGAGCGCGCGCACCCGATGCGCAAGCCCGCGGTCCGACGTCACGACCGTCAACGACGACGGGTCGCGATCGCGTCCGATCTCCTCGACAATGCGATCGTCGGCGGCGTCGCGGCCCGCCCGGCGCGCGTACGCCACGAGCACGCCGTTGTGCACACCTTCGGGGAGATCGTCGAGCGGGCGGCCGTCGAGCACGACCGCGACGCGATCGCCCGACGCGGCCGCGTGTTCCTGGAGTTGCGCGACCAGCCGGCGCGTCGCGCCCGGCCGATCGCGCCACCAGCCGTCGGGCTTGCTGCCGATGACGTTGTTGCCGTCGACGATGACGCGGCGGCGGGCGTCTTGCGCACGTAGGTCGTGTTCACCGGCACGCGCGCGCGTCGACGACACGTGCGTGTGCCGGGAATCGATCTCGAGCACGCGCGCGCCGTCGGTTCCGTGACCGGGCCGGGGAACGACGAACACCTCTGGCAACGAAGCCAGTGCGGCGTCGCGCTCGTCGACGCTCGAGTACCACGCGGGATCGTTGACTTGCACCCACTTGTCGGCGCCCATGACGACGACGTCGTAGCCGCGTGCAATGTCGGCGATGAGCGACGCGTCGGTGACGATGCCCGCGAGCCACGGCCGCGTTTGCGCGGCGCGTGCGATTGCCGCCAACCGCTGTTCGGCCGACTGGTACGCGCCCGCCTCTTTCCCAAGTGTGCGACGCGAGATCGCGAGGTCGAGCGCGTCCAACGCGGCTGCTTCCTGTGCCGCCTCGGCAATCGCGACGTGCGCGACCGTCAGCGGATCGAACGAACCTGGGAAGACGCCGCGCCTCACGGGCGCAGCAATGGCGGGTGCAGTTGCAACGCGCCGCCGCGGCGATACAGCGCGGCGGGCCGGCCGTCGGTGGGCGCGGTGCGACCGGTCGGTTCGACAAAGCCGTGCGTCGACAACACCTTGCGGCGGAAGTTGCCTTCGTGCAGCGGTTCGCCCCACACCGCTTCGTACACGCGGCGCAGTTCTCCGAGCGTGAATGGTTCGTCGAGAAACGCAGTTGCCAGCGTCGTGTACTCGAGTTTGGCGCGTGCCCGTTCGACACCGTCGGCGACGATGCGAGCGTGGTCGAACGCGAGGGGCACCCCGTCGACGCTGCCGATGCCGGCGATCGCGAGGTCGTCGACGGCCCAGAAGCGAACGTCGGCCGCGTCCGAGCCGGCCGTCGCTTCTTCGTTGTGCGCGGTGAACCCGACGTACGCGACCGACACAACGCGCATGCGCGGGTCGCGGTCGGGCGTGCCGTACGAACGAAGTTGTTCGACATGACCAAGCGAGGCGATGTCGGCTTCACGCGCGACGCGCACGCCGGTCTCTTCCTGGAGCTCGCGTTGGGCGGCCGCGTCGAGGTCGTCGTCGGGTTCGACGAAGCCGCCGGGGAGGGCCCACTGCCCCCGGAACGGATGGCCGCGCCGTTGCACCAACAAGACCGAGAGGCGCCCGGCCCGCACCGTCAACAACACGACGTCGACGGTGACCGCGACGCGCGGATATTTCTCGGGGTCGTAGCCGGCGAGGTACGCGGCCTCGTCGTCGGATACGGGCTGGGCCGGCGCCATGTCACCAGTTGTACCTGCTCCCCAAACCCCACCGTTTGGACGGTTCGGTACCGATAGTTCGCATAACCGTCCAAACGTGGGCGTTCTCGCGCCCAAACGAACGTTTGATAGGGTGACCTTCGGCATGGCTGACCAGCGAGAACGCATTCTCGAGGTGACGATCGGGCTGATGGCCCGGGGCGGTGCGAGCGGCACGAGCATGCGCGCCGTAGCCGCTGCGATCGGTTGCAACGTCGCGACGCTGTACCACTACTTCCCGTCGAAGCACGACCTGCTGCAAGCCGCGATCGCGCACCGGCGCACCGCCGACTTGCAGCCGCACCCCTTCCCCGAGGGCATCGCCGGAACTGTCGACGAACGGCTCGCCGCGCTCCTCGACCACCTCTTCACGGGCATGGTCGCCGACGAAGAACTCTGGCGGACGCTCGTCGCCGAGGCATTGCACGGCGAGGACGACGTGCTCGGTCCGCTCATCGAGACCGCGAACGCGTTCGAGGTCACGCTCGCGACCTGGCTGCGCGAACTGTTGCCCGACGCGCCGGAGCTGCACGACCCCGCGGTCGTGCGCGCGATTCGAAACGCGGTCATCGGCGTGCTCGTCGAGTATCTGCCGCAACCCGAGAACCGGCGCGCCGCGCTCGAAGCGCGCGCACGAGAACTGGCAAGCGTGTTCGCACGCGTTGTCGCGAACACGGAGGTATCCCGATGAGTGCACCGTCTTTCGAAATCGACGCGCTCGACCCCACGCTCTACGTCCGCGGCGTTGCCCACGAGACGTTCCGGTGGTTGCGCGAGAACGATCCCGTCCACTGGGACGAACGCAACAACTTGTGGGTCATCTCGAAGTACGACGACGTCGGTTACGTCGAGCGTCATCCCGAGCTGTTCTGCAGCGGGCAAGGCGTGCGACCCAAGGGTGGCGGCGCCGACAATCTCTCGATTGTTTCGATGGACGATCCCGAGCACGCGCGCCAACGGCGCCTGATCTCGCGGGGTTTTACCCCGTCGCACATCAACAATCTGATGCAACGCATCCGCAACCTCGCAGCCGAACTCGTCGACAACGTCGCGGCGCGCGGCGAGTGCGATTTCGTGAACGACATTGCCAAGCCGCTGCCGTTGATCGTGATTGCCGAGATGCTCGGCCTCGATGTCGCCGATCGCGAACGCCTCGCGCACTGGTCCGACACGATGATGTCGGCCGAGAGCGCGGACATGGAGTCGCCAGAAGCGGCCGCGGCCGGTGAGGCTTGGGGCGAATACATCACGTATCTCGTCGGGCTGCTGGAAGACCGGCGCACGCACCCGCGCGACGACCTCATCTCGGTGTTGCTCTCCTCGGCCGATGCCGGCCACCTCGAGTTCGACGAAACGACGTTGCAAGAGAGGCTGGCGACCGGCGAACTGGCGAGCGGCGGACTCGGATCCGACGACTTGCTGTCGTTCCTCGTTCTGTTGCTCGTGGCCGGTAACGAGACCACGCGCAACGTGTTGTCGGGCGGCATGCTGGCCTTGTCGCGTTTCCCCGCCGAGCGCGACAAGCTCGTTGCCAACCGCGATCTCGTCAACAGTGCGACCGAAGAAATCCTGCGCTATGTGTCGCCGGTGATCAGCTTCTCGCGCATCGTCGTCAAAGACACCGACGTGCGCGGCCGCATGATGCGCGAAGGGCAGATGCTGCTCAACGTCTATCCGTCGGCGAACCGAGATGCCGACGTGTTCGACGAACCCGACGCGTTTCGCGTCGACCGCGATCCGAACCTGCATCTCGCGTTCGGGACCGGTCCGCACTTCTGCCTCGGCGCCAACCTGGCGCGCACCGAGATTCGCATCCTGCTCGACGAACTGCTCACGCGTCTGCCCGACGTGCACGTGCCCGAAGGCGCCGACGCGCAGCGCGCGCCGAACTCGCTCGTCACCACGATTTCGAGTCTGCCGGTGGTGTTTACGCCCGCGCCGTAGCGACGGCGAGCGCCGTTGTCCGGTCGGCGCCTTCGTCGCGAACTTCGACGCGGCACACGGTGCCGTCCGACCGAGTGCCAAGCGGCTGCACGTGCGCGCGTACGGGCCCGACTCGATTCGGGGCCAGGAAGTGCAGCACGACGTCGGCGGTCGGCGCGCCGGTCGCGTGTTCGGTGGCGAAGTCGACGAGCGACGCAACCACGCCACCGTGCAGGATGCCCCACGGGTTCCGCAGTTCGTCGGCGAGATCCATCTCGACGGTCGTTTCGTCGCACACGCGTACGCCGACCCACTCGCGCATCGGGATTGCGTCGGGTATGCCGGCACCGTCACCGGGGTCGATGACGACCGGTCGCGTCCACACCGGGGGTCCTTGTTCCGGAACAAGGATCGAGGAAGTGAGAACGCCGTTCCCGATTTCGAGATCGTCGGCGCCTTCATCGCGAATCTCGACGGAGGTCACGACGTTGTTTCGGCCCCGTCGGAGCACGCTCGCTTCGATGCGGAGCGGACCGACGCGCGCGGGCGCCAACAGCCGCGCCGCGAGGTTTGTCGAGACGACCCACCCATCGGGCAGTGACGCGAGCCCGGCGCAGATCCCGCCGACGTTGTCGAGCATCGTCAACAACGCACCGGCGCGCACGGCGCCGTCGTCGCGCATGAGGTGAGATGCCGCGGGCGCGCGCCCGACCATGTGGTTGGGCGCGTCCTCGCGCATCGACATGCGGATGTAACGAGAAACGTCGCGGCCGCGCTCGGGGCCGTTCAAACCGGCGAAGCTCATGATTGGGAAGCGAACCCCCGCGTTGCGACTGCATTCGCAACGGTCATCTCGCGGTGCTCGGCACCCGTGTCGGCGAGTACGACGCGCGCCGCGCCCCACGCGTCGTTGCATGCGAGCACGTCGGTTTGCGTACGGACGGGACCGACGCGTCCGAAGCCGAGATACGTCAACTGCAGGTCGCTCACCACGAGCGGAACACCCGATGCGGCGCGCAACGCGAGTTCGGCGGCGGCGTCGACGACCGTTGCCACTACGCCACCCTGCATCGCGCCCATCGAGTTGCGCGACCAGTCTCCGACCGGAACGTCGATGACGCCCGCGGCCGCGTCGACCACGGTGACGCCCAGCGCGTCGAGGAACGGCATCCGCATGTGGGAGTCGGGGTTCGACATCGTCGACGGTCCGGGCTCGCGCAACGAAGTGACCTGCGGGTTCGTGTCGCGCCTCGGCAAGACCGAGAAGCTCATCGTCGCGATCCCGATCGGGCGGCCGCGATCGTCGCTCAGCCCGACTTCGATCACGACCGTTGTCCGGCCCGCGCGGCAAAACCGTCCCGCGCGCTTCGACGACCGAACCGGGCGCGGCGCCGCCGACGACGTGCAGCGTGAGGTCAGCTGTCGCGATCCAACTGGGCGCGGCCGCCGACGCCGCGAGGCCGCCGCCGATCACGTCGACAAGTGTCGCGAGCGCGCCCGCGCGCACGTGGCCGAGGTCGGTGCAGATCTCGGGCACCACCGGCATCCACGCCCGGCTGTTCTGGCCGATGCCGTCGTGCTCGAACGTGAAGCGCAAGTCGCGCAGCATGTGTTCGTCAGGCGGATACGCGGTCATGCAGGCTCACGAGGCTCGGGCAACGAAAGCGTGATCATCGCATCGCGTTCCGTTGTGCCAAGAACCGGCACGTGTCCCTTGGGATCGATGCGTCCGAACTCGTTGCGCTTGAACGTGTTGCCCGCGCCGTCGAACGCCCAGCCGTGACCGGCGCACACGAGTTCGTTGCCGTCGACGTAGCCGTCGGCCAAGTCGTGATCGAGATGCGGGCACCAGCGCGGTGCGGTTCGCACCTCGCCGTCGGCGCCTCGCCACGCCACGAAGTCCTCGCCGCGGATCTCGACGGCCACGACGGACCCGGCTGGTACGCGTGCGCTGTCGACGCGCAACGCGCCGCCCGGGTCCGAGTTCATAGAGGTCATGCTGCCCGATACAGAAACTGGCGCGATTTGCCGATCCAATTCTGCGGGGGATTTCACCGCGGCTATTGTCCGGTACAACCGATTTGTGGGGAACCGTCGACGGGTTCGGCGTGACGCTCGTTCCGCAAGGAAATGGCGTCGCAGGGGCGCCCTTCCACGGAGGGGGTTCACGACATGGATGTTCGTCGAGCGCGTTGGCGCCGCCAGTTGGTCGCGGCCGGCGCGGTGCTGATTGCGACCGCAATTCCTGCGCTGGCGATCGCGCTGAACGGAAGTCCGACGCGCCCGCTGACGGTCTACGTCGGCATCTCGGGCGGGACGAGCTCCGGGTACCGAGCAACCAGCGCGAGCGGTACGTGGACGCGCGTCGCCGCGAACGACGTGCCCGACGGTGGCAACAACGCGTACCCGGCGCTCGTCGATCTCGACGGCGACGGTGTGCGCGACATGCTCGTGGGCAACAGCAGCGGCAATGTCGTCGCGTTTCACAACACCGGCAGCGACAGCACGCCCGAATGGCAACGCGATCCGCAATGGGATCCGCCGGTCGACGTCGGCTCGTCGGCGGCGCCCGCCGCGATCGACATCGACGGCAACGGCGCGCCTGACCTGCTCGTCGGCAACAGCGCGGGTGACGTCATCGCGCTCGAGAACACCGGCTCGAAACATGCGCCGGCGTGGACGCGCAATGCGGCCTGGGACCTCGGTCATGTCGGTTCGGGCGCGCATCCGGCGGCGGCCGACTTCGACGGCGACGGTCATCCCGATGTCGTCGTCGCAACCGAATCGGGCGCACTCGTCATGTTCCGCGGCACGGGAACCTCGTCGGCGCCGTTCGCGCGCGCGACCGCGTGGGATACGTCGGTGCCGTTCGGCGCGCCGGCGGCCGCGGCCGCTGACCTCGACGGCGACGGTCACGCGGATCTCCTCGTCGTCGACGGCGGCGCGCACATTCGCGCCGCGCTGAAGAACGACGGGCATGAATTCGTGTCGCAACCGGATTGGGTGCCCGCGTCGGTCGACGCCGGCAGTGGCGCCGGCGGCATCGCGGTGCTCGCGGGCGTTGGTGGCGGCGGCACTCCGCCGACAACGGGAGCGCCGCGCACCACGACGACAACTTCGGCGCCCGGGCCCGGTGGCGTGGTCGCGCGCCTCTCGGCCACGCCGACCAACGGCAGCGCGCCCTTGCCGGTCACCCTCGATGCGTCGCACTCGAGCGACAACAACGGCCACGCGCTTGCCTACGCCTGGGACTTCGGCGACGGCACAACCGCGGGTGGAAGCAATGGTGTGCATGCATCTCTGATCACTGATCCCGGCGCCGCGATCACGCAAGCGCAAACCGAGGTCAACGCCGCCGAGAAAGCATGGGAACACGACCCCACCCATTCGATCGCGCAGCTCCAAACCGCCGGCAACGACACCGTTGCGCTCGCGGCGTCTCAATACATGACGACGCCCTCGCCGGTCACCGCCAAGAACGGCAGTTTCAAGACCATCGGCAAAGTCGCCAACTACGACTTGATGCAACTGGGCGACCGGTTGTCGGCGGTCTACCTGTACCACAGCTACCAATCGCTGAACGCCGACAACCCCGGCTTCACGCTCGACGAGTGCACGAAGGACACGACCGGTTACCTCTACGTGATCGACGCCGTGCAACGGGCGAGCGACGGTGGCTTCCCCGATCTTCCCAAGTTGAACGGTCTCACCGGTTCGCCGCCGCCCAAAGATCCGACGCAACCGACGCCGGTTTCGAAGTTGGACAAGGCGAAGAGCCTCATGTCGTCGCACAAGTGCACGGTGCCGCCGGCGCGCTCGATGTACACCGCGCCCGACGGTGGGGGCGGAGGTGCCGGAGGTGGCGGCGGGGGAGACGCGCCGGCCGTCGAATCGCACACGTACGCGCAGCCGGGCACCTACGCGGTGCACGTCACGGTCGACGATGGCGTCGGCACCGCGAGCGCGACCGTCAACATCAATGTCGGCGGCGGGACGACCACCACGACCAGCGGCGGTGGTGGCGGTGGCGGAGGCGGTGGGTCCGGCGGCGGTGAACTCGACCAGCCGTTGCAAGGATTCGGGGCGCAGACGACGGGAGGCGCGGGCGGCACCGTCATTCACGTGACCGCTGCGACCGACGACGCTGTGCGCGCGGCCTTCGCCCAGGCCGACAAGACCTCGCCCGCGATCGTGTCGTTCGACGTGACCGCTCCGATCACAATCGACTCGACCATTCTCGTTTCCGCGCACAACCTCACAGTCGAAGGCAACGGTGCGACGCTGATCGGTGGGTCTGCGCTGCGCGAGAGCGTCGGCGCGATCCTCGACTTCCGCGGGCACGACGTGATCGTGCAAGACCTCCGCTTGCGCGACGGTGGCGACAACATCCGCGCCCAAACCGACAGCGCATACAACATCGTCTTCGACCATCTGACGTCGGAAGGATCGAACGACGACGGCATCTCGATCGGCTATGGCGCGCACGACGTGACCGTGCAGTACTCGCTGCTCGCCGGTAACACCCGTTCGATTTTCATCAAGTACGGCGACACCAACAACATCACCGTGCATCACACGTGGATCATGAAGCAGTGGATTCGCGGGCCGTTGATCTCAGGCAGCGCGATGGTCGACTTCCGCAACAACATCGACGACGACTGGCAGTTGTGGGGCTTGCGCTACGAGGCCGGTTCGACCGGGAATCTCGTGAACAGCGTGTTCAACGAGAGCGCGTACGCGGCGCACAAGTTCGGCAACGAACGCGACGGCATCAACATCACAAGCGACCAACCGATCTACGTGTCGGGTGCGACGTTCGAAGGGAGCGCGATCGCCGGCGACTACGACGCCACGGCGACAGCACCGTACGCCGCACCCTTCGTTACCACGCAGTCGATCGCCGACATGGTTGCGAACGTGCATGCCAACGCGGGCGCGTGGCCGCGCGATGCCGCCGACCAGCAGTACATCGATACGACGAGCGGCTGGGAGCTCGGCAAACGCAACCCGCTGCGCTACGGCTGAACGAGATCCGTTAGTTGTCGGACGCGTCGGCGGGGTAATTCGCGAACATCGCGACCTTGCCCCGCTGACGCCGCAACACCGCGCGCCACAAGTGATCGGGCGTCGGCGCGAACGGATCGTGGCGCTGGAGGTCGACGACGAACCACGCGTTGTGTTCGAGTTCGCCTTCGAGTTGTCCCGGACCCCAACCCGCGTACCCGACGAACACGCGCAGTTCTTCGATGAGCACGCCGAGGTCGAGCGGGTCGCGTCCGAGATCGATGGTGCCCAGCCCGTCGAGGATCGGTACCCAGCCTTCCGGCGCGTCGTCGGGGTCGTACTCGCGTGGACCGCGTGCGAGTGCGATCACCGCGTCGGGGGCGACCGGTCCACCCGTGAACACGACGCCCGGCGTCGACGCAAAAGCTCGCCACTCGGGGAGCACATCGTCGAGAGGGGTTTCGCTCGGGCGATTGAGGACGATTCCGAGGGCGCCCTCCTCGGTGTGCTCGAGCATCAGCACCACCGTGCGGTCGAAGTTGGGATCGATCAGCGGCGGCGTGGCCACGAGCAGGTGGCCTTGCAGCGACTGGCCGTTCGTGTCCACACCCGATTTTCGCGCCGGAGCGTCGTATTGCTGGTCTCAGACCAGCAATACGACGCTCCAGCCGTAGCCTCGTGTTCGTGAGCACCGACATTGTCGACACATTGCGCGACATTGTCGGCGCCGCCCACGTGCGTACCGATCCCGACGTCGTCGCGTCCCACGTCGTCGACTACACGGGCCGGTTTCGCGGTTCGACGCCGGCCGTTGTGCGGCCGGGATCCGTCGACGAGGTCGTCGGCGTCGTACGCGCGTGCAATGCGGCCCGGGCACCACTCGTTGCCCAAGGCGGGAACACCGGTCTGGTCGGCGGGTCGGTCCCGTTGCACGGCGAACTGGTACTCGATCTGCGCCGGCTCGACGCGCTCGGTCCTGTCGATCGGCGCAGCGGCCAGGTCACGGCGCAGGCGGGCGTCACGCTGGCGCGCGTGCGGCAACACGCGGTCGACGCCGGTTGGCAGTACGGGGTCGATTTGGCGGCGCGCGCCGTTGCGACGGTTGGCGGAACGATTGCAACCAACGCGGGCGGCGTACATGTACTGCGGTTCGGCGCAACCCGGCAGCAACTCATCGGTGTCGAAGCGGTGTTCGCCGACGGCCGCGTCGTGCGCCGACTCGACGGACTCGAGAAGGACAACACCGGATACGACCTCGCGGGCTTGTTGTGCGGAAGCGAGGGCACGCTCGCGATCGTCACTGCGGCGCGTCTTCGATTGCATCCGCGTCCCGCTTTCACTGTTGTTGCGTTGCTTGCCTTCGACGACATCGACGCCGCGCTCGATGCCGTCGGCGAGTTACGGCGCGGCCTTGATTGCGTGCAGGCGATCGAGTTGTTTTTCGAAGCCGGCCTTGCGCTTGTGTGCGACCGATTGGGTTTGGCGCGCCCGTTCCCGCAGCCGCACGCGGCGTACGTGCTTGTCGAAGCGGCGGCCATGACCGACCCGACCGCTGCACTCGGTGTGCAAGTTGACCGGCTCACCGCGCTCGCCGATGTCGCGGTTGCGACCGATGACGCCGCCGCCCGCGCGCTCTGGCGGTACCGCGAGGCACATACCGAAGCGATCAATCTTCTCGGCGCGCCCCACAAGCTCGACGTCGCGCTTCCTACCGACGTACTCGCGGCATTTATACGAGGTGTGACCGACGAGGTTGTGGCGGTCGCGCCGAACGCATCCGTGTGGCTCTTCGGGCATGCGGGTGACGGAAACATCCATGTCAACGTGACTGGAATCGCCCCTGACGACGAGAAAGTGACGGGGGCCGTGTTGCGATATGTGGCTCGATTGCACGGCTCGATCAGCGCCGAGCACGGGATCGGCGCCGCCAAGCGGGAGTACGTCGGTCTCGTGCGCAGTGATGACGAGATATCCGTGTACCAGACGATCAAGCACGCGCTTGACCCGGCAAGTATCCTCAATCCGCACGTGGTCTTGCCTGCGAACGGGGCGGCAGACCGGGCGGTAGCGCCTGGACGATAAATCGCGCAAGCGCTGTTCCGGACCTTTCGCTTGAGCTTCCGCTCTCATCCGGCAAGACTGTGAACTGCTCTGCCACTTCGGCCCGTGGCGCCCCGCGCCGAAGTGGCTGGCTCGGGTCGTCGGCCGGTCGGACCGCCCGCCGCCGCCCGGCGACCCGAGCGCTTTCTCGGCGGGCGGCCGTCAGTCGAGCAGTTGGCGCGCGACGCGCCATTGCGGGTCGGAGCGCGCGAGCACCCGAACGCCGTGCGACGAGATCGTGTGGTCGATGCTTGCGAGCAAGTCGGTGGTCCAGTCGTTCGCGGCGTACCACGTGAACTGGCGCAGTCCGAGGGCCGTGATGACCGACACGAGCAAGCCTCGTCCGCCGACGATCGAGCCGAGCGCGTCCTCCATGTACGCGAGTTCGTTGTTCTCGGCGAGTGTCGGGAGACCGTCGTCGTTGGGGTCGTTCAACATCACTTGCACGACGACCGCGGTCGAGTATTCGGGTTTGCCGAGCTCGTGTTCGAACGCGCCCCGACGCAAACGCATCTCGGCGGGGTACTCGCCGAAGCGGCCGGCAGCCACCGTCCAGTCCGTGGACACGCGTTCGTCCATTACGGCGCAGTCTCAGGCGCTTTCTCGCGCCTGGTCAACCGCCAAAGAATGGGCGCTCTTTACAACGAGCGCCTTACGTCAGCTCGTAGACCGGGTTCACGATCGCGAGCCGGCCGCGGTGTTCGATCGCCATCCCGGATACCGTGAGCGTTGCGCCGATGTCGATGCCGTCGATCTTGCGGCGTCCGAAGAACACGACGTTGACGCCACCGGTCTCGTCGACCAGCGTGCACTCCAAGCTGGGGCTGCCGGCAAGCGGTTCGACGCGTATTGCTTGAATGCGCCCGTGCACGCGCACGTTCTGGCGCCAGCGCACGTCGGCGATCGGCGTCGTGCCGTCGGGACGCGGCGGCGCGAGCGTCGCAACCGCAGCCGACGAGACCAGCTTCCCCTTGCCGTTGCCTTTGGCTTTCCCGTTCGTCTTGACCTTGCCGTTCTTGGTCGGTACCGGCGCGGTTGGGTCGTCGAAGTGGAACGGAACAGCTGTGACGTTGGCGTGCGGGATGCGCGAGATCTCGCGCGACAGCCCGACGGCGGTGCTGTCGTGCAAGATGCGGCGCCAGCGGCCGTTGAACTTGCGCTCGGGCAGCAACACGCACACTTCCGAATCGCCGGAGCTCAACTCTTGCGCAACGATCTCGACACCCGCGCGCGTGAGGCGGCGGTCGGGGCAGTCGATGAGTTCGAGCGCGAGGTTGGCGAGCCCGTGCTCGCGCCACTCCTCGGCCAGCTGCTCGGCGTGGTGCTGGTCGATCACGAAGTGCACGGCGCGTAACTCGTCGGGGCGCAACGTACGGCCGAACTGCATGGCGCGCGCGACGGCGAGGTCGAGGCGGTCGACGAACACCATCACGACGAGTCGCTTGCGGACCGGCGCCGCGACGGCCTTGGGTACGTCGTGTTCGAGTGCGCTGTCTTCTCGCTCGTATTGCTTGGCGAGCCGTACGAGGAAGAACACCATCACGGGCACGAGGATGATGATCACCCACGCGCCGTGCCGGAACTTCGTCACCGCAATGATGATGTCGACGACGAACGAGAGGATCGCGCCAACACCGTTGACGAACAGGCCCCACTGCCAGTGCGGCTCTCGCTCGCGCAGGTGGTGCTTCGCCATGCCCGCTTGCGACAGCGTGAACGAGGTGAACACGCCGATCGCGTAGAGCGGGATCAGCCGGTCGACGCGTGCATTGGTGACGAGCAGTAACACGATTGCGGTGACGGAAAGGAAGATGATCCCGTTCGAGAACACGAGCCGGTGTCCGCGCTTGGTGAGTTGGCGCGGCATGAAGTTGTCACCGGCGTGGAACGACGCGAGGCGCGGGAAGTCGGCGAAGCTCGTGTTGGCCGCGAGCACGAGAATCATCGTCGTGGCAGCTTGGAGACAGAGGTAGAGCACGCGGCCGAGCGGGCTGTTGCCGAACACGTAGTCGCCGACCTGCGAGATCACCGTCGGCGTGCCCGAAACGTAAGGCGTTGCGTGCAGGTGAGCGGCGAGCACCGACACGGTGAGGAACATGACGCCGAGCAACGAGCCCATGATGACGAGCGTGCTGCGGGCGTTCTTCCACTCCGGCTTCCGGAACGCGGGCACGCCGTTCGAGACTGCTTCCACGCCGGTCACCGCGGCACCACCGGACGCGAATGCGTGCAACACGACGTAGGCGACGCCGAACGTTGCGAAGAGCGAAGCCGTCGAGTGGTCGCCGAACGGGACCATGCCCGCGTGGTACGGGATCTTCGGCAGGTGGCCCATGACGAGCTGGTAGCCGCCCCAGATCATCAGCACGCCCATGCTGATGATGAAAAAGTACGTGGGGATCGCGAAGATCTTGCCCGACTCCTTCACACCGCGCAGGTTGCCGATCGCGATGAGCACGACGAAGAAGACCGAGATCGGAAGAATCCACGGCGTGAACACCGAGAACGCCGACGCGAGCGCGGCGGTACCGGCGGCTACCGACACCGAGACGGTCAACACGTAGTCGGTCAGCAGCGCGACGCCGGCGACCTGCGCGGGCAACAAGCCGAAGTTGTCGCGCGTCACCATGTACGCGCCACCGGCCGTCGGGTAGGCCTTGATCGTCTGGCGGTACGAGAGGATCAGGAAGCCGAGAACAATCAGCCAACCGACGGTGATCGGTGTGACGAGTGCGAACGCGCCGAGGCCGAAGAACGGAATGAGGACGCGCAGGATTTCTTCCGTCGCGTATGCCGACGACGACAAGTTGTCGCTTGCAAAAACCGCAAGCGCGGTCGGCTTACCGAGGCGTTCGTGTTCGAGTTCCTCGGTGTGCAGGGGCGGACCGAGGAGTTTGTTCTTCAGGCGGTACTGCCACGTGTCGGGCGGAACCTCGACGCCCGGCACGACCGGAACGGGCTCCGGCTGAATCGACGCGGGCGCGGCGGAACCGTTGCCATCGGTGGTTGTGGTTTCGCTGGGCGGCGGTTCAGTCAGCACTCGTTATAGGAAATCGCCGTTGCGCCGCGGAATCTCACCCGGAGGCGTCAAGAAGCCATCAAAAGGCCGCGGCCGCCACCCTGCGTGCGAACGGACGGGGCGTCGTTCAGCACCCTCGCGCGGACGTGAAAAACTCGGCGCCGGGCGGGCGAAACCGGAGAAGGAGTTATGAAGAAACCGGGTGGCCGCGCGGGCGTGCTTGCACTTCTCGCAGGGATTGCGGGCCTTGTCGTGGCCCCGCCCGCAGCGCGTGTCGCGCACGCGACACCACGAGCACCGGTCGCTCGGCGCGCCGCGCTTGCGCGCGCAGTTCCGCAACTCGATCGCAACCACTTGTTCGTCAGGTTCCGGTCACGTCCCGCGGACTTGTCGACGCGCCTCGCGCAAGCCGGCGCAGCTGCACCGCACGCGTTGGCGGGCACGAGTTGGACGACGGTCGACACCAACGGCAGCGCGACGGCGGTCAAGGCGCGCCTCCAACGCGACCCGGCGGTGGCGCAGGTGCAGTATTCGTACGTCCGCAAGGCGACCGATGTCGGCGACCTCGTTCCGAACGACCCCGAATGGGCGAGCGTGCAGCGCGACTACCTCGGGCCACTACGCATGGACCAGGCGTGGGCGATCACGCAGGGAAGCACCAACGTCAAGGTCGCGGTGGTCGACACGGGCGTCGACGGCCAGCACCCCGACCTGTCGGGGCGGGTGTTACCCGGCAAGAACGAACTGACCGGCACGACGAACGCGCAAGACGACAACGGTCACGGAACGATGGTGAGCGGCATCATCGCCGCCGACATCAACAACAACCGCGGCATCGCGGGCATCGCGCCGCTGAGCAAGATCGTGCCGATCAAAGTGCTCGACTCGAACGGCCAAGGTACCGACGCAACGATCGCGCAAGGAATCTCGGACGCCGACGCCGCGGGCGCGCAGGTGATCAATCTTTCCCTGGGTGGGCTCGGCTTCGATCAACCTCTCTGTGACGCGGTGACCACCGCGATCGGGCACGGTGCCGTCGTCGTCGCGGCCGCGGGCAACGACGGCGACGACGAAGTCGAGTATCCGGCGGCTTGTCCCGGCGCGATCGCCGTGAGTGCGACCGGTCACGATGGCGCGCTCACGTCGTTCTCGAGCTTCGGGCCGCGCATCGATCTTGCCGCGCCCGGACTCGACATCACGTCAACGGTTCCGGGCGCGACTCCGACGAGCGATACGTACGCGACCGGTTCCGGTACTTCGTTCTCGACGCCGATCGTGTCGGGCGTCGCCGCGCTCGTGCTCGCGCAGAATCCCGCGTTCAACGCAATGCAGATCGTCAACGACCTCGAAGCAAGCGCGCGCGACGCAGGACCGCCGGGCAAAGACGCTGCGTTCGGCAACGGCATCGTCGACCCGGTTGCGGCCCTCGGCGGCCCGCGGTTGACACCGATGTACGCCACGAGCCCCGGCGGCGAAGAACCCAACGACACGCCGAGCCACGCGACGGCGCTCGTGATCAACACGACGCACACGGCCGCGATCGCGCCCGAAACCGACCAAGACTGGTACAAGGTCACCGTCGGCGCTGCGGGTTGGTACACGGTGCACGTCCCCGCGGGGGACGGCGCCTTCGACCACAACATGGATCCGGTCGTACAGCTTTACGACTCAAGCGAACACTTGCTCGCGTCGCAGGAGTTTGCGGGCGGCGATCTCACCTTCCGAATCACGACCACCGGCAATTACTACGTGCGCGTGCGCAACCGGGGCGGCGATACCGCCTCGTACACCGTGCGCATGTCGAGTGTCAGCCCGCCCGCGCAGTTCGCGCCGCCCCTCGACTTCCCGGTCGACTCGATCGCGCAGTCGGTCGCGGTCGGTGATCTCAACGGTGACGGCCGCAATGACGTCGCGTTCTTGATGGGCGACAGCTCCGCAATCCTCGACACACTCGTCGTCCTCGACCAGACGCCTGATCGTTCGTTCGAGATCGGCGACGTCGTACCGACGCCGTTCCTGTCGACGCCGGGAACGAGCCTTGTCGTCGCCAACGTCGTGGGCGACAACAAGCCCGACGTGTTGTTCCCGACAACCGACGGCGTTGCGATCATCCCGCAAGTCAACGGCGCGCTCGACGCCGGTTCCATGCAAACCATTGCCGCGAGCGGCGTGAATCGGGTCGCGGTTGCCGACGTCGACGGCGACAGCAATCCCGACATCATCACGTCGTCCGACGCCGGCATACAGGTGTGGTGGGGGCCGACGTTCTCCGGGCCACCGTTCACGATTACGAGCCGGCGCGCCGCGTCCCTCGTCGCGGACGGCAACCACGTCGTGCGCGTCGCTGGAACTGACGTCACCGAGTACACCTTCAGCGGAAGGTCGACGCCGGCCTCTGCGACGGCGACCGTGTCGGGCGCGACCAACCTCGCGTTCGACCACGCGACGGGCGATGTGGTCGTCACGGAACAGACCGGCAACCAAAGCAACGGCAAAGTTGTCGTGCTGAAGAACGGCAGCACGCTGCGCACGATCAATCTTGGTGAACCGAATCCTGATCCGGTCGCGATTGCGTCGCTCAGTGGCACCACCAACATCGTGACGCTCCACGACACGACCGGTGATATCGGTGTCGTGCCGCTCGCTGGTGGTTCCGAATCAGTCATTCCCGGCGACGACGAAGCTCAGAGCCGGTACGACGCCAACGCGCTCGCGGTACAAGACATCGACGGCGACGGCGCGCCCGACATCACGATCGGAACGTTGTTCGGTATCACGATGCTCATGCATCGACTCGATACGCTCCCCGAAAACTACGGCCAGACCTTGGTGCACGACGTCAGTCCGGAGCCACTGAGCACGGGCGTCGCGACAAATGTGGCACCGACGTTGACGTTGAACCAGGCGTCGGTCAACGCCGGTTCCAATCTGCAACTGCTCGACGGGAATGGGAACGCGGTGAGCGCGGCGACGCCGTCCGACGGCGCAACGGTGACACTGACGCCGTCGGCCGCGTTGACCAGCGGTGCTGCGTACGCGCTCGACGCCGACGGTCTGGCCGACGCGGCCGGCGACACGGCCTCGGGTTATCCCAGTGGGTTCGTCGTCGGCGCGCCAGTGCCAACCGACATCACGCTGAATTCGCCGCCGTCGGGTTTCGTTTCCAGTGCGAACGTTTCGTTCTCGTTCACGTCGCACGACGCCAATGCCACGTTCCTCTGCAGTCTCGACAAGGCGGCATTCACCGCGTGCACGTCACCGCAACCGGAAACGGTGTCGGTGGTCGGAACGCACACGTTCCGCGTGTTCGCTCGCAACGGCAACGTTCCGCAAGACAGCGCGCCCGCGCTCGCAACCTGGACGTATCGGCCGCCGCCACACGGCTACTGGATGGTGGGCGCGCACGGAAGCGTCTACGCGTTCGGTTCGGTGCCCGGCCTCGGCAGCGCCGCGACGAGCAACGCCGTCGACATGGACGCGTCGCCAACCGGATTCGGGTATTGGGTCGCCGACGCGTCGGGTCATGTGTTCTCGTTCGGCGATGCGAAATGGCACGGCAACGCGACCGGCCTGCAAAGCGGCGAGTCCGTCACCAGCATCAGCCGAACAAAGAGTGGCAACGGCTATTGGTTGTTCACGAACAAGGGCCGCGTGTTCCCCTTCGGCGACGCGCATTTCTTCGGTGACATGAGCGGGAAGGTGCTCAACGCACCCGTGCTCGATTCGGTCACGACCGCGTCCGGGAACGGTTACTACATGGTCGCGGCCGACGGGGGAGTGTTCACGTTCGGCGACGCCAAGTTCTACGGATCGACGGGGAGCCTGCGCCTGAACGCGCCAGTGCGCACGATGGTGGTCAATCCGAGCGGCGTCGGGTACTGGCTCATCGCGAACGATGGCGGCGTGTTCGCCTTCAAGGCGCCGTTCCGCGGCTCCATGGGTGGCAAGCCGTTGAACCGTCCGGTCGTCGGTGGAGTCGCGTTCGGGAACGGCTATTTGATGGTCGGATCCGACGGTGGCATCTTCGACTTCTCCAACAAGCCGTTCTTCGGATCGTTGGGTGGCAACCCGCCGGCGATCCCGATCGTGTCCGTCGCCGCCTTCGCGTAAGAGTTACGCGGGTTCGAGGCCGAGCATGGCCCGGAAGTCGTTGGTCGTGTTGACGTGCGGAAAGTCGTCGCTCGGCACGGGCAGGCCGAGCTTTTCGCAGATCGGTTCCCAACCGTCGCCGGGTTTCCAGTCGATCAACTTGTCGGCCGGGATCTCGGCCCGCACATCGGCATTGTGCTTCTCGTACGCGGCCTTGCACGCGTCGGCGTCACGCCAGTTCGGGGTGAAGCGCGTTTCAATGAGCTCGATCACCATCGGCGAGTCGCCGTTGGGAACGTCGCGCAACATCACTTGTTGAATCGTGTTGCTGAAACTCTTGTACCACTCGTCGGTACTCGACCGCGTCGACAACAAGACGGGCGCATCGGGATACTTCTGGTGGATCTCACGCCAGAACGCGGCGGCGGGCCAGTCGACACACGCGACGTAGCCGTCGAAGACCTTGTCCCAGTCGGGCTTCCCTTCGAGCGCGTC
This sequence comes from uncultured Actinomycetes bacterium, assembly GCA_963841195.1. Taxonomy (GTDB): domain Bacteria; phylum Actinomycetota; class Acidimicrobiia; order IMCC26256; family PALSA-610; genus CAWJBX01. Next base: position 30,380 of record CAWJBX010000008.1, on the reverse strand, counting down.
GGCCCACAAAGGCACGCGCGCCTCGGGATCCGCGATGACTTCGACCATGTGGTAACAGGGCCCGCCCAACAGTTGTTGCAGCGCCAGTTGCTGTGAGTGTGATCCGGTGCGGCCCAGGCCCGCGCCGACGACTTTGAGGGTCATGCGTCCGTCCTCTGGTACTCGACGCCGCATCGTACGGCACGCACGCGCGTAGTGTTCGCGGCGTGCGCAGGCTGGCTGGACTCGTTGCGATCGTGACCGTGTTGGCGACTGCAGGGGCTTGCTCGAGCAGCAGCCATCAAGGGACCGCGCCGAGCACGACATCGGGAACCACGCCCGCCTCCATCGTCGAAGTCGTGTCGTCCCGGCCCGACATGGTCACCGGGGAACAGGCGCTCCTACAGGTGCCGGGCGGAACCGGAGCGCCGACGGTTGCTGATGCCGACAAGCAACTCACCGTCAAACCGCTGCGGAATTGGTGGCTCGTGAGCGGAATCCCGCGCGGCCCGTCGAACCTCACGGTGACACGCGGCAGCTCAACCGCCACGATCGCCATCGTCGATTCGCCGATCACCGGTCCCGTCTTCTCCGGTCCGCATATGCCGCTGCTCGCGTGTTCGACCGAGCAGAACGGGCTCGGTCAAGCGACCGATGCCGACTGTTCGGCTCCAACCAAGGTCGACTATCTCTACGGCAACGCCGCGGGCACGCTCGTGCCGCTCGCGTCGCCCACCGCGGTTCCCGCCGACGCCAAGCAAATAACGATCAACGGCAAGAAGGTTCCGTTCGTCGTGCGCCGCGAGCGCGGTGTCATCAACCGTTCCGTGTACTTCATCGACACCATCGATCCTGACGGGACCGCACCCGCGAGCGACACAACATGGAACGGTCGGCTCGTGTACCGGTTCGGCGGCGGCTGCGGGACGACGTTCGGTCAGGGCGGTTTGCTCGCAACAACTGCGGACGCGCCGGAGTTCTTGTCCGAGGGCTACGCGGTCGCGACCGCGACCTTCAACACGTTCCAAACGCAGTGCAACGACGTGTTGTCGGCTGAGACTGCGATGATGGTGAAGAGCCGCTTCATCGAAGAGTTCGGCGTCCCGGTGCACACGATCGGCGAAGGCGCTTCGGGTGGCGCGATCCAACAGCACCTGATCGTCCAGAACTATCCCGGCATTCTCGATGCCAGCGTGGCGATCCTGCCGTTCCCTGATGCGTTCTCGATCTCGCCCGGTGTCGCGGACTGCGGCTTGCTTGACCGCTATTACCAGACCGCCGCCGGCGCCCAGCTCACGGCCGAGCAACGCGCCGCGATCAACGGGCAAGCGGTCGCGGCGACGTGTTTGTTATGGGAGAACAGCTTCCTCGAAGGCATCCGGCCGAGCGACGGCTGCGATGCCAAGATTCCGAAGGACGAGATCTACGACGCAAAGACGAATCCGACCGGGCTGCGCTGTGACCTGCCCGACGCCAACGTCAACTTGGTCGGGCGCGATCCCGCGACCGGCTTCGCGAACCGTTGGCTCGACAACGTCGGCGTGCAATACGGCTTGCAAGCACTGAACGAAAAGAAGATCACCGTCGACCAGTTCCTCGATCTCAACGCCGAGATCGGGGGCTACGACGTCAACGGCAATCCCATGCCGCAGCGCGAGCAAACCACCGAAGCGATCCTGAACACCGTCTACGCAAAGGGAAGGATCTCCGAAGGGGGCGGCGATCAGAAGGTCATCCCGATGATCGACCTCAACATCTACGACGATTCGGCGGGCGACATTCACGACCGGTTTCGTGCGTTCTCGCTGCGCGACCGGTTGCAGTCACCGAACTTCGTCATCTGGACGCGGGGCAGCGCGATCAACAGCATCAACGGCGTGATCGGCAACATCACGTCGGGCGGTGGGGGCGCGGGCGACGACGCCGTCCCGGTGCTCGACCAGTGGCTGACGAGCGGGAAGATGCCGGCCGCGGCCGTCGACAATTGCCCGGGCCCGAACGGCAGGTTGATCAGCGGGCCCGACATCTATACGACGCCCGGGCCGTGCCGCGACAACTATCCGCTGCACAACGATCCGCGTACCGCGGCGGGCGCGCCGCGCCGGAACGACATCTTGAAATGCCAGCTGCAACCCGTCACGCCTGCGCTCTACAAGGTTCCGTTCAGCGCCGCACAGATGAGCCGCCTGCAGGCGATGTTCGGGTCGGGCGTGTGCGACTGGTCGAAGCCGGGCGTCGGCCAAGTCCCGCTCGCCGGCACCTGGTTGCGCTACTGACCGTCAGTTCTCGCGTAAAACGCCGTCAACTGTTGGCAGGAATTCGAGCGCCTGACGCTCTTCTTCCTTCCGACAGTTGGTGGGAATGGCGAGAGGTCGCGAGCAGGCGGAACGCGACGAGGAAGACGACGAGCAAGCCGCCGGTAAGCGCGCACCACTGCACCGCGAGGTTCTTGTTGTCGGCGCCCGCCGTGAACCCATGGAGCGTCGCGGTCGCGAACAGCAGGAAGCTGCTGAGATGCACCGTGTGCCACAGTCGGCGCGGCATCTTGTGCATTGCCCACGACGTCAGCTGAATCGCGACCATGAGGAGCAACGCCGCGATGCCCCACGCGACCGCGCCCGGCCGGTACTCCGACGCCATCGGCACGAACAGCTCGCGCGGACCGAAGTACACGTAGTCGTCGGCCCACAGTGCGAACAGGTGCACGCCGACGAAGACCAAACTCAACGTGCCGAGGAAGCGATGAACGTCGAGCAGCCATGCATTCGCGCCGCGCTTGCGCACGAGACGCGTCGACAGCGCGAGCCCGACGACGATCGAAGCCGTTACGAGCGCCCAGGCGACGAGGCCCGACGCGCGGGCGGCGTACCACGTCACCTTGGGGTCGAGTGCGGCGATCACGCTTCGACCACGCGTCCGTCGTCGAGAAAGCACCACACGCGGACGTTGTTCGCACGTGCGAGTGATGGTCCGTCGTCGACACCCGCAACGATGATCGCTTTCGCGATGCCTTCCGCCCACGATGCGTCGGCGGCCGCGGCGACGACTGCCGCGATCGGCGTACGCGTCGAGGTGCCGGTGCCGGGATCGACGATGTGATGGTGTTGCACGCCGCCGCGCTCCCACGTGCGGATGCGCGTGGTGCTCGTCACGAGCGCGCCGTTCGTGAGCGGATGATGAAACCCGACGCGCGACGCGTCGAGCGGGTGTTCGACCGGGACCGACCACGCGCCGTCGGGCGCTTCGCCGCTGGCACGCATGTCACCGCCGAGATTGACGAGCGCGCTGCGCGCACCGCGTTGCACGAGGCCGCGGGCAACGAGGTCTGCTGCGAGTCCCTTGCCCAAACCGCCCAGGTCGATCGTGACGCCGATCGGTACGCAAACGCGAGCGCGCGCCGAATCGACCTCGACGCAGTCGAAGCCGGGCGCGGCCGCGACATCGCCTTGTACCGCGTTCGTGCTCGACGCCACCCGTTCGAACGAGCGGTCGTAGCCCGCGGCTTCGAGCGCGGCGCGGATCGTCGGGTCAAATCGTCCGCCGGTCGCGCGGTACAAGTCGGCCGCGATCGTCAAGGCGAGCAAGAGTGCCGGACTCACCGCAACCCAGGTGCCCGCGCCCGCGTGCAGGCGCGCGAGTTCGCTGTCGTCGCGGAAGCGGCTCCAACATTGCTCCAGGCGCTCGAGTTCAGCCGTTGCCCAGTCGAGCAACGCGTCGTCGGCGTCGCCCGCGATCACGTGGGCGCGACAACCCATCGCGTGCAGTTCGCGTCGCGACCAGTAATCCGTCGTTAGTGATGACACTTTGACCCCGTGCACGGCGGAGGCGGCGGGGCCGAAGGCGGCGTGAAGACGGTGGTCGGAGGTGCTGCGGGATGCGTCACGGGCGTTGTGGGCGCAGGCGTCGGAGCGGGCGCGGGCGAGGTCCCGCCGCCTCCGCTTCCGCCGCCCGTCGGTGCGTGCCCCGATGTCACTGGTGCGCCGGCCGTCGAATGTGTCGACGATCCCGAACTGGACGAGCCGCCGGACGACGTCGCGACCGTCGCACCACGAGTCGTTGGCGGTGAGACCGGGGTGCCGTTCGGATCGACGAAGCGCTTGTGGTGAACGACCTTCACGACGACGGTCGTCGCCGTTGTCGCCGGTCCGATCGTTTCGAGCGGCCCGGTAATCGGCACTTGCGGCAACGCGGAAGCCACCGTCGACGTGTTCGTCGTCGCGTTGGCCGCGAGGACGCCGACAATCGAGAAGAACGCCGACGAACTGATGCCGGCCGCGAGCACGCGCCCGATGCGTGCCTTTCGCCGGTGCCGCTTGGGCGCGTTCGCAGGAGACGTGCTCGCGGCACGGCGCGCCGCGAGGCGTGCGAGACGTTCGTCGAGGTCGGTCGGCTCAGTCATCGCCAGGCGGATCGTCGCTGCCGCCGTCGTCATCGCTTTCGTGGTGATGACGCGGTTGCGTTGTTGTCGTGACGCTCGGAAGTGTCGTCGTGGTGGTCAGGTCGACTGGCGCGGCGGTTGTCGGCGACGCGGCAATCGGCGCGGCCGCCGCCGGCGCGGTGACAACCGTGCGCACGCTGACGGCGTTCGTTGCCGGTGTCGGTGTCGGTGTCGGCAGCACGGAGGTCGGCACGACAATCGTGTCGTACACGTTCTTCGTGCGCGTCACGACCCGCGGGTGCGCGGCGATCGGTGCCGCGACCGACGCGGATGGTGCGTGTTGGTGGCGATGAGCGAATCCGAGCATCGGACTTCCGGTCATCGCGGCAGCCGCGACAAGACCGCCGCCACACGCGAGCGTGACAGCAGTCGCGGCCACAAGGGCCGGCTTGCGCTGCATGCATTCCCCCTCAGGGTGTCAAGCCCTCGCTCGAGAAGATCGGCGAGTGAGGGCCCTCACCTCAAGGGATCTCGGGAATTCTTAACCAGAAATGTCCGAATTGAGTCTCATGGGGGCGGATTACCCGCGGTTGGCTCCCTGAACTGGCGAGCGTACGTGGTCGAAAGCGCGCTCTTTGATCGAGGTCTGGCGCTCCGCCGGGACGTTCTTGGTGCCGATTACGTCGACGCGAGCGTCGACGGGGCCGACGACTTCATGATGTCTTTTCAACGCGTCGTCACCGAGTTGGTGTGGGGGTACGCCTGGAGCCGTCCGGGCCTCGATCGCAAAACGCACAGCATGTTGAACCTTGCCATGCTCACGGCGCTTGGACGTTCGCAAGAGTTGGCGTCTATGTGAGGGGTGCGCTCAGGTCCGGCGTCTCGGTGGATGAGATTCGCGAGATCCTGATACAGGCAACGGTCTCTTGCGGGACTCCAGCGGGACGCCAGGCGTTTATCGCCGTCGATGACGTGTTGCGCGTCGAAGGCATAGTCGGCGATGCCCGCGAGCAATCCGCCCGAACTATCGATCGGGGCTCGACTTCGTGCAAGGCATCCGCGCTACCTGTATGCGTACGCAAAACGATTCGAGGCCGGGTGCGGCGATCAAGCGGCGAGTCGACGAACTGAACACCGGCGATCGGTTGACATGTACGCATCGAGGTGGTCAGGTACGCGTGCGAGGGCCGTAGAGCGGGAGGGACGGGCAATGGCACGCAGGCGTCGACGAGTCCTGAAAGCTTCGATTGTGCTCGGCGCAGTGGGCGCGGGATTGGCCCTTGCAGCTGGTCCGGCCGCCGCCGATACCGGCCCGTTGATCGTCACACCGCACGCGGGTTTGCATAACGGCCAAGCAGTCTCGGTTTCTTGGGATACCGGCCAGCCCTGGAGCAACAGTTCCATCAAGGCACAGGCTGCCGAATGCGCACACACACTCCCGGCCGGGCCGGTTGGCTTTACCGACATCCTCGACTGCAATACGCCGGTGGCGTTGGTCGCGGTGAAAGCGGCCGACGGCGACTTGGCCTACGAAGGAACCGTCGACGTGGCGTCGTCGTACAGCGATCAGGTCGGCAACCCGCACACCTGCACGAACCAATGCACGATCTTCGTCCTGCAGGGAACGCTCACGCCGACCGGTCTTTCGTCGGGCAGCGTCCGGATCACATTCCCCAAGTAACGAACGGGCTTACAGTTCGTACACCGCCTACGGGATACTCCTGCGCACGACGATGATCGGCGTCAGCTCGTCGTTCTGGCCGAGCGGGTTGTCGAGGAGTACCGCCCGCACCGCCTTGCGGTCGACGCGGAAAGCCGCGGCTCGTCCCGAGCACCTCGACGTTGATGTTGTTGGCGTCGACGATCGCGACCGGCGCGCCGACGTGATGCGGCGAGTTCTTCGCGGCGGCGGCGTCGGGATCGGCCGGACCGAGCATCGCGAACTCGTCGAACGGTTTCACGGTCGCCGGGCTGAAGCCGTCGATCTCGGAGATGCGATGTCCGGCGATGCGGTAGAAGTCGCCGCGCCGGCGCAACACGAACCGGGTGAACGCTGCCGACGATCATCGCGAACAACATGCGCCACCAGCCGGCCTGCATGATCGCGACCTGCATCTTGCGTGGGTCGGAGTAGCCGACGTCGTCGGGGTGCTTTGTGCACGCCCTTCACGAGGAGCTTGGCGAGCACGCCCGGTCGCACGACGGAGTGATGGATCACGCGGCCCTGCGAGATCGTCACGAACTTCTCCGAAACCGCGAGCCAGTCGCCCGGTTGCAGCACGGGCTTCACGTACTCGTCGAACACCGGCTCGAGCGGCTCTTTGATGTGGATGAGATGTGTCTGCACCGGGATGCGTTCGTAGTCGACGCCCTGGCGCAGTCGTGGCGTCACACCGCGACCGCCTGATCGATGTAACGCCGCATCCACAGTTCGGTCACGAGCACGCGCCAGAAGATGAGGCCGTCGCCGGGCCGGCCCGCGAGGTATTCGTCCCACGCGGTCACGAGCTGCCGCGGTGTCGTAGAGATCGCGGCGCCGCGAGCTCGGGCGATGCGAACATCGGCAGTGGATCTCGCGCGCCTTCCCTTCATCCACGTGATGTCGGGATTCGTGAAGCCGATCTTCGAGCGGCGCAAGCGGTTCTTCTCGGGCATGCGGCCCTTCATCGCGTTGCGGTACACGGCGCGGTTCCAGCCGCCCTTGATCTTCTGGTCGATCGGCAGCGAGAAGATGAACTCGACCAGCTCGTGGTCGAGGAACGGCACGCGCGACTCGATCGAGAATGCCATCGAGTTCTTGTCCTCGTAGCGCAGGAGATCGGGCGTCGAGAACTGCAGCACGTCGCTCGCGAGCCGCTCGTTCAGGTTCTTGTGCGCGACGAAGTGCGCGCGTCGCCGCGGGCCGGCCGTGCAGCAGCTCGCGCGCGTTGACCGGATTCGTGCGCGCTGCCGGGCAGCCTCGATCGCATCAGCTCGCCCGCGTACTTCTTGTAGAGGTCGCGGCCCTTGACGATCTCGCGCGCGCCGGCGAGGTAGTGGCGCTGCGCGATCGCCGAGCTCGAGGTACGCGCGGAAGTACGGGATGTAACCGGCGAGCAGCTCGTCGCCGCCGTTGCCGCTGACCATCACCTTCACGTGCTCGCTCGCGAGGCGGTACACCGAGTAGTACGCGTACGGCGCCGACGCGATCGTCGGTTCCTCCTGGTACCAGATCCACTCGTCGATCTCGTTCCAGAAGTCGTCGAGCTTGCGGGTACGCGTAGTGCGGGATGCTCCCGACCGCGCGCTCGACCTCGTGGATGTACTCGCTCTCGTCGATGCTCTCGCCCGGATACAACGCCGAGAACGTGTACAGCCCTTCGGTGTGCAGATCGGTGCCCGTCGACATCAGGCGCGCCATCGTCGACGCGACACCGCTCGAGTCGAGCCCGCCCGACAGCGGCACGCCGACGGGCACGTCGGAGATGAGGTGGCGGGCGACGCACCTCGTCCCAGCGCGCCGCGAACTCCTGCGCGTAGTCGTCGTCGCTGCGACTCGACGCGAACTCGGGATTCACCGGCGGGTTCCAGTAGCGCTCGATCTTCACGATGCCGTCGGGCCGCACGAGCATCGTGTGCGCGGGCAGCAGACGCTTCACGCCGTCGAAGAAGGTGTCCTCGCCGTCGTCGTGCAGGCGGAACAGCAGGAAGCGGCGGAGCGACGTCGACGATCGGGCCGGCGCGGCACGCGCGGGTCCTGGAACAGCGCCTTCAGCTCGGACGCGAACGCGAACGCCGCCGGGCGCGTCGACGTAGTACAGCGGCTTGATGCCGAGCCGGTCGCGGGCGAGGAACAGCTCGCCGCGCTCGTGGTCGGAGATCGCGAACGCGAACATGCCGGTGAGATGGTCGACGACGTTGCGGCCCCACTCCTCGAAGCCGCGCAGGATGACCTCGGTGTCGGAGTGGTCGGTGACGAAGCGCCGGCCCTTGCGTTCGAGCTCGCGCGCGCAGCTCCGCGTGGTTGTAGATCTCGCCGTTGAAGACGAGCGCGAGGTTGCCGGTCGTCGCTGTAGAGCGGTTGGTCACCGGTCGCGACGTCGATGATCGCGAGGCGGCGCATGCCGATCGAGAAGTGCGTGCCGATGTCGGTGCCCTGGCCGTCGGGGCCGCGGTGCACGATCGAACGCAACATGCGTTCGAGCAGCTCGGCGTCGGAGCCGGCGAACCCGACGATGCCGCACATCCGTCAGCCTACGGGCGGAGGCACGCTCAGTCGGGTTCGGGCGGCGCCAGGGTGCTCGGGCCGACGTTGCGGTCGAGCCAGCGGTTCACGGGCGCGGCGTCGCGCCACGTCGTCCACGATCCGGTCGCGCCGCGGCGCGTGTGCAGCCAGCGTGCGGTGCGCCGAACGTCCCGTCCGATGTGAATGCCCTTCATCCGCAGGAGATCGGCGCGGGGATGGTCGGGGTCGAAGCCGCGCGGCACGCGCTTCAGCGAGTCGTGCGCGCCGACGTTGTACTTCTTCTTGCGCAACGTCGTCGACCGCGGTCGCGAGCTTGCGCGCCCGTTGCGGTTGTCGGCGACCGCGGCGCGGAAGCGCTCCAGCTGGTCGGTCTGAGAGGTGGTAGTAGCCGCTGCCGACGAAGAGCCCTTCCGCCGAGATCTGCACGTAGTACGACGTGCCGCCCTTGCCTTCGGTGACCGCCGCGGCCGTGGTCTTGTACGGACGTCTTGTCCTTCGAGAAGCGGGTGTCGCGGTTCGGGCGGAACAGTGCAGCGGCCCGAACTCCTTCGCGACGAGGTCGGAGAGCGCGAGGAACGGTGCCTTCACGCCTTGGTCGTAGACGTCGTTGTGCGCGAGCCAGTACGACTTCGAGTTGTCGGCTTCGAGGCCGACGTAGAAGTCGAGCGCGGCGTCGGGCCAACCCTTGAAGGTCACTTGGTTGCCTTCTTTGTGGACTTCTTCGTCGCTTTCTTGGTCGTCTTCTTGGCGCGGCTCGGCGCGACGCGCGGCGGTTCGCCCGGCATCTTCGGGTAGACGGGCGGCCAGGGCGCGTCCGTGCAGCCCGTTGGCGAGGTCGCGCTGCGACATCGCGAGCAGCGGCTCGATCGACTGCGGATCGGTCGGCCATGTCGGCCCACGGGTCGCCGCGCACGCTGACGCGCGCGGGCACGGTCGCGATCGTCATCGCGTCGGGATCGATCGTCGTCGAGCTCGCTCCAGTCGAACGGCGTCGACACCTGCGCGCCTGGCCGGGCGCGCACGCACCACGCGCCGAAGATCGTCTTGTGCGGCGCGTTCTGGTTGAAGTCGACGAAGATGCGCTCGCCGCGCTCTTCCTTCCACCACGCGTCGGTGATCGGCGTCGGGATTGCGGCGCGCGAGCTCGCGCGCGACCGCGACCGCGGCGCGCGCGCACCTGGTAGCGAGTCCCAGCGCGGTTGCGAGCCGCACGTACACATGGATGCCGCGGTTGCCCGTGGTCTTGGGCTAGGCGGCGATGCCGAGCTCGTCGAACAGCGCTTTCGCGTCGCGTGCGGCCGCACGAAGGTCGTCGAACGTGATCCCGGGTGCGGATCGAGATCGATGCGCAGCTCGTCGGCGTGGTCGGGGTCGGATGCCAGCGACGGCCAGACGTGGAAGCCGAGACAACCGAGGTTCACGGCCCACACGATGTGCGCGAGATCGGCGGCGACCAGCGCGCGCGACGTCGTGCCGTTCGGCGTGCTCACGATCGTCGTCTCGAGCCAGTCGGGCGCGTTGTCGGGCACGCGCTTTTGGAAGAACGAAGAACCTTCGGCGCCGTGCGGGAAGCGCTGCATGAGCACGGGCCGGCCGCCGATCGTGCGCATGATCGGCTCGGCCGACTGCGAGGTAGTAGTCGACGAGGTCGAGCTTGGTCTCGCCCCGCTCGGAGAACAGCACCTTGCTCGGGCTCGAGATGCGCACCGCGTGACCGTCGATGTCGAGCTCGATCGCTTCTTCGGCACGCGCCACGTCCCCCAAACTACCGATGCGTCGCTGAGCCCGCCTGAGACAGGCTCAGCGACGCATCGCTACATGTAGATGTTGACGGTGGGGTCGAGGCCCAGGGGTTGGGCATCAGTGCGGCCCGTAGCCGCGAGGACGAACGACAGCGCGTCGCCCGTAAAGCCGGCGCCACCGCCGCTCACGTCGTAGCGGCCCATGCCGGGGAACGCGAGTGTCATCGGTGCGTAGCCGCGCGTCGTCAGTTCGCCGGCGAGATACGCGACCGCGGCTTCGAGACCGGCGCCGCGTTCCGAAGGACGCCCGACCGCGGCGCGCATGTCGTCGGCGTGCACGTAGGCGTCGTACCACAACAACAAGACGCCTTCGCCGAGCGTCATCTCGTCCAGCACCGGCGCGGCCCAAGCCGCATCGTCGGCGCCGGTGAGCAGCGCGCGAATCGGTTCGAGCGCGGCCCGCAAACGCGCGGCCGCGACCGCGGGCGTGTCGCCGCGCACAGATGCCGCTTCTTGTTCGGCGTTGCGCGAGCCGGGCTTGCCGGCCGCGACATCCTCGGCGAGGCCGATCACGTGTCCGGCAACGTCGCGAACTTCGAAGCCTTCACAACGAGTCGGTCGCGACCACTCCGTTTCGGTCAACGACTCGACGAGCGACGCGAACGCCGCGTATTCGTCGCAACATCCTTGGGCGACAACGGTTCGGGGGAGGGCAGTGGTGGTGGAAGTCGTCATGCGTTGCATCGTCGGCCTCGCGCATCCGACAGTCGATTCCCTCTGAGGTAATGGCCGGTGCGCGGCGGGCTCGGTACCGTGAGCAACGTGGTTGCTGTGACGAACACGTCGTCGGTCGGTCCGATGTTGCGCGATTGGCGGTTACGCCGGCGCATGAGCCAGCTCGAACTCGCGTCGGCGGCCGGCATCTCGGCGCGCCATCTGAGCTTCGTCGAGACCGGGCGGTCGCGTCCGAGCCGCGAGATGGTGCTCTTGCTCGCCGAACATCTCGACGTTCCGTTGCGTGAGCGCAATCCGCTGCTGCTCGCCGCTGGGTACGCGCCCACGTATCACGCAACCGAGTTCGACGCGCCCGCGATGCAAGCCGTGCGCAGCGCGATCGACACGTTGCTCGCGGCGCACGAGCCGTATCCGGCGATACTCGTCGATCGTCGGTGGGAACTCGTCGCCGCCAATCAAGCGGCCGGTCTTCTCGTCGACGGTGTCGATCCCGAACTGCTCGCGCCGCCGTGCAACGTGTTGCGCGCGACGTTGCATCCCAACGGACTCGCGCCGCGCATCGTGAATCTGTCGCAGTGGGTCGACCACATCTTGGGGAACGTCCGCCGGCAACGCGCGATCACTGGTGACGAAGCGCTCGGTGATCTCGAGCGCGAGTTGCTCGGTTACGCGCACGAAATGGGCGTCGAACCGACGCCGGCAGTCGAAGCACCGAGCGCGATCGCCATACCGATGCGTTTGCAATGTGATGGCGAAGTGCTCACGTTCATCTCGATGATCGCGACGTTCGGCACCGCACTCGACATCACACTTGCGGAGTTGTCGATCGAAACGTTCTTACCGGGCGATCGCGCGACGACTGACGCGTTGCTCCAACGTCATTCATAACTGGAAGTTGTTTCCAGTTAACGCGCGCGCGTAATTGCTGTTGCATTGCGCGCTTGGAAAACCTTTCCAGTTAACGGCCGCGCGCCAAAGTGAACGGTCGCGTAAGCAGTGTCGAAGAGTGACGCAGAAGATGGCCCGACCGCGCGCGCCCGTGACTGAATGGCGGCTGCGGACCCCATAAAGCCGCCTATTTCGTCTCGAAGGGGAGAGATGCATTTTCGGAGAGTGTCTCGTCGCGGTCTTGTCGCGGCGATCGCTGGTGCCGTCCTAGTCGGGACGGCCGGTGTCGCGTTCGCGAGCCAGATCACGCAGCCCAACACGAGCCCGTTCGCAATCCCGGGCGACGTGTCGGCGACCGTTGGTAATCCAGTTGCGGTCGACGTTGTCGCGACCGGGTTCAACGACAACCAGAACGTCTTTATCGAACAGTGTGACGGCAAGGACCCGGCCGACCCGACGTGGTCGGTCGCGAACGACTGCGACTTCGGTTTGTCGCCGAGCCCGGCGATCGCGGTCGGCAACAACGGCAGCGCAGTCGCGTCGTTCGTCGGTGACGGAAACAACTTCCAAGCGTTCAAGAACGGCAAGTTCGAAGCGCAGAACAAGTTCAACTGCATCGGTCCCGACGACCCGCCCACGAACAATGGTCTGACCGACTGGACGACGTGCCGCATCCGCGTCGACGTCAACCCTTCGGGCCCGCCGTCGGGTTTCCAAACGTTCCTCACCATCACGTTGCCCGACAACGTGAACGACGCGACCACGACTTCGTCGACCTCGTCGACGTCGAGCACGTCGACGTCGACCACCACCGTCCAGCAGTCGCCGAAGTGCGGCATGGGTGCGGGCGTTGCGGTCGCCGGTAAGCCGAACAAGAACATCGGCACGATCAAGTTGGCGCCCGGTGTTACGGGTACCACTGCGACCAAGGCCGTCAACCTCAAGCTGTCGGGCACGCTCGACAACTGCACCGGCTTCAGCGGCTTCCCGAACCAGAAGCTGCCGATCAACGGTGGTTCGTTCACGGCGTCGATTCAGGTGCCGGCGGGCTCGATGTGCCCGTCGACCTTCGTGCCCGGCACGCCGCTGAAGGGCAAGCTCACGATCAAGTGGACCGGCACCAACCCGAAGAACGGGAAGCCGGCCGCGGCGACCGCGACCGACACCTTCAAGGTGGCGACGAACTTCTCGCAGACCAGTGCGAGCCCGCTCAGCTTCCAGCTGCTCACGGGTCCGTTCACCGGTACGAAGAGCTCGTTTGCCGGCCACTCGGCCACGATGACCTTCGTCGTCGACCAGACCGGTGCGCAGATCTCGACGGCGTGCGCGGTCAAGGGCGGCCTGAAGACCCTGAACTTCACAGGCGTCCAGGGTCCGTCGATGATCGTCATCAACTAACGAATCCTCGAACACGCGACGTGTGCGGCCCGCTCCGGCGGGCTGCACATTCGCGTTCCAGGACGGCGCGGACGGCCCGGACGGTCTGTCGAGGACGCGAAAGTCCGGACTTCGGGTTGGCGGCGCAGGCCAGCCGGGTAACTCGCCCACATGACCCTCGATCTCGATGCGCCGACGCCGGAACTTGCCGTCATTGAGGCCCCGGGCCCGTGCCTGTACCGCTGCGACGACGGCGAGGTCTTCGCATACGCGCAGCGCGGCAACGAGTTCGTACGGGTCAGCGACCATGAGCTCTGGGCCGTCGAGCACGACGACCAGCTTGTTTCCGCCCGATCGGGCGAAGCGCTCGCGTACCGGCGCGGCGACTTCTACTACGAGCTCGGGACTGGGCTCGGCTTGTACTTCATGCGCTAGCGGGTGAGGCGTCGCGCGCGGGCGTTGCGTACGATGCGGCGCCGTGAGGCTCACTTGGCCCGACGCGACGATTCCGTCCTCCGCACTCGACCCGCTCATCGGTCCGGGCAAACCGCTCGAACTCGTGTACGAGGACGTCCTCGGCGTGCAGTTGCCCGTGTTCACGAACCGGCCGCCAAGCCTGCGCGAGATGCTCGTGACGGCGGCGGGCCGCTTCGGTGACCGGCCGTACGTCGCCTTTCCCGACCGGACCATCACCTACGAAGGCATGCTCGCGCCGGCAGCCGCTCTCGCCCAAACGTTGCGCGCGCGCTACGGCGTCGGCAAGGGCGACCGCGTCGCGATCGCGGCCGCGAACTGCGTCGAGTGGGCGATCACGTTCTGGGCGGTGACCGCGCTCGACGCGATCACGGTCGCGATGAACGGATGGTGGACGGGTGCCGAGATGCGTTACGCGCTCGAACTCACGCAGCCGACGGTGCTGCTCGGTGACCGCCGGCGCATCGAACGGCTCGACGGCGACACCGGGCAACCGGATCTTCCCGTCGTCGTGTTCGAGGACTCGTTCGCCGAACTCGAAGCCGCGGGCGCGGGCGCGCCGTTTCCCGACGACCCGATCGACGAAGACGATCCGTTCCTCATTCTGTTCACGAGCGGCACGACGGGACGGCCCAAAGGTGCGCTGCTCTCACACCGTTCGAACATCCATTTCATCTACTCCGCGATGCTGCGCGGTGCCGAAGGAATGATGCGCGCCGCGCTCGCGGGCAAAGAAGTTCCGCCGATGCCGGCGGTGCCGTGCACGATTTCGGCGTCGCCGTTCTTCCACGTGTCGGGCTTGAACTGTCAGCTCGTGATGGCAACGGCAAGCGGCATGACGATCGTCTATCCGCCGGTCGGAAAGTGGAACGAAGCGACGCATCTCGCGCTGACGGAAAAACATCACGCAACGATGTGGTCGCTCGTGCCGACGCAGTTGTGGCGTTTGCTCGAATACCCCGATCTCGAGAACTACGACTTGTCGTCGCTGCGCACGGTTGGCGGTGGCAGTTCGGTGTGGGCGCCGGAATTGTTGCGCACGCTCGAACTGCGTCTGCCGCATGTAAGGCCCGGCCTCGGCACCGGTTACGGCATGACGGAAACGAACGGCGCGGGAACCTCGTTGCGTTCCGAGTCGACGTACGACCATCCCGACAGCATCGGTCAGGCCGCGCCCGGCATTCAGGTCGAGGTGCGCGATCCCGAGAGCGGCAAGGCGCTCGGTGAAGAAGAAGTCGGCGAGATCTGCATGCGTAGCGCGGCCAACTTCCTCGGCTACTGGAACAATCCCGACGCGACCAAAGCCGCGCTCGACGACGAGCGTTGGTACCGCACCGGCGACTTCGGCCACATTCGCGGCGACTACGTGTACCTCGAAGGTCGCCGGCAAGACCTCATCATTCGCGGTGGCGAAAACATCTATCCGGCCGAGATCGAAAACCGTTTGATCGAACATCCCGACATCGTCGAAGTCGCGGTGATCGGTGTCGACCACGCAACGCTCGGTCAAGAAGTCTCGGCGTACGTCGTCGTGCGCGAACAGGGTGTGCTGAGCGACGATGCCGTCATCGCGTTCGCAGCGGAATCGCTCGCGGCGTACAAGGTTCCCACCTATGTCGTGTTCGTCGAGGAACTGCCGCACAACGCCACGGGCAAGGTCATGAAGCATCTGCTCGGCAAGGACGACGCGACGACGCCGGCCGCCGGTGGCTTCATCGAGGAATAGTGCTCGGAACCGCGCTGACTGCGTGCCTGTTGTCGTTCGGTGCTGTGAGCGTTTAGTCGGAGAGCGCGACACGACCGCCCAACGTGCGGCCGTCGCACGTCCGAAGGGGACCTACGTACTTCAGTATTACGCCAGCGCCGGTTCGGGGACCGCGGCGATCGCGCGCTTCGCGAGCGGACTGTCGAGTCTGAAGCCCTTCCAGGCGCAGTAGATGCCGAGTTCGCGCCGCGGACGACGAAACCTGGGACACCCCGATTGTGCAGTCCATGGACATCGCATACGCGTTTGGCGGTGTGAAAACCCAAACCCCGACGATCGTCGTACGAGCTGATCCGTCCTACGGTTTCAAGGGTCCGGTGATGGCGCCCGCGCCGACGGGTGACGCAGCCATCCGGCTTTGGGACGCTGTGCAGGTCGTCGCGCACGAGCCGGGCTTCTTTGAAATCACTCGCCCTCGCGTTAACCCCCCACGAGTCATCCACCCGTCCTCGTGACGTCGCGTTCAAGCCGAGCTCGGATTATCCCAACCGCCATCCGTGAGCTGGCGTTAGGGGACATCGTCGTTCTAGCTCCGGTCTTCACTCTGTTGTTGCACATCGACCAGCCCTTCGGTCGTGGTGCATGATTTGGCTCGCGGTGCGGAACCCGCTGAGTGCGCGGTTGGTTACTCGCGATGCGCGTCGAAGTCCACTGCATTTTGCCCTTGCGAGGGGCTACGCGTTTCTTGGCGCTTGCATCGGTCTGTTCGCGGGAGCGCTTTTGTCGCGCTGACGACGACGGCTGGTCCGCGTCGTGTCGTTGTTCGGTGAATACGATTTTTGTCCGATGGCAGACCAACCGGTCGTGGTCTCGTTCAATCAGCGGGGCGGGAGCAGCGCGGAGTCAGTGAACGTGAACCGGGCTTCGCAACCACGCGCGTTGCTCGGCAAGGTGTTGCACGAAAATCAGCCGCACAACGCCGCGAGTTACCGGACGGTCGGCCTGATCGTGATTGAGAACTTCTCCGCCGCACACGGCCTCTTTCTGATGGCGCGCGCCGCGTCGATCACAGCCATCGACGCGATACCCGCTCGAACGGGCGCAACCGTCGACCGCATCACCGGCATCCGCGACGGCATCGCGTTCACCGAGTTGCGCACGCTCGGACCCGTCGTGCACTACACCATCACAACCGCAGAACCCGAGCGCGAGATCGCACTCGAATACCGGCTTCTAACCGACTGAAGTGTCGTGGTTCTCACACGTAGTCCTCGACCGCCTCGGCCACGCAGAAGAGGGAGAATGGCGGTTTGCATTATCGACTCGACCGGGCTGTGCAGATCAGCGCGGTGTGGCCCGGCCAAAAGACGGCCCCGGCGGTTACATACGCCTCGCCTGGGTCCGCTCTCTGATGTCTGTGCGCGTCCGTCACTGCCGCTAGCTAGTGTTCGGCGTGTGAACCGCAACTGGTTCGTTCGGATGCTAATGATCGCCGTTCTTTTGAGCGCAGCGGTGACGCTGGGCGCGTGTTCGAGTTCATCGAAACAACCCCTGTTTCCGTCGCCGCCGACGAACCAGTCCTCGATTCCGTAACACCACTAACGCGTTGCGCGCTCAGCGTCGGCCGGGTGCTGGAACTCTTCGCGATGGTCGATGAGTGTGTTGGTTCACGCGCCTGAGAACGCAAAAGCTGACGGACGGCGTGGCGCCAGTAACCGCGCGCCGCATTGCCTCACATTTCATGACGCGCGAAGCGTTCTCGCGTGGGCGTGGGCGCAAACGCGACAACGCCTCCCAGACGGGCGGGACTGTCGGGGAGGCATCGTCGGCGGGAGACGACCGAACGTCAGCGGTCGGTGCGCCTCACGCGCAACCTAGTGAGCGTCTCGAACGAGGTGGGGTGCGGGTCGGAGATCTCGACGCGTTCTTCACGAGTCGTCGAACAAACACGCGCATCTGTGAAGCGATAACGCGATACCTCGTGTGCGTTGCGCCATCCGTCGCCTGTCGGCGCGAGCGCGTTGCCGAGCCGGCGTGAGGGACACCCTCTCGGCGTAGTTATGTGCGCGGTCTGCGCTCGCAATAACGCTCCAGAGTGGGCATTCTGTGCGGGTGAGTCAGGATCGATCGGTTACCTCTCACGGCGAGGTGTTCGGACGATCGGCGGGGCGAGATCTGTACGGGCAAGACCCAGCCGTATACGACAAAGGTCGCCCTCCATATCCCGAGCGCGTTTGGGACACGCTCGCGCAGCGATGCGGTCTCGCTGCGGGTTCGCGGGTACTGGAAATCGGTCCCGGCACCGGCACAGCCACCCGACGCTTGGCGTCTGCGGGGGCAATGATTACCGCCGGTCGAGCCAAACGTGTCGCTCGCCACGCATCTCCGTGCGACCACCAACGAGGCGAATGTCAGCGTCGTCGTAGCTCCGTGGGAGGACGTGCGGCTCGCGGGTGAGTTGTACGACCTTGTTGTCGCGGCTACTTCCTTCCACTGGATCGATCCGGCGAACGGGTTGACAAAGGTGCGCGAACACCTTCGCCCATGCGGATGGGTCGCACTCTGGTGGACGCTGTTCGAGGATCCGACGCGCCTCGATAACTTCGACCAGGCGGTCCAAACCGTGTTAGGCCCGTCGCAGTCGATTGTCGACCCCGGGCCAGCCGCACTCCAGATCGAAACGGATACCCGGTGTGCAGCCTTGCGAGAGGCGGGCTTCGTCGAGGTCCGAGGCGAGATCCTGCGAAGCATTCATACCTTTGACGGCGCCGCGATCCGAGCCCTGTACGCAACGCTGGCGATCGTGTTGCGGCGACCCGTGCCCGACCAAGTCCGCGTGCTCGACGCCCTCCAGGAACTCGTCGAGCGCGACTTCGACAACCTGATCACCCGAACTTTCGTCACCGCCCTATACACCGCACAAGCGCCGACCTAGGTGTAGTTCCCAATGACGTTGGTCAGTGCGGGTCTCCTTGGAGACTGGGGGTGCTTGAAGCCTCCAACTCCAAGGAGAACCCGTGAAACTGCACGGTAACGCCAAACTCACTCCGGTCCAGCGGCGGTTGTTGGTCGCTCGTGTGCTCGAGGAGCACTGGACGATCGCGGACGCGGCTGACGCAGCCGGGGTGTCCGAGCGCACCGCGTATCGGTGGGTGCGTCGCTGGAAAGACGGCGACCGCGAGCTCAACGACCGATCATCTGCACCCAAGCGCGTGTATCGGACGTCGGCGAAGACTGTTCGGTTGATCGAAGCGTTGCGGCGCACGCGCATGTCGTCGCCGAAGATTGCGGCGAAGCTGCGAATGGCGGTCTCGACGGTGTGCGCAGTGCTCGATCGGATCGGCTTAAATCGGTTGTCACGGTTGGGGCCGATCGAGCCACCGAATCGTTATGTTCGGCGCCGGCCTGGCGACTTGATTCATGTCGATATCAAAAAGCTCGGTCGGTTTGTGCGTCCCGGACATCGTGTGACAGGCCGAGCCGCGAAAGGCTCTCGCGGTCAGCTCCGTCAGGGCTGGGAGTTCGTGCACGTCGCGATCGATGACCACAGTCGTGTCGCGTACGTCGAGATCCTCGACGACGAACGCGGGCCAACCGCCGTAGGTTTTCTTGATCGAGCGATCGCTTGGTTCGCAACGTTCGGTGTTCGGGTCCGGTCAGTGATCAGCGACAACGGCAGTTGCTACATCTCGAAAGAATGGCGAAGCGCATGCGCGCACCATCACGTCAAACATCTCCGCACGCGGCCATATCGCCCGCAAACCAACGGAAAAGCTGAACGATTCATCCAGACCTTGCAACGAGAATGGGCATACGGCGCGGTCTATGAAACCAGTCGACAACGAGCGCAGGCATTGCAACCGTGGCTGCGCTTCTACAATCACCGCCGACCACACGGCAGCCTCGGTCACCAACCACCCGCAAGCCGCCTACCCACGGCAGCCTGACCAACGTGCCTAGGAACTACACCTAGGTCGCCTCGTGCGGCGAAACCGATCGCGCGGCATATCTGCCGATCTGGCGTTTCGAGTGACTCGTCGACGCGACGCATAAAGCACGGTCAGAAGGCGCGCCGCCGAGCCGGCGTTAGGGGACATGGCTCCGGTTCGTATCGCTGCGCGATCACCGGTCGCATAACAGTGCCAGAGCGGGCAACCTGTGCGCGTGTCCAATGGGTGAACGTAACCGGCTCAGCTTTGTATCTCGTCTATCGCGATGTCGGACTGATACGGGGCTGGTTGTCGCAGAACCTCGGCTTTGGTGAAGCCGGACGCGTTACCAACGCCGGTGGCGTCGTGACGAACGTCGAAATGAAGGCCGGTCAAACGACCTTGTTGTTGGAAGGCGGCGACCTCTCATCCGATGCGTATCCGCGTAGCCTTCGTTGGACCGGTGTATGGGTTGACGATCCCGACGCTTCGTAGGAGCGGCTCCGTTCGTCAGGCATCGACGCGGCCGAGCCAGAAGTCGAGCCGTGGGACGTTCGCTTGGTGCGCGTCGTCGACCCTGAAGGACACGTTTGGGCGTTGATCAAACGATCTGCCGTGAGCTGAGGCTGAGCGCGCCAGATCTGCCGATCGGTGTTCGCAGGATCACGCCAGGCCTTCCAGCTATTTGCGGTTGACGCGGAAGAGTTCGATTGCGGAATCGAAGCCTCGGAGTTGGTGAGTTCCGACGGTGTCGAACGACAGGACATTGTTTGGGGCGCGGTCGCGCACGGCGGCTGTGACCAGGATGGAGCCGGGTTCGGCAATTTTCGTTGCGCGAGCTGCGGTATTCACGATCGGTCCGTAGTAGTCGCCGTAGCCGCGCACGAGGTCGCCGGCAGCGAGGCCCCCGCGGAATTGTCCGAGCACGGGGTGGTGTTCGACCCAGTCGGCAAGGTCCAGAGCAACGGCGCAGGCGTCGGCGGCGTCGGTCGTGACGAGCATGACCTCGTCGCCGATCATCTTGACGACTCGTGCGTCGACGGCCGACACAAGGAGGGTCGCGTGTCGTTCGAAATCGCTGACGACCGCGGCCAGTTCCTCCGCCGAGAGTTCCTCCGCAAGCACGGTCGAACCCGCGAGGTCCAAGAAAGCAACGGTTAGGTCCGAGGTCTCGAGGTTGCCCGCGATCTGTGAGCGCCGTACCGCCGACTCGGCGTGATGGACGAACAAGTTGGTGAGGACGGTTGGCACTTCGTCGAAGAGGACGAGCGACGCCATCTCGCCAGTCTGGGCACTAAGAAGCTCGCTCGCATGTTCGGCTTCGAGACGCGGCACCACGTCGCGTCCGAAGTTCGACATCGCCGCGTCAGCGATGGTCGCGAGGGCCGCGCCAGCTACCCGCACAAACTGCAGCGTCGATTCGACACCAAAGATCGCAACGCCGGCATTGAAAATGCGAAACGTCGCGATGTCATCGTCGAAGAACAACGCATCGTCAGGTCCGGGCGCGCCGAGTCCCGCTGTTCGCATGAGGTGCTGGACGAGTTCGATCGTCACTCCTGCTCGCTCCCCGAGCTCTCGAGTGGAGATGCGACCACGACGACGCTCTACGAGCCTCCCCGCGAGAGCCGTTAGCGCGTCCGTCGCCGCGTAGGCCACCAAATCGTCGTCGGTCGCGCCGCGTGCCATGAGGTAGCGCAGGGTTTCAAGACGATCCGGGGCGTTCGCCGCGCTGCGGTCGTACAGTCCGAGTTCCACCCATCTCCGCTCGTCGGATTCCACGCCGCAACGGTAACCAGCCAAAAGCGCCACCCGCAGTCGATCACCCTTAGAGGAACTGCCGCTTCGAGCCGACCTGGCACGCGCAACGGTCGTCGACAACGCCGTGACGGTCTGAACGAAACCCGATCAGCCCCAGGCCGGGAGGGATCCTGCGCGTTTCCAGACGCCAGCGCCCTCGAGCGGCTTGCGATCTCGGTCGGACCAGATCGACCCGCTCCAAAGTCCTCGCGTCAACAATGACGGTCGCTCTTCGGGGCGACGTCACCGAGCCGGCGTTCGGGGACGCAGCGCAGCGTTGACTCGGTGGGCGTTCTGAGGAGAGGCGCCCTTGTGGCGGTGTCGGGCGCGGTGGCGATGCTGGCGCATGCGTTCGGGTCATCCTGCTGGGTGATCGTCCGTGCCGCAGTCAGCGGGCTTTTGGCCAGGCCGGCGTAGGGCACGGGCGGTCTCAAGCCGGACGCGAAAGTCGGGGTCCTCGATGAGGGGCGCGATGCGACCGCGGCTCGGTTCGATCCCGATCTCGACGAGCCCGCGGAGCGCTTTCCAGCGCGTCCATGCGTCCGGGTCGTCTAACGCGCGCTCGAGGAGTGGTCGCAGGGCGACCCGAGCCGCGTCGACCATTGCGTCGACGGTCGCGCGGCGCACTGTGCGGCTCGGGTCGTCGAGGAGCCGACGCCAGGCGGCCTCGGCTTGCGTGGAATTCGGGACGCCGACCATGAGGCGAGCCGCGACCTGACGTTCGGCAACGTCTGGCGCCGATACTGCAGCAAGCAGACGTTTGAGGTCGCGCGGATCGTCGGGGCGCAGCGCGCTCGAGCTCGCGCCACGCGCGCTCGAGCGTGCCCGGCCGCGGTTCCGACGAAGAGCGTGCATTAGAAGTCCGGCCACGTGACGCGCCTTGCGCTGCCGTTCCGAGCGTTTGCGGTGTGGTTGTCGCGAACTCGGTCGCCACGACGCGAAGTACAGGATCGAGTAGCTGCTCCCACGCGTCAGGGCGGCGCAGCCCAACCGCGACGAAGTCGGGACCGACGAGAACGTTGGCGACGTCGCTGAACGTGTCGAACAGTCGCGCGACGCGCGGATCATCGACGTCGGCGGCCGACGTGTACCAACGACTGGCGCCGTCGTGAATCGTCGGCGTCACGAAGCGGACGGTGCGGGGATTGGGTGTCGCTTCGGGGACGACAAGACCATCGAAGGTGTCCTGGAGCGCTTGCGCGTCTTGGACGCGTGCAACTGGCTGCGTGCCGAGCCGGGACGACCTCTGATCGTTGTGCAACCGCGAGAGCTCGAGACCGAACGTTCCCGAGCGCCACCCGTATTCGAACGCGAACCGGTTATCGAGTTCGTGTCGATACCAGCCGTCACCGGGACCGACAAGATCGGCAAGGGCGTCGTCGTCGCTGGGCGTCCATCGCTCTGCCGAGAAGAAGCGCTTGAGGAGCGCCTTGACCGCCGCGAGGTTGGCGAGATCGATCGTCGCCAGTGCGTCGCGTGTCAGATGCGTCACAGCCGCCGGCGTCAAACCGCTCGCGGCAACGTCGCGTCGGCACTCGTCGCGTGCCGACTCAGGAATCACCGCGACGTCACGATCATCGCGAACCGCGACGCACCAGCTCTTCGCCAGAGCCGAAAACGAAATCAGGCAAGAACCGCCGCCACACAGCGCTCACGACAAGAAGTATGTCCCGACCCAACAGTCGACACCCAACAACGCACATACCCGGCGTTAGGGTTGTGCATCCCGATGATCGCGGCCCTCCGCGCGTCGTGGGTGTCGTTCTTGTCTGCGCACTCGTTATCGAACGATCGCACTCGCGCCGAGAGTTTCGCCGGCACATCCACAACCGTCTCGCCCGCCGCGACGAGCCGTTGGGCCAACAAGCTGCCGAGCCCGAGTGCACCTTCGATCGCCCACACCCTCGGAACATAGGGCGCCGCGAACTTCAACAGCCGATCGCGTTGATGACGATCTGCGCGGACGCGCAACTCCTCGAGCAGTTCCTCATCGTCGCTGAGCACCGCGGCGAGGTGCGAGCCCTTGTGGACCGTTGCGTCGTCGATGCCGGCGGCATTGTCGGCCGCCACGCCGGAGACGGCATCGTCGCCTACTTCCTCGCACTAACGGCCGGCTCCGAATCCGCGGCCGCGAAATCGAGCATTATCGCCGCGCGTACCCTGCGCGACTCGCTAACAGACATCGCCGCGCACAGCGAGATCCCTCCATCCGAGCTGTCACTACGGTTCGGGCTTCACTGGGGTGCGACCCTGTACATCGGGCGAATCCTCACCGCCGGACGCAGCGAAGTCACCGCCCTCGGCGACGAAGTCAACGAGGTCGCACGGATCGAAGCCTGCGCGACCGGCGGCCGGACGCTTGCCTCCAAGTCGCTCATCGAACGACTCGACCGGATCGACGCCGCGACACTCGGGATCGACCCTGCCCGCATCACCTACACCCAACTCGCCGACCTCGACACGGCCACGGACAAGGCACGCCGCGATGCGCCCGTAATTGCCGTCTGCGACATCAACAGCGCCGCCCCCTGGACGCGGCAGGCATAACTGCCGATCGGGCGTACTCGACTCTGAGCGCAAGTTCGTACAATCTGGTGGGCGATGTTGGAGACACGTTCGGTCGGACGGGGCAACGACGTTGTGATTTCGCTCGGTGCCGCGTCGATCGCACCCGAGCTGTCGTGGCTCGCATTCGAGAAGACGGTCTCGCTGCGCGAACCGATTGCGATGACTGGTCGGTTGCGGAGCTTGTCGGCCACGTCGTCGCAGTCACCGAGAAGTTCACCTCCTTCGCTCGCGGCGAGACCGACACACCGCGCCAGTCGTCCGTACGACGTTCAGACGTGAAGTCGTGCTACGACTCGGCTGCGCGTGAGTTGAAGGCGGCATGGAGCGGCACCTCTATTCCTGCGGTGTGCCACCTGCCGTTTGGGACGTTCGATTGTTGGACCGCGGCGGCGATCAACACCTTCGATGTGATCGTGCATGGCTGGGACCTTGCGCGAGCAACCAGGGCGTCGTACGTCGTCGACGACCTCGACGCCGCGCTCGCCCTCGATGTCGCGCAGTTGCTCGTGACGGACGAAGCGAGACGCGAGGGGCACTACCAGACGGCCGTCGAAGTGCGTGGCGACGTGTCAATCTTCGATCAGGTTCTTGGCCTCACAGGTCGCTCCATTCAGATCGCAGAGTGAGACCGCTCCGCATCTGCCGTTCGGCGTTCGCTCCATCGCGCCCGATCGACCTTTACCTATGCGAGTGCCGAGCGGCAGATATGTACGGCTACGCGGTCCGCGGCTCATCGCGCTGTCCGCGCGAGTACTTGAATGCCGATCAGGAACACGTCGTACAGCTTTCCGAAGGCAGCAGCGGTGTCCATAGTCGGCGCGCCCATCAGCTCCCCGATACCGCGTCCAACACCACCGTGGACGCGGATGGACGCCACGAGCCTGAGCGACGGCGAACACTGCCGAAGCTTCCATTTCGACAGTGAGAACGCCATCTGCGCGGTAGTACGCGACCTCCTCGGCGGTCTCGCGATACGGCGCATCGGTCGTCCACGTCGCGCTCCGCCGCGACCTCAAGACCAGCGTCGACACACGCGTCGTGCAAGGCGGTGGTCAACTCGTCGTCCGGCCTCGCTGTCGCTTCCGGTGCGATGTAGTGGTAGGAGACGCCCTCGTCTCGGACAGTGTCGTTCAGCACCACGACATCGCCAACGGACTGTCGGGGGTGCAAGCCGCCCGCGGTCCCCAGGCTGAGAAACTCGTTCACACCCAGCGAGATCAGCACTTCGAGTTGAGCGGCAACTGCGGGTGCCCCGATGCCCATACAACAGACGCCGACATAGCCGTCGAGAGCGTTCACGCTAAAGAAGCGCCCGGGTCCCGGTCCGAGCATCGGGTTCATCGTGTACTGATCGGGTTGCGCGGCACAGAGAAGGTCAAAGCCGCCGTACGTAAATATGACTCCGTGCGGGACCGACCCGGGGTCCCATCCGCTCTTGCGCAGGTTTCCAATAAAGTCGTTCGCGTTGTAGATCGACGCGAACGTGTGCTTACCTCGAAGATTCGGAACGGCCACCAGCGCGCCTCCCCAATACGAGCGCATAATGCCCGATCCGGCGTGATCTTGCGAGTGCCGAACGGCAGTTCTGTGCGTGCCGGTCAGCGATCGCAGACCATCCAGACCACCTTCCCAACGGCTTCGGTTGTGAGGTGGTCGCGGCGAAAGCCAAACTTCTCCGCCACCCGAAGCGACGGCGCGTTCCAGGCCCCAATCGTCGACCAGATTCGCCGCCGACCTGTTTCGAATGCGGCGTCGAGCAACGCTCGAGCGGCTTCGGTCGTGTACCCGTGCCCATGCGCCCGAGGCAGCAGCTCATACGCAAGCTCAGGCTCATCAAGCGAGCAACGCCCAACGACGATTGCGGTGTATCCCAACGCTTCGCCATCGGGCCGTTTGCGGAGCACCAGCGCCCCGATGCCCGTGGTCTCGATCGTCTTCGTCATAACATCGATCCGTTCACGCGTGTCCCGACGGTGAACGTGCCCGTTGCGCGGGTGTTCAGCAACTCGGTGAACCACTCGGTGTCGCTTGGTTCCTCCGGTGTCAGGATGAGTCGCCCCGTCTCAATTCCGTAGGGCATCGGCGAGAGCGTCACAGGACGCTGCGGGGCGTGGCATCGGTGTCTTGATCCACACGCACAGATTGGCCGATCCGGTCGTGTTCTTGCGAGCGCCGAACGGCCGTTATGGCGCGCCACCGCAGCTAGGGACTCGACGGATTCGGCATTGCCACACGCTGCATGAAGCTCCAGTGGTATCCGGCCGGGTCTACAACCTCGCCGGTCATGCGAACACCGAAGTTGCGCTCGACGGGGTCGGCGATCTCGATACCCGCCGCTCGGATGCGTGAGCACAGCGCATCGAGATCATCGACCCACACGCCTATCCAAGGCGATGGACCGCGCCCGTTCTTCTCCCAGTACGTGGGGCCGTTGCCATCGAGCCACAGTTCGGTATCGCCGACGCTCATCTCGGCGTTTCGTCACGTTGCCCTGCCCGTCCTCGTAACGCGCAACTCGACGAAGCCGAGCACGCGCTGATACCAGTCGACCAGCGGTCCCGCGTCCGCATAGAGCAGGTAGGGGACGGATCTCCAGTTCTCCGCGAACGACATGGCATCCCCTTGTACTTCCGAACGCGGACAGATTGCACGAGCCGGCGTGACCTTGCACGGCTGCCGAAGGCAGATGTGGCGGGGACGCATGCCGGGCGCTAAGAACGGGATCGTGGCGTCGGCGGTTCGCCTTTTGCGCAACCAATGGACAAGGTCGTGCGATCGGCTACTGCTGCGACCGACGGTTCGACCGACGACGATACCTGGGAACCCGGAGTCGGGCGCTGGAACGTGTGGCCGAGTGCAGAGAGTCCGAACGGCTGGAGCGGTCGATTATCCCGAGGGGCTTCAGGCCGACCCGCAGCCCGTGACGACCATCGTGTGGCGGACGCTTACATCTCGGACGGGGACACGATCTATCGGGAGCACGCCTTCGCCGCAGACTCCGCAACTTCTGGGACCTGGACCCGCACGGCGGCGCGGTCGGTGCGATCGAGTACCTGGAATCAAAGCCAGCGTGCGATTAGCGCCACGCTGGTGGAACTCGACGACGCAATGCGCTCGATGATGCGGCCGACGCAGTTCGGCGTCGAATCGGCCAGCCGCAACGGTGCCCGGAGCGACCCTCATCGACGAACAGGTGCATCTCACGAGCACAGATCGGTCTGCTTCGCGACCCTTACCCGAGCCAGCGCCTCGCTGCAAACGTAAAGGGGATCGGATGTGGTGTCGTCAGGTGCCGTGGCGGGAGCGGATCAGAAGCATCGGCGGCGACCGGAGCCTGTGAGTTCGACGAGAGATCTCGTCACGACATCCGCGCGTTGATGAGCGTGTCACGTACGTAGCGATCGTTCATGCGAAGAACCAACCCGTATCCGCACGCCATCGGGGTTGTGATCGTCCGACGTCGAACGCCCTTCATCGAAGTACGTCGCATCGGGCGGCCAGCTCGAGAGTCCCGCGGTTCGTTGCCGGGAAAGCACGGGTGAACCGTCGAAATGACAAACCAGCCATCAGATCGAACCGTTCCGTGCCATCCGCGCTGACTGTCCCGTCCGAGGTCCTCGATGTCCATCATCGCCATTTCGCAAGACCGCGTGTCGAAAGCAACACCGTTCCACCACTTCCGCGGCTGGGCGATCTCCGACCGCGCAACTTGATCCCGAGTCGCTCCTCACGCTCGCGTCTGTGTGCCACCGTGATGAGTTCGGCCGAGAGATCGACACCGACCACCGCCGCGCCCAGTCGCGCGAGGTCGTGCGACGCGCGCCCGTGTCCGCACGTCACATCAAGCACACGGGCACCGCGCGACCACCTGGAAGGAAATCGCCGACGCCGTCAACGATTATGCCGTTCCCATCGCCAACCCACGTCGGGTACCAATCTGCGATCCCGTCGAAACGCGGCAGGGGCGAGCCGCTCACGGACGCATATTGCCCGATCCGGCGTGATCTTGCGAGCGCCGAACGGCAGTTATGGCGCTGCTGGTCCGATCGACATACGTTGCTCCACGTGGGCTTGGTAATGCTGCTGGATGCGCAAACCTGCTGCTGGAAGACAGTCCTTGCGTGTGTGCCAGATGGCGAGTTCCGACTCGTCTGGCACGGCGGCGTGCGTCCTGCGTGGAATCAGACGAGCCAGCCGATGTGGATGTGCTCTTTCTGTTGCGCCAATGCATGAATGCGGACTGCCTCGTTGGTTGACGAACATGATGTTACGGACTGCCGTCTGCTGGCTCATGAGACCAGCCGAGGTTGCCCGTCTCGACATACGTGGCGTGACGGTCGAGCTGAGCACGGTTGAGGTCGAGTCTGAGACCGATGCTGGCGAATGTGTTGTTCTCGGTCCACGGGGTCACTTCAGATCCGGCGGCTTGCGGTCGGTTCAGTGTTGGCACGGTTGCGCTCGACTCCGCTTGGTGACCGAGGTCACTCGGCGGCGAGCCGATCGTTGGGGACCGATTGTTGCGTACTTCCGCTCACATCCGTGCTGAATTTTGTGCTCGTAGAGCGCGGCTTGATTGCGAACTCGATGTGAGCGAACAGAAGATCGCCCGTTCGTTGGATCACTCGCTAGCGGTTAACACGCACAAGGCGTTTGCTCGGCGGCGACATCCCGAATGCCGATCGGCAGATCTGGGCGCGCTCGCTTCACCAGTCCGACTCGGGTTCGAGATGGGACTTTCGGAGGATCGGTGTTCAGTTTTGAATTGCTGAACCGGCCCCGTTCCCGGCGAGGAACGACTCGATGGACCGGGTGACCTCCTCCGCTTTGTCGATGGAGGCCGTTGGCGTCTGGTACTGAGCTGTGCGGAGATGTTAGGCATGGCGGCGCGGGCTCTGGCGATCAGGGCCGGTGGATTTGTGGATCTCGCTGGCGGCCTGCCTGGAGCAGGAGCAGGGTGGGGACCGCGGACATCTGAAAGTGAGTTCTCGTTGGTGGCCGGAACAGGTTCTTGGGTATACTGTGGTGAATTGGGTGATCAGGAAGCCATAGCGGCGACGCGGTCGGTGCCTCGAGGAGTTCAGTGTTTATGTGCAGGCGTCGAAGCACCGACCGAGCTATCGAACGAGGCACGACCAACGGAGGGCGCGACCGCATCCCGTGGATCAAGAACCAGCCCCGGAGCCTGTCGAGAACAGGCTCGACGAGGATCAACGCTGCGACACGCTGCGGCGTTCGCCGGGGTGAGTCAAGCGCGATCCATCCGCCGTAGGACCGGCCCAATGCAGATCGACGCAGTCGAGGTCCAGCGCGGCGAGGACCTCGTCCAGCCACTGGCCAAGGTCTTGCTCGTTTCGGATCGGAACGTGGCACGCTGAGACCGGGGTCTCCAATGACATCGATCGCATAGATGCAGCGCCCGACCAGACCGCCCAGAATCGGATACCACATCAGAGATGTCGTGCCCTGCCGTGGAGCAGCACGATCGGTACTCCGGTTCCTCGCAGATGAAGATGTGGGTCGTTCCATATCGTGCGTCGATGCTTGGACTCCTGGAGCGGAGTTGACCAGCCCCGCCGCAAACGCAGCCGCGGCCTCCGTCGCTGAGCGCGTGCCGGTTCAGTGCGGTGAACTCTTGCTCGAAGTTCGCTCGTCCAGTGGCCGAGCCGATCGCTGTTTTGCCCCGCCATCGCTAGCGCGGACCTCCGCTCGCTAGCCACACGTCAGGCAAAGGCCATCGATTCCTGTGGTCAGCGCACACAGATTGCCCGTCCGCGCTGATATGGAAGCGCCGATCGGCAGTTATGGCGTGTCTAGTTGTGGACGTTGACTGTCACGTCGGGGCTTTGTGCTTGGTCGCCGGCGGGGTCGGTGGCGACGCTTGAAGTGAAGGAGCGCCGGTCGGGAACTGACGTGGTGTCCATTTCGACGCTGTACTTCGTGTGGGTGGCGGTCGCGATGATTGTGTTGGGGTGGCTGCCGCCGGTGAGCTGAAACTCGACCGTTGTGACGCTTACATTGTCCGACGTGAACGTGTCGAGGGTCGTTGTGCCGCCGAGCGTGTCACCGTTGCGCGGCAGCCTGATGTCGGTGGCGGGCTATCTGTTCGAGTCCGAACACGAAGAGCTGACCGACGCCGCCCAGAGGGTGTCGGCGTAGACCCGCCGTTGCCGACGATGAGTTCGTCGGACACCGGCTACCAGTGCTCGAGCTCCACAGCGGCGTGCAGGTCTTGGGTGTTCCCGAACAGTTGACGTCGCCGGCGCCGTCGAATGCCATCACGCTGTACTGGTTGCTGGGAGCGTTGGGGTTCGCCGCGACGTACACGATCCCGTTGGCGACGCTCGGCGATGTCACGAGGAAATCGGGAACGGGCGCGGTCCACAGCGGGCTGCACGTCTTCGGCGTTCCCGAACAGTTCGTATGTCCCGTGGCGTCGAAACGCGGAGCAAGCTGCCGTTGGAAATGGTGTGGACGTAGACCATGCCGTTCGCAATCGCCGGCTATCTGCCGTATCAACGGTGCCCGACGGGATAACTCCACAGTGGTGTGCAGGTCTTGGGCGTTCCGGCACAGTTGGCGT
>CAWJBX010000007.1:0-224312 GCA_963841195.1 uncultured Actinomycetes bacterium | reverse complement strand
CAACACCAGTGGACCTAATCGCGGGCTTTCGAACCCTGGGTTGACCCACACACTCGCAACCTGAGCTCTTGAGCGCGAATGCGGCCGATACCGCGTTTCGAACCGTCGCTGGTGGGGCCGACACGAGCGCCTGCACCGGGTCACCGACACGATCAACGCGTGACCGTGTACGGGCCGACGTGCATGTCTCTTATGACAGCCGGCCAACCGCACTACTAGCGTCACGTCGACGACGCGGGTCCGTGCACAAGAGCGGGGGACGACGGGTAATGAGAGCGCGGTACGGCAGGTAATGCCGACCGAGTCGGTGTGGTTCGGTGTCCTCGGGCCGTTCCAATGCGCCACCGAACACGGCGGGATCATTATCGACCGCGCCAAACCGCGCGCTGTCTTGATGATGCTCGTCGTGCACGCCAACACGACCGTGTCGGCGTCCCGGCTCATCGACGACCTCTGGGAAGGTAACCCGCCCCCGTCGGCCGCGAACACATTGCAGACGTACGTACACGCGCTGCGATCGGTGTTGCCGTCAGGAACGTTGATGACCCGCGACGGTGGTTACGAGCTCGTCGTCGACCCCGGGCAAATCGACGCGCGGGAGTTCGAGCACGCGCTCCATTCGGTGCGCGGCGCGAGCACGCGGCGCAGAGCTGCATCGTTGCGGGCTGCGTTGAATCTCTGGCGTGGCGCACCGCTCGCCGACTTCGCCGACCTCGAGTGGGCACGACCGGAAGCGGCACGGCTGTCCGAGCTTCGACTGAACGCGCTCGAACAATGCATCGAGGCCGAGCTCCAACTCGGCCAGGAAACCGCGGTCATCGGCGAACTCACAGAGCTCGTCCGCGAATACCCGTTCCGCGAGCGGTTCTCGGCCTTGCTCATGCTGGCGCTCTACCGCCGGGGTCGCCAAGCCGACGCATTGCGCGTCTACGAGCAACTTCGGCACGTGCTCGTCGAGGAGCTCGGAATCGAGCCCAGCGCGCCGCTCGTTGAGCTTGAACATTCGATTCTCGTGCACGCTCCCGAGCTCGACGCTCCGCTCGGAGCCGAGGAAATCCACGTTCCCTTGTCGGCACGGGTCCTCGCGTGCTCGTGCGGACCATTCGTCGGACGCGCATTCGAGCGCAAGACCCTCCAGGACGCGTTCAAGGATGTCGTTGCCGGCGAGCCGGCCGCGGTGCTCGTCGGTGGCGAACCCGGCATCGGCAAGACATCGTTGGCCGCGCATCTCGCGCGGGCAGCCTTCGATTCCGGCGCGGCGGTGCTGTACGGCCACAGCGAGGCAGATCTCGCGATCCCCTTCCAGCCCTGGGCCGAAGCGCTCTCCCATCTCGTCGCGCACGCACCCGTAGAGATCCTGGACGCGCACGCGGCCGTCCACGGCGGGGTGCTGACACACCTCGTGCCGGAACTCGTCGAACGAGTCGATGTCGAGATCGATCGACGCGACGACCCACCGCAGCGTCGACTCTTCGGAGCTGTCGTTGACTTACTGGCGCGGGTAGGCGAAGTCGCGCCGGTCGTTTTATTTCTCGACGACGTGCACTGGGCCGATCAAGCTTCTCTCGACCTGCTCCACTTCGTGACCGCGCTCGACCGGTCGCTGCGGGTTTTCGTCCTTGCGACGTTCCGTAGTTCCGAAGTCGGCTCTCGTCATGCGGTTGCCGACCTCCTCGTCGCGACCACTCGCCTCCCGAGCGTGCAATACGTCCTGCTCGATGGACTGAACGCTGACGAGCTCCTCGCACTCGTGGAAGCGACCACCGCGATGACCGGACCCGAAGCGCGGGCCGACTTCCGCGACGCGTTGATGCGCGAGACGGACGGGAATCCATTCTTCACGATCGAGATCCTCCGCCATCTGACGTCGACCGGCGTCATCGCGGAGGGAGCGGCCGATCTCCGCATACGCGCGCTGCCAGTCGGAGTTCAGCAGGTCATCAACAACCGCGTGGCACGACTGGGTGATGAAACCGCACGGACGCTCCAGACGGCCTCGGTCCTGGGGCGCGATTTTGACCTCGAGATCCTCGCCGAGGTGGTTGAGAGAGACCATCGGACATTGACGATTCTCTGCGAGCAGGCGGTCGAGGCCGCCGTCCTCACGCGGACAGAGGCAGCCGGTCGCTACGCGTTTGCGCACGCGTTGTTCCAACATTCGCTGAATACCGAACTCGGCGCGACCCGACGGCAGCAGCTCCATCTGCGCATCGCGCAAGTATTAGAGGACGTCTACGGCGACGTTGACGCCCATGTTCCCGAGCTCGCGTATCACTGGCTCGCTGCGACGCGCACTGCCGACCGACGGCGTGCGTTGTACTACGCGAACCGCGCGGGCGATCACGCGCTCGCCGCGCTCGCACCGGACGACGCCGTTCGCTGGTATCGCCAAGCGCTCCGCCTACTCGATGACCTCCCCGCCGACGCCCATGCCACCGGCATGCTGCTCGTCGGCCTGGGACGCGCGCAGATGATGGCAGCCGACGGTGAGGCGCGTACGACGTTGCGCGACGCGGCCCGGCTCGCAGAACGCAGCGGTACGCCCGACGTCCTCATCGCGGCGGCACTCGCCGCGGCGCGCGGCGATTTCAATCAAGCTGCGACGGGAGACGCCGACTTCACTGATGTCACGCTCGCGGCGCTCGCTGCGGCCGGCGACGTCGACAGCTCCGACCGTGTGCGGCTTCTCGCCGCGCTGATGGAGCACACGGCCGGGCACGATTGGGAGTTGGCCCGCGATCGCGCCAACGCGGCGGTCGCCGCGGCGCGACGCCTCGGTGACGAGCGCCTCCTGATGGAAACAATCACGACGACGTACGTCGCTCGCGCCCAGCCTGACACGCTCGCAACACGGCTCGACGACACCGAGCGAGCGCTTGTGACCGCCGACGCGATCGGCGAACCGCTCGATCGCATCAGCGCGCGTTTCATCCGGCACGTCGCACTGCTGGAGGCCGCCGACGTCGATCAAGCCAATCGGTTGATCGACGAGATGGAGGAGATCGCGACCTCGGCCGGCGTCACGCTCCCTCACACGAGGTTCCGCATCCTGATGGCACGCGCGGGCCGGTGCCTGTTGGCCGGTGACCATGCGAGCGCCGAGCAGGCCGCGTTGGGCGTGCTAGCCCTGGGTGAGGTCGCGCGACTTACGGACGCGCTCACCGCCGGCGGCGCGCTTCTCGGGATGATCGGGTGGGAGCAAGGACGCATCAGCGAGTCGATCGACGGCTTGACTGCCGCGATGGAGCAACACCCTGACTTCACCGTCCTGCGCGCGGCCGTCGCCTTCTACGACAGCGAGCTCGGCCGCTTCGACGACTCGGCGCGGCTCGTCGATCGCGAGCGCGCCTCGGACTTTTCTGAGATTCCCTTCGACATCAACTGGACGACCAGCATGACGCTTTTCGCCGACTGCGTCGCGACGATCCGAGACCGCGATGCCCGCGTCGATCTTACGCAGCAAGCTCGCGCCGTTCGCCGGCTCGAACAGCTACAACGGACTGACGTCGCTCGGCGCGTTGAGCCGCGCGCTCGGGCGTCTTTGCTCGATGCTGGGCGACGACGAGGCCGCCGAGGACGCATTCGCGCAGGCACTCGAACTCGACACGCGACTACGAGCACCGTTCGCTCTCGCGCGCGCGCAGCTCGACTATGCCGAACATCTCGTGCGGCGGCGCGCACCCGATCTCGGGCACGCGACCGCGTTCGCGAGGAGCGCCGGGACAACCGCCGAGGAGTTCCGCTTCGCAGCCCTCGGTCGCCGCGCCCAAACGATCCTCGTGAACCACGCGCGTTCGACCAACATCAGAGACGAGGGTCGTAGTGAAGGTGATAGATGGGTCCCGTGATGCCTGTCACGTATACGTCGACATAACCGTC
The DNA here is from genome assembly GCA_963841195.1 of uncultured Actinomycetes bacterium. Lineage (GTDB taxonomy): Bacteria > Actinomycetota > Acidimicrobiia > IMCC26256 > PALSA-610 > CAWJBX01. The sequence goes on along the minus strand of CAWJBX010000007.1, from coordinate 220,433 downwards.
GGGTGACGACAACACCGACAACGGGCCGAACGGGCCAACCGTCAGATCGGCGCGGTCGCTCCACGACGTGGCCGCCGGCGTCAAAGACTGAAGAGTCGCAGTGCTGGGATGGAGAGCCTCGGTCGTCGTCCACAACGTGACGTTGTTTTGGATATCGCCATCCCACGTGGTGGCCGCCGGGCTATATCTGGTTGCGTCACTCGGGGTTCCTACCGGGTACCAGTTCCCCCAGACTTGTGTCAGCAATGCCGCCGCGTTGCGACCATAGATCTGACCGTCGGTACCCCTGACGAACACCCGCCACTGCAAACCGACGTTGACAATGGCGGCCGGCGCGTTCGCGGAAGCCGAGTTGCCGGTCGGGCCGCCAAGGTTCTGCCACGGTCCGATCGACTGCGGTCCGATTACTTGGTGAAACACGATCGCCGGAGTAATCAACGTGTGCTGCAACGAGTCGTCGAGCTGGCGAAAGGCGTAGAGATCGATGTTGCCGTTGAACAGCATTACCGCGCTGAGAGCCGGCCCGAACTGTGCGCTACCGAGAGGCACCCAATTGACGAGCCGATGTTGATGGAACGATCCCACATAGATCTCGGCATTGAGACGGTTCTGCACGAAGACCATGAGGTCGCCGGTCGAAAACGCGACGACCGCGGGCTGTGTCGACACCGGGAACGGTGTCGAAACAAGCGCCCAGGGCGTCCAGCCACTCGGCCCAAACGACCGTTGGTACAACTGACCGGGCACGACAGTCCGGTCGCTGGCCTGGTTGGTGCTCAGACCGAACATCTCGACGTGACCACCGCCCCATGTCGCAGTGGCCGGGTACTGCACCCCGATCGTGTTGTCGATCGGATCCCATCCCGACTTCGTCTCGGACTGCGCGATCGGTTGCGGATCGACGAGTCCGAGTCGTTCTTGATCCGTGTGGATGACGTTGACCTTGTACGTCGCCGCGAGTGACTGGGCTTTTTCACGACCGGCCGTGAGATCGACTTGATGATCGGCGCCGATGTCTAGCGTCCATTGGTTGTCGCAGTTCTGTTGCGTCGGTCCGGGTGGACACATCTGATTGAGCAGCGTTTGCAAACACGTAGCGTTCCCCTTCCCGCACGGCGGCGCGGCGAGATCGAGGCTCACGAAGCTCAAGAAGTTGTTTTGGCGAATCCACTGCATGCGGTCGGCGGAGATGGCGCCTGTGCCGAATGGTGGCGGGAGGTAGCCGGACTCCATGTCGAACACAACGTCCCACCGCGCCCACTCCGGAGAGATGAACGTGGTCTGTTCGCCGAACTGGCCGTAACCGGGGAGCACCGGTCCGCACGGCAAGTCGAGCCCAACAGGTGGCTTGTTATTGCAATTGACAGTACGCGGATCGATGTTGGCCGGAGCCTCCTTCATCAACAGGCTCGGGAAGATGTCGTGCGCGGTGCCGACGTCAAGGGCCTGGGCGTACGACAGTGGCGCGTCGTCGTGACCGAAATAGTCGACGAGATTCAGGTAGATCGACGAGGCCGCGGGACTCATGTTGTATGGGTTCTGCATGGCAAACTCGCCCGAGATCATCACGAACATGAATTTGCCTTGCAGCTGTTTCATGGTCGGCCAGTTGTGAGCCTGCGCTGCGGCTTGCGGCGACCCGAAGTCCTTGGTGCAACCTGACGTCTGCGGATCGCAATGCATGAGATCTTCGGGCCTGAACAGGTATGGGCTCAGACCGACATCGGAAGAATTGATGACGGAGTCGAGGTCGGCGGGCGAGTTGCCGTTGAAGCCGTTCTTCATCTCGAGCTTGACGATGACAAGCGGGTGCTGGGGATGACGGTCCTGCCAGCCCTTGAGTCCCTCGAGACAGGAGTACAAGTCCTGATTGCGATTCGCCCCGATCACACCACCGAGCGGGCAGTTGTTGTCGTTGTTGTGAAGCGTGACGAACGGAAACGACTTCTTGATCTGCGGCGCGTTGTGCGAGACGAACCAGTGGCCGGCAATGTTCCAGACATCGAGTTCGACGGTTTGGGTGTACTTCAGTGAGTCGTACAGCAGGTTGAAGTTCCCGTCGATGTCGTTACGGATTTCGTCGTTGCCGTAGCCCTTCTTCTGATACGTGTTGTGACCGCCCGCCAGCGTGACCTGGTCAAGACGGTACGGGTCGAGATACGACAAGTCCGGCGGCGTCTCGCGGGTCAGCTGCTCCTTCAGGGTGAGCGCGCCGGCGGCTTTGGCCGAAACGACGACCGCGGTTGACGGGACTGCACCGAACATCAGCACCAGCGCCAACCATCGGGCTAGTCGTCGACGAATGATTCCCACAGGGCCTCCCCCAGTGACGGCAACCCTTCGATCGTCTTCCGGCGCGCTTGGACGACACTGGAATGCGACTGGAGCGTGACTCGGGAAGTAGCCCTGGATGTACTCGCGGAATGGGCTCGACTCGTTCTTCGTGGACACTTCGATCGTGCCGCTCACCGAACCCCGTCACTGTGATCTGATCGCCGTTGTGGCTAGCAGTCACCGGCAGCTGTTGCCTGCCGCCGCGAACGACATCGTGTACGTCGGCTCCGACGACAACGCGTTCAAGCGTTCACAGCTGGCACCGGCGCGCGAACGACCGCGCCCGCGTACGCGTCTTCTTCCGCCGTAGCGACGCCCAAGGCGTCGACAAGAACGACCAGTGAACACGGACCTCTGGGTCTTGACGTCATCTTGGCGCTCTCCGGAACGACCGGCACAGGGTTCGCTAACTGGAACCAGAGCGTGGACCGCGAAGCGTTCCGACGCGAAAGTCGACTCGAAACCCCAAAGCCGCTGATGTCCACGATGTCGGGACACACCGGTCTCCGATGTCTCGCGACATGACACCGTGGAGGTGATGGGACTTGAACCCACGACTTCTACGTTGCGAACGTAGCGCTCTACCGGACTGAGCTACACCCCCGAAGGAGGAACCACCCTACCAAAGGGGACGACGGGCCTTTCGACCTCGCTCAGTCGCGCCTCGCTTCCTCGTCGGCCGCGAGCACACGCACGAACGTCACCTCACGGTCTCCAAAGTCCGGCTCGGTCGCGCCCGCTCGCTTCACGACGAGATCGCACCCGGTCTCGTTCTCGACAGTGACGCCTGCACGCGCCAGCCGGCCCGCGAGGTTGTGCATCACCCCGTCGCGCTCGTGGTCGACGTCGACGAAGGCCCGCTTGAGCTCCGACGGCTTCAGCTTCCCGACGAACAACACCGGCTGGTCGGCGAGCGCGGCGTCGAAGGTGTCGTGAATCGAGCCGTCGAGGTCGTCGACCACGACACACGTGCATCGGTACGAACGCGCCGCATGCCGCACGCCTTCCGCAATTGTTTGATCGATGAAGTGTTCTACGTGACGGTCGATGCCGAGTGACACGAGCATCGGTTCGGGCGTGTTCGACGCGTGGGGATCCGGGATGAAGCTGTCGTTCGCAACAACGACCGGCACCACGACGCCGTCGTCGCTCGCGGCAAGCCGGCACGCCAGCGTTGCGACACCGCGTCGCAGTTGTGTCTCCGCGTCGATCACAAGCAGCACGCGCCGACCGAGCCGGTCCGACGCTTCAACTGGTATTTCGAGTTGGCGCGTGAAGATCGGTGTGATGACTGCCGAGAGAATGAGACTCACTGCGATCAACACGAGCACCGCGTTCACGACGTTCGTACCGAACAGACCGATGTCGAAACCCACGATCGTCGCGGCGAGCGTTGCAGCAGCCTGCGGGATCGTCAGCGCGAAGAGCACGCCAACCTCGGCCCAGCCGAAATCGAGCAGTGGATGCGCGAGCACTGCGGCCAAGAGCTTGCCGCCGAAGCACGCCACGATGAAGATCGCGGCGAGGCGCAACGTCTCGGGCTCGACCATTACCGACGGGTTGACGATCAGGCCCACCGATACCAAGAAGATCGGAATGAACACCGCGCCGCCGAAAAACTCGATGCGCTCCATCAAATCGCCTTCATTCGGCACGAGCCGGTTGAGCGCGAGGCCGGCAAAGAACGCACCGACGATGCCTTCGATCCCGAATGCCTCGGCAAGGGTCGCGGCGCCCAGCATCGCGATGAACGCGACGCCATACCTCGTCGGACGAGCAGTTCCGAAATGATTCAGCACCAACCGCGCGAGCCGCGGCAACACGATGAATGAACCGACGCCGAGAACCAGGAGACCGACAACAATTTGCGCGGCGATATCGAACGTGCCGGCTTGACCGACCGTGAGACCCGAGACCACCGCGAGCACGATCAGTGTCAGCGTGTCGGTCACGACGGTTGCGCCGACTCCGGTCGCCACCGCCGGATCGTTGCCGCGGCCCATCTCGCGGATCAGCGGGTACACGACCAAGGTGTGCGATGCGAGCAACGAACCAAGCAAGACCGCCGCGAGACCACTGAACCCGATCGCGAGGCCCGCCACGATTCCGCCGACCATCGGGAACGTGAACGTCATCGCCGAATAGACGAGCGTCTCCTTGCGATGCGCGTTGACAAGTCGCAGGTCGAGTTCGAGCCCGGCGACGAACATCAGATACAGCAGCCCGATCTGGCCGAGATCCGGGACGGTGGTGTTCCCGCTGCCGATGATGCCCGTGCAGTGCGGGCCGATGACGAAACCGCCGATCAGCAGTCCGATGATCCCGGGCAGCCGGAACTTCTCGATGATGAGCGGCCCCGCGACGATCACGACGAAGAGAACGAGGAACGGCAACGCCGGTCCGGTGGGATGCTCAACGTGTACGAGTTGCGTGAGCAACATTGCTCGACTCCCTAGCCTTCCGTCCGAATGAGCGGCACGTCATCGGCGCTCGTTCCGTTGATGTCGAGACCAAGCCACTGCTGGGCGAGCGACTTGATCGTGCCGTTTGCGATCAACGCACGAATCGCGGAGTCGACCGCACCCGTGTTGTCTGAACCGTTGGGAAGCGCGGCCGAGATGTCGTCGTTGAGTTCGAACTGTCCGGCAACCGCGAGCTTGCCACCCGAGTCGCGCGCAATTGCTGCGGCGACCGGGAGGTCGAGAAGTCCGGCGTCGACGCGACGATCCAACACGGCGTTCGACGTCTCCTTCTGCGACGTGCTCAGGAGCGGCGGCGTATTCGGTTGGATCGTGTTGTCGAGATAGTCGCGCAACGTCGTCGACTTCCCCACGGCCCACGTCAGGCCCTGCGCAGTCTTCAGGTCGGGAACCGACTGACCGGCGCGTACCAAGACTGCGGGGGTCGCGGCGAGATACGCGGTGGAGAAGTCGAGGACTTCCTCGCGGGCTTTGGTTGCGGTGATGTCAGAGAGCGCGATGTCGGCGCCGCCGAGGTTTCCTTGCACGATGTCGGCAAACGGAACGACAACGATGTTGACGTGTTTCAATCCGAACTTCTTCGCAAGTTCGAGCGCGAGCTCGTATTCGAACCCGCCGGTTGGTTGCTGCGCGGTGCCGAGCCAGAAACCTTCGAGCGGCACCTCGCCCGTGACGACCGTGAGCGTGTTCTTGTGCGCCGGCGTGAAGTCGCCGGTGGCCGACACCTTTGCCCCGCACGCGCTCAACGCAACTATCGCGATGATCGTGAGCAGGACCGCGAGGCCGCGCCGGAGAGTCACGATCAGATGTTGCCACTCGCGGAAGGCCGGCGAGACTCTTCGAACGTTCCGGGCGCGGCGCCGTCGAAGCCGAGCTGGCGCCACGCTTCGTACACCACGATCGAAACCGCGTTGGCGAGGTTGATGCTGCGATTCTCGGGCCGCATCGGGATGTGCAGCCGCTGTTCGGGCGCGAACTCGGCGAGCACCGCCTCGGAAAGCCCGTCTGCTTCGCGGCCGAACACCAGCACGTCGCCGTCGCGGTACTCCACAGTGTCGTAGCGCGCCGAGCCGCGGCGCGCGACGGTGGCGAAGCAACGGCCCGTAAGCGCGGCGCGGCATTCTGCGAACGACGGCCACACCTTCGTGTCCGCGAGTTCGTGGTAGTCGAGTCCCCCGCGCCGCAGCGAAGGTTCGTCGAGCGAGAACCCGAGCGGCTCGACGAGATGCAACCGCGCACCCGCGTTCGCGCACAGTCGAATGATGCTGCCCGTGTTCACGGCGATCTGCGGCTCGACGAGCACGACTTCGATCACGCCGCGAGTCTTGCAGCTCCGGTCACGCGTCGAGCTTGCGGGCTCACGCTAAGTCCCGCGCACCTTCATGCCGGCAGCTTTGTACACGGCGTCGATCACCCTCATGTTCGCGACCGAGTACGACGGTGGGGTCAACGTCGGCTTGCCTTCGGTCACGGCCGCCACGAACGCCTCGAGCTGGTAGTCGTACGTCGCCTTGCGCGGGAAATGCTCGACGCGGCTCGCACCGTCAGACTTCACCTTGAGCCGGTGATACAGCTGCGGGCTCGTCGGATTGAAGACGCGCATCTCGCCGCGATCGCCGCGCGCGTACGTGTGCAGACGCAACAGGTTCGACGACCACATCGAACAAAGCAGTGTGCCGGTCGCCCCGCTCGGAAACTTCAGCTCGGCGCGCATCGCGCGATCGACGTCGGGCTTGCGCAGCTTCGCCGTCGCGGTAACCACTTCTGGTTCCTCACCGGCGATCGCGCGCGCCTGCGAGACGGTGTAGCAACCGGCATCCATCATCGCCCCACCGGCAAGGTCGTACTGATACCGGATGTCGGAGAACATCGGCAGTGGGAAGCACAACGCCGCCTCGACGTGCTCGAGCGTCCCGAGCTCGCCGCGCTGGACGATCTCCACCATGCGTTGCGCGAGCGGGTGGTAACGCCAGTGGAACGCTTCCATCAACACGAGCCCAGTACGTTGCGCGACGGCGGCACATTCTTCGGCCTCCGCGGCGTTCGCCGTCAGCGGCTTCTCGCACAGCACGTGCTTGCCGGCTTCGAGCGCGGCGATCGTCCATTGCTGGTGCAGGCCGTTCGGCAGCGGGTTGTAGATGGCGTCGATGTCGGGCGACGCGACGAGGGCGGCGTAGTCGGCGCAAACATTGGCGACGCCGTGCTTGGCGGCAAACGCGTCCGCGCGCGCCCGATCACGCGCCGCGATCGCAACGACCTCTGCACCAGCGACATTCCGGGCCGGCTTGATAACGGCGGAAGGCGCGATCTTCGCAGCGCCGAGCACCCCGATACGAACCACGTCCATCGGCTTCGACGCTACGCGCCCGTCGCCTTTTCCGCCGACTCGATGGCAGCCTGCAGCCGCGCTGCGACCGTCGTGGTCGTGATGTCGCCTCGGGTGCGTTCGAGCACCGCGCGCAGGGCATCGGTGGTGCGCCGCAACCCGCCGGTGACACCATCGGGATAGTCGATGGTGACGAGCAGCGAATAGATGTCGTCCATCGCGCTCATCAACGTTTCGGCGCGGTTCAGGTTGCCGGCGCGGAGTTGGTCGAGGAGCTGGCGCCGCAATTCACTCGCCGCTTCGGCGAGCCCGTTGCAGTACGGCGCGATGTCGATGTCGAGCTCTTCGGGCCGCGGCAGCGGGTCGTCGCGTACGAGCGCGAGCGTCAACCACGCTTCGGCAAGTTCCTTCTTGGCGTCGTTGAGGGGACCGCCCGTCCGCACGTCGGGCTGGTTGACGATCGCGGCGTCGGCTTCCCGCACGTGCTGGCGGGCCTCACGCGCCAGCGTCTCCGCGATGTCGTACTCGCCGCGATGGGTCGCACGAATCGACGCCGCGCACGCCTGGATCGCTTTGCGCGATGCCGCGATCGTGATCTCCCGGGCCGCGTGCTTTTCCTCGAACGCTGCCCGCGCCGCGTCTCCGAGAGATGCGATCTCGCTCGCGCGGTCCACGCCGGGACGTTAGGACGACGCGACGCGGCCGAGCGGAAGCTCGCGCGGCGCCCGCGCCCGCGCCCGCGCCACCGGAATCGGCCGGACCTTGCGGGCCCGCTCTTCCTGCAGCGAACGCGCATATGCCCACAGCGCGAAGAACCCGAAGAAGGCAATGTCGGCCATGATCTGGAGAATCCAGAGGGCCTTCATGCCGGTTGCGAGCGCGAGCAACGCGGTCACACCGACTGCGATGAGCAGCACCCGGGTGACGTCCCGCCGCCGCTTCGCCGCCCGTTGCCCGGGCACGGTGCGCATCTTCTCGACGGTCAGCGCGCCGTTCGTACGGCCCAACGCATCGAGGCGATAGTTGAAGTCGCCAATCGAATCGTTTGAGCGAACCGTTCGGGACCGCAGCAACGGCGGCACGAGTACGACCGCCCACAAAGCTGCGAGGATGACCAAGACCACCAGCGTCAAGACCTCTCGACCGCCTTTGTTCTCGAAGACGCTAACAACGCGTCACGTAAAAGTGGTGGATCTGCGAGGGAGGCAGCAGTCTTACGAGTCGAGCCTCGCATCACAAACCGAAGCGCACCGTTGAACGCGCAACTTTCGGGTGTGTGAGCTAGAGCCCAAACCGGTCAGAGCGGTCAGATTGCCGGCGCCAGGTGCCCGAACGGCCGCCGGTTTTTTCCCAAAGTTGCAGGTCACCGATAGTCATCGAACGATCAATCGACTTGCACATGTCGTAGATCGTGAGCGCCGCGATCGCGGCCGCGGTGAGTGCTTCCATCTCCACACCCGTGCGATCGACGGTGTCGACATTGGCTTCTACCTCGACATACGTGTCTTCGAGGCGAAAATTCACGAGAACCGCGCCAACGAGCAGCGGATGACAGAGCGGTAACAGGTTCGGTGTCTGTTTCGCGGCTTGAATTCCGGCCACGCGGGCAACCGCCAGCACGTCACCCTTGGTGATGGCGCCCGACGCGATCGCCGACGAAGTGTCGGCTTCCATGTGCACGCGGCATCGAGCAACCGCTCGTCGGTGGCTGGGCTCTTTGGCGGAAACGTCGACCATGCGAGCCCGGCCGAGCGGATCGAGATGGGTGAACTCCGGAGGCACGGCGGGCAAGTGTAGAGGCACCTGGCCGAATGCACGACCAGAGCCCCGGGCGGCCCGCCCGGCGCTACCCGCCGATCTGGCTCATCGACCGCGCCGGGCGCACGAAATCGACCTGCCCGATGCGATGCCCGGCCCACTTGGCGGCGACCGCACCCTCGATCTTGAAAGCAAGCCGCTCGTCGAGATCGGCGGCGTCGAGCCCGCCTGCCGCGCGCAGCTCGGCGCGCAGGTCGGTCTCGTCGAGTGCGAACAAGCACGTGCGGAACTCGCCTTCCGCGGTGAGGCGCACGCGATCGCAGTTGTCGCAGAACGGTTCGGACACGCTGGCGATCACGCCCACATCGCCGACGCCGTCGCGGTACGCGTAGCGCTCCGCCGGTTCGACGTGCGCGTGGTGCGCGACGTCGAGCGGGAACACGTCGTTGATGCGTTCGACGATTTCGTGCGCAGGCACTACGAGATCGGCGTTCCATTGGCCTTGCGCGTCGAGCGGCATGAACTCGATAAACCGCACGGCAACGCCCTTTTCGCGGCCGAAACGCGCAAGGTCGACAACCTCGTCATCGTTCACGCCGCGCATGACCACGGCGTTCACTTTCACCGGCGCCAAACCGGCGTCGAGGGCGGCGTCGATACCGAGGAGCACGCGATCGAGCTCGTCGCGCTTCGTCAGCGCGAAGAAGCGCTCGCGGCGCAACGAATCCAAGGAAATGTTGATGCGTTCGAGGCCGGCAGCGCGCAGCTCGTGCGCAAGCTCAGGGAGCTTGACGCCGTTCGTCGTCATCGCAATGTCGACGCCGAGTTCGGACAACATTGCGACGAGACGCGTGACGTGCGCGCGCACAAGCGGTTCGCCGCCGGTAATGCGCACCGATTCGAACCCGAAGCGTTCGACGCACACCCGGGCCACGCGCGCGATCTCTTCGTAAGTGAGGAGTTCGGTGCGTGGCAGCCATTCCATGCCCTCGGCCGGCATGCAGTAGGTGCAGCGGAAATTGCAGCGATCCGTGATCGAGACCCGGAGGTCGCGGACGCGACGCGCATACGAGTCGATCAGGGGGATCGGCCTGGGCGTCGAAGTCACACCCTCAGGCTAGAAGGAGAGCCACGAGTTGTGGCTCCCGGAGTCGGGTTCGCTCTGGCTCCTCGACGGCGCAGCGACCAACTTCAGCCGTCGAATCAGTGCCTCTCCGGGTGTGCAACGTCGCGCCAGCCCTCGATTCGCGCCACTGCACTTCGCCACGTGGTAGCAGCCTCCCGCTTGCTCCCGCTTGCTTCGCCCGCCACGGCGACCTCGTGACAAGCAATGTTGTAACACTCTCCGTGGTAACTCCGCAACCCCTCGCGTCGTCCCGTGACCTTCGCCACTTGTGGCCTCGAACGCTTGCGACGACCACTCTCCGCGCGAATACTGGTCAGAGCGGATCGCTCCCTGAGCGAACGGGCATCGCTCAACGACGAGCGACCACATAGAGCAGCAGGCGCCGGTGTCCCCCCTCCGGCGCCTGCTCTATGTGGAGACCGCTGTTTGGACGGTTTCCGCCCCTATAGGGGCACAATCGGTCCAAACAGAGTTAAAGGAGCAGCACGTCGACGTCGGCGCCCGCGGGGATGCCGTCGCCGTCGGGGATCAGCGCCAGGCCGTTGGCCGCCGCCATGCCCGAGAGCACGTTGCTGGCCTGCACCCCGGCCCGCGTGCAGACGTAGCGCCCGTCCTCGATCTCGACGCGTACCCGGTCGAGGTGCAGCTTCCCGTCCGGCCGCCTCGCGAAGCCTCCGGCTGCGGTCGCCCGCACCGGCGTGGGCAGCACGTCGCGCCGGCCCGCGAGCTTGCGCAGGGCGGGCCGAGCGAACAGCTCGAAGCTCACGCGCGACGAAACCGGGTTTCCGGGCAGGCCGAACGCAGGCACGGCACCAAGCGTCGCGAACGCCAGCGGTTTCGCGGGCTTGATCGCGACCTGCGACCACGCGTACGTGCCGCCGCGTTCCTTCGCGACGCGCTCGAGCACCACCTTCACGAAGTCGTAGTCGCCGACGGAAACCGCGCCGCTCGTCAACAACGCGTCGCACGTGTCGGCGGCGTGCGAAACCGCGGCGGTAATCGCGGCCTCGTCGTCGCCCACGATCCCGCCGTCGACCGCGACACAGCCGACTTCTTCGAGCAGGGCGACCAGCATCGGCCGGTTCGAGTCGCGGATCTGCCCCGGCGCGAGCGGGCCCCGTTCGACGAGCTCGTCGCCCGTCGAGACAACGCAGACGCGCGGGCGCGGCACGCACGAAATCTCGTGACGATCGAGACTCGAAATGACGCCGACGTGCGCGGGCGTCAGCAGCGTTCCCGGTTCGAATACCACCGCGCCCGCCTCGACGTCGCCACCCGCGTGGCGAACGTGCTCGCCGAGCTCGGCGACTTCGACCTCGACCCATTCACCGTCGACGTTCGTGCGCTCGACCATCACGACCGCGTCGGCACCGTCGGGCATCGGCGCGCCCGTCATGATGCGAATCGCTTCGCCTGCGCCAACCGGTGTGGTCGGAGCGCGCCCGGCGGGCAACTCCCCCACGACGCGCAATCGGCCCGGCGTGTCGGCCGCCCGCACCGCGTATCCGTCCATGCCGGTATTGGCGAACGGGGGAACCGGTTCCGACGCGACGATCGCCTCCGCCAGCACGAGTCCCGCCGCATCGCGAGTTGCGACGACACGCGGCGCTAACGGCGCGACCGCGTCGAGAATGAACCGCTGCGCGTCTTCGAGTGCGATCACGCGATCACTGGATCACGTAAGGCCGCGTTCGCGGACGTACTCGCGCAGCCAGGCGCCGAACGCGGGCCCGATGTCGGGTCGGTCGAGCGCAAGTTCGACGTTCGCCCGCAAGAAGTCGAGCTTCTGGCCGACGTCGTAACGACCGTTTCGGCATTCGACGGCGTACACGCTTTGTTTTTGCAGCAGCAGATCGATCGCGTCGGTGAGTTGCAGTTCGCCACCGCGACCCGGCTCGATGTGGTCGAGCATGTCGAAGATTTCCGGCGTGAACACGTAGCGCCCGATCACCGCGAGGTTCGACGGTGCTTCGTCGGCCGGTGGTTTCTCGACGAGACGTTTGATCTCGACAACGCCATCGCGCGGCGGGGCCACAGGCTCGACACACCCATACGACGAGATCTCTTCGGGCGCGACTTCCATCACCGCCACCGCCGAACGCTCGTGTTCGCCGTAGAGGTCGAGCATCGAGCGCAACAGGCGACCTTCGTCGACCATGATGTCGTCGGAGAGCAGTACGGCAAACGGCTCGTGGCCGACGTGATGACGCGCGACCGAGACCGCGTGCCCCAGTCCGAGCGGATCGCGCTGGCGCACGTAGTGAATGTCGGCAAGATCAGACGCGAACTGCACTTGCTTGAGCAGCTCGTCCTTGCCGCTTTGTTCGAGGTAGTACTCGAGCTCGAAGTTGCGGTCGAAGTGGTCTTCGACCGCGCGCTTGTTGCGGCCCGTGATGATCAAGATGTCGGTCAGCCCCGCTTGCACGGCTTCTTCGACGACGTACTGAATCGCAGGTTTGTCGACGACCGGCAACATTTCTTTCGGTGAGCTCTTCGACGCGGGAAGGAAGCGCGTTCCCAATCCGGCGGCCGGAATTACTGCCTTCCGGACGTCCATCAGTTCCTCCCTGCGTCGAGATCGATCTCGCTGCGATGCAACAGTCGTCTGATATTGCCCGCATGCCGGGCGACGATAAGCACCGCGAGAGCCGACACGACGATGTCTTCCCAAAGCGCGTGTCCGGTCACGGCAACCAAGATCGGGAACAACACCGCGATCAGCAGCGAACCCAACGACGCCTTCTTCAAGACCCGCGCGACGACGAACCACACGACGGCCAGCCCGAGCGCGATGTACGGGTACAACACGGTCAACGCGCCGCCGGCGGTCGCAACGCCTTTGCCGCCTTTGCGGTACAGCGGGAACGTATGGCCGACGACCGCGGCCGTTCCCAGCACGAACGCGGCCACGCGTCCGTCGACCGCGAGTCCGACGCCTGACGCGATCGCGCCCTTGGCGAAGTCGGCCGCCAAGACGACGAAGCCCCACTTCCATCCCGCGAGCCGCGCGACGTTCGAGGCGCCCGGATTGCCCGAGCCTTCCTTCATCACGTCGTGGCCGCGCGCCTTGCCGACGAGCACGGCCGTGGGGAACGTGCCGAGCAGCCAGGCGACGGGAACCAGGAGCACGACCGCGAGCATCAGATCCCATTCTGGCGCGCTGGACCGGAATATCCGAGACCGCGGTAGCATTAGCACTCAACGGCAGCGAGTGCCAGCATCGGGCGGCTGCCAAACCCGGTCCCGGACCCGATCCAGACCGGAGCCCAGACCGGAGCAAACGCATGCCGACCTACGAGTACAAATGCGCCAAGTGCGGTGAGCACTTCGACGTGTACCAGTCGTTCTCGGAAGAGCCTTTGACCAAGCACAAAGGCTGTGGCGGCAAGGTGGCGAAGGTGTTCTCGCCCGCCGGCATCGTCCTCAAGGGATCGGGCTTCTACAAGACCGACAACCGCGGCGGGAAATCGACGACGGCCGGCAAAGAGAAGTCGTCCGAGTCTTCTTCGTCGTCTTCGAGCGGCTCCTCGGAGTCCAGCTCGTCGTCGGATTCCGGTTCGAGCTCCAGTTCGTCGTCCGACTCCAAGTCGTCGACGAGCAAAGAAGCCAAGTCCGCCTAACTTCTCTCGCCGTGGAAGCCGTGGAAGCTGAGATCGGCATCTTCGGCGGTTCGGGGTTCTACGAGTTCGGGACCGATACCGAGACCGTCACGCTCGAAACGCCGTTCGGCGCGCCGGCGGCGCCGCTCACGATCACCGAGATCGGCGGCCGGCGGGTCGCGTTCCTGCCCCGGCACGGTCGCCGGCACGAGTTCATCCCGTCACAGGTACCGGCCCGGGCGAACCTCTGGGCGATGCGCATGCTCGGCGTGCGCCAGGTGATCGGTCCCTGCGCAGTCGGCTCGCTTTCGCCCTTCGTGCATCCGGGCGAGTTCGTGGTGCTCGACCAACTCATCGACCGCACGTGGGGCCGGGCCGACACGTTCTACGACGCCGGCGTTGCCCATCACGTGTCGTTCGCCGACCCGTACTGCCCGGTCGTCGCGAGGCACGCGGTCGTCGCGGGCGAGCGCGCGGGTGTGCGCATGCACGACCGCGGCACCGTCGTGGTGATTCCCGGCCCGCGTTTTTCCACGCGTGCGGAGTCGCGCCACTACCGCGCCGAAGGCTGGGACGTCATCAACATGACGCAGTACCCGGAGGCCTATCTCGCACGGGAGCTCGGCATGCACTACGCCGGCATCGCGCTGGTCACCGATTACGACACCGGGGTCGAGCTTGATCCCGGCGTCGAACCCGTCACGCAAGAGCAGGTGTTCGCGTTCTTCGAACAGAACGTGCACCGCGTACGCGACCTGTTGCGCGAGCTGATCCCGACGCTGCCCAAACCGGGTGAGCCGATGGCCTGCAGCTGCGAAGACGCGATCGGCCCGCTGGGCGCTTACGAATAAGCGGGGACAAAGAAGTGTCCCCGGCTCGCCGGTCCGGGCGGGCGATGACCGGCGAGCCAGGGGACTGATGTGGTGCCGCGGGCACCGGGGGGTTCGATTTCCAACCCCACGAACACAACAATCATTCCCACCCGCTTTCGTCGTCCAATCCTCGTCGGTAGGGTCTTGACGATTCCCCTTCATCTTCCCCGTCTGTTCGCGCGCGCTACGCGCGGCTTGCGAGGAGGGAATCTCAATGCACCGTTCGCCCCGCGTCGTGCTCGCTTGGGTAGTCGCTCTCGTTCTTGCACTGTTGACCGCGCGCGTCGTCGGCGGCGACCTGCAAGCGCTGCACCACCGTGCGCACGATCTCGGTCCTGATGTGCACGTTGTGCTCGCGGAACGTGACCTTCCGATCGGCGCGACGGTCGCGGCGTCCGACGTACGCGTCGGTGACGCGGCCCGCTTCGACGGTTCCGACCGACGCGCTGCGGACGGCCGACGCCGCGTCCGGCCGCGTTCTCGTCGTCGCGATGCTCCGCGACGACGTCATGCGCGCCGCAGATCTCGCGCCCGGCGCGCGCACGGGCCTCGACGGCGTCGTGCCAGTCGGACGTCGCGCCGTCCACCTTGTGTTGAAGGACGGGTTCCGGCCGCCCGTCGGCGCCGTGGTCGACGTGATGGCAGCGGCGGATCCCAGCGCGGCCACGGGGACCGGCGCCGCATCGCTCCCCGACGCCGCGATCGTCGCCCGGGGCGCGCTCGTGCTGGCCGTCGACGACGCGGCATCTTCGTCGTCCGGGAGCGGATCGGCGGTAACCGTGTTGGTCACAGAAGCCGAAGCGCCGGCGGTTGCGTTCGCGGCGTCGAACAGTCAGTTGTCCATAGCACTTGCGCCGCCCGAAGCGGCGTGTTGCACTTCCTGAGGTCCTCGGGCGGGGCGGGGGGCCGAGAAGGACGCATCCGCGACACGGACGGTCCTGGGTGGGCATGGTTCAAAGCGAACAATTCGCGGGCGAGCGGTCGGAAGCGGCGCACGCGCGGGTGGCGCGCCGGTGAACCTGTTCGTTTCCACGGTCATGCTGTTGGTGTCGCTCTCGGGCGCGCCCGCGCAGACCGTATCGACCGCGGCCGTCGCGAACTCCTGGCCGCATACGGCAACCGGTGGCTTCTCGACGCCGAGCGGTGACGGATTCGACGTGACGTACGCCGACGGGACGGTGTCACCGCAGTTCGGCGCGCACTCGTACGGCGACGCAACGACGCTCGCGCTGCACGCGCCGATCGTCGGCGGCACCAGCGTTCCCGCCGGCACGGGGTATTGGCTCGTCGGCTTCGACGGCGGCATCTTCACGTACGGCTCGGCGCACTTCTACGGAAGTACGGGCGCCCAACAACTCAACCAGCCCGTGTTCTCGATGGCAGCCACCGCGTCTGGTCACGGCTATTGGCTCGTCGCACGCGACGGCGGCATTTTCAGCTTCGGCGACGCCAAGTTCTACGGATCCGCGGGCGGCATCCGGCTCGTGCAGCCGATCGTCGGGATGACGACGACACCGAGCGGTCACGGCTACCGGCTCGTCGCGGCCGACGGCGGCATCTTCGACTACGGCGACGCGAAGTACTACGGGAGCTTGCCCGGGCTCGGCCTGCACGTCAGCGACGTCGTCGGCATGGCACCCACGCCGACGAACAAGGGTTACTGGATCGTGCGCAAAACGGGCGACACGTACGCGTTCGGCGACGCCGCCTACTACGGCAACTACCACCCGACCACGTGCGACTCGGTGATCTCGATCTTCTCGAACCCGAGCGCGCCGGGCTACCGGCTCGTCACGAACAACGGCGCAACCATTCCGTTCGGTACCGCGCCGGGCGGCATCCACATGACCGGCCAACAACGTACGTGCAACGCGCAGACGTACTGCGGCAGCGGGTTCAAGAGTGCAGCCGCGTATCAAACCGCGTTCGACGTGCGCGGCCCGGTATGGGACGGCGCCGACGGGGCTGAGGTCGTCGACCTCGGTGACGGCCGACGCTTGTGGTTGTGGGGCGACACGTACTCCGGACCGACCACCGCGACGAACATCATCGTGAAAGCGTTCTCGCGCAACAGCATCGCGGTGCAGCAAGGGAACTGCTTCGAGTTCCGGCTGGGTGGTGCGACGAACGGATACTTCGACTACTTCCCGCGTCCCGGCCCGACCGAGTGGTATTGGCCCGACGCCGGCATTGCCGATCCCGCGCACAACGTCGTATACCTCGCGGCGATGCACGCGATCACTGCGAGCGGCGTCGACGGTTTCCACTGGCGCGTCGTCCGCAACGAGATCCTCACGCTCGACTACCACTCGCTGCAGATCATTTCGGCCAAGCCGATGCCGACGGCGGGTGGTCAGCTGTGGGGCTCCGCGATGATGCAAAGCGGCGGTTACGACTACATCTACGCCAACGCGGTCGGTGCCAAGCAGTACGTCGCGCGCGCACTGCCGCAACACTTGCTCGACGGCCAGTGGGAGTTCTGGACGGGCAGCGCGTGGAGCAGCAGCAGCGCGTCGCTCCATCCGATGACGTTCAAGAAGTTCGATCGTTCGTCTGGCAACACGCCGACGCCCGGCATCACCGTGTACCCGTACGGTTCGGGATTCATCGCGTCCGCGAAGCAGTGCGATCTGATTTGCCCCGATCTCTCGGCGTGGTACGGGCCGACGCCCGCGGGACCCTGGTACGCGGTGAACAGCGACGGCGGACAGGTCGCGACCACGACCGGCGGCGCGGGCCTCGTCGTGTACGGCGGGCATATGGTTCCGGCCGCAACGTCGTCGGGATTCATCGGAGTGTGGAGTGTGAACCGCCAACAGGGTGACTCGACCCTCAAGTACGTGTACGGCGGCCGCACGGGCGAGCTGACGAATCTGCCGACGCCCTCCACGCTCGCGACCGACTTCCCGTCGTGACGATCACCACCGTCATCTTCGACTTCGGTGGCGTGATTTCGTCGCCGCTGTTCGTCGGACTCGGCGACTTCGAAGAAGCCGAGGGGTATCCGAAGGGCTCGCTGCTCAAGCTGTTGTTCGGTGAGACGCATTACATCGGTGTCGAAGGGCGCGCAGTCGCGGCGGAGATCGACGAAGTCGTCGTGGTCGTCGACGAAGACGACGACGAAGAACCCGACTGGCACCTGCTCGAAAAGGGCCAGCTCGACATGGCGAGCTACTTCGAGCGGCTGTCGGAGAAGGCGCCGAAGATGCTCGGCAAACCGATCGACATGGAGTCGTACGGACGCTTCTGGCGCAGCACCGCGCCGGGCGTGCACTGGATGACCGTGCACAAGATGCGCGACCTGAAAGCGTCGGGCTATCGCATCGGGCTGCTCACGAACAACGTCAAAGAGTTCGGCGAGAACTGGCGCGCGATGTTCCCGATCGACGAATTGTGCGACGACGTCGTCGACTCGAGCCATGTCGGGATGCGCAAGCCGGAAGCGGCGATCTACGAACTCACCTGCGAACGGTTGGCGATCATCCCGAACGAAGCCATCTTCGTCGACGACAACGCCGACAACATCGCGGCCGCACGCGCGTACGGCATGGAAGTCGTGCACTTCGTCGACCCGTGGGAAGCGATCGCCGAGATCGACGCGATCATCGACCGGCGCGGTACCGCCGCTACGACGAAGGCTTGACCGAAAGGTCGACGCCGTCCTCACTCACAAGGAGTTCTCCCGCGGAGCCGTCGGCCGGCCGTTCCTTCGTCGGGCGGAGGTCGAACGTCGGGCCGTCGATGGGAGCGTTCGACGTTCCGGAGTAGAGGTTCGACATGTGATCGAGATGGAACTTGTATCCGTCCTTGTCGAGCAACGACACGATCGCACCCCGGAAGTACGAGAGATCCTGCACATGCATCAGGAACGTGTGCTGCTTGTCGGTTGTGCGCGCGATCGCAGCCTCGACGGTGCGCGCGGCCGGTGAATCGCCGGCCGACGTCGTGCCGCCTCTGTCGATGGCGACGCTCGCAACGATCGCGACGACGACGACTGCTGCAATCGAAAGCACCCGCACGATCCGGTCGGCGCGGTCGCCGCGCTCGCTGAGCCACATCAACCCGACGGCTGTCGCGCTGACGAGCGCGGCCAGCGGCAGCGTCTGCGCCCAAAAGAAGAGATAGGTGAGCAACGGTCCCGGCACGCGCATCGCGCCGACCACGGCAACCGCCATACCGATCGGTGTTGCCAGTCCGAGCGCGGCCAGCACGCGCGAACGGCGCCGGGCAAGCAACGCCGCCGCGAGTCCGAGCAACGCGAACACGGCAGCCGCACCCGCTCGATTCGCGTGCCCGTTGATGTCTTTGGCGTGACCGAACGGGATCACCGTCGTCGCGTCGCTGACGATCTTCAAGGAGTCTTTCAACGAATGCGAATGCGGCTTGATGTTCGCGGGCGTGTTGAGCTCGAACCGCGCGAATCTTTCCGAGGTTGCCGTCGTTCGCGGTGAGTTGTTGCCCGACCGGTGCGATCCACATCAACGCGAGCGCCGCGGCGCCGACGATCAGCGGCACGTGCCACGCGGGTCGATCGCTTCGCTCGGTCGTGCGAACGCGCCAAAAAACGCGATGGTGCCGAGCACGAGGAACACGGCCGTGACCGGCAACGTGCCGATGTCGGCTTGCACGAGATACGAACCGACGACGAACGCGCCGGCGAGGCACCACGGCGAACCGTCGGTGGCACCGGCCGCGGCCACCATCAGCAGCACCAACGGAAGCGCGAGCACTTCGGGGTTCCACGGATTGTGAAGATCGGCGAACTGCTGCGCGCAGAAGTAGACGAGCAACCAACACGCGCCGACGCGCGCGGCGGTTTCGCTGACGCGGCGACGAAGGATCCACACCGATCCGAGCGCGCTCACACTGCTGATCAACCACGCCGAGAGAAAGAGGCTGCGCGCTTTTTCACCGGTGAGCCCGTACAACGGCGCGTACGCGTAGAGCAACGCGGGGCCGGGGTGATACCAGCCGAAACGCGAATACACGCCGAGCGCGGTGCGGAAGTGCAACGCGTCGCGGACGTTGAGTTCGAGATAGCCGACGTCGCCGCCCGACGTGTACGGACGCCCGAGCGAGGCGAGCAGGCGCACGCAACCGAGCGCGACGACAAATCCAACCGCGAGCAACGCGATCGATCCCCGCGGCGATCGCGTGCGAACCGGTGAATCGGCTGTGACGATCGGCGGATCGAGCGTGTCGGTGGCGGGCGCCGCGTCGGCCGCCTCCGTCGTTTCCACCACGTCGCGCATGCTAGACGTGGCGGAACGGTCGGCCGTTACTCGTCGCGGTGTACCGCATCGGGCGCGAACGCCGGCACACAGACTGACACGTACTGCGCGCCCGTCGGTGTCGAGTACCTCACCCACTCGGCCCGCGGCGCGATCACGCATTGGCCCGCTTCGACCGTGAGATCGCCGTCTCGGTGCGACACGACGACGGCGCCGCTCAACACGAGCGTGTACTCGTCGAACTCGGGCGTCTGGCCGGGTTCCTGCCAGCCCGCCGGACTCGTCATCACCGCGATGCTCACTTGCTGCGTGTCGGTGTTGACGAGACCGATCATCTCTTCGATGCGCTTGGGCGGCGTGCCCGCGGCTTCGACAACGCTCGGCGTGGCAACGAGTCGGGGTGCCATTACGAACCGCTGAGCGTCATGTCGGCGATCGCGATCGTCATGCCGGCAATCGCGCCGGGCAAGAACGTGAGATCGCAACCGATGTCGGTGACGTCGAGGAGCATGCGTTGCAACGTAGACGCGATCGTGACTTCTCGCACCGGTTCCGCAAACGCACCGTCGCGCACCATCAGCCCGTCGGCGCCAACCGAGAAGTCACCGCTGATCGGGTTCGTGCCCGAGTGCAAGCCGCTCACGGACTGCACGTAGAACGCTTCGCCCGCGTCGCGCATGATCTGCTCGGGCGACTTGGTGCCCGGCTCGAAGCGCAGCGCCCGCACACCGACGCCGGGGGTCGACGCGAACCCACGCGTCGCGCTCCCGGTCGTTCCCGACCCCGAGCGCCGGCCCGTGTACACGTTGTGCAAGAAGCGTTGGAGCTTGCCGTTCGTGATCAACGCGTTGGCGCGAATCGGCACACCATCGCCGTCGTATTGCGACGCACCGAGCGCGCGCGGATCGGTCGGATCGTCGAGGAGTTGCACGTGCGGTGCCGCGACCTCCTCGCCGAGACGGCCGGTGAACAACGAGCGACCCTTCAACATCGATTCGCCATTGAACGCGCTCGACAGCACACCAAGCACTGACCGCGTGACGAGCGGATCGAGAATCACGGTGATGCGCCGGCCCGGAATGGGCTTGGCGCCGAGAAGCCGGACCGCGCGCGTGACCGCGTCGCGCGGAATCGCGTCGAGGTCGAGATCGGCGAGGGCGCGCCCGGCCGCGAAGCCGTAACCGGTCTGCGTTCCCGAACCGTCGTCGGCGAGCGCGACCGACGACGCGCTGCACGTCGTACGCCGGCTGTGCGCCTCGACACCCAACGAGTTCGCAAGCGCGGCTTCGCTTTGCGCGTCGCCGTAACTCGCCGACTCGACATTGCGGATACGGGTGTCGCCGGCTTTGGTCGCGCGCTCGAGTTCGAGCGCGATGCGAACCTTTTCGTCGGTCGGAACCTTCGTCAGCTCTTCGCGCCAGAGATCGAGATCGGGCGGGACGACACCGTCGACGTCGGCCGGCGACGCGACGCCGTAGAACTCGTCGGGCTCACCGAATGCCGCGTTGTCGCGCGCGTCGCGCAACGTCTCGGCGATGACGTCGGGGTCGAGCGATCCCGCCCACGCAAGCCCTTGCCGGTGGTCGACGACGACGCGAATACCGACGCCTTCGACACCCGCGGTCGTGAGCGACTCGACCTCGCCGCCGAAGACTTCGACCTCGGTCTCTTGCGTCCGGACGACGTAGGCCTCGAGTTGTTCGTTCCCTTGGGCCTCCGCGACGACGCCGCGCGCAATCTCGAGCAGATCTCCACTCATGTTCTTACGCAGCCGTCCCGCCGACCGTCATCTCGCGTACGAGCACCGTCGGTTGGCCCGACGACACCGGCACGCTTTGACCCTGCTTGCCGCACATGCCGGTCCAGGTGTCGAAGTCGTTGCCGACCGCGTCGACCATCCGCAACACCTCGGGCCCGTTGCCGATGAGCTGGGCGGCCCGAATCGGCTTCGTGATCTCGCCGTTTTCGATGAGGTACGCCTCGGTGATCCCGAACACGAAGTCGCCACTCGCGGGATCGACTTGTCCGCCACCGAGCTGCACGCAATAGATGCCGTAGTCGACGCTGCCGATGATGTCGTCGGGATCGCTCGCGCCTTCGAGCAAGAACGTGTTGGTCATACGCGGCATCGGCAGATGGCGGTACGTCTCCCGGCGTCCGTTGCCGCTCGGCGCCCGGCCTTCTTTGCGGGCGCGTACGACGTCCCACATGTAATCGGTGAGCACGCCGTTTTCGATCAGGACGTTGCGTTGGGCGACGTGGCCTTCGTCGTCGATGGCGATGGTTCCCCACTCGCGTCCGTAGGTGCCGTCGTCGACCAACGACACGAACTGCGAGGCGACCTGCTCCCCCACCTGACCCTTGAACACGCTCGCGTCTTTGAGGATGTGGTCGGCTTCGAGTCCGTGTCCGCACGCCTCGTGGAACAAGACGCCGCCCGCGCCCTTCTTCAACACGACCGGAATCCGGCCGCTCGGCGCGGGAACCGCGTCGAGCAACGTCAGCGCGCGGCGCGCCGCCTTGCGGCCAACGTCTTCGGGTGAGAAGCGGTCGAAGAGTTCGAAGCCCATCGACCGGCCCGGCGCTTCGTAGCCCGTCTGCATTCCGGTGTCGCCGGTCGCAACACACTGGACACTGATGCGCGTCCGCACTTGGTCGTCGTCGGCAAGCAAGCCGTCAGAGTTGGCGACGAGAATGCGGCGCCGGTTGTCGGCGTATCCGGCCGTGACGGATGTGATCGAAGAACCCTCCTCGCGCGCAGCCGCGTCGGCGCGCGCGAGCAGTTCGACTTTTTCTCGCTTCTCGATCGTTTCCGGCAGGACGATCGACGGCGCGTGTTGCGTGCCCGGGATCTCGGGAAGCGCGACCGTGCGGACGCCACCACCGCCGCCGCGGGCCGCGCCGGCCGCGGCCTCGGCCGCGCGTGACAGGCCGGCCGCAGAAAGGTCGGCCGTGTGCGCAAAGCCTGTGGTGTCGCCGTTCACAACCCGCAGGCCCGCGCCGCGGTCGCGGCCGGAGACGAGCTCTTCGACGCGCCCGTCGTCGAAGCGGCCGTTCGAACTGCGGCGGTCTTCGACAAAGATTTCGGCAAACTCTCCGCCGGCGCGCAACGCCTGGTCGAGAGTGTCTTGGAGAAGCTCGCGCTCGATCACCTGGCCTATCGTAAGCGCATGCAGCTGGGTCCCGGTCTCTCGGCGTCACTGACGCATGTGGTCGAAGAGACCGACACCGCCATCGCGGTCGGGAGCGGCGACGTGCCCGTTCTCGCAACCCCGCGGCTGATCGCGCTGGCCGAGGCGGCGGCCATCGAGGCACTGGCCGAAAGGCTCGCGCCGGGGACGACGACCGTGGGGTACGAGGTCCAGCTCGCGCACCTTGCGCCGACGCCTGTGGGCGGCAAGATCACCATCGACGCGACGCTGGAACTGGTCGAGTCCCGGCGCCTGACGTTCCGGGTGACGGTGAACGACACACGCGGGCTGGTCGCGGCCGGGAAGGTGACGAGGGTCGTCGTCGTCCGCGACCGCTTCATCGAGCGCGCGCAGTCCGAGCACTGACCGGCGATGGCCGACGAGCTCCTGGTCGAACGGGCCGACGAGCACGCGGTCCTCACGCTCAACCGGCCCGAGAAGCGCAACGCGCTGTCGATCAAGTTGCGCGACGCGATCTCCGACGCGCTCGACGACCTCGCGACCGACGAAACGATCAAGTGCGTCGTGATCACCGGCGCGGGGCCGATCTTCTCCGCCGGCTTCGATCTCACTGAGTTTCCACGCGCCGCGGAAGACGAAGCGTTCGGCCGAACGTTGTGGGCGTCGAGCGACCGCTACCACGATGCGGTGCTGCGCTTCCCGCTCCCGACGATCGCCGCGCTCAACGGCGCCGCGCTGGCCGGCGGCTTCGATCTCGCGATCTTGTGCGACTTGCGCATCGCGTGCGACGACCGCACGCTTCGCGCATCCGGAGCGCACGTTCGGCGACGTCGTTTACGGACCGTTACACGATCTCGTCGGTGGCACGGTCGCGCGCGATCTCACGCTCGGCGGCCGCGAGCTCGACGCGGCCGGAGCGCTCGCCGTGCATCTCGTGAACGAAGTGGTCGAACCCGATGCGCTCGTCGACGCGACGCGCGCAACCGTCGCGCGCGTCTGCGCGGCACCGCGTGAGGTGCTGATGCGCACGAAAGCCAAGGCCTTGCGCCGCGCCGGCTTCACCGGCGAATCCCCCACGTTGGACCTCTAACTTGTTTGGACAGTTTCCGCCCCTATAGGGGCGCGTTTGGTCCAAACAAGATCTAGGCGAGGTTGCTGCTGCGCGGGTAGGCGTCGGCGGGATCGGTGAGCACGTTGACGAGGGAGACGCCGTTGTGCGCGAACGCGCGGTCGAGCGCGGCCCCGAGTTCGCCCGGCTCGGTCACCAACTCGCCGTGGCCACCGAACGCTTCCACCACCTTGTCGTAACGAATGCCCGGCGCGAGTTCGGCGACGACGTCGTACCCGAACAACGCTTGCATCGGATGCTTTTCGAGACCCCAGATCCCGTTGTTCCCGACGATCGCGGTCACGTTCACGCCGTGGCGAACGAGTGCTTCGAAATCGCCGAGCGCGAAACCGATCGCGCCATCGCCGAGCAGCACCACCACCTGCCGGTCGGGATGCGCGAGCGCGGCCGCGAGCGCGTATCCCGGCCCCATGCCGAGACATCCGTACGGGCCGGGATCGAGGAACGTGCCGGGCGCGTAACTTTCGACGAGCTTGCCCGCGTACGAAACGAAATCGCCGCCGTCGCCGATCACGATCGCGTCGCGCCCGAGCCGCGCCCGCAGTTCGCCGTACACGCGAGCCGGTTTGATCGGCGTCGTGTCGGCGGACAACGAGGGCGCCTCCGCGGCGCGCTTCGCTTGTTCGTCGGCGCGCAAACGCGCGATCCAATCTTCGTGCGCGCCCTTCTGCACGGCGGCTTCGAGCATCGTGAAGGTCGTCGCGAGGTCGCCGGCGGTCGACGCGGCCAACGGGGCGTGGGTCGCGACTTCCGTCTTGGCGTCACACAGGTGCACGACCTGAGCCGAGCCGAACCGTCCGAATCCCAAGCGAAAGTCGAGGGGCGTCCCCGCGACCACGACGAGGTCGGCCTCCTTCAACGCCAGCGATCGAGCCCGCGAAAACGCGAGCTCGTGATCGGCGGGCAGCATGCCCCGGCCCATGCCGTTCACGAACACCGGCACGCGCGCCGCTTCCACGAACGCGCGCAGCGGCTCCTCGCCGCGTGCCCAATACACGTCACCGCCGACCATCAGCACCGGGCGTTCGGCCTGCGCGACCAACGCCGCGATCTCGGCAACCGCCGACCCGTCGGGCGAGTCACCCTTCGAAACCACCGCGTCGGGGATCGCGACCGAACCCGGACCGAACACGTCGAGCGGAATGTCGACGAACGTCGGCCCGCGGTGTGGCGTTCGCGCCGCTCGGCACGCGGCATCGACTTCGTGCACGATGCTCTCGCTCGACGTCGCGGTCGCGGCCGTCTTCGTGATCGACGCGACGATCGGAACATGGTCGAGTTCCTGCAACGAACCGGCACCCCAGCGCGCTTGCGGCGCCCGGCCGCCCAAGACGACGACGGGCGATCCGTTCATGTACGCGGCGGTCATCGCGCTGACGCCGTTCGTGATCCCAGGACCGGCGGTCAACGCCGCGCAACCGAGCCGGCGCGTGACTTTGGCCCAGCCTTCGGCTGCGAACGTCGCCGTTTGTTCGTGCCGAACATCGACAAGCCGCAGATCGCTCTGCACCGCACCGTCGTACAACACGAAAAGATGCCCGCCCGACAACGTGAACATCGTGTCGACATCATGCGCGCGCAGCACTTCGACGGCGAGCCGCCCGCCGTGCGCGTCCATTACGCGCACGCCGGAACCGTCGCGAGGAACGACGTCATCGCGTCAATCCACACGCTCGGGTTCTCGAACTGCGGCGAATGCCCCGCGTCGGGGATGACCACGTGGCGCGCCGACGGGATCGCTTCCTTCACCTTCGCCAACGCTTTCACGAACGGCGTGTCTTGCTCACCGACCAACAACATCAACGGACACGTGAGCGACGCTGCCAACTCGGGCAGGTCGTCGGTCTGGTGACCGAGCGCCATCGCGAGTGCGCCCCACATCACGGCCGACAAGTCGGCGAACTTCTTCTCGCCGAACTCGCGGTAACCGGGCCGCTCTTCCAGCGTGCGTTGGTACGCGGGCGTTTCGAGCACTGGGGCCATGTCGAGCAGTTCTTTCAGCGCGTCCTTGCCGCGCGTCAACGCGACATCGGCGGCCGCGTCCATCAACGCCGGATCGAAACCGGGAATCGGACCGGCCGACGTGTCCATCATGATGAACGCGTCGACGCGTTCGGGCGCGACCAACAGGATCTTGCGCGAAACCATCCCGCCCATCGAATGACCGAGCAGGCGGAACGAATCGAGCGAAACCGCATCGGCGACTTGCAACGTGTCGGCGGCGAGGCGCTCGAGCGAGTACATCGCCGGATCGTCCGGCTTGTCGCTCGCGCCGTGCCCACGGTGGTCGAAGATCACGACCGTGTGGTCGCGCGCCAACGTGGGAACGTGGTCGGAGAAGTCCTCTTTCGCGCCGCCGAAACCGTGTACCAGGAGAAGTCCGGGACCATCGCCCTCGACCTCGACCGCCAACTCGACTCCGTCGTCTGTCGTGATTCGCATGGGCCCATGGTCACGCGTCCGGGGCCGGGCGCGCCAGTAGGACGGGGCTCTCAGGTTGTGAACGTAGGCTGGATTGGATGACCGAGCCTGCCGTGGCCCCCCGCCGCTCCGGCTCGAAGTGGAAGCTTTTGCTCCGCATCTTCGTGAGCGTCGGGCTGCTCGCATTCCTCATCTACAAGGCGCCGCGCCCGAGCCTGCCCCATCAGCATCACGCCCTCACCTTCTCGTTGCTCGCGGCGGCCGTCGCGGTTGCCTGCGGCGGCGTGTTCTTGTCGGCATGGCGCTGGCAGCGCGTCTTGATGGTGTTCGGCGTGAAGCTTCCGGTGCGCCAACTCACCAGTCACTATTTCGTCGGTCTGTTCGTGGGCAACGTGCTGCCGTCGACGATTGGCGGCGACGTCGTGCGCGTGAGCCGAGCATCGACCGCCACTGGTTCGTCGACTGCTGCGTTCGGCTCCGTCGTGTTGGAACGGCTGACCGGTTTCGTCGGGCTTCCGCTCCTCGTCTTCATCGGATTTGCGATGCAACCGTCGTTGCTCGAAGAGAAGCACGCGTGGATCGCGTTGGTCGTCGCGTTGGGCACCATCGGGGTGCTCGGCATCTTGCTCCTGCTCGTCGGGCACCCGCGCCTCGCGGGTCGCTTCGAGGGCAACGAGGGGTGGACCCGCTTCCTCGCCGCGCTCCACCAAGGCGTCGACGGTCTGCGCCGTAAGCCCGGGCAGATCCTGCCGCTGCTCGCGATCGCGTTCGTCTACCAGCTGTCGAGCGTCGTGATGTTCGGGCTCATCTTCCGCGCCCTCGATCTTCCGATTCCGATCGCGGCGGTGGTCGCGTTTACGCCCGCCGTGTTGATGTTGCAGGTCTTGCCGATTTCGTTGAGCGGGCTCGGTGTCCGCGAGGGTGCACTGGTCCTGTTCCTGAACCCGCTCCTGCAAGGCACCGGCGTTCCCTCGGGGAGAATCATCGCGGCCGGTCTGTTGTGGTACGCATGCATGTTGTTGATCAGCGTGGCCGGCGCACCAGCGTTCGCAGTGGGCCAGAAGGCACGCGTCCCGGAGACAACGCAATGACAGTGCAGCCCGAGACGACAAACGACACAAACGACGCGGCTGTCGCCCGACCGCGGTGGCCGGGCGGCCGGACGCTGAGCGACGGTCACGTGCTCTATTGGTGGGTGGAGATCCTCGCGATCCTCGCCTACTACGGCGTCTACTCGTTCGTCCGGAACGCGAACGGCGCCAATCCGCCCGGCGCGGTGGCGCACGCCAAGCAGATCGTCGACCTCGAGAAGAGCCTCGGCATCTTCCACGAGGCGACGATCCAGAGTTGGGCGCTGCACTTCAAACCGTTGATCGTCAGCGCGAACTACTTCTACGGCTCGCTGCACTTCATCGTCACGATCTTCGTCGGCTTCTACTTGTACTTGAAGTGGAGCGACGACTACCCGCGCTTCCGGAACGCGCTCGCGATCTCGACCGGGCTCGCGCTCGTCGGATTCAAGTTCTATCCGCTGATGCCGCCGCGCCTGATCGACACCGTCGGCCTGCATTACGGCTTTGTCGACACACTCGCCAAGTACCCGACGTTCTGGTCGTTCGACTCGGGCGGGATGTCGCATCTTTCGAATCAGTTCGCGGCGATGCCCAGCGTGCACATTTGTTGGGCGACATTCTGCGCGGTTGCGCTCGTGCCGAGGCTGAAACATCGCGCGCTCAAAGTGCTCGCGTTCTTGTATCCGTTCTTCACGTTGGGCGTGATCGTGATCACGGCGAACCACTACTTCCTCGACGCGGTCGGCGGCCTCGCGATCTTCCTGATCGGTTGGTTCGTTTCCGGCAAGATCACGCGCGCCGGACGCGGTCCCAAGCTGCCCAAGCCGGCTGTCGACGTCGACCTCACCTAGCCTGCCCCGCCCATGGCCGACGCTTACAGCCTGGATCACATCGCGCTCGCGGCTGCCGACACCTCCGACGCGCTGCGCTTCCTGACCGGAACACTTGGCGGAACCGTGATTTTCGGCGGTCAGTCCGTCGGTTTTCGGCCCATGCAGGTGTGGGTCGGTACCGCCGACGGCGACGGCATGCCGGTCGAACTGCTCGAACCGTGGAACGTCGAGGCGAACGACTTCCTCGCGCGTTTCGTGGAGCGTCACGACGCCGGGCCGCATCACTTGACGTTCAAGGTGCCCTCGCTCGCCGACGCGATTCAGCGCGTGCGCAGCGCGGGATTCACGCCGGTCAACATCGACATGCGCGATCCCGAGTGGAAAGAGGCGTTCCTCATGCCGCGCGAAGCGAACGGCACCGTCGTGCAGCTCGCCGAGTCACACGGTCATCCCGACACGCGCGCCGAACTCCTCGCGCACGTAAGTGCCAACGGCCCGAACATGCAACCGCGTTGGTGGACCGATCCCGCCCCGGCGGAGGGGCCGCCCGCGCACTTGCGGCGCGTGGTCCTGCGTACGCCGTCGCTCGCGACCGGAGTCGCGTTCTTCGCCGGCCTCTTGCAAGGCGACGTCGAGAACGAAAGCGACACGCGCGTCGAGCTCGTGTGGCCGCGCGGCGCTCGCATCGCGTTGGAACTGCGTCCCGATGCGCCGCCCGGCGTCGACCGTCTCGAAGTCGAAGGGCTCGCCGAGCCCTGCACGATCATTGGGACGCGATTCGTGCCGATCGCGCCCGCTGGCGCATAGCGAATCCGACCCAACTCGCGACGATGCACACCGCGAACAGCAGTTGCACGGCCCACGCGTCGCCGTGTGGGTAGACCTTGCCGGTGAGGTAATGGTCGACGAAACCGTCGGTGTACGGGCGTTGGCCGCCCCGCCGCCGTAACGACTGTTCCCACGTGGTGAGCGGACAGTCGAAGTGCACGGTGATACTGGCCAGCCCCACCACAACGGCGGCGACGTGGAACCAAATCGTGCGGGGCCAGCGCCACGCGAGAAAGCCTCCGAGCGGGAGGTACGCGACGTAGGCCAGGTGCACGACGAGCACGAGATCGGCGAGCGCGACATCCATAACCGCGTCAGAGCGCGTCGCGCGCGATGCGGCGGACGACGTCGTGCACGGCCTGGTCGGCAAGCGAAAGCTGCACGCCGCGCGCGGTGATGAGACCGAGGCGACGCGGCGGCATCCGCGCAATCCGCAACCAACGCAGACCGGTCTGGTCGCCGGGCACGGCCGTTTCCGGCAGGATCGAAATTCCGGCGCCGGCGACGACGAGATCGGCAATCAAACGCACACCCTCGACTTCGATCGGGACGCGCAGGGCGACGTGTTCGGCGCGGGCAGCGCTGTCGATCTCATCGCGTAACGGGTTGCCCTCGGGCGGAAGAATCAACGCCTCTCGGGCAATCGTGCGCAACGCGATCGGCGTGTTCGACGCGTGTTCGTAAGAGTCGGGTACCAGCGCAACGAGCTCTTCGTCGCGCAGGTGCTCCACGACGAGATGCGGATCGCTCACCGGTTCGGTCACAACCGCGCTCGCGAGTTGGCGACTTGCGACCTCGGCGACGAGACGTTCGGATGCGCCTTCAGTGAGTCGCAACGAAAGTCCGGGCGCGACGCGCCGCATCTCGGCGACGAGCGCAGGGACGAGCAAGCGGCTCACCGTGCCGACGACACCGAGGGTTGCGTGCCCGGTTTCGAGACCTTGCAACATCGAAACGTCTTTGTGCAGCGCTTCGAATTCGCTTCGGATCGCGCGCGCCCGCGCAATCACGCGGTCGCCGAACTCGGTCGGGACCGTTCCACCGCGGCCCCGGACCAGGAGCTGCACGCCGAGCTCGTTTTCAAGCTGGCGGATGCGTTCGGAGACGTTCGACTGGACAGTGCGTAGGCGGTCGGCGGCGGCCGTGAAACTGCCTTCGTCGGCCACGGCAAGCAGGGCTTCCAGCTGGCGAACGTCCACGTCAGAGGCCCTTTCCGGTCGCGGAACAGCCGTCCGAGAAGGCTAGGATATCCATCTGTTACAGAGATGAATCATATCTCTTACACGTCTTTGACAGATGGCCTTGTGACCGTGTTCACTAGAAGGGTACGAGACGGGCTCGGGAGCCGGAACCTCCCCCCGCCGGCTTCGCCGGGCCCGTCCCATCCGATCGCAAGACCGACCGTAGAAGCCGCCGAGCTTTTCGAACCAAACGGAGCCCGCCCCGGCCCGTGCCTTCCGGAGGGGAAGATGACCGTCGAAGCAACCGCGAGCCTGATCTTCACCGGCCCACTTCGTTGGACCGCGGAAGCCTCGTGCCAAGGCCAGACCCGATTGTTCTTCGCACCCGCCGGTGAGCGGCCCGAAGCTCGTGCCGTGCGTGAAGCCCAAGCGCGTTCGGTCTGCTCGCAATGCCCGGCGCTCGTCGAGTGCCGCGACTGGGCTCGCGACCACCGCGAGTACGGCTTTTGGGGCGGCGAGTCCGAAGAGGACCGCGCCGCCGCCGGTTTTCGAGTCGACATGCCGGTTGGCCGCGTTGCGCGCTACCCGCGGGGCAACGGCTCACCGGTGCGGCCCCGCGAGTCTCGCATCGCGTGATTTAGTCTCCCGGGCGTGTCGGAGACTCCGCCCGGTGTCGACCTCGAAAGATTGCGGCCGTGGTTCGGCGCGCACGTTGCCGGCGCGACCGGCGGCGAGCTGCACGCATCACTGATTTCGGGCGGGCGCTCCAACCTGACGTACTCCGTGGGCGACGCGTCGCACGAGTGGGTGCTGCGCCGCCCGCCGCTCGGTCACGTGTTGCCGACCGCGCACGACATGGCCCGCGAATACGCAGTGCTGACCGCGCTCGCACCAACCGACGTGCCGGTGCCGACCACGTATGCGTTTTGTGACGACGACGCGGTCAACGACGCGCCGTTCTACGTCATGGAAAAGGTCGACGGCGCGATCCTGCGGACGCCGCAACAAATGGCGAAGCTCTCGGCGGACGAAGCTCGCCGCTGTTCGGAAGAACTCGTCGACGTCCTCGTCGCGATCCACGACGTCGACTACCACGCGGTCGGGCTCGACGACTTCGGCCATCCCGACGGCTACCTCGAACGGCAAGTGCGACGCTGGGGCGAACAGTGGGAGCGTTCGAAGACGCGCGAGTTGCCGACGATCGACGAACTCGCGCGGCGACTCCGCAACGCGCTTCCGGAATCGCCGCCGCCCACAATCGTGCACGGCGACTACCGCCTCGACAACACGATGCTGGCGCCCGACGACGCGGGCCGCGTCGTCGCGGTGCTCGACTGGGAGATGGCAACGCTCGGCGACCCGCTCAGCGATCTCGGCTTGTTCTTGTTGTATTACGGCCGCGATCAGGACACGGCCGGAAGCGTCGGCGGCGCAGTTCCTGTGAACGCCGGCTTCCTCAGCAGCAACGACGTGATCGAGCGCTACGCGAAAGCGTCGGGACGCGACGTCAGCCAGCTCGACTTCTACCGCGCCCTCGCGGCGTACAAGCTCGCGATCATCATCGAAGGCATCCACGCGCGGTATCTGATGGGCAAGACCGTCGGCGATGGTTTCGAACACATGGGCGCAATGGTTGAAGTGATGGTGCAAGGTGCGCTCGACGCCGCGTCGAACTCGTCGATCGTCGCGCTCCGCGGCTAATCCGGCCCCGCTGGGCCGCGCGGTCGACCGCATTCCGCTCGACCGGCTCCCGCTCACCGACGGCGTAATTCTCCTGCGCCGGCTCGCGCTGAGCGACGCTCCGGCCGTCGCGCAAGCTTGTCGCGATCCCGAGATCCCGCGCTGGACGTTTATGTCCGCGGGCTTGACGGTCCCGCAAGCAAGAGAATGGATTGAGCGCGCCGAAGACACGTACCAACGCGCCCGCGCCGTACGGTTCGCGATCGTCGACGCAGCGAGCGAACAATTCGTCGGCCAAATCGGGATCGGTCATCTCGATTGGGAGCAGCAGGTCGGCGAGATTTTCTATTGGCTCGCCGCGGAAGCACGTCGGAAAGGGTTCGCCGTACGCGCCACGAAACTGGTTGCGGCGTGGGCGTTCGACGTGCTGGGCCTGGCCCGCATCGAGATCACCGTTGATCCCGCGAACGACGCGTCGCAACGCGTCGCGCTCGCCGCCGGGTTTACGCGCGAAGGTGTGCTGCGGTCGTATCAACGCTTCAAAGACGGACGGATGGACGCGGTGATGTTCTCGCGTCTGCCGACCGACGACTAACGCAATGAACGGAGGCTGACATGGGTGTGCTCGACGGCGTACGTGTGCTCGAGGTCGCGGAACACGGCTTCGTGCCGTCGGGGGCCGCAATCCTTGCCGAATGGGGAGCCGACGTCGTAAAGGTCGAACGACCGACCGGCGATCCGCTCCGCCAGATCATGGGGATGGGATTCGTCGCGAACACGGGCGACTACAACTTCTTGTTCGAACAGTTCAACCGCAACAAGCGGGGGGTCGCGCTCGACTTACGAACTGACGAAGGGCGCGCCGCGCTCGATCGGCTGATCGGATGGGCCGACGTGTACATCACGAACTTTCTGCCGTCGGCACGCGCGAAGCTGCGGCTCGATCCCGACGACATCTGGGCCGTCAACCCGCGCTGCGTGTACGCCATCGGCTCGGGCCAAGGCCTCGAAGGCCCCGACGCCGATCAAGGCGGCTTCGACTCGGTGTCGTACTGGGCGCGCGGCGGCCTCGCGCACATGTTGACCGCCAAGGGCGCGCCCCTCGTGCAGCCGCGCGGTGCGCTGGGCGATGCGCCCAGCGGTGCGTACCTTGCGGGTGGCGTCGCGGCCGCGTTGTTCAAGCGTGAACGCACGGGCGAGGCGACGCTCGTCGACGTGTCGCTGCTCGGCGCAGCGGTGTGGACGCTGTCGAACGATCTCGTCCCGACGACGATCCTCGGCGAAGAACCGCAGCGACACGGCGGCACGATGATGTTCAGCGCACTTGTCGGTTCGTACCGAACCGCCGACGAACGTTGGCTCAGCCTCAACATGCTCGACCCCGAACGGCATTGGGAACCGACGTGTCGCGCGCTCGGGCTCGACGATCTGCTCGACAAGCCCGAGTACGCGACCGTCGCGGACCGCGCCGAACGGGCTCCCGAAATCCGGTCGATCATCGAGGAGCGCATCGGGTCGTTGCCGCTCGCCGACTTGAAAGCACGGCTCGCCGCGCACGACACGATCTGGTCGGCGATCGCGTCGCCCGTCGAGGTGATCGCCGACCCGCAAGTGATTGCCAACGGTTATCTCGTCGAGGTTCCCGGGCAGGCGAAGGCGCGGCTCGCGTCGTCGCCGATGCAGTTCGACCAACAAGGACTTGCGATCCGTCGCAACGCGCCGCGCATCGGCGAACACACCGACGAAGTGCTACGCGAGGTCGGGATGGACGACGACGAAATTGCGCGTCTACGCGACAAGGGAGTGCTGGTTTGAGATCAGCCGTCCCGACGCCGCGGTTCATTTGGGCCGTCGGCATCAACTACCGCGACCACGCCGACGAGACCGGTCGCGACCTCCCGACCGCGCCGACGTTGTTCGTGAAGTCGCCGAGCTCGGTCATCGGCGACGGCGAACCGATCGTGGTCCCGCCGCACGTCACGCAGCCCGACTACGAAGGTGAGCTCGCAGTCGTCATCGGTCGGCGTGCGCGCGACGTGGCGCGAGACGACGCGCTCGACATCGTCGCCGGCCTGACGATCGCGCACGACGTTTCGTCGCGCGACCATCAGTTCACGACCGGGCAGTGGAGCTGGTCGAAGTCGTTCGACACGTTCTGTCCGCTCGGTCCCGAGCTGGTCACCCTCGACGAAGTCGACCTCGAAGGCGGGCTGAACATCGAAACGAACGTCAGCGGTGAAGTCCTGCAATCGTCGAACACGTCGTTGCTCGTCTTCACCGTCCCGGAACTCATCGCGTGGATCAGCCAGGGAACCACGCTCGAACCGGGTGACGTGATCCTCACCGGCACGCCCGGCGGCGTGGGCGCAGCACGGACGCCGCCCCGTTGGCTGGTCGACGGCGACAACGTTGCGATCACAATCGAAGGTCTCGGCACGTTGAGGAATCCGGTCGTCCGTCGGTAGGTAGGGTGACGGAGTGACCGTGCGATGGAACGCACAACCGAGCTTGCGCCGGCCTGCGCTGATCGCCGCGTTTTCCGGCTGGAACGACGCCGCTGACGCCGCAACCGACGCGGTGCGCTGGTTCGGCGCGCGCGACGAACGCGCGCCCGTTCGCGGCGCTCGACATCGAGGAGTACGTCGACTTCCAAGCGTCGCGTCCGACCGTTGAACTCATCGACGGCGTCGTCCGCCACGTTTCCTGGCCTGAACTCGCTTTTTCCGCCGGCGCGATTCCCGGCAGCGCCCGTGATCTCGTGTTGATGACCGGTGTCGAGCCGAACTTGAAGTGGCGCGCGTTCTGCGACGACGTCGTGGGCGTTGCCCGCACAACCGGGTGCGAGATCATCGTCACCGTCGGGGCGTTGCTCGGCGACACGCCGCACACCCGCGACATTCACTGCACGGGTTCAGCGACCGACGAAGTGCTCGCGGCCCGGCTCGGCATGCAACGCTCGAAGTACGAAGGCCCGACCGGAATCGTCGGAGTGCTGCACGACGCCGTTCGGCGCGTCGGGTTCCCGTCGGCGTCGATCTGGGCACCGGTCCCCCACTACGTCGCGACGCCACCGAACCCGAAGGGGACGCGCGCGATCGTCGAGAAGTTGCGCGAGCTGCTCGATCTCGGGCTCGACATCACGGATCTCGACATCGCCGCGAGCGCGTGGGAACGATCCGTGTCGGAAGTCGTTGCCGGCGATCCCGAGGTCAGCGCGTACGTCGAGCGACTCGAAGCGCGTTACGACACCGCGGCGGCCGAGTCGCCATGGCTCGAAGACGACGAAGACGCGACCGACGACGAAGAAGCAGACGAAGACTGGTTCGACGAGGACGATCTCCCCTCGGGCGAATCTCTCGCCGAAGACTTCGAGCGTTACCTCCGCGACCAACCCGACGACTGACCATGCGTCGTTCAACCCGCCTGAAGCGGGTTCAGCGACGCATGCCTACGTGAGAAGGTCGTGGGCGAGGAGTTCCCAGAGGCGGGTCGAGAGCACGAGCGAGTCGGTGTCGACACGTTCGTCGTTGCCGTGGAACATCGACGCGTAGTCGTCGAACGAAAGCTTCCGGCTGAACAGCCCGAAGCCGTATGCGACCGAACCGGTACGGCGGAAAAACCGGGCGTCGGTCGCACCGACCGTCAAGAACGGCACGAGCGCCGAGCCCTCGACGAGTTGCGACGCCGAACGCTCCATCGCGTCCCACAGTGGTGTTTCCGTCGGTGACGAAGTCGACTCGTTCTCGTCGAACGGCGTCACGTCGACATGTTGGGCGAGGTCGCCGAGCACGTCGTCGAGCATGGCGCGCACGTCGGAGGAACGTTGTCCCGGCAAGGTCCGGATGTCGACTTCGATGTCGACGCGGTCGGGAATGACGTTCGTTTTCGAACCGCCGTGAATGATCGTCGGCGAGAACGTCGTGTGCGTGCACGCGTGTGCTTGGCGGGCGAGTCCGATCGGAAGCTCTTCGCAGAAGTCGTGCAGCGTGTGCTCGTCGAGCAAACGCGAGTTCCAGTCGGGTCCGAAGTCGACGCCTTCGATGAATCGCCGCCAGGTGTCGTGAATCATCGTCGGTGGCCGGTACTCCGCCAGGCGCCGCACGATCTCGGCCGCGGTGACGAGCGCGTTGTCGGTGCGGAACGGTTGCGACGCGTGGCCCGGTGTGCCGCGCACGGTGATCCGACACCAGTACGAGCCCTTTTCGCCGACGATGACCGGCAAGCGCGGACCACTCGGCGATCTCATCTGGAAACCGCCGGCTTCGGTCACCACGTAGTCGGCGCGCACCGCGTCGGTCTCGCGTTCGAGGAGATGTTCGGCGCCCCACGTTCCGAGGTTCTCTTCGTCGGCCACCGCGAGGTAGACGAGTGTGCCTTTCGGTTTGAAACCCGAACGCGCCAGCGACCGGAACGCAACGGCCATCGTCGCGGTGAGGTTCAACATGTCGACCGCGCCCCGGCCCCAGATCTCACCGTCGATCATCTCGCCGCCGAACGGATCGCGCCGCCACCCCTCGGCGTTCACCGGCACGACGTCGGTGTGCCCCATCAACAACAGCGTGGGCGCGTTCGGATCACTGCCTTCGATGCGCGCCACCAAGTTGTCGCGCCCCGGACGCGCGGAAAACCGCGCCAAATCCAGCCCGGTGTCGCCGAGGTATTGCGCGAGCACGTCGGCGCTGCGCGATTCGTAGCCCGACTCCGGCGTGCCGTCGTTGACACACTCGTTGCGAATCAGATGCGCAAGCAGATCGGCCGACTCGTTGGCGACGTCG
This sequence comes from uncultured Actinomycetes bacterium, assembly GCA_963841195.1. Taxonomy (GTDB): domain Bacteria; phylum Actinomycetota; class Acidimicrobiia; order IMCC26256; family PALSA-610; genus CAWJBX01. Next base: position 183,635 of record CAWJBX010000007.1, on the reverse strand, counting down.
GGATCGGTGAGCGTCACGATGCGGCCGGTTCCGGTTCCATGCGATACACGAGCATGCCTTTTTCTTCCCACCGTTCCGCTTGGTCCGCGTGCACGAGATGTTCGAGATGGGCGAACGTTTCGCTTTCGGCCATCGTGCCCCAGTGCCGCTTGGGGAACACTTCGTGCGAGAGATCGACGACCGTCGCCGGTCCGAGCGCAAGCCCCGCGGTGCGCAAGAGCTCCATGCGTTCGGCGTGATGTTCCTTGATCGCGTTGACGCGGCCGGGCACGTCGTCGAACGGATGACCGTGTGCCGGCAACCCCTTCTTCGACGGGAGTTGCGCCACCAAATCGAGCGTCGCGAGGTACGACTTCAACGAATCGGCCTTGCGCACGCCCGAAACATGGGGCGTGATCGAAGGCAACACGTGATCACCGGTCAGCAGCGTGCCCGTTTCGGGATCCCAGAGGCACACGTGATCGACGGTGTGGCCGGGTGTATGCACAGCGAACCAGTCACGACCGGCGAGCTTCACGCGATCACCGTGGTGCACGCGCCACGTCGGCTCGGGCGGAACGAAGAGCAGCCGCATCGCTTTGATCATCATGCGGCGTTTCCGGGGCGGACCTTCGTTCGTCGTTCCCCAGGGTGTGCGCGTCCCCCACGGACTCGCGGTTGCCTCGGTTTCGTCGGTGTCGTCGTGTACGACATCGGGATCGTTGATCGTCGGGATCTCCTCGCCGACATCGACGGCTTGCGCGTACGCGGCCGCTTCGATCTCGGCTCGCTTCGCTTCGCCTTCGCTCAGCGCGCGCTGCGGGCTCGGGCCTTTCACCGTCCACGTCGAGAACGCGTGGTGCGTGATCAGTGCGGCACCGGCCGACTTCGCGATGCGGCCCGCGCCGCCGAAGTGGTCGGGATGCGAATGGGTGACGACAACCGTGTGGATGTCGGCGACCGTGTACCCCGCGGTTTTCAGTCGCTGTTTGAGCGCCTTCCACGACTGGGGTCCGGGGAGGCCCGGGTCGACCACAGCGAGGCCGCGGTCGTCCTCGAGCGCGTACATGTTGACGTGGCCGAGGCCGGGCATCCAGATCGGTAACTGCATGCGCAGCACGCCGGGCGCAACCTCGGTGACCTCTTCCGACGCCGGCTCTTGTTCCTGTTTCGGAGGACGAGACGGACGCGGCTGAGTATCGGTCACAGCGGGACGATATCCCGCCGCCGTTGGCCTTCGATCTCCGCGTGATCTACGAGCCCGCCATCGGGGCGAACTTGGGCCAGGGCCGGTTCGCCTCGGCGATCGCGCCGCACGCCAACACCAGCTCCTCGTCGTGGCGGCGCGTCACAACCTGCAACGCGGCCGGCAAGCCCTCGCTCGTACAGCCGGTCGGGATGCTGACGGCCGTCATGCCCGAAATGTTGAACGGCGCGGTATACGGGACCGAGCCCATCCCGCCGACGCGCTGGCCCGCGATCTCGAACGGCGGCGGGCCCTCGGCGACGAACGCGGTCGTCGCCGTCGTCGGCGTGAGCAGGAAATCGACCTGTTCGAACGGCTTCGCGATCGCGGCCAGCAACTCGTCGCGGCGGCGCAACGCGCGCAACAACGAGTCGATTGGCATGTCAGTCAACGCGTCGTAGCCCGGGCGCACGACCGGCGTGAGCGCGTCGAGATCTTCGTAGACGCGTTCGCCGTAGTGCGTCGCGTTCGAGATGTTCGAGATGATCGCCCACGCGGCACCCGGACGCGGGAAGTCGATGTCGACGTCGACGAGTTCGATGCCGGCATCCGCGCACAACGCGAGCGCAGCATCGTGCGCAAGCTTCTCGACTTCCGGGTCACACACCGCGAACCCGAGTGACGACGACCACGCGGCACGCTTGCCTTTCACGCGCGCTTGGGCGTCACCCGACATGATCGCTTCCTCATACGAACGCACTGGTTTCGGCAGCGAGGTGGGATCGATTTCGGTCGGCCCCGCGACCGCGTCGACATAGCGGGCTGCGTCGCGTACCGAACGACAGATCGGTCCGGGCACCGACGTGAGCCCGTTGTCGAACGCCCCGTGGTTGCCGACGCGGCCGAAGCTCACCTTGAACCCGAACAACCCGCAATACGACGCCGGGATACGGATCGATCCGCCGCCATCGCTCCCGGTGCAGATCGGCAGCATGCCGACCGACACCGCGGCCGCCGAACCACCCGACGACCCGCCCGGCGTGCGCTCGGGATTCCACGGATTACGAGTGGTCCCGTGCAGATGTGAACGCGTCCAGTTCACCGCGCCGAACTCGGGCGCGGTCGTAAGGCCGACGAAGACCGCACCCGCGGCCCGCAACCGCGCCGTCTCGGTGCAATCGGCGCGGGCGAGATCGTGCTCGAACACCTTCGACGCGTGCGTGTCGGGCCAGCCTTTGACCTGCGCGAGCTCTTTCACGCCCATCGGCACACCCGCCCACGGGCCGGGATCGTCGCCGCGGGCAACGGCGTCGTCGATCGCACGTGCGTCAACGCGCGCTTGCTCGCGTGCTTGGAACGCGAACGCGTTGAGCTCGGGTTCGAAGCGGTCGATACGCTCGAAACACTGCTCGAGCAGTTCGCTCGACTTCAACTCGCCGCCCCGGATTGCGTCGGCCAGCTGCCAGGCGTCGCGTTGCCACAGTTCGGTCACTGCTGCTCCTTCTCGCGTGCGATCTTCACGAGTTCCGAGAACGCGTCGTCGATGCCGCCGGCCAGCACTTCGAGGTCGGCGAACGCGTCGCGGTCGGCCCACAGCCCGAAATGCAGCGTGCCGTCGTACGACAAGATGCCGACCACGACCGTCGTGTTCTGCGTCAGCGGCACCATCGGGAACGCCTCCAACAGCCGGGCACCCATCATGTAGAGCGGGAACTGCGGGCCGGGCACGTTCGTGACGATCAAGTTGAAGAAGGGCTGACGGTGCACGACCCGAGCTGCGAGGCTCAACAAGGTCGGCGCGAGGTATTCGGTGACGCTGAGCATCATCTCGGCGCCGACTGCTTGTTGACGCTCCTTCAGGTCGCGCGTCTGGCCCGAGATTGCTCCCAAGCGTTCGACGGCGGGTCGGGCGTCGACCGGCAAGGTCACGAACATCGCCGACACTTTGTTGCCAAGGGCGCCGCGTTCGTCGTCGGCACGCACCGACACCGGGCACAGCACGCGCAACTGCAGATCGTCGGTTGACTCGGCGCGGTGCTGCAGCAGGCGGCGGAGTCCGCCGGCCACGCCCGTGAGGATTACGTCGTTCACGGTCCCGCCGAGCCCTTTGCGGATCTCTTTGATTTCGGTGAGCGGAACCCGCACGACCGACAAACGCCGATGGCGACCGGTCGTCCGGGCGTTCAACGAGATGCGCGGCGCGATCGCATCGCGGGTGACGAGCGTGCTCATCGGACGCACGCGTTCGTTGAGATGTTCGAGCGCGAGCCGGGGCCCACGAAACAGCCACCGGAACGAGCGCACGATCTCCGCGGGTTGGGTGAGTCGCTCCTCGATCGTGTCGATCAACAGCTGCGACGGCGCGGGCGCCGGTTCGGGCTTCCACTCCGCAACAACCGGTGGTGTGAACTCGGACGAGAGGTCGAGCAGCATCGTCGCGACGTCGACGCCCGACACACCGTCGATCAGCGAATGGTGCGTCTTTTGAATCATCGCGACGTGGCCGTCTTCAAGGCCCTCGACGAACCACAACTCCCAGAGCGGCCGTTCGCGGTCGAGCAAGTTCTCTTGGACGCGCGTCGTGAGCGCAACGAGCTGTTCCCACGAACCGGGCTTCGGTAACGCGGTGTGGCGCACGTGATACGTGATATCGAAGCGATCGTCGTCGACCCAGATCGGACGGCCCATGTCGAACGGCACGGCCATGAGGCGCCGCCGGAAGCGCGGCATGAGCGGCATGCGCGACAACACGAGATCGCGGACTTCTTCGATCTTGAAGCGGCCGTCGTCGTTGAAGAACGGCCCGCCTTCCAGCACGCTCAACGCTCCGACGTGCATCGGATACTCGAGCCGCTCGAGGTGTAAGAAGCTGGAGTCGAGCGCAGTCAACCGGTCGTATCCCACTGTCACATGGCTCCCTCGCTGCGCCGTCCGTGGCTCCACTGCGTCCGCACGTCGGCGCGAATCGTAGGTGCGCCGGTCGCTACGGTCTATGGCTGTGCCGAGAGTTGCGACCGCCGTCTGGACCATTCACCCCGAACTCGTGCTCGCGCTCGAAGAGCAGCTCGGGCCGCCCGTCGACAGCTACGTCAACGGTTCGCAAACCTGGCTCGTCGGCGACGACGACACCGACACACTGGAATACCGGCTTCACCCCGTCGCCGGATTCACCCAGCCGCGCGGATGCTCGCACAACGACCTTTGGGAAACGGTCGTCGGCCAGCTGTCGCTCGCGGGCGACCCGCATGCACTGCGCCTCGGCGACGAGGTTCGACCGCTGACCGCGCTCTGGGACGGACTGGAATGTTTCGCCGCGTACGGCGACGACATCGAACCGGCAACGCTCGCGGCACGAGCGACGGCCGAACTCGGACGCGCGCCTGATCGCGCCGGACTCGTCGACCACGAAGCGATCGGCGATGCGTGGGAGCGCGCCAACGGCAAGCTCTCGATCATCGCGCTACTGCTGGAACAACTCTCCGCCTGACCGATGCGTCGTATAGCCCGGTTCAGCCGGGCTATACGACGCATCGGCGGTTTCAGTCGCGCCAGGTTGGGTTGCGGGGGGCGTCGTACCACGCCGGGAAAACTTCGCCGTCGATGGCACGGAACGCGAGATCGAGCCAGCGGTGCGCGCCCGCAAGCGGTTGCGGCATGTTGTCGCGCCCGAAGAACCCAACCGCGCTCGTCTCGAGCGGATGGCCCTTCAACTCACCGCCCGTCATCCGGCAGTAGAACACGAGCGAATACATCGGCACGCGTGCAAAACCGAGCCGCAGACCATCGAGGACCGCGATCAACGAGACGACTTCGCATTCGATGCCGGTCTCCTCTTGCACTTCTTTGATCGCGATCTCCGACGCCGAGTAGCCGACGTCGGCCCAACCGACCGGGTACAACCACCAGCCGGAATCGGCGCGCTGCGTGAGCAGGATCTCTTTCTTTTCGTTCGCGACGACCGCCGCGACCGCGACCTTCGGTGTGACATAACCGGGCACGCCCTCGCCCACGGTCGACAACCACTCGTCGAAGAGCACGTCGGACTCAGCTTCTTCGATCGCGGCGGCTCGGATGTCGGACGCGACCTTCAACACCTCTTCGAACCGTTCCCGTTCGTAGAGGCTTTGCGTGAAGCCGAGTCCGGTCCGGGCGATGCCGGAAAGCGTCTCGGACCACCGGAGCATGTCGGCGGCGGTGGGCTGGATGGGGTCGGCGTCGGTGGTCATGCGGCGGCGAGGCTAGCGAGCAATGTGCTCGCCGAGGACCGCACGCACGCGTTCGGCGTCTTCGGCACCGATCTTTTGCCCACTCGCATCCCGAACGTAAAACACGTCGACGACGCGCGTCCCCTGCGTCGCGACCTTGGCGACCCGCACGTCGAGGCCGAGCTCGGCGAAGGCCGAGGCCAGCCGGTACAGGAGTCCGAGGTCGTCGTCGACGTGGACCTCGACGATCGAGTCGGTCTCTGACCCGTCGGCGACGACCTCGACGCGGACGTCGATCTTCGGCGCGCTCGACAACGAGTAGGCGCGCCGCCGTTCCTCGACACGAGCCGTCAGATCGATCTCTTTGCGCAACGCGCGCTCGATCGTTTCGACCACGCGCGACGAGTCCTCGCGCGTGCGGCCGAACGGGTCCGCGGCGCGGAACACGTCGAGCGCGCGGCCGTCGTTCGTTCCGAAGACGTTGGCTTCGAGTACGTTGAGTCCGCAGACAGTCAGCGCGCCGGCGAGCGTCGCCAACAGCCCCGGCCGGTCACCCGCGACGACGGTGATCGTGACGTCGTCGTCACTCGGTTCGCAGCGAACCGCGTCCTGGGCGCGCAAGAGCTCGAGATGACTCGCCATCTCTTCGGGCCCGAACGCGAGCACGTACGCCTCGGGGACCCGCGCGAGCAGTTCCGCGGCGTCGTCGGCGCCGATTTGTTCGACGAGCGCGTCGCGCCGGTCGTTTGCAAGCGCGCTCGCCTCGCCGCGCTCGATGGCCGCGGCCGCTTTGACGAAGAGGTCGCGCACCAAGCTCGCCTTGGACGGGCTCCACGCCGCAGGTCCGGTCGCGTGGGAATCGCCAATCGTCAACAGGTACAGCAAACGCAGCCGTTCGGCATCACCCGCGCACGCGGCCGCGACGCCGTCGGCGACGGATGCATCCGACAAGTCACGCCGGGTTGCGGCCTCGGCCATCAACAAGTGGTTGCGGACGAGCCAGACGAGGATTTCGCGACCTTCGCTGTCGAGACCGATTCGTCGCGCAATCGTGAGCGCGGTTTCCGCACCCACCTCGGAGTGGTCGCCCGGCTGGCCCTTCGCGATGTCGTGGAGCAGCGCGCCCAACAGCAGCAGCTCGGGCCGGCGGCACGCGCGCGCGACGACGGCGTCGACGTCGCCCGGTGCGATGTTCGGCTGGTCGCCCGCATCCAGCAGCTGCGCGCATTCCGCGACCGCTTCGAGCAGGTGACGGTCGACGGTGAAACGGTGATACGCGTTGCGTTGCGGCCGGGAACGCACGTGCGCCCATTCGGGCAAGAGCCGCGTCAGCACCCCTTCGTGGTCGAGCGCTTCGAACACCGGCACCGCGCCTTTGCCTTCGCGCAACAACCGCAAGAACGCGGCGCGTTGCCACACGTCCCACGTCGGCGCCTCCATGTGCCGCAAACGTTCCAGCGACGCGCGATCGAACGGCGCGTCATGTTCGGCGGCCGCAACCGCGGCTTCCAATACGCGCAACGCCGGGACGTGACCGTTGTCGTCGCTGTCGACGTGGACACGCCCATCGCGCAGTACCACGTGCTCGGCCAACAGTTCGTCGCCCCGACCAGTACGGCCGGCCGGACCGGCGAGCATGTCGCGGACGCGGCTCCACACGTCGCGCGTCACCCACGCGATTTCGCGCGCCGAGGCCGACAGGTCGTGCACGAGCACGTCGGCGTCGCCCAATCCGAGATCGGTGGCAACCGCGTCCTGTTCTTGCAGCGCCAGGCGATCCGAGCGGCCGTTCGTCACCCGCTGCAGCGAGACTCGCACGTCGAGGAGAAGTTCGCGCCCCTCGTCGACGTGCCGCAGGTCGGCCGGCATCAGGTATCCGCGCGCGAGCAGCGTGTCGGTCGAACCGGGTTCACCGAGCGCCCAGCCCGCCCAGTCGAGCGACTGCACGTCGCGCAAACCCCCGGCCCCGTCTTTCAAGTCGGCTTCGAGCATCTCTGCGACCGGGCCCGGCCGATGGTGACGGACTTCGGCGGCATCTGCGAGCGCGCGCAGGACACGGTCGCGTCGCTTCCGCGCGAGATCACGCGCCGCCGCTTGCAGCGATTCGGCGAGCGCGGCGTCGCCCGCGACGACGCGTACGTCGAGCAAAGCGGTGAGCGCATCGAGGTCGGCATCGGCGAGTGCAACCGATTCTTTGACCGTGCGCGCGCCGTGGCCCGTGACGAAGCCCGCGTCCCAGAGCGGGTACCACAGCCGCTCGGCCATTTCCTTGATGGCGTCGATCCCGCCCCGGCGCTTCAACGCGTGCACGAGCAACACGTCGACATCGGAGCCCGGGCACATTTCTCGTCGGCCGTACGAACCGAGCGCGACAACTGCGACGTTTTCGGGCGCGGGGAACGTCGCGAAGACGTCGACGAGGGTGCGGTCGATTTCATGGGCGAGCGCTTCACCCCATGCGCGCCCGCGCAGAGTCGTGTCCGCGAGCAGGGCGGCGCGCACTTCGCGCAGGCGCCTCGAGATCGGTTCGGGGGAAGAATCAGAGCGCGTCAGGACCGGCCTCACCTGTACGGATACGCGTGACACTCTCGACCGGAACGGTCCATACCTTGCCGTCGCCGATTTTCCCGGTGCGCGCAGCAGCGATGATCGTCTCGACAACGCCGGCGGCCTGTTCGTCGTCGACGAGGATTTCGAGCTTGACCTTCGGCACAAAGTCGATCTTGTACTCGGCGCCGCGGTACACCTCGACGTGGCCGCGTTGGCGACCGAACCCTTGCACCTCGGTCATGGTCAGACCTTGGACACCAAAGGTCTGTATGGCTTCTTTGACTTCCTCGAGTTTGTAGGGCTTGACGATCGCGATAACCAGTTTCATTGTTCCTCCCGCTCATCGCTCGCTGAACACGTCGCCCACCTCGGAGTGCTCCGCGAGGTCGAGTCCGGAGTTTTCGGTGTCCTCGTCGACGCGTATGCCACCGGCCACACCTTTTTCATCACATACGCGATCACAAACGTGACGACGAATGCGTATACAAGTGTTGCGACGACTGCGATCAGCTCGCCCGCATCGAGGGCACCGGCGTGCAGGATCGCGCGTGGCGATTTCCAGCCGAAGACCCGTTCGTTACAGCTTGATGCTCGAAATCTTGCATAAAGCTGTCGCCCCGGCCAGGTCCGGAATGTTACGAGAATGTTCAAATGCCCGGAGAGTGTGCCGGGCAGCCAGCTAGCCCCGGCTGAGGAAGGGCGTCCCTGGCGGCCGCCAGCGCCGGGTCGCCGAGACCAGCGCGCGCAGATCGTTCGCGGGTTGCGGGGGCGCGAAGAAGTAGCCCTGCGCTTCGTCGCAGCCGAGCGCGACGAGCTCTGTGAGCTGGGTCTCGGTTTCGACACCTTCGGCGACGACCCGCAACCCGAGCGTGTGCGAAAGCTGGATGACCGCCGACACGATCGCCCGGTCGTCGGCGTCGTCGGCCAACCCGTCGATGAACGCCCGGTCGATCTTCACGGTGTCGACGGAGAAGCGCTTCAGATAACCGAGCGACGAGTAGCCGGTACCGAAGTCGTCGATCGCGAACCGCACGCCGAGCGCGCGGAGGTCGTCGATCAGGTTCATGACCGCGTCGGCGTCGTTCATCAGCGCGGTCTCGGTGATCTCGAAGCACAGGCTCGTCGGCGCCACACCGGTACGAGCGATCACATCGGTGACGTGTTCGGCCAAGTCGGCTTGCGCGAGTTGGCGCGCCGACAGATTCACCGAGACGGTGAATTCCGGCTGTTCGATCTGCCAGCGCGCCGCGTGCGCAGCCGCTTGTTCGAGCACCCACGCGCCGAGCGGCACAACGAGACCCGATTCCTCGGCGAGCGGAACGAACTCTGCAGGAGGAACCAATCCCCGTTCCGGATGCTGCCACCGCACGAGTGCTTCGGCCCCGATGCAGCGCGCGTCGACGAGCCGAACGATCGGCTGGAAGAAGAGTCGCAATTCGTCGCGCTCGATCGCGCGGTGCAGCGCGTTCTCGGTCGTGTGACGCGCCATCGCCCGGGCGCGCATCGCGTCGTCGAACACTTCGATACGGCCGCGGCCCGCGTCCTTGGCGTGGTACATCGCGGCGTCGGCGTCGCGCAGCAAGACGTCGGCGGTTTCGTCACCACCGCTCGACAGCGCAATGCCGACGCTCACACCGATGTACGTCTCGGCGCCGCGCACGACAAACGGTTGCGCCATTGCCGTGACGACGCGCTGCGCGATTTCGCCGGCCCGATCGGGCGTGCTCTCCCCCGCCAGGTCTTCGCACAGGATCGTGAACTCGTCGCCGCCGAACCGGGCGACAGTGTCACCCGGGCGCACCACCGATTCGAGACGGGCCGCGACCGACTGCAGCAACTCGTCGCCGGCATCGTGCCCGAGGCTGTCGTTGATGTTCTTGAACCGGTCGAGATCGAGGAACAGCACCGCGACTTGCGATTCGGTACGACGACCGCGTGCGAGGGCGAGGCTGAGACGGTCGATGAACAACAACCGGTTCGGCAGCTGTGTCAGCGGATCGTGCATCGACTCGTGCGCGAGCCGATGCTCGAACGCCTTGCGTTCGATCGCGATCGACGCGAGGTGTGCAACGAGCGAAAAGATCCGGCGTTGTTCGTCGGTGGGTTCGCGGTCATCGCGCGGGTAGGCGACGACACAGCCGAGCGTGGTGCGGCCGTCGGCGCCGAGAATCGGTGTCGTCCACGCCGGGTCGAGCGACTGCGCGGCCGACGAGTCACGCGCGACCGTGGGCGACGCCGCGACGCGCAAGGCACCGTCGGCGTCGGGCAGGAACACCGCGCACGACAGCCGGGAGAAGTGCTGCTCGACAGTACTTGCGATCGCGTTCAACGTTTCGTCGAGCGGTACGCCGCGCGCAACCTGTTCGAGAATGCCGGCCTGGTTCGCGGTCAGCACGGCCGCGCGCCGTTCGTCGGTGACGTCGTGTCCTACCGACTGGATTTCGACGAGCGCGCCCGATTCGTCGAGGAACGCCCGGTCGATCCAGCGATAGCAACGACGGGCACCATCGGCACCCAATTCCCAGTCGTCGTACGTCTGCAGATCGTTCTGCGCAGAGAACGACTGCACGCGCTCGAGGATGTCGTCGCGTGCTTGCAGCGGGCGGAGCTCGGTGAGCAGCGAGCCGATGAGCTCACGACGGGTTCGACCGTAGAAATCGGCGAACGAGCGGTTTACGAACGTGATGGTCGTGTCGGGGCGGTACCGGCACACGAGTTCGATTTGGTCGTCGACGACGGCCCGATAGCGCGCTTTGCTCTCGCGCAGGCGCGTCTCACTCTCCCGCAGGGCTTCCTCGGCCTGCTTCCGGGCGGTGACATCGCGAATCGTCATCACGATGCCGCGCACCGAGGGATCGTCGAGCAGGTTGTTCGCGATGACTTCGGCGTCGATCGACGAACCGTCTCGGCGCAGAATGCGCACGTCGGCCGGCGCGAACTCGCCCGGCGTTGCTCGCGTCCGTTCCCACAAGCCGAGGGCGCGCGGAAGATCGTCGGGATCGATCGCCGCGAACACACCTTCGGCGTCGTCGGATCCGGGATCGTCGAACATGGCGTCGGCGACCGGGCTGCTGTAGAGCAACGAACCGTCGTCGGCGATCACACAGATCGCGTCCGACACGCTCGATACCAGCGCCTGCAAGCGCTCCTCCGAGGCTCGCACGGCGAGATCGGCTTCGTACGATTCCGAAACGTCGCGCGCGTTCACGACGATGCCCCGCACCGCCGGGTCGTCGATGAGGTTGCATGCCGCCATCTCGATGCGGCGCATGACACCGTCGCCGCGCGGGAGCGAGAACGTCGCCCGTTCTGTGAGCTCGGGCGTAGCCCGCAATCGCATGAACATTGCTTGCAGGTCGGCGAGGTCGTCGTCGACCGCACGGAAGACTTCGTTGACGCGCAAGCCCATGACGTCGTGCAACTTCACGTTCGCGAAGGTGCACGCACTCGGGCTCATGTAGCTGATCGCGCCGTCGCCACCCATCACGATCACCATGTCGCTCGAATGCTGCACCAGAGACCGGAACCACACTTCGCTCTCGTGCACGGCCTCAGCGGCGCGCGTCTGCTCGGTGACGTCGGCGAGCACGGCGACCGCACTAACGACGCGGCCCGCCGGATTGCGCAGCGGCGCCATCGAAAGGTCGATGTCGATCGAAGAACCGTCGCGACGCGCGTAACGAGAGCGATAACCCCTCACCGTGCGACCGCGGAACACACGCGCAATGAGATCGTCAACCTCGGCTTGCGAAGCCGGCGTTGCGAACGGCAACATCGAACCCACGACTTCGTCGGAAGGCCAGCCGAACACCTCCTCGGCCGCGTGATTCCAGACGTGTACCACCCCGTTGCGATCGATCGCGAAAATCGCGAGCGGCGACGATTGCACGATCGCGCGCAACACGGTCTCGCTGCGCTGACGCGCCGATTCGGCCTGCTTGCGTTCGGTGAGGTCACGCGAGACTGCCGAGTAGTACTCGAGTTCGCCGGCCGCGTCCCGGTGCCCGACGACCGATACCTCGACCGGCATGTGCCGACCGGTTCCGTTGACGGCCGTCAATTCTCCCGACCACATCGCCCTGGTCGTCAGCGCGTGTTCGAGTTCGGCCAGGGTCTCGGGCGCGGCATCGAGATAGTCGGTCGGTCCGAGCAGCGGAACGGAGCCGTCGGGTCCGATCTCGAAGAAGTCGCGCGCCGCGACGTTGGCGAAGAACATGCGACCGTCGGTGTCGTGGAACGTGATCATGTCGGGCGACGATTCGACCGCCCGTTCGAGCATCAGCAACCCGCGTTCGGCCGCGCGCTCGTCAGTGATGTCGACGATCGAACCCACGAAGCCGTGCACCTTGTCGTCGCTGTCGACGACTGGCGCGCCCTGGGCGTGCAACCACCGCACTTCGCCCGTCGGCCGGCGGACCCGCAGCTCGATGACCGAGCCGCGTCGTTCGGTCGCGATCAAGGCGCCCGATTCGAGAACGTGTGCAGTGTCGTCGGGATGTACCCAGTCGAGCATGGGACGGCCGACGACGCTCCGAACCGGCTCGCCGAGAATCTCGGCCAGGCGCGGGTTCGCATAACTGATGACACCGCCTTGCTCGACGAAATAGATGCCCGTCGGAGACGAATCGGCGATGAGACGGAATCGCTCTTCGCTTTCGTCGAGCGCGCGTTGCATCGTCCGCATCGTGGTGACATCACGACCGAGCAACGAATAGTGCGCGAGGTCGCCGTTCGCGCCGCGGTGCGCAACGAGCGTGCATTCGAGTTCGACGCGACGACCGTCGCGCGCGATGAGATTCGCCGAGCCGGTCCAAAGCTCACCGGATTCGAACGCGGTGCCGATTTCGCGCTCGAGCGCGTGCCGATCGTCGTCGGAGATGAGCTCGTTGACGTGAACTGAATGCAGCTGACTGAGTGCCGGTAGCGCCAGACCGCGCCGCGCCGACGGGTTCGCGTAACGCAAGAACAGGTCGGGGTCGGCGATCACGATCCATTCGTCGAGGACGTCGGCGAGTTCGGAAAGGCGGGCCACGGCCTGCGCCGCCGCCTGCTCGTCGGTGCGATCCTCGAGCGAGGCGAGATAGCCGGTGACTGCGCCGTTGTCACCGCGCACCGGCACCGCGCGGATGCGCGCCGGATGCTCGCGCCCGGCTGGATCGACGATGCGGCATTCGAGTTCGAGCGCGTCGTCGCCCGCGTGCTGCCCTGCGAGTGCTTTCCCGATGCGCGCCCGGTCACCGATGTGAATCGCTTCGAGCCAGCCGTGACCGAGTGCTTCTTCGTGCGAGAGTCCGAGCAAGGCGAGTAACGCGTCGTCGATGAACACGACACCGATGCCCAACTCGATGCGGAAGACACCAACCGTGGGTCCGCTCGACGCGTCGAGGACGATCTCGCTGTCAGCCGCGCGAATGACGGCAAGGACGCGCCGTTCGCTCCGGCTGCGCGTCAGCAGTTCGAGTTGCAGATCGACGACGACGCGCTGACCGGTTGTGCTCGCGAGCGCAACGTGGCCTCGCGTTGCGCGGTCACGCGTGACCGCTTCGCCGATGCGCACGAGCAAGGGCCGCACTTCGGGCGAAGCGCTCTCGTCGAGCGCGACCGCCGCGTCCGGCAGCGCGAACAACGCGCGGGCCGTGTCGTTCGCGACCTCGACCGAAAGCACGCCCGACGCGTCGGCGCGCACGACCAGCACCGCGTCGGTCCCATTGGCAAGCGCGCCCAGCGTGCCCGCCTCGCCGCGCTTTGCTGACTTTTTTCCGCCCGGATCGTCCATGCTGCGTGTCGCAGTCATTCCCGCGATCCTCCTCCAACGCCCGTGGGCGCGCGCAAATGCTGGCAGCCAGGAGGGTTCGACTCAACCCCCTTGTCCCGATTCGGCGCGTTCTCGCAGGACGCGTGCTTTGCTCATCCCCCACGCGATGAGCGCGCCGCCGAGCTCGTCGTCGCCGAGCTCCGCCACCGATTTCGGGACGATCCCGTACATATCGTCCGGAAACGCGCGGGTTTCGTATTGGTCCCGTTCGACCGCCGGGATCCCGGCGGCCTCGAGGACGCCCGTGACCTCGTACCGCAGCGTCCGGATGATTTCAAGCGGGGTCGCGTGCTGGTCAGCGGGATCGAGCACGAAAAGCGCCCGCAGATCAGATGCGACGCGCGCTGCCGCAGCCGGTCCGATCGCGTGCGCGGCTTCGAGCGTGTGTTCGCGAGCCGGGGCGTCGAGGCGGTCGTACGCGTCGACGATGAACGTGACCGCGCGCACCACCCACGCCGCGCCGAGCCGTTCGACACCGTCGACGAGCAGCGCGGCCGCTTCCGACATCATCGCTTCCGGTTCCGTCACACGCCTCCCTCGCTGTAGACATCGTCGCGTGCGACTGCGCGCCCTGTCAGTCTTCGAGCGAATCGTCTATCACTGCGCGTGCATCGACCCGCACGACCCGGCGCGCCCGGTGCTCGAAGTCGACGCGGTGTTGCGCGAGGGCGACGCCGACGGGCCGCTGCTCGTCGCGGTCGCGGACTTCAAGCGCATGATCGGCTTCGACGAGACGAATACCGCGCTCGGTCCCTTGCGCCGCGCCGGCCGCACCGAAATGCGCGACGGCGTCGAATACGTGACGTTTCCGATGTGGGAACCGGTGGGCGACTGATGCTCGAGGACTACACCGCGCCCGACGAACGGGAAGCGACCGACGTCGACCGCCTGCGCGCCGACGCGACCTTCGATCGAGACTCGGCGCTGCACGTCACCGGTTCGGCGTTTGTCGTGCATGTCCCGACCCGGCGCGTGCTGTTGCGCTGGCACACGCGGATGCAACGGTGGATGCAGGTCGGTGGCCACTTCGATCCCGGCGAAACGGATGCGCTTGCAGTCGCGCTGCGGGAAGCGCGCGAAGAAACCGGCCTCGACGATGTGCGCCCGTTGTGCGACAAGCCGGTGCAGGTCGTGATCGTCCCCGTGCCGGCGCGGGGCGACGAACCCGCCCACGAACACGCCGACGTGCGCTACGTGTTCGCGACCGATCGGCCCGCGGACGCACGGCCGGAGTCACCCGATGCCGATCTGCGCTGGGTTCCGTTGGAAGAAGCGATCGACG
This sequence comes from uncultured Actinomycetes bacterium, assembly GCA_963841195.1. GTDB lineage: Bacteria > Actinomycetota > Acidimicrobiia > IMCC26256 > PALSA-610 > CAWJBX01. The sequence goes on along the minus strand of CAWJBX010000007.1, from coordinate 168,618 downwards.
AAGTCACCGAAGAAAACCAGCGCATCTTCCTCCGCCGCATCATCGAACAAATCCCACCAACTGTTGGCAGAGAAAAGCGCGTGTAGCGCTCGAATTCCTGCAAACAGTTGGAGGGTTTTCGCGAGTTTCAGCCGGCGACGACGTCGCCTTCCATGCGGTTGACGGTGCAACCGAGTCCTTCGAGGTACGCAACCGCGTCGGCCCGCTTGTCGGTCGGACCCGCGAGTTCGAGGATGATCCAACCCGAATGCCCTTCGACGTTGGCGCGCCGAATGTTCGGCACGACGTCGAACTGTTTGACGATCTCGTAGATCATCGGGCGTTCGACCAACGCCTCGGGAAACGAAACGAACAAACGGATCGCCTCAGCGTCACTCATCGCCAAGCCCCACTCTTGCGCACGCGTCGGCGGGGTCGAGCACGAGGCCCGTATAGAACGGACCGAACTCTGCGTACTCCGCCGACACCGGATCGAATCGCATCTCGTACACGATGTCCTTCAACGCGTCGGCATCGTCGGCCAACAGCGTGACACCCCACTCCCAGTCGTCGATCCCGGTCGAACCGGTGATCAGCTGCAGCACACGCCCCGCGTACGTCCGGCCCACGCGCGCGTGGCCAGCCATCAACTGCTTGCGGGCGTCGAACGAAAGCTCGTACCAGTTGTTGCCCGCGACCCGGCGTTTCGACATCGGGTAGAAGCAGCAACAACGCTTCGGCGGCAGCTTCGGGTGCAGCCGTTGTTCGCGGTAGTGGGCGATGCGTTCCCGCCACACCGCGAGCCGTGCTTCGGCTTCGTCGCCCGTGATGCCTTCTTCGGCGACGAGGCGGGCGCGCTCGTCGTCCTCCGTCGCGCCGTATTCGGATTGCTCCGTGAGCGAAACGTACGAGTACACCGGCTCCAACGGCGCCGCGAGCAGCTCTTGTTGGAAGCGTTGCAACCGGGCGAGATCGGGACCGAGCGCGATGACACCCAGATCGGCTTTGTGCCCGAGCACCGCGAGCGTGAGCGCTTGATGACCGTCGGCGGTGAGCGACGCAACCGCGTCGACAACGTGTTTCGCGGCCGCCGGATCGTGCTCGGCGCGCGCGCGGTCGACGCGATAAAAGAGATGCAGTACTCCCCACCCGGTCGACGGCGAAACAACGTCCATGACGACGAGGGTACCCGCGGGCCTGTTACCAGCCGGTGTCGAACGTTGTGGCTCGAAACAGACGTCGCCGTCAGCGTCGCCGGGCACCTCGCGTCGGCGAAATACGTGCCGGCGTGGGCACCAGCCGCAACGTCGGCGATCGAGAATGGACCCGAACTCGACGTTTCCCACAAGCACACCGACTGCTTGTCTTTGCTGACAGCAACGTGCAGCGTGCCACCCCAGTCGAGCGATCCTTCGATGCTCGCCATTTCGTCGACGCTCGCGCTGTAGTGCTGCTGATCGGTGTAATACGTCTTCTCTGCGACAAGCGCATTGCGCAAATCCGATTGCACCGCTCGATTATTGGACGACCCAGATACTGACGTCGGCGTGTTGTTTTCAAATCCGGGCGGCGGCGTGATGTTCACCGCGACACCGAAGTTCGAATACGACAACGTCAAGTCCATGTGCGCGCTTGCACCCTCGATCGACACGTCCATCGAGAGCGTGAGCTTGCGGAGACGACCCTGCTCATCGAGCGCCGCGGTAAACGGCATCGACGAGATGTTGCCGCCGAGCTCGTTGAAGGCGTCCTGAATCTTCTCGCGCTCAGAGGCCGACAGTTTCGACGACGCAAGCAGTGTCTGCGAATCGATCGTCCCCGCGTACGTTGTCACCGGAACACCGGCGATGCTCGAGCTGCCGCTGACGTGCACATCGGACGACATGCCGTTCAGGTACTGCAAGTACTGAGTGGGATCGACCGACCCGTCGACCGCGGTGTCGTTCGCGTCGGCTCCCTTGCCCGCGACGGACCACTGACCATCTTCGAACTCGTAGACCGTGCCGCCGACGACGCGCATTTCGATCCGCTCGGACTGACCGGCTGCGGTCGCTTCGAACATCAGGTCGGCACGTTGCGCCGCGAAGTCGAGGCGGCCCGCACCCGACATGTCGACGGATTGCTTACCGTCGCCCGGCATCGAGACGGAGACCTTGATGTCCATCGACATGTCAGCGGTGTGCGCGTTGGTCGTGCGCGTCACCGCCGCGAGCAGCCGGGCATTGGGGCTTGCACTCGATACCGCTTCCGACCACGGCTTGCCACCGCAGGAAGCCAACAGCACCAGTGCACACGAGAAGACGAGGATCCGCCGCATCCCGTGGTTATCGGGCGGACATCGAGTCAGCCTGAGCCCCACGCGAACCGGGGCGCCCTTGACGGGCGCCCCGGAAGGAACTGAGAGAAACCGCGGACTTAGAAGTCCATGCCGTCCATGCCACCGGGCATGCCACCGGCACCCGGCGCCGCCGCGGGCGGCTCGGGCTTGTCGGCAACGACGGCCTCGGTCGTGAGGAACAGCGCTGCGATCGACGCTGCGTTCTGCAACGCCGAACGAGTCACCTTGGCGGCGTCGATGACACCGGACTTCACGAGGTCCTCGTACTCACCGGTTGCCGCGTTCAGGCCGTTGGCACCCTTGAGGTTCTTCACCTTCTCGACGATCACGCCGCCTTCGAGGCCGGCGTTGACCGCGATCTGCTTGATCGGCTCTTCGAGTGCACGGGCGACGATCTTGGCACCGGTTGCGACGTCGCCATCGAGCGTGGCGGCGAGCTCATTGACCTTCGCCTGCGCACGCAGCAACGCCACGCCACCGCCGGGCACGACGCCCTCTTCGACCGCAGCCTTCGTCGTCTGCACGGCGTCTTCGATGCGGTGCTTCTTTTCCTTGAGCTCGACTTCCGTCGCCGCGCCGACCTTGATGATCGCAACGCCACCCGACAACTTGGCGAGGCGCTCTTGCAGCTTCTCGCGGTCGTAGTCGGAGTCGGTGTTGTCGATCTCGTTGCGGATCTGCTGGATGCGACCGTTGACTTCGGCCTTCGAGCCGGCGCCTTCGACGATCGTCGTCTCGTCCTTCGTCACCACGACCTTGCGGGCGCGGCCGAGGAGGTCGAGACCGACACCCTCGAGCTTGAGGCCGACTTCTTCGCTGACGACCTGGCCGCCCGTGAGGATCGCCATGTCTTGCAGCATCGCCTTGCGGCGCTCACCGAAGCCAGGAGCCTTGATCGCAACCGACTTGAACGTGCCGCGGATCTTGTTGACGACGAGCGTGGCAAGCGCCTCGCCCTCGACGTCCTCGGCGATGATCACGAGCGGGCGACCCGACTGCATGACCTTCTCGAGCACGGGCAGCAAGTCCTTGACCGCGCTGATCTTCGTCGAAACGAAGAGCAAGTACGCGTCGTCGATGACGCCTTCCATGCGGTCGGGGTCGGTGACGAAGTACGGCGAGATGTAGCCCTTGTCGAAGCGCATACCTTCGACGAGGTCGAGTTCCATGCCGAACGTCTGGCTCTCTTCGACGGTAATGACACCGTCCTTGCCGACCTTTTCGAGCGCGTCGGCAATCATCTTGCCGATCTCCTTGTCGGCCGCGGAGATCGCAGCGACGTTGGCGATCGCAGCCGGGTCGGTCTCGACCTTCTTCGACGACGACTTGATGCTGTCGACGGCGGCGTCGACCGCGGCGTTGATGCCCTGCTTCAACACCATCGGGTTCGCACCCGCGGCAACGTTGCGCAGACCTTCGCGCACCATCGCCCACGCGAGCACGGTTGCCGTAGTGGTGCCGTCGCCGGCGACGTCGTCGGTCTTCTTGGCGACTTCCTTGACGAGCTCCGCACCGATCTTTTCGTACGGGTCTTCGAGGTCGATTTCCTTGGCGATCGACACACCGTCGTTCGTGATCGTGGGAGCGCCCCACTTCTTCTCGAGCACGACATTGCGGCCCTTCGGGCCGAGGGTGACGCGTACTGCGTCGGCGAGCTTGTTCATGCCCGCCTCGAGGGAACGACGAGCGTGCTCGTCGTAGGCGATCTGCTTCGGCATTCTGCATACCCCCTGGAGCGCGGTCGGGCTCCGTGAACTGGGCGGACTGGTTAGCACTCAAGGTATCAGAGTGCTAACCCATGTTGGCACTCGACCGGTCCGAGTGCAAGCGGAGCCAGTCGTCCCGATCCCGGCGGCGCGCCACTTCCGAGTTCTTCGCGAACTCGGCCCGCACCAGTGCCCGATAGCGCGGGGCCGCTTCGGGCGCGAGGAGCGGCGGGTCGCGGCGCGTGACCCGGAGCACGGCCGCGTCGACGCGCGGCGCGGGCGCGAAACACCGGGCCGGCAGACGGCGGCCCCGTTCGAACTCCCACCACGGCGCCCATGTGGCGCCGAGCAGATCGGTCGGGGCCGAACGCTGCACGCGGACCCGTTCCCGCGCGACTTGCCACTGCACGACGAGATCGGCGCGTTCGAGGCCGCCGCCGGGATCGTCGAGCAGGGCCCGAAGGGTGGGGTTGGTGATCGAGAACGGCAGGTTGGCGACGACGCGATAGCGCGAGGCCGGGGTCGGCAGCTCGCGCGCGTCGGCGTGCCAGACGACCACGTTCGGCGTGCTCTTGAAGCGTGCAACAAGCGCTTCCGCGAGCCGCGGGTCGACCTCGATCGCGACGACGAGTGCGGCACGCGCCGCCAATACCTCGGTCAGGATGCCGCGCCCCGCGCCGAACTCGACGACGCAGTCGTGCGCGTCGACGCCCGCGTCGTCGACAAAACGAGTCGCGACCTCAGTCGATGCGAAGAAGTGCTGCCCGAGCCGCGCGCGCCCTGCGGCGGCACGTCCCCCGGGCACGGAACACCATCACTGCCATTGGCGGGCATTTCAGCACGCGGGCGGACCCGGGGCCTCCGATTTTCTGCGCCTAACCTGCACCGAGTGGCCGAGCTGCACGACACCACCGAGGAGTACCTCGAAACGATCCTTTCGATCGAAGAGGAAGGCATCGTGCCCATGCGCGCCCGGCTCGTGGAACGGCTCGGACTTTCGGCGGCCGCCGTGTCGGAAACGGTGGCCCGGCTGTCCGACCAGGGTTACGTGTCGCTTGCCAACGACCGTTCACTGCACCTCACCGACAAAGGCCGCGGGTTGGCGACCACCGTTGTGCGGCGCCACCGGCTCGCGGAACGTTTGCTCGTCGACGTCATCGGACTCGAGTGGGAGAAGGTGCACGCCGAAGCGGCGCGGTGGGAACACGCGATTTCTGCCGACGTCGAAGAGAAACTCGTGCTCCTGCTCGGCGACCCCGCGACGTGTCCGCACGGCAACCCAATCCCGGGCTCGCACAACAAACCCGCGAACAAGAGCGAGACCGCGCTGACGCGAGCGATGCCCGGCGACGTCACCATCACGCGCGTTTCGGAGCGGCTCGAGATGTCAGAGGACGCGATCAAGTTCATCGCCGGCGCGCAGTTGATTCCGGGTTCGCACGCAATCGTCGTGGCGCAAGAACCCGACGGCGTCACGGTGAAGACCGACACAGGCGAATATCGCGTGCCGGCGCGCATCGCCGAGTCGGTGTACGTCGCGAACTGACGCTTTACGTGTCGGCGCGCCGCAGCCGCCACACCATGTGCTCCAGCCCGCCGCCGAGCACGCGCGTTTCCCACGGCGTGAACCCCAAACGCTTCGCGACCGCTTGCGACGCGAGGTTGTCGTCGAGGATGCAGCTGTAGATCGCATCGACGTCGTGATTGGCGAACACCCAGTCGCGCGCAGCTGCGCCCGCCTCGGTGGCGTAACCCTTGCCCCAGTGATCAGGATGCAAGGTCCACCCGATTTCGATGCCGGGCCAGTTCTTGCGTTCGGGCCAATACGGGCCGGCGCGGCCAACGAACGCGCCGCTCGGCTTTTCTTCGAGCGCCCAGTTGCCCGTGTTGCGCAACTCCCACTGCCCGAGCATCGCGGCCATGCCCGCCCACGCTTCGTCGCGGCCGTAGTCGTCGGCGAGATGCAACCACCGACGAACCTCGGACGTTTGGTACATCGCCGTGTACGCGTCGAGATCCGACTCGCGCAACGGCCGCAGTATCAGCCGTTCGGTTTCAATTGTCGGACAGCGGCTCATTAGCCGCCGGCGACCGCGGGCACGATCGAGATCGTCTGACCGTCGGTAACCGGCGTGTCGACACCTTGCAGGAAACGAATGTCTTCGTCGGCAAGGAAGACGTTGACGAAACGACGGAGCGCGCCCGAGTCGTCGAACAGACGCTCCCCGAAGCCGGGATACGCGCTTTCGAGCGCTTTCAACGCTTCGGCGACGGTGCTGCCCTCGACCGAAACTTCGGCCGTGTTGTCGGAGAGATTGCGCAACTGCGTCGGGATACGAACGGTGATCGCCATGACGACCTAATTCTCCTCGATGTCGAACGCTTCGTGGAACGCGTCGAGCGTCGGCGGGATCGTCGCCGTCGGTCCGCACTGTTGCGCGACCGCTTCGAGCGTTTTCAAGCCGTGACCGGTGATGTACGCGACAACTCGCTCTTCGGGCCGGATGACGCCCTCGGCCGCGAGCCGTTTCAACGTCGCGATGGTGACGCCCGCAGCCGTTTCGCCGAAGATGCCTTCGGTGCGCGCGAGCAAGCGCATGCCTTCGACGATCTCACCGTCGGAAACCGCTCCGAACCCGCCGCCGGTCGAGCGGACGACGTCGAGCGCGAAGTACCCGTCGGCCGGGTTCCCGATCGCCAGCGACTTCGCGATCGTGTCGGGCTTCACGGGCATGATCGTGTCGGAGTTCTCGAGGAACGCCTTCGCGATCGGCGAACAACCGAGTGCTTGCGCACCCGACACTCGCACCTGCGGCTCAACGCCCAGCAAACCGACCTTGTACAGCTCCTGAAAACCTTTGTGGATCTTCGTGAGCAACGAACCGCTCGCACCGGGAACGACAACGTGATCGGGGACTTGCCAGCCGAGCTGTTCCGCGGTCTCGAAGGCGAGCGTCTTGGAACCTTCGGCGTAATACGGCCGCATGTTGACGTTGACGAATGCCCACTCGTAGATCCCCGCGAGTTCGGCGCACAGCCGGTTGACGTCGTCGTAGTTGCCTTTGATGGCGACGACGTTCCCGCCGTACACCGACGTCGTGACAATCTTGCCCTGTTCGAGGTCGCTCGGGATGAACACGTAGCTGCGCAAGCCGGCGCGCGCCGCGTGCGCGGCCACCGAGTTCGCCAGGTTGCCGGTCGACGCGCACGCCGCGACCTTGAAACCGAAGTCGAGCGCCTTCGACAACGCCACCGACACAACGCGGTCTTTGAACGAGTTCGTCGGGTTCCGGGTGTCGTTCTTCAGCCAGAGTTCGCGCAAGCCGAGTTCGGCGGCCAGCCGATCGGCCCGGACGAGGGGCGTGAAGCCGGTGCCGAGATCGACCGCCGGATCTCCGTCGACCGGCAGCAAGTCGCGGTAACGCCACAACGTCGCCGGCCCGTTCGCGATCTTCTCGCGGCTGATTGCCGCCGTGATCGCGTCGTAGTCGTACGCCACTTCGAGCGGGCCGAAGCACCACTCGCAGGTGTAGACGGGTGCGGCGTCGTACTCGCGGCCGCATTCTCTACATCGCAAGCCATTTACGTATGCCATCTAACCCTCCGTTGCTCTCGACGCGCTCTCGAGCGCCTCGAGCGGGGGGCCGCTCTTTGGCTGCTCATCGGTCAGGCATTGGCACCTGGCTTGCCGCTCGTACGAACGGTTTGCTGGTTGCCGCGGCGTCGACGGGCCTGTCCCTCAGCCGCTCTGGATGAACGCGTTGACGAAAAGGGTAGCACCGTCCCGTACCCTGCCCGCATGGAGAAATCGCGGCCGACGCCGCGGATCTCAGTGTGCCTGCCGGCCCGCAACGAGGCCGAGACGATCGCGCCGATTGTCTCGGCGGCGCTGCGGCTCGACATCGTCGACGAGGTCGTCGTCATCGACGATGGTTCCGAGGATCACACGGCCGCGATCGCGACGGCGGCCGGTGCGCGCGTCGTCGCCGAATCAGCGATCCTGCCCGAAGCCGGGCCCGGTTCCGGCAAAGGCAACGCGCTTTGGAAGTCGTTGTACGCGTGCGCGGGCGACATCATCTGCTGGGTTGACGCAGACCTTCGCAACTTCGGACCGGAGTTCGTTTCCCGTCTGTGCGATCCGCTGATCCAGAACGACGACGTGCTGTTCGTCAAAGCGTTCTACACGCGTTCGTTCGAAGGCGCGCCGACGGGCGGCGGCCGCGTGACCGAACTCGTTGCGCGTCCGCTGTTGCAACTGTTGTTCCCGAAGGTTGCCGATATCGCGCAGCCCCTCGGCGGTGAGTACGCGGCGCGCCGTTCAGCGCTCGAAGTCCTGCCGTTCGTCGAAGGATGGGGCGTCGAACTCGGTTTGCTCGTCGACGTGGTCGACCGCTTCGGTCGCGACGCGGTGGCGCAGGTCGACCTCGGCACCCGTGAGCACCGCAACAAGCCGCTCGGAGAGCTCGCTCCCCAAGCGCGCGCGGTAATGGCTACTGCGTTGAAGCGGGCAGATCTGCTCGATCCGGTCGAGGTCAAGGAACGACCCCCGATCGTCACCCTTCCCGAATACCGAGAGCGTTTCGGCCGGCTTCAGTAGCGGCTTCTTCGACGAGCAGCGCGGCGCGCGTGAACGCCTCGTTCGCTTGCCACACCCGATCGGTCAGCGCGAGCACTTGGGTGTTGGTGCGTTCCGCGAGCGTCGCGCGTGCGTCGTCGGCAACCTGGCCGGCGATCACGGCGACGTGGTCGACGTCGGCGTCGTCGCACCAGTCGAGCACGCCTCCCACAACCTTGCCTTCGAGGCTTGACGCGTCGACGCGCCCCTCACCGGTGACGACCAGCAGCGCGTCGTCGAGTTCGGCTTCGAGCCCGACCGCGTCGGCAACCGCGTCGAAACCGGGTACGAGTTTGGCGCCGATTGCGGCCAGTCCGCCCGCGAGTCCCCCGCCGCGCCGGCGCCGGTCAACTTCGTGACGTCGACGCCAGTGCGCGCGCGGTACTGGTCGGCGAGCTTTTCCAGGCGACGCGTCAGTAACGCGATCTGCGCGTCGCTCGCACCTTTCTGCGGGCCGTAGACGCGCGCGGCGTCGAGAAACGGCGTCTCGACATCGCACGCGACTGTGACGTCGAGTCCCTTCAACGACCAACCGAGCGTTTCAACCGCAGCGAGGCCGCCATCGGTCGTCGCGCTTCCGCCCACGGCAACGAGAAACCGGTGCATACCTTGCGCGCGCGCCGCCGCGATGAGTTCCCCAGTGCCGCGTGTACTGGCGCGCAACGGGTCGTTCTGACCGACAACGAGCGCGAGTCCGCTTGCGCGCGCCATCTCGATGATCGCAGTGCCTCCCGGGAGCACACCCCATTCCGCGTCGACGGCTGCACCGAGTGGTCCAGTCACCCGCGCCGTCCGGCGCGATCCACCGCGCGCCGCGAGCAACGTGTCGAGCGTGCCTTCGCCGCCATCAGCAAGGGGCACTTCGCGGATATCGGTGAAACCGGCACGTTCGCACCCGCGTGCCATGGCGCGCGCGGCTTCGTCGGCGCGCAAGGTGCCGCGGAACTTGTCGGGACACACGATGGCTCTACTCATGGTTCGACCCGCATAGATTGGCCGCTGCCCCAGCCCCTCGTCGCCTCCGGAGCCCGAACGTGCTCGAACGCGTGCCGTTGCTCGACAAGCAACTCGACGACTACGCCGCGGTCGTCGAGCCCGGCACGCTCGAACGCATCCGGGAACTGGCCGAACCGCTGCGCGGGTCACGCATCCTGCATATCAACGCCACGGCCTACGGCGGCGGCGTGGCCGAGCTGCTGTCGACGCACGTCGCCTTGTTGCAGAGCCTCGGCATCGAAGCCGAGTGGCAGGTGATCCACGGCAGCGACGAGTTCTTCGCCGTCACCAAAGCCGTACACAACGCGCTGCAAGGTGCCGACGTCGACTGGACCCAGCACATGGAGCGCGTCTACCTCGAGCGCGTCCTCGACAACGCGCTGCTCCTCGAGGGCGACTGGGACTACGTCGTGATTCACGACCCGCAGCCGCTCGCGATGCGCGAGTACGTACGCGCCCGTGGTTTGCAACCCGAAGACACGAAGTGGATCTGGCGCTGCCACATCGATCTCACCGACGCCAACGAGCGCGTGTTCGAATTCTTCCGGCCGTTCATCGAGCAGTACGACGCGTCGGTGTGGACGATGCCGCAGTTCGTTCCCGCGAGCGTGCAGATGGACAACATCGTGTTCGCCCCGCCGTGCATCGACCCGTTGTCGGTGAAGAACCTCGAACTGCCGACCCCGTTCGTCGACGAGATCGCGAAGCAGTACGGCGTGCGCGCACGCGATCCGCTGATGGTGCAGGTGAGCCGCTTCGATCCGTGGAAGGACCCGATCGGTGTCATCGAGGCCTACCGCTTGGTGCGCGAAGAGATCTCGGACGTGCAGCTCGTGCTCGCCGGCAGCATGGCCACCGACGACCCGGAAGGCTTCCATTACTGGGAGCTCGCGAACGAAGCGCGCGCGGGCGACAGCAACGTCCACTTGCTCTCGAACATCCAACAGATCGGCAACGTGCAGATCAACGCGTTCCAGCGCGCCGCTGACGTCGTCCTGCAAAAGTCGTTGCGGGAAGGTTTCGGCCTGACCGTCGCCGAAGGATTGTGGAAAGGACGCCCCGTCATCGGCGGCCGATGCGGCGGCATCACCCTGCAGATCGTCGACGGCGAGGACGGGTATCTCGTCGACGACGTCGAGACCGCCGCCAAACGCACCGTCGAGCTCTTGCGAGATCCCGAGCGGGCGAATGCGATGGGCGCAACGGGCCGCGAACACGTCCGCCGGCTGTTCCTCTCGACCCGCGAACTCGAAGACTGGTTGCGGTTGTTCACCAACCTGCGATAAGCGACACGCCATGATCGTCGTCTCGCACCGCGGCCCGTACCGGTTCGACGAAGCCGACGACGGCTCCTTCTTCGCACGGCGCGGTGCAGGTGGCGTGGTGAGCGCGCTCGCGCCGCTGCTCACTGACACCGACGACGCGTGCTGGATCGCGGCCGCGATCTCCGAGGCCGACCGCGCCGCGGCCGCAGCCGGTGCGGCAACCGGTCTCGGGATCGACCTCGAACTTCTCACGCTCGATCACGACGAACATCGTCTCCACTACGACGTGGTCGCGAACAGCGTGCTCTGGTTTCTCCACCACGGCATGTTCGATCGCGTGCACACGCCGCGCTTCGATCTCGCGTTCCGCGACGCGTGGGACGCGTTCGTTTCGGTCAACCGCCAGTTCGCAGACGCGATTGCCGCGCGCGCGAAACCGAACGAGATCGTGCTCGTGCAGGACTACCAGTTGTGTCTCGTGCCGGGCATAGTCCGCGAGCTGCGCGCCGACCTGCGCGTCAACCATTTCACGCACACACCGTTCAGCGATCCCGGCGAGATCGCGATCCTGCCCGAAGACGTCGCGCTCGCGATCTGCCGTTCGCTCGCGTCAGTACCCGCCGGTTTCCACACCGCGCGCTGGAGCGAGTCGTATCTTGCGTCGGCGCGCGCCGTGCTCGACGGTGAAGCACACATCGTGGCGCCGTTTGTCGCGTCGCTCGGACCCGACGTCGACGATCTCGAAACCGTCGCCCGCTCGGCCGAGGCACGCGCCGCGGCCGGCGCGTTGGCCGACCTCGTCGGCGAACGTCAAGTGATCCTGCGCAGCGAACGCATCGAACCGTCGAAGAACATCGTGCGCGGCTTCCTCGCGTTCGACCGTCTGCTCGAAGCCCGGCCCGGACTGCGCGGTCGCGTCGTCTTCGTCGCGATGGTCTACGCGTCGCGCCAGACACTTCCCGAGTACGTCACATGCGCCGAGGAAGTCGCCGACGTTGTCGATCGCGTCAACGAACGGTGGGCGACGCGGCACTGGACACCGATCGTCCTCGACGACCGCGACGACTTCGCCCGTTCCGTGGCGGGATTCGAGCGTTACGACGTGCTCTTGGTGAACGCGTTGCGCGATGGTCTGAATCTGGTCGCCAAGGAGGGCCCCGCGCTCAATCGCCGCGATGGCGTGCTGTGCCTCTCGCCCGAAGTCGGCGCGTGGGCGGAGCTGCACGACGCGGTTGTTCCCGTGCATCCGTACGACATCGAGCAAACCGCCGCCGCGCTCGATCTCGCGCTCGCAATGCCGTTCGACGAACGAGCAACGCGCGCGTCGCACCTGCGCGCGCTGGCCACGGCGCGTTCACCCCGCGACTGGCTCGCCGATCTGGTCCGCCACACGGGTGAGGAACGCCACTAACCCTTCGGGTCCGTCGATCAACAAGTCGCTCTCGTTCTCGAACTCCGGCGGCATCTCGGGCGAACGCACGCCGATGCGAAACCCGCGCGTAATCTCGCCTTCGGCAACCGCCCGTTGCAAGCCTTGAAAGGCCGGCAGGTCGCCGTAGTCGTCACCGGAGAACATCGCGGTTTCGTAGCCGCCGACAAGCGCGCGCACGGCGTCGCCCTTGTCGATGTCGACGGGCGGCCGAATCTCGATTGCCATCCGCGTACGCAGCACGGTGAGGCCGTACTTCTGCGCGAGCTCGTTGGCGATCGCGACAATGTCGCCCGCCAGTTCCGGCGCGGGCCGCCAGTGCAGCGTCACGCTGAGTCCACTCTTCGGCTCGACGAGGTCGGCGCGCACGCGCGCTTGGGCCTCGGCCGTCGCGCCCGCAACCTTGTCGACGAAGGGCGACACGCGCGGGTCGACGAACCGGATGCCGTTGACGATCCGTTCCATCCCGTACAGCCCGACATAGACCGCGTGGTCGACTGGGACGTGCTCGGTCAGATAGCCGACGGGTCGCCCGCTTACGATCGCAACCAAGCCCATACTGGACGCCAAACGTTGGAGCACGTCGATGACACCGGGAACCGGTCGAGCATCCTCGGCACGCGGAACGATCGCCGCGATCGAGCCGTCGAAATCGAGCAGGACGGCCGTGCGCGGCGGATCGGCGGCGAGCACGGAAATCGTTGCATCGGCATCGAGCACGGTGCGACGCTAGCCACATGGATGCCAAGCAGTCGGCACGAGCCACCGTCGAAGGAGCGCGCGACCAGCTCGTCGCGCTCAGCCATCGCATTCACGAGCATCCGGAACTGAAGTTCGAAGAGAACCAGTCGAGCGCATGGACCGCGGGTCTCTTGAGCGACGGCGGTTTACCCGTCGACGCCGGCATCTGCGAGTTGCCGACCGCGTTCTCGTGTGTCGTCGGTGACGGTCCGCTGCATCTCGCGATCTGCGCCGAGTACGACGCGCTGCCGGGCATCGGCCACGCGTGCGGTCACAACGTGATCGCCGCGAGCGCGGTTGGTGCCGGTCTCGCGCTCGCGCCGTTGGTCGACGACCTCGGCATCACACTGCACGTGATCGGCACGCCGGCGGAAGAAGGCGGCGGCGGCAAGGTCTATCTGCTCGAACGGGGCGCATTCGACGGCATGCACGCGGCGATGATGGTGCACCCCACCCCGGTCGAAGATCTCTACGTGCGAGTGAGCGCGGTCGCGCACATGCACGTGAGCTACACGGGCCGCGACGCGCACGCCGCGTTCGCGCCCGAACGCGGCATCAACGCGGGTGACGCGATGACGGTTGCGCAAGTGGCGATCGGCTTGTTGCGCCAGCAGTTGCGCCGCACCGATCAGGTCCACGGCGTCGTGACGAATGCAGGGTCCGCGGCGAACGTGATACCGGCCCACGCCGAGGGCCTCTGGATGGCCCGCGCCCGCACCCTCGACGAACTCGGCGAGCTGCGACCGCGCGTTGTGCACTGTTTCGAAGCGGGCGCGTTGGCGACCGACGCCACGCTTGCGATCGAACCGGTGAGCCCGGACTACGCGCAGATGGAGCACGACCACGACATCGCCGAACTCTTCCGCGAAAACGCGCGGGCGCTCGGCCGGCCCGAATCGAACGACGGTGCCGGCACGTTCTCGACCGACATGGGCAACGTCTCACTCGCGATGCCGTCGATTCATCCGTGCCTCGGTATCGACACGGGCGGCGCCGTAAACCATCAGCCCGAGTTCGCGGCGGCCGCGGTGAACGCGTCCGCCGATCGCGCGGTCGTCGAAGGCGCGCTCGGAATGGCGTGGACCGCGATCGACGTTGCGACCGGCGCGATGCGCGATCGGTTGTTGGCCCGCGGCGGCTACACGCGTTAGGCGCTTCGTGGTCAATACCCCTACAGATGTTGTCGGTGGAATGACCACCAACGCAACGGCGCGTTAGGCGCCGACAACCACCACGCAGTCGGCGGGCGGCGGGCCGGCACTGAACGGCGGCGCGGGGCTCGGGAACGCGGGTGTCGGGACCGGCGTGCCACCACCGACGGTCGTCGCCAGCGCGGTCGCTTCGCGGTCGAGGCCGGCGCGGCACAACACGGTGTCGCCCTGTTGCGAGTGCCCGCTCCACGTGTTGGCGTCGGCCTGGTTCGTGTAGCCCTTCTGCGAAAGGTTCTGGCTCATCGACTTCGCCGACCCGGCGGCCGCACCGCCGTTGAGGACGAGCACGCGCAGTTGGTCAGGTGTTTTCACCGGTCCGGCCGGTGCGGTGGTGGCAGTGGTTGCCGAAGTCGGCGGAACCGTTGTGACGGTCGGATGCGTGGTCTTCGCGGTGGTCGGCGGCGTTGTCGCGGCCGACTTGGCCGATCCGTTGTGCACCGTCTGCAACAGCACGACGCTGACGATGATCGCGAGCACGAGCAGGACCGCCCCCTTGCCGAGATTGAAGCTCGGCGAACGCGCGCCACCGTTCGGAGGATCTGTGGGGGCCGGACTCATGCCGGGCATTCTGCCCCGCGCGCCCGGCGCCGCGCCCGTTGGACGTCAACTCCGACCGAGAATGGGCGTGGTAGCCAGTTCGCGCTTAGTGGGCGCGCGGATCGGCGTGCCGGCCTTCGTGGCGAGCCCGGCGCGCAAGGCCCCGCCGCTTCCGAATCCGCATCACGGTCAGCGGGTCGTACTCGAGCGCGTCGGGGCGCTCGATGAGCGTGTGCAGCGCGCGGTAATACGTCGACGGTGCCATCGAGAGTTGCGCACGTATCGCGGTGTTCTTGCGCTCCGACAGCTGCCATGCCGCGCGCTCGAAGTCGAGAAGTGCGCGCTCCTGGTCGGTCAGCTCGGCCATCGAGAGGCCAGTGTTATCGCGGCGCGTGCCGATTACAAGCACCCTCGCGTTTGGAGAGTTACGGCCGTATACGGCACACAACCGTCCAAACGCAGGGTCCAGCATCAAGCGGCTTCGGTCGGGGGTCGATATCGCCGACGTGGACGAAACCACCGCGGAACGCCGCCGGTTCTTGCCGGCTCTGGCTCGGCAGCTGATAAAGCCGATCCAGCTTGCGGTGCCGCCTGCGATCGCGTTGTTGATCGTTGCGGAACACAACGGCTTCGTCGCGCATCGTCCCGCCTGGTACTACGCCGTGCTGCTGATCGCGATCACGTGCACGACAAGCGCGGTCGACGCGTTGTGGCCCGACAAGACGTGCACGGAACGACAGATGGTGTACCGCACGTCGACGATGCTGGCGGCCATCACCGTCGCGATCTACGCGACGGGCTGGGGCCCCACGCTCGCGGTCGCGTACGGCTACGCGGTCGCGTACGCGATCCGCTATGCCGGTTCGCGCGCGACGAAGCCGATGATGTTCACGAGCCTCGCGTGCATCGCGGTCGGGCAGCTCGCGATCGCGACGGGTATCGCACCGACCCTGATTCCGCAACCGCTCGTGCACGGCCTCGCGATCCTGATCGCAGCCGCAACCGCGATGACGATCTCCTTCCAAGGTGTCGTCATGAAGGAACGGGAGGCGCTGGAAGCCATCGTGCACGCACAGAAGGAAGAACTCGAGTACCGCGCCTACCACGATTCGCTCACGCGCCTCCCAAATCGCACTGCGTTTCTCGAACGGCTCGATACTGCGCTTACGAACGCGCAGGCGCACGACGCTTGCATCGCGGTCATGTTCATCGACGTCAACTCGTTCAAAGAAGTCAACGACTCATTTGGGCACGCGGTCGGCGACCGGCTGCTCGACGAAGTCGCCCGACGACTCGGTGGCGCGATGCGTCCGGGCCATGTCGTGGCTCGCTTCGGCGGCGACGAATTCACAGTGCTGCTCGAGCGGGTCGGCGGTCCCGACGCGGCGCAGAGCATCGCGGCTCGCTTGTCGGATGCCGTCGAAGGCCCGATGGAGGTCGGCAACACTTCGCTTTCGATCTCCGTGTCGATCGGCTGCGCGGTGAGCACGACCGATTGTTCCGCCGACGATCTCCTGCGCGAAGCCGACCTCTCGATGTACGTGCAGAAGCAAGAACGACGCCGCGTCGCGATCGAGGCACGAGCGCGCCAATAGCGTTTAGCGTGGTGCGCCGATGCGCGTACCCGACGACTGCCTGGCAAATCTGCAAGAGCAGGGCTTCATGCTGTTCGAGGGTTTTCTCGGCGCCGACGAGTTGGCCGCCGCCCAGGAAGCGTTGTGGCTGCACTACCCGCGGCCCGCGGAGTACTTCGCCGACCCGGCCGCGCACGGCATGCTCGCGACCGACCAGTGGGCCGGCATCGTCGGCGGGCCGTGGCGATCGTGGAGCCTGAACCGGTTGGCCTTCCACCCCGACCTGCTCGACCTGGCCGAGCGCTTCCTCGGTTCGAGCGATCTACGGCTCTACGAAGCGGAGCTCTGGGCGAAGTACGCGGGAAGCGTCGACTACGACCAGCGCCACCACCGCGATTTCGTGAACCACAGCCTCGTCGTTCCGAAGCGTTCGCAACCGGGCACGCAGATGTTGACGTGGATTCTCTTGTCGGATGTCGGCGACGACGACGGCCCGACGAAGATCGTTCCGTTGTCTGCCGGCGCACGCGTTCCCTACTGGCCCGTCGCTGGTCATCACGACATCACGAACGAATACCTGCCGGCAGGCATGTTTGCCGACGAGGAAGTCTCGATGACCGGCCCGGCCGGAACGTTGATTGCGTTTCGCTCCGACGTGTTGCATCGCGCGTCGCACATGACGGGCGAACGATCGAGCCGCTTCGCGCTCCTCGCCGACTACGACGTGTGGGGAACGCGTTGGACCGGCCGAGTCGGTTGGCCCGAACGCGCGACGCGTCGAGAGTGGTTTGAGGTCATCGAGCGGGCGTCGCCGCGCGAGCGGTTGGTCTTCGGGTTCCCCGCGCCCGGCGACCCGTACTGGGACGAGCAAACGTTGGCCGACACACAAGCCCGCTATCCCGGGGCCGATCTGTCGCCGTACCGGTGAAGAGAGCCGGATAAGGGACTCGAACCCTTGACCTGCTGATTACAAATCAGCTGCTCTGGCCAACTGAGCTAATCCGGCGAAGCGAAGCGCATCGTAGGCCGCACGCACGACGCGCTTTGACGGGGCTTGTCACATCGTCCCACAATCCCCGGATGATGGACGGCTCGCTCGAAGGCGGGGTCGCCGACCCGTCCCAACTCATCGCGGCGGCAATGAAGCGGGAGCGCCGCGCTGCCCTCGTGAATCAATAGCTAGCGGCGCGCGTACACCGTGACGTCGACAGGGATGTTGTGCCACTCCCGTATCAGGTGCGTGGTGCACACCGGTTGATAGTCGGTCGCAAGCACGGTCTCGATCGGCTCGCGATCGACGGGCCGCTCCGAGAACCACCCGCCCCACGCGAGCAGTTCGCGATCGACATTCGAAAGTACGACGAGCGACGTTTGCGGGTCGGCGATCGCTTCGTGCGCCAAGTCGGGGTTGAGCAAGTGTTCGTCGCGAGCGGTGCCCGTCGCAATGTCTTCGTACGAGAACACACCGAGCGAGAGCGCTCGCGCCGGATCTCGATTCGCGGCCGAAACAGCGTCGAGCATCATGAGCGCGAACACACGGTCGTCCGGTTGCGAGTGGGCCTGAATACAGTCCGTCAGCGCTTCGGTCGCACTCGGCGATCCGTTCGTAACGAGGAACTGCGCGCGCGGCGTCAAGAGCAACGCAGCAACGAACGCAATGCCGACAACGACACGACCAAATACGACGTGTGCGCCGGTAGCGAAGAGCACCACGATCGCGAGCATGACCGCACTGGGAACGAGGGGTGAGAGGTATTCCGTTGCCTGGAAGGCACCGCTCGCAACGTGTACGGCCACAAAGCCGAGCATCCCGGCCGCAAGCACGACGATCTCCATGTGGGCGCGCACTCGACGGCGCGCCGACGCGCTGGCGGCCACCGCAATCGCGGCACCCGCGACGAGCACCGTGACCATCGGCCATGCACCCAACGCTTGGCGGAGCCGGTGTACCGGCGACGACACCGACGGATCCGTCCAGTAACGCGTCGAGTGGTACCAGACGAGATCGAAGACCGTGCGGTGTCCGCCCGCGATCAACAACGCCGTCACCGGGACGACGAGCACTGCGGCAATACCCATGACGACGAGTCGTTCGGCGCGAGTGCGAGCGACGACCACTGCGTACACGAACACGAACACCGCCATCGGTACGCCCGACGTGCGCGTGCACGCGAAGAGAATCGCGCTCGCTACCGCGAGCGGAAGCCGGGACCGCCACTGCCGAGGCGCGGTGAGTGCTGCAACCGTTCCCGCAAGGAACAAACTCGCGAGGCCGTACGTCTTCACCACGGAAAGCCAGTACTGCAACGTCGGCGCCAGGCAGAGCAGGAGCACTCCGGTGACGAGCGCGGCGCGGTCGCCGCCGAGCCGCCGGGCCGTAACGAACGTGAGCGCAAAGCCAATGGCCGCGGCCAGCGCGATCACTGCACGCGCACTGGTGAGACCCGGCGCGATCGCTTCGACCGGTGCCAGCACGTACGGCAGCAACGGCCCTTGCGTCCACGCGAACTCGCGATACGGCACCTCGCCCGACTGCGCGAACCGCGCCGAGACCACATACCAGCCCTCGTCGATCTTGATGACGCCGTAATGCGCGCACACCGCGAGGACCACGAGGTTCGCAACGAGAACCCCAACCCACACGAACAACAACCATCTGCGGCGGATCGCTCACCTTAGGCAGACACTGATCCGCGGCACCGGGGATTCGGCGACGGCGAAGTCGTCATCGTCGACCAATGGTCCGACGCGGCGTCGTTCCAGAGGTTCTTCGAAAGCCAGACGACAATCCCGGAACTGATGCAAGTCGCCGGCGTGCAGGGCCCGCCGACGTTCGAGATCCTCGAGTCGAAAGCTGCGCCCGACTCGTTCTGACGTATTGAGTAGGTTGCGCGCTGGTGGCGGACGACGCGCCGGCGCGCGACTACGGCATGGATCGCGGGAAAGTCTTTCCCGCCGCGCACGCGAAATCGTTGCTCAATCCGGCCCGCCGGCTTGTGCAGTCACCGCGCCGGACCGTTGCCGCGATCGGGCTCCGGCCGGGCGACCGCGTGCTCGAACTCGGATGCGGTCCCGGCTTCTTCAGCCCCGCGCTCGCAGCCGCGCTGCCCCGCGGAGAACTCGTGGTCGCCGACCTGCAAGCCGAGATGTTGCAGATCGCGCGGACGCGCGTACGCGCGGCTGCGGCGGAGGTCGATGCCACCGCGCTCCCGTTCACCGCGGCGTCGTTCGACGCGGTCTTCATCGCGACGATGCTCGGCGAAATCCCCGACCCGGCCGCGTGTCTTGACGACGTCCGGCGCATCCTGCGACCGCACGGCACACTGGCAGTTGCGGAGACGAGGCGCGACAGCGACTTCATCGCGCCGAAAACATTGCGTGCGCTGGTCGAACCACGCGGGTTCACGATGATCGGCCGGCGCGGTGTGCGATGGCAGTACGTCGCGCGCTTTCGTCCTGCATGAACGCCAGCCAACTCACAGGTACGCCCTCGTCTCCTGACCGGCCTGCGCCCCGCTTTGGTTTGCGTCATGATTACGCCACCAATTGCGGGGGGAGGCATGCGAGGCGGGAAGAAACATCCGGCGGCCCAGCTGTCGGTGTTCATCAGCTATCGGCGCAGCGACAGCGCGCCCTACGCGAAGCTCGTCTATGACGCGCTCGTCGAGCACCTCGGGCGCGAACGCGTGTTCTACGACATCGACAGCATCGCCTACGGCCGCGACTTCGTCGAAGTCCTCAACGAAACACTCGAGCAGTCGCAGATCTTGCTCGTCATCATCGGTCGCAGCTGGCTGAACGTCGCCGACGAGAACGGCAATCGGCGGATCGACGATCCCGACGACTACGTGCGCATCGAGATCGAACAAGCACTCGCCGACCCGAACCTGCGCGTCATCCCGGTCCTTGTCGGCGGCGCCGCGATGCCCGGTCCGCAAGCGCTGCCCGCGTCGCTCGCCGCGCTCTCGCGTCGCAATGCGCTTTCGCTGATCGACGAATACTGGCGGGCGAGCATGACCGAGCTCGTCGAGACGGTCGACCGCGTCGGAGCCGATATCGCGAAGCGTCCGCCCGCACCGATTACGGCGCCCACGCCCGTTGTCGTTGTCGAGCCGGAACCCGAGCCGGCTCCACCAACGCCACCTCCGCCGCCACCTCCTCCCCCGCCCCCGTCCCCACCTTCGACCGGGCCGGTATTACCGCCAATGGTTGCGGCACGAACGGCTGCCGCCGACAACAGCGCACCGACCGAATCGGTATCGGTACCGAGCGACGACACCGTCGTGAACGACGTCGTCGAGCCGGCGGCGTCGGAGCCGACAACGCCGGAGCCGAAGCGGAATCGGAACTGGCTCATCGCGGCCGCAGCAATCGCGCTCGTCGTCGTCGTCATCGGTGCCGTCGTCGCGTTCGCAAACTCGGGACGCTCGCCGAACGTGTCGTCGAACACGACACCGACAACGGCGGCGACCTCAATGCCCAACGTCGTCGGCAAACAACTCGTACCCGCGAAGGCGCAACTCGTGGCCGCGCACTTCCGAGTGACGTCGACGCAAAAGGCGAACGCGGCCGCGCCCGGTGTCGTGCTTTCCCAACATCGCGAAGGCGACACGATCGAACTCGTGGTATCGGCAGGGCCGAGTGCGATTTCGATTCCGAACGTCGCCGGTCAAAGCCCGCTCGCCGCGAGCGCCGCGCTCGAAGCCGCCGGGTTCAAGGTCGCGACAACCACGGTGTCGACGTCGAGCGGGACGATTGCAGCCGGTGAGGTTGTGACGACGGCGCCGGCCGGTGCGGCAACGAAGGGAACCACGATCACGCTCGTGGTTTCGAGTGGCTCGGGTTCCACCGGTGGCGGCGGCGTCGCGAGTGGACCGATTCGCCGCGGCGGAGGTGTGGCCAGTGGACCGACGGGCAGTGGAAACGGCGGCGTCAAGCAAACGCCCGCCACGCAAGCACCGACACAGCCGACGAATCCGCCACCGACCTCGTTCGCGCCGCCGACGCACACGACCATCGTGTTCACCGGCAACACCAACAACCCGACGATCACGATTACCGGTCCCGGTTTCGGAAGCGAACCCTCGGGAACGTCCGATCAGCAGAACACGTGCGGGAACTACCCTGGAAACGGCGACACCTACGGCGACTCCGGCTTCTATCTGAAGACGCCGTACTTCGCGGCCGGTTCAACGGGCGCGTGTACCGGCATCGTGATCGAGCAGTGGTCGCAGTACAAGATCGTGTTCAAGTTCGGCACGTCGTACAACAGCTACGACCACTGGTACATCTCGAACGGCGACAGCTACACGATCGCCATCAACGGCGTATTGCACAGCGGCACGGTTGCGTTTTCGTAGACGTCGTTACGCGTGTCGCCGGCGAGCGACTTCGTGACACGCGAGTGTCGCGGCCGCCGCGACGTTCAGCGACGCGACGTGCCCGTACATCGGAATGCGCACCAGCATGTCGCACCGCTCACGCGTGAGCCGCGCCAGGCCGCGGCCTTCGGCACCGAGCACCAACACGATGCGTTGGTCGGCGAGGTCGAGTTCGGAGAGCGACGTGTCGCCGCGCTCGTCGAGCCCGACCGTCCAGCACCCGGCCTTGCGCGCCCGCTCCAACGCGTTCGGAATGCCGCCCGCGAGCGCGATCGGCAGATACTCGATGGCTCCGGCCGCAGCCTTCGCGACGGTCGCCGTGACATGCGCGGCGCGATGACGCGGCACCACGACTCCTGTCGCGCCGGCCGTCTCCGCGGAACGGAGGATCGCCCCGAGGTTGCGGGGATCAGTGACCTCGTCGACCGCAACGACGAACGCATTGTCGTCGTCGAACAACTTGGCCAAGTCGGCGGCCCGCAACGCGGAGGTGAGCGCGACGACACCTTGGTTCGTTTCACACTTGGCGATCTTCGACAGCCGGTCGGGCGAAACGAGCCGCAAGTCTCTCGGCGCGAGGTCGACGATCTCCGCGATGCCGGGGTCGTCGGCAACCGCGTTCGACACGTAAACGGTGCGCACCTTTCGACGGCCGGCGCGCAGAAGTTCGAGCACCGCTCGGCGCCCTTCTACCTGCTCGCCGCCGAGCGAATCAGGACTCGTCATCGGGCCGCAACCGTCGCCACACCGTGCCGTCGGCGGTGTCTTCCAACACGATGCCGCGCGCGCGGAGCTCGTCGCGCAGCCGATCGGCCTCGGCAAAGTCCTTGCGTTCGCGCGCGTCGTCGCGCGCGGTAACCAATGACGCGATTTCACCGTCGAGTTCTTCGTCGCCGTCCTGGATCGACAGGCCGAGCACCGACCAGAGTTCCTGAACGGTTGCAGTCAAGACGGCAGCCTCGTGCGGGCGCTGCACGTCGAGCGCGCTATTCGCGTCGCGCACCAATTCGAAGATGTAGGCAACCGCGGCGGGCGTGTCGAAGTCGTTGTCCATCGCGTCGACGAACGGCGTGATCTCGCCGAGTTCGCCGCCGGTCAGCTCGGCCCGCCGGACGCGTCGCATCAGCGTGTCGACGCGGTCGACCGCCTTCTCGGCGTCGACCAACTCTTTCTCGCCGATCTCCATCTGGCGCCGGTAGTGCGTCTGCAACACCAGCAACCGGAACGCGCGCGGGTCGAAACGGTCGAGGATGGCGCCCAGCGTCACGAAGTTGCCGAGCGACTTCGACATCTTCTCGCCGTCGACGTTCAGCATCCCGTTGTGAATCCAGTAGCGCGCGAACGTGTGGCCGGCGCCGACCGCTTGCGCAATCTCGTTCTCATGATGCGGGAACACGAGGTCGCTCCCGCCGCCGTGAATGTCGAAGCCGTCGCCGAGGATCTTCAACGACATCGCGGAGCACTCGATGTGCCAGCCGGGCCGGCCCTTGCCCCACGGTGAATCCCACTCGGGTTCACCAGGCTTGGCCGCCTTCCACAGCGCGAAATCGACCGGCGCGCGCTTGCGCTCGTCGACGTCGACACGCGCGCCCGCGCTTTCGAGCAACTCGGCGATCGTGCGGTGCGAGAGCGATCCGTATTCCGGCAGCGACTCGACCGCGAAGTACACGCCTTGGCCTTCGACGACATACGCATGGCCGCGCGCAATGAGATCGGCGATCAACGCGATCATGTCGTCGATCCACGCGGTCGCGTGCGGCTCCTCGTCGGGCAGCAGCACGTTCAAGAGATCCCACTGCCGGCGAAACTCGCGCTCGTAGCGCCCCGCGAGCTCCGGTTCGGTCGTACCGGCCTCTTGGGCGCGCGCAATGATCTTGTCTTCGATGTCGGTGACGTTGCTCACGTACGTGACGTTGAAGCCCCGCCAAAGGAAATAGCGGCGGATCGTGTCGAACACGATCTCTTTGCGGCCATGGCCGAGATGGGGCTCGTCGTACGGTGTCGGCCCACAGACGTACATCGACACCTGGCCGTCGATTCGCGGAACGAAATCGACGATCGCACGCTGGGCGGTGTCGTAGACGCGGAGCACCCGTGAAGGGTAGTCAGCGCAACGCGACGGCCAGGCGGTCTTTCGCTCGCGACGCCAGCGACTTCACCGTGCCCGTCTTGCAGCCCATGGCATCGGCGATCTCGGCCTCCGACAGATCCGCCCAATAGCGCATGCGCACGACCGCGCGCTGGCGGTCGGGCAGCGCGGCGACGACGTCGTCGAGTTCGCCGCGCGGCGCCATCTCTCCGTCGCGCGCCGCGAGCACCAGAAGGGCGTGTTGCTCGGTTTTGCGCTTGCGGTGGTAGGAGCGGCAGCCGTTCACGACCGCGACGCGCAGGTACGCGGCCGGTTCGAGCAGCGTGCCCCACGACAGGTACATGCGCTGGAACACGTCCTGGGCGATGTCTTCGCCCGCGGCGGCACTCCCCGACGTGAACGTCGCGAGCCGGATCGCACCCGGCCATTGCTGCCGATAGAAGTCTTCGAACGAGGTGCCCGCCTCGCCCGCCAGTACTGCTGTCATGTTCGCCCGTGCTCCGCCGACAGAAGCAACAAATCCCGTCGCAATGGTAACGGTCAGCTCCTCGAATCGGAAGTGACGCGCGTCACTTCACTTCGTTCAGCTCCGCGACAACAACGCCACGGCCCACACGGCGACACCTTCGGCCCGGCCAATCGCGCCCAGCCCTTCGCCCCGCTTGGGCTTCACGGTCGCCGAGATCCCCCGCCCCATCGGTTCCCGCGCCTTGTGCATCGCCGCGACCAGATTGGCGTTCATCGCGTCGACATGCGGCCCGAGCTTCGGTTGCTCGGCCGCGATCACAATGTCGACGTTTTCGATCCACCAGCCCTCGTGCAACACGCGCTCGGTGACCTCGCGCAACAAGCCCATCGAATCGGCGTTCTTGTAGCGGTCGTCGGTCGCAGGGAACAACGAGCCGAGGTCGGGCAGCCCAGCCGGGCCCAACAGCGCGTCGGCAACTGCGTGCGCGACCGCATCGCCGTCCGAGTGACCAGCGAGGCGCGGCGCGTCGGCGATATGAACGCCCGCCAGTACGAGCGGCGGCGCGTCGCCGAATGGATGCACGTCGAACCCGAGTCCGACTCTCGATCTCACGCCCGCGCGCCTTCGACGAGTGCCTGCGCGAGTTCGAGATCGTCGGGCAACGTGAGCTTCAGGTTGCGCCGTTCGCCGGCCACAACCACGACTTTTCCGCCGGCGGCCTCGACCAACGCCGCGTCGTCGGTGTCGACGGCTTCGCTTTCGTGCGCGGCCCGCAACGCCGACGCCCGGAATGCTTGCGGCGTCTGCACTGCGACGAGACCCGCGCGCGGCACGGTCTCGATCACGCGGTCGTCGCCGTCGACGCGCTTCAGCGTGTCGACGACGGGCAACGCGGGCACGGCCGCATCGGCGCCTTCGTCGATCGCTTCGACCACTGTGAGGAAGAGCCGGCGCGACGCGAGCGGGCGCGCTGCGTCGTGCACCACGACCACGTCGACGTCGTCGGGCACGAGCGCGAGGCCGGCCCGGACCGAGTCGCTGCGCGTGGCACCACCCGGGGTTGCCGACACGCCGTCGGGCGCTTCCCACGGTGCGCCCGGCGCGAGCACGACGACCACACCGTCGCACGATTCGCGCGCGACGCCTACCGCCCGGTCGAGCACGGTTGCCCCACCGAGATGCGCGAACTGTTTGGTACCGCCGAAGCGTTCACCCGAACCGGCCGCGACGACGATCGCCCAGGTCTTCACCCGGACAGTCTTACAGGGTCGCGTCTTCCAAACGGGCGAAGAGCAAGCGGCCCGCCGACGTCGGCACGACCGACGTCACTTGCAGCATCACTTCCGGCCCGCCGACCAACTCGCCGCCGCCGTTCACCACGACCATCGAACCGTCGTCGAGATGGCCGACACCTTGGCCCGGTTCCTTGCCTTCGCGCGTGAGCGAAACCCGAACGAAATCGCCGGGACCGATCGACGGTGTCAGTTCCTGCGCGAGCCGGCGCAAGTTGCACGTCGGCACGCCTTGCAGTTCGGCGTTGCGCGCCAGCGGACCGTCGTTCGTCAGCAGCCGGAGTTGGAGCCGACGCGCCAACGCGATGAGCTTGGCGTCGACTTCGGCAACTTCGGGAACTTCGTCGTCGAGCACGAAAACGCGCGTCGTACCTTCCTGGCGCATCACGTCGAGCGTTTCGAGACCGCGGCGAGCGCGGCGGCGTTTCACGTCGTCGGGCGAGTCGGCGAAACCTTGCAGTTCGTCGAGGACGAAGCGGGCGACCATGATCTCGCCGGTGAGCACGCCGGCGCGGGTCAAAGGCAACAACTGACCGTCCATCACGACGGAAGAGTCGACGAGCATGCCGTCGCGCGCGTCGAACGCTTGGGCGCGCACGAGCGGTCGGCTCGAAAGACCGAGCATCTCGAGCACCGCCTCACTTTGCCGGGACACGAGGCGGTAGCCCGCGCCGGCGAGGATCCACGTCGCGAGGCCGACGATCGAGACGGCGATGCGCGTGTCGAGCAGCAACGCGAGCGGCAGGACGAGCACGATCGCGAGCGTGGAGCCGGCGATCGCACCGATGGTGCCGGCCAGGACTTTGGCCGGTGAGCGGCGGTCGACCCGCCGTTCGACCGCTCCGAGCGCGCGATCGAGAAGGCGGCCGAGGATCCCGCCGAGCACGTAGCCGAACAGGCAGCCGAGCATCCCGCCGACGCCCTGCATCTCGGCGTTGAGGTTGCGGGCGACCCAGAATCCGGTCGCGGTGCCGATCACGGCGACGCCGAGGCGAACCCCTTCGACGAAATGTTCCCTACGCACGTACATCTGATCGGCGGCTCGGCGGTGGGCTTGACCAGCGCTGAGCCTCTGTGTTGCACACGGTGCGCGAAGGGCCTTAGGCCCACCCAGAAACGCGCCGATATCTGATGTGACCTGGATCACATGGGGCGCTACCGCGGCTTGCTCGGATAGCCTCCCGCGAACAAGGACCGGCGCGACATGGCGGCACGTACGCCTGTGCTCGACAAGACCGACCTCTTCGGCACACTCCCCCCTGAGCTGCTCGAACAGCTCCGTGGACGGACCGCGCTCGCGCGGTACCGCCGAGGTGACCCCATTTTCGAAAAGGGTGACCCGGCTACACACCTGTACGTGGTGTTCTCGGGCCGCGTGGCGATCGTCGCCAAGGCGACCGACGGCCGCGAGTCGGTGCTGACCGTCCTCGGGCCCGGCGCGTTGTTCGGCGAGATGTCGATGTTCGACGGCGGCGTGCGTTCCGCGAACGCGCGGGCGCTGACGACCGTGCACCTCATCGCGGTCGAGTTCGACGACGTCCGGGACGTGCTCGCCCACCGGCCCGAGGTGTTGTGGGCCGTCGTGCGCATCTTGGCCCGGCGGTTGCGGGCGACCGACGAGGCGTTGGCCGACGCGATGTTCCTCGACGTGACGGGCCGGACCGCGAAGCGCTTGCTGGAGTTGGCCGACGGCGAAGACGAGTTCCGGATGCCGCTGACGCAGGAGGAGCTGGCCGGCATGGTCGGCGCGTCGCGTGAGCGCGTGAACAAGGCGATTGCGTTGTTCGTGAAGCTCGGCTGGCTCGAGATTTCGGGCCGCAGCCGCTACCGCATCGTCAACCGCGAAGAACTCGAGATCCGCGCCACCGTCTGATTGTCCGATGCGTCGTTCAACCCGCGTCACGCGGGTTGAACGACGCATCGTCAATCGAGGACGGTGGCCGCGATCTGTTCTTCGAGGGCGCGGTCGTCGAGCCAGCTCAACTGCTGCTGCTTGGCGCGCCGGAAGTAGAGCTGGATGTCATACTCGGTCGTGAACCCGACACCACCGAAGATCTGCTGCGCGGTCGCGGTCATGTCGCGGAACGTCTTGCACGCGAACAGCTTCGCCATCGGCGCGAGCCGCGTGGTGTCTCGCTCGTTCGCCAGCGCCCACGCCGCTTCGTAAACGAGCGTCTCGCCCCCGTCGACCGCGGTCGCGGCGTCGGAGAGGTAGTGCGCGATCGCCTGGAACGCGCCGAGCGGCTTGTCGAACTGCTCGCGGTCCTTCGCGTATTGCACGGTGATCTCGAGCGCGTACCGCGCGCCACCGATTGCCTGCGCCGCCAGCAACACGATGCCGTCGCGCAACGTGTCGTTCCACACCGTCCAGCCGTTGCGGCCGATCCGTTCACCGCGCGCGCCGTCGAGCGTCACTGCGTACTGCGCATCGGATCCGATCGTCTTTTGCTGCGCCAACGTCACGCCGGGATCCGACACGTCGACGAGGAACAGCTCGATATCGGTCGGTTGGGGACCCGTGCGCGCCAGCACGACCAGCGCGTCGGCCGAACTCGCGAACGGCACGTGCCACTTTTCGCCGTTGAGCACGCCGTCGGCCGTCGCGGTCGTCTGCACACCCTTCGGCCCGTAACCGTTGCCGGGTTCGAGCCACGCGGTCGACACGATCGCCTCGCCCGAGCCGATCCGCGGCAACCACGAGCGCTTCTGCTCGTCGGAGCCGGCCCGCAACAGCACGCCCGCGCTCATCACCGCGCTCACGAAGTGCGGCGTCGGCGCCAGCGCCCGTCCGAACTCCATGTAGACGACCGCGCCTTCCAGCGCGCTCATCTCCGACCCGCCGTATTCCGACGGCAGCATGAGCCCGATCAGGTCGAGCTCCGCCATCTGCTTCCACAGATCGAGTGGGTAGCCGACCGGGTCGTCTTCGAGCGCGCGGACGGTCGTCAGCGGTGCGTACGTCGCGCAAACGCCGCGCACCATGTCGCGCAGCATCTGTTGCTCTTCGGAAAGATCAAGATCCATCACGGTTTCCAGTCGTCGCCGCGGCGCGTCCACGGATTGTCGTCGTCGGTCGTCGGCAGCGCGATGCGCGCCGCGCATTCGGTCTTCGTGTCGCCGTCGACCGTGAGTTGCACGTCGACACTCACCCAGCCGCATCCGGTCTCGTCGGTCGTCACGTCGGTCACGGTTCCCGCGAGCACCATCGTGTCGCCGGGAAACACGGAACCCTTCATGCGGAACTTCATGCGACCGAGCCGGCCCTTCGGACCCGACCAGTCGGTGAGAAAGCGTTCGAACCAGGCCGCTTGGTTCGGCGTGTTCAAGAAAATGTCTTGCGTGCCGTTGCGGTTCACGGCGAAGTCGTGGTCGTGGTGCATCGGACGCCAGTCGCGCGTCGCGAGCGCGCCCAGCACAACCGTCGTCGCACTCACCTCGTAGCGCAGCTCGGGTAACGCGTCGCCCGGTCGTACGTCAGCAAGCGTGAGCTTGGTCGCCGCGGTCATTGTGCTTCTCGCTTGTAGCCGAACCCGGTGTACGACTCGACACCGACGAGCTCGTCGCGTTGGTTCACGTATTCGACGTCGATGACCCAGAACCGGCCCGTACCGAGCTTCGTCGTCTTCGGTTCGCTGACCGACCGCAACACCTGGCGGGTCTGCAACACGTCGCCCGGTCGCACCGGTTCGTAGAACACGATCGTGTTGTCGGTCATCACGGCTTCGGGAAGATCGAAGCGCGCCTTCAAGTCGAAGTGGACCTGCAAGGGCACCGCGGGTTCGGTTCGGCCCGGCGACCAGTTGTGCGGACGGAACCACACGGAAAGCATCGTGGGCGGCGCGATCGGCCCGTTCGTGATGTCGTGCGCGGCATCGTCGTCCCAGAACAACGGGTTGCCGTTCTCGACCGACGAACAACTCGTCCAGATGTAACCGCGCTCGACGGGGAACTCACCGGCTTCTTCGTATTGCGTCGTGCCAATCAGCGCCTCGACGTCGGCCGGCACCGTGCTCGCACTCATGCGGCAACCCCTTCTGCGCGTAGCCGCGCAATCTCTTCGGCCGTAAAACCGGCCGCGCCCAACACCGCATCTGTGTCGGTCTGGGTTTGGTCGCGCAGCGCCACCGGTTCGGCGAGCGGCGGCTGACCGGCGAGCACGGGCGCGGTTTGGCGAAACTGCCCGTGTTCCGCGTGTTCAGCAGTGACGAAATCGTGTCGCGCGTTGAGCTGCGGATGCTCGACGACTTCGGCAACGTCGAGCACGGGCGCAACGCACGTGTCGGCGGGCGCGAGCAGCGCAGTCCATTCATCGCGCGTCTTCGTCTTGAAAATCGCCCGCAGGTCGGCGCGAATCGCGTCTTGGACCGCGTCGTCCATCTGCGCGGCCGCCCACTGCTCGCAACCGAGCAGGCGACACAGATTCGCCCAAAACTTCGGTTCGATCGCGGCAACCGCGAGCCAACCACCGTCACTCGTTTCGTAGGTGTCGTAACACGCGTACTTGCCGGTGAGCAGACCGTGCCGAGGACCGGGCTCGACACCAGTCGCGAGGTACTCGTCGATCGCGAGCGACATCAACGCGACGACACCATCGGTCGCGGCCACGTCGAGATACGCGCCCGCGCCCGTGTTGTTGCGCGCAACCAGCGCCGCGAGGATCGCGCACACTGCATGCAAGCCGCCGCCCGCGCTGTCGGCCACGGTCGCACCGGGCACGGGCGGGCCACCGTCGGCACGCGGATGCGTCGTCGCGAGGAAGCCGCCGACTGCGAGGTAGTTGAGATCATGGCCCGCGTACTGCGACCACGGTCCGGCTTGGCCGTAACCGCTCGTCGAGCAATAGACGATGCGCGGGTTTGCTTCCGTAACGGTCGAGTAACCGATCCCGAGCGTGTCGACGACGCCGGGCCGGAAGCTTTCGATGAGCACATCGGACGCGCCCGCGAGCCGCAAGAACGCCGCCCTTCCCGATTCCGCTTTGAGATCGAGCAACACGCGTTGCATGCCGCGGTGCCCGCCGTACGAATGAAACGGCGGCACGATCTGCACACCGCCGTCTTTCGGCACGGGGCCGACCTTGATCACGCGCGCGCCGTAGTCGGCGAGCCATCGCGACGCGCGCGCCGCGGGCCCCACGCTCGCGAGATCGAGAACGGTCACGCCCTCAAGCACTGGTCGACTCCACGCTCCGCTCCCGTGCCCTTGTGACCACGGCTTCCCGCTTCGTTGCGGTCGCTGCGCTGTCGTCTCCCTCAAGCACTAGAAGTTCTTCGGGAGCCCGAGCGCGCGCCGCGCAATGATGTTCTTCTGCACTTCCGACGTGCCGCCGCCGATCGTGTCGATCACCGTGTAGCGGTACGTCGACTCGGCCCGGCCTTCCATCGGTGCTTCTTTGGTATGCACGCGCAGTTGGGTGCCCGGTCCGGCGATGTCCATCGACGCGTTCGCCAACCGACGCGAAAACTCGGTCGCAAACAACTTGTATTGCGACGATTCGGTCGTCGGCGGCGGTGCGCCGGGCGTCTTCTCCGCCTTCATCGACGCCGCGACGACGCGGAGGCCGAGCACGCGCGCGACTTCCGCGTCAGTGACAAGTCGCGCAATGTCGCGCCGCACGACGGCATCGTCTTTCATCTTCTCGCCGTCACGCTCGTGCGTCCGCACGTAGTCGCACAGCAAGTCGAGGCGCTGTTCGATCGGCGAAAACGTGAACATCGTAAAGCGTTCGAGGTCGAGCGCTTGTGAGATGTACTGAAAGCCGCGGCCAACTTCGCCGACGACGTACTCGTCGGGCACGAAGACGTCTTCGATGAAGACTTCGTTCGTGCGCTCGTCGCCCATCGTCCAGATCTCTTTGATCGTGACCCCGGGCTGGTCGAGCGGCACGAGCATGAGCGTGATGCCACGGTGCTTTTCGTTCGGGTCGGTGCGAGTGCCGAGCCAGTACCACTCGGCGAAGTGCGCCGAGGTCGTCCACGTTTTTTGGCCGTTGAGGATCCAACCCTGCTTGCCGTCGCGCTCGCCCTTTTCGGCTTTCAAGCGCATCGACGCCGCATCGGAACCGGCGTTGGGTTCGCTGTAACCAACCGCGAACTCGACGTCATTGCGCAAAATCATCGGCAAGAACTGCTCTTTCAAGAAGTCGCTGCCGTGCGCGATCAACGTCTTGCCGATGATGCCGACGCCCTTGCCGATTTGCGGGCCGCCGCGCCCGGCGAGTCGTTCGTTCAGCAAGAACTCGTAGACGCCTTCGCCTTCCGAGCCGCCGTATTCCTTCGGCCACGTGAGGCCGAGCCAACCCCGTTCACCGAGCGACGCCATGAAGGCGCGCCGCTTGGGCGTGTCGACGATCTGGGCCATGTTCTCGCGGGTGAGGTCGAACACTTCCGGGTCGTCGTTGTCGTCGAGGAAGCGGTCGACCTCGGCCGCGAACGCCTGTTGTTCCGGCGAAAACTCGAAGTCCATAAGGCTGGATCCTACGAAATAATCCCGGAACCTCGCAGGTCCGCAAGGCGCGCGTCGTCGAGGCCGAGTTCGGCTCGCAACACCTCGGCCGTGTGCTCGCCGAGCCACGGGACACGCGTCTCCGGACCCTCCGCCACCTTCGACATCTTGACGGGATTGCCGGGGAGCAGAATGTCGTCGCCCGCGCCGTCGGTACGCGGCATCGCCACGAGCATGTTGCGCGCCGCGACGTGCGGATCATCGATGACGTCGGGAGCCGAGTTGCTGGGCCCGGCGACGATCCCGGCCGCGGTCAACTCCTCGGCTGCTCGCATCTTCGTGCGTTTGCTCGTCCACGCTTCGATCGCGGGCCGCAGCTCGTTTTCGAGCGCGGGCGCCCAACCGGCCCGCGTCTGGAACCGCGGGTCGTCCTTCCACTCCGGCTTGCCGATGAGTTCGGCGAGCTTGAAGAACTGGTGTTCACGAACAATCTGCGTCACGACATAGCCGTCGGACGCGCGAAAGCCTTCACAAATCACCTGCAGCGCGTTTTCGGGATCGGGTCGCACGCCCATCGACCAGAAGTTCGCGACGATGTCGGTCATCGCGATCACGGCGTCGAGCATCGCGATGTCGACGTACTGCCCCTCGCCGGTCTGGTCGCGGTGTCGCAGCGCGGCGAGAATCCCGATCACACCGAACAGCGCCGACGAGATGTCGCCGAGCGCACCGACCGGAATCGTCGTCGGCGGCATGTCGGGGCCGGACTTGTATTCGTAGATGCCCGACATCGCTTCGACGATCGACGCGTATGCGGGCCAATCGCGGTACGGCGTCTCCACGGTGTTGCCGAAGCCGGAGATCGACACGTAGATCGCGCCCGGGTGCACAGCCGCGATCTCGTCGTAGCCGAGGCCCATGCGGTCCATCGTCCCCGGCTTGAAGTTCTCGGCGATCACGTCGAAGTGCGGGACGAGTTGCAGGAACAGTTCGCGGCCTTCCGGCGCCTTGAGGTCGATGCCGACGCTGCGCTTGTTGAGGTTGTTCCGCAGGTAGGTGGCGCCGACGGCCCGACCGTCGGGATCGTGCATCGCGGGCGTGGACGCGCGCCCGGAATCGCCGTGAACCGGATGCTCCACCTTCACGACTTCGGCACCCAGACGGGCGAGCATCTGCGTCGCATAGGGCAGTGCCTGCATCTGCTCGGCCGCGAGAACCCGCACGCCATCAAGCGGTTTTCCGTACTTTTGGGCCTGCGCGTTCGCGATGTCGCCGAGTTTCATTGTGACGAACTTTGGGGTCCGGGTCGCATGGGATCGCAGGATACGGCCCTGCCTAGAATGCCGTTCTATGCGAGGCATCATCAGCGCGGGGGGATATATCCCCTACCGGCGGCTCCAACGAGCGGAGATCGCCAAGACGTTCGGGAGTGGCGGTGGCCGGGGAACCCGGTCGGTCGCTTCTTACGACGAAGACACCACAACCATGGGTGTCGAGGCGGCGCGGTTCGCGCTCAAGGGCACGAACGAGCGCCCCGAGTCGTTGTGGTTCTCGACTGCGAGCCCGGCTTACCTCGACAAGAACAACGCGTCGACGGTGCACGCTGCGCTCCGGCTCGACAGCGACGTCGCCGGCTTCGACTTCGGCGGGGCCTTGCGCTCCGGGCGTCGGCGCGCTGCGCGCCGCCCTCGACGGGCGCGGCACCACACTGTTGGTCGCGGCCGACCAGCGCGACGGGCTGCCGACGAGTGGCGACGAGGCGCAAGGTGGCGACGGCGCCGCCGCGGTCGTGATCGGCGACGAGCACGTGATCGCCGAATACCTCGGCGGCGCGAGCGCGACGGAAGAGTTCATCGAGCGCTGGCGCACGCCCGGTTCGCGCCGCTCGCGCGCGTGGGAAGAGCGCTTCGGCGAAATCAAGTACGGCCCGCTGGTCACCGACGCATGGAACCGCGGCGTTGAAGGCCGCCGACGTCAATCCCGATCAGGTCAACGCGTTGATCGTCACCGGCATGCACGCGCGTGCAGTGCGCGGCGTCGCAGCCAAGCTCGGCGCGACCAACGCCAAGACCGTCGACGACTTGAGCACGACGGTCGGCAACACCGGCAGCGCGCACGCGTTGTTGCTGCTGACAAGTGCGTTGGAGAACGCCGAACCCGGCCAGGTGATCGCGCTGGTAGTGCTCGCCGACGGCGCCGACGTGATGTTGTTCCGCGCCACCGACGCCATCGCGTCGTACAAACCGGCCCGCACGATCGCCAAGCAGATCGAAGACGCGGCCGACCTTCCGTACGGCAAGTTCCTTTCGTGGCGCGACCAGGTGCACCTCGAACCGCCGCGCCGCCCCGAGCCCGAGCGCATCTCGGCGTCGGTGTCGGGCCGTACAGAAGACTGGAAGTACGCGTTCGTTGGTTCGCGCGACCGTTCGAGTGGCGAGCTGCATTTGCCGCCCGCGCGCATTTCGCGTGTCGGCGACGCGGTCGACGAGATGGAGCCGGCCCCGATGTCCGACGTGCGGGGCACGATTGCCCTGCTCACGATCGACCGCATCGCCTACTCCCCCAGCCCGCCGATCACGTTCGCGGTGGTCGACTGGGACGGCGGCGGTCGTCTTCCCGTCGAACTCACCGACGCCGACGGAGACGCACTCCAAATCGGTGACAGAGTGGAGATGACGTTCCGGCGCCTCTTCACCTCCGACGAGATCCACAATTACTTCTGGAAGGCCCGGCCGGTCCGCGACTAGCGCGGCGAAAGGAACCTCGACCATGAGTTCGCACGGCATCAAAGACAAGGTCGCAATCGTCGGCATGGGGTGCACGCCGTTCGGCGAGCACTGGAACAAGGGCACCGACGACCTGCTCATCGACGCGTCGGAGGACGACGTTCGCATCGGCCGGCGTGACGAAGGACGACGTCGACGCGTACTGGCTCGGCACGGCGATGTCGGGCATGAGCGGCATGGCGCTGGCGCGTCCGTTGCAGTTGCACGACAAGCCGGTCACGCACGTCGAGAACTTCTGCGCGACCGGTTCGGAAGCGCTGCGCAACGCGGCGTACGCGGTTGCGAGCGGCGCGTACGACATGGCGATGGCCATCGGCGTCGAGAAGGTCAAGGACAGCGGTTACCAGGGCCTCGTCGGCGCGGCCAAGACGCCGACCGACGGCACCGGCCGCACGCTGACCGCGGCCGCGATGTTCGCGATGTGCTCACCCGGTTACGGCAAGAAGTACGGGCTCGACCAAGACCAGATGCGCGAAGTGCTCGCGCGCATCGCGTGGAAGAACCACCAGAACGGTGCCCGCAACCCGCGTGCGCAGTTCAAGCAAGGAAGTCTCGATGGAGACCATCTGCGGCGCGCCGCTGATGGCCGGCGGTCTCGGTGTGTACGACTGCTCGGGCGTCGCCGACGGTTCCGCCGCGATGGTGATCGTGCGAGCCGAAGACGCCAAGAAGTACACCGACAAGCCGATCTACGTCAAGGCGTTGTCGTTGGTCGCGGGCAACTGCTCGGGCAACGCCGACCCGTCGTACGACTACACGACGTTCCCCGAGATCGCGGCGACCGGCCGCGACGCGTACGCGCAGGCCGGCATCACGAACCCGCGCGAGCAACTCGCGATGGCCGAAGTGCACGACTGCTTCACGCCCGCCGAGCTCCTGATCTACGAAGACCTGCAGTTCGCCGAGCGTGGCACCGCGTGGAAGGAAGTGCTCGACGGCACCTTCGACCTCGAAGGCGCGCTGCCGGTCAACCCCGACGGCGGCTTGAAGAGCTTCGGCCACCCGGTCGGTGCGTCGGGCTTGCGCATGATGTTCGAGGCGTGGTTGCAGCTGCGGGGCGAAGCGCCGCCGAGCAGCGGACGATCGCGCACGCCGACCGCGGCCTCGCGCTGACGCACAACCTCGGCGGTTACCCCGGCGAGATGGTGTCGTTCGTATCGATCCTCGGCAACGAACTCGGCTGATTTTCAGCGACCCTGCGTTCCTTGACCGCATCTCATGCGGTTGAGGAACGCAACGTCGAGAAGCTAGGGCGTGACCCAGGCGATGGCGCGCGCCCAAAGCGTCGCGGCTTCTTCGGCGCGGTGAATCGGACGGTCGGGGTCGTGCACGAAGCCGTGTTCGGCGTCTTGGATCTCGACGATCTCGCAGTCGGTGCGCGCGCTCCAGGCCTGCTTCAGCGCCGCGATGTCGTCGGCCGGCGTCCACGGGTCGTTGGTGCCGAAGACTGCGAGCGTCGGGCACATCTCGGCCGCGACCGCGAGCGGATCAATTCGATGTCCCGGCCCTTGCCACGCTTCCGGCGTGCGCAACATGCCGTAGAACGCGACGGCGCGATCGAAGCGATCCTCACCGGCTGCTTTGAACGTGTAGTGCCCGCCCATGCAGAAGCCCAGCACCGACACCTGCGACACGTCGTCTTCCACGATCAGCAAGTTCGACGCGGCCGACATGATGTCGAGCTGCACACCGTCGTCGAGTTCGCCGACCGCTGCCAGCCGTGCTTCGACCGACGACCGCGCCTCCGCGGAAGCCGCGGCGAACGGTTCGAACGTGCACACCGCCAAGCCGTGCGTTGCCAAGCGGCGCGCCATGTCTTCGAAGAGCGGCCGCAATCCGCCGACGTCCGGGTGCAACACCAGCCCCGCGCGCGGCATGCCGTCGGGCCGGGCGTGAAACGCCGCAACCTCCGTACCGTCGACGACAAGCGTGGTCGCTTCCGTCGTGACGTCGTAGACCGGGCCTTCTTTGAGCGCTGCCATGAGCTGCGCAGGTTAGAGCCCTACGCGTAGCGATCCAAGATTGACGTCTCGGCGACGCGCGACAGGCCGTCTTTGATCGCCCGCGCCCGCGCCTCGCCGACGCCCTCGACGCCGGTGAGGTCGGAGAGCGACGCCCGCATGACCTTGGGCAGCGTCGAGAACCGTTCGACGACGTGATCGGCGATCGTCTCTGGAAGCCGCGGGATCTTGCTCAACAGCCGGAATCCGCGCGGTTGCAACGCGGCGTCGAGGTCGAGGTCGGGCGGGAGATGCAACAGCGCGCCGATGTAGCGCAGGTCGAGCAGCTCGTCGTCGCTGATCTCGGCGAGACGCGTCGTGAGTTGGAGCAACACCCATTCGGGCGACTCGACGAAGTAGTCCTTGCACACGAGCCGCAAGTCTTCGAGCACGCCGCCCGTGAGTTCCTCGAGTTGGAGTTCGACGAGGCGACCATCGAGGCCGAGTTCGACGACGTACCCCTCGATCTCTTCCGCGATGCGCCGCACCATCTCGGCGCGTTGCAACACGGTCACGACGTCGCGCAACGTCACCAAGTCTTCGACTTCGAGCGCCGACAACGCGCCCGTCACGCCGTCGAGCCGTGACTTGTAACGACCGAGGATCTGCAGCGCTTGGTCGGCGCGCGCCAGCACGCGCGGGATCGGCTCGAGCGTTTGCTTCATCCCTTGGTAATGCACCGACACCATGCTCATCTCTTCCGAGACGGTGATAACCGGTACTGCGATCTGCCGCGCGACGCGCTCCGCGGTGCGGTGCCGCGTTCCGGTCTCAGTCGTCGGGATGTCGGGGTCGGGAACGAGGTGGACGTTGGCGCGCGCAACCCGCGTACCGTCGGACGCGAGGATGATCGCGCCGTCCATCTTCGCCAGCTCCGAAAGCCGCTGCGGTGTGAACTCGGCGTCGAGCAGAAAACCGCCCGAGCAGATGTTCAACACATCGGGGCCGTCGCCGACGACGATCAGCGCACCCATGTTCGATTGGAGAATTCGGTCGATGCCCTCGCGCAACGGAGTGCCCGGTGCAACAAGGCGAAGGGCGGCATAAAGGGCTTCCGATCGGCGCTGGGCCAACACGTCCTCCCGGTCGGATCCCTCCAGATTACCTGGGAGTTTGCAGGGTCGCGTCCAGCGCCGCTCGCAGGTCGGGAACACGCATCAGGTTGATGCCGCGCACGTCGGGCATCGAGGCGGGAACGATCGCGCGGCGATAACCAACACGCATCGCCTCGTGCAGGCGCCGCGGACCGTGCGGTACTTGCCGCACTTCGCCGCCAAGCCCGACTTCTCCTATGACGACCGTGTCAGGTTCGACGGCGACATCGCGCCGCGCACTCGCGACCGCGATCGCCACTGCGAGATCGACGCCGGGTTCGACCACACGCACGCCGCCCGCGACGCTCGCGTACACGTCGCGGCCGCGGCATTCGATATTCGTGTGTTGCTGGACTACGGCGACGAGCATCGCAAGCCGATTCGTCTCGATTGCTTGCGCGACGCGTCGCGGCACCTGCGCGGGTTCGCCCACCAGCGCCTGTACCTCGACACAAATGGGCCGGCTGCCTTCCATCACGCACGACACGACCGAACCGCTCGCACCGGCCCGCCGGTCGGCAAGGAAGAGCGCGCTCGGATCTTCGACCGCGGCCAACCCGGCTTCGGTCATCTCCATCACGCCGAGCTCGTCGGTCGCGCCGAAGCGATGTTTCAACGCGCGCAACATACGCAGGCCGTGATGCCGGTCGCCTTCGAAGGAAAGCACGGTGTCGACAACGTGTTCGAGCACGCGCGGCCCCGCGAGCGCACCGTCTTTCGTGACGTGGCCGACCAGCAGCGTTGCGAGATCGCGTTCCTTCGCGAGCCGCACCAGGCGATGGGCGGCGTCGCGCACTTGCCCGACCGAACCGGGCGCGCCCGGCGAGTCGGGGTCGTGCAACGTCTGAATGGAGTCAACTGCGAGCACGTCGGGTTCGCAGGCTCCGACATGTGCGACGACATCGGGCAGCGACGTTTCCGACACGACCAACAATCCCGGCGCGAGCGTGCCGAGCCGGCCGGCCCGCAGCCGAACCTGCGCGGCCGACTCTTCGCCGCTCACCAACAGGCAGCGCGCGCCCCGCGCCGCGAGCGCGCCCAACGCCTGAAGCACCAGCGTGCTCTTGCCCATCCCCGGTTCGCCGCCGACGAGCGTGACCGACCCGGCCACCAGACCGCCGCCCAACACCCGGTCGAGTTCACCGACGCCGGTCGGCAAGCCGGCCGCGAGGCTGCCGCTCACCTCGCACAGCGGCGTCACCGCCGACCGGGGCGCCGCCGCCCGCGCCCCGGAACTCCCGGCCGTGACGACGCCTTCGACCAGCGAACCCCATTCGCCGCACTCGGTGCAGCGGCCGAGCCACTTCGGCGACTCGTAACCGCACGCCTCGCACCGGTAGCGAACAAGTGTTCGGGTCATGCGGGCACCCTAGCCCGCGAGTGTGACGGTGACGCGCCGTCCTTAGGCAGGACGGTCGGTGCGCGATTCGTCGATGGCGGCTTCGTCGGCCGCCGTCTCGCGCGGGAACAGCACGTAGAACGCCGCCGCCGCGATCGCACCGCCGATCAGTGGCGCCACGATGAACAGCCAGACCTGACTCAGCGCGGTGCCCCCGACGATCAGGGCCGGTCCGAGGCTCCGGGCCGGGTTCACCGACGTGCCGGTGATGGGGATGCCGATGAGGTGCACGGTCGTGAGCGCGAGACCGATGGCGAGCCCCGTCGCGCCCGGCGTCGCGCCCTTGCTCGTGGCGCCGAGCACGACGAACACGAAGAGGAACGTGAGGATGACCTCGGCGGCAAAAGCCCCACCGAGATTGATGCGAATCATCGACTCTTTGCCCCACCCGTTCGTTCCAAGGCCTTGCAGGTTCTTCGAATAGACGGGTGAACCCTGGAACACGGCCCACAGCACGAGCGCGCCGA
Source organism: uncultured Actinomycetes bacterium (assembly GCA_963841195.1). Classification (GTDB taxonomy): domain Bacteria; phylum Actinomycetota; class Acidimicrobiia; order IMCC26256; family PALSA-610; genus CAWJBX01. The sequence goes on along the minus strand of CAWJBX010000007.1, from coordinate 128,806 downwards.
CGATCCCGCCGGCGAATTCAGCGATCCAGTACGCGATCGCGTCGTTGAGCTTCATCCGCCCGCTTGCAAGGAAGCCCATCGTCACCGCGGGGTTGATGTGGCATCCGGAGATCGGACCAAGGGTGTAGGCGAGGGCCAGCAGCACGAGCCCGAACGCAAACGCCGTCGTGACGACGCCGGCCGAGACGCTGGCGCCGGTGAACTTGAACCCGAACGACAACGTGGCGACGCCGACTGCGAAGAACACCAGCAGCGCGGTCCCGAGAAACTCGGCGAAGAGCCGCCGACCCAGTGCACCGTCCATCAGTCCCTCCCGTCCGAAACATCACGCCTCAAGACTCAGGCGCATCATGCCCGCTTTGGCGTCGTCTGACACGCATCACACAATGCGGGTTACATCAACGGCACGCGGTCGCGATCCATGCGCAGTGCCTCGTCCCGCTGCGCCGTCCGGCGCCGAGCGCGGCGTGCACTCGCCGACGCTGCAAGCGCGAAGAGCCCGGCCAGTACCAGTAGCACGACCGCAATACCGACCTCGATCACCCGATTCCAGTTCGTCGTCGAGTGCGACACGCTCACCGTCGTCGTTGTGCCCGTCGGGACGTCGTATGTCCGGGTCGCACCATTCGCGAGGTGCAAGACGACCGACACGTGGAGCGCCGACCGCAGTTCAGCCGTCAGATCCTGATTCAAGGTGGCCGGATCGACACCCGCGGCCCGCAAGTGGGCCTGCAGATCGGCGTCGCTCCCGATCCCCGTCGACGGGTCTCGGAGGTCGATAACCATCGACATCCCGTCGCTTCCGTGCAACCACCCGCGAGTATGCGTGATCGACGGCGAGCGCAGGATGCCGTTCGTGCCGACCAAATCAGCGAGCCGTGCCGCAAGATCGTCTTGGCCGGTGAACGGATGCGTGAACGTGATCGTCGCGCCGCCGTTCGCACTCGGCGTCCACTGCGAAATCTCCCAGCCGGCAGCACGCAGATCGCCGAGCGGCACTTGTTTCGAAGCGGCAGTGATGCCGCCGAGCTGTCGCAACGCGTCCGCGTCGAGCGTCACGGTTGTGCTCACAACGCCCGAACCGTCGCGATTCAGCGTGACGTCGACGCGCGTATCGACGTGGCATCCCGCGAGCAACACGAGCGCGAGAAGCGCCAGAGCCCAAACGCGAAAATGCGCCACGACCGGATTCTTCCCGGCGCGTGGCGCAGATTCGAATTTATGAACTACTCGGGCGTACCACTTCCGGCGAGTTCGACCGGCGGGGGCTCGATGCCCTGGACCGAACGGAACACGATCTCGTCGTTGTCGGCGTCGACAACGACCGTGTCACCCGCGTGGAATTCCTTCCAGAGGATCTTCTCCGAAAGCGGGTCTTCGACCAGCCGCTGGATCGCCCGGCGCAACGGCCGTGCACCCAGTGCCGCGTCGTAACCCTTCGCCGCCAGCACCAACTTCGCCGCCGGTGTGAGCTCGAAGCCCAAGCCCTGCGACTCGAGTTGTCCCTGCACCCGCTTGATCAGCAGGTCGACGATCTCGGTGATCTCGGCGGTCGACAGCTGGTGGAAGACGATGATGTCGTCGATGCGGTTCAGGAACTCGGGGCGGAAGTGCCGCTTGAGTTCTTCGTGCACCTGGTCCTTCATCTTCTCGTAGGTCACGTGCTCACCGGAGCGCGCGAACCCGAGGTTCGCCTTCTTCAGGTCGGCCGTTCCCAAGTTCGACGTCATGATGATGACGGTGTTCTTGAAGTCGACCGTGCGACCCTGCGCGTCCGTGAGACGCCCGTCTTCAAGGATCTGCAACAGCGCGTTGAAGACGTCGGGGTGGGCCTTTTCGATTTCGTCGAACAGCACGACGGAGAAAGGCTTGCGGCGCACGGCTTCGGTGAGCTGACCGCCTTCGTCGTAACCGACGTAGCCGGGTGGCGAACCAACGAGCCGCGACACCGTGTGCTTCTCCATGTACTCCGACATGTCGAGCTGGATCATCGAGGACTCGTCGCCGAACAAGAACTCGGCGAGCGCCTTCGCGGTCTCGGTCTTGCCGACACCCGACGGACCCAAGAAGATGAACGATCCCGACGGACGCTTCGGGTCCTTCAAGCCGGCACGGGTACGGCGAATCGCCTGCGACACGGCCTTGATCGCGTCTTCCTGACCGACGATGCGCTTGTGGAGCTCTTCCTCCATGCGCAACAGCTTGGCGGTCTCTTCCTCGGTGAGCTTGTAGACCGGAATGCCGGTCCACAGTGCGAGCACTTCGGCGATCGACTCTTCGTTGACTTCGTTGAAGAGGTCGACACCTTCGGCACGCCACTCGCTCTCTTTCGCGGTGCGCTGCTCGAGCAAGTTCTTCTCACGGTCGCGCAACTGCGCGGCGCGCTCGAACTGCTGAGCCTCGATTGCCGCTTCCTTTTCCTTGCGGACCTTCGCGATCTCGTCTTCGAGTTCGCGGTAGTCGGGCGGGGCCTGCATGCGACGGATGCGCAAGCGCGATCCTGCTTCGTCGATGAGGTCGATCGCCTTGTCAGGGAGGTGCCGGTCGGAGATGTAACGGTCAGCGAGGTTCGCAGCCGCGACGATCGCCTGGTCGGTGATCGTGACACGGTGGTGCGCTTCGTAACGCTCGCGCAGACCCTTCAAGATTTCGATCGTGTGTGCGACCGTCGGTTCGTCGACCTTGATCGGCTGGAACCGGCGTTCGAGAGCCGCGTCCTTCTCGAGGTGCTTGCGGTACTCGTCGAGCGTCGTGGCACCGATCGTCTGCAACTCACCGCGCGCGAGCATCGGCTTCAAGATCGATGCCGCGTCGATCGCGCCTTCGGCAGCACCCGCACCAACGAGCGTGTGCAACTCGTCGATGAACAAGATGATGTCGCCGCGGGTGCGGATCTCCTTCAGCACCTTCTTCAAGCGCTCTTCGAAGTCGCCGCGGTAACGGGAGCCGGCAACCAACGCGCCGAGGTCGAGTGTGTAGAGCTGCTTGGCGTGCAGCGTCTCCGGCACCGTGCCGTCGACGATGTTCTGCGCCAGGCCTTCGACGATCGCGGTCTTGCCGACGCCGGGCTCGCCGATCAGCACCGGGTTGTTCTTGGTGCGGCGGCTGAGCACCTGCATGACGCGCTCGATCTCGCGCTCGCGCCCGATCACCGGGTCGAGCTTCTTAGAACGAGCGAGCTGCGTGAGGTTGCGACCGAACTGGTCAAGGACGAGCGACCCCGAGGGCTGCGTTTCGCTGCCGCCACCCGTCGTCGCGCCTTGCGCTCCCGCTTCCTTCGAACCGGCGTAGCCCGAGAGCAACTGGATGACTTGCTGGCGAACGCGCGAGAGATCGGCGCCGAGCTTCACGAGCACCTGGGCGGCGACGCCTTCGCCTTCGCGGATCAGCCCGAGCAGGATGTGCTCAGTACCGATGTAGTTATGACCGAGCTGCAGCGCTTCGCGGAGCGACAGCTCGAGAACCTTCTTGGCGCGGGGCGTAAACGGAATGTGCCCCGACGGTGCTTGGCCGCCGTGCCCGATGATCTCTTCGACCTGCGCGCGGACGGCTTCAAGCGAGATACCAAGCGACTCCAATGCCTTGGCCGCGACGCCCTCACCCTCATGAATCAGCCCGAGCAGGATGTGCTCGGTACCGATGTAGTTGTGGTTGAGCAGGCGCGCTTCCTCTTGGGCGAGGACAACGACCCGGCGGGCTCGGTCGGTGAAGCGCTCGAACAAAATTGACCAACCTTCTCTTGTCTGGCCTTCCAGACCTGCCGAGCAATCGGCTGTCGGTGGACGTGCTTACCTTATCGGCCAATCCCGGGCCTTCTTTGGCGCCGAGACCGGGATGAATCTGTCGTTTTCTCGGCTCTCCACCGAACTCAGGGCTGCGGTGTGATTGCCAGGAGCTTTGTATCGACGCTTGTCGCCTCCAGATCATTCCCGTTGCTCCGAGAACCCATAGCTTTGGCGCCCGGAATCGACCCCCACTCCCGTACCGCCGTAGCCTCGCCGTGTGTCGTTCGTGGACGAGATCGGGCTTCCCGCCCTGGCCAGCGACCTCCAGCGGGTCGAAACGCGCCTTCGGGACGCAGTAGCTGCCGAAGACCGCTTCTTGGGAGACGTGGCCGGCCACGTCCTCGCCGCCGGGGGCAAGCGCCTTCGGCCCGCGCTGACCCTTGCCGCCGCCTACGCGGCAGGCGGGGCAGGCAATGCGTCTGCTCCCGAAGTCGTGACGGGTGGCGCGGCCGTCGAGCTCGTCCATCTGGGCTCGCTCTATCACGACGACGTGATCGACGAAGCCGAGACGCGGCGCGGCGTTCCTTCGGTGAACGCGCGCTGGTCGAACATCGTTGCGATCCTCGCGGGCGACTACTTGCTCGCGCAGGCGTCGGTGTTGGCGGCGTCGCTCGGCGCCGATGTGGCGGGTCTGCTCGCGGCAACGATCGGCGAACTCTGTCGCGGTGAAGTGCTGGAGTTGCAGCATCTCTTCGACGTCGACCGTTCCGAAGAGTCGTATTACTCATCGGTCGAAGGCAAAACCGCGTCGTTGATGGCAACGTCGTGTCGCATCGGCGCAATGGTGAGCGGCGTCTCGGCCGATTCGCTCGACGCGCTCACGCAGTTCGGTCATCACCTCGGTATGTGCTTCCAAGTCGTCGACGACGTTCTCGACGTAACTTCGACGGAAGCCGAACTCGGCAAGCCCGCGGGCCACGACGTACACGAAGGCGTGTACACGCTCCCCGTGATCTATGCGCTCGCGTCTTCCGAAGAGCTCCGTTCGCTGTTGGGCCGCAAGCTCGAATGGCCCGAAGTAGAGCGCGCAGTTTCGTTGATCAACACGCCGGCCGTGATCGACGCGTCGATGACGGTCGCGCGCACGCACGCGACGAAGGCGTCAGAGGCGCTCATGGGCGCAACCGAACTTGACGCCGAGGTGTGCGAATGCTTGCGCACGCTGCTCGGCAGCGTCATCCACCGCTCTTCGTAGCGTGGACTTGCAGCCGCTCTTCATGCGGCGCGTCGACTCGTGGCTCGCGGCCGATCTCGATGCCTACATGGCGTGCTGGACCGACGACATGGTGATCGAGTTGCCGTCGGGTGTCATCGAAGGCGCGGCGCGCTATCGCAAACTGGTTGCTGCGGGATTTTCGTGGGCGACGCCCGTGTCGTTCGACGTGCACCACCTCGCGTTCGAAGCGGGCGCGCCGGTCGCGTTGGCCGATTGGACGATCCGCGCTCGCCGTCGTGAAGACGATGCACTGATCGAGTGGCGCGGGTTGTCGGTGTGCGAGTTCGCCGACGACAAGATTCGTTGGTGGCGCGAACACCACCTCGCTCCACCGGCGCCGCTATAGAACCGTGAATACGCGTCAGCGCTATTGAAAGTCCTACAGCGCGGTGATGCGGCTGACTACGCGGTTTCGCCCAGAGACGAGTTCGCCCCATCGACCTCGGCGAGGAACTTCAACACCACGTCGTTGAACACGTTGGGCGCCTCGGCCATCAGACCGTGCGCCGCGCCGCGCAACACGTAGAGCTGCGACGCCGGAATCAACTCGGCCAGCTCCTCGGCGTCGCCGAGCGGCGTGAGCGTGTCCTGCGAACCAGTGATCACAAGCGTCGGCGCCGTGACCTTCGGGAGTTCGAAACGAAGCTCGTCGGACGCGTCCAGGATCGCGGCAACCTGCGCCGCGAACGCATCCGGCTTCGTCTGCACGAGAACACGTGCGAGCACGTTGACGAACACACCCCACCGGCGTTGCAGCCGCGAACCGATCAGCCACCGCATCCCGTCGGGGAACAGGCCACCCATGCCGTGCGCCTGCACGGTCTCGGCCCATTCCGCCAACAGCTCCCGTCGCCACGCGTGGTGCTGGCACGCGGTACACGCGAGCGTCAGCGACAGCACGCGTTCGGGATGCAACACACCGATGATCTGCGTGATGACGCCGCCCATCGACGCACCCACGATGTGCGCACGTTCGATGCCGGCATCGTCGAGGACCGCGATCACATCGCGCGCCATCACCGAAAGGTCGTACGGGCCGGGCGGCGCGTCGGAATGACCGGTACCGCGGTTGTCGACGGCAATGCACCGATGCAAACGACCGAACGCGCCCCGTTGCAGTGCCCAACCGCGGCCGTCGACGCCGAGACCTTGCACGAGTATGACGGGCGTTGCCTCGCGCCGCCCCCACGCGCTGTACGAAATCTTCGTTCCGTCCGGCGCGATCACCTCGGCCATTACTCGATGTTACCGGCCTCCGTATCGGCTTCGAGTAACCCGCGCACCGACGCGCGCATCGCGTCGGAGAACCGCGCGGCGGCCAGAGGATCGTGCGGGTCGTACGGATCCGCGAGCGTGACGAGCGGGCCGAACCGCACGCGCCACGTCACCGGCGTGCCGAGTGGACCGTTCGCGACGACCGCCGCGGGAATGATCGGTGCGTGCGTCAACGCGCGCACAAGACCGTGCGGCGGAATACCCGCGCTCGTACGCAACCACGTGGGTGAGAGCGGCACGCCGACGAGATGCCCGGCGCGCAGCGCGACCGCGATATCGGTTTCGCTCGCGCCGATCGCACCGAGGCGCCGCACGAGCCCACTCAAGATCGGAACACCGGTCGCACCGACGATGCGCAGCCGACGACCGGTCGCGCGTCGCACCGCAATACCGAGCGCAGCCGGTTCCATCACGCCGAAGCCGCGGTTGGCGACGATCGCGGCCGGGCCGGTTTGCGGCACGTTCGACTCGCCTTCGAGCTGCACGCGCACACCGAGCGACACGATCGGAGCGACGATGTCGGCGAGCTGCGGATCGAGGCCGAACGCGTCGACCGGATAGCGACCGCCGATGCGGCGCTTGAGCGCATCGAGCGGCGACTCGGGCGCGCGCACGAACTCGGTATCGCGCGCATCGAACTGCGAAACGCTGCTCATGCTTGTCCGCTCTCGGCCCTGCGGGCCGGGCCACTCGGGCCCCGCTCGCTGCTCGGCGCTGATGTGCGCGCCATTGAAAACCTTTGCGTTCGGACTGGCTCGATCCGAGCCTCGCGACGCTCGCTCATGCTTGTCCGCTCTCGGCCCTGCGGGCCGGGCCACTCGGGCCCCGCTCGCTGCTCGGCGCTGATGTGCGCGCCATTGAAAACCTTTGCGTTCCGACTGGCTCGAACCGAGCCTCGCGACGCTCGCTCATGCTTGTCCGCTCTCGGCCCTGCGGGCCGGGCCACTCGGGCCCCGCTCGCTGCTCGGCGCTGATATGCGCACCATTGAAAACCTTTGCGTTCCGACTCGCTCGAACCGAGCCTCGCGACGCTCGCTCATGCTTGTCCGCTCTCGGCCCTGCGGGCCGGGCCACTCGGGCCCCGCTCGCTGCTCGGCGCTGATGTGCGCACCATTGAAAACCTTTGCGTTCGGACTCGCTCGAACCGAGCCTCGCGACGCTCGCTCATGACGCCACCTGCGCTCGGCCCGTAGCGATCGGAACGACATCGGCCCACTCGAAAAGTTCCCTCAGCACCGACTGCGTCGGCGTGAGGTCGCTCATGTGCAGCAGCGCACGGGCCCGGCTGTCGTCGCCGGTACGACCGCGCCGCAACAACTCGACGACGTGGGGCGCAATCGCCGCACCCGCAACTTCGGCCGCGCGCGAGATCAGGCCCCACATGCGAGGCGGAACCGGCAAAGGCGCCCGGCCACCGAGGCGCACCGCTTGCCAGGGCGTGGCCGCGCCCGGCCCGACGACGTTGCACGGGCCGTTCACGCGGTACTCGATTGCGTTCACCATCGCGACCGACGCGTCGTCGGGATGCAACAGCGAAAACGGAGGATCAGCGACCGCGCTTACCGGCACAACAGGCAAGCGCAACAGACGTCCGAGCGGACTCGGCACGTGCGAACCGACGACGGGCGCGTAGCGCAACGCGCATACCGGAATACCGGTGTGGACCGCGATGCCCTTCGCGACACTCTCGACGTGCAACAACGATCGGCCGTACGGCGTGCGCGGTTCGGGCACGACATCCTCGTCGGGCACCGACGCGCTCGGTGAACGGGCTCCGTACACCTCGAGCCCGCTGCGCAGGACGATGTATTCGAGCTTCCCGGTGCGGGCAGCCGCGCTCAGCGACGCGATCGTGCACAACTCGGTGCGCTCGTTCGCCGACGCGGGTGACATCCGCGACGCCGGTTCGTACACGCCGAAATGCGCGATGACCGTCGGCGCGAAATCGGCGACGAAGGCTGCGAGGCGATCGCGGTCACGCGGATCGATGCGGTGAAACACCGCGCGGCGCAAACGCCGGCGGGGCGGAACGAAGTCGACGCCGGCGATGTCTTCGGCCCACGGCTTTTCTTCGATGAGCTGGGCGACGCGCGTCCCCAACTCACCGCCCATGCCGGTAACAAGAACGCGTTCGCTCATTCGATGACTTCCGGACGCAAGTGCGGGAACAAGATCACTTCGCGGATCGACGTGACACCCGCGAGGATCATGACCAGCCGGTCGACGCCCATCCCCATGCCACCGGTGGGCGGTAGGCCGTATTCGAGGGCGCGCACGTAGTCGAGGTCGACTTCGTTCGCTTCGACGTCGCCCAGCTGGCGCAACGTCGCCTGAGCTTCGAAGCGTCGGAGTTGATCGACCGGATCGTTCAGCTCGCTGAACGCATTGGCGAGTTCGCGGCCGCGCACGATCAGTTCGAAGCGCTCGGTGAGGGTGGGATCGTCGCGATGTTCACGCGCCAGCGGAGACACCTCACGCGGATAATCGCACACGAACGTCGGACCGGTGATGTTCGCCTCCGTCGTCTTCTCGTAGATCTCGAGCATCAGTTTGCCCGATCCCCACTGCTTTTCGTAGTGAACGTCGAAGCGATCGCAGATGGCGCGTACTTCTTCGACCGGTTGCGACGCGCGCACCTCGACGCCGGCGTGTTCCTTGATGAGGTCGTGCATCGTCGCCCGGCGGTACGGCGGGGCGAGTTCGATGGTCGCGCCGTCCCATTCGACAACTGTCGAACCAGTCGCGGCGATCGCGGCGTCGGCAATCAGCTCCTCGGTGAGGCGCATCATGTCGTGGTAGTCGGCCAGCGTCTCGTAGCACTCCAAGATCGTGAACTCGGGGTTGTGCCGCGTGTCGAGACCTTCGTTCCGGAACACGCGTCCGATTTCGTAGACGCGGTCGTAGCCGCCGACGATGAGGCGCTTCAGGAACAGTTCGGGCGCGACGCGCAGATATAGATCGGTATCGAGCGCGTTGTGGTGGGTGATGAACGGCCGCGCGGTCGCGCCGCCCTGGATCTGTTGCAACACCGGCGTCTCGACCTCGATATAGCCGCGCTCGTTGAGGAAGTTCCGGATTGCGGCAATGGCACGAAAGCGCACATCGAACACACGACGCGCTTCGTCGTTCGCAATCAGATCGACGTAACGCTGCCGGTAACGGGTGTCGGTGTCGGCGAGTCCGTGCCACTTCTCGGGCAACGGGCGCAGCGCCTTGGCCAAAGTCTCGAACGTTGCGACCTTGACCGACAGCTCGCCCTTCTTCGTCTTCATCAACGTGCCGGCTGCGCCAACCCAATCGCCGCGGTCGACTTCGCTGACGAAGCGGTCGAATGCGTCGTCGCCGACTTCGCCTTTGCTTACGAACAGCTGGAGGTCGCCGGTGCCGTCGCGCAACGTCGCGAACACGAGCTTGCCTTGGTCGCGTTTCAGCAGGACGCGCCCGGCGACGCGCACTTCGGTGTCGGTCGACTCGCCGACGTCGATCTTGTCATCCCAGTTGGTACGCACTTGCCCGAGCGAGTGCGTGCGGTCGAAGCGCACCGGATACGGGTCTTCGCCGCGGGCACGCATCTGCTCGACCTTGGTCAGCCGAGCACGGAATTCGTCACGAGGGTCGTCGTTCACCAATGCTCAACTCTTCCCCGCCCACTTGGTCGCGCTGGAGGCCTTCGGCGAGCCGCACTCCCGGCGTTCCCACCCCATTAGCGGTTTCTTTCGAAGATGATCCGCAGACCGTAGAGCGTGAGCCAGGGCTCGTGGTGTTGCACCGTGCGAGAGTACGGAATGATCGGCTCGGCCAGACCGCCGGTCGCGATCACCTCGCACGGACCGAGTTCCGCACAGAACCGGTCGACCAAACCGTCGACCTGCGCGCTGAACCCGTAAACCATGCCGGACTGGATCGACTCGGCCGACGACTTCCCGATCACGTGCTTCGGTTCGAGCAGCTCGACGCGGCGCAAACCCGCGGCCCGCCCGAACAGCGCATCCATGGAGATCTCGACGCCCGGGAAGATCGCGCCGCCGAGGTATTCACCCTTGTCGCTCACGGCTTCGATCGTGGTAGCGGTGCCGAAGTCGACGACGATCGACGGGCCGCCGTAGAGGTCGTACGCGCCGACGGCATTCGCGATGCGGTCGGCGCCGACTTCTTTCGGGTTGTCGTAGAGGATCGGCATGCCGGTACGCACGCCCGGCTCGAGCACGAGCGCGGGAAAACCGAAGTAGCGATCGGTCATCGTGCGCAGCTCGGCGGTGACGCGCGGCACACCCGACGAGATCGCGACGCCGGTGATCGAGTCGTCGAACGAAAACCCGTGGAAGCCGAGGAACTGCTGGACCATGAGCGCGAGCTCGTCGGAGGTGCGCTCGACGACCGTCGCGATGCGCCAGTGGTCGACGAGCTCCGGGCCGTTGAACAACCCGACGACCGTCTGCGTGTTCCCGGCGTCGATCGTGAGTAACACGGTTACAACACGTCCAGGCCGATGTCGAGGGCGCGTACCGAATGGGTGATCGCCCCAACCGAGACGTAGTCGGCGCCCGATTCGGCATACCCGAACACGGTCTCGAGTGTGATGCCGCCGCTGACTTCGATCTTCAGCGAACCTTCGAGCAGCTCGACGGCTTCGCGCACTTGCGCGGGCGTCATGTTGTCGAGCAACACCCGGTCGACGCCGACTTCGCGCGCAGCGGCGACCTGTTCGAAGGACTCACATTCGACCTCGATCATCCGGCCCGGCCAGCGCGCGCGCGCCCGCTCGACGGCCTGGGTCAAGCCCATCACCGCGAGGTGGTTGTCCTTGATGAGCACGGCGTCGGAGAGCGAATCGCGGTGATTGAAACCGCCGCCGGCTCGCACGGCCGCGCGTTGCATCGCGCGCAACGCCGGCGCGGTCTTGCGCGTGTCGAAGATGCGCGTCTTGCCGCGCGCGGCGCGCACGTACCGCCGGGTCAACGACGCGATGCCCGAAGAGTGCTGCAAGAAGTTCAGCGCGGTGCGTTCACCGGCGAGCAACGCGCGCAACGATCCACTCACGCGACCCAGTTCCATGCCCGCGTCGATCGACTCGCCGTCGCGCACGGACCATTTGATGTCGACGGTGTCCTCGAGCTGGCGGTAGACCTCGGTGGCGAACGCGGTGCCGGCGAGCACGCCTTCTTCGCGCGCAACGAAGGCGGCGATGGCGGTCTGGTCGTCGCCGATACAGGCGATCGACGTGATGTCGCCGAGCACGCCCAGGTCTTCCGCGAGCGCCTCTTCTACCAAGCGCCGGACGACCGGACGGGGCGGATCGAACGTTGTCATACCGAATGCTCCCTCGCCACGGAATCGCGTAAGGCAACGTAGGCGGGCATGGTGCCGCCGCGCATGACAAAACGGCCCCGGAAGTGATCGGAAGTTTCTGGATAGTCCGAACGGCTGTGCGAACCGCGCGACTCCATCCGGGCAATCGCGGACGCGACGATCGCGCGCGACACTCGCAACAAATTGCAGACCTCGTAGGTCTCGACCGAGCGCTCGGAAAGATCGTTCGCCAGCCGCATGAGATCCTGCAACGTCTCCCGTGCGAGTTGGAGGGTGTCGGCATCGCGCATCACACCGCACTCGCGCGACATCGTGCGCTGGACGGCGCGCCGCAGCTCAGCCGGGTTCGTCGTGGGCTCGCGCCCCGACCGCGGGAGCAGCTCGGGGTCGGGCTCGGTGCGGCCGTCGCTGCGAACGGCGATGACACCCGCCATCGCGCCGCTCGGCTCGGCGTCGGTCTTCCCGGCGGCAATCGCGTCGACGACCCGACAGCCGAAAACGAGACCGTCGAGCAGTGAGTTCGATGCGAGGCGGTTCGCACCGTGCACGCCGCTGCACGCAGTCTCGCCACACGCCCACAAGCGCGGCAAGGTCGTGGCGCCGTCGAGGTCGGTGACGGCACCGCCCGACATGTAGTGCGCGGCGGGTGCGACCGGCAACCAATCGCGGCGCGGGTCGAGGCCAACCTTCTGACAGGCCGCCCAAATCGTCGGGAAGTGGTGCTCGAAGTCGTTGATCATCGTCGCGTCGAGCCACACGTGGTCGACGTCGAGCGTTTGCATCCGTTCGTGGATCGCGCGGGCGACGATGTCGCGCGGCGCAAGATCGGCCAGCGGGTGAATGGCCTCCATGAACGCAACGCCGTCGGCGTCACGCAAGATCGCGCCTTCGCCGCGCAAGGCTTCGGAAAGCAGCGGGCGGGGCATCGCTTTGTGGTGCAGCGCAGTGGGATGGAACTGCACGAACTCGACGTCGGCCACGGCGACCCCGGCCTTCAATGCGAGCGCGATGCCGTCACCGGTCGACAACGTCGGGTTCGTGGTCACCGCGAAGCACTGGCCGGCGCCGCCGGTCGCGAGCACGGTGTCGACGGCGCGGACGTATTCGAGGTCGCCGTCGGGCCGGAGCGCGAGCACGCCCGCACACCGGTCGCGTTCGACGAGCAGGTCGACCGCGAACGTGCCTTCCCGCACTTCGATCTGCGCCGAGCGATGTACCGCGGCCACGAGCGCGCGTTCGATCTCGGCGCCTGTGGCATCACCGCCGGCGTGCACGACGCGCGCAAGCGAGTGCCCGCCCTCACGTGCGAGCAAGAGTTCGAAGTCTTCGGTGTCGAACTGGGCGCCGAGTGCGGCCAGCTCGCGCACTCGATCAGGCCCCTCGGTGACGAGCACGCGCACCGCAGACCGGTCGCACAGGCCCGCGCCCGCCGTCAGCGTGTCTTGCATGTGCAGATCAGGCGAGTCGGGCTCGGCCAATGCTGCCGCGACGCCACCCTGTGCGTAGCGCGTCGCAGACTGCGACAACTCGCCCTTCGTGAGCACGAGGACACTCATGCCTCGTCGCGCCGCGTGGAGCGCTGTCGTCAGTCCCGCGACGCCACTCCCGAGCACGAGGACGTCGAACACGTTGTCAGCCTAGATGTCGCGAAGGATGGTCGCGCATCCAGACGAGGTTCGATCCCTCGCGCTTTACCGCTTCTTCTTCGGCGATCGGCCGGTTGGCCTCGTCGACGTGCACGATCTTCGGCGCGTATTCCGCCATCTCGGCTTCGTCGTAGCTCGCGTACGTGATCACGATCACACGATCGCCGGGATGCACGAGACGCGCGGCCGCGCCGTTCAAGATCACGTCGCCCGGACCGCCCTCCATCGCGTACGTCTCGAAGCGGGCGCCGTTGTCGATGTCGAGAACCGTGACTTGTTCGAACGGCCGGATGTCGGCGAGCGTCATCAGCACGCGGTCGAGCGTGATCGAACCCACGTAGTGGAGATCGGCGCCCGTAATCGTGGCGCGGTGAATCTTCGACTTCATCATCACGCGGTGCATACGCGACTCCCGAGATCGACGGTCGCGGTGTTGTCGTGCACCGAGATCGTTACGTTGTCGATGAGGCGAGTCGTCCCGACCCGCGCGGCAAGCGCGAGCAGCACGTCGCCTTCGATGGTTTGCAATTCAGCGAGATCACCGGCGGCGCGGGCCTCGACGTATTCGAGCGCGACCAGCGGTTCGCGCCGCACGACGTCGGTGACGACCGCGAGCATCGTCGTGACATCACGTTCGCCGTCGTTCACGACCGCGGCGGCCGCCGCTTCGAGGGCGCGCGACAACACGGTGGCGGCGCGCCGCTCGTCGGACGAGAGGTACGCGTTCCGGCTCGACATCGCGAGCCCGTCGGTTTCGCGCACGATCGGACAGCCGACGACATCGACGGGCAGATTGAGATCGGCGGCCATGCGCGTGATCACGGCCAGTTGCTGCGCGTCCTTGCGACCGAAGAACGCCGCGCATTCGCCGGTGATGGCGAAGAGTTTGGCGACGACGGTTGTGACACCGTCGAAGTGGGTGGGGCGCGCGTTGGCGCACAGCCCTTCGGTCAACCCGGCCACGTGCACCGTGGTGCGCGGTTCTCCGGCGGGGTACATCTCGGCGGCCGTCGGCGCGAACACGATGTCGGCACCTTCGGCGCGGCACTGCGCGAGGTCGCCCTCGAGATCGCGCGGATACGTACTCAGGTCTTCGTTGGCACCGAACTGCAGCGGGTTGACGAAGATCGTCACGACGACGAGATCGGTTGCGGCCCGCGCGGCGCGGATCAGCGAGCGGTGTCCGTCGTGCAGATAACCCATCGTCGGGACGAGGCCGACGCGTTGGCCGCGCGCACGCGCGTCGTTACACGCGGTGCGGAGCTCGGTGATCGTCTCGAGGTGCAGCATTCGGGGCCTCGCTCGGTTCCGGCCTCAGGGGTCCGGACTGGCGGGACGGGAACTCCGCCGATGGTAGCAATCGGCTCGCTGGCGTGTCTCCTGGGTCAGATTCGACGCCGCACCGGAGCGTCGCCGTCCCAGAGCAACTCGTCCATCTCACCGGCCAACGACACGTCATCGTCGCTCCAGCCGTTCGACAGGGACAGCTCTTGGAGCTCACCCGTTGGCAGGTCGTTCATGGTGGGAGCATGACGGATTCGGAGCGCTTTTCGTATTGGCCACCTGGCCACAGTCGCGTGACCGAGTCGGCGCGCGCCGGTCAACCGGGCTGGACGATCAGCAGCGCGTTGCCGTCGGGATCACGGAAATAGAACATCGGCGGAACCGGGCCTGCCATTTCCACCGGACCGATCCGTATCCGCGCCGGCGCACCGACGCGCGCAACTTCGGGATCGACGTCGACGCCAAGTGCTTGCAGCTCTTCGTGCGCAGCATCAATGTCGTCGGTGTTCAGGATGATGCCCGTCTGCACTCCTGTCGGCTCACCCGGTCGCGGCGGGACAAGCACCAAGCCCGTCGAACTGTCGGGCGGATACAGCTCGACCCAGCGTTGACCGTCACCCCACGGGATGTCGTTGCGCCGTTCGAAGCCGAGTGATTCGTAAAACGCAACCGACCGATCCTGGTCACCAACCGGAACGACCACGAGCTGGATCAGGCTGATCCGATTGGCCATCGTGCGCATGTTCAATCCTCCTACGAGCCGGCGATCTTTCTTCCGACTCGCGGGAAGACGAAAACTCATCTGCGTTTTCGGAAAGGAATCGGGCGAACGAGAACGGCCTCTCGAACGGTCCGTCGTCGAGAGACCGCACTCGTAGAAGAGCCCTGCCGTCCCTGGTCCGCGCTTCCGGGCGTGCGCCCACGTTTCGTATCGACCGCCAACGCGATCACTCTTGATGCACGATCGCGTCACGCTCTCGATACGAATCAGTGGGCGGATTGTGCGTCTTGCGATGCACTCACGCGTCGTCGGGGCGGCCGCCGGACTTGAGGTCGTCGAGCAAACGATCGATCGCGGTGTCGCGCCGGCCGGTGAGGCGCGCGGCCTCGCGCGCGAGGGCGCGGTACGCGTCGCGCTCGGCGGGATCGAGGTCGCGCAAGTGCCCTTCGACGGTGGCGAGATCGCCGCGCTCGACCGGACCCGTAAGCGCGTTCGCCGGCCCCAACGTGAACGAGTTCTGCACCGACGCGAGGACGAGCGGCGCAAACGCTTCGAACGGTACGTCGCAACTCGACGCGAGGCGCTCGACTTGCCCGAGCAACGCGACGAGATGGTTCGACGCGACGACCGCGGCCGTGTGATAGCGCATGCGATTCTCGTCGGCGAGTTCGAACGTTTTCATGCCGAGGATGTGCGCGAGCTCGACGACGTCGGGGTGTCCTGCGACCGCGGCCCACGAACCGCGCAGGCGTTCGAGGCCGACAGTCGTCGTCGGGAACGACTGCAGCGGATGCAGCGCGCCGACGCGTACACCTGTGCGCTTGGCGAGGAGGTCGTTGTAAACATCGAGACCGCGCGAACCCGCGAGGTGCACGACGAGGGCGCCCGGCTCGATCGACGGCTCCGCGGTGTTGACCGCTTGCTCGATCGCGCGATCGGGCGTCGCGACGATGACGAGCGAGGCGCCCTGCCCGACGTCGGACACGAGGGCGGGCCGCGTCGCCAAACACGCAGCCGCCGCGTTCGTCGACGCGGCGTCGGGCGCGCGGCCGGCAACGGACACGACGGTCCAGCCTTGTTCCATGAGACCGAGCGCGATCGTCGTGCCGGCGCGGCCCGGTCCGATCAACGCAAGCGTTCGCCCACCTGTTTGCCCACTGCTCAAGAAGCCAAGACTACCGCCGCCAACCGGACCCCTTCCCACGACGCGTCGCGGTCGACCAGGTCGGGCGCGACATCGCGGAGTGGCGCGAGCACGAACCCGCGTTCCCACATCCGAGGGTGCGGAATCGTGAGGTCGTCGTCGTCGAGTTCGACGTCGTCGTACAACAGGATGTCGACGTCGAGGGTGCGCGGTCCCCAGTGTTCCTCGCGGACCCGCCGCGCGTCCTGCTCGAGCCGGTGCGCGAACGCGAGGAGCGCGTGCGGATCAAGGCCCGTGTCGATTGCAATCACCGCGTTCAGGAACGCGCCCTGCTCGGGACCGCCGACGGGATCGGTTTCGTAGAGGTTCGACACCGAGGCAACCGTGACCGCGGGCGTCGCCCGCATCGTGTCGAGCGCGTGTTGCAAGTGCGCGAGCCGGTCGCCGAGATTCGAGCCCAACGCGAGGTACGCGCGTGTCACCGTTCGACGCGCACACCGACGTAGTCGAGCATGGCGCGCACCGGCGGGTGCAGCTTGCGCACTTCGACGATCGCATGCTCGACGCGCGGATCCGAGCGACACACTTCGGCGATCCGGTTCGCGAGCCGTTCGAGAAGTTGATATTGCTCGGACGACACAACCCGGCTGATTGCTTCGCACACGGCGGAATAGTCGACAGTGTCTTCGAGTGAATCGGATTCGCCCGCCGCATTCGTGTCGACGTGCAATTCGACGTCGACTTCGAACGGTTGGGGGCGGATCTGTTCTTCTGGGAGCACGCCGTGCACACCCAGCTCGCGCAGTCCCGAGATCACGATGCGGTCCACGGCTTGACGCTAGCCGCGTGGTAGTGCTGTGCGATGCGGCGCGCGAAGATCGTTGCCACCATCGGGCCGGCAACGTCGACGCCGGAAACCATGCACGCGCTGCTCGCCGCCGGTGCCGATGTCGTGCGACTCAACGCCGCGCACGGCACGCCGGCCGTGCACACCGAACGGGCGGCGCTCGCACGGGCGACGGCCGCGAAGCTCGGCCGCGTCGTCGGTGTCCTCGTCGACCTGCCCGGGCCGAAACTGCGTACCGGCGTGATCGCGGGCGACGAGACCGAACTCGTCACGGGCAGCACGTTCACATTGAGTGCCGCCGATGTCGAAGGCGACGCGCACCACGTGTCGACAACGGTGCCTGAACTTGCACGATGGGTCAGTCGCGACGACGACATCTACCTCGCCGACGGGGCGATCGTGTTGCGTGTCGAACGTATCGACGGCGACGACGTCGTCTGCGACGTCGTGCGAGGCGGGCTGTTGCGTTCACGCAAGGGCATGCACGTGCCGCGCGCCGAAGCCCATGTCGCGACGTTCACCGACGCCGACGCGATCGCGCTGAAACTTGCAGTCTCGATCAAGGCCGACTTCATCGGGTTGTCGTTCGTTCGCCGTCCCGAAGACTGCGAAGACGTGCGTAAGCGGCTCCCCAAGCGCGGGCCCAAGCCGAGCATCATCGCCAAGATCGAGACGGCGGTTGCTTTGGAACATCTTCCCGGCATCGTCGCCGAGGCGGACGCCGTGATGGTCGCGCGCGGCGATCTCGGTATTCAGGTGCCGGCGCGGCGGGTGCCACTCATCCAGAAAGAAATCATCCGGTTCTGCAACATGTCGGGCAAGCCGGTGATCACCGCGACGCAGATGCTCGAATCGATGACCGAGTCACCGTTGCCGACGCGCGCCGAAGTGAACGACGTCGCCAACGCGGTGCTCGACGGCACCGACGCGTTGATGCTCTCCGAAGAGACCGCGGTTGGGAAGTATGCGGCCGACGCGGTTCGCACGATGAGCGAGGTTGCCGAAGCTGCTGAAGGCTGGCCCCGCATGCGGGCGACGCCCGAGGGTGTTGGTGCAACGGTCGACGACGACCGCGTTGCTTGGGCAGTCGCGCACGCGGCGGTACAGGCCGCGGAAGACTTGCGCGTCGCTGCGATCGTTTGCCCGACACAGAGCGGAACGACCGCGCGCCGCGTTGCCGCGTTCCGCCCGTCGGTTCCGATCGCGGGCATGGCCGTTGCGCCCGACGTGCTCGGCCGGATGACGTTGGCGTGGGGTGTGCGGCCGATCGCGATGCACGTACCCGACGACGAGGATCCGGTGCGCGTGGCGACGCGCGCGGCGCGGCAGGCCGGGCTCGTGCAGAAGGACGATCTCGTGGCAGTCGTCTACGCGGCGCCCGGCAAGCGCGCGGGTGCGACCGACACAGTGCGCGTCGTCCGCGTCTAAATCATGTTTGGACGGTTTCCGCCCCCATAGGGGCGCGTTCGGTCCAAACAGAGTTATCGGACTTCGTTGAGCGTGATCGCGACGATCTCGCGCCCTTGGGCGTCGAGACTGCGTTCGGTCAGCTTCTCGACGATCGAAATCGCGTGCGGGCCACTCTCGACGATGCCCGCGTAGAGCAGGTAACCCGCGAGCACGCCGAGCAGCCGGTCGCCGAACTCCTCGTAATGCAAGTAGAGCTTCTCCGACGGATCGTCGAGCAGCTTTGCGAGCGTCTGGTAAATCGCGATCAAGCGCGGCGCCAACTCGTCGTGCGGGCCGAGCGGCACTTGCACATATGCAAGCCCAGCCTCTTCGTACGCATGCAAGTTGTGCGGCGAGTCGAGCAACGAAACGATGTGCGTGAAGCCGTTGACCGACAGCCAAATCAGCTCTTCCTGGCGTCGCACCTTGCGATGGTTGCGCGCGAACCCGCCCGGCCGTTCGCCAGTACCGAGCCGGTCCTTGATCACCCACGTGAAAAAGCGCGGCTGGAGGCCTTGGGCCCAACGTCCGCGCAGCGGGCCGGTCGTCATGCCGCCAATCCGTTCTGTGTCGCCCGTTCCATGATGTCGAGCAGTTCGATGGCGCGCACGGTGCTCGCGACATCGTGCACGCGCACAACCGCGGCGCCGTTGAGGAAGCACCACACGGTCGTTGCGAGCGTCGCATCGTCGCGGTCGAGATCGGCGTCGCCGAGAATGCGTCCGAGGAACGACTTCCGCGACGTGCCGACGACGAGCGGCATCGCGGCACGCGCCGCGACTTCGGGCAGCGCGCGCAGCAGCGTGACGTTCTGTTCGAGTTGCTTCGCGAACCCGATGCCCGGGTCGACGAAGACCGAACGCGCGTCGACGCCGGCAAGCAATGCCGCCTGGGCGCGCTCGTAGAGCGTGTCGCCGACTTCGCGTACAACATCGTCGTACGACGTCAGCGCCTGCATCGTGCGCGGCGTCCCCCGCATGTGCATGACGATCAGCGCCGCGTTCGCATCGGCAACGACACCGAACATCTCGGGATCGGCCAATCCGCCCGACACGTCGTTGACAATCGCGGCGCCGGCATCGAGCGCAGCCCGCGCGACCTCAGCCTTCGTCGTGTCGATGCTGATCGGAACGCGCGCTTCGGCCACGAGCGCGCTCACCACCGGCATCACGCGGCCGAGCTCTTCGTCGGTGCTCACCGGTTCGGCGCCCGGTCGCGTCGACTCGCCGCCGACGTCGATGATCGCGGCACCGGCGTCGGCCAACGCGAGCCCGTGCGCAATGGCGTCGGGCGCGTCGAGATATGTGGCACCGTCGGAGAACGAGTCGGGCGTCACGTTCACGACGCCCATACAGGCGCGTCGGGGCAACTCGGCAACGATCAGTCGAGGCAGCCCGGGCACGGGGCGGAGACTAGCCGGGCCCCCCACTTTTTCCGGTTTACGAACGCCCGACGTTCGGGCCGAGGAGGGCCATGACCTCGGCGCGGGTCGCAGGATTGTCCTTGAACAAGCCGCGCACCGCCGACGTCACGGTCAACGCGCCCGGCTTACGCACACCCCGCATCGACATACAGAGGTGCTCTGCTTCGATCAAGACGAATGCACCGCGCGGTTGCAGCGCGTCGACAAGCGCGTCGGCGATGTCGGTGGTGAGGCGCTCTTGCACTTGCGGCCGCTTGGCGAAACCGTCGACGAGACGCGCGATTTTCGACAGACCCGTGATCCGGCCGTCGACGCCGGGGATGTACGCGACGTGCGCGTGCCCGTGAAACGGCGTGAGGTGATGCTCGCAGTTCGAGTACATCGGAATGTCGCGGACGAGCACCATCTCGTCATGGTTCGCTTCGAACGTCGTGACGAGGTGGCGCGCCGGGTCTTCGTGCAGTCCGCTGAAGATCTCGGCGTACATCTCGGCGACACGGGTCGGCGTGCGCTGGAGTCCGTCGCGGTCGGGATCTTCGCCGACCGCGAGAAGGATCTCTCGCACCGCTTTCTCGATGCGCGCGAGGTCGATACCTTCCGGTGGCTCTTCGGGAAGACTCATGTCACACCTCCTCGGCACCCGCGTACTCGGCAATGAACGGCAGGTTCCGATAACGCTCGTCGACATCGAGTCCGTAGCCGATGACGAACTTGGGCGGAATGTTGAAGCCCACGTACTTCAAGTCGGGGTCGACCTTTTGCAGGCCCTCTTTGACGAGCAGCGCGCACACTTCCAGCGAAGCCGTGCCGCGCGCCTTCAAGTTCTTCCGGAGGTACGCGAGCGTCAGACCCGAGTCGACGATGTCTTCGACGATCAACACGTGGCGATCGGTGAGATCGAGGTCGAGGTCTTTCATGATCCGCACGACGCCGCTCGTGCGCGTCGCCGAGCCATACGACGACACCGCCATGAAGTCGAACTCGACCGGCAAGTCGATTGCCCGGGCGAGGTCGGCCATGAACATGAACGCGCCTTTGAGGATGCCGACCAGCAACGGCGGGTTCGCGTCGTAGTCGGCGGAGATCTCTTTGCCCAACGCTTGAATACGCGACTGCAACTCGTGCTCGTCGACGACCATGCGGCCGATGTTCGGGTCGTTCACTGCTTCGACGGCTCCGCGCTCATCCAGAGGTATCGCCGCGTACGCGTGCTGGCCCGAACGCGACGGTCGACACGGTAACCGACGAGCCACACGATTCCTTCCCCGAGGACGGCCGGCGGCACGAACCAACCGGTTCGGCCGGCCCCCGGAGCGGCCGCGATCGTGGCGGGACCAGGCACGAGGTCGGCGTCACAGACTGCGACCCATCGTCCGTCGGGCCACGCCGTCGGCGGCGCGTGTTCGATCCACGCTTCGATCTCCATCCCGCCGAAGTTCGCACGGCCCGGAAGCGGGAGCGGGACGGGATCCGGCTCGGACGTGCGTTCGATGCGCAGCAATCGCCCACCGACGCGCTGGACGCGCGCGCCACCCGGGACTTCCGTCGCGACGATTTCGCCGCGCGCGACGGCGAGCACGCGCTCGACGGTCGACTGTGACGGCGGGGGCGATCCGAGGAACGCGCGCACGACGCGCCGCGCGAGGACTTGCGGCAGCGCGGCAATCGCGGCGGCATTGTCGGTTGCATGCTCGGCCGCCAGCGCGGCGAGAAACGCGTCGTCGTCGCGGACGACGTCGGCTTGGCGCGCGAGCACTTCGACGATGTCGCGATCGGCACCCCGCTCGAGCATCGGAATGACCTCGCGGCGTAACCACACGCGACGGTGGTGCATGTCGTCGTTCATCGGATCGTGCACGGGTGTGAGCCCGAGCCGCCGGCACAGTTCGCGCGTCTCTGCCCGCCGCATTTCGAGCAACGGCCGCCGCAGAAAGCCGCGCCGCACGGGCATCCCAGCCACTCCCGACGTCCCGCTCCCTCGCAGGACGTTCAGCAGCACGGTCTCGGCTTGGTCGTCGCGCGTGTGCGCAACGAGCACCGCCTCCGCGTCGACGGCCGCGCGCACCCTTTCCAACGCGTCGTAACGCGCCGTACGCGCCCGGGCTTCGAGATTCGGCCCGTCGCCCACTTCGACCGCGACGCGCTCGAACCGGGCGCCGAACTGGGCGGCAGCCGCGCGCACAACCCCCGCCTCGTGTTCCGTTCCCGACCGGAGACCATGGTCGACGTACACCGCGATCACGTCGTCGTCACGCGTGCACGCAAGCGCGAGCAACGCCAGCGAATCGGCACCACCGCTGCACCCGACCACAACCCGCGTCACGACGGCGGTACCTGCAACAGGCGCAGCAACTCACCGCTGTCTCGTACCTGAATGCGGTGCGCGATGCGCCGCAGGTTCGCGTACAACGCGCTGCGGCTGGTGCCTGTCGCGATCGCGGCGCGACCGACACTGCCTTCGCGCGCGACGATGCTCAGGAGTTCCCGCTGCTTGTCGGTGCACGCGGCGAACGGCGACCGCGGCTCCAACGGTTCCTCGCGCACTGGGCCCCGTTCGAGCCGCGTGAGGTGTACGCGTGTTCGTTCGCCGTCCCGAAGCGCGGCCGCGCGTGCCACCGACTCCAGCGCCGCGATGCGCGCTTGCCGGCGCTGTTCACCGAACGACGGTGCATCTTCGGCGAGCGCGGCCACCAATGCCGCCGCGATCACATGCCCGTCGGCGTTGCTCGCGACACACGCCACGGCGCCTTCGATCGCGGCGCGCAGCCGAACGTCGGGTTCGTCTTCGTCGAACACGACGACGACGGTGACCGAACGGGCAACGAGTGCCCGCAACCATGTCTCCAAGGCGTCGTCGCGGCTTTGGTCGGCAAACAACAACACGCCCGAGATCGGGAACGCGTTCGCGTTGACGGGTTGCAACACGGCCGCAACGTCGAACCCTTCAATCCGCAGTTCGGCGATCAGCCGGGTCGAAATCCCCGCCCGTGTGGGCGCGCGCAGGTCGAGGACGCCGATGCGACGCACCTTGCAATCGTACGGTCTGTTACAGACCGAAGCCCGCGGCGCGGGCCGGACCGACGCGTGCAACCCACAGCGGGGGTGCGTCGAGTTCGGTGAGCGTCGGCAGATTTTCCGGCGCGAGCCACGCTGCGTCGATCGCACGGGGCCCGGCTTCCGCGATCACACCGCGAACGAACCGCTCGCCGACCTCGTACTGCCGCATCTTCTGCTCGATGCCGAGCATCTTGTGGAGCAATGCAGTGAGGCCGCCGTTCTTCCGGCGCTGTTGCAACACGCGCGACATCCGTTCCTGGCCGGCGACGTGCGCCTTGCCGAGGTCGTCCATCACGACGTTGCCGTGGCCCTCGAGCAACGACATCAGGGCCTGCACCTGCGAGAGCACGCCCTTTTGCTCGGGCGACGCGAACAGCCCGACGATCCCACCTTCGTCGAGCGGGTTCCGCCCGGCGCGTATCTCGTCGAGTGCTTCGGTCACAGCGCGCATGATCGTGCGCGGATCGGGATCGACGAGATCGAACGCTTGGTGGACGAGCCCGAGGAAGTATTCGCGCATCCACGGAACGCCGGTGAACTGCGCACGGTGGGTCACTTCGTGGATCGCGATCCACAAGCGAAAGTCGCGCGGCCGGAACGCATACCGCTTTTCGAGCCCCAAGATGTTCGTGCCGAGGTAGTAGACGGCGTCGGTGGTGGCACCTGAAGCGTGGTCGGGCACGAGCAGGTCGTACTGCCCGAGCACGCGCTGCGACATATAACCCAACAGCCCGCCGAGCTCACCGGCCGCGACCCGCCGGCTCACCGACGAGAACGGACTGCGCGCCAAACGCTCGCCGAACTTCTGCATCAGCGGATCGAGCAGCGTTTGCATCGACCGAATGTTCGAATCGATCCAGTCGTGGCGGTCGAGCACACGCCCGGTCGCACGGCCCGGCGCGCGCAGACCCGTGTAGTCGGCGACGAGCGACTCGGCGAGCGGCGTCAGCTCGTCGAAGTCGGCCGCGAGTGACGATGCGAGGTACGAGTCGCCGAGCGGGTCATGCCCTGAAACAAACCGAGCCACCCGGCGCGCGGTCGCCCAATCGACGGGATCGGGGGCGCGCACTTGGGGTTCGGTCGCGGTCACTGCGGCTCCCGTACGGGGCGACCCTTCGTCTCGAGGCGGCCGACCTTCAGCCAGTACTGCGCGCAGAGGTTCACCATCGTCGCGAAGAACCCGATTGCGAGCAGCGGCGCGATCCAAAAGAACCACGGCTTCGCGTACGGCCGCTCCACGAACGCGTAGATCCCGAGGGCCAACGCCATGAGCCCGACGGCGAAGGCCGTGATCAGCGTGACGATCGTGGTGGGCCTCACGGTTCCTCCTCGGCGGCCAGTGGGCTCATCGTAGAGGAGGCCTGGCAGGGCGTTGGGAACGCGGGACCGTCAGGCCTCTTCGGTGATATTCAGCGCCTTGGCAATGCGGGCCCGCAACTCGTCGGGGCAGGGCTCGGCGCATTTGGAGACGACGACCCGGCGGATCTCCAACTCGAAGACGAACCCGTCGGCACAGGGCGGACATTCGTCCAGATGCCGGGCGATGGCCTGGCGCTTCCAGACCGTCAGTTCACCGTCGAGATACTCGTAGATCCGGTGCATGGCGCCGTCGCAGTCCACTTCGTTATCCCCCCGAAGCCGTCTCGACGCGTGGGCGAAGGTTGTTGCGCTCCGCGTACTCCCACAACTTCTTCTGCAACGCCCGCCGCCCGCGGTGGATCCGGCTCATCACGGTGCCGATCGGTACGTCGAGGATGTCGGCGATCTCTTTGTAGGAGAAGCCTTCGACGTCGGCCAGGATGACCGCCATCCGGAACTGTTCGGGAATCGACTCGAGCGCTTCTTTGACTTCGCTGTCGGGGATGCTTTCGAGTACCTCGGTCTCGGTGCTGCGCGACGCTTCGGCCGCTTCCAGCCCGCCGAGCCGGCGGTAGAGGTAGAAGTCCTCGGTGTCGTCGAGGTCGATCTGGTCGGGCCGACGCTTCTTGGCGCGGTACGTGTTGATGAAGGTGTTCGTCAGGATCTTGTAGAGCCAGGCTTTGAGGTTCGTGCCCTCGCGGAAGCCCTCGAACCCTCGGTACGCGCGCAGGTACGTCTCTTGGACGAGGTCCTCGGCGTCGGTTGGATTGCGCGTCATACGAAGGGCAGCCGCGTACAACGCCGACATGAACGGCATTGCCTCTTCTGCGAACTTCGCCTGATCCGCCATTGCCCGTCAGGGTACCCGGGCCGCCAAATCGTCGAGCCCCCGGCTTACGGCCGCTTGAGATCGCCGGTATTGGGCGGGAATTCGGCGTGGACACTGGGGTCGTAGGAAACGATCCCGCACCACATCGTTCGGTCGCCGTTTCCCCACCACTCGTGCGTCGGGAAGATGGCACCGATGGTGTGACTCGGCGCGGTCGCTGTGTGCGGCGTCGTCGCGGCGGTCGCGGTCGACGAAGATCGGTGCCGCTGCCAGTTGACGACTGCCGCCGCCAACCCGCCCACCGCCGCCCGTTCCCCACGGGCGTGATTCGTACGGGGTACCGCCAAACGCGGTCTACCGTTTCTGCAATGCAGCGGGGCATGCTTCGCGGAATCGCCGCATTCCGCTGGGGCACATGGGCGTGGATGGCGGTAGCCGTGCTCCTCCATCGCGACGCGCTCGGCCGTCCGCTCGTCGCGTGGGGCTTGGTGGGGCTGACGTTGGCGTGGACGATCACCGCGACTGTGCTTCTCGCGCGTCATCCCGACGCGTTGCGGCACGCACCCGCGTTGCTCACCGAGTTGACGCTCGGCGCCGCGCTCGGTCTCAGCGGCGGCATCGCATACGCGCACACGACCGATCCGAACGTCGCGTTTCAAAGCGTCCGAACGATCGGTTTCGCCTGGCCGCTCGCCGGTGTCATCTCGGCAGGTGTCGTGTGGGGTGCATCGCCCGGCGCGATCGCGGGCTTGTTCGTTGCGATTCCCCGAATCTTTTCGCCCGTGCTCAACGGCATCACCTTCGGCGATTACAAGAACGGCAAGTGGTTCTCGATCTTCTCGACAGTCGTCCTGTACACGCTGGCGGGCGCGGTCGCGGGATACATGTCGGCGGTGCTGCGCCGCGCGCAAGACGAAGTCGCCGCGGCGCGGGCGCGCGAGCGCGTCGCCCGCACGTTGCACGACGGTGTGTTGCAAACACTCGCGATCATCGAGCGCCGCTCGGACGACGAGCAGCTCGCACAAATGGCGCGTGAACAAGAGCGGGAATTGCGCGAGTTCCTGTTCGGCGGCGACGGCAAGAGCCCTGACGATCTCGGCGCGCGCCTGCGCAGCGCGGCGGGCCGCTTCGAAGACGCGTTCGGCGGCCGCGTCGACGTCGTCGTCGCGCCGGACTTGCCGACCCTCGCGCCCGAGTTCGTCGACGCGCTCGCCGGCGCCGTTGGAGAAGCCTTGGTGAACGCGGGCAAGCACGGCCGTGCGCAACGGGTCACCGTCTTCACGGAACCCGCCGACGGAGGCGGTGTCGAGTGTTCGGTACACGACAACGGCCGCGGCTTCGACATGGCAAAGGTTCGGGAAGGCGTGGGCTTGTCGCGATCGATTCGCGGCCGATTGGAAGATGTGGGCGGGCGCGTCGCTATCGACAGCCGGCCCGGTGCCGGAACGGAGGTGCGGCTGTGGCTGCCGTGCGCGTAGTGCTCGCCGACGACCATTCCATTTGGCGCTCGGGTGTGCGCGCCGACCTCGGCGACGGATTCCACGTCGTCGGTGAAGCGGGTGACGCCGACGAGACCATCGCCGTTATTCGGCGCGAGAAGCCCGAACTCGTCGTGTGCGACCTGAACATGCCCAACGGTGGCGGCATCAAGGTCGCGAAGGAATGCGGCGAGGAGACCTGCATCGTCATGCTCACCGTCTCCGAACAAGAACGCGATCTGCTCGACGCGGTCGCGGCCGGCGCCCAGGGCTATCTCGTGAAGTCGACGCCCGGCCCGGAGTTGCGCGCCGCGTTGCTGCGAGCGTCGCGCGGGGAACCGGTGTTCTCGCCGCATCTCGCGTCGCTGGTCCTCGGCGAGTTCCGCCGAATGTCGAAGGACGCGACGGGCGCCAATCCATTGTCGGATCGCGAGCGCGAAGTCCTCCAGCACGTGGCGCGCGGGTACTCGTACAAGGACATCGGCGAACGTCTGTTCATCTCGCCGAAGACCGTCGAGAACCACGTCCGCAACATCTTGAGCAAGCTGCACCTCAACCGGAAGCAGGAACTCATCCGCTACGCCGTCGAACACGGCATCGAATAACACCCGTGTTGGCTGATTCCGCCCCCTGGCCGAATCAGTCCAAACAGCTGCCATGCTCGTGCGCCGAGCGGTCAGCGCGCGTTCTTGTCGAAGGGGCGCACGGTTTCGCCGAGGCGCCGCCACGTTTCGATCGCCGATCTCGGTACCGTCTGTACGACCGCGATCGACGGCGTGACCGGATCGAGAACGCAGCTGGTAACCGCGTTGGTCTGCAACGCGTGCACGCAAAACGTTGAGGGCGCTTCCGCGACGAGGAACTTCGTGCGATCGTGATGTTCCTCTTGGTGCAGCAACCACGTGCGCCGGTCGTATGGCGGAAACAACGTCGTGAGCTTCCCGTAGTCCTCGGCTCCGCAGGCGTAGGCCGTGGCGCGGTCGTGGAACAAGATCAAATCCGTGTCGTATCGACGGGCCGCGTCGAGCAGCTGCGGACAGGCTTCCTCGATTGGTCCGACCGGTTCGATCGGCGCGCCCGCGCTCGACTTTTCGGCAACGCGGTTGATCGCAGCAAGACGCGACTCGAAGCGAAGTGCGTGACCCAGCGCGGCGATCACAGCGACACTCAACACCGCGGCCAACAGTTGATTCGTGCGGTGTGGCGAAGCCCATGCGAACGGTTGCGTTTCGGCCAACACATACGCGAGGAACCAGCCTGCGGCCGGAACCACGACGAAGTAGCGGCCGTAACCCAGGTATGCCGAATCCCCACCGTCGAACGCCTTCGGCATCGCGAGCGTCGCGAGCACGAGCACGACGCATGTAAGCGCGGGAAGGATCGCGCGCACCCGTCGCGTGTAGGCCAGCGCGGTCAACAACAGCAGCGCGGCCGCAATCGGGAGGCCGACCCATCGGAACAGCTCGGGCGCCTGCCACATGAAGTAGCGCCCGGGATGCGGCAACGCCGATTCGAGATTCGAAAAGTTGGGTGAGTAGCCCGCGCCCTTGTGCAAGTCGTAATCGGGATGCGCGTGGAAGAACGCGCGCTGGTAGAGCAACCACGCGAGCGCAGGGATCGTGGCGACGCCCGCGAGCACGATCGTGCGCACCGCGTGCCAGTTGACGACGAGTGCGTACACCGCCGCCGGCGCGACGAGGTACACGTTCCCGAAATCGAACACGACCCCCAACGAGCCCAGCAACGCGAGCGCAACGACGTTGCGGCGCCGGTTCGGCGCGGTGACCAGGAACGCGACCGCACCCATCGAAAAGAGCATCCCGACGCCGGCGCCGCTCGGCTTCTCCGATGCAATGAGGAACTCGAACGTGACAACAATCGGGAACGCGAGCGCAGCCGCACTGAGCACGCGATGACCGCGCCGCCACGCCGCCCATGCGAGCAGGGGCCAACCAGTAACCGCAAGCAGGACGCCGGAAAGGACGCCCGCGCTCGAGAGCGTCATGCCCATGCGCCGGAAGAACTCGATCGGAACTGCGTCGAAGATTGTGAAGTACGACTCGCCGTAGAACGACGACTGGTAGAGGTGACCGTGCCCGAGATCGCGCGCCGCATACCAAAGCAACGTGTGGTCCTCGTTCGCGAAGTGGCGCATATACGCGAAGGTGAAGCGCGCCTGGTCGACGACCAACAACGCCGCGATCACGACGACGGCAATCACGGGAAAGCGGCGCGTACGGGGCGGCGCGTGCCCGGGCTCTTGCGCAAGACTCGTCGGTATGACGTCGACGGGTTTGCTTGCTGGTGTTCGTGTACTCGACTTCACCATTTGGCGTCCCGGCCCGTACGCGACCCAACTGTTGGGTGAACTGGGCGCCGACATCATCAAAGTCGAGCCGCCCGGCGGTGATCCTATGCGCTCGTACCCGGGCATCTTTGCGACGCTCAGCGTCAACAAGCGCAGCATCGTCCTCGATCTCAAGACCGACGACGGCAGAGCGCGCGCACTGACACTCGCCGCTGATGCCGACGTCGTCACCGAGGGGTACCGACCGGGCGTCGCGGCGCGGCTCGGTATTGGGTTCGACGACGTGCGCGCCGTGAACCCGAGCGTCGTCTACTGCTCGCTGTCGGGCATGGGCCAGTCCGGCGAGCTGTCGACAGCACCCGGCCACGATCTGAACTTCCAGGCATGGAGTGGCGCGCTTGCGCCGGAAGGCAACGAGCCCGTGACGGCGGCGGTGCCGATCGCCGATCTCGGCGGGGGTCTCGCAGCCGCGTACGCGATCTGTGCCGCGCTCGTTCGCCAGCAACGCACCGGTGAAGGCGAACACATCGACGTTGCGATGAGCGACTTGCTGGCAACGTGGACGGGCGCGGTCCCACCACACGCGAGCGGTGTCGATCCCGACGCGCGCGGCGTGCCGGGCTACGGGATGTTCCGTTGCCGCAACGGTTACGTCGCGCTCGGCATCATCACCGAGGACCACTTCTGGCGCGCGCTGTGCGACAGCCTCGCGATGGCCGACGCCCGCGAGCTCGGATGGCTCGAGCGCACGAAGCACACGCCGGAGCTTCAACAGCGCATCGCCGCCGCAATCGAACCGCGCGATCGCGACGAGGTCGCGCACGAGTTGCTCGCCGCCGGCGTTCCTGCATCACCCGTGCTCGATCGAGCGGGAATGTTGGGGCTCGCGCACTTCGAAGCGCGCGCCGTCGTCACGCACGATGCATCCGGCGCCCCTGCCACAGGCCATCCCGTGCGCTTCTTGCAGCACCCGGCGGCGCGCACGAGTGCCGCGCCCGAGATCGACGAACACCGCGGCGCCGAGTTCCGGCCGCGCTCGTAGCGCAGGCATCCGCGCCCGCTCGCGACCTCCGTCGTACCCTTGTGAACGTTGCGACCGGAGGTGAACACCGTGCCGCAGCTGCAGGACTGGAAGCGGAAAATCACGGCGTGGACCGATACCGCGCCGCCGAGCCCGGCCGAGGTTGGCCGCGCCGTCACGGGCCTTGCCGTCCGTGTCCCGATGAGCATCGTCGGTCAGCTGCGGCGGCGCCTCAACGTGCTCGGGCTCGCGACCAAAGACGACGTCGCCCGGCAGAGCAAGCTCGGGCGCTCGCGCGTGTCGCACGAACTGAAGGAGTTCCTCGAGGCGCAGCGCGTGCACGACGAGGCGCTCCTTGCTTCACTGCGCGCCGAGATTCACGAAGAGCTGCAGAGCCTCGCGGCGGCGCTCGACGACGACGTGTTCGACGACGACGAACCGCTGCGCGCAACCGACCATCGCCGGCCTCGACGCGACGCGCTCGACGCGTACGACGACGGTGAGATCGATCTCGACGACGACGACATCGAACTCACCGACGAACTCTCTCGTTACGACACGCTCGACTGACGCGAAGCCGCGCGCCGTGACGAATCACGGCGCGCGGTGCGTTCGCGTTTCGCGTTGCGTTACGACGCTTCTTTGGCGTCCTTCTCGATCTTCTTCTCGTCGGCCTTCAGCTGCTTCTGCTCGATCTTCTTGGCGTGTTTCATCGCGGCCTGGACCTTCGACTCGATGTCGGCGACCGCGATCACGATGAGGCCGGCTTGGCCTTCGTCGAGTTGCTCGCCGAGGTCTTTGAGGTCGCCGCGGCTCATGCCCGCAGCCGCGTGGCCGGCCAACGCGCCGAGCAGCGCGCCGCCACCGGTTGTCGCCGCGAGCAAGCCGCCGCCGATTGCTACCGCCGGGAACAGCGCGATCACGAGACCACTCGCGAGACCGACGCCGCCACCCAACACACCGCCGACGCGCGTCGGCGTCTCGTGCTTCTTGCGGATCTTGACCTTGCCGTCTTCGCGCCGCTCGATCACGGCCGCGTCGTAGCCGTCGATCAGATTGGCGTCGCTGGCCAGCGCGTGCACCGCGTCGTAGTCGGCCAGCGCGTCCTCGACGTCGCCGTAGACGCCCGAGAACACAAAGAATGTGTCAATCGCCATCATGTCTCCTTGATCGGGAACCGGGCGATCCTCGCACGAGCCGGGTCCGACGTGACCACCCGGTTCGGGCTACCGGCGCACACGAGGTTCCACTGACCCGACACACGTTCGGAAACGAGCAATGGACCAAAACTGCTCTCTGCGAGCACATTTGGTCCGACGCTCGAAGGACTGATTCGGCGCCCGTCAAGAACGAGAGCCGGAGAGGGGATTCGAACCCCTGACCTGCTCATTACGAGTGAGCTGCTCTACCGACTGAGCTACCCCGGCGAAGCTGGTGAGTGTACTGGTCCGGCCGGGATCAGTGCGCACGATCGGCGCCCAGTACCACCAGCACATTCGCCGTCTGGAGGTTCGATACCGGGAGCGGCAACGGCATCGGCTGCACGGTGGAGGCCGGCGCGCTCATCAGCGTCGCCAGCGCTGCGGCATCAGCCTGATATCCGGCTGCGTAAAACACCGCCGACGTCGGCGTCGAACGGTTGTTGGCGTCGACCGCGGTCAACGTCTTGTAACCCGCATTGCCGACCAACTTGGTGAGCGCGCTCGCCGCGCCCGTTGTCGGCGACCCGTTGGCGACGAGCACCGTCACCTGTGCGGGCGCGTGCGCGGCCGCGACCGCGGTCGTTGTCGTCGTCGACGAGGGAGCCGGCGCGTACGTCGTCGGCGTGGTGCGCGCCACCGAGGTCGACGTCGGCGGCGGATCGGCAAGACGCGCGCGGTCGCTGCCGCCGCGCGCGGGGATGCCCGCCGCGACAACGCCGAGAATCGCGGCGAGCACGATCAACAAGGCGTACAGAGCCCCCCGGACGCGCATCGACCGCCGATCGTATCGGCGCCCGCCGCCGGCCCTCAGCTCGCGCTACCCCACCCGAGCAGCACCAGCCGGTCCTCGAGCGCGTCGAGCTGGGCGGCGGTGTCGGCGTAGACGGCCTTCGAGCGCCCGTACGGATCGGCGATGTCGTCGTCGCGGTCCGACCCGAGCAGCGCCGCCGCTTTTCGACCGAGATGAACGCGTGCGAGCCAGTCGCGCAACGACTCGTCGCCTTGACGCGGTCCGACTGATTCCGCGCGCCGCACAATTTCTTTCAGCGTGAACGAACGCGCGAACGCAGGCGGCGACATCGTGACGACCTCGCGCACGTGTGCGCGTTCCATACCGAGCACGAGATCAGCGCGCGCGATCGCTTCGACATCCATGCGCCGGCTCCGATGCGGACCGAGCTCGACACCCATGTCGGCGAGTACGACGTTCGCGAACTCGCTCGCGGGTTGGCCTTCGGTCACCAAGCCCGCGGAGTCGACCTCAGCGTCGACGCCGAACGCCCGGAATTTGTTCCGCAGAAGCGCGGCCGCCATCGGCGACCGACAGATGTTGCCCGTACAGACGACGAGAACGTTTGCGGTCAGACTTCGACCCGGCTCCGTGTCGTCGAACGCCGGCGCACCGCGACGATGAACGCGGAACCGACGGCCAACAACACAACCGCGATACCCACGTCGGGCAGCGTGCTCGACGAACCCGTGAACGGAAGCCCGCCGCTCGCCGTCACCGTGACGGTGGCGGTCAACACGAGCGGCGCGCCCGTGGGGTCGGTGCACGTCGCGGTGACAGTGACCGTGCCCGACGCAGAACTCGGGACCGTGACGCTGCCGCTGAACGCACCCGTCCCGTCCGCGGTCGTGCTGCCGGCGGCCGCACCGCCGACTGCGAGCGTCACCGTGCCGTCGGCCGCGCACCCGGTTCCCGAAATGGAAACCGCGTGGCCCGCAGCCACGGAACCGGCGCCGACATGCAGCGAACCTGATGCGGGCGGATATTCAGCCCATGCCGGCGCGCTCACGACAAGTGCCGCGAGTGCTGCCATCACTACGGTCACAACCAACTTGTGCAACACAGGCCCTCCCCGAGGCAACACCACCCGCCTCAAAAGAGGCCCTTAGTAGGCTGCCATATACAAGAGTGTCAGTCCAGCATTCCCAAACTCATCGGGCGTTCTGGACCTGACCTGATGGCATTAGCAACCAAAAAACTCAGCCGGCGCGGAGCCGATCGAGCAGGCTGCCCCCCGAGCGCGCGAGGCGAACACCGAGCGTGAGCGCACCGGCGGCCGAGCCGCTGAACGTCGCCCGTCTCGGATCCTTGGGGTCGATCTTCAGGCCGTAGGTGTCGACGATCTTCCAACCCGACGGCACTTCGACCGCGACCGCGACGGCGTCGGGCCGCATCGTCGGCTGCTTCAACACATCGAGCCGGTACCACCCGTCGGTGAGCGGCTCCTGGCCGGAAAGATTGAGCCCCATCGTGCCGTCGGTATCCGACGGCATGCTCATGTACGACGAATAGACGTTGCGGCCCAACTCGCGCGCCGACTCCAGTTCGGCCGGCTTGCCGTCGAGTGTCGCACCGCTGAATGCGTTCGGCGTGTACAGCGAGACGAACGCGTGGTTCTCGCCGGCCTGGTAGGTGGAGTTGTACGGACCGATCATGATCGCCGGCAATCCCGACGCGGGTGTCGCGTTGTGCAAGTCGACGTCGAGTTGTCCGTCGATCTGCACCTGCGATGCGTCCGAGTTGGGATGCAACGTCACGTCGTACGACACCTTGCGATTGAGGAAGTAGTCGGCCTTGTTGCCGGCCGCGTTTTGACTCACGAGCATCAGCGAGTCGCCGTGCGGCGACGTGATCTGTCCAGCCGCGCCGAGGTCGCGCGCGAGCCCTTCTTCACCGGACCGGTTGAACCACATCATGAGATGCCCGTCGGTCACCGCGGTGCTCAACGCTTTGCCGATGTGTTGCGGCGAGCCCAGATGCGCCGACGTTGCAACGTCCCACACTTTGCGCGCGACTTCGCCGAGAAATTCGGCGCGTTCGTTTTCACCGGTGAAGCGAACGTACGCGTCGTGCAATGTCACCTGGACGACATTTGATGCGGTGATCGGCGTGGGCCAGTTGGGAACCGAAATCGGTCCGGTCAACTGCAACAGCGAAGCCAGGCCGTTGGAGTCGACCGCGAGCACGCCGTCGACCTGGGGTCCACCCGACTGTGGCAACAAGTTCGAGATGACTTGCGCGTCGGTCGGGAAGTCGGGCGACATGTTGACGTTCTGCCAGTTCGACGTGAGACCGAAGCGCGAGTAGCGGTTGACGAAGTCTTGCGGCGCCCGCAACACCCGTGCCCCCGGATCACCGTCGCCATTGAGTGCCGCCAGCCGTTCGAACTGTTCGAGGTGCATGTGGCCGTCTTGGGCGACGAGGACGCCCCAGTTGCCGATGAAGCCGCCCGTCGCGCGGAGCTCGGCGCTGTTCTGCACCGCGAGGAAGTAACGACGCGTTCCGTTGGCGCCGAAGAGATCGGGTACGACGCGCGCGGCGGTCGCGGCGTCGTCGGCGTCGGTCTGCGCCGATTGCAAGCGTGATTGCAGCGTGTCGATCGCGTCCGACACGATCGGTAACAAATACCGACGCGGGATCTTCGCGAGCTGGTCGCGGCTCGTTCGAAGCAACGCGTCGGCGGACGCGAGATCAGGTGCGACTTTGCGCACTTCGGCAATGGGAACCGTGCCCTGGTCGACTTCGAGCGTCTTCGGGTCGACGCCGCGCGCCAGCTTGGCGCCGGCCTGCGAAAGCGATTCGCCAGTTGTGACGATCTGCCGCGCCGCATCGAGGTTGGGCGCGACGACGGGAACGAGCTTCCCGACCGAGACGAACGGCGAGCCGAGCGCGCTGTGGGCGGTGTGGAATTGCGCGTTCGCGTCATCGAACTGCGCTTCGGCCTGCGCGGTATCGCCGGCCCGAAGCGACGTGATCGCGTCTTCGACGTCGTTGCGCGCGCGGTCGACGTTGCGCCGCACCGACAGCGCGCCCAGGCCGACGACACCCACGATGGCGACAACCGCCACGCCCAGCCCGAGCACCCCGAACTTCAACGCGCGCGGCAGCCCGACAACGCCTTCGTTGTAGACGAACGCGCGGTTGCTGAAGATCGACAGGGCCGCGAGGACGACGACCGCCGCGACGACCGCGGGCAACACGCCGATGACCGAGCGCGCCGCGAACACGGCGATCACGCTGAGCACGCCCTCGACACCGACGAGCACGGCCACGGCCGCGCCTTGCGAGAGTCCGCAGTCGACGAGCCGGTGGGACAAGTGATCGCGTCCGCCGCGTGTCACCGGGATGCCGCGTCGCATGCGACCGAAGATCACCGTCGTCGTGTCGAGAATCGGTAGGCCGAAGAAGATCGCGCGCACGAGCACCGTTCCCGGCGCGGGCGCGGTCATGTGTACTTCCAGCACTGCGATCGACAGCGCGTACCCGAGGAACAACGCGCCCGCGTCACCCATGAAGATCGATGCCGGCCGCCAGTTGAACGCGAGGAAGCCGAGACACGCGCCGCAGATGCCGGCCGCGAGCGTGGACACGACGTCTTGGTGCGCAAAGCTCGCGACGAGGAACACGCCGCCCGACATCGCCGCGCCGACACCGGCCGCGAGACCGTCCATGTTGTCGAGCAAGTTCATCGCGTTCGTCATCGCGAGGATCCACAACACGGTAAAGACGACGTCGTACACCGCGATCCCGGTCGGGTGTGTGCGTACACCCACTGCGACTGCTGCAACCGCGGCGGCGATCTGCACGAACAAACGCGGCCGCACGGGAAGCGTGCGCTCGTCGTCGAGCAAGCCGACGAGCGCGAGGATCACGGCGACGAACACGAGGAAGCCGATGCGGGGCGCAGCCGCCGGTCGCACGAGCATCCCGACGAGCGCGGCGCCCGCGATCGCGATCCCACCCATGTAGGGCACTTCGCGGGTATGGACTTTGCGCGCCGCGGGCCGGTCGACCAGCCCGATCCCGACCGCGACCCGGCGCATCAGCGGCGTCAGCACGAGGCACGCGACGAACGCGAGTGCAAACGCCAGCAGCGACCGGTCCACGGGCGAAGAGGCTAACTGCGTGTAGAGGGCACGCTGACCATGGCTACGGTGCGCGCGAGCTACCGCTCGAGGCTGCGATAGACGTCGAGATAGGCGGCCGCGGTCGTGCGCACGTTCGCCTCCCGCTCGACCGTCTCGCGCGCCGCGGCGCCGAGCCGGGAAGCGACGTCTCGCTCGTTCAGCAAACGCGCAATCGCACCCGCCAGCGCCGACGGCGACTCGGGCGGCACCAGCAAGGCATTCTCGTCATCCGTCAGGAGCTCGGGGATGCCGCCCACCGCAGTCGCCACGATCGGCTTTTCGAGCGCCATCGCTTCCAGCAGCGCGAGCGGGGTTCCTTCGGTTCGCGACGGCACGACGAACACGTCGGAGGCCGCAGTGATCGCGCGCGCGTCGGGCCGGTTGCCCAACAGGTCGACGTCGGCGTTCAGCTCGTCGCGCAACCGCCGCAAGTGCTCAGCATCTTCGCCGTCACCGACGACGATACCGCGCACGTCCGGAATCGAGCGCGACGCGTGCAACAACACGTCGACACCTTTGCGATTGCGTAAGTGTCCGACGCAGACATAGCGAGGCGCTTCCGCGATCGGAGCGACGAGGCCGCGCGCAGCGTCGGCCCGCACAGCATCGATGTCGATACCGTTGCGTATCGCGCGTACACGCTCGCTTCCCCGCAAGCCTGACTTCTTCAGCTCACCAGCAACGGCGTCGGAAACCGCTATCACCGCGTCGTTTCGCCCGAAGGTGCACCGGCTCAGCGCACGCGATGGGCGTCGATACGACGACCACATGTTGTGCTCACTGCCGACGATGCGTACCTGCATGCCG
Organism: uncultured Actinomycetes bacterium; assembly: GCA_963841195.1. Lineage (GTDB taxonomy): Bacteria > Actinomycetota > Acidimicrobiia > IMCC26256 > PALSA-610 > CAWJBX01. The sequence goes on along the minus strand of CAWJBX010000007.1, from coordinate 91,728 downwards.
GCCATCGCGGGGCGCCCAAGGCCCGCGACGTAGGGTCCGTGGAAATGGACGATGTCGATGTGCTCATGCTCCAACAGCCGCCGCAGCCGGAGCGGCCATATCGGCGAGTCGAGCTTTTGCGCATTGATACCGGCAGCCGTCATTGCGGGCACGAGGTCGTCGGGCTCGGCATGCGCGGCGACCGCGACGACGTCGATTTCGTCCGCAAAGAACGGCGCGAGATCGAGCAGCATCCGCTCAGCACCGCCAGTCGCCCACGCCTTCACGACCCACGCGACACGCAACCGCGACTTCATGGCCCAAGTCGAATCGCGCGACAGGAGCAGCGCCCAAATCTCATGCGCCAGGACGAACGCGCCTGTCCTCATTCAGTCGCAGGCGCGACCGCGACGTCCATCGTCGTGATGTCGTCAGTGATCGAGATCTCGCCCTCGGCGCGGGCTTCCGCGATGATCTCGTCGAGTATCTCGTCGAGACTGCGTGTCGGCTTCCACCCAATGAGGCGATTCAACTTGCTCGTGTCGGGAACTCGGCGCAGCATGTCTTCGAAGCCCGACTCGTAGGCCTCGTCGTAAGGAATCAGACGTACCTCAGAGTTGCTGCCGCTGCGCGTCACGATGCGGCGCGCGAGTTCCGTCATCGAGATCTCATGCTGCGATCCGATGTTGTAGACCTCACCCACCGTGTTGTCACGGTCCAGCAGCCCGACGAGCGCGCTGACAACGTCGTGCACGTGACAAAAACAACGCGTTTGTGTGCCGTCGCCGTAGACCGTCAACGGTTGCCCGGCAATCGCTTGGCGAACGAGACGCGGGATCACCATGCCGTACGCCGCGCTTTGACGGGGCCCGACCGTGTTGAACATGCGAACGACCACGGTCGGCAGGCCGCGTTCTTTGTGATACGCAAACGCGAGAATCTCGTCGACAGATTTCGCGGTGCTGTATGCCCAACGCGCGACCGTTGACGCGCCGAGCACGCGATCCGCGGTCTCCGCGAGCGGCACTGCCGGATTCTTGCCGTAGACCTCCGACGTACTCGCGACGAGCGTCTTGCAGCGATAGCGATGGGCCGCGTCGAGCACGACCTCGGAGCCGCGAATGTTGGTCGTCAGCGATCGCAGCGGCTGCTCGACGATGAGCTTCACCCCAACGGCGGCCGCGAGGTGCACGATGACGTCGCTCCCGTGCGCGAGTTCGTCGACGACCAGCTCGTCGAGCACCGAACCGTGTTCAAAACGGAAGTTGGGACGGCCCTGCAGATGACGGATGTTCGCGAGCCCACCCGTCGACAGGTTGTCGAGCGCGATGACCGCGTCACCCCGTTCCGTCAAACGATCGGCGAGATGAGAGCCGATGAATCCGGCACCGCCAGTGACGAGATACGTGGTCATGGGAAGCCTCGGGAGCATAGAGCCGCGAAGTTGGAGAACGTGGTTTCTTCACGCCGTGCGTACATCATCGGTCGCAAACGCCACCGGTCCAGGTTCTGGCATCACAAGCAGTCGAGGCCACCGCAACAGTGCCAACCACCAGGTCATGACCACCGCTGAGATGCCCAATTGCACGAGGCTCAGGGCCAACAGCGAGTGCGAATGGGCGAACCAAATAACCGCGCCGAACATCACGAGCGACTCGAGAAGTAGTTCGACGAGCCGCAGCCCGGGCCGACCGACCGCGAGCAAGATCGTCTTGGACCAAATCACGATCGCTCGCACCGACGCAGCCGCGACGAAGATCGAACAGGGCACGACCACCGACTTGTACTTGGCGCCATAAAGGAACGGAAGCACGACGGGGATCGCAACGAATCCACTCAGCGTGATCGCAGCTGCGATCGGCGCCATCCACCTCGAGGCCCGTTCGTGCAGCTCGCGCACTTCGCTGGGGTCACCGCGCGCGGCCGCTGAACTTGCCCGCGGGAACAACACCGAGGCGACTGGGCTCGCGCCCGCGGAAACGAAGCGGCCGGGCGCCGTCGCGACGCGATATTGCGCAAGAAACGTTGCGCCTCCGGCCGCGCCCGCGGCCGTGTAGAGCACTTGATCCGAGGCAAACGCAACAGAAGTGGCGAGCGAGCTCTTCACGGTGAAACCGACAAAGCCGGGAACCGCGCCCTGCGGAATTGGCTCCGCTCGACCGTAACGGTGAGCGACGAGGCGGCTGCTCGCGATCCCGAGGGCGATCGTCGCCAGGCCCGTCGTGACCGCGTTCAACGCGAGGTACCAAGCCGGGCCTCCGGTCACGATCGCAATTACATTGACGGTCGACGACACGATCGCGATCCCGATGCGCCACTTGCCAAGATCAAGCAGCTTGCCGGAGATTGCGAAGCCCGCCGTGGCGGAACCGATCGGCGCTTGGAGTGTCGCGTTGGTAATGGCAAGCGCGAAGAACGTGGCGTTGAAGACACCGTGATTGCCCGGCCGGATCGCGCCGAGTATCAGCGCGACGACCGCGCCCGAGCCGAGTGCGATTGCAGTGTCGAGTTGGAAGCAACGAGCGTAAAGCGTCCGAGCCGAACCAGGGTTGCCGCGTTCGCGCAGCAGCGCGGCGTAGCGCTGCAGCGAGTCTTCCAGCCGCGGGTCGGTAAAGAGGAAGATGACGGCGGCGAGCGCTTGCGCGAAGAACACTTCGCCGGCCTTCGAGATGGTCGTGTTTCGCGTAAGCGCGACAACTGTGACGAACGAGAACAGAGCTTCGAGTTGGGTCGCGAGCGATAGCAAGGACGCCTCGCCCGCGGCGCCGCTCGCGCGGTCCCGTAGCCGGCCCCACAACGTTGCCGGGTTCACCGACGGTCGGCGCGTTCGTCGAGCAGCAAGTCATACACAGCGTTGACGCGTGCGGCGATGTCGTCCCACCCGAGCTCGGCAACTGCTGCGGCCGCCCTCTTGCCCATAGAGCGCGCGGCCGCGGTGTCGTCAAGCAACTGGCAGATGGCCGACGCGAACGACTCGGGCGACTCGGGATCGGCGGTTGTGTACGCGCCGGAGTCGCGCGGCGCGATCGCATCAGGTGTGCACGCGGACGAAACGACGCAAGGCCGGGCCATCGCCATTGCTTCCAACAACGCGGTGGGCACGCCCTCGGCCTTGGCCGCCAAGCGGCGCGATGCGAGCGCGAACACCGACGAATGCGAAACGATCTCGTAGACCTCCGGACGGGAAAGCTGGCCCGTCAGATAGACATTTGGGGTTCCGTCGATCAGGGATTCGAGGCGCGTTCGCTCGGGCCCTTCGCCAACGACGAAGACCTCGAGCTCGGGGTACGCCTTGCGTACCTCCGCGGCGGCCGCCAAAACCGTCTCGTGGCTCTTCATTGCGTTGAGCGCACCGACCGAAACGAGTCGGGGCTGCGCGGGAAGCCCGCGGTCGAGATACGGGCCGAGCAGCTCGAAGTCGAGGCCGCTCGAGGTGATGGTGATGCGATCGCGTTCGACGCCGCACCGGCGTAGATCGGCAGCAACGCTGCTTCCGAGCGCGAAGAAATGGTCGACGTGTCGGAACGCGACGCGCGACGGTTGTGTGTACCGCGGGTTGAGCCCGGCGTGGACCGTCAAAACCAGCGGCGATTTCAGGGCACGCGATGCTCGATGCCCAAACCACGCCTCTGCGAGGTCACCATGCACATGGACGAGATCGGCCTCGTTCACGCGCATATTTCGCGTGGCGCGACGTGCGTACGAACCCGCCGCGTACATAGTCGACGGAACTCGAAGAACGGACGGCGGAACGAGATGGCCAACCGCTCCAGCGGGAACCTCGTTACCTTCCGAGTACCACAGCTCGATCTCGCAACCGGCGTCTATCTGCCGTCGCGTGAGTTCGAAGACATGGATTTCTTGGCCGCCCGGACATGGAGGCAACCGCCGGGTGAGCCTCAAAATCTTGCGCGGCGTCACGCGTTCCTCGCTGCGGTGCGAAGGAAATCCGCGAAGCGATCGAGCAACGAGTCGAACTCGTGCTCGCCGACGACGCGCCTGCGCGCCGCGTCACCGAGCTGCGCGCCGAGTGCGCGGTCGTCGAGCACGCGGCGCAGGGCTTTCGCCCAGGCGTGTGGGTCGTCGGTCGGCACAAGAACCCCCTGCTGCTCGTCGGCCACGATCCCCCTATGGGCAGGGATATCGGAGACGACGGCGGGAAGCCCGACCGCCTGGGCTTCTAGCAGTGCGCGCGGCTCGCCTTCCGAGAAGGATGGCTGTGCGTAAACCGCGAGCGATCGCAAAACTTCGATGACGTCTCGGTGCGGGATATTTCCGGTGAACTTTACGTGCGTATCGATGCCGAGCCGGCGAGCCCGGTCTACAAGGGCCGACCGCAAGGGTCCGTCACCAACGAGCACCAGTTCGGCATCGGGCTGATCGGGCACAAGATCGGCCATCGCGTCGAGCAGCACGGCTTGGTTCTTGACTGCAAGGAGCCCGCCAACCGTGCCGATGCGCCGACCGCGCGCGGCATTGCCGGCGGCCGGTGAAAACTGCTCGACGTCAACGCGACTGCCGATCACCCCGATCGGCCCGCGTGCACCCGCCGCGCGTGCTTGTTCGGCAATGGTTGCGTTCAACGCTGCGCACTGCGTTGGCGCGTCGCACCGCCATTCGCATGGTCGTGCGGATCGCGAACCGCTTGGCGACTGAGCCGTATTCGCTTCCGGGATCGAGTACCGATCCCTGCACTTGTACGACAACAGACACCCGCACGGGAGGCCGCCACATCGCCAACGCGCCGGCAACGTCGCTCGTCGTGACAACGACTGGCGCATCGAAGGACGCGGCGAGCGAGCGCGTCACGTCGCGGGCGCGGCGGGCGAACGACCATGCCGACTGGTTATCGAGGCGGTGCACCGTGACTGCACCCGACCGGTCGACGCTGGCCGCTTGCGCAACAGCCGTGCGTGCAATCACGTGATGCTCGCCACCGAGCCGCTCAGCGAGCCCCTGCGCAACACGAAAATCCGGCTCCTGCGTTTCGGCGGGCGAGAGCCAGCGGTGTCCACCGATCGTGACGAGGTGGACTCGGTCGTTCATGTGAGCAACCGCGCGAGCATCTCGGCAACGGGCTCGGTTGCAAAGCGCTCGACGACGCGCTCCCGAAGTGATTGCGCGATCTCGGCACGCGACTCGGGCGTGAGGTCATGCAGCTCAGACAGCGCACGCGCCATCGCGTCGACATCTCCCGTCGGGACGAGATACGGGTAGCTCTCACCGACCACATCGGCCGAGCCGCCCGCAGTGGTGGTGACCACCGGCACCTCGGTCGCCATCGCTTCGAGCAGCACGCGCGGAAAGCCTTCTTCGTACGAAGGCATCAAGAAACAGTCAGCGGCGCGATAGAGATCGGGAAGGTCGCGGTTTGCGACGGGTCCGAGAACTTCAATCGACGACGCGTGCGCACTCTCGGCCGCCTCGCGACGAACGCGATCGAGATCGGGTCCGTCGCCGGCCAGAACAAGTCGCGCGTCAACACCGGCGGCCCGCAGCTTTTCGAAGATCGGAACGAGCAGGCGCGAACCCCGGCGGTACGCGAGGCGATGGACGACCAACACAACAAAGTCGTCCTGCCATCCGCGCGCGGCCCGCGACGCGTCGCGTTCCTCACGCGGGGCCGGAGCGAAGCGATCGGTGTCGATGTCGTTGTAAAGCAACGCGACGCGTTCGGGACGAAGATTCCACCGCTGCTGCATGTACGCCATCATCGTCTCGGGACCGGTGACGAACTGATCGACAGAACGACTGATCCACAGGTTCCAGCGTTGTTTGACGCCCCGAGCGGCCCGGAGTCCTCCGCCGTCGGGATCCCGCATATCTGCCTGGCCGCTCGACCAGAAAACGATGCGATGCTTCATAAATGGACGCGCGAGCAGCAACACCGTCGTGGCCATGCGGGAGTAGCGAATAAAGTACGTCTCGAAGCCTGCAGCACGGAGCCGGCACGCGGCGCGGACGTAATCGACAACGCGCAGCGGATTCCAAGACGCGCGATTCGGCAACACGATGACGGGCTCGATGCCGGGCGTGTCGAGCGGCTCTCCGCGCTCGACGATCGCCGCAACTCGTCCGTGCCTCGCGAGAGCCTCAAGCAAGTTCGGCACGTGCGCGAAGTGTTGCATCGAATCGGCCGTGTGTTCCGGAACGATGTAGCAGACGTTTTTCATCGAGTCACGTTCGCACGCGCGAGGCGGGAGGTGTTCGGCACACCGAGCGTCGCCAGTGCGCAGAAGATGAAGAACAAAGGCGCGGTGATTGAACCTGGATACAGCGTCGATTCCGATATCGAAAACGCGATGAACGCGCCGAAGAACAGCAACGCGCCGAAATGGCGACGCGATGAGATTCTGAGCGCCTCGACCAACATCGCGAGCGCGAGAATCGCAGCCGGGAATCCGCCGACGACCGCGAAAAACACGACGAGATCGTAGGGCCGATTCGCCGGGGGTCGCGGCACACCCGGCGTGACCTTCGTCGACGACCACCCTTCACCGAAGATTGGGTGGTGCCCCGCTTCTTCAATCCCGCAGACACCGTGGTCGTGCGAATCGAGCTACTCGCCGGGTTCAAGTCGAATGCGTGTGTCAACGGCGAGAACAGCAAAGCCCCGAGAACCACCGCGCCTACGGCGACAAGGAGCGCGCGGCGCCCCGTCGACCTCGGGAGCACAAAGAGCGCGAGCAGTACCAACGTCGCGAGCCAAACCCCGCGTGTTCTCGTTGCGACAATAGAAACAAGGAGTGCGGCCGTTATCCAACGCGGATGCTTGAGACGCACGGTGTCGCTGATGACAAGGGCGAGCGCGCCGACGAGCAAGAAGCCCATCTCGTGCGGGTCGCCGACATGCACGCCGTACAGACGCACCGGGAACTGACGAATGCTGAGCGCCGCTTCGACGAGCGCGAAGGTAACGATGCCTTTCAGCATCAGTTGTTCGCCGCGCTTGGTTTCGCAGTACGTCAGCGGAATCAGCGCAAACGGCACCAGGCGCAGCGGCGCGGTAAAGACTGTGCCGAGCGCGATTGCGGTCACGAGCAACCACACCATGAGCGCGACGATCAGAAGTGCCAAACGGCTGGGACGGACACGCGCTCGACTGCGGCGAGCGATCATCCATTTCGCGACGGCCGCGAGAACCAAGAACGCGGAGACCGACTGCCAGCTCATGAGCCCGGCGCGGCGGAAGCAACCCATTGAAGCCGCGCACCGTGACGAGCGATCCGGTCACGAGCAGCCATGCCGGCATGAGCGCGGCAACGAGTATCGCGACCGCGGCGACCGCGAGTTTCGGCGATCGCGTAATCACGAGGCCGATCGCCGCGCACCCTGCGATGAACCCGACGCGCAGAGCAGTTGAGCGCCGGCTCGCATTGAGCCACGGCATCTCCGGACGCGAGGCGCCGCGTTGCTTCGCTCGGATCGTCAGCGGAACACCCATCGGGTCACGACCTGCAGTGTCGTTGGGCCACGAAACCTCTTCGACACTATGCGCGAGAAATCGACTGAATGGACGATAGGGTTTTCTGTGGCATCACGTTCCGAACGCCACGCCGGTGAACCTCTGCGAGTGCTGCGGCTCATCGCACGCACGAACGTCGGCGGGCCGGCGCTTCAGGTATCGGCGCTCGAAACTGGTCTCGATCCCGATCGGTTCGACCATCGCCTCCTCGTGGGCACCGTCGAACCCGACGAAGCCGACTATCTCGAACTGCGCGCGCCCTCCGTGGTTGCGCAGCGGGTTCCGGGCTTGGGACGGTCGGTGCGGCCGACCGACGACCTCCTGGCGCTGCGCCACGTCGCGCGCGCAATCAACGAGTTCCGGCCGCACATCGTGCACACGCACACGGCCAAGGCCGGGGTCATCGGCCGCATCGCGGCGATCACGCGCCGCGTCCCGCGCGCGTGCACACCTTCCACGGCCACCTGTTGCACGGCTACTTCTCTCCGGCCAAAACGCACGCCGTCGTCGTCGTCGAACGATCACTCGCGCGCCGGACGACCACGCTTGCCGCCGTTGGCGCGCGCGTCCGTGACGACCTCCTCGAAGCGCGCATAGGCCGGCCCGACCAATACGTCGTAGTGCCGCCGGGCGTTCCCGAGCCCAATGTGCTTCCGCGCGCCGCGGCACGCGACAAGTTGGGCCTCCCTTCCGACGCACCCATCGTCGCGTTCGTTGCCCGCATGACTGCGGTCAAGCGACCGGATCGGTTCGCCGAAGTTGCACGTCTCGTTGCGCGCGTTCACCCCGAAACCCATTTCGCAATCGCCGGGGAAGGCGGGCTTCTCGACGATCTCCGGGAGCAATGCGCGCCCCTCGGCGAACGCGTACACTTCCTCGGCTGGCAGGCCGATGTCGGCGTCGTCTATTCGGCGGCTGACGCCGTGGCCCTCACTTCCGATAACGAAGGAATGCCGGTATCGCTCATCGAGGCCGCGATGTGCGAACGGCCGGTGGTGACAACCGACGTCGGCAGCGCGTCGGAGGTCGTGGCGCACGACGAAACCGGATTCGTCACGTCGCTCGATCCCGAACTGATCGCCGACGCGGTCCTCCGCCTCGTTGCGACGCCGGAACTTGCGGCCAAGATGGGCGATGCGGCCGGCGCCCGGGCCCGCGCTCGCTTCAGCACGGCCCGCCTTGTCGCTGACACCGAGGCGATCTACGAAAACATCGCGCGCGAGCGCGGGCTCTAGAGCCGTTCGACGTTCGCGCCCGACACGCGGTTGCGCGTGTCGAACACGACGCGACCGGCGCGCCCGACGAGATCGAAGTCGAACGCGTCGTGGTCGGTGAGCACGACGATCATGTCGGCGGCCGCAATTTCGTCCTCGGTCGCGTCGACGCGCGCGACGCGACTGTCGAGCGCGTGCTCACGCACGTGGGGGTCGGCGACGCGTACGTCGGCCTCGAGCGCCGCCAGCTGCTCGGCGACGACCGCCGCGGGAGATTCGCGCGCGTCGCCCGTGTTGCGTTTGTACGCGAGACCCAACAACAAGAGACGCGTGCCCTTCACCGGTTTCCCGGCGCGGTTCAACGACGCGATCAACCGGCGAACGACGTAGTCGGGCATGTGCTGGTTGACGTCGTTCGCGAGTTCGACGAAACGGAACGCGTGCCCGAGCCGGCGGCGCACTTGCCACGACAGATACGACGGGTCAACCGGAAGGCAATGCCCACCGGCGCCGGGACCGGGCGTGAAGCGCAGATACCCGAATGGTTTCGTCGACGCGGCGTCGATCGCTTCCCAGATGTCGACGTCGAGATCACCGGCATACATCGCGAGTTCGTTCATGAGCGCGACGTTCACGTGGCGGAACGTGTTTTCGAGCAGCTTCACCATCTCGGCAACGCGCGTGTTCGACACCGCGACCGTCTCGTCGACCAGCGTGTCATAGAACCCCTGCACCGTTGCGAGCGACGCGGCGTCGATACCCGACACCACTTTCGGAATGCGCTCGAACGTCCACTGGACGCTGCCCGGGTCGATGCGTTCGGGGCTGTAGCCGAGTTGGAAGTCGACACCCGCGGCGAGACCCGAACCGGTTTCGAGGATCGGCGCGACGAGTTCCTCGGTGGTGCCGGGATACGTGGTCGATTCGAGGACGACGCACGCGCCCTTGCGCACGAGTGGCGCGAGCATCGCCGCGGCTTGCTCGATGTGGCGAAGGTCGGGAACCCCTTCCGCGAGCGGTGTCGGCACGCTGATCACGGCGATGTCGAAGTCGGCACACTGTTCGGCAACAGCGGTCGGTTTGTACCGGCCGCTCGCGATCGCGGCCGCGACCCGCTCGTTCGACACGTCGTCGACGTACGACTCACCGACACTGAGTGCCTTGATGCGTTCCTCGTCGACGTCGAAGCCCACGACATCGTGGCCAACTTCGACAGCCCGCATTGCGACCGGTAACCCGACGTATCCCTGGCCGACGATGACGACTCTCATGGCCGCTCTGCCGTCTCAGCTTCCGCGCGAGCCCGCGCGCGACCGTCGGCGACTCGACCGCTCGGTCGGCTTCTCTTTGTCGCCTTCGTTCGCGCCGTATCCGTTTCCATAGCCGTAGCCGTACCCATAACCGAACTTGTCACTGGCACGATTGAGTACCAGACCGCGCAACGGGGCTCCGACTTGGCGCAGCAACTCCACGGCCCGCTGCGCGACGCGACGGGTCGTGGTGCCGGCCGCGGTCACGAGTATGACGGCGTCGACGCAACGGCTCACGACCAGGGCGTCAGTGACCGGCAGCACGGGCGGCGTGTCGAGCACGACAACGTCGACGCGTTCAGCCACTTCGTCGATGAGCTTCTGCACCCGGGGCGAACTCAGCAGCTCCGATGGATTCGGCGGCAACGGACCCGACGTGAGGACGCGTGCCATGCCGTGTGTGCCCGGAATCTCGCGCAACGCGTCGTTCAGCTCGACTTGTCCGAGCAGGACCGATGTGAAGCCCTTGTCGTTGCTCAGCTCGAAGATCTCGTGGAGCCGCGGACGGCGCAAGTCGAAGTCGATGATGACGACGCGAGTGCCCGTGCCCGCGATCGCAACGCCGAGGTTGGCGACCGTCGTGGTCTTGCCTTCGGCCGCGTTCGGACTCGTGACTTGCACGATCCGCATCGGCGCGTCGAGGCCCATGAATTGCACCGACGTCCGCAACGAACGGAACGCTTCGGCCGCTGCGGAAGTTTGACGAGAACGAGTAACGAGCGCGGCGCCCCGTTCTCGTGCTTCGCCAAAGCGGGGGATCACCGCGATCACCGGCGCGCCGTCGCCCGCCCGTTCGAGGTCTTCCATGCCTTTGATGGAGTCGTCGAGATACTCGACGCCGAACGCAACGCTGATGCCGAGCACGAGACCCAACGCCAGCGCCAGTGCGATCGAGCGGATCGGCCTCGGCTCGACCGGTGAGCCCGACGCAACGGCGGGGGTCACGAGTTGGGCACCACCACTCGCGGTTGCCGTTTCGACTTGGAGTTGCGACAGCGTCTGTTTGAACGTCGCCTGTTGGCTGAACAGCGCGTCGCGTTGCTGGCTGATGTCGGCTTGCTGCGCGGACGACGCGCTCGCGGCCTGGCCGTCGAGCGCAGAGACTTGCTTGTTGATGTCGTCGATCTTCGACTGCACCTGTGCGGATGTCGCGAGCAAGTCGTCGACACGCTGCCTGCGCTTCACGTCGACGTACGCATTGGCGTACGCGTTTGCAATCTTGGCGGCGTTGTTCGCGTTCGTGTTGCGCGCCTTGATAGACAAGACGTTCGTGTTGGTTATCACGCTTGCCGAAATGTTTGGCGAGATTCCGATGGCCTTCTGCACCGCGTGCGCGACCGGCGCACTCTGCACAACTTCCACTTCCGTGGCTGCGACGCGCTCCGGATCGGACGACGAAGAGTCGTTGTTGCTGTTGAACAACGAGCTGTTCTGATCGGTGCTGAGCAGCACGCGCGCTTCGGACTCGTACACCGGCGTCTGGACGAACGATGCCACGATCGCGACACCGAGCGTGACAGCAACGGCAACGATGACAATCGCCTTGCGCCGCCGCAGCACGTTGACGTAGTCACGAATTTCGAAGCCGCGCTCAGTCGGCGCCGCGCCCGCATTCGGTTGGGTGTCCGCCATTGGCGGCAAAGCGTAACTGCTGGTAACGAGGGGTCGTTACACCCTCACTCAGCGCGCGCCCACGTCGTCGGAGACGGCACGTAGCGTGCGGAACCACTCGACGGTGCGCCGGAGACCCTCGTCGAAACCGACCTCGCACGAGAAGCCCAAATCGCGCGCCGCCGCCCGGGCGTCGGCCTGGCTGGCATGCACATCGCCTGCTCGCGGCGCATCGAAGGTCATCAACGGGCGCACGTCGAGGACGCGGCCGAGCGCGGCGAGGAGGTCGAGCAACGACCACGACTGGCCGGCGGCGATGTTGTAGACCCGACCCGCACAGCGGTCGGAGGACGCTCCGATCGCGGCGAGATTGGCCGCAACAACGTCGGCCACGTACGTGAAGTCCCGGCACTGCTTGCCGTCGCCGTAGATCACGACCGGACGATTGTCGAGCAGGGCCCGGATGAACAGTGGGATCACTGCCGCGTAGGCCGCGTCGGGGCGTTGCCGCGGGCCGAACACGTTGAAGTACCGCAGGCGGACGGTTTCCAGTCCGTAGACCTCGGTGAACACGCGGCAGTAGTGCTCAGCCGCGAGTTTCGTGACCGCATACGGCGACCGCGGCATGAGCGGTTCGTCCTCGGGCGTGGGCATTTTCGCGGCGCCGCCGTAGACGCTGCTCGACGACGCGTACACCACGCGCCGCACACCGGCGTCGACCGCGGCTTTGAGCAAGACCAACGTTCCGTGCGTGTTCACGTGATCGGTCTCGACCGGCTGGTCGACTGAGCGCAGCACGGCCTTGTGCGCGGCGATGTGCACCACGACCTCGGTGCCGTTCATCACCTCGCGCACGACGCGATCGTCGGCAATGGACCCGACGACGAGCCGGCGCGCCGGGATGCACGTTTTCGCGGAAGCCCGTGTTCAGGTCGTCGAGAACGACAACTTCGTCGCCCCGGCCGACGAGTGCGTCGACCACGTGCGAGCCGATGAAACCGGCCCCGCCGGTGACGAGCGCCTTCATGCAGTCGGAAGACTACTCAGACGACCGGCAACGCCATGAGCAAAGCGACAAGCCGCATTACGCCCTTTTCGTTGATGAGAAACGCTTCCCGCGCTTCGCGGCATGCGTCGAGCGCGGCCGCAGCCGCCCGCGGCGAGACGTGCACCGTGGCCGAGGGTGACGCCTCGAGCGCGTCGCGGTACACGCCTTCGATCGCGGTAACACCTTCGACGAGCAAGTCGATCCGTGTGCGGCGCGTCTCCCGCTTGTGCCGCTCTTCGATGCGGCGACGCAGCCGTTGCGCCTCACGCTGCTCGTAGCCGAGCCGTTCCATTTCGGCATCGAACGCTTCGAGTTCTTCGTGCTGGCGCGCGGCAACGGTCGCGGCGGCAGCTTCGACGGCCGCGTCGAGTTCTTCGGCGAGCGCGAGCGCGGTCGCGCCCCGACCGTCGACGCGCGCGGGGGCCGACGCAAACGCGGCCCGCAGGTCGCGTAACGGTCCGGCGAACGCGCGGGCGCGCGCGAGCTGGCCACCGGCGACGGCGGCAATTGCGGCCGCGTCGGCGGCGGGGACGCCATCCCGTTCGAGCGCAGACGCGACCTCGCCGTCGGTGAGGGGCACGAAATCGATGCGCTGACAGCGCGAACGGATCGTCGGCAGGAGATCGTCGGGCACCGACGTCACGAGCACCACGACGGTGCGCGCCGGCGGTTCCTCGAGTGTCTTCAGCATCGCATTCGCCGACTCGTTCTGGTTGCCGCGCAAGCGCTCGGCCTCGAAGAGAATCAGAACCTTGCGTTCCGCTTCGATCGGCGAACGCGCCGCTTCGGGCAAGATGCGCTCGCGCACGTCTTCCTTCACGCGGTACGACGCGCCCGCCGGTTCGAACTCGACGATGTCGGGGTGCACGCCGCGCAACGCGAGGCGGCGGGCGCGATCGTCGTCGTCTTCACCCGCGCCGATCAGCAGCGCCGCGAAACCGCGCGCCGCATCTTCGACGCCGGAACCGCGCGGGCCGACCAACAAATACGCATGCCCGGGCCGCGCCGCGGCGCGTTCGAGTGTCTCGACCGCGCGCTCCTGACCGACGATCTCCGCGAACATCGGCGTCAGACTAGGAAATGCGTGCGCCGACCGCTTCCCGGACTCGTCCCGCGACGTCGGCGGGTGAACCGGTGCCGTCGACGACGAGCCAGCCGCGCGGGCCGGCCAGCTCCCGGTATGCAGCCCGCACCCGAGCGTGGAACGCGAGCCCGGCGCGTTCGACGCGATCGCGATCGCCCGTGAGCCGCGCCTCGGCGACGTCGTCGGGCACGTCGAGAACGACGACGACATCGGGTTCGAGCCCGCCGGTTGCGAAGCGATTCAACGCTTCGACCTCCTCGACACCGAGACCGCGCCCCGCGCCCTGGTACGCGAGCGTCGAGGGCGCGAAGCGGTCACAGACGACGATCGCACCGCGCGCGAGCGCAGGCCGAACGACTTCGGCAACGTGCTGCGCCCGGTCGGAAAGCATCAGCAACAACTCAGTGCGTTCGTCGAGCGGCGCGTCGCCGTGCAGCAACACCTCGCGCATCTGCGCACCCATCTTCGTGTCGCCCGGCTCGAACGTCACCACGACTTCGTGTCCGAGCTCGCGCAGCCACGAGGCGAGCAACTGCACCTGCGTACTCTTGCCGCTCCCCTCGCCGCCCTCGACGACGACGAACGTCACGAGCCGGTGGTTTCGTGCAAGTGAGCTTTCCGCATGCGCCGTCCCGCGAAGAGGCCCGAGAAGACCGTGATCAATCCGCCGAACCACAACGCGAGGCGCACACCCGGCAGCGCGAGATGGCCGGAGCCCACATGCACCTTGTTGTTGGTGATGTGTTTGAAGATGCCGCCGAGCCACACCGCGATGAACGGACCGAGCGTGAGCGCGAGCAGCAAGCACAGACGCACGACGGTGTACAGCGTGGCGAACGTGCGGCCGCGCAATTCGTCGGAAACGTTTTCCTGCAGCAACGTGAACCCGGTGACGTAACCGCACCCCGCACCGGCGCCCGCGATTCCGATACAAATCAGCGCGGGCGTCAGCAACGAGAAGCACGCGGCGCCAATGATCGCGGCGCCGGTCACGATGACTGCGCCAGTGAACACCGGTTCACGCGGCAGCCGACGTTGGAACAGCAACAGCGCGATCACACCGGTCGCGGCGCCGAGACCGAACGCGACCATCAACGCCGTGAACGTCGGGGTGCCACCACTCAGCACCTGGGTCGCGAAGAGCGGACCGAGCGGGATGATCATGCCGCCGCCGAACAACCCACCGGCCAGGCCGATCATGACGCCGCGCACCAGCGGGTTCGATCGGATGAACGAGAGACCGTCACGAACGTCGCGAAACGTTTGCGAGAAGGGCACGCGCTTGACCGAGCTGCGTTCACTCTCCGGAAGGTGCAAGCGCGAGATCAACGCCGCCGACACGAGGAAGGTCGAGGCGTCGAACCAGATCGGCAACAGCGTGGTCTGCTCCCGGAACCGGCTCAGGTGGTCGAAGCCGCCGAGCCAATGCGACACCACCGCGAGGATGCCGGTGACGATCGCGCCGAGGGGAAAGGTCCCGAACGCGGCGACGACACCGAGCGAGTTCGCGGCCGGCAAGAGATCGGGGTCGGTGACGATGTTCGGGACGCTCGCGTCCTTCGCCGGGCTCCACAACAACGTCAGCACTTCGATGCAGAACGACAACACGACGAGGCCGAGCAGGTGATCCCAGAATGGCAAAACCGCGAGCAATGCGAAACGACCGATGTCGCACGACACCATGACGACTTTGCGGTTCCAACGGTCGACGAACGCGCCGCCGATCGGCGCGAGCACGAGGCCGGGCGCCATGCGCGCGACCATCACGAGTCCGATCGCAAAACCCGACGACGAAACCTTGCCCGCGACGACGAGGATTGCGAGCAGGCCGGCCCAGTCGCCGAGGCTCGAGATGAACTGCGCGCCGATCAGGGGCCGGAATCCACGCACACCGAGCACGCGCCACGGCGCCGGCGGCATCGGGGCCTCGTGGGCGCTCGGAGGAATGAACGGCGCTTGAGGGACCGGGTCCATCTGTTCGGTCAAGCGCTGACCAGCCTAGGTGTCGTCGTCCCCCGCGGGTGACGCCTTCGCCTTCTTGGCCGGTTTTTTTGCCGTCTTGGCCGCAGCCTTCTTCGCGGTTTTCTTCGCAGGCTTCTTGGCCGTCTTCTTCGCAGCCTTCTTCGCGGTCTTCTTGGCGGCCTTCTTCTTGGACGGACCGGCTTCGGCCTTGGCGCGCAACAGACCAACCGCCTCGTCGAGCGAGAGCTGCGCGGGATCGAGGCCGCGCGGAACGGTCGCGTTGACCGTGCCGTCCGTGACGTACGCCCCATAGCGGCCTTCGAGCACGCGCACCGCCGCACCGTTATCCGGATTCTCACCGAGTTCCGCGATCGGCGGCTTTTGCTGACGACCGCGGCGCATCTTCGGCTGTGCGTACAGCGCCTCCGCTTCCTCCAGCGTGATGGTGAACAGTTGGTCTTCCGAAGTGAGACTGCGCGTTTCGCCGTCGGCGCGCTTGAGGTACGGACCAAATCGTCCGGGCGACGCGACGATCTCGCGCGCTTCGGCATCGACACCGACAACGCGTGGAAGGCTCAGCAATTGCAACGCTTCTTCGAGCGTCACACTGTCGGTCGTCATCGACGAGAACAACGACGCGCGCTTCGGCTTCTTCTTGGAGCCTTCTTCTTGGTCGCCGAGCTGTACGTACGGTCCGAACCGGCCCGTCATCACGTACACGGGTAGGTCGGTGTTCGGATCCGAGCCCAGCGACTTCGGGCCCTCGGCTTGCTTGGCGATGAGGTCCATCGCCATGTCGACCGTGAGCTCGTCGGGCGCGATGTCGGGCGGCAGTGATGCCGTCTCGTTGTCTTCGCGCTGTACGTACGGGCCGTAACGGCCCACGCGCACGACGACTTCGTGTCCGTCGGACATGCCGATCGGGATAGTGCTCACGCCGCGCGGATCGATCAGGCCCATGTGCTCGTCGTCGACGAGCTCCCGCAACCCGGGCGTGCCGTTCCCGTAATAGAACGAGTGCAGCCACTTCTCGGCCTCGGCTTCGCCGCGCGCGATGACGTCGAGCGCTTCTTCCATCGTCGCCGTGAAGGAATAGTCGACGAGGTGGCCGAAGTGTCGTTCGAGCAAGTTGGTGACCGCGAACGCGGTCCATGCCGGCACGAGCGCAGTGCCCTTGCGCCACACGTAACCGCGCGCTTGCACGGTCTCGATCACCGCCGCGTACGTGGACGGCCGGCCGATGCCACGCTCTTCGAGTTCCTTCACCAAGCTCGCTTCGGTGTAGCGCGCGGGCGGCTTGGTTTCGTGACCGACGGAACTCAACTCGGTGCAACTCACGCCATCGCCTTCGCTGACCGCGGGGAGACGGCGTTCGTCTTCGACCTCGTCACCCTCGTCGACGTCTTCGACATACGCGCGGCGCCAGCCCAAGAAGTCGTAGGACTTGCCACTGGCGCGGAACGTCGCGGTCTCGCCGGCCGTCGAGCTCGCGTGCATGCGGATCGTCAGCTTGTTGCCGCGCGCGTCGGCCATCTGACACGCAACGGTGCGGATCCACACGAGTTCGTAGAGCCGTTGTTCGTCACCGTCGAGTTCGGCGCGCACGTCGTCGGGCGTGCGAATGCGATCACCCGCGGGACGGATGGCTTCGTGCGCCTCTTGCGCATTCTTCACTTTCGAGCGATAGGTGCGCGGCTCTTGCGGGACGTACTCGTTGCCGTACTGCTCACGAATGGCCGTGCGCGTGGCCGTGATTGCCTGCTCCGACAGGTTGGTGCTGTCGGTTCGCATGTAGGTGATGTAGCCCCGCTCGTAGAGACGCTGGGCGACGGCCATCGTGCGGCTCGCCGTGAACCGCAGTTTTCGGCCGGATTCCTGCTGCAGCGTGCTGGTGGTGAACGGCGCACGCGGCCGCTCGGTGAACTTCTCCGATTCGACCGACGACACCGCGTACGGCACGTCGCGCAACCGGTCGGCGAGGCCGGCCGCCGCCTCGCCGTCGAGCAAGACGACGTCGTTCGCCCGGCTGGCTTGTATCGCGCCGGTGTTGGGGTCGAAGTCGCGACCTTCGGCGACGCGCTTGCCGTCGAGCTCCGCGAGCGTTGCAGTGAACGGCGTGTTCTCGTCGGTAACTGCGAGGAACGTTCCTTCGAGGTCGTGCCACGCACCCTTGCGGAAGCGCATGCGGGCTCGTTCGCGTTCCACGACCAAACGCACGGCAACGCTTTGCACGCGGCCCGCCGACGCGGCTTGCCCGCGACCGAACACGCGCCACAACACGGGCGACGTTTCCCAACCGACGAGACGGTCGAGGATGCGCCGGCCTTCTTGCGCCTCGACGAGCTTCATGTCGAGCTCGCGCGGATTGTCGAGCGCTTCGCGGATTGCGTGCGGCGTGATCTCGTGGAAGACCATGCGCTTCACGGGCACGCGCGGCTGCAACACCTCGAGCACGTGCCAACCGATCGCTTCACCCTCGCGATCCTCGTCGGTCGCGACGATGAGTTCGTCGGCTTGCTTCAACGCTTGCTTCAACTCGGTGACGACCTGCTTCTTGTTGCGATTGACGACGTAGACGACGTCGAAGTGATCGTCGGGGTCGATGCCGGCGAGTCGCCCGTGCGTTTCTTTCTTCGCGTCGGGGACTTCGTCCTTACTGCCGGGAAGGTCGCGGATGTGCCCGACGCTCGCCTTCACCGTGAAGTCGCGTCCGAGATAACCCGCGATGGTCTTCGCCTTCGCAGGTGACTCGACGATGACGAGCGGTTTGGGCACTGGGACTCCGGGGGGAAGGGTTGTCGGTTGCTGGGTCGGTCTCTGGGTCGGCCGTCGAGGCAGCGACCGTAGCTTGACGTTCCTTTCTGTCGTGCCACGCGGCGGCACCCGGTGTCAAACTGTGGTCCACTGGCCACGCTCGGTGGACGAGTACGCTGCTCGGCCGATGCTCCACCTGCTAGCCGTGAACTGGCTCGATCCCAAGTCGCTGGTGCAGGACCTGGGCACGCCCGTCTTGCTGCTCCTCATTTTCCTCGAATCGGGGATCTTCCCCGCCCCCCTCCCCGGCGATTCGCTCCTCGTCCTCATGGGCGCGTTCTCGGCGACGAGCAAGCCCGGTGATCCGCACTTCAACCTGGCGGTGGTGCTGATCGGATCGTTCGTCGTCGCAGTGCTCGGCGCGCAGATCGGCTACTGGATCGGAAAGTTCTACGGCGTGAAGCTCTTCAAGCCCGACGCCAAGATCTTCAAGACCGCGTACCTCGAGCGCGCGCACGACTTCTTCGACCGGCGCGGCGCGGGCGCCGTCATCATCGGCCGCTTCATTCCGGTGGTGCGCACGGTGGTTCCGGTCGTCGCCGGAACCGGTCGCATGGAAGGCAAGCGGTTCTTCGTCGCCAACGTGATCGGCGCCGCCTTGTGGGTCGGCCTCGCGACGATGCTCGGCTTCTCGCTCGGCAAGACGCTGAACATCGACCGTTACATCTATCCGATCGTGGCGCTCATCATCATTGTTTCGTTGATTCCGCCGTTCCTCGAATACCTGAAGCACCGGCGCGAACAGCGCGCCGCGGCCGGATCGTGAACGACGGCGCGCCGCACTACAAGCAGCCGGGCTGGTTCACCCAGCACGTGTTCAATCCGACGGTCGCCGGGCTGACCAAGCTCGGCATCTCGGTGTGGGGTTCACGCGTGTTGCGCGTGAAGGGCCGCAAGAGCGGTGAGATGCGTTCGAACCCGGTGAACCTGCTGACGATCGGTGACACGCAGTACTTGGTTGCGCCGCGCGGCACGACGCAATGGGTGCGCAACCTGCGCGCCGCCGACGGTCACGGGGAACTCGCGCTCGGCAAGAAGGTCACACCGTTCGTCGGCACGGAGCTGACCGACGAAGAGAAGCCCGACATCTTGCGGGCGTATCTCAAGCGGTGGAAAGCCGAAGTCGGCGTGTTCTTCGACGGCGTTTCCGCCGACTCGCCGGCCGAGGAAGTGGCGCGCATCGCGCCCCTCCATCCCGTCTTCCGCATCTCAACGCAGTAGCTGTCGCACGAGACAGTTACTCCGTTCGTAGCGCGACACCCGCCCGGATCCGGGCGGCCCGGCGGGCCGGGAAGTACGCGACCGTGTTCACCGCGACGATCGCGACTGGCACCAACACCAAGACGAGCAAGGGAATCGTCACGTGGTTCACGATGCCGAGACCGTCGGCGATGGCCCGCCAAATCGCGACCCCGGTGACAATGCCCAACGGGATACCTACGACGACACCGATGAGACCAAGCACCGTTGCTTGCCATGCAATCGCAGCGCGGACCTGACCGCGTTCGAACCCGAGCGTCTTGAGCAACGCGAGTTCGTCGCGTCGGCGACGCGTCCCCGTAACGAGCGCGTGCCCCACGGCAACCAGCGCGAGGAATCCGAGCAATGCGGCCAACGCGGCCGGGAACCAGCTCGTTTGCCGAAGCCGATCGACCTCGATCGGACGTTGCTGGCCCGCGGCTGGCGCTTGGCCCTGCGAACCGTTCTGACTCAGCGACAACTTCGTGATCTGCGCCTCGACCGCAACAGGACTCGCTCCCGGCAGGAAGTCGCCGATGACGTAGCGCGAGAAATCGGCATCCTTGTTGTCGCTGCCGGGCGCGGTGATGAGCGGATCAAAGCCCGGCTCGGTAAACCAGGCTCCGTCGGCAAGTGGTTGCGGATCGTTGAACTCTGGAAACACGACCTCGCCGACAACTCGGTACGAACGCCGGCCGAGCGGGCTCTGCGCGTCGACGGTGCTCCCGATTTCCGTATGTGTTGCGCGCAACGTGATTGCGCCGAGTGCGACCTCGCCCGGGGTACGCGGCACCCGACCCATCACCACCTCCGGCTGGATGTCGCCGCGCAACGAGGTAAACCCCCAACCGGTGATTGCGCGCCCGTTGACTTCGATGTTCTCGTAACACACCGCGGCCATCGCGCCGACACCCTTGACCGAACCAATGTGCATGTCGTTGTGGTCGCACACCGGGTCGAAGGTCGGTTCCTGAAATCCGAAGGTCCAGCCGTATACACGGGGTGTCGTCGCGAGGTAATCGAGGTTTGTCGCGAACACCGTCACCGCGGCAAGCCCGAGCATACCGACCACCATGCCGAGCACCGCCGAACGCACGGGGATCGCTTTTTCACCCCGGCCGGGTTCAACCGCGAGGCGGACGCCCGTTGCCACCGAGACCGGCAAACCCGACGTCGCGGCCGACTCCGCGGCACGCGCGCCGAGGTAACGCGAGTGCGCCGATCCGCTCGGAACAATGCGTGTGGCGCGCCAGCCCGCGATCAGGGAGATGCTCACGATCACGAGGGAGACCGCGAGCACTCCCGGCAACAACACGCTCCAGTCGGCGTGTAGACCAGGGTCGGGATCTGCGCGCCGGGCGATGCCAAACGGCAATAGCGGCGAGACAGCAACGGCACCGACAACGGCGATCGCGGCGCCGACCGTCGCCACGAGCCCGACGCGTAAACCGTTCATCGCGAGCCGCTGGCCGCGAGTCGCACCGATCGCGCGCAACACGGGCTGTTCGACCTCGACCGTAGAGAATTCGCGCGTCAGAACGATCGCGATAGCGACAAGCCCCGCGAGCGCGGCGATCGCTGCGAAGATGTACAGCGAGATCGCGAGAACATGGATCGCGTCGGCCGCACCCGTCGTGTCGATCGCGAGATCTTGTATCTGGAACTGTGGACTCGACCCCCAGATCTTTTGGGCGGCGGCCGTGACGCGCGGGACATCGCTCGGACGTGCGGTGCGGATACGCAGCGACACTCCAACGAAACTCCCGATGATCCTCCCGTACTTGCGATTGAAGGCGGGAGTGAGCACGAGCACGCCGCCCGCCGCGCCGCGCGTTCCGAGGTCGAGCGGTCTTCGAACGATCCCGACAACGTGCAACACGACAGTCGGGCCGCCCGCTGAAGGGAAGTTGCCGCCCGACTGGATCTGGTCCGCCTGGGCAACGGTCCACGAGTTGAACGACATTGTCGATCCAACATGCAGGTGGAGCAATGACGCCAACCCTTCTCCAGGGTTCACTTCATCCGCCGCGTTGGGGTTGGCCGCGCGGCCTTTGATCACTCGGGCGCGATCAATGACCGTACCCAGCGTGGAATCGCGCGGCGCGCCTTCAGCGAGGTTCTGCGTGTTCCCGGTCTTGAGTTCGATCGCAGGGATGTCGACGACGGCAAGCGTGCCGAGGCCGGGCGTCCCACGGAATGCCGCGAGTTGGGTGGGCGTGACTGGGCCGGGATTGATCTCGAGGTTGCCCGTTCGGCTCCAGTCGTTGAAACGCTGCAACGCCGAATCGCTTCGCCGCGCACCCGCGACAGTCGCGAGCACCACCGCGCCCACGATGCCGACGAGCAGTGTGACGACGAGTGTCCCGCGCCAACGGCGTCGGAGATCGCTCCGGGCGACGAACGCAATCGCGCTCACATCGTTATTCGAAACCCGCGGTCGGGAGCGCGCAAGGGTGCAGCCGTCGTGAGTCCGCGGGGTGCAGGCCTCCCGCAAGCACCCGTTCTTGCGGCCTGAGGCAACCTATGGCGCTCCTCTCGCCGCAAGAACCAGGTCTGTGAACAAAATCTGGGATGAGATCCCGTTTTCGGTTCACGGAATGAACGCGAGATGGCCGCCCCGAAGGGCGGCCATCAACGTCGCAAACTCGGATTATCAGTCGGCGAGGGCGTGCTCGACGCCGGCCGCTTCGCCCGGGTCGGGCGTGCCGACGAGCGAGCCCGTGTCGCGCTTCGAGAACAAGATCGCGATGACCAACACGATGGTCGACACGATGGCGATGGTGTAACGCGCGCCGTTGTTGTTCTGCAGGCTGATCACTGCCGGCAGGATCAACAGCGACACCAAGTTCATCACCTTGATCAACGGGTTCAACGCGGGCCCGGCGGTGTCCTTGAACGGGTCGCCGATCGTGTCGCCGATAACCGCGGCTCGATACGCGTCAGAGCCCTTCCCGCCGTAGTGGCCGTCCTCGATGTACTTCTTGGCGTTGTCCCACGCACCACCGGAGTTCGACAAGAAGTTCGCCATCAGCTGGCCCGTGAGGATGACGGCGGCGAGGAACGCACCCAGTGCGAGTGCATTGATTCCGAAGCCGATGATCACCGGCGTCAGCACCGCAAGCAGCGCCGGCGTCGCGAGTTCACGCAATGACGCCCGGGTGCAAATGTCGATGACCGGCGCGTAGTCGGGCTTCTTCTCGCCCTTCATGATCTTGCCGTCGGCGAACTGGTTGCGTACTTCTTGCACAACGACGTTGGCGGTGCGGCCGACCGCACGGATCGCGAGCGCCGAGAACAAGAATGCGACCGAACCCCCGATGAGCAGACCGATGAACTGCTTCGGGTCGGAGGCGTTGATCTTCACGAGGTCGAAGACCTTGTACGGCTGGCCGTGGTTCAGCGGGTTCGCGGTACCGATGAGCTTCGAGATCGTGTTGTCTTCTTGGCCGATCGTCTCGATGAAGCTCGCAAACAGCGCCACCGCGGCGATGACAGCGGAGCCGATCGCGAAGCCCTTGGTGACGGCCTTCGTGGTGTTGCCCACCGCGTCGAGGCTCACCATGATGCGTTCGGGCTCGCCTTCGAACTCGCCCGACATCTCGGCGATACCCGCCGCGTTGTCGGCGACCGGACCGAACGTGTCTTCCGACACGACCACGCCCGTCGTGGCCAGCATGCCCATACCCGTGAGCGCCACGAGGTACAGCGAAAGCTCGATGCTGCCGCCGCCGAGCGCAATCGCAACTGCGAGGGCGCCGGCAATCGCGACGATCGCCCACACCGACGACTCGAGACCGATCGACACACCCGCGAGCGTTGCCGTTGCCGGACCACCGGTTGCCGCCGACTCGGCGATCTCTTGCACCGGCTTCGTCTCGGTCGACGTGAAGTACTCGGTAATGCGCGACGCGACCTGTGCCAGCACGAGACCACAAACGACCGCACCGAACATGCGCCACTGCACGTTGGAAATCGTGCCGGTGTGGCTGCCGACATAGAGGAGGCACAAAGCGAGCGTGCCGAGAATCGTCAGGATGCCCGCGGTCAGGAAGCCGCGGTTGATCGGCGCCATCGCCGACTTGTCCTTGTCGGTCGCCCGGACGGAGAACACGCCGACGATCGATGCAAGCACGCCGACCGCGCGGGCGGCGAGCGGGAAGAGCGCACCGATGACCCAGAGCGCGGGCTGGTGCGGGAAGATTTCCTTGAACGCGGGGACGCCGAGGATGATCGCGGCGACGAGCGTCACTTCGTACGACTCGAAGAGGTCGGCGGCCATGCCCGCGCAGTCGCCGACGTTGTCGCCCACGTTGTCGGCGATGGTCGCCGGGTTGCGCGGGTCGTCTTCAGGAATACCGGCTTCCACCTTGCCGACGAGGTCGGCGCCGACGTCGGCCGCCTTGGTGAAGATGCCGCCGCCGACTCGCATGAACAACGCGATCAGCGACCCGCCGAAACCGAACCCGATGAGGATCGCCGAGCTCGTGTTCTGGAAGATCATGATGATGATCGTCGCCCCGAGCAGGCCGAGGCCGACCGTGAACATCCCGGCGACCGCGCCTGTGCGGAAGGCAACGCTCAACGCACGCGGCATGGAGCCCGAACGGGCGGCCGCCGCCGTCCGCACGTTGCCGCGCACCGCCAGGCTCATACCGATGAACCCGGTCAGTCCGGACAAGAACGCACCGGCGATGAACGCGAGGGTTCGCGCGGAGCCCGACGCGCCGAAGGAAAGCGCGACGCCGACGTTCTGACCGAGGATGTTCGTCTTCTTCACCTCGGTTGAGGTGACGAACACGACGACCGCCAGCGGAATCAAGATGAGGATGATCGTGCGGAACTGGCGTTTCAGATACGCCATCGCACCCTCTTGGATCGCGCCTGCGATCTCCTTCATCTTGGGCGTGCCCTCGTCTTGCGCGAGAACGCCACGCATGAGGATGTACCCGACCAAGATCGCGAGCAGCGCGGTAAGCGCCGACGCGATGAGGATGGCCCATTCACCTCCACTCAAGTGGAAGTTCTGATAGCCGCCTTCGGCGGCCAGTACGAGCTGCGTCATTTCGAACGTGACTCCTGCTTGTCTTGCATGACTTAGGCGGACTTCTGGACGTAGACCTGATTCGCAACCGTGGCGCCGAGTGTGCGCTCTTTGCCGTCGACGCGGAGCACAAGCGGACCGTCGAACGGATGCTTTTCCTTCACTTCAACACTTACTCCGGGCCGGAGACCGAGCGTGTCGAGGAAGGCGACGATTTCGGGATCAGTGGAGCCTGGCACCGCGACGATCGCCCTGTCACCCGGTTCGAGCGCGTAGAGCGGCGGCATCAACGGCAGTTCCGCCACCTCTTTGGCCGGGATCGGGAACCCGTGCGGGCACGACTCGGGCCGGTCGAGCGCGACGAACAAGCGGTCCTCGACTTCTTGGGGCAGCTCGTGTTCGAAGCTGGTCGCGAGGCGGTCGGCCTCGTTCCAGGCGTAGCCGAGCATGTCGGCGAGGAAGCGTTCGACGATGCGGTGCCGGCGGATCGACGCGATCGCCGCCTGACGGCCCGCGGGTGTCAGTTCGACCCCCCGATAGGGCTTGTGGTCGACGAGGCCGCGGTCGGCCAAGCGCTTCACGATCGCGGTGATCGTCCCTGGTGAGAGACCCAAGCGCTCGGCGAGTACGCCGGTGTGGGCGTCGCCGGAACCCGAGACGCGGTAGATCGCCTTCAACGTCTCGCGGTCAGATTTAGACAGCGCGTCTACCAGGGCTTCGATGGGCGGCAATCTAAGTTTTGGCTGTGCAAAAGTCAAGCGTGACTGGAGTTGCCGTCCGGAGACGGGGACTCCGGCGGCGACGCGTCCGGCGGCGACGAAAGTGCGGGCGCGGGGTTCGCCACATCATCGAGCCGATCGTCGAGGTGGTACGGCACCGAGGTCACGACGATGCCCTGGCGGAACAACAGCCGGCCCTTCAAGAACAGTGCGCTCTGGTTGTGGAGCAGATGGCTCCACCAGTGGGTGACGACGAATTCGGGGATGACGACCGTGATGATGTCGTTGTCGTAACGCGCGTCGAGCTCGTCGATAAAGCGCATGACGGGCCGCGTCAGTTCTCGATACGGCGAATGCACGATCTCGAGCGGCAAGTCGAGACCGAACTCCATCCACTGGTTCTCGATGCTCTCTTGTTCTTCGCTGTCGGAGACGACCGAAACGGCGAGCAAGTGGTTCGGATGCAACGCCTTCGCATACGCGATCGCTTCGAGCACGCCGCGGTGAATGCGGCCGACCAAGACAACGACGGTGTGATTCTGACGACGGGGCCGGAATCGTGGTGGCAACCCGCAGCGATCTCGCGACCCGGTCGTAATGGCCTTTGATGCCTTTGAACAGCACGACGATCAAACCGATCACGATGATCGAGATCCACGCACCGCTGAGGAACTTCGTGACGGCAATGACGACCGCAACGATCGCGGTCGCGACTGAACCAACGCCGTTGATCACCGCGTTGCGCTTCCAGTGGGGTTCGCGTTCCTTTTGATGGTGCCTGACCATGCCCGCCTGGGACAGCGTGAACGACACGAACACACCGACCGCGTAGAGCGGAATCAATGCATTGGTCTTGCCACCGAACACCGCGATCAGCAAGCCCGCGAGTACGGCGAGCACGAGCACACCGTTCGAGAACACGAGCCGGTCGCCGCGGTTCGCGAGCTGGCGCGGGAGATAACCGTCGCGCGCAATGATCGACGACAAACGGGGGAAGTCGGCGTACGCAGTGTTCGCGGCGAGCGTCAAGATCCCGGCAGTCGCGAGCTGCAAGAACCAGAACACGAAGTTGTCGCCGAAAACCTGCTTGCCCATCTGCGCGAAGACGGTGACCTGTTCACTCGGGTAGGGATGCAAGTGGTGCGCAAGGATCGACACACCGAGGAACAGCGTGCCGAGGATGAACGCCATCGCGGTGAGCGTGGCCGCCGCGTTTTTGGACTCGGGCTTCTGGAACGCGGGCACACCGTTACTAATCGCTTCAACACCGGTGAGTGCGACCGCGCCCGAAGAGAACCCTTTGAGAATCAAGAACAAGCCGAGCGTGCCACCTGTCTGTTGCACGTTCTTGAGGGCGAGTTGCGGATTGAACGGGACGGGATGGACGCCGCCGAACCAACCGAACCACGTCTTGGTCAGGCCGAGGAAGATGAGCGCGCTCACCATGACGATGTACGCGTAGGTAGGGAACGCGAACACGCGGCCCGATTCCTTCACGCCCCGCAGGTTCACCACCGTGATGAAGACCAAGATCAGGAGACAGATCTCGACCGTGTAGTCGTAACCGCCGCGGAACTGTTGGATCGACACGATGGCGGCAACGCCGGCCGAGATCGACACCGCAACGGTGAGCACGTAGTCGACAAGCAACGACGCGCCCGCGATGAGCGACGGCATCTCGCCCAGGTTCTCGCGACTGACGATGTATGAACCACCGCCGCTTGGGTAGGCGAAGATCGTCTGGCGGTATGAAGTTGCGACAATCGCCAACAAGATGAGAACGCCGATCGCGATCGGCACGAGCATCGAGAGGCCGAGCGCCAAACTCGACGGTATGACCGCGATGACGAACAGGATTTCCTGCGTCGCGTACGCGGTCGACGAGATCGCGTCCGACGAGAAAACCGCAAGCGCGATCGTCTTGATGATGCGTTGGTGTTCTTGCTCGGAGGTCGCCAAGGGGCGACCGACGAGCACGCGTTTTACGGTGTCGAGCACCTGCCGTCCCGTAGAGCCGATCGTTTGTCCCGCACGCATCCTGCCATTCCCGCGGGGCACCGTTCGGATCCGAGTTCGTGCGAGGGCGCAGCGCGGGTCGTAGCATCCGGCGACGCAGGTTTCGGGGAGGATCGGTGCACGTCGTCGTCATCGGGTGCGGGCGAGTAGGAAGCGAGCTCGCAGGAGCCCTCGAACAAGGCGGCCACTCGGTCGCGATCGTCGACAAGGCCGCGAGCGCCTTCCGGCGCCTTCCGGCCGATTTCCAAGGCGACAAGGTCGTCGGGTTCGGCTTCGACCGTGATCACCTGGCGAAGGCCGGCGTCGAGCGCGCCGGAGCTTTCGCCTCTGTGACATCGGGCGACAACTCCAACATCTTGTGTGCGCGCATCGCCCGCGAGACGTACGGGATCGAACACGTCGTCGCGCGGATCTACGACCCGCGCCGAGCGCTCATCTACCAACGGCTCGGCATCCCGACCGTTGCCACCGTGGCGTGGACAACCGATCAGGTGCTGCGCCGCCTGCTCCCCGGGGAGACCCGCCACGACTGGGTCGATGCCACCGGGCGGATCGGGCTCGTCGAGCGGCCGATCCCGAACAAGGCGATCGGCAAGAAGCTCGCCAAGCTCAACGTGCCCGGTCGCTTCTGGCTCACGGCCGTCACTCGGTTCGGCAAGGCCCAGATCGTCACATCCGATCTCGTCGGCCAAGAAGGCGACGTGCTCGTGTTCGTCACCGACATGGATTGCCTCGACGCGCTACAGGCGCACATCGAAGCAGGAGGGGAATAGCCGTGCGGGTCGCGATCGCCGGCGCCGGCAACGTGGGCTTGTTCATCGCCAACGACCTCGTCGGCGTCGGTCACGAAGTGCAGTTGATCGAACAGAACCCCAACGTGCTCGAGCGCGTGACCACCGAGGAAGGCGTCGAGAAGATCGTCGCCGACGCGTGCGAGGTGAACTCGCTGCGGCGCGCCGGTCTCGAACGGTGCGACGTCGTCGTCGCGGCAACGGGTGACGACGAAGACAATCTCGTCATCTCGCTCCTTGCGAAACAAGAGTTCGGCGTCCCGCGTGTCGTCGCACGCGTGAACCATCCGAAGAACGAGTGGTTGTTCAACGAGAACTGGGGAGTCGACCTTTCGGTGTCGACGCCGCATCTGATCAGCGCGCTCGTCGAGGAAGCGGTGTCGGTCGGACACCTCGTCCGCATTCTCCAATTCGAGGGCGGCAACGTTCGCCTCGTCGAAGTGACGCTCGCCGAAAACGCGCCCGTCGTCGACAAAGCGATTCGCGATCTCGACATCCCGCGCGACGCGACGATCGTCGCAGTGGTGCGGCGCGAGCACGTCGTGATGCCGCGCGGCGACACGATCTTCGAAGCGGGCGACGAAGTGCTCGCGATGGTGACGAGCGACTCGGAATCCGACGTCCGCGAAATTCTTACGGGCAGCTAGCTCCGATGCGTCGCTGAACCCGCTCCACTCGGCTTGAACGACGCATCGGCTCAGACGAGGGTGTACAGCGGGTTGTACATGACGCGCTGACCGCGCGCGTCGGCGACAACACCTTCGAGCATCAAGCGGCGCCCGGGTTCGAGCCCGGAGATCTTGCGCCGTCCCAGAAAGACCGCTGTGAGCGAGCCGTGTCCGTCCTGCACGATTGCTTCGAGCGACGCGGCACCTGCGCGTGGCACGATGCGCACCGAGTGAATCGCACCCGCGACGAACACCGGACGGCGAACCGGGATCTCGTCCATGTGCACGGCGCCTTGCGCGTCGGACCACGACGTCAGCTGCTCGCGATCGAACTCGTCGACAGGCTGTGTGAGTTTCTTGACGAAGTTGCGTAAAGCCACGAACGCTCCCGAGCTCTTTACGAAATCCTCAACGCAGAATCCAAAGGCTAGCGCCCGGTTCGTGTAAAGCTGTCAGCGGTGACCGGTGCTCGCCCCTCTCGATCGTTGCGCGCCTTTGTCGCGGCCGCATTCGTTTGCCTCGTCGCGGCCGCGTGCAGCAGTAGCAACAAGCACGCGAGTGCGAACGCGACGCCGCAAGCCGTCGCAAGCACGACGGCCGCGCTGAAGATCGGCAGCGTCGACGTGCAGTCGGCCGGACCGAACGTGAACCTCGACAAGAACACGCAGAAGGCCGTGCTCGCACAGGCGCAGCGATACGTCGACACGGCGATGATCGCACCGCTTTCGACGGGCGCGCTCGGCGCGGGTTACGGACCCCTGTTCGACGACGGCGTTCGCCTCGGCGCCACGACAACCGACGTGAACACGCTCACCGACACTGGTATCGGCAAAACCAACGGGTTCGACGAAAAGACGACGCCGGTGACGATCTCGGCCCTGGCCGACCAGTTGGGTGGCATCGACTACCTCGCGGCGAACTTCACGGTGAACATCAACGCGAAGACGAGTGACGGCCCGGCGACGATCGCGCGCACGGTCGAGCTGACGTTCGCACCTTCGGGCAAGAACTGGCTCGTCACTGCGTACCGCGTACACGCGGTGCGCAAGCTGCCGAGCGGCACCAGTTCGACCACAGTCGCGGGAGGCGGCGCGTGAAACGCATGAAGCGCGTCATCATGCTGTTCGTCGCGTTGTTCACCGCGACCGCGCTTGCGATCGGTGGGTTGTTCGCGGCGTGGTTGTCGGGCGCGCACATTCCGCTCGCCAGCGGCGCGACGTACCTGCGCGTCGAGAAGCTGGCGCCGATCTCGTCGGTCGACAAGGTCGGGGGCGGGCCGTCCGCACCGTTCTTCATCCTCCTCGTCGGCAACGACTCGCGGCCGGGAGTCGGCGGTGCGCGCGGCGACGCGCTGCACGTGCTCGGCGTGAACCCGTCGTTGCACCAAGCGTCGATGATCGACATCCCGCGCGACACCTGTTGGAACAACGACAAGATCAACGTCGGGAACACCCAGGGTCCGCGCCAACAGGCGAACGACGTCGGCGGCCTTGTCGGGCGTCCAGATCTCCTACGTCGTCGACGTCGACTTCGCCGGCTTCAGCGGTCTGGTCGACGGTGTCGGCGGCGTCGACGTCAACGTGCCGACGCAGATGCACGACTCGTACTCGGGCGCGTACTTCAACCCCGGCACGCAGCACATGAACGGCACAGCAGGCGCTGTCGTTCTCGCGCGACCGCCACGACTTCCCGACGAGCGACATCGTGCGCACGCACAACCAAGGACTCTTGATCCTCGACGCCATGACGCAGCTGCGGAAGCAGATGCAAAGCGCGGGGGCGAGTTCAAGCTGCTCGCACTGCTCGGGCAGCACGCCCAACTCGACGGCATCGGCATGAAGGACCTGTACCGGCTCGGCCGCGTCGCGTTCTCGCTCGAACCCGACCAGATCCAGAACATCACGATGCCGTACGCGGGCGGCCGCGAATGCCTCGGCCTCGGTCGCGGCGTCGGCGGGCCCGCTCTTCGCCGACCTCCGCGACGACGGTGTGGTCGAGTCAGCCGACGCCGGCGTGCCGACGGTCAACGGCTAGCTCGGGAAGAGCCGTAACCGGCGCACCCGCTCGATACCCTCAGTCGCGTGGACGCGCCCGCCACGCTCGACGAACTTGCCAACGGCCCCGATTTCCTCGGCCGGTGTGTACATCGTGAGGTGCTCGCCGGCGCGGCCGGCGCGCTATGCCGCAACCGCGGCGCCGCTCGACGCCGAGGTCGAAGCCCGCATCAAAGCGCGCGGCATCGAGCAGCTCTTCGAACACCAGGCCCGAGCGATCGACGCGCTGCGGTCCGGGCGCAGCGTTGTGGCCGCCACCGGTACCGCCTCGGGAAAATCGCTCTGCTTCCAGGTTCCGATCGTTGCCAACGCTCTCGCCGACCGGCGCGACACCGCATTGCTGATCTTCCCGACGAAAGCACTCGCGCACGATCAGCTCCGATCGCTGCACTCGTGGCTCGTTCCCGGCTTACGAGCCGTGACGTACGACGGTGACACGCCTTCCGACGATCGAGCGTGGGCGCGCAAGAACGCCAACGTCGTGCTCACGAACCCCGAGATGCTGCACATGGGCATCCTGCCGTCGCACAAGCGGTGGGCGACGTTCCTGATGCGGTTGCGTTACGTCGTCGTCGACGAGTTGCACACGTTGCGCGGGCATCTTCGGCAGCCACGTTGCCCACGTCTTGCGGCGTCTGCGCCGCGTTGTGCGAGCACTACGGCGCCGATCCCGTGTTCTTCTTCGCGAGCGCGACGATCGGCAATCCGGGTGAGCTGGCGTCGGCGTTGTGCGGCCTGCCGGTCGAACAGATCGACGACGACTGTTCGCCCCGTGCCGAACGCGTGCTCGCGTGCTGGCAACGCCCGCTGCTCGACCCGCACTCGGGCGCGCGGGGCTCGGCCAACGTCGAGACTGCCGAATTGATGACGCGCTTCGTGCGCTCGGGTCATCAGACGCTCGCGTTCACGCGCAGCCGGCGCGGCGCCGAGGTCGTCGCCCAGTACGCGCGCCGGCGATTGAACGACATCGATCCCGAGTTCGCGATCGCGTCGCCGCGTACCGCGCCGGTTATCTCGCCGACGAGCGGCGCGCGCTCGAACTCGACATCTCGAGCGGCCGTCTGCTCGGCATCGCGGCAACGAACGCGCTCGAGCTCGGCATCGACATCGGCGGGCTCGACGCCGTGATCCTGAACGGTTTCCCGGGCACGCTCGCGTCGATGTGGCAACAGGCCGGCCGCGCGGGCCGGACCGGGCGACGATCGGCGGCCGTGCTCGTGGCCGGCGACGACCAACTCGACCAGTGGTACGCCGCCCATCCCGAACGAGCTGACGCGCCGGCCGCCCGAGCGCGCGGTCGTCAACCCGCAGAACCCGTTCGTCGTTGCGCGCCCAGGTCGCGTGCGCCGCGCACGAGCTGCCGCTGACGCCCGACGACGAACGCTGGTTCGGTCCCGGCCTCGACGATGCGGTGCGCGAGCTCGTGCACGCCAGATCTGCTCACGCCGCGCGGCGGCCGCATGTACTGGTCGGGCGATCATTCGCCGGCCGCGCGAGTCGGGCTGCGGAGCGGTTCGTCGATCGAATACCGCTTCCTCGACGTCGAGAGGAACGCACGATCGGCACCGTCGACGACGCGCGCGTGTTCGCGGTCGCGCACCCGGGCGCCGTCTATCTCCATCAGGGCCGGCAGTACCGCGTCGAGCGGCTCGACAGCGTCGAGCACGTTGCGATACTCGAGCCGTACGACGACGCCGACGAGTACACGCAGGCGCGCACCGACAACCGACATCACGATCGTGAGCGAGGACGCGTTCGCGCCGCTCGGTGAAGCGATCGTGCACCTCGGAGACAGTGAGGTGCGCAATCAGGTCGTCGCGTACCAGCGCAAGCAGATCTCGACGAACGACGTCATCGAAGTGTGCGACCTCGATCTCCCCGAGCGCACGTTGGTGACGCGTGCGTGTTGGTACACGGTTCCGGCCGAGGTGACGGAGGCCGCGGGCATCGCGCCGGCCGAGATCATCGGCGCGGTGCACGCGGCCGAACACGGGCTCATCGGCATGCTGCCGCTGTTCACGATCTGCGATCGCTGGGATGTCGGCGGGGTGTCGATGGCGCTGCATCCGCAAACCGGCCAGCCGACGATCTTCGTATACGACGGGTATCCCGGCGGCGCCGGCATCGCCGAGCTCGCGTTCGACGCCGCCGCACGGCACGCGCGCGCGACGCTCGAACTCATCGCCGCGTGCTCGTGCGACGACGGTTGCCCGTCGTGCGTGCAGTCACCGAAGTGCGGCAACTGGAACGAGTATCTCGACAAGCGCGCCGCCGTGAAGCTGCTCGGCTTGTTGACGAAGAGCGGGCGGCCGCGGGTCACGCGCTAAGGCAGCGTGTACGCGTGCAAGATTCCGTCGTCCGAGCCGAAGTACACCACACCATTCGCAACAGTGCGATCGTCCACGCCGTTGCTCGAGGTTGCGGTCCAGAGCGCCGTGCATGTGGTTGGTGTACCGGAACAGTTGGCCGTGTGGGCGGCGTCGAATGCCTCGATTTGGTTGTCCGTAGCTATGTACACCACACCGTTCGCTATGACTGCGCCACCGCCCGCGCCCGCGGTCGCGCGCGCAATCGGCGTGCAGGTCTTGGGTGTACCGGAGCAGCCGGTCACGCCTGATGCATCGAACCAGTACAACGAGTGGTCGCTGCTACCGGTGAAAACAGTGCCGTTCGCGACCGCGACCGCCCCGAACAATCCACTACCGAGCGCTGCGGTCCAAAGAGGCGAGCAGGCTTTCGGACTTCCCGTGCAGTTTGTTGTCCCCTTGGCGTCAAACGCATCGAGAGCACCGTTGCTGGTTCCCGACACGGTAACTGTCACGTAGACAACGCCACCCGCGACGACAGGCTCTGGCTCGACTTGGCCTCCCCCTTTTCCGGTCCACAGAGGCACACAAGTTTTGGGGCTGCCGGAACAACCGGTGTTCCCGCTTGCATCGAAGGCGTACAGCTTTCCGTCAAGCGAGCCGGAGTACACAACCCCGTTTGCAACCGCGGGACTGTCGAGATTCCCTCCGGCGTTCGCGGTCCAGAGCGGCTCGCATATCTTCGGCGTGCCCGAACAGTTGGTGTTCCCGTTCGCGTCGAGCGCGAACAATTCATTGTTCTCTGCGCCGTAGATGGTTCCGTTGGTGACGGCAAGGCCTTCTTGAATCGCTCCGCCCACTGGCGCCGACCACAAGGGCGCGCACGTCTTCGGGCTTCCCGAACAGTTGACCTTGCCCGCAGCATCAAATGCGTAGACCGCCTCATCGGACGCGACCTACATGACACCGTTCGACACTGACGGCGCCCCGAAACTGATGGTCGGCGCGGAAAAGCTCCACAACGGGGCGCACGTCGTCGGGCTGCCGGAACAGTTCGTGACGCCCTTCGCGTCGAACGCGTACACCGTGCCGTTGCCGCGCCCGCCGACGAACGCGACACCATTTGCCACCGCAACCGCCGACGGATTGAACTCGCCCGCTTGCGCCGTCCACTTCTCTTGCAGTCCGGAGACGTTCGACACACCGATCTTGGTCTCGAACGGGTTGAATCCGGTATGGGCCGGCCCGAAGCCAAACATCGGCCAGTCGCAACCAGCGAGCAATACGGAAGCTGTCACGACAACGCACGCCAGACGCCAACATGAGAGTGCTTTCACCCGGCCCCCTCTCATCGCCTGACAGAGAGTGTGGATCCGCGTGTGTTCGAGGTCAACGGCGCGACGAAGCGAGTGAGACTGACACGCGCATCGGGCTATTTGTCGCTACTTGACGACAAGGCGTCAGTGTTCGTCGCGGGGGAAGTGATTTCGCGCGAACGCGCGGAGTTCGTTGTCCGACGGCCAGTCGAACGCGTCGTCGTACGCAGGGCGGGCGGGCGGATGTAGGACGAGCTCGCGCACGCGCGGAGCCGGTTCGGGCTCGGGCGCCGACACGAGAACCGGTTCCGGTTCGGGTTCGGGCTCGGGTTCCGGCTCGGGCGCGACGTCCTCGGGGAGCGGTGCACCGATCGGTTCGAACGCGAGCGGCTCGGGTTCGGCGGTGCCGGGGCCGGCGACGGCGTCAACGCGGCGGCACCGCGCGCGATGAGATCGATCACCGCGTCGGTAAGCGCCGCGGTTTGCGTCGCGAGCTCGGCCACGTGCAGCGCAAGCTCGTCGGCTTTGCACACCATCGGCGGTTCGGGCGCCGCGACCGGACGGGCTCGGGTACGAAAACCGGTTCGGCGATCGGCGCGGCCGCAAGAACGTTCGCGTCACCGCGGCGCGGCAGCGCGGGTGGCTCCGGATTCACGAGGATCGCCTCGATCGGCGGAACGGGTTCGGGAAGCGGCGCGGCCGCCTCCTGACGCGCGAGTTCGTCGAGATACGCCTCGTGCTTCCGTTGCTTCGCACGCCGTCGGCGTCTGCGCACCAAGATCGCGAAGACCAACACGACCACGATTGCCGCGCCGCCGCCTGCCACTACTGCAGGACTCGCCACCATGACGACTCATCGGCCGGTAGACGGCGCGTCTTACTCCTCTTCGTCTTCCAGATCGGCGGGCATCGGCCGGCCCACGAAGGGTGTTCGCTCCGTCGGAGCCGACCAGCTCTCGCCGGCCTCCTCGTTGTCCATCCAGGCCCGGAGCCGGCGCCGCTCGTGGTCGAGCTCGAGCAAACGCGCGACCAGCGCCGCGTTGGGATCCGGTGCCGGCTCTGGTTCCGCCACCGGTTCCGGTTCGGGAGCGCGCGCGGGTGCGACTGGTTCCGGGCGCGGCTCATCGCTCGGCGGAGGAGGCGATGCCGAGCGGTTCCGGATGCTCATCGGTTGTGTGGGTTCGGGCGGCGGAACATCAGCTGGGCCCGCGCGCGCTTGCACCACGGTGTCGGGTTCGACGTCGGCTAGCGCGCCCGAGGTGTCGGGTCCCTCGGGACGCGCCGCCGACGACGCCGTGCCCGGGCTGCGCGCCCGGGCGGACGGTTCGACCGCGTCGCTGTTCGTCGCCAGGCCCACGATGATTTCCGTGAGCCGGACGAGTTGCTTCGCGAGCTCGACCGTCGCGTCGTTGTTGCCGGGCGTCCAGCCCGGCGGTGCCATGAAGAACGGTTGCGGTATTGCGATCTCGTTGCCGCGCTTCTTCGAGTTCCGGAACTCGAACACGAACCACACGGCCGCAAGGATCAAGCCGATGACGATGAGCACCGGCACCAACCCGCCCTGCCACCACGGTTTCTTCGAACCGGCCGGAGTGCTGCTCGTGTTCGACGAGCCGCCGGTGTTGGCTTCGGTGTCGGTCGTCTGAATCGTCGTCGGCGTCGTGGAGAAACTCGTCGGCTTGCCACCGAGTGTCGATGACCACGAAGCGGTATTGCCGGCGCCGTATTCGACGTCGACGGAAAGATCGATCGGCGTGTCCTGCGGTGGTGCTTTCCACGGGATATCGAGCGTCGTGTCGCGACTGGGAGGGAGGTTCGTTGCGAACGGAAGCGTTTGCGGCGTGTCACCCGCGACGCGTACGTGACCCGTGACTTGGGCGCCGACGTTTCCGTAGTTGCGCAACACGAGCGCGAGGTTGTGGTCGCTGCCGTTGTCGATGCGATGCACGTCGGCGATCGCGATCTGCGCGGTCGCTTGTCCTTGCACCGTGATCGACAACGGGAACGAGACGTGCGGCGTGCCTGCGCGCGTCGTTCCGTCGCCCACTGCAACGGCGCCGGTCACGGTCGCGAGCACGTGCGCGAGCGCGGGGCCCGGTTGCGTGTCGTGCGGAACCGCGATCGTCATCGGCACGGTCGTCGCCTGATGCGGATCGAGTTGCACCGCGTCGTCGGCGAACGCGACCCACGACGCCGCCGCGGCACCGACATTGCCCGTCGCGTCGGTCGCAGTCAGTTCGACCGTGATCCGGAGGTCGGGCGTGTGGTTCGAGACGACGAGGTCGTGCTCTTCCGACGCGCCGGCGTCGAGCGTGACCGCGAGGCCCGGAGAGTTGACTTGCGCGATCGAAAGTCCGACGGCGTCGGCCGGTACGCCCGCCGGCGTCGGTTGCGCGACAGTGATCGGCGGGATGGCCTGCGCGTCAGGCGCCGCCGCGATCAGTCCGAGCGCGGCGACGAGCACGCCCAATGCGCCCATCGCGAGCGCTATTCGTCGCGTCATTTCTCGTCGACGAGGGGCCGATGCCCGACGCATCGTCCACCCGCATTGACTCAATCGGTCAGGCGGACTGAATCTTGACCACGGTTGGGCGGCGTCGGCGGCGCATGAAGAGCGCGCCGGCGACGAGGACCGCAAGCAGGACGGCCGCAAGTGCCAGCCACAACGAGGTGTGCGAGCTGGAACTCACGGTGACGTTGCGCAGCTGGTTCTCGAGCGCGGTCGCGGCGCCGCCGGCGATGTTCACGGTGCCGTTCCACGTTGCCCGGCGACCACCCTCGTACGTGAGGTCGACCTCGACGTGATGCAAACCGGGGACGACGGTCTTCGTCCACGGCGCGGGATACAGGATCGAAGTACCCGGGATGAAGGTGTCGATCTTGAAGCTGTAGTCGGTGTTCGTGTCGGCAACCCTGACCACTCCGGTGCCGTGCGCGAACGCGTTGCCCTGGTTCGCGATGTGCAAACCGAGACTGAGACCCTGCGGCGTCACTTCAGGATCGACGCCGGTCACAACGAGTTGGGGTGCACGCGGACCCGGGACGTCGACTTCAACGGCCACCACGCGTTGCGGTTGCAGGCCGATCGAGATGCCCGCAGTGCGTCCGCCAGCGGCCGCGCCACTGCTCGCGTCTGGTGGCAGCGGCACGTCGGCACTTATCGCCGCGAGATACTGCCCAGGCGACGTTCCCTTCGGGACATCAACCGTGAAGGAGACGTCGCGACCTTCCTTCGGAGCCAGCGTGATGGTCGGCACCGAAACCACGATCCATCGGCCCGTACGCGCGGTGGGGCTGTCGGGGGTGTTGTATACGGCGCCCGTCGTACTACTGGTGTACGCGTCGACCGCTCCGATGTCGACGTTGACTTGATGGTCGTTGTTGTTGCCGATGCGGATCTTCTGGGTCATCGACTGACCCGGACCGAGCGACAGCACGTAGAAGTGGCCGGGCCCGAGGGTCGAGCCGGGCGCAGGTGTGGCGGCGACCACGTCGCCGGGCTTGGTTGCGCCGGCCGGGGCCGCGACCAGCCCGCCAACCGCGACGAAAGCGGCCGCTGCTGCGACCGCCCGCCTCATCCGAACCATGTCCGTGCCTCCCGGTGAGAGATGTGCGGAGCGCCGGCCTGGCTGCCCGGCCCGGGCCAGCGCTCCCTACGCACATCTCATCGGCCGTTACGGCCCACTTGCGATAGCAATCGTGGCGGTCGAGCAGTACGTGCCGGCCTTGGTCTGCGAAGGCACGATCAGCTTGAGGATCTGCGGCGACACCGTGTACGTGCCCATGCCGTCGCCCGCCGCCGTAGTGATGATCTTTTGAGCTGTCGTGAAGTCGGTGAAACCCTGGGGCGTGACCCCGGTCATCGAGGTGTCACTCGTCGCAACCGCCACAACCGGCGGGTTCATCGAAGTCCCCGTAGCGTCGAGCGTCTTCGTCGAGCCCGTTGCGCAGCCCGCACCGGTTCCGTTCTTGAGGTCCGGAATCTGGAGCGTGACGTTCCAACCGGCCTGCGCACCCGAGTCATCGACGACCGTAAACGGGTCGATCGACGCCGAGGTGAGCTGCGGCGTGCCGTTCAGCGTGACGCCTTGGAAGTCGTTCACCGTCGGGAACACACCGTCGCCATTGACGTCGTCGAAGCGTGGCCCCGTGCCCGCGGTGATGACGATCGACGGCTCGCTCGTGTTCGACTTGTTGTCGGCACCGGCGGGCATCGCCGCCGTGACGATCAGCACGCCGACCAGCGCCAGTGCACCGAAAATCTTCGTTCTGGTGGACATTGTTCGCATCCTTGAGTTGCCCGCCCCGGCCTCCATACCTGAGCTTTGGGGTGCATCGACTCCGATCCGCGCGCCCTTGAGATGCATTCGGCGCGCAGGCAGCCGTTGTGCCGGATAGCACCACGCAACGCGCGAGTGCCTGTCGCTTTTGGGCGATTTAGGGACGTCACGAGCGCGCGGGCAGTGCTTTGTGCATCATCGAGATCAACCGTCACTTGCGCCGAATTGCCGCCACAAATACAGCGAACGACGACCGCGCCATTGTCGGTTGCCACTGCGCGTGCTGCGGCAAGAGCCGCCGCACTCGTGTGCCCGAGTGCGAGTTGGTCGGCGGCGGCAAGCGCGGCCGCATCGGCCGCGGTGTCGGCGCGCGCTTTGTGTACCGCGGCACTGCCGAGGCGCGCGCCGGCCAGCATCAACATCCCCGCGACCACGATCGCGGCCGTCATCATCACGACGATGCTGCCGCGCTCGTTCACCGTTCGACTCGCATCACAGCCGACGCGCGCAGGGTGAAATCGGGAACGAACGATCCGAAAATCGGAACGTTGGTGTGGACGACATAGGTCACTCGGACTTCGACTGGTTGCCCGACCGCGCCCCGTTGCACCACTTCGACATCGGCGCCGGCGAGCGAGCGGGTCGCGGCCGTCGTGATCGCCGCCGGATCGGAGGTGACCGATGCTGCGCGCACCGCGGCGCGGGCCGCGTGCGTGACGAGAATTTCGTCGCGGCCGACGACGGCGACCTGAAACACGAGCACGAGCAACGCAAAGAAGAGGGGCAGCACGAGCGCGAACTCGACCGTCGATTGACCGGCCGCGCCACGACGCGCGCTCACACGCGCGTCGCGGCGACGGATCTCGGGTCTCACGGCAGGATTTTGCTGATCACCGAACCGAACAGGTTCGAAATCAAGTTGGTCTTGTGCGCCCACATGACGACGAGACCGGCAATGGCGGCCGCCGCGATCATTACGAGCGCATACTCGGCGGTGCTCTGACCCTGCTCCGACGGAACACAGCGGTGCGCAACGGCCAGCCACACGCGTAACAACAACTCCGACACATCGACCTCCGGTTTCGAGGGCGCGGCGCGCCCGGCAACAGTTCGGGGAAGGTCAGGTGTGCAAGCCCGCGAGCACCGTCGGAACGACAGTGAGCAACGCGAACGCGGGCAGGATGCACGCGACAAGGGGGAAGCAGAGCCGCACCGGCACCGTGCGGGCGCGCGTTTCGGCGCGCCGACGCAAGTCGGCACGGACTTCGGCGGCTAAGCGAGCCAACGCCGGCGCCACGGGCGCGCCGAGCCGGACACTCGTTCGCAAGGTGTCCGTGAGGCCGCGCAGCGGCGGTGTGGAAGCGCCGAGTTCGCGCAACGCGTCGTCGAACGATTGCCCGACCGACGTTGCGCGCATCGCGCCCGCGAGTGCGGCACCGACCAACGGTGGTGACCATTGCGCGCCTAGTTCGACCGCGAGATACGGCGTGCAGCCGGCAGCCACACCGACCGCCACCAAATCGACCGCGACAGCAACCTCGCGTGCCAATCGATCGCTCAAACGACGCTCGGCACGGATGCGCCGCGGCGCGCCCAGGACGCGTCGAACCGTGGCGATCAACGGCCATTCCCCCAGAGCATTCAGCCGCGCGTGTACGCGCCCATTCCCACGGCGGTTCCGTTCCGGGGCGAGTGAACGCGTGCGCGCCGCGGCACCGACCCGACGAGCGCGCGCGGCCGCGGGCACTGCGACGAGCAAGCCCCAGGCCAGCCCGAGCGCGGCGATCACAACGCGCTTCCGTTGACGAGGATGCGATGCATCCACCATGCGCCTACGGCCTCGAGCGCAATGCCGGTCAGCAGGCAAAGCCGACCGGCCGTCGTTCCCGTCAGCGCGTCGAGCGCACCGCGATCGGCGAGTGCCGACCAGGCGATGTACAGGAGCGGCGTCCCGCCGACGACGACCGCCGACATCCGAGCTTGCGCCGACAACGCGCGCGCTTCGGCGGCGACACTCAACCGGTCGCGCAGCGACGCCGCCAACCCGTCGAGCGCGTCGGCGCCCGGCCCGCCGACGGTTGCGCACATCGCGAGCGCACCCGCCGCGACCGAGACCCCGTCGGCGTCGCGTTCGCGCGCCCACGCCCGCAGCGCGTCCACCAACGACGCCCCGAGCGCGACGCGCGTTTCGACGCGCGCGAAGTCGGTCGCAAGCGCACTGTCGCTCCCGCCGATACCGCCGACCGCGGTTGCAATCGTTCCGCCTGCTCGCAACTCGGACGCGACCCGTTCGACGGTGGGGGGAACCGCCGCTGTGATGCGACGCGCGCGCCGGTGCCGCAGCGCGCCGATCGCAATCGGCATCGCAACGAAGGCGCCCAACACACCGCCGGCCGCGGCAACCGGCGACCCGCCGACACCGAGCGCGAGCAACGCCGAGGCCGCGATCGTGCCCGCCCACACCTGGCACGCGTGCTCGACCGACAAATCGATGGCGGCACGGTCGAGCGCGAGTGCGATGCGTTGCTCGATCGCGGGCGGAAGGTGCGATCGGCGCGGCACGCGGCGCGGCACCCGATCGACGACTGCCAGGCGGCGCGCCAACCGCACCAAGAGAACCACGCCGGTCAGACCCGCGACTGCGATGACGGCGGTTCGCACGCGCGCCACACCTCCTCGAGATCGGTTGCGCCGCGGCGCGCGGCCCGCCTTGGCGGCTCACTCCGAACCAGGTCTCGGCCGCTTCGCACCAGCAGCGGACGAACGGCGCGGCCTCTCCCCGCCGCGACAACCTCGGACACCGCGACGATCTCGCGCCTCCCCTCGCTCCCGCGCGCGACCTGCACCACCGCGTCGATCGCCGACGCGATCTGCGCCCGCACGGCAACAAGCGGCAGCGCGACTCCGGCGAACAGCGCCAGCGTCTCCAGACGCGCGAGCGCGTCGGCCGGACTGTTCGCGTGGACCGTGGACAGCGAGCCGTCGTGCCCGGTGTTGCACGCTTGCAACATGTCGAGCGCTTCCCCACCGCGTACTTCGCCGACAATCAACCGATCGGGCCGCATCCGCAAGGCGGCGCGCACGAGATCGCGC
This sequence comes from uncultured Actinomycetes bacterium, assembly GCA_963841195.1. Taxonomy (GTDB): domain Bacteria; phylum Actinomycetota; class Acidimicrobiia; order IMCC26256; family PALSA-610; genus CAWJBX01. Next base: position 49,718 of record CAWJBX010000007.1, on the reverse strand, counting down.
ACTTCGACCGCGCCCGCGCCTTCGGCGTTGGCGCGGCGCGCTTCGAGCCGAACGACGTGCGGCTGGCGCAATGCGAGTTCCGCCGTCTCCTCGATCGTCACAATGCGTTCGGCGGCGTCGACATACGCCGCGAGCGCGTTGCAACACGTCGTCTTGCCGGCGCTCGTTGCACCGGCGACAACCACGTTCCACCCGCCCCGCACGATTGCGCCCATGAACTCGGACGCGCGTTCGTCGAGGCCGAACGACTGCAACGGCACCGCCTGCAGCGAAAAGCGCCGGATGGTCACGCACGGACCGTCGAGCGCAAGCGGCGGCAACACCGCGTGCAACCGCGAACCATCCGCCAGCCGGGCGTCGACCATCGGCGATGCGCGGTCGACGCGCAGTCCGAGCGGCGCGATCACCCGTTCGACGACACGCACGATCGTCGTCGCGTCGATCGCACAGTCGACGCGTTCGATCCGGCCCGCGCGTTCCACGTAGACGCGGTCGGGCCCGTTGACCATCACTTCGGTAATCGCCGGATCCGCAAACAACGGCTGCAACGGCCCGAGGCCGCCGACCGCGTCGACCAACTCGTCGAGCATCGCGTCGGCGCGCGCCACGGCCAGCAGCGGTGCTTCCTCCCGCAACATCGAGGCCAGCCGGCTGCGAAGCTCGGCACGGTCGAGACCGGCAGGATCGAATGGTGCGGCGAGGAGCCGCTGCTGTAAAGCAGCCCGCGCGTCCGAATCGACGTGACCATGACTTGTCGTCTCGATACTTGCTCTTGACACGGAGTCGCTCTTTCCCCCGGCGCCAGGACCGATCAGACCGGCGTGTGTGCGGAAACGCCGCGGACCGCGGTCGTCTTCACGTCGGCCGTCGAGGCGGTCGACGCCGCTGCTCGCTCGTTCCACGTCGTGCAGGTGGTGTGCGAGCGCGACCGGGCGACCCACGCGCTTTCGGACGCGGCCGGTCAACTGCGAGCGCAGTTCACGCTGACCGCAGACCGCGACGCGGTCGAGGGGCCCGACGTTCTCGCGTCCGCCGACGTCGGCATCGTGTTCGGCTTCGGCGTGATCTTCCGCCGGCCCACGATCGACCACTTTCCCGCGGGCATCTGGAACGTGCACGCCGGCGACTTGCCGACCTATCGCGGCCGCCACGCGATTTCGTGGGCATTCCTCGACGGCGCGCTCGACATCGGCATCACCGTGCATCGCATCGACGAAGAGATCGACCGGGGCTGCGCGCTGTTTCGCACGAGCGTGCCGCGTCATCTCGGCGACGGCTACGAAGATGTGGTGACGCGAGTCCGCGGCGCGTTGCCGGAAGCGATCGCGGGCGCGGCGGCGAACTACCGAGCCGGCATCGGCGAACCGATCGGGCGCGGGCGGTATCTGCCGCGCATCGATCGTGTTTTCACTGACGTAAATCCCGCCTGCATCGACGCGTCCACGCTGTTCCGCCTCGTGTTGAACGAACAGGCCTTCGGCGGCGTACGCATCTGTGGCCGGCGTTGCACGCGTTGCCATTTTCGGCGCGCCGAGCTTCCCTCCCGAAGTGACTGGATCGTCCGCTGCCGCGACGGCGTCGACCTCGTGCTCTTCGACGACTGAAGCGTTCATGCGGCGCGGTCGCGGCTGAGGCACCCGATGCGTTCGAGCGCGTGACGAAGGGGCCGGGCGAGGAAGTCGGGCATGCGGCTGGTGAGCGTGCCCGCGTCGACTGCGCGCGCGACGACCGAACGCGCCTCAATCGTCGCCAACACCGGAAGGCCGAGTACGTCTTCGACGTCGCGGGCGCCGAGCGACCGGCCGTGCTCGTCGACCAGCACGACACCATGCGCGTGCTCGATCATCGGATGGTGGACGGCACGCCGCAACGCGAGATAGCAACCGCGCACGACGACGACGTTGGAATCGGCGATCTCGGCCAGCGCGGCGAGCGGTTCGTCGTCGAGACGACCGGCGTCGCACACCGTTGTTTCGTCGGCGGCTTGTAGCGCCACCGCAAGGGCGGCGCCGCTCTCCGGCGCGACACCGGCGAGGGTTCCACCGCCCGCGGGCAGCAACGTGAGTGCAGGGCCGCACGCAATCGCGAGCCGTTCGAGCGCTTCGGTCGGGGCTTGCGGTCCGGCGCGTAACCAGTCGCGTAAACCCAGTGACGGTTCTTGCGGTAGCCCGAGTACTGCGGGTTGATCGCCGGTGAGATCGGCAATGCGCGCGGGCGCGCGGCGCGCGAGCAGCACACCCGCGGCGGCTGCAACAACTGACGTGCCCGAGCCGCCTTTCGGCGACCAAAAACAAACAAGCACCTTCGCCTCCCCTGAGACGCGCGACGACATCGTGGGGAAGGCGGGGGGAGTGAAAACGCACGATAGAACGGGCCGGCCGCGAGGTCAAGAGGCGCGCGGCGAGCAAACGCGTACGCTGTCGGTCGTGGAGGCGGCCTTCTTCGACCTCGACAAGACGGTGATCGCGACGAGCAGCGTCCTCGCGCTCGGCGGGACGCTCTATCGCGACGGTTTGATCACCAAGCGCACGATCGTGCGCGGGCTCTACGCGCAAGTCGTGTATCTGCTGGTCGGCGCGGACGAGAACAAGATGGATCGCATGCGCGAAGCGATGCTCACACTCACGCGCGGCTGGGATCAGGAACACGTGCAAGAACTCGTGCGCGAGACGCTCGACGACGTCATCACGCCGATCATCTACGCCGAAGCGCTCGACCTCATCGAGGAACACCACAAGGCCGGGCGTAAGACGGTCATCGTCTCGTCGTCACCGATCGAAACGGTCGCGCCGATTGGCGAATACCTCGGCGTCGACGATGTGGTCGCAACGCGCGCCAAACTCGACGCGCAAGGTCGTTACACGGGCGAACTCGAGTTCTACGCATACGCGTCGCACAAGGCCGACGCGATCCGCGAGATGGCGGTCGCCGAAGGACTCGACCTCGCCGGCTCTTACGCGTACTCCGACTCGATCACGGACTTGCCGATGCTCGAGTTGGTTGGCCATCCGGTTGCGGTCAACCCCGACCGCGAACTCGCTCGCATCGCGCGCGAACGCGAATGGGAAGTGCGTTACTTCCAGCGACCAATTCGATTGCGCGACCGGGTACCCGTGCCGCCGAGAGGTCCCACGCTTGCGGCCGGCGCCGCGGCCGCGGGAATCGGTACAGCACTCGTGCTGTACATGTGGTTGCGTCGGCGCGCCGCAACCGCGTAACGCGCCGACACTCCCGCGTTAGGAGTCGCGAACCTTCTTGGCGATCACCGCGCCAACGGCCACGAGCACGAGGAGCAACAGCAACTTCTTCACGAGACCTCCCGAGGAACCGGTTCCGCCGGGAGGCTAGCGAACCGCTGCGGCGCTCGCCCGGGCCGCCCTTCACACCACTTCCGGTTCTTGCGGGCTCGGACGACGCATCGCGCTCGTCCGGCCGCAAGAACCGAGGTCTGATCAGGGCAGGAGCACGTGTTCGATGTCGGCGCCGATGTCGTCGTGCTCGCCCTTCGCACCCGAATGGGCGCCGCCACCGACGAGTTCGGTGACCGAGCCAGCCGGACGGCCTGAATAGTCAACCGTGTCGTCGCCGGCGCCACCGATGAAGGTATCGGGACCGAGACCGCCGACGAACGTGTCGTTGCCGGCGCCGCCGTCGAGCACGTTGCGAACACCCATGCGCGTGCCGTTCACGATCACAGTGTCGTTCCCGTCACCCATGTGTGCGTCGAAACCGCCGCCGTGACAATCGGCAGTCGGAACCGCCGCCGACGGGTCGAGCGTGCATCCGTTCCCCACGCTGATCGGCGCGCCGTTCGCGTCAACGGTCTTGAAGTTGTCGTGCACCTTCGTGAGGTGCACGGTGTCGTCACCCGAGGTGCCGTTCACCTCGATGCGACCTTTCACCACCGACACCGACACCGCGGTACCTGTCGTCTTGATGGTTGTCGTCGTGGTCGAACTCGACGACGTCGATGTCGACGTTGACGTGGATGTCGACGTCGAAGTCGTCGTACCGCCGCCATCGCCGCCGTTCGTGCAAGCGCCGATACACACCTTCAGTTGGTTCTGGGACAACGCGGTGAACGTGACATTCGCCGACGCGTCGACGTACGACGCGCCGGACGACAACGATGCCGCGTAGATCGAGTCGTCGCTGCCGACCATCGTGATCAACTTCAGATCCATACCCGAGCCACCGCCGCCACCGGCATCGTTGCCGAGGCGCGCGCGCAGCTCGACTTCGTAGGTCGTGCCGTCACCGCGCGGCACTTCGACGATCTCCGTCGCGCCCGCGACGACTGGCGTCTCCGACGGCGTCAACGTGTAGATGCGCGTGCCGCTCGTCTGCGTCGTCTCTTCCGATGCCGGAATCCAGCCCAGCTTGAACTTGTGATAGCCCTCGTAGTCGCCCCAACCGCTGCCCATCACGTCGGTCGGGTCGCCGTACGTGTCGACCGAACAGCCGGGCGAGAACGCACCGGAGCACGAGCCGGCGTGCCACAAGCCGAGGTTGTGACCGAGTTCGTGTTCGGCGAGACCTTCCCCGAAAGTGTTCGCGAGGAAGACGCCGCCCGCACCAACCCAGCCGATGCCGGCGAAACCGCACGACTTCGGCGCGTACACGAGGATCGACTCGAAGTTCGCGGCGTTGTACCCGTCGGCGGCTGCCGCCGCCGCGCCCGCGTTGTCCCAACCGCTGAGATCACACGAGCCACCGTCGACCTTCTTCGGCAATGGGTACGGCCCATACGCAGTTCCGCTGACATCGAGCTGACCGGCAGACGATGTATCGAGGTACGAACTCACCGAAGACGGATCCGATCCGTACATCGCGCCGCGAATTGTGTCCATCGAGAACGGCTGCACCTTCGTGCTCGGATTCTGGAAGACCACCGTCGCAATGCGGTACTTGCGCGGCGCCGCCGCGGCCGCGTTCGGCGCGGCGGCAATGCTCGCCGCGTCGAACGCGCTCGCGCCCCGCACTCCGCGCACACGCACCTGCTTGCCGGCAAGCGCGAGCGCTTGTTCATGCCGCGCGGCCGGCAACGTGATCGGCACGATGCCCTTCGTGGTGCGCACGGCCGCCTGCATCACCATCGTTCCCGAGCCGAACTTGTCGCCGTGCGCGATCAAGAGCTGGCCGTTGAGCTGCTGTTGCAACGGTGTCGTTGCCGCGTGCGCGACCGCGATGCTGCCACCGACCGCGCCAATCACCGCGAGTGCAGTGATCCAATACCGAAACCGCTTCCTTGCCATGATTGCCCCCACGTTTGAAACCTGTCGCGCTACGGCAGCAGCACGTTCTCGATATCGCTGTGAATGTCGTCGTGATCGCGTTTCGCCCCCGAATGCGGGCCACCGCCGATCACTGCGGTCACTGAACCGGGTTGCCGGCCGGTGAAGTCGACGGTGTCGACGCCGTCACCACCGATGAACGTCTCCGGGCCGTTGCCAGGAACGAACCGCCGACGGAATGCTGCGCGCATTCCCACCCCTTGTCGTACGCGCACAGCACTTCGGTCACCCGGCAATGCCGAGACGGGCGTCGTTCCCCAGGCCCGTCCCAGATCGCAAACGCTTACGTGGGCAGAATCACCCGCTCGATGTCGCTTCCGATGTTGTCGTGATCCCGGCGCCCACCGGAGTGGTTGCCGATACCGATCGCGCCGTTGACCGTGCCGGCCGGATGACTGCTGAAGTCGACCGTGTCGGTGCCGTCACCGCCGATGAACGTCTCCGGCCCGAAACCGGCCACGAACAGGTCGTTGCCGGGACCGCCGTCGAGCGTCGAGCGCGACGACCAGCTTCCGACCATCACAATCGTGTCGTTGCCGCTCCCCAGCGAGGCGCTGACTCCCGCGCCGTGGCAGATCGCGGTCGGAATGGTCGCCGTCGTCGAGAGCGTGCACGATTGGCCGACCGCGATCGGTGCGCCGTTCGCATCGATCTGCTTGAGGTTGTCGTGCACCTTCGTCACGTGGATGACGTCGTCGCCGTTCGTGCCCGTGATGTCGATCACGCCCCGGTTGACGTGGACCGTGACGTTCGTGTTGCCGTTCGGAATGGTCGTCGTGGTCGAACTCGACGTCGTTGTCGAACTCGACGTTGACGACGACGACGTTGTCGTCGAAGACGATGTGGTCGTCGTACCGCCGCTGCCGCACGTTCCGATGCACACCTGCACCGATGCGGTCGAGCTTCCCACCGCGTCGCTCACCGTCTTGAGCGTGATGCCGTCGGCGGTGTCGGTCCACGACTCGCCCGCGGCGAGCCGGCCGTCACTGAATCCGCCCGACGCGGCCATGGGCACGAGCTCCGTGTCGTCGGTGTTGAACGAGTCGAGGGTTCGCACCCACACGCCCGAGAGTCCGTTGTCGAAACTTCCGACCGACGCCCGGCGTTCGATCGCAAACATGCCGCCGCTCTTGCGAGGCACTTCGATCAACGACGTGGCACCGGGATTCACGTCGGTTTCGCTCGCGCTCAGGGCAATCGTTTGGGTGCCACTCGACACCGTCGTGACCTGGCTCGCTGGAAGCCAACCGAGCCGGTACTTGTGCGCGGCGTTGTACTGATTCTGCGACGAACCCATGACGTCGTGCGGGTCGCCGTAGTCGGAGACGCAGCTGCCGCCCGTCAGCTTCGTTGCCCCGCAGGTAAACGATCCGGCGTGCGAGAGCCCGAGGTTGTGGCCGAGCTCGTGGGCGTCGACGCTGATGGCGTCGGTGCCGTTCAACACCACGCCGCTCATCCCGATCCACGCAACGCCGGCGAACCCGCAGTTCGGCAGGTTCGGGACGTAGACGACTTGGTAGTCGAAGTTCGAAGCCTTGTAACCGTCCGACGCCGCCGCGGAACTGCCGACGGAGACGAGTTGGTTCAGAAGCGAACCGAGGTCGGAGCAGTTCCCGGAGTCGTACGTGTTGTTGTAGTAGCCGTACACCGAACCGGTCATCTGCACTTGGTTCCCGGACGTCTGCGCGAACCAGTCAGCGACCGAGTTCGACGCGCCGAAGAACGTGTTCTGCACCGACGACTTGCCGATCGGTTCGCTTGTCGAACCCTTCGAGTGCAACAGGAACACGGCAACGCGCATTTGGCGCGGCGCCGGCGATGCCGCGTCAGCGGCAACGTTCGCGGGCGCGACGCTCGTCGCAGTGAACGCAGCCGCGTTTCCCGCGCCGGTGACGCGCACGTGCTTGCCCGCGAGTTGCGCGAACTGATCGTGACGCGTGTACGGAATCTGCAGGTGCACGGTGCCCGACTTCGTTCGCAGTTCGGCCGACATGCCCATCGGCGAACCGTTGAACGTGTCTCCGTGCGCCATCACGAGGGTGCCCTCGAGTGCAGGAGTCGACGGTGCGACTGCAGCCTGCGCGACGTACGAAACACCAATGAGACCAGCCGTCGCGAGCAAAGCCGCTGCTCCGCTCACGAGGCGTCGACGAGCAACTGCTCGCATCCCCCCACCTCGTCCTGTCCGTGGAACTACCGGTCATCCCTGGTATCGGACGCGACGTCCGAGACATTGAACCATTGTCCGATATGACCGTTTCCCGACGCAAATCCCCGGCTGCGATGCGTCGCTGAGCCCGGCTGAAGCGGTCTATACGACGCATCGGAAATTGCAGCGAGGCCGGCGCACCCCTGGGTCGAGGGCGGGGTAATGCCCCAGGAGTGGCCGGCCTCACCGGTTAGGAGGAACCGCAGGCGTTAGTTGCCGTCACCGCCCTGGTCACCGCCACCCTCGCCGCGGTGATGCCCCCCGTGATCTCCCTGGTCGCCACCCTGGTCGCCGCCACCCGGGCCTCGGTTTTGGCCGTCGTGCTCGCACTCGTCGCCGTTGTCGTCGCTCATGTGGGCAACGTCGTCGTCACCGTTTTCGACTTCGGGCGTGCAGACAGTCGTGGGCGTCACGCCGGCGATCGACGTCGTGGTCTCGCCTTGGACAGTCGTCGTCGTCCGGCCGTGATCACCCTGGTTGTCGTCGCCCTGATCGTCGTTGTTGTCGTTCTGTTCGTTCTCGTTGTCATCGTGGTGACGCTGCACCGTCGTCGACGTGGCGCCCGGCGCCATGCTCGTCGTCGTCGAGTCGTTGTCGACTTCAGTCGACGAAGAGGTGTCGTCGTTCTGTTCGACTTCGCTGTGGTGCGGGCTGCGATGCGACGGATGCGTGCTATGCCCGCCGGTGGCGGCCGCCGCGATTCCCCCCGCTCCCAACACCGCCGCACAAGCGGCCGCGAGGGTCACGATCGTCCTACGTGTTCTGAGCATCAGGTTCGACTCCTGTCGGATCGGCCCGCCGGGGAGTTACACGTCGCAGAGCCCGAGCGGGTTTGGCCGACAGCGAGTTATTGCGTTTCAACCTCGAGGTGGGCGCAACCGCTGCTCGCGACGCGCACGTCGATGAACGACTGGGAGTCCTCACTTGCGTGAACGCCTGAATCGCGGCCGGAGGTACCACCACCGTCGTCGGATGGTTGGGAGAATCGGATCTCGATCTCCTGCGCCTCGTTCTTGTGGACCTCGGGGCTCCAACCATTGTTCGCGGCATACCTCACGAGCGTGAGACGGCCGCCCGTACACGTGAGCGTCAGCGATCCGCCGGGCGCGTGATACGTCAGCGGTGTGGGGGGCGGGGTCGTTGCGGGCGGGTTGGAGCCGCCACCACCACCGGAATTCGGATTTGCCGGAACGACGGGAACGGTGACCGCCGGTTCGTGCGCGGGGTGTCCGGGCAGGTGCCGTCGTCGCCGGGCCGGCCGTATGCGGCTGGGTCGTCGTCGTGACGTCGTGTGTCTTCGGCGGATTCGGCGCCACCGGCACCGGAACCAGAGGCTTGATCGTCGTCGACGAACTGTTCACTGCGACACTGCCGTGCCGCGTCGACGTACTCGACACGACCGCCACGAGCGCAACGACGACGGCCAGCGCGGCCGCCACGGCCGACACGCGCGCGACTCGATGGCGCGTGCGGGCACGCCGCAATCCCGGCCGCATTTCTTCGAGAACAGCCGCGGCGTCGCTGTCGTCGGATGCCATCGCATCAAGTCGCGCCGCGAGCGCGCGGTCGAGTTCGTCGCGCGGATCGTCAGTCATGCGGCTCTGGCTCCATTGCCTTTCCCCGCTCCCTTCGAGTGGGGACTGCGGCGAGCCTCCTTCGGTCCGCTCCCCACCCAGCGCATTCCGAGCGGCGTGCAAGTGGTATTTCACCGCGCCATTCGACAAGCGCATCGCGTTCGCAATCTCGTCGACGCTCATGTCGTCGACGTAGAACAGGGCGGCGGCGATCCGTTGCTGTGCCGGGAGTTCGGCCAGCAAACTCGCAAGGTTGTCGGGCTCGGAGGGCGGGGGCGCGACGAGGTCGGTGCGCCGCTGCAAGCGGGCAACAGCCCGGGTGCCGCGTTCGGTCTTGCGGAAGTGATCGCGCAGCCGGTTGATCGCGACGTGGCGGATCCAGCCCCCCGGATCTTCGAGCCGCGCGACCCGGTTCCAGCGCACGTAGGCGCGCGTGAACGCCTCTTGTACGCAGTCCGCGGCGACTTCCCGATCGCCGGCTGCCAGCGCAAGTGTTCTCACCATCGGGCCGTAACACCGCCGGAACGTGTCGTCGAAGTCGGCCGGGCCGCGCGCTGAGGCTCGATCCTGGCCGTCCGTCATTTCTCACCTACACGTTTTGGCGGGCCTGCCGGTTTGGTCATCATCGGCCGCCCCCGTTCCCAATCGATACGAACGGCGGGCCGCCGGGGTTCGGTTACCCCGACTGATGTCCGGCGAGAACGATCGGATCCCGCCACAGGGCGCCCGCGAACGGCAAGGGCGAGTCGCAAGAGATTCCGTTGCGCATTGCAACGGCACAGGCGGTCGACACCGAGAGCAACGGCCGGCCGCGAACGTCGCGACCGAAAGCAACGCGCACAGCCCCGGGAAGACCCACAAACGGCCGTCGACTGTTGTTTCCCCCGCGCTGATCGACCGCAGGGTAATTCGGGCGCGTCAGCCGAGCGCGGGAACGGGAATCAGCGTGCCGTACAAATCGGCGCGCACCGGCGTGGCAATCGTCGCACCGTCGGACCCGGGACCGAGAGTCAGCAAGATCGCCGCCGACGTGTCGCTCGCGGCGGTCGCAAACAACGCTGCCGACGTCGGCAGGGCGACGAGCGATGCCGCGGGCGCGGAATAGACCGTGGGCCCGTTCCGAAGTTCGGCATTCGTACGCACGACCGACGCGTTTCGACCGGCAGCGCGCCGCGTCACATAGAGCGCGTCCGCACTGAACATCGGCGCGGTGGCGTTGTTCATCGTCGCGATTCGCGTTGCGGTGCCACTCTCGTACGTCGACACCGAGCACGCCGTCGCCGCGCACGCCTGGGCTGCGATCGTCGCACCGTCCGATGACCACCGCAGCGCCGAAGGCGGGCGCGCGAGGGGCGCCGACGCCGCCGGACCGCCAGCGAGATTGACGACGGTCAGGTGCGCGCCCGTCGAGGATGTCGCGCATTGGCCGCGCACGAGATCACCGGCACCCGAAAGCGCGACGCGCGTGCCGGCCGGATTGACGGCAAATGCGACCGCATGGAACATGACGCGCGATGCGCCCGTCGTCACGTCGGCGCGGACCACGCTGCCGCACGCGGCGCCGGGCTTCCCCGTCACCGTGAGGTACCAGAGCGTCGTGCGGTCCGCTGTGACTTGGGCTTCGGCGACTTGGCCGTTCTTCGTTGCGACAAGCGTTTCGCGCTCGGTGACCGCCCGCATCGAGGCCGACGACGAAGCGGCCTTTCGCGTCCAGGAGCACGACCGAAGGATCGATTTGGTCGGCGGTGACGCGTCCGGGGGCGGCAACGTTGACACCGGACCGGGGTGGCGCAGATACCGCGGCCGCGATCGCGACACCGGCAACCACCACCACCGCAACCGCGACACCCGCAACGCCCGCCCGCCGCCGCCGGGCGCGCCGGCGGCGACCAACGCGCGTTTCCAAACCGTCGGGCGCGTCGAACTCGTTCGGCACCGCGTCGCCGAGCGCGCGCAGCCGCACCGCGAGATCCTGTTCGAGTTCGTCATACATCGCGGCACTCCTTTCGGAGCCGCGCCAGACCACGCGAGAGTTGCGACTTCACGGTGCCGACCGGGCAGTCGAGAACGCGCGCGATCTCTTCGTGCGAGAGGTCGTCGTAATAGCGGAGCACCAACGCGGCGCGCTGTTGCATCGGCAAGCGCCGCAAGGCGACGAGCAACGCGTCGTTCGTCGCGACGTCGACCGGCGCGACGATCGAGGCTCGACGCGTCGACGGCGCGGTTGTGACGCTTGGCGACTTCCTGCCGGCGGAAATGCGACTTCGCCAAGTTCGCAACTGCGCGCGTCAGGTACGCGCCGAACGCGGACGGGTCGCGCAGGTGTTGAAGCTTGGCGGCGACGCGCACGAACGCCTCTTGCACGAGGTCCTCGGCGAGCGCCCGGTCACCGGTGAGCATCAACGCGAACCGCACGGCGCCGGGTGCGTGAGTGCGATAGAGCCCGTCGAGCAGCACCTCGGAGCGCACGTCGAGCGGGGCGATTGCGGCGACCGCTTGCACGGCAACCAGACGCCGAGCTTCGGCAGTTCGTTCCACGCGTCCAGCCTTTCGCGCGCGAACGTCGCCGGCCAAGGAGACGACAGCGAAGCGTGGCCTGCTCTCGCCCGACGGCACCGAGTTAGGTCAGCGGAGCTGCGCGTTTATACGGCTAGACGGCGAGCAGGTCGCGGGCGCCCGTGTCGGCGCTCGGGTGCCGCAGCTTCGACATGGCGCGGGCCTCGATCTGACGAATCCGCTCCCGCGTGAGGTTGAAGTACTCGCCAACCTCTTCGAGGGTGCGGGGCTCGCCCCGGTCGAGACCGAAACGCAATGCGAGGATCTGCCGCTCGCGCTCGTCGAGCGGAGCAAGCAGCTTCTCGATCTCCGCCGGCAACAGCGCAGTCGCTGCCACTTCGAACGGAGACTCGGCCGAACGGTCTTCGACGATGTCGCCGAGTTCGGCGTCACCGTCTTCACGCAACGGCTCCGAGAGCGAAAGCGGTTCAGCCGCGAAGCGCAACGCTTCAGTGACCTTGTCTTCCGGCATCTCGACTTCCGCCGAAAGTTCGGCAAGCGTCGCGGGCCGGCCCAGCTTCAGCTCCAGGCGCGAACGCGCCTTCTGCAACCGCGCCAGCGTGTCGCCGGCGTGTACGGGCAAACGGATCGTGCGACCCGTGTTGGCGATACCGCGAGTGATCGCCTGACGAATCCACCATGTGGCGTACGTCGAGAACTTGAAGCCCTTGCGCCAGTCGAACTTCTCGACGGCATGCATCAGGCCGAGGTTGCCCTCTTGAATCAGGTCGAGGAGCGGCAGGCCCGACGCCTGATACTTCTTCGCAATCGACACGACGAGTCGCAGGTTCGATTGCACGAACGTCTGCTGCGCGTATTCGCCTTGGCGTGCAGTACGCCGCAGCTCGCGCTTCTTCGCCGGGGTCAGACCCTTGCCGGTCTGGAGGCCCTCACGCGCCGCCAGTCCGTTCTCGATCTCCTGCGCAAGACGAACCTCGTCGTCTTTTGTCAGAAGTGGGTACTGCCCGATGTCGGTGAGGTAGAGCCGAACCAGATCTTCTTCGTCCCGCTCAACTCGCTCCTTCGCCAACGATCAATCCCTCGTCGTCCCGGACATACATCCGAATCGGATAGTGCCCGGATCCCCCCACCCCGCCGAGCCTCTGGCCCGGCGTCCCGCGATCCGTGTCCTGTACGATAACGGCTCCGTCAAGCCGCTCGCCCGGAGTGCGCGTGTCCGACGATCTCGAGATCGCGGTACTCACCGCGACATTCGATGCTCGACCCGAAGCGGTCGAAGCATTGGCGGGCACGCTTGCTCGCTATGTGGTGATGACCCGCCACGAGGCCGATTGCCGCAACGTCGACCTTGTGACTTCGCTCACGCACTCAGGCCGTTTTCTGGTTATCGAGAAGTGGTCCTCAGCCGCTGCTGTGCAAGCTCACCTCGACTCCCCGGTGATGACACAGATGGCACGCGAAGCGCTCCCATCTCTCGCGCAGCCGGCGGTCTTGGATTTGTTTGACACGATCTCAGCGCACGACCTCGCTTAGTCACCGCAGAGACGATTTTGCCGCCCCAGACAACGCATTTCCGTTCTCCGGGCATTTCCGTTCTCCGGCCGCAAGAACTGAACAGACTCGTGGCCTATGACTGCGCTTGAGGAGTGGGACGCGCTCGGCTTGGGGTTCCAGGTCGCGCTCGAAGAGGCGTGGGAATCTTGGCGAGCAGGATCGGCTGCAGTCGGCGCCGCCATCCTCGACGCCGACAACGACGTCGTCGCCCGCGGTCGCAACCGCCGGTTCGAGGTTCGGCGCGAACCGGGCGTGTTGGCCGACACCGTCATCGCGCACGTGGAGATGAATACGCTCGCGGTCCTGCCGCAAGGTCCGACCGTCGGCCTCACGCTCTTCACGACATTCGAACCGTGCGTGATGTGCGCGAGCGCGATCCTCGTGGCGAACATCCCGCGCGTCGCCTTTCTGACACCCGATCCCGTTATGGCCGATGCACACGATCTGATTTCGACGGTGCGTTTCGCGGCGGGTCGCGTCGCCGAACGCGTGCACCAAGGCGGACCGTTCGGCGTGCTCGCGTATCTCCTCCACGTTTCGTGGCTCGACTTCTGGTTACCGGGCGCGCCGTCGTTGGCGCCGCATCACGTCGCGTCGCCGCGCCCGTGGGCGGCGGCGCAGGAATTCCTTGAAAAATCGGACGCCGCCGCCATCGCAGACGCGGGAGGATCGGTGCTCGACGTCGCGGAAGCGACGTGGGAGCTGCTCGAGGAACTCGCATGACGCAACCGGAACACGTCGGCCGGCACCCTCAGTACGACGTCTTCGCCGACGAATTCCTCGACCACGCGCGCGAAGGATTCTTCAACGCGTACTGGGATCGTCCCGCGTGTCTCGGCGCGCTGGGCGACGTTGACGGCCGGCGTGTCCTCGACGCGGGCTGCGGTCCCGGCCTCTACGCCGAAGCACTCGTGGCGCGCGGGGCCGAAGTGGTCGCGTTCGACCAAAGTCCGCGCATGGTGGAGTTGTGTCGGGACCGCGTGCCCGCGGTCGACGTGCGCGTGCACGACTTCGCCGACCCGTTCGACTGGCTGCCCGACGCGACCGTCGACACGGTGTTGTGCGCGCTCGCGCTCGACCACGTCGACGACCGCGTGGCGGCGTTGCGCGAGATGCGCCGCGTGTTACGACCGGGCGGCGCGTTGATCGTGTCGCGTACGCACCCGATCGCCGACTGGATGCACTGCGGCGGCAGTTATTACGACGCGCGACTCATCGACGAGACGTGGGACAAGGGCTGGCACGTCCGCTACTGGATCGCCCCGCTCGAAACCCACTGCGCGGAGTTCGCCGAAGCGGGTTTTCTCATCGAGCGCATTCTCGAGCCCCGTCCCGAACCCGAGGCCGAGCGCCTCGACCCCGAACGCTACGCGCGCGCCCAGCAAGAGCCGTGGTGCATCGTCTTCCGGCTCGTGCCGAGCGGCTGAGCCGCGCTACTTCTGGCGCAGCAGGTCGACGGGGATCTTGGAGTCGGCGCGGTCAGCGGCGCCGGTCTCCTTGCAGATCTCGCGAATCCCGTCCCAGGTCATCGTCTGCGCGTTCCACAAACGGTCGAACGCGGCGTCGGCAACGTCGGTGAAACCGTGCTGAAGCCGGAAGTCGTACAGCTGCGCTTGCCGGCGAACGGGCAGCCCGAGCCGGGCGGCACGACCTACCGCGTACACATCCCAGGCGCTGCGCTCCCCACGCGTCAACGACGCATCGGGCGGCGCGGCTGAAAACGCATCGCTCAAACGGTCGTTGCCGCGGAACAGCGCGAGCGTGAGATCGCGCCGCGCCTGCGACTCCGAGAAGGTGCGCGGCAGGCGGTTGTCCTCGAGATTTCCGCCGGAAATCCAAAGGTGAATCGCGCCCTTGTCGGCGTCGGCCGCCCAGCCGACGAGGGGCGCGAACAGCTCTTCGTCGACGTCGAGCGTGATGTCGACCCCCGGCGCGACACCAACGTGCGCGGCGCAATCCTCGATGATCCCCGCGATGACCTTGGCGTCGTAATCAATAAGCGTGAACGGATCCGGACGAACCGTGATGCTCATGGCTCACCCCCGTTCTTGCGGCAATCCACGACCGTATTGGGCGTCAAATGCCGCAAGAAGCGGACGTTGAATGGTCACGCGCCGCCACCCTGCGCGGAATCGTGCAACGACGCGGTCGCGGCTTCGGCCATCTGACGCGCTTGATCGGTGGACTCGCGCGCGAGCTCGGCGAGCGAGTCGTTCTCTTCGTCGGTGAAACCGGCGAGGCGGCGGAAGTTACGCGCGAGCTGGATCGGGTTCTCGTCGTCTTCGCCGCGGAAGCCACCGAGGTTGAAGATCGCGTCGACGGTGCGCTGGAACTCGAGGGCGCGCTCACGCCGATCGGGATCGTCGGCGGTCAGGCGGCGCAGCCAGTCGGAGCCCATCTTCACGTGGGTGACTTCGTCGGCAAGCATCCAGTCTTCGCAGAACTCGAGGACGGGGTCACCCGACTCGTTGCCGAAGTCCTTCATCGAGTTGAACACGTCGATGGCGAGACCTTCGAGCGCGCGGTTCACACCGCAGAGCCGCAGCACCGGGTCGGGGTTGCAGGCCGCCGCGAACAGGAACGTCGACTCGGTGTACTCACCGATCTCGCTGCCCATGTGGTCGCCGAGCTTCACGCTGATCTCGCAGTGGCGGGACTCGTCCCAGCACTGCCGCGCCATGTCGAGCTTGAGCTGGAACGGGGCGCTGTCGTCGTCGAAGTCGAAGCAGGTGCGACCCGCGCCTTCGAGCGCCTGGATCTCGCCCACGAAGATGCCGTGCATCAGCGAGCGGGAACGCTCGGCCGCCGCGGGCCGGTCGGCCGCCATCTTGGCGGGGCCGGTGTTGCGCTGCGCGATTTTCGGGCCGCGCGGGTCGAAGAGCCGGTCGGAGATGTTCGTGCGAACGAACCGCTCGTCGCGTGCCAGCTCGTTCTCGGCGAGGAACTTCTTCATACCGCGACCTCCTGCGAGGCGTCCGTAGGTTCTCCCAGGCTACCGGGGCCGGCAACGCCCCCCGACGCCAGATAGAGCTTCTCCAACTCGACGAATCGAGCCGCTGCTCGTTCCGCTTTTTCGGGTGTATCGATCAACGACTGCAGCAACATCTCGCCGTCGCGCCAGTCTTCGAACTCGTCTTGCAATGCGAACTTGAGCGAGCGGATCGTCGGCGCGTCGGTGATCGTGCTCGTGCCGTTGAGGTGGTAGGTGTAGACGGCGATCTTGCGCGGGATCAGCACGCGGTAGACGCCGACGAGCTTTTCGATGGTTTGGTCGGCCGCCTCGGGCTCCCGGACGGCGTCCATGAACGTGACGTAGGCGTCGTTGGGCGGGACGTTCAAACGCTCTTGGTTCATCTCGCGCAGTTCGGGCAAGCGCTTGTGCCAGAGCTCGGCGTGCCACGCGTGGTGGTAGGTGTGCCGGCCGAGCACCATCTTCACGTCGAGTTCGGGGACGGTCGCCACCCACCCGCCGAGCACCTCGAACAGACGCATCTCGGTCCACTTGTAGTTGCCCACCCGCCGGGCCGATTCCTCGACCGAGAACAGGCCAGGCAGCTCCCGGCGGTCCCAAGGTGCGAACGTGGGCCGCGCTGTCGTGTCGTCGCTCACGCCCGGCATTCTCGTCAGCCCTTGACCGATCGGTCAAGCGTTCAGTCCAAGCGTTCGGCCTGTACCAATTCGCACCGTACGATGAACGGCCGTGACGGGCCAGGACACGGACGGCGCTGCAGGACTCGCGGCCGACCTCCAACCACGGAACGGCCTCGTCCTCGTGGGGCCGGCCGGCATCGGCAAAACGACGCTGGCACGCTCAATCGTCGACGCGCTTTCGGAGTCACACCGTGTGCAGCGCGTGCGCGGGAGCCGCTCCGCGCTCGACGTTCCCCTCGGGGCGTACGAAGCCGTGCTGCCGCCCGGCGTCCAACAAGCGCGCGCCGCGATCGTGTACATCCGCGACGAAGCGGCACGAGACCAAAAGCCCGCGCTGCTTGTCGTCGACGACGCGCACGATCTCGACGACGCGTCGGCGTTCGTAACGCTCGCGCTCGCGGAGAGCGACGACATCACGTTGTTGTGTTGCCGGCGCAGTGGTGCCAATGCGCCGGCCGCGATCGACGCGCTGGTACGCGACCGGCTGGTGCGCGAACACGAAGTCGAGCCGCTCGACACCCACGGCGTGGCCGACCTCGCGCACGCGCATCTCGGCGGTCCTCTCGGTCCCGCCACGACCGCGCGCCTCACGCAGCTGAGCGGCGGGAACCCGATGCTCGTGAACGAGTTGATCGACGCTGGTCTGCGTTCGAACACGCTCGTCGAGCAAGTCGGTACGTGGCACTGGATCGGCGATTGGCAGTCGAGCGTGCGGCTGAACAATCTCGTCGAAGAACGCCTCGACACGCTCGACGAACCGGCGCGCGAACTTCTCGAACTCATCGCGCTCGCCGAACCGGTGACGCTTACCGCGTTGCGCGCCGCGTGTGACGCGGCGCGCCCCGGGAGTTCATTCCTCGACGACATCGCGCGGCTCGAACGCGTCGAACTCGCCGAGATCGACACGATGAACGGCGACCTGCACGTCGCGCATCCGCTCTACGGCGAAGTACTGCGCGCGAGCTTGCCCCAGGCGCGATTGCACCACCACGCGCGCGTGCTCGCGTACTTGCCCGACGACGGGCGGCCCGAGCGCGAAGTACGCGCCGTGCGCTGGAAGATCGACGCCGGTCTCGACGTGCCGCCACCCGTGCTGTTGCACGCGGCGACCGTTGCCCACGAACGCGAAGACCTGCGCAACGCGAGCATGCTCGCCCGCCAAGCGATGGAAGCCGGTGAGCTCGTGCGCAGCGGCCGATTGCTCGGGCTCATCTACGAACAACTCGGCGACGTCGCGAGTGCCACCGAGGCACTTTCGGTCGCCGCCGAAGCCGCGACCGAACCCAGCGACATCTTCCTCGTTGCCATCTCGCGCGCCGAACTCGCGTTCGCCCATCAAGACACGCCGGATGTCGCACGCGCGTTGCTGGCCGAGGTCGAAACGCGCGTGCCGGGCGCAGAGGACTGGTTGCTGCCACCGCGCGCGATGCAGACGATGCTGCTCGGCGAGCCGATGGAAGCGCTCGCAGTTGCCGAGCCGCTCATCGACCGCGACGGCGAAGCGGCCGCCCTCTTCGGTGTGGTCACGACGCTGGGCCTCGCGCTCACCGGCCGCGCCAACGAAGCCGTCGCAGTCGCGCGCCGCGCGATCGCCGCGCGTGCCGACCTCGACGCCCAAGCAGTCGCGCGTCACGCGTTGTTCGCCACCGCGCTGGTCTTCGCGCTCGTCGAGACCGGCGGGTTGAGCGAAGCGCGCGCGGTCGCGCAAGAAGGACTTCAAGACGCGCAGCGCACGGGTGCGATGCAGGCGGAGGGTTGGTTCGCGCTCGCGCGCGCAACCACCGAACTCGCAGGGAGCCGAACGGTCGACGCGGGTGCCTGGTTCGCGGAATCCGCGGCACGTTTCTCGCCGTTTGCGAGCCCGGTCGAACGCTGGGCTTCCTCGGGTGCCGCGCTCGCGGCCGCCATGCGTGGTGATGCCGAACAGGCGCGCTCGTTGCTCGACCACACCGACGCCTTCGGGCCGACGTGCTGGCGCTTCCTCGACCCGTCGATCGCGCGCGCACGGGGCTGGACCGCGGCCGCGGCCGACGATCCCGAAACGGCGGTCAAAGTGTTCGAAGAAGCCGCCGAACACGCGCACGCGCATCACTTGTTCTCACTGGAAGCGGTACTCGCGACCGACCTTGTTCGCCTCGGCGCGCCCGAGTTGGGCCGCCAACGCCTCGACGTGCTGGCCACAGTCATGGACAATCCGCGAGTGCCGCATTGGGCCGCGTACGCGAATGCGCTCGCGACCGGCGACACCGACGGTTTGGTGCGCGCCGCCCGCGCCATGAACGGCGCGGGCGCGGTTGCCGAAGCGGCTGATGCGTACGCGCAAGCGGCCGCCCGGTTGTGGGACAGCGGCGACCTGGGCGCCGCCACCGAAGCAGCCGCCGCGGCCCGTGCGCATGCGGCGCGTGCACAAGACATCTCGACGCCCGCGCTGCGCGCGCTCGATACGGTTCCGCCGCTCACGGATCGCCAAGTCGAGATCGCGCAAATGGCTGCCGCCGGCCTTCCGAGCCGCGAGATCGCAAAGCGTCTCGTCGTATCGGTTCGCACCGTCGACAACCATCTCGCACGCATTTTCCGCACGTTCGGCATCTCGACGCGCGCCGAACTCGGAGAGATCCTGGCCGCCTGGCGGCCCGAACCTTCGGAGTCCGGCGCGCGTCCCACCGTCACTGCGTAATCGCGACGACCGCCGCGTTGATCGCCGAGCCGCCGAGCGACCCGTAGAACTTGGCGTCACCGAACGAGAACACACCACCGTCGCGTCCGACGAGCCAGTATCCGTTGCCGGTCGGTGTGACGGCGATGCCTGCGATCGGTGCGTTCAACGCTTTGCCGTGCATCGAACCGCGGTTCGTCGCATCGCCGAACGGATACACCGAACCGTCCGCACCGACGAGCCAGTAGCCGTGTCCGGTGCTGGTCGCTGCGATCGCGACAATCGGTGAAGCCGGCGGATGCGCGCCGAGCGATCCGTAGTACTTCACGTTGCCGAACGTGAACACGCCACCGTCGGCACCGACGAACCAGTAACCGAGCGACGAGCCGTACGCCGCGCCGACGATCGGCTTGTTCAAGTGTTTGCCGACCAACGTGCCGGCCGCGTGCGCGTCACCGAACGACTCGCCGTCACCGGTCGACGAAACGGCGAGCACACCGTTCCCGCTGAGCGACGGTGCGAGCGCGACCGGCGCGCCGGTCTCGGAAACGGTGCCGTGCACTCCCGCGGGTGCGTCGCCGAGCGCGAGCAGTCGCTTGTCGCTCGTCAACACCCACGCGCCTTTGTGGTCGATGCTCGCGGCCGCCGCGACAACCGATGCGTTGGTGCCGTTGAACGACGCGGCGTGGAAGGAATGCACCGCGCCGTTCGCGCTGTACAGGTGGTAGCCGTTCTTTCCGGGGCACGCGCCCTCGTCCAAGGTGACGCGACCGTCGCCGTGGTGACCGCCACCCGGTTCGACAAAGGTGACGGCCCCGTCGGCAAAACCGGTACCACCACCGCCGCCGCCACCTTCGGCGTTGTCGCTTCCGCCGCCGCCACCGCCGCCGGCGTTCGAACCGCCGCCGCCACCGCCACCGCCGTCACCTTTGTATCCACCGCTGTTCGCGCCGGCGCCGCCGTCGCCACCCTTGCCGGTGCTGAAGATGTCGTCGCCGTCGTTCCCGGGCTGGCCCGCAACGTGCACCGCAATTCCGGTGTCGCCACCACTGCCGGTCGAGAACTGGGTGCCGCCTTCGCCGGCGTTGCCGTTGGCGCCGCTGTTGACCGAGTCACCGTCACCGGCGTTGAGGCCACCGTTTCCGGCGCCGCCCGCCGAACTCTGCGGCGCGGCACCGCCACCGCCGCCCGCGACGAGCAAGTGGTCGTCGAACTCGCCGCCTTGAATCTCCGAGAAGCCCCCGCCGCCCGCGCCGGCGCCGTTCACATTGGCCGACGCGCCGCCCGCGCCACCGCCGTTGATGCCGGCGGTGCCGTCGGAGCCACCTTGGCCGCCGACGCGAATGTGCAGCACTTCGCCGGGCGTCACCGTGAACTGGCCCTGGAGGACACCGCCCGTGCCACCCGCGTCGCCGAAGTGGTCGTTGCCGCCTTGGGCGCCGTCGACTTCGGCCTCGATGGAACACACACCGGCGGGCACGACGAAGTCGTGGCCCGTTGTCGGTGTGTTGAACGTGACGGACGACGACGCGTGCGCCGGGAGCGCACCGACGTTCGCGAACGCCGCGGTCGCAAGTGCAATCGTGCCCGCGAGCGCAAAAAACCTTTTGGAACGCATACTGACTCCCTTGACGGATGTGGTCGCGGGGTCAGTATGTGGGGCGCATTGGCACGCTCCACTGGGCGGGCCTACTCATCGTCGGCGTCGCCCTTACTCCAATGGGCGACGCCGATTACGCGTGCGGATTACTGCGTGATCGCGATGACGGGCGTCTTGAAGTTCGTGCCGACCGTCGATCCATAAAACGGCGCATCGCCGAACGTGAACACACCGCCGTCGCGCCCAACGAGCCAGTAACCGTTGCCGCTCGGTGTCACGACCATCCCGGAAATCGGTGCGTTCAACGGCTTGCCGTGCATCGAACCGTGGTTCACCGCATCGCCGAACGGATACACCGACCCGTCGGCGGCAACGAGGTAATAGCCGTGACGGCTGTGCGTCGGTGCGAGCGCGACGATCGGTGACGTCGGCGGGTGGCCACCGAGCGAACCGTAGAAGTGCGCGTCGCCGAAGGTGAACACGCCACCGTCGCCGGCGACGATCCAATAGCCGGCCGCGGTCGGGCCGAACGAGATGCCGACCACTGGCTTGTTCAGATGCGTCGTTGTCAACGAACCGTGCGTCGTCACGCCGTTGGCGGCTTTGACATCGCCACTGTTCGACACGAAGACCAATCCGTTGCCCGTCGGTGACGATCCGAGCCCGACGACGGTTCCGCTCAACGACACCTTCGGCGTGTCGGACGCGGCATCGCCGTTCGTAGAGATGTGGCCGTCACTCGAAACGAAGTACGCGCCTTGCTGCGTCGTCGTGGTTCCAGCACTCACAATCGACTTGCCCGGACCCGAAAGATTGGCCGCTTCGTGTTTGTTCACGACTTGGCCGGCCGCGTTGTACAGCCGGTACCCGCTCGTCGGCGCGCAGTCGTGCAGGGTCAGCACGACTTGGCCGTCGCCCGACTGCACGCCGGTTTGCCGCGCTGACGCTGGTCACGCTCGCGTCGTGATGGCCACTGCCACCGCCGCCACCACCGCCGCTCGCGGAATCGCTTGCGCCGCCACCACCGCCACCGCCGTAGTAGCCGCCGCCGCCACCACCACCACCGCCACCGGCACCCGCCGTGTCGGAGTCGCCGCCGTGACCACCACTCGGCATCGTGGTGAGAAGGGTGCCGTCATCACCGGGGTTTCCCGCATTGGTGTAGCCCGTGCCGATGGGCCCACCGGTTCCGGGGCCGTTGACGGTCGCGCCCGTTCCGCCCATGCCGGCCGCGGTGCCGGGGGAGCCGCCGTCTTGTCCGGCGTTGCCGCCACCGTCGCCGCCGTCGCCGACACTCGGCCCGACGCCGCCGCCTCCACCGGCAACGAGCAGATTCACGTTGGCTTTCACGATGCGCGAAAACCCGCCGCCGCCGGTGCCGTGACCGATGCTCGGACCGGTGCCCTGTTGACCGCCGGATCCGCCGCCGTTCAGACCCCCGGTGCCGTCAGTCTGACCCTGCCCACCGACGTCGATGGTCAGGTCGTCGAACGGTGCGACCGAGAACGTGCCGGTGATCTTGCCGCCGAGGCCGGGCGTCGCGAACCATGTCGTGGACCCGCCTTCGGCGCCGTAGACGTCGGCCGTGATGGAGCACACGTTGGCCGGGACTGAATACACGTGGCCCGTCACCGGCGTCGTAAAGGTGACCGGGACCACCGCGTGCGCCGGCGCTCCGCTCGCCGCGACAACACCTGCGGTCGCGAGCACTGCGGTACCCGCAAGCGCGAACAACTTGCTACGCATGAACAAACCCCTTCGCCGGACGCATCACTCTCAGTGTGCGGATGAAACGGCCTAGGGGTGCGAGAAACTGTTACTCAACGCCTGCGGGACGCCTACTCATACTTTTGCTTTTGCGCCACGAGTGCGACTCCGCGATCGCGATGCCCGCGAGGATGACGAGCGCGCCCAGATAGCCCGACACGCCGAGGCGCTCGCCCGCGACGAACCCGACGATGCCGGCGACGACGGGCTCGAACTCGAGAATCACCGCGGCGCGGCTCGGTTCGACATAGCGCTGCCCCCACAACTGCAACGTGAACGCGACCGCGCTGCAAAGGACGCCGGTGACCAGCACGGCCACGACGACCCGCGTCGTGATGTGCCCGAGGCCGCCGACTGCGACCACCGGTACTGCGCACAGCGCCAGGATTGCGAGTTGCAGCGCCGTGACCGCGACCGCGTCGAAGCGACGCGACAGCTCGCTGCCGATCACGATCCACGCGCCGAACAACACTGCGCAACCAAGTGTGAGCGCGTCACCCGCGCTGAGTTCGAGCGTTCCGCCTTCGAGCAAGAACAGGCCGACGACGGTGACGCCGATCGCGATGACCACGTTCGACGGGGGCCTTCGGTGCGTGAGCGCGATTTCGAACAGCGGCGCGAACACCACGAACAATCCGGTGATGAACGCCGAGTTCGACGTCGTGGTGCGTTCGAGTCCCGCGTTCTGAAACCAGTAGCCCGCGAATCCGACGACGCCGAAGAGGATCACGCCTTTCGTGAAATCGATTCGGCGCGTGTCGGGAAGTTCCGGACGGCGCCAGCCCCGTCGGATCGCGAACGGCGCGAGCACGATCGCGCCGACCGAGAACCGCAACAGAATGAACCCGACCGGCGTGACGTCGTGCAGCGCCCCTTGGACGAGTTTGAACGTCGCGCCGTAGGCGATCGTCGCCGCGATCAGCGCCGCTTCCGGCGTGTAGCGGCGCGGCCCGGTCGCGTTGCTCAGCCCGGCCAACGATTTGTGATCGGAAGCCGGCGATCTTTGCCGAACGCCTTCGGCGACACCCGTACGCCCGGCGGCGCCTGCCGGCGCTTGTATTCGTTGCGGTCGATCATCCGCGCGACGCGACGCACAAGGTCGGCGTCGTAGCCCTGCGCGATCAACTCGTTCACCGACAGATCGCCTTCGACATAGCCCTCGATGATCGGGTCGAGGACGTCGTAGGGCGGGAGCGAGTCGCTGTCGAGTTGGCCGGGCGCGAGTTCCGCCGACGGTGGCTTGTCGAGCACCGAGTTGGGAATGAGGTCATGGCCCGCCCGCGCGTTGCGTTCGCGGCACAGCGCGTACACGAGCGTCTTTGGTACGTCCTTGATCACCGCGAACCCGCCGGCCATGTCGCCGTACAGCGTTGCGTAACCGGTCGCCATCTCGCTCTTGTTGCCGGTCGTGAGCACCATCCAGCCGAACTTGTTCGAGATCGTCATCATGACGTTGCCGCGGATGCGCGCTTGCATGTTCTCTTCGGCGACGTTCGGCGGCGCGCCTTCGAACACAGGCACGAGCATGTGTTCGAACGCGCCGTGCGCGGGTTCGATCGGCACGAGGTACGTCTCGATACCGAGGTTGCGCGCGAGCAGTTCGGCGTCGGTCACGCTGTGGTCGCTCGAATACCGCGACGGCAAGAGCACGCCCCGCACGTGTTCGGCGCCGAGCGCGTCGACCGCGATCGCCGCGACGATCGACGAGTCGATGCCACCCGAGAGTGAGATGAGTACGTCGGTGAACCCGTTCTTGCGGACGTAATCGCGCGTGCCGAGCACGAGCGCCTCGTAGACCTCGCGAACCGGCTCGAACGTGGGCTCGACGCGCGGCGCCACCGCGGGCCGGGGTTCGTGCTCGTCGGAGACGGTGATCGCGGGAAGTACCGGTGTGTGCCGCTCGACGTCGAGATCGACGATCAACACGTCGGGCGCGAACTGCCGCGCGCGGGCAAACAGTTCGCCGTGCGCGTCGAACACCAACGAGGCGCCGTCGAACACGAGCTCGTCCTGACCGCCGACCAAGTTCGCATAGACGATCGGCACCGATGCTTCGGCTGCGCGCGTTGCGAGCATCGCCTCGCGCTCGCCGAGCCGCTGCGCGTAGTACGGCGAGGCGTTGAGGTTGACGACGAGACCGGCGCCGCCATTCGCGGCTTCGAGAATCGGCCCGGTCGGGCTCCACGCGTCCTCGCAGATGGTCACACCGACGTGCGCACCGCCGATCACGAACAACGACGGCGGCTCGGTGCGCGGTTCGAAATAGCGGCGCTCGTCGAACACGGCGTAGTTCGGCAGGAGCTGCTTGCGGTACGAGCCGTAGACGCGGCCGTTCGCGCATACGGCAGCCGCGTTGTAGAGGCCGATACTGCCGCTCGCTTCGGGATAGCCGACGACCGCCGCACAGCGTCCGGTTCGCGCCGCGAACTTTTCGAGCATCTCCGCCGCTTGCGCGACGAAGGCCGGGCGCAACAGCAGATCCTCGGGCGGGTAACCCGAGATGGTCAGCTCCGGAAACACGACCAGGTCGCAACCCTGTGCTTCGGCCGCCTCGTACGCTTCGAGCGCGAGTCGCACGTTGCCTTCGAGATCGCCCACAACGGTGTCGATCTGGGCAGCGCCTATGCGCAGTCGCGGCATACTCACAAGGATATGACGGCCATCGACCGGCCCGACATTCGTGAGGCGCTCGCACGGTCCGCCGATCCGCTGTCGGCACGCGACGCGTTGGAACGACTCGTCGACGCGCACCCGTGGCTCGCGCCGGAGTTCGCCGGTGATCCGGTATTGCTCGACGCGGTGATTGCAGTTTCGGTCGCGTCACGGTCGTTGCGGGTCGCGCTGGAACGCGATGCGGGTGCCGTCGCGATGCTCCACGGCGACGCGCTCCGCGCCGAGCTCGACACCCACGACATCGCACTGATCGCCGGCGACGAAGCTGCGGTCGAGTTGCGAAGGTGGAAGCGCCGGCGCATCGCGCGCGTCGCGGCGCGCGACCTCCTCGGCCTCTCGGATCTGCGCGCCGTTGCACGCGAGCTTTCCGAGATCGCCTCGGCATGCCTCGATGTCGCGCTGCGCCTCGCCGAGCCGCGCGTCCCGATGAGCGTCATCGGCATGGGCAAGCTCGGCGGCGCCGAGTTGAACTACGCGAGCGATGTCGACGTGATGTTCGTCCACCGCGGCGACGGCGAGGCGGAAGAAGCCGAACGCGCCGCGCGCGCGGCGTTGCGAATCATGAGCGAACCGACGACGGAAGGAATTGTGTTCCGCACCGACGTCGCACTCCGCCCCGAGGGCCGCGCCGGCGCATTGAGCCGCACGGTCGATGCGTACGTCGCGTACTGGGAACAGTGGGCGCGGCCGTGGGAACTACAAGCGCTGATCAAAGCGCGCCCGGTCGCAGGCGATAGCCAGCTCGGCCGCGCGTTCGTCGAGCGGGCGGCACCGTACGTATGGCCGGAAGTCCTCGATCCTGACGCGGTGCGCGAGATCCGCGCCATGAAAGCGCGCACCGAAGAGATGCTGCGCCGCCAAGGACTCGCCGATCGCGAACTCAAGCGCGGTTACGGCGGCATTCGCGACATCGAGTTCGCAGTCCAGCTGCTGCAGCTCGTACACGGCCGCGCCGATCCGAACGTTCGGTCGCGGACGACCCTCGATGCGCTCGAACAACTCGCGCGCGGTGGATACGTCAGCGTCGGGGACGCGAACCAACTCGACGAGGCGTACGTGTGGCTCCGTACCGTCGAGCACCGTCTGCAACTCGTCGACGAACACCAGACCCACACCATCCCGGCGGAAACGAACGCCCGCACCCATCTCGCGCGGGTGCTCGGATTTCGCGACGCGCCCGCGCTCTCAGCGCTCGAAGCGTTCGACGAAACGCAGCGCGCCCGGCAGAGCGTCGTGCGATCGATTCACGAAAAGCTCTTCTTCGCGCCGTTGCTCGACACGCTGGCCGGTGTCGGCGCGCTGCCGGAAGCGGCGGCCGTCGAGCGGCTGGCTGCGTTCGGCTTCGAAGACATCGACCAAACCCGCAACGCGCTGAACGAACTTGCGAGCGGGCTGACGCGGCGCTCGCGCGTCATGCAACAGTTGCTGCCCGCGATCCTCGGCTGGCTTTCGGCCGGTCCCGATCCCGATCTCGGACTGCTCCAGCTTCGTCGCTTGTCCGAGGGTTATACGCGCTCGTCGACGCTTGCCCGCCGCTTTCGCGAGACGCCGGTGGCCGCCGAACGGGCGTGCCGGCTCTTGTCGTCGTCGCGCGTGCTCGGCTTGGCGTTGCATCGGCACCCCGATGTCGTCGACGCGCTCGCCGACGACGGCTTCATCCGCACCGAACGCTCACGCCGCGAACTCGTCGAAGCAGCTGTCGGCACGCTCGACTGGCGCCGCGACGAAGACGAGCGCCGCGCCGGACTGCGCCGGTTCAAACGGCGTGAGCTCTTGCGGATCGGGTCGCGCGACATCGTGGGCAACTGCGAGCTGGCATCGATCGGTCGTGAGCTCGCGCACCTCGGCGACGCGTGCATCGAGGCCGTGTTGCAGTCGATGGAACCGAAGCTCCCGTTCGCGGTCATCGGGCTCGGGCGCCTCGGCGGATGCGAGCTGTCGTACGCATCCGACATCGACGTCGTGTTCGTATACGACGGAACGAGCGCAAAGGACTTCGACGAAGCCGAACGCCTCGCGACGCAGCTCGTGCGCGCCATCGGAGAAACGACAAGCGAGGGCGCGACCTTCCGCGTCGACGCGCGCCTGCGGCCGGAAGGAAACCAGGGCCCACTCGCCCGTTCGCTCGACGGTTACCGCAGCTACTACGAGCGTTACGGCCAGACGTGGGAGTTCCAGGCGTTGACTCGGGCGCGCCCAGTCGCCGGCTCCGACGACGTCGCGCGGCGTTTCGTCGAACTCGTCACGCCGTTCGTCTACCGCGACCCGATGCCCGACGATTGGCGACGAGAGATCCGGCGCACGAAAGCGCGCGTCGAACGGGAACGCATCCCCCCGGGCGAGGATCCGCAATTCCACCTGAAGCTCGGCCGTGGTTCGTTGTCGGACATCGAGTTCACGGTCCAGCTCGAACAGCTCGCGGGCGGTGGCGCGCACGCCGAGCTGCGTATTGCGTCGACGCTGGCCGCGCTCGACGCCCTCGTCGGCTCCGGATCACTCGATGCCGACGACGCTGACCGGCTGCGCGAGGCGTACGAACTCTGCGAGCGCGCCCGGAACGCGCGCTATCTGCTCACCGGTACGCCGGGCGACGCGTTGCCCGTCGCAGGCGACGAGGCCGAAAAGCTGGCACGGCTCCTCGGCTATACGGATCAACCGCAGCAGCGACTCCGTGACGACTATCGGCGCGTCACTCGGCGTGCCCGCGCGGTCGTGGAACGGGTCTTTTACGGACGTGAGGAAGCGCGGTGAGTGAACGCCGGCGAGCCGGAGCGGATGTGCACGCGCTGTGCAACAACCTGTGCAGTGCGCGCCGCAGGAACCCTGACAAGGCCTGGGTGCGTTACGGGCCGATGAACCCACCTCAGACACGAGGCGCCGACGTCGATGATGTTGTCTGATGGAACTGCGCCGTTGCTACGGTGCGGGGACGTCCGCCAGACGAGGGAGGACCCGAGATGGGCGACGAGCTGTACACGATCCCGCTGCCGTGGATTGTGTTCGCCGTGATCGCACGCAGCGCGACACACGGCGTCGAATGGGCGTCGCTCGCCGCGATGATCACTGCCGCGACGCTGTTGGTGACGCGCCAGCGGATGAGCAGCACGCGTAACACACTCATGATCGCGGCGATCGGTTGGTTTGCCGGACTCGGCATCATCGGTTTGATCTACGAAGGCGCGACAACGTGGATCGCGCGCAACGGGCGCACCGCGTCCGCGCTCGGCTTCGTCGTCATCGCATTCGTGTCGCTGGCGTTCACTCCGATTGCCGCGTCCTACACGCGCCCGCTCGTGAAGCCGAGCCGCTGGCGTTCGCCGCGTTTCGAACATCTCAACGTACAACTCACGTTGCTCTGGGCGGTCACATTCCTGGGCGTCGCGATCTCGCACTCAGTTGCCATCTGGCTCTCTCCGAACACCGGCACCGGCGGCGCGAACACGACGTTCAACTGGGTCGTGCCGATTGCGATGGCCGCGATCGCGGCGCACTGGTCGCGCCGCTGGTTCGACGACTTCTTCGACGCTGACACCGATCAGGCGCCGCACGAAAGCCTCTGGGCCGAGTTCTAACCGCCGGCCGGGCGCGCCCGGCGCGGTCGGTGCCACAATGCGAGCATGGTCAGTATCGAAGCACTCGCTCGCGACCGTCTGCTCGCTCTCACGTACGAGCACATGCTGCTCGGCATGCTTTCGAACCAGGCGACCTTGCCACAGACGATCGTCGCGGGCGGCTCGTTCGA
Organism: uncultured Actinomycetes bacterium; assembly: GCA_963841195.1. GTDB lineage: Bacteria > Actinomycetota > Acidimicrobiia > IMCC26256 > PALSA-610 > CAWJBX01. Next base: position 20,481 of record CAWJBX010000007.1, on the reverse strand, counting down.
CGATCTGAACGAAGTCGCGATCGACCTGTGGATGGGCGCGAGCCCGATCTACACGCATCGCATGCGCCACCTCATGGGCATCGAGGGCGACGACGTCCCGGCGATCATGAAAGCGCTACAACTCGACGTCGGCTTCGTCCACCAGTACATGAACGTGCACTACCAAGTGAACTCCCCCCTCGACGGTGAGTTCTGGCTCGAACACTGTGGTGCGCTGATGAACCTCGAGCCACAAGGCGAAGCCGCCGTGATCGGCATGTGCCACACGATCGAGGACCCGACGTTCGACGCGACCGCGTACGCGACGAATCCGCGCGCCCGCATTCGTCCGATTCACCGGCCGCCGCGCGTGCCGGCCGACCGCACACCGCACTGCCATTGGACGATCCGCATTTCCGCAGAGAATGAGCCGGTCGGGCCGGCGCGGTTGACGCAGCAGATTGGCGAGCTGCCGTTGGCGTCGTTGTCGAACGAGCCGCGGCCCGTGGGTGACGGCTATCAAGGCGCGTTCGATCCGAAGTTCGGACTCTCGGATTGTTCGGACGCGACGTTGCGTGCGTTGGCGCGCGAGTTCGCGGTACAGACGCACTTGCTGATGTGTTCGGCCGAGGTCGCGCTCGCCGAGCGGTACGGAGCTGATCGGGCGCGCGAGCTGCTGGCCGATGCTTGGCTCGCGGCCGCGTGGGCGTCGACCGAACGTTTGCGGGGCGCGTTGGAGATTTCGGATGTCTCGTCGATGCTGATGGTGCATCCCGCGATTCCGCCGGGATTCACCCGCTCGGCTTCGGCGTCGGGGTCGGTCGTGCGTCTCGAATTGGAGCCGGAATCGGCCGCGTTGTTGTCGGAGGGACAGCCGGGCTGGATCGGCGCGCTCGTGCGCGGCGAACCCCGCGGGTTGCAGGGCATCGCGCAAGCGCTCGACGCGCGTGCGCGCGTGTCGTCGGTTGCTGTCGAAGGCGGACGGGTCGTTGCTGAGATCGTTGTCGACCCGGCGGCTTCGCCGTTGGAGGAGCCCGAGGTGCTCGCATTCATGCGCGTCGGCATGCTGTCGACGTGGAAGTTTCACTCTTGAATCCGTGGTCGGGCTCTGAGTATCAGCGTCGGTTCGACGACCTCGCGGCGTCGGGCGTCGACGTGCACGGCGAGGCCGCGTTCGTCATGCGGTTCTCGCCCACGAGCGTTTTGGACGCGGGCTGCGGGACCGGACGCGTGGCGCTGGAGTTGGCGCGGCGCGGGGTTTTGGTTGTTGGTGCCGATGCCGATGCATCGATGTTGGGTGAGGCACGGCGCGCGTCGGCGTGATATCGAGTGGATCGAATCCGACGTCGCGGCGTTGGATCTCGGGCGCGTGTTCGACGTCGTCGTGATGGCGGGCAACGTGCCGCTTTTCACGCCGCCGGGAACGCAGCGCGCGCTGGTAGCGGGTTGCGCGCGTCACGTCGGTGGCGTGTTGATCGCGGGCTTTCAGTTGGATCGTGGGTATTCGGTTGCCGCGTACGACGAAGACTGTTCGGCCGCCGGTTTGGTGTTGGCGGAACGGTTCGCAACGTGGGACGGCGAACCGTTCGCGGGCGGGAACTACGCGGTGTCGGTGCATCGCTTCGGTTAACCGGCGAGCGTTGGACCAAATCTGCTCCCACACGACACATTTGGTCCTTTCCTCGCGATGAATCTCGCTCGAAGCGAAGGTCGAACCTCGTATGCAAACGAAGAATCTCGCTGATCTGTACGAACTGCCCGTGATTGAGTGGGAACCGATCGCGGCGCGACTGGAACGCGGCGTGACGCAGGCGCCGGGGACCGGCGGCCCCAACCGGCACACGTGCTGGCTCGCAACTCTCAATCCCGACGGGAGTCCGCACGTGAACGGCGTCGGCGCGATGTGGGAAGACGGAGCATTCTGGTTCGAGACGGGCACATCGACGCGCAAAGCGCGCAACATCGCACGCGACCCGAGGTGCTCCTTGAGCGTCGCAACGGACGAGTTCGATCTTGTCGTTGAAGGGCGAGCAACGAAGGTGACCGATCCGGCGATCGTGGCGAAGATGGCCGCGGTGTGGGCGGCAGAAGGTTGGCCGGCGCGTGTCGACGAAAGTGGGACGGCACTGACCGCGGAGTACAGCGCACCGTCGGCGGGGCCGCCGCCGTGGCACGTCTACCGCATCGACATCACGCGAGCGACGGCGTTGCTGACGCAGGAACCAGGCGGCGCGACGCGATTCGACTTTTAGAACGCTTGCGGCTGCGCCGATGAATGCTCATGGCAATCACTCGGCCTTCGGCGCGCATGCTCACCGCGCTCGCCATTTGCGCGTGGGGCCTCGCGATTGGGCCGCCGAAAGCGGGCGCAACCACGGTGCTCAGGGTGCCCGGGCAGTACGGAACGATTCAAGCCGCGCTCACGGCCGCCGCAGCCGGAGACACCGTGTCGGTCGCGCCCGGTACGTACCACGAGAACCTCGACTTCGGCGGCAAGGACGTACACCTCATCAGCTCGGCCGGCGCGACGGCCACGACGATCGCGCCCGGTGGCGGAACTGCCGTGTCGATCGGTCCGCTCGCCAGTATCGACGGCTTCACGATCACGGGCGGGTCCGCAGAGTTCGGGGCGGGAATCGAGGTACACGGCACCGGGACTGTCATCGCGGAAAACATCTTCGACGCGAATCACGAACAAGGTGGTGGGAGCGGCGCCGCTATAGATGGCAACGGCGCGTCACCGACAATCGAACAGAACATCTTCACCGACAACACGTGCGACTCCCAGTTCGACTCGGGCGTCATCACATTCGTCAACGAGTCCTCGCCGATGATCGAGAACAACGTCTTTCACGACAATCCGTGTGCCGCGGCCAATCTCTCGGTTCCGGAAGGCGCGGCGCCGGCCCTCGTGAACAACACGATCGTGAGAAATTCCATCGGCGTGAGAGTTGACGGGCGGGTTCCGTCGAGCGCCAATCTCGTCCGGAACAACATCGTGACTGACAACACAACCGGGCTTCAGGTCGACTTCGGCCACGGCCCGACGTGGGATCACAACGACGTGTTCGGCAACACGACCAACTACACCGGCATCGCCGATCAAACTGGAATCGCGGGCAACGTCTCCACAAACCCGCATTTCGTTGACACGATCGCGAACGACTATCACCTCACTCCGAGTTCGCCGATCGGTCTTGGATCGACCATCTCGGCGCCATCAACCGACTACGACGGCTTGGCCCGACCGGAGCACGGCGTCGACATGGGCGCATTTCAGTTTTCACTCTCGCGCTGGCACAGCACGTTCAATTGCGCGATTCGTTCGACGAACAACGAGTACGTCGGCGCCGAGCTCGGCTATCCCGGACTCTTGGCTGACGCGCTCCGCGCCCGCGATCTCTCCATTGAAAATCGCGAACACTTTCAGTGCGTAGCAGTCGGTACGAACGAGTGGGCAATTCGCAGCATCGCGAACGGCGCTTACGTGTCGGCTGAACTGTTCTATCCCGGGTTCATCAACGGCTTGCTGCGTGCCCGCGCGTCAGTAATCGGGCCGTGGGAGAAGTTCACCATGCACGCAAACAATCTGTGCAACCACTGCGTCTCTTTGCAGTCGAGCGCAAATGGGCGCTACGTCACGGCGGAACTCGGCTCTCCCGGCGCAGCGAACGGATTGTTGCGAGCACGGTCGACCACCGCGTCGACGTGGGAGGCATTCCACATCGTCGCGACGTCTTAGGATTTCCCGACTGCGGCGTCGCGCCGCGTTCGGAAGTCTCGGAGCGTGTAGCTGGTAACGACCGCTGGGCTCCCTTTCGCGGCGCGGGCCGTCGCCGACCGACGCAATCCGAACATCGGTGCGAGCTCGCCGAAGTAGTTGCCCGGTTCGATGACGGCGAGGAGCGTCTCGGTGCCGTCGGTCATCTCGCGAACGATCTCGACCTGGCCCTCATCAACTTCGTAGACAAGGCTGCCGACGTCGCCTTGCCGGAACAAGTTCTCACCGGGGCTGAGTTCAACCCGTTCCGGCGGCCGCGTTTCGTCGCTGGGTCGAGGCGTCAGTGCCACGATCTCATCGGCGAGAGGAAGCAGCCGTTCGTCGTGGGTCGCGACAACGACGACGCGCCCGGGCGCAGCCAGCTCCCGGAGCAACCGGAGTACCCCGTCAACCTGGACATAGTCGAGTGACGCGGTCGGCTCGTCGGCAACGATGAGCGGCGGGTCGAGCGCGAGGGCGCGCGCGATCGCGACGCGCTGTTGTTGTCCGCCGGAAAGCTTCCCGGGCCGGTGATGCATTCGGTCTTCGAGACCGACCATCGCGAGGAGTTCTTCGGAACGCGCCTTGGCCTTCTTGCGTCCCTCGCCTGCGTAGCGCATGGCAACGTAAATGTTCTCTTGCGCCGTCAGGCTCGGTATGAGGTTGAACGCCTGGAACACGACACCAACGGTGCGACGGCGATACTCCGCCAGCGCACCTCCCTTCAACGCAGTGACTTCGAGATCGCCGACGTGGATCGAACCGGATGTCGGCGTGAGGATCGCCGCCAACATCGACAGAAGCGTCGTCTTTCCGCAACCGCTCGCGCCGAGGAGCAATGCCAGGTCGCCCGTAGAGAAATCGACATTGAAGTGATCGAACGGCCGCACGACGTACCCACCGCTGGAGTACTCCATCGTGAGGTCGCGCACCTGGATGTTCGGCATTACTTGCCCCCGAACGCAACCGCCGGGTCAGTGCTCAACGCCCGTCTCACGCCCACGAGACTCGCGACCGCTCCGACGACAAGGCTGATGAGCAGCAGCTGCGCAACCGCCGCGCCCTGCAGCGCACTCTGAAACGGGAGTCCCGCCGCGACGAGCCGCGACACACCGATGGCGAGCAGGGCCGCGATGACCGCGACCATGACCGCCTGCAGCATCAGCCCGCCGACGATGATGCGATTCGGCGCGCCGGTCGCCTTGAACACTGCGAAGTCGCGCGTGCGCTCGATCGCGGAGAGATAGACGATCAACCCGATGATTCCGGCCGCGATGATCCACATCAAGACCGCGGTGACGACAATCGACTGGTACCCGTTCTTCAACGGTCGATCGAGGTCAGCTTCGACTTGTGCGTTCGTGGCGAGCCCCATTCCCGGTGGCGCGGCCGCGTTGCCTTGCACGGCGATCGCCATTGCAAGCGGTTGGCCGTTGAACACCAAGTGCTGCGCGTCGTCGAGCCCGAGGAACACCGTGGAAATCCCGAAGACGAAGCGCCCGCCTTTTGCGACCCCCACGACATGAAACGGTTGCCCGCCGACCGACACGGAATCACCGAGTTTCGCCGGCGACCCCGCGCTCACCACCACCTCGCCCGGCGCTTGCACATCGCGGCCGGCGCGAATCGGCGGGCTGCCGAGCCCGCCCGGCACGTGTCCGATGAGGTTGACGTTCGTCGGTGTTTGCGTTCCACTCAGGACCGTTCGGCTCAGCACGACCGGATCCGCACGTCGGACCCCCGGCGATTGTTTGAGTTGCTCGGCCACTGACGCGGGAATGACGCGCGTCGAGGTGAACGGCCCGGTGGTGCCGTGCGCAACGACCCACTCGTCGGCGTCGAACATACGAACGATCGACGGCGTTTCGCCCTGCACGGCGCGCCGCATGCCGTCAATCGCGAGCGCGACGCCGAACACGAGCGACGTAACGACCACCGCGATCACGAAACGCCGAGCCCGGAATTGCAGATCCCGCGCACTCACACGCCACATTCCCCGCAAGACCTCCCGCGCGGCGCCTCGACGGCGGCGGCACCTGGACGTCTATCCGACCACCGCTCACTTCGCAAGGTGGCGACAAATCGTGCGGCGGACAATTTCTTCTTTGCCACCGGCATCACCCGGACTACAACGAAAAGAAAACGACACCCGGCGCGCGAGGCGCGAGCCAACGAGGAGGCCGGGAATGGCACAGGCAACAAAGAAGTCCGCAACGAAGCAGGCGCCGACGTCGGCCAAGCGCAGCGTCGCGTCCCTGGCCCACCTCGCCGATACAGAGCGCGCCGCGCGCGGTGGTCGCACTGGTGCAGTCGAGCGCGACGAACGGCGCGCGTTTGGCCGGTCGGTGCGCGACGAGGTGCCGCGCGCCGCGCACGCGAATTGGGCCCCGGCAAGCAACCGCCCTGATCCGGTTGCGGTGTTGGAGGCGCAGGGCAAGACCCGCGTCCAAGACTTGTTGCCGATCCGGTACGGCCGCATGGCGGAGTCACCGTTCGGGTTCTATCGCGGGGCCGCGGCGGTCATGGCGGCCGACCTCGCGAGCACGCCGAACACCGGGATTGCCGTCCAGCTCTGCGGTGACGGCCACCTCGTCAACTTCGGCGGCTTCGCGACTCCGGAACGGCGACTCATCTTCGACGTCAACGATTTCGACGAGACGCTGCCGGGGCCCTGGGAGTGGGATCTCAAACGCCTGGGCGCGAGCTTTGCCGTCGTGGCACGCGCCAAATCCCTCAACGACACCGACGCGCAGAACGCTGTTGCGCGCGTCGCGCTCACGTACGCGAACGCGATAAATCGCTTGGCGTCGGTATCAACGCTCGACGCGTGGTACTGGAGCATCGACACCGACGTGATCAACATGATGATGACCGCCTCCGGCGACGCGGTGACCCGCAAGCGCACCGACAAGGCGATCGCCAAAGCCCAAACGCGCGACCGTCTCCAAGCCGTCGACAAGTTGACCGAAGTCGTCGACGGGCAACGACGCATCATCGATCAACTCCCGCTCGTCGGCCACGTCCCCGGCGACGACGAGATGAATCGCATCAGCCCCTTGTACGACAGTTACCGGCAAAGCCTGCCCGACGACGTCGGTCACCTGATCGATCGATTCCAACTCATCGACGCGGCTCGCAAAGTCGTCGGCGTCGGGAGTGTCGGAACGCGCTGTTGGATCGCGCTCCTCGACGGGGGCGGTGACGACGACCCGTTGCTCCTTCAGGTCAAGGAAGCCGAAGCGTCAGTTCTCGAACCGCATCTCCAACCCTCGGCCTACGATAACCACGGACGTCGCGTCGTTGAAGGCCAGCGGCTCATGCAAGCTGCCAGCGACTTGTTCCTCGGGTGGACCCGCGATTCCGCGAGCGGCCACGACTACTACTGGCGACAACTGCGCGACATGAAAGCGTCTGCCGACATCGACGGCCAACCGGTCAACACGTTCCTGGCCTACGCGGAACTCTGCGGCGTGACCCTTGCGCGCGCCCACGCGCGCTCCGGCGACGCGGCCGCGATCTCCGGATACCTCGGCAAGGGAAACGAGTTCGCCAAAGCGCTCGGGCGCTTCGCAGCGACGTATGCCGACCAGAACGACCGCGACCATGCCGCGCTACAACAAGCGATCAAAGACGGCCGCGTGCCGTCTGACCCCGGGATCTGACGAGCGTGCGGCTAGTCGAGAGCCGCGGTACGAAGCTGGCGTCGCGAGGTAATGCCGAGCTTCCGATAGATCTTGCGTAAGTGATAGTCGACCGTTGATGCACTAATGAACACCTCGGAGGCGATCTCGTTATTCGTCGCGCCGCTCGCCGCAAGACGTGCGACTTGATGTTCTTGTGCGGTCAGATGGCTTGAGGTATCGACGGTACGGCGACTCGCGGTCGCGCCGGCGGCCTTGAGTTCTCCTCGCGCCCGCTCCGCGAACGCCGCGGCACCCATCGTCTCGAACATTTCGAACGCGAGCGCAAGGTGTTCGTGTGCATCGCGCGGTCGTCGTTGTCGGCGGAGCCATTCCCCGTACAACAGGTGCGCGCGAGCCAAGTCGGTCTTGATGACCGTGGTCGCAAGGTGCTCGATCGCTGCGCAATACGACGCCTCGGCCGCCGCTCCTTCCTGGAGCAAGGCCTTCGAGCGCGCGAAGAGTCCACGCGCCCACGCAGTGCCACTCGCGGCTGCGCGCTCCTCGAGCCGCGCGCATGCGTCCTCCGCGTGCGCGACATTGCCGCTGCGAACGGCCGCCTCGACGATTTCGGGAAGCGCTTGACTCCCGTGGGGCGGAATGTCGTCCTGATAGAGCGGCCATGCTGCGTCGAAGGCGTCGGAAGAGTGACCCTGCGCGAGTTCGAGGACCGTGAGCGCGATGCGCGCCAAGTTGACGGCAACGCCCGCGCCACTCTCACGAGTGAATGGTCCGAGCAACGCGCCAACCGCGGCGCGAGTGTCGGCCTCTCGGCCTTGCCATGCAAACAGCTCCACCTTCAGCAGATGCCAGACGCGCGCATCGGCCCCGAGCGTTCGCGAGATTTCGACGGCCTCCGAGTGCCGGTCTTCGGCAAGCGCAAATCGCCCCGTCCACATGTCGTAGTGGCCGAGGCCGCCGAGCGTGATACGCAACGAGTCGAGCGCACCGCGTTCGCGCTCCGTTCGCTCGAGCGCATGAAGCATCGCACCGTAGTTCTCGACATCCCACAGATCGGCGGCGGCGTTGTTGCCGAGGGTTGCACCACGCGCAATCCCCGGAGCTTCGAATGGTGAACGCGCGAGTTCGGTAACCGCCCGGCGAAGCATGGGGGCGGCCGCGGCGTACCCCGCCGTAAAGCGCGTGCTGAAACCTTCCAGCATCAGATCGGCAACCGTTGTCTCTGACCCGGGCACCGCCGGAGCCGCGAGCGCGGCCCGAGCGATTTCCGCAGCGGTTGTGCCCTTCGTGAGTTGTCCGGAGACGAGAACTGCTTCGATGGCTTCCGTATATGTATCGCGCGCGAGTCGGGCGTCGAGCGGTTCGAGTGTGCGGGCCGTTTCGAGTAAGAGGGCGGGGATCTCGTTCGGAAGCGTGAACGACTCCAATGCTGCGATGAGCCGTTGCGCCCGCGCGCGCAGGATGGGATCACGCAGATACGGCTGAGCGTTGTTGAGCGCGGTCTCCGCGGCGCGGTGTGTGCCCGCGACGATGTGCGCGTGTGCAGCCGAGAGCAAGCGTTCCGCTCGACGATCGAACTCTGGCGTCAGAGCCGCGGCCCGCTCGTAGAAAACCGCTTCGTCGGCGTATCGACCGCTGCTGGCCGCGCGCTCGCCGCACCTTTGCAACTCAGCCGCAATCTGTTCATCGGTTGAAATCGACGCAGCCGCGAGGTGCAATGCGCGCCGATCGGCGTTGCCGGCAACGTCGCACGCGTTCGCGAGCGCGATGTGTACCGTCCGTCGAGCGTCGGCGGTCGCGCCGCTCAAGATCGCGGACCGGATGAGCGGGTGACGGAACTCCACTCGTTGGTCGATCGCGATGAGGTCGGCCGCCAACGCGGCATCGGCCGCGCTCGGTGGAATTCCGAGATCGAACGCCGCCCGCCAAAGAATCGACGGATCGGCCGAACCATCGGCTGCGGCGAGAACCAAGAAGGTCTGCGCCTCGGGTGGAAGCGCCCAGACATGCGCGAGGAAATGCTGCTCCAAGCGGCCACTCAACGCGGACGGCTCGAGGAGCACATCACCACTCGCAAGTTGCTCGGCTGTGAGTGAACGCGAGAGCTCAACGACCGCGAGTGGACAGCCGCGCGTTTCTCTCACGATCCGTCGGGCGACGTCGTCGTCGACGGGCCGCTCGACGACGCGACTCAGCAACTCGAGTGCGGCTTCTTCGTGCAGCCCTTCCACACCAAGCGATGACAGACCGTCGAATTGCATCGCCGATCCCCGGGACGACGCCCCTCTCACGGCGAAAAGCATCGCGACGCGATCCGCACCGAGTCGGCGCGCCACGAAGGTCAGGGCGTCGAGGGACTCCTGGTCGATCCACTCCGCGTCGTCGATGAGGCAGAGAAGCGGTTGGCTCCGCGCCGCGTGGGCGAGGATGGACAGCGCGGCGAGGCCGAAAATGAATCTGTCCGCAGGCTCCGAAACATCGAGACCGAAGGCGGAGTTGATCGCGTTCCGCTGACGCGTCGACAGCACCTCGACCTGAAGAAACGGCTCGAGCAACCGTTGCATCGCTGCGAATCCGAGGTTCACCTCAGACTCGACACCGACGAGTCGCAACACGCGGAACCCTGATGCCGCGTCGGCGGCATAGTCGAGCAACGTTGTCTTCCCCATGCCCGCGTCGCCGTGCAACACAAGGCAACCGCTGAGACCTTCGCGTGTGGCGGTCAGCAGCGCGTCAATCGCCTTGCATTCGTCGTCCCGACCCACCAGCGCGGGCAGCATGCTTCGGCACGCTACTCGGACGACGAAAGTAACCGTTTCGTAAAGCTCGATCCGTGCCGCCACGCGCGACGAAGGTCGCGCGACTAGATGTCGTAGTAGAGGTAGAACTCCCACGGGTGCGGACGCAGCTGCACCTGGTCGATCTCGTGTTCGCGCTTGTAGCTGATCCACGTGTCGATGACGTCGGGCGTGAACACGTCGCCCTTCAAGAGGTAGTCGTGGTCGGCTTCGAGCGCGGCGAGCGACTCGTTGAGCGAACCCGGAACCTGCGGCACCTTCGCCAGTTCTTCCGGCGGAAGGTCGTAGAGGTCGCGGTCTACGGGCGTCGGCGGCTCGATGCGGTTCTGAATACCGTCGAGGCCGGCCATGAGCATCGCCGAGAACGCGAGGTACGGGTTGCACGACGGGTCGGGGCAACGGAACTCGAGCCGCTTCGCTTTCGGCGACTTCGAGTAGAGCGGGATGCGCACGGATGCCGAACGATTCCGCTGCGAGTACACGAGGTTGACCGGCGCTTCGTAACCGGGAACGAGCCGCTTGTACGAGTTCGTCGTCGGATTCGAAAACGCAAGAATGGAAGGCGCGTGCTTCAACAAGCCGCCGATGTACCAGCGCGCGTTGTCGGAGAGACCGGCGTAGCCCTTCTCGTCGAAGAACGTCGGTTCGCCGCCCTTCCAGAGCGACTGGTGTACGTGCATACCGGAGCCGTTGTCCATGAACAGCGGCTTGGGCATGAACGTCACCGAGTAGCCCGCGGCGCGCGCCACGTTCTTCACGACGTACTTGTAGAGCATGAGCTTGTCGGCCATCACCGAGAGCGTGTCGAACCGCATGTCGATCTCGGCCTGGCCCGCGGTGCCGACTTCGTGGTGTTGCACTTCGATGGAGATGCCGACCTGTTCGAGCACGCGCACCATTTCGGAGCGCAGGTCTTGGAACTGGTCCATCGGAGGGACCGGGAAGTAGCCCTCTTTGTAACGCGGCTTGTACGCGAGGTTCGGTGCACCCGAAAGCTCGCGGTCGCGGCCCGAGTTCCACACGCCTTCGACGGAGTCGAGGTAGTAGTACCCGGAGTGCTGGTTCTGGTCGAAGCGCACCGAGTCGAAGATGTAGAACTCGGCTTCGGGACCGAAGTACGCGGTGTCGGCGATACCCGTCGACACGAGGTACGACTCGGCCTTCTGCGAGATGTAGCGCGGGTCACGCGAGTACGACTCGCCGGTAACCGGATCGCGGACGAACGCGTTGATATTCAGCGTCGGGTGTTGCCGGAACGGGTCGACGACCGCCGTCGCCGGGTCCGGGATCAGGAGCATGTCCGACTCCTGAATCTCCTGGAACCCGCGAATCGACGAACCGTCGAACCCGAGACCGTCTTCGAACACGTCGGCGCTGAACTCGTGCGCCGGCACCGAGAAGTGCTGCATCAACCCCGGCAGGTCGCAGAAGCGCACATCGACGATTTCGATGCCGCCGTCTTTGATCTGCTTGATGACGTCGTTCGCCGTCGCAGCCATACCGGCCCTCTTTCTCGAAGCTCCGCACGATTCGCGCGGGTGTTCTAGCCAGGGTTACCGCGCGCTGCAACACCTCTTTACGCGAGTTAACACAAACGCGAAAGGGGCGGGCACCTTGCGGCACCCGCCCCGAAGCAAATCCTTGCGGTTCGTTACAGCGCGCTGCAGACCGTTTCGGTGATGAGACGGGTCACAACGTACGGGTCCATGTTGGCGTTGGGCCGGCGGTCTTCGATGTAGCCCTTCTTGTCGACCTCGACCTGCCACGGGATGCGCACCGACGCGCCGCGGTCGGAGACGCCGTAGCTGAACTCGTTCCACGGCGCCGTCTCGTGCAGACCGGTCAAGCGGTGCTCGATCTCGGAGCCGTAGTTCGCGACGTGCTCACTCGCGTTCTTGCTCAGCGCCTCACACGCCTTGATGATCGGCTCGTAGCTCTCGCGCATCTCCTTGGTGGAGAAGTTCGTGTGCGCGCCGGCACCGTTCCAGTCACCCTTGACCGGCTTCGGGTCGAGCGTCGCCGAGATACCGAACTCTTCGGCCACGCGGTAGAGCAACCAACGTGCCACCCAAAGTTGGTCGGCGACGTCGAGCGGGCTGAGCGGACCGACTTGGAACTCCCACTGACCGGGCATCACTTCGGCGTTGATACCGGAGATACCGAGGCCGGCCTCGAGGCACGCATCGAGGTGCGCTTCCACGACCGGACGGCCGTAGACCTCGTCGGCGCCGACACCGCAGTAGTAGAAGCCTTGCGGCGCGGGGAAACCGCCACCGGGCGGAAAACCGTGCGGACGCCCGTGATCGAAGAACGTGTACTCCTGCTCGATGCCGAACAGCGGCTCGTGCGAGGCGTACTTCTCGGCAACCGGACGTAGCAACGCACGCGTGTTGGTTTCGTGCGGTGTCATGTCGGTGAGCAGCACTTCGCTCATCACGAGCAGGTTGTCGTCACCGCGGATCGGGTCGGGGCAGGAGAAGACCGGCTTCAACACACAGTCAGATGCCTTGCCCGGTGCTTGGTTGGTACTCGAGCCGTCGAAGCCCCAAATCGGGAGTTCGGCACCCTCTTTGAGGATCTTCGTCTTCGACCGCAGGCGTGCAGTCGGCTCGGTCCCGTCAATCCAGATGTATTCAGCCTTGATCATGAGGAGCAGATTCGCACAAGAAGCGCCTCACTGCCGTATCCCAAGTGTGAACGCTCTGTTACTGAGGGAGCTGGCCCGAAGGGACGGGCAGAGCGGGCCGTAAAATACATGTATGGAACGCCAGCTCGAATACGTCTTGCGCACGGTCGAAGAGCGCGGCGTGCGCTTCGTGCGGCTGTGGTTCACCGACGTCTTGGGGTTCTTGAAGTCGGTGGAGATCACGCCCGCTGAGCTCGAAGTGGCCCTCGAAGAGGGCATGACCTTCGATGGCTCGACGATCCAGGGCTACAGCCGGATCCAAGAGTCCGACATGCTCGCCAAGCCCGACGCCAACACCTTCGAGCTGCTGCCCGGGAGCGAAGGTGAGCCCGTCGCGGCCCGCATGTTCTGCGACGTTCAAACGTTCTCGGGCGACCCGTTCGACGGCGACCCGCGCCAAGTGTTGAAGCGCAACCTCGAACACGCGCGCGAGAAGGGCTTCACGTTCTTCGTCGGGCCCGAGATGGAGTTCTTCTACTTCCGCACCGGCAAGAAGATCGAGCCGCTCGACAACGCCGGCTACTTCGAACTCACCGCGCACGACCTCGGTTCGCGACTCCGCAAGCAGACGGTCTTGCGGCTCGAAGCGATGGGCATTCCCGTCGAGTATTCGTTCCACGAGAACGGTCCGTCGCAGCACGAGATCGATTTGCGGTACACCGACGCGCTGACAATGGCCGACAACGTGATGACGTTCCGCTTGATCACGAAGGAAGTTGCTTCCGACTCCGGTGTGTACGCGACGTTCATGCCGAAGCCGATCGGCGGGGCGTTCGGTTCGGGGATGCACACGCACTTGTCGTTGTTCGAGGGCGACGTCAACGCGTTCTCGGATCCGGGCGACGAGTACGGCTTGAGCAAAGTTGCGAAGCACTTCATCGCGGGCTTGCTCGTGCATTCGAGCGAAATCTGCGCGGTCACGAACCAGTGGGTGAACTCGTACAAGCGTTTGATCCCGGGCTACGAAGCACCCGTCTACAAGTGCTGGGCGCGCAACAACCGTTCCGCGTTGGTCCGGGTGCCGTTGTCGAAGCGAGGCAAGAACGAGTCGGTTCGCATCGAGTTCCGCGCGCCCGACCCGGGCTGCAACCCGTACCTGTCCTTCGCGGTGATGCTGGCGGCCGGCTTGAAGGGCATCGACGAGGGTTACGAGCTTCCGCCCGAAGCAACCGACAACATCTACGCACTGACGGAGGCGGAACGGCTCGCCGAAGGCATCACGTCGCTTCCCGGTTCGTTGCGCGACGCGCTCGACGCCATGGAACGCTCGGAGCTCGTCGCCGAAGCGCTCGGCGAGCACGTGTTCGAGAATTTCCTGTTGAACAAGCGCAAAGAATGGGCCGAGTACAAAGCCGACGTCACGCCGTTCGAAATCGCCCGCTACTTGCCTACGCTGTAGAGACCGATGAACGAATTGATGTTGGTCTTCCCGGACCCGCCGCCGCCGATCCTCGCCCAAACCCTCGACCTCGCAGGCACCGCGTGGAAAGCGGTGACCAACGCGGCGGTCGCGATGCAGTCGGAACCGCCCGATGGCTGGACCGGCGCGGTCGTGTGCGCCGACGTCGACCCCGAGGGTGCGTTCTCGCTGTGCCGCACACTGCGCAAGGGCGACTCGCGCGTCGAGTCGATTCTCTTGTTGATCTCGGGCGGGCAACTGCACGAGCTCGAACACCGCGAAGAACTGTTCGACGACTTCTGCCTATCGCCGTTTCACCCGAAGGAACTCGAAGCGCGCCTGCGGCACTTGATGTTCCGCGCCGGGCGCGCCGGTTCACCGGAGATCGCGTCGTACGGCGATCTCGTCTTGAACTTCGAGACGTATCAAGCGGTCGTCGAAGGCAAGCCGCTCGACCTCACGTATATGGAGTACGAGCTGCTCAAGTTCTTCGTCTCGCATCCGGGCAAGGTGTTCACACGCGAGCAACTGCTGTCGCGCGTGTGGGGGTACGAGTACTACGGCGGTGCGCGCACCGTCGACGTACACGTGCGGCGGTTACGCGCCAAGCTCGGCGAAGAGCACCAGAACCTGATCCAGACCGTGCGATCGGTCGGGTACCGGTTCGGATCTACTCGCTGGCCGGTGCAACCGAGTTAGCGCGGGCGTCGGCGTCTTCCGACGAGAGCCAGCCATTCACCGCGGCCCAGAGCGCGCCGGTGATGAACAGGCCGATGGGCCCGATGATGAAGATGCCGAGCAGCACGAGGACCGGACCAATCCACACGCCCGAGACGCTAGCTGCTGGAGCCGCGCCCGGGTACAACCAGGGTCGCACGTGCTCGGGTGCGAGCGATCCGATCCCGATCCCGGCAACTGGGTGTTCTGCCGCGTCGGCGCGGTCACCCTCATGTTGGGCGAGTCGATCTAGGGCTTGTACGCCCAGACCTCGATCTCGACGGCCGCGCCCGTGGGCAACGCCGCAACTTGCACCGTCGAGCGCGCGGGCTTGTGCTCGCCGAATGCTTCTGCATACGCCGCGTTCACCGTCGCGAACATCCCGATGTCGGTGACGAACACGGTCGCCTTCGCGACGTCGTTCATCGACGCGCCGCAGTCGGCGAGCACGGCGCGGATGTTGGCGAGCACCTGCTGCGCTTGTTCCTCGACACCTTCGGCCAATCGGCCCGACGCGTCGATCCCGACCTGGCCGGCACACACGATCCAGTCACCGGCGCGTACCGCGGGTGAATAGGGCCCGGCGACGGGCGGCGCGCTGGGCGTGGGAATGGGTTCAACGGGCACGAAGCGGCAATGTATCGGGACAGCCGTGAGCAAGCCACGTTGCCGCCGCGACCGCACCGAACACCGCATCAGTTGAACGCGCTCGCGGCGGCGCATCGTCGGCAACGATCTCGACATCGATCGGCGGCGTCTTCGCCGCCGACAAGATCCCGAACGAGCGAATCGTGAGGTCGTGCACGTTGCCTTCGTCGTCGACCGCGAGCCCTTCCGAAAGCACGAAACCCAACGCCATGTGCGCGGCACCGATTGCATACGAGCGGAGCACGACTTCGTCGAGCGGATCACCGGCCGCAAGCCGCACGTGCACGCGCCCGTCTTCGAACGAAGCGGAAGCGCGCGCGCCCGACAGCGTGAGCACGTCGACGTTGCGCCCGAGCGCGCCCGCAACGAGCATCGCTTGTTCGGCGAGACCGGCCGCGGAACTCGGGTCCGACCGGCGGCCCGACCACATCGACCTCGCGCCACTGTGCATCGACGCGCACCGGAGCGGGCCATACGCGCGGCGCGCCACCCGCCGCGATCACGCCCTCGATCTCGACACCGTCGCCGCGCGCCCGCGCCACGGCAGCAATCGGCGGCCGCTTCGGCCCCATGCGGACGACGTCTTCGCGTGAGTACAAGACGCCGACGGTCGCGCCGAGCTGATCCGCCAGTTCACGCGCGGCTCGCGGCGCCAACGAGCGTTCTTTGCCACCGAACGCGCCACCGTTCCCGAGCGGCGACGCGGGTTCGCCGCCCGGATTGCACCACGACGCATCCGGTTCCAAATACGCGGGATCGACCCACGACGTTGCAAGCGCGACATCGCCGGAAGCGTCGATCGACAACGGCGGCCGAACTGGCACCGTCGTTCGCCGGCCTTGCACTTTGCCCGCGCGTGCGTGTATCGAGCACCGACTCCCCAACGACCCATCTCGCGCCCGCAGCTTCGACGAACTCGGCCGTCGAACCGGGCGGCAACGGTACGGCCACGAGCGCGCTCGTCGGCGCGCGATCGTCGGCAAAGCCCCCGCCGCCCAACGGCACCTCGTTGCCGACGGCTTGCGGCACGCCGCCCTCCAACCGCGCCCGTTCCGCCGCGCCCGCAGAACCCCGAGGTTCGTGACCGGCCAACGCTTCGCGCACCGTCCACCAACCCGTGCAGCGGCACAAGTGCGCGGCCAACCCGCGCTCGACATCGCGCGTTCGCTCCCCTGCAAAGCGCATGATGATGCCCGGCGTGCAGAACCCGCATTGCGATCCGCCCGTCGCGACAAACGCATCGCCGATGCGCAACGCGTCGGAACGGTCGAGCCCTTCCAACGTGGTTAGCGACCGGCCCGCAACACGCGTCGCGGGCGTCACGCATGCAACGCGCGGTTCACCGTCGACGAGCACGGTGCAACAGCCACATTGCCCTTGCGGCGCGCAGCCGTCCTTCACCGATCTCATCCCGCACTGCTCGCGGCAGGAGGTTCAGCAAGGACTCTTCAGCGCGCGACAGAAGCACCGCGCGGAAACGCCGTTGAGGGAAAAAGAGAGGTCTACGAGAACGACTGGCCGCAGCCGCAGGTGCGCTCCGCGTTCGGGTTGTTGATCGCGAAGCCGGCGCCCTGCAGCCGTCCTTGTAGTCGAGCGACGCGCCGACGAGGTGCTGCGCGCTCGCGGGGTCGACCACGACCTGCACGTCGCCGTAGGCCTCGACGATGTCGTCGGCGGCCTTCTCGGTGTCGAAGAACATCTCGTAGGACAGGCCGGAGCAGCCGCCGGGCCGCACCGCGACACGCAGGTACAGCTCGGGCTGGCCTTCCGCGCTGCAATCAGTTCCTTGACCTTGGTGGTTGCAGTCTCGGTCAGGGCGATCATCGTGGGCCTCCGTGACAACACGTGTTCGGAACTGGACTCAGGATACTTCGACCGAAACCGTGACCCGGCACGGGTCTCGGTCGTACAACGTCGAGAACTCCTCGACGCTTCCCCCGCCGACCGATTCGACGACACCCTCGCAGATGCCGCGGTGCAGGTTGCAGACCAGCTCTGGGTAGGCCTCGGCGAGCTCGCGGAACGGGCAGTGCAGGAACGCGATGTCGGTCGTCGCGCCCTGGGCCACGGCGGCCGGGTCGAAGCCGAGGCGCTGCATCTCGCCGGTGAGCGCCTTCACGCACGACCTCGAACGGGTGCGATGCCCGGCTTCGACGCCCCACGTGCGGCCGGCGGCGGCGGCATCTTCGGCGTCGGCGCCGATGCGCTCGGCCATCGATCGCGAGCAGCCCCGCGAGCAGGGTGTAGCTCGGCGGGTCGAAGCCGAGCCCGGGCGCGCCCGCCGCCAGCGAGTACACGTGCTGGGGGCGGCCGACCGTGCCGCGATGCACGGGTTCGACCTCGACAAGGCCGGCTTCCCGCAGGCGTTCGAGGTGGAGCCGAACCGTGTTCGCGTGCAGCCCGAGCCGGTCGGCGAGTTCGGTCGCCGTGAGCGGCGCGGTCGAGCCGGCGAGCTCCTGGTACATCGAGAACCGGGTCTCGTCGCCCAGCGCCTTGAGCACGGCGAGCAGATCCATTGCCTTGACGGTACCCGGCGTCCGGGCATATTTTCAAGGTCTCCCCGTGTTTTATTCAGTATGAGCACACCCACGAGTGAAGACGTACGCCGCATGTTCGCGGGCGTCCTCGACCCCGAGCTTCGGGTCTCGATCGTGGATCTCGGCATGGTCCGGGACGTCAAGGTGTCGCCGGACGGCGCGGTCACCGACCAAGTCGCCCTCACCACCGCCGCCTGCCCGCTCCGGGGCCAAGTACGCGACCGACGTCAGCTCCAAGGTCTCGGGCCTGCTCGGCGTCACCGCCGTCGACGTCGAGTACGCCGAGATGGACCAGGCCGAGCGCTCCTCGGTGCTCATCCGACGCGCGCTCGGCTCGCGGCCTCGCCACCGGCTCCGCCCACCGAAGTTCCGCCGACGACGCGCGTCATCGCAGTCGGCAGCGGCAAGGGCGGCGTCGGCGAGTCGTCGCTGACCGCGAACCTTGCGGCCACGCTCGCGGCACGCAGGTAGCGGGTCGGTGTGCTCGACGCCGACATCTGGGGCTTTTCGATTCCGCGCATGCTCGGCGTGAACGAACGTCTTGCCGGAACCAAAACCGAAGACGGCAAGGGCAAGATCGTTCCCGCCGAGGTCAGTGTCGGCGACAACGGAACGTTGCGTGTGGTCTCGATGGGTTTGCTCGTCGACGACGAAGACACCGCGGTCATGTGGCGTGGCCTCATCCTTGCCAAGGCACTCGAACAGTTCCTCACCGACGTGAAGTGGGGCGACCTCGACTACTTGTTGATCGACATGCCGCCCGGCACCGGCGACATTCAGATGGCGCTGGCGCGGCTGTTGCCGCAAGCCGAGATGCTCGTCGTCACGACACCGGCCGTCGGCGCGCAGAAGGTTGCTTCACACGTTGCCGACATGGCGCGCCGCTCGTACCTGAAGGTGCTCGGCGTCATCGAGAACATGACCGCGTTCGTCGCCCCCGACGGATCGCGGCACGAGATCTTCGGCAGCGGCGGCGGCAAGCGCTTGGCCGCGCTCACCGGCGCGCCACTCGTGGGATCGGTTCCGATCGAACCGGCAGTAACGGCTGATGGCAACACCGGGAACACCTGTGGTGCTCGCCCATCCCGAGGATCAGCACCAGGCCGTCGCGATTACCGAGATTGCGAACCGCATCTACGACGAACTGTTGCCGCCGGTCGAGATGGCGGGTTGCACGACGCGCATCTTCGAGCTCGCGCAGCAAAACCTCGCGTAGACAGCGCGAAGACCGTCTCGTCTTCGGAGAAGTCGCCGATACATACGACGCGATCCGGCCGTCGTATCCCGACCGCGCTGTTCGACGCCGTGATGCAGTTCGGCGCGTTGCAGTCCGGTGATCACCGCGCTGGAGATTGGCGCCGGCACCGGCAAGGCCACAATGCCATTCCTCGCACGCGAACTACCGTCACTGCCTCGAACCGAGCGACGAGATGGGCGCGATCTTGCGCGCCAAGGGCGCCGAACTTGAGACGACGTTGTTCGAAGACTGGCCGGTGCCCGCCAACACGTTCCGCCTCGTGTACGCCGCCCAAGCGTGGCATTGGGTACGTAGCGACGACCGCTACGAACACGTTGCGTCGGCGCTGGAACCGGGCGGCACGATCGCGCTCTTCTGGAACCAGCCTCGTGAACTCGAAAGCGCGCTCGGCGAAGCGATCGCCGCTGCCTGCGCACGTTGCGCGCCCGAGACCCGGGGCGGTTCACCGAGCCACTGGAATCTCGACGCCACGCTCACCGAACTCGAGCCGAACTTCGTGCGTATCGAAAAGCACGTGTTCCCATGGTCGCAGCAGTATTCGACGAGCGAATACCTCGAGCTGAGCCGCACGTGGTCGACGACGCGCATGCTGCCGGAAGAACGGCGGACCCGGTTGCTCAATGCGGTAGCGAACACGATCGTCGACAACGGCGGCGTCGTGAAGGTCGAGTACGACGTGCACTGCTATCTCGGACGACGGGCGTGACCGGCAGCGCGAGCAACGCACGGTCTTCGGCGAAGTCGCCGAGCAGTACGACGCGATCCGGCCGTCGTATCCCAACACGCTCTTCGACACTGTGATGCAGCGCGGCGACTTGCACGCGGGCGATCAAGCCGTCGAGATCGGCGCCGGCACCGGCAAAGCGACGTTGCCGTTCATCGACCGCGGCCTCGTCGTGCACTGCCTCGAACCGAGCGCCGGCATGGCGGCGCTGCTACGCACCAAAGGCGCCGACGTGCGGACGCAGCGAAGCCACGGACGGCGCAGCGAGGGAGCCATTGTCGACGTCGAGGAGACCGACTTCGAGTTCGTGGACGCCGTATCCGAATCGGTTGGT
>CAWJBX010000006.1:0-46794 GCA_963841195.1 uncultured Actinomycetes bacterium | reverse complement strand
TCGTTGGTGTTGCTCGCACGCGCCGTCGAAGAACGCGGTCTTGTGTCGCTCTACGTACCCGAGCACACGCACATTCCCGTCAGCCGCAAGACGCCGCCCCCGACCGGCGACGCCGAACTGCGCGACGAATACAAGCGCACGCTCGATCCGTTCGTCGCGCTGTCGATGGCCGCGGCGGTCACACAAAACCTCGTCGTCGGCACCGGCATCTGCCTCGTCGCCCAACGCGACCCGATCATCACTGCCAAAGAAGTCGCGTCGCTCGACGCGCTCTCGGGCGGCCGCTTCTTGTTCGGTATCGGCTTCGGGTGGAACCGTGACGAGATCGAACACCACGGTGTCGACATGAAACGGCGCCGGGAAATCGCGCGCGAGCACGTGCTGACGATGCAAGCACTGTGGCGTGACGACGAAGCGAGTTTCGACGGCGAGTTCGTACATCTCGAACCGTCGTGGTCGTGGCCCAAGCCCGCGCACAAGAGTGGTCCGCCCGTGCTCATCGGCGGCGCCGCCGGTCCCAAGTTGTTCGCCGCCGTCGCCGAATATGCCGACGGCTGGATCCCGATCGGTGGCGCGGGCGTGAAGGCGGCCTTGGTCGAACTGGCGCGCGCGTGCGAAGCGCGCGACCGCGATCCGGCAACGCTCCGCATCGTGCCGTTCGGCACGCTGCCCGATCCGGGCAAGATCGACTACTACGCGTCGATCGGCATCGACGAGATCGTGTTGCGCGTGCCGTCGGGCGATGCCGCGCGCGTCCTCCCGATCCTCGACGAGTTCGCGAACCTCGTCGAATGAGCCCCGCGCTCACCTCGCTCGACGTCGGCGGCGACGCGGCGGCGTGGGAGACGGCGGGCTTTGTTGTCGCAGGAAACGCCGTCGAGCTCGGCACGATCGAACTGCGCCTTGACGCAACCGCACAAGGCATCGCGGCATGGCACTTCGACGGGGAACTCGCGTTGCAAGCCGTGGAACACCCCAACACGGCAACCGCACTCGATCATCTCGTCGTGTTCACCGACGATCCGGATCGAACAACAGACACGTACGCAGACCTCGGGCTCGAGGTGCGGCGGGTCCGCGAAATCGGTGACGGTCGCACGCAGACCTTCTTCCGGGCCGGCGAACCGATCATCGAACTGGTCGGGCCGATCCCCGACACGGACGGTGAACGTTTCTGGGGCCTCGCGATCACCGTCGCCGATCTCGAGGCCTGCGCGCAACTGCTCGGCGACCGCCTCGGCCGCATCAAGGACGCGATGCAACCGGGCCGTCGGATTGCGACGCTGCGCCACGAAGCGTGTGGCCTCAGCGTTCCGATTGCGTTCATGTCAACCTGAGGCGCGCCGCGCCGATCTGATTTCGCATGAGTGCGACTGCGATCGGTGCGATCTTCGGCCTGCTGGTGGGGATCGGGCTCTCTGTGTATGTCGTCCGCCTCGACGCCCAGAAGCGCGCCGCCGGCGTGCGCACGCAAGCCCAATACAAACTGTCGCTGTTCGGCGTGCCGATCATCCTCGCCGGACTCGGCGCCCTGCTCGGAGCCGGTATCGCCGCGCTCTGAGAGCCGCCGCGCGAGGATGCCCGGATGCCGCAGCTCGGACTCATTGTCGTCGACCCCGAAGCCTTTCCGCCGATGGCCACACCGTGCCTGCGCTGCGGGAAGGAAGCGATGCTCCGCTTCGCCGGTCCGTGTCCCGAATGCGCGCAAGAGTTGCGGGAGAAGTTCCCCGGTGAGGCGCGGGTCGTCGAGGGCGCCGCGTACGAACCGAAGATGAACGTCACCCCCAACGCGGTTGCGCTGAAGGACGACTGAACCGAGGCGGTAACGTCGCGGCGTGCCGACGCGCGTTCGCGACTGGGCTGACGTCGACTTCTACGACATGCTCGGTGTTCGGTCCGACGCGAGCGCCGACGACATTGCCCGCGCCTTCCGCGGCGGTCGCCAAGCAGACTGCACCCGGATGCAACTGACGACCCGGTCGCGGCGGAACGCTTCAAGGATGTGGCGAACGCGTACACCGTGTTGTCGAACCGGCGCACGCGTCGAGACTACGACCTCGTGCGCGCCGGATCAGCCGCCGGAGTGCGCGCGACTGCGCCCGTCGTCGTACCTACGCAGCGTGCACCGCACTGGACGACGAACCGCAACCAAACGCGCAAGCCGTGGTCGCTCCGTAAGACGTGGACGGCGATCCTGGCGGGCGGCATCTGCGCCATTCTCGGCCTCGCCGCGGGGTGGCTCACTGTCGCCCTGCACAATCACGACGCGAGCGTCCGCGCCCACGACATTCCCGTCACCGCGCAACGGGTCGGCAACGGCGACATCACGTTCACGACGCGCACCGGTGAGCTCGTGCAAACGCAAGAGCCCGAACAGCACGGCGAGGCCGAGCGACGCTCGGACCGACGACGAAGCGTGCGCTACGACCCCAGCGATCCGCACGCACGTCATCGTCGACGCCAACACGCTCGGTCGCGACATCACGCTCGCGATCGTCGCGCTCAAGATGTTCGATCGGCGGGCTGATCTTCGTCGTGCTCGGTGTGCGCCGGTTGCGGAAACTCCGCGCGCTACAAGCGCTCGATGATCGTCACGTTGGCCTGACCGCCGCCTTCGCACATCGTCTGCAGCCCGTAGCGGCCACCGGTGCGTTCGAGCTCGTGGAGCAGCGTGGTCATCAAGCGAGCGCCGGTCGCGCCGAGCGGGTGGCCGAGCGCGATCGCGCCGCCGTTGACGTTGACCTTCGCGAGATCGGCGTTGGTTTCCTTCTGCCACGCGAGCACGACCGACGCGAACGCTTCGTTGATCTCGACCAGGTCGATGTCGTCGAGCGTCATGCCCGTCTTGTCGAGGGCGTACGCGGTCGCCGGGATCGGCGCGGTGAGCATCCACACCGGGTCGGCGCCGCGCACCGAGAGGTGATGGATGCGCGCCCGCGGCTTCAGGCCGTGGCGTCTTCACCGCGTCGTCGCTTGCGATCAGCATCGCGGCCGACGCGTCGGAGAGTCTGTGACGCCATCGCGGCGGTGAGGCGACCGCCCTCGACGAGCGTGCGGCAGCGAACGGATCTTGTCGAGGTTCGGGTTCGCGCGGTCCTTCGTCGAACGTGACGTCGCCGAGCGGGACGATCTCCCGGTCGAAGCGGCCTTCGGCGCGCGCTCGCAACGCGCGCTCGTGCGACTCGACCGCGAACGCTTCCATGTCTTCGCGGGAGATGTTCCACTTCTCGGCGATCATCTCGGCGCTGCGGAACTGCGACACCTCTTGCGTGCCGTAGCGCGCTTCCCAACCGGGCGACTCCGCGAACGGAGTCGTCGAAGCCGTACTGCTCGCCCGCGAGCATCGCGGCGCTGATCGGGATCGCGCTCATGTTCTGCACGCCGCCCGCGACGACGAGATCGGCGGTGCCCGACATCACCGCTTGGGCGGCGAAGTGCACCGCCTGTTGCGACGAGCCGCACTGGCGATCGACGGTGGTGCCCGGCACCTCGTCGGAGTACCCGGCGACGAGCCAGCACGTGCGCGCGATGTCGCCCGCTTGCGGGCCGATCGTGTCGACACAGCCGAACACGACGTCGTCGACGGCGGCCGGGTCGACGTCGACCCGATCGAACAGCGCGCGGATCGAATGGGCGCCGAGATCGGCCGGGTGCACCTGCGCGAGGCCGCCGTTGCGCTTGCCGACAGGGGAGCGCACGGCGTCGACGATGTACGCCTCACTCATGGGCCGAAGGCTAGAGGATGGCCGCGCCGACCCGGTTCCGGTGGAAGCGAGCGTCGCCCACGCTGCGAGCGAGCGCCCACGCCCGCTTCATGTAGAGGTGCAGGTCGTATTCGGTGGTGTAGCCGATCGCGCCGTGGCATTGCAGCGCGACGCTTGGCCGTCGTCAGCGCGGTCTCCGTCGGCCTTGGCCTTCGCCATCGCACGCGTGCGTGGCATCGAGCGTGACCGCCGACCGGTAGACGAGCGGCCGCGCGAACTCGAGCGCGATGCGCGCGTTCGCCAGATGATGCTTCACCGCTTGGAACGACCCGATCGGAACGCCGAACTGGTGGCGTTCCTTCGCGTAGTCGGCGGTCATCGTCGAGCATGCGATCGCGAGAGTCCGCACTGTTGCGCGGCGGTGCCGAAGACCTTGCGCACGTAACGCGTCGGTCATGCCTGCGGGCGATGGTTCGTGCGGTGCCGCTGACTTCGAACAGGCGGCGGGAGCCGTCGACCGAGGGGCGCGCGGTCAACGTTGCGGTCGCGGGGTCGAAGCGGCCCTCGGCGGTGATGATCACGTCGACGGTGTCGGCGCAGGCGACGAGCGAGTGCGCCGAGCCCACTTGCAGATCGACGCGGCCGAGCAGCGGGACGCCGAACGCCGCGGTCTCGACGATCGGTTCCGGCAACGCGCAGCGCCCGGTCTCTTCGAGGAATCAACACGAGGTCGACCATCGTGAGCCCGAGCCCGCCGTCGGCTTCGGGTGCGAGCAGGCCGACCACACCCATGTCGACGAGCTGGTCCCACAGACCGGGGACGCGACCGGTCTCGTTCGTCCACGCGTCGCGCACGTGCGCGGGGGTGCATTCCTTGTCGAGAAGCGCGCGGACCGCGTCGCGGAACGCGAGTTGGTCGTCGGTGAACGCGAATCGCATGTCAGCGCCTCGGCAGTCCGAGCACGCGTTCCGCGATCACGTTGCGCTGGATCTCGTTCGTGCCCGCGTAGATCGGACCCGCGAGCGCGAACTCGTAACCCTTCATCCACGCGGCGGTGTCGCCGTCGAGCGAGTTCGGCGTCGTGGTCGCGAGCAGTTCGAGCGCGAGTCTCGTGCAGGCGCACGTCGAGCTCCGACCAGAACACCTTCACCATCGACGACTCCGCGCCCGCGCGGACGCCTTCGACGAGGCGGGTGACCGTCCAGAACGTCTGCCAGCGGTACGCCTCGGCGTCGATGTACGCCGCGAGCAAGCGATCGCGGAGCACGGGATCGTCGTCGCCACATTCGTGATACAGGTCGATGAGCCGTTGCGCGGTTGCAAGGAAGCGACCGGGCGAGCGCAACGTGAGCCCGCGCTCGGAACCGGTCGTCGCCATCGCGACAGCCCAGCCCTCGTTCGGTTCGCCGAGCACGTCGGCGTCGGCGACGAACACGTCGTCGAAGAACACCTCGGCGAAGCCTTCGTCGCCGTCGAGGCGTTCGACGCCGCGCACGGTGACGCCGGGCGTCGCAAGATCGACGAGGAAGTACGTGAGCCCGTGGTGGCGTTCGGCGTCCGGATCGCTGCGGAACAACCCGAAGAGGTGGGTGCAGAACGCGCCGCGTGTCGTCCATGTCTTCTGGCCCGATGAGGCGCCAGCCGCCCGCCGCGTCGTCGCGCACGGCCTTGCTCTGAATGCCGGCGAGGTCGCTGCCGGCGTTCGGTTCCGACCAGCCCTGGCACCACGTCTGTTCGCCCGACGCCATCTTCGCCAGGATGCGGTCCTGTTGTTCGGGCGTGCCGAACTCGAAGATCGTCGGCGCCAGCAGGAAGATGCCGTTCTGCGTGACGCGCTGCGGGCGCGCCGGCGCGGTAGTACTCCTCTTCGAAGATCAGCCACTCCCAGAGGCTCGCGTCGCGGCCGCCGAACTCGCTCGGGCCACGAGACGACGGCGTAGCGGGCGTCGAAGAGCGCCCGTTCCCATGCGAGGTGCGCGGTGAAGCCGGCCCGGGTGTCGCCCGACGGCAAGGCCGGGCGCGGCACGTTGGCCTCGAGCCAGGCGCGGCACTCGGCGCGGAACGCTTCTTCGGCGGGCGAGAACGTGAGATCCATGAGCGGCGGGCATCCTAGCTGTGCCAAGGTTTGCGCATGCCGGGCATGCGCGTGCACGCGATGAGCATCACGCCGTTTACGGCCGCGGGCGCGATCGACTGGTCGCGGTTTCGTGCACATCTGCGGTTCATGGCCGCGGCCGATCTCGGCGTGTACATCGCGAGCCAGGGGAGTGGCGAAGGCGACCTCTTGAGCGCGGTCGAGAAGCTCGAGCTCTTCCAGACCGCGGCCGACGAACTCGGTGGTACGCGGGAGGTCGTCGCGGCGGGGATCGGGCTCGCAGGCTCGACGCGCGAGGCGTGCGAGCTGGTGCGGAAGGCGAGCGCGACGGGCGTGCGACGCGGTGCAACTTCTCGGCCCGCGGCCGGGACCGCTGCCGCTGCGTCCGGCCGAGATCGAGGGCTATCTCCGCGCGGTTGTCGACGCCGTCGCCGCCGATTGCGACGTGCATTTGTCGTCGAACGCGGTCTTGACCGGATACCCGTTGCCGTTCGAGATCGTCGAGACACTTGTTGCGGCCGACGCGCGGGTGAGGGTGTTGAACGTCACCGACCGCGATCGCGACACGCTGCTTTCTTATGTCGCGCGGGCGGTCGAAGAGTTCGGCGAGCGGCTTGAGGTAAGGATCGGCATGACGTCGGAGGTCGTGCGCGATGCATGAAGTTGGGGCGCAGGGATTGTTGTGCTTCGAACCGAATGTCGCGCCGCAGCTTGCAGTCGACGCGTGCGCGTCGCTCGAAACTGCGCGGTTGCTGCAGCTCAACGCGGCGTTGGCGCGGGGCGGAAATCCGCGTTCGTTGAAGGCCGCGCTGGCGGTGCTCGGCCGCGATGGTGGCCAATTGCGGCCGCCGTATCTGCCACTGGCGCCCGACGAGGTTGCCGCGCTCACGGAGGAGTTGCGCGCGCTCGATCTAGTGTGACGCGATGAGCGCGGAACTCACGAAGTTCATGCACGAGACGATGCCGTTCACTGCGGTGCTCGGCGCGGAAGCGACGAAGGCCGAGCCCGACGAAGTGCGCGCGCATCTCGCGTGGGACGCGGCGCGGTGCACGGCGGGCGGTCTCATGCACGGCGGCGTGTTGATGGCGCTCGCCGATTCGGTCGGCGCATGGTGCGCGTTCTTGCATCTGCCCGAAGGTGCGAGCACGACGACGATCGAGTCGAAGACGAACTTCTTGCGGGGTGTGCGCGAAGGAACGGTCGAGGCGGTGGCGCGTCCGCTGCACGCGGGGCGCACGATCATCGTGGTCGACACCGAGTTGCGTGACGACGCCGGCAAACTCGTCGCCCGCGTCACCCAAACCCAAGCCGTCCTGAAATGAGTCTGGAGCGTCGCTGACTATCGCCTGGCGATAGTGAACGACGCTCCGGAGGTCAGAAGCCGTAAAGGCGGGAGGCGTTTCCGGCGAGGATGGCGTCGCGTTCGGCGGCGTCGACGCCTTCAAATGTGGCGTCGATCGTCTTCCACGAGTGCGGCCAGTCGCTCGAGATGTGCGGGATAGTCGCTCGACCAGAGGATGCGCTCGACGCCGATCGCGTGCCGCTTCGCGATCCCGAACGTGTCGGTGAGGTACGTGAAGTGCAGCGTGGCGCTCGACGTACTCGCTCGGCAGCGCCGTGATCGTGAAGTCGCTGATCGGCGTCGAGCCGTCGATAGTTGTTGTCGATCTGTTCCTTGAAGTACGGGACCCAGCCGCAGTCGACCTCGGCGATCACGACCGTCGAGATCCGGGAAGCGGTCGAAGACGCCGGCGAAGATCATCTGCACGATGCGGTTCGGCGCGTCGAAGAACCGGCCGTAGCCGGGGAGTGGGGCGCGATGCGCGGCCGGCATGTTCTGCGAGAGCGAGACGTGGATGTTCAGCGGAATGCCTGCATCGCCGCCAGGCGTGCCCACACCGCGTCGTCTTCGTCGGTCGATTCCAGCGTTCCGTTCGGATAACAGCCCGAGCATCACGCCGCGGATGCCGGGCCGGCCCGAGCACGCGGTCGATCTCGGCGACCGCGTGCGCCGGCGCCGCGGTTCGGCAGCAACGCCAAGCCGCGCGAAGCGCTCCGGTGCGTAGGCGACGTATTCCGACAACCAGTCGTTGTACGCACGCACGAGCGCGAGATGGAAGTCGACGTCCTTGGTCGCCGACGACCGCCTGCGCGAGCCGCGGCGTGGGATACAGCACCTCGGCGTCGACGCCGTCGACGTCCATCTCCGCGGTGCGCGCCGCGGGGTCGTAGCCGCCGTGGCGCATGTCTTCGAAGCGCGACCACGCGTGCATCTCGCTCGGGTGGCGAGCCCGCGCACGCGTTCATGCCGAAGTTGATCGGGTCGCGCACACCCTCGATCACCCACGCGTCGCCCTGCGTCGAAGCGTTCGATGCGGGGCGCCCGGTCGCGGAACTGGGCCGGGACCCGGGCGGTCCAGAGGTCGCCGGGCTCGTTGACGTGGCTGTCACCGGAGATCAACCGGTAGGAACGCGCTTCGGTCATGGCCCCTTGCAATACCACGGCCCGGCGGGCCGTGGCAGGAATCGTCCGGAAGAATGTCATTGCTGCCAGACGCCGGTTCCCGCACAATGCACCCCATGAGCCGCCGCGTCGTCTTCGTCGTCTATCCGCGGATCACCGCGCTCGACCTGGTCGGGCCCCATGAGGTGCTCGGCGCGGCCGGGGGCTACGAGCTCGTCGTCGCGGCCGCGGCGGGCGGCCCGGTGCGACACGACCCGCGGCCCCGGTCTCCTGGCCGCCCGGGCCTTGAGCAGCGTCCGGGGCCCGATCGACACGCTTGATCGTCGTCGGCGGGCGACGGCGCGTTCGACGCGGCCGCTGACGCGACCTTCGTCCGCGCCGTGCCGAACCTCGCTCGCGGCCGCAGCGATCGCATCGGGTCCGTGTGCACGGGTGCGTTCGTGCTCGCGGCGGCCGGGCTGCTCGACGGGCAAGCGCGCCACGACGCACTGGAACTCGTGCGACGCGCCTCGCGGACGCGCTACCCCGGCAGTCACGGTCGATCCCGACTCGCATCTTCGTGCGCGACGGCAACGTCTGGACCTCGGCGGGCGTCACCGCCGGAATGGATCTCGCGCTCGCGCTCGTCGCCGACGACCATGGGCCGGAGACCGCGCTGACAGTCGCGCGCCAGCTCGTCATGTACGTGCAGCGGCCGGGCGGGCAGTCGCAGTTCAGCGTGCAGCTCGAAGCGCAGACCGCGGGCCGCGATCCGCTCCGCGAGGTGCAAGCCGCATCGGCGAGCATCCCGACGCCGACCACTGTGTCGAGCGGCTCGCGGCGCGCGTCGCGATGAGCCCTCGCCACTTCGCACGCGTGTTCCGCGCCGAAGTCGGCTGCACGCCGGCCGTCTACGTCGAGCAGGTCGCGCGTCGAGGCCGCGCGCCGCCTGCTCGAAACCACGACGTTGGCGCTCGACGACGTCGCGGCCGCCGCCGGTTTCGGAACTCCGACACGTTCCGGCGCGCGTTCGCGCGCCGCGTCGGGGCGAACCCGAGCGACTACCGCGATCGTTTCCGTTCCCTGCAACCTGCGTGAGGTAACCCCAATGGACATCGTCTGTTTCGTCTTCGACGGCATCACCGCGCTCGACATCGTCGGGCCCTACGAGGTGTTGCAACGGCTCCCCGACGCCGAGGTCAAGATCGTTGGCCTCACGCGCGGCGAAGTGCGCACCGATAACAAGTTCCTCGCGCTCGTCGCCGACTACGCGATCGACGAGATCACGCGCGCCGATGTGCTCGTCGTGCCCGGTGGGTTCGCAACCCGCGCGTTGGAAAAGAACGAAGAACTGCTCGAGTGGATCCGCGCCATCGACGCAACCACCACGTAGACGACGTCGGTGTGCACCGGCTCGGTGTTGCTCGCGGCGGCCGGTTTGCTCGCCGGGCAAGGAGGCGACGAGCACTGGGCTTCACTCGAACGGTTGCGCGAGTACGGCGCATCGCCAACGGGCCGGCGCGTCGTCGAAGAAGGAAAAGATCGTTACGGCAGCGGGTGTTTCGTCGGGTATCGACATGGCGTTGATGCTCGCGGCGCGCATCGCGGGTGACGACATACGCCCAAGGCAGTGCAGCTCGGAATCGAGTACGACCCGCAACCGCCGTTCGACGCGGGTTCGGTCGACAAGGCACCGGACGCGATTGTCGAAATGTTGAGCGAGATGTACGCGCGCCGGCTTTGAGACCGGGCCGGGTCTACAGATGCGTCAACACGTTGTCGCAGGAGCTGACGTCGACACCCGGCTTGGACTCGACGTCGAGACTCGTGATGACGCCGTTCTCGATCACGGCTGCGTAGCGCTGGGAACGCACGCCCAGGCCGATGCCACCACCGTCGAACTCCAGGCCCATCGCCTTCGTGAAGTCGCCGTTGCCGTCGGCGAGCATCAGGATCTTGTCGTCGGCGCCCTGGGCGTCGGCCCACGCCTGCATGACCCACGCGTCGTTGACCGCGACGCACGCAATGCGATCGACACCTTTCCCGAGCACCTCGTCGGCGCGCGCGACGAAACCAGGAAGATGGATTTTCGAACATCCGGGTGTGAACGCGCCCGGCACCGCGAACAACACGACTTTGCCCGTGCCGAGCACGTCGCCGGTTCGCACCGGTTGCGGTGCGCCCTCGGGGCTCATCGTGCGGACTTCGACGTCGGGGATCTTGTCGCCGGTTGTGACGGTCATCGTTGTTGCTCCGTGTTCGAAAACGTGTGCGCGCAGGCTAGCGAGCCGGACCAGTACGTCGGGCCGCGCACCGCGCCTGCCGAATTGGTGACGCCCAATCGGTAACGCTCAATTGGTGACGATCACCGCCGAGCCGTGGCCGAAGAGGCCTTGGTTGATCGAAAAGCCGACGCGTGCACCCTCGACCTGACGCCCGGTCGCGCGGCCTTGCACCTGCCACGTCAGCTCGCATACCTGCGCGATTGCTTGCGCGGGAACCGCTTCGCCGAACGACGCGAGCCCGCCGCTGGCGTTGACGGGAATGCGTCCGCCGAGCGCGGTCGCGCCGTCGCGCAGCAACTTCTCGGCTTCGCCTTCGGGACACAGTCCGATTTGTTCGTACCAGTCGAGTTCCATTGCAGTCGACAGGTCGTACACCTCGGCGCAGTCGAGCTCGTCGGGCCCGATGCCGGCTTCTTCATAGGCGCGGGTCGCGATCGACTCCTTGAAGCCGACGGCCGGCATGCCGCCCGCGCCGGCGGCGCTGTCGGTGGCGAAGTTGGGGAGTTCGATCGTCGTCTGCGGATAGCTCGGTGTCACGGTCGAGATCGCGCGTACGCGAACCGGATCGGCAACGCCGTGCGCCCGCGCGTATTCGAGCGAGCTCACGACGACGGCCGCACCGCCGTCGCTCGTGGCGCAGATGTCGAACAAGCCGAGGGGGTCGGCGACGAGCTTCGCGCTCATCACCTCTTCGAGGGTCGCCGGTTTGCGGTAGCGCGCGTACTCGTTGGCCGCGCCCGCTTGTGAGTTCTTGACCTTCACGCGCGCGAAGTCTTCGCGCGTCGCACCGAACAGCTCCATCCGGCGCCGCGCGTACAAGCCGAAGTACGTCGGGTTGGTCGCGCCGAGCAGCCGGAACCGCAGCCAGTCGGGATCGTCGCCGCGCTCGCCCTTGTTCGGCGCGAGGAAGCCCTTGGGTGTCGTGTCGGCGCCGACGACAAGTGCGACGTCGCAGAAGCCGGCGAGGATCTGGGCGCGGGCAGTTGCGAGCGCGGTCACACCCGACGCGCACGCCGCGTACGAAGACGCCACCTGCGCGCCGTTCCACCCCAGCGCTTGCGCGAACGTCGCACCCGAGACATAACCGGGATAGCCGTTGCGCATCGTGTCGGCACCGGAAACGAACTGGATGTCGTTCCAGTCGACGTTGGCGTCCTGCAGTGCGGCTTGGGCGGCAACGACGCCGTACTCGACGAAGTTGCGGCCCCATTTGCCCCACGGGTGCATGCCGACGCCGAGAATCGCGATGTCGTGCTCGCTCATTGTTGGTTCACTTTCGCTCTCGGCGCCCACTGCCACACCACGTACTCGTTGCCGTCTTCTTCGAAGAGCGGTCCGAGGACGATTTCCATCTCCATGCCGAGTTCGAGTTGGGCGGCGTCGGCGCCGGTCGCGAGCGGGCCGAGCACGACCATCTGTTCGCGCTCGAGCTCGACCGCGCACACTGTGTACGGCTCGAACGGGTCGGGCGCAACGTACGGCTCGGGCGGCTGGTAGTGGTTCGTCGTCCACGACCACAACGTTCCCGTGCGCGAGAACGCGACCGGGTCGCGCGCTTCGCCTGGTGCCGACGGATTCGCCGACACCGCGATCGGGGGCCAGAAATACGAACCGGTTTCGCGTCCGAGCGCACCGAGCAACGCCGGCGCGTCTTCGTCCATCGTGAACCAGCCCTCGACGGCGGGCACTCGGTCCATCACAACGCTCCCAATCGTTTCAACGTCTCGTCGGCTTCGTTCATGATGCGCGCGATCAGCTCGGCGACGGTCGGCAGGTCGTCGACGACCCCCGCAACCTGCCCACTCGACAGCACGCCCGCGTCGAGTCGACCTTCGACGAGCCCGGCGCGCAGCAACATCGGCGTGTTCGCTGCAAGCACTACTTGCGACCACTTCAGATCGCTCTCTTGTTTCATGGCGCGGCCTTCGCGCAGCATGCCGCGCCACGAGATGCCCGACATCTTCTTGAAGGCGACCGCGTTCCGCAGTGCACGCGGTAGCGCGGTCGCGGTGTTCGAGTGTTCGAGTTCGTCGACGAAATCGGTGCGCAACACGCGATGCGGCACACCGTCGATGCGCGCCGTCACAACGGTGTCGGTGACGGTGCGACCGATGTAGTACTGCTTCACCGAATCCGGAACTGTGCTTTCCTTCGTCAACAGAAAGCGCGTTCCCATCGCAATGCCGGCGGCGCCGTAGGCGAGCGCGGCAACGAGCCCCCGGCCGTCGAAGAAACCGCCCGCACCGATCACCGGCAGATCGACCGCGTCGACGACCTGCGGCAACAACAACGTCGTTGCGACCGGACCGGTGTGGCCGCCACCTTCACCGCCTTGCACGATCACGGCATCGACGCCCCACGCCGCGACCTTCTCGGCGTGGCGCCGCGCGCCGATCGACGGGACGACGCAGACGCCCGCGTCCTTCAACGTCTTGATCTGCTGCTCGCTCGGGGCCAGCGCGAACGAAGCGACCTTCACGCCGCTCCGGATCAAGAGCTTGACGCGCGCGTCGGCGTCTTCGGCGTCAGCGCGCAGGTTGACACCGAACGGCTTGTCGGTGCGCGCCTTCACTTCGTCGATCGCGCGCGCAAGTTGGTCGTACGTCATCGTCGCCGACGCAAGGATGCCGAGCGCGCCTGCGTTGGCGGTGGCCGTCACGAGCCGCGCGCCCGCGACCCAACCCATGCCGGTCTGCACAATCGGCACGTCGATGCCGAACAAATCGCAGATCGGCGTGCGCATCGTCATGCGGGCGTCGGCACTTCCTCTTCGCCCAAGCCGTTGGGATCGATGACGTCGCGAATCCAGTGCAACTCGTCGTCGGTCGGCAGGCGCGACTCGGGCACGTCGCCGTCGATCGTCAGCTCGAATCCAGTCGCGGCAACGACGTCGTCGACCGTGACGCCCGGGTGGACCGATCGCAGTCGCATGCGGTGATCGGGCGACGTGAAGTCGAGCACGCACAAGTTCGTGACGACGTAACCGAGTTCGTGGAACCGGGCCGCGTCGGCGCCGAGCGCGGATGCCCGGTCGTAGCCGACGCCGCTCACGACGTCGACCGTGGGTACGAACACGCGCGTCGAATGAGCAGGGATCCAGTACGACGTCTTGTCGTTGATGGTGTTGCCGGGCGCGCCGCGCATGCCGAGCAGCTGCGTCCGCGGCTTCTGCGGATCGCCGATGAACGCGAAGTTCTGATTCCCGAACGGGTCGATCTGGCTCGCGCCCATCATCACGTGCCGGCGTCCCGACCACACGACGTCGAACATCGAACGGTAGGGATTCCAACCGGCAACGACTTTCTCCGGCTGTTCGACGCCGACCGGCATGATGTTCTCGACGAGCAACGCTTCACCGTCGGTCATCACGAGTTCGGGCGCGACCGTGGCCTTGGCGAGGCGGCCGCCGATCATCGGAAGCGTGCCGATCGGGTTGGCGAGGATCTCGCCGTCGGGCGCGAAGCAGTCGGCGATCGCGGCCGCGCACACTTCGGCGCGCGTCGGTGCTCCGTCGCGCGTCATGCTCTCACCGCCTTTTGGTACTCGGCTTCGCTGACGTCGATGTAGCGCGCCCGGAATTCGTTCCATGCCTCGTCGGACTTGGCTGACGCCGTGTAGGCCCGCTGGAACGCTTCGTCGCGTGGATAGTCGGGAACGCATTCGGTGAAGTGGGCGCCGTTCGGCGTCTCGACGACACCGTCGGTCATCAAGCGATTGATGCGAATCGATTGGAGCGGGCCTTCTTTGGCGAGACCGGCCGTGTCGACGACCCGCTCGACGCTCATGAACCGCCGTTTCGCCGCCATGCAGAAGAGGTCGTCGAAGTAGGGGTCGACGTTCAAGTACTGGCCGGTGCCGCCCATGTCGCCCCGATGCATGTGGATCAGCGCGACGTCGAGTTCGAGGGCGGGCATCGCAACAAGCTCTTCGCCGTCGTCATACGGCGAGCGCACCGTGCGCAGGCCCGTGTTCAAACGCATGACGTCGGAACCGAGGCCGACTCGTGTCGGCAAGAACGGCACGCGCCATGCGGCGGCTTGCAAGCCGAGGAGGAACATGCCCTCGTCGAGCTCCATCGTCTGCACCGCGCCCGACTGGCGCGCGTTGCGAAAATGCGGTTCGAGGGCGATCGAGTCGAGCGAAACGAACGTGTAGACGACTTCACGGACTTTGCCGGCGCGGCACAACAGGCCGACGTCGGGGCCGCCATAGGAGACGATGCGCAAGTCGCGCACCGAGGAGCGGCACAAGGCCCGCACGAGTGCCATCGGCTTGCGGCGCGACCCCCATCCGCCGACGCCGATGGTCATGCCGTCGCGCACCTCGCTGATGATGTCGTCGATTGTGACGCGCTTGTCGAGACCCACGCCGGGAGGGTACTCATCGTCGGGCGGAACGAGCGAAGCCGCAGCCGAGTAGCGTCACGCGTTCATGGCGCCTGGTGACCTTCGGTTCGATGATCACGTTGTGTTGGTGACCGGCGGGTGCCGGGGAATCGGTCGTGGTATCGCGCAGCGATTCGCCGACAGGGGAGCCCACGTCGCGATCTGCTGCCGGCACGAGCCCGAGGATCTGCCCGACGGGTGGCTGTTCGTCGCGGCCGACATCCGCGAGCCGGAACAGGTCGACGCCGTGATCGCGGAAACCGTCGCGCGCTTCGGCCGTCTCGATGTGCTCGTCAACAATGCCGGCGGTTCGCCGCCCGCCGACAGTGCCACGTCGTCGCCGCGTTTCACCGCGGGCATCATCGCGTTGAACCTGACCGCGGCGATCGTGTGCGCGCAACGCGCCAACGCAGTCATGCAAGAACAGCCCGAGGGTGGCGCGATTGTGAACGTCGCGAGTGTGAGTGGTGTGCGCGCGTCGCCGAACACGCTTGCGTACGGCGCCGCGAAAGCGGGCTTGTTGAACGCAACCAAGACGATGGCCGTCGACTTCGCACCGAAGGTGCGCGTGAATGCGGTCGTGGTGGGGCTCGTCGTCACCGAACAAGCGCATCTGTTCTACGGCGACGAAGCCGGGATCGCGGCGGTTGGTGCGACGGTGCCGCTCGGACGGATGGCCGATCCCACCGACGTCGCCGACGTGTGCGTGTTCCTCGCGTCGCCGTTGGCGCGCTACGTGAGTGGCGCCGAAGTGCTCGTGCACGGCGGCGGCGAAAAGCCGGCGTACATGGACGCGGCGTCGGGAACCAAACCCGAGTGAGATTCATCGTCTACGGCGCAGGCGCGATCGGCGGCGCGATGGGCGGTCGCTTGTTCGAACACGGCCACGACGTGGTGTTGATCGCGCGCGGCGCGCACTACGAGGCGATGCGCGCCGGCGGCTTACGACTCGTCGACCCCGACCGCGAGGTCACGCTGTCGATTCCGGTCGCCGATCGCCCGGGCGCGCTGACGTTGACCGAAAACGACGTCGTGTTCCTCGCGATGAAGACGCAAGACACGCCGGACGCGTTGGCCGCGCTGCGCGAATGCGCGCCGGCGAACATTGCGCTGGTGTGCGCGCAGAACGGTGTCGCGAACGAGCGGATGGCGCTGCGCGACTTCGCCGGCGTGTACGGGATGTGCGTGATGTGCCCGGCCCAGCACCTCGAGCCGGGTGTGGTGCAAGCATCGTCGGCGCCGGTGACGGGATTGCTCGACCTCGGGTGTTATCCGCGCGGGATCGACGATCGTGGCCGCGCGATTGCCGCCGCGCTCGAAGCGTCGACGTTCGAGTCGGTGCCGCGGCGCGACATCATGCGGTGGAAGTACACGAAGCTGCTGATGAATCTCGGGAACGCCGTCGAAGCGTTGTGCGGACACGACGATCCCGACGCAGCCGAGCTGACGCGGCGCGCTCGTTCGGAAGGCGCGAGCGTGTTGCGCACCGCGGAGATCGACGCCGCGTCGCGTGAAGAAGACGCCGAACGGCGCGGCACCCGCATGAACGTGCGGCCGATCAACGGAGCGCCGCGGGGCGGCGGGTCGTCATGGCAGAGCCTGCAGCGGGGGACGGGCAGCATCGAGAGCGACTACCTGAACGGCGAAATCGTGCTGCTCGGACGGCTGCACGGTGCCGCAACGCCGGTCAACGAGCTGCTGCAACGCCGGGCAGTGGAGGCCGCCCGCACGCGTGTCCCGCCCGGCTCCACCCGAGCCGCGGAGCTCCTCGCCCAGCTCTGACTGGAGCGTCGCTTTGCTGGTCTGAGGCAAGCAATACGACGCCGCCGCCGACATCGCGGCCGACACCGGCCTCGTGGACGGAAGCGCGGCGGGGCTGGTCAGAGCGCATTCAGGAACACGAAGACGTGCGCGACGCCTATGCCCGGCTGTACCGCGCCGTAACGTCCCCCGAGGGTGGGAAGCGGACCGAGCACTGAACGCCGAAGGCCTGGGCGTGCGAGGGAGCGTGTGGGAGGAACATCGTGAGCGACGATCTCGCCGCCGCCACCCGCGACTGGAGCATGCGGTGGTGGGATCCCGAACAGCACATGGTGTGGAACCCGCCCGGGAGTTTCGACGCCGATGCGCCTCCGAAGTCTCTGCACCTCGTGCCGAACACCGCGTGGTGCGCGTACGCGTTGCTGGCATCCGGCGAGATCGAAGAAGCGGTGGCGGCGGTGCGCGCGCTGCTGGCATTGCAGTACGACCGGCCCGGCCGGGCGTGGGACGGAACCTTCCGCCGGTTTCTCGAAACGCCGGAGCCACCCGACGACGCGGTGATGTGGGTGCACTACGACCCGAACTGGCGGCAGTTCGTCGGCACGACGTTTGCGCTCATCGTCGAAGACTTCGGTGAACAACTGGAGCCGGCGCTCGTCGACGAACTGGTCGCGTCGATCGGACGCGCGTGCGCGGGTGAACCCGACGGCCGTATTCCACCGTCGTACACCAATCCGGCGTTGATGCGCGCGTGGCTCGATGCCTGGTACGGCGCGCGCGTGCGCGACGCGCACTTCGTCGAACGCGGGCGCGCCTTCGCCGAACGCATCGTCGACGAGTGGCGCGCGTTTCATGCCTTCGACGAGTTCAACTCCCCGACGTACTACGGCATCGACCTCTACGCGTTGGGCTTGTGGCAGCTGCTGCCGCCCGATCCGTTCTTCGCGAGCGACGGCGCGCGCCTCGAGGACGCGTTGTGGTCGTCGTCGGCATCTTTCTACAATCGCGCGGCTGCGCAACTTCTGCGGTCCGTACACGCGCTCATATGGCCCCGACGCCCGGGTCAGCGTGTCGCTGTTCTCGCTCTGGATCTGGGCGACGTGCGGACGCGTGCTCGCGCCGATGCCCGATCTCGACGCGCCGAGCGTCGACCACGGACACGATCTGATGGCCGGCTCCGTGATCGCGCGGCTCGCGCCCCAATCGATACCCGACGAGTTCCGGCACTTCGAGACGCCGCACACCGTCACGCAACAGCTCGCGGGCGACCGCACCGTTACCGCGTGGATCGCGCCCGATCTCATGCTCGGTGCCGAATCGAGCACCGCGGACTGGGGCGGCTGGGCGCAGTTCATGCCCGTGACCGCGCACTGGGGCAGTGGCGACGAACTCGCGGTGCTGTGGCTCGTCGATCCGCACGTCGTCGACGCCGCGGGCATCTGAACGCCGGCTCGACGTTCGGCTTCCCGGCGCGACGCACGCGTTGTTCGAGCTGCAATCAGACGCAGCCGTCGAC
Organism: uncultured Actinomycetes bacterium; assembly: GCA_963841195.1. GTDB lineage: Bacteria > Actinomycetota > Acidimicrobiia > IMCC26256 > PALSA-610 > CAWJBX01. The sequence goes on along the minus strand of CAWJBX010000006.1, from coordinate 28,603 downwards.
TGGCACGCCGACGGGTTCACGACGTGCGGATGGCGCGTCGAAGCGCCGGGCGTGACGCGCGACGGGGCGCGTTTGCAAGTGCCGCTCATCGACGGCGCGGTGTCGTTGCGCTTTACGGGTGCTGCGAGCTGACCGACACGACCTCGCCGGTCATGTACGACGCCAGGTCGCTCGCAAGGAACACGATGACGTTCGCGACCTCCCAGGGCTCGGCGGCGCGGCCGAACGCCTCGCGCGTCTCCAGCTCGGCGAGCAGCTCCTCGGTCGTGACCTTGGCGAGGAATCGGGTGCATCGCGAGTGACGGCGCGACGGCATTGACCCGCACGTTGTGCTCGGCGGCTTCGATCGCGGCGCAGCGCGTGAGCGCCATGACGCCCGCTTTCGCGGCCGCGTAGTGCGACTGGCCTTCCTGGGCGCGCCAACCGACGACCGATGCGTTGTTCACGATCGCGCCGCCGCCTTGTGTCGCACATCTGTCGCAACGCGGCGCGCGTCATGCGCATCGTGCCGGTGAGCGTGACGTCGAGCACCGACGACCATTGCTCGTCGGTCATCTCCGTCGAGGCGTCGCCGTACCGCCGAGGCCGGCGTTGTTGACGAGCACGTCGAGCTGGCCGCCGCCGAACTCGACCGCTTTCGCCGACGAGTGCGCTGCACGTCGTCTTCGTTGGTGACGTTGCCGAGGACGGCGTGCGGGATCGGTCCGAGCTGTTCCGCGCGACTCGCTGCAGCGCGGCGTTCGTGAATGTCGCTGATGACGACGCGGGCGCCTTCCTCGGCACATCGCTTCGCGGTCGCGAAGCCGATGCCAGTTCCGGCGGCCGCCGTGATGAGCACCGTCTTGCCCGCGAGCAGGTTGCGACCGGCGGGTAGATCGGCGGCGTGGGCACGTTCGTCATCGTGGCTCCTTCGGCAGTCCGAGGGCCTGCTCGCCGATCACGTTGCGTCTGGATCTGGTTCGACGCCGCCGTAGATCGTGTCGGCGCGCGAGTAGAGGAACAGACGGGTCAGGCGGTCGTCGCTCGTCGAACGCGGCCAGCGACTGCGGGCCCAGCACGTCGACCGCCAGCTCGCCGAGGCCGCGGTGAAACGTTCGCCCAGAACAGCTTGTGGATCGACGTGGCCGGATCGACCGTGCCGTGCTCGAGCATCGGCAACGTGCGCAACGCGTGGAACGCATGACGCGCAACGTGATCCACGCGTCGGCGAGTCGCTGGCGGAAGACCGGATCGTCCGCGAGCCCGTTGGCGCGCGCGAGATCGGTGATCGTCGACGAGCTCGCTCTCGAACGAGAGCTGCTGGCCGAGCGTCGACGCGCCCCGCTCGAACGCGAGCGTGCCCATCGCGACGCGCCAGCCCCCGTTGACCTCGCCGACGACGTTCTCGAGCGGCGTGCGGGCGCCGTCGAAGAACGTCTCGTTGAACTCGCTGTGCCCGGTGATCTGCACGATCGGGCGGATCTCGATCTTGCCGGGCTGGTCCATCGGCACGAGCAGGTACGAGAGGCCCTTGTGCTTCGGCGCATCGCGGTCGGTGCGGCGCGATCACGAAGATCCACTGCGCCCAGTGCGCGAGCGATCGTCCAGACCTTCTGGCCGTTGATCACCCACTCGTCGCCGTCGAGGTCGGCGCGGGTCTGCACGTTGGCGAGATCGGAGCCGGCGTTCGGGTTCGGAGTAGCCCTGGCACCAGATCTCGGTGCCGCGCAGGATGCCGGGCAGGAACCGCTGCTTCTGCGTCGTCGTTGCCGAAGTGCACGATCGTCGGGCCGAGCAGTCCTTCGCCGATGATGCCGACGCGGCCGGGTCCGCCGGCGCGGGCGTACTCCTCGTAGAAGATCACCTGCTCGACCAGCGTCGCGCCGCGTCCGCCGAACTCGGCCGGCCAACCGAGGCCGATCCAGCCGTCGCGACCGAGCTCTTGTTCCCACGCGAGCGTTCGTCGAACAGCTCGTGCTCGTCGCCGGGGCCGCCGCGGCCGCGCACGACCGCGAACCGACCGTCGAGACGATCGGTGAGCCACGCCCGCGCCTCGGCGCGGAAGCGTTCCTGGTCGGCAGTGAAGCGCAGGTCCATCGGGAGACGTGGCACGCTATCGCCCATGGAACCCGAAGGGCACTGCTGTGGTGACGGGCGCGAGCCGCGGCATCGGCACAGCGGTCGCGATCGAGCTCGCGGCGCGGGGCTTCGACACGATCGCGACGATGCGCGACCCGCCGACGGCGCCGACCTCGACGGTGATGCGGGTCGAGCGGCTCGACGTCACCGATCCGACGTTCGATCAATCTCGCCCGACGGGCTTGCGTGTGCTCGTGAACAACGCCGGCGTCGAGAGCGACAACTTGCCGCTCGAGTTCATGCCCGACGACGCGTGGCGCGCAGCTGTTCGCGACGAACGTGTTCGGTCTCGTCGAAGTGACGAAGCGCGGCGGTGCCGATCATGCGCGCCGGCGGGCGGGGGAGTGATCTGCAACATCACGTCGTCGTCGACGCTCGCGCCGGTGCCGTTCCTCGGCACGTACCGCGCGTCGAAGGCGGCGGTGACGGCGCTCGGCGAATCGCTCGCGGCCGAGGTCGCGCAGTTCGGCATCCGCGTCGATCGAGGTCATGCCCGGTCCGATCGAGACCGAGATGCTGCGCGCGACGTCCGACCGGCCGCCGGCCGCGGCCGAACACGCCGAGTACCACGAGCTGGCGGAGCGGATGTGGGAAGGGCGCCAGGGCATCCGCGACGCGTACACGCCGACGCCGGAAGCGGCCCGCCGGATCGTCGACGCGATCTGCGACGACGACGGCCCGCTGCGCTACGGCTGCGACGACTCAGCGAGGGGATGCTCGCCGGCTGGAACGACACGAACAACGCGCAGTGGGTGCGCGGGATGTTGAAGTCGTTCTCGTGATCACCGGGCTCGCGCACACTGCGTTGCACGTCGCCGACGTCGAAGCCGCGGTGCGCGTGGTACCGCGACGTGCTCGGCCTGGTCGTGCTGTCGCCGCCGTATCGCATGGAGGGCGACGACGATCACGCGTGACATGGGCGAGCTCGTGCCCGCGCCGGTCGTGGTGAAGGCCGCGATCGTCGGCGTCGACGACGGTTCCGACCGCGTGATCGAGGTCATCGAGTACCCGTCGGTCGCGCGCCGGTGAGCCACCGGCCGCGAGCGTGACGCATCTCGGGTTACACGCACGTCGCGTTGTTGTGCGACGACGTGGTCGCGACCCGCGCCGCGCTCGAAGCGAAGGGCGTCGAGTTCATCGTCGACGGGATCGCCGATGTCGCGGGCGTGCGCACGACGTGGTTCGCCGACCCGTGGAACAACGTCGTTCATCCTCGTCGAGAAGGTGCGCCGCCCCGAGAATCCGTACTACCGCCAGTACGGCGCGTCATCAGGTTTTGGAACAACCAGGTGACCGTGGTGGTCGCCGGGCCGTCCAAAACCGAGAGCGTTAGAGCGGGTACTCGAACTCGATCTCGTGGCGATCGGAATGTCGTGCGCGCCGGTGTCCGGGAGCTCGGGCTTCAGGTGGCGCGAATCGGTGACGGCGTCGCGCTGGAAGTCGACCCAGTCCCACCCGCGCGCTGATACATGCGAAGCGCGTCGGTGTTGTCGTTCGTCGTGATCAGCCACAGCCGCTTCCAGCCGTGCGGCGCGTGCGTGTTCGACGACCGCGTCGAGCAACGCGGTGCCGGCACCGGCGCCGCGGTAGGTCGTGACGATCACCACGAGCTCGGCGTCGCCGTCGATCTCGTCGCCACAGCGCGCACCCGACCGGGCGGCCGTCGCTCTCGACGACGAAGCCGTCGAGCAGTCGAAACGTCTTCGTGCAGCGTCCGCGCGACACGATGCGTGTCGACGCGAACGCACCCGACACGGTCTCGATGATCCAGTCGCGATCGTCGCGGCCGAACGCGGCGCACCTGCACGCGCCTAGCTCACTCCACCGCGCCGGTCGCCCGCAATGCCTCGATCTCGGCGTCGCTCGAGACCGAGCACGTCGCCGCAGCGCCCAGTCGTTGTCCTGGCCGAGCGTCGGCCCGCTGCGGTCGTAGCCGCCCGGACACGCAGCGAGACGGAACCCGTTGCGTTCGTACAGGCCGGGACCGAGGATCGGGTGCGTGTGCGGTTCGAAGTGGCCGCGGTGCGCGAGCTGCGGATCGTCGTTGCAGGTCGCCGAAATCCTCGACCGGGACCGCCTCGATGCCCGACCGCCTGCAGCTGTTCGGCGACGTCGAGCCGGCGACCGAGTGCGCGTGCACGCCTCGACATCGGTGCCGGTGATCGCGTGCAGACGGGCGAGCTCGTCGTCGGTCCAGCACGCGATCGTGACCCACCGGTCGTCGATACCGTCCTCGTCGGCGCACGGGAACGCGCCGTGCAGCAACGCGCGCGCGGTGGTTGTTGCCGTCGCGCAGGCGGATCACGCCGTCGATCTCGTAGTCGAGCAGCCACGGCGACAGGCGTCCAGATCGCCGACTCGACCTGCGAGAGTCGAGATACACGCCGTGGCCGGTGCGGCGGCGGTAGTGCAGGCCGGCGGCGAGCGCGGCGGCGACGTAGCGCGGCGCGAGCGAGTCGGTGATCGTGCCGTACGGACCGACGGGTTCGCGATCGGGCCAACCGGTGAGCGCGTTGTATCCCGCGAGCGCGGAGCCCTGCCCGCCGAAACCGGGATAGTCCTTGTGCGGACCGGTCTGGCCGTTGAGGCACGCGCTCATCATGACGAGATCGGGCTTGATCGCGGCGAGGGTGGCGTAGTCGAGCCCGAAGCTCTTCATCGCGCGCGGTGCGAAGTTCTCGGCGACCGCGTCGGCCCACTCGACGACGAGCCGGCTGCACGAGCTCGACCGCCTGCCGGCTGCTTCAGATTGAGCGTGAGGTTGCGCTTGCCGACGTTGAAGCCCGTCGTACAGCGGCGAACCTTCGAGGCCGTGCGGATTGTCGGGACGGCCAGCGCCATCGTGCGCAGGAAGTCGGGCCGGCGTCCGCGACTCGATCCGCAGCACGGTCGCGCCGTTCTCGGAGAAGTAGCGCGTCGCGATCGGCCCGGCCGCACCCGACGCCGAACTCGAGGATGTGCACGCCGTCCCAGGCCTTCTTCCGGCGGCGATCGGCGCCGAACTGCGGGAACGCGCTGCGGGTGCGCGTCCGCGCTCGGCGCGGGCCGGACGCGGCGCGGCGTTCGCCGTCGGCGCGAGCGCACGACGACGAACGAGCGCGGGAAACGCGTCGACGTCGTCGAACGGACCGAAGAAGTCGCGCGACGCGAGCTGCGCCGACGCGTAGATCTCCGTCGGCGAGTTCGCGGGCGCGAGCATCAGGTTGGTCTCGCACGCGATGTCGTAGAGCTCCTGCATCGTGTGGCGCGGCGAAGTACTCGGCGACGCGCGGTTGCGAGCTCGGCCGAGCTCTTCGTCGGTCGCGGTGTTCTGGTTGTACGTGGTCCAGTCCTGGCTCGTGAGCGCGTCGGCCGGGATGCCGTCGTCGACGACGAGCTTCGTCAGCGTCTCGAGGCTCGCGACGCGCGCCTTGCCGCCGCGCAGCCCGAACGACACGAAGCCGTCGAGCGTCGGCCAGATCTCGCGCGTGCGGCCGATGCTCGCGCCGCGGCGCGCGCCGCGGTTGCCGGTCTTGGGGAAGTTCGCGGGCGCCACCATGTTCGCGACGAGCACGACTTCCTGCATCGACACGTCGACGCGTTGCGGGATCCCGCTCCACAACGCGGTCAGCGCCGCGAACGCGGCTTCGCCCGCCGGTGTGCGCGTACGCGGCGGGTTCGGTGCAGCGCACCGGCGCGCGATCGGGGTCGCCGGTCGCGAACATGTTGCCGCTCGAGGCCATGACCCCGAGGTCGGACGCGCGCCACGACGCGCGTGGTCCGTCGAGGCCGAACGGCGTGATGCTCACCCACACGGCGTCGGGCGCACGGCCGGGATCGAGCTCGTGCGTGCCGTGTCGTGCCGGGCGAGTCGAACACGACGTCGGCCGCGGCGAGCAGCGCGTCGAGCGCGGGGTCGTCGGCCGCGAGCGTCGCGACGTCCTTGCCCGCGTTCCACGCGCGTGGCGATGTTGCCGGTGCAGCACGTCGCCGGTCGGGCGGGACGACACGGACGACGGACGCGCCGAGATCGCCGAGCACCCGCGCCGCCCGGGCCGACGGCTCGCCGCCGAGATCGACGACGCGCAGGCCTGCCAGCAGCCGTTGCGCCACGCGTTGCAGCCACCCTCCTCGAATAAACTGACACGAACGTCAGCAAAGGACGGTATCGCAATGGCGAAGTACGAGGTCGTCGACGCCGACTGCCACATCCTCGAGCCGCCCGACATCTGGACGAACTGGCTGTCGTCCAAGTATCAGGACAAGGCGCCGAAGCTCGTGAAGGATCCACGAGGGCGGCGACGCCTGGCTCACCGCGGTCGGCGGCGACCCCGATCCGATCGGTCTCGTCGCGACGCCCGGGCATGCCGTTCGACAAGTTCCGCTGGTACGGCGTCACCTACGAAGAGGCGCGCACCGGTTGCTACAACGGCGAGGCCCGTCTCGCCGACATGGACATCGACGGTGTCGACGCCGAGATCCTGTTCCCGCCGCAACGCACGATGAGCCACTTCCTCGGCGACGACGACGACGACTTCGTGCTCGCCGGCGTCGAGGCGTACAACAACTTCTTGTTCGAGGAGTTCTGCGCGCCCGACCCGACGCGTCTGATCGGCATGGCGCAGATCCCGTCGCTCGGCATCGACAACGCGGTCGACTCGCTGCGCAAGGCCAAGGCGCGCGGCGCCAAGGGCGTGCTGATCTCGAACTGGCCCGCGGGCGGGGCGAGCCTCTCGCGCGACGACGACCCGTTCTGGGCCGCCGCGGTCGACGAAGGCATGCCGGTGTCCATCCACATCAACATCATCAGCCGCGCGTCAGCGCAGCGCGGGCCGCAAGGCCGCGGCGGCCAAGGGCAACCAGCTCTACAACATGGCGAGCGAGGCGACGCGCGCCAAGGCGATCGGCGGCATGAGCCACGTGTTCGCGATGGCGACCGGCGCCATCACCGACATGATCTTCACCGGCGTGTTCGAACGCTTCCCCGAACTGCAGGTCTGCTGGATCGAGACCGGCGTCGGCTGGATCCCGCACTTCCTCGAGTGCATCGACGACCGCTGGTGGCGCAACCGCGTGTGGGGCGACCTGCCGCTCAAGGAGCCGCCGTCGTCGTACTGGTACCGCAACAACGCGGCCAGCTTCATCACCGACCGCAGCGGCGTCGAGCTGCGCAACCGTGTCGGCGTCGAGAACATGATGTGGTCGAGCGACTATCCGCACCACGGCAACGACTGGCCGTACTCGCGCAAGACGATCGAAGAGATGATGGGCGGCATCAACGAGACCGAGCGCGCGCTGATCACCGGCGGCAACGCGGCGCGGATCTGGAACCTGCACGACTGAGGTCCACGCGCCGGGCGGGCTACGTCGTCGTCGAATGGTCGAGCCGCACGCCGCCGACGCCGGTGTTCGTCTCCTCGCGCGGTCGCGCACGGCTTCGAGCGTGAGGCGTTGGATCGTGCGTTGGTGCACGTAGTTCAGGACGCGATCGACCGCCGGCATCATGCGTTGCGAGTTCGCGGTCAAGCGGCGTTGGACCGCGACCATCTCGTCGTGGTCCCAGTCGCGGTCGTCGGCCGGCGAGCATCGTGTGCACGTCGGCCTGGAGCGCGCGGAAGTGGCGCACGTAGATCGCGCCCAGCTCGACGAGGATGTCCTCGGTCATGCCGATGTCTTGGAGCTCGGCGACCGCGCGTAGCAGCGCGAGATCGCTGTCGTCGTAGACCTCGTGACCGAGTGACTCGGGGTCGGCGAGCAGGCCGACCGCGCCGAGGCGGTCGAGCAGTTCGGGGTCGAGGCCGCTGCGCTCCTCGAGGTCGTCGCGCGAGTAGCGTGGCCCTGCGCGGCGAACAGCGCCTCGAGGCCGGGCCGGTCGACGTTGACGATGGCCCGGATGGCGGCGAGCGAGAATCGCTGGGCCTGGAGCTCGCGGATCCGGGTGAGGCGCTCGAGGTGATCCGGGCCGTAGAGCTTGTGCCGGCCCGACTTCTCCGGGGCCTGCAAGAGCCCTTCGCGGGCGTAGTACCGGATCGTGTCGACCGTGCAGCCCGCCTTGTGGGCCAGTTCGTCGATCCGCCAGCTGGGCTCGGTCACGCCAGGACGCCTTTAGGAGAGCCGATGCGTTGACAGCTATGACACTAAGAGTATATACTCACAGTGTCGTTCCTACGGGAGCACCTCTTACCGGAGTGTTCACCTAATGAGTGTTCACTCGGCGAGGAGTTGTTCCGATAAAGGGAACGTAGCAGTTCGAAAGAAGGTGGAGATGCGCAACCAGACGATCGCCCTCACGCTCGCCGAGGCCCATGGCGGAACCCGCACGGAGGCCAAGGTGCAGGCGTTGTCGTGGCTCGCGCGCCAGCTCGAGTGGGAACAGACCCTCGACGGGTTGCGCGGCGACGAAGAAGCAAAAGCCGCTTAAGGCGTAAAGACCGCAGCACGGGACCGCCCGCCCGTGCGCGTGAATGGCCAAACCGAGGGTCCCCCGGCCCGGTTCTACGGCCTTGACTCAGCCCCGGTCCAAGTGACCGGGGCTGATTCGCGCCCCGCCGTATGGGTCGACTTCACGCGCTGCTCCCATTCGAGGCGCGGGGATTTTGGCGCAGCGGCGGTCGCGGCGCGGTCGTCTCGTTTACCTTCATTCCGTGGCGCCCGGGAAGTCGATACAACACGTTCGCCGGGAGCCCGAACTCTTCGTTTGCGGCATCCGCGGTCACGAACTTCCGGGCGCTGCGCTCGACACCGTCGACGAACGCCACGCCGCAATTGCGCGCGACACCGTCGACGGGCGGCGTCTCGTGCGATGCCTGCGTTGCGGCGATTGGGTCGTGGTCGACCCGCCGGCGCCCGGGGCCGACGGCACGACGATCGACGACGTCGACGAGATCCCGCGGCCGCCGCGCGGGAAGGCGTTGCGCGACGAGTTCGTGCTGCGGATCATCGCGATCGACCGGGTCTTGCACACGGTCGCGTTCGCGGCCGTCGGCGTGGCCGCCGTCGTGATCGACCGCAACATCAGCGGTGTCCACGACTGGGCCAACAGCTTGCTCGGCGACCTGAACAACGCCCAGCAGGGGAGTGGTGGTGCGAGTTCGCACGGCATCCTCACCGCGTTGCTGACGCGCCTCGCGCACCTCAAACCGCATTCGCTTGCGCTGCTCGCGTTGTTCGCATTCGTCTACGCCGCGATCTCGGCCACCGAGGCCGTCGGGCTTTGGTTACAGAAGCGCTGGGCCGAATACCTCACTGCAGTCGCGACGGCGATCTTCTTGCCGCTCGAGATACACGAGTTGGTGCAGCGCGTCACGTTCGTGCGCGTCTTCGCGTTCGCGGTAAACGTCGCGATCCTCGTGTACCTCGTGTGGGCGAAGCATTTGTTCGGCATCGGTGGGAAGCGCCCCGAATCGAACGAGCCACTCGCGCTCGAGCCGCTGCCCGACCTCGTCTGACCCGTACACACGTCTTGACGCGTCGCGCGCAAGTCGCTGTAGCGTCCGGCCCATGCGACGTACGGGACGGGCTCGAGTTCTTCGTTTCAGCGCGCTGGCGCTCGCGATTGCGTGCGCGGTGTTCGGGCTCGGTACGCGCCCAGCGCGCGCCGCAGTCAACGTCGTGCACCATCACCTCACGCTCAACAACCAGGCTCCGTACATCGCACGCGGCGCCGACGGGAACCTTTGGTTCACCTATTCGTTCAATCAGGACGTCGGTCGCATCACGCCGTCGGGCGTCGTGACGAACTTCCCGATCCCCACGGTCAACGCCGACTCGAACGGCATCACGGGCGGTCCCGACGGCAACGTGTGGTTCGTCGAGTTCCAAGCCAACAAGATTGCGCGCGTCACGCCGACGGGTGTCGTCACCGAGTTCCCGCTCGGGTCGGGCCGCAGTCCGCAGTTCATCACCACCGGTCCCGATCACAACTTGTGGTTCACCGAAGAAAACATGCACAACATCGGGCGCATCACGCCGTCGGGTGTCATAACAGAGTTCCCGTACACGTCGAGTGGTCGGGGCGCGGAAGACATCGTCGCGGGCTCCGACGGCGCGCTGTGGTTCAGCGACCCGCCGAACCATCGCGTCGGCCGGATGACGACGACCGGCTCGGTCACCTTCGTCAGCATCCCGGCGCACAACGCGGCCGCCGGCCAACCGGGAACGATCGCGGCCGGGTCCGACGGAAACCTCTGGCTGGACGACGATCGCGGAACGGTGGACCGCGTGACGACCGCGGGCGTCGTCACGGCCTTCGACGATCACGCAGCGTTTGGCGGCAACATCGCGGCCGGGCCCGACGGCGCATTGTGGAATTCGTCGAGCGGGAGCGACGTTCTTCAACGCATCACGACTTCCGGCGTCATCACGAACGAAGCGAATCTCGCCGGCGAAGGTGGTGGCATCACCGCCGGCCCGAACAACACGCTGTGGTGGACAATTCTCAGCCCGGCTGAGGTCGACTCGACGAGTCTCGGCACGCAAGGTTTCCGAACCGTCGCCCGCAACGGCAGCATCTACGACTTCGGCACCGACCCGTTCGAGGGTTCACTCGTTACGAAGGGCATCAACTTCGGGAGTCCGGTGATCGGTCTCGCGTCGACCCCAACTGCGAAGGGCTATTGGATTGCAGGGAGCGGTGGGCAGGTCGCGGCGTTCGGTGATGCGCCGGCCAAGGGTTCGCTTGCCGGCGTTCCCGCGAAACCGATCGTCGGTATCGCGGCACGGCCCCAAGGCGACGGCTATTGGCTCGTGGGATCCGACGGTGGTGTCTTCGGTTTCGGCGGCGCGAAGTATCACGGCTCGTTGCCCGGTTCCGGCCTTGTGCCGAGCCAACCGATCGTCGGTATCGCGTCGACGCCGTCGGGCAACGGTTACTGGCTTGTCGGCGCCGACGGTGGGATCTTCTCGTTCGGCGACGCGGTGTACCACAACTCGCTTCCGGGCATGAAGCTCGTGCCGAACAAACCGATCGTCGGAATCCAAGCGACGACGTCGGGGAACGGCTATTGGCTGGTCGGAGCGGACGGCGGAGTGTTTGCACTCGGTGGCGCGGCGTTCCACGGTTCGCTCGGTGGCAGTGCGATTGCGTCGCCGGTTGTCGCGCTGCAGCGCACGACTGACGACGGTGGCTACTGGATCGCCGAAGCAAACGGCACGAACAAGCCCTTCGGTGACGCCGAAGATCTCGGTTCGGTTGTTCCGAGCGCGTCGATCGCGGGTGCGAGCGGCTAACTCAAACGAGTCCGGTCACACCGTTGCGCACGAGCACGAGCGCAAGGGCGATGATGATGACCGCGGCGACGATCCGGCCGTTGCGGATGAGCCAGTCGCGCGCCCGTTGCAGGACGCGGATGGCCCACTCCGGCGCGACCCAGAGTGCGATGAGCGCGAGCAAGAGCGGCAGCAGCGACACGAGCGAGAAGAACAGCCAGTTGACGACGTACTGCGCCGTCGACGGATTCATCTGCGAGATGTCTTTCAACGCGATCGGGATGAAGCCGCCCGGATTCGCGAGCGACGCCCCCGCGCCGACGATCGCGATTGCCGGCGACGACGCGACCTTGCCCATCTGCGCGGCCATCTTGTCGGCACGCTCGGGGTTGCGCGGCTTGCGGAGCAAGGTGATGACCCAGATGGCCAGCGCCACGCCGGCGATGATGTCGAACCAGCACACCCACGTCTTGGGCGTGCTCGTACCGTGGGAAGCAGCCTTGTTGCCGAGGACGAACGCGGCCAGCACGCCAATAGCGAGCGTGGCGCCGAGCGCACCGGCGTAGAACCACCAGCCGGTGCGGCGCGGGCGGTCGCTGAGCACGAGCGCCAGCACCGAAAACGACAGGGTGGTCGGCGAGAGCATCGCCGCCAGCGCGGTGAGAATGATCTCGGTGTTGATCATGCCGTCGCCCGGTTCCTGCGCATCGCGTGCAATCTTGCCTCGGACGGAGCATGCTTCGCTGGTTCTGCGAACCAGTTCGAGACGGCCGGCCCGTTGAGGAGACTGGAAGGAAGCCCGCATGATCCTGATCGTGGCGAAGATGCACGTACGCAACGAGCACGCCGACGACTGGCTCCGCGTGATGGAACCGTTCACCGAAGCAACGCGCGCCGAGCCGGGCAACCTGAGTTTCGAGTGGTCCCGCGATGTCGCCGACCCGTGCTTGTACGTGTTGATCGAAACATTCCGCGACAACGACGCGGGCGCCGTCCACGTGAACTCAGATCACTTCCGGGCGGCGATGGATCTCTTGCCGGATCTCATTGCCGAAGTGCCCGAGATCGTCAACGTCGAAGTTCCCGACGGGTGGGCGCGCATGGCTGAAGTTCAACTCAACGAGTAACGGCGCGGCCGTCGCGCAGGAACGGGAACTGGCGGTCGGGCGCGTCGGCGGGCACACGGTTGACCGGCGGGCCCTGCGCGGGATCGCCGTGGCGTGCTCCAGGGTTCTTGCCTCTGGGTGTTGTAGTCGCGGGCACCCCGTGCCCTTACCGATCTGAAGACGAATCTTGTTTTATCGTTCGGCGCGCGCTCCAACGGCTTTCAAAGATGTGAAAGCACTTGGGAGTCACGAGAACATCCTGCCGCAACCGACTCCGCGGCGGCGTTCCGATGAGCAGTCATGTCACTCCAGCGAAGAGGTCGCGTCGCCGCGCGACGAACTCCTCGACGGATTCCGCGGGTCGGCCCGTGATTTTCTCGACCGTGTCGGTCACGCGGTCATAGCGATTCTCGCGATGGAGTCGGGCCATGGTGGCGATGTGTTCACCGACGTACGGTCCGAGGTTGGCACGTGCGAGCACTTGCTCTGCCCACGTATCCCACGGGACGTCGACATAGGAAATCGGTGTGCTCAGCGCGCGGGCGTACTCCGCCGCGACGCCGTTCATGTTCTCCGATCGGGGGCCGGTCAGTTCCAGGGCGTGGCCGATGTACGGCCCCGGGTCGGTGAGGACCGTGGCGACGACCCGCGCGACGTCGTCGGACGCGATCGGCGAGGTGCGACCGGTTCCGAATGGGAGCCGGATGGTGCCGCTGTCGGCAATGGAACGCGCGGCGAGGGTCGTGAACAACCCCGTGTCCAAGAAGACGGTCGGGCGAACGTGCACGACGGGAAGCCCGGACCAGTTGAGCACTTGCTCCGACAAGAAATGCAGCCGTTGATGGTGTGATTCGCGCGTGCTGAGCGCGTCCATTTGGGACACAGTCATCTGGGACATGGCGACAAGGGCGTCCAAATGTCCGACGGTGCGGGCCACGGTCGCCACTGTGGCGGCCGCCTCGAGGAGCGACGGCGAGAGGCTCATGCTGAAAAACATCCGTTCGACGGAGTCGAGAGCCGTCGCGACATCAGTCGGCCGCGTGAGATCGCCGACGACGACGTCGACACCAAGCGCGCGCAGTGCATCGGCGCGGTCGTCGTCGTGGTGCGCCATTGCTCGCACGGCAAGCCCCCGCTGTCGTAGCAGCGCCACGACCTTGTTGCCCACGGCGACGCCGCCGGCTCCTCCGCCTGCGCCGGTCACCAGGATGAGACCAGGTTGAGCCATTGTCGGTCTCCTTCCGCCATGCCAGGAACCTTCCCCGAAAGGCAGCTCGGCGACTCGGCAACATCAAATCCCGCAGCCTGAACGACGAGATGGGCTGCACCGTTGAAATTGCCCGATCGGGCGTCTTATTTCGGGCGAAGGATCGGCAGACGTGGCGACGATCGACGTGTCCCGTTAACGCCGGCTCGGAGACGCGCTGATCGGACGTCCCCGAACGGCACATCGGCGACGCGGATCTGAGGCTCCGTCGGGTGTTATTGAGACGTCACTCGCTCGAGTGGGTTTGAGGGACCTTGCCCGGCCGCCCGGTGCTCCGATAACTCCGGATGCGGTTCCGGTCAGTACGCCTGGGGTTGCCCGGGGGGTGAACTGCTAGTCCGTGCTCCTGTGCGTTTCGGTGTGTGCTGCTTTGAGGAGCTCGTTGTGGGCTTCGTGGATGGCGTCTGCCATGTCGTCGAGGCGGGGGACGAGTTCGCGGCAGGCGATGAAGCCCCAGTCGATCCGGTCGAGGTAGCTGAGGACGGTGATGTTCAGCCCGGCGCCCTCGATGGGTGGTCCGAGAGGCAGCATCGACACGAGCCGGGCTCCACCGAGGTACAAGGGGAACGATGGTCCGGGCACGTTGGAGATCACGAGGTTGATTGGGACGGTCCCGCGGTGAGCGAGCCCGCCGAGCAGCCGGCTGGCGAGCCCGAAGCTGAGCGGACCGGCGAGTTCACCGAGTTCCAAGATGGTGCGCGCGCCGAGTGCACGATGTTCTTCTTTCGCGCCTTTCGTCGTGTCGCGGATGTGCGCGAGTTGTGCGTCGACCGTTTCGAGGTGGGTTGGCAGGGACACAAACATGGCCGAGACCTTGTTTGCGCTGTCGATATTGTCGGTCTCTTCGTTGCGCACCGACACCGGACATGCGGCTACGAGCGGCCGGTCCGGTAACGCGTCGAGCTGCTGCAGGTAACTGCGGATTGCGCGGGTCGCGGTCGCGAGCACGACGTCGTTCACCGTGACATCGAACGCGTCTTTGATCGATTTCACCTCGTCGAGCGAGACCGACGCGAACGCGACACGTCGGTGCGGCGTCAATGGTGCGTTCCACGGCGTGTGCGGCGTGTTGAAGGGCGTGCCACCCGATGGCAGGGTCGCGTCGCGTCGCACCCGAGCGATACCGGCGAGGACCCGCACCAGGTTCGGTATCGCCAACGCCACCCCAACCGGCATCGGACGACGTAATCGTGAGAAGAGCGCGTGTCCGACCAGCTCCAGATCTGACGGTTTGTGTTCGGGCTTCCAATCGTCGGGAGCGGCCGCCCGCGCTGCGGGGGCGGGCTCGAGATCCAAAATGCTGGTCACCAGGCTCGAACCCGTGGCCCCATCGATTGTCGCGTGGTGCATGCGAGCCACGACGACGACGGCGTCGTTCTCGACCCCCTCAATAACCCAGAACTCCCACAACGGTCGCGAACGATCCAGAACACGGCCCGCGATATCCCCGACCATCTCCGCGACCTGATCGACGCTCCCCGGAGACGGCACCGCAACCCGGCGAATGTGATAGTCGAAGTCGAAATGAGGGTCGTCGAACCACACCGGCCGGTGCAGATCGAACGGAACGAACGCGAGACGGCGACGGAACTCCGGCAATAACGGAAGCCGCGACGCGAGATGCGCCTTGATCTTCTCGAACGAGTATCCGCCCGCCACCGTCGCAGGATCCAAGACCAACACGGCATGGACCTGCATATGCGAGGTCGGCGTCTCCAAGTACAGAAACGCCGTGTCCATCCCACTCAAACGCTGCATCGACAACCCTCAATCCGAAGCAACCAAATCCAGACGTGTTCGCATGCTTTGTTGCAGGGCCGTGGTACGCCATGCACGCGTGTGTGTGCTTACGGCGCGAGGTGGTGTGCGGCGATTTTGGGGTCGGCGACGAAGTCTCCGATCGTGACCAAGAGCATGAGCACGAAGCCGAGCAGGGCTGCGATCGCGGCGTAGAGCGCGATCGTGCTGACGACGGACCATCCCCAGGCGTACAGCAGCAAGCCCCGTAGCGTCTCACCCTTAAACAGCGTCGCGGCCTGCGCGGTCAACTTGGCGTCGTTCGGGCTTGCTTGTGAGAGTGCGCTGACTTGTGAGTACGTCTTGCCGTCGGCGACGGCCGCGAGGTGACGGTTGATGAAGCCGTCGGCGTAGGCCTTTGCTTTCGGGCCGGTGTCGACCTTCTGGCCGGCGTACTGCTGCAGGTCTGGGAACTCGGCCGGGCTCAACGCCGGGCTTCCCTTGGCGGGAAATGAAATGGCCTGCGCGCTGAGTTGCCGATGGACCATGTTCAGTCCGAAGTTGGCGCCGAACAACAACAATGCGCCCCCCACACCGAGCATGACCGTCAACATGATCTCGACGATACGACGAGTGCTGACGAAACCGATGAGGGTACGAGAGCGCGGTTCGACTCGCGTCTCGACAGGAGCCATGGCAGCAGTCGGTTCGGGCGGTGCGAGGGTAGACAAGACGTACCTCCTTGGTTGGGAGGCGTCGAGCCCGAACGGGCGACAACCATCGCGGTCGTCCAGCCCGAACCAGGCGTCTCTCGAATCGGCGACGCTTCGCGGCGTCCTGACGCGACCCTATCAGGGAAACACAACACTAGAAATACAACTATAGAATAATATTTCCACTATTAGGGGTAACGCCCGAAGGTGTTCACGGGCGAGCGTCGTCGGAGAGCCGCTGACGGGTTGATCGTTGCCGGGTGTACCGTCGGCGGAGACGCCAATGTTTGCGTTCTCGTCACTCGAGACCCCGGTGGCGCGTCGGATACCGCGCCCGGAAAAGGGGTTCTCGTGGCTGTGTTGATCACTGTGCTCGTCATACTGGCCGCGCTTGCGCTGCTCGGGTTGGCGTTTTCGCTTCGTATCGTGAAGCAGTATGAGGAAGGCGTCCTCTTCCGGTTGGGACGCGTGGTTGGTGTCAAGCACCCGGGTCTGGTCCGCATCGTTCCGGTGATCGATGTCCTGCATCGGGTGTCGATGCGGATCGTGACGATGCCCATCCAGTCACAAGGGATCATCACTCGGGACAACGTCAGTGTCGATGTGTCGGCAGTTGCCTACTACCGTGTCGTCGACGCTACGAAGTCGGTCGTCGCCATCGAAAACGTCGGGGCCGCGATCGACCAGATTGCCCAGACGACGTTGCGAAAAGTCGTCGGTCAGCACACGTTGGACGAGACGCTCGCTGAGACGGACCGCATCAACGTCAACATCCGCGAGATCCTCGATGTCGCGACCGAGGACTGGGGCGTCGTCGTCACCCTCGTCGAACTCAAAGACATCCAACTTCCGGACAGCATGAAGCGCGCGATGGCTCGTCAAGCCGAAGCTGAGCGCGAAAAGCGCGCAAAAATCATCGCTGCCGAAGGCGAGGCGCTTGCCGCCGCCGCGCTCGGCGAGGCCTCCGACACGATGATGGCGCACCCGATCGCCTTGCAACTCCGCAATCTACAAAGCCTGGTCGAGATCGGCGTCGACAAGAACACGACGGTCGTGTTCCCTGCGCCGCTCATGAGCACGATCCAAGAGGTTGGCGCGTTTTTCTCGCGCGAGCGTGCCGCGGCCGCCTCGACACCGCAGCGGCACGTACAACCCAACGGCGAGCGACCGTGACACAACGCGACCACGAACGATGCGACGAACGCGACGACGAGATGTTTGCGCTCGAACGTGCAGCCGACGACGGCTGGCCTGACGTGTTGACTCAACTGACGATCAACCAGTCCGACGTTGCAAGAGGATCATGAGTACGCGTGACGTGCGGCTTCTCATGCCTGCGAACACGTCGAATGGTCCGACCCGCGGGGACACTTCGCTTCGCCGCGCCGCGGCCGGCGCGAGATAATCGTTCGAAGCCATGGCTGAGAAGACCGCAGACGGACGGGGTAGCGATGCTGAGGGTGCGGGGGCCGATGCGTCGGGCGCCCCGAACGGCATTGTGCTCGAGTACCGGCTCGAGGAGCCGGTTTCGCTGGTCGACGCGCCCGCGTTCGCTCACATTGAACGATGGTCCGTGTCCGTCCTCGTCGAGCGTCCAAACGCAAAGGACGACCGGCGCGACATCGGATATGCCCGGCTAATCGTCCTCAACCTCGACGCCGGCGTCACCGTCACCGATCTCGCCGACGCTGCCAGTGGTGATTGGGTCGAAGTCATCAGCCGGGACGCGATCCCCGCCGATCTTGCGGTCGGCGTTGCACGCGACGACGATCCAGAGTTCACAGAAACGAGTGTGTTGGTCTTGGACCGGCTCTGGATCGAGCCGGACTTTCGGGGAAACGGGCTTGGGCCCATCATCGCGGCGTACGCGATCCTCCGTCTCGGCCGCGGATGTCGACTCGCGGCCTGCTACCCAGCACCGTTCGAAGACGCAGGACTCGGCGCAGATCGCGATCAATCGATCGAAGCGCTCGGCCGCGTGTGGGCCAAGGTCGGCTTCACGCCGTGGAACAACGGCGTCTGGATGCTCGATCTCCACACGACGGTCCTGCGCGACGCTCTCGAGAGCCTCGTATCACCCAGACGTTCGCAACAATGAGGCGGCGGGTGCGCGGCGCGCGCGAGCGAGCTTCTACGACTCGATCTGAATGCTTTTGAGGTGTCGATTGAGGATCTCGGCATCGACGTAGTAGTCGTTGGTTCGCTGGCTCTGAGGTAAACGCTGTTCTGGCGTCGGTTGGTTGGCGAGTTCGTCGTCGGGAATGTCAATCGATATCAGGACCAGACCAAGCGTCGATTGCGTTTCGGGGTTGTCGTTCAGCCATGTGCCGCCGGTCGCCGGATGTTCGCCGTAGAGGACCTCATGACCGTGGAATCCCTCGGCCATGATGCGTTCGGCGACGGCGCGCGACGTGGCGTGATACAGCCTCACAACGCGAGTGTCGCGCGGATGGTGGCGAGCCTCCACCGCACGCTTGATAGCGCGACAAGGCACGTCGCGTCGTGCTGGTCGTTGCGACCGGCTCGTGGGACTCAACATCCGCCACGACTCAGACCCGATAGCTTGCGCCGTCACGCATGCGCATCGCATAACGGCGCGTCCTTCACACCGATGAGGTCCGACGCGCGTTTTATCCCGATGGGAGACGCAACCAATGTCTATCGATCCAGCGCGTTCTTAGACCGGTCGGCCGTGTCGCAGGACCGAAAATTGTCGCTTTGGATCGTTCGCGGGAACGCGGCCCACCGGTGCACCGACCTTTGGGTCGCCTTGCAGGATCATCGAGCCCGCGTGCGAGTACTGCAGGATGTATGCCTTGCGGGTCGCGTCGGTGGTGTTGGGCCCGGTCAGATGCGGCGTCAGCGACGAAAACACGACGGCCCCACCGGCGCGCACCGGTGCCGCGATCTCCGACGGTGCGTGATCGAAGCACTCGTAGCCGAGCGGATCGACATAGCGATGCGCGAGCGTCCCGAGTTTGTGCACGCCGGGCGCAACCCATGGGCAACCGTTCGCCTCGGTCGCGTCGGTGAGCGCAACCCAGATCGTCAAGTACTGCTGCGGCTCGATGAACGTGTAGCCGTTGTCTTGATGCCACGGGAAGCGGCGCGGTTTTTCCGGCTTCTTGTAAACGGCTTGGTCTGAGTGTTCCAAAACCGGATATGCTGTGGAGCATGGCGGTGACGGTTCAGACCCGCAAGACAGGCTCCCGAAATGCTGCCGCACGGGCGGCGATCTACGCCCGCATCTCCAGCGATGACCTGCGAGACGGGCTCGGCGTCGAACGTCAACTCGATGATCTCCGTCGTTATTGCAAGCGTGAAGGGTGGCATCCCGTCGAGTTCGTCGACAATGACTTCGGTGCGTCGACGTATTCTCGGCGGAAGCGTCCGCAGTTCGACCGGATGCTTGAGGCCGTCAAGGCGCGTGACGTCGATGTCGTGCTGGTCATGGAGTTGTCGCGGTTCACTCGCGACCCCGCTGTGGTTGAGGGACTGATCCGCGCCCAGGACCGCGGTGTGCGTCTCGTCAGTGTCCAGGGGGGCGAGTACGACCCCGAGTCCGCGACTGGCAAGCTACGGCTCCGCACTGAAGCGATGGTGGCTGCGAGCTATGCCGATTTCGTGAGCGACAAAGTACGACGGAAGAAGCTCGAGCTGGTCGAGGCCGGTAAGGGGCCGGGAGGTTCGCGCGCGTTCGGTTATCTCGGAGCGGATCCGAAGATTGGCCGGCGCGTGGGGACGGTCATTGACAAGCGCGAGGCGGCGGCGTACCGGAAGGCTGCGAATGACGTGCTGGCGGGCGCTTCGCTTGCGTCGATCGCGCGCCGCTGGAACGATGTTGGGTTCCGCACGCCGCGTACGGGCTCACTTTGGGGTGTGCCATCGGTGCGGGCGACGTTGACGAATCCGCGTCACGCCGGGCTGCTCGCCCGTTCCGTCACGCGTGATGGGCGCAGGGTTTACGACGTGATCGGACCCGCGGAGTGGCCCGCGATCATCGACAAAGCAACACACGACCGTCTCGTTCGTTTGCTGCTCGACCCGGACCGTCGCCGCAAGAATCCGCCCCGTCGTGGGCTGCTGACCGGGTTGCTTTACTGCGGACGTTGCGGTGGGCCGCTGCGGTCGGATGGCACCTACTACGGGTGCCGGCCGGTTCCCGAGGCCGAACCCGTCCCGTGCGGACACAACACGATCCGCGCCGACAAGCTCAACGAGCTGATCGTTGCCGCAGTGTTGTACCGGCTCAACTCGCCGAAGGTCGCCAAGGCGCTGACAAAGAAACCGAAGCGGGCAACGAAGGGTGAGGATCCTGCCGACCTTGAACGCGAACTAGAAGGGCTCGCCAGCATGTACGGCAGCGGGGAGCTGTCTGCCCGGGAGTGGCGACAGATCCGGCCCGGCATTGAAGAACGGCTCACGCAAGCACGCGCCGCAACGGAAGCGCTTGCCGGTAGTCCGGCGGTCGAAGCGATCATCACGTCGGGAGACACCGCGAAGGCGTGGGACGCGCTCTCGATGGACGGGCGGCGCGCCATCGTCTCCGAACTTGCCGAGCGGATCACGGTCGCACCCAGGATCGGCGCGCGCAAGACGTTTGACCCCGACCGCGTCGACGTCCGGTGGAAGGTCTGACAGCCTCGACTCACCCGATAGCGACCGGTACGCTGATGCCCGTGAGTGCAAACGTCGACATCAAGCCGCGATAGGTAACTGAGAGACAAGTGCGTAAGGGCCCTCTCAAGTTCTTGCTCGCGCTCGATCGGAACCTACGCGCGGCGACACGCCCTGCCGCCGATTACGCACTTGCGGCTCGGGCTTCATGTGTACTCGATCTCGTACTGCGCGACGAGATCCGCAACGAGACTGCACACAGCGCTGCAGGCCCGGTCGAGCAATGTACGTCGCCCTCTGATCTCAGCTGGCCGCCGCGATACATAACTGAGAGAAAAGTGCGTATGGGGCCTCTCAAGTTCTTTCGCGCGCTCGATCGGAAGCTACGCGCGGCAACACGCGCTGCCGCCGATTACGCACTTGCCGCTCGGTCTTCACGTGTACTCGATCTCGTACTGCGCGACGAGATCCGCAACGAGACTGCACACAGCGCTTCGGCCCCGGTCGAGCAATGTATGTCGCCCTCTGATCTCAGCAGGCCGATCACGCGTCACGCTCCGCCGGCACGCGCCGTGTGTGGGGCCGTGATCCGCACGCGGGTAGCGGAGGCGCACGCCGCCTAAATCCTCCGAACGCGTTGGCCGCCCCGCACTGATCGTGTCGGGGCGGTTTTCGTTACGGAGGAAACATGGCCGCATCGTCTCGATGCGTTCAACCAATCAAAGCGCTGCTCGCGTTGCGCGACCTCAGCAACGTCGAGGTTGCGCGAGCGGTCGGGTGCAGCGCGGGATACCTCGGCCGAGTGATCGGCGGCCGCGAACATCCATCACAAGACCTGCTCGACCGCATGTCGGATTTTCTCGGCGAAGACGCGGCCGCGCTGTTTGTTGATCGCGATGCCGACGCCGATCGTGTTGTGCGCGCGTTCGTGGAAAGGACAACGCGTTCGAGTGGCGTGAGCGAAAGATTGACCGACGACGCCGCTATCGCAAAGACCGCGACGGTTCTCGGAGGTGGCCAGGATGGCCCCTCGTAGAAAGGCACGGCGACCGAGCCCGAAGGCCCGGTCACACGTCAACCGCACCGGACAGCGGAGCGTTAACCGGAACGGTATCGGACAGCAAGGCCACACCGCAGGACTCCGTTCGACCGCCGAGGCGATCGCTGTAGCAGTCGCGCCGCGATGACGGACCGCGCCTGCCAGCCCGACATCGAAGTGCAACACATCGACGGCATCAGGACCGTGCACGTCTCGCACGACAACTGTTGTCCGCGGTTGCGTGCGATCAAGGACGGCGCGGCATGAATCGCGACGAAGCATTCGGAGTTGCGTGCGAATGGGCCAAAGCCGGGATCCCGGCGTTCTCGGTCGCGATCTCCTGGGACAACGAGAAGCGCCGCACCAACAAACGGCCATTGACCGATCATGGCTTCCACGACGCGACGGTCGAGCTCGCCCAGCTTGAGCGAATGTTCGCGGATGCACCGGAGCGCTTGCGGCCGGGAGAAGAACTTGGCGTCGGCCTGCGGCCTGGCCCGACCGGACTGATGGGTTTCGACATCGATGTCAACAACGGTGACGAACTTGAACGCGTCGACGAGCTCGGCATCCCGCGAGGTGTCGTCGTGACGACTCCATCCGGTGGCGAGCATCGCATTGTTCGAAAACGCACGCCGATCGAGATCGGCAACACCTTCTCCCCGACCGTGAGGTAGTAGACGTGGTACGTGCCGACCGCGGCTACTTGGTCGCTGCCGGCACGAAAACATCGTGGGGTTCGTGGACGATCAATGTCCGTCCGTATGACATCCTCGACGCCGCGCCCGAATGTCCGGCACACATTTGGGAACGGCTCACCCCAGGCCGCAAGGGGCACAACCCTCAAGGCTGGTGGAACTACGATCCGACCGCCGTTGATCCGCTCACGGCCGAAGCCATCGAAGTACTTATCGACAAGTACAACGCGCATAATCCAGTGCTACACGCCAACGGTGACGGCAAATACGTCACCGTCACGCGGCCGGGCGAACGCGCCGGCGCCTCCGCCACGGTCGGCTACGTCGGCCCCGGCATAGTCAAGTTCTTCACGACCGACTGGCGTCCATTTCGTGAAGGACAACTCATCACGCTCGATGATCTCCACACGCGCCGAGTCGACCGAGCGGATCCGCCAGACCAACTCGGGACAACGGAGACAACTCGCGTGATTGATGACGATGCTCAAACGGCCGCGCGGATCGGTGCACTCGTTGACGGGTTCCGAGGCACCGACGTCGGGAATGCCGAGCGACTCGTCGCTGCGCACGGCGACGAAATCAGATACGTAGCAGCGTTTGGTCAGTGGCTGGCGTGGGGCGGGACGCGTTGGTATCCCGATGTCCGCGAGGTCGCGTTGCGAGAGCACCGCGAAGGACGTGCCGCGTCGGCTCCTCGATCGAGTCAAGGATGCGATGGGGAAAGAGCGCATCGCGCTCGTGAAATGGGCAACACAGAGCGAACAAGCACCCAGGCTGACCGCGATGATCAAGCTCGCACGATCGGTGCCCGGAATTCCGATCTCGCACAACGAACTCGACGCGGATCCGTGGGCATTCAACGTGACGAACGGAACGATCGATCTGCGCACCGGTGAACTCGGGCCGCATGATCCTGCTCAACTCCTGACGCAGCTTGCGCCGGTCGAATATCGGCCAGAGGCCCAAGCGCCACTATTCCAGAAGTTCCTCAAACGTATTCTGCCGGACGAACCT
This sequence comes from uncultured Actinomycetes bacterium, assembly GCA_963841195.1. GTDB lineage: Bacteria > Actinomycetota > Acidimicrobiia > IMCC26256 > PALSA-610 > CAWJBX01. The sequence continues at coordinate 5,108 of CAWJBX010000006.1, read as the reverse complement.
GTCCGCAGGTACGTACAACGATTCGCCGGTCACTCGCTGACTGGGGTGACATCGGAGCAGGTGCTCGAGATCTGGTGGGGCGACGGCTGCAACGGAAAAACAACTCTCATCGAGATCCTGCCGCGCGTTGCACGGCGATTATGCCGCCGTGTTCCAGCGGGAACTGCTTGTTGCGCAACGTTTCGAGCAACATCCTACCCGCGCGCATCGCTGTTCGGCGCCCGGCTCGCCACCTGTTCGGAGCTATCTGAACACGTGACGCTTGACGAAGCCAGAATCAAGCGCTCACTGGTGGGGACACGATCCAAGCACGCCGCGTCCGCGAAGACCTCTGGGAATTCAAGCCGACACACAAACTCGTCATCGCGACCAACTACCTGCCGGTGGACAGGCCGACGACGGCGCATTCTGGCGGCGATCCGCCTGGTGCCCTTCACCGTGAAGATCCCGGCCGAAGAAGTCGACCGCGACCTCGCCAACAAGATCATCACGAAGGAACTCTCAGGTGTCCTCGCATGGGCGCTCGCCGGGTGCGCCGAATGGCAAACAGGCGGGCTCAAACCGCCGGACGCCGTCCAATGCTTTGCTAATTCGTATTTCATATCGTTTTGTCCGGCACCATCTCCTCGATGGCGGCAGGTGCAACAGTCCGGAGATCCGTTCGCTCAAGCTGCCTGAAATTCGCCAGTGCGCCAAAACCGGAAGTAATCGTCGCCCTGGCGCACCAAGACGAAAGCCTCATGACAAAGGCTTAGTATGCCCGTCAAAAGCCTTGCGGATGGAGTCCAATAAACCGCCAAGCAGTGGCTTCTCGACAATTGAAATTCCAGCCGCATCGGCCCGGTTGCGCAAATTTTCGTTGGGATGAGACGTAACGAGAATAGCCGGATTCAATATATGCCGATCCCGTAGCTGGGCAACCACCTCTAGTCCATTCATCGTCGGCATGTGATAATCGGCCACCAAGCAGCTCGACGCGGGCAGGCTATCTTCGTTCAGAAGTTCGTGGGCACTAGAATAAGTGCGCACCTCGAATCCTTCAATCTCTAGGTAGAACTTGAGAGAAGCCCGCACGGCAAAGTCATCATCAAGTATCAAGAGAACATGCTCTGCACCCATCACAGCCCGGGACTAATTCATTATCGCGGCGCTTTCGCTGTCAGGCCACCAAAGTCGGAAATTGCAAGGAATTTAGAAAGCACGAACGCGCCGCAATCGCGTTGACGTAGCTCAAATCCAAGAAATGTTCGTCTAATCAGTCCGACGCCTGATCGGCTGAACCACCTGCGCAATGTCATGCTAAAACATGAAGGTCAGTGCGGATGGATGTCTGCACAACTTCCGACGGGGTGATCGAAGGAGGCGGCGGCGATTGCTCTAGTTTCGCGGCCGCGACTTCCGCTTTGGTCAATTTCGACGTTTCGCAAAGCGTACCGGACTGATGCGATGTACCTCAAGAACCGGACGTAGGGGGCGCAATCTGACAGTTGGGGTCGCGCCAGGAGATTACACGGCGTAATCGCTGATCGCTGCCAACAGAGGTTCAAAGATGAAGTTTGCTCTGGTTACGTTCACCTACAGCCTGGATACGGATAAGGGCACGGCGGCGGGACCCGGCGCGCTCTTAGAGGCGGGGCTGGCGGACCACTTGCGCGAACAAAGGCATGACGTGACCGGTCCTTTTCCCGTCGAAATAACCCCTGGGGAAGAAGCGGCCTTTGGTGCCTGGAACAAGATCGGCCTTGCCAATGCGCGGCTTGCCCGGCTGGTCTTTGAAGCGGCGCAAACGCACGTTTTTCCGCTCATTCTGGAAAGCAATTGTTACGCCGCCATCGGTGCCCTGGCGGGGCTGCAAGCGTCAGCCGCCCCAGCTGCTCCGCGCCTCGGCATGATCTGGATCGACGCGCATGGCGATTGCAACACGCCGGAAACGACGCTGAGCGGCATGCTCAGCGGGATGCCTGTCGCCATTGCCACAGGGCTTTGTCTGCACCGGCTTCGCAAGCAGGCTGGACTTAATCCCCCGATGGCTCCGCGCGACGTCGTGATGGTTTGTGTGCGAGCAAACGATCCACTTGAGCAGGAATTGATCGATCAATCCGGCATCGAAATCGTGCCGGTCGCCGATGTCAAAGGAGATTGCCGTCAACTGCGCGCCGCAATGGAGCGCCTGAGCGGCACCGTCGATCGGATCTATGTCCACTTTGATGTCGATGCGCTTGATGAATCCGAGGTGGCGTCCATGTGGCTGACGGCACCCGATGGTCCCACGAGCACAGAATTGGCGGCCGCTCTGGAGATCATCATGGCCTATCCCAAAGTCGCCGCATTTGGAATTGCCGTATGCATCCGGTGTGAACCGCAGGCGCTTTCCGATTTTTCCTGGCGCAGATGTTCACGCGGCGGCGGCAGGCACGAGCTGACGAGCCTTGTTCCAGGTCCACGGGAGCAATTCGTCGATCTGCTTCACCGGATGGTCCGGCAAGCGGGCAAGGATGTCGGCGAGCCAGGCCTGAGGATCGACGTCATTTAACTTGCATGTCTCGATCAGTGTGTAGACCGCAGCGGCGCGACGCCCGCCTTCATCAGAGCCAGCGAATGTCCAATTTTTTCTGCCAACCGCTATACCACGCACCGCTCGTTCGGCTGCATTGTTGCTAAGGCAAACTCGCCCATCGTCTAAGAAGCGTGTGAAGGCCGCCCAGCGACTTAGGCCGTAGTTGATCGCTTTGACGAGGTCGCTCTTTGCAGACAGGAGCGCACGCTGCTCGCGCAGCCATCTGTCCAGCGTCTCGACGAGTGGCTTCGACTGATCTCGACGCACTGCAGCGCGCTCCGCCGGCGCCTTGCCGTTGATCGTCCGCTCGATCTCGAACAGTTCATCAATGCGGCGCACGGCTTCGGCCGCGATGGGCGCTTTGGCAAACTTCGCCAGATCGAAGAACTGCCTTCGCCAGTGACTCCAACACGCGGCTTCGGTGATCGGCCCAGGTCGTCGTCGCGCGTCATAAAGCGCATTGTAACCTGCGAAGGCGTCCGCCTGCATGATGCCGACGTAATCGATGAGATGCTTTTGCGGATGCTCACCGGCGCGGGTCGGCGAATATTCGAAGAAGGCCGCGGGCGGATCTTTTCCGCCGAACGGCTGGTCATCACGGACATAAGTCCAGAGTCGGCCGGTGACCGTCTTCAGTTTCGCAAGCACCGGTACGGTCGTGTCGTCGGCGTGGATGCGCTCCGCTCTCAATACATGCGCGCGGATCGCCTGAACAATCGGATCAAGTGCAACAACACAGGCGCCGACCCGATCGGCGAGCGTCGATGTGTCGATCTCTACACCTTCCCGCGCATAGGCGGCACTTTGCCGGTTCAGCGGCTGATGCATCAGGAACTTCGAGACCAGCACCATGGCAAGCAGGCTCGGGCCAGCGAAGCTCATAAAGCTGTGCGGCGGATTCCGCTTTTTCAATAACGTGACAACGCCACTCAAAGGCTTGGTATGAGTATCACGTCAACGAGCACGTCTATTTCGTGTACCACAACCTCAATCGACGTCCCGAGCGCAAGCGCCCCACGGACGGAACGCCGATCCTGCATCCCAACATCCGTGGGCCGCGCTACTACAATTAGGAGAGACGACTTGCTCAAGCATCCAACCCTCGACCAGCTCCATGCCCTCGGCCTGCATGGCATGGCCAAGGCCTTCGCTGAGATAATGGCCGGCGGTGAAGCCGACGGCCTCGGCCATCACGAATGGCTCGGCCTCCTGCTCGATCGTGAAACGTCCTGGCGGCAGAACAAACGCTTCGCGGCGCGGCTGCGCGTCGCCAAATTGCGCCAGCAGGCCTGCATCGAGGATGTCGATTATCGCTATCCCCGCGGTCTTGACCGTGCCCTTTTCCAGAAGCTGATTGAGGGCGAATGGATCACGGTCCACGACAATTTGGCTTTGCTCGGTCCAAGAACATTGCACCTCAACGCCAGGGGGCCGAGCTTTCCTCCAGATGCTTGGGATATTCGCGGGGTTCGAGACCAGCTTGCGGAAGGAGAGGCAGCTAGAGGGTATCGCCAAGGCTAAGGAGGCCGGGGTGTACCAGGGGCGCAAGGCCACCATCGATCCGGGGGACGTGAGACGATTGGCTGCTGAGGGCTTGGGGCCCAGTGAGATTGCCAAGCGGCTGGGCATTGGGAGAGCCAGCGTCTACAGAGCTATGGCTACAATCGAGACATAGTATGGGTTTGGCGCAAGGGGATACCAAGGAGACGATAGCGGGCAAGCTAGGCATTGGCGTTGCCAGCGTTTACAGGGTGCTGAAAGAGGCGAGAGCCATCAATGTGTCTTCATCCCGTTTATAACGCCTCATTCACCGAAGTGCCGCAGGCAAGGTGCTATCGCTTCGTCAGTCCTATTTGCCTATATTGCACTGCATTATAAAACTGTTGCGCCGCGTTAGAAAACTTGACCCGTTTGATAAATCACGTTAGCAAAAACTCAACAAACAAAAATAACAAGCGACGCGTGCACCAAGTCCGCGCAAACCTAGCGTTGGGACAATGTTATTAAATCGGATGAAGGGGTTAGATGAGCATGGCAAAAGGTACCGAGATGGCTAAAGCCGCTGATAATGTAACAGAAACCACTGATATTGTACCATTCCAGGCGTTTATAGCGCAAAATGCTGAGTTTAATAGCAATATACTCACCATCGCTACCGAAACAACTAACTACTCGAAAAAGTACCTGGATAATAGCCTTGCATTCGTCGAGAAACTGCTGGGTGCCAAGTCGCTCGACACAGTGATTCAAATTCAGTCCGAATATGCGAAGACGTCTTTCGAGGACTTCGTGGCGCAGTCGAAGAAGATTGGCGAACTCTATTCCAACCTTCCCAAGGTGGCTTTCAAGCCGGTTGAAGAGGCAATCGCCAAATCACAAGGGACAAGGTAGTAGGTCGTATTTTAGCGACGCAAGCGGGCTCCAAAGCGCTCTGGCAGGCGGGCGTTAGGTATCCCTGTAGGGCACATGGCCAAAAGGCTGTGTGTCCTTTTTTATTGTCAAACCGACGGACGCGATATTGCGAAGAGCGCTGCGGACGCCAGCACCAAAT
>CAWJBX010000005.1:0-20335 GCA_963841195.1 uncultured Actinomycetes bacterium | reverse complement strand
GCGCAAACGCTTCCCGCCGATCACCACGAACGCGCGCAAGGCTTCGAGCGGTTCCGACAACGCGGGATCAACCGGACGCCAGCGGGCCAGTTCGGCGTCGAGCAAATCGGCGATACGTGACTCGACGCGCGCCGCGAAGGGCAGCAGCTGGGCGGGAAACGCGGCGTCGTACCGCCCGAGGCTGGGTCATACGGAGAGGCTACGCCGCGCCCCCGATCCGGGGCGCACCGGGCCTGCCCGCCCAAACGGGACGACTGCTACCGTCGCCGTTCATCGTGATCGCGTACCTCTCGGACGCGTGGATCGACGCCCTCGACGCCGCGCTTGACGCGTCGAATGCGCTGTCCGCGCTCGCACCGCTCGTGCTGGAACAGGTTGTCGAGAACACCCCTCGGGGTGAGGTGCGCTACCGGGTAACAGTCGACGCGAACGGCCAGCGCACGCGCGGCGGTCGCATGCCGACGATGCGCCGCCCGATCTGCGCATCACCGCCGACTATGCAACCGCGGCGGCCATCGCCCAAGGGCGCGAAAACGCGCAGACCGCGCTTGCCGGCGGCCGGCTCCGTATCGGAGGCGACATCGAGGTGCTGACCGCACAGGCCGACGCATGGAACGGGCTCGACGACGCGGCCGCAAGGCTGCGCGCCGAAACGTCCTACGACGATGCGAACAACGGCGAGTCGTAGGATCGTCGTCGCATGTGGGGTGACGTGACTCCCGCCGAACGTCTCCGTGCCGTAACCCGTCGCTCGCTCGACGACGACGCGCTCGCGATCGAAGCCGCCGACGCGCTGAGCGGATTCGCAAGCGAACCGGCTTCGCTCGTCGTCGCGTGCTCGGCGCGTGCTCGCTCATCACCGCGCCCACGTGCCGTTGTGGTGGGTGTGCGCGTGCATCCTCGCCGCCGCCGACCCAGCCAGCGCCGCGCGCGAAGCTGCCCACCTCCTCGAGAGCGACCGCACCGGCGACCGGCTCGGCGCCACACTCCCCTTGCTCGACGAGGACGAAGTCGTCGCCGCGATCGGCTGGCCGCCTGCGGTCGACGAAGCGATGATCGAGCGGCTCGACCTCGACGTCGTCGCGGTACGTGTCGACGGCCTCGACCCCACGCGGGCGCTGCGGCGGCGCCGTACCGATCTTTCCGTACGTGTGGTCGACCCGTGGGACCCGACGCTCATGCGCGTCGCGCGTCTCGCTCGTACCCGCCCACGCGATCGGCCCCAACGAGGCGGTGGTGCCGTTCGGTTGCGTCGACGCGATCCGTGATGCTGCAGGACGCCACCGCCGAGGTCTGGCTCGTTGGCGGCGTCGGCCGCGTGCTGCCGGCGCGGCTGTATTCGACGCTCGTCGAGAGCTTGAACGAAGACGACGAGGCCGAGACCATCTCGCTCGAACGCTTCGATCGGCTGGCGGGACCGCGCGGTCTCGAACGTCCGCCCGACGCAGCCGCGCGCGTCGACTGCCCGACCGTTCCCGAGCTGCTGCGACCGGTGAACGAATAGCGCTCAGACGTCAGACGTCGATGATGTCGTCGGGGCCGATCTGCTGGTGCGGCGGTTCCGCGGGCCGGATCGTGTAACCCGAGTAGTACGTGATGCGGTTGCGGTAACGGTGCTTCAAACCGTTGCGAGCGAGCACGCGTACGGGCGGCAACAAGAGGAACAGCCCGAGGATGCCGGTGATGAAGCCCGGCACGAACATCAGCACGCCGCCCGCGAAGATGAGCGCGGTGTCGATCAGTTCGTTGGTCGGCATGCCGCCGTCGTTGACGGTGAGCTGCATGCGCCGCCAGATGCCGAAGCCTTCGCGCTTGGCGAGCCAGAGTCCGGTGAACGACATGGCCGCGAGCAACAGGATCGTGTCGAGGCCGCCGATTACGTGCGCGACCTGCACCGCTACGTAGATCTCGAGCAGCGGCAGGACGACGAACAGCAGGACGAGCACCGCGAGCATGCCCCCACGGTACCCACCCCCGATGCGTCGCTAGGCCCGCGCCAGGCGGCTTCAGCGACGCATCGACTGATTACTGGAAGGCGCCGCCGTCGACGCCGATGCGCTGGGCGGTCACGTACGACGCCCGGTCCGAGACCACGAAGCGCACCACTTCGGCCACCTCTTCGGGTGTGCAGACGTGCCCAAACGCCGCACGCGCATCCATTGCGCGGATGTCCTCGACGCCCATCGCGCCTTTCACGAGGCGCCGGCCCATCTCGGTGTCGACCAACCCCGGCGCCACGATGTTCACGTGAATGCCGTTGCGCCGCTCCTCTTTCGCGAGCGTCAGCGCGAGGGCCTCGAGCGCGGCCTTCGCCATGTTGTAGGGCGCCGACCAGCCCGCGTTGTGCAGCGTCGCGGCGCTCGAAATCATGACGATGTCGCCTCGGCCCAGCTGTCGCATCGACGGCAACACGAGCTTGCTGCACGCCCACGCGCCGAACGCATGCGTGTTGTACACGCGCTCCATCTCTTTGGGATCGGTGTCAGCCACGCTCTGGCCGCGCGACGCGATACCGGCGTTGTTCACGAGGATGTCGATCTGGCCGTACTCGGCCAGCACTGCGCGCACCAACTCTTCGCAGTGCTCGTACTCCCCCACCGAACCCGCGTACGCGGCGCCGCGCCGACCGCGCGCCGCGATCTCCTTCACGGTCTCGGCCGCGGCGGCTTCGTCTTTGCGGTAGTTGATCGCGACGTCGGCGCCGTCTTCCGCGAGCCCGATCGCAATCGCCCGGCCGATCCCGCGGCCGCCGCCCGTCACCAACGCCACGCGTCCTTCGAGTGTCATCGCTTCGTTCCTCTCACGTTCCTGTGAAGTTCGGCCGCCGCTTTTCCATGAACGCGGCCATCGCTTCGTTCAAGTCACCGGTGTAGCTCGACAGCACTTGCGTGCGGTTTTCGAGATCGATGCCGGCTTGCAACGAGCCGATCTCGAGCTGGCTCCACATGACTTCTTTCGTCATGCGCACACCGAACGGGCTGTTGTCGACGATGAGCTCGGCCGTTTCCAGCGCCGACTCGATGACCTCTCCGTCGGGCACGACACGCGATACGAGCCCGATGCGGTCAGCTTCGGCGCTGTCGATCAAGCGCCCCGTCAACAGCAGCTCGAACGCGCGCGACGCGCCGATCAAACGCGGCAACATCCACGACACGCCGATGTCGCAGCCGGAAAGGCCAACGCGAATGAACGCCACGTTGAAGCGCGCCGACGCGGCGGCGATGCGCACATCGGAAGCGAGGGCGAGCGCGAGTCCGCCGCCCGACGCAGCGCCGTTCACCGCCGCGATGATCGGCTGCGGGGCGGAGCGCATCTTGGGAACAAGTCCGGCGATCAGCTTCTGCACGGTCATGCCCGCCTGGGCGCGCCCCATGCCCTGCGTCGACGGCGGGCTCGCGCCTTCGTTCAGGTCGAGTCCCGCGCAGAACCCGCGGCCCGAGCCGGTCAAGACGATGACGCGACACGCAGGATCGTCGGCCAGCGTGTCGAGCGCGTCGTACAAGCCGCTGACCAACGCGTAGTTCATCGCGTTCATGCGTTCGGGCCGGTTCAGCGTGATCTGGGCGATGCCCGGCCGCACGGTTTCGACCACGACTGCGTCGGTTGTCATTCAGCATCCCCTCGCGGTGGCGAGCTGTTCGGCGCGCCCGGCGAGTTTGGGCCAGCCGAAGCGCGCACACCAGTCTGCGAATCCCGGTTGCGGACCGCGCCACTCCCAATCGCTGACCTTGCCGACCGGCGCATCGAGTCGCAGCGTCGCCAGCACTTTGAAGAGTTCGGCAACCTTGCGGCCGGTCGCGAGCGTTGCCGCGAGCCGATCCGCGCCGCGCACACCCACCACGTTCCACTGCTGCACGTCGTCGGGAATCGCCTCGATGTGTTTGTAACGATCGAGCAACGCGGCCGCGGTCTTGGCACCGAAGCCCGGCAGGCCGGGGAAGCCGTCGGCGCTGTCTCCGACGAGCGCGAGCCAATCGGGGATCGATTCGGGGTACACGCCGAACTTGTCGTGAACGCCGTCGGCGTCGAGTACGACGTCCTTGCGCCGGTCCCACTGCACGACCTTGCCGCCGACGCACTGGCCGAGGTCTTTGTCGACGGTGCAGATGACGATTTCCTCGACCGACTTCTGCTTCGCCGCGACCGCCGCCGCGCTCGCGAGCGCGTCGTCGGCTTCGAGTTCGACCATCGCCCACACTGCGACGCCGAGCGCTTCGAGGGATTCTTCGAGCAGCGGGAACTGGGCGAAGAGTTCGGGGTCGATGCCGGCACCGGTTTTGTAACCGGGCCACAGCTCGTTCCGGAACGACTCGATGACGTGGTCGGTCGCGACGCCCACGTGCGTCGCGCCGTCCTCGAGCATCATCAACACCGACTGCACAACGGCTCGGGTGCCGCCGATCTCGACGCCGTCGGCGTCGCGGTGCCCGGGCCGCGGGGCGAGGTACTGGCGGAAGAGCTCGTAGGTTCCGTCGACAAGGTGGACACGCACGTACCGAGCCTCGCACACGCCCCGCCGAGGCGTCATTCTGTGCCTCCTGTCACGGATCGTTGAGCGGCGAGGTCCCCGCGCCGATGGCCTCTCTGTGACCGAGCAAGACACGCTCTCGGTGTCCGGCGTCGACCGGGCGGCGCTGGCGTTCAGTCTGTTGCCGAGAAGCGCCGCCGACATGGTGAATCGGCGGCTGTCGATTACCGAACGGGTGAAGCTGCGCGAGGCGTTGTCGCGCACGCACAACGCACCCGACGAGCACCGCCGGATCGCAGTGCAGATGCTCGCTCACGCCGTCCGGCGCGGCGTCGAGTGGCCGCGCCCGTCGGCGCACGACGAACGCGACTGCCCGTTCACCGTGCTGGCGTCGCATCCGATTTCGCAAGTCGTCGACGTGCTCGACCGCATCGCGATCCGGGAACCCATCCAGGTCGCTGTGGGGTTGTGCCACCTGAGCGACGCCGCCCGCGATCAGATCTGGTCGAGCCTCTCGTCGGACACGCGCTCGGCCGTGCAGCCCGAGCTCGACTTCGTGCACAACGTCAGCCTCACGCGCACGCGCATGTTTGCGCGTGACCTCACGACCCGATTGTCACGTGAGGTTCGCCAGACGCACCGGCTCGGGCTCGGTTAGGCGGGGCCGCGCGTCGTCGGTGACGTCGACGACCGGTGCGCGCAGCGTGAGTACCCAGTACTGCACCGCCAAGAACACGCACACGGCACCGAACACGTGGAAGCCGACGAGCAACGCCGGAATCTGCTCGAAGTACTGCACGTAACCAAGCACGGCTTGCGCCGCCATCACAACGATCGTGATCGACGCCGCGTTCAACACCGACCGCGGGGCCCGTTCGTGCATCAGCACCGCGATCGTCGCGAGCACGAGGACGAGCAGAACATCGACGGACGCGCCGTGCACGCGTGCGAGGTCGACGAGCGGCACACCGAGGCGGCGGGCATCGGCATCACCGCCGTGCGGCCCGGCCGACGTCACGAGCGTGCCCCAGATGATGACCCACAACGTGAGCCCGTACACCGCGCGCACCATGTTCGGCCGCGAGCCGCGACACCACGAGCTGCCGCCGTGGAACGTCGCCGTCGCCGGCCCGCTTGAAGATCAACAACGCAACTGACAGCAGCGCGATCGCCAACAAGAAGTGGCCCATCACGCTGACCCACGCCAGCTTCACTTCGACCGCGATCCCGCCCATGATCGCCTCGGCCCAGAACAAGCCGAACAGGATCCACGACGGCACGATGAGATCGCCGCCGGCGCGGCACCCGCCAGTACGCGAACAGCACTCCGAGGCCGAGCGGGAATCCGATCGCGCCCGAGAAGATGCGGTTGAGTTGCTCGATCGCGGCGTGATGGGTCGACACATCGACCAACTTCGTGGCCGAGCAGTTGGGCCAATCCGCACAGCCCAGCCCGGAGTTCGTGAGCCGAACGATCGCGCCGCTCACGATCAGCGCGACGAGCAAGACGACGTTGAGGAGCGCCAGCCGGCGAAAGGCAGTCGGCGACACCCGGGGCGCGCGCATCTCGGCCAGTGTACGGACGGCACCCGGTGGGCCACCGATCGGCCTTGCGCGAGCTGCGGCGCGTGCGGTCGACTGCGGGCGTGGCCCAAGCACCCGCATACGACGAGTTCAGCCTCTTCCACGAGAACGCGGAGGAGTTCGGCCTGCCGTTCGACGCACCCCCGAAGGTGCGACGCGTCAACGTCGACGTGGGTGACGGCAACGAGCTGAGCGCGCTCGTTTGGGGCGACGCGCCGCCCGAACTCGTCTTCCTGCACGGTGGCGCGCAAAACGCGCACACCTGGGACACCGTCGCGCTTGCACTCAATCGCCCGCTGGTAGCCATCGACCTTCCCGGTCACGGTCATTCGTCGCACCGCGACGACCATCTCTACTGGCCGTCGGAGAACGCGATCGCCGTCGAGCGCGCGGTTCGTGCGCTCGCGCCCGACGCGCGTGTTGTCGTGGGCATGTCGCTCGGTGGTCTCACCGCGCTCGCGCTTACCGATCGCGCACCCGACCTCGTTCGCCGGCTCGTGCTCGTCGACGTCACGCCCGGCGTCAACCGCGAAAAGTCGACTGCGATCGCACAGTTCATCGACGGACCCGAATACTTCACGTCATTCGACGAGATCTTGCAACGCACGATTCAGTTCAACCCGACGCGCTCTGAGTCGTCGTTGCGGCGGGGCATCATGCACAACGCGATCGAAACGCCCGACGGTCGCTGGCGCTGGCGGTACGACCTCCCGCGCCGCGGCAGCGGCGAAGGTGAAGAAGGCCGCATCATGCCCGGGCTCGACGAGCTGTGGGACGCAACCGGACGCGTGAAGGTGCCGCTGTTGCTCGTCCGAGGTTCGACGTCCCCGGTTGTCGACGACGACGACGTCGCCGAGCTGAAACGACGCAATCCCGATGCGCGGGTCGAGGTGGTCGAGGGCGCTGGTCACAGCGTGCAAGGTGACAAGCCGCTCGAATTGGCAGCAATCCTGGAGCACGAGTTGGGCGCCGCGGGCGGCTAGCGTGCGCCGATGCCCGGGGCGCTCCCCTCGACCTTCGCCTCGACACGCGAATCGATGCACGCGCTGGCCGAGCACGTCCTCGCACCGGCGCACTATCGCCGCGATCGTCACATCAGCCTGACGCCGACGCCGGGCGGTTTCGGGACGCCCATCATGAGCAACGGCGAGCGGGTTCGCGTCGAGGGCGTCGAGTTGCTGCACGAACGCCCCGGTTCGACAAAGCGAGTACCGATCACGACGCTGGCCGACGCGGCCGCGTTCATCGACGTTCCCTTGGGCTCACCCGAAAATCTGTACAAAGCGATGACGCCCTGCGAGCCCGACGCGCCGTTGCACGTCGATCTCGAAGCGTCGCACGCGCTCGCCGACTGGTACGCGCTCGGTGCGGCCGTGCTCAAGGAACTGCACGACGCGTACGCGGCGACCAACCCGTCCGGCATCCATTTATGGCCCGAGCACTTCGACATCGGGTGCGATCTCGGCGTCGAGGCGAACGACACCCGCGCGAACTACGGCGCCTCGCCGGGTGACAGCACGATTCCCGAGCCGTACCTGTACGTCGGTCCGTGGGCGCCCGAGCGGAAAACGGGCGCTTTCGCCATGTATCCGTTCGGCGCCGGGTGCACGTACGACGAACTGCTCGCAACGGGCGATCTGCGTTCGGCAGCACGCGAGTTTTTGTTCGACGGGGCGGCTCTCCTGCTGGGTGCCCCGTAGCGAAGTAGCCTGGCGCGTATGGCATCCACGTTCACGCGCATGGACGAGTCGACGGCCGAGCAGTGGGCGGTCATCGGCAAGCAAACCTTCGAGAACCAAGATCGAGTCGCCGAACGCGTGCTCGGCATGCTGCGTTCGCTGTCGGAGATCACCGACGGGTTCGCGGTCGACCAGCTCACGCACTCGCTACAAACCGCGACCCTCGCCGAGCGCGCCGGCGCCGACGACGAAGTCGTGTTCGCGTCGTTGCTGCACGACGTCGGCAAGGCGGTCAGCGTGCCGAATCATCCCGAGATCGCGGCCGCGATCCTGAAGCCGTACGTGCGCGCCGACGTGTACAACATGATCCGCGCCCACCAAGACTTCCAAGGCCGCCACTACTACGCGCACTTCGGCGGTGATCCCAACGCGCGTGAGCAGTACCGCGGTGAGGCGTGGTTCGATTTGGCCGCGCAGTTCGCCGACGACTGGGACCAGATCGCGTTCGACCCTGACTACGCGACGCTTCCGCTCGAGCACTTCGAACCGCTCGTGCGCGACAAGTTCTCACGCTCGCACTGAGCGCTACTCGCTGTTGTGGCTTCCGCCGTCACCGCCGTCTGAGCGGTAGCGCGACGCGGCTTGGGCGTGCCGTAACGCGACGGGACGTTGGTCGAGGCCGACACCTGCGCGCGGGAACACCACCGGCTGCGGGTCGCCGGGTTTGGCGAGGTCACTGGGCTTCGGCGCGTCCAGTTGCTGCGAGCCCGGTTTGCTGACCTCTTTGGTATCGATCGCGGCCACCTGGACGCTGTTCACGCCCTTCGAACCGACCGATTGCACACCTGTCACGAACATGGGTATCTCCGTACCCGCCCGTCGACATGATCGGCCCGGGGAGCGAGCCGCCTTGAGGCCGGGCGGGCCTTCTGTGACAACCTGGGCAGAAGTGCGGACGCAGCGGAGCCACGGACGGCGCAGCGAGGGAGCCATGTCGTGAGCCTTCTCCTCGATGGAAAAGTCGTGATCGTCTCCGGCGTCGGTCCGGGCCTGGGGCAGGCGAACGCCCGGGCGCTGGCCCGCGAGGGCGCCACCGTGGTGCTCGCGGCCCGCAACGCCGACTACCTGGCCGCGGTCGAACAAGAGATCAACGGCAGCGGCACGGGCCGGGCGCTCGCGGTCCCGACGAACCTCGTCGACGCCGACCAGGTCGGCGCGCTCGTCGACCGTACGGTCAACGAGTTCGGCCGGCTCGACGCGTTGGTCAACAACGCGTTCCGCATGGACACGTTCCAGCCCTTCGAACAGGTCGACCTCGTCAAGTGGCGCAAGATCTTCGACGTCAACGTGTGGGGCACGCTCGGTCTGACCCAAGCGTGTGTGCCGCATTTGAAGAAGGCCGCGGCATCGGAAGGTGACGCGTCGGTCGTGTTCATCATCTCGATGAGCATGCGCAAGATCCGCGAACTCGAGGGCGGCTACTCGTCGTCGAAAGCCGCGGTACAGACCGCGGCCAAAACGATGGCGCTCGAACTCGGGCCTTCGGGCGTACGCGTGAACTGCGTCGCGCCGGGCTGGATCGGTGGTCCCAACGTCGAGATCTTCCTCGGCATGGAATCCGAATCACGCGGCATCACGCGTGACGACGTTCGCGCCGAGATCGAGGCGAACATCCCGCTGCGCCGCATCCCGCCGCAAGACGACATCGCGAACTCGGTCGTCTTCTTCGTCTCGCCGTGGTCGCGCGTCATCACCGGGCAGACGCTCGACGTCAACGGCGGCGAGTTCTTCGGCTAACGCTCTGTTTGGACCGATCGCGCCCCTCTGAGGGCGGAAACCGTCCAAACGGTGGTGTTGCCGACGCCGCGCAGGTCGTAGACACCGACCGACTCGCTCGCCCACTGCGCGGGATCGAGCATCTCGACGACCGCGTCGGTGACGACGATCTCGCCCGGCGCCGCGACCTTCGACGCCCGCGCAACCACGTTGACGACCGGCCCGAAGTAGTCGCCGTCGCGCGCGGTCACCATTCCGTAACCGACCGAGCCCCGCGCGTCGGGAAGCACGGGATCGGCGTGCGCCATCGCGCAGATGTCGATTGCCGCCGCGCACAGCGCCGCGGGATCGTCGCCGACAAGCATTGCTTCGTCGCCGATCAGCTTCACGAGTCGCGCCCCGCGCTCGGCCGCCCGCGCCGACGATTGCATCTCGAAGCGACGGAGGGCGTCCGAGTGTTCGGCGAGCCCGACCGATTCCGCCCACGCTGTCGACGACACCAAGTCGACGAACGCAACGGCAACGTGCAACTCGCCGCGCATCAACGCCTCGGCGAAGCCGAGATTGCGCAGCGGCTGTTCCGCCAGGAGGTGCTGCATCGTCGACTGCACGCGCATCCACGCGACGATCGCGGCTTCATTCGACTGCGACACCTGTAACTCGGTGCGCGTGTCTTCGTCCATCCGAACGATGTGACCTCCGAACATCGCGCGGGCTGCTTCCATCACACGGCTGGCCGACCATCCGAGCACCCGCGCGAACGCAAGCACTTCCTCGCGTCCGTACATCTCGCAACCCAACTCGAACGCCTGCACGTCATCGACGACCGTTTCGGGAAGCGTGCGGGCATCGCGATCGCGCACCGGGAAACCGACCGCGGCGCGAAACTCCTCGACGGTTTCGAACGCCACACCGGCACGCGTCGCGACCTCGACAGCACTCAGCAACGGTGGCGGCTGG
Organism: uncultured Actinomycetes bacterium; assembly: GCA_963841195.1. Classification (GTDB taxonomy): domain Bacteria; phylum Actinomycetota; class Acidimicrobiia; order IMCC26256; family PALSA-610; genus CAWJBX01. The sequence goes on along the minus strand of CAWJBX010000005.1, from coordinate 9,868 downwards.
TCGATCGCGCGCGCTGCGATCCCGACGACGTTCGTGCGTTGCGCCCAGTGGAGAATCTCGTCGACAGAGAAGCGTTCGAGGAGATAACGGAGCAGCTCTTCGCGTTCCGCCGCGATCGGTGAGGAGTGGTCGTAGAGCCCAGCCGTGCACAGCTTTTCGTCAATCACGGATTGAGAGTACGAAGCCTCGGTCCAAACGGTTCACCTCGTCGGCGAATGGCCACGAGCCGGTAACGTCGGCGCGTGTCGTCGTTCGACGTGCGGCAGTGGCTCGTGTCCGAGAGCGAGGGCTTCGCGGCCGCGATCGATCCCGAACTGCTCGAGCAAGGCGTGCCGGGCTGCCCCGAGTGGACGCAACGCGATCTCGTCTGGCATCTCGGGCGCGTGCAACGATTCTGGGCGTCGGTGATCCGCGCCCGCGCCGATGCCGAACCGGCGAGAACCGCGGTGCAAGGGCCGAGCGACGCGCCGGAGTTGCAGGAATGGATGCGCGCCTCGACAACGGAACTGCTCGACGCGCTCGACGAAGTGGCGCCCGAGACTCCGGCGTGGACGTGGTGGCGCGACAACCGAACCGTCGGCGCAATCGGCCGGCATCAAGTGCAAGAAGCCGCCGTGCATCGCTGGGACGCCGACTCCGTGAGCGGCCGCGAACATCCGATTCCGGAGCCCGTCGCGACCGACGGCGTCGAAGAGTTCCTCGGGATCGCGCGTCAGCTGCGCGCGCCGGCGCCGATCATGTTCGAGACGACCGACTCGGGGTTGCGCGTCGCCGCGAGTGACAAGCCGGCGGCGGTCATCGTTTCCGGCACCGCATCCGACATCGTGTTGTTGTTACACAGCCGGATCGGTGTCGAGCGCGTGCGCGTCGCCGGCGATCTCGCCGCGCTCACGCCCTTCCTCATGCCGATCGGCTGATCGGCTCATCGGCGTTACTTCACCGCGGTTGGCGCAACCGGCGCACCGACCGCGTGCGTCAGCGGCAACGGTGTCGCACTGAGCAACATGTCGTATTGGCCGTCTTGCGCGCAGTCGGCTGCGAGAAGATCGAGATGCCAGTTCTGGCCCTGCGCGAGCCCCATGTCGCGCAGCTGGATCATGTGCACCGGCATGAAGACGCGCGGATTCTCGGGTGGGTAAACCTCGAACGTCATTGTGTCGGTTGCCACCGCGGCCACGTCGTTGTCGTGCAGCCACTCGATCGACTGCGTCGACAGGCCCGGCGAAACAGCGGAGTATCGCTTCTTGTCGCCCGTGCGGAGAAAGTGCATCTGCCCGGTGCGCACGAGGATGGCGTCGCCCGCCGCGATCTCCACATCGGCGCGCGCCGCACACTGTTCGAGGTCGTCACCGGTAACCGCATAGTTCTCTTCGAAGTGGTCGACGCCGTGCAGGCCGGCGACGTCGAGGAGCACCCCGCGCGTCACAACGGGGCCGAAGTGTTCGATCCCCAACTGGGCCGCGCCAGCGTCGGCCGTGACGACCGTGTCGGGCACGTTGTTGTAGAGGAGCCCTTCGTAACCGACGTGGCTCAGCGCGTCCCAGTGCGTTGCAGCCTGCGAGCCCATCTGAAACGAATCGTCGCTCGTCGTGAAGTCGCGCGCGTCGCCCGTGAAGCTGAGGTTGACCGTGTGGGTTTGGAGCTCGGGGTTTGTGCGGTTCGGCATGTTCACGTTGTCCCACTGCGGACCCGTCGGATCGAACGGGATCGCCAGCGAGAACACGCGACCCTGGCGCGCCGCCGCGACCCCGCGGAGCACGGCGGCTTCGTCGATGAGATTCAACGTGCCGCGCTGATCTTCGGAACCCCAGCGGCCCCAGTTGGACACCCGCGCCGCGAGTTCGACGAGCTCTTCGGGAAGCGGCACGGGCGGACAGTAGCGTTTGCGCGTGCTCGTGCGCACCGCAGAACCACTGCCCTCCCCCGCGCGTGTGCATGCGCCGACGCGCCCGCCCGTGCGGATCGGGGTTGTCCAGCTCGCGTGGGATCCCGATGAGCGCGCACACGACGCGGCAATCAGCGAGGGCGTGCGCACCGCGGCCGACGAAGGCGCCGACCTCGTTTGCCTGCCCGAACTCACGCGGCTCCCCTACATCGCCTACGACGAGCGCGGGCCGCAGCCCGGTGGCATTGCACCCGAGCCGCTCCCGGGCGGATCGACCTACGAACTCGTAGCGAAGCTCGCCGTCGATACCGGCGTTGCGGTGCATGCGTCGTGCTACGAGCAGAGCGGAAGCGCGCTCGGATTCAACACGGCGTTCGTCGTCGCGCCCGACGGCACGCTCGCGGGCAAAGCCCGCAAGATGCATCTGCCGGTCACCGCCGGATACGCCGAAGACCGTTGGTTCGCGCCGGGCGACACGGGCTACCCCGTGTTCGATATCGCGAACGCGCGCGTCGGCTTGCCGACCTGTTACGACCAATGGTTCCCGGAGGTCTCGCGCGCCCTTGCGCTGAACGGCGCCGACGTCATCGTGTATCCGAGCGCGATCGGCAGCGAGCCCGATCATCCCGCGTTCGACACTGAGCCGATTTGGGAACAGGTGATCCGCGCCCAAGGCGTGATGAGCGGCACGTTCATGGTCGTGATCAACCGCATCGGCACCGAAGGCCCGAACACGTTCTACGGATCGTCGTTCGTCAGCGACCCGTACGGTCGCGTGCTCGTACAAGCGCCGCGCGCCGAGCCGTGTGTGCTGGTCGCGGATCTCGATCTCGATATGCGGCGCGACTGGCTCGATCTGTTTCCGATGTTCGCGGCGCGCCGGCCGGAGACGTACTGATGCCGATCGCCGAACAGATCGACTGCATGGAATGCGGCGGTACCGCGTACCTGGCCCAGCCGATCGGCCCGGATGACGAGATCGAAGTCGACGACGTGCTCACGTATCTCTGCGGCGACTGTAACCAACGCTGGGACGTTGTGGTCGACGAGGCCGACCTCACCGACGAGTGACGCAGCGTTACGACGCGATCGCGGGTGCCGCGGCTTCCGCTTCGAGCCGGCGCACCTCGAGGATGCGGCTCGTACGGAACGACGCGACGCGCACCGTCCACGCCGAAGCGAGCCGGCCCCCGCCGTTGCGGTCGAAGAAGGTCGTCAACGGACCTTCCTGTTCGTACGCGTCGGCACCGTGCACCACTGTGGTCGTGTCGTCTTCGAAGCGAACGATGAACTCCATGCGTTGATCGTAAAACGCGCGCATTGTGGATCGGTAGTACCGAAACATGTGGACGACGTTGTGGATGATCCGCGATGTAGAACGAGAACGATCACGTTCGATCCGGGCATAGCAACGCAATGCGTTCATCCGTACGCTGATATTGATGAGTGTGCGAACTCCCGTTTGTGCGTGCGGCCGGCCCGCAATCGGTCTTTGCCGCGATTGCGAACGACCGGTGTGCGGTTGGCACAGCTACGACCAGGACAACGTTCTCGTTTGTGAGGACGATCGCGCTCGACGCGACGCGCAACGCGACGCCGAGGCGCTTGCTTCCAAGGGAACCGTGCTGAACACCGTTCGCGAACGGCTTCCAGAACTCGCCGAGCGGGAGCCGATTCGCGCCGAGGTCTACGAACGGGTCGCGCGCCGCATGATCTTCAAGAAGGGCACCGACGTCGAGATCCGAGTGCTCGAGGGCGTCTGCGTGCTCACCGGCGACGCCTGGAGCGACCATATCGACGTGCTCGCGCCCGACGGCCACGTGTTCGCGCATCGCGCCAACATGACGGTCGACGTGCCGCTCGAAGAATGGCTCGACAACAACGGGCCCGACGGCGTCCGCCGTCTGCAAGACCTGCTCAACACGCTCCGCTAAGGGCCGACGCGCGAAGCGCCCGGCGCTGCAGAGTGGCGTAACGCGTGCGCCCCCGGCTACTGCGTGAGCCGAACCGGGTCGCCCAAGAGCGCCGCGGTCCACGACGTCGTGTCCGAGATGCCGCCGGAGAACTGGTAGTTGATCTTCGTCCAGCACCCGTTCGGGTCGCCCTCGTCGCACGTGTAGTTGGCCGGGATCGGGATGGTGACCGTGATCCACTGCCCGTTCCACGTTCCGCCGTTGTTGACGTTCCTGATCGCACAGTTGCTCAGAGGTGTGAGCGTTCCCCAGGGCGCGGTCGCGCTGCTGTCGGAAGACCCGAGGGCGCCCGAGCCGGCACTGGTGTTCGACTGGCAGCTATTGAACGTCGAACCGACGTTGCTGTCGGACGGCGGAACGACCGTGAGCGTTCCGACCGAGCCGGCCGCCGCATCGCCGATGTCGAAGAAGTTCAGCTGCAAGGTGTGACCGGCTGCTGCGTTCGGAATGCGGACGAGGTTGAACTGCGTGAGTTGGCTTCCGACGTTGGCGTAGATACCCATGTACGCGTTGCCCGCGATGTCGACCGGTGCTGCGCTGCCCGAGTTCGTGACGCCGCGCAACGAGAAGCGGTTGTGGCCTTGGCTCGCGCTGTCGGTCGAGACTTGGATGAAGTACTCGTCACCCGCGTTCCCGTTGACCGTGCAGAGCGTGACCCACTGCCGGAAGTACGTGGCGAGGCGAGCGGGTGCGCCCGATACCGTCCCGCCGCTTCCAAGAAGCCCGGAGACGTCCCCGGAGTAGCCCGGGTATGTAATCGGCGAACACACCTGTGTCGCGCTCGACGGGTCGCCCGGAACCGTCGCTTTCCAAACGGTGTACGTCGTTGCCGGCGGCGGACCATTGTTCCCGTTGTCATTGAACAGCATGTCGCCGGTGCAGTACTGGAAGCCGGGATCCGATTGGTTGCTCGCGTTCGTCACCGGCGCGTAGCGGCGCGCGATGTCGGCGGTGTTGGTCTGCCCTTCGGGATACCCAGGGACGTTGGTCAGTGTCTTGGCCTTGGCGAGGTTCGGCGTTGCGTCGGTACAGGTGTCGCCGACTTGCACGAACGCCGGGTCGAAGGCCTGAAGGTTCACTGTCGAGTTCTGCGTGAAGTCGACGACGTAGTAGTAGCCGTGCGCGTTGTAGTCGAGATTGGTGCCGAAACCGGTGCCGCTGCATCCGTCGGTCCCGCCGTAGCACCAGTTCGCGGCGTACGCGTCACCCTTCTGCTTGTTCGAACTTCCGCCCGCGATGTTCCCCCAGAAGTTCGGATACGTCTGCGGCGGCGGGTTCGAAACCGGCCACGAGCGAATCGCGTCGGGATCGTTGCCGAATTGGTTCGACGGGCTCCCCATCGACAACGGCTTCAGGTACGTCGCGCTTGCGGTTGCACCGATCACCGCCGACTTCATGCCCAGCACGCCGCCGAACGTGTTGTTGACGCGGCGGACGATCTTGACTTTGTACACGTTGGGCTCGGACCCGGCGCCGACGCACATGCGCGTCGTTTGCCCACTCGGCAGTGAACACCCACCGTTGAGGTCGAACGCCGTGACCGCGCTGACCGTGTAACCGTTGGTCGCGGCGACACCCTGCGCCGCGGCGTTCGACGTCGTCGGATCGCGCGGAAACGCGACCGCACCCGCGAGCGCGGCGGCGTCGGCGGCGCGCTGCTCACGGTTGTGCTCGAGCTGCCAGATCGTGACGTCGATGGCGATCGCAGCAAATCCGAGCAGCACGAAGATCAGCAGCGCCATCCAGACGACGACCACGCCGTCTTCGTTGTCGCGCTTCAGCATGACGTGCTCGGCACCGGCTCCAACGCGAAGACCGACGTCGAACTCAACGTCGGCGCGCTGCTGCCGTGGAAGAAGGTCTTGAACAAGCTCCCGACAACGAGGTTGTGCGCAATGCTCACGTGCACGACGACTTTGTCGAAGGTTCCGTTCTGGCCGCACCCGAAGTTGCGGCTTGCGACGGGCCAGCCGTCGGTCGCCGGGTAGACACCGGGCTGCGGCTGACCGGGAACCTGCACCTCCCAGACCGGGCTGTTCGGCGTGCCCGGGTGCACCAGCGTGAGATGCACGACATCGTCGCCGCACGGGTCGGCGCTCGCGGCGTCGTACTTGCCGACGCACACCGTCGGCGCACCCGTGATCGTCGACGGTGAGATGTTCAGCGCGTTGGCCGCAGCTTCCGCGGCCTTGAACTCCATCTGCGGGTCGGTGCTCAGAATCGCCGCCGACCGGCCGCCGGCACGCGTCGACTGCGCGACATTCGAGTCGGCGTTGAAGAGCATCGCGAACTCGATGATCCCGAACGTCAGCAAGACGAGCAGCGGCACAACGATCGCAAACTCGACGAGTACAGATCCTTCTTGGCGCTCCCGCACGTCCCCTCCCCTCCCCGACTTTTGGCGCGACGACCTCAACCCAAGCTGGGCAGGTCGGAAACAGACTTGGCTGATGGCAGGGCGACAGAGCGGGCGGTGATCTGCCACCCCGCCATCAGCAAACTGATGGCGTGCTCGCGGGGAGAGCACGCCATCAGCGTTCTCTTGTGTTCGTTAGACGATGTGACGCTTGCGGCGAACCAGCACCAGGCCGCCGGCGAGCAGGCAGCTCGCACCCAGCGCTGCCAGCGCCGAGGACGAACCACCGGTGAAGGGCAGGCTCTCCGAGGCGACCGTGGTGGTGGTCGTCGGATCAGTGCTGCCTTGCGTCGCGACCGTCGTCGACGTGGAACCGGCAACCGCGATCGTCGTCGTCGACGTCGGCGGCAGTGTCGAAGTCTCGTCCGCGACGGATGTCGACGTTTCCGGAACTGTGGTCGTCGTGGTCGGCGCTTCCGTCGTCGTTGTCGTCGGCGCTTCCGTCGTCGTTGTCGTCGGCGCTTCCGTCGTCGTTGTCGTCGGCGCTTCCGTCGTCGTTGTCGTCGGCGCTTCCGTCGTCGTTGTCGTCGGCGCTTCCGTCGTCGTTGTCGTCGGCGCTTCCGTCGTCGTCGTGGTCGGCGCAACGGTGGTCGACGTCGTTGTCGAACTCGTTGTCGACGTTGTCGTCGTCGGCCCGCAGCCGCTGACGAGTGTCACCGACGTCGTTCCCGACGCGCTGACGTTGTCAACTGGCCAAGTCGCCGAAACCGACAAGGTCACCGTGCCGTTGTCAGCACCGGGGATCGTGGTGGTTCCCGTGGTCGAACCGCTCGGTCCGACCGACGAGCTGTAGCCCGTCACCGGAAACGTCGTCTTGACGCCACTGATGAAGATGCTCGCCGACGCCGATGTGATGTTCATCGTCTTGTTGTTTTCGCTGTTGCCGATCGACCATGTGATGACGTGATCGCCGTCACTGCATTTCGTCTGACCGGACAACACCGGGTGGTGCGCCCATGCCGGCACGCCGATCGCCAGTACGGCACCGGCCGCGAGCACTCCTCCCAACATCAGTGCCAGCCGTCGGTTGCCGCCTCGCGAGCGACCAAACGCGCGAATCATCCGTGATTGCAAGGTTCCCCTCCCAGACCCACTTACCCCGGGGAGGAGTATTGGTACTTCTTGGGGCGTATTACAAGCCGCGATGTGGCCTGATGTGGTCACGTACGTATTGAAATCGGATATGTCACATCGCAGCGGCCAACACAGCTGCTATCGCCGGATCACAAGTCGTGCCTACACGCCAGCAATCGTCGGTGGAGCGGGCCGAATGGCCTACGCCCGCGAGACGCGTACGTGAACGTGATCAGACTCGTTCCCGAAATGCGGTCGTTTCATCGAGTGCGCGGGTCGGTCCCCGCTTGTAGTCGCGTCACGGGCCAATCTGTTATGTGTGTCCGCGACGCTCAAAGTGACGCACAAAGCAGTTGGCGCCGAAGTGCGGCGCGACGCATTCGATGTGTTGGTTGACGGCAACCGAGTCGGCGCGGTCAAGATGAACAAGTCGTTCGAGATCACCATCGAGCCGGGGCGCCACACCGTGCAGATTCGCGACGGCCGCAAGTCGAGCAAGGCGCAGACCTTCGAGGCCGCTGAAGGCGAGACCATCGCCTACCGCTGCACGGGCAAGCGGTTCCTGCCGCTCTTTCTGTTGTCGTTCGTAGTTCCGAGCCTGGCACTGGTGCTCAAGCGCGAGTAACCGGGGCGGTTGGTAGGCGCTCGGCCCGAGATGCGGCGTTACAGTTTTGCGATGGCACAAGCGCTTGCGGTGCTCATCATGATTGCGCTCGTTGCGTGTTTCTTCTGGTTCCTACGGTCAGGGATTCACAGATTGCGCAGACTGGGCTCGGATCGGCAGCGCGACCGCAACCAGGAAGCGGATCCCGATTAACGACCTTGATCTTCCGAGTCGGGCTTTCTCGAACGTGCCAGAACGACGATGATCGCCACGAGCGCGACGACGATCGCGAGTACCACGATCACGATCAACGCAACGTTGACGCCACTGCTGCGAGACACGGGAGTGGTCATCGCCGACCCGACGGTGATGGTCCGGCTCACTCCTTGCAACATCCTTCGATGTTAGGTGGGGCGCACTTTGCGAAACCCGATCGGCAACTACGTGCGCGGTACTCCGCCTCGGCCAACTCGTCGGGCGTGCATGGTCGAGGCGATCCGTTCGGTGCGGTCGGCACGCTGACAAGCCTTGCCGATCGCGAGTGCCGATCGCATCAGTTCTGTGCGCGGTGACGTGTTAGACGCCGCTTGCTAGGTGCCCCTCGCAAGTGTTGGCGTGGCTGTTGCTGTTGGTACCGTCTGGGCAGGTGGTGTTCGACCAGATCACCTGGCCGCGGTTGGCACCGGTGAAGTTCGCCCCCGTGAGATTGGCGCCGGCGAGGTTGGCGTAGCTGAGATCCGCGTTGGTGAAGTTGGCGTCGGTGAAGTTCGCGTGGCGCAGGTCTGCGTGACGGAGGCTGGCGCCGGTGAAGTTCGCGACTTGATCGAAGACGAACTCGCCAATCAATGGCGAGAGGTCGGAATGGAACAGGCTCGCGCCGGAAAGGTTCGCTCCGGCGAAGTTGACGCCCTTGAGATCCAGTCCCGAGAGGTTTTGGGCCGCGAGGTCGGTGGTCGAGAAGTTGGTCGCGCCGCACACGTCGCCGGAGATGTTGCTGGAAGCACAGCCGTTGAACGTGTTGCTGCGGAACGTCGCGTGCGTCAGGTTCGAGCCCGAGAGGTCGGTGAAGGTCAGGTCGATGCCGGTGAGGTTCGTGTCGATCATTCTGGCGTTGATCATGGAGGCCCCGCCGCTCACAATGGCGAGACCGAAGCCGGTATCGAACGTCGCGCCCGCTGATGTGATCGCGTCGGTCAGGTTCGCGAACGTAAAGTCAACGCCCGACCCGTGCGCGAGCACGCAGGGGAACTGCGGGAAGCTACACGTAGCGAACACCGCACCAGTGACGCTCGCCCAACGAAATACGGCGTTCGTGAGGTCGGCACCAATGAACGACGCGCCCGAGACGTTCGCATGCGTGAAGTTCGCGCCCGCGACTTCTGCCGCGGTGCAGTCTTGCCGCGCACTGGGACTGACACTGATCCGGCAGACACCGATCGCCGCGTTCTGCAGGTCAGCGTGATAGAGCACGGCCGACGAGAGGTTCGCGCTCACCTCAACGAGCGTCCCTGCCTGCACCGCGGCGAATATCGCGCCTTTCAGGTTCGCGTACGAAAGATTCAGGTTCGAGAGGTTCGCGCCCGCAAGATTCGCGCCGGGACAGTTCGTGAAATGCGTCGACGTAGGATGCGCAACGATGGTGCAGCCATCGATCGTTGAGTCAGCGAACGCCGATGACGCGTCGACGAAAGTCACGGTCGCGGCCACCACCACGACCGCGATGCACCCGGCAACGACTCGCCAACACGTTCGAAACAACTCTCCCCGGCGATAGGAACGCACCACGGGCAGCCCCTTCCGCCGCTCGACGAAACCGTCGACCGTTGCTACACCTGGGGGAAGACGCCCGTCAACGAACGCAAGACGCCCGATCAACTGTCGCTTGATCCCGCCTTTACGTCGGCTCGTGGCCGAGT
>CAWJBX010000004.1:0-38183 GCA_963841195.1 uncultured Actinomycetes bacterium | reverse complement strand
CGCGGCCGAGTCAGTGTCCGAGCCCGAGAACCGTCGGCGTCGCTGGCGCTAGCAACACGCGCCACGGCAGGAGGACCCGATCATGTCTCAGCAGTATTCACGGTGGCAGGACCTACAGAAGGGTCCGAGCGTTACGCGCAGCACCCAACTCGACGACTTGCGCCAGCGAGTGCACCAGTTCGTCATCGAACAGGTTGGGCCGATGCTCGCCGACGAGAGCGTCGACGAGAACGAGCTGCGCCAGTTGGTGCACGAGCACGTCAACAAGGCGCTCGCCGACGAGAGCATCGCCCTCTCGGCGGCCGAACGCGCCCAGCTGGTGCAAGACGTCACCGACGACACCATCGGCTATGGCCCGATCGACCGCTTCCTGCACGACCCGGGCATCACCGAAGTGATGTGCAACGGTCCGAAGGACATCTACATCGAGCGGCGCGGCAAGATCGAGCGCACCGACACCGAGTTTGTCGACGACGGGCATTTGCGGCGCACGATCGACAAGATCGTCGGCGGTGTCGGCCGTCGTATCGACGAGAGCTCGCCGATGGTCGACGCTCGTCTGCCCGACGGCTCCCGTGTGAACGCGGTTGTCCACCCGATCGCGATCGGCGGACCGTTCCTGACGATCCGAAAGTTCTCCAAGGACCCGTACACGATCGGCGACCTGATTTCGTTCGGGTCGATCACGCCGCAAGTCGCACACTTCATCGACGCGTGCATTCGTGGCCGCCTCAACATGATCGTGTCCGGCGGTACCGGCACCGGTAAGACGACGCTCCTGAACGTGTTGTCGTCGTTCATTCCGAACGACGAGCGCATTGTCACGATCGAAGACGCGAAGGAACTGAAGCTCTGGCAGGAGCACGTGTGCTCGATGGAAGCGCGCCCGCCGAACATCGAAGGCGCGGGCGAGGTACGCATCCGCGACCTCGTGCGCAACTCGCTGCGTATGCGACCCGACCGCATTCTCGTCGGTGAAGCGCGTGGCGCCGAAGCGCTCGACATGTTGCAAGCCATGAACACGGGTCACGACGGCTCGCTCACCACGATCCACTCGAACAGCCCGCGTGACACGCTCGCCCGTATCGAGACGATGGTGCTCATGGGCGGCATCGAGCTGCCCGTGAAAGCCATCCGCGAGCAGATGGCGGCGGCGGTCGACTGCATCGTGCACCTCACCCGTCTGCGTGACGGTACGCGCCGCGTTACCAATGTGTGCGAGGTCCTCGGCATGGAGGGCGAAACCGTCGTCATGCAAGACCTCTACCTGTTCGACTACGGCATGGGCATCGACGCTGACGGTCGATTCCTCGGCCGGCTGAAGAGCACTGGCATTCGTCCGAAGTTCTCCGACCGGCTCACCGATCTCGGGATCGCGCTCGAGCCGGAGTTGTTCACGCTCGAGCCGTTCGCACGGCGCGTCGTGGGCACGCGCTGAGGGGGCAGCTCGTGATCATCCTCATCCTGATCCTGACGGTCGCGGCCACTGCGATGCTCGTCACCGCAGTGGCGGTGCTCGCCGGGCGCGAACAGCCGGCGCTCGAACGGCGGCTGGCCGGTTACGACAAGGCCGCGGCCGAAGCGCCGGAAGCGACGGGCCCGGAAACGGCAGTTATCCAACAGGCCGTTGACTTCACCGAGAAAGTCGCTCGCCGCGCCGGCCTGTTCCAGCGGGTCGAAAGCGCGCTCGAACAAAGCGACGTTCCGTTCCGTGCAGCGGAGATCGTGTTCTACGTTCCCGTCTTCGGGATCTTGGTCTTCTTGTTGCTCACGATCTTGCTGGGCCCGTGGATCGCGCTGATCGGCGCGTTCGCCGTCGGCGTGATCCCGATCGTGTACATCGCCGACAAGAAGAAGCGCCGCACACGCGCCTTCGAAGAGCAGCTGCCCGACATGTTGACGCTGCTTGCGAGTTCACTGCGCGCCGGCTTCGCGTTGATGCAGGGTCTCGAATCGGTCGCCCAGGAAGTTTCGGAACCGATGCGCAGCGAGTTGCAGCGCGTGTTCACCGAGGTTCGCCTCGGCGGCAACCTCGACGACGCGCTCGTCGACGCCGCCAACCGCATGAACAGCCGTGACCTTGTGTGGACCGCGCAAGCGATCCGCATTCAGCGAGAGGTCGGTGGCAACCTCGCCAGCCTTCTCGAAACCGTCGCCGACACCATGCAAAAGCGCGAACGCATCCGGGGCGAGATACGCACGCTGACGGCGGAAGGTCGTTTGAGCGCGGTGATCCTCAGCCTCATGCCGCCGATCATCGGTGTGATGATTTACGTGCTGCAGCCCGACTACATCAAGGGCCTGTTTCACAACACGCTTGGTGTGGTGGCCGTCATCGCCGCGATTGTGATGTCGATCATCGGGTGGTTCTGGCTCCGCAAAATCGTGGATATCGAGGTCTGAGATGATGCTCATCCTCATTCTCGTGCTCGCCGTTGGCGCGGTGAGCCTCGGCGCATGGTCGGCGTCGACCGTCATCGAGTCGCGCGCGGCCGCGCAGCGCTCGGTCGACATCATGGCCGGCTACGAGAAGGTCGACGTTCGCGAACAAGAGATGATGAAGAGCGTCGGCGAGCGCGTGCTGGCGCCGGCGGTACAAGGCGTTGCGAAGTTTGCGAACCGGCTGACGCCTGCCGGTTACGTGCAGAAAATCAAGCGCGACATCGTCTTCGCCGGCAACCCGCCCGGTTACGAAGTCGACCGCTTCCTCATCTGGAAGGTGCTCGGCGCCGCGTCCGGTCTGTTGTGGGTGCCGCTTTGCGTCATCCTCCTCAGCGGCAACCGGTTGCTCACGATCGGCGGCATTGGAGTCTTGTGGGGCGGAAGCTTCATGCTCCCGGACATCACGCTGCGGAACAAGATTGACCGCCGCCGCGAAGAGATTTCCCGCAACCTCTCCGACACGCTCGACTTGCTCGTGATCTCGGTGGAGGCTGGTCTCGGTTTCGAGCAGGCCCTCGAGCGGACGTCGAACACGATCGAAGGGCCGCTCTCCGAAGAGATGCGCCGCGTGCTCCAGGAAATCCGGATGGGCGCCAGCCGGGCCGACGCCCTGCGTGCGCTCGACGAGCGCACCAACGTCCCCGACCTCAAGACCTTCGTGGTCGCGATGCTCCAAGCCGACACTTTCGGTATCTCGGTTTCTCGGATCCTGCGCTCACAGGCCGATGAGATTCGGGCCCGACGCCGGCAGGCGGCTCAGGAGAAGTCGCAGAAGGCGCCGATCAAGATGCTGTTCCCGCTGACGGTCTGCATCTTCCCGGCGATCTTCGTTGTGGTCTTGGTGCCGGGTCTCATCCAGGTGTTCAACAAACTCTGAGGAAATGACGACGGTCGAAGCGCCCGCTTCGGCGCCCGACCCCGGCGCCGCCCCGCAACCGCCTCGCGAACGCGGCGTGCGGATGAGCACGCTGTTCCTGATCGCGTTTGCGGTCGCGGGCGGCGCGCTCGGCATCCATCAGCTGCACGACAACTCGTTCTTGTGGCACCTGCGCACCGGCAAGCTCATCCTCGACCACGGCATTCCGCGCTCGGACCCGTATTCGTTCACGGCGCAGGGCACGAGTTGGGTCGCGCAGTCGTGGCTCGTCGAGCTTGTTTACGGTGCCCTCGACCGCTCGGTCGGAGCCTTCGGGATTCGCCTGTTCGACGCGGTGATCGGCGGGACGATCTCGGCGTTGTTGTTCTACGTCGCGTACAAGTGCGCTCGAGACCGCGTGCGGGCGTTCGGGCTCACGTTGCTCGCGATGTGCGTGCTGCTGCAGGTCTGGACGGAGCGGCCGCTGCTCGTCGGCTTGCTCGCCATGGTCCTCGTGACCATCGTGTGCGAACTTCCCGACGCGTTCATTTCGCGGCGCCCCGAGATCACGCTCCCGATCGTCATGTGGTTCTGGGTCAACAGCCACGGGACGTTCGCGATCGGCTTTTGTTACCTGGCCCTGCACCTGATCGGGCGGGCCCTTGACGGGGCACCGCCCCTGCAAGGGCGCGAACGGAAGATCACGATCGGCACCGCGATCTCCGCGGTCGTCGTGTTCCTCAACCCGTATGGCATCGAGCTCGTGCTGTTCCCGGTGCATCTGCTGTCACGGGGGTCGGTGCTCAACAACGTCCAAGAATGGCAGTCGCCGAACTTCCGAGAGATCGGCGGCTTCTTCTTCGGAGCGTTCATCGTCACCGCGGTCGTCATCTTGGTTCGCAAGGGCTCCAACAAGCGCGACCTGTTGATCACGATCGCCTTCATCGTGCTCGGCCTGTGGGCGGTGCGGAACGTCGGTCTCGCGGTAATCGCCTGCCTGCCGATTCTGGCTCGCTCGGTCGCGCCCAGCCCCGACAAGCCGGTGCGGCCCGACGTGCGCTCCTCGATGAATCGAGTCGTCGCGCTCGGGCTTGTCGTCGTGGGCTTGCTGTTCGCGTTGCGTGCGTACGAGCAACCGAACTTCGACCTGAAGACCTACCCGGTCGCCGCGTTCAACGCGATCACCGCCCAGGGGCTCGAGGGCCGGCACCTGCTCACGACCGATGCGTGGGGTGGCTACGTCATCGCTGACGCCTGGCCGAAGCAGCACGTCTTCTTCGACGACCGCTACGACATGTATCCACTGTCGGTCGACGCCGCATACACGCGTCTCGCGGGGATACGGCCGGGCTGGGAAAAAGACCTCGACACCTACGGCATCGACGTGGTGATGTGGCCGAAGAACGGCGCCCTCACCCAAGCGATGGCGTTGAAGCCCGACTGGGCGCAGGTGTTCAGCGACAAGACGGCCACGGTGTTCGTGCGCCGCTCGCTGCTCCCGCACTGATCACCGCGACGGTCCTTCGGCCTCGGCCTCGGCCCGCTCGCCGCGCTCGTTCTTGCGCCATTTAGCGACCGCTGGAGTCGCCATTTGGCGCAAGAACCGATCGTCGCGAGAACCGATCGTCGCGAGAACCGATCGTCGCGAAAACCGACGGCACGAAAACGGGTCCGGACGCGAACGTGCCGCCGGGCGAACCCGGCGGCACGACCTCGAAGCTTCGGAACTTAGTTAAGTGCCGAAGAAGCCGAGCTGAACTTCGTGCTCACGTTGCGGCCGAGTGCGGCGACAATCGCGATCACGATCAGAGCGATGAGCGTAAGGATGAGCACGTACTCAACCATGTTCGCGCCACGCTCGCTGGTGACACCGAGCTTGGCCGAAAGCCACGCCTTGAAAACAGTCAGTTCCATAACTCTGTTGACCCCCTGCGGTCCGCGGACGCCCCGACGGTCCTCCATGCCGTCGGAACCCGCTCAGGATGGCATCAACAACCAGTTTCCCGATATAGGCCATCTGCCCCATTTGTCAGGGGCAGATGTACACGTACCCATTTGTCGTCAACGGAGGCGAATGATGCCTATGCGCACTGCTGCGAGAACTGCCTGCGTGCGATCACGAGCGTCAAGCTTCTCGTAGATCGAAGCGAGGTGGTTCTTCACCGTCTTGCCGCTGATGAAGAGCTGCATGGCCACTTCGGTGGTGCTCAAGCCGTCGGCGATGAGCTGAAGGACCTCTTCTTCTCGGGGCGTGAGGGGCGAGTTGCTCTTCGGGTCGGGCGCCCGGAGCTCGGAGAGGATCGTCGAGGCGAGCTCGGGCGACAGCGCGACGTCGCCGCAGGCCTGGTGCACGGTGCGGACCACGTCTTGCATGGAGACGTCTTTGGTGAGGAAGCCCGTCGCGCCGGCAGACAGTGCCTCCCGCCGCTGCGTGTCTTCGCCGTGCATCGTCAGCACGACGATCGGCAGCTCGGGGTTGTTGGCGTGAATGCGGCGCGTCGCTTCGACGCCGTCGAGCACCGGCATCGACACGTCCATGACGATGACGTCGGGCACGATCTCGATCGCGAGCCGGACGGCCTCGGAACCGTCGCCCGCTTCGGCGACGACTTCCATGCCGGCGTCTTCGAGGGCCCGGCGCACCGCCTGGCGCAGGAGTTGGTGATCGTCGACGAGGAGCACGCGGGGGCGAGTCCCGGCCGGACTGGGGTGTGTCGTCGCCATTTAGGCCGACCTCCGTACGCTGCGGCGCGGAGCGTCCGCGTTCTCGAGCTCGACGACGACGCTGGTGCCCCGACCCGAGCGGCTGACGATTTGGAGGTGAGCGCCGATCGCGTCGGCGCGTTCCCGCATGCCGACGATGCCGTAGTGGTCGCCCGCCACGCGGCTCGGGTCGAAACCCTTGCCGTTGTCGGAGATCTCGAGGCGCGCGCCGTGCTCGTCGACTTCCCAACGCACGATGACCTGGCTCGCGCCCGAGTGCCGGTCGACGTTTGCGAGTGCTTCTTGCACGATCCGCCAGAGCTCCTGTTCAACGCGGTACGGCAGGCGCCGGACGGTTTCCGGTGCCCACGTGGCGCTGATCCCGGTCCGTTCCTCGAAACGGGCGAGGTAGTCGGCGGCCACGGTCGTCAGCTCGTTGTCCTCGCTGACATTGGCCCGCAACTGGTAAATCGTCTCGCGAAGCTCCTGCATGATGTCTCGGACGACATCGTGCAGATTGTCGAGTTCTTCGAGCTTCTCCCCGGGCAGGTGCTGGAGCCGTTCGAGCTCGAAGGTCACGTAGGCCAGCGACTGGGCGATGCGGTCGTGGAGCTCGCGGGCGATGCGGCCTCGCTCGGCTTCCGCGCCCAGCGTGTGCAATCGGCCGAACCACCGTGCGTTGTCGAGCGAGAGGGCGAGCACGCTCGACAACGACTCGAGGAGGTCGCGTTCGTCGGCCCCGTAGGCGTCGGCGGGAATGTGTTCGATCGCGACCGTGCCGACCAGCGCGCCGCGCGCGCGGAGCGCGGTGTACAACCCGCTTCGGCACAGGGCTGCGAAGCCGGTCTCGTCGGCATTGGCGAGCCGGTCGGTGACGACCACCGCCCGAGTCGTGGTCATCGCCCGGCGCAAGGGCGCCGGCAACTCGTTTTCGGCCAGCCGGGGCGGGACGCGGACGCCCTCGGCGAGTTCGGCGCGCCAACCCGAGCCGGCGTCGTCAGGGACGAGGACGACCAGCGCGGTGTAGGGGAACAGGGCGCGCACGCGCTGACGGATCGACTCGACCACCTCGCCCAGGTCGAACGACGCGGGCAACGTCTGGGCGAGCGCGTGCAGCGAGACCAGCAGGTCGTTGGCGGTGGCCATCTGGGTGGCCTGGTCGATGGCGGCGGCCCGCTGCTCCTCGATCTCGACGACGAGGTTGCGGGTGAACGCACCCAGCGCGCCGCAGAGCAAGAAGATGACCGCGATCTGGCTCGCGGCGCGCTCGTCGGCCGCGTCGGCGGACTGGATCGCGATTGCCGCCGCGGTTGCGATCACGCCGGCGACCGCGGTTCCGACCGTCGCGCGCCGGCCCCACGCGTACCCGGCGAGCAACAAGCTCGTGATCGGCGTGAGGATGAACGGGCTCTTGAAGCCGCCGGTCAGCATGATCGCACCGACGGTGAGCACCAACTCGATGAGCGTCGTGAGCTGAATCTTGTCGAGTGACGCGGAGTGGAGCTGACGCCAGCTGATCACGGCGGTGTACGTGAGCAACACCACGCACGCGTACGGGAAGGTCGATCCCTTGGGCGGGTTGAGGATGCCGAACAAGACGCCGGCGACCACGGTGATCGCTCGTGTCACCACCGTGAGAACGATGAGCCGCGTTTCCAGACGCGAACCGACACCGGCGCTCGACCCGAGCGCAGCCGCGAGCCGCCCAAAACCGTCGGGCTGTTTCGCTCGGGTGGTGACGGTGGAGGTCGTGGAATCCTCCTCGAAGCGTGGATCGCACCCAGTGTCGGACCAAAGCGTACCCTGCGGGAGCATTCGGTCCATGGGCGACGAATCAGTCGATGAGGCGCCTTGCCTGCGCCCGTACACTCATCGGCCGTGGCGAGCCCGGGGCCAAGCACATCGCTGATGGTCGGCCTCACCGGCGGCATTGGCGCAGGAAAGTCGACGGTCGCCGACCTGCTCGCGCGGCGCGGCGCCATCGTGATCGACGCGGACGCAATCGCGCGTGAAGTGGTCGAGCCCGGAATGCCGGCGCTCGCGGCGCTGGTCGAGCGTTTCGGTCCCGACGTTGTCGACGCCGACGGTCGCCTCGACCGGGCCGCCCTCGCCGCGAAGGCGTTCGTGAACGACGACGAGCGCAAGGCGTTGGAGGCGATCACGCATCCGGCGATCGGCGCCGCGTTCTTGCAGCGCATCGCGGACGCGCCTCCCGGCTCGATCATCGTCCACGACATTCCGCTGCTGACCGAGGCGAAACGACAAGGCGACTACGCGGCCGTGATCGTCGTGGAAGCGCCGATGTCGTTGCGGCTCGACCGGCTGGAGTCGCGTGGTGTGCCGCGCGACGACGCCCAGCGGCGGATCGCGTTGCAGGCGTCGGACGAGGAACGCCGGGCGGTCGCGACGTGGGTCGTCGACAACGGCGCCGACCTGGCGGCGCTCGACGCCCAGCTCGACGCAATCTGGGACGAGCTCCAGGAGATGGTCCGCAAGGCGAACGAGACCGGCGACGACGCGTAGCCCACCGGAGCGATGGACCAAAAGTGGCCCCAGGCGACGCTTTTGCTCCGAAGCTCGCTCGTGTCGGCATAGCTCCGTACGGAGAGGCCGCGTCGGAAGCACCACGCCCGACGGACTTTCGACCCCGAGAAGACCTGAGTGTCACACCCGACCGGTATTTTCATCACGTGCCGGAATTCGAGCTTGTCACTGAGTTGACCCCGTCGGGCGACCAGCCCGCGGCGATCGACGCGCTGTGCGACGCCGTCGAGCGCGGCGACAAGTACCAGACACTGCTCGGCATCACCGGCTCGGGCAAGAGCTTCACGATCGCGAACGTGATCGCGCGCTCGCAGCGACCAACGTTGGTGCTCGCGCCGAACAAGTCGCTCGCGGCGCAGCTCGCCGCCGAGTTCCGCGAGCTGTTCCCGAAGAACCGCGTCGAATACTTCGTCAGTTACTACGACTACTACCAGCCCGAGGCGTACATCCCGACGACCGACACGTACATCGAGAAGGACAGCTCGATCAACGACGAGATCGACCGCTTGCGCCACTCGGCAACGAGCGCGCTGCTGACGCGGCGAGATGTGATCATCGTTGCATCCGTGTCGGCGATCTACGGCCTCGGTTCTCCGGAGAACTATTCGAAGCAGTTGCTGATGCTCGACGTCGGCGACGAGCGCGACCAGCGCGCGATCCTGCGGCGGCTCGTCGAGCTGGGTTACGAACGCAACGACTTCGCTTTCGCCCGTAACAAATTCCGAGTGCGCGGCGACACGGTCGAGATCTTCCCGGCCTACGAGGAGCGGGCGATCCGGCTTTCGCTGTTCGGTGACGAAGTTGAACGGATCTGCGTCGTCGATCCGCTGACCGGTGAGATGGTCGAAGAGCTCCAGTCGCTCGCGCTGTTCCCGGCGTCGCACTACACCACCGACGAAGAGCGGTTGAAGCTCGCGATCGCGGGCATCGAAGAAGAGTTGAAGGAACGGCTCGCGGAGCTCGAAGGCCAAAACAAGCTGCTCGAAGCCCAGCGCTTGCGCATGCGCACCAACTACGACCTCGAGATGCTGCGCGAGGTCGGCTCGTGCTCGGGCGTCGAGAACTACTCGATGCATCTCGACGGCCGCGTCCGCCACCAGCCGCCGTACACGCTGCTCGACTATTTCCCCGACGACTGGCTGTGTGTGATCGACGAATCGCACGTCGCGATCCCGCAGCTGCACGGTCAGTACGAAGGCGACCATTCCCGCAAGACCACGCTGATCGACCACGGCTTCCGCTTGCCGTCCGCGGAAGACAACCGCCCGCTGCGGTTCACCGAGTTCACCGAACGCGTGAATCAGGTGCTGTTCATGTCGGCCACGCCCGGGCAGTACGAGCGGGACATGTCGACCGTGCTCGTCGAGCAAGTCGTTCGCCCGACCGGTTTGATCGATCCCGAGATCATCGTGAAGCCGACGAAGGGCCAGATCGACGATCTCGTCGCGCAGATCAACGAACGCGTCGAAAACGATGCGCGCGTGCTCGTGACCACGCTGACGAAGAAGATGTCGGAAGATCTCACCGACTACTTGCTCGAACTCGGGATCCGGGTGCGTTACCTGCATTCCGAGGTCGACACGTTGGAGCGCGTCGAGATCTTGCGATCGTTGCGGCTCGGCGAGTTCGACGTGCTCGTCGGCATCAACCTGTTGCGAGAAGGTCTCGACCTGCCCGAGGTGTCGCTCGTCGCGATTCTCGACGCCGACAAGGAAGGCTTCCTGCGCAGCTCGACGTCGCTGATCCAGACGATCGGGCGTGCGGCCCGCAACGTCGACGGTCAGGTGATCATGTACGCCGACCAGATGACCGACTCGATGCGGTTCGCGATCAGCGAAACCATGCGCCGGCGTCAGAAGCAGCTCGCGTACAACGAAGAACACGGGATCGATCCGCAGACGGTCCGCAAGAAGGTCACCGACATCCTCGAGATGATTCGGGCCCGCGACGGCAACGAGGCGGCTCCGTCGCGCGGGCGGGGGAGAGGCCGGAGCCGTACCCGCACGCCGGTGCGCGACTCGCTCGACCTGCCGCGCGACGAGCTGGGCCGGCTCATCCAAGAGCTGACCGACCAGATGCAGGACGCGGCCCGCGACCTGCGCTTCGAAGAGGCCGCTCGGCTCCGCGACGAAGTCCACGAGCTGAAGCGCGAGCTGCGCGAAGTGGGCTAATAGGGATAGTTCGCCCTACACTCGGTGGATGGTCGGGTGGATTCGGGCGCACCCCGCTTTTTCAGTCGCGGTTCTGTTGTTCGTGCTGCTCGCCCCGTTCGGCTGGCGCCAGACCCCGACCTACGACGGCACCCGCATGAAGGTCGTCGCGATCTCGCTGGTGAAGCACCAGACGCCGATCGTGTTCCAGTCCGACGACCACGAGATGAACACGCCGTACTCGTCGTACGGCATCGGGATGTCGCTGCTCTTCGCGCCGCTCTACGCGATCGGGCGGACCGCCGGCGACGGCGTGCCGTTCATGGGCCTCGCGGGCCCGATGCTGTTCGCGGCGACCGCGGGCGTGACGATCGAGACGCTGCGACGCCGCAAGTACGCGAGGAACGTTGTCGCGTTCGCATCGCTGTTCACGGTGATCTTGTCTCCGCTTCTCGCGTACGCGATTACCGACTTTTCCGAACCGGGCGTCGCGCTGATGGTCGCGCTCATCGTGCTCGCGCTCGACGGTGTCCGGCGCGAGACGCGTTGGGCCGCGCTCGGCGCGGGTGCCGCGGTCGGCGGCGCCATCTTGTGCCGTTCCGATTCGCTCCTCTTGATCGCGGTCCCGACGGGCATCGCGCTGCTTGCCCTTTCACACCAGAAACG
Organism: uncultured Actinomycetes bacterium; assembly: GCA_963841195.1. Classification (GTDB taxonomy): domain Bacteria; phylum Actinomycetota; class Acidimicrobiia; order IMCC26256; family PALSA-610; genus CAWJBX01. The sequence continues at coordinate 26,822 of CAWJBX010000004.1, read as the reverse complement.
ACGCGACGCATTGCTCTTCGCGTCCGCGGTGGCGCCCGCACTCTTCATCTCGGGCGCGTACAACGCGGCTCGGTACGGCTCGGTTTTCGACTCCGGCTATCACGGTCAGCCGTTCGACCATCCGTTCTGGAGCGGGCTGTACGGCCTCGTGCTTTCGCCGGGGCGCGGCATCCTCGTGTACGCGCCGATCCTCGTCGTCGCGGCCGTGATGACGCCGCGGCTGCGCAGCCAGGAGCGCTTCAGCGCGATGTTCGCGTGGGCGCTGCTCGGCGGCCGGCTGTTGCTCTTCGCCCGCTGGTGGTCGTGGTACGGCGGCGACGTATGGGGTCCTCGGTTCATGTTGCCGGTGCTTGCCGGCGTTTGCGCCGGTCGTCGCGGCCGCCCTTGTCCAGTGGCCGCGGGTCACTCGCTTCGTCGGCGAGTTGGGCGTCGCGCTGGCCCTCATCGGCATCTACCTGGTGCTGCACCCGGAGTACAACCCGTACTTTCCACCGCACATCGACCTGAACGCGGGGAGCTTCGTCTCGCAGTCGATTGCGCCGCCCTACGTGCAGAGCGCCGATGCCGCGATGTTCGACTGGGACCGCTTCCCCCTGCGGTAGGCGGTCGCGGTCTCCCGACGAGTGACAAACGGCCCATAGAAATTCGCCGATTTCACGGTAAATTGTGGTGGTATGCCGGACCTGAGGGCACAGGCCCGTTCAAGCAAGATTGCGCTCGTTCTGGCGGTCCTTGCGGTCGTCGCGATCGGACCGTTCGTGGCGCAGTTCAGCGCGCAGCCGGGGTCGCGTTACGCGCTGACCGCGGCGCTCGCAGAACACGGATCGGTCGATCTCGCCCCGTACCAGCACTCGATCGGGATCGACCACGCGGTCTACAAGGGCCAGCTGCGCTCCGACAAGGCGCCGGGACAACCGATGATCGGCGTTCCGTTCTATGTCGTCGGCCGCTGGCTCGGTGCGCGCAGCGACACCCAGATCCGGGGCCGCGGTGATTTGGGCATGTGGTGGCAAACGCTGTGGTCGGCGACCATTCCGTTTGCCGCATTGCTCGCGTTGCTCTTCTTGATGTGCGCGCGCTTCGTTCGCCAGTCGTACGCGCTCGCGGTCACGTTGTGTTTCGCGGTCGGCACGCTGATGTTGCCGGTTGCCGACAATCTGTTCGGGCACCTGATGGCGGCGTTGTTCGGATTCGGTGCCTGGATGCTGCTCGAGCGCGGCGACCACCCGAACACGCGGCAACTGGTCGGAGCGGGCTTCCTGGCCGCGCTCGCAGTCACCGTCGAATACGAGGCGGGGATCATCCTCATCGTGCTCGCGACCGTCGCGTTGGTGCGCGAACGCAGGCGCGTCGGGTGGTTCGTGTTGGGTGCCGTTCCCGCGTTCACGATGCTCGCGTTGTACCAGTGGGCGGCGTTCGGTGCACCGTGGCACACGCCCTCGACCTACTACGCCGGTTCGATCAACGGAACGACGCGCGGCGGCTATCACATCCCGACGCCCGCGGACCTTTGGAACGTGCTGTTCGGGCTGCGCGGCCTGTGGGTCACCGCGCCAATCGCGTTCGTCGCGGTGCCCGCGTGCATATGGGCCGCGAGCCGGCGCGCACCCGCGGGTGCGACGGTACGCAGGCACGCGATCGTCGCGCTCGCCATCTTCGTGCCCTACATCCTGTTGACCGCCGGATGGTCGGGCCTCCCGCTGCTCGAGGAGCCGGGGAACCGGTACATCATTCCGGCGTTGCCGTTTTTGGCCGTCCCGCTCGCGGTCGTATGGCATCGCGTGTGGCGATACGGCGTGCTCGCGACGTTCCTCGGTGCGGTCGTCGCGGTGCCGGCCGCGACGACCTTCATCCTCATTGGCATGGGTGAGAACGCGCTGACCGCGCTTCCGCGCCGCTTCTTGCACGGTCACTTCGCGCCGACGATCTGGTCGATGGCCTTCGGGCCGTTGGCGTGGCTCATCTACATCGTCAGCGTCGGCGCGTGTGTTTGGTGGTTGGTCCGGACGATCCGCGCCGGCGCACCGGTCGATCCGGCGCCCCCGCCGCTTGCCGTCGGCGGTGGAACGACGACGTGAGCTGGATCCGCCGCAACCTCGTCGACGTCGCGCTGGTTGTGCTCGCGCTCGTGGTCGTCGTGCCGATCGTGCAACCCGATAGCGCGCAACCGGCGTCGCGGCTTGCGTTGACGGCCGCGGTCGCCGAGCACGGCTCGGTCGACATCACGCCGTACTACAACACGCTCGGCGTCGACTACTCCTTCCACAACGGGCAGTTGCGATCGGACAAAGCGCCGGGGGAGCCGCTCCTCGCAGTGCCGATCTACCTCGCGGCCCGCGCCGTCGGCGCGGAGAGTTCGAGCCACCGGCGCGTCAACGGAAATCTCACGCTGTGGTTGGAGACCGTCTTCATGGGCGCGATTCCGTTCGCGCTACTGCTCGTGCTGCTCCGACGAACGATCGCTCGATTCGCACCGCAGGCCGCGCTACCGGTGGCGCTTGCGTTCGGGTTCGGGACGATCCTGTTGCCGTTCGCGGCGAGCCTCTTTGGGCACGTGCTGGCCGCACTCATCGCGTTCGCCGCGTGGTCGGTGATCTCTGTCGATCCGACGAACCGCCGCCGGCTCCTGGCGGCGGGTGCACTCGCGGGCGCGGCGGTATGCGTCGAATACGAAGCGTTTGTCGTGGCTGTCGTGTTGCTCGCGTTCGTCGCGGTGCATGCACGGCGTGACGCGTGGCGCTTCGTTCTGGGCGCGGCACCGTTCGCCCTCGTGCTCGGTGCGTACGAATGGGCCGCGTTCGGTGCGCCGTGGCGCTTGCCGTATGCGACGTATGCGGGCGTGTACGCGCACACCACGCAAGTCGGATTGCGAAACCCGGTCCGCCCGGCGCTCGATCTCTTTTTCAGCGGACGCGGATTGCTGCTCGTGAGTCCGTTGACCGTGCTCGCGCTGGTCGTTGCGTTTCCGGTTGCCTTCGGCAAGCCGAGCGCGGCGCGCGTGCACGCGCGTGTCGGGATTGCCGTCGTCGCGTTGTACGTGTTGTGGATCGCGAGCTTCCAGGGCAGTGAAGTCAGCGAGTTTCCCGGCCCGCGCTTCCTGATCGTCGCGTTGCCGTTCCTCGCGGCGCCGTTGGCCGCGCGTTGGGACCGCGTGCGCGTGGTCGCGCTCGTTGCCGCGGTGTGGGGCGGAGTCGTTGCGTTCCTCGCATTGACGACGCCATTGGTGGTGAACCCGGGCGCGTCGTTGTTCGACATCTATCGCGCCCGGATCCGTGCCCACGAGTTCGTTCCGACGCTGTGGAGCATGAGCGCCGGTCCGCTCGCGGTTGTCTTGTACGTCGTCGTCGTTGCGGCCGCCGCCACGTTCCTCGCGCGCGCGGTCCGGCCGCCGCACGCGGTCGAGGAGCGCGACGCGCCCGCGTTGGCGGTGTCGTGAACGCCGAGCCGTGGCAACTCGGGCGGCGCCCCGCGTTCGACGGTCTGCGCGGCATCGCGATCGCCCTCGTGCTGGCGTATCACACGTGGGGTGCGACTTTCCGCGGTGGCAACATCGGCGTCGACCTGTTCTTCGTGCTTTCGGGCTTTCTCATCACCGTCTTGCTGATCGAGGAACACCAAACGCACGGGCGCATCGATCTGTCCGCGTTCTACGCCCGGCGCGCCCGGCGCTTGTTGCCCGCGCTGGCGCTCATGCTGCTCGTCGTCGCCGCGGTGTTCGTCGCGCAACGCCGGCTCGACGAGATCGCCCAACTCGGCTTCGTCGTTTCGTACACGTCCAACTACGCGTGGGCTGCGCACCAGCTCCCGACACCGGTCGTCCACACGTGGTCGCTCGCGATCGAAGGCCAGTTCTATCTGGTCTGGCCCTTCGTGCTGATCCTGTTGCTGCGCGTGCGGTCGCGCGGCGTTGCGGTCGCGGCGGTAACCGCGATGGTCGTCGCGGTGCTCGTCTCGCGCCTGGCGGGGAACGGTCCGGCCCAGAGCGACCTCCCGACCCAGGTGCGTGTCGACGCGCTCCTCGTCGGATGCCTGCTTGCGTTCCTCTTCGTGTGGTTCGGTGCGGCGCGCCTGCAATGGTGGCTTCCGGCGTTGCTCGCGGCGCCGTTGCTCGTCGGCGACGTCTTCGAAGGTCGCGACCTACGCGGCTACGGGCTCACCGTTGTCGCGTTGCTGTGTGCCGTCGTGATTGCGGCCGCGCTCACGTCTGCGCCACTCGCGGGTGCGCTCGCATGGCGCCCCCTCGTCTATCTCGGGCTCATCTCGTATTCGCTGTATCTGTGGCAGGTACCGGTCGTCGCAGTGGTGAACGGTGTACCGGCGCTACGCGGTCTCCCGTTCGCCGTGCGCGCCTTGATCGTTGTCACGACGAGCGTCGGTGCGGCGGTGCTCTCGTACGAGTTCGTCGAACGCCGCTTCCTGCGGGCGCGTATGCCGACTCCGGCGCCGGCTGAGGTACAGGCCGCGCCATGCTGACCGACGACGCACCGATCGTCGAGCCGCGCGCGGCGCGCTCGACCGCACGGTTCACTCCGTACATCGCGGCGTCGGCTGCGTACCTCGTGTTCATCGTCCGCAACTCGGCGACGGTCGAAGGCCGCCGCTCTTTCCCGATGTTCGACGACGCCATGATCTCGATGACGTACGCGCGCAACCTCGCGCACGGTCACGGGTTGGTGTGGAACGCGGGCGGCGCGCGCGTCGAAGGCATCACGAATCCGCTGTGGACGTTTCTGATCGCGATCCCGAGTTTCCTGGGCGTCCCCGACGGCTGGCTCGGCCTGGTGGTCGCGTTGATGAGTGCCGCGCTCCTGTTGACGTGCGGCGCGCTCGCCGGCGCACTCGTGCGCGAGCTCGCGCCCGACCGGCCCGCGGCCGCGACGATCGCGACGTGGTTCGTGCTCTTCTGCTATCCGCTCGTCTACTGGGCACTGCGTGGGATGGAAGTCGCGCTGATGACGGCGTGCGCCTTGGGTGCGGCCGTCCTCACCGTGCGGCTTACGCGCGCGGCGACCCGGCGCGATTGGCGGCTGCTCGCGGCGGTGTGCGCGGTCGGTTTGTTGACGCGCATCGACTTCGTCGTGTTCGTGGTTCCAGTCGCGGTGTTTCTCGTGTTGCAACTTTCGGGCGCGGCGCGGACGCTCGTTGTGCGCACGTTGGGTCTTGCAGTGGTCGGCACGCTGGTGCTGCAAGAGATCGCTCGGCGCGTCTACTACCACGCATGGGTCCCGAACACGTACACGTTGAAGGTCGCGGGCGTGCCGCTCTCGGACCGGCTCGAGCGCGGGATGCTCGTCGACGGCTACGCCGCGATGGTTACGTGCGCGGCGGTCTTCGTGGTGGCCGGGTTCTGCGTCTGGCACCGGCAGAGTCGTCTGTTTGGGTTCGTCGCAGTCATGGCCCTCGCCCCGTTCGCATACGTGGTGTACGTCGGCGGTGACGCGTGGGAATGGATGCGCTACGCCGACCGCTACCTCTTGCCGGGCATCGCGTTCTTGTTGTGCCTCGCGGCGATCGGCGTGAACGATCTCGTCGCAGGCGGCACCGAAATCCGGCGCGCACGATCGGTGGTCATCGGAATTCTCGCGGTGTTGGCGGCGCTCGTTGCGCGGCGCGTGACGCCGGGCGGATCGTTGATCTTCCCGGCGCGTGCCGATCGCGGGGCGCTGCCCGGTCAAGCGGTCGCGCTGCTGCCGGTGCTCGTCGTTTTGCTCGCGGCAGGATCGGGCATGTGGCTGACGCGGCGGCGCGGCTTGGCGATCGGTCTGCTCGCGGCCGCGGTCTTGCTCCCGCTGTCGCTGCCGCCGGTGCTCGCGTACGTCCGCGACGGTGGCGCCGTGTACAGCGACCTCGACGCGAACAGCGTGGTGCAGGGGCGTCTCGTGCGGGCGGTCACGCGGCCCGGTGCGCGGGTCGCAGTGACAGCGGCGGGCGCCGTGATCTACGCGTCCGGACGCGACGGTGTCGACCTGCTCGGAAAATCCGACCCGGCGATCGCGCACGGTCCCGTGCATTCGGAAATCCCGTTCTGGCCCGGCCATGTGAAGTGGAATTACGAGTTGAGCGTCGGCGGCGACCGTCCCGACGTCGTCGCGAACATCTGGTTCGTGCACTGTGGCGAGGGCCAGAAGTTCGTCGACTGGGGCTATCGGCTCGCCTCACCGGCTCCCGCGCTCGTGGCGCAGTACGGCCAGTGGCACATGCTCGTGCTGACGGCGAGCCCGTTCGTGCGGTTCGACTCGCTCGTCCTGCACAGCGCCGCCGAGACCGCCGCGAGCGTCGATCACAACTGCCTGCCATAGCGAACGGGTGTTCGACCGGTTTGCCCGCGGACGCTACTGTGGGAAGCCACATGAGCGACGTCATCACCGTGCGGGGAGCCCGCGAACACAACCTGAAAAACGTCGACCTCGAACTGCCGCGCGACCGCCTGATCGTCTTCACCGGATTGTCGGGTTCGGGCAAGTCGTCGCTCGCGTTCGACACGATCTACGCCGAAGGGCAACGCCGGTACGTCGAGTCGTTGTCGGCGTATGCCCGCCAGTTTCTCGGCCAGATGGACAAGCCCGATGTCGACTTCATCGAGGGTCTGTCGCCGGCGATCTCGATCGACCAGAAGTCGGCGTCGCGCAACCCGCGCTCGACCGTCGGCACGATCACCGAGATCTACGACTACTTGCGGTTGTTGTACGCGCGCATCGGCGTGCCGCACTGCCCGAACTGCGGGCGGCTGATCACGCGCCAGACGCCGCAACAAATCGTCGACCGCGTCTTGCAACTGCCGGAAGGCACGCGCTTTCAAGTGCTGGCGCCGGTGGTGCGCGGTCGCAAAGGCGAGTACCAACGCCTCGTCGACGAACTCGCGGGCGAGGGCTACACGCGCGCCCGGGTCGACGGCGAACTCATCGACCTCCCGGCGAAGCTGAAGCTCGAACGCTACGAGCAACACACGATCGAAGTGGTGGTCGACCGGTTGGTGCGGCGGAGCGGCATCGAACGCCGGCTCACCGACTCACTCGAAACCGCGCTGAAGCTCGCCGAAGGCGTCGCAGAGGTCGAGATCGTCCCGAAAGACGGTGACGCCGAGCCGGAGATCCTCACGTTCTCGGAGCATCTGGCGTGCACGCACTGCGGGTTGTCGTTCGAAGAGCTGGCGCCCCGCAACTTTTCGTTCAACTCGCCGTACGGCGCGTGCGAGGAGTGCGACGGCCTGGGAACGCGCTTCCAAGTCGACCCGGAACTCGTCATCGCCGACGACGACCTGTCGATCGACGAAGGCGCGATCCAACCGTGGTCGGGGTTTCGGGGCGAGTACTTCAAGCGCGTGCTCACCGCGGTCGGCGACGCCTACGGCTTCTCCACTTCCACGCCGTGGAAGAAGTTGAAGGCCAGCCGCGAAGAAGGTCGTGCTCTACGGCGCGGGCGACAAGCAGGTAACGGTCCGTTACAAGAACCGTTACGGGCGTCAGCGTTCGTACTCGACGCGGTACGAAGGCGTGATCCCGTGGGTCGAGCGCCGGCACATCGAGTCGCGATTCCGATCGTGTGCGCGAGCAGATCGAGGGCTACATGCGCCTCGTGCCGTGCCCCGAGTGTGCAGCGGCGCGCGGCTTGCGGCCCGCGTCGTTGGCGGTGACGATCGGCGGGAAGAACATCTACGAGGTCGGCGAGCTCTCGATCGCCGACGCCGCGAGTTTCTTCCGCACGGTCGAGCTCAGCGAACGCGACATGATGATCGCCGAGCGGGTGTTCAAGGAAGTCATCGAGCGCATCCAGTTCATGCTCGACGTCGGCCTCGACTACCTCACGCTCAATCGTTCGTCGGGAACGCTCGCGGGCGGCGAAGCGCAACGCATTCGGCTCGCGTCGCAGATCGGAAGCGGTCTCGTCGGCGTGCTGTACGTGCTCGACGAGCCGTCGATCGGGCTGCACCAACGCGACAACCAGCGCCTGATCGAAACGCTCGTGCGGCTGCGCAATCTCGGCAACACGGTGATCGTCGTCGAACACGACGAGGAGACGATTCGCGTCGCCGATCACGTCGTCGACATCGGTCCGGGCGCGGGGGAGCACGGCGGCGAGATCATCGTGTCGGGCACGGTCAAGGAACTGCTGAAGGCGAAGTCGTCGATCACCGGCCAGTACCTCGTCGGGCAAGCGCAGCCATCGAGGTGCCGAAGCTGCGCCGCGAGCCGGGCGACGCGTGGATCGCGATCCGGGGTGCGCGCGAGCACAACCTCAAGAACATCGACGTCGAGTTCCCGCTGCGGTGTTTCGTCACCGTGACGGGTGTCAGCGGCAGCGGCAAGAGCACGCTCGTCGGCGACATCCTGTATCCGGCGCTGATGCAGAAGATCTACCGGTCGCGCGAGGTGCCGGGCCGCCACAAGAAGATCGAAGGCGCCGAGTATCTCGACAAGGTCATCAACATCGACCAGTCGCCGATCGGTCGCACGCCGCGCTCGAATCCGGCCACGTACACCGGCGTGTTCGACAAGATCCGCACGCTGTTCGCGACCACGCAAGAAGCGAAGATCCGCGGCTACCAGCCGGGCCGCTTCTCGTTCAACGTGAAGGGCGGCCGCTGCGAAGCGTGCCAGGGCGACGGCACGATCAAGATCGAGATGCACTTCCTGCCCGACGTGTACGTGCCGTGCGAGGTCTGCAAGGGCGCGCGCTACAACCGCGACACGCTCGACATCACGTGGAAGAACAAGAACATCGCCGAAGTGCTCGACATGCCGGCCGAAGAGGCGCTCGAGTTCTTCGCGAACCAGCCGTCGATCGCCCGGCAGATGCAGACGCTCGTCGACGTCGGCCTCGGTTACGTGCGGCTCGGGCAACCCGCGCCGACGTTGTCGGGCGGTGAGGCGCAGCGGGTGAAGCTCTCGACCGAGCTGGGCAAGCGCGCGACCGGCCACACGATCTACATCCTCGACGAGCCGACCACGGGTCTCCACTTCGAAGACGTGCGCCGGCTGCTGTACGTGCTGCAGCGACTGGTCGACGCGGGCAACACGATGCTCGTGATCGAGCACAACCTCGACGTGATCAAGTCGGCCGACTGGATCATCGACCTCGGGCCCGAAGGTGGTTCCGGCGGCGGCACGTCGTCGCCGAAGGCTCGCCCGAACACGTGGCCAAGGTCCCCGAGAGTCACACCGGGCAGTTACCTTGCGCCGCTGCTCGGCGTCAAGCGTTAGAACTACGTCGTGACTGAAGTCGATCGACGAACTCTGGGAGACGCAACGCCGGCTGGTGGCAGGACGGCTTCACCGACGGCGCCGACGCCGAGTACGAAGAACAGATCCTGCCGCTGCGCGCGTGAATGCCTGGCCGGCGCGCAGCGCGTGCTCGACGTCGGCACGCGGCGAAGGCCAGATCGCGCGGCTGGTCGCGCGCGACGGCGCCGAGCTGCGTCGTCGGGCGTCGATCCGACGATGGCGCAGCTGCAGGTCGCGCGCGAGCGCGGCGGGCGGTCCGGAGTACGCCCGCGCCGACGCCGACGCGCTGCCGTTTCCCGACGCCGCGTTCGACGCGGTCGTCGTGTGCCTCGTGTTCGAGCACATCGCCGAGCACCGAGCCGCGATCGCCGAGATCGCGCGCGTGCTCGAGCCGGGCGGTCGGTTCGCTGTTCTTCCTGAACCACCCGCTGCTGCAGGCGCCGAACAGCGGCTGGATCGATCGACCACATCCTCGACGAGCAGTACTGGCGGATCGGCGCCCTACCTCGTCGAGGACGTCGTCGATGGAGGAGCTCGGCGCCGGGCGTGATGCTGCCGTTCGTGCACCGGCCGCTGTCGCAGTACGTCAACGCGATGGCGAGCAACGGACTGCTCATCGAGCGCATGGAAGAGCCGACGCCGCCCGAAGGCTTCCTCGCCAAGCGCCGAGGAGTACCGCGACGCGGCGACGATCCCGCGTCTGTTGTTGATGGTCGGCGCGCAAGCTCAGGTGATGGCGAGCATCCGTTCGAGCGCGGTGCGTGCCCATTCGGCGGTGTCGGCGTCGACGACGATCTGATTCACGACGGTTCCCGGCAACGAGATTCTCGAGCACCCACGCGAGGTGCGGGCCGTCGATGCGGAACATCGTCGAGCACGGGCAGATCAACGGGTCGAGCGAGAAGATCGTCTTGTCGGCGTGCTCGCGGGCGAGCCGCTGCACCATGTGGATCTCGGTGCGCGATCGCGAGCGTGGCGCCCGCGGGCGCGTCGCGCGACCCACTCCTGGATCCGCTCGGTCGACCCGACCCGGTCGGCGAGCTCGACCACGTCGTGCGCGCACTCGGGGTGCACGATGACCTCGACGCCGGGGTGCTCGGCCCGGGCCGCCTCGACGTGCGCGGGCCGGAAGCGCTGGTGCACCGAGCAGTGGCCCTTCCACGAGCAGCAGCGTCGCGTCCTTGACGTCGCGCTCCTCGAGGCCGCCGCAGTCCGGGTGCGGGTTCCAGACCCGCATGTCGGCCTCGCCGTAGCCCATCGTGAAGCCGGTGTTGCGGCCGAGGTGCTGGTCGGGGAAGAACAGCACCTTGTCGCCCTTGGCGAGCGCCCACTCGAGCACGGCCCGGGCGTTCGACGACGTGCACACCGCGCCGCCGTGCTCGCCCGACGAACGCCTTCAGCGCGGCGGACGAGTTCATGTACGTGATCGGGACGACGCCGGTCGATCGCGGTGACGGTGGCGATCTCGTCCCAGGCCTCTTCGACCTGGTCGATGTTGGCCATGTCGGCCATCGAACAGCCGGCGTTGAGGTCGGGGAGGATCACGCGCTGGTGGTCGCCGGTGAGCACGTCGGCCGACTCGGCCATGAAGTGCACGCCGCAGAAGACGATGTCGGTGGCGCGGTCGTTGTCGGCCGCGAACCGAGCGAGCTGGAACGAGTCGCCGATCGTGTCGGCCCAACGGATCACCTCGTCGCGCTGGTAGTGGTGGCCGAGGATCAGCGAGCCGGTCGCCGAGCGTCGCCTTGGCGGCGGCGATGCGGTCGACGAGCTCGTCGTCGGTCGCGAGGGTGTAGTCGTCCGGGAGTGGAGCCTGGAGTCGCAGCATGTGGGGCCTCCCCGTTGCGGGGTTAACTCCTCGTCGGCCGGCGGGTGGCAGCCCGGTCGCCAGCACCGCGGGGTTGTCGGCCTCGGAGCTCTTGTCGTTCTGAAACGCCGGATACCGGGCCGACGTGTCGTTCACCATAACACTCATGTCGAGTGAAAGCATCCCGAACGGGCCCCGAGTGTCCGACCGACCCGCGACAATGGAGACGTGGTCGCCCGCCCCGAGACCGGATCGATCCCCGACGCGCCCGGCTCGTACCAATTCCTCGACGCCGAGGGCCGGGTGATCTACGTCGGGAAGGCCAAGAGCCTCCGCAGCCGGCTCTCGAACTACTTCGTCCAGCCCGACCTCCTGCCCGAGCGCACCCGCCAGATGGTGACGACGGCCGAGTCGGTCGAATGGATCGTCGCCCAGAACGAGGTCGAGGCCTTCTTCTTGGAGTTCAACCTCATCAAGCGGCACAAGCCCCGCTTCAACATCCGCCTGAAGGACGACAAGAGCTACCCGTACCTCGCGGTCACGCTCGACGAGGACTGGCCGCGGGCGATGGTGCTGCGCGGCAAGAAGCGCAAGGGCGTCCGCTACTTCGGCCCGTACGCCCACGCCTACGCGATCCGGGAGACGCTCGACCTGCTGCTGCGCACGTTCCCGATCCGCACGTGCACGAAGAAGAAGTTCGACCGGCACCACAAGCTCGGCCGCCCGTGCCTCTACGCGCACATCGAGAAGTGCGCGGCGCCGTGCGTCGGCGACATCGACCACGACGAGTACGACAAGCTCGTCCAAGAACTCCTCGACTTCCTCGACGGCGAGCACGACGCGGTCATCAAGCGGCTCGAAGCGAACGCATGGACGACGCCGCCGACCAACTCGAGTTCGAGCTCGCGGCGCGCGTCGCGCGACCAACTCGCGAGCGTCCGCAAGGCGATCGAACGCCAGCAGATGGTCGCGTCGCGCGAGGAAGACTTCGACCTCATCGGTCTCGACGAAGACGCGCTCGAAGCGAGCGTGCAGGTGTTCTACGTGCGCAGGGGCGGGTGGTCGGTCGCAAGGGTCTGATCGTCGACAAGGTCGAAGACGTCGAGACGCCCGCGCTCGTCGCGCGCATCGTCGAGCAGCTCTACGCCGACGCCAGCGGGCGACGACGTCCCCAAGAGATCCTCGTGCCCGACGGCCCGAAGACTGCGAGCTCTACGAAGAGTTCCTCGCGTTGAACCGCGGAGCGAAGGTGCGCATCCGCGTGCCGCAAGCGGGGCGGCAAGCGCGAACTGCTCGCAGACTGCGCAAGCTCAATGCGAAGGAAGTCGTTCGCACGCCACAAGCTGCGGCGCGCCTCCGACCACAACGCCCGGGCCCGATCCTTGCTCGCGTTCCAAGACGCGCTCGGTCTCCCCGAAGCGCCGCTGCGCATCGAGTGCTTCGACATCTCGAACCTGCAAGGCACCGAGATCGTCGGGTCGATGGTCGTGATGGAAGACGGTCTGCCCAAGCGCTCCGACTACCGCCGCTTCAAGGTGCGCGGGCTCGACGGCCAGGACGACTTCGCATCCATGGAAGACGTGCTCACGCGTCGGTTCCGCAACTACCTGCGCGAACGCGACGAGGGCGCGCAGGCGGGCAAACGCTTCGCCTACCCGCCGAACCTGCTGCTGATCGACGGCGGCAAGGGCCAGCTCGAACGTCGCCGTACGCGTGCTCGAAGAGCTCGGGCTCGAAGACATCTGCGTGGCGTCGCTCGCCAAGCGGTTCGAAGAGGTGTACCTGCCCGGGCCAGAGTCCGACCCGATCCGCATCCCGCGCGACTCCGAAGCGCTCTATCTGCTGCAACAAGTGCGCGACGAAGCGCACCGCTTCGCCATCACGTACCACCGCCAGCTGCGGGACAAGAAGATGACGACGTCGGTGCTCGACGACGTCCCCGGGCTCGGTCCGACCCGACGAAGCGCCTCCTGAAGGAGTTCGGGTCGGTCAAGAAGACTGCGCGAACTCGACGAAGCCGATCTCGTGGCGCTGCCCTGGTTGCCCGAACCCGTGGCCCGGGCAACATATGCGCAGCTCCACGGCCTCGCGCGCGCGACGATGAACGAGTCATGAGCCCGACCGCGCACGTGCCGCTCGACGTCACGATCATCACCGGCATGTCGGGCGCCGGGCGTTCCGAAGCCGCCAACGTGCTCGAAGACCTCGGCTTCTTCGTCATCGACAACCTGCCGCCGATGCTCATCGGCAAGGTCGCCGAGCTCGCGCGCAGCACTGAGAAGCCGATCCGTTACGCGCTCGTCGTCGACGTGCGTCAGGGCGACTTCCTCGCACGACCTCGCGGCCGCGATCGAAGAGCTCCGACGTCACGGCGCGCACACCCGGGTGCTGTTCCTCGACGCGTCCGACGACGTGCTCGTGCGCCGCTACGAAGCGAGTCGCCGCCGGCACCCGCTGTCTCCGACACCGAACGCGTCAGTCGACGGCATCGCGCGGGAACGGGCGTTGCTCGAACCACTGAAGGGCGATGCCGACCTCATCGTCGACACGTCGAACCTCAACGTGCACGAGCTGCGCGATCGCCTGAACGAGCTGTTCGGGGAGCATGCGAGCGACGCTCGGGATGCAGGTAAACGTGTGTCGTTCGGGTACAAGCACGGCTTGCCCCTCGACGTCGACCTCGTCTTCGACTGCCGCTTCCTCCCGAACCCGCACTGGGTCGACGAGCTCCGGCCGCTCACCGGGCTCGACAAAGGCGTCGTCGACTACGTGATGGCCCAGCCCGCGACGCGCGACTTCCTCGCCGAACTCGACCGCCTGCTCGCGCTTGACGCTGCCCGGCTACGACCAAGAAGGAAAGGCGTACCTGTCGATCGGTGTCGGTTGCACCGGCGGACGCCATCGCAGCGTTGTCATGGCCGAACAGCTCGGCCAGCTGCTGCACGCGCACGGCTACCACACCGTCGTACATCACCGCGACCTCGACCGCGACCTGACATGGCGCCGCGTGTCGTAGCACTCGGGGGTGGTCATGGGCTTGCGGTCGCGCTGCGCGCGATCCGCGAGTACGCGAGCGACATCACCGCGATCGTGAGCGTCGCCGACGACGGCGGGAGCTCCGGCCGGTTGCGGCGCGACCTCGACGTGGCCGCGCCCGGCGATCTGCGCCGCTGCCTCGTCGCGCTCGCGAACAACGAAGGGCCGTGGACCACCGCATTCGAACACCGGTTTCGTTCGGGCGAACTCGAAGACCACGCGCTCGGCAACATCGTGATCGTCGGGCTCGCCGAGACGATGGGCGATCTCCCCGCCGCGCTCGAAGAGGCCGGCCGCTTGTTGAACACCGAAGGACGGTGCTGCCGGCAACACTTGGTCCGGTGTCGGTTGCGGGCGCGCGTCGGCGACCGCGAGGTGCAGGGCCAGGTCGCGATCGCCCAAGCCGGCGCGCACGACCGCATCCGCGAGGTCGGGTTGCGCCCGGCCGACGCGCAGCCGCCCACGGGCGCGCTCGAAGCGATTGCGCGGGCCGACCAGATCGTCCTCGCGCCGGGTTCGCTCTATACGAGCATCGTGGCGGTCCTCAGCGTCGCCGAGACTCCGCGCCGCGATCGCAAAGGCGGCCGCGCCGGTCGTGCAGATCGCGAACCTGGCGACGGAAAACGAAACCAGGGGCCACGACGGCACCGACCATCTCGCCGCGGTCCGGGACCACGGCGGGCGGGTCGACCTGTTCCTCTACGACCCGGAACACGGGCTCGCGGTCGATCCGGCAGCAGTGGCGGAATTCGGGTACGAAGGCCATCGGTGCACCGATCAGCCGGCCCGACGGCACGGGGCACGATCCGAGACAACTGGCGAAAGCGCTGGCGGCTCTGCTGTAGTCGCAGAACTTGGGACGAAGGAGACGGTTATGGCAGTACGAGTCGGCATCAACGGGTTCGGTCGGATCGGGCGTTCGTTCACGCGTGCGATCCTCGCCCGCGGCGAGCAGGCGGAGGTCGAACTGGTCGCGATCAACGACCCCTTCGGCGACGCGCACACGATGGCGTTCCTGCTGAAGCACGACTCGGTCGGCGGCACGATCGCGCAACGAGATCAAGGCCGGACCGAACGGCTTCTCGATCGACGGCCGCGAAGTAAAGAAGCTCGGAGTCGCGCGAGCCGGGGGAGATCCCGTGGGCCGACAACGGTGTCGACGTCGTGATCGAGTCGACCGGCCTGTTCACGTCGCGCGAGAAGGCCGGCGAACACCTCAAGGGCGGTGCCAAGCGCGTCGTCATTTCGGCGCCCGCGGCCGACGCCGACGTCACGATCTGCATGGGTGTGAACGACGACAAGTTCGACCCGAAGCAGCACACGGTCATCTCGAACGCGTCGTGCACCACGAACTGCCTCGCACCGCTCGCCAAGGTGCTCAACGACAGCTTCGGCATCGAGTCGGGCTTGATGACGACCGTGCACGCGTACACGACCGACCAACAGCTGCAAGACCAGGCGACCGCGAGCCGCTCGGGCAAGCCCGACCTGCGTCGCATGCGCGCCGCCGCACTGTCGATCATCCCGAACTCCACGGGTGCCGCGAAGGCGATCGGGCTGGTGTTGCCCGACCTCAACGGCAAGCTCGACGGCATGGCGCTGCGCGTACCGATGCCCACGGGTTCGATCACCGACCTCGTCGGCGACGCTCGACAAAGCGGCCGACGTCGACGCGATCAACGACGCATACCGCGCCGCGTCGAACAATGCGGCATACCGCGGTGTGCTCGAGTACAGCGACGAGCCGCTGGTGTCGGCCGACATCGTCGGAGAACCCGGTCGTCGTGCATCTTCTCGGCCGTCGACACGATGTCGAACGGCAAGATCGTGAAGGTGCTCGGCTGGTACGACAACGAGTGGGGCTACTCGAACCGCCTCGTCGACATCGTCGAGTTCGTCGGCACCAAATAGCTCGACCCATCGTGGTCGAGCCGGTCCCGCAACTCGAGGACTTGCCGCCGGTCGCGGGCAAGACGGTGTTGCTGCGCGCCGACTTCAACGTGCCGTTGCGCGACGGCGTCATCGACGACGACATGCGCATCAGCGCCGCGTTGCCGACGATCGAATGGCTGCAGGAGCACGGGGCCAAGGTCGTGGCGTGCTCGCACCTGGGGCGGCCGAAGGGCAAGGTCGATCCGGCGAAGTCGTTGGCGCCCGTGGCGGCGCGCCTCGGTGAGCTGCTCGAATCGTCACGTGACGCTTTCGCCCGAAGTCGTCGGTGCCCAGTCGACGAAGTTGGCGTCGAGAGCTCGAGCCGGGCGACGTCATGCTGCTCGAGAACCTGCGTTTCGAGCCGGGGGAGGAGGCGAACGATCCCGCGTTCGCGGCCGAACCTCAGTCGCGCTCGGCTGACGTCTACGTCGACGACGCATTCGGCGCCGCGCACCGTGCGCACGCGTCGATCGTCGGGCCGCCGGTCGTGTTGCCGACGCGCGGCGGGCCGCTTGCTCGCACGCGAGGTCGAGGTGCTCGGCGGCTTGCTGAACGACGCCGAAGCATCCGTTCGTCGGCGATCCTCGGCGGTGTGAAGGTGAGCGACAAGCTCGGCGTGATCGACGCGTTGCTCGACCGCTGCGACACGCTCCTCGTCGGCGGCGCGATGGCGTTCACGTTCCTGGTCGCGCAAGGCGGTGAGGTCGGCGACTCGCTCGTCGCAGGCCGACCAGGTCGAGCACTGCACGAGCGTTGCTCGCGAGCGGACGGGTCGTGATCCCGACCGACGTCGTGGTCGCGGACGAGATGACCGCCGACGCGCGCGACGCGCCACGTCATGCGCCGGACGCGTGCCCGACGGGCATGAAAGGGCTCGACATCGGGCCCGAGTCCGCCGGGCACTACGCCGACGTGATCAGCGGTGCGGCAACGGTGTTGTGGAACGGGCCGATGGGCGTGTTCGAGCTGGCACCGTTCGCGGCCGGGAACGCGCACGGTCGCCGAAGCGGTTGCCGATTGCCGCGGATTCACCGTGATTGGTGGTGGCGACAGCGCGTCGGCAGTGCGACACTTCGGACTCGCCGATCGCATCGACTTTGTTTCGACGGGCGGCGGCGCGTCGCTCGAACTGTTCGAGTTCGGCGATCTTCCGGGTTTGCAGGCGCTCGCGCGTCGAAGAAGTCGAACAAGGGGTAGAGGGCACCAGCATGGCTGATCGCATGCCGTTGATGGCGGGCAACTGGAAGATGAACCACACGCATCTTGAAGCAATTCAGGTCGTGCAGAAGTTGAGCTTCCGCCTCGACAACAGCGACTACGACAAAGTCGAGGTCGTCGTGTGTCCGGCGTTCACCGCGCTGCGTTCGGTGCAGACCACGATCGACGGCGACAAGATGAAGATCGGTCTCGGTGCGCAGAACTGTCACTGGGAACCGAGCGGCGCGTACACCGGCGAGGTCAGTGCGCCGATGCTCGCGAAGCTGAACGTGAAGTACGTGATCGTCGGCCACTCGGAGCGGCGCGAACTCTTCGGCGAGACCGACGAGATGGTCGCCAAGAAGTTGCGCGCGGTGCTCGGCAACGGAATGACGCCGATTCTGTGTGTCGGTGAGACGCTGGAAGAACACGAGCAGGGTCAGACGCACCAGAAGTGCATGGGCCAGGTCGAGGCCGCGATGAACGGGCTGTCCAGCGAAGACGCGGCTGCGCTGCGTGATCGCGTACGAACCGATCTGGGCGATCGGCACCGGCAAGAACGCGACGCCCGACGACGCCAACGGCACGATGAAAGTGATCCGTGATCACGTGCGGGCCGGGTTCAACGACGAGGTCGCCGACGGCATTCGCATCCTCTACGGGGGGAGCGTCAAGCCGGGCAACATCGCCGAGCTGATGGCGATGCCCGAGATCGACGGCGGCCTGGTCGGCGGGGCGTCCCTCGACCCCGACGAGTTCGCCCGGGTGGTCCGCTTCGGCGTCAGCTAACCCCGGGGCGTCGTATTGCTTGCCTGAGACCAGCAGAGCGACGCTCCTGCGGCCTGATTCGCCGGGCGGGGCTCGTCCTCTAGAATGACGGGATGGTTCTCAACGCGACCTTGATCGTCTTGCACCTGGCCGCGTCGATCACGCTGATCGTCTTCATTCTTCTGCACGCCGGCCGCGGTGGCGGTCTTTCCGACATGTTCGGTGGCGTCGGCGGCTCGACACTTGCGGGCTCGACCGTGGTGGAGAAGAACCTCGACCGGTTGACCGTCGTTGTGGCACTCGTCTTCGTGTTCACGACGGTGTTCCTGTCGATGCGCCTGGACTGAGCGCGACCTGAGAGGTCACATAGCGCGCGGAAGCGTGACGCGTTCTGTGGGCTGAAACCGAATAACGTCTCCTTCCGTCAACTTCAGGCGTTAGCCGACGAGATGAACACCGAGTCTCGTCTTCAAGTCGGGGGGATACCCGTGAGGCCCACGCGTACATCGCTGCGCATTGTCGCAGTTGCAGCCGCGCTCGTTGTTGTAGGTGCGGCGTGCGGGAGTTCCTCCAAGAGCGGAAGTGACAAGCCGAAGAGCGGCAGCTCCGCGACGACGATCGTGAATGTTCCGCAGGGCGGCACGCTGACGATCGGCGCCGAAGAAGAGCCGGCGTGTCTTGACTGGATCGACCAGTGCTCCGGTTCGTCATGGGGATCGTGGATCGCGCAGGTCGAGACGATGCCCAACGCGTTCCGCACGGTGCCGACCGGTGCGCCCAACTCGGGCAACCTCGCCGTCGAGCCCGGCAGCGTTCTCACGGGTGAGCCCACGTTCGTCGCGTCGCCGGTCGAAACGATCACGTATTCGATCAACCCCGCCGCCGTGTGGTCGGACGGCGTGCCGATCACGTGCGACGACTTTGCGTACACGGTCGACCAGATCGCGAACGGCAAGAACATCTACGACCCGACCGGTTACACCGACATCGACAAGGTCGACTGCACGAACGAACAGAAGCCGGTCGTCACCTACAAGAAGGGCACGTCGTACGCGAACTGGAAGCAGCTGTTCGGCGCTTCGTACGGCATCTTCCCGTCGCACATCCTGAAGGGCAAAGACCGCGACAAGCTGATGAAAGACGGCTATTCGTGGTCGGGCGGCCCGTGGATGATCCAGTCGTGGAGCAAGGGCACCGACCTCATTCTCGTGCCGAACCCGAAGTATTGGGGTGCGAAACCGCACCTCGACAAGGTGGTCTTCAAGTTCACCACCGACACTGCATCAGAGTTCCAAGCGCTGAAGTCGAACCAAGTTGACGCGATCTACCCGCAGCCGCAGATCGACGTCGTCGACCAAATCGCGGCCGGCGGTCTGGGC
Organism: uncultured Actinomycetes bacterium; assembly: GCA_963841195.1. Lineage (GTDB taxonomy): Bacteria > Actinomycetota > Acidimicrobiia > IMCC26256 > PALSA-610 > CAWJBX01. The sequence continues at coordinate 7,482 of CAWJBX010000004.1, read as the reverse complement.
GACATCAACACCGCGTACAACTCGAATACCGCCACTGTTGAAGCGTTGTGGATGAACAACCAGGCGGCGCCGTTCGACTCGGTGCCGTTCCGGCAAGCGGTTTCGTACGCGATCGACCGTGACGCGCTCGTCAAGAAGTTGTTCGGCCCGCTCGGTGTTACGACTGCATCGAACTCGTTGAACCCCTACGCGGTCGCGCCCTACTCGGATCAGCAGTCGTTTTCGAAGTACCACCTCGACCTGAACATGGTGAACCAGATCATGACGCAGGCCGGCTGGGCGAAGAACAGCGACCAAATCTGGGCCAAGGGTGGCAAGACCGCGTCGTTCACGGTGATCTCGACCGCGGGCGACAAGCGGCGCGAGCAGACCGAGGCCGTGTTGCAGCAGCAGCTGAAGAACGCGGGCTTCGACATGAAGATCGCCAACCAGAAGTCCGACGATCTCTTCAACACGACGCTGCCGAACGGCACGTACCAGCTGTCGATCTACGGCAGCCAGCTCACGTTCCCAACGCCCGGTCTGTGTTCGGTGTTCTGCTCCCAGAACATCCCGACGGATCAGAACCAACAGACGGGCAACAACACGACCCGAACGAACATCGCCGGCCTCGACTCGTTGCTCACGACCGTCGACACCAGCCTCGACGACTCGGCGCGGATGGCGGCAGCCAAGCAAGCTGACGTGGTCATTGCCGACAACGTGGCGTCGCTGCCGCTCGACCCGCTCCCCGACATCCTCTTGTGGAACAAGAAGGTGGTCGGACCGATCCAAGACAACTCGATCGAAGGCATGTTCTGGAATCTCGACCAGTGGGGAGTGACGTCGTAAGTTTCCGGACGATCAGGTAGGTCGCCCGGTTGCTGCTTTACATCCTTCGCCGCATCGCGTATTCGATCGTCGTTCTTCTCGTCGCGTCGTTCATCACTTTTTGGGGCTTGCGGTTGGCGTTCAATCCGCTCTCGCGGATTCGCGCCGAGGCAGCCGGTACCCACCGGTCGGCCGCCGATACCCAGAAACTTCTCGCCGCCCAGCGGGCCCGGCTGCATCTGAACGAAACCTTGTTCCACCAGTGGTGGCGCTGGTTCACGGGCTTCCTGCACGGCGACATGGGAACGAGCATCAAGACGAACGACAGTGTTTCGGGCATGATCAGCCATGCCCTCTGGCCGACGGTGCAGCTGTTGTTCTGGGGGTCGATCGTCTCGTTGGTGTTGGCGATCGGCGTCGGCGTGTATTCGGCGGTTCGCCAGTATTCAGTCGCGGATTACACGTTCACCGGGTTGTCGTACCTCGGGCTTGCGATGCCGCCGTTCGCGTTCGCACTGCTCGCGATCGCGTATCTCGCCACCTGGCCGGTGCATCGCTTCCACTTGCACAACCCGATCGTCTACAACATCGGTCTGCATTCGACCGGCGGGAAGGGCGTCAGCGTCGACTACTTCCGCCATCTCGCGTTGCCCGTACTCACACTTACCGTCCAGGGCATCGCATCGTGGAGCCGGTTCCTCCGATCGTCGATGCTCGACGTGATGAACGCCGACTACGTTCGCACCGCGAAAGCCAAAGGAGTGCCGCGGCGCAAAGTCGTCTTCAAGCACGCGTTCCGGAATGCGCTGATTCCGTTCACGACGGTCGTCGCACTCGACACCGCATTTCTCCTCGGTGGCCTCATCGTCACCGAGACGATCTTTTCGATACCGGGGATGGGCTTGCTGTTCTTCAACGTGCTCGAGTCGAGCGACGCGCCGGTGCTGCTTGCGTGGTTCGTGATAACCGCGGCCGCGGTGCTCATCATCAACCTCTTCGTTGACATTTTCTACGGTGTGCTCGACCCCCGCATCCGGGTGGCCGCATGACCGACCAAATGTTGATCTTTCAACAGGACGAGCACGTCGGTCTGGCTCCCGTCACGAACCGCAAGCTGTTCTGGCGGCGGTTCTTGCGGCACAAGCCCGCGGTCATCTCGGCGGTGGTGCTGATTTTGCTGATGATCGTGTGCTACGGCGCGAAATGGATCGCGCCGTATCCCAAAAACCAACAAGCCGACTTGCTCGCAACCGCGACCGGCCCGTCGGCGAAGCATCTGCTCGGCACCGACGATTTCGGCAAAGACCAGCTCTCGCAGATTTTGTATGCGGGTCAGGTGTCGTTGACGATCGGTCTCACCGTCGCGGCCCTTTCGACGCTGATCGGCGTGATCATCGGCTCGCTCGCCGGCTTCTACGGACGGTTCGTCGACCAGGGGCTCAGCCGCGTCACTGACTTGTTCCTCGTCGTGCCCGACATCGCGGCGCTCGCGGTGCTGTTGAAATACTTCGGCGGCACGCCCGAGGTCATGATCTTCGTCCTGGCTGCCCTCGGTTGGACGTACGTCGCCCGGGTGTTGCGCGGCGACGTGCTGGCGCTCAAAGAGAAAGAGTTCGTCGAAGGTGCGCGCGCGTCAGGAGCCTCCGACGGTCGCATCATCACCCGACATCTGTTACCGAACTGCGTCGGTTCGATTGTCGTGAACATGACGCTGGCGGTTGCCGGCGCGATCGTCGCAGAGTCGACGTTGACGTTCCTCGGCATCGGGCTTCAGCCCCCGAATACGTCGTGGGGTTTGATGTTGAGCACGTACGAGTCGGCAGCAACCGAACCGCACCGCTTGTACCTGATGATGGGTCCGTTGTTGTTCTTCCTCATCACGGTCCTCGCCGTGAACTTCATCGGTGACGGTCTGCGCGACGCGTTCGACGCGCGGGGGACCCGGTAATGGCCGACCCGTTGCTCTCGGTCCGAGGATTGTCGGTGGAGTTCACAACCGACGACGGCATCGTGCACGCGGTCGAGGACGTGAGCTTCGACGTCGCGCCGAGCGAAACGCTCGCGATCGTTGGAGAGTCGGGGTCGGGAAAGTCGGTGACGGCGATGGCGATCCTCGGCCTGTTGCCTGATCGCACGAAGATCACCGGCGAAGTGCTGTTTCGCGGTGACAACCTGCTCGCGAAGCCGGGACGTGAAATGGAGGCCGTGCGCGGCGAGCGGATCGCGATGGTGTTCCAAGACGCGCTCACGGCCCTCAATCCCGTCCACACCGTCGGCGCTCAGATCTCGGAAGCGATCTCCGTGCACCACGATGCGGGGAAAAAGGAATTGCAGGTGCGCGTCACCGAGCTCCTCGACCTCGTCGGTATTCCGGAACCGGCCGACCGGGCGCTGCAATATCCGCACGAGTATTCGGGCGGGATGCGCCAGCGGGCGATGATCGCGATGGCGCTCGCGAACGATCCCGACATTCTCATCGCCGACGAACCGACGACCGCGCTCGACGTCACGATCCAAGCGCAAGTGCTCGACGTGTTCGAGCGCATCCAAGATCGCACGAACGCAGCGATCCTTCTGATCACGCACGATCTCGGCATCGTTGCGGGCGTCGCCGATCGCGTCATCGTGATGTACGCCGGGCGGCACGTGGAAACCGGCAACGTCGACGACATTTTCTACGCGCCGTCGCATCCATATACGCGCGGGCTTCTCGGTTCGTTGCCGCGGCTCGACCGGCGCTCACACGACGTACGACTCACGCGTATCCAGGGCCAGCCGCCATCGCTGATCGTGTTGCCCAGCGGCTGCGCGTTTCATCCCCGCTGCGAGTACGCGGATCTCGCGGGCGTGTGCGTGACGGAACGTCCGGAACTCCAACCGGTCGGCGGCGACCACATGTCGGCGTGCCACTTCGCGTTGACGCTCGACGTGCGGAAACCGGAAGCGCCGGTCGACGCGTGACGACGAGCGACACGCCGATTCTCGAGGTCACCGACCTCGTGAAAGAGTTTCCGGTCCGGTCGGGTGCGTTCAGCCGCACCGGCTTCTCGGTGAAGGCCGTGTCGGGCGTGTCGTTCAGTGTTGCCGCGGGCCGAACGCTTGGCTTGGTCGGCGAATCGGGTTGCGGAAAAAGCACCACGGGCAGGCTGATCTTGGGCTTGCTTCCGGCAACGTCGGGCTCGGTGCGGTTTCGGGGCGAAGAGCTCACGACCAAGAAGGGACGCGAACTGCGCGACTTGCGGCGCGAAATCCAAGTCGTGTTCCAAGACCCGTACGCGTCGTTGAACCCCCGCATGACCGTGTCGTCGATCATCGGTGAACCGCTGCACATCCACAAGATTGCGAAAGGCCGCGAGCGGGAGCGGGTGCGCGAGTTGATGGAGCTCGTCGGCCTGAATCCCGAGCACGCAAACCGCTTCCCGCACGAGTTCTCGGGTGGTCAGCGGCAGCGCATTGGCATTGCGCGCGCGATTGCGCTGGAGCCCGCGCTGCTCGTGCTCGACGAGCCGGTGTCGGCGCTCGACGTGTCGATCCAAGCCGGCGTCGTGAACCTGTTGGAAGACTTGCAGGACGAGCTCGGCCTCGCGTACCTGTTCATCGCGCACGATCTCTCGGTCGTGCGGCACATCTGCGACGACGTCGCGGTGATGTATCTCGGCAAGATTGTCGAACAGGGCCCGGCCGACGAGCTCTACGAACATCCGACGCATCCGTACACGCAGGCGTTGCTGTCGGCGGTGCCGGTGCCTGATCCGCGGCGCGAACGCAAACGCACGCGCATCTTGTTGGAAGGCGATCCGCCGAGCCCGGTGAACCCGCCGTCGGGTTGCCGGTTCCGGACGCGCTGTTGGAAGGCGCAGAACATCTGCGCGATGGAGGAGCCGGCGTTGATCGACCACGGCGGTCACCCCGCCGCGTGTCACTTCGCCGAAGACGCGGGCGTCGCCCTTACTGCCCCGGAAGTGTGAACTGATACGAGCCGACGACGTTGGCGCTCATCGCAACCGGCTTGACCGCGCAGCGGTCGCCCACGTTGGCAACGAAGTTCTTGAACGCGGCGACGTCGGCGAGCGAGTTGCCGTCGGCGTCTGACTCGTTGGCGATGTGGACGAACGTCACGCCGTCTTCGAGCTGGAACGAGGCGTAGCCGAAGCCGGTGGGCTTCATTTCGGCGAGCTCGGCGAAGACCTTCTCGATGAGCTGCTTGTTCTCCTCGGCGCACTCGGGCTTGGTCTCGTAGCGAACGACGATGGTCTTCACGGTGCTCCTCTTTTCGCGGGGTCAGGAGTGAGACTGCGGGCGGCCCCGGAACTCATCGGTCGGTTTGCGATTACGCCGACACCGTTGTGAGGTCGGCGCCGAACACGACGTCGCCGTCGAAGTGTTTGCGGGCGAGTGCCAGCCACTCGTCGTCGGAGCCGGGTGCAGGGGTTGGCACTTGGTGCGTGAGGACGAGGGTGCGGACACCGGCCTTGGCCGCGGTCTGGGCCGCTTGTTCGACGGTCGAGTGGTAGTCGATGGTGTCGACGAAACGTTGCATCGGCACCATGCGGACGAGGTCGTCGCGCAGGACCGTCTGCACGTAGATGTCGGCGCCCTGGCAGAGTTCGTCGAGGCCGGCGCACGGCACCGTGTCGCCCGCGATGACTGCGGACGCGCCGCCGTGTTCGATGCGATAGCCGAGCGTCGGTTCGACGGGGCGGTGATCGGTTGGGGCCGCGATGATGCGCGTGCCGTTCTCTTCGAGCACAACGCCGGTCGTGACTTCGGTGACGTCGATGGTCATGTCCCAGTTGAGATCTTCGTGGTGCGCGAGCCGGTATTCGACGTCGGGCTGAAGCATGGCGCGCATCCCGTCGACGACGGCTTGCGTGCGCGGCGGGCCGAACACACGCAACGGATTCGGGACCGGGCTCATGACCCAACGGGTCGTCACGACGTCGTTGAGATCGCAGATGTGGTCGCTGTGCAGATGCGTGAGGACGACGGAATGCAGCATGGGCGGCAACACACCCGCGGCCGCGAGCCGCATGCATGCACCGCGGCCGGCGTCGAAGAGGATCGTCATGTCGCCGGCACGCACGAGTGTTGCTGCACCAGCGCGGTCGGGGGAGGGGAGCGGGTTACCGGTGCCGAGCAACGTCACTTCGATCGTCATGGTGTCCATCCGGTTGCGGTTGCCCACGCTTCGGCGCGGTCGGCGGCGGCGCTGATCCAGGGAATCTTTTCGTCAGAGTATTCGTCGACATTCCTGGTTTGGTTGGCGAGCGCACGTTTGCGCGAGGTATTCGTCACGTGATGTTTTGTCGGCGCGCAGCCAGTCGCGGAAGCACAACGTCTCGCGCCAGATCGGATCGGTGACGGCGCGAATGTTCACGTTCGTCGGACGGCCGGGGTCGGCATCGACGACGACTTCTTCGGGATGCTCGATGCCGTGTCGGTCTTGTGTGCTGATCGGGCCGGCGACGCGGACGAAGCCGGCTGCGGTTGCGGCGTGCGCGACGGTGTGTGCGGTCGTCATGTCGGCGACGACAACTTGGATGTCGACGAGGTTCTTGGCCGGAAGGCCGGGGACCGATGTCGAACCGATGTGGTCGATGCGGATTGTGTGATCGCCGGTCGCGTAGGTGAGGCGTGCGATCAGGCGTTGGGCTTGCGCGGGCCACGTCGGATCGGGCTCGTGCAGCACGGCGACGCGGGCGCGTGGCGTGCGAGTTTGGTTCGCCAGGTTGCGCGCGAACGGCACGATGCGGGTGTGCCAGAGCGCGTCGATGTCGTCGGGTTGCGCGTCGACGCCGATGACCAGTTGACACGCCGCGATGTTCTGGCGGTTGCTCGACAATCGTGACGAGCTGATCGGCGTTCAGTTCGTTGAGTTTGCGCGCGACGTCTGCTGGTTGGTCGATCAGCCCGATCGTCAACATCGGCCCGAACCCGCGAGGAGGTCGTGCCACGGATCGTCGGTGTGCGGGAGACCGTTCCACGCGATCGTCCACATCGGCCAGGGGCGCGTGTGTTCTCGCAAGCGTGCGCAGAGGTCGGGCGGTGGCGCGAACGGTTGGTCGAGTCCGGTGCAGACGTCGTGCGCGTGCAACGCGAGTTCGACGGCGGCGCGGGGGAGAAAATCTTCCGGTGTTGCGGTCGTGACTTCCGGCCGGCGAAAGATGACGGCGCGCGTTTCTGGTGGCGCGTCGTTGACGATCGCGACGAGCGCGCGCGTCGCGATCGTGAGCGACTGCACGATGCGTTTCGGTGTTGCGGCCGGCCCGAGGCTGAGGTTGCGGCCGAGGTCGGGATAGGCGTCGGTGTTCCGTGATGCGAGGAAGAACGCAGGCGCGTAGACGCAGTCGACCGCGTGGTCGGCGGTTGCGAGGCAGGTCCATTCGAGCGTGGCGGCGTGGGCTGACCAGTCGCGATCCGACGCGGCGGTCCACGCCGACGCAACGAGGTCGGAGAGGGCATACATGTCGGCGGTGGTGAAACGCTCGGCGCCGGAGACAAGTTCAGCCATCGGCGGGGCATTGTGCCTGCTCGCGGCCGTTGCTGCGAACGCGGGCCAACTCCGCGGAGTTGCTACCATCTTCGTTCCACGTCGGAGTGGCGGAATAGGCAGACGCGCTAGGTTGAGGGCCTAGTGCCCGCAAGGGCGTGGGGGTTCAAGTCCCCCCTCCG
>CAWJBX010000003.1:0-203574 GCA_963841195.1 uncultured Actinomycetes bacterium | reverse complement strand
GGGCGTGGAACAACTCGCCGGGAAGACCGCGGTCGTCACGGGCGCGGCGAGCGGCATCGGCCGTGCGCTCGCCGCCCGGTTCACCGCGGAAGAGATGAACGTCGTCGCCGCCGATGTCGAGGCCGGCGCGCTCGAGGGCGCAGCCGCCGACCCCTTCGTCGTCGACGTGCGCGACGCCGCGCAGGTCGACGCCCTCGCCGACTATGCCTTCGACCGGTACGGAGCGGTCGACGTGTTGTGCAACAACGCGGGCGTGTTCACGGGCGGATTGATGTGGCAGCGCAGCGCCGCCGACTACGAGTGGACGCTCGGTGTGAACCTTTGGGGCATCCTCAACGCGGTGCGGGCGTTCGTGCCGCGCATGATCGAAGCGGGAACGCCGGCGCACATCGTGAACACGTCGTCGATGGCGGGTTTGCTGACGAACGCGTTCTCAGGCCCGTACACGATCTCGAAGTTTGCCGCGCTGGCCGCGACGGAGTGTCTCGCCCACGATCTCGCGGCGGCGAACACACAAATCAAAGTGTCGGCGCTCGTGCCGGGTTCGGTCGCGACGCGGATTGGTGACGCGGAACGAAATCGTCCCGAGGATCTGCCCGCAGGTGGTGGCGACGACGCCGAGTTCGTGCAACAAGCCTTGCGCGACTTCACGCGCGACGACGGCATCGATCCCGCCGATGTTGCCGCGATGGTCGTCGACGCGATCCGCAACGAGACGTTCTTGATCATGACCGACCCGGGTTCAGCCGAGACGCTTCGCCGCCGGTTCGATGCGCTCGTCGAACGGAAACTCCCGCCACCCGGAATTCAGTAACTACAGATCGCCGAGAATCGCGTGCGCGACGCGGCGCCGTAACTTCGGTGTGCGTCCGGCGAACTCGGCGTGGTCGATCGATGCCATCAACGCGCGCGTCGCGCTGATCCCCAACCAGCGCAACGGCTCCGGTTCCCATTGCCGTGAGCGGTGTCCGACCCACGGCAGCCGGGTGAGATCCGTCTCCCGACCGACAATGAGATCAGCGAGCGTGCGGCCCGCAAGGTTTGTCGTGCTCACACCATCACCGACGTAACCGCCCGCCCACGCGAACCCCGCGCCGCGGTCGAACCCCACCGACGGATACCAGTCGCGCGGTACGCCGATCGCTCCACCCCAGCGGTGCGTAATCGCAACGTCGCCGAGCGAAGGGAACAGGCCGACCAACGCCTCGCGCAGCCCGAGAAAGATGTGGTCGTCGCGATCGAACGACGGCTGCACGCGCGACCCGAAGTGATACGGGATGCCGAGACCACCGAAGGCGAAGCGATCGTCGGCGGTGCGCTGACCGTAGATCAACGTGTACCGGAAGTCGGTAAACGTCGGCCGCGTTTCCAAGTGCGCATCGGTCCAGAACGAAGCAGGTAGCGGTTCGGTCGCGATCATCAACGAATAGAGCGGCGCGACCACCCGACCCGGCGTGAACGCCTCAGTCGCGCGCACGACGACTTCGGCGCGCACCGAACCGCCCGGCGTCGACAAGCGAGGGGGCGCAACGACAGAAACCGGTGTCTGCTCGTAGATCACAACCCCGCGCCGCTCAACCGCGGCCGCCAGCCCGCGCACCAACTTCGCCGGATGAATCGCGGCGCAGTGAGGAGTGAACAACGCGCCGTGAATCGGTCTGCAACCGATCAACTTCGCCGCATCGTCAACCGACAGTTCGCGATAGTCGTCGTCACCGAATCCCCACTCCCGATGGTCGGCGATCTCGTGGCGCATGCGGTCGAGCTGCGGAAGCGCCGTAGCAACCTGCACAGTCCCGCCGCGCGCCCAATCGCAGTCGATGCCCTCGTTCGTGACGGCCGCTTCGATCTCGTCGAGCGTCGTGAACATCGCGCGCTGCATCGCGATCGCGGCGTCGCGTCCATGTTGCTTCGCCGTCGCGTCGCGACTGCCGGCGAACAGCGCCGAACACCAACCGCCGTTGCGGCCGGACGCGCCGAATCCCGCAACTTCACGTTCGAGCACCGCGACCCGCAGCGTCGGATCGATCGTCTTCAACGCGTACGCGGTCCACAAACCTGTGAAACCGGCGCCGACGATCGCCACGTCGACGACGATGTCGGTCGCCAACGCCGGGCGCGCACGTTCGGCGGGTGCGGTCGCGTGCCAGAGGCTCCCCGAGGGCGGCAACATGCCCCGAAGTATGCTCCCGCCGTGATCACGTCGGAAATGCGCGAACACGTCGCGATCGTCACGATCGACAACCCGCCGGTGAATGCGCTCCCCGTCGCGGGCTGGTTTGCGCTCGCCGATGCGCTGCACACCGCCGGCCGCAACACCGAAGTGCGGGCCGTGATCCTGCGCGCCGAGGGCAAGGGCTTCCAGGCCGGCGTCGACATCAAGGAACTGGCGGCCGACCCGACCAACGAATCGCTCGTCAAGGTCAATCGCGGGTGCTGGGAGGCCTTTGCCGCGGTCTACGACTGCCCCGTTCCCGTCGTCGCCGCGGTCAACGGTTTCTGTCTCGGCGGCGGGCTCGGCCTCGCCGGCAACGCCGACATCGTTCTTGCTTCCGACGACGCAACGTTCGGACTCCCCGAAGTCGACCGCGGCGCGCTCGGCGTTGCAACCCATCTCTCGCGCTTCGTACCGCAACACAAGATGCGCGCCATGTTCTTGATGGGCACGATGGTGACCGCCGACGAACTCTTGCGTTACGGCACCATCGAACGCGTCGTGCCCAAAGAGAAGTTGCTCGACAACGCGCTCGAAATCGCCGAAGTCATCGCGGCGAAGAGCCCCATCGTCATGCGGCGCGCCAAGGAATCGCTGAACGCGATCGACCCGGTCGACGTGAAGCGTTCGTACCGATTCGAGCAGGGCTTCACGTTCGAGCTGAACCTTTGGGGCGACAGCGACGAGCTACGCCAGGCCTTCGTCGACAAGCGCGACGCGCAGCTCGACTGATGGCCCGGCGCTTCTGGGGATGGGGCGTCGACGGCGAGGGCCCGACACGCGAACAACAACAGAAGCTCGGGGCCACCATCGCCGAACGTTTCGGTGGCGACGTCAGCGAGCCGATCGAACCGCCGACCATCGAAGAGCTCGACCTTCGGGCGCCGCGCGTCGAACCGCCGCACGAACTCGTCGCGATCTGTACGAGTGATCCGTACGAGCGCGCCGGCCACACCTACGGCAAGTCGTTCCGCGACATCTGGCGCGCGCTCCACCGCGACTTCTCAAACCCGCCCGATCTCGTTGCCATCCCGCGCGACGAAAACGACATCGCGGCGTTGCTCGACTGGTGCAGCGACGCGCGTGTCGCCGTAATTCCCTACGGGGGCGGCTCGAGCGTTGTCGGCGGTATCGAGTGCAACGTCGGCGACGACTACCGCGGCGCGATCAGCCTCGACATGCGCGCGTTCGATCGCGTTGTCGAAGTCGACCGCGTTTCCCGCGCCGCGCGCATCCAGGCCGGCGTGTACGGGCCCGCGCTCGAAGACCAACTTCGGCCGTACGGCTTGACGCTGCGCCACTTCCCGCAATCGTTCGAGTTCTCGACGCTCGGCGGGTGGATCGCGACGCGATCGGGCGGCCACTACGCCACGCTGCACACGCACATCGACGACTTCGTCGAATCAGTGCGCGCCATCACGCCGCGCGGTATCTGGGAAAGCCGCCGCCTTCCCGGCTCGGGCGCGGGCCCGTCGCCCGACCGGCTCATGCTCGGCTCGGAAGGCATTCTCGGCGTGATCACCGAAGCGTGGATGCGTCTGCAAGACCGGCCCACGTTCCGCGCCGGCGCCACCGCCCGTTTCACCGACTTCGAAGCGGGCGTCGAAGCGGCACGCGCCGTCGCCCAGAGCGGACTCAATCCCGCCAACTGCCGGCTGCTCGACGCGACCGAAGCGATGCTCACCGGCACTGACGCATCAGGCGATGCGATCTTGTTGCTCGCGTTCGAGTCGGCCGATCACCCGCTCGATCCGTGGATCGCACGGGCCGTCGAATGCGCGCGCGATCACGGCGGCAAGGTCGACGACGACGCGATCGTCATTCGCTCCGACACGACCGAAGGTGCGCGCGGCGGCGCGGCCGGCAACTGGCGCAACGCGTTCGTGCGCGCGCCGTACACGCGCGACGCGCTCGTCGGGCTCGGCGTCGTCAACGAGACGTTCGAGACCGCGTGCACGTGGGACGCATTCCCGATGCTGCGCGGCCGCGTGCAAGCCGCAGTGCTGGATGCCGCGCAAGCCGTCGGCGCCGGGCCCGCCGTCGTCACGTGCCGGTTCACGCATGTGTACCCCGACGGTCCCGCGCCGTATTTCACGGTGATGGCGCTCGGCCGCGAAGGCCAACAGCTCGAACAATGGGACGCGATCAAACACGCCGCCGGCAACGCCATCATCGAACAAGGCGGAACGATCACGCACCATCACGCGGTCGGCCGCGACCATCGACCGTGGTACGACCGGCAGCGCCCCGAACTCTTCGCCGATGCGTTGCGCGCCGCCAAACACACGCTCGACCCGGCTGCGGTCCTCAATCCCGGAGTGCTCATCGCGCCATGACGATTCGTGCGGTGATCTTCGATCTTGGTGGTGTCGTGTTCCCCTCGCCGTTCGAGGCGTTCGACGCGTACGACCACGGCAACGGGCTCGACAAGGGCACGTTGCGTGCCCTCATTCGCCAGAGCAGTGAAGAAGGAGCCTGGGCATCGCTCGAACGGGGCGAACTGACGATGGACGCGTTCGTCACCGCGCTGGAAACCGAAGCGGATACGGCCGGGTTCGCGCTCGACGCCCGCAAGATGCTCGCCCTCATGCATTCGACCTACGGGCCGCGCCCCGAGATGATCACCGCGATCGAACGCATCCGCGCCAACGGCTTCAAGACCGCGGCGCTCACCAACAACTTCGCCAACGAACGCGACGAATCGACGCCACCCGGACTGCATTCGCTGCAGCTCTTCGACGTGATCGTGGAATCGGCGCGCGAAGGCCTGCGCAAACCCGACCCGCGCATCTACGCGCTCGTGCTCGCCCGCCTCGACGTGCTCGCGTCGGAAGCCGCGTTCCTCGACGACCTCGGCATCAACCTCAAGCCCGCGCGCGCCATGGGCATGGCCACGGTCAAAGTGACCGACCCGAACGACGCGCTCGTGGAGCTCGGCGCGATCCTCGGACTCGAACTCGTCTGATGGAGATCATCTGGGTCCGTCACGCTGAGCCGGTACGGATTGCCCCCGGCCGCGGCGTGCCTGCCGATCCCGGACTCACCGAGCGCGGGCACGAACAAGCGCAACGCCTCGCCGACTGGTTGAAGTTCGAAGAAATCGACGCGGTGCTGTCGAGCCCAAAGCTGCGCGCGATCGAGACTGCGCAGCCGATCGCCGACGCGCTCGGTCTCGACATCGAAATTGTCGAGGGCATCATCGAGTACGACGCGCAATCCGATAGCTACATCCCGATGGAAGAACTGCGCGCGACGAACGATCCAAACCTGCAGGCAATGGTCGACGGCAATTGGGAAGTGTTCGGCGGCGAACCGGCAGGCGAGTTCCGCGCCCGCATCGAGAAAACGGTCAACGAGCTCGTCGCCGCCAACCCGGGCCGCCGGATCGTCGCAGTGTGTCACGGCGGCGTCGTCAACGTCGCGCTGGCGTTGCTGCTCGGCCTCGATCGCGAACTCTGGTTCGACCCGCACTACACGTCGGTCTCGCGCATGGTCGCGTCGCGGTCGGGCATCCGATCGCTCGCATCGATGAACGAACGCGCGCACCTCTTCGCCACCCGGGAGCAAGCATGAGCCGAACGACCGCATCCCAAACGTCCGCGCCGCGAACGCGAGCAGTGAGGCGGGGCCCGAGCGGCCCGGCCCGCAGGGCCGAGAGCGGGCAAGCATGAGCCAAGTGACCGTCGAGCACGCGGACCGCGTCACGATCGTCACCATCGACCGGCCCGAAGCGCGCAACGCGGTCGACGGTCCGACTGCGCAGTTGCTCGCTGATGCGTTCCGCGCGTTCGATGCCGACGACGACCACGACGTTGCAGTCCTCACCGGCGCGCACGGCACGTTCTGCGCGGGCGCCGACTTGAAAGCGATCAGCGCCGGTCGCGGCAATCGCGTGACGCCCGACGGTGACGGCCCGATGGGACCGTCGCGCATGCTGCTGTCAAAGCCCGTCATCGCCGCCGTCGAGGGGTACGCGGTCGCGGGCGGTCTCGAACTCGCGTGCTGGTGCGACCTGCGCGTTGCCGCCGAGAACGCGGTGTTCGGCGTGTTCTGCCGCCGCTGGGGCGTGCCGCTCATCGACGGCGGGACGGTTCGCCTTCCGCGCCTCATCGGCCACTCGCACGCGCTCGATCTGATCCTCACCGGCCGCGGCGTCAGCGGCGACGAGGCCCTGCGCATGGGGCTTGCCAACCGGTTGACCGAACCGGGCGGGGCCCGCGCCGCGGCCGTCGCGCTCGCCGCCGAACTGGCCGCGCTCCCCCAACGCTGTCTGCGCGAAGACCGGGCGTCGAGCTACGCACAGTGGGGTTTGGGCATCGACGAAGCCCTCCAGGTCGAGTACGAGCACGGCATGCGGGTGATCACCGACCCCGCGATGCTCGAAGGCGTGGGCCGCTTCGCCGCCGGCGCCGGGCGTCACGGCGCCGCCGCCGAATAACCACGCCGTTCTTGCGCCATTTCACGCCCGATATGGGCGCCGTTTGCCGCAAGAACGAGCGGGGTCGCGCCGATCAAAGTGCGTGGAATCACCGCCGCTGTCGGGTCGGCGCGTGCGTTTACGCGAAGTGCAGCCGTCCGACTACGAGTACCTCTATCTGCTGACGTCGCATCCCGACGTGGCGTGGCGCTGGCGGTATCGCGGCCAAGCACTGTCGTTCGAGTCGTTCGTGCAACACGTCGAACCAGGCACGCTCGTGCACTTCGTCGTCGAACGCATCGCGACTGGCGAACCGCTCGGCTACATGCAGGCCTTCGACGCGTCGTTGCAGTGGGGCTGGTGCCACGTCGCAGTCGTGCTCGACCCCGCGGTCGCGCTCGGCGGTTGGGCGATCGAAGCGCCGCTGCTCTTCCTCAACTATCTGTTCACGCTGTACGACCTGCGCAAGGTCTACGCGTCGGTACTCGAGTTCAATTACGAGCAGTTCGCCAGCTTCACCGGCGACCGCTACCACGTCGAGGCAACCCTCGCGAATCATGAATGGCACGCGGGCCGGTGGTGGGACATGTTCGTGCTCGCGATGTACCGCGCCGACTGGTTGCGGATTGGCCCGCCGCTCATCGCCAAGATCACCAAGCCGGTCGCGGTCGTTTCGTGACCACCCTTTCTGACACGCTCGCCGCCGCGACTGCGCGCAATGCCGAGCGCGAGGCCGTCGTGCACCGTGACACGCGCCTCACGTACACGCAGCTGTCCGAACGCGTCGAACGCCTGCAACGGAAGCTCAGCGCGGCCGGCATCGGACCGGGCATACGCGTCGCCACCGTCCTCGGGGGCACGCACTACATCGAAGCCTTCTTCGCGATTGTCGGTGCCGGCGCAATCGTGTGCCCGATTGACCCACGCGTCGCACCACAAACGGCCGAGTCGGTCCTGGCCGCGCTCGAACCCGATCTCGTCCTGACGCACGCAACGATCGACGACGATCCCGCGGCGGCGTTGCACCAGCTCGTCGAGCCCGACCTCGGCTCGAGTGCGAAAGCGAACCGGCTCGCGGTGCCTCCTGCGCTCGAAGCGGGCGCGCCGGCGGCAATCTTCCAGACGGCGGGCACGTCCGATCACCCGCTCGGCGTCCTCCACTCGCACGCGGGGCTGATGCGCGCCGGCCCCGCGCTGGAACATGCCATGCGCGGCGCGCTCACACCGTCGCTCTCGCCGCGCCGCACCGCGCGCACGTTCGCGATGTACGCGCGACTCGGCCGCCGGCTCGCCCGTGCCGCCCGCAACCCGACTGCGCTCGTGCCTCTCGCACTACAAAGCATTTCGGGGCACACGACGTTGTTCAACATGCTCGCGACGGGCGGCCGCCTCGTACTCACCGATGGGTTCCACCCGCATCGCACGCTGGAGCTCGTCGAGCGCGAGCGCGTCACCAACCTCGGTGGTACGCCGATGATGTTCGAGTTGTTGCTACGTGTAAAACGCGAGTACGACGTCAGCTCGCTCCTCCTCGCGATCTCCGGCGGTGAGCTTGCATCACCCCGGCTGTTGCAACGCATGCACGATCGGTTCGGCTGCCTGGTTGGTGTCGGGTACGGCGCGACCGAGCTCGGCGGCGCGGTGATGCTGACCGGTCTCGGCGAAAGGCGCGACAACCTCGACACGGTCGGCGGCCCGCTGCCCGGCGTCGCGTGGGAAGTCGACGGTGCCGAAGGTGAACTGCGCGTGCGCGTCGACGCGCCGATGCTCGGCTACTGGCGGCACCCCGATCTCACGATGCAACGGGTCGACGCCAACGGTTGGTATCGCACCGGCGACCTTGCGCGCCGCGAACCCAACGGCGCGGTGCGCATCCTCGGCCGCTTGAACGACGTGCTCGACCGGGACGGCGTGAAGATTCCCGCCGCGCGCGTCGAACGGGTGCTCGAAACCGAACCGGGCGTCGACGCGGTCGCGGTTGTCGCGGTCGACGGTTCAGCAAGCCAATCCGAACTCGTCGCGTTCGTCGAACACCGCGGCGAGAACTTGAACCTTCCCGACATGCGGGCGCGCGCCGCGTCTGCACTTCCCGACGGGTGGCAACTCGATCGCATCGTGCCCACCCCGCACCTGCCGCGCACGTCCGACGGCAAGGTCCGCAAAGAGCTCCTGCGCGCCGGAGCCGGTTCGTGAACACGGCAACGCAAACGTCCGCGCCTCCGCTCGCGGGCCGCCGCGTGCGCTTGCGCCCGGTGCTCCCGGCCGATCACGAATATCTGTCTCGCCTCGCGAATCATCCCGATGTCGCGATCAACTGGCGCTACCGCGGACCAACACCCGCGCCCGAACAATTCGCGCACGACCTTTGGGATCACACGCTCACGCATTTCGTCGTGGAACGGAAACTCAACGGGCAACGCTTCGGCTACGTGCAAGCGTTCGACGCGTCGCTGCGCAACGGTTGGGTACACGCGGCCGTGATGCTCGATCCGACACTCGCGCGTTCGGCGTGGGCGTTCGAATGCGTGCCGCTCTTTCTCAACTACCTCTTCACGATGTGGAACTTCCAACACGTGTACGCAGCCGCGCCGCAACCGGTCTTCGACGTGTGCAGCAGCGGCGAGTCCACGTGGTTCCGCGTCGAAGGCCGGCTCCGCGATCACGAGATCGTCGACGACGAGTTCCGCGACGTCGTCATGATCGCGGTGACGCGCACCGACTGGGAGAAGTTCGGGCCCGCCCTCGTGGCGAAGCTCGCGGCGCCGATCGGAGCTTCGTGAACCCGCTCACCCGCGACCAGTTCCGCGCCTACGTCGCGAACGAAGTCGCGCTCGCGCCCGAGGCCATCCCGTTCGACGCGACCCTCCGCGACGACGTCGGGCTCGACTCGATCCAGATGTTCTTACTGTTGATCGCCGTCGAAGACCTCGGCGTGTGGTTCCCCGAGGAGATGCTCGCCCAGGTCGTCACCCTCGAGGACGCATACCACCACTACGTGACGCAATCCGGCGCCGCCGTCTGAGCGCCTGCGGCGATCTTTGTCGCAATCGAGCATTTCGGGGCCGAGATCGCTGAAGCGGCGGACGGCGAGGCCGATGAATTCCGGAGTCGACTTCAAGGACGAGATCTGTGGCCAGTACCGGCCCTGACCAGACGCGGCGGCACAACCGGAAACGCCTCGCCGGCACGGCGGGCTGCGTCGTCGCGGCCGCCGGCGTCGCAGCCCACGCGGCTGCAACCGGCTTCACGGGCTCGACGCCCGTCAACGAGGGCCAAGTCAAGGCGGGCGACCTCTTCCTCAGCACGCCGAGCGGGAACACGAGTGGCAACCGGCTCACGCTCGCGGTCAATGACTTGATCCCCAACGTCTCGCGTGTCCGCGTGGTCAACGTCACGAACGCCGGCAACCTCAATCTCGCGTCGATGACACTCGTCGCGAACGCGACGACGAGCAGCACTTTGAACACCGACGTTCAGGGTCTCTACCTCATCGCGCAGGCGTGTACGACCGCGGGCGCCGGAACAGCGGGGCTGGCCTGGACCGAGAGCGGCACGTCGCCTGACTACCAGTACAGCTGCTCGGGCACGATCGTCGGCGTTTTGAACAGCGGCGCTTCGTTTCAGCTTGCGCCCAACGCCGGCGTCAACGCCACGAACACCTTCGCGAACATGGATCTCACCGCGGGGCACACGAACTACCTGAGGTTCTCGTTCAAACTCGGGCCGAATGCGCCGGCCTCGCTCCAAGGTCAGACGTCGGTGATCTCCTTCATGTTCGACGGCACCCAGCGCGCGGGAGCGAACCAATGAGTTCGCCGTTGCACCTCGTCGCGTACGCGATCGTCGTCGCACTTACGGTGCTCGGCGTCGCACTCGCGCCGCGCGGCCGCCGCCATCTCGTGGGCGCGAGCAGCATCGTGTTCATCGCAGTAATCGCGCTCATGCAACCGGCCGCGCCGAGCGGATTCACGACGAACAATCCTACGAGCACGACGCTCGCAATTCCCGAGACGTTTCAGGCGCTGGCCCAACCCGCGGCGCCGACCAACCTCGCGTGTCAGTGGACGGGAGGGTCGACCGCGCATCTCAGCTGGAGTGCGGGCGCACATACCAACGGCGACGTCTACCGGAACTCGAACGGGGGGGCTTATTCCGACATTGGGCAGAGCGGCCTCGACGGCACGTACACCTACGACGACACTGGCGCGGGGACAGGCGCCTCGCACACGTACGGCTACGAGATCTACGCGTCCAACGCCAGCACGACATGGGACAGCGCGACCTTCGGCGGGCCGATGTACAGCAATACGTGCAAGGACACGATCGCGCAGCAGGTTTCGGCCGGCTTGAGCCCGCCGCTCAACAACCCGTACGGAATCGCGTTCGACAGCTCCGGCGATCTCTTCATCACCGACACGACGCACAACCGCATCCGCATGATCCCGAAGTCGTCGGGCACGTACTACGGCATCTCGATGACGGCCGGTTATATCTACACCATCGTCGGCGACGGCACCTCGGGCACCGCGAACGACGGCAACCTCAACACCGACGGAACGAATCCGCCGCGCATCGCGACGCCGCGCGGCGTAACCGTGGACCAGTACGGCAACGTGTTCATCGCCGACACCGGCAACAACGCGGTTCGCATCCTCTGGGATGGCAACGGAAGTAGCCCGACGTACAACATCGCAACGAACTACGGCGGTGCACCCGTCGCCAACCACCTGTACACGATCTGGGGTGCACTCGGGTCTTCCGGTGACGGCACCGGCGCGCTCGTGTACGGGGCCACCGGCAAACTTCAGACGCCGCAAGACGTCGCAGTCGACAGTCACGGCGACGTCTTCGTGCCCGACCTTGGCGCCAACAAAATCAAAGAACTGAGCGCGCAGACAACGGGCACCAACCAGTTCGCGGTCGGCGCAATGACGCAGTGGGACGCATACACCATCGCGGGCACCGGCGTTTCGGGCGGCACCGGCGACGGTGCGTCGGCACTGTTCGCAAAGGTCGCGTCGCCGCAAAGCATCGCCGTCAACAGTTCGGGTGATGTCTTCATCTCCGACCGTGTCAACAACGAGATCCGTGCGATTTCCGCCGCGAGCGGCGAAACGCTCTTCGGGGTTGCGTACGGCTCGAGTTCGAAGGGCTTCATCAACGGCGTCGTCAACCAGGGCCAGACGTCGTGCGGTACGTACACCGGTTGTGGGGACGGATCAAACCCCGCTTCGACTGCTGCAAAACTCAATGCGCCCTACTACATCAATTTCGATCCGGCCGGGAACCTCCTGATCGCCGATCAGGGCGACGCACGCGTGCGCGTCTTGTTCGCGAGCACAACTCAGCGCTACGGAATCACGCCGACAGCAAACACCCTTTACCTGCTGGCCGGCACTGGTTCCGCTCCGTATACAGGCGACGGATACAACGCCAACCTGCCCGGCGCGAACGCGTACAACACGCCGGCAAACATCGGGGCGCCGTACGGCATCGCCGCTGATCCCACGGTGAACAACGTCATCATGGTCTCCGACAACGGCAAGAATCTCGTTCGCGAAATCCAAACCAGCGACAACGTCGTGTTCACTGTTGCGGGCCGCACGTCGTCGTCGGTCTACGGCGGTGACGGCACGCCCGCGTACGGCTGGGAGGTCACCGACGCCCAACACGGGTCGTTCGACTCGAACGGCAACTACTACTTCGCCGATCCGGGCGACAACCGCGTCCGCGAGTGGGTCAAGCAAGCGAACTGCTCGGGAACCTGTCCGGCGTCTGGGATTGTGAAGACGGTCGCCGGTACGGGTACGACCGGCGGCGGTGGCAACGCCGCGCCGGCGATGCAGGCGAACATCTCCGCGCCCGATGGCGTGGTCGTCGACGGCAACAACAACCTCTACATCGCCGCGACCAACGACAACCAGATTCGCATGGTCGTGCGAACGACGGGAACGTATTTCGGCGTGGCGTACACCGCGGGGACCGTCGGGAACATCTACGGGATCGCGGGAACAGGCAGCGGGTGCGTGTCGTCGTGCGGGACGAACACGGCCGCAACGGGCGCAAAGCTCAAGGCGCCGCAGGACGTCGCGGTCGACTCGAGCGGCAACCTCATCATCTCCGACACTGGCACGTGCGAGATCCGCGTCGTCTTCAACACCACGACCGCGCGCTACGGCGTCTCGTCCCCGACGGTCGGGAACATCTACACGATTGCCGGCCAAGAAGGGACGTGCAGCGAAACCGGCACCAATGTTGCCGGAACCTCGGCAACGCTGTTCACACCGGACGGCATCACGCTCGATGCGTCGAACAACATCTACGTGGCTGACTCCGGCGGCTTCTGGATCCGCAAGATCAACGCGAGCGACGGCAAGATCAACACGTTCACCGGAAACGGCAGCTCGTGCACGAACGTCGACGAAACATCAGGAACGCTGACCTCCGCGAACTTCTGCGCTCCTGCCGATGTTGCGTGGGACACCTCGACCGGCGCGTTGTACGTCGCCGACTACGGGAACAAGCTGATCCGATGTGTGTCGACGACGGCCACGAGCGCGTGCGGACAACTTTCGAGCGGCGTGAACTACACGTACACGCTGGCGGGAACCGCGTCGACAAGCACCGATACCGGGAACAACGGTCCCTCCGTGAACGCCACCGTCCAAGCCGCCAAGGGAATCGACGTGAACCCGGGTGGCGACGTCATGATCGATCAAGACGCGACCAACGCCGACCTTCGTCGCATCATCGGCGCCGATCCCTGATCCGGGTGCGGCGCGCCACCGCGCTGCCGACCGGTCGTAGCATGGCGCCATGGCCGCTGCCCGTACTGTCGCCGACTTGATGAGTGCACCCGTGATCACGGCACTGCCTGCCGAGACGATCGCGGTCGTTGCCCAACGCATGCGCGAACACAAGGTCGGTTCCGTCGTCGTGGTCGACCACGACACCCGTCCGATTGGCATTCTGACCGAGCGCGACATGCTGCGATTCGCGGGTGCCGGCTCCGACGCGTCGACCGCGAAGGTCAGCGAGTGGATGACCGACAACCCCGACACCGTTGCGCCGGGACTCGAAGCAACCGAAGCGTTCGCGACTCTGTCGCAGCACGGTTACCGGCACATCCCGGTCGTCGACGACGGGCGCGTCGTCGGCATCGTCTCGATGCGCGACCTCATGCGCGTCGCGATGATCCAGCCGTCGGAAGCGCAAGCCCACGAGATCCCGAAAGGGCTCGAAGGCGTCGTCGTCGCCGACACGACGGTCGGCGACGTACGCGGCCTCGAAGGCTTCTACCACTACCGCCAATACAGCGCGATTGATCTCGCCAAGTCACGCCCGCTCGAAGACGTGTGGCAGTTGATGTTCACCGGCACGTTGCCCACAACGCTTGCCGAACGGGAAGCGTTCGCGGCGACGATCGTTCCTCGGCGCGCCATCCCCGACACGGTCGCGGGCGTGCTGCCGGCAATCGCGAAGGCGGGCGACACGTTCGTGCCGCTCGACGCGCTCCGTACTGCGGTCTCGCAGTACGGCGCCGCGCTCGGGTTCCGTCCCTCGCACGACATCGACCACGACGAGCTGTACGACAACACGCTCGGCACGTGCGCGGTCGTACCGACGCTGATCTGCGCGGCGTGGCGCTTGCGGCAAGGACTCGAGCCGGTCGCGCCGAACCCGGCCCTCGGGTACGCCGCGAACTACCTCTACATGATGCAGGGCACGGAACCCACGCCCGAACACGCAGCTGCGGTCGAGAAGTACCTCATCTCGACGATCGATCACGGCTTCAACGCGTCGACGTTCACCGCGCGCGTGATCACGTCGACGGGTGCCGACCTCGGTGCCGCGGTCGTCGGCGCGATCGGTGCACTCTCCGGTCCGTTGCACGGCGGGGCGCCGAGCCGCGCCCTGCAAATGCTCGACGAGATCGGTACCGCCGACCGCGCCGAGCCGTGGCTGCGCGACGCGGTCGAGCGCGGCGACCGGTTGATGGGTTTCGGTCACCGCGTGTACAAGACCGACGACCCGCGCTCTCTGATGTTGCGCGAGGTTGCCGACCAACTCGGCGGCGACAAGATGGAGCTTGCGCGGCACATCGAGACGACCGCGATTCGCGTCCTCGACGAATTGAAGCCCGGACGCAAGCTGTACACCAACGTCGAGTTCTACGCCGGCATCGTGATGGACAGCGCGGGCGTTCCGCGCGAACTGTTCACGCCGACGTTCGCGGCGAGCCGCGTCATTGGTTGGTGCGCGCACATCCTCGAACAAGCAGCCGACAACCGGCTCATTCGTCCGAGTGCGCAGTACGTCGGGCCGCCGCCGCCGCAGCCCGTGCCGCCCATCTCGTAGGCACGCAACCGGTCGGAAGGCCGTTTCCCGTCTGTCGCGACGAGGGAGTCGGCCTCCGCCCTGACGGTGCAAACCGTCGTGCGCTTCCCTTCGCCCGGAGCGTCGTTATGCCGGTATATGACCGGCAATACGACGCTCCTACCAGGCGAGGACGAGGTTGCGGACCGAGCGCAGGCCGGGTGAGAACTCGAGGTCTTCGTGGCCGGGCTTGATCCGGTAGTCGGGGATCCGTTGGTGCCACTCCCGCAGCGTGATGCGCAGCTCGCGCCGCGCCAAGTGCGAGCCGAGGCACCGATGGACGCCTCCGCCGAACGCGATGTGGCGGTTCGCCTCGCGGTCGAAGCGCACCTCAGACGCGTCCGGGAACTCGTTGGGATCGACGTTCGCGGCGCCGTAACTCACCATCATTGCGGTGCCGGCCGGGACCTTGACGCCGTTGGGCAACTCCGTGTCGACCAACGCGACGCGCGGCACGCCGCTCGGCACCGGCGACTCCCACCGCAACAGCTCTTCGACCGCGTTGGGAATCCGTTCGGGACGCTCGACGATCTCGCGCCGATGATCGGGATGGTTCGCGAGGAACGCGTAGAAGCACGTCAGCGAATCGCTTACCGTGTCGAGCCCCGCGATCAGGAACAAGAAACAGATGTCGAGGATCTCTTCGCGGTTCAGGCGGTCGCCGTCGACTTCGACGGTGACGAAGTGGGTGAGGATGTCGTTGCCGGGATTGCGCTCGCGGTCGTCGAGCACTGCGTTGAAATAGTCGTAAATATCCGTTCCGGTTGACCGCATAACCGCCATGCGGGCGTCGCCGTCGAACAGCGCGTTCGGGTCGAACCGTTCGGGCCGCAAGATGCCGTCGCGCAGGCGCAACATCGTGTCGAGCTCTTCCCACGGCAAACCCATCAGCCCGAGGAACACCGACGCCGGGAAGAGTTCGGCGAAGTCCTCGGTGAAGTTGCACTCACCGCGGTCTGCGAACTCGTCCATGAAGTGATGGACGCGACCCGTGATGTCTTCCTCTTGCGCATCCATCTGCTTGGGCGCGAACAGCGGGTCGAGGATCTTGCGGTACTTCGAGTGCTCGGGCGGGTCGACGTTCAACGGGATCAACGGACGGATGTTGCCGAGGTCGAGCGTGCCGTTCGACGAGAAAATCTCGTGGTGGCGGAGCACGTGGTCGGTCAGCTCCCGGCTGAACGTGATCTTGAAGCCGTCCATCGGCTCGAGCAGCCCACCGGCCTGGATCACCTCCAGGTAGCCGGGTTGGGGCGCGCTCATGTCGAGCAAGCGGTCCAAATCGTTCATCGGGTCGCCCTCGGCGGGGGCTTCGGCGGCTTCGTCGGTCACGACGACCTCGGTTCGTTTCGCATCGGGGGGCGTTCTCCCGCAATCATTGCCTCGACACTGCCGGGAGGAAGCATGGCTTCACAAATTCCGTTGGTCGAGTACCTGGTTCTCGACCCTGAGCCCCACCTCGTTGCCAACGAGTGCACGAGCTGCGGCGCCCACTTCTTCGACCGCCGAAACGCGTGTGCGTCCTGTTCGGGCACCGAGTTCCGGCCGGCCGACGTTGCCACGACCGGCGAACTGCGGGCGTTCACGATCGTGTCGCTGGCCGCGCCCGGCATCCCGGTACCGTTCGTCGCGGGAGTAATCGACTGCGACGGCACGAGCGTGCGCGGCAACGTCGTCAACACACCGCCCGATCCCGACCACGTTCACGTCGGGATGAAAGTCCGCCTCACCACGCAAGTCGTCGGCACTGACGACGCCGGCACCGAAGCAATCGGGTTCGGGTTCGAACCGCTCGAAGGAGCCAACTCATGAGCCAGGCGCAGGCCGGATGTCCGGTTGCGAATCAAATCACAACGCGAGTTCGAGGACAGGAGGCCGTAGCCGCATGAGTACTGAAGACGTTTGGATTCTCGGCATCTACATGACGAAGTTCGGCAAGCACCCCGACAAGGACACGATCGACCTCGCGAGCGAAGCTGCCCTCGGTGCGCTGAACGACGGTGGCGTGCAGATGAAGGACATGGGCATCCTCGCGGCCGGCAACTTGATGGGCGCGAGCGCGCCGACCGGGCAGATGTTGCAGAAGCAGATCGGCCAGACCGGCATTCCGGTTTACAACGTGTCGAACGCGTGCGCGACGGGTGCAACCGCGCTGCGCACGGCGATCATGGCGGTGAAGGCCGGAGAGTGCGACTACGGCCTTGCGGTCGGCGTCGAGAAGCTTTCGGGCGCGGGTCTGCTTTCGGGTGGCGCGCGGCAAGGCCGACGGCAAGGAGTGGGCGCGTTCGGGCCGCTACGGCGCGGTCGCGGGCGTCGACGGTCGCATCGGTACCGAAACGATGCCGGGCGTGTTCGCGCAGATCGGCATGGAGTACGGCCACCGTTACGGCGGTGTCGACTTCGAACTCTTCGCCAAGATCTCGGAGAAGAACCACGCCCACTCGACGTTGAACCCGCTCGCGTCGTACCAGAAGCGCTTCACGCTCGACGAGATCATGAACGACGTCATGATCGCGTACCCGAACACGCGCCCGATGTGCTCGGCGAACTGCGACGGCGCCGCGGCTGCCGTTGTGGTGAGCGACGCGAAGTTGAAGACACTGTCGCTCGAACAACGCAAGCGCGCGGTGAAGGTCGCGGCGTCGGTGCTCACGAGCGATCCGTGGGAAGAGGCGTGCCAGATCCTCCCCAACGTGAACACGTTGACGAAGAACGCGGCGAAGCAGGCGTACGAATCCGCAGGCATCGGCCCCGACGACCTCGACCTCGTCGAACTGCACGACTGTTTCGCGACCGCCGAACTCGTGCACTACGACAACCTCGGCTTGTGCGAGACCGGTGGCGCCGCCGACTACTTCCGTTCCGGTGCGACGTGGCGCGACGGCACGACACCGGTGAACGTGAGCGGCGGCCTCGAATCGAAGGGCCACCCGATCGCGGCGACCGGCATCGCGAACATCTGGGAGATCTGCCATCACCTGCGCGGTGAAGCCGGCGATCGCCAAATCGACAACGCCAAAGTCGGCCTCGCCCACGTGATCGGCCTCGGCTCCGCGTGCGGCGTGCACATCTTGGAGAAATCAGCCGCGTGATCACACAACTCGTTGGCCGCGACGGCAACACGCTCGCGGCCGACGAAGCCGGTCCGAGCGACGGGCCGGTCGCGATCCTGTTGCACGGCGGCGGGCAGACGCGCCATTCGTGGGGCACAACGCTGAACGCGCTCGGCGATCGCGGCTGGCACACGTTTGCGGTCGACCTGCGCGGCCACGGCGACTCCGAATGGGCAGCCGACGGCGACTACACGCTCGACGCGTTCGCGGGCGACGTGCTCGCGATCGCGCGAGACGTTCGACGAACCGCCCGCGCTCGTCGGGGCGTCGCTCGGCGGCCTCGCCGTCGCTTGCTGCGATCGGCGAACATCCGGCGGTAAAGGTTGCACGCGCGCTCGTGCTCGTCGACGTCGCGCCCCGCACCGAAGAAGCGGGTCGCATGCGCATCGGTAACTTCATGATGGAGCACATGGACGACGGCTTCGGCTCACTCGACGAAGTTGCCGACGCGATCCAGGCGTACAACCCGCACCGGCCGCGGCCGACGAACCTCAGCGGTCTCGAGAAGAATCTGCGCAAGCGCGACGGCCGTTGGTACTGGCACTGGGATCCCGCGTTCATCGGTGGTCGCATGGGCGGCACCGACGAGACGCGTTCGTCGCTCACCGAGCCGTTGCGGCTCCAGCACGCCGCGCGCGCGATCAAGATCCCGACGCTGCTCGTGCGCGGACGCGTCAGCGACTTGTTGAGCGAAGAAGGCGCGCAAGAGCTGCTCGAGCTCGTTCCGCACGCCAAGCTCGTCGACGTGCAGGGTGCGGGCCACATGGTCGCCGGCGACCGCAACGATCTGTTCAACGACGCGGTCGTGTCGTTCCTCGAAACCGTGCGCTGAAGGCCGATCGCATACGAGAACTTCCGATGCTCTGCGACGTAAGTCGCAAACCGTGCACATCGGTCGCGCGGTGCATGCGGACACGACACGTTGTCTCTGGCCTGCCTGAGTGACTGCTGTTAGCTTCCGACGCATGGTCATTGCGGCAGAAAACACTTCTCAACGCGCGCGGGTCGCTCGGCGTCGGATCCTCGCGGGAGCACTCGTGTTGGTCGGCGCAGCGGCGCTCGTGCCGACTGCGACTGCGTCGGCAAGTTCGCCGCTCGGATCGTTTCAGGAGTACTCGACGCCGACGTCCTCGAGCGAACCGCTCTTCGACGCGTTGGGCGCCGACGGGAACATCTGGTTCACCGAAAGTCAGGTGAACAAGGTGGCCAAGGTGACCACGAGCGGTCAGATCACCGAATACAACGTGCCTACGAGCGCGAGCACGCCCGACGGCATCGCGGCCGGTCCCGACGGCAACGTCTGGTTCACCGAAGCGGCGGGCAACAAGGTCGCGAAGGTCACGCCGAACGGCGTCTTCACCGAATACAACATCCCGACGTCGGCGAGCGATCCCGAAGGCATCGCGCTCGGCCCCGACAACAACTTGTGGATCACCGAACGCGACGCGAACAAGGTCGCCAAAGTCACGACGAGCGGTGTGTTCACCGAGTACAACGTGCCCACCTCGGGGGGCTTTCCCGAACTGATCACTGCCGGCCCCGACAACAACGTGTGGTTCACCGAGTTGCTCGGCAACAAGGTCGCCAAGGTGACGACGAGCGGCGTGTTCACCGAATACAACGTGCCGACGAGCAGCAGCACCCCGACGGGTATCGCCGCGGGCCCCGACAACCACGTGTGGTTCACCGAACAAGACGGAAACAAGATCGGAAAGGTGACGACGAGCGGCGCCTTCACCGAGTACAACATCCCGACCTCGAACGCGGGATCGATCGCGATCGCCAAGGGTCCCGACAACAACCTTTGGTTTACGGAAGGAACCTCGAACAAAATCGGCCGCGTGACGACGAGCGGCGCGATGAGCGAGTTCGACGTGCCGACGTCCAACAGCTTCCCGGGCGGTATCGCGACGGGACACGACGGCAACATGTGGTTCGCCGAAGCGCACTCGAACAAGATTGCGCGCATCGGCGCGGGCGCGGCTCCGTCGCAGGGTTTCCGCACGACGAGTAGCGACGGCAACGTCTACAACTTCGGCACGGACACGTCGCAAGGTTCGTTGGTTGCGAGTGGCTTGAAGCCGGCGCATCCGATCGTCGGCATTGCTTCGACGCCGATGCACGCGGGTTACTGGCTTGCGGGTGCGGACGGTGGGATCTTCAGCTACGGGAACGCCGGCTACCACGGCTCGTTGCCCGGGTCGGGCAAGACACCGAGCAAACCGATCGTCGGGATCGCGGCAACACCGTCCGGCAACGGGTACTGGCTCGTTGGCGCCGACGGCGGCGTGTTCACGTACGGCGACGCGAGCTACCACGGTTCGTTGCCCGGCTCGGGTCTCATACCCAACAAACCGATCGTCGGGATCGCGGCAACACCGTCGGGCCACGGCTACTGGCTCGTCGGTGCCGACGGCGGCGTCTTCACGTACGGCGACGCTGCGTACCGCGGCTCGCTTCCCGGGTCCGGCAAGACACCGAACAAACCTGTTACCGGGATCGCGGCAACGCCGTCGGGCAACGGGTATTGGATTGTCGGCGCGGATGGCGGTGTGTTCACATACGGCGACGCGGGCTTCCATGGTTCGCCGCCCGGTTCCGGTGGCGCGGCATCGGCGGTCGTCGGCATCGAACCAACGTCGAACGGTGCCGGCTATTGGCTGGCCGAACTGAACGGCACGAACCCGAACTTCGGGAACGCGCAGTCGCTCGGCAACAGCGCGCCGACCGCGCCGGTGAGCGGCATCGCGGGCTGAACGCGATCAGAGAAACTCGGTGCGGTGCTCGTGGAGAAATTCGCGGAGCGGCCGCGGCGGGCGACTCATGATCTGTTGAAACGTGTCGGTGGTGTAGTCGTTCTCGCCCGCGAGGATCGCCCACTCGCGCGCGATCAAGAGTTCAGCTTCGCTCGCCGGAACGCCCGCATCGGTGAGTCGCTTGAGCAACTCGCGCTCGGGCGCGACACGAAACGCGACGCGCTCCCCGATTTCTTCGGAAAGAACGGCGAGCGCGTCGGGCCACGACATCAACACCGGCCCGGTCACGCTGTGATGCGCGTTCCAAAGGGTCTTGTCGGTAATCACGCGCACTGCGGCCGCGGCCGCGTCGCGATGGTCGATCAGTGCGGTGCGGCCCTGATCGGCGAGACCGGTCCAGGTGCGCGAGGCGCGAATCTCTCGTGCCGCGGAGAGCAGCGAGAGTGAGAAGATCGCGGGGCGGACCGTCGAGTACGGAACACCCGTCGACGCGGCGAACTGGTCGATGCTGTAGTGCGCGCGCTGGTTGATGCCGAGCGAGTCGGCCGACGCGTTGAGCACGGCGATGCGCGTGATTTGTTCGATCGACGAGATGCGAGCAGCGGCGTTGATGACAACGCGCTGCAAAACACCTTGAGTTCCGACCGATCCCATCGCGATGAAGACGGTGCTACTTGTGCTCAGCGCGTCGCTCACGTCGTGCGGATCGTCCAAGTGGGTCGCGCGGATCTGCAGACCCTCGGGTTCGCCGAACGCGCGCCTGCCCTCGTCGTCGTCGCGCACGAGCGCGACGACATCTTCTCCACCGGCGAGCAGGCCGCGCACGACCTCGCTCCCGATATGCCCGGTCGCACCGATCACCGCCGTGGTCATCGCGTCTCCTTCCCTTGCTGCGAGCTTTCCCCGCTCCAGGCCGGAACTCACGGGTCCCGGGCGCGCGGCGCGTGAAATATCGCTCTCGGTCGGGCAAGATGAGCGCCTGGGCGACGAACTTGCGACGCAAGACCCCCGTAGTCGCGTGCGGCTTTGGTTGCGGCGTCACTGGGTTGTGAACGCGCTGGTTTTCGGGACCTCGCTCCTGCTCGGTTGGCTCATCGGCTCGGCGATCGCTCTCGCTGCGGGCATCGCATTTTTCATGGTCGGGTTCGTCGGCAAGCTCATCGAAGAGGTGTGGGTACGGCGCGGCGGATAACGCCAGCCATGACTACCGATCGGCACCCTTTGTATATTGCTCGCCGCGACCGCGGACTCACACGTTTGGAGGCGCGGACGAATGTCCGGCTCTGCGGTGTTGGAACGCGCGCCAGATGAGTAAGAGGACAATCGCGCCGACGATGGAACTGAAGATTCCGCCCAGCTGAATGGCTCCGCTGCTCTTGTCCCAGCCGAACAGGACGTATCCAAGGAAGCCGCCGGCGTAGGAGCCGAGAATGCCGAGAATGATGGTCTGCCACCACGTCAACGGATCACGACCGGGGACGAGCAGCCGCGCGATGAACCCGGCGAAGAGACCGATGAAAAGCATGTACATGACGGTCCAGAAACTGAACATGCCGACAACCTCGAGACTGCCCGAACGGTAAGGCCCGCAGTCCAAGCATGCGCCTCAGAACAGTCGCAAGCAACCGCCGAGCGACGCGCGGTGCCGTTACTCGCTCCGCAGCCCGCGGTGTTCCATCTGCGGACCGGGTGTGACGAACACGATGTGACACGGATCGTCGATCACCAAGCGGTGCCACGTGTTCTTCGGAATGAGGAACGCGTCACCCTCTTGGAGCGGTGTCTCCTCAGTCCCGCCGTCCGCGGTATCGAGCACCGCAACGCACGCACCCGAGATCACGAGCAACAACTCGTCGCCGTCACCGTGCCGCTCCCCGCCATGCGGAGGCGTTTCGGTGAGGACGTACGAAGCCACCGTGAACCCGTCAAAGCGTGGCGACGACCCGGGCTGCTTGCTTTGCGTGAACGACGACCCGTCGCGGAGCAGCGCGACGATGTTGTCGGAGAATCTGACCAACTGACTTGATTCCACGACCCATTCTCTCGCGGAGCCGCCGCGTCGGCCAGGTGTCTCCCTCATTGCGACAACTTCCCGTCTCAAGAGGAACTGAAACTCCGTCGCCTCACGGATCGGCCAAGATTCGCCGCACGGACGTGTGCTTTTCACCCGAAGGAGATCGATGATCGTCACGGTGTTCGTTCGACGGGTGGCGAAAGCTTCAGACTGATTGCGCAGTAAAGACGTGCGCGACGCCGCCCCGACTGAAAGCGATCGTACGTATCGGTTCGATAGTGAGCGGTTTGGTGAAGAGCCGCTCACCGGCGCCCAACACAACGGGATGAACAACGAGCCGGTATTCGTCGATCAATCCGGTCTCGACGAGTGATCGCGCGAACCGGACGCCACCTTGGGCCAGGAGATAGCCATCCGAGGTCTCCTGCTTGAGCCGCGTGACGGCTTCGGTCAGGTCGCCGGTCGCGATCGTCGTCTCAGGCCAGTCCGCCGCGATGGGAGAGTTCGAGAAGACGACCTTGGGGATCTCGTTCATTGGTTTCGCGAACGGCCCGGGCGCGTTCGGCCAGAACGTCGACCACGTCGTGTACGTCGCGGCGCCGACGAGGTGTGCGCGCGCGTTGCCGACCGTGTCGAGCACGAACGCGGCGCCGTCTTCGGAACGGCCGGCCGCTTCCCAGCCGGTGCTGCCATCGGTCGTGCCGATGTAGCCGTCGAGCGAGACCGACATTTTGAGGACCAATGACGCCATGCGTTGCTTCCTTCGCGGGATCGCGGACACGAGCTTCTCATGAAGACTGCACGGCGAGCCGCGATTCATCGGGCATCATGCTCCCGTGCCCCGAAGCTGGTGGTCTCGCTGGTTCGGCCGAAACCTTTGGGCGAACGCGAAGTGCCCGATCTGCGGCGGCCCCGTCGTCACAGCACCGACGATCGGACCGGGCGGTTCGGCGTGGATTCGCACGCGCGAAGAGTTGATCGCGTCGTGCGCCGTCCACGGACACGCGCCGTACAACGACAACACGCTCCGGTACCTCGAACAAGAGAAGTAGCGGCCGAACCGAGTTCTTACGCGATGACGGTCTTCCCGTCGCGCCAGTAGCGCACGACGAGGTAACGACCTTTCAGCGCGCCGCGCTCACAACGTCCGAATCCCATGAGCGTGCCCGGTTCGCCACTCGCGGCCGGGATGGCCTTGACCTGTTCGAGACCGTCGAGCACGCCGCGACCGTTTACGACACGAGCGCGCGCCAGCGCTTCGCCGATCAAGCGGCCCATGTCGTACTGCCCCGCGACACCTGGACCACCGTTGCCGAGCGCCGCGTACGTTTCGTTCGCTTCCGACACCGTGTCGGGATACGCCCATCCTTCCCACGCGCGCGCCGCTTCGCGATCGTGATGACCGTAGATCAACGCCGAGTTCGCGACCACAGGAACCGACGGTTTCGAATCGGCGAGTTCGCGCGCCGTGTCCCACATGCCGAGCGAAATGATCGCCTCGGCGTCGGCGCGCCCCGTGATCGACAGGCCGGCGACACTCGCGGCGTGGTCGAAGAAGTCGCCCATGCGGCGACCGACATACGAGCGGTCGCGCTCGACGGCAATCTGCTTCAGCCCGCGCGACGCGAGGTTCGCGGCAAGAAACGACGGCTCGTCTTCCAGCGATCCGATTTGGTACTGAAAGCCGTATTCGCTGCGCGTCTCTTCCGAGCCGGTGTAGTTGAGCGTCGGCACATGCGCCGCATCCGCGAGTTCGCGCACAACGAGCGCGTTGTCGGAGATCGCGGGACCGAGAATCGCGGCAACGCCCTGGTTGACGAGTGACCGGAACGCGTCTTCGACGGCATACGCCGAACCACCGGGCAACGGCAGCCCGAGCGCCGTCGCATGAACGAGTTCGACCTCGTCGTCGAGACGACCCGAATCGATGACCGGCTGCATGCCACGCCGGACGTTCGCCTCGAACGAGCGGCCTTCGTCAGCCGTCGGAAAGTCGTGCAAAACGCCAATACGAATTTTCGAACCACTCATGCGACCGAGGGTAGAACAACCCAATGATCGAACTCACGTCCGCGCAGATCGCATACCTCGCGAGCCAGCGCCTTGGTCGCATCGCAACGACTGGCGCCGACCACAAACCCCACGTCGTGCCCACTTCCTTTCGTTACAACCGCGAGCTCGGCACGATCGACATCGGCGGCCATCACGTCGCGACCACGAAGAAGTATCGAGACGTCCAGGCGAACCCGGCTGCCGCGATCGTGATCGACGATCTCGTGTCGGTCGACCCCTGGACCCCCCGCATGCTCGAAATCCGCGGGCGCGCGGAAGCGGTTCCGGCGGGCGGCGCGCTGCTCGGTCCGGGTTTCGGCGACGCGTTCATTCGCCTCTACCCCGAAAAGGTCAACAGCTTCGGCATCGAGTAGAAGGCGACGTAACTCTGAAGTCGGACGCGAGCGTCCGCCTCGAGATGTAGCGGGGCGCCCCCACAAGAGCGCAGAGGCCGACGACCCAACGGTCTCCTTCGTTCACCATCGCTCTATCAACACGAGTGAGGGGGAGCCATGAACGCAACGATCGAACAGATCCGTCCGCAGTCTTCGCACGACGGGCGCGAGTCCGGTGAAGCAACCGTCCGCATCACGCAATACAGCCGGCGCACGATCTTCGTGATCTGGGCCGCAGCTGCCGTCCCGATGGCCACACTGGCGTGGATTGTCGGTCCCGCAATCGCCGGACATGGCGACGGATCGCTCACTCGGGCGCTGATCGTGTGCCTGACCGCGGGCCTCGTCTGGCAGGGAGTCATGGTCGTCGGGCTGATCGGCTACGAGCAGCGCACGCTGCGCTGGTCGGTGGTCAAAGAAGCGCTGTGGTTACGCAAGCCGCGCAACCCGAAGACCGGCCGCGTCGGCGGTCGCGTGTGGTGGATCGTGCCCGTGTTGCTCGTCGGGACGGCGATCGAGGAGCTCGTCCCCTCGCTGCCGCACCCGGCGAGCCGGGACTTCGGCGAGTTCTTGTCGTCGCATGCCGGGAAAGTGATGTTCCACGGATCGTGGGGCTGGTTCGCAGCAGTGATGACGATGTTCGTCTTCAACACCGTGCTCGGCGAAGAACTCTTGTTCCGGGGCGTGTTGTTGCCCCGCATGAACGGTGCCTTCGGCGACCGTGACTGGGTGGTCAACGGTTTGTTGTTCGCCGGCTACCACCTGCACGTGCCGTGGGTGATTCCGGCCACGCTGCTCGACACGTTCTTCATCGCCTACCCGGTGAAGCGTTACCGG
The DNA here is from genome assembly GCA_963841195.1 of uncultured Actinomycetes bacterium. GTDB lineage: Bacteria > Actinomycetota > Acidimicrobiia > IMCC26256 > PALSA-610 > CAWJBX01. The sequence goes on along the minus strand of CAWJBX010000003.1, from coordinate 177,399 downwards.
AGCGCATGGATTGGGATCGCGGTGCACAGTGCGCAGAGCGTTCTGTTCGCAGTGCTCGTCCTCACGCTTGTTGTATAGCTGCACTGCGAGCACGGCCGACGAGGGGCTCGGAATTACCGGGCCCTTCGTCGCGTCAAGCGTCGGTTGGTTTGGTTTGTTGGTTGGTTCGTGCCCGGGGAGGGATTCGAACCCTCACACTCCAAACGGAGCCGGCGGGTTTAAGCCGCCTGCGTCTGCCATTCCGCCACCCGGGCCGTGGCGCAACGGTAGGTCAGGCGGCGGTCTGCCGCGACGGAGGTTCCAGCGCAGCGAGCAACATGCTGCGAACGCGTGTGGCCGCCCCACCCTCCAACTCGTTCGTGACGACGACTCCTTCCACCATGTCGGCCACCACTTCGGCGAACGGGCGCCCTCGAAGCCGCACCGCGACGATCACACCGCCCGGTAGCCGCCGGATCGTGCGGGTGGCGTTGCGCCGGGGCGGCGTTCGGAACGCGGGCGCGTTCAGACCCGCCGCGCGCGCCGCCGCCCCGATCCGACGCGCCGCGTGACCGAAACGAGCAATGTCGCTGCCGCCTGGTCGGCCCCTGGACTCCACGGTTGCATTCAACACACCGGGTGAGACAGTTACCGGCGGAGGTCGTACAGGTTGCGGCCCGGCATCATTTCCGATTGCATGGCCAGGTGAGCGACGGGCCCGACCGCGCCGTTGAAATTGCGGCGGCGACGCACCCCGATCTCGACCTGACCCAGGCCGAGACGGCGACGAGTCGCGAGCTCGTTCCGCTTCCGCGTTCGCAAGCGGAACACGAAGCCGAACACCGCCGCTCCGACGTCGACCGTTGGGGGCGCAGCGAGCGCATGCGAGCCATGACGCGTGCGATGTTCGATCCGATCTACACGCACTGGTTCCGCGTCGAATGGGAAGGCTTCGAGCACGTTCCGGAACACGGTGGCGCGCTCCTGGTCGCAAACCATGCCGGCGCGATCCCGCCCGACGCGCCCTCGATCATGCACGGCATCGAGAAGGATCTCGGTCGTCCGGTCTACGGGCTCGCCGAGAATCTGTTCCGCAGTGTTCCTGTCGTCGGCACGTTGTGGTCGCGCACCGGCGGCGTCGCCGCCCATCCCGACAACGCGTATCGCTTGCTGCACGACGAGGAGCAGCTGGTACTCGTCTTTCCCGAGGGTACGAAAGCCACGGGCAAACACTTCAGCGAGCGTTATCAACTGCGCCGCTTCGGCCGCGGCGGCTTCGTCGAGATCGCGATGCGCTCTGGCGTGCCGGTGATCCCGATCGCGGTGATGGGCGCGGAAGAGTCGATGCCGATCGTCTACAAGGCGAACCGCCTCGCGAAGATCATGAACATCCCGTATTTCCCGGTGACCGCGAACATGTTGTTGCTCGGTCCGCTCGGCATCCCCGCGTACTTTCCGGCCAAGTTCAAGATCCGCGTGCTGCCGCCGGTGCACTTCGACGTGGCGCCGAACCAAGAGCGTTACTCGCGCAGCCGCGTGATGGAAGAAGCAGAACGCATTCGCCGCATGGTGCAGGACGCGCTCTACGACATGTTGCGGACGCGCCGTTCCGTCTGGTTCGGGTAGGCCGCCGTGCGGGTGTTGGTCACCGGACTCTCGACGTATTGGGGCGGGCGCGTCGCCCAGGCCCTCGAACGGCGTTCCGACGTCGAAGTGGTTGTCGGTGTCGACACACGCGATCCGCGGGTGCAGCTCGAGCGCACTGAATTCGTGCGTGCCGACTCCACGCACTCGATCCTGGCGCGCATCGTGCGCGCCACCCAGGTCGACACGATCGTGCACACGCACCTGATCGTCGACTCGACGCGCTCGAGCGATCGCGGTCTGCACGAAACGAACGTCATCGGAACGATGAACCTGCTCGCGGCGGCGGGCGCACCGCAGAGTCCCGTACGCAAAGTCGTGTTGAAGAGTTCGGGCCTCGTCTACGGCGCGAGCCAAGCCGACCCGTACTTCTTCCGCGAGGACGTCGGGCGCACCGGACCGGCGCGCACGTTGGTCGAACGGTCGCTCCTCGAAGTGGAAGCGTTCGTGCGCGACTTCGCCGACGACAATCCGCATGTGAACGTCACGTTGTTGCGCTTCGCGAACGTGCTCGGCGACGATCTCGAAACGCCGTTCGCAGTCGCGCTGCGCGAACGCGTCGTGCCCGAGATCTTCGGTTTCGATCCGCGCGCTGCAGTTCGTACACGCCGACGACGTGGTCGAGGCGTTGACCTACGCGACGGTCAACGAGGTGCCCGGCGTCTACAACGTCGCGGGCGACGGCAACCTGCCGTGGAGCGAAGTCTGCGCGATCGTCAATAAGCGGCGGATCGCGCTCCCGTTCATGTTCACGAGCATGGCCGCCGAACCGATGCGGCTGTTGCGCGTCTGGGACCTGCCCACCGAAGCGATGCAACTGTTGCGTTACGGCCGCGGCATGGACAACACGCGCTACAAACGCGCCGGGTTCCGTTATCAGTACACGACGGCGGGCGCGGTCGATGCGTTCGCACAGGGATTGCGGCTGGCGTCGACGGTCGGCGCCAAGAACCCCGCGTACCGTTACGAACGCGAAGTCGAAGACTTCTTTCGCCACTCCCCCGCCGTCGTCCGCCCCGACTAACCGCGTCGTATTGCTCGTCGAGACGCATACGACGCTCCAGCCGGGCTCTCTACACTGCGCGCGATGGAACACGTCCGGACCGAACACCACGACGCGGTTGCGCTCGTCACGCTGGTCGACGTCGAGCGCCGTAACGCGATGACCGCGACCATGGTCGACGAAATCGTTGCCACGTTCGACGAACTCGAGGCCGACGAGCAAACCCACGCCGTTGTCATCACGGGCGAAGCGCCCGCATTCTGTTCCGGCGCCGACGTGTCGAGCCTTGGCGCGCTCGCCGCGTGCCGAAACCCGACAAGAGCGCGCCCAAGTCACGAACATCTACGAAGGATTTCTCCGCGTCCTGCGGTCGTCGCTCCCGACCGTCGCCGCCGTCAACGGCCCGGCCGTCGGCGCCGGCTGCAACCTCGCGCTCGCGTGCGACGTGCGGATCGCGGGCACCTCGGCCCGCTTCGACACCCGCTTCTTGAAAATCGGGATCCACCCCGGCGGCGGCCACACTTGGATGCTCGAACGCGCGGTCGGACCCCAGGCCGCGGCGGCGATGGTCTTGTTCGGCACGCCGATCGACGGTGCCCGCGCCGCCGAGATCGGCCTCGCGTGGAGCTGTCACCCCGACGACGAGCTGGTCACGGCCGCGATTTCCTTCGCTGCCGGCACCGCCCGCATCCCCATTCCGCTCTTGGGCCGGGCCAAGCAAACCCTGCGCCAAGTCGCCCTGGCAGCCCGATTTCGAGGCCGCGATCGCCACCGAGGTGGAGCATCAGGCCTGGTCGCTTGGTCAGGGATGGTTCGGCTCGCGGCCTTCCTCCCATTGACCGCATCCGGGTGAATTCGGCTACCATCTGGCAGCCTTTGCATGACCAGAGACACGTCGGAGCCGTCGCTCCGCCGACCTCAGGGACGAGGGGGGAGCAGGCAATCGTGGAGACGTTCCGCTGTCCAGTGTGCATCGGAGTTTTGCGGGATGCGCGCGCCCACCGTTGCTCCTCATGCGGCCAGAACATGCGCCGGCGCCGGCCGCTCGTGCTCGGTGAAGAAACCCGCGTCGGTGCCGACCACCTGCCGATCGACCGTTGGATGCTCGAACGCCTCCACGGGTCGAGCCACGGGCGCCGCCGGTCGACGTTGCCGCCGGTCGCCTGGCACGGCAAGTTCACGACCACACCCCTCGCCGAACCCGACTTCTCGGCCACCCCTTCGCCGGTCGCAACACCGCTCGCGCCGCCCACGGTCGGCGTGACGACCACCGTTCCTGACGACCTCGAACGCGACATCGACATCGACGCACCCGCGACCGTTGGTGCGCTCGCGCTCGACGTGTACACCCGTCCGATCGCACCGGCCGAGGAAGAGATCGACGACGCGCCGGTCATCGTCCCGGTTCCCGAACTCGCCGAGGTCGAGTCGGAGCCGGAAGTCGACGCGATCCCGACCTACGAAGTGCCGGTCGTCACCGAAAGGTCCGAGCCGACCGGGCCGCGCCCGGTGCCGCACGAGGAACTCGACCCCGACGTGCGCGCGATCGTCGACGACCTCTACCAGCAAGCCCGCGCCGAACTCTCCGGCAACGACTTGGCGCTCTTCGCGCCGATCGACGACTACCCGGAAGCGCCGATCGCGCCTGCACACGACCCGGCGCCGCCGGCCGTCGAGCGCATTACTCCCGTGGAAACGACGGCCGCGCCGATCGTGAACGAACCCATCGCGCCCGTCGCACCGGCCGCGCACTGCCCGGCTTCGACGACACGGGGCGGGTGGGTGCCTGCGTTCACACCCAACGAGCGTCGTCGCCGCCACACCAGCGACTGAACGTCAGGGCTGCAAGAAACGCGCGACGAGCTCGTGTCCGCGCTCGCGCCACTCTTCCGCAGTGATGCCGTAGCGGACGTGGTCTTCGTACACGCCTTGGATCTGTAAGAACCGCACCGCGATGCCTTCGTCGCGCAGGCCGAGCTTCTCCGCCACGCGCCGGCTTGCTTGGTTGCGAGGAACGATCGCGGCCTCGAGGCGGTGCAACTGCAGCACTTCGAACGCGTGCCGCATGATCAACACGACGCCCTCGGGGACGTAGCCGTGGCCGGCGAGGGCTTCGTCGATCCAGTAACCGATGTAGCCCATCTGGAACGGACCGCGCTGCACGCTCCCGAGACTCACCTCGCCCGCGAACTTGCCGCTCTTCAAGAACAAGCCGTAGCCGTAGGCCGCGTCGAAATGGCGTTGCCGGTCCCAGGCGCCGCAGCGCGCACGGAATGCCTCGCGTTCGAGCGCGGGATCGGAACTGCCCGCTTCGGGCCGCGGCTCCCACGTTTCGAGCCACACCTTGCACCGCAGACGAACTTCGCGCCACTGGTCCCAGTCGTCGACCCGCAACGGTCGCAACAACACCCGGCCGCCGACAAGGTCCGTCATGCGGGAACCGCGGCCGCGATCGCGTCGAGTGACGCGGGGTCTTCGAGTCCGGAGAGATCGCCGGGCGCGTCGCCCGTCACGATCGAACGAATCGCGCGCCGCAATACTTTCGCGCTCCGCGTCTTCGGCAACGCGTCGGTGAAGCACACACGGGCCGGCTTGAACGAAGGTCCGAGCGCGTCGACCACGCGCGCCGAGATCTCGGCGCGCAGCTCGTCATCCCGCGCCGCACCCGATACCGGTACGACGAAGACCCACAACGCTTCGCCCTTCAGTTCGTCGGGAACACCGACCGCCGCCGCTTCCACGACCTGTGGATGCCCGACCACCGCGGTTTCGACCTCGGCCGGGCCGAGCCGTTTCCCCGCGAGCTTGATCGTGTCGTCGGAACGGCCGTACAAGAACCATTGGCCGTCGGCGTCGACGCTCGCAAAGTCTCCGTGCCACCACACGTTCGGGTAGCGCGACCAGTACGTCTCGAGGTAGCGCTCGGGATCGCGAAACAACCCGCGCGTCATGCCGGGCCACGGTTTCGTGCACACGAGTTCACCGACCTGGCCCCGCACGCTGTTGCCCGCGTCGTCGTACACGTCAACCGCCATGCCGAGCGCCGGGCCGCCAAGTGAACACGGTGAGAGTTCTTGCACAACGTGGGGCGAGAGGAAACATGCGCCCACCTCGGTGCCGCCCGAAATGTTGATCACGGGGCATCGACCACCGCCGACAACGTCGAAGTACCAGCGCCACGGTGCCTCGTTCCACGGTTCACCGGTCGACGCGAGGATGCGCAACGATGACACGTCGTGCGCGCGCACCGGTTCGTCGCCGTGGGCCATCAGCGCGCGCACGAGCGTTGGTGACACACCGAGCACGTTGACCTGATGCCGTTCGACGAGCGACCAGATGCGACCGGCGTCGGGAACGTCGGGGGCGCCGTCGTACAACACGACCGTGCCGCCGGTCGCCAATACGCCGACGATCTCCCACGGCCCCATGATCCAGCCGATGTCGGTGAGCCAAAACAAGCGCTCGCCCCGACGCAGGTCGGTCTGGAACGCGACCTCTTCGGCGATCTTCACGGTGAAGCCACCGTGCACGTGCACCGCGCCCTTGGGCCGTCCGGTCGTACCGCTCGTGTACGCAACGAACAGCGGATGCTCGGCGCCGACCGGACGCGTTTCGAAACGCGCCGCGGGAAGATCGCGCAGCGCGATGTCGCGACCCGGGGTCATCGGCGTGTCGTCGCGGCCGAGCCGGTCGACCACGAGCACCGTGTGCACGGTCGGAACCTCGGCGACCGCCGCGTCGGCGATCGACTTCATCGCGACGACTTTGCCCCGGCGCGTGAAGCCGTCGGCGGTGATCAGTGCGACCGCGTCGGCGTCGGCCAACCGGACCGCGACCGCGTCGGGCCCATAGCCGGAAAAAATCGGCAGGAACACGGCGCCGAGCTTGGCCACCGCGAACAGGGCCGCCACCGTTTCGGGCACCATCGGCAGGAACAGGCCGACGGCGTCGCCCTCGCCGACACCGCGAGCCGCCAGCCCGGCCGCAATGCGATCGGAAAGCGCCCGCAGCTCTGCGCCGGACAGCGTCCGGGTCGTGCCTTCCTCACCTTCCCAGATCACGGCGGGCTCGTCGTCGGCGCGGTTGTCGACACACATCGACGCCGCGTTGCAGGTCGCGTCGACGAACCAACGCGCCCACGCAATCCCGTCGGTCGTGTCGAGCACCTTCGTGTAGGGCGTCGTAAACGGCAGATGCAGGAAACGCACGACGGCGTCCCAGAACCACTCCGGCTCGTCGATCGAACGCTGCACGAGCGTCGGGAAATCGGCAATCCCAACGGCTGCCATGAAGCGCGCCACGTTGCTGTCGCGCAGCAACGACGCGCTGGGTCGGAAGGCAACGGGCGGCATCGAGCGGGAATCTACCGGGCGAGCGAGCGGGCTCAACACGGACCGGTAGCGTGCGGACTGTGACCGATGCGACCGCCGCGAGCCCACCGAGCGCGACACCTGCCTCCGACGATCGGTTGGTGTGGATCGATCTCGAAATGACCGGCCTGGAAGTCGAAAAGCACGTGATCGTCGAGATCGCGTGCATCGTCACCGACTCCGAACTCGTCGCCCTCGACGACGGTGTCGACCTCGTGGTCCACACGAACGCCGACGAGCTCGCCCACATGGACGACTTCGTGCGCAAGATGCACACCAAGTCGGGGCTGCTGCCGCTCATCGAGGCATCCGACATCACCGTCGGCGCCGCGCAGGAACGCGTGCTCGAGTACATCCGCGCGTACGTGCCACAGCCGAACTCGGCGCCGCTGTGCGGCAACAGCATCGGTGTCGACCGGCGTTTCCTCGACCAGTACATGCGCGAGCTCGACGGCTACCTGCACTACCGCAGCGTCGACGTCTCGTCGCTGAAAGAACTCTGCCGCCGTTGGTATCCGGAGATCTACCGGAAGCGTCCGGGCAAGGCCGAGCAGCATCGCGCACTCGACGACATCCGAGAGTCGGTCGAAGAGCTGCGCTTCTATCGCGAGAAGTTGTTCATCCCTCAGGGTTGAGGAACGAGTTTTAAAGCAGCGCTTCGAGCGCTCCGAGCAGCGCGACCACCGATTGTTCGCGCGCCGAATGGCCCATCAGGCCGATGCGCCAGCCCTTGCCGGCGAGCTCGCCGAGCCCGCCGCCGACCTCGATCGAGAAACGGGTGCGAAGTTCGCCCCGGACCTTGGCGTCGTCGACGCCGTCCGGCAACCACACGATCGTGAGTTCGGGAAGGCGGCGTTCCTCGGCGAAGGGCCGGAACCCGAGCCCCGGGAGCGCGTCCTGCAGCAGCCCGCCGACGTGACGATGGCGGGCGTGGCTGGCTTCGAGCCCCTCGTCGAGCACGCACGCCGAGCCCCGCGTGCAGTGCGTACAACATCGAGATCGGCGCGGTGTGGTGGTAGCGGCGCGCGGTACCGACGTAGTCGGCGAGCAGCGCGAGGTCGAGATACCAGACTCTGCGCGGGTTTGTCGCGCCCGCGGATGCGCTCGACCGCCCGGGCCGAGAAACTCACGGGGGCAAGGCCGGGCGGCACACCGAGACACTTCTGCGTGCCCGAGTACACCGCGTCGATACCCCACCCGTCGACCTCGACGGGGATGCCGCCGAGCGACGTCACGGTGTCGACCAACAGCAGCGTGTCGGTTTGCTGGAGCACGGCCAGCGGCGCGATCTCGTTCTCGACGCCGGTCGACGTCTCGGCGTGCACGACGGCGACGAGCCGGGCGCCGGGATGCTGCGCGTGCGCGTCGAGCAGCTGTTGCGGATCGATCGCGCGGCCCCACGGTTGTTCGACGCGAACGACGTCGGCACCGCAGCGGCCCGCGACGTCGCACATGCGTTCTCCGAACACGCCGTTCACGCCGATGATCGCGGTGTCGCCGGGTTCGAGCAGGTTGACGAAGCACGCTTCCATGCCAGCCGAGCCGGTGCCGCTGATCGGCAGCGTCAGCGTGTTCTTCGGTGCTTGAACGCGGCTCGCAGCCGGTCGGCGATCTCGTCGAGCACGACGAGGAAGTCGGGATCGAGGTGCCCGAGGACCGGCCGTTGGAACGCTTCCATGACCTCGGGATAGGGGTTCGACGGCCCCGGCCCGAGCAACAACAGATCCGCATGCGCCATGCGGCGCACCCTATCGGCGCGATTTGGCGGACTGGATCAGGCGGCGAGAACGTGGCCGGGCAGCAGTTCCCACCCGCGTGAGAGGCACCGAACGGCCTCGTCGATGCCCGGACTATCGATCGCGACGATGCCACGGACGAGTTGGGCGGCGGCCCGGGCCACGCGGGTGACGTCGGGATCGGGCAGCGGCACGTGTTCTTTGTCCGCGACGTCTTGCACCGTCGTCGCGACTGCGAGCGAGGCGGTCGCTGCATTGTGCAAGCGGTGGGTACGGCGGAGGGTCTGCTCGATCATGAGGACGGCACGCGTGGTCGCAATCTCGTCGGCGGTCGAAGCAACCGCTGATGAGAGGTCGAGCGAGATCGTGCGGATGTCGTCGACCGAGAGGTCCGACACGGCTCGTCCGAACACAACGATGTCCACAGTTCTTATGTCGGCACGCGCGGTCACAAGTGAAGAGGTGGTGGCCAAGGTCACCGATGTGAGTCGGGTTCAGTCGATGCTGCGCGCCAGGCCGTCGAGGATGTCGGCCTCGGAAACGAGCATGTCGTCGAAGCCCCAGTGACGCATGACACTCACGACGACGATCGCGCCGCCGACGATCACGTCGACGCGGCCCTCGACTCGAGGCCGGGATTGTGGCGCCGCTGCTCGATCGGTTCGGTCGCCAGCGTGCGGAACACCTCTTCGGCCGCGGCGCGGGTGAGCCGGAAGTGATCGATCTGTCGCTGCGCGAGTCGTCGACGCCGAGTTCGATCGCGGCCGAGCGTCCACACCGTTCCCGCGGTTCCGACGAGCGTCGGCGCGCTGCGCGGCGTCGGGGAACGAGGCGGTCGACGTCGGCGAGATGGTCGCGCACGACGGAAACCGCCTGACTCAACTCCTCGGCGTGTCGGCGGGTCGGTGTGCAGGAACTGTTCGGTGAGGCGTACGCAGCCGATGTCGATCGAGCACAGCCCGTCGGGTTCGTCGGTGCCGACGATGAACTCGGTCGAGCCGCCACCGATGTCGACGACGAGATAGGGACCGGGCTCCGACAGGTTGCGCGGTCGCGCCGAGGAATTCGAGGCGCGCCTCTTCTTCGCCGGCGAAGCAGCTTCGGGCCGAACGCCGAGCACGTCCTCGGCCGGATCGAAGAACTCGTCGCGATTGCTCGGCGTCGCGCGACGCGCTCGTTGCCGTCGCGCGCACCTGCTCGACGCCGAGTTCGTCGATGACCTCCTTGTATTCGCGCAACTGTTGACCGTACGTTCGATCGCGTCGGGCTGCAGCGTCCGCGTCTTGGTCGACGCCTTGGCCGAGGCGCGTGATCCGCGGTTCGGCGATCGACCGGAACCAACTTGGCGTCACGTCCTTGGCCGTCACGGTCGGCGACGAGGAGACGCACCGAGTTCGTGCCGATGTCGATGCTCGCGACGCGGTTCATATGCAGGTGCTCCTCTACCCAACGACCGACGGGATCGTCACCGCCGGCGAGTGAGTACGCGTAGTGCGCGTGCAGGCACTTCACGCCGCGTGCGGGTGCCACCGACGCCACCGCTCGGCCGCGGGCCGGTGTGGTCGGGTGGCAGCGCCGCATCGCGCTCGCGCGCGTAGCGGTCGTGGGCGGCGCGCGAGTTCGTCGGCGTCGACCGCGCGCTTCGGCCGTGCGCACGCCGCCTTCCGATTCGAGCCGGGCGACGCGCACCGAGAGCTCGGGGTCGACGAGCCAGTACCGGGTCGGCATCGGCGTTCCGTCGTCGAGCAGCGGTGCGTTGCGGATGACGGCCGGCGTCGCCCGAAGCACTGCGCACGACGACTTCGAATTCGGCGCGGGGCGGCCGGCCCAAGCAGCTGCGTCAGCGCCTCGACGTCGGCCGGATCGGCGTGCTTTTGCACGCCGGTCATCCTCAGGGAACGGTGGTTGTTGTCGTCGTAGAAGACGGCGCGGCGGCAGGCTCGACCTTGTAGACCTCCTCGCCGGGCATCACCATGTGGAACTGCTCACGGGCCATCTGCTTGATCGCTTCCGGCGTTTGCAGTTGTTGCGCTTCGATCTCGAGCTTGTTGGTTCTGTTTCTGCAAAACGTCGACGTCGTGCTGCGCGGTCGCGACCTGGTGCCGTTGGGCGAGATACGAACGGGTCGGGAACACGAACACGAACAGGATCGCGACGACCGCGAGCGCGACGAGCGCGATGCGAGCGCGAGCCCCATCGCGTCATCGTGCTGCGCCTCCGGTGAACGCGCGGCGCCCGAGATACTCGGCGGCCTTCGCCGAGCTCCTGCTTCGATACGCAACAGCTGGTTGTACTTCGCGACCCGGTCGCTGCGCGCGGGCGCGCCGGTCTTGATCTGTCCGCAGTTCGTCGCGACCGCGAGGTCGGCGATCGTGACGTCTTCGGTCTCGCCGCTGCGGTGCGACATCACCGCACGTGTAGCGCGGCGCGCGCCGCGAGTTCCATCGTGTCGAGCGTCTCGGTGAGCGTGCCGATCTGGTTGACCTTGATGAGGATCGAGTTCGCGACGCCGGCGTTCGATGCCGCGCCCGAGACGCTCGGTGTTCGTGACGAACAGGTCGTCGCCGACGAGCTGCACGTCGCCCGCCGAGCTTGTTCGGTGAGCGTGGCCCAGCCGTCCCAGTCGTCTTCGGCCATGCCGTCCTCGATGGAAACGATCGGATAGCGGTTGCACGAGATCGGCGAGGTAATCGGCGAACTCGGCGCTGCGTGAACTTGCGCCTCTCGCCGCTCAAGCTCGTACGTGCCGCTGTCGAAGACTTCGCTCGACGCGGTGTCGAGCGCGAGCGCGATCTCGTCGCCGGGCTGGTAGCCGGCCTTCTCGATCGCGGTCGAGCAAGCAGCTTGCAGCGCTTCTTCGTTCGACGGAAGGTTCGGGCGCGAAGCCGCCTTCGTCGCCGAGACCGGTCGAAAGCCCGCGGTCCTGCAGCAATCGCCTTCAGCGCGTGATACGTCTCGGCGCCCCAGCGCAGCGCCTCCGAGAAGCTGACCGCGCCGACCGGCAGCGAGCATGAACTCCTGGATGTCGACGTTGCTGTCGGCGTGGGCGCCGCCGTTCAGCACGTTCATCAGCGGGACGGGCAGCACGTGCGCGTTCGCGCCGCCGACGTAGCGGTACAGCGGCAGGCCGCACTCCTTCGGCGACTGCCTTCGCGGCGGCCAAGCGACACGCCGAGAATCGCGTTGGCGCCGAGCCGACTCTTGTTGTCGGTGCCGTCGAGCTGCGACGAGTTCCTGCGTCGAGCGTGCGCTGATCGGCGCCGTCGAGACCGATGACCGCGTCGCGGATCTCGCCGTTGACGTGGGCGACCGCGTGCTGCACACCCTTGCCGCCGTAGCGGTCGCCGCCGTCGCGCAGCTCGACGGCCTCGTGCACGCCGGTGCTCGCGCCGCTCGGAACGGCCGCCCGGCCCCGGGCGCCCGACATCAGCTCGACCTCGACCTCCACGGTCGGGTTGCCGCGGGAGTCGAGGATCTCCCGCCCGACGACGTCCTCGATGATGCTCACGTCTGCTCCTGGGGCGTGTGTGACCACTGTAGGTCGCCGGCTCGCACGATCCGCGGCGAACGCACGTTCCCCCGCAGATCGACGATGAGGGGTCGGCGAGCTTAGGAGCTTGCGATCGCGGGCGGCGGAGTCGGAGGCGGCGGTGGGGCCGTCGAGTTGCGCCAGGTTCGTGAACACGTCGAGCAGCTCGACCGGGATCGGGAAGATGATCGTCGAGTTCCGCTCGGCCGAGATCTCGGCCATCGTCTGCAACGTCCGCAGCTGCATCGCGCCCGGGCTCGCGCGCCATCGTCAGTCGCGGCCTCGCCGAGCTTCTCCGAGGCCTGCAGCTCGCCGTCGGCCGCGATGATCTTCGCCCGCCGCTCGCGCTCGGCCTCGGCCTGGCGTGCCATCGCTCGCTGCATCTGCTCGGGCAACCTGACGTCGCGGATCTCGACCAGCTCGCACCTCGATCCCCCACGCCTCAGTCTGCTCGTCGAGTGCGATCTTCAGCTCCGGCGTTGATCCGGTCGCGTTCACCGAGCAGTTGGTCGAGCTCGTGGCGGCCGATGATCGAACGCAGCGACGTCTGCGCGACGAGCTGCGACGCGTTGAACCAGTTCTGGATCTTGATCACCGACGCGACGGGATCCTTGACGCGGAAGTACGCCACAGCGTCGACGCCGACGGTGACGTTGTCCTTCGTGATCACCTGCTGCGACGCGACGGGAACCGCCTGCGTCTGGAGGTTGACGCGGACGAGCCGGCGTGATGAACGGCGGCACGATGAAGATGCCCGGACCTTTCGCGCCCCGGCACCGGCCGAAGACGAAGATCACCCCCCGCTCGTACTCCTGGACAACGCGCAAGCCCGAAAAGAAGAGCCACAGCAAGAACAGCACAATGATGCCGAGAATGATCAAAATAACCACGCGCCGAATTGTGTCGCGTTAGGAGCCGGCGTTGGCGGATGATCCCGCCGCGCGCCACAAGCGCTCGACCACCGCCGGTTCGGTCGCGGCGAGGTCGACCCCCTCGGACCCAGCGAGTTCTTCCATGCGGATGAACCGGGTGCGGAAGCGTTGGCTCCACGCCGACAGGGCCGATTCGCCGTCCAGCCCGACCCGCGCCCCGCGACGACGAGCGCCGCCAACGCGTCACCGAGTGCTTCTTCGTCGGCAACCTGCAACCCGGGCGCCACGACGTCGGACTCGAGACCGACGGCCGCGGCCTTTCGCAACAACTTCTGTGCATACAAGAGCGCGGGCAAGCCGGGCGTGATGCCTTCGACCAACGAATCGTGGCCCTTCTCGGCCTTCTTGATTTGTTCCCACGTTCGCGATGACGGCGTCGGGCGTTTCCGCCTCGACGTCACCGAACACGTGCGGATGGCGGTGCACCAACTTCGCGTGCACGTCGCGCGCGACATCGGAGATCGTGAACGCGCCCGCCTCCGACGCGAGCACCGAATGGATCATCACTTGGAAAAGCAGGTCGCCCAGTTCGTCTTCGAGCGCGTCGTACGCGCCGACCGGGATCTCGCCCTCGGGCGCGTCGGGCGGAAGCTCGTCGATCGCCTCGACGACTTCGTACGCTTCTTCGAGCACATGACGACGCAGCGAATGGTGCGTTTGGGCCGCGTCCCACGGACACCCACCCGGGCCCCGCAACCGTTCGGTAAGCGCGACGAAACGTGCGAGTTCCGCCGCGACCGCGATGTCGCCGGTGTCGACGAACAACGACGTCAAATGGTCGGGCTCGAACGCCCGGTCGAGTTCCGACAACGCAACGGTGAACACCGCTTCGTCGGAGAGACCGAGCCGTTGCAAGACCGTCACTTCGTGATCCGGTGGCAAGACGTCGAGCAGCGCGAGCTTCACGTCGGAGCACACGAAGCGCGTGTCGGACTGCGCAAGCAACATCGCACCGGCGTGCCCGGCCGCGTCGATCGCGAACGCGCGCGCGTCGACCACGACGACACCAGTCATCGGGTCGATGCCGAGCCGGTTCCAGGCGAGATCAGCGAACGACAACCCCGGCACGATCTCGACGTCGATCCCGCCCCGCGCAACAACGTCACCGTGCGTTCGGCAACCGACGGGCTGCCTGGAACCGCGTACACGACCTCGCCGTGCGCTTGCGCTTCTTCGACGACACGCGCTGCGATTGCTGCGTAAACGGTGTCGAGGTCGTCGCCCGCGTCGTACAAGACGTCGAGCGGTTCGAGCGCGAGGCCTTCGCGTGCGAGGTCGTCGACCACCGGATGGCGCGCCGTGCGCACGTAGCGAACCGGAATCCGTTCGATCGCGCGGCGCGCGGCGGGCAAGAGCAAGTCGATTCCAGCCGGCCCGAGCCCGACGACGACGACGCGCGGTTTGCTCACGTGGTGGGCGTCGTCGATTTGGGCGGTGGTTCGCGCGTTTGACGCGGGTTCGGCGCCTGCGGCGGCGCCACCTGCGAAACCTGCTGGTTCTGACTGCAGGGCGATTGCGGTGCCTGCACCCACTTCCCGAACTGCGGGTTGACCCAAACGTGCACCGAGTTGATCGCGAGCACGAGCGTGCAGTTCGCCGCTTGCTGCGCGCTTTGCGCCAGCGTTTGATCGGTGGCCGCGTCGGCCGGGTTCCACGACCGCACGAGGATCAGGTGATAACCGAACTGCGACTTCACCGGCACGGTCACATGGTCGGGCTGGTCGATCTCGGCCGCCGACTGGAACGGCGGAACGAACTCACCCGCGTACAAACAACCGAGTAACCCGCCGGCGGTTTTCGATCCGGTGTCGATCGAATACTGCTGCGCCAGTTTCGAGAAGTCGCCGCCTTGCGCGATCTGCTGGAACACCGACTCCGCCTCGGCCTGCGTCTTCAACAGGATGTGGTACACGATCCTGCCCGACGGGCACGACGAGAGCACGGCGGCGCGGCGGCTGTACGCAGTCAGTAAGGAGTTCTGGAAACTCTTCGGGAACGACTTGAGCCCCGCGGCGGAAAACGTCTGTGTGAGATCGTTGTTCGCGTTGGCCGTGTCGCTACTCGTGACTTGCAACCCTTGGCGGTCGAACTGATGGTCGATCACGCTCTGATTGATCAGCTGCTCGAGCCACGTTGCCGTCAGCTGCGAACTCGGCGCATCGGGATTCGGGGTCAAGATCCCCGACGAGTTCTGCGACTGCAAGAACCCGCGGAAATCTTTGCTCTGCTGCAACGCTTGCACTTGGTCGAGCAGCTGACTCCGCGAGATGTGTTGCACCGAGCCGTCGACGTACGTGATCGTCGCGGCATCGGAGGAGGTGTTGTTGCAACTTGCGGTTGCCGCCGCGCACAGGACGACGAAAACGACAGCGACCGCGCGGCGAAATCGACCGGAAAGCATCAGGCGGAGGTTACCGGGGCCGTGTCGGCGGTTTCGGTCTCCAGCGGGTCGACCTCGTCGAAAAGCTTGAGCAAAGCCTGAGTGATCGAGACGTTGCCGGCCGCCTGCACCGGCACGACGACCGCATCCGGCAACACTTGTGCACGAGCGATCGCACGCTTGCAGGCGCACCTCTCGTGACTTGCGGAGCTGCCAGCCGTCGAGCCGAGCGTGACCTTTCTGCACAGCGATCGCACGAATCCCGCGCTGGAGCGCAGCGACGCGGAGGTGCGCGACGTCGAGCAACGCCAACGCCGCGGGCGGCGGCGGCCCGTAGCGGTCTTCCCACTCGGCCTTGACGTCGTCGACATCGGCATTGGTCGTGACCGCGGCGAGCCGACGATACGCCTCCATACGGACGTCGTCGCGGGCCACGTAGTCGCGCGGCAAGTGCGCAGTGACCGGCACGTCGATTTGCACTTCCTCATCGTGCTGCTGCGGCTCACCCGTGAGCTCACCCACGGCTTCCGTGACCATCTCGACGTAGAGGTCGAAACCGACGGCCGCGATATGTCCTGACTGTTCGGCACCGAGGAGGTTGCCCGCGCCGCGGATTTCGAGGTCGCGCATCGCAATCTTGAAGCCCGAACCCAGATCGGTGAACTCACCGATCGTCTTCAGTCGTTCGTACGCCTCTTCCGTGAGGGCGCGGTCGCGCGGATACAAGAGATACGCGTACGCACGTTGACCACGCCGACCGACGCGACCGCGCAACTGATAGAGCTGCGCGAGGCCGAGCATGTCGGCCCGGTCGACGACAAGCGTGTTCACGGTCGGCATGTCGAGCCCGCTCTCGACAATCGTCGTGCACACCAACACGTCGTATTCGTGTTCCCAGAACTCCTGCACGATCCGTTCGAGACGGCCTTCGTCCATCTGTCCGTGTGCGATCGCAACGCGCGCTTCGGGAACGAGGCGCCGCACGTCGTCGGCAACATGCGCGATGTCCTTCACCCGGTTGTGGACGAAGAGCACTTGCCCTTCGCGCAAGAGTTCGCGGCGAATGGCCTCGGTAACGGCGCGGTCGTCGTATTCGTTGACATACGTGAGGATCGGCTGGCGGTCTTCGGGCGGCGTGTTCACGAGCGAGAGGTCGCGAATACCCGTGAGCGACATCTCGAGTGTGCGCGGAATCGGTGTCGCAGTGAGCGTGAGCACGTCGACATCGGCGCGCAGCTCCTTGATCTTCTCTTTGTGCTGCACGCCGAACCTTTGTTCTTCGTCGACGACCAGCAACCCGAGATCCTTGAAACGGATGTCGCCCGAGAGCAACCGGTGCGTGCCGATCACGATGTCGACCGTGCCATCCTTCACGCCGTTCAACACCGACGTTTGTTCCTTTTGGCTCAGGAAACGCGAAAGCACCTCGACGCGCACGGGATAGTTCGCGAAGCGTTCGCGGAAGGTCTGGCCGTGCTGACTCGCCAGCAGCGTCGTCGGCACGAGTATCGCAACTTGTTTGCCGTCGAACACGGCCTTGGCTGCGGCGCGCAGCGTGACTTCGGTTTTGCCGTAGCCGACGTCGCCGCAGACGAGCCGGTCCATCGGAACCGAACGTTCCATGTCGGCTTTGGTTTCCTCGATTGCCTTTGCCTGATCGGGCGTTTCTTCGTAGGGAAACGCGTCTTCGACTTGTTTCTCGAACACGCTGTCGTTGGGAAACGCGTAGCCCTTGGTCGCGAGCCGGCGCCGGTACAACACCACGAGCTGACCCGCGATGTCGCGAACGGCCTTGCGAACTCTGGCGCGCGTCTTCTCCCACTCGCCGCCGCCCATTTTCGACAGCTTGGGTTCGTCGCCGCCGGTGTACTTGCGGAGCAGCCCAATGTCCTCGGAGTCGACGTACACGCGGTCGCCGCCCTTGAACTCGACGACGAGGCGGTCGCGCGTGACGCCGAACATCTCGCGCGTCTCCATGCCTTGGTACTTGCCGACACCGTGCACGCGGTGCACGACATAGTCGCCGACCGCAAGGCCCTCGTAGTGATCCTTGCCTTTGCGTCCACCGCGCGGACGACGGTGCACGCGCCGGCGTCCGGTGAGATCGGCTTCCGCGATCAGCGCGAGTTTCTGGGCGGGGAGCACGACACCGCGGTCGATCGGCGCGACGATCACGTCGACGGGCGCGCCCTCGCCGACCAACATCTCTTCGATGCGTTGCTTCGAGCCGGTGCCTTCCGCAGCAATGAGCACGCGAAAACCGTCGGCTTTCAGCCCGTTGATGCGTTTGGCCAGTCCGGCCGCGTCGCCGACGATCGGATCGAATGCGCTCGCCGCGAGGAACGGAGTGTCGGGCGCGTCGGGTGCCGCGAGCACCGGCACCGGCTGGGCTTTGGTGTGCGCAAGCAGTCGTTCGAATGGCAGCGACAAGCGCGGCGCGTCACCGTCGATCTGCGCGCCCCACGTTGTTGCGAGCGTCGTTGCGAGCGCCGCTTCTTCGTCGAGCAGCTCTTGGGCGCGATCGCGGAGGCGGCGGGGTTCGAACAGTGCGACGAGCGCGCTCGCGGGGAGAAGATCGGGAAGCAAGTGCTCGTCCGAGGTGAGCCACGGCAACCACGACTCCATGCCGTCGAACGTCGCGCCTTCGCTGAGCCGCTCCCACTGTTCGCGGCCCCAGGGCTGGTCTTTGAGGAGGTCGAGGGCGCGGGCTTTGACTTCTTCGGTCGGAAGTAGTTCGCGCACCGGGAACAGCTGCACGCGTTCGATCTCGCGCGTCGAACGTTGGTCGGCGACCGAGAACTCGGAGAGCCGGTCGACTTCGTCGCCCCAGAGGTCGATTCTTACGGGGTGGTCGGCCGTCGACGGGTAGACGTCGACGATCGAGCCGCGCACTGCGACTTCGCCGCGTGCTTCGACTTGGTACTCGCGCCGATAGCCGATTGCCACGAGACGCGCGACGAGCTCGTCGCGGTCGAGTTGGGCGCCGCCAACGATGTCGATCGGTTCGACGTCTTCGACGTGCGGACCGAGGCGCTGCACGAGGGCGCGCACCGGCGCGACGATGATCGCCGGGATTTCGTCGCCGCCTTTGCGCAGCCGCCACATGACGCGCATGCGGCGGCCCATCGTCTCGAGCGCGGGCGACACGCGCTCGAACGGCAGCGTCTCCCACGCCGGAAACAGTTCCACGGCGTCGTCGCCGAGGTATTCGCGCAGGTCGCCGGCGACACGCTCGGCTTCCACGCCGGTCGGGACCGCGACGACAACCGGTCGCCGCGCCGACGTGCGCGCGAGAGTGGCGACGAAAAGGGCGCGCGCGGGCTCGGGCACCGCGATTGGGCGCGCCGTACCGCCCGTTGCGGCTCGTACGACAGGGTCGTCGCCGAGCAACGAGGTCAAATCAGCAAGCGGAGCACTCATAACGCGCGTGGACGCCCGGAAAGCGTTCGCTCCCCGGGGTCAGCTCACCCACGGTACCCCTTGAGCCACGCGTCGAAAGTCGCCGCGCTGCGGCGGTTTTCGCGAATCGTCACCCCGAGCGCCCGCGCGACCTGTTCGGCGATCATCCGGTCGGTGAACGCAGAAGTGAACTCCAGGACGCGAAACCCGAGAAGCTGCAGCTCGTTGCCGCGAAGCGCTTCGTCGTCGAAGCGGGTACGCGATCTCCTGAACTCGAAACCGCACGCCTCGAGTGCCAGCATCTCCTCGACGTAACAAAGGTCGATACGGCGGCGCGTGCCGTTGAAACGCACCCAGTGCTGCGGCTTTGGTAACGGGAGGTCGTAGCGACGAAGCGCATGGAAAACGAAGTCTTCGAGCGGGCTTTCGCGCTTCGCAACGTCGGGGAGACGCAGCGCGAGCATCTTGCGCATCTTTTTCGCACTCCGGCCGGGCGCGGCCGGCAGTCGCGCCGCCGTTGTAACGACGAGTTCCAGCGTCATGAGCCGCCGTCGAATCGCTTCGTCGGTCGCCTTGCCAAGTTCTGCAACCGAAAGCCGAGTTGAACTGTCGACGATCGCGCGGGCGGGCGTCGCGATTGGAATGCCGCGCGAGCTCGGTCACATCGTCGGCGACGCAGCAGCCCGCTGCGATGGAACCGCACGCCCTCGATCCGGGGCCGCCGATCGAGCGCCGTCGTGATTTCGATCGACGGTGGCTCGTCGACCGGCAACGGAATACCCCACAGCCACATCGCCGTCAGTTGCGAGACGAACGCGCCGTCACCCGACGCGAGCGCGGCCGCAAGCACTGCCTGCTCATACGTCGGCGCAACTGCAGCCGCCGCGTACACGCCCTGGCGCACACGAAGCAGTCGGCCGGACTCCAGCTCGGTACGAGTCGCGCGTTCGGTAAGACCGGCTTGAGCTAGCTGTCCGGCAGTAGCGAGCCCACGTTGTCGCCGCTCAACTCTCGCTGCCGCTGCGTGGTCGCTCACAACACCCTCCTCCACACGAAGTTGGGGAAGGTGCGCTCACGCTAATGATCACGTGTGCCACTCACGTTTGGACAGTTTCCGTCGCCCAGCGTCGAAAACCGTCCAAACGCGGGGCTGAAGGGGGTTAGTTGTAGCGGTTCATGGCCGCTTGGACGCCGTCACGCAAGATCGTTTCGACGGCGTCAGCGGCTTCTTCGATCGTCACCGCCATCTCTTCGCGCTCGCGCTTCGACTGCCGCGACAGCACGTGGTCGGCGCCCCGCTCCTTCGACGGCGGCTTGCCCACACCGATGCGCACACGTACGAACTCATCCGAATGCAGATGCGACTTGATCGAACGCAGGCCGTTGTGCCCCGCGAGTCCGCCGCCGACCTTCACTCGCAACACGGCGGGCGGCAGATCCAGCTCGTCGTGCACGATCACGAGCTGTTCGGGCTGACGTCGAAATGCTTCGCCAACGGTGCGACCGCGGCGCCCGAGTCATTCATGTACGTCGACGGCACCGCGAGCGCGAGCCGCAGCCCGTCGACGCGCACGTCGTCGTACGAGCGCGGCCCTTCGCGCCGGTGCTTCTTCAACGACGCGCCGTGCCGACGCGCCAGCAGCTCGACGACCTCCGCGCCGACGTTGTGACGCGTCTTCGCGAACTCTTCGCCGGGATTGCCGAGCCCGACCACCAACAGGTCGACCGCCATGATGTACCCCGATTACTCCGGTTACTCCGAGCCGCCGCTCTCGCCCTCGGCCGCGGCCGGTGCGGCTGCACCTTCGGCGCCTTCGGCGGCTTCGCCCTCGGCCGGTCCGCCTCTTCGGCAACACGCGGTGCAGAGATCTGCGCGACGAGCTCGTCGCCGCTTGCAACACCGTGACGCCGGCCGGCACGACCAGATCCGACACGTAGACGCTCGACACCGATCTCGAGCGCGCTGACGTCGTGCTCGATCGACGGCGGGAAGTCGCGCGGCTTGGCCTCGATCGATAGCGTGTGCACGAGCTGTTCGAGCACACCGCCGCGCGACCGCGCCTTCGGCGTCGCCAACGAGCTGAACGGGGATCTCGGCCTGGATCGTCTGGTCGGCGCGCACCCGCACGAAGTCGACGTGGATGACGTTGCCCTTCACCGGGTGCCGCTGGAGCTGGCGGGCGATCGCGAGCTCGTCACTGCCGTCGATGCTTGAGCGTGATCAGCGTGTTCATGCCGACTGCCGCCCGACGAGGATGTGGCACAGCTCCCGCTGCGGACACCGAAACCGACACGTTGTCGGCGCCGAGGCCGTAGACGACGGCGGGGACGAGCCCCTCGCGGCGGACGCGGCCCGGCCGGCCCCTTGCCGGCGGCGGTGCGGCGTTCTGCAGTGAGCGTGGCATCAGCCATGGCGTGGACATCCTCCTGGGACGAATGGTGAACAGGAGATTCTCGCGCGCGGACGACCCCCGCCGGGAATCCCCCCTGGGCAGCGGCTCAGATCTGGGACAGATCGAAGCTCGTCGGGATCTCGGGCGGCGGCGTGCCGATGACGATCGCGATCTCCTTGAGGTTGCTGAGCGGGATCGTGCGTCGGATCACCGGTCGAGAGCTTCGCCGTTCACGTAGAACGTGATCGGCGTCGCCGGTGACTTGCAGTACGTCCCGACGTAGGTCGCCGTCGAGCGGCTGACGTCCCACTCGATGAAGAACTGGCCGAGCGTGTTGTCCTTCTGCGTCGACGACTCGGTGTGCAGGACGCCGCTGACGTCGTGCGTGTGCAGCGGCGAGATGCACGGCTCGTCGCACGGCGGGTTGATGCCGCCGTAACGCGGTGTGACCGTCAGTAACGTGACCGTTGTGCACGCCGGGATTGGTGATGTCGATCCCGAGGCCGGCCGGCACGATGATGTGCTGGCCGTTGACGTAGACGTCGAGATGCGAGTGCACGTGGTACTCCAGCTGCTCCGCGGTCTCGGGTACGAGCCCGGCCTTCACCGCGAGCGCCATCTGGTTCGGCGGGCGCGGCCACGGTTCGGGATCGTTCGCACGCCGGCGCGCGCCGCGATGGTCGACGCCCCATCCGACGAGCCTTTCTTCGCCGGCGACGAACAACTCGCCGCGAGCGCGACCGAAAGAACGACCGCGAGAAGCGCGCACGCGCGGCAAGCCGCGCATCACATGTTGTCGCCGCCGAAGAGCTCGCTGACCGAGCCGTCTTCGAACACGGCGTCGATCGCCTCGGCGAGCAGCGGTGCGATGGACAGCACCTGCAGCGTGTCGAAACGCTTGTCGTCGGAGATCGGCACCGTGTTCGTGACGACGACCTCGCGGATCGGTCCGTTCTTCAACCGGTCGACCGCCGGGCCCGACAACAACCCGTGCGTCGCCGCGATGTAGACCTCGGCCGCGCCCCGGTCGATGAGCAGGTTCGCCGCGCTGACGACCGTGCCCGCAGTGTCGATCATGTCGTCGACGATGATGCAGGTGCGACCGTCGATGTCACCGACGACCTCGGTCGCGACCGCGACGTTGTGCGTGCCCTTCGGACGCCGCTTGTCGATGAACGCGATGTCGGCGCTGAGCCGGTCGGCGAACCGGCGGGCGAGCTTGCCGCCGCCCGCGTCGGGAGCGACGATCACCGCGTCGCCGTCGACGTTGCTGCTTCGAGGTACTCGGCGATCACCGGCACCGCGGTGAGGTGGTCGACCGGGATAGTCGAAGAAGCCTTGGATCTGTCCCGTGTGCAGGTCGACGGTGACAACCCGATCCGCGCCCGCGGCGGTGAGCATGTCGGCGACGAGGCGCGCGGTGATCGGCTCGCGCCCTTCGGCCTTGCGGTCCTGGCGCGCGTATCCGTAGAACGGGCACACCGCGGTGATGCGCTTCGCCGACGCGCGCTTGGCCGCGTCGATCATGATCAGCTGCTCCATCAGCAGGTCGTTGATCGATCCCGCCGTGCGTCTGGAACACGAAGACGTCGGCGCTGCGGATGTTCTCGCCGTAGCGGCAGTAGATCTCGCCGTTCGCGAACGTCGAGAGCACGCACTCGCCGAGCGGCACGTTCAGATGCGCGGCGACCTCGGTCGACAGTTCGGGGTGGCCCCGGCCCGCCACGAGGATCAGCTGCTTCTTGGTGACGACCTCCATCAGGCCGTCATCCTCGCGCGTCGGCCGGGTGTCGCGTGCGGGAATGCCCTCGCACGTGGCGACCGGGCGCGACATCGTGGGTCACGACCGACCCGGCGCCGGTGTCGGCATCGTCGCCGAGCTCGACCGGGGCGACGAGCGACGTGTGGACGCCGGTGTGCACACCGTCGCCGATCGTCGTGCGGTGCTTGTTCTCACCGTCGTAGTTGGCGGTGATCGTGCTGGCGCCCAGGTTCGACGCCGGCGCCGATGTCGGCGTCGCCGATGTACGAGAGGTGCGGCACCTTGGTGCCCTCGCCGATCTCGGAGTTCTTGATCTCGACGTACGTGCCCACCTTCACGCCCGTGGCCAGGCGGGTGCCCGGCCGGACGAACGCGTACGGGCCGATCTCGCAATCGTCGCCGATCTCGCACTCACGCGCGACCGTGTTCGACATGCGCACGCCTTCGCCGACGACGACGTCGGTCAGACGAGCAGTCAGGTCCGACGCACCGAGCCCGAGCCGACGACGGTGCGTCCTTCGAGGATCGTGCCCGGCAGCAAGCGCACGTCGGACTCGAGCTCGACCGCCGCGTCGATGTACGTGCGCGCGCGGATCGACCATCGTCACGCCCGCGCGCATCCACACGCGGTTGATGCGCGCGCCGCAGCTCGGTTTCGGCCTCGGCGAGCTGCACACGGTCGTTGACCATGATCGCCTCGCCGGGATCCTCGGCCTCGAGCGCGATCACGTTGTGGCCGGCGTCGCGCAGCACCGCGATCGCGTCGGTCAGGTAGTACTCGCCCTGCGCGTTCTCCGGGCTCAGGCGCCGCAAGCGCCGGGGCGAGCAGGCCGCGCCGGAAGCAGTAGATCGACGTGTTGATCTCGTTGATCTCGCGTTCGTCGGCGTCGGCGTCGGCGTGCTCGACGACACGCGCGACGCGGCCGTCCTTGCCGCGGACGACACGACCGAGACCCGTGCGGCTCGGCGCACGGTCGCGGTGAGGATCGTGGCGGCCGCGTCCTGCACTCGATGCTCGGTCGCGAGCCGGGCGATTGTCTCGGCGCGCACGAGCGGCGCGTCGCCCGGAAGGACGAGGATGTCGTCTTCGGCGTCGAGATCGTCGAACACGGTGAGCGCGACGCTCACCGCGTCGCCGGTGCCGCGCTGCACGTGCTGTTCGACGAACTCGACCGGCACTTCGGTGACGAGCTGGTCGTGCAGCGGTCTTGGTGACGCGCTCGGCGCGCGTGCCCGACGACCACGACGATGCGTTCGAGCGGCAGCTCGGCGAGCGCGTCGACGACGTGCAACACCATCGGGCCGGCCGCACAAGGGATGCAGCACCTTCGGCGTCCCCGAGCGCATCCGCGTGCCCTCCCCCGCGGCGAGCACCACTGCGACGCAGCGGTCGGTACTGACTCATACACTCTGCTCCTTTGCGCCGGTCTGGCTCGGGGGCGAGGGTTCGAACCTCGACTTAGGACTCCAAAGGACCTCTGTGCTGCCGTTACACCACCCCCGAATGCGACTCCCCGACGCTAGCGGCCGCTGCGAGGCCAACCGTGCGGCTTCTGGTAGCGTCGACCTTCGCCATGGGATCGCTGATCAAGAAGCGCCGCAAGCGCATGCGCAAGAAGAAGCACAAGAAGCTGCTGAAGAAGACCCGCTGGCAGCGTCGTCAGCAGGGGAAGTAAGCAGCGGCCGCCCCCAGGGGCGGCCGTTTCGCGTCCGCGGCTAGCCCTTCGGGACGGCGAACGCGATCGAGTTGCCGTCGGGGTCTTTGATCATGATCGTGTCGACGCGCTCGTGGCGCATGACGTTCACATCGGCGACAGCCGCGTCGCGCAGTTCCTGCGCGGCCTTGTCGATGTCGGCGACGTGCAGCGTGCACGTGCCCTGGCCGGCGCGTTCCGGACCCTCGTAAATCTGAAGTCCGCCGCCGCTTCCGAGCTGCCATTCGAGGACGCCGACGAACGGTTCTCCCGCCGGCCCGAAGAGCCGCTCGTACCACTCGCGCGACTGCGCGAG
Source organism: uncultured Actinomycetes bacterium (assembly GCA_963841195.1). Lineage (GTDB taxonomy): Bacteria > Actinomycetota > Acidimicrobiia > IMCC26256 > PALSA-610 > CAWJBX01. The sequence goes on along the minus strand of CAWJBX010000003.1, from coordinate 152,262 downwards.
ATCGGCGACTGCAAGACTGGCGAACGCTTCTGAAATCAGCATTGCGAGTTCTTACCCGCGATGAGTTTCGACGACCGGGAAAGTCGACAACGCATGCGAATCACCATTTGCGAATTCATGAGCCTCGACGGCGTCGTCCAAGCACCGGGCGGCCCGGAGGAAGACACCGACGGCGGCTTCGCCCACGGCGGATGGTCGCACCAATTCTTCGATCCGGAGGTCGTGGGCGCCGCGATCGCCAACGTGCAAGAACGCACCGACGCGCTGCTGTACGGCCGGCGCACGTTCGCGGGCATGGCGGCCGCGTGGCCGGGACGGGCCGGTGATCCGTACGCCGACTGGATCAACGCCGTGAAGAAATACGTCGTGTCGGACACGTTGCGCGAGGCCGACATCGCGTGGGGCCCGACGACGATCATCCGCGGCGCCGATCTCGTCAAGACCGTCAACGACCTGCGCGAACAACCCGGACGCGAAATCAACATCTGGGGAAGCCCATCGCTCGTGCGCGCCCTGCTCGAACACGACCTCGTCGACGAGATGAACCTCATCATCGAGCCGATCGTGCTCGGCGGTGGGAAGACGATCTTTCCGGCCGACGGGATCGCGCGCACGTTCACACTTGTCGAGAGCGCGACCGCGAAAACCGGCGTACAGGTCTGCCGGTACGAGCGCAGTCGTTAGGTCCGGCCCAACCACGCCGTCCCGTCGATCGCGGCCGCAACCCGTTCGTAGGCGGCGCTCGCATCCGCCTCGTCGTCGAACAACACCGCATACGACGAACCGCTCCCCGCGAGCACGGCGCGCGCGCCCGCGGCGGCTTCGACCGCGTCTTTGAACGCGCGCAACCGCGGTTCGACTTCGAACGCAGCCGGTTCGAGATCGTTCGGTTCCGCATGCGGACCGCCGAGCGCGTCCCACGCGCGGTACACGGCCGCCGTTTCGCATCCGAACTGCGGCGTCGCGATCACGACGAACTGCTCGGGCACGCTGATCGATTCGATCTCGTCGCCGATGCCGCGCACGCGTGCCGCGCCACCGTGCATGCAGAACGGTACGTCGGCGCCAAGGCTCACACCGAGGTCGACGTCGGGCCGTACGCCCAGTGCACGCAGCACCGCGGCGGCGTCGGCCGACCCGCCCCCGAGACCGCCTCCGTGCGGAATGTGCTTCTCGATGACGATCTCGACAGGAACGCCCGCGAAATCCGCGGCGCGCCACGCCAAGTTCGTCCGATCGGTCGGAACGCCTTCTGCGAACGGACCGCTCACGACGAGCGACGTCTCGTCCGCAGGCTCGACTGACACGAAGTCGCACGGCTCGCTCACCAACACCATGATCGCGTCGAGCTCGTGATAGCCGTCGCCGCGCACGCCCGTGATGCGCAACGAGAGCGTGAGTTTGGCCGGCGCGCGCAGCTCAGGCATCGCTCAACGCCGCCCACTGTTCGAGCGTCAGCGACTCCGCACGCGCTGACGGCGCGATGCCCGCGCGCGTGAAGGCGCCATCGTCGAGAACGCCCGCAAGCGCGCGCCGCAACATCTTGCGCCGCACCGCAAATCCGGCTTGCACCAACGCGAACATGCGCGCTTCGTCGCGCACGGCAACGGGCGGCGCCGGTCGCCGCACGATCTCCACCAACGCGCTCTCCACCTTGGGCGGCGGGAGAAAGACCGACGGCGAAACCCGACCGACGATGCGCGCGGTCGCGTGCCACGCAACCTTCACCGAAACGGCACCGGCGGCGCGCGTCCCGGGCAGTGCCGCCAAACGCTCCCCCACCTCGCGCTGCACCATCACCAAGAACCGGGTGATCATCGGTGCCCGCTCCAACGCGCCGACCAAGATCGCCGTCGCCACGTTGTACGGGAGGTTCGACACCATCTTCCACTCGTCGTCGCCCAACAACTCGGGCCAGTCGACGCGCAGGGCGTCGGCAACGACGATGTCGACGTCGCGCCCGGCGGTGACGTCCGACAACACGGGCACGATGTGGCGATCGAGTTCGACCGCGCACACGTGCGCGCCCGCGTCGAGCAGCGCAACGGTCAATGAACCAACCCCGGGCCCGACCTCGACGACGCGCGCACCATTCTCGACGTTGCCCAAACGGACGATCCGCTCCGCTGTGTTGGGATCGGCGAGGAAGTGTTGACCGAGCGCCTTGCTCGGCGACAGACCGTGCGCGGCAAGGAGTTCGCGGATTTGGGTCGCGGTCAGCGTCACTGCGAAACGCCGAAGACCCGTGCCGCGTTCTCGCGTGTCACCTGCGCGACGACTTCGGCCGTCTCACCGCGCGCCCGGGCGACGGCTTCACCGACTGCAACCACGTACGCCGGTTCGTTTTCGCGCCCGCGATACGGCTCGGGCGCGAGATAGGGCGAGTCCGTCTCGACGAGGATCCGGTCGGCCGGCGTAAGCGCGGCGGCCTCCCGCAACGCCGACGCGTTCTTGAACGACACGATCCCGCTGAACGAGAGGAAACAACCCCGCTCGAGCGCGGCGCGCGCTTCGTCGGGACCGCCGGTAAAGCAATGAAAGACCGTCCGCGGCGGCACGCCTTCGTCGTCGAGCACGCGAAACGTGTCGTCCCACGCGTCGCGGGAATGGATCACAAGGGCCTTGCCGGCATCGCGCGCCAAACGAATCTGCCAGCGGAACGCCGTCTCTTGTTCGTCGCGCGGCGAATGTTCGTAATAGAAGTCGAACCCGCACTCACCGACACCGACGCATTCGTCGCCCACAGCGAGCCCCGAAAGCATCTCCCATTGGGCGGCAAGTTTCGACGCTTCGTGCGGATGCAACCCGACCGTCGGGTACACGTCGGAAAACGCACCGGCGAGTTCAACCGCCTCGGTCGAAGTCTCCAAATCGGTGCCGACGCACACCATCCAGTCGACTCCCGCGGCGCGCGCCCGCGTCACGTGCTCCTCGCCTCCGGCCAGTTGCAGATGGCAGTGCGCGTCGACCCACACAGCGGCGAGTACTACTCCACTTCTTTGCGCGGGAACAGCGGCTCGCCCTTTTCGAGCTGGGCGCCCGCGGGCATCTGACCCCACGCCGCCGCGTCGGGCAACCGCTGGTCTTCGGGCCGGCCCGGCAATCCGAGCCGGCGCCACAACTCGCCGCACGCGCGCGGAATCACCGGCGACGCCAACAACGCGACGATGCGCAACGATTCCAAACAGTCGCCGAGCACGCCGGCGACCGCGTCGGTGTCACCCGCTTTGTTCAACGCCCACGGTTGACGATCTTCGATGAAGCCGTTCGTCGCGCGAATCAAATCCCAGACCGCGCCGAACGCACCCGAGAAATCGAGACGCGTCATCGCGTCGGTGTACGCGGTGAACGTCGACGACGCGACTTCGCGCAACGGACCGTCGGCGCGCGTCGCCGGCGCGAGACCACCGCAATAGTTCATCGCCATGTTCAGCACGCGGTTCGCGAGGTTGCCGAAGTTGTTCGCGAGGTCGGCGTTGTAACGCTGTGACCATCGCTTCGTACGAGAAGTCGCCGTCGGGGCCGAATCGCTGGTCGGCCATGAAGTGATAGCGAAAGCCGTCGACACCGAAGTCGGCGACGAGATCGGCGGGCGCGATCTGATTCAGGCGCGTCTTGCTCATCTTCTCGCCACCCACGAGGAGCCAACCGTGCGCGAACACGCACTGCGGCGGCTCCATGCCCGCCGCCATCAACATCGCGGGCCAGTACACGGCGTGGAATCGCAGGATGTCTTTGCCGATGAGGTGGTAATTCGCCGGCCACCATTTCGCGAACTGTTCGGGGTCCTCGCCGTAGCCGACCGCGGTGCAGTAGTTGAAGAGCGCGTCGGCCCACACGTAGGCAACGTGGTTCGGGTCCCAGGGCAGCGGAACACCCCACGTGATCGAGGTCCGGCTCATCGAAAAATCCTGCAAGCCGCCGCGGATAAAGCCGAGCACCTCGTTGCGGCGCGACTCGGGCTGTACCGCCTCCGGGTGCGCCGCGTAGTACTCGAGCAAGCGGTCTTCGTAGCGCGAGAGCTTGAAGAAATAGTTCTCCTCGACGACGTGCTCGACCGGCCGCATGTGAATTGGGCAGCACCCGTCGACGAGTTCTTCCTCGGAGTAATACGCCTCGCAGGAGACGCAATAGATGCCCTCATACGTTCCGAGCTCGATGTCGCCGGCGTCGTAAATCCGCTGCAGAAAGTCCTGCACGGCCCGGTAATGGCGGGGTTCGGTGGTGCGGATGAAGGCGTCGTAAGCGATATCGAGGTCGTCCCACGTCTTTCGGAAATTGTCGGCGATCTCGTCGACGAAGGCCTGCGGTGCAACGCCCTGGGCCTCGGCGGCGCGCTGCACTTTGAGCCCGTGCTCGTCGGTGCCGGTCAGGTAAAAGACCTCGTCTCCGCACAGTCGGCGCCAGCGCGTCAGCACGTCACCGGCCACCGTGGTGTAGGCGTGGCCAATGTGTGCAACGTCGTTGACGTAATAGATGGGGGTGGTGACGTAGAAGCGAGCCATGGCGTGCTCATTGTGCCCGGCCCGGCAACTGTTTTCGGGCCCCTTTTCTGCGAGTTGGGACTCGACGCGCTGGGAGATCGTGGAGATATGATTTGTCCGGCCCAGCCGGCCGACGCCGGTAGGTCTTTCCGGGTGGGGACGGAAAGGCGGGCGGTGGGGGTAAAAAGTGAGGACGATCGGCACTGCACGCCGGATCGACCAACTCGGGCGAGTTGTCGTTCCCGCGGAATTGCGCAGAGTGCTCGGCATTCGTCAGGGAGACCTGCTCGACATTCGCGTCGAGGACGGTCATCTCGTGCTGCTGAAGATCGAGCCTGAGTGCGCGATCTGCGGTCGCGTCGACAATCTCGTCGAGCTGCACGAAAAGCACGTGTGCAAGGACTGCATCCGCGAGATCAGCCTCGTCTGATCAACCGGACATCTCGACCAGCGTTCATCGGGCGGTGGGGCGCGGCCAAACACTTGGCGCGTCTCACCCTCTGATTTCCACGACGTCTCCGGGCTGCAAATTCCAACGCTCGAAGCGGCCGGCGGCAGCTTCGATCGCGAAGTAGGAACGCAGCACCATGCGTGAAACGCGCTTCGGCGCGAGCGTCGTCGCGTGGAGGACGAAGCCGTAACGGTCGCAGAACGCGACGTCGATGGGTTCGCGCATGCCGAACGTGTGCACCTGCCGGCACGGCCGCAAGATCAACACACCTTCGGGTTGGTCGCGCCCGATGAGCCCGCGCGCGCGTCGACGCGCCGTCACCGCGACATCCGCGGCGGCCAGCACGTCGTCTCCTCGCACAAGCCACGGCACGAGTTTCGCCCTAAACGTTGAACCGGATCTCGAGGACGTCGCCGTCCAGCACTTCGTAGTCCTTGCCTTCGACGCGCAACTTCTTTTCGGCGCGCGCTTTCTCCCACGAACCGATGCCGAGCAACTCGTCCCAACGGATCACCTCGGCGCGAATGAATCCCCGTTGCAAGTCCGAGTGGATGACCCCCGCGCATTCCGGCGCTTTGGCTCCGGCGCGGAACGTCCACGCACGTGATTCGTCTTCGCCGGTGGTGAAAAACGTGCGCCGGCCGAGCAAGTGGTACGCGGCGTGGGCGACGGTTGCGAGCGCCGACTCGCCGATGCCGTAGCTCGCTCGCATCTCGGCTTGTTCGTCGGGATCGAGCACCGCGAGTTCCGCTTCGATGTCGATCGGCACCGAGATGGTTCCGTCCGGCAACGCAACTTCGGGCTCTGGCTGTTCCCCGGTGTTCGCGACGATCAAATGCGGCTTGGTCGTCAGCAAGAACACCGGCGCGAGCCGGGCGAGGTCGTCGGCGTCGAAGCCCGCCGCGCTGATCGGCGTTCCGTTCTCCAGCGACGCGTGTGCCTTCTCGAGGACGGCGACTTCCGCGGCGATTTCCTTGTCGCCGCTCTTGGCCGCCCGCCGCTGACGCGTCAGCCGCTGTTCGACGCTCGCGAGATCGGCGAGCACGAGTTCGAGTTCGAGGGCGGCGAGATCTTCGGCGGGCTGCGGCTCCACACCGCCGCCCGAGTGGGCGCGCAACACGATCAGAATCGCATCGCAGTTCCGCAATGTGCCGAGGAACTTGGCGCCCAATCCCTCACCCGGTTTGGCGCCGGGCGGAAGCGCGAGATGAGAGAGTTCGAATCCGGCGGGCACGACCTTCTTCGACGCCGACATCTCTGCGAGTCGCGACAAGCGGTCGTCGGGCATTGCCGCCACGCCGACGGCCTCTTCGTATTCGCTCGGCGCGTCGAGTCCGGTCAAGGCCGCGAACAATCGGTTCGCACCGGCACCTGTGAAACCGACCAGCCCAAGGGTCTCCATCGGCGCTTAGGGTAGGCTGCTCGACTTCATGAGCAAGAAGACCAAGAAGCGCAAGATCCGGGCCCGCCGCAACAAGGCCAACCACGGTAAGCGCCCGCGCGCGGGCCGCTAATCCTCGCGGATTCCCGCTGATCGCTTGAGCCCGTGCGCCCGTGGGGCGACACTGGGCACATGACTGCTCGTCGATATTTCGATGCCGACAGCCACATCCTCGAGCCGCAGGACTGGCTGGCTCCCTATGCCGACCCCGCGGTCCGCGACGCGTTGCGACCGCTCGCCATGCCGATCGCACCCGACGGCGAGAAAGCGCGCGCGCTGCCGGCGACGCGTTCGGCAACCGTCCTCGACGAACGGCCGCAGTGGGGCAAGGGGTATTCCGCGTTCGGCGCGTGGGACCCGACCGAACGCGTCGCGGTGCTCGACAAGTACGACATCGACTGCCAGTTGGTGTTCTCGACGTTCGCACCGTCACAGTTCCAGGGCGCGGAACCCGACGTGTTCTGGGGCGGAGTGCGCGCGCATACCCGCGCGCTGGCCGACTTCTGTTCGGTTGATCCGCGGTTGCTCCCGGTCTTCCTCATTCCCTTCGCCGACGTCGACCGCGCGCTGATCGAACTCGAGTTCGCGCTGACCCAACGTTGCGGGGGCATCCTCGTGCAGACAACAGCCCCCTCCCTCGACATGGGCCCGAGTCACGGCGCGCTCGATCCGGTTTGGGCGCGACTGCAAGACGCTGATCTTCCGTTCGTCACACACGTCGGCACCGGCGGACGGCTCGTGCCGAAGGGGTACCGCGCGAACGGCCGGCCGCTGCCGACCGACTTCCTGGGTGGCGGCGAAAACATCCGCTCGAAGGACTTCATCAACATCGGCTACTGGCCTGAGAACTTCTTGTCAGTCCTCGCCCTCGACGGCGTGTTCGAACGCTTCCCGCGCCTGCGGGGCGCGTCGATCGAACAGGGTGCGGAATGGGTCCCGGGCATGCTGAAGAAGCTCACCAGCGTCATGCAATTCGCGCGCACCGAACCCGATCTCGCGTCACTGTCGCTGCCCGCCGCCGACTACATCCGCCGCCAGGTGAAGTTCGCGCCGTTCCCGAAGGACGACGTCGGATGGGTCCTCGAAAACGTCGGCCCGGACCTTCTGATGTTCTCGACCGACTTCCCGCATCCGGAAGGAACCCGCGACCCGCTCGGACGGTTCGCCGCGCATCTCGAACGTTTCGACGAGCCGACCCGCGACAAGTTCTACGCAGCGAACATGCGCGAGCTGCTGGGTCGCGCGCGCCTTAGTTCGCCGAGCGCACCGCGTCGTTGATCCAGCGGGCGCCCTTTTCGAGACCGGCGCGCGGCGCGGTCTTCAAGACCCCGATCAACAAGTCGGCAACTGTCGTCGCGGCGAGTTCGGCGCGCCATGCTTCGTCGGCTCGCACGAACGCACCGTGGATGTTGCACATGTTGGTGTACGACCTCGCCGGTACCGCGGCCGGTCCGCGGCGGCGGATCTCGGTGCACCGGAACGCGGGCTCTTCGCCGTCGATTGCTACGACGATCTCGAGCATGGTGATGTCGGCCGGCGGTCGCGCGAGCCGGTAACCACCCTTCGGACCCTTCACGGTGTCGACGATCCCGGCGCGCGCCAGCGACTGCAGATGCTTCGCAAGGTACGCGGGTGGCACGCCGTGGTACTCGGCGATCTTCGACGCCGTCAGCGCGCCGTCGCTCGGCAACGACGCGAGCAGGACGCACGCGTGCACGCCCCATTCGACGCCGTCGGACATTCTCACATCACGGATAATACCTGTCCGCGATAGACGAGGTCCCCGGCGCATCATTGCGCCGGGGACCTCTCACGCTCGGGTCGAGCGGCTCCTTACAACGCGTCATCTCCGGTTTCACCGGTGCGGACACGCATGAGCGCGCGCCACTTCGGTGACCCAGATCTTCCCGTCACCGATCTTGCCGGTGCGGGCCGCGTCCGCGATGACGTCCGTGATCTTGTCGGCGTTGGCGTCATCGCAGAGCACGTCGATGCGGACCTTCGGCAGGAAGTCGACCTTGTACTCCGAACCGCGGTACACCTCCGTGTGTCCCCGTTGCCGTCCGAACCCCTGCACGTCGGCGATCGTCATACCGGTGACGCCGATCTCCTTCAGTGCCTCCGTCACTGCTTCGACGCGGTAGCGCCTTGATGATGGCAGTAACGAGATGCATGTGATCGCTCCTCCTATTCCCCGACGCTGATCGAGGGAGCGCCGTCACCGACTGGAACTTTGGGACCCAGCCGACTTGCCGGCCGGGATCGGCGAGTACCCCATGTACGCATACTCGGGGTGGTACGCCGGTGCGCCGTGTTCGTGAATGTCGAGACCTTCGATCTCGTGCTCCGGCGAGATGCGCAGGATGCCCATCGCCTTGATGGCGTACATGACGATCAGCGCGATCGCGAACGTGACCGAGCAGATGACCAAGCTGCCGAATATCTGGAACTGCAGCTGATGGAAGCCACCGCCGTAGAACAGACCCTTGAACGCGCTCGACGGATCGGGACCGGTGCTCGTTGCGGCGCCGTACTGGCCGGTCGCGAACAATCCGAGACTCGATCGTGCCCCACATGCCGCACAGGCCGTGGACCGGCCAGGCGCCGATCGGGTCGTCGATCCGCAGCCACTCGAGCAGGTCGATGCCGAGCACGACGACAACGCCGGCGACTGCGCCGATACAGATCGCTCCGAACGGTGACACCCAATAACACGGACACGTGATCGCGACGAGTCCGGCGAGGAAGCCGTTGATCGAGATACCCGTATCCCACTTATGGGCTCTTGGATAGACGAAGAACATCGCCACGAGTCCGGCGGCGGCATGCCGCGAGCGTCGTGTTGGCCGCGACCCGGCCGATGCCTTCGAAGTCCATGGCCGACAGCGTCGAGCCCGGGTTGAAGCCGTACCAACCGAACCACAGGATCACGCCACCGACGGCCGCGATCGTCATGTCGTGACCGGGCGGCATGCCGCCACCGTCACGCTTGAACTTGCGACCGATGCGCGGACCGAGGGCGATCGCACCGGCGAGGGCGATGAACCCACCGATCGAGTGCACGACCGTCGAACCGGCGAAGTCGTGGAACGGCGTCTTCATCGTGGCGAGCCAGCCGTCGGGACCCCACACCCAGTGCCCGAGGATCGGGTAGATGAACCCGCTCACCATCACGCTGTAGAGCAGGTCGCCGCCGAAGGCAGTGCGACCGACCATCGAACCGGTCGTGACCGTGCTGCACGTGTCGGCGAACGCGTACTGGAACAAGAAGAACGCCAGGAACGCGACGCCGGTCGACCCGTACGTCGTCGGCGCGCCGTGCAAGAAGAAGTACTGGTGTCCGATCCATCCGTTGCCGGAACCGAACATGAACGCGAACCCGAACGCCCAGAACAGCAGGGCACACAGGCAGGTGTCGGCGATACACGAGATCATGACGTTGGAGACTTCACGGGTCCGGGCGAACCCGGCCTCCAAGAACATGAATCCCGGCTTGCATGAAGAACACGAGGAACGCCGTGACCAGCGTCCACGTCGTGTTGACGGGGTTGACGATGTCGTCGGCTTTGACCGGCCGGCGTCGTCCTGTGCCAAGCATCGCCGCGCCGGCCTTGGTGCTGAAATACCACGTCAAGGCATAGACGAGCACCATCGAGGCCAAGCCCGATCATCTTGCCGCCGAAGTAGGACGCGAACGCCTTTTGGCGCTCCCGGTCTTTGATGCGCACGCGCAAGGTAGTGATCATGTTGGGAGACGGTACGGACCGTGTGTTGCTGTTCTGTTGGCCCCGCGTGTCATAAAGAAAACATAAGCATGACGGCCATCTGACGGTCGGTACCATGGCCGGGCCATGCCTTCAGTCGACGAAGTGGAGCTCCTTCCCGATTCCGAGCAGCACCAGCTGCTGCGGGCCACGCTCGAGCGGGTGAACCGCGCGAGCAACCAGGCGCGGGCGGCCGCGCTTCAGCGCAATGCGTTCGAAGGTGCGCCGCTGCGCGAGGTCGTGAAGGAAGAGATCGAAAAGGCGAAGTTGCCCGACACATTCGTACGACCGGTCTTCGATCGAGTTGAGACGTCGCTGAAGCGACGGACCGGCAAGCAGCCGAAGTTTTCGAGCTTTCAGATGCTTGCGATGCCGGCTTCCGCATACAAGTTCGCGGCCGCGGGCGACCGCGTCACGATGAACACTGCCGCGGGGCGGCGCACGATCGCGGTACGTGTCGATCGTTCGCGCGGTGATCTGCGTCCGCCGCTCGCGGGTCGTCCGACCGCGCTCGTCTTCCGCAACGGCGAATTCGAACTCTGGGCGACCGACGTCGAACGCAAGAACGACGACGATTAACGCTGCTGCGTTTTAGGTCTCGTCGGCGCGTTCGGTCGAACCGATCGGCGCGCGCCGACCAACTGGTTCGACGAGCAGTGTTTGCATGGCGCGACCGATCACGCCGTGCTCGTCGTACAAACGGCTTTCGGCGAGACCGACGCCGTGCGGCTGGGCCCATGCGCCCGAATCGAGACACACCCATTCGCCGTACGGATGCCGGTGCACGTGCACGGTGACTTCGGGATTGATCGCGACCGCGTGCGTCATGCGCACCGGATTGCCGATGCCACTTCCGAAATCAGCGGCCGCTGCAACACGCGCAATCGGTGAGACCGGCTCGCCCGCGATGACTTCACACTGCAGACGTAACCACGCGATCGCCGGGCCTGCTTCGCCCCACGTGCCGCGCACCAGCCGGATCTCGTTGGCCGTCCAGAATCCGACCGTGCTGTTCGCGAACGGGAACCGGGGCTGCAGCGGCGCGTCCGGACCGGGCGGCGCTTCCACGACGGGCGACACCGAACCCGTCGTGTCGACATCTTCGTTGTGGAGACGCAGGACGGTCGCGCGGGTGACTTCTCGCCCGTCGGCATCCGTCAACGACGCCGCGATCCACTGCACCTTCTTGCCCGGCCGCACCGTCTCGAGGTGGACATTGAGCGGCGCGAGCGGAACCGGTCGCACGAGCTCGACGGTCACTCGTGCGACGAACGCGGCCGGACCGGGATCGTGGCGTTCGGCGAGCGTGGCAATCAACGCGCTCGGTGCGCCGCCGTGCAGTGCGTTGGGATCCCATGGTCCGCGTGCGAGCGGCGTGGGGACGTAGCGGTCGCCGTCGCGCTCGAAGAGCGCGCCGTACTGAGCAATCGGATCGTCGGACACTGGCCCGCATCGTACGTTGACGGTCGCGCTCGTGAGTGCGTACGTTCAGCCGCGTGCCCGACGGGGATGCACTCGAAGGCAAGGTCGCGCTCATCACGGGCGCGGCTTCGGGTCAAGGACGCGCCGCCGCTCAGCTGTTCGCAGCACATGGCGCGCAGGTCGCGGTCGTCGACGTGAACGACGACGGCGCGCTCGAAACCGTCGCGCTCGTCGAAAAGGAACAAGGCCACGCGGTCGCAGTCCATGCCGACGTCGCTCGACTCAGCGACTGCAACGAGATGATCGAGCGCACCGTGCGCGAGTTCGGCCGTCTCGACGTGTTGTACAACAACGCCGCGATCCAGATGTCCGGTCGCCTCGTGGAAACGACCGAGGCCATGTGGGACATCACCTTCTCGACGAACCTCACCGCGATCTTCCGGGCTTGCCGCGCCGCGCTCCCGCACATGCTCGCGGCGGGAAGCGGTTCGATCATCAACACCGCGTCGACGCTCGGCCAACAAGGCTCCGAGGGCTACGCCGCGTACGGCGCGGCGAAGGCCGGCTTGATTGCCCTCACTCGTCAGATCGCGGTCGAGTACGGCCCTACGATTCGCGCCAACGTGATCGCGCCGGGCTCGATCGACACGCCCCGCTTTCGCCGCGTCGCCGACGCAATGGACGACGCCGACGCGTTCCTCTCCATGCTGCAACGCACGATCCCGTTGAAACGGCTCGGCCTCGCCGACGACGTCGCGCGCGTTGCCCTGTTCCTCGCGAGCGATGCATCGGCGTATACCTCGGGTGCGGTGATTCCGTGTGACGGCGGATTGGCGGCGTACCGATGAGGTTTGGCCGATGAGGTCTGGCCGATGAGGTCTGGCCGATGAGCGTTGCGATCGTGACCGGCGGCGCCTCGGGTCTGGGCGAGGCGATCACGAGCCACCTTTCGGCCACCGGTTTTCGCGTTGTGGTCGCCGACGTCGACGAGCCGAGAGCGCAACAAGTCGCGGACAACCTCGTTGCGGCGGGACGCACGTGCGAAGCGATGACGGTCGACGTGACCAGCGAAGGCGAAGTCGCGGCGTGCGTCGATGCGGTCGTCGAACGACACGGACAACTCGACGCCTTGGTCTGCTCGGCCGCGGTCGAAACGCGCGCGTCAGTTGTCGATTGTACCGACGACGAGTGGCAACGGGTCCTCGACGTCAACGTCAAAGGCCCCTTCCTCTGCATGAAGTATGCGATCCCGCAGATCGCGACGAGCGGGGGTGGCAGCGTCGTGCTGTTGAGTTCCGTGCTCGGCGCAATCGGGTCGCCCGGTTACGCGGCGTACTGCGCGTCGAAAGGCGCGTTGAACAACCTGGCGAAGCAAGCGGCGATCGAGCACGCACCCGAGCAAGTCCGGGTCAACGTGGTCGCGCCGTCGGCGACCGACGTCGGCCTGTTTGCACGCGTCGCGGCCGAGACCGACGATCCCGCCGGCCTGATGGCGATGGTGGCGCGCAACACGCCGATGCAACGGCTGGGTCGCGCCGAAGAAGTCGCGGCGACGGTCGCGTTTCTCTGTTCATCAGGTGCCGGTTTTCTGAGCGGTGCGATCATCCCGCTCGACGGCGCCATGGCCGCCCGCCGGATCGTCTGAACCAAAACTGCACCATCTGATGGCACCGAAATTCCCGCTATGCGGGAAAAACTGCGCCATCAGATGGGTGTTTTACGTCCAGCGGTCGAGCTGGTTCAGGTAGGTGAGCATCGCGGCGGTGGTTTCTTCAGGCCGCTCTTGTTGCGTCCAGTGTCCGCAGTTGTCGATGACGACCCGCGCCAAGTTCGGCACGCGCTCTTCCATCCCCGCGGTCATCGTGGGCGTAAGCACCGGATCGTCGGCCGCCGAGATCATCAAGCACGGGACGTCGATCGTGCGATCCGCAATCGCGGTCGTGAGCTCCCAGTTGCGGTCGAGGTTCCGGTAGTACTCGATCGGCGGCGTGAGCGCGCCCGACGGGGCGGAACGCGTCCTTGTAGACGTCGAGCACCGCGGGCGGGAACGCGTCGGCGCTTTGCGTCGTCATGCCGAAGATCAACTCGACGAAGTCGTCGATCCCCCGCCCCCACGTGCCGAGCACCCATTCGGCGACGCCGCGTTCTTGGAACTGCATGATGTAGATCGGCGTCTCGAGCACTTTGAACATCAGCTCCACCGGCGGCATCGGTGAGCGCGGCAAATCGGGCGTGTTGACGCCGATGACACCCGCGATGCGCTCCGGGTACTGCCGCGCCATGATCCACACGAGCAAACCGCCCCAGTCGTGCCCCGCGATCACGAACCGGTCCGCACCGTATGCGTCGACCACGCCGACCAGGCACGCGTTGATCCAGTCGCAGTCGTACGTGACATCGGGTTTGTCGGAGCGGCCGTAGCCCGGCAGATCGGGCGCGACGACGTGGTAGCCCGCCTCGCCCAGCGCCGAGCATTGATACCGCCACGAATACGCGATCTCCGGAAAGCCGTGCAGCAAGAGGACGAGCGGCCCGTCGGCCGGGCCCGCTTCGAGGCAGAACAGACGAATCCCATTCGTCACGACGTAGCGGCTGCGCATGCCCGGACCCTAGAGCCTTGCGGGAACCGGGCGCCGCGCCGCGTCGTCAGAGCGCCGAACCCGCAACGGCAAGGAGTCCTTCATGCGTATTCGAACGGCCGGCAACTTCGCCGCGACTGCGGCCCTCGCGGCGGCAACCATCGGCCTCGCGGGATGTGGATCGACGTCACGCAACGGCGCGTCGGCGCAAACGGCCCGGCTTGCGGTCGCGAGCGATCCCGCGAGCTCGAACACACCGGTCATCAACGTCGCGGGCCAGGGCAAAGTCAGCGGAACGCCCGACACTGCCACCGTGACGATGGGCGTCTCGACAACCGACGCAAGCGCGCAAAACGCAATGAGCAAGAACGCGCAAGAAGCGACCGCGCTCGTGAACACGCTGAAGAGCAAGGGCGTCGCCGAGAAGGACATCCAGACGTCGGATCTCTCGTGTCGAACCCGAACTTCGACAACAAGATCAACATCACGGGCTACACGGTGTCGAACACGGTGACGGTAACGATGCGCGACATCAAGAAGGCGGGATCGATCATCGACGCCGCGGCCGCCGCGGTTGGAAACGACGTCCGACTTGCAAGACGTGTCGTTCTCGATCAGCAACACGAGCCCGTTGCTCGCGCAAGGCGCGCGCCGACGCCGTGAAAGATGCGCTCACGCAAGGACGACAACTCGCCAGTGCCGCGGGTGTGAAGCTCGGCGCGATCCGCACGATCGACGACACGGGCAATGAGTTCTCCAGGCCGCAGGTCTTCTCCGATGCAGGCGCCTCGCAGGCGCTGCACTCGGCCGCGGTCCCGACCCCTGTGCAACCGGGTTCGCAACAGCTCAGCGTGAGCGTCAACGTGCTGTTCGAAATCGCGAGCTAACTGCGCGCCGCCCTGGGCGTCCGGACGAGCGCCGACTACCGTCGGGTCGCGTCCGGACCCCAGGGGGACACATGGCCGAAGCGGCACGCTTCGCGCAGCACATGAGCGACGAAGACGCGCTCATGTGGAACATCGAGAAGGATCCCGATCCTGCGGTCGACGATCCTCGCGGTCGCGATCTTCGACTCGCGTTCCCGACTGGGATCGGCTGCGCCGCCGCATCGAACGCACGACGTGCTTCATCCCGCGCTTCCGCCAGCGTGTCGTCTCACCGCCGTTCCGCATCGCGACCGCCGCGCTGGATGGCGGAGCCGACATTCGATCTCGACTTCCACCTTCGCCGCATTCGGCTTTCCGGTTCCGGCACGGAACGCGGGCTGCTCGACGTCGTTGCAACCGATCGCGACGAGCAGCTTCGACCGCGCCCGTCCGCTGTGGGAGTTCACACTCATCGAAGGACTCGACGGTCCCGACGGCGAACGCGCCGCGTTCGCGATGAAGGTGCACCACTCGGTCACCGACGGTGTCGGCGGCATGGAGCTCCTCGCCCACATCGATCGACCTTGCGCCGCGACGCGATCGAACCGGTCGACCACGACACGCCCGCGGCACCGGCGCCCGAACATCTCGGCATGCTCGACCTCATGCGCGAGTCGCTCGCGCACAGCCGCCGGCGCGTCTTCGGGATCGCGCGGCGCCTGCCGAACGAAATGCTGCACGGCACGATCGACCTCGCGCGCGACCCGTTCGGCACCACGGCGCGGCTCTTCGACACCGTGCAATCCATTGGGCGGGCGCTCGCGCCCGCGACGGCGCCGATGTCGCCGATCATGCGCGGCCGCGGCCTGGGTCGCCGGCTCGAGATGTTCGACATCTCGCTCGACGACATGCGGCGCGTCGCCAAGGGCGGCGAGGGCAGCCTCAACGACGTGTTCGTCGCCGCGGTGATCGGTGGCGTCGCGCCGCTATCACGACCGCCACGGTGCCGCGCCCGATCGAGCTGCGCATGACGCTGCCGATCAACCTGCGCCACGGTGACGACGACGCCGGCGGCAACCGGTTCGCGCCCGCCCGCTTCCCCGTCCCGACTCGACCTCGACGATCCGCGCGATCGCATGCCGCAGTTCGGCGCGCTCGTGCAAGTCGTGGCGCGCGGAACCGGCGTTGCAGATGACGAGCACGCTCGCCGGTGTCCTCAACCGGCTTGCCCACCGCGACAACGACCGCGTTGTTCGGCGGCATGCTCAAGTGCTGCGACTTCGTGACGTCGAACATTCCCGGCGCGCCCGTCGCCGTGTTTACGCGGCGGCGCGCGGGTCGACCGTCTCTACGCGTTCGCCCCGCCCGCGGGCGCCGCGTTCAACGTCGCGCTGATCTCGCATTGCGACACGTGCTGCATCGGCGTGGTGATCGACACCACCGCCGTGCCCGATCGCCGACGTGTTGCTCGGATGCCTGCACGCCGGATTTGACGAGATCCTGGCGCTGGCCTGACCCCTAACTTGGGGCCGTGGCCGACAGACGAACTGATACTTCCCGCCCGATCTGTTGCCGCAGCGACGGCCGGTTCGGCTCGGGCCCGTCGAAGGTACGCGACGAAGCTGTCGCCGCGCTCGCCGACGTCGCCCACGGCTACCTCGGCACGAGTCACCGCCGGCCGACGGCGTGCGATCGGTCGTCGCACAGCATCCGTGAGGGAATGGCCGCGACTCTTCTGCGCTTCCCGACGGCTACGAAGTCGCTGCTCGGCCTCGGTGGTTCGACAACGTTCTGGGACGCGGCTTCGTTCGGACTCGTCGAACGCGCGCAGCACCCACGTCGTGATCGGCGAATTCTCGTCGAAGTTCGCCGCAGGTCGACGCAGAGCCGCGCCGCACCTCGACGATCCCGCAGGTGTGCGAGACCGCGCCGGCGAGATGCCGCGTCCAGCCCGACGCGTCGACGGCGACGTGTACGCGTACCCGCACAACGAAACGTCGACGGGCGTTGCCGTCGCCCGTACACCGGCCGACGACTGACGCGCTCGTCGTCGTCGACGGCACGTCGGCCGCGGGCGGCATGCGCGTCGATCCGCTCGCGTTCGACGTCGTACTACTTCGCGCCGCAGAAGTGCTTCGCCAGCGACGGCGGCCTCTGGCTCGCGCTCTGCTCACCGGCTGCGCTCGAGCGCATCGAGCGCCTCAAGGCCGCACGCGCTGGATCGCCGGCGACGCTCGATCTGTCGATCGCGGTCGAGAACTCGCGCCTCGACCAGACCTACAACACGCCCGCGCTCGCGACGCTCTTCCTGCTCGACCAGCAGCTGCAGTGGATGCTCGACAACGGCGGGCTCGAGTTCGCGGCGGGACGATGCGACCGCGTCGGCCGCACACCATCTACGGCTGGGCCGACGGGCATCCGTTACGCGACGCCGTTCGTGAAGGACCCCGACGTACCGCAGCCCGGTCACCGCGACGATCGACTTCGACGAACGGTCGACGCGGCCGCGCTCGGCGTCGGCGTTGCGCGCGAACGGCATCGTCGACGTCGAGCCGTACCGCAAACTCGGCCGGAATCAGCTCCGGATCGCGCTGTTCCCCGCGATCGATCCCGACGACGTCGAGATGCTCACCCAGCGCAATCGACTTCCTGCTGGAGCGCATGGCAGGCTGACCGGATGCTGCTGCTGCACGAGGTCCACACCGTTGTCGGTCCGACACGAAGACGAGTTCGAAGACGCGTTTCGCGACGGCTGGATGCCGATGCTCGGCAAGACGACGACGCGCGCTTGCTCTACTACCTGAAGCTCGCGCACGGCACCGGCCGCGCGTACCACCACACCACGATCACCGCGTTTGCGCGACGGCGCCGCCTACGAGTCGCTCGCGCGGCGCGTGCAGACCGGCGACCTACGCAGCTGGGCCGCCGACGTCGACGGCATGCGTCACGAGGTCAAGGGCAAGATGCTGCTTCCCGTCGACTGGTCGCCGATGCGCGATCTCGATCTCGCGACGGTTCCGACCGACGGACGCGAGCACGACGCCGCGCTCTACATGGAAGACAGCGCGTGGCCGCACGAAGCGATGCTCGACAGTACCTCGAAAACGCGCGCACGCACTACGCACCGAGCCTCGAAGCTCGAACCGAGCGCTCGCTGCTCACGCTGCTCGCCGTGTTCCAGGCCGCGCTCGGCGCGCCCCGCCGGCGCGAAGTGATCCTGTGGCAGCGCGTCGACTTCCCGGAGCGGCTTCCCGGCGCTGTTCACGCGCGAACTCCCGGCCCACGTGAAGGGGCCGGGCACGTGGATGCACGACGCGTTGCGAAGTGCGCGACGACTGGGAAAGCCGGCTGCTGCGGACCGCGACGTGGTCGCCGTTATGAGCTTGTGCCGAGCGCGGCTGCTGCGGCCTTCCCGCACTGCGAGGTGTTCGACGGGTCGGGCGCCTCGTGGTCGTTGCCGCAGAGCTGGCCGCCGAGTGCTGGGCACTCACCGCTGAACACGCCCCACGCGCACGTGAAGCCGGGCGCGACCCACGCGTGCACCATCCACATGTCGGTCAGCTCGGTCTTGCGGCCGCCCATCGCGGAGCACTGCTGACGCGACGTCGACTCACTCCCGATCACGAACCCACCCTTGATGCACAATCCGCCGTTGGCGTTGTGCTGGTGCCAGCGAGTCGTTCGGGCCCGCGAAACCCGGCGGCGGGTTGCAGGTGGTGGAACACGAGGTAGCTCAGGCCGACGATCTTCGAGGTCGGGCGCGGTGCCGTCGTAGAGCAGCTCGGCGGGCTTCGACGGATCGAACCGGCGATGGCAAGCCCGAAGTTCGTGTAGTGCGCGCCGATGCACGGAACGTACGGCGTCGACTCCATGTAGCCGGCGGCGACGGCGTCCTTCACGGTCGCGTACTTCTTGGCGACCGTGGCCGCGGCGGCGAGCTGCTGGTTGAGCGTCGCCTGCTGGCTCGAAGTGAGCGGGTTCGGAACGACCTGACCGCGTGCGCCGTGTTCTTCGGCGGCAACGCCGGCCGCGTCGGTGACATCGCTGTTCGAGCCGGTACCCCCACCGAGCTCACCGGGCGACGAGGGAGTCGGGGCCGCCTTCTCGCACGGCGACGAACCGTTCGCGCTGCCCTTGACGATGCGCACGCCCGAAGGTTCCACGATGATTTGCGGCGCAGTTGTCGACGTCGCCGATCCGCTGCTCTTGGGCGGCGATGCATTCGACGATCCGGAACTGCCGCAGGCAGAGGCAACAACGACGAGCGCCGCCACGCCGGCGACCAGAGCACCGAAACGGGCCGTACGAGCCATCTTTCCCCCAGATCGTTTGCCCGCCCGGCTCGGGGCATCTTACGGGGGCGGCCAAACCGGTGCCGGTCAGCCGCGCAGCGCCTCGAGGGTCTCGGGCCGCAGCGTTGTGACCGCCCCGTCTCGGACGCGCAGGACGTCGATCGGGACGCGGCGGGGCCCTTCGATGAGCGTGTACGCGGCCCGTTCTTGCGCGCGGTGCCGGGCGGCTTCTTGCGCCCGGTGCCGTGCGACCACACGCCGCGAAATGAACGTGACCGCCACGATGAAGCAGGTCGTGACCAAGAGCACGCCGGCCATGCTCACACCGAGCACGGTTCCGAGGCCGCTGAGCAGGATGAGCGCGGCGACGCAGATACGCAGCACCGGCCGCAACCGGTCCGTGACGTCATCCAGGTGCCAGCGGAAGCGGCTCGTGGCCACGCGAGCCCGCTCGAGCACCCGCTCGATGCGGGTCGGCTCTTCGAAGTCTTCCGGGGCCGGATCGAAGTCGAAGTAGTCGAAGAGGACGGTGACGTCGGCGACGGCGCGGCCCCACGCGTAGGGAGAGTTGGACCGTTCCTCCGCCCGGCTCACCCGTGCTCATCGGCCATCCTGGCTGCGGGATGAGCCTCCGCGCTCAGGGAGTGGTGCAGGCTCCCGCTCGGCTCGCGATCGCCGTGGTGCTCCGCCATTGGCGGATTTGATGTTGATCAAGTCCGTTCGTGAAATAGCAGAAGGAGAAGCCCGTCTCGGGATCGGCCCACGCGATCTGACCGCCCGCGCCGTTGTGCCCGAACGCACGCGGGGAAACCGTCTTGCCCATGCCGCGCGCGCCGGCGCGTCCGTCGTCGCCCGCGAGGATGAGGCCGAGCGTGCGGTTCGCGGGTGTGCCGATGAAGTCGGGCATGGTGTTGCGCACGTGGCTCGTGACATCGGCGAGCACGTCGGGTTTCCAAATACCACCCGGGTTGTGCAACAACGCTTGGTAGTACAGCGCGAGGTCGACCGCGTTGGAAACGCCACCGCCACCGGGCATGCCCACCGCGCGCATCTTCGGGTTGTTCATGCTCAGAAGCGCTTCGGCCGTGACTTCAGTCTGCGGCAGCGTCGAGATTCCGAGCAGCGCTTGCAGTTCTTCGGCCGACGCGGGCTCGCCCGTGTTGACAAGCGTTGTGATGTCGCCTTGCTGGTCAAGAGGCACACCGAGTTGCAAGCCGCGCAAGCCGAGCGGTTCGAGAATGCGTTCGCGAATGAACACGCGAAAGTCGCCACCCGTGGTGCGTTCGATGATTTCGGCGAGCACCCAGTGCGCGGACGTCGGGTGGTACTCGTAGCGGGTGCCCGGCTCCCAGTTACATCTCCATTGCGCGAATCGCTCGAGCCGGCGTTCGCGGTCGTCCCACTCGAGCGCGTTGAACGGCGCGTGCGGAAACCCCGACGTGTGCAGCATGACTTGTTCAACCGTGATCACGTCTTTACCGTTCGTACCGAACTCGGGAATGATCTCGGCAACGCGACGCGAGACGTCGAGCTCGCCCTCTCCGATCACAATCCACACCGCGCCGGCGACGACGGCTTTCGTCGCCGAGAAGATCACGTAGCGAGCATCGGGCGTGGCATCGCCGAACGTGCGCGTCAACGCGACCTTGCCGTCGCGCGCGAACGCGATTTGGCACGACGGATTGACGCCTTCGTCGACGCCGCGCTGAATCCGTTCGTACAGCGCGGTCACCGCGTCGGCGTCGAGCCCGAGTTCGGACGGATCGGAGACCGGCGAGCGATCGAACGGCGTCGTAACCATGGTGCGGACGGTAGACCCGGGACGGGAGTGCCGGTCAAGGGCGAGCAACCCGGCGGGATGCGGGCGAGCCCCGGGACGCGCAAAGATGCGGCATGGATTTCAACGATTCGCCGGAAGAAGCGAAATGGCGTGCGGAGTACCGGGCCTGGCTCGAAGAGCACGCGCCGAAGGTGACGGGCGCCCAGCCGGAGCACGACATGGAGATCGGCGGCCCCGAGTACTTGGCGCGTGCGAAGACGTGGCAAGCGATGAAGTTCGACGCCGGCCTGGCTCGCATCACGTGGGAGCCGGAGTTCGGCGGCCGCGGTGGCAACTCGATGCAGCAGATCATCTTCGGGCAGGAAGAGGGCAAGTTCCCGGTGCCGAACTTCGCGTTCGTGATCGGGCTCGGGATGATCGCGCCGACGATTCGCGCGGTTGGAACCGACGCGCAGAAGGACCGATATCTCACGAAGCTGCTGCGCGGTGAAGAGATCTGGTGCCAGCTGTTCAGCGAACCGGGTGCCGGTTCCGACGTGGCGTCGCTCGCGACGACCGCGACGCGCGACGGCGACGAGTGGATTTTGAACGGCCAAAAGGTGTGGACGTCGGGCGCGCAGTACTCCGACTACGGCGAGATCATCTGCCGCACCACGCCCGAAGCGGAAAAGCACAAGGGCATTACCGCATTCATCGTCGACATGAAGTCACCAGGCATCACGATCAAGCCGCTCAAGCAGATGAACGGCGGCGCGGGCTTCAACGAGGTGTTCTTCGACGACGTGCGCGTCCCGCACGAGAACGTGCTCGGCGACGTGAACGAAGGCTGGACCGTTGCGATCACGACGCTGATGAACGAGCGGGTCGCGATCGGTTCGGGCGGAGGCGGCGGTCGCGGCGGCGGCGTGAGTGAAGTCATCGCCCTCGCACAGCGAGCGGGGCCTGAACAACGACGCCCAGATCCGCCAAGAGCTCGCCGACGTCTACACCAGCACGCGCATCTCGACGCTTCTTGTCGATGCGCACGTTGACCGCGGCTTCGCAAGGGCAAGATTCCCGGGCCGGAAGGTTCGATCGGCAAGCTCCTCGGCGGCCGGATCATGACGCAGCTCGGCGAGTTGACCGTGTCGATCGCGGGGCCCGACGCGATCGCCGGCGACACGCGCTCTGGCGCAGGCGCTGCTCGGCGCGCCCGCGAGCCACATTGCGGGCGGCAGCGACGAGGTGATGATGAACATCATCGGCGAACGCGTGCTCGGCCTCCCCGGCGAACCGCGGCCCGACAAGGGCGTCGCCTGGAAAGACGTGCCCCGCTAGACGAAAGCGGGACCTCGCGCGTACTCGTCGCGCTCAAGAAGAAGTGCTCGGTTCGTCGTTGATATATGCAACGGAGCAATCGGCACGCTGAGGGGCTACACCGCGTCGCGCCAGAAAGGCGCGCAAACGAAAGTGTGGTCGCATGCAACGAGTTCTTCGCGGCAGCCGTAAACGCCGCCGCATCTTGGCAGTCGCACTCCCAGGCGCCGCGGGGCTCGTCCTCGCGGTGGTGCTCTCGACCGCGGCTGGCGCGAGTCCGTGGCACCACCGGCACCACGACGATCGCGACCGTCGACATCATCCGCCGATGACGACCACGACCTCGAGTGTGGTGACGACGACGACGCTTGATCACCACCACCGGTTCTGCCTTGTCGTTGTCGGGCACCGGCACGGGCGACCGATATACGCGCCGGTTCCGTGTAACCCCTCGACGACGACCAGCACGACACTCGACCCGCCGCCCGTCTCGACGACGACCGCGGCACCGAGACCCTCAACGACCACGACCGTCGTCGTGACCACGACGACGAAAGCGCCGAAATCGACGACGACCACGACCGAAGCCGATCCCCCCGAGACAACGAGCACAGTTCCCTGTCCCGGAGACGTGATCAACGGTCAGTGCATCGTCGACGACTGAACGCGCACCGGGCGTCGCTCACTATCGCCTCGCGATAGTGAGCGACGCCCCGTGTCCGCATCCAGGCCTATGCGGCGTCAACCGCCTTCGGCTCCGGCTTGGTCGCACCGTTGGTGTTGCCCTTGCCGTTCCCGTTCGGCGCGAACGACCGCATGAGCGTCGCCGCCAACCCGTCGATGGCACCACCGCCGCCGGCAACGAGCACCTCGGGCACGATGTTGATCTTGCCCTCGGCCACCGCGTTCGCGACGGCCACCAACGCGGTCGCCGACTGACCGAGCGCTTCCGTCTGCTCGCTGGAAGCCGACGGCGCGTGCGATCCCCAACGCCTCGGTCGCCTTGGCCTCGGCCAGACCAATGGCCTCGGTCTTCGCGGCTTCCGCCCTACCGGTCATCTCGACGTAGGCCGCTTCACCACGAGCCTGCGCTTCCCGAGCCGACGCTTCGTTGTTCTTGATGTCGATGCCGACCGCCGATTGCGCAAGCTGGGCCTGCATGTCAGCGGTACCGCGCGCCTTCTCCATGTCGATGCGCACTTCTTCGGCCCGTTGCTGTTCCGCGTAGGTCGCCTTCTCTTGGTTCGCAATCTCACGCCGGGTCAGCACTTCCACGAGCTCGGACGGGAAGTCGACATCTTGGATGTAGACACCGCGCGTCTCGACGTCGTACGCGGCGAGGTACTGCGTGATCGCTTGGTATGCACTCGCTTGCACCTCACCACGGGTCTCGATGAACCGCACGGCTTCCAACGCCTGAATCGTGTTTCGGAAATGGTTCCCGACGGCCGCTTGCAACACCTCGTTCACGAGGTTCTGCATCGTGCCGACCATGGAGATCACTTTCGGCGCCCGCGTGTCGGGCACGTGGATCTGTACCTGCAAGTCGATTCGGAACACGAAGCCCTCACGGCTCTTCGCTTCGATCGGCGACAGGTTCGCGTCGAGGTTGTGCGCCGTCGACACCGCCTGCGCCCAGTTCAACGTCAGGATCGACGTCGGCACGATCTCCGCCGCGTACACACGCGGGTTGATCGGATACTTGCCCGTGCGCAACGGCTCCGCCCAAATGCCGCGGTGACCGGGGTGCACGATCGATCCGAACTTGAACTCCTCACCCGAGGTGTCGAGCGTCGGCAAACCGACGTACGCCTTGATGACCGCGACCTCGCCTTGGTTGACGACGAGCATCGGCACCATCTCGACGCGCACGAGGAACGGGTTCAGCAAGTACGCGCCGTACAACAGCGGGTCGTGCTGCAAACCGATGTGACCACCACTCGTCAAGAACGCTTGGAAGTCCTGATAGTTGTTGTGCAAGTCGTTCTTCGAGCCGAGCAGCACTTCGATGACTTCGGAGTCCTGCGGCACGTCGCTCGCTTGTTCCAGGCTCGCGATGTCTCGGAAGCCGCCCAACCGGCTCGCAATGTCGCCCGACGGCAGCGGACCACCTTCGAGCGTCGTGACGATGCCGATCATGTCTTGCGGACCGCGCGGCGCGATCACGACAACTTGTAACTGTTCGGCGGTGAGACCAAACGATTCCGGCCGCAACACGCCACCGGTTTGGCGCGCCCGTTCGGCGAGGTCCGGTGAGACCGGCAAGCCGTAGACCTTGCGGGAAGTGACAACCAAGAAACCAACCGGGTGGATCGGCAACAGCGTGCCGGGAGGCAGCACCGGTCGCTGCACACCCTTCTGACCACCGCCGTGCACGAAGGACTCGAGTTCGACGAAGTTGCCGAACTCCTCGTCGTACGCCGCGCTCTTGGCACCGATCGGCAACGGCGCGCCGACCTGTGCGATCACGACGCCGATCTCGCCCGCGGGCACCTGCACCCACGGGAACTTCTTCACCGAAAAGATCGGCCACAGCTTGAACCGCACACCGGCGGTGAGGAGTTCGGCTTGGTAGCCGGCTTCACCGCGGAACGCGATGGGGTTGTCTTCCCGGAGCCGGCGAAACGAGAAACGCTTCTGTACGAGTCCGACCTCGGTCGGACCGATGACGTTGATCGACAACAGCGCGCCGAGAATCGCAAACGCGACGACTGCGAGACCGACGACGATGATGAATGCGGACACGATGACCTTCTCTCCTTGTGTCACCCACGTTCGCCCCGGCCCCGTTGGCCGTGGTGAGCGGGCGTCCGACCACGCCAACCCGTGAGGGCCGGCACGGTGCTGGGCAGTGGGGCGGTGCGCCGCCAGTCGCCGTGTCGTCGTGTCCCGACGTCGCTTTCGACGGTACTCCGGTCGTTACATTTCGGATCGAAATCGAACGCGTTCTATACGCAAATCCGAGCGCGAACTCAGATTAGAAAGCCGCGCCCGGACGGCCCATGATGTGCGAGTGACAACCGGGCGCGCGGACGCGAGAACCGATGGCGTGCTTGCGCCCGGGCGGCGGGCACTGACACTCGGCCTCGTCGTGACGATCACGCTCGTCGGCTTCGAGGCCCTCGCGGTAGCCACGGTCATGCCGCTCGTCAGCAAGGACTTGGGCGGCATCGGGTTGTACGGCTGGGTCTTCAGCGCGTTCTTCCTCGGCAGCCTCGTCGGGATCGTGGCGGCGGGCCGAGCGGCCGACCGCACCGGTCCGGCCCGGCCGTTCGCGATCGCGTTGGTGCTGTTCGGCCTCGGGCTCTTGGGCGCGGGCTGCGCGCCGACGATGGCGTGGCTCGTCGCCGCGCGTGGCATACAAGGCGTCGGCGCGGGCGCGATCCCCGCGGTCGCGTACGTCGCGATCGGACGCGCCTATCCGGTCGAACTGCAGCCGCGCATGTTCGCGGTCATCTCGAGCGCGTGGATCATTCCCGGCCTCGTTGGCCCCGCGATCGCCGGCGCGGTGGGCGACACGTTCGGCTGGCGTTGGGTGTTCCTCGGGCTGCTACCGCTCGTCGTGTGCACCGGCGTGCTCAGCACTCCGGCGTTGCACGCGATCGGCGCGCCGGGCGGCGAAGAACCGGTCGACCGGCGCCGCGACGCGCTGCTGCTCGCACTCGGCGCCGGACTCTTCCTCGGTGGTGCGTCGGCCCGCAACCTCTTCATCGCGCCGCCGCTGGTCGTCGTCGGCGCAATCGTCGGCACGCGCGCCTTCTTGCGGCTCATGCCGAAGGGAACGGTCCGGCTCGCCCCCGGCATCCCCGCCGCGGTCGCGCTGCGCGGACTGATGACGTTCGCGTTCTTCGGCACCGACGCGTACGTGTCGCTGACGCTCACCGAGCAACGCCACGCGAGCGTCACGCTTGCGGGGATCGTCCTCACCGCCGCGACGATCTGCTGGACGGCCGGCGCGTGGATTCAAGCGCGTGGCGTCGCCCGCCAGGGACCGCGCGCGATGGTGCGCATCGGCGGGGCCGTCATCGCGTTGGGCATCGCGGGCATGATCATCACCGCGCATTTCGCGGTGCCGATTGCGTTCGCGGTGCTCTCGTGGGCGATCGGCGGGCTCGGAATGGGCATCGGCTACGCGCCGCTCTCGCTCATCGTGTTGGGCGAAGCGCAACCGGGCGCCGAAGGCGCCGCGACCGCCTCACTTCAGCTGAGCGACACGCTCGGCGTCGCGCTCGGAACGGGAGCGTCGGGCGCGATCGTCGCCGCCGGCGCGGCCTTGCAGTGGTCGGGCGCGACCGCGTTGACGATCGCGTTCAGCATCAGCTGCGTCGTCGCGTTGTTCGTCAGCGGCGCGGCTGGGCGCCTGCCGAACACCCTGGCTATGCGCCCGTCCAGCAACCCATGATCACGGACGCGACGTTGATGGAGGTGTTCGCGCGAGTGTCGGGCGGATTACCAAAGCTCGCCGGGAGCTTCGTCGTGTCGACCGTCAGGACCTTGAAGTCCTTGCGCACAACGGTGTTGCCGTTCTTCGTCGTGTACGCGCCTTGCCCGATCGTGATGTCTTGGTCTTTGCCACCGTTCTCGTTCGCGAGCTGGTTGTAATACGCGGTGGTCTCGTCGGGGTTGTCGAACTCGCGCACGGTCAGCGTCATCTTGCCCTGCGGGTAGACGTAATCGCAGGAGTAGGTGTGCGTGCTCACGTCCCAGGTCGGCTTCGACACCGTGGCCTTGATACCGGTCTCCGCCTGGATGTCCTTGCTCGCTTCGTCCTCGCACACCATTTGCGCGGACTCCGACGGCTGGTTACTGGCTTCCTTTGCGACGTGGACCGTGGTGCCGGTCGTGCCATTCGCTCCGGCGTTCGACTTCGAACTCCCGCCGCACGCCGCGAGCAACAGTGCAAACCCGAGAATCACACCCAGCAACATTCGCAATCGCATCGTTGTCCAATGTATCGGCCTGCGCTGGTCCATTGCCCGTCAGCCCCGCCTGCGGCCGGTACCGTGCCCACGTGCGACTCGCACGTTGGGCTGTGGCGGCCGTGTTCGTTGCGCTGGGGCTCGGCTTCACGCCGGGAACCGCCGGCGCGCACGTCTGCCCCGTCGCCGCCATCATCCCGGTCGGCCAGCCGGCCAACGTCACCGTCGCGGTGACCGTCGAAGCGGTGCCCATACCCGATGTCGAGATCGACATCCCGACCGGGCTGCAGATCAACCATGCAGTGCCCACGCCGGGCTGGAAGATCACGCAATCGGGGCAAACCCTCCGTTACATCGGACAGAACGGGACGACGATCCAGCCGTTCACGTGTGCGTACTTCGCGGTTCAGCTCACCGCGACTGCGAAGGGCGCGTACGCGATCCCCGTCACGCAGCGCGACGCGAAGGGCACGGTCATCGCGCACACCGCGCCGGGCGGCGACCAGAAGATCAACCCGTATTTCATCCAGACCGTTTACGCCGGCGAGAAACCGCCGAAGCCGCCGGGCGGCAAGGGCATCTCGACAACCGTGCTCGCCGGCGGCGCGCTCATCGCGTTCGGCGTCATCATGTTCGGGTTCCTTGGCTTTCGCTCGTGGCGCGACCGGCGGGAAGACAAACGCGAAGCCGAGATCGACGATCGCCTCGAAGCATTCAAGCGACAGGCGAAGGACCGCGCTCCGACAGACACGGAGCAACCGCACTGACCAAGGCGTCGTCGCCGTCGACGACCGTTCCGTTCGTACGCGCGCGGTCGAGCGTCACCGTGCCCGCGAGCAGTTGCAGCAACGTCGCGAAACTGACGCGCAAGTCGGCCGCGACCGGATCGGAACGGCCCTTCACCGCGACAACGGCGTCGTCGGCCCGCTTGATCGTCCAATCGTGTGTGGCGTCGACCGTGACGAGCAAACCGCCGGTGTCGAACGCGGACGCGGCGACGTTGCAACGGCTCGCGAAATCGCGCAGCGCGGCGTCGCCGACTTCGTCGACGTCGAGTTCGTTTGCGATGCGTTCGAGTTCGTCGTCGCGCAGTCCGACAACGAGTGCCGACAGCCACATGCCGGGTGCGCGTTCGGGCCGCGCCTTGCGCTGACGGCGGACGATCTGCACGAGCGCGCCGACTGCGAGACCCGCCCCGACGCCGAGCGAAAGCGCGACTTCGAGCCGTGTCGCCCAATCCGGGCCGGCCGGCGGGAGGTCCGACTTCCACAACGACGGCAAGTCGGTTGCGCCGCCGACGAGCGCGACCATCAGGCCCACGAACAAGACGCCGTACATCGCTTCCGCGCGCCGGCGCCATAAACCGATCACCGTCGGGATCGCAACGATCCACACGATGATCGAGACAAAACTCTGACCGAAGAACTGGAGCGTCTTCGCAAGCGGCGAGCCGGGCCGCGCCACCTCGAACGCGATCGCGTGCAACCCGTCGACGAGAACCAGCGCGGCGACGACGCCCGCGACGACGTGTTCGCGGTGCATGAATCCGACGAGCACCAGCGCGCCCACGAAGCCGAGCACGAGCACCGGAATCCACGGCACCGGACTCGGCCCCGGAACCCAGTCGAGCGCGATCCCGATCGTGTGCTTGACGTTGTTCTGTTCGAACGTAACCAGTCCGACGCCGATGCGGTGGAACTGATCAGGTTGGGCTTGGACTTGGGGCGGCAACGTGCCACCCATCCAGTGCGCGCGGTGGTCGTGCCAACGGGCGGTGTTCCCGTCGGAGATCTTCTTCCAGTTCGGCGGCGCGGTCGGATCCGTGTTGACGTTGGACGGCACAACGCCACCCTTGACCGTCGCGTTGAGATACGTCGCCGCCGAATTGAGGTTTTCGAAGACGCCCTGTGGTCCGACGCGGAGATAGGGCTCGCCCTCGTATCCCAACACGAGCACTTCACTGTTCGTGTGGTTCGTCAGTTGGACCTTCGCACCGAGATCGACGATCGCCACGTCGACGCCGGGCGCGGGCGGCGCCACCGAGACGACGGTCGACCGGAAGTTCGTCGGCTTTGGTCCCGAAATCGTGTGTGCCGATGCCGGTGCGGCGAGCAACACGACCACGGAGAGCCCGAGCAGGACTGCCACCGAACCGCGCACGACGATGCTCCGCATCGGCCTCTACCGTACGACGCATGGCTCCGTTCTCCCGTACGCGCCCTGGTGCAGGTGCGGACCACCCGTTCCGTCGTATCCTCACGGCTCGATGAGCACGAGGCGATGGTCTCGGCTCCTCGCCGCAGTGGTGCTCGCGGGAGTCTTGGTCGTCGCGTTCGCTGCTCCGGCGTGGGCCCACGCGACCTTGGAGAACACCAATCCGCCCCAGTCGGGCCAGGTTGCTACTTCGCCGCCACAAATCACACTCACATACAACGAGAACGTCGAAGTCGAACTCGGCGCGATACAACTCTTCGACTGCTCGGGCTCGCGGATCACGATCGGTGCGCCGCACCACTCTCCGACGACCGACCACGAAGTTGTGGCCGATGTCCCGCATCTCGCCGACGGGACGTACCAAGTCTTCTGGCGCGTGATCTCGGCCGACTCCCACCCTGTACACGGCGGGTTCTCGTTCACCGTCGGAAACGCGGCCGCGCAATCGGGCTGTTCGACCGCGAGCATCGGAAAGTCGGACAAGACCGTCGGCGTGCTCTTCGGTATCGACCGCGTGTTGTTGTACGCCGGGCTTGCGCTGCTGATCGGTGGCAGCGTCTTCTTGTTCCTCATCGCGCGGGGCACGAGCGCGGCCGGGCGGCTGCGCGTGATCGTGTGGAGCGGCTGGGGCCTCACGATGTTCGCCACGATCGTCGGCATCATGCTCGAAGGGCCATACGGCGAAGGTTCGGGGCTCTCCGACGCGTTCAAGTGGAGCGTCGTCCACGACATTCTCTCGACGCACTACGGGACCATTGCGCGGCTCCGTATCGTGCTGCTGCTCTTACTGCTGATACCGCTCTCGATGATGCGGCGCGCAAGCGAGCAGCGGCGTCTTCCGATCGGCACGCTGACGTTCGGTGGTGTGCTCGCGGTGTTGCTCGCGTCGACACTCGGCCTCAGCGGACACGCGTACACGGGTGCTTGGACGTGGATCGCGGTACCGCTCGACACCGTCCACGTACTCGGCATGGCCATCTGGCTTGGTGGTTTGGTCGCGCTGCTTGCGGGCGCGCTCGGCGGTGGTTTCAGCGGCAGTTTGCGACGCGCGCTGGTGACGTTCTCGCGGCTCGCGTTCTGGTGCGTCATCGCGCTGATCGTCAGCGGCTTCTTCGCGGCGTGGCGGCAGGTGGGCTTCACGATCCGGGGCTACACGTCGACGTCGTACGGAAACATCTTGTTGGTGAAGCTGGCGATCGTTGCGGTGCTCGTGGGCGTCGCGGCAGTGAGCCGGCGCATCGTGCGCGCCCGGCAGACGGCTCCGCTCGGCGCTCCCGACAGCGTGGTCGCCGCCGTCGATGAGAAAACCACGACGGGACTCCGCCGGTCAGTCGGTACTGAGGTGCTGCTCGGGATCGCAGTGCTCGCGGTAACTGCGCTCCTCGTGAACGCGCAGCCGGCGCGCTCGGCCCTCGCACCCAACTTGTTCACGAAAGACGTCGTTGCGGGCACGGGGAGCAGCGCGATGACGATCAGCGTGATCGTGCAGCCGTCGAAGGTCGGGCCCAACGAGATTCACATCTACACGCTGCTCCCCGACGGTCGCGCGTTCCCCGTCAGCAACATCAGCGCGACGTTCACGCAAGGCACGAATTCCATTGCGGCGAACCTGCAAAAGGCCGGCCCGAATCACTGGCTACAGAACGGGCTGTTCTTGACACCCGCGGGCAAGTGGATCCTGCAGATCCACGTGACGCGCGGCCTCTTCACCGACATCGCCGCCCCACCGATAACCGTCCCCGTCAGATAACGAGCGTCGCTCGCTATCGCCTCGCGACAGTGAACGACGCCCCAGGCTTACTTGTTGCGGAGGGCTTCGACGATCTGTTCGGTTTGCTCGCGCTGTTCGTAGACGAGACGAATGATCCAGTAGCGCAGGTAGCGAGTGATCGAGTTGCGCAACCAGATCACGATGCCGACGACGGAAATGCCGAGCCCGATCGTGCCGATGATGATCGAACGCAGCCCGGTGACCGCGTCGCCGGAGTTGTGCGCGCTCCACCACGCGATGACCATCACGACGAACCCGAAGATCGTCAGGCCGACGCCCCACTGGGCCCCGAGCCGCTCGGGGTTCGCGCCCCCGCCCGTGACCTTCAGCTTCGCGACTTCGGCCTGGAACTCGTCCAGCCGCGCGGATGACACGGGCGCGGCCTTCGCGTTCTGGTCGTCGGTCATCATTCGGCACTCCTTGCTTGCGAAAGCGATTGAGTGTGCTGGTGCTCAGTTCCGAGATACGCGTCTGCGAGCTCGTCGGCGATGAACGTCGGCGCACCCGTGTGGAGAATCCGGCCGTGCAACATGATGCCCGCGCGGTCGGCAATTCCCAAGATCTCGTGGGCGAACTGCTCGACAATAAGAATCGAGAGGCCCGATTGGGCAATCCGCTGCACATGGCCGTACAGCTCCTCGACGATGATCGGCGCCAATCCCATCGAGAGCTCGTCGATCAGCAGCACTGCGGGATCGGTGGCCAGGGCGCGGGCCATGGCCAGCATCTGTTGCTCCCCACCCGAAAGCGTGCCCGATGTCTGGCGACGCCGTTCGCCCAACCGGGGAAACTGCGTAAATGCCCGGTCGAGGACTTGGCGGTAGGAGACGCCCGTGTACGACGCCATCCGCAGGTTCTCGGCGACGCTCAAGTTCGGGAAGATGCCGCGGCCCTCAGGAATCAAGCAGACGCCCGCGCGCGCGATCGCGTCGGGCGCGGCGCCCGTGACGTCGCGGCCGCAGAGGAACAGGCTCCCCGAATGCGGAGTGATCGCGCCGCACGCGACGGCGAGCGTGGTCGACTTGCCGGCGCCGTTCGGTCCGAGCAGCGCGAACACCTCGCCCGGCTGCAACGCGAGTTCGATGCCGTGCAGCACGTCGATGCTGCCGTAGCCGGCGCGGATCGCAGAGAGCTCGAGAACGGGAACGACGTCGTCGTCGCTCATGTCGCACTCTTGGCAGTACCGAGATAGGCGCGTTGCACCGACGGATCCGCCTGGATTTCGGTCGGCGTCCCCTCGGCGATGACGCGCCCGAAGTCGAGCACGTTGATGAAACCGCAGCAGTCCATGACGAGCGGCATGTCGTGCTCGACGAGGAGCACGCCGATGCCGTCGTTCGCGACCTGATGCAACAACACACCGAGCGCGTCGGTTTCGCCTTCGTCGAGACCGGACGACGGCTCGTCGAGCAACAACACTTTGGGGTTCGTCGCGAGCGCACGCGCCACTTCTACGAGCCGGGCAACCCCCGTCGGCAGCACCTCGACCCGCTTGTCGGAGACGTGCGTGATCCCGACGCGCGCCAGGATTTCGTCGGCTTCTTCGTCGAGCGGGCGCTTCGGCTTCTGCCAGCGGCGCCGCATCTCCAGCGCGACGATCACGTTGTCGCGTGCGCTGAGGCTCCCGAATGCTTCGAGTCGCTGAAACGTACGCGCGATGCCGAGGCGCGCGCGCTGATACGGACGCTTGCGCGTGATGTCGCGGCCGTCCAAGTCGATCTCGCCGCGCGTCGGCGCCTGCAAGCCGGTAATCACGTTGAACAGCGTGGTCTTCCCGGCCCCGTTCGGACCGATGAGGCCCGTGATCGCGCCCGGTTCGATTGTCAGCGCGGCACTATCGACGGCGGTCAGACCGCCAAAGCGCACCGTGACGTTGTCGACTTTCAAGAGCGCCATCTCAGGCGCCCGCTACCGGAACGCGTGGCACATCGTTGCTGATGCCCAGCTGACGGTCGACCAGTAACACGTCGGCTTCGGTGAACGGCCGTTCGAGACCGAGCTCGCCCACTTCGGTTTCCGCGTTCGCTTCTTTCAGTTCGGCGGCGTCGCGACGCGCATCGGCGCGCCATGGGAGATACGGCGCGAAGCTCTCGCCGATCTTCACGACCGCGCCCGACGGCGACTGGATCACGCTCAGCACCGCGAGGCCGGGCGCCAACGTTGTGATGTCGGCCCACAGCGACAAGTGCCAGTTCGACTGGATCAACACCAGGCCGAGGCTGAACAAGCCGGCGAACAGCGCGCCGGAAACGCACGCAACGCCGCCGATGACCAACGCGAGGACGACCGGAAGGCCGCTCAGCATCTCGAAGTTCTGCCCGGTCGGCGAAACCGTCTTGTAGTCCATCGCGAGGAACGCGCCCGCGATCCCGGCGATACCCGCCGAAAGTGCGAAGACTGCGAGCTTCGTCTCGAGAATGTTCACGCCGACGGTCGCCGACGCGGCTTCGCTGTCGCGGAGCGCGATCAATCGGCGCCCGAAGGCGCTGCGTCTGAGCGCGACAACGCCTATGGCCAGAATCGCAAACACGAAGACAACGAGCAAGAAAAACGACTTGTCGCTGTTGAAGTGGACGCCGAAGAGGTTCAGCCGTTCTACCGGTCGGTTGTCAGTGCCGATCGCGAAGGGTTGGGAGAAGAACACGAACTGGACCAGCGACGCGAACGCCATTGTCAAAAGCGCGAGATAGAGACCTTGGAGTCGTAACGCGGGAAACGCGAGCAGCGCGCCGATCGGCATGCATATCAGGCCGGCCAGCAGGACGGCCCACGGGCTTCCGTGCGTTCCACCCAACCGCGCGTACACCGTCGCGCCGATACCGGCGAATGCGAGCCCGGCGAGCGACACCTGCCCCGACCATCCGATCAACGGAACCAACGAGAGCGCAACGATCGCGATGCACATGCCGTTGATGAACGCCGTGAGATTGTTGCCGTGCAGGAACTGGACGATGACGGCCATGACAAGCAAGAGCAAGCCCATGCCGAGCACCGTGTCGCGGACAGTCGAGACGCGTTCGGGATGTTTGATCGCCTTGCCCACCCGCGCGAACTGCAATCCGGCGCGCGGCAGGAGCAACAGCACGATGAACAACATGATGGTCGGCAGCGCGTTGTCCTTGACGTTCGTCCACCGCCCGGAGAACTGCAGGAATGCTTGGGCGTACTGCTGCGCGAGGGCGAGGATCAACGCGCCGACGTAGACCATCGGGAGGCTGCGCAAACGGCCGACGACGGCGGCCGCAAACGACGAGATGACGAGCAGGGTCAACGCGCCGCCCGATGCGAGACCACCCGTCTCCGGTGCGAGCAAGATGCCGGCGAGCGCGGCGATCGAACAACCCAACGCCCACGAAAAGCTCGACAGCCATGCGGCCCGGGCGCCCGTGAGGCCCGCGAGTTCCCGGTTGTCGACCACTGCTCGCATCGCGATACCCGTACGGGTGCGGAACAAGAAGATGCGCAATCCGATGGCCAGCGCGATGGCGGCGACGATCGTGATGATGCGGCCCCACGTCAGCAGCAGGCCGTTGACGTGGATGCCTTTGTCGACACCGAAGAACGGGCTCAGGCTGCGACCGATCTCCGGGTTCCAGATCATGTTGACGAGCCCGATGATCGCGAACAGCAAACCGACGGTGACCATCAACTGCACGACCAATGACTGGCCCTGCACGTGGCGCATGACGCCCCGGTCGAGCGCGACACCGACGAGCGGCGCGAGCACGAGCAGGATGAGCGGAAACGCGATCAACGTCGGGAGGTGCCACGCGCCCTGGTTGCCGGCGGTCAATTGCCAGTAGAGGAACGCGAAGAACATGCCGATCGCGCCCTGGGCAAAGTTGAAGATGCCAGTCGTCGTGTACACGACCACGAGGCCGGTCGCCGACATCGCATAGATGCCGGCGATCGGCAACGCGAAGATCACAACATTCAGCAGGCTCGAACCGGTGACCGCGTTACCGGCCCACGCTTCCTTGCTGACGAGAACGACGAACAGAATCGTTCCCACCCAGACGAGCAGGTTCGACCACCGCTGGCTCACGATTGTTCTTTCTCTCGGTTAGTTGCGATTAGCCGTGGTATTCCGCAATCGGGTCGATCGTCAAGGTCACGGGCGGCTTGTTGTTGTCGCAGTCGAAGGTGCCCGGCTGCGTCGGGTCGATACGAACGAACTTGCCGTTCTGTACCTGCAAGCCGACGAGGCACGTACTGCCCTTGTGGCCCCCGAAGTCGCTCGGTCGGGATCATCCCGCCGGCGTTGAAACTGTGGATGCCGTTCAGATCGCGGTCAACAAGTTGGCGCGGGTGATCGAGTTCGGGTCGCCGTCGTGCGCAGTCATCGTGTCCTTGACCGCCTGGGCGAACGACTCGCCTGCGACCAACGCCTGCGCACCGAAACCGTCGGGCTTCTTGTCGTACTTCAAGAAGTTGTCGAGTTCGGGGTTCGCGCCCGCTGTCCTCGAACGGCAGGATGTTCAGCCACACGTACTGGTTCTCAGTAGCGCTGCCGCCGTTGGTGATCAGGCGCTTGTCGTAGCACTGCACCGAGCAGTCCCAGACCTTCACCGTGGTCACGCCCTGCGCTTGCGCTTCCTTGCGCTCGAGCACGGTGCCCTTGTAGTCGAGGCCGTTGCGGGCGTAGTTGGAGTTGTGCGCCTTGATCGCCGCGACGACCTGGCGTGTAGTCGGTCTGGATCGCGAGTACCGCTCATGCCGAACTCGGCGTCGCTCGTGATGCCCATCTGGTTCTCGGCCCGGAAGATCGGCATCGTCGACGCGATCGTCGACGGCAAGTCCTTCGGAACGGTGAAGACACCGTGCAGCTTCAGGTTCGGGAACGTCTTGAAGTAGTAGTCGTACTGCGTGTGGCCGACCGTGAACGTGCGCTTTCCGGTGCCGCTGTACGGGCACGACGAGCCCGTCGGCAACGTCGGCGAACGAAAGCTTCGAGCACTGCTGCGTCGGGCTCGGTCTGCAGTTCGGCGATGTCAGGAAGACCCGTGGTGGCGCCGGCTTTGTCCTTGCAGTTTTCGATCTGACGCCGACGTCCTGGAAGAACAGCGCGGTCGTGCCGACCAGCGCGATCGAGTTCGCAGCACGCGGCCGACGATCGCGTTCGTCGCGTCGGCCTGGCCGACAACTGCGAGTCGACCGTCTTCACGACGACGTTGCGGCATGCGAGGCCACCGTTGGAGTTGATGTAGTTGGCCCACGCCTTCACTGCGTCCATCGAGCCCTTGAACAGACCCGGCTGGATCGGTGAACCGACGTCGGCGACGACCGTGACGGTGATCGTCGTCGGCGTGACCCCAGTCTCGGGTGATGTCAGTTGCGCGGTGCTGCACGCGGCGGGCCGGGTGCCTGCGGCGGGCGCGGTGGTACCGAGACCTCCGCTTCCAGTACTGCTCGCCTTGCCACTGCTACATGCAGCGGCGACGAGCATCATTGGGACCGCGATCGCGAACCAGCGAAGGCGCATTGTGTTTCCCCCCGGGGTTGTTGTCTGGTGGAGCGTAGGGACATTGTGCGCATCTGTCGATCCGAAAGTGTCGTCGGGGTGACGAACTTGTGGCCATGCGGAGGAAACGCGACGATTTTGCTGTGGCGATGAGCATCCCCACTGCCCGGTATGTGTCGTCGGCGTTCGCGGCGCGCGAGCAAGAACGCCTCTGGCCGCGGGTCTGGCAGTTTGCGTGCGCAATCGACCACGTCGCATCGCCGGGCGACTATCCACGAACACCAGCTCGGACCATTGTCCGTTTTGATTGTGCGCGACGACGACAGGAATCCTGCGCGCGTTCCAGAACGCGTGCCGTCACCGCGGGAGCGCGCTCTGCGAGGGCACGGGCTCGGTGCTTACGGAGATCCGGTGCCCGTTCCATCGCTGGACCTGGGATCTGACCGGAAAACTGCGCGAAATACCGTCGCGGCGGATCTTCGAACTCGGCGCCACCGACCTGCCACTAATTCCGGCGCAGGTCGACACGTGGGGTCCGCTCGTCTTCGTCAACCTCGCCCTCGACGCCGAACCGCTCGCCGAATTCCTCGGCGCGGTCCCCGACGACTGCGCGTGGGCGCGCATCGACGAGATGCGCTGCCCGACCACGACTCGATCGCCCGCCCGTGCAACTGGAAGACGCTGATCGACGGCTTCAGCGAGACGTACCACGTGCAGGGCATTCATCGCGAGATGTTGCCGATGTGCGACGACGTGAACGGCCCGCAGGTCGTGTGGGCCCGCCACGGCAAGCTCGAGCAGTCGTACGGCCTGCCTTCGCCGCGCTTGCGCGACGTCCCGACGATCAAGCGGTCTGGGAAGCGTTCGTCGAGATCATGGGGGTGCGCGTCGGCAATGTCGAACAGCGCGACGCCGGTCCCGCGCCTGACGTCGCACCCGGCGGGACGATGCGGGGCGCGATCGCCGAGATCGTGCGGACGCGGGGCATCGCAGCCGGCCACGACTGGTTCGCAACCCTCGACGACCACCGGCTGCTCGACATGTCAGCAGTACAACCTGTTCCCGAACCTGACCGTCCTCGTCTTCTCCGACATGGTGCAGGTCGTGCGCTCGCGGCCCGGGCGCGACACCCGACGACGCGCACATGGACACGTTCATGTTCGATCGGTACGCCGCGGGCGACACGACGCCGCGCGTGCAGCCCGCGGCGATGACGTTCGATTACGACGACGATCTCCCCATCGGCCTCGTGCTCAACCAGGACTTCGAGAACTTCGCACGGAGCCAGCGGGGCATGCATCAGCCCGGGCTCACGCACCTCACGGTGTCCGAGACCGAGGAATGCCGGATCGTGAACCTGCACCGCAACCTCGAGGAGTACCTGGGCCTCGAGCCCGGCGAGGTGTAGTTCGCGCTAGCGCTCGTCGGGAACGAGCACGCAGCGCGTCGTCGTGTAGATCGTCGGCATGCACTTGTTGCAATGGATGCAGAGCGATTCGCGGTGCGGGTCCTTCTGCATCTCGACGAGCAGCTCGGGCTCGCGCAGAAGCGCCCGGCCCATCTGCACGAACGCAAACCCGTTCGTCGAGGGCGTCTTCGATAGTCGCGAGCCGGTTGACCCCGCCGAGCGAGGATCAGCGGCATCGAGAGCGCGGCGCGGAACTGGCGCGCATAGTCCGAGAAGTACGCCTCCTCGAACGGATACGTCCTTGAAGAAGCGGCCGCCGAACAGCTGCACGCCGGGCTGCAGCAGTCGCGGGAACATCTCGGCCATCTCCGCGACCGGCGCGTCACCGCGGAAGAGGTACATCGGATTCTCGAACGAACTGCCGCCGGTGAGCGTGAGCGCGTCGAGGGCGCCGTCGGCTTCGAGCATCCGCGCGAACTCGACGCTCTCGTCGATCCAGAAGCCGCCGCGAACGCCGTCGGTCATGTTGAGTCTTCGCGGTCACCGCGATGTCGGTGCCCGCGGCTTCGCGTACGGCCTGCACGACGCGCGCGCGGGAAGCGGGCGCGATTCTCGAGGCTGCCGCCGAAGTCGTCGGTGCGCTTGTTGATGCGTGGCGACAAGAACGAGCTGAGGAGATAGCCGTGGCCGATGTGAATCTCGATCGCGTCGAAGCCCTGCGTCGCGGAGGACGCGCGCGCCGTGCGCGTAGCCCTCGGTGATCGCGTCGAGATCGGCAAGCGTCGCGGCTTGGGTGCGGCGCATGCCGAGGGGACTGAACACACGCGAAGGCGCGAGTGCGGGCGACTTCGTGCCCATCGGGTTCGCGACCGGGCCCGCGTGCCCGAGCTGGGCCGCGATCGCCGCGCCTTCGGCGTGCACCGCGTCAGTAAGCGTGCGCAGGCCGGTAGCCACGTCGGGATTGTCGAGCACGATCTGATGACCGTCGGTGCTGCCGGCGCGGGTAATCGCGCAATACGCAACCGTCGTCATCCCGACCCCGCCCGCGGCGATACCGCCGGTGGAACTCGATCAGCTCGGGCGTGACAACGCGCTTGGGTGTGCGGCCTTCGAACGTCGCGGCCTTGATCGACGCGGTTGCGCAGCGTGACCGGACCGAGTTGGGCCGGTGCGAACGGATCGATCACGCCGGTACGGTACTTCCCGTGATGCAGATCGACCACATGATCTTGCCGGTCAACGATGCCGACGCAAGCGTCGCGTTCTATACCGAGCTCATGGGATTCGCCGACGACGGCGAACAGCCGCCGTTCCGCGTGATCCGGATCTCACCCGATTTCACGTTGCAGCTCGCGCCGTGGGGAACCGAAGGCAACTACCACCTCGCGTTTGCAATGACGGAGCCCGAGTTCGACGCCGCGTTCACGCGAGTGCGCGAGTCGGGCATCGAATACGGCGATTCGTTTCACGACGTCGGCAACATGCGCGGGCCGGGCGAAGAGCCGGGTGCGCGCGGCGCGGGCAAGGCCGTCTACGTGTTCGACCCGAGCCACCACCTGATCGAACTCCGCCACTACTGACGGAGCGTCGTAAACCCGTCGTTTGTACGGGTCGGCGACGCCCCGAGCGGTTATTTGGTGCGGGCTTTGGCTTTCGAGCCGTTGGTCGACGGGGCGTCGGTCAACAGCGCGTCGCGG
The DNA here is from genome assembly GCA_963841195.1 of uncultured Actinomycetes bacterium. Lineage (GTDB taxonomy): Bacteria > Actinomycetota > Acidimicrobiia > IMCC26256 > PALSA-610 > CAWJBX01. Next base: position 112,417 of record CAWJBX010000003.1, on the reverse strand, counting down.
AGTTCGGTGACAACCGCGCACACCGCGTCGACCTTCGCTTCGATCGCGTCGATCCGGTCGGCGCGTGCCGACGCGGCCGCGCCGCCACCGTTGGCCGCGACGAGTTGGTCGTAGCAACTCCGGAACAAGCGCGCCGAGTCGCGCTCCTCCGCGATGTAGCGGCCGAGCAGCTCACCGGTGCGGATGTCGATCGAGTGGTCCTTGAAGAAGTCGTCGAAGATGTCGGGCTTCGAACCCGAGTCGAGCTTGTGCAGCCCCAGGGCCGTCATCTTTTCGAGGTCGGAGCAGTCCTGTGTGACGAGCGCAACGGCCTTGGCGCAACGCTCGTCGTCTTCGGGCTTGCGCCGAACCTCGTAGCCGAGCTCGTTCACGCGCTTGGCGAAGCTCGCCGCGTGCTCGCCTTCGCGTGCTGCGACGGTGAGGAGCACTTTGCGGACGTCGGCGCTCGGCGTCACGTCGGCCCACGCGCGCAGGTAAACGTTCGCGATTCCTTCCGCGTTCGAAACTGCGTTCAGGAGTCCGAGGTAGCTCGGCTTGTCAGACATGGCACGCTCCTCGCGTTGTCCTCGTGGTGAACTCCCCAGGTTCCCTCGTACAGTACGCCCATGGCGGCCGGGCTGACACAGGCGCTCGAAGCAGCGTGGCGGGACGATGGCTGGTGCCTGCTCCCGTCGGCGTTGCCGGCCGAAACCGTCGCCGGAGCCCAGGCCGCGATCAGCGAACTGATGCCAACGGCGGCCGAGATGGATGCGGGCGAAACCGACACAACTGCGCGTTGGCGCGACTGGGACGCGGCCTGGCCCGAGTTCCCGTTCGACAGCGCGGCGTTGAACGACATCGTGATGCACGACACCGTCATCGCGATCGGAGAACAGTTGCTCGGTTCGGACGACATCCGCTGCTACAGCGCGCTCCTCACCGCGAAGTACGCGAACCAGCCGTCGGGCTTCAACCGGTTGCTGCACGCCGATTATCCGAATCTGACGCTGACCGTCCCCCGGCGTGACCAGGGCTACCAACAGGTCGAGATGTATGTGTACTTGAGCGACGTCACGCTCGCGAACGGCGCGACGCGCTTCGTGCCGCGCGAACAGACGGCGCACGTCCCGGTCGAAGAACACACGCTCAACCTCACCGACTACGCGCACCTTTACAACGACGAGGGTGCCGCGATCGGACCGGCCGGCACCATCGTGTGTTACCGCCCGGACGTGTACCACCGTTCGGTCGACATCACCGAGCCCGGACAGTCGCGTTTCATGATGCACGTCGCGTTCCGGCCCGCGGCCATGGAATGGGGCGGATACCAAGCGTGGCCGTTCAAGGGCTTTCAACCGGCGTGGCACAACTGGGTCCGCACCGCGACGCCGCGCCAACTCGCGCTCCTCGGTTTCCCGCGCCCCGGCAACGCGTACTGGACCGAGGAGACGATCGCCGGTGTCGGCGCGCGCTACCCGGGTCTCGACATGACACCGTGGCGCGCCGCGCTGACATCCACGCGTTCGTCCTGACGCGTTCGTAGCATGATGCTCATGTCGCGTCTCACTGTGCTCGCCGACATCGCCTCCGGTGGCGGCGGCGGCGTGGCAATCGGCCTCATCCTCGTGCTCGTCGTGTTCGTGTTGTTGGTGCTCGCCGCCATCGTGATCGTCGTGCTGTTGAGCCGGCGCCGCAAACCGCCGAGCGCGCCGCCTCCTCCCCCGCGTGTCGACGATCACGGCTCCTCGTGAGCTGCTCGCGCTTGCGCTGACGCTGCTCATCGAAGTTCCGATCTACACCTCGCTCCTGCAGCGCGTCATCGACGCGACGTTTCGCAGCGCGCTCGCCGCCGCCATCGTCGTCAACCTGATCTCGCACCCGCTCGCATTCCTCGTGATCGGACGCGCGTTGGAAGGCCCGTTCGGAACGACCGGCGCGGTGGTATTCGTCGAGATCTTCGTCGCGTGGCTCGGCGAAGCCGCGCTCTTGTGGCTGATCTACCGACGCGCCTTCGCCGAACTCGTGGGCATCGCGTTCGCGGCCAACGCCGTGTCGTTCGCGATCGGATTGTTGATCGTTCGCTGAGCGGTCGAACCAAACAGCTGGTCGAAGAGCGGCAGCACGAACGCGTAATGCTGACGCTCGTGCTCGTGATGGTGGCGGTGATACGCGGGCGTCACGATCATGCGATCGACTGGCGTCGCGGGTACCGCGATGTTCACGTGCGCAATCGCCGTCACGACGAACGCGGCGGCCAGATACGGCACGAACGCGGCGGCAGGTACGCCGAGCATTGCGATCGCCAGCACAGGGAGACAACGTTCGAGAACGATGTTGACTGGATGGAACCGATAGCCGGCAAGCGCGTCGACAGGCGTGCTGGCGTGATGAACCGCGTGATACCGCCACAGTGCGGCGACTCGATGCTCGGCCCGGTGCAGGGCGTACGCGACGAAGTCGGCACCGACGAACGCGACCACGAGTGCCGCGATCGGCACGTCCGCGAAGAACGCCGCAAACGGACCGTGGGGCGCGACCACACCACTGGCCCGAACGCTGACCAGCGCGGCCACTGGCACCGCGATCAACACGGCCGCGAGCCACGCGACGTCGCTTGATCGGCCCCGCAACCGGCGCCGGCCGCCTGCCGGAGGGATAACCGCTTCGGCAACCAGCAGTGCGGGGAACACGATCGCGAACACGAGCGCGTTCTCGAACCACGCACCGACGACATTCATCGCCGGAGATTCTCGCTCAATCAGCGGCCGGTAACTGGGAACGGTCGGCTTGATGTTCGAACTGGGTGCGGTACAAGTCGGCGTAGAGGCCGCCCCGTTCGAGCAGATCGGCGTGGGTTCCCCGCTCGACGATGTGGCCGTCCTCGATCACGAGAATCTGGTCGGCCTGACGGATCGTCGACAACCGGTGCGCGATGACGAGCGAGGTGCGGCCCTCGAGCGCCCGGGCCAGCGCATCTTGCACGGCCACTTCCGATTCCGAGTCGAGGTGCGCGGTGGCTTCGTCGAGCACCACGAGATCGGGCGCTTTCAACAGCAAGCGTGCAATCGCGATGCGCTGCTTTTCGCCACCGGACAGGCGGTAGCCGCGATCGCCGACGACGGTGTTGATCCCGTCGGGCAGGCTCGAAACAAGACCGCCGACCTGCGCGGCATCCAACGCCTCGTGCAGTTCGGCGTCGGTCGCGTCGGGTTTGGCGTAACGCAGGTTGTCGGCGATGGTCTCGTGGAACAGATGCGCGTCTTGCGTGACGACGCCGATGACGGCGCGCAACGAGTCGGCCGTCGCGTTGCGCACGTCGATGCCGTTGACGCGCACCGCACCGGCGCGCACGTCGTACAGGCGCGGCACGAGCTGGCTGATCGTCGTTTTGCCCGCGCCTGACGGACCGACGAGGGCGACGAGCTGACCCGGTTCGGCGCAGAAGGAAACGTCGTGCAACACCGGATGACTGGGCGCTTGGTCGAGCACGGCAACCGATTCGAGCGACGCGAGCGAAACCTCTTCGGCCGACGGATAGCTGAAGTCGACGTGCTCGAACTCGAGCGTCGTCGGACCGCGCGGCACGTCGACCGCGTCGGGCTTGTCGGCGATCATCGGTTCGAGATCGAGCACTTCGAACACGCGGTCGAACGAGACGAGCGCGGTCATGATGTCGACCTGCACGTTCGACAGCGCGGTGAGCGGCGCGTACAGGCGGCCGAGGTACGCGGTCAGCGCAACGATCGTGCCGATCTCGAGCTCGCCATGGATCGTCATCACACCGCCCCAGCCGTACACGAACGCGGTGGCCAGCGACGCGGTGAGCAGCAGACCGACCATGAAGACGCGCGTGTACATGGCCTGTGTGATGCCAATATCACGCACGCGGGCGGCGCGGGTGTCGAAGAGATGCGATTCCGCCTTCGGATCGCCGAACAGCTTCACGAGCAGCGCACCGGAGACGTTGAACCGCTCCGTCATTGTCGTGTTCATCTCCGCGTTCAGCGCGTAGGCCTCACGCGTCAGGCCGGCCATCCGCCGCCCGACCCAGCGAGCCGGGAACATGAAGACGGGTAGCAACACGAGCGCGATGAGCGTGACTTGCCACGACAGGTAGAACATCACGGTCAACGTCACGACGACCGTGATGACGTTGCCGACAACCGACGACATCGTGTCGGTGAACGCCTGTTGGGCCCCGAGGACGTCGTTGTTCAAACGCGTAATCAACGCCCCCGTCTGGGTGCGCGTGAAGAACGCGATCGGCATGTTCTGCACGTGTGAGTACACCCGCTTGCGCATGTCGAAGATGAGGCCCTCGCCGACGCGCGCCGAAACCCAGCGTTGCCACAGCGAAAGGCCGGCGTCGATGACGGCCAGCACCGCGACGAGCAGCGCGAGACCGATGACGAGACTGGTGTTCCCCTTCAGAATGCCGTTGTCGATGATCGCCTTGAAGATCAACGGGTTGGCGACGGTGACGAGCACGTCGGCAATGATCAGCCCGAGAAAGATCGCCAGGAGCTTGCGATAGGGCCGGGCAAAGCCCGCGATGCGGCGGGTAATCCCCCGCGGCAATCGGTACTGCGTGACGGATTCGTCGCGGCGCAGGGAGCGCATCAGCCCCCAACCCGCGTTTCCTCGAGGGCCGCCGTGGCCCATTCCCATAGCCATAACCCTTCACGGTACGTCGTGCGCGCCGGCCTTCCGGTCGCCCCGCCACCAACTGTTGGCACGAAAAAGCGCCGAATACGCGGCAAAACCCTGCCAACAGTTGTTGGGATGTCAGTCGCTGTATTTGCCCAACTGACGGAACCAACCGAGCGTGTCCTCGACGCCCCACGATTCCGCGAGCCGGCCGTCGGCGACGCGGTACACCGTCGTGCCCGGCTTCGCGTAGCGCTGCCCCGCCGGTTCGATGCCCAGGAACGACGCGCCGCTCAGAGTGCCGCGTTCGATGTAACGATTGACGATCTTGTCGCCTTCGACGACAAGGTCCTCGATCGTGATCGCAACGTCGGGAAACGAGCGGCGCAAATACTTGCAGACGCGCACGTAGTGGTCGCGGCCGACGTTGGCCGCGCCGTCGGCGCCGTAGCGCGCGGTGTAGTCGTCGGCGAGCGTTGTCTCACAGACCGTCCAGTCGCCACGGTTGAAACCGACCTCGATGTGGCGATGGACGAGCGCACGCATGTCGTCGGGTGTCATCCCTTCAGCCTTTCAGGCTGTCAGACGCGCCGAAAGAGCGGGAGCTTGAGGTCGTCGTCGACGGTGGTGATCACGAGCTCGACCGCCGCACCCACCTCGAGCTCTTCGACCGGGCAGTCGACGAGGTTGCTCACCATGAACACGCCCTCGTCGAGACGGACGACTACCGCGCCGTAGGGCGTGCGATCCGCGAAGGCCGGCAAGGTCGGCGGATGCACGACCGTGTACGACCACACTTCGCCCGTCCCGGCCGCGCGCGTCCACACCGATGTGCGCGCCGCGCACGCAGCACACACGGGCGCGGGCGGATGCCGGTACGTTCCGCATTCGGCGCATTGCTGGAACAGCAAGGTGCCATGCGCGATGGCGTCCCAGAAGGTTCGGGCGTCAGGGTCGACCGGCGCGGGCCGCGGATGGCCACTCACCGGTCGGCTCCGAGCAAGACCGCGCCCGACGGATCGCTGATCGCGCCGCACACGAACGCGATCTCGGCACCTGCGACTTGGTTGCACGCGGTGCCGCGCACCTGGCGCACCGCTTCGGGAAGATGATTCACGCCGTGCACGAACGCCTCACCGTTGGAGCCGCCGTGCGTGTTGACCGGCAGCGCGCCGTCGGGCCAGCGCGTCGCGCCCATCTCGATGAACGGGCCACTTTCGCCCCGGCCGCAGAACCCGTATTGCTCGAGCGCGAGCGGCACCGCGACGCTGAACGGTTCGACGATCAGCGCGACGTCGACGTCGGCGGGAGTGATGCCCGCTTCGCCAAACAGGCGCGCCCCCGCCGTCACGGCACCACCGTCGCGTTCACCAAAGGCCGCCGTGGTCGCAAAGAACTCGGCGAGCTGCGTGTGGATGGGCGCGCCGTACTGCACTTGCGCGAGCACGCGCGCGGGCGGCTGGCGAAGGTCACGCGCCCGTTCGAGCGTCGTGACGAGAACCGCGGCCGCCCCATCGTTTTCGAGTGAGCAATCGAAAAGACGAATGGGATCGGCGATCGGGCGCGACGCCGCCCACTCGTCGAGCGTGACGGCCTTCTGCATGATGGCGTCGGGATTGCGGCTCGCGTGGAACCGCTGGGCAACGCTCTGCATGCCGAAATGCTCGGCGCGCGTGCCGTACACCGACATGTGACGGCGCGCAATCAACGCGAACTCGTGCGCGGGCGCGGCGACGCCGAACGGATGGTGCCACTGCCGCGTGTCGCGCAGCTCGGCACCGGCCTTCGCCCACGGCCGACCACCCTGGTTCGGGTCGCGGCCGTACGAAGCTGCCTTCGAACGATTGCGTGAACGAAACGCAACGACGCACTCGGCAGTGCCGTTGGCGACGGCGACTGCAGCAAGCCCGAGAATCGAAGCGGCGCCGCCACCGCCTGAGGGCGTGCGCGCCATGAAGCGCAGGTCGTCGATGCCGAACGCGGTGACGAGGTCGACTTCGGCGACTTGTTCGATGTGGTAGCTCACGAAGCCGTCGATGGCGCGTGCCGCGACACCGGCGTCGGCACAGGCATTCCCGATGGCTTCCGTCGCGAGGTCGAACTCGGTTCGGCCCATGTCGCGCGCATACGCGGTTTGGCCGACCCCTGCGACCGCGACGGCGCGGTTCACCGGCGCGCTTCGAGCGCGAGGAGCCCGAGGATCTCGGCCCGGGGCGCGCGCCGTTCGGGCGCGGGCGCGGCCGCAACGATCAATCGCCAAACCCGGGCGCGGTGCGGCCGATACGGCTCGAGCAGTTCGAGCATGCGGGCATCGTCGGCGTCGCGCTCGCCGGCGAGCGCGTATCCGACGTGCCCGGGCAAGTGCCAGTCGCCCACCGGAACCGCATCGGTATCGCCGAGCACCGTGTGTGTGACGGTCGCCGCGGTCCAGATGCCGATGCCGCGGATCGAACGCAGGCGCGCGTCGAGCATGCGCACCCCTTCGCGCGTCGACCGTTCGACGCGCGCGTTCTCACGCGCGAACGCGCGCACGGTCGCCGACCGGCGACCCTCGATGCCGAGCCGCCGCCACTTCCAATCCGGAATGTGCGCGATGACGTCTGCCGATGGCGGGACCCGCAGATCGAACGGGCCGGGCGCGGGCTCCCCGTAGCGGTACACGAGCGCGCGCCACGAGCGCCGGGCCTCGAGCGAGGTCACGCGCTGTTCGATGATCGTGCACACCCCGAAGTCGAGCGTGTGCGAAAGACTCGTCAAGCGCATGCCGCGGCATTCGCGCGCGAGCGAACGCAGCAGCGGATCCGCCGGCGCGAACTCGCACGCGTCAGTGTCGGCGCAGCCGAGAAACGCGGGGGCGTGATCGATGGCCCACGCATCGCCCGGCCCCCACGCCTCGACCTCGACCGCGGCCGCGCGCCGATCGATGCGCACGTGGATCGTCGCCGCCCCCGCGGGCGTATTCATCGCGTGCACGAGTTCGGCCGAACCGATGCGCGTCGTGGGCCGGCCCCGCGTCGCCGACCCAAAGGTCAAACCGACGTGGAACGGTTCAGGCATCGCGACGGTTCGCCGGACGGTCACGGCGTGAGCATACGAATCGCATGCGCCGAAATTCAGGAATGTGCGTGTTTGCGCAGCTCGGTCGCAAGATTGCCGCGCCGCGCGACCGCGAGGTCGTCGAGGCCGAGCCAGTTACGCATCCGGTCGAGCTCGGCCGCCGCCGCGGCTGCGACCAGCGCCCGGTCACAACCGTCTTCGATGTGAGCCGCTTGGACGCGCAGCACCGATGCGCGCCGGTCAGCTTTGAGATCGAACCGGCCCACGAGCTCTTCACCGAGCAACATCGGGAGCACGTAGTAGCCGTGCACACGTTTCGGCGCCGGCGTGTAGACCTCGATCCGGTACTCGAACCCGAAGAGGCGCCGCGTACGAGCCCGATCCCAGATCAGCGAGTCGAACGGCGACAAGAACGCGGCATCTGTGCGGCGCGACCGTTTCACGGTCGCGTTCGGGAGCGCGTACGCGCGATCGCGCCAGCCTTCGACCTCGACTTCGACGAGCTCACCTTTGGTGACGAGCTCCCCGACGCGCAACGCCGCATCCCGGTTTTTCAGCATGTAGTAGTTCGCGAGATCGCTGACCGTCCCCACGCCGAGCGCGCGCGCCGACAACAACACAAGTTCGCGTTGGGCTTCGTCGACATCAGGTGTCGGCGTCGCGAGCACGTCGGCAGGAATGACGCGCTCGGTGAGGTCGTAGATGCGTTCGAAGTTCGGCGCGCGCCACGCCGCCAAGTCGCCGCGTTCGAACAAGAACTCGAGCGCCACGCGGCCCAGGCTCCGCCGTTCCCACCATTCGCCGGTCCGGCGCCGCGGGTCGACCAACTGCGACGCGGCGAGCGGGCCGCGCTCGCGCACTTCGCCGAGCACCGCGGCGATGTAATCGGCGTGTTCGACCGCGAACGCGCGCCGGCGTGCGCTGTGGGAACCGTCGTCGGGCGCCGTGGCTTTCGCCATGCGCCAACGCAACAACGGATGCCGCGCCATCGGAACGAGCGACGCCGCGTGGGCCCAATACTCGAACAGTTCGCCGCCCGGACCTGTGAGATCGTGCAAGCGTGCGACGTCGTATGCGCCGATGCGCGCAAACGGCACGAGGAACTGCGTGCGTTCGAGCACGTTGATCGCGTCGAGTTGCAACACTTCTACCGTCTCGAGCGCGGCACGCAACGCTTGCAGGCCGGCACGCTTCAGACGAGGCCGAGCAAGGCCCTGGGCGTCGACCGCCAAGCACCGAGCTTGTTCGATGGTCAGACGAGCGCCCGGCCGCATGATCGCTTTCTAGTTCATCGCCGCCATACCGACGATCGGCTTGTTCAACGGCGTACCACCCATCGAACCGCGGAACTTCGCGTCGCCGAACGTGAAGATGCCGCCGTCGCGCGCAACCATCCAATAACCCTTGCCGTCACCGGTGGTCGTGATGCCGACGATCGGCTGGTTCAGCGGTTGGCCGCCTTCCGATCCGAAGTACGCGGCATGGAACGCGAAGATGCCGCCGTCGGACGCGACCATCCAGTAGCCGCCGGTCGCAACGTCGACGCTGATACCGACAACGGGTTTCGAAAGAGGAACACCGAACTCGGAGCCGTAGTTCGGCGCGTCGCCAAACGGATACACGCTGCCGTCGCTCCCAGCGAGCCAGTAGCCGTGCCCGTCGACCGTTGCCGCGATGCCGACAATCGGCGCGTGCGGCGCCGCGACCGATCCGTAGTGGCCGGCATCACCGAACGGGAAAACCCCACCGGCGCTCGTGACAAGCCAGTACCCGTTCCCGGTCGGCGTCGAGGCCATGCCGACGATCGGCGCGGCCGGCGGCGCGCCGCCAGTCGAGCCTTCGAACGGCGCGTGGTAGGCGAAGATGCCACCGTCGGAAGCGACGAACCAATAGCCGCCCGTGACCGGATCGTTGGTCATGCCGACGATCGGTTTGTTGAGCTTCTCTGCTCCCGTCGAACCGTAGAACGGCGCGCCGCCGAAGTCGAAGATGCCGCCGTCGGAACCAACCATGCGGTACTTCGTCGTGTTGGGGGGAGGTGGCGGTGGGGTCACCGTCGTTGTCGTGGTCGACGTGCTCGTCGACGTGGACGAGGAACCAAACGTCGTGCTTGTCGACGAACTCGTCGTGCTCGACGAGGGAACCGTCGACGACGTCGTCGTGGTCGGTCCACCGCCGGTAAACGTGAACGACGCGGTCTGCACGCCGGTTCCGAAGGCGTCGGACGCTTGCACGGTCACCGTTCCCGAACCGGCCGGCACGGTCACCGTCGCGCTCGTTGCGTTGGCCGAAACGACCGAGGCCGTCGTCGCGCCGAACTTGAACGTGGCCTTCTCGAGACCGAGGCCGCCGATCGTCAGCTGCGAGCCCGTTGCACCCGATGCTGCACCCAACGAGGCGATGTTCGGACACGACCACCCGCGCGCGATCGGCGAGCCCACGCCGCTCGCGAGGTCGATGCCCGCGGTCGCTGCGTACTTGCCGGAGTGCGATCGGGTCAGGTCGTTGTCGCCGGCCGTGATGTCGTTCAGTGCGGTGGAGTACACGCCGAGTTGTTGCAACGTGTCGAGCGCGGGCGCGACGTCGCCGATGTGCGCCGTGCAGGCAGTGTCGATGTCGGCAATGATCCCCGCGATCTTCGGTGCCGCAATCGAGGTGCCACCGACTGCTGTCCAGGCGCCGCCCGACTCGAACACCTCACCGACGCCGGCATTCGCACTGACGTCGGGAACCGCGCGACACGACGACAGCGAACACGTGCCACCGCTCACCGCCGGCTGCCACGCGGGCCGCGTGAAATGCGACGAGAGTCCGCCACCCGCACCGCCCGGCGTGAAGCCGCCGAGGTCGGTCTCGCATTGCGTCAGCGACGGCTCGCTTTCGCAGTCGTTCCACACGGGTTCGTTGCCAATCGCGTTCAAGGTGGTGCCACCGACGCCGGTTACGAACGGATCGTCGGCCGGCGAATCAACCTTCAACGCGGTCGAGTTGTCCGCGGCCCAACAATCCTCGGAGCCGCTGTCGCCGGTGGCCGACAGCACAGCCTGCCCCTGCGCGGCCGCTTGTTGGAAGAGCGCGTCGAGCGCGCTGAACGTGCTCTTCGTCTCCGTCGCTTCGTCGGTCTCGCACAAGCCCCAACTCGTCGAGATCACCTGCGTCGTGTCGTCGCTGACGATGCGGTGATACGTGTCGTAGAGACCGGTATCGGTGTTCGGGCCTTCGTACGAAACGATCGACGCGTGCGTCGCCTGCGTCGCGGCCTCTTCGATGTCGATATTCGCTTCGAGCGTGCCGGTCGCATTCGGCGTGCCGCCGCCGTCGACCTTCGTCGTCGTCACCGTGTTGGTGAGCCCGAAACACGTGAGGTAGGCGCTCGTGTCGGCACTCGTGTGAGGCGCCAGTTCGAAAACCGCGATCTTTTCGCCCGTACCGTTCTGGCCAGCCGCGAGCAGGGGGCCGACGCCGTACATCGAGCCGACTTGATCGGGCGTCCAGAAGCCTTGGTTGGCTTTGTTCGTCGCGTTCGCACACGGCGTCAGGCCGTCGGCATGGGGTGTGGCGGCCGACTGCGCACGTGCACGCGGCGTGGCATCGACCGAGGGGCGCGCGACGACGTCGGTGTCGAGACCGACGATCGCGGTCACGTCGTTCGCGAAGGAGGAGAGCACCTGCGGTGTTTCGTCAGCGCTGTACGACGAATGTCCGTCGCGAGTGCGATACGCGCCGATTGTGGTCCCGAATGCGTGCGCGACTGATCCGGCGCGCGCGTGGACGCGCACGTCGAACGCACTCACTTGTGCGGGCAACCCCTGCGACTGGAGCCACGAGGCAACTGCGCTTGTTCCCGAACTCGGCGCGAACTCCCGATCGAAGTCGCCGGGCGCGAGCCAACGGTGGAACCGCGGCGAATGCGGGTCGTACTGCTCACGGAGTAACGAGGCGAGCGCACTCTGATGCGCGGGCGCGAGCACGACGTCGACATCGATCGGCGTGTCGTCGGGTACCGAACCGACGCGCGTTGCGCCCCCGGGATGCGTCGGCGCCAGCCGGCCGGGCCGCACGTAACTGGGAGGCGCGGCACGCGCGGCCGCCGGCGCGACGCCCGCGCCGACCACGACGGCCACAAGCGCGAACCGGACGCGCCGACCTGTCGATCGTTTCCGCAGCACGACCCCCCTGCGCATATCTCCATGATCGGCGAATTCGAAGCGTTTATGTCCGCGGTTCGCATCGAAATTCGAAACGACCACGTACCCTGCGCATCACCGGCATCCTGAGCGTCCGGGAAGAACCCTGAGAGGAACTGGCGTGGAGCCCGCGAACCCGAACGTCCCCCCGAACGCCGTCATGGCACAAGCCTGGGACGGACCGGAAGGCGAAGACTGGTCGCGCGAGTGGCGCCATCACGATCGCGCCATCGAGGCACACGGACGCCGCCTCCTCGCAGCCGCGGGAGTGAAGCCGACGGATCACGTGCTCGACATCGGGTGCGGCAACGGCGCCACGACACGCGCCACGGCCCGCGCCGCCGGCGACGGTGACGCGCTCGGCATCGACCTGTCGTCGCGCATGCTCGAACGGGCCCAGCTCCAAGCCCAAGCCGAGGGCGTCGCCAACGTGAAGTTCGTGCAGGGCGACGCCCAGGGCCATCCGTTCGAGGTCGCGTCGCGCGATCTCGCGATCAGTCGTTTCGGTGTGATGTTCTTCGACGATCCCCGTGCCGCGTTCGCCAACATTCGGACCGCGCTGCGGCCGGGTGGTCGTTTCGTCGCCGTCGTATGGCGGGCGCTGCCCGAGAACGAGTGGCAGCGCCGCATTCGCAGCGCGCTGGCGATCGGTCGCAACGTGCCGGTGCCCCCGCCGCGCAGCCCGGGGCCGTTCGGTCTCGCCGACGCGTCTTACACACGCGAGGTCTTGATGGATGCCGGCTTCGCGGACGTTTCACTCGACGCCATCGACGAGCCGTTCTGGGCGGGTGCCGACACCGATAGTTCGATGGCGTTCTTTCGGACGAGTGGCGTCGTGCGCGGACTGACCGCCGACCTTTCGGAGTCGGATCGCAACCGCGCGCTCGACGCGTTGCGCGCGGTGTTCGCCGAACACGCGGGGCCCGACGGCGTCATCTTCGGATCGGGCGCGTGGATCGTCTCAGCGCAGAACCGCTGACATGCGCGTCGGCGTCGTCATCCTTCCGGAAACCACGTGGGCGCGACAGCGGCCGATCTGGCAGCGCGCCGAAGAGATCGGCTTCGACCACGCGTGGACGTACGACCATCTCGCGTGGGGCGCACTGCGCGACGAACCGTGGTTCGGCGCCGTCCCGACCCTCGCGGCCGCGGCCGTCGCCACCAACAGCATCCGCATCGGTCCGCTCGTCACGTCGCCGAACTTTCGCCATCCCGTTTCCTACGCGCGGGAACTTGTCACGCTCGACGACGTGTCGAACGGTCGCATCACCGTGGGTATCGGTTCGGGCAGCCCGGGATGGGACGCGACGATTCTCGGCGAGCCCGCCTGGTCGCCGTGTGAACGTACCGAGCGCTTCGCCGAGTTCGTCGCGCTGCTCGATCGCGTGCTGCGCGAACCGGCGGTAACCGAAAGCGGGCAGTACTACCGCGCCGACGGAGCCCGGACGTATCCCGGGTGCGTGCAAAAGCCGCGCATGCCCTTCGCGATCGCGGCGACCGGGCCGCGCGGCTGTCGCGTCGCAGCCGAATTCGCGGCGACGTGGGTGACCACCGGACCGTCGGGATACCGCGGGCCGCTCATCGCTGCCGACGAAGGCGCCACGATCGTTCGCGAGCAACTCGCGCGTCTCGAAGCCGCGTGCACAGCAATCGGTCGCGATCCCGCATCGATTGAGCGGCTCGTCCTGACCGGCCCGAGCCTGGATCCCGGCCTGGCATCGCCCGACGCGTTCGCGCGCGTACGTGACGCGTACGCCGCAGCCGGTATCACCGATCTGGTCGTGCCGTGGCCGCGCCCACGCGATCCGTACGCGGGCGATCCGTCCGTGCTCGAACGGATCGAGTGGTGACCCGACCGAACGGTTTCTCGCGTCGCGGCGCACGGGTACACGCGTTGTATCCGATGGAGGCGACGAAGGAGGCCCGATGCCGCAGCGAGCATGGAGCGAGAAGCGCGAACGCCAGTACGAACACATCAAAGAGGGCCTCGAAGCGCGCGGCGACAGCGAGGACTTGGCCGAAGAGATTGCGGCGCGCACCGTCAACAAGGAGCGTGCCCGTTCCGGTGAGGCCAAGACGGCGAGCACATCGTCGACCGACGACATCTCGTCGGGCCGGCGCGGCGGCTTGCGCTCGCATCGCGGCCCCGGCGGTCGCACACGCGATCAGCTGTACAACGAAGCCAAGGCGCGCGGCATCAAGGGCCGTTCCAAAATGACCAAAGCCGAGCTCGAACGCGCCGTCGACCGGTAGACGCGGCGCGCGGCCGCTAGTCCACTCGCCCCTCGCCCTTTTGATTGGCGCCGCGCTCGATCATCTCTTCGTAGTTTTCTTTGACGTCGTCGTCGACGTCACTGGGCGGCTGCGACTTTTCACCGCGTTCAGAAGAGGGAACGGTCCCGGGCGGCGTGCTCGCTTCACGCTTCTCTTCGTCGCGCGTTTCGCGTGACGGAACGGTGCGGTCGTCGGGTGCAGTCATGAGCATCCTCTCTCGTTCGCGGCAAGAGAGGCCTACCCACGCCATGCGGCCGCGTCACTCTTCGATGCGTTCCCACCATTGGCACCACCACTGCGCGCCGACGAGGATGCGCAGTTGCGGGTGCCAGCAATACGAGATCGGCTCGTCGGCCTGCAGCATGTACAAACAATTGCCGCAGCGTTCCTCACCGTACGGCTCACCTTTCAGTACCGCGCGCTCGGCGAGATGGTGCAGCTCGAGCCACTTTTTCTCGTCTTCCGGTTTCGGCTCGGGCTTGGGAATTTCGTACTCGGCGGACATGCGCACCACCGTACCCACGCACCGGACACAACACCCGATTCCGGCGCTTGCACCGACGGAGCGTCGAGTCTCAGGCGGAAGCGAATGCGAGGTGGGTACGAACCCTTCGAGGCGGAACCACGAACACGAAGGATTTTTTCTCATGGCAGAACGCTCGAGCGGACCGAAGTCCGGCGCCCAAGGTGTCGTCGAAGGGGTCAAGGGCAAGGCAAAGGAAGCCGCGGGCGCGGTGACGGGCAACGACGAGATGCGCAAAGAAGGCCGCGCCCAGCAGGAGAAAGCGGCGGCCCAACGCGAGGTCGCCAGCAAGGAGGCTGAAGCCGACAAGGCCCGCCTCGAAAAAGAAGCGTACGAGCAGCAACAAAAAGCGCATCAGGACCGGTAGGCGCTACCCGTCGCGCTGATTGTGCGACGTGCTTTCCAGCTGCTCCAACCCGACGGCGGCGCGCAGGTCGGCGATGTCACTCGCGAGACCGGTGCCGCCGTCGGTACGCGCCATGAGGTCGGCAAGTGCGTCGGCAATTGCATTGAGTTTGTGTTGCACGGCCTGATCACTTCGGGTCTGACTGTTCTGCAGGAGCGCGACCATCAAGAACGTGACGATGGTCGTAACCGTGTTGATGATCAGTTGCCACGTGTCGACGCTCTTGAGGAAGAAAATCGTGGGCGCCCACAAGACGACTAACAAGACGCAAAAGGTGAAGAACGCAGCGCGTGCCGCGATCTTCGACGACACGCCGGCGAAACGGTCGAAGATGCCGACGCGCGACGAAACGTCGGTCGGCATGAGCACGGCTTTCGGAGCTGGACGCTGCCGGCCAAACGCGGCTGGATCATCGTGAGCCATACTCTCGCGATACCCGACAAATTGCACCGCAAATCCGGGTTCGGTGTGGCGCGTATCGGTTGTTCCGGTTGGCAATATCCCGAATGGCGCGGCCGCGTATATCCCGCTGACGCGCGACCGCGCGACTTCTTCGCGTTGTACGCACAACAGTTCGACACGGTCGAGTTGAACTCGACGTTCTACCGCCTGCCCGCGCCCAAAACATTCGATGCCTGGGCCGCCGCGGCACCGACCGGATTCGTCTACGCATTGAAGCTCGGCTCGTTCGGTTCGCATCGTAAGAAGCTGCGCGACGCGGAAACGTGGTTACCGAATCATCTCGAACGAGCGCGCCGCCTCGGTGGAACACTCGGCCCGACGCTTGTGCAGTTACCGCCCCGTTGGAAACGCAACGTCGAGCGACTCGACGAGTTTCTGACGGTCGCGCCGCGCGACATGCGCTGGGCGGTCGAACTGCGCGACCCCTCGTGGTTACGCGACGACGTGTTCGCTGTGCTCGAACGCCACGGCGCCGCCCTGTGCATTCACGATTTGCTCGAAAAGCACCCTTGGATACGCACGACCGACTGGGTGTACGCCCGGTTCCACGGTCCGCGCGCCCTGACCGAGCCGTACCACGGCCGCTACGGAGCGCGCCGGCTCACGAGTTATGCACAGCGATTCGCGGCTTGGCTGCACGAAGGTTCCGACCTGTACGCGTATTTCAACAACGACGTCGAAGCCAACGCAGTCGCTGACGCGCGCACACTGCGGGCGAAGCTTCACTCGCTCATCGCCCAACCGCAGTGAGCGTTTTCGCGCGCAACGACGCGGGTATCGCTCCGTTGTCATAACGCACAACGTCTTGGCGAGTGCGTTATGACGACTTCGCACGCCTGGGAAGGAGCGTCGTAAATGCGCGCTGAGCGCGTATCTACGACGCTCCTTCTACAGACCGTGGACCGCGGGGACGAAGCGCGCGAGATACGACGTGAGATGCACGTACGTGTCGGTCGCGAGCAACACGCCGAGCACGACGAGCAGCGCGCCGGCCACGCGTTCCAACGTCGGGCCCGCTCGACGCAGCCGATCGGTAACACCGGGTGCGGACGCGAGCCCAAGCGCGGCGAGCAAGAACGGCACCCCGATACCGGCGGCGTAGGCAGTAAGCAACAACGTGCCGCGCGCGACTTCGCCCGAACGCGCCGCGATCGTCAACGCCGCGGCGAGCAACGGACCGACACACGGACTCCACCCGGCACCGAACGCGACACCCACGATGTACGGACGGGCAACCCCGGTCACGTGCGGCAAGGTCGGAATCAATCGCTTCTCACGCGCGAACGGTCCCCGCAACACGCCGAGCAACGCGAGGCCCAACACGATGATGATGACGCCGCCGACGACTCGGACGCCGTTTTGAAACGTTGCGAGCGACGAGCCGACGGCACCCGCGATCGCGCCGAGCCCGGCGAAGACGGTCGTGAACCCGGCGATGAACAACAGTGTCGCGGGGACGGCGCGCGCGGCGTCGTGTGTGTCGCCTACTTCGCCCACGATGATGCCGAGGTACGCCGGCACCAACGGGATGATGCACGGCGCGAGGAACGACGCAACACCCGCGCCGAACAACGCCACAACCTGCGTCAGCGTGTTGCCCACGCGATCAGCCGAACGTGAAGTCGTACGCCTCGAGACCGGGCGCCTCGGCGACAAATCGCAGCTGATGCGTCTGCACGCCCGGCGCCTGGATCACGTTGTACATGTCGGAGTGGTTCACGGTGATGACAGTTTGGCCCTTGCCATCGACGCGGACGTCGGTACCGCGCAGATCGACGGGAACCGCATGCCCGTCGACCGTGACGACCACGTCGATCGCCGCGCCATTCGCCGGCGGCGCCATCACGAGGTTGACCTGTGCAGCCTGCGTTCCGATCGCGATGCCGGAACCAGCTGCCGCCGACACCACCTTCTGTGCGTCACCGGTCCACTTCCCGAACAACGCCGCCTGCGGAGGCTGGACCTTTCCGGGATCGCCGTACGACTGCGTTCCCGAGAACGCCTCGATCTCGCCGTGCTCAGTGTCGAGATACGTCTCGGGATTGATCGACGCGTTGGCCGTCTGCGTCTTCGTTGGTTTCTGAGCGCGCGGCGCGCTGGCCGCCAACCCGAGAAGCGCGCGAATCACGTTTTCGGTGTTGTCGTAGTCGCCCTCGCCGAAGTGCTGGTAACGAATCTCGCCGGTCTTGTCGGCGATGTAGTCAGCGGGCCAGTACTGGTTCTTGAACTCGTTCCAGATCGTCATGTCGTCGTCGAGCGCGACCGGCCACGTGACGTCGTAGCGCTTCACCGCGTCCTGCACGTTCGAGTGCACCTTCTCGAAGTCAAACTCCGGTGAATGCACACCGACGATGACGAGCCCGTCGGCGCGGTACGTGTCGTACCACGACCGGACATACGGGAACGTACGTTGGCAGTTGATGCACGAGTACGTCCAGAAGTCGTAGAGCACGACCTTGCCTCTGAGGTCGGACGCGGTCAGCGGCGGCGTATTGATCCAACCCTTGGCATCGAGCGGAGGCGCGGGCCCGATATCGGAAAGCTTGTTGACGTTGACCGGTCCGGAAATCGTCGACGCATTCGTGTGCGCGCCGACGAGCACCGCCGTGATCGCCACCACGGCGAGGACGAACGCGGCGACGACGTATTTGCCGCGCTTCTTCGGTCGTTCCGACGGCAACGTCGGACGTGCGGTTGCGTCCTCTGCCACGGAGCGAAGTGTACGAGGGCGGCGCGTGTGGTCTGGCGTCGCCTACGCGAACGCGGGCCATACGAGGCCGGCGCCGGTCACCTCGATCCAAACATTTTCGCCAATCGTAAGATTGAGCTCGCCGGGAACACGAGCGAGTACATGCTCGCCGGGGTTGTCGACCAAGTCGATGCGAGCCAGCGCGTCGTGGCCGTGATATTCGACGTCGCTCACCGACCCGTGCGTCGCTTCCGCGTCGGCCACGGCGCGCACGACCAGTTGCTCCGGTCGCAGCAACAAGAGGCACGGTCCCGTGACTGCCGGTTCCGATGCCCGCACCTCGACAGGACCGAGCGCGCACATCACGCGACCGTCTTCCGCCTGGGCCGAGAGAATGTTCGCCTCCCCGAGCGACATCGCGGCGGCCACCGTCGGCGGATCGTGGTACAGCTCGTGCGACTCCGCGCACGCGA
Source organism: uncultured Actinomycetes bacterium (assembly GCA_963841195.1). Lineage (GTDB taxonomy): Bacteria > Actinomycetota > Acidimicrobiia > IMCC26256 > PALSA-610 > CAWJBX01. Next base: position 93,720 of record CAWJBX010000003.1, on the reverse strand, counting down.
TCATGTGACCATTGCCGATCAACGCGACCTGGTCGGCCAACGACAGCGCTTCGTCCTGGTCGTGCGTCACCATCAACGTCGTCGTTCCCGTTTCGGCCAGCACGCTCGCAATGTCTTGCCGAAGCGACGAACGCAACGTGGCGTCGAGCGAACTGAACGGCTCGTCGAGCAACACCACTTTGGGACGGTTGGCGAGTGCGCGCGCGAGCGCGACGCGTTGCTGTTGGCCGCCCGAAAGTTGGTGCGGATAGCGGTGCGCGAACTCTTCCAGCCCGACGAGCTCCAACATCTCGCGTGCGCGCGCCCGCTCGCGCCGCGACAACGCAAACGCGACGTTGCCGAGCACCGTGAGGTGCGGGAACAGTGCGCCCTCTTGCGGCACGTAGCCGACACCGCGCTGTTGGGCCCGCACCATGCGCCGGCCGTCGTCGACGACTTGGTCACCGATCTTGATCGTGCCGCTGTCGGGCCGTTCGAAGCCGGCGATGCAACGCAGCAGCGTGGTCTTGCCGCTCCCCGACGCGCCGAGCAGCGCGGTGATCGAGCCGTCGGGAACCACGAGATCGATGTCGGTGAGCACCGGCGTCGAACCGAACCGCTTGGCGACGCCGCGAACTTCGATCGCGCTCACGTTCCGCTCCCTGCGAGCAGCCGGCTCTCGCGATCGAACCAGAGACCGAGCAAGGCGCCCGGCACCATCGCAATGGCGATGATCACGAGCGCGTAGGGCGCGGCGGCGCTGTACGCGGCTTCACTTTGATACGCCCAGAACTGCGTCGCGAGCGTCTGCACGCCGATGGGCGCGAGCACGAGCGTGGCCGTGAGCTCGGTGACCGCAGTGAGGAACACAAGACAAAAGCCTGCCAGCAAACCGGGCGCGAGGAGTGGAAGCGTCACACGGAAGAAGACGCTGAGCGGACCGCGCCCGAGCGAACGTCCGACGTCGACAAGCCGGGCCGGGGCTTGCACAACCGACGTCTTCACACAGACGAACGCGAGCGGGAAATGCAACATCGCATACGCAACGACGAGCAAGAGGCTCGACTGATACAAGTGGAACGCGTAGTGCGTCGCGAAATAGACGAGCGCCAGCGCGACAACGACGCCGGGCACTGCTTGGCTCACGTACGTGCTGCGCTCGAGCGCGGCACGCGGCCCCGTCGAACGACGGAACGACATCATTGCAACCGGCAACGACGCTGCGACCGCAAGCAGCGCGCCGAGCGCGCTGTAGCGCACCGTCGTCCAGGTGGCGGTGCCAACCGTCGCCGCCGCGGGAAGCGTGCTGTGGTCGTGCTGCATCACCCAATAGACGAGCGTTCCGATCGGCACGCCCACCGCGAGACCGAGGAGTGCAATCAGCCCGAGCACGAGTGGCACCGTGCGCGTGCGCATCCGGCGCCGGCTCCGGTGGCGGCGCGGCGTGGTTCGGGCCACACCGCGACGCGGGATGATCGCGTCGACGAACAGCACGAGCAGTCCGAGGATGACGAGTGGAATCGCGAGCGCACCTGCGGCCTGGGCGTCGAACTTGAACTCGGTGAAGATCTCGGTCGTGAACGTCTGGAAGCGCACGATCTCGAACGCGCCGTATTCGGAGATGACCGTCAGTGCGACGAGCACACAGCCACCGAGCACCGCCGTGCGAATGAGCGGCATGGTGACGCGAAAGAACGTCGCGGCGCGGCCCTTCCCCAGACTGCGCGCGGTCTCTTCCATCGCAGGATCGGCGCGTCGCAACGACGCCGCGACCGGCAGGTACACGAGCGGGTAGGTGCCGAGCGTCATCACCAGCGTGGCCGCGAGATATCCGTTGAGCGTCGGCGCGATCGAATGCCACGCGTAGCCGACGACGAAGTCGGGAATCGCGACGGGAAGTACGAGCAAGACCGTCCAGACGCGCGGGAACGGGATTCGCGATCGCTCAGTGCACCAGGCGGCGGCGACGCCGATCGTCGCCGCGAGCGCCATCACCGTCACCGACAACAGCACCGTGTGCTGCAGCAACACCCACGAGCGCTCCCGGAACAGGACGCGATGGATCTCCGTCCAGCCGGCACTGCGCGCGTCGAGGAAGACGATGACGAGCGGCGAGAGCAAGACCGCCGCGATGGCGATGCTTGCGACGATCCACGCGCGGTCAGGGTGGTGACGACGCCGCCGACGCACAACGGGGGTTGTGGCAACGAGGACGGAGTCGGTCACCGCGCCTCGTTTAGAGCAGTCCGGCCTCTTGCAGCAACTCCTTGGCGTCGTTGCCCGTACCGAGATCGGCCGGCGTGAAGCTGTTGGGCTGCAACTGGCTGAGCGGCGTGAGCTCCGGATTGGCCGCCACGCCGGGACGGATCGGGTACTCGTAGCTCGCGCTCGTGGCGAGGATCTTCTGGCCGGCTTCGCTCGTCAAGAACGCGAGGAACTTCTGCGCGGCTGCCTGATGCTTTGACGCGGCGAGAATGGCCGCACCGGAAACGTCTTCGACATAGCCGGGATCCTGCGGCGCGAAGTACGCGATGTTGGCGTTGAAACTGCTGCCGCTCGACTCTGCCTTGATTCGGTAGAAGTAATAGTGGTTGATCACACCGAGATCGGCAGTGCCCTTCGCGATGTCGCTCGTGACGGTCTCGTTGTCGGGGACGTTGGCGTCCGAGCCGGCGTTCGCTTTGAGCCCCTTCAACCACGCGAGCGTCGCGTCTTTGCCCTTCTCCTTGTCGACCGAGCTGACCAACGGCCAGAAGTCGGTTTCCGCGGGTGCCAACTCGAGCTTGCCTTTCCACGCGGGGTCGGCGAGGTCGAGGATCGACTTCGGCAGCTGGGCGGGCGTCAACTTGTTCGTGTTGTAGATCATCACGCTCATGCGGGCGGATACGCCGAGCCACGATCCGTCGGTCGCGTTGTCGCGCGCAGGCACGCTGGCAAGCGTCGCGGCATCGACCTTCGACAGCAGGTGGTCGTCGGAGAGCTGCTGCAACCAGTTCGAGTTCTCCGTGTACACGACATCGGCCGGAGTGCGGCTGCCTTCTTGTTGCAGCTGCGCGGTGAGCACGTCTTCGTCGTTGTTGTCGACGCGAACTTTGATGCCGGTTTCCTTCGTGAACTCGTCGATCAGCGCGTTCGTCGTCTGCTCGTGCTGGGCGTTGTAGAGCGTGATGGTGGTGCCGGCATCGGTCGACCCGGCCGCCGGTTTGCTCGAACCACTCGACCCGCATGCGGCCGCGAACAGCGTCAGGGGCGCCACCAGCCCCGCAATCACCCAACGGATTCCCGGAGATCTCGGCATGGGTTACTAAGGTACACCTAACCTGAGCAGCGCGCCCTTCGGGCCCGACAAACCGCTGGTCAGGCGGGGCGGCGGCTCCGCTCGCGGGTCGCCCACACCGTGGAACCACCCACGAGAATGCCGATCATCGCGGCCGCGCCCGCCAGCGTGAGCAACAGCATGAGCCGGCCGGAACCGGTGGGAGCCAGCAATGCGAACGCGACCGGGACGGCGAGGAAGAAGAGCGCGAGGATGACCCGCCGGCGCCAGGGACGCTGCCGCACCATCACGCACTCGACCACGCGCGTGCGTACGGGCGGTGCCGGTTCGGGGGCCACGAACGGCGCGAGCGCGCCCTCCGGTTCGTCGCTCGCTTCTTCTCGCCCGGTGCGAACGAGTCGAGTCGCGACGCCATCGGAGAAGTAGCGCTCTTCGTAGCGGCCGAACGGGTCGGGCCGCCAGCCCTGCACAGCCGCGTCGGTCACGCTCGGAAATCTACCGACGCGCTCCGCTCTGCAAACCGCGGCTTCATGAATGCGTCGAACAATCGTCGCCTCGTTGCAATGAAGGGGTGCGAGCACCACCACCCGAACGGAGGTGCCTCCCTCGCACGATCCCCCGAAACCGGCTCAACTCGCGGGGTGACCCGAGCGGGCGAAATTTGAAGTGGGCGCCGTGTGGTGGCTCTCGGGCATCGAGGTTCGCCGCCGCGCGCGCGATCTCATCCTGATCACGCTGCTCGTCGCGATCGTCGGTGCCGTCGTGATGGCGACGGTCGCGGGCGCGCGCCGGAGCGGAACCGCCCTCTCCCGTTTCGACAACTACAGCCGCACCTCGACGTTGGAGCTCGACGTGGGCTCACCGAACCAGGCGACGCTCGACACGTTCGCGCGCACGCCCGGCATCGAAGGCCTCGCTCGTCTGCGTGTGTTCGCCGGATCATCGACATCGACGAGTGGCTGTTGACGAACGTCAACGACTACGTGCACGCGGTTGACGTCGTCGTCGACACCGGTTACGAGGCGCTCCGCGTCTGCGACGCGTCAGTGATGCCCGATCTTCGCCGCGCGAACGCATCTCACCACCGTTGCGATCGCGCACCGCTTCGTCAACGCGATCTTGCCTTGACGGTGCGGTCGAGAATCCCGAGCGTTGCGCGCAACGCGCTCTCGGGAATGATCGGGAAGATGTTGGCTTCGCGCCACTGCGGATGGATGTTCGACCAGTCGTAGTACGACGTCACGAGCGTGCCGCCTTCGACGGGCTCGAGGGTGTAGCCGTAGACGTGGCCGATCGGCGGCTGGATCTGGCCGTCGATGCGCCACTCGATCTGGCGGTCGGCTTCGTACTCCGTGATCACGACGGTGACGTCGTACTTGCCCAACGGGAAGTCGTTGAGCGCCTCGCGGTCCATGTGGATCACGAAACTGTCGCCGGCCTTCGAGGCCGGCTCGCCCGTCGCGTCCTGAAGCATGCCGGAACTGTCGATCGCGACGTGCCCGTGCGGATCGCGCAGGACGGCGAAGATTGCCGCCGGCTCGGCCGGGATCGTGCGCTGCACTTCCATGCGTTCATCTGCCATGGGGCCATCCTGCCAGGTCGCGTCGAGGTGTCGCCGAGCGACGGAGAACCGTCCTTAGAGAGACCTCGTAGAAGCCGATATGACCGTATGGCCCCGCCGGAACCGACCGACGTGAACTCGAGCCTGATCTCGCCCGTGCGCCCGCACGTGATGGTGCTCTTCGGTGCGACCGGCGATCTGGCGCGCCGCAAGTTGCTGCCCGGACTCTTCCATCTTGCGCAAGCCGGCCTGTTGCCCGAGTACCGCATCGTCGGGACCTCGCTCGACGATCTCGACGACGAATCCTTTCGCGCGTTCGCGCGCGGCGCGCTCGACGAGTTCGCGCACAGCGGAGTTCGCGACGAGAACTGGTGCAACTTCTCCCGGTCGCTGCACTACGTCAGCCAGTCGTGCGGACCCCAAGCACTCGCGCAGCGCGTGTCGAAGCTCGAAGCCGAACTCGGCGCCGACGTGGCGCGCCTGCACTACTTGAGTGTGCCGCCCGCGGCCGCACCAGAAGTCGTGTGCAGCCTCGGCAAGGTGGGCCTCGCGGAACGGGCCCGCATCATCATGGAGAAGCCTTTCGGCACCGATCTCCCGAGCGCGGTGAAGCTCAACGCGTCGTTGCATGCGACGTTCGACGAAGAACAGATCTTCCGCATCGACCACTTCCTCGGCAAGGAAGCGGCGTTGAACATCCTCGCGTTCCGTTTCGCGAACGGCCTCTTCGAACCGATCTGGAACCGGCAACACATCGCCCACGTGCAGATCGACGTGCCGGAAGCGTTGTCGATCGGCCACCGGATCCCGTTCTACGAAAAGACCGGCGCCTATCGCGACATGGTCGTCAACCATCTGTTCCAAGTGCTCGCCTTCATGGCAATGGAACCGCCGACTGCACTGGAACCACGCTCGATCGGCGAAGAGAAGAACAAAGTGTTCCGTTCGCTCAGCCCGATCGAACCGTCCCACGTCGTACGGGGCCAATACGACGGGTATCTCGACGAGCCGGGCGTGCCGCCCCACTCCGAAACCGAGACGTTCGTTGCGCTGCGGTGCGAGATCGACAACTGGCGCTGGGCCGGAGTGCCGTTCTACTTGCGCACCGGCAAACGCATGGCCGAAGGTGCGCGCGTCATCTCCATCGCATTTCGCGAGCCGCCGAAGAGCATGTTTCCCGCGGGTTCTGGCGTCGGCGCGCACGGCCCCGACCACCTCACGTTCGACCTCGCCGACGCGTCGCGCCTGTCGTTGTCGTTCTACGGCAAGCGCCCCGGTCCGGGCATGAAGCTCGACAAACAGAGCTTGCAGTTCTCGTTGCACGAGACCGGACGAACCACCGATCTCCTCGAAGCGTACGAACGTCTGATCTACGACGCGATGTGCGGCGACCACACGCTGTTCACGAGCGCGGAGGGCATCGAGCGATTGTGGGAACGCTCGAAGCCGCTGCTCGACAACCCCCCTCCCGTGCGGCCGTACGCGCCGGGGTCGTGGGGGCCGAACGCAATTCACCAACTGATCGCGCCCGACGCCTGGCGCCTGCCATTCGAGCGGGCCTGGCGCACCGCCTGATTCTCGACTCCGGTCGTCCCCCGCCGATAAGAGCGGTGATGAACGCGAAAGCCGGTGTCACCAACGAATGGGAGCGGGCGTACCAGGAGTACCCGCGCTTCGCGGCCTGGTTCACGTGGCAACACGTGATTGACCTGCTCGAGGCCTACCCCGGCGAGCGCGTCTACGAAGTCGGTTTCGGTTCCGGCTTGAACCTCCAGTGGGCACGCGAACACGGCTGGGAAGTCGCGGGCTGCGAAGTCGCGGAGACACCGTGGCAACTCGGGCGCGAGAAGATGCCCGACGCCGACCTTCGGCTCGAGTCGATCGTCGACTGCTCGGCACCATCGGAGTATTACGACGTCGTCGTCGACCGCGCCGCGCTGTCGTATCTCACACCGAAGCAACTGAAGCAGGGCCTCTTTCACGTCCGCCGCATCCTGAAGCCGGGCGGCGTGTTCATGTTCAATCCCTACGGTGCCGACCACACCCGGCCGTTCCCGGAAGTGATGCCGCCGGTGACGATTTGGGACGAGCGCGATGTCCGCCGACTGTTTCCCGACACCAAATGGGAAACGCTCGACTTCCAAAGCTTGATGCTGCAGTACGAAGGTGACGATCCGAGCGACATCGAACACACGTTGCGCGTCACCGTTCGCAAGATCAACTGACGACGTGACGGGCGGGTGCACGCGCCCGCTGGGCGTGCACCGCGCGGTGATCGCGCGCGCGGCGCACCATCGGTTCGGCTACGAACGCGATGACGAAGAACACCGGCAACGCGACACCGAACGCCAAGAACGCGCCGTACAACGCGGCTGATCGGGCGGCGCCGGACGCACTCGAACCGACCATCAGTTGGTACACCCACATCGCGGCAACAAGGAGCGCGTAGCCGGCGATCGTCGTGACCACTGCGTAGCGCACGAACTGGCGCGGCCGGCGCGCGGCGGCGTCGGCATCACGTCGCTTCGGCCGTGTTTCGTTGAGTCGCTTGCTCGCCCAGCCGACAGGAAAGAACACCGCGAAGAGCAACGACAACGGGATCACGACCTGGGTGATGGTCGCGCCGAGCGTCTTACCGCCGCCCGCACCGCCCGGCGATTCGGCGCCCTTGCCGCGCAAGAAGAACTCCCAGCCGCGGATGAAGAAGTGCCACCCGAGCCAGAGCCAGAGGGCGAAGAAGATCCACCGGCCGTATACCGGCCGGGTCGCCGACCGAAACAGGTCGCTCAGCGTCGGCCATTGGTGGCCGGACAGGGTGAGGCCGCAGGCTTCGAGCGCGAGCAACGCGACCAACAAGAGCGCCCAGAGGGCGTATCCGATCACGAGCGACTCCTCTCTCTCGCTCTTGTTGCGTGTGCCCACCACGCCGCGACATAAACCCGGTCGCGGGTGGTACACATGCCGTATGTCAGAGAACCTGCGAGTGCTCGGGAAATACAGCGCGGCGATGGAGGCCGGCGACAGTGACGCCGTCTTCGAGTTCTGGTCGAACGACTTCGTCAGTCACGTGACCGAACGCGTGGCGCCCGAGCGCGTCGGGACCGACGTACGAGGCGACGAACAAGAGTGGTGGGCCGCGGCGCGCGCCGCGTTCCCCGACATGACGTTCACGGTCAATCTGCTGGTCGAACAGAACGACATCATCGTGTCGAACTGGACAGTCAAAGGCACGCACACCGGTACCGCGTTCTACGACGTGCCGCCGTCGGGCAACGCCGTCGAGATCAACGGGACGGCCATCCTGCGCATGCGCGACGGTCAGATCGTCGAGCACTGGGGCGGTCCGCACTGCCAGCGCGGTCTCGGGCTGATTCAGTAGCCCGGCCCACGTTCCGGCGTCACTACGGCACGTTTTTCGTGCCAGGGTGACGCCAGAAGCGAAGGGAAGTGCGGGATGACGGCAACCGACGCACCCGACATCTACTACGACCCGTTCGACATCGAGATCGACAAAGATCCGCATCCCGTCTGGCGCCGGATGCGCGAAGAAGCGCCGCTCTACTACAACGACAAGTACGACTTCTACGCGTTGAGCCGCTTCGACGACGTCGAGCGCGCGCTCGTCGACTGGGACACGTATCGCTCGGGTCGCGGCTCGACCCTCGAAGTCATCAAAGCGAACATCGACATCCAGCCCGGCCTGATCCTGATGGAAGACCCGCCGGTCCACGACGTACACCGCACGTTGCTCTCACGTGTGTTCACACCGAAGAAGATGAACGCCATCGAGCCGCAGGTGCGGGCGTTCTGCGCGGCGACCCTCGACCCGCTCGTCGACGCCGGTCGATTCGATTTCATCACCGACCTCGGCGCGGTGATGCCGATGCGCACGATCGGCATGCTGCTGGGCATTCCCGAAGAAGACCAGGAAACGATCCGCGCCCGCATCGACGCCGGTATGCAGATCAACCAGCCCGACGCCGGGCTCCCCACTGCCAACGACGTGCTCGTGTCGGGCATCCCGATGTTCGCCGACTACATCGACTGGCGCGCCGAGCACCCGTCCGACGATCTGATGACGGCGTTGCTCACGGCGGAGTTCGAAGACGAAACGGGCACGCAACGACGGCTCACGCGCGGCGAAGTGCTCACCTACGTGATGCTGCTCGCGGGCGCCGGCAACGAAACGACGACGCGCCTCATCGGCTGGACGGGGAAACTGCTCGCCGAGCATCCCGACCAACGGCGCGCGATCGTCGAAGATCGCTCGCTGTTACCGAACGCGATCGAGGAGATCCTCCGTTACGAAGCGCCGTCACCGGTGCAAGCGCGTGTGATGACGAGCGATGTCGAACACCACGGGCAGACCGTGCGCGCAGGAAGCGTGATGGTATTGCTCAACGGCTCGGGGAACCGCGACGACCGCGCCTTCCCCGACGGCGACCGCTTCGACATCACGCGCCCGATCAACCACCACTTGAGCTTCGGTTACGGCATCCACTTCTGTCTCGGTGCCGCGTTGGCGCGTCTCGAAGGCCGCGTCGCGCTCGACGAAGTTCTCAATCGCTTTCCGGAATGGGATGTCGACTGGGACAACGCGGTGCAAGCGCACACGCCAACGGTGCGCGGTTGGGAACGGTTGCCGGCGACGACCGGCTGACTACTCCCAGGGTTCGAACAAGCCTTCGAACTCGAGCTTGCCATTGCGCACGCGGCCGTAGAGCAACCAGTCGCCGCGGAACATGCCGTGTTCGTAGGGCGAGCATGCGATGTGCGTGTGCGCGCCACCCGTCGCGCTCGGCATGAACCGGATCGATTCCAAACCGGCCTTCAAGCCCGGACCACTCAGGATCGGCGCGCGGTACAAGCCTTCGACGAGCACGCGCGCCGTGTCGTACGCGAGCACGGGGACGGCGTTCGGCCACAGCGGCGGTTCACTTTCGTAGCGCGCCACGAACGCATCGTGAAAGCGCTGCGCGAGCACGTTCGTCGGGTCGAACTGGTCGATGCCGACCCAGCCTTCGAACAAGTCGAACCCCATCAGATACCACATGAACGCGGTGCTCATGATCCGCGGCGGATCCCAGTTGAGGTCGTCGAGCGCGCGCCGTAACAGTCCTTTGGCCGCGAGCATGCCGTAGCCCATGTACGCGAGTGCGTCGGCGTTCACATCGCGCAGGTTCGCGAGATTTTCGGCGAGATTCGCCGGGCTCTGGCTGACGGTTTCGACTGCCGCAATCGACAGGCCACGGCGCCGGCACTCTTGGCGGAAGAACCGGAAGTACTCCTCTCCGTTCGGTGAGATCTCGCTCAACACTGCAACGCGTTTGTGGCCTTGTTTCACGAGCCACGACACGACGAGCGCCGCGTCGCCACCGACATCGCCATTGCCGAGGCGGAAGCAGTACTCCCCCTGCAGACGCTCGGTGCCACACCACGAGATGAGCGGAACCTCCAACTTGTTGGCAAGCGGCGCGACCGTGATCGCGTTGTCGGAGCTGTACGCGCCCGCAACACCGATGCAACCTTCGTCGACGAGATACTTGAAGCCGTCAGTGGCGTTCTTCGCCGATCCGTTCGGCAACCCGTTCTCGCCGTGCAACACGAACTCGTATGGTCGCTCCAACACTCCCGTTTCGAGCGCTTGGTCGAACGCGAGCCGATGGATCTTGTCGTAGCCGCCGCCGGGTCCGTCGAGCGCCGAACCGAGCCAACCGATTTTGATGGGGTCCACGCCGAGAACTTAGGCGCGCGTGCCGGACTTCGCGGCGGAGCCAAGGAAGCGAGTTACGTTGTCGGCGTGGCCGACGACTACTGGCAAAGTGCCGCCGAGGACGAAGCGATGCAAGACGAGCATCGTTTCATTTGGGATGCGATGCTCGAGGCCGTCGACGCCCCGCTCGACGGTGCGCGCGTCCTCGACGCCGGTTGCAACCGCGGCGGGTTCCTACGGCTCGTGTCCGATCGCTACAAGATCGCGGCCGGCTTCGGCTTCGACCCCGCTCAAGGTGCAATCGACGACGCCCGCGCGCTCACGGGCAATCAGCCGCTCGAGTTCGCGGCCGCCGACACGGTTCCGCCCGATTGGCGCGACTTCGACGTCGCGTTCAGCCACGAAGTCATCTATCTCCTGCACGACCTTCCGGCCCATGCACGCGCTTTGCACCGCGCCCTGCGGCCCGGCGGCGTGTACTTCGCGGTGATCGGCGTCCACACCGGCAGCCCGCTCATGGAAGAGTTCCACCACGACAACGCCACCGCGCTGAACCTTCCGCCGCTCAACGACATCGACGACGTGCTGGCAACGTTCGAGACCGCCGCCTTCAACGTGTCCGTCGGGCGACTTCCCATTCGCTTCGTACCCGTCGCAGGGCACGGGCATCACGAGCACGGGCGGATATTGGAGTGGCTCGAGTACTACTACGAGCACAAAGTGATCGTCCGCGCGGAACGGCCGCGCTGATTCACCGGAGGCTGTTCGCGACTTGCGCGAACAGCCTCACGGTTTCGGTGTCGGGATAGTCGCTGCACCACGGATAGAAGCCAGTGCATCCGAGATCGACGTAACGCGCGACCTTCTCCGCAACTTGTTCGGGTGTGCCGACGAGGTTGCCGTCGCGCCAGGAATCAAAGGGTTCGCCCCAGAACGACTTCGAACCGGCGTCGACGACTTCCTTCTCGGTTTCGCGGATGAAAACTTCCGACGAGATCGTCTTGCGGATTTCGTCGTAGTCGCGGCCGACGTCTTTGCAGTGTTGCTGGAGCACTTCGGCTTTGTGTTGCCATTCGTGCGGCTTGCCGCCGAAGTTCGACGTGTCGGCGTGGCGCGCGACGACGCGCAACGTGAGTTGCTCGCCGCCGCCACCGATCAAGATCTCCGGATGCGGCTGCTGCACCGGCTTCGGGTCGCACTGCGCGCCGTCGAGCGTGAAGTGCTGGCCGTGGTACGTCACATCCGGTTCCGACCACATTGCCTTCACGATCTCGACCGTCTCGCGCAACATCCGGATGCGATCAGACGCCTTCACGAACTCGTAGCCGTAGCCGTTGAACTCGTGTTCGTACCAACCCGCGCCGATGCCCCAGATGAGGCGGCCGCCCGACATCACGTCGATGTTCGAGGTGATCTTGGCGAGCAATCCCGGATTTCGATACGGCGCGCAGCCAACCATTTGCCCGAGCTTGATGCGCGAGGTCTGCTGGCTGATCGCGGCGAGCGTCGTCCAGCATTCGAACATCGTCTCGTGTGCGGGAACGGGAACGTTGTGAAAGTGGTCGTACACCCACAGCGAATCGAAGCCGAGTTCCTCGGCGAGTTTGGCGACCTCGACCGACTTCGCCCACTTGGCTTGCGGGTCGGCGATCGACGACAGTTCCATCTTCCAGCCTTGCGGCACGAAAACGCCGAAGGTCAGTTCATGCGCGGTCACGCACCCTTCCTAGCAGGCCGACGAAAGGGCGTCGCCCATCGCGGCGACGATGCGGGTTAACAGTTCGCGCGAAGTCGCAACCCAGCTGACGTTGCGTCCCAAAAGCGTCTGACAGACGCCTCAGGGACGCAACGTTGAGAAGGCGACGGCGGCGGCGCCGAACGGGCATGATGCGTCCTCCGAAAGAGCCAAGGGGGACGCAATGTGGGCGCAGCTCATCACAACTCGCTTGAAGCCCGGACATGAGAACGACATGCCGCGTCTGGTCGAGCAATTGCGCGCGATCGAACAACCGGGCTCGGGCTTGATCCGCTCGATCGCGATGCACGATCAAAACGACCCGGGCAAGGTCTACATGTTCGTGCTGTTCGAGAGCGAAGACGCAGCGCGGGCGCGTGAAAACGACGAACGGCGCCAGGAGGGATTGCAGGCCGCGCGCGCCACGATGGCCGAGATGTTCGACGGGGCGCCCGAGTTCGTCGATCTCACCGTCGTCGAAGAGTTCGCACCCTAGAGACGCATTCATTGCGCGCGTCTCTCGTCGCAGTGTTCGTCGGCGCCTGCGTGTTCGCAGGCTGTTCGAGCGCGAAATCGCACGCACAAGCGCCCGCGACACCCGCCCTGCACGTGACGAACGCGGGCTACCAGGTGCCGTCCCCACTTTCTCCGGGCACACCGGGCGCGTTCATCGCTTCCGGTGACGCGCCCGCGCTCGCGAACCTGCTCGGCGCCGGCCGTGCCTGGCAGTTGCTCTACCACTCGTCGGATACCGCCGGCCACGACATCGCGGTCAGCGGCATGCTGCTTGTTCCGAAGGGATCGCCACCCGCGAACGGCTGGCCGCTCATCGCATGGGCACACGGCACGACCGGTCTTGCCGATCAGTGCGCGCCGTCGATTGCACCCGACCTCGGGCGTGACTTCAACGCCGAACGCGAGCTGCGCGGTTTGTTGGCGCACGGCTTCGCGGTCGTCGCGAGCGACTACCCGGGCCTCGGCACGCCGGGCGTGCACACGTACCTCATCGGCGACGCCGACGCGACCGCGGTCGCTGACAGTGTGACCGCGGCACACGCCGTGCCCGGCGCCCCGCTCACCTCGTCGTGGCTCACAGTCGGACATTCGGAGGGCGGTCAAACCGCGCTGTTCGTTGCGCAAACGGCCGACCGGCGCGCCGCCCAGTGGCACTTTCTCGGCACGGTGGCCATCGCACCGGCCTCGACGCTCGAAGCCCTCATCCCCCTCGCCGCGTCGTCGTACGACCCGACGGAACAGGCCTACTTGCTCTACGCGCTCGCAGGATTGAGCGCCGTGGACCCGAACGTGCGCGTCGCGTCGCTCGTCTCACCGGAAGCCGCGCCCGTGCTCACTGATACGACGACCGGCTGCATCGACGACATCGACAACGACCTCGCGCGCCGGCACATCGACGCCCTCCTCGCCGTCGACGCGGCGACGTCGGCGAAGTTGAGTGACGAGCTCGCGCGTTACGACGACCCCGATCGTCACGCCGCCGCCGAGCCCATGCTCATCACACAAGGGCTGACCGACGAAGACGTGCCGTCCGGCGCAACCGACGGGCTCGCGACGCGCCTCTGCAAACTCGGCGACCACCTCGACTATCAGCGGTATCCGGGGCTGGATCACAACACCGTGATCCAAGGCTCGTTGAACGCGGTGCTTTCGTGGATCGACGCTCGATTCGCCGGCCGGACAACGCCGAGCACCTGTTCGGGTTGACTACGGTCGGCGCATGTTGCGCAACCCCGATCACGTCACGATCGCGGTCGCCGATCCCACCGCGGCGATCCCTTTCTTCGAACTGCTCGGCTTTCAGGTCTCTCACATCGCGGAGATCGACGGCGGCGAACCCGCGCGTTACATGGGCATGCCCGACATGAAGGCCCAACACATCACGCTGGCGCTCGCAGCATCGGATCCTCACTTCGAGATCCAACTGCTCGTGTTCGATCCCGTTCCCGGTGAGGATCCGGGCGAGCACCCGACGAACCACCGGCGCCGGGGTTACAACCACCTCGCGTTCCGCGTCGACGACATCGGTGCCGTCAGCGAACACCTTGCTTCCAACGGCGTGAAGTTCCTCAGCGACGAGATGGACTACATCAGCCGCAAGCTCCGGTTCTTCGAAGGCCCCGAAGGGATCACGCTCGAGCTCGTCCAATGGGTCGAGCCGAATTCGTGACCAAACGGGTCGCGCTCGTCGGGTGCGGCATCTGGGGCGCGCGCATTCTCGATGAGCTCGGCCGACTCGACGTCGACGTGGTCGTGGTCGATACGTCAGCGGACGCGCGCGCTCGGGCCGAGACCGCGGGTGCCGACGTCGTGGAAACGATCGAAGACGCGGCCGCCGCCGCGCCCGTCGACGGCTGGATCGTCGCGTCGCCCGCGACGACACACGTGCATGTGCTCGACGCGATCATCCAAGTCTGGGAGCCGGACGCGCGCGTCTTCTGCGAGAAGCCGTTCACCGTTGATCTCGCGTCGGCGGAACGTCTCGCGGCCGTGTTGGGTGCGCGCGCGTCGCTCATGCACATATGGCGGTATCACCCCGGCGTCGAGCTGCTCGGCGCGATCGCACGCGGCGGCGCGCTCGGCGCCGTGCACGGCATCCGCACCACACGTGCGAACTGGACGAGCCCGCGTACCGATACCGACACGATCTGGAACATGGTTCCGCATGACATCACGATCGCGATCGAAATCCTCGGGTGGATTCCCGAACCCCGCGCCGCGGTCGTCGACGGTTCACCGCGCACGCTCGGCATGTGGGCGTTGCTCGGCGGTGGCGACGAGCCATTTCTCGTCATCGAGGCGTCGAATCGCGTGGCCGACAAGCGCCGCGAGATCCGACTGCACGGTCGCGACGGCGTCGCGGTGTTGCCGAGCCTCGACGTCGATTTCGTCGAAATCTGGCGCGGCGACGGCGCCACGCCTGACGTCGAACGCATCCCGTTCACACCGCAGCAGCCGCTCGGCCGGGAACTCGAGATCTTCGTCGCATCGCTGAGCGGTGGCGACGCGCCCAAGAGCGACATCGGGGAAGGCGTCGCTGTCGTGCGCACGATCACCCAGCTGCGCGCGCTCGCCGGATTGAATGATCCCTTGTGAGCCGGGAAATCGCCGCGTCAGTCGTCATCCCGACAACTGGCGATCGCGGCGCGGTGTTGCGATCTTCGGTCGCAAGCGCGCTCAACCAGACCGTTCCTGACCTGGAAGTGCTCATTATCGGCGACGGTGCCGACGACTCGACCAAAGCAGTCGCCGAGGAGTTCGCCGACGCCGACCCGCGCGTCCGCTTCTTCGACTTTCCGAAACACGAACGGCGCGGCGAACCAAACCGGCACACGGTGTTGATCGAGCACGCGCGGGGCCGCGTCATCACCTACCTGTGCGACCGCGACCTTTATCTACCGGACCATGTCGCCGAAATGATGCGGCTGCTCGAAGACGCCGATCTCGCGTACACCTTGCGGTTCAACGTTCTGGAAGACGGCGGCTTCGAATTCATCCACGCGCTCGACTTGCGCGACCCGCGCCAACGCGCCCAACACGAGACCGCGCTCTCGTTCCTTCCGCTGTCGTTCGGCGGGCACACCGCCGACGCGTACCGGCGGCTCCCATTCGGATGGCGTACGACGCCTCCAACCGCGGCAACCGATCGGTATATGTGGTCGCAGTTTCTCGAGCAGTCCTGGTGCCGCGTCGCCGCGAGCGCCCAACCCACGGCATTGCGCTTTCCGCGCGGCGCGTACCCTGGGCCCGGCACCGAAGCGCGTCGGCGTGAACTCGAAGTCTGGGTGGCCCGGCTCGACGATCCCGACACGCTGCGGCGCGACATCTCGGACGCGTTCTGGGACGACTGGGCCGCGCGTTTCCGGCACGACCAGCGCGTGCTTTCGCTGCTACAACGCGAGGGACCCGTGCGCGCCGCGTGCGGCGGAGCTCGTCAGGTCCGCGACCGTTGGCGCATGCGCGCGAGCAACGCGTCGACCGAACCGAAG
Organism: uncultured Actinomycetes bacterium; assembly: GCA_963841195.1. Classification (GTDB taxonomy): domain Bacteria; phylum Actinomycetota; class Acidimicrobiia; order IMCC26256; family PALSA-610; genus CAWJBX01. Next base: position 77,451 of record CAWJBX010000003.1, on the reverse strand, counting down.
CTGTCGGCGCGTGGCGAAACGATCGACGGTGCGAACGGCCAGTCGATACCGAGACCCGAATCCGACCAGTGACAGCCTTCGTTGTCGTCGGCGCCGTACGTCGCGTAGGCCTCGGACACCGCTTGTAAGTGCACCGTCGGTTCGGGGAAGAGCCAGCCGTGTAACAGTCCGCGCGGGAGCGCAATGCACGCGGGGTCGTCGGCCGTCAGATGGTAAAGCGACGCGACGCGAAACGTCGGTGACGACTCGCGAAGGTCGTGCAATCCCACGAACATGCGACCGCTCACGATCGCTACGTATTCGTCGTGCCGTTGATGCAAGTGCATGCCGCGGAAGACGCCGCTTTGCGACTGCACGATGCTCCACTGCACCGGATCGACACCGGAGTCCCAGTGCTCGGCGAACATCTCGGTGAACGTGCCCCGCTCGTCGCGCGCGGGTTGCAAGGCGCGCAGTTCGACGCCCTCGATTTCACTTCCCTGCATGAGGGCTGAAGACGCGAACGCGACGTCAACCGAGTTTTGCTGCCGCACGGATCGGGAGGCTAACGCCAGCGGCGCCGTTGGTTCAGGATGCCCCACGCCCTGGTGAGACGGCGTTGGATCCCGTTGGGTCGCGTCGCAAAACGGCGTTCGTAGGCGTCGTCAGCTGCGAGCGAGTTCACGAGCGGCTCGCCGGCTCGGTAGTGGCTGATGTTGGCGCGCACGATCTCGAAGGATCGGGCGTCGCGGTCGGGCATCCGGGGCGTCGCGTGCGGGGTGATCACGACGTTCGGGAGCGTCCACAGCGGGCTGCTCAACGCCAGCGGCTCGGCCGCGACCACATCGAGGCCGGCGCCACCGATCTGGCCCCGCCGCAGCGCGTCGATCAGCGCCCGCTCGTCGACCACGTTGCCGCGGCCGACGTTGACGAACAAGGCGCCCGGGCGCAGCGCGTGCAATTCTTCGGCGCCGACGAGATGGTGACTGTCGTCGTTGAGACCGGCGGCGATGACGAGCACATCGGCGCCGGCAACGACGTCGACCAAGCGGTCACCGCGCTCGTGCGCGTAACACTCGTCGAACGCGGGGTCGGCTTCCGTGTCTCGCCTCCGGTAGCCGATCACCGTTGTCTCGAAGGCGCGGACGCGGCGCGCGATCTCGGTGCCGGTGTGACCGGTTCCGATGATGCACACGCGCCGGCCGTAAAGCCCGCGCCGTTCGTCGAGACCCGGCAAACCCCACACCCGCCAACGTTGGGCGCGCGCCAACCGCGGAGACTGCTGGCACAGCGCCAGCATGAGATAGATCGCATGTTCGGCGAGGGCGGGCGCCGACCGGCCGGCCGACGTCGTCACCGTCAGCCTTTCGACCAATGCGGCCGGGATGTAGCCGTCGACCCCGGCATGGTCACAGTGCAACCACCGCAGGTTCGGCGCGCGCAGGAATCGGGCGTCGGCGTTCCCGGCGATGATCGCCACGTCGGCGGCGCCAAGCGCGGCGGTGACCGCGCGTTTGTCGGCGATGTCGACCGCGTCGACGTATGCCGGCGCGAGTTCGGCCGCCAGCGCTTCGCGTAATTCGGCACGCCAGCGCAGCGCAACGAGCGCGCGTTTGATCTCGGTCACGCGTCGTGCGACTTGGCGAGGTCGATGATCTCTTCGCGGAGCTGTGCGGCGGCGCGTGCGAGTGTCGGCTCGTCGACATGCACGCGGCGCACTCGTCGCGAGGGATGCGTCGCGATGCAGTACGGCAGATTGTGTTCGAGCTCGAAGGCAGCCCGGTCGGCGCCCGCCGCGCCGCATTCGTCGGGCAGCAAGCACACGCGCGCGCCGGACGCGTCGATGGCGCGTTGTTGGGCGAGTCCGTAGTGGATGTGCGGACCGCCGGGAAAAAGATCGATGCGCATGAGCTCCTGGTCGCGCCACACCACGCTCGCGCCGGGCCCGCGGCCGACCTGCGGGCGATCAACCCAGTACGCGGTCGCCAGCAGCTCGTCGCCGAGTTCGATCGGGCGGGGATCGATGACCTCGCGCGCCGCGGCCTGACTGGCTGCAACCGAAGCACTTCCCGCTTCGACGACGCGCGCACTTTCGGCCAAGAGTCGCCGCACCAGGTTGGACGGGGCAAAGCGTTCGAGCCGCACGGCTCCAGCTTTGCGCAATTTCGGGCATCACACGGTGATGTCGTACGGCGTTGCTGCGCTACCGCGTTACCCACCGCGTCGGGTGATCGGGGTTCGGTTCGTAGCGACACATCGCCCCGGTGTGAATCGAAGTGCGCAAGACGCGCCCGACACGCGGATCCTGCTGTTCGATCTGTGCGATCGCGGCGGCGACCGCTTTGCGAACTGCAACGCGCGCCCGCTCGGTTGAGGTGCCGGTTTGCCGGGCGCGACCGCCGAGACCGGTCGCGCTTCGCAATTGCTCGAGCAACGCGTCACGCTCGACCGCAGCCCGCTCGGCCTTCTGTTGATCGCCGCGGGCATCGGCGTTGTCGAGTTCGACATCCAACGCCGCGAGGCGATCGCGATACGCGCGTGCAGCCGCGTCGTCGATCACGGCACCGGCATCCGCTTGTTTGAGTTCCGTACCGGGATGACCGGCAACCGCGTCGGAAAGCACCAATGCTTCGACGTCGACACCGGGCCGTTCGAGCAGCAACCGCAGATAGTGGAGGCCCTTGAGGTCGGGCAGCGAAAACGGGCCGCCTTCGGCGCCGACGGTCCACCGTCCGCTGTCGTCACGCCGCAGCATCAGGGTGCGCGTCGCCGAGGCGTGACGAACCGGCGGCGCTCCGAGTGCTCGTTCCCACCAACCCGCACCGATTCGGCGGTATGCGCGTTGCGCGGCGCCGCGCCAACGGTCGGCGTCGGACCCGCCCAGCGCGGTGCGAGCGCGCGCGATGTAGTCGTCGACGACGCCGAAGAACGTCACCGCGCCCACGTTGACGACCCCGCGGCCGGCGTAAGGCACCAGCGCGTCCGCACCATCGCGCGCGATGTCGTCCAACCCGACCGCCGACGCAACCGCGACGATGCAACTCGTCGTGAGAAGAAAGTGGACGTCGCGCGGGATCGCAGCGACATCGGGCGTTGCCAGCTGGGTGACGAGCACCGCGGCCTGCTCGGGGTGTCCGGCATCGAGCCACAGCACTGCCGCGATCGCCGAAACCGAAGGAACCCCTTCAGCCGCGGCGAACGCCTCCGCGACCGCGGCCTTTGCGCGCAACGCGGCGATGTCGGCTGCCATGCGTAAGCGCATCGCGCCCAGTACGTGCACGACCGCGCCGGCATCGGCTTCGGCCAACTCGGCGCCGATCTCTGCCGTGCGCGCGATGTAACGATCCGCGCTGTTCACGTCGTCAGTTGCCAACGTGTACGCAGCGCGGCGGGACGCGGCAAAGAACGCGGCGCGCGCGGAACCGGACTCGTCGGCGACGACATCGAGCGCGCGCAGCTGCCGTTGCACCGCGACGATGTCGAGGCATTCCCACGCCGTGGAGAGGCGCCAGAGATGCGCACCCAAACGCAGATCGGTGTTTCGCAGGTGCGCAGCCACTTCGTCGAGACGGGCCGCCAAGCTCAGACGGGTCGTGAAATCGTCGGGGCCCCAATGCGCGCACAACGCGGCGTCGAGCGCTTCGGCCGTAACTTCGGGTTCGTCGACCTCGACCGCCATCGTCAGCGCTTCGTCGGCGAAACGGGCCGCGCGCGGCGAGTTCCCGCCGTACACCCACGAGCGCGCGAGCGCGGCCGCGAGCCGGCACCGCGTCGAAACATCGGGCGCGACGGCGTATGCCTCGTACAGCAACGCCGGAATTTGGCCCGCGTACGAGCCGAACTGTTGACTCGTGGGCATCGCCAGCGCGGCTGCCGTCATCGCGCCGATATCGCCGCTCGCGCGCGCGTGTTCGAACGCGCTGACCAACGCCGCGCGCAACGAATCGACGTCACCTCGTGCACGCGCGGCATCGGCCACGGCCATGTGATCGATGGTCCCGTCCATCACGGTCATCGTACGGTGGTCAGGCGAGCTGCCTTACGGGCGCAGCAGCTCCACCGTCGCGCGATGACGGGCGACGGTTTCGCGATCCCAATCACCGGTGCAGTACACCGCCAGGTTCGAGATTCCGTCGTCGGAGACGTCGGCGCGGAAGAGCTCACGGCAGTACCACGAGTCGCCGTTTTCGTCCCACTCCTCTTCGACTTCCAACACGAATCCCGTGGCGGTTGCGTCGAAGCGCGTACGCGGGACCCGGCCCGGCATGGGGTGACTGCCGCGCCGTCCGGCCACGAGATCGTCGGCGCCTTGGAACTGCAGCCGCCACTGCGGCATCGTGAAATCGCAGAAGGCATCGGGTGTGAACAATCCTTCAGGCGCATCACCGGTTTCCAAGAACGCGACGAGCTTCGCGGCCAGCTCCCGACCGAGGGTTTCGTTCGAAACGGTCATCGTGACCTCCAGGTCGTTGAACAGGTGTCAGCCAGAAGGCGTGACACCGGCCCGTCACAATGTGACGCTCGATGAACAACGGGTAACCGCGCAGTCGGGCTGTCGAAACGGGCCGACCCCGTTCGTCGTCTCGGCGAGCGGGCCCGCCCGGGGCGCGCCGACCAAGGAGAGCATCGTGCCGCACCCCGTTGTCCACGCCGAGATCCGTTCGCAAGACCCCGACGCCACCCGCAAGTTCTTCGGCGACCTCTTCGGCTGGAAAGTCGCATCCGAAGGCGCGTTCCCCGGCTACACGTTCATCGACACGGGTGCCGAAGGCGGCACCTACGTTGCTATCAGCCCGCGCCAGGCCACGGAAGACGAAGTGTTGTTCTTCGTCGCGGTCGAAGACGTGGCCGCGACGCTCAAGCAGGCCGAGCAGCTCGGCGGCACGATCATCCAGCCTGAACAGAAGGTTCCCGGCACGAGCTTCGGCGTGTTCGCCGACGCGCAGGGCCACAAGGTCGGCGTCGCGGCCAACGGCTAGTGCCGTGCCGTGAACCGGTTTTGGAGCAGTGCGGTGACCACTCCGGTCACCGGGCTGCTCCAAAACAAGGAGGCGAAGTCGTCCATTGATGCTTCCTCCCGTGCGGGCGCGCGCTGCTTCCCACCGCTCGCCTGCGTGCGGCCACCCCGTTAGGCTCGCCGCGAAACACGGGCGACTGAAACGCAACAGCACCGGGCATTGATCAAAACCGGAGGGTGCAAACAATGCGACTCTTGGCCGAAGACTTCGGGACGGGACAGGTCCTTTGGTCGTTCCTGTGGTTCTTCCTCTTCTTCATTTGGATCTGGCTCGCGATCATCGTGTTCACCGACATCTTCCGGAGCCACGACATGGGCGGCTTCGCGAAGTTCTTGTGGGTGCTCTTCATCGTCGTGCTGCCGTACCTCGGCGTGTTCGTGTACTTGATCGCGCGCGGCGGCAAGATTCACGAACGGATGGCACGAGATGCCCAAGCGGCCGATGTCGCCACGCGCGACTACATCAGGAGCGTCGCGACGTCGGGCCCGGCGGACGAAATCTCGAAGCTCGCCGATCTGAAAGCCAAGGGTGTGATCGACGACGCGGAGTTCGAGCGGTTGAAGGCCAAAGTCGTCGCGTCCTCAAACGCGACGACGACGCCCCCGACGCCGACCACCACTTAGGCGATCACGCTTCCGGACCCACCACCACGACTGGGCACGGCGCGTTGCGAACAACGTGATCCGAGACGGAGCCGAGCAACGCCCGCTTCACGCCGCCTCGTCCACGCGATCCCATCACGACTGCCCGCGCCGCAACGTCCTTCGCGTATGAACACAGTGCGGGCCCGGGCGCGCCCCGCAGCACATGCAATTCGGCGTTCGAAAGATTGAGTTCGGCGGCCGCGCCTTCAACCGTCGCCCAACCCTCTTTCGCGTTCTCCTTTTCCAACTCTTCGTATTGCTCGGGAGACATCACGCCACCCGCGAAGCCTGAACCGGTCACCAACGAAGGGTCCTCGGCGTCGATCACCGTGACGATCACGACGCGCGTGGCGGGCTGCAACAACGCGAAGCCGCACGCAACCGCGCGAGTTGAAACCTCAGACCCGTCGACACAAAGCACGACGGTCTCGAGAAGATTGGGCGCATTCACAGGCTCTCTTGTATCACTGTCGGGCGCTTCGCGACAGCCGATCGCCGGGTTGGGGTGACGACGGAGAGGAGATAGACGCGTACCCTTTTCGCCGTGCGTCGATGCGTTCTCGCGCTCATGCTCCTCGTGGTTTGCGCCGCGGGTTGTAGCTGGGATGACTGGGGTGGTTTCTTCGACCACGTACACCACCAACGGTCGACCAAAACGGGTATGGCCTTCGTGTGCCCGCGCTGACCATCAGTCCGTATGCCAAAGTGGGCTACATCGACCACCAGACGTTGAGCTTCGACGCCTACCTCAAGTTCATCGAAGACGTGTTCTTGAACAGTCAGCGCATCGACGGCCAAACCGACGGCCGCCCCGACCCGCGCCCGACGGTGCGTGAAACCGTCCCGATCCTCGGCGATCTGAGCCAAGACTTCGACTTCAACCAGTCGCCGCGACCACCGACCCTGCTTCCCGTCCGCCCGAAGACGACGCTCACGGGCTGAACCACCGTTGTCGACCGAACCTCCGCCCGAACCGTCGGCGCGCGCACGCCGATTTCCGACGTGGCTCCTGATTGTCGCCGGCATCGTTGCGCTCGTCGCGGCCGGCGTGATCGGTGGCGTCATCGGCGCACGCACACACCGCAACAACCATCAAGACGTCACAACAGTCGGTTGCATCGCGTCACAGGTCGCGCAACGCGGCCTGCCTTCAGTCGTGACGATTCACGTGCAAGCCGGAAGCTCGGGTGGTTCCGGATCCGGCGAAGTCATTCGCGACGACGGTTACATCCTCACCAACAACCATGTCATCTCGGCCGCGGCCAACGGCGGTGCGATCTCGGTGTTGTTCAACAACGGCACATCAGTGGCGGCCCAGCTCGTCGGGCGCGACATCGCGACAGATCTCGCGGTGCTCAAAGTTGCGGAGACGCAGTCGCTCAAGCCAATTCCGTGGGGCGACTCGTCGAGCCTGATCATCGGCCAACCGGTGATCGCGCTCGGCGCGCCGCTCGGGCTTTCGAGCACGGTGACGTCGGGCATCGTCAGCGCGCTCGATCGCAGCGTGAACGTGCCCGCCGACAACGGACGAACCGCGTTGATCGTTGCCGCGGTTCAGACCGACGCCGCGATCAATCCCGGCAACAGCGGCGGCGCGCTGGTCGATTGCTCGGGACGATTGGTTGGTGTCCCGACCGCCGGCGCCACGGTGCCCAATCCGCAAGGTGGCAGCAGCGCGGGCAACATCGGTATTGGCTTCGCGATCCCCTCGAACTTTGCGCGCACGATCAGCGAGGAATTGATCGCGCACGGCTCGGTGACGCACGCGTCGTTCGGACTGCGCGCGGTTCCGCTCACCGGCGCGAACGCGCGCGCGGCCGGCGGAACCGAAGGGCTCTACGTGCTTGACACCGTGCCGGGTGGTGCCGCCGACGCCGCCGGGCTCCGCACCGGAGACGTGATCACCAAACTCGACGATCAGTCCGTCACGGGTGTCGAGCAGCTCCAAGCGCTCACGCTCACGAAAAAGCCGGGCGACACCGTGAAGGTCGTGTTCGTGCGAAATGGCGCGGAGCAGACCGTCGAGCTGACGCTCGGCAGCCAGTCGGCGTGAAGACGCGTGCGCATCGTTGGATCTAGCGTGGGTGTGTGCAACCGCAACACGCCTTCCGTATGGGACGACTCGACCACGTGCACATCCGCGTGCCCAACCGCGACGAAGCAGCGCGCTGGTACGCCGAGCACCTCGGGTTCGAGCCGGTCGAAACGCTCGCCTTCTGGGCGAAAGGCTTCGAGGGTGGTCCGTTACAAATCTCGGCCGACGGCGGGAAGACGACGCTCGCGCTGTTCGAGGTCAGCGACGGTCATCCGATGATCCGCCAAGAGACCGGCGTTGCGTTCAGCGTCGATGCCGACACGTTCATGTCGTTCGCGCGTTCGCTGCCGTGCGGTATCGACAACGTCGAGGGCGAGCCGCTCACTGTCGCCGACCTCGTCGACTTCGACATGTGTTGGGCGCTCGATCTCGTCGACCCGTGGGGCAACAAGTACGAACTCAACACGTACGAATACGAGCGAGTGCGAAGAGAGCTCGTCGACGCCGACGACCTCGCGCCGACCCGCTATTGGCCCCGCGAGTTGTACGACAACTACCGCGCCGCCAACGCGGAGTAACTCACGACGCGGGAACGAACGTCATCTGCTCCGGTTCCCAATACGCGCGCAAGGCAACGATCTTGCCCGCGTCGTCGACGCGGTACGTGTAGACACCCTCGACGATGGCACGGCTGCCGTCGGGCAGCGTCGTCGTGATCGTTCCGACGTTGGCGCACTCGAGACCGCCGGCGTACGACTCGCGGATCGCGAAGTGCACGCGCCCCGACGAGATCACGTTGTCGTAGAACGCGGCGATCGCTTCGGCGCCACGATGGCCGCGGCCTTCGGCATCGAACATCGACGGGCCGATCGGGTCTTCGACGGTGGCGTTGGCTGCGAACAGGGCCAGCCACGCCGCCCGGTCGCCCGCTTCAACCGCCCGCATCGACGCCCGGGCCGCGTCCCGCGCCGGGTGCGGTGCAAAGTCTTCCATGCCGTCCATGTCAGACCTGTTGAACACGCGGTTCGCCGGCAAGACTGCCGATACCGAGCGAGCCGTCGTTCGCGGCGTTCGCGGCGGCGGCCGCGGGGCCGGGCGGATCGTCGATGAACTCGACGGTCGGCACGAAGAACAGGTTGCCGGTAAGCGCGGTCGAGAAGTCGAGGATGCGGTCGTAGTTGCCGGGCGGATTGCCGATGAACATGTTCGTCAGCATCTGCTCGGTGATGTCGACGTGCGCGGCGTAGCCGATGAAGAACGTGCCGAACTCCTGCGTTCCGATCGCGCCGAACGGCATGTTGTAGCGCATGATCTGGCGCTCGTTGCCGTCGGCGTCCTCGATCGTGTTGAGCGCGACGTGTGAGTTCTTGGGCTTGACGTCGTCGGGCATCTCGATGTCGTTGAGCTTGGTGCGCCCGACGACGCGTTCTTGTTCCTCCACCGGAAGTTGATCCCACGTCGAGAGGTCGTGGACGTACTTCTGCGTGATGAGATAACTCCCGCCCGCGAACTCGGGTTCGTCGGCCGCGGTGATGAGCACCGCGTCGCGGGAATCCGCACCCTCGGGATTCTCGGTGCCGTCGACGAAGCCGAGCAGATCGCGTTCGTCGAACGAACGGAAACCGTGTATTTCGTCGACAACGTGCGCGTGCCCGGCAAGCCGATCGCCGATCCGCTGCGCGAGCTCGAAGCACATGTCGAAGCGGTGCGCCCGGATGTGAAACAGCAGGTCGCCCGGCGTCGAAGGCGCCTGATGCTTCGCGCCGTTCAACGCGCGAAAGGGATGCAGCCCGGCCGGGCGCGGAATGCCGAACATGCGATCCCAAAGGTCGGCGCCGATCCCGACCACGCACGTAAGCTCGGCTTCGGGGATGCGAAAGCCCACGGAGCGTTTCAGGCCCGTGACATCTGCGAGCAGGTCACGCACGTCGTCTTCTGCGCCCTGGTCGACGACCCACGTCAAGAAGATCGCGGCTTCGGTCAGCGGTGTAAGGATGGCCTGCGGCTCGGCGGATTCCATGTTCGGAGTCTCTCCGAATTGCACGTCGGGCTCAACTTGCGCACTGGAAACGTGCTAACCGTGACCGACCAACCGAACCCCACTTCGCGGTTGTCACACCCTGAACAGGAGTACACAGTCGTGGTTGACGTTCAAGCAATCAAGCGTGAGCTCGAGCAGGCGCTGGAAGCGTCCCGTCGCGACGAGGGCTTCGCCCTCGGGATGGTTGCATTTCGCTACGGCTACCCCGCGGTCGAGATGCTTCGCAGCTTGCGGGAATGGCACTACGACAAGTCGTCGGCGAGTTACCTCGGCCCGATCAATACCGTGCACCACACAACGCGCCGCGCGGAACCGCGCGACACATACTTTGTGACGCCGCTCGTCGACGCGCCCTACTCGCGCACATTCATCGACCTCGAGTACGGCCCGATGTTGCTCTCGATCCCGACCATCGACGACCGGTACTTCACTGTCCAGCTGCTCGACATGTACACGAACGCGTTCGCGTACGTCGGAACGAGCCACGACGACGTCAGTGCGAGCAGATTCCTCATTGTCGGACCGGGATGGCGCGACGAAGTACCCGGCGGGATCACGCGCGTCATCACGGCGCCGACACCGACGATCTGTCTCCTCGCGCGGGTCGCGATCATCGGCGACGACGTCGACGCGGCCGTCGCGTTGCAAACGCAGATCAACATCGAGCCACTCGATCCGACGACGCCTGCGCCGGCCGAACCACCGCCGTACGAAGACTTTCACGACAGCGATCCGCTTGCGTTCTTCCGGACGCTCGCACTTGTTCTGAGCGACTACCCGCCGCCGGCACGCGATGCCGGCGTGCTCGGACTCCTCGAACGCATCGGCATCGCGCTACATCGTCGCTTCGATCCGTCGACCCTGCATCCGAAGGCTATTGAGGGGATGAAGCGTGCCATCCCGGCGTCGATCACGAGCCTTTACGGCGAGATGCCTGCGATCTCGCCGGTGCGGAACGGATGGATCCTTCCGACGGTCGATCGCGTCGGCGACTTCGGAACCGACTACTACCTACGTTTGGAAATCGCGCAGATCGGCCTCCTCGCCAACGTCGCGCACGAGGCGTACTACGTCGGCGCGGTAGTTGACGGTGACGGCGAGCCGCTCGTCGGTGACAACACATACGTCATGCACTTCGCCCGTGACGAACTCCCCGACGTCGACGCGTTCTGGTCGTTGACCATGTACCTGAACCCGGAGGGGTTCCTCGTCGAAAACCCGGCGAAGCGCTATCACCTCGGGAGTCTGACGAACCTGACGTACAACGACGACGGTTCGCTCGACATCTACATCCAGCGCGAGTCACCCGGCGCCGAGAAGGAATCGAACTGGTTGCCGTGCACGGAGCCGGGCAAGCTCTTTCGCGTGATCCTCCGGCAGTACCGGCCGCGCGCCAAGATCCTCTCCGGCCACTACGCGCCACCGCCGATCGTGCGCGTGTAGCCGCGGTCAGGTTCGTACGCGGTAGCGCACGTACACAACGCCGTTGTCGATCCAACCCTCAACACTCGTGACACGCGTGTCGGGGTGGGCACTCCTGATTCCGGAGGATCGTGCTCGCGCGCCTCTTTCGAGCCACACCCCAACAGTCTCGGCAGGCCGCGTGTTACTTAAACGTGATCGGCACGCTGCCTGAAGGATCGGCAATTTGGAGGCTCTGGTTGCTGATGATGACGACGACGGAGCACTGGTTCTTGCAAGTCACGGTGTGGCCCGAGTTGTTCAACGAGGTACGTACCTTCATGTTTCCTTGGATCACCCAATCGCCGTTCGTGCCCTGCGTCGCGTTCATCGGCGTCGCGCTGTTGATGTCGCATGGAAGCGTGTCTGAAGGAGAGAGCTGCGCCGTGGATACCGGCGCCCAGCATTCAAACGCGTAGGACCCGGTCAGTGGTGCGGTGGCGTACGGGAGGCCGGTGTCCCACGACAGGGAGACGTTTTGGCCGTTCGTCAGCTTGGTGGCTGGTGACACGTTCAAACCTGTGCTCGCGGCTGCCGGTCCCGCGGTCAATGCGACCCCCGCGCCGGTTGCGCCGATGAGTGCCGAAGTTTTCAAGAGCCGTCCACGCTTGCGGGTCATCGCCTGCCCTCCCGGTCACACGCTAAGAGCTGAAATATCAGCCGCCGGGCATATCGAGTGTCAAGCACCACGAGCGACCCTTCCGGTCACACGCACATAGCATGACCGCGAAGACGCACGCCTGGAGGCTGCTGTGGACCGTGTTCCCTCAGCTCTCGTCGAAACGCCGATTCTGCGGCTGCATCAAGCGATCTATCGCGGTACTCACGGCTGGATCGGGAAATGGTTGATCGGCAGGCCGACGCTGCTGTTGACAACACTCGGGCGTCGGACAGGTCGCCAACGTACGAACGCACTCATCTACTACAAGGACGGTGCGTCGTTGGTCGTCGTCGCGTCCAACGGTGGCAGCGACCACAGTCCCGGTTGGGTGGCGAATCTTCGGTCCGAGCCGCGCGTTGAGGTTCAAGTCGGGGGGCGGAAATGGTCGGCGACAGCGCGCGTCGCTACGCCCGAGGAGCGAGCGCGGCTTTGGCCTCTCGTCAACCGTCACAACCGCGGGTTGGCGCCGCTCTTTCACTTCGGAGCGCATGGCCGTTATGACGTGTACCAGCGGCATACGTCCCGCGAGATCCCGATTGTCATTCTCGAACCGACCGACGAGACACCGGCCTCGATCGGATAACTCGATACCAGCGACCTTCAGTCCCAAGTGAGCACGGATCGCCCTCTCTGGAGCGTTATTGCGAGCGCGTGACGGACGTCGAAGAAGAGACGAGGAAGCGTACGCGGTAGCGGATGTACACAACGCCGTTGTCGAACGAACGCTGGTCGAGCAACTCGAGGTCGACGCGCTCGCCGCTCAGCGCAGGCTTGCCTCCACCGAGGACGACGGGACCGATGAAGTAGTGGCACTCGTCGACCAGCCCGGCGGCGAACGCTTGCGCGGCGATGTTCGCGCCGCCGATCATGAGGTCACGTCCGGCGGCGGCCTTGAGCGCGCGAATGGCGTCGGCATCGAAGTCGCGTTCGATCTGGGTCTTCGTGGTCGACGGCGTTGCAAGTGTCGTCGAGTAGACGATCTTCTCTGCCGCCTGCCACACGTGCGCGAAGTTGGCTCGGAGTTCCGATTGGGCCGCGAGCGCGGGCTCTGTCTCCCAGACCGCCATCGACTCGTAGAGGCGACGCCCGTAAAGATAGGTGCCGACGTCTCGCACGAGATCGGTGACGAACGCGAACTGTTTGTCGTCAGGCTCGGTGAAGGCAAAGCTGCCGTGCTCGTCCTCGATGAAGCCGTCGAGTGACACGTTCGTCACGTAGATCAACTTCGTCACGACCACTCCTCTTCGCTGCCGACAATCTCGATGTGCTCGCCGTTCAACCCTAGAACGGGGTCGCCCGCGAGTAGCTCGCACATTGCGTCGCGCTCCAGTCGTCGGACGACGCGACGTACGCCTGCACGCGAGAACGACTCCGCAGTACTCTCCTGAAGCGTGACGATGGAGCACCGCGTCAGGGTCTTCGACATCTCCAAGCCCGAACGCATGGTGGAGCTCGAGAGAAGTTTGGACGAAGCGACGGCCGACGGGTGGGAAGTCGTGCCGATCGGGTACTCAGGCTCGTACGCGGCGTTCATCTTTCGGCGGGACTCTTCGTCCTGATCTACGGCTCATCGGCGCACCGAGTAACGCAAGTGAAGCGCCCGCGATCCTTGGATCACCACGGGATCCTCGAGCATGACGTGTCCACCGACGAGCTCGCCGAAGTATCGGATGCCGGTGCCGAACAGCACTGGTACCTGGCTGATGCATAGCTCGTCGACGAGGTCGAGGTTGAGTGCCTGCTGAATGATGTCGGCGCTGGCGATCGTGACGAACTTGTGCGCGGCGATCTCTTTCGCCGTAACGATCGCCTCCTCGACGCCGCCGGTGAAGGTCGTCCGCGGGAACCGCTCGGCGGCGTCTGCCGGCGGCGGGCGGTGGGTTACGACGACAACCGGTGCGCCCACGGGGTGGTTGTCGCCCCAGCCGTCGGTCAAGTCAAAAAGCCGGCGGCCAGCGATCAGCGCTCCGCAACCCGACGTGAGCTCTTGCAACATCGGCGCGCTTTTGGCATCCACCGAGAAGTTCATGCCCGCCTGTGCGCTCGGGACGACGACGTCACCGCCCCAGTACCAGTCGAACAACTCTGCCGGGTTGTCGTCGGGCTGGGCGATGAACCCGTCGAGCGACATGCACATATGTGTAAGCACCTTGGCCATGCCTTTGTGACTCCCCTCGTGTCGTCAACTCATCGGCCCGGCGGCGCTTCGATCGCCGAGTTACGGCCTCGCGAGAAGCGGAGCGACAACGGCTATCGCACCGGACGCGAGGTCTCGATCGCCTTCGACGCTGAGCAGTTCCTCAATCCCTGACACGCCACGCGTAAGCACTGCGACGACGGAATCGTCCGACACACTGACACGCGCATCCGGGGCATCGATCCCCTCGCTTACCGACCATGCCTCTGGCGCGCGGTACCACGTCCATGAGCCGGCGGCGGCGAGATCGACGCCGATCGTTGCACCATCGAATGGCCGATAATCGGCCAGCCAATAGGCGAGCGCGTGCACGAGCACGAGTGCGAGTGACGCAACGATTTCTCCGTGCAGCTCCGGAGCACCGAGAGCGCGCCGTATTTGCGAGTGGTGAACGACCCGCTCAACGTACTCACGCGCGATGACTTGCCAATACGGCGACGGCTCGCTCTGCGCAAAGAAGCCGACCGCTTCACCCGAGACTGTCTCGAGTCCAATCTCGTTGTAGAAGCTGTCGCTCCACTCGCCGACAAGCCGCAACAAGTCGATCAGCAACCGTGAGCTGAGGAACGTTGACGCGGTTGCCCATTGCTCGTTGAACCCATCGAGGAGCTGCCTGAACGTGAGTCCGGGATGGGACTCGGCGTAGAGGATCAAGCCCTGCTTGGGTGTCACATCTCGCTGACGAGCCAGAAGTGAGAGGTCGTCGCCGAGGATGTGCAGCGCGAGTTGGTGCACGGTCCACGCCGGGCACTCGGTGGCACGGTCCCAATCGCTCATCGACAGATCACTGAGCAAGTCCAACAGCGCGGCTCGTTCAGGAGCGAGCGCACGCGTGAGGTCGATCATTACCGCAACCTAACGCCGGAGGCGTGCGGCGTGTCACCCGTCGAGTCGTCGCAGTGCTCGCCGCACATGCTCATCGAGGTGTGCGAGCGACAACTGGTAGTTGGGCACGTGGCCTTGCTCTCGGTCCGCGGCGAGAGACTCCGCGAGGTAATGGCGTCCGCTCAACACGCACATGAGGTCGTACACCGCGAGTTCGTCAGAGGCGCGGCCGACGATGGCCGAATATGCGTCGGCGAGGCGATCGGCGATGTCCGGTCCGTGGTGTACGCACACCGCGGCTCGGCGATACGCGACGTCGTACCACCGGGTGTCGAGCCGTGCTTCGCTCCAATCGACGACACCACTGATGCGGCCGCGGTGCCAGAGGAGGTTGCCCGGGTGGAAGTCGCCGTGCGTGAGGACGCGCTCGGACGTATCTAAAGGCAGACATCCTGTGACGGCGCGAACCGCGGCAGCGATCAACGGGTCGTGTTCGCCCGCGGGTTCGCGCCACGTCTCGAAACGCGGCGGCAGCGTGACCGCATCCGCAGCGCCGTCCAAACGCGTTTCGTGCAGCTCCGCCAGCGCGTGCGCGAGCGCCCCGATCCACGAGTCGACGTCTCTCGGCGTCAAGTTCGGTTGCCCGGGCAAACGCGACATGACCACGGCGGGCCTGCCGAACCAGACGGACTCCAGATCAGCAACGATCGGCTCCGGGACCGGGAGCGCGACGCGCTGCGCGAACCCGAGACGACTCCACTCCAACGGTGCCGTGCTGTCACCGTCGCGGTAGAGCTTGACGACCACATGCCGCGGCTCGCGATCGAGTGTTACCTCGTAGGCATCGGTCATCCCGGCTCCCGGCAAGCGACGCAACCGCGTGACATGCGCGCCGGGCGCGACAGCGTCAGCCAACGCGCTCCACCCCGGGTGTCTCGACGACATGGACCTCAGTGTCACACGTCGCGCCAGAATGACCGGAGCGTTATTGCGACAGCCGATCGGCGGTTATGTGAATCGACGCGGTTACCGATAATCCATGCGTGTTCGACTTCGTGTTCGAGTTGCTCGCCCGCCTCGTCGGCGGCATCTTCGGATGGTTGTGGCTCGACCGCGAGACGCAGCGTGCTGACCTCACAGCGAGCGACTTTCTGGTGCGGATCTCCGTCGCCGCGGGTGTCTTCGTGCTCGTGATCTGGCTGCTCGTTCGGTTTTGATTGGCCACGCGCCGGCTCGACCCCAAGAGGCGCATCAGATCGGGCGCTACGGCGACGGGGCCGTAGGCGGAAATCTGTAGAAGATATGGGGACGGAGCCAGTGTCCCGTTGGAACGTTGGGATGCTCGAAGTCCGACGACGGATCGCGAATCATGCCGAGGCGTTCCATCACCTTCCACGACCGGACGTTGTCTGGGTTGGTGAAGGAAACGATCTCGTCAAGACCGACCTCTTCGAGCCCGTAGCGAACCGCACGACGAGCCGCCTCGGTCACGAACCCATAGCCCCAGTGCTCGCGGGCGAGGCGCCATCCGACTTCAACGGCAGGCGTGAACGGAGCCTCGAACGGCACCCGATGCAAGCCGACAAAGCCAATGAACGGCGAGTGGCCCGGCACCTCCACAGCCCAAAAGCCAAAGCCGCAGTCATCGAACTCCGCCTCGATGCGCGCCACGAAGGCGTCGCTCTCGTCTCGGCTCATGGTCTTCTGCATGTGGGCCATTACGTCAGCATCGGCGTTGAGATCAGCAAAAGGTGTTAGGTCTTCGACGCGCCAACGCCGCAACACGAGGCGTTGTGTCCGCAGTGTCGGGCCCCTCGCATCGGACGCGAGGTCTCGATCGGGATACACGAGCGCATCCTGCCCGATCGAGAGCGTTAGAGCGAACAGTTTCCGGCCCGGTCTGGCCTTCACGCGTGCAACGAAGAAACGACGGCGTGGCCCGCGTTGTAACCGGGGATGAACGTCACGCCGGGGCCACCGTGGCAGCCCGAACTCGAAAGGAACAGTCCCTTGACCGGGATCGGTTGGTCGATCCATCCGCGCGGTCCCGGTCGGAACGGACCCATGCATTCCGGTTGCAGCAGGCCGTGACAGAAGTCGCCACCGGTCGCGCCGAACATGAGCTCGTAGGTGTACGACGGATACACAAGCTTGCGTTCGATGATGTCGGGAAAGTTCGGCGCGAACTGGGCAACGCGCGCGATGACGCGTTCCGTCATCTCGTCGGCCGCCGCGTTCTGTTCCTTCTGCGTCCCGACGACCGGCAGATACATCGCGAACACGCTCGCCGCGTGCTTCCCGGGTGGCGCCAACTCACTGTCGAGCACGCTCGGAATTTGCAGACCGAACGACGGATTCAGCGGGATCTCACCGCGTAAGCAGCCCTCGTAGTCGCGCTGCATCTCTTCGGGCGGGCTGAAGAAGCTCACCGACGCGCGCCGAACGCCTTCGTTGATGAGCGCGAAGTCGCCGACGAACTCGGGCAGGCCGTCGAGCGCGAAGTGGACCTGGAGATACGCCGCTTGGTGCGCGACACCGTCGACGCGCGCGCGGAACTCGTCGGAAACAACGTCGGGATCGACCAACTTCGTGAACGTCATCGTCGGATCGAGATTCGAGACCACAATCGGCGCGCTGATCGTCTCGCCGGTGGTGAGGCGCACGCCGGTCACCCGGCCGTCGGCCGTCGTGATCTCCTCGACCTTCGCATGCAACCGCAGTTCGCCGCCTGCGTCGAGAAACAGTTTGCGCACGTGTTCGCACAGCCGGCCGATACCACCTTCGATCTTGCTCAGCATGCGGCGGCCGCCGGTCGCCATCGCGAACGCAAGACACATCGCGCTCCCGGGCGTGAACGGTCCGCGGTATGTCGAGTTCACCGAAAGGAACGCGAGCATGCCGCGCAATACCGCAGTCCGCTCCTTGTCGGGCAGGTACCGGTCGACGACGTCCATCACCGATCCGAACATCGCGATGCGGATGGCTTCGCGTTCCTTCTCGTTGGTCGCGCACGCGAACATCTCGTCGAGCGTCTTCGGTTCGGTCCGCACCTCGCTGCGACCGAGCGCGCGCGCCGGCGCCTCACACCATCCCGCGATCTCGGCCATGCCGAGCACCGCGTCCATTCCCATGGTCTCCATGAGGTGGTTCATCAACTTCTCGGGATCGGACCAGAAGAGCATCGGCGGATCAGTCGGACTCCCGAGGTTCACCGACATCACTTCGGGTTCGAGCGTCGCAACGTCTTCGAGCAACAGCGACTCGTAGATCTCGTCGGGCACCGGAAAGAGGATCGAGCCCGCGATCTCGTGGTGGTAACCGCGGATCAGTTCAGTGGTTGCGGCCATGCCGCCGGCGTATTGGTTCTTCTCCAGCAGCAGCACGCGCATGCCGTCGCGAGCCATCACCGTGGCCGCAGTCAACCCGTTGTGCCCGGCCCCGATAACGATCGCGTCGTAGTCCACGTCGCCGACGCTGACACTACGAACTCAGCGGTGTCAATCCTCGGTGGCACCCGAGGTCAACGGCGACGCGTCGGTCGGTACGAAGATCAGTGGGAGCTTGTGCAGCGGCGGCACGGGGTGCTCGCGGCCTTCGAGATGCCACACGTAATGCACGGTCTCCCGGAAGAGCCGGTTCGCGAGCCAGAACGCGATGATCGCGACGGGTATCTCCGCGACGACCGCAGTGAGGATGCTCGCGGCTTGTTCGTGCGAGCCCCACGACAGCGTGACGTCGAACCACGCGTCACACAACAACAAGACACCCAACACGGTGAGCGCGGTGACGACGATTTGGCGCCGGCGCCAACCGACGAACGCGGTGAACGCGAACACGAGCGTGAGCGCGACATCGAAGCCGGTCCACGCGAGCCGCCATTGATGCGCGGAATGGTGATCGGGAAGCGTCGTCGAGAGCTGGGCGATCCACGGGATGAGGAAGAGCGCGCCGCCAACCGTCATCGCAAGGCCGATGCGCCGGCGCGTGCGCGACACCATGATGTCGTCGCACTGGGCCGAATGGGCGAGCCAGCCCGCCAGCAACAAGCGCTCGTGTCGCGACATGGTCTCGACGTCGCCCGCATTCGCGATCGGCTTCACCAATACGTCGTCGTCGCTCATGGCGATATTCTCGCCGGTGATGAGCGCGGACACCGAGCGTCTCCCGGCGATCAGCGGAGCCCGACTCGACATGCTGCGCGCGCTCGGTTTCGCCGACCTCGAACACGACTCGCACGTGCCGTTCCTGTCGCATCTCGTCGGCACGCGGCGCGTGCTCGCATCGTGGGGCGAACGGCCGGCGTTGTGCGACGCGGGCCTCTTCCATTCGGTCTACGGGACCGAGTATTTCGAACCGGAGCGGTCGCCGGAGCGCGCCGATGTGGTGGCGATCGTCGGTGCGGAAGCCGAGCGGATCGCGTGGTTGTGGTGCGCGATCCGACGCGACACCATCGACCGTGCGCAGCGGACGGTGCAGCTCCGCGCCGACGACACCATTGAGCCGCTGACGGCGCTGGAAGTCGCCGACCTCGCGACGTTGTGGGCGGCCGACACCGTTGAGCAGATCGAACGTATGGCGCACGACGAACGAGGTTTTGCCCACGGACTCGGCGCTGTTGTCGGCGCTGCGTCTGCCTCCGCGCAGCGCGCGGTTGCTGCGCTCGCAACGAACTGACGACTGATACTGGTGCGACGTCAGCGCGCGTGACATTCTTCTGGCCGCGCGGTGGGGAGCTGTTCGGATCAGCCCCATGCGTCGAGGGGAGACGCCGGGTCCGAAGGCTCATTTGGGTCAGTCCCACCTCGGAATCGGGGAGCAGCAGACCGGGCAACCAAGCGGCCCGGCCTGCTGCAACCCGCACTCTCCTCGTCCGCGAACCCGGACCGGTTTAGGCAATACGCGCAATCACTGCCTTCCGCGCACCGTAAGCGGGCCGCGCTATGAACTGACCGCGTCGATCACGTCGAGACGGGCGGCCCGGCGGGCAGGCAACGCCGCCGCTCCGACTGCCGCAATGGCAGCCACCGCCGCGATGATCGCCAGCTGCCGAACCGGGATCGCCAGGACGTTGATTCCGGCGTTCGAGTGCGCGATCGCCCGGATGAGCGACCAGCCGAAACCAACGCCGATCGCAGTGCCGAGCGCCGTGCCGAGGAGTGCGATCAACACCGATTCCCAACGCACGGTCGAACGCACTTGGCGTCGAGTCATGCCGACCGCACGCAACAAACCGAATTCCCGAGTCCGCTCGTAGACGCTCAGCGCCAGTGTGTTCGCGATACCGAACAACGCGATGAGCAACGCCATTGCAAGCAACACGTACACGAGGTTCAAGATCTGGTTGATCTGGCGGACGACTGAACCCTTGAACTCGTCCTTCGTGCGGAGCGTCGCCGTGGGCGTTTCCTTCAGCGCACTCTTGATTGCTTGCCGAGCCTGCGTCGTCGACACGCCGGGTGCGGTGCTCACGAGCAACACGTTGTCGACGTGTTGCGCAACGTTGGCATCGAACGCTTCGATCGAGATCGCGTAGGCGTTCATCGGTTGTCCGGTCTCGTAGATCGCGGTGACGGTGAACGGCTGCTTTCCGGTCTCGGGAAAGAACATCGTGACGGTGTCGCCGACCTTCAATCCCATCTTCTTCGCTTCGTCGGCCTGAATCGCGACGCCGTGCAGGCCCAGGTTGCGGATGTCGCCGGCCCGTACGTCGAGCCGAATGTTCTCGGACGCGGTCGCCGGATCCAGCGCGGTCAGGTCCTTCACCTTGCCGTTCACGGTCGGACTCGCGAAGCGCAACCGCGTGACCGACCCGACTTCGGGAAGGGTCGCAACCCGTTGCGCAACCGACGGGCTCAGTCCGCCCATGCCGAACTGCGATTCGACGATCCACTCGCTTTTCATGGCGTAGTCGACGTGCTTGCTGACCGACGCGCGCGCCGACGCTGCGAACACCGTCATGAACGCAACAAGGCCGATGCCGACCATGAGTGCCGACGCGGTCGTCGACGTACGGCGCGGGTTGCGCGCCGCGTTCTCGCGAGCGAGCGTTCCGGCCATGCCGCGAATGATCGGCAGGGGGGCGCCGACCAGCCGAGCGAACGGGCGGGCGATGACGGGACTGAGCACCGCAACGCCGATGAAAACGGCGAGCGCCCCGAATCCGACCGACCCGGCCTGTCCACTCGACAACCCCGACGCGATGAGCGCAACACCGCCGCCGGTCACCACGGTGCCGGTGACCGCCCGCCGCTTCGACGTGCGCGTGGACTCGACCGCCGACTCCCGCAGCGCTTCGATCGGCGCAACCTTGGCACCCTTGCGGGCCGGCAAGTACGCGGCCAGCACGGTCACCGCGACACCGGTGATGACCGATGCGGCGACCGCCGACGACTGCACGACTGTGTGCGCGGCCGGCAACTCCAGGCCGAACGCACTGAGCACAACGCGCAGTCCTTGCGCGGCCGCGATCCCGAGCGCCACACCCAACGCCGAGGCGACGACACCGGTGAGCAACGCCTCGAGAACGACCGACCGGGTGACTTGCCGCCGCTTGGCACCGATCGCCCGCAACAGCGCGGTTTCCTTGGTCCGCTGGGCCACCGTGATCGAGAACGTGTTGTAGATCACGAATGCACCGACGACCAGCGCGACGATTGCGAACATCAACAAGGCCATGTTGATGAAACCGAATGACTGCGCGGCCGCGTCGCGCGCATCGGCCGCCGCTTGCGCGCCCGTGACGGCTTCGACACTCGGATCGTGCAGACGGTTGCGAAGATTCGCGACGACCTGAGCCGGCGACACGCCGGGCGCGGCCAGCACACGGATCTCGTCGTAGCGACCGGGAGTTCCGACCACCGTCGCCGCGGTCTGCGGCGTGAACGCAACCACTTGGGCGCCGTCGGCGTCGTTGCTGCCGCCATACGTCACGACGCCAACGAGGTGATAGGCCTGCGAGCCGAGTTTGCTGACGACGTGAACAGTTTCACCGACGACGAAGTGCCCCTTCTGCCACGACGCACGATCGATCACGACGTCGTCGGCCGCGACGGGCGCGTGGCCGGCAACAAGCGTCATCGGATTCAGCTCAGGGACGCTCGACCACGCGAGCGCGATCGGCGCCGATCGGTTGGGATTGGCGTCGAGGAGCGCACCGTGATGGTCGACGACGACTGCGTTGCCGGTTTGCTGCGGCGCGGCCGCGCGCACACCGGGAGTTGAACGAACCGTCGCGAGCGTCGCTGCATCTACCGTGCCGCGCGTCGTGGGGTTGTTGTCGGACGTGACGATACGGCTCGAACGCACGACCGCGTCGGTCGACTTGTAGACGTTGCCGGCGATGTTGTCGTAGGACTGCTTGATGGTGTCGGTGAGCACAAGCGTGCCGGCCATGAACGCGACGCCGAGCACGACCGCGACACCAGTGAGCACGAAGCGCATCCGGTTGTGGCGGATGGAAGCGAGTGTGAGCGAGAACATGACCTAAACCCCCAGGGTCCGCATGCGGTCGAAGACACTGTCTGCTGTCGGGTCGACGAGCTCGTCGACGATCCGGCCGTCGGCGAGGAACACCACTCGGTCGGCGTACGACGCCGCGACCGGATCGTGGGTGACCATCACGATTGTCTGACCCAGCTCGCGCACCGCCTGCCGCATGAACGAGAGGATCTCGGCGCCCGCGCGCGAGTCGAGATTGCCGGTCGGCTCGTCGGCGAAGATGATGTCCGGGCGGGCAACGAGCGCGCGGGCAACCGCAACGCGCTGCTGTTGGCCGCCCGAGAGTTCCGACGGTCGATGACCAAGCCGAGCCCGTAGACCGACGGTGTCGACGACGTTGTCGAACCAGTCGCGCTTCGGCTTGCGGCCTGCGAGCTTCATCGGCAGCGTGATGTTCTCTTCGGCGCTCAACGTCGGAATCAGATTGAAGGCCTGAAAGACGAAGCCGATGTGGTCGCGGCGGAGTCGGGTGAGCTTCTTGTCGCGGAGCTTTCCGAGCTCGACGTCGCCGACGTACGCCGCGCCGCTCGTCAACGGATCGAGGCCCGCCATTGCATGCATGAGCGTCGACTTGCCGGAGCCCGACGGACCCATGATCGCCGTGAAGTGCGCGCTCGCGAACTCCACGCTGACACCGTCGAGGGCACGAACTTCTGCCTCACCGCGCCCGTAGACCTTGGTGGCGTCGACGGTCCGGGCGGCAATGGCGCCCTCGGTGGTGACGGCGGTGGAGTGATTGCGGGTAAGGGTGAGGGCCATTGCGCATCTCCTTGATCAGTGGTGCGCTCACACTGCGCCGACGCGACCGCCGCGCCATCGGCCAGTGGTCGCTTGCCGCGTCGGCCGTTCGGCACTCGATTCGGAGCCGCCGGCCGCGGCCGTACATCTCGAGATGTACGCCGTCATCGCCCTCGCGGCCGATGCCCGCGGCGGCGATCACCAGTACGTTGAACACGTGCAAGTCGAGCCCGCAGCCGCGCGTTTTGCCTGGTTCCGAGAGCTCAATCCGTGGGCGCTCGACGCGGTCATCGGCACGGTGTTCACGATCTTGGGGTTGCTCTCGCTCCGCGCCACAGCGGATCCGCACAACGTGTACCGGTCGCCGGATGCGCTCGGCGTCGTGCTCGCGCTCGGCGTCAGCCTTCCGTTCTACGTTCGCCGGCGATTTCCGCTCGCGGTGTTGCTCACGACCACGACATCGCTCGTCCTCCTCGCCACGATCGGTTATCCGAGCAATCTGCAGGTGCAGTTCCTCATCGTCGCCGTCTACACGGTCGGCTCGCATTGCGATATCGGCAAGCGAGTTATCGGCGTGGCGGCGCTGGTCATCGGTATGTCGATCGCGGCCGGAATCGGTATGCCCGACACGACGACCGCGAACATCGCGACGACCGGAGCGATCTACTTTGCGACGTTTTTTTTCGGCGTCGCGATCCAGAACCGCCGGCTCTACTCGGAGCAACTCGAGGAGCGCGCTGCGTTGCTCGAACGGGAACGCGACGAAGAGGCGAAGCGCGCCGTCGCCGACGAGCGCCTGCGCATCGCGCAGGAACTTCACGACGTCGTCGCCCATTCGATGGGCGTGATCGCGGTGCAGGCGGGCGTCGGCTCCCACGTGATCGACCGCGACCCCGCCGAAGCGAAGAAGTCACTCGATGCCATCGCGGCGACGAGCCGATCAACGCTCACTGAGATTCGAAGACTCTTGGGTGTGCTGCGGGCCGACGACGGCGGCGCGTACCAACCGGCGCCCGGACTCGCCGACCTCGACCGTCTTGTCGTCGAACTGCAATCGGCCGGACTTGCGGTCGACGTCGCCATCTCGGGGACTCGCGAGGGCGTCCCGCCCGGCGTCGACCTCACTGCATACCGGATCGTGCAAGAGGCACTGACCAACGTGTTGAAGCATGCCGGGCCCGCGCACGCGCACGTCGTCGTCGGTTACGAACCGGCGGCCCTCCGGCTCGAGATCGCCGACGACGGGCGCGGCACCAACGGTCGCGCGACCGAAGGTGGCCACGGGCTCGTCGGCATGCGCGAGCGCGTCGGCGTGTACGGCGGCTCGCTGCAAGCCGGGCCGGTCGCGGGCGGCGGTTTCCGCGTGATCGCGCGTTTGCCGTACGGAGACGAAGCATGCTTCGGGTAGGCGTCGCCGACGACCAGGCGCTTGTGCGCAGCGGCTTCAGTGTGTTGTTGCGCTCGGCTGACGACATCGACGTCGTCGGGGAAGCCGCGAACGGCATCGAGGCGATCGCGCTTGTCAAACAAGAGCGCCCGGACGTGATGCTGATGGACATCCGCATGCCGGAGATGGACGGGCTCGAAGCCACGCGTCGGATCGTCGAGGACGACCATCTCGCGACACGCGTGCTGATCCTCACGACGTTCGATCTCGACGAGTACGTCTTCAGCGCATTGCGCGCGGGCGCGAGCGGATTCCTGCTGAAGGACACGCTCCCCGACGACTTGCTGAACGCCGTTCGCGTCGTGGCGGAAGGCGAGGCGCTGCTCGCGCCGCGTATCACGCGGCGTTTGATCGAGCAGTTCGTGGAGCAACCAGAGAAAGTCGAACCGCTCCCGAATCCCGGGCTCGACTTGCTGACCGAGCGCGAACGCGAAGTGCTGCTTGCGGTCGCCCAAGGATTGTCGAACGCCGAAATCGGCGAACAGCTGTTCATGTCGCACGCAACCGCAAAGACCCACGTGAGCCGGCTCCTTACCAAGCTGTCAGCTCGCGACCGGGCCCAGCTCGTGATGGTCGCATACGAGTCGGGTCTCGTCGTCCCCGGCGAGCACGCGGGCGACGTGTAGTTCCGAGGCCGCAACGCCGGTGTTGCTCCGATCGCTCCACGCGGGTACGAACTACGCATGCCGAGCGACGAGCAAACAATCGAAGTCTTCGTCGAGATCCCGCGTGGGAGTCGCAACAAATACGAGTACGACCCGGAGCGCAACGTCATCCGCTTGGATCGGCGCCTGTTCTCGGCGACCGTCTATCCCGCCGACTACGGGTTCATCCCCGAAACACTCGCCGAAGACGGCGATCCGCTCGACGCGCTCGTCCTCGTTTCCGATCCGACGTTTCCCGGTTGCGTCGTGCGCGCCCGTCCCCTGGCCGTGTTCTGGATGGCCGACGAGAAGGGCCCCGACGCGAAGATCATCTGCGCACCCGATCCCGATCCCGACTTGGAATCGGCGCACGACGTCGGCGACCTGCCGCAGCATTGGCTCAACGAGATCAAACACTTCTTCACGGTCTACAAAGACCTCGAACCGGGGAAAACGTCGTCGACGCGGGGCTACGAAGGTGCCGCCGCCGCGTGGGCCGCGATTGGCGAAGCGCGCGACCGGTTCCGCAACTCCGATTCGGTCTAAGCGACTCCGGGCCGGGTCTCCTGCATGAACGTGCGAAGGTCGTGGGGTGTGAACGCCCTGACGACCGAGTCGGTCGCGGCGCGGGCGGTCGCGCTGCGCCGCAATCCGAACAACGGCGCCCGCAACACTGCGTAGCCTGTTGACGGCACGGAGTGCGAAGCCTACGTTCGCCTCGACGACGTGGCGTTCCAGGGGTGGGAGGTGCGCATGCGCGGGAGCCGAGTGTTGCGGGCACGTTCGTTCGGCGCTTTCGTTGTCATCGCGTTGCTCGCGCCGGTGAGCGCACTCGCGTTGCCGCCGATTCGCGCCGGCGCGATACGGCCGGCAACCGCACCGGCGCCGGTTGCGGTCGGCGGAGGCATGGTGGCGTTGACGCCCGCGCGCGTCATGGACACCAACGTTGGCACCGGCGGTACGACTGGGCCAATCGCAGGCGGCGCGACCGTCTCCCTCACCGTGCTCGGCGCGGGCGGAGTGCCCGCATCAGGTGTCGGTGCAGTCGCGTTGAACGTCACCGTCGAAGCCGGCACGCACGCGGGCGGGTACGTCACCGTGTTTCCGCACGGCGTGACGCGGCCGATCACGTCGAACGTGAACTTCAATCCCAACCAAACGATCGGCAACCTGGTGATCGTCAAGGTTGGGAGCGGCGGCGACGTCGACCTCACGAACTCATCGGGCGGAACCATTCAGTTGCTCGTCGACGTCGAGGGCTGGTTCGCGTCGGGAACCGCGGCCGTCGGCGGTCTTACGCCGCTTAACCCTGCCCGCGTGCTCGACACGCGCAACGGCACCGGTGGCATCACCGGGCCCGTGCCGAAGGCGGCCACGATCAAACTTTCAAATTCTCGGGCACGGCGGCGTGCCGGCGTCGAACGTCGGCGCGGTCGTGTTGAACGTCACCGTCGCGTCGCCACAAACCGGCGGCTTCGTAACCGTGTTCCCCGACGGCGTGGCGCGCCCGTCGACATCGAACCTGAACTTCCGCGCCGGCGAGACGTTCCCCAACCTCGTCATCGTGAAGGTTGGCAGCGACGGCGAGGTCGACTTCTTCAACGGGACCGGCGGCACCGTGCGCTTGGTCGCCGACGTGCAGGGCTGGTTCAAGGCAACTGGTCCCGCCGCGGGTGGCCTCGCCGCGATCACGCCCGGACGTCTGCTCGACACGCGCAACAGCACTGGTGGCGTTTCCGGTCCGGTCGCGTCCGGGGCGACGATCACGTTGTCAGTGCGTGGGCACGGTGGTGTCGCGAGTTCGAGCCTGGGCGCGGTCGTGTTGAACGTCACGGCCGCCGCGAGCACCGGCGATGGTCAACTCACCGTGTATCCCGATGGCGTTGCAACGCCGCCGACCACAACCGTGAGCTTCGCGACCAGCAAGACCGTGCCCGAATTGGTTGTGGTCGGTGTCGGCACCGACGGCAAGGTTGCATTTACGAACAGCAGCGGCGAGACCGTGCAGATCATCGCCGACGTCGAAGGTTGGTTCCGCACGACGATGCCGTTGACCGGCGTGGATCAGATCGTGTCGAACGGCGGAATGGTCTGTGGACGGCTCGGCTCGGGCGGCGTCGACTGCTGGGGCGAGAACAGTGAAGGCTCCCTCGGGGCCGGCGTCACGAGCGGCCCGAACGTCTGTGTGATCGATGCGGTGCATCACGTCAACGACAACTGCTCACCCGTGCCCCTGCAGGTGCACGGCGTCGGCAACAGCGGCACGCTTACCGACGCGACGGATGTCGTTCCGACGGTCGACGGTGCGTGCGCGCTCAAAAGCGGCGGCGGCGTCGACTGTTGGGGCGGCAACCTCGAAGGCGAACTCGGGAATGGCACTGCGAACGGTCCGGCCACGTGCGGCGGCTTCTTCCCGTGCGCGCCCTCTCCGGAACCGGTCGTCGACGCCAACGGGAGTGGCACGCTTGCGAACGTCACCGAACTTGCGGGCGACGGAGGAGGAAGCTCCGCGCGGTTGAGTTCCGGTGGTGTCGATTGCTGGGGCGACAACAGCATCGGCGAACTCGGCGACGGAACAACGACGACGCGCGACGCGCCAACACCGGTTGTCGGAATCGGCGGAAGCGGCACACTGTCGAATGTCACGGACGTTGAGAGCAGTGGCGTCGGTACCGGCTACTGCGCGGTGCTCAGCAGCGGTGGCGTCGATTGTTGGGGTGGGAGTTCGACGGGCCAACTCGGAAATGGCACGACGAACGGGCCCGGCGTGTGCGGCCAGATTGCGCTGCCGTGCACGAAGACTCCGGTCGCGGTCAAGGGAGTCGGCGGGAGCGGCACGCTCGCGAATGTCGCGAGCATCACTCCGGACGTCGGCGGTTGGTGCGCGCTTCTGACAACGGGCGCGGTCGACTGCTGGGGCGACAACACCTTCGCTCAGGTCGGCAACGGAGCAACGACCGGACCGCAGACCTGCACCGAGAACTCGAATCAATTTCCGTGCGCGACGACTCCCGTCCAAGTTGTTGGCGTGGGCGGCTCGGGCACGCTCACCCACGTCACCACGTTGACGACCGACGGCATCGGCTGGTGCGCGCTCCTCGACACCGGTGGCCTCAACTGCTGGGGCGACAACAGCACGGGCGAACTGGGCATCAGCACCCGAGACGGGCCCGATGCATGCATCGAGACGAAATGCTCGGCGGCGCCGGTCGTGGTCAAAGGTGTCAGCGGGGTCGGGACCCTCGCCGGCGTCACGAGCGTGACGGGCTTCGGGCTCGGGACCTTCTGCGCGGCACTCGACTCCGGCAACGCCGTCTGCTGGGGTGACAACCAGTTCGAAGGTCTCGGCATCGGAACGACATCCGGCCCGAGCACATGTCCCGACTTCAACGGCGCGACGGTTCCCTGCGCCTTGAGTCCGAGACACATACAAACTGCCGCCGGAAACCTGACCGGTGTGACCGAGGTCGACGGGGAATCCGCGCTACTCACCGACGGCGGGGTCGCGTGTCGGGGCGATGGCATCGTCGGTGAACTCGGCAACGGAACCAAGGCAACGAGCGCGTTCGCGGTAACGGTGCTCTCGCCGTAGTAGCGGCGACCGCGTCCGTCGGTTCAAACTTGGGCGGATGATCGACTTCACGGACCAAGTTGTCGTTGTGAGCGGCGCCGGCCGGGGCCTCGGGCGCCTTTACGCCCTCGACTTCGCGCGGCGCGGAGCCTCGGTCGTCGTGAACGATCCCGGCGGTTCGATGCACGGTGAAGGCGCGGATACGCCGCGTCACCGACGATGTCGTGGCAGAAATCCGAGACGGAGGCGGCGTCGCAGTCGCGGTCGTACGACTCGGTCGACACACCAGACGGCGGCGCCGCGATCGTCCAGACCGCGCTCGACGAGTTCGGTCGCGTCGACGCGGTCGTCAGCAACGCCGGCATCTTTCACACTGCGCCTTTCGACGAGTTGACCTTCGACGACTGGCAACGGATGCTGCGCGTGCACCTCGACGGCGCGTTCAACCTCAGCCAGCCCGCATACCGCGCCATGAAGACGCGCGGCTACGGGCGCTTCGTGTTCATCACGTCGTCGGCGGGGCTGTTCGGCCAGCCGAACTCGGCGCACTACGCGGCCGCCAAAGCCGGAACGCTTGGCCTCGCGAACGTCATCGCGATCGAAGGTGCCGAACACGGGATCGTCGCGAACTGCGTGCTTCCGTTCGGCTACTCCCGCATGGTGTTCGAGACCGTCGGCGCACGCGACGACGTCGAGCCCGATCCGGGGTTCTTGCATGCGATCGAACCCGAACTCGTGGTCCCGATCGTCGTGTTTCTCGCCAGCCGGAATTGCGAACTCACGCACCACAACTTCTCCGCCTGCGCCGGACGCTTTGCCGCGTCTTCGTGGGGCTCGGCGCCGGTTGGGTCGCCGACCGCGACCACGTCCCGGCCGCCGAAGACATCGTCGAGCACCTCGTACAGGTTGCGGCAACCGAGCCGTATACGGTGCCGGATTCCATCTTCGACGAGGTCTTCAAAGTGTGCAGCCAGATCGGTCTCGGATGACGACGAACGACGACATCGGACCCGGTTCGGGACCGCGCAATCCGCGGCCGGAAACTCCGCCGCGCGTGCCCGGCTCGATGCGGCGCACGTCGACGACCGACATCAAGTTTCCCGACGGCATCGGCGGCACGGTTGTCGTCGACATTCGTGGCCGCGACCTTCGAACCGACGACTCCGGTGACGCGGCCGTCGTCGACGAACTGGAACTTCGCATCTCGTTCGAACCGTGGACCGCGTCGATCGTGGATGTCGACATCGTCAACGCGCCGGCCGCGCTCCGGGCGCTCGACGGTCAACCCACGCGGGGCCTGTCGCGCCGGATCGCCGAGCTGCTTCCCGAGGACGCGGCCCGACGATCGCTTTGCTACAGCGTGCTCGAAGACTTCGGCGGCGCCCAGCTCGTTTCCGGGTATGCGGGGCTGCGGGCCCGACCGATCGACCTGGTTCCCGAACACGCGGAACTCGCGATCGCATCGCAGGGCGACGCGTGTGTGGGTTGGGCGCTCGACGGCGCCGCCATCGCGCACCTGCGCGACAGCGGACAGCACGCGGTACCGATCGGGCCGGCGGCTCCTCCGCTCGAAAACAACGACGCCTTTGCGTGGCACGCATACGCGCCGCTCCCCCGTGGGTCAGTTCGACGGTGTCGCCGCACCGACGTGTTCCCCGATCCTGCGGATTCGTCGGCACTGTGCGCCGAGCATCATCTGCGCGACACGTACGCCGATGTCGACGGGGAAATCGTCATGCACGAGTACGTCGTCGCGGCCACGTTCGACCGCGACCGTTGCGTCGAGTCGGTGGAAGTCGACGTGCGTGTGTTGCCGTGGCGTGAATGCCCCGGTGCCGCCGTAAGCGCGCAACGCATCGTCGGGATGACGCTCGACGACCTCGCGGCGCGCGTCCGCGCCGAGCTCAAGGGCCCGACCACGTGCACCCATCTCAACAGCACACTGCGCACGCTCGCCGACGTGCACGCGCTGGCCGGTTAGCTCACCGGCACGAACTCGAGGTGCAGTTCGGTCAGCCCGCGGAACAGCCACGTGGCGAGGTACTCCCACGTGCGCTCGCCCGCCGGGCCGTGATGCTCGTCAGAAATCCGGATGTCGGTCATCCGGTCGAGCACGCGCTCGAGCGTGACGCGCGCTTCGGCGCGTGCGAGTGACTGTCCGAGACACGAGTGCACGCCACGGCTGAACGCAACTTGTTCGCGCGCGTTACTGCGGTCGATCTGCACGTCGTGCGGTGACTCGAAGCGGCGCGGGTCGTGGTTCGCCGCCCCGTTCAGCAACGCGATACTCGTCCCCGCGGGGATTGTGACGCCGCCCAGCGTCGTGGTGCGGCGCGCCATCCGGAAATGCACCTTGATCGGGCTCTCCAAGCGCAGCATCTCTTCGACGAAGTTCGGAATCAGTGCGCGCTCGTTGCGCAACCGCTCTTGCGCGTCGGGATGCTCGGCAAGGTGCCGCATCGAGAACGTCAGCAGGCGCACCGTCGTCTCTTGTCCGGCCGCGAAGATGAATGCCGACTCGCGCGCCAGGCTCGCGACGTCGGGCTCGGATCCGTCGCTGAAGGTCGCTGTCGCGATCGCGGTGAGCACATCGCTTTTCGGTTCGATACGGCGCTCGACGATGTAGCGCGCGCGAACGACTCCTGAAAGAACGACAACGGATCGCCGGTGATCTCGGAACTCACGTTTTCGAGTCGCTGTTCGAACCACGCGCGGAAGCGGGGCATGTCCGTCGAGGGAACGCCGAGCAGGTCGGCGATCACGAGCCCCGCGAACGGCGACGAGTATTGGTTGCTGAACTCGCAGTGCCCCTGCGCAAGAAACGGGCTCATCTGCTCGTCGGCCAAGCGCCACATGAAGTCTTCGTTGTCCTTCAGGCGGCGCGGCGTGAAGAACCGCGACAACACGCTGCGATATTCGTTGTGCTCGGGCGGGTCCATGCAGACCATGAACTCGTGCATGGGCATCTGCTCGCGACTCGCGTTGATCGCGGCGGTGGCGTCGTCGCCGTCGACGGCGACGGGCAGTCCGGGAAAGGGGCCCGTCGGCGCGTTGATCGACGAAAAGGTGTCGGCATCGCGCAGTACTGCGAGTTCTTCGTCGTGGCCGGTGACCATGGCCACGCCGTACACCGGTTCGATCCACACCGGACCCTTCTGTTCCCGGACCGCATCGAAGAACGGATACGGATCGTCGAAGAGCGACTCCTCGCTGAAGAAGTCGACGCCTTCGATCTCCATGGTCCCCTCCGTACGTACGAGTTCGCTCGGAACAGATGTTTGGTTCGGCCCTAGCATGGCACGAACGGCCTCGGCCGGCGCAACGAGCCGGTACCGTGAGGCCGTCGCGTTGATGCAGAGGGAGTGAGCGCAGTGTCGCGAGGCGGTGCGCGCCGAACCGAGATTCTGGATGCGGCGGCCGAACTCTTCGCGTCGTCGGGACTGCAGACCTCGCTCAAGGAGGTCGCCGACGCCTGCGGGATCTTGCCCGGCAGCCTTTATCACCACTTCGAATCCAAGGAAGCGCTCGTCGTCGAACTCGTCGAGCGGTATCACGCCGATCTCGAAGCGATCGCCGAACGCGCGGTTGCGACGCTCCACACTGCCGGCGCGTCACCCATCGAGCGAACAAATCGTCGCGTTGGGCGTGGCGATCGCGGCGTGCGCGCAGCGCCACCGCGCCGCGCTCTTGCTCACGCTGTACGAACCGCCGTCGGGCGCGGGCGACGATCTGGTGCGCGTCGCGCAGCGCGCGCCGCTCGCGATCGAAAAGGCGATGCTCGATCTCTTTGTTTCCGGCGAAGAACAAGGACGTCTGCGCGCCGGCCTCGACTACGAAACCATGGCCGACCGGCTCTGCCAGGTGCTCCTGCACGTGAGCCTCGGCGTCTTCAACAACGTCCGCGGCGGCGATGCCATCCCGCCCCTGCGCTGTCACGCCGTGCTCGACGGCATCGCCGTCAAAACGCCCGCCAACACCGCCCTCGACCGCTCGCACGCATTCGCGGCCGCCAACCGGACGATTGACTCGTGGGCCAACCTCGACGACGACGAAGACGAACGGTTACCGATGCTCCGCGGCCGTGGCGCGCGCGCGAGTTCGGCCGGCGCGGCTATGAAGCAACGACCGTGCGCGATATCGCCGCGGCCGCCGGTCTCAGCACGGGCAGCGTCTACCGCCTGGTCGGATCGAAGGAAGAGTTGCTGGCTTCGATCATGCGGTCGTTCACCGTGATCGCCCGATCGGGCTGGAGTGCGGTGCTCGAGTCGGAAGCAACCGTCGTCGAGAAACTCGACGCGTTGATGTGGATCAACATCAACGCGGTCGACCGGTTCAGCGACGAATACAACATCCAACTCGCGTGGATCCGCGAGTCGCCGCCCGACACGACGAACCTCGGTGTGTCGTTCACGCGCACGCTTGCGCGACCTGCGCACGCTCCTCGGCCACGGCGTACGCGACGGCGAACTGCACGTCGACGCCCCGTCAGCCGACATTCGGGCCTGGGCGTTGTTCGAGATGCTGTGGATGCCGGAGAACATCGTGCGCAAGCTCGGGCCGCGTGAAGCGTTCGTCGTCTGCGCGCGCGAAACGACGTTGCGCGGGCCGCGGCCGTGCGCCACTGAGTTCCGTCAGCTGCACCGGCCGCCGCCGGCCGGTGGTTCGACGCTCGGACGCCCGTCGGGCTGCGCGCTCTGCCACCCCGACCAGATGCCCGGGGCGTACGGCCCGGCCTGACCGTTCTTCTCGTAGAAAGCGTTCGGGTCGTAGGTCTTCGCTTCGGGGAACGGATACGGGCACGCGACCGATGTGGCCGTGTGTGTCCACCGAATCAGCGCGTAACCCGCCGCCGTAACCGACGAAGTAGGCGAAGTTGATGATCGCGAACATGACGAGGAACGTGCCGAGCGCGGGCCGGCCCCGGAAGAAACGAATGCGTTGGCCGAGCTTTTCGGCCTGCGTGCGACCCGTGTCGTCGCGATACAACAGCAGACCCGCGGGAATCATCACCATGCACACCAGCGCCGACTCCCAGATGAGCGGGAACTGATACGGCTTGCCCGTGAACAACGATCCCAACGGGATCACCTGCGAGTACACGTACAGCTGCGTGCGGACGAGAAACGTCTCGAGCATCGCGTCGAACACGAACCCGATGGCGAGCATGAGACCGGCGAGCACGAGCAACGGATGCCGCCACACGACCGACTCGGTAGAGCGACGCGCTTGCATGCGGCGCAACAGCCACACCGCCGGGAAGAACGGCAACATGTAGAACGTCGCGTAGCCCACCACGATGAAGGGCTCCACGGTCGGCGACAACGAGAACAGCGCCCACGTTTCGGGCCAGTGCCAGAGCTGCGGGTTGTAGACCGCGTACGGCGCCCAGTTCATGATCGGGTCCTGCCAGATGAGCAGGGTCATCACGATCACCATCAGGATGACCGGATGACGCGGGTGCCGACGCCAACCGATGACGCACGCAGTCACGAGGACGACCATCATCACGACGGTGCCGATCTCGTGCAACGCGATCCAATGCTGGAACCCGAAGAGCGGCTTGACCGGCCGGGGCGCGCCGGTGACGTTCGGATTCTTGATCCGCGCCGCAACTGCACCCTGGCGGGCGAAGTACGCGACGACGCCGATCCCGATTGCGATCGCGATACACCCGAGCACGACGAACGGCGTCGAACTGCGTTGCGTCTCCGGCGGCTCAGCCGGTATCTCCGTGCGCGTGAGCTGCGCGGTCATCGTGCTCAGTCCTCGCCGAACCGCTCGACGAGATGGGCGGTGGTGCCGTCGGGGTCGAGTTTGCGGGCGACGAGATACCCCGCGCCCATCCACCCGCGATGCATCCACTGGCCGAACGAAATGCGTGTGCCCGGCGAACCCGACGCGGCCGGCATCAACTTCACGCGCTCCAACGCGTCGCGCACACCCTTGGGCGTCAACGGCTTCGCGTCGGCGAACGCGCGCGAACAACACGGTCGCGAGGTCGCGGTTGACCACGGGCACGCAGTATTCGGGCCGGCGGCCGTACTTTGCCGCGTAGGAATCGAGGAACTGCTGGCCGAGCTGGTTGCCGTCGTCGTACTGGTCGAGGCCGATCCAGCCGACGATCGCATTCCATACGATCGGGTTGATCCACGCGTTTTGGAACGACGTACCCATGAAACGGGGCGGGTCCCAGTCGAGCTCTTGCAGCACCGGGTTGATCAACACGACCCCGAACCCGAAGCCGCAGTGCACCACCGCTTGCACCTTGGCCGTCGTGCAGCTTACGCACGGCATCGCCGATGTCTTGCGCGGTTTGCGCGATCGGTTCTTCGGCGACAATACGAAGCCCGCGATCGCGGCACGCATTGCGGAACGATTTGAGATAGCTCTCACCTACCAACGATTGTTCGACGAGCACGCCGATGTCGTCGAGTCCGCGCTTGGCGAGCAGGTGCGCCCAGAAGATCGGCTCGTCGGTCATCGAGCCCATCGAAAGCGAGAACGTCCAGGGGCCCAACCACTCTTCCGAACCGGTGACGCTGATCGCGGGCACGCGGAAGCGTTCTTCGATCGCCTCTTTGGTCGGCACGCAGTTGTCGGTGATCGCGGGACCGAACACGGCGAGACAACCTTCGTCGACGAGTTCGCCGTACGCGTCGATGACGGCCTTGACCGTTCCCTTGGGCAGTCCTTCAACTTCCCGGAAGATGATCTGGACGGGCCGATCGATGATGCCGCGCTGGAGGCCGTCTTCGAAGACGATGTCGAACGCGTTCGTGAGATCGTCGCGCATCTCCTGCGGATAGCCGTCGGGGAGCACGAAGTCGAACAGGTAGCCGAGCTTGATCGGCTCGGCGGTGCTTTCGTAGCTCATGTTCCCTCCGATGCGAGGTAGGTCGTGATCATCTCGCGCAGCCCCGCGCCGATGGCCGGGTCGTCGCTCAGCGGACCGGCGACCGCGGCGCGCGCGGCCGCGTCAAGCGGAAGTCCTTGCGTCGAGAGCTTCGCCGCTGCGATCAGCACGCGCGTCGACGCGATTTCGCGCAACCCCGCTGTCTCGAGCCGCCGGATTGCAGTTCCGAGCCGCACAAGTTGGGCGGCCGTGTCATTGTCGACACCGCCCTCGTCCGCGACGATCTTCTCTTCGACGTCGGCCGGCGGAAAGTCGAACTCGATCGCAACCATGCGTTGACGCGTCGAGTCCTTCAAGTCTTTGAGCACACTCTGGTAGCCGGGGTTGTACGACACCACGAGGCAGAAGCCGGGCGCGGCATCGAGCACGACGCCGAGCCGTTCGATCGGCAATTGCCGGCGATGGTCGGCCAACGGGTGGATGACGACCGTCGTGTCCTGGCGCGCTTCGACGATCTCGTCGAGATAACAGATCGCACCCTCGCGTA
Organism: uncultured Actinomycetes bacterium; assembly: GCA_963841195.1. Classification (GTDB taxonomy): domain Bacteria; phylum Actinomycetota; class Acidimicrobiia; order IMCC26256; family PALSA-610; genus CAWJBX01. Next base: position 41,293 of record CAWJBX010000003.1, on the reverse strand, counting down.
CGGCGCGCGTCAACGGGCCGTCGACCCAGCGCGTCTCACCACCCTCGATGAGAAAGCGGCCGACGAGGTCTGCGGTCGTGAGATCGTCGTGGCACGACACGGTGATCAGCGGACGTTCGAGGTCGTGCGCCATCGCTTCGACGAACCGCGTCTTGCCGCAACCGGTCGGACCCTTCAACAGCACTGCGAGGTCTTGGTGGAACGCAGCCGCAAAGACCGCGTTCCTCGTCGCCAACCGGGACGTAGTACGGCCACGCGGTCGCGCTCATCGGGGACTGCTCCCGGCGAGGTCGAGCAGCTCACGGCTGCGTTCTTTTCGTTGAAACGTTCGCCGTTCCGCGTCGGCCGAGCGCAGCGCGGCCCGGAACAACGGAGGAGCAACGCGCGGCATCGCTTGCACGTCGGGAAGTGCGGCGTGGGCCGCGGGGCCGAAAACTCGCCGCAGCGCGGCCGGATCGGCATCGGTGCCGACACTGAGGCACAGGCAACCCACGCCGCGCCGGCGCGCTTCGAGCAACGCGCGGCGCGCATCGGCCTCGCCGTAGCGACCTTCATAACCGTGGTCGTACGCGAAACCGTCGGACACGACGACGAGGAGTCGCCGCGGCGTTCCGCCTTTGGTGTCGACGATCGTCGTGCCGTGCCGAATTGCGGCCCCGAGACGCGTGTACGCACCGGGCGTAAGACTGTGCGCGCGTTGAAGCACGCGCGCGTCGAGGCCGTCGTCGAAGCTCTTGACCAGCATCAGTTGCACCGCGGCGCGCCCCGCGCGAGTTGAAGGCGTAGAACGCGACGCGATCGCCGAGATCGTGCAACGCGGCCGTCAGCTGCAACGTCAAGAGTTGTTGATGATCGTGGACGCGGCGCCCGCCAGTGCCCGGTTCTCCGGCCGAGCCGGAAACGTCGAGCAAGACGAGCACCGAGAGGTCGCGGCTGCGGCGAACACTTTCCACGTAGAGCGCGTCGTCGCTTGCCACGCCCGCGAGCCATTGGACGCGTGCGTCGACGACCGCGTCGATGTCGACGTCTTCACCTTGACGGCGACGACGCGTATGCACGATCCCGATGCCGAGACGCGCGAGCGAGCGCCGCAACGTCGTGACGTCCGGGATCGTGGTCGGCGCGCCGGCCTGCGTGGGCGCGTCGCTCTCGATCACTGTGCACCAGTCGGGCCGGTACCGCCGCCGATTGACATCCCATTCGGGATACGTGACGCCGGATCGCGTCGCGGGCGCATCGGCGAGCGCAGCCATCGGCGTGTTCGACGAGACAAACGAAGCGCCGCGCCCCGACGCCCGGCCCGTGTGCAGCGGTGCGTCGCCGCCGGGCGGCCCGCTGCCGCCCGTACGCATCGGGGAAAGCAGCTTGCGCAGCAATCGGCCGAACGGCCCGCCCCCGCCGACCGGGCTCGAAAGCAGCGACCCGAGACCTTCGCCGTCGTCATCGTCGTCGAGTTCGGTGATCGCCGCCGGCGCGGGCTCGATGCTCTGCGTTGCCGACGAGTGCGCACCTTCTTGTTCCAGCACCGACCGCACCCGCCGCGGCTGAATTGTGCCGAAGCACGGCGGCGGTTCGACGATGTCGGTCTTGGCGCGCGCGAGCCGCAACGAATCTTCGGGTGATTCCACGCGCCGCGCGACCTCGTGATCGACGATCGCGAGCACACGGCGGGGCAACACCGCGGTGTTCGCAGCGAGCGCGCGATGCCCTTCGATGGCGAGATAGCGCTGGGCAACTGCGGGCCGCCGCACCAACTCACCGACGACATCCGGCTCAAGGCTTCTTTGCGCGAGGAGCGACGCCTGCACGCTTAACGACGCGACGATCTCCGACTTCGGCGCGGTCGCGTCGAGCGTGATCGTTGCACCGTCGGTCCACGCCGGACCCTCGGCGGCCGCGACTTCCACATCTCTGCCCGCAATCGCGGACGCGATGAGGCGCAGACCGTCGAACTCGCTCATCGCGGCGCGACTGGTCCGAGGATCATGGGGAACGTTGCGATCGTTCGGATGCCGGCCGTGTAGTCGAGCTCGGCGCCGGGCTTGACCTCATACTCGGGGACCCGCCGGTGCCACTCGCGCAGCGCGACGCGGAGTTCGAGGCGGGCGAGGTGCGAACCGAGGCAGCGGTGAATGCCACCGCCGAACGCCAGGTGCCGGTTGTTCGATCGGTCCCACGCGACCGTTCCCGCGTCGGCGAATTCCGACTGGTCGACGTTGGCGGCGCCGAAGAGCGGCATTACTTGTTCGCCGGCTTCGATCGTGAATCCGTCGACCTCGGCGGGGCAGGTGGCAACGCGCGCGCCCCCCATCACCGGCGTTTCCCACCGCAGCAGTTCTTCCACCATCGCGGTGATCGTGTCGGGCTGTTCGACGATGCGACGCCGCGCGTCTGCGTGTTGCACGAGGTAGCCGAAGAAACAGTCGAGCGACGCGGTCACCGTGTCGAGGCCCGCGATGAGCAACAGGAAACAGATGTCGAGGATCTCTTCGTGCGAGAGGCGATCGCCGTCGACTTCCACTTCGACAAAGTGGCTGAGCAGGTCGTCGCGCGGTTCCGCCCGCCGCTCGGCGATGACGTCTTCGAAGTACGCGTAGATCGAGTCGGCGATTTCTTGTTGATACGCCTCGGTCTCGGGATGCCCGAACTCGTGGCCGACAACTTGGTCAGGCCGGATGACGCCGTCCTTCATCTTCAGGAAACGCGGCAGGTCGGCCATCGGCAAGCCGAACATCGTCAGGAAGACCTGCGAAGGGAACGGAATCGAGAACTGCGCGCAGAAGTCGATCTCGCGCGCATCCGCGAACGCGTCGATCAAGTCGTTCACGAGATCGATCGTCGAATCCTCGAGCAGCCGCATGCGCTGAGGCGCGAACAAGGGGTCGAGCAGCTTGCGGTACTTGCGGTGGTCGGGCGGGTCGATCTGCAACGGAATGAGCGGTCGCTTGGCTTTGAGGTCGTGCGCAGTGACACCCGACGAGAACGTCTCGGGGTCGCGCATGAGCGCGTCGACGCCCGTGCGCGACGCCACGATCACGCCCACACCGTCGAGCCGGAAGATCGGCGTGCTCTCGTGCAACATCGAGTAGATCGCCTGCGGATTGCGCGCGACGTCGGGGTTCATCAACTCCGCCAGGCCGGCGCCGTACTCTTCGTCGCGTTCGCTCATGAGCAGGGACCGCCGAGCGGCGTGCCGCAGAGCACCTGGTCGAAACTGATCGTTTCGCGTTGCACGAAGTTGCCGTCGAAACCGTTGCTCTTTGCGTTCGGATCCCAGCGGAAGATCGCCCAGTGATTCACGCCCGCGCGCTTGATCGTGCCCGTGTGATCGAGGCTCGGCGTCCAGTTCTCACCGCCGAAGATGCCGAGCATCGGGACGTCCTTCGCCTTATTGAGCGCGTCTGCGATCGAGGTGCGCGTGAACGTGGTGACGTGTTGGTCGCGCAGCATCCGAAGGAGCGCGTAGAGCCCAATCCACGATTGCATCGGACTCGCTTTCAGCGTCTCCGGTTGCAGCAGCGGATCGCCCGACGCGGCCAGGTCGCTGCGCAACGCTTGGTACACCGGCAGGTCGTAGGTCGCGGGCGGATACGACCAGAAGAACACCATGTTGTTTGCGAAGTCGCCGAGTTGCTTCATCGCCTGGTGCGAAAACGATCCCGGTGTCGTCGCGATCTGCATGTCGGTGCCGAGTTGCTGACCGGCCTTGACCACCTGCACCGCGTCCTGATCGCCGAGGAGCAACATGAGTCCCTTCGCGCCCTTCTCTTGGGCACCGAGAATGAACTGGCTGTAGTCGGTGGTACCGGCGGGCACCGGTGCGTCAAAGCTGATCTTGGCGCCCTTGTTGCCGTACACCTGCGTCATCAGACCGTCGAGGATGTTCGTCGCGGGCACGTCGACGCGCACCATGCCCATGTCCTTCACGCCTTCTTGCAACAAGGCTTCCGGGAACAACAACGCCGCGCCCGTGCTCGACGAGTCGAGCGGATACACCAACCGGCTGCCCCAGTCTTCGGGCGTGACGTTGCCGGCCACGCGCGGGATCCCGGCCTTCTCCATCGCCGCGACGACTTCCGCGTGCGCAACCGTGCCGAGGTCGTTCACCGTCGCGACGACACCCGCTTGGTCGATCTCCCGCACACACGCAACGGCCTTTTCGGGGTCGGCACCGTCGTCGCAGTTGTGCACCTTGATGCAGGCGCCGTTCGCGCCACCGCGTTTGTTGAACGCGGTTGCGGCCGCGTCGAGCGCGGTCGCTTGATCTTTCATCGAAAGCACCGGCGACTCGAAGACCGTCATCATCCCGACGACAAGCGGCGGCCGCGCCGGATCGCACGGACCGTCGTCCCACAGGCCGAGCGCCTTGTAATCGATTGGTTGCGCGCTCGCGTTCGTCGCGTTGGAGCTCGAACTCTTGTTGCTGCTCCCGCTACAGGCGGCGAGGCCGGCCGCGACCAACACCAAGACAAGTGCGCGTGCAATGTTCTTCGCCACGCTGCTCCTCAAGGATTGAGCTGCCCGGTCGGACGGATCACGAGCTCGTTGATCGAGACGCCCTCGGGGAGGCCGAGCATGAAAGCGACGACAGTTGCGAGAGCATCGGGTGGTGCGAGGCCGCCGTTCTCGGTGAACATCGGTACGTTGAAGTCGAGGAGATCGCCTTCGACGATGGCAACGTCGGGACCAAGGCCTTCGGTGTCGAACATGCCCGGCATCACGATCGCGACGCTCACACCGGCGGGCGCGAGTTCGAGGCGTAACGCATCGGCCGCAGCGCGTAAACCTCGTTTGGTCGCCGCGTAGATTCCGAGGCCGACCATCGGCGTGATCGCGCCCGTCGAACCGACGAACACGACATCGCGCCGGCCCGATGTTGGGAAATGCGCGACCGCGTAGCGCGCCGTCGCGAGCGGGCCGATGAGATTTACATTCATCAAGTCACGCCAACGTTCGGGCGTGCCGCTCATCATGCCGCCGACCATGCCGACGCCCGCGACCGGCACGACCGCATCGAGCCCGCCGAGCGAGCGCGCCGCCTCGTCGACCGCGCCCGCGAGCATGTCGAGGTCGGTCACATCACCGCGGACGCTGAGCGCGTTTCCTCCGAGTTCCTCGGCTAACTCGTCGAGCTTGTCCTTGCGGCGGGCCAGCATCGCGACGTGTGCGCCCGCGTCGACGAGCGCCCGGCAGGTAGCGGCACCGAGCCCGCTCGACGCGCCGGTGACGAGAATGCGCCGTCCCGAGAGGTCGACGGTTGTACCCACGCCCGGGAGCGTAACCGGAACCTAAACTTTGTTCCACGACATCCGGACACCCGCGCCGGCACCCGCGTTTGGACACTTTTCGTCGCTCACCGACGGAAACCGTCCAAACGCTGCAGATGTTGGGGCTAGCGAACCTTGGCCGGGTCGACGCCGGTGCCGCCGGCCTCACTGCTTGCGTACGCCGCCAGCGCGAAGCGCAACACGTCGACGGCTTCCTCGGCGCTCCACAGCATCGGGCCGTCGGCAGTATGAAGCCAGCGCAACCAGTGGCGCCCGGAATCGCGGAAGCTGCTCGCCCAGTCGTCGTCGAGCGCGTGGTACGAACGCATCTCGCCGTCGCTGTAGACCTCGAGGCTCGGCTGCTGAATGCCGCGGCCGGTGCAACGATTCACGCGCGCGTAGCCGCGGCGGCCGGTGATCTCCCACCGTTCATCGTTCGTGTAGTAGTCGGAACGCAGATACATGTCGACCGCGATCGTGATGTCCCACACGCCCCGGATGCCGTTTTCGTGTTCCCAGACGATGGTGCTGGGCGCGTCGATGGCGAAACCGGGAACGACTTCCGTACGGCCGACCCACGCCCGCACTTCTTTGAGCGGGCCGAACATCCAGATCGCGGTCGCGAGTTTGTGCCAACCGTCGTCGAAGACGAGGATGCCGCGGCCGTCGCGCATTTGCTGTACCTGCACGGCGTAGCTGCTCGCAGGAACGTCCCAGCCGCCGCGCCCGGTCCCCACCATTTTCATGTGGTAGCCGGCGATCTCGCCGAGTTCGCCTGACTCCGCAGTCGCTTTGAGCTTCCGGATCGGTTCGTAGAAGAGGTAGTTCTCCATCACTCGCAACAGCCGGTCGTTCGCGGCAGCGGCGTCGACCATGCGCTGGGCGTCGGCGAGGTTGTTGCACATCGGCTTCTGCAGGTTGACGTGCCAGCCGTAGCCGAGGAGTTCGACGACACCGTCGGCGTGCAGCGGGATCGGCAGCAACGCTTCGACCGCGTCGACTTCGAGGCCACTCGCCGCTAACTCTGCCGCCGACGCGAATACTTGCGCGTCGGGCCAGTCGCGCTGCCGTTGTTCTCGGCGCTCTTCGCTCGGATCAACGAGCGCAACGACTTCGACATCCGGGTTGTCGACGTACGCCCGCATGTTCAGGTCGTAGATCCGACCCAATCCCACGAACGCGGCTCGGACCGGACGCTCATACGGCGTGAAGCTCATGCGCCGAACGTAGCGCCGGGTGGTTTCAGCGCGCCGCTTGACGCCGCGGCTTGCGGCCCTCGCCGCGCCGCGGCGCGCGATTCGACCGGTGATTCCCGTTGCGGCCCGATCGGTTCGGGTTGCGCCGCTCCTGCCGTTCCTGGCGCTCCGGTTCACCCGCCGGCGACGCGATACCGAGTTCCCGGCGCATCTTGCGCGACGCCCCGCGCTGGTCGCGGGTCACGAACGAAACCACTGTTCCGGTCGCGCCCGCTCGGCCCGTCCGGCCCGAACGGTGCACATACGCCTTCGCGTCCTCGGGCGGATCGAAGTGCACGACACAGCCCACCGCATCGACGTGGATACCGCGCGCCGCGACATCGGTCGCGATCAATGCCTCGACCTTGTAGCTCTTGAACCCCGCGAGCGCACGGTCGCGCTTCGCCTGCGTGAGCCCGCCGTGGATCGCGGCTGCATCAACGCCCGCGGTCTTGAGTTGCTTGACCAGCCGTTCGGAACCGTGGCGCGTGCGCGTGAACACAATGGTCGAACCGTGCGTGCGCACGATCTCGGCGAGACGCGACACCCGCGCACTCGACTCGATGTCCTCGAAGTGGTGCTCGATGTCGGCTTCGGCGTTTTCGATTTCGTAGGTGACGGCATCGGCGCGCTGATACGTGCGCTGCAACACCCCGACGTCGCCGTCCAACGTCGCCGAGAACAGCAACGTCTGACGCTCGGCCGCGGTCTCGTCGAGGATCTTGCGCACCTCGGGCAGGAAGCCCATGTCGGCCATGCGATCGGCTTCGTCGATGACGACGATCTCGACCGCGTCGAGGCGCACCGCGTTCTGGTCCATCAGGTCGCGCAAGCGACCGGGGCAGGCGACGAGGATTTCGACACCTCGCCGCAGTGCCTTCTTCTGCTTCTCGTAGCCGACGCCGCCGTAGACCGTCGCGACACGCTTCCCGCGCACCGTGGCCAACGGCTCGAGGTCCTTGTAGATCTGGGCGGCGAGTTCGCGTGTCGGTGCGAGCACCAGCGCGCGCGGCCGGCGCGGCTTCGCCGCAGCAACGCGCGCGACGAGCGGAATGCCGAATGCGAGCGTCTTGCCCGAGCCGGTCGGGGCCTTGCCGCAGACGTCGGCACCCGCGAGGGCATCGACGATCGTGGCGGTCTGCACCGGGAAAGGTTCGACGATCTTGCGGCGTGACAACGCCGCGACGATGTCGTCGGGCACGCCGAGTTCTTGAAAGGTGGGCACGTGTACTCCTTGCCGCGCGTCGTTGCACGGCCTGTGATCGATTCGTTATCCGGACTGGCGCACGTTCTCGAGCACCGTCAGACAAACAACGAAGATCGAGTCGGAGCAGCAACACTGGCGCCGCTCCCAAACATGAGCATCGACATCGCGAGCCGCGAGTCAGCCGATGACTCTAGCAGGCGGCTTGCCCTGATCCCGACACGGTGCGGTCAGTCGTCGCAGTTGTCGCAGCGGCCGGTGGCCGGGAGCTGCAAGAAACACGTGGGGCACACGGGCCGCGGCGGTGGTTCGGGCTTCTTCGGTTTGCGGGGCGCGGGCGGCTTCGTGCTCGCCGCGCGCTTGCGTGTCGCCGTCGACGCCTTCGGTGCCGACGCGCGGAGCTTGGCCAATTGCGGCGGCAAGGCCGGGCGGCCACCGTCGACGGGGAGCGTTGCACCATGTGCGCGGTGCGCCTCGACCCGTTGGTTTGCCGCATGCATTTCGATGTCGGCCGCGTTCGCGTCGAGGCTGCGCACAAGCACCCGGTAGCGCTCGCCAACGCGCCCGTCGGAATCAATACAGAACGCCGACAACAACGGTTCGTCGCGCGCAACGCATTCCACGTCGACTGCGTCGAGCACTTCGTCGAGCCACGCGTCGGCGGGCTCGCGCGTCTTCACACCGGAGAACGCCTGCACTTCGGCCGCGAGATCGTTCGGCGTCATCAACCGGCCGTAGTGACGCGCCACCGACACGAGCACCGGCCGGGCCGCCCGGCTCCACGCCTCCAGCGCGGCGGCATCGTCGATCTCGGTTCCGTCGTCGGCGCGGTAAGCCTGGAGCGTCATCAGGACTGCACCGTAGGCGAGACCGCCATAGCCTGAGGCGTGATTCTGATCGATGCGCAAGGTCTCGGTGCCTCACGCCCGAACCGTCCGTTGTTCACCGATCTTTCGCTTACGCTCAACGACGGCGACCGCATCGGCGTCGTCGGCCTCAACGGCTGCGGCAAGAGCACGCTGCTCGCGATGATGAGCGGCGAGCGCGAGCCCGAAACGGGCGTCGTGCGGCGCGGCCGCAATGCGCGGGTCGGCGCACTCCCGCAACTTCCGGTGCTGGCGCCCGGCACCGTGCGGGCCGCGGTGTGCGACGGTCTCGGCCGCGACGAATGGCAAGGCGAAGCGATGCTTTCGCGTCTCGGCATGGACGCGGTGTTCGACACGCCGACCGACCAATTGTCCGGCGGCCAGAAGAAGCGCGTCGCGTTGGCGGCGCTGCTCGCGCGCGAGTGGGACGCGCTCATCCTCGACGAACCCACGAACCATCTCGATCTCGACGCGATCGCCTACCTCGAGGACTGGCTCGCCGCGTTCTCGGGCGGGCTGATTCTCGTGACGCACGACCGGCACGTGCTCGACCGCGTCACGAACAAAGTGTTGGAAATCGACCGCGGCGCAACGTATCTGCACGTACCGCAAGAACGAACCGGCGGGTCCGGCTACGCCGCGTACCTCGCGGCGCGCGCCGAACGCGAAGCACGCGCCGCGACTGCCGAACAAACGCGCAAGAACCTCGCGCGGCGCGAACTCGCGTGGCTGCGACGGGGCGCGCCGGCGCGCACGTCGAAACCGAAGGCACGCATCGACACCGCGAACGCCCTGCTCGCCCGCGGTCCCGAAGCAGCTGCGCGCGAAGGCGAGATCGGCCTGGCCCTCGGCAGCGCGCGCTTGGGGTCGAAGGGCGTCGAGCTGCACGGCGTCGGCTTCACGTGGCCCGGTGGCGCGCAAGTTCTCGAACCCCTCGACTACGCCTTCGAGCCCGGCGATCGCATCGGCGTCGTCGGACGCAACGGTTCCGGCAAGAGCACGCTGCTCGATCTCATTGCGGGGCGGCACCTGCCGACCGTCGGTCATGTCGACCGCGGGCGCACGGTGAAGATCGGCTACTACGACCAGCTCGGTCGCGACCTCGACGAGACCCAGACCGTGCGCGACGCGGTCACGGGCGGCAAGCCCGAGCCGACCCTTGCCGACGTCAAACTGATGCGTCAGTTCTGGTTCGACGGCGACGCGCAGTTCGCGCCGATCAACACGCTGTCCGGCGGCGAACGCCGGCGGCTCCAGCTCTTGCTCACGTTGCTCGAACAGCCCAACGTGTTGTTGCTCGACGAACCAACGAACGACCTCGACCTCGACACGTTGCGCGCGCTCGAAGACTTTCTCGACGACTGGCCGGGCATCCTCGTCGTTGTCAGCCACGACCGCGTCTTTCTCGATCGCACTGTCAACGAAGTCCTCGCGCTCGACGGTCGCGGTCGCGCCGCTGTTGTGCGCGGTGGTGTCGCAGGCTGGATCGCACAGCACGCGAACGCCGCGAACGCCGCTTCCGCCGCGCCGGCAAAGAAGCGGGTCGCGCCAACACCCCAGCCGAAAACCGTGTCGTCGAAGAGCCCGAGCACGCTTCGCCATCAGCTGCAGCGCGCCGATCGCGAACTCGCGGATGCGGTCGCCACGCGCGACACCGCGCAAGCCGAACTCGTCGCCGCGGGCGGCGATCACAAGGAGTTGGCGCGCGTCGGTGAGAAGCTGACCGACGCGCAACGCCGCGTCGACGCCGCCGAAGCGCGCTGGCTTTCTCTCGCCGACGAAGCCGAATCGCTCCGCATGGAGATCTGAGTTGAAGTGGAGTGCATTGTGACCACGATCGACATCGTTACGGTGAACGTTGCGACGCCGAAGTTGCTCTCGCGCGACGGCCGCGAGCCGGTATACAGCGGAATCGCCAAACAGCCGGTCGCGAGCGGGACGTTGCTGTGGCTCTCGTTGGGGAACCTCGCCGGCGACGCGCAAGCCGATCTCTCAGTGCACGGTGGGCCCGACAAAGCCGTGTATGCGTATCCGAGCGAGCATCTCGCGCCGTGGTCTGAGGAACTCGACGACGAACTCGGGCCGGCCGCGTTCGGTGAAAATCTCTCGACGCACGGCGTCGTCGAAACCGATGTTCGGATCGGCGACATTTGGCGATGGGACGACGCGCTGCTGCAAGTGAGTCAGCCGCGCTGGCCGTGCTTCAAGCTCGCGCTGCATCGCCGGCGCCGCGACGTGCAACAGCGTATGAGGGCGACCGGCCGCACCGGCTGGTACTTGCGCGTGCTCGAGCCCGGACAAGTCGAGGTCGGATCACCGATCGAAGTCGTGGCTCGTGATCCGGCTGGACTGACCGTCGCCGACGCGCACCTCGCGATGGCCGACCGTCATGTGAGCGACCGCGCGCGAACCGTTGCCCTCGCATCGCACGATGCGCTCGCCGACGAGTGGCGCCTCCCCTTACAAGAACGGCTCGCGCACCCGTAGGCAGTCTGCGCCTGTGGCACACTCGTGGCCATGGCAATGCGTGAAGACTGTCGGCACTTCGCGAGCCGAACGTACGACGACGGCGAGGCGGCAAGGTTCTGCATTCTCGATCTCGCGCCCGAAGCACCCTGGCGCTGTCCCGAGAACTGCCCGAGCTACGAACGCACGCTCATCGACGGCACGTTCGTACAAGGATCGCTCGCACCGCATGAAGTTGAGGACGAGCCCGACGAGTCGCCGGAAGCAATCGGCGACTTACTCGACGACGCCGAGTCGATCGTCGATGGCGCCGAAGCCGAAGTGTTGCGCGATCTCGGCGGAGAGCAACACGATCCTGATCGCAAGTGGCGTCCGTGGAAGCGGGGCAAGCGTCCCGACGACGGCGACGACTTCCACTTGAGTAACCGGTAGCTCCGCGCAGAACGTTTCGCTCGTTACGCGACCCTCGTGATCGCGACGCGCGCTTGATGAGACGCGCTGGGTGGACCGTGGAACACCCCTTTGAGCGGGACGACATCGGCATAGTCGCGTCCGCGCGCGACCAGCACGTGTCTCGGACCAACGGCATCGCCATTCGTCGGGTCGAACGAGCGCCAATCTCCGATCCACGCTTCGAGCCACGCGTGGCTCTCTCCGACCACCGTCTCGCCCGTGTCGGCGTCAGCCCACGGATGCAGATAGCCCGACGCGTAGCGCGCAGGGATGCCGATCGTCCGGAGGAGGGCGAGCGCGACGTGCGCGAAGTCCTGGCACACTCCCCGACCCAGCGCAAGCGCTTCGGTCGCGGTGGTCGACACATCGGTTGCGCCCGGAACGTATGCAAGCCGGTCGCGGGTCCATGCAATCGCGTCGTACACCGCGTCGAGCGGCGTCGCGGCGGCGCGCGTGATTTCGGCCGCGGCCTCGGCGACGAACGCGTTGGACTCGACGTACCTCGATGGTGACGTGAACTCGTGCATCTCGTCGCCGAGTCCGAAGGCGTGTAGTCCTGCCCAATCGATCGTGTCGTCGATCGCACGCGCCGGACTCGTCTCGACAAGCGAGAGGCCGGTCACGACCAGACGGGCGTGTGGTTCGTGCACATCGAACGCGCATACGTCGCTCCCCCAATAGTCGGTATACCGATGGATCGGACTCGCCGGCATCACGTCGATTCGGTGGTCGAGAACGAGCTGCATATCTTCACGCCGGGGTGAGATGCGCGTCTCGTTGTAAGAAGCGAGCACCATGCCCGAATACTCGTACTCGGTGATGTGCTCGATCGCGAGCCGCCACGTCATCATGCACTCCACCGGATCGCGTGTGTCGCGTGGAAGTACCGGGCGGCGGTCGCGTCGCACGCAAGCGTGCACGCGCGTTCCAGCTGTTCGAGGTGGTCCTCCAGCGAAGCCTCGAGATCCTCGGTCCGCGCGAACTCCAATGCGGCGTAGGCGCTGCCGATGATCCGCCGGGGCTCGTTGCCGAAACCGCGTTGACTGGAGTCGGGATCGAGCGCGACACAGACGCCCTCGGCGACACTCAGCGCGTGGAACACGGAGCGCGGGAAGAGGCGGTCGAGGAGCAGGAACTCGAGCGCGCGGCGGCCGTTGACGCCGCGACGGTATGTTCGCAAGAAGGACTCGTACGCCGAGCAACAACGGAGCATTGCGACCCAGCCATCGATCCCCCACGCGTCCCCGAGGCGAGTCGACAGCAGACGCACCGTCATGTCGACGCGTTCGAGGCTGCGCCCTAACACGAGAAAGCGCCACGCATCATCGTGGCTCATTGTCGTATCGGACAGACCGGCGATGATCGCGGCACGGTCGCGCGCCCAGCCCAACAGATTGCGCAACGCGAAGCCCGAGCTCGGCCCCCGTCGCGCAAGCGTCGCGTGGGTGATGTTGATGCTCTCCCACATCTCCGACGAAATCGTTTCGCGTGCGCGCCAGCGCGTTCTCCCACGCCGCGTCGAGGGAGCCGACAATCGATCCCGTATACCGGGGATCGTCGACGACAAATCGGATGAGCTCGTCGACGTCGGCGCCAACCTTCTCGGCGAATTCGTCGGCACCCAGCGCCTCGAGCAGGCGTTCGCACGCGACGCTGTCCTCGCCCGCCCGGTACTCGAGCAAGCAGTTGGCATAGACGTCGAGCACGCGCGCGGTTGTCTCCGCTCGTTCGGTGTAGCGCCCCATCCAAAAGAGCGACTCGGCGATGCGGCTCAACACGGACAGTTCACGCTTCCGCCGCCGCGGCGACGCGCGTGTCGATGTCGGCCGTTCCGGCCAAGACCCACGTGTCCTTCGAACCGCCGCCCTGACTCGAGTTCACGATCAGCCCGCCGGCCGGGAGCGCGACACGCGTCAAGCCACCCGGTACCACCCACACATGTTCGCCGTCGTTCAGCGCGAATGGTCGAAGATCGACATGGCGTGCGCCCATCGCGCCGTCGACGTACGTCGGCACGGTCGACAGCGCGACCGGATCCTCCGCGATCCAACCGCGCGGATCACTCAGCACCGACGCGCGCAGCCGATCGAGTTCCGCGGCTGACGCGTGTGGTCCGATGACCAGCCCGTACCCGCCCGATCCGTCGACGGGCTTCCACACGAGTTGGTCCAGATGGTCGAGCGCCCAACGGCAGATCTCGGCGTCGGCGAGGTCGTACGTGTCGACATTCGGTAACACGGCCCGTTCGCCGAGGTAGTACTCGATCATCGCGGGCACGAACGAATAGATGGCCTTGTCGTCGGCGACACCATTCCCGACGAAGTTTGCGATCGTCACGTGGCCGGCGCGCGCTGCGGTGAGCAGCCCCGCGCAGCCGAGCATCGAATCGTTTCGGAAGTGCAGCGGATCGAGATATTCGTCGTCGATGCGCCGGTATACGACGTGCACGGGTTCTTCACCCGCGGTGGTCCGCATGTACACCCGGTCGTGGCGGCAGAAGAGATCGCGGCCTTCGACGAGCTCCACGCCCATCTGGCGCGCGAGGAACGAATGCTCGAAATACGCCGCGTTGTGGATGCCCGGGGTGAGCACGACCACGGTCGGATCGTCGACGTGACGAGGCGCGGCCGCGCGCAACACTTCGAGGAGACGCGTTGGGTAGTCGGCGACTTGACGCACCCGATGCGAAGCAAACATCTCGGGAAACACGTGCCGCATCGCGCGCCGGTTCTCGACGACATACGAAATTCCCGAAGGGGTGCGGAGATTGTCCTCGAGGACGCGCAACCTTCCTTCACCGTCGCGTACGAGATCGATGCCTGCCACATGGACGCGTACCCCGCCCGGTGGCGCAATGCCATACACCGCGCGGTGAAAGTGCTTCGACGTGACGACCAGTCGACGCGGGACGACCCGATCCTTCAGGATCTGACCGGGGCCGTAGACGTCGGCCAAGAAGTGCTCCAACGCGCGAACTCTTTGCGCGACTCCGCGCTCGACGACCGACCATTCAGCCGCAGAGATGATGCGCGGGACGAGATCGAGCGGAAACGGCCGGTCTTCCTCGCCCGAGTGGGCAAACGTCACGCCCCGGTCGCGGAACACCCGATCACGCGCGACACACCGCTCGTCGAGGTCGGCGCGCGACAGCGTCTGGATGTGTTCATGCAGCGTTGCGCAGTGGGGCCGCGGCCGACCGTCGACATCGAGCATCTCGTCATACGTCAGGGTGGCCGGGTAGCCGTCGAGCAGATCACCCACGTCTCAAGTTTCTGCGCGCCCGGGGCATCGTCGGTTTCGGCGTCGTGACGACCAGGTGGCAGTCACCTGGCCGATCTCTGACAATCGCTGCTCAGCGCGGTTGCAAGCCGGCGGCGCGACGATGGAGCCCGTTCGAACGACGGAGGTCATCATGAGCAACGCCGACGAAATCGTCTTGGCTCACTTCATCGTCTCCGCTGACGTGGAGCGTTCCCGTCGCTTTTACACCGAAGTGTTGGGTGGCAAGACCGTGATCGCAGGTGAGGCGAAGGACAGCGTGACGTACGTCGCGCTCGCCAACAGCTGGATCATCATCAACGTGGGTGGCGGTCCAACCGACGACAAACCGACGGTCACGCTCGAAACGCAGCCCGACCCGGATCGGGTCAGCAGCTTTTTGAACATCCGAGTCGCGGATATCGACGCTGTGTTCACGGAGTGGACCGCACGAGGCGCGCAGTTTCTTACGCCTCCCAAAGACCACGAAACGGAAAAGCGTTGTTACCTCCGGGATCCCGACGGCTATCTGATCGAGGTCGGCCAAACGACGTTGCCGCGTGGTTGGCGCCCGCCGTCGTGATCGAACGGTCGAACCGCCGTTCTCAGGCGCTCGCGCGAAGTTGCGAGACTGCCTCGTCGGTCGTCCAGAGTGCGTGGGCCAGGAAGCTGTAGTTCGTCACCGCGGCCGCGTACGCGTCGCCAGTCGTAACACGTGGCGCGGCCGTCGCGTCGCGGACGACCACAACTTCGAAGCCCTCTTCGACAAGGTGGCGTAAGTGAGACTCCACGCAGAGGTTTGCGGCCATTCCCGCAAGCACGATCTGCGAGACGGCGCGCTTCCGTAGCTGGAGGGCGAGATCGTTGGTCTGAGGGCCAAAGATTTTGTGGGGCGAGGCGATGATGGTCGAGCCGTCGAGGACGAATGGCTTGAGTCGTTCGAGGAAATCGGCGCCGGACCCGGGCAGGTCCTTGACCGTGAGTGGACCCGACCGTTCGAACATGTGAAGTTGGTTCAGGAGTTGCTCGGCCGGCCCGCCGAATCGCCACCTTCCGTCCGCTGGATACTCGTAGTGCGGCGAAACGGCGACGGTCATGTCAGCCGAGTCGGCCGCTTCAAACAGCCGCGCAAGATTCGCGACGACGTTGTTTTCGGTGACGCCCTTCCCGAACACCGCCCAGCCCGCCCCGTTCGGGCTCAGGAAGTCGTTTTGCGGGTCGATCACGACGAGTGCGGCCCGAGACCTGTCGAAGACGAATCCTGCGTCAGGAAGCACCGGCAGGACCTGCTCGCTGCGTCGTGAAGGTTCGACTGAAGAAGCGCTCATACGCGCGCAATACCCGAACACCTTCCCTTTCCCTCGGCGCGCGTCGCGTCTTTGCAAACTCGTGACGCGTTTGTAAGGAGGGTTTTGCGCGGGAAGCACGCGCTAACCAGTGATGGGCTTCTCGTCGGTGAACACTTCCTTGAGCCGCCCCGTGTCGACGTCGTACACGAATCCTCGAACCGGAACGTCCGCCGAAATCCACGGATGAGATCTGGCCTTCTGAATCTGCTCCTTTGTGTTCTTCTCGACATCGGTGAAGCTGTAAAACCGCGCCGGAGCAATCGGCGCTTGCCCTGTTTCCTTGCGGAGTCGGTCCTCCATCTCGTCGTCGGCGAACCTGAGCATTCCGCAGTCGGTGTGATTGATGATCATTATTTCTCGACTGCCCAGCAACCGTGTCGACAGCACAAGCGACCGGACTGCGTCGTCGTCGATCACGGTTCCGAAGTTCCGAATCATGTCGACGTCGGCCGGTGCGAGTCCCAGCATCTGTTCGATGTTGCTCAGGCGGGGATCCGCACATGTGACGACCGCGATCTGAGGCGCCGGCGGCTTTCCATTCGCCGAGTCGTAGTCGTTGGCGATGATCGCATTGGCACTCACTGCCTTGTCGATGAGACTCACAGCACTTCCTCCCTCTCCTGAGCGCGTCTGCTCGACGCTCATACTTGATGCAGCACTGAGATTCGCCGCGCACCACGGCGGATCCACAGTGCGCATACCCAGGCGGCGCGCATCGCGATCAGGGGTCAAGGAATTCGGGTTACCGGCACGGAGTAAGACGTCGCGTGAGTAATCACCAGCCGACGGCCCAAATTGGTCTGTCGCTGTCTGATGTGCTTCCGACCTCGACGATGAGCACCACCCGCGAAGCCTCGCGACATTTCCAACGATGCCGCGCGGCGCGGGTCGGGTGATCTCGACCCGCTCTTCACGAGGCCCTCGAACAACCACGCGCGAGCGCCGACGCCGGCCACGACTGGAGCCTGCGCGACCGCCATCGCGGAGCCGCGCACGGATCGTGCCCCCTGACCGGCCGATTCTCGGCCCTACCGACTGGTCGGTAGACTCCTCGCATCGGCACTCATGGATTCCTCCCCGAGCTCGAGCCCACGGTCGCGCAGCTGCTCGACCGGCACCTCGCCGGCACGAAAGAGTGGTTTCCCCACGAACTCGTGCCGTGGAGTCGCGGGCGCGATTTCGCATGCGGCGACACCAGCCTCGAGGTCGACGGAGTGCCGGACGATGTGCGCAGCGCGCTCTTCGTCAATCTCCTGACCGAGGACAACCTGCCCTACTACACAATGGCGCTCGGCCGCATGTATGGCGACGACGGCGCGTGGGGAACGTGGGCGCGTCGCTGGACTGCCGAAGAAGGTCGCCATTCGATCGTGTTGCGCGATTACCTCACGGTGTCGCGTCTGCTCGACCCGGTCGCGTTGGAACGTGCGCGCATGATGCAAGTTGAGTGCGGTCAGGTGCCGCAACCGTGCGACGGTTACCGGGGCCTCATTTACGTTGCGTTGCAAGAGCTCGCAACGCGCGTCGCGCACTACAACACCGGCAAGCTCCTCGACGATCCGGCCGGTTGCGAAATCATGAAGCGCGTCGCCGCCGACGAGAACCGCCACTATCTCTTCTACCGCGACCTCGCCACGGCCGCGTTCGAGATCGACGCGTCCACGATGGTGCTCGCCGTCGACCACGAAGTGCGCCACTTCGAAATGCCCGGCACGGGCATCCGCGATTTTTCGCAGCATGCAAAAGCCATCGCCCGCGCCGGCATCTACAACTTCGAGATCCACTACAACCAGGTGCTCGTTCCCGTGGTCCTGCGCCACTGGAACCTCGAAGCGCTGACCGGACTCACACCGGAAGCCGAGCGCGCACGCGAATCGGCGCTTCACCACATCGAGCGCATCGGCAACGTCGCTCGACGCTCAGCCGACCGCCGCGCCGCCGCGGTTTAACAGCGTCACGGCGCGAGTTTGCCGACAAGTTCCTCGAGCGTCGATCGGAGTTGTTCGAATCGTTTCGGTCCGAGCATCTGCGCGATTGATTCCTCCGCGCGCCGGGCCGCGTCGGACACGGTTGCTTGGAGGCGTTGACCCTTCGCGGTGAGTCTCACGACACGTGCGCGTCCGTCGTCGGGATCGGGCTCACGAGTGATGTAGCCGCGCGCTTCGAGGTGCGCGAGCAAGTCGTTGACCGACTGGCGCGTCACCTGGAGCTCGTCGGCGAGCTCAGAAGGGCGCCGCCGGTCCATTCCCGGATGGCGGAACATGCCGACATGCGCACCGTTGAGATCGTCGTATCCGGCCGCGACAACGTCCGCGTAGAGCTGATCACGGATCCACTGCCAGCACGGGCGCAGGAGCGCTCCGAGATATTTCTCTGGTTCGGCGGAGCTGTCGCTTGACATATTGATAAGGCTACCTTACGATCTTTGTAAGGCAACCTTATCAATTTCCAGAAACTCACAAAGAGCAAGGGGAACCCGATGCAGCCGATCATCGAAGCGCCGGGCAGCGAGCCAGACCCAAGCCTGGTGGTTTCTCGACAACCTCGTCGTCGAGCACGCCAGCCTGCCGGGCGTCGACACCGTCGTGTTGGAGATGACATTGCCGGCCGGTTCGTCGGCGCCGCTGCACGTGCACGCCGACGTCGACGACACGTGGTTCGTACTTGCGGGCGAGATGCTGATCCGGTGCGGTGACGACGAGACCACGATTGGATCCGGCGCGTGGGTCTCACTCCCACGCGGTGTGCCACACACGTATCTCGTGCTCGGCGACGAACCGGCGCGCATCCTCGTCGTGCACGACAACGACCACTTCCGCGCGTTCATCCGCGATCTCAGCGTCCCGGCCGAAGCGCTCGTCGTGCCGCCCAATCCGAAGATGCCGAGTGGCGAAGAACTTGCGCACGCAGCCTCGGAACACGCCGTCACACCGGTCGGCCCGCCGCTCAACGCGCCGATCGCCGACTAACAGAGAGTTCAACACGCGCGATCGGTCCGTAGCCGTGATTCGACGCGCCCGAAAAACGGGGGAACATCATGACCACACTCGTCACGACGCTCAACGACGCCTACGAGCACTGCGCCAAAGTGATCGTCGGCATCGACGCCGATCAACTCGAACAGCCGACTCCGTGCGCCGAGTGGGATGTCCGCGCAACGATCGATCACCTGGTCGGCGCGACGTGGATGTTCACACTCGCGAATCAAGGACAGCTCGTCGGCGAGGACGAGCGCGGGATAGCGAACGCTGACCCGGTGACAGCACTCACGGAAGCAGCCAACGCCAACGCCGCCTCGTGGCGCCTCCCCGGCGCCTTCGACGGCAGCCGCAACTTTCCGTTCGGCACGTTTGCGGCCGACGCGGCCGCGATGATGAACCTGGCCGAAGTCGTCGTGCACACCTGGGACATCGCGACCGCGCTCGGCGTCGACAATACGATCGATCCCGGCGTCGCGACGATGCTCGACAACTTCTACCGTCCCATTTCGCTCGACCCGTATCGCGCGCACGGGGCGTACGCCGCTGAGGTTCGTGTCGGGTCGGACGCAACGCCGGCCGCGCGACTCCTTGCCCAGCTCGGCCGGCAGGGCGCGTAAGCCCGATGCGCATTCAGGAGCTCGGGCACGTCGTCGTCAAAGTGCGAGACGCGCAAGAAGCGGAAAACTTCTACGGGGGAACCCTCGGCATTCCTGTTGCGGGCCGAAGCGCGCACCCGGTACCGATGGTCTTCTTCACGCTTGGTCATCATCACGACTTTGCGGTGATGCAGTTCGGCGAGAACGGTCGCTCACCCGATCGCCGCACCGCGGGGCTCGCGCACGTCGCCTTCAAGATCGGTGACTCGATCGAGGAATTCGACGCGGCCCAACGTGAGCTTCAGGTGGCCGGAGTCGTGATCCTCTTCGAGCTCGACCACGGCTACACGAAAGGGATGCACATGCACGACCCCGACGGCAACGAAGTCGAGCTTTTCGTCGAACTCTCGCCCCGAGAACGCGAGGAACGCTGATGCTCGTCCAACCGAGTTCCACCCCCGCCGACGGCAAGGGTTCGGTGCGTTACGCCGCGACGCGCGACGGGTCGGTTGCGTACCGAGTCATCACCGGCGAGGCCGATTCACCTCACCACTTGGTCCTGCTGTTGTCGGGAACCGCGTCGATGGAGGCGTTGTTCGACGATCCAATCGGCCATCGGCTCATCTTCGGACTCGCGAAGATGGGCCGTGTTGCAGTGTTCGACCGCCGAGGTATCGGCCTCTCGGATTCCCCCAGCTCGTGGGACGACTTCGTGTCGACGCGTTGGTGCGACGACGTCGAAGCGGTCGTCTCCGCCGCGGGTTTTGTGCGGCCCGCGCTCGTCAGCGGCCTCGGCAGCGGTTCGGCCGCGATCCTGTACTGCGATCGCCACGCCGACGACGTCACGTCGTCGATCATGATCGAGCCCTTCGGCCCGCGCGTCGACGCCGACAGCATTCGCGCGCAACTCGCCGGCGAGATGGACTCGATCGCGCGTTGGTGTCCGAGCCGCGCCGACGAACCAGGCTTTCGCGAATGGTTCACGCGTGCGGGCCAGCTCGGAGCGAGCCCGCGCGCGGCCGAGCGCGCGTATTCGAAAGCAGACGAGAACGAAGTTCGCGCGATCGAACTCGCCGCCCGCCGCATGGCGGTCCCGACCCTCCTTCTTCGCCGTCCCGCGAACGTGCTCAGCCCACCCCGCGACCAGGATCCGATCGCGGCCCTCATCCGCGACTCGGTACGCGTCGACCTGCCCGGCGAAGATCTCTTGCTCTTCGGCGGCGAGGTCGACCCGCTTCTCGCGGAGATCAGCCGGTTCGTCGTCGGTCAATACCTGCACCCCGAGCCCGAACGTGTGCTCGCCGCCGTGCTGTTCAGTGACCTCGTCGGGTCGACGCAACGCGCAACCGAGCTCGGCGATGCCCAGTGGAAACGTCAACTCGACCGGCACGACCGTATTGCGACGTCGTGCGTCAACCGGCAGGGCGGCCGCGTCGTCGAAACGACCGGCGACGGCATTCTTGCCGTCTTCCCCTCGGCAACCGGCGCGGTGCACGCCGGAGTCGCGCTCCGTACCACGCTGCGCGACGAAGGACTCGAAGTTCGCGTCGGCATTCATGCGGGTGAAGTCGAAGAGCGCGCCGCGCACGTGTCGGGAATCGCCGTGAACATCGCGGCACGCATCATGGCGCTCGCCGAGTCCGCCGAAATCCTCGTCTCCGAGACCGTGCGCCTGCTCGCGACCGGTGCCGGAATTCATTTCGCCGACCGAGGCCGCCACGAGCTGAAAGGCGTGCCCGACTCATGGCACTTGCACACAGCTGTCACGACACGAGCAATGTCGGGACGACCGCGTTGAGGTCCGTAGCCGTCGTTCGACGCGCCCGAAAACAGGAGATCTGCATGTTCCGCTTGTTACGAGCCCCGAAAGTTCTCGTCATCGCCGCGACCGCCGTTGCGCTGACGACGCTTGCCGTCCCCGCATCGGCCGCCACCGCCGCACCCACGGGAACGCTCGCGTGCCCGTTCGCCGGCACGATCGCGTTCAAACCCGCGTTACCCGTCGCGCCGGGACCGAAGAACGTGAGGTTCAGCGTCAGGACCGCGTCCGCGCCGTGCGATTACGTCGAACAGAGCGGCGGCAAGTCGACCATCACCAACGCCACGTTCTCTCTGACCGCGACACTTCCGAAGGCGACGGCGTCGTGCTCCGATTGGGCGGCCGGGACCATCGCGTTCACGAACATGAAGATGACGATCAAGCTGACGACGGTCACGACAACGGCGACCGGCAAGACCAAGCGCACAACGGTCGCGACATTGAGGCCGACGATCACGAGTCAAAGCCCGTTCGTCTTCCACGCAGGCCTCTATCTCGATCTCATGGCCACCGTGCCCCAGAACACGAAGGGCAATGCACCTTTCGGCGGCGAGAACGCTTCGATCAACGTCGCCGCGAGTTCAGTTGACGCGGCGAGTTGCGGAAACCGCACCGGCCCGGTGTCGAAGGTCACGATCCCTGCTGACGGTCAGAGCCGTTTCTTGATCCAACCGCACGACTGACCCCGCCTACCAGGCTCAATCGGCGTGGCGTTGGTGTGGCTGGCTGTAGGCCGCCACCCGCTGCACGAGTGCGGTGTTCATCGCGACGAATGCACCCGGCGTGCCGACTGTCAACACTGACCGGACCGCGGGCACCGCGACACCCGAGAAATGTTCGTATTGAACGAACCGCGAGTGCTGGGTGTCGCGTCGCTCGATGTGGAGATGGTGGCGGGCGTCGAGGATTCCCGGTACTCCAACGCGTCCGCGCCAAACCAATGTTCGACCCGGATCGAGTTGAATGATGACCGGTCGAAGTGTCTGCGGCTTGCGATCGGGAAGCGCGAGCACCACCGAGATGCGCGCGCCGAGCACGAGCGTGCCCTGAAACGAAGTGATGAACGGGTTCCATTCGCCAAAGTCGTCGGTCTCCGTCAAGACGCGCCACACCGCTTCAGCCGGTGCGTCGATCTCAGTGGACACGCTGATCTCCGCCGAAAACAGGCCGGAGGTGACCGTGGTCGTCGTGCGGGCATCGTTCTTTGTCGTGGTCTTTCTGGACAAGGTTCTCCTAGCTCCGAATCGTCGGGCTGCGCGCGGCACGAAGCGAACGCGCGACGACGTCGTCGTGTGTTCAGTGGCCGGGCGCGCTCGCCACCGTCGACCTCTATACGCGGTTCGACAAGACGGCCGAGTGCCCGTGGGGTGCCAGTCATACGAACGATGCCGCGGTTCGGTTCAACACTCGAGGTGAAATCGATAACCGCTGGCCGGAGCGCGAACCCGACGGCCGCGCCCCTGAAAGAAGTGGAGCTGATCGGACTTCTCTCAAACCCTGTTGTCGAGTGAGGAACACTCCCGGGCGCCGTGCTGATGGTCTCATCAGTGGGAGCGCGCGCGACGTCCGTCGGCCCTCGCGTCACCGCGGCCGCACGTCAGCAGCACCGTGTTTGCCGAGCATGGAACTCGATCAACCGAGACGGCGCCAGCGCGATGCTGACGCCGTCTCCGTCTGGGTTGGGTGTAACGATGACGTCAGTTGTCGTTGTAACGGTCGCCGTCGTGGTGATCGGCGTGCCCGTGATGGTCGACGCCGAAGAACAAGAACAGGTTCGACGGGATCGGACCGACGACGTGCGGGTCCTTGTTCTTGATCAGGTGCTGGATGTAGTCGAACGAGCGGCTGTGCACGATCGCCGCATAGGTCGCGGGGCTGGTCACTCCGACGACTTGGACGTCCCACCATTCCGGTTGGAAGTTGTTCGTGTCGGTGATGAAGTGATCGTGCCCGGGAACCGCGAAGTTCTTCAGCGCGGCGGTGAGCTGTGCGTCGGAAAGGCTCGGATAGAGGGGCTTCAGCGCGGGCTCGAGGCGCGTGAGGTCGACCGTGCCGGGATGATCAACGCAGATGAGCCCGGCCGGGCATTGCTGCATGTTCATCGGGATCGTGAACCCGAGCGGCACAGTGATGTAGAGCGGATCGAACTGCTTGCTCGGCGGCGTGTTGAACGTTTGACCGACTTCACAGCCGCTCGAAGCTGACGACGCAACGCTCGTGTCGCAGAAAAAGCCCTTCGTGTAGGTGAACTCGAGCTTTTGATGCTGGTAATAGGCGGCGGTCATGCCGAACTCGTTGACACCTTGCCCGTTCGATGTGGCGTTGCTCGGCGGTGCTGTGGTGTCAGCGAACGCGGCGACGCCGACTCCACCGACGACCACTGCGGCGACAGTGGCCGCGATGAGCCGTTTTGGTTTCCATCCGAACATGAGTCTCCCTTTGCGTAGACGTGCTGGCGTTCGCGCCCGCACGTCTAGACGTTCGGTTCTGTCGACCGCGCTGGATGTTCTGGATGCAGAACTCCTGCCGCTCGTGAGCAAAGTTTTGTGTTCCGCCGCGTGTATCGAATCGGAATGCCCGAGATTCATCGTTCGTCGAGCAAATGGACGATTTCGATATAGCGCGCGAGTTCGGGCGCGCACCGGTCGCATTGTGCGATGTGGGCGGACACAAGATCGGCTTCTTGTTGTTCGAGCGTGCGCGAGCGCGAAGGCACCGAGCAGAGCTGCGGCTTCGTCATGTTCCACGCGTGTCGCTCCCAAACACCGCCCGTTGCTGTTTCGAGAGAGCTACCGAAATTGGATGACCTTCAAATCATCCACTGGCAAATCATCCACGGGTTGTCGCGGCGCCGAACCGCGTGTAGTGAATGCAACTCATCATCCTCGGCGGGATGGTCCTGAGCGTCTACTCGCTCGGATGGGACCGTCGCTCGCAATATCTGCGTACGACTGGACCAGCGCGCGCGGATTGAATCTCACGCGCGCCGAGCAGTTTCGGCTGACGTACGCGGCGCAAGTGGAACGGGGCACCGAAGGAACGTTCGCGCACACCGATCTCGGATGCGTCGTCGAACCTGCCCACGATCAAGGACTTCGCGTTCTCGCCCAAACCTCTCGTAGCTAAGGCCGGCACGCGGATCACCGTGAAGAACGTCGACTCGACCGAACACACCGTCACCGCCGACGACGGTTCCTTCAACACACACCTACATGACCGGCGTAATACACGTCACCTAAGGAGAACACTTCATGCCCCCCGACGAGCGAGCGATCGATCAGCTGATCGAGCAATCTCAAGATCTGCACTCCGACGCGATGGCCAGGACACGCGAAAACGTCGCCGAAGTCGTGGAACTCGCGCACGAATCGAACACAACCGACGGGCAAGCGCGCGAGACGTTCGCTCGTGAACATCGCGCGCTTGTAGCGCGCGGCGTGATGGGCGGCGGCGCGTTGGCAGCTGCAGGTTTTGGTACCGCACTCCTCGCGCTCCTCGCGAGTCCCGCGTTCGCCGATCAAAGCATGGACGTGCAGATGCTCCAGACGGCGGCGTCCATCGAGAATCTCGCAGTCGCGACCTACGGCACTGCGTTGACCTTGCCGTTCGTGCCGCAGCTCCCCAAAGCGGTACAGACCTTCGTCACGACGACCAAAGCGCAACACGCGGATCACGCACAAGCGTTCAACGCGGCGATCACACAACTCGGCGGCAAGGCGCAGAACGAACCGGATCCGGTTTTGCTCGGAGTGGTCAACAAGGCCAAGCCCACCCTTACCGGCCCCGCTCCGCTCATCGATCTCGCGTTGCAGCTCGAACAAGGTGCGGCCGAGACGTACGTCGCTGATGTCAGCGCGTTTTCCGACGCCAACGCTCGCAAAGTGACCGCCAGCATCATGGGCGTCGAGGCCCAACACGTCGCGGTGCTCAACGCGGTCAAGGCGCTCGTTGCCGCGGGCCACCCTGAGTACGTCACCCTGCCACCACCGCTCGAAAAGCTTCCGGCCGCGGCAGGCAGTGTCGGGTTTCCCGACGCGTTCTACAAGACCGACGAAGCGCGCCCCGCGACCGAAGGAGCTGTCAAGTGATCCGCCGCAAACGCAAGCAGATGGCGATCAGCGAAGCGGAACTCGCCGCCATGACCGCCGATATGGAAGACATGCATCACGCGTCGATGCCGGCCGTGCGCGAAGCAATCGCCGAATGGCAAGACCTCTCACGCGACGTTGCCTCCAATCTCGCGCAAACCGACACCACCCGCCGACGCTTCATGCTCGGTGCGGGCGTGATCGTCGGTGGCGTCGCCCTCGCCGCGTGCGGAAGTAGCAATAAGTCGTCGTCGTCAACGCCGACAACGGTGAGCTCCGGGACAACGCCCGGGAGCGGGAACTCGACGGCTCTGACAGGCGATCTCGCAGTGGTCGCGCTCGCGGCGTCGCTCGAAAACCTCGCAGTCGCGACCTACGGAAGTGGCATCTCGGCGGCGCAGGCCGGCAAGCTCGGCACGGTCCCGCCCGCAGTTGTGACCTTCGCGCAGACTGCCATGAGCCAGCACAAGGATCACGCAGCCGCATGGAACGCGGTTCTCACCGGGGCCGGCAAGCCCGCAGTGACCGGTGTCGATACGACGGTCAAGACTGCAGTTGTCGATCCCGCGTTCGCGCAAGTCAAAGACGTCACCGGGCTCGCCAAACTTGCACTCGAACTCGAAGACGTCGCCGCCGCCACATACTTGTCGGCGATCGGCGCAATCAGCACTCCGGCCGGCATCAAAACCGCCGCATCCATCGAGCCGGTCGAGCTTCAACACGCCGCCATTTTGAATTTCGTGCTCGGCACCTACCCGGTACCCGACACGTTCACAAAGACGGACGGCGCACGGACCACCAGCGACAAAATCGGCTAACCATCACGCCAAACACAACCGCCTCAACCGCCACCTGGGAAGCTGGTTCGTAACGTCGACCCAAACGAAGGGCGCCGCGCGGTACCGCTCAAGGTCGCTCGTCCTTTTGCGGGCGTTGAGCAGGGTCGGAAGGGTGACCGTCCCCACTCGGACAGCCTCCGGCCCTACTCGACGTAACACCGGCAGTCGCAAGGCCTTGCGCTCACGAATTTTCGCTTCGGATAAACCCACGCGGCACACCCGTGTCCCTGACGTCTAGCTCGGCGGCATTCGCATGTCGGCACGCGACGATGACGGTTTGAGAGCGACGGAGACGGCAAACACGTCCTGACATCTGGAAGCGCGCAGAGTTCCGACGGCTGTGGACCTGATCGCGCGGCTTTCGAACCCTGGGTTGGCCCACACACTCGCAACCTGAGCACTTGAGCGCGAATGCGGCCGATACCGCCTTTCGAACCGTCGCTGCACGGTGAGTGACGCGAGTTGGCGCCGCGCCACCGCATCTGACGGGAGTCACTTCGCTCACCGAACGATTGCCAACCCGACGATCACCTGAGCGCGGTCTGCGACTGGCGAGCGAGGGCGCGGAACCCGCTCGTAGCGCTGACGAGCAGGAGCGCGCCGGCCGTGAGGCCGGTGGTGGCCACGAGCGCGGTGCCACTGAGCGCAATGGCCAAGACGACGGGGCCGGCCGTGAGTGCCCATCCGACGATCCGGTACCTGGTGGTGGCGAGTTCGTGGTCGAGCCAGAGCAGCAGCGGCCCGATCGTGATCGCGATACTCGGCAGCGTCAGGTCGGAACGGCCGACCGCGATGACAATCGCGGGAAGCACGAAGGCGGCAATCAGTTCGATGATCGTCGCGATCGTGATGGAGCGTTCGAGACGCTTGGCCTCAGCGCCGGACGGGCGCGGTGCCATTCCGGCGGTGGCTCGGATCCCGAAGACGAGCGCGACGAGCGCAACGCCTCCGAGCACGAACGCCATCGCCGTCCCGAGGCTGCCGCCCAAGGCGAGGCTGCCGCGCACCAGCCAGAACGCGGCGAAGCACCCTTGGATGGTGCCACCGACTCGCAAAACCCGTCGGGCCCAGGCGCGGCGCGCCGCGTCAGTCGCGCTGGAGGTCGTGGTGCGCACCGACAGCATCCTTCGTCGTCGTGTGGTTCCGGTACCAGGAGATCGTCTCGGAAAGCGCTGTTTCCATTGGCGTCGCCGCGAGGCCGAAGGTGGTCTGTGCGGCTGTGGAGTCGACGACGAACGGGGCGTCGAACTGATAGCGGATCTCGGCGATCTCGCGAATATCCGGAACGAACACTCCGAGGGCTCTGAGCGCGAGCGGCGAGATCGAGCGCACCCTTACGCGCTGTCCCGTCGCGGCTTCGCTCAGCCCGTCGATGATTTGGCGTTGCGACAGCGGCGGATTCGTAGGCGTGTGCCAGGGCCGACCCCAGGCGCGTTCGTCGTTGCCCAGTGTAATGAGCGCGCGAGCGACGTCATCGATGTAGGTCCAGCTGTGGGGCGTGTTCGGATCGCCGACGACGCTGACTGTCTTCCTCGCGAGGATCTTCGGGATGATCCGTTCGCCGAGCTGGCTGGTGACCACACGGGGCCCGAAGTAGTCGGATGACCGCAGCTCGGTGCCGCGGACGCGGCCCTCGGTGTGGGCTGCGAGCACGTCGCGCCAGACCTGCGCGGCGCACGCGGCCTTTCGTGGTCGTGGCGGCGAGCGCGTCGGTTTCGATCATCGCGTGGCCTACTGGCCCGTATCCGTAGAGATTGCTCACAGTGACGAGGACGGCCCCAGTAGCTTCGGCGACCGACAACACCGACGCGGCCAAGGGGGGCCAATCGCTCGCCCAGCGACGATACGGCGGGCTGGCGGCGTTGTAGAGCACGAGGGCTCCCTCGGCAGCTCGTAGGAGCGCGGTCGGATCGGCGGCGTCGGCGTGAACCCGTTCGATGAGTGGATGGCGGGGGCCTGCGCCGTTTCGAGTGATGACGCGAACGTCGTGACCAGCCTCGGCGAGAATCGACGCCGTCGTCCAGCCGACTGGTCCAGCACCAATGATCACGCGCACGGAGGCCATGTGAGTCACGCCGCCCGCGTGTCGAGGTCGGAAGCGTCAGCGAACAGCTCAGCGCTGGAGATCGCTCCGCACGCGTCGTCGTTCGGCCCTTGGTACACGAGCACAAACATGTGACTCCTCCATCATTGGGAGGCGTCGAGCCCGAACGGGCGACAACCCTGCGGCCATCCAGCCCAAACCAGGCGTCTCTCAAAATATGTCGCACTGAACAGTGCTTTAACGAACGTACGCCATGCAACGTCGAGCGGCAAGGCAGCGACGGAACCAGCCCCCGATGTTCACGCGGGTGTGCGCGGACCGCCCTGTAACAGGGAAAGTCTACGACATTGTTGTCGTCGGTGGTGGACCCGCCGGACTGGCGACTGCCGTCTACGGCGCCTACACCGCTTTTGGTTTGCGACGAACAATGAGGTGCTGTGGCACAACCTCGACGCGCAGAGCCTGCCGGCTGTGTTGGCGTTGGAGAACCGAGATCAGGAACTGGCGGTGCACGAACCCGAGGTTCTCGAGTACATGCGTGCGTAGGGCGAGCGGTTCTCAAAATCTCATTGATAACCACGCTGCCTGGCGGATGCGCACGGCGAGGTGCGGCCCCGAGCGGGGTTCCGCGGGCCGATAGTTCGCCGGGAGAATGATGGGATCGCTCTCGACGATGAACGCGATTCGGCCGACGGTTTCCTCTCGCAGAAGTCCGCGGCAGCGCTCCGCCCGAGCAATATTAGAAATATTATTCTATAGTTGTATTTCTAGTGTTGTGTTTCCCTGATAGGGTCGCGTCAGGACGCCGCGAAGCGTCGCCGATTCGAGAGACGCCTGGTTCGGGCTGGACGACCGCGATGGTTGTCGCCCGTTCGGGCTCGACGCCTCCCAACCAAGGAGGTACGTCTTGTCTACCCTCGCACCGCCCGAACCGACTGCTGCCATGGCTCCTGTCGAGACGCGAGTCGAACCGCGCTCTCGTACCCTCATCGGTTTCGTCAGCACTCGTCGTATCGTCGAGATCATGTTGACGGTCATGCTCGGTGTGGGGGGCGCATTGTTGTTGTTCGGCGCCAACTTCGGACTGAACATGGTCCATCGGCAACTCAGCGCGCAGGCCATTTCATTTCCCGCCAAGGGAAGCCCGGCGTTGAGCCCGGCCGAGTTCCCAGACCTGCAGCAGTACGCCGGCCAGAAGGTCGACACCGGCCCGAAAGCAAAGGCCTACGCCGACGGCTTCATCAACCGTCACCTCGCGGCCGTCGCCGACGGCAAGACGTACTCACAAGTCAGCGCACTCTCACAAGCAAGCCCGAACGACGCCAAGTTGACCGCGCAGGCCGCGACGCTGTTTAAAGGTGAGACGCTACGGGGCTTGCTGCTGTACGCCTGGGGATGGTCCGTCGTCAGCACGATCGCGCTCTACGCCGCGATCGCAGCCCTGCTCGGCTTCGTGCTCATGCTCTTGGTCACGATCGGAGACTTCGTCGCCGACCCCAAAATCGCCGCACACCACCTCGCGCCGTAAAGGAGCAGACATGCGTGCACTCGTGTACCACGGCCCTGGCAACAAAGCATGGGAACAAGTCCCTGATCCGGCGATCATCGATGACACCGATGCGATCGTGCGCGTGGATGTAACGACGATCTGCGGGTCGGACCTCCATATCCTGAACGGCGACGTGCCCGAAGTGAACGAAGGACGCATCCTCGGTCATGAAGCAGTCGGCACGGTCGAGGCCGTCGGTTCTGCGGTAAAGCGCGTGCGGGCCCGCGACCGAGTCGTCGTGTCGTGTATCACGGCGTGTGGCGCGTGCCGCTTCTGTCGCACATCCCGCTACGGCCAATGCGTCGGCGGAGGAGGATGGATCCTCGGGCACCTCATCGACGGCGCCCAGGCGGAGTACATGCGAGTGCCGTTCGCTGACACGTCGACGTACCCGGTCCCGGCCGGCACGCACGATGAAGACCTCCTCATGCTCGCGGACATCCTGCCGACCGGCTACGAGGTGGGTGTCCTGAACGGCCGAGTCGAACCTGGCGACGTCGTCGCGGTCATCGGAGCTGGACCGGTTGGACTCGCGGCCATTCTCGGCGCGCGGCTGTTCAGTCCCTGCCACATCGTTGCCCTCGACATTGCCGACGGTCGACTCGACGCAGCGAAACAGTTCGGCGCCGACGTGATCGTCAACAATGGCCGCCAAGACGCGCTCGAAGTCATCCGTGAGCTCACCGACGGTTACGGAGCCGACGTCGCTATCGAAGCGGTCGGCACCCCCGCCACCTTCGAACTCGCGACGACCTTGGTCCGGCCTGGCGGCCACGTCGCGAACATCGGAGTGCACGGCAAGCCCGCGACGTTGCATCTCGAACAGCTCTGGGCCAAGGACGTCACCATCACTACCGGCCTCGTCGACACGTGCTCGACTCCCACGCTGCTGCGCCTCATGACCAGCCGCCAACTCGACGTCACGCCGCTCGTCACTCACCACTTCCGCATGAACGACATCGCCGCCGCATACGACACCTTCGAACACGCGACTGACACACAGGCGCTCAAAGTCGTCATCACCGCCGACACACAAATCCAACGCGACAGCTGACCTCGACACCCCTCGCGCCGCCCGCGACCGGGGGGAAACCGCTCCTCGAAAACGCCCCGCCGCGCGGCTGGTATCGGCAGCCCGAGCAGCGTCGGAAGTTAGTTGTCCGCACGCCAAATTCGAAAGTCGTTGTTACCGTGAACAGTTTGGCAACACCAACACGCGACCGCACGGCCGAGAATCGTCCGCCTCGAATCATGTTCGACATCCGACCGATCCGTCCTGCCGACGACCACGCACTGATCGCGTTTCATGAGCGCCTCTCACCGCAAAGTCAGC
The DNA here is from genome assembly GCA_963841195.1 of uncultured Actinomycetes bacterium. Classification (GTDB taxonomy): domain Bacteria; phylum Actinomycetota; class Acidimicrobiia; order IMCC26256; family PALSA-610; genus CAWJBX01. The sequence continues at coordinate 9,946 of CAWJBX010000003.1, read as the reverse complement.
AGCGCCGGTTCTTCAGCGCACACCCTCACCTCCAAGCGGACGAGGTCCAGACCTTCGTCAACGTCGACGGCGTCCGCCGCGTTGCCCTCGTTGCGACCCAGGGGGACAACATCGTCGGTGTTGCCCGGTTCGATCGCGTCGCCGGCACACGCGACGCGGAGGTCGCGCTGGTCGTGCAGGACAACCTACAAGGACACGGCGTCGGGTCTACGTTGCTCGCACACCTGGCCGAGCATGCTCGAGCGAATGGCGTCACTCGCCTCGTCGCGCAGACCTTGGCCGAGAGACACGCGCATGATCCGCGTATTCCGACGATTCAGCCCCGCACTGACCACCACATTTAGCCAAGGAGTCGTCGACCTCACGATGCCGCTCGACCCCCCGAACTGAGAAGCATCGCGGCCTTGTCGCGACGCGTCATCGATGGGCACCGCCGCAACGGAAATGACCCCCAGATCCGGGCCCTTGCCTCGCGACCCCTCTCCCCTCCCTCGGCTGCGGCCATCCGACGGGCCCTATCACGGTTTGCGGTGCTCGTAGCAGCCGCGATCCTCATGCAGATATGGAGTGCGATTGAGGTCAAGCTCCAGTCCGCGAAGTCGGTGCCACACCGCGTTCCGCAGCGCATTGCCTCCGTTCGCTCGGTCATCCCCTCACGCTCTTTGGGCGTGACCGACCATCCCATCGACCCGTCCCATCGGTCCGTCAACAACAGATCCGATTGAGCGAATCGCAACGTTCCGAACTGCTGGAGCGTCACCTCGCCGGAGAAAAAGCCACCGCGCTCGCCGACGGGTTCGGCGTCCATCGCGCCACCGTGTTCAGTCTCCTGCAAAGGGCTGGTGTCCAGACCCGGTATCGGATCCTCGGCGACGAAGACGTCGCGGCCACGCGGAACATGTACGAGCCGGGTCAGTTTCTCGCTGTAATCTGCGAACACTTCGGGGTAACCGATCGAACCGTGCTCAACGTGTTCCGTCGCCTCGGGATACCGACGCGTGCCCCCGGCACCAACCAGTGAAGTCCGAAACCTTCCCGAGCCGCCACCACACAACCAAGAGCGAACCCGCACGCGACCACGTCCCCTACCCGGCGTTAGGGGACACCATGTCGCGTTCGTTGTGAGTCAGCGGGACGGATTGATCAGAGCTATTCGACCTTCGCCTACGCCGCCGATGGGCTTGTGTGGCGCAGCGGCGTCGGGACCGATTCTGCGCTTTCGTCTCGACGAGTGGCTCCCGCGACGAACCGCCGGTTTCGTCGTCCGCGTGGCGCGCGACGAAAGTAGCAGCCCGTTGATTCTGGTAACCGGACAGTTCCGGGACCCACAAACACAAACCGCCGAGGCTGAACGTGAATGGGAGCAGCGTTGAGCGGTGCATCGTTACGAATACGCATGCGGACGGCGTACTCGTCCGCGGACGTGCGCACGTCACCCGAGCGCCAGATTCGACCGCGTCAGGGCGACGACTCGTCGTGCTGAGGACCGGTCGCCGTGTGAAAGAGGAGTCCGTGCACGTCCTCGGTAAGTTGGTGGATCGTACGCGTGAGCTCTGTATTCTCGACAAGGAGTTTGTTGACGTCGGCGTAGTCCCGGTCGGCCTTTGCTTGCTCCAACGCGGCTTGACGGTTTTGACCGATCATGACGAACGTCGATAAGTAGATCGCTTCGAGCGAGACGGCGAGAGTGAGGGTCGGCCACGGACTCTTCTCGAAGACGATCATCCATGCCGCGAACAGGATCGTGTGGATGTAGACGAACTTCATCGAGCCGGCGAACGCGGTGATCTGATCGGCGAGGCGGAGTTGGACGTCCGATGCCCGCTTTTCGGCTTGTTGGACCACCGCCGGATGGTGGACGCGGTTTGGTTCGACCTTCGTCATCAGTGGATCTGCTTCCGCGGGTTGGAGCGGGATCCCTCCGCAAGACACGTAAACGTTCTTGCGGAAGGTCCACTGCGGTATCGCCGGCGATCAGCTGTTCGACGTTGTCTGCGCGAGTTCGTCGGCTTCTTTGTGCGCGAGGCAGGCGTCGAGCACTGCGTACTCGGCTTCGACGATCGCGGCGTACACGTAGTCGATCGCGAACGCAGCGTCGTCATCCGCCCGTTCCGCGGCCTTCTGCGCATGCTTGGCGTCGTGCTCCGCGCGACCTGTGTCGATTTCTCGACGAATCGACGCGATTTGTTTGTTCCAGTCTCGTCCGAGCTTGTCCCAATGTTCCGAGACCTTGCCTTTGGTCTCTTCCATGTGTGCGTGAAGTGCGTCGGACTGGGCCTCCGCGGATGCACGCGCGCTCTTGACTTCCTGTTCCAGGTCGGTCTTGGCCTGCGCCCTCGCCGTGGCGGCGCGGTCTTCGGCCTCCTTCGCGCGTGCGGCGAGCCTGGTGAGCTGGTCAGAGAGAGCCATTTCATTTCCTTTCGTAGTTTCGTTGGGTTGTCGGTTCTTCTTCGCGGTCCGAGTGCGTGAACAGCTCGCGTCAGCCGTTGCCGTTCACGACCAAGGCGGCGCAGTTACCCTTCATCACGCGTTCGCGTGGTGGAGATCGCGGTGCATGTCACGCAGTCCGCGGTCCATGTTCGACGCATTGTCCCGGAGCCGCTTGATGTCGATCGCTACGACGATCTGCAAGACGCCGGCAACGAGAGCCCACAGGCCGATCGCGAGCACTGCGGCAACGAGCGTGAGATCCGGCCGAGCGAGCAACCAGAACGACAGCAACACTTCGCCGATCCCGAACGCCAGCATGAATCCCCAGTACGGGATGACGTTGCGACCCGCGATCGCACCCGAGATCGTCAAGATGCCAGCGAAGAGCACGAACCAGCCGAGCCAGAACGCGATCACGAGCAGCGTCGGTGACGGCCACGCCCACACCAAAATGCCGAGGCCGAACTCAAGCAAGCCGGCCACGAGGCTCCAACCCCAACCGGAGCCGTCGACCGGCGGCGTAAGCATGTCGAACACACCACGGAACACCAACAGCGCACCGACGAAAACGGCGAGGTCGGTGAGCTTCCAGTCGGTGAACAAGATGATGCCGCCGGCGACGACCGTGACGATGCCGTTGACGAGCAGCATCCACCAGCCACGCGACGCGCGGTCGAGGTCGTAGGCGGTGTTGAACGGATTCGATACGAGCATTGTTTCCCTCCTTTGATTTGCGGACTCGTTGATGTTGAGACGGCCCCTCGGACGGTGCATCACGCACTCACGTGAAGCACACACGCGCAGCGTCGAGGGTTCACGTGGGCGCGTGAGGCACGACCACCCGGAGAATGAAACGCTGGATACATGCAGACGCAACGGTGCTCGATACCAGGGTGATGGGGTGACAGTCGCGCACGAGGTGCCGCGCCCTGCCCACGCTGTGTTGATCATCAATCCGCGTTCGGGTGGCGGCAAAGCCGAGCGGTTCGCCCTGGCACGCGAATGCCACGCGCGTGGGATCGATGCGATCATGTTCGAGCCGGGCGACGAACTGCGCCCAATCGCGACAGCCGCCGTGGCTGATGGAGCGGACGCGATCGGCGTAGCCGGGGGCGACGGATCCCAGGGCGTTGTCGCCGAGGTCGCGTCCGCGCACGACATTCCCTACGTGTGCGTGCCCGCTGGCACCCGGAATCACTTCGCTAATGATCTCGGCGTCGACCGGGGTGACGTCGTCGGCGCGCTCGATGCCTTCGCCCACGGTTCAGAACGCCGCATCGATCTCGCGCGGATGAACGGTCGGGTCTTCGTCAACAACGTATCGCTCGGCGTGTACGCCAAGATCGTGCAATCCGACCGGTACCGCGACGCGAAGCTCGAGACCATTGCGAGCGAGCTACCCAAGCTGCTTCCGCCACACGGCGCGCCATTCGATCTGCGATTCCGCGCGCCCGACGGCACGAAGTGGGATGGTGCACACCTCGTCCTCGTGTCGAACAACCCCTACCGCCCACCCGCTCCGGGCATGCGAGGCACTCGCCGGGGTATCGACGGTGGCCTCCTCGGCGTAATTGCCGTACGTGTCCTGACGCCCCCGCAAGTCGTTTCGGTCCGCGCAACTGAATCGACGGGTGCAGGCCGCCGGTTCCCGGGATCACTCGACTTCACGACACCGGAATTCACGCTGGACGCGGGCGGCCCGCTGGACGCCGCGCTCGACGGCGAAGCACTCGTGGTGGAGCCGCCGCTGCGGTTCGAGTCGCTGCCGTCGGCACTGCGTGTCCGGGTCATGTAAACCGCCTCACGCCAATCCTTCGCATCCACGAACACCACAGTCTCGGCCGTCGAGTGCCGGGACGTCAGTCCCTTTCTTGGAGGCCGAAGGACCCGCGCGCATTCGCGCGTTGCGCTTCGATGCGCACGGTGTGTGCGCGCGCGGACATCGCCTGACGCGCGGAATCGAGTGCCACGACTACGGGGTTTGCAGATTCCATCGGGTCCGAAGCTCTTTACCGTGGACGTCATGGTCGCAGTAAAGGAACGCACCGAGACACTTGAGCGGGTTGCACAACCGCCCCACCTCACGCACCAGGGACGACGCCTGTTGCGAGTGAGCATGCCGGTCATGGATGCGCTTGCCGGCGAGCTCGAGGGTACCGGCGTCACGATCAGTGTTCGCGACGTGTGCGATCGCGTGATCTACGACCGCGGTGTTGCGCACGGCTGGCCCACCGAGGTCACCACCGCCTCGGCGCCGGTGGTCGACCGGGTGATGGGGCAACACCTCGGCACGATCACGCTCGTATGGCCTGGTGCCGAAGCGCCGCTGCTCACGCTCGTCGCTCATCACAGCGCACGCGAGATCGAGGAACGCCTTCTGGATGCACGTTCGCGGCACGCACGCGTCCTGACGGAGACGTTCCTTCGCGAACGTCGCCGTGCACGCGGCCCGCTAATTCTCGTCAGCGAGGAAACGCTGCTGTGCAACGCTCACGCCGAACGCCTCTTCGACGACGCGGATCGGGCGGATGTGTGGACGACGGTCTCCGACGCGGTGGCGTGCGGCGAAGACGACACGGTGCAGCTGCCGACGCGAACGGGCGCGCCATTGCTGACGACGTGTCACACCCGTTGAGAACGACGGCGTCGTCGTTGCCGTACTCGTACACGGCGTGTCGGCACGCCGTGCGTCTCGATCCTCGTGGGGCTACGACCTCGGCTGGGATGGCCTCACCGAGACCGAGCGCACCGTGGCGGAGCTTGCGGCTGCTGGTCTGACAAATCGCGAGATTGCCACGCGGCTGTTTCTGTCGCACCACACGATCGACTCGCACCTGCGCAAGGTCTTCCGGAAGCTGGACGTCAACTCCCGAGTCGCGCTTGCCGCCGCGGTCGCCAATCAGACGAACGTCAGCCCGACAACTCGAAACGCGCGAGCTGCGTCCGCGTCGTGAGACCGAGCTTTCGGTAGATCTTGCGCAGGTGATACTCGACGGTGCTCTTGCTGATGTAGAGCTGCGACGCGATCTGCGGGTTCGTCATGCCCTCGGCGACGAGCTCCGCGATCTGCGCTTCCTGCGCCGTCAAGAGGTTGCGGGTCGCGTCGGAGCGGGGCCGGCTGTGTTCGCCGGTCGCGGCGAGCTCGCGCCGAGCTCGCTCCGCGAACGCGTCGGCGCCGATCCGCTCGAAGAACTCGAGCGCAGTGCGCAGCGGTTCACGTGCGTCGCGACGGCGACGGGTCCGCCGCAACCATTCGCCGTAGAGAAGCTGCACGCGCGCAAGGTCGACGGCGGCGCTCGTGCGGCCGAGGCGGTCGAGCGCGTCGCAGTAGTCCGCCTCGGCAGCAACGTCGTCTTCGGCGAGCAGTGCACGCGTCGATGCGAGCAGTCCAAGCGCCCATTCCGTTTTTGCTGCGGTTGCCCGCTCGGAGAAGCGATCTTGTGCGGCGTTGCGCAGTCTCCATATCACCCGAGCGCACGCTCGCTTCGATGAGCAACGGAAGTGCGAATGTCGAAACGGCGACGGCGTCGTTGGTCCAGAGCGTGCGGCAGTGGTCAAAGGCGTCGGCGTACCGTCCCATGCTCACGTCGAGCACGGCGAGGGCGAGATGCGAATGATCGAAGTCGACGCCGCTGCCGCGCTCGCGCGCGTCCTCCGACCTTCGTGCCGCGATCACCCGCGTTGCCGGCTCGTCGCCGCGGTACGCATCGAGGAACAGCCGTCCGACGCCCGAGTCGCCGATGTGGCCGCGCGCGCCGGTGAACGCGAGGATGTCGTCGGCCTCGTAATCGAGGCCTCCGCGGCTCGGAAGTGGCCGCGTGAAGACGTCGGCTACTCCTGCGCAGATCGAGCGCGATCGGCAGCGTCGACAACGTCCGGGTGCGTCGGCCGAAGTCGCACCACGACCGGGTCGCAAGATCCAGCCCCGCGTCGTCGAGCAATGCGCATGCTGCGTTCATCGCGAGCAGGTACAACATCGCGCCGTGCTCGTGCGCGTCCTGCATGGACCGACCGGCTTCGTCGTTCTCTGCCCGTTCGTCGTAGTGCCATTAGCGCGGCACGGATGACCGGCGCCGCCGCGACATAGTCGTCGGTTGTCCGGATTGCGATCCCGCGCACCAACGCCTCGGGAGGGCTGAGCGACGAGGGATCAGAGAGGAGGCGCAGTGCCGTCGTTGCAATCGCGCGTGCGACCGACGGCTCACCGAGCGATTCCGCGTACAACATCGCGTTCTCGGCAGTGATCAGCGCGTGCAGCGGCACGCCGTCGTCGTAGTGCTCGATCGACGAGACCGCGCGGGCCAACACGCGTAGGGCATCATGCGCACGCCCGGCACCGAGCCAGATGAGCCCTTGCGTCCACTCGGCCTCTGCTCGTTGCCGGCCGTCGCCCGACTCGCGCCATGACCGCATCGAGCAGCGGCTGCGCGCGAGAGCCTGTCGCCCTCCGCCGAACGCATGCGGACGGCGGCGAGGAGCCGGTCGATCTTCGGTCCGGAGTCGGGGGTCAGGTCGGCGGCACGCATCAGGAACTCGGCCGCGGCGTACGTGCCGCCGCGTTGGAAGACGCGCGCCGCGGCGTCTTCGAGCGCTTCCGCGATCTCCTCGTCGGGCGCGGCAGCCGCGGCGCACCGAGGTGCCAGACGCGACGGTCGACGTCGTCGTCAGCGACGAGCGCGTCGGCGAGCGCCTGGTGCACCCGGCCCGGCGCTCCGATGGTGTCGCGCTGTGATACACGGCCGATCGAATGAGCGGATGACGGAACGCTGGCCGCGGGAGTGAACGTCGCCAGACCTTCGGCTTCGATGCTCGCCACTCCTTCGTTCCACGAGACACCCATCGCGTTCGCGGCGCCATGAAGCACCGCGGGATCGCCGAATCGCTCTGCGGACGCAAGGAGCAACAGCTGATCGACCCGCCGGCGGAAGCTCGCGCACTCGTGCCGCGAACTGGTCTTGCAAGCATTCGCCCAACGGCGAGGGGCTCGGGAAGCGGCGCGTTCCCGTGCAGCTGATCTCGGATCCAATCCCGCGACGAATTCGGTGAGCGCCAGCGGGTTGCCCTGGGTCGCGGCGATCAGTCGCTCCGCGACGTCGGGATCGATCGGCCCGCCGCGTGACGTCTTCCAACAACGCGCGGCAGTCGGCCTCAAGCGAGCCGACCCACTTCGAGCTGCGGGAGGACGTCGAACGTGTTCTTGGCCCGAGCTTCGGGATCACGGAGCGCGAAGAGCATCACGATCGGATCGGCGTGCAGGCGGCGCGCGACGAAGGCCAACACGCGCGCCGACTCGTCGTCGAGCCAGTGGGCGTCGTCGATCACCAGGAGCAGCGGCTGCGTGGTCGCCGCGCTGTCGAGCAGGGCGAGTACTGCGAGAAACACCAGCAGGGGGTCGGGCGGTCCGTGATCGGCGAGCCCGAAGACCGACTCCAACGCGTGGCGCTGTGGCTCGGGCAGCTCGCTCGACGCGGTCGAGGAATCGGTAGCACGAGCTGGTGGACCGCCGCGAAACCGAGCGCGATCTCCGACTCCACCCCGGCCACGCGACGAGCTCTCGAAATCCTTCGCGTCGCGCGACTGCCGCGTCGAGCAGCGACGTCTTGCCGATACCGGCCGGCCCGCGCAGGACGAGCACGCCGCTCGACCCGCCGACGGGCGCCGTCCAAGAGACCGTCGATCGCGGCGAGCTCTCGCCTCGCGACCTACGAGCACCTCGGCGACGGTAGCCGAGGCGTCGGTTCGAGCGCCACGGGCGTCGCGCCCGTCATCCGGGGGACATTGACGGGCGCGACGCCGGGCGGTCGGCTACGGCACGATCACGAGATCGTTGACGACGTTGTCGACGCCGGGTGCTTGCCACGCGGTGTCGAGCGCGTCGCGCATGGCGGCGTACGAGCCGACGACCCCGGTGAGGTAGATGGTGTGACCGTCGTTGGTCACCTTGATCGTTGGAGTCGTCGATGATTGCGTTGCGCTTGAACGCCTTGTTGACGCGGTCGGCAACGTCGCTCGGGATCGGCTCGGACGAGATCGCGATGAGGTTCTCGATGCCGAGCACGCCGTCGAGGCGGCTGACGACGAATTCGGCGGCGTCGCGCTGGAAGTGATTGCGTACGTGGCCGCGCGAGTTGCACCTTGCCGTCGCGTGACGGTCGGCGTCACCGATCCCTTGGGGACGACGCGGTCGTGGTCGAGCGCCTCGCGGCACGCCTGCTCGAGCTGCGCTGTCGTTGATCGCCGCGCCTTCGAGTCCGACGAGGATCTCGTTGTCGAGCGTCTTCACGCCGCCGACGCTCCACGCGTCCTCGGTCGCACGGACCTTCTCGTAGTAGCTCGGCACCGAGCCGGTGAGGGTGACGTGGCCGTCATCGGCCTTGACCTCGATGCGCCGGTCGTCGATTGCTGAATCCCAGTCGAGCGTGTCCTTGACGTCGAACTCGAGGAGGTCGTTGGGCTTGTGCATGGCGATCTCCTTGCGTGGGTGATACAGAGTGGTGTCTCGCCATCGTGGGCACGAAACGGCGCAGCGCACATCCCGTGAGCACGTGTTCACACGCGCGACGGTTACGAGGTTGCGACGACCGGCACGGAGACGCGTCCGTCGTGACGCTTCGCGTCGAACGCGAGCAGCAACTCGGTGACGCCGTCGAGGATCATCAACGCGCCGATGATGACGGCGACGTCGCGAACGCTGCCCGATGCGCGCGCGAACAAGACGAGCCCGCCGACGAGCTCGACCACGGGCGCGACGAGCAGCAAGCCGCACGTGTGAATGCTGGCGACGCGTCGCAAGTAAGTTCGTGCCGAGCGTAACGGCGCGGGTGATCGTCGACACGCCGACGACGACCACGATGACAAGCACGGTCGGAGACGGCCACACGAGGAGGATCAAGCCGACTGCGACCTGACCGAGCCCGAGCAGCGCCGAGAGCGCGCCCGGCATGCCCTCGAATGACGTCGTGACGAGATGCAGTGCGCCGCGCGCGATGAACAGCATTGCGAGAAACGCCGCGAGCTGCGGGAGTGTCCAGTCACGATGACGAGCGCGCACCCTGCGGTGACTGCGACCGCAGCGATGACCGCGACCTTCCACGTCGGTGCATTCGACATCTCGGACCTCCCTCCGCATGGCAACGATGCCGGGGTGTTGGCGACGCTGCATCACGCATCCACGTGCAGTGAGCCGGAAATCACGTGCCTACGTGATGTGCGCCCGCCTGTCGCGTTCACGATGGCGACATGGTCCGGAACATCATCATTCCCTCGACGGCTCGGAGTTCGCGGCGAGAGCCTTGGCAGTGGGCCTCGAACCCGGAACTTCACGCCGCGCATTTCGCTGTCCCCAAATTGCCGTTACGAGACGGTCGACTGCGGTGGCTCGCTCTCAACTGAGGAGTCTCGTAGGTGACTGCGCCGTCGGTCGCACTTGCTGCGCTCCCCCTTAGCCGCTGCGCGCGACACCTCAGGGGACGCAACGGGAACCACGCGGTGACCTCGTCAAACGTTGTCGGAACGA
>CAWJBX010000002.1:0-24762 GCA_963841195.1 uncultured Actinomycetes bacterium | reverse complement strand
GTCGTAGTACATGTAGAACTCCCACGGGTGTGGGCGCAGGCGCACGGCGTCGATCTCGTTCTCCCGCTTGTACGCCACCCAGGTGTCGATCACGTCCGGCGTGAACACGCCGCCCGCAAGCAGGTAGTCGTGGTCGGCTTCGAGGTTCGCGAGCGCCTCGTCGAGCGAGCCTGGAACCTGCGGCACCTTCGCCAGCTCTTCTGGCGGAAGGTCGTAGAGGTCGCGGTCGACGGGCGTCGGCGGCTCGATGCGGTTCTGAATACCGTCGAGGCCGGCCATGAGCATCGCCGAGAACGCGAGGTACGGGTTGCACGACGGGTCGGGGCAACGGAACTCGAGCCGCTTCGCTTTCGGCGACTTCGAGTAGAGCGGGATGCGCACGGATGCCGAACGATTCCGCTGCGAGTACACGAGGTTGACCGGCGCTTCGTAACCGGGAACGAGCCGCTTGTACGAGTTCGTCGTCGGATTCGAAAACGCAAGAATGGAAGGCGCGTGCTTCAACAAGCCGCCGATGTACCAGCGCGCGTTGTCGGAGAGACCGGCGTAGCCCTTCTCGTCGAAGAACGTCGGTTCGCCGCCCTTCCAGAGCGACTGGTGTACGTGCATACCGGAGCCGTTGTCCATGAACAGCGGCTTGGGCATGAACGTCACCGAGTAGCCCGCGGCGCGCGCGACGTTCTTCACGACGTACTTGTAGAGCATGAGCTTGTCGGCCATCACCGAGAGCGTGTCGAACCGCATGTCGATCTCGGCCTGGCCCGCGGTGCCGACTTCGTGGTGTTGCACTTCGATGGAGATGCCGACCTGTTCGAGCACGTGCACCATTTCGGAGCGCAGGTCTTGGAACTGGTCCATCGGAGGGACCGGGAAGTAGCCCTCTTTGTAACGCGGCTCGTACGCGAGGTTCGGTGCACCCGAAAGCTCGCGGTCGTGGCCCCAGTTCCACACGCCTTCGACGGAGTCGAGGTAGTAGTACCCGGAGTGCTGGTTCTGGTCGAAGCGCACCGAGTCGAAGATGTAGAACTCGGCTTCGGGACCGAAGTACGTGGTGTCGGCGATACCCGTCGACACGAGGTACGACTCGGCCTTCTGCGAGATGTAGCGTGGGTCACGCGAGTACGACTCGCCGGTAACCGGATCGTGGACGAACGTGTTGATATTCAGCGTCGGGTGTTGCCGGAACGGGTCGACGACCGCCGTCGCCGGGTCCGGATCAGGAGCATGTCCGACTCCTGAATCTCCTGGAACCCGCGAAACGACGAACCGTCGAACCCGAGACCGTCTTCGAACACGTCGGCGCTGAACTCGTGCGCCGGCACCGAGAAGTGCTGCATCAACCCCGGCAGGTCGCAGAAGCGCACATCGACGATTTCGATGCCGCCGTCTTTGATCTGCTTGATGACGTCGTTCGCCGTCGCAGCCATACCGGCCCTCTTTCTCGAAGCTCCGCACGATTCGTGTGGGTGTTCTAGCCAGGGTTACCGCGCGCTGCAACACCTCTTTACGCGAGTTAACACAACGCGAAAGGGGCGGGCACCTTGCGGCACCCGCCCCGAAGCAAATCCTTGCGGTTCGTTACAGCGCGCTGCAGCACGTGTCGGTGATGAGACGGGTCACGACGTAGGGGTCCATGTTGGCGTTCGGCCGACGGTCCTCGATGTAGCCCTTCTTGTCGACCTCGACCTGCCACGGGATGCGCACCGACGCGCCGCGGTTCGAGACGCCGTAGCTGAACTCGTTCCACGGCGCGGTCTCGTGCGAACCGGTGAGCCGCAGCTCGATGTCGGCGCCGTAGTTCGCGACGTGCTCGGCCGCGTTCTTCCCGAGCGCCTCGCACGCGGCGATGATCGGGTCGTAGCTCTCGCGCATCGCCTTCGTCGAGAAGTTGGTGTGCGCGCCGGCGCCGTTCCAGTCGCCGCTGACCGGCTTCGGGTCGAGCGTCGCCGCGATGCCGAAGTCCTCGGCGATGCGGTAGAGCAACCAACGTGCGACCCACAAGCTGGTCGGACACGTCGAGCGGGGAGAGCGGGCCGACCTGGAACTCCCACTGGCCGGGCATGACTTCGGCGTTGATGCCGGAGATGCCGAGACCGGCCGTGAGGCACGCGTCGAGGTGCGCCTCCACGACGTCGCGCCCGAACACCTCGTCGGCGCCGATACCGCAGTAGTAGAAGCCCTGCGGCGCCGGGAAGCCGCGCACCGGGAAACCGTGCGGACGACCTTCCTTGAAGAACGTGTACTCCTGCTCGATACCGAACAGCGGCTCTTGCGCCGGCGAACTTCTCGGCGACCGGCGTGAGCAACGCACGCGTGTTCGTGTCGTGCGGCGTCATGTCGGTGAGCAACACCTCGGTCATCACGAGGATGTTGTCGCCGCCGCGAATCGGGTCGGGGCACGAGAAGACCGGCTTCAACACGCAGTCGGAAGCCGTGCCCGGCGCCTGGTTGGTGCTCGAGCCGTCGAAGCCCCAGATGGGCAGGTTCTTGCCGCTCTCGAGGATCTTCGTCTTCGAACGAAGGCGCGCCGTCGGCTCGGTGCCGTCGATCCAGATGTACTCCGCCTTGATGGCCACTGCTTGCTCCGATCTCCAGGGCGTGCTTCGCCCGCTGTGACAAGACAGCTTTCAGCTGCGCGATTTCCCGCCGTTGCCCAATTGTGAACGCTCTGTTACCGCCCGGACCCGGCCTCGGAGACCCTAGGCGAGCGGCCCGTAAACTCTCCATATGGAACGCCAGAACGAGTACGTGTTGCGCACGGTCGAAGAGCGCGGCGTGCGCTTCGTGCGCCTGTGGTTCACCGACGTCCTCGGGTTCTTGAAGTCGGTGGAGATCACGCCCGCTGAGCTCGAAGTGGCCCTCGAAGAGGGCATGACCTTCGACGGCTCGACGATCGAGGGCTACAGCCGGATCCAAGAGTCCGACATGCTCGCCCGGCCCGACGCCAACACGTTCGAGCTGCTGCCCGACGACGAAGGCGAGCACCGTCGTGGCCCGCATGTTCTGCGACATCTCGACGTTCTCGGGCGACCCGTTCGACGGCGATCCCCGCCAGGTGCTGAAGCGCAACCTCGAACACGCGCGCGAGAAGGGCTTCACGTTCTTCGTCGGGCCCGAGATGGAGTTCTTCTACTTCCGCTCCGGCAAGAAGATCGAGCCGCTCGACAACGCCGGCTACTTCGAACTCACCGCGCACGACCTCGGTTCGCGACTCCGCAAGCAGACGGTGCTTGCGGCTCGAGGCGATGGGCATCCCGTCGAGTACTCGTTCCACGAGAACGGTCCGAGCAGCACGAGATCGATCTGCGCTACACCGACGCGCTCGAGATGGCCGACAACGTGATGACGTTCCGCTTGATCGCGAAGGAAGTCGCGGCCGACTACGGCGTGTACGCAACGTTCATGCCGAAGCCGATCAGCGGCGCGTTCGGTTCGGGGATGCACACGCACGTGTCGTTGTTCGAGGGCGACGTCAACGCGTTCCGGATCCGGGCGACGAGTACGGCATGAGCAAAGTTGCGAAGCACTTCATCGCGGGCTTGCTCGTGCACTCGAGCGAAATCTGCGCGGTCACGAACCAGTGGGTGAACTCGTACAAGCGTTTGATCCCGGGCTACGAAGCACCCGTCTACAAGTGCTGGGCGCGCAACAACCGTTCCGCGTTGGTCCGGGTGCCGTTGTCGAAGCGAGGCAAGAACGAGTCGGTTCGCATCGAGTTCCGCGCGCCCGACCCGGGCTGCAACCCGTACCTGTCCTTCGCGGTGATGCTGGCGGCCGGCTTGAAGGGCATCGACGAGGGTTACGAGCTTCCGCCCGAAGCAACCGACAACATCTACGCACTGACGGAGGCGGAACGGCTCGCCGAAGGCATCACGTCGCTTCCCGGTTCGTTGCGCGACGCGCTCGACGCCATGGAACGCTCGGAGCTCGTCGCCGAAGCGCTCGGCGAGCACGTGTTCGAGAATTTCCTGTTGAACAAGCGCAAAGAATGGGCCGAGTACAAAGCCGACGTCACGCCGTTCGAAATCGCCCGCTACTTGCCTACGCTGTAGAGACCGATGAACGAATTGATGTTGGTCTTCCCGGACCCGCCGCCGCCGATCCTCGCCCAAACCCTCGACCTCGCAGGCACCGCGTGGAAAGCGGTGACCAACGCGGCGGTCGCGATGCAGTCGGAACCGCCCGATGGCTGGACCGGCGCGGTCGTGTGCGCCGACGTCGACCCCGAGGGTGCGTTCTCGCTGTGCCGCACACTGCGCAAGGGCGACTCGCGCGTCGAGTCGATTCTCTTGTTGATCTCGGGCGGGCAACTGCACGAGCTCGAACACCGCGAAGAACTGTTCGACGACTTCTGCCTATCGCCGTTTCACCCGAAGGAACTCGAAGCGCGCCTGCGGCACTTGATGTTCCGCGCCGGGCGCGCCGGTTCACCGGAGATCGCGTCGTACGGCGATCTCGTCTTGAACTTCGAGACGTATCAAGCGGTCGTCGAAGGCAAGCCGCTCGACCTCACGTATATGGAGTACGAGCTGCTCAAGTTCTTCGTCTCGCATCCGGGCAAGGTGTTCACACGCGAGCAACTGCTGTCGCGCGTGTGGGGGTACGAGTACTACGGCGGTGCGCGCACCGTCGACGTACACGTGCGGCGGTTACGCGCCAAGCTCGGCGAAGAGCACCAGAACCTGATCCAGACCGTGCGATCGGTCGGGTACCGGTTCGGATCTACTCGCTGGCCGGTGCAACCGAGTTAGCGCGGGCGTCGGCGTCTTCCGACGAGAGCCAGCCATTCACCGCGGCCCAGAGCGCGCCGGTGATGAACAGGCCGATGGGCCCGATGATGAAGATGCCGAGCAGCACGAGGACCGGACCAATCCACACGCCCGAGACGCTAGCTGCTGGAGCCGCGCCCGGGTACAACCAGGGTCGCACGTGCTCGGGTGCGAGCGATCCGATCCCGATCCCGGCAACTGGGTGTTCTGCCGCGTCGGCGCGGTCACCCTCATGTTGGGCGAGTCGATCTAGGGCTTGTACGCCCAGACCTCGATCTCGACGGCCGCGCCCGTGGGCAACGCCGCAACTTGCACCGTCGAGCGCGCGGGCTTGTGCTCGCCGAATGCTTCTGCATACGCCGCGTTCACCGTCGCGAACATCCCGATGTCGGTGACGAACACGGTCGCCTTCGCGACGTCGTTCATCGACGCGCCGCAGTCGGCGAGCACGGCGCGGATGTTGGCGAGCACCTGCTGCGCTTGTTCCTCGACACCTTCGGCCAATCGGCCCGACGCGTCGATCCCGACCTGGCCGGCACACACGATCCAGTCACCGGCGCGTACCGTGGGTGAATAGGGCCCGGCGACGGGCGGCGCGCTGGGCGTGGGAATGGGTTCAACGGGCACGAAGCGGCAATGTATCGGGACAGCCGTGAGCAAGCCACGTTGCCGCCGCGACCGCACCGAACACCGCATCAGTTGAACGCGCTCGCGGCGGCGCATCGTCGGCAACGATCTCGACATCGATCGGCGGCGTCTTCGCCGCCGACAAGATCCCGAACGAGCGAATCGTGAGGTCGTGCACGTTGCCTTCGTCGTCGACCGCGAGCCCTTCCGAAAGCACGAAACCCAACGCCATGTGCGCGGCACCGATTGCATACGAGCGGAGCACGACTTCGTCGAGCGGATCACCGGCCGCAAGCCGCACGTGCACGCGCCCGTCTTCGAACGAAGCGGAAGCGCGCGCGCCCGACAGCGTGAGCACGTCGACGTTGCGCCCGAGCGCGCCCGCAACGAGCATCGCTTGTTCGGCGAGACCGGCCGCGCGCAACTCGGGTCCGACCGGCGGCCCGACCACATCGACCTCGCGCCACTGTGCATCGACGCGCACCGGAGCGGGCCATACGCGCGGCGCGCCACCCCGCGCGATCACGCCCTCGATCTCGACACCGTCGCCGCGCGCCCGCGCCACGGCAGCAATCGGCGGCCGCTTCGGCCCCATGCGGACGACGTCTTCGCGCGAGTACAAGACGCGCACGGTCGCGCCGAGCTGATCCGCCAGTTCACGCGCGGCTCGCGGCGCCAACGAGCGTTCTTTGCCACCGAACGCGCCACCGTTCCCGAGCGGCGACGCGGGTTCGCCGCCCGGATTGCACCACGACGCATCCGGTTCCAAATACGCGGGATCGACCCACGACGTTGCAAGCGCGACATCGCCGGAAGCGTCGATCGACAACGGCGGCCGAACTGGCACCGTCGTTCGCCGGCCTTGCACTTTGCCCGCGCGTGCGCGCATCGAGCACCGACTCCCCAACGACCCATCTCGCGCCCGCAGCTTCGACGAACTCGGCCGTCGAACCGGGCGGCAACGGTACGGCCACGAGCGCGCTCGTCGGCGCGCGATCGTCGGCAAAGCCCCCGCCGCCCAACGGCACCTCGTTGCCGACGGCTTGCGGCACGCCGCCCTCCAACCGCGCCCGTTCCGCCGCGCCCGCAGAACCCCGAGGTTCGTGACCGGCCAACGCTTCGCGCACCGTCCACCAACCCGTGCAGCGGCACAAGTGCGCGGCCAACCCGCGCTCGACATCGCGCGTTCGCTCCCCTGCAAAGCGCATGATGATGCCCGGCGTGCAGAACCCGCATTGCGATCCGCCCGTCGCGACAAACGCATCGCCGATGCGCAACGCGTCGGAACGGTCGAGCCCTTCCAACGTGGTTAGCGACCGGCCCGCAACACGCGTCGCGGGCGTCACGCATGCAACGCGCGGTTCACCGTCGACGAGCACGGTGCAACAGCCACATTGCCCTTGCGGCGCGCAGCCGTCCTTCACCGATCTCATCCCGCACTGCTCGCGCAGGAGGTTCAGCAAAGACTCTTCAGGCGCGACAGAACACGCGACGGAAACGCCGTTGAGGGAAAAAGAGAGGTCTACGAGAACGACTGGCCGCAGCCGCAGGTGCGCTGCGCGTTCGGGTTGTTGATCGTGAACCCGGCGCCTTGGAGGCCGTCTTTGTAGTCGAGCGATGCGCCGGTGAGGTACTCCGCGCTCGCCGGGTCGACGACCACTTGCACGTCGCCGTAGGCCTCGACGATGTCGTCGCCGGCCTTCTCGGTGTCGAAGAACATCTCGTAGGACAGGCCGGAGCAGCCGCCGGGCCGAACCGCGACCCGTAGGTACAACTCGGGCGCATCCTCCGCCTGCATCAATTCCTTGACCTTGACGGTGGCGGTGTCGGTAAGTGCGATCATCACTGTCCTCCGGACAAACGAGCTACGTACTCAGGATACGTCGACCACGACCCGGCACGGGTCTCGGTCGTACAACGTGGCGAACTCCTCGACGCTTCCCCCGCCGACCGATTCGACGACACCCTCGCAAATGCCGCGGTGCAGGTTGCAGACCAGCTCGGGATAGGCCTCCGCGAGCTCGCGGAACGGGCAGTGCAAGAACGCTATGTCGGTCTTCGCGCCCTGGGCCACGGCGGCCGGGTCGAAGCCGAGGCGCTGCATTTCGCCGGTGAGCGCCTTCACGCACGAGCGCGAACGGGTGCGATGCCCGGCTTCGACGCCCCAGGTGCGGCCGGCGGCGGCGGCATCTTCGGCGTCGGCGCCGATGCGCTCGGCCATCGTCGCGAGCAGCCCCGCGAGCAGGGTGTAACTCGGCGGGTCGAAGCCGAGCCCGGGCGCGCCCGCCGCCAGCGAATAGACGTGCTGGGGGCGGCCGACCGTGCCGCGATGCACGGGTTCGACCTCGACAAGGCCCGCTTCCCGCAGGCGTTCGAGGTGGAGCCGAACCGTGTTGGCGTGCAGCCCGAGCCGGTCGGCGAGTTCGGTCGCCGTGAGCGGTGCGGTCGAGCCGGCGAGCTCCTGGTACATCGAGAACCGGGTCTCGTCGCCCAGCGCTTTGAGCACGGCGAGCAGATCCATTGCCTTGACGGTACCCGGCGTCCGGGCATATTTTCAAGGTCTCCCCGTGTTTTATTCAGTATGAGCACACCCACGAGTGAAGACGTACGCCGCATGCTCGCGGGCGTCCTCGACCCCGAGCTTCGGGTCTCGATCGTGGATCTCGGCATGGTCCGGGACGTCAAGGTGTCGCCGGACGGCGCGGTCACCGTCAAAGTCGCCCTCACCACCGCCGCCTGCCCGCTCCGGGGCCAGATCGCGACCGACGTCAGCTCCAAGGTCTCGGGCCTGCTCGGCGTCACCGCCGTCGACGTCGAGTACGCCGAGATGGACCAGGCCGAGCGCTCCGCGCTCATGCAGCGCGCTCGGCTCGCGGCCTCGCAATCGGCTCCGCCCACCGAAGTTCCGCCGACGACGCGCGTCATCGCAGTCGGCAGCGGCAAGGGCGGCGTCGGCAAGTCGTCGCTGACCGCGAACCTTGCGGCCGCGCTCGCGGCGCGCGGGCTGACGGTCGGTGTGCTCGACGCCGACATCTGGGGCTTTTCGATTCCGCGCATGCTCGGCGTGAACGAACGCCTTGCCGGAACCAAAACCGAAGACGGCAAGGGCAAGATCGTTCCGGCCGAGGTCAGTGTCGGCGACAACGGAACGTTGCGTGTGGTCTCGATGGGTTTGCTCGTCGACGACGAAGACACCGCGCTCATGTGGCGTGGCCTCATCCTTGCCAAGGCACTCGAACAGTTCCTCACCGACGTGAAGTGGGGCGACCTCGACTACTTGTTGATCGACATGCCGCCCGGCACCGGCGACATTCAGATGGCGCTGGCGCGGCTGTTGCCGCAAGCCGAGATGCTCGTCGTCACGACACCGGCCGTCGGCGCGCAGAAGGTTGCTTCACGCGTTGCCGACATGGCGCGCCGCTCGTACCTGAAGGTGCTCGGCGTCATCGAGAACATGAGCGCGTTCGTCGCGCCCGACGGATCGCGGCACGAGATCTTCGGCAGCGGCGGCGGCAAGCGCTTGGCCGCGCTCACCGGCGCGCCGCTCGTGGGATCGGTTCCGATCGAACCGGCAGTAACGGCTGATGGCGACGCGGGAACACCTGTGGTGCTCGCCCATCCCGAGGATCACGCGGCCGTCGCGATTACCGAGATTGCGAACCGCATCTACGACGAACTGTTGCCGCCGGTCGAGATGGCGGGTTGCACAGCGCGCATCTTCGAGCTCGCGCAGCAAAACCTCGCGTGAGCGAGCGCGAAGACCGTCTCGTCTTCGGAGAAGTCGCCGATACATACGACGCGATCCGGCCGTCGTATCCCGACGCGCTGTTCGACGCCGTGATGCAGTTCGGCGCGTTGCAGTCCGGTGATCGCGCGCTGGAGATTGGCGCCGGCACCGGCAAGGCCACAATGCCATTCCTCGCACGCGGACTCCGAGTTCACTGCCTCGAACCGAGCGACGAGATGGGCGCGATCTTGCGCGCCAAGGGCGCCGAACTTGAGACGACGTTGTTCGAAGACTGGCCGGTGCCCGCCAACGCGTTCCGCCTCGTGTACGCCGCCCAAGCGTGGCATTGGGTACGCAGCGACGACCGCTACGAACGCGTTGCGTCGGCGCTGGAACCGGGCGGCACGATCGCGCTGTTCTGGAACCAGCCTCGTGAACTCGAAAGCGCGCTCGGCGAAGCGATCGCCGCTGCCTACGACGCGTTCGCGCCCGAGACCCGGGGCGGTTCACCGAGCCACTGGAATCTCGACGCCACGCTTACCGAACTCGAGCCGAACTTCGTGCGTATCGAAAAGCACGTGTTCCCATGGTCGCAGCAGTATTCGACGAGCGAATACCTCGAGCTCAGCCGCACGTGGTCGACGACGCGCATGCTGCCGGAAGAACGGCGGACCCGGTTGCTCAATGCGGTCGCGAACGCGATCGTCGACAACGGCGGCGTCGTGAAGGTCGAGTACGACGTGCACTGCTATCTCGGACGACGGGCGTGACCGGCGAGCGCGAGCAACGCACGGTCTTCGGCGAAGTCGCCGAGCAGTACGACGCGATCCGGCCGTCGTATCCCAACGCGCTCTTCGACACTGTGATGCAGCGCGGCGACTTGCACGCGGGCGATCAAGCCGTCGAGATCGGCGCCGGCACCGGCAAAGCGACGTTGCCGTTCATCGACCGCGGCCTCGTCGTGCACTGCCTCGAACCGAGCGCCGGCATGGCGGCGTTGCTACGCACCAAAGGCGCCGACGTGCGGACGCAGCGAAGCCACGGACGGCGCAGCGAGGGAGCCATTGTCGACGTCGAGGAGACCGACTTCGAGTCGTGGACGCCGTATCCGAATCGGTTGGTGTACGCGGCCCAAGCGTGGCACTGGGTGAAGGGTGACGACCGTTACGACAAGCTCGCGGCCGCCCTCGAACCGGGTGGCAGCGTCGCGTTGTTCTGGAACCAGGGCCGGCCGCATCCGGAACCGTTCGTGTTCGACAACGACGCGGCATACGAACGATTCGTGCCCGGGTTCAACGCCGAAGTTGTACCGCGCGACGGAAACTGGCTTCGGCTGGGCGCGCGAGCAACTCGATGCGAGCGGCCTGTTCACGCCGTGCGAGACCTACACGTTTACGTGGGAGTCGTCGTTCACGCGCGACGAATGGATCATGCACCTCGGGACGGCATCCAACCATCGCATGCTTCCCGAAGAAACGCGTACCCAGCTACACAACGCTGTCGGCGATGCGATCGACAAACACGGCGGCGTGTTGCCCGTGATCTGGGACACGATGCTGTTCTTCGCGCGCAAACGCTAATCGGCGAGGCGCAACGCAACTGCGGGCCGGATGCGCGCCGCGCTCCGCGCCGGCAATGCGGTCGCCGCGAGCGCGCACAACAACGTTCCGACCATCAGCACGACCGATCGAGATGATCGGCACGCGGAACGGGATCCCCGACCCGAACGCGTCGGTGAGCGTGATCGACCACGAACACAACAGCGCGAGCAGCGTGCCGATCAGCACGCCCTCGACCGCCACGAACGCCGACTCGACGACGAACGCGGCGCGCACGGAAGCAGCCTGGAAACCGATCGCGCGCAGGACGCCGACTTGGCGACGGCGTTCGCGCACGGCCCGCACCATGATCACGCCGATCCCGGCGATGCCAACGACCAACCCGAGCGCGAGATAGCTGCGCATCAACAAGAAGAACTGTTGCTGGCTCGACAACTCGACCTGCACGAGGTGGCGCAACGTTTCAGCGGTGCCGCCGTTGGCGAGGTAGCGACCCGAGAACGCGGCGACGAACGCCGAAGGATCGGACACGTCGGCGTACGCCCGGTTCGGCACGAGCGGCGCGGCCATCAGCGCCTGCATCGCTGGCATTCCGACCAAGAAACCGTTGTTTGCGAAGTCGTCGTGCGAAATCGCGGCGACGGTGTACGTGCGCGTTCCCCGCCGGCCGGATCGACGACGCTGAACGCGTCACCGACGCCAACCTTCTGGTTGGGTGGACCGCCGCCGTTCGCAAGGAATGAATCGTCGACGATCGCGAGGTGGGAGTCGTGCAACACCGCGTTGTACGCGTCGGCGTCGGTCGCATAGTTGCCGTGATCGTCGAGCGGGGGCGCACCGTGGGCGACGAAGCTCGCGTCGTACGCGGTTGCGTTCCAGCGGCGCGTCTCGGTGAGCCCGGGCGCGTGCGTGACGTCGACGAGCGCCGTGACGAGCGGCGCGAGCGCACGCACGTCGTGATCTTTCGCGAGTTGGTCGAACGGCACCGGGTTCGTCGGCGTCGAGTCGAGCACGACGTTGTAGTTGCCCGACGCTTCGTGCGTGAACTGGCCGAGTTGCCCCGAGAACATCGCCGAGAAGACCGACACCATCACGAGGATGAACACGACGAGCGCGAACATGCCGAGCGTCATCGACGTGCGGAAGCGTCGGGCAAGGGGGTACGCGAGGCCGAGACGCGTGCGCAACGAGCTCCGCGCGAAGCGCCCGAAGGCATGGCCGATCAACTGTTGGTGTTGCGAGACGAGCACGACCGCCGAGCCCACGAGTACGAGCCCCTGCACGACGAACAACAGGACGTCGGGATTCCCGCCCAGCGCGATCGTGACCGGCACCGCCAGGACCGCCCACGCGAGGACGCCGACCGCGGCCGCCGACGTGGCAGCCGTACGGCCGATGTTGCGCGCGAGCAACGGTGTGATGCCGCTCAGCACGAGGACCGGACCGAGCATCAGCGCGAGGAACGATGCGCTCGCGACACCGGCGAGGGTCATCGCCAACCCGAGCAGCGCCGCGCCGAGCCCCACGTACGACGACCGCCGGCGCGGCCGCTTGCGCATCGGCTCGTTGATGTCGCGAATCGCTTGGATGATGTTGAAGCGCGCGAGCCAGATGCTCGTGCCGACGATCGTGAGCATCGCGATCACGAAACCGATTACAAGGCCCTTCTGCACGCTCGACCACTGGAACGCGAAGTGCAATGTGAGATTGTCGCCGCTGCTGCGATTCGAGAACAGCTTGGCCGCCGCCGCCATCAACGCCCGGCCGAGCGCCAGCCCCGCGAACGTGCCCGCGATCGCGGAGACCACCGCGTAGCACCACCCTTCGGTCGCGAACGCGCCGATGAGGGCGCGGCGTTTCAAGCCGACGGCGCGCAACATGCCGAGCTCCGACTTTCGTTCGTCGGCCAGCATGAAGAAGATGTTGACGAGCAAGAGAATGCCCGCGAGCACGGCGAAGATGCCGAGCGACGTGTACAGCCGCGAGAGTGACGCGCCGGTGCGGTTCGCGCGTTCGATGACCGCTTGCTTCGGCTCGTTGAGGCTGTAGTGCGTGTTCCCGAGCGTCGCGACGATGGAACCGGCAACCGCCGAGGTGAGCTTGGCTCCCGACACCACGTTCCCGCGGTTCGAGACGAGCTCGAGTGAGAGCGGGGGCGCCCCCGTTGTTGCCGGTACACCGTTCGCCAGTGCCGCGATCGTTCCCGGCGCCACGAACGCGTTATCAGAGCTGGTCTCGTCGCCGTTCCAGTAGCCGGCGACACCAAGCTTCGGGAGCACGCGCACGACACGTAACGGCACCGAACGCCCATACGCGTATGCGGTGATCGTCGAACCGGCCTTCGCGTGCAACGTGTCGGCGAGGTCTTTGCCAATGGCGGTTTCGCCGGGCGCGGGTGTCGGGCCGGAGATGCCGGTGGCCGCCGGATTCCCGCCGAACGCGCGCGCCGCACCGAAGTCGGTTTCGAGCAGTTGTGAGGTGGGCGCCGCCAATCCATTCGGCGCTGCGATCGCGGCGCGCGTCAGCGTCATCGGCAAGACACCGTCGACGTCGCGGTTTTGGAAACCTGCCATCTGCGCGCGCAGCGGACCGCCGCCGGCGAGTCCGCTCACCGACACGACCTCGTCGACGGGACCGAGCTGCTCGTACGCGATGTGACGGATCGAAGAGTTGAAGGTGTCGCCGACGACGAACGAGCCCGTCATGATCGCAGTGCCGAGCAGTGATCCGAGCACGACGAGCACCGTTTCACGCGGGCGACGCGTCGCGTTGCGGAGTGCGAGGCGCCGCAACACCGGCTTCCGCAACAAGATGTACAGAAACGGTAGCGAGCAAACGACGACGACGATCACGGTGAACTCAGACGGTCGGCAGCGCGGTCGTTTCGGCGTCGGCGAGCGTCACCGTGTCGATCGGCGCGGCAATGAGCTCGTCGCTCACGATGCCCCCGTCGCGCATCCGAATCAAACGGTTCGCGCTGCGACCGACCCCTTCGTCGTGCGTGACGACGATGAGGGTCAGGCCGTCGGCGTTGAGCTCGCGCAGGAGCGCGAGCACGTAGGCCGCGGTCTCGGAGTCGAGGGCGCCGGTCGGCTCGTCGGCCCACACGACGCGTGGCCTCCCGGCGAGGGCACGCGCAACGGTGACCCGTTGCTGTTCGCCGCCCGACAGCTCCGCGGGCCGGTGCTTGAGCCGGGCGCCGAGCCCGACCCGTTCGAGCGTCTCCGACGCGCGGAGGCGCGCTTCTTTGGCGTCGACGCCGGCCAGCAACAGCGGCAACTCGACGTTCTCGACCGCGCTGAACACCGGAATGAGGTTGTAAGCCTGAAAGACGAAGCCCATCGACGACGCGCGGTTCGCAGTGCGCTGGGCGTCGCTCAACGCGTGCAAGTCGACACCATCGAGCATGACGCAACCGCCGTCGATGTCGTCGAGGCCCGAGCAACAGTTGAGCAGCGTGGTCTTTCCGGAACCGGAAGGCCCCATGATGGAGACGAACTCGCCGTCGTTGACCACGAAGTCGAGATCGTGCAGTGCCACGACTTCTTCGGCGCCGGTGCGGTAGACCTTGCGCACTCCCTGCGCTACCAGCATCGCGTCGGCTTTGGACATCGGTACTCCATCGGCAGGCGGACGCCGAGCAACACGGTAGATGGGGCATCCCCCGGAACCCCTACCCAGAGGCACGCTAAGCAGGCCGCCTGAGCGAGACCTGTGCGGCGGCCTGATCAGCGCATGCGCGCCCGGCGCAGGGCTTCGGGCAGCTCCTGTGGTCCGCGGCTCCGCAGCGCGGAGACGGCATCGGGAACATCACATGTTGTGCGTTCTTGGCCGGCGACCACACCTGATGCATCACGCAGCACGAACCGAACGCCGTATTCGGTCTCTATCGACATCGATTCCGCGAGCTGCGAATCGTCGACGTCGATCGTCACTCCGTCGTTGCCGAGATATAGCGCGCGCAAATACTCGGGCGCGAACACGGGCACTCCCGCGACCTCGCCCACTTGTTCCGCATCCGGACCGGGCCAAAAGTCTTCGTAAAGGAACGGCGCGGTCGACTCGCAACAACCCGTCCCGATCGTGAACGAAAGCGTGCCGCGCCGGTCGCGCCGCGCGCGTTCGACAACGCGCGCGGCCGCTTCCGTACCGGTGACTCTCAAATGTTGCCGCTCAGGGCCGCGAAGTGCAGGTAGCCGCTGCGGTCCGAGGACGTGTTCTGCCAGACGTGCTTGATCTGGCGGTACTCGTTGAAGCCGTAGTCGCCGAGCTCGCGGCCGATGCCCGACTGCTTGTAGCCACCGAACGGCTGCGTCGGCGTGATCATGTGGTAGTCGTTGATCCACACGGTGCCGGTGCGCATCTGCGCCGCAACCGAGTTGGCGCGGTCGCTGTTCTTCGACCACACGCCACCGCCGAGCCCGTAGATCGAGTCGTTGGCGATCTTGACCGCTTCGTCGTCGGAGTCGAACGGGATCACGCACAACACCGGCCCGAAGATCTCCTCCTGCGCGATCTTCATCGAGTTGTCGGCTTCGAAGATCGTCGGTAAGTAGTACGCGCTCTGGTCGAGACCCTGCGCCAAGTCGGTGGGCTTCGAACCGCCGCACAACAACTTCGCGCCTTCGTCGAGACCGAGCTTCACGTAACGCTCGGTCGTGTCGACCTGCGACGGTGCGACCAGCGGACCGAGGTCGGTGTTCATGTCCATGTTGTCGCCGATGACGATCTTGCCGGCGCGCTCCACGAGCATGCCGACGAACTCGTCGTAGATCTTGCGCGACACGAGTGCGCGTGTGCCCGACTCGCACACCTGACCGTTGTGGAAGAACGTGCCCCACAACACGCCGGCCGCGGCCAGGTCGAGGTCGGCGTCGTCGAGCACGATGTTCGCCGACTTGCCGCCGAGCTCGAGCGTCACCTTCTTCACTGTGCCGCTCGCGAGCTGCATGATGCGGCGGCCAACTTCGGTCGAACCGGTGAACGCAACCTTGTCGACGAGCGGGTGCTGCGCGAGTTCTTCGCCGGCCGAACCGCCGGGCCCGGTGATGAGGTTGACGACACCGGCCGGGATGCCGGCTTCCTCGCACGCCTTCACCATTTCGATCGCGCTGAGCGACGTGAAGCTCGCGGGCTTCAACACCGCCGTGTTGCCCGCCGCGATCGCGGGCGCGATCTTCCAACCCGCCATGAGGAACGGGAAGTTCCACGGCACGATGCCGCTGCACACACCGAACGGCTCGTACCGCACCTTCGACTTCGCGGGCGGGAACGGGCTTTCGCCGCGCTCGACTTCTTCGGGCGAGTTCTCCGCGAGATCCGCGAACGTGTTGAACGTCTGCACCGCACCCGGTACGTCGGCGAACATCGCCTTCTTGATCGTGCCGCCACCGTCGCGTGCTTCGACCTCGGCGATCTCCGCGCTGCGACCGTTGATGATCTCGGCGACCGCGCGCAGCTTCTCGGCGCGCTCCTTGCCCGACATCTTCGGCCACGGCCCGTTGTCGGCTGCGTTGCGCGCGGCTTGCACAGCCTTCTGCGCGTCTTCGCGGCTCGCTTTCGCGACGTCGGCAATTTTTTCGCCGGTCGAAGGCGCGAAGGTCGGGAACGTCTCGCCCGACTGGGCGGCAACCCACTCGCCGTTGATGAAGAGCTTGGTTTCGGTCATGTGCGTCCCTCCACGAATCGTCGATTGAGGCTACGTGTGTCCCAGTCGGAGCGACAATGGCTGGGACGATCGCGTTGGCAGGTTTTGGCACTAACTCAACGCAATGCTCATTGCTGGCGCAATCACCAAGGGCTGCTTACCCTCCGCAGCGAGTCACGGTTGAGGGGCTTTTCGAACCATCCGGTTCGGCAGCCGCGGCTCACCGGGAGGGGGACCCCCGTTGATAAGGAAGATTGCAATTCTCGGCGCCGCCGTGCTCGCTCTGAGCGTGATGGGCGCCACTGCCGCAACAGCCAAGACGCCGCCCGCGACGGGCTCGCTGAGTTGCGGACTGACAGGCGGCCCTGGCTCCAAGGCGGGTGCCGCAATCCTCAATCCGGCGCTGACGCCGTCGACGCCATCCACGAAAAACGGAACGGTCAAGTCGAAGAATGCTGCCCTCGGGTCGTGTGACACTTCCGGAGTGAGTGGCGGTTCTTTGCCGATCAACGGCGGCGCTGCAAGCTTTAGTGGCGTGGTTGGTGCAGGTGCGGATTGCGCAGCGTTGGTGTCGAATAGCGGTGGTGCGCTGAGCAAGATCAAATTCCAGCTCAAGCTCACCAACACGAGCGTCAACTCCAAGGGCAAGACGGTCACAAAGACTGTCGCATCGGTCAAGGTGGCGAACGTCGTGTTCGCGACCGACCTTGGGGACGGCGGCTTTACCGTTGACGGCACCATCTTGCAGAACAAGGCGGGTACTGCGGCCTTCGGCGGCGACAGCGTGCATGTGCTGATCGCCGTGTCGAATATCGGCGACTTCATCGGCTGCCTTGGCGGCTCGAACTCGGTGGGCGAGATCGACTTCGCCTCCCCGTCGTCGGTGACCTTGACTGCTGCCCCCTAGGCAACGCTCAAGGAACACAAGAGTGAAGGGCGGAGCTTCGGCTCCGCCCTTCACCGCGCTCAACCGTTGAAAAACGTGCGGTGAGAAGTCCTGGCTTTGACCGCGCGGCGCGCGTATGGTCCGAGACGGCGGTGCCAGGGGCAACGGGGCCGGTCGCAAAGACTCCCGCATGGCGGTTCCTCCACTTCGTATACGAACTTCGGAGGGGGACCCTTGTTCCGCAAGATTGCTTTGTTAGGAAGTACTGCCGCGCTCGTAGCCGGCAGCATGTTCATCGGTGGCGTTGCTCACGCGGGCGCACCGCCCGTCGACGCGACACACAGCACCATCTCTTGTAACACCATCGAGAAGGGCAGCATCGGCTTCAAGCCGTCGTTGTTCGCGTCATCGCACGTCGACGACCGACGCGATCACCGTGAAGGGTTCATTGACCGGCTGCACGAGCGACAACGCCGGCATCACGAGCATTAGTGGCACTGTCAAAGGCACCTTGACCAACGACACCAACGGATTCACGAGCTTGCTCGGTCCGTCGAACGCACACGGCACTCTCATTATCACGTGGAAGAGCGTTCCGGCGCTGACGGTCAAGACGACGACGA
Organism: uncultured Actinomycetes bacterium; assembly: GCA_963841195.1. GTDB lineage: Bacteria > Actinomycetota > Acidimicrobiia > IMCC26256 > PALSA-610 > CAWJBX01. Next base: position 6,924 of record CAWJBX010000002.1, on the reverse strand, counting down.
TCACCGTTTCGGCGGGTCAGACCATCGGGAACGTCAACGCTCCGTTTGGCGACTCGGCCTCGTACGGCCAGTTCACCATCTCGGGCGACGGCGGTCACCGGTTCCTTCCTCGGGAACGACAACGGCGCCTCGTCCGTCACGAACGCTCTGACCGTTGAAGACGCCGGCCAGTTGCTCGCGGAAGGCGGCACCGCTGGCATCAAGGCCATCAACCTCGGCTCGAGCGAAGTGAGCCTTGGCTAGTCCGAACTTCAGTCAGTGATCTGTGCGAGGGCGGGGCTTCGGCTCCGCCCTCGTCGCGTTCTACGACGCGAGCTTCCAGGTCGACTTGGCGCCGCTCCCGACGACTTTGCCGTCGGCTTTGAGCTTCAACAAGTGCGCGTACACCTGGTGCTGCGCCATCTCGATCAGCCCGTCGGGCGTATCGGTGTAAAGCGTGTCGACAATGCGCTTGATCGTGCGCGGCTGTTCTTTCAACAGCTTGACGATCTGACGCTCGCGCAGTCTTGCGGTGTGCGACGTACTCGTCGAACTTGGCGGCGGGATCGTCGATCACGTCGCCGTGGCCGGGACAGATGCGACTCACGCGCTTGATCTTGCGCAGCCGGTCGAGCGACGCGAGGTACTGCTTCATGTCGCCGCCGCGCTGCGGGTTCACCACAGTGGTCGTGCCGTTCAACACGTGATCGCCCGTGAAGAGCGACCGTTCCTCGTCGAGGAAGAAGCACAGATGGTTCGGCGCATGGCCGGGCGTATGAATCGCTTCGAGGCGGAACTCGGTGCCGTCGACCGTGTCGCCGTCGCCGAGTTTGAGATCGAGATCGAGATCGACTTCGTCGGCCTTCGGGAACGTGGGAAACGCACCGATCAACGCGCCGGTCTTCTTGCGGATCTTTGCGGCCGCCGGCCAGTGATCCGGGTGCGTATGTGTGAGCAACACCCAGCGGACGCGTTCGCGCATCGAGGCACCGATGATCGCGTCGATGTGCTTCGCGATGTCAGGCCCGGGGTCGATCACCGCGACCTCGTCGATGCCGACGAGATACGTGTTCGTGCCGGGTCCGGTCATCAGGCTCGGGTTGTTCGCGACCACGCGGCGCACAAGGGGCGACAACGCGCTCGGGACGTCGGGCGTCAGGTCGGGCACGGCGCCTCGCGAAGTTCGTCGAACAGCGCGGCGACCGTGTCGAAGCGGACCAGCACTTCGAGGCTGCGTTGCGTCGGAAGGATGAGATCGAGTTCGCCCTGCGCGAATGCGCGCAACGCCTCGGCCGGACGCATCCACGCCGACGCGACCAGTTCGCTGCCGTCGTGTTCGCCGTCGTGACCATCGGGCGCAGCGGCGACGAAGAAGCGCGTGTCGTAGCGGCGCGGCGCACCTTCGGGTGTGATCCAACGCGCGAACTCGACGAGATGTTCGGGCTCGAGCGGGATGCCGGCCTCTTCGAGGCACTCGCGGGCGGCCGCGAGGCGGAACTCGTCGATGCCCGTCGTCTGCGCTTGTTCGATGTCGCCGGGATCGACCGCGCCGCCCGGAAAGACCGTCGCGCCGGGGACGAATGCGAGCGTGTGATTCCGCCGCAGCATGAACACGTGCAAATCGGGCTGATCGCGCACCACGATCACTGTTGCCGCGTCTCGCACTGCCTCCACAGGGGAAGTTTACGCGGCGCCCTCCTGGTCAATTGACCTACACATTTCGTAGGCAAAATGACCAAGACGTCGGTCGCGGCGATGCCGCTAGACTCGTCGATCGGAAGCAAGTGGCGGCGTTCGGATTCTGTGAGGCCGCCCCAAATGCCGTGCGGTTCGTGCACGCGCAACGCGAACTCGAGGCACTCACGCTGCACCGGGCAGCCGAGGCAGATGCCCTTCGCGTCGACTCGCGCATCGCGCGCTCTTCTCGTCGCTCGGGGAGGGACGGCGGAAAGAACAGCGCCGACTCCGGGCCCCGGCACGCCGCTTTCAAATGCCATGTCTCTTGAACAATCCTGAGCGCCACGCCCTCTCCCATTTCCCCCGCAGCCCATTGCTCGGACCGGCGGAACGTACTGCCGCCGCTACCGACGGACAAACGGGCAGGTCAGGTGCCGTGCCGGTGGTCGCGGGCGCCGCCCTCTTCCGGTTCGACCTCGAGCACGATGCCCTCGATCGAAACGACTCGCACGGGCGCGCCGGCCTGGATCGGTGTCGCCCGGTTCGTGCGAGCCTTCCAGAGCGCGTCGTGCACGCGCACAACGCCGTCGGGAGCGACGTCGGCTTCCGCGTTCCCCATCTCGCCGACGAGTTCTTCGCGACCGATCGTCGGCGTCGAAAAGCGCGACCGGATCATCGCCGTCATCCCCGAGAGCATGAAGACGACCGTGCCGCCGATAACGAGCACGAGCACCCACCACTTCGGATCGAGGCGCGACGAACCGTCGTAGAGCCAGACCGATCCGACCACGAGCGCGCCGCTCCCGATGAACGTCCACGGTCCGAGCCCGCCCGCCTGCACGTCGATCGACAGACCGAGCATGCCGAGCAACAACAACGCGATCGCCCACGGTGCGACCGGCAGATGCGAGAACCCGAAACAGGCGCCGAGCAGCGCGACCGCGCCGACGAACCCGGCGACACCGACACCGACCGAGAAGAACTCGAAGACGATCAGCGCAAGCCCGCGATGAACAAGAAGTACGCGACCCACGGGGTGTCGAGCGTGTGCGCAAGCTGCGCGGTCAAGCCGAGCTTGCGGAAGTGGACGTCTTGCGAGAGCGTTCGCCGTTGCGTGGTGCCTTTCAACGTCGAGACGCGCACACCGTCGATCGTCTTCCCGTCGAGCGACGCGATGAACTCGAGCAATGTCGGTGACTGCACGGTGACGGTCTTGTTCTTCAACTCGTCGATCCCGCGACCTTGAACGACGGATCGTCGTAGCGGATCGGATCGACCGGGCCGAGGTGGGCACCGGGCGCGACCGCGGCGAAGTCGGCGCCAACGCGAGCAGCGCGCCGGCGCCGCGTGCCGCGCCGCCCGACGGGCCGACCCACACCGTGACCGGCACCGTCGCGTGTGGGAAGTCGTGCAGCAGCGTCTCGACGTCGGTGTCGACCGCGCCGGACGCGTCGATCTGGAACACGACGACCGACGAGTGGTCGCGTTCCGCGTCGCGAGCGACGAGCGGATCAGCGCCGCGTTCGACGGATCGATGCAACCCGTTGACCTGGACGACGTCGATGCGCCCGTCGGGGCTCGGTGGTCTGGGCGCGCGCCGACACCCGTCCACCCAACGAGGACACGACAGCACAGGCGCAGCAACGAGCCGAGGCGGCACGCACACACCTCTCCTACGATGGAGCAATGGAGGTGGCCGATTTCTGCTCTACCTCCCACGTCGTCATCGTCGCCGGCAAGGGTGGCGTCGGGAAGACGACGGTGACGGCCGCCCTGGCCGTCACCGCGGCACGCGCCGGCTTAACGTGCTCATCGTCGAGGTCGAGGGAAAGTCGGGCCTCCCGGCGATGTTCGACGCCCCCGCTCGGCTACGACGAGATCGACCTCGAGCCCCGCATCCGCGCCCGCTTCCTCACCCCCGACGCCGCGCTCGTCGACTACCTCGTGACCCACGGCATGAAGCGCATCTCGAAGCGACTCGCCGCGTCGGGCGCGCTCGACGTCGTCGCGACCGCCGTTCCGGGGATGAAGGACATCCTCGTGCTCGGCAAGGTGAAGTCGATCGAGGAATCGCGAGTGGCCGATCTCATCATCGTCGACGCGCCCGCCGCCGGCCACGCGGTGACGTTCCTGCTGTCGGCGCGCGGCCTGCTCGACGCGGTGCGCGTCGGGCCGATCCGCAAGCAGGCGCAGGACGTCGTGAGCCTCATCTCCGATCCCGAGCGGTGCCAGGTGATGCTCGTCACGCTGGCCGAGGAAACGCCGGTGAGCGAGGTCGTCGACACCGCGTTCGCGATCGAGGACCGCGCCGGGGTCGCGCTCGGGCCGGTCGTCGTCAACGGGTGCTTCGCGCCGCTGCCGGTCGGTGTGCCGGCCGATCTCGGCGCGATCCTCGACGACGCGCACGCCTGCGCACGCTTCGTCTCGGAACGCGAAGCCGACGACCTCGCGCACGCCGCCGAGTTCCTCGAGGAACGCCACGCGCTGCAGCACGAAGCAGATCGAACGGCTGCGCGAGCGGCTGCCGCTGCCGCAGATCGAGCTGCCGTTCGTCTTCAACCCCGACATCCCCGCGCCCAGCTCGACATGCTCGCCGACGCGCTTGACCGCGGGATCGAGCGGCTGTGACGATCCGCATCGACGAGCTCGTCGACGACCGCCGCGTCGTCATCTGTTGCGGCACCGGCGGCGTCGGCAAGACGACGACCGCGGCCGTGATCGCGCTCGAAGGCGCGCGCCGCGGCCGGAACGCGTGCGTGGTGACGATCGATCCCGCGCGCCGGCTCGCCGACGCGCTCGGCATCGAGCACCTCACCAACGATCCGACCGAGATCGACCGCGGCTCGTGGGCCGACGGGCGACGCCGCGCCCGGCGGACGGCTCTCCGCGCTGATGCTCGACACGAAGTCGACGTTCGACCTGCTCGTCGCGCGCAACGCGGCGTCGACCGAGAGCAGGCGCAGCGCATCCTCGACAACACCTTCTACCGCAACGTCTCCGGCGCGCTCGGCGGCACGCAGGAATACATGGCGATGGAGAAGCTGCACGAGCTGCACGACGAGGGCAACTTCGACCTCATCGTCGTCGACACGCCGCCGACGCGGCACGCGCTCGACTTCCTCGACGCGCCCAAGCGGCTCACGCGCCTGCTCGACAACCGCGTCTTCCGGCTTGCTGATGATGCCGACGCGCGCGTACCTGCGCGTCGCGAGCGTCGCGGTGCAGACGTTCCTGCGCACCGTCGCGCGCGTCGTCGGCTCCGAGGTCATCGAAGACGTCGTCGCGTTCTTCCGCGCGTTCGAAGGGATGGAGGAAGGGTTCCGCGACCGGGCCCAGGTCGTCGGCGAGCTCCTCGCCGATCCCGAGCACCGCGTTCGTGCTCGTCACGCTCACCGCGCCGCGATGCGATGCGAGGAGGCGACGTTCTTCGCGGAGCGGCTCGCCGAGGCGGGCCAGTCGGTGCAGGCGCTGATCGTCAACCGCGTGCACCCGTCGTTCGGCGACGAGGCGCCCGCGGGTCTGCGCGCCGCGGCCGACGCGCTGCGCTCGCGCGCTCGACCGCAGCCCCGACGCCGAGCCGCCGCGGCTCGCCGCGCTCTACGACAACCTCGCCGACTTCCGCGAGATCGCCGGCGCTCGAGCGGGAGCACATCGAGGCGCTGCGGGACCGGATCGGCGGCGACACCGCGCTCGCCTACGTGCCCGTACCTGGCCCACGACGTCCACGACTTCGACGACGCTGCACGAGGTCGGCCGCGCTCCTGTTCGATACAGATCTCGGCCCGATGACCACGATCCTCGTCGCCGCCGACGCCAAGTGGGTGCGGGACCAGGTGCGGGCCGCGTTCATGGGCCGCGGCCAGAACGTGGTCGAGGTCACCCGCGGCCAGGACGTGCGCGCCGACGTTCGCCGAGGTCGATCCCGATCTCGTCGTGCTCGACATGCAGATCGGCAACATGGGCGGCGTCGCGGTCGCGATCGACCTGCGGCTCGAGGAGTCGGGCGGACGCCTCGACCGCGCCAACATCTTGTTGCTGCTCGACCGCGAGGCCGACGAGTTCATCGCCCGCCGCGCCGACGTCGACCTCATGCTCGTCAAGCCCGTCGACGCGGGCGTCCTGCGCCGCGCCGCGAAGCAGCTGCTTCCCGCCGCGAGTTGACGCGCGACGCCATGGACGATCACGAGCTCGCGCGCAGATCGCCGCGCGAAGCCGGGCAGCTGCTCGTGCGCCGGCGCGCCGAGGGCGCGAGCAAGGACGACGGCGACCGCGAGAGCAACGACCTGATCCTCGCCCGCCTCGCCGAGGCGCGACCCGACGACGCGGTGCTGTCGGAGGAGTCGAAGGACGACCCGATCCGGCTCGAGCGCGAGCGGGTGTGGATCGTCGACCCGCTCGACGGCACGCGCGAGTTCGGCGAGGCCGGCCGCACCGACTGGGCCGTGCACGTCGCGCTGGTCGTCAACGGCACTCCGCACGCGTGCGCGGTCGCGCTGCCCGCGCAGGACGACGTCGTGCTCGCGACCGAGCCCGCGCCGGCGCTCGCGCCCGCGCACGACGGGCAAGATGCGGCTGCTCGTGTCGCGCACCCGCCCGCCGAAGCTCGCGGAGTACCTCGCGGGCGTGCTCGACGCCGAGCTCGTGCCGCTCGGCTCGGCCGGCGCGAAGACGATGGCGGTCGTGCAGGGCCACGCCGACGTGTACGCGCACTCGCGGCGGTCAGTACGAATGGGACTCGGCCGCGCCGGTCGGCGTCGCGGCCGCGGCCGGTTGCCACTGCTCGCGCCTCGACGGATCGCCGCTCGTGTACAACCGGCCCGACCCGTACCTGCCCGACCTGCTCGTGTGCCGCCCCGAGCTGGCCGAGCAGGTGCTCGCCGTTATCAGTTCCCAATAACGTTGCCGGCACCGCGAGCGAAGCAACCGTGTTGGTGGTCGATCGGCTGCAGCGACGTGGCGCACGCCGGCACGGTCTGCAACTTCACCGGCCCGCTCTTCGCGTTGTAACGCGCATGAATGTTTCCGTCGGCGTCGACGGGATTCTGCGGCGGCGAGAACGAATGACTCCCCGCATTGCCCTCTCTCCTGATGGAGGGAGGGCGAACGTCACCCCGCAGGGCAGAAAGGCCGGGAATTCTCGCTTACGATGATTCAGCCGCGGCCGCTACACTCACCGCTTCGTTCGACAACGAACGGGGTGTGGCGCAGCTTGGTTAGCGCGCAGCGTTCGGGACGCTGAGGCCCCGGGTTCAAATCCCGGCACCCCGA
>CAWJBX010000001.1:0-28976 GCA_963841195.1 uncultured Actinomycetes bacterium | reverse complement strand
TTGCTTTCGCAGTTCGCGGAGCTGCGCGGCGAACCTGTGACGCCGCCGGCCGACGGCTTGTTCTCGCGCTTGCGTTCCGCGTTCAAGAGCTGACGCGCGTGGCGTGCACGCCTGCCGACGTCGACGCGGTCGCGGACGTGTTCGTCGACACGCTCGACGCGCGCGTCACTGTCGCGAGCGCCGACGGTCATCATTTGCAACGTGTGCGGCGTCTCGCGGCCGGCGAACGGATTACTGCCGCCGACGGTTCGGGCGCGTGGCGTGAATACGAAATCGCGTCGGTGACAAGCGGGCGGCTCGAACTCGAAGCGTGTGCCGACATCGAGCGCGTTGCACCGCCGGCCGTCCGCGTCGAACTCGCGATCGCGCTCACGAAGGCTGGTCTCGACGCGGTTGTTCCCGCGCTGACGGAGCTCGGTGTGGCAAGAATCACACCCGTTCGCACCGAGCGCGCGGGTCGTGCGTTGGGATTCCGCGAAAAGTGCGCACGTTGCGGACCGCTTGCGCGCGCGGTGTGCGAGGCGGCGATGCAGTCGCGCCGGGCCGACATCCCGGCCATCGATCCGATCGCCGATCTCGCATCTCTTCTGCACGCCGACGGCCTCGTCGTCGCCGATCACGACGGGGAGTCCGCCTGGGACCTGGCCGTTCCGCCCTCGGGGGCCTGGACGGTGCTCGTCGGGCCCGAAGGCGGGCTGAGTCCGCGTGAGCGCGCCGATCTCGCGGTCCACTCTCGTTTGCGACTCGCGCCCAACGTGCTGCGCGCCACCACGGCACCAGTCGCAGCCGCTGCCGTTCTCGCGGAGCGGATCGCGCAGATCATGCAGCCTTGAGCACCACACTTGCGGCTGAAGTGAACAATGTGACTAGATGGGCGCGTGAGTGGCTGATGTTGGAAGCAACGCGAAGCATGACTTTCACGGAGCGTGCTGTTACTATCCACTGACTGCAACCGGGACACGCGTCCCGAGCACAGGTGGCAACCAGAGTGGACGAGCCGTACGCCGACAAGTTGGGCGAGGGGGCTTTCGGGGTGGTGAACACAGGGGCGCGAGTCGGGGAACGACTACGTGCAATTCGTCGCCAAAAAGGTTTGTCTCTACACGACGTTGAGGCGCGTTCAAGCCTTGAGTTCAAGGCGTCCGTGCTCGGCGCGTACGAGCGCGGTGAGCGCGCAATCTCGGTGCCGCGTCTCTTGCGTCTCGCCGAGATCTACGAGGTGCCGGCCGACCAGCTGCTGCCGCGTGAGCTCGAGGGCGAGATCAGTCTCGTCGATGCCAACGGTGGCGCGTTCGACATGAACTCGGGCTTCACGATCGATCTCGTTCGTCTCCACGAACTCGACGATCCTGACGCGCACATCCTCGACCGGTTCGCCACGTCGCTGCAGCGTGAGCGCCAGGACTTCAACGGCCGCATGCTCACGATCCGGCGCTCCGACCTGCGCGTCCTTGCTTCCTGCATGGGCCGCAGCCTCGAAGAGCTCGGTGCCCGGCTCGAGCAGCTGGGTCTGCGCGCCGCGTCGTCCTGACGCGTTTGTCGGACTGAACCCACGCGTTCGTCGGCTACCCTCGCGCGCACCTTGGCCCAACAGCACGCCACCTCGTCCGGACCGGTTTCGATCCCCGTAACGATCAAAGTCACGGTCCCGGATAACCACCTCATGGTCGGCTTGCTCGGCCAACGCGACGAGCTGCTTCGCCTGATCGAAGAAGCGTTTCCCGTCACGATCCTCGTGCGCGGCAACGAGATCACGATCGAAGGCGAGCCGGCCGAGGCCGACCGGGTCAGCCGCCTGTTCGAAGAGCTCGTGATGCTGTTGCAGCAGGGGCACGTGCTCGACCGCGAGAACCTGGCCCGTTCGATCGAGATGTTGAAGGCCGATCAGCGGCCTACCGATGTGCTTACGACGGAAGTCGTGCGGGGTCGCAAGTCGATCCGCCCGAAAACCTCCGGTCAGAAGCGCTACGTCGACGCCGTCGGCGACAACACGGTGACGTTCGCGATCGGCCCCGCCGGTACCGGGAAGAGTTACCTCGCCGTCGCGCTCGCCGTGCAAGCGCTGCAGGCGAAAGAGGTCAACCGCATCATCCTCACTCGCCCCGCGGTCGAGGCCGGCGAGCGACTCGGGTTCCTGCCCGGCGACATGTTGCAGAAGGTCGACCCGTACCTGCGCCCGCTCTACGACGCGCTGTACGACATGCTCGAACCCGAGGTCGTGGCGCGGCTGATGGAACGGGGCACGATCGAGGTCGCTCCGCTCGCGTACATGCGCGGTCGCACGCTCAACGACTCCTTCATCATTCTCGACGAGGCGCAGAACACGACGCCCGAACAGATGAAGATGTTCCTCACGCGTCTCGGGTTCGGCTCCAAAGCCGTGATCACGGGCGACGTCACCCAGATCGACCTTCCCGACGGCCGCGGTCGTTCGGGGCTGCTGCAAGTGCGCAACGTGCTCGAAGGCATCGACGACCTCGTGTTCGTCGAACTCGATTCCCACGACGTCGTGCGGCACCGGATCGTGCAAGAGATCGTCGACGCGTACGAACGTCACGCGCCGAAATGAGCACCGACGTGGAATCGCCGAACGTGTTCGGTGCCGACGAGCAGCACGACGTCGAGGTCGATGTCGCGCGTTGGGTACGGCTCGCGCGCGTCGCGCTGGCCGAAGAGCGCGTGAACGAGCGCTACGGCAACGACGTCGAGATGTCGCTGTTGTTCGTCGACGAAGCGACGATCGCCGAGCTCAACGAGCGTTTCCTCGGGAGCTCGGGCCCAACCGACGTGCTCTCGTTTCCGATGGACGAGGAGCTGCCGCCCGGCGGTCGTCAGCCCGACCAGGGTGGTCGCGGGCCGGGTGCTCCGTCCGACCTGAGCGATCCGCCCGCGCTGCTCGGTGACGTGGTGGTCTGCCCGGTCGTCGCGGGAAAACAAGCATTGGAGCGAGGCGTGGCGGCCGACGACGAGCTCGCGCTCCTCGTCGTGCACGGCGTGTTACACCTGCTCGACTACGACCACGCCGAACCGGAAGAGACCGCAGTGATGCGCCGCCGCGAGCAGGAAATCCTCGCTCGGTTCGCCGCCGAGGAACGCGAAGGATGACGAGATCCATGGGCGACGGCCCGCCCCCAGATACCGTTCCGGCGATCCGATGAACATCGTCGCGATCGTCATCGTCATCGTGCTGTGGGCATTCTCGGGCGTCCTCGCGCTCGCCGAGACTGCGTTCACGCGCGTCAGTCGCATTCGTCTGCTGACGCTCGAAGAAGAAGGCGACAAACGCGCCGCGCGCGTGCTGCGCCTGACTGAACGTCCCGAGCTGACGTTGAACAGCATTCTGTTGCTGGTTCTCGGCTGCCAGATGATCGGCGCCACGTTGCTCGGCACCGCGCTCGAACCGACACTCGGCGCCGCTGGTGTTGCCGTCGGCATCGTCATCGAGATTTTCGTGGTCTTCACGCTGTTCGAGGTCGTGCCGAAGACGTTCGCGTTGCAGCACACAGAACGTTCGGTGCTGATGATTTCGCCGCTGCTTTCGTTCCTCACCGGCTTTTGGCCGCTGCGCGTGCTGACGCGCGGCTTCATCGGTATTGCCAACGTCGTGCTTCCCGGCAAGGGACTTCGCCGCGGCCCGTTCATCACCGAGGAAGAGATCCTCACGATGGCCGATGTGGCCGCGCGTGAATCGTCGATCGAGTCCGAAGAACGCGAGTTGATTCATTCGATCTTCGAGTTCGGTGACACGGTCGTGCGGGAAGTCATGGTGCCGCGCCCCGACATGGTGGTCGTCGACGCCGATGCAACCGTCGACGAAGCCATCGAGCGCGCGATCTCGGCTGGCATCTCGCGCATGCCCGCGTCCGACGGCAACGCCGACGACATCATCGGCCTGGTGTTCTTGAAAGACCTCGTGTCGCGTAGTTCGGCGGGTGAAGGTTCGGAACCCGTGCGCCGCAACTTGCGCCCCGCGCATTTCGTTCCCGACTCGAAGCGCGTCGCCGAGCTGATCCGCGAGATGCAAACCGAGAAGTACCACATGGCCGTCGTGCTCGACGAGTACGGCGGGACGACGGGGCTCGTCACGATGGAAGACCTGCTCGAAGAGATCGTCGGCGAAATCACCGACGAATACGACCCCGACGAACCGACCGTCGAACGTATGCCCGATGGTTCGTGGCGCATACCCGGCCGCACCCCGATCGACGAGGTCAACGAGCTCTTGCACGTCGATTTGCCCGACGAAGAGTGGGACACCGTCGGCGGTCTCGTCTTCAACGCGCTCAGCCACGTACCAACCGAGGGCGAGTGCGTCACCGTCGGCCGGCTCGAGTTCTGCGCAGAACGCGTGCAAGGCAAGCGCATCGTTTCGGTGATCGTCACGGTGCTCGCGTCGGTCGACGAAGAGCATCCCGCGCCCGCGCATTCTGAAGAGTGAGCGCGAGAGCGCCGGAGCGTCCATGAGCACGACCACAGCTGAGTTCCGGTCCGGGTTCGTCGCGATCGTCGGCCGGCCCAACGTCGGCAAGTCGACGCTGCTGAACCACATCGTCGGCCGCAAGGTCTCGATCGTTTCCGACAAGCCGCAGACGACGCGTACGCAGGTGCGCGGCGTGCGGACGACGGAAACGACCCAGCTCGTCTTCCTCGACACGCCGGGGGTACACCGGCCGCGCACGCTGCTCGGCGAACGGGCCAATGCGCGCGCGCTGACCACGCTCGACGAAGTCGACGTCGTGTGTTTCTTGATCGAAGCCGACGCCGCCATCGGTCCCGGCGACCGCTTCGTTGCCGAACGGCTCGCTGCGGTCCAAACGCCGGTCGTGCTCGCCGTCAACAAGACCGACCTCGCGTCGCGTGACGAGATCGCCGTGCGTCTGGCCGGGGCGGCCGCCGAGCTCGGCGACTTCGCGGCTTACGTTCCCATTTCCGCGCAGACGGGCGCCGGAGTCGAGGCGCTGATCGGCGAGCTCGAAGACCGTATGCCGCCGGGGCCGCATTACTACCCGCAAGATGTCGTGACCGACCAGCCCGAGACCTTCCTCGCGGCCGAGCTCGTGCGCGAGGCGCTCCTCGCCCATGTCCGCGACGAACTTCCGCACTCCATCGCGGTCAGTGCCGACGACAGCGAGACGCGCGTCACCGCGAGTGGTGATGCGCTCCTCGCGATCAGCCTCACGGTGCGCGTCGAGCGCGACTCACAGAAAGGCATCGTCATCGGCAAGGGCGGCGCCGTCCTGCGAGATGCCGGCACTCGCGCTCGGCGTGAGCTGGAAGCGCTGCTCGGGACGCGGGTTCACCTCGACATTCGCGTGCAGGTGGACGCCGATTGGCAACGCCGTGCGGGCGCGCTGGATCGTCTCGGCCTCTAACCAAAAAAGACCTTGTGAACGTGTGCGTTCTCGCGCGTTCCACCACATCGCGCGCCTGGAATGACAGAGTTGCGTTTACGAGAATCGGCCGCTGTAGCATCCGCGCCGAATCTCCTGAAGCTCGTCATAAGGCTGTGAGAGAGGCTGAATTTGGACCGCAAGCACCGGGTACGACGCGTCATCCCCACGTTCGCGATTGCGGTCGTTTCGGCGTTGGTCCTCGCGAGTTGCGGCGACAGCACCGGGCCGAAGAACAACCAGAACGCGCTGCGGCCCGCCGGCCCCTACTCGCGCAAGATCCTGCACCTCACCGAGCCGTTCTTCTGGATCGCGGTTGTCATCGGTGTCGGGGTCGTCGCGGCAACGTTCTACGTCGCGCTGCGCTTCCGGGAGAAGCCTGGTCATCCGCGTAACCCGAAGCAGTTGCACGGCAACACCGCACTCGAGATCAGCTGGACGATCATTCCCGCGGTGATCCTCGCGATCATGGCCGTGCCGACGGTCGCGACGATCTTCAGCCTTGCGAAGAAACCGACCGGGCCGAATGTCGTGCACGTCACGGTGTCGGCGCGGCAGTGGTGGTGGCAGTTCACCTACACCGATCCGAGCACCGGTGGGATCGTCACCGCCAACGAGATGCACATCCCCGTTGGTGTGCCGGTCTCGTTGACGTTGCAAGGTCCGCCGCCGTGTTCGGGCGCGGGCTGCTACGCCAACGGCGTCATCCACTCGTTCTGGATTCCCGCGCTGAACGGCAAGAAGGACGTCGTGCCCGGCCGTTCGCAGTTCTTGAAACTCGAGGCGGATCATCCCGGCGTGTTCGACGGCCAGTGCGCCGAGTACTGCGGGCTTTCGCACGCGAACATGCGCATGAAAGTCATCGCCCAGCCGATGGCCGACTACCAGACCTGGGTGAAGCAACAGCTCACCCCGCTTACGCCGGCGGCGCTCGCGCAGTTCGACAACTACAACAAGCAGTGGACGTGCCTGACCTGCCACAGCGACAAGCCGACAGTTCCGGGCGCGATCGCGCCGAACCTCACGCGGCTCGCCGACCGGTGCGGGTTCGCCGGCGACACGTTCGCGGTCAACGAACAGAACTTGACCAACTGGATCTACAACGCGCCCAGCATGAAACCCATGCAGGAGAACCCGAAGAATCCGCTGCAGCCGCTCGTCGGTATGCCCAACTTCTCTTCGGTAGGCATGACGAAGGACCAAGCGAACGAGATCGCGAAGTTCTTGCTCTCGGAAACCGCGAGCGGGCCAATCCCACCGACGTATTGCACGAATCCATGACTAGAGGCCGAGTGATGACAGCCCACGCGTGTGTTCGAGGGCCGGGCCAGGCGCAGACCGGAGGTCCGGTCGACCACCCCGGTTATTGCGGGTGTTCGAGGACCGCAGGTCGTAGCCGCATGAGCGAGGTCGTAGCCGCATGACAAGCCAGGCGCAGAACGGAGGCCCGGGTACGCGCGTAGATCCTGCGCGTGTTCGAGGGCCGGGCCAGGCGCAGACCGGAGGTCCGGTCGACCACCCCGGTTATTGCGGGTGTTCGAGGACCGCAGGTCGTAGCCGCATGAGCGAGGTCGTAGCCGCATGACAAGCCAGGCGCAGAACGGAGGCCCGGGTACGCGCGTAGATCCTGCCGCGTGTTCGAGGGCCGGAGGTCGTAGCCGCATGACAACAGTCGAAGACGCGCACGCACTCGTCAAAGCGCCGCCCGAGCCGGGCGTCAAGATCCTCCAGCGGCCGAAGGAAACGACCGGCTGGTGGAGCTGGGTCACAACGGTCGACCACAAGAAGATCGCGATCATGTACGGCACGCTCGCGCTGTTGTTCTTCTGTGTCGGCGGTATCGAAGCGCTGTTCATTCGTCTGCAGCTGGCGCGGCCCGACGGCACGATCCTGAGCGCCGCCCGCTACAACGAGTTCTTCACGATGCACGGCACCACGATGGTGTTCCTGCTCGGCATGCCGATGGCGGCCGCGTTCGGTAACTACCTCGTGCCGTTGATGATCGGCGCGCGCGACGTCGCGTTCCCGCGCCTCAACATGCTCGGCTTTTGGATCTTCGCCTTCGGCGGGATCTTCTTGTACTCGTCGTTCGGGCTCGGTGGCGCGCCGAACGGTGGCTGGTTCGGTTACGCGCCGCTCACCAGCACGCCGATGTCGCAGGGGTACTTGCCCGGACGCGGCGCCGACTTCTGGTGCGTCGGTCTGATCATGCTCGGCATCGGTTCCGTCGCGACCGCGGTGAACTTCTTAGTGACGATCATCAATATGCGCGCGCCCGGCATGAACATGATGCGGATGCCGGTGTTCGTGTGGATGATTCTCGTCATCGCGTTCTTGACGCTGTTCGCGATGCCGCCCGTCACGGCCGCGCTGATCATGGTCTTCATGGACCGCAACTTCCATACGAACTTCTTCAATGCGGCCGCCGGCGGCGATCCATTGATGTATCAAAACTTGTTCTGGATCTTCGGCCATCCCGAGGTGTACATCCTCATCCTCCCGGGCATGGGCATCGTCTCCGAGATCCTGCCGGTGTTCTCGCGCAAGCCGTTGTTCGGTTACGCGGTCGTCGTGTTCTCCGGCATCGCCATCGGCTTCCTCGGTTGGGGTGTGTGGGCGCACCACATGTTCGCTTCCGGTCTCGGGCCGGTTGCCGTGTCGGCGTTCGGTCTGTCGACGATGCTCATCGCGATTCCGACCGGCGTGAAGATCTTCAACTGGTTGGGCACGGTGTGGGGCGGCTCGGTACGACTCGCGACACCGATGCTGTTCGCGCTGGGCTTCATCGCCCAGTTCACGATCGGCGGCCTGTCGGGCGTCATGCACTCGATCGTTCCGAGCGACACGCAGCAGACCGACACCTATTTCGTCGTCGCCCACTTCCACTACGTGCTGTTCGGCGGCCTCGTGTTCGCGTTCTTCGGCGGCTTCTACTACTGGTGGCCGAAGTTCTTCGGGTATCGACTCAACGAACGCATAGGCAAGACGAACTTCTGGCTGATGGTGATCGGGTTCAACCTCACGTTCTTCCCGATGCACTTCCTCGGCTTCGAGGGCCAGCCGCGCCGCACGTACACCTACCCGAGCGGCATGGGCTGGGACTCGCTGAACCTGCTCGCCACCATCGGGGCGTTCATCATCGCGTTGTCGGTGCTCGTGTTCATCGTGAACATCATCTTCTCGACGCGCCGTCGCACTCCGGCCGGCGCCGACCCGTGGGACGCGCGGACGCTCGAATGGGCAACGTCGTCACCGCCGCCGGAATACAACTTCGCCGAGATCCCGCACGTGACGGCGCGCGACGAGTTGTGGCACCGGAAGTACACCGAAGACGACGAAGGCGTGCTCGTCCGGCTGCCCGCGGGTGCCGCGATCGACATCGAAGAGCAAGCCAACAAGCGGGTCGACCCGCACAGCATTCACATGCCGTCGCCCTCGTACTGGCCGCTGATCTTCGCACTCGGCTTGCCGATCATCGGTTACGGCTTCGTCTTCAAGAACTGGTGGTTGCTCGCAGGCGGCGTACTCGTCCTGCTCTTCGGTCTCAACGGCTGGGCCATTGAACCTGCCACCGAGCCCGATCACGGAGGTGCGCACTGATGGCACAGTCCATGATCGCGAGCGAGCTTCCCGGCCTGACGCACGCCGACGAAGCGCACGAAACCAACACCGGCGTCAGCAACACGAAGCTCGCAATCTGGCTGTTCATCTCGTCGGAGGCGTTGTTCTTCGGTGCGTTCATCGCGACGTACTTCCTCTACCGCGGACGCGACGCGCAGTACCTGAAGGGCCCGACGCCCGAGAAGCTCTTCAACATCCCGTTCACGTCGGTGACGTCGTTCATGTTGTTGATGAGCTCGTTGACGATGGTGCTCGCGCTGGCTGCGATTCAACGCGGCGACTTGAAGCGCATGCGCATCTGGCTGCTCGCCACGGCGCTCTTCGGTCTGACGTTCGTCGCCGGGCAGGTCTTCGAGTTCACCGAGTTCTACCGCGAGGGTTTGCACCTCAGCACGAACATGTTCGGCACCACCTTCTACGTGCTGACCGGCTTGCACGGCGCGCACGTCACGGTCGGCATCATCTGGCTGCTGTCGCTCTATGGCCGCTCGCTGCAAGGCAAGTTGCCGGCGAAGAATTCCGAAGCCGTGGAAATCGCCGGCCTGTACTGGCACTTCGTCGACGTCGTGTGGATCTTCATCTTCACGGCGATCTACCTGATCCCGCAGCACTAACTGGACGTTCACATGACTGACGTTGTCGAACCAGGCACCCAGCTCGTCCCGGCCGATGCGGAGGGTCGCGGTCTCGTTCCGGCCGACGCCGAACACCCGATTTCCGCGGAAGGGCACGCCCATCCCGGTCCGCGTCAATACGTCCTGATCGCGGTCGTCCTCGTGATCTTGACCGCGGTCGAGGTTGCGGTCTCGTACATCGACACGATCCACACGAACATCATCATCTTGTGCCTGGCGGCGCTCGCCTTCGTCAAGTTCTTCTTGGTGTGCGCGTGGTACATGCACATGAAGCAAGACGCGCCGTTCTTCCGGCGCGCGTTCATTGGCGGCATCCTCCTCGCGACGTTCGTGTACGGCGTTGTCATGCTGTTCTTCGCCAGCACCGTGCTGAAGTCGTAACGAAATGCTCGCCGACGTCCCCTTCCCGCAATGGGTACCCCACCCGGACGTCTGGCTCCTCGTCGTCGCGATTGCTGCGGGCTACGCGCTCGCGATCAACAAGCTCGGGCCGAAGCTGGCACCCGCCGGAACGCCGGTCGTCACGCGTTTCCAGCTCGCCACGTTCTCCGGCGGGTTGCTCGCGTTGTGGGTTGCGTCCGACTGGCCCATTCACGATCTGGGCGAGCGGTACCTGTTCTCGATCCACATGGTGCAGCACGTCACGTACTCGATCATCGCGGCGCCGCTGTTCTTGATGGGTACGCCGGCCTGGCTGGCGCGCTGGATCCTCACGCCGCAGTGGTTCATGAAATCCGTGCGCTACATGGCGCGGCTGATTCCGGCGACGCTGCTGTTCAACTTCGTCATCATCGTGACGCACGTGCCCGCGGTCGTGAACCTGTCGTTGCACCACGCGCTCGTGCACTTCGGCGTACACACGCTGATCATGGTGTCGTCGCTCATCGTGTGGATGCCGCTGCTGTCGCCGCTGCCCGAGGTGCCGCGCCTCCAGCCGCTCGTCCGGATGTGCTACCTGTTCCTGCAGTCGATCGTGCCGACCGTGCCGGCGTCGTTCCTGACGTTCGGCGACCACCCGCTGTACCGCTTCTACACGACGGTGCCGCGCCTGTGGGGTATCTCGGCGCTCGACGACATGCGATTTGCCGGGCTGATCATGAAGGTTGGAGTCGGCTTCAGCCTCTGGATCACCATTACGATCATCTTCTTCCGCTGGTACAACGCGGAAGAGTCGGGCAAGGCGATCCACGCAAGGGTTTCGCGTGACCTCGACCGTGAGCTGACGGAGTTGCAACAACGATGACCGATACGGATACCGAAGCCGAAGGCCAAGGCGAGGCACCGGCCGACGAGGCCGCGTCATCGTCCACCGAGGTCGACACGACTGCTGCGGCGCCGCCGGAGAAGGTCGCGTTCTGGGACCGGCCCTACGTCGACCGCTACGTCAGTCCGCTGATCCTGCCGGTCATCGTCGTGCTCGGCGTCCTCTTCTACATCCTGAACGTGTCGCGCTTGTTCCTGTCGGCGCACGGACACGTCCCGATCCTCATCGCCACCGTCGTCACGCTGATCATCCTCATCGGTGCCTCGACCCTCGCCGGTGCCGACTTCTTACGTCCGCGCCAGATCATCTTGTTGACCGTCGGCTTTGTCCTCGCGATTTCGTTCGCGGGCTGGATCTCACTCGGTCACTCGGCATCGAAGATCGAAGCGGCCGGTGTGTTGCCGCCGGGACTGAAGGCGAGCCAGACCGAGACCGTGCAAGCGGCACCGGGTGGCAATCTCGCGTTTTCGCCGAATGCGTTCACCGTGAAGACCGGCCTCGTGAACTTCGACGTGAAGATCGACACGCCCGGTCACACGTTCGGCTTCCACGAAACCGACACGATGTTCCAAGAGCTCACGCTCGACCAGGGCGGGGCGACGAAGATCGGCACGGCGTTCTTCGGTACGGCCGGCACGTACAACTTCTACTGCTCGATCCCCGGCCACGAAGCAGCGGGCATGCACGGCACGGTGACGGTCACCGGCCCGACGGTCACCCTGCAAGCGGCGCTGGCGCAGTCCGGTAACCCGCCGAACGCGGTCAAGGGCGGAACCTAAGGAACGCGCGCGGTCAACGCGTCGGGGACGGCTTCCATCCGGCCCGGCAGCGGTCCGACGCGTTCGCCGTCGGCGTAGACCTCCATCGGAACGGTCGGGTCGAGCGATGCCAGTTCGACGTTGCGGCCTCGGTACGTGTGCACCTTGGCGTGCGAGGTGTGTGTGCCCTTGAACACCTTCGGGAAGTTGACGAGGAACTCGGGCTTCGACATCGCGCCGACAACGGTGACGTCGAGCAGGCCGTCGTCGAGTTGCGCGTCGGGCGTGATGTTCATGCCGCCCGCGTAGGCGGGGCCGTTGCCGACCGCGACGAGCCAGGCGCGATGGTCGTGAACTTCGCCGTCGACGGTGAGGCGGAACGGGTGCGGCTTGTAGACCGCAAGCGTGCGCAGGACAGCAGCGATGTACAGCGTCGTGCCCGAGAGCCGTTGCACGGTGTTCGCCCAGCGGTTCGCTTCCGCGTCGAAGCCCGACGCGGTGACGCACGTGTACCAGCGGCCGTTGACGCGGCCGAGATCGACGACCCGATCGCGTCCGTGTTCGAGCGCGGCGAACGCGTCGAGCGGTTTCTTCGTGTCGTAACCGAGGACGCGTGCAAAGTCGTTGCCCGCGCCGGTCGGCACGATCGCAAGACGACGATTCGTGTCGGCCGCAACGCCGGTCACTTCCGTGACGAGACCGTCGCCGCCGCACGCAACCAGGTCTCGGCCGGCTTCGGCCGCGGCGAGCGCGAGCTTCGTCGGCGCGCCCGGCTCGGGGGAGACGTGCATCTCGACGTCGGCGGCGCGTGCCGCGGCTTCGAGTTCGGGAAGCAACTTGCGTGTCCGTCCGCGGCCCGCCGCCGGGTTCACGATCATCGTCCAGCGGCCGGGCCCCTCAGGCATGGCGGGAGGCTATGTCAAGATCCTGCGCCAGCACGCGGGCGTGTCAAGAGCGCTACTAGGTTCCGACCTCGTGGCGAAGCTCGATCCCAAGCGCATGCCCGCGCACGTCGCGATCGTGATGGACGGCAACGGCCGTTGGGCCCAACGACGCGGCTTGAAGCGCACTGAGGGACACGCCGCCGGCGAAGAGGCACTGTTCGACACCGTCGACGGTGCGCTCGAGATCGGGCTGAAATGGATGACGGTGTACGCGTTCTCGACCGAGAACTGGCGTCGGCCGCTCGACGAAGTCCGGTTCCTGATGAACTTCAACGAGCGGTTGTTGCTCGCCCGGCGCGACGACTTGAACGAGCGGGGCGTACGCATCCGTTTCATCGGCCGCCGCGGTGGGCGCGTGCCGGCGCGCGTCCGGCGCCGGATCGAAGAGAGCGAAGAGCTGACGCGCAAGAACCGGCGCATGACGTTGACGTTCGCGTTCAACTACGGAGGCCGGGCCGAACTCGTCGACGCCATGCGTGGGCTCGCAAAGGAGGCGGCCGCCGGTCGGATCGATCCCGATCGCATCGACGAGAAGGCGATCCACCGTCACCTGTACGCGCCCGACATGCCCGATCCCGACCTGCTCGTTCGCACGTCGGGGGAGTACCGCATCTCCAACTACCTGCTGTGGGAGCTCGCGTATTCGGAGCTCGTCTTCACCGACATCTTGTGGCCCGACTTCCGCAAGCAGCACCTCTTCGACGCCATCGCCGAGTACCAGCAGCGAGCCCGCCGCTTCGGCGGCGTCTGAGGAAAAACGGTGCCATCTGTTGGCACCGAAAGTTGCGCTCTGCGGGAAAAACGGTGCCATCTGTTGGCACCGAAAGTTGCGCTATGCGGGAAAAACGGTGCCATCTGTTGGGTCGAATTACACTCGTGTCATGCCTGGTTTGTATCGCGACGAGGGGGTCGTGCTGCGCACGATCAAGCTCGGCGAGGCCGACCGCATCGTCACGATCCTGACCCAGGGCCACGGCAAGGTGCGCGCGGTTGCCAAGGGCGTCCGCAAGACCACCAGCCGTTTCGGTGCCCGGCTCGAACCGACGAGTCACGTCGCGTTGCAGTGTTACAGGGGCCGCGAACTCGACGTCGTCACCCAAGTCGAGACGCTCGAAGCGCACCGTGCGCTGCGCGAGGAATACGCGCTGTTCACGCACGCGATCCCGATGCTCGAAGCGGTCGACCAAGTCGCGCAGGAGCGCGAACCCAATCCCGCGCTCTACCGCATGTTGACCGGCGCGCTGCGCACGCTGGCCGATCGTCGTTCCGCGCTGGTCACGCCCGCGTTCTTCTGGAAGCTGCTTTCCCTCGAAGGGTTCCACCCGATGCTCGACGGTTGCGCGCGCTGCGCGGAAGACGACGTCGAGCTCGTCGCGTTCGATCTCGACGAGGGCGGCACGCTGTGCCGCAACTGCGCGCGCGGCGGTGGCCGGCCCCTCTCGCCCGATGCCCTCGACTTGTTGCGCCGGATGCTCGGCGGTGCGCTCAACGGTGTGCTCGCCGAGACGCCCGGCGCCGCGGCCCACGAAGTCGAGCACCTCGGGATCCGGGCGCTCGAACACCACGGCGAACGCCGCCTCCGCTCGACGGCCCTGCTTTAGAGGCTTACCCTCGGCCTGTGCCGAGTCCCGAAGCGCTCGCGTTCTACGCCCAACCGGCGCCGATGACTGCGCTGCCATTCGACACGTGCGCGGCCGCGCTCGACGAGCTCCCGAACGACGCAAGTGCGGCTGCCGACGTCGCGCGCGGTGTGTTGATACACCGTGACTGGCTTCCCTGGCTCGGCATCACGATGGACGAGTCGCGCCTCGCCGATCAACACCTTCGCTCGATGCGCGATGTGATCGAACGCATACTGCAACTCGACAACGCGCCGATCACCACCGAACGCAAGATGCCAAAGCGCATGGTCGGCGTCTGCCGCCACTTCACGACGCTGCACGTTGCCTTGCTGCGCAACGCTGCGGTTCCGGCGCGCGCCCGGGTTGGCTTCGCGCGCTACTTCGGCGACGGCTGGGCTGACCACTGGATCACCGAGTGGTGGAACGGCGAACGCTGGGTGCGCACCGATGCGCAAGTCGGTCCCGTGCTCCAAGGGATGCTTGGGCTCACGTTCGATCCCGCGGACCAACCGCGCGGCGAGTTCCTGACCGCGCCCGAAGCGTGGCAGCGTTGCCGCAACGGCGACGAAGATCCGAACCGTTTTGGCATCTTCGACCTGCGCGGGCTCGGGTTCGTCGGCGGCAGCCTCGTCCAAGACCTTGCTGCGCTCAACAAAGTTGAGCTGCTGCCGTGGGACGTATGGGGCGGGCTTTCGAACGGTCCGACCGCTCCGCTGGAAGACGCCCAACTGGCGCGCGCCGACGCGGTCGCGCGGACCGTCGTCGCCGACGATCTTCACGACCTGCGCCGCCTCTTCACCGAGCCCGACGTCGCGATCCCGGAGACGATCACGACGATCGTCGACGGGCGGCCGGTGCCGACGAGCCTGGACCGCGCGCTGCTCTGACGAGCCGAGATGCCCTGAATCACCCGAGTAGCCTGAAGCGCTATGACCCAGACCGCCGATCCCAAGCTCATCGATCGCGTGGTCAACCTCGCGAAACGGCGTGGTCTCGTGTTTCCGTCGTCGGAGATCTACGGCGGCTTCCGCTCGACCTGGGACTACGGGCCCCTGGGCGTCCTGCTCAAGCGCAACGTGAAGGATGCGTGGTGGCGCGCCATGGTCCAGCTCCGCGACGACGTCGTGGGCCTCGACTCGGCGATTCTCATGGCTCCGAAGGTCTGGGAAGCGAGTGGGCACGTCGCCACGTTCACTGACCCGCTCGTCGACTGCCGCAACTGCAAGGAGCGCTTCCGCGCCGACCAGCTGCCCGAATCCGGCGCCTGCCCGAACTGCGGCACCAAAGGTCAGTTCACCGAGGCGCGTCACTTCAACTTGATGTTCAAGACGCACGTCGGCCCGGTGGAAGACGACGCGTCGGTGGCCTACCTCCGGCCCGAAACCGCGCAGGGCATTTTCGTCAACTTCAAGAACGTGCAGACGACCACGCGCAAAAAGCCGCCGTTTGGCATCGCGCAGATCGGCAAGTCGTTCCGCAACGAGATCACGCCCGGCAACTTCATCTTCCGGACGCGCGAGTTCGAACAGATGGAGATGGAGTACTTCGTTCCGCCCGCCGAGAGCGGCAAATGGTTCGAATACTGGGTGCAGACGCGTTACGAGTGGTACCGCGAATACGGGATCCCCGAAGAGCAACTGCGCATTCGCCCGCACGAACAAGACGAGTTGTCGCACTACTCGATCGGTACGAGCGACATCGAGTTCATGTACCCGTGGGGTTGGGGCGAACTCGAAGGCATTGCCCAGCGCACCGACTACGACCTCACGCAACACGCGAAGTTTTCGGGCGAAGATCTCTCGTACTTCGACCAGGAGCAGGACGCGAAGTACATCCCGTACGTCGTCGAACCGGCCGCCGGTGCCGACCGGGCGACGCTCGCGTTCTTGCTTGCTGCGTACGACGAAGACGAAGCGCCGACCGCCGATGGCAAGGTCGAATCACGCACGGTGCTGCGGCTGCACCCGCGCCTGGCGCCGATCAAGGTTGCCGTGTTGCCGCTTTCGAAGAACGAGAAGCTGACGCCGCTTTCCGACGACGTGGCGACGTCTTTGCGCCGTCACTTCCAGATCGACGTCGACCTGGCGGGCGCGATCGGCCGGCGGTACCGCCGCCAGGACGAAATCGGTACGCCGTACTGCGTGACGATCGACTTCGACTCGCTCGACGACCAGTCGGTGACGATCCGCGACCGCGACTCGATGGCGCAAGAGCGGGTCCCGATCGACCGCCTCGTTTCCGAACTGCACTACCGGTTGGACGATTGATGGACGACTATTACTCACTCCTCGGTGTCGACAAGGACGCGAAGACCGCCGATATCAAAGAAGCGTTCCGCGAGCGCAAGGCCGCGCTCGACACGGGAAGCGACGAGGGCAAGGCCGACGCCGCCAAGTTGAACAAGGCGTGGAACGTGTTGTCCGACCCGTACCAACGGGGTCGCTACGACGCCCAACGCGAACAGGGCGACGTCGACACCGACGAAGGCGACGACGCCGACGACGACAAGCCGAGTACGAACGGTTCGTCGGCGCGCCCCGCTCGTCAGCAGCGCCAACCGCGTCAGCCGCGCCAACCGTTGGTGCCGACGATCGACCCGCCGGCAGGCACGAGTTACCCCGTGCCGAAAGACCGTCTGATCGCGATGGGCATCGACCTCTTCGTGATCATCACGTTGTTCATCATCGCGATCGAGTTCGTGCTGCCGGCGGTGGCCCACGCCCAGAAGCCCGCCGAGTTCGACTGCGCGAACAAGCTCACGAGCGCGGTCAGCTTCGAGTCGAAGGCGAAGGACCACAACGCGGTCCAGACCGATCCCAAGATCACCGATGCCAAGACGACGTGTGACAAGGCGAACGTCCAAGTCACGGGCGTCTACAACCAGGACAACAAGACGCTCACGAGCGTGCAGAGCAAGCTGACGCCGATTCAGAACTTGGTTGCCGGCGGGTTCGTGCTCGTCGGCTTCTTGTACCTCTTGATTCCCTCGCTGATCTTCAACGGGTCCACAGTCGGGAAGCGCTGGAAGCACCTCGTTGTTGTCCGTCAAGACGGATCGCCCGCGACTCTCGGCGACCTCATCAAGCGTTACGGACCGCTCGCGCTGGTGTCGTTAGCGGGCTTCTTCTTCCTCGGTCCGCTCGTCGGTGCGATTGTGATCGTGGGCGTCACGCTGTGGATGCGGAACCCGAACCAGCAGGGCTTCCACGACCGGTTCGCACACACGCTCGTCGTGAAAAAGGACAGCTAATGCCGAAGTACGTGTTCGCCTTCGAAGAAGGTTCGAAGGACCAGAAGTTCCTGCTGGGTGGCAAGGGCGCCAACCTCGCCGAGATGACGAATCTCGGGCTGCCCGTACCGCCGGGCTTCACGATCACGACCGAGGCGTGCAACGCGTACATGGCCGGGGGCGACACGTTGCCGGCCGGCCTGATGGACGAAGTGGCGGCCGCGCGCACGGCGCTCGAGTCGAAGATGGGCAAGACGCTCGGCGACGCGACCGATCCGCTGCTCGTTTCGGTCCGTTCGGGTGCGCCGTTCTCGATGCCCGGCATGATGGACACCGTCCTGAATCTCGGACTCAACGACGAATCCGTCAAAGGCTTGGCCCGCCAGACGAACAACGAGCGGTTCGCGTACGACTCGTACCGCCGTTTCGTGCAGATGTTCGGCAAGATCGTGCTCGACGTTTCCGGTGAACTGTTCGAAGAAGCAATGCACGACCTCGTCGAGGAACGCGGCGTGCGCAACGAGACCGAGCTGAGCCCCGACGACCTTGCCGGCCTCGTCGAGACGTTCAAGAGCATCGTGAAGCAGGAAGCGGGGGTCGACTTCCCAACCGACCCCACCGATCAACTGCGCTACGCGATCGAAGCGGTGTTCAAGTCGTGGAACGGCAAGCGTGCCCGCGACTACCGCCGGTTCGAAGGCATCGCCGACGATCTCGGTACTGCGGTCAACGTGCAGACGATGGTGTTCGGCAACAAGGGCGAAGACTCCGGCACGGGCGTCGGATTCACGCGGAACCCGTCGACGGGTGAAAACATGCCCTACGGCGACTTCTTGAAGAACGCGCAAGGCGAAGACGTCGTCGCCGGTATTCGCATCACCGAGTCGCTCGACGCGATGAACAACGAGTTCCCCGAGTCGCACCGTGAGCTCATGGGCGTGATGAAGCTGCTCGAGCACCACTACCGCGACATGTGCGACATCGAGTTCACGATCGAGCAGGGCCGTTTGTTCATGTTGCAGACGCGCGTGGGCAAACGCACGGCGGCGGCCGCGTTGCGTATGGCCGTCGAGATGGAAGAAGAAGGCCTCATCGACCAGCGCGAAGCGGTGTTGCGCGTTGCGCCTGCGCAGCTCGACCAGTTGTTGCACCCGCAGTTCGATCCGCGCGCGTCGTTCACGGTGTTGGCCAAGGGCTTGAACGCGTCGCCGGGCGCGGCCGTTGGCAAGGTGTACTTCACGGCCGACGAAGCCGAGGCGCGGCGCGAAGCGGGGGAGCGCGTGATCCTCGTGCGGCCCGAGACTTCGCCCGACGACCTGCACGGCATGATCGCGGCCGAAGGCATTCTCACGTCGCGCGGCGGGTTGGTGTCGCACGCGGCGGTTGTGGCGCGCGGCATGGGCAAGCCCGCGATTTGCGGCGCCGAAGCAGTGAAGATCGACCTCCGCGCGCGTGGAGTTCGTCGTCGACGGCACGACCGTGCGCGAAGGCGATGTGATCTCGATCTCGGGCACGTCGGGTGAGATCGTCGTCGGTGAAGTGCCGGTGGTGACGCCGGAACCGACTGGCCACTTCGGCACGATCCTCGGCTGGGCCGACCAGATTCGCCGCCTCAGGGTTCGCACGAACGCCGACCTTCCCGAGGACGCGCGCAAGGCGCGCGACTTCGGCGCCGAAGGCATCGGCCTCACGCGCACGGAGCACATGTTCCTCGGTGACCGGCTGCCGATCGTGCAACGCATGATCCTCGCCGACAACAAGGCCGACGAGGACGCCGCGCTCGAACAGCTGCGGGCCCAGCAAGAAGAAGACTTCGTCGGCATTCTCGAGGCGATGGACGGCTTGCCGGTGACGGTGCGGTTGCTCGACCCGCCGCTGCACGAGTTCCTGCCCGACCACGAAGAACTGATCGTGAAGGAAGCGCGCGGCGAGCTCACCGAGGAAGAGCGCAAGCTGAAGCACGCCGCCGATTTCTGGCGGGAGTCGAACCCGATGCTCGGCACGCGCGGTGTGCGGCTCGGCATCCTCAAGCCCGGCCTCTACCGCATGCAGGTGCGGGCGCTGATGCAAGCGGCGGTCACGCGCAAGCGCGCGGGGGGCAACCCGATCGTCGAGATCATGATCCCGCTGATCGTGAGCGAACCCGAGCTCGCGCTGCTGAACGACTGGGTGCGCGAAGAAGCCGACGCGGTCGTGCGCGAAGCCGGCGTCGACGTCGACTATCTCGTCGGCACGATGGTCGAAACGCCGCGGGCCGCGCTCGTCGCCGACAAGATTGCCGAAGTTGCGGAGTTCTTCTCCTTCGGGACGAACGACCTCACGCAGATGACGTTCGGCTTCTCACGCGACGACATCGAAGGCCGCTTCATGGCCGAGTACCTCGAACACAAGCTCTTGAAAGCGAACCCGTTCGAGACGCTCGATGCCGAGGGCGTGGGCCAGCTCGTGCGCATGGGCTGCGAGAAGGGGCGCGCGACGCGTGCCAACTTGAAGCTCGGCATCTGCGGTGAGCACGGTGGCGACCCGGCGTCGGTCGCGTTCTGTCACGAGGTCGGCCTCGACTACGTGTCGTGCTCGCCGTACCGCGTGCCGATCGCGCGCTTGGCGGCTGCGCACGCGGCGTTGGAAGCGAGCGGGCCTACGGCGACGGCCTAGGTCCGGACGAGACGAAGTAGCACGCGGTGAGCGAAGCGAACTCGCCGGAGCGGCGAGCGGCCGCGGGCCGCCTGTCTGGCGCGCCTGAACCTCAAGCCATCCGACTGGGACGTCGAGTGAACCGGCCCGCAGCGAGCGCGACAAAGAAGCACATGTGAAACAGCGGTTGAGCGCGGGCGAAATCGCGGCGTTCCTCGACGAGGTCTTTCCGGGCGCGATGGATCGCTTCGTCATCGAGGACGTGCAGCCGATGCACGCGCGCGTCCGCATGGTGTTCAACCAGTTCCAACTCCGGCCGGGCGGGACCATCAGCGGGCCGTCGTTGATGACGCTCGCCGACACCGCGCTCTGGATCGCGTTGTTGGCGATGATCGGTCGCGAGCCGCTGTCGGTTACGTCGCATCTCGACATCGACTTCTTGCGCAAGCCCAATCCCGGTGACGTCATCGCGCACACGACGCTGCACAAGGTCGGCAAGCGCCTCGCGGTCGGAGACGTGATCATGTATTCCGATGGTGAAGACGTGCCGTGCGCGCGAGCATCAGTGACCTATGCGATCCCCAGCGTTCGACTCGATCCGCCAGTGGACTGAAGGCGACTACTCGGTCACAACCGATCGGTCGCGTTTCGACGTTGCGATTGCGGCGGAGTTTCTCGCCGAGCACTCGTACTGGGCGAACGGACGCACGCACGAGAGTGAAGCGGTCGCGGTCGAGAACTCGCGCTGCTATTCCATGCTCGACGAGCGCACGGGTTCGATGGTCGGCGGCGCACGCGCGGTCACCGACTTCGCGTTCTTCGCGTGGATCGCCGACGTGTTCGTCGTCCCGGCCGCGCGTGGCAACGGGCTTGGCAAGTTCCTGATGCGTTGTGTCGTCGACGATCTTGCCGCGGTCGACCGATTGTTTCTCGGAACGCGCGACGCGCACGGCTTGTACGCGCAGGTCGGCTTTGTTGCGCCACCGCGACCCGAACGGTGGATGGAACGCTTGCTCGACCCGCCGCGTCTATAGGCCGGTGAGGAACACGCGGATTGGTGTCGCGGTTGCGTCGGGGTCTTCGACCCACGGCAAGTGACCGAGACTCGGGAGCTTGCAGACGGTTGCGTTCGGCAGCGCGGCTGCGAGCGAATCAATGGCCCAGTGTGGGCGCGGGTCGAGATCGCCGTGGACGAGGAGCGTGGGCATTGTGCATTGCGCGGCTTGACGCGCGAGTGCGCTTTCGTCCCACGTTTTCGTCTCGGCATTGATCGCTTGATTTACCTCTCGGTTCAATCGGAACGGCGACGACGCGAGGACGGCCGCCTGCGCGGCACCGTTTTGCGCGTGGTCGGGGAGCCAGTTGAGCGTGCGCCACTCGCGTTCTTGTTCGGCGTTCCGATCGGTCTGCGAGAGCTCTTCGAGTCGGGCGTTCTGTTCGGGAGTGCGACGCCGATCAGCTTCGGCGTGGTACGCGGCGTTCCACGCGCGCCCGATGCCGACGCCCGAGATGTAGACGAGCGCGCGCGTGCGGTCGGGGTGCGCGAACGCGTAGTGCAACGCGAGCATGGCGCCCCACGAGTGACCGCCGACGATCCACGACTCGTAGCCGAGGTGTGCGCGTAATTCGTCGAGATCGGCGACGAATTGCGCGACCGTGAACGGGCCGTCCGCCGGTGAGCGTTCCGAGCCGCGCTGGTCGTAGCGAACGACGGTTGTGATGTCGTCGACGAGCACGCCGAGCGGTTCGAGGTAGTCCCACATGCCCGGCCCGCCGTGACAGAGCACGAGCGGGGGACCGGTCCCGGATTGTTCGTACCAGCCGATCACCGTTGGTGTCTCACCCCGTCGTTACGCTGACTTCGTGACGATCGAGTTTGCCGCTTCAGAACGGACGGTGCCGGAAGTCCGGTCGGCGCACGAGGGCATGCACCTGGTGGGCCAGGGCGTGAAGCGGCGCGAGGAACGCGAGGCCCAGCTCGACGTGCTCCTCGCCCCGGGCGCGACACGGCCGATCGGGGCCGGTCGGCGGGCGCGTGAAGAGGAGCCCGATCCGTTTCGCCTGTGCTTCGAGCGCGATCTCGACCGGGTGAAGCACTCGCGACCGTGGCGGCGGCTGGCGGGAAAGTGCCAGGTGTTCATCGCGCCGGAAGACGATCATCTGCGCACCCGCCTGACGCACGCGGTCGAGGTCGCGCAGATCGCGACCGGCATCGCGCGCGCCGCGGAATTGTGCGTCCCGTTGGCCGAAGCGATCGCGCTCGCGCACGATTGCGGCCACGGCCCCGCCGGCCACGCGAGCGAAGAGGCATTCAGCCCGTACGTGCCGGGCGGATACGACCACGCGGTCTACGGCGCCGACGTCACGCTCGCGCCGTTGAACTTGTGCGCGGAAACGCTCGACGGTGTGCGGAACCACTCGTGGCGCCGTCCGTCGCCGTCGACGTGTGAGGGCGAGGTCGTTGCGTGGGCCGATCGCATCGCGTACGTCTGCCACGACTTCGAAGACGCGGTGCGCGCCGGAATTCTCGCGCCCGACGATCTCCCCGACGACATTGCGTCCATCGTCGGTCGCGACCGGTCGCGGCAAATCGGTACCTTCGTGATGGCGGTGCTCGACGCGATCGACCGGACGGGTCGCGTCGGGATGACGGAACCGGCAGCGACCGCACTTGCGTCGTTCCGGGCGTTCAACTTCGACCGCATTTATCTGCGGCCGGCGGCGCGGCGGCAGGCCGACAAGGTCGTGGGCCTGCTCCGGGGCCTCGTCGACTTCTTCGTCGACGCGCCGGCTCGGCTCCCCGAACGGGCGACGGGCCGGCACGACGCGCTCGTCCCCGGCTCGTTGGAGGCGGCCGCCGTTGCCGTCCGCTACGTCAGCGGGATGACCGATCGCTACGCCCTCGCGCTGGGTGTCGAGCTTTTGGGCTGGTCGCCGAGCGATTTGCCGAGAGGCGTGTAATGCCTCGACGGTCCCCATAGCCTGCCGTTATGGGGATCCTCGACGAGGATGTGGCGCGAGTACGCGAAGCCACTGACCTCATCGCGCTCGTAAGCGAGCACGTCGCGTTGAAACGCGTCGGCCGCAACTACGCGGGGCTGTGCCCGTTCCACACTGAGAAGTCGGCGTCGTTCTCGGTGAGCCCCGAGAAGGGCGTCTATTTTTGTTTCGGTTGCAACAAGAGCGGTGACGCGATCTCGTTCATTCGCGACGTTGAACACCTCGACTTCGTCGAAGCGGTTGAACGGCTTGCGGCGCGGGCCAACATCACGCTGCGCTACGACGACGCGAACTTCTCCGCAGAACGCAAGCGGAAGCAGCGCCTGCATGACGCCGTGCAAGCGGCGATCGACTTCTATCACCAACGGCTCCTCGAGCATGCCGACGCCGGCAATGCCCGTCGCTATCTGCGCAGCCGCGGCTTCGAAGGCGACGCCGCCCGCCGTTTTTCCGTCGGATGGGCCCCCGATGCCTACGACGTGCTCAGTACCGAGCTGCAAAAGAAGAAATTCGGTCGCCAAGACCTCGTCGACGCCGGACTCGCGTTCGTCAACCGCGCCAACAAGCTCCAGGACGCGTTCCGCGGGCGTCTGATGTTCCCGATCTGGGACGGGCGGGGCGAACCCGTGGGGTTCGGTGGCCGCATGATGGAAGGCGGGCAAGGCCCGAAGTACAAGAACACGGCCGAGACGCCCATCTACCAGAAGTCGCGGTTGCTTTACGGGCTGAACTTCGCCAAGGGCGAGATCGTCGCGCACGGCGAAGTTGTCATCTGCGAGGGCTACACCGACGTGATGGCGTTTCATCTCGCGGGTGTGCCCACCGCGGTCGCGACGTGTGGCACCGCGCTCGCCGACGACCACTTCCTCACGCTGAAGAACCTGGCGCGCAAGGTCACGCTCGCGTACGACGCCGACGCCGCCGGTCAAGCTGCGGCCGAGCGCTGCTACCAATGGGAACAGCGTTTCGAAGTGCAGTTCCAAGTCGCCGATCTTCCCGCCGGCCGCGACCCCGCGGACGTGTTCAAGGAAGATCCACAGCAGCTCATCGGCGCGGTCAAAGGTGCGACGCCGTTCCTCGAGTTCCGTATCGACCGCCTCCTGCAAAACGAAGACGTGGTGTCGTTGGAGTCGCGTGCGCGCGTCGCGCAGCGTGCCGCGCAGATGATTGCCGAACATCCCAACGACCTCGTGCGCGACCAGTACGTGATGAAGTTGTCGAGCCGTCTCGACATCGACGCCGACCGGCTACGCACCACCGTGAACGACGTGCGCGCCCGTCCGCATCTCCACCAGGCGCGCGACGAGGCGCCGCGGCCGGTTCGGCAGTCGTCGGTCGACCGCCGCGAGCTCGACGCGCTCCGCTGGGCGGTGCACGAGCCGGCGCTGATGAGCGGGCGTCTCGATGTCGCGTTGTTCGCCGACGAGATCGCGCGCAGCGCGTTCGAGGGCCTGACCCAATGGCAATGGCACGAGGCGCTCGAGGCGTCGTCGCCCGAGGTCAGGGCCCTGCTCGAGCGGCTCGCGGTCGAGGAACCGGAAGGGGGAGCGCCGCCCGAGGAGCGGGCAACGAAGGTCGTCGTCAACCTTGTTGAAGCATCAAGTAGTCGTTTGCTCGCGTCGATGCTGAGACGTGACGACCCGCGCTGCGCAGATGTCAAAGGACTGCTCGACATGCTGGCAAATGCGCGTGCGGCCGAACATTGGGATGTCGCGGAGAACGCGGCCGCGCAATTGGTAACGTGGATCGCTGATGACGGAGACGCCTGACGAAAACGCATCACCGGACGCGTCAAACGACGCGCCCGAGACTGATGCAACCGCGTCGAGTGTTGTCGGTGTGCTCGACCAAGTAAGAGAGCGCGGCTTCATTACGACCGGCGAGATCTTCGCGGCGTTTCCCGATCTCGAACCCGACGCCGACGAGTTGCGCGACTTGTGGGACATGTTCGAGTCGCGTGGCATCAAAGTTCTCGACGAGATCGCGGAAGAGTTGCAGCTCGAAGACCAGCGGCGCGAGACGCGTACGCAAACTGCGCCCGCGACGGAAGCGCCGCGGCGTCACGCGGAACACCGTCCGAGCGCAGCGTCGCGTCCGGGCGCGTCGAGCGGCCGTCGCATCACGTACGAAGAACCCGACGAAGAACAGGCTCCGTCGAAGAGCGCGTGCCCGACGCACACCGAAGGCGGCAGCTTCGATCCGGTTCGGATGTACTTGAAGGAGATCGGCAAAGTTCCGCTCCTCACCGCCGAGCAAGAAGTCACGCTCGCCAAGCGCATCGAAGCCGGCTTGCACGCGTCGCAGAAGCTCAACCCGACGACGGAAGACGAAGCGGGCAACCCGATCGAGCCGGTCGAGATCAGCGAGAGCCAGCGCGCCAGCCTGCACGCGGTGCAGCGCGACGGCGAGCTCGCCCGACGCCAACTCACCGAAGCGAACCTCCGGCTCGTGGTGTCGATCGCCAAGCGTTACGTCGGCCGGGGGATGGCGCTGCTCGACCTGATCCAAGAGGGCAACCTCGGGCTGATCCGGGCCGTCGAGAAGTTCGACTACACGAAGGGTTTCAAGTTCTCCACATACGCCACGTGGTGGATCCGCCAGGCGATCACCCGGTCGATCGCCGACCAGGCGCGGACGATCCGCATCCCGGTGCACATGGTCGAGACCATGAACAAGGTGCTGCGGGTGCAACGGCAGATGTTGCAAGAGCTCGGGCGCGAGCCCACGGTCGAGGAAGTCGCGGCCAAGGTCGAGATGACGCCCGACAAGGTGCGCGAGATTCAACGCATCGCGGAGGAGCCGGTGTCGCTCGAAACGCCGGTCGGCGAAGAAGACGATTCACTGCTCGGCGACTTCGTCGAAGACCCGAACGTGATCGCGCCCGCAACTGCTGCTGCACGCGCGTTGTTGAGCGAAGCGATCGAAGAAGCGTTGCAAGAGCTGAACGACCGCGAGCGGGCCGTTGTGCGTTTGCGCTTCGGTCTCGACGACGGTCAGATCCGCACGCTCGAAGAAGTCGGCAAAGAATTCGGTGTGACGCGCGAACGCATTCGCCAGATCGAATCGAAGACGCTGGCGAAGTTGCGGCATCCCACGCGTTCGCAACGCCTGCGCGACTATCTCGAAGAGTCGTAGCCGTCACACCCGCTTTGTAGGTTCCCACTGTGGGGTACCGCGGGAAAGTCGAACAGCAGGACAAGGCGCGGCTGTTGCGTGCCGAACATCGCACGCTGCAAGAAATCGCCGACCTGCTCGGCGTGGCGAAGTCGTCGGTGTCGGTGTGGTGCCGTGATATCGACGTCGAGATACGGCGGAAGCAGCCGGTTGCTCGCCGTCCGCACGCCCAGCATGTCGCCAAACTCGCCGAGATCGAGGCCTGCAACGAGGCCGGTATCGAACGGATCGGTGTGCTCTCCGACGAGGCCTTTCTCGTTGCCGGGGTAGCTCTGTATGCCGGCGAAGGCTCGAAGACAGACGGCAAGGTCACCTTCGCGAATACCAACGCCGAGATGATGCGGTTCTTCTGCGAATGGCTTCGGTACTTCTTCGTCATTGATGAGTCGCGACTCCGCGGCCGCGTCTACCTACACGAGGGCTTGGATATTGACGCGGCACAGGCTCGGTGGGCCGCCGTCACCAGCATCCCCGTGTCGCAGTTTCGGAAGCCCTACCGGGCTGTTGCCGATCCAACCATCCGTCGTACGAAGCATGAGTTTGGGTGTGCATACGTTGACTACTGCTGCTCGCGCACTCACCGAGAGATCATGGGCCTGATCCGGGCGCTGCTATCCTCGCCGAGCCCTTCCGGGGTGGCGCAATTGGCAGCGCGAACGGCTGTTAACCGTTAGGTTGAGGGTTCGAGCCCCTCCCCCGGAGCTCAACCGAACGAAAGAGAGCTTCCGCTCACGTGCACGCCGGCGACGTACAAGTACCTGCTGGCGGGGTAGCCAACGTTCGGCACGTGGTACGCGTCGTACACCATCTCGAGCCCGCCGCCTGAGGTGTTGAAGAAACCGGCGCTCCCCGGGCCCGCGATCAGCGCGTGACTTGTGTACACGGGACCGTCGTCGATCTTCAGGCACGGACCGGCGGGCGCATTGCAGCGTGCCGCGCCCAGCGCGTAACCCGACGAGCTCCAGTTGTTCCCCGAGTAGAACAACACCAGTTCGCCGTTGACGGCGACGAGATCGGGCGCTTCGACGGTGCCGCCTTCCCAGCTCCGGTCGGCGTGGATCAACGCGTTGTTCACGGTGAACACGTTGACGCCCAAACCGTCGGCGTTGAGCTGGCGGCTCCAAATCGTCGCGGGCAGCAACTTGCCGCCTTGGCTCTTCCACAACAACCACGGCGTGCCGCTGCCGTCGATGAACGGGACGGGGTCGATCGATCCACCGAGTTCGGGCTGGCACATGAGCGGCGAGCTCGACGAGTCGACGAACGGGCCGGCCGGGCTTGCGCTCGTTGCGACTGAGATGCACGAGTTCCAGTCGGAGCCTTGCCGTACCGAGTAATAGGCGATGTAGTGACCAGCGAATGCGATGACGCTCGGCGCCCACGTGCCGCCCGGGATTGCCCACGACGGAACGTGCGGCAGCGCATCGCCGACGATGTTCCAGTGATGCAAGTCGGTCGACGAGATCACCGGCATGTTCCCGATCGCCGAGTTCGTCGAATAGGCGTAGTACGTGCCGCCGACGTGCAGTACCGACGGATCGGCGAAGTCGAACGGGAACACATACGGATCGCTGTCGCCGTTGGTCGGCAGTGACGCGGAGATCGGCTGTACCGCCCGCAGCATTGCGATCGCGCTCGAGGTGTCGCCGTTCTTGCGTTCGGCTGTTGCCAGCTTGCCGCCGTTCACGCACTGCGAAAGCTTCTGCGCGTTCGCAGCGGCTTCGTTTGCAGCGTTCGTCGCGGAGCTCAAGTTGTGCGTCACCGACGCGAGGGTGCCCTCGGCTCCCGCCAGCTTGTTGCGCGCCGCGGTGACCTCACCGGTGCGCGTCTTGATGTCGCGCTGCGTCTGGTCGTAGGTCTGTTGTTCCTCGTTGATCGTCGCGTTGACGTCGGTGAGTTTGTCGCGAGTGTCAGCGAGTGTGCGCTGCCGCGCCGTCTCGGTCTGATGCGCGTGCACGACGTTGGTTCCGAACGCGGCTTCGCCCGCGCCGAGCACGAGCACGCCGGCGACGATGGCTGCGAGCACGCCTCGTTTCATGTCGTCTCGCAGAGCTGTTGCACTTCGGCCAACGCGACCGAGCCGTTGGTCAGATCGCCGACGCTCACGGTGTTGAGCGCGGCCTGCACCTTCAACAGACATTCGTTCAACGAGAGCATGTGGCCGTGCGTCTTGTTGATCTGCGCGAACGCCGCTTCGATCGCCGCCTTGCGGGCGTTCGTCTGTTTGACGGCGAGCTTCTCGCGCGCGGTCAAGTCGTTGCGTTCTTGCGTCTCTCGGTTCAGTGTCGACGTCGCCTGTGCCTGCTTCTTGCGCAGTGTGTCGAGATCGGTGCGCCGGCCCGCGAGCGTGGACGCGGTCTGGGTCTGGGCGGTCTCGGCCTGAGCGGTCGCGCCGTGCGTCGCGACGAGGTTCCAGACGACGAGCGTGTTCGCGACGAGCAGGACGGCGACGACCGCCCCGATCACCCACCAGCGGCGTCGCGCTGCCCCGTCTGCGCTCGCTTGCACTACCCGCCCTCCGATACCGCCGCTTCCAACCGTGGCTATAGACGCCGCGCCCCGAGAATTCGTTGCGTCAAAACCTGTGAATTCTCAGAGTGCCGCTCTCGACTCGATCGACGGTCGGCGGCACCGCTTGAGGCCCCCAATTTACGACCGCTGTCGTCGTGATCCAGCGCCGACCTGCGAGGATGTCGCCCCGACGG